>NZ_CP192011.1:0-4800000 GCF_050948385.1 Actinomadura formosensis
ATGGACGGTCAGGAGCTCGGATCGGTCTGGGCCCGCACCCTCACCAAACTGTCCGAGAGCGATCTGTCTCCGAGCTACCGCGCATGGCTGCCGATGGTCCGCCCGCTGGCGCTCGTCGAGGGGACGGCGCTGCTGGCCGCACCGAACGAGTTCGCCAAGGACGCCCTGGAGACCCGGCTCCGCAACCTCATCACGCAGGCCCTTTCCCATGAGCTGGGCAGGGAGATCCGTGTCGCGGTGACCGTCCAGCCAGAACCGCCTGGAGGGCCGGCCGCGGGACCTGGCGCAGGCCCCGGTTCGCGGTCGGGGGAGCCGCTTTCCGCGCCGGTTCCTGGGCCCGGTGCGGGGCTCGGCAGGCACGAGTCTCCTTCTTCTTATGGCGAGTCTTACGGTGAACGGCCGCATGACGACCGTGACCGGGATCGTCCCTACAACACGGACCAGTCCTACGGTGACTCGTCCTATGTGGAGAGGTCCGACCGTCCGTATCCGGAGCAGCCGTACAACGACCAGGGATACCGGCCGCAGTCGGGAGTTACCCACAGTCCCGGCCCGCCCGGAGGTTATCCACAGGCTCAGGATGATGAGCGCGGTACATATCCACCCGCGTCCCGTCCACCGTCCTATGGGTCGGGCCCCGGAGGCCGCCCGTTCGAGGGGCGCGCCTATCCCGGCTACGGGGGTCAGGAAGGTTTCGGTGGCGAGGGCCAGGGACGGCCGCCGCACTCTCATCTGAACGACCGCACGCTCGGCCCGCTGAGGGGCCGCTCAGAGCAGCAGGGTCACGAATCCCAGCACGGGGGGAACGAGCCACCGCTCGGGCACGCGGACGACTTCCAGAACGGGGAGCCCTCCTTCTCCGGTGGAGAACAGCAGTACCGCGGCGAGGGCGCCTACCGGGACGAAGAGGGCTCCGACCCCCGCGCCCCCACCCAGGGAGCGGGCGCGTCCGAGCACGCCCGTCTCAACCCCAAGTACACGTTCGAGACGTTCGTCATCGGCTCGTCGAACCGGTTCGCACACGCGGCGGCCGTCGCGGTCGCCGAGCAGCCGGCCAAGGCGTACAACCCGCTGTTCGTCTACGGCGACTCCGGTCTCGGCAAGACGCACCTTCTCCACGCGATCGGGCATTACGCGCAAAGCCTCTTCAATGGGGCGCGTGTGCGTTATGTGAGTTCCGAGGAGTTCACGAACGACTTCATCAACTCGATCCGGGACGGCAAGGCCGACGGGTTCCGCCGCCGCTACCGGGATGTGGACATCCTCCTCGTCGACGACATCCAGTTCCTTGAGGGCAAGGAGCAGACGCAGGAGGAGTTCTTCCACACCTTCAACACCCTGCACAACGCCAGCAAGCAGATCGTGATCTCCAGTGACCGTCCGCCCAAGGAGCTGGTCACGCTGGAGGACCGGCTGCGCAACCGGTTCGAGTGGGGGCTGACGACCGACGTCCAGCCGCCCGAGCTGGAGACGCGGATCGCGATCCTGCAGAAGAAGGCGCGCCAGGAGGGCCTCGCCGCGCCGCCGGACGTGCTGGAGTTCATCGCCTCGCAGATCGCGACGAACATCCGCGAGCTGGAGGGCGCGCTGATCCGGGTGACGGCGTTCGCGAGCCTGAACCGGCAGTCGGTCGACATGAAGCTCGCCGAGATCGTCCTCAAGGACCTGATCCCCAACGACTCCGGCCCCGAGATCACCGCCGCGATGATCATGGCGCAGACCGTCGAGTACTTCGGCACGACGATCGAGGACCTGTGCGGGCCGTCCCGGTCCCGGATGCTCGTCACCGCCCGGCAGATCGCGATGTACCTGTGCCGGGAGCTGACGGACCTGTCCCTCCCCAAGATCGGCCAGCAGTTCGGGGGGCGCGACCACACCACGGTCATGCACGCCGAACGCAAGATCCGGTCGCTGATGGCCGAGCGCCGTGCCATATACAACCAGGTCACCGAGCTGACCGGGCGCATCAAGCACCAGGTCCGCAAGCGCTGACCGGCGCTTTGTACACACTGTGGACAGACCTATGCCAGCCCTGTGGACAAGACGCCTCCCGGTCATCCACAGCCTGTGCAGGGCAAAGAACCGACAAAATGCGCGCTTCCCCAGAGAACCGAAGCCGCTACTCACAGGTTGTGGAAAACCCTGGGGATTTTCGTGGATAACCCGGTGGACGACCGTTGGAAAAGCTGAGGATGAAGGGTGGACGGATGTGGACCGGCTGTGCACCCGTGGCGTCCTCCTGGGGAAAACCGGTGGACGACCTGGGGACGGACCTGTGGGCGGAGGCCGGTGATCATGCCCGCTCTGTACACAGGCCGCCGAACCGCGGGACATACCCGTGGACAACTCGTGGAAAACCTGGGGATGGCATGGGGATGAGGTGTGGGGACAGTTTCGCCGTCCCCAGGCGTTCCCGCTCCGTCCACCGTCCATGCACAGCCCCGGTGGATAGAGAAACGGGGTCTGACCTGCGAAAACAGGGTCTGTCCACACTATCCACCGCCCCTATTACTAGTACTGCACTACTTCTCTATCCAAGAAAAGATCCATCTCAAGTCAGGGCCTGGGGACAACGCGCCCCGAGCTCCCGGCCCCGGCCGAGATCACCGCACCCTTGTCCGACACCTGCAGGAGGCTGGTCCCTGTGAAGTTCCGCATCGACAGAGATGCCCTGGCCGACGCCGTCGCGTGGACGGCGCGCACGCTGCCCGTCCGTCCCCCGGTGCCCGTCCTCGCGGGCATGCACCTCGTCGCCGGCGGCGAGGGCAACGACGACCGGCTGAAGCTGTCCGCGTTCGACTACGAGGTCTCCGCCCAGGTGTCCACGGAGATCGACGTCGAGGAGGCCGGGACGGCGCTGGTGTCCGGGCGGCTCCTGGCCGAGATCTCGCGCAGCCTTCCCCCCCACCCCGTGGAGGTGACGACGGACGGCGCGAAGGTGATGCTCCGCTGCGGCAGCGCGAAGTTCACACTCCTCACCATGCCTGTGGAGGACTACCCGACGCTGCCGGAGATGCCGCCGGCCGCGGGCTCGGTGGGCAGTGACGAGTTCGCCGCCGCCGTCTCCCAGGTCGCGATCGCCGCGGGCAAGGACGACACGATCCCCATGCTCACCGGCGTCCGGGTGGAGATCGAGGGCGAGACGGTCACGCTGGCGTCCACCGACCGCTACCGGCTGGCCGTCCGGGAACTGCACTGGAAGCCCGAGCGTCCCGACTTCTCCTCGGTCGCGCTCGTCCCGGCGCGGACGCTCGCCGACACCGCCAAGTCGCTGACCGCCGGCGCCGAGGTGTCGATCGCGCTCGGCGGGACGGGCGGCACCGGCGAGGGCATGATCGGTTTCGAGGGCGGCGGGCGCCGCACCACGTCCCGCCTGCTGGACGGTGACTTCGTCAAGTACCGGTCGCTGCTGCCGAGCGAGTACGCCGGCCTCGCCGAGATCCAGACCGCCCCGTTCATCGAGGCCGTCAAGCGCGTCTCCCTGGTCGCCGAGCGGAACACGCCCGTCCGGCTCTCGTTCAGCCAGGGCGAGGTCGTCCTGGAGGCGGGGACCGGGGACGAGGCTCAGGCCGTGGAGGCCTTGGAGGCGTCCCTGGAGGGCGAGGACATCGACATCGCGTTCAACCCCGCGTTCCTCCTGGACGGGCTCTCAGCGATCGGCTCGGACGTGGCGCGGCTGTCGTTCACGACGCCGACGAAGCCGGCCGTCCTCACCGGGAAGCCGCCGCAGGACGGGGAGAACCCGAACTACCGTTACCTGATCATGCCCGTCCGGCTGTCCGGGTGAGGTGCGCGCTCTGGGGCATGCCCCAGGGCGCGCCGGGGACGATCACCCGTGGGGTGCCGCTCTCGTGCGGCCGCACACGCGCGCGGTCGGCCGCGCAGTAAGGCACGGGCAGTCGCGTAGTAAGGCAGTTACGCACAGGGGAGAGTGAGCTTTCATGGAGCTTGGGATCATCGGCCTGGGCAAGATGGGCGGCAACATGGCCGAACGGCTGCGCCGCGGCGGCCACACGGTCGTCGGCTATGACCGCGACCCGCAGGTCACCGACGTGGGGTCGGTGGAGGAACTGGTGGAGCGGCTGTCCCCGCCGCGCGCGGTGTGGGTGATGGTGCCCGCCGGCAAGCCCACCAAGGACACCGTCCACAAGCTGGGGGAGGTCCTCCAGCCGGGGGACATCGTCGTTGACGGCGGTAATTCACACTATGTGGACGACCAGAGGCACGGCGAGGAACTCGCGGCCAAGGGCATCGGGTTCATCGACTGTGGAGTGAGCGGCGGGGTGTGGGGCCTGGAGAACGGCTACGCGCTCATGGTCGGCGGCGACGACGACAACGTGAAGCGGCTGATGCCGATCTTCGAGACGCTGAAGCCGGAGGGGGAGTACGGCTTCGTCCACGCCGGCAAGGTCGGCGCCGGGCACTACGTGAAGATGGTCCACAACGGCATCGAGTACGCGATGATGCAGGCGTTCGGCGAGGGCTACGAGCTGATCGAGGCCAGCGACCTGGTGACCCGCGTGCCGGAGACGTTCCTGAGCTGGCAGGAGGGCACGGTCATCCGGTCCTGGCTGCTGGACCTGCTGAACCGCGCCCTCGCCGAGGACCCGGAGCTGGACGACCTGCGCGGCTACGCCAACGACTCGGGCGAGGGCCGCTGGACGGTCCAGGCGGCCGTCGAGCACGCCGTCCCCCTGCCCGCGATCAGCGCCTCCCTGTTCGCCCGTTTCGCCTCCCGCCAGGACGACTCCCCCGCCATGCGCGTCGTCGCCGCCCTCCGCAAGCAGTTCGGCGGCCACGCCGTGGAAGCCGTCGGCGACGGCGACTCCCCCGGTGCCGACGTGATCCCTCCCAAGGTCTGATCGCGAAGTTATCCACAGAAGTGGGTGCCGGCCCCGGCTCTCGGCGGCCTGTTGGATGCTGGGAGTGGGGTCGGCCCCCCGGGCGGGTGGGGGCCGGGAGGCTCTACGCTCGGATCTCGTGCATGTCGCCCACCTTTCGTTGCAGGACTTCCGCTCCTACCCGGCCGCCGAGGTCGCGTTGGAGCCGGGGGTCACGGCGTTCGTGGGGCCCAACGGGCAGGGGAAGACGAACCTGGTCGAGGCCATCGGGTACGTCGCCTCGCATGGGAGCCACCGGGCGGCGACCGATGCGCCGCTCGTCCGGCATGGGGCGCCGCGTGCGATCGTCCGGGCGGGGGTCGTGAAGGACGACCGTAAGGCGCTCATCGAGCTTGAGATCAACCCGGGTAAGGCGAACCGGGCACGGCTCAACCGGGCACCCGTCCCCAGGCCACGCGAGATTCTGGGAATGTTGCGGACGGTCTTGTTCGCCCCAGAAGACCTGGCGCTCGTGAAGGGCGACCCGGGGGAGCGCCGTAGGTTCATGGACGAGCTGCTGACCACGCGGGCTCCCCGCTTCGCCGGTGTGCGTTCCGACTATGACCGCGTCCTCAAGCAACGCAACGCCCTGTTGAAATCGGCGGCCGCGCATAGGCGCTCCCCCGGGCCGGAGGTACTCGCGACCCTGGACGTCTGGGATTCGCATCTGGCGCGCACTGGAGCCGAGCTACTGGCGGGCCGGTTGAACCTGGTTGAAGCTCTACGGCCGCTTGTAGCGCGGGCCTATGCGGCGCTTGCGCCGCACAGCGGCGCGGCCGACCTCGTCTACAAGAGTTCGCTGGGGGACGTCGAGTTGTCCACAGACCGTGGACAACTCGCCGAGCAACTGATGGCCGCTGTCGGTGAGTCACGTAAGCAGGAGCTGGAGCGGGGTGTGAGCCTCGTCGGCCCGCATAGGGACGACCTCGTCCTGCGCCTGGGGGAGCTGCCGGCGCGCGGTTATGCCAGCCATGGCGAGTCGTGGTCGTTCGCGCTCTCGCTGAGGCTCGCCGCCTTCGAGTTGCTGCGCGCCGACGGGGACGATCCCGTCCTCATCCTGGACGACGTGTTCGCCGAGCTCGACACCGGGCGCCGCCGCCGGCTCGCCGAGATGGTCGCGCCCGCCGAGCAGGTCCTGATCACGGCGGCGGTCCCCGCCGATGTGCCGGCCGAACTGACGGGGGGCTCGTATACCGTCTCCGACGGCCGGGTCGTCCGGGACCAGCGGTGACGGGGAGGGGCGAGCGCGTGAGTGATGATCCACAGGATGTGCACGACTCCCCCGGGGCAGGGGAAGGCCCGGCCAAGTCGGGGATCGAGCTGGCGCGCGAAGCTCTCGCCCAGGCGAAGGCGGACGCTCTCAAACGCGGCACGCTGCCCGGCCGGAAGGACAGGCGCAAAGGCACCGGACGTGTCGTCCGGGTCAGCGAACCCGGGCGCGGCGGCGACCCCAAGCTGTTCGGCGCGGCGATCCGCGACCTGCTGGCGTCCCGCGGCTGGGAGCAGCGGGCGGCCGTCGGCGGCGTGTTCGGCAACTGGGCGGGCATCGTCGGCGACGAGCTGGCCGAGCACACCCGCCCCGAACGCTTCGAGGACGGCGAGCTCACCGTCGCCGCCGATTCGACGACGTGGGCGACGCAGCTGCGGCTGCTGTCGTCCACGCTCGTCCGCCGGCTGAACGAGGAACTCGGGCACGGCACCGTCCGCCGGGTGAAGGTGGTGGGCCCGTCGTCCGGGCCGCGCCGCACGGGCGCCTGGCGGGTGCGGTGAGCGGTGCGGCGAGGGGCCGCGGAGTGTCGGTGGCGGGTGGGAACATCTGTTCGGGACACGGGGACCCCGGTTCAGCGGCCAGCGCCACGTAGGCCAGAGAACCCCCCGGGACCTATGGGGGGATGTGGCTCCAGGCCCGAGCGGCCGCCACACGCGCACACAGCGCTCGTGAGTACCACTTTCCGTCGCGTCACCCGGTAGAATGAATCCGGGTTCAGGATGCTGCGCCGCCATGGGGTGCCCGGGGCTCTGAGCAACGTGAACAGAGCACGACCGGGTGCCCTGATGTGTGTTACGGGGCACACCGCGCCTCCTTCGGGCGCGGAGCGGCAGACATCCCCGGCAGGAGGATCTCCTTTGGCGTACGACGCTAGTTCGATCACTGTCCTTGAAGGGCTTGAGGCGGTTCGCAAGCGCCCCGGCATGTACATCGGATCGACCGGTGAGCGCGGCCTGCACCACCTCGTCTACGAGATCGTGGACAACGCGGTCGACGAGGCCCTCGCCGGCTACGCCGACGACATCGTGGTGACGCTGATGGCCGACGGCGGCGTGAGCGTCCTCGACAACGGCCGCGGTATCCCGGTCGGCGAGCATCCGGTGGAGAAACGCCCGGCCATCGAGCTGGTGCTCACCACGCTGCACGCGGGCGGCAAGTTCGACGGCAAGTCCTATGCCGTCTCCGGCGGCCTGCACGGTGTCGGCTCCGCCGTGGTGAACGCGCTGTCCACCCGGATGGAGGCCGAGGTCCGCACCGACGGCCACGTGTGGCGCCAGTCGTACACGTGGCGCGGCCCCGAGACCGAGCTCCGCCAGGGCGAGGAGACCGACGAGACCGGCACCCTCATCAGCTTCTGGCCGGACCCCGGGATCTTCGAGACCACCGAGTGGAACTTCGAGACCCTCTCCCGCCGCATGCAGGAGATGGCGTTCCTCAACCGCGGCCTGTCCATCACGCTGCGGGACGAGCGTCCCGACCACTCCAACGGCGAGCCGCACATCGTCCGGTACCACTACGAGGGCGGCATCGAGGACTTCGTCCGCTACATCAACGCGCGCAAGGACGCCGCGCACGAGTCGGTCATCTACTTCAGCGACGACACCACGGGCATGTCGATCGAGATCGCCATGCAGTGGAACTCGTCCTACGCCGAGTCCGTCCACACCTTCGCCAACACCATCAACACGGCGGAGGGCGGCACCCACGAGGAGGGCTTCCGGGCGGCGCTCACCACGATCGTCAACCGGTACGCCCGCGACAAGGGCCTGCTCCGCGACAAGGACGACAACCTCACCGGCGAGGACGTGCGCGAGGGCCTCACCGCCATCATCTCCATCAAGCTGGCCGACCCGCAGTTCGAGGGCCAGACCAAGACCAAGCTCGGCAACACCGAGGCCAAGTCGTTCGTGCAGCGGGCCTGCAACGTCTACCTGCGCGACTGGTTCGAGGAGAACCCGGGCGAGGCCAAGGAGATCATCAGCAAGACGTCGCAGGCGGCGCGCGCGCGGGTCGCGGCCAGGCAGGCCCGTGACCTGACCCGCCGCAAGAGCCTGCTGGAGTCGACGTCCCTGCCGGGCAAGCTGTCGGACTGCCAGTCCACCGACCCGGCCAAGTCGGAGCTGTACATCGTCGAGGGCGACTCGGCGGGCGGCTCGGCGAAGGGCGGCCGCAACCCGCACTTCCAGGCCATCCTCCCGATCCGCGGCAAGATCCTGAACGTGGAGAAGGCCAGGATCGACAAGATCCTGAAGAACAACGAGGTGCAGGCGATCATCACGGCGCTCGGCACCGGCGTGCACGACGAGTTCGACATCACCAAGCTCCGCTACCACAAGATCATCCTGATGTCGGACGCCGACGTCGACGGCCACCACATCAACACCCTGCTGATGACGCTGCTGTTCCGGTTCATGAAGCCGCTGATCGAGGCCGGGCACGTGTACCTGTCCCAGCCCCCGCTCTACAAGATCAAGTGGGATGCGCGCGGCAGCGACGCCGACTACGCCTACTCCGACGCCGAACGCGACGCGATCATCGAGGCCGGCATCGCGGCGGGCAGGCGCGACCCCCGTCCCCGCGACCAGGTGCAGCGCTTCAAGGGACTCGGCGAGATGAACGCCAACGAACTCTGGGACACCACCATGGACCCCGACAACCGGGTCCTGCTCCAGGTCCAGCTGGACGACGCCGCCCAGGCGGACGAGCTGTTCAGCGTGCTCATGGGCGAGGAGGTCGAGCCCCGCAGGGAGTTCATCCAGCGCAACGCCAAGGACGTGCGCTTCCTCGACATCTGAGGTACGCGCCTGGGCCGGGCTCCCATCGGCCTGACTCCCGCAGGCGGCAGTACTTCCTTCCCACCGAGCAGAAGAGGTCTTCAGAGTGACTGACCTGACCACAGAGGGCGGCCACCAGGGCGAACGGATCGAACCGGTCGACATCCAGGTCGAGATGCAGAAGAGCTATCTCGACTACGCGATGTCGGTCATCGTCGCCCGCGCGCTGCCCGAGGTACGCGACGGCCTCAAGCCCGTCCACCGCCGCGTCCTGTACGCCATGTACGACGGCGGCTACCGGCCCGACCGCGGCTACTTCAAGTGCGCCCGCGTCGTCGGCGACGTCATGGGGAACTACCACCCGCACGGCGACAGCGCCATCTACGACGCGCTCGTCCGGCTCGCGCAGCCCTGGTCGATGCGGTACCCGCTGGTCGACGGCAACGGCAACTTCGGCTCGCGCGGCAACGACCCCGCTGCGGCCATGCGGTACACCGAGTGCCGTATGGCGCCCCTCGCGATGGAGCTTCTGCGCGACATCGACAAGGAGACCGTCGACTTCTCCCCCAACTACGACGGCCGCTCGCAGGAGCCGGACGTCCTGCCGTCCCGGTACCCGAACCTGCTGGTCAACGGGTCCGCGGGCATCGCGGTCGGGATGGCGACGAACATCCCGCCGCACAACCTGCGCGAGGTCGCCGACGGCGTCAGGTGGTATCTGGAGAACTACGGCGCCTCCGACGAGGAACTGCTCGAAGCGCTGGTCGAGCGGGTCAAGGGCCCCGACTTCCCGACCGCCGGCCTCATCGTCGGACGCAAGGGCATCGAGGACGCGTACCGCACCGGCCGCGGCTCCATCACCATGCGGGCCGTCGTCGAGGTCGAGGAGATCCAGGGCCGCACCTGCCTCGTCGTCACCGAACTCCCGTACCAGGTCAACCCGGACAACCTCGCCCTCAAGATCGCGGACGGGGTCAAGGACGGGAAGCTCGACGGCATCGCCGACGTCCGCGACGAGACGTCCGGCCGGACCGGGCAGCGGCTCGTCATCGTCCTCAAGCGGGACGCCGTCGCCAAGGTCGTCCTGAACAACCTGTACAAGCACACCCAGCTGCAGGAGACGTTCGGCGCGAACATGCTCGCGCTGGTGGACGGTGTGCCGCGCACCCTGCGCATCGACCAGTTCGTCCGGCACTGGGTCGCGCACCAGATCGACGTCATCATCCGCCGCACCCGGTTCCTGCTCCGCAAGGCCGAGGAGCGCGCCCACATCCTGCGTGCGCTGCTCAAGGCGCTCGACCGGATCGACGAGGTCATCGCGCTGATCCGGCGTTCGCCGTCCGCGCAGGAGGCGCAGCGGGGCCTGATGGGGCTGCTGGAGATCGACGAGATCCAGGCGCAGGCCATCCTCGACATGCAGCTGCGCAAGCTCGCCGCCCTGGAACGCCAGCAGATCACCGACGAGTACGACAAGCTCATGGCGGAGATCGCCGACTACAACGACATCCTCGCCTCGCCCGAGCGGCAGCGGCGGATCGTCGGTGAGGAGCTCGACCCGATCGTCGAGAAGTACGGCGACGACCGGCGCACCCAGATCATCCCGTTCGACGGGGACGTGTCGTACGAGGACCTCATCGCCGAAGAGGACGTCGTCGTCACCATCACCCGCGGCGGCTACACCAAGCGCACCCGAACCGACCAGTACCGGGCGCAGCGGCGCGGCGGCAAGGGCGTCCGCGGCGCGCAGCTCAAGCAGGACGACATCGTCGACCAGTTCTTCGTCACCTCGACGCACAACTGGATCCTGTTCTTCACCAACAAGGGCCGTGTCTACCGCGCCAAGGCCTACGAGCTGCCCGACTCCGGCCGTGACGCGCGCGGCCAGCACGTCGCGAACCTGCTGGCCTTCCAGCCGGACGAGCACATCGCCCAGGTCCTGGCCCTGCGCGACTACGACGTCGCCCCCTACCTGGTGCTCGGCACGAAGAAGGGCCGGGTCAAGAAGACCGCGCTGCGCGACTTCGACTCGCCCCGCACCGGCGGCATCATCGCCATCAACCTCGTCGAGGGCGACGAGGTGATCGCGGCGCGGCTCGTGTCGGCCGACGACAACCTGCTGATGGTCTCGACGGGCGCGCAGGCGATCCGGTTCCACGCCGACGACGAGTCGCTGCGGCCGATGGGCCGCGCCACCTCCGGTGTCATCGGCATGCGGTTCGACGGCGACCAGGAGGTCCTCAACATGCTCGTCGTGCGGGACACCTCGCACGACGTCCTGGTGGCCACCGAAGGCGGCTACGCCAAGCGCACTCCCGTGGACCAATATCCGCTGCAGGGGCGTGGGGGTAAGGGGGTCCTCACCGCTAAGATCGTGCAATCTCGCGGGATGTTGGTAGGGGCTCTGATGGTCGGCCCGGACGACGAGGTGTTCGCGATGACGTCCAACGGGGGCGTCATCCGTACCACCGCCGCCGAGATCAAGCAGTCCGGTAGGCAGACCATGGGCGTCCGCCTGATGAACCTCGCCGACGGGGACAGCGTGGTGGCCATCGCGAGGAACGTAGAGTCCATGGAGGACTCAGACGATGCCGAAGGGGACGACGGTGAGTGACGTATCCTGCATCGTCACCGAGCCGCTAGGCCAGGAGGACACGTGAGCACCGAGCCCGGCAAGAGCAAGGGCGGGTCCGGCGAGGCTGCTTCGGGGGCGGGCGGCACCGGCAGGAAACCCGGCGCCAAGCAGGGCAAGACCGGGGGCAAACCGGCCAAGATCGTCTCCGCCGCGTCCGCCAGGTCCGGACGGGACGAGACGACCGTCGACATCGAGTCCGCCAAGCCCGATTCGGACGGTGCCGACAGCACCAGGATCGACCTGGCGAAGATCGAGGAGAAGCCGGCCGAGGACGCCGACCTGCCCGAGATCGCCCCGGCCGAGGACACCGCGGACGACAAGCCCGCGGGCGGCTCGCCGTCTTCGTCGTCGCCCTCCGGCTCGGCGGGCTGGGCCAAGCCCGCCGAGCCGTCCAGGTCGGTCTCGGCAGGACGTACGGAGAACGCCGGCGCATCGTTCAACGCGTCGAGCGCGGCATCCGGGAGCTCGCCGTCGGTGCCGCCCCCGTCCCCGTCTTCGTCCCCGTCTTCGTCCCCGTCCTCGTCTTCGGGCGGTTCGGGTCGGGGCTTCGCCGGTACCGTCCTGAAGGACCGCCCGTCCACGGCGGTGGCACCGGCGAACTCGGCCAAGCCCACCGGCAAACCGGCGCGCAAGGCCCAGCTCCAGCTCGCCCGGCTCGAACCGTGGTCGGTGATGAAGTTCAGCTTCGTGATGTCGCTGGTCTGCTTCGTCGTCCTGCTCGTCGCCGTGATCGTCCTGTACACGATCCTCGCCGGCCTCGGCGTGTTCGACGCCATCAGCGACACGATCAACAGCCTCACCAAGGAACAGGGCGAAACGACCGGCAGTGTCGATGCGGGCAGCTGGTTCTCCTTCATCCGCATCTTCGGCTACACCGTCCTCGTGGGCGCCCTGAACGTCATGCTCATCACCGCCCTCTCCACGGTCGGCTCCGTCATCTACAACCTGGCCGCGGACCTGGTCGGCGGCGTCGAGGTCACCCTCAAGGAGGCCGAGTAGCCCCCTCCCGCCGCCGCCCGGCAATCGATTTCCGGTTGCCCGCCCAGATGGGGTAACCTCTCGTTGCGCCGCCAGGGCGGCGGCACACTCCGGGCCTATAGCTCAGTCGGTTAGAGCGCATCCCTGATAAGGATGAGGCCGGTGGTTCAAGTCCACCTAGGCCCACCAGACCAAAGACCCCCGCCGGGTACCGGCGGGGGTCTTTTGGTGGCGGCAGTGACGGCAGCGGCCCTGGCCTTCCGAGTCGCCGAACAGTTCCCCGGCCCCCGGCGGCGCACTCGTGCCGGGTGCGGGAACCGGCGATCGGCATCCACCGTCTCAGCGGCATGAGCGTGTCGACGACCATCCTGCCGCTGGCAGGAGTGGCTCTCGGTTCCGCCGGAACCCTGATCGGTCAATACCTCTCCACACGTGTGGAGGCACGACGCGCGCGGTTCGAGCAGGCCAGCGCGGAACGCGCGGAGCGCAAGGAAGCGCTCATGGAGTTCCTGTCCGCGGCCCAACAGGTAGAACTGTGCTTGGATCGCCTCTCCATGGGAGAGCGGCTTGAGGAGTCCGAGAAGTGGCAGCACCTGCACACGCTTTGGCTCGCCAAGAAGGTCCCGGAACTCGTGTGCACCCCTCCAGTCGCCCAGGCAGCCCACGACTACACTCTCGCCCTCCACGCGCTGCTTCGGGGACAAGCCACCGAAGAGGGCGCACTGCCCAAGCGTGAACTCCGCTTCGCGTTCATAGAGGCCGCTCGCCAAGAACTCGGTATGGCAGGCGAGCCCATGAGGAGGGATCCCCCCATACGAGAACTCAGCTAGTAGCCACCCCCGGTTGAGTCGTCGGCGGCAGTGAGGGCAACGCTGACGGCAGCACCAGCGGACGCGTGGCCGGGGCCATGACCCGTGCCGCGCAGACCGTGGTCGGGGTGGTCCATTGCCAAGGCCGGCTGCGCATGGAGACTGGGCCATGTGATCGAGATAACCGCCGGCGTGGTCCACGCTTTGATCCGCGAGCAGTTTCCCGAGTGGAGCGACCTTCCGATCCAGCCCGTTGCCCGTCAGGGCTGGGACAACCGGACCTTCCGGCTCGGCGATGAACTCGCCGTCCGCTTGCCCAGCGCCGAAGGTTACGTGGCCGGCATCGAGAAGGAGGACGGCTGCCTGCCGATCCTGGCCGGGTATCTGCCGTTGCCGGTGCCGTCGCCGGTCGCGACCGGCCGACCGACCGCCGACTACCCTTTTCCGTGGTCGGTCCGACGCTGGATACCCGGGCGAACGGTCGAAAGCGCCGCCGACGTCGATCGGCGCCGGCTGGCACGCGACCTTGGCGCCTTCTTGGCCGCACTTCGCCAGGTCCCGGTCGGGTCGGGGCCGGTCGGCGGTCCTCACTCCTTCTTCCGGGGCTGCCACCCGAGCGTCTACGGCCACCAAGTCCAGGCCGCGCTCGACATGCTCGCCGGCGTGGTCGATGTCGCCGCCTGCCAGGCCGTCTGGGCGGACGCACTGACCTCGGCGTGGCCGGCGGCGCCGGTGTGGTTCCACGGCGACATCGCCACCGGCAACCTCCTCACCACCGATGGGGTGTTGTCCGCGGTCATCGACTTCGGCACCTGCGGTCTCGGAGACCCCGCCTGCGACCTGGTCATGGCGTGGACCTACTTCGCCGATGACGAGCGGAAGGTCTTCCACGAGGCGATCGGCCTGCCCGACGACACATGGCGGCGGGCGCGCGGATGGGCGCTGTGGAAAGCACTCGTCACCATGGCCGGCCTTTCCAGTCCAGCCTCCGCGGACTTCCAAAACCAGGTCCTGGCCCGCGTCCTCGCCGACCCGGTCGCACACTGACACCGCACGTGATCTGCGTATTCACGTGGTCATCACCAGCTGAACGTCCGGCCACACCTGGGCCGTCCGAGACGCGGCGCCGTCACGACCTCGGGGAGGGGCACCTCCTTCGCCCGAAACCCGAGACCGGCTGTTCCTCGCTGTCTGCGACGAGACGATCCGGTTCGACATCACGTTTCACCACCCACAAGCGGGGCGGCGGTGGGTTTGCCCCGCCCTGCGGGCAGCCTCGACAATGCGCGGTATGCCGCAGATCACCGTGGAGTATTCCGAGGTCCTTGCGGAGGCATTCGATCGGCGCGGATTCGCGCTGACACTGCACTCTGCCGCGGCCGAGCTGATCGGCAGCCCGCTGCCCGACTTCAAGACCCGGTTCCATGCGATCAGCGAAGCGGTCATCGGCGGCGGCGCGGCCGGGGAGGCGATGATCCATGTCGATCTGGCGATCCTGCCCGGCCGCGCCCCCGAGATCAGAGCCCGTCTCGGAGATCTGACCCTCGCGACGTTGTGCGACCACATCAAGCCCGGCACAGGGGTGAACACCCAGGTCACTGTTGAGGTTCGGGAGATTGCGGGCTACCACAAACGCGTCCTGGAGCCCTGACTGCTCCTCGTCTTGGTCACTCCACCCGTTAGGTGCATGCGCCGGACGGCAGGGACGGCAACAGCAGATGGGGATCGCCTCATCACTCCTCAGCCGGCCGGCCATCTGCTTGGGGCGCGCAGGCGGAGGCAGCCGTCCGACTGGGTGCCCCGGGTCGATTACGGCACTCATTGTGGACGGGGATCGTCTGCGCTGGTCAGCGGGTGGTTATCCCAAGACTGAAGGGGTTTCTCCACAGATTGTGGATAACTTGCTGCACAGTGGCGGGGACGTGTTACCTCCTCGAACCTCGTCACATAACCCGACCCGGGTGCGGGCACGTTCCAGTCGCGGGCGATCTCGGTTGCGTACTCCTCGTTGAGGACCGGGGAGAAGATCGGCTGGTGGGGCAGGCGCGGGCGGAGGGCCTGGACGCCATTGCGGGCGGCCTCCTCTTCGTCCGCATGCCGGACGGAATCGGCGCTGCCGTCCGCGAAGATGCGGGGTGTCAACGGTGCATGCTGGTCCGCCTTCACGATGAAATGGACGGGACGGTGGGGATGACGTCCGGTGGTCTCCGAGCCGTCCGACCGAACCCTTCACGGGGACCGGGCAACGGATGGCAGGACCGTGCGAGAACAGCCCCATTGTCCACAGTCTGTGGATAACTTCTGGATTGTGGGGAGCCTCACCCCGAGACAGACGCGCTCCATTCTCTTCTGCGCCCGGTGGGGTGGCGGCATTGGCATGTAATCAAGGTTGACTACTTGCCTTGATCGGCTTACGGTCGCGGGCATGGGTGAGAAGGTGATGCCGATCTTTCCGTGCCGATCGATCGAGGTGACCTGGGAGTTCTACCGGGTCCTCGGCTTCGAGCAGTCGGCCTGGCAGCGGCGTCCCAACCCCTACCTCGGCGTCCGGCGCGGGGACGTCGAGCTGCATTTCTTCGGGTGGAGGAAGCACGACCCGGCCGCGTCCATGAACATGTGCTACATCGCCACAACGGCCGTGGATGACCTGTATGAGTCGTTTCGAGGCGGGCTCAGGCAGGCCCTCGGCCGGGTGCCCGCGCGCGGGCTGCCGAGGCTGAGCGCGTTGCGGGACACGTCATATGGAGTCCGGCAATTCCTCCTCAACGACCCGGACGGTCTCCAACTCCGCATCGGCCAGCCCATCTCGGGGCCGACGCTTGCACCCGTCCCGACGGAGACCGTGGCCAAGGCGCTCCACATGGCCACGGTGCTGACGGAATCGAAGGGGGACCACCGCGCCGCCGCCAGAATCCTCGACCATCTTCTGGCATCCGGTGAGCCCCTGACCGCCGCTGAACGCCTCAAAGCCCTGGTCCTGCGCGCCGACGCCGCCGTCCACATGGAGGAATGGCCCCGCGCTCGCGCGCTGATCGCCGAAGCTCGCGGCGTACCCGCCGGAGGGCCGGCCGGCCATGCGGACGATCTCCGCCGGCTCGCCGACCTGGAGGAGGCCGTCCCCGCCCAGTAGGTCTGGGGATTCCAGCCGGGGGTTGGGGACGTGGCTGGGGATTATCGGTGGGTAACGCTGTCCACCGATGTGCCGGGGCTGTGGAGGACGGTCGCCCACAGGCTGTGAATGGGGTGTGTACAGTCCCGGCTCAGGACACCCTTAATCCCTGGTCAGCAGGTTTTCCACGTCGTGGACAACCGGTTGTGCCGCCTGGGGAAGAATGGTGGACATGGAGTCGGCCGGTTGTACCCAGGTTGTGCACGGAAGTTATCCACAGGCTGTGGATTCCGTGTACACGGCCGCGGTCGGGTGGATGATGAAGCAAGCGGTGTCCGATGCGCCGCACGGACCGTGGAAAGCCCGGCTGTTCTGGGGATCCGCCTGTGGACGCGGCCTCCAGATCGCCTGCTGGCGGGCTGGAGGGGGTGTGTGCGAACGTTACCCACAGCCTGTGGACGAAGGTCTTCCCGGGCCTCTTCACCGCGACTGTGCGCACGTACGGCGGCCTGGACTCAGGGAGGTAAAAGCCCTTCCAACCTGCGAACATCAGTTCGAACGCGTGCTACGCTCCCGCCATGGGGCAGTTGCTGAACGAGCCGGTCCGGACGGAGCACGATCCGGCGGGACGGCTCACCGCGTACGAGTGGCGGGGGTCGCGCTACGCGGTGGACGAGGTGCTGAAGACCTACGGGACGGGCCGCGAGGGCAGGGTCTACCGCGTGCGGGTCACCGGTGCCGAAGGCGTGGCGGTCGCGGAGCTCGGTCGTGACGAGGACCGCTGGCGGCTCCGGCACGTCTTCTCGGCCTGACCGCCGGGGCGGTCCGGCGGCCGACCGGACCAGCTGGACGCGGGTCGGCGGAATCCAGGGGGCACCGCTCGACCTGCTGGCGGCCAGGATCGGCCGCCGGCACTACGCGCCGCACACCCATGACGAGTACGCCATCGGGGTGACGGTCGACGGCCTGGAGACGATGTGCTACCGGGGCGAGAGGATCTACTCGGCGGCCGGGAGCGTCGTCGTGGTGGAGCCGGGCGAGGCGCACACCGGCGGCCCGGCACATCCCGAAGGGTTCGCCTACCTGTGCGTTTACCCGGGCGCGGAACTGCTGGGCGCGGCGACGTCCGCGGATCCCGGTCCGGTGGCCGCGGAACCGCACTTCCGCGAGCCGATCATCGACGATGCCGGTCTCGGTGACGCGCTGCGGCTGGCCCACCGCGCCCTCCGGCTCGGGCAGGACCCACTGGAGGGAGAATCCCGGCTGCTCGCGGTGCTCGGCACGCTCGTCCGGCGCCATGCGGTGCATGGGCGCGGAGCGGTCCCGCAGCGCGGCAATGCCGACGCCGGGCGGATCGCGCGTCAGGTCGCGACCCGCCTCTCCGACGAGCTGGTCGCCCCGCCGACGCTCACCGAGATGGCCGCCGACCTGGAGCTTTCCCGCTACCAGTTGCTGCGCGCCTTCCGCCACGCGATGGGCATGCCGCCGTACGCGTGGCTCGCCCAGCACCGGGTGACGCGGGCCCGTGCGCTGCTGGACGTGGGGTACCGGCCGGCGGAGGCCGCGACGCTCGTCGGGTTCGCCGACCAGGCGCACCTGACCCGCTGGTTCCGCCGCGTGCTCGGCGTCACGCCCGGCGCGTACCGCAACAGCGTTCAAGACAGCGCGATACGCCGCCCCGCATCCTGAGCAACGTCCGCCCCACGAAGCCGGCCGCGTCGGCCGAGCCGCCGTGTAGCGCCGCTCGTCCCATGTCCGGCGACGGCGGACAGGAATGGAGGTCGTGTTGAGTCGCCGTGGCTGGATTCTGTTCACGCTGATGAGCGTGCTGTGGGGCATCCCCTATCTGTTGATCAAGGTGGCGGTCGAGAACGTCTCGGTGCCCACGGTGGTGTTCGCGCGGACCGCGCTCGGCGCCCTCGTCCTGCTGCCGCTGGCGCTGCGGTCCGGGCGACTGGACGTCGTCCGCCGGCACTGGCGTCCGCTGCTGGTGTTCACCGCGGTGGAGATCATCGGCCCGTGGGCGCTGCTGTCGGACGCCGAGAACCAGCTGACCAGTTCCATGTCCGGGCTGCTGGTCGCCGCCGTCCCGATCATCGGGGTGGTGCTGGCGATGCTCACCGGCGACGCGGAGCGGCTCGGCCCGGTGCGATGGGCGGGACTGCTGGTCGGGCTGGCCGGGGTCGGCGTCCTCGCCGGACCGCACCTCGGCGGCGGCAGCGCGTGGGCGATCGGCGAGGTCATGCTGGTCGCGCTCGGCTACGCGATCGCCCCGTTGATCGCCCTCCGCCGCCTCCAGGACCTGCCGAGCCTGCACATGGCCGCGTTCGCGCTGGGCATCGCCGCGCTCGTCTACACCGGTCCCGCGATCGCCACCTGGCCGGAGGAGATGCCGGGCGGACGCGTGCTGGCCGCGCTCATCGCCCTCGGGCTGATCTGCACGGCACTGGCGTTCATCGTGTTCTTCGAACTCATCCGCGAGGTCGGCACGTCCCGCGGAATGGTGTTCACGTACGTGAACCCGGCCGTGGCGGTCGCCGCCGGTGTCGCGTTCCTCGGCGAGCCCCTCACCGGGACGATCCTCGCCTCCTTCGCGCTGATCCTCGGCGGCTCCGTCCTGGCAACGGCGCGCCGGGCCCCGTCCCCCGCAGCCGCGCCCCCGGTCGAGGACGAGCGGGCCGGCGACGCGAAGGCCGAGCCCGAACCCGCCTCGGGATGAGGGGCACCGCGAACTTCGCCGCCTTTCCGATGTCGGCGGACGGGGTGATCGCTCGGTATTCGAGGGTGCGGCGGCCTTTGCCGGGCTTGCCAAGGCGATGAAAGGGCCGTCCGTGGGGAACGGCCGGGGTGTTCCGCTGATGCTTGGGATCGCATTCGGCCAGGTACCGGCTCGACATCGTCCGCTGAATTCTCGAAGCGGGTAGATCGCCTCACCGAACTCGGGGGGAAGGGCTGCCGGGGTGCTCACGCTGACGGAGATCGCCGAGGATCCGCTCGTCCTGACGCGCCGCCTGCGCCTGCGCGACGGTTCGGAGGTCCTCTTCCGCCCCCTCGCACACGCCGACGCGGCGCACCTGGCCCGCTTCCTGGAGGCCCTGTCCCCCGAGTCGAGGCGCCTCAGCACCTTCGACGGGTACGACTTCGCGGCCGCCCGGGAGTTGTGCGCCGCGATCGCGCGCTACGACAAGCTTCGACTCGTGCTCGAAGAAGTGCGGTCCGGCAGGATCGTCGGCCTCCTCGAATTCAGCCTCGATCTGACTTCGGCGGACATCGCGCGGTACCGCGAAGCCGGGGTCCGCCTCGCAGAGACCACCGACTGCCGGTTCGGCCCCACTCTGGCCGATGACTACCAGGACAGGGGAGTCGGAACGCTCATCTTTCCGCTCGTCACGGAGGTCGCCCGGCGGCTCGGCAGGACGAGGATCATCCTGTGGGGCGGCGTCCTCGGCGATAACCCTCGCGCCATTCGCTACTACGAGAAGAACGGCTTCCAACCGGTCGGCTCCTTCATCGGAGAAGACGGCCTTCGGTCGCTCGACATGATCCTGGACCTTCACGCGGTACCGGATCAGGCGAGCCCGTTGCCGCGGCGCAGTAGTTCGTAGTGGACCGCTCAGGTGTCCGGTGAGATGCGCGCGGAACTTCGGTATGCAGCCGTCCCCGAAGCGCTTGGCGGCGTCATCGGTTCCAGGACGGTCTCGATCCCGACCGTTCACGTGCGCAGCTCCCCATTACGAAGGTGTACGCGGCAGAGGGGGCGACCGGAGGCTGCGCCCGGCCCACCCCGCTGATCAAGCGGGACACGCCCGGAGTATCGGGATTTGCCGCTACCTCTTGTCGCGCTGGCCGTTCGCGAGGCCCTGCACGATGCGCCGCCCGCCCGCGCGCCGTTGCACGGCCGCCGACAGGACCGGGGCGACCCCGCCGATCCGGGCGCCGAGCCGCAGCCCGAACGGTGCGACGTCGATCTCCGCGATGTTCCGTTCGATGGCCCGGACGGTCGCGCGCGCCACATCCCGCGGCGAGCGCGTCCCGATGCCTCTGGGCAGCGTCACGCCGGCGTCCGCGAACATCCCCGCATCCCGGATGAACCCCGGGAAAACGGTCGACACGCCGACACCGTGCGGACGCAGATCCTCCCGCAGCGCCAGAGCGAATCCCCGCATACCGAACTTTGTCGCGTTGTACAGCGATGCATGGCCGGACGCCGTCTTGCCGGCCAGCGACGACACGAACACCAGATGCCCGCGGCCACGGGCGGCCATCTGCGCGGCGGCGAGCCTTGCCATCACGATCGGCGCCCGCAGGTTGACGTCCAGCGTCCGGTCGATGTCGGTGGTCGAGTAGTCGCTCAATAGCCCGGACCCCGGCAGCGCCGCGTTCGCCACCAGCACGTCCACCCGCCCGGCCTCGTCCAGCAACTTCTCTGCCGCGTCGCGATCGGCCAGGTCGGCGACGATGGCGCGGCCGCCGAGCCGGTCGGCCAGCGGCTCCAGGACCTCCGCCCGCCGGCCCGTCAGCACGACCCGTCCACCATGCTCGGCCAGCGCCCTCGCCAGCGCCTGCCCGATCCCGCCGGTCGCCCCGGTCACCAGGACGTTCGCTCCGCGCAGATCCATGCCGAGATGATGGCGGATCACATGCCGATCCGCCACAGCAGCAGGACGACCGAGGACAGCACCAGCCCCGCCGCGCCGAGCGGCACATCACCCATCACGATCAACGCGGCGCATCCCATGGCGACCAGCCCCGCGACCAGCACCAGCCCCCCGCCCCCGGGCCTGCCCTCCTGCGACACGCCCGGGTCCAACTCCCGTTCCCAGCGCCGGAAGTCGTCCTCTGCCATCGGCACTCCCGAAGGTCGTCCCCCCGGAACATGCGACTGGCCCGCCGTCCCGGCCGGACGTTTCATCGGACACGAAGTCCGATAACGGCGAGCGGGTGCGGATCGCCCGGCAACGATTGCTAGGCTGCGAAGAGCCCGGGGGAAGCAGATGCTGATGTATACATCCCCGGGATCTGACTTCATAGTCGAGGTGAAGGGGTCCCACCGTGAAGAAGCTGCTCATTCTCGCTGTTGTCGCACTCGGTGGTTTCGCCGTCTGGCGCCGGATGCAGCAGGACCGCGCCGAGCTGGACTTGTGGACCGAGGCCACGTCGTCCGACAACTGACACGCCGACGACAGGCCCCGGCGTGACCGACGCGGCGCCGATCACCGTTGCCCGCATCGATCTCGCCGGGGACCCCCGTCGCTGACGGCGGCACCGCCGAAACCGCCTACGTCGAAGCGATTCCCACCCTGGGGATCATCTACGGCACGGCGGCGTGCGGTTGTGCCCGCTTCCGTAACGCGCACGCTTGATCAGCATTTCCCGCAGGGCTTCAACCCGAGCTCCGCTGTTCATGACGCGGATGATCGCGGTGTCCCGCCGGTTCTCGAAACCGTCGCCCCCGCAGACGCGCAGCTCGCCGTCAGTAAGCGGCAGGAACACGTTTCGGGGACGTTCGGCTCGTCTCACGGGTGACCGGGGACGGCGCGGTCCACTTGTCCTCGCGGACGAGCTAGTAGAACTGGGTTCGCAGCATACGGAAGTGCTTGTGCACGTCCCCGGATGATGCGCCAATAGCCGATGCAGCGGCGGGCCACGGCCCGGGTAATGTGCTCGATGCCCGGCCTCTGGCCGCAGCCGACAGGGCATGCGACCTTGCCCTCGGAGGTCGCTGCTGCGCGGCCCCATGTGTCCTCGCCGGCGAGCCACGCGACGAACGACCGGACGACGAGGAGGCACACCTCGACCGTGCGGGTCGAAACATTGCATGCCTCCCGCGCGATGGGCCAGGAGTCCCATGCGGCCATGAGCGACATGGTCAGGCGCTGTCTGGTCGATGGCCGCGACCTTGGAACGGTCCTGGCCACGCGGGCGGCGGGATGGATGACTCCCCTGACGGCCTCCGGAGGGGTAGGCGGATGCCCCAGCCCTGTCCGGAAAGCCTGTGCTTGTTCCTACGGTGTACGATCGACATCGGTTGCGCCCCTCCGGCGTCACCGCAGGTCACAAGCAAGATGACCAGGGGCCTTAGCTCAGTTGGTAGAGCACCGGCTTTGCAAGCCGGGTGTCAGGGGTTCGAATCCCCTAGGCTCCACCGGCGAAGACGTCCTCATCCTGATCATGGATGAGGGCGTTCGTGCAATTAGCGTGCAATTAGGCCGCCGGGACGAGCACGCCGGTAGGGCCGCCGCTCCGCTTCGATCTTGTTGTTGAGTGCGTCGGCGATCGCCTTACCCGCTTCGGACGTCCCGTGCTGATAGATCAGCGCCGTCCGCACGCTCTCATGCCCTATCCGGCCCATGAGGTCACGCAGACTCGCCCGCTCTGCGCCGCAGGGCGTGAAACCGCACGTCCTTGAGCCCCGCCTTGCTGCCTGGAGTGCTGTCGAGTCACGGCTACCGGACACCAGTAGGCGCGATCACGCCATTTGGGACAAGGGGATCCGCGCGCCTCGGCCGGTCGGCCGCGCACGTGCTGAGCGTCGTCAAGCAGCTGCGCGAGCGCGGCGTGCGGATCGTGTCGCTGACCGAGAACTTCGACCTGGAGACCAAGGAAGGCCGGTTCATGTTCGCCGTGCTCGCCGCGGCGGCCGATGGGGCCCTGGAGGCATCGCCTCCAGGGCCCTGGGGAGTCAGCGCCGTTCGGGGTCCGGACGCGTGATCCTGAACCGGGCTGTGTTCTCCTCGGCGGCCCACCGGTGGAAGCCGGCCTTTTCGAGCACTCGGATCGAGGACGGGTTCGACAGTTCCACGTTCGCGGACACGGTGTGGACGTCAGGGGCAGTGAGGGCGAACTCCGTCAGGGCCTGGGTGGCCTCGGGAGCATAGCTCCGGCCGCGGCGGGAGGCCACGATGCCGTACCCGATCTCGAGAACGCCCTCGCTGGGCGGCCAGAACAGGCCGATCGAGCCCACCACCAAGCTGCTCTCGCGCTCGATGATCAGTCGGTGGCCGTATGCGCCGAGCCAAGCCGGGTGCTGATCGAGAAGGCCCGCGATCACACGATCGCCTTCGGCGGGAAAGTCGTCCGCCCAGTGAGCGGAGTGGGTGTCATCGAGGACCGCAGTGGCCTCGCTCGTGGTCCAGGGCCGCAGGATCAGGCGCTTGGTGATCACGTCGGCGGGGGTGGGCAAAGAAGAGGAAGACACGTGTCTCTCCTGGTCGTTGGAACGACCCGGGCCGCGCTCTGCTATCGCGCGGGCCGGATGAGGGCATACCGATGAGGGCCGACGACGGCCATATTCATCAACCTCCCCATCCCGCGATCACGCGTCTGTCGCGCTGGCGTGACGGTAATCGCCGCTCCCCGTCCTAGGCAACACATATTCGGAGCACTGACCCGTGGCTCGCTGAAGGTCGTATCTCTTGGATGGGGCCCCAGATCGAGCTCCGATAGAGGTAGGCGACGCTCGGAGTGCTCGGGGCCAGGGAGATGTAGATTTCGGCCCTGACCCAACGGTCCAGGAGCGCCGCAGGTACGTGGTATGGTCCCTCCATATCGGCGACGTCGATATGTGGTGTGGATCGAGGATGAGAGGGAGGTGGGGTTGATGACCGCGAAGGTGGCCGCTGTCGAATGCGGCGTTCGGACCAACCTCGTTTCCCGGGTCTCGGCCGGACTCAGCTGAGTCGACCCGCCCAGCGGGATCGTCCATCCTTCGGTGGGTTTCTTCTCGTTTCAGCCGAGGCCCCTTATCGCAAGGGTCTCCTTCGTTGTCTTCACCATTCTCCAATTCAGCCTCGCCCGAAGACGTCCTGAGCGCCTACGGGTGGGATGAGGCGTATGAGAACGCCTTCACCGCTCACCGCTCCGCCGGTCTGTCGCCCGGGCGCGTCGCCCGTGTCGACCGTGGCCACGCCACCGTCGTCACGGCGAACGGTTGGGTGCGCGCCGTCTGGTCCGCGCCCGCCGGATCACCATGTACCGGGGACTGGGCCGCGGTGCGGCCCGGCACACGACCGGAGCTGGCAGCGTTGCTGCCCCGGCGGACCGCCATAGTGCGCTCCTCGGCGTCCCGTACCTCCCACTCCCAGGTCCTGGCCGCGAACGTCGATACCGTCGTGGTCGCCGTGTCGCTTGCCGCCGCCGCGCCTGCGGGCCGGATCGAGCGCATGCTCGCCCTGGCCTGGGAGAGCGGTGCTGTACCGGTCATCGTCCTGACCAACGCCGACCGGCCGGAGCGGCCCGTCACCGTGGTGCGGGACGAGGTGGCGGCACTCGCACCCGGGGTCGACACTCTGGTGGTCAGTTCCGTCACCGGCGAGGGCATGGATGTTCTTGCGGCGGTCCTCACGGGGACGATCGTGCTGCTGGGGCCGTCCGGTGTCGGCAAGTCCAGCCTGGGCAACGCCCTGCTCGGTGCCGATCTGCTGGCGACCGGTGAGGTCCGTGCGCGCGACGGCAAAGGCCGCCACACCACGGTCCACCGCGAACTGATCCGATTGCCGGGCGGTGGTGTCCTCATCGACACCCCGGGCCTGCGCGCCGTCGGCCTCCACGACAGCCGAAGCGGTATTCAGCAGGTCTTCGCCGAGATCGAGGACCTCGCCGTCGACTGCCGGTTCTCCGACTGCACCCACGTGAGTGAACCCGGCTGCGCGGTGCACGCTGCGATCGCCGCGGGCAGCTTGCCGCAGCGACGCCTGGACAGCTACCGCAGGCTGCTCCGTGAATCCGCCTGGGCCGCCTCTCGCGAGGACGCGCGCCTGCGCGCGGAGCGCGACAACCAGCGCAAGGCCATCAGCCGCCACCTGCGCGCGACCTACAAATTCCGGGACCGGCGGTCATGAACGCTCATCCCCCACGCTCCGAAGCAGTCCCCGGATCTCCCGACACGCATCCGCACACCGATAAGGAATCTCACGCCGGCATGACCACCTGGACCACCCGTCTCGAGACCGGCCACCACGACCGCCATGCGATTCGAGAGATCAACCTCGCGGCGTTCCCCACCGCGCTGGAGGCCGACCTCGTCGACGCGCTGCGTCAGGACCCGGACGCATGGTTGCCCTGGGGCTCCTGGATCGCGGAAAGCCCTGACGGCACCGCGACCGGCTTCGCACTCCTGACCCGCTGCCATGTCGACGGCGTCCCGGCCCTCGCGCTCGGGCCATGCGCCGTGCCTCCGGAACATCAGAGCATGGGTGCCGGCTCGGCGGCGATCCGCGCAGCGCTCGACGCGGCCCGTAGCGCAGGCGAGAATCTCGTCCTCGTCCTCGGCCACGCCTCGTACTACCCCAGGTTCGGGTTCATCCCGGCCTCCCGGTACGGCATCCGGCCGCCCTTCGAGGTACCGGAGGAGAACATGATGGCACTGACATTCGACCCCGCCCGCCCCATACCGACCGGCACCATCCGTTACGCCGCACCGTTCGGCGTCTGACACGGCCGATACCGCCTCACGCCTGTGGGCAAGCGGTGTACCGTTTGCCCACAGGCGACGGTGCCGGGTTGATTCGTCGATCACCTGCGCAGACGTCTTCGCCGCACCTATCTCGTGATCGACCTGACCGGCGACTTTCTCCGACTCCAGACCGGCGCCAGGGACTGGCGCCGTGGAGCAACGGCTTTCCGCAACTCTCGTACCTACGGCGGCGGGCTGTACCTCCTGTCCGCCCCCCTACAGAAGAAGGCCGCCTGTCACGAGTTCCGATGGCCGTCGGCAATGGGTAGTGCAGTATTGCCAACCTCGCTCCCAGGACGGATACGCCCTAACAGCTTGGCCGGCTTGCTTACTGCAAAGAGCCGCGTGCGGGCCAGGCGTCAGGGGGTCGAATCCCCTGGGCTCCACCTGCAAACACCCTCATCTCGATGATGGATGAGGGTGTTCGTGTAATTAGGCCACTGGGGCAAGGGGCGCGCCGCCGTTCGCCACCCAGTCGCCGGTGAATCCGAAAAACGCGATCTCGTCGGCTACGGCGTCGCGATACAGCACCACGTAGTAGCCGTAGCCTCTCTCGTGAACGATGTCTCACATCGTGTCGGCGCTCACCCGATCGTAGTCCGCGCGGGTCGGCTGCTCAGACCCAAAGTACCTGACGAGCGTCGCCGGACGCAGGGAAGCAGCGCACATGATGAACGGATGTTCGTCGTCTCCACGAACCTCATGCAGATCCAGCACCGAATGGGTCGCGTTGTGCTGAATGAGTTCGTCGGCCCAGAGTTCCTCTATCGAGCCCGGTCGAGGCCGTTCCGGGAGTCCCCCATCGGCCATCGTACGGCCAGCGGTACTCACCCTCCTGGAACCATGGCAAGCGCCGCTGAGATGTCCTTGTCGTAAGGCACCACACAGTCCCATTCTGAGCCGCCCATTTCACCCTCTCAGTACGCCTCCGGCGAAGGCGCTCCGTTTCCGGGAAGCCTGGCTTGTACTGCGCTGAGAGGTTGGTGATGCGGGCGGCCATGCCTCCGATGGTGTGGCCGCCGGCCTTTGAGGGTGTCGTTGACCGGCTCGATCAGCTGGTGGACTTTGGGCGGGTGCTCGCCGGGTCAGGGCTGCTCCCCGCGCATCGCGACACGGCCGCTGCCCTACCTCGACGCAGCAAGGCGGGGGAAGAACGGCGACTAAGCCGCACGCTCACGAGTCGTGGCCATGAAGTGCTTCAACGCCGTGCGTGGCGGATCTTCAATCGTCCGAACCCCATGGTTCCGGAGATCCGGATTTTCGGCCCGCCGGGGCGAGAGCGTCGCCGAGTCTTGTGCAGGGCGGCCTTCCACACGGTGCGCAGATCCTCGAAGTCGATAACCGCGTCGCGAGGCACCGTGATCTTGGCCTTGCCGGTGCCGACCTGCAACTCGATGTCGACGACCGGGTGTTCGATGACCGCCCGGGACAGGTCCAGATGCACCCTTCCGAAGGCGGACTCGACCTTGAGGGTCCGAGGTACTCGCCATGCGCCACGCCGCCGGATCCGTCCGCTGAGGGCGGCAATCGTGGACGTCGTCCCCGCACTTTCTCCCGGGAGCGATGCCAGCGCCGACATAAGCTCGTCGTGCGTCTTGGCGGTGAGCGCCTTGTGGAGGCGCTCGTCCAATTCATCGTGCGAGATATGCCCTTTGGCGTACGCCTCCTGCAAGCGCTTCACGGCCGTATCGCGGTCGTCTTCGCCGGCCGGTGGCGCTGGATCTTTCGGCAGGGAATTCACCTTTTTACTCTAGCGCCGTGCTTGGGCGAGGGGAACGTGCGGAAGTCCGCAGCGGGCAAGGCATCCGATGGCAGCCCGGCCGCTCCTCATCATGGCGTTGATCGCTCACCCAGCGAACGGATGTGGTCAGGCACCAGCAGAGGGCGCGGGCCAAGGCGATGCGCTTCGTTTCGGCAAGAACCTGGCCACATATGGGGACGTGTGTCGTCGCGTCCGCCGGGTTTCCGCAAGTGCCGCAGGTCGCTTGTCGCGTGTGAGAGCGCATGAGCGAGTGCGGTCAGGGGTTTGGTGGCAGGGCCGGGGGCGGGGGCCTTTCAGGCTTTCACGAGGCGGAGCCGGAACGTTGGGGGGTGGGGGCGCATTCGCGGTGCCAGAGGGTGCGGTAGAGGCCGGGGCGGGAGATCAGGTCGGTGTGGGTGCCGCGGTCGGTGATGCGGCCCTTGTCGAGGACGATGATCTCGTCGACGGCGTCCAGGCCGGCGAGGCGGTGGGTGACGAGCAGGGTCGTCCGACCCTCGGTGGCGGTCAGGAGGTCGGCGGTGAGTTCGTCGGCGGTCGCGATGTCGAGGTGCTCGGCGGGCTCGTCCAGGAGGAGGATCGGGAAGTCGGCGAGGAGGGCGCGGGCCAAGGCGATGCGCTGGCGCTGGCCACCGGAGACTTGGGCGCCGTGCTCACCGACGTGGGTGTCGAGGCCGCGGGGAAGAGAATCGACCCAGTCGAGGAGTCGGGCCCGGCGTAGGGCGTCCCGGATCTCGTCGTCGGTGGCGGTGGGACGGGCCAGGCGGATGTTCTGCCCGATGGTCGAGTCGAACAGGTGGGCGTCCTGGGCGCACAGACCGATGACCTTGCGGACGTCGTCGCCGGTCAACGCGCGGAGGCCAACGCCGTTCAGCGTCACCTCGCCGGAGGCGGGGTCCAGGAAGCGCAGGAGGACGGAGGTCAGGGTCGTCTTGCCCGAGCCGCTCGGTCCGACGATCGCGCAGCGGCGGCCCGGGGTGAGGTCCAGGCAGATGCCGTCGAGGGCGTAGGGGGCGGTGGGCGTCCACCTGGCTCGGAGGTTCTCGACCTTGAGCGTGTACGGGGACGCGGGGAGCGGCGCCGGGTCGGACGGGTCCTCGATGGGGACGGGTGCGTCCAGGACGGCGAAGATCCGCGTGGCCGAGCGGCGGACCCGCTCCAGGTACTGCGCGGCCAGGGGGAGGCCGGCGACGACCTCGAACGCGGCCAGCGGAAGCAGGACGATCACCGCGAGCAGCACCCCGTCGAGCGCTCCCGAGCGGACCGCCGGCACGCCGACGGCGAGGCTCCCCCAGACGGCCAGGCCGCCGGCGAGGGCGGAGATGGCCGCGCCCAGGCCGGCGGTGGTGGCGGAGCGGGCCGCGGCGCGGGTGAAGTCGCGGTCCAGGCGGGTGGCTTCGGCGAGGTGGGCCGGGGCGGCGCCGTAGGCGATGAGTTCGGGGGCGCCCTGGAGGGTGTCGACGACGTGGGAGGTCAGTTCGCCGCGCAGGTCGGTGGTCTGGCGTTCGGCTCGGCGTGCCATGGCGGACGACAGCCACGGGGCGGCGACACCGGCGGCCAGCAAGGCGAGCAGGAGGACGACGCCCGCTGAGGGGAGCAGCGCCCAAGCCAGTCCTACCGAAGCGCCACCGACGACGGCGGCAACCGTGTACGGCAGCAGAACGCGGAGGAAGAGGTCCTGCACGGCGTCGACATCTGCGACGAGGCGGTTCAGGAGGTCGCCGCCACGGAACGCGGGGAGCCCGCCGGGTGCGAGTCGTTCCAGCCGTTCGTACACGCGCGCGCGCAGATCGGCCAGGATGCGGAAGGTCGCGTCATGGCTGACGAGACGTTCGATGTAGCGGAACACGCCGCGGCCGAGCCCGAAGGCGCGGACGGCCACGATCGCGACCATCAGTATGAGCACGGGCGGGTGCTGCGCCGCACGCGAGATGAGCCACGCGGAGGTCGCCATGAGCCCGACCCCGCTGCCCAGCGCCAGAACGCCGAACACGACGGCGAGGGCGAGCCGTCCCCGGGCCGGCCGGGCGAACCCGATCAGCCGGAGGAGCGCGCCGCGCGAACGGAAGGTTTCACGTGAATCATCGGCGGTCATGCCGTCACCGTCTCGGGTTCCACCGTCACCACGCGGTCCGCCAGCGGGAGCAGGGTCGGACGGTGGGCGACCAGGACGACGGTCCGGCCGGTTTTCAGGCGTTGCACGGCGTCGATCACGAGGGCTTCGCTTTCCGCGTCCAGGTTCGAGGTGGGCTCGTCCAAGAGGAGGAGTGGTGCGTCGCGGAGGAAGGCGCGGGCGAGGGCGATGCGCTGCCGCTGGCCGGCCGACAGGCCGGAGCCGCGCTCGCCGAGGGGGGTGTCGAAGCCCGCGGGCAGGGCCTCGATGAACTCCAGCGCGTTCGCCGCCTCGGCGGCGGCCCGCACCGCTGCCGGCGACGCCTCCGGGCGGCCCAGCCGGATGTTGTCGGCGACCGTCCCGGCGAACAGGTGGGGACGTTGCGGCACCCAGGAGATCATGGCGCGCCAGGCGTCCGGGGAGAAGCCGGCGAGGTCGTCCCAGTCGACCAGGACGCGTCCCGAATCGGGCTGGACGAATCCGAGCAGCACCGACAGCACGGTCGACTTCCCGGCACCGCTCGGCCCGACCAGGGCGACCGTCTCCCCCGGATGGACGGTCAGCGAGAAGCCGTCGAGGGCCGGGACGTCGCGTCCGGGATAGGTGACCGTCGCCCCGTCCAGGCGGACGGTCGCGTGGGAAAGGTCGGGAATGTCCGTCCGGGAACCGGTGCTGGGCACGGGGGTTTCGAGGACCTCGAAGATCCTCGCCGCGGCGGTGAGGCCCTCGGCGCTCGCGTGGTACTGCGCGCCGACCTGCCGCAGCGGAAGGTACGCCTCCGGCGCCAGGATCAGGACGAGCAGCGCGGTCTCCAGCCCGAGCCCGCCCTCGACCAGCCGCAGCCCGATCGACACGGCGACGAGCGCGACGGAGAGCGTCGACAGCAGTTCCAGCACGAGCGCGGACAGGAACGCGATCCGCAGCGTCGACATGGTCGCGCGCCGGTGCCGGTCGGTGACCTCGCGGATCTTCGCCGCCTGCGCCCGCGCCCGGCCGAAGATCTTCAGCGTGGGGAGCCCGGCGACGACGTCCAGGAAGTGCGCGGCGAGGAGGGAGAGCGTCCGCCACTGCCGGTCCATCTTCCGCTGGGTGGTGAGCCCGACGAGGATCATGAAGACGGGGATGAGCGGCAGCGTCGCCGCGATCGTCACGGCGGACAGCCAGTCGCCGAGCAGGATCCGGAACCCGACGGCCGCCGGGACGATCACCGCGAGGACGAGCTGCGGCAGGTAGCGGGAGAAGTAGTCGTCCAGCGCGTCGATCCCGCGGGTGGCGAGGGTGGCGAGCTCGCCGCTGCGTTCGCCGGACAGCCAGCGCGGCCCCAGCGCCAGCGCGCGGGCGAGCAGCCGGCCGCGCAGCTGCGACTTCACCGCGGCGGACGAGCGGTGCGCGGCGACCTCCTGCAGCCAGGCGACCAGCGTCCGGGCGAGGACGACGGCGAGCAGCAGCAGGAGCGGGGTGCGCAGGCCGGCGAGCGACGCGCCGCGCAGGAACGCCCGCGTGAGCATGTCGGCGAGCAGCGTCGCCTGCGCGATGATCAGCCCGGCGGTGGCGGTGCCGAGCGCCACGGACGACACGAGGAAGACCCGTGTCGTCCGGGCGTACTTCAGCAGCCTCGGGTCGAGGGGTTTCACGGCACCGGCTCGGGCTTTTTCGCGGGCGGGATGCTGGAGGTGCCGATCCGCTTGCGGAACACCCAGTACGTCCACCCCTGGTAGATCAGCACGATCGGGGTGAACACGACCGCGACCCACGTCATGATCTTCAGCGTGTAGCCGGTCGAGGCGGCGTTCTGCGTGGTCAGGCCGCCGGAGCCGAGGGTGGACGGCATGACGTCCGGGAACAGCGCGGTGAACAGGGTCGCGACGGCGAGCACGATGGCGGCTCCGGTGCCGATGAAGGCCCAGCCCTCGCGTCCGCGCCGGTTGGCGACGGCGGCGACCAGCAGCCCGGCGGCGGCGGCCCCGGCGGTCAGCCAGGTCACCGGCTTGCCGTGCTGGAGCTGGGTGATCAGCAGGAAGCTCCCGCCGGCGGCGATGGCGGCGACGACCGCGACGGTCGCGACGCGGCGGGCCTGCGTCCGGATGTCGCCGGACGTCTTGAGCGCCAGGAACACCGCCCCGTGCAGGACGAACAGGATCGTCGTGGTGAGCCCGCCGAGCAGCGCGTACGGGTTGAGCAGGTCGAGAAGCGTCCCGGCGTACTCGTGGTCGGCGGCCAGCGGCACGCCCCGGACGATGTTCGCGAACGCGACACCCCACAGGAACGCGGGCAGCAGGCTCCCCCAGAAGATCGCCTTGTCCCAGCGGGACCGCCACCGTGCGTCGTCCTTCTTGCCGCGGTACTCGAACGCGACGCCACGCACGATCAGCGCGAGCAGGATCAGCAGGAGCGGCAGGTAGAAGCCGCTGAACAGGGTGGCGTACCACTCGGGGAACGCGGCGAACGTGGCGCCGCCGGCGACGAGGAGCCACACCTCGTTGCCGTCCCAGACGGGGCCGATGGTGTTGATGAGGACGCGCCGTTCGACGTCGTCACGGCCGAGGGCGGGCAGCAGGATGCCGACGCCGAAGTCGAAGCCCTCCAGGAAGAAGTAGCTCGTCCACAGGAAGGCGATGATGATGAACCAGACGGTGGTGAGTTCCATGACCAGGGTCCTCAGTAGGCGAACGCGAGCGACCGCTCGGAGTCGGAATCGGAGTCGTCATCGTCGGCGGGCGGCGGCAGCACCTCGTCCTCGGACGGCGGCCCGGCCTTCGCGTACCTGATCATCAGTCCGGCCTCGATGACCATGAGGATGCCGTACAGCGTGGTCAGCGAGATGACGGAGATGAGCATCGACGTGGGGGTCACGCCGGGGGAGACGCTCGCGGAGGTCTTCAGCACGCCGAAGACCGACCAGGGCTGCCGGCCCATCTCGGTGAAGATCCAGCCGGCGGAGTTGCCGATGAACGGGAGGCTCAGCGACAGCACGCCGATCCGGTAGACCCAGGGGCTGGACGGCATCCGGCCGCGCCGCAGCAGCCACAGCCCGGCGAGCGAGACGAGCGCGGTGAGCGCGCCGACCCCGACCATGATCCGGAAGTTCCAGTAGGCGACCGGGATGATCGGCCGGTAGTCGCCGGGCCCGTAGCGCGCCTGCTCGGCGGCCTGGACGTCGTTGATGCCCTTGACCTCGCCGTCGAAGCTGCCGGTGGCGAGGAACGACAGGACGCGCGGCACCTTGATCCCGAAGACCTCCTCGTCGCCGTTCAGCGTCCCGATGGTGAAGATGGAGAACGAGGCGGGCTGCTCGGTCTCGTAGAGGGCCTCGGCGGCGGCCATCTTCATCGGCTGCTGGTCGGTCATGACCTTGCCCTGGACGTCGCCGGTGATGGCGACGCCGATCGACGCGATCGCCGTGACGACGAGGGCGAGCTTCAGCGAGGGGCGGAAGACCTCGACGTTCTTGCGGCGGGCGAGGTGCCAGGCGCTGACGCCGGCCATGAACAGGCCGCCGGTGACGAACGCCGCGGTGATCGTGTGCGGGAACGAGACGAGCTGCGTCGAGTTGGTCAGCACGGCCCAGAAGTCGGTGAGGACGGCCCGTCCGGTCTCGTGGTCGATCCGGTAGCCGACGGGGTGCTGCATCCAGGAGTTGGCGGCGAGGATGAAGTACGCCGACAGCAGGGTCCCGATGTGGACGAGCCAGATGCTCGCGTTGTGCAGCTTCTTCGGCAGCCGGTCCCAGCCGAAGATCCACAGGCCGAGGAAGGTCGACTCGACGAAGAACGCGAGCAGTCCCTCGATGGCGAGCGGCGCCCCGAAGATGTCGCCGACGAACCGGGAGTAGTCACTCCAGTTCATCCCGAACTGGAACTCCTGCACGATGCCGGTGACGACTCCCATCGCGAAGTTGATCAGGAAGAGCTTGCCCCAGAACTTGGTGGCGCGCAGGTACTTGGTCTTCCCCGTGCGGATCCACGCCGTCTCCAGGCCCGCGACAAGCGCGGACAACCCGATGGTCAAAGGAACGAAGAAGAAGTGGTACACGGTGGTGATTCCGAACTGCCACCGTGCGATGTCGACCGAGTCCATGGCCCAGGTGCCTCTCCGGCTAACTACTACAAGCTGTAGTACTACATCCTGTCAGAGATACTACGGGCTGTAGTACTACGGTACGTCGTAAGATCGCTCACAGCGCTGACCTGGGATCCGGCGGACATGACGGGACCCGCGACCGATGCCGGCCGCGGGTCCGTGGGAATCAGTTCGTCAGCCGCGTGGAACGAGACATCCCGGACGGCTGAAGTCGATCACGCTGCCGGCCGCGATGCAGGCGGCCAGCGTGTAGGTCTCCTGCGCGTACCCGATGTGCGGGTGCACGGTGACGTTGCCCGCCTCGTCGACCTCGCAGGGATTGTTCAGCGTGCACTGGCCGCCGTTCTCGTTGATGGTGTTGTTCGCGCCGATGACCTTGCCGGACGCGGCGTCGATGACCGGCGACCCCGAGGTGCCGCCGATGACGTCGCACTCGGGCGTGTAGCGCAGCGAGTCGTTCCACGTCCACTGGTCTTCGCGGAGCCGGTGGGCGAACCCGTCGAGGCCGCAGGAGTAGATGCGCCGCCAGTAGCCGGAGACGACGCGCAGGTCGGTGCCGGCGGTCGGGTGCTGCAGCGACAGTTCCAGAGCGGGCGTGTTGTAGGTCCGGCGGATGCTGGCGTAGCTCCTGTTGAGCCGGTACAGGGCGACGTCCGTGTCGGTCATCGTCGCGTACAGCATCGCCGACGCGCGCAGGGTGCCGAGCGAGCGCTGGCCGCTGGGGTCGAGCAGGCTGAACGAACGCCTGGACGGCTGGTCTGTGATCACCTGCCCGGGGGCGGGCTCACCGCCCTCGTAGCAGTGGCCGTTGGTGAGCACGAGCGTGGGATCGCTGTCCGCGGCGGTCGGGGTGCGCACCAGCGAGCCGGAGCAGTTGCTGAGCGCGACGATCCCGGTGAAGTCGACGGCGACCTTGGGCGGCGCGGGGGCGGCGGGAGCAGCGGGGGCGGCGGGAACGACGGGGGCGGCGGACGCGGTGGACGCGGCGGCGGTCAGCGTCCCGGCCCCGAGGAAGGCGGCGACGAGCACGCCCAGGATGCGTCTTTGCATGGCGGGGGGTCCTCTCAAGGTGAGGCTGGCGGGGGGCAAGCGCCAACGGCGGCGAGTGCCCGGGAGCACATTGGCACCCGTCACCGGACGCGCAGCGCGATGCTAACCGGACCACCGGCCCAGCGGAAGCACCGTGCCCCCCGAGCCGCGAGAACCCGGTAGATCCGGCAGGCATTGCCGAACGGCGCCGTGCCGGCCTCATGTGCGGGGTGTGCGCCTTAGAATCGTGGGATGGAACTCAGGGACGCGGCGCGCATGATTCTTTCCGAGTCGGCGGGTCACCCGGAGTTGCTCCGGGTGACCCGGGCGGCGCACGACCGGCTGTCCCGTGGTGAGCGGGTCGCGCACACCGACCTGAGCTGGATGCTCAAGGAGGCTGCGCGCAAGAACGTCTATCCCGCGCTCCACGCCCGGTACGGTGCCGCGGCCTTCGACGAGATGGTCGTCGTCCTGGGCCGCGAGATCGACCGCCAGGCGCCGGTGCGTTCCCGGTAGGGAACGCGTCCACGGGCCGTCTCCCGGCCTGGCCGAGCCGGGGGTGACGCATGTTCCTGCGGGGACGGGGCATAAGAAGGCACCCCGGCAACGTTAGACTCTAGGAATCACTCTCGACGCCCCCTGGCGTCCGGCTCGTCCTTGCAGGCCACGCACATCGTGACGCCTCCCGAGACGTGCCCCCTCTCGGAAGGTAATGCGTGACCACAGCTGCCGCTGCACAGAACCCGTCCATGCCCGCTACCGCGGACGAAGAGCGGGTTCCCACCTTCGCCGAGCTCGGCATCCCGCCGGTGCTGGTGAACGCCCTGGAGCGCCAGGGCATCGAGGCCCCGTTCCCCATCCAGGCCGCCGCGATCCCCGACGTCATGGCGGGACGTGACGTCCTCGGACGCGGTAAGACCGGCTCCGGCAAGACCCTGGCGTTCGGCCTGCCGATGCTCAGCCGCCTGTCCGGCCGCAAGGCCGCCCCGAAGCGTCCGCTGGCGCTGATCCTCGTGCCGACCCGCGAGCTCGCCCAGCAGGTGCAGACCAACCTGGAGCCGCTCGGCCGCGGCCTCGGGCTGCGCTTCAAGACCGTCATCGGCCAGACGTCCATGTTCAAGCAGATCGACGCGCTGCGCCGCGGCGTCGAGGTCCTCGTCGCCACCCCCGGCCGGCTGAAGGACCTGATGCGGCAGAACGCCTGCGACCTGTCCGACATCGAAATCACCGTGCTGGACGAGGCCGACCACATGGCCGACATGGGCTTCCTGCCCGACGTGACCGACATCCTGGACGCGGTCAAGCCAGGCGGGCAGCGCCTGCTGTTCTCCGCGACCCTCGACAAGGACGTGGACGTCCTGGTCAAGCGGTACCTGAACGACCCGGTCACGCACGCGATCGGCCAGGTGGACGAGTCCGTCGCCACCATGGAGCACCACCTCCTCCTCGTGGCGCCGAAGGAGAAGAGCGCCATCACGGCGGAGATCGCCAACCGCGAGGGCCGGACGATCCTGTTCGCCCGCACCAAGCACGGCGTCGACCGGCTCGCCAAGCAGCTCGTCCAGGCCGGGGTCCGCGCGGCGGGCCTGCACGGCGGCAAGAGCCAGGGGCTGCGCACCCGCACGCTCGCCGAGTTCCGCGAGGGCTCCATCAGCGTGCTGGTCGCCACCGACGTCGCCGCCCGCGGCATCCACGTGGACGACGTGTCCCTGGTGATGCACGTCGACCCGCCCGCCGACCACAAGGACTACATGCACCGTGCGGGGCGCACCGCCCGCGCCGGTGAGCGCGGCACCGTCGTGACGCTCGTGCTGCCGCACCAGGTGCGCGCGACGTCGGCGATGACGCGCCGGGCCGGCATCAACGCGCCCCGCGTCCGGGTGAGCACGGGCGACGCCGAGCTGACGAAGCTGACCGGCGCCCGTCCGCCGTCCGGCATCCCGATCGAGGAGCCGATCATCCCGGAGCGTCCCCGCCGCGAGGGCGGCCGGGGCCGCCAGGGTGGCCGCCGTGGCCGCGGCCCGCGCTCCTTCGACCGCCAGGACGGCGGCCGCCGCCGCGACGGCGACGCCGGCCGGGGCGAGCACCGCACGTACTCCGGCGGCGAGCGCCGGGGCGGCGGTCCCCGCACCGGCGGCGGCTCGCACGGCGGCCGCCGCGGCGGCCCCTACAACGGCCCACGCCGCGAGAACGACCGCCGCCCGGCCCGCTCCAACTGACGAACCGGAGAAGCCCCGCCCGTCCCGGGCGGGGCTTCTTCATGCGGTGGTCAGCCGGCTTCTTCCTGGAGGGGCCGGACGCCGTCGCGGGCCGCGGACTCCGCGCGGAGCCTGTCCTGGAGGATCTGGAGACCCTCCAGGCCGTCCACGGAGAGGGCGGCGAGGTCGTCCAGGGAGATCGGAGAATCCTTGCGCAGGGGCGGCTGCCAGCCGTTCTCCTTGTCATGGCTGCGCAGGATCTTGGCCGGGACGCCGCCGATGACCGAATGGTCGGGGAACTCGCCGCGGACGACGGCGCCGCCGGCGACGGCGACGTTGCGGCCCAGCCGGGTGCCGGGAAGGATGATCGCGCCGGTGCCGATCCAGCAGCCGTCGCCGATCACGACCGGGTTGTTCTCCGGCCACTGCCGTCCGATCGGCATGTGCAGGTCGCCGTAGGTGTGGTTCTGGTCGGTGATGTAGACGTTCGGCCCGGTGAAGACGTCGTCGCCGATGTCGATGGACTGGTGGCCGACGATGTGGGTGCCGCGTCCGAGTGAGCAGCTCGCCCCGATCCGGACGATGATGTCCGGGCCCAGGTCGAGACCGGGGACGAACCCCGCGGAGATCGTGACGTGCGTGCCGACGAGGGTGTGGTCGCCGATGGAGATCCACGGTTCGCCGTAGATCGCGCCGATGGGGAAGCCGATGCAGGCGCCCTTGCCGAGATGGGCGAACTTGCGGCGGCCCGGGGTGTGCGGGGTGATCTCGCCGTGCCGCTGGATCCATTCCCAGGCGGTGTGCACGGCCGTGTGCACGCCCTGGCGCGCCCGCTGCCTCGCGCGGGCCGCCAGCGCCTGCCGGATGGAGCGTTTCGGCGACATGGCGGATACCGTACCGGGTGGTAGCCCTCCCCGTGCACGGTGGAGGGCCCGGCCGGAAACGGCCGGACCCTCCGGGGTGCCGCGTCAGCGCGGTGAGTGGACCTGCCCGTCGACATCGGCACCGGTGACCGTCATGGAGTCGGGCGAGGTGGCTTCCTCCGCATGCTCCCCCGAACCCTTGGTCAGATCGCGGATGACGCCGCGCCGTGTCGCCACCGCGCCGGCCACGCCGACCGCGGCGACCACGCCCATCATCGCCATGAGGGCGCTACGGCCGGGCCGGCCCCGCTTCGGGGGCTCCACCCGTCCGGCGACATCGCTCAGAAACGTGCTCACCCGCGGGGCGAGCCCGGTCTCCACATACCGGGCCGCCTGCCGGAGCCTCGGTGCGCTCCAGCCACGGACGATCATGACGCGCTCCTCCGCGAGGGGCGCGATCCGCTCCGCCGCGCTGGAGGCGCCCTGCCGCGCCATCCCGGCGCCCTGCCGGGCCACCTCCTGAACACGGCCGAACCGCGTGAGAATTTCATCCTGCGGCTTCCGGCGGATATTGATCATTAGGGACACGCTAACCTCCCTGTTTGCGAGGTCCTGTCATGCAGCCTTCCCAGCGGTCGGGAGGTAAACCCCGAACGCGTGACCGCGTGTTCACGCTGGGTGGTCGATTCGAGCATGGCCGAGACCGTAACGTTCAGACCTCACGCACAATCCACGTCACAAGGAGGCGGCCAGCGTGGCCAACGAGATCTTCGCGACGCTCAACACGTCCCTCGGCAAGATCGTGATCCAGCTCTACCCGGAGCAGGCGCCCGAGACGGTCGCGAACTTCGTCGGGCTGGCGGAGGGCACCCGGACCTGGACCGACCCGCGCACCGGGCAGAAGTCCGACGCGCCGCTCTACAACGGGACCGTCTTCCACCGGATCATCGACCAGTTCATGATCCAGGGCGGCGACCCGCTCGGCACCGGCACCGGCGGGCCCGGCTACCAGTTCAAGGACGAGTTCCACCCGGACCTGAAGTTCAACCGTCCCTACCTGCTGGCGATGGCGAACGCCGGGCCCGGCACCAACGGCTCCCAGTTCTTCATCACGCTGAGCGTCGGGCACACCCAGCACCTGACCGGCCGGCACACCATCTTCGGCAAGGTCATCGAGGGCACCGACGTCGTCGACCGGATCGGGAAGGTACCGACCGGGCGGATGGACCGCCCGAAGGAGGACGTCGTCCTGGAATCGGTGACAATCGAGCGTCGTTAGTCGTTTCCTACATGAGATCCCGCGACGGATGACGCCCGCACCGGTCCCACGGAGCCCCAGATGAGCACAGACCACAGTCCCGCCCCCGAGACCTCGGTGCCGACCTGCTACCGGCACCCGGGGCGCGAGACGTATGTGCGCTGCACCAGGTGCGACCGCTACATCTGCCCGGACTGCATGCGGGACGCGGCGGTGGGGCACCAGTGCGTCGAATGCGTCGCCGAGGGCAACCGGAGCGTCCGCAGGGCGGCGCCCCGGACGGTCCTCGGCGGGCGGGCGCCGGCGTCCGCGGTGCCGGTCGTCACGTACGCGCTCATCGGCGCGTGCGTGGCGGTGTACCTCGCCGAGCTGGCCTCGTGGCGCGTCGTGTGGGAGTTCATGATGCTCGGCCGGGGCGCGCTGCCCGGCGGGGAGGTCGGCGGAGTCGCCGAAGGCCAGTGGTACCGCCTGTTCACCACGATGTTCCTGCACCAGCGGGGCGGGACGTTCGGCATCACCCACATCCTGTTCAACATGTGGGCGCTGTGGGCGGTCGGCCCCGCGCTGGAGCAGGTGCTCGGGCGGTGGCGGTTCCTGGCGCTGTACCTGCTGTCGGGCCTCGGCGGCTCGGTGCTGCTGTACCTGGTCGGCTCCCCGCAGTCCGCGGCGGTCGGCGCGTCCGGCGCCATCTTCGGGCTGTTCGGGGCGTACTTCGTGATCGGCCGCAGGCTGGGCGGGTCGGTCGGGCCCATCGTGGTGCTGCTGGTGATCAACCTGGTGATCACCTTCTCGGTGCCGGGGATCTCCTGGCAGGGCCACGTCGGCGGGCTCGTGGTGGGCGCGGCGCTGGCCGCGGCGTACGCCTACGCCCCGGCCGCGCAGCGCCGGCTGTTCCACCTCGCCGCGCCGCTGCTCGTGCTGGCGCTGCTCGCCGCGCTGGTGGTGCTCAGGACGGCGGAGCTGAACCCGGCGCTTTAGCCGTGCAGGCGCGGACACCGTTCATCCGTGACGGTGTCCGCGCCCCCGAATCCCGGCCGCGCCCCTGGCCGCGATCTTGTGGAAAACCACTGTGGAAAACCTGGGAAGGCGCGGTGAAAGATCCTTAACCTGTGGATAACTTACCGTCAGCGCCAGCGCGTCGACAGGATCACGCCGAGGATGATCGCGGTGAAGCCGATCCCCAGGTTCCAGTTGTGCAGGTCGGTCATGTACGGCACGTCGGTGCCGGTACTGGCCGTCACGTAGAAGACGGCGATCCAGGCGAGGCCGACGAGCCACAGCGCGAGCATCGTGGGCACGAGCCAGCGGGGGCTGACGTCGGGCGCCTTCGACTTCTGCGGGGGCGTGTAAACGGCCTTCTTACGCACTTTCGACTTGGCCACGTGGGATCGATCTCCTCGGGCGTCCGGCGGCCGGAGCGCCGGACCGCGCATGGGTGTTTTGTCGGTTAGCGTAGTCGCTGGTGACCACTGTCTGATGAGCAATGTACGGCGTCCAGCGTGGGGAAGCATCATCCCAGCTCTCACGCTCCTCGCGGGGACCCTGTTCGCGGCGAGCGCGAGCACGGCCCGCGGCACGAGCCTGCGCGAGCAGGGCCGCACCCGGCTCACCGAGCTCATCACCGCCGAACAGCGCCACGGCCGCGAGGAGCGTGCCGAGTACCGGCGACTGCGCGACCGGGTCGACCGTATCTCTCGGGACGCCGGGCGTCACGACGCCCGCGTGAAAAGGGCGCGGGCGGAGGCCGACCGGCTCGCGGCCGGCGCCGGGTTCACCCCGTTCACCGGGCCCGCCGTCCGTGTCACGCTGGACGACGCGCCGCTGCCCAGATCGGGTGATCTGCCGCGCGGAGCCCGTCCCGACGACCTCGTCGTCCACCAGAGCGACGTCCAGGCCGTCGTCAACGCGCTCTGGGCGGGCGGCGCCCAGGCGATGCAGATCATGGACCAGCGGGTCATCTCGACCAGCGCGGTCCGCTGCGTGGGCAATACGCTGATCCTCCAGGGCGTCGTGTACTCCCCGCCGTTCCGGATCACCGCCGCCGGCGACCCGGACCGGCTGCACGCGGCGCTCCACGCGTCCCACGAGATCGCGATCTACCGCAAGTACGTCCGCGCGTACGGGCTCGGGTACGCGGTGCGGACCGTGGACCGCACCACCCTGCCGCCCTACACCGGCAACGTGACGATGAAGCACGCTACGGTGCCGGCGGAACCGCCGGAAGACGACTGACCCCCCGGGCGAAGAAGGAGGACGCGCGTGCGGACGGTGATCCGTGGCATGGGCGAGCTGTGCATCACCGCCGGACTGATCCTCATGCTGTTCGTCACGTACGAACTGTGGGGCACCGGCCGGTACACCCAGGGCCAGCAGGACCGCCTCCAGGACGAGATGCTCCACAACTGGCGCGCCGCCAAGGTCACCACCGAGAAGGTGAAGCTCGGCAAGGGGCTCGCGGTGATCCGCATCCCCCGGTTCGGCAAGGACTACCGCTTCGTCGTGATCGAGGGCGTCGACCGGGACGATCTGCGCAAGGGGCCCGGCCACTACCCGGGCACCGCGCTGCCCGGCCAGGTCGGCAACTTCGTGGTCTCCGGGCACCGGACGACCTACTCCGCCCCGTTCAACCGGCTCGGCGAACTCGACCGCGGCGACCGGATCCTCATCGACACCCGCGACGAGCAGTACGTCTACACGGTCACCGACCGCAGGATCGTCGAGCCGTCCGCGGTCGAGGTGACCGCGCCCGTCCCCTTCCACCCCAAGCGGCGGCCGACCGGGCGGCTCATCACGCTCACCACCTGCCACCCGGAGTACTCCGCCGCCGAACGGATGATCGTCTTCGGGGAACTGGCCGAGACGCTGCCCCGCGTGAACCCCGCCGCCGGAAAGTAGGAGGCCCCGTGTACATCTGGATCTGGCGCCGTCTTCCCGGCGCCTGGCCCACCAAGACCGCCACCGCGCTCGGCATCGTCATCGCGGTCGCCGCCGTCTTCTGGTATCTGGTGTTCCCCCGGATGGAGGCCAAGATCCAGTTCGACCACGGCGTCGTGCAGACCCCGGCGCCGTCCGGCTCCGCGACCCCCGGATGACCGCGATGCGCGTCCTCGTCGTCGACAACCACGACAGCTTCGTCTACAACATCGTCCAGTACCTGCTGGAACTCGGCGCCGACTGCACGGTCAAGGACCGCTCGGACGTCACCGTGCCGGACGCCGCGTCCGCCGACGGCGTCCTGCTCAGCCCGGGACCCGGCCACCCCGCCGACTCGGGGATCTGCCTGGACCTCATCGCGGACGCCGACCGCCGCGGAACGCCCCTGCTCGGCGTCTGCCTCGGCCACCAGGCGATCGCCCACCACTACGGCGCGACGGTCGCCCGCGCCCCGGAGATCGTCCACGGCTCGCCGAGTGAGATCGTCCACGACGGCGCCGGCGTCTTCCAGGGCCTCCCCAGCCCCTTCCCGGCGACCCGCTACCACTCGCTCGCCGTGGAGCCCGCGACCGTCCCACCGGACCTCGCCGTGACCGCCCGGACGCCCGACGGCGTCGTCATGGGCCTCCGGCACCGGACCCGCCCCATCGAGGGCGTCCAGTTCCACCCTGAGTCCGTCCTGTCGGCCGGAGGCCACCATCTGCTCCGAAACTGGCTTCTCACCTGCGAACTCGCCGTGTGGACAGGGCCGCCGCAAGCCATCCGCCGCAAAGTCGAAAAAAGTTCGATCGAACCCGTAACGTCCTGAGACACCGGGACGAAGACCATACTGAGGGCTTCCGCCATTGCCCCCGAGTGGCGGAAGCCCTCTTGTTTATTGCTTTGCTCTCGGCGTCAGGCGCTGGCGCGCCTTCCTTCAACGAGCAAAGCGGCGATCGCTGCATCGCTCCGACTCGCCCTGGGGGCTCGCTGCGCGATCAGGTTCTCGCTTCGCTTGAACCTGCCTTCGGACGCGATCGCAACGCGGCGGGTTGTTGCGGGGCTGGGGTTAGAGACAGCGTGCCTTTCGGTTGTCGCGTGGCTTGGAGCGGCGGCTGGGGTGGGTGCGCATGGTCGTCGGGGGGAGTGAGACGTGCTGCGGCCCCGGTCCTCTTGGAGGAGACCGGGGCCGTTTGGGTTCGGGGTCAGCCGTTGCCGTTGCCGGGGGGCCAGCCGGGGATGGTCGGGTCCTGGGGGTTGGTTGGATCGGTCGGGGTTTCCTTCGGCTTGTCGGCCACGAAGATCGTTACCGTGTCACCGGGGGCGACGGTGGCGTCCGGGCCCGGCTGCTGGTCGTAGACGAAGCCCGGCGCGACCTGCTTGTCCGGCGGCGGAGCGCCCTTTTCCACATGGCACTTCAGCCCGAGGGCCTCCAGCTTGCCGCACGCGGCCCGCTGGCTGTTGTTGAACAGGTTGGGCACCTTCAGGTTCGACGGGCCGTTGGAGATCACCACGGTCACGGTCGAGCCCTTCGGCACCTTCGAGCCGCCCGCCGGGTCCGTGCTGATCACGCTGAGCCGCGGGACGGTGTCGCTCGACTCCACCCTCCGCTCGACCTCGAACCCGCGCGCCTCCAGGATCTTCTTGGCCGTGGCGTACGGCTGGCCGGCCACGCTCGGGACCTCGACCTCCGTCGGCGGCTTCTTGCCCTTGGAGACCAGCAGCGTCACCGTCGCGCCCTTGGCCGCGTTCGTGCCCGGCTCCGGGTCGGAGCCGATCACGTAACCGCGGCGGATGTCGTCGCTGAAGTCCGTCTTCGGCTCGCCGACCTGGAAACCGAGCTTGGTCAGCTGCGCCGTCGCGTCGCTCTGCGGCACGTTGACGATGCTCTGCGGGATCGCGACCTGCTGGTCCTTCTTGTCCCCGCCGCCGCTCAGCAGCAAGCCGATCAGGGCCGCGCCGCCGATGAACAGCACGGCGAGCCCCACCCACAGCGCGGCCTTCTTGCCGCCGCTGCGTTCGGGCATGTCGTCGTCATAGCGGACGGGTGGCAGCCCGTAGCCGTCGTCCTGCGGCCGGTGCATCTGCGTGTGGGGGTAGGCGCCCATCACCTGGGTGCCCTGCGGCTGCGCGCCCATCAGCATCGTGGACGCCGCCGTCGACGCCACCGGCTGCCCTTGCAAGACGCGCTGGATCTCCTGCCGGAACTCCGTCGCGTTCTGGTAGCGGTGGTCGGCGTCCTTCGCCATCGCCTTCAGCACGATCGCGTCCGCCCACTGCGGGATCTGCGGGTCCACCTGCGACGGCGGAACCGGCTCCTCCCGGACGTGCTGGTAGGCGATCGCCACCGGGGAGTCGCCGGTGAACGGCGGCTTGCCGGTGAGCAGCTCGTACAGGACGCAGCCCGTCGAGTAGATGTCGCTGCGGGCGTCCACCCGCTCGCCGCGCGCCTGCTCCGGCGACAGGTACTGCGCGGTACCGATCACCTGGGCGGTCTGCGTCATCGTGGCCGCCGAGTCCGCCATGGCGCGGGCGATGCCGAAGTCCATGACCTTGACCTCGTGCTGCCTGGTCAGCATCACGTTGGCCGGCTTGATGTCGCGGTGCACGATCCCGCCGCGGTGGCTGTAGTCCAGCGCGCACAGGATCCCGTCGGTGATCTCCAGGGCCTTCTCGGGGAGCAGCGCGCGGTTCTCCCGCAGCAGATCGCGCAGCGTGCTCCCGTCCACGTACTCCATCACGATGTACGGGATGGAGGTGTCGCCGATCATGTCCTCGCCGGTGTCGTACACGGCGATGACCGAGGGATGGTTCAGTGACGCCGCCGACTGGGCCTCGCGCCGGAACCGGGCCTGGAACGTGGGGTCGCGGGCCAGGTCGGAGCGCAGCGTCTTGACCGCCACGACGCGATCGAGGCGCAGGTCTCGGGCACGGTAGACCTCGGCCATGCCGCCTCGCCCGATCACCGTATCGAGCTCGTAGCGGCCGCCGAGCAGCCGAGGTTGACTCATATGTGCACTTTCCCTCGTACGTCTACACCTTGTCCTCCGAACCTAGCCCCCCGCTGTCGGTCGGCGAGGGGTCCGGGTTCGGAGTTGACGGGGCAGTGGTGCTCCCCATCGGCGTGGGCTTTGGGGCGGTGGCAGTCGCCCTGGGCGATTTCGTGGATGGCTTATAAGAAGACGTCTTGGACGTTGCCCGCGTTGACGGACGGATCCTATGCGTCCGGTGCCGTGGCGTGACAGCCGGCCGCACCCGGTTCCTGGGCGGGGCGCTGGAACGGGTCGCGGGGTCGTCCGCGAAGCGGCCCCCGGCCGGGGTGGTGGCCGGGCTGGTGGGCGGATCCCGCTCGTCCTTGCCGAATCCCGCGAAGGCCAGCCCTTTCCACAGTGAGCCGATGACGATCACGCAGATCAGCACGAGGACGGCCGCCACCGACGCATACGTCAGTCTCGTGCGTCGTTGCACTGGCCCGTGGGCGAGGTTATCCGCCATCAGGCCAGCGTCAAATTCGGACAGAGCGCCCGATCGGGTAATGATGGTGTCGCTGTCGGGTGACTCGCCGGGACGGCCCACCCGGAGGGACGCGCGGATCGCCAGCGCCCGTGCCGCGACCGTCCCCGCGTTCACCGGGCGGTCCAGCGGCTCCTTGGCCAGCATTTCCATGATCAGTTCACGGGCGGCCGGAGACACCCGTGCCGGCAGCTCGGCGGGCGCGTTCCGGACGTGCTTGAGCGCCACCTCCACCGGTGTCGCCCCATCGAACGGCGGTGCGCCCGTCAGGCACTCGTAGGCCACCACGCCCAGCGAGTACAGGTCCGCCGCCGGCGACAGCTCCTTGCCCTGCGCCTGCTCCGGCGAGATGTAGTGCGCCGTCCCCATGACCATCCCGGTCTGGGTCTGCGATGCCGCCGCCAGCCGCCGGGCGATCCCGAAGTCCGTGATCTTCACCGCGCCGTCCGGGGACACCATCAGGTTCGCCGGCTTGACGTCCCGGTGCACGATCCCGGCCTCGTGCGCGACCGTCAGTGCCCGCCCCACCTGCACCATCAGGTCCAGGACGGCTTCCAGCGGCAGTCCGCCGTCGCGCGTCAGGATCTCCTCGAGCGGCTCGCCCGCCACCAGCTCCATCACCAGGAACGTCCGGCCGTCCTGCTCGCCGAAGTCGAACGCCCGCGCGATCCCCGGATGCCGCAGCTCCGCCGCGAACCGCGCCTCCGACTCGAACCGGTCCCGCGCCCGCAGGTCCGAACCGAACTCCAGCCGCAGCAGCTTCACCGCCACCTGCCGCCCGGACGCCGCGTCCGACGCGCGCCAGACCTCGCCCATCCCACCGATGGCCAGCCGCTCCAGCAGCCGGTACCGGTCGCCCAGGACGAGGCCCGTACTCACTTCTGCAGGACCTTCGCCATGATCGCCCCGGCCACGGGGCCCGCGTCGCCGGCGCCGGAGCCCGGTCCCTCGGTCATCACGGCGAACGCGTAGCGGGGGTTCTGCGCCGGGCCGAACCCGACGAACCAGCGGGCGTTGGGGTTGCCCGGGCCCTGCTCGGCGGTACCGGTCTTACCGGCGATCCGCATCCCCTGCAGGTTCTTCGCGGTGCCCTCGGTGACCACCGCGCGCATCATGTCCTCCAGCTGCGACGCCTGGTCACCGGTGATCGGCTCCCCGAACTCCTTCGGGGAGACGCTGTACAGCTCGCTCTGGTCCTTGGCCCGGACCTTCTGCACCAGATACGGGTTCATGATCTTGCCGCCGTTGGCGACCGCGGACGCGACCATCGCCATCTGCAGCGGCGTCGCCCGCACGTTCTCCTGACCGATGCCGGACCGGGCCGTGCCGTCCCTGCCGGTCGGGGTGCTCTTGCCGTTGGCGTCGGTGTAGGCCACCGGGACGTCGCTCTCGGCCGTGAACAAGTCCGGCTCCAGCTTCACGTGCTGCCCGAACCCGAACTTCCCGGCCCCGTCGTGCAGCTCCTGGATGCCCATGTCCAGCGCCATCTTCGCGAACGTGGTGTTGCAGGACTCGGCGAACGCGCCGCGCAGCGAAGCCGCCCCGCCGCAGCTGCCGCTGTCGTGCGAGTTCGGCAGCGGACGCCCCGACTCCGGCAGGATCAGCTGCCCGGTGTTCACGGTCGTCGAACTGCTGGCACCGAGCTTCTGCATCGCCAGCGCCGACGTCACCGTCTTGAACGACGAACCCGGCGGGAACGTCTGGCTCAGCGCGTTGTCGACCAGCGGCTTGATGACGCCCTCGCCGTCGTCCAGCTGCTCCAGCCGCTTCGCGCCCTTCTCCCCGGTCTGCGGCGCCACCTCGTTCGGGTCGAACGACGGCCACGACGCCGCCACCTTCACCGCGCCCGTCTTCACGTCGATGACCACGGCACCGCCGCGGCGGCCCGGCGACGTCCTCGCCTTCAACTGCGCGTACGCGGTGCGCTGTGCGTCCGGGTCGATCGTCAGCTCGACGTTCGCGCCGTCCGCCTTCTTGCCGATGAACGTGTCGAACCAGCGCTGCTGCGTGATGCGCTTGTCCTTGCCGCCCAGCAGCGAGTTGTAGGCGCGCTCGATCCCGGTGGCGTTCCCGTTGAAGTAGCCCGTGATCGGAGCGAAGATCGGCCCGTCCTTGTAGGTCCGGCCGTACCTGGAGTCGTCCGCCTTGCTCTTCTGGGACGTCACCAGGACCTCGCCGCCGGCGGAGATCTGCCCCCGCGGCTGGTTGAAGATGTCCGCGTACTGCCGGGAGTTGCGCTTGTCGGTCCGCAGGCTCTCCGCCTGGCTGCCCTGGACGTAGTTGACCTGTGCCATCAGCCCGAAGAACAGCAGCAGCGCGAAGATCGCCACCCGCCGAACCGGCTTGTCCATGTTCATAGGGGGGAACTCACCTCGTGCTCACGATCTGGGTCATGCCCTCGTCCTGGATCGCCTGCGGGGCCGGCTTGCGCGCGTCATGGCTCATCCGCACCAGAATCGCGATCAGGATCCAGTTGGCCATCAGCGACGAACCGCCCTGCGACAGGAACGGCGTGGTCAGACCGGTGAGCGGAATGAGCCGGGTGACGCCGCCGACGATCACGAAGACCTGGAGCGCCAGCACGAACGACACACCGCCCGCGAACAGCTTCAGGAACGGGTCGCGGGCCGCGACCGCGGTCTTCATCCCGCGTTGCACGATCAACGCGTAGATCAGCAGGATCACCATCAGCCCGGTCAGCCCGAGCTCCTCGCCCAGCGAGTCGAAGATGAAGTCGCTGAACGACAGCGGCGTCCGCCACGGCTCGCCCTGGCCGAGGCCGGTGCCGAGCACACCGCCCTGGCCGAGCGCGAACAGCCCCTTCATCAGCTGCGCGCTGTCGGAGTACTCGCCGCCCAGCGCCTGGCAGGCGGTGTACCCGGGCGAGATCACGTCCGGCTTCTTGTACTTCTTGTAGATGTCGGTGTCGGGGTTGACGGGGACGACCTCGCCGCTCTTCAGCAGGCAGCCGCCGTCGAAGTACGGCTTCGGGTTCTGCCAGATGTCGATGCGCTGGTTCACGTGGCCCATGAACGGCAGCAGCGTCGCGATGAACACGCCCACCGCCAGCAGCCCCACACCGATCAGCACCCACGAGACGCGCTGCGTCGCGATGTACAGCATCGACACGAACAGGCCGAAGAACAGCAGCGCGGTACCGAGGTCCTTCTGCAGGAACAGCACGCCCAGGCAGAAGAACCAGATCACCATGATCGGGCCGAGGTCGCGGCCACGCGGCAGGCTGATCGGGCCGACCTTCTTGCCGATCAGCGACATCGCCTGCCGCTTGTTCACCAGATAGCCGGCGAAGAACACGACCAGCAGCAGCTTCGCGAACTCGCCCGGCTGCACCGAGAACCCGCCGACGTTAATCCACACCCGGGCGCCGTTGATCTCCGCGCCGATGCCCGGAACGATCGGGAGCACCAGCAGGACGACCGCGCTGAGGCCGATCAGGTACGTGTACCGCTGCGCCGTCTTCGGGGTGAACGACAGCGGCGCGTCCGGCTTGTCGGTGTCCCGCATGATCAGCACGGCGCCGACGAACAGCGTGATGCCGACGAACGTCCATATCAGCTGGCCCGGCGCGTCCGCGGCGTCCTCGAGCAGCTTCTTGCCCGCCGCCGCGGTGGCCTTGCGGTCGGCGCTCGTGTCGAGGTCCAGCCGGTAGATTATCGCGAGGCCGAGGCCGTTCAGCGCCACCGCCAGCGGCAGCAGCAGCGGATCGGCGTACGGGGTGAACTTCGTCTGGACGAAGTAGGCGATGAACGCCAGCACCACCAGGCCGCCACCGTAGATGAACAACCCACCGGGGATGTTGCCGTCACGGGCCAGCCCGACCTCCGCGAACGCCGACAGGGTCAGCACCATCGCGAAGACCAGCAGTGCCAGTGAGGCCGCGTTGCGCCGCTGGTACGGCAGGTGCGCCCGGATCTGCTCCCCGAACGACTGCATCTACGAACTCCCCGCGTTGGAGGGACAGTCCGGGATGCCGGAGTTACGGCTCTTGCACTGCTCGCGCCGGGTCTTCAGCTCCTGGAGCCGGCCGGTCGCCGCGTCCCGTCCGATGGCCGTCAACTCACCTTTCTTGATCTTCGTCGCATCCGAGGTGGGCAGCTCGGCGACCGGGACATCGCTGGTCTGGATGCCGGTCTCCCGGCAGCTCTGCTGGCTGCGGCCCCGCACGATCCCGACCTTGCCCGACTGGTCGACGAGGGAGTACCGGCAGACGCGGTTCACCAGGTCGTCCCATGCGCCCGGACCGCTCACCGTGTAGGTGTCCTTGACCTGCTGCTGCAAGTCCTTCGGCAGGTCCTCGACCTTGAGCGGCTGGAGGTTCTTGGCATCGGCCTTACGGGACAGGTTCAGGAGCGGCACCTGCTGCGGCGTCCCCCGGTACAGGACGACGTCCCCCTTCTCCGCGCCGATGTAGTAGCCGTTCCGGACGTTCTGCACCAGCACGAAACCGCCCGCCACGACACCGACGACGACCACCCCGGCGACGACGATCAGCCACGTCCAGCGGCGGCCGCCGCGCCTCGGCCGCGCCATCGGCGCCTGCTGGACCGTGCCCGGCGCCGGCGGGCCGCCCCTCGGGTCCGCCATCGGCGCGGGCGCCGGCGGGGGCGGCATCTCGTCCACCGCGACCGGCGGCTGCGGACGCGTGTCCCGCAACTGCGCCGCCCGCCCGGCCGGGGTGTCGGCCACCGTCGTGTTCGCGCCCGGCCCGCCGCCCGGCGGTTCCGGCGGCGCCGCGTTCGCCGCCGCGCCCACCGCGTGGCCCGGACCGCCCGTCGGCGGCTGCCGCTCCAGATCCACCACGTCCGCGATCACGCAGGTGATGTTGTCCGGGCCGCCGCCCCGGTTCGCCAGGTCGATCAGCTGCCGGACGGCCTGCTCCGGATCGTCCACGTCCGTCAGCACCTGGAAGATCGTCTCCGCCGTGACGACCCCCGACAGGCCGTCCGAGCACAGCAGATACCGGTCGCCGACCTTCGCCTCCCGCAGCGACAGGTCCGGATCGACCTCGCCCCGGCCGTCCAGCGCCCGCAGCAGCAGCGAACGCTGCGGATGCGACGCCGCCTCGTCCGGGCTGATGCGGCCCTCGTCCACCAGCGACTGGACGAGCGTGTGGTCGTGCGTGATCTGGAACAGGCTGCCGTCACGCAGCAGATAGGCGCGGGAGTCCCCGATGTGGACCAGCGCGACCTGGTTGCCCGCCCACAGCATCGCCGTCAGCGTCGTCCCCATGCCCTGCAGGGCCGGATCCGACTCCACGATGCGGTGCAGGTTGTCGTTCGCCGCCTTGACCGTGTGCTCCAGGGCGGCCAGCAGTTCCGTCGCGGGCAGGTCCTTGTCGAGCGCCCGCAGCGCCTCGATCGCCGCGGCGCTCGCGATCTCACCGCCGACGTGCCCGCCCATGCCATCGGCCACCGCGAGCAGGTGCGCGCCCGCGTACGCCGAGTCCTCGTTGCCCTCGCGCAGCATGCCGACATCGGAGCGCGCGGCGTAGCGGATTCCCAGAGTCATTTGCGCAGCTCGATCACGGTCTTGCCGATACGGACCGGAACACCCGGCGGGACCGGCATCGGCCGGCTCACCTTCGTGCGTCCGAGATACGTCCCATTGGTCGAGCCGAGATCTTCCACGATCCACTGACCGTCCTGCGCGAAAATTCGGGCATGCCGGCTCGAAGCGTAGTCGTCGGTCACGACCAGTGTGGCGTCATTCGCCCGGCCGATGGTGATGGGCACCCCGGTGAGGTCTATGACGGTGCCGGCCCGTTCGCCCTGGACGACCACCAGCTTCGTCGGGGCGCCGTGCTGGGCGCTGCGCTGCGGTCGCGGCGGCTTCGGCTGCCGGGACGCCTTGGGGGGTCGGGGTTGGGACGGGCGCGCGGCCGCCTTCGTCGCGGCCTTCGAGCCGAACAGGTCGGCCCTGATCACACCGACGGCCGCGATGACGAACAGCCACAGCACCGCGAGGAACGCCAGCTTGATCAGCGTGAGGGTGAATGGGGACATCGGAGTCGGGGTTACTCCCTATCGCGGCGGAACACAAGGGTTGTCCGGCCCATCGTGACCCGGGAGCCGTCCACCAGCGTGACCCGCCGGATAGGCTGCCCGTTCACGAACGAGCCGTTGGTCGACCCTAGATCCACGAGAGCGATTTCGGGACCTTCTACGCGGATCTCGGCATGGTGCCGGGACACGCCCGGATCGACGAGGCGCAGGTCGCAGTCCGTGCCGCGACCCAGCAGAGTCACAGGGGTATTGATCTCGTAGGTGCGCTGAGTCGTGTCCGAGCCCTCCACGGCCGTCGTCACCAGCAGCCGCGGATGCCCCCCGAAGACACTGCCCCGGCCGCCCTGCGGAACGTCGCTCACCGGCCGGCGGATCTCCCCGCCCTCCACCGTCGAGCCCCGGATCACCCCCGACCGGATGCGGAACATGCCCGTGGCGAGATCCCCCGCGTTCTCGAACCGGACACGCACCGGCCCCACGAAGGAGTACCCCTGCTCCTTCGCGTACTCGCGCGCCAGATTCGCCAGCTCCTGGCTCAGGCTGTCGGCGTACACCTGAAGCCGCTGCCCGTCCTGCTGAGAGATCTCCACGACGAAGTCGTTCGGAACAAGCGTGCGGCCCTGCGCCACGATCGCCGCTCTATCGTCCATCTCGCGCTGCACAGCACTGGCCACCTCGACCGGCTGCAGCTCCGACTTGAAGGCACGGGCGAAGGCACCTTCGACCATGCCCTCAAGCCGTCGCTCGAAGCGCTGAATGACGCCCACGGGCACCTCCCTTCCCCACTGGTAGACGATCGTATCGGTGTGAAGGTTCGCTCGAAGTATCTGGATACCTAACCACCGCCACGACCGTGCTAGCCTTTTCAGGCACCCGGAAACGGGTCGGCACCCTTGGGCGGGTGGCGGAACGGCAGACGCGCACGGTTCAGGTCCGTGTGTCCGAAAGGATGTGAGGGTTCAAATCCCTCCTCGCCCACTCGGGGGTACAGACGAAAGTCGTAGCCCCACAGTGACGGAACGACCCCGGAGCAGGCAAGCTCCGGGGTCTTCGTCGTTACGGAGGCAAGTCTTCTGCGACCGTAGGGGCCGAAGAGGTAGACGCGCAGCAGAGCGTCCCGGCCCTCGGGGCCGGTTTGTGGTGGTGCGCCGGCGTCGTGAGCGCCGGCGGCTCAGGCTGCGGGCGGGGTGATGTGCCCGGTGGGTGTCCAGGTGGAGTCCACCGGGTTCGGTGAAGTCCTTGATGAGAACGCCGTCGCTGGCGCGGTTGCGGACTACGGCTTGTCCCATGACTGTGGAGACCGGGTCGAGCGAAACGTTGAACTGGCGCTGCCCGCCGGGCCGTTTCAGGTAGATCACCAGCTGCCGTGCCACGCGCAGCGCGACGTCCTGCCCGTGGTCGTCGGCGACCAGCGCGAGTGCCAGGTCCAGGCACGCGCTCGGCCCGGCGCCCGTCCACACGTCGCCGTCGCCGATGAAGACCGGGTCGGCGTCACCACGGTGTCGGGTACTCGGCGGCGAGCTGGTCGGCGGTGGACCAGTGCGTCGTAGCCGGCCTCCGAGTGGCCGATTCGTGGCAGAGTGGCGGGATGCCTGGAGCGCGGTACGGGATGGATGCGCCCTACGGGTTCGGCTTCGTGGGCCTGGTCGTGCTGGGGTTCTGGGTGACCGGGCTGGTGATGGCGGTCACCGCCGATCTGGCCGCCGCGCTGCCCGCGCTGGTCTCCGGCACCCTGCTGGCAGGATGCCTGGCCCTGAGCCTGCACGCCACGCTGCGCGGCAAGTTCCTGGTCTGGCGGGACGTGCTGGACGAGCTGGACCTGCGTGGCGACGAACGGCTGCTCGACCTCGGCTGCGGACGCGGCGCCGTCCTGTTGGCCGCCGCCCGGCACCTCCCGCAGGGCCGGGCGGTCGGCGTGGACCGGTGGCGCGGACGGGACCAGTCCGGCAACACCCCGGCGGCGACCCTGCGCAACGCCCGCGCCGAAGGCGTCGCCGACCGCGTCCACGTGCAAGGGGGTGACCTGCGCAGACTCCCGTACGCGGAGGCAAGCTTCGACCTGGTCGTGTCCAGCCTGACGGTGCACACCATCTTCGGCGCGGAAGCCCGCGCCCAAGCGATCGCCGAGGCGTACCGGGTGCTGCGGCCGGGCGGCCGCCTGCTGATCGCCGACCTGGCGCGGACTCCCCGCGAGTACGCTGCGGTGCTGGCCCGGCTGAACGCCCAGGACATCCGCGTGCGCGGCCTCGGCTGGCGCGCGTGGTGGGGCAGTCCGTGGGTCCCGACACGCCTGCTCACCGCCCGCAAGCCAGCCACCCCCTGAACACACCTACCGGCACGATCCAGGCGCCATGGTCACCTGGCGTCCGACGAGCACCCTCGATTACAGTGAGTAGCCAGACGTGTGTTTTATGGCTCCGGGAGGTCGTCCTCCGTCTCAAGGGAGGTCGACATGGACGTGCGCGAGGACATGAGGGAGGCGCGTCAGCAGGAGGTGCTGCTGACGCTGATCGTGCCGTTGCGGCGGCGGATGAGCGCGCAGGGGTGAGTCACACTCAGGTCGCGCTCCGGCTCCGGCGCGACCGGTCCAGGATCTCGCGGGCGCTGTTGGGGCGTCAGGTGCCGTCGCTGCATTTGATCGTGGCCATGGCCTAGGTGCTCGGCGTGGACGTCACCGAGACCGAGGGAGCTCTGGCAACAGGCGGACGTGGTGCGGCGGGCCGGCCGGACATGCCAGGCGAACGACGGACCGCCGTGGGATCTGGACAGCTACCTCTCGATGCTGCAGGCACTTCGCGATCTGTTGGCTAGCCGTGGCCTTTCGCAGCGTGCGGTGGTGCGCCAGGACGAGAGCCGGCGTCTGAGGCCGTCCAATGTCAGCGCGGTGCTGCGGGGGAGCGGACAGCTCGCCGGGCTGTCGTGTTGACGATCGTGCGTGCCTGCGGTGCCGATGGCCAGGAGGTGGAGGCATGCGAGGCCGCGTGGTGGCGGTTCGGATATCCCTATCAGGTCGCGCAGCGGCAGAACCGGCTGGACGGGCTGAGGTGCGGGACCTTCCGACGGGTGATGCAGGAACTGGCTCGGTCATCGCGGTAAGGGGCGGCGACAGGCGGGAGCGGTTCAGGGACGGAGCCGTGGATGACCCCGGGGACGGACGGCTGTACCGACTGGGTCAGCAGGGCTGCAGACCCGGCAAGGCCCACAAGATCCGAGTCAGCCCGCGTGTGCCTCTCACCAGACCCGAGAGAGGTGGAAGATGATCTTGCGTAGCGTGGAATCCCGCGGAGCGGGACCTCACGTTGCCGCTGGTCAGGGAGTTTCGTCGGTAGCCCACTCGGAGTTGGGAGTGGTGTGCCCGCGGAGAGCGCGGGCTGCCACTCCTTCGTCGTGTTTACCTGGGGGGCGCCCCCCAGACCCCCGATGTGGGGGCTTCGCCCCCACGCCCCCGGGCGCTCGCTGCGCTCACTTTGGTGGGACGGCATGTCTGGGCACCGCTGTGTTTCCAACTTCCTGCAGCTTAGGCGGCTTGTGTGGGGCTTGCCAGTGGGAGTGCGTCGGCTGTCTGGTGTCAGGGCAATGTCTGATGACGTCATTGTGATGCTTGACCTGACGTCACTGTGACGTCATAGTTGGAGCATGGACCTGATGCCGTACGTGGAGAACCTTCGCCGTGAGCTTGCGGTCGCGGCCGAGGCGGGGGGGCCGGACGCTCGTGCGCTGGCCGAGCGTCTCACCGGCGCTCTGGAATCGGCCGCCAGGCTCACTTTGCTGGAAGCGTTGTCGGCGGCGGCGGACGAGATCACCCGTGATCTCGCGCCGGGGTCGGTCGACGTGCGGCTGCGCGGCGGCGACCCGGCGTTCGTGGTGACGCCGCCGGAGCCGTCCTCGGAAGGCACCGGCGGCAGCAGGGCGGAGACCGCGCCCGGGACTCCGCCGCCGGCCGCCGAGGAGGGCGGCACCGCGCGGATGACCCTGCGGCTTCCCGAACACCTCAAGCTGCGCGTGGAGGAGGCGGCCGGCCGGCAGGGGATCTCGGTCAACGCCTGGCTGGTCCGCGCCATCTCCGCCGTGTTCGAGCCCGGTGCCGGGAGCCGCGCCGCCGACCGGCCGCAGCAGTCCCAGAGCGGGCGCGACTACACCGGCTGGGTGCGCTGACAGCACCGCCACTCTCCACCACTCCTTCGCCCGGCCCCGAGGCCGGGATGTGCCACCGGACCCATGAGGAGGGCTCCGCCATGCCTGCTTTCGACACCCCCGAACCGATCACCTTGGACATCGACGTCTATGTCGGCCAGGTGAGGGTCAACGCCGGCGACCGCGCCGACACCGTCGTGGAGGTGCGGCCGAGCGACCCGTCCGCCGACGCGAGCGTGCAGGCCGCCGAACAAACGATCGTGCAGTTCTCGGGCGGCCGGCTGCTGGTCAAGGGCCCCAAGCCCAAGGGGCTCGCGCACCTGCGCTCCTGGCGCGGCTCCATCGACGTGACCGTCGGCTTGCCGGCCGGGTCCCGCGTCGAGGCCAAGGTCGCCGCGGACTTCATCGCCACCGGCACGCTCGGCGAGACCGTCCTGCGCAGCCTGAACGGCGACGTCCGCCTGGAGAAGACCGGTGCGCTGGAGGCCAAGGCGTCCGTCGGCGACATCTCCGTGGACCTGGTGACCGGGGCAGCCGAGGTGACCGCCTCCACCGGGGCGATCCGGATCGGCGCCATCGACGGCCCCGGCACGGTGAAGAACTCCACCGGCGCCGTCACGATCGGCGAGGTGACCGGCGATCTCCAGGTGAAGACCGGCATCGGTGACATCACCATCGACCGCGTGCCGGCCGACATCACCGCCAGGACCGCGCACGGCAGGATCCGGATCGGTTCGGCGGTGAGCGGCACCGTCCGCATAGAGGGCGGCCACGGCAAGGTCGACATCGGCATCCCCGAGGGCACGGCCGCCTGGCTGGACGTCCACTCCAAACACGGCGTCGTACGCAACGCCCTCACCTCCGCAGAAGGCCCCGAGGACACAGACACGGTCGTGGAGGTGCACGCGCACACCAACTGGGGCGACATCGACATCCACCGGTCCTGATCCCCGAACACCAGCAAGGGAGCCCCTCATGAGTGACGCGATCACGGCTGAAGGACTGGTCAAGAGATACGGCGAGGTGACGGCCCTGGACGGGCTGAGCTTCTCCGTCCCGCAGGGGACGGTGCTCGCCCTGCTCGGCCCGAACGGGGCCGGAAAAACCACGGCGGTGCGGGTGCTGACCACGCTGCTCCCACCGGACGGCGGCCGCGCCACCGTCGCCGGATGCGACGTCACCCGTGACGCCCGGCGGCTGCGCTCGTACATCGGGCTGTCCGGCCAGTACGCCGCCGTCGACGAGCACCTCACCGGCGCCGAGAACCTGGAGATGGTCGGACGGCTGTACCACCTGGGCGTCAAGCGCAGCAAGGCCCGTGCTCGCGAGCTGCTCGAACGCTTCGACCTCACCGGCGCCGCGGACCGTCCGGTGAAGGGCTACTCCGGCGGTATGCGCCGCCGCATCGACCTCGCCGGTGCCCTGGTCGCCGACCCGCCGGTGCTGTTCCTGGACGAACCCACCACAGGTCTGGACCCCCGCGCCCGCGCCGCGCTGTGGGACACCATCTCCGAACTCGTCGCGGGCGGCAGCACACTGCTGCTGACCACCCAGTACATGGAGGAGGCCGACCGGCTCGCCGACCAGATCATGGTGGTCGACCACGGCCGCGCCATCGCCCGCGGCACCGCCGACGAACTCAAGGACCAGGTCGGCGGCAACCGCATCGAGCTGACCGTGACCGGCGCCGCCGAACTGGAGACCGCCCGGCGGACGCTCGCCTGGGTCGCCGTCGGCGCCATGCGGACCGTGCCGGAGTCGCTGCGGATCACCGTCCCGGTCACCGGTGGGCCGGAGGCGCTCCGCGAGGTCCTCGGCCGGCTGGCCGACGAGGGCGTCCGGGTGCGGGACGCCGGGCTGCGGCGGCCGACCCTCGACGACGTCTACCTCACCCTGACCGGACGCCAGGCGCCCGGCGCCGAAGAGCAGGTCCAGGAGGCCGCCCGATGAACGCGCTCACCATGCCCGTCGCCGACGGCTGGACCATCGCCAGGCGCAACACCCTGAAGATCAGGCGGTCACCGGACCTGCTCGGTGCCGCGATCATGTTCCCGATCGTGTTCGTGCTGATGTTCGCCTACGTCTTCGGCAGCGTCATCGACGTCCCGGGGATGTCGTACCGGGAGTTCCTGCTCCCCGGCATCTTCGTCCAGGCCGTGATCATGAGCGCGCAGATCACCGGCTACACGCTGACCCTGGACCTGCAGAAGGGCATCTTCGACCGGTTCCGCTCGCTGCCCATGGCCCCGTCCGCGGTACTGATCGGCCAGACCGTCAGCGACCTGCTGATGAACCTCGCCGGCCTGGTCGTCATGGCGGCGATGGGGCTGATCGTCGGCTGGCGCGTGCACACCTCGCCCTACGAGGCCGTCCTCGGCTTCGGTCTGCTGCTGCTGTTCGCCTACGCGTTCTCCTGGTTCACCGCGACCGTCGCGCTGGCCCTGCGCACCCCGGAGAGCTTCAACAACATCGCGACCATGGTCTCCTTCCCGCTGATGTTCATCTCCAACGCCTTCCTCGACAGCTCCGAACTGCCCACCCCGCTGCGCGTCGTCGCGGAATGGAACCCGGTCTCGACGTTCACCCAGGCCGCACGCGAGCTGTTCGGCAACACCAGCCCCGTGATGAGGACCTCGGACGCCTGGCCCATCCAGCACGCCATCCCGGCATCACTCCTCTGGATCGCCGTCATCCTGGTGGTGTTCGTCCCGCTGGCGACCCGTCTCTACAAGAAGGCGGTCAGTAGCTGACCATCGACGTCCTGGAGGGGGCCGGCCCCCTCCAGGAGTGGCCTAGGTGCGGTGGTGCTTCTCGTGGGGGACCATCAGGTCGGCGCCGCGTGGGGGTGGGTACGGGTGGCTGCCGCGGAGGTCGCTGGTCTGCATCGTCCGGCTGATGTCGCTCGGGCTGACCAGACCCACGACCTGTCCGCCGGCGCCCAGCACGACGGCGCGGCCGTCGGTGCAGTCGGCCATGCGGGGCAGCAGGTCGGTCAGCGGATCGTCCGGGTGAGCGGTCGGGATCTGCTCGGGCGGGCAGGCGATGTCGAACAGGTGCAGCGTCGAACGCTGGTCGGGCGGGGTGGCGCGGATACGGTTCAGCGTCACCAGGCCCGCCAGCCGGCCGTCCGTGATCAGCGGATACGTGGAGAAGCGGTGGGTGAGGACGACTTCGTCGATGAGGTTCTGCACCGTTTGATTCGCGTTCGCGACGACGGGGTCGGGTGTCATGATCTCGCCGACGCGTATGCCGTGCAGGGCGGCGTTGACGCGCGTCTGCTGCTCCTCCGAGCTGGCGGCGCCGACGACGAAGAGGCCGATCAGGATCAGCCACAGGCCGCCGAATCCGGCGCCGACGACGAACTGGATGAAACCGAGAGCGATGAGGATCAGGCCGAAGGCGCGGCCCGCGCGGGCGGCGGTGATGGCGGCGGCGGTCCGGTCGCCGCGGCGCCACCACAGGAACGCGCGCAGCACCCGGCCGCCGTCCAGCGGTGCCGCGGGGACCAGGTTGAACACCGCGAGGAGCCCGTTGATGCCGGCCAGGTAGGCGAGGGTCTCCACGCCGAGGCCGGGGCCGGTGATGGCGTGCGCCGCCACGGCCGCGGCGGCGAAGACCGCGCCCACGGCCAGGCTGGCGAGCGGTCCGACGGCGGCGATGCGCAGGTCGGCGCCCGCCGAGCGCGGCTCACCGCGAAGCTCGGCGACGCCGCCGAGCAGCCACAGCGTGATGCCCGAGACCTCGATGCCGTTGCGGCGCGCGACGACCGCGTGCGCCAGCTCGTGGACCAGCAGCGACACCAGCAGCAGGATCGCGCTCACCGTCCCCGCCACCAGATAGGCCCAGGTGGCGAGGCCCGGCAGTACCTCCGGGAACCTGCCGAACGACAGCCCGAAGATCAGGATCGCGACGATCACGATCACGCTGAAGTTGATGCCGACCCTGATACCGGCGATATGGCCGAGCCGGATCGACTCCTTCATCGGTCTCCCTCGTCCGCCATGACTCCCCGCCTTCGCAGGTCAAACCGCCTGTGAGCTACCCGCTGGCCGGGCGTCTATGCGGTCCCGCCGGATCGGGGCCTGCGGGAGCCGGCCCAGGCCGGAGCCGGGAACGCCGATCGTCCGTCCGACGTCCGACGAGGGCCCGGCCGTATCTCAGATTTCAACGGGCTTCCAGTGAGGAATCCCGGTCGTTCACGGCCGGGAGGAACCGCTTCCCTGCCCGGAGCCCGGACGTCAGTCCGGGCGTTCTCGCTGGTCGATGCAGTCCGCGCCCATCGTTCCTGTGGTTCGCCATCTCCGAGAGCTACAGGCGGCTGTGGCCCGACGTGAACACCCTCGTCGGCTCCGTCCAGGTCGGCTGACCGCGCAACCGTCCGGACGCGGGCGGGGTTCAGGGGGCGCACGTCCGACCGGACGTGCTCGCTCGCTGAGAGGGGAACCCATGGATCTGCGGCTTGCCGGACGTGTCGCGGTCGTCACCGGGGCGTCGAAGGGGATCGGGCTGGCGGTCACGCGGACGCTGCTGGACGAGGACGCCCGCGTGGTGGCGGTGTCGCGCGAACCCGGCGCGGAACTGGAGGTGCTCGCCGGTCCGAACCTGCTGCACGTGCCGGCCGATCTGATGGACCCGGACGCCCCGGCGATGGCCGTGCGGCGGGCGGTGGAGGTGTTCGGCCGGCTCGACGTGCTGGTCAACAACGCGGGCGGCCCGCCGCCCGGGGCGAGCCTGCCGCGGTTCGGGTTCCTGACCCCGACGGACGACGACTGGCGCGACATGTTCGAGTTCAACCTGTTCGCGGTGGTCCGGGCGGTGCGGGCGGCGATCCCGCATCTGCTGGAGAGCGACGCGGCGTCGATCGTGAACGTCTCGTCGGGCAACGGGCGGCGTCCCGGGCCGATGAACTTCGACTACAACGCGGCGAAGGCGGCGCTGAACAACCTGACCAAGGGGCTGTCGGAGGAGTACGCGCCGCAGGGCGTCCGGGTCAATTCGGTCTCGCCGGGGCCGGTCCGCACACCGTGGTGGACGGACGAGGGCGGCGCCGCCGACATCATCGCCGGGGCCACCGGGGCGGACCGCGACGCGGTGCTGGACGGCGGCGCCGCGCAGATGATGAGCCTGACCACCGGCCGTCTCGCCGTGCCGCAGGAGGTCGCGGACGTGGTCGTCCTGCTGGCCTCGCCGCGGTCGGCGAGCACGACCGGGGCCGACTTCGCGGTGGACTCCGGTTTCCTCAAGGAGATCTGAGGCAGGCGCACCGCTGCTCGGCGGCCGGTGACCGCGGCCCCGGCCGCAGGCGGCCGGGGCTCGCGCGTCATCCGGTGGGACGGCGCGGCAGGAACAGTGCCGGGACGAGCGCCAGGGCCAGCAGCCCGACCGCGAACATGTAGGTGTGCTGGAACGCGTCCGCCAGCGGCCCGGCGATCGCCCGGTGGGCCTGCGGGCCCAGCCGGTGGACGGCCTGGAGCGCGCCGCCCTCCCCGGCCGGCACCAGGCCGGCCATCAGCGTGGACAGGACCACCGACGCCATCGCCGTCCCGACCGCCCCCGCCGTCGTGTTGATCAGGTTGACGGTCGTGCTCGCCGCCGGGGCCCGGTCGTGCGGCAGTCCCCGCGTCGCCGCCGTCATCGCGGGCATCATCGTCGCGCCGCCGCCCGCGCCCATCAGCAGCATCGCCGCGCACAGCCCCCAGTACGGCGTGTCCGCGCCGAGCTGGACGGTGAACAGGGAGAACCCGGTCAGCGCGGTCGCGATCGACACCGGGACGAGCCGCCCGGGCGGAACCCGGTCGATGAGCCGGCCCGCGACCTGCATCGCCGTCCCGGAGCCGAGCGCGAACGGGATGCCGAGCACGCCCGCCATCGTCGCGCTCTCCCCCCGGACGACCTGCAGATACAGCGGGAGGAGCAGCATGGTTCCGAAGTAGCCGAACGCGAACAGGGTCAGGGTGCCGGTGGCGGCGGCGAACGTCCGGTCCCGGAACTGGCGCGGGTCGATCAGCGGATGCCGCGCCGTCACCGCCCGGACGGCGAACGCGGCGATCAGTGCCGCGCCCGCCGCCAGCGGCACGAGCACCCCGGCCGAGCCGAAGTCGCCGCGGTCGCCGCCCTTCGTGACGCCGTAGAGCAGCGCGGCGATGCCCGGTGACAGTGTCAGCAGGCCGGGCACGTCCAGCGGCGTGCGCGCCTCGGGGGCGTCGCGCGGGAACAGCCGGGCGGCGAGCACCACGACCGCCGCCGCCACGGGCAGGTTGACGAAGAACATCCACCGCCACGACACCTCGTCGATCAGCCGGCCGCCGAGGACCGGGCCGGCCAGCGGGCCGACGAGGATCGCGAGGCCGAGCGTGCTCATCAGCCGGCCGAGCCGCTCGGGACCGGCGGCGCGCAGCAGGATCGTCATGCCGACCGGCATCACCAGGCCGCCGCTGAACCCCTGCACGACCCGGAAGACGATCAGCGACTCGATGTTCCACGCCAGCCCGGCGAGCATCGACCCGGCCGCGAACGCGGCGATGGCGCCGAGGTACAGCCGGCGCGCGCCGAACCGTCCGACGGCCCACGCGCTGGACGGGATGACCGCGCCGAGAGCCAGCGAGTAGCCGGTCGCCACCCACTGGATCGCGCCGAGCGGGGCGTGGAAGTCCCGCGACAGCCGGGTGATCGCCACGTTCACGACCGTCGTGTCCAGCGTGATCATGATCGAGCCGAGGGCGAGGACGAGCGCGACCGCCATCGGCCTCGTCCTGACCCGGGGCGGAGCCTCCGCCATGGCGGTCATCTCATGCCCCGTACGGACGCGCGGCCCGCGCGCGGCGCAGCGCGTGCCCCCACCAGGCGAGCTGGTCGAGCATCCCCTTGACCGCCGCGGCGGCGCCTTCGGGATCGTTCGGCCGGCCGTCGTTTCCGAACCAGTTCCACGGGTGGTGAAAGCTCACGGTGTCGCGCACCGTGACCGCGTGCAGCTCGGCGAAGACGCCCCGCAGATGTTCGACGGACCGCAGCCCGCCCGCCACCCCGCCGTACGACACGAACGCGACCGGCTTCGCGCGCCACTCATAGAAGCAGGTGTCGATCAGGTTCTTCAGCGTGCCGGGGAAACTGTGGTTGTATTCGCAGGTCACGACGGTGTAGGCGTCCGCCTCGCCCAGCTTGTCGGTCACGCTCGCGAACTTCTCGGACGTCTTCGCGCCCAGCACCGCCGGGGGCGGCTCCTCCGCCACGTCCACGACATCGATGATCAGGTCGTCGCGCTGCCGGGCCTGCCCGATGAACCAGTCCGCCACGGTCGGCCCGAACCGTCCCTCACGGGTGCTCCCGATGATGACCGCCATGCGCAGCGGTGCCTCGGTCATTGGTCTCTCCTCGCGTATGTGCAGCTCGTTGGCGTGATCGAAGCTACGGAGACCACCGAGGACGCCTCATCTGTCAGATGACTGGGGTGCCCTACCTGTTGTCCACCGACCGTGGCGGGCCCCGGCGTCATGCCGGCGCGGCGGGCTCGGCTCGGCCGGAGGCGGCCATGGGGGTGGAGAGGATGATCACCGACTGCGACGTTGGTCGTGAGTGCCCCGGTCGGTGGGATCGGGGGCGCGCTCTGGGCTGGAGGTTCGGGGATGTGGCGGCTGGTCGTGACCGGGATGGTGGCGGGCGCCCTGCTGAGCGGGTGCGGCGGCGAAGGGGCCTCCATCCTTGGCAAGGAGACGCTGGTCGCGGGCGTCCGGCCGGACCTGCCGGGCATCGGGTTCAGGCGCCCGGACGGGACGTTCGAGGGCCTGGACGTGGACGTGTCCCGCTACCTGGCCGGCCGGATGGGGAAGAAGGTCCGGTTCGCCCCGGTGCTGGCGCGGGACCGTGAGCGGCTCCTCCGGCACGGGGACGTCGACATGGTCCTGACGTTCTGGGTGGAGCCCGAGTGGAAGCAGCGCCTCACGTTCGCGGGCCCGTACCTCCTGTCGTACCAGGACATCCTCGTCCGGAACCGGATGAGGGACGTGCACGGGGTGCACGACCTCAAGGGACGCAGGATCTGCGCCGTGACCGGGGCCGGCGCGGCCGAGGCGGTGACCGTGGAGCGGCAGGTGCCGGCGGTGCCGGTCGCGGCGAGGTCCTACGACGAGTGCATGACGATGCTCGGGGACGGCCGGATCGACGCGATCACGACGAACGACACGATTCTGGCCGGGTTGGAGACCGGAAGGGGCGACGGGTTCCGGCTGCTGCGCGCCCGGTTCGGCGAGCGGCGGACGGGCATCGCGGTCCGCAGGGGCGACCTCGACGGATGCGAAGCCCTCAACCGGGCCATCACCCAGATGTACCAGGACGGGACGATGGCGAAGCTCATGCGCAAGTGGTTCGGCACGTCCGGCCTCGACCTCTCGGATGTGGAGGTTCCCGAGTTCGAAGGCTGCCTCTGACCCCTATTGGGGCTTGCGGCGGATGTTGTTGGGCTGGGTCGGCTTCGCGGTCGGCCGGGTGGTCTCGTTCTTGCCCTTGCCGGGGCCGGTGGCCGGCGGGTTGCCGTTGTCGTTGTCGGACCCGCGCGGGGGCGTGCTGGTGCTGTGCGGGTTCGGGCTCTTCTTCGGCTGGCCCGACGCGTTCGCCTTGTCGTGCTGCCGGCTCGTCGTGGGCGACGCCGACGGCGAGGACGACGGCCTGTGCGTCGGTGACGGCGAGTACCGCGTCGCCGGCGTGTTGTCGTTGCCGCCGCCGTGGTGGTGCTCGTGATGCCTTGAGGACGGGGACGGCTCCGGGGCCTGACCGGGGAAGTGCCCGGTCCCGTAGGCGACACCGCCGGTCAGCAGGATCGAGCCGCCCACCAGCGCGATGACCTTGGCGGTCAGGAAGCGGCGCAGGCCGGTGAGCCGGGACTTGCGCGCGGCGGGCGCGGACGCGGCCAGGAAGGCGGCGACGGCCGCGTCCTCGCCGCCGAGTTCCTCCGGACGGCCGGGCGCGGTGGCGGCCGTGAGCAGCGCGTGAAGCGGGGCGTGCCCGCCGGCGCCGTCGAGCAGCCGCTCGGCGGTGTGCTGGTCGAGCCGTCCGGCCTCGGTGTCGTCGCTCATGTCACCCCTTCAGCGCCTGGACCGCTGCTTTTGTCACCCCGGACCAGCGGCCGGGCCGTCCCGGTCTCGGCCAGCCGGTCGGCGAGGCGGCGCAGCCCGCGGTAGGCGGCGGTGCGGACGGCCCCCGAGCGTTTGCCGAGGACCTTGCCCGCCGACTTGGCGTCCAGGCCGACGACGACGCGCAGCAGTACCGCCTCGGCCTGGTCGCGGGGGAGCTCGGAGATCAGCCGCAGTGCCTCCTCGGTGGCGATGCCGTCCAGGGCGGCGAGTTCGGTGTCGCCGTCGGCGGCCATCGTGACGAGTTCCTCGACGGGCAGGTCGGAGCCGGGGCGGCGGGACTTGCGGCGCAGATGGTCCAGGGCCCGGTGCCGGGTGATCGTCGCGGTCCAGCCGCGGAAGCCGTCGAGGTCGCCGCGGAACGAGCGCAGGTCGCGGGCGATCTGCAGCCACGCCTCCGACGTCACGTCCTCGGCGTCCGCGCCGACGAGCGCGCCCGCGAAACGGATCAGGCGGGGCTGGACGTCGCGGTAGAGCATGCGGAAGGACTCCTCGTCGCCGTCCTGCGCCGCCCGGAGCGCACGGCCGAGTTCGTCCTCGTCCACCGCGCCATTGTGCAGGCATTCCCGCAATGGTGTGACACCTACATGTGGGTTCGCGCTGAGGAGTTGACGCCCGCGCCGCCGGGACGTCCCCCCGCCCCGCCACCAGTACTGGACGAACATGATCGGCAATACCCCGTACGACCGGGACGAACTTCTCGTCACCGGCATTCCTCCGGTCGCTGATCCGTTGACGACGCCGTTGACGGAGCCCCCAACCGAGACGAAACCGTTAACTGAAACCGAAGCGGCGCCCGTCTTCGTCGACGTGTCCGGGTGGCGGGCTCGGCTCGGGCGGCGGCTGGGGCTGGCGGCCGGCGCGCTCCTCGTCGTGTTCCTGGGTGCGCTGGGCCTCGGCCTGACGACCGGGGCCGATGTGCCGTTGACGCCGTGGAGCGAGTCGTCCGCTCACCCACGCGTGAAGGGGAGCCACCCGCGGGTCGCGCCCCCCAAGACGACCGAGAAGACCGAGTCGCCCGCCGGAGGGTCCGCTCCCACCGGGCAGGCTGCGGTTCCCGCTCCCCCTGCGACGTCCAGGCCGTCGTCCTCCACGCCTGCGCCGCAGACCGCGCCGACGACCGTCGCGACCACGAGCAGGCCGGGCAGAACCCAGGTGTCCACCCCCGCTTCCCCGCCTGCCTGGGGACACAAGAAGAAGAGCCGCTGACAGTGCGAGTGAGAGAGCCGCGGGGCCACTGGATCCTGCTCCTGCTCGGGGGAACGGCGCTGACCGTTCTCCTGCTGCTCGACGGCTTCGCGCACGGTGCCGTCGGCGAGGCGCCACGGGACGTGCCGAAGCACCCCGCCCCGGCGCCGCAGCACGTCGTCTCCGGCGGGCCGGTACTCAACATGGCGGACGGTACGCCGCGCAGCCGCCGCATGCCCCCGAAGACGATCGCGCTCACCTTCGACGACGGTCCCGACCCCGAATGGACGCCGCGGCTCCTGGACGTCCTGCGCCGCCATGACGCCCACGCGACGTTCTTCACCGTCGGCGCGCGCGTGGCCGAGAACCCCGGGTTGACCCGCCGCATCCTCCACGAGGGCCACGAGATCGGCTCGCACACGTACACGCACGCGGACCTGGCCACCGCGCCCGCGTGGCGGGGGCGCCTGGAGATGGACCTCACGCAGCGGGCACTGGCGGGCGCGGCGGGCGTCCACACGCGGCTGATGCGGATGCCGTACTCGTCGCGTCCGGACGGCCTGACGGCACCCGAGTGGCGTGCGGCCCGGCGGGCGGGCGGCGACGGGTACATCGTGGTGCTCACCGACCGCGACACCGAGGACTGGGCGCGTCCCGGCACCGCGAACATCGTCGAGACGGCGCTGGCGGCGGAGCGGCGCGGCGAGGGCGCGGTCGTGATGCTGCACGACGCGGGCGGCGACCGGGCGCAGACCGTCGCGGCCGTCGAGCAGATCCTCGACCGGCTCCAGCCGCAGGGGTACCGTTTCACGACGCTCACGCAGGGGCTCGGCATGCCCGCGGCGGAGGTCCCGGTGTCCGCGCCTGAGAAGGCCGCCGGCTGGACGCTGGTCGCCGCCCAGCGCGCCGCGTCCACGCTCACCGGGACGATGGGCGCGCTGTTCGCCGCGGCCGGGCTCCTGTACGTGCTGAGGCTCTTGCTGCTGCTGCTGTTCGCGCACGTCCACATGCGCCGCGTCCGCCGGCCGGGGCCGCCCGTCATGCCGAAGATGAAGGGGTACGGGGAGCTGCCGCCCGATCCGTTCCCGCCCGTGTCGGTGATCGTCCCCGCGTACAACGAGGAGGCGAGCATCAGGGCGACGGTCGCGTCGCTGCTGGACACCGACTATCCGGGAGCCCTCGAAGTGATCGTGGTGGACGACGGCTCCACCGACTCCACCGCCGGCATCGTCGAGGGCCTCGGCCTGCCCGGCGTGCAACTGATCCGCAAGCCGAACGGCGGCAAGCCCAGCGCGCTGAACGCGGGCCTGTTCGTGGCCCGGTCCGAGATCCTCGTGCTGGTGGACGGCGACACCGTCTTCCAGCGCGACACCATCCGGCACCTCGTCGCCCCGTTCGTGGACTCCAGGGTCGGGGCGGTCAGCGGCAACACCAAGGTCGCCAACCGCGGCGGCATCCTCGGACGCTGGCAGCACATCGAGTACGTCATCGGGTTCAACCTCGACCGGCGGATGTTCGACGTCCTGCAATGCATGCCGACCGTGCCCGGCGCGATCGGCGCGTTCCGGAGGTCGGTCCTGGCCGAGGTGGGGTGCGTGCCCAGCGACACCCTGGCCGAGGACACCGACCTCACGATGGCGATATGCCGCACGGGTGCGCGGGTCGTCTACCAGGAGAAGGCCATCGCCTGGACGGAGGCGCCGTCGTCCCTCCGGCAGCTCTGGAGGCAGCGTTACCGCTGGTGCTACGGGACGATGCAGGCGATGTGGAAGCACCGCCGCTCCATCATCGAACGCGGAGACTCAGGGCGGTTCGGACGCCGCTGCCTCCCCTACCTGACCGTCTTCCAGGTGATCCTTCCGCTGTTCGCGCCGGCGGTGGACCTGTTCGCCCTGTTCGGCATGTTCTTCCTGGACCCGGCTGCGCCCATCCTCACCTGGACGGCCTTCGTCGTCGCGCAGGCGGCCGCCGGTGCCTATGCCCTGTGGCTGGACCACGAGCCCATCCGTCCGCTGTGGGTGTTGCCGCTCCAGCAGTTCGTGTACCGGCAGCTCATGTACCTGGTCGTCGTCCAGTCCGTGGTCACGGCGCTGCTGGGGTCGCGCTTGGGCTGGCACACCATCCGGCGTACGGGCACCTTCTCGCAGGGGCAGGAACAATCCCAGGGGGCCGTCCGTTACAGATAACGGCCGGTGTGCCTGGTGTCCCCGGGCCTCATCTACCGCCTTCACGGAATACCGTTCGGCTGGAGCCGTGTTGTGCTTTTCGCCGAGAGGCGACCCGCACACCGGTACCAGACCAGGACCCCGCCGGGTCGCCCGACCCGGCGGGGTCCGGTCGTTTCCGGGGTGGACGCGTTTTCCGGGGCGGGCTCGCCGCTGCGGCAGACTGGCGGGCATGAGTCTCGCCGCGCACCTGGAAGAACTCGGCCGTCCCCTGATCGAGGAGCAGCTCAGGCATCCCACCGTGGTGGGCATCGCCCAAGGGAACCTGGACGAGTCGGTCTTCCGCTCCTGGCTGGAACAGGACTACCTCTATCTGCACGACTACGTGCGCGTTTTCTCCCGCCTCGCATGGCAGGCACCCGCCGCCCACCTCGGCGACCTCGTCGACCTCGCCTACGCGACGTTCCACGACGAACTCGACCTGCACCGCTCCCTCTCCGCCGACTTCAACGCCGACCTGGACGGCGCGAAGATGGGGCCGGCCTGCGCCGCCTACACGTCCTTCCTTCTGGACAGTGCCGCCGTCTACTCCGAAGGTCTCGCCGCCCTCTACCCCTGCATGTGGGGCTACTCGACCCTGGGCCGGCGCCTGGCGGAGAATCCCCCGGACGAACCCCGCTTCCGCCGCTGGGTGGACACCTACGCCGACCCGGCCTTCGCCGAACTGACCGCCCGGATCGCCCAGATGATCGACGAGTCCGGTGCCGACCCCGAGACCGCCGAACGCCTCTTCCTGGAGGGCATGCGCCACGAACTGGCCTTCTGGGACGTCCCACGCTGATCCCGGCGGGCCGGGATCAGCGAGCGTCCGGCCCACCTCGGCGGTGACGGCCTCCACCACCTCCACCGCGAACCGCAGCCGCCCGGTGCGGGCGGGTCATCGTCGTCCCCTTCCTCAGCGGGCGACCGCGGTGGCTTCGACTTCGATCCGCCAGTCGGGCCGGGCCAGGGACGAGACCTCCAGAAGCGTGTCGGCGGGGTAGGGCTCGCTGAGGAACTCCTCGCGGAGCCGGATGACGTCGTCGAGGTCGGCCGCCATGTCCCGGACGAAGATCCCGATCTTCACGACGTCGCCGAGATCCGCGCCGGCCTCCGCCAGGACGCGCCGGAGGTTCCGGAAAGCCCGGCGTCCCTGTGCCAGGAAGCCGCCGGGCACCGTCCGGCCGTGCTCGTCGATACCGGCCTGGCCCGACACATGGATGAACCCGCCCGCCCGGATGGCCTGGGAGATCCGGTACGGCTCGTACCAGTCGGGGGTGGTGGCGATGCGCTCGATCAAGATCCGCTCCTAATTGCATGTACATACATGATTTGCATGTGCAGGCATATATTGCATGAGCGGTAGGCTGGCGTCAACCGGGAAGCGGGTGCGGGATGAGCGTGGACGAGAAGACGGCGGTCACGGCGGACGGGCTGCTCTGGGACGGCATCGTGACCCTGCACGGCCGTGTCGAGCACCGGCTCGCCAAGGCCCTGCAACGGCGGCACGGCATCGGCCTGTCGGAGTACCGGACGCTGTGCCGGCTGTCCCGCGCCGAGGACGGCGAACTGCGGATGCAGGAACTCGCCGACCTCATCGGCCTCAACCAGAGCTCCGTCAGCCGCCTCGTCGCGCGGCTGGAATCCGCGGGACTCACCCGCCGCGACATGTGCCCCAAGGACCGCCGCGGCGTCTACACCGTCATCACCGAGGAGGGGCGCGCCGTCCAGAAGAGCGCCGCCCCCACCTACGCCGAAACCCTCACCGAGGCCCTCGACGACGCCGCCCGGGACCCTGCGCTGGCCCCGCTGCTGGCCACCCTCCGCCCCTGACCCGTCCCGCCGGTGCCGCGCGAACGCGTGAGCGCGCGGCCCCGGGCGGGACCGCGCGCTCGTGACCGCAGGATCAGCGGGTCGTGGCGACCTCCCGCCGGCCGGGCTCCGCGGCGGGCGGGACGGTGCCGTCCTCGCCGGCGGTCAGCGGCTTGAAGCGGCGCAGGCGGAGGCTGTTGCTGACCACGAAGACCGACGAGAACGCCATCGCGCCGCCCGCGATCATCGGGGTGAGCAGGCCGGTCGCCGCGAGCGGCAGGGCCGCCACGTTGTAGGCGAATGCCCAGAACAGATTGCCCTTGATCGTGCCGAGCGTGCGGCGCGACAGCCGGATCGCGTCCGCCGCGGCCCGCAGGTCGCCGCGCACCAGGGTCAGGTCGGACGCCTCGATCGCCACGTCCGTCCCGGTGCCCATCGCGAGCCCCAGGTCGGCCTGGGCGAGCGCGGCGGCGTCGTTGACCCCGTCGCCGACCATCGCCACGGTCCGGCCTTCGGACTGGAGGCGCTTGACCACGTCCACCTTGTCCTGCGGCAGAACCTCGGCGATGACCTCCTCGATCCCGACCGCGTCCGCGACCGTCCGGGCCACCGTCTCGTTGTCGCCGGTCAGCAGGACCGGGCGCAGCCCGAGCGCGCGCAACTGCCCGATCGCCTCCCGCGAGGTCGGCTTGACCTGGTCCGCGACGGTGAGCACCGCGCGGGCCTCGCCGTCCCAGCCGACCGCGACGGCGGTGTGGCCGAGCGCCTGCGCCTTCTCCATCGCGCGCTCCAGGTCGGGCGTGAGGTGCTGCGACCACTCGGCGAGCAGCTGCGGACGTCCCGCGAGGACGCCGTGGCCGTCCACCATCCCCTGGACGCCGAGGCCCTCGACGTTGGCGAAGTCCTCGACCGTGCCCAGCTCGCCGACCCTTTCGGCGGCGCCCTTCGCGATCGCCTGGGCGATGGGGTGCTCGGACGCGTTCTCCAGCGCGCCCGCCAGGCGGAGCACCTCGTCCCGCGGCACGCCGTCGGCCGTGATGACGTCGACCAGGGCCATCTTCCCGGTGGTGACGGTGCCGGTCTTGTCCAGGACGACGGTGTCGATGGTGCGGGTGGACTCCAGCACCTCCGGGCCCTTGATCAGGATGCCGAGCTGCGCGCCGCGTCCCGTCCCGACCATGAGGGCGGTCGGGGTGGCGAGGCCGAGCGCGCACGGGCAGGCGATGATCAGCACGGCGACCGCGGCGGTGAACGCCCCGGCGAGCGGTTCGCCGGTGCCGATCCAGAAGCCGAGCGTGCCGGCCGCGAGCGCGATCACGATCGGGACGAAGATCCCCGAGATCCGGTCGGCGAGCCGCTGCACCTGCGCCTTGCCGGTCTGCGCCTCCTCCACCAGCCGCGCCATCTGGGCGAGCTGGGTGTCGGCGCCGACCCGGGTCGCGCGCACCAGCAGCCGGCCGCCCGCGTTCACGGTCGCGCCGACCACGGCGTCGCCCGGCCCGACCTCGACCGGGACCGACTCACCGGTCAGCATGGACGCGTCCACCGCGGACGAGCCCTCCTCGACCGTCCCGTCCGTGGCGATCTTCTCGCCGGGGCGGACGACGAACACGTCCCCGGCCGCGAGCCGGTCGACCGGGATGCGCTCCTCGCGTCCGTCCCGGATGACCGAGACCTCCTTCGCGCCCAGTTCGAGCAGGGCGCGCAGGGCGGCGCCGGCGCGGCGCTTGGACCGCGTCTCGAAGTAGCGTCCGGCCAGGATGAACATGGTCACGCCGGCCGCGGCCTCGAGATAGATGTTCATCGACCCGTCCGAGCGGGTCATCGAGAACTCGAAGCCGTGTTTGATGCCCAGCTCACCGGCGGTGCCGAAGAACAGCGCCCACAGCGACCAGCCGAACGCGGCGATCGTGCCGAGCGAGATCAGCGTGTCCATGGTCGCCGTGCCGTGCCGCAGGTTGATCGCCGCGGCCCGGTGGAACGGCCAGCCCGCGTAGACGACGACCGGCGCGGCGAGCGTCAGCGACAGCCACTGCCACGCCTCGAACTGCAGCGCCGGGATCATCGCCATCGCGATGACCGGCACCGACAGCACGACCGCGGTGATCAGCCGCTGCCGCAGCGGACGCAGGCCGTCGTCCGGCTCCGGCGCCGCACCCGGGTCGGATTGCGGCGGGGCCGGCAGTTCGGCGGTGTAGCCGGCCTTCTCGACGGTGGCGACCAGCTCCTCCGGGGACACCCCCGGAGGGAACTCGACGCTGGCCTTCTCGGTGGCGTAGTTGACCGTGGCGGTCACGCCGTCCATCTTGTTGAGCTTCCGCTCGATGCGGTTGGCGCACGACGCGCACGTCATCCCGCCGATCGCCAGCTCGATACGCCCGGACTCGATGTCCGTGCTCATCGCTCCTCCTCTGCCTCGATCGCGTGGACGTCAGTGCGTGTGCGGCTGGTCATCGTGACCTTGCACGGGTTCTTCGGCGGGTACCCCGGCAGCGCCGGCGTGCACGGTGAACTCGGCCGTGCGGACCTTGCCGCCGTGCTTGAAGTCCAGGTACAGCCGGTACGCGCCGGAACTGGGCGCCTCGGCGAAGAACGTGATGCCGGGGCCGGGCTTCGTCTCGCCGTCGCCGGGCTCCCCGTCCGGGTGGACGTGCAGGTAGGCGAGATCGCCCTGCCGCAGCGCGACCAGGTGCCCGTACGCCTCCAGGTACGGCTCCAGGTCGGTGACCGGCCTGCCGTCCTTGCTCACCGTGAGGGTGAGTTCGGTGGACCTGCCGGGAGTGAGACCGCCGGTGAGCTCGACCTCGTACCCGTCCACCTTCGCGACCCGCTCGGGCTCCGGCAGCGGCGTGCTCCGCAGGTCGCCCGGGGCGAAGATGTCGGTGCCCAGGGTCAGCTGCCGGGGCGCGCCGTCCGGCTGGACGTCGGTGAAGAACCGGTACACGCCGGGCTCCGGCAGTTCCACCGGGACGGTCCAGACACCGCCCCCGATCTCGGTCGGGTGCAGGTGCTGGAACCCCGACAGGTCGCGCTGCGCGATGATCAGGTGGACGCGCTTGCCGTGCAGGAGCTTGAACCCGGTGACGGGCTTGCCGTCCGGCCCGTTGATGGTGAACCGGAAGTCGGTCTTCTCGCCGGGGGCCACGGTCGTGCTGCGCGGGGTCAGCGTGTAGCCGTCCTCGGACACCTGGAGACCGCCCGGGGCGTGCGGCGCCGCGGCGGCGCCCCCGCCGCTCCCGTGCCCGCCGGACCCGTGCCCGCCGCCGTCGCCCTCGTGCGACGCCATCTCCGCGGTGCCGCCGACGGGTCCCGCGGCCTTGCCGATCCCGGCGGCGCCGCCGAAGACGACGGCGAGACCGAGGGCGTACGCCCCCACCTTGGTCGCGCTGTTCATGCCGATCCACTCCACTCGTCTCCACCGGACGCACCCCGCTCGCTCGCTGGAACGGCGGGGCGCGCGCCGGTCATGCCTTCAGTTCGTATCCGGCCTCCTCGACGGCGGCCTTGACCCGGGCGTCGTCGAGGGGCGTCTCGCTGGTGACGGTGACCGCGCCGGTCGCGAGGTCGACCTCGACGCCGGTCACGCCGGCGATCTGCTCGACCTCCTCGGTGACCGAGCTCACGCAGTGACCGCAGGTCATGCCGGTGACGGTGTAGGTGGCGGTGCTCATCGGCGTCTCCTTCGCGATATTACCCCTGGGGGGTATCTGACGTTCCTCATGCTGCCATAACCGTGCCGCTGTCACAACCCCAGGGGGGTATGGGTTATTTCGAGATTCGGGTCACACGTTATCCCCAGGGTTTTCCACAGGTGCCCGCACCCCTGTGGACGACTTTCCGAGGACGGTTCGCCGATACTGAGGTCATGCCTGAGCTACCAGAGGTGGAGGCGCTCGCGGAGTTCCTGCGGGAGCGGGCGGTCGGCCATGCCGTCGCCCGCGTCGATGTTCTCGCCGTCTCCGCGCTGAAGACCTACGACCCGCCGGTGACCGCGCTCGGCGGGCTGACCGTCACCGGCGCGGCCCGGCACGGCAAGTTCCTCGACCTGGACGTCGACGGGCTGCACCTTGTGATCCACCTCGCCCGCGCCGGCTGGCTGCGCTGGCGGGACGAGATCCCGGCCAAACCCGTCCGGCCCGGAGGCAGGAACCCGCTGGCCCTGCGCGTCCACCTGGACGACGGCTCGGGCTTCGATCTCACGGAGGCCGGCACGAAGAAGGGCCTCGCGGTCTATGTCGTCCGCGACCCGTCGGACGTGCCGGGCGTCGCGTCCCTCGGCCCCGACCCGCTGGACGACGCCTTCACCGCCGCCGCGCTGGGCGGGATCGTCGCGGGCAGGCGCACGCAGATCAAGGGCCTGTTGCGCGACCAGAAGGTGATCGCCGGCATCGGCAACGCCTACTCGGACGAGGTCCTGCACGCGGCCGGGATGTCCCCCTTCAAGATCGCCGCATCGCTGACCGAGGAGGACGTCGCCGTCCTGCACGAGGCGATCGTCACCACCCTCCGGGACGCCGTGGAACGCTCGCGCGGCCTCGAAGCGCAGGACCTCAAGGGCGAGAAGAAGACCGGCCTGCGGGTGCACGGCCGAGCAGGCCAGAAATGCCCGGTCTGCGGCGACACCGTGCGCGAGGTGTCGTTCGCCGATTCGGCGTTGCAGTACTGCCCCACCTGCCAGACGGGCGGCAAGCCGCTCGCCGACCGCCGGATGTCCCGCCTGCTCAGGTGAGATCGGCCGGTGCGGATCCGCCGGTGAGCCGGAGACACCGGGCGAATGCGGCGTATCGTGTCGCGAGACATCAGCGATGATCGCCGTGCTCAGGAGCCGTCCATGGGATACCCCCCGCCCCCACCCGCCGGACCCGGTGGCCCTGGTTACGGTCCCCCGCGGCATCCGGGCTACGGCCCGCCCCCGCCCGCCGCCGTGCCCGCTCCGCCGTACGCGCCCGGACCCCCGCAGCCCGGCTACGGATACCCGCCGCGGCAGGGCGGCTACCCGCCCCAGCAGGCCGGTTACCCGCCGCAGCAGGCCGGTTATGCGCCGCCTCAGCAGGGTGGATATCCGCCGCAGCGGCAGGTGCCCCCGCAGGGCGCCCCGGATCTCTACGGTTCGCCGATCCTCGTCTACGACCAGCCCGCGCAGTTCTTCTCGACCGAGGCCAACTACACGATCTGGAGCCCGCAGGGGCAGCCCGCGGCGTACGTCCGGGAAGAGGGCGTGAGCGGCGCGAAGAAGGCGCTGCGGGTCATCAACCAGGCGAGCCAGACCAAGGCCGAGCGCAGGCTGTCGATCTTCCGTCCCGACGGCATGCCGTACTTCCTCTTCTACAAGCCGTACGGGTTCATGGGCACGCCCCGGATGCAGGTGCTCACCCCGCAGGGCGGCCTCATCGGGCACCTGCGCAAGCGGGCGATGCGCGGCTGGGAGATCCTCACCGCGCAGGAGCAGCAGATCGGCTACTACGAACTGCTGAGCGGCCGGGTCACCGACTGGCGGCAGCAGGAGATCGCCCGCATCCAGCGCGGCTTCGACGGGGTGGGCGAACTGCTGTCGCAGGTGTTCACCGGGGCCGACCGGTACGTCCTGCAGATGTACGTCCAGCCGCCGGAACCGATGCGCACTCTCATCCTGGCCTGCCCCCTGGCCTTCGACACCGCCGTCTCCCAGAACCGCAGCATCGGCGGCTGGATCTGACCGCATCCGGTGGCGGCACCGCCGGGACGTCCCCGCAGGAAACGATCAGGCCCCGGCGGGACGCCGGGGCCTGAGGGGTCGTGGGAACCGAGCCGGAACGGGGATGGCTCGTTCAGCCGGAGGTCAGCGGACCTTCGGGACGTCCCCGAAGAGCGGGGCGACCTGGCTCCAGCGGTGGAGCTGGCAGCCGTTCTTGCGGGTGAACTCGGTGTCGATCTCCTTGCCTTGCCAGGTGCCCTTCACCGTGGCGATCTCGGGACCGCCGTAGATCTGGGTGCACATCTGGCCCTTTGGGACGGGCTTGAAGGGTTCCTTGGCTTTGCTCAGGGCCGCGCATGCGTCGGCGGCTTTCGGATGGGTACCGCCAGGAGGGTCGCAGGTCAGTTTCCAGGTCTTGGCGGGGGCCTCCGGGGAGGCCCTGAGGGTGATGGTCAGCGAATCCGCCGGGGTGCCGGAGGGCTGCACGGACGTGGTGCCCGAAGGCCGGTCGGCGGGGTTTCCGTTGGCCTGTTCGTCGCCGCAGGCAGCCAGTGAGAGGAGCATGGCCAGCCCGGGCGCTGCGAATAGGAGCGTCCGATACCGCATGCGTGATTCGACGCAGGGGGGCTTCGCGCGGTTCCATGGGGGGTGTGATGATTTTCGGGGAAGACGTACCGGCCGTGGGTGCGGCCGACGTCCCGCCGGACGGCTATCTGCTGGACGTCCGGGAACAGGACGAATGGGATGCGGGCCACGCGCCCGAGGCGGTCCACATCCCCATGGGGCAGCTGGGCGACCGCGCCGGGGAGATACCGCGTGACCAGGAGGTCTTCGTGATCTGCCGGTCCGGTCAGCGGTCCGCGCAGGTGACGGTGGCGCTCAACCAGGCGGGCTGGCTGGTCAGGAACGTCGACGGCGGGATGAAGAGCTGGGCGGAGGCCGGACGGCCGATGGAGTGCGCCGGCGGCGGCCCGCCGTACGTTGCCTGATCTACTCCGTATGCCCCCTTTTAGGGGTTGACGGGCGGTTGTACGATCGGGGCGACCGATAACCGCGGGAGCTCGGGCCAGAGCCGGGCTGAGAGGGCGGCCTGCAAGGCGTCGCCGACCGCATGAACCTGTCCGGGTAATGCCGGCGTAGGGAGTGTGTGTCCCGTGACGTCCGACGTTGAAAAGCGCCCTAGCGACGAGCGGCCGAACAACGAGGTCCCCTTCACCCTCGATGAGCCCGCCCCCAGGGTCCTCGGGTTCTGGGACCAGAGTGCGTTCTGGGCCAACCTCGGTGTCAGTCTTCTGGCCTTCTCCGGTGCCTACACCGTCCTCGCGCCGGACGCCGATGGCCGGCCGACCATCTCCATCATGGCGGGCATCGTCGCGATGACCGTTGGAACGATCCTCGGCGGGCTGATGCTCGGCCTCGCCGCCGTCCCCGGCGCCCGCACCGGCCAGCCCGCGATGGTGCTGCTGCGCGGGTTGTTCGGCGCCCGGCTGTCGTACGCGCCGACGATCCTGAACATCGCGCAGCTGGTCGGCTGGGGGACGTTCGAGCTGATCGTGATCGCGGACGCGGCGCGCGAGCTGTGGGACGGCGTGCCGCGCTGGGCCTACGTGATCGCCGCCGGCGCGATCACGACCGTGCTGACGATCTGGCCGCTCGGCTCGGTGCGGCTGCTGCGCCGCTACGTGACGGTCGCCGTGGCGATCGCGCTCGTCTACTTCTACGTGGAACTCGTCCGGCAGCCGCTGCCCGACCTCACGCGGGGGTCGTGGGGCGGTTTCTGGGTCGGTGCGGACGCGGCGCTCGCGGTGTCGATCTCCTGGGTGCCGGTCGCCGCCGACTACACCCGGCATTCACGGACGGAACGGGCGGCGTTCGGTGCCGCGTCCGTCGGCTACTCGATCACCCAGATCATCGCCTACGTCCTCGGCCTGCTGGCGCTGGCGCTGGTCGCGGGCGACACCACCAGGATCTTCGACCCGTTCCTCGGCGCGACGCTCGGCGTGGTGTTCTTCGCGGTGTTCGTGCTGCGGGAGGCGGACCAGTCGTTCGCCGACACCTACTCCACCGCCGTGTCGATCCAGAACCTCTTCCCGCGCGCCGACCGCCGGGTGCTGAGCGTGGCGCTCGGCGTGGGCATCACCGTCCTCGCGCTCGTGCTGGACATCGGTGACTACGCGGGCTTCCTGCTGCTGATCGGGTCGGTGTTCGTGCCGATGCTGGGCGTCCTCGCCGCCGACTTCTTCCTCGGCCGCCGCCGCGCGCGGGAGGGCTGGGACGTCTCCCGGCGGGCGCCGTCCCGCTGGGGCATGATCGCCGCCTGGACGGCCGGGTTCGTCGTCTACCAGCTGATCAACCCGGGCACGGTGCGCCACTGGGCGGACTTCTGGCGGGACGTCCGGGACGCGCTGCACTTCGGCCCGCAGGACTGGATGAGCGCCTCGCTGCTGTCGTTCCTGGTCGCGGGGATCGCCGCGCTGCTCATCGGACGGATTACCAGGCGGTAGCCTTACCGAAAGGTAAGGTTCACGTGGCAATTTTCGATGCAAGTTACCCGGCGCCGTGCCGGTATCCGGTGGCACGATGACAGACGTGTATCAGCACGTCCATGATCCGATCGCGCGCGCCGTCATCGAGAGCGCCGCCGACGCGATCGTGGCCGTGGACCGGCGGCACCGCGTCACCGTCTGGAATCCGGCCGCCGAGCGCATGTTCGGCTGGACCGCCGAGGAGGTGATCGGCCACGTCCCCCCGATCGTCCCGGACGAGCTGAGGGCCGAGCACAACGCCGTCCAGGAACGGCTCCTCACCCGGCGCGCCGGCGACGGCGGGCAGATCTCGATCGCGACCCGCCGCTCCCACCGGGACGGCCGGCTCATCGACGTCCGCATCGACACGAGCCTGCTGAAGGACCCGGATGGGACGCTGCTCGGCTGGGTGGGCGTGTACCACCCGGTCGAGGAGGGCGAGATCGCCCAGCACCACATGACCGAGCGGGCCCGGCTCGTCCGGCGGCTGAACGACATCATCACCGACCTGAACGCCGAACTGGACCTCGCGGCCGTCCTCGACCGGATCACCGCCGCGCTGATCGAGCTGACCGGCGCGGACGCGGCCGGGTTCGTCCGGATCGAGGGCGAGCGCCTGCGGCTGGTCAGCCTGTCCGGACTGCCGGAGCGGATGCGCGGGACGTCCGCCGACCTGCGGTCGAGCCTGGTCGGGGAGCTGCTGCGGTCGGGCAAGACGGTCAAGCTCGCCACGGGCCGGCAGCGCCTCGGCGACCTGATCTGGTCGGAGCTGCCCGGCCTGCACACGATCGCGCTCGGCCTGTCCTACCTGCAGGGCCGGCCGTACGGTGCGCTGTACGCGCTCTTCTCCGGGGGCAAGGCCGGGCACACCGAGCTCGAACTGCTCGAACTGCTCGCCGGGCACGCCGGTGTCGCGGTCGGCAACGCCGTCGCGTACGCGGAGGTCGTCCGGCAGCGGGCGCACGAGCGCGCGGTGATCGACTCCAGCGCCGACGGCATCGCCGTGCTCGACCACGACCTCGTCGTCCGGCAGTGGAACCCGGCCGCGCACGCCCTCACCGGCATCCCGCCGGAGAACGCGATCGGCCGCCCGCTGCCGTTCGACATCCCGGTGCTCGGTGAGATGCTCACGTTCCGGCTGGAGTCGGGGAGGTGGCTGAACGTGCTCGCCGCCGAGATCGAGGAGACCGGCGAGCTGGTGGTGGACTTCCGCGACGTCTCCGCGGCCAAGGCGCTCGAAGAGGCCAAGGACCTGTTCCTCGCCACGACCAGCCACGAGCTGCGCACCCCCATCACGGTCGTGCAGGGTTTCGCGTCCACGCTGGTCAACCGGTGGGACGAGATGGCCGACGACGACCGGCGCGCCGCCGTCGCCACCATCGCCGAACGGGCCCAGTCCCTCGCCCGGCTCGTCGAGCACCTTCTGCTGGGCTCGCGCGCGGGCGCCGACGAGCTGCCCGTGACGATCGAGTCGTTCGATCTGCGGCGGGTTCTGGAAGGTGTCGTCGCCGGTTTCCGCTCCCTCTCCCCGCTGCACCGCGTCGAGCTGGAGATCGCGCCCGGCCTGCCGTCCTGCCGGGGGGACGCGATGGCGACCGACATCATCCTCGGGCAACTGCTGGAGAACGCGTTCAAGTACTCCCCGGACGGCGGAACGGTCAGCGTCAGCGCCCATTGCGCAGGCTCCGACATCGTCGTGTCGGTGGTGGACGAGGGGATCGGCATCCCGCTCGGCGACCATGAACGGATCTTCGAGCGGTTCGTCCAGGGCGACTCCGGGGACCGCCGGCGCTTCGGCGGCATCGGGCTCGGCCTGTACATCGTCAAACGGCTGACGGAGGCCCAGGGCGGGACAATTTCGGCGCATCCGGCCGGACGTGAGACATATCACACCAAATCTCGCAAAGCTTCTATAGACGGTGAAGTGTCGGAAATGGAACGGGCCACTGGCCGTCCGAACACTCTCCTGGAGGCGCCGCCCGGCCGCGGACCCGCAGGTGGGGCGCGTGCGGGCGAGGGAACTCGGATGCGGCTCGTGCTGCGCCGTGCCGACTGATCGCGGCGGTCACCCACCGTACGGACACTCCCTCCGGCGTGACTCGGTGCCACCCATGTGACCTGGGCGTTCAGTGATCTCGATGGGCGGCGACCTCGGCTTATGCGAGAAAGTGCGGTGACCCCGGCGTGTGACGGACGAAACGCGTGCGTGAGGAGTAAGTCCGCCGTTGGCTGGATAGATCCTTTGATGGTGGCCATTGGTGCCGAGATTCCGTTCGGGGGTGATCACCGTGACCGGACGGCCGGTGACTCGTTGTGCAGGTGGTGAACTGAATCGTTCGGGTTTCCGGGCATGGCCATCAGGGCATTTCGGTCGTACCGGAAGGGTGACGACGGGACTCGTCCGAGTAAGCGGAACCATGGGGAGGTGAGGGCGTCGAGCGTCGTACTGCTGCCACACGCACCGTCCAGCGTCGCGGTCGCCCGTAAGCGCCTCAGCTCGGAGCTGGTCGACTCGGGGGTCTACGAATCCGTCGTGAACGACGCGAGCGTCATCATCAGCGAGCTCATCAGCAACGCCCTCCGCCATGCCCGGCCGCTGCCGTCCGGCCAGGTCAAGGTCTGCTGGCTGCGCCGCGGCGACCTCCTCGAACTGGAGGTCAGCGACGGCGGCGCCATGACCGAGCCGCGCCGCGGCCCGGGCACGCTGTCCTCACTGGGCGGCCGCGGGCTCGGCATCGTCGAGACCCTGTCCGAAGGCTGGGGAGTGCGCCACGAAGACGACTCCACCACGGTCTGGGCCGTCCTGCGCGCCCCCAGGTCAGCGGGCGAGCACGGCAGGGCCGCCCCCACCGGGATGCACGCCGTCGTCCCCGACTTGGCCGACTTCCCTGACCTCCTGGACGAGCCGGACGAAGATCTGTGCAACGGAACCAGGAATGGAACCGCCTCAAGTAGGGCATATCCGGCATAAGAGGACCCCGCCTGGAAGGATCCCCGCCCAACCTGTAAGGTCCTCACAAGCTCGGGCGATGTCGTGCCCCCGTCGACACCGCCCGAGCTCTTTTTTTATTGCTTTGCTCTCGGCGTCAGGCGCTGGCGCGCCTTCCTTCAACGAGCAAAGCGGCGATCGCTGGCATCGCTCCGGCTCGCCTAGCGGCTCGCTGCGCGATCAGGTTCTCGCTTCGCTTGAACCTGCCTTCGGACGCGATCGCAACGCGGCGGGTTGTTGCGGGGCTGGGGTTAGAGACAGCGTGCCTTTCGGTTGTCGCGTGGCTTGGGGGCGGCGGCTGGGGTGGGTGCGCGTGTTTCTCGTCGCGCCGCCGTCGCCTTGGAAACCGGCGCGTTGGCTCGATCGCCGGCGCCGTACTGCTGTTCCTCATTGTGATCGGTGCGTTCGCCGCGTCCGGTATCGCGTTCATCAAGATGACCGGCGTGGGGTGGGCTGGGTGGGTTAGATGGCGTCGCGGAGTAGGGGGCAGGACATACAGCGGGGGCCGCCTCGGCCGGAGCCCAGTTCGCTGCCGCTGATGCGGATCACCTCGATGCCGGACGCCTCCAGTTGCGCGTTCGTTTCGATGTTGCGTTCGTAGGCGACGCAGAGGCGGGGGGCCACGGCGAGGGTGTTGTTGCCGTCGTCCCATTGCTCGCGCTCGGCGGTCACCGGGTCCAGGCCCGTGTCGATCACCTTGAGGCGGTCGAGGCGCATCGCCGCGGCGGCGGCTTCAAGGAACGGGCGGGGCTCGGAGACGCGCAGGTCACCGTTGGTGAGCGTGACCGTGTGGGCCATCAGGGAGTGCGCCACCGGCGGGTACATGACGACGGTGTCCACATCGACCATGGTGCAGACGGTGTCCAGGTGCATGGTCGCCCGTTCCTGGGCGATCGGGACGGCGAGGACGGTGTGCGCCAGCCCGGCGTTGATGGCCTGGCGGGCCAGGCGCTCCACGCCCGCGGGAGTGGTGCGCTCGCCGGTGCCCACCGCGATCACGCCCGGGGCCAGAAGGAGGATGTCCCCGCCCTCGACGTGCTCCAGGGACGGCGAGTACACCGGCTCCACGCCCGCGAAGCGCGGGTGGTGCGCGTAGATGAGACCGGTCAGGGCGGATTCGCGGCGCCGGGCGTCCATGGCGAGGCTCGTCACCGCGACGCGGTCGCCGATCCACGTGCTGTTGTCGCGGGTGAACAGCAGGCTGGGCAGGGGGTCGATGATGAAGTCGAGCCGGTCCATGAGCCGGTAGACCAGGCCGTGCCCCGCCTTGAGCTCCTCGTGGGCGAGGCCGGCGATCAGGGTGTGGGAGAGGTCCTCGGGGTCGAGTGCGCGCAGGTACTCCTTGACGACGCGGCGTAGCTGGTCGCCGAGGCGCAGGTCGGTGGTGGCGTCGGTGATCGCCTGCTCGCGCGCCTCCTCGTACTCCAGCGCGTCCTGGAGCAGCTCCGTCAGGTAGAGGACCTCGACGTCGCGGGAACGGAGGGCCTCCGCGAACGCGTCGTGTTCCTCCTGGGCCCGGGCGGCCCACGGGATCGCGTCGAACAGCAGCTTGTCGGTGTTGCGCGGGGTGAGCCGTTTCAGTTCCGCGCCGGGACGGTGGAGTAGGACGGTCCGCAGCCGTCCGACTTCGCTGGTGACCCGGTGCTCGTGTGCTTTCATCCCTGCCGTCACCTTCCGCAGTCTAAGCGGGCGGACCTATGCCACCATGCCCGGGTGATCATCAGGGCGCTGCCGCTTCACCTGGCGTCGGCGACGATGCTGCGGGTGTCGGCGGAGGGCGTCGCGACGGCCCTGGTCCTGACCGTCCAGGCGCGGACCGGGAACGCCGCCACCGCCGGGTACCTGCAGACCGCCATGACGCTGCCGTACGTGCTGAGCGGTCCGGTGATCGGCAACGTGCTGGACCGGGTGCGGCGTCCGCGTCGCGTCGCCGTCGCTCTTGCCGCCTGCTACGCGGTCGCGACCGGGGTGTTGCTGGCGACGGCGGGGCGGTCGCCGCTCGTGCCGGCCCTCGGGGTCGCGACCGTGATCGGGTGCACCGAGCCGATCGTGGTCGCGTTGACCAGCCTGCTGCCCCGGTTCGTCCCGGCGGGACGGCTCTCGCGTGCGTACGGCCTGGAGGCGTCCAGCTACAACCTCGCGGGCATCGCGGGACCCGGCCTGGCCGCGGCCCTCGCCGCACTGGCCGGGGGCGGGTACGCGGGGACCGCCGTGGTCGCCGTCGGGGTCGTGGGGCTGCTGACGCTGCCGCTCCTCCCCTTCCCCGGCCCCGACGCGCAGGTGGAGGCGCGCGGGCGGGCGGGCGTCGGCTCGATGATCACGGGTGGGCTGGTCGTGCTCGCCGAAGGGCGGGTGCTCCGGGCGCTGACCGCGGCGACGACGCTCGCCTGGACGGGGTTCGGCGGGATCGCGGTGACGGCGGTGCTGCTGGCCGAGCACATCGGCGCCGTACCGAGCGCGGGCGGACGGCTGCTCGTGGCGCTCGCGGCCGGGTCGCTCATCGGGTCGCTCGCGTCCAGCCGGTGGCTGACGCCGAAGCACGCCGAGCCGGTCATGCTCGCCGGTCTCGTCGCGTTCGGGGCGGCGCTCGCGGCCCTCGCCGTCACACCGTCGGTGCCGTGGGCGACCGCGGCGTTCGTCGCGGCGGGGATCGCGGAAGGGCCGGTGTTCGCGGCCACGCTGATGCTCCGGCAGCGCGAGTCGCCGCCCGACCGGCTCGGCCAGGTCAACACGACGGCGGGCAGCCTCAAGATCGGCGCGTCGGCGCTGGGGGCCGCGCTGACCGCCGCGGCGGCCGGCGCGATCGGGCCCGTCGGGCTCGTGCTGGCGATCGCCGCGTTCCAGTTCGCGGGCGCGGCCGTCGGGTGGACGCTGCTGCGCCTCCCGGCGGACGGCCCGTAAATTCCAGGGACCCGTGGCCGGACGGTCGGGTAACGGCTAATGATCCGTCCGCGACCGAGAGGCCACACCATGCCGTCGATGAGCCGGTCCTCGCCACCCCGGTCCTCGCCCGATTCCGGGGAGGACGACGCGTCCCTGATCGCCGCGTCCCGCGCCGAGCCCGAAAGGTTCGCCGAGTTGTTCCACCGGCACGCGCCGGTGATCCTGCGGTACGTGACGCGGCGCCTCGGCCGGGACGCCGCCGAGGACGTCGTCGCCGAGACCTTCCTGGTCGCCTTCGACCGGCGGTCCCGCTACGACCTGTCGCGCCCGGACGCGCGGCCCTGGCTGTACGGGATCGCGTCCAACCTGACCAGGCGGCATCGCCGTGCCGAGGTGCGGGCGCTCCGGGCGCTGGCGCGCGGCGGCGTGGACCCGGTCACCGAGCCGTTCACCGACGCGGTGGAGAGCCGCGTCCACGCCGGTGCCCGGTCCCGGGCGCTGCCCGCCGCGCAACGCGAGGTCCTGCTGCTGGTGACGTGGGCCGGACTGACCTACGACGAGGTCGCCGAGGCGCTCGGCGTCCCCGCCGGGACGGTCCGGTCCCGCATGAACAGGGTTCGCGCCAAACTCCGCCGCGCGCTCGGCGACGCCGCCTCTCCCGTCCCGACCGAGGAGCCCCAGAATGGATGAACTGAAGCTGGTGGAGCGGCTGCGCTCCGAGGTGCCCGAGGACATCGACGTGACCGGCGCCGAGCGGCAGTGGCGGCGCCGCGCGCTCGGCGGCGCCGCCCGGCGGCAGGTGCCGTGGCGGCCGATTCTGGTCTCCGGGCTCGCCACCGCGACCTGCGGCGGCGTCCTGGCCGTGGCCGTGCTGAGCGGCCGGGACACCCCGGCCCGCCCGATGGGCAACGTGGCCGCGGTCCTCACCCAGGCCGCCGACCAGACGGCGCATGACCCCACGCCGGGCCCCGGCCAGATCGTCTACCAGGAGACCGTGGACCGGCGGCGCGTCGGCGGCACCGGTCGCTGGTACCGGATCCGCACCGAGACCTGGCTGCCGGTCGAGGGCGCGGCGACCGGGCTCGTCCGGCAGCGGAACTCGATCCGGCCCGGGCCGGGCGAGCAGCTCCCGCCGGACGGCGAGATCACCCTCGGGCCCTGCCCGGCCGCGCCGCCGATCGAACGCCCCTACCTCGGCGGCCTGCCCGCCGACCCCGACGCCCTGCTCCGCCTGCTCGCCGGCGAAGGCGAGGGCCCCCGGGGCGAGCGGATGTGGAGCGCGGCGTCCGACCTCATCGACCGTCCCGCGCCGCCGCGGGTGCGCGCGGCCCTGTACCGCGCGATCGCCGAAATCCCCGGTGTCCGGCTGCGCACCGACGCCGTGGACGCCGCCGGCCGGCCCGGCGTCGCGATCACCCGCACCCAGGACGGCGTCCGCGACGAACTGATCTTCGACCGTACGACCCACCGCTTCCTCGGCACCCGCACGGTCATCACCGAAAGCGGCAACCCCCTGGGCGCCCCGGGCACCGTCACGGCCTCCAGCGCCCTGCTGCGAACCGCGATCGTCGACCACGCGCCCACACCGGGGCCGAACGCGGAGCCCGGCAACTGCTGACCCCCCGGAAGCGGTGACCGGCCGCCCCGGTCACCGCTTCACCGGGCGGAAAAACCGGTCGACTCCGGCCCGTCCAGGCCGTAATGTCCGTGGCATGTTCTTCGCAGCCGGCGCCCGGACGCTCGCAGGCATCGACCTGCTGAGCGCGGTGCCGGCTGCCTTCTCGGCATCCGACGGCGACCGAGGCTGACCCCTCTCCGTCCCGCCTCCGGAGAACCAGCGGAGGGGGGTGGTTCCAGGTATGCGCGTACGCGCACGGGTTCTCACCGGATCCATCAGTGAGGACGAGACCAATGGCCAAGCGGTTTTACGAGCGCGACAAGCCCCACGTCAACATCGGGACGATGGGGCACGTCGACCACGGCAAGACGACGCTGACCGCGGCGATCACGAAGGTGCTCGCCGAGCGCGGGCTGGCGTCCGCGGTACCGTTCGAGCGCATCGACCGGGCCCCCGAGGAGCGCGACCGGGGCATCACGATCAACGTCGCGCACGTCCAGTACGCGACCGCGACCAGGCATTACGCCCACGTCGACATGCCAGGGCACGCCGACTACGTGAAGAACATGATCTCCGGGGCGGCGCAGGTGGACGGGGCCGTCCTCGTGGTCTCCGCGCAGGACGGGGCGATGCCGCAGACGCGCGAGCACATCGTGCTCGCGCGGCAGGTCGGGGTCGAGCACATCGTGGTGGCGCTGAACAAGGCCGACACGGTCGAGGACACCGAGCTTCTCGACCTGGTCGAGCTGGAGATCAGGGACCTGCTCTCGGAGTACGGGTTCCCCGGCGACGAGGTGCCGATCGTGCGGGTGTCCGGGCTGCGGGCGCTGGAGGGCGACCCGTACTGGACGGCCCGCATCGTCGACCTGCTCGACGCGATCGACGCGTACGTGCCGGTGCCGCGGCGGGTCCTCGACGAGCCGTTCCTCATGCCGGTCGAGAGCGTCCTCACGATCACCGGGCGCGGCACCGTCGTGACCGGGGTCGTGGCGCGGGGCTCGGTCCGGGTCGGGGACGCCGTCGAGGTCGTCGGGCTCGGCGAGACGTTCGGCACCGTCGCGACGGGGCTGGAGACGTTCGGGCAGACGATGGACCACGCGCAGGCCGGCGACAACACCGCCATGCTGCTGCGCGGCGTCAAGCGGGACCAGGTCCGGCGCGGGCAGGTGATCAGCGTGCCGGGTGCGATCCGGCCGCACCTGCGGTTCCGGGCGCGGGTCCGGGTGCTGACCGCTGCCGAGGGGGGACGGACCAGGCCGTTCTTCCACGGGTACCGGCCGCAGTTCCACTTCCGCACGACGGACGTGGTCGGCGGCGTCGACCTCGGCGAGGGCGGCATGGCGCTGCCCGGTGACACCGTCGAGATGGCCGTCGAACTGGGCCGGCCGGTCGCGATGACCGAGGGGCTCGGGTTCGCGATCCGCGAGGGCGGCCGGACGGTCGGCGCCGGCACGGTCACCGCGCTGCTCGACTAGCGGCGAGGGGCCCGGCGGGGGCATCCGCCGGGCCCCTCTAGTCTTGCGTGGGGTCGAATCCGTCCGTCGGGTGACCGAGTGGTCGCGAATCGCTGGCGGATGCGATCTTGATGTGGTGAGATTTCGACATCATCCCCGCAGACAGCCCCAATAATGGAGAACGTGTGCGATCCCCCCGCGCCCTGATCCCTCTGCTCTCGGTCGGCGCCGCCGCCGCGGTCGTCACCGCGGCCGCCACCGGCGCCAGCATCGAGGGCCTGCCGGGCGGCGGAGGCCCCGCCCACGCCGACGGAGCCGCGGAACGCCCCGCCGCCGTGACGGTCAACGCGCTGACGTGGAACGTCTGCGGCGGCCCCGAATGCCCGTCCGGCGCCGCGCCGGAGCGGCTCACCAAGCAGATCACCGCGCGGATGCAGGCCACCGAGGTCGGGGGACGCAAGGTCAGGCCGAACGCCGTCCTCCTCCAGGAGGTCTGCGAGGGGCACGTGCGCGCCTTCAAGAAGACCTTCGCCAAGTGGACGTGGGCGTTCGCCCCGGCGACCGGCGACTGCGCGCGGGGCCAGGGCAAGATCGGGGTCGCGATCGGCGCCGACGCTCCGCTCACCGAGCCCCGCCAGGCCAAGCTCCCCGCCCCCGCCGGCCGGACCCGCACCGCCCTGTGCGGTGAGGTCCCGTCCTGGACGACCCGGGTGTGCGTCACGCAGCTCAGCACGTCCGAGGACGGTACGTGGCGGACCAAGGAGGCCCGCGCCCTCGCCACTCTCGCCGGCCACGGCCGCGTCCTCCTCGGCGGCGACTTCGCCGACAACCCGGACAGCCCCGCGCTCGACCCGCTGTACCACGCGTACGCCGAATGCGACCAGACCGGTACGTCCCGGACCGGCGCGATGACCCAGCAGAACTGGCAGGGGACCGCCGTCCAGAAGACCGACTACCTCTTCATCACCAAGTCGGCCGCCGTCTCCTGCAGCGTCCCCCCCACCCGCACGAAGACGTCGGACCACCGCCCGATGTCAGCGGTGATCCACTTCCGCTGACAACCCCACCGGACCCGAGGCCACAAGCCCCGGCCCCGGCGGGTTCGAACCCCAGCCATCAACGACCTCAGCGTTGGATCGCGCAGCGAGCCGGAGCGATGCCACCGATCGCCGCAGTGCCCGTTACAGGAAGGCGTGCCAGCGCCTGACGCCGAGAGCAACGCAATACACAGCGGGCGTGACCACATCAGCCCCCGCCGCCAGCCATACGACAACCGAAAGGCACGCTGTCTTTAAGCTCAGCCCGCAACAACCCGCCGCGTTGCGATCGCGTCCGAAGGCGGTTTCGAGCCTGCGAGAAACCGATCGCGCAGCGAGCCGCCAGGCGAGCCGGAGCGATGCCAGCGATCGCCGCTTTGCTCGTTGAAGGAGGGCCGCCAGGCCCGACGCCGAGAGCAAAGCAATAAATTCAGCTCACTGCCCTGTCTTCGCCTTGCCAGTAGGGGGCGCGGAGTTCGCGTTTGAGGATTTTGCCGGTGGGGTTGCGCGGGATCTGGTCGCGGCGTTCGACGGAGCTGGGGCACTTGAAGTGGGCCAGGTGCTCCCGGCAGTAGTCGATGATTTCCTGCTCGGGGACGTCCGATGAGAGCACGACCAGGGCCTTGGGCGTTTCGCCCCACCGCTCGGACGGCACGCCGATGACCGCGCAGTCGGACACGGCCGGGTGGCTCATCAGGACGTTCTCCACCTCGGCCGGGTAGATGTTCTCCCCGCCCGAGATGATCATGTCTTTGACCCGGTCGTGGATGTAGAGGTAGCCGTCCTCGTCGAGGTAGCCGGCGTCGCCGGTGCGGAACCAGTTGTCCGCGGAGAGCGCGGTGGCGGTCGCGTCCGGCATCCCCCAGTACCCCTTCATGTTCTGCGGGGTCCGGCAGAGGATCTCGCCGACCTGGCCCGGCGGCGCCTCCTCCTGGGTGGCCGGGTCGACGATCTTGAGGGTGGTGTTGGTGTTGGGGAGGCCGGCGCTGCGCAGCCGGTGCGTGTTCGGGCCGTCCGGGTCGTGGTCGGCGGCGGGCAGCATCGTGATCGCGCCGGTGACCTCCGTCAGGCCGTAGACCTGCATGAAGTCGGCGTCCGGCAGCATCCGCATGGCGCCGCGCAGCACGTCCTCGCTGATCGGGGACGCGCCGTACAGGACGAGTTTCAGGCTGGACAGGTCGCAGGCGGCGACCTCCGGGATCAGCTGCATGAACTGGAGCAGGACCGGGACGAGGAAGATGTGCGTGACGCGGTGCCGCTCGATGCCCTGGGCGATCGCGGTCGGGTCGGGTTCACGCGCGATGACGCCCGGGATGCCGTTGTAGATGGCGGACACGGTGAGGACGTTGCCCGCGACGTGGTACATCGGCATCGCGACCATCAGCACCGACGACTCGTCGATGTCCCATTCGCCGGTGGTCACGGCCAGGGCGGCGAGGAAGTTGTCGTGCGTCAGCATGACGCCCTTGGGCAGGCCCGTCGTGCCGGACGAGTAGAGCTGCACGAACACGTCCGACGTGTCGGGCGTGTGGCCGGGCCGGGTGTCGGACGCCCCCTCGACCCAGGTGGCGTAGTCCTCGTAGTTGTGGCCGGAGCCGCCGATGACCACCGTGTGGGTGGTGTGTTCGAGCTTGTCGGCGATCGCGTCCAGGACGGGGAGGAACTCGGGGCCGACGATGAAGACCTTCGCCTGCGCGTTGTTGACGATGTAGGCGACCTCGTCGGGCGCCAGCCGGTAGTTCACCGGGACCTGGACGGCGCCGATCCGGGCCGCGCCGAACATCTGCTCGGCGTATTCGAGGGAGTTCTTGTCGAGGATCGCGACCCGGTCGCCCGGTCCGACGCCCGCGGCCGCCAGCGCGTTCGCGACCCGGTCGGCGCGCCGGTCGAAGTCACGGAAGGTGATCTCGGTGTCGCCCGCGAGGTACGCGGTCTGGTCGGGATGTGAGCGGGCGCGGTCGCGCAGCACCTCTGTCAGAACCGGCACGGTGTGTCCCCTTCGACGATGACCGCCTGGTTATCCCGGCATCATGCGGTCACCGGCGGTGCTCCGGCAAGGGAATCGCCCCAGTTATCGGTGGCTTTTGGACATCTTGGACACGGCGGTCACGACGAGTACCACGATGACGGCGACGAGTCCGATGAAGAAGAAGAACTTCAGCATCGAGACGAGGGCGCCGATGAGCGTCATCGCCAGCCATACCGCCAGTACCACGCCGATGATGGTCAGGATCGTCTTACCCATGTCTCCACCGTATGCGCGGGCCAGGTCAAAGGGCATCACCCTTGGGGACGAGCCTGGACCTGCTCAACCCCCGACGTTCGGCGGAGCCCCACCCTGAGGGCTCTCAGGGGGCATCCCCGGGTACGGCGGCGGGTACGGCGACGGCTGATACGGGGGCTCCCCGGGGAGCGGTCGGCCCGGGCTCGGCGGTGGCAGCGGCTGGCCTGGGGCGGGCCGGTAAGGCGCGCCGTGACCGCCCGGCGGCGGGAAGGGCGGGCCGGACGGCCGCGGGGGCGCGAGGCCGCCCGCGACCATCGCGACGCGCAGCCCGCCGATGACCCCGGCCGTCAGCGGCGCTATCAGGTCCCAGGTGTTGAAGTGCGGCTTCAGCACCTCGATGACGTACGCGCTCGGCGCCGATCCGTGCGTGAAGGTGTACAGCAGGTCGCCGGCCCGGTTCCCCACGTACAGCGCGACCAGAGCGGAGATCGCCGCGACGATGGGCGCGACCGGTCCGCGCGGGCGGGTGAGCATGATCCCGATCGCGGTGAGGAAGCCGACGACGACGCACATCAGCGCGTAGTACCCCATCGAACGCCGGAAGTCCGCCAGCACGTCCGTCTGGTACATGCCGATGAACATCATGATCGCGTCGGCGGCGGTGGCGATCGCGCCGCCGACGAGGATGAGGGCGATGATCCCGGCGACGGGGGTCGCGGTACGGGGCTGGGCCATCCGGCCATTAAAGCGGTGATCATCCGGTTACGCAGGTCGCCCAGGTCATGAGCCCGCCGTGATCGATTCCTTACGGGGTGGTGACGGGACGAGCGGCGGCGGCACGGGCGGCCTAACGTGAGGGGGGTGAACTCGGTGACCCCCGCCGGACGCGTCCTGGTGGTCGATGACGATCCGACCGTGGCCGAGGTCGTCGCCCGCTACCTGGCCCGCGACGGGCACGAGGTGGTCTGCGTGGCGGACGGCCGGGCCGCGCTGCGCAGGGCGCTCGACCATCCGCCGGACCTCGTCGTCCTCGACCTGATGCTGCCCGGCATGGACGGCCTGGAGGTGTGCCGGCGGCTCCGCGAGACCTCGGCCGTCCCGATCGTGATGCTGACGGCGCTCGGCGCGGAGACCGACCGGCTCGCCGGGCTGGAGACCGGCGCCGACGACTATGTGACCAAGCCGTTCAGCCCGCGCGAACTGGCGCTGCGCGTCCGGTCGGTGCTGCGCCGGGCCCGCGGCGCGGTGGTTCCGGCCGGGCCGTCCGGGCCGCTGCGCGACGGTGATCTCGTCGTGGACGTCAGCGCCCACGAGGCGGGCCTGCGCGGCGAACGGCTCGCGCTCACCTCCCGCGAGTTCGACCTGCTGGCCTTCCTGCTCCGCCACCCCCGGCAGGCGTTCACCCGTGACGAGCTGCTCGAACGCGTCTGGGAGTGGACGTTCGGCGACTCCTCCACGGTGACCGTCCACGTCCGGCGGCTGCGCGAGAAGATCGAGGACGACCCGACGACCCCGCGCCGCATCGTCACCGTCTGGGGCGTCGGCTACCGCTACGAGCCGGTGGGGAACGACCGGTGATCCCCTTCGAGGATCTCCTCTGGGTCGTCTTCTACGCCGCGCTCGCCGCGTTCGTCGTCGCGGTGGTCGCGCTCGGCGCCCTCTACGGGCTGCGCGGACGGTCGGTCGCCACCCAGCTGATCGTCGTGGGCGCGGCGACGGTGCTGGCGACGATCTCCGGCATCCTCGTGATCTCGTTCATGATGCTGCTGAACGACCATGACCGGTCGGTCGTCCTCGCGGTGGTGACGTCCGCCGGCCTGGTCGCGATGGCGGTGTCGGTGCTGCTCGGACGGCGGCTGGTCGCCGCCAACAGAACACTCGTGGAGGCCGTCCGTGCGGACCGTTTCCGTCCACCGCCGGTGCGCCTCCCCGCGGAGCTGGCCGAGCTGTCCCGCGAGCTGGAGGCCGCCTATGACCGGCTGGCCGCGTCCCACGCGCGGGAGCAGGCCCTCGAAACGAGCCGCCGGGAGCTGGTCGCCTGGGTGAGCCACGACCTGCGCACCCCGCTGGCGGGCCTGCGTGCTATGGCCGAGGCCCTGGAGGACGAGGTCGTCGCCGACCAGCGCACCGTCCAGCGTTACCACGGCCGTATCCGCGTCGAGGTCGAGCGGCTCACGGAGATGGTGGACGACCTGTTCGAGCTGTCCCGCATCCACGCGGGGGCGCTGCGCCTGTCCCGCGAACGCGTCGGTCTCGCCGACCTGGTCGCGGAGGCGGTCGCGGGCGCCGAAGTGCTGGCCCGCGCCAAGGGCGTGCGGCTGCGCGGCGACGTGCGCGAGGGCCTGGCCGTCCAGGTCGACGCGGGTGAACTCGGCCGCGCGCTCCGCAACCTCGTCGTCAACGCGATCAGGCACACCCCGAGCGACGGCACCGTCGAGATCATCGGCGGGATCCGGGGCGGGCGGGCGCGGGTGACCGTCGCCGACGCGTGCGGCGGCATCCCCGAGGACGACCTGCCGCGCGTGTTCGACGTCGCGTTCCGCGGCGAGACGGCCCGCACCCCGGGCGGCGGCGCGGGCCTCGGCCTCGCCATCGCACGCGGCATCGTGGAGGCGCACGCGGGCGAGATCGGTGTCGCGAACGACGGGCCCGGATGCCGTTTCGAGGTGTGTCTCCCGCTCACCGTCTAGGTTCGGCGGACGCGATGACCCCCTCCCGGAAAACGGACATCACCGTCCGTAGTTATCAAAGCGTGCAGGGCCGGAAGGGCGGTGACACGCCTGGAAACGCCCACGCCACGTGGGACTTGGTGAACGGTCTGGCCCCTGCGCCGTTCGCGAGATAGTGTGCCGGACGTGGAGCTAAATGTCTCGACCACGTCTCAGGGGGGTCACGCCGTCGTCACGGCGACCGGCGAACTGGACCTGTACACCGCACCCAGACTGCAGGCGGCCCTCGCGGGGCTGCTCCGCGAGCAGGTCACCCGCATCGTGGTCGACCTGAGCGGCGTCGAGTTCTGCGACTCGACGGGCATGAACGTGTTGCTGTCGGCGATGAAGCGGCTCAAGGAGCAGGGCGGCTCGCTGGAACTCGCCGCCCCGCGCCCGGCCGTGCAGCGGATTCTGCAGGTCACCGGGCTCGACACCGTGTTCACCGTGCGGGAGGCGGCACCGGTCCAGGACGCCGGCTGAACCGTCCGGCGACCGGATCCCGCGGCCCGGACGGCGGCCCCCGCGGGGAAACTCCCGGGGACCGCCGCGTCAACATGTGAGTAATGGTTCGCCGTGGCATACCGCGCCGGGCGGCCGTCCGCGGCTACCATCGCGGATATGCAGGACCTAGCGGTGATCATCCCGGCCAAGGACGAAGCCGACCGCATCGCGGCCACGGTCAAGGCCGCGCAGGAGCTTCCCGGCGCCGGCCTGGTCGTGGTGGTCGACGACGGCTCGTCCGACGGCACCGGACGGGCGGCCCGCGACGCCGGGGCGCGGGTCGTGCGGCACAGCCGCAACCGCGGCAAGGGCGCCGCGATGGAGACCGGCGCCGAGGCCGTCCGGCTGCTGGACGACGACCGCGACCAGCCCCGCCACCTGCTCTTCCTCGACGCCGATCTCGCCGAGACCGCGCGGGAGGCCGCGCCGCTCGTCGAGCCCGTCCGGGCCGGTGACGCCGACATGACGATCGCGGTGTTCACCACGACGGTGAAGCTCGGCGGGCACGGGTTCGTCGTCCGGCTGTCGCGCGAGGGCATCCGCCGCGCCACCGGCTGGGAGCCGGCCGCCCCGCTCAACGGGCAGCGCTGCCTGACCCGGGCCGCGTTCGACGCGGCGCTGCCGCTCGCCGCCGGGTTCGGCGTGGAGACGGCCCTCACCATCGACCTGCTGCGCCAGGGCTTCCGCGTGCGGGAGGTGGAGGTGCCGCTCGCGCACCGCGCCACCGGCACCGACTGGCGCGCCCAGCTGCACCGCGGCCGGCAGTTCCGGGACGTGGCGAGAGCGCTCGCCGTCCGCGAACCGGCGGTGGCCCGGCGGCTCGGCCGGGTGCGCGGCAGCCGCCCGTGACCCGTCTCGGGACGGGCGGGCTGTGGGGCGTCGGGGCCGGCATCGCCTGCTTCCTCGGCACCGCCCTGCTGGGCCCGTCGGTGTTCGAGCCGGATCTTGGGGGCGGGCGCGGCCGGCCGCCGTACTCGCTGACCGTCCATCCGTCGCCGTACCTGGTGATCGGGCTGGTCGTCGCGGGTGTCGTCGCGAGCACGGCGGGGCTCGCGCTGTGCTTTGCCGCCGTCCGGAAGGGGTGGCGTGTCCGGGCGCTGCCGCTGGTCGTCGCCGGGCTGCTCGCGGCCGTCGCGTTCATGTGCATGCCGCCGGTCGGGTCCACCGACCATCTGAACTACGCCTCGTACGGGCGGATGGCGGCGACGGGCCACGACCCGTACGCGACGCGGGCCGTCGACCTGCCGAAGGACCCGGTCGCCGGGGCGCCCGAGGAGTGGCGGACGACCCCGTCGGTGTACGGGCCGATCGCGACGGGCGAGCAGGCGTTCGCCGCGTGGCTCGGCGGCGGGTCCGTGCGGCTGACCGTGTTCGTGCTGTCGGTGGTGAACACGCTCGCGTTCGCGGCGACGGCGCTGATCCTCTACCGGATGTCCGGGACCGGGGAGCGGCGGCTCCGCACGGCGCTGCTGTGGACGTGCAACCCGCTGGTGCTGTTCCACCTGATCGGGGGCGCGCACAACGACGTCCTCGCGATCGCGCCGATGGTCGCCGCACTGGCCGTGTTCGGGCGCCGGGCCGGATGGGTGCGCACGCTGGCCGCCGGTGCCCTCGCCGGGATCGGCACGGCGATCAAGCTTCCGGCCGTGCTCGTCGCGGGCGGCCCCGCCTGGACGCTGCTGCGCCGGCACGACCGGCGGTCGCTCGGCCGCCTCGTCGCGCTGGCCGCCGGCGCCGCGGCCGTCACGGCGGTCTCGTACCTGCTCGCCGGGCCGCACGTGCTCGACCAGGTCCGCGAGGCGAGCAACATGGTGTCGTTCGCCACCCCCTGGCATCTGCTGGACGAGTCGCTCGGCCGCGGCTCCCGGCGCGGCGTCATCAAGATGGGCGCGCTGCTGCTCGGGCTGGTGCTGTTCCTGCTGCTCGTCCGGGCCCTGCCCAAAGAGGACGGGCCGGAGGCGGAGCACCGCCGCGTCGCCGCCGCGCTCGTCCTCGGCTGGCTCCTCGTCGCCCCCTACGCGCTGCCCTGGTACGACGGGTTCGGGTGGGCGCTGCTGGCGCTGCTCCCCTGGACGCGGATCGACTGGATCCTGCTCGCGCACACCGCCGCGCTCAGCCTCGCCTACCTGCCGGCCCGCGCGCCCACCCGGATCCGGCTGCCGGACGACCTGGAGTGGCTGTTCACCGTCGTTCGGCCGACGGTGATTCCGTGGACGCTCCTGGCGATTCTGACGGCCCTGGTGGCGGCGTGTCTGCGTTCCGCAGATCCATCTCCAGCGACCGGACCCCGGCGGCGAGCATCAGCGGGGTCGCCAGGCTGAACGCCACCGACAGGATCACCACGCCGGAGTCGTTCACGAGCGTGCCGATGACGCCGACGGCCAGCGCGCAGATCAGCGCCGGGCGCATCGTGAGGCTGCGCTGGTAGGCGCCCTGCAGCAGCGACACCCGCCACCGCGTCGGCCGCGCCAGCACGAAGAACAGGAACACGATGGCGGCGGCGAGCGCGAGCGTGTACGGCCAGTACCCGAGGCTGTTCAGCATCGCGTTGAACTTGCGGGTGACGACGCTCCAGGCGTCCCCGGCCACGAGGTCCTGCCAGAAGCGGCCCAGGTGCGTCGGGTTGGCGCTCTGCGCGTTCAGGTACGAGATGAACAACACGAGCGCCGCGCCGGCCACGAAGAAGATCCCGAGCTTGGGCGCCGAGACGCGCTTGCCGGCGACCATCAGGCCGAGCATCGCGAACGCCGGGACGATCGCGAGCACGCCGCCGAAGTCGCTGCCGAACGCGGGGAGCCCGTCCACCATGACGGTGCACACGCCGATGACCGCGACGACCGCGACGGCGACGAGCTTGCGGTCCCTGCGCAGCGGGTACTCCGTCAGCCACGCCGCGGTGAGGATCGCGGCGACGGCGAACAGCGAGAACGCCTGGTTGCCGAACCCGTAGAAGCGGCCGGCGATGAGCGCCGTGTACCCCATCAGGGTGTTGAGCTGGAGGTTCGACCCGGTCATCACGTCCAGCGCGAGGACCAGCGCCGTCACCCCGGTGATCACCAGTCCGGGGACGACCATGGAGTGCCGCCACGGACCGGCGAGCGCCGCCCCCGTGAGCAGCGCCGCGAAGCCCAGCACCGTGCAGATCAGCACGGCCGTCGGATGGTCGGCCCGCCACCATGGCAGCAGCCCGGCGAGGAACGACGCGCCCGGCACCGCGCCGCCCAGCAGCGCTATCACGCGGGTGCCGCCGAGTATGCGCGCCCGCGAGCGGCGGTCGCCGCGGAGGCGCCGCAGGGCGAGCACCGCGATCCCGTACAGGACGAGCTGCGTCGCGAACAGCACCCAGTAGAACGACGTCTGGACGGCCCGGATCGCCTGCGCGGCGACGTCCTCGTCCATGAGCGCGTCGACCCGCTCCTGCGTGGTGGCCTTCGACGGCTGCGGCTTCCACGCCGACCCCACGGCCGCCTTCGGCTGCGGCAGCCCGAGCAGCTTCAGCGTGGTCGCGGTGGTGTCGGTGAGCGTGACCAGGCCCTCCTGCCGGGTGGCGCTGGAGGTCATGAAGCCGGGCCGGTACCCGGCGCCCTTCGCGATCGCGACGCGCAGGTGCGGGTCGATGCCGACGTCGGACAGCCCCGCCACCAGGATCGTCGTGCCCGCCGGGACACCGGCCACGACCTGCGCGACCCGGCGGTCCGCGGCGGCCGCGGCGTCGGCGCGCCCGGCGTCCGACAGCGGGACCTGGTCGCCGTGCGGGTCGACGCCCGCGTTGATGTAGGCGCGGAACAGCTCGTCCACCTCGACCGCGGTGAGCGGGCAGCGCCCCCAGTCCGCGGCGGTGACCTTGTCGGGGGACGCGACGTAGCGGTCCACCCGCCCGCCGCCGTCGCCGACGCCGAACACCGCTCCGGGCCCGACCGCCATCGTGCAGCCGCCCGCCTTGTGGACGGCGTCGCCGAGCAGCCCGATCTCGGCGTGGTAGTTGGTGCCCGCGTTGTCGCTCTTGATGGCCGGCCAGCCGGCGGCGATCGCGCCGCCCTGCGGCGGCGGGCCGGTGGGGGAGCTCTGGCCGGGCAGGATCGGCGCGGACGGCAGCGCGCAGTCGCCGTGCGGCAGCCGCGACCGCTGCCCCGCCGACAGCGTCAGCCAGCCGTCCGTCGGGCAGGTGTTGACGCGTGTCGTCCGGACGCTGAGCCCGGAGGCCGAGCCCGCCGCCGTCAGCCCCCACAGTGCGGGCGTCGTCGCCGGGCTGATGTCGCTCCACCTCAGCCCCGGCACCCCGATCACCACCACCCGTCCGCCGCCGGGTGCGGCCTCGGCGCTTGCCGGGGACCACCCGAGAAGCCCGGTCAGCACCGTGGCGAGGGCGGCGACGAACATGGCGATCTTCGTCCCCCGGCGCGTCATGGCGTTCAGGTTACAAGAGCCGCATCACCGCACAGGGGCCATATCCTGCGGGCTGTGGACGGTCCCATGGCGCACCAGGCCGGCGATCCGCGTGGCGGACGCCCGCACTGGCTCATCCTCCTCGCCGGGGTCGTCGTCCCCGTCGCCGCGGTCATCCCGATCGTCGCGCACTGGCTGACCAACCCGCCCGACCAGCGGCTCGTCGACCTGGACGTCTACCGGACGGGCGGGCTGGCCGTCCTGCGGGGCGCGCCGCTGTACGACTTCCTCACCCAGCCGCCGCAACTGCTGCCGTTCACCTATCCGCCGTTCGCCGCCGTGCTCGCCGTCCCGTTCACCCTGCTGCCCTGGAGCGCCGCGCAGTGGCTGTGGACGGGGCTGATCTACGTCTCGCTGGTGATCGTGGTCTGGTACGCCTTCCGCGACCTCATCCGCCGGACCGGACGCTGGGCGCCCCTCACCATGGGCGTGCTCGTCGCGGCGATGGCGTGGCTCGACCCCGTCCGCGACCAGGTCCGCTTCGGGCAGGTCGGGCTGTTCCTGCTGGCGATGTGCCTCGCCGACTGCTGTGCCCGCACGGCCCGCTGGCCGCGCGGCGCCCTGGTCGGCCTCGCCGTCGCGATCAAGCTGGTGCCGGGCGTCTTCCTCATCTACTTCCTGCTCACCGGCCGGCGGGACGCGCTGGTCAACGCGGTGCTCACCGCCGCCGCCGCGACGCTCGCCGGGTTTGCGCTGCTGCCCGCCGACTCGTCCGGCTACTGGTTCGGCGCGCTGCTGCAGGGCGGTGACCGGACGGGCGCGGTGGACGGCACCACCAACCAGGCGGTCCAGGGGATCGTCGCGCGGATCTTCGACGAGGGCCCGGTCCGGACGCTGGTGTGGCTCGCCCTCGCGCTGCTCGTCGCCTGCTACGGCTTCCGGTGGGCCCGCCGCGTCACCCTCGCCGCGGACACCGCCGCGGACACCGCCGCCGACACCGCCGCCGACTCCTCCAGCCTGCTCCTCGGCGGGGTCGCGATCGTCGGGCTGCTGTCGGTCGTGCTGTCCCCGGTCGGATGGATCCACCACCTCGTGTGGATGATCGCGGTGATCGGGGCCTTGGCCGGTAACGGCCGGGACACGCGGCGATGGCTTCTCGCGCTCGGCCTGTGGCTCCTGTTCCTGTTCCCTCTTCCATGGTGGGGACGTGCGTGGATCGGTCCGGAACACTCCGCGGTGGCGGAATTCGGGGGTCAGGTCCTGCGCGACTCGTTCGGGATCGCCGCGCTGGCGTCCATCGCCATCCTCGGCCTCTGGCTGGCGAAACGCGTCGAACAGGACACGGCGCAGCGGGACTCTTCGCGCCCGGAGGCCGAGGTCGGTACGCTCGCTTTGTGATGCTTGTGGCGGTGGCCGTCGCGGGCCTGGTCGCCGGCGTTGCGGGGCTGTCCATCGCGATGGTCGCGCACAAACGGGTCAACCAGGTCGCCGACGAGTGCGGGGAATTGCTCAGGCGCCGGCTTCAGGTCGCCGGCGGACCGGTGGACGAGCGCGCGGTGCGCGACGTCGCCATCGTCCACTACGACGCCCTGAAAGAGATGTCCGGACTCCGGTCCTTCTCCCTGGCCCTGCTCGACTCGGTCGGGGACGGGGTCGTGGTCAGCTCCATCAACGGGCGGACCGAGACGCGGACCTACGCCAAGGTCGTCCAGGCCGGGCACCCCGTCGAAAGGCTCTCCCCCGAGGAGAGCCACGCCCTGCGCGCGGCCCGGCTCGGCAAGGGCCCGGTCGTGTCGATGGACGACCCGCTGCCCGACTTCGGCAGCGGAGACCGCACGTCCGCGTCCGCCTGAGCCACCGTCCCGCCGCGGACGGACGTCCTTTACCCGCCGGGAAGTAAACTGCTTTCCCACCTCGTGTTCGAGGCACCTTCCACGACACCGCACGCCCCCGGGGGGACCCGTGACCGCAGACAGCAGGCCAGCGCGCTACGCCTACCTGGGTCCGCGGGGCACGTTCACCGAGGCGGCGCTGCTCACCCTGCCGGGCGCCGCGGGCGCCGAGCACATCCCGTACTCGACCGTCCCGGCCGTTCTCGAAGCGCTGCGCACCGGGGAGGCGGACACCGCCGTCGTCGCGCTGGAGAACTCCGTGGAGGGTTCCGTCCCGACCACGCTGGACGAGCTGGCCACCGGCGAACCCCTGCAGGTCGTCGGCGAGATCCACCTGCCCGTCTCGTTCGCGCTGCTCGTCCGGCCCGGGACGGCGCTGGACGACATCAAGACGGTCGCGTCCCACCCGATCGCGCAGCCGCAGTGCCGCCGCTGGCTGCTCGACAACGTCCCGGCCGCCGAATGGCGCGCCGCCACGTCCAACGCCGAGGCCGCCCAGCACGTCGCCGACGGCCACTACGACGCCGCGCTCGCCGGTTCGTTCGCCGCCCCCCGCTACGGCCTGTCGGTGCTCGCGGAGGACATCCACGACGTCGCCGACGCCGTCACCCGCTTCGTCGTCCTGCACCGTCCCTGCACGCCGCCCGCCCCCACCGGCATGGACAAGACGACCGTCGTCGCGTTCATCGGCGAGGACCACCCGGGTGCCCTGCTGGAGATCCTCACCGAGTTCTCCGTGCGCGGCATCAACCTGACGCTGATCCAGTCCCGCCCCACGGGCGCCGGTCTCGGCTCCTACCTGTTCTGGATGGACTTCGAGGGCCACGTCTCCGACGCCCGCGTCGGCGAGGCCCTGATGGGGCTGCGCCGCGTCTGCGCCGACGTCCGCTTCGTCGGCTCCTACGCCCGCGCCGACCGGGTCCGTCCCGAGATCCGCCGCGGCACCCGCGACACCGACTTCACCGAAGCCGCCGCCTGGCTCGACACCATCCGCACCGGCCGCCCCTGACCCCTCTAGTCGGCCTCACAACAACCGCTGCTGCCGTGTCCAGCAGAGGAATCCGCCACGTTTAAAGGGGTAACGAGCTCCGCCGTCCAGAAGCGTGTCGGTGAAACCGGTGGCAGCGGCCTCTGTGATCCAGCCCTCCCGCACAGCGTTAGCGATCAACCACAGAGAACCGTGCGCCGCCAGGCCGTTCGTCCGAGCGGCACAGCGCGCGCCCCGATCATCGATGATTGCGATACCTCCATGCACCTCCGCCCATGCGCACACGGTGGCCTCTCCGCGGTTGTGGAGACTTGTGGCGCCGACGATGCCGACCCATTTCGCGACGGCCAGGATCTCATCTAAGCCATCGACGTGCTCGACCGTCAGCCAGTCTTGCCCGACGATGGTGAGCCCGTATTGCTGCAGTTCCTCGACGACTGCCGCAGTCGTGACATTGCGAGGTGAGCCGAGCGCGGCACAACATGCCATGTCGCCGAGAACGTCGAGACGATCGGCCGTAGCCGCCGCGTGGAGCGCTGACGCGTCCCAGACTTGAATCTTGTCACTCGCCACGAAAGGTTCGTCCTGTCACTCGGCGTCGCGTTGTGACGACCGTGGCGGGAGTTCGTCTTCGGTGATCTCTTGCCTGAGCAGTTCCACCGTCCTGGCGGCGGTGATGAGAGATCGTTCCCATGCGGCCAGCACCGCACGGCGCCACGCGGGCCCCGTGTGCCCGACCTCCAGGTCGGCCTTGGGCTCCTCGCCGAGCACCGCCAGGAACTCACCTTTGACGGGGGTCTCCGCGCGCAACCGTGGGAGTTGCTCGTCGGGGATCAGCTCGGCTCTTTCCGCACCGCTCACGATGACGGACCATGAGACTCGGTACGTTCCTGCCAGCCGGATCAGCTCCTCCCGCAGATCTCCTCGCCCGGACAGGCGCTCCAGCGCGCTCGACGGCAAGAGCAACTCCGCGGCGAACGCGTCGATGACCGCCTCGCGCTCCTGAGCGCTGGCAGCGACACCGATATCTGTGTGGTACTCGTCCTGGAGTAGGTGATGGCCGAGTTCGTGAGCGGCGGTGAAGCGGCGTCGGCCCGGTTCCCGCCGACCGCCGAGCACGGCCACGCCATAGCCGTCGAGCAGAAGCGAGGCTCCTTCGACGTCTTGGTCGAGGACAAGAATGTACAAGCCGAAGCGTTCGGCCAACTCGGCCATGCCGCTGATGGGGTCGCTACTCAGTCCCGCCCGATCCCGGATCTCTGAAGCCAGCCGCCGGGCTTCCTTCTTGTTTCTGACCTTGGGAGCGGAGGCCGGTGCGGCCTTGGCCAGCAGGCCGTGCTCGACCAACCAACCGGTGTCACGGGCATGAGCCTCCAAGGCGGCGTCGAGTCGGAACCGCGTCCTGGATGCGGCGTCGGCGCCCTCAGCCAGGGTTTGCCGCTGCGAGATCACGGCAGCGGGGGGCCGCGTGACGAAGTGGGTTGGGGGGACGCCCAACACATCCGACAGCTTGAAAAGCTCCATGGCCGATACTTGCCGCTGGCCGGACTCGATGCGCACGACCGCGGTGCGGTCCAAGCCCAGCTTGCGCGCAAGCTCGGTCTGCGACAGACCATGCGCGAGCCTGGCTTCTCGCACCCGGCCGCCGACTTCGCTCCAGCTGTCGACACTCCCCATGGTGCGATTTTCGCACACGTGCTTCGGGTGGCAAGTCCTGATGTGCGAGGACGTAGGCTGCTTGCGTGGCGATGGACTTCGATCTTTACGAGCGGGACCTGTGGGCCGGGCGCGCCCCCGCGTACGAGCGGGGGTTCGCCCGGCTCACCCGTTACCTGGTCGGCCCGCTGCTGGACGCGGCCGGCGTGACGGACGGAACGCGGTTCCTCGACGTCGGCACGGGCCCCGGCTTCGTGGCGCTGGAGGCGGCCCGCCGCGGCGCCGCGGTGTCGGCGATGGACGCCGAGGCGAGCATGGCCGAGACGGCGAGCCGGAACGTTCCAGGGCTGGACGTGCGGGTCGCCGTCCTGCCGGAGGTGCCGTTCGCGGACGGGACGTTCGACGCCGTCGCCGGCAACTTCGTCATCAACCACGTCGGCGATCCGGGCGTGGCGATCGGTGCGCTGCGGCGGGTGCTGCGGCCGGCCGGGCGGCTGGCGCTGACCTGCTGGGTGATGCCGGGCAGCGGGGCGCTCGGGGTCGTCCGGGAGGCGGTCGAGCGGGCCGGTGTGGCGTGGCCGGACGACATCCCCGAGTCGCCGTTCACCCGGTACGGCGAGGCCGCGGAGTTCCGGCGGCTGGTGGCGGAGGCCGGGCTCGGCGATGTGGCGGTCGAGGAGGTGACCTGGGAGCACGTCGTCGATCCCGAGGAGTGGTGGGAGGCGGTCGCGCTGTCCGGGGTGGGCACGAACGGCGTGATCGTGGGACGGCAGGACGAGAAGACCGTCGCCCGGATCAAGGCCGAGTACGACACGGTCGTCTCCGCGCACGCGGGCGCGGACGGCAGGGTCGTGCTGCCCGCGCACGCGCTGCTGGCGAGCGGCGCCCGGTAGAACCGGCGTTACTCGTGCGCGGACGCGGGGCCGGACCGGTAGCCTCGGTTCTGTGATCGACCTGCGAGCTCTTCGAGAGGATCCCGAGCGGCTGCGCGCCTCGCAGCGCGCCCGCGGTGAGGATGACGGCGTCGTCGACCGGCTGCTCGACCTGGACGAAAGGCGCCGCTCGGCGCTGACGTCGTTCGAGCGGTTGCGGGCGGAGCAGAAGAGTTTCGGCAAGTCGGTGTCCAAGGCGAAGGGCGAGGAGCGCGACGCGCTGCTGGCCCGCGCGAAGGAGCTGGCGCAGCAGGTCAAGGAGCGGGAGGCGGAGGCCGACCGGCTCGGCGAGGAACTCGACGCGGTCACGAAGGGCGTCCCGAACCTCATCGAGGACGGCGCCCCGCCCGGTGGCGAGCAGGACTTCGTCGTCCTGGAGCACGTCGGCGAGCCGGCCGTGTTCGACTTCGCGCCGAAGGACCATCTGGAGCTGGGCGAGAGCCTCGGCGCCATCGACATGGAACGCGGCGCGAAGGTGTCCGGCGCGCGGTTCTACTACCTGACGGGCGTGGGTGCGCGGCTCCAGTACGCGCTGCTGAACCTCGCCATGGAGCAGGCCGTCGCCGCCGGGTTCGTCCCGATGTACCCGCCGGTGCTGGTGAAGCCGGAGGCGATGGAGGGCACCGGGTTCCTCGGCGCGCACGCGGCGGAGGTGTACCGGCTCCCGGAGGACGACCTGTACCTGGTGGGGACGTCCGAGGTGCCGCTCGCCGCGTACCACATGAACGAGATCATCGACGAGCTGCCGCGGCGGTACGTGGCGTGGTCGTCGTGCTTCCGCCGCGAGGCCGGCTCCTACGGCAAGGACACGCGCGGCATCATCCGGGTCCACCAGTTCGACAAGGTGGAGATGTTCTCCTACTGCGACCCGGCCGACTCGCACGCCGAGCACCTGCGGCTGCTGGAGTGGGAGAAGGAGATGCTCGCCAAGGTCGAGATCCCGTACCGGGTGATCGACGTGGCGGCGGGCGACCTCGGCTCCAGCGCGGCCCGCAAGTACGACTGCGAGGCGTGGGTGCCGACGCAGAACACCTACCGCGAGGTCACCTCGACGTCCAACTGCACCGAGTTCCAGGCGCGCCGGCTCGCGGTCCGGTACCGGGACGCCGACGGCAGGAACCAGCCGGTCGCGACGCTGAACGGCACGCTCGCGACGACCCGCTGGATGGTGGCGATCCTGGAGAACCACCAGCGGGCGGACGGGTCGGTGCGCGTCCCGGAGGCGCTGGCGAAGTTCCTCGGCCAGGACGTCCTGGAGCCGGTCAAGCGCTGACCCTGGGGTGGCGGCCCGCCCGGCGTCGCTTAGGGTTTGTGACATCGGCCCAGGAAGGTGACATGAGCCAGTCTTCGCCGCGCGTGATCGCCACCGACCTCGACGGAACGATCGTGCGCTCCGATGGGACGATCTCCGCCCGCACCGTGGAGGCCCTGGCCCGGGTCGAGCGGGCCGGGGCGATGCTCGTCATGGTCACCGGCCGGCCGCCGCGCTGGATGGCGGAGGTCGCCACGGCCGTCGACCATCACGGCGTCGCGATCTGCGCCAACGGCGCCGTGGTGTACGACCTGCACACCGAGACCGTCCTGCACGCGCGGGAAATCCATGCCGAGGCGATCTCGGAGGCGGTGGAGCGGCTCCGTGACCTGTCGCCGGAGCTGCGGTTCGCGGTGGAGCACCCGAGCGGGTTCGTGTTCGAGGCGAGCTACGACCTCGGCCGCTGGGACGCGAAGGCGCTCGGCGGCCGTCCCGTGGACGCCGACGAACTGGTCAGCCGCCCCGGCACCAAGCTGCTCGCGTTCCACCCGGACGCCGACCCCGACACGCTGTCGGAGAAGGCCGCGCGGGCGGTGGGGCATCTCGTGACCGTGACGCACTCGTCCGGGCGGGGCCTGCTGGAGATGAGCGCGCTCGGCGTCACCAAGGCGAGTGCTCTCGCGGCCCTCTGCACCGAGCACGGGTTCGGGGCCGGCGACGTGACCGCGTTCGGCGACATGCCGAACGACCTGCCGATGCTCACCTGGGCGGGCACCTCGTACGGGGTCGCGAACGCGCACCCGATGGTGCTGGCCGCCGTGACGCACAAGACGTCCCGCAACGACGACGACGGTGTGGCGGAGGTCCTGGAGCGCCTCTACCCGTGACGGCGGCCGCACCCCGGAGCCCGGCGGTGCGGCCGGTGCATCCGTCCTACAGGTAGGGCCCGGACGAGCGCGGCCCGTGCTTCGGCGGCTGCTGCTCCTCCTCGGCGCCGGGCGGCATCATCCCGGCGGGCAGGGCGCGCCGCATCTGCTCAAGCTGCGCCCGCGCCGCCATCTGCTGCGCGAACAGCGTCGTCTGGATGCCGTGGAACAGGCCCTCCAGCCAGCCGACGAGCTGCGCCTGGGCGATCCGAAGCTCCGCTTCGCTCGGCACCGTGCCCTCGGCGAACGGCAGCGAAAGCCGCTCCAGCTCCGCCACCAGCTCGGGCGCCAGGCCGTCCTCCAGCTCCTTGATGGACGACTTGTGGATCTCCCGCAGCCGGGCCCGGCTCGCCTCGTCCAGCGGGGCGGCCTTGACCTCCTCCAGGAGCTGGCGGATCATGCCGCCGATCCGCATGACCTTCGCCGGCTGCTCGACCATCTCGGTCACCGACTTGCCCTCGGACTCGCCCTCGCCACCGCTTTCGATGGTGATGCCGTTCGGGCCGACCACGAGCACCTGCGGTTCCTGCTCCGGCTGCTTCTTCAAAGGCTCGCTCATAAACTCCACATCCTCACACGGTCAACAAGATCTTGCCGACGTGACCGCTTTCTTCGAGCAGCTCGTGCGCGCGTGACGCCTCCGACATGGGGAAACGCCGATCGATGACCGGCCGGACCTCCCCGGACTCCAGCAGCGGCCACACGTGCTCCCGGACCCCGGCCACGATCTCCGCCTTCTCCTCGGCCGGACGGGACCGCAGCGCCGTCGCGTGCACCAGTGCCCGCTTGCGCAGCAGCTTGCCGAGGTCCAGCTCCGCCTTCGCGCCGCCCTGGAGGCCGATCACCATCAGCCGTCCGCCGGTGGCGAGCGCCGCCACGTTGCGGGCCAGGTACTTCGCACCGATCAGGTCGAGTATCACGTCGTAGGGTCCGCTGTCGACGAAGTCCTCCTTGCGATAGTCAACGGCGACGTCGGCGCCGAGTTCCCGGCAGCGCGCCGCCTTCTCCGGGCCGCCCACGGTCGTCACCACCCGCGCGCCGCGCGCCTTGGCGAGCTGGATCGCGAACGTCCCGATGCCGCTGCCGCCGCCGTGCGCGAGGAGGGTCTCGCCCGCGCGCAGCCCGGCCAGCATGAACACGTTCGACCACACCGTGCACGCGACCTCCGGGAGTCCGGCCGCTTCCACGACGTCCACCCCGCGCGGCACCGGGAGCACCTGCGCGGCGGGCGCCGCGACCCGTTCGGCGTACCCTCCCCCGGCGAGCAGCGCGCACACCTCGTCGCCGGCGTTCAGGCCCGACACGTCCGTTCCCAGGCGCGTGATCCGTCCGGACACCTCAAGACCCGGGTACGGGGGAGCGTCCGCGGGCGGCGGGTAGAAGCCCATCCGCTGCATGACGTCCGCGCGGTTGACCGCGCTCGCCGCCACCTCGATCAGCACCTCGTCCGGCTTCGGTTCCGGGTCGGGGACCCGCGTCCACTCCAGGACGTCGGCGCCGCCCGGCTCACGGATCACGATCGCATGCATACCGATCACGCTACCGGGCGTTCGGTGTCCCGGCCCGGCCCCCGCGATCCCGCCCCAACGTCGATCTACGCGCGGGATGCGTGCTATTGACTGATGGGTATCCTGCGTGGGGATCGGTTTGCCCACCTGCACCGTGTTGATCATCAGAGGCGTGCCCTAGGGGGAAGAACGGTGGCGAGGAACGAGCACGACGGGCGCTCTCTGGAGGAGCGCCTGGCCTCTCTGGACGCGATGAGCGGCGACACGGCGGGCCCCCCGTCCCCCGAGGGCGAAACGGCGCCCCGGCCCGCGCCCGCCGAGCAGGAGAACGCGCCGCCGCAGCCCCCGCCCTACCAGGGCGCCCCGGAGCCGCAGGCCGACCCGAACGCCAATCCCTGGCTCGCCGCGCCACCCGCGTTCCAGGGGCCCCCGGAGAACTTCGGCCCGCCGCAGCCCCCGCCCTACGAGGGCCCCCCGGGGCCGCAGCCGTTCGACGCGGGCATGCTCCCGCCGCCGTACTACCCGCCCTACGACCCGTCCCAGGTTCCGCAGCCGCCGTACGCCCAGCCGCAGCCGCAGCCGCCGTACGAGTCCAACGGGAACGCCGCGCCGCCGCTCGATCAGCTTCCGCCGTACCCGTCGGGCCAGTACCCGCGGCAGGACGGCCCGCCCCCGCAGTACCAGCCGATCGACCCGGCGACCGGGCAGCCCTCCCCGCAGGACGCGGACGCGTCCGGGCAGCCCTACGCCCCGATCGACCCGAACACCGGCCGGCCGCCCGCGCCCGGCGCCCCGCAGTTCCCGCCGGCGGACCCCACCGTGGGCGCCCAGGAATTCCCGCCCGCCGACCCGAGCACCGGCGGGCCGTACGCACCGGACGCGAACGGCGCCGTCCAGCAGCCCCCGCCCGCCGACCCGAACGCGGGCGCGCAGCAGTTCCCGCCGGCCGACCCCGGCACGGGTCCCGGCACGGGTCCTGGCACGGGCCAACCGTACGCACCCGACCCCAACGCCCAGGCGTTCCCGCCGGCCGACCCCAACGCCCACCACGGGTTCCCGCAGAACCCCGACCCGGGCGGCCAGCCGTACCAGCAGGTCGATCCCAGCACCGGCCGGCCGTACGTGCCCATCGACCCGAACACGGGGCAGCCCTACCAGGGGTACGGATACCCCCCGGCCGGGCCGCAGGGGCAGATGATCCCGCCGGGCCACGTCGCTCCGCCGCAGCAGCCGCAGGACGCCGACAGCCTCAGCTCCGAGAACCTCCTGGGGGAGCGCCGCATCGCGCCGTCCTCGGGGTGGCGGCGCGCCGTCTACAAGGCGACCGCGGGCAACGTCCACCCAGGCGAGTCGCAGGGCGAACTGCGCCGCAAGGACCTGATCGCCCGGGCGCGGACGGCCGTGGCCGGCGGGCACCACCGGGTCGCGGTCATGTCGCTGAAGGGCGGCGTGGGAAAGACGACCACCACGACCGGGCTCGGCTCGATGCTGGGGTCGCTGCGCGGCGACCGCGTCATCGCGGTGGACGCCAACCCCGACCGCGGGACGCTGTCGGACAAGGTGAGGCTGGAGACGGCCGCGACCGTCCGGGACCTGCTGAACGGCCGCGACCGCATCCACCGCTACGCGGACGTGCGCGCGTTCACCTCGCAGAACGAGGCCCGGCTGGAGATCCTCGCGTCCGACCGCGACCCGGCGGTCAGCGAGGCGTTCAGCGCCGAGGACTACGCCGCCGTCGCCGTCGTCCTGGAGCAGTACTACTCGGTCTGCATCACCGACTGCGGCACCGGGCTGCTGCACTCGGCGATGGCGGGGGTGCTGAGCCTCGCCGACCAGCTCGTCCTGGTCAGCTCCCCGTCGGTGGACGGCGCCCGGTCCGCGAGCGCCACCCTGGACTGGCTGGAGGCCCACGACCACGGGCACCTCGTCCGCAACGGCGTCGTCGTCCTGTCGATGGTCCGCAACCGGACCCGCAGCCAGGTCGACCTCGACAAGCTCCAGGCGCACTTCGAGAGCCGCTGCCGGGCCGTCGTCCGCATCCCCTATGACGACCACCTGGAGGAGGGCGCCGAGGTCGAGCTGGAGCAGCTCGCCCCCGCCACGCGCGAGGCGTACCTCACCCTGGCCGCCGTCGTCGGCGACGGCTTCGCCTTCCAGCGCCCCGCCCAGCCGTCCTGACGCTCCGCCGGGCCGGGACGCTAGCGTTGCGTTCCGTGATGGACGGCGATGGCCTGTACGTGGGGAAGGCGGGCCCGGACGCGGCCGGTGACCGGGGGTGGCTGCTCGGGCATTTCAAGCCGCCCGGCGACCTGCGGCACAGCGGCGCGGTGGAGATCAAGTGGGGCGTCCACGCCAGGGGAGAGCGCCGTGCCCGGTGGACGGACGGTGAGCAGCGCACCGCCCTGCTCGTGCTGATCAGCGGCCGGTTCCGGCTGGAGTTCCCGGGGCGCGACGTCGTCCTCGCCGAACAGGGCGACTATGTGGTGTGGGGACGCGGCGTCGACCACTCGTGGGAGGCCGAGGAGGAGTCGGTCGTCATGACGGTCCGCTGGCCGTCCATCCCCGGCTACCGCGTCCCGGAGGAACCGCAGGGCGGCTGAACTCCGGATACGCGGTCGAAGGCAGCGGGCCATGACCGCTATCGTGGACGATGGCCGATGTGCGACCGGCCGCCGGGAGAGTTCGCATAGTGGACTAGTGCAGGCGCCTTGAAAGCGCCCAGGGCTGGGGACAGTCCTCGTGGGTTCGAATCCCACACTCTCCGCTGCGGGGTTGAGGAGGGTGCTCACCCCTCACGATGCCGGCCAGGGGAGCGATCCTTGGGCCCCCGGAACGTCGCGAAGGGGCCGACCTGGGCAGAAGGCATCCGTTACCCTCTTCCGCATGTCGCAGACACCGAATGATCCGGCGGGCACGACTCACCAGTTCCAGAACTTCGCGAGCCAGGCGCAGCCGCAGAAGTCCGGCCCGAACATGGGCCTGATCGTCGGCGTCCTCGCCGTCGTCGCGATCGTCGCGGTCCTCGCCGTCGGGATCATGATGCTCAGCTAGCACTCACCCGCTTGAGCTGGAGAAGTGCTGGTAGTCCTTGGCGCCGCTCCAGGTGCCGCCCCAGCCCCAGCCGATCGAGGCGAACGCCTTCACCACCTTGTCGCCGGCGTGGATCACGCCCGGGTCTTTGCGTCCGCGGTTCTTGTACTTCGTGCATTTCTTGTGGGCGATGTGCCCGTCGGCGTAGACGTAGGGGTTCTGGCAGGGGTTGATGTCGATGGCGAGGCCGTACGCGTGCTGGGAGAACGAGCTGGAGCCGGTTGCGTTGCGGCAGTTGAACGCGGAGGTGTTGTTCGCCTCGATCGAGTCGAAGTCGCTGCCGCCGTACTTGTCGACCGGCTCCATGCGCTCGATCGGGTAGCGCATGGCGTACAGCTTCTTGAAGACGGAGACGAGGTCCTCGGCCGCCTTGGCGTTGACGACGAGCCGCCCGCCCGTGTGCGGTTCGTCGTCCATGCCCCAGTAGGTCATCTCGATCATCCGCAGCCCGGACGGCGCCACGGGGCAGCCCTTCCGCCAGGACGACCTGAGGTCGCCGGCGGTCACCTTCTTGATCTTGGCCTGGAAGCCCCGCTCGGTCGGGGACGCCGACGGCGACACGGCCGTGCCGGACGCGGTGGGCGGCGTCGCGGGCGGCGACGACTCGCCCGAGTCGTTCGAGCCGCGGCCACATCCGGACGCGGCGATCGGCACCGTCAGCAGGACGGCGAGCAAAGTCGCGGTGGAAATCGGGCCTCTACCTGGCATCTTTGCAGCATACGCAGGCCAGGAGGGCTACGCGCCGCACCGGTGATTCGCTACCGTGCGTTTGAAGGCGCGCCCGCCGGAAAGGGGCCGGGACGGACGGGCCGTGGATCTCGTTCAATCGCCGGGCATGTCGCCCGGCGTCGTCCGGTCCCAGGGAGCGGGGATGTCGAAAGCTCAGGAGAGCGACCTCCCAAGCCTCGAAGACGAGATCTTCGCAGTGGCGCACAATGTGGAGGTCGAGCAGGGGGCGGCGCAGCCGCTGCTGCCGGCGGACAAGGCGCAGGTCCTTGTCGAGCGCGCACGGGCGTTCCTCGGCCGGGACGTGAAGGCGCTGGCGGCGGGCATCGGCCTGTTCGTGTTCGTGGACGCGGTGATGATGTGGGCGCCGCTGATGATGAGCCGCCGCCCGAGCCTGATGCCGCAGTTCGTCACGCTTCTGCTGCTGGCGTTCGGGCTCGGTGGCCTGCTCATCTGGAAGGTCGGCGGCCGGTGGCGGATGTTCGGCGTCGGCATGATGCTGGCGTGGGGGTTCCTGACGCTGGTGTCCGTCGGGTTCCTGACCGGGGTGACCGCTCCGCTGTAGTCAGTTCACCGAGCCGATCCGCTTCAGGATGAGGGTGAAGGCGCGGCCGATCGCTTCGAGGTCCTCGGGCGCGATGATGTCGATGAAGAACGTCCGCACGGTCTCGACGTGGTCGCGGGCCGCGCGGTCGAGTGCGTCGAACCCCTCGTCGGTGAGGTGGGCGTAGACGCCGCGCTTGTCGTTGGGGCAGTTGTCCCGCTTCACCAGGCCCTTGGACTCCAGGCGGGCGCAGGTGTGCGACAGGCGGCTACGCGACTGGCTGGCGTTCTCGGCGAGTTCCGCCATCCGCAGCCGCCGCTCGGGCGCCTCGGACAGCCGGACGAGGATCTCGTACTCCGCCGCCGACAGGCCGTGCTTGGCCTTGAGGTCGCGGTCCATGATCTCGGTGAGCCGGACGCTGCCGTCCACGTATGCCCGCCAATCGCGCTGCTGGGCGGCGTCGAGCCAGCGAGGTTCGCTCATATCGGAAGTATAGAACATATGTTGAAGATTCAACTAGTCTCGGCTACCTTCACGCTAGCAGGACCCGCCGACGGCTCCGTCCGCGGAAATAGTTGAAGCATCAACTATGTTCTTGTGTGCAGTGCACCGCCCGGCCGGGACGGGCACCCGAACGAGGAGGGAACCCATGCCTGCCGTGATGGCCGACCCGCTGACCCTGCCCCGCCTTCCGCTGCTGCCGGAGGCCGACACCGACTGGCGCCGCGTCGCCAGGGTCGTGACCGCCAAGCGTCACCTCGAAGGCGAGGGATTCCAGGTCAGGCGCCCGTTCCCGGGCATCGACCTGTCCCTCGCCGACCCGTTCCTGCTCCTCGACCACATGGGAGCGGTCGAGTACGCACCGGGCGAGGCCAAGGGAACCCCGTGGCACCCGCACCGGGGATTCGAGACCGTCACCTACATCATCGACGGAGCGTTCCAGCACCGGGACACGACCGGCGGCGGTGGCCTCATCTCCGACGGCGCCACCCAGTGGATGACGGCCGCGTCCGGCATCCAGCACATCGAGCAGCCGCCGCCCGAACTGGTCGCCAAGGGCGGCCTCTTCCACGGCGTCCAGCTCTGGGTCAACCTGCCGCGCGCCCAGAAGTGGGTTCCGCCGCGCTACCAGGACATCGGGGCCCGCGACGTCAAGCTGCTCGCCGCCGACGACGGCTCGTCCCTCGTCCGCGTCATCGCGGGGTCGGTCGCCGGATACGACGGTCCCGGCGTCACCTACACGCCGATCAACTACCTGCACGCGACGGTCGCGCCCGGCGCCCGGCTCACGCTGCCCTGGCCGCGCGACTTCAACGCGATGGTCTACGTCCTCTCCGGCCGCGGGACGGCCGGCGTGGAAGAGATCGGGCTGGACGAGGGGCAACTGGCGGTCTTCGCGGGCTCCCACCACAGGGGCACGGGAGACGGCCTGGTCGTCCGCGCCGCCGACACCCAGCCTCTCGCCAGCGCGAACGGCTGGGAGATCCTGATCCTCGGCGGCCTGCCGATCCGCGAGCCGATCGCCCGCTACGGCCCGTTCGTCATGAACACCCGCGACGAGATCCTCCAGGCATTCGAGGACTTCCAGGCCGGACGCATGGGCACCGTCCCGGCCGAACAGGTCCCCCACCACACCGAAGCCGACGAACAACTCTGACGACCGACGTGAAGGGGACCCCCGGACCGAGGCATGTCCGGGGGTCCGTCCCGCGCGCCGCGCCGGGGTTTCGTCGTCGGGGGCTGCGGCCCCTCCGCATCGTCGGGCGGGGATGTGCGGTTCCGGGTGACGGGAGGCCGGGGGTGCGCTAGTGTGTTCGAATAGTCGAACAGAGGTTCGACGGGTTGTTCGAACGCGCTCGCCCGGGGAGGCGACATGGTGGCGACGGTGGCCACGAGGGGGCCGGAGGCCCCGGCGCGCTGCGGGCGGCGGCGGGAGCACGCGACACGCCATGCCGATTTCTACGCAAATCTACGGCCGCAGCTATATCGCCTCATAGAGTCCGCAAGCGTGGACCCCGTGCGCAACCCCTATGCCCCCGGCGCCGGGCAGCGCCCCCCAGAGCTGGCCGGCCGCGACCGTGAGCTCAAGCAGTTCGAGGTGGTGCTCGAACGCGTGGCGCGCGGCCGTCCCGAGCGCAGCATGATCGTGACCGGGCTGCGCGGGGTGGGCAAGACCGTGCTGCTCAACGCGTTCCGGTCGATGGCGATCCAGCGGCTGTGGGGGACGGGGAAGATCGAGGCCCGGCCCGACCAGTCGATCCGGCGGCCGATCGCCTCGGCGCTGCACCGGGCCGTCCGGGAGCTGGCGCCCCGGCACCGCGCGCCCGACCGCATCGAGGAGTTCCTCGGCGTGCTGAAGGCGTTCGCGCAGTCGGGGCCGGAGCCGTCCGGGAAGGGCAGGGCGCGGGCGCACCGCTGGCAGCCCGGTATCGACGTGCCCGCCGCGCGGGGGCGTGCGGATTCCGGTGATCTGGAGATCGACCTCACCGAGTTGTTCGTGGACGCGGCTTCCGTGGCCACGGACGTCGGGGCCGGCATCGCCCTGTTCGTGGACGAGATGCAGGACATCCCGGCCGACGACGTGTCGGCGCTGTGCGCCGCGTGCCACGAGCTGTCGCAGGTGGGCGGGCCGCTGATCGTGGTGGGGGCGGGGCTGCCGCATCTGCCGGCCGTCCTGTCCGCCGGCAAGTCGTACTCCGAGCGGCTCTTCCGGTACGCCCGCATCGACCGGCTCGATCGGGAGGCGACCGACTTCGCGCTGCTGGCGCCGGCCGAGCGGGAGGACGTCACGTTCACCGAGGAGGCCCTCGACGCGCTGTACGGCGCGGCCGACGGCTACCCCTACTTCGTCCAGGCGTACGCCAAGGTCGTCTGGGACGTCGCCCCCGACACCCCGATCACCGTCGACGACATCAGGGTCGCCGCCCCGGAGGCGGAGAGCGAACTCGCGGTCGGCTTCTTCGGCAGCCGTTACGAGCGCGCCACCCCCGCCGAGCGCGACTACATGCGCGCCATGGCCGTGCTCGGCGACGATCCGGTGCCCACGGCGTCGGTCGCGGACGAGCTGGGCCGCAAGCCGTCCAGCCTGTCGCCCGCCCGCGACGGGCTCATCAAGAAGGGCCTCATCTACAGCGCCGAACGCGGCATGGTCGCGTTCACCGTCCCGCACTTCGGCAGGTTCCTCCGCTCGCAACCCTCCTGACCGATCCGGCTCTATCGGGTTCTCTAGCGTCGATGCTAGAGGGCGGTAGAAAGCTGCATCGAGCCGTGCCGTCCGGTGAATATTCGGCTATCTAGCGTTCGGTGTAGATGGTCGTAGAAAGGGCTAGACGGGCGCAGAGACGACGACCGCCGCCCGGACGGGCCGGTCGTGCGCGGCGGTCGACACCGCGAACACGATCTCCGCGTCCCGTCCGTCCACCCGGGCGGGGTAGACCACGAACCGCCAGCAGCCCTCCCGCCACACGTCCAGCGGGACGGCGCTCGCGATGAGGTTCTCGTGCTCGGCCCAGGCCGCGCTGCGGTGGAGTGTCGCGTACGTTTCCGCGATGGGGCTGCGCCGCCGCTCGCACGGGGGGTCGGCGGACGCTCTGCACCGCTCCAGCAGTTCCGACAGCTCCGGGGACAGCGCCGCGAACAGCGCCAGTTCCACCGTGAAGACGAGCCCGACCTGGACCTGCACGTCCCGCAGCACGTCCACGCCCGTGAGCGGCGCGCCGAGCGAGGCCACCCCCGCGCCCGTGAACAGCACGGCCCGCAGCACGCTGCGCCGGCCGACCCGCTTGGCGCTGAGGCCGCCGAAACAGCCGCAACCGGCGTCCGGCCGGCGGACCCGCAGCTCACCGACCACCCACGCCGCCGCCGCGAACGCCATCGTCGTCGCGAGCCGCACCGACAGATGCGAGGTCACCAGCAGCGCCAGCCCGAGGACGCCCTCGCCGAGCCCGAGCCCGACCGTCATCCCCCGGTTGCGGCGCAGCGCCGTCAGCCGCGCGAGCCCGGCGGGCACCGGCACGCCGTGCACGTGGTCGGGCGCGCCCGCCGCCTGCTCGCGGACCGTCAGTTTCGCCAGGCACGCGGCCAGCAGCACCGCCGCGAGCAGCAGCACCTGGGTGTTCTGGAACGCCGTCACCATGGCCCCTCCACCCGGACGGCCGCGTTGAAGCAGCCGGCCTCCAGATCGCCGCCGAGCCCCGCGAACACGGCGGGGGTCAGCTCGACGATCCGCCCGCGCGGGGACGCGGCGCAGTCCACGCACCGGTCGCAGAACCGGGCCGCCGTGCAGCCGCACTCGACCACCGGCACGGTCGCGGCGCGCCCGCCGCACTCGTTGTGCACGGTGACCTCGCTTCCCACCGACAGGTACGGGAACGGCACGCAGCCGGACGGGGCGTCCGCGCATCCCCCGGCGGCCCCCTCGGAGTCGACCGCGGGGTAGGCCGCCCCGGCCGGCGCCTCACCGCCGGCGTCCCCGAACCAGGTCGCCGTCCCGTGCAGCACCCCGGGCACGGGTGCGGTCACCTCCGGCGCGGCGAGGTCATCGGCCCGGTAGCCGGGCTGGGACGTGCCGGGGCGCACCGCCCGCGGCCCGTCCGGGGAGCCGACGCAGATCACGTCGATCAGGTATCCGGGCTCCATGCGCGGATGCCGGACCAGCACCCGCTGCAGGACGTCCGGGGGGATCACCACGTGGGCGCGCCCGCGGTGGGGGCCCATGTCCACCTCCACGGCGTTCTTCCCGCACGCCAGAATCGTGCCGGCGACACGTTCGATGCCGACCCAGACCCGCTCGACGGAGGGGCCGTCCTTCCCGGGCCGGGCGATCACCGGCCGGCCCGGCCGGAGCGCGGCGAGGTTCCCGCGCCCGCCGTGCCAGACCTTCGTGGCCCCGCTCATCGCGAGGCGGATCTCCGTACCGCCCGCGTTCAGCATCAGCAGGTGCGGACTGGCGTCCAGGACGACCCCGCTCACCACCCGCAGCGGGCGGCCCGCCCCCGCGAAACCGGCCCCGGACCCCGCCCCGAACACGGCCGCGCGACGGTGGCGGCGCAGGTCACAGTGTGTGGACGGCATCGCGGCACCTCGACATCGATCACTCTGGCGGTTGGCATGGAGACGCTGCGTTAAGAGTCACGTCCTTGACCTTGGCTGTCGACGGTTTTGTCGCGATAAGTCGACACGCGGTGGATGTCTCATCCACCTCGGCAGAGGATTATGAACTGGTTGACCCGGATATGTAGTTTTTGAAGGACCGTAATTACGATCCTTCTGCGATCGTCGACCATACCCGGGAGCGGCCGGACGGCGGCTCCCCGACCCCTGGTCCGGTGATGATGTGAACGCGACTCGGCATGAGGAGTTCCGCGCGTACGTGGCGGAACGCAGGCCCGTGCTGCTGCGTGCCGCCACCCGGCTGACCAGTGACCGTGCCGAGGCCGAGGACCTTCTCCAGGCCGCTCTTGCCAAGACCTACCTTGCCTGGGACCGCATCGAGGACCGCTCCTCCGTCGACGGCTACGTCCGCCGCGCCATGGTCAATACCCAGATCTCCTGGTGGCGCCGCCGTAAACTCGACGTCTACCCCACCGATCGGCTCCCCGACCGTCCCGTCGAGGACCACGCCGACCGCAGCGAGATGCACGACGCCCTCGGCCGCGCCCTCGACCGCCTCCCGGAACGCCAGCGCCTCGCCGTCATGCTCCGCTACTACGAGGACATGTCCGAACGTGAGGTGGCCGAAGTCCTGGGCGTCAGCGTGGGCACCGTGAAATCCACCGTCTCGCGGGCCATGGCCCGCCTCCGCGAGCTGTACTAGTTCGGGGGCTCGTCACCCTGGGACAACACTGCAAGAATCCGGTTCTGGAATCAGCTTCGAGCTGGAGGCGCTCATGCAGAGCACCATGCAGGATTTCCCGCTGACGATTACCACGATCATGCGCTACGGCGCGGAGGTCTTCGGCGACGCCGGGGTCTCCACCTGGACGGGGGACGGGGTTCGGCGCCGGAGCTACGCGGAGGTCGGTGAGCGCGCCGCCCGGCTGGCGGGGGCGCTGCGCGGCCTCGGAGTGGACGGAGACCAGCGCGTCGCCACGTTCATGTGGAACAACGGCGAGCACCTGGAGGCGTACCTCGCGGTCCCGTCGATGGGTGCGGTGCTGCACACGCTCAACCTGCGGCTCTTCCCCGACCAGCTCGTCTACATCGCGAACCACGCCGAGGACCGGGTCGTCATCGTCGACGGGTCGCTGATCCCGCTGCTGGCGCCGGTGCTGCCGCGGTTCGAGACCGTCCGGCACGTGATCGTCGTGGGCGCGGGGGACACCGCCCCGCTGGAGGGCGCGGGCAAGGAACTGCACGCGTACGAGGAACTGCTCGCCACGGCGCCCGCGAGCTTCGCGTGGCCGGAACTCGACGAGCGGTCGGCCGCCGCGATGTGCTACACGAGCGGGACGACCGGGAACCCCAAGGGCGTCGTGTACTCGCACCGGTCCGCGTACCTGCATTCGATGGCGGCGTGCACGGGCAACGCGATCGGGATCAGCGCGTCCGACATCGTCCTGCCGGTGGTGCCGATGTTCCACGCGAACGCGTGGGGGCTGCCCTACGCGGCGGGCATGGCGGGCGCCTCGCTGGTCATGCCGGACCGGTTCCTGCAGGCGGAGCCGCTCGTCCGGCTGATCGAGACGGAGCGCCCGACGGTCGCGGGGGCGGTGCCGACGATCTGGTCGGACGTCCTGCGCCACGCCAAGGAGCACGGGTCGGACCTCCGTTCGCTGCGGCTGGTGCCGTGCGGCGGGTCGGCGGTGCCGGAGTCGCTGATGCGCGGGTTCGACGAGCTCGGTGTCCGGATCGTCCAGGCATGGGGGATGACGGAGACGTCGCCGGTCGCGACCGTGGCGCATCCGCCGGTACGGGCGGAGGGCGCAGACGCGTGGCGGGCGCGGATCAGCCAGGGCCGCGTCCTCGCCGGCCTGGAGATGCGGATCGTCGGCGACGGCGACCGGGTGCTGGCAAGCGACGGGGAGGCCGTCGGCGAGGTCGAGATCCGCGGGCCGTGGATCACCGGCGCGTACCACCGCGACGAGGACCCCGGGAAGTTCCACGACGGCTGGCTGCGCACCGGCGACGTGGGAACGCTCTCGCCGGACGGCTACCTCGTGCTCACCGACCGGGCGAAGGACGTCATCAAGTCGGGTGGCGAGTGGATCTCCTCGGTGGAACTGGAGAACCACCTGATGGCGCATCCCGACATCGTGGAGGCGGCCGTCGTCGGCGTCCCCGACGAGCGGTGGCAGGAGCGTCCGCTCGCCTCGGTCGTGCTGCGGGAGGGGGCGGCCGTCACGGTGGCGGAGCTGAAGGAGTTCCTCGCCGGACGGATCCCGAAGTGGCAGCTCCCCGAGCGCTGGTCGTTCATCACCGAGGTCCCGAAGACCAGTGTCGGCAAGTTCGACAAGAAGGTGCTGCGGCGCCGCTATGCGGACGGTGATCTGGAGGTTCGGCGGGCCGACTGACGCGGCGCCGGGCCACTCCGCCGGCCCGTCCCGACACCGGGTGGGTCGATAACTTACCCCAGCGTTACCTTCATGGTGATTTCGGGCGATGGTGTGGTGCGGATGAGGTTCGCGGGTGTATGCAAGGTGGGCTGATCGTCCGGATGACCCCGTGGGGGCGGCCCCCTCACACCGCTGCCGGGAGCGTGCATGCCCAGGCTGTCCACCTCCGCACACTCAGCCGACCGCAAACTGGTCAAGGGGCTGAATGAAGGCGACGAGGCCGCCCTTGCCGCGCTCTACGACGAGTACGCCGAGCGCCTCTACGACTACGCAATGTCGATGACGGGGGACGAGAAGGTCGCCGCCGACATCGTCCATGACACGTTCATCGACGCCTGCCGCCGCGCCCCCCGGATGCGCGACCCCCTGCATCTGGGCTCCTGGGTGTACGGGGCGGCCCGGCGCCGCTGCGTCCGGCGGGGGCGCGCGAAGGTCCTGTTCTGGGACCGGGGCGCCGAGTTCTCCGATGCACCGTTCCCGGACCACGCCGAGACCGACGACGCCGGGCTCGACTGGCCGTCTTCGGACGAGCTGCACCGGCTCCTCCGCGGCGCCCTCTCCCGGCTGGAGCCCGTCGACCAGGAGGTGATGCTCCTGGCGTTCCGGCACGGGCTGCGTCCCGCCCGGCTCGGGGCGACGCTCGGCCTGTCGCCGCGGCGGGCCGTGACGCGCGTGCGCAGGGGACGCGCCCAGCTGGAGGCCGCGCTCCTGGAGGAGATCCACCGCGCCGAGAAGGCGTGCGCCGCCGGGCGCGAGGGAACCGCGGCGGTCGCCCGGCCGGCCGCGAGCGCCCCGGCCGGGGCGGAGGGCACCGGGCCTCGTCCGGGCAGGGGGGCGTTGCGGGTGCTGCATCGCCGGGCCGACGACTCCCCCACCGACCCGGCGGCCGAACGGCACGTCGCCGGCTGTGCCGGCTGCCTGCGCCGCCGCCGGGTGACGTCCGCCGCGCTGCTGCGCCGGGCGCCCGCGCCCGTGCTGCCGGCCGCGCTGCGGCACCGTGTCATGCACACCGCCACCGACCCCGAACTGGCCGGATACCGGGTCGACATCGCCGCGCGGGGCGGCCCGCTCACCCCGTCCGGGCTGCCCAGCCAGCCGGACGTCCCGTCGCCGTTCACCCGCCGGTGGCTGTTCACCGGGGGAGGCATGGTGGGTGCGCTGGTCTCCGCCCTCATCGCGACGTTGGTGATGGGGCCCGGCGGCGGCACGCTGTCGTGGCCGCCGTTCCGCACGCGTCCACAGCCGTCGATCACGCACGACGCGCCGGGGGGCGGCCCGGGGCATGGCAGGCCGTCGTCGCCGGGGCCCGACGGCGGCGGCGGACCTCAGGGCCGTCCCGCACCGCCGCTCGCCAGCCCGCAGACCGAGCAGAAGGACCCGCAGCAGCCCAAGGACCCGTCGCAGACGCCGTCGCCGCCGTCGCCGTCGCCCGATACGCCCGCCGAGCCGGGCGTCCTCGTGGTGCACCCAGTGAAGGTCGAGATGCACGGCACCAAGACCGCGCAGGTGAAGCTCGCCGCGCGGAGCGGGCCGGTGTCGTGGACGGCGGTGACGTCGACGAACCAGCTTGTCCTGTCGGACATGCAGGGCGGGATGTCGGAGGGCACCACGATGCGGGTGACACTGACCCTCCGCACGGCGCTCATCGGCCTGCCCGGCCAGGGCACGCTGACGTTCACCGACTCCGAGGGCGCGACCCGTCAGGTGACGGTCGTCTGGGGCGCCACGCTGCTGTGACGGCTCAGCCGGCGGCCCGCCCGCCGGGCGCGCCGGTTCGACCTCTCCAGGGCCTCGGCAGGGTCAAGCCCTGTCTTCTGCGCCGCCCCGCCGCTGACTCGCGACATTGGCCGAGGGTGCCATTTATGATGCCAGCGGCAAGGGCGATCAGCGCGATTTCGGCAAGGCCGCCGCCATCGGCGGGCGCAGCGAGGTACCGGGGCTGACCTGCGGGAATCCGGCGGCGAGGCTGGGGGCGGACGTCGCCGAAATGCGGCTGAAATCCAAGGGTTTCATCGGCGGATAGGGCGAGTGATGGACGAGATCGACACGAGCGTCCCGCATTCGGCGCGGGTCTGGAACTACTGGCTGGGCGGGAAGGACAACTATCCCGTCGACCGGGAGGCGGGGGAGCAGTACCGGCAGGTCTTCCCCTCGATCGTCGAGGTCGCCCGCGCGGCCCGGCACTTCCTCGCCCGTTCCGTCCGGTATCTGGCGGGCGAGGTCGGCATCCGCCAGTTCCTCGACGTCGGAACCGGGCTGCCGACGGTCGACAACACCCACGAGATCGCCCAGCGGGTGGCGCCCGAATGCCGGATCGTCTACGTCGACAACGATCCGCTGGTGCTGGCGCACGCCCGCGCGCTGCTCACCAGCGCCCCCGAAGGCGCGACGGACTACATCGACGCCGACATGCGCGACCCCGCGGCGATCATCCGGGCCGCGGCGCGGACGCTCGATCTGTCCCGGCCCGTCGCGCTGACCATGATCGGCGTGCTCGGGCACGTCCAGGAGTACGAGGAGGCGCGGTCGATCGTGCGCCGCCTGATGGACGCCCTGCCGCCCGGCAGCCATCTCGCGCTCGCCGACAGCGTCTCGGCCGGCGAGGACCACATCCGGGCGCACGACCGCTACAAGGAGACCGGCGCCGTCCCCTACCTGCTGCGTTCGGCGGAGGAGATCGCCGGGTTCTTCGACGGCCTCGATCTCGTCGAACCCGGCCTCGTGCCGATCATCCGGTGGCGTCCCGAACCGACCCCGTTCGACGCCCCGGCCACCGCCCGGGTCGGCACCCTCGGCGGTGTCGCCCGGAAAACACCCTGACCAGGGCGTGGATCGCCGGGACCGGAGCGCCGTGCGGCATTAGGCTGGCCGCACATACCGCCCTAGCGAAGGACATGGCGCATGAACCGCAGTGAACTGGTCAGGGTCGTGGCGGAACGCGCGGGAAGCGACGAGACCGCCGCTCGCCGGCATGTGGACGCCGTGTTCGACACCGTGATGGAGCGGGTGTCCGCCGGGGAGCGCGTCATCGTGACCGGATTCGGGACGTTCGACCGGCTCGCCCGTCCGGCCCGCAGCGCCCGCAACCCGCGCACCGGCCTGCCGGTCGAGGTTCCCGCCGCGCAGGTGCCGCGGTTCCGGTCCGGGCAGACGTTCCGGAACCGCGTCGCCGCGAGCGACTCCGCCCCGGCCTCCGCGCCGGCCGTGGAGCCCGCCGCCCCGGCCGTGGAGGCCGCCGCCGAACCGGCGCCGGCGGTGACCCTGCCGGTCGAGCCGCCCGCCCCGAAGAAGCCCAAGGGCGGCAAGGGCGGCAAGAAGGCCAAGAAGCCGTCCGGCAAGGCCAAGGCGGTCGCCTCCCCGCCCGCCAAGGACACCAAGAGCGCCAAGGACACCAAGCGCCCGAAGGGCGGGAAGAAGAAGGCGGAGAAGGCGAAGGCCCGCGTCAAGGCCGGCAAGTGACCCGGCTCACCGCAGCGGGAACCCGAGCTCCCGTCCCTGCTCGCGCAGCTCGTCGCGGGCGGACGGGTGCGCCACCCGGTCCACGATCTGCTGGGCCTGCGTCACCGCGTCGCGCCCCCAGATCGTGGCCGTGCCCTGCTCGCTCACGATGAAGCTGTGCTGGAACGAGGTGACCGGCCCGGCCAGCCGCGGGATGACCGTGGACACGTCCGCCCGCGGATGCCAGGACGGCAGCGCGATGATCGCCCGGCCGCCGGCCGAGTGCAGCGCGCCCACCACGAAGTCGGTCTGCCCGCCGAACCCCGAGTAGATCGCCCCGCGCACCCGGCTGGCGTTGGCCTGCGCGAACAGGTCGACCTGGAGCGCGGAGTTCACCGACACCAGCCGGGGTCGGCGCGCGATCAGGCTCGGGTCGTTGGTCTTCTCGGTGCGCAGCATCCGGACGCGCTGGTTGCCGTCCGCCCAGTCGTACAGCTCCGTGCTGCCGAACGCGAACGAGGCGGTGATCGGCGTGTCCGGGTCGAGCGCCCCGGCCTTCTCCAGCGCGAGGACGCCGTCGCTGAACATCTCCGACCAGATCCCGATGCCCCGCCGGTCGAGGAGCGAGGCGAGCACGGCGTCCGGGACGGCGCCGATGCCGAGTTGCAGCGTCGCCCGCTCGGGGACGAGCCGCGCCACCCGTCCCCCGATCTCGCGGGCGACGTCGCCGGGCGGCCGCGGCACCGGGCAGGCGAGCGGCTCGTCGGACTCGATCGCGTAGTCGATCTCGTCCATCGTCATCACGGCGTCGCCGTAGGTGTGCGGCATCCGCGGGTTGAGCTGGGCGATCACCAGCCCGCCCCGGGCGCGTACCGCCTCGACGGCGGCGGGCAGGATGTTGACCTCGACGCCGAGGGAGACCGTCCCGTTGCGCGGAGCCGACGTCTGCATGATCACGACGTCGGGCGGCAGCGACCCCTTCAGCAGGTTCGGGACGAGCGACAGCCGCGACGGGAAGTAGCGCAGGTTCGCCCGCCCCCGCATGCCCGCCCCGACGAACGGGGTCTCCAGCTCCACGCCGTCGCGCTCGGGCAGGTCGCCCTGGGCGTTGAGCATGAACAGCCGGTACTCGGCGGCGGCCGCGTCCAGCACGGCGAGGGCGCGCCACGGGGTGGCGAAGTTGCCGCCGGCCACGACCCGCGGCCGGCCGGGCAGGTCCGCCAGCACCGTGGCGAGGTGGGACTCGGATATGACGCGCATCAGGAACGCCCCCGGTTGGTCGGCATGGTGGTCCTCATCCTTGGATCGAGACGTGGGTGACGCCGGGGACGGTCCGGGCGAGGACGTCGGCGATCCGGCGCGCCTGATCGCCGGCGACGCCGCGCAGTTCGACGGCGCCGTCCCGCACCGAGACGTCCCAGGTGCGCCCGTCCGGCCCGTACTCCTCGATCGCGGCCAGCACGTCGTCGCGGATGCGGGCGTCGCCGCGGGTGAGGATCGCGATGAGGTCGCGGCGGCTGACGATGCCGACGATCTCCGAGCCCGCCAGCACCGGAACGCTCTTGATCCGCGTCCGCATCATCGTGTCGGCGAGCGTGGCGACGTCGCCGTTGGGACGCGCGGTCTCCACCTCGCGGGTCATGACCTCCTCGACCAGGCGCGGCGGCGGGCTGTCGGTCGTCGCGACCGGCCGGGCGAAGGCGCGCGGATCCCGCTCGAACACCCCGCGCAGCAGGTCCATCTCGCTGACGATGCCGGCCAGCCGCCCCGCCGCGTCCACGACGGGCAGTGCGGTGATGTCGTGCTCGTGCAGGACGCGGATCGCCTGGCGGACCGTGGCCGTCCGCGGGATCGTGACGACGGGCGAGGTCATCGCCTCCCGGACCAGCATGGCGTGTTCTCCTTCCGGCGAGGACGCCGTTCACCTACCCGAGCAGGACATTTCTGACCCCTGCCCGTCCATGATCGCCGAGGGGGCGGTGAAAGCCCAGGGCCGAACGTCCTGGTCCCGGCCGCCGGCGGCTAGAACAGCGTGGGCGGCTCCGCCGGCACCGGCTCCGGCAGCGGCTCGACCTGCGGCGCCAGCGCTCTCACCTCGTCGTGGAAGCGGCGGGCGAGCGGGAGGGCGTCCGCGTTGTCGGGGGTGTGGACGAACACGGTCGGTGAGCGGCCCTCGCGCACCCACCCGGCGACCCGCTCCACCCAGAACCGCCAGCCCTGGACGGTGCGCTCGGTGTCGTCCCGCCCCAGATAGCGGACGATCGGACGCTCGGTGAGGGCGGCCGACCGGCGTGGCACGCGCGGCTTCTTCGTCCACGCGTCCCGTTCGGCGTCACTGGTCGGCGGGCTCTGGAAGAACGCGGTGGTGTCGAACGGGACCCATTCGGCGCCGACCCGGCCGAGCACCCGCTCCAGGTCCCGCGCGCATCCGGCGTCCTCGAAGAACGCGGGATGGCGCACCTCGACGGCATACCTGTGCGCGGTGGGGAGCCGGCGCAGGAACGCGGCCAGCGTCCCGAGGTCCCCGGGGCCGAACGACCCCGGCAGCTGCACCCAGAGCGCGTGCGTCCGCGACTCCAGCGGCTCGATCGCCCAGAGGAACGACCGGAGTTCCTCGCCGGCCCCGGCGAGCCGCCGCTCATGCGTGACCGTCTTCGGCAGCTTGACGACGAACCGGAAGTCGGGCGAGGTCTGCTCCGCCCACGACTCGACCGCGCTCCGCGCGGGTGTCGCGTAGAACGTCGTGTTGCCCTCCACCGCGTCGCACCAGCTCGCGTAGGCGCGCAGCCGTTCCCCCGGTGGCAGCGACGGTGGCAGGAACCGTCCCTGCCACCGCGTGTGCGCCCACATCGCGCACCCCACATGAACCCGCATGCCGCCCGACGCTACCGGCACCGCGGCGCGGCCGCCGCGGCCGGACCGCCGGCGGGCGCCGCCCGCCCCGTTGGCCGGTGTCGGCCGCGCCGCCGGGATCCGCGGCCGGAAACGGCGCGGGCGCCGCCATCGCGGTGCCGCCGGTCGCGGTCGTGTACCGCGTCCGTGCGGGCCGCCGATGACGGCGCCCGGCCCTCGCCCGCTACGTAGCCCGGGCGATCACAGGGGGGAGCAGCCGCGTCAGGTGCGGAACTGGCGCGGAACGTTCCCGGTCACCGAGGTGGCCTTGATCGCGGGAGCGGGGGCGACCCAGACCGGGTCGGGGTCGGGGTTCTTCTCGCAGGTACGGTCGATGAGGCCGCGGTTGGCGGGCACCTTCCCGTCCCGGAGGTAGTCGACCAGGAGGTCGTCCAGGCACTGGTTGCCGGAGAAGGTGATGGCGTGGCTGCCGCCGCCCCTCTCCACGACGAGGCTGGCGCTCGGCATGGCGCGTGCCATGTCCAGGCCGCCCTCGTACGGGGTCGCCGGGTCGTCGGTCGCCTGGAAGAGCAGCACCGGAGGCAGCCCCTTCCCGGTGATCTTGGTGCGGTGCCCCGCCTTGACCGGCCAGTACAGGCAGGGGGCGTTGAACCACATGTTGTTGTAGGTGTAGAAGGGCGCCTTCTCGTTGACCTTGGCCTGGTCCTTCTGCCAGTACCGGAAGTTGCGCGGCCACTTGCTGTCGCTGCACATCACGGAGTTGTACAGGTCGAACGAGTCGTCGGACGGGTCCGGCGCCGCGTACCGGTTGTAGGCCGTGACGAGCGGGGCCGTGTCACCCGAGTTGGTGTAGGCCGACAGCACGGTGGCCAGCCTCGGCCAACGCAGGATGTTGTAGCCGCCGGCGACCTGGGTGTCGTCGAACTCGTCCGGGCCGATGGTGCCGACGGGGTTCGCGCGCAGCTTGGCGCGCATCGCGTACCACTTCGCCTCGATGTCGTCCGCGTCGGTGCCGAGGTGGTACACGTTGTCGGCCTTGGCGACCCACTCGGTGAACGCCTTGAACCGCTTCTCGTGCTGGAGGTCCTGCTGGACGTTGTGGTCGTACCAGGAGATCGACGGCCCGACGATGCTGTCCAGGACGAACCGGCGGACGCGGTTGGGGTACAGCTGGGTGTAGGTCGAGCCAAGCGTGGTCCCGTACGACCAGCCGAAGAAGTTGATCTTCTTCGCGCCGAGGGCCTGCCGGATGCTCTCCATGTCCTGGACGTGGTCGACGGTCGACAGGTGCGGCAGCAGCCAGGAGTACTTCTCGGTGCAGCTCTTAACGTACCCGGCCGTCTTCTTGAGCCAGGTGTTCGTGGTGCCCTGGCTGGGCTGGAAGTCGGGGCGGGGCCCCACGAAGTAGTTCGGGTCGCAGGCCATGTGCGGCTCGCTGCCCTGGGAGCCGCGCAGGTCGAAGCCGATCCAGTCGTAGGCGGCGGCGACGTCGGGCGGCAGTTGCGACGGGATCCAGGACGCCATCCACAGCCCGCTGATGCCCGGACCGCCGGGGTTGAGCAGGATCGGCCCCTGCTGCTTCTCCTTCGGCGCGGTGGCGGGCAGCCGGTTCACCGCGATCTTGACGGTGCGCCCGTCCGGGTGGGCGTGGTCGAGCGGCACCTCCAGCATCGCGCACTGCAGCGTCGGGTAGTCGGGATCGCCGCAGGACTTCCAGTCCAGCACCGGCTTCTTCACCGGTGCGGCGCCGGCCGGCGGCGGGCCGGCCAGTGCCGTGGCGGTCAGGACGGCTCCGCACGCCGCGATCGCGGCGCCGGCACGTCTCTTGCTCGGGAATCTCACAGATACCTCCATGAAGGGGAGGTGCAATTGCAGTGTGAAATTTCATCCATTGTCAAGGGTGAGAGGTCCATAACCCAGATCGATGGGATCGGATATGACCACGGCGCGAATCCACTCCGCACACTGCGGGCGCACGCTTTCCTTCGACCCTCCGGGAGTTGGACCCCCGGAGCCCCTGCGAACCCATCCGGTATCTGCCGGATGACCCCCGGAGGAACCCCCCCGTGAGTAACAGACGCAGATCAGCCCGATGCCTGGTGGCGTCGATGGCGGTCGCTCTCGGCGCGGCCGTCATGGTCGCGCCCGCCGCCGACGCCGCTCCGAAGCCCCCGCCCATCAGCGCGCGGGCCGGCGGTGACGATGCGAAGCACGTCCAGAAGACGCCGCTCCAGGCCAAGGACCGCCCCCCGCTGGCCGCGAACAAGGACGCGCTGAAGACCGACCTGGACCTGCCTCGCAAGCCGGCGAAGCACCAGCGCCCGTCCATGAAGAACGTCACGAAGAAGGGCGCGAAGGGCGCGACCGCCGCCAAGGCCGCCGCCGCGTGCAGCGCGAGCGACTTCACGAGCCGCTCCGGAAGCGCCCTTGTTCAGCAGATCAAGGCGTCGACGACCGACTGCATCAACTCGCTGTTCAGCCTGACCGGCACGGACGCCTACTACGCGTTCCGCGAGTCGCAGATGACGAGCGTCGCGTACGGGCTGCGCGACAACGGGCTCTACTACACCGGTGACAACACCGGCGGCACCGCCCAGCTCGTGCTGTACCTGCGCGCCGGCTACTACGTCCACTGGTACAACTCCTCCACCGTCGGGACCTACGGCCCGTCGCTGAAGGCCGCGATCCAGTCCGGCCTGGACGCCTTCTTCGGCAACTCCAAGTCGTCGACGGTCAGTGACGCCAACGGCGAGGTCCTCGCCGAGGCGGTCACGCTGATCGACAGCGCCGAGGAGAACGCCCGCTACATCTACGTGATCAAGCGGCTCCTGACCGGCTACAACAGCTCCTACGACGCGTCCTGGTGGATGCTCAACGCGGTCAACAACGTCTACACGGTGCTGTTCCGCGGCCACCAGGTGCCGGAGTTCGTCACCGCGGTCCAGTCGGACCCGAGCGTCCTCACCACGCTCAACAACTTCGCCACCAGCCACCTTTCGCTGCTCAGCACCGACCGCAGCTACCTGACGTCCAACGCCGGACGTGAGCTGGCCCGGTTCCTCCAGCACACCGCACTCCAGAGCACGGTCAGGCCCCAGGCCAAGGGCCTGCTCGGCCAGAGCGCCATCACCGGCCCGACCGCCCCGCTGTGGGTCGGTGTCGCCGAGATGACCGACTCCTACGACAAGGCGAACTGCACGTACTACGACACGTGCAACCTTTCGCAGCGGCTCGCGGCGAGCGTCCTGACGATCAACTACACCTGCAGCTCCAGCATCAAGATCCGGGCGCAGGACATGACCTCGTCGGAGCTGCAGCAGAGCTGCGCCAGCCTGACGAACCAGGACGCCTACTTCCACAGCCTCGTGAAGGACGGGAACAGGCCCGTCGCGAACGACAACAACAGCACGATCGAGGTCTGCGTCTTCAACTCCAGCACCGACTACCAGACGTACGCCGGTGCGATGTTCGGCATCGACACCAACAACGGTGGCATGTACCTGGAGGGCGACCCCGCCGCGGCCGGCAACCAGCCGAGGTTCATCGCCTACGAGGCCGAGTGGGTGCGTCCCACCTTCCAGATCTGGAACCTCAACCACGAGTACACGCACTACCTCGATGGCCGGTTCGACATGTACGGAGACTTCAACTCCAACGTCACCACGCCGACCATCTGGTGGATCGAAGGATTCGCCGAGTACGTCTCCTACTCCTACCGCCAGGTGGTCAACGACTCGGCGATCGCGCAGGCCGCCAACAGGACCTACGCGCTCAGCACCCTGTTCGACACCACCTACAGCCACGACACGACCCGCATCTACTACTGGGGCTACCTGGCGGTGCGGTACATGTTCGAGAAGCACCCGAACGACATCGCCACGGTGCTCGGCTACTACCGGAGCGGTAACTGGAACGCCGCCCGTACGTTCCTGACCAGCACGATCGGCAGCCGCTACGACAGCGACTGGTGGACCTGGCTCGCCGCGTGCGCGTCGGGTGCCTGCGCCGGCGGTGGCGGCGGTGGCGGCAACCAGGCGCCGTCCGCCCGGTTCACCTACTCCGCGAACGGTCTCGGGGTCTCCTTCACCGACCAGTCCACCGACAGCGACGGCACGATCGCTTCCCGCCGCTGGGACTTCGGTGACGGCGCCACCTCGACGGCGGCGAACCCGTCCCACACCTTCGGGGCCGACGGCACCTACACCGTCTCCCTCACGGTGACCGACAACGGCGGTGCCACCGGCACCACGTCCCAGCAGGTCGCCGTGGCCGCCGGTGGCGGCGGAGGCGGCGGCACCGAGTGCACCGGCACCGACGCCCGCCAGCTCGACCGGAACTGCAAGCGCAGCAACCTGTCGGGTGCCCAGGGCGACCTGTACTACATGTACCTGTACGTCCCGTCGGGTGTCAGCTCGCTGACCATCACCTCGTCCGGTGGGACGGGTGACGCCGACATGTACTACAACGGCAGCACGTGGGCCACTGAGACCAGCTACACCAAGCGGTCCATCAACGCCGGCAACAGCGAGTCCATCACGGTCGCCAGCCCGGCCGCCGGCTACCACTACATCACCCTCTACGGAAAGAACGCCTTCAGCGGGGTCACGGTGCAGACTCAGTTCTGAGCTCTGACTTTTAGCTGAAACCCAAATCGGGGCCGGACCACACAATGGTCCGGCCCCGAGCCTTTTCTGTACGGCGAGCCTTTCAGACCGTATTCCAGGTCCGGCGCGCGACGGTTTTCTTGATCATTAAATGGCGAGGCTCCAATAGGGGGTTCACCGGGTACGGGATGGACGACCGGTGGAGCGGACGGACCGCCGCCGCGCACCGGCGACCTGATATCCGCACGTACTTCTGGGAGGACGACCATGAGTCCCCGCTTGGCGCCGGGAGACGCGCTCACGGCGACCGGAGTCGTCGCGGTCGTGCGCGGCACCCGCCCCGGCCGCGTCGCCGCCGTCCTGGACACCCTCGTCGCGGCCGGCGTCCGCTGCCTGGAGATCACGCTGAACACCCCGGATGCGCCGGACGCGCTGCGCGCCGCCCGGGACCGGCTGCCCGCCGGCGTCGAACTCGGCGCCGGAACGGTCCGGACGGCCGCCGAGGCGTCCGCCGCCGTGGCCGCGGGCGCGTCGTTCCTCGGCGCCCCCGACACCCGCGAGGAGGTCGCGGCGGTGGCGCGCGAACACGGCATCGCCCACTACCCGGGCGCCCTCACCCCGACCGAGGTCGCCCGTGCCTGGGACCTCGGCGCCACCGCCGTCAAGGTGTTCCCGGCCCGCGTGTTCGGACCGCGGTACCTGCGCGACCTCCGCGAACCGTTCCGGAACATCCCTCTGCTGCCGGCGGGCGGTATCGGGCCCGGCAACGCCGCCGACTACATCGCGGCGGGCGCCATCGCGGTCGGCGCCGGCGGCTCGCTGCTCGGCGACGCCCCCGCCGGCGGCTCCCTGGTCGAACTGGCGGACCGGGCGGGGCACCTCCTCGCCGCCGTGGCGGCCGCCCGATGACCGCCCTCGTCACGGTTTGCGGAGGACGCCGCCGTATTCGCACATGTCCCGTCCCATCCTGGAGGCGCCGACGAACTGGGCCAGTTCGTCGGGGACGGGCGGCAGCGGCGGCTGGCCGGGGTCGGGCCGCCAGTGCAGGAGGTTCACAAGACCCGGCTCGACCGGCTCCAGGCCGTTCTCCAGGAGCGCGTGGACCTGTTCGCGGGTGCGGTTCTGCCAGGGGATGCCGGCGGCGCTCATCCGGGCTTCCAGGTCGGCGGCCCGGTCGGGGTCGGAGCAGACGATCTGGGAGAACGCCAGGTGGCTGCCGGGCGCGGCACGGTCCATGACGTTGTGCAGGATGCCGCGCGGATCGTCGGCGTCGGTCAGGTGGTGTCCGACCGACAGGAAGAGCACCGCGAGCGGTTCGTCGAAGTCGATCAGCCGCCGCACGTCGGGGTGGGCCAGCAGGGCCCCCTGGTCGCGGAAGTCAGCGTTGATCACGACGGTGGAGCCGTCCCCCGCCAGCAGCGCGCGGCCGTAGGCCAGCACGATGGGGTCGATGTCGACGTAGACGACGCGGGCATCGGGTGTGAACCGCTGGGCGACCTGGTGGACGTTGTTGTTGGTGGGCAGCCCGCAGCCCATGTCCAGGAACTGGCGGATCCCGGCCTCGGTCGCCAGGTAGCGCACGGCCCGGTACAGGAACAGCCGGTTCTGCCGGCTGATGTCGATCGACTCCGGGAAGGCGGGCGCCGTCTTCAACGCGAAGTCACGGTCGACCTGGTAGTTGTCCTTGCCGCCCAGCGCCCATCCGTACACCCGCGCCGAGGCGGGGATGTCGTCGCGGATCATCGGTTCACGGTCGTCGGTCACCCTGCGCTCCCCTTGTGAAATTGTCCGATGTGCCCACCGTAGCGACCGATCCCACGGCCGGCACCGCTTATCAGCGGACAGGGCCGGACCACCCGCGACGTCCTCAACCGGCCGACTACCACGGGTAACGGAAATGTCGGCCGGGCTCGCTAGCTTGCTGGGGCATGGTCAAGAGGGCGAACATTCCGGTCGAGTGGCGTGAGCACTTCCATCCGAGGCACGGCGGCATCCCGGGGCCGAGGGGCGTTCTGGACGAGGACGCCGCGCGGAGGGCGCGCGACTGGGCGCGCGCGGCACGCCCGATAGCCGAGGAGATGCTGGAGCACGAGCGCACCGTCCCGGAACTCGGCAAGGCCGTCCGGGCATGGCTGGACGGCGAGCCCGACCCGGCGGGCGCGGCGGCCGTCGCCGCGGTAGCGGTGAAGTACCTGGAGGACGTCGACGGCGCGGCCTTCCTGGACGCCTGGGTGCTGGACCACGGGCTCGCCTTCGCCGCCTGCGCGGTCACCGAGGTGTCCTCCATCGAACTCGGCCCGGTGCCGCGGCCGATGACCTCCGACTCCGGCGGTGTCGTCTGGCTCGTCTCCTACGCCCACGACGACCCGCCCAGGGGATGGCGCGGCGAGATCCGGCGTGCGATCTGCGACGACCACGTCGCCGCGGGCCGGTGGATCGCCGGGGACACGGTGGTCAAGCGGCTCCGCACGCTGCTGGCGGCGGCTCCCGACGCCGAATACCGCGACGCCGTCGCGCGTCTGGCGGCACACCGCGGCGACGCCTGGAGGCGCTGCACGGCCTCCTATCTCGTCCCGACCGAGAGGGCCTGGACGGACGAGTCCCTCGACGACCCCTCCGGCCTGAGCGTCCTCGACCACGAGCACGTGCTCTGCTCGCTGTCCAGGGCCGCGCACGTCAACCGGATCGGCTGGATACCGGTGACCCCCGCCGTGATCGGGACGCTGCTCGACGGGCTGGGCTCGGATGCTCTCCCGCTGCTCGGCAGGGCACTCGGGTACCCCTACGACGACGCCGCTGAGACGCGTCCGATCGTGGTGCGGGCCCTCCTGGAGATCGCCGACGAGGAAATCTTCCCCGTCCTGCTCGACCACATGGGTGAAAAGGGGGTGCCCGCCGCCTTGCAGGAGGCGGCCGAACGGTATCCGGAGCTTGCGCTCCGGGTGCTGGCGCCGCTGGCCGACAACGGCACGACCCGCGGCCTGCAAGCGGCCGGGCTGCTGCGCGGGCTGCTGTACACCGAGCCCGGCCTGGCCGAGGCGCCGCCATCGGGGGCCGTCGAGGCGCTGCTGCCGCGACCGGCGGTCCCCGACGGCGGCGACCTGCCCGGCGTGCTCGCGGGCAAGCCCGCCCGCAGCGCGAAGGTGGACTGGGCCGACCCGGCGCTGCTTCCGCGGATCCTCACCCGTGGCCGCGACCGCGCACTGCCCGCGAACGCGACCAGGTGCCTGCTGAACCTGCTCGCCAAGAAGGCCCCCGATGTCATGGTCGTCCGCGAGTTCTGCGACCGGCACTCGCTGGCCGAGTTCTCCTGGGCGCTGTTCCAGCGCTGGTATGCGGTCGGCGCGCCCACCCGGCACAACTGGGCGCTGGCGCAGCTCGGCCTGATCGGCGACGACACGACGGTGCGGCGGCTCAGCCCGCTGATCAAAATCTGGCCCGGCGAAGGCGCCGGCAGCCGGGCCGCCGCCGCACTGGACGTCCTCGCCCAGATCGGCTCCGACGTCGCCCTCACCCACCTGTTCGAGCTGACCCGGCGGGGCAGGTACAAGGGGCTCAAAGCCAAGGCGACCCGGAAGATCGACGAGATCGCCGCCGCGCGCGGCATCACCCCGGACGCCCTGGCCGACCGCGCCGTCCCGGACTTCGGCCTGGACGCCCAGGGCGCCCTCGTCCTGGACTACGGCCCGCGCCGGTTCACCGTGACCTTCGACCGGCAGCTCGTCCCGCTGGTCGTGGAGCCGAACGGCAAAGTCCGCAAGAGCGCGCCCAAGCCCGGCCCCAAGGACGATCCGGCCCTCGCCCCGGCCGCGCACGCCCTGTTCACCGGCCTCAAGAAGGACCTGCGGACGATCGCCGACCAGGAGATCAAGCGCCTCGAAAAGGCCATGACCACCCGGCGGAGCTGGGCGCCGGACGACTTCCGCACCCTGTTCGTCGCCCACCCGCTGATGGGGCACATCGTCCGCCGGCTGGTGTGGATCACCGATGGCGGTACCGCCTTCCGCGTCGCCGAGGACCGCACCTGCGCCGACGTCGACGGCGCCCCGTTCACCCCGGCGCCGGACGCCCGCATCGCCATCGCCCACCCGATCCTGCTGGACGACCTCGACGCCTGGGCGGAACTGTTCGCCGGCTACGAGATCCTCCAGCCGTTCGCGCAGCTCGGACGGCCCGTCTACCGGCTCACGGCCGACGAGCGCGCCGCGCACCGGCTCGCCCGGGTAGAGGGCCTGGTGCTGTCCTACGGCAAGGCCAAGGGCCATTCCCAGGGACGCTGGGAGTCCGTGGACGCGGCCGGCGAGTTCGCGGGCGGCTGGCTCGCCCGGCGCGACCCCGCGGGCCTGTACGTCGTGGCTGGCCTGAGCCCCGGCCTCTCCTACTACATGTACGGCGAGGGCGAGGACCAGAAGATCAATGTTCTGTGGGCGGGCCCCGCCCCGGCCCATGCCCCGAAGGACTCGGTGCCGCTCGGCGAGATCGATCCGGTCACCATGAGCGAGGCCGTCCACGACCTCGTCCACAGCGCGTCCACCTGAACCGCCTGCAAAGGCCGTGAACGACGCCCGGCCGGCCGCAGGGCGAAGAACCCGAGACCGTCATCCAGACCAGGGACGCGCTCAGGGCCCCGAGAGAAGGCGAAGAGCCCTGGTCGGGCAGGCGTCGACGGCCTCCGTGACCTCGTCCTCCCGGTCCGGAGCCACGACCTCCTCGATCAGGGTCACGGCGCCGTTCTCCACCTTGAAGTGGGTCGGCGCGATGTGTTCGCAGAGCCCGGACCCCATGCATACGCGGGGGTCAGCTCCGACACGCTGCATCTGACTCATCCGCCTCTCCGGTCGATGGACGGCGGGCCACGGACTCTTGACGACCCAATGTGACCCTCATTACGTTGATTACAGTAACACTATTTACGGAGGGCGCAGATGTCCGTCGCCGCACCAACCGTCCTGATCGAGGACCCGCACTTCTACCTCGACGACCCGTGGCCCACGTTCGAGTGGATGCGGAGAGAGCAGCCCTTCTACTACTACGAGCCCCTGGACACGTTCGTCCTCACCCGGCACGCCGACATCCACGCCGTGACCCGCCGCCCGTCGGAGTTCGTCAGCTCCAGGGGCCTGTTCCTGAACGACGTGAAGTACCAGGCCCAGGCCGGCGGCGAGCTGCTGACCGACAGCTTCTTCCCCAAGGGCGGCGAGCAGGTCGGCACCACCGACCCGCCCCGGCACCAGGAGCTTCGCCGCGTCATCGCCCCCGCGTTCTCGGCCCGCGCACTGGAACGGATGCGGGGCACGCTCACCGAGGTCGTCCGCGACCTGGTCCGCGGGATCGGATCCGGCGAGGTGGTCGACTGGATCCCCAGCGCGAGCGTGGTCCCGATCATCGCCGCGACGCACCTGATCGGACTCCCCGACACCGACGTGAAGCGGGTCCAGCACTGGAGCGACGAGCTGGAGAAGCTCGGCGCCGACCTCACGTTCGACGAGCTCCGCGCCGCGGCGACCGAGTTCCAGAGCCTCCAGCGGTACATCATCGAGAGCATCGAGGCCAAGAAGCAGAATCCCGGTGGCGAGGACCTGCTCACCGTCCTGCTAGAGGCGGAACTGGACCAGAAGAAGGTCTCCGAGGCCAACGTCGTCATGTTCGCCATGACCATGATGGCGGCCGGGAGCGACACGACCCGCGCTGCTCGCCGGGCTGGTCCATCAACTGGCCCAGCACCCCGACCAGTGGCAGAAGCTCCGCGATGACCGGTCGCTGGTCCCTCTCGCGATCGAGGAGACACTTCGCTGGGTCACTCCCGCGCGCGCGTTCCTGCGTACAGCTGTCGCGGACACCGAGCTCAACGGTCAGCTCATCCGGGAAGGTCAGCACGTCTACCTGATGTACATGGCCGCCAACCGTGACGAGGCGGTCTTCCCCGATCCGTACCGCTTCGACGTCAGCCGGGCCGAAAGCGTCAAGCACCTCAGTTTCTCGGCCGGAGCGCACGTGTGCGCGGGGTCGCGACTCGTCCGCCTTGAGGCACCGATCGTGCTCAATGCGCTGCTGGACGAGTTCACGCGCATCGAGCTCGCCGCGCCGGCCACTCCGGTGATCCACATCATCCGCAACAGCTGGACGGCGATGCCGGTGCGATTCCACCGCTGATCTCGCCCCGTCCCCGCTGTGGCCGGGCGCGGAGCGAATCACGCCGTGGCGGGCACCTGTCGCGGCCGCCGCCGCGACAGGTGCGCTGACACAGGTTCGGCGCACCCGTGCGGCGCCCGGCGAGGCTTCGGGTCTGGGTCGAGAATGCGTCTCAGGGCGTCTCGCGCTCGGGCGGGGGTGCCTCGCGCAGCGGGGGGCAGTCGGCCAGCCGGAACATGATCTCGGTGGCCTGCGCCAGCACCGCCCGCTCGGCGGCCGTGACGTGGGCGTCGAGAGCGCGGGCGAGCCATGCCCCGCGGTGCTCAACGATCGAGCGGACGAGATCCGCGCCGGATTCGGTGAGGCTGAGGAGCGCTTTGCGGCCGTCGGACGGATCGGGCCGGCTGTACACGAGCCCCTGCCGTTTGAGGCCGGCCACCGTCTCGGCGATGGACTGCTGGCGGACGTGTTCGGCCTTGGCGAGCTCGCTGGCGGTCGTCGTGCCCGCCTCGGAGATGCGGCCGAGCACCGAAAGCTGGGACATGTTCTGGCCGGTGGTGACCTCGGCCTGTTCGCTGCGCAGGCGGGCCCGCAGCCTGGCGGTCGCGAGTGACAGCGCCATGGCGAGTTCCGGCGTTGTCGAATCGGTCTCCACGCGCCCACCCTATCGCTTTCCTCAGGCGGCCTACGCAGTCTTCCTGTGCATCTTTCGCCGTCCACGCCCGCCCCTGGTCAGCGGGACCATCCGACCCGGGATGTCGAAGAGCGGGCGTGGATCGTACGGGCTACGAGGTGGCGCACTCAGGGTGCACGCCCGCCTCCCGGAACGGCGGGATCAGTTCCTGGGTGCAGGCCGCGCAGCACGGAACGGGAGGCACGTCGCCCAGTTCGTCGAGGTACCGGTCGCGTTTCTCGATCGTGCCGAGGAGGGTCTGCGCGGCGACGGCCGCCAGCGGAAGGATCAGGCCGGCCTGGCCCCCGGCGGTCGCGAAGGAGGCGACGTCCTTGCGCATGACGAGGTGCGACGGTTCGGTCCCCGGGGGCGCCGCACGCCGAAGACGATCATGGAAGCCCCACCGGCGCACGGCACGCGAGTCCGCGGAGCTGGTGGTGAGGACGGTGCTCAGCGCGTCCTCGGTGAGCCCGTAGGCCCGGACCATCTCCATCGCTTCGATCTCAAGGGCGTAGCCCGCGATGGTCATGAAGTTCACGGCCAGCTTGACCGCCGTTCCGGCGCCCGCCGGGCCCACGTGGAAGATGTCGCGGCCGATGGCCTCGAACACGGGACCGAGGCCGGCCACCACCGCGTCGTCTCCACCGATCATGACGGTGAGGTCACCGGTCCTGGCACGTGCGACGCCGCCGGCGACCGGGGCGTCGACGACGGCCACCCCGCATGAGGCGAGGCGCGTGTGGAGTTCCTGGACATAGGAGGGCGTGACGGTGCTGTGGACGACCATCGTACGGGGCCGCCCCGCCGCGGCAATGTCGTCCGCGACCCGGCTGACCTGCTGTTCGTTGAGGACCACCACTCCGATGACGTCCACCGCCTCGGCCAGCTCCTTGACCGAGGCGGCGCCGTGGCCACCCTGTGCCACGAGCTTCGCGATCGCTTCGGGACGAATGTCGTAGACGTGTGTCTCGATTCCCGCCCGGATGACGGCGGCGGCGATCTGTTCGCCCATGTTGCCGAGACCGATGATTCCGACCTTCACTGGTGGCTCCTGTCCGGTGGAGGCGTTGGGCCGAGGGGCCGGCTCGGTGCTCATGCCGTCCGGCTCCACGACAGCCGGTCGAGGACCAGGCGACGCAGGTGGCGCGGGTTGGAGTCGACCGAGCCCGAGCGGGCGTGCTGCGCGGCGTGGTTGTCCCATACGACGAGGTCGCCGTTGCGGTAGTGGTGCGAGTGGACGTTGGACTCCTGGTAGAGGATCTTGAAGACCTGCTGCAGGAGATCCTCGCCCTCCTCGGAGGTGGGCCCGAGCTCCTTGATGTGACTGGTGTAGAACTCGCTGACGAACACGGCCTTGCGGTCGCTGTGGGGCAGGGTGACCACCATCGGGTGGACGGCATGACGGACGTCCGCCAAGGTCCTTCCGGCTGGGAAGTCGGCCTCCCGGACACGGTTCGACTCCTGCTCGGGGTCGTCGTAGTCGAGGATGTGGACCGCGCTGAGCGGCTCGATTCTCCGCCGAAGCTCCTCGGGCAGGAGCTCGTAGGCGCGGACGCCGTTGGCGAAGCTCGTCGGAGGGGACGTCGGTGAGACGTCGATGGCGTAGAGCGACGTCCCGGCACGGGGGCGTTCACGGTAGGCGCCGTCGTTGTGGAAGAGCAGCCGTCCCGAACCGGCCTCCGCGGCGTTCTCCACGGCCTGGTTCGTCATGAACTGGTGATATGCGCCGTTGTCGAACCGCTGGAGCGGGCCCAGATAGCGGACGAACCGGTCCTGGTCCTCGCCGCTGAGGCGCTGATCGCGGACGACCAGCAGGAAGTGGTCGGCGAACGCGTTGCGCACGGTCTCGACGTCGCGGTCGTCCAGAGGTTCGGTGAGGTCCACGCCTCGCAGTTCTGCACCCAGCGCGGCTTTGAGCGGAACGACCTCCACACCCGTACTCCTATCTCTGATAAGACTTAACAGAAATAGAGCGTAGGTTGCCGGTGACCCCCAAGTCAACAGGCTGCCTGTGTTTTTCGGCGGTCCCTCCGAGTGGGCCCTTGGCCGCCGGCGCCGGCATGGCCGCACGCCCGGACGCTGCCGGTTCAGCGTTGGAAGAGCGCCGTGATGGCGTCGGCGGCCTCGGGAGTCGCGGCGGCCCGTGCGATGGAAGCGGTCTCCGCCCAGCCGCTGTCCACCCGTGTCTGCTCCCAGCCCTGCCTGATGAGCCGCTTGGTGTTGCCGAGCGCGAACGACGATCTGGCGAGCAGCCTGCGGGCGAGGGCGTCCGTCGTGGCGGCCAGCTCGGCGTTGTCGCAGACCATGGTGACGATGCCCCATTCGCCGGCCTCGTCCGCGGTCAGCACCCGGTCCAGGAGCGTCATCTCCAGCGCGCGGTGCTCGCCCACGCTCCTCGGCAGAAGGTAGGACAGGCCGCAGTCCGGAGTCAGGTTGACCGCACCGTACGCGGCCAGGAACCGCGCATCGCGGCTCGCCACGACGAGGTCGGCGGCCAGCACGAGCGCCAGGCCGGCGCCGGCGGCCACGCCCTGGACGCTCGCCAGTACGGGCTTCGGCATCTCCCACAGCATCTTCGTGAACGTGTCGACGGCCGTCGCGAGCTTGTACACGTACTTCCCGGTGTCGCCGTCGGCCGCCATGGCGGCGAGGTCGCCACCGGCGCAGAAACGTCCGCCTGCCGCCGTCAGTGTCACGAGATGGACCGACTCGTCGCCGCCGGCCGCCTGCGCGGCGGCGCACAGCGCGAGGGCAAGGTCGAGGTCGAGTGCGTTGGCCGTTTCGGGCCGGTTGAGCCGGATGTAGGCGATCTTGTCGACGACCCGGTACTCGACCGGCGATGTCACGTTCATGCGAACCCCCTCCAGTTCGGACGACCCGGCAGGGCCACGAGGTCGATCGACCATAACAAAACTCCCTACCATAATCATGTTATGGTCCAGCGCTGCGAGCCCGGAAGGGGGAACGGGCGTGGGCGCGGCCGCTCGGTGCGGATTCCAGGGACGCCGAGTTCGACGGCGGTGACCTCGGCCGGCCCGGCAAGAGCGGCCTCGTGCCGCAGGGGGCCGGCAAGCCCGGGTGAAGGAACGCCGGGGTTTGCGGCGCCCATGGAAGCGGGAAGCGCCCGCCTGCCAGATGGAGGGAGCCGCTCGGGATCAGAATTCGGTGCGCGTGGCCTGTGTGGCCGCTGATGCCCACTGGACGGGACGGCGTGACAGGTCCCGGTAGGCGGCGACCCACGAGGCCCGGCCCTCTTCGAGGTGGACGCGCATCGCTTCTTCGGCGGCGTCGGGATCGCGTGTGATGAACGCCTTGAGCAGATTGCGGTGGGCGTCCAGCGCGACGGCGCGGTGGGCGTGCGTGAACTGACCGGCCACCACACCGAAGGCGAGCCCGTCCGCGACCGACTCCAGCGCCGCGGAGAACAGTTCGAGCACCTTGTTCTGCGCCGCCGCGGCCACCAGTTCGTGGAACCGGAAGTTCTCTTTGCGGAACAGCTCGCGGTCGTCGAGGTTGGCGGCCATCCGCTCGTTGCAGGCGGCCATCTCGGTGAGCGTCTCGTCGTCCATGTTCTCGGCCGCCATCCGCGCGAGCCGGGGCTCCAGCGCCTGCCGGGCGGCGAAGACCTCGGAGAACGGCACGCGCTCGAACTGCAGCAGCAGCGTCAGCGCCTCGCCCAGGTCCGAGGCGCGGGGACCGCGCACGACCGGTCCGCCGTCGCGGCCGGACCTGATGGTGAGCACACCCCGGCTCTCCAGCAGCCGCAGAGCCTCGCGCAGGGTGCTGCGACCGACCTGGTAGGTCTCCAGCATCTCGCGCTCGTTCGGCAGCCGGGTGCCTTCGGCCAGGTTCTCGGACACGATGCGGTTGGTGAGGTCGCGCGCCACGATCTCGGACTGCTTCATCGGCCTCTGCACAGGACCTGCCACGGGGAGCCCTTCTTCTCGGCTGTTCGCCGCCCTCCAGCCTAGTACAACCTCCCTGACATCTGTGACGACCAAATGCAGGGAAAGATCCGCGGCGCTCCGACCCCGTCGGAACTCCCTGATCCAAGAGGATGCGGGTCCGTTGTGGCGTCGCCGGCATCCACCTATACTATGTGCATGGTAACTATACTTGGCCATTGGATGTCCTCGCCGGCCCGCGGGAGAGAGCCCTTCTCGGCTCGGCCACGCCGATCCCGACGCCGATGACGTACCCGCCGGCGGCGCACGGCTTCACGCGGGACCGGCGCGCCGCCGCCCGCCCGGCTCGGGGCCGAGGCGGACCGGACGGAGCCGTCGGACCGTGGCCCACGCCCAGCGAGCAGACAACGTCAACCTTCGGCCGGCCGGAACGCGAATTGAGGAACTCAGCATGAGCCAAGCACAGTCCTGGGATGCGCGGAGCTTCATCGACCTGACCGAATACCGGGAGGTCGAGGAGGTTCTGCGGCGAGGCCGCGACTTCGTCGTCGCGGGCACCAAGGCGGAGTCCGACGAGTTCGTCCATGGCAGCCTCATCGCGATCGACGGGCGCGAGCACCTGAACCGCCGCCGCGCCGTGATGAAGATGATCAGGGCGTCGCAGCCGTGGGGCGCCGAGGGCAAGCTCATCGACGCCGTGTACGCGCACAACCTCAAGCGCGTCCAGGAGACCGCCGAGCCCCGCGACGGGATGATCCATTTTGATCTCATCGACTTCTGCAAGCGGGTGATCTGGCGCGTCACGGCCGCCTTCGTCGGGCTGGACGACGTCGACGACGACGAAACGGTCGCGCGGTTCCAGCGGCTGGGGTCCGACGTCGTCAGCGGCCTGACCGTCGAGTACGCCACCCCCGAGGCGCGCCGGCGGATCCTGGACACCGCCCGGGAGGCGCGCCGCCAGATCCGCGAAGAGATGTTCGCACCCAGCCTCGCCCGCCGCAGGGCCTTGATCCTTGAGGCGGGCGATGATCCCGGGAAGCGCGACGCGCTTCCCGCCGACCTCCTCACGAGCCTGCTCCTGGTCCCCGAGGACGCCCGGCTCGACGAGGAACTCATCTTCCGCGAGATGGTCGCGCTGCTCTCGGCCTCGGTCAACAATCCCGTCTGGCAGGTCGCCTGGGCCATCGACGACCTGCTCACGTGGCTCGCCGACCATCCCGGGGACCGGGCGAGGGTCGGCGACCGGGAGTTCATCAATCTGGCCGTGAAGGAATCGCTGCGTCTGCACCGGGCCTCCCGTCCGTACCTGGTCCGGATGGCCGTCGAGGACACCGTGCTGGAGTCCAGCGGCCGCTTCATCCCCGCCGGCGCCTGGGTCTCCGGCTGGGTCGAGAAGGCGAATCACGACCCGTCGGTCTTCGGTGACGACGCCGGCGTCTACAACCTGAACCGGACGGTCGAGGACCCGAGGGTGCCGCATTTCGGGATGGCCTTCGGCGCCGGGCCGCACGTCTGCCTCGGGCGTCCCATGCTGCTGTGGGAGCAGGGTTCGGAGGAGGCTCAGGGGATCCAGACGAAGATGGTGCGCCTCCTTCTCGAACGCGGCGTCACCAAGGACCCCGAGGGCGTCCAGAAGCTCGCCGGCGTGGAGGGGAGCAGCCGGTACATCCGCTACGACGTCACGATGCCGGTGGCCGGGAGCGGGGAGAACTGACCATGGCCGACGGCACCGGCGACTCCAGGCTCAAGCTGATCCTCGACCGTACCGAGCAGGTCGCCGAGAACGTTCTCCTGCTCGAGTTCGAGGCCGTCGGCGGCGGCCCGCTCCCGCCGTGGGAGCCGGGGGCGCACCTGGAACTGCGGCTGCCCTCCGGGCTGTCCCGCCAGTACTCGCTGTGCGGGGACCCCGCCGACACGAGTTCCTACACGTTCTGCGTCCTCAGGGAGGAGCGGGGACGAGGGGGGTCGGTCGAGGTGCACCGTGACCTCAAGGCCGGCGATGAGATCGAGGCTCGCCTTCCCCGCAACCACTTCCCGCTCGTCGACGCGGACGAGTACCTGTTCGTGGCCGGCGGTATCGGCATCACGCCGATCAAGGCGATGGTGGAGGAGGTCGAGCGCCGCGGCGCCTCCTGGCGGCTGGTCTACGGTGGCCGCGTCCGGGCCTCCATGGCGTTCGTCTCGGAACTCGCGGCCCTCGGCGGGGAGCGGACGACCGTGGTCGCCCAGGACGAGGCCGGTCTTCTGGACGTGCCCGGCATCGTGCGAGCACTGCCCGAAGGGGCTCTTCTGTACTGCTGCGGTCCCGCCGGGCTGCTCGACGCCATGACGGACGCGTGCACGGCCGCCGGAGTCGCCGACCGGCTGCACCTGGAACGGTTCACGGCATCGGGGGCCGCTCCGGCATCGGGCGGCGAGGACACCGCGTTCGAGGTCGAGCTCGCGGCTTCGGGCGTGACGCTGACGATCGCGGCGGATGAGAGCATTCTGGAGGTGGCCCAATCGGTCAGGAGCGACCTGGGCTTCTCGTGCCAGGAGGGCTACTGCGGCAGCTGCGAGACCCGGGTGCTCGCCGGGCGGCCGGATCACCGCGGGACCCTCATGTCGCCCGAGGAGCACGACGAAGAGGGCACGATGCTGATCTGTGTGGGCCGCTCCCGCTCACCGAAGCTCGTCCTCGACCTGTAGGACTCCCGGCCCCGCCGGACCGCGGAGCCCGGCCGCCGTGACAACGGGCGTCCGGGCTTCCGGCGTTGCGGGCCCGCCCCCGGGACCGGCGGCAGCGGCCCTGGTCGTCAGCGATCGGCCAGAGCGAGCACTTCCCCGGTCACCAGTTCCGGGAGTTCCTCGGCGATGTAGTGACCGGCCTCGGTCTCGCGGACCGTCATGTCGGTGAAATACCGCGCATACTGCTCGGCGAACGGGTCGCCACTGGGCAGGACCCCGTCGGCGTGTGCGGGGAAGCGGGCCGCGTACTGCCTCCCGTAGATCAGCAGCGACGGCCCGTGGAACCGCTTGTGACGGTCCTCGGGACCGAAGTCATGGAACTCGTGCCGCCACGGGTGCGCGTCATAACCCTCGTGGTGCAGCCACATGGCCGCCACCTCCCGTTCCGAGAGCGCCTGGTAGCGCTCGCCGTTCGGTGCGTCCGGATCCGCGATGACCCGGTGGAGCGGCATGGCGTAGCGGTAGTACTGGACGGCGTTCGCCCGCGAGGCCGCGTCGAGGCTCGCGACGTAGTGGGCGATGTCCGCGTCCGAGAAGAAGGGCACATCGCGCTCGGGTTGGGTGTTGCCGTAGGCGTTGCCCGGACGATCGCCCAGGACGGTGCCGGCACGGCCGCCCAGCCGGACCTCGATCATGTCCGCGGCGTGGGACGCGAGGAACGCCTCGGGCAGCGGCTCCGCCTTGAACCAGTACGGGTGGGGGATGTCGGGGGAGATGACCGTGCAGGGGGAGTCGATGAGTCCCAGGCGCGTGAACATCGCCGGATGGTCGATGGCCGCCTTGAAGGCGATCAGACCTCCCCAGTCATGACCGACCACGGTGACGTCGGACAACCCCTCGGCAAGGCAGAACCGCCGGATGTCCTCGGCGAGAAGGGCGCGGCTCACCCGGGTGCCCGGCTTGTCGGTCCGGCCGTAACCGCGCGTGTCCACCGCGTACGTGGGATGGCCGTGCGCCGCCAGGGCGGTGACCTGATGGCGGAACGCGTGCGAGGTCTGCGGAAAGCCGTGGATCAGCACGATCGGCACCCGGGGCCGGCCGATGCCGGCGGCCAGGGCGTGCATGGTCAACCCGGGGGTCCGCACGAAGATCGATCGGAGACCTCCTCCGGCCGGACCGATCGGCGCCGATGCCGTCCGCACGCCGTTCACTCCTCTCGTCCGTCAGTTCTGGACGCGCACCTGCAGCGGGCGCGCCGGGTCGGCCGAGGCGAGCGACTCGATGGCCGCCGCCGCATGGTCGAGCGGATACGCCCGCGAGGGGACGGCGTCCAGGTTCCAGCCGCCGTCGTTCAGTGCTTGGACGGCCATCCGAAGAGATCGCAGCCCCTTGCTGTGGGGGCCGGTGACGGTGAGCCTTCGCCGGGCGATCAGGTCGATCTCGAGTTCGAGCCTGCGACCCGAGCCCTTCAACCCGGCCAGGACCAGCCGCCCGTCCCGCTTGAGCGCGTGGAGGCCCTGCTCGACCGCCGACGTCGAGTAGGGCGTGGTGTCGACGACGACGTCCACGGGCCGGCCGAGGGCGTCCCGCAACTCGCCGGGGTCGTCGGAACCCGTCTCGTAGGTGTCGTGGATCCCGAACCCGGCCGCGAGCGCGAGCCGTTCGCGATCGCGGGGAAGACCGACCCAGGTGACGTGCCCGGCACCCGAGTGGACCGCGACGAGCGCACAGGCGAGGCCGCGGGGGCCCGCGCCGAGGACGGCCACCGTCGTTCCGGGGCCGACGCGGCCGGACTCGACCGTCCACTGGAAGCCGTTGGCGAGCGGGTTGTGGAACGCCGCGGCGGCCGGCGTGACGTGCTCGGCGAGCGGGATGAGCGTGGCACCCGGCGCCAGGTACAGGTGCGTCGCCATTCCGCCCCACAGTCCGGGCGGCTCGTCGGGGGAGACGGTCCCGTAGGAACGAGAGCGGCAGTCCCCGCCCGCCGCGCAGTCCGCGCACCGTCCGCAGCGGATCGCCGAGTTGACGACGACCCTGGCGCCGACATCGACGCCGGAGGCACGGCGCAGTTCCTCCCCCAGCGCGACGACCCGGCCGACAGGCTCGTGCCCCAGCGTCATCGGCATCGGATAGCCGTCGAGGGCCGCATCGTAGAACTCCGCGTCGGAGCCGCAGACACCGTTGACCTCGACCGCGAGGACTCCGTCGCGGGGTCCGGCCGCGGGGATCGGGAACTCGCGGATCTCGATCCGCCGGCGGCCGGTGAGCACCGCCGCCCGCGCGATCGGGGCGGTCGTCGTTTCCGTGATCATGATGACTCCCGGGGAGGGGCGGCGCGACCGCTCATGCCGGCTCAAGCGGCAGGAAGAACTCGTTGAGCGGCAGGTCGTCCCAGAGAAGGCCCTGCTGGTCCATGTAGCGCATCAGGGCGTCGAGCGTGGGCGCGTTCGCCGCCAGCCCGTACGGCCAGGGGTCCCCGCCCATGAACCGGGTCTGCTCCTCTGCCGCCTGCAAGGCCCACGGCAGAGTGGAGTAGGCGACGCCGGTCGACCACAGCCGCTCCTGTGCCCGGCGTTTGCTCTCGTCGAAGATCGCGAAGAGCCGGGGCGCCAGGGAGCGGTCACCGTCCAGGACATCGCGCTTGACCACGAGCACGTGCATCACCGGAAAGACGCCGGACTTGGCGAAGTACTCGCGCTCCTCGGCGAACGGATCCTCGAAGAGGCGGCGCACTCCGGGCGCCGGCGGGGCGACCCCGGCCCCGATCCAGGCATCGATGTGGCCTGAGAGAAGGTGCCGCTGCGGGGAGCGTCCCGGCGGCGCGGCCACGATCTCGACCCCGGACGGGTACTTCACCGCGTCCTCGGTCAGTCCGGTCGCGGCCCGGTGGGTGATCCATCGCACGTCCCCGGGCGCCAGGCCGTACTCGTCCGCGAAGAGACCGCGCAGCCAGACCGCCATCGTCATCCCGTACTCGGGCAACCCGATGCGCTTGCCCCGCAGGTCGGCCGGCGTGCGGAGGCCGGAGTCCCGCCGCACGTAGATGTTGGAGTGCCGGAACGCGCGCGAGACCCACACGGGAAGCGCCACGAGATCGCAGGCGTCCCGGAGGCGGGATCGCTCGGTCATATAGAAGGACACCGACATCTCGCCGCCGGCGACGTCCGGGGAGTCGCGCAGGGCGGCGAAGGCGTCCTTGGGGCTGGCGAGCGTCTCCAGCTCCAACGCGATCCCGGTGCGAGCGGCGACCTCCGGCACGTCGGCGAGGCGGTCGTAACGGCCGCCGAAGACGAACTTCAGGGACCCGCTCATCGAGCGGGGGCCCGTACCGGCGCGGGGCGGCGCTTGATCGGGTGATTAATCATAGTTACCATGCTCATATTATAGAGACCTGACTCGGCTCGTCGTCAACGTGCCGGACGGGGCCGCTGGACGTTGGCACGGCGCTGGGCGGGTGCCGATGAGCGCCGGCTCGCGTCCCCGTCCCCTCCCGTTTCCGCCGAGCTCGGTCCCGCCGCTCCGCGAATGACCGGACCGCCCGTTCGAAAGGCAGGACACCGTGAGCACTTCCGCCGAAGAGTCCGCAGCGCTGGTGGACCTGGTGTCCTCGTTCGCACGAGACGTCGTGGCCCCGCGTGCCGCCGGCTACGACAAGGCCGAGGAACTGCCCCGCGACATCCTCGACCGCATGCGCGAACTCGGGCTGTTCGGCGGGACCGTTCCGGTGGAACTGGGCGGCGCCGGTTTGGACCACGTCACGTACGCGGCGGTCATCGAGGCGATGTCGACCGCCGACCATTGCCTCGGTGTCCTGATGAGCATGCCTTCCGCACTCGTCGGTTCGGGCCTGCTCGACCACGGCACGGCCGAGCAGCAGAAGAGATGGCTCGTTCCGCTGGCCGCGGGCGAGATCTTCGGATGCGCGGGCGTCACCGAACCCCAGTCCGGCAGCAATGTGGCCGCGATGGAGACGGCCTACCGCCGCGACGGCGACGGGTTCGTGATCAACGGCGCCAAGACGTGGATCACCAACATCGACATCGCCGGCTTCATCGTCACCTTCGCCACGCGCGACCGCGCCCTCGGACGCGCCGGAGTCAGCGCGTTCGTGATCCCGATCGACACTCCGGGCCTGTCCACCCATCCGTTCAAGGACAAGCTCGGCTTCCGTCCCCTGTGCAGCGGGGAGGTCGTGCTGGAGGACGTTCGCGTCGGTCCCGAGTGCCTTCTCGGCGAAGAGGGCGAGGGCTACCGCATCGCCATGGGAGCCGTCGAGCGGGGCAGGCTCTCCGTCGCCGCACGAGCGGTCGGCCTCGCACAGGGCTGCCTCGACGACTCGATCACATATGCGCGCGATCGGGTCATCGCCGGGACGCCCATCGGGAACCACCAGCTCATCCGGCAGAAGCTCGCCGACATGGCCACCGGGATCCAGGCCGCCAGGCTCCTCGTCCGCCGGTGCGCAGAGGAGATGGACCGCGGCTCGCGCGCGCGGACGGAGGCGAGCATGGCCAAGATGTTCGCCAGCGACGTCGCCCAGCGGGTGGCGACCGAGGCCGTCCAGATCCATGGCGCCTATGGCGTCTCCCCCGAGTTCCGCGTCGGCCGCGCCTACCGGGACGCGAAGGTCTTCCAGCTGGTCGAGGGCACCAACGAGATCCACCGGCTCCTCATCTCGCGCGCGCTACTGAATCCCCGCGGTTGAATCCCGCGGCTCGCGGCCCCCGCCCCTGCGGGCCGCGAGCCGCGTCATCCCTCCGGCACGCGGGGCCCGACTCTCCCGCAACGAAAGGCAGCGATATGGCACCCAGCGACACCATTTGGGTCGATCTCCTCGGCACCGCTTTCGAGCAGCGCTTCTATGACGTCGGCGGTGTGCGCACCCGGAGCATCGAGGCGGGCGAAGGCGCCCCGATCGTGTTCCTGCACGGCGGCGGCGGACACGCCGAAACGTGGGTCCGCAACCTCGGGGCGCACAGCCGGGACCGCCGCTGCTACGCCATCGACATGCTCGGCCACGGCTACACCGACGCTCCCGAGACCAGCGACTACACCACCGCGGAGGTGCTCGACCACGTGGTGCGGTTCCTTGACGTCGCCGGCATCGACAAGGCCGACTTCTGCGGCGAGTCGTTCGGCGGGCGCGTCTCCGCGTGGATGGCGATCAAGCATCCCGACCGCGTGAACAAGCTGGTCCTCAACACCTCCGGCGGCCTCCCCGCGACCGGGGGACGGCAGGCCGAGGACGTGGGCGACCTGCTCGCGCGCACGACCGCCTCGCTGCGGCACACCACGGACGAGGCCGTCCGCTCCCGGATCGCGTGGCTGTTCGCGGACCCCGCGCAGGTCCCCGAGGAGTTCGTGCGCATCCGGCAGGCGATCTACGCGCGACCGGGGATCAAGAAGTCCCTCACCAAGCTGTTCGAGAAGATCTTCGATCCCGAGGACGCGCGGAACTACTGGCTCACTCCCGAGCGGCTGAACCGGGTGCAGGCCCAGACGCTGGTGATCTGGAGCGACCGCAATCCGATCCACTCGTGGGAGGACGCCCGCGCGGGGTTCTCCCACATTCCCGACGTGCGGTTCCACCTGATCAAGAAGGCCGCCCACTGGCCGCAGTTCGAGCAGCCCGAGGAGTACAACCGCGTGCAGGTCGGCTTCCTCCGCGGCGAACCGGCGCAGAGCGCCCAGCCCGCGGCCGTGACGAGTGCGGGGTGAACGGATGTTCCGCCATGTGGTCCTGATGACCTGGAAGCAGGCACTCGACGAGAACCAGGCGGCGCGGGTGCGTGCCGCACTGGACGACCTCGGCGCCCGGTCGCCGGACGTGCGGTCGTTCAGCCACGGACCCGACGCGGGCGTGCGGCCGGGCGGCGGTGACTACGCGCTCGTCGCGGACTTCGACGACGCCGACGGCTGGCGCGCCTACAGCGCTCATCCCGCGCATGACGTGGTGCGCGAGGTGATGCGCGGGCTCGTCGCGTCCCAGGCCGTCGTCCAGTTCGAGTTCACCCCCGCCGGGGAGGGTGCGGCGTGAACCCGGTGGGCCGCGCCGGCGGCCAGTTCATCGGCGGACGCTGGGAGCGCTCGGCCTCGATCGGCCGGATCTATGTTGAGAATCCCGCCACGGGCGAGATCCTCGCCCGTGTCTGCACGGGGGACGCCGCCGACGCGGAACAGGCGGTCAGTGCCGTCCGGAGCGCGTTTCCCGGATGGTCGGCGACTCCCCTGGAGACTCGCGTCCGGATCGTCCGGGACGCCTGCGCGCGGCTCTCGAACGAGGTGGACGATCTCGCCGAGCTCATCTCCAAAGAGGTGGGGACGCCTTTGCCGGTCTCCAGGGCCGCCCAGGTCGTCCGGCCCATCGAGGTGCTCGGGTCGCTCTGCGACGCGGCCTCGGAGGTCGCCTGGTCCGAGCGGATCGACAGCACGGTGGTCGTGCGCGAGCCTCTGGGGGTGGTGGTGGCCATCACCCCGTGGAACTTCCCGCTCCACCAGGTGGTGGCCAAGGTCGGCGCGGCGTTGCTGGCCGGCTGCACGGTCGTCCTCAAGCCGTCCGAGCTGGCGCCGTTGAGCGCCTACGCGCTGGCCGACGCGCTGCACGACGCGGGCCTTCCGGCGGGAGCGCTCAACGTGGTGACCGGTCTCGGCTCCACCGTCGGAGAGGCGCTGACGGCGCATCCGGACGTCGACGGCATCTCGTTCACGGGGTCGAGCGCGGTCGGCCGGCAGATCGGAGCGGTCGCCGCGCGGTCGGTGAAACGAGTCGCCCTCGAACTGGGCGGCAAAGGCCCTTCGCTGGTGCTTCCCGGTGCCGACACCGAGACCGCGGCGGCGGCGACGGCCGCCCGCTGCTTCACCAACTCCGGCCAGGTGTGCGCGGCGCTGACCCGTCTCATCGTCCCTCGCGATCAGGTCGGCCCGGCCGAGGCGGCACTGGCCGCCTTCGTGGAGGCCCAGCGGATCGGCGACCCGTTCACCGAAGGCGTCACCGTCGGCCCCTTGATCTCAGCCGCGCAGAAGGAGCGGGTCCTGGCGTTGCTGACCCGGGGAATCGAGGACGGCGCGCGCGTCGTGGCCGGCGGTCCCGGCGGCCCGGTGCCCGGCGGCGGGCACTATGTGGCTCCGACCGTTCTCTCCGATGTCGATCCCGCCATGACGATCGCCAGGGTGGAGGTCTTCGGACCGGTGCTGTGCGTGCTGGCCTACGACGACGTCGAGGAGGGCATCGCGATCGCCAACGACGGCGAGTACGGCCTCGTCGGCGCGGTCTGGGGCCCGGACGCCGAGGCCGCCGAGGCGGCCGCCCGGATGCGCATGGGAATGGTCGGTGTCAACGGCGGCCGTCTCAACGTCAGGGCTCCGTTCGGCGGCTACAAGCAGTCGGGGCACGGCCGCGAGTTCGGAAGGTTCGGCATCGAGCAGTTCCTGGAACTCAAGTCCGTCAACTTCCCGTCCGCCGACCGGATCACGTGGTCCACGCCCTGAACTTCCCACCCGATCGCCCAGCGATGTCGGCGCCCCGTCTGGACGAGAGGGCTCCGCTTAGATAATCTGCATACCATGAACATAGTAGCGCCGACCGCACGGCAGATCTGGCATGCGGGATTCATCGTGGACGAACTCGAACCCGCCATGGACGAACTGTCGGCGGCCCTCGGCGTGAAGTGGGCGGACCTCCACACCGTCAAGCGGACCCTTGAGGGCCCCGGCGGAGCCGCGTGGGAGCTGGACACCCGCGTGGTCTTCTCCCTCGACCTGCCCCTGTCCATCGAGCTGATCGAGCCCTCCCCCGGCACGCCCAACGTCCGCCGGGGCGATTCCGCGTTCCACCACCTGGGCTACTGGGCGGACGACCTGATGGCCGAAGAGCGACGGCTGGCCGACCTGGGCCTGCCGTGCGTCGCCTTCCTCGCCGACCAGACCGAGACCGCGCTGCGGCGGATTCTGATCACCCAGGGTCCCTACGACGTGCTGCTGGAGGCCACCAGCACGCTGACTTCGCGTCCCGGCCTGGAGCACTTCTACCCCAACGGAGGATCGCGTTGATCTGGCACATCGCCTTCGCCCTCGACAACCTCGAAGAGGGAATGGAGCGGTTCGGCGCCGCCCTCAACCTCGACTGGCTCCCGGTGAAGCACTACGTCGGAGAGTCGGTCGACCAGAACGGCCGGCCCTACACCCTCAAGACCCGCCTGACCTTCGCCACCGCCGGGCCATGCGCGCTCGAACTGTTCGAACGAGTGCCGGGCACACCCAACGAGCCGGCCAAGGGCACGGCGTTCCACCACATGGGCTACTGGACCGAGGACCTGTCCAAGGAGCGCGAGCGGCTCGCCGCGTGCGACTGGCTGCACCGGGGCGGGCCCACCGAACCCGACTCCCGGGCGGCGTTCTTCGCGAGCACGCTCGGCATCCTCATCGAGGGCTGCAACTCCACCATCGAGCGTCCGGGGCTCGCAAAGTACTACCCCGGCGTGGCACCGGGCATGAGGCAGCCACATCAGGGCGGATGATAGTCACTTTTAATTCGTTGTTCGTCAAGCGGCGGCTGGCCGCACTCCGCCGGGCTTGGGGGTCGCCTCATGAAGCCGGGCGTGGCCGTCAGGGGGTAGGGGGCATCGTCCCCCTCGATCGTGAGAAGCCGGCAGGTTGTCACCCAATAGTTGACAATCATGATTAGAATAAGCAGAATGAAGTGTCGGTGACCTCCGTCTCACCCGCAGGAGCCCCCCATGACCTCACTGATCCGTCGTGCCGCTGCGACGGCGCTCACCCTGGCCGTCACCGGAGCGCTGCTGGTCGGCTGCGGAGGCGGCGCGGCCGAGGACGCCAAGCGTCCCCGGGACCCCGACCAAGCCGCGTTGTTCGACAAGGCCGTCGACGAGAAGGCGGTCTACGTCTACTCGAACCTCGAAGAGGTCCTCAACAAGCGCCTCAGCGACGGCTATGCCAAGGCCATCGGCCTGCCGGTGACCATCGAGAAGATCGCCAGCTCCTCCATCAACACCAGGTTCGCTTCGGAGGCCGAAGCCCGTGCCGTGCGGGCCGACATCCTGGTCAGCGCGGACTGCTCCTTCGTCAGAGCCCAGGTCGGCAAGGGCGTCGTCGTGGCCATGAACAAGGCGAACGTGCCCGGCTACGAGAAGTACCCAGAGAACTTCAAGCTCGACGGTGGAGCGGTTCCGTCGATCCAGACGGCTCCCTACGGCATCGGGTACAACACGGACGAGATCAACAAGGCCGAAGCACCGACCACGTGGGACGACCTGCTCGATCCCAGGTGGAAAGGCAGGATCCTCATGACCAGCCCGAAGGGGTCGGCGACGCGCGTCCAGGTGTACGACTTCCTCCTGGAGAGCCGCGGCGAGCGGTTCCTGCGCGACCTCGGCGCCCAGGCTGCACGCTTCTACCCCGACACCGGCCAGGCCGTGGCGGCTCTCGCGGCCGGTGAGGGTGCCATCCTCATTCCGACCGCCGGTCAGGTGACCGGCGCCGGCGCCAAGAAGGGGGCGCCCCTTGCCTTCAACCTTCCCGAGGACACCACAGGCGCCCCGCTGTGCGCCGGATTGAGCGCCCAAGCCCCGAACCCCAATGCCGCCCGCCTCTTCCTGAGCTACCTGCTGTCGAAGTCCGGTAGCGAAGCGGTCAACGGAGTCGAGGAACTCTACACGGCGGGGCCGTTCGACCAGGGCGTCAAGCTGGGAGAGAAGTACAAGCAGCCGGCCACGGTGACCGAGGAGACGGCCGCCAAGGTCGGCGCGGCACTCGGCACCGGCTGAGCGCCGTCCGCCCTCACACGGGTTCCAACGGCAGCGGGCGGGAACGCTCGGGCGTTCCGGCCCGGCGGGCGTTCTCGCCCGGCCGCCGCCCAGCCGCCCGCACCGGCCGACGAGCCTCCGAGAGAGCCCCACATGAACGCAGCCGCATCGAGAACGCGCGCGACGCGCCGGCCCACCCCGTTCAAGATCGCCTCGCTGGCCGTCATCACCGTGGTCGCGGTGGTGGTCGCCTATCCCTTCGTGCGGGTCGTGTGGCGCCTGTTCTGGGTGGACGGCGCGCCCAGCGTCGATCCGGTCGAACGGGCGTTCACCGCGCCGGGCGTCGGCGAGCTGGTCCGCGACTCCACGCTCATCGTCGCTGTCGCGGGGGCATGCGCGGTCGTCATCGGCTCGTTGCTGGCCTGGCTCAACGAGCGAACCGACGCCCGGATCCGGGGCCTCACCGACGTCGTTCCACTGATGCCGTTCCTGCTTCCCTCGATCGCCATGGCCATCGGCTGGACGCTGCTGCTCTCCCCGCGTGCGGGCCTGCTGAACGTGTGGCTTCGAGACCTTCTGGGCCTGGCCGGCATCGAGATCGAGACCGGCCCCCTGAACATCTTCTCGATCCACGGCATGATCTTCTGCTACTTCATCGTGCTCGTGCCGTACGTCTTCCTGTTCGTCTCCGCCGGACTGCGCAACATGCCCGGAGACCTCGAAGAGCAGGCCCGTGTCGCCGGCGCAGGCTCCGCCGGCACGTTCTGGCGCATCACGCTCCCCGGCCTCAAGCCGAGCATCGCCGCGGCATCGGTCATCGTCGTCTGGTTCGGGTTCGCGATGTTCTCCATCCCGCTCATCATCGGCACACCGGCCGGCATCGACGTCCTGACGGTCCGGATCGTTCGCCTCATCAACTTCACCTATCCGCCGCGGACCGACCTGGCCGTCTCGTTGAGCCTGTTCATCCTGGTGATCGTCGGAGGCGCCTGGGCTCTCCAGGTGCGCATCATGAAGAGCGGGATGTTCGTCCAGGTCGGTGGTCGCGGGGCGCACGCGAGCACGGTGCGCCTCGGACGGCTGCGATGGCCGGCCCGCGCCTTCATCGCCGGCTTCCTCGTCGTCTCCGGCATCCTGCCGGTGCTGGGCCTGCTCATCACCGCGCTCAACGGATTCTGGACCCCGAACATCCATTGGGGCGACCTCGGATTCGACTCCTTCCGGCGGGTCTCGGAGGACGAACTGACCGTCTCGGCCTTCGGCAACAGCCTGCTGCTGGGTGCCGTGGCCGGCACGGGCATCATCATGTTCGCCGCGCTGATGGCGGTGCACGTCCGCCGCGACGGCGGTGTGGTCACACGCCTGCTGGAGGCGGCCATCCGGCTGCCGATCGTGGTTTCGGGCTTCATCGTGATCGTCGGCATGATCCTGGCGTACTCGGGGCCACCCTTCGAGTTGCAGGGCACGTTCGTCCTGTTCGTCGTCGCCTACATGGCCACGTCCATCCCCCAGGCGTCGATCGTCTCCGACGCCGCGGCGGCCCAGGTGAGCGACGACATGGTCGAGGCGGCGTCGGTGTCGGGCGCCGGAGACGGCCGGATCTTCGGCCGCGTCCAGCTTCCGCTCATGGCTCCCGGACTCGTCGCCGGCTGGACGCTGGTCTTCGTCAACATCACCGGCGACATGGAGGTCGCCTCGATGCTCGCCTCCAGCCGGCAACCCGTCGTCGGATTCCAGCTCCTCGACACCTACAACAAGGGAGAGTTCGCCGATCTCGCCGCCATGGCCCTGATGCTCGTCCTGATCACGACCTTGTGCGTCCTGATCGGAACCGGCCTGGGCAGGCGGCTCTCCGGCCGCTCCGAACGCCGAGTCAGGACAGCGAGGAACAAGTGAGCAAGGTGACCCCCGCGCGGCCTTCCCCGGACCCCCTGGTGGAGATCGAGGACCTGCACAAGTCGTTCACACGTCGAGACGGTCAGACCGTGCCCGCGATGGACGGGGTGTCGCTGAAGATCGCCCAGGGGGAGTTCGTCGTCCTGCTCGGGCCCAGCGGTTGCGGCAAGACGACGCTGCTGCGCTGCCTCGCGGGTCTCGAAGAGCCCGATGGCGGGGAGATCCGGATGCGCGGCAGGACCTACTTCTCGGGCCGATCGCGGGTCTTCGTCCCACCGGAACGACGGAACCTCAGCATGGTCTTCCAGTCGTACGCGCTGTGGCCGCACATGACCGTCTACGACAACATCGCGTTCCCGCTGCGCCACCGCAAGGTCGCCAGGCATGACATACCCAGGCGGGTGGCGCGTGCTCTCGAGCGGATCGGCATCGGGGATCTCAGGAACTCCTACCCGTCCCAGATAAGCGGGGGGCAGCAGCAACGCGTCGCCTTGGCCAGGGCCCTGGTCACCAACGACGAACTCGTCCTCTTCGACGAGCCGTTGTCGAACGTCGACGCGAGGGTCCGGGACGAACTGCGGTTCGAGCTGCTGGAGATGCAGCGGGAGATCGGATTCGCGGCCGTGTACGTGACGCACGACCAGGGCGAGGCCATGGCGATGGCCGACCGGATCGCGGTCCTCGGCGGTGGCAGGATCCGGCAGCTCGGCTCGCCTCGGGACGTGTACACGCGGCCGGCCTCCCTGGAGGTCGCGACGTTCATCGGCACCGCGAACAAGATCCCCGGCACCGTCCTGTCGGTGGACGGCGACGGGCAGGTGATCGCGGACACGCCTCTCGGGAAGGTGTCGGCGACCGATCGGGATCGCGCTCTGGCGGTCGGTGACGAGCTGGTGCTGATCTGGCGTCCGGAAAGCGCCACGGTGGCGCCTGAGGCACCGGCGGATTCTCCCAACACCTGGCTCGCCTCAGTGGCCGCCTCGGTGTTCGTCGGTACGCACACCGAGGCCGATCTGTCCGTGGGGCCGTTGAAGCAGCGCGTGTGGAGTGTGGGGCGCGACCTCCCCGCGGCGGGCAGTGAGGCTTACGTTTCGGTGCCCGGCTCGAAACTCCTCGCGTTCCGCATCTGAAGCCGGTTCGACCCGCGCGGCACTCGAAGGGCCCACGCACGGGGTGCGGGGGTTCGATCCTCGCCGACTCGGCGGACGGCATGTGAAGGGCCCGGCCGAAGAGGCCGGGCCCCGCCGCTGCGGTTCGTGGTCAGAGGGAGGCGGCCCACTCCTTGGTCGATACGACATCGGCCTGGCCGGGGAAGACCTTTTCCATGAGGACCTGGTGGACCTCGTCGTCGGTGTCGGCGCACGCGTCGGACAGAACGGTGATCTCGAAGTCGGCGTCGCCGGCGTGGCGGACGGTCGACAGCACGACACCGCTGGTGACGACGCCGGCGAGAACGAGGCGGGAGACGCCGAGCCCGGTGAGGATCGAGCCGAGGTCGGTGCCGGCGAACGCGCTGATGCGACGCTTGGTCACGATGATGTCCCCGGCGTCGCCGCCGAGGGCCGAGTGCACCTGGGTGGTCGGTTCGGTCTCGACGAAGAGGTCGCCGTACCCGGAAAGGGGAGACAGGCCCTTGTTGGAGGGGTTCACCTCCGGGTAGCCCGAGCGGAAGGCGACCCGGACGAAGATGACGGGAACCTGCGCCCGGCGGGCGGCCTCGACGGCTGAGACGGCCGCCGCGAGGGCAGGGCTCTCATCACCTCCGACGGCCTGGAGGACGGCGGGTTGAAAGTCCATGACGAGCAGAGCCTGGTCACTCATGTGTGCTTCCTCATGTTGTCGGGGGGCGATGTCTGCGGCGGGTTCGTCACGACCGTGCGGCGGGAGCGGTGCTCACCCCAGGACGGGCCCGGCCTCCATGCCGCCGTCGACGAGCAGATCCGTGCCGGTCACCCAGGAGCTCTCGTCCGAGGAGAGATACAGGGCCGCGTTCGCGATGTCGCGCGGCTGCCCGATGCGGGGAATGGGCATCTGCTCGAAGAACTCGGCCGTCACGCCGGCCGCTCGCGACATGGGCGTGTCGATCTGGCCCGGCACGATGGAGTTCACCCGGATGCCGGTGCCGGCGAAGTCGAGGGCCGCCGTTCGCACCAGCGAGGACGCCGCGGCCTTGCTGGCGGCGTAGGGGCCCATGGCCTTGCAGGCGAAGGTCACACCCGCCATGGACGTGACCACCACGATGGCGCCCCGGCCTCCCCGCCGCATGCCGGGTGCGACCGCCTGGATGCCGTTCAGGGTTCCCATGACATTGACCTCGAAAGCGGTCCGGAACTGCTCGGGGTCGCCCGTGTCGATGGGACCGAAAACCATGATCCCCGCCGTCTGGACGAGGATGTCGGGTTCGGCGCCGAACTGAGCGGTGCACGCCTCGACGGCGTTCCGCCACTGCCGGGGGTCGCGTACATCGAGCGCCGTGTACCCGGCGGCGGGCCCCAGGGACTGGGCGAAGGCCTTGCCCTCGGACTCGGGCAGGTCGCACACCATGACGGAGGCGCCTTCCGCCACGAAGAGCCCGGCCACGCCTTGGCCGATCCCGCCCGCGCCTCCGGAGACGATCGCGACTCGACCGTCCAGGCGGCCGGCGCCGTTCCGCGAGCTCAATTGCTCCTCCGAGGGGTCGTGGGGTCGGGTTGACGTCATCGTGCTTCCCTTCTGCCGGGGCACCCCCGCTAAAAGCGGGTAAATATGCCTATGTTAGGACTGTTCATGCGATAGACAGTACAACCCCGTGGTGTGACGAGCAATACATCCGAGCCAGGATTCGCAGCCCTCGGTCGAAGCGTGATCTGTGCCCTGCCGCAACGGATGCGGAGGTTCCCCGTCCGGCGGCGGCGCCGGCCGAACGGGGAGGGCGGCACTCCGATCACCCTTCATCGGGCGGGGTGGAGCCGAGGGACGCTTCGGTCGGCGGCGACGTCCGCTGCGTCGCGGTCCGTCCCCGCCCGGCCCGCCTGAAGCCGGCGGAGTCCTGGCCGAGCGCTCGCGCCGGGGCCAGGTCCGCGGGTCGCCGGCCGTCGAACAGGAAGGGGGCGCGCACGGACCGGACCGTCCCTTCGGTCGGGTGCTCCACCTCGTGGAACAGCGCGGCGGCGGCGAGGTGGCGGTCGGTGAGCAGATCAGGCAGCGAGCGGACGCGCGCGTGAGGGACGTCTATCTCCTCAAGGATGTCGAGCCACTCCGCCGTGGTCCTCTGGAGCAGTTCGGCGGCCACGAGTGCGTAGACCTCGTCGATGTTCGCCGTACGCCCGGCGAGCGTGGCGAACGCGGGCTCGTCGACGAGGTCGTACCGGCCGATCCGGCTCAGGAAGGCCGCCCAGTGCCGGTCGGTGTAGAGCATCAGGCTGACGTGGCCGTCACGGGTGGGAAAGGGCTTGCGGTGCGGCGACGCGGTCCTCGGATAGAGAGCGGGGCCGTTGGCGGGCTCGTAGGTGAGACCGCCCATCTGCTCGACGGCCGTGAAGGCCACCATGGTCTCGAACATGGGGATCCTGACCGAGCGCCGCGGCCCGCCGGCCGCCCGGGACGCCAGCTCCGCGCAGATCGCGAGCGCCGCGTACATGCCCGCGGTCTTGTCGGCCACCGCTGTGCGGACGTAGGCGGGTTCCCCGCCGTTGCCCTGCACCCATGCCATGCCGGACTCGGCCTGGATCGTGTCATCGTAGGCGGGCCGGTCCTCGTAGGGGCCTGGCCCGAATCCCACCAGCTCGCACAGCAGGGCTTCGGACCCGGCCGCGGCGAGTTTCTCCGCCGTGAGCCCGAGCCGCGCCGCCGCCCGCGGGCGCATGTTGTGGACGACCACGTCGTATTCGGGCAGCGAACTCATGAGGAGCTCGCGGTCGGGCTCCCTCGCGAGGTCGAGGACGATGGACCGCTTCCCCGCGTTGAGCGCGAGGAAGATCGGCGACATGGCGGGGGTCCTGCCGGGGGTGAGGTGCCGCACGACGTCACCGGTGGGGGGTTCGATCTTGTCGATCCGGGCGCCGAGCTGGGCGAGCAGGAGCGTGCAGAAGGGCCCGGACATGGTGCCGGTCAGATCCAGCACGCGGACACCGTGCAGCGGCCCCCGCGCGTTCTCGCAGGCCGCCTCGGCCGGTGCGGCGGCGGGCGCGGCCTCGCGTTCGCCGTCCACTCAGAACCCTGCCGGCGGTTCGTAGACGTCCTTGGCCTGCAGGCTCCGGACGAACGTCCTCGGGCGGTGGGTGGCCGGGTCGACGGTCCCGTGCTCGAAGCAGAACTCGATGCCCAGCCCTTCCGGAAGTCCTTCGAAGTAGAAGCCGATGGACCCGGAGGTCTCGTGGCGGATGAGGTCGTCGCGCAGTTCCAGACCCGCGCGGCGGACCACCGCCCTGGCACGCATGACGTCGTCGAAGGTCTCGGTCTGGAAGCAGACGTGGTCGACCGAGCGGGGCGCGCCGGGACGGCGCTGGAGCACCAGGGAGTGATGGGCGCCGTCGGACGCGTGCAGGAAGGCGGTGGTGTCCTCGATGAAGTCGGAGACGCCCAGCCCGAGTACTTCGGTGTAGAAGGCCAGCGAGGCGTCGAAGTCGGACGCGGACACCGCGACGTGCACGAGGCGTTCGAGCCGCGCCCACTTCGGCTGGGCACCGCCCGCGATGCGCGCCATCCCCCTGAACACCTCGACCTCGGTGCCGTCCATGTCGGTGAACCGGAGGGCCTCCTGGACGAAGTCCTCCCGGAGGTTGCGGGAGCGCTCGTAGCCGACTCCCACCCCGGCGAGGGCCTTCTCGACGTCCTCGAACGCGGCGCCGGGATCGAGCTCGAACGCCATCTTCGCGAGGCCCGGTGGCCGGGAGGGATCCTGGCGAAGCTCGATCCAGTGGTGTTCGCCGGCGCCGCCGAGGAAGGCACGGTCGTGCGTTCTCCCGTTGAGCTGCAACTGGCCGCACGTCTCGAACAGGTCGACCGCGGGGGCGAGATCGGCGACGGTGAGGGTGATGTAGCCCAGACGCGACAGAAGCATGTTGACTCCATGTGTTCGAGGGGCGACGCGGCACGGGCAGGGGCACCGCCTGGGCGAGGATCTCCCGTTGCGCCACGGTGAACTCGCGTTCGAGGACCCCCTCGATCCAGGCTTGGCGGGCCCGCCGGACGGCTCACCAGTTCAAGGTCTTCAGGACGAGCCGGCGCAGGGTGCGCGGGTTGTGGTCGACCTGACCCGTTCGAGCGTGCTGGACCGCGCGGTTGTTGAACAGGACGAGATCGTCGTTCTCGTAGTGGTGGGTGTAGACGTTGGCGTCGTCGTAGAGGGCGGCGAAAAGGGTCTGGAGGAGCTCCTCCCCCTCCTCGGAATCCGGGCCGTACTCAACGATGTGGCTGGTGTTGAACTCGTTGACGAACAGCGCCTTCCTCCCGGAGTGCGGCACGGTGATCGCGACCGGGTGCTCGGCGGCCTGGACGCTGGAGAGGTCGGCGCCCTCGGGGTAGTCGGACAGCCGCATCCGCTTCTGCTCGGCGTCCGCGTCGTTGAGGTCGAACATGTTGTAGGCGTGCAGGCCCTCGATCTTGACCTTGATCTCTTCCGGCAGGTTCTCGTAGGCGCGCACGCTGTTCGCGAAGGCGGTGGGCGGGGACGTGGGCGAGACGTCCTGGGCGTAGAGGCAGGTACCGGCCGCGACGTCTTCGCGGTAGGCGCCGTCGTTGTGGAAGAGCAGGCGGCGGCTGCCGGCCAGGCTCGGGTTGTCCTCGATGACGTTGGAGAGGTACTCGACGGTCGTGCCCCACCGGAAGGTGTGCAGCTCGCCGAGCGTGGTGACGAACCGGTCCTGGTCCTCGTCGGCGAGCTTCTGGCCTCGGACCAGCACGACGCCCCCGGTGTCGAACGCCTCTCGCAGGACCCCGACCTCGTCGGGGCCGAAGGGCTTGGACATGTCGAGGTCCTGGAGCTCGACGCCGATGCTGTCGGTGAGTGGGACTGCCCTCATGCTGGTGCCTTTCTCGAGTAGCGGGCAACGTCGGCTTGCTTCCGCACCACGGCGAGAGTCGCCGGCGACCGGGATCAGGCCATCTGATGTTCAGGAGCCCTGAACACCCTTATGCTGATCACATTAAGCATGTTCAGGATCCTTGGCAAGAGGGGAGTGAATCGGAGGGGGCGCTTCGGGAGCCTTCCGTCTCCCTCGAAGTGCCGTATCGCAACTAAACAGGCAACCTGTTTAGCTTGCCTGTTTAGTTGGTAACCTGCTTACAATGAACATCTATACGCCGTCCCCTCTCGCCCCCGCCAGGCCGGTCATCGAGACGATCGCCGTACTGGAGCGCGACCCGCCGGTCCGGACCTCGGCGGACCCCGTCCGCGGACGCGAGCACGCCGCCGGGGATCGCCGCGACCCGGCGCCCGGGACCCGGCGGCCATGACCTCGCATCCGGTGGCCCGCGTCACCGAGAGCCCCGGGCCCCCGTTCGGCCGGCGGTTCTCGACCCCGCTGATCCTGGGCGCCACCCTCAACCCCGTCAACAGCTCGATCGTCGCCACCGCGCTCGTTCCGATCGCGGTGGCCATGGACTCCTCGGTCGGCCGGGTGGCGCTCCTGGTGACCGTCCTGTACGTCGCCAGCGCGGTGGCGCAACCCGCCATGGGACGGTTCGCCGAACTGCTCGGCCCGCGCCGCCTGTTCCTGGCGGGCACACTGCTCGTGGCGGCCGGCGGCGCGGTGGGCGCCCTCGCCGCGAACCTGACGACCCTCCTGGCCGCACGCGTCCTGCTCGGAGTCGGCACCTCGGCCGCCTTCCCGACGGCGATGCTCATGATCCGCCGCCGCGCCGACGCCAGTGGCGCACCGGCCGGGAGCACACTCGGCGCGCTCGTGATCGCCAGTCAGGTGACGGTCCTGCTCGGGCTCCCGCTCGGCGGGCTCCTGGTCAGCCTCGCCGGCTGGCGGTCCACGTTCTGGATCAACATCCCCCTGGCGCTGGCCGTGTTCGCCATGGCCTGGAGATGGTCGCCCGCGGACGGGCCCGTACCAGCCCGGGGCGTGCGCCGAATCGTCGCCGACCTCGACGTCCCCGGCATGGTGCTCTTCGGCGGCATGCTCTGCCTCCTGGTCGCCTTCCTCGCCGACCCGCACCTCGCACGCTGGCCATTCGCGGCCGCCTCAGCGGGGCTGGGCGCGGGGCTCCTCTGGTGGGAGCCGAAGGCCCGGCATCCCTTCATCGACGTGCGCTCACTCCTCGACAACGCAAGCCTCACCCTCACCTACGTGAGGACCGCCGGAACGATGCTCGTCGCGTACTGCGTGATGTACGGGCTCACCCAGTGGCTCCAGGAAGACCGCGGCCTGCCGGCGACGCTGGCGGGGATGCTCATCGTGCCGATGAGCGCGGCCGGCGCCCTCGTCACCCGTCCCGTCTCGAAACGCGGCCTGGTCAAGGCGCCGCTCACGGCGAGCGCCGCCCTGGCCCTCGCCGTCGGGGTGGCCATCAGGTTCACCGGCGGCGGCACGCCGCTGGCCCTGGTCGTCGCCCTGACGACCCTGGTGGGAGTGGCGATCGGCCTCGCGACCGTCGGCAACCAGGCCGCCGTCTTCGCCCAGGCCGGCCCGCAGGAGACCGGTATCGCCGCGGGGCTGCTGAGGACCTCCGGTTATGTGGGTGCGATCGCCTCCGGCAGCCTTGTCGGCCTGGTGTTCCGGGACGGCCCGGACGACGCGGGGCTGCACCGCATCGGTGACGTGCTCATCGCGGTGACCGCCCTCGTCCTCGTCCTGACCGTCCTCGACCGCAGGCTGCCGCGCACGCTGCGGTCCGGGCCGTGACCTGTCGGCTCAGAAGCCGGCCGGCCGCAACGGGCGGGTTCCGGTCAGTTCGGCGAAGACGATGAGCCGGTAGGCGGCGGAGGTCAGCCCCGGCGGAACAGGCGCGTCCAGACGCTTCCGGCGGCCTCTTCCTTCTGTCCGCAGGTGCAGCGCTGGGACCGGGGGACTCCGGCGAGCACCTGCTCGACGTGCTGGCCGCAGCCCCGGTAGGTGGCGCCTTGGCACTTTCGGCAAACGGCGCGCTGGCACATGGGCTTTCTCCTTCGGGTCGGGTCGCGGGCCGGTTGGCCCTGACCGCTGGGTGGGAGGTTCCACTTCCACCAATATACCCCCTAGGGTATCTGAACTGACACGTCCGTCCGATGCGGCCGCGGGCGTCACCTGGCGCGAGCCCCGGTCGCCCCGGCCCGCCCGAGGGGCCTGGAGATCAAGTTGTGATCGTTCCAAGGTGATCCGCGGGGGTGGGCCGGGACGTCCTCCAGGGTGAGCAGCCCTGGAGGACTCTGTGCAGCGACGTTTTCTCACCCTGGTTTCCGCCGCCGTCCTGGCGGTGCCCGCTGTCGTGATCGCCGCGCCCGCCGCGTCCGCGGCGCCCTATGTGTATGTGCACGCCGCGATGGATCGGGACGACCCCGCGCATCCGGTGACCGTCACGGTGAACGTCCGGGGCGAGGGCGTGGGACGAGTGCAGGCGTGGTTCACCGATTCGCGGTTCGGCGGGAGCTGGGCGGCGGTGGGAGACCTCCGGCTGATCAGCGGGACCGCGCAGGACGGCACCTGGCAGGGGAGCCTGCCGATCTCCGTTGAGGAGCACCCGGGAGAGCACTGGGCCGTCGTCAACGTGGATGACGCGAACGGCGGCCTGCTCGCGCAGAGCGGCAACGTCTTCCAGGCGTGTTACACGCCGGTCTACTCCGGTGTCACCGCGACGCCGGCGGTGATCGACGCCGACCACCGGACGGTGACGGCGTCCGGCGGCATCTCCTACCGGACGTCCAAGGCCGCCCCCTTGCAGCCGGCGGGCGGGCTGCCCGTGAAGCTCCTGGGGACCCCGGGGGCCACCGAGACCGGTGCCGACGGGCGGTTCACCGTGCGGGGCGATGCCGAGGTACGGCCCCAGCTCTCCAACGACGCGAAGGGCGTGGTGTGCCACGGCTGGGGGACGACCCCGGTCACGGTCCGGCAGACCGCCACGGCGATCTCGGCGCGGGTCGGCGTCGCCAACCCCGTTCCGGCTGGCAGCACGGTCACCGTCCGGGGGGAGTTGGTGCGCGCGGGGACCGGCGGGCCGGTGTTCCTGGGGACGGGTGAGTCCGTGGAGGCTTGGATCAGGCCGTTCGACGGCGGCAGCTCCAGGTATCTCGGGAAGGTCGAGAAGCTCGGCGACGGTGGTGCGTTCGCGTTCTCGTTCACGGCGTCCCCGGGTGAGCTGCTCGTCCAGTACGTGCCCAACTCGACCGGCCTGTTCGTGCGGAGCGAGATCCGGCAGCCGCTGGAGGTCGGGACCGCGCGGGCCGTCACCGCGTTCAGCGGGGCGAACGCCGGGCCGGAGCCCGTCGCGCTCGATGGGACGGTCACGACGTCAGGGCGGCTGCTGGCGAGAGATGCGGCCGTGAAGGGCGCCACCGTGGACGTCGAGTTCTCCGCGAACGGCACGTCCGGGTGGACGCGTGCGGGCCGGGGGACGACCAGTTCGACCGGGGCGTTCTCGGTGGGGGCGCCCGCCACGAGCGACGGGTACTGGCGGGTGCGCTACGCGGGGTCGTCCGCCTACCGCCCGGCGGTGAGCGGGGCCGACTTCGTCGACGCGCGGTACCGGACGGCCATCACCTCGTTCAACGCCGCCCCGGAGCCGGTTCGCAAGGGGCGGGCGCTGACGGTGCAGGGCAAGCTGAGCCGGTACGTGGGCGGCTGGAAGCCGGGGTCGGGCGCCACGGTGAAGATCTACTTCCGGCGGGCGGGGACGTCGTCGTGGGCGCTGGCCGGGTCCGCCCGCAGCGCCTCCGACGGGGTGTTCCGCACATCCTTCACCGCCAGGCTGGACGGCACCTGGCGCGCCGTCTACCCGGGCAGCGCCGCCTACCTCTCCGCCACCGGCACCGGCGACTACGTGGACGTCCGCTGATCCACCCCGGTACCCCGGACGGAGCCGCCGTCCGGGGTACCGGCATGACCGCCGTACGTCCGCGTGGTGACCGGCCGCCCTCGACGTCCCCCTCGCCGTCCACTGCCCGGGGCGGCGACCTGGGCGCTCAAGCGGGAGTGGTCCGGGCCTGCTTTGTCAGTGAGGCGGGTGGAGGATGTGGGTCTCCTCCAGGGACCAGGTGCCGTGGCCTCCGGTGACCTGGAGGAGTGCGCGGGAGCGGAGCCGGATTTCCGTGTCGCCGCCCGGGAGGGCGAGTGTCCGAACAGGGGTCAAAGTGGCGTCGAGGTGCAGGAGGCCGAAGGCGTCGCCGCTGCGGAACAGCACAGGTCCCGGTGGGCCCAGGTAGCGCACTACTGCGGTTCGGTCACCCGCCATGGAGTGCTCGAACGGCCGGACGTGGCCGGTGGGCGGCAGGGTGACGGCGTCCTGGTCTCCGGCTTGGGCCAGGGCGTCCACGTCGGCCTGTTCCAGGGGCGTCACGCCGATCCGCCAGTCCGCCCCGGCGGTTCTCACCTGGAGTACCGCCCGCGCCGGAACGGCGAACGTGCTCCGGCTCGGCGGGGGCTCGTCCCCCGCCGGCGGGCTGAGCACGGCGGTGGACGCGACCGGATCGCAGCCGTGGAGCGCGGCCAGGTTCGGCCCGTGCAGGTGGACCCGGTGGGGTTGCCCACCGGGGCATGTCACGACGGCGATTCCAGCCGGCCCCCGGTAGGCGAGCACTTCGGGTCCGCTGCCCGTGGCCGAGCCGGTGAACCCGCGTGCGCGTTCCGGCCCGCTGATCGTGACGGTCCACCGACCTTCGGACTCGACGTACAGGAACCTCTTCGTGAGCGCCTTGTCGGATACAAGCCGGTCGTCCAGGACGGTCGTGGCGGGCGGGGCTCCGGGACCGCACACCACGACGGGGGTCCCCCGGCCGAACTCGGCACGTCGAAACCAGGCCCGCAGCGTCCCGGGGCCCTCGTTCACGAACTCGGCCAGCACCGGCTGAGGAAGCCGCCCCCTGATCTTGACGCGCGCACCGCCGGCGCCACGATGTGTGCGGACCGTGCCGTAATGGGCGTGGTCGACCGGCTCCGGCGGCGGGAGCGTCTCGTCCTCCGCCAGCCAGCGGTCGAGGTCGGCGGCCACCCTGCGCGGCTCCTTCACCCGAAGGCACAACCGGCGGACCGGGCGCCCCCGCTGAGGCATGCCCGTCTGCGGATCCAGATCCTTCAGGGTCAACATGACCCAGAACCAGTTCCCCCACCGCAGCCGACGCGCGGGAAGAGAAAAGTCGTCCCGCATCCGCAGGGCGAGGTTGAGTTCCTCCCGGAACGGCGTCAATTGGGCCACGCCCCCCTTGACCTGGCACCGCCCCGGCTCGTCGCCGTAGTGGATCGCCGCGACTGCGGTGCGCGGGATCCGCAGCACCTTCCACAGCAGCAGCCCGTCCCAGATGACGATCTCATCGCCGGTCACCCACATCCGGGGCCGTACCAGCACCAGCCTGAGCGTCTGGACCGCGACGCCCACGAGGACGACCGCGAAGAGCGGCGCCCACAAGCCCGCGACCAGCTCGGCCCGGGTGACCTCCTTGTTGAACCCGACCCAGATCAGGCCGAACAGCAGCAGCGACGCCACCAGTGAGAGCAGGAAGACCGTCCCGGCCAGGGTCCGCCCCCTGGACCTGGCCATCTTCACCCTGATCGTGGAGGAGCCGGGCCGCGCCGACCAGCCCCACCTGTCTCGGCCGGCGAGGTCGCGCAGCGCGGGGCGCCCGCGTTCCCCCGCCTGCCGTCTGCGCGCCGCGCGAGAAGGCCGTGTCCGGTGAACGCCCCACAGCACCGCGGCGTTCAACCCCACCCCGAGGCTTCCGGTAAAAGCGGCGAGGACCACGGTGCCGAACGGCTGCCCCCAATCCGGCGACCCGCCCTTCATCTGGACGAACATCCCTGAACCGACGTCGAGGGCGGGGATCTCCTCCCCGGCGTAAACGGAATGGTCGCCCTTCCCCCTCAGCTGAACTGTCCTGCCGGTCAACTGAAAGGGGCCGTCGGTCGTGAATGCGCCGTACCAGGAACATCCGCCTCGGCTGCACTCCTTTGCTTGTGCGGTGAACGTGCCCGGAACCCCCTCGCCTCTCGCGGCGTGCCTGGTGGCCGCGACTTCCTCCACCATGAGGCCGAAGGCGTAGGGCCAGATCATCAGCAGCCCGACACCGATCAAGAGCCGGGAGACCGCAAAACGCCTGAGATTGTTGAGGCCGTACCTTTTCGAGATCCGGTCGGCCTCGCGTCTTCCGCCCATCCCCGCCCCGTCCAGACCGCCGCCGAGGCCCGAGCCGGACGGCACATTCGTGAACCCAAGGATCACACGGCAGAGCAGGAGGATCGAGCGCGCTGACGATGCCGCCGATCAGGTTCCACCATGATCCATTACAGTTCGTGCCCACCCCGCGCTCACCAACTGCCATTCGCGCAAATCGAGAGCCCTGGAACGGACCCGCCAACAGCAGCACATGGCCGCGATGCCGACGGCCTCGGCCACCAGGGCATCGGCGCCGCGCCCCGAGGATGCGGTCCCCCGCGCAGCCGGGTCGCCGTGATGACCGGCGCGGCCAGCCGTACCAGCACCTCCCGCCCGGCCTTCTCCAGCTGGCGGACGTTCCCCCACCGCAGACAGCGCAGGAACGAGCCCAGCGTGGACGGCGCATCACCGTGGCTGAGCGTGCGGGCGGCCGGTCAGCCGCGGACCGATCTCCAGAGGGCAGCCGTTGCGTCATCAAGGCTGTAGAGCATCGCGCCACCGCTCGACTCGGCGACGTGCATCGGCCATGTGTCGCTGTCGTAGTGCGTGTTCAGGTGGCGGGTGAATGCCGCCAGGTTCCCGCGCAGGCTGTGGTACTCCATCGACAGGGCCTTCACCAGATCTTGCATGTCGTACTGCCTGCCGGGCTCCTGGCAGAGGACGTCGAGAATGCGGGTGACCGTTTTGGTGGTGTTCAGTTCAGTGCTGGCCAGCCTGGCCAGCTTGTCGGCGTCCCATGCCGCAGGAGCATCGTTCGTTCCAGCGAGCTCGGCGTCGGGCTCCTGCTCAAGCTCAGCGAGCAGCCGATAGACGGCCATGACGTGCTGAGCGGGTACTGCCACCTGGATGAACTCCTGCTCGTCTTTCGGGCTCATCATCTACCTCGTCTGGTTGTCCATCTATTCGGAGTCACTAACATAGCACTTCATGTTTTCGTTAGGTAGACCCCACAAGGCTGACGTGGTACTCGGTGTCGGTGGAGTGAATACCGTGTTCCCGGCCGTCTTAGATGCGGCCCTACGTCGGAGGCGGCGGGCTGGCCGTGGGCACGCAGGGGCACCGCTCGGGGGCTCACTCGTACGTCGAGCTTTGCATCCTGCCGGGTTGGCGGAAGCCCGCGGTTCGACCGGGACGATGCCCGCCCCTGAAGAGGCCCCGGACCGTTTCGGCGATCCGGGGATTCGCCGTGTGGGGCGCTCGCTAACCTTCGGGACATGGGATTCCGCTGTGACTGGCTTGAGCCCGTGTTGCGCGTCCCGTATGTTCCGACGCTCGGCCCGATGCCCCCGGAGACCGTCGGCGCCGACCTGTTCGACGCCGTTCTCGACGTTGCGGACACCGGCCGGTTCCTGCCCTTCGACAAGGACCGCCGGTGGACGGCCACCAAGGACGAACGGGTCCTCGCCGGCGACATCGTCCACACGGCCGCGGAGACGATCGTCCCCGCGCTGAGCACGCGCGGCGGCGGCCTGGCGAAGGTCTACTACTACAGCGCCTCCGAGCCCGACCTTCCCGCGCTGGTGCGCTTGGGCGAGCGGTTGGCGAAGTCCCACGGCGCCGGGGCCGGCAGCAGGGTGATCTGGTTCTCCGACCGTCCGGACGGGGCACGCGGCAGGGTGATGGTCAAACGCTTCTCCGCCGACGACGAGCGACCGGCGCGCAGCGTCCAGCCCCTCACGGACTGCCCGGCCGCCGACACCTTCGGCGCGTTCGCCGACGAGATCGGGCCAGAAGGCTTCCAGTTCCTCTACCGGCGGATGAAGGCCGGGCACGAGGACGGCCCGACGCTCGTCACGGTCTCCGACGATCGGATCGTCGGAGCGGTCGGTCCACTCACGATCGTCGCGGGGCCGGACGGCCGCGCGATCCAGCAGCCCGCCTACTTCGCCGTCCACCCGGCGTACCGGGGCCGTGGTCACGGCCGGAGCCTCTGGCGGGCGTCGATGGCCTGGGGGCATGCCCGTGGCGCCGAGGTCAAGGTATTCCAGGCGTCTCGGGGCAGCGCCGCCGAAGGACTCTACGTCTCCGAGGGGCTGGAGACACACGGATACGTCTGCCAGGTGTAGTGCTCGAACAGCCGCGCCGCCGCCCCCCGCCCCCGGACGCGTTGACTTGCGGCGTGTTGTTGTTATCCGCCCTGCCATAACAACAACACGCCGCGAGTCAACGAAGGAGTGTGGGGAGGTGGGGTGCGGCGGGTCGCCGGGTCCGGGGGGACGGGACGACTCGCCGCTACTTGGTGGATCGGGGGCGCCGGGGTGGGTGGTGCTTGGGGGTCAGTGCGTGGCGGCGGCGGACTGGACGGCGGTGCGCGGGGCCGTGCGGGTCAGCAGGAGGACGGGGCCGTCCGGGTCCTTGCTGTCCCGCCCCGCCACCGCCTCGGGTGATGCGGTCGGGGATGGACCGCTGACGTTCGATGGAGAGATCGACGATGCGGAGCCGTCCGCCTTCGATGCGCTCTATCGGGAGAATCGCGAGGTTCTCGCGAAGGCCGACGTGGACCCGGCCGTCTGAGCCCTGACCAGCCCGCGCACTCGCTGAAAAGCAACCCTTGGGCGGCGCGGACGTGGGTGTTGGACAGTGCGTCCAGCTTTGGCGGACAGTTCCAGCGCACCGCTGGGTGAGCCGAGTGCGCGAAGTAGGGAATCACCGGCGCGCGGTCACCGGTGGGACCAGGCCGACCGGGGGTCAGCGGCGGCGAAGGGCGCGGGTGAGGACGGCGATCGCGGCGGCCGTGGCGGCGGCGCCGGTGAGGAGCAGGGGCATGCGGAGTCGGGGATGGCGGCGGTCCGGTGCGGAGGGTTCGGGCGCGCGGCGGTATTCCTCGTCGAGGATCTGGTGAAAGCGGCGCGTGCGTTTGTTCTCGTAGGTGGTGAGGCGGAGTTCGCGGGCCTGCCGCCAGTAGGCGCGGCCGGGGTGTCCGCTGAACATTTCCCGGGAGATGGCACGCAGGCGTTTATCGGTGAGGGCTCTGGTCTCGAAGGACATCTGCCATTCGGAGATGATCATGTTGATGTACATGAGCTGCCGCCGGGCTTTGCGGGGTTCGCCTTCGGGGACGGGACCCCATGCCTCGTCCAGGTCGGGGTCGTCCATGGCCATTTTGAGCAGGTCGGCTATGGCGGAGCGGCGGGCCTCCTCGCGGGCGATCTTGGTGTCATGGGCTTGGAGGCCGAGGGCGGCGGCTATGCCGAGCAGGGCGAGGACGGCCAGGAGCGCGGACGCGGCGCCGTAGGTCTGGCCGATGAAGCTGAGCCGTTCCCAGCGAGGGGTCGGCCCGTTGAAGGCGCGCAGTGCCCAGGGGGACGCGCCGATGAGGCCGATGACGGCCAGGATGCCGAAGGTGAGGCCGAGTGTCCTCACCGTGCCGCGGCCGGGGCGGGTCGGGGGCATCTACGGACGGTAACTCACACGGCCGGGGCCGGTAGCGGCGCGATTTCGCGGTGGAAGAAGTCCAAGAAGGGTTCTCCGCTTTCGTACAGGGCTTTGATTTCGGATGCGGCCGCGTGGATCACGTCGGGTGCGGTGATGCGGCGGGCTCCGCAGGGCGTCCAGTCGGGTTCGTACTGGACCTCGTAGAGGACGAGGTCGCCCACGACGAGCACCTCGGGCAGCCGGGCGCGGGTTTCCAGCGAGGCGACCTGTTCGGCGGTGAGGACGGTCAGTCCGAAGCCTTCGTCGGCGAGAAGTCTGAGGGCGTGCAGTTCCCATTGGACGTAGGGGGTGATGGGGAATTCGACCACGCGGACGCGCCGGATCTCCAGGCCTTGGGCGGCGTTGTTGACGGCTTCGCTGCGGGTGGCTTCCCGGTCCTTTTCCAGGAGGTCGAGGGCGCCCTGCCAGTCGCCGGCCATGAACGCCTGCCAGCTGGGGTCGCGTGGCTCACGGAACACCTGGGACCGTTCGAGTTTCCACACCACTCCGCGCAGGTCCGCCGTCTCACGGCCGAAGTGGGCGTGGTAGGCCGTGTGGTCGAGCCGGTCTCCCGGGATGTCCCGGATCTTCTCAAGCATCGCGGATATCCGGCTTGGCGGCAGAGAGCAGACGTCCGGAGATGATCACGAGACGTTCGTCCGGGCCGATGCTGACACCGGGGGGAAGACGGTCGGTGTAGGCGCTCGTAGCGTCTCGACCGATGACGGCAATGTCGCCATTGTCCATTTCCCAGATCTCTGGGCAGTCGGTGGAAGTGCGGCTGTCTCCCACCTCGGCGGCGGTCTTGCCGAGTCTTCTCTGGAACCCTGCGCCGTGATCGGCTTCCCATGGCCTTGTCATGGGACTCTCCACTCTTGATTGAGGGTGTTGTAGAGAACTTTCCCAACGCGAGCGTATGCAGGCAAGGCTATCCGGAGGGAGTGTCCGTAGTGCATGCGGTGACCTGACTCTGCCGGGCGCGGAAGACCGGAACGGCTCAGCGGACGCCGGGGAGGGGACCCCGGTCGTCGGCGAGATGGTGCAACCATCGTGTTCGTACGGCGACACGTTGCCTGCCGGGCGCCGGCGCTTTGACCTTGGTCGCGATGAAACAGTGAGCGAGGAGTCGGCTGCGGGTCAGACGGAGATGGACGCGGAAGGGTGTTGTTCTGCGGCGGGTCGTCCGGGCCGGGGGGACGGGACGACTCGCCGCTGCTCGGCGGGTCGGGGGTCGGTGGGGTGGTCGGTGCCGGGGGTCAGTGCGTGTCGGTGGCGGACTGGACGGCGGTGCGCAGGGCTGCGCGGGTCAGCAGGAGGACGGGACCGTCCGGGTCCTTGCTGTCCCGCACCGCCACCGCACCGGCCACGTCCGCCAGCTCAACGCACTCGCCGCCGTTGCTCAGGCTTCGTCCGGCCTTGCGCCACTTGGCGTTCTTCAGGTCCATCGTTCTTCGGCCACCTTCCTGATGAAGTCTCGCGACATGTCTCCCGGAAGTGCTCTGTTCCGGAGATCGACTAGGACGCGTGCGAGTTCTGCAAGGTCTGCGGGGTCATCTGTCGTGAGTCCTCGTATAGCCGTCTCTATGTAGGCTATCTGGCTCATATCGGCCATCGTAGCCAAGATGAAGCTGCTGCCGTTTCCTGGATGTTCGCCGCTTCCGATAACGACCTGGACCGTCACGTTGGGGCGCTCGCTGAGCGCGATCAGGTGCTCAAGCTGCTCCCTCATCGTCTCAGCGGTACCGACCGGCCTGTACAGCGCTTGCTCGTCGACCAAGAGGGTCACCATTGGACCGTTCTCCTGGTCGAGGATCTTCTGTCGTTCCAGCCGGGCCGCTACGGACTCCTCGTTGTCCTTGAGGAGCGCCTTGGCGTACGCCGGTGTTTGGGCGAGACCTGCTATCACGCAGAGCTGATAGCAGGTGAGTTCGACTGCATCGCCTTCGATCTGCGGCCAATCGAACCAAATCGGTACCGGATGACCGTCCTTGTTCAGGTCCTCCCACAGGCTGATGAGCGCGCCGCCCGCCTCCAGGTAGTCGTCCACGGTCTCCACGAATGATCGACTTGCGCGTCTCTTTCCTGCCTCGATCCGGCTGACCTGTGCACCGCTCAGGTTCGTCAGGTGCGCGATGGTCTCCTGCTTGGCGCCCTTCGCCTCCCGCATCCGGCGTAGTTGGCGACCGAATGCGACGAGAGCGGGGGACTCTCGGGGCCGCTGACGACGTGGAGGCATAGCTCTTACCTCTCATTGACATTTACCAGCCAGGCTGCTGCCTTGCCAAGATCCGCCAAGCTGATGGGGCAAGCCAATCCTAGCCGGGATAGTGGCTCAATGTGAGATGTACGCCACACACGGTGAGGAGAGGTCATGGGCCAGGCGGCGGCGGAGAACGAGATGGTGGTGAAGCAGGACCTCAGAGTTGTCGCGGAGGTGCGGGAGTTCGTGCGGCTGGTCACCGGCCGGTGGGGCATGGACGACTTCGTGCCGTGCCTGGTGGCGAGTGAACTGGTCACCAACGCGCTGCGGTATGCGTCTGCGTCGGATGACGATGTGACCTTGCGGCTGGACCGCACCGAGGACGGAGGGCTGTGGCTGGAGGTCCAGGACGCCGCCTGCGCTCTGCCGTACATGCAGGAGGCGGACGCGAGCAGTGAGGCCGGTCGGGGCCTGTTCATCGTGGACCGGCTCGCCCTGTGCTGGGGCGTCCGGCCGCTGGCCGGGAACGCCGGCAAGGTCGTCTTCGCGGTTCTGAACCCGTGAAGACCGCGCGGAGGGGCGGTGGGAGGGGGCCGTCCCTCCGCGCCTTACCAGCCGGACCTATGCCCCCTGCCGAGGTTCGTGCCGCATCGGAATTCATCACCCTGGGTTCTGGGCCTGCTGGGTCGCCCGTCTTCCGTGCAGGCCATTTCGGCAGGTTCTTGGGCTCCCCAACCATCGGATGTCGCGAGTAGACGCCCGTGACCGCTCCTCCGCGTGGAGGTTCACGGCTCGCCGGACGGGAGCACTTCCCGTGCGCCTGCGGCGGGTTATGGAGACGGGGGGAGACGGATGCGGGTGAGGAGGCCGGCGATTTCGCGGGTGCGTTCGTCGCTGGGGCCGTTGATGACAAGGTGGTCCTGGTAGAGGGACTCGAACACGTTCTCTGCGGCGGCCTTGTCACCGGCGGACAGCAGGAGCATGCCGATGCTGTACCTGATGTCGAGGGCGAGTTCGCTGGCGTGGCTGTCGGCGGTGGCGACGTCGTAGAGGAGGCGCCGGAACTGGTCGAGTGCGACGGTGTTCTGGCCGAGGTTGGCGCGGCAGTGGGCGGCGTAGCGGCGGGATTCCAGCACGCGGACGCTCGACGGCCCGGCGGTGCGGGCATAGGCGTTGGCCAGGGCGTCGAACTCCGGGAGGGCCGTGCGCGAGTCTCCACCGAGGAAGAGGATCAGCGCGCGATGGAAGCGGAGCTTGAGCAGGTCCGGGCTTTCGGAACCCAGCATCCTGGCGGCCGGGCCGATGACCGCTTTAACGACGTCGGCGGCCTGGGCGAATCGGTCGGCGCCGAGGAGTTCGGTGGAGAGCTTGAGGGCGTCGTCGATGGCGTCCCGGAGCCGGGTCGGCGGCGCGGTCGGTGCATGTGGCACGGTCGCCGGGGCCGGGACGGGAGGTTGCCGGCGCGTGCGGCGGCGGGGGGCGTTCGGCTGCCGGTACAGGAGCGTCGGGTCGGGCATCTCGCCGAGCCGCCGGCTCGTGGCGAGCACCGGCGAGCCGGGGGGCGGCAGGAACGGGAGCAGGCGCTCGTAGACGGCGTAGGCGTCGGCCGGTCGCTGTTCGGGCTTCTTGGCCAGCAGGTCCAGGACCAGTTCCTCAAGCTCCGGCGGTACGTCCGGACGCAGCCCGCGCAGCGGCTCGGGATCGGCGGTGATGTGCTGCTTCCAGAGTTCGTACTGGCTGCCGCCGTTGAAGACGGGCGTCCCCGACAGCAGTTCGTGCAGGACGCAGCCCAGCGCGTACAGGTCGCTCTGCGGGGTCACCTGGGCGGCGTTGACCTGCTCGGGCGACATGTAGCGGCTGGTGCCCATCGGGCTGCCCGTGACGGTGATCCTGGTGATGCCGCGGCGGAGGATCGCGGCGATGCCGAAATCGAGGACCTTGACGGTGCCGTCATCGGTCACCAGGACGTTGTCGGGTTTCAGGTCCCGGTGGACGACCGGGATCGCGTGCGCGTGGGACAGGACGGTGGCGATCTGCGCGCCGATCGCGGCGGCCCAGGCGATCGGCGGCGGGTCGGCCGGGTCGATGTAGGAGCGCAGGTTCCTGCCCTCGATGTACTGCATCACCAGGTAGAGGCGATCCGCGGAGTCGGCGGCCAGGACCGCGTCGTACACCTGGGGGACGCCATGGTGCTGGATGCGGGCGGTGACGCGCGCCTCGCGGCGGAACCGTTCGGCCAGGTCGGCGATGTGCTCCGGAGACAGCAGCATGTCGGGGCGGATGGCCTTGACGGCGACCTCACGGTCCAGCACCGAGTCGTAGCCGCGCCAGATCGTGCCCATCCCTCCAGAGCCGATCTCCTCGGTCAGTTCATAGCGGTCGGCAATGGTCCTGACCGGCATTCCTGCTCCGTATGCATTCGCCGTGATTCGCCGTGGACAAGTGTCGCGAGCGCGGAGATCACCTGTCCAGCCGTCCTCCGATTCGCTCGGAGAACGGCCGGACGGGCAAGCGATCAGGCGACGCCGGCCTGTTCGCGCAGCAGTTGCCATGCCGCACGGCGGGCGCGGCTGTTGAGGGACGACTTGAATTCGGGGTCCGAGCCGAAGTACTTCTCGCCGAGGGTGGCGATGGTGTCGACGTGGTCCATCATCTTCTCCTCGAAGACCTTGTCGAAGACGACCCCGAAGTTCTCCTGGTCGTTGTTGGCGACCGCGGCCCGCATCACCCTCGGCTCGGCCATCGCCTCCTCGAACGGCCGGATGATGTCCTCTTCGGTGAAGTCCGTGCCGAACTTGGCGTTGAACTTCTCGATCAGCTCTGTCAGCGGCGACTTCTCCGGCTCCTGGGCACCGCCGGCGCCGTCCCCGAAGCCCTGCACCACCGTGGCGCCTTCGGGGGCGAGTCTCAGGTCGTGCTCGCCGGTCTTTTCCACCCGCATGTGGCTGAGGTCGACCTCGCCGATGTCGACACCGCCGTCGGCGCGCCTGGGAAGCCGGTTGAGCAGGTGCCGCCCGTACAGGTGGAGGCGTTCGAGTTCGGCGTCGCGGTACGGGACGATCTGCGACAGGAACCCGTACTTGCGCACGTAGTCGTTGAGGTCCGCGCGGAAGTCCTCGGCGGTCTCGTGGTCGTCGTCATCCTCGCTGTCGATCAGCGCGGTGAAGCGCGCGACGGCCGGGCTGAGCAGCCGGTACAGCTCGGCGTGCAGCTTCTCCCAGCGTGCGGCCGAGCCGCCGGCCCTCTCCTCGGCTTCGAGGTAGGCGCGCGCGAACTCGCGCATTTCCGCGTTGGCGAGGATCTGCGCCGCCATGACCCGGCTCTGCGCGGTGTAGAGGAGGTTCGGGTCCGAGGGGAGGGTCACCGCCTCCTCGTAGTACGGACGGAACGCGTCCTGGATCTCCTCGGCGTCGTTGACGAAGTCCACGACCGCCAGGTCCGTCTGGCTCTTGCGGTCGGCGGTGCGGTTGAGCCGGGACAGCGTCTGGACGGCCGAGATCCCCGACAGCTTCTTGTTGACGTACATCGTCGTCAACAAGGGCTGATCAAAGCCGGTCTGGTACTTCTCGGCGACGACGAGGATCCGGTACTCGGGCTTTCCGCGTCCGCCCGTCTGCGTGGTCAGGTCGTCGGCCCGCGTGTACGCGAACGCCTTGGGAAGGGCGCTCTCGGGCAGGCCGCCGTTCTCCTTGGACTCGGTGACCTCGTCCTTCTCGTAGGTGAGGGAACCGGAGAACGCCACCAGGACACCGATGCCGTATCCCATGTCCTCGATGTGCTGCTTGATCGCCCGCGACATCTGCACGGCGCTCTTGCGGGACGCGGTCACCACCATGGCCTTGGCGCGTCCGCCGAGCCGCCCCGCCGTGTGCGCCCGGAAGTGCTCCACGACGATCTTCGCGTGCTGCGCGACGGTCGAGGGGTGCATGATCGCGTACCGCGCCAGCAGCGTGTTCGCCTTGGACGGGTCGACCTCGCGCTCGTCGGGGTTCTTGTTGACGAGCTTCCAGTACGTGTCGTAGGTGACGTAGTTGCGCAGCGGGTCGAGGATGAAGCCCTCCTCGATCGCCTGCCGCATCGAGTAGGTGTGGAACGGCCGGTATGTCGGCTTGCCGTCCACGGTGTCCAGCGTCCCGAACTGCTCCAGTGTCTTGCTCTTGGGCGTGGCCGTGAACGCGAAGTAGGAGAGGTTGGACGCCTTCGAGCGCTGCGCGGCCTTGTGCTCCAGCTTGGCCTCCACCGTCGTGGCGCCCTCGTCGTCGGAGTCGGCGTCCAGGCCCAGGTCGCGCAGTGCGGCCTTCACCGCCGTCGCCGCGTCCCCGGACTGGGACGAGTGCGCCTCGTCCACGACGATCGCGAAGCGGTGCCCGGCGATCTCGGTCGGGCTGCGCCGCAGGAAGTCGATCAGCGCCGGGAACGTCTGCAACGTCACCGTGATGATCTTCCCGGACTGCTGCGACAGCGCCTTCGCGAGCTGCTCGGACTTGGCGCCGGTCTTCTCGTCGATCTTCACTACGAGCCCGGCCGTGTGCTCGAACGCGCCGATCGTCTCCCGCAACTGGGCGTCCAGGTTCCGCCGGTCGGTGATGACGATGACCTTGTCGAAGACCGGAACCCCCGGCTTGACCCCGTTCGCCGCCGCCTCCGGGGCCAGGCCCGCCGCGTCCACCGGCGTGTGCAGCGACGACAACCGGTGCGCCAGCCACGCGATGGTGTTCGACTTGCCCGAGCCGGCGGACGCCATCACCAGGTAGTTGTGACCGGCCCCGTGACGGGCGGCGTGCGCGGTGAGCTTCTTCACCACGTCCCACTGGTGGTAGCGCGGGAAGATCAGCGTCTTGCTCGTCCGGCCGCCGGCGCTCTTGGTCTTCTGCTCGTGGACGAACCGCTGGAGCATGTCAAGCCAGGTGTCCGGCTCCCAGATCCGCGTCCACAGGTACGAAGTGGCGTACGTACCCGGCTCGACCGGCGCCGGGTTGCCCGCGCCGCCGGGCCGGCCCGGCCCTTCGGATCCGGTGTTGAACGGCAGGAACCGCGTCTTCTGCCCCCGCAACTGCGTCGCGACGAACACGAGATCGGGATCGACGCAGAAGTTCGCCACCACCCGCTGCCGGAAGATCAGCTCGCTCGGATCGCGGTCGCTGCGGTACTGCTCCTTGGCCTGCTCCACGCCCTGCCCGGTCAGCGGGTTCTTGAGCTCGGCCGTCGCGACCGGAATCCCGTTGACGAACAGTGCCAGGTCGAGCCGGTTGCCCCTGTCGGCCTGCTTGGTCGCGTACTCCAGCTCGCGCACGACCGTCAGCCGGTTGGCCCGGTACTCGTCCAGGACGGAGTCGTCCAGCACAAGGTTCGGCTTGAAGTACGCGACGCGGATCAGGACACCCCGGTCCTTCACACCCTTGCGCAGGACGGTGAGCACCCCGTCCTCGGCAATCGCCTTGTCGAGCCGCTTCGCGAAACCGAGTTGTGCGGCCTCGGTGCTATTCCCGTAGAGCGTGACGAGCCGCTCCCACTCGTCCCCCTGGGTGTCCCCGATGAACGTGAAGAGCTGCCGCGTGTCCAACCCGAGTTCGGGCCGGTAGTCACGCGGATTGCCCTCCTGCCAGCCGCCCTTGAGCATCCCCGCGACGATCGCGTCCCCGAACGCCCTCTCGTCATGCACAGGACTCATGCCCTACTCCGTAACCCCACGACCGGACGCCGTGGACACATCGAACTGCCCCGTAACCGCCGCCGTAATCAACGCCCGCCGCCGCTCCGCCAGCAGATCTCTCTGACGTTGAAGAAGAACACTAAGCCGTCGATCCACTTCAGTTGCCTGATCGAGTCTATCGACGATTCGATGCTGAGTTTCGATGTCAGGGAAAGGGAAACGTTGGGGACGGAGCTGCTCTCGTGTCAAGTGCGTGATCGTGGAATTGTTTCCTTGAATCGCAAAGACGTGCATCTTCTCTGCAACGTAAAGGCAGTAATAGAGCCAGCGAGGAGAGTCTTCACCGTAGGGGCGAATCCTATGCAGCGCCTTTTGGTAGTACATCTCCTGCGTACCGTTCCAGATAGCTGCACGCCCTGGCCAACTACCGCCTTCGCACACCAGAAGGTCCCCCTCTCGCAAGCGGTAGCGATTCTGATCCTCGGGCGGAAAGTTCATCTGCAGTAGGTCCCTGGTGTCGACCGAGTCCCACTGAACGTTAGCGCAGCGCAAATATGGGCGAAGATGGGTTCCTGCTGTACGCTCCTGATTCAGCATTTTTCCGAGTTCTACTTCGAACAGATGTGATACAGCAGCGACTCTCCAGGAGGCAGGCACGCTGCCAAGCCATTCGAGGCCGCTTTCTTTGCGCTCCTCCAAAAAAGCGGCCCCTCTAATGGCATCGTACGCTCGGGACACAGCGGCTTCGCCTATAAGTGAACCCTGTTCAGCCCACTTTCTGTCCAGCATGTCGATGCGGGCGGTCTCGGCGTCGAGGAAGTCGGCGATGCGCTTCTGCTCAGGCCGTTCGGGCAGTGTTATGGGTAGATCTCTAAGATTTTCCCACGGAATATCGAACTGTGAAGGTGGCATCCACTTCGATCGGCGCTTCAACTCTGTCAAGTATGGGGTAGATCGTAGGAGGTAGTGAAGGAATCGGGGGTCGGCGATAGACGTTGGGCGACACACATAATATGCCGGACTGACTATGCCTTTATATTTCGATACGCCAAGACCGCCTTGCCATGTGCGCAGCTTGTTGAAAATGAGATCACCCGGTTCGGCCTTGAGATATTTCGCCAGATCCTCTCCTAGGTGATTGTGATTATCCGAGCGTGAGTCTCGGGGAATGACTCCAGCATCCAAGAAAACGGAAAGGGGTGCAAGGGTAGGGTGATTGATTTCCTTGACTCTAGGAGCAACGCTCCAAAGTGGCAGCTTGCTCCAAAGGCTAGGGAAGTTGATGAATTCCAAAGAATGTGACGTCATTCGGTCACCTCACTGAGGAGAGCCTGGATTTCGGCTTCGAGGGCCTTGAGTTCTGCGTTGATCTCCGACAGGGGGCGCGGGGGTTTGTAGACGTAGAAGTGCTGTGTGAAGGGGATCTCGTAGCCGATCTTGGTTTTGGTGTGGTCGATCCAGGCGTCGGGGACGTGCGGGAGGACCTCGCGCTTGAGGTACTCCTCGACGTCCTCGTCCAGCGGCACGTTCTCGTAGTCGCGGAGGTCGGTGTCGGGTTCGATGACGCCCTTGCGCACGTACTGGATCTCGCCTTCGGGGTCGCGGATGCCGATGGCGTCGCGGACGGCCTTGGCGAACGGGGCGCCGGGCGGCCACTGGAGGCCGGCGTCCACGACGGCGCCCATGAGGGCGTTCAGTGCCTCGCCCTTGGTCGGCCAGGTGGTGCCAAGGAGCGGGCGTACCGCGTCGATGAGAGCTTCCGCGTAGCCGAGCTTCTGGACCTGCTTGGCCGCTTCGAGCGCGGCCAGGGTCTCGTCGGTCAGCTCGAAGCGCAGCTTGAGGGGGCGGTCGACGGTGATGCGGCGGTAGCCGAAGTCCTGGTTACGGAAGACCTTCACCTTGCCGTGCAGCGGGTGCTCGGGGTCGGCGGCGACCTCCAGGGCTTCGCTGTAGAGCTGGGTGATCTCGGCGATGTGGTCGGGGCGGCCCCCCTGACCGTCGCCGATCTCCTTGCGCTTGTCGCCGAGGGACTTGCGCATCTTCTGCCAGTAGTCCCGGGCGTCCAGCAGGATGACCTTGCCCTCGTGGTCCTCGTGCTTGCGGTTGGTGACGATCCAGAAGTATGTCGAGATGCCGGTGTTGTAGAACAGCTGGTCGGGCAGCGCGACGATCGCTTCGAGCCAGTCGTTCTCGATGATCCACTGGCGGATCCGGGACTCGCCGGACTCGGCGGCGCCGGTGAACAGCGGGGAGCCGTTGAAAACGATCGCGATGCGGCTGCCGCCGGCCTCCCGCGGCTTCATCTTCGAGATCATGTGCTGGAGGAACAGGAACGAGCCGTCGTTGATGCGCGGCAGCCCGGCCCCGAAGCGTCCGGACTCGCCGAGCGAGTCGTGCTCGTGCTCGATCTCCTCCTTGACCTTCTTCCACTCGACGCCGAACGGCGGATTGGCCAGCAGGTAGTCGAACTTGGCACCCCGGTGCCCGTCGTCGCTGAAGGAGTTGCCGAACGCGATGTTGTCCGGCTCCTGACCCTTGATCATCAGGTCGGACCGGCAGATGGCCCACGACTCGGGGTTGAGTTCCTGCCCGTAGACCTCGACGGTCGCGTCCGGGTTGAGGGCGGTGATGTACTCCTGGGTCGTGCTGAGCATCCCGCCGGTGCCGCAGGCCGGGTCCAGCACCTTGCGGACGACGCCGGGGACGCTGAGCGCGTCGGCGTCCGGCGCCACCAGCAGGTTCACCATCAGCTTGATGACCTCGCGCGGCGTGAAGTGCTCACCGGCCGTCTCGTTGGACAGTTCGGAGAAGCGCCGGATGAGGTCCTCGAAGAAGTAGCCCATGGCGTGGTTGGACACGGCCTCGGGCCGGACGTCCAGGTCGGCGAAGCGCCCGACGACCTTGTAGAGCAGGTTCGCGCCGTCCAGCCGCTTGATCTGCTGGGCGAACTCGTACTTCTCCAGCACCTCCCGCGCGTTCGGGGAGAAGCCCGCGACGTACTTGGCGAGGTTCGTCGCCGCGTGCTCCGGGTCGCCGGCGATCTTCGCGAGGGTGTAGCCGGTGGTGTTGTAGAACGACTGGCCCGACGCGCGGCGCAGGAACAGGTCGGTGTCCATGTCCTTGCCCTTGAACCGCTCGACCGTCTCCTGGACGGCCGCCCGGGTCGGCTCCAGGACGGTCTCCAACCGGCGAAGCACGGTGAACGGCAGGATGACCTTGCCGTACTCCGACTGCTTGAAGTCGCCGCGCAGAAGGTCTGCGACCGACCAGGCGTGGTTCACCAGTTCGGTGTGCTTACTCGGGTTCAAGGGGTTCCCTTCCTGGTGTTGCTGCCCGTGGGGCAAGGGCTGTCAAGTCTGGTCCACCGGAGCTGCGCGGCGCCGGTCCTCATGGCAACTCGGCTCCCTGGGGGAGCAGCGCCCCGCCGCCGAGGGTGGTGGCTATGAGGTCGGCCATCTCGTTGGCGCACGTCACCGCGCTCCGCGCGCTGGCCCTGAGGTCTTGGACTTTCCGGAACGCCTGGCCATAAGCGGTCTGCTCGTCCAGCGGGAGCAGGGGGACGCGCAGCCGGGACGCGACGAGCTGGTGCGTGGAGCTGCCGGTCGTCGCCTGGCTGACGTTGTCGGGCGCGCTGACGAAACCGGCGAGGAACCACGGGTCGAGCCGTCCGGGGTCGGGCCGGAGCAGGAACACGCCGTTGCCGAGCAGGCATCCGGCGTCGTCCTCAGCGGCCACGCGGGTCGCGACACCCTGCGGGCCGACGATCTGCGTGAGGAGGACGTCCCCCGTCTCGACGGTGACCGGGTCGGCCAGGTGCAGTTCGCGTGCGTCGCCGCTGGCGGGCACCCCGCCGATCAGGTCACGTGCTCGAAGGACGGGACGGTCCGCCAGGTCGGCGGGCAGGGCATCGGCGGTCGAAGCCCGAACGCCGCGATGGACGGCGAGCGCCCCGCCGCGGGCCAGGTCGGCGACGGTGGCGCTGCGCCAGGTGCGGTTGGTCTCACCGGCCGATGTCCACGGCCCGATCCTGCTCGCCTCGGCCAGGGCCGCCACATGCGCCCTGAGACGCCCGGTGAGTTCGGTGACGTGCCGGAGGGCCGCGTCAGGACTGATCACCGGCGCGGAGCGGACGTGCCGTGCCGGTGAGAGGTCGACGAGTTCGTCCAGGAGGTCGATCGCGGGCACGGCCCGGGCGGTTCCCGGGATGTCGGCGAAATCGGCCGAGGTGCTGAACGCCTCCCAGGTGCCGCGGATCGTCTCCTGGAGCGCGCCCTGGTCCGCGGCCTTGCCCTGGTCGGGCGCCGGGTCCGCGGCGGTGGCGGACTGGTCGGCCATGTCCATCAGCAGGACCAGGTCCCGGCCGGGGCGGTCGGCTTCGGGACGCCGGAGTATCCACAGGTGAAGCCCAATGTGGTGAGGTACGGCCAGGCCCGCCGGAAGCGCGATGACCGCGCACAGCGCCCCCTGCCGCAGCAGCTCAGCCCGGATCCGGCGGCCGGACGGCCGTGACGCGGTGGCCGGCGGGAGCAGCAGGACGGCCTGCCCGCCGTCGCTCAGATGCGCCAGCGAGTGCTGCACCCAGGCCAGTTCAGGCTCCGAACGCGGTGGCACGCCGTACGCCCAGCGCGTGTCGAACGCCAGCTCGTCGTGCCCCCACTCGCGGTCCCCGTAGGGCGGGTTGCACACCACGGCGTCCACATGGAGGCCGGGGAAGGCGTCGTCGCGCAGGCTGTCTCCGGTCCTGACGTCCACGGACGCCTTAGGCGACTCTCCGGTGACGCGCGTCCTGGCCTGGGCGGCGGTGACGGCGCGGTACTCCTGGCCGTGCACGCGTGCACCCGGCCCGAGCCTGGTCGCCACCGCGGCGAGGAGACGTCCGCCTCCGCATGCCGGGTCCAGAACGCTGCGGACCCGCCGGCCCTCCGCCGTCGCCAGCTCGGCGATCAGCTCGGCGATCGCCGGCGGCGTCGGGTGCGTCCCGCGGATGCCGATCGGTGCTTCGGAATGCTCGTCGAGCACGTCGAAGACGGTGAGGAACCCTTCTTCCAGCATCACGTTCGCCGCGGACCGCAGGAGCGCCGCCGGCACGTCGCCATGGCTCGGCTTCACCGGGTCGGAGGACGACGACACCGCGTCCGCGTGCAGCCCGATCAGCGCGTCGTCGTCGAGCGCCGTGATTCTGCCTTGTTCGTTCTCGTCCAGCCCGGCCACGTGTGCGGTGAACAGCGCTACGGCTTCGACGTCGCGCTGCGTGCGTCCGCGCAGGTGGGTTCTCAGGTCGTCTCTGGCCGAACGTGCGGGGAGGCGGCCGCGCGCGTTCAGCCACGCTTCGACCTGCCGCCGGTCGTAGCTGGGGCTGGCTTCCGTACCCCCGCTGGGCTGCGGAAAGTCGGGGTGACGCCGGCGCCAGTTGCTCACGGTGGCCCGCGTCACGCCGGCGAGCCGGGAGATCTCGGCGGCGGTCAGCTGCTCGCTCTGCGATGCCATCGGTACTTCCTTATCAGCTTTCGGGAGCATCGCCACTGTACACCATCCAATTGAGTGAAGCCATTTGACAGTGCTTTCACGTCATGTTCTCATGGTCGTGCTTTCAACGGCTCGGCGCTAGGAGCGACGGATGACGAGTTGGGTGGCGATCGACTTCGAGACGGCGAACGCCCTGCGGGGAAGCCCGTGCTCGGTGGGACTGGCCAAGGTGAAGGAAGGACGGATCGTCGAGGAGTGGTCATCGCTCATCAAGCCCCCGGACGGACACGACCACTTCGACGCCTACAACGTCGGCATCCACGGCATCACGGCGGACCGCGTCAGGGACGCCCCCGGCTGGCCGGAGACGCTGGAGCGCATCGTCCAGTTCGCCGGCGACACCCCCTTCGTGGCGCACAACGCGGCCTTCGACATCGGAGTTCTCGCCGACGCGTGCCGGGCGAGCGGCCTGCCCGTTCCGGACCTCCGGTTCGCCTGCACGCTCGTGGTCGCAAGACGGGCCTGGACCGGCCTGCTCGCGTACAAGCTCCCGGTGCTCGCCGACGCCCTGGGCATCGAACTGCCGCGCCACCACGACGCCGGTGACGACGCGCGGGCGGCGGCCCAGGTGATGCTCGCCGCGCTGAAACGGCAGGGAACGGCCGCCCTCGACGACCTCCTCGCCGTCCACAGGATCCGGATGGGCTCCTACCGCGGCGGTGCCCGCCAGGGGTGCAAGTACTGGGGCGCCACCCGCCGCGAGCCGTCTCCGGACGCCGATCCCGACGCCGACCCGGACAACCCGTTCTACGGGCTCACCATCTGCTTCACCGGATCACTGCCCGACATGACGAAGGCGGTGGCCGCCAAACGGATCGCGGCCCTCGGAGCCTGGACGTCCGACAACGTCACCAGGTCCGTCGACCTGCTGGTGGTCGGCGGCATCAAACCCCACCAGCTCGCACCCAGGGCGACGAAGACCGGGAAGCTCGCCAAGGCGGAACGCCTCCGCGACTCCGGTCACGACATCACGGTCATCGACGACGAAGAGTTCTACGAACTCCTCGCGGTGGCCGAGAACTGATCAGCCCATGCGGAGGTCCGCCGACCTCCGCTTCCCTCCGATACGCGCCGCCGCCCGCTCGACCGGCCCAGCACCGGCGGGCGGCGGCGCCCCTCCCTCACGAACCCCCATCCGGCGGCGCGCCCTGCGGAACGCGCCCGGGTACAAAGGAGCACCCCATGCGCAAGATCATCGTCGGCCTCTGCGCCGTCGCCGTCCTCACCGCCGGCTGCAACATCGAGCAGGACCCGGTCGCCGTCCAGTCGTCCGACCCCGGCAAGCCCGCGGGCAAGAGCGGCGGCGCGGCCAAGGGCAAGACCTTCCCGATCAAGCTCACCGCCAAGCGGGCGCACGCGAGCAAGAGCGTCCTGAGCGACGGCGACGCCCTGTCCTGCGTCAAGGTCACCGTCACCAACCAGACCAAGAAGCAGCTCGAGGTCAACCCCCTCTACTTCTCGATCACCGACACCAAGAACACCAAGCACGACAGCAGCACCGCCCTCGGCGAGTACGAGGGGCAGATCGACACCACGCAGCTCGCCCCGGGCGAGAAGGCCACCGGCCTCGTGTGCGCGAAGGGCGACTTCCGGCCCAAGGTCGTCTCGATGACCAACCCCCTGTTCGACGAGGCGGCCCGCGCCCAGGTCGCCCCCTGAACGGGCCGTCAACGGCGCCTCGCAGCGTCGATCGGGGACGGGACGCGGAGCCCGTCCCCGCCGATGATCAGATTTCGTGTGCGCGCAAACCGCCGATGAGGATCGACAGCGGCTCAGATCTCCTTCCCGGGCAGGTAGACGATCCTCTGCGGATGGAACGGCAGCGCCTCCGCCCGCGTGGGGGACGCGGGGCGCGTACCGAGTTCTGATGAGGTTCTTGATCCAGATCATCGAGGCCCGAAGGCAGAGGCAGGCGAGGCAGTCGGCAGGGGTCTCGTGGTAGCGAGTGGCGATGCCTCGCCGGGCTGTCCACCTTCGGCCCTTCTTCCGCATGGCGGCCATCTGGTGAGAGATCCCGCTCGGCTGCTTGAGTTGGCCACTCTGACCGTGCGAGCCGGTCGCCGCGCATTCGGCCCACCCCCGACGTCGTGGCCAGGGTCGACGCCCAGCACACCGCGAACGTCCGAGAACTCGCATAACTGACCCTCGATGCAGGGTGTTCACGACCTGCTGCGCTGCCAGGTACGGAAGTGGGCCGGGCGGACCGAGGACCCCGGTGCGGTGTCCATGGACACCCAGACCGTGCGCGCCACGGCCAGTGTCCCGGCCACACGCGGGTTCGCGCCGCTGCCCGAGCGGTGGATCGCCGAGCAGGTCTACGGCACGCTGATGCGGCACCGGCACCTGGTCCGCGACTACGAACCGAGGCGACCGCTAACAAAACTCCCTCTCACAGCGCTTCCACGTCCTGAGCCCGAAGTGGCCAAGGCCGCGGCCGAGGCGGTGGCCGCCGTGGTGCCGCTGCGACGTGATGGCCACACCAGACACCAAAAACGCCTCCGTCGGGGGTGCTCACCCTCGACGGAGGCGCTGGAAAGTGGCGGAGGATCGGGGATTTGAACCCCGGATGGGCGTGAACCCAAACCGCATTAGCAGTGCGGCGCCATAGACCGGACTAGGCGAATCCTCCAGTAGCCATCAGGCTCAGCACAGGCTACCGGTTCGGCGAGCCAACCGGCAAAGTCTGCGCCCAGTGGTTCCGACAGCATAGTCCGAAACGGTTCCGGACGTCCCGCTCCCGGGGCCGCGGGAGCGAGGCGACGACGGTCAGCCCAGGCGGAACCCGGTGAACCCGCAGGCCTTGGCCAGGTCGTTGCCGTGCTGCTGCATGGCCGCGGTGTTGGGCCGTCCGATGGAGGAGGTGTCGCCGGAGCTCAGTTTCCGCAGCATCTCGGCCGTCTCGTCGAGGTCGCCGGCGAACGCGGTCGCGGCGGTCTCGACGTCCCCGCCGGCGTTCTGGCCCTCCGACCGCACCTTCGCGGCCGTGTCCGAGAACTTCTGGGCGGTCGAGGAGGCGCCGCTCGGCGACGTCATCGACATGCCGCCGGTGGAGAAGCTCCGCAGCTCCGTCTCGATGTTCTTGCAGGCGGTCGTCTTCTTCCCGCCGGCGACGGCGTCGACCACGCCACAGCCCGTGGAGCCGAGCATCAGGGCGCCGATCGCGACGACGCCGGCCAGCTTGGCGGCGGACATACGCATGGGGGTTTCTCCTTCAGGGGGTTGGACTTCGGATGAGACCGGAATCTTAGACACTCTGGCCTCGATCACACGTTGGGCGTACTTCGACCACGGAGGGTTCCGTGGCTCAAGTCACGCTTCGATAACCCCACATCTGCGGGCTGATTTGCGGACAGGTCCATAGAGCCGGTGCACTTGGCCGCGGCGAGCGCCCGTAGCGCATCTGACCACGGATCATCGCAGTTCCCCCTATGCGCGGCCAGCGAATCCGCAAGGTCGGGACCCGTCAGACCTCCGTGAATCAGACGCCGTATTTCACGGCTGAAACGGGCTGACTCTCCGGGTTCCGCCGGGCAACCGCGTGGAGCCTGGATGCCACTTCACGCTGACGCCGATGCCCGCACCGCCTACCTGCGTGCCCGCCGGGACGCGTGGCGCCGCTCCCGACCGGTTCCGGACTACTACGACACCGAGCCCGCACCCGCGCCAGTGACGCGGGCGGAGGAGAACCTCGTCGGTCACTGGCATTTCGGTGCCTCTCGGGCACGCAACCGGTAGTGCTACCGCGAGCACCGGTGCGATGACCCGTGGACCTTGCGTAGGGGCGGCGTCCGATACGGCTTTGTATGCGCGGCTTCAGGGGCGCGTCCCGGCCAGCGTTGTGTCGCACCCTGCTCCCTCATGAACGCTCTGCGATGTTGTCGCAGCTGTCGAGGATCGCGCCGACGGGACCCTCGGGCCGATGCGGGGGGACCAAAGCACGGATCAAGCGGGGACGAAAGCCCCCTGGTTTTCACAAATGCCCATTGTATAAACAAGAAGTCATTGGTCAAACGGGAGACGGGAGGACCGAGTGATCAACGTCGCCCTGTCCGCGGGCGCCGACTCTGAGCTGGGGTTTCCGGCGTGGCTGCGCGCGGCCCACTTCATCAACCTGCTCTTCATGGGGCTGCTGATCCGCAGCGGCTTCGAGATCCTCTCCAGCCATCCGCGCCTGTACTGGCGCAACGACTGCGGGCCCGGTACGGAATGGATCCGCTTCACCAAAAAGAAGGTCCCGTCCGAGGAGGGCGCCTACTTCGCCCGAGACGACGAGTGCACACTCTCGCCACTGATCTCCCTGCCCGGCCGCAAGAACATCGGGATCGCGCGGTACTGGCACGGCGTCATCACCACGCTGTGGATCCTCAACGGACTGGTCTATGTCGTGCTTCTCTTCGGCACCGGCGAGTGGCGGCGCATCGTGCCCACGTCCTGGAGCGTCTTTCCCGACGCCTGGGAGTCCCTGAAGATCTACGCGGGCTTCGGGGTCCCGTCGCTTGAGCACTTCCAGCCGTACGACGCGCTCCAGCAGCTCATGTACTTCACGGTGGTGTTCGTCGCGGCGCCCCTGATGATCGTGACGGGTCCGGTCATGTCGCCGGCCGTGGTCGGCCGGTTCCCCTGGTACCCCAAGCTGTTCGGCGGACGCCAGGCGGCACGGTCACTGCACTTCCTCGGCATGGCGTTCTTCGCGGTGTTCACCGTCATGCACGTGACGCTGGTCTTCGTCGTGCACCCCGACCACAACCTCACCCAGATGGTTCTCGGCGAGGCCGACCCCGCCCGCTTCGCACAGGCGCTGACCATGACCATCATCGGCCTCGTGGGCGTCGTGGTGCTGTGGCTGGCGGCCAGCTACTGGAGCCTGTCGGACCTGCGGCGCAGCCAGGTGATCTTCGAGAGGCTGACCGAGCCGATCCGGCGGATGACGGTCAACCGCCTCGTGTCCCGCCAGCGCAGTAAGCAGGTGTGGACCGAGAAGGACATCTCCCCCTACCACTGGAGCAACGGACGTCACCCCGTGGGAGACGAGTCGCCAGAGTGGGGCCGTCTTCGTGGGAACGACTGGAAGGACTACCGCCTTGAGATCGGCGGGCTTGTCGACGAACCCGTCTCCTTGAGCCTTGACGACCTGCGGGCGATGCCGCGGCAAACGCAGATCACCATGCACACGTGCATGCAGGGGTGGACGGGCATCGCCAAGTGGAGCGGGGTGAGGCTCAAGGACGTGCTGGACCTGGTCGAGAAGAAGCCCGGCGCGCGCTACGTCAAGCTCACGTCCTTCGGGCTGGCCCAGAAGATGCACGGCGGAAAGCCGTTGGAGCCGTACTACACCTGCCTCCCTCCGGAAGTGGTCGAGGAGGATGAGACCATCCTCGCCTTCGACATGAACGACAAGCCCCTACCCCTGACGTTCGGCGCCCCGCTGCGTCTGCGGGTCGAGTCCATTCACGGCTACAAGATGATCAAATACATCCGCAGCATCGAATGGGTCGAGGATTACCGCACCGAGGGTGACGGGCGCGGCGGCACCCGGGAGGACTCCTCGTACCAGTCCTTCAACGCTCGGATCTGATCGCGGCGACCGCCCTCGGGCGACCCGCGAGGCGCTTGAGGAACATGCCGATCAGCCGGCTTCGCCTGCTCGCCGTCGCCCCCGTGGCCTCGGCCGGCAGGCGTTCGCCTTCTCGCCTCCCCCAGAAGGTGGGCGGACGGGAGCATCTCACGCACCGGGTATGGTGCCGACGCCATGCCATGAGTCCCTCGCCGGTGACGTCGTCCGCGCAAGCGGAGCGGCGACCGGCAGGGTGTCACCGGTACGGCCCGGATGCCCTAGACTTGGGCCGTCGCCGCGGCGGGGTTATTGGCTCTACGTCCGTATACGAGACTGGTAGACTCCTCCCGGCAACGACACCCCTGGTGGAAGCCAGGAAACCGGCAGCCGTAGCTCAACGGATAGAGCATCTGACTACGGATCAGAAGGTTGGGGGTTCGAATCCCTCCGGCTGCGCATCTCTGGCTGTGGCGCTCCTTGATCTTCAAGGGGCGCCATGATCGTTTTGGGGCGACGCGGGTCAGTTCGTCCAGGGGCGTAGCTTTTCGGGGTTGCGGATGGCCCACATGTGCCTGATCCGGTCGTCTGCGATGTCGAAGGCGATCACCGTCACGGTGACGCCGGCTTGTTGGAGCACCAGGCCGGGTTGGCCGTTGACCGTGCGTTCCAGGATCGTCATGTCGGGTGCCTTGCCGGCGATGTCGATGATGGTGCGGGCGATCTGTTCGCTGCCTTGGATCGGGTGGAGTTCGGCGCTGACGAGGCCGCCGCCGTCGGCGATCGTCGTGGCGTCGGGGTCGAGGAGCCCGACGAGGGCGGCGATGTCCTTGGCCTCCCACGCCCGCTTGAAGTCCCGGACGATGTCGGCCTGCCGGGCCGTGGGCGTCGCGGGAGCCCGCGACGTGCGGATGCGGCGGCGGGCCGAGGAGGCCAGCCGGCGGCAGGCCACCGGTGTGCGGCCGACGATCTCGGCCACTTCGGCGAAGGGGTAGCGGAAGACGTCGTGCAGGATGAACGCGACGCGCTCGGCCGGGGTCATCGATTCGAGCACGATGAGGAAGGCCATGTTGATCGACTCGTCGAGGGTGACCCGGTCGGCCGGGTCGACCATGGTCCACTCCGTGTGTTCGGGCAGCGGTTCGGGGATCCATTCGCCCACGTAGCGCTCGCGCCGGGCCCGTGCCGAGCCGAGCAGGTCGAGGCAGATGCGACTGGCGACCGTCGTCAGCCAGGCGCCGGGGGATTCGATGGCGTCCTGCTGGTGCCGGGGCATGGCGTACCAGCGCACGTAGGTCTCCTGCACGACGTCCTCGGCTTCTGCCAGGGAGCCGAGCAGGCGGTACGCGAGATTGAGCAGATGGCGCCGCTCGCTCATGATCGCGTTCAGGCCCGGATCGGGACGGCCGGTGGTCATGGTCTCGACGACTCCCTTGGTCGCGTCTGCCCTCATCAGTCCGACGAGACAGCGCACCGAGGTGTGAGGTCGGCGCGTCACCTCACATTCTGAGGGGGCGTGTCGTCGTACTGCCGAGACGAACACATCGTCCAGGCAACATCCCTCCGGAGGGAAGACGGCGTCCCCGCCGGGACGTGCGGCGGGGGCGTTGGGAGTCAGCGGGGTTCGGGCCTGCCGCCGGGGGTGATCTGCTGGAACAGGGGCTTGCCGACCCCGAGGAGCGTGCGGCCCATCATGCCGTTGATGATGCCGGCGGCGGAGGCGTACCACGCGCAGATGGCGGTGAGGATGCCGATGTAGCCGCCGACCTTGATCGTGCTCTCGCTGGTGGCGAAGTTCCCGATGAACAGGATGATCTCCGTTGCCTCCAGCGTCACGAACACCGCGAGGACGGCCTGGTTGACCTGGGTGGCCCACAGCATCATGTAGGTGTTGAAGATCGCGAAGGCCAGCAGGATCCAGCCGAGGTCGTTGGCCTCCTGGGTGGGGGTGGCCCCCTTCGCGACCAGGAGGACGTACAGGCCGAGGCCGATCCAGAAGCCGCCGTAGGACGAGAAGGCCGTGGACCAGAACACGTTCCGGTTGCGGAACTCCCACATGCCCGCCAGGAGCTGGACGAGGCCGCCGTAGGCGAGGGCGTAGCCGAGCCATGCGTCGGTGCCGTCGGTCCAGGCCGCGTTCTTGACGGACAGGAGGAACGTGGTCAGGGCCAGGGCCGCCAGGCCCAGGGGGGCCGGGTCGGCGACCGCGGGCGATGTCTGCGGAGTGGACTCCTGCTCGACGTGGGTCATGGTGCCTCCTTGGTGGAGTCCCATCGCCGTGTCTCGCTCGGTCTGGGGTCGGCCGGGCAGGGATGGACGAAGGAATGCGACAGCGGACGTCGGGAAAGGCCGCACCGGCGGTGACGAGACTCGCGTTGCCCCATACTGATCCGACCTCACCGTCATGCCAGGCATCCGGCGCGATTCAGATGGCGTCAGATGCGTCCCTGAAGTGCGGGGACCGCTGACCGGACGGTGTATCCGGACAGTCCCGATTCGGATCATAACTTCCGGCCGGCCGCCCGGTCAGGACCCTGTTCACGGGATATTCCCGGCCTATGCCCACAAAATCGGGTGGTCAACGTTGAACCGGGGTGCCGGAGACGTTCTCGGCGTCCTGTGAGGTGCTCGATATGGCGTGAGACGTCCTGGTCATGTCCAGGTTTTTCCTCACCTGGATCTCGCCTTTGTCATTCCGTACGGGAGTTGAACGAATCGGCGCTAATCATCGACAAGGCATGGCAAGGAAATGTCGGTCACCGGCGGTCCGTCATGGTGCCGAATGGGCCGGTGTGACGGCTGTTGGCAGGGGCCGTCAGTCGACCACGGCCTTGCTGAACGTCGGCGGGTCTCCCAGCATGGCCCGGTGCGACCGCGGCCGGCTGCCGTCGACGTCCACGACGCCCAGCTCCTCGCCCAGCTCGGCGCCGATGACGACCTGCCCGGACCACCTCATCGGATCCTCGTGCCGGGCAAGGGCGTCGATCACCCGTCCGCTGAACTGCGGGGACTCCGCCCCGGCCGCGAAGGACGCGTACCGCTCCGGGACCCCCTCGAAGAGGGCCCTGTTCCGTTCGGTCTTCAGCAGGCCCATCCACAGTGAGATGACGGCCACGTTGTAGGGCCGGAAATCCACCGCCATGTCGTGGGCCATCTTGTCCACGGCGGCTTTCCCCGCCCCGTAGGCCGGGCCGTGCATATAGCAGCGGCCACCGAAGGACGAGGTGTTGACGACGAGCCCCGCACTGTTCTCGATCAGCAGGGGCGCCGCGTAGTAACTCGCCACGTATGCCGAACGCATTCCCACGTCGAACATGCTCTGCAGCGCCAGCGGCTTCTCCCAGAAAGGCCCCTTGCGGGCCAGGCCGTCGGGAATCGTGAAGGCGTTGTTGACGAGAATGTCCAGCGTCCCCGACTCGCGTTCGACCCGCTCGAACAGGGCCGCCACCTGATCGTCATCGGAATGGTCGCATATCACCGGGACGCCGGTGCCGCCGCGCTCGTCGATCTCCCGGGCGGTGGCGAAGACCGTGCCGGGGAGTTCGGCGTCGCCCTCGGCGCGGGTGCGTCCGGTGACGTACACCGTCGCTCCGGCCTCCCCCAGGGCGAGCGCTATTCCCTTTCCGGCGCCGCGGCTGGCGCCGGTGACGACCACCACACGGTTCTCGGTCAGGCCCATTCGTCTCTCTCCGCAAGGAATTCCAGCATCACCGCGGGGGTCTCGCCGGACTTCTCGATCTGCGTCATGTGCCCGGCCCCTTGATCCCGGCCATGCGCGGTTCCTTACCTCGGGGACCCTCCGCGACCGACTGTGCAGGACGCCGTCCCCTCCGACCCCGGCCGTCCCGCTCAGTGGGAGCCGGGCCCTCCGGGCATGGGCAGCGTGATGCGGACGATCGTGCCCTTGGACGGTGCGGAGAGGAGTTCGGCGTGTCCGCCATGGGCGGCGGCTATGGCGGCCACGATGGGGAGGCCGAGGCCGGTGCCGCCGCGGTCGCCGCGGTGGAAGCGCTCGAAGGCGCGGGCGGCGGTCTCCGGTGCCATGCCCGGCCCCTTGTCCGCCACCTCGATCAGCCCCGGAGCCAGACGGATGGTCACGGGCGTTTCAGGGGGCGTGTGGGCGCGGACATTGGCCAGGAGGTTCGCGAAGACCTGGCGTATGCGCGCCTCATCGACGTTCGCGACGAGCGTGTCCGGGGCGTTCAGGCTGAGGGGACGGTCGGGTTCGGCGGCGGTCGCGTCCGCCACCGCGTCCCGTGCGAGGACGACCAGATCGGCCGGTACCGGGTGCAGGGACGCCTCGCGGTCCAGGCGGGCCAGCTCCAGCAGGTCGGTGACCAGGTCGTTCATCCGGCGCGCCTCGCCCTCGATGCGGCGCATCGCGTCCGGCAGTTCGGCGGGGCCGAGGGCGCCGTGCCGGTAGAGCTCGGCGTAGCCCTGGATCGTCGTCAGCGGCGTGCGCAGCTCGTGGGACGCGTCGGCGGCGAACTCGCGAACCCGGGCCTCGGAGCGGCTCCGCGCCCAGAACGCCTGCTCGATCCGCTCCAGCATCACGTTGATGGCGGCGGCGAGCCGGGCGGTCTCGGTGCGCCGGCCGGGGCCCGGCATGCGGGCGCGCAGGTCGCCGCCGGCGGTGATCGCGTGCGCGGTGGCGGCCATCCGGTCCAGCGGCAGCAGGCCGCGGCGGATGAGCCACCGCCCGAGCACGAGCAGGGCGGCCAGCAGCAGCGCGCCCGTCGCCACCTCGGAGAGCACGAGATTGCGGACGGCCGCGTGGATCTCGCTGAGCGGGGAGGCCACGACGACGATGCCGTTCCGCCATGGCCGGGCCACCGCCCGCAGCCCGGGAAGGGAGAACGGTTCGAGGTTGCGTGCGCGGGCGGCCAGCTCGTCCCGCCCGAGCCTCTCGATCGCGGTGACGGCGGGGCCTGAGACCGGGTCGTCGCCGCTGAGGACGCGCACCCGTCCCGCCTGCCCCACGGCCAGCACCACGAACTGCGTCGGCGCCACGCCCTGCTCGGGCAGCCCGGGACGCAGCAGCCGGGACACCGCCCGGTCCCGGGTGGCCTCAAGCTGCCGGTCGACCCGGTGCATCAGGTAGCCGTTCAGGACGAGCGCGCTGACCAACCCCATGATCACCAGGCCGGCGGTGGTGACCGTGAGCAGGCCGGCGAGCAGCCGCGCGTTGAGCGTCATGGCCGCAGCGCGTAGCCGACACCGCGCCGGGTGTGGATGAGCGGGGGGCCGAGCGGGTCGAGCTTGCGCCGCAGGTAGCTGATGTAGGTCTCGACGACCTGCGGGTTGCCGTGGTCCCAGCCCCACACGCCCTCCAGCAGCCGGGCGCGCGACAGGACCACGCCCGCGTTCCGCATCAGGTAGGCGAGCAGGCGGAACTCGGTCGGCGACAGGTCGACCTCGACGCCGCCGCGCCGGACCGTCCAGTGGGCCTCGTCCAGTTCGAGGTCGGCCACGCGCAGGACGGTGTCCTCGGACGGCGCCGGCGGCGGGGCCGTCCTGCGCAGGACGGCCCGCACCCGTGCGATCAGCGCCTCGATGGAGAACGGCTTGGTGACATAGTCGTCACCGCCGAGGGTGAGGCCGATGACGGTGTCGGACGGGGTGTCCTTCGCGGTCAGGAAGATCACCGGAACCTGGTCGCCGTCCGCGCGGAGCCGGCGGCACACCTCGAAGCCGTCCAGGCCGGGCAGCATGACGTCCAGCAGGACGAGGTCGGGACGCTCCTTGCGGACCGCCCGCAGCGCCTCCTCGCCGGTGGCCGCGGTGCCGGTCGTGAAGCCGTGGAAGCGCAGCGCGACATCGACGAGGTCACGGATGTTGGCCTCGTCGTCCACGATGAGCACCCGCCGGCTCTCGCTCATCGGCTCCCGCAGATCGTCCGTTCGGGCTGTCGCTTCGACGGTACCCCCCGCCGGTCAGCGGTGCCGGGGGACGCGGATCAGGCGGGCCGTGCGGGTGTTCCCGGTTCTCTCGCCGGCGACGAGAACCTGGTCGCCGGCGGCCAGGGCTTTGAGGGTGGACTTGTCGCCGTCCTTGCGGACGCGGGTCTTGTCGTCGGCGGTCCATGTCCACGACACGCCGTCGACGCTGCTGACGGTGACTCCGCCGGACGAAACGGACGTGATCTTCCCGCGCTGCCAGGTCGCGAGGTGGAAGCCGTCCCTGCGCTGGACGGTGGCCTCGCCGTGGACGCCGTGAAGGGCGCGCGCCCGCCGGAACGGGTGCCCCTTCCCCGGATGACCGGGATGACCGGGGTGCGCGGTGGGGGAGGCGGAGGGCGCGGGATCGGCGGCGGACGCGGGGACGGCGAGGTACAGGCCGAGCCCGAGGAGGCCGGCGGCGCCGGCTCCGGCCGCGATGGTCTTGGTTCGCATGTGGTTCAGCCAACCGGAGGCGCCTGGCAGCAGACCTCCGCGAATCCTGGGAGAACCCTGGGAGTTCGGCTGCCGCGGCGGTATGTATGACCCATACAAGCCATATGCCGGATGCTTATGCATAGGAGGGACACGCCGCGACTACACCGGGCGGATCCCCCGCCTCTCCCCGGGCACCCTGACCCGCTACGGGCCTTCCCTGCGCCGCCCGGTCGGCCCCCTGCACTGGGCGGGCACGGAAACCGCGACCAGGTGGGCCGGCTACATCGACGGCGCGGTCGAATCCGGCCACCGCACCGCCGCCGAAGCGGCCCGCAGGCCCGCCGGCTAGCCGGAGCCGGAGCCGGGGTCAGGGTCGGGGGCGGAGCCGGGGGCGGAGTCGGCGAGGGTTTGCAGGACCTGGTCGCCGTACTTGGCGAGTTTGTTCTCGCCCACGCCGTTCACCCGGGACAGCTCGTCCAGGGTCGCGGGAAGGGCGGTGGCGATCTCGCGGAGGGTCGCGTCGTGGAAGATGACGTAGGCGGGGACGCCCTGCTCCTTGGCGGTGGCGGCGCGCCAGGCGCGGAGGCGCTCGAAGATCGGCATGGCCTCGGCGGGGACTTCGGCGGGCGCCTTGGCGGACTTCGCGGCCTTGGCGGTCTTCACGGTCTTCGCGGCGGGACGTTCCGGCTCGCGGCGCATCATCACCGTGCGCCGCCCGCGCAGGACCTCGCCGCTCGTGTCGGTCAGGACGAGGGTTCCGTGGTTGCTCTCCACGGCGACCAGCCGCTGCGCGAGAAGCTGCCGGATGACGGCGCGCCACTCGACGTCCCGCAGTTCGGTGCCGATGCCGAACACCTTGAGCGAGTCGTGGTCGAACTGGATGACCTTCGCGTTCTTCTTGCCGAGCAGGATGTCGACGATGTGGCCGGCGCCGAACTTCTGCCGCCGTTCGCGGTCGAGCCGGACCACCGTGGACAGGACCTTCTGGGCGGGGACGGTCGCGTCCCATGTCTCGGGCGGGGTCAGGCACGTGTCGCAGTTGCCGCAGGGTTCGGCCGGCTGGCCGAAGTAGGCGAGGAGCTGGACGCGGCGGCATTCGACGGCTTCGCAGAGGGCGAGCATGGAGTCGAGGTGCGTGCTCTGGCGGCGCCGGTGGTCGGCGTCCCCCTCGCCGCCGTCGATCATCTTGCGGAGGTTGACGACGTCCTGCAGGCCGTAGGCGAGCCAGGCGGTGGACGGGAGGCCGTCACGCCCGGCGCGTCCCGTCTCCTGGTAGTAGCCCTCCACGGACTTGGGCAGGTCCAGGTGGGCGACGAAGCGGACGTCGGGTTTGTCGATGCCCATGCCGAAGGCGATGGTCGCGACGATGACGAGGCCGTCCTCACGGAGGAAACGCGCCTGGTTGGCGGCGCGCGTCTCCGCGTCCAGGCCCGCGTGGTAGGGGATGGCCTCGATGCCGTTCTCGGTGAGGAACGCCGCGTGCTTCTCCACCGAGTTGCGGGACAGGCAGTAGACGATCCCGGCGTCGCCCTTGTGCTCGCTCTGGAGGAGGCGCAGGAGCTGGCGCTTGGCGTCGGTCTTCGGCTCGATCCGGTACTGGATGTTGGGGCGGTCGAAGCTGGCGACGAAGTGCCGGGCCTGTTCGAGCTTGAGGCGGGCGGCGATCTCGCCGCGGGTCGCCTCGGTCGCGGTCGCGGTGAGGGCGATGCGCGGGACGTCGGGCCAGCGTTCGTGCAGGCCGGACAGCATCAGGTAGTCGGGCCGGAAGTCGTGCCCCCACTGCGACACGCAGTGCGCCTCGTCGATCGCGAACAGGGCGACGTCGGCCCGGTCGAGCAGTTCCACGGTCGAGGCGAGCTTCAGCCGTTCCGGTGCCAGATACAGCAGGTCGAGCTCACCCTGGACGAACTGGGCCTCGACCACGCGGCGCTCGTCGAGGTCCTGGGTGGAGTTGAGGAACCCCGCCTGGACGCCGAGTGCGCGCAGCGCGTCCACCTGGTCCTGCATGAGGGCGATGAGCGGGGAGATGACGATGCCGGTGCCCTTCCGGACCAGCGCCGGAATCTGGTAGCACAGCGACTTCCCGCCGCCGGTCGGCATCAGGACGAGCGCGTCCCCGCCGGCGACCACATGCTCGATGATCTCCCGCTGACCGTCCCGGAACGTGTCGTAGCCGAACACGCGCCGCAGGGTGTCGAGCGTCTCCGGCATCTCGGGGGAAGTCATCGGCCCATAGTATGAACCGCCGCCGACACCCGTCCCGGGAAACCTCACCTGTGGATGGCCTGTACCAGCTCCGGTGTCACTTCGTTCAGATGGCCGGCGACATGGGCGGCCAGTGCCAGGGCGTCCGCCGCCACGGGGTGGGCCGGGCGCGGGACCGCGATCACCGTCATCCCCGCCGCGTGCGCCGAGCGGAGCCCGTTGCCGGAGTCCTCGATGGCGACGCAGTCACGGCCCGCCGCCTCCATCCGGGCGGCGATGGTGAGATACCCGTCCGGTGCCGGCTTGCCGCGCTCCACCTCCTCGGTCGACACGGTCGCGTGGAACAGGCCGGCCACCCCGAGCTTCCCGAGCACCAGGTCGATGAGGATGCACGGGGACGAGCTGGCGAGCCCCAGCGGGCGGTACCCGGCCATCCGGCGGACGGCCTCCTCGGCGCCCGGCAGCACCGGCAGCCCCTTCCCGTAATGCTGCGACATCCGGTCGATCACCTCGTAGGCGACGTCCTCCCCGGTGAGGCCGTCGACGAGATCGGAGGCGATGTAGTCGGCCCACTCGTCGGTGCTCATGCCCATCAGCCGCTCCTGGGTGTCGGGCAACCAGCGTCCGCCGTGGTCGGCGACGAAACCGCGCCGGACCTCCTCCCACACCGGTTCCGAGTCGATCAGGACTCCGTCCAAGTCGAACACGATGGCCTGCACGGACATGGCCCCTCCCCCAGGAGCTCGCGCGGCGATATATCGTCCACTACCCGGTGTGGTCGGGACGGAACCCCACGCGTGCCCCCGGTGCCGCCTTACCGGATTTATCCGGCGAATGCGACATTATTTCGTTTCGGTCTGGCATCGTGGTGCCCCTCCGTTCCCCCTCCGGAGTCACTGCAGAGGAGATCTGCCCATGATGTTCCTCGGTTTCCTGCTGGTCGCGATCGTCATCGCCGTCGGAGCCGGTGTCGTTCTCGACAACACCGACGCCGCGCACCTCGTCGTTTTCGGCCAGGCCGTGCCCGGCCTGAACAACGAATGGCAGGTGTTCCTCGCAGGCGCTGGCATGGCGCTCGTCCTCGTCCTCGGCATGACGCTCACCGTCGTGGGCGCCGCCCGCCGCATCCGCACCCGCCGGGACCTGCGCGACCTGCGCGATGAGCACAAGGAGTCGCTGACCACGCTGGAGATGGAGAAGCGCCGCCTGGAGCGCGAGCTCGCCCGCGTCCGGCAGGGCACGGCCCGGCGGTCCGGGCAGCGGGAGCCGGCCGCGCCCCCGCAGCGGGAGCAGGGCCCGGCGGCGCAGCGGGGACCGGCCGCGGCGCCGCAGGGTGTGCGCGCCGGGTCCCGCTCGCAGGTCTCCGCGGCGTCCCCCTTCTTCGAGCGCAACGAGTAGCGCGACGAGTAGTACGCGGCGGTGACGGGACGAACCAGCCGAATCGTCACGTAGAAGGATGGCGGGCGCATCGCGGACCGGCGATGATCGCAGTGTGCGGATTCTTCTCAAGGTGGGCATCACCGCGGTCGCCCTGTGGGTCGCCACCGTCCTGTTCTCCGGCATCACGCTCGGCGACCAGACGACCGGCCGGCGTGTCCTCACGCTGGTCGGCGTCGCGGTCATCTTCGGCCTGGTCAACGCCATCCTCAAGCCGATCATCAAGACGCTCGGATGCGCGTTCTACGTCCTCACGCTGGGGCTGATCGGCCTCGTCGTGAACGCCCTGCTGCTCCTGCTGACGAGCGAGGTCGCGCAGCGGCTCGACCTGCCGTTCCACGTCGACGGCTTCTGGCCGGCGTTCTGGGGCGCGATCGTCGTCGGCGTCGTCGGCTGGCTGCTGCACCTCCTCATCCCGGAGGACGACGACTAATCCGCGCCGGCCGGCGCGCGCCCGAACGGGCCGGCCCCCGGCAGACCGGACGGCGCGCCGGTGTACTCGCGGTACTCCGGCGGACGCGATCCGGACGCGCCGATCAGCACCCAGCGGTGCGTCCGGACGGCGCCGATGAGGAACTCGGCGTCCGTCACCGCCCCCGCGTCCGCGACGATCAACGCGTCGAACTCCTGGTCGGGGGCGGTGAGGGCGGCGCCGAGCGGCGTCCCGATGACGACGTCGGCGGTGCGGAGCAGGACATCGCCCTCCACCGCCGCGCCGCCCTCCAGATAGGCGGTGAGCTGCTCGATCCTCGCCATGGCGCGGCGCTGATGGGCCGGGACGGCCGCCGGGTCCGCGGTGGGATCGGCGCCGCAGATCTCCACCACGTTCTCCCGCGAGCGGGCCTCGGTCAGCGCCGCCGTCTCCAGCTCGGCCGCGCGGGCGGACATCTCCTCCGCGGCCTCCTCGGTGCGCCGCGCGAGCACGGCCGCCGTCTCGGCCGCCTTCGCCGTGGCGGTCTCCGCGCCCGCGCGGGCCCGGGCCGCCGTCGCCAGCGCCTCCTCGCGGGACGTCCGGGCGGCGCTCACCCGGTCGGCGATCTCCTGCACCACCTGGTGCGCCGCCCGCGCCCGCAACCCCGCCTCCGTCGCCTGCTCCACGGCCTGCGACGCGAGTCGCGCCTGCTCCCGGTGCTCGGCTCCGGCCTTCTCCCGTTCCGCCGCCAGCCAGGTCAGCTCCGTGCCGAGCCGCTCCTGCGCCTCCTGCGCCTGCCGCAGCCGCGCCCCGCCCTCGGACACGAACGTCGCCAGCCCCCGCCGCACCCGCTCCGCGTGCTCCGCCGCGTCCTTGGCCTCCCGCGCCCGCCGCGCCGCCTCGTCGGCGTCCCGCGCCCGGGCCTTGGCCTCGTCCCGCAGGGCCCGCAGCTCGGACGGCGGCGACGCCACGTGCAGCCGCTGCCCCAGCGTCATCTTCCGGCGGACCGCCGACAGCGCCGACTCCGCCGACACCAGCCGGTAGTAGGCGGCATGGCCCTCGGCGGCGGCGTCCGCGTCCGCTGCCGTCAGCCGGTGCGCCTCCTCCGCCGCGCCGGGCAGCGCCTCCCGCGCCCGCGCCAGCTCGTCGGTGAGGGACGCCTCGGTCTCCCGCGCCGCCCGCAGCTCGGACCGCGCCGTCTTCTCCCGCTCGTCCAGCTGGACGCAGCGCGCGTAGGACGCGTCGGCCGTGCGGGTGAGGGCGCCGGCCTCGTCCGACGTCCGGCCGGCCTCCGCCTGGAGCCGCTCCGCCTCCGCACGCGGCTCCTCCAGCTCGGCCTCGGCCTCGGCCTGGACGGCGGCGAGCCGCTCCGCCTCCGTCTCGGCCGCCGCGGCCGCCCCCTCGGCCTCTTCCGCCGCGTTCCTCGCGTCCTCGATCTCGCCCCGCAGCGCCGCCTGCTCGGCCTCCAGCTCCTCGCCGCGCCGCAGGTTCTCCGCCTGGACGGCCTGGAGCGCCGCCGCGTCCCGCGGCCACTGCTCAAGCCACATCAGCCCGCGCCGCAGCAGCCGCGCCTCGGTCTGCCACGCCTGCCGCCAGGCCTCCCCGACCGGCCGCAGCGCCGCCGACCGCACCCGCGTCTCCGGCGCCGACGGACCCTCCGCCGGGACGATCGGCTCCACGTCCGCGGGCGGCAGCACGGGAAGCGGCTCCGCCCGCGTCACGGTGGACGAGGTGTCAGGGGCCGGGGCGTTGGGGACCGGGGTGTCGGGGGCGGCGCCCACGGGCCTGAACTCGACCGTCCCGTTGGACCCCGGGTCCCGCAGCGGCGGCGGCTCTTCGACGGGTGGCAGCGCCTGCGTCTGCACCGACTCCTCGACGGGCGGTTGCGTTTGCGGCGGCTCCTCGACGGGCGGTAGTGCCCGTGTCTGCACCGACCGCGCCTCCGCCGACTCCGGCCGCGTCTCGATCAGCAGCGAGAAGACCTCGGGATCGCCCTCCATGCTCCGCAGCAGGTCGGCGGCCTGCTCCGGGGTGGGCGCGATGAGGAGGGCCCGCGCGTCCGCCGCCGTGAGCTCCTTGACCGCCTCCCGGACGGCGCCGGCCTCCCCGCCCTCTTCCACGTGGACGAGCCGCAGGGCTTCGGAGTCCGGCGGCTCGGGCGCCACCAGGAAGCGGGCGAGCACCTCCCACTCACCCGCGACCCGGCCGTCCCGCAATGCCCGCAACGCCGCCACATGCGGCGCCCACCCGACCGGCGGAACGTCCTCGGGCACCTCCCGGAGCCGCGCGTCGATCCGCTCGTAGAACTCGATCAACGGCCCGTAGACGCTCGCGACCAGCTCGCTTCCGCCCCAGCCCCCGTCCGCCGGAGCCGGTGCGTCCGCCGCCTCGGTGTCCGCCGCCTCGGTGTCCGGGACGTCGGTGTCCGGTACGTCGTGCGCAGCCTCCTCAGCAGCCTCGTCCGCCGTGTCACCGGCGCTCGCCGTGCTCTGCCGGTCCTGTTCCCGTTCGTCCTCGGTGGGCTGGGCAGAGACGCTCGGAGGTGCGTTGTCGGGCCCGTTGGGTTCTTCTGGGTGTTCCACGACGCCATCCCGTCCCAGATCGTCCGTCCGGGGCCGTATCTTCCCCTTCTGCCGGGGACTAACGTCTCACAGGTCGGAGATCAGCGGTGACCGGCCAGGGCGGCGTGATGATCTTCACCGGGGCGGGGCTCGGGGTCGGCGTGGACGAGGGCGCCGGACAGGCGGGGCAGGGCGTGCAGGAGGCTGTGCTCGGCGTTCACGGCCACCTGATGGGCCCGGACGAGGGTGGCGGCCGGGTCGACTACGACGTCGCATTCGGCGCGCAGGCTGTGGCCTATCCAGCGGAGGCGCACGTCGCCCACGGCCAGGACGCCCGGGGTTGCGGCGAGGGCCGACTCGGCGCGGTCGACCAGTGCGGGGTCCACGGCGTCCATGAGGCGGCGCCAGACCTCGCGGGCCGTTTGCCAGAGGACGGTCGAGATGACGACGGTGATCAGCAGGCCGACCACCGGGTCGGCCCAAGGGGCGCCCAGGGCGACGCCTGCGGCGCCCAGAAGGACGGCCAGGGAGGCGAAACCGTCTGTGCGGGCGTGCATCCCGTCGGCGACCAGGGCCGCCGAGCCTATGCGGCGGCCTACGCGGATGCGGTAGCGCGCCACGACTTCGTTGCCCAGGAAGCCGACCAGGGCCGCGCCCGCCACGGCCGGCAGGTGGTCCACGGGCTGCGGGTGTGCCAGGCGTTCGACGGCGGCGTATCCGGCGGCCAGGCAGGAGGCGGCGATGGCCAGGACGATGACGATCCCCGCAAGGTCTTCCGCGCGGCCGTAGCCGTAGGTGTAGCGGCGGGTGGGCGGGCGCCTGCCGAGGAGGAAGGCCACCGCCAGCGGGACGGCCGTCAGCGCGTCGGCGGCGTTGTGGAGGGTGTCGCCCAGGAGGGCCACCGAGCCGGTGAACGCGACCACCGCCGCCTGGAGGACGGTGGTCGCGCCCAGCCCGGCGAGCGAGATCCACAGGGCGCGCATGCCCTGGGCGCTCGCCTCCATCGCCGAGTCCACCTTGTCGGCCGCCTCGTGGGAGTGCGGCCGGATGATGTGCCGCAGCCGCCCCCGTCCGCGACCGTGTCCATGCCCGTGACCATGCCCGTGACCGTGTCCATGCCCGTGACCGTGTCCGCTCATGGGTCCACGATGAACCACGAATCCCGTTGCAGCATCTCGACAACTGCAGTGTTGCCGCAGGTACGGGGGCTGTGTCAGTGCGGGTTCGTGGCCAGTAGCTCCGCCAGGAGGTCGTCCAGGGTGACGATGCCCGCGAACTCGCCCCGGGCGTCGTTCACCACGGCGAGCTGGGCGCGGGCGCGGCGCATGCGGCTCACCGCGTCCAGGACGGTCGTCTCCGCCGTGAGAACGGGCGCCGGGTGCGCGAGTTCGCCCGCGTGGCGCTCGCCGTCCGGTTCGGTGATGGCGGCGCGGACGTGCACGATACCGGTCATCGCGCCGTCCGCGGCGCGGACGAGCAGCCGGCTGTGGCCGCTCGCGGTCGCGGTCCGGCGGATCTGCGCGGCGGTCGCGTCCGCGCCGATCGTGGTGACGGACGTGGCGGGCACCACGAGGGGGCCGACGGTGGCCTCGCGCGCGGAGATGGCCCGGCGGAGCAGTTCGTGGTCGCGCCGGCCGATGAGGCCGAGGCGGCGGGACTCGCCGACCAGGTGGCTGAGCCGCGCCGGGTCGGTGTGGCTGTCCAGCTCGTTCTTCGGCGTGACGCGGATGAGCCGCAGCAGCGCGTTCGTCGTCGCGTTCAGCGCCGACAGGATCGGCCGCGACACCTTCGCGAACGCGCGGAACGGCAGGGCCAGGATGAGCGCCGACCGTTCCGGGTGCGCGATCGCCCACGACTTCGGCGCCATCTCGCCGACGACCATGTGCAGGAACGTGACGACGGTGAGCGCGGTGCCGAGCGCGATGGCCTTCACGCCGGCCTCGGGGACGCCGAGCCCGTGCAGCGGCGGTTCGAGGACGTGCTCGAACGCGGGCTCGGTGACGATCGCGAGGCCCAGCGAGCACATCGTGATGCCGAACTGCGCGCCGGCGAGCATCAGCGACAGCTCGCGGACCCCCGCGACGGCGGCGACGGCGGGGCGGCTGCCCTTCGCCGCGGCGCGTTCGAGCTGCGGGCGGTTGGCCGCGACCAGGGCGAACTCGGCCGCGACGAAGAAGCCGTTCCCGATCAGCAGCAGGACGGTGATGAGCAGTGACGGCAGCGGGTTCACGACACCTCCGCCGACGCGGTGGCGGTCGCCCTGATCAGGATCTTCTCGGCGACGCGCCGGGCCACGCTCACGACCTCCAGCTCGACCGTGCCGGTGTCGAGGTCGATGGTGAGGCGGTCGCCGGGGGACGGCAGCCGCCGCAGCTCGGCCATGACGAGCCCGCCGAGGGTGTCGTAGGCGTCGCCTTCGGGCAGGTCGAGCCCGGTGAGCCGGCCGACCTCGTCGATGCGCATGCCCGCGTCGACGAGCCACGACCCGTCCGGCCCGGACGTCGGCGCCTCCGCCAGGCCGTCGGTCTCGTCGGTGATCTCGCCGACGAGCTCTTCGGCGACGTCCTCGAAGGTGAGGATGCCGGCGAGCCCGCCGTACTCGTCCACGACGCAGGCGAACTCCTGGCGGGAGTCGCGCATCCGCTCGATGACCCCGTACAGCGGCTGGCTGCCGGGGACGAGCAGCGCCGGGCGGGCGATCCGGCCGACCGGGGTGGACGGGTCGAGGGTGTCGTCGGCGACCTCGCGGACGCCCGCGACGCCGACGATGTCGTCGACCTCCGTCCCGTAGACGGGGTAGGCGCTGTGCCCGGTCTCGCGGATCAGTGCGATGAGGTCGGCGACGGGCGCGGTCGCCGGCAGCGTCCGGACCTGCGGGCGGGGCACCATGACCTCGTCGGCCGTCAGGTCGCCGAACGACAGGGCGCGCTCCAGCAGGCCGGACAGGTCGGCGGGCAGGTGCCCGGCGCTGTGCGACTTGCCGATGATGTCGCCGAGCTCCTCCAGCGTCACCCCGCCGTGCAGCTCCTCGACGGGCTCGACGCCCACGGCGCGCAGCAGCCGCTCCGCCGCGCGGTCGAACAGCCGGATCAGCGGCCCGGCGACCGTCAGGTACACGAGGGTGGACGCGGCCAAAGCGCGCGCCAGCGACTCCGCGCGCGCCAGGGCGAGGTTCTTCGGGAACAGCTCGCCCAGGAGCATCTGGATGAGCGTCGCCAAGACGAAGCCGGTGGCGAGCGCGATCGCACCCGTCGCCCCCTTGGGGACGCCCACGACCTCCAGAAGCGGCTGTATCAGCTCGGCCAGGGCCGGCTTGGCGATGAAACCGACGATCAGCGTCGTCATCGTGATGCCGAGCTGCGCGCCCGACAGCATGAACGACAGCCGGCCGATGACCTTGAGGGCTCTTCTGGCGGCCACGTCGCCGCGTTCGGCGGCCTGTCCGAGCGTCGCGCGGTCGGCGGCGACGTAGGTGAACTCCTGTGCGACGAAGTACCCGGTGGCGGCAGTGAGAAGGATCACCGCGAGCACTCCCAGCGCCGCGCTCACCATGAGGCACCGGGTCTATGACTGGGGTCCGACACCGCGGACTCACCACTCCTCTCGTAATCGGCCTACCTGCGTAACGTCATCGTGAACAACGACGTTCCCGGTGCACAGGGTACGGGGCGGTGCCGATCTGTCCCTTGGCCAGAGGTCCTTTTACGTGATTCAGCGCTGGGCGAGAGGACCTTGCCTCCGTTAGTGTCACGGATCACACTTATATGAGAGTGTACGTCCGATACTGAACCGGTCCGTGCTCCCGGACCGGTGCAGCGAAGGGCGGGCTCAGGGGGGCCGGAGAAGCGATCGCGGGGCAGACGTTGGACCACAGCGGGGCCGGGGCCGCCGCGCCCATGAGCCGTGAAGGCGTCGACCATGCCCTGCGCAAGCTCCAGGACGAGCGGGAGCGCATCTCCGCGTCGCTGGATGAGCTCGACCGGCACCCGGGCGTCCGGCTGCTGAAGGGCGCCCGGCTCACCGGTGAGACGTGTCGCCGGTGGGAGGAGGTGCGGTCCCGGCTGACGACGCTGTGGCTGCTCTTCGACGCCTACCAGCGCGTCCTGGACGAGGCGTGCGAACTGCGCGCGCGGTCGGCCCGTCCGGACGCGGCGAGGCTGACCGAACTGTCGGAGATGCTGGCGGGCTTCTCGGTGGAGCTGCCGGGCGGTGAGATCCCGCTGGAGCACCGCACGCTGCTCGGCCCGCGGGAGCGCCGCATCACGCTGGACGAGGCCGTCGCCATGATGTCGGACGCCTACGAGTTCGTCGCCCGGGAGGTCGCCGCCGCCGACACCGCCTGGACGGCGCTCCTGCAGCCCCTGGAGCAGGCCGAGGAGGGCTGGCGGAGGGCGGCCCGGCTGGCGCACCTGCTGGACGGCACCCGGCATCCCGAACTCGACCGGGTCGGCCGCGAGCTGTCGGCGCTCGGCCGCATCGTCCGCACCGATCCGCTGTCGCTCGTCCACGACGGGCACCCGGACACCGGCCGCCTCGACCGTGTCCGCGCCGTGCTGACCGCGCTCGGCGACGAACTCGCCGGCGTCGCCCGGATGCGCGACGACTACGCCGAGCTCCTCGCCGGGGTCACGGCCACGGTCGAGGAGGTCGAGGACACCGAGCGGCGCGCCCATGAGGCGTACGCGGCCGCCCTCGTCAAGATCCACTCACCGAACCTGCCGGCGCCGGCGCGCGATCTCGGCAGTGCGCTCCGCGACCGGCTCGTCGCGCTCGAACGGCTCCGCGAGGCGGGCCGCTGGGTCGAGATGGCGGGCCGTTTCGCCGAGCTCGAACGCGCCGCCGAGGAGGCGCTGGAACGGGCCCGCGGTGATCTGCGTCTCAGCGCCGGCCTGATCGACCGGCGGGGTGAACTGCGCGGGCGGCTGGAGGCGTACCGGGCGAAGGCGGCGCGGCTCGGCCTGGCCGAGGACGAGGGGCTCACCAAGCTGCACGCGGAGGCCCGCGAGGTGCTGTGGACGGCCCCTTGCGATCTGCGCAGGGCGACGGCGATCCTCGCGGAGTACCAGCGGGAGATCAGGACGGGCGAGAGCGAGACGGGGACGCGGCGATGAACCGATGCACCCAGCCCGGCTGCGCGGGTGAGGTGGACGCGGACGGCTTCTGCGACGTCTGCGGCATGGCTCCCGCCGCCGGAGCCGAAACCCCCTCCGTCCCCGCCACCCCCTCTGTTCCGGCCGCCGGAGCCGTCCCCGCCCCGGCCGTCCCCGCCGACCCCGCGAGAGCCGGATACACGGCGGCGGCGCCGGTGCGGGTTCCGGCCGCGGTGACCACGCGGACCCCCGCCGCTCCCCCGACGACCCGGGAGCCGGGGCCGTCCGTCCCGAGCGGGCCCGCCGGGACATCCGGGAGTTCGGCGGGCAGCGGCCCGGGGACGGTCGGCTCCGGCCGGACGGCGTCGCGCGGCGGCACCCGGGGCACCGGCTCCAGCGGCTCGGCCCGGCGCGGGATGCTCGGCGCCGGGCTCGTCGAGGTCCCGCCCGTCCCGGCCCGCGACCCCGCCTCAGCGATCATGGAGAATCCGGAGGTGCCGGAGAACCGGCGCTACTGCAGCCGGTGCGACGAGAAGGTCGGGCGGAGCCGGGGCGGGCGCCCGGGCCGCACCGAGGGGTTCTGCCGCAGCTGCGGGCACCCGTTCTCGTTCACGCCGAAGCTGCACGCGGGCGAGATGGTCGGCGGGCAGTACGAGGTGCTCGGCTGCCTCGCGCACGGCGGGCTCGGCTGGGTGTACCTGGCCCGCGACCACAACGTGAGCGAGCGGTGGGTCGTCCTGAAAGGGCTGCTCGACAGCGGGGACGCCGACTCGCTGGCCGCCGCGACCGCCGAGCGCGCGTTCCTCGCCGAGGTCGAGCACCCCAACATCGTCAAGATCTACAACTTCGTCCAGCACGGCGACTCCGGCTACATCGTGATGGAGTACGTCGGCGGGCGCTCACTGAAGGACATCCTGCTCAGTGTCCGCGCCGAGCACGGCGACCAGGCGGCGCTGCCGCTCGGCCAGGTGATCGCGTACGGGCTGGAGGTGCTGAGCGCCCTCGGCTACCTGCACGGTGTCGGGCTGCTGTACTGCGACTTCAAGCCGGACAACGCGATCCAGTCCGAGGAGCAGCTCAAGCTGATCGACCTCGGCGGGGTCCGGCGGGCCTTCGACGTGGACGGCCCGATCTTCGGCACGCCCGGCTACCAGGCGCCCGAGATCGGCTCGCAGGGCCCGTCGATCACCTCCGACCTGTACACGGTGGGACGCGCGCTGGCCGTGCTCAGCTTCCCGTTCCGCGGCTACACCGGACGGCATCTGCGCAGCCTGCCGCCGCGCGACCAGGTGCCGCTCTTCCAGCGGCACGAGTCCTACCACCGGCTGCTGCGGCGCGCGACGCACCCCGATCCGGCGCGCCGGTTCCAGAGCGCCGCCGAGATGGCCGAGCAGCTCACCGGCGTCCTGCGCGAGGTCCTGGCGGCCGAGGACGGACGTTCCCGTCCCGCGCCGTCGCCGCTGTTCGGGCCCGAGCAGCACACGGCCGGAACCGAGATCGTCGGCGGCCTGGAGGGGGACGCGCGGGCGGGCGGCGCGGCGCCCGTCCTGGCGCCGCTGGAACCGCCGGCCGCCGCCGCGGCGCTGCCCGTCCCGCTCGTGTCGGCGGCCGATCCGGCCGCCGCGTTCCTGTCCGGGCTCACCGCGCGCGACCCCGGAGACCTGGCGGCGGCCCTCGGTTCCGCGCCGGTCGCGTCCCGGGAGGTGCGGCTCGCGCTGGTGCGCGTCCGCATCGAGCTGGGCGATCTGGACGGTGCCGGCCGGCTCATCGAGGAGCTCGCGGCCGAGGCCCCGGACGACTGGCGCGTCGACTGGTACCGCGGCGTCCGCGCCCTCGCCGGCGGGCGCGGCACGGAGGCGGTCGCCGTCTTCAACGACCTGTACGACCTCGCGCCGGGGGAGCAGGCGCCCAAGCTGGCGCTCGCGTTCTGCTACGAGAGCTTCGGCGACATGGGCAACGCCGGCCACTTCCACGAGACGGTCTGGCGCACCGATCCGACCCACGTCAGCGCCGCGTTCGGGCTGGCCCGCACCTGTCTCGCCGCCGGTGACCGGGCCGCGGCCGAACGCGTCCTGGACTCGGTCCCCAGCATCTCCAGCCACTACCTCGCCGCGCAGCTCGCCGCCGTCGCCACCGCCGTCCGGGGGAGGAGCCCCGGCGAGCTGGACGCCGCCACGCTCACCGAGGCCGGCCGGCGGCTCGCGTCCCTGCGCCTGGACACCGAACGCGCCGCCGCGTTCACCGCCGAGGTCCTGGAGGCCGCGCTCGCCTGGGTCCGCGCCGGCCGCGCCCCGCTCCCGGCCGGTATGCGCCAGCGGATCCTCGGCACGGAACTGGCCGAACCGGCGCTGCGCGCGAAGCTGGAGGAGACCTACCGGGTCCTCGCCAAGCTCGCGGACGGCGCCGGCCGGCGGCACGCGATGGTGAAACGGGCCAACGCCGTCCGCCCGAGGACGCTGCTATGACCATGGACGCCGACCGGCGCGCCTCCGGCATGCTCTGCCGCACCCGCGGCGAGCCCGCCGGCGGCACGGCGGCGGTCGTCCCCCGTCCGCCGCGGGGACACGACAGGGAGCGGGGCAGATGAGCGAGTTTCCGGAGTTCACCGTCCGCGTGGACCAGAATCCCCACCTTCCGGTCGGCGGACGGGAGATGCACGCGATCGTGTCCGTGGCGGCGCGCTCGTCCGGGACCGGGACCGGGAGCGGCGCGAAGGCGGCGGAGGTCATCATCATCGACACCTCCGGCTCGATGTCGTACCGGGGGAAGATGGCGGCGGCGAAGCGGGCCGCGCGGGCGGCGGTGAACGTGCTGCGCGACGGTGTCCAGTTCGCGGTGATCGCCGGCGCGAACCGGCCGCGGATGATCTACCCCCAGGGGGAGCGGCTCGTCGAGGCGAACGAGACCGCCCGGCGCAGCGCGGTGAACGCGATCGGACGGCTGGAGGCGGCCGGCGGGACCGCGATCGGGTCGTGGCTGCGGCTCGCCGACCGGCTGTTCACCGGGTACGACGACGCCGTCAGGCACGCCATCCTGCTGACCGACGGCAAGAACCAGCACGAGTCGGCCGCGGAACTGGACGCGGCGCTGCGCGCGTGCACCGGGCACTTCCTCTGCGACGCGCGCGGCGTCGGCACCGACTGGGACGTCGCCGAACTCCGCAAGATCACCTCGGCGCTGCTGGGCGGGTTCCTGGACGTCCCCGACCCCGCCGACCTGGAGGCCGACTTCCTGGCGATGACGCGGGCCGCGATGAGCAAGGAGGTCGCGGACGTGGTGCTGCGCGTGTGGACGCCGCAGCAGGCGCGGCTCCGGTTCGTCAAGCAGATGGTCCCGGCCGTGGAGGACCTGACCGGCCGGCGGGTCGAGTCGGGGACGCAGACGGGCGACTATCCGCTCGGCGCGTGGGGCGAAGAGTCCCGCGAGTATCACGTGTGCGTCGAGGTGCAGCCAGGCGACGTGGGACGGCAGATGCGGGCCGCGTGGGTGAAGCTCATCGCGGACGACCGGGTGCTCGCGTCCGGGAACGTCCTCGCCGAGTGGACGGACGACGAGGCCCTCTCGACCAGGATCAACGGCCGGGTCGCGCACCACACCGGGCAGTCGGAACTGGCCGAGGCGATCCAGGAGGGGCTCGAGGCGCGCCGCGAGGGCGACGAGGACACCGCGACCGCCCGGCTCGGCCGCGCCGTCGTCCTCGCCCGGGAGGTCGGCAACGAGCAGATCTCCGGCCTGCTCGCCAAGGTCGTGGACGTCGTGGACCCGGTGCGCGGCACCGTGCGGCTGAAACGGGACGTGTCGAAGGCGGATGAGATGTCGCTCGACACCCGTTCGGTCCGGACCGTCCGCACCCGGCAGGACGACGATGCCGGGAACAGGGCCGGAGGCTGAGGCGGATGCCGGTCTGTCCGTGCGGGCACACGTCCGAGGCCGCCGACTACTGCGACGTCTGCGGCGACCTCATCGGGGGCGCCGCACCCGCGAAGCCGCTGGAGACGGGGGTGTGCCCGCGTTGCGGGACGCCCCGCTCCGGCCGCTTCTGCGAGGTCGACGGGTACGACTTCGAGACCGGCGCCGGCCACACCGCCGAACTGCCGGCCGGCCGCGCGCCGTGGGCCGCGCCGCCGGTGCCGCAGCCGCGCACGGGGAGCGGGCCGCTCGTGTCGGACGGCCCGTCCGCGCTGGTCAGGGCCGACCGCGACTACTTCGACACGGTCGTCGCCGAGATGGGGCGAGACGCCGCGGACCTCACCTTTCCGCCGTACTGCCCGGAGCGCCGGATCCCGCTGATCGGCGACAGGGTCCGGATCGGGCGGCGCAGCACGTCCCGCGCGATCCTGCCGGAGATCGACCTGAGCACGCCGCCCCAGGACCCCGGCGTGTCGCATCTGCACGCCGTCCTGCTCGCGCAGCCGGACGGCACCTGGAACCTCGTCGATCCCGGCTCGACGAACGGCACGACGGTGAACGGCGGCACCGAGCCGATCCCGGTGAACGCGCCGATGCCGATGGGCGACGGCGACCGCATCCACGTGGGCGCCTGGACGACCATCACGCTGTCCCTGCAGGAGGGCCCGCCATGACGATGAGTCCCGCGCCGCCCGCGGCCCCCGCTCCCCGGACGGCCGGACCGGGCGCCGCACCGCCGGCGGACCCGCGGCGCGCCGGCCGGCTCGGAACGTTCCTCCGCGGCCGGTGGCTCAAGACGATCCCGGGCCGTATCCGCGCGCACGTGGTGCTCTGCCTGGCCGCCCTCGTCGCGCTGCTGGCCGTCCTGACCGTGGCGACCGGGAACGCGCGCGACTCCGTCCAGACGATCGGGCACGACGCGGGCCCGCAGGTCGTGGCGACCGGGACGCTCTACTTCGCGCTCAGCGACATGGACGCGCAGGTGTCCAACATCCTGCTCATCGGGCGCGAGCACGACCTCGGCATCGGCTACGACGAGTCGCTGCGGGTGTACGAGCAGCGGCGCGCGGAGGCGGACGCGGCGGCGGTGCAGGCCGCGCAGCTCGCCGGCCGCGACCCGGCGCTGAAACGGACCGTCCAGGAGGTGCTGGACGGCCTCGGCCGGTACGAGCGGCTCGTCGGCCAGGCCATGCAGCTCGATGCCCAGTCCAACCACGCGCCCGGGGAGCCGCCGGGCCAGGTCGTCGACGCCTACCGGCAGGCCACCGACCTGATGAGGCTGCAACTGCTGCCGAAGGCGTACAACATCACGCTCGACAGCGGCGCGCGCGTCCGGCAGTCGTATGAGACGAAGCGGTCGGCGGTGCTGGCGGGCCGCGCGTGGGTCGCCGTCACCGGCGTGGTCGCGCTGCTGCTGCTGATCGCCACGCAGCTGTACCTGACCCGGACGTTCCGCCGCCTGCTGAACCCGGCGCTGGCGCTGGCGACGCTCGCCACGATCGTGCTGACCGCGGCCGGGACCGGCCTGCTGACGGCGCACGCGGGCCATATCAGGAAGGCCAAGGAGGACGGGTTCGACTCGATCCTCCAACTGTCGCGGGCGCGGGCGATCAGCCACAGCGCGTTCGCCGACGAGAGCCGCTACCTCCTCGACCCGGGACGCGCCGACACCTACGAGCAGACCTACCTCGACAAGTCGCTGTCGGTGATCTACCCGGACCTCGGTGACAAGCCCGTCAACCTGGAGAACTACTACGCCGGGCTGGAGCAGAAGGCCGCCGCGTACAAGCCGGGTGAGGGCGCCGTCCCGTTCCTCGGCTTCTTCGGGGACGAGGCGCGCACCGCCGGCAGGGGGCGCGAAGCGGACGCGCTGGGCAGGACGCTGGAGGCGTACCGGGCCGTCCAGCGCAACGACGCGCGGATGCGTCGGCTCGCCGCGTCCGGTGACCGGGCCGGCGCCATCGACGTGCGGATGGGCCGCACGTCCGGCGCCATCCGCGACTTCGGCGCCTTCGACGCGGCGCTCAGCGCGCTGACGGCCGTCCACCAGGACGCCTTCGACACGGCGATCAAGGACGCGGACGGCGGGCTGCGCGGCTGGGACGCCGCGCCGCCCGCCGCGGCGGCCGTCATCGCCCTTCTGATCATCGCGGGGGTCCGTCCCCGGCTGGCCGAGTTCCGCTGACCGGAGGAGAGCACGCCATGCGCGGTACCCGAGCCACCGCCGCCGTCCTGACCGCCGCGACGGTGCCGGCGCTGCTTGCGGCCTGCGGTCTCGGCGGCGCCGAGGAGACGTCCGCGGCCGGCAGGGACTCCCTCGTCATCGGGGTGAAGGGGGACCAGCCGGCCCTCGGCGTCAAACGCCCGGACGGGACGTACGAGGGCTTCGACGTCGATGTCGCCACCTACATCGCGGGGAAGATGGGCGTCCCGAAGAGCCGCATCACGTTCCGGACGACGAACTCCTCCGTCCGCGAGGAGGCGCTCGCGAAGGGCACCGTCGACATGATCGTGGCGACGTACTCGATCACGGCGAAGCGCAGGATGAAGGTCACGTTCGGCGGCCCCTACTACGTCGCCCACCAGGACACCTTCGTCCGCGCCGACGCCACCTCGATCAAGAACGTGCGGGACCTGAAGGACAGGCGGATCTGCCAGGTGACCGGCTCCAACTCCTGGCGCCGCGTCATCGAGGAGCGCAAGGTCGCCGCGAAGCCGGTCACCGTGGGCACCTACGGCGCCTGCATGGACGCGCTGGCCGCCGGGCGGCTGGACGCCGTGTCGACCGACGACCTGATCCTCGCCGGGTTCGCCGCCGGCCGTCCCGGCCGGATGATCAACGCGCCGTTCACCGACGAGAAGTACGGCGTCGGCCTCAAGAAGGGCGACCTGAAGGGCTGCGAGGAGGTCAACCGGGCCATCACCGGCATGTACCAGGACGGCACGGCCGAGCGGCTGCTGAACAAGTGGTTCGGCAGGTCGGGGCTGAAGCTGACGACGAGCGTCCCCCAGTTCGAGGGCTGTACCTGAGCGTCAGGGCGTCGTGGTGGACGGGAACGCGACGATCGCCTCCCGCAGCGTGTCGTAGATCGGGATGAACTTGTCGAGCCCGGTGATGCGGAAGACCCGCTGGACGCGCGGCGGCAGCGCCACCAGCGCGATGTGGCCGCCGCGCTCGCCGGCGCGGCGGTTTGCGGCGACGAGCGCGTTCAGGCCCGTCGAGTCGCAGAACGTGACCTCGCGCATGTCGACGACCACGGGCTCGTCCATGTCGACGACCTCGAAGAGGGCCTCCTCGAAGCGCGACCGTGCCACCACGTCGATGTCGCCCTGTACACGGACGACGGTGCAGCGGTCGTCGCGCATCAGGTTGATGTCGAAGTCCATGGTCACCTCACGCCCCACTCCGGTGGTATCCGGCCATCTCAGGTGACTTCTCAGGATTGCGCACCCGTGCCCGCTTTCCAAGCACTACCCGGGATGGAGGACCTGGCCGTCCGCCCGGGCTCGGGACCGTAACGCCGTAGCGGACACTCGGCCGGTCCTTGGTCTCAGACTCTACCCGACGTGCCGTCCGGGGCGTCCGATGCGTCCGGGGGTGCCCGGGAAACGGAGGCAATAACTTACTCAAGAGAAACTTACTGATAGGTAAGAAATGCCGTTCAATCCTGGTTTGCCGTACTGTGACCTGCGGATGGACCATTTCTTACCCGCCTGTACACGCGAAAGGCGGACGGTGACCCGGGCCCGGATCGGCGCAGAGGTTACAGTGGCGGTGGCGAAATTCGGGAGGCTGGGTGTTCTACACGTTCATGACGCGGGTGGTGCGTCCGATCCTCTGGCTGCTGTTCCGGCCGCGCGTCATCGGGGGTGAGAACGTACCGGGCTACGGGCCGCTGATCGTGGCGAGCAACCACCTGTCGTTCATCGACAGCTTCATCATCCCGCTCGCGGTCCCGCGCCCCGTCACCTACATCGCCAAGGCCGACTACTTCGAGGGCGGCGGGCTCAAGAAGGGCTTCGTCCGCTGGTTCCTCACCAACCTCGGCCACGTCCCCGTCCGCCGCGGCGCCCGGCGCGCCGCGATGGGCGCGCTGGAGCAGGCCGCCGAGGTCCTCGACAACGCCGGCGCGTTCGCGATCTACCCGGAGGGCACCCGCTCCCCGGACGGGCGGCTCTACCGCGGCCGGACGGGCATCGGCTGGCTCGTCCTCCAATCGGGCGCCCGCGTCCTGCCGGTCTCCCTCGAAGGCACCGAGAAGATCCAGCCGATCGGTGCCGGCCTCCCGCGCGTCTTCGGCCCGCGCCCCACCGTCCGGATCGGCCCCCCGATGGACTTCTCCCACTACCGCGACCTGCCGCCCGCCAAGGCACGCCGGGCGATCACCGACGAGATCGTGGAGACCATCCAGAAGATGTCCGGCCAGGAGTACGCCGGCGAGTACAACGAACGCGCCGAACAGAGCTGACGGCGCCGCCCGCTCCGCTCCCCTCCGGCCGCCGGGTTCACGCGAGGGCGTGTCGTCCGGGGGGACCCGCCCTCTCCGGGCCGTAATGTCGCGGGCATGGCGCACAGGCTCCTCCCGATCGTCCTGCTGGCGACGTCCGCCGCCGCGGCCGCGTGCGGCGCCCACGGCGCACGTGCGCGCGAGGTGCGCGGCACCGCCCCCGCCGAGGTCGCGGCCCTCGGCTTCACCTCCGATCAGCTCGCCCAGGCCCTGCTCGCCGAGGCGTCCGGCTACCGGCGGGCCGGGGAGCCCGACTCGGGCGAGTACGGGTCCCTGAAGGCCATCCAGAACGCCGCCAGGCTGCAGCGGGAGGCCACCCTGGACAAGCCCGCCTGCGGGACGAGTCGTCCCGGCGGCACCGTGGACGGCGACGTCCCCGCGGCCCTCGTCTCCTTCGCCGGCGCCGGCCGGACCGCCACCGAGACCCTGATGAGCATGTCCGCGGCCGACGCCGAGAAGCAGATCAACGCCCGCGTTCCACCCGGCTGCCTGAGGTTCCGCACCAAGATCGGCGCCCAGTGGTCCGAGCACCGTGTCGTGGAGACGCCGAGGGGCGACATCGGCGAGGGCTCCCGCACCGTCGGCGTCGCCACCGCCAGCGGCAACGCCCGCGCCCGCACCTGGTACGTCGTCTTCCGCGGCCGCGGCTACCTCGGCACCGTCACCGTCTTCGGCTCCACCATCGGCCATGCCGACGCCGAACGCCTCGCCCGCGAGGCGTACGCCCGAGCCGAACGCGTCCTGCCCTGAGTGCGGGGGCGCGGGGACAGCGGATACGGTTCGGCTACACGGGGTCGCGCGGAGCGGCTCCCGGCGCGTCGTTCTCCGGGAGAGTCGGTTGATCGGTAAGGAAGGGCGGGTGACCGGCCGGATCGGCCCGGGGCTGGTCGGCGAGGTCATGATCCCGATCCGGGGCGGTGTCGAGGCGTTCTACGCCCACCCCGTCGACCCGCGGGACGAGATCGGCGTCGGGGCGATCGTCGTGGTGGTCGAGTACCACCCGCCCCGGACGGTGTACGTGGCGCCCGCGCTGCCCCAGTGACGCGCTGGCCCGAAGTGGTCACCGGCGGGGAGAACCGAACACGCGGCCCGCACGTCTGAGGGAAAACGCGGACGGGGCGCTGCACGCCGGCCGCACCCGACATCTGAAGAGGAGGCCGCATGCCCGTGCTCGCCGTGGCGATCGGTGTGGTCGTCGCCGTCATCGTATTGATCGTCTTGTTCAAGATGGTCTGGCGGGTCGCCGAGCCGAACGAGGCTCTGATCATTTCCGGGCTCGGTGCCAGGTCCAAGCCGATCGACGGCGTGGACAGCCTCGGATTCAAGATCGTGACGGGTAAGGGGACGTCCGTCCTGCCCGGTTTCCAGGTGGCGCGGCGGCTGCGGCTCGACAGCCGCGCCGCCAACCTCGAAGTGAACTGCGTGACGCAGCAGGGCATCCCGGTCAAGGTGCGCGGCGTGGTCATCTACAAGGTCGGGGACGACTTCGTCTCGATCGCCAACGCCGCCCGGCGGTTCCTTGAGCAGCAGTCGTCCATGGACGGCGCGATCCACGAGCTGTTCACCGGCCACCTCCGCTCCATCATCGGCAACCTCACCGTCGAGGACCTGATCCTCAACCGGGAGCGGCTCACCAGCGAGACCCGCAGTTCCGCCGCCGACGAGATGAGCAAGCTCGGCCTGGTCGTCGACTCCCTCCAGATCCAGGAGATCGACGACGAGACCGGCTACATCACCAACCTCGGACGTCCGCACGCCGCCAAGGTCGCCGCCGCCGCCCGCATCGCCGAGGCCGAGCGCAACCAGGAGGCCACCGAGCGCGAGCAGGAGACCGAGCGGCAGAACGCCGCGGTCATCCGCGACACCGAGATCAAGAAGGCCGAGTACGAGGGCCAGGTGCAGCAGGCCGCGCAGCAGGCCCGGCAGGAGGTCATCCTCAAGGAGACCCGCAACGCCGAGCTGGAGGCGGAGCGGACCGAGAAGCGGCTGGAGAGCGAGATCCGCAAGCCCGCCGACGCCCGCGCGTACGAGCAGGTGAAGCTGGCCGAGGCCGAGCGCGAGGAGCGCATCGCGCAGGCCCAGGCCACCGCGACCGAGATCCAGCTGCGGGCGGAGCGCGAGGCGGAGGCCACCCGCATCCTCGGCCAGGCCGAGGCCGACGCGATCCGGCAGAAGGGTCTCGCCGAGGCCGAGGCGATCAAGGCCCGTGCGGAGGCGCTGGCGGAGAACACCGACGCCGTCATCGCCCAGCAGCTCGCCGAGCAGTGGCCGCAGATCGTCGAGGCCGGCGCGGGCGTGTTCGGCAACGTCGACAACATGGTCGTGCTCAACGGCGCCGAGGGCATCGAGGACATGCTCGCCAAGGCCCTCACGCTCGGCGGAACCGGCCTCGGCGTCGCCCGCCAGCTCCTCGCCAACCTGAACACCCAGCCCGCCGCCAACGGCCACAACGGCGCCACCCCGGCCGTCCCCGCGGTGGAGATCCCCAAGGAGGACTGACCGCTCCGCCACGAAAGGCCCGGCCCCGGCCGGGCCTTTCTGGCGCGGTGCGCCCGGCTTTCCGGTGCCCGGCGGATCAGGCCGTCCCCACTCATCTCGAAGGTCGGCCGGCCGGGGCTTCTTGGTGTTACCGGCCGGTCACGCCCACTAAGTTCGATGCATGTCCGTTCCGCGGCTCGCCGTTTCCGTCGACCTTGTCGTGCTCACCGTGCGGGAGCAGCGTCTCTGCGCGCTGATGTGGCGGCGTGACCGGGCGCCCTATGCCGGGACGTGGTCGCTGCCCGGCGGGTTCATCCAGCTCGACGAGGACCTGCCGGTCGCGGCGTCCAGGCTGATGGCGGAGCGGGCGGGGCTCGCGGACGTGCGCATCCACCTGGAGCAGCTCGCGACCTACGGGTATCCCGACCGCGATCCCCGGCAGCGGGTGGTGAGCGTCGCGTATCTGGGGCTCGCGCCGGACCTGCCCGCCTCCAGCCGCGCGCAGGTGCTGTGGACGGCCGTGGACGATCTCATCCACCATGACCGGGCCGCGTTCGACCACCGGCGGATCCTGTGCGACGGGGTGGAGCGGGCGCGCGCGAAGCTGGAGTACACGTCGCTGGCCGCCGCGTTCTGCCCGCCCGAGTTCACCGTCGCGGAACTGCGCCGCGTCTACGAGATCGTGTGGGGCACCACCCTCGACCCGCGCAACTTCCACCGTAAGGTCACCGGCGCCGACCGGTTCCTCATCCCGACGGACCGGACGACGACGCGGGACGGCGGCCGTCCGGCCCGGCTGTACCGGCGCGGCGACGCCGAGCAACTGCGACCCCCCATGCTGCGCCCGCGGGCTTGACCTGGGGGGATCTCGCGCCCTTCGGGGAGGGTTGCTAGTTTCACCACCTATGAACGGTGACGAAGCGCTTGGTCTGCTCGTCCGCGACATCGGGGACGCCGGCGTCGCGGAGATGGCCGGCTCCCCGGGCCTCGCGGCAGCCGTCGACCAGCACGTGGCGAGCCTGCGGGACGAACTCGGCGCGCACGGTGAGCCGCCCAGCGCGGACGAGCTGATGGGATATCTGCACGGTTTCGCGGAGGAGGCCTTCAACCGGGGCTGGTGGCCGGACGACACCCGCGACTGGGAGTTCGTCCGCATCGTGGCCGTTTGCTGGATGATGAGGGACGCTGCGTAGGCTGAGGGGGCATCACCCCCATGCGATCTGGAGGACAACGGTGTCCGAGGCAACCACTCCGCGCTTCCGCTCCGTCCTCGACCGGTTCGTGGCCTACAAGCCAGGGAAGGTCGTGGTGTCACCCGAGGGCCGCTCGTTCAAGCTGTCGTCCAACGAGTCGCCGCACGGCCCGCTGCCGTCGGTGGTGGACGCCATCGCCGAGGCGGCGGAGAACATCAACCGCTACCCCGACAACAACGCGACCGCGCTGACCGAGGCGATCGCCGGGTTCTGCGGCGTCCCCGCCGACCACGTCGCGGTGGGCTGCGGCTCGGTCGGGATGACGCAGATGCTGCTGGAGGCCGTCGCGGAGCCGGGCGCCGAGGTCGTGTACGCGTGGCGGTCGTTCGAGGCGTACCCGCTGCTGGTGGCGCTGTCGGGCGCGACGAGCGCGCAGGTGGCGCTGCGCGAGGAGACCCACGACCTCGCCGCGATGGCGGACGCGATCACCGACCGGACGCGGCTGGTCTTCATCTGCAACCCGAACAACCCGACGGGCACCGCCGTCCGGCGCGCCGAGATCGAGGCGTTCCTGGACCGTGTCCCGTCCGACTGCCTGGTCGTGCTGGACGAGGCGTACCGCGAGTACGTCCGCGACGACGAGGTCCCGGACGGGCTCACCCTCTACGGCGACCGCCCGAACCTCGCGATCCTGCGGACGTTCTCCAAGGCGTACGGGCTCGCCGGCCTGCGCATCGGGTTCCTCGTCGCGCACCCGCTGGTGGCGGGCGCGATCCGCAAGACGTTCCTGCCGTTCAGCGTGAACTCCGTCGCCCAGGCCGCCGGGATCGCGTCCCTGGCGGCGACCGACGAACTGCTGGAGCGCGTCGAGGGCACGGTGAAGGAACGCGACCGGGTCCGCAGCGCCCTCCTCGCCGACGGCTGGACGGTCCCGCCGACCGAGGCCAACTTCGTCTGGCTCCGCCTCGGTGACCGGACGATGGAGTTCTCCGCCGCCTGCGACGCCCAGGGCGTGAGCGTCCGCCCCTTCGCCGGCGAGGGCGCGCGCATCTCCATCGGCGCCCCGGAGGAGAACGACGCCTTCCTGGCGGTCGCCAAGTCCTTCCCCCACCGCGACTGACGTTCAGGTGGTCTTGGCGGCGGGCCCCAGTTTTTCGACGATCAGGCGGTAGAGCTGGCGGGGGCGGCCGGGCTGCGGGGTGCGGTTCGGGGGGAGGGGCCAGGCCAGGCCCTCCTCGACCAGGGTGCGCAGGAGGCGGCGGGCCGTGCGCGGGGTGACGCCGAGCATCTTGCCGGCGTTCTCGGCGTCCACGATCAGCGGCTGCTCCTGGTCGCCGAGCTTGTCGGCGAGGCGGGCGAGGATCTCCAGGCCCTTCGGCTTCGCCTGCGGCTGGGAGCGCGGTGGCGTGCGGGGCGCGGGGACGAGGGCGCGGCCGTCCCGGTCCAGGACGAAGCCCTGGGTGCGCTGGGAGCTCTGCGAGCGGGCCAGCGCGGCGCGGGCGTGGTTCTCCGCCTCGTGCGCGGTGCGGCCCATGCCGATGCCGACCTCGATGGCGAGGCCCAGTTCCTCGCGGACGCGCTCCACGAACGGCGGCGTCCGGAAGCCCTCGGTGGACGCGGTGACGGAGCCGCGCGTGGCGATGACGAGGTAGCTGTGGTCGTCCAGTGACCACACGGAGGCGTTCATCCGGTGCGCCTCCTGGAGCAGGACGCGGTGCAGCGCGAGCTTCAGTTCGTCGCGCCAGTAGCGGGGGGTGACGCGGCGGGGCGTCTCACGGAGGGTCGGGACGTCCACCAGCACGACGACGAGCTGTGACTCCTCCAGCCGGTGGTGGGCGCCGAGGAGCGCGGCGGTCTGCAGGGAACTGCGGATCGCGGCGCCGGTCGGGCGGACCCGGATCGTGGGCACGCCGGCCATCTCCATGCGTTCGGCGGTGGCGTGCACGCAGGTCACCGCGACGGTCGTCGAGCCGCGCCGCCACAGCCGCTCGTGGAACGCGGCGAGCGTCCCGGGGCCGGCGGCCTCCTCGCGCAGGTGCACCTGCTCGGTGCCGAGGCTGATCTCGGCGTAGGCCTCCTCGACCTCGGCGCGGCCGAGCACGTCGATGCTCACCCTGGCCGGGTCGAAGCGCTCGTCGAGGGCCGCCCGCAGCAGCGCGCCCTGCAGGGCGGCGCCGTTCAGCGGGACGTACGTGGCGGGCATGGTGAGCACGCCGGCCTTGCGCGCGAAGTCGTAGGGGACGGGGCTGGCGAACAGGCACACGTCCACGCCCGACCCCAGCCGCACGACCTTGTCGGCCGCCTCCTGCTCGTCCCGGTACGCGGCGGCCACCAGCCGGCTCGGTACCGGCGTGGGGCCGTGGCCCATCAGCATGACCCGTTCCACCAGGTCGTGGGGGCCCACGACACCGATCGTGAGGTCGGGGGTAACCGACCCCGTTCGTGCGGCCGTCATCGATGATCGCTCGCTTCCGGTCCGTCCTCTCGGCGGGGGCGCCGCCCCGGCCACGCGTTCGCGCACGTTTCGCCCAACGGTTGACTCATGGCTTGTCGCCCCTGCCTTCTGCCCCAGCACCGCAGTCTTGTGCGATTCGCCTTCCCGCAGCCCCCACCCACCACCCTGAAGCGGAGGGAGCCGCCTTCCCGCAGCCCCACCCGCCACCCTAAAGCGGAAGGGGTCGCCTTCCCTCGGCCCCCGTCCTGAAGCGGAAGAGAGCCCGTTCCTCAGTGGGCAGATCGGGTCAGGGCGACGAGATGTGACGCCCAGACGCGAAATCGAATCAAGAGTGCGGCGAAAAAGTAACCTACGCGACCCCCTGGTCAGTCATTTGTCACCATTCGGCCAGCCTTGATCCTGCATCTTGGGACGTCCGAAGTTGAAAAACAAGACCCGAAAACACGGCGAGGGGACCCTTCTGACGCTCTCACGTACAGGAGGGACCCCTGCGGTACCCGTTTGGTTTACCTGCGGACCGGAAGCCGCACGTGTCGATGTTGTCGCAGCGAAAAGACGAACGATCCGTCCGTACGGGGGCGGATCGTTCGCTTCGGTGATTTTTTACCGGGTTACGGACTGGTTCATCCGGGGGTGTTCCCTGGGTTTCTTCCCTGGTCATCCGCCCGGATCGGCGTGGGTCGCGCCCGTCTGCGGCAGCAAGGTGTAGCCGTTCGGTAACTCTCGGCTCGGCGATTTTCGTGAGCCGGCGTTACACGTTCCGTCAGGCGCCGCACCGGAGTTGGTCAGGGCGGGGCCACATTCGGTCGCTTTCCCGCCGCCCGGCCGTCCCCTAGCCGACCTCGCGGACGATCTCCGCGCCGAGCTGCGACAGCCGCTCGGCCGTGTGCGCGTGCCCGCGGTCGAGATAGTAGGCGGAGGTGATCGTCGTCTCGCCCTCGGCGGCGAGGCCCGCGAGGACGAGGGCACTGCCGCAGCGCAGGTCGTGCGCCTCCACCTCGGCGCCGCGCAGCGCGCGCGGGCCGTTCACCTTCGCGCGGTTGCCGTCCACCTCGATGTCGGCGCCCATCTTGCGCAGCTCGTCGGCCAGCTTGAACCGGCCGTCGAAGATCCGCTCGTAGATGTAGGACGGTCCCTCGGCGAGGCACGACAGCGCCATGATCGGCGACTGCAGGTCGGTGGCGAAGCCCGGGTACTCGTCGGTGATGACGTTGATCGGACGGAGCGTCCGGTCCCGGCGGACCTGCAGTACCGCGCCCTGCTGGTGGAACTCGACGCCCATCTGCTCCAGCTTGTCGGCGGCGACGCCGAGGTGCTCCAGCGTGGCGCCGACGAGGCTCAGGTCGCCGCCGGTGATCGCGGCGGCCATCACGAACACGCCCGTGTCGATCCGGTCGGGCATCACGGTGTGCTCGACGGCGGTCAGCTCGTCCACGCCCTCGACCGTGATGAACCCGGTGCCGCCGCCGCTGATCCTGGCGCCCATCGCCTGGAGGATCGCGATGTTGTCCAGCACCTCCGGCTCCAGTGCCGCGTTCTTGATCAGCGTGGTGCCGTGCGCCAGCGCCGCCGCCATGATCAGGTTCTCGGTGCCGGTGTGCGAGGGGGTGTCGCAGTAGAGCGTCCCGCCGCGCAGGTCGCCGGCCTTGATGTGGATGATGCCGTCGCCGTTGTCGGCCACGTGCTCGGTGACCGTGGCGCCCATCCGCTTGAAGCCGTTGTAGTGGAAGTCGAGGTTGCGGCTGCCGAGGTTGCAGCCGCCGACGCCCTCGATGATCGCCTCACCGAGCCGGTGCAGCAGCGCCGGGACGAACAGGAACGACCCCCGGAACCGGGACGCGATGTCGGCGGGCAGTACCGGGCTGCTCAGCGAGGACGCGTCGATCACCAGGGTGCGCTCGGTCTCGTGCAGTTCGGCCTTGGCCCCGATGGCCCGCGCGAGCTCCACCGCCCGCCGCACGTCCTCGATGATCGGGACGTTGCGCAGCACGGTCCGCCCCTTGGCGGCCATCAGCGAGGCCCCGATCATCGGTAGAACGGCGTTCTTCGCCCCTTGAATGAAAACCGTGCCGTGCAGCTGCCGGCCGCCGTGCACGCGGTAGCGAACCTCGTGGCCCATGCTCATGCCGCCTTACTCCTTCTCGGGTGCGGTTAGGGTGCCTGCAATCAATCGGGAGCACGAGGGCCGAGCGCGCCGAACGGTATCCCCCTCTGCGCCAACGCGACCCCCAGTAAACCACCGGACCGGACGTGCGCCGCCCGGTCCGCCACGCTGGCGTCAGTCTGCATGGTGAGACCTCCGCAACACGCCAAAAGTTCGCACTCCCCAGGAAATTTCCCAAGGTGAGCCTAGGGGCGGCGACCTTCCGCAGGGGCGACTATCGTGATCATTTAGGTGAATCGCCTGGCCGCCGTCATCGGCCGGGAGGGCGGCGCCGGGGAGTCAGCGAGGTTCGAGGACCTCGATCGGGTCGCCGACCGTGAGGGCGCCCAGAACGCGCGGTACGGCGTTGTAGCCGAACTGGACGCCGCCGTCCCGGTTGCGGTAGCCGGCGAGCGTCCGCAGCGGCTCACGGCCGCGCTCAGCGGTCTCCTGGTCGGTGGTCGTGATGACGCACCGGGCGCACGACTTGACCATCTCGATGACGGCCCCGCCGACGCGCAGGAGGCGCACGTCGTCCTCGCCGTAAGGGCCGAGGCCCTCGATGACGATGCTCGGACGGAACCGGTTCATCGGGAGCGGCTCGTCCAGGCGCGTGTTGAGATCGGCCAGGGATTCGGCGGAGATGACCAGCAGCGGGTACCCGTCGGCGAACATCAGCTCCCCGCCGCCCCGTGACGTGGGCCGGTGACCGGTGAAGCGGACGAGGCGGCAGTCGGTGCCGAACAGGTCCGAGAACCAGGCCGCGGCCTCATCGCCCTGGTCGATGCCCTGGCACTCCTTCCGGTGGACGGTCACGTCCAGAACCTCACCGTCGTCCATGGCCTTGTGGACGAGCGGTGAGGTTTCGGGAGCGTCCACTGTGAGGACCTCGCCGTCATAGGACGGACGCAACAGCGCCATCTGCGCGAGTTCCCGCTGGGACAGGAGACGACCCTTGGGGGTGATCAGCATGAACTCCCGGTCGAACGGCAGACCCCTGGCGGTCAGTTCGGCGCTGCGCAGCGTGGTTCCGCCGCCGCTCTTGAGCGGATAGGCGTTCAGCTCGGTCACGGTCCCCTTCAAGGGCCCCTCCTGTCGGTTCCTGCTCTCAGCCGAGAGTGGCCAACCGGTCGAAGACCGGGTCCAGGCGTTCGACGAAGCGCTCGGGACGGCACACCTCGTCCAGGCGCTTCTCGTCCAGTTTCAGGCCCGCCTCGGCGGCGTGCCTGCGGAGCGTCTCGCGGAAGGGCGTCCCGCTCTCCCACGTCTCCATCGCGGCCTTCTGGACGAGCGGGTACGCCTCGTCGTCGCGGGACATGCCCGCCTCGACCAGTTCCAGGAGCACGGTGGAGGTGTAGATGAGCCCGCCGGTCGACTCCAGGTTCGCCTTCATCCGCGCCTCGTCCACGACAAGCCCGGACATGAGGCGGTTCGTCAGGTTCAGCATGTAGTCGAGCGCGATGGACGCGTCCGGCAGCGCGATCCGCTCGGTGGACGAGTGCGAGATGTCGCGCTCGTGCCACAGCGGAATGCCCTCCAGAACCGGGACGATCTGGGCGCGGACGATCCGGGCCATCCCGGCGAGCCGCTCAGAGATGATCGGGTTCTTCTTGTGCGGCATCGCCGACGAGCCCTTCTGCCCCTTCCCGAAGGGCTCCCACAGCTCGCGGACCTCGGTGCGCTGCCCGTGCCGGACCTCCAGCGCGATCGCCTCGCACACCGTCGCCATGATCGCCAGCGCGGACACCCACTCGCTGATGCCGTCGCGCATCACGACCTGCGTCGACACGTCGGCCGACCGCAGCCCCAGCTTCCGCGCCACGTGCAGCTCGACCGCCGGGTCGATGTTGGAGTACGTCCCGACCGCGCCGGAGATCGCCATCACCCCGACGGCCTCGCGGGCGCGCCGCAGCCGGTCCCGGGAGCGGGCCATCGCGAACGCGAAGTCGGCGACGCGGTGCCCCCACACGTCCGGTTCGCCGTGGATGCCGTGCGTCCGCCCGACCCGCAGCGTCGCCCGGTGCGCGAGCGCGTGGTCGCGCAGCGTCGCGACCAGCGTGTCGGCCTTCTCCAGCAGGATGTCGGTGGCCTCGACGAGCTGCAGCGCGAGCGCGGTGTCCAGCAGGTCGGACGACGTCATGCCGAAATGGACGTACCGGGCGGCCTCCCGCGGCTCGGTGTTGTCCGCCCACGCCGACAGGAAGGCGATCACGTCATGCTGGGTGACCGCCTCGATCTCGTGCACCGCCTCGGGCGTCGGCGGCGGCGCCTTGCGCACCGGCTCCACCACCTCCGGCGGGATCGTGCCGGCCTCGGCGTGGGCCTCGACGACGAGGACCTCCAACTGGCACCACAGCTCGTACTTGTGCGCGTCGCTCCAGACGCGCCCCATCTCCGGAAGTGTGTACCGCTCAATCACCCGACAATTGTCGCATTACCCAGGGTCGATGACGCTGGCGGCCTTGAGTGCGATGTCCCCCCGGTGGTGGGAGCCGCGGAGGGCGATCTTGGAGACGGCCGCGTAGGCGGTGGCGCGGGCGGCGGCGAGGTCGGGGCCGGTCCCGACGACGTTCAGGACACGCCCACCGTTCGCGACGAGACGTCCCTCCCCGCCGAGCTTCGTGCCCGCGTGCAGGACGTACGCGCCGGGCACCCTGGCGGCCTCGCCCAGCCCGGTGATCTCGTCGCCCTTCACGGGGGCGGCCGGATAGCCCTCGGCGGCCACGACGACGGTGACGGCCGCGCCCGGATGCCATTCGGGACGGAACGCGGGGTCGAGCCCGCCGATCGCGCACGCCTGCAGGAGCGTGGCGATCGGGGTCGCCAGCCGGTCCAGGACGACCTGGGTCTCGGGATCGCCGAAGCGCGCGTTGAACTCCACCACGCGCACCCCCCTGGACGTCAGCGCCAGCCCCGCGTACAGGACGCCCACGTACGGCGTCTCGCGGCGGCGCAGCTCGTCCACGGCGGGCTGGACGACCGTGGACATGACCTCGTCCACAAGGTCCGGTGGCGCCCAGGGAAGCGGCGTGTAGGCGCCCATCCCACCCGTGTTGGGGCCCTCGTCACCGTCGTAGGCGCGCTTGAAGTCCTGGGCGGGCAGCAGCGGGACGGCGTGCTGCCCGTCGCACAGCGCGAACAGGGAGACCTCGGGGCCGTCCAGGAACTCCTCGATCACGACGCGGGCGCAGGCGGCGGCGTGCCGGGAGGCGATCGCGCGGTCCTCGGTGACGACGACGCCCTTGCCGGCCGCGAGACCGTCGTCCTTCACCACGTAGGGCGGGCCGAACGCGTCCAGCGCCGCCTCGACCTGCGCGGACGTCTCACAGACCCGCGCCGCGGCGGTGGGCACCCCGGCCTCCGCCATGATCTCCTTCGCGAACGCCTTGGACGCCTCGATCCGGGCGGCGGCGCGGTCCGGGCCGAAACACGGGATGCCCGCCCTGCGCAGGGCGTCGCCGACCCCCGCCACCAGCACCGCCTCCGGGCCGACGACGACGAGCTCGATCCGCAGCCGTGCGGCCAGCTCGGTCACCGCCGTCGGATCGCACGGGTCGAGCTGGTGGTTGTCCGCGATCTCGGCCGTGCCCGGATTGCCCGGGGCGCAGTGGAGAGCGGTGACGGCAGGGTCGCGGTGCAGGGCGCGGGCGAGCGCATGCTCGCGGCCACCCGATCCAAGGACGAGTACTCGCACGTCATGCGAGCTTACAGATCCCGCCTCGGGGTAGGTCCGGCATAGTCCCCGCCCTAACGGGCGTTGAGGCCGGTGAGGTGACCATCACATTGGGGCCGGTGAACCTTGCCGTTATGGACGGCGTCCTAAATAGCGGCTGGTAAGCTGCCACGGGCTTGACCGCCCGGTGTCGAGGTGTGTGAAAGGAGGTGGTCGGGATGAGTCCTGGTGATACTTGCAGTTCGCCAGAAAACCCTCACAGTCCGCACAGGACTGTTCTTCCGTCCGCCTCCGTCTGGCGTCCGGCCGTCGCCCTCGCGCGCTCCCTTAGCTGACCAGCCTGGGTCGAGCGCGCGCTCGGTGCGTGGCCGGCGGGTTAGGAGCACCTCATGGCCATGACACGAGTCCGTCCGGGCCGCGCGCTGTTCAAGACACGCGGCCGCCCCACGAGCGTGCAGCCGCCGAACCGCCATTCCGCCGTCATCGACTGGGCCGCCTACATCGACGGGCACCGCGTCTCCACCGCCACCGTCGCCGACGCCGTCCGCCTCGTCCGCGACGGCCGCCTCATTCCCGACGGCGACAGCGCCGGCTTCGTCTGGGTCGGCCTCCACGAGCCGTCCGCCGCCGAACTCGCCGACATCGCCGAGGTCTTCGGCCTGCACCCGCTCGCCGTCGAGGACGCCATCCACGCCCACCAGCGGCCCAAGCTGGAGCGCTACGACGACGTCCACTTCGTCGTCATGAAGACCGTCGGGTACGTGCCGAGCGAGCCGGGCGGCCCCGAGGTCGTGGTCACCGGCGAGGTCATGCTCTTCTGCGGGCCCGACTTCGTCGTCACCGTCCGGCACGGCACCCACGGCGCGCTCGGCGCCGTCCGGTGCGACCTGGAGAAGGACCCGGCCCGCCTCGCGCTCGGCCCCGCCGCCGTCCTGCACGCCGTCGCCGACCGCGTCGTGGACGGCTACGTCTGCGTCGCCGCCGCCGTCATGGAGGACATCGACGAGGTCGAAGAGGCCGTCTTCTCCCCGGAGCGCACCGACGAGTCCCGCCGCATCTACCGGCTCAAGCGCGAGGTCATCCAGCTCAAGCGCGCCGTGGGCCCGCTCGCCGGCCCGCTGCGCAACCTCTCCGGCCGCCGCTTCGTCCCCGCCGAGATAAAGGAGTACCTCCGCGACGTCGAGGACCACCTCACCCGCGTCCGCGAGCAGGTCGAGTCCTACGACGAACTCCTCAACCCCATCCTCCAGGCGCACATGACCCAGGTCACCGTCGCCGACAACAAGGACATGCGCAAGATCTCCGCCTGGGGCGCCATCTTCATGGTCCCCACCGCCATAGCGGGGGTCTACGGCATGAACTTCAAGCACATGCCCGAAACCCAGTGGCACTACGGCTACCCCATGATCCTCGGCGTCATCACCCTGGCGTGCCTGGCTCTGTACAGAGGCTTCCGCCGCAACGGCTGGCTGTAGCCCCGCCACCGGCGGCGGCGGGGCTGTGCGGCCCTGCTCAAAGACGGCGACGCTCGTAGATCAGTCGAAGAGGTCACCGGCCGAGGCGGCGGTCACGGCACGGCGGAGCCAGGTGTCGAGCTGCTCGAGGTCGGTGCATCCGATGATGCGGGCGTGGATCTCGTCGGTCACCTCGATGCCGCGGCTGTCCAGCACGGTCAGGAGCGCCCTGGCCTCGCCTTCGGCCTCGCCTTTGGCCCTGCCCTCGGCCTCGCCCTTGGCCCTGCCCTCGGCCTCGCCCTTGGCCCTGCCCTCGGCCTCGGCCCTGCGGAAGTAGTCGCTCTTGTACTCGCGTTGCTTGGTCTGCATCATCGCCTCCAGAAGCTGCCCGGCCGCTCGGGGAAGCATTGCCAGCAGTTCGTCAATATATCCCTGGGCCTCGTCGGTATCGGTGTGGTGGAACGCGTCGAACATGGCGGCGAAGATCTTCTCCGCGGTCGGTTCGGTGCCGTGCACCAGCGCCGACAGCACCGTCAGCTCCACGTTCTCCGCCGCCTCGCCCGGGTCGATGATCACCGGGATCTCGTCCGGACCCAGGACCAGCGGCGTGACCACCAGGCCCGGATGTCCCATCCGGATCGGAACCCGGGCCTGCCGTGCGACACCCCGGTCGGGACAGATCACCAGCAGGGCCACCGGGCACCGCCGGCGGCCCCAGAGCGCCCCCAGATAGGCCGGCCAGCTCCAGCGCTTGTCCTTGACCGGGCCGCGCTGCACCTCCACGATCAGCGCCAGCGCCGTCTCGTCGCCGGCCAGCAGGCTGACCACCGAGTCGGCGCGGTACTCCGTCGGCTTGTGCTCGTTCAGCCCCCCGGACTCGATGCGGGCCCGCTCGAAATCCGGAATCTCCGGATGCACCAGGCGCAGCAGGTCCGCCGCTAACAGTGGTCGTTCCTGGATCAGGTCGAGCCAGATCTCGTGTTCTCGTGTCGGCACGTTCACACACTAAGGGTGGTCGATCATGCGCATACAGCAAACGACGATAAGGGAGGGATGTCCCGGTTGCCCTGGCCGCCGGGCCGGACCGGCGATCGCCGTCAGTTTCGGTCTTTCGCTGGGCGGGCGTCCGCATCGGCCAGCCGGGCGAGGCGGTCCCGGTCGATGATCGAGGTCCATCGGCGGCCGGTCTCGATGACGCCTTCCTTGCGCAGCCGGCTCATGGCCCTGCTGACCGACTCCGTCGTGCTGCCGGTCATCGCGGCCAGGTCGCTGCGGGTCAGTGGCAGTTGCAACAGGACGGCGCCGCGCCTGGGTTCGCCGAGCCGGTCGGCCAAGGTCAGGAGGGTCGCCGCGACCCGCTGCTCGACCGTGCCGCCCGACAGCCGCCGCAGGGCCTGCCGCGTCTCCTCCAGGCGGTGCCCGAGGTAGTCCACCACCGCGAGCGCGACGCTGGGGTGCCGGTGCAGGACGGCGCGGAAGTCGTCCGCGGAGATGGACAGCGCGCACGCGACCGTGAGCGCCTCGGCGGTGTCGGTGAACTCCGGCTCGCCGAGCGTGGTCAGCGTTCCGAACAGGCCCCCCGGCGTGACGATGTCGACCAGCACGTCCTGCCCGTCCGGTGTCGGGCGGACCAGCTTGACCCGGCCGCTGGCCAGTACGAACAGGTGGTCGGCATGAGCGCCGGCATGGTAGATCCGCTCGCCCTCGGCGTACCCGCGGACCCGCATGCGGGCTTCGATGGCGGCGATCTCGGCGACGCCCAGCCCGGTGAAGAACCGGGCGTGCGACAGCACCTTCAGCCGCATCGGCCGCGGGCAGTCGTGCGGGGCGGCGCAGGGGCGCCGCAGCGGCGTGGTCCGGCGATCCTTCCCCATGTCCCTCACCTGCTCCCCGCGGTGGCGGGCCGCACCTCACCGGCTGCGGTACACGCCCGGTGGGCTTCCACGGTACGCGGCCGTATCCGCAGCAGCCGCATGCCATTGACGATCACGACCAGCACCGAGGCCTGATGCACGAACATCCCGATCGCCATGGTCACCCCGCCCAGCAGTACGCCGCTCAGCAACACGGCCACCGTGACCAGCGCGATGGCCGCGTTCTGGCGGAGGTTGCGCACGGTCAGCCGAGACAGCCTGATCGCCTCCGGCAACCGCATCAGGTTGTCGCTCATCAGCGCCAGATCGGCGGTCTCAAGTGCGACGTCGCTTCCGGCGGCGCCCATCGCGATCCCGACGTCCGCGGTGGCCAGGGCGGGTGCGTCGTTGACCCCGTCACCCACCATCGCGACGACCTGCCCCTCGGCCTGCAACGCCCGGACCGCCGCAAGCTTGTCCTCCGGCAGCAGACCGGCCCGTACCTCCGCGACACCGGTGGTCGCGGCGACGGCTCGGGCGACGCGCGCATCGTCGCCGGTCAGCATGACCACCCGCCGCACACCCGCGTCGCGCAGTTCCCGGACCATCGCGGCGGCGTCGGCCCGTACCTCGTCGGCCATGGCGATGACGCCGAGCACCGCCCCGTCGAGGGCGACCGCCATGGGGGTGCGGCCGGCCTCGGCGAATCCGGCCACCGTGGCCCGCGTCCAGGGATCCGCCACGATCCCCGACTCGGCGAGCAGGCCGAGCGAGCCGACCACGATCCGGTGCGTACCGGAACGGGCCTGCACGCCCTTGCCCGGGTGCGGTACGACCTGGTCGGGCAGCGGTGGCGCCGGCAGACCCGCCTCCCGGGCGGCTTCCAGCACCGGCCGTGCCAGCGGGTGCTCCGAGCCCGCCTCGGCCAGCGCGGCCCAGCCGAGCAGGTCGTGTTGCGTGGTGCCCGGCACCGGCACCAGGTCGGTCAGCCGGGGCCGTCCTCGGGTCAGCGTGCCGGTCTTGTCCAGCGCCACGGCCGTCACCCTCGCCGCGGTCTCCAGGTGCTCACCGCCTTTGATCAGGATGCCGGACCGGGCGGCCCGGCCGATGCCGGCCACGATCGACACCGGCATCGAGATCACCAGCGCGCCGGGGCAGCTGATGACCAGCAGGGTCAGGGCCATCACGACATCTTCGGTCAGCAGCCCGGCGACGGCGGCGAGCACCATGATCCCCGGGGTGTACCAGCGGGAGAACCGTTCGATGAACCGCTGTGCCCGCGCCTTCTCCTCCTGCGCCTCCTCGACCCGGTGGACGACGCGCGCCAGCGTGGTGTCGGCGCCCACACCGGTCGCCCGGACCCGGATGAAGCCGCCCCGGCTGACCGTGCCGGCGAAGACCTTCGCGCCGGCGCCCTTGTCCGCCGGGATCGACTCCCCGGTGATGCCCGCCTCGTCCACGACGGCCCGCCCGTCGATGACCTCGCCGTCCACGGGCACCTTGGCGCCGTTCTTGACCAGCACGGTCTCGCCGACACCGACCTGGTCGGCGGCGACCTGTACCTGCTCGCCGTCCCTGACCACCACCGCCACGGCGGGGGCCAGATCGAGCAGTTCGGCCAGCGCCCGCCGGGTGCGGCCCAGCGTGCTCGCCTCCAGGGCCCCGCCGACCGCGAACAGGAAGGTCACCGCCGCGGCCTCCCAGAACTCGCCGATGACCAGCGCCCCGACCGAGGCCGTGGTGACCAGCAGTTCGATGCCGATCGTGCGGTGGCCGAGGGAGCGCGCCGCCCGTACGGCGATGGGGCCGCCCGCCACCAGCGAGGCCGCCACCATCAGGGCCCTGCCGGTGTCCGGGTCCACCGTCCGCTCGACTATCGGGGCCGCGACGATCAGCAGTCCGCTGACGGCGGAGGCGGCCCACCGGTGGCGGACCGCCCGGCGTGCTCCCCGCAACACCTGTGAGGCCGGCGGTCGCGACGTGAACGTGGAGATCGACTCTCCTGCGAGTTGTGACGGTCGCCCGGTCAACGGATCATCCGCTCAGAAGGCGGACGGGACGGCGCGATAGCCGGCCTCGCCGACGGCCGTGACCAGCGTGTCGACGGACGCGACCCGCGGGTCGTGGTCGATCTCGATCCTGCCGGTGGTGAAGTGCACCTTGGCGGCGGTGACGCCCGGCGTGCGGAGCAGCCGCTTCTCGATCTTCGCGACGCACGAGGGGCAGCTGAATTCGCCGCTGCGCAGCAGCGTCCGTCGTGTGCTGGTCTGAGCGCTCATGACGCGTCCCTTCCCGGTTCTTCGATCGGCCGCGGAACCTGTGATCCAGGTCGGCGCCGTCGACGGTAGGGAAGCGCGCCGGGAACGAACATGACGCGCGTCAAGCTGCCGCGTATTCACCCGGACACCCCCCCGGAATTCGGCTGATGAGCGGTTGATTGACGCACGTCATGGTGGGTGCGTCCGCGGCTTCCTAGCTTCCTCGTCGAGGATCGGCCACCGGCCGTGTGCACAGGGAGATGGGACATGAAAAAGGTACGTTCACGGTTCGTCATCGGGACCTCCGGGATCGCGGCGCTCGCGTTGGCGGGGGGTGCCTACCTGATCAGCGACGGGAACGCCGGGAAGACCGAGGGGAAGGCCGAGGGGCGGCAGGTGGCCGCCACCGAACACGCGGGCCGGACCGAGCCGGTCACCCAGCCGCTGCGGGACGAGCACAAGGAACTGCTGCCCCACATCGAGGAGCTGCGCGCCGCCGGCGACGCCGTCGGCAACGCGCAGTGGAAGGAACTGCGGACCAAGACCACCGCGGCCCACGAGTTCCTGGCCGGGCATCTGGTGCCGCACGCGCAGGCCGAGGACAAGGTGCTGTACGCGGAGATCGACCGGTTGCTCGGCAACGTGCCGGTGACCGCGACGATGCGCCGCGACCACGTGGAGGTCGTGAAGCTGACCGATGAACTGGAAGCCCTGAACAAGCAGCTCACGCAGCCGCCGAGCGCGCAGGCCCAGCGGGAGCTGCGCCGCGTGCTCTACGGCTCCTACACGCTGGTCAAACTGCACTTCGCCAAGGAGGAGGAGGTCTATCTGCCCCTCCTCGACCAGCGCCTCACCGCCGAACAGGCGCAGCAACTGTTCGACCGAATGGAACAGGAGGGCGACCACGGCGGCGGGCACGAGTAGGCGAGGACGCGGCTGAGAGAACGGCCGGGCACGCCGGGGCGCCCCGGCCGGACCTCGGCGCGGGCCGCCCCGGCTGAGCGCACTCTTCCCGCGCGGCTAGGGCAGGTGGGCGGCCGGGATGCGCGGGGACGGCCGGGGAAGGCCGTGGGACGCCAGAATCCGGTGCAGGCGGTCGGGGTAGTCGGTGACCACCGCGTCCACGCCGTAGCCGATGAAGCGGGTCATGTCCTCCGGGGTGTTGACCGTCCAGACGGCGACCGGGAGGGCGAAGGCGTGGGCCTCCTCGACGAGGGCGGGGGTGGTGATGGCGTGTTCGGGCGAGAGGATCGTCGCGCCGGCGGCCAGCGCGGCGGTCACCGGGTTCTCCGGTGAGCGACCCGCCGGCCAGGCCGTGCCGGGGACGAGGGTCGCGCGTTCGATCAGGGCGACCCGGTCGAACAGCGGATAGTGGCGCCGGGCCTCGGCCAGGACGCGCCAGTCGAAGGCCAGGAGGCGGGCTCTCCGGGTCAGCCCGTGGGACGCCAGGACGTCCACCACGGCGGCCGTGAAGAGTTCGACCTCCTCGTCCGTCCAGGAGGGGTCGGTCTTGAGTTCGACGGCGAGTTTCACGTCCGAGGGGGCGAGCAGGGCGCACGCCTCGGCCAGCGTGGGGATCCGGGCGCCGGGCACGGGCGCCCGGTGGCCGAGGCCCGCGTCCACCGTGCGGATCTGGGCGAGCGTCAGCTCACGGATCGCCTTGCCCACGTAGGGGAAATCGGGGTCGTCGGGTTGGGCCGGGCCGGTGTCGGTGAGGTTCACCGGCGACAGGACCTGATCGTGGTTCAGGACGACCGTGCCGTCGGAGGTGAGGCCCACATCCAGTTCGATCACGTCGACGCCGAGGCCGAGGGCGTGGGCGAAACCGGGAAGGGTGTTCTCCGGACGGAGGCCGCGCGCGCCCCGGTGTCCGTGCACCTCGACGGTAGGGATCACCGCACGCACGCTACCGCCCGTGACCGGCCGCGCGGTGAACGATGTCAGACAAGGGAGCGAAGTGAGAGCGTCTGGTCGCGGCCGGGGCCGACGCCGATGGCGGAGATCTGCGCGCCGGACATCTCCTCCAGCGCCCGGACGTACGCCTGCGCGTTGTGCGGCAGGTCCTCGAACGTCTTGGCGCCGGTGATGTCCTCCTGCCAGCCGTCCAGGTACTCAAGGACGGGCTTGGCGTGGTGGAATTCGGTCTGCGTCGTGGGCAGCTCGCCCATCCGCTCGCCGTCGACCTCGTAGGCGACGCACACCGGGACCCGCTCCAGCCCGGACAGGACGTCCAGCTTGGTGAGGAAGTAGTCCGTGATGCCGTTGACGCGGGTGGCGTAGCGGGCGATGACCGCGTCGAACCAGCCGCAGCGCCGGTCGCGTCCCGTGGTGACGCCGTACTCGCCGCCGGTCTTGCGCAGGTACTCGCCCTGCTCGTCCAGCAGTTCGGTGGGGAACGGCCCGGAGCCCACGCGGGTCGTGTACGCCTTCAGGATGCCGATCACGCGGTTGATCTTCGTGGGGCCGATGCCGGAGCCCGCGCACGCGCCGCCGGCGGTGGGGCTGGACGACGTCACGAACGGGTAGGTGCCGTGGTCGATGTCCAGCAGCGTGCCCTGGGCGCCCTCCAGCAGAACGACCTTGCCGTCGTCCAGCGCCTTGTTGAGCACCAGCGTGGTGTCGGCGATGAACGGCTTCAGGCGTTCGCCGTAGGTCACGTACTCCTGGACGATCGGGCCCGTCTCGATGCGGCGCCGGTTGTAGACCTTCGTCAGGACCTGGTTCTTCTCGCGCAGCGCCAGGTCGAGCTTCTGGGTGAGGATGTTCGGGTCGAACAGGTCCTGGACGCGGATGCCCATCCGGTTGATCTTGTCGGCGTAGGTGGGGCCGATGCCGCGCCCGGTGGTGCCGATCCGGGCCTTGCCGAGGTAGCGCTCGGTGACCTTGTCGAGGGCTCGGTGGTGCGGCATGATCAGATGCGCGTTCGCCGAGATCAGCAGCCGCTCGCACGAGATGCCGCGCTCCCGCAGGCCGTCGATCTCCTGCAGCAGGACGGCCGGGTCGATCACCACGCCGTTGCCGATGACCGGGATGACGTCGGGCGACAGCACCCCGGACGGCAGCAGGTGCAGCGCGTAGCTCTTGTCGCCGATGACCACGGTGTGGCCGGCGTTGTTGCCGCCCTGGTAGCGGACGACGTAGTCGACCTCTCCGCCGAGCAGGTCTGTTGCCTTGCCCTTGCCCTCATCCCCCCACTGGGCACCGACAAGAACGATGGCAGGCATGCCATTTCCCTTCCCACGACGAAGGCCCCGGTCGCCGCAAGGGCGAAGGGGCCTCTTGCGATCAAAGCGTACCCGCCTCCGCGAGCGGAGGAAAACCGCAGGTATGTTCTGAACTTTGCACGCAATCGCGACGCTTGAGGTTGCGTGGCGACTCATGCTCCCTGGTACGCGGTCAGTTCGCCAGTGCGTCGGCCGCGGCGGGGCTGCTGTCGCGGAGGAACGCCCTGCAGCGTTCGGCCTCCTCGTCCTCGCCGATCGCGGCGGCGGCGCGGCCGAGGGCGTGCAGGGCGCGCAGGAAGCCGCGGTTGGCCTCGTGCTCCCACGGGATGGGCCCATGCCCCTTCCAGCCGGCCCGGCGCAACTGGTCCAGGCCGCGGTGGTAGCCGGTGCGGGCGAACGCGTAGGAATCGATGACGCTGCCGCCCGCGAAGGCGCGGTCGGCCAGTTCCGCCCACGCGGCCGGGTAGTCCGGGTGGCGTGCGGCGACCTCGAACGGATCGACGCCGTTCTCCAGGGCCGTCCGGGCCTCGCTGTTGTCCGGCAGTTCGGTCGGAGGAGGGCCGCCGAGCAGGTTCTGGGTCATGCGGGTCATCGTAGGCGGGCTTGTCCGATCCCCGGCAACCCGGCCGAGGTCAGGCTCCGGACAGGACGGGGATGGGGAGGGGCAGGGTGAAGTGGGCCGCGCCGCCGTCGCGGGTGGAGCGGGCGGCGGGCCAGCCGTGCCGGACGAACAGCAGGGCCCCGTGGTTGGTGAGGACGATGTCGGCGTCGAACTCGGTGATGCCGCGCCGTCCGGCGAGTTGGGACAGGTAGGCGATCAGAACGCTGCCGAGGCCGCGACGCTGCCACGGGTCGGTGACGAGGACGGCGACCTCGGCGCGCCCGGGGCGTTTCGGGTCGCGGACGTATTCGGCGATGCCGACGAGCTCGTCGCCGTCCAGCCCGACCATGGCCTCGCGGTCCCAGTGGTCGAGGCGGTCGAGCAGGCCGACGTAGTACTCGGGGATGCGGGGCGTCCCGGAGAAGAAGCGCGTGTAGAGGCTGGCGGCCGACAGCCGGTCCGACATCCGGCGCAGGCGGTCCCGGTCGGCGGAGCCGTACGGGCGGATCCGGATGTCGTCGATATGGGCGGCGCTGCGCATATCGAGTTGTGTCATGCAACTCATTGGACCGCAGAAGGTTGTGTGAAGCAACTCATAAAGGAGTCAGGCGCCGGGGCCGGGGCGCGGTTCCACATCGGCCGGGCCGAGGGGCGCGCCGCAGGAATCGCAGGTGAGCCGGGGTGTCAGCGTCCCGTCGCAGCCCCGGTGACCGATGATCAGAGGCGGCCCTTCGGGCGCGTAATGGCGGTCGCCCCACATCAGCAGGGTCATGACCGCCGGCCACAGTTCGACGCCCTTGCGGGTGAGGCGGTACTCGAAGCGCTCCGGGCGCCGCTGGTACGGGACGCGCCGCATGATGCCCTCGGCGCACAGCCGGTTCAGGCGGTCGGTGAGGACGTTGCGGGCCACGCCGAGGGCGTCCTGGAAGTCGTCGAAGCGCCGCACGCCCTGGAAGGCGCTGCGGATCACCAGCATCGTCCACCGGTCGCCGACGACCTCCAGCGAGCGGGCGACCGAACAGTTCTGCGACTCGTAAGTGCGGGGCAGTGCCACGTCTCCGACCCTACCCGGGTTTCATGAAAAAACCCGGCCCCGGGGACGGCGTTCCCCGGGGCCGGTCGCGGCGGGCCGCCGCTAGAGCTTCTTGCCGGCGGACCGGAGGTTCTCGGCGGCCTCGACGATGCGGGCGGCCATCGCGGCCTCGGCGGCCTTGCCCCACGAGCGCGGGTCGTACTGCTTCTTGTTGCCGACCTCGCCGTCCACCTTCAGGACGCCGTCGTAGTTGCGGAACATGTGGTCCGCGACCGGACGGGTGAACGCGTACTGGGTGTCGGTGTCGATGTTCATCTTGATGACGCCGTAGGAGACGGCCTCGCGGATCTCCTCCAGCGTGGAGCCGGAGCCGCCGTGGAACACCAGGTCGAACGGCTTGTCCTTGCCGTGCTTGGCGCCGACCGCGTCCTGGATCTCCTTGAGCACCTCGGGACGCAGCTTGACCGAGCCCGGCTTGTAGACGCCGTGCACGTTGCCGAACGTCGCGGCCAGGATGTAGCGGCCCTTCTCGCCCACGCCGACGGCCTCGGCGGTCGCGAGCGCGTCACCCGGCGTCGTGTACAGCTTCTCGTTGATCTCGTTGGCGACGCCGTCCTCCTCGCCGCCGACGACGCCGATCTCCATCTCCATGATGATCCGGGCCTTGGCGCACTCGTCCAGCAGCTCGGCGGCGATCTCCAGGTTCTCGGTCAGCTCGACGGCGGACCCGTCCCACATGTGCGACTGGAACAGCGGCTCCTCGCCGCGCGCCACCCGCTCCTGGGAGATCTTGATCAGCGGACGCATGAAGCCGTCCAGCTTGTCCTTCGGGCAGTGGTCGGTGTGCAGGGCGATGTTCACCGGGTACTTGGCGGCCACGACCCGGGCGTACTCGGCGAGCGCGGTCGCACCCGTGACCATGTCCTTCACGGTGGAGCCGGACAGGTACTCGGCTCCACCGGTGGACACCTGCACGATCCCGTCGCTCTCGGCCTCCGCGAAGCCGCGCAGCGCGGCGTTCAGCGTCTGGCTGGACGTCACGTTGATCGCGGGGAAGGCGAAGCCGTCCTGCTTCGCACGGTCGAGCATCTCCGCGTAGACCTCGGGCGTTGCGATGGGCATTGTCAGCGTCCTTTCATACGCAGCGGTGCCGCCGGGCGACTGGGCCGGGCGGTGGCTCCCCGGTCCGGTACCCAGGGGAGTGCCCAGGTCACGCGGTTTCCGGGTCGGGCATGCCGTCCACCACCAGTATCCCGCGTATGCGGAGTGAGATGAAAGGTACGCTCGCCGTGTGGATCTCACGACCCTTCCTCTAAGCATCACCGAGTGGCTGCACCCGACCGCGTGGCTGCAGCTCTTCGGCACGTTCGCGACGATCGGCGTGCTCGCCATCATCTTCGCGGAGACCGGACTGCTGTTCGGCTGCATCCTCCCGGGCGACTCGCTGCTCTTCACGGCGGGGATCCTCACGGCGGTCTCGACCGTCAACGGGCAGGAGTTCCAGCCCCTGTCGCTGCCCTGGCTGCTCATCGGCGGCCCGATCGCGGCGATCGCCGGCGCCCAGCTCGGACACCTCCTCGGCGCCAGATACGGCCGCAAGCTGTTCGACCGGCCGGACTCCCGCATCTTCAAGCAGGAGTGGGTGGAGAAGGCCGAGTACTACTTCAACCGCTTCGGCCCCGCCAAGGCGGTGGTGCTGGCCCGGTTCATCCCGATCGTCCGGACGTTCCTGAACCCGCTCGCCGGGATGCTCGGCATGGACCCGCGCAAATTCTTCGTCTGGAACGCCATCGGCGGCATCGTCTGGACGGACGCGCTGTTCCTGCTGGGCCACTTCCTCGGTTCCGAGGTGCCCGACGTGGAGCGGTACATCCTTCCCGGCGTCGCGGTCATCCTGATTCTCTCCGTGATCCCGATCATCCGGGAGGTGATGAAGGGCCGTAAATCGGACCGTGGTCCGAATAAGAATGGTCCCGAAGAGTCACGTCCGTCGCTCAGCGGCGACAGTTATCGCTAACCTCCCCATGTGGGACGTCATCGGTCGGACCCTAGGGGTCTCGCGCGCATACTGATCGCGGCATTGGCCGTGGTGGCCGCCTTGGCCCTCCTCGTCGTGGGCGGCATGGCTCTGGTCAACGCGATCTCGGGCGAACCCGAAAAGAAGGGGCCTGCGACGCTCGCCTCCCCGTCGGGCGGCGGCAGGGCGTCCCCGAGCGAGAGCAGCGCCAAGACCTCGCCCTCGGTCGCCGTGCCGCTGGTGATCCGCGTGACCGGCCAGCCCACGACCGTGGTCGTGCGCGTCGCGGACGCCGGCGGCAAGGTGCTCACCAACGGAACGCTCAACACCGGGGAGACACTCCAGTACAAGGAGTCGCCCCTCCAGGTCGCCGCCGGCAACGGCGGCTCCCTGAAGGTCGTCATCTACGGCGAGGTGCAGCCGCAGAAGCCCGCCGGGCTGCGCGCCCAGTGGTTCGTGAAGGCCAAGAGCTGACCGAGTCCCGCTCAGTCCAGGCCCAGATCCGCCACGTCGTACGGGTGGCGGTAGACGAGCCCCTCCTCGGCGATCCGGGCGGCCGCGCCGCGCTCCAGGATCGTCGCGACCGCCACGACCTCCGCGCCCGCCTCCCGCAGCGCCTCCACCGCCGTGAGGACGGACCCGCCCGTCGTGGAGGTGTCCTCGACGGCGAGGACACGACGGCCCTCGACGTCCGGGCCCTCGATCCGCCGTTGCAGCCCGTGCGCCTTGCCCGCCTTGCGGACGACGAACGCGTCCAGTGTCCGCCCGCGCGCCGCCGCCGCGTGCAGCATCGCCGTCGCCACCGGGTCGGCGCCGAGCGTGAGCCCGCCGACGGCGTCGTAGTCGAGGTCGGCGGTCTCGTCCAGCATGACCCGCCCCACCAGCGGCGCCGCGGCCCCGTCCAGCGTCACCCGGCGCAGGTCCACATACCAGGACGCCCGCTTGCCCGACGACAGCACGAAGTCGCCGTGCACCACGGCCTTGTCCTTGATCTTCTGCAGCAGCTCGTCACGATCGCTCACGCTCAGAGCCTATTGACCCGGTGCGCGTGTCCCGTCGCCGCCGTGTAGGTTCGCGGCGTGACACCCGGAAGCGTCGTCCTGCTGCACGCCCCGAACACCACCGCGGACTCCTGGGGCGAGCTGCCCCGGATGCTCCGCTCGTACGGCCTGGACGTGCTGGCGCCGGACGTCCCGGACGAGACCGGTACCCGCTACATCGCCCGCGCCTCGCTGGCCATCACCGCGAACGACCCCGCCGCGCCGCTCGTCCTCGTCGCGCGCGGCGCCGCCGGCCCGCTCCTGCCGGGCATCGCCCTCGCCCAGCGCGCCGCCCACCGTCCCATCGGCGGCTTCGTGTTCGTCGACGCCGACCTGCCGCGCCGCGGCGGACATGACCACGCCGCCCCGCAGAACGACCTCCCCATGGCCCCAGATTGGCCGGAGGCGCCCTGCGGCTACCTCCGCACACATCCGGACGGTGCCGCCTCGTCCGAGCGCGATGAGGCCGTCAGAGAGGCTCGCCTACGCGGCTGGCCCGTCGCCGAACACGAACCCCCCGCGCCCGTAGCCCAATCCCTGCACGAACTGATCACCCACCTGTAGCCCCTCAGCCACCCCCCGCGCGCATGCCCGGCGCCCCAGCGGCGCCATGCGCACCCGTCACAGTCCCGACAGCGTGAGAACAGCCCCTCGGCCGTGACGGGGGTTCCAGGGGGCGCCCCCTGGGTTGGCTACGCGTTCTTGAGGAGGTCGTCCAGGAGGGCGTCGTAGTCGTCCTCGCTGCGGCCCAGGTCGACTCGGGCGCGGTAGCGCAGGCGGAGGAGGGCCTCCAGGCTGTCTTCGGCGATGGCGACGTCGTCCGGGCCCGGAGTGAGGGAGTCGGCGTCAGGGGACGGGGCCTCGTCGGGGCCGCCGCCCATGCCGGTGCCGACGGCACGGTCACGGAGGGCGAGGACGACGTCGGCGCCGCTGGTCGCCCATTCGTGCGCGCCGGTCGCGTCGCCCTGGGCGTACAGCACCTCGGCGACGGCGCGGTACACCTCGGGGTCACGGGGACGGTCGGCGCGGATCTGCTCGACGAGCGCGCGGGCCTCGTCGGCGCGGCCCAGCTCGAACAGCGCGTCGGCGAGATAGGCGCGCGGGTCGCCGTAGGTTTCGCCGCCGTCCTCCATGGCCTGGCGGTACAAATCAGCCGCCTTGGCGTGATCGCCTGCGTGCTGCCACTGCTCACCGGCGCGCAGCAGGACGTTGGCGCGTGACACCCCACCGGAGACCGAGTCGGCCAGCTCGGACAGCCGGCGGGCCGCCGAGATGTGATCGCCGGTGCGCAGGGTGTCGAACTCCAGGTCGTCGAGATCGTCTTCCGTCACGTGCGTCACGCTTCAACGCTACCCGGCGGCGTGCGGCCGAAGCGGGCGAATCCCCGATGATCGTGGGATACCGCCGGGTGCCTGCCGGTTCACCTGCGGGAACGTTCGAGTGCGTCCCAGAAACCGCGGCGCAGCGCGTGTCGCACCTCGTCGTGCAGGAGGAAGTCGATGGGCAGTGAGGAGCCCTGCAGCAGCCGCGCCTCCAGGTCGGACGGCATGCGCGGTTTGCGGGCGAGGACGGCCTCCAGCCACAGCGCGGGCGCGTCCCGGGCGACGGATTCGCCGAAGTCCTGGCCCTCCTGGTGGGCGGACTTGACGGCGTCCGACAGCGTCGGGGTCTGCTGCGCCGGGACGGGTGACACCTGCTGCGGGCCGGTGTAGGGGCCCTGCTGGCCGCCGTGCCGGCCGCCCTGCTGTGACGGCAGCGTCTGCGGGGGGGACGGCGGGGACGGCGCCGGGACGGGCGACGAGCCGTACTGCGGCCCGGGGAGCGGCGGCAGCGGCGGTGTGGAGGAGGGCGCCTGTGCGGAGGAGGGGATGGGCTGGAGCGGGGGCTGCCGGCCGCCGGTGCCGTAGGACGATCCGGCGAGCCCGCCGCCGGTGCCGCCGGGCAGCGGCATCGGCCCGGTGCTCATCCCGGGGCCGGCCGAACCGGTGCTCATCCCGCCGGTCATGGCCGGGCCGAGGTCGCGGACGGACGACGGCGGCGGCCCGCTGACCGGGGACGCGGGCGGCGGTCCGCCGTGCGAGGTCGTCTGGAGCGGGCCGAGCGCGCCGCCGTGGCCGTTGGCGCTTCCGTGCCCGTTGGACAGGGGGCTCAGCCCGGTCGAGGAACCGGACGTCCCGTCCATGCCGGTGAGGAGGTTGACGTAGGGACGCAGTTGGCTGGAGTTGACCTCGATGAGGTCGTCGCACTCCTGCCGCAGCGTCCGGGAGATCGCCCGGTCGCCGTCGGCGGCGATGTGCAGGACCGTGACGCGGACGCCGAGGTCCTGGGCGTCGGTGACGACCTGCGCGAGGTCCTCGTCGCCGCTGATCAGGACGGCGTCGGCGAGCACGCCGTTGCGGGCCAGGGCCATGAGGTCGCGGTGGATCTCGGTGTCGACGCCCTCGCGGCGGCCGGGACGGGCGCGGCCGAGCCGCAGCTTGAGGCCGGGCAGGTCGGCGAGCGCGTCGTGCTCGGGCGACCGGCGGCCCTCGATCGTCGCCTCGTACCAGTAGCAGCGCAGCAGCGGCAGGCCGGTGCGGTCCTTGGCGAGGTCGCCGAGCAGTTTCAGGAGGCCGCCGAAGTCCCACGAGACCGTCTCGCGATGGCGCGTGCCGTGCACAGCCATGGCACCGTCCGCCAGCAGGTAGCCGGCGTCTACGAACAGCGCGCAGCGGTCCATGCGGCACCGTCCTTCCTCAATACGGGAGCTCACAGCGTGCCCACTCGGCGTAGCGGCACCGGGCGCCTATAGCGTAGTGAAGCCCCGCAGCCCAGTAAGCCCATACGGCGATTCGTCACTCTTTCATGACGACCCGCTCGTTGGCGACTCTTCGGTAACAAAGAGATGGAAGCCCTGGCGGGAACGGACGTCCGTATCACGTGATACCGGCGCAGCCCATCTCGGTGAGCTTGCCGTCGCCGTGCGGAGTCTCCCACCGGACGTTGCAGTCGCGTCCTGACAGTTCGACGGTGGCGATGGCGTTGGAGAACCAGGGGCCGTCGGTCATGCGCCAGCGAAGGGGCGGGACCGGCACCTTCGCCAGTTTCGCCAGCATCCGGAACGGGCCGCCCGCAGTCCGCGAAGAGGCGATGCGGTTCGCCCACCGGAACTTGCCCTGCAGGGGATTCCGCAGGGGCGAGCACACGATCTGAGAGATCTTCGACTGGGTGACGGGCGTGGTGACACGTGCCAGATACGAGTAGTGGATGTCGCCGGAGAGAAACGAAATGCTGGCCGGGGCGGGACCACGTTCCCCACGTCCGACGGAGACGACATCAGCGGCCACGTCGCGGAACGAGCGTTCGAACGCGGCCCAGTGCTCAAGGTCGGCGGCCTGCCGGATCTTCTCCCCGATCCCGGCACCACGCCTGCCCCAGGCGCCCTCGGCGACGGCCTCGTTCCAGGACTCGGCATGGTGGATCGCCGCAGGGAGCAGGTAGGGGAGAGAACTCGCGATGAGCAGGTGGTCCATGCCGCCCTGGCACTGACCGTCCAGCCACTGGAATTCTTCGTCGTCGAGCATGCCGCGGCGGTCCGCCGTGAGGAGCCGGGAGCATCGGCTGTCGACGACGATCAGGCGGGTGCCGCCCCAGTCGTGGGCGTAGCTCCAGCGCGTGCTGGCGGGCTCCTTGTCGGCCTTCTCCGCGAACTCGTCCAGGACGGCCCCGGCGTCGCCCGTCGTGTCGGACGCCTTCCGCAGCGCCTCGAAGAGGGGATCGGACGCCCGGTCCTGCGGCGACATGTTCCCGAGATGCTGGTAGATCCAGTACGACCCGATTCCGCCGGTGATGCGGGCCCGCCACCAGGGTTGTGACCACATTTTCTGACGCCAGGCGTAGGAGGTGTTCCAGTCGTCCCGGATGTCGTGGTCGTCGAAGATCGTGAAGGTGGGGACGGTCGACAGCAGCCACCGGACCGCCGGATCGCCGTGCCAGGCCAGCTTGTACAGGTGCGTGTAGTCCTCGAAGTCGGCGGCCTCGTCGGCGGGCGGCTCGCCCGGCCCGCGCCGTCCGCCGATGAACGCGCGCATCTCGTCGCTCAGTTCGTCGGCGTACACCTGGTCGCCGATCATGAGCAGGATGTCCGGCCAGGCGACGGCGTCGCCGCCCGTCCGGAGCCGTTCCGCGAACGCGGCGAGCGCGTCGTACCCGAACTCCTCCACCGTGCCCGGCGACCGGCGGCAGGATCCGAACGAGATCCGCAGGTCCCCGCCGTCGCCGAACGTCCTGATCTGGGACGGCGGGAACCCGTCGTCCTCGGGCCAGACGCTCTCGCCGTCGACCAGCACCTCGTACGGGATGCGCGACCCCGCCGCGAGCCCCTCGATCTCGACGAGCGCATAGTGATGGCCGTGCGCCGTGAACGTCCGCGCGGACGCGTCCACGCCGTGCTCCTCGTTGACGACCCGGACTTCGCCCGGCCGCTCCGTCTCCACCCAGATGGTCGCGGTGTGGTGACTCACGTGCCGGAGATGGGGCCCGAGTAGCAAAGCGCTCATAACCCGTCTCTCTAGCGGACCGGACCCCCTCGCGTCCACAGCGGGCCGGGGGCTCCGCCGCGGCGGCGGAGCCCCCGGCCCGAGCCGGGCAGGCCGGATTCACCCCTCCTCCGGCCGGTTCGAGCAGGTCACCCGGTGAACCGGTAGTGCATGGCCCCGACCGGCGTCTCCCACGGGATCTCGTCTCCGGCGACTTCCTCCGGGACCCGCTGGGCCACGCCGGCCTCGATCAGGTGGCCGATCGCGTCGGAGTCGGGTGGCACCCAGCCGGCGTACACCGAGATGCGGTCCTGCAATGTGGGGTTGCTGGCGCCCTTCCAGAACGAGACGTTGATGGTCGTGCGCGCAAGGCCGGGGCTCGGTGTCGTGAGGAGGCCGTACGTGTCGTACTGGCCCTTGATTTCCGTCTTCGGCATGTCGATGACCGGGTCGAACCCCTGGCTCTCACCCGAGCTGAGGGCCACCGAGCCTCCGACCGTTTGCCGGGTCCCGTTGCAGTAGATGTGCAGCCTGCTTCCCTGTTCGACGGGGGCGGGGACCTCCAGCGTGATTCGTTTCGTCCACGCCGGGATGTCATTGGCGACCTCGGCGACGTTCTTCCAGCCGACATTGAGCGAGTTCGTCACCAGGTCGGCCATCGTGCTGAAGTCGCTGGGCACGTCGCTGTGCAGGAGCGGGTTGGGTGTGTTCTCGGTGTCGACGAGCGAGAACAGGCAGTAGTGGTCGCTGCCCGCGGGCGGGGGCGGCGCCTCCCAGTAGAAGGGCTGTTGTCCGACGATGATGTCGTTCTGATTTTGTGCGGAGAGCGTCAGGCCGGCGGATCCGCTATCCAGCGTCAGCGGATTCTGGAGCCAGATCGAAGGCCATTGGATGAGTGAGCTGCCGGCCGCGTACAGTCGCACCGTCCCCTCTTCTTGCCCGGGGTAGAAGTTCTTCGCGCGGACATAGAGATAGTTCGGCCGCCCCTCCAGAACCTGTCCCGGGTAGGTGGTGTTCCAACTATCCGGCGTGGAGAAGACGGCCTGCGGATCATTGACGGGGCTCGTCTGCGGGATGATGTCGGGGCAGCCCACGATCTCTCCGGTGGTGGGGACTTGCCCTTCGGGTGAAGTGGTGTTGGGCCGCATCGCGAAGTCTGTCCATGCCTTGGTGGCCAGCGTCTGCTTCATGGCCGTCTCCTTTCGCGTCGCCGACGATTTTTCGGCAAAAATATTTTGCCGCTGTGCGTGAGTGCGCGCTCATTTCCTTGGATGGGGTCGGGAGATATTTGAAATATGCCCTGATTCTGTGCTATCAACCATTGCGCCCATGCGTGGCAGATCCCGGGGAAAATCCTCGCCAAGGATGCCGAATGGCGCCGGTCCGGCCGGTGACGCAATTGACCTTCGGCCATTTTGGTTGATTGATAAAGTGATCGATCCGTTGGGGCATCGCCCGCCGGAGCACGCAGTGGTGCGGCTCAGCCGCGCAGGACCTCGGCCTCCTTGCCGGGGGCCAGCCCCACGGCGGGACGGTCAGGACGTTGCGGCGCCTCTCCGCCTATGGACTGGAGCCAGGCCCATGTGTCCGCGACCGTTTCCTGGACGGGCCGGCAACGCAGCCCCGTGGAGAGAGCCTTGCTGACGTTGGCTCCGTGCAGGGTGTCGTGGTCATCGCCGGGTGGGAGCCAGATGGGAAGGTCCGTCCACGGCTGGATGCCCGCTTCAAGGACGGTCTCCGGGGGCGTCCAGACGAGGGCGGCGTCCGACCCCGTCACTTGGACGCAGGCTTGGAGTAGCTCTTCCATCGTCGTGTGGGCCGGCGGGCTGACCAGGTTGTAGGGGCCGCTTAGACCTTGCTCGATGGCATCCAGGGTCCAGATGGCGAGATCCCTGACGTCGATGTACTGGAGGCCGGTGTCGCGTGGGCCAGGTGCCAGCACCTCGCCTCCTTGGGCGATGCGCTTCAGCCACCAGGGCAGCCGTCCGATGTTCTCGTACGGACCCAGGATGAGTCCTGCCCGCACCAGCAGTGCCCTGTCTCCGAATACATCGAGCGCCGCCAGTTCCCCGCCGCGCTTGGCCGCCGGGTAGTCGACGTCACCGGCGTCCGGGGAGCCGTCCACCACGTCGGCGCCCTCATCGACCCCGACCGATGTGGGGAAGCGGTAGACCGAGCGGCTCGATATGTAGACGTACCGGCCGGCCCTGCTCAGAAGCCGAGCGGTGTCCCGGACGGCGGACGGCGCGCCCGACCAGGTATCGACGACCGCGTCCCACTCCCCGTCCTCAAGGGCCTTGAGCCCGTCCTCGGCGGTGCGGTCGCCGTGCAACGACCTGACTCCTCCGGGCGGCTCATGGCGCCCCCTGTGGAACACGGTCACGTCCCACCCGCGTGTCAGAGCGTCCTCGGTGATGGCCCGTCCGACGAACTCCGTCCCGCCCAGCATCAGAAGCCTCATGAAGGAACCGTACGTTCCGTACGGAACACCCTGACGCTCACAGCAGAACGATGACCAAGCTCTGGAGTGCATCGCAGAGGGGGCACGTGCGGCGGCTCCGCTCGGGGGGCGAGGTTGCTTCGCCGTTGGTTCCCGGGCGGAGCCGCTGGAATCGAGTCGTGCCGCGTCCTAGTCCTGCTTGGTGAGGGTGAGGTCGCGGGCCGGTTCCACGGTGAGGCGGTCGGCGGCCTCGTCCAGGTCGACCACCACCTTGTCGCCGTCGCGGACCTCGCCGGACAGCAGCTCGCGGGCGAGCCGGTCGCCGATCGACGTCTGGACGAGGCGGCGCAGCGGGCGCGCCCCGTACAGCGGGTCATAGCCGGTCAGCGCCAGCCACTCGCGCGCCGCGGGCGTGACCTGCAGTGTCAGCTGCCGGTCGGCGAGGCGGTCGGCGAGCTTGTCGACCTGGAGGTCGACGATGCGGGTCAGCTCGTCGGTGGACAGCGCGTCGAACAGGATCACGTCGTCCAGGCGGTTGAGGAACTCCGGCTTGAAGGAGTTCCGGACGGCGTTCCACACCGCCTCCCGCTTCGCCTCGCTCTCCAGCGTCGGGTCCACGAGGAACTGCGACCCGATGTTGGAGGTGAGGATCAGGATCGTGTTGCGGAAGTCGACCGTGCGGCCCTGCCCGTCCGTCAGCCGGCCGTCGTCCAGGACCTGCAGGAGGATGTCGAACACCTCGGGGTGCGCCTTCTCCACCTCGTCCAGCAGGACGACCGAGTACGGGCGGCGCCGGACGGCCTCGGTGAGCTGCCCGCCCTCCTCGTAGCCGACATATCCGGGCGGGGCGCCGACCAGGCGGGCGACGCTGTGCTTCTCGGAGTACTCGCTCATGTCGATGCGGGTCATCGCCCGCTCGTCGTCGAACAGGAACTCCGCGAGCGCCTTCGCCAGCTCGGTCTTGCCGACGCCGGTCGGGCCGAGGAACAGGAACGAGCCGGTCGGACGGTCCGGGTCGGAGATGCCCGCGCGGGCGCGGCGCACCGCGTCCGACACGGTGCGGACGGCGGTCTCCTGCCCGATCAGGCGCTCGCCCAGCTCGTCCTCCATGCGCAGCAGCTTCGCCGTCTCGCCTTCGAGCAGCCGGCCGGCGGGGATGCCCGTCCAGGACGCGACCACGTCGGCGACGTCGTCCGGGCCGACCTCCTCCTTGACCATCGCGTCGCGGTTCTCGGCCGCCTCCGACGCCTCCTCGAGCTGCTTCTCCAGCGCCGGGATCTCGCCGTAGGTGAGCCGCGAGGACGTCTCCAGGTCGCCGTCGCGCTGGGCGCGCTCGGCCTCGCCGCGCAGCTGGTCGATCCTCTCCTTGATCTCGCCGACCCGGTTGAGGCTCGCCTTCTCCTTGTCCCAGCGGGCGACGAGCCCGGTGAGCTGCTCCTGCTTGTCGGCGAGGTCCCCGCGCAGCCGGTCGAGCCGCTGCCGGGACGCCTCGTCGGTCTCCTTGGCGAGGTTCAGCTCCTCCATCTTCAGCCGGTCCACCGCGCGCTGCAGCTCGTCGATCTCCACCGGACGGGAGTCGATCTCCATGCGCAGCCGGGACGCGGCCTCGTCCACCAGGTCGATCGCCTTGTCCGGCAGGTACCGGGAGGTGATGTAGCGGTCGGACAGGGTCGCCGCCGCGACCAGCGCCGAGTCGTTGATCTGCACCTTGTGGTGCGCCTCGTAGCGGCCCTTCAGCCCGCGCAGGATGGCGATCGAGTCCTCCACCGAGGGCTCGCCGACGAACACCTGCTGGAAGCGGCGCTCCAGGGCCGGGTCCTTCTCGATGCGCTCCCGGTACTCGTCCAGCGTCGTCGCGCCGATCATCCGCAGCTCGCCGCGGGCCAGCATCGGCTTCAGCATGTTGCCGGCGTCCATCGCGCCCTCGGCCGCGCCCGCCCCGACGACGGTGTGCAGCTCGTCGATGAACGTGACGATCTGCCCTTCGCTCTCCTTGATCTCGTTCAGGACGGCCTTCAGCCGCTCCTCGAACTCGCCGCGGTACTTCGCGCCCGCGACCATCGCGCCGAGGTCCAGCGAGACGAGCCGCTTGCCGCGCAGCGACTCGGGGACGTCCCCCGCGACGATCCGCTGCGCCAGGCCCTCGACGACCGCGGTCTTGCCGACGCCGGGCTCACCGATCAGCACCGGGTTGTTCTTCGTCCGGCGCGACAGCACCTGGACGACCCGGCGGATCTCCGCGTCCCGGCCGATGACCGGGTCGAGCCGGCCGTCGCGGGCCGCCGCCGTCAGGTCGACGCCGTACTTCTCCAGCGACTGGTAGGTGCCCTCCGGGTTCTCGCTGGTGACGCGGGCGTGCCCGCGCACCTTCTCGAACGCCTCCAGCAGCGCCTGCGGCGTCGCGCCGAACTCCTTCAGCAGGCCCGCCGCCGGGCCGCCGTCCGCGGCCAGCCCGACCAGCAGATGCTCGGTCGAGACGTACTCGTCCTCCAGCTGCTTGGCCCGGTTCGCCGCCGTGTTGATCGACCGCTGCAACTGCCCGGAGATCCGCGGCGTCGCCACCGTCGAGCCCTGCGCCTTCGGCATCGCGGCGAGCTGCTCCTCGGCCCGCCGCCGGATCTGGTTCCAGTCGGCGCCGACCGCCTCCAGCAGCGGCACCGCCGTTCCCTCCGGCAGCGCGATCAGCGCCACCAGCAGATGCTGCGGCTCCACCTCGGGGTGCCCCTCGGCCGCCGCCCTGCGGACCGCGACCGACACCGCCTCCTGGCTCTTCTGCGTCAGTTTGTAGTCCATTGTCCCGTCCCCGTGCTCTGTTCCTTCTGGGGGGACGACTCCCAGCCCCCCGGACAACTGCTTTTAGTGCTCAGTCCCGATTGCGCTCATGCCAGACCACGATGCTCGAATGCCTGATCGGCACCAGGTCGGAGCCGGGAGTGCCGGGCTCCCCGTGCCGCCGCTGCTGCGCCAGCCGCGCCGCGACCGCCCGGGTCGATTCGAGTTCGTTGGCGAGATCCTCCAGCGCCGCGTGCGCCTTCGCGAGCTCCTCGCGGAGCCGCACGTTGTCGCGCTGCAGCTCCAGGATGTACTTGATGCCGGAAAGGTTGATGCCCTCCTCCTGCGAGAGCCGCTGGATCTCGCGGAGCATCACGATGTCGCGCATCGAGTAGCGGCGTCCCCGCCCCGCCGTCCGGCCGGGGGAGACCAGGCCCATCCGGTCGTACGTCCGCAGCGTCTGCGGATGCAGCCCCGACAGCTGCGCCGCCACCGAGATCACGTAGACCGGAGTGTCGTCACCGAACGGATCCATGAAGCTCACTCCTGCCTGGCCTGCTGGAGGAGGTCGGCGCGCAGGTCCTCACCGCCGCCCGCCTCGCGGAGCGCGGCCAGGGCCTCCCGCGACCGCTCGTCCAGCTTCTGCGGGACGTGGACGTCGACGGTGACGAGCAGGTCGCCCTTCGTCCCGTCCCGCCGGGTCGCGCCGCGCCCCTTCACCCGGAACTTGCGGCCGTTGGGCGTGCCCTCCGGCAGCTTCAGGGTGACCGGCTGCCCCTGGAACGTCGGCACCCTGATCTCGGCGCCGAGCGCCGCCTCGGGGAACGTCACCGGGACGGTCAGCGTCAGGTTGTCGCCGCTGCGCCCGAACACCTTGTGCGGCAGCACCTTGATGTTCACGTACAGGTCACCGGCCGGGCCGCCGTTCTCGCCCGGCGCGCCCTTGCCCTTGAGCCTGATCTTCTGCCCGTCCGCGACGCCCGCCGGGATGCGGGCCTGGATCGTCCGGGTGCCGGTCGCGCGGCCGCTGCCGTGGCAGACCAGGCACGGGTCGTCCACGACGAGGCCCCGGCCGTGGCACTCCTTGCACGGCTCCTGGAAGCCGAAGTTGCCGAGGTTGCGGGTCTCGTGCCCGGTGCCCTCGCAGTTCGGGCACACCCGCGGCACGGTGCCGGCCTTCGCGCCCGTCCCGCGGCAGCTGTTGCAGGCCGCCTCGCTGGTCAGCTTGATCGGGACGGTCACGCCGTTCATCGCGCGGCCGAACGACAGCGTCACCTCGGTCTCGACGTCGGCGCCGCGCCGGGCGCGCCGCGTGCCCGCCGTGCGGGTGCCGCCGCCGCCCCGGCCGAACAGGCCGCCGAACAGGTCGCCGATCCGCTCCCCCGCGCCGGTCGTCGTCCCGCTCGGATGGCCGAACAGGTCACCGAGGTCGAACCCGAACCCGCCGCCCTGCTGGCCGCGGAACCCGCCCGGCATCGACCGGACGGTGTCGTACTCCTTGCGGCGCTTCTCGTCGGACAGCACGTCGTAGGCCTCGGAGACCTCCTTGAAGCGCTCCTCGGCCGCCGCGTCCCCCTTGTTGGCGTCCGGGTGGTACTTGCGCGCCAGCTTCCGGTAGGACTTCTTGATCTCCTCCTGCGAGGCCGTCTTCGCGACACCGAGGACCTTGTAGTAGTCCTTTTCCAGGTAGTCCTTGGTGCTCACGGCGCCCCGCCTTCTGCTATCGCCACTTGCCACATGCCTTCACGCCCCGTCCGGGGCCCGCCCCGAAGGACGGGCCCCGAAGGGGATCATTCCCCGTCGTCGCCGGCTTGTTCGCCCGCCTGGTCGCCGGGCTCTTCGGCACCGTCGTCCGGGGCGGGGTCGGCCACCGCGACGCGCGCGGGCCGCAGGATCCGCTCGCCGATGCGGTAGCCGGGCTGCAGGACGTCCACGACACTCGTCTCGGTCACATCCGCCGAGAGGGAGTGCATGAGCGCCTCGTGCACGGTCGGGTCGAAGGGCTCGCCCTTCTCGCCGTACCGTTCCAGGCCGAGCTTGCCGGTGACCGCCTCCAGGCTCTCCGCGACGGACTTGAACCCGCCGGTGAGCTCGTCGTGGTCCCGGGCACGGCCGATGTCGTCCAGCACCGGGAGCAGCTCGGACAGCACCTGTCCGAGGGCCTGCTCACGGACCGCGACCCGGTCGCGCTCGACCCGCTTGCGGTAGTTGTCGTATTCGGCCTTCACCCGCTGGAGATCGGCGATACGTTCCGCCAGCTGGGACTTCAGCGAGGAGACCTCCTCATCGGTGCCTTTGGCGCCCCCGTCGGCCGGGGCCTCCGGGGCGGGCGGCGACTCCGCCGCCTGCGCCCGGACTTCCCCCGTTTCGGGATCGATGCGCCGCTTGTCGCGGATCACCGGACCCTCCTTCTCCTCGCCCTTGTCGGGAGAGGGCGTCACGAAGCATCACCCTTCGGCTTGTCCTCGTCCACGATCTCGGCGTCGACGACCTCGTCGTCCTGCTGGCCGCCCTGGGCACCGGCGGTCGGCCCGTGGTCCGCGCCGCCCGGCTGGGCACCCTCGGGGTTCTGCGCGTACATGGCCGCGCCCATCTTCTGGCTGATCTGGGCCAGCTTCTCGGCGCTCGCCTTGATCGCGTCGACGTCGGTGCCCTCCAGGGCCTTCTTCACCTCGGCGACCGCGTCGCCCACCTCGGTCTTCAGCTCCGCGGGGACCTTCTCGTCGTTCTCCCGCAGGAACTTCTCGGTCGAGTACGCGAGGGTGTCGGCCTGGTTGCGGACCTCGGCCTCCTCCTTGCGCCTGCGGTCCTCCTCGGCGTACTGCTCGGCGTCGCGCATCATGCGGTCGATGTCGTCCTTCGGCAGCGCGCTGCCGCCGGTGATGACCATCGACTGCTCGCGGCCGGTGCCCTGGTCCTTCGCGCTGACGTTCACGATGCCGTTCGCGTCGATGTCGAAGGTGACCTCGATCTGCGGGACGCCGCGCGGCGCCGGCGGCAGACCGGTGAGCTGGAAGGTGCCGAGCTTCTTGTTGTACGCGGCGATCTCGCGCTCGCCCTGGTAGACCTGGATCTCCACGGACGGCTGGTTGTCGTCGGCGGTGGTGAACGTCTCCGACCGCTTGGTCGGGATCGTGGTGTTCCGCTCGATGATCTTGGTGAAGATGCCGCCCTTGGTCTCGATGCCGAGGCTCAGCGGGGTCACGTCCAGCAGCAGGACGTCCTTGACCTCGCCCTTGAGCACGCCGGCCTGCAGGCTGGCGCCGATCGCGACGACCTCGTCCGGGTTGACGCCCTTGTTCGGCTCCTTGCCGGTCATCTCCTTGACCAGGTCGGACACCGCGGGCATCCGGGTCGAACCGCCGACCAGGACGACCTGGTCGATCTTGTCGATGGTGACGCCGGCGTCCTTCAGCACCGAGTTGAACGGCGCCTTGGTCCGGTCGAGCAGGTCGGACGTCATCCGCTGGAACTCGGCCCGGGTGAGCTTCTCGTCCAGGTGCAGCGGACCCTCGCTGGACGCGGTGATGTAGGGCAGGTTGATCTGCGTCTCGGTCGCGCCGGACAGCTCGATCTTCGCCTTCTCCGCGGCCTCGCGCAGCCGCTGCAGCGCCATCTTGTCCTTGGACAGGTCGACGCCGTTGGCGTTCTTGAACCGCTCCACCAGCCAGTCGACGACCTTGCTGTCCCAGTCGTCGCCGCCCAGGTGGTTGTCACCGCTGGTGGCCTTGACCTCGACCACCCCGTCGCCGACCTCCAGCAGGGAGACGTCGAACGTACCGCCACCGAGGTCGAAGACCAGGATGGTGGCCTCGTGCTCCTTCTCCAGGTGGTAGGCCAGCGCCGCCGAGGTCGGCTCGTTGATGATCCGCAGGACGTTCAGGCCCGCGATCTGGCCGGCCTCCTTGGTGGCCTGCCGCTGGTGGTCGGAGAAGTAGGCGGGAACCGTGATGACCGCGTCGGTGATGGTCTCGCCCAGGTAGGACTCGGCGTCCCTCTTCAGCTTCTGCAGCACGAACGCGCTGATCTGCTGGGGGGTGAAGTCCTTGTCGTCGATCTTGGTCTTCCAGTCGGTGCCCATCTCGCGCTTGACCGACCGGATGGTGCGGTCCACGTTGGTGACCGCCTGGCGCTTGGCGACCTCGCCGACCAGAACCTCGCCGTTCTTGGCGAAGGCGACGACGGACGGCGTGGTCCGCGACCCCTCCGCGTTCGCGATGACGGTGGGCTCGCCGCCCTCCAGAATCGCGACGACCGAGTTAGTCGTCCCGAGGTCGATGCCGACCGCACGTGCCATGTTCTCGTCCTCCGTCGTTTCCGGTGTATGCGACCCCGGTCGCCCCCAGGGTGCGGCCGGTTGAGTTCTCTGCCCGCAAGGTTGCCCTCCGGTTCGACTCTTGTCAAATGACTTGAGTCGAGTGGACTCAACTTTGCTGACGTCCTCTTCAACAGGACGATTGAGCCGTCTATTCCGGTTCCCGGGCGTCCGCCCAGAAACCGGGTCCGGCAGGACGGCGTGAAAGCGGTGGGGGGCTCCGGGTGATACAGGGGTGACCGCCGTCCGCGCCACGGAAAGGCAGCACATGACAGGGGAACCCCTCACCGCAGATCCGCCCCGGAGCGGGAGCCCGGGGCGGACGGACCACTCGGCCGTCCTGCGGACGTCCCTGCAGGACCCCGAACGGTTCGGCGACATCTTCGACGCCTACTTCGCCGAGATCCACGGCTACGCCGCCAAGCGGCTCGGCCCGGACGCCGCGTCCGACATCGCCGCCCAGACGTTCCTGGAGGCGTTCCGCCGGCGGGACCGCTACGACGCGTCCCGCGCCGGGGTGCGGACCTGGCTGTACGGCATCGCGACCAACGTGATCGGCAGGCACCGGCGCAGCGAGGTGCGGGGGCTGCGGGCCCGCGCGCGGCTCGGCCCCGTCCAGGACGAGGGCGGGCACGCCGACCGGGTGGACGCCCGGGTCAGCGCGCAGGGCCTGCGGGGACGGCTGGCCGGTGCCCTCGCCGAGCTGTCGGACGGCGAACGGGACGTGCTGCTGCTCGTCGCGCTCGCCGACCTCGGCCACGAGGAGGTCGCCGCGGCGCTCGGCATCCCGTACGGGACGGTCGGCTCGCGGCTGAGCCGGGCCAGGAGGAAGGTGCGCGAGGCGCTCGGCGGGACGAACCCGATGCGGGAAGTGGAGGACGACCATGGATGAACTGCAGATGATCCGCGAGGCGTACGGAGAGCCGGCGCCGCCGACGATGCGGGAGATGACCGAGGCCCGCGCCCGGATGTCCGGGGAGACCCGGCGCGGGCGCGCCCGGTCCGGGTGGCGCCTCAAGGCCGGGCTCGGCGTGGTCGCCGTCGGCGCGGCCGCCGCCGCCGGGATCGCGACCGTCGGCTCGGGCTCACCCGCGCCTCCCTCGTCCCGGCTGGACCTGGGCAAGCAGGCGGTGCTGGCGGCGGCGGAGAAGGCGGAGAAGCAGCCGACCGGCAAGTACTGGTTCACCGACCACGTCACCGGCCAGTCGTACATGATGCGTCCCAAGACCGGCAGTTACGCGATCGTCGGCGCGCATGACGAGTACTTCAGCTGGACCGGGGTCAAGACCGGCCTGGGTGAGGGGTTCTTCGGCCGATCCCTCCCGGCCCGGCCGCTCACCCGGCAGGACGAGGCGGCGTGGCGGAGGGCCGGGTCGCCGTCGAAGTTCCGGGTGTGGTCGAACGACCACTACTACACCTATGACCGGGGCAAGACCGGCTGGGAGGTGGACGACCCCGACCCGAAGGGCGGCGGCGCGTTCTACCTCAACGGCAGGAAGATGACCGTGGCGGAGATCCAGAATCTCCCGTCCGACCCGGACGCGCTCGCCAAGCTCCTCTTCACCCGGACGGCGGAGCGGGGCGTCCCGGACCGGCGGGCCAAGCGGCTGGACATGTCCAAGCCGGACGTGAAGCTGCGTGTCGCGGCCGACGCGCTGGAGAACACGCCGCTGCCGCCGCGCGTGCGCGCGGGCCTGATGCGGGCGCTCACCGAGCAGCCCGGCATCCGGTCGCTCGGCGCGGCCACCGACCCGCTCGGCCGCCGGGGCGTCGCGCTCGCCGCCGACCAGGACCCGACGACGGTGGACCGTGAGTACGGAGCTCCGGCCGAGGAGCAGGGCACCTACCGGGTGCGTTCCGAACTCATCTTCAACCCCGCCACCGGCGAACTCCTCTCCGACCAGGAGGTGCTGACCGAGCCCGGCGGCCCCTACCGGGACCGCCGGCCCGGCTTCGTGGTCAACTACTGGATCGTCCGCGCCTCGGGCTGGACGAACACCCTGCCCCGGCCGGCCGCCGAACTCCCCTTCTGACGCCGGGGCTCCCCCGGCCGGCCCTCCGTCCACGACCGGGCGGAGGGCCGGCGGGTCTCAGGGGCGGCGGGCTTCGAGGCCGTCGAGGATGCAGGCGAGGCCGAACGCGAAGCGGTCCTCCAGGATGTCGCCGGTCTCCTTCATCCAGATGCCGCGGATGTGGGACGCGAGGCGGGGCCGTTCCTCGTCCAGCCGGGCCAGGTAGGGGCCGAGTTCGTCGATCCAGTCGGCGGACGTCGTGCCGGTCTGGTCGCGCTGCCAGCTCGCCTCGCTGCCGGCCGCGCCGATCACGTAGTCGACCACGGCGGACCAGGCGTATTCGAGGTCGTGACCGGTGAATCCGGCGGCGCCGAACGCGGCGAGGACCCCGCCCAGCTCGTCGCGATGCGGCCGGACCGACGCTCGGCGGGTTCCTGCTGGAGCACTTCTGGTGGGGCTCGGTGTTCCTGGTGAACATGCCCGTCACCGTCGCCGCCGGTGGCGTGATGCTGGCCGCCGCCCTCTTCGCGGCCTTCGTCCTGCGCGGCGGACGTCCCGTCACCGAGGACGCCCCCGAAGAGGTCTCCGAACCCGTGTGAGCCGACGGGCCGCTCGGTCAGGTGGTCAGGTCGCAGGGGGCGGTCCCGGTCTCGGTCAGGGGCAGGCCGAGCGCCGCCCGTTCGATCAGCCAGGTGCTCGGACGGTAGCGCGGGTCGCCGGTGCCCCGGTGCAGCCCGCGAAGGATCTCCAGGACGCGGTCGGCGCCGGCGTGGTCGCCCCACTCCAGCGGCCCGCGCGGATACCCGAGCGCCAGCCGGACGGCGGTGTCGATGTCGCCGGGCCGGGCGAGCCGCTGCTCGGCGATGCCGCAGCCCACGTTGACGATCGAGGCGAGAAGCCGCTGGGCCACGGAGGCGGGGGCGTCGCGGACGACGGTCACGTCCCGTCCCGTGGAGCAGAGGGCGGCGAGACCGGCGCGGCCGGTGTCCCTGTGGAGGCCCGGGTGCACCATCACGGTCAGGCGGGTGAAGAACTCACCGAACGGGTCGACGCCCAAGGTGCGCTCCACGGGAAGCCCCTCGGCCGCCTCGACCGTGCTCTGCCCGAACGGCGCTACCAGCACCACCGCTTGATCGGACGGCGTTTCCCCTGACTCGACCTCCACCCCCGCTGCGGAGAGCAACGCGCCCAGTTCCTCACGGACATCACCGTGAACCCATACAGGGCGCGGCTCCACCGCCGGGGCCGTGACCTCCGGCGGCTCCTGCTTGGCGCCGTCCACGTACTTGTAAAAGCCCTCGCCCGTCTTGCGTCCGTACAGACCGGCCTCTAGGCGTGCCCGCCCGATCCTGGACGGGCGGAACCGCGGCTCTGTGTAGAACCCCGTCCAGATGGACTCCATCACCGGTTGCGAGACGTCCATCCCGGTGAGGTCGAGGAGTTCGCAGGGCCCCATCTTGAGGCCGAGGACGTCCCGCGCGATGCGGTCGATGTCGGCGGGCTCCGCGACCCCTTCGGACAGGATCTGGAGTGCCTCCGTCACCAGGCCGCGCCCGGCATGGTTGACGAGGAACCCCGGCGCGTCGGGGGCGAGCACCGGTTCGTGCCCGAGCCGCCGGACGAGGTCGGCGAGCGCGTCCGGGATCCACCCGGCCGTGCGCGCCCCCGGAATCACCTCTACGAGACGCATCAACGGCACCGGGTTGAAGAAGTGCAGCCCCGCCACCCTGGACGGGTCCTCCAGCGCCGCCGCGATGGCCGTCACAGACAGCGAACTGGTGTTGGTCACCAGGATCGTGTGCTTCGGGCACACCTTCTCCAAGGACGTGAACAGCTCCCGCTTGGTGTCGATGTCCTCGCGGACGGCCTCGATCACGAGATCACAGTCCTGGAACGGGGTGAGCGGCTCACCGACCGGCCGGAGCCGTCCCTTGGCGGCCTCCGCCTCCTCCGCGGTCATCCGTCCCTTGCGCACCAGCTTGTCGAACATGCCGCCGATGTACTCGGTGGCGTTGACCACGGCATCCATCCGGATGTCGGCCAGCTCCACGGTCAGCCCGCCCGCCGCGGCGAGCTGCGCGATCCCGCGCCCCATCGCCCCGGTGCCGATCACCCGGATCGTCGTCGCCCGCCGCGCCCACTGCTCCACCGTCGCCTCCTCGCTCGTCCGCTTCACCCCGCATTCAACCCTCCGCCACCCGGAAGGCCGGACGCCGCCCTCGCGAACCGGGGCCGTACCCTGCGAGTGCCCGCACTTGCACGCCTGTAAGGAGACCGTCATGCGCGACGCGGTGATCTGCGAGCCGCTGCGTACCCCGATCGGCCGGTTCGGTGGCGCGCTGAAGACCGTCCCGTCCGTCGAGCTCGCCGCCACCGTGATCCGCGCGCTGGTCGAGCGCACCGGCCTGCCCGGTGAGGCGATCGACGAGGTGATCCTCGGCCACTGCTACCCCACGTCCGACGCCCCCGCGATCGGACGCGTCGCCGCGCTGGACGCCGGGCTCCCCATCTCCGTCGGCGGCAGCCAGCTCGACCGGCGGTGCGGGTCCGGGCTGCAGGCCGTCCTCAACGCGGCCATGCAGATCCAGACCGGCGTCAGTGACGTGATCATCGCAGGCGGCGCGGAGAGCATGAGCAGCGCGCCCTTCTACACCACGAAGGCGCGCTGGGGTCTGCGCGGGCCGTCCCTCGAACTGCACGACGCGCTCGCGCAGGGTCGTGTCACCGCGGGCGGCGTCAACCACCCGGTGCCCGGCGGGATGCTGGAGACCGCCGAGAACCTGCGCCGCGAGTACGGCATCGGACGCCAGGAGCAGGACGAGCTCGCCGTTCGCTCCCACCAGCGCGCCGTCGCCGCGCAGCGGTCGGGCGTGTTCGCCGAGGAGATCGTCCCGGTGACCGTCGCCTCCCGGAAGGGGGACACGGTCGTCGACACCGACGAGCACCCGCGCCCGGACACCACGGTCGAAAGCCTGGCGAAGCTGCGGCCCCTCCTCGGCGGGCAGGACGCCGAGGCGACCGTCACCGCCGGGAACGCCAGCGGCCAGAACGACGCCGCCGCCGGCTGCGTCGTCACGACCCCCGAACGCGCCGCCGAGCTGGGGCTGCGCCCGCTCGTCCGGCTCGTCTCGTGGGGCCGCGCCGGCGTGCCGCCCAAGACGATGGGGATCGGCCCCGTCCCCGCCACCGCGAAGGCCCTGGACGCCGCCGGCCTCACCCTCGCCGACATGGACCTCATCGAGCTGAACGAGGCGTTCGCCGCGCAGGTCCTCGCCGTCACCCGCGAATGGGAGCTCAAGGACGCCGACTGGGACCGCGTGAACGTGCACGGCTCCGGCATCTCCCTCGGCCACCCCGTCGGCGCGACCGGCGCCCGCATCCTCGCCACCCTCGCCCGCGAGATGCACCGCCGCGAAGCCCGCTACGGCCTGGAGACGATGTGCATCGGCGGCGGCCAGGGCCTCGCCGCCGTCTTTGAAAGGGTCTAGGGCCCGCGGATCTCGGGCGCGGTGCTCTAGGTCAGGGTGGGCGAGAGGCCAGGGGCGGTGAGCAGCACGAGGCCGAGGACGATCATCCCGGCGCCCAGCGGCCGGCTCACGAGGTCCCCATGCCGCCAGACCTTCTCCGTGAGGACCACCGCGGCGATGACCCCCATCCAGACCAGGCTCATCATTCCCGCGGCGAGCAGCACGGCCATCAGCGCCCAGCAGCATCCGAGGCAGAAGGCCCCGTGGTGGACGCCGACGAGCAACGCGCCCGAGGGGCCCGCCGTGATCCTGTCTCCATGGCGGACGACGACGGCGAGGGGCGAGCGGCATTGCCGCAGGCATGCCCGCTTCACGGGGGTGAGCTGGTACGCGCCCGCGAGCATCAGCACCCCGGCGCCCGCGCGCACGGCGCCGGCGGAGGCACCCGCCGCCGCGGTCGACTGGAACGCCAGGAACAGGCCGTACGCCGCCGCCCCGGCCGCCGCCCACACGAGCAGGTACCCGACCACCAGCATGTACGCCGTCGCGCCACCCTTGCCACGCCGGCGCATGAGCCGGTCGATCCGCACGATCACCGGTGTCACCGCTGGGAGCATCATCGCCGCCATCATCACGAGCCAGGTGCCGAGGAACAGCCCGGCGCTCATGGACCGGTCCATCGGCATCCCCGTCATCTCCTCACCGGAGCGGCCGGAGCGGGCGGCCCCCGTCAGGATCCCGGCGCGCATGTCCGGTGTGGCCAGGTGATGGACCGTCAGCCACGCGACCGCGGAGATGACGACGAGAACCCCGATGAACACGAGTTCGTGCCGTGCGGGCCGGACGCCGGGCCTGCGCGCCGATATCGGCGGCGTCCTCACCCCGGTCCGCTCCAATCGAACGGTATGTGCTTGCTGGAGCGCCCCTCCCAGTCCCAGGTGAAGCCGTAGGCGTCGACCTGGTCGGCGAGCGCCCGGCCCCAGGTGACGATCTGCCCCGGCCCGGTCTCCGCACCGGGGGGATTGATCGTCCGCACCCGTGCTCCCTCGGGTGTCGTGGGGCCCGTGAGCGCCTCGCCCCTCGCCACGATCCGGCCGGGGAGTTCCGCCCTCCAGCCGGCGAGGTCGTCGTCGACCGAAATCGTGATGGGGGAGAATTCGAGTCCCCTGATCTCGGGAGCGAGCATTTCCACGAGCCGGGCGGGCCATCCCCCGGCCTCGCCGCCGAAGATCTTCCCGAGCGCCCCGCGCTGGGAGTCGTCGGCGCGTTCGTCCAGGAATACGGCCGCGTACGAGTCGGAGTGCTCGCCCCATACGTTCCCCACGAAGGAGCCGAGCATCAGGACGTTGAGGCCGTCGAGCGAGACGTCTCCGTACCGTCCCTCGCGGATGCGCCACGCCAGCACACCGTCGCAGTCGCCGAACGTGGGAGGCTGTGCATAGGTGCAGGGGCACGGGATGCTGCATTTGCAGACGTCGAACCAGTCGCCGACGACGTGCCATTGCGGTATTGCGGCGGTCTCGGTCATGTCTTCCCCCTCCGGTCGCGTTCCGCCGCCGTCTCACAGTGCCGGCCGCCGGCCATCGCTCGTGCCGCGGCGGCGTTCCGCGTGGTCTGGGCGACCGTCCGTCGGCGAGGCAGGGGGAGCCTCGGATGCGATGACGGAGTGATCTTCGTTTCGGCATCGATCTCGTGATCGATGGGCCGGCATGGGCAACCTTTTCGACAATCCTCACAAAGCGCGTGATCAACAGCTAGCCTGCGCGGGTAAAACCTCCCGTGGCCCGATCCGAGGGCGGTGCGCCCACTCGGGTCATCCCCGGTCGGCCGTCCAGGACGGGTCGCGGCCGGTCAGGGCGATGAGGCGGTCGAGCGGGGGCGCGTCCTGCGGGACGTCGACGGCGGGGCCGAAGAGGCCCTCGATGCCGTTGCCGCCGCTCTGCTCGACGGCCGGGGCGACGAAGGCGAGGCAGCTCTCGATCTCGGCCCGGCCGATGTCGTAGGGCTGGCCGCTGGCGCGGGCGATGTCCCAGCCGTGCACGACCAGCTCGTTCATCGCGACATTCCCGGCCTGCTCGCCCGGCAGGTCGATGCCGCCGGCCTGGGTCATGCCCTGCCAGGCGTCCGGGGAGCGCCAGGCGGCGGCGAGCGCGTCGAGCTGCTCGGGGACGCGGGTGCGCCAGTCGGGCGGGAGCCGGGACGCGTCGGCGGACGGCGGCTGCGTCCCGCCTTCCGGGAGGTTCTTCGCGGCGGCCCAGGTGAAGGCGAGCGTCAGCCCGTTCACGTGGTCGATGAGTGCGCCGAGCGAGGTGCCGGCGCACGGCGTCGGGCCGGTGAGCTGGAAGTCGCGGACGCCCGCCAGCAGGTCGGTCATGCGCCGGGCCGCGGGAGCGAGATCGGGCATCGAGGTCATCGGGGTTCCTTCGTTCGGTATACCGGTGGACGGGACGGGCCTGGACGCGCCCCTGTCGGTGGTATGGACTCGGGAACCGGCCGATACTCATCGGGTGTGCGAAAACTCGCGGGCGTGACGCATAAGCTACTACCGAGTAGTATTCGGGCCCCGGATGACGCGCAGTCTGCCACGAGCCCTACGCTGACTGCCATCGCCCGTACCCCAGGAGGACGGAACAGTGTTCTGGATCACGTTGGTCATTGGGCTCGCCGGAACGGCGGTCGCTCTTGCGCTCGCCGCTCGGCGGGTGCTGTTCCTGTACCACATCGCCACGAGCGGGCAGCCGGACCCCGAACGGACGTTGCAGGTCAAGCGCAGGCCCAAAGAGGCCGTCGAGGGCCAGGCCGTTGAAGTCCTGGGGCAGCGCAAACTGTTGAAGTGGACGCTGGCCGGCGTTTCGCACGCGGCGGTCATGTGGGCGTTCATCCTGCTGATCACCGTCTACCTGGAGGCGGCCGTCGCGCTGCTGTTCGGGTTGGACGCGAAGATCCCGGGGCTGCAGACCTGGGGGCCGATCGGCTTCGTCCAGGACACGATCGCGCTCGCCTGTACCGCCGGCCTGATCGTGTTCACCGCGATCCGGCTCAAGAACTCGCCGAAGCGCATCGGGCGCAAGTCCCGGTTCAAGGGCTCGCACCTGTCCGGCGCCTGGATCACGCTGTTCATGATCTTCAACGTGATCTGGACGATGTTCTTCTTCCGCGGCGTGGAGTGGGCCAGCGGCAACCTCCCCTACGGCAAGGGCGCCTACTTCTCCTACCTCGTCGGCCGGCTGTTCAAGGGCACGGACCACGGCACCCTTGAGGTGCTGGAGTCGGTCGGGCTGCTCCTGCACATCGGCGTCGCGCTGGTCTTCCTGGTCTTCGTCGTCCACTCCAAGCACCTGCACATCTTCCTGGCGCCGCTGAACGTCATGTTCAAGCGCCACCCGGACGGCCTCGGCGCCGTGCAGCCGATGATGAGCGGCGGCAAGCCGCTCGACTTCGAGGAGGCCGACCCCGACGAGGACGTCTTCGGCCGCGGCAAGATCGAGGACTTCACCTGGAAGGGCTTCCTCGACATGGCGACCTGCACCGAGTGCGGTCGCTGCCAGTCGCAGTGCCCCGCCTGGAACACCGGCAAGCCGCTGTCGCCGAAGATGGTCATCCTGGAGCTGCGCGACCACGCGCTCGCCAAGGCGCCCTACTTCACCGCGTCCGAGGAGCAGCGCGAGAAGTTCACCGACGAGCAGAAGCTCGCCATGCAGGTGGACAAGGAGCTCGTCGCCGACGACGGCGTCATCCACCCGGACGTCCTGTGGTCCTGCACCAACTGCGGTGCCTGCGTCGAGCAGTGCCCGGTCGACATCGAGCACATCGACCACATCCTCGACATGCGCCGCTTCCAGGTGATGATCGAGTCCTCGTTCCCGTCCGAGGCCGGCGTCATGCTGAAGAACCTGGAGAACAAGGGCAACCCGTGGGGCATGTCCGAGATGAAGCGCCTCGAATGGATCGAGGAGCTGGACTTCGAGGTCGAGGTCGTCGACGACAAGCTGCCCGAGGACACCGAGTACCTGTTCTGGGTCGGCTGCGCCGGCGCCCTGGAGGACCGTGCCAAGAAGACCACCAAGGCCGTCGCCGAACTGCTGCACATCGCGGGCGTCAAGTTCGCCGTCCTCGGCCCCATGGAGGCGTGCACCGGTGACCCGGCCCGCCGCCTCGGCATGGAGTTCGTCTTCCAGATGCTCGGCCAGCAGAACGTCGAGACGCTGAACGACGCGGGCGTCAAGAAGATCGTCGCGACCTGCCCGCACTGCTTCAACACCCTCGCCAACGAGTACCCGCAGATCGGCGGGAACTACGAGGTCGTCCACCACACCCAGCTGCTCGCGCACCTGGTCGAGGAGGGCAGGCTCACCCCGGTCACGCCGATCGAGGAGAACATCACCTACCACGACCCCTGCTTCCTGGGCCGCCACAACAAGGTCTACAAGCAGCCGCGCGACATCATGGCGACCGTCCCCGGCGTCAGGACGCAGGAAATGCACCGGCACAAGGACCGCGGCTTCTGCTGCGGCGCCGGCGGCGCGCGGATGTGGATGGAGGAGCGCATCGGCAAGCGCATCAACACCGAGCGCGTGGACGAGGCGCTGGAGACCGACCCCGACACCGTCTCCACCGCCTGCCCGTTCTGCCTCGTGATGCTGGGCGACGCCATCAACGAGAAGAAGAACGAGGGCGCGGCCAAGGAGTCGCTGGAGGTCGTGGACGTCTCCCAGCTCCTGATCCGCTCCATCAAGGGCGAGGGCACCGCTCCTCCGGAGGCGGAGAAGGAACCCGTCGCCGCCGAGTAGGGCGTGCACCGAGCAAGGACCCCGGGCCCAGGGCCCGGGGTCCTTCCGGTTTCCAGGTCAGGCGCCGGGCGCGGATTCCGCGGACGGTTTCGCCGCGTCCGGCTCCGCGTCGGGGGCGGGCGGGACGGCGATCAGCATGTCGCGCAGGGCGTACACCGCCTGGTACGGCAGGATCTCCCTGGTCGCGAGGTCGTCGACGGCGACGAACGGGCCGTGCGCCGTCCGGGCCAGCACGATCAGCTTCGCGTGATACGGGTCCAGGCCCGGCAGCGAGGCGAGCACATGCTCGGGCGCCGAGTTGACGTCGGCCAGGCCGCCGTCGTCGAACGCGCGGGGCAGGTCGGGGCGGCCGACGCCGAGCCGGCGGGCGATCGACGGGTGGTGCGCCGCCAGCGAGCGGGCCTGCTCCCGGCGGACCCTCCGCTCGATCAGCTGGACGTTCAGGACGGGCACCCCGCCATGGCGCGGGGACCACTGCGGGTCGGCCGTGAGGACGGCGAGGTGGACGGCGCCGCCGAACATCGTGGTCAGCAGCGCGAGGAAGATCGGCCCGTCCCACCAGCCGGTCTGATCCGGGTCGCCGCTCGTGGCACCGACGAGGAAGACGCCCGTCAGCATCAGGTACCCGGCCGCCATCAGCGCGAGCGGGCGGCTCCGGCGCCGTTCCGCGTAGTAGGCGAGGAGGGCCCAGGTCACGATGCCGAAGCCGAGCACCGGGAGGGCCACGAGGACGGCCCGCACCGGCCACGGAACCCGTCGCCCGGCCGGTGGCGGCGGCGTCCAGGCCGTGTCGGCGGCGTGATGGCCCGGGACGGCGCCGACGGCCGGAGCATCATGGACGGGCCCCGACAGCGTGGGCGCGGGCACCGGAACGGCGGGGCTCGTTCCCGGGGTGGCGATCTCCTCGGGCGCCGGCGCGAGCCGCGGGCCGGGCGGAGCGAACCGCGGCGCGGCCGGTCCGGCGGGCGCGGCCGGTCCGGGCTCGGGCGGGTCGCCGGCGGGCTCGCGGGGATCGTCGGCCGGTTCGGGCGAGGGCGGTGCCGCCAGCGCCGGATCGGAGCGCAGGATGCCCACGTGCAGGTTCCGGAGCCGTTCACCGGGCTCGACGCCGAACTCCGCGGAGAGGAAGTCGCGTGCGTCCCGGTAGGCGGCCAGGGCCTCCGCCTGCCGGCCGCACCGGTAGAGCGCCAGCATCAGCAGGTGGCGGAACCCCTCCCGGAGCGGGAACTCCGCGACCAGCCGCAGCAGCTCGGGCACCAGCCGCGTGTGCTCCCCCAACTCCAGCCCGACCTCGGCGCACGCCTCCAGGGCCGCCGCCCGCGTCTCCTCAAGCCGGTCCCGGGCCGCGTCGAAGAACGAGCCGGTGAGCCCCGCCAGCGCCGGGCCCCGCCACATGGCCAGCGCCTCGCGCAGCAGCGCCTCGGCCCGCGCCGCGTCGCCCGCCGCGCGCACGGCCTGGGCCGTCCTCACCCGTTCCTGGAAGACCTCGGTGTCCAGGCCCTCGGGCGGGACGTTCAGCGCGTATCCCGCGCCGGTCAGCGTGATCAGCCGTCCCGGGGTGCGCGGCGAGCGGTCGGGTTCCAGCACGCGGCGCAGCCCGGCCACGTACTTCTGGACGACGTTCGCGCCGTTGTCGGGAGGCTCGTCCCCCCACACCGCCTCGACGATCGACGCCGTCGACACCGGCCGGTTGGGCGTCAGCAGCAGGACGGCGAGGACCGCACGCTGCTTGCCCGGCCCCAGGTCGAGTTCCCGTCCGCCCCGCCACGCGGCCGGCCGGCCGAGGATCTCGAAGCGCGGTGACGGCCCCTCGCCCGGCAGCGCGACCACCTCCACTCACCGTTCCTCCGGCGCCGCCGCAGTCGTTCCGCAGCCCGGGCGCAGTGACCGCAGCATAACGACAGTGATCCAGCACCGGCACGCAGCACCCTTTTCCCAGACAACGGGGGCGATGTCCCACGAAAGCAGAACAAGAGAGGGGACCTCGGGTGCCTTATCACCGACTCCGGGCGGGCCACGTGTCGGCCGCGCTCGTCCTTGTGCTCACGTCCGCCACCGCGTGCGGGCCGGCGGAGGAGGCGGCGACGACATCGAAGACGGCTTCCGCGCCGGCCACGCGCCCGTCCGGCGCCGCGTCCGCCCCTGCGTCCGCCGCCGCGACGCCCAACGGGGTGGAGAAGCTCCAGGCCGCCGCGATCCTGTCCCGCGCGCGCAAGGCGACCGCCTCGGCGCGGTTCCTGCGGATGCGCGGGGACATCGACGACGGGAAGGACAAGTTCGCCCTCGACTTCCGCTACGTGGGGAAGACGAAGGCGACCGGCTGGTTCCAGCAGGGCAAGGAACGCGTTGAGATGACCAGGATCGGCAAGGACGTCTACATCAAGGGCAACGACGCGTTCTGGAAGTCGATCGGCGGAAAGGGCGCGGTGCAGTTGTTCTCCGGCAAGCACCTCAAGACGACCACCGCGTCCGCCGACTTCAAGGACCTGGCGGTCTTCACCGACCGCACGGCCCTCCTCAGCGAGGCCGTGAAGTCCGTGGACTCCTGGCAGAAGGGCAAGGCGGGGACGGCTGGCGGAGTTCCCACCGTGAGCCTGACCGGGGCGCCCGGCGAGGAGATCCAGGTGGCGACGCAGGGCGAGCCGTACGTGCTGCTGCTGAACGGCGGTCAGGGGAACCGCATCGAGTACCTCGCGTACGAGGAGCCGGTGGACGTTCGGCGGCCGCCCGCGAGCAGCGTGGTCGACGGCGACGCGTTCGAGTGAGCGGCCGTCCGCTCGGCATTCCGGCGGCGGCGTGTGCACGCCGAGCGGACGGCCCCCCGCGCCGGTGAGGCGCGAACCGGCGGGGCCGCGTGCCGGGGGACACGAGCGGGCGGGGGCGCGAGTGGGCGGGGTTGCGGGCGCGGACAACTGGTAAGACACCGGAATGGCCGTGCTCGTGTCCGTCCTCGCGTTCCTGATGACGCTCGTCGGCGGGCTCGCCGCGATGCGGGTGCGCGACCAGCGGCACCTCGTCCTCGGCCTCGCGGGCGGGCTGATGCTCGGCGTCGTCGCGTTCGACCTGATCCCCGAGTCGCTGGACATGACGCGGCACAGCCCGTTCGGCGTCCCCGCGCCGATGATCGGTTTCGCGGCAGGGTTCCTGCTGCTGCACGTCGTCGAGCAGGCCGTGGCGATCCACCGCGCCCACGAGGAGGAGTACGCGCCGCACGCGCACGGCGTGGGCTCGGCAGGGCTGCTCGCCGCGTCCGCGCTCGTCCTGCACAGCCTGGTGGACGGCCTCAGCATCGGCCTCGGCTTCCAGTCCGGGACCGAGGTCGGGGCGTTCGTGGCGCTGGCGGTGGTCACGCACGACTTCGCGGACGGGTTCAACACCTTCACCGCCGCCTCGCTGCACCGCGCCGACCGCCGTCCCGCCCTCCTGCTGCTGTTCGCGGACGCCGTCGCGCCCATCGGCGGGGCCGTGCTGGGGACCCTCGTGACCGTCCCGGACGCGGTCCTCGGCCCCTACCTCGGGACGTTCGCCGGCGTCCTGCTGTACCTGGCGGCCGCCGAGATCCTGCCCGAGGCGCACAGCCTCCACCCGCGGGTCATGACGCTGTGCGCGACCGGGATCGGGCTGGTGGCCGTCCTGTTCAGCGTGGGCCTCGCCGGGTGAGGCGCCGAAGGGCCGCCCGGGAGCACCGGACGGCCCTTCTTCCGCTGGTGGAACGTTCCCGTGCGGGTGATCAGCCGGTCAGGGACGTGGCGTAGCTCTGGTTCGTCTTCAGCCACTCGTCCACGGCCTGCTCGGGCTTGCCCTTGTACTTGTTCTCCATGAGGTCTTCGAGCGTCCCCAACTGCTCGTCGGTCATCTTGAACTTCTTCAGCCAGTTCGCGACGTCCGGCTGGTCCTTGCCGAAGTCCTCACGGGCGACGGTGTAGATGCCGTCCGGCTCGCCCATCGCGCCCTTCGGGTCCTTCAGGTCGCGGATGGGGAACTTCGAGTACGCCCAGTGCGGGCGCCACAGCGTGACGACGATGTCCTTCTTGCCGTCGACGGCCTTCTTCAGCTCGGTCAGCATCGCCGCCGTCGACGACGTCGTCACCTTGTACTCGTCCTGCAGGCCGTACGCGGGGAGCATCTTCTCCTGCGACACCCGGTACAGGCCGGAGCTCTTCTCGATGCCGACGACCTTGCCGCCGTACTGGCCGCCCTTGCCCTTCAGGTCCTCCAGCGACTGCAGCGGCGAGTAGTTCGGCACCGCGATCGTCAGCGGCGCCGAGTCGTACCAGGCGCCGACCTTCTCCAGCTTGTCGCCGTACTGCTTCCAGTAGTCCTCGTGGGTGCCCGGCAGCCAGGCGTCCAGGAAGAGGTCCACGTCCCCCTTCGACATGCCGGCGTAGAGCGGGCCGGTATCGAGTGTCTTGACCTCGACCTTGTAGCCCTTGTCGGTCAGCAGCCGTTTCCAGAGCGCCGTCGCGGCCTCGCCCTCGGCCCAGCCCGAGACCATGCCGATCGTGATGTTCTTGTCGTTCTCACCCCCCGAACCGGAGTCGCCGCACGCGGCGGCGCTCAGGCCGAGCGTCAGCGTCAACGCCGCGACCGTCAGACCCTTGAACTTGAAACGCATGCCCATCCTTTCGTCGGCTTGCATGAAAAGAAGAGGGGTGGGGAACCGGCCGGACGGCCGTCACTACGGGGTGGTCACACTGCTGGTGACATCACCACGGGTGGCCGGGCCGCGCGTGAACAGCGCGCGGAGCATCCCGGGACCCTCGCCGAGGGCGCCGGTGAGCCGGTCCAGGTAGATGGCCAGGATGACGACGGCGATACCGCCCTCGAAGCCCTTGGCGACGTCCACCCGGTTGATGCCCTCCAGCACCACGCCGCCGAGGCCGCCCGCGCCGACCATGCCCGCGATGACGACCATCGACAGCGACAGCATGATCAGCTGGTTGACGCCCGCCATGATGGACGGCATCGCGAGCGGGATCTGGATCCGGGTCAGGATCCGGCTCGGCGGCGTGCCGAACGCCTCGCCCGCCTCCACCATCTCCGGGTCGACGCCGCGGATGCCGAGCTCGGTCAGCCGCACCCCCGGCGGCATCGAGAAGATCACCGTCGCGACCACGCCGGGCACGGAGCCGATGCTGAAGAAGAAGATCGCCGGGATCAGGTAGACGAACGCCGGCATCGTCTGCATGAAGTCGAGGACCGGCCGGACGATCCGGCTCACCAGATCGCTGCGCGCCGCCGCGATGCCGATCGGTATCGACAGGACGGCGGACACCACCGCCGACACCAGCACCAGGGCCAGCGAGTCCATCGAGTCGTCCCACAGCTCCATGCTGTCGATCAGCGTGAAGCCGAGGAGCGTGAACAGGCCCAGCCTCCAGCCGCTGACCAGCAACGCGATCAGGGCCAGGGCCAGCGTCAGCGCCAGCGGCGGCAGCAGCGTCAGGGCGTCCGTCAGCCCGTCCACCGACGTCTCGATCGCCGAGCCGATCCCGTCGAACAGCCACGCCAGGTTGTCGGTGCACCAGTTCACCAGGCCGTCGAACCATTCGCCGACCGGCGCCCGGGGCAGCTCGATCGCGTCACTCACCGTCACTGCCCTCCTGTGCCAGCGCCAGTTCCTCCTCGGTCACCTGCGAGTTGATCGCGCCCAGCGCGGCCAGCAGGGTCACCCTGGGGATGACGCCGAGCAGCGTCCCGTCCCCGTCCGCGACCGGCACCGGCAACTCGCTCTCGGCGCACCGGGCGAACAGATCCGCGACCGGGGTGTCCGGCGCCACCGGGTCCTCCGCGTCGACCAGGCCGTCCAGCGTCTGGACGTTGTCCTGCACCGCGTCGGCGACCGCCGTGGCGCGCACCCGGCCGATCAGCCTGCGGTCGCGTCCCACCACGAACGCCGCGGACGTCTGGTGCTCGCGCATCGTCCGCAGCGCCGTCCGGGGCCCGGTCGACGCCGGCACCGTGACCAGCGGCTTCTCCATGACGGACGACGCCGTCAGCACTTTGGTACGGTCCACATCCGCGACGAACTGGGCGACGTAGTCGTTCGCCGGGTCGGTCAGGATCTCCTCGGCCGTGCCGATCTGCACGATCCGGCCCTCCCGCATCACCGCGATGCGGTCGCCGATGCGCATGGCCTCGTTCAGGTCGTGCGTGATGAAGACGATGGTCTTCCCGAACCGTCCCTGCAAATCCAGCAGAAGATCCTGGACCTCCCGCCGGATCAGCGGGTCGAGCGCGCTGAACGCCTCGTCCATCAAGATGATGTCGGTGCCCGCCGCGAGCGCCCTCGCGAGTCCCACGCGCTGCTGCATACCGCCCGACAACTGCCGGGGAAGCCTGTCCTCCCAGCCTTCAAGCCCCACCAGGGCCAGAAACTCGCGGGCCGTCTTCTCGCGTTCCTCCTTCGCGACACCCCGGACCTCAAGCCCATACGCCGCGTTGGCCAGAACCGTCCTGTGCGGGAACAACGCGAAGTGCTGGAAGACCATGCTGACCTTGTTCTGCCGCAGCGCCCGCAGCGCCTTCGGCGACAACTTCGCAATGTCCTGACCATCGATCTCGACGGTCCCGGACGTGACCCCGAGCAGCCCGTTCAGCATCCGGATCAGGGTCGACTTCCCCGACCCCGACAGGCCCATGACCACGAAGATCTCGCCCTGCCGGACCTCGAACGTGGCGTCCACCACCGCCGGTGTGACCCCGAGGTCGCGGATCGCCTTCAGATCGGCGCCCGCCCTGAGTTTCCGCTGTGCCTCTGCCGTCTTACGACCGAAGAGCTTGGTGACGCTTTCCGCGCGGAGTGCTGACACGATCTCCTTCCGGGTTCCCGCGTCGATACGCGGAAACGGGTCGCCGTCCAGGCGCCAGACCCTCAAGTAAAGAGAGTGTCAACCAGACGCCAAGGGTGTGCGTCGCTTGAAACTACCCGGTAAGAGAAAAAGTTTCACCTTTTGGTGGATCGCGTCACACTCAGGTCACAATTCGGCTACACCTTCGTCCGGTGGAAGTTCAGGTACGACCGCGACGGCGTCGGCCCCCGCTGGTCCTGATACCGCGACCCGTACTTCGCCGACCCGTACGGGTACTCCGCCGGCGAGCTCGTCCGGAACAGGCACATCTGCCCGATCTTCATCCCCGGCCACAGCTTGATCGGCAACGTCGCCACGTTCGACAGCTCCAACGTCACGTGGCCGCTGAACCCCGGATCGATCCACCCGGCCGTCGAGTGCGTGAGCAACCCCAGCCTGCCGAGCGAACTCTTCCCCTCCAGCCGCGCCGCGAGATCATCCGGCAACGCGAAGACCTCATAGGTCGACGCGAGCACGAACTCCCCGGGATGCAGCACGAAGGCCTCCTCAGGCTCGACCTCCACCAGCCGCGTCAGATCCGGCTGCTCCACAGCGGGATCGATGTGCGGATACTTGTGGTTCTCGAACACCCGGAAGTACCTGTCCAGCCGCACGTCCACACTGGACGGCTGAACCATGCCCGGCTCAAACGGGTCGATCTTCACCCGCCCGTTGTCGAGCTCGGCCCTGATGTCGCGATCGGAGAGCAGCACGCCAGAAAAGCTATCCCACCCCGCACCCACCCCGACGATCCGGTACAGTATCCACAGCATGGCGCCCCAAGGGCACCACGCGGGTGTAGTTCAATGGTAGAACTTCAGCTTCCCAAGCTGACAGCGCGGGTTCGATTCCCGTCACCCGCTCCACCAACGAAGGCCCAGGCCAGGGACATGATTCCCGATCCTGGGCCTTGATCATTTTTGACCGCCATCAACGGCGAGCCATTAGGCCACCGGCACCAGTGTCCCAGCCGCCTCGCCGTCGTCCTGGTCGCACTCTTCCCGGACGAGGGCATCGAGGGCGCCGCTACGCGGCTGGTCCCGCCGCGTCGCCCGTCCGCCTCAGCCAGCGTGAACGTGGACAGAACGATATTCGACTTACGCTTGTTGTCCTCCGAGCGGCCTCCTAGGAGGACGCATGGGGCGCCCGCACAGAGGGAAGATCACAAACAGATAGCGCCTCGCTGCAATGATCCCGGCCGTGCCCTAATCGTGTTGACCGTCCCCGGAGGGCGGTGCTGGAGTCGGCGTGTGGACAGCATCCCCGCCAACCGGCGGTACTGGAACCAGATCAGCCGCGCCTACCAGCACGAGCACGACCCGCAGATCGGCGCCGCGCCCCGGCTGTGGGGCATGTACGCCATCCCCGACGCGCACCTGCATGCCTTGGGCGACGTTACCGGCAAGCGTGTCCTTGAACTCGGCTGCGGCGCCGGCCAGTGGTCCAGGTCACTCGCCGCCGAGGGCGCCACCGTGGTCGGGCTCGACCTGTCCGAAGCTCAGCTTGCCGCAGCAGCCCGCGCGATGGGGACGGTCCGCTACCCGCTGGTGCAGGGCGCAGCCGAACTGCTTCCGTTCGCCGCCGGCAGCTTCGACCTGGTGTTCTGCGACCATGGCGGGCTTAGCTGGGCACCCCCGCACCTGGCCGTCCCGCAGGCCGCACGCGTCCTGCGCCGCGGCGGGCGCCTGGTGTTCAACGCCGCCAGCCCATGGTTCGAAGCCTGCTACGACGACGCCCGCCGCGTAACCACCACGCTGCACCACGACTACTTCGGGCTGAACACCATCGCCGAAGACCACGGAGCGGCCAGCTATCAGCTCACCTACGGCGACTGGATCAAGACCCTGCGCGGCGCGGGCCTCATCATCGACGACCTCCTCGAGCCGCGGCCCGAACCCGGAACACTCAACGGCTACAACGAAACCGACCCGCCCGACTGGGCACATCACTGGCCGGCAGAAATGCTCTGGATAGCCCACAAGCCATAAACACGACCGCACCGAAGTTTGCCCCATCTCCCTGGGTGTCCAGTACCGTCCGGTCCGTGAACGATGCAGTGATCGAAGCTTTCCTAGGCAACCAACCGGACCCGTCCTGCCGGGTGACCCTGCGCCACCTCGCCAGCTGTGACGAGGAGGAGTTTCTTAACCTGGTGAGCGCCAGTACGGAACTGCACCGCCCGTGGATGGCTTTGCCGTCCACACCAGAGCAGTATCGGGCTTACCTCACGCGATATGAGCAGCCCGACGAGAAGTCGGTGCTGATCTGCGTGCGCAACAGTGGAGCCATTGCCGGTGTGGTCAACGTCAACAGCATCATCCGGGGACGGTTTCAATCCGGGTCCATTGCCTACGCTGCCTTCGGCCCTACCGCCGGCCAAGGCTACATGACCGAAGGGCTCGCGCTGGTCGTGCGCTACAGCTTCGAGCAGTTGCAGCTTCACCGGCTCGAGGCCCAGATACAACCCGAGAACCACGCCTCCCTCAGACTGGTCCGACGAGTCGGCTTCCGCCATGAGGGCTACTCGCCCGAACTGCTGTACATCGATGGAGCCTGGCGCGACCACGAGCGATGGGCGATCACCAACACCATGATCAAGATCGTGCCCACGCCTCCGCACGCAACGCTGCCAGAACGCTAGAACCCCTCCGTGTGTTGAGGGCGAACTTCGTGGGCGTGAGCGTGCTCGTGCCAGGCGGCTGCGCCGCTCCTGAATCGGTCGGCGTGGACGAGTGCCCCGTCCGGTTCATCAGCTCGGCCAGCGACGCCCCCGACTCGGCCGCATAGGTGTTGCCCGTGTGGCGGAGGTCATGGACGTGGATCGCGCCGACCTCCAATCCCGCGCTCTCCAGCGCCCGTGCCCAGGTCTTGGAGAAATTGCTCCGCCGGACCTGCCCGCCCTGAACGCCGACGAACACGAACCTCTTGGGGCCGGGTTGGGCGTACTCGTCCAGGTGTTTGCGCAGGTCGGGATGATCAGGTCGGGGAGGGCGACCGTGCGTCGGCTGGCTTCTGACTTGGGTGTTCCCTTGACCAGTGGCCCCAGCTCATAGACGGTTTCGTCCACGCGGACCGTCCCGGCGTCGAGGTCGAGGTTCCTACGTCGGAGGCCCGTCAACTCGCCCCCTCGCAGGTTGCCGAAAGTCGCGAGGAGGACGAGCGCCCGGTAGCGAGGTGTGATGCGTCGGCGATTCGGTAGACCTCGGCCACGCTCGGGACGGGCCGTTCTGGGCTCGACTCCCGGTCGGCGCCGGGTATCTGGCACGGGTTCTCTTTGATGCGCTTGTCCCGGACCGCCGTGTTGAGGATGGCGCGCAGCAGCCGGTACGCCTTGGCGACCGTGACCGGCCCGAAGGTCGGCTAGCTCTTGGGACCGGCCTTGAGACGGGACGTCCGCCACTTCCGAACGTCCTCTTCCCGGATGTCGCCGATGTTCGTCTCACCGAAGGTCGGGTTCAGATGGAGTCGCAACAACAGTTCGTAGAGCTGGACGGTCTTGGGGCTGAGTTCCCTGTCCTCCACACCCACTCGGCCGCGGAGGTGGCCTGCTGTACTCCGTACATGGAGCCGCGGACGTACACCGTTGACCCGGAACCCTACGGGCCGCCGCGGCGGTGGTAGGGGAGACCGGTCTGGCTGCAGGTCCGGAATGCGGCGAGTTTCCGATTATCGTCTATGGGGCACCAAAATGATCGTGGGTGCCAGCGTCGGCGGAATGCCGGCGGCGTGCTGCCCGCCCCGACCTCGCGCCGACCGGAGGGTGCCATGGAAGGCGATATGGCCGCGTCCGAAGAGATGGAGCTCTTTGAACAGGGCGGATCGCCGGAGGACCCCACCTCATCGCATCCTCCAGGCATAGGTTTCTATCTGCTCGGTGCAGGCGAGGGACGTACCGTCTTCTACAGGAGTGCCCCTTGGCGGTGGCTGTTGTTCTGGCGGCGGGGAATCAAGTCCATCGTCGTCATGGCCCCACCGAAGGGCCTGCTGGGAGTTCTGGGGTCGCGGCCAGAGGAGCGTTGGCTCCTGGTAGAAGGTGAGCAGGGTCGGCGTGACATAGACGTCTTCTCGCTGTCAGCGGGCGGCAGGCGGGTGAGCCGGTGGGCGGAGCGGCAACTGCTGTTCGGCCTGCTGCGCAGGTCATACCGGATGCTGCGCGAGGAGCAGGAAGGCATGTCGCTGGCCGAGCAGCTCGAGGCCGCGGGATTCAGCGCAAGAAGACCCGATCTGTACGCCTACTGCGCGGATGGGAGTGAAATCCCTGAGGTGGTGTGTGCGCTCCATGATTCAGGAACCGCTATCGAGGTCCTGTTTCCGCACTGGCTGATCGCAGTCCCCGAAGCGATCCTTGATCCGGGTCGCCATGCTGAAATGCGCGAGGGCTGGGAAGACATGATGTCCCGGCGGCCGTCATTGGTGTTGCCGTACGAGGCGAAAGAAATCGTTTCCTATCACTCGCGCTCTACAGCGGAGGAAAAAGGGCACCAAGACGGGGGGTATGAGATGAGGTACCCTGAACCGCATTTTCACACGCGCAACGGCGATGTGCTCTGTTCGGTGTCCGCGTTGGTGCTCGCCTATCGCCAGCGATTCGATGCGAAGGCTCTTTGCCTGGAGGACATCGAGAGAATGATGGAGAAAGCCAAAAGGGGGCCTTGGCCGGAGATGCCCACCACGCCGGGAGACTGTAATTGATGGCCGAGTGTAACGGGGTGGCGTGCCTTATAGGTCACTGGCGCCAAGCACCGCGGACCGGCCATCGCGACGCGGATCGGGCACGGGCCGCCGGTGATCGGGCGCAGGCGCAGCAGGTGCAGGGCTTGTCTGCGTTCGCCCAGTTCTTTGGGGCAGGCCAGGCTGAACGCGGTCGGCGGTGGTGATCAGCAAGGCTTGGCGCCCCGGTAGAAGGCGTGGTGGGACACATCGCGGCCGTAGCCGGCGATCTCGCCCAGCGCAGAGCGGTCCATGGTGATGCGGGAGGTGCCGCACGGCACCGGGGTGCCGTCCATCAGTCGCAGCCGGTCGTGCCAGGCCGAGTGGCGCGGGCCAGGTGCAGCGCCACCGCCACGCACACCAGCTCGGCATCGGGCAGCAGCTCGGGCCGTCCCCGCCGCCGGACGGGTTCGCGCGAGGGCAGGACATGATCGTCCAGATAGACGTACAGTGTGGTCAGAAGGGCGTCCAGGTTTGTCTTCACACACTGATCATGGGCGCCCTTTGCCATGCCCACGGCCGATTCCGCAACACCCCATCAACGATCTGTCCGGCGCCCGCCGATGAGTTTCCGCGCCGTTGCCGGTCACAACCGTCATGACGACCTTCGCTTTTGTCCACGGCGGCGGTGGAAGTGCGTTCGACTGGCATCTACTCGAGGCCGAGCTTCGTGGCCGCGGGCACGACACGGTTGCGGTGGACCTGCCGATGTCCGACCCCCAGGCGGGGCTCTGGGACTACGCCGACACCGTCGTCCAGGCGATCGACGAGCGCCGGCCTCTTGTGGTGGTGGCCCACTCCTGGGGTGGCTTCGTCGGCCCCCTCGTGTGCATGCGGGCCAGAGCCGCCGCGCTTGTCCTGGTGAACGCCATGATCCCGAAACCGGGTGAGACTCCGGACGACTGGTGGGAGCACAGCGGCCGGTCCTCGTCCGGCATCGACGACGACTACGAACTGTATCTGCACGACGTCCCACGGGAGCTGGCCCGGCAGGTGCTGGCCCATGACGGCGCGCTCGCCGAGAAGGTGAGCATGGACCGGGTGGGGCGCGAACCCTGGCCGTTGTCCGCCTGGCCGGACGTTCCGACGAGATACCTGCTCTGCCGCGAAGACCGCTTGTTCACTCCCGAGTTCGTGCGCCGCCACGTGAAGGAGCGGCTCGGTATCACCCCGGATGAGATGCCCGGTAGTCATATGGTGATGCTGTCGCGACCGGGCGAGTTGGCCGACTACCTGGTCCAGGTTTCTGCCGCCGAATGAACGAACGTCCTAGCTGGGAGAGGCTATGGCGGCCCAGGAGTGCCCGTGGTTCGCATCGAGGGGTCAGCCAGACACGATCGGCTCGACACAGCCCGGTTCTGTTCAGGCCAGCGGGGCAGGAGGCGTGCAATTAGCTAAGATGATCAAGGGGCGGTTGCGGTCACTCGCGGTATGAGCGGTGGCCAGGTCAGCCGCTATAGCGGCCGGAATCGGCTTGGTTCCCGAGCTGACAGCGCGGGTTCGATTCCCGTCACCCGCTCTCATAACCAAGGCCCAGGTCAGGGAGTAAACCCCCGCCTGGGCCTTGATCGTTTTGGAGTCCTCTACGGGCCTTGGTGCCAATAGGTGACCGGCCTCAGGGCGCCGGCCGAAACCGTCGTCATCCCCGTCACCGCCCTGCGTTCGTTCGGCCTGGACGAGCGCGTCAAACTCGTCCGCGATCGCCCGATCCGCCTTGACGCTGCCCAGACAGAGACCTTTGTCAGGTCGCCTGATCCGCTGACCCTACGTGCCGATCGGCTGAAGTGGGGTCGCCGAGACGAAGTGCAAAATACGGCGTCCTTGCAGACTCCAGGCGGAGTTCTTTTCTGAGGGAAGTGCGCAAGTCAGCCAAGAGCGGGAGTAGATCTGTGTTCCCGCTGGCAGCCCAGGTGTCAGCGATTTGCTTGGCTAGTTCCACTTGACTTGGAGAGCCCAGCAGCCCTATATCGCTGATTGCCGACTCGATATCTCGCCTGCTTCCCTGTTCAAGTGGCCGGTTGGCTGCATCGTCCAGGCGCCGGTAAGCCTTCAAAAGATAGTCAATATACATGTTACGCTTGATTGCTTGGCGTGCCTGCCATTGAGACACAAGCCAGCCTGCTACAGCAATCAATATTGAGGAGGCAATCGCCAGTGCAGCCATGTTCAATACCGTACGCCCTTGCACGGCAAAAATGCCTTTGTGTCCTCATCCGGACAAGTTGCTGAATGAAAATTCAAGTTGACGTACAAACAACCAGGAAGCCCCCGCGATCCGGAGGGCACGCCCGCGCGGGCTGTCTGTCACAGTGGGTGCTGATCTTGGTTTTAGACGGATAGGTTGAGCGAGCTCGAACCAGGGGCTGCGCCGCCCAATGCAGTTGCTATTAGTACTCCAGCCGCATTTAGAGATGGGTGAGTTCTCGTTGTCGCTGGTAGTGGCATCTTCGAGCACGGGCTTGGTGGCGGCGTCGCCAGTGTGACCAGTGCAGATGGTGTGCGGGTGGGTGCCGGGTCGGGTGCAGGAGGGCGTGGAGGCGGCGGATCTCGTTGACCGTGAGCGGGGCCAACGCGTCCGGATCGTCACCTTCATACCGCCGGCAGGGTGAACGTCCCTGCCGGGACGGCCCCCTGTGTGGCGAGGTCGTCGGCCTCGCCGTCGTCGGTGCCGCTTCGGCCTGGGGGTGGGGCGGCGGCCAGGAAGACCAGGTGCGCGTGGGCGACCATGGCCAGGGTGACGTGCCGGTACCAGGCGGTGTGCTTGCGGACCTGGTAGTGGTCCAGGCCGACCTCGTTCTTGGACGCTTGGAAGCATTCCTCGACGCTCCAGCGGGAGCCTGCCACCCGCACCAGCTCGGGCAATCCGACCGGCCGGTTCGCCCGGCACCGGTAGAACGCCAGGTCGGTGGGGTCGCTGATCGACCGGCGGGCCAGCATCCATTCGTGTTCGCCCAGGCTGATCCATGCCCAGTCGTACCAGCGGCGGCCTTTGGCGCCGTTTCCGCACGAGTGCCGCTGCCACGCCGTCTCCCCCAGGCCGGCGAACGCGGCATCGGCCCTGGTGCGGGTGCCGCCGAGCACGAGCGGGTGGTCGCAGGAGACCGCGAACACAAAGTTGATGCCGCGGCCGGTGCAGCGGCGGCGCAGCACGGTGTTGTCGCCGTAGGCCTCGTCGCCGGTCACCCACCCGAACACCAGCAGCGGATCATCAGCGGCGCGTTCGATCATCCGCCAGGCCAGCTCCGGCTTGGTCGCAAACCGCGTGCGCTCGTCGACCCCGGCGTCGACGAGCCGGCCCGGATCGGCGAACCAGGACTCGGGCAGATACAGCTCCCGGTCGATCAGAACCCGCTGCTTATCGGGGTTCACATACGAGCAGAACACCCCGATCTGACAGTTGGTGATCTTGCCTGCGGTGCCGGTGTACTGCCGCTGCACCCCCGCGCTGCGGCGGCCCTTCTTCTCAAACCCGGTGTCATCGACCGCCAGCACCGCGTCGGCCGAGCCGAGCCGCTCGGCCACCTGCCATCGCAGCGCGTCCCGCACCTGATCGGCGTCCCAGCGGGCGTGATTCAGTAGCCGCTGCATCCCATCGGGAGTGATGTCCCCGGCGAACTCCGCCAGCGACCAGCCGTTCTTGCGCTCCAGCCCGCTCAACAGCCCCAGCAGATACCACCGGGCCCGCACCCGGGGCTCCCGGCGCCCGAAGAACGGCGCCACCACCTGCGCGAACAACTCATCGAACCCATCAGCCCACCCCGCCGGATCGACATCTTCTACAGTAGGCGGCACGGCCACCGCCGATCGTCTGGTCTCAACACACCCACACGATCACAGCGGTGGCCGTCTCACGTCCCGACCTCGATCAGACCGAGATCTCCAAGTGCGGCTGGAGTATTAGGGAGGTGCCTGCGCCTGGGCGGGGCTGGAGCGAACGCGCGGCCTGCTTCGCGGCGGGGTTTGTTCTTGACGGTCTGGCAGCGGCCTAGGGCGACTTGACTGCGTCCGGCGCGGGTGCGCAGCACTGGTCATCTGCTGGGCTTCTTGATCGCTCGGTGGTGGAGCGGCCGGTTCGGGGTAGCAGGAGGCGCCTGCGTGCCTCGTGTAGGGACTCGCCAAGAGCATGGATGAGTTTGGTGTCGGTGGTCGCCACCTGGGAGAAGATGCTTCTGCGGATGATGTGGACGCAGGTCGGGTAGGAGATCCGCTCGGTGTGGGCGACCGGCCCGGCGCTGACGGCGGCGTCATGGGCGAGGCGACGGATCGCGTGATGAACGGCGAGGAAGGCCCAGATCTCTTGGCGGGCTCCTTTGGGTGTGCGTGACCGCAGCGGCCCGGAGCCGGTTGGGAGCTCCACATCAGCCGCAGATCGTCGCCATGCCAGCGCGGGACCACGTGGGTATGGAAGTGAAAAACCTCCTGCCGGGCGGCCTCGCCGGTGGAATGCACGATGTTCACCCCGTCGGGAGCCAACGCAGCCTTCACCAGCGCAGCGACTCGATGCGCCATCCGAGCGACATGCGCATGGGCGGTCTCGGAGATCGTCCACACATCAGCGGCATGTTCGCGCGGGGCGACCAGCGTGTGTCCTGGCGAGGCCGGGGCGATGTCGAGGAACGCCACCGTGTATTCGTCCTCAAGAACACGGTAGGACGGCAGTCGTCCGGCAATGATCTTGCAGAAGGTGCAGTCGCTCACCCACCTGATCATCGCCTCCGCCAACCCGCCATGCCGCCCCGTGCAACTTCGGTCGCCACCTTGCACACGTTCGCTTCCGCACGGCTTGTTGCTGGTCACGATCAGCAACAAGCCGTGCGTAGCGGGACGAGACGACTGGAAGAACGGGTTGACGGCTTCGAAGGGGATGGATCTGAATTCGTCGGCAGGACGGGAAGGCGGACGAGCCGGGTGAGATCGGCCTGCAGCCGTCCGGAGGCGGCGTGAGGCTCAGGACCCGGGTGATACGGGCCGGCTCGGCGGCGACACACCACCGCCAACTGGCGCGGCGGATTCGGTGGCGGTCATCATGCGGGTTTCTTGAGCCGCGGATCTGGTCGGTGATCCAGGCGTTCGGGTATCACGCTTCCCGGATGCTGACGGCGGCGCGGTGGTGGCGGGGTGTGTCGGTCTCGTCGAGAAGCGCGATCGCGAAGTCCGCGTATGTGATCCGGCTGGCCGGGTCGCCGTGCTCGGCGATGCGGTATCGGCCGGTGCGGGTGCCGTTATGGTCGAAGTCGCCCGCGGGGGCCACGTACGCCCAGTCGAGGTCGCAGGTCCGAAGCTCGTCAAGGCCCGCCGCGTGGCCGAGGTAGAAGGAGCGGTACTCGTTGGGGTAGCCGGGTTCGTCCATCAGGGGAGCGCCGGACGCGCCGGGCATGATCGATGCGAGGCCGACCACCACCAGGCGGTGGACGCCCGCATTCGCCAGGCCGGTGGCCAGGGCGCGGGACGACGCGGTGAAGAAGTCGTGCGGTGGCGCGGACAGGTCCGCGGCGGCGCTGATGGCGGCGTCATGCCCGGCGGCGGCGTGCTCGATGCTCACCGGGTCCGTGACGTCGCCCGCCACGACTCGCGCGTCGCTCAGGTCGCCGTGGCGTGCGGGGGCGCGCACCACGGCGGTGACCTGGTGGCCGCGGCGGTGCGCCTCGGCGACGGCCTGCCGTCCGGCCCGGCCGCCCGCGCCAAAGATCACGATGTTCATGGGAATCGCCTCTCACCTGGGCCGGAGCCCGTGCGCCGGCCGAGTTACGGACGCTAGCGAGGGCCGTGGTTACCACCGGGGTACCGGCTATCGTGAGGCCATGAGGGAGCCCCTGCCCGCGGACATGTTCGATGAGCTGTGCCCGTCCTCGCTCAATCCGATTCGATTCGGCGACAAGTGGTCGGCGCTCGTCATCCGCTGCCTTGAGCACGGGCCGCGCCGGTTCTCCGAGCTGCGCGTACCGCTGAGCCGCGTCACTCCCAAGGTGCTCACCCAGTCGCTGCGGTCCCTCGAACGGGACGGTCTGGTCAAGCGCACCGTCTACGCCGAGGCCAGTCCGCACGTCGAGTACGAGTTGACTCCGCTGGGCCGCAGCATGCTCGGGCCGATGGCGTCCGCGTGTGCGTGGGCGGAGGAGCACTGGGACGAACTGCTCGACGCCCGCGAGTCATACGACAACGCCGCCCGCATCGACCGCGCCGGATAACGCGAGCCCGGCTCCGCAAAGGGAAGTAACCGGGGGAGCCGGACTCGCGCGGGTCGTCTCGGCCGAGCGGGGTCTGGGCGGCCGGGTGCCCTTGGGGTGCCCGGCCGCCCCGGCGGTTCAGAACCAGTGGTGCGGACGGCGGGTCAGGTTGTAGCCCGCCACGGTCGCGACGGCGGCGAGGACGCCGCCGCCGAGTGTCCACCACCATCGGCTGGACGGCCAGGAGAACCAGCCCTTGACACGGTCGGCCGGTTTCGGTGCCGAGCTGACGGCGGACGGCGACGCCGGCGGTGCGGCGTCCGGGGCCAGCGTGGCCCCCGGGTTGACGGCCGGGGACAGCGGTGCCTCCAGCTTCGCGCCCGCCGGCTGTGCGGCACCGTCCTTCGTGGTGATCCGCACGTCCACCCGGATCGGCAGGCCGAGGTCCTGCTCGGGCAGGTCGCTCGCCGACAGCCGCAGGTAGTAGGTGCCCGGTAGCGGGTCGTCGGACCATGGTTCGGCCCAGGCGCGGACTTGCCGGAGCGTGCAGCGGAGTTTGACGCTGGTGGCGCCGGTGTTCGCTGTCGCGTTCTGCGGGCCGGCGGTGCACGCTTGGCGGCGGCGGAGCCCGTCGAAGATGTCGGCTGTGTAGGTTGCGGCGCCGTGGCGGTTCGTCGGTGGGGGCAGTGCGACGGTCACCGTGATCCGGCCGGTTTGTCCGGCGGCGGCGGCGAATGACCAGTACAGGTGGTCGCCGGTTGAGGCGGACACGCGGACCGGTCGGTCTGGTTCCACGGTGGTGGCCGTCAGGAAAGACGTCCCGGCGGTGCCGATCGTGGGGGAGGGGGCGTCTGCGGCGGCCGGTCCGGCGGACAGCAGGAAGGCGGCGGGCAGGGCGGCGAGGGGGGCGGCGCGCATGGTCAGTTCTCCCTCCCGGCGGCGCGCCAGCGGGCGAGCCAGCCGATGACGAGGCCGGCGCCCAGGCCGGTTCCGGTGAGCACGACCAGCAGCAGCCAGCCGCGGCCCAGGTCGGGCCCGCCCGGCGCGTCCGAGGACGGCACCAGGTCGACGGTCAGCTCCAGCGGCATGCCGGGCGCCGTCCGCACGTGGGCGGGGGCGGAGAAGGAGTTGCTGACCACCAGGCAGACCGGCTTTGCGGCGGGCTCGCCGTCCGGCGCGGGCGACGCGTCCGTCTCGGGCCGCTGGTCCGGCCAGCGCAGGCCGGTGGACAGCACGTCGGTGCGGCCGCTGCCCGCGTCGGTGCCGCGGACGAGTTCCTGCCCGCCGGGGGACACCGCGCGCAGCAGCACCCCGTGATCGGGGTTCAGCTGCCGGTCGAGCGCGATGCTGATGGAGGCGCGCAGTTCCTGCCCCGGCGCCACCTGCACCCGGTACCAGCGGTGCTCGCTGAACCGTTCCCGGTCGGTGTACACGCCGGGCGTGAGCACCGGGGCGTTGGCGCACTGCGCGGCCCCGGCCACCTGCCGCGGGGTCTGCTTGTAGGTCGCGCCGGCCCGCTGGACGAGCTGGTTGAGGCGGCCGGTCAGCTCCTGCTGGTGCTGGACGGCCGTGTAGGTCCCGCCTGTGGCGTCGGCGATGCAGGTGAGCTGCCGGCGGACCTTGTCGTCCAGGGTGAGCCCGAGGGTGTCCACCACCAGGTGCGTCCCCTGGGCGGCCAGTTCGCGGGCCACGTCGCAGGGGTCGGGGGGCGAGCAGGTGTCCTCGCCGTCGGTGATGAGGACGATCCGCCGGGTCGTCTCCCCGGTGCCGAGGTCCCGGGCCGCCGCGCGCAGCGCCAGCCCGATGGGCGTCCAGCCGGTGGGGCGCAGCGTCGCGATCGCCGTCTTCGCCTCCACCTTGTTCATCGGGCCGACCGGGGCGAGCTGCCGGGTGTCCCTGCACCCGACGGTCTTGGGACTGCCGGGGAACCGGTACTGCGATCCGAGCACCCTGATGCCCAGCTGTGTTTCCGCGGGCAGGGCGTCCACCACTTCGTTCAACGCCTGCTGGGCGGCCGCCATCCGGCTGTTCCCGTCGATGTCCCGGGCGCGCATCGAGCCGCTGACGTCGAGCACCAGCTCGACCTTGGGAGGCTCCGAGGAACCACCGTCATCCGCGGAGACGGGGGGTGCGCCGGGCGGCGCCAGGACGGCCAGTATGACGAGCAGGACGCCGCCGGCCAGACATCGTTTGGTGATCACCGCAGGATCCTAGTGACGCCCGGCGTCCCCCGAGACCAAGATCGGCGATCACTCCCCGCGGGTGGTCCGCAACCTGGTCAGCGGGATCGATCTGAGTCATCCGACACAACTTGCCCGCACCGGGGCGCCGAGGATGTACGGGGTGCGGTGGTCGAAGGGGCGCGCCGTTCCGGTTCGAACGTCCAGGGGGTGAGTCCCGGCTTGTAGCGATTGGCGGGTTCTTCTGTATCCGGGTTTTCCCCGATAAGCATGACTTGTCCGTATCCGGCCAATTGGGGGCGGGGGGCGGGTAATAAGGCATGACCACCCGGTCTGATTCGGTAAAGGGGGATGTCGGTTTCCGGGACGGCTTTGGAACGGTCCAGATGGTCTCCGGCCGGGGTCGGGAACCCCTGGCGGCGAGGGGCGATACAACGATTGCCGTGCTCAACTTGAGCTACTTGCTCCTAATGCCGTAAATATGAGCGCAGGGTCACAATCAAATCGGACGTTCGGGGGCGCCGGTGGAAGAAAAGTTCGTCCTGCAGAAGTCCTTGGGGCATTCCGGCCGGGTCGAGCTCACCTTCGTCGACGGTGACCTCCGGCACGAGGACGCTCTCTTCGCCCACCGCTACGGCCAGGCCGGCGGCCGCGACTGCCTGCTGAAGACCGCCGTGTCGCCCACCGGCACGAAGGTGCTGCGGCGGGAGGCCGACGCCTACGGCCGGATCAGCGGGCAGCACCCCGCGTTCGGCAGGCTGCTGGGCTTCCAGACCGCGCAGGATCCGGTCTGCCTCATGGTCACCCGGCGCGGCATACCGATCTCCAGGTGCGATCCCGCGCTCCGGTTCGACGCGGCCGAGCTCGGCAGGGCGGCGCGCGACCTGTTCGGCGCGCTGGCCGTGCTCGCGGACCTCGGCTTCGCGCACCGGGCCGTCTCGGCGGACAGCGTGTTCTGGGACGGCGTCCGCATCGAACTCCAGGAGTTCGGCCACGTGGAGCCGCTCGGCCCGGTCGAGGCGCTGCACGGGTCCGCGCTGGGCTCGCCCACCGGGCTGCCCCCCGGCGACGCCCCCGACGTGCTGGCCGCCGCGCGGCTGCTGCACCGCCTGGCCACCGGACGCGCCGGCGGCGGCACGCCCGCGGCCATGACCCAGGAACTCGCGCGGGTCGATGCCGGCCTGGCGGAGGCTCTCGAACCGGCGCTGCACGCCCGGCCCGGTCACGCTCCGGCCCCGAAGGAGATGGCGGACCGGCTCTGGCGGACCAGCCCGAAGCCTGCGCCGCCACCCGCTGAGGCGACCGCGCCGCCACCCGCGAAGGCGACCGCCGTGGCGCCTTCCGTCCCGGCCGAGCAGCCGGCCGGAGACCACCCCCACCGCATGGAGTTCCGCGAGCTGCGCCGGCAGCAGCGGGAGTTCCGGCGGCGCGGGCGGGTCGTGCCCGAGCCGGTGCGGCCCCAGCGGACCGGCGCGTCCCACCATGGGCCGCAGCCGGAGCCGGCCCCGCCGAGTGGCGGCGGTTCAACGTTGTGGCTTCTCTTCGGCGTGCTCGCCGTGGTCATCGTCGTTCTCGTCCTGGTGGTGAGGTAACCGTGAGCGATCTCGAAGCACCGCGTCCGAAGATGCCGCCCAAGCGCGACGAGGCGCCCTACGTGATGCCGCCGATCGGGTCGGGGGACGCACTGGCCGACACCCCCGTCACGGTGCCCCCGCCGCCCGAGCAGCCGGCCGAACCGCCTCCGCCGCCGTCCCCCGGAGCGGGCCCGGCGGTGCCCGAGGACGACGACCCCCCGGCGGCCGAAACGGCGTCCTCGCACCGGCCCCGCAAGCCGGGCCCGCCCGATGACCCACCCGGCCGCACGATGGTGTGCCCGTACTGCCTCAGCGAGTTCGACTGGGACACCGCCCCCCTGGTGAACCGGGATGAGGACGGAGACGAGATCGCGTTGCGGCGCGAGCCCGGCGAGAGCGAGGTCCGCTGGCGCAACCGGACCATGCACGCCTGGCGGGTCTGCGAGAACACCGCGGAGGACCACTTCATCCCGGCCTCCCTCGGTGGCCTGACGACGCTGATCGTCGGCATGGTGGGGAAGGCCGGCTCGGGCAAGTCCCATCTCCTGTGGGCGATGACGGAGGAACTCGGCCAGTCCGCGCTGAAGATCTCCCACCGGCTGGACGTGCTCCCGCTCGACCCGCGCCTGCAGCAGGAGTTGTTCGCCCGGCACCAGCTCGGCCTCCTGAACGACCGCAAGGTGCCGCCGCCCACCCGGTTCTTCAACGAGAAGGTGGAGTTCACCTGCGCGTACCGGATCACCAGCGGGCACAGCGGGGAGAGCTACGCACTCCTGATCTTCGATGTGCCCGGTGAGATCTTCACCCGCGGCGACACCGCCGTGTCCACCCCCTTCATGGCCATCGCGGACGCGCTGATCTTCGTGGCGGACGGGTGGGGCCTCGATGTCAGGCACGGCCGGCGGACCGACGACCCGGGGTTCACCGCGGTGCTGTCCCACCTCGCGCACGTCCACCCCGGGCGCGGCCGGGAGTTCCTGCCGATCCCCGCCGCCATGGTGGTCGCCAAGTCGGACACGCTGCGCGTGTTCAAGGAGGTCGACCAGTGGCTCGGCCGCAGGGACGACCTCGAACTGCACACGGTCGAGCGGGAGTCCGAGGACGCCTACGCCTTCCTCAAGTCGCGCGGGGCGGAGTCGTGGCTCGTCCCCGTCCAGAAGTGCGCGGACTCCACGCTCCACTTCGCCTCGGCCACCGGCGTCGAGGCGCAGGACGGCGAGTACCCGGAGAAGTCGTTCCGCCGCCAGCGGGTGCTCCGCCCGCTGCTGTCCCTGCTCGCGATGAAGGGCGTGCTCCCACGGGAGAGCCTCGGCCCCGGACCGGAGGACTCATGACGACCGGATCCCCGAACCGGGTCGGCCGCGTCGACCAGATCGTCTTCGCCTGGTCGGACCGGCTGCTCATCGGCGGCAGCGGCCTCGGCCCCGTCGCCACCTCGCTGGACCCGGACGGCCTGCGGCGGTGGAACGACCGCCTGGTCGGCGGCGACGTGGCCGTCGGGCAGTGGCACCACGGCGCGGCCGAGTGCGTCGCGCTGGGCGCGCTGCGGCTGGGCCGGCGCGGCGATCACGGCGCCGTGCTGCGGCTGCTGCCGGCCCGGGACGCCAACGGCCGGATCTCCCAGCTGGTCCACGCGCTCGTCGGCCCCGCCGCCGCGGTGGACGCGTGGCTGGCGCTCGGCCTGCACCGCTGGCCGGGCTGGGTCACGCCCGAGCGGATCCCCGGCCTGCCGGGGTCCCTGCCCGACCTGGACGCCGGTGAGCTCTGGAAGCCGGCCGCCGCGGACCTGGAGGCGCTGCCGGTGCGGCCCGAGCCGCTGGCGGGGCTGCTGGCCGGTGTGCTCTGCGCGCCCGCCGACCGCTACCTGGCCGACATCGCGCCGGAGGACCTCGACCTGGTCGCCGGGCTGGTGCGCCGGCTGGACGGGGCGGCCGGCGACGCACCGTGGACGATGATGCTGGGCGCGAAGGTCACCCGGCAGGAGCTGCAACCCCGCCTGCTGGTGCTGGACACCGACGACGCCCGGCGCGGGCGGGTCCCGCTGACCACCGCGGCGAGCGGCGACCCCCGGTTCAGTCGGGCCGCGGCGCTGCTCGCCGCCCTGCCGGCCGCCTCGCTGACCCCGCCGCAGCGCCCGCCGCGCACCCCCGCCGCGCTGCTGGACTGGGTGGAGGCCGAGCACCAGCGGGCGACCAAGGTGCTGGACCTCATCGACCGCGCGCTCGACGGGACGCTGGACGACGACGCGCGCCGGCATCTCGACGGGCCGTCCGGGCAGGAACGGATGCGGGCCGAGCTGCGGCACGCCGGCGTGGCCGAACTCGCCGGGCGGCTGGACCGCTGGGCCGCCGGCCCGCCGCCCGGCCTGGGCAACGCCGGCCGGACGCTGCGCGGCATCGCGGCGGAACGGTACCTGGCCGAGGCCGGCGAGTCGCGGGACGCGCCCGAGCACCTGGCGGACGCGGCGCGGCGGCTGGGCATCACGGCCACCGAGGCGTCCCGCGTCCTCGCGAACTGGTTCGGCGGGCTGGCGGAGGTCACCCCGACGCACCGGTACGCGGCGGTGTACTTCGCGCTCTGGTTCGAGGTCGAGCTGACGGCCGACCCCACCATCGGCGAGGTGCTGCGCGGTATGCCGCCGGACGATGTCCTCCGCTGGGCCGCGCAGCTGGCGGCGGACGGCCAGAGCCGCGCGGCCCGGCACTTCATGCACGCCGCCCATGACCGGTGGCGCGTCTCCCGGGACCGCGCGGGGGACGAGAAGGTCCGCGCGCTGCTGCTGGAGACCAGGACGTTCCACGAGACGATCCACCGGCTGGTCACCGCCGGCGACGCGACCACCGAGGAGGAGACCGAGCTTTACCGGATCGTCCTGCACCTGGCCTACGGCACCCCCATCGACGACCTGGGGCCGGTGCTGAGCGCGTTGCCGGTGGACGCGGCGGCGACCGAGTTCCGGCCCTGGCCGGCGGTCGCCGCCGTGGTGGGGCGGCGCGACCTCGTCTTCCAGGTGGCGGCGCACGCCTACAGCAGGAACGCGCCGCAGGTGATCCTGGAGGAGCTGCTCCAGAGGTTCGGCAGTGCCGATCTGATCACGGGACTGGCCGGGCCGCCCGGCAGGCCCGGGTATCCGGGTCTGCTCGTGGCCGTCTGCGCCCTCCTCAACGACCGCCGGCACAGTATCGACGAGCGGCCCCTCAACCGCAAGGCGCTGCTGGCGAACCGCTTCCTGGCCGAGCTGGTCGAGTCGGCCTGGCAGAGCACGCCCGAGCATCGCTTCGACGCCTACGAGCTCTTCATCCGCATCGCCTACCGGACGGGTGACCGGGGGGCGGGGGCCGGGGCGGGGCTGAGCGTCGCCGAGGTGCGGGAACTGCTCGCGCTGGACGGCCCGCCGCTGCTGGTGGCGGCCGTCCTGGACATGGCCGGCGAGGAGGCGGTGCTGCCCGTCCTGCTCGACGGGGCACGCCGCCGGGCGAGGGAACTCGGGCTCCCGGACGTCCTGGCCGACCGGATCACCCGCGGCCCGCACCACGGCGTCGAGGTCGAGTACGTCACGATCCCGAACCCGGCGCCCTCGACGTCCCACCGCGAACCGGAGCACGCGTCCTTCCGCGACGGCACCCGCCCGGAGGAGCACCGCGTCCCAGAACGCGACGACCCGTTCCTGGACGACGTGGAGGAATCCCCGCCGGCCGATCGGAACGCGCTGCTCACGCTCCTGGCGGGCCGCAACCTGTTCATCGGCGGGGGGATCACCGCCCTCGCGCTGGCCCTCCTCCTCTCCTTCCTGATCTTCGGCGGCGGGCCGGACGACGACCCGCCGCCCAAGGTGGCCCCGACCGTGACCGTGACCACGACCGTCACCCCCTCCAAGACACCGGCGACAGGACAGAACCCCTGATGGCATCTTCACCGGCCCCGGTCGTCACCGGTCCCCCGTCCGCCCCGGATCTGCTGACCTCCGACGACCGGCTGCTCCGTATCAGCGAACGGTTCGGCGGGTACGCCGCCGAGGCGCTGAAACGCGCATCCGGGACGGACGCGACCGGCCCGCTGCTGCTCCGGCGGCTGGCCGACGACCTCCACCCGGCGAGCGGCAAGCGCCTGGCGGGCGTCGACCTCGTGACCGCCTACCCGGCCGAGGCGCTGCTGCCCGAGCCCGCGCCGTCCCGCCTCCTCGAACTCCTGCTGTTCTGGGCCCGGCTGCTGCGCGACGTGCTCGTCTTCGTGCCGATCCTGGTCACCTGGCTGAAGCTGCACGAAGCGCTCGGCGCCTACGGCAAGGCGGGCAGCGAGTCCTCGTTCCTGCTCGGCTGGCAGGCCGGTTCGTTCCGGCCCGACCACATCGCCCGGGGCGTCCAGGACTTCGATCCGCTGTCGAAGACCGCCTGGTGGGTGGTGCTCCTCGTCGCGGCCGTGATCCTGTTCGCCATCGCGGTGAACGCGTGCGAGAACCGGCTGGACCGGCCCCGCTACGAGGCCGAGCACGCGCAGATCACCCAGGACCTGGCGCTGGCGTCGCACCTGCTCACCGAGGCGCCGGGCGACCAGGTGTCCTACCGGGACCTCCGTGCGCTGATCCAGCGGATGGAGGCCAGCATCGGCGGGCTCATCGGCCGGCTGGCGGGCACCGCCGAGGAGATCCGCGCCGCGCTGGACACCGGCACCGGCAGGCGCATCGAGGAGGCCATCCAGGTCTGGATCGACAAGTCGGAGGCGCTGGAGCGGGCGCTCGCCTCGATGCAGGCGCCCGCCGAGACGCTGGAGGCGTTCCGGGCGTTGCAGGACGACATCGCCGCCGGGCAGCGCGAGCTGCGCGGCGAACTGAACACCCTGGTCTCGCAGGTCAGGCAGGCGACGCTCGCCAGCACCGACCACGCCGACACCGTCCGGCGCTACCAGGAGGCCGACCAGGAGCTGATCAGCGGCGCGGTGGTCCGGCTCGTCGCGGGAACCGACCGGCTGAGCACGGCGCTCGAACATCTGGAGGCGCTCGTCGCCGAGTCCCGCGAGTTCGTCGCCTACGCGCGCGGCACCGGCGGAGGTGCGCCGCGGTGAGCCGGCGCGCGTCCCGGCGTTCGCGGCGGGCCTCCCGGTTCGGCGCGGCCCATCTGGCCGGCTGGCTGTTCGCCGACCTGATGCTCGTGCTGTTCCTGGTCGCCATGGCCGTGCAGCCCCGCGCCCAGCTCACCACCGGCACCCCCGACGACGACCAGCCGACGCCGACCGGGCCGCGCGTGCTCGGCCAGGACTTCTGCGAGTTCATGATCCCGGTCCGGGCCGACGGCCTGATCGGCGGCAGCGGCGACGCCCGCGCCGACCTGCTGGCCAAGGTGGACCAGGCGCTGCACCGCAGGCATCCGTCCTGGCTGCACGGGCCCGAGATGCGGGACGCCGAGGGGCGTGCCAAGTGCGAGGAGCAGCTCAGGCAGAACCTTCAGGTCGGTTTCTACCTCGTCTACGGCGCCAGGGACGACACCGGCAGCGGTGTCGTCCTCGGCCGGAAGGCGGCCGCGGCCATCAAGTCCGGCAATGCCCGCTTCCGGGAGGCCATCTACCGGGCGGCCTGGACCGGCGGCGACGGCAACGGCTCGGTCCAGCTCATCGTCTTCTTCTACCAGAACTGATCGACACGGGGATGTGACGGGGTGACCACCGAGATCACGCGGCTGCTGACGGGCACCGGCGCCGCCGGCGAGCGGATCGAGTTCACGCTGACCCTGGACGGCGGCGAAGCCAGGGGCAGCCGGTTCACCGGTCATTACGGCACCGTGCGCAGCGCCGCCTGCCCGGAGGTCGACTGCCTCTACAAGGTCGCCCGCGGCGCCTTGGGGAGACGCGCGCTCGAGAACGAGGTCGCCGTGTTCAGCGTCCTGGGCTGGACGGGCGGCAACGACGGCCGGTTCCCCGAACTGCTCGGCCACGACCTCGACCCGGACGAGGGCGACGCCGTGCTGGTGCACACCCGCCGGGGGCGGATGCTGGCCCGCAGGGCTTCGACGACGGTGCCCGCCATGGAGCAGCTCTGGCAGCCGGCGTACGACCTGCTTTCCGCGCTCAAGGTGCTGGCGGACCACAAGTACGTGCACGGCGCCATCTCGTCCACCACGGTGTTCTGGGACGGCGAAGGGCTCCAGATCGCCGACCTGAGCACGGCGACCACCCAGACGAGCGGCGACGACGGTTTCCTCCGGGACGTGCGGAACGCGGCCGGGCTGCTCTACTGGTTCGCCACCGGCGAGGACTCGTCGTTCGGATACCGGAGCGGAGGCGTCTCCCCCGAACAGGAGTTCCGCCATCTGACCGCGCATCGCCCCGACCTCGCCACGGTGCTGCGGCCCGTGTACGAGGGGGCGTCCCCCACTGCCGAGGAACTGCTGGCCCGCATGGCGGCCTGGCCGCGTCCCGTCCACCGTCCCGCGGCGACGGCCGAGGACGTCTGGGGGAAGAAGGACGGTGAGCACGCGGGGGAGGAGACCGAGAAGACGCACGAGATCGGCGCCGGCCCGCCCCCGCCCCCGCCGCCCCCGCGGCCGGACGACCGTGAGGACAGCCAGTTCAGGAAGTACCTCGGGGAGAGGATGAAGAGCATGCACGGCCAGCCCGACCGGCCGGCGGGCACGGAGCCGCTGTCCGGCCCGGCGGTGCCCCGCCGCCCGGAACCCGGCACCCTGCCGTCTCTGCCGTCCCTTCCGGCGGACTTCCCGTTCCGCGTCGGCGCCAACGGGACACGCCGTCCGCACCCGCTCGTCTGGGCCGCGATCATCCTGGTCGCCCTGATTCTCCTGGTGGTGTTCGCATGACCGCCCCGTTCACCGGCTACCCGGCGCGGGACCTCACGATCTGCCCGTACTGCCTGAACCAGCTCGACTGGTCCGACTACGGTGAGCTGCCGCTGGTGAAGGAGACGCCGGAGGGTCCCGACGTCCTCACCCGCGGGCCGGACGAGCCGGAAACGCGGTGGCGGCACCGGACGCTCGGCGCCATGCGGCAGTGCCGGGGCAACGGCGAGCCGCACCTGCTGCCGGCCGACTACGGCGACCTGGAGCCGCTCGTCATCGGCCTGGTCGGCGACACCGCGACCGGCAAGACGCACCTGCTCACCGCGATGATCGCCCAACTCGAACGGCGCCGGTCCCTGATCGCGCGGGAGCTGCGGATCGAGCCGCTCGACGGGCGTTTGCGGCAGCGTTTCTACGACGAGCGCGTCCGCCCGTTCCTGGAACGCCACGAGGTCCTCGGGGGCACCCGGCCGGGACAGCCCGAGTTCGCCTACGCGCTCCGGGTGGCCAGCAGGCAGACGGGCCGCACCCACGCGGTCGGCTTCTTCGACGTCCCCGGAGAGCACTACCGGAGGTACAGCTACGAGGACACGCCGTTCATGAGCGTGGCCGACGCGGTCATCTACGTCGCGGACGGCAGCGCGCTCAGGTCCGGCGGCGGCTGGAACTCCTGGGTCCCCGACCCCGGCTTCACGCACGCGATCACCCAGTTGCGGCAGACCCGGGCCGACGGCGCCGGCCGGCTTCCCCCCGCCGTCATCGTCGTCACGAAGTCCGACGTGCTGGACGGCCTCGACGATGACGACACCGTCACGCGCTGGCTCGGGCGCAAGGACGAGAGCGATCTCGACGACCTGCGCAGCATGCTGAGGGAGAGCGTGGACGCCGGCGCCTTCCTGCGCCGGCACGGCGCGGAACTGTGGCTGGATCCCCTGGAGTCCGGCTCCCAGGTCACCATCCACTTCGCCTCCGCCTCCGGCGTCTCGAAGCCGGTGCAGGACGCGACGGTGTTCCCGGACGAGGGGTTCGGGCCGAAGCGGGTGCTGCGCCCGCTGCTGTCGCTGTTCAGCATGACCGGGCTGCTGCCGAGGATCGACATGGACGAGCCGGACGAGCCGCCGCAGTTCTACTGAGGTCTCCCCCGTCCCGGCCGGGGCCTACCGGAGGGCGACGGCGCGCCGGGCGTGGCCGGCGAGCAGCAGTGTCAAGACGAGGTCGGCCCGTCCCTCCACACCGCCCGGATCGGCCGTATCGGCGGTCCGCCGGAGGCCGGGCCACCAGGACACGTCGGCGGGCACCCCCGCGGCCAGCGCGCGCGCCCGCACCGCTGCCTCGGGCCACAGCGTCATCTCGGTCGCCCACGCCCACAGCATCGTCCATTCGCGCTCGGACGGCAGTTCGGCCGGAGCCGCCCCCCGGTAGCTTCGGATGACCCGGTCGTGCAGCCAGCCGAGCTTCGCCTCCACGCGCTCCACGATCTCGGGCACCTCCGCGCGGACCCGGTCGAGCACGGCGCACCGCTCCCGGCAGCCCTGATGGGCACAGCGATGCGCGGCCGCGTAGTCCAGCGCCCCGTCCTCCAGCGCCCTGCGCAGCAGCCGCTTCTCCGTCTCCCCGCGCTGCGCGAGCCCGAGCAGCCCCTGCGCGTCGATCGGGTGCCCCCGGTACCGCGGCGTCACATCGGGCAGGACCCGCGCCGTCAGCCTGCCGAGCGCCCGTGCCGCCCGGCCCGGTGTCAGGCCGCGCAGGTACCGCACCTCGTCGGCGCCGGCGCCCAGCTCGACCAGCCAGTCGGCGACCCGGCCGCCGTTCGCGGCCAGCCAGCCGACCCCCGTCCCCCAGTTCAGTTCCAGGTCGTCGACGAGATGCTCGATCCTGCGGTAGGTCCGGCCGTTGAAGCGCACCGGGCGGTTCTCCTCGGCCGCCCACGCGGCCACCTGGTCATAGCCCCAGCGCCGCCGCGGCTCGACGACGAGCAGCCCCTCGATCAGCCGCCGCCAGTCCGGATCACCGATGCCGGTCAGCGCGGGCCGCCGCCCCGCGCGCAGCATCTCCTTCACCTCGCCGGCGGTCATCCCCGCGTAAGGCGTCCGGTGCAGGAGCAGCTCGTAGGCGATGATCCCGAGCGCCCACCAGGCGGCCGGTGCGCCCCGCCGGCCGTGCACGGTCTCGGGGGAGGCGTAGGAGAGGGTGGTCGACACGCGTTCCTCCGCCGCCCTGTTCCGGACGTCCCGCGCGGTGCCCCCGAAGTCGCCGATCAGCAGCTCGTAGGGGTCCCGGGAGCGCACCAGGACGTTCGCCGGCTTCACGTCGGTGTGCGTCAGCCCGAGGTCGCCGAGCCAGAAGTTCAGGCATTCCGCGAGTTCGGCGATGATCCGGCGGAGTTCGGCGTCCCCGGCGGGCGGCGCGCTCCCGTGGATCACGTCGTGCAGTGAGCCGTGCGGGCAGTACTCCTGCGCCATCCACCCGACGGTCACGCCCCGCATGACCGTGTCGCCGTAGTCGTGGATCCGCGGGACGTGCCTGGCGAAACCCCGCAGCGACAGCAGCCGCAGCTGGTCGAATTGCGCCCGGGACGCCTTGCTGACCTTGATCACCACTTCGGTGGCGCCGGGGCACCAGCCGCCGGCCGGCCGCGCCAGGAACACGACCACCTCGCCGCCGACCTCCAGCAGCCGGACCCGGTCGACCCGCCCCAGCAGGGAGGCCGGGAAGTCATCGACCCCCCACGGCTCCGACTCCACCGATCAGCCCCTCCCGCCCGTGCCCGCGATCCTATGGGCCGTCCGCTTCCGTTATCAGTATGTTGCGGTGCACCGGGCGATCATCTGTGCAAAAATTCACGCCCGGCGTCGCGACGTCACGGTGTGGTGAGGTCCGCCAAGGTCGCGTCCAGGGCGTCGGTGAGCAGTTCCAGTTCCGGCGGCGCGATGACGAGCGGGGGGCGGACCTTGATGACGTTGTCCGCGGGGCCGCATCGTCCGACCAGGACGCCGCGGGCGAGCAGTCCCTCCAGGGCCGCGGTCGTCAGGGCCGCGGAACTGGCGGCGCCGTCGCGCAGCTCGATCCCGTAGTAGAGCCCTGTGCCCCGGACGGCGGAGACCACCGCAGGATGGCGGCCCGCCAGGCGGGCGAGAGCCGACCCGAGATGCGCGCCCTCGGTGCGGGCATGCCCGACCAGGTTCCGATCCTCGATCTCGTCCAGCACGGCCAGCCCCACCGCCGCGGAGACGGTGTTCCCGCCGAACGTGTTGAAATAGCGGGTCCGCCGCCCGAAGCGGTCCGCGATGTCGGTCCGGGCGACCAGCCCGCCGATCGGGTGCCCGTTCCCCATCGGCTTGCCGAGGGTCACGATGTCCGGAACGGCTCCGTGGTGCTGGAAGCCCCACATCCGTCCCAGCCGCCCGAAGCCCGCCTGTACCTCGTCGGCGACGTAGAGACCGCCGGCGGCGCGGACGGCCTCGGCCGCGGCGGCGAGCGCGCCTTCGGCGTCGGTGATGACTCCGTCGGACGCCATCACCGAGTCCACCAGGAGCGTGGCCGGCCCGTGACCCGCCGCATGCAGGTCCGCCGCCGCGGCGGCGACGGCGGCGGCGAATGCTTCCGCCGGCTCGTCCCCGAGGGGCGGGGCGACCGTCCGGACGTGCGGCGCGACCGGCCCCAGCGAGGGCGACGCCTGCGCCGCCGCCGCCGTGACGCCGTGGTAGGCGTTGGAGGTCACGATCACCCCGGTGCCGCCGTGCCACGCGTTCGCCATCCGCAGGGCGAGATCGTTCGCCTCGCTGCCACTGCACGTGAAGACGGCGCTGCCGAGGCCGGGCGGCATGTCCGCGGTCACACGCTCGGCGTAGCGGACCACGCCTTCGTGCAGGTAGCGGGTATGGGTGTTCAGGACGGCGGCCTGACGGCACAGGGCTGCCAGCACCCGCGGGTTGGCGTGCCCCACCGATGGGACGTTGTTGTAGGCGTCGAGGAGAGCGCGGCCGTCGTCCGTCGTCAACCACACGCCCTCACCCCGCACTATGTGGAGCGGTTCCCGGTAGAACGTGCGGTAGGACGGGGCGAGGACCCGGCCGCGGCGGTCCAGTAGGTCTCGGTGGGTGTTCAGGACAGGCTCCTTGTGAAATAGGCCGCCGCCTCATCGCACCCGACGGTGGACAGCCGCAGTAGCGCGGAGCGGGCGGCGGGCACGTTCCGTAGCAGGTAGGCGGCGTTGCTCGGGTCCTGCTCGGCCCGCCACGCCGCGATCGCGAGCACGCTCAGCAGCCGCGCGGCCATGAGATCGCGCAGCAACGCGATTTCGCCCCCGTTCAAGGCCGAATGGCGGTGGTATCCGCGCACCAGGTCCGCGGGGCCGGCGAGCGGATGCCCGTCGGCCGCGATGCGGTAGCCGGCCGCGATCGCGACGTCCTGGACGCGCGGCGCCATGACGAGGTCACCGAAGTCGATGATCCCGCTGACGCGGTCGCCGTCGAGGAGCAGGTTGTTCGGGTTGAAGTCGTTGTGCAGTGCCTGACGCGGCAGTTCGTGCAGGATCGGCAGTGCGTGCGCCGTCAGGTGCTCCAGCTCCCCGGCGTGCTCGTCCGGGACGTGGGGCGGCATCGAAGCGCGGACCAGCCGTTGGACGGCGGCGAACTCCAGGAGATTCCACGGGCTCGGCGGCGCCGCGGTGGCATCGAAGCCCGACAGGCCCTCGTGCAGGAGGGCCAGCGTACGGCCGATCGCCGTTCGCTGGGCGGCGCCGACCCGCTCGGCCGACGCCGTGCGTCCCGGCAGGAAGCTGCACATCTGGACCCGCCGCTCGGCAACCCCGTCCGGCGTGACCTGGGACCAGGCCGCCGACAGCCGCGCGGGCCCGAGCGGCAGCCGCGGACGCGGCACCGGAAGCCGCGGGGCGTGCTCGGCGAGATGCTGGAGGGCTGCGACCTGCGTGTCCACGCCGGCGGTGTCGCGGGGGTGCGCGACCTTCAGGACCCACTCCCCGTCATCCGAGGTCACGATGTGGAAGTTCTGGGCGCGTTCACCGGCCAGGCGGCGCACCGTTCCCCTGACGCCGAACAGCGTGCCGGCGAGGTCGCGGGCGGTGCCGATCCCCACCTCGGGCGCTGGGGAGTCGAGCAACGAGTTGAGGATTTCCACAGGGCATCTCTCTGTAGCGGGGGGATTCAAGGCAGGGGCGACCGTCAGATGCCGGGCGGGCTTCGCCCGGGGGAGAAGAGGGCGGGGATCATTCGGGGGCTGATCAGATCCCCGCGTCGGCCTCACTCGATCGGATGGCCCGTCCCCATGGCGTCGTACTTCAGTTCGCCGTTCACGAAGGTGGCCGCGACCGTGATGGCGCCGACCCGGTCGGGATCGGCCGTGACGGGGTCGTCGTCGAGCACCGCGATGTCGGCGCGGTAGCCGGGCTGGAGCAGGCCCACCTCTCCTTCCATGCGGCATGCGAACGCGGGGTTCCAGGTGGCGACCTTGAGGGCCGAGAGCGGGTCGATCCGCTCCTCCTCGCCGAAGGGCGCTCCCGAGGCGGTGCGGCGTACCAGCATCCGGTGAAGGGCCCGCAACGGTGCGCCCTCGGCGATGGGACGGTCCGAGCTGTTCGCGACGGGGACGCCGCGGTCGAGGAGGGAACGCAGCCGGTAGCACCACCGCGCCCGGTCGGGTCCGAGGTTCGCCTCGGCGACGTCCCCGAGCGCCTCGACGAAGAAGTTCTGCATGACCGGGACCACGCCGAGCGCGGCCATCCGGGTCACCTGGTCGGGGCGGACCACGGAGCAGTGCTCGATCCGGAACCGCGGATCATCGTCGAGGCGGTGCCCCAGGCACTCCTGGTAGGCGGCGAGCACGACGTCGATGGCCCGGTCGCCGATGGCGTGGGTGGCGATCTGCCAGCCGCTGCGATGCGCCGCCACGATGCGGTCTCGCAGCGTCTCGGGCTCCGCCTGCAGCAGGCCGGTCTGCCCGGGGTGGTGGCAGAAGTCCTCGGTGACCGCCGCCGTCCGCGTGCTCAGCGCACCGTCCGCGAAGATCTTCACCGGCCCCCACCGCAGCAGGGGGTCGGTGAAATAGTGGGGCAGGTGGTCCGGCAGCCGCAGTTCACCGTGCGGTCCGCTCGGTTCGAGTACCTCGTAGCTCGGCATGAGGACGGTGCGCACCCGGAGCATCCCCCGGGCGAGCGCGTCCTCGTAGGCCAGCGCCTCGTCCGGGCTGAGCCCGATCCAGCCGCCGCCGACGCCCGCCTCCTGGCAGGAGGTCACGCCCTGGGACAGGTAGTGGGTGTGCGCCGCGTCGATCGCCTGGACGAGTTCCTCGTGCGAGACCGGGACGATGAGGTCGTTGACGAACGCCTGGGCGGTCTCCACGAGCAGTCCCGTGGGCACCCCGTCGGCGTCGAGGTCGACGGTGCCGCCGTCGACACGGGTGGAGCGGTCGACGCCGGCGCGGGCCAGCAGCCGCGAGTTCGCGACGCCCATGTGCTCGGTGCGGTGTTTCAGCCAGACGAGATGGCCCGGGGCGACACGGTCGAGCGGTCCGCGCGACGGGTGCCGGTCGCCGAGCGCCGTGTGGTCGTAGCTGTGCGCGATCAGCCAGGAGCCGGCCGGCAGTTCGGCGGCCCGGCGCGCGACGCGCTCGTAGACCTCGTCGAGGGAGGTGGCGTCGGAGAGGTCGACCTGGCGGAGCCCCATCCCGAACCGCCCGGTGTGGACGTGGCCGTCGTGGAAACCCGGGATGACGGTGCGCCCGCCGAGGGACATTCTGCGGCGGGCCGTCATGGCACGCGCGGCGTCGCCGGCGGCGACCACCCAGCCCGCCTTGACGGCTATGGCGTTCGCGGGAGCCGCGAGGCCCGTGCCGTGGACGACGGCGTCATCGAGGACGAGATCGGCGTCGGCGGTCACGGCTTCTCCCCGGCGACGATCGCCACGGGACGGACCGGCGATCCGGAGGCCCCCCGGATGCGCAGCGGAAGGCAGAGGAAGAGGAACGTCGTGACGCCGCGAAGGCCGCCGAGGTCCATGTTCTCCAGCAGGTGGACTCCGCGGCCCGCGAGGAGTTCCTGGTGGACGGGCAGGGCGGTGCCGCCCGCCGGATGGTGCTCCACGACGGCCGTCTCCCCGCCGACGACGCTCGCGCCGAGGTCGGCCAGCCATCGGGCGGCGGCGACGTCGATACCGGGCGTCCCGGTGGTGCCTCCCATGTAGGCGGCGGGGTCCGTCCAGTGCGCCGCCCAGCCGGTCCGGACGAGAACGCAGTCCCCGGTCGTGATCTCCACTCCCGCGGCCCCGGCGACGTCCTCCAGGTCCTGCCGGGTCACGGCCTCCGCGGGATCGACGATGTCGGCTCCGCGGTGGCCGGCGACGTCCAGGAGGACGCCGCGCCGCACGAAGGCGGGCGCCTGTTCGATGCCGTGCGCGCCGAGCCCGTCGATGCCCCGCTGCGCGTCCGCGGCGGGTACGCCGCCGAAGACGGCGCCGTGGGTGGCGACGTGCCCGATCGCGTCCAGGTGCGTGCCGGAGTGCCCCGACATCAGGAGCAGCTCGTTGCATCCCCAGTAACCGTCGTCGAGCTCGAAGTCGCCGAGCCGGTAGTAGGGCACCAGGTTGAACTCGGGGTGCGAAACGTGGTTCGGCATCCCCCGCGCCATTTCGTGGGACAGCTCGATGACCGTCCCGAGCGCGTTCGTATCGATCAGCATTCGTTCTCCCCCTCTTTCATCCGCTCGCTCACCGCGCCCTGCCGCCGTGCCCCTTGAGGGTGATGGCGACCGCGAAGAGCAGAACCGCCCCCTTCAGCAGGGGCTCGACGTAGAACGGCAGGCCGGACTGGTTGAGACCGGCGACGAGCACGGCCATCAGCAGCACCGCGATGATGGTGCCGACGACGTTCGGAACACCGATCCTGATGATCGTCGCGCCGAGGAACACGGCGGTGAACGCCGGGAGCAGGAACGCGGTCCCGATGGTGGGGTTGCCGGCGCCGAGCTTGGCGGTCTCGACGACCCCCGCGAACCCGGCCAGCGCGCCTCCGGCGGCCATGGTCCCGATCGTCAGCGCCCGGGTGGGCAGACCGGCGAGGTCGGCGGCGGACGGGTTGTCGCCGAGCGCGTACAGGTAGCGGCCCAGCGGCGTCTGCTCCAGCACCCACCAGACGGCGGCGGCGATGACGAGCGCCAGCACGAAGATCACCGGCACGCCGAACAGTTCGGAGTTCCCGAGGTCGGTGAAGGACGACGGGATGTGCTCGGTGAAGAGCCTTCCGTTGGTCCACCATTGGGCGATACCCAGGGCGATGCTGCCGGTGGCCAGCGTCGCGACGAGGGAGCTCACCCTGAACACCGCGACGGCGATCCCGTTGACGACGCCGACGAGCAGGCCCGTCGCCACCCCGGCCAGGCATGCCGTCCACAGGTTGAGCTGGAACTCCTGCAGCAGCCCGGTGACCGTGATCATCGAGAGCGTCAGGACGCTGGCTATCGACAGGTCGTAATGCCCGATGACCAGGGACACCAGCAGCGCCATCGCGAGGATGATGCCGACCGACTCGTTCGAGGCGATCGCCCGGTAGTTGTCGGCGCTGAAGAAGGTGATGTTGTAGATCGCGCTGAAGAAGACCGTCAGCACGACGAGCAGCTGGAGCCCGAGGAACCGGGGGTGCCCGATCGCCTTGAGCCTGCGCAGCAGCGATGCTCTTCCCCCGAGGGGGACGCTCTGGACGTCATGCACCGAAGGCACCTCTCACGGTCGCGGACGGGGGGTGCTCGTCATCGTGCGCGGGCTCCCAGCTGACCGCGTCGAGGAGTGCCTGCGCGCTCAGCCGGGGGCCGCTCAGCTGGAGGTCCAGTGACCGTCCTCGGATGACGTGTACCCGATGGCAGAGTGCGGCCAGCTCGTCGAAGTCGGAGCTGACCACGAGCGCCGCGCCGCCTCCGGCGGCATAGCGCCGGATCGCCTCATGGATCTGGGACTTGGCCTTCACGTCGACGGCCTGGGTGGGCTCGTCGACGAGGAGGACCGCCGGGTCGAGCCGCAGCCACCGCGCGATGACGGCCTTCTGCTGGTTCCCGCCGCTGAAGGTGGCGATCGACTGCATGGGGGCGCGGGGGTTGACGTCGTGGGCGTCCATGAGCCGCGCCGCCTCGGCGGCCTCGCGTCCGCGGTGGACGCGACCGCGTCTCGTGATCTTCTTCAGGTCGGGCAGCAGCAGGTTGGCGCTCGCCGGCAGGCCGGGGAACAGGGCCTGGCCCGCCCTGTCCTCCGGCACGTGCGCCAGCCCGGCGCGGCGCGCGTCGCGGATGTCGCCCGGCCGCACGGACCGGCCGCGCACCGACCACCGGCCGGCGCGGGGCGCCCTGGCCCCGGCCAGCACGTTCAGGAGTTCGGACCGTCCCGTGCCGAGCAGGCCGGCGATGCCGACGATCTCTCCCGCGTTCAGCCGGATGGTCACGTCCGAGAGCCGCGCGGTCTCGACCCCGCGCACGTCCAGCGCGGGCCGGTCGGGCTCGGCGGCGGGGGCCGGCGTCCCGTGCACCGGCGTCCCGCGCACCGGGGTGCCGGGCCGGGGCTGCTCCTCGCCGACGATGTGCCGGACGAGCCCGCCGTGGTCGAGATCGGCCGCCGCCGAATGATGGACCCTGGCCCCGTCGCGCAGGACCGTGACGTGGTCGGCCAGTTCGACCACCTCCGGAAGGCGGTGGCTCACGTAGAGCACGCTGATCCCGTTGAGGGTCACCGCGCGGACCAGGTCGAAGACCAGCTCCACCTCGTGCTCGGGCAGCGCGGCGGTGGGTTCGTCGAGGACGAGCACACGCGGCCGTGGCGCCCCTTCCGGATGCTGGAGGGCCGCGGCCACGGCGACCATGGTGCGTCCGACGGGGGACAGGGTGCCGACGGCACGGCGCGGGTCCAGCCGGAAACCGATGAAGTCGAGCGCGGCCTCCGCGTTCGCCTCCTCGGCCCGGCGGTTCGTGCGCATCCGTCCGCTGGTGACGAAGCGGCAGGCCAGTCCGATGTTCTCGGCGACGGTCAGCGCCGGGAACACGGTCGGCTTCTGGTGCAGGAACCGCAGTCCGAGCACGTAGGCCCGTGCCGGGCTCATCCGGGCCTCCCGCTGCCCGATGACCTCAAGCGTGCCGGCGTCGATCGAGTACGCGCCGGCGAGCATCTTGATGAACGTGCTCTTGCCCGATCCGTTGCTGCCCACGAGCGCGTGGACCCTGCCGGGCATGAGGTCCAGGTCCAGCCCGTGCAGGGCGACCTGGCCGGGGAACTCCTTGCGGAGTCCCCTGGCCCGGACGAGCGGCTCGTCGCCGGAGGTCAACCGATCCCCCACAGCTGGCGGTACTTGGGCCGGAAGTCGAGGTCGCCGTTCCACGTGCCGGGCTGGGCGGGCACGTTCTCGGCGGTGATGAGCTTGACCGGGACCTGCTCCGCCGCGGGCGCCGGGTCCTTGCCCTGCAGCAGCCGGTTCATCGCGTCGATGTCCGCCCAGCCGATCCAGTCCAGCGCGAACGCCACCGTCGCGGTCTGGCCGCACTTCTCCCGGATGCACTGGATGGCCTGGGACGTGCCGTCACCGGAGATCACCATGACGTCGGTCGCCCCGACGGCCTTGAGACCCTGCAGAACCGGCGGCACCGCCGCGTCGTAGGGGACGTACACGGCGTTCAGGCCGGGGTTGCGCCGGGCGATCTGCTGCGCGAGCTGCGGCACCCCGGTGCCGAGTTCGGAGAAGTTGAAGTTCGAGGTGCCGACCAGCTCGCACCCGCCGCACTTGCCGATCCGCGCGGCGAAGGCGTCGGTGCGCTGGTTGACGGCGGCGAACTCCTTGTCGGTCAGGAGCGCCACCTTCGCGCGCCCCTCGCTCTTGGAGATCACCAGATCGGCCGCGATCTCCCCGGTCTTCACCCAGGCGGCCTTGGTCGGGTTGTCCGCGAAGTCGACCAGGTCGGACGGCGGCGACGAGGACGCGACGATCTTGATGCCGGCCTTGCGGGCCCGCTCGACCGCCCCCTTCACGCTGGACGGGTCCACCGCGAAGGTGACGATGCCGTCGGGCTTGAGGCTGATGGCCTGCAGGATTGCCGCGCTCTGACCGTCGGCGGTACCCTTCCCGTCAATGACCGTGGCCTTCCAGCCGAGCGCCTCGGCAGCGGCTTTCGCGCCGGCCGCCGGCTGCGCACAACCCTCGCCCGCCTGCGCGCACGGGATCAGCACGACCGACTTGCGCTTCAGCGCCGGGGGCGAGGACTCCGGGACGCCCGAGGTCACCTCGGCGGACGCCTGCTTCACGGTGGCGGCGGCTTCGGAGAGGACGGACGAGTCGGTGCCGCCACCGCTTCCCTCGGACGTCTGGGACTGGCACCCGGCCAGGGCCCCGATCGCGAGCAGCGTCACCACCGTGGCGCCCCGGCGACGCCATCGCCTGGGACCGCGAGAGTCTGTAGTGGTTGTCATTGGATTCCTCCAGGTCGGGGTACCCGAGAGCACCGGCGGTCCCAGAAGTGTCAGCGAGCCCGGCATGGCCGCACATCGTGCCGACCACGAAGAGCGGCAGACCATTTCTCGTTATCTCCGAAGCCGGTGCGGCACGCGACCCCACCTGGGCGCGGAGAGGACACACCATGTCCGACCAGGTCCCCGTCCCGGCTGAGCCCCGTCCGCGGCGCGGGGGCGTGCTGCTGTCGGACCTGATGGCCGTGCCGCGGTTCGGCCTGGTCCTGCACACCGCCCACGCGCGCGCGTCCACGACGGTCGCGCTGGGCGCGCACTCGGTCGAGATCGCCGAACCGACGCGCTGGCTGTCCCCCGGCTGGATCGTGATCACCACCGGCATGCGGCTGCGGGCGAACGTCCAGGCGCAGCGCGCGCTCGTGCGGGAACTCGCCGGCCGGGGCATGGCGGCGCTCGGCTACGCCAGCGGGGTGCAGACCCGCGGCGTGCCGGCGGCGCTGATCGACGAGGGCGAACGGCTGGACTTCCCCGTCTTCGAGATCCCGCTGGAGACCGCGGTGGTCGACGTGATCGACCACGTGCGCCGCTGCGCGCTCCGGGACGACCCCGAGTTCCTCCAGCAGATGGTGGACACGCACGCCCACCTGGCCGGCATCACCGAGGCGTTCGACCACCCGCCGGACGAGAGCCCGGAACACGCGCTCATGCGGCGGCTGGGGATGCTGGTGTCGGCCCGGCTGAGCATCACCGACGAGGCCGGCACGCAGACATGGCCCGAACCGGCGCGGCTCCCGCGTTCGCTGTTCGGCCTGCTCGAACAGGCCGCGCACGACGACATAGTGACCCTGCCGTCACCGGGCGGCAGGACGTCGATGGCGTTCCCGATCGCCTACGGCCGCCGCCGCTACGGCTGGATCCTCGCCTCCTGGCAGCACGACCCCGACCCGCGTGACGTCCCCCTCATCAGGGCGGTCGCGAATCTGGCCTCGTTCCTCCACGGCACGCACGACCTCAGCCCGGCGCACCTGAGCACGCTCCAGCACGAGCTGCTCGTCCGGCTGCTGCAAGGACGGCCCTACTCGGAGGACCTGGTCGAGCGCGCCGGCCTTCTGGGCTTCATCGAAGGGGAGGACCGGCGCGTCCTGCTGGTGACCGCGGAGCGGAACCCGCACCTCGCGTGGCAGAACCTGTCGAAGAGCCTCGTGCACATGCGCATCCCGCATCTGTCCCTGCGGCAGGAGGACTGGACCATCGCGCTGGTGCAGGCTTCGGACGAGACGCTGCACGGGCTGCTGGACCACATCACGGGGATGACGGTCCTCGTGGGCCGCGGCGTGACCAGGCTGGGGGACTTCAACCTCTCCCATGAGAGCGCGATGTTCCTGCGGATGCGCGGCCCGCGCGAAGACGACGAACAGCCGGGTGTCCGGTGGTGGGAGGACCTGACCATCTCGGCGTGGATGTTCTCCTCCGCCGACGGCGACGAGCGGAGGCGGCGGGCCGAGCGTTTCCTGGCGCCGCTGTCCGGCCAGCCGCTGCTGCTCGACGCCGTCACCGCCTTCCTCGAACACGACCTGGACGTCTCCGCGGCGTCCAAGTCACTGTTCCTGCATCCGAACTCCCTGCGTTACCGGCTGGGGCGCGCCGAGTCGCTGCTGGGCGGGACCCTCCGCCAGCCCATGCTGATCGCCGACCTGTACGCCGCCCTCGTGGAGGTCGGCCGGCTGCCGCCCCGCTGAGGCGTGGCCCCGCCGGGGCGCCCACCGGACCCGGCCGGGCCGGCGGCGCCGGCCCGGCGGGATCGGTCACGCGAAGGCGCTGTGTCCGGTGAGCGCACGCCCGATCACGAGGGTGTGGATCTCGGAGGTCCCCTCGTAGGTGAGCACCGATTCGAGGTTGGCCGCGTGGCGGATCACCGGGTACTCCAGGGTGACGCCGTTCGCGCCGAGGACGGTGCGGCAGGTGCGGGCGATGTCGAGGGCCTCGCGCACGTTGTTGAGCTTGCCGACGCTGACCTGGTCGGACGTCAGGGAGCCCGCCTCCTTGAGCCGCCCGAGGTGCACGGCGAGCAGCAGCCCCTTGCCCAGTTCCAGCACCATGTCGGCGAGCTTCTGCTGGGTGAGCTGGAACGAGGCGAGCGGCCGGGCGAAGATCTCGCGGTCCGACGCGTAGGAGATCGTCGTCTCCAGGCAGTCGAGCGCGGCGCCCAGCACACCGAAGATGATCCCGAAGCGGGCCTCGTTCAGGCAGCCCAGCGGGCCGCCCAGGCCGCGGGCGCCGGGAAGCAGCGCGCTGCCGGGCAGCCGCACGCCGTCCAGCACCAGTTCGCTGGTCACGCTGGCGCGCAGCGACAGCTTGCCCTCGATGTCGTTCGCCGTGAACCCCGGCGTGCCGGCCGGGACGAGGAACCCGCGGATCCCCTCGTCGGTCTGCGCCCAGACCACGGCGATGTCGGCGATGGAGCCGTTGGTGATCCACATCTTGGTGCCGTCCAGCACCCAGTCGTCCCCGTCGCGCCGGGCGCGGGTGCGCATCCCGGCCGGGTCGGAGCCGAAGTCGGGCTCGGTGAGGCCGAAGCAGCCGATGCTCTCGCCCGCCGCCATCGCGGGCAGCCACTCCTTCTTCTGCTCCTCGCTGCCGTACCGCCAGATCGCGTACATCGCGAGGGAGCCCTGCACGGAGACGAGGCTGCGCACCCCCGAGTCGGCGGCCTCCAGTTCCAGGCAGGCGAGCCCGTAGGAGACCGCGCCGAGCCCCGCGCACCCGTATCCCTCCAGGTGCATGCCGAGCAGGCCGAGGGCTCCGAACTCGCGGGCCAGCTCGTGCGCGGGAAGCCGGCCCTCCTCGAACCAGCGGGCCAGGTTCGGGCGCACCTGGTCGGCGCACAGCCGCCGCACCGCCTGCCTGATGTCGCGTTCCTCCTCGGTCAGCAGCCCGTCGACGGCGAACAGCGCGGTCGGGTGGGTCTGGGGTCGCATGCTCATGACGCCTCACTTCCGGGTAGATTGGATCCAGTATTGATTATCCAATCACTCTCCCGCTAGTTTCACGAGGTGTGGATATCTCGAACCTGATGGACGGTCGGCGCGCCGGCGACGGAACAACGTGCTGTGTGGTGCCCGCATGAGCGACAGGGCACTCTCAGGCGTGCTCATCGCCGACTTCAGCCGGGTCCTGGCCGGGCCGTACGCGACGATGCTGCTGGCTGATCTCGGCGCGGAGGTCGTGAAGGTCGAGCGCCCCGGAGGCGGCGACGACACCCGTTCGTGGGGCCCGCCCTACGCCGACGGGGAGGCCACCTACTTCCTCTCCGTCAACCGGAACAAGAGGTCGATCGCGCTCGACCTCCAGGACCCGGACGACCTGGAGGTGGCCCGCGCGCTCGTCTCACGCGCGGACGTCCTCGTGGAGAACTTCCGGCCGGGCACGATGGACCGCCTCGGACTCGGCTGGGAACGGGCGCGCGAGCTCAATCCGGGCCTGGTCTACTGCTCCATCACCGGATTCGGCGCGGACAAGGGCGCCGGGCTGCCCGGTTACGACCTCATCGCGCAGGCCGTCGGCGGCCTGATGAGCGTCACCGGCGACGGCGCGACCAAGACCGGTGTCGCGCTCGTCGATGTGATCACGGGGCTGCACGCCTCCCTGGGCGTGCTGGCGGCGCTGCGGCACCGCGACCGCACCGGCGAAGGCCAGCGGGTCGAGGTCTCACTGCTGAGTTCGCTGCTGTCCGCGCTGGTCAACCAGGCGTCGGCGTACGTCGCGGCCGGTGCGGTGCCGCAGGCCATGGGCAACCGGCATCCCAGCATCGTCCCGTACGAGGTGTTCGAGACCGCCGACCGGCCGATGGTGATCGCCGCGGGCAACGACCGCCAGTTCCGCGTCCTGTGCCGGGTGCTGGAACGTCCGGACCTCGCCGACGACCCCCGCTTCGCCACCAACGCCGGCCGGGTCGCGGCCCGCGAACCGCTCGTCGAGGCGCTCACCCGGTCCCTCGCCCGGCGGACCGCCGACGAATGGTTCACCGCGCTCACCGAGGCCGGCGTGCCCTGCGGGCCGATCAACGACATCGCCGCCGCCTTCGACCTCGCCGCGGAGCTGGGCCTCGACCCCGCCGTCCGGGTGGACGGCGTCGGCCAGGTCGCCAACCCGATCAGGCTCGGCGCCACCCCGCCCGCCTACCGGCTGGCGCCGCCGCCGCTCGGGCGGGACGACGCCTGGGTCCGTGAGATATTGGAGCGGTGAACCCGGTGGAAGGTCGGCGCAGACCCCCCACGGCCCAGCAGTTCGTTCTCGGCGAGCTCCGCCGTGCCATCACGACCGGGCGGCTGCGTCCGGGCGCGCCGATCCGGCAGGACACGCTCGCCGACGAACTCGGCGTCAGCCGCGTCCCGCTCCGCGAGGCCCTCAAGACGCTGCAGGGCGAAGGGCTCGTCACCTACCACGCCCACCGCGGCTACTTCGTCGAGGAACTGTCGCTGGACGACCTGCGCGAGGTCTACCGGATCCGGGAGATCCTGGAGGCCGAGGCGGTGCGCCAGGCCGTGCGGCACCTCACCGACGAGGACCTCGACGTCCTGGAGAAGGCACAGCTGGAGGTCGAACGCGCCGAGGCCGCCGGCGACATCCTCCAGATGACCGAGGCGAACCGCACGTTCCACATGACGCTGTACGAGTACGCGGGAATGCCGCGCCTGACCCGGCTGATCGGCTCTCTCTGGGACGCCACCGACGCCTACCGCTCCATCTACTACGGCGACGGCGGCAACCGCTCGCGCGTCGTCGCCGAGCATCAGGCCACGTTGCAGGCCCTGCGCCGGCGCGACGCCGACGCCGCGGTCGAAATCCTCGACGAACATCGCGCCCGCGCCGTCGCCGCCCTCGAATCCCTCATGGCTCATTGAGCGGAACGCGAAGTCGTGTGAATGCCGTGGCGCAACGCCCGGTCGCCGCGTAGCGACTGTCGCGTTCCCGCGGCTATCTCAGAAGATCGGCGAAGGCGTCGGCGGCGGCGTCGGTGCGGGCGGGGTCGGTGCTGATGAGCCGGCTGAGCAGGAGCCCGTCGAGGGTGTCGAGGATGAGGTCGGCGAGGGCGGGGACCTGCGCCCGCGGCGTGCCGAGGTCGGTGAGGGTCTCCCGCAGCATGGCCAGCCACGGCTCGCGTATCCGCTGCTGGGCGGTGCTCCAGCGGTCTGGTTCGTGCAGCGCCAGGACGCACATCTCCAGGTAGAGCCGGATGGGGCCGGCGGCGTCGGAGCCGGTCAGCGCCCGCCAGGCGTGGCGGACGAATTCCCCGGGGCTTCGGGCGGGCGGGGCGGCCTCGGCCATGGCCTGGAAGGACGCGGCGAATCGTTGGTTCGCCAGTGCGACCACGGCGGTGATCAGTCCGTCCTTGCTGCCGAAATGGTAGATCAGCATGCGGTCGCTGGTGCCCAGTGCGGCGGCGAGGGGGCGCAGCGAAAGGCCGATCAGCCCGTGAGCGAGCACATGGTCGAGGGCCTTCTCGGTGAGTTCGGTGCGGCGGTCCACGCACGCCAGTGTAGCGACCGCTTCACACCGCATGTAGCAGTCGCTACACTGCGGACGGGAAGGGAGAAATCACAATGGAGGCGTCTACAACGACATTCACCACGACTTCTGGCGTGCGCCGGCTGCTGCGCCTGGACGCGGGGCTGGAGACGGTGTTGACCGTGGTGTGCGTGGTGCTGGCCTACGGACTGTGGGGCACCGACGGGTGGCGTGTGCCGTCCTGGCTGTCCACACCGGTGTTGCTGGTGGTCGCATTCGTCCTGCTCCTGGCGGCCGTGGTGTTGTGGTGGCTGAGCGGCCGCCCCGCCCCCGCCGCCGTCCGCGCCGTCGCCGTCGCCAACGGCGTCACGGCTCTGACCTTCCTCGCCTGGGCGATCATCGGCCTGGGCGCCGGCATCCAGTTGCGCATCCTGCTGGCGGCAACCACCGTCCTGCTCGGCGTACTCGCCACCACGCAATATGCCTGGACGATCCGCCCATCCGAAAAAGCCGCGCTCCCCACCCCCTAGAACGGACCAGGACACGTGCCACCTCCCTGGGCCGCCGCGTGGTCCGCATCGCTCCACCCCTCCCGCCCGGTCACTTGAATTCGATCTTGGGCTGGTTCCGGGTGGTTTGGGGATGGGCGCCTATCACGACCGTGTTCCTGGGCCGGGCGTCTTGCGCATTCCCCCTCGGGGAGGGGCGAGCGGCCACCCCGTATTTGAGATCAGCTCGTGGGCTCCCCCGATGACTCCTCGCCTTCGAGGATCTCTGGAGGGGTCTCGCCGCCGCGAACCTGGGGGGACGCTTCGCCGTCACGGATTTGCTCTATCCGCAGCAGCAGCTCCCGCACCACGTTCATGGGCATCGATTCCAGGTAGCCCGACAGGTCGCCGCCCATGTAGGACGGCACCGGCAGCTTGGACATCTCCTGGATCATCCTGGTGATCCGCACATGTTCCAGCCCCAGCAGTTCGGCCTCGGCCTGGATGTGCTGGATGGCGCGACGCTTCTCGGTCTCCATCTTCTTCAGGTCGATGGCGACCTGCTTGTCGGTGTTCACCTGCTCCTGGTCGAGCACTTCACTCTCGGTTTCGGCGACGAAGGTCCGCTGCCGTTCGGCGTAGTACACCTGGTCCAGAGAGGTGACCCGCTCGATGTTGGTGCGCACGGCTTCCACATCCCACGCCTTCAGGGCGTTGCGCACCTGGGAGCTGAGATTGGTGCGGATGTCGAGAACCCCCGACAGGAACTCCTTGACCGTGGAACCCGCCGCGATCTCGAGAAGATACGTCTCCACGGTGGCCCCGAGCACCCGTTCCACAAAACGCTGAACCGGCTGCGGGTCGTCCACCAGCGCGCCACCGGCCAGCCGGCCCGCGTTCGGCGAGCTGCCGAACTCGCTGATCAGCCGAGGCGCCACCGCAGACGGGATCCGCAGGGATTGCGAGACCTCGACCCGCAGCGTGATCCCCTGGCTGGTCATCAGATCCAGTTCGTGCAACCGCCCGTCGTACTGGCCCTGTTTGACGGCGTCCTTCTTGTTCCACTCCATGTTGAGCAGATAGGTGGGCACCAGCAGCACCCGGACGAACCACGGGTTGAGTGAGCAGGTCATCCCCTCCTTGAGGGTCTCCTGCTGCACGCCGCGACGCCCGCCGTTGGCCAGAAACACCCAGGGCAGCCGGAAATCGCGATGCCCCCCGATCGCGGGCCCCACCGTCTCGTTCTCACGCGGCTCCGCCCCGTCGGTGATGATCACCACTCCGGTATGGCCGACCGGGATGGTGGTATCCCTGAGCTGCTCGGCGGTCAGCCCCTCTCTGCCCTCCCCCACGTTCTCGACGGTGATCACCTCGAACACGTCCGGGTTGATGTCGTAGTAGGCGCCTCCGGAGAGCACCGCCAGCTGCCGCCCCATCTCCCCACCGCCGCGCAGGAAGGTCTCGGCGTCCTGGAAGTCGTCGCACGGCACATGCTCGGCGAACGGCTGGCCGGGCTGGCGAACTCGTCCCACCTTGGCCATCACCAGCCCGACCGTCGCGGCCGGCACATAGGTGCGCGGCACCGTCCGCACCTCGAACAGTTCGGTGTTGAGGTAGTAGGAGGCGCCGCCGGCCAGCGTCGTCGCCTGCGGCCCCTGCTCGCCGCCGTGCAGCAGGAAGGACTCCCCGTTCTGGAAGTGGTCACAGTCCACGCCCGCCGGCAGCAGCGCCACCGCGCGGTCGCGCGGGCGCTGGCGGCCCTCGCGCGCGGTGACCAGCCCGATCATGCCTTCGGGGATGTGGATCCGCGGCACGGGCTCCACGGTGTAGAACCCGGGCATCAGCCAGACCGGCCGCTGCGGGGAGAGGGTGCGCGCCAGCACTCCTCGCGCGTTCGAGGGCACCACCCGCCGGTACGCGGGATCGGGGTGGGGACGGCCCCGCACGCGCCGGACGACGCCGACATGGTCGATCGGCACGACGTGCCGGCCCAGCCGGTAGAGGTAGCCGGCGCCGGCGGCGAGCGCGGCCGGCACCAGGAAAATCAGGATGGTCACGATCGCACTCCGCACTCGCGTAGCCGGGCATGGACGGTCAGCACCGTCTGGGTCCACTGGTCGTACCAGTCCATGTGCTGCTCGCTGCGCGGGTTGCGCAGCGTGGGGAAGAAGCCGGGCCGGCCCATGGCCCGGGCGGCGAACTCCCGGTAGGCGGGGATCGCCTCGTCCGCCGACGAACGCCAGCCGAGCTTGGTCGACAGGGTCAGGAATTCGGTGTGCCGTCCGCCGTTGATCGGGGCGATGGCGGTCTGGGCGCGGAACCCCATCCGACCGTCCGAGGCCGCCGCCCACAGCGCGTCCGCCCCGGACAGCAGCGCGCACGGCAGACCGGCGCCGTCCCGCCGCCGCAGCCAGCCGGAGTCGAGCCGGTCCGCGGCCTCCAGCAGCAACGACGTCGTCAGCAGGTCGGCGTGCTCGATCTCCCGCTCGGCCAGCGCGGCCCGGAGCCGTTCCAGCGACACCGCCGCGGGGACGTGCACGGACGGGACGACGGTCGAGGGCTCGGGCAGCACGTCCGCCTGCGCGACCGGACGTCCGCTGAGCGCCGCCTCGTGGAGCCGGCCGAGCTGCGCCAGGGCGCCATCGTCCAGGGGGCCGCCGGTGCGCGCGTCCGCCCACCACAGGTCGGCCAGCAGGTAGTGCCGGTCGCCCTCCAGCAGGACCGGGAGGAACAGGCGGCCGTGCCACTGGCCTTCCAGGATCATCCTGGTGATGTCGTCGGAGTCCTGCGCGGCGGAGGACATCACCACCACGATCACCGTCGCGTACCGGAGTTGCCGCCGGATCGCCCAGACATGCCGGTCGCCGGGCCGCAGGCTCCGCACCGACCAGACCGGCAGGCCCGCCCGGCCGATCCGCTCCACCAGCCGCCTGCCGTATTCGGCGTCCGCGGGGGCGTAGCAGACCACGACGGAACGCTGCTCGGGCTCGGTCAGCGGACGGGGCGGGGCCGCAAGCACCGTCTCCTCGGGAACGCCCGCCGTCTGCTTCCCCAGCAGCGTGCGTGCCAGGTCGGCGGCCTTGTCGTCGAACGCCTGGCCGGTGGCCTTCCCGAAGTCCACCCAGACCCAGTCCCGGGCGAACGGGGGGATCGGCGCGCCGCCGAAGGTGACGGGGACGAACGGCAGGCCCCGCTCCGCGCATGACTGCAGCAGTGCGGAGTACTCCGTCAGCGCCCACCCGTCGTTTCCGTTGCCGGCCAGGCCGGGGCCGAACACCGCGATCCCGGCGGTGGTGTCCCGAATGGCCTGCTCCAGGGTGTGCACGACGCCGTCGCCCGGCAACATGAGCTCGTCGAAGAAGACCCGCAGACCGTGCCGGGTGAGCTGCTGCCAGAGCATCCGGGTCCATTCGGCGTCCCGCCGCCCGTATGCCAGGTACGCCTCGGCCACACCAACACCCCTTCCCCCTGGGGATGGCGACCGGGTCAGCGGTCGAAAGCCACACAATCCATCCGGGCGATGGTCTGGTGAACCGGGATCGCAACGGATGGGTGGGACCACCGGACCTTGCCGTCAGTTTACGGAGAATAACCCGACCGTGACAATTGATCGAAGATTCTTCCTTATCGGAGCAGCAGAAATATCACTCGACCGGGACCGTTTCCTATATATGTGCAAGTCGAACCGTATTCGGTGACGTGGGCGTCGGAGCCGCTGCCCGGGAAGCGCGCGGAGGAGTCGATGATCCGCTTAAGGGTATTTCCAGTGCCGCGCGTCCGTTCCGTGCCGAATCGGCTCTTCGGCACCATGCCCCCTCCAGCGACGGCTACGGCATCGGCGGACGCGGGGCCGGGGGTGGGAAGGGTTGGATGAAGGGGGCCGCTCGTTCGGCCAGGGCTCGGCGGCCCCGGGACTCCCAGTCGGGGCCGTAGGTCGCCTTGGCCAGTGCGTCGATCTTCGTTGGCGAGAGGTCGCGGGGTGGTTCTTTGGCCAGGGCCTCGGCCAGGAGGGGGCGCAGGGGGACGGGAAGGACCTCCAGCGGGCGAGCCGCCGTTGTGTGCGCGCTCATGAGGCTGAAGAGGGCCGAACGGCGGAACGGGGAGCGGCCTGTCAGGCATTCGAACAGGACGCACCCCAGGGAGTAGCAGTCGGCGGCCATCGAATCGGGTTCGTGCCGCCACAGCTCGGGGGCCCGGTAAAGGAAATCCGGCTCCTCGATCGTTCCCAGGGCCAGGCCGGTGAGGAGGATCCGGCCCTCGTCCGTGGCGATCATCCGATGCGGGGCGAGCACGTTGGGACGCACGCCGTGCCTGTGCGCGGCGGCCAGCCCGAGGCGGGCGTCCTTGGCCACGACCAGGGCGGCCTCGGGGGCCAGCGGCGTGTTGCGCTGGAGGAGCCGGCGGAGGTCGGCGCCCGCGACCGCCTCGTAGACCAGGGCCCCGCCGTACCCGGTGCCCACATGGAGGTCAGGACGGGCGAGGCGGGGATCGGTGACGAAATCCTGAAAGGGGAGTACCCGCGGGTCGGACACTTCCGCGAGTCTGGTCAGTTGCGTACGAAGCTCCGGATATCGCTTGCGATTGGCCAGGACGCGCATTGGAACGTACCGGAGGACGGCGCGGGCCCCGGTGACGCTTTCCTCGACCAGGACGACCGCGTCGCCGAGCCGCAGGACCTCGTCATACCCTGCGGCCTTCCAGAGCCATGCCGACCGACGTGGCACCACGGCATCCCCTCCCCGCCGAGTCTTCCGCCCGGACGCGCCTCGCCACGATATGGCCAGACCGGCACCGAAACGATCTGTTCTGTAGTGCCGGCGTGCGGACAGCGGGGAATCCGGCCGGGATAGCGTTCTGCAGAGCCCCTTCCCGGTGCCGCGTCACTAATCGTGTCCACAATTGGACAGGGGTGGGCGGATGCGGCGATCGCCCACTGCCACCAAGCATGGCGGCCTACGCTTTTGTCATGGGGATAGTGGGCTCCGTTGCACCGGTAATCGCGGCTCTCGCGGGAGTAGTGGGCGCCTTTTTCACCTGGGTGGGGGTGCGGCATCAGCTAAGGCGGCCAAAGCGGCGGGTGCCGCCGTTGCCGAGTCCCGGGGACGGGCGGGACGGCGGCTATGACGCGTTCATCGCCTACGCGGAGGAGGACACCGCCTGGGTCACCGGCTTCATCCAGCGGCTCCAGGCCAAAGGCGTGAAACTCGCCTACGACAAGGTCGTTCTGCAACCCAGCAAAAAGATCACCCATACCCTCGAACAGGCGGTGCTGGAATCCACGCACGGGATCATCGTCTTCGGTAAGGCGTCCAAGTCACCGCACTGGGTCGAGGCGATGTACGAGACGCTCATGCGGCGGTCCATCGAGCAGGACCGCAAGTTCGTCCCGGTCCTCATCGCGGATGTCCAGCTCAGGGAGTTCGCCAACAACCATGTGCCGGCGGATTTCCGCGGCCTGGCCGAGGACGAACCCCGGTACGACCACCTGGTCGACCTGGTGGCGCAGGCCGTTCGCCGACGCGGGACGCCGCAGGCATCGGCGAGTTGAGGCGAAGGCCGAAGACCTGGTCGCCGCCCGCATGGGGTGCCGATCGGTGGTGACTGCTCAGCCCGTTCATGACGCTTGTGGAACGCCGCCTCGCTGAGGGCGGGCTACCATCGCGGGGCGTCGCACGCTCCCACCGGAGGCCCCCATGCCGCAGGGAACACCGCTGGAGCCCGGAGATCCTGCCAGCGTCGCCGGATACCGGGTGACCGCCCGTCTGGGCAGCGGGGGCCAGGGCACGGTGTTCCTGGGCCAGGCGTCCGACGGGGCGCTGGTCGCGATCAAGTTGCTGCATACGCGTTTGGACGGTGCTTCCAGGGCGCGGGTCCGCTTCGCCCGCGAGATCGGTACGGCCCGGCGGGTGGCGTCGTTCTGCACCGCCCGGGTGCTGGCCGCCGATGTGGAGGGCGACGTCTCGTATCTGGTCAGTGAGTTCATCGACGGTCCGACGCTGTCGCAGGCGGTGCGCCGACGTGGCCCGCTGACCGGGGACGATCTGCATCGGCTGGCCGTGGGCACGGCCACGGCGCTGGTCGCCATCCATGCCGCCGACGTGGTGCACCGTGACTTCAAGCCGTCCAACATCCTTTTAGGCGATCAGGGGCCACGGGTGGTGGACTTCGGCATCGCCCGCGCCATGGACGCCATCAGCACCCTGACCAGCCAGGTGATCGGTACGCCCGCCTACATGGCGCCCGAACAGGTCGCCGCACGGCCGGTCGGTCCGGCCGCCGACATCTTCGCCTGGGGCGCCACCCTGATCTTCGCCGCCACAGGCCGGGCACCGTTCGGCCAGGACAGCGTCCCGGCCGTTTTCCAGCGCGTCCTCACCCAGGACCCCAACCTGGGTGACCTGCCCGAACCGCTGCGCGCCATCGTCGCCTCCTGCCTGGCCAAGGACCCGGCCGACCGTCCCACCGCCGAGCAACTCCTGCACCGCCTCCTGCACGGCACCGCTACCCCATCCGCCGCCACCCCCGCGGCCGATCCGCGGGAGATGGCCGTGGCCACCCGGCCCACCGATGAGACGACGCGGCCGAGCCCCCGGGTGGGGACGCGCCGCCTGCGCGTCCCCACATCCGCGGGGACCACGGTGAATTGGAAGCCCCGCCAATCGTGGGCGACGTTCGTCCTTTACGCGCTCGCGGGCGTGGTCCTGCTCACCTACGCGATCACCACGCTGCTCGAAGGCCAAGGTGCGCAGAAGGGATGGGCGGTTCCGGTGGGGTTGGGCAGCCTCCTGTCCTTCGTGAGCGCCTACGGGGCGTCCACCCGGCCACTCAACGTGAGGGCGGCCGAGATCGCCGTCCGTGACGCCGGGATCATCGCGACGCTCGACGGCCACCGGCTGGAATGGGCCTGGGGCGACATCGAGCAAGTGGCCATCCAGCCGCTCGGCAACTCCCGGATCTGGGGCCGCATGGGGAAGTTCTGCGGTATCCACGTCGTCCCGGCACCGGGGGCCCGCCTGAACCGGCTCACGGCCTGGCAGCGCTATCCCGTCTGGGGCCTGCGGACCAAACCCGGCTGGAAACTCCTGATCCCCCTCGGCCGCGTTGACGACCCGCACGTTGCAAAGATCGAGAAGGCGCTGAGCCGCTACGGCCGGGAAGGCTGGACTCCCCACAACTGAGCCGGCCTTCCGTTCTCGTAGGCGGTCAGGCGGAGTTCACTGCTGTGCCCCACCAGCAGGCGCGACCGGGATGCCCGCTGAACATCATCACTCAGGAACACGACGATCGTCGGACCACCCGCTTCATCCTCCTTGGTGAGGACGGTTCTCAACCCGTGAAGACCGCGCGGAGGGACGCTGGGAGGGGGCCGTCCCTCCGCGCCTTGCCGACCTCGGCCGCCCCGTGCCGATGCTTGCGCCTTCGAGGTCTCCGGCCATGAAAGCGGGACGCGGGCTGCGCATCCGTGGCCGGAACGGCACACTGGGCACCATCCCCGGAGGACGGAGTGAACGGTGCCCAGCAGCAGGCCGAAGTTCTTCGATTCCGCGCTGTTCGTCCCTGCGATGAAGGTCGTCACCCGCGGACATGTCGCACTCTTCCGGGCCACCGGCGGACGCGTCGGCGGCCGGTTCCGTTTCGGCAGCGCCTTCCCGTCCGGGGTCCCCGTCTGCCTGCTCACCACCCTCGGCCGCAAGTCCGGCAAGCCGAGGACGATGGCGCTGCTGTACCTCCCGGACGGCGACCGCGTCGTCCTCGTCGCCTCCCGAGGGGGAACGGGGCGGCACCCTCAGTGGTACCTGAACATCGACGCCAATCCGAAGGTCGCGGTCCAGCCGGGCCGCCGCCCGCGGCCGATGATCGCCCGCACCGCCGAAGGCGATGAACGCGCCGACCTCTGGCGGCGGCTGGTCGACCTCTACCCCGAGTACGCCGACTACCAGCGCTGGACCGACCGCACCATCCCGGTCGTCATCTGCGAACCGACCTGACCAACCCCACCGTCAACGTGTGCGGTGCTTCAACCGTCCACCTGGCATTGGGGCGGCGCCAGACCGGGAGCCCGTCATCCATGTCCGCGAGTCCTTGGCCGACGGCGTTCGAGGTGCCCGCCTGTCAGGGGATCTCCGTGTCCGCCCTGATCAACCATTCGAAGAGGCGCCGTTCGGCGCATCCACCAGGAGTGGAGGAGCGCATAGAAGCCGATCAGGCTTGCGATGAGGCTGATCGGCCATGTGACCATCAGGACATGGCTGACCGCGAGCCAGGGCGACTTGCTGAGGTCGGCGTCGCTGAGTTCTATGACGCCGAACAGCGACGCTTGCAGGGCGAGCGCTGCGAATGCGCCCCAGGGCCACCGTGGCGAACGATGCGGCCGCTGTGAGGAGGCCTCCGAAGGTCGCATCCCCTGACGGTACAACCTGCCAGACGTCCCCGCGCGGCTTGATCAGGCGTATGCGCCCCGGTCAGCGTGTTCGCCGACCCTTCAGCTCAATAGGTCGTCCTGCTCTCGTTCCGGCTACGGGGCCGTTCGAGCCGGGGCTCAGGAGTCGAGGTAGGGGTCGGTGATCTCCCGGAGCCGGGCGAGGGCGGAGCGCCTCCTCGGGGCGTCGACGGTGAGGAACAGCGGGCCTGCCATGCCGTGCGGGGGTGTCGCTTTGTTCCGGCGAGAATCGCGGACGGTCTGTCAACGGGCGCGGCGGTTCGGCCGTCCAGCTGGTAGCGGCGGCGCCGGCCACGAGGTCTGTCGACGACCACTTTCGGCCTTGTGTATTGAGTCAACACGCAAACTCCTGTATAAATCGAAACACTCCGGACTTGGTGGGTGCGGGAGTTCCGGTTGATCTTGGTGGTGCCCGCCGATCACGTCGTCTCGAGAGCTACCCTGCTCAAACGAAATGGCGATGTCCACGGCGAGCAGTGACGACGGGGCGGGTGAGCGTGGAGGCGTTGGACCGGTCTGATCCCCAGCGGATCGGTGGCCGCATCACCCTGCACGGGCGCCTCGGCTTCGGCGGCATGGGACGCGTCTACTACGGCGTCACCGATGACCGTGAGCAGGTCGCGGTGAAGGTGATCCGCGCGGATCTCATTGACCGGGACGAGGTCCGGGAACGCTTCGCGCGGGAGACAGAGGCGCTGCGCACCGTCCAGGGCGCGCACATCGCCTCGCTCGTCGATGCCTCGGACGCGGACGACGAGCAGCCGTGGCTGGCGATGGAGTTCGTGCGCGGCCTCACGCTCAAAGAGTTCGTGAGCGAACGGGGTCCGCTGAGCGTCGAGCATGCGGCGGCCCTCGGCGTCCTGCTGGCGGATGCGCTGGGCGACGTCCACGCGGCGGGGCTGCTGCACCGTGACCTGAAGCCCGCCAACGTCATCCTCGGACAGGACGGGCCCATGGTGATCGACCTGGGCCTGGTCGCGTTCGCCGAGGGGCCTACGGATCTGACGACGTCCACGGCGACGCTCGGCACGCCGGCGTGCATGGCGCCGGAGCAGGCCGTCACGCCCAAGCAGATCACCGCCGCGGCGGACGTGCATTCGCTCGGCGCGACCCTGCTTTATGCGCTGACCGGCCACTACCCCTACAAGGCCGACACCGTTGTGGCGCTGATGGCGAAGATCATCTCTGCGGACGCGCCGCCCGACGTCACCGGGCTCCCGGACACGTTCGCCGTGCCGGTCGCCGCGATGCTGGCGCACGATCCGGGCGGCAGGCCGACGGTGGCCGAGGTCCGAGCGCGGCTCGAAGTGCTCTGCGGCCCGCTACCGGCGGCGATCCGGGCACTGACCCTGGCAACCTATGTGGAGCGCGAATCCGATCCCGAGGACGTCCCGCCGCCCCCGCGCCGCCGCGTCGACCTGTCGCAGGTCGCGCCGCCGGGCTCGGTGGTGGCACGCCTCGCCGACCGCCTCCGCACCGCCTACGCGGTGACCGCTCCGTTCTGAGAAGGGCCTGTTCGTGACCGACACCTCCTACCCGCCCGGTGCCCGTATCGAGGTTCGGGACGCGGAGTGGATCGTCCGCACCTGCGCGCCCGTGCCGGACGGCCACAAGATCACGGCGGTGGGCGCCTCGGAGTTCGTGCGGGACGAGGAGGCGGTCTTCTTCACCGACCTGGAGAAGGTGAGCCTGCTCCGGCCGGAGGAAACCGTCCTGGAGTTGGACGGCACGCCGCGGTTCGCGAAGAGCCGCCTCTTCCTCGAAGCGGTCCTGCGCCGCACCCCGCTGCCCCAGACGGAGCGCGGCCTGGCGCTGTCCGACCGGTTCCTGCTGGACCCGCTCGTCTACCAGCAGCGTCCCGCCGAGCTGGCGTTGCGGGGCGTCCGGCCCCGGCTGCTGATCGCGGACGTGGTGGGCCTCGGCAAGACGCTGGAGATCGGGCTGATCCTGGCGGAGCTGATCCGGCGCGGGCGCGGCGAGCGGATCCTGGTCGTCACCCCGCAGCAGGTGCTGGAGCAGTTCCAGCGGGAGCTGTGGACGAGGTTCGCGATCCCGCTGATCCGGCTGGACTCGGTCGGCATCGAGCGCATCCAGCAGGAGCTTCCGGCCGGACGCAACCCGTTCACGCACTACAAGCGGATCATCGTGTCGGTCGACACGCTCAAGAACGAGGGCAAGTACGGCCAGCACCTGGAGCACATGCACTGGGACGCGGTCGTCATCGACGAATCGCACAACCTGATCGGTGAGCGCAGCCTGCGCAACCGGCTGGCGAAGCTGCTGGCCCGCCGGACCGACGCGCTTCTCCTCGCCAGCGCCACCCCGCACAACGGCAAGGCCGAGTCCTTCGCCGAGCTGATCAGGATGCTCGACCCGGCCGCGATCGTGGACGCGGAGAGGTACGAGGCGAAGCAGATCGATCACCTCTACATCCGGCGCACGAAGATCAGCCCGGAGGTCCGGGACCAGATGGGCGCCAAGTGGCCGGACCGGGGGCCGTCCGTCCCGATCACCTGCCCGGCCACGCCGAAGGAGGAGAAGGTCTTCGAGGAGCTGACGCAGGTGTGGCTCGCGGGGGACGAGCGCACCGGCGGCCCGGTCGTCAACTCCCGCAACCGGCTGTTCCCGTACACGCTGCTCAAGGCGTTCCTGTCGTCGCATCGCGCGCTGCAGAGCACGGTCGCGAACCGGCTGCGCAACGCCAAGGAAGACCGCGAGATAAGGGCCCTCACCGCCCTGAAAGAGCTGGCCGGCCAGATCACCGACAAGGACTCGTCCAAGCTGGACGCGCTCGTCACCGAGCTGGAGAAGATCATCGTCCGGGACGGCAACCGCGCCGTGGTGTTCTCCGAGAGCGTCGAGACGGTGAACTGGCTGGCGGACGTCCTGCCGAAGCGGCTGAAGCTGCCCGCCAAGGCCGTCGACAAGATGCTCGGCAGCGGCATGACCGACCAGCAGCAGATGGAGATCATCGAGCGGTTCGGGCTGAGCGGCAGCGCCGTCCGGCTGCTGATCACGACCGATGTCACGTCCGAGGGCGTCAACCTGCACCGGCAGTGCCACCACCTGATCCACTACGACGTGCCGTGGAGCCTGATCCGGATCGAGCAGCGCAACGGACGCATCGACCGCTACGGGCAGCGTCACCAGCCCCAGTTCTCCGCTCTCCTCCTCACCTCCCGCGTCGACGGCGTCAAGGACGACCGGACGGTCTCGGCGAAGCTGCTGGAGAAGGAGGAGACCGCACACCGCGCCTTCGGCACCGCCGAGGCCATCACCGGCGAGTACCGGCCGGAGGCGGAGGAGCGGCGGCTCATCCAGGATCTGCTCGCCGGCAAGACCGTGGAGGAGTCCGTCCCGGACGTCCCCATCGACGACCTGCTCGGCGACCTGCTCGGCCCCGTGGAGGGGCAGGTCACCGAGGGCGCCCCGCCCCGCGCGGACGTCCCCCGGCTGTTCGCGGACACGCGCGAATTCGTCGGCGAGGCCATCGACACCCTGAACCTGCTGCCCGGCCTGGAGGACGACGGCGCGCTCCTCGCCTTCGCGCCGCCCAAGGACCTCGTGCACCGGCTGTCCGCGCTGCCCGCCGACTACCTGCGGACGCACGACGTCAAGAAGCGGATGAAGGTCACGTTCGACCGCGCCCTCGCGGCCCGGAAGCTCGCCGAGGCCCGCGACCAGAAGACCCTGTGGCCCGACATCGCCTACCTGTCCGACCTGCATCCCCTCGTGGACTGGGTGACGGACAAGGTGCTGGTGCAGCTCGGCCGGCAGACCGCGCCCGTCATCGTGGCGCGGGTGGACGAGCCGACGTACCTGGTGCAGGGCGTGTACTCGAACCACTTCGGCCAGCCGACCGTCGTGGAGTGGATGGCGGTCGCGTCCGGCCGGGTGCTGCCCGGGAAGATGCCCGACATCCTGGCGGCCGCCGGGGTCGGACCGGACATGACGAACACGGGCCGCCCCATCGACCTCGGCCCGCTCACCGCCCGCGTCCGGGACGCCGTCGCCACCGCGCGCCGCCACCTCGAAGAACGTCGCGCCCACTACGACGCCGAGATCGTCGCGCCGCTCAACGACTACCGCGACCACCTGGAGTCGTGGCGGCAGCTCACCCTCGACGTCACCCACGCGTCCCACCAGGAGCGGGTGAAGGCGCGCGTGGACGACACCGTCGAACGGCAGCAGCGCCTGCTCAAATCCTTGCAGACCACCGGGGAGCCGCTGCTGCGGGTCCTCGCCGTCCTCGTCCCCCAGGAGGCCACGCAGTGAGGCTCGACTCGCTGGTCAACCGCGGCGATTACTTCTCGGCGCACTACCTGGCCGAGGTGCTGCCGAAGGACGTCAAGCGGGGCCTCCACGCCCGCTGGACGGACGAGGAGAAGGACGGCCGCGTCACCCCGCGCCGCGGGCTCCGCGCGCTCGGCAAGCCGTACTTCGCCGACCGCAAGTACTTCGCCGACTTCGACGAGCGGCTCCGCACCGAGGAGTTCGTCCCCGACGACCTCCCGGAATGGCGGAAGAAGCTCGGCGAGCTGCACGGCATGATCCTGCGCGCCCTCGGCTATGAGGCGGAGCCGCGTGCGCTGACCGTCCGGCGGACCGGCGAGGAGCACACGGTCCAGGTCGCCTACGCCGACCAGCACCTCATCGCCATCGAATGCGGCTGGGCGACCGACGTGGACGCCGCGATGGACTCCGGCGTGCTCCACCCGCTCCAGCTCGCCCCCAACGAGCGGATCGAGGACGGGACCAAGCTCGCGTCCTGGCTGTTCGCCACCGACGAGCCGCCCCGCTACGTGCTGATCCTCGCCGGCGGCGTGGCGGTCCTGGCCGACCGCGCGAGCTGGGGCGAGGGCCGGTACCTCGCCGTCAGCCTGGACGTCGCCCTCGGCCGCAACGACAACGCCGAGCTGGAGGTCATCGCCGCGCTCTTCGGCGCCGACTCGCTGCTGCCCCCGGCCGAGGGCGGGGACGAGCCGCTCGCCGAACTGCTCACCAGCTCCCGCAACCACGCGGTCGGCGTCTCGAAGGAGCTGCGGGACGGGCTCAAGGAATCCGTCGAGCTGATCGCCAACGAGGTCCTCGACCGGATCCGCGAGCAGGACGTCGACCCCGAGGACGTCATGGAGTCGCGCGAGCTGGCCGGCCGGCTCGGCCGCGAGTCGCTGCGGTACCTGTACCGGATCCTGTTCCTGCTGTACGCGGAGGCACGGCCGGAACTCGGCATCCTCCCCACCAACGACCAGGACTACCTCAAGGGCTACAGCCTTGCCCGCCTCGGTGACCTGGTGGTGAACGACCTCACCGGCGAGCAGGCCCGCAACTCGTTCCACCTGTACGAGTCGCTCGACCTCTTGTTCCGGATGGTCAACAAGGGCTACCGCCCCCGCACCGCCCGCAGCGAGGACGGCCCGGACGACGAGGGCCTGCGCTTCGAGCCCCTCCGCTCCGACCTGTTCGAGCCGGACTCGGTGAAGCTCATCGGCTCCATCTCGGTGGACGACGACGAGGACGAGCGCGTCATCGACACGCGCCTCCGCAACGAGACCCTTCATCGGGTGCTGCGCCGCCTCATGCTCACCAAGGGGCGCCGCAAGGAGCGCGGCGGGTTCATCTCGTACGCGCAGCTCGGCATCAACCAGCTGGGCGCGGTGTACGAGGGGCTGATGTCGTACACCGGGTTCATCGCGAGCGAGGACCTGTACGAGGTCGCGAAGAACGGCGACCCGAAGGACGGCTCATGGATGATCCCCGCCTCCAAGGCTGACGACTACCCACAGGATGTCTTCGTCCGCCGCAACGAGGACGACGACCTTCACGGTGAGGAAGAGTTCCTCCGCTACGAGAAGGGCTCGTTCGTCTACCGCCTCGCCGGCCGCGACCGCGAGACGTCCGCGTCGTACTACACGCCCGAGTCGCTGACGCAGGTCACGGTTCAGCTCGCGCTCAAGCATCGACTCGACCAGGACGGGACGACCACGACGGCCCGCGAGATCCTCGGCTGGAAGATCTGCGAGCCCGCTCTTGGGTCTGGCGCGTTCCTCAACGAGGCGATCAACCAGGTCGCGGCTGAGTACCTCAAGCGCCGTCAGAAGGAACTCGGCAAGGACATCGACCCGGATAAGTACGAGGAGGAGTTGCAGCGGGCCAAGGCGTACATCGCGCTGCACAACTCGTACGGCGTCGACCTCAACGACACCGCGATCGAGTTGGCTGAAGTGTCGCTCTGGCTGAACGTCATGCACCCCGGCCTCCAGGCCCCGTGGTTCGGGCTTCACCTGCGGCGAGGCAACTCCCTCATCGGCGCAGGCCGCAAGGTGTACGAGGCCGCGCAGCTTACGAAGGGCACGTGGCTGAAGGAAGCTCCGGAGGAGATCCCGTTCCGCGACGGCGAGATCCCGTCCGGCAAGGTGCATCACTTCCTTCTGCCAGCCGAAGGCTGGGGAGCCGTGGCCGGCGCCAAGGAGGCCAAGAACCTGGCTCCCGAGCAGGCCAAGCAGCTCGCCGCCTGGCGCAGGAAGATGCGGGCCAAGGTCTCCGACAAGGGCCGCAAGACCACGCAGCTCAAGCGCCTCCAGGCTCTCTCCCGGCGTGCCGAGTACCTGTGGGGACTGGTTGTGCAGCGCCTTACGATCTCCGAACGAGAGGTCAGCCGCGCCATCGAGGTTTGGGGCGCCGACTGGATCGAGCAGCCGGAACAGGCCGTCCCTAAGGAGAAGGTCTACGACGACCTGACCGCGCCCGGCACCCCGTACTGGCGGCTGAAGACTGTCATGGACGCCTGGTGCGCCCTCTGGTTTTGGCCTCTTGATAAGGTCGATCTGCTGGACGGTACCGCTGGCCCCTATGGCACTACATCGGACGATTTGGAGCCCGTTCACATCATCTCGCCCGACGGAGACTGTCTCTCCTTCCAGCCCGAAGAAACTGGCCTTTCGCAGGTCTACGTGACTGACTCACTCTTCGGGACGCAGCCCGAGCAACTCGACCTCGCGGGTGCTGTCACCCAAGCGAAGGTCGCCACCGGCGGCGGCGCAAAGTGGAGGCAGACCAAGGGCCGCAAACCGAAGCTGGACGAAGTCCGCCGCGTAATTCCGCTGGCCGACCTGGATGACTGGCTTGACTTCGCCGAAGCCGCCCTCGGCCGCGCGGACGTTCCGGAAGACTCCCTGGCCCACCGCTTCAGCGGCCTCGCGGAGTTGGAGGAGTATGAGAACCAACTCCCGATTTGGACGGGGATGGACAGCGACCTCCGCCTCAACCAGCGCTTCCCTTGGTTGCCGACTGTCGAGGACATCGCGAGGGATCAGGGCTTCTTCCACTGGGAACTTATGTTCGCTCAGGTATTCAAGGACGGTGGCTTCGACCTTCAGGTAGGTAATCCTCCATGGGTCCGGCCTCGCTGGCGCGAGGACGCAGTGCTGGCGGAGTGGGAGCCATGGTTCAAGCTTGCAGAAAAGCCCGACACGGATGAGTGGAGGAAGAAAAAGACTGCCATTCTGGGACATAATCCTACGTGGGATTATTTCGCGGGCGAGCTTGCTGTCAATGCTGCAACAGTAGAGTTCCTTGGGTCGGAAGCCAGTTATGCGTTGTTGGTGGGCACTCAGCCGGACCTGTATCGAGGATTCATGGTCCGAGCTTGGAGGAATCTGAGCAATCTTGGTATAGCAAGCCTTATTCATCCAGATACTCACTTCGGCGGAAGCAAGGAAGGTCGTCTGCGGGCGGCCGCTTATCATCATCTTCGCATCCATGGTCACTTTATGAATTCGCGCTTCCTGTTTGATGGCGAAGATCGACTAGAGTTTGGTGTTCACATCTATGGGGTAAGGCGGAATGAAATAGAGTTCATTCATATGTGTTGGCTATTTGAGCCGACTGTTATGAGTGAGTCGCTAGAGCATGAGGGTGAGGGGGACCTTCCGGGCGTAAGGCAGGAGGGAAAGTGGGACCTCCGTCCTCACCGGGACCGCATGATCCGAGTGGACAGGCCGCTGCTGGAGCAATGGCGCAAGTTTGCTGGCGCGACGGAAGCGCCACTTGATCATACTGTCTTGCTGTATCCGGTCACTACCGCAGAAGCGGGCGCGATCCGGGCATTGGCTGGGTATTCGCAACGCCTAGACGACGCCAGGTCCAGAATTAGTCGCGGATATGACGAAGCGAACGCTAAGAAGGACGGTTATATACGCTGGCAGACCGGGCAGCCGACCTCGCTTAATGCTGTCATTCTGCAAGGGCCACACTTTTCGCAGGCTACTCCGTTCGCCAAGCGGCCGAATATTCCTTGTCGGAACAAGAATGACTATCTGGCGTGGGACTTGAATGAGCTTCCCGTGCAGGCTGTCCCCGTCACCAATTATGTACGGGCTTCCGACAAGGAAAGCTATCTTGTTGAGCAAGTTCGATGGACGAGTTCGGATGGTTGCAGTCGCCGCTATACAGAGTTCTATAGGCTTGCGTGGAGGCGAAGAATACCGCTTGCCAATGAGCGATCTCTCTTTGCAGCGCTAATCCCACCTGGCCCTGCCCATGTGAATGCGGTCCATACGCTGGCTCTGCCTGACAATCGTGGGACGGCGCTAGCTGCGGGCTTTTGGGCTGCGCTGCCGCTGGACTACTTGTTGCGTATCACGGGTCGAGCTGACCTCCAGATCGGCGATGCGCCCAATATGCCTGCCGGACACCCAGGTCATCCGCTGGCGCCGCAACTTCTGCTCCGCACTCTCCGGCTCAACTCCCTGACCGACGCCTATGCCGATCTCTGGGCTGAGCTGTACGACCCGGCCTGGAGCGACGAGACCTGGGCGGTCGACTGGCCGGGGCTGGCTCCGCTCAACAGCCCGTCCGCCCTCACGTCCGAGTGGAACTACGGCACGCCGCTCCGCACCGAGCGCGAACGGCGGGCGGCGCTGGTCGAACTGGATGCGATGGTCGCGCTCTGGCTCGGGATGACGGCCGAGCAACTCGTCGCGATCTACCGGTCTCGGTACCCCGTCCTGTCCGATTACGAGGCGCAGATCTGGTTCGACGCGAACGGGCGGAAGATCGCGGGCAACCACAACACCTTTGGCTACGGACAGACGAAGGAGCACTTCAAGCAGCTCCAAGACCACTTGGACCCCGAGATCAATGGCCCTGTACCGGACGGGTACGAGGCGCCCTTCTACAAGGCCGACCGAGAGGCCGAGTACCGCCAGGCCCACGCCGTGTTCGCCGAACGCCTCCGCGCGTCCGGCTGGGATGGGCCTATTCCGTCCGACGATGCCGGAGGCAGTGAGCCGTGAAGCCGACGCTGACCGCGGAGGAGTCGCGGGAGAACCTGACGCAGTGCCTGTCCGCGACGTCCGCGCTCAGTGGCCCGCCGGCCCAGGTGCGGCCCGCCCCGTTGTTCACCGAAGCTGCTGCCAACCAGGCACACGCGCAGCTCTGCATCGACCATGCAGATTCGTTTAGGCAGATGATCCAACGACGCCAATAAGTCGGTACCTAAATCCAGGCCGCCTGACAGAAATGCGGACGGAGAACCCAATGGGGTGATGCCGACGTGACATTCCGGAGGCTTGGTGCTCAAGTAGCGGAAATATTGCGGGATGAGCTTCTCGTGCGTAACCCGCTTGGACGCGGGCTCCGGGGTAAAGTCGGTTAGAAGTTTCCCACCAGGCCACAATCAGGACAAGGTTGAAAAATGGCGGATGAACAGGACGGCCAATCGCGCATGGACAAGGTTCTTAAGCAGCTGTCGAGCTTGCTCGACGAGTTGCCCGGGCCGGTTCGGAAAAAGGTGAAGAAGGAGGTTGAAGACCTGCATGGCCTGTTGCATGATCGGCGTCCTCCGCGGGTCATGCTCCTGGGCCGCCGTGGTGCGGGGAAATCCCAGCTGATCAATGCGATCGCCTCCGCGAAGCTGCGTCCGGTCGGTCATGTCACGGCGCAGACGGGGGAAGCCAAGTGGGAGACGCTGCAATTCGGCGGGCGCTCGGTCGAGGTCCTCGACACTCGGGGCGTGCAGGAGGGATCACGGCCTACGGAGGACGACCCCCACGCTACGGTCGAGGAGTCGGTGCGCACAGCAATCGCCGAGCACTGCCCAGATGTAATTCTCTTCTGCGTCCAAGCCCGGCAGGTCGATTCCGCCATAAGCGCCGACCTGGACTTCGCGGAAATGGCTCTGCGTGCGGCCTTGGACGAACAGAGCAATGTGCCGGAGGAAGCCCGGGTCAAGATAATCCCGGTACTCACCCAATGCGATCAGATGGAGCCCTCCGACGTCCGGCTGAGTGAGGGCGATCCGGAGAAGATGCGGCATGTGGATGAGGCGGTGCAGGTGTTCAACCGGCATCTGCGTGGGCGGGAGTTCCTCTGGCAGCACCTCGCCGCAGAGGCGATGGCCGTCTGCGCCTCTTTCTACCTCCTTCCGGACGGCCGCCCGAATCCCAATCGGGACTACCGATGGGGCATCGAGCGGCTTGCCGCACAGATCGCTGAGGCCATCCCTGACGAGGCGCTGCTGGAGTTCACGCGCCTCGCGCAGTTTCGCCAAGTCCAAGAAAAGATGGCGAAGCGTGTAGTCATACTTTTCGCGAGCGTTTGCGGTGCTGTTGGTGTTACGCCGATTCCAGTAGCGGACATGCCGGTGATCACGTCACTGCAAGTGATGATGATCGTTGTGATCGCTTACATATCTGGGAGGGAGATGTCGCTGGACACGGCACGCGACTTCCTGGCAGGACTCGGCATCAACGTAGGTGCAGGTTTCGCCCTCCGCGAGGCCGCCCGTGCCTTGGCCAAGTTTATCCCCGGAGCGGGTAACGTGATCTCCGGAGCCATCGCGAGCGGAGCCACAAAAGTCATCGGAAACGCGGCCATCGCTTACTATATTGGCCTTAATTCCATGAACGACGTCCAGAAGAAGTTCAGGCGCGGCCTACGCGAGATTGAAGGCACCTGACGACCCCGGTGATTTCGATCCGCCCGGGAGCGGCCCGCCTTGCCGATCACCGTCGCTACGAACCACGCATATGTGCGCGACACTGGAAGCACAGCAGGTAGCGCATGCTCGGCGGTGCCCCGCCTCTCTGCCCCAGGGATGAAGCAGAGAGGCGGGGTGGGCGGTGACGAGCGACGGCCCGAGTTCCCCAGCCGGGGCCGTGCGTCACCGCCGAGAATGAGGAACGATCCCTGAGCCCACCCCATGGGGTCGTCCCTCCTGTGACTTACCAGGAGTCGGGAACATGCGGCGCTTGAGCAGGTCTTCGACCTGTTCGGCAGCGGCTTTGGTGTCACCGCAGGGAGCCAGGTAGCTGCGCCGGCCGGGCTCCGCGACGTGATATCCCCAGGCACCGCCCGGAACGGCCAGCACGACCACCCCGAGCCCGACGTGATCGTCTGGGCCGCTGGCGTAGACCCACAGCAGCGGAACCGGGAACCCCTGCGCGCGATAGAGCCGGACGAGGCGCCACCCCCGAGGCTCCAGAGCCACGGCCAACAGGCTCAGGAACCTTTCCGCCGTAGCGCGGCCCCGGTACGTCCGCCACCGCAGGACGCGCTGCTCAACCTGGACGCTCAGAGGGCGCACTTGGCCCATACGATCTTTCCGCCTTCCGTGATTGGTCGGGTTCCCCAGTCGTGCACGAGTTGCGACACCAGCAGCAGGCCCCGGCCCGAGGTCGCCTCGCAGTCCTCCGGGCCGATCACCGGCAGTCCGTCCCCCTGGTCCCACACCTCCATCACCGCCAAGTCCGCACGGACGTCGCGGAAGATACGAAGGATGATCTGCCCCTCGCCGTGCCGCCAGGCGTTGGTCACCAGCTCGCACACCACCAGACGCGCCATGAAGTCGTCTGTGGAGCCCCACTCCCTGAATTGCACGGCGACGAACTCTCTCGCCAACGCCGGTGCGTTTTTGTCGGGATCGAGAAGAAGGGTCGGTATTTCTGGGGCAGGTGCGGACATATCGTTACGACCTTCGGAACGTCTCCGGTTACTTCGGGTGTAAGCGTGCTCGCTTTGAGCTACGCTCGCTACGTTCCGGAACTATCCGCAACAAACGGGAGAGGCCATGCGTGCACGGGAGTTACTCGACCCGTCAAGATCGATTTGGCACTTCATAGCGATTCACCTGCGCCGCTACCGCAAAGCACACGGGATGTCGGGGCAGGCTCTCGGTGACCTGCTTGAGTGTGACCGTTCGACTGTTTCCCGGTACGAATCCAACACGCTCAAGCTCAAGCGGGAGCACGCGGAGATCATCGACCGCGTGTGGAACACGGACGGCATGTTCACGGCCCTGATCGGGTTCGCCGAGCGTGCCGACGAGGGCAACTGGCTGCTGGAACTCGCCGAGTTGGAGGCTCGCTCATCAAGGCTCAGGATGTGGGAGTCATCAGTCATCCCGGGGCTGTTCCAGACACCGGACTACGCGCGTGCCGCACTGAGCGCCGGGACGACGAATGACCTCGAAGTGGACCTTGAGCGGCGACTTTCACGGCAGGCCGCCGTGTTCGACAAGCCGAAGCCGCCGAGGGTGACGGCCTTCCTCGGCTGGGCGGCAGTCTCGCAAATCGTGGGAGGCCCGGATGTCATGCGCGGCCAACTCGCCCGGTTGATCGAGTTGAGCGAGCTTCCCCATGTCAACGTCCGTGTAGTAGAGAACGAGGTGGGGGCTCACCCGGGACTCGACGGCCCTTTCATGATCCTCACGGTCGGGGACCGGGATCTCGCCTACACCGAAGCGGCGATGCGGGGCTGCTTCCTAATGGACCCTTTCGATGTCCAAGAGGTGACAGTATGGTACGACTCGATTAGCGACATAGCCGCCCCGGTCGGCCCTTCTCGGGCCCTCCTGGAGGCCGAATTGGAGAAGTACACATGATCCAGTGGCGCAAGTCGAGCCGCAGCGGCACGAGCGGCCAGTCCAACTGCGTGGAGGTTGCGAACCTCTCTGGAGACGTCGGCGTGCGTGACAGCAAGGACCCGAGCGGCCCCCGTATCACGCTTCCGGCCGAACGCTTCCGCGGGCTGGCCGCCGACATCAAGCGTGGAGCACACGACCTGCCCTGACGGCAGGACCGCGGAGGGTCACGTGCATCACTACGAAACCCCCCGGGCCTGCGACCTGCGGTGATCTTGCCTCTTTGCTGGAGAACTACCGATGACGAACTGGCGCAAGTCGAGCCGCAGCGGCGGCAGTGCGACCTCCGATTGTGTCGAACTGGCGCGCTTCCCCCGGGCGGTCGGCGTGCGAGACGGTAAGGACCCTGACGGCGCCAACTTCGCGCTCTCGGCCGCGTGCTTCCGCGGGCTGGTCGTCGACATCAAGCGCGGAGCGCACGACTTGATCGGGGCGCAAGCCTCGTCCGAAGGCGAATCCCGTGCCCTGGTCGAAAAGATCATGAAGGAGTTCGCATGAGGATCAACTGGCGCAAAAGCTCGTACAGCGGTAACTCCACTGACGAGATGTGCGTCGAGGTCGGCGAGCTCGTCAGCGGCGTTGGCATCAGGGACTCCAAGGACCCAGACGGTGGGCGGCTGACCGTGACTGGTGACCAGTTCGTCCGTCTGCTTCAGCGCATCAAGGCGGGATCACTCGACCGCCCGTAGCGAGTCGCACCGACTCCGAGGCGGGACTCCAACGGCTCGTCTCGGAGCACTCACCCCCGGCTGCTTCGTTGACTTGCGGCGTGTTGTTGTTACGGCAGGGCGGATAACAACAACACGCCGCAAGTCAACGTGTCCGGGGACGGGGGCGGCGGCGCGGCTGTTCGAGCGCTACGTCTGGCAGACGTATCCGTGCGTCTCCAGCCCCTCGGAGACGTAGAGTCCTTCGGCGGCGCTGCCCCGAGACGCTTGGAGCACCTTGACCTCGGCGCCACGGGCATGCCCCCAGGCCATCGACGCCCGCCAGAGGCTCCGGCCGTGGCCACGACCTCGGTACTCGGGGTGGACGGCGAAGTAGGCGGGCTGCTGGATCGTGCGGCCGTCCGGCCCCGCGACGGTCGTGAGTGGACCGACCGCTCCGACGATCCGATCGTCGGTGACCGTGACGAGGGTCGGGCCGTCTTCGCGCCCGGCCTTCATCCGCTGGTAGAGGAACTGGAAGCCCTCCGGCCCGATCTCGTCGGCGAACGCGCCGAAGGTGTCGGCGGCCGGGCAGTGCGTGAGGGGCTGGACGCTGCGCGCCGGTCGCTCGTCGTCGGCGGAGAAGCGTTTGACCATCACCCTGCCGCGTGCCCCGTCCGGACGGTCGGAGAACCAGATCACCCTGCTGCCGGCCCCGGCGCCGTGGGACTCCGCCAACCGCTCGCCCAAGCGCACCAGCGCGGGGAGGTCGGGCTCCTCGGCGCTGTAGTAGTAGACCTTCGCCAGGCCGCCGCCGCGCGTGCTCAGCGCGGGGACGATCGTCTCCGCGGCCGTGTGGACGATGTCGCCGACGAGGACCCGTTCGTCCTTGGTGGCCGTCCACCGGCGGTCCTTGTCGAAGGGGAGGAACCGGCCGGTGTGCGCAACGTCGAGAACGGCGTCGAACAGGTCGGCGCCGACGGTCTCAGGGGGCATCGGGCCGAGCGTCGGAACATACGGGACGCGTATCACGGGCTCAAGCCAGTCACAGCGGAATCCCATGTCCTGAAGGTTAGCGAGCGCCCCACATGGCGAGTCCCCGGATCGCCGCGGTCCGGGGCCTGATCAGGGGCGGCCAGGAGCTAGAACGGGTTGTCGTCCCCGGCCGCGCAGGAGCACTTGTTCCCCTCTGGCAGGTCGGCGCAGGCCACGTACATCACCCCGAGCGCCTCCGAGCCGGACGAGACGGCCGGGGGCGCTCGGGTGATGTGCGTCGAGGTCGGCGAGCTTGTCAGCGGCGTTGGCATCAGGGACTCCAAGGACCCGGATGGTGGGCGGTTGACCGTGACTGGTGAACAGTTCGTCCGTCTGCTTCAGCGCATCAAGGCGGGATCACTCAACCGCCCGTAGCGAGTTGCACTGGCCCCGAGGCGGGACTCCGACGGCTCGTCTTGGGGCCGGCCTCTCGTTGGGCGGGGTTCCATGCGTGGAAAGACGCGGGTTGCAGGGCGGCGTGGTGGGTGTGCGGGTCGCATGGACAGGCGGCGGCGGATGCTGCGGAGGACCAGGCGAGCCGGGCGGGTGAGCATGAGGAAGCCCCTCAGGACGGCAATATCGCGAGCACGGTGCCGAAGAGCCACGGGTCCTTGGAGCCGAGCGCCTGGAGGAGCGCTAGGGCGATGCCGGCGGGACGGTGAGCAAGGTGAACAGGACGACGGCGTTGTTGATGTTGCGGCTCTCGTCATCCCTGGGGAGCTGGGCGCGTGGTCGTAGAACGAACCTTGGCGTCCCCTGTCCGGGCGGGTACCGATCAGCCCATGCCTTCGCGTAGGACCAAGCAGTGCATCCCCTGCACTAACAAGATCGTCAGCACTGCGGGAAGGTTGGGCATTATCTGGGCTCCATAGTGGGCCTTTTCTGGGCATGGATGCGATACTGATGCCGTGAACGAGCTGGGGACCGCGACGGACGAGGCGTTGCGGAGCGAGATGCGAAGGCTGCTGCGCGCCGGGCTTCCCGTCAGAGTGCAGCAGTGCGGTCCCGCCCTGCTCGGCCTACGAGGCGTGAAGGTGCGGGCACTGGACGCTGATGATCGCTCCAGCCTGGCACACGCGCTGGACGGCCTCCTTCGGGAGCAGCTGAGCCGGTTCGGCAACGCGGAGCTCGCCAAGCCCGCTCGGTTGCTGTTCGGTATGGACGACTCGACGTCGGGCACCACACTCACCTCCCGGCGGGAGGTGGCCGCTGCGGCGGCCGGCTACGAGGTGCACCACTTCCGCAAGCGGATCGAGCCGAAGCTGTTGGACCTCGTCATCTGGCAGTTGCGCCGCGACACCGAAGAACTCGCCACCCGGCATGCCGCGCCACCCAGGCTGCACCCCGCTGCCAGGCGGCCGAATCTGCCCGCCGACGTCTTCGCCTGGGAGGCCGCCGAACATCAGCATGCCCTGGCGGCCCTTTGGGGTGCCGTCTACTTGCTACGTGCCGAATTGCTCAGGGTCGCTCAGTTGGTCAGCATGGACGCCGCTGGATCCGAACTGGCTGACGCCGCTGATGCCGCGCTGTGGCGTCAGGCCCTGGTATTGCACGCGACGCGGCGTTACCAAGCCGCCTACGGCTCGGCGCTGTTGCACGCCGCCACCGCGCTCGGTCCTGGCGAGATCGCCGCATCGGCAGGGTGGACTCCCACCCTCACTCCCGCCCAAGAACTCCTGCTCTCTGGGGTCGCCGATCCCGCAGAGGGCCGTGCCGACTTCACGACCCGGCTACTGGCGGCCGCCGAGGGCGCCGACCTCGCCGTCGCCTGGCGACGATCGCTGACAGGCCGCGATGTCGGCCCGGACAAGGAACGAGGACGCACTCATGAGTCTTGATCGGCTGTTGAACCCGAATACGGCACCTCGGCGGTATGTCGTCACAGGAGGACCGTCCGCCGGCAAAGAGGCGGTCATCACCGAACTCCATGAGCGCGGTATTCCCTGCAGTGAGCGTGAGGCCGCCCGGGAGATCTATCGGGAGCACCGCAACAGGCTCGGCCGCCACCTGCAGGTGGGAGACAGGCGCGCCTACTCCCGCGACGTTCTGGCGGCGTTCATCGAGGAGTACTGCGGCCACAAGGCCGGGTTGAGGTTCTACAACCGCGGCATCCCCGATGGGTACGGATGGGATGCGTTCTTCGGACTCGGCCCTTATCCGGAACTAGAGGAAGCGTCCCGGATCTACCGGTACGACGCAGTGTTCGTACTGGACCCGCTGGATGACTTCGACTCCGAGGACGACTTGGTGTGGGCCAAGGAACGAGAGATCCGCCGCGTCCATGAGCTGATCACGCAGGGTTACTATGACGCCGGATACCGGCCGATCTTCGTCCCCGCCGATGAGCCCGCACGCCGTGTCGATTTCATCCTCGCCCAGCTTCCCGTCCCCACCACCTGACGGAAAGGCCGCAAGGTGATGAACGGCCACAACGACCCCGTGGAGATCATCAGCCCGAACAATGTCCTGGCCAACGCGATGCTGCGCAGCGTCGACATGGTCCGGCCCCGCCTGCAGGCCACGAATCCCGACAGGGTCACATTCTGTGTCGGTACCCAGATCAACGGGGCGCCACATCTTGGCACCTCGTTGGTGCACACGGCGGCGTTCCTGCTCGCGAAGGCCACCAAGCGCACCTTCAACGTGGACACGATCGTCCGCTTCGGTGCTCTGGACAATGCGCCCTATGACATCCGCCTGGATCCCGAGACTCATCACGCCTACCAGCAGACTTACGCCCACGCTCTCGGCGAGGCCGCCGTCGGTGACCTGATCGGCAAGTACTACCGGGGCATGTTCGACTCTTTGGCGGACGCGACCGGCGTCGATTACGAGATCGAGACGTACAGCAGCCGGCAGGCGGTACCCGCGTTCCGGCATGAGTTCCTTGCCTCCCTTGGCCGCCTGGAGCAGATTCGCTGGCCGCTCGCCCCATCCCACGGCCACGTTCACCTGCGTCTTCCATGCCCGCAGTGCGGGTGGGCCGAGAAAAGAGGCGAACGCACACGGCTGCTGCGCACCGGCTCGGGCGGTGCGGATTTCGCCGCGGTATGCACCGACCACGGCGACTACGAGGTCGCCGTCACAGCCGACACCGGCGCCTACCTCGACCTTCCGACGCTCTACCGGAACCTCGTCAAAGAGCGGATGGCGGCACGGGACCACGTCAATCTTTCCGTGATGGTCAAAGGGGGCGACTGGGCCTACGGCTGCCAGCTCGTCGACGAGGCTTTCGCCCAGCTCCCCGGCCTGGCACCGCCGCCTCGGATCTTCACCCCCATGGTTCTGACCGATGCGGGGGCCAAACTGTCCAAGTCGCTCATCAGAGAAGGAAAAGTGCCGCCGCCGCCTGGGACGCGGGACTGGATGCTGGACATCACCGAATGGCCGGGCACGACCGACTCCTACGTCGACGCACTCGTCTGGCTCGTCGGCAAGATGCTCGCCGACCCCAAACACTTCTACCGCAGCTACACGACCCACGAACTGGACCGCGTCATGACCGCTCGTCCTCCGGCAGAACTGGGCGTACGAGCCCGCGAGATGAATCTCTACCGCCGTTACTTCGACCTGGTCGCGGCCGGCCGCAAGACCATCGAGATCCGCGTGCAGTACCCCAACCTGCGGAAACTGAAGGCGGGTGATCACATCCGCTTCATATGCGGCCGAGACGACGTCCTGACTCAGGTCAAAAGGGTCGCCCGTTACTCCTCATTCGAGGAGATGTTCGACGCGGAAGGGCCGTCCCACGTCAACCCCGACAGCCCACGTGACCAGCAACTCGCCAACATCCGCCGCATCTACGGCCCCGAAAAGGAAGCCCTCGGCGTGCTGGCCATAGAAATCTCGCTCGTCACCCCTGCGGAGCCGGACGTCCCCTACGTCTGATCCGAAGACAGCACCATCCTGGTGGGCGTGGGGGATATCTCTCCATCCGCTGCCCCTGTGCGCGGCTCGTCGGTGCCAACACCATCCGCCGTGACAACCCGCCGACGTCATCCTCGCCCGCTATACCCTCACATGCTCCTGACCGACCACATGCTCCTGACCGACGTTGGACGGCCGGCCGTCTGCAGCGGCATAAAGTCGTAGGGAGCCAGTAGAGTCGCGCAATGCTGCAGGGTCTTCTCGGTGCACATGGCTGGGCACTGGGTGCCTGCTGGGCAGGCGCCACTGCTCTTCCTTTAAGTTCCGATGACTCCGGAGGCGCTGAGACGTGAAGCCGACGCTGGCCGCGGAGGAGCTCCGGGAGAACCTGACCCAGTACCTGTCCACGACGTTCGCGCTCAGCGACCCGTCGGCGCGGGAGGCGCTGCAGCGGTTCCTGAACGACCCGGTGCAGGGCATCTTCCGGGGCCCCTACCTGCGGATCCGGACGCCGTTCCGGAAGGCGGAGTCCGGCTGGCAGGACTGCCTTGAGTGGCACAGGCTGGATTTCCGTCCGCACCGGCATCAGGCGAAGGCTTTTGAGCGGCTCAGCACCCTGCACGGCCCGGCGAAGCCGACGCTGATCACGACGGGGACCGGGTCCGGTAAGACCGAGTCGTTCCTGATCCCCGTCCTGGATCACTGCCGGCGGGAGCGGTCGAAGGGGCGGGGCGGCATCAAGGCCGTCCTGCTGTATCCGATGAACGCGCTCGCCACCGACCAGGCGAACCGGCTCAACGACTACCTCCACAAGCACGGCCTGGAGCAGGTCACCGCGGGCCTCTACATCGGGGACACGCCGGAGATCGGGTATCCGCGGGTGATGACGGACCGGGCGGAGATCCGCCGGAACCCGCCCGACATCCTGATCACGAACTACAAGATGCTGGACCTGCTCCTCCAGCGCGGCGACGACGTCCCGCTGTGGAAGGACGCCGATCTGACTTACGTGGTCGTGGACGAGTTCCACACCTACGACGGTGCGCAGGGCACCGATGTGGCGATGCTGCTGCGCCGGCTGGCGGCCGTCACCGGCAAGGCCGAGCCGGGCAGGCCGCTGGGGGACATCTGCCCGGTCGCGACGTCCGCGACGCTGGGCGAGGGCGGCGACGGCGCGGAGATCCGGGCGGCGGCGCGGGAGGTGTTCGGGACACCGTTCTCGGAAGACGCGGTGATCGGGGAGGACCGGTGCACCGTCGACGAGTTCCTCGGCGAACTCGACTACGGGCTTCCGCTGCCGTCCCCGGACGACCTCATCGCGTGCGGCGACCCGATCCACGACCCGGAAGCGCTGACCCGCATCCAGCGCGCGGTCACCGGCCGCGACGGCCTGACGCCGACGCAGCTCGCCGAGGTGCTGAAGCGGCACATCCTCACCCGGGCCGTCCTGGAGCTGCTCAAGGACGGGGACCCGCTGACGCCCGAGCAGATGCTGAAGCTGCTGCCGAAGATGGGCGCGTACTCGTGGGGTGTGTCCATCCGCGACAACCCGTCCACGGCGGCGAAGGCGCTGGCGCGGTTCGTGGCGCTGATCTCCGCGGCCCGCGATCCCGAGGCCGACGCCCCCGAGACGCCTTTCCTGCTGGTGGAGACGCATCTGTGGGTGCGGGCGGTGTCGCGGCTGCTGCGGATGGTGGACGACAGGGCCGCGTTCGCGTGGATCGGGGAGCCGCCGGTCCTGGAGGCCGACTCGGGCTTCGACCACTTCGGCAAGACGATGCTCCCGGCGATCTACTGCCGGCATTGCGGACGGTCCGGGTGGACGGCGTTCTCGCCGCAGCGCGACCCGGGCGACCTCGTCACCGTCCCGGAGCGGATCTACCGGGCGTCCACCGGGCCGGAGAAGAAGCGGGTCCGTCCGCTGATCGCGGCGACGAAGGCGGAGGTCGAGGCGAGGGTGCGCGGCCTCGCGATCCTCACCGGGGACGGGGTGAAGACGTTCGATCCGGTGCTGCACCGGTACGGCGCCATCGGCGACGGCGTGTTCGTCCTCACCGACATCGTGCACGACGAGGCGGCCGAGAACGCCGCGAAACAGGACCGGTGCCCGGCGTGCGCGATGGACCAGGGCATCCGGTACCTCGGCGCGGGGCTGGCGTCGCTGGCGGCGGTGACGGTCACGCAGCTGATGGCGGGCCCGCAGCTGTCCGCCGACCCGCGCCGGCGGAAGACGCTGCTGTTCAACGACTCCGTGCAGGACGCGGCGCACCGGGCCGGGTTCGTGGCGAACCGGTCGTACGCGTTCTCGCTGCGGCGGCTGATCAGTTCGCGGCTGGAGCTCGGGAAGGGCGCGCCGCTGAACGAGGTGATCGGGGATCTGGCGGCGGCGGCCAGCCAGTCCGGGGTGCTGCCCGCGGTCGTCCCGCCGGACCTGCACGAACGCCCCGAGGTGGACGCGATCCTCGCCGAGACCACCAGCGGCACCCCCGCCGCGTGGAACCTGATCGGGGAGCGGCTCGCGTTCCAGACGATCCTGGAGTTCGGGCTGCGGTCCCGGCAGGGCCGCACCCTCGACCTCACCCGCACCGCGGTCGCCGAGGTCGCGCTGCCCGACCCCGGCCGCGCCGCGGCGCTGGCGAAGGACGTCCATACACAGGTCACCGGCATGATCGAGATTCAGGCGCCGGAGCGGTACGCGACGCTCGTCCGGGGGCTGCTGGAACGGCTCCGCTACCGGGGCGCGATCAAGCACCGGTGGCTGGACGCGTGGATCGCGTGCGGCGGCACCAAGCGGTTCGGCGCGATCTGGGGGCGGCGTCCCGAGGGGATGCCCGCGTTCCCGCGCGGGCTGAGCGCGCCCACGTTCCTGCTCGACCGGCAGAAGCGGTCGTCGGAGTTCGACCGGATCGACGCCGACCAGGGCTGGGCGCAGGACTGGGCGGCCCGCTGCCTCGCCCTCGACCGGCGGCAGGCCGGCGAGTACCTGCGGCGGCTGCTGCCCGTCCTCGCCGAGGAGGGCCTCGTCGCCAAGCGCGTCATCGACGGCGCGACCGGGGTGTACGGGCTGCAGCCGGGGCATGTCCTGGTGTACGCGCTGACGGACGCGGAGGCCGACGAGGCCGGGCTCGGCTGCGACCGGTGCGCGTGGCAGCAGACCCTCCGCCCCGAGCTGGTGGACGCCTGGTACGGGCAGCCGTGCCCCCGCTACCGGTGCGGCGGCGCCCTCACCGGCCGCGGCACTCGCAGCTACCGCAACGACTACTACCGGCGCCTGTACCTCGGGCACGAGCCGTTCCGGGTCGTGACGGCCGAGCACACCGGCGCCCTCACCCGCCGGCAGCGCGAGGACGTCGAGGCGCGGTTCCGCAAGAAGGAGCAGCGCTACAACGACCCGAACGTGATGGCGTGCACGCCGACGCTGGAACTCGGCATCGACATCGGCGACCTGTCCGCGGTGATCCTCGCGTCACTGCCGCCCGGCCCCGCCAACTACGTCCAGCGGGTCGGGCGCGCCGGGCGCAGGACCGGCAACGCGTTCCTGGTGACGCTCGTCGGCCGCCACCCCCGCGACCTGTACTTCATCGACGAGCCCGAGGCGATGATCGCGGGGCGGATCGTGCCGCCGGGCAGCTACCTGTCCGCCATCGAGATCCTGCGCCGCCAGTACGCCGCGCACCTGGTCGACCTGTGCGCGCGGGGACGGCTGCCCGGCGTGCTGCCGCTGCCGCGCCGCACGTCCGCGCTGTTCGGCGAGACGGGCTGGCTCGCCGCGTTCACCGGCGCCGCGCTGGACTGCGGCGCCGTCGAACCGTTCCTCGACCTGTTCGGCGGGTCGGTGTCCCCGGACGCCGCCGCCGACCTGCGCGCGTTCGCCACCGCCGGGCTGAAGGACGTCGTCCGGGACGTCGAGGAACGGTGGGAGGCCCGCCGCGCCGACCTGAAGGACCGGCTGGACCGCATCGACGAGGCCATCGGCTCGCTGCTCGAATCGGACCCGTCCCAGAACGCGGTCCGCCGGTCGCTGCGCTCCGAGCGGGGCGGGATCGCGCGGCTGATGGGCGACATGGGGCGGCGCAGCGCGCAGGGCACGCTCGTCGAACTCGGACTGCTGCCGAACTACTCGCTGCTCGACAACGTCACCACGCTCGAAGCGACGGTCACCTGGGAGGAGGAGACCGCCGAGGAGCGGACGTACCACAGCGAGGTCCGCGAGTACGGGCGGTCGGCGCGGCTCGCGCTGACCGAGCTGGCGCCCGGCAACTCCTTCTACATCCGCGGCTACCAGCACAAGGTCAGCGGGCTGGACATCGGTACCGAGTCGCGTCCCTCATGGGAGCAGTGGCGGGTCTGCCCGAGCTGCGGGCACGTCCGGACGGGGCTCGACGCGGCGGACGACATCTCGGCGTGCGCGCGGTGCGGCGACCCCGCCATCGGGGCCGTGCAGAACCTGCACAAGGTGCTGCGGCCGGTGCGGGTGTTCGCGCACGACCGGCGTGACGAGGCGCGGATCGGCGACGACTCCGACGAGCGGGAGCGCCGGTACTACGAGGACGCCGTCGCCGTCGACATCGACCGCGCCGACATCGCGCCGGGGTCGTGGCGGCATTCGGGCGCCGTGTTCGGGGTCGACTTCACCCGGCACGCGGTGGTGCGCCGGTTCAACCTCGGGGTGCGGCGCACCGACCGGCGTGACGTGGCCCGGTTCGCCGGGGAGGAACGGCAGGTCGCGCATTTCCACGTGTGCCCCTCGTGCGGCGGGGCGACCGTGGACGGCCCGCCCGGACAGGACGACGAGAACGGGCGGGACGCGCTGATCGGGACGTCCTCCACGGACCGGAGCCGGCGGCACCACCGCACCTGGTGCTCCTACCGGCGGGCGTCGCGGGACACCGACCACCACAAGATGATCCTCGCGCACGAGCTGTGGACGGAGGCGCTGCGGATCCTGCTGCCGGTCGCGACGCTGTACGTGGAGGAGCGCACGGCGTCGTTCCAGGCGGCGCTGATGGCGGGCGTCGCGGCCTGCTACGGCGGTGACCCCGACCACCTGGAGATCGTGACGGCGACGATGCCGGACCAGGCGACCGGGCGGCGGCGGCGCTTCCTCGTCCTGTACGACACGCTGCCCGGCGGGACCGGATACCTGCACCGGCTCGCCGACCCCGCGGAGTTCCGGCGAGTGCTGGAGGCGGCCCGCGCCCGTGCCGCCGAATGCCCGTGCCGGGAGGAGCCGGGGAAGCGCGCGTGCCACCGGTGCCTGCTCTCGCACGTCCCGGGGACGCTGTTCGACAAGGTCAGCCGGGCCGAGGCCGTCGACATGCTGGAAGAGCTGCTGGAGGAATGGCAGACGGCGTCCGTCGCCGACACGAGCGAGATCTCACTGTGGGACCAGGTCGAGAGCGAGCTCGAGTCGCGGTTCCTGGAGGGGCTGGAGAGCTGGGCGAAGCGGGACGGCGGCAACGCGTCGCTGACGCGCGGCCCGGTCGTCGCGGGGCGGAAGACCGCCGACCTGCGCATCGAGATCCCGAACGCCGTGTCGGGCGGCGCGACCGTCCGGCGGTGGCGGGTGACCCTGCAGAACACGATCCGGGGGACGCGGCCGGACGTGGTGTTCCGGCTGATCGACGACGAGCCGCAGCAGGTCGCCGTGTATCTCGACGGATACAACTACCACGCGGCACCGGAGATCAACCGGCTCGCCGACGACGCCGCCAAGCGTGCCCAGCTCCGGGCGCACGGGCGGCTGGTCTTCGCGCTCACCTGGAAGGACCTGGACGAGTGGGAGGCCCGCCGCCACGAGCCCTGTGACGGCGTCGAGGCCTACAGCCCGTACCAGAACAACGCGCGGCTGGCGGCCAGGAAGCTGTACGGACGCAGCGGAGACCCGGACGATTTGCCGAGGACGATGTGGACCAACCCCGTCGACACCCTCCTCGCCTACCTGACCGAGCCGGACCCGGACGTGTGGCTGCGGCGCGCCGAGGCCGTGACCGCCGGGGTGCTCAAGTCGAGTCTTCCGAAGGCGCGGTCGACGTGCGATCGGCCTGGTGTGGCCGAACGGGTCGGCGCGGCGCTGCGCGGCTCGGAGCTGCCCGAACCGGTGGCCGGGCCGGTCAACGTCTACGCGGCCGACCCGCTGACGCTGATCGTGGACACGACCCGGCAGGGCGCCCCCGCGTGGAGCGCGTTCGTCGTCATCGACGACCGGAACGAGACCATCGTCGCCGACACCGACGCGCACAAGCGGCGGTGGGCGAGCTGGCTGTACTGGGGGAACCTGGTGCAGTTCCTCGACCACGGCGACGGCGACGGCGGGCAGCTCGCCCTGTCGGAGATCGACCGGTTCGACCCGGCGCTGCTCGCGGCGGCCGGAGGCGAAGGGCGGCAGACCGCGCTCAGCCTGCTGCCGCTCGACGAGGACCTGCGGGACGAGCCGGGCACGTCCCCCGAACCCGGCGCCGAGACCGTCCCGGCCCCGGCCGCCTCGCCCGAGGAGCCCGCGCCGACGCGCGTCGAGACGGCCGGACCCGTGTCCGAGCCCACCGTGCTGACGGACGGCTGGATAGCGGTCCTCGACATGATCGACCCCGACGAGCCGGGCCTGGCCGCGTTCGTGCGCGGTCTCGCCGCCGCCGGGGTGCCGGCGCCACCGGACAGCGGCATCGGCTACGAGCTGGGCGAGCAGGCATGGCAGGCGGAACTGGCCTGGCCGGACCGCAAGGTCGCGATCGTCCTCGCCGGAGACGGTGAGGAGGCGCGGCGCCGGGACACCGCCTACGCGCAGGCGGGGTGGGAGGTGCGGGCCGTGAACCACTGGACGCGTGAAGAACTGGCGGAACGAATCGAGGGGGCGAAGTGAGCGCGGCCACGCTGCGGCTGCTCGACCGGGCCGAGAAGGAGATCCTGAAGCTCCCGCGCGCGGTGAAGGGCGCGATCTACGACTTCCAGCACAAGTTCCGGGGCGACCCCGGCAACAAGGGGCTGCGGTTCAAGCAGCTGAAGAACTCGCAGCTGTACTCGGCGCGCGTCAACGACGACTACCGGGCGCTGCTGCTGCACGCGGGCGGCACCGAGTACATCCTCGTCGCGGTCAAGCCGCGCGGCGAGGTGTACGACCACCTCGACCGGTACCGGTACCAGATCAACCCGGTCACGGGCGGCATCGAGTTCCTCGACCTGGTCGTGGCGGAGGAGGTCGTCGGCGGCAACGGGCGGCCGGAGCCCTCGCCGGAGCCGGTGGAGGCGGTGCCGCTGTTCGCCGCGTACTCGCCCGAGCAACTCCTCGAACTCGGCGTCGCCGAGCCGCTGCTGCCGCTCATCGCGAAGATCACCACCGAGGACGAGCTGCTCGGGCTCGTGTCGTACGCGCCCCAGCTGACCGGCGAGGTGCTGCTCGCGCTGCACGACGGCACGTCCCCCGAGGACGTCCTGGAGCAGGTGACCGCGCCCGTCGCCGTCGAGGAGGAAGTCGACACCGCGGACTACGCGGCGGCCCTCACCCGTCCCGCCACGGCCGTCACCACCGCCGACGCCGACCTGCGCGAAGTACTCGAACAGGGCGACTTCGGCCGCTGGAAGGTGTACCTGCACCCGACGCAGCGCAAGCTCGTCGAGAAGGACTACAGCGGCCCGGCGCGGGTCAGCGGCGGACCCGGCACCGGCAAGACGATCGTCGCGCTGCACCGCGTCAAGCACCTCGTGGACCGGCTTCCGGCCGGTGGCGGCAAGGCCGTCCTGCTCACCACGTTCAACAAGAACCTGGCCGCCGACCTCGAACAGCGGCTCATCGCCCTCGCCGGGGAGGAGGTGGCCGCGCGCGTCCACATCACCAACGTGGACAAGCTCGCCGGCGAGATCGTCGCGCAGTCCGAGCGCGGCCGGGCGCGGCGCCGCCTCGACGACGAGAAAGCCCGCAAGGAGTGGGACGACCTGCTCGCGGAGGAGAACGAGACCCGCTGGGACGCCGGGTTCCTGCACGAGGAATGGTCGCAGGTGATCCTCGGGCAGGGGCTGCGGACGCAGCACGAGTACTTCCGGGCCCGCCGCGCCGGGCGGGGCCGCCCCCTCAACCGCGCCGACCGCAAGCGGATCTGGAACCTCACCGAGCGGTACGTGATGCGGCTGGAGAACAACAACCTGTCGACGCTCCGCCAGGTCACCGAGCGGGCCGCGCAGATCGAGGCGGCCCGCGCCCGGGACCGCGAGGCGTACCGGGAGCGGCAGGCCGACGCGCCGCAACTGCAGGACGAGTCCGGGATGCGGCTGCGCCCCCGCTACCGGCACGTCGTCGTGGACGAGGCGCAGGACCTGTCCGCCGCGCACTGGCGGATGCTGCGCGCGATGGTCGACCCGGGCCCGAACGACATGTTCATCACCGGCGACACGCATCAGCGCATCTACGGCAACCACGTCTCGCTCGGGAACCTCGGCATCGCGATCCGCGGCCGGTCGTCCCGGCTGACGCTCAGCTACCGCACCACGCACGAGATCCTCGGCACCGCCGTCCGAGTGCTCGGCGGAGAGCGGTGGGACGACCTGGACGACGGCCGCGCCGACCTCGCCGGCTACCGGTCGGTGCTGCGCGGTGCGGAGCCGGAACTGCGCGGCTTCCCCACCTGGGACACCGAACTCGACGGCATCGTCGAACAGGTCAAGGCGTGGAACGGCGACTCGGTTGCGGTGTGCGTCCCCGAACGCCGCATGGTCGCCGACGTCGAGACCCGCCTCGCCAAGGAGGGCATCGTCGCCTGCGCCATCACCGCGGACGGCCCCCGGTACGTCGAGGCGCCCGTCCACGTCGGCACCATGCACCGTTTCAAGGGCCTCGAATACCAGAACATGATCATCGCGGGGGTCGCCGAGGGGCTCGTCCCCGCCGCGTGGATCACCCGGTTCCGCGATGAGGACCCGCTGCGCTACCGCCGCGACCTGCGGACCGCGCGTTCCCTGCTGTTCGTCGCCGTCACCCGGGCGCGCGACAACGCCGTCATCACCTGGCACGGGACGAAGAGCGGGTTCCTGCCGTGAGTTCCGCGCGGGACATCGCCGGCCGGTACCGGGTCACCTCGCCCATCGGGCGGGGCGGCATGGGCGAGGTCTGGAACGGCACCGACCTGCGGCTCAACCGACCCATCGCGATCAAGCTGGTCAGCGCGCCGGGCCCCGGCCGCGAACCGGACGCGCGCCGCCGGTTCCGCCGGGAGGCGCGGATCACCGCGCGGCTGCGGCACGCGGGCGTCCCGACCGTCTACGACTTCGGTGAGGACGACGCCCTGTTCCTGGTGATGGAGCCGCTGCCGGGCGACTCGGTCGGGAAGCTCCTCGACGAGCACGGCGCGCTGCCCGCCTCCTGGGCCGCGTTCATCGGCGCCCAGACATGCGCGGTGCTGGTCGCGGCGCACGCCGCCGGCCTGATCCACCGGGACGTGAAACCGGAGAACCTGATGCTCGGCCCGGACGGGGCGATCAGGGTGATCGACTTCGGTGTGGCCGCATCGACCGGCGACGAGTTCTCCCGGATCACGCAGACCGGGCAGATCCCCGGCACCGCCCGGTACATGGCACCCGAACTCCTGCGCGGCGCGGACGCGAGCCATGCCAGTGACCTGTACGCGGTCGGCTGCCTGCTGTACGAACTGCTCGCCGGGGAACGGCCGTTCCAGTCCCCGCACGTCCTGGACGAGATCACGCGCCGCCAGTCGGAACCGCCTCCGCCGCTGGACGGCGTCCCCGGCGAACTGGCCGACCTGGTCTACACGCTGCTGGCCAAGGAACCGGAGTCACGGCCCGCCGACGCGCTCTCGGTCTACCGTCGCCTGCGCCCCTGGGTGTGTGAACTGACCCCGATCCCCGGATGGATCGCCCGCGACCTGGCCACCGATCCGGGCCACCTCTACACCACCGCCCTCGCGCACCTGAGATGACGCCCGTCGTGTCGGCCGCAGTGCGCCGAGCCGCGCCGTCACGTCGCCGGCGCAGGTGAGGAACGGTTGCAGGGGCAGCGGCCGGTCGGGCGGGACGTCCTCGGCGAGGACGGCCTGAAACCAGGCGACCCGGGTCGGGCGGGGCCCGGACGCCGCGGTGTACCCGGCGTCGTTCATCCCCCACACCCCGCCGCCGGTGCCCTCGCGGGCCTCGGCCAGCCACCCCATCGCCGCCGAGCGCGCCACGAAGAGGCCGTAGGCGTCCGAGTCCGGTGCCGCGCCGCGCCACGGGTGCGGGGTCGGTTCGCCGTGCAGTGCCGCGTACAAGGTGCTGTGCGAGTCGATGGTCACGTTCCTCGCTGGTCGGCCGTCCCGGTCAGTTCCGCAGGCATGCGATGGTGCGGACCGGGGTCAGCAGCTTATCGGCGCTGTCGGCCCGGCCGACGGCACGGTTGGCCGAACCGCCGCCCGAGTACACCGTCTTCCTGCCCACCGTTCCCTTGCTCCGCCAGTTGCCGTCGTGCTCCTGCAACTGCACGGTGACGACGGCGGTCGAGGTGAGGGCAGTCGATGTTGGTCCACCAGCCGTGGCCGGACGCCTCGGACGCGCTGCCGGAGACATGCACGCAGTCGCCGTTGGTCTGGAAGTAGCAGGTCGAAGCGGTAGAGGCCAGCGGGCGGGGTTTTGGGGGGTGCGGGTGGGATAGGGAGCGGACTAGTGATGTCGTGCCTTGGGGGAGGCGTTATGAGCATGCCGCACAGGGCGGTGCGCCGGCTGGAGCGGGCGGAGGCGCTGGACAAGGTCGCCAAGCCGGTCAGTTCGGCGGTCAGGCGGGTGGTCCGGCCGCGGATCGTCCGGAATCTGCTCAGCGGGACCAATCTGGGGCATCCGCTGCATCCGATGCTCACCGATGTGCCGATCGGCGCGTGGACCATGGCCGCGCTGCTGGACGCCACGGGGAAGGCCAAGGTCGAGCAGGCGGCCGACCTGCTGGTGAGGGCCGGTGTGATCGCCGCCGTGCCCACCGCCCTCACCGGGGCGAACGACTGGGCCGACACGATCGGGCCGGAGCGGCGGGTGGGGCTGACCCACGCCGCGGCCAACTCGACGGCGCTGACCCTGTACGTGACGTCGCTCATCGCGCGAGCGCGGGGCGACCGCCGCAGGGGCAAGGCGCTGGGGTTCGCCGGGTTCGGGATCATGATGCTCAGCGCCTACCTGGGCGGGCACCTGACCTTCGTCAAGGGCGTCAACGTCAACCGGACCGCGTGGCAGCAGGGGCCGGAAGAGTGGACGCCGGTGCTGGCGGAGGCCGAACTGGCCGACGGCGAGCACCGCACGGCGGACGCCGACGGCGTGCGGATCCTGCTCCAGCGGATGGACGGGAAGGTCTACGCGCTGGCCGCCACCTGCAGTCACATGGGCGGCCCGCTGGGCGAGGGGACGTTCGAGAGCGGCTGTGTCACCTGTCCGTGGCACGGCAGCACGTTCCGGTTCGCCGACGGCGGCATCGTGCGCGGCCCGGCCAGCACGCCGCAGCCCTACTACGAGGCGCGCGTCCGGGACGGCCGCATCGAGGTTCGCGTTCCGCCGGAGGGCGTGCCCGTCGGCGAGGTCGCGGGACGTGCCGCCCGGAAGATCCGTCGCCCGCTGGCGCGCACCCCGGCGTCCTGACACCGGCCGCGCGTCCGGGTCTACGGGTGCCGGTGTGATCTCCTGTATTCGGCGATCCGGGCTATCCAGTCCTTGAGGTCCTCATCGGTGATCGGGGGTGCTGCCACGGTCCAGGCCAGCCGCTGGAGCCGCTCGATCAGCCGCTGCTTCCGTTCGCCGTCGATGAGGGTCAGGGCATCGGGGGTGTCCACCCCTTCCCGGGTGAGGAGATCGGTCCAGGAAATGGCGTTCTCCGGGTGGGGGCAGCAGCACGCCAGCCGGCAGATCCCGCGCATCCATGCCACGGTGGCCGCTGAGATTTTGAGGGAGTCCGCCAGACCTTTCCCATCGCGTTCGACCAGCTCTTCGGGGTAGTGGATGCCGGCCTCTCGCAGGTTGCGTTGGTAGGGCCTGAAGGCTTCGATGTCGGTCAGCATCGGCCTTTCCAGCAGCGCGTCGAATTTCGCGCCGTACCGGGCGTCCTTCCATAGCGGCCGCAAGGACGGGTCGGTCCGGGCTTGGATTCGATACTCCGGCAGGCCGAGCGCGAGATCCAGCTGCTCCAGCGCGGCATCGGGGTCGTTCTGCGCATCCACGCGCGCCTGCAGGTAGTAGTTGGAAGGCGTGTAAGCCTTCCCGGCGTCGAGATGATATGAGGGCTTCCCGTTGGCCGCCGAAGCCAGGATCTGCGTGTTCGTGTCCATTATCTTGGCGAAGATCCTCAATCCTTCGTCCGGATTCTCCTTGGCCTTGGCGATCCATCCGCACAGATTGCGGCACACCCTGGCGGCCGCGGCGAACTCGGGCTTGCCGTTCTGTCCCGATTCGGAAAGCAGGGTGCCGTAATCTATGTGCGCGGAGGCGAGGGTGTACGCGGAGCGCATGCACAGGGCTTGATATCCGTTCTCATGGAACTTTGTGCGGAGGCGTTCGTACAGCGCGCTGAGGCGGGTGACGTAGCGTTTCTCGGTCTCCGGCGTTCCGACGGCGGTACCGGCGCGGCTGTGGAGATAGCCCAGCCAGGCCGCGTGGTTTCCGGGGTCTTGCTCCACCGCCGTCGCGAAGAGCTGCTCCTCGGCCTCCGGCCGGCCCTGCCATGGTGCCGTGCCCGCGAGGACCTGGCCGGCGAGGCTGCGCCACCGCTCGGTTCCGCACAACCCCTCCTTCAAGGCCGGATGCCGCTTGCTCAGTTCGAGCAGGAGGAAGGCGGCCGCCGCGGTCAGGAGGTCGTGGCAGGTCACATCGCCACCGGGCGGGCCTGCCTCGGCGTCGAGCCCGGCCACTCCGAGTTCCGAGTGGAAGATGAGGGTGGACGTCACCTGTTGCGCGTTGCGCCGCAGGTCCACGGTCACCGTGGTGTCGTCGACGAACACGATGTTCGCGCGCCAGGGGGCGAGGGAGAACAGGCCGATCATGAGCTTGAGCACCCCCGCCGCCAGTTGCCCCTCTTTCGGAAGGGCGTTGACGGCTTCTTCGGGGAGGGCGAGGACGTCGGTTCCCTCCGGTGCTTTGAGCCCTCGCGGCCTGTCGGCCCCCATTGTCGATATTCGGGCTACGACGTAGGCGGCGCCTGCCGGGTCCTCGCCGCCGTCGGCCTTGCGGACCGTCAGCCGCATCCGGAGCTGGATGCCGAGCGCGAGACCGAGGGCGGCCACTCCCGCGGCGGTCAGGGCGGCGGTGGCCAGATAGCCGCCGAACGGGGTGAGGGCGAGCCCCGCCGTTGCCCCCGCCACGACCAGCGCCAGCGGAATGGACGGGATTCCGGCGCCGCCCGCCCAGTCGTCCTTCCGCCATATCAGAATGTTGACGAACACCACCAGGCCCGCCACGGCGACCATGACCAGTGCGGTCCAGCGAATGATCTCTTTCTCGCCGCCGAGCACGAGGCGGATCGTCCAGGCCGCCGTCACAAGGACGATGAGCAGGCGGCCGTTTCGCATGAGCCACGCCTGCCTGCGCTCCAGAGGTGCCCATTTCCGGGATCCGGTGACGGTGAGCGCCATGAGCCGGGCGAGGACGAGGAGGCCGACGAGGACGAGGAAACCCACGGCGACATTTCCCCAGAGGGTGGAGTCTGAAATCCTGGATTCGGCGGCCATTCCCATCACCTGCCGGAGTGTCCGGGGCCCGCTCGTGCGGCCCGATGGCACCGGGCCGCCCGGCCGCGCCGCCTGCGCTGCCCGAGCGTGTCCCACCATGATGACCTGCTGGTCCGGCGCGCAAATCACCCGTGGCGGAGGATGCCGGGCGGGTGCGGAAATCGGTGTCGTTCGGTCATGGACGAAGCCCTGCGACGGCCGTTCCGGGCGGGGCGGCGAGCCGGTCGTGGCCGCGCCGGCCGGAAGGGGGAGGGGACGTGCCGGAACCGGGGAACGACACACGGCAGGCACTCAGTGACTACGAGATCCGGATCAGTGGCCGCCTCGGTGATTCGTTCCGGCTCGCGTTCGAGGATCTCAGCATCACGGTCACGCCGGTCGAGACGGTGCTGCGGGGGCGGGACCTGGACCAGGCGGCCCTGTACGGGATCTTGGAACGCGTCCAGGCGCTGGGATTCGAGCTGCTTGAGGTCCGCCGGCTCTGAGGATCACAGCAGGTGGAGCCGGTGCGCGCGGCGGACCGCCTCGCCCCGGCGCGTCACCGCGAGCTTGCGGTAGATGCTCTTCAGATGCGTCTTCACGGTGTTGACCGAGATGTACATCTCGGCGGCGATCTCCTCCGTCGTCAGCATCTTGGCGAGCAGGGTCAGCACCTCGCGTTCCCGCGCGCTCAGCCGGTCGACGACGGCGGGGGCTTCGGGCGCGGCCGGGGTGCGGGTGCCCGCCGGGACGAGGGGGGCGATGAGCCGCCGGTGCGGACGCAGCAGTTCGGGATCGCGCTCCAGGACGGGGAGCAGCCAGCCGCGCGCCCTGGCGAACGGCAGCCTGATCCCCTCGCGTTCGCCCAGCCGGAGCGCGCGTTCCAGCGAACGGCGGCCCCGGGAGTGGTCCCCCGTCCGGTAGGCCAGGCACGCATCGAGCAGCCAGGCGTCCAGCCTGACCGGGGCGGGCGCGGAGGATTCGGTCAGCACGGGACGGATCGCCGTGGACGCCGCGGCCGGATCCTGCCGGTCGAGGTGCACGCGTGCGAGCGCGACCGCCCCCTCGGCGCCGCCCGCGTCCCGGGCCGGTCCGATCGCGGCGGCCGGTGCGCCGTCCGCCATGTGCGCCTCGGCCTCGGCCAGCCGCATCCGGCGCCGCAGCCACGGCAGTTCCGCGGCGTTCTCGTCGGTGCCGTCCAGCACGGTCAGCGCCCTTTCGGGACGGCCGGTGGCGATGTCCAGGCGAGCCGTCAGGAGATCGTGCAGGACGGCGAGGAAATCGTCCGGGACCTGCTCGTTGGCCACGCGGACCTTGGCAAGCTCCACCTGGGCCTCGTCCAAACGGGCGTCCTCCAACGCGACCCAGGCGCACGCCAGGTGGACGGTCGCGACTCTCCGCCCGGCCGGGAGGGTGGAGACCTCCGGCAGCCGCCCGGCTTTCGCCGCCAGGTCGGCCGCCCACCGGAATCTGCCCTGCAGTGCCTCCGCCAGCGCCAGCGAGCCCAGGCAGCGGCGGCGCTGGAGATCGCCGCCGGCCTCCGTGGCGGGCAGGGCGTCCCGGAACGCCCTCGCGGCATGGCCGGGCCGCCCGGCCCGCAACTCCAGGAGCCCGTGCGCGTAGCGGACCAGCGCCCGCAGTTCCGGCGACTCGGGGCCGGAAACGGCGGCCAGCAGCCGGTCCAGGTCCCGGACCAGGTCGCGCAGGTGCTCATGCCGCACCGGCCGGATCGCGGCCAGCCTGATCAGCCCGGCCGCCAGCCGTCCGGGAAGTGCGTGCGCGTCCGGAAGGCCCGCCAGGAGGTCTTCCGCCCGGTCGAGGTGCTCGGCGCAGGCACGGTCGTCTCCCCGCGCCAGCGACACCGCCGCGGCGACGAGCGACGGCTCGGGCTCGGCCGTGCCGGACACGGCATGGTCCGGGATGTCGCCGAGCAGCGCGGCGAGGGGACGCCCGTCCGCCAGGCCCAGCAGGCGCCCGATCGCCAGCCCGTCGATGACCAGCCAGGACGCGTAGGACCAGTCCCCGGCCAGCACCGCCTGCCGGACGGCCTCGTCCGGCAGCCCGGCGCGGCCGAACCACGCCGCGGCACGCCGGTGCAGCGGCGTCGAGGCCGCCGGATGCTCGTGGCGCAGGATCAGGTTCAGCGCCGCGCCGAACACCGCGTGGTAGCGGTACCAGCCGTGCCCCAGCGGCAGGACGAAGGCGTTCCGGCGGACGAGGTCGGCGAAGAGCTCACCGGCGTCCGGTCCGGCCAGTTCGGCCGCCAGTTCCGCGTCGAAGCGCTCCGCCACGCTCAGCACGAGCAGCAGGCGGCGGACCTCGGGGGGCTGCGCGTCCAGCACCTCCGCCACCAGGTATTCGACGATGGCGCGGTCGTCCCCGGCGAACCGCGCGGCGAAGCCGTCCGGGTCCGGGTGGCCCTCCATGGTCATCGCCGCGAGCCGGAGACCCGCCGCCCATCCCTCCGTCCGCCGGCGCAGCGCGCTGACGGACGCCGGTGTCACCGACACCCCGTGGTGGGCGAGCAGTTCGCGCACCTCCCGGTCGTCGAACGCCAGGTCACCGCTCCGGATCTCGACCAGCTCGCCCATCAGCCGGTACCGGTGCAGGGGCAGCGGCGGATCGCTGCGGGACGTCAGGACGAGCCGCAGCACCGGGCCGGCCCCCTTCAGGACGCGGGCCACCTCGTGGGCCAGCGCGGAGCCGACCGGCGGGTGGAAGTCGTCCAGCACCAGCACCACGGGTGTCGCGCGGGCCGACAGGGTGAAGGCGAGCCGCGCGCAGAACATGTCGTGCCCGTGCCCGGTGCGGCGGGGCAGATCGGCGACCCCGGCCTGCTCCAGGGCCGCGACGACGAGATCCCAGAACACGTCCGGGCGGTGGTCCGGCTCGTCGAGCGAGACCCAGGCGACCGGGCCCGGCCGGTGGCCGGTGGCCGCCCAGGACGCCGTCACGACCGACTTGCCCGCACCGGGGGGACCCGTCACGACCGTGAGCGGCCCCCGCGTCCCCTTTTCGAGCCGCGCCATCAGGTGGGGCCGGGTGATGACCCAGGGGTGTCCGCCGGGGACGCACACCTTCGCCTTGGCGATCGGGGCCGGTGAACGACCGCGAGCCCGCCCCTGCGCTGGAGCTTCGCTCATCTCGGCTCCTCCCCCCACGCGGAGCCGCCGTCCCGCGGCCCGCACCCGCTCACCGAGGAATCACTACGGAAGCTGATTTATGGGATTACTTGTGATACGACCCCCCTTGACGGTATCTACGACCATCTTTTCGACGGTCCACAGCAATCCCATAACTCCGAAAAACCGCGCGAGAGGCGCATACCGCGCGGCTCGGCCGGGTGCCCGGACGATCTACGGGGCGGACGGGGCCGGGAGCGTGTCCGCGAGGCGTTTCGGTGCTGAGAGCCGCCAGCCTTCGGTGACCAGCTCGCCCAGTTCTTCGGGATCGACCTTGCCGAGGTCGATCTCCAGCCAGGCGAAGCGTCCGCTGGACCAGGACGGGGAGAAGACCTCCGGGGCCTCGGCGACGAGGGCCTCCTGTTCCTCGCGGGTGGCCTTGAGCAGGATGATGCCGTCGGCCTCGTTGAGGTAGCAGAACCCCTTGCCGTGCACTCGGAAGCCGGTCATGCCGCCGAACGAGTCGGCCTCGGTCACCTCTGGCAGCCCGCGCACGGCCTTCAGGAAAACGTCAACGCTCATCCCGCAAGCTGTACCAGCCGGGTCGGACGGTTCCCGGCCCCCGAACCTGCGGCAGCCGGTGAAAAGCCCCGGGGATAGGGACGGAGGTCCCCTCCGCGTAGGGACTGGAAGGCGCACAGGGCGTCTGGCTTGGGGACCTTGTACCCGCTGATCGTGGTCCGAACGGACCTAGGGCGCGGGGCGTGGCGGGGGTTGAGTAGGGGGTGAGCGAAAGCAGCGAAGTGATGGAAGGTGAGAGGCGATGACAGTCTCCGAGCACAAGACGCACGTGGGACGCAGCACCCTGATCCGCGTGGTCACCCCCAAGCCGCTGACCGAGTCGCCCGCCGCCCGTTACGTGTGGGCCGCGGCGCGGCTGGCGCTGGGCTGGGTGTTCGCCTGGGCGTTCGTGGACAAGCTGTTCGGGCTGGGACACGAGACCCCGGCCGCCAAGGGCTGGATCGACGGCGGCAGCCCCACCGAGGGGTTCCTGGCGCACGCCCCCAAGGGCCCGTTCGCGGGGTTCTACAACGACCTGGCCGGCGCCGCGTGGGCGGACTGGCTGTTCATGATCGGGCTGGCCGGGATCGGCGCCGCGCTGATCCTGGGCATCGGGATGCGGATCGCCGCCGTCGGCGGCGCGGCGCTGCTGGTGCTGATGTGGTCGGCGGTTCTTCCTCCGGAGAACAACGTCTTCATGGACGACCACCTCATCTACGCGCTGCTGATCGTCGGACTGGCGCTGGTCAGCGCCGGCGACACCCTGGGCCTGGGCCGCTGGTGGGCCGGCCTCCCGCTGGTCAAGCGGCTCCCGTTCCTCAAGTGACCCGACAAGTGACCCGACCCGGAAGGGCGCCCGCCGAGGCGGGCGCCCTTTCGCTGTGCGGGGGCCGGATGCTGACCGCGCCGAAGCCGACCCGCGCCGAAGACGAGCACGGGCCGAAGGCGGGCGCGGTCAGCGGGCCGTTTCCGCGTCGCGCACGCTCACGCGCGGTCGGCGGCGAGGGCGTTCACCACGGTGCGGATCTCCGTCCGCGGCCCGCGGTTGTAGGGGAGCTTCGACAGAACCATGCCCATGGCGCAGGTGTTGCTGAGCGCGGCGAAGGTCAGCCCGCCGCCGATCGCCGCCGCGACCCATTCGGCGCCCGGCACGACCGTGCTGGCGAGCACCGAGGCGAGCACGATCGACCCGGCGATCAGGCGGACCTGGCGTTCCAGCTCCCAGCGGGGCTGGCCGTGGGCGATCGGCCCGCCCGCGGACTGCCAGGCGGTGATCCCGCCCTGCAGGACGCGCAGGTTGGGCAGCCCGGCCTCCGCCAGCGCCTGCGCGGCCAGGTCGGACCGCTGCCCGGAGCGGCAGATCAGTACGACCTGCTCGTCCAGGTGGCCCCGGAGCTCGGCGCGGTGCTCGCGGAGCAGGTCCAGCGGCACGTTGTAGGAGCCGGGGATGTGGGAGGTCTCGAACTCGCCGGGGGTGCGCACGTCGATCACGCGGGGTGCGTCAGAGGAGTCCATGAGCTGGCGCAGGGCGGCGCTATCGAGAATGGCGGGGTTCGACACGTAGTTTCCTTTCGGTGGGTCAGTTGTCGGTGATGGTCAGGCCGGCGGCTCCGGCTTCGGGGAAGTCGTCGTCGATGTGCACGACCCGGCGTCCGGCCCGCTGGAGCAGGGCGGTCGCCGCGGCGGCCCGGTAGCCGGAACCGCAGTGCACCCAGACGGCCCCCTCGGGCAGTTCGTCCATGCGGTGCCGGAGATCGGGCAGCGGGATGTGGACGGCGCCGTCGATGTGGCCCGCGCGCCACTCGTCGCCCATGCGGACGTCCAGCACGATGTCCGCCGCGGGCAGGTCCCGCGTGGGACGTCCGGCGCGGGCGGCGGCGAGGTCGGTGAACGCGGCGACGGCCATCCCGGCCAGTCTGGAGGCGTCGCCGCCGGCCCACTCCTCCGGGGTGCCGGACGCGCCCGCCGCCGGACGCTCGATGCCGATGCGCACCAGCTCGCGCTGCGCCTCGGCGACCTGCTCGGGGCTCTCGCCCAGCAGGGTGATGGGGGTGCCCCACTCGATCATCCAGCCGAGCCAGGTCGACATTGGACCGTCCAAGCCGAAGCTCAGCGTCCCGGCCAGGTGCCGCTGGGCGAAAGCCTTACGGGAACGGAGGTCCACCACCCATTCCCCGGCGGCGAGGCGTTCCTGCAGTTCCTCGGGGTCGGCGGTCCGTGCCGGGGTGAGGTCGGCCAGTTCGGGCCCGGAGGCGTTGCGGACGCCCATGTGCGCGTAGTACGCGGGCCAGGCGTCCAGCCCGGCGAGAGTCTGCGTGACGAAGTCATCGGCTTCCAGGCGGAGGGCCGGATTGGTCTGCTTCTCGTTGCCCATGGTCGAGGCGGCGGCGTCGGACTGGCTCGCCGAGCAGAAGCTGCCGAACCCGTGCGTGGGCCAGATCCGCGCGCCGTCGGGCAGCAGGTCGGCCAGGCGCCGCGCCGAGGCGTGCTGGTGGCGGGCCAGCGTGTGGGCGTGTTCGGCGCCGAGCAGGTCGGGCCGTCCGGTCGTGCCGAACAGCAGGGACCCGCCGGTGAACACCCCCTCGGGGCCGTCCGGCCCGGACAGGACGTACGACAGGTGGTGGAACGTGTGCCCCGGGGTGGCGACGACCCGGAGGCGCATCGCCTCGGACAGGGCGAGTTCGTCGCCGTCGGTCACACCGACCCGTTCGAAGCCGACCTCGTCCGCGGCGGACACCAGGTAGGACGCGCCGGTCGCCTTGGCCAGCGCCAGCCCGCCGGAGACGTAGTCGTTGTGCATGTGGGTCTCCGCGACGTGCGTGATGCGGACGCCCAGCCGTCCGGCCAGTGCCAGGAAGCGGTCGATGTCGCGCTGCGGGTCGACCACCAGCGCGACCCGTCCGTCATGGGCGAGGTAGCTGCGGTCGCCGAGAGAGGAGGTCTCCACGACCTCGACATGAACCCTTCCGTTCTGCATCCTGTTCGCTCCTTATACCCATTGGGGTACCTTACGGACTTCCGCCACTATACCCCAGGGGGTATGTGGTGATGCAAATGCCGCACGGGACCGCATTCTCGACGGTGTAGGGAGGTGTGAGATCCGACTGAGGGGTAGCACTCATCGCTGATCCGTCCGTTGACGGCCGCAGGTTTCATGGGAGGGCTGCCCCCGATGACCACCGATACGCGCGTAGGGACGATCACCACCCGGATCCCGGCGCGCATGGACCGGCTTCCATGGGCGCGATTCCACTGGATGATCATCGTCGGCCTCGGGACGGTCTGGATTCTCGACGGCCTTGAGGTCACCATCGTCGGGTCCGTCGCCGCGCGGCTGACCGAGCCCGGCAGCGGCGTGCACATGTCCCCGAGCGACATCGGGACGGCGGCGGCGATCTACGTCGCGGGCGCGTGCCTCGGCGCGCTGTTCTTCGGCCAGCTCACCGACCGGTTCGGCCGTAAGAGACTGTTCATCCTGACGCTGGTCGTCTACGTCGTCGCCACGGTCGCGACCGCGTTCGCGTTCGCCCCCTGGTACTTCTTCATCTGCCGGTTCGTCACCGGGATGGGCATCGGCGGTGAGTACGCGGCGATCAACTCGGCGATCGACGAGCTGATCCCGGCCCGCAACCGCGGCCGCGTCGACCTCGCGATCAACGGCAGCTACTGGGTGGGGTCCGCGGGAGGCGCGCTCGCCGCGCTGCTCCTGCTGAACACCTCGTTCTTCGCGCAGGACCTCGGCTGGCGGCTGGCGTTCGGGCTGGGCGGCGTGCTCGGCCTGGCGATCATGATCGTCCGGCGGCACGTCCCGGAGAGCCCGCGCTGGCTGTTCATCCACGGACGCGAGGAGGAGGCCGAGCGGATCGTCGACGGCATCGAGGCCGAGGTCCGCCGGGAGACCGACCAGGAACTGGAGGAACCGGGCCAGAGCATCACCGTCCGGCAGCGCAAGGCCATCCCGTTCCGGGAGATCGCCCAGGTCGCGGTCAGGCACTATCCGAGGCGGGCGCTGCTCGGGTTCGCGCTGTTCGTCGGGCAGGCGTTCCTGTACAACGCGGTGACGTTCGACCTCGGCACCATCCTGAGCAAGTACTTCGACGTGGCGTCCGGGGCGGTGCCGTACTACATCGTCCTGTTCGCGCTCGGCAACTTCCTCGGCCCGCTCCTGCTCGGGCGCATGTTCGACACCGTGGGCCGCAAGCCGATGATCTCGGGGACGTACTTCATCTCGGCCGCGCTGACCGTCCTGCTCGGCGTCTTCCTGGCGTCCGAGGGGCTGACGAGCTGGACGTTCATCACGCTGACCGCCGTGACGTTCTTCTTCGCCTCGGCCGGGGCCAGCGCCGCCTACCTGACGGTCAGCGAGATCTTCCCCATGGAGACGCGGGCGCTGGCGATCGCGTTCTTCTACGCGATCGGGACGGCCGTCGGCGGCATCTCCGGCCCGCTCATCTTCGGGAAGATGATCGAAAGCGGTGTCACCGGCAAGGTCGCGATCGGGTTCTTCGTCGGCGCCGGGATCATGGCGGTGGGCGGCATCGCCGAGCTGCTCTTTGGCGTCCGCGCCGAGCGGTCCTCGCTGGAGGCCATCGCCAAACCGCTCACCGCCCACGCCGTCGAGGAGGAGGCGGCGCCGGCGGCGGGGGCCGAGGCGGAAGGACGGCCGGGACGTCGCGCCGCGCTGGAGGCGCGCCGGCACGCCGAGGAGGAGCGGGCGCGGGCGGCCGAGCACCGCGCCGCCGTCCACGAGCTGAAACCGCGCGCCGACGAGGGGGATCTCGGCGCCCTCGACCGGCTGCGGGTCGAGGAGGCCCTCGCGCAGATCGCCGAATGGGACGCCGAGCGTCTCACGGAGGAGGCGACCGCGCACGACGAGCGCGCCCACGCCGAGGAGGCCGGGAACGAGCCCGAGCGCGCCGGTGCCCGCGAACGCGCCAGGGCGGCGGACGAGCGGGCCCGCGCGCTGCGCGAGCGGGCGGAGGCGCTGGCCGCCGAGCACCCCGAGGACGCCGAGGCCCACGCGGCCCTGGCGGAGGCCGCGGTGGAGCGGGCCCGCGCCCGCGAGCAGCGGGCGATGGCCGCGCAGACCCGAGGCCGCGCCGAACATCTGGAGGGGATCGAGGCGGAGATCGCCGAGGAGCAGGCCAACACCTACGACGCGTGGGAGCGGATGCACACCGAACTGGCGCTCGCCCACGCGGCCCGCGCCGAGCGCGACGAGGAGGCCGCCGCGCAGCACGAGCGCGAGGCCGACGTCCACCGGCTGTCCGCCGAGTCGGCCGCCGACCGGATGGAGGCCGCGCAGCACCGCTCCGCCGCCGAGACGCTCGCGGCGCGGGCGGGCACGGCCGAGCAGGCGGAACGCGAACGCGCGGCGGCGGCGGAACGCGAGCGGGCCGCCCGGGAACGCGACGAGCGCATCCGCACCCGCATCCTGCGCCGCCAGCGGGAGCGCCGCGCCGGGCTGCACAGGTTCCGCCCCGGCCCCGGGGAGAGGTTCTACGCGCCGGCCATGCTCGGCGCCCTGGGCGACTGGGCGCCCGACGCGGAAATCGCCCTGGACCGCGAGGTCAACACGATCGCGCAGGCGCTCATCGAGCACGGGCCGACGAGCCGCACCCGGCTCGCCGAGCTGGTGGGCGCCCGCTACTGGGGGCCGGGCCGGTTCCGTGCCGCGCTGCGCGAGGCCGTCCACGAGGGACGGGCGCAGCCGCTCGCGCGCAACCAGTACGGGCCGCCCAGGGCCACCGCCTCGACCATGGAACCCTGACCCATGCTGACCTGCCAGATCTTCGGCCACGACTTCCGCTTCGCCGCGGAGGGCACGACGATGCGCTGGTGGTGCGCCCGCGAATGCGGGGCCGCGGGCTCGAAGGAGTACTCCACCGCGTCCGAGGCGCGGCGCTACGCCCGCGTCTTCGACAAGAAGGACACCGACGACCTGGGGCGGCGGGCCCCGCTCGTCGGCCTCTTCCCGTTGCGCATGATCCGCGCCATGCAAAAACGGGCGGGGCGTACCCGGGCGGGCCGGTAGCGGTCAGGCTTGGGTGAACGTGTGGATCTGCCCTGGGGAGATGTAGGTCGCGTGCTCGCCCAGGCCCCGACGCTCCAGTTCGTGGCGGAAGTCTTCCACGGACGATGTGAAGACGCTGTAGTCGTTGTAGTGGATCGGCACAGCGCGCCCTGGGTGGATCGCCTCCACGAGGTCAGCGCCCTGGGTGGCGTCCATCGTGACGAGGAGCCCACCGGGCAGCTTGGTACCGCCCAAGTGCAGGACGGCCAGATCGATGTCCCGTGCACGGCGGGCGATCTGGTGGATTCCGTCGAACATCAGCGTGTCGCCGGTGATGTAGATCCGGAACTGGACGTCACCGGAGGCCGGGCTGAACTCCAGCAGGCTGCCCATCACCGGGGGCAGGAGCAGCCGGGCCGGGCCCGGGGCGTGCCGTCCCGGCATCGAGGTGATGCGCAGCAGCGTCCCGTCCTTGATCAGGGTGTGCGACTCCCAGGTGCGCAGCCCGATCGCGTGCCGGAAGCGGTGCCAGCCCTGCAGCCGGCGCGCCGCGTGCGGCGTGGTGACGATCGGCAGGCCGCGGTCGAGCTTCGCGCGGGCGACCCGGTCCCAGTGGTCGCCGTGCAGGTGGGACAGGACGACGGCGTCCAGGCGCGGCAGTTCGTCGATCCGCAGCGCGGGCTCGGTCAGCCGCTTGGTCGTCAGCCCGTGCCCGAGATAGGCGCGCTGCCCGCGGTGCAGGAAGTTCGGGTCGGTCAGCAGCGTGAACGGCCCGCAGCGCAGCAGCGCCGTGGCGTTGCCGATGAACTGCATGGTGAGCTGGCGTAGCGCGAGTTCCGGCGCGGTCTTCATGGTCATTCCCCCTTTTCGTCCCGGTAATGCCCGGGGGAATGACCTCGAATCCCGCCCTACCCGATGTTGATATCGCCCTGAACGTCCCTAAGCTGGACGACCTTCTCAGCTCTCCCATTGAAGACATTGACCACACCGTCCCCCGACGCGTTCACGTGGCCCTGCTGCCAGATCGTTTCGAGTTGGGCGCGGAATGCGGGGTCCTCGTCCAGCAGCCGCCGTACCGCCCCTTCGAGAACTTCGGGTTCCTCGCCGGCCCGCGCCAGGGCCGCCTCATCCGCCGGACGCCCGCGGAACCGCTCCCGGACCCGCCGGGAGATCTCCGCGACGGCCGCCCGGACCGGCTCCCCGGCGACCTCGACGGCTTTTCCCGCCATGGCGGTGGCGATGGCCACGGTCATGGGATCTGTCACCCGTCCAGTCCACCACGCGCGCCCGGCCATGACCAGTAACTGACCGGACATTGACATGGGCGACACGAACATGGGGGTTGCTTCATAATCCGTGCATCACAAGTTGCGGCAATGGAGGCGAAACTGTGCGCAAGATCGAGCAGGGTCCACCCGGGGTGGACATCACCGTCCCCAGTCCGGCTCGAATGTACGACTACTACCTCGGCGGCACCGACAATTACGAGGTCGACCGCCAGGCCGCGGACAAGATTCGTGCCCACGTCCCCGAGGTCGACGACGTGGCATGGGCGAACCGCGGGTTCCTGCAGCGCTCGGTGCGCTGGCTGGCCGAGCACGGTATCCGGCAGTTCATCGACCTCGGCGCGGGACTGCCCACGATGAACAACACGCACGACGCGGCGCAGGCGGTCGCGCCCGACGCGCGGGTCCTGTACGCCGACAACGACCCGATGGTCCGGGTCCACGCGAACAAACTGCTGGCGGGCTCGACCGGGACGGCGTTCATCACGGCCGACTTCCGCGACCCGGACGGCCTGTTCGACCACGAGGTCACCCGGGAGATGATCGACTTCACGAAGCCGGTCGGGCTGCTGCTGGTGGCGCTGGTCCACTTCGTACCGGACGAGGACGACCCGTACGGCCTCGTCCGGCGGTACATGAGCCGGCTGGCGCCCGGAAGCTACCTGGCGCTGTCCGCCGGAACCAGCGACCGGCAGCCCGAGCGGGCGATCGGCACGATCAAGGCCGTGTACGCCAAGTCCACCGCGAGCGCCAACCCGCGGACCCGCGCGCAGGTCGAGCGGTTCTTCGACGGCCTGGAGATCGTCCCGCCCCACGACGAGGCGGCCCCCAAGGTGACCTACGCCGGCGAATGGGGTGCCGAGGACCCTATCGCCGCTGATAGTGATGGATCGCGGTGGGTGTACTGCGCTGTGGCGAGGAAGACAGCATGAAGAAGCCGACGGTGAGCGAACTGGGCATCGACCCGGATGCCCTGGACTGGCAGCGCTCGGCGAGCGGCGAGGGCGCCGTCGAGGTCGCCTTCGTGGGCCAATGGACGCTGCTGCGCACGTCCGGCGACCTCATCTCGGTGTTCGACGAGCACGAGTGGGCCTGCTTCCTGGACGGCGTGAAGAAGGGCGAGTTCGATCGCGCCGCCTCGTGAGGTCGCACCATGGGACCCATTCCTGATCCGGTTAGATCTGTGATTCACAAATTCGGAAGGCGTATGCTGATGCCGGCCGCATGTCAAGGGAGGTGGCGCCGGTGAACGAGGCATACGGCGCCACGATCGCCAAGCGGGGGCTGGCGCGCCGCCTGAGAGATCTGCGCGTCGAGGCGGGATACACGGCCAACCAGGTCTGCGACCGGCTGAACTGGGGAAGGGGCAAGGTCGGCCGGTTCGAGGCCAACAACTGGGTTCGCCCCGAGCTCAGCGACATCCGCGACCTGGCGCGCATCTACGAGGGCAGCGATCTCGCCGAACTGGAGGAGCTGGCGACACGCGCCCGGCAGCGGGCCTGGTGGCGCGACTACCCGGAGGTGTACTCCAACGAGTTCCCCGGTTACGAGGGGGACGCGTCGAGCATCCGGGTGGTCATGCCGCTGGTGCTGCCCGGTCTTCTGCAGACCCTGCCGTACATGCAGGCACTGCTGACGTCCGGATCGAGGTCGCCCGAGTGGCGGGAGCAGGCGCTGCGGGCCAGGCTGCGCCGCCAGCAGATCCTCGACCGCGACGACGGGACGGCGCCGGAGCTGATCGCGGTGATCACCGAGGCGGCCCTGCGGTACGAGTGGGGCGACCCGGGAGACCGCCGCGCCCAGTTCCGCCACCTGCTGACGATGGCCGCGCGCCCGAAGGTCGAGCTGCGGCTGCTGCGCATGTCGGACGGCCTGCATCCGGGCATGTCGACGCTGGTCAACATCTTCCGGTTCCCCGGCGGGGAGCCGACCATGGTCTTCCTGGAGAACGATGCCGACATTCAGGAGATCGACACCCCCGGCAAAGTGGAGGCATATGAGGAGATCTTCGAACAGATCCGTCAGGCGGCGCTGAGCCCCGCCGACACCGCGGAACATCTGGAGAAAATCATCGCGACGCTGGAGTAAGCGGATATGGACCTCTCTCAGGCACAGTGGTTCAAGGCCACCGCGAGCGCGAGCAGCAACGGGGGGTGCGTCGAGGTCGCCGACCTCGAAACGGCCACCGGGCTGCGCGACAGCAGGACACCCGAGGCCGGGGCGCATGTCGTCGCCCGGTCCGCCTTCGCCGCGTTCCTCGCGGACGTGAAGGCGGGCCGGTACGACCGCTGACCGGGCCGCACACGATCCCCCAGGGCTGCACCCCTGGGGGATCTTCGTGTGTGCGGCCCTCTCTCAGGCGCCGTCCACGCTACAGCGACCGGCGCCGGCCGGTCCGGTGACCGTCGGTACATGCTTCTTCTACCCGAGTAGAACGTACTTTGGACGTTTTCGGGTGTATCGGTGAACATCTCAACTGTGCTCGCATGTTCTTTGCCGCCTGAGGCGTCCTACGGGCAGAAATGTGCGAAGCTATGACCTGTGATTCACACATAGCGAGTCGCGAAGCATGAGCGTCATGTCGCGATCGCCCGAATCGTGAATGTTCTCTAACCCCCGAGGGTGGGCGCCATGACGAAGGCCGCAACGATGCGCGGGATTCCCTGGAGGCTGGAGAACGGCGGCTGCGCGGCCCTGCCCCTGCCCGCGGACGAATCCATCGCGCGGGTAGCGCGTGCCCACGTCACGGAACTGCTCCCGGCACTGGGGCTCTCCATCCAGGACGTCGACGACATCACCCTCATGGTCAGCGAGCTGGCCACCAACGTCCTGCAACACGCCACGTCGCGGGAGGGCGCGTCCGGTGCCGAACTCTGGGTCTACCAGCGCACCGACGGGAGCGGCCGGGACGAACTGGTCGTCAAGGCGTTCGACACGCTCAGGGGATGGCGCCCCCAGGAGGACGCCGGCCGGCCCATGCTCGAACACGGCCGCGGCCTGGAGATCATCGACCTGCTGACCCGGGGGCGGTGGGGGCACCACCCGTCCCGGTCCCGGCTCCGGACACCGGCCGTCCGCGGCAAGGCGACCTGGATCGCCCTGCCGCTCCCGCGTTCCGCGCGCCGCCGGCGGCACGCCTGGAGGCGGGACGAGCCGCACGCGACGAAGGACCTGCACGCGCTGCTCGTCCAGCGCGGCGTCGAGCATCTCAGCCCGCGGGACGAACTCGGCGTCCGCGTCCTGTCCGGAAACGGCGACCTGACCGTCTGGTGCGAGGCGGCGACGTTCCGCTGGCACGCCCGCACCGGCGAGACCGGACGGCTCCCGATCGCCGACATCACCGAGGTCTGCGAGGAACTGGTCCGGCTGCACGAGTGCATGAACGACTAACCGGTGAACGGCCGCCGCATGGCCCGGGTGGGGGCGGGCCATGCGGCGGCGGGGGTCAGCCGGCCAGGTCCGCGCGGACGCGGCGGGCGGCCGCGACCATGTTCCGCAGCGACGCCTCGGTCTCGGGGTAGGCGCGGGTCTTCAGCCCGCAGTCGGGGTTGACCCACAGCCGGCCCGGTTCGACGGCCCGCAGCGCGCGGCGCAGATTCTCCTCGATCTCCTCGGCGGCGGGCACGCGCGGCGAGTGGATGTCGTACACGCCGGGGCCGATGCCGTTCCCGTAGCCGGCGGCGCGCAGGTCACCGACGAGCTCCATGTGCGAGCGGGCCGCCTCCACGCTGGTCACGTCCGCGTCCAGCGCCCCGATCGCGCCGATGATCTCGCCGAACTCCGAGTAGCACATGTGGGTGTGGATCTGCGTGGCGTCCCCGACCCCGGAGGTGGCCAGCCGGAACGCGCCGATCGCCCAGTCGAGGTAGGCGGGCCGGTCGGCCTCCCGGAGCGGCAGCAGCTCGCGCAGCGCCGGCTCGTCCACCTGGATGACGCGGATCCCGGCGGCCTCCAGGTCGGCGATCTCGTCGCGGAGGGCGAGGGCGACCTGCCGGGCGGTCTCGGCGAGCGGCTGGTCGTCCCGGACGAACGACCAGGCCAGCATCGTCACCGGCCCGGTCAGCATCCCCTTGACCGGCCTGCTCGTCAGCGACTGCGCGTACGTGGCCCACTCCACCGTCATCGGACGGGGCCGCGCGACGTCGCTGTGCAGGATCGGCGGGCGGACGTACCGCGACCCGTACGACTGCACCCACCCGTGCTCGGTCGCCGCGTACCCGTCGAGCTGCTCGGCGAAGTACTGCACCATGTCGTTGCGTTCCGGCTCGCCGTGGACGAGGACGTCCAGGCCGAGTTCCTCCTGGAGCGCGATCACGCGGGCGATCTCGTCCTTCATGGCCCTGACGTACGCGTCGCCGGTGATGCGCCCGGCCCGGCGGTCGGCGCGGACCCCGCGGATCTCGGGGGTCTGCGGGAACGAGCCGATCGTGGTCGTCGCCAGGTCCGGCAGGCCGAGCGCCTCCCGCTGCGCGGCGAACCGGACGGCGCGGTCGCCGCGGCGCGTGTCGCCGATGCTTCCGAGCCGTTCGCGGACCGCCCGGTCCGTGCCCGCCTCGGGGAGGGGCGCGCTTTGCGGGACGGGAACGTCCTCGCGCAGCGCCCGTCCGAGCGCGACGACCTCGGCGACCTTCTGCCGGGCGAACGCGAGCCGCCCCCGGACGCCCGGGTCGAGGGCCGTCTCGGCGTCCAGGTCGATCGGGACGTGCATCAGCGAGCAGGACGTGCCCACCACGAGCTGATCGACGAGACCCAGCACGGAGGCGCAGGTGGACAGCGCCCTGCCCGAGTCGGTGCGCCATACGTTGCGCCCATCGACCACGCCCGCCACGAGCGTCTTGCGCGGCAGCCCGCCCACGGACGCGAGTACGTCGACGTTGCCGGGCCCGGCGACGAAGTCCAGGCCGACGGCCTCGACCCGGCTGCGGGCCAGAACCCGCAACGCGTCCGCACCGACCGTGCCGAAGTAGGTGGCGACCATCAGGTGCGGCCTGCTGGTGAGCTGCCCGAGGCGCGCGTAGGCGCGGGCCAGCGCGTCGATCTCCTCCTCGCTCCGGTCGGCGGCGAGGACCGGCTCGTCCAACTGCACCCACTGCGCGCCCGACCCGGCCAGGCGCTCCAGCACCTCGGCGTAGACGTCGACCAGGCCGTCCAGCAGGTCGAGCGGACGGAACCCCTCCACCGCCGGCTTGGCCAGCAGCAGATACGTGAGCGGCCCCACGAGCACGGGACGCGTGTCGATGCCGAGCGCCTTCGCCTCCCGGTACTCGGCGAGCGGTTTGGCCGCCGCCCCGTACGCCAGCCGGAACCGGGTGTCCGGCCCCAGCTCGGGGACGATGTAGTGGTAGTTGGTGTCGAACCATTTGGTCATCTCAAGCGGCGGGACGTCCTGGACCCCGCGCGCCATCGCGAAGTACCGGTCGAACCCCATCAGGTGCCGGTACCGGTCGGGGACGGCGTCGAGCAGCACGCTCATGTCGAGCATCTGGTCGTAGAACGAGAACGTGTTCGACGGGATCGCGTCGAGCCCGGCGTCGCGCAGGCCCGTCCAGACCTCGGCGCGCAGGTCGGCGCCGGTCTCGGTGAGGGCGTCGGCGTCGACGCGTCCCGCCCAGTAGTCCTCGGTGGCGAACTTCAACTCCCGGTGCGCCCCGATACGGGGATATCCGAGGATCGTCGTGTGCATGGCGGCTTCCCTCGCTGTGCCACGGGCGGACCCGCGGGAGGGCGCACGGCATGACGAAGCCGTGTCGCAGGCCGTCCCACGAGACCGCGGACCACCGCGCGCCGGCCGGCGCGCGGGCGGAGGCAGGTCTTCGGACTCGCGGGCGCCGCCTCGAAAGGCGTCCTACTGGCCGTCGCTTCCCAGGCCGTACGGCCCAGTGCGTGATGACGGCGGTCGTTCCCGCTCACCGCTGCGGGGCAGTCCCGGACTCGCACCGGGTTCCCTCTTACGACGTCCGCACCCGTCCGGGCACGGACGAACCATCCGCACCCCGAGTCTACCGACGGCGGACGATCAGGGCCGCGATGAGAGCCGCGCCCCCGGGTTCAGCCGCGCTGCGCGCCGTCCGGCCAGATCACGCGGACGGGGATGCGGCGTTCCCGGGCGCAGGCGACGACATCGGCGGTGCCCCCGTAGCCGCGCGCGGGCTTCCCGTCCCACACGGCCCACAGTTCGTCCGCGCGGTCGAGCATGTAGACGCTGGCCGCCATGTAGGCCCTGGACTCGGACTTCGTGAAGTCAAGCCGATGGACATCCCTCGCCTTGGAGGCGATGCGGTCGTACTCCGCACGCACCGCTTCGGGAAGCCCGTCCCTGTACTGCCGCGCGGGAACGATGACCTCGACGGCCCCGCCATGGTCCAGGACGGCGCGGGCGAACACCTGGTCGGCGCCGTCCGCCAGGCAGGACAACCCTGTGATCTCCCCCTCGGTGGAGGCGAGCAGCCCGCGTATGGCCTGGTCTACGAGCCGCTCTGTCTCACTCGGCAATCCTCGGTGACCGGATATGGCAATACGTGGCAAGGCGTGTCCTTCGGACAAGGGTCGAACTTGCGTACCCCGGCGGTCATCGGTGGCCACCTCAAGCATGACGGCGGCCTTCTCCCCGTCAAGGGGACGGACGCGCAGGCAAGGGGCGGGCGACCTTCCACCCCGATCTCCTCGAACCGGTCCGGCGCACGGAGTGAGTGAAGACGGGAGAGCCTCCGTCCGCGACTGGCGGACGGAGGCTCTTCATGCCTGCCGGAGGGCGGCCTTGCTAGGCCACGTCATGGGCTCCGTGCTTGATGGCGGCGGCCAGCCGGCGGAATTGCTCGGCCGGGAGCGTGATGCGGGGGCCGTCCGGGTCCTTGCTGTCGCGCATGCCGATGTGACCGGAGAGGCTCGCCACCTCCACACAATTGGACTGCGCGCCCCCGCCGCTGCGCTTCGATTTGCGCCACTGGGTCATGCGTACTCCTCCAATTCGGCCCCCAGAGGGATCCGAGATAGGTCGGCTATGTCCCTAATCGAGTCGTACCTTACTGCTAACAGATTGGGTCGCGTCTGGCGGTGCTCCGCTAATCTCATTGATGCCCTGCTCGTACGAGGTCGCGGTGCATAGCCTGGAAACATGAGCACTCGGAGCGTTGGGCGACGCTTACAGGAGTGGCGTAAGCGGCGCGGGATCACCCGGCGGGAACTCTCGGATCTTGCCGGAGTCTCCCTGTCCCTGATCCGCAAGCTCGAACAAGGCGAACGGCAGGACACCCGGCTGGAGACCCTGCGCAAGTTCGCTGCCGCTCTCAAGATCCCGACGTCCGAGTTGATCGGGGGCTCCGCATCCGACGAGGTGACGGGCGTCGATACAGAGCAGTGGAGTGCCGTCCGGGAGGCGCTGCATGGGCGCCCGAGAGACGAAGTGGCCGAGGAACCCACAGTAGAAGGCGTTGCACGGTCCCTGGCGTCCGCGATGCCGCTCTTCTCCTCAGACCGTTACCCGGACCTCGCCGTCCTGCTCCCGCCACTTCTGCGGGACGCCGAGGCGCTGGGCGCGGAAGGGCGCCAGGTCCGGGCGCGCCTGCTGCAGCACACCGGTTGGCTGCTGGCGCAGACTCGGCAGTTCGACGCCGCTGACCTGGCGCTGCGCCGGGCACTCGATGACGCGTCCGATCGGCTGGACGCCGCGGCCACCGTGAACACGCTCGCCTGGCTGCTGATCAGACAGGGACGCTTCACCGAAACGCGGGCGCTTGCGGCCGAGTGGGCGGACGATGTGGAGCCTCGGATGTCCCGCGCGACCATGGCGGAACTCTCCGCGTGGGGCTGGCTGCTGGTCCGGCTCTCGGCTGCGGCGGTGCGCAACAACCGACCCGGTGATGCGGAGGATGCGATCCGGCTGGCACGAACCGCCGCCGTCGCGATGGGGCGTGAGTACTCGCCTCCCGGCGACTTCCTCCGGGCCTTCGGGCCGCTCACTGTCGCCATGAAGCGGACGGAGAACGCCATGGTGGAAGATCGGCCGGACAAGGTCCTCGCCATGTCGCAGAACATCCCGGTTCGCGACATGCGCCCCACATCGAACAACCGGAGCCGGCATCTGCTCGACGTCGCCAAGGCACGCGTGCAGCTTCGGGAACATGCGGAGGCGTTCGACCTGCTCCAGAACGTTCGCCATGACGTGCCCGAATGGACGGCCAACCAGCGCTATGCGCGGGACATTTTCCGGCAGATCGTTTCTCGGCGACGAACCCTGACGCCTGATATGCGGGAATTCGCGGACTTCATGCACCTACCGGTCTGACGCTGCGTGGCACTTCCCAAGCTGTCAAGCTCAGAGTGCCATTGGCGTTGCTGAACTGGATGAATAGCGTCCGTTCCTTGGACGTGCAACAGCATCGCCGATCAATCCGGATCGGCAGAGTTCAGTCTCGGCGGTGCCGCGTGCTGCTCAGTCCATCCCCCTACTCGACGGAAGGACTGTTCATGGCGGCGGAGCCAACCGAGGTGGCGGAGGCGCGGCGGTTACGGGTCTGGGCACTGGCGCAGGCGCTCAAGTCGCACGGGTACGCGGTGGAGGTGGCCGAGTCGGACCCGCTGCTGGCGGTTCCGGCCGCGTTCGGGTCGCCGGTGCTGGTGCGCTGTGACCCGCGAGCGATCTGCGGCGGCGAACTGTGGTTCGCCTTCCCCGGCGGCGGTGCGATCGCTCCGGCCGACGACGCGCACCTGCACGACGTGGTGGTGGCGGTGAAAGGCAAACTCGCCGCGCAGGCCGATGGGTGAGCGCACCGCTCCCGTAGTGGTCACCTGGTACGGGCGCGCTACCGGGGCATGGTGGGCGCTGGTCCCCTCACCGGACGGCGTCCGGCTGGTGGAGGCGGCCAATCCTCGTGAACTGCGGACGGCGATCGAGAACCCCGCGGCCTGGCCGTGGCCTCAGCGCAAGTTCCTCCCCGCCGCCTCCCGGCGATGAGCGTGCCGGCCGTCCCCGGCACCCGGTAGGTCACGAGAGGGACGAATCCCGTGGGGTGGGGCTCGGGGATTGTCCCTCGCTCCCGGTGGTGACGGCCGGCTCCGGCTGGGGAAACGGGCCGCTGCTCGTCACCGCCTGGCCCCGTCTCTCTGCTTCGCCCCCGTAGCAGAGAGACGGGGCCAGGCATCGCGGGGCTGTCGGGCACGGTCGTTGTGGTGCCGTCGATCGCGTACACCAGCACGCCACGTCAGTGGGTTCCTGGTTGCCGCGCCCCGGTCCCGTATCGGTTCTGCTCAGTCGCCGATGTGGAGGGCTTCTTTCAGGAAGACGCGCATGTAGCTGGGGACGCCTTCGGTGGTGACCACGTCGATGCAGCGACGGATGTTCCGGTTTTCGGTGGCCTCGCGCAACAGCGTGTCGGCGAGATCGGCGCGCGAAGTGAACTTGCCGGAAAGGCGCTCCGGTGCGGCGCGGTAGGTCGTGACCGTGGTGGCATCGAAGAGTCCCGCCGGGCGGACGATCGTCCAGTCGAGGTCGCTGTCGCGCACGATGTCCTCCATCCGGCGCATGTCCTCGTAGATGGTGCGTCCCATGGCGAGAAGCACGGGGGCGATCAGCTTGCGGAAGATGAGGCCGTCGCCCGGCGCGGCCTGCCCGGAGACTCCCATGGAGGTCACGCAGACCAGGCGGCGCAGGCCGTAGTCGATCATCGCGGCGGTGATATTGGCCGCGCCTTGTGAGTAGACCGTGACCGGCTCCTTGGTGTACGGGACGCCGAGCGTCGAGATGACCGCGTCGTGTCCGGCCACCACCTGGCCCACCGCCTGGGCGTCCAGCACGTCCGCTCCGGCCACCGTCAGCCCCGCGGAGCTCAGCGGGAACGCCTCGGGCCGGCGGGTCACGGCGGTCACGGTGTGGCCTTCGGCGATCGCCATTTCGGTCGCCAGGCGTCCCGTCGGGCCGTTCGCCCCGAAGATGACGAGTTTCACTGGCTTCTCCTTGATCTCGCTGGTCAGTGCCTGATCACTGGTAAATTAGTACATCGATCCAGTAGTTGGAACAACGTTCTAAGTAGGAGCTTACATGGGGGACCTGCCAGGCGTCGTCCGGTTGAGGGATCGGCGAGAGGCGCTGACGCTGCGCACGATCCTCACCGCGGCGCGCGAGCTCTTCGCCGAGCACGGCTACGCGCGCACCCCGATCCGTCTCATCGCCAAACAAGCGGGTGTCTCGCCGCAGACCATCTACGCCCACTTCAGTTCCAAGGCGGGTGTGCTCGCCGGGCTGGTCGACCTGCTGGACGACGAAGCGGGCATCCCGGACCTGGTCGCCGAGTCGGAGGCAATGAGCGACCCCGTCGAACTGCTCGGCCTGCTGGCGCGGGCGGCCCGCCAGGTCAGGGAACGCTGCGGCGACATCGTCACGATCCTGAGTTCGGGCGCCGCCGTCGATCCGGACATCGCGGCCACCCAGGCGGAGGTGGCCCGCCGCAACCGGCTCGGCGTCGACATGGTGGTCGAGCGCATCCGCGCCACCGGCTCCCGCGTCGATCCCCGGGCCGCCGACATCGCCGTCGCCCTGATGAGCGGGGGCGTCCACGACAGCCTCGTGGGGGATGCCGGCTGGTCCCACGAGGACTACGAAACCTGGCTCAAGCACACCCTCGTCACCGCACTGCTGCGCTGACAGAGGCCCTGATCACCGGCGGTCCCGCGCAGGCCGATGGGCGGGGTGGTCGCTTGGTACCGGGACCGGCCTCAGGGTGCGTCAGGCGAGGAGCAGACGGTGCCAGGTGTCGGCCAGCCAGGTGGTGAATCGCTCCGGTGACCAGCCTCGGTCCTCGACGAGGAGGCAGTGGAACTCCGGGGAGTTGGTCGCCCAGATGATGTCGGCGATCTCGTCCAAGCCGAGTTCGGGACGGAGCTGCCCGGTGGCGGCGAGTTCCTGGGCCAGTTCACGCATGTTGGCGGCGCGGCGCCGGGCGATGTTCTGCCAGACCTCGCGCACCTCCGGGTGGGTCGCCGTCTGGGCGACGCGCAGCAGCGGGGCCAGCCTGCCGTGGATGTCGCCGATCGCGCGTGCGTAGATCTCCAGCTTGTGCCTTGCGTCGGGTTCGGCGCGGATGGCGCGCACGTATTCGCGCTGCCGCGCGGGAACGACCTGGTCGGTGCCGGACAAAGCGGTCTCTACCAGCTCCAGGAAGACCGCGGGTTTGCGGCCGACCGCGGCGTAGACGGTGTCCAGGGCGACACCGGCGCGCTCGGCGATGTCGCTCATCGTCGTGGCCGCGTAGCCGCGGGTGGTGAACAGCTCCCGGGCCGCGTCCAGGATGGCCCGCCGGTTGGCCTGTGCCGCCTGCCGCCGTCCGCTGGCGTCGTACCGCCTCTTGACCTGTGATGCCACGGGCCTCATGATAGCCATATCCATCCGAAGGTATTTCGGATGAAAGTTGATGGGGGGACCCCATGGCACACGCGTTCACCTACGACGTTCCGATCGGCCCCGACGTGTACGCCCGGATCAAGGAGGGGCTGGGCTCCGAGCCGCCCAAGGGGCTCATCGCGCACTTGGCGTACCGCATCGAGGGCGGCCTGCGCTACATCGACGTGTGGGAGTCCAAGGCCGACTGGAACAGGTTCGTCGAGGAGCGTCTCCACCCGGTCGTCGACAGCGTCGTGACCGAGGCGCTCGGCTTCCGCCCGCCCGAGCCGCCGGTCGAGCGTCTCGAACTCATCGACGCCTGGATCGGGCGCTGAACGGCTCCCTCACGACCGCACGTCACGAGGGACGCGCCGGTCGAGGGCGTTCGGTCAGAGAGCGCGTCCCACGTGTGCACCGCGCACCCGGCCGCGCATCCCCTGTCTAGTCCAGGTGGGCGGAGGAGGCCGGCTGCCGGGGGATGGGGGGCTGGGGCAGGTGGGTTGTGCCGCCGGGGACGACGCGGAAGCCGTACGGGCCGCTCGGGCGCCACAGTTCTGTGACGGTGCAGTTGGGGATGTCGCATGTGCCGTTGAAACGGCGGAAGGCGCGCATCGCGGTGGCGTCCGGGTGGGTGACGCCGGTGAACAGGGACCAGATCACGGCCTTCAGGAAGAGGCCGTGGGTGAACACCGCGATCAGGCCGTCCTCGGGACGGTCGGCGAGGCGGTCCAGGAAGGCGTGGACGCGTGTGATGAGCGCATGGAAGGACTCGCCGTCGCCGCCGTTGACGTAAGCGGGGTCGAGGCGTTCCCAGTAGGACTCGGCGAAGGGCCGCCGCTGCTGCGTCGTGGTCTGCGGCCCGTGCAGCCTGCCCAGGAAGGTGAACTCCTCGACGGGCCACTGCTCGTACGGGACCTCGGGAAACCGCTCCATGGTCGGCTGGGCGGTCTGGCGCGCACGGGTGAACGGTGAGCTGATGATGAGATCGGGCGGCGCGGTGAACGCCGCGGCCGTCTGCGCCGCCTGCTCGTGTCCGCGCGCGGTGAGCGGGGACGCCCCCGGACCGTTCGTCGGAAGCCCGGCGTTCGACTCGCTCTGCCCATGCCGGATCAGCCACACCCGCCGCACCTTGATCACGCCGACAGGCTGACACGCGGACCCGGCGCGGCGGAACCCCCCGCCGCACGGAATACGCCGCTCGACGGGATTGAGGGAATGGCCGATGTTCCGGGTCGTCGGCCCTACAATTCCCCGAATGGCGAAGATCGTGGATTATGGGGCGTTCGAGGAGCGGTTGCGGCGGGTCATGCCGGACGCCGGAGAACGCGACCCGGCGGTGCCGGCGGACACCGGGCCGCGTTGGGAACTGCTGCGCCAGTTCCAGCGGGAGTGGGGATACGAGGTCCCCGAGGGCGTGGAGCCCTGGCCGCGCTGGAGCGAAGACCGGCACAAGGCGTACGTGCGGCGGCTGGAGCAGGAGTGGACCGGGGAGGAGGACGACGAGTTCGGGGGAGTGGACTTCTCCCTGCCCGTCCCCGACGCGATCGACCAGTGGTGGGACCTGCCGTTCAATTCCTTCACCTACAGCGCCAAGCTGTACTACACCAATCCCGAGTATCCGCCGACCGTCCGGCCCGACCCGTCCGGCTACGGCATCGCCGGTGCGATCCAGCGGAACTCGGACCTGGTCCCGCCGGACGCCGACCGCCGCGTCTGCGTCTTCATGGCCGAGTACGAATACTGCAACGAGTGGGGCTACCCGGCCGCCGACGCGCACCTGCCCGACCCGCGCGTGCTGGTCAGCGTGAGCGACGACACCTGGGTGCTCCAAGCCCGGTCCATCACGGAGTTCTTCCTGCTGCTGGCCGTCCACAGGCTGCCGCCCTCGCTCGGCTGGACGGTCGAGACCGACGTGACCGACGAGCAGGAAAGGCTCCTGCGCGCCGAGCTCACCCCCATGGGTTTCGAGCCCTGGCGCGAGCTGGAGCACCATACGGTCGTCCTCGGCGGGCCCGATGTGATCGCCTATTTCGACCGCGACCACGACTGGGACCTCACCGTCGCGGGCCGCACCCGCGAGGCGGTGGACGCCCTCGGTGACCGCCTCGGCCTGGACTGGAGCGACGAGATCAGCGCACCGCACTGCTCGAACGAGGAGTAGTGAGCCCGTCCGGCGACCATGGAACCGAGAGGGGGTGTGCCGTGGGTGCGTCATATGTCGTGACCGGTGGGGGACGAGGTGTCGGCCGTGCGATCGCCGAGCGGCTGCTGGCGGACGGGGGCCGAGTCGTCGTCATCGAACTCGACCCGGCGGCGGTCGAGTGGACGCGGGAGCGTCCCGGCGTGATCCCGGTGGTGGGCAGTGCCGCGGACGAGAGCGTCGCCGAGCGGGCCGCCGACCTCGCGCAGGATGCGGGGACGCTTGCGGGCTGGGTAAACAACGCCGCCGTCTTCCGGGACGCGCGTGACCCGTCTGCGAGTGAGCTTCTCGACCTGGTCGCGTTGAACTTCAATCCCGCCGTCGTGGGGTGTGTGACGGCCGTCCGCCGTTTCCTGGACGCGGGGACGGGCGGCGCCATCGTCAACGTCTCGTCCCATCAGGCGCAAAGGCCGGTGCGCGGCTCCCTGCCGTACGCGACGGCGAAGGCGGCCGTCGAGGGCCTCACCCGGGCGCTCGCCGTCGACCACGGCCCGCACGGCATTCGCACGAACGCCGTGGCGCTCGGCTCGATCACCACCGAGCGCTATGAGACCTATCTGGGACGCCAGAACGCCGAAGAGGCCGCGCGGACGGAGAACGAAATGCGCCTCCTGCATCCGCTGGGCCGGGTGGGACGTCCAGGCGAGGTGGCCGCCGCCGTCGCCTACCTGCTTTCGGGCGAGGCGAGTTTCATCAACGGGGCCGTCGTTCCCGTCGATGGCGGCCGCCATGCGGTCGGCCGCGACCCCGAAGCGGTCTGAGATCCCGTGTTTTCCCGGATGAGCTGGCGAAACGCGGTAAGTGGGACGCGTGATCAGGCGACTCGGTTGACATAACCCCCGGAGCTGGCCATAGGGCCGCATAGAGCAGCGAATACCGATACATCTAGGACCCTTCCGATTAGAAGGGATCCACAGGGTGAGGAAGCTTCTCGTCACGGGGGCCGCCGCGATCGCGATGGCGGGAGCCGGGGTGCTGGTGGCCACACCGGCCGAGGCCGCGAGTCCGGTGCAGATCTACCGGGTGTACTACGACTCGCCCGGCAGCGACACGGGGTCGAACAAGTCGCTGAACGGCGAATGGGTGCAGTTGTTCAACACGTCCCAGACGTCCAAGAACCTGAAGGGCGTCAAGCTCCGCGACAGGACGGGGTACACCTACACCTTCGGTTCCTACACGCTCAAGGGCCGCAGGTCGGTCTACGTCCACACCGGCAAGGGCTCCAACACCGCGACGCACCGCTACTGGGGCAGGACCTGGTACGTGTGGAACAACACCGGCGACACCGCCTACCTCCTCTACCCCAGCGGCCGGCTGGCCGACAAGTGCTCCTGGGGCCGGGGCGGCTCCTCGACGTACTGCTGACCCCGTGGTGAAGCCCGGCTCTCCCCTTCCGCGAACCGAGAGGGCCGGGCTTCGCCACGGAAAGGGCGAGGGACGACGTCAGACCACCCCAACGTCGTCCCTCGCCGCGGACGCGGTGCCCGGATCAGGCGCTTTTGACCTCGGTGATGGCCTCGCGCAGCGCCGCGAGAAACGCCGTGCCGTCGGCGTCATCGCCCAGGCCGACGTGGAACGAGGCGGGTTCCAGCGCCCCCGACCAGAGCCCGTCCACGGCGATGCCCGTGTCCACGGCCGGCACGGACAGGGCGATGCTCGCGTTCTCCAGCCGGATCGATCGGACGTGGATGCCCCGCCGTTCCCCGGCCACGGCCACCACCAGGTAGCGCGGTAGAAGAAGCGCGATCGTCGTGTGCTCGGCGTCGAGGTCGCCCGTCTTCGTCAACCTCGCCAGCAGCCCCGGCCGCTTCAACCGCACACTGCGCGTCACGCAGCACAACTGCGCGGCGCCCAGCACGTCCCCGAGTTGATGTTTCTCAGCATGCGCGACAATTGCGTCCCGCACTTTCGGATCGATTGATTCTACCGCAGTTTTCTTGCTGGAACGTTCGTAAAACCGGCCCATTCCCAACCTCCCCAGGTTGCCCCCAGCGTACGGGCAAGCAGGTCGCCGAAAGTGGGACGAGCCGCCTTTCTCCCCGTCCTCATGCGGCCAGCCTTCCGTCCGCTCCCGCGATGGGTCATCGTCCACCGATGATCGTTTGTACTGCGGGGGGAGTACCGCGTCCGCGGTAGCGCGGGCGGTGGAGTGCCTTCTTGTGCACGACGACGGAGGAGGGCCCGCTCACGAGGATTGAGTGCGTTGCTCAATGACTCGAGGAGTAGATGATGCCTACCGAGACTCCACCCGCGGATGGGGTTCTGGCGGGGCTGGCCCGGTTCTGTTATCGGCGCCGCCGCCTGGTCCTGCTGGCCTGGATCGCCGGCGTGATCGCCGTGGCGTTCGCCGGCTTCGGCTACGGCGCCGCCGCCGACAACGACTTCTCCGGCGGCGACTCCGGGTCCGCCAAGGCGCAGAAGCTGATCGAGAAGCATTTCCCCGAGCAGCAGGGGGACACGCTGACTCTCGCGATCAAGGCGGAAAGGGGGATCGACGACCCCGCCGTCCGGCAGAAGATCGAGAAGGTCGTCACCGAGCTGGCCGCCTCACCCGTTACCGGGCCGGTGACCTCGCCGTATCAGGACGAGAACCTGGTGACGAAGGACCGCCGCATCGCCCGCACGACCATCCCGCTGACCGAGAAGGCCCCGGAGAAGTCCGAGGTCAAGCCCCTGGTGGACGCGGTCAAGGAGGCGTCCGGCAACGGGGTGACGCTGGGCCTCGGCGGGAAGATGGCGGAGAAGGCCGAGACGCCCAAGCAGGGGCCGGCCGAGAGCGTGGGCGTCCTGACGGCGGCGGTGATCCTGTTCATCGCGTTCGGGTCGCTGGTGGCGATGGGCCTGCCGATCGTGACCGCCCTGCTGGCGATCTTCGGCGGCATCGGCCTGATCAAGCTCGTGGGGTACGTGGTCCCCGCGCCGGACTTCACCGTGCTCGTCGCCGCGCTGATCGGGCTCGGTGTCGGCATCGACTACGCGCTGTTCATCGTGACCCGCTACAAGGAGAGCCTCCAGGACGGCGACGAGCCCGAGAGCGCCACGGTCAAGGCCATCACGACGGCGGGGCACGCGGTGCTGTTCGCCGGCACGACCGTCGTGATCGCGCTGCTCGGCCTGGTCGCCATGGGGCAGCGGCTGATGACCGGCGTGGCCATCGGCGCGTCGGTGACCGTGCTGGTGACGATGCTCGCCGCGGTGACCCTGCTGCCCGCGTTCCTGGGCTTCACCGGCCACAAGATCAGCTCGCTGCGGCTGCCCCGCCGCGCGTCCCGCCGGCGCGAGCCCGCCGGTGTCCCGGCCCGGGAACACCGCACCCCCGCCGAGCGCTGGGCCGGCGTGGTGCAGCGCAGGCCGCTGGTCGCCGCGGTCCTGGCCGGCGCGGGCCTGCTGGTGCTGGCCGCCCCCGCGCTGTCGATGCGGCTGAGCCTGCCCGATGCCAGCGTCCAGCCCCATGACAGGAGCAGCTACACCTCGTACACGATCCTTTCTGAGGGCTTCGGTCCCGGCTACGGCGCACCCCTGGTCTTCGCCACCCGGGTCGGCTCCGGCGACGCCGATCTGCGTCCCGCCGTCGAAGCGGTCGGCAGGACCGGCGGCATCGCCTACGTCACGCCGCCTCGGGCCAGTAAGGACGGGCAGGCCGCCACCTTCATGGCCTTCCCCAAGACCGGATACCAGGACGAGGCGACCGCGGACCTGGTGCATCGGCTCCGCGACGACGTGCTGCCGAAGGCGCCCGGCGGTGATGGGGTCTACGTCGGCGGACCGAACGCCGCCGCGATCGACTTCGCCGAGGAGGTCGGCTCGCGCCTGCCCCTGATGATCGCGGTCGTCATCGCGATGTCCCTGCTGCTGCTGGTCGTGCTGGTCCGGTCGGTCACGATCGCGCTGCAGGCCGCCGTGATGAACCTGCTGTCGATCGGCGCCGCCTACGGCGTGCTGGTCGCGGTCGTGCAGTGGGGGTGGCTCGGCTCGGCCCTCGGCTTCCCCACCGACATGCCGGTCACGACCTGGGTGCCGATGATGATGTTCCCGCTCCTGTTCGGCCTGTCCATGGACTACGAGGTCTTCCTGATCTCGCGGGTCCGGGAGGAGTACGAGCGCACCGGCGACACCCGGGCGGCCGTCACCCGCGGGCTGGCGCGGACCGCCAAGGTCATCACGGCCGCCGCCGCCATCATGATCGCCGTTTTCACGACCTCCCTGCTCGGCCCCGACGTCGCGGTCAAGCAGATAGGTCTCGGCATGGCCGTCGCCGTGCTCATCGACGCCACCATCGTCCGGATGATCCTCGTCCCCGCGGTGATGGAACTGTGCGGCAAGGCCAACTGGTGGATGCCCGGACGCCGGGCGCCGAAGGCGGCCCCGGCTTCACGGGCCAGGGAAGAGGCCGGAGTCTGACCCTCGGCCGAGCCGGAGTGCGGGGAACCCCCACGGGTTCCCCGCATTTTTCGTGGGCGCCAGAGAGCGCGTCGAGGTCAGTGGTTGCGGGGGGACACCAGGCCGGATTCGTAGGCGAGGACGACGAGCTGGGCGCGGTCGCGGGCCTGGAGCTTGATCATGGCCCGGTTGATATGGGTCTTCGCGGTCAGCGGGCTGATCACCATGCGGTCGGCGATCTGGTCGTTGGACAGGCCCTGCGCGGCCAGGACGACGGCCTCGCGTTCCCGGTTGGTCAGCTCCTTCAACCCCGCGCCGGCTCCCGCGTTGAGCGGCTGCGCGACGTACCGGCTGATCAGCATTCTGGTGATCGACGGCGCGAGCAGCGCGTCACCGCGGGCGGCGACGCGCACGGAGTGCAGGAGGTCGTCGGGCTCGATGTCCTTGACCAGGAATCCGGCGGCACCGGCGCGCAGCGCGTTGAAGACGTACTCGTCGAAGCCGTAGTTGGTCAGGATGACGACGTGCACCCCGGCCAGGGCCGGGTCCGCGGCGATGCGCCGGGTCGTCTCTATGCCGTCCATGACCGGCATCTGGATGTCGATGAGCGCGATGTCGGGCAGGTGCTCCCGGGCGAGCGCCAGCCCCTCCTCGCCGTTGGCGGCCTCGGCCACCACCTCGATGTCGTCCTCGGCGTCGAGCAGCGCCCGGAAGCCGCCCCGAAGGAGCGGCTGGTCGTCGCACAGCAGGACACGGATCACAACGGCCCGCCCACGGGCAGCTCGGCCTGGACGCTGAAGCCGCCCTCGCTGCGCGGTTCCGCGCGCAGGCGGCCGCCGAGGGCGGTGACGCGTTCACGCATCCCGAGCAGCCCGACGCCGGGCACCGGGGCGGTGCCCGGCGTGGCCCTGCCGTCGTCATCGACCCGGATGGCGAGGGTGCCGGGACGGTAGTCGATCTGGATCGACGCCGTGGTGGCGGCGGCGTGGCGGGCGGTGTTGGTGAGCGACTCCTGGACGATCCGGTAGGCGGTCTGATCCACCGCGGCCGGCACGTCCTGCCGCGGCCCTTCGATCGTCAGCGTCGTTTCCAGCCCGATCCCGCGGGCCCGTTCCACCAGGTCCGGAACGCGATCGAGCCCGTGCGACGGGGGCTTGGTGTCGTCGCGCAGCGTCTCCAGGGTCGCCCGCAGTTCCCGGGTCGCCTCACGTCCGGCCTCCTGGATCGCCAGCAGCGCCTCCGGCACCTGTTCGCCGCGCTTGCGGGCCAGGTGGACGGCGACTCCCGCCTGCACCTTGATGATCGAGATCTGGTGGGTGAGCGAATCGTGCAGTTCCCGCGCGATGTGCAGCCGCTCCTCGGCGGCGCGCAGCCGCGCGGTCTCCTCCCGGGTGCGCTCGGCCTCGTCCGCCCGCCGCTCGGCCTGCCGCAGCGCCTCCCCCGCGGCTCCGGCGGCGATCAGCCAGGCCAGCTCCAGGACATCCCGGGCCTGCGCGAACGCCTCGCTCACCGGCCCGTCCGCCGTGAAGGCCATGGCCGCGAGCGGCAGCGCGACCAGCAGGGCCACGCTCACCGCCAGCGTGGTGATCCGGTGCCCCGCCCGTACGGCGGCGTACACCGCGAACAGGTACGCGACGGCGGGCACCTCGAAACCGGCCGCCTTGTAACCCACCACGCACAGTCCCGCGACGACCAGGACGGCAACCGGGGCCCGGCGGACGGCGGCCAGCGCCAGACCGCTCGTCACCACCAGCGCGTAGCCGAGTACGTCGAGATCCGTGCCGGGGTGATCCCCGGTCAGCGCGCTGACCAGCAGCACCGCCGCCACCGCGATCGCGATCACCCAGCCACTGAACCGGGCCCAGAAACCGGACAGTGCTGTGCTCATACGCGCACCCTAACCGGGGCGCGCGGTGCGCGAATCCTGCCCGCGAATGAGCGACCACCTACCGCACACGCAGTACTTTCCCGCCGCCTACGCCTTCCGCGGCACCGGGGCACACCATTAAGGGTGGCCAGTGCCTCTCAGTTGATCCGGGTACCGATCGTGCGGTCCTTCACGCTCATGGCCTTCTCACCGCATCGGTCACCGTGGAAGATCTCGCCGTTCAGATCCGCCTTGCAGGTTGAACCTCACCGCACCAGCAAAACGCCCCATCCAGGATCAACTACCCTGCGTGACGAATTGAGAGCATGGCATTTGGGATGAGACGTGGAAGATCAACAAGTCTGTGCCGAGGACATCATAGGGCGTGGGCCACTATGCTCTCCTGAAGGTCAATTTGCTCTGGTGAGAGGGTGGAAGTGGCGCCTCCGGAAAGTCCCAATAGGATTCATCAGCTTCTCAACTCGCCGTCGTCCACACCTCAGCCCAGTGCCCCTGTACAGGGAGGGGCGTCGCAGCCGCATACGACCATGCGGCCAGCTTTGCCCACATCGCCGTTCGGGCATGTTCCCGTGACGGCGGCGGGTGGAGGTGTGGAGTTTGATCCGTCGACGATCGAGTCGTTCGGCGGCAAGTTGATCCACGCGGTGGGTAAGGAACTGACTGCGGCGCGGAAGCACATCAACGGCGCACCACGGGAAGTCGAGGCCACCTCGTTCACCACGTTCTGCATCCCGCTAGCTCACGCCTATGTTCAGGCCGTCGAGTATGCGGATGTCGACCTCATCACCAAGGAGCGTGTACTGACCGATTGCGATGCCAAACTGAAGAAAACGGCCCAGATATTGCGTGAGGCGGAAAAGAAAAGCACGATCAAACGCAAATAGTTTTCCTGTTTACTGGGGGATGGCATGGCCGATAATGGTATGGACGCTTTTGAGAATGTGGCGAAATGCGCCTACTGGGAGGCCAGTGTAGCGGCGTTCTTTATTCCCAACGCATGGTCCATGGTGGCGATCATCTACCAGGCGCAATCAAATCCCGGACAACTCTGGGACGCCGCGGACGAGTGGTATGAGGTCAAGCAGCGATTGGTGGCGGCCGACAAAGAGGTCACCGCACAACTGAAGTCCCTGGCTAAGGAGGACTGGTCAGGCAAGGACAGGGACGCCTTCGACAAGAAGCTGCATGACTATCAGAATCAGATCCGGGTTTCGTATAGCTTCGCAGTCTCCGTTCACGTCATTCTCAAGGTCATGGCGATGCTCATCGCGATGTTCATCATGATGATGTGGGCCTTCGCGACGATCGTCTTCGTCTATGCCATGATCATCATGGCGTTGCGGGCGATGATGCTGGTTCCCGTCCTGAACGCGTGGGCCTCGGCAGCATTGGCGTCAGTGCAGGCGCAGGCCACTGTGGTGACCGGGCAACTGTACATGGTCCTACGTGCCGCGGAATCGGGCCTGTCCAGCTTCGGAAATGGAGCGGCGGGCCTCCTCGGAGGCCTGATGGCCGTCGATGTGATGGGACAGATGCTGACGGGGAACACCGCAGCGTACGGCGACTTCGCCCAGGCGATGGTGAACAGCGCGGACGATGTGGTCAAAGGCCATATTGCCCTCTTGGAGCAGAAGCTAACTGCACAGTTTATGAAGGGCAAGAAGCTCGGCGGCGCTGATCTGGGTGCCATCGGTAAGTACAAGTTCCCGCAGGCGAAGATTCCGCCGAACATGAGGCCGTGGTTGGAGAAGGTCGGGGGCGTAAAGGGTGCCTTCGACGTGGGAGTACCCAAAATCAACGTCGGGCCGATCGAGTACACCCCCGGCGAGGGAAGCATCCCCGCCGGCGGCTCGCCGTCACTGACCCGCGGTATCACGGAGAGCGGGGAGAAGTACGGCGATTCCTATGTCCAGCGAACCGATGCTCTTCCGCCATCGCAGTGAATGGAGATTTCTTTGCCGCCACTTTCGCGGGAAATCGTATTTCATGATGGGACCAAGGGCGTTCCACTGACCTTCGGTGCCTGTATCGTCATAGGCAGTGGTGCGACCTGGATCGGGCTCGCAGTTGACGGCTGGCCGGCGATCTGCATGTTCGTCCTGGCAGGCCTGCTACTGGCTTTTGTGCTCTACGTCACCCAGAGTCTCCTGCGCGTGGGACCGAGTAAACTGCTGCTTACGCCGCAAGGACTGGTGTCCAAGGTCGGTGGAAAGTTGGATGTGCTTCCGCCGGAAGCGATCCAGGCCGTTGGGTTGATCCGGCATAAGGGTGCTCCAGCGGAATTGATGCTCTGGTACGACTCTTCACGGCTTCCGGAAGTGCCGAAGAATATTAGCCGCAGGGAGAGCGCACCAGGACAGATCAGGCTCGCCTACGTTATGGACGAGAGACAGTTTTTTCCACCCCATCGGGTTAAGGAAGTACGGGAACTCGTTCAAGCGCACGGCCTTGGCGAGTGGCGGAACCGCGCGGCCTCACCGTGATCCGGCGCGGTCAGCCCATACCGGAGAGCCTGTTCTGCATCTCGTCTGCCGCGATGACCATGGCAAGGAGAACAACGTTCCAGGTGGCCGAGCCTTCCGGCTTCAGGCTCAAGGTCCAGGAGCGGCCGCTCACCTCGGCTGCGGCAACTGGCAAACCGGACAAAAGCGTGGCGGCGAGAGAGTCCCATGCATGGTTCGTCTCGATCGTTCCCAGCGTAGTACCGTTGCCGTCAAGCACGGTGAAACCCAGGTTGAGGATCGACAGGCCCCGCTTCTTCCTGACCAGGGCTGGGGGAATTTCATCGGTGGTCGTCACTCTCAGTTCGTCCACATCCTCGCCATCGAGTTCAGGCATGGTGAAGAGGGACAGACCATCCGCCCGGACGACCTCCAGGTCTCCGGGCGAGGTGAACATCGAGCGCCAGTTCCAACGCGGCCGTTTGACCTTGGCGAGGACGACACCGTCCCAGTCGGTGAAAGTGTCGTCCGAAAAGAGCAGTTCGTCGGTTCCAAACAGTGTGCTCATCGCTCGAAAGCCTTCCGCATCTGCTCCAAAAGCCTGTTGGCGTCGCGCAGGCCGCCGCTGAAGAGGTCACGAACCCCCTCGATCGTCTCCTGAAGCTCCGCCGGATCGGGCTGCACCTCCATGGGATTGCCGGAGGCACCGAACAACTCTTCGGTCAGCTCCTTCACTTGGCGTTGTAGGTCCTGTTTGGCCGTGCGGGTGACATTCATGATCGTTTCAGCGAGCTTCTCGGAGCCTTCGCGCAGCGCTCTGGGGTCGATGGCGAGTTCGGCGAACTCGTTCTCAGCGCTCCAGGCGACCTTGACCCGTCCGTCGGAAGACTCGGCTCTGCCGAGCATGTCGGCGGTGCGTCGCTCAAGCTCCCCCGCATCGGCGACCTGCCGCTCGGACGCGCGCAGCATCTCCTCGAAATCGAAAGCAGGTTCTGTCATGACTTCCTTCATCGCGCCGGGTTCGGAGCGATCTTAGCGTTTTCTCGTTGAACTCCGGTACTCGATGGTTCCGTTCCGGTATCGGCGCTGGAGGAGACCATAGCTGACCATGAGATCCGAATTGGCTGGCTTTTCGGCAGGATGGTGAAAATGACCGGCGTCTCCCGAGGTCGTTCAGGTGGTGACCGGCGGATCCTTGGCCAGAAATGGTGACGCCGAGACGGATTTGTTCGGCTTCGGACCATCGTCGAGTAGGACGTCAGCAAGTTCGCCGGTTCCGGGCCGGGGTGACGGCGGCGGCTTCCGGGGCGGGGTGGGGGTGGGAGAGTTGGGGGGTGCGGGTTGGGATCCTTGGGCCGCTGGTGGTCACGGACCAGGGGAATGATGTCGCCGTTCGCGGGGCCCGGCTGCGGGTGCTGCTGATCAGGCTGGCGCTGGAGCCGGGGCGGACGGTCACCGCCGAGACGCTCGTCCAGGCGCTGTGGCCGGAGGGCGGCCCCGGCGTGCACGCGTTGCAGGCGCTCGTTTCGCGGTTGCGGCGGTGCCTGCCGGACGGGCGGCTGCGGTCGGTGCCCGGCGGTTACGTCCTGGACGTCGAGTCGGTCGACGCGCCGGAGTTCGAGCGGCTGGCCGGGGAGGGGCGCGGGGCGCTGCGGGACGGGGACGCCGGGGCCGCGGTCTCGCGGTTGCGGGAGGCTCTCGGGCTGTGGCGGGGGGACGCCCTGGCGGACGCGGCCGGGATGCCGTTCGCGGACGCGGCGGCCGTGCGGCTGGAGGCGCTGCGGGTCGCGGCGGTCGAGGACCGGGTGGCCGCCGAGCTGGCCGCCGGGACCGAACCGGCGCGGCTGATCGCGGAGCTGGAGGAGCTGGCGGCTCTGCATCCGCTGCGGGAGCGGCCCCGCGCGCTGCTCGTCGAGGCGCTGCACGAGGGGGGACGGTCCGCCGAGGCGCTGGCGGCGTTCGAGCGGTTCAGGCGTGTGCTGGCGGAGGAGCTGGGCGCCGATCCCGGGCGGGAACTGCGGGAGGCGTACACGGCCGTCCTGCGGGCCGCGCCCAGGGAGCGGGCGCGCGGGAATCTGCGGGTGCCGCCGACCAGCTTCGTCGGCCGGGAGAGCGAGTGCGCGTGGATCGCGCGGGCGCTGTGGGACGGCCGGCTGGTCACGCTCGTCGGCCCCGGAGGCGCGGGGAAGACGCGGCTGGCGACGCGGGTCGCCGCGGATCTGGCCGAACGGTTTCCGGGCGGGGTCTGGGTCGTCGAACTGGCCGCGGTCGGTGAACCCGAGGACGTGCCCCGCGCGGTGGCGGACGTCCTCGGGCTCCGCGACGGGGCGAACCGGCTGGCGGAGGCGCTGTCCGCCGACGAGACGCTGATCGTCCTGGACAACTGCGAGCACGTCGTGGACGCGGCGGCCCGGCTCGTCCACGAGCTGCTCGGCACCTGCCCCGGCCTGCGCGTGCTGGCGACCGGCCGGGAGCGGCTCGGCGTCGACGGTGAGGCGCTGTGCCCGGTGCCGCCGCTCGACCTTCCCGAACCGGGGCAGGACGGGCGGGCGGCGGCGTCGGTGCGGTTGTTCGCCGAGCGGGCGGCGGCCGTCCGGCCGGGGTTCACGGTGGACGGCGAGGTGATCGGGGAGATCTGCCGGCGGCTGGACGGGCTTCCGCTGGCGATCGAACTGGCCGCCGCCCGGCTGCGGTCGATGTCGGCGGAGCAGCTCGCCGCCCGGCTGGACGACCGGTTCCGGCTGCTGACCGGCGGGAACAGGACCGCCCTGCCGCGGCATCGGACGCTGCGGGCCGTCGTCGCGTGGAGCTGGGACCTGCTGGCGGAGGCCGAGCGCCGGTTCGCCGAGCGGCTGTCGGTGTTCCCCGGCACGATCACGCCGGAGAGCGCGGCGAGGGTGACGGGCTCCGCCGACGCGCTGGACGTTCTGGACTCGCTCGTCGACCGGTCGCTGCTCCAGGCCGTTGACGGCCCCGAGCCTCGTTTCCGCATGCTGGAGACCATCCGCGAGTACGGGCGGGAGCGCCTGGCGGACGCCGGGGACACCGGCCGGGTGCGGGCCGCGCACGCCCGATGCTTCCTGGAGCTGGCCGAACGGGCGGAGCCGTATCTGCGCGGCCCGGAACAGCTGGGGTGGATCTCTCTGCTGGCGGCGGAGCGCGACAACCTTCTCGCCGCGCTGCACCACGCCGTGGACACGGGGGACGCCGAGGCGGCCGTCCGGATGTCCGCCGCGCTGGCCGTCTTCTGGATGATCCAGGGCGATCATGCCGAGGCGGCACGGCGGCTGCGGCTCGCCCTGGAGGTTCCGCGCCATGCCCCGGTCCCGGGGGAGGCGGCGGCGGTGGGCGGTTACGTGCTCAACACCGTCCTGTCCGGGGGCGACGCGCGTGACGACCCGCTGATCGGCGAGTATCCGGGGGCGGCGGCGCATCCGCTGGCCGCGCTGATCGAGCCCGCGGTCGCGCTGCTGAACGACGACCCCGCCGGTGGTGTCGCGGCCGTTGACCGTCGCCTCCCCGAGCCCGACCCGTGGACGAACGCCACATTGCATCTGGTGCGCGCCATGCTCAACGGCAACCGGGGCGAGATGGGCCAGGCCCGCATGGACATCGCCGCAGCCCAAGCCGGGTTCCGCGCGGCCGGGGAGCGGTCCGGGCTGGCGCTCGCGCTGACCTTCGGGGCCGAGACGCAGACCGTCACCGGGGACTTCGGCGGCGCCGTCGCCGCGCTGGAGGAATCGATCGGGCTGCTGCGCGAGCTGGGGCAGGACGACAACGCCGGGATGCAGCGGATGATGCTCGCCATGGCGCGGGCCCGGTCCGGTGACGTCGGGCGGGCGCGGGACGAGCTGTCCGCGATGATCGCGCCGGGTGCCGCGACCCCGGCCCGCCACCTGGTGCCCGTCCGGCTCGCACTCGGTGATCTCGCACGTCACGCCGGTGCTGCGGGCGAGGCCCGCGAGCACTACGCCGCCGCCGGACGGGAACTCGACCGCGTCCCGTCCCATCCGCAGTTCCGCTCGCTGCTGGAGACGGCGCACGGGCATCTGGCCATGGAACGGGACGACCCGGACGCGGCACGGCGGCATCTGCGGAAGGCGCTCACGCTCGCCGCCGGCGCGCCCGACATGCCGATCGCCGCCGTCGCCGGTTACGCGATCGCCCGCGCCGCGGCGGCCGACCCGGAGGGCGCCGCGGAGACGCTCGGCGCCGCGTCCGTCCTGCGCGGCGCGCCCGACACGTTCAACCCCGACGTCGTCGGGCTCACCCGCCGCCTCCGGAAGGACCTGGGCGAACGCGCCTTCCGGGCCGCCTACGACCGCGGTCGGCGGCTGGACGTCCCCGGCGCGTTCGCCCTGCTCGACGCTCAGCTCCGGCGCCGGTAGGCGGACACGGCGAGCGGCGCGAAGACGGCGAGGAACCCCGCCGACCACAGCAGCGTCATCGCCGCCGGATGCGCCACCGGACCGCCGATCAGCAGCCCCCGCGCGGCGTCCACCGCGTCGCTGACCGGGTTGACCTTCACCCACGCCTGGAGCCAGCCCGGCATCGTGTCCGTCGGGACGACCATGTTCGTGCCGAACGCCAGCGGGAAGATCCCGAGGAACGCCACCGTCTGCACGACGACCTCCTCCCTGATCAGGACGCCGATGAGCACGTTGATCCAGCCCATCGCGAAGCCCAGCGCGGTCGCCAGCCCGGCCGCGGCCAGCGCCGACGGCACATCGGTCTGGACGCGGAAGCCCATCAGGTAGCCGGTCGCGAACAGCACCACGGCCGCGACGACGTAGCGGATCACGTCGCCGAGGACGAGCCCGACGAGCGGCGCGGAACGTCCGATCGGCAGGCTCCGGAACCGGTCGAAGACGCCCTTCTTGATGTCGGTGTTGATGCTCAGCCCGGTCGCCAGCATCCCGGCGAGCAGCATCGTCATCACCAGCACACCGGGGAAGACGTACTGGAGATACGCGTGCGTGGAGCCGGACACCGCGCCGCCGAACAGGTACACGAACAGCAGCAGGAAGATGATCGGCATGAACAGCGCGTCGCTCAGCACGCCAGGACTGCGCCGCGTCCTGGTGAGGCTGCGCCCGGCGAGCAGCAGGCTGTGCCGGACGAGCCGGTAGCGCCGCCTCGGCCGCTCCGCCCCGCGCACGCCGAGGCCGGATTCGAGGATGACGTCGCTGCTCATGCCGCCACCTCCTCGGTGTGCCGGCCGGTCAGGGTGAAGAACACCTCGTCCAGGCTGGGCAGCCGGAGCGAGAGTTCGGTGACGCCGATGCCGGCGGCGTCCAGGCGGCGGACGGCCTCGGTGAACGCGCCGTCCCCGTCCCCGCCGACCGGCACCGACACCATGTCCCGGCGCGACTCGACCTCGCGTCCCGACACCGCGTGCAGGATTACGGCGACCTCGGCGAGCCGCCCCGGATCACGCGGGCGGACGCTGATCGTCTGCCCGCCCGCGATCCGCTTCAGCTCGGCGGGCGTGCCGGACGCGATGACCGTCCCATGGTCGATGACGGTGATCTCGTCGGCGAGGGCGTCGGCCTCCTCCAGGTACTGCGTGGTCAGCAGGACGGCCCCGCCGCCGTCGGTCATCGACCGGATCAGCCGCCACGCCTCCTCCCGCCGGCCGGGGTCGAGGCCGGTCGTCGGCTCGTCCAGGTAGATCACGGCGGGACGCCCGATCATGCTGGCGGCGAGGTCGAGGCGGCGCCGCATCCCGCCCGAGTAGGTCGAGACGCGGCGCCCGGCGTCGTCGGTGAGCTCGAACCGCTCCAGCAGCTCGGCGGCGCGGGCCTGCGCCTCCGCCTTGCGCATGTCGAGCAGCCGCCCGATGAGGACGAGGTTCTCGGTCGCGGTGAGGTCCTCGTCCACGGACGCGTACTGCCCGGTGAGGCCGATCAGCTCCCGCACCTTCGCCGCGTCCCGGACCACGTCCAGCCCGCAGACCTCGGCCGTGCCCGCGTCCGGCCGCAGCAGCGTCGCCAGAATCCGCACGGCCGTTGTTTTCCCCGCGCCATTGGGACCGAGGACGCCGAGGACGGTGCCCGGCCGCGCGGCCAACTCCACCCCCGCCAGCGCGGTCGTCTTCCCGAACCGTTTGACCAGGCCGTTTGCTTGAAATGCGTAACTCATACCGCGCAGGCTGCCGTGCGCCGCTCACAAACCGCTCACAGCGCCTCGTGCCACCGCGCCGTGTCGGTGTACTGGTGAAGCCACGAGACCTTGCCGCCGGTGACATGCCACAGATGGACGAACTCGGCGCCACCGGTGGTGTCTTCGGTCACCGGCTTGCCTTGCTCGGCCCGGCGGCTCATCACGGCCGACCCCATTGCCTGGTGGGGGACATCCGGTGCTTCAGGATCAGGTCCAGTGCCGTGGCCGCTCCCTTGGCGTTTCCGCAGGGGGCCACGAAGCCGCCGCGTCCGTCCCCGGTCTCGAAGTAGGCCCACATCCCGCCGGGCACGGCCCGGACCGTCACCACGGCCCAGACCTTTTCGGCCGCGCCGTCCCAGTAGACCCACAGCAGTGGGACGGGGCAGCGGAACTCCTGCCGGTCGTAGAGCCCCACGCACCGCCAGCCCAGCGGTATCAGCGCGACCCGCAGCAGCTCCAGGTTCCGCACCGCCGTGTCGTGGCCCATGCACGTCCGCCAGTCCAGCACGATCCGCCACCGCCCGGCCGTCCGGCGCACGACCCGCGCCATCGCGCCCGCTCCCTTCACTTTGATCCGTTGCGCCGCGATCCGTTCGGCCGCCCGGCCGAGCGCGAGCACGTCATGCCGCCACACGTGCCCACACCCACTTCCCGTGCGGCACGGTCGGGGACACCCCGCACGCGGAGGCCAGCGCCTCCACGATCGGCAGCCCGCGCCCGCCCGTTCCCGCCTCGTGCCCGGCCTCCAGCGCCGCCGCGTCCGGCGAGGCCACATCGGACGCCGCCGGCTTCCGCGCCGGCATGGCGTCGCAGGAGTCCCACACCGCCAGCAGCACCCCGCGCGCCTCGCGGGTGAACCGCACGCGGATCTTGCGGTCGGGGGTGTGCCGGACCGCGTTGGTGACCAGCTCACTGGCGATCAGCGTCACCTCATCGCGCAGCCCGGCCAGCCCCCACGCGCCCAGCCGCAACTCCACCAGCGCCCGCACCTGTCCCGGAGCCGTCCGCGCTGCCAGGAACGTCACGTCCAGCCCCCCGACGGCGTCCGCGCTCACCCCGCCGCCCATCACGGCCGCCGCGCGATCTGCCGCAGCACCAGCACCGCCCGCTCCGCCGCCGCACCCTCGCGCCCGACCTCGCCCAGCACGTGCCCGCGCTCCCCGCCCCACCGGAACCACCGACCGTCGCACACGATCACCCGGACGCCCCGCGCACCCGCCGCCGTGACCAGCGTCCCCCCGGACACCTCCGCGCGCCGTCCCCGCCGCGCCAGCTCCGCCGCCAGCACCTCCAGCGGCCCGCCCGTAACATCTCCCATAAGTCCGACTCCTTCCAGTCGGGCCAGGCCCCGGGCCACGGTGAGGTAAGCACCGGCCCGGGGCCGTTTGCTTTTGCCTGCGTTCCACCTGTCGTCTGTGGAACGCTGTGCACAGTGTGCCCCCGCATGGCACGCATATGCAAGGTATGCATCTGCATTGTTGGCAGACAGAGGATCATTGAGAGGCCAGAGCAGGCGATCTGACTGGTTACCTGCACGGCCACCAGGGAGGGAGCACCTTGCCAGCACCGACCGTGCGTCTTCGGCGGCTTGCGTCCGAGCTTCGCCAACTCCGCAAGGCCGCCGACCTCACCCGTGACGAGTTGGCCGAACGAACAGGCATCAACGTCGCCACCCTCTACCGAATAGAGACTGCCCGCGTCCGTCCCCAGGCGCGAACCTTGGCCGCGCTCCTGGATGCGTACGGAGTGGTTGACCCGAAGCGCTCAGAACTCATGACGCTGCTCAAGCAGTCGACACACCGAGGGTGGCTCAACACCTTCGCCTCCGACTTGCCCGAGCGCTACACCTCGTACATCGAGTTCGAGAACGAGGCGAGTGAGGTCCTGAACTACGAGTGTCTGTTCATCCCTGGCCTTCTCCAGACCGAGAGTTATGCGCGCGCCGCCATCGGTGGCACTCTCCCCGAGTGCACCCGTGATGAAATCGAGAGCCGGGTAGAGGCACGCATGCGGAGGCAAGCGGTCCTCACCAAGGATCAGCCGCTGAAGCTCTGGGCCATCGTGGACGAGGCAGCCCTCCGCCGGGCTGTGGGCGGTCGCGATGTCATGCGGGAACAGCTAGAACACTTGATCCGCGTCACCGAGCTTCCGACCGTGCATCTTCAAGTGATCCCTTTCGATGCGGGTGCCCACCCCGGCATGCCCGGATCGTTCGTCGTCATGAACTTCGCCGAACCGATGGGGCCTGACATCGTTTACATCGACAGCCAGGCAGGGGACCTCTTCCTAGAGGAGGAACCGGACATCTCCCGGTATAACCTAGTGTTCACACACCTCCGCGCCGGAGCGCTCAGTCCCAGTGCGTCCACTTCGTTGATCGCTGCGGCCGCAGGAGGTATGCGTCCAGGCAGAGGAGCATGATGACCGCCCCGCCCAACCCGTCGCATGGCCAGTGGCGGAAGAGTAGCCGGAGTAGTGGCAACGGCCAGTGCGTCGAGGTCGCCAGTCTGCAATCCGCTGTTGCCGTCCGGGACAGTAAGTTGCCATCCGGCCCCCGGCTGAGTATTCCTGCTCAGCAATGGGGACTGTTCCTGCAAGCCATCAAGGCAGGGCACCACGACATAGGTTGATGGCCGCCCCCAGGGCGCATCGTGGTGTGTGAGGAGTTTCCCTGCATAGGTCAGGCGCGCGGCCCATCGCCGCGCACCTTCGTGCATGGTGAGCCGATGCGCGCGGGTTCGGGATCGGCTCGGGTGACGCTGACCGGACGGAACAGGTTCCGGCGGACCGGGGATCGTCACCGGACGTGCGGACGGACACGAGACCGAGCGGGGTCCCTACCTCACCTGGCTCGGCCTGCCGACACCGTGACGGCCCTCCCCCAACCCGCCCGCCGCCACGCGCATCAGTCAAAGCTGAAGAGCTATCGTGATCCCCGGCTGAGGAGGTGCGGGCCATGACCAGCGTGGATCTCTCCCGTGCCATCTGGCGGAAGAGCCGCCGGAGCAACAACGGCGGCAACTGTGTGGAGGTTGCCGCTCTGCCCCATGACATCGGAGTACGCGACAGCAAGGACCCCGGCGCTGGGCACCTCGCGTTCACCATGGACATTTGGGCGGCGTTCGTGGCTGAGGTACGAGACGGCCGGTTCGACCTCCCGTGAGCTAGGCCGCTCAGCCGTGCGCGCCCCCGCTCAGCCTTTCCGCTGGCGGGGGCGTTGCTGTGCCGAGCGCACCGCCTCACGGCTACGCCCGGAGGGCTCACTCGCGTTGGCCGGGCTCGTGCCCTCACGTCGTGGTCGTCTTCCCGAATCGTTTGACCAGGCCGTCCGCGTGAAATGCGTAGCTCATACCGCGCAGGTTGCCGGGCACCGCTCATGCGGATTACTCCAGGTCGAACTTGACCTTCTGTCCCTCGACGGACGTGACCGTGATCGTGACGGGGCCGACCCGCGAGCGCTGCCCGTTGCCGATCGTGGTCGGCGCGGAGCCGCCGGCGGACACCGTCATGCCCCGCTCGGAGATCTGCGAGACGGTCACGTCGACGTCGTCGACCTCCACGGTCTGACCGGCGCCGTTCACGGTCACGTGGCACTTGCCGTTGACACAGCTGTGCGAGTTGGTCTGGCAGCCGGTGAGCAGCAGGACGCCGCCGAGCGCGGCGAGGGAAAGAACGAGCCCAGAACGCTTCACGGATACCCCCGTATCGGACGATGTCAGGCATATTGATGCGCCGGACCGCGTTCTGGTTCCCTCTGATCCCTGGTCAGGCCGGGGACAGCGCCTCGTGCCACCGCGCCGTGTCGGTGTACTGGTGGAGCCATGAGATCTTGCCGCCGGTGACGCGCCACAGATGGACGAACTCGGCCTCGTAGGGGCGTCCCGTAGAGCGCGCGGTGCCACGGTAGCGGCCGGTCACCACCACGAGCCCATCGCCGGTCTCGTGCCAGGTCTCGGCATAGGGGGCGGTGTCGTATTCGGTGAAGACGGCGCCCCACACCCGCGTGAGCGTCTCCTCGGGGCCTTGGAAGGTGCCACCGGCGCCGAACGGCAGGCCGGGCGCGGTGTGGGCCTCGAATTCCGGATGCAGGAGGGCGAGGAGCGCGGCGGCGTCGGCCGCCTGGGCGGCGGCGTAGAACCCGGCGACGACGTCCGAGTCTGCGGTCATGGGGTCACCTTTTAGAGAGTGTGTTCTAGAATGGTCACCCTACTAAAACACGGGAGGCGTCCCTTGGGAAGGCCGGCCAAGTTCAGCGAGGACCAGATCCTCGACGCCGCCCTCGCGGTGACCGCCGAGGACGGGCCCGCCGCCGCCACGGTCGGCGCCATCGCCAGGCGCCTCGGCGCCCCGACCGGCTCGATCTACCACCGGTTCGGCTCGCGCGACCTGCTGCTCGCCACCCTGTGGGCGCGCTGCGTGCGGCGTTTCCAGGAGGGCTTCGTCACGGCGTTGGCGGCGGACGACGCCGAATCGGCCGCCCTGCACACGCCCCGATGGTGCCGCTCCCACCCGGACGAGGCCGCCGTCCTGCTCCTGCACCGGCGGCAGGACCTCGTCGCCGAGTGGCCCGACCGGTTCGCCGCGCTGAACCGCGAAAGCGTCGACGCCCTCAATGCCTTCGCCGGGCGGCATCCCGGGCTCGACCGCGAACGCCTCGTGTTCGCCACGGTGGACGTGCCCTACGGCGCCGTCCGCCGCCATCTGCTCGACCGCCGCCCGCCCCCGCCCGCGGTGGACGACCTGATCGTCACGGCGTGCCGCGCCGTGCTGTCAGAGCCCGCCGAGGATCGCCTCGACGGTCTTCGGAGTGTCGGCCAGGTCGGGGAGGACCACTTCCGCGCCTGAGACGCGCAGGGCGGCGGCCGGGGTGGCGCCCGTCGCGACCGCTATGACGCGAGCGCCGCCTTCGTGGCCCGCGCGGACGTCGTGGGGCGTGTCCCCGATCAGGACCGTGTTGGCGGCGGTGAACTCGCCGGCGTACTTGCGGGCCGCGCGCCGCTGCGCGAGGGCGACGAGGGGCGGACGCTCGACCGCGTCCATGCCGTAAGCCCCCACGTCCAGGTCGAAATAGCCGATGAGGGCGAACGCGGTCAGCTTGATGGCCGCGATCTGCTCCATGTTGCCGGTCAGCGCCGACTGGATCACGTCCGTACGGGCGGCGAGGGACTTCAACGCGGCGTGGACGCCCGGCAGGACGTGCCCCCGGGACGGGAACTCGTGGGAGCGGGCCTCGAACGCCTCGGCCAGCGCGGTCGTGAAGGAGGCCAGGAGGTCGGGCGTCGGCTCTATGCCGTGGTGGCGGAGGGTCTCGGTGGTGATGGCGCGGTCGGTGCGCCCGGCCATGGGGGCGACCTTCTCGGGCGGACGGCCGAAGAGGCGGTGGAACACCCCCGCGTAGATGTCGGCGCTGATGCCGCCTGCGTTGATGAGCGTGTGGTCGATGTCCCAGAGCACCAGTGTCCGCACGCACGCATGCTAGACGAGACCGTGCGTAAAGGTTTCTGCCGCCGTCCACCTCGGCGTGAAATGCTTGTCATCTGGGTGTGTGTGCCGGTTATGGAGCGTCCGTAAGGAGCAGAGCGTGCCCGAAAGGCATCTCGAAATCGAGCAGAAGTACGATGCCGCCGCCGACTTCGTCCTGCCGGACCTGGCCGGCCTGCCGGGCGTGGCGGCGCTCGGGGAGCCGGAGGTCCACGAGCTGCACGCCACCTATTTCGACACCGCCGACCTGCGGCTCGCCGCCAACAAGATCACGCTGCGCCGGCGGCGGGGCGGGCCGGACGCGGGCTGGCACCTGAAGATGCCGGTGGGCCCGGACAGCAAGCAGGAGCTGCGGGCCCCGCTCGGCCGGCCGCTGGTCGTCCCGGCGCGGCTGGCGGGGCTGGTCGCGGCGTACACGCGGGGGGCCGAGCTGCGTCCCGTCGCGACGCTGGAGACCAGGCGGACGGTCGTCCGGCTGTTCGCGGCGGACGGGACCGAGCTGGCGGAGGTCGCCGACGACCTGGTGACGGGCAGGGGCGGGCAGGACTCCGAGCCTGAGCAGTGGCGGGAGATCGAGGTCGAGCTCGGGGCGGGCACGCCCGAACTGCTGAAAGCCGCCGGCAAGCGGCTCCGCAAGAGCGGCGCGAAGAAGGGCAAGTCGTCGTCCAAGCTGGGGCGGCTGCTCGGGGGCGCCGTGGTGCCGTCCGAGACGGCGGCGGCGCGGGCGGCGGCCAGGTCGCGGATCGCGGCGGCCACCTGCAACGGGAAGGGGCCGGCGATCACCACCGGCGAGGTCGTCATGGCCTATCTCGCCGAGCAGATCGAAGCGATCATGCAGTTCGACCCGAAGGCGCGGCTGGGCGAGGACGACGCCGTCCACCGGATGCGGGTGGCGGTGCGCCGGACGAGGAGCGCGCTGCGCAGCTACCGTTCCGTCCTGGACACGGGCAGGACCTCCCCGCTCGGCCCGGAACTGCGGTGGCTGGCCGAGGTCCTCGGCGAAGTCCGCGACCTCGAGGTGCTGCGCATGCGCTTCCAGGGCGCGCCCGAGTTCCTGCTGAACGATCTGGAAAAGCAGGAGCGGGCCGCGTACCGGCGGATGAACGCGAGCCTCAGGGAACCGAGGTACTTCGCGCTGCTCGACGAACTCGACGGGCTCATCGCCGACCCGCCGCTCGCCGCGGCGGCGGGCAGGAAGGCCCGCAAGGAACTGCCCGGCCTCGTCACCAGGGCATGGGAGCGGATGGCCAAGGAGTACGCGTCGATCAGCACGGCCGATGACGCCGAGACCGCGCGCCACGACACCCGCAAGGAGGCCAAACGCGCCCGGTACGCGGCGGAGCTGGCGGTCCCGATGCTGGGTGTGGCGGCGAAACGGGTGGTCAAGGACGCCAAGCGGATCCAGGAGGTCCTCGGCGGCTACCAGGACGGCGTCATCGCCATGGAGCATCTCGCGGCGGCCGCGAAACGCACCCGGATACCCGCGGAGGCGTTCACGCTCGGTGTCCTCTACGGAAGGGAACAGTGCGAGGCCGAAAGCGCCCGCGACCACCTCGCGACGACCTGGTCGCAGACCCTCGGCCCGTCGTTCTAGACGCTGTGGCGCTCCAGTGAGGCCATGGCGCCGCCGGCGAGGTGGGCCACCCAGAATTCGCCCTTGCGCAGGGGCGGGTCGTCGGGGACCTTCTCGCCGAGTTCCCTGCACAGGCCGGTGACGAGTGCGGAGACGACCTCGCCGTGCGTGCACACGACCGTCGGCGCGCCCGCCAGGGAGAGCAGCCGTTCCGCGGCGCGGTCCGGGCCGGTGTCGCCGACGGTGAACGCCGGGTCCGTGACGACGGAGGTCCGGGCGAGCCGCGCGTACGGCAGGACGGTCTCCACGCAGCGCGCCGTCGTCGAGCTGACCGCCCGCATCCGCCCGTAGGCGTGCAGCAGCCCGGCGAGGGCGGCCGCGTCACCGCGGCCGGCGGTGTCCAGGGGGCGCAGCTCGTCGGCCTCGCGCCATGCGCGCTTCTCCCCGGCGGACGCGTGCCGCAGGATCACCAGCGGCGAGGTGCGGGCGGGCCCGCGCAGGAACTCGCGGAGCAGGTCGATGTCGGGTTCGTAGCTGAGCCGGGCCTCCGCCTCGGCGGCCGGGAGCCAGACCAGCTCGTCCACCTCGTCGTTGGGCGCGAACACGCTCTCGGTGACGGGCCGGGCCGCCCAGTAGTCGACGTGCTTCGTCCGGTCCCCGATCGGGTACGTGCTGGACGGCAGGCGGTGCCCCAGCCGGGCGACGATGCCCGTCTCCTCCGCGATCTCCCGGACGGCGGCGCGCAGCACGTGCTCGCCCCGGTCGACCTTGCCCTTGGGGAACGACCAGTCGTCGTAGCGGGGACGGTGCACCACCGCGAACTCGGGGCCGTCCCGCCACAGCAGCGCGCCCGCGGCGTGGACCACCTGCTTACCGGGCTCAGGCATCGACGGTCCTCCACCGGCGGCTCTTGACCAGGTGCGTCTGGATGTCGAGCAGGGTCTCGCCGGGCCGGGGCTGGTTGCGGGTCCACGTGCCGTCGCCCGCGAGCGTCCACGCGCGGGTGCCGTCGTCCATGGCCAGGCCGAGCAGGGACAGCAGGTCGTCGCGCTGCGGCCGGTCGGTGACGGTGACGAGGGCCTCGACGCGGCGGTCCAGGTTGCGGTGCATGAGGTCGGCGCTGCCGAGCCACACCTCGGGTTCGCCGCCGTTCTCGAACGCGAACACCCGGGAGTGCTCCAGGAACCGGCCGAGGACGCTGCGCACCCGGATCGTGTCCGACAGGCCGGGCACGCCGGGGCGCAGCGCGCAGATGCCGCGGACCCAGATGTCCACCGGCACCCCCGCCTTCGACGCCCGGTACAGCGCGTCGATGAGCACCTCGTCCACGAGGGAGTTGCACTTGATCCGGACGCGGGCGGGATGCCCGGCCCGCCGGTTGTCGATCTCGTGCTCGATCCGCTGGACGAGCCCGGACCGCAGGCTGTTCGGCGCGACGAGCAGCCGGTGGTAGGAGTTCTGCCGCGAGTAGCCGGTCAGGTGGTTGAACAGGGCGCTGACGTCCTCGCCGACCTCGGGATCGGCGGTGAGCAGCCCGAAGTCCTCGTAGAGGCGGGCCGTCTTCGGGTGGTAGTTGCCGGTGCCGATGTGGCAGTAGCGGCGCAGCTGGCCGTCCGGGTCCTGCCGGACGACGAGCGCGAGCTTGCAGTGCGTCTTCAACCCGACGAACCCGTACACGACGTGGCAGCCGGCCGTCTCCAGCTTGCGCGCCCACGCGATGTTGGCGCGCTCGTCGAACCGGGCCTTCAGCTCGACGACGACCACGACCTGTTTGCCCGCCTCGGCGGCGCTCATCAGCGCGTCCACGATCGGGGAGTCGCCGCTCGTCCGGTACAGCGTCTGCTTGATCGCGAGGACCTGCGGGTCGGCCGCGGCGTCCTCGATCAGCCGCTGCACGGTGGTGGTGAACGAGTCGTACGGGTGGTGGACGAGCACGTCCCCTTCGCGGATGGCGTTGAAGATGCTCACGTCCTCCGGCAGCGCCTCCTTGGACGGCACGAAGGGCGGGTATTTCAGCTCCGGGCGGTCGAGGTCGGCGATGGCCACGAGGCCGCCGAGGTCGAGCGGGCCGATGACGCGGTAGATCTGGCTCTCGTCCACCTGGAGTTCGGAGGTGAGCAGCTCCAGCACGCCCGCGGAGATCGACTCCTCGACCTCCAGCCGGACGACCGGGCCGAACCGGCGGCGCAGCAGCTCGCGTTCGAGCGCCTGCAGCAGGCCCTCGCTGATGTCCTCGTCGATCTCCAGGTCCTGGTTGCGGGTGACGCGGAACGCGTGGTGCTCGACGACCTCCATCCCGATGAACAGCTGCCCGAGGTGCGCGGCGATGACGTCCTCCAGCGGCGTGAACCGGTCGGGGGACGCCTCGATGAAGCGCGGCAGCAGCGGCGGCACCTTGACGCGGGCGAACATCGTCGCGTCCGTCTCCGGGTCGCGGACGATCACCGCGAGGTTCAGCGACAGGCCCGAGATGTACGGGAAGGGGTGCGCGGAGTCGACGACGAGCGGGGTGAGGACGGGGTAGATCCGGTCGCGGAACAGCCGCCGCAGCCGCTCCTGCTCGGTCTCGGCCAGCCCGTCCCAGCGCAGGATGTCGATGCCCTCGTCGCTGAGCGCGGGGCGGATCTCGGCACGGAAGCAGGCCGCGTGCCGCGCCATCAGCTCATGCGCGACCTCGCCGGTGCGTTCCAGCACCTCGCGGGGTTGCCGGCCGCTCGCGGACTGGACGGCGAGCCCGGTCGCCATCCGGCGGGCGAGGCCGGCGACGCGGACCATGAAGAACTCGTCCAGGTTGCTGGCGAAGATCGACAGGAACCGGACGCGTTCGAGCAGCGGGAGGTCGGGGTCCTCGGCGAGTTCCAGGACGCGCTGGTTGAATCTCAGCCAGCTCTCCTCCCGGTCGAGGAAGCGATCGTCCGGCAGCGCTTCGGCCGGCTGGGGGAGCTGTCCCGGGGTGACGGTCATACCGTGATTTTCCCTGACCAAGATGAACGACGGTCGAACTCGGGTGTTTCACCTGAGTATTGGACCCTTCGATCATGCCCGGAGTTCCCGCAGATCACACCGGGTTTCCGCGTTCCGCGGGGTGTCCGCTAGGTGTTGTGCCCGGTCAGGTGCGCGGTGCGGGCGGTGTCCGCCCGGTTGTCATGGTGCAGGGCGGACGCGCCGCAGCACACCAGCGCCACGATGACGGCGAGCCAGGCGACGGCGCGTCCCGCCCGGAGCCCGTAGCCGCAGGTGATCCAGAGCAGGTGCAGGCCGAGGCGGCGCCACGGATCGCGCTCGGCGCGCCGCCGCATCTCCAGCGCGCCGTAGCGGAAGTCCCGGGCCAGGCGGCCCCGGCCGGTCTCGGCGGCGGCGCGGGCCAGCTCCAGGTAGAGGGCGCGGAGCCGGTCGTCGTAGGCGGTGCCGCCGGTGCCCCGGATGAGATCCTCGGCGAGCACCGCGCGTCCGCCGTACTGCCACGGCCCCCGGTGCGCGACGGTCGCGAACGAGCATTCGCCCGCGATCGTCAGCGTGTCCGGGCGGCGCAGGCCGAGGAAGGCGCAGCCGCTCAGGTCGACGTCGGCGAGGTGCAGCCGGGCCGCGTCCGCCCGCCGCAGCGAGACGACCCGGACGGCCGTGGGGCCCGGCCACGGCGGCTCGGCCAGCCCCTGGATCGGATGGGCCAGCAGCCGGACGGAGACCGGGCCCTCGAACACCGCGTCCTCCAGGTCGAGTTCGGCGTGCCGCAGCCGGAAGCCGGCCTCCCCGTGCACGGTCGCGCCGCGCGCCGTGACCTGCCGGACCGCCGCGTGCACCCGCAGGCCGCCGTGCACGCTCGCGTCCGTCAGCCCGATCCGGCCGCCCGCGACCAGCGGGCCGAGCCGCACCCCCTGCCGGAACCGTGTCCGCTCGAACCGGGCGTGCCGGGTCACCTGGACGCGCTTGAACGAGACGGGGCCGCCGAAACGCGCCGCCTGCATCGCCGCGTCCCGGCCGAACCGGGCGCGGTCGAAGCAGGCCGCGCCCATGAACACCGCCTTCCGGAACGACGCGTCGGCGTGCCAGCGCGCCTCGCCGAACACGGCGTCGCCGGTGAAGACGGCCTCCTCGAACGAGGTGAACCGGTGGAAGCGCGCCTCGTGGAAGGAGACGTTGCGGCCGAACCGCGCGCCCCGGAACGAGACGTTGCCGAAGAACCGCGCGTCGTAGCACGACACGCCGCCGAGGAAGCACGCGCCGTCGAACGAGCTGTCGCCCTCCACGCAGATGCCGCGCAGCACGGCGTCGGAGGGGAGCACCGCGCCGTCGAAACGGGTGCGGCCGAGGTGGGGCCGCCCGTCGGGCCCGGTGACGGCGTCCAGGACCGCGTCGAGGAGCCATGCCGGCACGGTCACGCCGCGCAGGTCGAGGTCGGCGCCCGGACGGAGCGCGCCCACGAACTCCTCGAACTCGTGGGGGCGCAGGTGGGCGGGGCAGCTTCCGAGCCGGCCGGCGGCCCGCCCGATGCATCCGCGGACGGCCGTGCAGCGCGGCCAGAACACCGCCGGTGAGGAAGGCTCGTGAAGGGTCACTGTCACGTTCTACCCACGGCGGTCCGCGCAGTGCAGGTCTCCCGACGGTCAGGTACTTGCGACCCCCGCGCCACCCCGGCCCCCGGCGGGGCGGCGATAAAAGGGGGGTTGTTTTGTCAGACCCTCGCGTAATGATTTGTGTTATGAGCAGAGACACCCATCCGGGGGTGCAGTGCCCGCACTGCCAATCGCATCTCGCGCTCGTCCCCGTGACTGGAAACACCGTGCCCGGAAACTCCGCCGCACCCGTCCCCGTCCTGCCGATCATCGCGAAGGAGGAATGGCAGCCGCCGCCCGTCGCGGAGGTGCTCGCCGTTTACGCCGGGCGCGCCAAGGACACCCTGACCGCGGCGCGTGGCGCCGCCAAGGTCAGGGAAAGTCTGGGCCGCGCGAAGGCGGCCGCCGCGCAGCGCAGGGCGGCGCAGAATACGGCCCGCCGGACGCCCAAAAGCGCTTGATCACATCTCGGCCACTAACGCCGGGAAGGGACGGCGCCATCGGGTGGCACCGTCCCTTCGGGTGATGGGTCAGCCCGGGTGGGAGTTCGTCCATTCCGAGGTGACCGTGACCGTGGCGTCCATCGTCCGCCCGGCGGGGATCTTCGTCCCGGCCGCCGGCACCAGCATGATGTTCTCACCGGCCAGCGCGGTGCCGGTGGACAGATCGAGGATCATCCGGTGGCGGATCACGCCGGCCTGCGTCTTCTCGTCCATGGCGATGGCGACTCCGGGACGGCCCTGCGGGTCCTTCACCTTTCCGACCGACTTCACCGCCGGAAGACCGGCCAGCATCCGGAATGCCGCCGCCCGGACCTGCGGCTTCACCGGCATGTCCAGCACCAGGCCGTGCGCCACCTCGTAGAGCCACTGGTCCGCCGGCATCGGAGCGCCCGACTCGGTGCCGTGGCCCTTGTACCAGCGCAGCAGTTCGGCCTTGAGCCGTTTCGGATCGGACGGCAGCGAGCGCAGATCCCGCATCGTCACGTTCCGGCCGAGCCAGAACACCTTGTCGCCGTCGACCAGCGCCGCGCTGTTCACCTCCGGACGGCCGGGCGCGGTCCGCGCCGGGAGCGTCTTACTCCGCGCCTTGGCCGTTCCGGCCTTGTGGAGAACGGGTACTTCCAATTCGAACTTGGCCGGCGATCCGGCGCGCCGCCACGCCGCCTCGTCCTGCGGTGTGGCGGGCTTGGCACCGAGGTTCTGCTGGAGCCCCCATGCCTTGACCCCCGGCTTGCTCGGCGTCCAGGACTCCGCCCTGTCCCGGACGGTCATGGCGTAGCGGTCCGTCCTCACCGGGTAGGTGTGGGACGAGATGGTCACCTGATGCCAGTACGCCCGCATCGTCTCGGTCTGACCGTCGGCCTTCTCCGCCGCCGCGAGCAGCACGGTCCGGGCGTCGAGCACCGGTTCGGCCCCGCCCGCCCGCGGCGTCCCGCCGGACGGGTTCCCGCCGGTCGTGACCACCGTCGCCGCGACGATCGCCCCCGCCGCCACCGCCCCGGCCAGGCTCAGCCCCCACACCGGGCGCACCCGGCGCACCCGGCGCCGCTCCGGCGCGGCCTGCGCGCCCGCCATGGCCCGCGCCAGCTCGGCACGCCGGACACCGTCGTCGACGGGCACGTCCGGATCGAATTCGGCCGGCCTCGCCTCGCGCAGGGTGTGCAGCACGTCCCTCATGACATCTCCTCGTTGATGATCCCTACCTGCGGCCGCCCGCCGGCCCGCGCGGTCCTGCCACCGGCCTCCTGCTCGGCGGCGCGGAGGAGGCGGCGGCGGGCGCGGTGCAGGCGGACGCGCAGCGCGGCCGGTGAGCAGCGGACGACCTTGGCCGCCTCCCGCGGCGTCAGCCCCTGCCAGGCGATCAGGATCAGGATCTCCCGATCGCTCTCCGGCAGCGTGGCCATCGCGCGCAGCACGGCGAGCCGTTCCGCCACGTCCTCGGCGATGTCGCCAGCGGACCGCCGGGCCGAGCGGCCCAGCTCCGCGGTGAACGACTCACGCCGCTTCTCCGCCCGGTGGCCGTCGCGCAGCACGTTCCGCGCGACGCCGAGCAGCCACGGCAAGGCCGGTTCGGGAACGTCGGCGAACCGCCGCCACGCGATCGCGAACGTCTCGCTCACCACCTCGTCCGCGACCTGCCGCCCGGCCCGCGCGGCGGCGTACGCCCACACGCGCTGCCGGCACTCGTCGTAGATCGCGGTGAAGCGCTGTTCATCGGGAGTCACGCCGGCCACCGCCCGTCCCTCCGCCGCTGTCGTCCGACACCGCTTCTCCGTCCGTCCAGGTGTTCATGTCATGAGGTAGTGGTCGGGGGAGCGGCGTTGTTACAAGGGATGGTGTCGTCCTCCCGGAGGCTCCCAGTAGGTTGGGGCCGCCCCCCGATTCGGGTGTTTGCTGTCCATTTCACCGCCCGGATACCTCTAATATTTGCTCGACGGCAATCAAACCCGCCTGATCCGTACGGTTGCGCCGGACCGAAGGAGCTGAGAGATGGCCGCGATGCACAGTCGCGGTGCGGAGCGTCTCCTCGGTGTCGCGGGCTCCCCGCACCTGCTCCTCGTCGAGGACGATCCGGGCGATGCGTTCCTGTTCGAGGAACTGCTGACCGAGGCGCAGCCCGGCCTCCGGATCACCGTCGCGACCACGCTCCGCGAGGCCGTCGACGCGCTGCGCCCGGAGATCCAGTGCGTCATCGTCGACCTGTCCCTGCCGGACGCGCAGGGCCTCGACGCCCTCCGCGAGGTGCGCACGCACGCGCCCGCCACCGCCGTCCTCGTCCTGACCGGCCTGGCCGACGCCCACGTCGGGGTGGAGGCCGTCGCCGCCGGCGCCCAGGACTACCTCGTCAAACAGGACGTGGACGGCGCGCTGCTGACCCGCGCGATCAGCTACGCGATCGAGCGCAAGCGCGCGGACGAGTCGGAGCGGCAGCTCGTCGAGGCGCGGGCGCTGAGCCGGGAGAACGCCCGGCTGGAGCGGGGGCTGCTGCCCGTCCCGATCCTGAACGACGGCACGCTGCGGCACCACACCCGGTACCGTCCGGGACGCGACCGCGCGCTGCTCGGCGGCGACTTCCACGACACCGTGGAGACCGCCGACGGGTCCGTCCACGCGGTGATCGGCGACGTCAGCGGGCACGGCGCGGACGAGGCGTCCCTCGGGGTGCGGCTCCGCATGGCGTGGCGCACGCTCGTCCTCAGCGGGCACACCGGGGGGCGGCTCCTCGACACGCTCGACACCGTCCTGCAGCACGAGCGGTGGGCCGAGGAGATCTTCACCACCGTGTGCATGGTGACGATCGCGCCGGACCGGCGCAGCGCCCGGGTTTACCAGGCCGGTCACCCGCGCCCGCTGTTCTTCACGCCGGGCGGCGTGGAGCCCCTGCCGGACGAGCCGCGCGGGCCGGCGCTCGGGCTGCTCCCCGGTGCCGACTGGCCCGCGGTCGACCTGGAACTCGGCGACTCGTGGGGACTGATGCTCTACACCGACGGACTGATCGAGGGGCGGGCCGGCGACGGCGGGTACCTCGACCTGCCCGGTCTGATGGAGCTGGCGAAGATCGCGCACGGCGACGGCCGGCGCGGCGACGTGCTCATCGACGGGCTCATCGCGGAGGCGGAACGGCTGAACGGGGGCATCCTGTCCGACGATCTGGCCGTCCTGCTGCTGAGCCGGGGGGACGGCTGATGGCCACGGAAGGCACGGAGACGACCGATGCGGGCACGCCGGAGCCGCCCGGCGGCGACGGCGGAGGCGAGGCCCGGCCCGGCGGCCCGGCGGTCGTGCTGCCCGCGGTGGACATTCCCGAGGGGCACGGGATGGGCCGCATCCGGCTCGTCCAGATCTACCGGATCGGCTCGCTCGTCCTCGGCCTGCTCCTCCTGATCGTCTTCGTCCAGGCCGGGACCGCGCTGTACGGGAACAACCAGGCGCGGGACGTCCTCATCAACCGGGTCGATCCGGCGACGCTGGAGCAGTTCCGGCTCTCGACGGCCGTCACCCTCCAGGACATGGCCATCCGCGACTACGCGCAGGACGGCAGGGCCGAACATCTCAACCGGTACCGCGACGCCGTGCGGCAGGAGGCGGATTCCGCGGCGCGGATGCGCCGGCTCCTCTCCGGGGTGGCGGGCAGCGAAGAGGTCGACCGCCTGCTGGACGAGGCCACGTCCGATTCCGGGATCTGGCGGACGGAGTTCGCCGACACGATCGCGGCGGGACCCGGCGGGCAGGGCGTCGAGCCCGGCCGGAGCCAGCAGGCGCGGCGGCTGCTCAACGAGGTCAGCGGCGACATGACCCCGCTGCAGAACGGCATCGCGAAGCTGCACGACCGGGCCTCCACGGAGCTGCGCTCCCGCGCGCGGACGGCCCAGTGGTCGGCGGTCGCCGCGCTCGCCCTGGTCGTCGTGGCCGCGCTGGCGCTCGTCCTGCTGTTCCGCCGGACGGTGCTGACCCCGGTGTCCACGCTGACCGGGCGGGTCCGCGCGGTGTCCCAGGGCGACCTCGGACACTCCCTCGACGTCCCCGGCCCGGCCGAGATCAACGAGCTCGCGGCGATCATCGACGCGATGCGCACCCGGATCATCGACGGGTGGCGGGCCAGCGAGGACAAGAGCCGGCTGCTCAACGAGCAGACCGAGGAGCTGCGCCGGTCCAACGCCGAACTGGAGCAGTTCGCCTATGTGGCGAGCCACGACCTGCAGGAGCCGCTGCGCAAGGTCGCGAGCTTCTGCCAGATGATCGAGCGCCGGTACGGGGACCAGCTGGACGATCGGGGCCGGCAGTACATCACGTTCGCGGTGGACGGCGCCAAGCGCATGCAGGCCCTCATCAACGACCTGCTGAGCTTCTCCAGGGTCGGCCGGATGTCGCAGCCCGAGGAGTCCGTCGACCTGGGGGAGGTCGCCCGGCAGGCCCTCGACAACCTGGGGGCGCTGTGCGAGGAGACCGGCGCCGAGGTGGAGATCGGGGATCTGCCGGACGTGCCCGGCGACCGCACGCAGCTCATCCAGCTGTTCCAGAACCTCATCGGCAACGCGATCAAGTTCCGCCGTGAGGGCGTGCCTCCCCGCGTCACCATCGACGCCGACCGGGACGGCGAGGAGTGGGTGTTCCGCTGCGCCGACAACGGCATCGGCGTCGAACCCCGGTACGCCGACCGCATCTTCCTGATCTTCCAGCGGCTGCATCCGCGGGACGAGTACACCGGCACGGGCATCGGCCTCGCGCTCTGCAAGAAGATCGTCGAATTCCACGGCGGGCGCATCTGGCTCGACACCGACGACCGCGGCGACACGCCCGGCACCACCTTCCGGTGGACCCTGCCGGCCCGGCCGCCCACCACCAACGGAGACGACTCATGAACCAGAGCCCGCGCCCCATCGAGGTCCTGCTCGTCGAGGACGACCCCGGCGACGTCCTGCTGACCGTCGAGGCGTTCGAGCACAACAAGGTCAACAACACCCTGCACGTCGTCAACGACGGTGAGCAGGCGATGGCGTTCCTGCGCCGGGAGGGCGAGTACGGTGACGCGCCCCGCCCCGACATGGTGCTGCTCGACCTGAACCTGCCGCGCAAGGACGGCCGCGAGGTGCTGGAGGAGATCAAGCACGACGAAGACCTGCGCCGCATCCCGGTCGTCGTGCTCACCACGTCCGAGGCGGACGAGGACATCCTGCGCAGCTACCACCTGCACGCCAACGCCTACGTCACCAAGCCGGTCGACTTCGACCAGTTCATCTCCGTCGTCCGGCGGATCGACGACTTCTTCGTCACGGTGGTCAAGCTGCCGCGCTGACCGCTCAGCCGCCGTCCCGGCCGATCCAGTCGACGCAGACGACCACGGCGTCGTCGGCGGGCGCGGAGTCCCCGTGGTACTCGACGAAGTGCCGGATGATCGTGCGGACGGCCTCCGGCGGGTCCTGCAGCCGGGTGGCGCGCAGCGCCTGGAGCAGCGCGGAATCCCCGTAGGCGGCACCGCTCGGGGAGAGGGCGGCGTGTATCCCGTCGCTGATGATGACCAGGCGGTCACTTCGCTCGACGGTGAACTCCTCGGTGGTGTAGCGGGTGTCGCCGAACATCCCGAGCGGCATCTGCGCGTCGAACCCGATCCCTTCGGTGACGCCGCCGCGCATCCGCAGGATCCGGGGCGAGCCCGCGTCGACGACCCCGACCCGTCCGGTGCCGAGGTCGAAGTCCATCAGCAGCGTGGCCACGTGCTGCTCGCCCCGGTGCCGCGCGTACAGCGCCTGGTCGCCGAGCGCCGCCTGCTCGGCGATGTCGGCGCCGGACCGGCGCGCGTTGCGCAGCGCGCTGATCGCCAGATGGGTGAGCGCGGCCGCGTCCGTCCCCGAGCCCATGCCGTTGCTGACGGTCAGCGTGAGCCGCTCGCCGGACACCGCCCAGTCGAAGTTGTCGCCCCACACCGCGTACGCCGGTTCGAGCTGGCCGGCGAAGCGGAACTCGGCGGACTGGTAGGACGGCGCGGGCAGCAGGTCCCACTGCATCTCGGCGGCCAGCGTCAGCCGGGTCCGCCGGCGGATCCGCCGGTACAGGTCGGTGCCCTGGTCGGCGATCTTCAGGGCGCGGGCGAGGACGGGGGCGAAGCCGTCCAGCCAGGGCGGCCCGCCGTCCGGGGGGCGGACGGTGAGCACGCCGAGGCGCTCGCCCCGCACGGTCAGCGGCAGATGGACGGCGTCCTCCTCCCGGACGGCCCGCTGCGCGGCGAACGCGCGTCCGGGCGCCGTGTTGTCGACCGGCACGTCCTGCTCACCCGGGCCGCTCCGGACGAGGAACGCCTGCCGGTAGTCGATGAGGAGGACCTCGGCGCCGATCCCCCGCCGGTCCAGCAGGCCGGTCGCGATCTTGATCAGTTCGTGCGGCGGCGCCGCCCAGAGCGCCTCCTCGATCGCCGCGAAGGAATCGTCGTCCGCGGGTTCGCCATGCATGGAAATCCTCGCCGGGGTAGGGACCGAGCCGTCTTCGGCATCCCCCGGGCCCGCCGGTCCGAGGATGCCGTCGGCGACGTCGTATGTAACAGTGGAGGGCATGGTGGACGCGCCGGGTGACGGGACCGCGGATTCCGCGGCGGCCCTCGACAGTGCGGCGTCCACCTTGATGAACGTGTGGTCGCGCGCCCACAATGCCCCGGATGTGCCCGTCCCGTCCACGCAGTTGCGCGCGCTGTTCGTGCTGGAGCGGGGGCCGGTCAACGTCAGCAACCTGGCGGGCGAACTGGGCGCGCTGGTGTCCTCGGCGAGCCGGCTGTGCGACCGGCTGGAGGCGGCCGGGCTGCTGACCCGCGACCCCGGCCGGGACCGCCGCGAGGTCACCGTCCGGCTGAGCGCCGACGGGCAGGCGCTGCTCGACCGGCTCCGGCTGCGGCGGCTGGAGGATCTCACCCGCGTGCTCGCGCAGATGCCGGCGTCCGCGCGGGCCGCGCTGCTCTGGGGTCTCACGGAATTCCACGAGGCGGCCTCCAGGCCGGACGACGAGGGCGGCTCGCTCTCCATGCTCGCCTGACTCGTCCGCTTTTCCGTAAATGGGGGAATTGCTCGGCAAAGTACCCGCAAGCTGAACGGTTATCATTATTTGCGCCAACGAGTCGCGGGTCCGGCGGACGCCGCCGGGGCGCGGCCAGGCGCGTCAGCTCGCCAGCGACTTTTCGAAATGCACGATCGAGCCGCTCCGGTGAACGCGTTCGGCTATGTGAAGTTCCTCCGTGAACGCCCGCATCAGCTGGAGCCCCCGGCCATGCTCGGCGAGCGGTGCCGCCTGCGCGGCCCCCCACCCGGCGTTCTCCTCGGGTTCCGCCTCGCCCGTGCCCCCGTCGATGACCTCCACGACGCACCTCGTCCCGTCCATCCGAGCCCGGACCTCGTACTCCATTCCGGCCGCCGCGTGCTGGATGACGTTCGCGCACGCCTCCCCCAGGGCCAGCGCGATATCGGCACGGATCTCAGAACCCACTCCGAGCCCGCGGAGAGAGGCGTCGAGCGTATGTCGCACCAGCGGTGCGCTCTCGGCGTTCCTCGGCAGGGTCATTTCGAGGACGACCTCCATGCCAATCGCCTCCGTTCCTATGGCAGCAGATTTCCCCCGCATCTTCCATGGAAACTTCTGCCACGGGAATACTGTGTTAATTGCTTGTCTCTGTTCAGGGCTCTGGATGCCCTCCCGCAACGGGCGGAGCAGCGAGCGCGCCTTCCGCTCCGGTGACCCTGCCAGAGCCTGCGTTCGGCCTTGACCAGGCCGGGGAGACGTGCACACTGGGGCGGTGGTCAAGTCGTTGCGTCCCCAGAACTACAACGAGGTGCTGTACGTCGGGCACTTCTTCCGCAAGGGTGTGCCGGTCCTCATGGACTTGAGCGATCTGTCCGACGCCGAAGCCAGGCAGCTCGTCGACTTCGCGACCGGGCTCGTCTTCGGACGGGGCGGTGCGCTCGACCGCGTGGACCGGAAGCTCTTCCTCCTGCAGCCCTGAAGCCCGATCGCCGCTACCCGTCCGTGAGGGGGTACTTCATTCCCATGTGGGAGGGGCGGAAGCCGATCTTCTGGTAGAAGCGGATCGCGTCGGGGCGCTGGCGGTCGGTGGTGAGCTGGACGACCCGGCAGCCGCGGGCGCGGGCCCGGTCGATGGCCCAGTTGATCATGAGCTGGCCGACGCCGCGGCCGCGCTGGTCGGAGGCGACGCGGACGCCCTCGATCTGGGCGCGCTCACCGCCGGTGTAGGTGAGGCCGGGAATGAAGGTGAGCTGCAGGGTGCCGGCGAGCGCGCCGTCGATCTCCGCGATGATCACGGTGTTGTTGGGGTCCTTCTCGATCGCGGCGAAGGCGGTGAAGTAGGACTCCGGGATCCTCTCTCCCGGGGTTTCACGGGTCGATCCGAGGGGATCGTCGGCCAGGAGCCGGACGATCCCCGGCAGATCGTCGGCCGTGGCCTCGCGGATGGTCACTTCTTCATCACGCTGCACATCTCACAGGTTATCCGGACGTTAAGTTGCATCGTTCATGTATGTCTTGTAGTACTACGGGCGGTAGTACTACGTTGAGTGGAGACCACCCCCGCCGGGACGAACCCACGGTGGTCTCGTCGCCGCGCAGGGAGAAGCCAATGCACAGCAACGAGAACGAGGAACACTGGACCGACCACGCCATCTGCCGTGGTGCCGATCCCGACCTCTTCTTCCCGATCGGCTACTCGGCGCCGCTCCTCCAGGCGCAGCAGGACGCGGCCAAGGAGATCTGCGCCAACTGCCCGGTGCGCGCCGAATGCCTGGCGTGGGCGCTGCGGGTGGGCGAGCCCGACGGCATCTGGGGCGGGACGACCCCGGAGGAGCGCCGCTACCTGCGCCGGACGGCCGATGCCCCGGCGCGGCGCCCGCTGCCCATCATCGTGGTGCGCGGCGACGCGTCCGAGTCGGAGCACGCGCCGGCCGCCTAGGGAGGCAGAGCTCCTGCCCGCGAAGCGGCGGGCCGGCGGGTCGTCCAGGACCTTCGCCGCCGATGCCGGAGGTGCCGTGCGGGGCGGCACCCGGGGCAGGGTGAAAACCGTTCATGGCACCTTCTGGACGGCCTGCTCGTTGACCATGCAGGGTCGTCCAGACTTACGGTGACTGACATGAGCTATCTCCCCGACCGGCCACGTTCCTCCGAAGGGTTCGCGAAGCACGGCGCCCGCGCGCTGTCGTCGCTGATCCTGATCGGGTCCGTGACCGCGGTCATGTGGGTGCTGGAGGCGTTCGACTACACGACCGACGGCTGGCTCGACCGGTTCGGGATCCAGCCGCGCGACGTGAACGACCTTCCGGACATCTTCACCGCGCCGTTCATGCACGCCGGGTTCGGGCACCTGATGGCCAACACGCTCCCGTTCCTGATCCTCGGGTTCGTCGCGGCGGCGCGCGGCATCGCCAAGTTCCTGGCCGCCAGCCTGATCATCATCGTGGTCGGCGGGCTCGGGGTGTGGTTCCTCAGTTCGGCGAACACGCTCGGGTCCAGCATCCTGATCTTCGGTTTCTTCGGCTACCTGGTCGGCCGCGGGATCTTCGAGCGGCGGCTGCTCGACATCGGTATCGCGGTCGCCGTCGTGGCCGTCTACGGGACGATGATCTTCGGCGTGATCCCCGGAGATCCCGGCATCTCCTGGCAGGGCCACCTGTTCGGGCTGATCGGCGGCGTCCTCGCGTCCTGGTTCCTGCGCCGCGGCTAGTGCGGCCGGACGGTGACCTCCGCGACGACCGCGTCGCGCGGCGTCTCCAGCGCGGACACCAGCACGCGGGCCACGGTCGCGGGGGCGGCGAAGTCGCCCTCGGCGTAGGGGCGGCCCTCCTGGGCGCGCACCCTGCGCTGCATCTCCGTGGCCGTCCGGCCCGGATACACGGTCGTGACGCGCAGGGACGGCTCCTCGGCGCGCAGCGAGTCGGCCAGCGCGCGCAACCCGAACTTGCTCGCCGCGTAGGCCGCCCATCCGGGGTTGGCGCGCAGCCCGGCGGTCGAGTTCACGAAGACGACCTGCCCCTCGGCGGCGCGCAGCGCGGGCAGCAGCAGGCGGGTCAGCTCCGCCGCGGACACCAGGTTGACCGACAGGTGCTCCATCCACTCGTCGGCCTCCAGGTGCGCGACCGGTGACAGGCGCACCATGCCCGCCGCGTGGACGAGGCCGTCCAGCCGCGCCGGAATCCCGGACATCGCCAGGGCCGCCTCGATGCGGCGCGGCTCGGTCAGGTCCAGCGGGATCGTGGTGATGGACGTGGTGCGCGGCGGCGAGGTGACCGCGCCCCGGTTGATGACCTGGGTGGCGGCGTGCGCACCCGTGCGCAGCGCCCCGGCCAGCGCGTCGAGGCGCTCGGGGGAGCGGCCGGTGAGGATCAGGTCGTGCCCGCGTTCACGCAGCAGCTCGGCCACCGCCGTCCCGATGCCGCCCGTCGCCCCCGTGATCAGATATGTGCCCATGTCGTCCCATCTTCCCGCGTCCCCTACCTCGATGGACGCGCGGGGCGGCGGGTTAGTTCGGACGGAGCACCCGCGTGACACCGGCGATCAGCGCGGTGGCCAGCACCCAGCCCAGCGTGACGAGTGCGTAGGCGATCCAGCGCGACCAGTTCACCGCGTCGTAGGAGAGCTGCTGCCCGAAGGTGTCCAGCGGGATCAGCAGGTCGAGCGTGTAGATCAGCGCGTGGAAGGAGGGCAGCTCGTTGCCCGGTTTGACCGGGCGGGGATGCTCGATCGAGAACACCGTCGTGCCGAGGGCCAGCAGCGAGGCGAACCAGGCGGCCGCGAGCCACGGCCGGTACCCGAACCCGACCGTCCAGTCGAGCAGGTGGTTCCACGCCCTGCCGACCGGGTGGAGCCCGCGGCGGCGTGCCCGCAGCTTGGCGAGCTGCACCTTCCGCGCCAGGTCGTCGTGGCCGATGCCGTGATACCAGGCGGCGAGCTGCTCGTACGGCTGGAGGTGGAACTCCTTGTCCCGCGAGACCCAGCTGAGCCGGTCCTTGAACTCGGCGCCGCGCAGCGTCTGGTACGTCATGCCGTTCAGATACAGCTCATCCGGCCAGACGGACGGATGGTCCATGATCAGGTCGATCCGGGAGTACGACAGCGACACCCGGCCCTGGATCTTCTCCTCCGGCCACAGCAGCAGCTCGTCCGCCTGGATGTGGCTGGCGTGCAGCGCCATCCGGGCCGGGTCGCCGGAGTCGAGCCGGGCCCGGGAGAACGACAGGATGCCGTTGAACCGGGCGCTGCGCAGCCGGACGGTGCCGAGCGCGGTGAAGCCCCTGCTGAACTCGGCGGCGTCCTCGACGATCATGTTCTGCGCGTCGAGGGCGATGCGGCCGGGATTGGAGAGCGTCGTCTCTTCCATGAACAGGCCGCCGTTCATCCGCGCGCCGACGAAGCGGACACCGCCGCTGATCTCGGCGCCCCGGATGAACGTGCCGACGTCCACGACGAGGCCGCCGCTGAAGATCGCCCACTGCGCGGGGTCGGTCACCGTGATGCGCGTGTCGTTCATCCGCAGGCCGCCGCTGAGCTGCGCCCTCGGGAGCCGCACCGAACCGTCGATCTGCGACCGGGACAGGCTGAGGTACCCGTCCGCGCGCAGGCCGCCGCCGTCGAAGCCCGGCATCCGGCAGCCGGAGAGCCGCAGCTGCCGGGTCGTGGCGTTGGAGAAGTCCGGTTCCTCGACGAGGCGGCAGTCCTCCAGCCGCAGCTCGTGCTCGACGGTGCCGCCGGTGACGTCCAGCCGTCCGGTGATGTAGGCGCCGCGGAGCCGGACGGCCGCCACCGCGCCCGGCTGCGTCTCGCCGGCGCCGAGCAGCAGCCGGGTGATGATCTCGGCGCGGACGATCCGGTCGGGCAGCGGCCCGGTGGGCAGGTCGTCGCCGAGGACGACGGGCGAGCCGGTGGGGAACGCGGCCCAGAGGCGCCGTTCCGCGTGGTTCAGTCCGGGGGGCTGGGGCACGGAACCTCTTTCTACGCGGCGATCCCCTCCGCGGCAAGATCGCGGAGGGGATCTTCGGAGCGGCCGGAACGGTTAGAAGAAGCCGCGGCGCCGGCCGGCGTCCTGGAGGAAGCCGTCGAGCTGCCGCTCCCAGTCGGTGTGCTCCACGGTCGCGTAGTCGACGGTGAACCGGCTGAACGCGTCGTGCCCTTCGGTGAACACGCCGCCGCGCTTGTCCAGCTCCAGCACGACCTCCATCGACTGCGGGTACGACACGAACGTCACCTCAAGCTGCTTGATGCCGCGCGCGTACTGGCCCGGAGGGGAGAACTCGATCTCCTGGTAGAACGGCAGCTCCTGGTGGACGCCCCAGATGCGGCCCTTCTCGCAGTCGGCGTTGCGGAACTGGAAGCCGAGGTTGGAGAAGGCCGCGAGGATGCGCTCCTGCGCGGGCAGCGGGTGGACGGCGACCGGGTCGAGGTCGCCCGGGTCGAGTGCCCCCGCGACCTCCAGCTCGGTCGCGATCCCGACCGTGGTGCCGTGCAGCGGATGCCCGTACATGTGGGTGAGCGGCGCCTCCCACGGGATGGGGAACTGGAACGGAACGCTGTGCCGCGCGCCCTCCTGGAGGCTGAAGCCGCCCGCGACGGGCATCTTGGCGTACTCCAGGTTGGTGGTGTACTCGTTGTCGCCCGACTCGACCTCAACCTTGGTCCGCAGGGCGAGGTTCACCGCCTTGATGTCGGAGTTGTACTGGCCCCCGATGATGGTGATCTCACCCGTCACGACACCGCCCGGCGTCGTGTTCGGGTCGTGCAGGACGGTTTCGATGGACGGGCCGCCGATGCCCATCGCCTGCCGCAGTTTCTTGAAGACCAAGGGTGGTCCCTCCCGTGTTCGAGCACTCCCCGCGCTCTCGTCCCATAGACGCTGTTACGGGAGAGTACGTTCCGGGAAGTGGCTGTGACCTGCGAATCGCCGGGTTTGGTGGCCATGAGTGGCCGCCTGCCGCGCGTTAGGAGCGGCTCGGGGCGTAGGAGCGGCCCAGGGCGCGGTACTCCCAGCCCGCTTCACGCCATTGGATGGCGTCGAGGGCGTGGCGCCCGTCCACGATCCGGGGGTGCCGGACGACCCGGGCCAGCGCCTCCGGGTCGACCTCCCGGAAGTCCGACCATTCGGTCAGCAGGACGACGACGTCGGCGTCCCGGGCGACGTCGAACGCGCTGTCGCCGTACCGCAGTTCGGGGAACGTGCGGCGGGCGTTGCCGAGCGCGGCGGGGTCGTAGACGCGGACGTCCCCGCCGAGGCCGTGCATGGTGCGCGCCACGTCCAGCGCGGGCGCGTCCCGGATGTCGTCGGAGTTGGGCTTGAACGCCGCGCCCCAGGCGGCGATGCGCCGGCCGGCGAAGTCGCCGCCGAGCAGTTCCCGGACGAGGTCGACGGTGCGGGCCCGGCGGCGCCGGTTGATGTCGTCCACCTGGCGCAGGAACGACACGGCCTGGCCGACGCCGATCTCCTCGGCCCGGTGCGCGAACGCCCGGATGTCCTTGGGCAGGCACCCGCCGCCGAAGCCGAGGCCCGGTTTGAGGAACTTGCCGCCGATCCGGTCGTCGAGCGCGAGCGAGTCGGCGAGGTCCTTGACGTCGGCGCCGACCGCCTCGCAGACCTCCGCCATCGCGTTGATGTAGGAGATCTTGGTGGCGAGGAAGGAGTTGGCGGCGACCTTGACCAGCTCGGCGGTGGCGAGATCCGTCCGGATGACGGGGGTGCCGATGTCGAGGACGGGTTTGAACGCCGCCCGCAGCCGCTCGTCCGCCCAGTCGGACGCGACGCCGAACACGAGCCGGTCCGGGCGCATGGTGTCGTCGACGGCGAAGCCCTCGCGGAGGAACTCGGGGTTCCAGGCCAGCTCGACCGCGTCGCCCGCGGGCGCCAGCGCCTGGACGAGTTCGGTGAGGCGCGCGGCCGTCCCCACGGGCACCGTGGACTTGCCGACGACGAGGGCGCGGCGGCGCAGGTGCGGGGCGAGGGAGCGGGCGGCGGCCTCCAGGTAGGTCAGGTCGGCGGCGTCGGACCCGGCCTGCTGGGGTGTGCCCACGCACAGGAAGTGGACGTCTCCGAACGCGCCGGCCTCCTCGAACGAGGTGGTGAAGCGGAGCCGGCCGGAGTCGAGCGCTTTGGTGAGCAGTTCGGGTAGTCCGGGCTCGAAGATAGGGACCTCGCCGGACGCCAACCGGTCGATCTTGTGTCGGTCGACGTCCACTCCGAGGACCTCGTAGCCGAGCACGGCCATGCAGATGGCGTGCGTGGCGCCGAGGTAGCCGGTCCCGATGACGGTCAGTCTCGGGGCCTCGGCCTCCTCCTGGTTCATGCGCACCTCCTCGTGTCTCACGGTGTTCAGCCCCCGCCCGATCTTCCCACCACGGTCCGGTGGGCCGCGGAAGGGGCTGGGGCGGGGTCAGGGAGGCGCCCGCGAGCTTGTGAGTTGTGTCATGTCCGGCATCGGGGCGTGGTTCGATGTGGCCTATGCCCTGAAACCGGGTGCTGTGCGGGGTTGCCACTGGTTACTAGCGGGTAGCATGATGTTGAGTTACTGACCAGTATGCAGCGGGGCCGCCGGCACCGCCGGAGCTAAACGGAGTCTCGAATGGGGCACTACAAGAGCAACCTCCGGGACCTGGAGTTCAACCTCTTCGAGGTGTTCAGGCGCCAGGACCTCCTCGGCAGCGGCCCGTACGCGGAACTGGACGAGGACACCGTGCGCAGCGTCCTCGACGAGGTGAACCGGCTGGCCGAGGGGCCGATCGCCGAGTCCTTCGAGGACGCCGACCGCAACCCGCCCGCGTTCGACCCCGCCACCGGCACCGTCACGATGCCGGAGAGCTTCAAGAAGTCGTTCAAGGCGTGGATGGACGCCGAGTGGTACCGCCTCGACCTCGCACCCGAGTTCGGCGGCAGCGGCGCCCCGCGCTCCCTCACCTGGGCCGTCGCCGAGCAGGTGCTGGGCGCCAACCCGGCCGTCTACATGTTCGCCTCCGGCCCCGGTTTCGCCCAGATCCTGTGGTACATCGGCACGCCCGAGCAGAAGCGGTTCGCCGAACTGGCCCTTGAGCGGCAGTGGGGCGCCACGATGGTGCTGACCGAGCCGGACGCGGGCTCCGACGTCGGCGCCGGCCGCGCCAAGGCCGTCCAGCAGCCGGACGGCACCTGGCACATCGAGGGCGTCAAGCGCTTCATCACCTCGGCCGAGCACGACATGGCCGAGAACATCTTCCACCTGGTGCTGGCCCGTCCCGAGGGCGCCGGCCCCGGCACCAAGGGCCTGTCGATGTTCCTCGTCCCGAAGTACCTGGTCGACCTGGAGACCGGCGAGCTGGGCGAGCGCAACGGCGCCTACGTGACCAACGTCGAGAAGAAGATGGGCCTCAAGGTCTCCACGACCTGCGAGCTGACCCTCGGCGAGAAGCACCCCGCCATCGGCTACCTGGTCGGGGACGTCCACCAGGGCATCCGGCAGATGTTCCTCGTCATCGAGTACGCCCGGATGATGGTCGGCACCAAGGCCATCGCGACGCTGTCGACCGGCTACCTCAACGCGCTGGAGTACGCGAAGGAGCGCGTGCAGGGCGCCGACATGACGCAGATGACGGACAAGTCCGCCCCGCGCGTTACGATCACCCACCACCCGGACGTCCGGCGCAGCCTCATGACGCAGAAGGCGTACGCCGAGGGGATGCGGGCGCTCGTGATGCTCACCGCGACCTACCAGGACGCCGTGCAGGTCGCCGAGCACGAGGGCCGCAAGGACGAGCAGGCCGAGAAGGTCAACGACCTGCTGCTGCCGATCGTCAAGGGCTTCGGCTCCGAGCGGGCGTACGCGCTGCTCGGCGCCGAGTCGCTGCAGACCCTCGGCGGCTCCGGCTTCCTGCAGGACTACCCGATCGAGCAGTACATCCGCGACTCCAAGATCGACACCCTGTACGAGGGCACCACCGCGATCCAGGGCCAGGACCTGTTCTTCCGCAAGATCCTGCGGGACAACGGCGAGGCGCTGAAGGTGCTCGCCGGCGAGATCAGGGCGTTCGCCGAGTCCGAGGCGGGCAACGGCCGGCTGAAGAACGAGCGGGAGCTGCTCGGCCGGGCCCTGGACGACGTGCAGGGCATCCTCACCCCGATGATCGGGTGGGCGCTCGGCTCGATGGAGAACCCGAAGGAGCTGTACAGGGTCGGGCTCAACACGTCCCGGCTGCTGCTCGCCCTCGGTGACCTCATCGTCGGCTGGCTGCTGCTCCGCCAGGCCGACGTCGCGCTGACCGCGCTCGGCGGCGGGGACGTGTCCGACCCCGACAAGGCGTTCTACAACGGCAAGGTCGCGGCCGCGCAGTTCTTCTGCCAGACCGTCCTGCCGCGCCTGACGTCCGACCGCGCCATCACCGAGGCCACCACCCTCGACGTAATGGACCTGCCCGAAGAATCGTTCTGAGTTCGACTGCGACAGGCCCCCGCCCGATTTCGGCGGGGGCCTGTTCTCGTACCATTGTGTCGGCGAGCCCGCGCTTCGGACAGAACGATTCTCGACCGCAGTGTCGCCCGGAAATAGATGATCACTGCACCTTGCGGACCGTATTGACCCGAAGAGGCCGGAAGCGTGCGTCTGCCGTTTGTCCGTGATGTGGCCCGGGTAGGGCTGACGACGGCTTCTATCCGGGAGGATCCCCATGAAGGTGATCGGTCGCCTCGGCAAAGCACCCGCCGAGCGCGGTGATACGACCTCGACGACCGGTTCTCCTGATATTCTCACACTCAGTGATGGTGCATTCGCGGTCATTGGCGTCGACATCACCGACGAGCTCGGGCCGAATCCGATGAAAGACGCCCGATGCGCCCCAGATGAACGGATCGTTCGCATCACGCGCGCCACTCTCATCGCCGCGAAGAAAGACATCCCGGACGAATGATGCATCAACCGCCTGAGTGGGTACTGGACGGCAGCGAGCGGCTCACCCTGGACGGCTTCCTGGAGGCGTTCGGCCGAGCCTGGGCACGTACCGAACGGCGCTTCCTCAAGCTGGAGTGCTGGCAGTCCTACCGCGAGGCCGACGGCGTCCGATCGCAGGAGGCGTTCCAGGCGGGCGACGCCGTGCGGGCCCGCCGCCTCCTGAGCGAAGAGGCGATGGGAGACCAGCCCCTTCGCGACGAGGTCAGGTCGCGGAACCTGGAGTTCACCCGGGTGCGGCTGCTGTCCTACCCGCTCACCGACTACCTGCGCTACGAGATGATCAACTATGAGGTGCGGTGCGGGCTGGGCGAGCACATCGAATTCTTCGCGCCACCGGCTCCGGTGGAGAGCTACTTCGATTTCCTGCTGTTCGACTCGCACAGCGCCCTCGTCCACGACTACGGTCCCGGCCCCATCGGCTACCAGGTCGGCGGCTGGCTCGTCCGGCGTCCAAAGACGCTGGACGCTCTCGCGGACATCGCCGGCGATGTGCGGACCCGCGGTGAAAGGCTGCGACCGCTGCAAGGAGTTCCGGACGCCTACCGCGCCTGACCCGGCGATGCCATGAAAGGCAGAGTGCGGCGCGCCCTCCCCATGGGTCTCGCGATCACGGCGGGACTCCTCGCCGTGGTCTTCTGCGTCCTCGTCCCGGTTCTTCTCCTGCTCCGTCTGGACGACGACGAGCTGGCGCGCTGGTCGGACATCGGTCAGGCGGTCAGCCCGGTCGCGGTCTTCTTCTCCGGTGCCGCGTTCCTGGGCATCACCGCCGCGCTCCTGATGCAGGGCCGCGAGCTGCGCAACCAGCGTGAAGAGCTGAGAATTGCTCAGGAGGAGCAGGCGCGAAGCAGTGAACTCGCGATGCGCGAGCTGCACACCGACCTGATCAAAATGGCCATCGAGGACAGCGAACTCCGCTCGGTCTGGCCAGCCCCCGCACCCGGCGAGCAGACGACCCGCAAGGACCACTACTGCAATCTGATCCTGAACCTCCAGAAGGTCGCCTATGAGACCCGTACCATCGAGCTCCCAGACTCCGCAATGCCCTGCGGTTCCTGATGACCAGCCCGGACATGCGGGTCTTCTGGGCCCGCAGCCGCCCGTCTCGTGTCTCCATCACCGACGGTGACGGCGCCGAGGACACCTTCACGGCCGAAGTGGACGCGGCGTACACCGACACCATCGCGCCATAGACGGCGCGTCAGGCCCCCGCGAGGGTTCTGGCGGGGGCCCGTCCGTTCAGGCCGGGTCGATCGGGTTGTCGGGGGAGTCGAGCCAGATCGTTTGTCCCTGGGACGTCACGGTGATCCCGAACCGGTCGATGGCAGGACTACCGGCGTCGGCCCCGTTGTCTATGGCGAAAGCAACTGCTCCCAGGCGGCGAATCGGTCTCTCATTGCCCCGATCTCCGCGCTGGGCACGCCGTAGGCGGTGAAGTCCCGGTTGGGGATGCGGTGCAGGTAGGAGAGCGACTCTGCGAATAGCGCAGTGTCAAAGCCGGGATTGTGCTCGGCAGCCACGGCCAGGAGGCGGTCGTGGTCGTAACGTCCGCTGGTCAAGATCGCGTCGATGTCCAGGAAATCGCGCGGCGCCCAACGGTTGAACAAGGCGTCCATCTTGCCGGCCACGGCATCGTCGGGGTGCAGTACGGGGCCGATCTCCAGGATCACCGGAGCGTGAGCCCGCCAGAACACCCCAAGATCGACCTTGCAGGCATGGCCATCGGAATCGGCGACCGTCATCTGCACGAGGTCGGGGGTGCGCCGGGCCACCTCGACTCGCAGACCCTGCTGCCCGTAGCCGGCGATGACGTCGTCGGCCACCTGCTCCGGGCTTCCTCTCCGAGAAGAGAACAGGTCGATGTCCTCTGAGGGACGCGCGCCCATGCCGTGCATCTGAACGGCATGCCCACCGCCCAGCACGAAACCCCGGTCACCGACGACCTCCAGCGCGATGCGGGTCAGCCGTTGTTGGAACCGATCCATCAGGCGGCATGCCGCAACTGGGAAAAGCGCCGCTCCCACAGAGCCCGGACCGGACGAGCCGGAAGGATCTCATCCCAGTGCTCCACCAGCAGCCGACCGTTGATCAGCCGCCGCTGATGCTCCGCCCCGCCCTCCTCCAGCACAATCTTGTAGACCGCCGCCCGGTCGTAGTCGTCATCAAGATCGAACTCAGTCCGCCCGCCCCAGGCCAGCTCTAGGGGAAGCACCACCACACCATGCTCCGGCCCCCGGAGTTCACCCAGCGAGCCGGCCACCTCGTACGGCCTGGTCTCGGCATAACTGAACGGCTCTCCGCTGTGCCCTTTCATGCACACCAGTGTGCCCGATCGACCGCCCAGAGGACTTCGTCCACGTCCGCCTGTGCGGCAACGTTGATCAAACCCCACCACCCTCGAAAGCCAGGGCGCCCGATCGGGTTGGCGGTCACAGGAGTGGAGCCGCGGGCGTCAGGCGGAGGTAGGTGGTCAGGATCCGGCGGACGACGCGCCGGACACGCCCGCCGTGTTGCGCCGGTCGCCGGGTGGTGGCCTTCGCGGCCGTCCAGGTGCCGTCTGCGCGGCGGGTGGAGGGCCGGGGGCGGCGCACATACGGCTCGGGCCTGGCGTGGGGATGCGGGCGGGCCGTCACCGAGGCCACCACCTGGACGTGATGGACCTGCCCGAAGAAGCGTTCTGATCCCCTCCTGATCGGCCGCGTACCGGCCCCCGCCGTTGCGACGGCGGGGGCCGGTACGTTCAGGTCGGGGCGATCGGGTGGTCCGGGGAGTCGAGCCAGATCGTTTGTCCCCGGGACGTCACGGTGATCCCGAACCGGTCGATGGCAGGTCTACCGGCGTCGGCCCACCTCTCCTTGCAGGCGTTCCGGTCGGGTTGGGGGATCCGTTGGCCGCGTAGCGGCATGAACCAGGACGGGGCGACGAAGTGGCCTTCTGCACGCCCTCCGTCCCGGACGGTGAGACGGCCGATCGGGCCGTCGGGGTGGAACGTCGGAGCCCACGGAACCAGTAGGAGCCCGCCCGGCCGCGTCTGCCGCACCCAGGCATACGGCAGCTCCGCCGTGGCGGCCGTGGCGATCACCCGGTCGAACGGGCCGCCCGCCGGACTTCCGGCCTCACCGTCTCCGGTGATGACCTGGACCGGGCAGCCGACCCCGGCCAGGCTCGCCCTCGCCTGCTCGGCCACCACCGGGTCGATCTCGATCGTGGTCACGTTCTGCGGCCCGACGATTTCTGCCATCAGCGCGGCGTTCCAGCCCGTGCCCGTGCCGATCTCCATGACCCGGTGACCGGGCTGAAGGTCCAGGAGTTCCAGCATTCGCCGCACAACGTGCGGGGCCGAGCACGAGCTTGTGGGCCACACGCCTTTGTCAGCCGCTCCGTCATCTATCTGCGTCGTGATGGCATCGTCGGAGTGCACCAGGGCGCGCCAGCGGTCCGGGTCGTCCTGACGACGCAGCGGGACGGCCCAGCCGTCGTCACGACGGACCCAAACCAGGTCGGGGACGAACGCTTCGCGCGGTACGGCCTCGAATGCGGCGTCAATGCTCATGCCTTCCCCGAACCGTGGCAGCCGGGGCATTTGACGTCCTCCTCCTTGCTGTCGTTGTTCACGGTGATCTTTCCGCTTCCGCCGCACATGCCGCAGTTCGACGGATTCTCGTGTTTACCCATGAGGCTGATCCTTTCGGACGATCTTTTCGACCTTACGGAGTGCTGGCCCTGTTCGGGGCTCGTTGGGCTCGGGCTGGAATAACTCGTTCGGGTCTGCCTCTGCGGCAACGCCGATCAAACCCGGCCATCCTGGAAATCACGGCGCCCGGGCATTTCGCGGATTGGCGGTCACGGGAGTGGAGCCGCGGGCGTCGGGTGGAGGCAGGCGGTCAGGAACCAGTGGACGACGCGCCGGACACGCCCGCTGTGTTGCGCCGGTCGCCGGGTGGCGGATTTCGCGGACGTCGAGGTGCCGTCCGCGCGGAGGGTGGAGGGCCGAGGGCGGCGCACATGCGGCTCGGGCCTCGCCTGGGGATGCGGGCGGGGCAGCGCGGCGCGGAGCCGGCGGGCCAGGTCGGCGGCCGTCCTGGCTTCGACCAGCCGGTCCGGAAGGAGTGCCCAGAGCGAACCGCTGAACTCGCCGTGCCAGATGCAGAGCCCCGGGAAGGCACGTTGAAGGTCGTCGAGAGCCTGGTCGATGTCGAGATCCAGCTCCAGCCGTCCGACCGGACGCGTGGACAGCGGTGGCGCGGGCGCTGAGCGGGCAAGCGCCGGTCGGTCGTGCCACGCCTCGGGTCTGTGGGTCATCGGGATGCCTCCGTTGCGCTACCAGGTGGAGGGGAACATGCGGTGTTTGAGGAGGGCGTCCACCTGGTCGGCGGCCTGCTTGGTGTCGCCGCAGGGGCAGAGGTAGCCGTGGCGTCCGCGCCCGGCGTCGTAGTAGGCCCAGCCGCCGGGCACGGCCTGGACGTTCACCGCGACGCGGACGTAGTCGGCGGGGCCGAACGCGAGCACCCAGAGCACCGGCGGACGGGTGGGGAACTCGTCGGCCTGGTAGAGCTTGACGCAGCGGTAGCTCTTGGCCTGGACGGCGACGGCGAGCAGGTCGAGGTTCCGGATCGCCGTGGTGCGCCCCAGCCGGGTCCGCCACCGCAGCAGGTGACGGCCCGCCCGGACGTTCAGCGGGCGCAGCGAGCCCATGTGATCTTCCCTTCCTCGTTGAGCGGCCGGACACCCCAGTCGTGGACGAGCTGCGCCACCAGCAGCAGACCGCGCCCGCTCTCGGCGTCGCCGTCCTCGTCCTGCACGACGGGGAGGGCGGTGCTCTCGTCCCAGACCTCGATGACGGTGAGCGGTTCGCGCACGTCCGGGAAGACGCGGACGATGATGTGCCCGACCCCGACGTGCTTGTAGCTGTTGGTAACCAGCTCGGTGACCACGAGCCGGCCGACGAAGTCGTCGGCGTGCCCGAGTTCGCGGAACCGGTCGGTGAGGTAGCGGCGCGCTTTCGCGGGCGCCTCGTCAGACGGATCGAGGACGAGCGGCGCCGCCTCGGGCGCGAGCATGACCGCTGGCATCGGTGAACCCCTCCAGCCTGGACGGAGGCTGATCTCGAACGGGGCCAACCCACCAAACCGGAAGAACCCGCCGCTATCACCCTGTGTAATCGAACGACCACTATTCAGCCAGGTCGCGCCGTAAAATCTCAGGAGAGTCGTGTAGTAGCCACATTCGATTAGCAGCTATTATACGGCAGCTGTAATTTCGGCTCTGACCTGCTGTGATCATGGGGTGGTTTCGGCGTAGGTGTGCCAGGCGTGGTGGCAGGCTCGGGCTCGTTGCTGGTGGCGTCGGCGCCATAGTGACCATGCGTGTCGGTGCTGGGGGTCGGTGCGGGGCGGGGGTACGACGGTCCCCCGGATGAGCCGTAGCAGTTCGGGGACGGTGATGGGGATCAATTCGGGGTCGCCGGGGTGGCGTTCGGTGGCGGTGGTGACGGCGAGGTAGGTGTAGGCGAGCAGGGCCAGGCAGGTCCAGCGGTGCCAGGAGACCCAGCGGGTGGTCTGGCCTTTGTCCAGGCCGCAGGCCTGTTTGGCGAGCTGGTGGTCTTCTTCGATCTTCCAGCGGACGGTGGCGATGGCCACCAGCCGGGCCAGCGGCACCGGGGTCGGGCTGTAGCAGCGGTAGTAGGACAGTTTGCGGGTGTAGCGGTGCCGGCGCACCAGCAGGACCGTGCATCCGGCCTGGTCACCGGCCTGGTGGCTGTCGGGGGTGTCGTCGGGTGTGATGGCGAGCATGGCCCAGTCGTAGGAGCGGACGCCTTTGGTCCCGGTGCCGGTGCGCATGCGCTGCCACCCGCCGTCACTGATCAGCCGGACGGCCCTGCGGGCGGTGGTGGTGTGCGGGCCGAGGGCCACGGTGTGGTCGTGCTTGACGGCCATCACATAGCCCATGCCCAGGCTCCGGACGCAGGTGCGCAGGTCTCGGCCGCCGTAGACCTCGTCCCCGGCCACGAACCCGGCGCCTATCCCGCGGCCGCGGGCGCGGGCGAGCATCGCGGCGGCCAACTGCGGTTTGGTGGCGAACTCGACCTGTTCGGGGACACCGGCCAGCTCGCGGCGTTCCTCATCGGCCGCCCAGTCTCTGGGCAGGTACAGGCGGCGGTCGATGATGGTGTGGCCATGGCCGGTGGCGTAGGTGAGATTCACCGTCACCTGGCACAACGCGACCCCGCCCAGGCTCCCCGAATACTGGCGCGCCGCCCCGACACAATCGGTGGAGGATTTGGCGTCGCCGGTCTCGTCCACGATGAACACCGCGTCCTGGTCACCGTCGGCGCCACCGTCGCCGCCGGTCAAGTGTTCAACGGCCCAGGCCGCGACCTCGTCCAGGACCTGCCGCTCGTCCCATTTCGCCCTCGACAGCAGGTGCTGCAGCCGGTGCGGGCCTGTGTGCCCGAGCGCCTCGCCCAAGGTCCAGCAGTTGTGGTCCTCCAGCTCCATCAGCAGGCCCAGCACGAACTCCCGGGCCAGCCGTCGCGGCTCACACCTGCGGAAACACCCCGCGATCCGGGTCATCACCGCGTCCAGAAACCGGGCCCGCCGCTGCTGTTCGGCATGCGCTATCGTGCCCCCGACGGTCGTCGGGGTTTTGGTTTTCGTCACACAAAGCAAAGATCACGGCGGCCGTCCCGCATGTCCGGGACTCCACCCGATCGTGATCATCTCAAGCTGCCCCGCTGACCAGCAGCGACATCCCCAAATTCACGATCTACAGCTGCCGTATATTAGCGCGCTACTAGCATCTGTAAGGAGAGCAGCCATGTCCGCATCTGGTGGCGCCCGGCCAAAGATCGACCCCGAGCTGGTCGGCTTCGGGACTGTGGTCAAGCGGTGCCGTGAGGCGGCCAGCTTGAAGCAGGGTCAACTGGCGGATCTCGTCAACGTTGCACGGTCCTACATCAGCCATGTGGAGTGTGGCCGGACGAAGTGCCGCAGGGACTTCGCCGAGCGCGTGGACAACGTGCTCGACGCCGGAGGCGAGGTCGTCCAGGCTTGGGACGACCTTCTGGAGCAGATCAAGCAGGTCAGGTACCCGACCCACTTCGTGGCCTTCCCGAAGGCGGAGGCGTCGGCTGACCAGCTGCGGGTGTATGAGCACTATCTCGTCTATGGGCTGTTTCAGACGGAGGCGTATGCTCGTGTCCTACTGGTCGACGATGATGCGGTAGCTACCCGGATGAGGCGTCAGGAACTCCTGTTCAGGAAACCTCCCCCCATGATCAGCGTGGTGATGGAGGAGAGCGTTCTGTACCGCCAGGTCGGCTCCAAGGAGGTCATGCGCGAGCAGCTTGAGTACCTAATTGAGATAGCTCTGCGGGAAGGAATCTTCTTGCAGATTGTTAGAACCGCCTACCATCGCGGCGTGCGGGCATCATTCCACATCGCGACGCAGTCGGACCGTAGTGAAGTCGCCTACGTAGTGAAGGCGACCGGTGGTGAGGTCACGCGAGATCCGTCGGAACTAGCGAAGATGAGCAAGGTAATGCACACATTGAGTGCTCAGGCGCTCAACACGGAAGACTCGCGAACCTTTATCCGAAAGGTGATTGAAGAAAGATGGACCTAAGTGAAGTTGTGTGGCGCAAAGCATTTCGTAGTCATGACGACGGGGACGCATGTGTTGAAATAGCATCCAGTGCAAAATTTATTGCCATCCGAGACAGCAAGGACCCTGACGGTCCCAAAGTAGTCGTGAGCCACAACGATTTTCGAAGCTTCGCAAGAGTCGTCAAGAATCTCTAGTTCCTTAATGATGGGTTTGATCCGAGAGTAGTCAGGCGATATGAATATCAACGAGGTTGAGTGGCGCAAGGGCACCCGCAGCACGGCAGAGGGCGACAACTGCGTCGAGGTTGCCGGAGCATCGAGGATCGTGGCGTTCCGTGACAGCAAGGACCCCGACGGCCCGATGCTCGTGGTGAGTCGCCGCGACTTCGGCCGCTTCGCTCAGGCGCTCAAGAGCCTCTGAACGTGATCAGTGGGACAGCTCGCATGGGCCTGCGGCCACCATCACCGCGCCCCCCAGCACCGCCACCAGCGAATGCCGGACACCGCGCGGGTCCCACCGATCGGTGATGTCCGCCGGTATCTCCAGCAATGATGACCCTCAGCCCGAGCGCGCGAACCTGGCATAGGCAACCTTCTTGTCTTGATGCTGGAAGAGTGAGAACTCCCATGATCACGGACAGAAAGTCATCCTCGTTTCAGCACCATGCTCCGTAACGGAGCCCAATCCGGGCACCCAGTGACGATCACCTCAGACAGGCGATCTTGAAATGGCTCTGGGGTGTTGCGACGACCGCTGGAAAGTGAGCATTGGGGCGGTTACGCGGTATTCAGCTCACGGTGCTTGGTGAGTACTTCTTTCACCGCTTCGGTCACCGGCGGTTCTTCGGTCAGCGGGGTCCACTGGTAGGCGTCGTGCTCCGAGAGTGTGATGGGCTCGGGGACGGTCACCTCGACGGTGAAGTTGAACTGGCGGCTCTTCTTGCCGCTGCCGCTGGTGTAATCGAAGGATCCGAGGTAGCCGGTGATGCGGGACAGGTCGAGGCCGGTCTCTTCTTTGACTTCACGATTCAGTGCGGCATCGAGCGATTCCCCGGCCTCGACCTTGCCGCTGGGCAGTTCGAAAATGCCGCCCATGAAGTCATCTTCGGGGCGCTTGAGCAGCAGAATATTGTCGTCGTGTTGAATCACTGCTCCGACAACGAGTTGCTGGACGCCGTCACGCCCGGCTTTGTCGGTCAGTCGTTCAATAAGTGAATCATCTACCATTTTTCTATTCTAGCATGTCGCGATAGCGCGTTGTTGCCTTCTGGAAGGCTTCGAGGTATTGACCGAGAAGCGCTCTGTCCTCTTCTCGATGCCAGACCGGGAGCTTGAGCGTATTGTGGTGGAAGGCTTCAGCATGCGGGAAGTCACCTGGTTTGTAGTTGAAACTGCCCTCCAGTTCAGGGAACAGTGGTTCTGGGTGTTGAAGGAGTGGCAGCAGGTTGAGCGGACACGTGGAGCCAGGCCGGTCGAGTTCGCGGCACCCTTCCGCTTGGAGCGCCTTGTAGAACCGTTCGATGGGCAGGCCGCCCAGTTCGCCGGCCCGGTACCGGAGGATCAGGCCGTACCAGGACGAGCGGATGCCGGGCATCTGCTCGGGGGTATGGACGCCTGGTAGATCCGCGAGTTGCTCGATCATCAGGGCTGCGAACCGTGCTCGTCCCTCCAGATACTCGCCCAGGTGGGCGAGCTGGTCGAGGGCGATCCGCGCCGCAAGTGGGTGGATGCGGTGTTTGAGGCCCATGCCGGTCACCGCGTAGCGGTGGAGAGGGTGCTGGGGCGGGATCTCGTTGCGACAGCGCTTGTTGTACTGGCCATGCAACAGCGCTCGGTAGTAGACCTCCTGGTCGCTGGTAAGGAGGAAGCCGCCCTCTCCAGCCGACAACGGCTTGGGGCCGTTCATGCTGAAGGCCGACGCTCGGCCAAAGGTGCCTGTCTTCTTACCGCCGACGCTCGCGCCGTGGGCGTGTGATCCATCCTCCAGCAGCATCACCCCATGTTCGTCGGCCACGGTCCGCAGCGCCCTGATGTCGGCTGGGGTGCCCCACATGTGCGTGACGACAATGGCGGTGGTGCGGTCGGTGATGCGTTGGGCCACGTCTCGGGCTTCGAGGTTGCCGCTTTCGTCGCAGTCGGCCAGCACGGGGATCGCGCCAAGGTGCAGCAGCGGCGTGACCGTGGCGAAGAAGGTGTAGGCGGGCACGATGACCTCGTCGCCTGGACTGATCTGGCAGGCGGCATACATCGAGTACAGCGCAGCCGTACCGGAGCTGGTGAGCAGCGCGTAGCGCACTCCGTGATAGTCCGCGAGCGCGTCTTCGAGTTCCTCGATGATGCCTGAGCGGTCGTAGATGGAGACGCCTGTGGCAAGTTGGTCGATGACCGCCTTGGTCGTCTGCTCACTCAGCGGAGGCCAGGCGAAGTGGGGGCCGGGCGCGGTGACGGCCGGCGTCCCCCCGAGGAGGGCCAAGGGGGAGGTCACAGCAGCTCCTTGGGGTTGATGTGGGAGTGCGATCGGGCGGATTCATAACAGGCGGCGATGACGCTCATGTGCGAGAGGTTTTCCTTGGGACCGCTGACGTTCGAGCGCTGGCCGTCGATCACACGGCGGAAGTAGTCGATCTGACAGGCCGCGGCCGATGGCCATGCCTGTTCGCGCGCCAGCGACTCGATGACCTCACCATCGTTGCTGAGCCGCCGGATCTTGCCGCGTTCCAGATGCACGATGCCCTTGGAGCCGACGAGGCGGATCTGCTCGGTCTTCGGTCCGATGAACCGAGACAGCAGCAGCGACCCATACAGACCGCTGTCGTAGGCGAAATGGACGAGCGCGGTGTCCTCGGCGTCGTACTCCCGATCCGGTCGGGCACTGGCCGATACCTCCGCAAGCACCCGGTCCGGCAGACCGAAATACCACAGAACCATGTCGATGAGGTGGTAGCCCATATCGATGATGCAGCCGCCACCGGCCTGAGCGCTGCGGCCGCGCCAGCCGTTCGAGGGGTCCTGGACGTGCAGCGTGTACTGCGCGTCCACCACAAACGGCACACCGATCTGGTCGGCTAGTTGGATGAAGCTGGTGTAGATCGGGTTGAACCGGCGCTGTAACGTCACCATAAGCTGAATACCGGTCCGATCGCAGATCTCCGCCAGATCACGCGCTTCCTCCAGGGTGGTGGCGAACGGTTTCTCCTTGAGGACGTGCACCTTGTGCTCGGCGGCCGTCTCGATCACCTCGCGGCCAACATGGTGAGGTACGCAGACCACCACCAGATCCAGCTCTTCGGCCTTGAACATCTCGCGAAAATCGGTATAGCCATGTACTCGGTGCCGGTACTGCTGCTCGCGCACAATCTCGGGGTTCTCGTCACACACGGCGACAAGGTCGGCGCTGTCCGAGACGTGCAGGCCGGGAATGTGATCCTCCAGTGCCTGTTTGCCCAGCCCGACCACGCCCGCACGAAGTTTCATCCGGTGCTCCCGTCGAGTAATGACCCGGTGCGGCGACGGTTTGATCTCATGGCCCGCCCCGATATCAGGAAAGCCGCCTCCGCACCACCTCAATGACTTCCCGCGCTCCTTCCTCGATCCGTCGGTCGCCGTTGTTCACCAGCAAACACTCGCTGTCCTGGTCGGCCAGAAGGCGCTGGATCACCCGGTCCCGCGCCGCGAACACCGCCAGGTCGTCCTCGTCCGCCTCATTGCCGCGGTGTTCGTGCAGACGCCGGCCCCGGCGAGCGATCCGCTCCAGCCTGACCGGCAGGGCCGCCTCAACATAGACGGTCAGATCAGGAAGATGCCGGAGCCGGCTCAGCAAGCCGCACAGCCACCCCAATGCCTGCTCCTCGTCCGGCACCGCCCCACCGGCCACCAGCGTCGGGACGAGCGTGTAGAAGATCGTGTCCTGGTGTCGGTCCTTGAGTACCACTCGCCCGCGCGAAAGCGCCGGACCGATCACGCGCTCATCCAGGTAGTAAAGATCCGCGACCTCATCCAGGGCACGTGTCAGCAATGTCGCGGGTTCGTCACGGACCGGCCGCAAGAACTTGTCACGGGCGACCGCGTCTACCAAACGCCGACCGTACGGGCTGTCCGAAAACTCCTCCACGGCCAGCACGTCAATGTCAGCCCTGCGCAACTCGTCATGAACGGCAGACAACAGCGCGCTCTTCCCCGCGCCGTCCTGCCCCTCGAAGGCGATTAGCACCTTGACACGCCCTGCCTTCCACCAATCCCCGGCTGCTCGGAACTTCTTTTCAACCCAGAATTACCCAAGGCCGTCGGATGGCGAGACTCGATCGCCATCCGTCAGAGCATCATGTTGAGCACGTAATGATCTGAACAGGAAGATAAGCCAGTACTGCTCGCCGTCAACAGCCGTACGTTCTACTCGAACGCCGGCTACTCGAACGCCGGTCGAACCAACAGAACAAATATAGGGGTGACTGCAAAGGCGAAAACATAGTCTGCCACCGAGACTGGGCGGTCACTGTGTCACATGAATCATTTGGCGGGTCCACCGAAATTTGGCCATGTGAGGCCATCCACGTCGTCCAGCGGGCCAGGGCGGTTTCAAAGTCGATCTCGGCTTATGCCGGTGCAGTCACGAGGGTGTGACGGTCGGCGTGGCCGTGGACTGAACGCATCGAGGCCCCCGTACGATTGGTGATCTTCCACAATTCCCGGTCGCGCAGGAGCCTCGATGTGCCGCCACTCTGTCATTCCCCCTCCCTTGTCGGTGGTCGGGGCGGGCGTGGTTCGCACTTAGTGTCGACAGTAGAGAGGAGCAATCAACTTTGCTAGAAAGTTTCTTTATATTTCTAGAAAGATTCCGCTGTGTGGCTTCTGTGGGAAATCAGGAGCTACCCGCGTCGTCCGTTTCGGTCTCTGGAGCGAGATCCTCGATGACGCGGTGGATGATCGTCCGCGCTGCTCGGCCGTGACCGGCGACGGCTGCGAGCTGTTCGAAGACGTGCCCGTAAAGCTCGATCTCCTGCGGTTGGGCGAGGTTCAGTTCGGCTGAGAAGGTTTCGACCATCACGCGGTCGTCGTTGAGCAACCAGAAGCCATGCGCGGGTGCCACCGCATATGCCGTCTCGAATCCGATAATGCCGAGTCTCACGTTGGGCAGTGCGGAAAGGGAGATCAGGCGATCCAGTTGCCCGAGCATCACCTCGGGTGGGCAGAGCCGGTAGCGCAGGGCTGCCTCGGTCAGGACGAAGTGGAAGCGCTTGTCCGGCCGGTACAGAATCTCCTGCCGCTTCACCCGTGCGGCCACTGCCTCGTCGATGTCGTTGCGAACCTTGAACACGGTGATGCTCTGGGCGAAGCGGTATCGGGCGTACTCGGCCGTCTGAAGCAGGCCGGGGACGAAGGTCGGCTCGAAGGCGCGGAAGAGTCGCGTCCTGGCGTCCAGCTCGGCGATCTCCTGTTGATGCGGTCGGAGGCCCGTCCTCAGCTGACGCTGCCACTCGGCGTGTTGGATTTCGAGCGTGTGCAGTGAGGCGAGAAGCGCTTCCGCCTCCCGCTCACTCCCGGTTGCTCGCGTCCAACCGCGGATGTCGTCGTCCGTGGGCGTCTGCCGACCGTTCTCCAGCTTGGACACCTTAGAAGGAGGCCATGACAAGGACTCCGCGAGCTGCCGGCCGCTCAGATCGGCCTGTCGTCGCAGCTCGCGGAGCCGTTTGCCCAGCGCGTCACGTGCTTCGTGAACGCTAGTGATTCCGGTGGTTCTCTTCGGTGGCAAATTCGTCCCGTCGCATGGCGCGGTGCCAAGCGGCATCACGCCAGTAGTTGTGCTGCACGATCACCGCAGGATCGTCGATGACCTCGGCGCCGGTGAAGTTCTCACACTCATCGAAGTGCATCTTCACCAGCTTCCGCGAGTCGAACAGCCAGTAGTCGTAGTTCGGTAGATCGGCCGCGTCGTTCCGGGCCAGGTAGCGGATCTCCTCGCCCGCCTCGTTGGTGTACTTGGAGCAGAAGACACCGAACCGGCTGTAGTCGGTCAGCGGTGTGGTGACGACCCGCACGCGCGTGAAGCGCCTGCCCTCGGCCGTGGCATCGCGGATCATGGTCAGCCAGTTATGGAACCAGGCCATGTCCACAGGCTCGCCCGCGACGAACTGGCGCAGGGCCGTCGCCTCGTTGGCCGACTTGTACTCGTCGAGAGTCTCCAGGCGGAAGGCGGTGTGCTCGAAGGTGCGGAAGAGCTCGCTGAACTCCGCGCCGGGTGGGATCAGCCGACTCAGCGCTGTTCCCCCTCGTCAAGGTAGCGCCGGGCGTACATCTTGAGCACGTCCTCCGGAATCTCGATCAGGCTCTCGTGCTCCGGCACGGGGCCGACGTCGTCGAGCGCCTGGGGATCGGTCACCTTCCAGCCCTGGGCGATGTAGGTGATCCGGTCGGTGCGGTCGGTGGCGAAGAGAGTGGGGGACTGGCCTTCCTGGGAATCTGGATCCTTGCCGAGGAACCGAGCGCGCATAGCGCCTCCTTGCGAGAAATCGCCGGGAATGTTCTCCTTCCATGGTGCTTGACGGGCGCAGGTGTAGCAAGAGGGCGTTCGTCCATGTGAGCTGTGAGACGCCGCCCGACCAGCGGATGCCGTACTGACCAGGGCAGATGGCTGCGTCGAGAGCCGGAAACCCCCAACAGAGAAGCCAGTGGCCTACTAAGGTGCTGACGTGATTACGGGTGAGCTGAAGAGCAAGATCGACCGCCTCTGGGACGCCTTCTGGTCGGGAGGGATCTCCAACCCGCTGGAGGTCATCGAGCAGATCACCTACCTGATGTTCCTGCGCCGCCTGGAGGACGTGCAGACGGCCAAGGAGCGCAGCGCGCGGCGCCAAGGCAACCAGATCAAGAGCCCGATCTACACCGCTGAGACGGATGTCCTGCGGTGGGCTCGGCTCAGGGAACTCGACCCCGAAGCCATGTTCACCATGATGGGGGACGGAGTCTTCCCGTGGCTGCGCCGCCTTGGTGGGGACGACTCCACGTACGCACATCACATGAAGGACGCCCGGTTCACCATCCCCACCCCCAACCTGCTGACGAAGGCCGTCGACCTCTTGGACGACATCCCTCTCGGTGCGGGGGACACCAAGGGCGATCTGTATGAGTACATGCTCAGCAAGATTGCCACCGCTGGTCAGAACGGCCAGTTCCGCACGCCCCGGCACATCATCCAACTCATGGTCGAGATGATGAACCCTGGCCCGCAGGACGAGATCTGCGACCCGGCTTGCGGAACCGCCGGCTTCCTCGTGGCCGCCGCTGAATACGTCCAACGCGAGCACTGCGACGCTCTGCTGGACGCCACCAGCCAGAAGCACTTTCACTCCAGTATGTTCCACGGCTTCGACTTCGACAGCACCATGCTTCGGATCGCCAGCATGAACATGCTCATGCACGGCATTGAACAACCGGACATTCGCTATCGCGACTCATTGGCCGAAAACGTCGCCGACGAGGCTGAGCAGTACTCGTTGATCCTGGCGAACCCGCCCTTCGCCGGCAGCCTCGACTACGAGACCACCGCCAAGGACCTACAGCAGATCGTCAAGACCAAGAAGACCGAACTGCTGTTCCTCGCGCTCTTCCTCCGCCTCCTCAAGCCTGGCGGTCGCGCCGCCATCATCGTCCCCGAGGGCGTTCTTTTCGGCTCCACCAAAGCACACAAGGGCGTCCGAAAGATGCTCGTCGAGGACCAGAAACTAGAGGCCGTTGTAAAGCTGCCCAGCGGCGTATTCAAGCCCTACGCGGGCGTCTCTACCGCCATCCTCGTCTTCACCAAGACCAACAGCAGCGAAACAGACAGCGTCTGGTTCTACGACATGACAGCGGACGGCTTCAGCTTGGACGACAAGCGCACGCCGCTCCTCCCCGAAGCCCAGCTCGGCCCCAATCCCAGCACGCCGCTCAACGAAGCCGACCACGTCAAGAACAACCTCCCGGACGTCCTAGCCCGCTGGAAACGCCGTGAAGGCAGCGAGCAACAACGTGCCAGAACGGAACAGAGCTTCTGTGTCCCCAAGGATGACATCGCTGCTCAGGACTATGACCTGAGCCTCAACCGCTACAAGGAAATCGTCCACGAAGAGGCCGAGCATCGCCCGCCGCTGGAAATCATCGAAGAACTCGAACGCATCGAATCAGACATCCAGCAGGGCATGTCCGACCTGAAAGGCATGCTTCGATGAAAGAGGCCGTCAACGTCTCTATTGGAGACGTTGTAAAAATCATAGGTGGCGGCACGCCTGTGCGCTCTAGATCTGATTACTATGGTGGCGATATTCCGTGGGTCACTCCCAAAGACATGAAATCGTGGGAGATTAAGAGTTCTCAAATCGCCATCACGCAACTTGGCCTGGATAGCAGCACTGCACGTGTTGCGCCTGCTGACAGTGTATTGATCGTTGTGCGATCAGGCGTACTTAAGCATACGGTACCGGTGGGAATCAATCGCATTCCGGTTGCGATTAACCAGGACATGAAGGCTCTCATCTGCTCGGAATCAATTCTTCCGGATTACCTTGCGCGACTCATAAAAGCACTTTCTGGCACTATTTTGAAATGGGTCAGGGCTACGACGGCGGATAACTTTCCCATCGAGCGGCTCAGGGATCTCCAAGTAGCGCTTCCGCATGTTGATAAGCAGCGACGTATTGTGAATGTCCTTAACCAGGCAGATGCATTGCGGGCGAAGCGGTGGGCGGCGATCGCTCTCCTCGACGACCTCACCCAATCCATCTTCCTTGATATGTTCGGCGACCCGGTCGCCAATGAACGAGGCTGGAACAGAGTTCGCTTCGAAGATCTGTTGGAGGGTATCGATAGTGGTAAGAGTCCCACCTGCCTGGACAGGCCGGCGGCGGAAGGTGAATGGGGGGTTCTGAAGCTGGGTGCCGTGACAAGTTGCCGCTTCAAACCAGAAGAGAATAAGGCGCTTCCAACGGCGATCGCGCCGGTCGCTAAGCATGAGGTGCGGCCGGGTGACCTCTTGTTCTCTCGTAAAAACACTCGCGAGCTTGTGGCGGCTTGTGCGCTTGTCGGTGAGACTCCGCCACAAATGTTGCTGCCTGACCTCATATTCCGCTTCAACTTCAAGAGTGACGCTCCGGTTGACAAGCGATACATCCAGCAACTTCTCGTCAATCGACATAAACGTCGTAAGGTGCAAGAATTGGCGAGCGGCAGTGCGGGCTCCATGCCAAATATTTCCAAGACGCGCCTGTTGGGTCTCGATATCGAGCTCCCCCCGCTTGAACTGCAGCAGCAGTTCAGCAAGCGAGTTCGTGCAGTTGAAGAGAGCCGACGTACTCATCAGGCATCCTTGCGTGTGTTGGATGACCTGTTCGGGTCGTTGCAACAGCGGGCGTTTCGGGGGGAGTTGTGGGACGATTGAGGCATCTGTTCCATGGGGTAGGGGTGTCTCGTGAGCAACTTCGGGTTCCTCAAAGGCGAGTGGCCTGATCTGTACGACGAAGCGGTCCGGGCGGAACGGTTGGCGAATGCCGATCCGCGCGTGTCCTGCTTCTATGCGAGACGCACCCTCGAACTCGCGGTCAACTGGCTGTATCGCGCCGACGGCGATCTGAAGCTCCCCTACCAGGGCAATCTCGCGGCGATGATCGCGGAGCCGACCCTGGTGCGGGTGGTCGGTCCGCCGATCCGCACGAAGATGGACGTGATCAGGCGGCAGGGCAATGCCGCCGTTCATCGGCCGGGGCCGGTGCGGGCGGGGGACGCCGTCCGGACGGTCGCCGAACTGTTCCACGTCCTCTACTGGATCGCCCGGCATTACACCCGCGATCAGGAATCGGGACCGGCCCCGGAACTCGCGTTCGACCGGTCGCTCATCCCCACCCCGGAGCCGGCGGAGGTGCGGCGGAAGAAGCAGGCCGAGATCCAGGCGATGGCCGAGCGGTACGCCCGGCAGCAGGAAGAGTTGATAGAGCAGCGCCGCAGGACGCAGGACCTGGACGAAGAGGTCGCCCGGCTGCGCGCCCAGATCAGGACGGCCAAGGCCGCGAAGGCCGACCAGCTCGACACGCACGACTACGACGAGGCGAAGACCCGCGACCTGATCATCGACCTTCTCCTCAAGGAGGCGGGCTGGCCGCTCGACAAGAAGGACGACCGCGAATATCCGGTCGAGGGGATGCCGTCGACGTCGGGGAAGGGCAAGGTCGATTACGTCCTCTGGGACGACGACGGCAGGCCGCTCGGCCTGGTCGAGGCCAAGCGCACCACCAGGGACGCGGTGTCCGGCAAGCAGCAGGCCAAGCTCTACGCGGATGCCCTGGAACAGCGGTTCGGGCAACGTCCGGTCATCTTCTACACCAACGGCTACCAGACCTTCATCTGGGACGACGTCACCTATCCGCCGCGTGAGATCCAGGGCTTCTACACCAAGGACCAGCTGCGGACGCTGATCCAGCGGCGCGCCGGCCGCCAGGCGTTGCAGGGCGTGGCGATCAACGACGAGATCGCGGGCCGCCACTACCAGAGCCGCGCCATCCGCCGCATCGCCGAGGCGTTCGAGCGGGACAGGCAGCGCGAAGCGCTTCTCGTCATGGCGACGGGCGCGGGCAAGACGCGCACGATCATCGCGCTGATCGACCTGCTCCAGCGTGCCCGCTGGATCAAGCGCGTCCTGTTCCTCGCGGACCGGAAGGCGCTCGTCACGCAGGCCACCAACGCCTTCAAGACCCACCTGCCCGGCACGCCGACCGTGAACCTGCTGACCGAGCGCAAGGAGGACGGCAGGGTCTACGTGTCCACGTACCCAACGATGATGGGGCTGATCAACGAGACGGACGGCGACCTGCGCAGGTTCGGGCCCGGCTACTTCGACCTCGTCGTCATCGACGAGGCGCACCGGTCCGTCTACCAGAAGTACGGCGTGATCTTCGAGTACTTCGACTCCCTGCTCGTCGGGCTGACCGCGACGCCGAAGGACGAGATCGACCGCAACACCTACCGCCTGTTCCACCTGGAGGACGGCGTCCCGACGGACGTGTACGGGCTGGACGAGGCCGTGACCGAGGGCTATCTCGTCCCGCCGTTCACGGTGAACGTCCCGCTGAAGTTCCCGCAGCAGGGCATCAGCTACGACGAGCTGCCCGAGCAGGAGAAAGAGATGTGGGACCTCCTCGACTGGGACGAGGAGGACGGCGTCCCCGACCGGGTCACCGCCGACGAGGTCAACAAGTTCCTGTTCAACGAGGACACCATCGACAAGATGCTCCAGACGCTCATGGAGCACGGGGCCAAGGTCAAAGGCGGGGACCGGCTGGGCAAGACCATCGTCTTCGCCCGCAACAAGAAGCACGCGGCATTCATCGTCGAACGCTTCGACACGCTGTACCCCGAGCACCGCGGTGACTTCGCCCGCGTCATCACGCACGACGACTCCTATGCGCAGGACCTCATCGACAAGTTCTCGATGAAGGACTCGCCCCCGCACATCGCCGTCTCCGTCGACATGCTCGACACCGGGATCGACATCCCCGAGGTCGTCAACCTGGTGTTCGCCAAGCTCGTCCGGTCCAAGACGAAGTTCTGGCAGATGATCGGTCGCGGCACCCGCCTGTGCCCGGACCTGTTCGGGCCGAACATCGACAAGCAGAAATTCCTGGTCTTCGACCTGTGCCGCAACGTCGAATTCTTCAACCAGGACATCGCCACGGCCGAGGGCCGCGTCCAGCCGTCCCTCAGCGAGCGCCTGTTCCGGGAACGGACCGATCTTCTCTACGCCCTGGACCGGCAGGACCTTCCCCCGGAGCCGTCCCCGGAATCGGACGGGACGCGCACCGAGACCGGGCTCCGCCGGGATCTCGCCGCCCGCCTCCAAGAGGAGGTCTCGGGCATGAACCCGCAGAACATCGAGGTCCGCCGCCGCCTGGAGGAGGTCGAGCGCTACCAGGACTCCGCGAGCTGGCAGCGGCTCACCGCCGAGAAACGCGACGAGATCACCGAGAACCTGGCGGGCCTGCCCACCGAGTTCCGCGAGGACGAGAACAGCGAGGAGGCCAAACGGTTCGACCTGCTCGCCCTGCGCCTCCAGCTCGCCGTCCTGGGCGGCGACCCGGCGTACGACACGCTGCGCGGCCAGGTCCAGGAGATCGCCGAAGCGCTCCTCGACCCGACCACGCTGAACAATCCCGTCGTGGCCAAGCAGCGGGAACTGCTGTCCGACCTCACCCTTGACGAGTGGTGGCAGGACGTCTCCCTGCCGATGCTGGAACTGATGCGCCGCCGCGTCCGCGGCCTCGCCAAGCTCATCCAGAAGGCGAAGAAGGGCGTCCTCTACACCGACTTCCAGGACGAGCTGGGTGAACTCACCGAGGCGGAACTCAGGGGCGTCTCCCTCGGCACCAACCGGACCCGGTTCGAAACCAAGGTCCGCACCTACCTGCGCAGCCACGAACACGAACTCGCCGTGCAGAAGCTACTGCGCAACCGCCAGCTCACCACTCTCGACATCGCCCACTTCGAGGACGTCTTCATCGCCTCCGGATTCGGCACCCACGACGACATCGACCAGGTCAGCGGGGAGTACGGAAACCTCGGCCTGTTCCTGCGCTCCGTCACCGGCCTGGAGTACGAGGCCGCGACCGCCGCCTTCGACCACTTCCAGGCGGGGAAGAAGCTCTCAGCCGCGCAACTCGACTTCCTCCAGCTCCTCATCGGTTTCCTGGCCAAGAACGGCGTCGTGGACGTCGGCGCCCTCTACAGGCCGCCGTTCACCGGGCTGGCCCCCGGTGGCCCGGAAGACCTCTTCACCGACACCGAGGTGACGTCCATCCAGCACGTCCTGGAACACGTCCGCGCCACCGCCGTCCCCGCCGACTCCCAAGCCGGCTGACCGTTCGCGGTGCGCTGTAGCGGCCCGACGAGCCTGTATGGCGGGGGCTGTCGCTGTTCACTACTATCGGCCGGGTTCCCCGCCCTCTTGCCTCCCGGACCGGATGACCGATGCGTGCCATGCCCCTCGCCGTCTCCCTCGCCGGGTTGCTGCTCGCCTCCGGCTGCGCCGACGCCGGCAAGGCTGAGAAGGTCGAACCGCCGACCGTCAGGGCGGGCGGTGATCCCCGGCCCGCCGCGCAGCCCGGGGGAGCGTTCTCCAAAGAGGGCTGGTTCGGCGGCGCGGACGGTCTGCACGCGCGGGTGGACGTCAAGGGCGTCGAGCGGCAGGTCTCCAAGGCGGTGCTGCGCTACAGCGTGACTTCTCTGGACTCGACGGAGAAGTCCGTCCCGTTCGAGATCGCGCTGATCGATCCGGTGGGACGCAGGCTCTACAAGCCGACCGGGACGACGAGCGGCAGCGGCTTCGCGCCCGGGGCCACGCGCGAGATGACCGCCGAATACCCGCCTCTTCCCGCGGACGTCCAGAAGGTCACCGCGCTCACACCCGGGACGGCCGGGGAGTTCACCGGGATCCCGGTGGGCGGCGCGGCCTCGTCTCCGGCGCCGTCCCCGACCTCGGCCGCGCCCAGCGCGTCCCCGACCACGTCCGGGCCGCGCTCCAAGCCCTCTGTGGGCGCTGAGCCGTCCGTGGGCGCCAAGCCCTTCGGCCGCTTCCGGTCCATCACCTCGCCGCCGTCTCCGTCCGTTTCAGCCGGGAAGCCGGTGGACTTGTACGACATCGTGGAGGGCGAGACGAAGGACGTCACGTCCGGCATCTCCGATATGACGGTGAGCCTGCGCGCCGGTGTGCTGTTCGACGGTGACTCGGTCAAGCCGTCGAGCCGCGCGAAAGCCGTCCTGGACGAGACGGCGCGGCAGATCAAGGCGAAGGCCACCGGCCCCCTGACGATCGAAGGGCACGCCGACGGCAAGGACGACGTGAAGCTCTCCCAGGACCGCGCCGACGCCGTCATGAAGGAGATGAAGACACGGCTCGGCGGCGGCTTCACCTACACCGCGACCGGCAGGGGCAAGGCCGAGCCCATCTCCAGGGACGCCGCCCGTAACAACCGTGTCGAGATCTCCTACCAGGTGAAGGCAAGCGCGCGCGGCACCACCTCACCGGCGGCCTTCCGCCCGGAGGACGGCAAGACGGTGGCGACCCGCACGGCCCACTTTGGCGCCGACAAGAGGCGGCTGGAAGTCAAACCCTTCTACCGGGACGGCGCCTACATCGTCGCCGTGTTCGACATCGTGAACGAGGGCCCCGGAACCACTCCGCCTGATGCGTCCTACCCGAACCCCGACTACCCGGGAGGCGTGTTCGGGTCGTTCTCCATCCAGGTGCCGGGCGGAAAGGACGTCTACCGTGCCGTCCGCGTCGGCCCGGCGAGGCCCACCGGAACCGGCGTCTACCTCGACCCCGGACGCGCCACCTTCCTCACCGCCGTCGGCCGGCCCGGCCGGGGCTTCGTCTACCTGCCCGCGCCGCCGGGCAATGTCACGTCCGTGACGTTCAATGCGGGTCCCTTCGGAAAGGTCGAGAAGGTCCCCGTTTCATAGACCGATCTCGGCCCCGGTGCCGTTGGCCGGTACCGCGACGTGTGGCGGACGAGCCGGACGGATAGGTAAAGAGCACGGCAACGGATCGTCCGGCGGAGGTCATCCATGGGTATCGGCGTCAGTGTTTTCCTGATCACGTTGGGGCTGATCCTCAAGTTCGCGATCCGGTCGGATGCGATGACCGACCCGGTGGACGTCCACGTCGTCGGCGTCATCCTGATCATCGTCGGCGGGGCGATGGTCGTGCTGCAACTGGTGATGATGGCCCGCCCGCAGCAGCGCGGGCCGGGCTCCGACCAGCGGCGGGACGAGCACATGTACGACGGCGACAACCCGCCGCGCTGAAAGGCCGCGGGGCCGGCGCCGAGGTGCGGCGCCGGCCCCACGTGACCGTTCGTCAGCTCCAGGCGAGCATCCGGATCGGGTCCTCCAGCATGTCGCCGACATCGCGCAGGACGCGAGAGCCCAGTTCGCCGTCCACGATGCGGTGATCGAAGGACAGCGCGAGGGTGGTGACCTTGCGGATCGCCAGCTCGCCCTCGTGCACCCACGGCATGTCCCGGATCTGGCCGAACGCCAGGATCGCCGCCTCGCCGGGGGTGAGGATCGGGGTCCCGGTGTCCACGCCGAACACGCCGACATTGGTGATGGAGAGCGTCCCGCCGGAGAGGTCGGCCGGGGACGCCTTGCCCGCGCGTGCCTTCTCCGTCAGCTCGTTCAGCGCGCGCGCGAGGCCGGGCAGGTCGAGGTCCTGCGCGTCCTTCACCTTGGGCACGATGAGGCCGCGGTCGGTGGCCGCCGCTATGCCCAGGTTCACGTAGCGCTTGACGACGATCTCCGCGCCGTCCGGGCCGTCCACCCACGTGGAGTTCACCATCGGATGCCGCGCCACGGCGGTGAGCAGCGCGCGCGCCACCAGCAGCAGCGGCGACACCTTCACGTCCGCGAACTCGGGCAGTTCGCGGAGCCGCTTGACGGCCTCCATGGTGCGCGTCACGTCCACCTGGAGGAACTCGGTGACGTGCGGAGCCGTGAACGCCGAACCCGACACCGCCGCCGCCGTGGCCTTGCGGACGCCCTTGACCGGTATCCGCTCCTCACGGGAACCCGCCTGGACGGACGGCGCCTGAGGCGCGGCCTGCGCGGCGAGGACGTCGTCCCGCGTGATCGAGCCCTGCGGACCCGTGCCCGCGATGGTGGCGAGGTCCACGCCGAGGTCCTTCGCCATCTTCCGGACGGGCGGCTTGGCCAGCGGCAGCCCCCCGTCCCCAGGCCGCGGACGGGGAGCGGGCGCCTCCGGCCGCGCCGGAGCGGGCACAGCGGGCGCGGCGGGCGCGGCGCCGTTGGCCGCCTTGCGCGGCCGGCGCTTGGTCGTCCCCTCCTTGACCCCGTACCCGACCAGGACCGGCCGGCGCTTCGGCGGCTCCTCCGGAGCCATCATGCCCGGCTCGTTCGCCGTCGGCACACCCTCCTCGCGCAGCGCCGCCGCCTGCGCCGGCGGCTCGGACACCGGCGTCGCCACACCGCCGCCGCCCGCGGCGTCCACCGAGATGATCGGCACGCCGACGTCCACGGTCTGGCCCTCGGTGACCAGCAGCTCGGCCACCACGCCGTCGAACGGGCAGGGCAGCTCCACGATCGCCTTCGCCGTCTCGATCTCGACGATGGTCTGGCCGTCCTCGACGGTGTCGCCGGGCTGGACATGCCACTTGACGATCTCGGCCTCCGTCAGGCCCTCGCCCACGTCCGGCAGTTTGAACAGTTTCGGCTCGCTCACCGGCGTCACCACGCGAAGGTACGGTCGACCGCGTCCAGGATGCGGTCGAGGTCGGGCAGGTAGTGGTCCTCAAGGCGGGACGGCGGGTACGGCGTGGAGAACCCGCCGACCCGCAGCACCGGCGACTCCAGCCGGTAGAAGCACCGCTCGGTGATCCGCGCGGCCAGCTCGGCGCCGAACCCGCTGAACACCGGCGCCTCGTGGACGACGACGCAGCGTCCCGTCCGGTTCACCGAGGCCGTCACGGTGTCGATGTCGAGCGGGTTGAGCGAGCGCAGGTCGATGACCTCCAGCGAGCGCCCCTCCTCGGCCGCCGCCGCGGCGGCCTCCAGGCACGTCTTCACCGCCGGGCCGTACGCCAGCACCGTCACGTGCTCTCCCGGCCGGACGACCCGCGCCTGATGCAGCGGGGTCCAGTCGGTGGAGCCGAGGTCGACCTCGGCCTTGTCCCAGTACCGGCGCTTCGGCTCGAAGAAGATCACCGGGTCGGGGGAGATGATCGACTGCTGGATCATCGAGAACGCGTCCACCGGGTTCGAGCACGTCACCACCCGCAGGCCGGCCGTGTGCGTGAAGTACGCCTCGGGCGACTCCGAGTGGTGCTCGACCGCGCCGATGCCGCCCCCGCACGGGATGCGGACGACGACCGGCAGCGACAGCGCGCCCAGCGACCGCATCCGCATCTTGGCGAGCTGCGTGATGATCTGGTCGGCGGCAGGGAACACGAACCCGTCGAACTGGATCTCCACCACGGGCCGGTATCCGCGCAGCGCGAGCCCGATCGCCGTCCCGACAATGCCCGACTCGGCGAGCGGCGTGTCGATGACGCGTTCCTCGCCGAAGTCCTTCTGCAGGCCGTCCGTGATCCGGAAGACCCCGCCGAGCTTCCCGACGTCCTCGCCCATCACGAGGACCTTCGGGTCGTTGTCCATGGCCTTGCGCAGGCCCTCGTTCAACGCCTTGCCGAGGGTCAGGGTGCTCACTTCGCCTCCTCCTCGAACGACGCCAGGTAGGCGGCGAACTGCTCCTGCTCCTCCGTCATCAGCTGATGACGTTCGGCGTACACCTCGTCGAACATCGACAGCGGCTGCGGGTCGGGCATCGCCCGGCACCCCTCGCGCAGTTCCTTGGCCATCCGCTTGGCCTCGTCCTCGATCTTCTCGAAGAACCCCGCGTCCGCCAGGTCGTTCCGGACGAGGTACGCCTTGACGCGCTCGATCGGGTCCTTGAGCTTCCACGCCTCCTCTTCGGCCTTCAGCCGGTAGCGCGTGGGATCGTCCGTCGTCGTGTGGGCGCCCATCCGGTAGGTGTACGCCTCGATGAGCGTCGGGCCCTGCCCCGTCCGGGCGTTCTCCAGGGCCTTCCTGGTCACGGCCAGGCAGGCGAACACGTCGTTCCCGTCGACCCGCAGGCCCGGGAACCCGAATCCCTGCGCCCTCTTGTAGAGCGGAATCCTGGACTGCTTCTCCAGCGGCTCGGAGATGGCCCACTGGTTGTTCTGGCAGAAGAACACGATCGGTGCGTTGAACACCGAGGCGAACACGAACGACTCGTTCACGTCCCCCTGCGAGGTCGCCCCGTCCCCGAAGTAGGCGATCGTGGCGCCGGCCGACGGCGTGCCCAGTACCCCGTCCCGCTGGATGCCCATCGCGTACCCGGTCGCGTGCAGCGTCTGGCTGCCGATCACGATGGTGTACAGGTGGAACCCGTGTTCGGCGGGATCCCACCCGCCGTGGTTGACGCCCCGGAACAGGCCGAGCAGCTTCAGCGGCTCCACGTCCCGGCACCATGCGACACCGTGCTCCCGGTACGTCGGGAACACCATGTCGTGCTCGGACAGCGCGCGGCCCGAGCCGATCTGCGCCGCCTCCTGCCCCAGCAGCGACGCCCACAGGCCGAGCTCGCCCTGCCGGGTGAGCGCCACGGCCTCCAGGTCGATCCGCCGCACGATCACCAGGTCGCGGTACAGGGCGCGGACTTCCTCGGCACCGAGGTCCAGGGGGTAGTCGGGATGCTCGACGCGCTCCCCCTCGGGGGTGAGCAGCTGGATGAGCTCGGGCTCGGTGAGCTCGGGGGTGTCGGGCGCGCCGCGCACGGAGTCGATCGTCATCGATGACACTCCTCGTTCAGGGCCGGAACACGGGATCGCCGCGTCGCCGGCCGATGTCAGCGGACTTGGCCCCCGGTAAGGGACAAAAGCCGCAATGCCATCGTGGCAGACATCACACCTTGCGATGCAAGTCCCGCCACTGTGATCCCTACCCGCACCTCCGCGCCCTGACCCCCATGTTCATTCGCGGGACAGGGCCCGGGTGGCGCCGGCGGCGACCGTCAGGCCGAGGATGAGGCCGGCGGCGACGATGAAGTTCGCTATCCACTGGTAGACGCCCTTGGGGGCGAACTCGACCTCCTGGCCGAGATTGCCGATGGGCAGGAGCAGGTCGAGCGTGTAGAAGAACGCGTTGAAGTGCGGCTTGTGGCCGTCGTCCAGGACGTCGGGCTTGTGGGTGGAGAAGACGATCGTCCCGAAGGCGAGGAGGCCGATCAGCCAGCTCGCGGCGCGGAACGGGCGGTAGCCGTAGCCGACCAGGAAGTCCTGCAGCCAGCCGACGATCTTGCGGGGGACGCCCTGCGTCCGGCGCCGGTCGCGGGCCTTGGCGAGCAGCACGGAGCGGCCGTCGGCGTCGAGGCCGAGGGAGCGGTAGGTCTGGGCGAGGCGCTCGTAGGGCTGCGGCGCGTAGCCGTCGGTGTCGCGGTGCAGCCATTCGAGGCGTTGGCGGGCGGTGAGCGGCGGATCAAGGGTCTCGTACTGGAGGCCGTCCAGCTGGAGGCGTTCCGGCCAGGACGCGGCGTCGTCGCGGAGCAGGTTGATGCGGGCATAGGAGAGGTCGGCGGTGCCCCTGATCGGTTCGGCGGTGCGGAGCAGGAGTTCCTCGGCCTGGATGCGCTGCAGGCTGAGCGCCGTCCCCCGCTCGTGGCGCAGCCGGGCGTCGCGGAAGCTGAGCTGGCCGGTGACGCGGGCGCCGGAGAAGCTGACGGCCCCGACGGCGGTGAATCCGTCCGAGCAGTAGATGTCGGTTTCGACGGCGAGGTCGTCGGCGTTCAGCGCGGTGCGCTCCGGGGCCGACAGGTTCGCGCCGACGAAGGAGAGGTAGCCGCCGACGCGGGCACCGCGCAGCCGGATCTCGCCCTCGGCGGTGAACCCGCCGTCGCAGAACACGTTCGCGGCCACGTCCAGGCGGCTCGCGTACAGGGCGGCGCCGGACGGGTTGTGGAGCCGCGCACCGCGGAAGATCAGCTGGCCGCCGACATGGGCGCCGGGCAGCCGGACCTCGCCGGTGGCCGTGAACCCCTGGTCGCAGTACACGTTCGCCTCGACGGTGAGGCGGTCGGCGAGCAGCGCGTCCCCGCCCGGATTGGCCAGCTGGACGCCCGACATGTTCAGGATGCCGGTGATGTTCGCCCCGTCCAGCCACAGCCCGCCGTTGATGCGGCTGCCCTCCAGCCAGAGGTGGCCGTCCACCCGGGTGCCGGACGCGACCAGCCCGGGCAGGCCGCAGCGCATCAGGTGGACGCTGTTCATGCTCGCCCAGTACAGGTGCGGCGCCTCGTCGAACGAGCAGCCGGTGAGCGCCAGCGGCACGGTGACCTCCGCGTGCCCGAGGTTCAGCGAGCCGGTGATGCGGGCGCCGCTGAGCCGGACGGCGGCGACCTGCCCCGGCTCGGGGTCCACGGCGCCGGCGAGGAGCGCGACGAGGACCTCGGCCCTGACCACCCGGTCGCGTCCCCACCGGTCGGACTGCCCGACGTCGTCGAAGGCCGGGTCGCCGGACGACAGGTCGACCGATTCGCCCTTCGGGAAGGCCTTCCAGAGGAGGCGTTCCGAGGGGGTCAGGTCCTCGATGTTCATCAGGTGGCTCCGGGGGGTGCGGATGGGTCGTGCTCGGCCATGGTGCCGTACGCTTCAGATCGTAAGTAAAAAGCGCAGATCAGTGAGGAGGCGGTCGTGGCGCGTGTCGTCGTGGACGTCATGCTCAAGCCGGAGATCCTTGATCCGCAGGGCCAGGCGATCGCCAGGAAACTGCCGCAGATGGGGTACGACGGGGTCGTCGCCGTCCGGCAGGGCAAGCGGTTCGAGGTGGAACTGGAGGGGGACGCCGACGAGGCGGCCCTGGAGCGGGTCAGCAAGATCGCTGAGACGCTGCTGGCCAATCCCGTCATAGAGAACTACGAGGTCCGCGTTCTCTGATCGGAAATGGCGCGGAGTACCGTTCGGTGCCGGGATGAAGTTGGTTCGTTCCATATCGTTTCCGCGGGCCGCTGAGATGCCCGGGAAAGACCGCAGGTATAGCGATTACGGAAGATTCCGCCGGGGAAGTGTTAGCTGCGTCGAGTCGTCGAGCACGCTCCGGGGCCGGGGGAAAAACGGGAAGCCCGGGGCCATGACACGAGGTGTCCGGGTGAACATGAGGTTCTCGCTCGCGCTGCCGCGCGAGGCGCTGAGCATCCCGGTGATCCGGCGGGTGGTGGGGGATGCGCTGCGGGGGCTGGGCGTATCCGATGACTGCGTCGACGACGTCCTGGTCGCCACCTCCGAGGCATGCACGAACGTCGTCCAGCACGCCCGCGCGACCGGGAAGTACGAGGTCACCGGGCAGGTGGACGGCGGCTTCTGCATGATGAAGATCATGGATTGGGGGCGCGGCGGGCCCCGCCCGGCGCCCGCGGACCGGGGCCCCCTGAGCGAGTCCGGACGCGGGATCGCGATCATGCGGGCACTGGTGGACGACCTGGACATCGACTCCTCGCCCGACCGGGGCACCATCGTTCACCTGCGAAAGCGGCTGACCTGGCGGGACGGGGCGCTGGTCCGGCGCCTCGACCGCAGCCTCATGCACAACGCCGGGTAGATTAGGACGCGCGCGGGGGGTATTGCGACGCGCGACGGGGTGATCGGCGGAGGAGAACCCGACCGTCCCGACCTCACCTCATTTCGGAGGAACAGAAGAGATGAACGCTGCCCGGGTAGGGATCATCACCTTCCCAGGTTCCCTGGACGATAAGGACGCCGCACGTGCCGTCCGGCTATCCGGCTCCGAGCCGGTCGCCCTCTGGCACGGCGACCACGACCTGCAGAGCGTCGACGCGGTCGTGTTGCCCGGCGGATTCTCCTACGGGGACTACCTGCGGGCCGGGGCGATCGCCCGGTTCGCGCCGCTGATGACCGAACTGGTGGCCGCCGCGGGCGCGGGGCTGCCCGTGCTCGGCATCTGCAACGGCTTCCAGGTGCTGTGCGAGTCGCACCTGCTGCCCGGCGCGCTGCTGCCGAACGCCGGCCTGCACTTCGTCTGCCGTGACCAGCGGCTGCGGATCGAGAACGCCGACACAGCCTGGACCAGCGACTACGGCGAGGGCCAGGAGCTGGTGATCCCGATCAAGAACCGGGACGGCCGGTACACCGCGGACCGGGAGACCCTGAACGAACTGGCCGACAGCGGCCGGATCGTCGCCCGGTACGTCGACCTGAACCCGAACGGCTCCCTCGATGACATCGCCGGCATCTGCAACGAGGCCGGCAACGTGGTCGGGCTCATGCCCCACCCCGAGCATGCCGTGGAGTCGCTGACCGGACCGTCCACCGACGGGCTCGGCTTTTTCACCTCGATCGTCAAGAGACTGGTCAACGCATGAGTGAGCAACGGCCCCACGCTTCCGGACGAGCGGCACGGGACAACTCCGACGAGCCCTCGATGGAGTGGCTCGGCGAGCTCAAGTCCGACGCGGACGATCCCGAGCTCCAGCCCGTCAGCCCCGCGGTGACCCAGGGCTTCAAGGCCATCATCGAGGAGGACAGGCACGCCGACCAGTCCGGCGGGGCGCAGCCCGGCCCGCCCGCCCTCCAGGCGGCCTCCGATCCGTTCACCGATCCCATGTCCGATCCCATGTCCGTGCCGGACGGCGAACAGCCGCCCGTACCCGCCCCGAGCCCTGAAGGGCCCGAGCAGGATTTCGCGCGCGCCCTGGAGGAGGAGCGCGCCGCCGGCGACCCCACGTCCACCGTCGTGGACCCGTCGCTGACGATGCCCGACCTGAGCGGGTTCGCCGCGCCCCGCCCGCCGGCCGAGCCCGGCGACTCCGGCACCGGCCCCCAGCCGACCATGGGCACCGGCCCGCAGCCGAGGGTCGGTTCTGGTACCGGCCCGCAGCCCGCCATTGGCTCCGGTACCGGCCCGCTGCCGAGGGTCGGCTCCGGTACCGGCCCGCAGCCCGTTGTGGGCTCTGGGACGGGCCCGCAGCCGATCGTGGGCACGGGCACCGGTCCGCAGCCGATCGTCGATCTCAACTCGGGTCCGCTGGCGCGTCCCGAGAGGCCCGGTACGGGTCCGCTGCCGCGCATCGGCCGCGGGACCGGCCCGCTGCCCGCGATCGGCTCTGGTACCGGCCCGCTGCCGAGGGTCGGCTCTGGCACCGGCCCGCAGCCCGTCGTGGGCTCCGGGACGGGTCCGCAGCCGGTGGTCGGGCCCGGCACCGGCCCGCAGCCCGTCATCCACCCGAACACGGGTCCGCTCGCGCTTCCGCGCGCCGAAGGTCCCGGTACGGGTCCGCTGCCGCGCATCGGCCGCGGCACCGGCCCGCTGCCCGCGATCGGGGCCGGAACCGGCCCGCAGCCCGCCATCGGCTCCGGGACGGGCCCGCAGCCGTCCATCGGGCGGGGGACGGGTCCGCTGCCCGCGATCGAGGCGTCCGTCCCGGCCTACAACGGCACGGACACGGTCGCCATCGCCGCCTCCTCCCCCGAGCGCCGCCAGCCGCATGTCGAACTGGGGATGAACGACGAGGAGTACCAGCGCGTCCGGCACATTCTCGGACGCCGCCCCACGTCGGCCGAGCTGGCGATCTACTCGGTCATGTGGAGCGAGCACTGCTCCTACAAGAGCTCCAAGGTGCACCTGCGCCAGTTCGGCGACAAAGCTCCGAAGACGGACAAGCTTCTAGTCGGCATGGGGGAGAACGCCGGTGTCGTGGACATCGGCCAGGGTTGGGCGGTCACCTTCAAGGTGGAGTCGCACAACCACCCGTCCTACGTGGAGCCGTACCAGGGCGCCGCAACCGGTGTCGGCGGGATCGTCCGCGACATCATGTCGATGGGGGCCCGCCCTGTCGCGGTAATGGACTCGCTCCGTTTCGGCCCGGCGGACGCCCCCGACACGCAACGCGTCCTGCCCGGTGTGGTGGCCGGTGTAGGCGGCTACGGCAACTCGCTGGGCCTGCCCAACATCGGCGGTGAGACCGTCTTCGACGCCTGCTACGAGCAGAACCCGCTCGTGAACGCCCTGTGCGTCGGCGTGATGAAGCACGAGGACATCAAGCGCGCCGTGGCCCCGGGCCCCGGCAACAAGGTGATCCTGTTCGGTGCTCTGACCGGCCCGGACGGCATCGGCGGCGCGTCCGTGCTCGCCTCCGCGACGTTCGATGAGGAGTCGCACCAGAAACGGCCGTCCGTCCAGGTGGGCGACCCGTTCATGGAGAAGCTGCTCATCGAGTGCTGCCTGGAGCTGTTCAAGGAGGACCTCGTCGTCGGCATCCAGGACCTCGGCGCGGCCGGTGTGTCCTGCGCGACGACGGAGCTGGCCGCGGCCGGCACCGGCGGCATGTACGTCGACCTCGACACCGTCCCGCTCCGCGACGAGACGCTCACTCCCGAGGAGATCCTCATGAGCGAGTCGCAGGAGCGCATGATGGCGGTGGTGTCGCCCGACAAGGTCGACCGCTTCATGGAGATCTGCGCCCGCTGGGAGATCCCCGCGACGGTGATCGGCACGGTCACCGACACGCGCCGGCTGGTGATGACGTGGCGGGGCGAGACGATCGTCGACATCCCGCCGGTCACGGCGGCCGACGAGGGGCCGGTCTACAACCGCCCGATGGAGCCCCCGCACGACCTCGGCGCCCTGCAAGCCGACACGCCGGGGCGGCTCACGCGTCCGTCCACGGGCGACGAGCTGCGCCGGACGGTCCTGTGGCTGACCGGGTCCCCGAACCTCGCCAGCAAGACGTGGGTGACGTCGCAGTACGACCGGTACGTCCTCGGCAACACCGTCATGGCCATGCCCGAGAACGCGGGCGTGGTGCGCATCGACGACGAGTCCGGGCTGGGCATCGCGCTGTCCCTGGACGGGAACAGCCGCTACACGCGTCTCGACCCGTACGCGGGCGCGCAGCTCGCGCTGTCGGAGGCGTACCGCAACGTCGCCGCCACGGGCGCGCGGCCCCTGGCCGTCACCAACTGCCTCAACTTCGGCTCCCCGGAGGACCCGGGGGTCATGTGGCAGTTCGCACGCGCCGTCGAGGGCCTCGCGGACGGCTGCCAGTACCTCGGCATCCCGGTGACCGGCGGCAACGTCAGCTTCTACAACCAGACCGGGGAGACGCCGATCAACCCGACTCCGGTCATCGGCGTCCTCGGCGTCCACGACGATGTGCGCCGCCGGGTGAACATGTCGCTGACCACCGACGGCGCCACGATCGCGCTGCTCGGCGAGACCCGCGAGGAGTTCGGCGGCTCGGAGTGGGCGCACGTCGTCTACGGCCACCTGGGCGGCCTGCCGCCGCTGGTCGACCTGAAGGCCGAGGCGGCGCTCGCGTCCGTCATGGTCGCCGCCGTCCGGGACGGTCTCGTCACGGCGGTCCACGACCTGTCGGACGGCGGCCTGTCGCAGACGCTGGTGGAGTCGTGCCTGCGCGGTGGCCTCGGTGCCCGCATCACGCTGCCGGGCGACCCGTTCGTGGCGCTGTTCAGCGAGTCGGTGGCCCGCGCGATGCTGGTGGTCCGTCCGGGCGCTGAGGCGCGCCTGGCGGCCCTGTGCGAGTCGGCGGGCGTCCCGGTCTCCCAGATCGGTGTCGTGGGCGGTGACGCGCTCCACGTGACCGGACGCGGCCCGGAGGGCGACCAGCAGGAGCTGTTCAGCATCGGCCTGTCGGAACTGCGCGAGGCCCACGAGCGCATGCTCCCCAGCTACGCCGACTGACCGGCCGGCCGAGGGCGCCCCCCACCGGGGCGCCCTCGGCGCGCCGTACGCCCCCGGCTAGCCTGAGAGGACAACCGGCCTCGGGGGGACATCGTGAGTGGCAGGAAGTGGTCCGAGCTCAGCCGGCGGGAACGCTCGCTCGTCATGGGCGCCGGGGCGGTGCAGGTGACGCTGCTGGCGGCCGCCCTGGTCGACATCCAGCGCCGGCCGGCCGAGCAGATCAACGGCCCGAAGCGGCTGTGGCGCGTGCTCGCCTTCATCAACTACGCGGGGCCGATCTGCTACTTCCTCTTCGGCCGCAAGAGGTGACGTCAGGACGTCCCCTGCCGAGGACGTCCTGACACGTTCAGCGGACCGCCACGTCTAGAAGACCGAAATGTGGACGTGGTCGTAGTGGTTGGCGGTCACGCCGCCGCGGTTCTCCATGGCGCGCCAGCCGGGGCTGCGCATGTCGTAGATGCGCTGGCGCCAGATGACGTACTTGATGCCGAGGGCGCTCGCGTGCGAGATGGCGTACTGGGCGGTCTGGTCGCCGAGGGCCTGGGCGCTGCCGCTCGCCATCACGCCGCCGGTCGTGACCATGAAGTCGCAGGCGTGGCCGGTGCCGTGGTCCTGCGGGTCGCCGGTGAGGCGGACGCAGCCGATCGTGGGGAAGGGGCCGAACTCCACGTCGATGGTGTTCTTGACCTTCAGCATGCGGGGTGTGACACCGCCCATGCCGACGCTCGGCGATTCGGGCTTGTACCTCTTCACCAGGGCCTTGATCTGGGCCTGGCGGCTCTTGAGGTCCTTCAGTTCCTTCTTCAGGTCCGCCATCTTCTGCTGGGCCTGCTTGCGGGCCTGGAGCTGGTCGTTGACGAGCTTCTGGATCTGCGCGACCTTCGCGGCCTTGTTCTGCGCGAGGTGACTGACCAGGGTCGCGTTGCTGAGCACGTCGCTCGGGTTGGCGTCGGACAGGAAGGTGACGGTGGGGTCCTCGCCGTTCATCATGTACTGCGTCGCGGCGAGCTGGGCGACGAGGTCGCGGGCCTCTTGGAGGTCGCGTTCGAGGGCGTTGGACTTGCTCAGCGCCTTCTTCGCCGCGTACTCGGCGTCCTTCAGCTTGGCGAGGTCGCCGCCGTACTCCTTGTCGAGCTGCTCGATCTGACGGTTCAGCTTGGCGAACTTGGCGCTGTCGCCCGGGTCCAGGGGGACGGAGGCGGGCGGCGCCGCGATCGCGGCGGGCGTGCCGGCGCCGGCCAGCGGCAGCGCGGCGGTGATGGCCACGAGCGCCGCGGCGACGCGTCGTCCGCCATGCCGGCGCGTGGAGGCGGGGCTCTCCACGTGTTCTCCTCTCCTCACGGCCGTGGGTATGGAGGTCCGCAGGCCCGAAGGTCAGCGAGCATTAGGGAACCGTCTGTGCCTGGCAAGGGTAGACCCCTGGGGGCGGTGGGACGGCTTCACACGCGAGAAGCCCGGCTCCCTCGCTGGGAGCCGGGCCATTTTACGCGACAGGTGTCACAGCTTGCCCTTGTAGAGGAGCCGGTTGGGCTGCGAACGCAGGTTCTTGAGGCTGTGCGTGGAGTTGTCGTTCAGCCACTTCTGCACTTCCGGGAAGCCGGCCGACCTGTGGGTGGTCAGGTAAAGCGCAGCGACACCGCTGACGTAGGGGGTGGCCATGGACGTGCCGCTGTACTTCTGGGCTCCGCCGCCGGGGACGGTGGACCAGATGCCGTAACCGGGCGCGTTGATGTCGACGCACTTGCCCCAGTTGGAGAAGGACGCGCGGTTGTCGTAGGAGGTGGTCGCGCCGACCGCCATGACCCAGCTCGCGCTGGACGGCGAGAAGTTGCAGGCGTCCTTGTTGTCGTTGCCCGCGGCGACGGACACGAAGACCCCGGACTTGGACAGGTTCATCACGGCGGTGTTCAGTGCCGTGGACTTCGGCCCGCCGATGGACATGTTCGCGACGGCCGGCTTGGCGGCGTGGGTGCGCAGCCAATTGACGGCGTCGATCACCTCCGACACGTAGCCGGAGCCGTCACAGTCGAGGACGCGCAGCGCCCGCAGGTTGACGGACTTGGCGGCGCCGTAGGTCTTGGAGCCGATGATGCCCGCGACGTGGGTGCCGTGACCGTTGCAGTCACTTCCGTCGCCGCCGAACGACTTCGCCGTCCAGGCGATGGAGGCGCGGCCCCCGAACTCCTTGTGCGTGACGTCGAGGCCGCTGTCGATGATGTAGGCGTTCACGCCGCTGCCGGACGACTTGTAGTAGTAGCTCTTGGAGAGCGTCCTGGACCGCTGGTCGATCCGGTCGAGTCCCCAGGGCAGGGGGGAGTACTGGGTCGTGTTCGCCTTGATGACCTGGTCCTGCTCGATCGCGGCGACGCGGTTGTCGTGGCGCAGCTTGTTCAGCTGGTCGTCGGTGAGCCGGGCGGCGAAGCCGTTCAGGACGCCGTCGAAGTGCTTGACGCCCGTGGCGTTGACCTTCTTGGCGGCGGCGTCGGAGGACGCCCCGGCCTTCAGCGTGACGATGTACTGGCCGGGCACGGGGGTGCCCTTCGCCGCGGTCACCTGCACGAGGGACCCGGAGTCGTCGGCGAGCACGGGGAGCGCGGCGGCGGCGCCCAGGCACGTCGCGACCGCGCCGGCCAGCAGCAGCCTTCGATGGACAGCCCGCAAGGCCTCTCCTTCAGTCGGGGGATCGCTCGGCGAGCCCCTTCACATGATCGATTTTTCGACCGAGGGAAAACCTTAGCGGAACTGTCCTGATATGAGATGACAAACTGGGCATCTTGCCAGATGTGGCTTTTTTGTTGCCCGGGGCCTGGCCCCAGGTCAGCCGCGGGTGAGCTTGCCGCCGTAGCCGAGCCCCGTCCCCGGCCTGTTCCACATGTATTGCAGCGTCCCATCCGGCCGCCGGGTGACTTCGACGACTCCACTGGTGCACGGCTTGGCAATGGCCAGGTTCATCTTCAGCACGCTCTCTGTGCCACTGGTCAGCGTTAGGGTGCCGGTGCACTTCTCCCGTGGATACACCGCGTGCGCGGTGGTGCCGCCTGCCTCGAAAGTGACCTCCACCGGGAAGGCCACCTTGCGGTTGGTGTTGACGGCGGTCCCCTTCCACGTCCCCGCGAACGAAGCCGGGATTGTCGTCACCGGACGGTTGCTGGACGTGTTCGTGCTGTTCGGAGGCGGGCCGCCGCCGTCGTCTTTGAGTTGAGGCCACAACACCAGCGTGATGATGGCGATACCGACGCCGACGCCGATGAACAACGAGAGGGCGACGCCGAGCACATGGTTGCTGGGACGCCGCATCTTCACGATGGACGACAACGGTGACGCGCCGCGTTCGCCTGTGTCGCGCCCACGCCCGAGACCCGGGACGAAGTGCGGGGCGGACGCGGCGCCGTTCGCGTGCTCCTGAAGGTCGACCGCGTCGAACATGGCCGTGGGGTCGGGACCGACCGCGTCGAACCTCGCGGTCTGGTCGGCCGGGGCCGGCTCCTCCTGACGGTCCGAGCCGACGGCGTGGAAGGTCGTGGTCGCCTCGAAGGCCGCCGGGTCCAGATCGGCGAGCGGCTCGGGCTCGGGCTCCGGCGCGGGGCGCGGTCGGCGCGTGAGCGAGAGCTTCCCGAAAAGGGGCAAGGCCGGCGCCGGGGCACCCTGCGCAGGGCCGGGTGATGTGAACCCGAGCTGGGGAGCGACTCCCAGCGGACGCTGGGGCGCCCCCAGGGGAGGACTCGGCGGCGGGACGTTCTGCCGGGGGGCCGGATCCGCCGCCTGTTGGGGAGCCGTACCCGCCGCCTGTTGGGGGGCCGCCTGTTGGGGGGCCGTCTGCTGGGGGGCCGTACCCGCAGCCAAGGCACGCCCCTCCTCGGCCATGGAAGGCGGCAGGCGGCCGGGGAGCGGGCTCGTCGCGCCCAGAAGCCGTTCAAGGATCTGCGCCGCCGTAGGACGCTGTGCGGGGTCCTTGGCCAGAGCAGCGGTCATGACCTCGTGCAGGGAATCGGGGGCGCCCGACAGATCCGGCTCGTCGTAGACGATCCGCTGCATCACCTCGGACGGTGAACCGTCCCCGAACGGCGGCTTGCCCGTAGCGGCGAACAGAAGGGTCGCCGCCCATGAGAACACGTCCGCGGCCGGCCCGAGGCCCATCCCGCTCAACTGCTCAGGGGCCTTGTAGGACGGGTCCTCCGTGTTGTGCCCCGTGAAAGCCGCGTTGACCGCGTCCAAGGCATGGACTATGCCGAAGTCGCTCATCCGGGGCCCGTTCGGGCCCAGCAGAACGTTCCCCGGCTTCAGGTTGTGATGAAGGGCGCCCGCCCGATGGACCGCCGCGAGAGCGACCGCCATACCGACCGCCACACGCTCGACGACGATGCCTCCACGCGGGCCCTCCTCGTCCACGAGCTGCTGGAGGGACGGCCCGTCCACGCATTCGCTCACCACGTAGGGACGGTCACCGTCCACATCGGCGGCCAGGATCGCCGCCGTGCAGAACCCGGACACCTTCCGGGCGGCGGAGAAGGCGTCGGCGAACCGTGACCCGGCGGCGGGCTCGCCGCTGAGCCGCACGTGCAGGACCTTCACGGCGACGGGGCCGCCGGCCGGGTCCCCGCCGAGGAAGACGGCGCCCTGCTCACCGACGCCGAGCCGGCCCGTGATCTCGAACGAGCCGAGTTTTCTCGGGTCACCGGGTTGCAGAGGCAGCGCCTCGGGCATCTGACGAACCTCCGTGTCCGCCGGGGACCGCGTCCCCGGTCACCTGCTCCCCCCGTGGCTGATCGGGGTCCTTTCTACCGTCTGCGCCGCACCGCGACCGACCGGGTAGCGTCATGTGCGATGCCCCGAACTCCGCTTTCTCCCCTCGTCCTGAACGAGCAGCGCGCCGCGCTCGGGCTGGCGCCCTACATCGGTGCCGACGAGCCCGCCGAACTGCGCCGGGCCGCGCTGGACACCGTCCTCGCCTGTGTCGAGGCAGGAGGCGCCGAACCGTCCCGTCCGGTGGTGAAGGGGGCGGTGCGGTTCCTGCTCGACCGGCTCGCCGAGTTGGCCCCGGGCCGTTCGGTGGAGGTCCGAGTCCCTCCGCACGCCGCCGTCCAGTGCATCGACGGCCCGCACCATACCCGCGGTACCCCGCCGAATGTGGTGGAGATGGACGCTACCGTCTGGGTCGCTCTGGCCACGGGCCGCCTGGCCTGGGCGGACGCGATCGCGGACGGACGCGTACGTGCCAGCGGCGCACGCGCAGACCTGTCGGGCCATCTCCCCCTGCCCCTCGATTGAGACCTCGTTGTACGGGAGTATCCGCCCTGTTGGAGAGGGGTGAGGCCCCGTTGGGGCAGGCCACCGATCGGAGCAGGCGAATCGGGCATCTAGACTGATTGCCGTGCCTCTCCGTGACGGACGTCTGAGCCACGACATCGATCCCTCCGACCGCGCTCCGCAGGACGCCTGCGGTGTGTTCGGCGTCTGGGTCCCCGCGGACCAGGCGTCGCGGGCCGAGGTGAGCAAGCTCACCTACTACGGCCTGTACGCGCTCCAGCACCGCGGGCAAGAATCGGCGGGAATCGCCGTCAGCGACGGCTCGCGCATCGTCGTGTTCAAGGACATGGGCCTCGTCGCCCAGGTCTTCGACGAGTCGGTGCTGAACACCCTGCGCGGCCACATCGCCGTGGGCCACTGCCGCTACTCCACGACCGGGTCGCCCACGTGGGAGAACGCGCAGCCCACGTTCCGCTCGACGGACGAGGGCGGGCTCGTGCTCGTCCACAACGGCAACCTGATCAACACCCCGGAGCTGGCCGGGCGGCTGGAGCCGGGGGTGCTGACCGCGACGACCGACACCGAGGTCCTGACGGCGCTGCTCGCCCTCCACGGCGAGGGCGGCCCCACGGCGGCGGCCAGGGAGATCCTCCCGGACACGCGCGGCGCGTACTCCCTGGTCTTCATGGACGAGGGAACGCTCTACGCCGCCCGCGACCCCGAGGGCGTCCGGCCGCTCGTCCTCGGCGCCCTGGAGGCCGGCGGCTGGGTGGTGGCGTCCGAGACGGCCGCGCTCGACATCGTCGGCGCCCGCCTCGTCCGGGAGATCGAGCCGGGCGAGCTGGTCGCGATCGACGGCGCCGGCGTGCGGTCCGAGCGGTTCGCCAAGGCGCGCCCCAAGGGCTGCCTGTTCGAGTACGTGTACCTGGCCCGGCCCGACACGACGATCGCCGGACGCAGCGTCCAGGCCACCCGCGTCGAGGTAGGACGCCGGCTGGCCCGCGAGCACCCCGTCGAGGCCGACATGGTCATCCCGACGCCGGAGTCGGGCACCCCCGCCGCGATCGGCTACGCGGAGGCGTCCGGCATTCCCTACGGCCAGGGACTGGTGAAGAACTCCTATGTGGGGCGGACGTTCATCCAGCCGTCCCAGACGATCCGGAAGCTCGGCATCCGCCTCAAGCTGAATCCGCTGCGCGAGGCGATCGAAGGCAAGCGGCTGGTCGTCGTGGACGACTCGATCGTGCGAGGCAACACCCAGCGTGCGATCGTGGCGATGCTGCGGGACGCGGGCGCCGCCGAGGTGCACGTCCGGATCTCCAGCCCGCCCGTGTCCTGGCCCTGCTTCTACGGCATCGACTTCGCGACCCGCGCCGAGCTGATCGCCGGGGACCTGTCGGTGGAGGAGATCCGCGACTCCATCGGCGCCGACTCGCTCGGCTACATCTCCCTGGACCAGCTCATCTCCGCCTCCCAGATCGCCAAGGACAACCTGTGCCGGGCGTGCTTCGACGGCGTCTACCCCATCCCGGTGGAGCAGGACGCCCGCGGCAAGCACCTGCTGGAGGTCGGCCGGTGACGTCCTATGAGGCCGCCGGCGTCGACATCGCGGCGGGCGAACGGGCCGTCGAGCTGATGAAGTCCCGGGTGGCGCGTTCGCGTCGCCCCGAGGTCGTCGACGACGTCAGTGGGTTCGCGGGGCTCTTCGACGCCTCGGCCTTGCTGAAGTACAAGCGTCCCCTGCTCGCGACGTCCACGGACGGTGTCGGTACCAAGGTCGACCTGGCACGACGTCTCGGCATCTATGACACGGTCGGGCACGACCTGGTCGGCATGGTCATCGACGATCTGGCCGTGTGCGGTGCCGAGCCGCTGTTCATGACCGACTACATCGCCTGCGGCAAGGTCGTCCCAGAGCGGATCGCCGACATCGTCGGCGGGATCGCGGACGCCTGCGCCCTGGCCGGATGCGCCCTCGTCGGCGGCGAGACCGCCGAGCACCCCGGCCTGCTGGACGCGGACGAGTTCGACCTGGCGGGCGCCGGGACGGGCGTCGTCGAGGCCGACGAGATCCTGGGCCCGGATCGTGTGCGCGCAGGGGACGTCGTCCTCGCCATGGCCTCGTCCGGCATCCACTCGAACGGGTACTCGCTCGTCCGGCACATCCTGGCCACGACCGGCCTCACTCTCGAAGCCGAGCCCGCCGAACTCGACCGTCCGCTGGGTGAGGAACTCCTCACCCCGACGCGCATCTACGCCAAGGACTGCCTGGCGCTGACCCAGGCGGGCGGAGTGCGCGCCTTCGCGCACATCACGGGCGGCGGGCTCGCGGCGAACCTGGCACGCTCCCTGCCATCGACCGTGGACGCCGTGCTGAACCGCTCCTCGTGGGAGGTTCCGGCCCTGTTCCGCGTCCTGCAAGCCCACGGGAACGTGCCCCAGCCCGAGATGGACAAGACGTTCAACCTCGGTGTCGGAATGGCCGCGATCGTGAGCCCGGACGGCGCCGACGAGGCGCTCCGCCTGCTGACCTCCCGCGGCGTGCCCGCCTGGGTGCTCGGCGAGATCACCGAGGGCATCGGAAAGGCGACCCTGGTCTGAGGCCCGGGGTCTGCCGAAGGCCGGGGTCTGTCGACCGGTGGCCCGAGAGGGCCGGCGCGACCTGGAAACGAGCGTGTGACCGGCTGAGAGGCGCGCTGAGCGCCTCTCAGCCCTCAGACGTCACACGGGAAGCACTAGCCGCCGAAGTCGCCCCAGAGGCGCTCTCGGCGGCCGACGGAGACCATGACCCACACACCCCCATGAGGGAAGACCGCGGCGAACATGCAGAAGTCACGACAAGGCAGAAGTCACGACAAACGCCACTGCCCGGGGCGGGCAGTGGCGTCCTGTCGGCCGGTCAACCGGAGGTGCCGTCTTTGCGGTCCTCGGTGCCGTAGTCGTCGGCGTAGTCGGCGTACTTCTCGGCGAGCTCGTCATAGGAGCTGTCGCCGGAGTCGTTGACTCCCAGTTCGCTCTTCAGGCGGTCGAGGTCCGTGTTGCCGGTGTTGTACTTGAGCTGCCGGGCAACCTTTACCTGCTTGGCCTTGGCTCGGCCGCGACCCATTGGCTCGACCCCCTCGATGGTCAGGGCTTTCGTGGGCCCATCAACGCGCGCGTGTACCACACGAACCGGTGCCTGATGAGCCATGCGTCAGTCACGGGTACAACCGTACCCGTTTTGCGCCTGGCTCGGTACATTGACGGTGCGTGGCGGCGCTCCTGTTGCTGATAACAACAGTGTATCCGGCGGTCACGAGTACGTGACAAGGCTGCCGTGGGACGGTCTTACAGTGCCCCACGGCCACCCTCACAACGGTCTTGCAACGGTCTAAGCGGGGCTGGGATGCCCCCTCCGGACCGGGTGCGCGGACGCCGGGACGTCAGAGGAAAATGCCGCGCAACCTCCCGATCTGCGACATCCGGCGCTCCGCGAGGCGGTCGGCGGCCACCGCCGGCGGGACGCCCTCGTCGGCGGCCAGCGCGAAGATCTTCCGGGTGGTGTCGTAGATCCCGGTGGCACGGGCCTTGGCACGGTCGAAGTTGAACCCCTCGATCTCGTCCGCGACCTGGATCACACCGCCGGAGTTCACCACATAGTCGGGGGCGTACAGGATGTCGCGGTCGGCGAGGTTCTTCTCCACACCCGTGTGGGCGAGCTGGTTGTTCGCGGCCCCGCAGACCACCTTGGCCTGAAGCAGAGGCACGGTGTCGTCGTCGAGGGAGCCGCCCAGCGCGCACGGCGCGTACACGTCGAGGTCCGCGCGGATCATCGCGCTGGCATCGGCGACGACCTCCACCTCCGGGTGCAGTGACCGGACCTGGTCGACTGCGGCCTCGTTCACGTCGCAGATCACGACGTCCGCGCCGTCCTCACGGAGGTGCTCCACCAGCCGGTGACCGACCTTGCCGACACCCTCAACCCCGACCCTCTTGCCGCGCAGCGTGGGCGCCCCCCACACGGTCTCGGCGGCGGCGCGCATGCCCTGGAACACACCGAACGCCGTGAGGATGGAGGAGTCGCCGGCGCCGCCGTGCGCGACCGTCCGTCCGGTGACGAAGCGGCACTCCCGCGCCACGATGTCCATGTCCTCGCTGAACGTGCCGACGTCGCACGCGGTGTAGTAGCGGCCGTTGAGCGACTGGACGAACCGTCCGTACGCCCTGAGCAGCGCCTCGGACTTGTCGGTGGCGGGGTCACCGATGATGACTGCCTTGCCCCCACCGAGGTCGAGCCCGGCCAAGGCGTTCTTGTAAGCCATCCCCCGGGACAGGTTCAGTACGTCGGTGAGGGCCTCCTCCTCGGAGGCGTACGGGAAGAAGCGGGTACCCCCCAGGGACGGGCCCAGCGCGGTGGAGTAGATGGCGATGATGGCGCGCAGACCGCTGGCCTCGTCCTGGCAGAAGACGACCTGCTCGTGTCGGGATTCGCTGCCCTTGTGGGGCGGCCCGAAGACATTAGGCACGGTAGTGCCCTCCTCTCTGTCTCTAAGATCAGACTAGGGCGCCGGATGGCATCACGCCCGGCCGGATCTCATGTCACGATGCGGGTTGTGCTTCCGTACGCCGCGTACCTACGGATTTATGAACCGGTGACCGCCTTCCCGGAGCCCGCGCGGACCCTATGGACGGCCTACGCCGATTCCAGGCGGCGCCCACGGCGGATCCACGCGCTCGGAGTGGAACACCGTGAGGCCGCGCTCAGGCTCATCGGCTCGCCGCCGGAGGTCGTCCCGGAGCAGGAGAGCAGGGACGCCTACGTGCGGCGTGTGGACGACATGATCTACGTGTGCCCGTGGGGGACGCGGCTGCGCTCATGGCTGGCCTTCGAGCGGTTCAGGAGCGAGCAGGCCGCCGGCATCGCGGCCGCGTTCGTCCCGCCGCCGGCGGCCGAGCGGGCGGTGCGCGACTTCGAGCACTGGAAGCAGGCCGGCCGGTCGCTGCGGCCGCACATCCTGACGAGCACCTGGCACGTTCCGCCGGACTGGTTCGTCCCGTTCGCGCGCGGCGAGCGGTGCCTGATGCTCGGCGCGCCGGGGACCGGATACCGCAGGTCCGCCGACGCGCCCGAGGAACTCGCGGGTCACGGCCCGGCGACGGCCACGCCCGCGCGCACCCTCAGCTACGTCACCTCGATGGGCGAGGCGCGCCGCCGGGTGGCGGGCGCGCTGCCGGTGGTGCGCGAGAACGACCTCGGCGACGGGACGGAGGAGGGCCGTCTCCTGCCGGTCGGGCAGCTGGAGACGCTGGGCCGGTGGCTGGACGGGTTCCACCCGAGCGCGCTGGTCGAGCTCGACTACGGCGGGCTGGTCCATCTGCTGGACGACCGGGCGCTGCGCGCGGACGAGTCGGTCGCCGAGATGACCGTGGCCCTCACCGGGATGGAGCGCGGCGAGGTCGAGCTGACCGTGGCGATGTACAAGCGGCTCCTGGCCCGCTGGAGGCCGATCCGGGCGCTTGAGGCGGCGAACTAAAACAAATTTCCCGAATCCGCGCGCGATACGACTATACGTGTCGCTAGAATCACACAGCGTGACTCGATGGCCATCCGGCAGGCGCGGCACCCGGTTCCCGGGGGGATGTTTGCACGTAACTACCGCCAGGAGCTTGCTTGTTGCGTTGAGTGGTGGCAAGGTTACACGTTGTGATGTCATAGTGGCTCTTTCGGGCCATAGGGGACATCAGTGACCACGCGAGTATCAATCGCAGGATCGCTGTCATCGGTCCAGGAGGAGAGGCCGCAAACATGTCAGCACGTACGCCAGAGGCCGAGCCCCTGCTCACGCCGGCGGAGGTGGCGACGATGTTCCGCGTCGACCCCAAGACCGTCACGCGGTGGGCTAAGGCGGGGAAGCTCACGTCCATCCGGACACTGGGGGGGCACCGTCGTTACCGCGAGGCGGAGGTGCGGGCGCTGCTCGCGGGAATCCCGCAGCAGCGGTCGGAGTAGCGAGACCGGTATCCCGCCCGTGAACTCGCGGGCGGGATCCGGCCTACCCAAAATTTCGGACACATACGGATCAATCGTCCACAATTGGACAACCAGCTCCGGGGCCCGGAAGGCTACCCGCTCATCTCCTCTTGGGAGAGGCGGGCGAACAGGGCGCCGGTGTCGGGGTCGTGGCGTCCCGCCGTCTGCATGGTGACCGCAAGCTGGTCGACGAGCAGGCGCTCCAGGTCCGGGCGGGGGATGTCGCGGTTCTCCAGCCAGTCCAGGCCGGCGGTCTCCACGATCGCCATCCAGCAGCGCAGCGTGATGCGCAGGATCGGCGGCGGGGCCGCCACGTCCAGCGAGTGCAGGATGCGGTCCAGGAGCAGCTGCCGGGTTCCGTCGACGATCTCGCCGGCCTCGCCCGAGCGGTCCGCCGGACCGCCGCGCAGCAACGCCGTGTAACCGGCGGCGTGGCTCTCCACGAAGTCGAAGTACCGCTTCAGTGAGATGCGCAGCCGTTCCAGCGGCTTACCCTCCGTGGGCGGTTCCAGCAGCACCGACAGCTTCTTCGCCGCGCTGCGCAGCGCCGCGATGTACAGCTCGTGCTTGCCGCCGAAGTAGTGGTAGACCAGCGCCCGCGAGGCGTCCGCCGCCTCCGCGACGTCGTCGATCGAGATGTCCTCGGGCGACCGGGTGCTGAAAAGCTGCAGCGCCGCCTCGATCAGTTCGTCTCGCCGTTCGTCCACACTGAGCCTGCGCCGGCCTCGCCCGCCGCGCTGCCGGCTTCGCGCCTTGTCACCGGCTACCGCACGATCTGCCACCCGGGCAGCGTATCCGAGCCGGGCACATGGCAACCCTCGGTGACCAAGGATGAGGTGGGCTTTTCACCGGGTCGTGGTCGTCCCCGGACCCGACTGTGATCCAGAACACCACAGACCCGAACCACCATTCACGGATGACCGTTACTCGCTGTTGCCACGCTCCGGGGAGCAGGCGCGGCATCATGGCATCTCCTCCCGAGCGGGAGGACGGCGCGCCGGCTCCCCCGACGGTGCGCCGTCGCGGCAGGTCCTGCAGGTCCCCCTGGACGGAGTGCCATGTCAGCTGATGAAGCAAGCCCCCCGCACAACAGGCAGGGAGAGTGCGCGGTTCCCCGGCCGCGCAGCGGATCCTCTCCCGCCGCACACGACGAGGGGAGGGCCGCGCCCGCACCGAAACCGACAATCCGCAATGTCGCCGAGCGTGCCGGCGTCTCCAAATCGCTCGTCTCGCTGGTGATGCGGGGGTCACCGCATGTGAGCGAACGCCGGAGACAGGCCGTCCTCCAGGCCGCCCGCGAACTCGGCTACCGGCCGAACGCCGTCGCGCGGAGCCTGGTCGAGGGACGCACCCGGCTGATCGGCGCCATCGTCGCCGACCTGCACAACCCCTTCTTCGCCGAGTTCCTCGACGGGCTGCAGGAGAGCCTGCACGGCGAGGGCCTGCGGATGCTGGTCGGCAGTGGCCGCTGGGACCCGCTGTTCGAGGCGGAGGCCGTCGAGGCGTTCCTGGAGATGCGGGTGGACGGGCTGGTGCTGCTCAGCGTCGTCCCCGAGTCGCTCAAGGAGGCGGCGGCCAGCGTCCCGGTGGTGGTCGTCGGTGAACGCGACGTGGTCGGCGTGGACATCGTGGTGGACGACGACGAACTCGGCGCGAGCCTGGCCGTCGACCATCTCGTCGAACTCGGTCACCGCCGGATCGCCCACATCGAGGGCGCGCGCTCGACCACGGCGCGCTACCGCCGCGCCGGCTACGAGAAGGCGATGCGCCGGCACGGACTCGCCGACGAGATCGTCGTCGAGTCCGGCGACTTCACCGAGGACGGCGGCTACCGTGCCGCCTGTTCGCTGCTGCGCCGCGACGCCCGGCCGACCGCGATCTTCGCTCCCAACGATCTGGTCGCGACCGGCGCCCTCTCGGCCGCCGACGAACTCGGCATGGGGGTCCCCGCCGACCTGTCGATCGTCGGCTACGACAACACCCATCTCGCCGCGATCCGCCACGTCTCGCTGACCAGCGTGGACCAGCCGCGCCGCGACATGGGACGGGTGGCCGCCGAGTTACTCACCGCGCGCATCGGCGATCCGTCCCGGCCCGCCCGGCAGAACCTGGTCGTCCCGCACCTGGTGGTGCGCTCGACCACGGGGCCAGCTCCCGCCCTGTGATCCTCCCTCGGTAAGCCCCTCGGCAAGCCCCTCAGTAAGCCCCCAGGTAAGCCGAGGTACGTCCCCCCGCCTTTCACAACGCTCCCGCATGTTCATTCCACGTCCCGGCCGGCGAGGCCGTGCCCGTGGCCGGTCATGGCCGGGTACGGCGACGGTAAGGGGTCGGCCAAACCTGCCGCATTGGCCGGCTTCCAGCACGCCGCCGGGGGGTTAATGGGACTCATCGTCCGACGGGTGGACCCGGGCGGTCTCGGGGGAGACCGCCCGGACGAGGCCCCGCGGACGGACACCGGAACATCCACAGGGAGGTCGGTTCGTGCCTGATCCGGAACTGGCGTCGTGCGCGCAGCGCGCGGCGAGTGAACTGGAACGTGCCTGGTCGGAGTGGCGGCACGCGCGGGGCCTGGGCGAGCAGATGCCGGGATCCGCGATGGCGGGGTCCGTCGCCAGCTATGTGGCCCATTCGATCGACCACCCGCGGGGCCGGCCCCGCGTGGTGCTCGGCCTGGACGCGGACGAGGCGCAGGCCCTCGCGGCGCTGCTCGGCGATGAGGACCCGCGTCCCTGATTTCCCGGACTTCGTTTGACGAACCACGGTCACCGTGCAGACTGTCAGGGTCGATAACGAAGTCATCACGAGGGAATTGGCCTGTGCGAATCCATCGAGGCGGCCCCGCGGTCGCCGGTCTCGCGCTGTGCCTCGGCGCGCTCACCGCGTGTACCGGCTCCTCCGGTCCGCCCGCCGCCCAGGGGGAGACCGCGGTCCCGCCGCCGGCCACCGGGTCGCCGAAGGCCAAGCGGAAGCCCGCGTCCGCGAAGGACGGCGCGTCCGCGCTGGACGGCAAGGTCATCGTCATCGATCCCGGGCACAACGGCGGCAACGCCGAGCACCCGTCCGAGATCAACAAGCAGGTCAGGATCGGCAACGGCAGCAAGGCGTGCGACACGACCGGCACCGAGACCAAGGCCGGCTACAGCGAGCACGCCTTCAGCTGGGACGTCTCGAACCGGCTCGCCAGGCTCCTGCGCGCTCAGGGCGCCAAGGTCACGCTGACCCGCAAGGACGACAAGGGCGTCGGCCCCTGCATCACCGAACGCGCCGCGATCGGCAACAGGCTCAAGGCCGACGCGGCCGTGTCGATCCACGCCGACGGCGCGTCCCCGTCCGGCCACGGTTTCCACATCATCGAGCCGCTGTCCATCGGCAGTAACGCCGCGATGGTGTCCGGCTCCACCAGGCTGGGCACGGCGCTGCGGGACGCCTACCACGAGGGCACCGGCATCCCGTACTCCAACTACCTCGGCAAGAACGCCATCGACCGCCGCGACGATCTCGGCGGCCTCAACCTGTCGACCGTCCCCAAGGTCTTCATCGAGTGCGGCAACATGCAGAACCAGGGGGACGCGGCGAGACTCTCCAGCGCCTCCTTCCGCCAGCGCATAGCCGAATCCCTGGCGGAGGGCTTCGAGACCTACCTGTCCTGACCGCCCCCGGCCTGCCCTGACCACCGCCGTGCTGCGCGCCCGGCAGGGCGTGCAGGAGGCAGGATGGGCGGGTGACTGATCTTTTCCGGGTGCGGGAGTCGTTGGTCGGGGCCGGGTACACGGTCGGCGGGGTGCGGGAGTTGCTCGGGCCCGTCGCCGGCGGGGCGCTGGCCCGGGACGAGATCGTGCCCGCGCTGCGGGCGACGCGGGGCGGATCACCGGTCGAGGCGCTGACGCGGCTGTTCTGGCTGCAGGTGCCGGTGCCGGCCGCCGCGATCGCCGCGGACGACCTGGTGGCGGCGGGGCTCGCCGAGATGTCCGGTGGCGAGTTGCGGGCGCTGCTGCGCGTCGAGCCGCTGGAGGCGGTCGACGGGGACGGACATGCCGGATACGCCGTGTCCGATCTGAAGGTGCGGCCGGGGGCGGGGCACGTGCCCGCGGCCGATCACGTGGTCGGCGTGGGCGGGGCGTCCGGGAACCTGGCCCGGCTGGTTGTCCACAAGCCTGTGGACAACGTGCTCGATCTCGGGACGGGAAGCGGGGTGCAGGCCGTGCATCTGGCGGGCCGGAACCCGGCGGCGGGCATCACGACGACGGACGTCAACCCGCGGGCGCTGGAACTGGCCGCGATGAGCTTCGCGCTCTCCGGGGTGGCCGGCGCCGAGCTCCTGGAAGGATCGTTGCTGGAGCCCGTCCGGGGGCGGCGGTTCGATCTGATCGTGTCGAACCCGCCGTTCGTCGTCGCGCCGTCCGTGGGGCCTCGCTTCACCTACCGGGAGTCCGGGATGGCGGGTGACGAGTTCTGCCGGCGGCTCGTCGCGGAGGCGCCGGAACACCTGGCGGAAGGCGGATACTGCCAGCTCCTGGCCAACTGGCTGCATGTCGAGGGGATTCCGTGGGAGGAGCGCGTCGGCGCCTGGGTGGACGGGTGCGACGCGTGGATCGTCCAGCGGGACGTCCAGGATCCGGCGGAATACGCCGAGTTGTGGCTGCGGGATTCCTGCGAGGCCGGGACGCCCGAATACCGGGCGCGGTATGAGGCGTGGCTCGACCATTTCGAGCGGCACGGCGTCACCGGCATCGGGTTCGGGTGGATCACGTTGCGGCGGAGCGAGCGTCCGGCCGTCCGGATCGAGGAACTGCGGCACGCCGTCGAGCAGCCCGTCGGCCGCTATGCCGGCGAGGTTCTGGACGGCCTCCGCAGGGGCGCGGAGTTTTCCACAACCTGTGGACAGGTGCTCGCGGCGGCGCCCGGACTCGTCCAGGAACAGCTCGGTCCGCCCGGCGCCGAAGATCCGGAGCGGATCGTGCTGCGGCAGACCGGGCGCCTGCGCCGTGCGGCGGGGGTCGGGACGGTCGAGGCCGCTCTCGCCGGGGTCTGCGACGGGACACTGCCGCTCGACCCGCTGCTCGACGCCATCGCCCAGCTCACCGGCATGGACGCGGGCGAGGTCCGGGCACACGCCGACGCCGTCCTGCCCGAACTGATCGCCGACGGTTTCTTCACCTAGACCGGACGACCGTCGCCATCGCCGTGCCCAGCTCGCGATACCGCGCGATCAGCACGGAGAACCCGATCGCCAGGTAGACGCCCGACAGGACCAGCCGGGCGCTCTCGCCCGGCAGGACGAACTGCACCGCGAACAGCACGAACAGCGCCGCCGCCTCCCACCGTCTGAAGACCAGGTCGATGAGCAGGCCGAGGCCGAGGACGGTCTGCGCGGCGGTCAGCAGCACCTCCTCGATCTGCCTGGAGTCGAGCGGCAGCGACCAGGCGCCGCCGCCGATCCGGTAGGCGAGCGGCAGGGTGCCGATCAGCAGCGTCCACTGGTTGACCTTGCTCGACAGCAGCGTGCCGAGCGCGTCGGCGTCGCGGAGCCGCCATGCGAACATGACGGCGACGAGCAGTTCCGGCGCCTCGGACGCGAGCGGCGCCAGCCACTGCACCAGCAGGAACTCGTCGATGCCGAGCGACGCGCCCGCGTCCACCAGCGCGTTCGCGAACGGCTTGGCCGACACGAACACGAGGGCCGCGCCGAACCCGAACCCCGCCCAGGTCAGCATGCGCCGTTCCCGTTTCGGCAGCCTGACCAGCCGGGCGGGGACGCCGGCGAGCTGCTCGATGTCCTCGCCGCCGCCGCGCGAGATCCGCGCCAGGTAGAGGACGTACACGGCGATGAGGACGATCGCGAGGTACCACCCGATCTCGCCGGTCAGCGCGGGGATGAAGCCGAGGACGGACGCGAGCGCGAGGAAGCCGAGTTCGACGCGGTGCGGCGGGGTCAGCCGGACGTCCCGGCGGCCGGGGCCGCGCGTGGCGTGGCGTCCCCTCCGCCGGGAAAGGCGGCGGACGCCGAGCGTGAACGCCAGCACCACCAGCGCCCACCCGACGCCGACGAGCAGCCGGTTCGCGCCCGTCATGTTGGCGGCCGCGTAGGCGGTGTACTGGGGTCTCGTCCCGGCGGCGTAGGCGTAGTAGAGGTCGACCCCGTACTCGGGCAGCACCGCGATGAGGGCGAGCAGCGCCAGCGCGAGCGCGCCCGACATGTCGGCGCGGGCCGTCTCCGCCGCCCACATCAGCACAATCGCCGCCGCCAGCACCCCGGCGCCGAAGATGACCATGGCCGCGACCGGCGGCGGGGACAGCCCGGCCGCCCGCGTCACGACCGCGGGGAGCGCGAGGAGCAGTGCCAGTGTGACCCGGACGAGCAGGGTCGCGCGGGGGATCGACTCGCCGGCCATACCTGCCCCGTGCCCCGCAGCGCCCCGCCGATGCCCGCCCGCCGGGAACCAGCGCGCAAAGCCCGGCCGCGCGGGGCGGTCAGCGGCGGGCGTCGTCCAGGGCGTGGAAGGCGCTCGCGCGCAGGCGGCGGGACAGGTCGCGGTTGACGCGGTGCGCCCAGAGCGGACCACCGTAGATCATCCCGGTGTAGCCCTGGACGAGCGTGGCGCCCGCGCGGATGCGTTCCCACACGTCGTCGGCCGTCTCGACGCCGCCGACCGAGATCAGCACGAGCCGTCCGCCGGTGCGGGCGCGCAGCCGCCGCAGGACGTCCAGCGACCGTTCCTTCAGCGGCGCGCCGGACAGCCCGCCGGTCTCCTTGACCAGCGCGGGCGGGCTGTGCAGGGCGTCCCGGCCGATGGTGGTGTTGGTCGCGATGATGCCGTCCAGGCCGAGGTCGAGGGCGAGGTCGGCGACCGCGTCGATGTCGTCGTCGGCCAGGTCCGGCGCGATCTTGACCAGGAGCGGAACATGGCGGGACGACACCCGGTCGGCGGCCTCGCGTACCGCCGTCAGCAGCGGGCGGAGATGCTCGACGGCCTGGAGGTTGCGCAGGCCGGGCGTGTTGGGGGAGCTGACGTTGACGACGAGGTAGTCGGCGTGCGGGGCGAGCCGCTCGGCGCTCGCCACGTAGTCGGCGGCGGCCGACGCCTCGGGCACGACCTTCGTCTTGCCGATGTTGACGCCGACGATCGTCCCGGCGGGCCGGCCGCGCAGCCGCCGGGCGGCGGCCTCGGAGCCCTCGTTGTTGAAGCCCATCCGGTTGATGACCGCCCGGTCGGGGACGAGCCGGAACAGTCGCGGGCGCGGGTTGCCGGGCTGCGGGCGTCCCGTCACCGTTCCGATCTCGACGTGCCCGAACCCGAACGCGCCGAGCGCCCGGTAGGCGACCGCGTCCTTGTCGAACCCGGCGGCGAGCCCGAGCGGGCTCGGGAAGTCCAGTCCGAGCGCGTGCACGGCGAGGGCCGGGTCGCGGGGCGCGAGCAGCCGGCGCAGCAGCGGCGCCAGTCCGGGCACGGACTGGATCGCGCGCAGCGCCCGCAAGGTCAGGTGGTGGACGCTCTCCGCCGGGACGCGGGCGATGACCAGTGAGAACAGGAGTCGATACATCGCGTCGATTATCTCAGCCCCATCCGGTGGAACGGTGATCAGTGCCCGCGAAACGCGCGGCGGAGCGTGAGACGGACGTCGCGGCCCGCCTCCCGCATCGCCTGGCGAGCGGAACGGACCGGCTCCCGCACCGACACCCGCCACATCTCGCGGATGCCGTCCCCGATCGGGTGCAGCACGCTCGTCCGTACCGCGCGCGCCGGGGCGACGATGAACGTCCGCCCGAGCCGGCGCAGCATCCGGGTCGCGAGCCGCCACGTCCCCGCGGCCCCGGCGGCGACCGGGGCCAGGAGATGGCGCCACACGGCACGGGCGGGCAGGACGACCAGCACGCGCCCCAGCCATCGGAGGCACCGCCCGAGCAGCCGCCACGACCAGACGATCGCGGATGCGAAGGCGTACAGGCCGGACGCGAGGACGCTCCCGACCGTGCCGAGGACGAAGAGGACCCCGCGTCCGAGCCGGGCGAGGCCGAGCAGCGGCGGCCGCAGGACGTACCGCCACAGCAGCACGGCGGGCATGACCACCAGCACGCCGATCAGCAGTGCGATCCCCTGGAAGAGCAGCATGAACCCGCGCCCGGTGACGGCCAGCAGCCAGGCCGGCCCCTGGCCGAGCCACCGCAGCGGGCGCAGCAGCACGAACTCCAGCACCCGCCCGAGTCCGCGTCCGAGCAGCGCGAGGAACCGGCCGACCGGGGCGATCAGCACGCGGTGGAGCCACCGGCCGAGCCGCCCCGACCCGCGTCCGAGCCGGCGCAGGAAACCGAGGATCATCGCGATGGCGAGCCATCTCAGCGGCCGGACGACGAGGAGGTCCAGCAGCGCGCCGATACCGCGTCCGATGGCCATGACCAGCCGTCCGAGCGGGGCGAGCAGCCGGCCGTACAGCGCGAGCCAGAGACCGCGCAGCATCCGGCCGATGAGCCGCGCCAGCCGTCCCGGCGCCCGCGTCAGCCGCCGCCAGACCGCGCGGACACCCCGTCCGGCCTGCACGAAGAGGTCGTGGACAAGCCGCAGCGGCAGCACGATGACCAGTGCGACGATCCGCGCCGGAACGACGATCCAGGCCGGCCCCGGTCGTGCGGGGGGCGGCTCCTTGCTCAGATTGATCGTGCTTCCCGCGGGGTTCTCGCCGGTCACTGCGTCCTTCCTTACTGCTCTTCGTCTGCTTTGACCCAATTCGCCGGCGTCCGGTTCCCGGTTGAACCAGTCCCGCGTGCGCGCCGTATTTCCTGTCGATCCGGAAGGGCAGCGCAGCCTCGGATCGAAGCGCTGGGCCCGGCCCGGAGCCGGGCCCAGGACGACTTGGAGGACGACCCCACAGGAAACTCCCACACTGGGTAACCCCCGCTGAGGCCGCCGATCAGCCCCCCGGCTCGGACGGCGGCTCCTGCCCAGGGTGGGGGCGGCGGTTATGGCGGTCACCAGCCCGCCGCCCTAACCGCCGCACAGACGAAGGCGCGGAGGTCTCGCGGGTCGGTCGGGGTCCGCGACCCCTCCGCGCCTTCCCCCATGCCCGGCGCCCGGTGGTCCCTCGAAGCCCGCCACTGTGGGCGCGATAATAGAAAAGTATCCAGACAGGTAGCTAACAGCAAGTGTCGTTCTGCCAGGTGGCAGATCGCTGGATGGCCACCCGTGTCAAGCTGCTCACCAGCAACTTTGTGAGGAAGCGAACGGCATTGCAGGCAGGTTGCTCACTAGCTCTGCGCCCTATAGCTATGTGACATATGTCAGTTTGCTTCCCGCCGACATCCAGGTGGCTATCGAAAGGCGCTCGTAGATGCGACCCTGAAACCAAGCCAGCTGGGCCGTGCCCAAGAGACGCAGGGCCCAATCGGGGCGAGGGCGCCATGTCGATCATTCCAGCACCGCCGGACGAGTCGGAACCGTCCGTCCGCCTGCTCTTCCGACTACTGCTCGCGGTCGACATCCAGGGGTACAGCGCCCGGTCGCCGCGCATGCAGTTGCAGGCCCAGCTGGATCTGCTGGAGGCCCTGGAGACCGCCGCCAAGGAGGCCGGGCTTGACAGGGGCACATGGCTTCAGCAGGTCAGCGGCGACGGGGAGTTGGCGGTGCTGCCGGTGGACGCCGACATCGTCACCGTCATCGGTGTGTTCGCACCCGCCCTCGAACGTGTGCTCGCCGAGATGAACCGTAGGGACGCCCGTGATCCGCGGTTACGCGCACGGCTCGCCTTCCACCACGGCGCGGTGATCATGGGGCGACCGGTATCGCTCGGGCCGGCCGGGGACGCGCCGGTGGTCGTGAGTCGTCTCCTCGACGCCCGTCCGCTCCGCCGTTACCTGACCGTCCGTCCCAGGCGTAACGTCGCCCTGATCGTCTCCGCCCAGGTTTACCGCGAGGTGGTGTGCAGTGGATTCTGTGCGCTGGTGCCGGCGCATTTCCGGTCGATACGGACGACGATCAAAGGGATCTCATACCACGGGTACATCTACGATCCTGATCGTGAAGGGGGCAAGCGAAACGACGGGGAGAACGCTCTGCTGACCGATGAAGAGACTTGACACCCGGCCGGGTGAGAAACAAATTAACCTAGGCTGTGAAGAGCGTTGAGCAGGTGGGTCCAATCGTCCTGAGTGATCGCTATGACCGGGCCAGGTCGATTCCTTGAATCACGAATGTAGACCATCTCGCCATACTGTCCGATTTCGACGCAATTAGCTCCTTGCGTGTTGGAGTGAGTGCTTCTCCGCCATCGCACGTCCGCAGGTGTTATGCGCGGCAACTCATGTCTCCTTTCGCCTGTGCGCGGGCCATTTCCGGTCGCGATGATCACGCTGGGAATGGCGCCTTCCGGTCGGGAATGCGCTCGGTCGTCGGAGACTCTCCGGCGGCATCACCGGAGACGCACCGTCTCACCGGGCGGCAGCGCTGGGCATGAGATCATGCTCGTTCGGTCAGACGACAGTGTAAACCGCAAGCGGTGACGGGGCCATATACGGCAGAGCGTCGGCAAGACGCCCACCCAGGGATTCGCGGCCCTTTTCGGACGCCGCTAAACGCTTGATTCAGTCGGAAAGAAGGCGCTCCGCCAGCCGGTTGAGGAGCACCGCAGATCCTTCCGGATGCAGCGACACTCTCCGTAGCTCCTCGAAGTCCTCGCGGTATGACACGACCGCGTCCGGACGGTCGCGAGTTACCCTCATGGACTGAGGGTTCTCCAGGTACAGGACATCTTCGTCCTCTGGAGCCGAGAACTCCAGGATGGTGAAGGATCCGTTCAGCCCGGGATTGACGCCGGCGCTAAATGGAACGATCTCAATGGTGATGTTCGGCAGATTGGCGAGGTCGATCAGGCGGCGCAGTTGGTGCCGCATCGCCTGCGGGCCGCCGATCATTCTCCGGACAACGGACTCGTCCAGGACGAAGAACAACTGTGGCGGTTCGTCGCGTTCCAGAATCTCCTGCCGGCGCATGCGGAGTTCCACGAGCATCTCCACGTTCCCCGCTCGGTCCGGTTCGATGAGCCGACCGATGTATTCGCGCGCGTACTCCGAGGTCTGGAGAAGACCGGGAATCACCAGGTTCTCGTACTGGCGGATGATCCCGGCTCCTGACTCGTAACCGATGAGATCGTAGTACTGCTGCGAAATGATCTTGCGGTATCCGCTCCACCAGGTGCGCTGGCGCGCCTGCCGGGCGAGTTCCACGAGCTCGGCGGTCCGTGCGTCGGATACCGCGTAGAGGGAGAGCAGGGCCTTGAGGTCGGTGGTGGAGACGCCGACCGATCCGGACTCGATTCTGATGACCTTCGACAGCGACCAGTCGAGATTCTCGGCGACCTGTTCCTGGGTGAGGGCGGCCTCGTCGCGGGCTTTGCGGAGTTCCACGCGCAGGCGTCGCTGCCGCACCGTAGGACTGCTCGCCGCAGGCACCGGCCACTCCTCCTGTCGTCTCGTTCAGAATACTGCCATGGGCTGTAAGCCATATTGCAATTTGCGAACTAGCTTACAGCCATACTCAGACTGCCAGGCGGCTGTCATCGCCGATGGCCTCATGGGGTCAAAATATCGTCAAGGGCTGTCGCTTCGAGTCACTGTGTGGTATAGACGCTGCCGCTGAACCCTCTGGTACCTGCACGACTGCTTCACGTCCGCACTACCGGCCGTTCTGGCTGATCTGACCGAGACTGGACATCCCCCTGACAGGGTGAGTTGATCGTTCTGGCACGATCAGGGGCATGTATGAGCGTTTCGCCCACGAGTATGCGATTCACGCCGAGGACAGCCCCTACAACGCCTTCTACGACCGTCCGGCCGTGCTCGGTCTCGCCGGCGACGTGTCCGGCCTGGCGGTGTTCGACGCCGCCTGCGGGCCCGGCCTGTACGCCGCGGAACTGCTGAACCGCGGCGCACGCGTCACCGGCTGCGACGTGAGCCCGACCTTCGTCGAACTGGCGCTGGCGCGCACCGAGGGCCGCGCGGACCTGCGCGTTCACGACCTGTCCGAGCCCCTGACCTGGATCCCCGGCGGCTCGTGCGACCTGGCCGTCCTCGCCCTGGCCCTGCACTACTTCGACGACCGCGTGGCACTTCTCTCCGAACTCCGCCGGATCCTGACTCCGCGCGGCGCCCTCGTCCTTTCCACCGAGCACCCGACCATGGGCTGGGTCCGGCTGGGCGGCTCGTACTTCAGGGAAGAAGCGGTGGAGGAATCGCTGAGCCCCGAACGGGATTGGCCGATCCGTGCCTGGCGCCGTCCGCTGACCTCGATCTGCGCCGAATTCCGCGAGGCCGGTTTCCTCATCGACGAACTGCTGGAGCCCCGTCCCGTCCCCGAAATGGCCGAGCGCTACCCGGAGGACCACGCCCACCTGGAGGTCCTCCCGGCCTTCATCGCCTTCCGGCTGATCCCCGCTCCCCGCCCATAGCCGCCTTTCAGCCGACTTGGTCGTCGCGGAGGTTGTACGGGCGGCAGCCGTGGTGCCCGCTGTCCGGCCCCAGCCCGTCACGGCGGATCAGATGATCGGTGCCGTAACCGCGCCGCTGCTGGTAGGCCCAGTAAGCGGTGCGGGACGGGCTCGTCCACCTCTCGAAGATCAGCACTTCGCGGACATCGGCGCTGCCGCTCGCCTTGATGACGAGATCACCCGGCCGCAACGCGGACTGCTGGATGTGCCGGCAGTAGGACGCCTCCAGCAGGGCGGAGTTGGGACCGGGCTTCGGCAGGCCCAGCACCATGGACGCGTAACCCGACCCGTCGGTGCGATAGCCCTGATAGTTGGCCGTCTGGTCGTAGGCCACGCGCTCCGGGCCGTGCGGATGCCACGCCAGCGTCCGCGCCATGGCCTCCTGCCGGGTGATCACCTTGACCCGCGGCCGAGCCGACGCGGCCGGCCGCCCCCCGTCGTCCCCGGACACCGGCGTACTGTGCAGGGCCGCCCCGAGCGCCACACCCAGACTCCCGGCGGCGGCCGTGCACCCCACAACGGAAACGGCGAACAACAATCGCCGCCGCCCCACGCCAGCCGAGGGCCTGTCCGGAGAGTCGGTGTCCTGTAAGGGGTCCGTGCCGTTCGGAGACGTGGTGTCCGCCGCGGCCTCGGCGCCGGGGGCGGGTTCGGCGTCTTGCGCGGACGCGGTACCGGGTGAGTCCGCCGCGTCGCGTGCGGGGGCGGGCGAGGGCCGTCTCGACCGGTCGGCTATTTCCCAGAGGATCTCCAGGCGGTGCCGGTCGGCGCCGCACAGGGTGGCGAAGGAGCGGACGGCGTCCACGGGAATCCAGGTTTCGCCGCTGAGCCAGCGTCCCCAGGAGGAACGGCTCGCGTGCGTCTTGCGCGCGAGGGCCCGGAGGTCGTATCCGGACTCCTCTTTCATTCCGCGCAGTTCGGTGAGCAGGACGCGGGCCGCCTCCGGCAGGTCGTCCGGCAGCGGAGTCGGTGGTCGGCTTCGGCTCATTCGCGATTCTCCCGCAGGTCATATCGCCGGTGAGGAAGTCGCCCGGCCCTTGTGCGCTCTGGAACCCGGCCGGCGCCGGCCCATTATGCCCCGTCCCACAGTTGCCGCAACGGGATACCAGATGATCACTCATTGTTCGCCATCGGGTACCGAAAGTGATCAACGAGGATCGTTCAATTGTGTCCCGTTGTCCCATCCGCGCGCGGCGTGAGACGGAGTTATCGCAGGTCAGCGCTGTCCCATGGCCGGCTTGTCCCAACTTTCCGGCGATGTTGGCGAATGCGGCAACACGGTCCCTAGGGTTTGCCGAGTCGATCGACATCCCCCCGCTCGGCGCCCCGGAAGGGCGCAATTTCCCAGCCATTCAAGGAGGAATATCAATGCCTTCCCCCCGGACCCTTCTCATCGGCGTCAGTTCCCTGGCGCTGGCCGGCGGCACCGCCTTCGGCCTCGCCGGGGTGTCCACGTCGGCCGCGCCGGCCGCGCCCGCCCAGGGCATCCAGTTGCAGGCGGCGGACGGGCAGGTCGCGGTGGCCGCCGTCCCGAAGGTCACCCGCGACCAGGTCATCGCCCGCGCCAGGACCTGGCACCCGCACACCAGCAAGCGGGTGCCCTACAGCCAGTCGAGGACCTACGGCGGCTACCGCACCGACTGCTCGGGCTACGCGTCCATGGCGCTGGCGCTGCCGAAGCCCGGCCCGAACACGGTCGGCCTGGCGTCGTCCTCGTACACCACGCGCATCGCGATGTCCCAGCTCAAGAAGGGCGACCTGGTCATCGACGCGATCGGGAGCAACACCACCCGGCACGTCGTCATCTTCGAGAGGTGGACCAGCAGCAAGCACACCGCCTACTGGGCGTACGAGCAGCGCGGCGGTTACGGCACCGACTACCGCACCCGGACGTACGGCCTTTCCAGCGGCAGCCAGTACAAGGCGTACCGCCCGAAGAACATCAAGTGAGCTGACCGCCCCCCGCGAAACGCCCGGCCGGTGCCCCTGGCCGGGCGTTCTCACTTCTCCGGCGGATCAGGAGGCCTCCACGATCCGCCACCGGCCCACGTCGCGATGGTCGGAGTCATGGATGGCCGACTCGTCGCCGGGCCGCAACTCGTAATGCCGGACGTTCCCGGCCCAGTACCGCAGAATCCGCCCCAGTTCCTTCGCCGCGTCCTCGGCCACGGCCCCGTCGCTCATATCGACCTCAAGCACGAACTTCACGCTCTCACCTCCATCCCTCAATCGTTTCATTGAAGTAGCTTGGCAAAGTTGGCCGACCATATGACCTGGTCACCTTCATCAGTGGCCCACAAACCCTCAAACGAGCCTGAATAATGGTGGGCCACTGAGTGGCCACGCGATTACTGTTCGGCGGATGGTTGATTCATCGCCCGCGGACGAGCCGCCGGACACGCTGACCGACACCCGTGAACTGTTGCTCGGCTACCTCGACTACTACCGGGCCGCGCTGCTGCGAAAACTCGACGGCCTGCCGGACGACGACCTGCGCACGAGCCGCCTCCCGTCCGGCTGGACGCCGCTCGCCCTCCTCAAGCACCTGGCCTTCGTGGAGCGGCGCTGGTTCCGCTGGGGCTTCGCCGCCGAGCAGGTGGACGACGTCTGGGGCGACCGAGCCCCGGAGACCCAGCGCCTGCATGTCGGCCCGGACGAGTCCGCGGAGCAGATCAGACGGCTCTTCCTGGACGAATGCGAACGGTCAAGGAAGATCGTCGCCGGTGCCGGGCTCCAGGACCGGGCGCGCAGCGGCGGCGGGTTCAATCCGCCCGAGCACCAACCGGCGCTGGTCTGGATCCTGTTCCACGTGTTGCAGGAGTACGCCCGCCATGTCGGCCAGCTCGACATCGTCCGGGAACTCGCCGACGGCGTCACGGGGGAGTAGCCGGGCGCGGCCGGTGGAGGCGGCCCGGCGGCGGACGGTCAGGGCAGGGTGTTCTTGTAGATACGGCCGTCCTTGATGATGACCTTCAGGTTGGTGGCCGGATCACCCAGGAGTCCCAGGTCACGGGTGGGGTCGCCGGCGACCAGGAGCAGGTCGGCCCACGCTCCCTCGGCGATGACGCCGAGGTGGGCCACGTGGGGTCCGGCTCCGTATGCGGCCACGTCGGCGGCGGTCGGGTTCTGGTAGGGGTCGCGAAGCCCGGCCTCGCGGAACAGGGCGGCGTTGCCGGATGTGGCGACCTTCAAGCCCTTCTCGGGGCCGCCGGCCAGTCCGGCCAGGCGGGTGAGCATCTCGCTCTGCTTCGCGCTCCCGGCGGGGTTCAGCATCAGGTCGGTGCCGAAGGCGAGCCGCACGCCGTGGTCCAGCGCCCAGCCGAAAACGCGCTCCACCCCCGTGCACACCTGCCGGTTCTTCTCGGCCGACGACGGGCTGGGGTAGCGGTGGTCGCTCTCGGCGAACGGCTGGGTGCACAACCAGACGTCGTGGTCGGCCATCAACCTGAGGTCGTCCTCCCCGGCCAGATGACCGTGCTCGATCACCCGGACCCCCGCGTCGACCGCCCGGCGGATGGCGGCGCCGGTGTAGACGTGGACCGCCACATAGGTGCCCCAGTCGGCCGCGGCCCCCACCCCGGCGCGCAACTCGTCCGCGGTGTACTGCAGGACGTCCAGGTGGTCATAGGCGGACGCGACACCGCCACCTGCCATCATCTTGATCTGCGAAGCGCCCTTCTTCAGCTGCTCGCGCACCCCCGCCAGCACCTGCGCCGTACCGTCGGCGATCCGCATCAGCCCCAGTCGCTCGGCGCGCGTCGCGGTCCCGCCGAGGACGGTCGGCACGTCGTACACCATGCCGAAGTCCCCGTGCCCGCCGGTTTGGGACAGGCCCGCCTGGCTGGGATAGATCCGCGGGCCGGGCAGCGCGCCCGCGTCGATCAACCGCTTGAGGTCGCCGGTGTCGCCGGCCATGTCGCGGACGGTCGTGAACCCGCGCATCAGCATCGCCTCGGCCTCGGCCGCCGCTCTCAGGTACCCGATGCCCGCGCCGCCGAGCGTCAGTTCGCTCTGCGTGGCGCCGGCCAGGATGAGGTGCACGTGGGCGTCGCTGAGCCCGGGGATGAGCGTCGCCCCGCGCCCGTCGATGACCGCGGCCTCCGGGGCGCTCGCGGGCGGGTCCCCGTCCCCCACCGTCTTGATCTTGGTGCCTTCGGTCACCACGTGGCCGGTCCGGATCCGGTCGCTCATCCCGTCGAAGATCCGCACGTCGCGGAGCACGATCGTGGTGGGGTGCCGCTGCTGCCTCATCATCGCCTCGTGCCCACCCGCCGGCCACCGAGCGGACGACCGCCAAGGGTTTGCGAAGGTTTGCAGACCACGTGAAGCCGCCGGAGAACCGGCGGAGCCGGCCGCACCGGAACTTCGCATTCATGGGGCGGGACTCCGGTCCCGGCCCGCTACTGGTCGACGCGGCAGTCCGCGGTGAGCGGGCGGGTGATCGACCAGTAGCGGCGGAAGTGGCATTTCGACATCTTCCAGCGGCCGTCCTCGATGACGTATTCGTCGTCGTACTCGCCGGTGGTCACGGTCTCGGTGTTGTCGAGCAGGTTGACCTGGCGGAACTTCAGCGTCCAGCGGCCGGACGCGCTGGTCTCGCCGTGGACGGTGATGTCCGGGTGCATCGCGTGGTGCATGTCGAGGATGGCGTTCTTGCCATCGATCCGCTGGAGGGCGATCCTCGCGAAGACCTCGGCGATGCCGTCCGCGTCGTCGAAGGCGCCGAGGCGGCCGTAGTCGATCGAGGCGCCCGAGGCGATGAAGCACGCCCGGAACTCCCGCGGGTCCTTGGCGTCGCAGGCGCGCAGGTAGCGGTGCTTGAGGGCCTTGATCTCCTCGATGGCCTCCAGCCGGGCGATGCGCTCGGCGATGTCCGGACTCGGCATGGTCGCCGACTCTCGTTCATGGGGGACGGCCCGTCCAGCGGCGTCCCGGTGAACGGGACGATCACCAGGCGGGGGGCGCCCTAATGGCCGCTCACACACACCCTCGCTGCGTTCCTGCCCGGTCTTCTGGTTCTTCGCCGGACGGGGCCGGCTGTTTCCAGCCCTGCTCGACGGAGGCGCGGCATCTGCCGGGCAGGTCTCCCTGGCTGATGAACAGCGCGGTCAGCATGGGGGCGGCATGGTCGAGCGTCTGGCGGGGCAGGGGACCGTTGGCGACCAGGGAGACCAGCCCGTGGCCGATGGCCCAGCTCTGGATCGCCAGCTCCAGCGGGTCGAGGCCGGCGCGGAAACGCCCGGCGTCCCTGGCCCGCCGCGCTGCCCGGACGAGGTATTCGAGGGTGGCGTCCGCGGCTTTGAGGTCTTCGAGGTCGAAGGTCGCGTCGAACATGACCCGGTACAGGTCGGGGTGGTCCAGGGCGTTGCCGAGGTAGGCGGCGACCAGGGCGGACAGATCCCGCACCGGGTCCGCGGACATCGCCAGCGCCGCGAACCTGGCCGCCAGGCGGGTGAATCCCTCCTGCCGCAGGGCCTGCCACATGCCGTCCATGCCGCCGAAGTGGGTATAGACGGCCATCGTCGACACGCCGGTGCCGGCCACCAGCGAGCGCAGGGTGATGGGCTCGCGGGTGCGGAGCATGTGGGCGGCCCGCTCGATGAGCAGGGTGCGGACCGCGGGATCCTTCGTCCTCGCCATGGCGTCAGAATACATGGCATAGCAATGCTATGGTTTGGGAAGCCCGGCCTCCCGGGCTCTAACGGAAGGAAGTCAGCATGGCCATCACCTTGGTGAACCCCGATGGACTGCCGAAGGTCGATCTTTACCGGCAGGTGTCGGTCGCCACCGGATCGAAGCTCGTGTTCATGGCAGGCCAGGTCGCCCGCGACGCCGACGGCGGCAAGGTCGGCGAAGGCGACTTCGCCGCTCAGGTTGAGCAGTGCTACCTCAACGTCGGCACCGCCCTGGCCGAGGCCGGCGCGTCCTTCGACGGCGTGGTGAAACTGACCGTCTACATCGTCGACTGGACCCCCGACAAGATGCCTTTGTTCGCGGAGGGGGTCGCCCGCGCCGCTGCGAAGCTCGGTGTCACCCCGGTCGCGCCGCTCACCGGCATCGGCGTCGCCGCGCTGGCCGAGCCCGACCTCCTGGTCGAGATCGAGGCCACCGCGGTCATCGACTGAACGCGGAGACCGAGGGCGGGGTCACGCGGGAGCCGTTGCCGTGCTCCGGCACGACCCCGGCCCGGATCCGCGGTTCAGCGGGCCGTGGACGGGAGGATGCGGCCGGTCACCTCGCCGAAGCCGATACGGCCGCCGGAGGGGCCGGGAGCGGTGGCGGTGATGCTCACCTCGTCGCCGTCCTCCAGGAAGGTGCGGGGTTCGCCGTTGACCGTGACCGGCTCCTTGCCGCCCCAGGTCAGCTCGATGAAGGCGCCGCGCTGGTCCTTGGCCGGGCCCGACACCGTGCCGGAGGCGAACAGGTCGCCGGTGCGGGACGAGGCGCCGTTCACCGTCATGTGCGCGAGCATCTGCGCCGGTGACCAGTACATCTCGCGGTAGGGCGGACGGGAGACGACCCGGCCGTTCCAGGAGACCTCAAGGGAGAGGTCCAATCCCCAGGGATTCTTCTCGCGCAGGTACGGGAGTGGCTCCGGGTCCTGGGGCGGGGTCGCCACGCGGGCCGCTTCCAAGGCGAGGAGGGGGACGACCCAGTGGGAGACGGACGTCGCGAAGCTCTTCCCCAGGAACGGGCCAAGCGGCACGTACTCCCAGGCTTGGATGTCTCGTGCCGACCAGTCGTTGACGAGGACGACACCGAAGACGCGTTCGGAGAAGTCGTCCGTGCTCACGGGAGTGCCGAGCGGTGAGCCGGTGCCGACGACGAAGCCGACCTCGGCCTCGATGTCCAGGCGGCGGCTCTCGCCGAAGGTGGGGGCGTCCTCGCCCTTGCGCTGGCCGGAGGGACGGACGATGCCGGTGCCCGACGGGACCACCGTGCCGGCGCGGCCGTGGTAGCCGACCGGAAGGTGCTTCCAGTTCGGCATCAGCGGGTCGGCGCCGGGCCGGAAGAGGCGGCCGAGGTTGGACGCGTGGTGTTCGGACGCGTAGAAGTCCACGTAGTCGGCGACCTCGAACGGCATGTGCAGGGTGACCGCGTCCAGCGGGTGGACGGCCTCGTCCGGGACGTCGCCCGAGACCAGGCCGAGGATTCGTTCCCGGACCTCCACCCAGCGGTCGTGGCCCTGCGCCATGAAGGGGTTCAGGGACGGCGCGGCGAAGACGTCGTCGCCGAGGCCGAGGGCCAGGTCGACGACGACGCCGGCGACGCGGACGCCCACGCGGGGCGCGGTGCCGGGGGTCGAGAACACGCCGTAGGGGAGGTTGGCGAGCCCGAAGAGGGAGCCGTCGGGGATCGCGATGCGGGTCATCGGGGGGTCTCCTGGAGTGCGGACGCGAGCAGGCCGAGGTCCGCGAGTTCGTTCAGGGGGTCGGTGATGCTGCACGTCCCGAAGGACAGGAAACGGCCGCGTGCGGCGCTCGTGCGGGTCTCGCCGAGCGAGGAGACGCGGGACGCGACGGACGCGGCGTCGCGGTCGGCCAGGATCGCCGCCAGTTCCGCCGGGGGACGGCCGCGCAGGGCCGCGTCGGTCGCGAGCAGCAGGTTCAGGAAGCCGTGCTGGTGGAAGCCGGTCTCCGGGTCGGTGTTGCGGACGGGGTGGTGCAGCCCCGCCGTCGCCTTGAACGGGACGCCGGCGTCCACGACGGCCTTGACCGCGGCGGCCAGTTCGTCCGGGCTCGGGTAGAGATGCGCCTTCACTCCGCCGGTGCGGAACTTCGCGCGGTGGCCGCCGGCCCGGACCGCGTCGATCATCGCGGGACGCCGCTCGTCGCGCGGGATCTCGACGTACACGGGCACGTCGACCCGGCCGAGCAGGCGGAAGAACTCCTCCGGCCCCATGCCGGGCGGGACGGCGACCTCCAGGCCGCGCACCCGGACGGCCAGCTCGGCGGCCGTGACCAGGGACTTGGCGGCCTGGCACGGCCCGCCCGGCGCGGTGATCGACAGGTCGAGCGGCTCGCCGCCGAGCAGCGGGTCCAACTCCTCCAGCGCGGTCGCCGGCAGGACGAGGGGGCCGACGAGATCGGCGTAGGGGGCGGCGCGGTGCGCGCGGTGGGCCGGGACGGCGGCGGCGAGCGGCGCCAGACCCGGTGGGAACACGGCGGCGTCGTCGCACAGGCCGCGGGCGAACGCGGGGATCATCGCCGCCCCGCCCACGTCCAGGCGTACGCCTCGTCCTCGCAGGCCAGCCCGCCCTCGCCGAGTTCGAGCGGGCGGAACGTGTCGACCATGACGGCCAGTTCGTCGAAGAACTCGACGCCGACGCTGCGCTCGTAGGCGCCGGGCTGCGGGCCGTGCGCGAGCCCGCCGGGATGCACGGAGACCGAGCCCTGGCCGATGCCGGAGCCCCTGCGCGCCTCGTAGTTCCCGCCGCAGTAGAACATGATCTCGTCGGAGTCGACGTTCGAGTGGTAGTAGGGCACCGGGATCGACAGCGGGTGGTAGTCGACCTTCCGCGGCACGAAGTTGCACACGACGAAGCCCGGCCCCTCGAACACCTGGTGGACGGGCGGCGGCTGGTGGACGCGGCCGGTGATCGGCTCGAAGTCGTGGACGCTGAACGTGAACGGGTACAGGCAGCCGTCCCAGCCGACCACGTCGAACGGGTGCCGCGCGTACGTCAGGCGCGTGCCGACGATGCCGCGCGAGGTACGGTGCTTGACCAGGACCTCGACGTCGGTCTCGTCCGACAGGAGGGGGTCGCCGGGGCCGTGCAGGTCGCGTTCGCAGTACGGGGCGTGCTCCAGGAACTGGCCGTAGCGTGACAGGTAGCGCTTCGGCGGCGCGACGTGGCCGGTCGCCTCGATCGCGTAGGCGCGCAGGGGCTGGTCGCCGGTCGGCAGCCAGCGGTGCGTGGTGGACGTCGGGATGACGACGTAGTCGCCCTGCTCGGCGTCCAGCGCGCCGAAGACGGTCTCGACCGTGGCCGTGCCCGACTCGATGTAGACGATCTCGTCGCCGGTCGCGTTGCGGTACAGCGGCGAGCCGGCGGCGGCGACGACGTACGACAGCCGGACGTCGCCGTTGCCGAGGATCATCCGGCGTCCGGTGACGGCGTCGGTGTCGGCCCACGTCTCCTTGGGGAACAGTTCGTGCAGCTTCAGGTGGCGCGGCTTGAGGGGGTGGTTGGGGGTCGTCGTCACGTCCGGGACGTCCCAGGCCCGGGAGTCCACGATCGCGGACGGGATCTCCCGGTGGTACAGGAGGGACGAGTCGGAGGAGAAGCCCTCCTCGCCCATCAGTTCCTCGAAGTAGAGCCGCTCCTCGCCGTCCCCGTGGCCGATGTGACGATGCTGGGTGTGGCGCTTCGGCGGCACGTGGCCGACCCGGCGGTAGTGGGCCATGGTCCATCGCCTCCGATGATTAACGCATTAACTATTTTCTGCCGACACTACGACGCTTCTGCCGCCCAGGGAAGGGCCTGACCCGGTCACCGCGGCGCGGGTCAGCTCCGTTCCCGCACGTCGAAGCGGTCGCGTCCGGCGATGAGCTTGTCCAGCAGCATGATCAGCATCTGCTGCTCGGTCTCGGTCAGCGCGCCCGCCCACTGCCGCTCGCGCTCGTGCTGCCCGGCGAAGATCTCCAGCATCGCCCTGTGCCCCCGCTCGGTCAGCGACAAGATCACCGACCGGCCGTCGCGCTCGCCCGGGGTGCGGACCATCATCCCGTCCGCGATCAGCGTCTTGGCCAGGTTGGACACCGCGGCGCGGCTCATCCCGGCCAGCGTGGCGGCGCGTCCCGGCTCCAGCGGCCCGGCGAGCCAGGTCACGAACAGCAGCCGGAAGCCCGCCCAGGAGTGCCCGCGCGGCCGGTGCACGGTCGACTCCAGGTCGTAGGTGACGATCGCCGAGGCCCGGTTCAGCGTCAGCAGCAGCCGGGTCGCGAGCCGGTCCGGGAAGCCGAACTCCTCGGCCAGCCGCCGCCCCGCGAGGTCGACGAACGACCAGAAATCGGGATCGTCCCGGTCACCGTCCGCGCTCATCGTCCGCACCTCGAATCCGATTCATGGTTTGACCATTTAACCCGGTCGGGGCGGGAGTTCTGCCGTGAGCACGCCTCAGCGGAACTCGCGGGCGACCTCCGTGAGCGCCTCCGCGACGATCTCGGCCATCGGGCGGGCGGGCCGCTCGTCGATCCAGCTCTGGGACGCGACGCGCAGCGCGGTGACGAACGCGCCCGCGATGACGCGGGGCCGCAGGACGGTGGACGGGAGCCCCTCCCGGGCGGCGATCAGCCCGGCGAGGACGCGTTCGGACTCGGCGTCGTGCGCGAGCTGCCAGGCCAGCACGGACGGATGGCTGCGGGCGAGCCGGACCTGCGCCACCCACCGCGGGTCCAGGTCGCCGAACTGCTCGTGGACGATGTCGAAGGACGCGCGCAGCGCCGTCCAGGACGATTCGTCGTGCGGCCGGCCCTCGAACGTCTCCAGCAGGGAGCGCATCCGCTGCTCGCCGCCGTAGAGGAGCGCCTCCTCCTTGCCGCCGAAGTAGTTGGAGAACGTGCGGCGGGAGACGCCCGCGGCGTCCGCGATGGCCTCGACGGTGACCTCGCCCAGGCCGTGTTCGGCGGTGAGGCGCATCGCGGCCTCGTGCAGGGCACGGCGCGTCGCCTCTTTCTTGCGCTCGCGCAGCCCGCCCTGGTGTTCGCGCAGCCCAGCACTGCCCTTCATGGTGAGTTCAGCCTATCCGGCTGGAAAGATTTCAATCCTGGGCGCGCCATCCCGCGGCGTCGCCGCGGCCCCTTACCGTCCGGGGGTCACGGTGAACCAGAGGCGGGTGCGGCCGGGGGACTGCTCGAATCCCCATGCGTCGGCCAGCGTGTCGATGACGGTGAGGCCGCGGCCGTGGTCGAGACGGGGGAGGCCGTCGGAGCCGCCGTGGGCGGGGCCGCCGTCGGTGACCTCGACGTGCAGCCGCCGGCCTTTGGCCGAGACGGTCACCGTGATGAGCCCGGAGCCGTGCAGGACGGCGTTCGCGACGCCCTCGGCCGTCATCAGCTCGATGTCGTCGAGGAGCCGCTCGTCCGCGACGACCTTGGCGGCCCGCTCGCGGACGAGCCGGCGGGCCCGCCGGCCACCGTCGCCGTCGCCGGTGAAACCGAATGGTTCACCCAGCCGTTCCATTTCCACGGTCACTGCATCACCACTTGAATTCGGAAGCGCACCGCAATCATTCACCTGCGCTGAGTAATGGGCAATGCGATGCGTGCATTGATCTTGGCCTTTCCGGGACAGCGGTGCCGGAAGATGCCACCGAGGCATATAAAACGGGTGTTTTTCCGGCTCACCGCGAGGACCAGCGGAGACGGCCCCCGCGCCGATGAATCCCTTACGCCTCGAAGGAGACGTCCGTGGCCTCTTCGACGGGCTCGTCCGGGACGGCGCGCCGGGTCGCCTGGTGGACGCGGACGGCCAGCAGCGCGCGGGCGAACCGGGCGGCCAGCTCACCGTCCATGAAGTCGGGCATCTGCTCGACACCGATCAGCCCGCCGGGCTGGGTGATCACCGAGCCGGTCTCGCCGACCCGGATCCCGCGGCGGCCCTCGCCGAGGTCCTCGACGGACGGCAGGTCCAGCGCCGAGCGGATGGTGTCCTGCAGGGCGCGGACGGTGGCGGCGTCCCGGTTGATGCGGACCTCGGCGTCGTCCGCGCGCTGCTCGGCCCGGTCGGCGCGCGTCATCGCGGCGAGGATGCGGTCCTCCGCGGAGTCGGCGAGCTGCTCGGCGCGCTTGGCGCGTTCGATGTACTCCTCGGCCCTGGCCGCGGCGGCGTTCCGCTCCACGGTCAGCCCCGCGACCTCGCCCTGGACGACGCTCAGCTCGGCCCGCAGCCGCCGCTCGGCCTCGGCGGCGTCATCCAGCCGGGACCGGGCCTCCGCCAGCTCGGACTTCACGTCCGCGAGATCGGAGCGGGCGGCGGCCAGCGCGCTCTGCTCGGCGGACAGCCGCACCGCGAGGTCGTCGCGTTCCCGCTCGGCGTCGTTGCGGGCCTGGTGCTCGGTGCCCCAGGCCATCTCGGCGCGCTTGCGGAGCCCTTCGGCGTGGGCGGCCTCGTTCGCGGCCGTGGCACGGGCCTGCTGGTGGGCGCCGGCCTCCTTCCACGCGTTGGCCTCGCTCTCCTGCGCCGCGGCGACGCTCGCCTTCGCGGTGGCGAGCCCCTTCTCCAGCTCTTCGCGCGCCTTGGCCGCCTCCTGCCGGGCCGCCTCGGCGCGGGCCTCGGCCTCCTCGGCCCGCGCGTCCGCCTCGGTGGACCGCTCCCGCGCACCGCGCGCCTCGGCCAATGCCTGCTCGGCGCTGTCCAGGGCGCCGCGGACCTCGCCGTCCAGCCGGTCGCCCAGCGTCGCGGCGAGCGTGGCGAGCTGCGTCACCAGCCCGGTGAGGCGCTCGACGTCCTGCCCGAACGTGCGCACCGGGGCGGGATCGGCCGCGGGGACCGGGTTGCGCTTTCCGGCCGGTTCGGCGGGGTCGTCCTCGCTCGCCGGGCCGGCGAGCGGCTCGTCGAGCGGCCCGTCGTCCGCCGGGAGCGGGGGCGCGGTCAGCACGCCGTCGTCCAGGACCTTCTGATCTTCGCGCACGGGAGCATCCTAGTGAAACGCCCCAATTTGCACCTCCTTCCTGCGAAAGGAGGTCTTTCACCGGAGTCGGGGTCGCGCACCGGCAGGACGCGTCGCCCGCCGGGACGGGCCTCGTCGCCCGGCTCAGACTTGGGACTCTCTTTATCTTGACTGATTCAAGAAAATGGGCGACTCTGTCTGCGTGGCGACGCCCATGGAGTTCCGGGAGATGCTGCGCGGGGCCGCTTTGCGGGTGACCCGTCCGCGGGTCGCGGTGCTGAGCGCGGTGCACGCGCATCCGCACGCGGACACGGACTCGATCATCCGGGCCGTGCGCGGGCACCTGCCGAAGGTGTCCCACCAGGCCGTGTACGACTCGCTGCGCGTGCTGACGGCGGCGGGTCTGGTGCGGCGCATCCAGCCGTCCGGGTCCGTGGCCCGCTACGAGTCCCGGACCGGCGACAACCACCACCACGTCGTGTGCCGGTCGTGCGGCGTCATCGCCGACGTCGACTGCGCCACCGGCGAAGCCCCCTGCCTGACCGCGTCCGACGATCGAGGCTTCTCGATCGACGAGGCCGAGGTCGTCTACTGGGGCCTGTGCCCCGGCTGTTCCACCTGATCCATCCCTGCTTCGTCCTGGAAGGAAGCCATGGCTGAGAACAACGTCTACGAGACGAACGACGAAAGCGCCGGAGGCTGCCCGGTCGTGCACACGCGCGCCCCGCACCCCACCCAGGGCGGCGGCAACCGCGGCTGGTGGCCGAACCAGCTCAACCTGAAGGTCCTCGCCCAGAACCCGCCCGCGGCCAACCCCTACGGCGAGGGCTTCGACTACGCCGAGGCGTTCGAGAGCCTCGACCTGCCCGCCGTGAAGCGCGACATCGCCGAGCTGCTCACCGACTCGCAGGACTGGTGGCCGGCGGACTTCGGCAACTACGGCCCGCTCATGGTCCGGATGGCGTGGCACAGCGCCGGCACCTACCGCGTCCACGACGGCCGCGGCGGGGCCGGCAGCGGCCAGCAGCGCTTCGCGCCGCTCAACAGCTGGCCGGACAACGTCCTCCTCGACCGGGCCCGCCGGCTGCTGTGGCCGGTCAAGAAGAAGTACGGCAAGAGCCTCTCGTGGGCCGACCTGTACATCCTCGCCGGCAACGTCGCCCTGGAGTCGATGGGCTTCAAGACGTTCGGGTTCGGCGGCGGACGCGAGGACGTCTACACCCCCGACGAGAACGTCTACTGGGGCCCCGAGACCGCCTGGCTCGCCGACGAGCGCTACACCGGGGACCGGGAGCTGGAGAACCCGCTCGCCGCGGTGCAGATGGGCCTCATCTACGTCAACCCGGAGGGGCCGAACGGCAACCCGGACCCGATCGCCGCGGCCCGCGACATCCGCGAGACGTTCCGCCGGATGGCGATGAACGACGAGGAGACCGTCGCGCTGATCGCCGGCGGCCACACCTTCGGCAAGACGCACGGCGCGGACCCGGACGTCAACGTCGGGCCGGAGCCGGAGGCCGCGCCGCTGGAGCAGATGGGCCTCGGCTGGAAGGGCACCCACGGCACCGGCAAGGGCGACGACGCGATGGGCAGCGGCCTGGAGGGCATCTGGACCAACACGCCCACCACGTGGGACAACAACTTCTGGGAGATCCTGTTCGGGTACGAGTGGGAGCTGTTCAAGAGCCCCGCGGGCGCCTGGCAGTGGCGGCCCAAGGACGGCGCCGGCGCCGACACCGTCCCGATGGCGCACGACCCGTCGCGCCGGACCCACCCGACGATGCTGACGACGGACCTGTCGCTGCGGTTCGACCCGATCTACGAGCCGATCTCGCGGCGGTTCAAGGACAACCCCGGCGAGTTCGCGGACGCCTTCGCCCGCGCGTGGTTCAAGCTGACCCACCGCGACATGGGGCCGATCGCCCGCTACCTCGGCCCGGAGGTCCCGGCCGAGACGCTGGTGTGGCAGGACCCCGTCCCGCCCGTGGACCACGAGCTCGTCAACGCCCGGGACGTCGCCGACCTCAAGCAGCGGATCCTGGCCACCGGCCTGTCGGTGCGGCAGTTGGTCTCCACCGCGTGGGCGTCGGCCGCGTCGTTCCGCAGCAGCGACAAGCGCGGCGGTGCCAACGGGGCCCGCATCCGCCTGGAGCCGCAGAGCGGGTGGGAGGTCAACGAGCCCGACGAGCTGGCGCAGGTGCTGCGGGCGCTAGAGAGTGTCCAGGAGGTGTTCAACGCCGCCCAGACCGGCGGCAAGAAGATCTCGCTCGCCGACCTCATCGTCCTCGGCGGCTGCGCGGCGGTCGAGAAGGCCGCCAGGGACGCGGGCCACGACATCGAGGTGCCGTTCACGCCGGGACGCACCGACGCCTCGCAGGAGCAGACCGACGTGGAGTCGTTCGCGGCGATGGAGCCGACGCACGACGGGTTCCGCAACTACGTCGGCAAGGGCAACCGGCTGCCGGCCGAGTTCCTCCTCGTCGACCGGGCGCAACTGCTCAACCTGAGCACGCCCGAGATGACGGTGCTCGTCGGCGGCCTGCGGGCTCTCGGCGTGAACTACCAGAGGACCAGGCTGGGGATGTTCACCGACAGGCCCGGGACGCTGACCAACGACTTCTTCGTGAACCTGCTCGACATGGGCACCGTGTGGGAGCCGACGTCCGAGGACGCGGAGACCTTCGAGGGCCGCGACGCCTCCGGCGCCGTCAAGTGGACCGGCAGCCGCGTCGACCTGGTGTTCGGCGCGAACTCCGAGCTGCGCGCGGTCGCGGAGGTCTACGGGGCCGACGACGCGCAGGAGAAGTTCGTCGGCGACTTCGTCGCGGCGTGGGACAAGGTGATGAACCTGGACCGCTTCGAACTCGCGTGACCGCTCCGTCCGGGCCGGCTCACTCCGGGCCGGCCCGGACACCGTCCCTCACGGACGGCACTGCGGGCACAGCCCCCAGAACGTGACCTCGGCCTCATCGACCAGGTAACCGGCCTCGTCCACCGGCTCCAGGCAGGGCGCGTGCCCCACGACGCAGTCGACGTCCTTCATCGCACCGCACTTGCGGCACACCAGATGATGGTGGTTGTCGCCGACACGTCCCTCGAACCGCGCCGGACTGTCGCCCGGTTCGATACGCCGCACGAGCCCCGCCGCCGTGAGCGCGTGCAACGCCTCGTACACCGCCTGAAGCGAGATGTGACCCACCCGGTCGCGCACCCCGTTGGCGATCGCCTCGACCTCAAGATGGTCACCGTGCCGGACGGTCTCCAGCAGAGCGACGCGGGCGGCCGTCACCCGCAGCCCGACACCGCGCAACTCCTCGGCGGTGCTCTGCGACGCGGTCATGACCCCCACCCCTAAGCGCGCATGATTACGGCAACGAATAATAAAAGTGTAGTCGAGCCGTCCCATCTGCCCGCTTCCCCGGCACCCGGATTCACCGGGCCGGACGATGGATCAAGCCACCCGCCCTCCGCTCCTCCGCGCCGCCGCCCACGACCAGCAGGGGAGGCAGCCCTGCCCTCTGCGGGGGTGCTCGGCGGGGTGGGGGACGCGGTCGCCGCGCGGCCGTCTCTTTTCCACCAGAAACGTGGCGCCACTTGAGGAACAAGGGCCGAAGGTCCCGTCCCATTACGGGCATATCTCACACCGGTCCGGGACGCCGCGCGGGACCGATCGGATCGGCCGGGGAGCCGAGCCACACGGCCTCCGCCCCCGACGTGACGGTGAGCCCGAAGCGCTCGCGACCGGGACTGCCACGCCCTACCCACCAGAAGTAGGCCGCGACGGCTTCCTCCCACAGATTCCGGTCCCCTGCCGCAGCTCATGAGCGGACGCGAACCCAGGAGCGTACGGCGTCACGATGACCCCACCCGGCCGCGTCTGCCGCACCCACGCGTAGGGGACGTGCGACACCCCGCACGTGGCGTGGACGCGATCGAAGAACCCTTCCCGTTCCTCCGCGCCATCACCCACGACCAGCCGGGGAGACAGCCCCGCGGTCTTCAGGTTCTCCGCGGCCCGCGCCGATACCTGCGGATCGATCTCCACGCTGGTCACGTTCTCCGCGCCGACCATCCGGGAGAGCAGGGCGGCCGTCCACCCGGTTCCGGTGCCGACGTCCAGCACCCGGTGCCCCGCCTCGATGTCGAGCAACTCCAGCAGGGACACCACGGTGCTCGGCGCCGAACAAGAGGAGGTGAAGCGCCCGTCCCCGGCGGCGACATCGGTCTGCCCGTCATCGACCTGCGTAATGATCGCGTCGTCCCCGTAAGCCAGATCAAGCCAGCGCTCGGGAGATGTATTCCTGTCCACCCGATCGCCTTCCCCGGTCCACGCGACCGGCGGGACGAAGACGTGCCGGGGGACGTCATACAACGCCGCCTTGACCCGCCCCTGGGTCAACCACCCGGCAGCGGACAAGCGTGCGACCAGCGCGTCCAGGCGCCGTATGACGTCCTCCATCGTGGCTATTTCCCTCACTTGCCGTCCTTGCCCGGTCCTCGGCAGGTCGGTGTCCACCCGGATTACTCTCCCTTCTCGTTTTGAAGACATATTGCTACCAGACGCTCACCTAGAGTGACGGTATGTTGATCAGGAAAGCGCTCATGGGTGGTCCGGCGGCCTGGGGTGCCGCCTTCGCGGTCGTGGTTCTCGCCGCCGGGGTGAACATCGCCGGAGGCACGGCGACGGCCGCGCAACGGGCGCGCGAGGCCGGTGGCGACAGGGCGGGGAAGGCCCTCCAAGGCGTCCTGGACGAGGCCGTACGGCAGGGCGCTCCGGGGGCGCTCGCCCAATCGCGCACGCCTCGCCGCGTCCTGAACCTGTCCAGCGGAGTCGCCGACCTCACGACCCGGCGGCCACCACGGGCGGACATGAGATTCCGGGTCGGCAGCATCACCAAGACGTTCGTGTCGACCGTGATCCTCCAGCTCGTCGCCGAGCGGCGGCTGCGCCTCGACGACACCGTCGATCAGGTGATCCCCGGTGTCGTCCAGGGCAACGGGTACCGGGGCGACAAGATCACGGTGCGCATGCTGCTCAACCACACCAGCGGGATCGCCGACTACACGCGCAACCCCCGCATCGAGGAGATCGCCGTAACAGACCCACGGCACGACTTCACGCTGCGGGAACTGGCCGAGGCGGGCCTGGAGTACCCACCCGACTTTCCGCCCGGCACCTCCTGGCGGTACTCCGACACCGACTACGCGCTGCTCGGCATGATCATCGAAAGCGTCACCGGCCGGACGTACGTGCACGAGATCACGAAGCGGATCATCCGGCCGCTCCACCTGCGCGGCACCTACTTTCCCGGCACGAACCCGCGGATCCGCGGCCCGCACCTGAGCGCGTACACACCGGCGAACGGCGACCCGGCGCGGCTTAAGGACACCACCGAGGTCAACACCACCTTCGCCCGCGCCTCAGGCGACATGATCTCCACGGCCGGCGATCTCAACCGGTTCGACTCCGCCTTGCTGGCCGGACGGTTGCTGCCCGGACGGCTGCTGCGCGCGATGCTCCGTCCCGTCCCGGGGTCGCAGCCCTATCCCGGCAGCGACATGTTCCGCTACGGCCTCGGGACGGTCATCGCCACACCGCCCTGCGGCGTGAAGGTGTACGGCAACGGCGGAACCCTGGACGGCTGGGAGACCTGGACGGGCGGCACGCGCGACGGACGGCACACGATGTCGTTCGTCTTCACCACCGACGCCGTCAACCAGGTCCAGCTCACCGCCCAGGCCGTGACCGCCGAGTACTGCCCCCACCGCCCGCCCCCTCGGTCGCCGCAAACTCCGTAGCCGCGATGACCAGGTGAACGTCTCCGCTGGACGATTGGAAGTGGTCGCAGCCGCGGGCGGGATCGCTGTGCCGGTGTCCAAGGATCAGAGCCCCGCCTCCGCTTCTGCCGTGACGGTGAGGCCGAAGCGGCCGGCGCGCTTGGACGGGTCAGGTGCGGCCATTCGTGGTTACGGCGGATACCGGCCGCGGATTGTGCGGGACGCCGTCGGCTTGCTCGATGCTCAGGTGAGGCAGCCGGTGGTCGAGCCAGCGTGGGAGCCACCAGTTCATCCGGCCCATCAGGGCCATGGCCGCCGGGACCAGCACCATTCGTACGATCGTCGCGTCGAGGACGATCGCCGTGGTCAGCCCCAGGCCCAGCATTCTGACGAGCGGCGAGGCGTTGGCGACGAGACTGAGGAACACCACCGTCATGATCAGCGCGGCAGAGGTGATCACGCGGCCGCTGCCCGCCATGCCGCGAGCCACCGACTCGGCGGTGTCGCCCGTGGCCTCGTACTCCTCGCGGATGCGGGAGAGCAGGAACACCTCATAGTCCATGGACAGCCCGAAGAGGATCGCGAAGAAGATCGTGGGCAGCGGGGAGGCGATCAGGTACGTCCCGTCCAGGCCGAACAGGTCCTTCAGCCACCCCCACTGGAACACGGCGACCACGACGCCGTACGCGGCACCGATCGACAGCAGGTTCATCCCGGCGGCCTTCAGCGGTACCGCGATGGACCGGAACACCACCATGAGCAGCAGGAACGACGCGATCAGGATCGCCGTGACGAAGGTCGGCAGGGTGTCGGAGAGCTGCCTGGTGAGGTCGTCGGTCATGGCGGTCAGGCCGGACACCGAGACGTTGGCGGGGGCGAGGCCGCGGACGCGTCCGAGGGTCTCGGAGGTCTGGGGATCCGCCGGCGCGGTGGTGGGGACGGCGGGCAGCACGACCGTGTCCCCCGCCGGGGACGCCTGCGGCCTCCCGACCGCGGCGATGCCGGGGTCGCCGGCGATGCGCTGCGACAGCGTGGGGATGTCCTGGGCGTTCACACCGGGGGCGCGCAGATCGACGACGAGGAGCAGTGGTGCGTTGAAGCCCGGGCCGAAGCCCTCGGCCAGCAGATCGTAGGCGCGGCGGTGCGTGGTGCTCGGCGAGTCGTCGCCGGCGTCGGGGAATCCCGTTCGCATCGACAGCGCCGGGACCGCCAGCACGACCAGCACCGCGGACGCCGCGATCAGGTACGGCCACGGCCGGCCGGAGACGCGGTGGGCGAAGCGCCACCACACCGTGTCCCCGGCCTGCTTGACGGGGCGCCGCCGGCGCACGAGCCGTCCGCGGTCGATGCGATCGCCGAGCAGCGACAGCAGGGCCGGCAGCAGGGTGAGGGCGGTGCCCACGGCGAACAGCACGACCAGCGAGACGCTGAGCCCTACCGAGATCAGGAAGCCCAGCCCGGTCAGCAGGAGGGCGGCCATCGCCACGACGACGGTGCCGCCGGCGAACAGGACGGCGGAGCCCGCTGATCCCATGGCGTTGGCCAGTGCGGTGGAGTTGTCCTGGCCGGTGGCGCGGTTCTCCTGGTAGCGGGACATGATGAACAGGGCGTAGTCGATGCCGACCCCGAGACCGATCACGGCGCCGATGGTCGGCGCGGCGCTGGAGACGTCCGACACGCCGGCCAGCAGCGCGATACCGCCGAGGCCCGCGGCGACCGTCACCAGGGCGAGCGTGATCGGGACCAGCGCGGCCACGACCGTCCCGAACGCGACGAGCAGCACGACGAGCGCGGCCACCAGGCCGGCGGCGTCCGCCGCCGACGTCACCGGCTCGGCGTTGATGAAGGCCGCGTCGCCGCCGAGTTCGGCCGTGACGCCCGCCGTCCGGGCGGGACGGAGCAGGTCGGTGATCTCGGCGATCGGCTTCGGGCCGAGCCCGGCGGCCGGACGGTCGAAGGTGATCTCGGCGAAACCGATGCGCCCGTCGGGCGACACCGTGCCCGCGGTGAACGGATCGGCGACCCCGGCCACGTGCTCCACGCGGGTGATCCGCGCGACCGCGGCGTCGATGGCGGGCCGGTGGTCCTCCAGCCGCTGTCCGCGGGGTACGGCGAACACCGCCCTCGCGCTGCCGCCGGCCGCTTCGGGGAAGCGCTTCTCCAGCAGGTCCATCGCTCGCTCGCTCTGGCTGCCGGGGGCGATGAAGTCGTCGACGAACGCGCCGCCGGAGGCGCCCGCGAACCCGATGACGATGGCCGCGGCGATCAGCCACGCCCCGATGGCGGTCCAGGGTCTGCGGGCGCTGACGGCGCCGATACGGCGGACAAGACGATGCACGGCTGTGCTCTCCCGGTGCTCTGGTTCGGATGTCGGGGCGCCGTAAGCCGACGCCTCGTGCTCAACGGTCCTCGCCGGGACCGGCGAAGTCGCCCGCCCGCGGACCGGTTCCGTCGTCCCTCGCCGGGCGGGTCCGTGCGGGGCCGCCGGCGCACGCTCGCCCGCCGCGCGGCGGAGACGGTCATCCGCCCGCGGGCGGATGACCCCGGGTCCGGCCTGATCTACGGTGAGTCCGTGCCAGCCGACGAGCCGCGACGCCTCATCGCGTGGATCACCGGAGAGCGCCGGATCACCGCGGAGCGCCAGTCCCCCGTGGGGCGGCGATTCACCGGGGGAGCGACGGTGAACCGCCTGGCGGCGCCGTCCCGCACGTCGCCCGGGAACGCTCAGGGGACGGGCTGGAACCCCTTCACCCGCTGGCCCCGCTCCGCGGACGCCGTCCTCGCGCTCGCCGCCCTCTTCGTCACGGTGTTCGTGGTGGACGGTCCCGGTGATTCGCTTCTCATCCGTCCCCCTGGCGACATCTCGCTCGTCTTCCTGCCGGTCTCGGTGGTGGCCGCCGCGGGACTGTGCTGGCGCAGGCGCGCGCCCCTGATCGTGCTCGGCGTCGGCCTGGCCGCCTGGGCTGTGATGGTCGTCCGCCACGAGGACCAGGGCGGGCTCGTGGCGTTCATCGCCCTGTACAGCGTGGGGCGGTACGAGACCGTGCAGCGGTGGGGCCCGGTGGGCATCGCCGCGGCCATCGCCCTGGTCCAGCTCGACTGCCTCGATGATCCGGTCTCGTGGGAGGTGCACGCCACCTTCGGCAGCCTCTTCGCCTTCGGGGTGTGGTACGTCGGGCGCCGCTTCCGGCTGCGCAAGGAGCGCACCGCCCAGCGGCTGCGCGAACAGGCCGCGGAGGCCCGCCGGATCCTGGCCGAGGAGCGCACCCGCATCGCCCGGGAGCTGCACGACGTGGTCGCCCACCGGGTGAGCCTCATGACGATCCAGGCGGGCGCGGCCAAGGCCGTGGCCGCGCAGGACCTGGACGGTGCGCTGCAGGCGATGGGAGCGGTGGAGCAGGCGGGGCGCCAGGCGCTGGACGAGCTGCGCCACCTGCTCGGGGTCCTTCGTCCGGAGACCGACCTTGACGAACTCGGCCCTCAACCCGGCCTCGCGGATCTACCCAGGCTCGTCGAGCAGATCCGCGAGGCGGGCGTGGAGGTCGCGCTGGCGATGGACGGGGTGCCCGACACGCTTCCGGCGCGCGTGGACCTGTTCGCCTACCGCATCGTCCAGGAGGCGCTCACGAACGTCCTCAAGCACGCCGGTCCCGGTGCCCGTACCGAGGTCCGGCTCGGTACCGACAGGAGCGAGATCGTGATCGAGGTGCTCGACGACGGTCACGGCACCGCCGTCATGGCGGGATCGGACGCCGTCCGGGGCGGAGCGGGCGGTCACGGCCTCGTGGGGATGCGGGAACGGGCGCTACTGTTGGGCGGGACCGTGGACACCCGGCCGCGCCCAGGGGGCGGGTTCCAGGTCGTCGCCCACCTGCCCGCCGCGGGCGGGCCGACGTGAGCCGGCGACGGGCCGCCGGGCCTCGCGCCCGCGCTGACGAACCGCCGGGCGAGGAGGGGGCGGCGTGACCATCCGTGTCGTCGTGGTCGACGATCAGGCACTGGTCCGCGGGGGTTTCGCCATGATCCTGCGGGTCCACGACGACATCGAGGTCGTCGCCGAGGCCGGGACCGGGCTGGAGGCGATCGAGGCGGCGCGGCGGCATCGCCCCGACGTGATGCTCATGGACATCCGGATGCCCGACATGGACGGCCTGGAGGCGACGTCCCGGATCCTGGCCGAATCCGACTGGGACGTCCGGGTCTTGATCCTTACCACGTTCGACCCGGACGAGTACGTCTACAAGGCATTGCGCACCGGTGCCAGCGGCTTCGTGCTCAAGGACATTCCCGCCGACCAGCTCGCCGGTGCCGTCCGCACCGTGGCCGACGGCGGCGCGCTGCTGGCACCGTCGATCACCCGGCGGCTCGTCAGCCGGTTCGCCGAGCACCGCTCCGTCAACGACACCCTCGCGCGCCGCCTGGAGCGCCTCACCGACCGGGAACGCGAGGTGATGGCCGCCATCGCACGGGGGTCCAGCAACTCCGAGATCGCCACGGAGCTCTTCATCGGGGCCGCCACCGTCAAGTCGCACGTGTCGGGCATCCTCGCCAAGCTCGGCCTGCGCGACCGCGCCCAGATCGTGATCTTCGCGTACGAGAGCGGACTCGTCGAAATCGGCGACCACGACGTCGGTCACTGAAAAACGACAAGAGGAACACCAGCCCCCGGCGGGAGATATTGCGGTTCGCGTGCGCAGCAGGTAGCCGGTGGTGCAGCCGTCCCTTCGGGGATCCGCTGCCCAATGAAGCCGAGATCGACGCCTTCGCCGACCGCGCACCTGCTAACTCGCGGTGACCCGGTCCAGCGTCTGAGAGAGCTTGGCGACGAACCGCGCCAGACGAACCACACCGTGACATCGGTGTGCGAGTGGGCACCCCGCGTCTGGGGCACGGTAAGAAACAGTGGAGCGCTACCGGTCAGCGGATGAACGACGGGGCGATGCGCAGTTCCTCATCGAGTTCACGCACGATCGTCTGCCGAGGATCCTCATTCGGGTCCACATGACCACCAGGCATCAACCACGCCTTCGCCTTTACGTGGTCGACGAGCATCACCGAGCGGGAGTCCTCATCCACCAGTGCCGCGTACACCGCTAGATGCTCCGGCGGGTTGGCGGGCTTCTCGGTCCGAAACAGTGGAGCACCTGATTGGATCCAGTCCAGCATCCACTGTCGATCAGCGGCTTCCCGCTCGTCGAAGGGGCTGACTCCTGTGACAAGATTCCGGACCACGCCGCGGGGCCCTTCAACGACCGAGGACATAACCAAACCCTCCGGCGAATCAAGTGAACAGCTGGCAACTTGAAACCCACCAGCATCACAGGCCGCCCTATCGATTCACCAGGCGACCGGCGCGAAGGATCGCCCAGCCAGTGGTCGAAACCGTTAATTCGTCGGGTCTCATGCGGATATCGGCTGGGGTGCGTGCCGGTCGTGCTTTCTGATACGTACCGGGAGCCGGTTGAGGTCGGCGCGGTTGAAGCGCCAGTCGAACGGCCGGGCCACGGCGTTGTAATGCTTCTCGAGGGCCAGGATCTGGGCGGCGAGTCCGTCCAGTCCTCGAAGTCGCCGGGGGTGAGGAGCTTGCGCTCCAAGCGGTCACCAGGCCGGAACACCACAAGAAGCCCTCGACTGCGCCTGCGGCCTCTACCTCGGCGACACCACGGCCTGGCCCAACCCGCCATCCCCGACGAATTAACGGTTTCGACCAGTAGCGTGTCGGGGCGGGTCGGTGACGAGCATGGGGGAGTGCGCGGCCAGTTCGCTAGCCTGCGGCGTCGATCGTGCGGCGGTCGAGCGGATTCTGGCGGAGGATCCGGTCGTTGTGGCGGGGGGCGTGAAGTACACGGTCAAGACGATCGACCCGGGGCGGGTCCGCCCGGCGCTGTAGACGGCGGTGATGGTGTGGCGACCGGTGGTGCGGAAGGCGGTGACCAGGTAGGCCGCGCCGAGGATCAGTGGGACGGCGCCCAGGAAGGTGGTGCCGTCGCGGAACTCGACCGTGCCGGTGGGGGTGCCCTCGCTGCACGTGACCGCGGCGGTCAGGGCGACCGGTTGATCGACTCGGGCGGCTCGCGGTGAGGCGGCCGGCGGGTCGGGCCGCCGGCCGTCGGCCGCCTCAGAGCGGATCCCTCACCTTGCCCGTCAGGCGCGCTTGGCGGCCGTGTGGTTGAGCCCTTCGCGGACCTGCTTCGCGAGGGCGACAGGGTCGCCGACGCGGTACATGTGCGAGAAGTACAGCTGCGGGATCTCGGCGGTCTCCTGGTTGTAGAGGCAGCCCACCTCCCAGTGTGTGCGACGCATGGTCGAGATGACCGGCTGCGTCTCCGAGGACTTCATCGAGAAGTCGGGGACCACGGCCGCCTTGCCCTTCCGGAGCGGCTGGAACTGGACGCTGGTGGACACCCCGAGGTCCGGGTCGACGAGCACGCCGCCGAGCCTGATCCTGTCGGTGCGCGGCACGGTCACGGTGACGATCCCGTTCTCCCCGACCGTGGCGTCCCCGCCGAGGACCTTCGCCAGCTTCCGGACGGGAAGCGGGGTCTTGGGGTGCGGTGGCGAGTGCTGCGGCAGCGGCGTGGACGTCTTGGCGATGACGGCGCGGGCGGCGCCGGCCAGCCGGACCGGGTTCCCGACCGCGCGGAAGTGCAGGAACCACACCATCGGCCGCAGGTCGTACAGGTGCTGGTGCTGCGCCTGGAAGGTGATCCCATGGGCGATGAAGCCGTCGATGACCGGTTGGATCTCCCGGGGCCGCAGGGCCAGGTCGCCGTTGAGGATCGCCTTTCCATGCCCGAGCGACTGGAAGAACAGCTCGTGCTGGATCTGGAAGCCGTCCTTGAACTTCACCCGGGGGTGGCCCCCGCTGACGTGGAGGTCCTTGCGGTCGATGTCGACCTCGAGGACCCCGCTCTCGCTCACGTGGCCGTCGGCCTGCAAGATCTTCTCGATCGCCTTGACCGGAAGCCGATCCTTCTTGGGCCTGGCCTGCGGTGCCTCGGCCCGTGGACCCGCCGTGTCACCGCTCGCCGCCGGAGCGGCCCCTGCGGTACCCGCCATTCCGGACGCGACCAGGCCCGCGACAAGTGCGGCGCTTCCGCAGAACCGGCCGAGCGTCCCCCGCCGCGTTGTTTCCGATGAACTATTGATGATCATGAATTTTCCCCCCGTTCGTTCCAAGCTCTGCCCTCGCCGGGGCAAGCGCGAACGCGAGAAATGATCACGAAAAGTGCAGATCCGGGGAATGGCGCCGGGCGAGACCTGTGGAGCAGGGCGCCCCATGGTCAACTCCCGCACCTGAGCATCGTCCGCAAGCCCGCAGACCAGAAGGGGTTCGCCGTGCTGCCCCGCAGGGGGGCGGTCGAACGGACGCCGGCCTGGCTCACCGCACATCGGCGCCTGGCCCGCGACTGCCAACGCCACCCCGCCACCAGCGAAGCCATGATCCGATGGGCCGCCATCGGCCTCATGACCCGCCGCCTGGCCCGGGGTGGGACAGCCCGCCGTCCGCCAAGCCCTACGCCCCTCGCATACCTATAACGAGACCCTCCTCAGACACGCACTCAGAGGTTGAGTTTGTTCTGCTTGGCGCGGTGGATGAGTGCAGCGAAGGCGTGGGATGTGAGGGTGAGGTGGCCGGTGTCAGGGGCCTTGCTGTCCCTGACCCTTTTTCATCCTCGGGCGGGCTGGTTGATCACAGCATGATCGCGAGTTGATGGATTCCCTGCGGATGCAGAGAAGCCCCTGGTAGACGGGTTGATCACCACAACCCACACCGTCCACCAGGAGCTTCTGCATGCTGTTTTACCGTGCCGCTGTGGATTTGTCGCGTCCGACGCTGAACTACGTGGCCGGGATCGTACGCCGCCATCGCCGGGCGATCAGGTCGCGGTGGCGGCTGCTGAACCCCGGCCAGCAGGCTCTCCTGGTGCTGGTGCACCTGCGCAAGGGCGAGACATTCGCCGAGGCCGCCGCGGGTTTCGGCGTATCGGTCGCCACTGCCTGGCGCTACGTCGAGGAGATCGTCGCGCTGTTGTCGGCGCGTTCCCCAAGCTGTGGGCCGCGTTGCGCAAGGCCGGGACCGACGGGCTGACGCACCTGGTTCTGGACGGCACGCTGATCCACACCGACCGGGTGAAGGCCGACCGCCCCCACTTCTCCGGCAAGCATCGGGTGCACGGGATGAACGTGCAGGTGATCGCCGGCCCGGACGGGACGATCCTGTGGACCTCGGGGGCGATGCCCGGCAAGATCCACGACCTGACCGCCGCCCGCGTCCGGGGCATCCCGCGCGCACTGGAGAAGGCGGGAATCCTCACCCTGGCCGACAAGGCCTACCAAGGAGCCGAGGCCTCGATCGTCATCACGCCCTACAAGGGCAAGGACAAGCCCGAGTCGCAGAAGCAGGCGAACCGGGCGCACGCCAAGCTCCGCGGCCCCGGCGAACGCGCGAACGCCCAGCTCAAATCATGGCGAATCCTCCGCAAGCTCCGCTGCAGTCCCAGCAAGGCCGGCCACCTGGTCAAGGCCATCGCCGTCCTACAGAACTACGAGCTCACCCGAGGATGAAAAAGGGTCACTCAAGGCCATCGAAGCCTGCAATCACCTTGCCGCTCACCACCACGCCGCCATCAACGACGCCGCAGCAATCGGCACCCTCAACCACCAAAAGAAATACCCGACCCATCTACCCCGTGTTCCAAGATCAGTCCGCGAACTATCAAGTCTGTACGAAAAAGCTCATACCAGGGGACGCCAAGCCATCACGACCCTGGTCGAAGCCATCCAAGACCTAACCCCCGGGCCGCACTGCGACACGAACGAAGCGCAGTTGATCCTCCGTCGAGCGAACGAGGCGAACCAGCAACGTCTATCCGCAACCGAATTCCCATATCCGATAGGATCGTCCCTCGAATCCGAACATCAAAGTATGCCCAGGCCGCCGCTTAGCCAGATACAAGAGCAAGCCAGTCGCCCGGGATGGCCGATACAGGACACAGGGCAGAGAACGAGCCGACGACCGAGCTAGTCAAGAATGAAGAGCCATCAAGATGGACGAGGATCACGTATCGTGAAGCCGTGAATCAGTCTTGGACCGAGATAGTTGCCGTTGCACTGGCGACCTCACTAGTCACATTCATCTCCGGGTTGATCGTCAACCTGGTCAGCGACCAGATGAAACCTCGGTCCAAGCTATTCCTGGCCTTTAGTGGAGTAGCTACCGTTATTCTCACCACCGTTGTGGTGGCGTATCCTCAGGCACGCGATAGGATATTCGGCGGCGATTCTCCCGATAGTTCCACAACATCGACGTCATCATCCAGCAGCAAACCATCTCCGCCCGAGAAGGCACAGTCCACCTCCACTCCAAAGCGACACCCAAGTCGAACCCCGTCTCCCAGCAAGAGCACTGCGCCAAAAATTCGGGGTTACATAGCCAGTGCACGCTCGTCGACAGCGAGCGAAGCCGACAACAGGCCGCCCGCAAAAATCCGGTTCTGGGCCTATGAGGGTGCAGACGTCATTGGGTCAGTCAGATTTTCCACAGGTGGTTATGCCGGCCGCTTCGGCTGGGCACCCACAGCAATTGGCAAAGACTGCGCGGTTCCCTACGTCCGATTCATTTTCGGCGGCATCAAAGCAGGAAAGTATGATGTGCTGATACACGCACCCGATGTCCCCAATCTGGCGCACCAGGTAGATATATCTGATCAAACAATCGATCAATCCGCGCATCGAGGGGAATGGTTCCGACTCAGCCAGGAAAAGATCACCGCAGACAGCACCGGAACCTCATACGAATTGAGCATGAATCAGTCACCGGCATCTTTCGGCGACGATCATGGATGTCGCAGAGGAGCTGAACGTGTAGCTTTCGATGCTGTTTGGCTACGACCACTTGCTTGATTACGAAGATATCCGTTCAGGCGCATTGCCAACGGCGAAGTGTCCGAACGGCAGGCACCCGTCTCCCTGTTGAGTTGTAGGCGGGCGGTGCAACTGCGCTTGGATGGGGGCGATGCCCTCGTCGTCCTCCTCCAGCGCGCAGGCCGCCCGGCAGCGGCTGGCCGATCAGCTCCGTGAGCTCCGTACGGCTGCGGGCATTTCCGGTGTGGAGTTCGCGCGGCGGGCCGGGTGGCGGGACTCGACGAACATCTCGAAGATCGAGCGCGCCGTCCGTCCGGCGTCGGCCGAGCATGTCCGGTTGTGGTGTGGGATATGCGGGGCTTCCGAGCAGCGCATGCGCGAGCTGCTGGCCGAGCAGGCCAGCGTTGAGCGGATGTGGCTGACCTACCGGCAGCTCAACCACGGGGGGCTCAAGGGTGCCCAGGAGTCTGTCCGAGATCGCTATGAGCGGGTCAGACTCATGCGCACCTACTGCACGCATGTCGTTCCAGGACTGCTGCAGACCAGGGCGTACACCGCTGCGGCGCTGGAGTCCGTCCGCGTCGAGCAGCACGTTGAGGTTGACGACGTCGCTGCGGCGCTGGACGAGCGTATGGATCGGCAGCGGGTGCTGCGGCGTCCCGACGCACGGTTCGTGTTCCTGCTGGAGGAGCAAGTTCTTCATCACCGTGTCGTCTCCGCCGAGGCGCACGCTGAGCAGCTGTCGTATCTGCTGGCTGCGACGCGGCTACCCTCGGTGTCGCTGGGAATCGTCCCGTTGGACGCTGAGCGTTCGCATGCCGGGCATCGGGTCTGGCCGGAGCACACGTTCGTCATCAGCGATGCCGAGTTGGTCACGGTGGAGTTGGTGTCGGGCTTCTTGTCGGTGTCCCAGCCGGCGGAGGTCGCTGACTATGTGGCGGCCTGGGAGCGGCTTTTCGGTCTGGCCGTCCATGGGGAGAAAGCCAGGCAAATCATCGCCGGTGCCCGGCATCGGCTTGACGCTTGAGCCGCGGCGGGGTCAGGGTCGGCAGGGCCACAGCTTTTTTCGACTCGCTTGTTCGAAGCTGAACGGAGGACCGTGGTGGCGTTCGATCTGGTCGGTGAAGACCCTGACTCGCCAGAGGGCCGGTGTCCCGCGGTGTACGTCGATCCCGATACTGGTGACTTCTACTTTCAGGGGCTGCTCATCACCGACCCGCTGCTGATCGCTGAGATCGCCCGGCACGGGAACCTGCACTCCGATGAGGCCGTGGTCCGGTTGCCGGCCCGCATGGCGTCGATCATCGCCGAGGCCGCCGCCGGCACGTACGAGCAGGGACGGCTCGGGCACGGTCCGGCGGACAGCACCGAGGTCCTCCAGGTCGCCAAGCGCACTGCGCTGCATCTGGAGATGCGCGACACCTACGACCCCTCCCACCCGGCCTACCGGGATTTCGTGGCGGGCGGCTCGGGCCAGTACGAGATGGCGAACTGGCAGAAGATCGTCCAGGACGCGGTCGGGCGGGGTGTGACGATCCGCCGCGCCCGCGTGGTCTCCGAGCCGCCGTCGGACTACATCCGCTGGGAGCACATGCTCACCTCGCAGAACGTCGCGGCGGGAGAGGACGTGCGCTGGCTGCCGCGTGATCGAGCGTGGGACCTGATGCTGCCCGGCGCGGACTTCTGGTTGTTCGACCACAAACTGGTGATGTTCAACTTCTGTTCCGGGGACGGGACCGAGATCCCCGAGGAGAAGAGCAGCAACGATCCTGACGTGGTGGCGCGCTGCCTCGCCGCGTTCGAGCGGGTGTGGGAGCGTGCGATCCCGCACGAACAGTACGAGCTCCCGAGCCCCGACTGACGGAGGGCGGGTCTTGGTCTCCTCACTCTGCGGTGAGGGGCCAAAGAGCGCCAAATCTCTTTCCGGGGACGGCTCCGATCCGTCAAGGTCATCAAGGCAGCCACTCCCTAACTCAAGGGAGCCAGCCATGACCGTTCGCCCATCGGCATCGGCCTCGTGAGGCGTCTCCTTGCCTTCCCGCGGCCGGTGACGTCAGCCGGCCCGTCCGCCAGTGTCGGACGTGCTTCCCGGTGGGCATCGACCAAACCGGGGGGACCGCGTGATCCAGGCGACGGGCATGACCGACGACTCCAGCCCAGCGAGACGGCTGCGCCACGAACTGGCTGACACGCTGCGCGCCCAGCGCCAGATCGTCTCACCGGCCGTGGACAAGGCGTTCCGCACGGTCCCACGGGAGATGTTCGTCCCCGTCGGCACTTCCCTGGAGATCGTCTACAGCGTCGACAGCCCGGTGATCACCAAGACCGACGAGCACGGTGCGCACATCTCCTCGGTCAGCGCGACCTACATCCAGGCTCGCATGATCGAAATGGCCGCGATCGCACCCGGCATGACGGTGCTGGAGATCGGGTCGGGCGGCTACAACGCCGCGCTGCTGGCCGAAGTCGTCGGATCGAGTGGGCATGTCGTCAGCGTCGATATCGACCGGGAGATCACCGAGCGGGCCCGTGACCTGCTCGGTAGGGCCGGATACGGCGGGCGGGTCACGGTCGTGCAGGCCGACGCCGAACACCCCATTTCCGGCTTCGAGCAGTTTGATCGAATCCTGGTCACAGTCGGCGCGTGGGACGTTTTTCCGGCGTGGCTCGATCAGCTCACCGCCACCGGCATCCTGGTGGTGCCGCTACGAATGAATGGGGTCACCAGGACCATCGCCTTCCAGCGCCATGGCGACCACCTGGCGAGCATCGATGTCGAGTTGGCCGGGTTTGTCCCGATGAGAGGCGAGGGCGCCCACGCCGAGCGGACGTTCCTCCTGCCGGACCGGCACGGCAAGCACCTCAAGCTGCAATTCGACTCCGGAGCTCCCGAGCCGATCTCCGGGCTCGATGGCGTCCTGGCGACCGAGCCGGTCTCGGTGTGGTCCGGCGTCACCATCGCCAACGGTGTCTCGTTCGCCGACCTGCACCTGTGGCTGGCGGCCTTTCTGCCGGGCTTCTGCCGGGTCGGTGCCGCTCCGGGTACCGACCTGGCGTCGCAGCTCGGCAAGTCGTGGTTCCCGTTCGGAGTGGTGCGCGACGGCTCCTTCGCCTATCTGGCGGTGCGGCCCGCTCTAAATGGTGGCGGCGTCGAGTTCGGCGCGACCGCCTACGGGTCCCACGGTCGGGTCGCGGCCACCGCGCTCACCGAGCAGGTTGAGGCGTGGGACCGCCACGGCCGCTCCTGCGAGCCTGCATTCCAGTTCTGGCCGACCGGCAGCCAACCCGCTCTTTCTTCCGGCCACTCCGCTGTGCTCACCAAGCACCACGGCGCCGTCTCGATCTCCTGGCCGCAGGCGGGCTGAGCACCCGCCTCCGGAGCTGGGCAGCAACACACCCTTGTCCGTCCCGTACATGAGGAGGAGCCGATGGCCCCACATCTGACCCTGGACGCCGCTCAACTGCTCGACACTCCGGCCGCCATCAGCGAGGACGAGTTCGTGCTGGACATGCGTGTGGTGGAGACCACCACTCCGCTGGTGACCATGATGTGCTCCACCAGCGACGGCTGCGGCAGTACGTGTAGCACCAGCGCCTGCAGCACCAGTTCCAACGACCCGGCCTGAAACAGCTGACCGTCCTGCCGGGCGGCGCCCATCGCGCGGGTAACCGCCCGGCAGGACGAAGGGGCGCAGAAAGGGATGTGCCATGGCCGCTCCCCGACGTTTCCGGCACACCGGGTTGGTGCTGGTGCGCGCAACGACATGCCCGGAGGGCATCGCCCCGCCTCCCAACCTTGACCCGGCCGATCCCGTGGCGTTCTCCCGGGAAGGGCGGGCGTGGTTGGGGGGAGTCTGGACGCGTGCCGACGTCCGCGAGGCGGTGGAACTGGCCAGCCCCGCGCTGACCTCAGAGATCGACCGTGTCCTCGCCGACCGCGTCTCTGAGCGCCGGCTTCGGCGGACGGTGATGTCATTGGCGTCCTACATGCTGCGATGGGAGGGGCGCGCTACCCCGTTCGGACTGTTCGCCGGAATCACCGCGGCAAACATCGGTCCGTCGGTAGCGAAGATCGGCGCCGCTCACCAGCCGGTCGTCCGTGCCGACGCCGAGTGGGTCACCGGCCTGGTCGAGCAGCTCGAACAGGACCAGGCCCTACTGGGCAAGCTGACGGTGGTAACCGACAACGCCGGCGTTGTCCGCGACGGCCGCTTCATCGTCTCCAGGCGCGCTGAGCTGGGGTCACGCTCGCCGGGTCCCCTTCGAGAGGCATCGGTACGCCTGACCACGCCCATCAAGTACGCCCTAGAACAGGCTGCTATGCCGATCGAACTGGACGCTTTGATTGAGCGAGTTTCCCTCCGGTTCTCGGCCGTTGACGTCGACCGAGTTCAGCAGATGCTCCATGGCCTGGTCGGCGGCGGATTCCTCATCACCAGCTTGCGCCCTCCATCGACGGCCCTGGACCCACTGGAACATCTCGTCCGGATGCTCCGAACGATCGGAAGCTCAAGCAATCGGAGAGCCCGCGATCGGAAGCTCGATGAGATCAGCGCGTTCCAGGATGAGCTTGCGGCCATCAGCGCGGAGATCTCGCAGCACAACACCACAACCGGCGGATCCCAGACGGCCTCGCTTCGAGCCGGGGTCGCCGCCAGGATGCGCGCCCTTCGGCCCGGAATCGACCACGTATTGGCAGCGGACCTGCGGCTGGATGCCCGCATCACCCTGCCCGCCTGCGTTCTGGAGGAGGCCGAGCGCGCGGCCGACGTCCTCCTCAGAGTCTCCGCGCAGCCGTTCGGTACGGCAGCGTGGATGGACTACCACTCCCGATTCCGTGCCCGCTACGGCCTCGGCGCGTTGGTCCCCGTGGCGGAGCTGCTCGCCGACTCTGGGCTGGGCTACCCGCACGGGTATTTGGGAGCACCCCGTGCCAGGCCCGCATGGCGGACGCTGACCGAACGCGACGCCGTCCTGCTGTCACTGATCCAGGAGGCAGCCATGGCCGGCACGGAGGAGATCGCGTTGACGGATGCCGACCTCCAGTCATTGGCGGTGGGCGACCAAGCCGACGCGATCGTCCCGCGACGTGTCGAGCTCGGAGTCGCCTTGCATGCCGTCTCGGCGGAGGCGATCGACCGCGGTGATTTCGAACTGCGAGTGGTGGCGGCGCCGCGCGCTCACACCAGCATGATCGGGAGGTTCACTCACCTGCTGGACGAGTCCGACCGTGCGTGTCTCGCCGGGGGTTACACCGACGACGATGCCATCGTCGCCCTGTTGTCATTCCCGCCGCGCCGACCTCACAACGACAACGTCGTCCGTGTCGCTCCACACCTAGGGACGGTCATGCTGCCGCTCTCCGAGCACGCCGACGCTACAGTTTCCGACCAACACGTGATCAGGCTGGCGGACCTTGCCGTCACCGCCGACGCTGACCAGATGTATCTGGTGCAGCGCTCCACGGGACGGCGTGTGATCGCGCACATCCCGCATGCGCTGGACGCCAGCGTGCAGACCCCGCCGTTGGCGCGGTTCCTGGCCGAGGTCGCAGACGCTCGCAGCGCCGTCTTCGGCCCGTTGGATCTGGGGGCCGCCCGCACGTTGCCATACGTGCCGCGCATCCGCTATCGGCGCACGATGTTGTCCGGGGCGCGTTGGCTCCTCGCCCGCAGCCAGGTGACCGGCGTCGGCGAGGAGTGGGAGGCGGGGATGAGGAGATGGTGCGCCCGATGGAGGGTGCCGACTCGCGTCGTGGCATGCCAAGGGGAACTGCGCCTGCCCCTCGACCTGAACAGGCCGCTAGATCGTCACCTGCTCCGCACCCGGCTGCAGCAGACCGAACAGATCGAACTATGTGAGGACGCACCGCCGGACGCCCTCGGCTGGATAGGTCGCCCGACGGAGCTAGTGATCCCCATGGTCGCCGTCTCCCCGTCCCCAACCACTCCAGTGACGGCGTCGCCCGGCCTCATCCATCAGCCGGGCGACGCGGAACTCTTGCGTGCGCACCTGGTGGGCAACCCAGCGCGCTTCGACGCGATCCTCACGCGCCACCTTCCCGTCTTCGCGGAACAACTCGGCGGGGCCGTCCAGCGCTGGTGGATCCGCCGACACAGAGACCTGATCCGTCTTGAAGCCGACCAGTACCTGGTGGTGCTGTTCCGGCTCGCCGATTCCTCCCAGTACGGGACGGTGGCCGCCCGGCTGGCGGCCTTCACCGCCGACCTCCGGGGACGCGGTCTGGTCGGGCACCTGACGCTCACCCGGGCCACCGAGCACCCTGGCCGATATGGGCACGGTCCGGCCATGGAGGCCGCCGAGAACGTGTTCGCCGCCGATACCGCCGCCGCCATCGCCCAGATCAAGCTGGCCGATTCCAGTGGAATATCGGGGCAGGCGATCGCGGCGGGGTCCATGGCTCACCTTGCCGCGGCGTTGGCGCCCGACCCTCCGTCCGGCTATCGCGCACTGACCCATTGCCTGAAGCAGGGCACTGGTCCTCTCGATCCCGGATCACGCGATCAAGCACTACGCTTTGGCGACGCGGTGAACGGGGTCGCCGCTGTGCGCGCGCTACCCGGCGGTGACGCAGTCGCCTCCGCCTGGCAGGCCCGGTCGCGCGCTGCAGCGGCCTACTACAGCCTCCTCAAGAGTCAGCGTGATCCCGTAGAGCCGATGAAGACGTTGCTGCATGAGCACCATGTCCGGGCACTCGGTCTCGACCCCGTCCACGAGGCGACTACAGGCCGGTTGGCGCGCGCGGTAGCACTCCGCAACTTGGCCACCGCCCAAGCCCCGGACGGCGCTCCGTGACGTCACCACCGATCACACTCGCCACCGACCAGGCGCAGCATCAATCCCTGGCCACCGGAACAGCCGGTATCGCGATCCTCCACGTCGAACGCGCACTGACCGGCCGCAGCAGCTGGGGCGACGTGCACCGCCGGATCCAACACACGGCCAGTGGCCCCGTTGACGGAGGCGATCATGCGAGCTTGTATTTCGGAGCCCCAGCACTTGCATTCCTGCTCGGCATCGCCGGCGCCGACGGTCGGCAACGGTACGCCGAACCTCTCGCCGTCCTGGACGGTCACGTGACGCGCCTGGCGCACCGACGCGTGGCCGCTGCCGTGCAAAGGATCGACGCCGGCGACGATGCCTGCTTCTCCGAGTACGACCTCTTCCACGGCCTGGTCGGCATTGGCGCCCTGCTGTTGGTGCGCCGGCCCGGCAGCGAAGTCCTCGCCGAAGTGCTCGGCTACCTGGTACGGCTTACCCGGCCCCGGCGATGCGCCGGGGCCGAACTGCCGGGGTGGTGGGTATCACAGGACCCTGACCCGACCTTGCCGACGCCCGGTGGCCACGCCAACTTCGGCATGGCGCACGGGGCCGCCGGCATCCTGGCTTTCCTGGCCCTGGCCGCACGCCGCGGTCACGTCGTCGACCAGCACTACGAAGCGATCCACCAGCTGGCGAACTGGTTCGACCACTGGCAGCAGGACACCTCCGACGGCCCGTGGTGGCCGCAGTGGATCACGCGCGCCGAACTCCGCGCAGGCCACCCCGCCCAGCAGGCACCTGGGCGGCCGTCGTGGTGTTACGGCAGCACCGGGATCACGCGCGCGCTTCAATTAGCCGCCATCGCCACCGGCGACACCGCACGTCAGCGAACCGCCGAACATGCACTGTTGGCGTCCCTGGCTGACCGCAACCTAGCCCGAATCACCGAACCGGGGATTTGCCACGGCCTGGCCGGGCTCTACCAGACCGTCTACCGCGCCGCTCACGACAGCAGCGCCCCAGCCCTACTCCAGCGACTCCCCGCCCTGGCCACAGCGCTCACCTGCGATGCCGCTCCCCAGGACCGTCTTGACCACGGATTACTGACCGGACGCGCCGGCGTAGAGCTGGTACTGGACACCGCACGAAGCGGCGCGCCGCCCCACACTGGATGGGACAGATGCCTGCTGATCACCTAACCGAAGCCGAACCCTCCGAACTTGCGTCCGGAACGCTCGCCGTTCTGGCTGGCACGGACCTCCACGCTGCCGCCACCGGCCACAATCTGGACTCGGCCGACCTCTCCGAAGCCGTCCAGGTGTACATGGCGGCGGGATACGCGGCCCTGGAGCGCCGCGCCGAGCAACGCTGGTGCCAGGTCCTCGTCGAGTTCCCCGACTGGGAGCAGGCCGAGAGCATCGCGGCCGCTCGACTCGGACCGCGTCTGGACGCACTCCAACGCCAGGGCGTCATCGACGGCTGGTGGTTCCTGCGTAAGCACCCCTGTTGGCGGCTGCGCCTACGTAGGACAGTCACGCCGGAGCATCTGTACGCCGACGCCCACGAGCAGATCGCCAAGGCGCTCACCGACCTCGCCGAAGCCAAGTTGATCAAAGGCTGGCGGACGTCGGTTTACGAACCGGAGTACGCGGCGTTCGGCGGTTCCACGGCGATGTGGATCGTCCATGACCTCTTCTGCGCCGACAGCCGAGGCGTCCTGGATTACGCGCGTCACGAGTCCCCAGCCGTCGGCCGCCGAGAACTGTCGATCATCCTTCTCTACGCTCTGCTACAAGGTGCGGGACTCGACTGGTTCGAGAACGGCGATGTCTTCCACCGAGTCGCACGCTTGCGCCCATCTCCACAGGAGCCCATCGCCCCCGACGCCGTCGACAACCTGTGTGACAGCGTCCGCGCGCTCATCTACGCCGCCGCCCAACCCACCGACCCTCTGCCAGCCCTGAACGATGCAGCCGAATACGCAACCGTTTGGCGAGACGCCTTCCGCGCCTCAGGCCGACTACTCGCCGCCGCTGCCGCCACGGGCCGGCTCGATCGGGGGCTGAGAGCAGTCCTCACGCACGTGGTGATCTTCCACTGGAACCGGCTCGGCCTTTCAGCGACAACCCAAGGCATACTCGCGCGCGCTGCCACCGCAGCATTCTTGTCCCCGCCTGGCGGCGGTTCGCCCTGAGACGGAACTCCACCATGGACCCGAGGACGCAAAAGAAGGCCCTCCGATACCTCCCTCTCCTTGGCCGCCGACATCCGGTGTGCCCGCCCCTGCCCGAGCGCGTCCAAGAGATCATCGACCTCGCCTGCATCGCGGAACGGCAGGACGCCAACGCGCTCCACAGCGCGGCCCACGCGCTGAACAAGGCCGCGTTGCTGGCCAGCGACAACGGCCTCAGCAGAGAGGCCCGTCAACTGTGCTGGCAGCACATCGACGTCTATCGCCCAGCCGGGCACCGGCTCACTACGCTGCAAGCCCGCTACATGCTCGAACCGGTCGTCAACCTGGCCCGTCTCCACATCCGCGACCAAGACCCGGAAGCAGCCTTGCGGATCCTCAAGGAGATGCACCACGCGGTCACGACCGGCACGGATCTAATGGTCGACGGCCGCGTCCTGCCGCTCGGGCAGCTGACGGGAAGCCAAGAGGAGCGGAACAAGCTCCGCGAATGGGTGTGGCTGCAACTCCTCACCGACGGCACTCGTGCCTTGACCTCCACGGGACGGTGGGAAGACGCAGTTGCCCTGGCCGAAGCACATCGGGGGATCGGCACCCATCTCCTGGAAGGACGGCAGGTCGCGATCCTCGCAGCCTTCTTCAGTAAAAGGCCAGACAAAGCACGCGAACTCCTCCACGCCAGCACCCCAACCGAGCCCTGGGAACACCAAGTCGCCTCGTGTCTCGCGGTGATCTGCGGCAGCGCCGGTTCACAAGTCCCTCACACGCTCAGCACCGCGATGATTCGCGCGTTCCGCGACCGCGAACCCGTCACCGGCTATGCGCTCTTCCGGGTCCGCCTCGGCCTAATACTCCAGCCGCATTTAGAGATGGGTGAGTTCTCGTTGTCGCTGGTAGTGGCATCTTCGAGCACGGGCTTGGTGGCGGCGTCGCCAGTGTGACCAGTGCAGATGGTGTGCGGGTGGGTGCCGGGTCGGGTGCAGGAGGGCGTGGAGGCGGCGGATCTCGTTGACCGTGAGCGGGGCCAACGCGTCCGGATCGTCACCTTCATACCGCCGGCAGGGTGAACGTCCCTGCCGGGACGGCCCCCTGTGTGGCGAGGTCGTCGGCCTCGCCGTCGTCGGTGCCGCTTCGGCCTGGGGGTGGGGCGGCGGCCAGGAAGACCAGGTGCGCGTGGGCGACCATGGCCAGGGTGACGTGCCGGTACCAGGCGGTGTGCTTGCGGACCTGGTAGTGGTCCAGGCCGACCTCGTTCTTGGACGCTTGGAAGCATTCCTCGACGCTCCAGCGGGAGCCTGCCACCCGCACCAGCTCGGGCAATCCGACCGGCCGGTTCGCCCGGCACCGGTAGAACGCCAGGTCGGTGGGGTCGCTGATCGACCGGCGGGCCAGCATCCATTCGTGTTCGCCCAGGCTGATCCATGCCCAGTCGTACCAGCGGCGGCCTTTGGCGCCGTTTCCGCACGAGTGCCGCTGCCACGCCGTCTCCCCCAGGCCGGCGAACGCGGCATCGGCCCTGGTGCGGGTGCCGCCGAGCACGAGCGGGTGGTCGCAGGAGACCGCGAACACAAAGTTGATGCCGCGGCCGGTGCAGCGGCGGCGCAGCACGGTGTTGTCGCCGTAGGCCTCGTCGCCGGTCACCCACCCGAACACCAGCAGCGGATCATCAGCGGCGCGTTCGATCATCCGCCAGGCCAGCTCCGGCTTGGTCGCAAACCGCGTGCGCTCGTCGACCCCGGCGTCGACGAGCCGGCCCGGATCGGCGAACCAGGACTCGGGCAGATACAGCTCCCGGTCGATCAGAACCCGCTGCTTATCGGGGTTCACATACGAGCAGAACACCCCGATCTGACAGTTGGTGATCTTGCCTGCGGTGCCGGTGTACTGCCGCTGCACCCCCGCGCTGCGGCGGCCCTTCTTCTCAAACCCGGTGTCATCGACCGCCAGCACCGCGTCGGCCGAGCCGAGCCGCTCGGCCACCTGCCATCGCAGCGCGTCCCGCACCTGATCGGCGTCCCAGCGGGCGTGATTCAGTAGCCGCTGCATCCCATCGGGAGTGATGTCCCCGGCGAACTCCGCCAGCGACCAGCCGTTCTTGCGCTCCAGCCCGCTCAACAGCCCCAGCAGATACCACCGGGCCCGCACCCGGGGCTCCCGGCGCCCGAAGAACGGCGCCACCACCTGCGCGAACAACTCATCGAACCCATCAGCCCACCCCGCCGGATCGACATCTTCTACAGTAGGCGGCACGGCCACCGCCGATCGTCTGGTCTCAACACACCCACACGATCACAGCGGTGGCCGTCTCACGTCCCGACCTCGATCAGACCGAGATCTCCAAGTGCGGCTGGAGTACTAACCGTCACCGCCCTCGCCGGCATCGACGTCCACTCCCAAGTGCCCACGCTGCTCCGGCAGGTCGCGGCTGAGGCAGTTGACTCAGGCGACGGGTACGCCGCTCGAGCCGCTCTCAACCACGGCATCCCCGGCCTTCGCCTGCCCCCACACCAGCGTCACGCTTTAGCCGACCTTGTTGCCGCAAGCGGCTTGGACTCCGGGCCATTACCACCGCCACTCCAAGCGAGATTCGCCAACGCTACCGACACCGCAGTGAGGGCACTATCGGCATCACTCGGCAGGAACGTCTCCCTAACCGTCCACGATCGAGCCCCGCACCACCGTTCATGAACATCAGCCGGCTTCGCCGCCGTGCCAAGAGCAGGTGCCACGCCCTGAGGATGTAGACCAACTGCCGTCCGCACACAACGTTCCCCCACCCGGCGGGATGACCGGACTTACCGAGGGGATGACGGGGACGGTAGGCGAGTTGGAACGCATGTTCCGTTCAAGCTGCCGTTGCTGTTCGGCCAGACGCTCCAGCATCTGGCCGATGGCCTCTTCTTCGGGATCCGGAGACATGCAGGTCTCGTTGCGCAGTAGCAACGACCCAGGGTCGTCGCCCGGCCCACAGTTGATGACCTTCGGCGCAACTCGTGCAGGGAACGGCGCGGGCGTCGTTGACCAGATATTCGACGTGACTGCGGGCGAGGGGCTTCTGCCCAGCTCGGGCTCCGAATGACTGGACCACCCGAGCAGGTATCCTGCGCCCATAGCAACCGCGATAATACTCACCGTATACGCCGCTAAGCGGTGACGATCTGGCCCCTCACGTTCGGGGTGGGCTGGGGCCGCGTACTTGACCGACGGTCGGTGCTCATTCAGCTTCCTCAGCGCGCTTCTTCTCGTCCCCGCGTAGACGGCGGGCACGCTCGACGATCTCGCCGGAGAGCTTGCCCTTCACCGAGTTGGCCCGGACGAGGGTCTCGCTACCACGGCTTCTGGCCGCATCGACGCCCTTTGCTCCTGTCTCAAGCGCCTTGTCCCGCACCTCTACGGCCGCCTCCGTCCATCGTCGCGCCTCCGCCGACCGCTCAGCGGACTCGATCCCGAGCCGCCCGTGGAAGTCATTGACGCCAGCCGCGACCTGGTTGCTCGACTGGACGACGACCGGGGACTTGGTCGGGTGCAGCAGCACCTTCGCGTTGGCCGTGCCGGCGGCCGCGTCCATCCGGGCCACCAGGCGCTCGGTGCACCGCGAGATGAGTTCCAGCCGGTCCTGCCGGGCGGCCTTCAATCCGAGGCGATGCCCGTCCAACTCCTCCGGAGACGCATCCAGCACCCGGTCGAGTTCGAGCACGGCGATCGCGTCCTGCAGTTGGAAGGAGCGAGCCAGGACAGCGAGCCATTCCCGAACCGTGGACTCGGCTTCCTTGGCCGTTGCGGCGAGATCCCCGATCTTGGTTTTGCGCTCCATCTTCTCGGCGAGTGCGTCGAGTTGCCGCAATGCGTACGCCTGGGTCTCTGCGATGGTCGTCGGCGCGGTCTGCACCTTCGACCACGTGACCTCGTCGACCCGGCCCCTCTTCTCTCGGATGGTCATGGACTCGTCGATGACGAGGCCCACTCCGATCATGCGGGCCAGCACGGCGTCCTTCTGGGCACGCAGCACGTCGTCGACCTTCTCGTCGATCGTGGCGAGATAGTCGGTGATCTCGTCCATGGTCTGCTGCATCGCGATCTGCGCCATGATCCCCGCAGCACCGGCGAGCATCGCCGGGTTGGTCAGAAGCGATCCGGGCGTCTTCGCGAACTCAACAAACCCCCTGATCTGGCCCTTGTTCCCCTTCACCACACCTGTGCTGAGACCCGACTTCGAGCTCTCCCTCAGCCCGTACTTCTGGATGGCCTGCGCCGACTCCTTTGTCAGTTGCACCCAGCGGCCGGAGTTGGCGGCGATCTCCGAACCTGCCTGCGCGGCCACCGAGCCGGTAGCGGCGGCGGACTTGAGTCGTTGCAGTCCCAGATCTTTCGATGGCAGTCCCTCCGAGACGAGAAAGCGTTCGACATCCGTCACATCCCCGATGACCGCCAGCCCATCACCGTCACTGATCAGCTGAATCTTGTTGTCCATCGCTCGCTCCTGAAGTGGCTTCTCGCCGTTGAAGGGGAGGGTTGCGCGGCGATCGCCGGGCACGGGTGACTCACGGGCGGAAGCGTAACCCTGTACCGGGAGGTCAACGGGCACTCCGCCGCAGTTGTCCGATAGAAGCCACGCTCTTTTCCAGTTCCTACGCGGCAGCATCCGCCGGCGGTGAAAGGTCGCCGGCCCCACGGTCTACTGCTTGAGCAGCCACTCGCCGGACTGGGTGGCGAAGCCGCTGTCGAGGGTGAACTGGAACTCGGTGAGCTTGGCCTTCTTCGGGACGGAGAACACCAGGTAGCCCTTGCGGGTGCTGCCGGGGGCCAGCTTGACGTCACTGCCGATGGACGGGCCGAGGGCGACGTCGCCGAGGTAGCTCTCGTACTGCTGGTCCTGGGCGTCGACGACCTTCGCACCGTTGCCCGGCGAGTCGTCGTAGGCGATGGTGCCGACGTTCTTCAGGCGGATCTGGACGGCGGCGAAGCGCTGTCCGGGCTCGGGCTGGTTGAACTCGTCCTTGCCCTCGGCCTTCTGTGCGACCTTCACGACGGTCACCGCGACCTTCATCCCCTCGTCGTTCCCCTTGAGCGTGATGGTGTCGCCGACCTTGGCCTGAACCTCCTGCGTCTTCTGCGCCTCGGCGGGCTTCTCGTCCGGGCTGCTGGTCACCTCGGCCGGCGCGCATGCCGTAAGGCCGAGCGTGAGGACGGCCGGCAGGAGGAGGTGCGTCTTCTTCATCGTCTGCTCCAGGAGTGAGTGCCTGCTCGGGGAGCCGCAGCGCCTCCGGTGTGGGCTGGGCGCCTGCGGCAGCAAGGACGCTAGAAGGCGGCGGAAGAGATCTGAACCTCGTTCTCCGATAACCCCCCTTACCGGGTAAATAGTGTGATTGAAAACGGAGGGCGACTTACGTTCTGGGTGTGCGGCCCGCTGGTTCCGCGAGCCACATGAGCCGCACTGTTCACTCCCACCGCCGACGCGACGCTCTGTCGATCAGTCGGCCACTTCCCAGGAGGTATCAACCCATGGATGTCTTGATGTCCGCTGTCCTGTGTCTCGTGTCCGGAGCCATCTTCGGCATCATCGGCTACCTGCTCGCGCACAGCCGCGCCGGCACCGAGCGGAGCCGGGTCAATGCCGACCGCATGGTCGCCGAAGAGCAGCGTGACCACGCCCGCGCTCAGGTCGAAGAGCTCCGCTCCGAACGGGACGAGGCGCGCAGGAGCGCGGACGAGACCAAGGCGTCGCTGATCGACCTGTCCACGAGGTCCAGCGAGAAGGCCGATCTCGCAGCGCGGGTCGAGAGCGAGTTGAAGGCGACGCAGGAGAAGCTCCAGGCCGCGGAGAAGAACGCGGCGCTGATGACAACGTCCGCGGAGGAGAGCGTGCGGCAGCTCCGTTCGCTGGAGCAGGACATGCACCGCCAGGCGCAGGTCGAGGCGGAACTCCGGAGCGCGCTCAACGAGCGGAAGCGCGAGTTGGAGGAGTTCAAGCAGGATCTCGCCGTCGCGCGGCAGGAGTGCGATGGGCTTCGGCAGCAGCAGGCCACGGTCGACGCGGCACGCAAGGAGCTGGACCAGCTCCGCAAGGAGACGACCCAGAAGCAGACCGAGCAGTTCGAGGCGCTCGTGACCAAGGCACTGGACGCCTCGCAGGCGAAGCTGGCCTCCACCGCGGACGAGAAGCTGGGAGTCACCGGCCGCGCCGTTACTCAGAAGCTGCAGGAGATCGACCAGCATCTGCGCGAGTTCAGCACCACCCGTTCCAAGACGGAGGGCGAACTCGGCAAGCAGCTGATGATGCTGGCGGATGAGAACGTCAAGAGCCGGGAGCAGACGCGTGCTCTGGCCGACGCACTGCGCAAGCCGCAGGTCCGCGGGCAGTGGGGAGAGCTCCAGCTCAAGCGGACCGTCGAGCTGGCGAACATGAAGGAGCACTGCGACTTCACCATCCAGCACTCGGTGGACGGCGACGACGGGCAACTGCGTCCGGACATGGTCGTCCACCTGGCCGGCGACAAGCGGGTGGTCGTGGACGCAAAGGTCTCTCTGGAGGCATTTCTCAACGCCCAGGAGACGTCCGACGACGCGGCCCGGGAGCGTCACATGGCCGAGCACGCCAAGCAGGTGCGTAAGCACGTCGACTCGCTGGCGAGCAAGGGCTACTACAACAAGGTCGCCGGCAGCCCAGACTTCGTGATCATGTACCTGCCGAACGAGGCGCTGTTGCAGGCCGCGCTCGACAACGACCCCCGGCTGATGGAGTACGCGGCGGAGAAGCGGATCGTCCTGGCGACGCCCACGGTCCTCATCGCGATGCTCCGCACGGTTGCCACCGCGTGGACGCAGGCCGCGCTCCAGGAGAACCTCCGGCAGGTTCACGATCTGGGGCGCGAGCTGCACGAGCGCCTCGTCACGATGGCGACCCATCTGCGCGACCTTGGCAGGTCCTTGGACAACTCCGTCGGCGCGTACAACAAGGTGATCGGTTCTCTGGAGGGTCGGGTCATGGTCACGGCGCGACGCTTCGAGGACCTGAAGGTCGTCGAAGGGCATCTGGAGCCGCTGGCTCCCGTGGACGCCTCCGCACGTCCACTGAAGCGGCCGGAGCTGCTGGAGGCCGCTGCGGCCGAGCCGCCGGTCCGCCCTGTGGTTGACGACGAGGGGCCCGAAGGGACTTCCGAAACTGCCTGATAAGGGCCGTTATCGGCCAAGTCGATGGCTCGGCTCATTCCGTTGCTCTACTGTCGATCCCACGCGGGAGAGGAGGTGCTGACGATGAAGTTTGCCCGTGGCGAAGCGCTCCTGATGTCGATGACGGAGATCGCCGAGCTGGCGGACGTGCAAAGGCCGGTCGTCAGCACCTGGCGCCGCCGCCACCCGGACTTCCCGCAGCCGGCGACGGAAGAACGCGGGCAGCAGCTCTTCGACGCCGCGCGCATCGTCGACTGGCTGGTCGAGACGGGGCGGGCCGAGCGGGGAGAGGTCGAAGGGGACCTGCGGGTCCACACGCTCGCCCGGCTCGGCACCCAGTTGCCGGCCCGCACACTGATCCCGGCACTGACCGCGTTGGTCTGCCTGCGTCATCTGTCTGATGATGAGCCGCTCGATGACGAGATGCCGGGCCTGATAGCGCGCCTGCGCGAGCATGCGGACGAGGCCGACCCGGAAGACGAACTGCTGGCCTCGGAGATCCGCGGGCTGCGCGCGTCCTGGCTGCCGACCGCGGTGGACGAGCTGGTGGAGGCTGCCTGGAGCACTCAGGGCGCTTTCGAACGGATCATGCAGGTCCGCGATCGCCTCGGCGCGGCCGAAATGTCGTCCAGTCGGCTGGACCCGTTGCTGGAGTCCCTGGTCGCGGGCTTGGCCGATGCCCGCACCCGCGCCGACCGCGACGGCGGCGTACGGCTCGCCGACCCGTACGCCGGGGTCGGTGACCTTCTGATCGCGGTCACCGGCACCCTCCGCGACGACCAGGTCCTGCGCATCACCGCCGGGTGCGCCGACCCGGTGGCGGCTCGGCTTACGCGCCGGCGCCTGGCCGTCCGCGACGTTTCCGAGGTCGAGTACCGGGTCCACACCGACCTGGACGGTTGCCTGGACGAGGCCACGATCGTCGTCACGCAGTTGCCTTACCGTCCGGCCGAGGAACGCTCTGCCCTACTGTCGCTGAACGCGCTGAACGACCTGCTGATGTCGCTGACCCATGGCGCGACCGCGATCGTGGTCGCGCCGGCCGACACCACCGCCGCGCTCGACCCGACCAGCGACGCCGGTGTCCTGCGCGGGGAACTGCTGGCTTCGGGCTCGGTCAAGGCCGTCATCCGACTCCCCGGCGGGCTCGTCCCCTACCGGCCCGGATACGAGATCGCGTTGTGGGTGCTCACCGCCGACTATGCGCTGGGGGAACGCGGCAAGGTGCTGCTGGCCGACGTGTCCGATCGGTCCCTCACGCCCGCGCTGGTCGACGCGCTCGTCACCGACGTGCTGGCCTGGCGTGACGAGCGGTTCGACCCCGACGCCCACCGCCGTGTCCACACCGTCGCCACCCCGGTCAGCGCGTTGATTGCCTCGCCGCGTCCTCTGGTTCCCCGCTATCTGCCATCCCAGGACGATCTGCGCTGGGACGTGCCCGAACGCGTTGCCCGCGCGCTGGAGCTGGAACGCATGGTGTGGGAGGCCCGTCCGGACACGGCCCGTCTCAACACCGACCTGTCGGCCGTCCCGATGCCGCGGCCGCCGCGCACCGCGACCATTGCCGAGCTCGCTGGCAGAGGCCGTCAGAAAGAGTTGTCACTGCGCAAGGGCACCCGCCTGCCGACCGGTCTCGTGCGGTCTGCCTCCAGCACGGTGAACGCGACGAACTCTTACCCGGTATTCGGCCCTGCGGAAGTCCTCAGCGAAAGCGAACCGGGCAGCCGCCGCGTCGACCGCATCGAGTTCGAGAGGTCCTGCCCCGGCGCTCGGCACAGCAAGCCCGGCGACGTCATCATCACCACAGCGCCGCGTCCAGCCGCCGCCGTCGACCACGACGGCCACTCGGTGGTGGAGTTCCCGGCCCGCATCCTGCGCATCGAAGAGGAAGGCGGCAAGCACTTCACCCCGCGCGTACTGGCCGCCCTGCTGGACCGCGCGGGCCGAGCCGACGGTGCAATCCGCCCGGCGCAGCGCCTGCAGGAACTGGCCCTGCCACTACTGTCGCCCCCGGAGCTGAAGCGGCTGGATCACCTGCTGGCCGAGCTGGACGACCGCCGGGACCGCGCCCGCCGTGAGATCGCCGCCCTGGACGAGTTGCGCCGCATCGCTGCCACCGGCCTCGCCGACGGAACCCTGACCCTCGCCGACCCCATCGTCTGACGCGACAACCCGAATAGAGGAGATAGATGCCGCCCCGCAAGAAGACCCCCGCCGGACAGGCCGAACTGCCCGGCGTGTCCACGATGGCGGAGCTGAAGGCGATCCTGTGGAAGTCCGCGGACAAGCTCCGCGGCTCGATGGACGCCGCCCAGTACAAGGACTTCGTCCTCGGCCTGGTCTTCCTGAAGTACATCTCGGACGCCTTCGCTGAACGTCGCGCCCAGATCCGTGCCGAGCTCATCGCCGACGGCGTACCGGAGTCGCGGCAAGGGCCGTTCCTGGACGACAAGGACGAGTACGAGGGGGAGGGCGTCTTCTGGGTTCCCGAGGGGGCCCGCTGGCCTGACCTGGCGGCGCAGGCCAAGTCCGGTGCAATCGGTGAGTTGATCGACGGGGCGATGGACGCGGTCATGAAGACCAACCGGTCCCTGGCCGGTGTCCTGCCCCGCATCTACAACCAGAACAACGTCGACCAGCGCCGCCTCAGCGAACTCGTCGACCTGCTCAGCGACGCCCGCTTCACCGGCCACGACGGCAAGTCCGCCCGCGACGTGCTCGGGGAGGTTTACGAATACTTCCTGGAGAAGTTCGCCCGCGCCGAAGGCAAGCGCGGCGGCGAGTTCTACACCCCCGCAAGCGTCGTCAAGGTCCTGGTAGAGATCCTGGAGCCCTACAAGGGACGGGTGTACGACCCATGCTGCGGCTCGGGCGGCATGTTCGTCCAGGCCGAGAAGTTCGTCCTCAGCCACCGGGGGCGCCGCGACGACATCGCCGTTTACGGCCAGGAGGCCAACGAGCGCACCTGGCGACTGGCCAAGATGAACCTGGCCATCCACGGCATCGGCGGCGACCTGTCCACCAAGTGGGCCGACACCTTCTTCGAGGACCGCCACCCCGACCTCAAGGCCGACTACATCCTGGCCAACCCGCCGTTCAACATGTCGGACTGGTACCGCCGGACCGACGACCCCCGCTGGCGCTTCGGCACCCCACCCGCTGGCAACGCCAACTTCGCCTGGATGCAGCACATCGTCTCCAAGCTCGGCACCCGCGGCAGCGCCGGCGTCGTCATGGCCAACGGATCGATGTCGTCCAAGCAGTCTGGCGAAGGCGACATCCGCAAAGCCCTCGTGGAGAACGACCTCGTCGCCTGCATGGTCGCCCTACCCTCGCAACTGTTCCGCACCACGCAGATCCCGGCCTGCCTGTGGTTCTTCACCAAGGACAAATCCGCCCACGCCGGCCACAGCGACCGCCAAGGCCAGACGCTGTTCATCGACGCCCGCAACATGGGCACGATGGTCGACCGCACCGAACGCGTCTTCACTGACGACGACATCGCGAAAATCGCCAACGCCTACCACGCTTGGCGCGGCACCCCTAGCGCCCGCGAGGCGCTCCTGACGTACGAGGACGAGCTCGGCTTCAGCTACTCGGCCACCGCCGACGAAATCCGCGCGGCCGACCACATCCTCACCCCCGGCCGCTACGTCGACGCCCCCGAAGCCGAAGAGGACGACGAGCCCATCGCCGACAAGATCGACCGCCTCACCAAGGATCTCTTCACGCACTTCGAAGAGTCCACCCGCCTCGAACAGACCATCCGGAAGCAACTGGAGAACCTCGATGTCTGAGTGGGAGTTCGTAGCGTACGAGTCTCTGGCCGCTCCCGAAAAATCGTCCTTTTCGATGGGACCCTTTGGCTCCAAGCTCACACAAAGGGATTATAGGGATTCAGGAATTCCGCTGACGCGTGGCATAAATCTTGCCAAAGGCATATTTCATGATGGCGACTTTGTCTACATCTCTTCCGAAAAGGCGGACGAAGTAGCGTCTGCCAATGTTCGTTCGGGTGACCTAATATTCACCCACCGGGGGACCATTGGACAGGTTTCGATGATCCCGCGCAATGCAAGGTTCACAAGGTATGTCATCTGTTCTAGCCAGGTTAAGACGCGCCTCGACGAATCAAAGGTGGTTCCCGAGTTCTACTACTACTGGTTTCGGTCGCCGAGAGGACAGCGCTCCATACTGGAGAACTCATCCACTGTCGGTGTACCAGGAATTGCAACTCCACTTACTTCAATCCGAAATCTGAAAGTTCCACATCCGTCACTCGGCACCCAAAAGGCCGTTGCGGAAATGCTGGGTGCGCTCGACGACAAGATCGCCGTCAACGACCGCATCGCTCGTACATCGAGAGAACTCGGCCAAGCCCTGTTCGCGGGATGTCTGGAGGCGGACACGCTTCAGATGGTTGAACTTGCAAGAGTCACTGCGGTGATCACTCGCGGCATCACCCCGAAATACTCAGACAATGACGATGCGGTCGTCGTCGTCAATCAGAAGTGTGTACGCAACGGACGAGTGACCCTCGACCCGGCTCGCAAGACGCTCCCCGAAAAAATACGGGAGCCGAAGCTGCTGCGTCGTGATGACGTCTTGGTGAACTCCACCGGCGTGGGCACGCTCGGGCGAGTAGCGCGCTGGACGCTCGACATGCGGGCAACCACAGATTCTCATGTCACTATCGTGCGCTTCGACGCCGCAAAGGTGGATCCGGTGTGCGGCGGGTTCGCCCTTCTAGCGGCACAACCGGACATTGAGGCCCTTGGGGAAGGCAGCACCGGCCAAACGGAATTGAGCAGGAAGCGCTTGGGTGAGTACCAGATAGCACTCCCATCGCCCGAAGCCATGCAAGAACTGCGCCCGAACCTCGATCCGTTGGAGGCACAGGGGGAGGCGGCGATGGAACAGTCGAAGACTCTTGCTGAGCTGAGGGACACGCTGCTGCCGAAGCTCATGTCGGGCCAGATCAGGATCAGGGACGCGGAGAAGGTCGTGGAGGATGCCGTATGAGCGGCTACAGCGAGGCTGACTTCGAGCATGACGTGCTCGGCACGCTCGGCGATCTCGGTTGGGCGTACAAGGACGGCAAGCAGATCGCCGTGGGCTCGGGTGAGCGGGAGTCCTGGGACGAGCTGATCATCCCGAGCCGGCTGCGGGACGCGATCGTGCGGATCAACTCGGGCCTGCCCGCTTCGTCCGTGGATGACGCGGTCACCTTGGTCCTGTCGCCGCAGTCGCAGGACCCGAAGGCGGAGAACCACCGCATTCACGAGTACCTAACCGACGGCATCCGCGGCATCAGCTACGTCGACGAGTACGGAGCGGAACAGCACCCGACCGTCCACCTGATCGACCGGAACGACCCGTACCGCAACGACTTTATGGCGGCCAACCAGGTGATGGTCGTCAAGGGCGAGGAGCGGCGCCGCTTCGACGTCGTCCTCTACATGAATGGTCTTCCGGTCGCGGTCTTCGAGTTGAAGAAGATGAGCGATGAGCGAGCCACGCCCGAGGCCGCCCACGCGCAGCTCAAGGCCTACGTCAAGGACCTGTGGGAGGCGTTCCGCTGCAACGTGGTGTGCCTGGTCTCAGACGGCGTGACCACCAAGTACGGCACGACGCTCACCCCTTACAACCACTTCGCTCCTTGGAACGTCGACGAGGCGGGCGAGCCGGTGGAGCAGCCGGCGGCCGAGTGGGAGAACGGCGAGCTGAGCCTCACGCTGCACGGGCTGTTCGAGCAGCGGCGGTTCGTGGAGCTGTTGACCGGCTACGTCGCGTTCGCTCAGTCGGACGAGGGGCTGCAGAAGCTGATCGCCAAGCCGCACCAGTACTTCGCGGTGTCCAAGGCGGTGGGCAAGACGATCGAGGCCGTGCGTAGCAACGGCAAGGCCGGCGTGGTATGGCACACGCAGGGTTCCGGAAAGTCGTTCGAGATGGAGCTTTACTCCAACCAGGTGCTCAAGCATCCGGCGCTCGGCAACCCCACCATCGTTGTGATCACCGACCGCAACGACCTGGACGACCAGCTCTTCGACGGCTTCAACGCCAGTGAGCTGCTGCCGGAGAAACCCGCCCGTGTTGACAGCCGGCACGACCTGCGCACGGAGTTGTCCAACCGGCGTACCGGCGGCATCTACTTCACAACGCTGCAGAAGTTCAGCAAGACGACCGAGGAGAAGAACGCCGGGCGGCCGCACCCGCTGCTCTCGGACCGCCGCAACATCATCGTGATCGTCGACGAGGCCCACCGCAGCCACTACGACAACCTCGACGGCTACGCCCGGCACCTGCGCGACGCGCTTCCCTACGCGACGATGATCGCCTTCACCGGCACGCCTGTCTCCGAGATCGACCGCAACACCCAGGACGTGTTCGGCGGCTACATCGACATCTACGACCTCACCCGGGCTGTCAGGGACGGTGCCACGGTGCCCGTCTACTACGAGAACCGCCTGATCCAGCTTGAACTGCCCGAGGACGTTGATCCCGAGAAGCTGGATGAGGAGGCCGACAAGGCCACCGAGGGCCTGGACGACACCGAGCGCAAGCGGGTCGAGCACGCCACCGCCACGCTCAACGCCGTCTACGGCGCGCCCGCGCGGCTGGAGAAGCTGGCCGCGAGCATCGTCGAGCACTGGGAGGCGCGGTCGGAGGCGATGCGGCCGTTCATCGACGCCCCCGGCAAGGCGATGATCGTGTGCAGCACGCGGGAGATATGTGCCGATCTGTACGAGCAAATTATCACCCTAAAGCCGGACTGGCACTCGGACGACGTCAACGCGGGCAAGATCAAGGTCGTCTACAGCTCGTCCACGAGCGATCCCGACAAGCTCCGCAAGCACCGGCTGCGCCCCCGCGAGCACAAGGCCGTTCAGCGGCGCATGAAGGATGTCGACGACGAGCTTGAGCTGATCATCGTCAAGGACATGCTGATCACCGGTTTCGACGCGCCCCCGCTGCACACCCTCTACCTGGACCGCTCAATGCGCGGCGCGCAGCTCATGCAGACCCTGGCCCGCGTGAACCGCACATTCCGCAACAAGCAGGACGGCCTCATGGTCGGCTACGCGCCGCTTCACGAGAAGCTGATCGCCGCGCTGGCCGAATACACCACCGACGACCAGCACACCAAGCCGATGGGCCGCGACCTCGACGAAGCGATCACCAAGGTCCGCGACCTCCTCGACGGCATCGGAGAGCTACTCAGAGACCACCCCTGGCGCCAAACCCTGCAGGCCAGGACGTCCACCGTCCACCGCGACGCCGTCCGCGGAACCGCCGACTACATCTGGAACCCGCAGCACCCGCTCAACCTCCCCGACGCGTCAGACCCCGACAAGGAGACGCTCAAGGAGAAGTTCCTGCGCTGCGCCGGACGCCTCGCCCGCCTTTACGCCGTGTGCGCGACCAGCGGCGACCTGAACGACGTCCGCGACGACATCGCGTTCTTCCGCGACGTGCGCGTGGTCGTCGTCAAGCTCGACGCCGCCCGCCGCCAGGCCGAGGGCCGCCCCGTCCCCGCCGAAGTCGAGCTGTACCTCAAGCAGCTCACCGCCAGCGCAATCGAGGCCGGGGACGTCATCGATCTCTTCAAGGAAGCCGGCCTGGACCAACCAGACCTGTCCCACCTGGACGAGAACTACATCAAGAAGATGCAGGCCGCCAAGCACCCCGCCATCGCGATCGAGGCGCTGCGCCGGCTCGTCCAGCAGGAGATGCGCAAGGTCACCAAGCACAACATCGTGCGCCAGCAGAGCTTCTCTGACCGCCTCTTGGAGCTCATGCGCAAGTACACCAACCAGAACCTCACGGCAGCCGAGATCATCGCCGGACTCGTCGCGATGGCCAAGGAGGTCGCCGCCGACGCCAACCGAGGCCAGACGTTCAACCCTGCGCTCAGCAACGACGAACTCGCCTTCTACGACGCGGTCGCCGCCAAGGACACCGTCCGCGCCCTGATGGGCGACGACCAGCTGGCCGCCATCGCTCGCGACCTGGTCAAGGCCGTCCGCCGCAACCTGTCCACCGATTGGACCGCCCGCGACGACGTCCAGGCCAAGCTCCGCTCCATCATCAAGCGCCTCCTGGCCAAGCACGGCTACCCGCCCGAAGACCAGCCCGACGCCATCCAGAAGGTCATCGAACAACTCGAAACCTTCGCCGACGAATGGTCCCCCGCCGCCGACCGCTGACCAGGACTGACGCCGTCGCTCTGGTGCGGTTAGGTGGTATCTGTACACCGAGCCAGCACGTCTGACGGACCAGACGGCAAATGACGTCAGGTGATCCGGTCGAGTATTTCGGTGGCAGATAAATCGAAAGGATGGGAACAGTGCAGCCGCTCGACACACGATTGGTGCAGACAGCGGTCCTCGGTGCTCCGCACTCGCAAGACCCGGTGATCATGCCCATGACTCGCTTCGAGGCGCTGCGCTTCCTTGACGCACACCCTGGAGCGCTCTTCTGGTGCGGTACTTGGCTGGGCGGCTGCGGCAGCAAGCTCCAGACGCGGGTCGGCATGGAGCGAATCCCACATTTCGCTCACTGGCCGACCCGCGGCGGCCCCCGCATTGTCTGCCACCGTCTCCACAATGGCCGCCGGAGCGCCGACCATCTGTTCGTGAGCCGTGACCTCCGCACTTGGGCGCGGCGTCACGATCGCAAACCAGCCACACCCATCCTCGATGGTGACTTCCAGACCGGCGGTACCTGCACCTGCCTGCGGATCCCAGTACAGGGTGGTAGAAGCAGCAGCAACGGACTTATCACCGTTGTCTTCAAAGGGTTCAATCTATGGGACTGGCGTCAACGCGAGGATGCCTGGTCTGCGGAGACATCCTGGTTTAACTGGGTGTTCGGCCCCGGTGTGGCCTCCCCGCAGATGCTCTTGGACCGCGATGGGTATGCTTTCCATTTGCGGTTGGACTCGACGGACGGCATCAGCAATCTCGAGATCGGGACCCGGCCCCGCAAGGGCGGCATTGAGTGGGCGGAGCTCGACGCGTGCACGATCGAAGAGCACGGACTTTCCACTCCCCTAGCGGCCGAGATACGCACAGAGATGCGCCGCAAACGCACTGTTATCCCCATCGCGACACCGCAGCCCCCGACGGGAGTACAGGTCGCACCGGGCAAGACAGTCCCGCTGTCCACGTTCCGCCGAGCCCTCCTCCGTGTCGGCCGGGAGCGCGCCATGGCTGGAGAAATGGAACGCGCTGGATTGTGCGCACGACTCGGACGGGAGACAGACCACGAATCTCCCCGCCTGCCTTCCTGGTTGTGGCCCGAGGTACGTCGAGTCCTCAACGTCCCAGCCCCCGCCGTGCCGGCTCCTCCCCGAGAGCGGCAGCGCAGTGGCCGGCTCCCGAGCGGAACGATCGAATACTCCGCCGCCTCGTCGCTCGTCCAACTCGACGACGTGCTCGACGCCATCCCACTCAGCGAACAACTGATCGATTTTTTCGCAGAGACAGGCTGCTCGGTCTATGACGACGTTGACAAAATGCGGTGGCTGAGGCTGGCGACCGCCCACACCAGCTTCCTATACGAATATGGCCTCTCGGACGTTGTTAGTCAGTTGGTCCTTCGCGGGCTAGAGGAGCTTGCGAAACGGCACGTCCGGGCCGCAGTACTCGACCTCTATGTGAAGGACCATCAGCCTAAGAAGGTAGGCCAGCAGAGCACAGCCCTTAACGTGAATATTCGACGAGCTTGGGATGCCCTAGTAGCCCTCCCAATCTTCGAGGACGCGATTCATCTCGGCAAGGGCGAGGCTGCAGTGGCTCAGGAACGACGTTCCAAATCCTCTGTCGTGGTAGTTCACCAACTTGTTGGCGTGGCGGCCTTGCTCGGCGGCCACCAGACCGTCCGTCGGTTGGTCGATCGTGCACTCGCCAGTGCGCCATCGGCGTCGACCACCCCAGAGCCAGCGATCGACTGGCGGACCATGCTACAAAGCAACGTGAGGGATGGAGAACTCACCTGGGAATTTGAGCGTACCGGCCCCGATCACAACCTGACTTTCACAGCGAAGATCAATGATGCTCGGGGCCGCAGCGCTGAAGGCTCCGGCCCTTCGAAGAAGACTGCAACCCGCGAAGCTTCGGCCGCGTTCATCCGTCGCTGGATACCACATGTACTGGCCGATGATGCTACACGTGGCGATACTCCCGTTCGCGGTCGGCCAGAAACCCCTCGGGTCTATGAGCACGCTCCCCGCTCTCACCATAAGGTGATCGCTGACCTGATGGCAATGTTCGAGCTCCCTCAGCGAGCTGCTCCTTACCTTGCGCAGGCGTTGACGCATAGCTCGTGGGTCTACGAGAACCAACAGGAGGCCAAGCACGCACATCAGAGGGATAACAGCCTGCTGGCTCACCACGGTGCCGTCGTCGCCGATCTGCTCATGGCGCACTACCAGGTTCAGACTGCCCTCAGCAGCACGGCCAAACCGGAACCTGGATCACTGACCACGCTCACTCCGGAAGAGAGAACCTGGCGAGATCTGTTCGCAGCGATGCAACTCAGCGCTGGCCTGATGCTCGGTTCCGGACAGCGCTCGACCCCGGAGCCAGCATATGCGAACGCCATGCAGGCTGTACTGGCGGTGGCATGGCGAACGCACGGCCCGCGACTGCTCACCAGGCGACCAGCCATCCTGAACGAGTGGATCCGATCGAACGGCCCCATCCAAGACACGGCCACCCGACTTCAACGTACTTGCGCAATTTTCGGCATTCAACTTGAGTTTGACTTCAAAAGACGAGGAGAACTCCACCGCTCAGAATACGCTGCAACAGTTAGGCTCTGCGATGGAGATACGCAGATCACCGTGGCCGGGAACTGGGTTCTTGGCAGCAAGACCCTCGCCAAGAAACGCTGCGCCGAGCAGGTACTCAATGTATTGGGAGAGATCACGCACTCCGAGGAATGGAACCTCTCCAGCGAGGGTTACCGAGCCGCAGCTTTCCTTCTTCGAGCCCAGTTGAAGAACGCTACACAACCGGATCAGCGCGATCTAGCATGGTGCTGCCTACAGGGACACCTGGGAACGTCGTACGTGCTAGTCGGCGACCACGAGGCCTATGACGCATGGTCCAGGCAGGTCGACAAACTGATCGGTGATCGCCCGACTGAGTCCGACCCGCGGCTTGTCGACTTCTATCTTCGCTGCTTGGAGGCCGTCCGATGATCGAGATCCAGCCTGTGGCAGCCGTCCTCGAACACGTGCTGGCCCACTTGGACTACAACCAGCGCAGTCCATAGGCGGACACGCACTGAGCAGTACCAGCAGATGCGTTATAGATGGTACACGTGAGGTTGTAACTTCAGGTGTGGAAAGGCCTTGCAGGTAGATGGTGAAGTCGGCTTTACCTGATGCGTCCTGGATAGGCCTCGGCGAGTTCGTTGAGTGCTTCGCGCCATCCGGCGGCGCGTTGTCCTTCGACGAGGCGTGCGGGTGAGAAGGCGTGCTTGTCGCCGTTGTGGCGTTTGGCGGCGCGTTCGCGGGCGCGTTTGTCCTCGATGTTGATGATGGCCAGCCACAGTAGCTTGACCACGGCGTCGTCGGTGGGGAAGTGCCCGCGGGCCTTGGTGACCTTGCGCAGCTGGTAGTTCAGCGACTCGATCCCGTTGGTGGTGTAAAGCAGCCGGCGGACCGGGCGGGTGAAGGCGAAGAAGGGCGTGAACCGCTCCCAGGCGTTCTCGAAGACCTTCACCGCCTGGGGATACTTCTTGCCGAGGTCGGTGCCGGCGAACTCGGCCAGGGCGTCCAGCGCGGCGTCGGCGTCCACGGCGGTGTAGACCTTCTTGAGCTCCTTGGCCACCGCGCCGGCGTCCTTGCGGGCGACCGGCCGCAGCGCGTTCCTGATCAAGTGGACTTGTAAGGAAACAACACGGTGCTTCTCGGTTTCCGGTTCGATGAGTCGGTATGGCCATCTCGGGCGAGGTTCGCGATCAGCTTGCGGCGCGGTTCGCGGTGTTGCTGCCGCACTTGAACGAGCGTCAGCGGCGGTTGGCGTTGGCGACCGAGGCCCGGCTGCTGGGGCATGGAGGTGTTCGGCTGGTCGCGCGGGTGGCCGGGGTCAGCGAGACCACTGTCCGCAAGGGCGTGTTCGAGCTCGAATCCGGGGTTGATCCGCTGCCCGAGGGGCGTGTGCGGCGGGCGGGCGGGGGCCGGTTGCGGGCCGAGGCCGTCGATCCGCGTCTTCTGCCGGCGCTGATGGCGCTGGTCGAGCCGGACGAGCGCGGAGATCCCGAATCGCCGCTGCGGTGGACGACGAAGTCGCTGCGGCATCTGGCCGCCGAACTCACGCGCCAGGGCCATCGGGTGGCCGCGCCGACGGTGGGCCGGTTGCTGAAGCAGAACGGGTTCAGCCTGCAGGGCACCGCCAAGGTTCTGGAAGGCGATCAGCATCCTGACAGGGACGCCCAGTTCCGCTATATCAACGCGCAGGTCAAAGACCATCAGGCGGCGGGCGAGCCGGTGGTCAGCGTGGACGCCAAGAAGAAGGAGCAGCTCGGGCTGCTGCCCATGAACGGACGAGAATGGCAACCACGCGGCCGGCTGGTGCAGGTCGAGGACCACAGCTTCTGGGCCGGCCCGAACGTCGAGACCGTGATCCCCTACGGGATCTACGACATGGCCTCCAACACCGGCTGGGTGAACGTCGGGGTCGACCACGACACCGCGGCGTTCGCGGTCGCCTCGATCCGCCGCTGGTGGCAGGCACGCGGACGCTTGGACTACCCGCAGGCGTCCCGCCTGCTGATCACCGCGGACGCAGGCGGGTCCAACAGCTACCGCTACCGGCTCTGGAAGGCCGAGCTGGCCGCGTTCGCCGCCGAGGCCGGGTTGACGGTCACGGTCTGCCATTTCCCGCCGGGCACCTCGAAATGGAACAAGATCGAGCACCGGCTGTTCTCCCACATCACCATGAACTGGCGCGGACGGCCGTTGACCAGCCATCAGGTCGTCCTGAACACGATCGCGGCGACCACCACCTCGACCGGCCTGAAGGTCGAAGCCGTCCTGGACCCGGGCTCCTACCCGACCGGGATCGCGGTCAGCCGCGATCAGCTCCAAGCCCTGCCGATCACCGCGCATACCCAACACCGAGCCTGGAACTACAGCATCGCCCCGATCGGCGCCGCCGTCGCCCCACCGCGCGCAGACCAGCGAGCCGCGGCCCGCGCTCAAACCCTCGCGATGCTCGCCGACCCCCGCTTGACCGGCATCAGCAGCGACGAACTCGACGCGCTGCGCTCACGGCTCGCCCCGGCCCAGCAGGCCCGGGCCGAGCAGCACCGCTACGTACTGCGCGGCGGCCGACGCGTCGCCACCACCGGCCGCAGCCGAGCCCTGCTCTCAAACTCCGACGAGGTCCTGATCGCCGTCATCTACCTGCGGCAGCTCTGCCCACAGAAGGTTCTGTGCGACCTGCTCGGCATCAACCCGGTCACAATCGGCCAGGCGATCAAAGCCACCCGCCAACTCCTGGACGAGGAGAAGATCAACATCACCCCGACCGTCGTCCGCTACTTCACCCGAGCCGACGACCTACGCGCCTGGATGACCGGCTCCGACCCTGCCGCGCACGTCCCGGCGCACCCGACCCGCCACGCCTTGACCGACCCACGTCTGACCGGCATGAGCCGCGACGCGTTGGACACCCTGCTGGAGAAACTGATCGTGCCCTACGCCGCCGCGATCGAACAGCGCCGCCACCGCCAACGCGGCGGAACCCGACGCCCCGGCACCCGCGGCGGAGTCTTCCGTCAGAAGATCACCGACGGCGACCGGATCCTCGCCACCATCCTCTACCAACGCCAAATCTGCACCCTCGACACCCTCGCCGAACTGTTCGACATCAGCCGCAGCACCCTCTGGAACGCGATCAAAGACGTCCTGCCCGTCCTCGACGGCCACCACCTCGCCATCACCCCCGCCGATCACCGCTACGCCTCGGCCGCCGACCTCCTCGCCTCCACCGACACACCCCCCGAGCATCCCGGCCCCGGAAAACCAGCATGTTGATTCTTGGCGGCCACAGTGGACGACGCATGTTTGCACCACCGTGGCGGGGAACGCGGTGTTGACGGCGTCCTCGAACCCCTTGATCCTCACAGTCGCAGCAGGCGATGAGGATGTCGCGGACGCCGCGGTTGCGCAGGTCGGTGGTCACCGAGGTCCAGAACCGGGCGCTCTCGGCGGCGGTGGCGGTGTCGGCGGGGGTGCGGGCGAGCCAGATGCCCAGCACGTGCTTGTGCCCGTCGGTGTCGATGCCGACCGCGATGTAGGCGGGCTTGTTCTGCACGACGTGGTTGTCGCGCACCTTGACCACGATCGCATCCAGGAACACCACGGCGTAGACGGGGTCGAGCGGGCGGGTCTGCCAGGCTTTGACCTCGTCCATCACCTGGTCGGTGATGCGGGAGACCTGCTCGTGCGACAGCTCGGTGCCGTACACCTGCTTGAGGTGGTGCAGGATGTCGCGGACGCTCATGCCGTGCGCGTAGAGGCTGATGATCATGTCGTCGAGGCCGCCGGCGATGCGCCCGGCCCGCTTGGGCACCAGCACCGGCTCGAACGTCCCGGCCCGGTCGCGGGGCACCGACAGCCGGACGGGGCCGACCCCGGTCTGCACCGTCTTGCCCTTGCCCCGCCCGTTGCGGGAGTTGCCCGAGTTGTTCCCGGCCTGGTCGTGCTTGTCATAGCCCAGGTGCGCGGTCAGCTCGGCCTCCAAGGCCCGCTCCAGCACGGCCTTGACCAGCTGCCCGAGCATCGAGCCCTCACCGGTCAGCCGCAACTGCCCCGCCTCGTCCTTGGAGCGTTCGGCCAGCAGGTCCAGCACCTCATCGCTCAGCAGCTCCCGGATCGGCACATCCCGGCCCCCGGCCGGCATCGGCACCATCCCGGCCGCACCGGCCCCGGCCTGGGCGACACTCCCGTTTCCTTCGATCACGGTCATGGCTTCGAATCCCCCCGAATTCGATGGATGATCTTCCTGTCGATCATCTACCCACCAAGATCAATTTCCACGCTTGGAGAGATACCCCCGTGGAAGCACGGCCAGCTCTACACACTGCCCGCCGGTCTCGTCGCTGTGGCTGGACTTGCGCCATGTCGTCATTGGCGTCCCCTCAGAGGTTGAGCTTGTCCTGTTTGGCGCGGTGGATGAGTGCGGTGAAGGCGTGGGGTGTGAGGGTGAGGTGGCCGGTGTCGGGGGCTTTGCTGTCTCTGATGGCGATGGCGTGGGGGAGTGCGGCCACTTCGACGCAGTTGCCGTAGTCGTCCGATCGCGAGGATTTGCGCCATTCTGTGATCATGAGAGCGAGTCCAGTGTCTTGGCGATAAAGGTGCGGGATGCCTCGATGGACAACGAGGACATGCCGATCTGGTCATACCTTAACGCCTGTTCCTGGATATCGGCCGGGTCGAGTGACATGTGAGCCGTGGTTCCGTAGTTGGCGAAGCCAAGATCACCTGTGGGTGTCTGCAGCACTGTGAACCCGCCTCCGATGCTGCCGTAGCCGATGAGGCGGTCAGAGGTCACTCGCAGGTATACGTTCGGCTGCTCGGAAACTTCGAGAAGGTAGCCGAGTTGGTCGCGCATCACGTCCACGTCCCCGAAGATGCGCAGGATGGCCGCTGTGTCCAGGATGGCCATGAGCTTGCAGGGGTCTTGGTGAGTGAGGATCTCCTGACGGGCCAGACGCTCCGCCACTGCCTCCTTTGCGTCCATCCTGCGGCTGGCCGTGAAGACGGCGTGTGCGTAGTCCTCTCGCTGGAGGAGCCCGGGGATCAGTGAGGGTTCGTAGGTCTTGATGAGGGTCGAACGCCGCTCGTATTCCTTGAACGTCTCCCACCAGTCGAGGTCTCGGGCGTTCTTAGCGTGTTTGACCAGATTCTCGAAGAGGCCCCGCATGTCCCATTCGCGGTCCAAGACCCGAGCGCGCGCTATGGGGAGCTGGACGTCGCCCGATTCATAGCGTGCGACAGTCGAGCGATCGCAGTTGAGTATGACGGCCAGGGCTGCCCCGGAGATCCGCCGCATCTGACGCTGTCTGCGCAGCTCAACGGCGATGAGATGCCAGAGGGAGAAGTCGGGGCGCAGTGCGTCCGCGCGGCTCATTCGCATTCCTCCGTTGTTGCATCTGCTTCACGAACCTTCCGAAATTAACTCGGCGCGGCCACGCTTGTCCGGAGAACGTAAAGAAAGAAGGGCGGGAGAAAGGTGGTGAAAGTCGTGGAGTCGGGCGAGTTGGACATTTCTTGTTTGGCGAGCGGGACGGTGCCGGGGTTGGTTCGGACGCTGGTGGAACTCCGGCTCGGGGAATGGGGGCTCGGAAAGGTCGCGGGCGATGTTCTGCTGATCGCGGGGGAACTGGTTGCCAATGCGGTGCGGGCCACGCCGGATCGGGAGATCCGGGTCCGGTTCGCGCGGGAGGTCGGCACCGTCCTGCTGGCGGTGTGGGACTCGTCCGCGGCGATGCCGGTCGTCCGGCCGGTCGTGGAGCTGGCGCTCGACGACATCGTGCCGGACGCGCGGGCGCTGGACGACGGGCACGACGCCGGGACGGGCGGGTGGGGGCTGCCGCTCGTCCAGACCCTGGCCGCCAAGTGCGGCGTGACCGAGACCTGGCCGGGCAAGTGGGTGTGGGCGAGAGTCGCGTGCTGAGTCGCTATGTCCCGCGGTGGCGGACGTTCTCGGACCGCCGGGTCGCCGTGCGGCATCTGGAGGCGCTGTCGCTCGAAGTCAGGGCGCGGGGATGGCGGTGCATAAAGCTGTACGGGCGCGGGTTCCCGACGCCGCTGCTGTGGGTCTACGCGGGCAGGGTCACCGAGGACGTCGGGATCGGCGTGAGGGTACGGCCCGTCCCCGGCGGGCTGTGGGCCTACTACGAGACCGAGCGGGGACGGGCCGGCTACCTCCGCTCGTGCGGGGACGTCAAGGCGGCTGCGGAGCAGATCGACCTGCTCCTCAAGCACCGCATGTTCCCCTCCACCTGGTAGCCGCGGGTCAGGCTTGGGTGGTGGTGATGGGGGTTCCTAGGGCGCTGCCCTTGGCCCATTGGGCGAAGGGCAGTTGCCAGTAGCCCCAGCCGTTCGTCCACTGGAGGCTGCGCTTGGTGCCGGTGATGCTGACGATGTCGCCGCGGTAGGACCAGTGGAAGAACCACTGGGCGTCGGCGGTGGGGGAGCGGACGCAGCCGTGGCTGCAGTTGCGCTTGCCGAGGCAGGACGGGTCGTCCATGTTCTGGTGGATGTACTCGCCGCTGTTGGAGATGCGGGTCGCCCACGGGACCTTCTCGTCGTACCAGCCGGGGTCGCCCTTCTTCTTGCCCGGCGGGCGCATGCGCTCCAGGCGGCTGTGGTCCATGGTCAGGTGGACGCCGCTGGTGGTGAGCAGGTGGTCGATGCCGTCGCCCTGGACGTCGCCGCCGCTGCCGAGGCTGACGCCCCAGGTGCGGACGGGGCGGCCGTTCTTCTTGACGACGAGCCGGTGGGTCTTCGCGCTGATGTTGATGACGTGGGAGTCACCGATCTTGAAGGTGTGGGTGACGTCCCGGTCGCCGTAGACGTTGTCGCCGATCTTCAGGCCCGCGTAGTGGACGGTGACCGTGACGCGCTGGCGCGGCTTCCACGGCTGCTTCGGGCGGAACACGACCGAGGGCAGGCCGTTGAACGACTCGCCGGCGCTGAGCCAGCGCCACGCGCCCTCGGTCGGGGTGGTGGAGGAGATCTCGATGGCGCGCTCGATGGCGGGCCTGGCCTTCTCCGGGACGGCCTTGTTGAACTGGACGAAGACCGGCATGCCGGTGCCGACCGTCTCGTTCTCGCTCGGCACGACGTTGTTGACGCGGGTGGCGGCGGTGGCGCGGCTGGCGCGGAACGCGCTGGTCGCGGTGGTGGACTTGCCCTTCGCGGACGTCGCCGTCGCCGACACCTGGTAGCCGGCACCGGGCTGTAGCGTCCACTTGGAGCGCCACCGGGTCTTGTCGGGGGACAGCGTGCCGGGAACGTCGGCGCCCTTCAGCTTCACCGAGACGGTGCCGAGCCTGCCGCCCGCGGCGGTGACCGTGATGCCCTGGTCGGGGCGGGCCTTGCCGTTCCCGTCCGCCGGGCTGATCGTCACCTGCGGCGTGCCGTCCTCGCCGCCCTTCGCGGTCGTTCCGCCGGTCTCGCCGCCGCCGCACGCGGTTGCCAGCCCCAGGACCAGGGCCATCACCAAGGCCTTACCTCGCACCGTTCTCCTTCAACAGCCCGCCGGACCCGCGCCGCGGGACGGCAACAAGATCGCTTACGGAACGGCCTTACTCGTGGCACGCCCGCAGACAGGGGCGGCCGGTGGGGGCGTCCGATCGTTTAGGACGTCCATGGTCCCGCGAAGGTTCGCATCGGGGAGCCGATTCGGTCCATCTTTCGTGGTCCGCCGCTGTCCGGGCACTAGTTGATCTTCTCTTCAAGACTGCGGTGGGGGCGGTTAAAAGCAGCGATTCGGGTGTCCGCCTGTTGCGATGCTGGCCGAGGCCGCCCGACACGGCCCACGTCAGGTCACCTCAGTGGTGAGTACTTGTCCGTGAAGGGACGCGCGATGAGAGCCCAGGAGCTGAGTCCCTCCGCCGATGCCGGCCCTTCGGAGTTCGTGCCGGGGGGCGGCGGTGCCGCCGTTCTCGTCTCGCATCGCCGGGTCACGGCGGGCACGCGGAGGCTGGCCCGCCTGTACGCGGTGTGCCTCGCTGCGGTGGACGGCTGGGCGATGGCCGTCGGCGTCTCCATGTCGGGAGACGCCATGCTCCCGGGCGCCGCGGCCTTGGCCGTCGTCGTGCTCAACGCGTCGGGGGGGCTGTACCGGACGCGCCGCAGCCCGTCGCTGCTCACCGACGTGCCGGCGATCTTCGCCCGGACGCTCGCCGTCGCCGCGGTCACGGCGGTGCTGCTGCCGCATCCGGTGGCGGCGCTGCTGTGGGCGGTGGCCGTGTCCGCGTCGATGTCGCTCGGCTTCCGCGCCTTCGTGTACGCCGCCGTCCGGACGTACCGGTGCCGCCGCACCCGGCCGCGCCGGGCGCTCGTCGTCGGGACGGGCGGGACGTCCGCGCACATGCTCGACGTCCTGCGGGACCGCGGTGAGTTCGGGCTGTCGGTGGTCGGGCAGGTGGCGGCGGGACGTCCCGCGGCGGCGCCGGTCCTCGGCGAGACGCCCGACCTGCCCGCGCTGGTGCGCAAATACGGGATCGACACGCTGGTGGTGGTCGCCGAGGACGTCCACCCCGAGCACCTGGACGGGGTGCTGCGCGTTTCGTTCGAGCTGCCGTGCGAGACGCTGCTCGTCCAGCCGCCGTCGGACGTGGTGCCGGTGGCGCGGGCGCGGCGCGAATACCTCGCCGGGCTGCCGTGCGCGCGGGTCGACTGGCGGCTCCGCGACCCCGCCGCCCGCCACGCGAAGCGGACGCTCGACTTCGTGGTGGCGTGCCTGCTGCTGATCTTCGCCTCGCCGGTGCTGGCCGTGTGCGCGCTCGCGGTGCGGATCGAGGGCGGGCCGGGCGTGCTGTTCCGGCAGCGCCGGATCGGGCTCGGCGGCAGGGAGTTCGTGCTGCTGAAGTTCCGGACGCTGAAACCGGCGGACGAGCAGGAGGCCGACACCCGCTGGACGGTCAAGAACGACGAGCGGATGGGCCGGATCGGCCGGTTCCTGCGGAACACGTCGCTGGACGAGCTTCCGCAACTGTGGAACGTGGTCCGCGGTGACATGAGCCTCGTCGGCCCGCGTCCGGAACGCCCCCACTTCGTGGAGCAGTTCGCCCGCACGTGCCCCGGCTACATGCTGCGGCACCGCGCCCCGGTCGGGATGACGGGCTGGGCGCAGATCAACGGGTTCCGCGGCGACACCTCGATCGAGCTGCGGGCCCGGCTCGACAACCACTACATCGACCACTGGACGTTCGCCGGCGATCTGAAGATCCTGCTGCTGACCGCGCGGACGATGCTCCTCCGGGACGCCGGATGACCGCCCACACCGCGCCCTTAGCGGCGATGCGGGTGCCGCGGCGTCCGAGCTGGCTGATCGCGGTGACGGTGGCGACCGTCGGGATCCCGCCGGGTCCGGACGCGTTCGGGCCCGGCGTTCAGATCACGGCCGGGGACGTCGCGGGCCTCGCGCTCGTGCTGGTCGCCGCGTTCCTGCTGGTCACCGGGCGGGTGCAGATGCCGCGTGCGGCACTGCCCGCGTTCGGGCCGCTGGTGGTCGGGCTCGGGGTCAGCACCGTGTGCTCGGCGGACATCACCGCCAGCCTGGCGGGGTTCGTCCGGAACACGCAGATCTTCGTGCTGGTGCCGCTGGCCGTCGTCCTGCTCGTCCGGGACCGCCGCGACCTCACGATCGTCTGCTCGTCGCTGCTCGGGCTCGGGCTCGCGGAGGCCGGGTACGGAATCTGGCAGTCGGCCACCGGCAACGGCGCGTCGATAGGCGGGGAGAACATCAGGGCCGTCGGCACGTTCGGCGCCCTCGACGTCATGGCGATGTCGATCGTGGTCGGGTTCGCGTTCCTCATCCTGACCGCGTTCGCGCTGACCGCGCCCCGCCGCGGGGCCGCCGCCGTCCCGGCCGCGCTGATCGGCCTCGTCGTGCTGGCCGTCGCGCTCGCGCTCGCGCTGAGCCGGGGGACGTGGATCGCGCTCGGCGCCGCCGCCGTCCTCACCATGGTGCTCTTCGACCGGTGGACGGCGGTGAAGGTGCTGGCCTGCTGCGCCGCGCTGCTGGTCGTGGTGGTCACCGTCGGTGGCGGCGGGCAGGCGGTCGCCGAGCGGTCCAGTTCGATGGTGGCCTCGATCAGCCAGCCCGATCAGTCGGTGGACGACCGGTACAACCTGTGGGCCGCCGCCCTGCGGATCTGGGAGGACCACCCCGTCACCGGCGTCGGCGTGAAGAACTTCCCGGCCTACCGCGACACCTACGCCTCGATCGGGCTGTCGTCCGGCAGCGAGACCGACGACTCCGTCAACGGGTACGTGCGGCAGCCGCTGCTGTCGCCGCACAACGAGTACCTGCTGTTCCTGTCCGAGCAGGGCGTGGTGGGCCTCGCCGGGTTCGGCGCGCTGTTCGGCGTGCTGCTCGCCGGGCTGTGGAGGCGCCGCCGCCCCCGCGACCCGCTGTGGCTCGCCGGCGTCGGGCTCCTGACGTTCCTGCTCGTCAACTTCGTGTACGCGGACATGGGCGGGCCGACGTGCGTGCTCACCGCCATCGTCATGGGCGCCATCGGCGCGCGCGCGTTCGGGGCGGTGCGGGAATGACCGGCGGGACGGACTCGGTGGGACGCGCCGCCGCGCTGTCGGGCGTGCTCATCACCGCCGGCACCGCGCTCGGGTTCGTGCGCGACCTCGTGATGGCGCACCAGTTCGGCGCGAGCGGCAGCACCGACGCGTTCCTCGTCGCCTGGACGATCCCCGAGACCGTGTCGCCGCTGCTCATCGAGGACGCGATGGCGCTGCTCATGGTCCCCGTCATCACCCGGCTCCTCGCCCGGGGGGACGGCCTGCGCCCGCTCGTCGGCTCGACGCTGCCGCGCATGGTGCTCGGCCTCGCCGCCGTCACGCTCACGCTCGCGGTCGCCGCGCCGGTGGTGGTGGACGTCCTGGCGCCCGGCCTGCCCCGGCACGGCCCGGCCATCCAGTGCGTGCGGCTGACGGCGATCACCGTCGTCACGTTCGGCCTCGCCGGGTTCATGAGCGCGACCCTGCGCGCCCACCACAGGTTCGGCCCGCCCGCGGCCATCTACCTCGCCTACAACGTCGGCATCCTCGCGCTGATCGCGGGCCTGTCCGGCACCATCGGCATCACCAGCGCGGCGGTCGGCGTCGCCTGCGGCAGCGTCCTGATGGTCGCCGTCCAGGCCCCGGCGTTCGGACGCTGCCTGCGCGCCGCGCCCGCCCCGGCCGGCCCGATCGACGTGCGGCTGGGGCTCGCGGCCGTCGCGCCCGTCGTCGTCTACACGGTCACGCGGCAGGCGCAGGTGTTCGTCGAGCGGTTCATCGGCTCCGAACTGGCCACCGGGTCGATCTCGCACCTGAACTACGCGCAGAAGGTCGCGCAGGTCCCGATGATCATGTCGCTGCTGATCGTGACCGTGACGTTCCCCAGGCTCGCGCGGGCCTCGGCGGACGGCGACACCGGGCAGGTCGCCCGCCGCATCCGGGAGGACCTCGTGACCGCGAGCACGATAGTGCTGGTCGCGGCGGCGTTCCTCATCGCGTTCGCGCCCGCCGTGATCAGGCTGCTGTTCGAGCACGGCGAGTTCACGTCCGCGGACACGGCGAGCACCGCGTCCATCATGCGCGTCTACGCGCTCGGCCTGTGGGGGCAGACCGCGGTCGGGCTGGCGACCCGCGCGTTCTTCGCGCAGCGGCGGCCGACCTGGCGTCCCGCCTGGATGATCGGCGTGGGCCTCGCCGTCACCGCCGCGGTCGGGGGCGTGTTCGCCGCGGTGGCCGGGACGCTCGCGCTCGCCGCCGCCAACGCCGCCGGGATCACGCTCGCCGCCGTCCTGATGCTGATCGGGCTGCGGCGCGGGATCGCGCCGATCTCGCTGCGCCGGATCGCCGCCGACATGTCCCGGCTGGTGCTCGCCACGGCCGGGGCCTGCATGGCGGGCCTGCTCGTCGTGCGCGTCGCCGCCGGGACGCCGCTGATCGTCCACCTCGCGGCGGGTGGGCTCGTGACCACCGCCGTGTTCGTGGTCCTGCTCGTCCTGGCGGGACCCGACCTCATTGCTCCATGGATGGCTTTGCGGCCGCGCCGCAGCGTGCGCGACCGGACCGAATCGGGGGATACCAGTGAGCCAGCCGACCGAACCCACCCGTCTGACCGAACCGATCCGGCCCGCGGAGCCGATCCGGCCGGTGCCGCTGGTGCTGATGTACCACTCGGTCGACCACTATGAGGAGGACCCGCACCTGGTGACCGTGTCGCCGGCGCGGTTCGAGCGCCAGCTCGGCTGGCTGCGGGCGCACGGCCTGCGCGGCGTCGGCATGGGCGAGCTGCTGGACGCGCACGCCGCCGGCCGGGGCCGCGGCCTCGTCGGCCTCACCTTCGACGACGGCTACGCCGACTTCGCGACCCGGGCCGTCCCCGCGCTGCTGCGGTACGGGTTCGGCGCGACCGTGTACGTCGTGTCCGGGCGGATCGGCACCTACAACACCTGGGACGAGGGCCCCCGCAAACCGCTCATGACGGCCGACCAGCTCCGGACCGTCGCGGGCGCGGGCATGGAGATCGCCTCGCACGGCCGCCACCACGTGTCCCTCCCCGAGACGGACGCCACCGAGCTCCGTGAGGAACTGGAGGAGAGCCGCGCCGTCCTGGAGAGCATCGTCGACGCGCCGGTCACCGGCTTCGCCTACCCCTACGGCCATGCCACCGCCCGCGAGATCGAGGCGGTGCGCGCCGCCGGATACGAGCACGCGTGCGACATCCGTCCCGCGGAGCCGTCGCGGCACGCGCTGCCCCGGACGTACGTCGGCGACCGGGACGGCTCCCCGCGGCTGCACGCCAAGCTCCTGCGGCACGTGCTGCGCCACCGGAGCCGGGTGTGACCCGGGTCCTGCACGTCATCACCGGGCTGGAGCACGGCGGCGCCGAACGGCAGCTCGCGCTGCTGCTCCGCCATCTGCCGGTGGCGTGCGAGGTCGCGACGCTCACCCGGACCGGCGTGCTGGGCGCCGAGATCCGCCTGGCGGGCGTCCCCGTCCACGAGATCGGGATGCGCGGAAACCGGGACCTCGCGGCGCTGCCCCGGCTCGTCCGGCTGATCCGGCGCGGACGGTTCGACGTCGTCCACACCCACCTGTACCGGGCGTGCGTGTACGGCCGGATCGCCGCCCGCCTGGCGGGGACGGCCCGCGTCATCGCCACCGAGCACTCGCTCGGCGACGGGCACATCGAGGGACGGCCCACGACGCGCGGTGTCCGGGCGCTCTACCGGGCGACGGAGCGGCTCGGGTCCACGACCGTCGCGGTGTCACCGACCGTCGCCGGCCGGCTGTGCGACTGGGGCGTGAAACCCGGCCGGATCGTGGTGATCCCGAACGGCATCGACGCCGCCGCGTTCGCGTTCGACGCCGGGCGGCGGGCGAAGACCCGGCGGCGGCTCGGCATCGAACCCGCCGAACGCGTCGTCGGGGCCGTCGGGCGGCTCGTCCCGACCAAGCGGTTCGACCTGCTGATCGAGGCGGTCGCGCGGCTGGACGGCGTCCGGCTGCTGCTGGCGGGGGACGGGCCGATGCGGGACGCGCTCGAACGGCTGGCGCACCGCCTCGGCGTCTCGGCGATCTTCACCGGGGGGACGTCGGACGTGCCGGGCGTGCTCGCCGCGATGGACGTGCTCGCCGCGCCGTCGGTGCAGGAGACGTTCGGGCTCGGCGTGCTGGAGGCGCTCGCCGCCGGGCTGCCCGTCCGCTACACGACCTGCCCCGCCCTCGACGACCTCCCGCCCGGCGCGGCCCCGGACGCGCACCGGCTGCCGGGCGACGTCCGGAGCTGGAGCGCGGAACTCGACCGCGCCCTGCGCGAGGAGCGGGACAGGACGCGGGTGCCGCCCGCCGTCGCCCGCTACGCCATCGCCGCGCAGGCCGCCGAACTCGCCCGCCTCTACCTGCCCGAACCGTCCGTCCGCGAGGTCGTCCCGATATGAGAAAGGGCTCATGATGCCGCAAGGTGATGCCAACGTCCGGCGCCCGCGCAGGTCGCTGATCACGTTCCTGTGGCGGTTCGGCCTGGTCGTCGTGCTGGTCCTCACCGGGTCCCTCGGCGGGCTCGGATACACCCTGCTCGCGCCCGCCACCTACACCGCGACCGCGTACGTCCTCGTCGTGAACGGCGGCAGCGACCAGTCGGGCCCGGCGGCGGTCAGCTTCGCGCAGGTGTTCGGGCGACTCGCTCCGCTGCCGGAGACCCTCGAATACTCCTCGCTCCCGCTGCCGAGGACCCCGGCCGGCGCCATCCGCAAGCACGTCCAGGCGTCCACCTCGCCGGACACGCCGCTGATCCGGATCACCGGCAGCGCCCGGACGCCCGCCGACGCCGCCGCGTACGCCAACGCCGCCGCCGACGCGCTCGTCCAGTACGGGACGGCGCGCCGCCCCGACACCGGCGTCCGCGTCGCGCTGATGAACCTCGCCGAGCCGCCCGCCACGCCGTCGTCGCCGAACCTGGTGCTGGACGTCGCCGTCGGGACCGCGTCCGGGATCCTGCTCGCCGGGCTCGGCGCCGCCCTCGTGAGCGGCCGCCGGGGCCGCGGCGGCACGCCCGGCCGCGACGCCGCCGGCCACGCGCCCGTACCGGAACCCGCGCCGGAGCCGCAACCCGCGCTGGAGCGCGTCGATCGGGTGGAGGTGAGGCCATGACCGCGCTCACGTCCGTCCGGCTCGCCGCCCCGGCCGCCGAATGGTCGGCCGAGGTTCACCGGGAAGAGCAGGCGCTCGCCGGGGTCGCCGGCGAACTGCGCGACCTGTACGACCGCAGCCCGGCCGCGACGCCGTTCCAGACGCACGAGTGGCTGAGCTCCTGGTGGGGCTGCTACGGCGGGCGCGGGCGGCTCCGGCTCGTCCTCGTCCGGTACCGGGGGCGGCTCGTCGCGGCGGCGCCGCTGATGGCGGGCACCTGCTACGGGTTCCCGGTGCTGGTTCCGCTGGGCGGGGAGCAGAGCGACTTCACCGACTTCCTCCTCGACCCCGCATACGCGGACGGGGCCGTCCGGCACCTCACCCGGGCCCTGCTGGAGGAGTGCGGAGGATGCGCGATCGACCTGCGCGAGGTCCGGCCCGGGTCGGTGGCGCACCTGGTCGCCGCGCAGTGGCCGCGCCGGACATGGCAGACGCCGTCGTCGGTGTGCCTCGAACTGACCGCCACCGGGATCGACGACGTCCTCGGCCGGCTGCCGCGCCGCACCGCCGGGAAGACGCGCGCGAAACTCCGCAAGATCGACGTTCGCGGCATCACCGTGGAACGTGCCCCGGCGGAGGGCGCGGCGGAGGCCGTCCACAAGCTGCTCGACCTGCACACGCTCCAGTGGCAGGGCCGCCCGATCAACCCCGAGCACAGGCGCGAGCGGTTCCGCCGGCACCTGGCCGAGGCGGTGAGCGGGATGGTCCGCGACGGGCGCGCCGCCGTCCTGCAGTACCGGTGGGACGGCCGGCTCGTCGCCGCCGACCTCGTGCTCATCGGCCACCGCCACGTCGGCGCCTACCTGTACGGGGCGGTCCCGGAACTGCGCGCCTGCGTGGACGTCTCGCTCATGATGCTGCGCGAGGACCTCGCGCTCGCGCGGGACTACTACCGCCTGGGTGTCAGCCTGCTGCGCGGCGACGAGCCGTACAAGTACAAGTGGCGGCCCGACGTCGTGCGGAACCAGCGGCTCATCCTCGGTCGGTCCGCGTCGGCGGCGGCGTTCGCCGGCCTCGCCCGCACCCGGGGGTATCTGGCGGTCCGGCGGCACCCCGGGGAGGTGGAGCATGGCTGAGCCGGGGGCGCTGCGCGTCCTGCACGTCAGCCAGCCGAACGGCGGCGGCGTCGCCGTCTACGTCGGGCAGGCGGCCGGTGACCAGCGCCGGCGCGGCTGGGACGTGGCGGTGGCCTGCCCGCCGGGCGGCGATCTGCCCGAGCGGTGCATGGCCGCGGGCGTGCCCTGGCTGAGCTGGGCCGCCGGCCGCGCCCCCGGCCTCGCGACCCTGCCGGAGTCGCTCAGCCTCCGCCGCCTGGTCCGCACGTTCGCCCCCGACGTCGTGCACCTGCACTCGGCGAAGGCGGGCCTGGCCGGGCGGCTGCTGCGCCGCCCGCGCGGCACGCCCACGCTGTTCCAGCCGCACGGCTGGTCCTGGCTCGCCGCCACCGGACGGCAGGAGGCCCTCAGCCGCCGCTGGGAACGGCTCGCCGCGCGCTGGAGCGACGCGCTGATCTGCGTCGGCGCGGGCGAGTTGAGCGAGGGCATGGCGGCGGACGTGCAGGGCGCCTACCGGCTCGTCCGCAACGGCGTGGACCGCCGCAGGTTCACGCCCGCCGACGGCACCGCCCGGCTCGCCGCGCGCGCCCGGCTCGAACTGGCCGCCGACGTTCCGCTCGCCGTCTGCATCGGGCGGCTGACCCGGCAGAAGGCGCAGGACGTGCTGCTCGCGGCGTGGCCGGCCGTCACCGCGCGGTGCCCTTCGGCGCTGCTCGCGATCGTCGGGGACGGCGAGGACCTGGAGCGGCTGCGGCGCGAACGGGTGCCCGGTGTCCGGTTCGTCCCGGCGGTGGCGGACCCGCGCGACTGGCTCGCGGCGTCCAACCTCCTCGTCCTGCCGTCCCGGTGGGAGGGGCTGCCGCTGACCGCGCTGGAGGCGCTCGCGATGGGGCGCCCCATCGTCGGGACGGACGTTCCCGGCATCTCGGAGATCGTCCGGCCGGGGCTCGGGGCGCTGGTGCCGGTCGAGGATCCCGCCGCGCTCGCCGAGGAGATCGCCACGCGGCTCCGCTGCCCCGGCATCGCCGAGCGGGAGGGACGCGCGGCCGCCGCGGCGGCGGCCGACTACGACGTGTCCGGGACGGTGGCGCTGCTCGCGGCCGTCACCCGCGAGGTGGCCGGACGCGCGGCCGAGGAGGTCCCGGCCGGCTCGCGGACGGTGGCCGGCGGGCTCGCCCACGCCGCTCTCGTACCCGCCGGGGACGGCCCCGGCGGGTACGGCCCGCTCATCGGCCGCGGCGCCGTCACCCCGCCGAACAGCTCCTGGTAGGCGGCGGACGACCGCGGGTTCGCGCCGCACGACCAGACGCCGTGCGGGCAGTAGTCGGTGACCGTCTGGTACACGACATGGTGCGACATCATCCAGTCGTGCATTCCCCGCACAAAATCGGGGTTGTCGGAATTGCGGAACAGACCCCATTCCGGAAACGAGATCGGCTTGCCGTGCGCGGCGGCGAAATCGGCCTGCGCGCGCAGCCCGTACGGCTCGTCCACGAAATCCGCGAACGACTTGCCCTCGGGCTGGTCGTAGCTGTCGGTCCCGATGATGTCGACGACGTCGTCACCCGGATAGCACTCCGTCCACGGGATCACGTCCAGCCCCCGGCTCGGCGCGAAATCGAAACGGTAACGCGCGCCCGGCACCGAGCGCATGACGGTGACGATCCGCCGCCAGTACGCCTTCCACGCGCCGGGATTCGGCGCGCACCGGCCGCCGTAGACGTCCCCGTTCATCTCCCAGCCGAGGACGATGATCGTGTCACCCGCGCCGAGGGACACCAGGCGCCGCGACAGCGTGCGGTAGTCGCCGTCGAACGCGCCCGCCGCGCCGCCGCGCAGCAGCGAGGACAGCGCCGGCACCGGGATCGGCGTCTCGTTCGGCGCCATCATCGGGACGTTGACGACCAGCAGTCTTCGCGGGTCGGCCGCCTTCCAGCGCGCCCACGGCACGAGCATGTCCCGCGGTCCCCGGATCCCGCTCCAGTCGTCGCCGGGCAGGTAGGTGTGGCCGACCGTCACCGTGGAGCCGAGCCAGCGCTGGAACGCGCCGATCCGGGCCACCCCCTCCTCTCCCGACCCCAGAAACGCCCCCAACGGCACATATGTCGAAGCTCGTTGGACCGATGGGGAGCGCGTCCAGATGGCCGCCGTGAACGCCACCAGCAGGACCAGCACGGTGAATGCGGCCGGAACAGGGGATATCGGACGGAATCGAAACAGCTTTTTCTTTCGGGTTTCGAATGACCGTCCAATGGAATGGATCTCCGCACCTCGCATGCGTATTGTATGCCCTGGGACGTCCGTTGCGAAAAAGCCGTATGGACGAAGCGAGTACAGAATTTACGTTAGGAAGGTTTTCGTGCGCCACAATCCTTGGGAATGCGGGTGAACCCGTGGTCTCCACTACCCTGACTCCGGCCGGGACGCGCCTCGATCCCGGCCTGCCCGCCCTGCTGCTGCGCACCGATCGCAACCTCTTTCACCACGGGACGCTCGCGGCGATCAGGAGCCTCGGCCGCGCCGGAGTACCCGTCCACGCGATCATGGAGGGGCGCGCCAACCCCGCGTCCCGCTCCCGCTACCTGTACCGCGGGCACCCGTGGACGCCGCCCGCCGGGCAACCGGCCGAACTGGCGGGCCGGCTGCGGGCGATCGGCGAGCGCATCGGCCGCCCCGCCCTGCTCGTCCCGATGGACGACGCCGGGGCGATCTTCATCGCCGAGCACGCCGGCGCGCTGCGGCCCCACTTCGTCTTCCCCCGGCAGGACCCGGACGTCCCGCGCCGGGTGGCCGACAAGTCCCTGCTGCGGGACGCGTGCGAGGAGCACGGCATCGTGTGCCCGCCGAGCCGGACGCCGACGTCCGCCGCCGAGGTCGACAAGGCCGCCGAGGAACTCGGCCTGCCGCTGATCGCCAAGTGGGCGCGGCCCTGGCGGCTCCGCCGCGGGATGCGCAGCACCACGTTCGTCCGGACGCCCGACGAGCTGCACCGGCTGTTCGCCGCCACCCGCGACCCGGACGGCGTCCCGGACGGCGACGCCGGCCCGCTGCTGCTGCAGCGCCGCATCCCGCCGGGCGGCGGCGACTGGTTCTTCCACGGCTACTTCGACGCCGACCTCGGCTACCTGTTCGGCGGGACCGGCCGCAAGCACCTCGCGCACCCGCCGCAGGCCGGGCACACGGTCATCGGGAAGTGGGTCGCGAACCCCGAACTGGAACGGCTCGCGGTCCGGATCGTCCGGCTGCTCGGCTACCGCGGCGTCCTCGACCTCGACTTCCGGCTCGACGCGGACGGCGCCTACCACCTGCTCGACTTCAACCCGCGGCTCGGCGCGCAGTTCCGGCTGTTCACCGACCGCGACGGGCTCGACCTGGCGCGCGTCCTGCACCTCGACCAGTCCGGCCGCCGCGTGCCGGACGCGCGCCCGGCGTTCGGCCGGACCCTGCTGGTGGAGAACCACTACCTCCAGCAGTCGGCCAGACGGCCGCTGCGCGCGGGAACGCTCCGCCCGCTGCGCGAGGCCGACGAATTCGCTTGGTACGCCGGGGACGACCTGCCGCCCTTCCTCGCGATGGGGCGGCGGAGCGTGCTCCGCGCGGTCGAGCGACTCCGCACCAGATGACAACCACACTCACCACGGGGGAATGAGACATGAGCGACTCGGCCAGCGATGTCGTGATCGCCGGTGCCGGGCCCTACGGCCTGTCCACCGCCGCCTACCTGAACACCTTCGGAATCGACGTCCGGATCATCGGCGAGCCGATGCGGTTCTGGGATGCCAACATGCCCGTGGGCATGTTCCTGAAGTCCGAGCCGTTCGCGTCCAGCCTGGGATCGCCGCAGCCGGGGATGCGGTTCACCGACCGCCATCCCGGCTGGCGCCTCGGGCAGCCGATCCCGCTGGACACCTTCGTCGAGTACGGCCGCTGGTTCGCCGCCGAGACCGTCCCGGCGACCGATGACGCGCAGGTCGTGACCGTCGAGCGGGCCCGCCCGAGCGGCTACGTGGTCACCCTCTCCACCGGGGAGACCATCGCGACCCGGACCGTCGTCGTCGCCGTCGGCGTCGGGCCGTTCGCCCACGTCCCGGGCGAGCTGGCGGGCATGCCGTCCTCGCTCGTCTCGCACAGCAGCGCCCACCGGGACCTCACCGTCTTCGCGGGCAAGGAGGTCGCCGTGCTCGGCGCGGGCCAGTCCGCCCTCGAAACGGCCGTGCTCCTCGCCGACGCGGGCGCGCACCCGCACCTCATCGCCCGCAGGGCCGAAATCGACTGGAACGTCGTCCCCAAAGAGCGGCGTCCCCTGCGTAAACGGCTCCTCGGCGGCCCGCGCTCCGGCCTGGGCACCGGCTACCGGACGTGGCTGTGGGCGGAGCGTCCCGGCATCGTCCGCCACCTGCCGGAGGAGACCCGCCGCCGGATCGTCCGCGAGACCCTTCCGCCCGCCGGCGCCTGGTGGCTCCGCAGCCGCCTGGACGACCGCGTCCGCGTCTCCACGGGGCACCACCTGGTGAAGGCCATCGAAGATGGCGACGCCATAGCCCTCACCACGGTCGACCGCACCGGCCGCCGCGTGGTCACCGAGGCCGAACACGTCATCGCCGCCACCGGCTACGTCCCGGACGTGGCCCGTCTCGACCTGCTCGCGGCGGACCTGCGCGCCCGCGTGAGCACCCGCGTGGGCGCGCCGGTCCTCACCCGCGACTTCGAGTCCTCCTCGTCCGGCCTCTACTTCGCCGGCCTGGCCGCCGCCCACACCTTCGGGCCGGTGATGCGCTTCGTCCACGGCGCCGACTTCGCCGCCCGCCGCATCGCCCACCACATAATCCGCCGGACCCGGCCCATGCGCACACCCACCGGCCGCCTGAACGAAGCCATGGAACCGGACAGAACCCATTCCTGACGCGATGGCGGCCAATTGTGCCGACGGCCGTCGACGGGGCACGGCCCGTCATCCGGATGAACGTCCGGCCGGTGAACTCCTTGAGGACGGGGCCTCACGGTCCCGCCCTCAAGGGTGCCGCTGAGACGATCACCTGGCGAGCGGATGCGTCATTCGTTGATGAACGCCCCGGCCGGCATTTGTGAAGAAAATGGGGACGAGCGCCCCGGAGAGTGATGCAAGGGGCGGGTAAATCGTTTCCAATAATCGCGTAAACGCGTTTATTGAATCCTTGTACGGAAAAGCAGGAGGTAATCCGGCAACTCGGGATCAAATTGAACACCGTTGCCGAGTGGTGGGTGCGGCGAACCCTCCTCCCAACCCACCTCCTCGCCATCCGGCAGCGTTCACGGAAGCAGAGGTGCTCAACGTGCAGGCGCAGACAGAGGTGCGGGAACTCATGGGCATGAGCGTGACCGACACCCGCGGGGCCAAGGTCGGCACGATCAAGCAGGTCTACCTCAACGACGACTCCGGCGCCCCGGAGTGGGTGACCGTGCACACCGGATGGTTCGGAGTGCGGGAGAGCTTCGTCCCGCTGGCCGGGGCGCACAAGAGCCAGGACACGCTCCAGGTCCCCTACGACAAGGAGACCATCAAGGGCGCTCCGAACGTCAACGCGGACGAGCACCTGTCACACGCACAGATCGTGGACCTCTACCGCCACTACGGCGTGCGTCCCCCGGGCGGGCGCCGCCAGGAGAAAAGCCGGTCCGAGACGGCCGGCGAACGCGGGCCGGCCGGGGAGGGTGAGACCTCGGCGGGCGGGACCGGCACCGCGGACGCCACGAGCACCGAGAGCGCCGCCGGCACCACCGGAACGGCGGGCCCCGCCGCCGCGGCCGGGGCGGCGGGTCCCGCCGGGATGGCCGTCCGTCCCGGCAAGAGGGGGCGCGGGCAGACCACGCCGCCGCAGCCGGCGCGCGAGGACGCCGAGGCCCCGATGACCGAGATCACCCGCTCGGAGGAGCGGATGCGCATCGACACCGAGCGGCACGAGTCCGGCCGCGTCCGGGTGCGCAAGTACGTGGAGACCGAGATGGTCGAGCAGACGATCCCGGTCTCGCACGAGGAGATCAAGGTCGACCGCGAGCCCATCGAGGGCGGCCGGCCGGACCCGAAGATCACCATCTCCGAGGACGTCCACGAGATCATCCTCTACGAGGAGCGTCCGGTCGTCATCAAGGAGACCGTCCCCGTCGAGCGCGTCCACGTCCGCACCGAGCAGGTGCAGGACCAGCAGACGGTGCGCGGTGAACTCCGCAGGGAGCGCATCGAGGTCACCCGCGAGGAGGGCGCGAAGGCCGAGCCGCGGACCGGAGCCGAGCCGGAGACCGGACGCACGGAGCGCGCCTGACCACACGCCACACCGGAGAGCGGACACCCGGGGCGGTTGCCTCACCCGCCGGCCGCCCCGGGCGTCCGCATGCCCCGGCCCTGTCTCGGCCGAGGACGTGCGGGCGACCGCGACGCCCGCGCCGGCTGGCTCTACGAGCAGCGGGAACGCGCCGGCGTCTGGGTCAGCTCTCACCGGGCACCGGCGTTCAGGTGACATCATGGACGCATGGGCGACGAGGGGTCCGTGCGGGTCGATCTGTGGATCTGGTCCGTGCGGCTGCTGAAGACCCGTTCGATGGCGACGACGGCGTGCCGGGCGGGCCATGTCCGCGTGAACGACGAGCGTGCCAAGCCGTCCACCGCGGTGAAGCCGGGCGACACGGTGCGGCTCCGCCATGACGGACGGGAACGGATCGTCGTCGTGCAGAAGATCGTCCGCAAGCGGGTCGGCGCGCCCGCCGCGCAGGAATGCCTGATCGACAAGAGCCCGCCCCCGCCGCCGCGCGAGGCGCTCGTCCCGGTCGGCCGGCGCGACCGCGGCGCGGGCCGGCCGACCAAGCGCGAACGGCGCGAACTGGAACGCGTCCTCGACCGCTACCGCGTCCTGAACAACCCGTCCGAGCAGGACTGACCCCCGGCCGTCAGGGGTAGCGGCGCTCGGACTCCAGGGCGGCCGCCACGTCCCTCGGGTAGGCGTGCCGGGTCCTGGTCAGCAGCACCCCGTTGACCAGCAGGGGGATCAGCGCCAGCAGGAACGCCCGGTCCAGGCCGGTCCCGGTCCGGCTGCCGGACGCCAGCAGCGTGGACAGCCAGCCGAACAGCACGGGCGCCGCCGCCTCTCCGAGCATGCGCACGATCGTCCGGATCGCCTCGGCGCGGCCCCACAGCCGGAAGTGGACGATGTCCAGCCGCACCGCGTCCAGCGGCGGGTTCGCGGCGGCGAGCAGCGCCGACGCCAGCGTGAACAGCGGCAGCGCGATCAGTGCCCGACCGGTCAGCAGGCCGGGCAGGAAGAGCAGCGCCGACGCGGCGAACGCCGCCCCCGGCACCGTGACCCGCGCGGTGAGCACGCCCTTGCGGACGAGCCCGTCGGCCAGCCGTCCGCCGAGGAGCACCCCGGTGAGCGCGGCCAGCCCGACGACCGGGATGAACGCCGACAGTTCGCCCTGGCCGGCCGAGTACCGTTCCTGGACGAAGACCAGTGCGAACGTGCGCAGCCCCGCGAAGAAGAAGTAGCCGATCGCCGACGCCGCGATGATGACCACGTTGGTGCGGATCCGCAGGACGTACCGGGCGGCCTGCCGCAGCGTCATGGTCTCGGGATCGGCGTCCAGGACGCTCCTCGGAGCGGGCGTCACATGCGACTTCTCCACCTGCCGCTGTGCCGGTTCCTTCCCGCCCCGTCCCGCCTCCGCTCTCTGCGCGCCCCGCTCCGGCTCCGGCAGCATCTTCCACAGCAACGCGGCCAGCGCGAACCCCAGCACCGCGACGAACCAGAACGCGACCCGCCAGTTCAGGAACGCCGCGATGTTCCCGCCCGCGAGCAGCCCGAACCCCAGCCCGGCCAGCTCACCGGCCAGGATCCGCCCCCACGTCCCGGCCCGCTCCTCGGGCGGGAACAGGTCACCGATCAGCGACGCGACCGTGGGCCCCGCCGTCGCCGTCACCGCCCCCAGCGCCACCCTGGACGACAGCAGCCACACATACGACTGCGCCAGCCCGCCGACGATCATGGCGAGGCTCCACAGCATGATGCTGCCCGCCAGCAGCGGAACCCGCGGCATCCGGTCCGTCAGCTGCCCCACCGGAACCGTCGCGACCGCCCCGACCGCCGCCGGTGCCGCCGTGAGTATCCCGACCTGCGTGTTGTCGATGTGCAGCGAATGCCGCAGCTCCTGGACGATCGCCCCGACCACCCCGGTGTCGGCCGTGTTCAGCGCGAGCACGCACGCCAGCAGCACCACCACGCGAGTCTGCCGCGCCCCGCCGAGCCGCCTCCCGCCGAGCCGGCTCGTCAGGACGGTGGTCACCCGCCCCCATGACCGGCGGGTCCGCGCCGCTACCACCAACCACTACTGCCCGTACATCGCCCGGCTATGTCGGGCCTTGCACGTGGTGGATCGCCCGGCGGAGGGCCGCCGGGCGATCCACCGGCGGCCCTCCGCCGCACGCGGGTGTCAGCGGAGGTAGAGCAGGCCGTCGATGCCGACCGTGGGACGGCCGGAGGTGCCCGCGACCACGATCTTGATGGTGTGCTTGCCGCTGGTGCTCCAGGAGCGCGTCCACATGAGCTGGCGGTAGGCGGTGGACGAGGCCCGGGTGTCCAGGGTGCCGACCTTGGTGCCGTCCACGTAGACGTACACGGCGCCGAGGTTGGACGCGCGCTTGAAGATCAGGCCGGCGGTGCGGCCGGTGAACGTCCAGCTCGCGCTCGCGCCCCGGTAACCGCTGTAGAGGCCGCGTCCGCCCAGGTAGTACTTGGTGGTGCTGAGCTTCCAGGTGCCGGTGCGGTACGCGGAGCCCTCGCTGATGCCGCCGGCGTAGCGGCTGATGGCGCTGGTCGTGGTGTTGCCCGCGGCGTCCGCGGCGGTCAGCGACCACGACTGGGTCGAGAGCGGCTTGGCGGACGTGGCCCAGCTCGTCGTGGTCGGGGCGAACGTCTTGGCGTACGGGGACGTGGCCTTCAGCGAGCTGAGCAGCGTGTTGTCGCCGGCCTTCCAGGTGAGCCAGACGGGGAACGCGGTGCTGTTGACCGTTGCCTTGCGCAGGTACAGCGCCTGGGAGGAGATGACGGGGCGGGTCGTGTCCGCGACGATCGTGAAGACGGGGGAGGCGGAGGTGGTCCCGTCGGCGAAGCCGGCGTGCAACTGGACACTGTGCGTGCCGGGGGCGAGGGTCACCGTGGCGGACGTCGCCCCGGCGGGGGGCGTCGCGGCCGTCGCGCCGTCCACGCTGACGGTGTAGGTGGCGCCCTCGGCCGGCGTCCAGTTCAGGGTGGCCGTGCTCGTGGTGTAGTAGGCCCCGCCGGCGGCCTTGGCCCCGGTCACGGTGGCGGTCAGGGCCGGGACGGTGAGCTGCTTGGCGGCGGTCCGGATGGTGGGAAGCGCGCTGTAGAGCTGATCGCCGGGGCACGCGGTCGCGAACCCGTCGCGGTGACCGGAGATCGTGTTGAACTCGACCTGCTGCCCGTAGGGGTACTTGCCGCCCGTCCCGTCGGGGGCGTACGAGGTCAGGAGCGTCTTCGCCGTCGGGTCGACGCCGGTCAGCCCCAGCTTCCAGGCGCCGATCTTCGCGACGCCGTCGAGGCCCGCCTTCGTGGGCGCCACACCGGGCACGTTCGGGTCGTTGGCGGCGGTGTAGGTGCCGAGGACGGCGATCCCGGTGGTGTCGGTGTTGAACCCGTAGGTGTGGGCGCCGTGGACGGGGCGGTCGGCGCCGCCGGCCCGTCCCTCGAAGATGGTGCCGCACTTGTCGACCAGGAAGTTGTAGCCGATGTCGGCCCAGCCCTGGCTCTTCACGTGGTACAGGAACACCGAGCGGACCACCGAGGGCGAGTCGGCGCAGGTGTAGTTGTTGCCCGTGTCGGTGTGGTGGACGAACGCGGCCTTGACGGAGGTGTCGTAGGTCGGCGGCTCCGTGACGAGGGACTCGTCCGCGCCCCATCCGGCGCGCGGCACGATGTCCGGCTTCGGCGCGGTGACGGGCCCGGCGAGGGGCGTGCTCGCCGCGATCAGCCGCATCCTCGCGCCCGCGTCCGGGCCGGCCGCCCGCGGCTTGGGCGACGCGGTCCCCTTGCCCGGGTCGATCAGGTCGACGCGCAGGCCGTCGGGCAGGGTGCGGCCCTGCCCGGTCACGCGCACCTCGACACCGTCGGACGGACCGACCCACAGCCCGTTCGTGCCGCCGCGCCCGCCCCGGTCGGGGGCGTCGGCGAGTTCCGGCTCCAGGGCGCGCCACCCCGACCACCGGCCGGTCCCGGCGTCCCGCGTGCGGAGCCGGACGGTTCCCCGAAGCTCCTCCCGGGGCTTGTCCCAGGTGATGCCGACAAGGCTGAACGGCTCGGTCTTCGTGGCGGGCAGCCCCTCGATCTTCTTGCCTCCGGAGGCGGCCCCGGGAAGCTCCTGAAGAGCACGTGCCTGGACCCGGCCCGGTGCCGGCCGCGCGGCCGACGCCGTCGTCGCGGTCGAGTTGGCGGAGACCGTCCAGGTCACCGTCCCCGCCACCGCCACCGCGGCCACCGACGCCCCCATCAACGTGCGCTTCAAAGCTCTTCTCCATTCACGGCAGGATTCACGGAAAGTCCCCTTGATCAAAGAGCGCCACAACCGCCGCGAGTGTCACACACCTGTTCGGTTCTGCCGCCGAGCCTCTGCTCTGGACGCGGTCACCCGGTCGGCAGGGGAGCGCCGCGCAGCGCGATCTCCTACAGAGTGTAGGAGTTTCGTCCTCGGGTAGGGCGGGATGCATGCGTACGTGGCTGTACTCGCTCTCATCGGTCCGCCGGCCGCGCTGATCGTGGCCGTCTACGCCCTGTCGTTCGCCTTCGCGCCGCCGGGTGAGGCCGGCGTCGGCCCGTTCCTGTCCGGGGCGCGGCCCCAGGAGCACGCGCTGTCGCGCTACCACGTGCGCTGGTACGCCGTGACGATGGTCTTCCTCGCCTTCGACATGGAAATGATCTTCATGTACCCGTGGGCGCTGGTCGTCACCTCGGTGGGTGCGAAGGCCGTCATCGAGATGTTCCTGTTCCTCGCGCTCCTCATGGCCGGCGTCGTCTACGCATGGCGTGAGGGGGCGTTCCGTTGGGTCTGAGGGAACGGCTCGTCCGGTTCGCCACCGCGTGCCCGCACGTCTTCGTCGTCACGGTGCCGGGTGCGACGCGGACCCGGCTGCTCCTGGAGGCGGAACTGCGGCGCCGGCGCGGACGGCCGGTCGCCTCCCCCGCGGCGGCGACGACCCTGGTCGTGTGCGGCACGCCCGGCCCCGAACTCGGGACGGCGGTGGACACCGTCTGGAGCGGCATCCCGGCTCCGCGGGCTCTCGTCCGGCTGGAGGAGACGGCATCGGCCGAGGAGGTCGCCGCCGCGCTGGACCGGGCGGCCCGGGAACTGGCCGACGTGCCGGCGCAGTGGGCGGCCGCCGCGGCCCGGTCGCGGGAGGGGCCGTGGGCTCCGGGCGGGGACGGTGAGCACGACCACATGTCAGGGCACGGGCACGGGGGCCACGAGCACGGCATGGAGCCCCCGATGGGGCTGGCCATGGCCGGACGCGCCGACGACCGGGACGGCCTGAAACTCGATGTGCTGCATGTCCCCCTCGGCCCGGCGCTCAAGGACTGGCCCGCCGGCCTCGTCCTCCGGCTGACACTGCAGGGCGACATCGTCCAGGACGCCGAGGCCGGTGTCGCGCGAGGACGAGGCGGTGGAGCCTCCTTCTGGGACGAGCCGTGGCTGCGTGCCGCCGCGGGAGAGCGGGTGCCGGAGGGCGAGGCGGAACGGCGCCGCGCGGCGTCCCATCTCGACAGCGTGGGACGGTTGCTGGCGGTCGCGGGCTGGGAGAACGCCGCCGACCGGGCGCGTGGCCTGCGCGACGACGTCCTGGCCGCCAGGTCCGCGAAGGTGCTCGCCGTCCGGTTCGCCGGGTTCGCGAGGCGCACCCGGCAGTCGAGGACGCTCCGCTGGATGCTTCGCGATGTGGGGGGCATCGACCGGGCGATGGCCGACCGGCATGGACTGGCCGGCCCGGAGGCCCGCCACCTCGGAGATGTCTTCGACCGCCTGAGCGGGTGGCTGGACGACACCGGGGCGGCCCTCGCGCGGGCGGACTCCACCGCGCCGCTGGAAGGGACCGGCGGTCCGCGCGGCCCGGTCGGCTCCCGGGCCGCCGCGCCCGTCCTGGACGTCCTGCCGGAGTTGCTGGGCGGGGCGGAACTCGCGGCGGCGCGGCTGATCGTCGCCGGCCTGGACCCGGACCTCGATCGGCTCGCCGAACCGGCGGAGGCGCCCGGTGAGTGACGGGGCCCCGGTAGGGGCGGCGGTGGCGCTTCCGCTGGTCCTGGCGGGACTGGCGTACTCCGCCGCGGTGATGGACGCCGCGTTCCGCACGGGCGACGGGCCCGCCGCCCCGCTGCGCGAGAGCGTCCTGCTTCTCCTGCGGCAGCGGAGGAGGACACTCGCCTCCGACGTCCCGCTCGTGCGGATCGGCGTGATCAGCCTTCCGGTGGCGGCTCTGCTGGCCGCGGCGGTGATCCCGCTCGACGGCGGTCCCGGCGGGAGCAGGGTGTGGAACCTGCCGGTGAGCGTGGTGTGGTTCAACGCCATGGAGGTCGTGGCATGGGCCTCCCTCTGGCTGGCTGGGTGGGGGGCCAACTCGGCGTTCCCGCTGGTCGGCGGCTATCGCTTCCTCGCCCAGGGGCTGGCGTACGAACTGCCGCACATGTTCGCTCTCATCACCGCGTCCCTCGGCGCGGGCTCGCTCGACTTCGGCGCGATCGCCGCCGCGCAGGACGAGGTGTGGTTCGCGGTCTGGATGCCGGTCGCCTTCGCCGTCTACCTGCTGTCCGCGCTCGCGATGGCCTTCTGGGGGCCGATGGAGCACCCGGTGGCGGACGACCTGGGGGGCGGGGCGGCGGCGGAACTGTCCGGCCCGGACCGGCTGCTCTTCTTCGCGGGCAGGCTCGCCCTGGTGGCCGTCGCGGCGGCGGCCGCCGTGCCGCTGTTCCTCGGCGGGGGCGCGGGGCCGTGGCTTCCCGGATGGGCCTGGACGCTGATCAAGACGGTCGCGGTGCTGGCCTTGCTGGTCTGGCTTCGCGGGCGGTGGCCGGTGATCAGGATGGACCGCTTCATGACGGCGGCCTGGGCGGTCCTGATCCCGGCCGCGTTGCTGCAGGCGCTGGTCGTCGGCGTCGTGGTCCTGGACTGAGGAGGTGGGATGCAGACGGTCGTGTTCTGGGTCCTGGCGGTGGCGGCGGTGGGTTTCGGGGTGGCCGTCTTCGTCGTGGACTCCATGGCGCGGGCCACCTTCGCCCTGCTGGCCTCGTTCCTGTGCGTCGGGGGCGAGCTGCTGCTGCTCGACCTGAACTATCTCGGCGTCCTGGTCGTGCTGATGATGATCATGGAGATGCTGGTCATGGCGGTCTTCATGATCATGTACATGATGAACCCCGGCGGGCTCATGCCGATGACGATGGTGCACAACCGGCGCGCCGCCCTCACGATCTCGATCGCGGTCTTCGCGGCGATGGCGGCCGGCGTCCTGCTGACGCCGTGGCCGCACCGCCGGGGCGCGGTGCCGCACGATCCGGCCTTCTCCCTCGGCGAGGCGATCATGGGCCCGAAGATGCTGGCGATGATGGTGATCGGCATCGCCATCCTGGCCACGATGATCGGCTCGGTGGTGCTCGCCACCGACCGGGGACGCTACGACCGGCCCCCGGGCCGCGACGGCGGTGCGGCATGAACCTCCAGGTCTTCCTGCTGCTCGCCGCGGCCCTGTTCGCGGTCGGCCTGTACGGGGCGCTCTCCCAGCAGTCGATCGTGATGGTGATGATGGGCCTCGAACTCATGATCAACGGGATCCTGGTGGCCGGCGCCGCGTTCTGGTTCCACATCGCGCCCGGGACGGCGGACGGCCAGGTCCTGGTGCTCGTGGCCGTCACGGTCATGGCGCTGGAAATGGCGATGGGGTTCGCCGTGGTGACCGCGCTGTTCCGCAGCCGGGACGTGGACGTCACCGACGAAGCCGGGGACCTGAGGGGATGAACCTTCTCGGCCGGCTCCTCCCGGCGGTACCGCTCACCACCGGGGCGCTCCTGCTCACCGGGCGTTTCACGGTCGGGCGCCGCCGCCTCGACCCCGCGGCTCCCGCCGCCGCCGTGCTGGCCCTGGCCGCCACGCTCGGCCTCGCCGTCGCCGCCGCGCTGGCCCGTCCGGCGGTGCGGTTCCCGCTGTTCGGCCGGCTGCCCGCCGGGCTGGCGGTGGACGGGCTGTCCGCGGCCCTCATCGTGACGGTCGCCGCGGTGAGCCTGGCCGTCGTCGTGTTCGCCGCGGGCGAGTTCGGCGCGGACGAGTCGCGGGCGCGCTTCTTCGGCCTGATGCTGGTGTTCACCGGGGCCATGCTGGTGACGGTCACCGCGACCGACCTGGCCGTCCTGCTGATGGGCTGGGAGGTCATGGGCGCGATGTCGTACGCGCTCATCGGCTTCTGGTGGCGCGACCCCGGCCGGGTCGGATCCGCGGACGTCTCCTTCCTCACCACCCGCGCCGCCGACCTCGGCCTCTACTTCGCCGCCGGCGCCGCCCTGGCCGGGACGGGCTCGCTGGACCTGGCCGGCCTGGCGGCCGGGCGCGGGCACTGGCCGGACCTCATCGCGGCCGGCGCCGTCCTGGCCGCGCTGGGCAAGTCGGCGCAGCTTCCGTTCTCCTTCTGGCTCTCCCGGGCGATGGACGGCCCGAGTCCCGTCTCGGCGCTGCTGCACTCGGCCACCATGGTGGCCGCCGGGGCCTACCTGCTGCTGCGCCTGGGGCCGCTGCTGACCGCGACCGGCTGGGCGGCGACGCTGGTGGCATGGGCGGGTGCTCTCACCGCGCTGCTGCTGGGCGCGGTGGCGCTGGCCCAGCGGGATCTGAAGCAACTGCTGGCGGCCTCGACGTGCGCGCAGATCGGTTTCATGGTGCTCGCCGCCGGAGCCGGTGCGGTCGCGGGCGGCACCGCCCAACTCGTCGCGCACGCCGCGGTGAAGAGCCTGCTGTTCCTCGCGGCGGGCGCGTGGCTGTCGGCCCTCGGCACCAAGGACCTCGGCGAACTGCACGGCGCGGCGCGCCGGTACCGCCTGGTCGGCGTCACGTTCGGCATCGGCGCGCTCGCCCTCGCCGCCGTGCCGCCGCTGTCGCTGTGGGCCACCAAGGACGCCGTGCTCGCCGCGGCCCTGGCGGACTCCCCGGCGCTGTACGCGGTGGGGCTCGCCGCGGGACTGCTGTCGGCGGGCTACGCGGGCCGGGCGCTCATCGCCGTGACCCGTCCGACCGGCGCCGCGGCCCGCGGGGCCACCGGGCGGCACGGGACGCGGCGCCTCGGCCCGCTCGAAAGGCTCCCGCTGCCCGTGCTCGCCCTGGGGGCGGCGGTTCTCGGGGTCCTCGCGCTGCCGCCGGTGGACGGCGCGTGGCGGGACCTCCTCGGCGCCGGGGGAGAACCGGCCGCGAGCCCCGCCGAACTCGCCGTCTCCGGCGCACTGGCGCTCGTGGTCCTCGCCGTGACATGGACGTTCGTGCGCCGCGGCGTCCGGGCGCGAGCGGCGTGGACGGCGCCCGCCCTGCACTGGCTCCATCTCGAACTGCTCGCCCGCACGCTCGTCGCGCGTCCGGTGTTCGCGCTCGCCCAGGCGCTCGCCCGGTTCGACGACCGGGTCATCGACGGCGGGGTACGGGTCGCCGCCGCCACCGGACGGCGCGCCGCGGCGCTCGCCGACCACCGGGTGGAGGTCAGGGTGGACGGCCTCGTCGACGCGGTCGGCAGGGGAGCCCGGTGGCTCGGCGCGGCGGCCCGCCGCCCGCAGACCGGGCAGGTGCACACCTACTACGCGCAGGCCGCCGTCCTGCTCGCCGTGCTCATCCTCATCGTCCTGCTGGTCAGGTGAACGTGCTCTCCCTGGTGATCTTCCTCCCGCTCGCCGCCGCGCTCGGTCTCTGCGCCGTTCCGGCCCCCGGCGCCCGCACGGTGGTCTGGACCTGGATCGTCGCGTGCGCCGCCGATCTCGCCCTGGTCATCGCCCTGTGGATCGGACACGGGAACGGCGGCGGCATCTCCTACGAGGAGAAGGTGCGCTGGATCCCGTCGGTCCGCGCCGCCTACCACATCGGCGTCGACGGGCTGTCGCTGCCGCTGCTGGCGCTCACCGCACTGCTGTTCCTGGTCTGCGCGATCTACTCGCTGCGCCGGCCCCCGCAGGTGCGGGCCTTCGCGGTGCTCTTCCTGTTCCTCCAGACGGTGTCCTCGGGCCTGTTCGCGGCCCTGGACCTGCTGCTGTTCTTCGTCTTCTTCGACCTGTCCATCGTCGGCATGTACTTCGTCATCGCGGGGTGGGGGCACGGCGACCGGACACGGTCGGCGCTGAAGTTCTTCCTGTACACCTTCCTGGGGTCGCTGGCCCTGCTGCTGGGCTTCATCGGCCTCTACCTCGGCGCCGAGCCGCACACCTTCGACATGGTCGAGCTGACCCGGACCCCGGCGCTGGCCGGGTCCCCGGGGCTCGCGGGGCTCGTCCTGCTGGCCATCGGCCTCGGGCTGGCCATCAAGACGCCGGCCGTGCCGTTCCACACCTGGCTGCCGCCCGCGCACACCGACGCGCCCGCCGCCGGGTCGGCGATCCTGGCCGGGATCCTGCTGAAGATGGGCACCTACGGCCTCATCCGCATCGCGATGCCGATGCTGCCGGACGCCTGGCGCCGGTACGCCTGGGCGATCATCATCCTGGGGCTGGTCAGCGTCCTTTACGGGGCGCTGGTCGCGTTCGCCCAAGAGGACCTCAAACGGCTGATCGCCTACACCTCGGTGAACCACATGGGATACATCGTCCTGGCGCTCGGCGCCGCCGGGGCCGCGGGCGAGCAGGCCGCCCGGCGGCTCGCGGTGACCGGCGCCGTCACCCAGATGGTGAGCCACGGGCTGATCACCGGTGCGCTCTTCCTGCTGTCCGGCGTGCTCTACGACAGGGCGCACGGCTACGACATGGGACGGTTCGGCGGCCTCGCCCGGGCCGCCCCGGTCTTCTCCGGGCTCGTCGCGCTCGGCGCGTTCGCCTCGCTCGGCCTGCCGGGTCTTTCCGGTTTCATCGCCGAGTTCCAGATCTTCACCGGGGTGATCGGCGGCGGTGGCCCCGGCCTGGTCGTGGCCGGCGCGCTGGCGATCCCCGGCATCCTGATCACGGCGGCGCTGTTCCTGCGTCTGCTGCACCGCGCCGTCCTGGGGCCGCCCGGGGAACTCACCTCCCAGGTCACCGACGTGCGGCGCAGCGAACTCGCCGCGGTGGCGCCGCTGCTCGCGCTGTCCGCGGCCATCGGGGTCGCGCCCCGGTTCCTGCTGGACGTCATCGAGCCGGTCTCGTCCGCCGTCGTCGCGCTGGTGGCGCGATGACGCGGGAGAACCCGGCGGATCTCCTGCCGGAACTGTGCGTGCTCGGCACCGCCGTCGCCGGGCTTCTCACCGGGTCGTTCCTGCCGCGGACCCGGCAGTGGATCGTCGCCGTCCTGTGCGGGACCGGCCTGGTGGCGGGGCTCGTGACCGCGGGACTCGCCGCTCGCCGGGCGGACCTGACGACGTTCGACGCGTTCATGCTCGACCCCCTCACCCACGTGACGCGGATCGTCGTGACGGCGGCGACCCTGCTGGTGATCGGCCTCGCGGCCGGACCGCTGCGCGGCCATCGCCGGGAAAGCGAGTTCCACACGCTGCTCATGCTGGCCGCCCTCGGCACGATCGTGCTCGGCGCCGCGTCCGATCTCCTCGTGCTGGTGGCCGCCTATCTGCTGGCCGGCATCCCCGGATACGTTCTGGCGGGCTTCGGGAAGGACGCGCCGGGCACCGAGGCGGCGCTCAAGTACTACCTGATGGGCGCCTTCCTGGGCATTCTCATGCTGGCCGGTGTCACGCTGCTGTTCGGGCTGGGCCGCGGCACGTCGTACGAAACGCTCGCCGCCGGGCTGGGAACGGCACCGGGCGGCGCGGTCGCGGTCGGGGTGGTGCTGCTGCTCGCCGGCCTGATGTTCAAAGCGGGCGCCGTGCCCGCGCACTTCTGGGTCCCGGACGTCACCGAGGGGGCGCCCCGGGTCGTCGCGGCGTTCGTCACCACCGTGCCGAAGATCGGAGCCTTCGCCGCCCTCTACCGTTTCGCGGTCCAGGCGCTGCCGCCCGGCAGGGACGACTGGCCGCTCCTCGTCGCGGTGATCGCCGCCGCGACGATGACGCTGGGCAACCTCGCGGCCTTCGCGCAGCGCAACGTCCGGCGGCTCCTCGCCTACTCCACCATCAGCCAGGCCGGATACCTGCTGGTCCCGATCGCGATGGCGGGACGGACCGACCTGGCCGAGCCGGCGCTGCTGTTCTATCTGGCCGGGTACGCCGTCACGAACCTCGGAGCCTTCGCCGTCGTCATCGCCGTCGGCCGAGACGACCTGCTCGCCTACACCGGGCTCGCCCGCCGCAGCCCGCTGCTCGCCGTGTCCCTGGTGGTCTGCCTGCTGGGTCTCGTCGGCACGCCGCCGACCGCGGTCTTCGTGGGCAAACTGCTGATATTCGGGGCCGCGCTGGACGGTCACTACACATGGCTCGCGGTGGCCGCCGCCGTCAACTCGGTCGCCAGTGTCTTCTACTACCTGCGCTGGATCGTCCCGATGATGCGGCGGCGGGACGGTGGAGGCGAGCGCCGTCCCGCTCCTTCGGCACGGTGGATCGCCTACGCGGCGGCGGGGGGTTCGCTCGTCCTCGGCATCGGAGCCGGCATTCCCCTCGCCATCGGCTGAACGGCGGGTGGCAGGACCCGGCGGCCGGGTGTGCGCCGGTCAGGTGGACGGGTTGACCGGTGGGGTGATGCCGGTGGCCGCGCCCCCGTCGACGACGAACTCGCTTCCGGTGGAGTAGGTGGCCCGGGTGATGATGAAGTGCACCATCTGGGCTACTTCTTCGGGTTCGCCGAAGCGGGGGATCGGCTGGCCGGCGGTGAGGGAGTCGTCCATGCCGGAGGTCATGGGCGTCCGGATGGGGCCGGGGTGGACGGAGCAGACGCGGACGCCGTCGGCGGCGAGTTCCAGGGCCGCGGTCTTGGTGAGGCCGCGCAGTCCCCATTTACTGGCGGTGTAGGCGCCGAGGTTGGCGTAGCCCATCAGGCCCGCGGTGGAGGAGATGTTGACGATGCAGCCGCCTCCCGCCCGGCGCAGGGACGGCAGCGCGGTGCGCATCCCCAGCCAGGCCCCGTAGAGGTTGATGTCGATCACGCGGCGGAACGAGTCCGCGGGCTGGTCGGCGATGCCGCCGAACTCGACGATGCCGGCATTGTTGACCAGCACCGACACCGGGCCGAAGAGCCGTTCGGCCTCGGCGAGAGCGGCCTGCCAGTGCGCGGAGTCCGTCACGTCCAGGTGCACGTACACCGCCCCGTCACCCAGCCGCTCGGCGAGCTCTTCCCCCTCGCCGTCCAGGATGTCGCCGATCACCACCCGGGCGCCGTCGGCCACCAGCGCACCGGCGATCGCGGCTCCGATGCCGCGTGCCGCGCCGGTCACGATCGCCGTCCTGCCGCGAAGATCCATCGTCGCCGCCAAAGCCGCCCCCGGTTGTCATCTTCTGTGTTCTCGCTGCTTCCGGACGACTTATGCCCAATCCGTCCGGTGCCATCGCAGTCCGGCCGAACCTTCGGCGCGATCCGGATCTCCGGCACAATGGCGTGAGGGGGTGACCGCGTGGCCGGACTGGCTGGATCGCTTGAGCGCTCCATCATGGACGTGCTCTGGGCGGCGCCCGGCCCGCTGCGGGTGCGCGAACTGCTGGCGAGGCTGAACGAGGACGCCGACAGGCCGCTGGCCTACAACACCGTGCAGACCGTGGCGGAACGCCTGGCGCAGAAGGGCCTGCTGCGGCGCACGCAGGACGGGCTCGCGTACCGCTACAGCCCCACGCGTGCGCGGGAGGACTACGCGGTCGACCTGATGCTGGACGCCCTCACCGACGCCCCCGACAGCGGCGCCATCCTGGCCAGATTCGCGGAAAGCGTCCCCCGGGAGGACGTCGGTCACCTGCTGGACGTGCTGCGCCGGCGGGCCGCCGAAGGCGACGAGGAATGATCGCGTGATCGTGCCGATGGCCGGCCTGCTCATGTCGGCGGTCGTGCTCGGGTGTCTCGCCGGGCCCGTCCTGGACCGCCTGCGGCGTCCCGCGCTCAGCCCGGCGACCGCCGCCGCCTGCTGGGTCGCGGCTCTGGTGGGCGCCGTGGTCGCCGGCGCGGGCCTCGTGGCGGTCGCGTTGCTCTCCCCGCCCGGACCGGGCCACGGCCTCCTCGGCCGGCTGCGTGATTGCCTGCCCCACCACGGGTATCCGGCGATCGCGTCGGCGACCGCCGCGAGCCTGATCCTGGTGACGGGCTGCGGTGCCGCGCTCGCGCGGAGCCTGCCGCGGCTCGGCCGGGCGGTGCGGCACCGCCGCCGGCACCGGGAGATGCTGCGCCTGGTCGCCCGGGAGCACCGGCGGCATCCGGACGTCCTGGTCCTCGACCATCCCGTCCCCGTGGCCTACTCCCTGCCCGCGCGGCGCCGCGCGATCGTGGTGAGCACGGGGGCGCAGGAGTCGCTCAGCGCCGCCGAGTTCGGCGCGGTGCTCGCGCACGAGCGGGCCCATCTGCGCCAGCGTCACCACGCGCTGCTGCTCATGCTCGACCTGGTCCACGCGCTGCTGCCGTGGCTGCCGACCGTCCGGCGCGCGAAGGCGCGGCTGCCGCTGCTGCTGGAGATGGCCGCCGACGACGCCGCGGCGCGCGCCTGCGGCAGGCGGGCACTGGTGGACGCCCTGTGCCGGCTCTCCGCGGCTCCGGGCGCGGCGGGCGCGCTGGGCGCGACCGGCGGCCCCGGGAGGAGCAGGCTGGCGGAGCGGGTGCGCAGGCTGGAGGCCGCCGAGCCGGTGGGGCCGCGCCGGGCCGTCCGGCTGGCGGCCGGCGCCTTCGCGACGACGGCGGTCGCGGCGCCGCTCCTCGTCGGGGCCGCGGCGATCGCCGAACTGGCCATGATCTGCTGAGCTCCGCGGGGCCGCCGGGACCCGGGTGAGAAACGTTCAATTCGGCTGGCCGAGTGGCGGAGGAGGCGGCTTTTCTCCTACCCTCCGTAGGAGGTCACGGTGCCGCGTCCCCGCCGGGGACGGCCGATGGCCGCGCCAAATCCCGCGGACCCCGTCCCGGGAACCGGGGACCCGATCTTCACCGGGGTGAGTCCGTCCCGCGCGGACGGTAGGGCGGCTCCGGCCCGAACCCGTCAGCTGACCCGGTAGGCGTTACAGGAGAGGACAGCGCATGCAGCGACGAGCTGCCGGCCCGCGAACGTCAGCCCGCCGCAGGATCATCGCCACCACGGCATGGACGGCCTCGATCATGATCTCCGTCGGGCTGGTGGCCCCCGCCCCGGCCGAGGCGAAGCCCAGGCCGACGCGCAAGGAGCTGACCGCCCAGCAGAAGAAGCTCGCCGACGAGGCCGAGAAGCTCAGCGAGCAGTACAACGGCCTGCGGGAACGCCTCAAGCAGGCGCAGCACGCCGCCATCGTCGCCAAGAGGACCTCCGAGCAGCAGAAGAGGACCCTGGACGAGGGGCGCTCGCGGATGGCGAAGATGGCCGCCGAGACCTACAAGAACGGCCCGGTCGACCCGACCGTCTCGTTCGCCTCGTCCGCCGACCCCCAGGCCGTGCTCGACCGGTCCGCCACCCTCAGCTACTTCGCCAAGCAGGACAACAGCCGCGTCACGCAACTGCTGCAGATGATGCAGGGCGCCGAACGCGCCCGCAAGGCGGCCGAGGCGCGTGCGAAGCAGGTGCGCGAGCTCACCGAGGAGGCGAAGAAGAAGCGCCGGGAACTACAGGTCAAGCTCAAGAAGGTCCAGCGCCAGCTCGGCACCTACGCCACTCCCGGCGCGAACCCCGGCTCGGCCCCGAACGTCGCCTCCGGAGGGGCCTCGGCCAAGGCGATGAGAGCCGTCCAGGCCGCCCTGAGCCAGCTCGGCGTCCCCTACTCCTGGGGCGGCGGCGACGCCTCCGGCCCGACGTACGGCACCGCGCAGGGCGCCAACATCAGGGGCTTCGACTGCTCCGGCCTGACGCTGTACGCCTACGCCCAGGTCGGCATCACCCTCGGCCACTACACCGGCAGCCAGTACAACGCCGGCACCCACGTGAGCATGAGCCAGCTCAAGCCCGGCGACCTGGTCTTCTTCCACAGCGACCTGCACCACATGGGCATGTACATCGGCAACGGCAAGATGGTCCACGCCCCGCAGACCGGCGACGTCGTCAAGATCGCCCCCATGGCCGGACGCCCGTTCGCCGGCGGAGTCCGCGTCGCCTGACCATGCGCCTCCTGCCTCCCACCGTGCGGACACCACCGCGGAGCGGCGAGTGGGACGGCTGAGGACGCCGCCTGCGCGGTGGGGGCGCGGCCGCGCCCCCACCCCGCTGTTCGGCCTGGTCCTGTTCTTCGGCGTCCTCGCGATGCACGGCTTCCAGGCATCGCCGGACCCGGCCGACATGACCGGCGTCCCGATGACGTCCATGAGCGCTGCCCGGCCGATGCCGGAGGCGTCCGCGCATCACCACTCCGGCGGTGGGCGGCAACCCGCCGATCACCAGCGGGATCATCCGGGCGGACAGGTCTGCCTGGCGATGCTGACGGCGCTCTCGCTCTTCGGGGCCGTCATCGCCCTGTACCGGCGGAGGGCGCCGGCCACGGTGGCGCGGCTGCTCGCCATGGGGCGGCTTCTGGTCGCCGGCAGGCCGCCGCCCAGGCCGGCCCTGCACGAACTGAGCGTGTTGAGGCTGTGACGGGCCCGCCGGCGCCTCGGCGCCGGCGACCGGTCAGTCCACAGAACCCGACACGAAAGGCTTCAACCATCATGAAGCGCGTACTTGCGCTCGTCGCCGTTCCGGCCCTGGCGATCGCCCTGGCGGCCTGCGGCGACGGCATGATGAGCGAGAAGGAGATGAAGGAACTGGAGGACGCCGACGGGCGGGCCTTCGACAAGGCGTTCCTGGAGATGATGATCGAGCATCACGAGGGGGCCGTGGCGATGGGCAGGACCGAGCAGGCGTCCGGCCAGTCTCCGGAGGCCAAGCAGATGGCCGACGGCATCATCTCCTCGCAGTCCGCCGAGATCGCGAAGATGCGGGACATGCTGAAGAAGATGTAGGGCGTCCGAAGCGGGCGGGGCAGGCCCCCGCCCGCTTCTGCTCGTGTCGGCCACCGGCCGATGAGGGGCGGCCTAACCGGGCCGGTGGCCTCCCGCCCGGAGGTGGCGGAGAGCGCCCCGATGAGGGATGTGCGTGCGGCGGAGGACGCGGCGGCCGAGCGTGACCAGGAGGATCTTCGCCGCGACCATGAGCACGACGATCTCGATCGTCAGGCCGGTCCAGTGCCATCCGGCCAAGAACGCCCCGCCCAGTCCGAGGTGGACGGCGACGGCCGCGGCGATGAGCGGCGTGAGCACGATGACGGAGCGGCGGCCGCGGCGGGGCGGGAGCCCCGAGCCGGGCGGCGGTTTCGCGGGTGCGAGGTCACCACCCGGCGCCGCGGGCGGCGGCCAGGTGACGGATATCCGCCGGCGGCGGCCGAACCGTTCGAGATCTTTGGTGACGATGTCCTGGATCTGCTGAAGGGCGTCTTCGTCGGCGGCCTCCACGCGCACGGTGAGGGTGTCGTCGGTCGCGTCCAGGATGGCCCGGCCCCACGGGTCGAAGGTGACGACGCCGTGGGTGCCGGAATGTTCGGCCTGGACGCGCAGGTCGCCGCGGGCGAGGGCGGTGGTGGCGGCGTGGGCGTGGGGCCGGTGACCGCCCCCGCCCATCTCGCCCATGGCGGCGGCGTGCCGGCACATTTGCGCCAGGTAACGGCTCGGCCGCGCTATCCGGAGGGCGACTTCCGAGGTCAGCATGCCAGGTCCTTTGGTGCGGGAGAGAAGGTCGGGACGGCGAGCGGGCTGAGGCCGTCTCTCAGGTGCGGCGGCAGGTGGCCAGCCAGGCGGCGATGCCGCCGGCGTGAACGTTGGACCTGCACACGGTGGCCTCTACCGACTCCACGACCCATCCGTCGGTGAAGCAGGATTCGAGTTCGTCCCGGGACAGCTTGTGCGGCACGTCCGGTTCGCCGGTGTGCCGGTCGCTGTAGCAGAGGACGAACAGCCGTCCTCCCGGCCGCACCACCGTGTGCAGGCCGTCCACATAGACGGCACGGTCCGCGGCGGTGAGGCCGTGCAGGAACAGCGAGTCCAGAGCGGTGTCGAAGGTCTCGCCGAGCTCTGCCAGGCGCAGCGCGTCATGGCGGACGAAGCGGGCCGTGAGACCTCGCTCGCGGGCCTTCTCCTCGGCCGTCCGGAGGGCTCTGGCGGACGTGTCGATCCCGGTGGCGTCCAGGCCGGAGGCGGCGGCGATCAGCGTGTGCTCCCCGGTCCCGCAGCCCACGTCCAGCACGCGCCCGTGAAGTTCGCCGTTCTCGGCGAGGGCGAGCATCGCGGGCTGGGGAGCGCCGATCTCCCACGGCGGACACCCGAGGTAAGGGTCGCAGGACCGGCTGTGGGGGTGCGCTGCGGCGGACGTATCCGTCATGAGGCTCTCTCTTCCGTCAGGCGTCGCGGGCTCATCCGCCTCCTTTTACAATACATAGTGTCGCATTCAAATCAACTGTCTCTAGCCGGGCGATGCGTATCATCGGAGACGTGCCGAGACTCTGGAGCGAGACGATCGCCGCGCACCGCGACGCCGTCCGGGACGCCGCCCTGGACGCCACCGCCGCCCTGGTCGCCCGGCATGGAGTGACCGGCGTGACGATGTCGCAGATCGCCAAGGACGCCGGTATCGGGCGCGCGACGCTCTACAAGTACTTTCCCGACGTCGAGTCCATGCTGCGGGCCTGGCACGAACGCCAGATCGACGAGCACCTGAAACACCTGCACCGCGTCCGGGACGAGACCCGGGGCTCCGCGCGGCGGCTGGAGGCGGTGCTGACGGCCTACGCGGAGGCGATCGCGGGCAAGGGAGGGCATGACGACGGCCTCGCCGTCATGATGCACAGCGGTGAGCACGTCGCCGCGGCCCACCGGCATCTGCGCGAGTTCGTCCAGGAGTTGATGGCGGACGCGGTCGCCGCCGGAGCCGTACGCGAAGACGTCCCGGCCGACGAGCTGACCCGCTACTGCCTGCACGCCCTGGGCGCGGCCAGAGGGCTGCACGACCCGGTGGCGATCGGCCGCCTTGTACGGACCACGCTGGCCGGGCTGCGACCGGACACCCCGGCGCGCGGGTGACGCCCTGGAGCCGGGCGGCCTTCAGATCGGGCAGCGGTCCCGGGCGCCCACCCCGGCGGCGTCGCGCTGAGGCCCGGGCCGTGGTCTGACGGCCCGGGCCTTGTGTGCACGGATGTGCGTGCGGGGCATGCCCGCCGCACCTCGGTGTGTCAGTGCGACGTGCTGGAGATGGCCTCGACCAGTACGCCGACCTTCTCCTCGGGCAGCTTGGCCGCCAGGTCGGCCTGGCTGATGATGCCGATGAGCTCCTCGTTCTCCATCACGGGCAGGCGGCGGATCCGGTGCTCGACCATGTGGTGCAGTACCTCGTCGACATCGGTGCCGGGCTCCACCCACACCGGGGTCTCGCCGATGAGATCCGAGGCCCTGACTTCGGACGGGTTCTTGCCCTTGGCGATGGCCTTCACCACGATGTCGCGGTCGGTGATGATCCCCTTCAGCCGGTTGTCGTCACCGCAGACGGGCATCGCGCCGACGTCCATCTCGGCCATCCGCTGGGCGATCGTGGCGAGGGTCTCGCCGGTGTTCACGCATTCGACACCAGAGTGCATGACTTCACGTGCGGTGGTCATGGTTGATATCCCCCCTTCGCCTGCTTCCTTCTCCCAGGGGCGGGTGCGAAACGTCCCCGGACGCTGTTGACCCGCAAGTCGGCGCTCGGGGTGTGGCGGCTACGAGTGTGGGGACCATTCCCCCTAGCCGACGGCGGTGATTTCCCGGCGGATCCAGAAGGCGAGGGAGGGAAACGATGTTCGTGGATCGCATCGACGCGGGCCGGCGTCTGGGGGAGTCGCTACGGCACCTGCGCGGCGAGGACGTGGTCGTGGTCGGCCTGCCGCGAGGAGGCGTTCCCGTCGCCTACGAGGTGGCCCGGACGCTGGACGCGCCCCTGGACGTCATCGTCGTGCGGAAGCTGGGCGTGCCGTGGCAGCCGGAGCTGGGAATGGGCGCCATCGGTGAGGACGGGGTCCGGGTGATCAACGAGGAGATCGTCGCCATGGCGGACCTCTCCCCGGGCGAGCTCGCCGTGGTGGAGGAGCGCGAACGGGCCGAGCTGGAACGCCGTGCGCTGCGCTTCCGCGGCGAGCGCCCCCGGGTGCCGTTGCAGGGCCGGACGGTCGTCGTGGTCGATGACGGTATCGCCACCGGATCGACCGCCCGTGCGGCCTGTCATGTCGCCCGTGCCCACGGGGCGGCACGGGTGGTGCTCGCGGTGCCCGTGGCACCTCCGGACTGGACCTCCAGGCTGGCGGGGGACGCCGACGAACTCGTCTGCCCGCAGACGCCCGCGCCGTTCTTCTCGATCGGCCAGTTCTACACCGACTTCTCCCAGACCTCTGACGACGAGGTCGTGGCCATTCTGGAGCGGGCCGCCGCGCAGGCCGAACACGTGCCGGCCGACCGGCCCGACCCCGTGCAGGGAGCGGAGGTCACGGTCCAGGCCGGGCCGGTGCGGCTGGCCGGTCACCTCACGGTGCCGGAGAACGCCCGCGGGATCGTCATCTTCGCCCACGGCAGCGGCAGCAGCCGGCACAGCCCCCGCAACCGTTTCGTGGCCACCGTGCTGAACCAGGCCGGGCTCGGGACGCTCCTGTTCGACCTGCTCACCCCCGATGAGGAGTACGACCGCGGCAAGGTCTTCGACATCGGCCTGCTGGCCCGCCGCCTGGTCGAGGTCACCGGCTGGCTGCGGGGCCGGCCGGAGGCGCGGGAACTGCGCATCGGCTACTTCGGCGCGAGCACCGGGGCCGGCGCCGCGCTGTGGGCCGCCGCCGAGCCGGCCACCGGCGTCGCCGCCGTCGTCTCCCGCGGGGGCCGCCCCGACCTGGCCGTGCCCCGCCTGGCCGACGTGACCGCGCCCACCCTGCTCATCGTGGGCGGCCGTGACGAGGTGGTGATCGACCTCAACCGCGAGGCCCAGGCGCAGATGCGCTGTGAGAACGAGCTTGCCATCGTCCCGGGCGCCACCCACCTGTTCGAGGAGCCCGGGACGCTCGAACAGGTCGCCGAGCTCGCCCGGGACTGGTTCGTCGGCCACCTGGCCCCGGTGACGGCGCGATGAACCCGGCTCGGGACCTTCGCCTCTTCTGGACGGTGGTGTCGGATATCAAGGATGGGGGCTCATGAGGGCGAACACGGGGGTTGACAAGAAAGCCCTGCACCGGCTGTTCACGTCCGCCGGGCCGGTGGCGTCGGTCTACGTCGAACTGGCCGCGCCTCCGGAGGAGGACGTCTGGTTGAGATGGCAGGCGCTGACGGGGCGGCTGGCCGAGCAGGGGGCCGACCGGGCGACCATCGAGTCCCTGACCCGGAGGGTGTCGGAGTCGGTGCCGGGCTCGGGGGTGCTGGCCGCGTTCGCCGCGCACGGCGAGGTGCTTTTCGCCCTGGAGATGCCCGGGTCGGATCGGCCCGATCTCGCGGTGTACGACGCTCTGCCGCACGTGCTGCCGCTGCTGGAGTGGGTGCAGGAGCGCCCCGCGTACGTGCTGGCGCTCGTCGACCGTACCGGCGCGGACGTCGCCGCGTACCCGTGCGGCGCGACGGAAGCCCTGGTGCAGGTGGTGGACGGTACGGACGACGAGATCGTGCGCAACGCGCCCGGCGGCTGGTCCCAGATGCGCCACCAGCACCGGGCCGAGGACTCGTGGGAGCACAACGCGGTGCGGGTGGCGGACGCGCTGGTGCGCACCGTCGCGGACCTCGACGCCCGGCTGCTGCTGCTCGCCGGCGACGTCCGGGCCCTGCAGTACCTCACCAAGCACCTGCCGGAGCGGGTGCGGCGCGAGGTGAGCATCCGGTACGTCAGCGGCGGACGCAGCCCGGACGGCGCCGAAAAGGACCGCGCCGCCCAGGTCGCCGCCGAGACCCGCCGGGCCGCCGACGAGCAGACGCGGTCCCTGCTGCATCTGCTGGAGGAGCGCAAGGGCCCGTCCGGACGCGCGGTCGAGGGCGTCCAGGAGACCCTGGACGCCCTCACCCAGGGACGGGTGTACACGCTTCTCGTCGTGGACGACCCCCTGGACCGGCGTACCGCATGGTTCGGCCGGCACCCCACCCAGGTGTCACGCGACCGCGAGGACCTCGCCGACGCCGGGGCCTCGGAGATCACCCGAGGACCGCTGATCGACGTCGCGGTGCGCTGCGCCCTCCTCACCGGCGCCGGGATCCACGTCGTGCGGGCCGGCGCCCCCGACGCGCCGGCGGAGGGGATCGGGGCGCTGTGCCGCTTCGCGGCCGTGAGCGCCGAGCAGGGGGCGTGATCCGCGCCCCGGGCAACGGTGTCCCCGCGGGTCTCAGATCTCGGGAACGACCGCGACGGGGGCCAGGGCGTGATCGAGCAACGCCTGGTCCACCTTTCCCAGCGCGGGTCCGTTTCCGCCGCCGCGGCGCGTCGCGCCCACGACCACCATGGCCGCCCCGTCGGACGCGGCCACCAGTGCCTGCGCGGGGTGCTGGTCGGAGACGGTCCTGGTCACCTGGACGTCCGGGTACCGGGGGCTCCAGCCGGCGAGGGCCTCCGAGAGAAGGGTGTCCTGGCCGACCTTCTGCCTGGCCGCGCCGAACTCCGCGCCGAAGGCGTGGATCGCGGTCAGGTGCGCGCCCCGCAACGACGCCTCCTCGAAGGCCCAGCCGATCGTCCGGGACTCGCCATGGCGCTCCTGGACACCGACGGCGACCTCGGCCGGCATCGCGGCCGGCTCGGGGGCCGACGCGGGGATCGCGAGCACGGGGCAGCGGGCGCGCGCCGCCACCTCCCGGCCCACCGAGCCGAAGAGCCGGCCGTCGGCGCCCGCCACCCTGCGGGTGCCGACGACGACCAGCTCGGCGTTCCCGCTCTCCGCCAGCAGCGTCCTGCCCGCCTCCTCGTCCAGCAGGCGGGCGCGTACCTCCACGTCCGGACGCAGCATGCGCGCGTACGCCTCCGCGTCGTCGAGCATGCGGGTGCGGTCGGTCTCCATCTGCTCATAGGCGTCGTCGCTCAGCGAGCCGTCCCGGTGCAGCAGTGTCGAGGCGTGCACCAGCTCCAGCGGACAGTGCCGGAGGTGCGCCTCGGCGGCCGCCCAGGCGACGCAGCGCGGAGACGCGGACGATCCGTCCACGCCTGCGATGACGGGTGCGTTCATGGTTCTCCCTCCTGCGCGGTCCCGCGTGGCCGGGCTGTGCACGGCACCGCCATGGAACGGCACCGCCATGGAACGGCACCGCCATGGAGAAGGGGCGCCCACGGCCCCCAGAACCTGCACGACGGGGGACGGCACCTCGCGATGATCGCGGCGGCGAGGTCCGGCCGGTGGACGGGGCAGGCCGCCGGGCATGGAGGAAGACCTGCGAGGCGCTCTCCCTTCGCCGGCATTGTCCGGATCAGGTGGCTAGGGGTCGCCGGATCGCCTTGCGGTTCTCCGGCCTCTCAGTCCTCCCGTCTCCTCCGTCGAAGGCGACTCCTCCGGAGGTTCCGGGTCGAACTCCCTCGCTCGTCCCACAGGCCCACTACCAACGTCTCTCCACCCCGCGAGCGGCTGTAGGGACCAAGGTCCTTCATCTTCGGGACCTCGCGCGTCCTCCGGGGCCACAGTCGGTCATGATCAGCAAGCCGGGCGGCGGCGCAGGAAGGATGGAAGGGCCGATCCGCCGGTGCCAGGGGAGGAACATGAGACGTCCGCTGAGTTACGCCGAGGCGGTCAGGATGCTCGGCGAGGGCGAGAGCAGGCTGATCAACCTGCTCGACTGGCTGGCGGGACTCGGCCTGGCCGGCGGCGGCCTCGACCTCCTCGGCGCGCGGGAGGAGGCCGTCCGGCTCGGCCACGCCCTGACCCGCGATCTGGGCGACCGGCTTCGCGGCCTCAACCGCCTGACCCGCACCGAGCGGCTGCGGGCGGCGCACACCGTCATCGTGCTGGCGGCGTACTTCGAGGAACTCCCGGACGCGGTCCCCCACGTCAGGCTGAAGGTCCGCGAGCAGATCTCGCTCAGCGGAACCGGCGCGGACGGCACCGGCCGCCGCGGCATGGCGCAGGCGCTCACGCGGGCGGAGCTTCCCACGCCGGGCCCGTCCCACACGCACGAATCGATCCGGCGGGACCTGCTCGCCTACTACGGCCGCCTCGGCGGAGGTCTCCTGGAGTTCGTGTCCGGCCTGCCGGAGTGGACCGGGCTGGACGGGGACGTCCGCGCCGAGGCCGCCCGGCGGCTGACCCACGCCATGCCGGAACGCGCGCTCGCGACGTACGAGGAGATGCTGCGCAGGCTGGCGGTGGACTGCCCGGAGTTCGGGATCTGGATCGAGCACTGGGAGCGGCGCTCGGCCCGGACGGAACTGATGAGCGGGATGGCCTCGCTGGAGCGGCTGCTGGCGCCCATGACCGGCGGGCAGGCGGCCGGCGGGCAGCGGACCGCGCTGTCCCGCTCGTACCGGGCGTCCCTGCACCGGCCCATCGCGGCGGGCGGCGATGTCCCGTCGGGCCTGACGATCCCGACCCTGGAGCAGGGATACATCGACCACCGCCTCCGGGCGGCCGTCATGGACGCCGCGGCCCGGCCGAGCCAGGAATCCTGGTGGACGGGCATGCCGGTGTACACCGAACCGGGCCGCTTCTTCGCGGCGTACCTGACGTCGCCGGAGGCGGTCGCGGCCCCGATGCTCGTGCTCGGGCAGCCCGGCTCGGGCAAGTCCGTGCTGACCCGCATCCTGGCCGCCCGCCTTCCCGTGGACGACTTCCTGCCCGTCCTCGTCGAACTCAGGCAGGCCCCGGCCGAAAGCGACCTGCAGAGCCGCATCGAGGACGCCGTCCGGCAGGCGACCGGGGAGCGGACGTCCTGGCCGCGGCTCGTCGAGGCCGGCTCCGGCGCGCTCCCCGTGGTCATCCTGGACGGTTTCGACGAACTGCTCCAGGCGACGGGCGTCACCCAGACCGACTTCCTGATGAAGGTGATGGCCTTCCAGGAGCGCGAGGCGGACCAGGGGCGTCCGGTGGCCGTCATCGTGACCAGCCGCACGGCGGTGGTCGACCGGGCCAGGATCCCCCACGGCTCGGTCATCGCCCGCCTGGAGCCGTTCGACGACGCCCAGATCCGCGCATGGCTGGCGAACTGGCACGACCTCAACGAGCCCGCGCTGCGCGGGCGCGGCCTGCGGCCCCTGCCGGACGAGGTGGCCCTCGCCCACCGTGAACTGGCCGGGCAGCCGCTGCTGCTGCTGATGCTCGCCCTGTACGACGCGGACGACAACGCCCTGCACCAGCGGACCGCGGCGTTCGACCGGACGGGCCTCTACGAGCGGCTTCTCCGGGAGTTCGCGAGCCGGCAGATCCGCAAGCTGGCCCCCGACCTGGACGACGAGGCGCACCGGCGCGCGGTGGAACAGGAACTGCTGCGGCTGTCCATCGTCGGGTTCGCCATGTTCAACCGGCGCGGCCAATGGGTCACCGGCACCGACCTGGACGCCGACCTCCTCGCCCTCCTCGCCCCCGAACGGGCACATCCCGGCGACACCGGCCTCCAGGCCCCCCTTTCCGCGGCGCAGATCGTGGTGGGACGCTTCTTCTTCGTCCACGAAACGCGGGTCACCCGCGACGGGCAGGCGCTGCACACCTACGAGTTCCTCCACGCGACCTTCGGGGAGTTCCTCATCGCCCGGCTCGTCGCGCAGCTCCTCACCGGCATGGCGGCCCAGGCCGTCACGGCGGCGCGGTCCCCGCTGGCGCCCCAGGTCAACGACGACCTCCTGCACGCGCTGCTGTCCTTCGCCGGGCTCACCGCCCGCGCGCCGGTCATCGAGTTCCTGGGCGATCTGCTCGCCCACCTGGACCCGGCCCACCGGAGCGTGCTGACGGACCTGCTGCTCGACATCCACCGCCGGGCCCTGCACGAGCGTCCCGGCTCGTCCTACGGTCACTACCGGCCCCGGCCGCTGACCGTCCCCGCGCGCCATGCCGCCTGGAGCATGAACCTCGTGATCCTCGCCGTGCTCGTCGCCGGCGAGATCACCGGTGACCGGCTCTTCCCGGGGGCGGACAGCCCCGCCCACGACTGGCGCGCCCAGGCCATGCTGTGGCGATCACTGCTCTACGGAGAGGAGTGGGCGGGCTTCTTCCAGCTGATCGCCCTTCAACGCGAGTGGGACGGAGAGAAGCGCAGCATCCGCATCAGCCGCATGGGGGAGGATTACCGGCCCGAGGCGGTCGACCTCTACTGGACCTACAACATCCCGCCGGGGCACGCGCTCCGCGAGACCAGTCTCTCCTACAGGGCGCACGAGCCCCTCTCCATCCTGCTCAAGAGCAACCTGAACTGCGGTGGTACAGACGGCGTCCTGGTCCACGCCCTGGCGCCGCTGGCCGACGCCTTCCCCACGATCGCCAACCTCGCCGTCCCCGGGGAACACGCGACCTCGGCGACCCACGCCCTGCTCGCCGCCCTGGTGGCCGTGTTCCGCGACGAAGCCGACCTTGACGCGTTCCAAGGTCTCGCCCGGGTGGTGCAGGCCCTGTCCGCGCTTCCCGCCAAGGAGGAATGCGACCTGTATCTGAAGGCCGCGTTCGAGACCATCCTCTCGGCGATGGACCGGCGCCTGGTCACCGGACGGGACCTGGAGCCCCTCGGCGAGAGCCTCCACCTCGACCACACCCACGACCCCAGAACCCGCGGCCTCGCCGACCGCCTCACCGCCCTTCTGGCCCCCTAGCTGTACTGCCCACGGCGGTTGCGGGGGCGGGCCGGCCACGGACCGCCCAGGCGCGGGCGGTGAGCCGGATGGAACCGTCCCGGCCGGAGGGCAGGCGTTCGCGCAGCAGCTCGCGCAGGGCGTCGCGATGTTTGGCGCCCAAGGACATGACGTATCCCGGGGCGGGCCCCTGACCGCCCAGGAACGGCCGCCAGTAGTCGTCGAAACCGGAGAACACCGTCGGGATCTCGATCGCCTGGACCACCACCTCGTCCAGGCCCGCGTCCGTCCACAGCCGTGCGAGCGGCTCCGGCCGGCAGAGGGGGAAACGGAGCCCTTCGTCCAGGTCGGCCGCGGCCGGGTCCAGGGTGGCGGCGGCGTCCCAGAAGAACCGCATCATGGCCATGCCCTCGGCGTAGTCCCACACGTAGGCGGCGGCCACGCCACCCGGGTTCGTGACCCGGGCGAACTCGGCGGCGGCGCGGCCCGGCTCGGGCACGAAGTTGAGCGCGAGCCCGCTGACGACGGCGTCGAAACCCCGGTCGGGCACCGGCAATGACCGCGCGTCGCCGAGCCGGAACACCGCACGGGCATCGCCGATCCGCTCGCGGGCATGGGCCAGGAACCCCGCGGACGTGTCCACGCCGACGACCCGCGCGGGCTCCGCCACGGACAGCACGGTCTCCGTCAGCGCCCCCGTGCCGCAGCCCACGTCCAGCCATCGCCGTCCCGCCGGTACGTCCAGCCACCGCAGAAACGCCTCCGCGATGCGGCGGCTCCACCGTCCGGCGTACGCCTCGTACGAGTCACCGACGGCCCAGACGTCCTTCTCAGACCCCACAAGACGACCTTACGAGATGGGGACGAGGTGCTGACATGGTGTGCGAAAGTCACGGGTGCAGGGTGTGTGCAGCGGCGTGGTGGGGAGGAGGATCCCCCTTCGCTGCGCGCCGCGTTCCGCAGGGCACCGGCATCCGCCGGAGGAATGTCAGAGGGTGCTCGCCAGCAGGAGGAGGGTCGCCGACGTGGCGAGCAGCACCGGGCAGATCTTGAACCAGATGACCGGTGTGCGCGCGCCGGTGAAGGTGGTGAGCACCGCCAACGCGACCAGCAGCCCGGCGGCGACGCGGTAGACCCACCGGGTCACTTCGGCGTCGCCGCCCACCGCGGTGACCACGATGACGAGTACCGCCACGCCCCACATGGTCAAGGCTTCGGCGAGCCATTCCTGCACGAGCACACGGCGGTTGTCCGTGCTGATGGGCGCGAACCCGGCCAGTACCCGCCGGGTGGGTATCGCGTGGGAGACACCCCAGAGCCCGGTCAAAGCCGCCGCGATGTACGCGAGTACCTCCACGGTCACATCTTCGTCACGGGGGGTGCGGGGTCATAGAGCCGTTGGTCCCGGTCGCCGAGCCCGGCTGCGGATTCCTCGGCTGCCCTGGCCGAACCATGGGGGACGCTGAGAGCAACGCGCCGTGATGGCGGCCGGGATCCTCGCGATGCCGCGTGGCGCAGGATCCTCGCGGCGACGGCGGCGTACGCGACGCCGCCCGCGAGCGAGGCGAGCAGGGCCAGGACCTGCGAGCGGTCCTCCAGCAGCGGATAGATCTGCCAGTGGACCAGGTAGATGTACAGGGAGCCGCCGGCCAGCAGGCCGCCGAGGCGGTTGAGCAGGCGCGTGCTCGGCAGGGCCGGAACCCAGATCAGCAGCGCCAGACCGGCGAGGACGATGATCTCCCGCACCGGCTCCCCCGCGCCGAAGTACCCCGGAACCGTGGCCAGCGCGACCGCGGTCACCAGTGCGCGCCGCCGGGCGGTGCCCGCCTTCGCCGCGGCCCAGCCGAGGGGGAACAGCCAGCACGCGGTGATCGCGTCCGGCAGGTCCGAGAGCCCGCCGAGGTCGACGCGGACGATCAGCCCGACCAGCAGGAGGCCGAAGGCGAAACGGAAGGGCGCGCGCCGTTCCGCCCGGTCCAGTGCCGGCACGCTCAGCAGCGCGGCCATCGCGAGCAGGATGTACAGGATCACCTCGACGAACCAGTAGTTGCTGTTGTGCCCGAAGGCGCTTTTCAGCAGCAGGACGTCGGTCAGGTGGTAGCCGGCGGTGAGGGGCGCGGCGAGGGCGAGCCAGGCGACGCTCGGCACGGCGATCCGCGTCAGGGCGTCCAGCACGTGCCGGCGGCGTGCACGCCGGACGGACGAGGTGAGATGGAACCGGGCGAAGTTGAAGCCCGCGACCGCCAGCAGCACATGGGCGCCGCCCCGGACCGTGAAGATCCCGATGTGCGACCCGACGATGAGGACGATCGCGACGGCGCGCAGGGCGATGCCCGTCTCCAGGGTCCGCCGCCCGGCCCGCCCGGCCGGACGCCGAAGATCACGGATGCGCCGCGTGTGCCAGTCCGGAGGCAGGGTCCCCAGTGACTCCTCCAGTTTCAGCGACATCTCGACGTAGGACAGCGAGTCGCCGCCCAGGCTCACGAAACTGCAGTCGTCGGTGACGCCGGGATGGTCCAGGATCTCCGCGTACAGGCGGCACAGGTCCGTGGTGGCCGCCGGCTCGGGGCGGGCCAGCCGGAGCACGGCCCGGTAGTCGGGCTTGCCCGTGGGGAGCCGGGGCAGGCCGGCCAGGACGTGCACGCCGATCACCCGGGCGGGCAGCCCGCACTCGGCCGCCACCAGCCGCCTGACGTGACCGGCGTCGGCGTCGCCGGTCACGGCCACCACCAGCCCGTCGTCGTCGCCGGTGCAGCAGGAGACCAGGCCGTGCCGGGCGAGCATCGCCTCGACGGCCTGCGGGTCGATCCGCAGGCCGTAGAGCTTCACGAACCGGCCGCGCCGCCCGATCACCTCGTAGAGCCCGCCCGGCAGGAGCCGCGCGACATCGCCGGTGCGCAGTTCCCCGACGGTGCGGCCGAGGGCCAGGTCGGCGGGCCCCTCGGCGTATCCGAGCATGACGTTCGGCCCGGAGTACACGAGCTCCCCGGTGCCGGGGGCGGTCCCGTCCGGCAGCGGCTCCAGCCGGAAGGACCCGCCCGGGATCGGGACGCCGATCGCCTGCGGGTGGCGGGCCGCGAGGTCCGGTGGCAGGTACGCCATGCGCGCGGTCGCCTCGGTCTGGCCGTACATGACGATGAGGTCCCAGCCGCGCCGCCGGCCGAGCGCCGCGTAGCGCGCCACGCGCTCGGGCGCCATCCGGCCGCCGGCCTGGGTGACGTACCGCAGGTGCGGAAGCCGCATACCGGGGAAGCCGACCCGGTCCAGCAGGTCGAAGGTGTAGGGGACGCCCGCCAGGGACGTTCCCCGCGCGTCCCGGAACAGCGTCCAGAAACGCTCGTCGGTCACCGAGAGGTCGGTGAGGATCAGGCCCGCCCCGCGCAGCAGGTGGCTGTTGAGGACCGACAGGCCGTAGCAGTAGTGCATCGGCAGGGTCGTCGCGGCGCGGTCGCCGTCCCGGATGTCCAGGTACTCCGCGATGGACGCCGCGTTCGACTGGAGGTTCTCGTGCGACAGCCGGACGAGTTTCGGCGCGCCCGTCGAGCCGGACGTGCTGAGCAGCAGCGCGAGGTCGGGATGCAGCGTGTGCGCCGAGGCCGCGTGCCGCTCGTCGAGCGTGCCGTCCGGGAGGGCCACGACATCCGGGTCGTAGGCGGCGACCAGGGACTTCAGGCTGCCGGGACGATCGTGCGGGACCAGCAGGAGGGGGTGGCCGCGGGCCAGCGCGGCCAGGTAGACGACGAGCGCCTCGACCGTGTTGGCGCCGGCGAGCAGGACCAGCCGCCGTCCCGGTCCGAGGCGCCGGGCGGTGGCCGCCACCCGTTCGGCCAGCTCCCGGTAGGAGAGTGCGCCGCCGGTGGTGATGACCGCCGTCCGGTCCCCGTGGCCGGCGAGCTCTCGGGCGAACGGGACCGCCGTGGGACCCGGAGGGGAAACGCTGCTCACAGGCGTGTACCTTAGGCAAGGCTTACCTATATAGCCAAGATGACCATGAGACTGACCTGAGGGACAACATGCGAAACCCCCTACGCCGTATCTCTTCCGCATTCGCTGTGGTGGCTCTCCTGATTCCGCTCATGACGGCCTGCGGCATCGGGTCGGAGGCCGGTCTCGTCATCTACTCCGGCCGCAACGAGGGACTGGTCAAACCGCTGTTGGACAAGCTGGAGAAGGCCGTCGGCACCGACGTCGAGGTCCGGTACGGCACCAGCGCCGAACTGTCCGCGCAACTCCTGGAGGAGGGCGACAGGACCAAGGCCGACCTGTTCTTCTCCCAGGACGCCGGGGCGCTCGGCGCCCTCGCCAAGCAGGGACGCCTGGACACGCTGCCCCAGCCGACGCTCGGCAGGGTGGACGAGCGGTACCGGGGGAGCGCGGGCGACTGGGTCGGCCTCTCGGGGCGCGTCCGCGTGCTGGCCTACCACCCCGCCCAGGTCACCACGGTGCCCGACAGCGTGCGCGACCTCGTCAAGCCGGAGTGGAAGGGCAAGATCGGCTATGCGCCGACCAACGCGTCCTTCCAGGCGTTCGTCACCGGCATGCGGATCCTGGACGGCGACGAGGCCACCCGCGCATGGCTCAAGGGCCTGAAGGCCAACGGCGCCAAGGCGTACGACAACAACATCGCCGTCCTGGACGCGGTGAACTCCGGGCAGGTCGCCCTCGGCCTCATCAACCACTACTACTGGTACGAGAAGGTCGCCGAGAAGGGCGCGGGAAACGTCACCGCCAAGCTCCACCACCTTCCCGGCGGCGACCCCGGCGCGCTGATCAACGTCGCGGGCGTGGGCATGCTGAAGGGCAGCGAGCACCGGGCGACGGCACTGAAGGCGATCGACTTCCTGCTCTCCCCGGAGGCGCAGCACTACTTCAGCGACGAGACGAAGGAGTACCCGCTGGCCTCCGGCGTCACGAGCACGGTTCCGGGGCTGCCCCCGCTGGACACGCTGAAGGCCCCGGCGATCGACCTCGGCAGGCTCGAATCGCTCCAGCAGACCCTGACGATGCTGCGGGAAGCCGGAATGGTCTGACCGGGATGACCAGCACCCGCGCCCCCTGGGTCCTGCTCGGCCCGGCGTGCCTGGCAGGCGCCCTCGCCCTGCTGCCGCTCGGCTACCTCGCCGTGCGCGCGCTGGAGCGCGGCGCCGGCTTCGCCTGGAGCGTCGTCACCACCGAGACCACCGCCCTGCTCATGGGACGCAGCCTGGCCCTGGCCGCCGTGGTGGTACCGGCCTGCCTGCTGCTGGGGATCTCCCTGGCATGGCTGACCGTGCGCACCGCGCTGCCCGGCGCCCGCGCCTGGGCGGTGGCGGTCACGCTGCCGCTGGCCGTGCCGAGCTACGTGGCCGCCTTCGCCTGGCTGTCCGCGGTGCCGGGCATCGCCGGGTTCGCCGGGTCGGCGGTGACACTGACCCTGGTCAGCTACCCCTACGTCTACCTGCCCGTCACCGCGGCACTGCGCGGGATCGACCCCGCGCAGGAAGAGGCGTCCAGGTCCCTCGGAGCCGGGCCGGCCCGGACCTTCTTCCGCGTCACCCTCCCCCAGCTTCGCCCCGCCGCGGCCGGCGGCGCGCTGCTGGTCGCGCTGTACGCCCTGTCGGACTTCGGCGCGGTGTCGCTGATGCGGTACGACACGTTCACCCGCGGCATCTACACCTCCTACCAGGCCAGCTTCGACCGCACCCCGGCCGCCGCCCTGAGCGTCGTCCTGGTGGTGATGACCGTGGCCCTCGTCGCCCTGGAAACACGCACCCGCGGGCGGCGCGGACACGCCAGAACCGGAAGCGGAACGGCACGCCCTCCCGTCCCGGTCCCCCTCGGCCGGACGGCGGCCCCCGCCCTGGCGTGGTGCGGGACGGTCGTCGCCGTCGCCGTCGCCTTCCCGCTGGCCACGCTCGCCTACTGGCTGGCGACGGGAAACCGCTCCACCTGGGATCCCGCCGGGCTCGCGAACACCGCGGGCGTCACCCTCGCCGTGGCCGCGGCCGGAGCCGGGCTCACCGCCGCACTCGCGCTGCCCGTCGGCGTCGTCGCGGCCCGCCACCGGGGACGGCTCCCGGATCTGCTGGAGCAGGCCGCCTACGCCGGACACGCCCTCCCCGGCATCACCGTCGCCCTGGCGATGGTGTTCTTCGCGGTCCGCTACGCCGCCCCGCTCTACCAGGAACTGCCGCTGCTGGTCTGCGCCTACGCGGTGCTGTTCCTGCCGCTCGCGGTCGCCGCCACCCGCGCCGCCGTCCTGCAGTCACCGCCCGTCCTGGAAGACGTCGCCCGCTCCCTCGGCCGCGGTCCACTGGGCGTCCTGCGGGCCGTGACCGTGCCGCTGGCCGCCCCCGGTGTCGCGGCCGGTACCGCCCTGACCTTCGTGGTCTGCATGAAGGAACTGCCGGCCACCCTGCTGCTGCGCCCCACCGGCATGGACACCCTCGCCACGCGGCTGTGGACGGAGACCGGCGTCGCGTCCTACGCCGACGCCGCACCGTACGCCGCCGCGCTGATCCTGCTCGCGGCCGTCCCCTCCTACCTCCTCGGGAGACAGCGCACATGACCGATCTGCGGATCGAGGGCCTGACCAAGGCCTACGGCCCGGACGCGACCGTCCTGGACGGGCTCGACCTCACCGTCCCCGGCGGCTCGCTGGCCGCCGTGCTCGGCCCTTCGGGGTGCGGGAAGACCACGCTGCTCCGCATCATCGCGGGCTTCCTCCGCGCCGATGCGGGGACCGTCGCCGTGGGCGGACGCGTCCTGACCGGCCCCGGAGCACACGTCCCCCCGGAACGCCGCCGCATCGGCATCGTCCCCCAGGAAGGCGCGCTGTTCCCCCACCTGAGCGTCGCCCGCAACGTCGCGTTCGGCGTCACCGACCGGGCCGCGCGCCGCCGGCGCACCGAGGAGATGCTCGAACTGGTGGGCCTGGCCGGATACGGCGGCCGGATGCCGCACGAACTGTCCGGCGGACAGCAGCAGCGGGTCGCCCTGGCCCGCGCCCTCGCCCCCGAACCGGCACTGGTGCTCCTCGACGAACCGTTCAACGCCCTGGACAGCGCGCTGCGCACCGGGCTGCGCGCCGACGTCCGCGCGGCCCTGCGTGCCCTCGGAGCCACCGCCCTCCTCGTCACCCATGACCAGCAGGAGGCACTGTCCGTCGCCGACCTCGTCGCCGTCGTCCACGATGGGCGGGTCGCCCAGTGCGGTTCGCCGCAGGACGTCTACACCCGCCCCGCGAACCCCTGGCTCGCAGGCTTCGTCGGCGACGCCGTCCTTCTTCCCGGCACCGCCGGGAACGGCACGGCCACCACCGCACTCGGCACCGTGAAGGTGCGCACGACCGGTGAAACCCCCCACCGGGGGACCGTGGTCCTGCGTCCCGAACAGTTGCGGCTCACCGAACCCGGTGACACGATCCCCGGCGGGACGGTCACCGACGTCCGCTACTACGGCCACGACGCCATGATCACCATCACCGTGGACGGTCTCGACGAGCCCGTCGACATTCGGGTGGCCGGCCACGTGACCCTCCGCCCCGGCGACCGAACCGGCATCCACATCACCGGCCAGGCCACCTTCCACCAGCGCTGACCCGTACACCGAGCACGGCCGGACTGCGGCGTCCGGGCCCTGACACGAGCGAAGTACAGCTCAGAGCCACCGCGCGGGTGCCATGAACCGGCAACGCCGGACCCGATATCGCCCGGCACCAGATCCCTGTCCGCCCGTACGAACAGGGGTTCGGCCGCGCCGATTCGGGCGGCGGCACCCACGCGTCCATCGGAGCGACCCGGCGTCAGCTCGGCTCGCCGCCGCGCCTTGCCCCTCAAGGAAGACCGGATGTCTGGAGATCAAGATCGTTAGGGTGCCGGGGTTGTGACGCGGGTGCGGTGGCAGAGCAGGATGCCGCCGGACTCGAACGGCCGGGTCCTGATCGGGAACATGACCCGCGTCGAGACCAACGCGGCGGGGCTGCCGGTGGTCCGTGACCGACGCGCTCGGCGGGAAGCATCACCTCGACTGCCCAGAATAGGAGCCATGGTGCTGGGAGAGGATATTAGGACCCGACGTATCCGGCTGCAGCAGAAGAAAGACGCCGCCGAGCTCAAATCCCGGCCGTCCGCTCTCGACTGCCGAGAGTTCCACGGCGTGGACGAGACGCCGCCGTGGGTTTACGAAGCGCGCCGTGAAATGAACCGGGCCGCCTCGTCTCCCGACGCGTCCGCTTCGGCGGAGAACGATGTCGCCCTCTGGATCGAGCGCCTGGTCATCGAGAACGTGACCGGTAGATTCTTTCTGGGTACCGGAATCGAGCACTTCCCGTGGCTGGACTGCCAGGTGCGCGAATCGGGCTGGGCGGCCCAGGTCGTCCGCGTACTCGGCGCCGACCTGATGTTCGTCTCGCACGACAGGAAAACCTTCATCTCCTTCTATGAGGAGGAGTACGAAACGCTGTTCTTCCGCGCGACCAGGCCGAACCAAGCCTGATCCTCGCCCTCCGCCGCGAAGCCATCCCGGTTCAGTCGGTGATGCGGCGGAATCCGTTCGGCCACGACACCGTGCGCTCGACATCCGGCGGTGCCGGCCGAGCCGGTGGGAGCGCTCGACACCACGCCGGGGTCCACTCGGTGGAGCGCCGGTGGACCGTCTGCCAGGACGCGCCGAAGACCGGCGGGAACCGCCGCCAGGTACAGCCGGTGGTCGCCACGCACACGATCGCCGCCGCCGCCTTCCGGTCGCCGGCCCGGCGCCGTTCGCCGTCGACGGCCGCGAACCCGGTGCGGCCGGAGCATCAGGTGGCGGCGTTCTTGATCAGTTCGAGGAGGCCCGCTTCGCGTTCCCGGGCGGTTGCGCCGTAGTCGTAGCTGTAGGTGAATTCGGCATTGGTGAACTGGGCAAGCCATATCGCGCAGTAATTGCCCGGCATGAAGCACGGTTGCAGTTCGGTGTAGACGCGGGTCACCTGTTCGGGGCGGACGCCCTGGGCCGAGAGGCGGTCCCAGAGAAGGTGCTCGGGATGCTCGACGCCGACGCGGGTCTCTTCGGTCTCGATGCGTTTACGGCCGCCGAGTTCCTCGATCTCGAAGGCGACCGAGGCGGGGTAGCTCAACGCGTGCCGGATGAGTTCGAGGACGCGGGGCCACCAGGACTCGTCGTCCCGCAGGGCGGACCGGTCGATCCGCAGAAGCCTCGTCCGGAGCGGCCGATGAGTTCGTCGGCTTCCGGTGGTCATCCTGCTTGCCGGCTACCCGACCAGGGAAGGCGGACCCGACGGGAGGAGCACAATGACGGATGTGACGCGGTCAGGGGCGAGGGGCAAGGTGCTGTGGCATCTGACGATGTCGCTGGACGGCTTCATCGCCGGTCCCGACCACGCCATGGACTGGATGTCCGGTGTGACCTTGAGTCCCGGGCTGTTCGAGGAGGCGGTCTCCACTACCGGGGCGATCCTGGCCGGGCGGCGCGGCTATGACGCCTGGGCCCGGGAGAATCCTGGTAGGGCGTCCGAGCGGGCGTACGGTGGCGCGTGGAGTGGTCCGATCTTCGTGCTGACCCACCACCCCGAGGACGCCGTCCCCGATTCCGGAGTCACCTTCCTGAACTGCGACGTCGCCGAGGCGGTCGAGACCGGGCTCGCCGCCGCGGCCGGGAAGAACCTGGAGATCTTCGGTGCCGACATCGCCCGCCAATGCGTCGTCCGCGGCCTGATCGACGAGTTCTACGTCCATCTGGTGCCGGTGATGCTCGGTGAGGGCATCCGGCTGTTCGACTGCCCCGGCATCGAGCCGGTGCGCTGGGAGCGCATCCATGACGGCGACCCCGTTCAGGCCGTCGACCTGCGGTATCGACCGGCCACCGGGGAGCTCCCGAGCAACCGCGGCGGCTGACACGCCGAGGCGAACCGTGCCCTGCCGTTAGCGGATCTGGCTCAACGTCCGTGAAGTGGTCACGGTAGGTCATCGTCCGGGTCGGATGCCGCGGCGTCGCAGAGTGCCGCCGTGGTGTCCGTACCGACGGGCGGGTCCTGCTGGACGGGGCCGCGCCGGCGGCGGAAATCCTTGCCGAGCAGGCCGAGGCGCAACTGTACGACCCGGCGCGGATCGCCGCGAAGATGCAGCAGATCACCGAGGAGGAGGCCGCCGTCCGCGAGGAGGACCTGATCCGCCGGCTGAAAGAGGGCCGCGCCCGCCAAGGGCCCGGCGGCTAGCGGGGAGCCGGTGATGCCGTCCGCGCCCGAGGCCGCCGAACGCGCGGCCGACCATGTCACCGCGGTGACCGGCCGCCGCGCCTGCCGCTGCCCACGCGGACGAGTGGAGAGGAGCTGGGACCGGTGAGCGAGATCTCCTGGGCCGGCGGCCGGGCGCCGTCGCGGTCGATGGCCGGGGAACGACAGTCGGCCAACCTGGCGGGCCTGCCGGAACGCATCCTCGACAAGGGCATCGTGATCGTCGGCGACGTCCAGATCAACCTGCTGACGATCAAACTGCGGCTGCGGGTGGCGTCGGTGGACCGGGCCAAAGAGATGGGCATCGACTGGTGGGAGCACGACCCCTCACTGTCGTCGAAGGCCCGCCGTGACGAGGCCGGCGAAGGCCACGCCACTAGAGAACTGCGGGAGGAGAACCGGCGGCTGCGCGAGCGCCTGGCCGCACTGGAATCCGGCGCGTCCGGCGCGGTGGAGGCTGGCCCCGCCGACACCGGCACCGTGCAGGGCCGCACGGTGGACGCCGAAGCGCGTGGGAAGGAGTCCGGATCATGACCGGCACCCGGACCAGCGGCGACACCGCCGTCTACCTGTACGGCGTGGCGCGGCCTGGACCCGCCCGCGCTGCGCGATGCCGCCGGGGTCGCGGGCGCGCTCGTGCGCGGCGTGGTCGCGGACGGTGCTGACCGCGCTGGGCAGCACCGTCCGGCTGGAGGAATACGGCGAGGCGGCGCTGCGCGCCAACCTGGAGGACCTGGCCTGGCTGGAGGCCACCACCCGCGCCCTGATGGACCGCGCCGCGAGCGACACGTTCACCGGCGACATCCCGGCGCGCCCCACGCGCGGCCCCGAACACCGTGCCCCGCCCCGGAGGCGGAGGGGCCACGGAAACACTCATACCGGGCGATGCAGCGGCTGCGGTCCGACCCCGAAACGGTCGAGCGGGACCTGGTCAAACTGGTGCTGACCCTCGTCGAGCTCATCCGCCGGCTGATGGAACGGCAGGCGCTGTGCCGCGAAGGCGGCGACCTGACCGACCAGCAGATCGAGGACCTCGGCTGGAGGAGGCCATGACCCGGCTCAAGGACCACTTCAACCTGGACGACCAGGACCTCAACCTCGACCTGGGCCCCCTCGACCCGCTCCTCCCGGGCGACTGACCGGCCCGCCCGCCGGGTTCACTGCGGCGCCCTTGAAGAACGTGTAGTGGAACGTCCCGTCACCGAACGACAGCTCACGCAAGTTGAGCACCGGGCACAAGTACCCGGCCCAACGGCCCAGCCGAACGCCACGCAACTCCCCGGGCACTCCAGCAGCGGAACCAGTCCGGGACGACGGCGCCGGCCACGGCAAAGCGATCTCGGACGCCCCCTTCAGCGGGTACAGCATTTCGAACACGGCTACGTCCGGTGAATCGCTGAGATCACCTCGCTGCGTATGATCCCGGCACCGGCGGCGTCTACTACTCCGTCGAGCCTTATTCCGGATTTCTGCGCGGCTACCAATATCCCGCCTATCTGCACGGCCCATTCCTCGCCGGTGGGCTCGGACTACGCCGTGGCACGCTGCTGCCTTGGGGGACAGCCATCACCCTCCTGGTATTGCCGGTGGCGCTCCTCGACTTCGACCATCGGTACGTCCTACCAGTGGTACCGGTCGCCTGCCCGGCGGCGGCGATTGCGATCTTCGAAAAGAAGATCACGGTTGCGGCCACGGCACCCTCGACCGCCACGGTCGGTTGCGCAACCGGTCACGGCTGACACGCCGAGCCAGGGCCTCCGCTGCGGGCGGCCCCACCATTGGTCGCCGGCGGACAGAGGATGGACGTCGGCGAGTACCGCCTCGAACGGCTGGAGGTGGATCCGTGTTCAACGGTCGCACGTCCGGCCTGGCCACGGCGGCCGCCTCGTCGGCGATCATCTTGAACGCGCGGCACCGTGCGGGGCGGTTCAGGTGGCGGAGGCCGCTCCCGTCCCCGCCGACCAGGTGAGGTACCCGCCATCCAGGTTGACGGCCGTCCGCCCATGCTGCGTGAGGATCCGCAGGGCGTTGTACGCACGCTGGCCGCCCTTGCAGTAGACGACCAGGTCGCCGTCCGGGAGCTGGTCGATGCGATCGCGCAGCCGGTCCAGGGGGATGTTGATCGCGCCGGGAATCGCTCCGGCCGCGAACTCGCGCTCACTGCGCACATCGACCGGTCGCGCGCCGTCGGCGGCGAGGGCGGCGAGTTCGTGCCACTGCACCGTTCGGCTGGTTCCGGCACGCAGATTGTCGGCCACGTAGCCGAGCATGTTCACCGGGTCCTTGGCCGACCCGTATTGCGGTGCGTACGCCAGTTCAAGCTGGATCAACTCGGAGGCGGCCAGGCCGCCCGCCATTGCGGTGGCCAGCACGTCGATCCTTCGCTCCGCGCCGTCCTCGCCGACGACCTGGGCCCCGAGAACGGCGTCGGTGTCCGGATCGACGAGCAGTTTCAGAGCCAGCGGACGCGCGCCGGGATAGTAGCCGGCGTGTGATGAGCCGTGGGTGTGGATCACCCGGTACGGGCGCCCCACGGCGCGGAGCCGCTTCTCGTTCCAGCCGGTCGCGGCGACGGTGAGGCCGAAGACGCTCACCACCGCGGTTCCGACGGCGGGACGGACGGTGTTCTTCAGACCGCAGATCGCGTCGGCGGCGATCCGGCCCTGCCGGTTGGCCAGATTCGCCAGCGCGATGAGCGCGGGGGTGCCCCCGACGGCGTCCCGCTTCTCCACGGCATCGCCGACCGCGAAGATGTCGGCGTCCGAGGTCCGCATGTGCTCGTCGACCACGATCCCGCCGCGCTCACCGATCTCCAGGCCCGCCGCGCGGGCCAGGGCGGTCTCGGGTCGTACACCGATCGCCATGACGACCGTCCCGGCGGGAACCCGGTCTCCGTCGGAGAGTTCGACGCCGTCGTCATCGATCGCGTTGATCTGGACGCCCAGCCGCAGGCGCACGCCGCCGGCCCGGAGCCGGTCGGCGACGGGAGCCGCCATCTCGGGATCGAGCGGTGCGAGCACCTGGTCGGCCAGTTCGATCATGGTGACCTCGATGCCGCGGTGCCGCAGATTCTCGGCGACCTCGACGCCGATGAACCCGGCTCCCACGACGACCGCCTTTCCCGCGCCATCGGCCGTCATCGCGGTGGCGCCGTCCCGGTTCCCGCGCAACGCGGACGTCAGGCGGTCGAGGTCGTCGATGTCGCGCAGGGTGAGCGCGCGTTCCGCACCGGGGACGGGTGGCACGACCGGGCCCGCGCCTGGGCTGAGAATGAGCGTGTCGTAGTCCTCGGTGTACTCGCTCCCGGTCGTCAGGTCACGCACTCTGACCCGCCGTTCGGTCCTGTCGATGCCGAGCGCCTCGTGCCGGACCCGGACGTCCAGCCCGAACCGTTCACGCAGACCCTCGGGGCTCTGCAGCAGCAGATCGTCGCGTTCGGGAATGACGCCGCCGACGTGGTAGGGCAATCCGCAGTTGGCGAACGAGACGTATCCGCCACGCTCCAGGACGACGATCTCGGCATGCTCAGCGAGTCTCCGCAACCGGGTCGCGGCGGACATGCCCCCGGCGACGCCGCCGACGATGACGACCTTCACAGAAACCTCCCGAAGTAGACACATACCCTTGGGGGTATGACACTGCCGTAATTCAGGCCATTCCTGCCTGGCGCGGACGGCGCCGGTGACATACGACACATGCGGCGTTCGCGTCTCCTACGCGGGTGCCCCGGTCCCGATGAGCGACAGCCCAGAACCGTCCAGCTTCAACGTGCGGCAGATCGACGCATGAACTATCTAAGTGCACTGCCCATGGACGTCGGTGACAGCGACACGAGCAAGACGATCTTGAAATGGGGAGGACCTCCTGGCGTGGTGTGGAGCCACCCCAACGCCGTAAGGCCCCGCTGGCCAAGCTGGGTGCCCCGATACGTCGCGGACGAGAGCAGGTCGCTGCGCCGGGGCGGCTGTCGCACACCACCGCAGCGCGGTGGGCCGGTACCGCCCCGCCGGGAGCAGCCGGGATGAGCGACCGGCCGCCCGCACCACAGCCCGGCCCGCCTGCCCCGCCGCCTCATCGGCCTGCGCGTCTCCCGCCGACTGTGGCCCGGCTCGGCCTGCACCCCTCCATCGCGTCCGGCAACGCCACCGCTGCCCGCCCCTGGCACACCTGGACCAGGCCGCCGGCGAACGCAGAGCACAACGAATCACGCGGGCAACTCGCGCTCTCAACCAAGGTCTCAACGTAAACACGCCGATCGAAGCAGTTGTCTGGGCGGCCCGCCGAGGCTTGATCTAGCAACTCGGCATCGTCGGTAGGCTGGCCTGCTCGATTCCATCCTGATCCGGTGTTTCTGTCCCGAACAGACGTCCCGGGTACCCAAGTCCAAGGCGACACGTCTCCTGTTTGCGCTCACCCCATCATCGTCTGATCCGTAGCAAGATCAGTGAGCCTTTTTCGTGCGCCCAGCAGAACGGGAGGTGATGCCGCGTGAGCGGCTGATCTTGTTCGTAAGCTCGTCGTCGCTTGCCGGTGGAAGTCCGGTCCGGGTAGCTGCCAGGAGGCCCGGTAGCAGGCTGGTGGTTTCGTCTGGAAACGGGCGGGGTCGAAGCCCAGCGTCAAAGGCCCTGAGAGGGGGAGCGATGGTGCGGTCCGTAGCGTGAAGCGAAGCCTGCGGCGTCGTTACTCACCCGCCCGTGAGGGTGGGGCAAGGGAGTGCCGAGCCTCTCGGAATCGGGGTGAAGGCCATGGAAGCGGTGAAGAGCCTGGAAGCAGCCGCGAGGAACTCCCCGGCGTATGGGGCGCGGAACGTGCCGATAGTGGCGGCGGGAACTGGGGAGGCCCTCCCCGGCCCAGTGGCCTGCGGAAATTGTTGCTGGAGCGTCGCACCTTATAACCGATGACCTCGGGAAATGGGTGGCGTGCCGGAAGGGCGTCGGAGGTGGCCGTAGTACTGATCGAGCCGACCGGACAACATAACCGGCGGTGAGGGAAGGGCCACTGCTTCGTCGATGCACGTGATGTTGAGGAGGAGGCCCGGTGAGTGCCGGTCAGGCTATTGCCGCCGCTTCGGGATCGCGTCGGACGTCAGTGCCGCGTGATCCGGTCCGTGCCTTGCAGCATGTGCTCTACCGGGCGGCCAAGGCCGATCCCGGACGCAGGTTCCACGCGTTGATGGACAAGGTCTATCGCAGAGACGTCCTGCAGCGCGCGTGGGTGACGGTGCGCGCGAACAACGGCGCACCGGGCATCGACCGGACCACCCTGGCCGAAGTCGAGGAGTACGGGATCGCCCGGCTCCTGGAGGAAGTGGCTGCTGAGCTTCGGGAAGGCCGCTATCGTCCGCTGCCCGCTCGCCGGGTCCTGATTCCCAAACCGGGGGTCAGGGACGAATGGCGGCCGTTGTCAATCCCGGCCGTTCGGGACCGAATCGTGCAAGCCGCTTTAAAGATCGTGTTCGAACCGGTCTTTGAGGCTGACATGCGCGACTGCTCGTTCGGCTTCCGGCCCCGGCGGTCAGCACATGACGCCCTGCAAGTGCTCATCGACGAGCAGGCGAAAGGGCGCCGGTGGGTGGTGGAGACGGATATCGCCGACTGCTTCACGGCGATCCCGCACGATGAGTTGATGCGAGCGGTCGAGGAACGCATCTGTGACCGGACCCTGTTGAAACTCTTGCGGCAGATTCTGCGCGCCGGGGTGATGGAGGACGGGCAGGTGCGACGTGATGTCACGGGCACCCCGCAGGGCGGGGTCATCAGCCCCGTACTGTGCAACGTCTATCTGCACCGGCTCGACCGGGCATGGGACGAAGCGGATGGGGTGCTGGTCCGTTACGCAGACGATCTGATAGCGATGTGCTGGTCGCGCAGTCAGGCCGAACGGGCTCTTGCCCGGTTGAGCGAGCTGCTGGCCGGGTTGGGGTTGGAGCCCAAGGCGGCCAAGACCCGCATCGTTCATCTGGAGGTCGGTGGGGAGGGCCTGGATTTCCTGGGCTTTCATCATCGGCTCGTCAGATCCCGAGGCGTCAACGGCAGACGTGGCTTTGTGTTCCTCGCGCGCCGGCCCGCGGACAGGGCCATGCGGCACGCCCGCGACCGGATCCGGGAGATCACCGACCGGAGCAGGCTGCCGCGACGGCCGGAGACGATCGCGGAGGACCTGAACAGGTTTCTCCGCGGCTGGGTCGCGTACTTCAAGTACGGGCACTCGGCAGAGCGTCTCAGCAAGATCAGGAGATTCGCGCAGTGGCGGCTGGCGCGGTTCGTCAGCAAGAAACACCGGCGCAGCACGAAGTTCGGATGGTGGGTCATGAGCAACGCGCGGCCCATCGACCTCGGCCTGATCAGCTTGTATGGAATCGTCGTCGCACCCAGGGCCGGAAAGCCTTGGCGGGGAAAGACCGAATGCCGCCGGTGAACGACGTCGGTAAGCCGTGTGCGGGAGAACCGCATGCACGGTTTGACGGGCGGGAGCTGGAAACGGAGCAGAACTGGCCACGGTCATCGGGGAAAGCACACCCGACCGGGAAACCGGCGGAAGACAGGCCCCGAGCCCTACCGCCACAAATGTCACCGCGCCAGCTCCCGACCCTACAACCTCGTTCGCCCTGGTGGTGCAGGGTGAGGATGGCTTGGACGATGGTGGTCATCCGGTTGGGTGAGCAGCGGGCTTTGCGCAGGATGTGCCGGCGTTTGAGGGTGGCGGCGCCCTGTTCGCCAAGCGCGCGGACCTGGGCGTGGTGCCGGTTGAACAGCTTCTTGCGTTTGCCGAGCTTGCGGCGCTTTCTGCGTTTGAAGGGGGTTCCGATCGCGCCGCCTGCTCCGAGGTATCCCTTGTCGGCATGGCAGGCGATCGCGCGGCTGGTGAGCCCGTCGATGATGCCGTGCGTGCGGGCCGCGGTCAGGTCGTGCGTCGAGCCCGGCAGCGCGGGCGAGGCCCAGATCAGCCGGCCGCGCGGGTCGGTCAGGAACTGGATGTTCACTCCGTGCCGGTGGTGCTTGCCGCTGTAGTACAACCGGTCGTTCGCCCCGATAGGCGGTCGATCGGCGCCAGGGTGCCGTCCAGGATGACGTAGGCCTTGCGCTGCGCGATCCGCATCGCCTCCCGCAGGTCCGGGGCCAGGTCGGCCGGCAGGGCGATGACCTCGGTGACGTAGCGATGCGCGGTTGCGATGCCGACGCCGAACGCGGCGGCCAGGCGGGCGAAGGTCTCGTTGCGGCGAAGGTGCACCAGCGCCGGCAGCGCCTGGCTCCCAGTCGGCAGCGCTCGCCGGCGCGATCCGATCCGGTCGCGATGGGCCTCGATCAGTTCGGCCACGAAGGTGCGGGCAGCGGGCGACAGATCCAGCGCAGCGCGATGGAACAACACCAGAGGCTCCTGGCAGTGCGGTTGTTCTGGTCGACTTCGCATCTACCAGGGGCCTCACTGCGTTACCGGCCGACTCCACCACCCCCCCGCAACCACCCTGTGACCACCACGATCAAGGTGGAAAGGGCTCTGTGATCAGCGCACACGGAATTGCCGCTGAAAAAGGCTCTGTGTGGTCTCCGCTGAACAAACTAATTAGTGCTTCTCGTGCAGAGGGTGCGGGTCCAGCGAGGCTTCATTCGCCGGTGCGTCCTCACGTCCAAACACCGTTAGGCCACTGCTATCGACGACATGGGCGAAGCCGGCCTGGGCGACGGCGGTTCGAAGTGCGGAAGCGAGCGGGCTACCGCCGGTGATCTCCTTTACGAGGAGGGAAAGGATCGCGCCGGTAGGTCGGGACGGTAGCGGCCACAATCCTGCGACGACAGTGCTGACGTCGCCGAGGAGGAGTGCAGCGGGGAGGGACAGGGGGAAGGTTCGCGGTGGTGCGGTGCCAGACCAGCATGCGGCCAGGATGGCGCGAGGCGGCAACGGCAAGGCCGCCAGGTCGAGGCCGGTGACCGTGCCGCCGGGGAGATGGAGGCGGTAGGACAGCCCTTCCCCCTCGCCATGGGCATAGACCAGCAGCATGTCTTCCCTGCCAGGGGTCGGGGGGAGTTCGTTCAGACCTGCCAGCTGCTCGACCTGTAATGCCGGGGATGCGTCTCCAAGCGCTTGGACGAGTGGCCGTGCGCCGGGAATGGTGTCGTCGACGATCGCGAAAACAGTGCGGATAGGCGGCAGGCCAGTGGGCAGCCGGTTGTGCAGAGTCATCGATGGCGACACCGTGATCGGGAGCGGTGCCCGTGGGCTGCCAGCGACGGCGGCGTCGCCCCAGGGGACCGACCACAACGGACCGTCGGGCAGGACGGTCAGGCTGGGCGGAGCCGGATGCTCCGTGCCGGTCAGTGATCGGGGCATGATTTCGGCGACCAGGCGATTGACCGCCGAGCGCGACACGCCTTCCACCGCACGAGCACTCTGAGTGCTGAGCGTTTCCAGCGTCGCGAGTCCGGTGTCGCTCAACAGGGCTCTCTTGTAAGCGATGCCGACCGGTGGCCGCAGGTGCACCGCGATGACGGTCTGTCGGCCGTCGGTCATCCGCCGCTGCATGCGCAGCAGTAGGGCGTCGGTGGTTCCGAGGTCGCCGATGAGCGTGCCGAGGTCGGGCCAGCGTGGGTCTACCGAGGCGCGGTAGGCCAGCGTGGAGTGCGTGACGGCCGCGGCGAACGCCTCGGGGACCGCGGCGTGGCTGGTCAGGGCGTCTAAAGTGGACAGCCCTGCGTCGGCGAGTGCTTCGATGAGCTCGCAGAGCAAGATCATCTCATCGGAGGAGGCCTGCAGGCTGAGCAGGTCCATGACCATTTCGATTCCGGCGCGGGCCGCGGGCGGTGGTTCGCCGAGGATCTGGCGGGCCCTCCAATGTCCGATGACGCGCGTCAATCCGGCGCGTGCACCGTCCAGGTTGATGTCCGGCGCGCTGAACGCTTCCATCGTGGCTTCCATGCCGCCGATGAGCTCGTCGTCGGCGCCGCTTGCCGCCCGGAGGTCGGCGAACACCTTGATCAGGTCGTGGGCCGCCGCCGGACGGTCATTGCGCTCGACCGCCTCACCGGCCGAGCTCAGCACGGCCGGCTTGGGCTGGTCCGAACGCAGGCCGACCAGCGATTCGGCCAGATCGCGCATCGGATCGTCGTCTGGCAGGTCTGCCAGCAGCCGGTCCGCCTCGGCCACGGCGTCCCCATCATCGGCGAGGTTGCCGACGGTCAAAAGCAGAAAGACGCGCTGCCGCACGTCCAGCCCGTCCTGTTCCAGCCCGCGCCGAGCCAACAAGAGGCTCAGCTCGTATTGTTCGACCGACCGTGCGGCCCGGGTCGCGGTGATCAGATCCGCAGCCGCTTCCCCCGCCTCGCCGACCGGCGCCAGCAGCCCGAGCGTCGCAGCGCCGAGCAGGACGCGCAGCTCGTCGCCGCCCTCACGGCACAGCCGCAGGGCCGCGTCCCGCGTGGTCAGCAGCAGTTCGGCCTCTTCATCGGGAACAGCCGTGCCCAGGGCGACGCAGACGGCTCCGGCGACGGCGCCGCGCACGTCCAGCGGCAGTTCCGGAACGTTGATCACCGGCAGCAGGGCACGGCACAACTCGGCGTCGTCGTCGCGCGGCCTGCCCAGACAGGACCGCACCAAGGCCCCCACCAGCGTGTCGAGGACATCGTGGACGGCAGGCCGCGGCGGCGGGGGCGGCTCGTCGCCACCGGCTACGTGCACGCGTCCACGGGCGCGACCGACGCCACCTTCAATGCGTCGATCTTCACCGTCGCGTCGCGGCGTTGCAGCTTCAACATGCCGGCGTCACTGGTCAGCCGCTTGCCGCACTGGCTCGACCCGTCCTCCATGACCACCTTCACGTACGTCGCCTTGGCCGGCGCGTACCAGGTCACGGCGATCGCGGCCACCAGCAGGGACACGAAGGCCACCGAGCCGGCCATCGACCAGCGGAGCCGGGCCACGGCGCGGCGGCTTTCCCGCCGCTCCCAGGCGGCCAGATCCGCCGATCGGTGCACCGTGACCGGCGAAGGCCAACCGAACGATGCCAGCATTGCCAGGACGAGACTCACGATCCCCAGCACGACCGCGACGGCCAGGAGCACGCCGACGGCGATCCGGTAGCCCGAAGCGACGTCCTGGATCGAATCGCGCCCCTTCACCACTCCCGCTGCGACGACGACGCCGCTGAGCAAGGCCAGCCCGTTGCGCCACTTCTCAGCGACCTCACGGGTGCGGGGCAGCACGCTTTCGGCGAGTTGGATCAGCCGTCTGGTCTCGGCCACCTCCTGCGGGGACGGCGGAGGCCCGGGCTGCACCGTGATCGGCATTACGCGCTCTTGACGATCAGCCGGAAGGAGCGTCCGCAACCAGTGAGTTCGGGGTCCGCGCCTTCATGGTGAATTCCGCAATCGCAGAACACGACCGCCTCGTAGACCTCGGCGTTCCGTCCGTTGGACTCCGGCTCTCGAGCAAGCACGGTTCTGACCGGCTGGCGGTGGTGCAGCGGCCCGCGGCACTTCGGGCACACTCCGTCGACGGAAATCCAGTCGGGGTCGGCTTCGGGTTCGAGAGTCACCTGGACGAGTGCCACGGCCTCGTCGGCGAGCCCTTCAGGACTTTCTTCCAGCCAGGCCAATGGCAGGTGCATGCCAGGGGAGGTCACCCGGCAATTGTCGCTGATCCCGCGCCGCGCCGACAGGGCTTCCATACTCTTGGCCATGTAATGCAGGACTTCGATCCCACAAGGGTGACGAGCGGTGCAAGCCCAGGGCCGGGGCTGCGCTCAGGTCGCTGCTCGCGCGCTCCATGACCGGTGGCCCTGTTCCCGTACATGCACCGCCATCACCGGTACTCCTGGTTAGTCCTCCATGATGCGGTCGTAGGTGCGGCGGGCTCGGGTGCTGGCGGCGCTGCGGCCGTAGCGGCGGAGCATCTGGGGTGATGACCAGCCGTTGAGCTCCATGAGGTCGCCTGTGGTGTGCATGGCCTTGGCGATCCGGTCCAGCATCGCCAGGGTCGGCACACCTCCGCCGCCCTCGATACGCGACAGCGCAGGCTGTGTGATATCCGCGAGCTCGGCCACTTCTGCTTGGGTGAGTCCCAGTTCCCTGCGGCGCTCGCGGACCATGTTGCCGAGCCGAAGGTCAAGGCCGGTCAGGTCGTACTCGGGGTGGCTGGCCGCTCCCTCACGCAGCCGCCGCTCACGGTCGAGCTTCCACTTGGTGTGCCCGGCCATCACTCGCTCCTCTCGTAGGCATGGTCTGCCGGTCCTATGTGGGACGTCTCGCAGACCCGTCGTGCGTTCACCGCTCGCTCCACGTCACGTGGTTGCGCGTCGTTCTACTGCGCTGCGCGACACGGCGGCTACTCGCTGCAGGCTGTGTTACGCATGTGGCTCAGAGTGCCGAGATGTTCGTGGCAGGCCCACCACCTGGGGTCGTCTCTCCTCCTGGCGCCGCTTCCGAGAGATCGGTGAGCAGCAGGGGGATCAACCGCTCCTCCATGACAGCGCGGCCCGTCCGGCGCATCCGTGTGGCCAGGACGGGTTCCCAGGGGCTGGACGCGGGGGAGCCGCGCAGGGGTTCGGAGTCTCCGGCGGCCAGAGCCGTTTCGTAGTCGACGGTGGACATTCGCCAGGGCTCGGCGCCGTAGCGGTCGATTGCGGAGGCGGTGGTGCGCAGGCCGGTCCAGTCGAAGTCGCCGCGCCAGCGGATCCGCGTCCCGGTCCCGGCGATGGACGTCAGTAGCCGGTGGCAGGCAGCTGAGGCAATCCCCTCTGTGCAGATCAGCGGCATGGCGATCGGAGCGGAGACGGCGGCGCGCAGCACCGACGGGTTCTCGCAGACGTGCACGACCGTTGCGGACCGCTCGATCGGCATGGTGACGAGTTGGTGCAGAGTGATCCGGAAGGGTGTGCGCCGGGCGGCTGCCTGGGTCAGCCAGTCGGCCAAGGGACCTTCGCCGTCCGCGGCGAGGCCGAGGACCAGGACTTGGCTGGAGAGGTCGTCGATGATGACGCCGGCGGATTCCCAGAGGGCTCGCTCGGCTTCCGCGTCGCGCGGCTGATCGGCCTGCGCGCGGTGGACGAGGGCCCGCAGGACCAGTCCGGCGAGTGGGGTGCCGGACAGCGCCTTGGTGTCTCCGGTGGCGCGTTCGGCGATGACTGGCAGCGGGCTGCCGGGAGCGGGCAGCAGATCCAGGACGGAGACGGCCGCGCCCAGAAGCGCGGTGTCGCCTCGGTGGATCAGCCGGGTGAGCGTCCCCTCGGTGGTCAGTGCCTCAGCCCACGCCCGGTACCAGGCTGTTCCAGCGTGCCGTCCCGTGGCCAGTGTCCGTTCCGCCGCGTCCCGGGCCGTCTGCTCGGCGGCCGCCGCCACGGTCCTCGGGGTGATCGGCCCCACCAGGGCCTGCACGGCGGAGCGCAGGTCGGGTGCGATCGCGGCTTCGGCCAGCGTCGCTGCGACCTTGTCCAGGGGGACGGTGACCGAGCCGCCTCGCACTCCGGCCCGGCCGGAGCCCAGCAGGGCGCGGATGGCGCGCAGTTCGGCGTCGGACGGCCGCGACAGGATCAGCCGTCCGGTCAGCGGACGCCCCAGCTCGATCCTGCGCGCCAGCGCCGCGACCAGCCGGGCCAACTCCGGATCGCCGAGCGTCCGGCGCAGCCTGGGGAGGTCGATGGCCACTGGCACCGTCAGAGCAGCCCTTCGGTATCCGGACCGGGCTCGGGTGCGCGCGGCGACGGCGGCCGGATCGCGGCGCGGCGTTCGACGCGGACCGGTTCGCGCCCGTCCCATTCCCAGGTGGTGACGTGCACGGCGTCCACACCGTCGCGGCGGACCAGGTGGTGCGCGGCCAGTCCGGGGACGGTCGCGTAGAAGCCCCACTCTCGTTCAGAGGTCATTACCACGTCCAGATCGAAGGTGGTGAGCAGACCGAGGCACTTGGCGCGGGCGTCGTCGTCCACCCCGGCGAACGCCTCGTCCAGAGCCACCATGCGCGGCGCGTGCGGGTGGGCGGAGCGGTAGTGCGCCGACGCGGCGGCGAACAGCGGCAGCGACACCGTCAGCACGCGCTCACCGCCGGAGGCCGGTCCGACCGCGCTGCGCCATCGGCCGTCCTGGTACCGCTCGATGACGAAGCGGTGCCAGGAGCGGTAGTCCAGTGCCCGGCGCAGGTGCTCCTGCCAGGTGCCGTGCTCGTCCTCGGCACGGACCCGCTCGATCTCGCGCTGCAGGAAGTCGCCGACGGCCCCGCGGTCGGCGGGCGACCACAGGTCGGCGTTCTGCCGGAGCAGCCGGGTGCGGGCCTCGGCGAGCCCGGCGGGACCGTCCGGGCTCGGCTCCCAGCGCAGCCGCAACCGCATGCCGGTGGAGGTGGGGCGCTCCTCCAGCTCGGCGTTCATGGACCCGACCTGCGCCTCCGCCTCCGTGATGAGTTCCTGGAGATGGCTGGCGACGTCGTTGATCAGGTGTTCTTCGAGCAGGTCGCGTTCCTTGGCGGTCAGCATCCGCTCGCGGTAGTCGATCTCGCCGTCCAGCAGCTCGGTCAGCTCGCCCGGGGCACGCTCGCGGCCCTGGAACTGGATGGTGACCACGAACCAGTCGTCCAGGCCCGCCACTGCGTGGTGCCCGTGCCGCGACAGCGCCTCCGACAGGTCGGAGTAGTGGCGGGTGATCTCGTCCTGGACGCGGCGCCACGTCTCGTCCCCGTCGTCGACGTCGCGCAGGCGTTCCTCGGCGCGGCGGGCGAGCCGGACCGCGGGGTCGGCGGCCCAGGCGTCGCCGGTGCCGGGGATCTCCACGTCGCAGGCGAGCGCGAGCAGGCCGGTCGCGGCGAAGCGCCGCAGCTCGGTGACGGCGTCGTCCCGGCGGCCTCCGGTTCCGGTGAGCTGCTCGGTGAGCTGCTCCTCGCGTCCCTGTGCCCTGGCGTGCGCCTGCCCCGCCCGGCGTTGCTCGCCGTCCAGCCAGCGAAGTTCGTCGTCGAGCTCGGCGATGCGCCTCCTGGCGCCCTGGAGCCTTCGGCGCAGTTCCTCGACGGACGCGCCGATCGACTCGCGCAGGGCCTCCAGCCGGCCGCGCTCCTGCGCCGCGCGGACCTCGGCCGCGCGCGCCTGGCCGCCGGCCTCCTCGGCCTCCTCGGTCGCGGCTGCGAGTTCCTCGGTCCAGGTCGCCAGCTCGCCGAGGCGGTCCGCGTGCCGGCGCGCGGCCGCGAGGAGCACCGCCGCGGCTCGCCGGTAGTCCTCCAGCGCCGCCCCGGCCGCGGCGAGGCCGTCCGGGTCGGCCGGCAGGCCGACGTCGGCCGCGGCCTGGTCGCGTTCGGCGGCGGCGGCTTCGTGGTCGCGTCGGGCCCAGTCTGCGTCGTCGGTGGCCTTCTCCACCCGGGCCCGCGCCTTCTCCAACTGGCGGGCAGCGCCGGTGACGGCGCTGTGCGCGTCGCGTAGCGGCTGGTCGGACGGTTCGCGGCGCAGCTCGGCGGCGAGCACGCCCCGGCGGCGTTCCACGGATTCGACGGCCGCGCGGCCCCTGGCGACGGAGTGCTGGGCGGCTTCGATGAGCTCGGCGAGTTCCGCCAGACGGCGGCGCCGCGCCTCCTCGCGGGCGCCCGCTCCGACATACCCCGCGGCCTCCTTGGCCCAGGCTCCGCGCAGCGGGCCGACGCCCCAGTGGCCCGCGGTGTCCACCCAGCCGGGGGCGTCCTGCTCGCCCAGCCCGATGCCCGCCAGTACGGCCGACACGGTGTCCGGTGCGAGTGCCGCGGCCTGGACGTCATCGGGGTCGATCGCGACGGTGAGAGCCGCGGTGAGCGGCCGGCCGGCGGTGCTCCCCGGCTGGACGACCACGTCGTGGGTGTCGCGGTCCAGAAGTGCACCCTGAGGGGTGATCCAGGCGTCCAGCAGGCCGGACGCCTCCAGTGCGGCCTCCAGGCCCGCGCGGTCGCCGGGGTCCAGGTCGGCGGCGAAATCCACGACCTGCCAGAGGGCCGCCCCGGGACCGGTGCGGATGTCCGCGCCGCGCGTGTGCGGGACGGCCGGACGGTCGATGACGCCCGCTTCCAGACGTTCCCGCTCGGTGGTCAGTTCGCGCAGGTCGGCTTCGGCGGTCCGCAGGGCGGTGCCCGCGGCCGCGCGCTCGGTGGCCAGGGCCTGATGGGCCTCCTCGGTCGCGGCACGGACCGCTGCCAGCAGCGGATGCCGGCCCTCCAGGGTCTCCGCCCAGCCTTCCAGGTCGACGTCGGCCGGGTCGGGGACGTTCAGCTCGGTGAGCGAGCGCCCGTAGTCGCGCCACTGCCCGATGTGCCGCCCCGTTTCCTCTGCCAGCGCGTCCTGCGCTTCGCCGAGAGCATCGGCGGCGACGTCCCTGTCGGACTCGCGCTCCCCGAGGACGCGCCGCGCCTGAGCCAGCTCGGCTTCGGCGCGCGCCGCCTTTCCTGCCAGCCGCGTCACATGCGCGACGGCCTCGGCGCGGCTCTCGGCGATGCGTGCCATCTCCAGCTCCGCCCCGATCAGCGTCGCCTCCGCGGGCGGGTCGAAGGCGATGCCGGCGTGCGACCCGGAGATCCCGGCCAGGTCCGCGGCGGCGTCGAGGGGGAGGCGCGCCTCGGCCAGGGTTGCGGCGCTCTGCCCGACCTCCTCCGTGGCCCTGTCGTGCCGGGCCTTCCGCTCCGACCGGGTCCTTTCGGCCCGCTCGGCGGTCTGCCGGGCCCTTGCCGCGTCCTGCTCGGCCTGCTCGGCGTACCGCTGGGCGTCCGCGAAGTTCTTCAGCCGCGGGTCGGACCCGAGTTCCTCACGGACCGCCGTCTGCTCGGCATGCTCGACGCGGGCCGCCTCCAGGAGCCCGGACGCCTCCGCCTCCTCCCGGCCGGCGCGCTCGATCTCCTCGCGCACTCCGGCGAGGGAACGCTGCGCGGCCTCGTACGCGCTGTGGGCCGTGCGCAGTTCGCGGGCCTGCCGCCGCGCGGCGACCGAGGCGTAGCGGCGGTACCGGTCGACGAAGCGGGCCACGTGGCGGCGAGTGTCGCGCAGGCCGGTCAGTTCCGCGCGCTGCTGCTCCAGGTCGTGGAACGCGGTCGCGATGTCGCTCAGCACCGCCTGGTCGAGCGGCGTGAGGGCGTCCGAAAGGGCCGCCGAGAGGCGCTTCTCGTCGGGGCGTTTGGACAGCTGCGGCTGCCGGAGCTGGATGAGCAGATTGATCAGCGCGTCGTAGCGCTCCTCGCCCAGGTGGAACAGGTGCTCGTCCAGCATCCGCCGGTAGCGCTCGGCGCGCTGGGTCACCTGGCCGTGCAGCCCGATCGCCTCGGTGAGCCGGTCCCGGGTGAGCGCCGCGCCGCCGGATCCGATGAGGAACAGGTCATGTCCGACCCGCTGCGAGGTCACGAAGAACCAGCGGTCGGCGATGCCGCGCCCCACGACCGCCTTCAGCCCCACGCCGACGGTGAGGTAGGCGCGTTCCCCGTCCTCGGTGACCCGGCCGAACTCCAGCCACGTGTACCCCAGCCGTTCGTCGTAGCGGCCACCGAGCAGCAGGTTCCACTCCATCCGCTTGCCCCGGTCGCCGTCGGGCTCGACCCGGCTGGGCGTCAGGTCGCCGTCCAGCAGGAACGGGAGCGTCAGCGCCAGCACCTTGGACTTGCCGGTGCCGTTGTTGCCGCGGAACAGCACCCGGCCGTCACGGAACCAGAATTCCTGATGGTCGTAGTAGAACAGGTCGACCAGGCCCGTGCGCAGAGGCTGCCATCGCGCGGCGCGCGCCACCGGCAGGTCCGCCGATGCGTCCGGAGCCGGGGACGAGCCGTCCGCGTCAAGACCGGCGCTGGCCGTCATGGTTTTTCCCTCTTCCCGACGATGGTGGGTTCGAGATATCCGAAGCGGGCCAGTGCCGGCAACGGCACGACCTCCTCGGCGGACAGCCGTACCAGCCCGAGAGCGGACAGCCGGTGCAGCGCGTGGGCGGTCAGCGCCCGTTCGGCGCCGGGATCGCGGACGTTCTTTCGCCAGTGGGCCTTGTGCTCACCGATGAGCTCGACCATGCGCCGTTCCGCCGTCTCGAACGTCACGGTCCGCGCACCGGTCCGGAGCCGATCGGAGAGGAACTCGGCCAGCAGCAGCGTCGCGTGCCCCTCGGTTCCCTCCTCCGGCATCCCGAAGTCGGTCGCCTCGCGGGTCGGGTCGATCAGCGCGATGCCCTCGGCCCGGACCTCCGCCAGGAACCCGGTCGCCTCCGTCAGCCGCTTCAGCAGCGGCCCGCGCTGCGTGTCGAGATAGGCGCGCTGCTCGGGGGACAGGTCGGCGTAGTACAGCACCGGGTCGTCCAGCAGCCGCCGGGCGAGGGTGTGGCGGATCATCCGGTTGCGGCCGTCGTCGGTGTCGGGCAGCAGGTCCCCGGTGATCGCGGTGAGCCTCTCATCATGCCCGCGGGACTCCACCAGTGACGGGCCGCGCCGCGTTACCGGCAGCACCGCCAGCACGCGGCGGTCCACGTCGTACAGGGCGTCGCCGCTCCGGTTGACGAAGGCCTGTTCGTCGCCTGCCACCTTCACCAGTGCGCCCAGCGAGAGCAGCAGTTGTGCGACCGCGACAAGGTCGCCCCGCTCGTCCCGGTCCTCCATGGTGAACACGATGCCGGCGCGGGCGATCTCTTCGTCGGCGGCCAGCACGACGACCCGGTCCACCAGCCAGCCGAGCGTGACCTGGGCTTCCGCACGCTCCAGCGCGGCCAGCGCCAGGCACGCCAGCACGTAGCGGCGCCGGCTGAACGGCTCCCGGGCGCGCGCACCGCCGTCGCGGACCCGGGCGGCGCGGCTCCCGTCGGCCAGGTCACCGGGCACCTTGCGGAGCCGGGCGACACCGGGGTCGGTGTGCAGCGACCAGCCCGCCTCCCGCGCGAACCACTGGGCCAGGTACCCGGCGTGCCGGCGGACGAGGGCGTACTCGGCGTCGCGCGGTGTGAGCAGCGGGGTGCGCAGCAGGACCCGGACGGCGCGGCGCCGCTCCTCGTCCCGCTGGGCGTCCAGGACGTCGGTCAACGCACCCGTCACGAGCGGACCACCATCGGCTCGGGGCCGGTCATGAGGTCGACGATGGTGATCTCGTGGTCGGGGCCGCGCAGCACGCCGTCCTCGGTCTCGATCCGGGCCGGGCCGTCCACCGGCTTCAGGATCACCGCGAGCGCGCCGTCGGAGGTACGCGTGCGGATCACCCCGTCAGGGCCGGGCGGGCCGGCCGCCAGCGCGTCGCCCAGCAGCCGCAGGAACAGGGCGAACTCCTGGCGGTCCAGGGCGCCGATCTCGCTCAGCCGGGCCGTCCGTCCGGTCGCCAGCCGGCGGCGTGCCGCCTCGGTCTGCTCCCGCTCGGCGGCCACCTCCCGGGCCAGCGACTCGCGCTCGGCGGTACGGTCCCGAACCTTCTTCGGCGCGCCGCGCTTGGCGTAGTGACCGGCGGCCCGCAGCCGTGCCGACACCTCGACACGGGGAGCCTCCAGCCAGCTCGTGGCGGCGGGCACTTCGGCGATCACGGCCCCCGGTTCCGCGGTGAGGTGGCGCGCCGTCGACAGCCCGAACGCCGCCCGCCACAGCCGGTGCGCGTCCTGCTCCGTGGGCGACTGCGCGAACCACCGGGCCAGCGCCCGGAAGTCGGAGGACCGGTCACTGCGCCCGGCCCGGCGCTCCTGCAGCACACTGATCGTGGCGAGCAGATCCGGGATCGCCTTGCGCGCCCGGGTGCGCAGCAGATCGGCCTGGCAGGGGTGCCCGCGCCCGCCCACGAACCACGACCACAGCCCCGACCAGCGATTCTCCCAGGCGGCCAGCTTCTCCATGGCGGTGGCGCTCATGGCAGTGGGCGGCCTCTCCGCTTCCGCCGGCCGCGCCGTTCCGTCCGGCACAGCATCGGTGGCCTCGCGCCCCGCGGCCGCCGCGAGCAGGCCCGCCACACGCTCGGGCGGCAGCGCCCGCAGCGTCGCGGCGATGTCGTGGTGCTTGACGACCAGCTCGGACACGAACCTTTCGAGATAGGCGATGAGCCGGTCCTTGTAGGCCAGGAACGCCTCCTCGTCGACGTCCTGGAGTTCGATGGTGCGCTGCAGCCCGCTCATGAACGCGCTCGCGTTGGCGGCGAGGCTGTCCAGCCGGCTCATCAGCTCCAGGAGCAGGTTGTGGGCGACGGCGGGGTCGAAACGCACGGGCAGATCGCGCAACGCCCGCAACCGCACACGGATGTCCTCCAGCGCGACGGCCTGGAGCTCTCCGCGGCGGCCGATCTCCTGCTCGTACACCTCCAGCGCCCGCTCCGCGGCCTCGCCTTCCCGGCTGAGCTGGTAGAGGTGCCGGGCCCGGTAGAAGTCCTCGACGGTGGTGACCCGGCTGGTGTCGGGATCGGCGCGCAGGTTCCCCCACTCGGCCAGGCTGCCCAGCGCCTTGTCGACCATCTCCTGCGAGAGCCCGGAACCATCGTCGTGGCGAAGCGCCTCGGCCACGTCCTCGGGCCTCAGATGGACGACGAACCGCCGCTTGTTCTCCACGAAGACGCCCATGACCCGCCGGTAGGTGCCTGCCAGCGGCGTGTCGAGGTGCGCGAACGGTCTCGCGGTCTGCGGCTCCATCAAATCCCTCGGTCGGCCGCGGTCTCTCCCCTGGCCCGGCCGCGCCGTCGTCGTCACCGGATCGGCGGGAGCCGGGTGCTGTTTCGTGGACGGATATCACTTTAGCCACGGACCACGAGTCGTTCCGACCAACGGAAGACAACGGCACGGACCGATGGAGGCCATCGTGAAGAGCGGCGGAAAACCGCGCCATATGACGGCACGCGACCCGCGTTGGTGACTGGGGTTGGCCGCCGCTGTTGCTGTCAGCCGGCCTGGCCCTGCGACATTGGGACGGCTCGGAGCAGCCGGGGGTGTTGGGTCAGGCTGCTGCGTGCTCTCCAACGGTGATGGTGAATGTGGTGTGCATGGCCTTGGCGATCCGGTCCAGCATCGCCAGGGTCGGGAGGCCTCCGCCGCCCTCGATGCGCGACAGCGCAGGCTGTGTGATACCCGCGAGCTCGGCCACTTTTGCTTGGGTGAGTCCCAGTTCCCTGCGGCGCTCGCGGACCATGTCGCCGAGCCGAAGGTCAAGGCCGGCCAGGTCGTACTCGGGGTGGCTGGCCGCTCCCTCACGCAGCCGCCGCTCACGGTCGAGCTTCCACTTGGTGTGCCCGGCCATCACTCGCTCCTCTCGTAGGCATGGTCTGCCGGTCCTGTGTGGGACGTCTCGCAGACCCGTCGCGCGTTCACCGCTCGCTCCACGTCACGTGGTTGTGCGTCGTTGCGGACCTTCTGGAACACCGTCAGTAACACGATCAAGCGGCCAGGCCCGGTCGGTTGCCAGTACGTGATTCTCCAGGCGGTGTCCTCCAGGTGGAAGCGTAGTTCGCGGACGCCGTCGCGCAGTGCTTTGGTGTGGTCGCCATCGAGCATGTCACCTCGGTCGACCAGGTAGTCGTCCACGTTGCGCATGACGCGCTGATACTGAGCGAACGTTAAGGTGTCCAGCCACGTGACGACCTCAGGCTCCATCTCGATCTCGAACATACTGTTGATGATATATACCATCGACGGTAAGTCTCGAAACCGAGTCTGTCCAGCCCTTGGATCCTTGGGGCACTGGCAGGGGGTAACTAGATCCTGTGAGTCCCGACCGTCCGCCACGGTGCATCGTTCGTTGCTGTCAAAACAAAGACCCCGGGCGGTGTGGCTTCGGAGTGTTTGCGCTGCTGAGAGGTGTGGGCAGGGGCGGGGTCGAACCGCCGACCTTCCGCTTTCAGGTCACAACGTCCGGGCGCTGTACTGACCTGCGAAAACCCAGGTCGCACACCGCCGGACTCCGATGTGATCCAAGCGTCCAGGTGCTCACGGGGTACGGCGCTTGCTTCGGTCCTCGGCCGGAGTCAGCGGCACGCAGAGCTGTGATCACCAGTGCGACGTGGGCTCGCCGGAGCAACTGTATTGGTGCTGCTGTGTATGCTGATGCCTCCCGTGGCCTACGCGCTGTTCACGTGCCAGCGCGGTCTCAGTGATCTGCCCTTCGCCGGCGTTCCTGTTCGATCCACAGCTTGCCCTCCGCTGCGATCCCCTCCATGACATGCAGCGTGTGGCTTAGGCCGGCTGCGTCCAGCGTCGTCTCCGACACTGTGGCGAGGGTTTCGTCTACCTGGAGTTCTTCCATCGCTGTAGCCAACATCTCGGCCTTGACCAGTTCTCCGTTGACGAGGGCCAGCTCGAAACTGTGGTTGCCGTCGTCGGCTTGGCGTACCCGGACGGCTGCCACGGCCTCGTAGCGGTAGTTGGTGCGGGCTCGGTTGTGGAAAGTACCCCGCTCGAAGTCGAGCTCAGCGGTGAGCTGGCGTACCCCGTCCTTGGTGAGGAGGAAGAGGAGCAGGCGGTAGCGCGTGTAGCGCGGGGGACCCTTGGGGACTCGTGCGCGCCTGGTGGGTGATCCCGGTGCCTCGATGAAGGCGTGTGTGATCACGTCGCTCATGGTGAGGCCGTAATGGCGCAGGGCTTCACTCAGCAGCACCTTCCGGTCGCGGTCCAGCCAGATCGCCATCTCCGGGTCGGTCGGCTTGTCGGCGAGCTTGCGCTTCCAGCGTGCAAAGGCCGCCCAGCAGCCCTCCTGGATTCGGCTCTGCTCGGCGTCGTCCGCCGCGTACCGCCGGGTCTCCGCGGCGATCCGCATCCGGGCGCGGACGGCGACCACCCCGGCCACGAGCGCCAGGAGCGCGGACACCGCCGCACTCACGGGCGCCGTCCGCGCCGCGCCCGCCACCGCCCAGATCATCCCGGAGGCGAGCGCGGTAAGGCCGAGAACGGTCGCCGCCTTCGTGCTCAGCGGGACGGCGAGTTCCTGCCGGTAGTCCCACAGCGTGCCGTTCTCCCACTGCCGGCGGACCTCGCTCACCCGGTACCGGATCAGCCAGGCGATCTGCTCGACGCTGGTGCGCTGCTCCCGGTAGACCTCGACCATCTCGTCCCGGAGGCTCTTTCGGATGCCCGCCGTACCCATCAGCCAGGTCGGACGGCTCGCGTTGCGCGGCACGTACCTGGCGAAGTAGTGGTCGAAGCGCTGGTCCACCTTGCCGGCGAAGCCGGAGGGTTTCGCACGGGACGGGAATTCCCGCGGCGGCCTGAACTCCCTGTCCTTCGCGTGAAGCCTTTCGGTGAGGTAATGCCATTGGGTGCCCGCGTGGACGGCCCAAAATCCTCCGCCGATGCCCAGCGCGTACACGAGCAGCGTGAGCAGCTGGAGATCCCGGAGGAGCAGGTAGCCCAGGTTGAGCGCCGCAACGCCCGAGACGACCGCGCCGCAGACGGCCCGGCCCCGCGTACCGGCCGGGATCACCGGCGGCCGGACTGGAGGGAACCGGGGGGCGACGGGGCTGGGGTGGAAGTACTTCCAGACGCGTTCGCTGCGGTTGTCCGCCATCTGCTCTTTCCGCGCCTCGTCCAGGGCGCGGTTCCAGATTTCGTTCTTCAACGGCCCTTCGAGGAACAGTTCGAGGTGCCGGAGAATCATGCCGCGCTGAGGTTCGGCGAGATTGTCGAAGTCCTTTAGCAGCGGTCGGAGGTCGGTGCCGGGTCGCGCGGCGGCGTCCAGGAGCCGCAGGACGGTCCTCGCTCCGTCCGCCCAGGCGTCCCCGCCGCTCAGGCGGCAGAAGGACGGCGCCTGCCGCAGCGCTGCGGCGTCCGCGGCCGGCATCTCGTTCCACGCCCTCCCGCTGACGAGGGCGAGTTGCCAGTGGAAGCACACCCTGTTGCCAGTGAGACCGGCCATCACGGCCTCGCCGATGACTTCCCGGGCTTTGCTCGGTTGGCCGCCATCGAGCAGCCTTGTACCGATCTCGAACCTCTCCTTGGGGGAGGCGGCCGGCGGAGCCGAATAGATCGTGACGTCGCCATGGACGACTCCCGCCTGCATTCCGACCTGGGAGCTGTCCTCGGCGTAGTTGGTCGTGGTCGCCTCCGGCCCGGTCATGACAGGTTCCGGACGACGCCGAGTACGCTCGCCACCTCGGCCGCCAGGGCGGCGACGTCCGCGACGAGCCCGCGCACCTTCTTCAGCGCGAGCGTCACCGCGCCCATGTTCCGGGGGGTCGCGTGCAGGGCTTCGCGGGCGTCGTCGAGTTCGGCGCGCGCCGCGCGGTGCGTATCATCGTCGATGACTCCCGCGTCTCGCGCCTGCTCAAGCCGTGCGATCAGGTCCGCGAGCGCCGCGGACGGGTCCGCTTGCGCGGCCTTGTCGGTTGATAGTTGGACGCCGCCGTGCACATGGCCGGCCTGGACGCCCACCCTCGCGTTGTCCTTGGCGATGTTGCGGACCGTGTCATCCATCTGTCGGCTCCCCGTCGTTCCGGTCGTCTCGGGCCGTCGGTGGTCTGCTTCGTCCGTCGTGAGGCTCTCCGCCAGGGCGGCGGTGAAGGCAGCGGCGTTGGCCACCGCCCTCGGCTGCCAGCGCTCGCGGTCGGTGGCCTCCTTGGTGCCGTCGCCCAGGTCGCTGACGCCCCGGATCACGACCACCGGGAGTGACCTGTTCAGGTGCGCGGCCTGCGCGACTCCGGCTCCCTCCATCTCGACCGCGAGCGCGTCGTTGTAGTGCCGCCGAATCCAGTCGGCGTGCCCCGAGATGCGGGAGTTGAGCACCACTTCGCCGGCGGCGATGGGCCCGAAGTGCACCTTGGGCCGGCGGTGCTTCGCGCGCCCGCTCGCCGTCCAGGCGCGCTCGCGGGCGACGTGCCGGGCGATCTGGTCGGCGCCGTGGGAGACCTCCCAGACACGGGGGCGGCTCTTGAGACCGTCGTCCTCGCTGGTCCCGCCGTGGAAGGCGTAGATATGGGTCGCCACGACGACGTCGCCGAGAGCGATGTGGGAGTGCAGAGCGCCTGCTACCCCCACGAACAGCAGGGCGGCGGGAGAGAACTCATGGATGGCGCGTTCGGCCAGGACCGCGGCGGACTGGTTGCCCTTGCCGACGAGCCCGAGCGCGATTCGGCAGCGGCCCCCCTCAAGCCGGCCGACTTCGAAACGGGTGCCCTGCGCATGCCGGTGCAGCCGCGGGTTGCGCAGCTTCTCTCGGACGGCGTCGTACTCGACGTCCAGTGCCGTGAGCACGACGATCGTGCTGCCACTCATCCTTCTGGACCCTTCGTGTCGGGAGGTTCGGTCGGCCGGACCATGGGCGGATAGAGGTCCTTGCGCGGGCCGGCCTTGAACAGCCGCGCCGGGCGTCCGGTCGTGACCTTGCGATCGTTGTCCGCCGCGATGATGAAGCCGCTGGACTTCTGGACCTTGCGATAGAAATTGCGGGGTTCGAGCGGCATCCCCCAGACCGCCTCGTAGACCCGCTGAAGGTCGGTGATCGTGAACGTCGGCCCGCAGAACGCCGTCGCCAAGGAGGTTCGCTCGAGCTTGGTTCGGGCGCGCTCGACGCCGTCCGCGACGATCTCCCGGTGGTCGAAGGCCAGCTCCAGCTCTCCGCAGAGCACCTGATCCGTGCGCTGCCAGCGGGCGCCCGCCGCGTCCGTGCCTGCGGTCGGCTCCGGAAGTTCAGGGGCGATCGCCAGGTAGGCGACGGACACCACTCGCCCGCGTGGATCACGTCCTGGGGTGCCGTAGAAGTCCAGATGCTCCAGATGCAGCGTTTCCACGTCCATGGCGGCCTCCTCCGCAAGTTCACGATGAGCAGCGGCGGTGAGGTCCTCCTCCGCATGATTCAGGAAGCCCCCCGGCAACGCCCAGGTGCCCTTGTACGGCTCGACGCCACGTTCCACGAGCAGGACGTGCAGGCGTGAAGTGCGCAGAGTCAAGATCACCAAGTCGACCGCGAGCATCACGGGCGGCGGTGTCCAGCGGTCGTCGGTCATGCGGTGAGGGTATCTTTTTGTCAGATAGACAAAAAGGGTCTTCGGGCTGACGCACCGGCTACTGCTCTATGGCCGATCAGCAAGACTCGTTGGGAGCGGTGTGGGCTGGACTACCTTGCGGCTCGGTTGTCCACCCGCCGGGTGCGCGACCCGCGTCCAAAGATTCGTTTGCTTCACTGCCCTTGGGACTCGCGGTGATCCCACGAGGCGAGCACCTTGCGGGTGCGCGTGTCACGTGCCGTCGGGAAGCCAGCGGCTCAGGCGGGCCCTCGGGACGTTCGCCGCGACGTGCCAGAGCTGGTGCCTGGGGTCCCACTTCGCCTGTACGAGACGCTTGGCCTCGTCCTTCTCGTCGTATGGCACACGCAGGTAGAGGCGGCCGTCGACCACGTCGCCAGGAGAGATCCCATCTGCGGGTGGTGCCTTCGCGGATCGAGGGGGTGCCGGGCGCCCAGAGCGTGCGGGCCGGTCCATGCGGGCGCGGTCGACGATGCGTCGGACGCGTTCGCAGGACGTCGGGTCGGTGATGCGCATCATCAGGTCAGTCGAGCCGCCGTGGGCAAGAAGGTTCAGGGAGCCGTGCCAGAGGACGGCGTCGTCGACGATCAGGACTTTCTCGTGCATGCGCTCGCGGGCCTCGATCCGGCAGCCGGCCGACCGCAGTGTCGCGACAAGGTCGGCCTCCTTTGTGCCGGGTTCGTGCTGCCGGGTATGGACGGTGACACGCGCGCCTGCGGCGATCCGCGGTTCGAGACGCCGGAGCCAGTACCTCACCGGGTTCGCGGCCAGGAAGGCGCAGTAGATGTCGATACTGCGGCGGGCGCGCGCGATGTCCCATTCGACACCGCGGGAGACCTCGTCGGCCGGGAAGAACGCGGGCCGCGCCAGTTCTTCGGGGCCCAGACCGCTCAGGTCGGCGGCACTGCGCACCGGGACGAGTTCCTCGACCGGGAGCCGCTGTGCGTGCTTCTCGAAGTACCCGAGCATCCGGGCGGCCTCGCTTGCGGGGTCGAGCCCGCGGTGCAGGAACTCGGTGTTGGCGACCAGGACGAGATGGTCCTGCGCGCGGCTCAGCGCGACGTTCAGCAACCGGCAGGGGCCCGAGGACAGCCCGACACCCTCGTAGAAGTAGCCGAGCCGGTCGCCGGCTCCCGCGACGGTATCGATCACCACGAGCGGGCGCTGGCTTCCCTGGAAGCGGTGGACGGTGTCCACCACACCGTCGTAGGTCTCGCCGAAGCGGTGGGTCAAACTCGTGTTGAGCGCCTTCTTCTGGTTCCTGTAAGGGCAGATGACGGCGAGCCGGTCGGCCGGTCCTTCCCCCTCGGCGAGCCCGGTGTGCTTGCGGGCGGGCAGAACTGTGTCGTACTGCAAGCCCCGGATCAGCTCGTGGATCAAGGCTTCATGGACGGCGTTGGTGGTGTGGGCGTTCCTCCTTCCCCGGTCCGGGACCCGGCTGGAGGTGTCGATGAGCACCAGCGGGTCCTCGATCAGGGGTGAGGGCGGCAGTCGCGTCCCCTCCTTCCGGCCGGTCAGCAGCGGCGCGTCCGGATAGGCGACCTCGTTCACCACCGCGCATATTGCCCGGCGCATGCGGTACTGCTCGTTGAGCGCGACCATCCTGGAGTCGCCCACGCGGGCGCCGCCCTGTGGATCGACGAGCCCGGCGGCGTGGAACGCGTCCCGGTCCATCCACATCTGCGAGTGTTCCGTGTCGTGGGCCGGTGCCTTGCGGTTGTTCGAGCCGCGTGTGACGGCGGGCAACTGCCGGAAGTCGCCGGCCAGCACGACCCGCTTGCGGGCCATGCCCGCCGTGCACCAGGCGGACGGCAGGTTCACCATCCCGGCCTCGTCGATGACCACCGCATCGACTTCGTCCAGCAGCCGGCGGCTCTGAACCGCCTTGGACACCGTCGTGCCCAGCACCCGGCAGCGGCTCCGCACCGTGTCCGCGATCTTCTGGCGTTCCTTTTGCAGGTCGTCGAGTCGCTGCTGTAGCAGGCCGGCGTCCTCTCGCAGCCGCGCCACCGGAGCCAGCCCCTGCACCCGGGCCAGGATGCCCGGCAAGGCCGAGTCGATGGCGGTCAGTTCGGCTTCGCAACTCTGATGGTCCGCCCGAGCGACTCCGAACCGCTGCTGGCAGATCTCCCAGGCATAGCGATGGTGATACAGCTCGTTGTTGAGCGCATCCAGCTTCGCCTGCTTGCGTTGGGCGAACAGCCCCGTAGGGATCCCGATCCGGGCCATCTGCTCCTGGACCCACGCGATCTGCCCGGCGGCGGCCTTTACTCCCGCCTCGGCATCGAGGACGGACTGACGGGCGGCCGCCAGCCGTCGCCCGAACTCGTGGCGCTCGGTGGTGGTGCGAGCCGCCTCCTCGTGGCGGGCGATGCCCCCGCGTATCGCGGCGAGTTCCGTCGAGACCCGCGCGATCTCGGCGTCCAGCTCGCCGGCCAGCCTGTCGGCGATGCGGCTCTGATCGATCTGCTCCCCGTACTTCGCGGCGAGTGATGCGACGGCGATGTCCCCGGCGCGCTGCACCAACCCCGACTCGAACTCGGGTTCCCGGGCCAGCAGGTCGCACATCCGCAGCAGCGCCTGGTCGACCGCGACGTGCGTCGGCGCCAGAAAGAGCACACGCAGGCCCTGCCGGTAACAGCCCTCCACGATGCTCGCGACCACTTCGGTCTTCCCGGTGCCCGGCGGTCCCCAGACGAAGGTCAGCTCGCTGCCGAGCGCCTGTTCCACGGCGCGTCGCTGCCGGATGTTCAGCTGGCGGTTCCGATAACCCGGGACGAACCGTTCCGTGTCGGCGCACCGGCCGATCTTCGGCCTGCCCTGACCGACCAGCCATCCCGCGGCAGTGAGGTTCGCCGCCGATGCGCGGGTGCCCACCTGCTCCAGTCGCTCGGTCAGCGCCACGAGGCCCGCGGTGTCGTCCTCGACGAGCTGAGCGTTGGCCGGCGCGGTACCCAGGTCCGCCTCCGTGGTCACCTGAATCTTCCCATCCGGCAACCGTGCCGCTTCGACGCGTTCCCATGAGCCGCGGGATTGAGACATCCGGATCAGCAGGTCCTTGCTGCCGAAGGCTTCTTTCCACCCCTTGCAAGAGAACAGGTACTCCCGTTCGGCGCCGGACTGGCGGACGAGTCGACCGTCGCGCAGGGCCACCTTCTCTGCGTTCGTCATGTCGTCATGCAGGATCGCCGCGATCTCCAACTGCACCGCACGGTGCAAATGGGCTAGGGGGTATGGCCCGGCTTGGTTCTCCGCCATCGATTCCTTCCCGAACACCGTGAGCGTGACGAGCGCGAACCGTGCCTCGCTAGGAGCTGCAGAGAGGGGATGCCCGCCCGATCGCGCCTCGCTGCCGTCGCGGCCCGTGGAACGTCAGCGGGTTGCGCGTGCCATCGCCGCCGAACTCGCGTATGTACATCGCCGGCGATCGATATTGGTCAGACCGATATCTGAGTAAGAGATCAACTGTACCCCGATAGATGAGACTTTGTTCGGTGGTGAACGGCTTGCAGTGTGCCAGAAGTGGGCCCATGCCGGCCGCCTTGAGTTGACCAGGAGTTGACTTGAGTCGAATGGCGGCACCGGCTCGCAGGACGAGAACGATCGCTGAGCACCCGCCGCGCGGTGTGTCCGTCCGGCCGTTCTCGGGGAGTATGCCGCGAGAGGTGGGCCGGTTCTGTGGAAAAGTCGTTCTAAGGGGAGAATTTCGGCGATTTATACTGACCGGACGTCCTTCCGGTGCTACCACTGTGGTGATCGCTGAGGCGTTGCACGGACGACGGGGTCCGGTGCCCGGCGATACTTGCGGGCATGGGGAGCGAGACGATGGTGGCGACGGAGAGCGGAGCGCCGGCACAGGGACAGCTGGTGACCGTCCGCAGCCGTCAGTGGGTGGTGGCCGACGTCGCTCGCGGGACGGTGGCCAGCAGCGACCCCTACGAACTGACGGGCGAACCGCAGCACCTGGTGACGCTGATCAGCATCGAGGACGACGCGCGCGACGAGGAGCTCCGCGTCGTCTGGGAGCTGGAGTACGGCGCGGTCGTGCACGATCAGGCGCTCCTGCCCGACCCCGCCGCGGGCTTCGACGACCCGGCCGAGCTCGACGCGTTCCTCGACGCCGTCCGCTGGGGCGCGATCGCGTCGGCCGACAAGACGGCCCTGCAGGCGCCGTTCCGGTCCGGCATCCAGATCGAGGACTACCAGCTCGACCCGGTGGTCCGCGCCCTGTCGATGCCGCGCACCAACCTGCTGATCGCCGACGACGTCGGCCTCGGTAAGACGGTCGAGGCCGGGCTGGTGATGCAGGAGCTGCTGCTCCGCCACCGCGCCCGCACGATGATCATCGTGTGCCCGGCGGGCCTCACCGTGCAGTGGCACGACGAGATGCGCGACAAGTTCGGCCTGGACTTCCACATCGTCGACACCGCTCTGCTGCGGCGGCTGCGCCGGGAGCGCGGCCTGTACGCCAACCCGTGGACGCACTACCCGCGGCTCATCGTCAGCGTCGACTGGCTCAAGCGGGAGCGGCCGCTGCGGCTGCTCCGGGACGTGCTGCCCGCCGTCCCGCGCCATCCCCGCACGTTCGACATGCTGGTGGTCGACGAGGTGCACACCTGCGCGCCGTCGGGACGCGGCAAGTACGCGGTGGACTCGCTGCGCACCCAGGCGATCCGGCAGCTCGCCCCGCACTGCGAGCACCGGCTGTTCCTGTCGGCGACCCCGCACAACGGCTACCTGGAGTCGTTCACGGCCCTGCTGGAACTGCTGGACGACCAGCGGTTCGCCCGGGGCGTCAAACCGTCCGAAGAGCAGCTCAAACGCATCATGGTGCGCCGCCTCAAGCGCGACCTGCCGCCGAGCTGGGACGGCACCCCGGCGTTCCCCGCCCGCCGGCTCGGCTATCTGGAGGTCGGCTACTCCGATGCCGAACGGCACGCCCACGCGCTGCTCACCCGCTACGCCGACAGCCGCCGAGCACGCGCCGGGGCGAGCGGCAAGGGCGGCGCCCACGCGGCCGACTTCGTGACCATGCTGCTGAAGAAGCGGCTGTTCTCCTCCCCGAAGGCGTTCGCGGAGACCGTCGAGACGCACCTGTCCACCATGAACGCCAAGGACGCCGGAGATGACGGCTTCGGGCAGGCCGCCGCGCAGGCCGGGCCGAGGGTGCTGCGCCCGCTGGCCGAACGCCTTGAGGAGACCGCCGAGGACGACACCGCGTACGGCACCGTCGAGGCCGATGCGCTCACCGCCGTCCGGCGGATGTCCCCACCGCTCACCGAGGAGGAGCGCGGCCTCCTGCGGGAACTGCACACGTGGGCGCGCGGGGCACAGGACCGTCCCGACGCCAAGCTCGCCGCGCTGCGCGCCTGGGTGGAGCCGATCGTCTGCCCGGACGGCCCGCGCGGCGCGTGGACGTCCGAGCGGGTCATCGTCTTCACCGAGTACCGCGACACCCAGCGCTGGCTCCACGAGCGGCTGGTCGCCGCCGGCTATCCCGCCGACCGGATCGCCCTGCTGTACGGAGGGCAGGACCCCGACCAGCGCGAGCACGTCAAGAACGTCTTCCAGGAGTCCCCGGACCTGCCCGGCGGGGACGTCCGGATCCTGCTCGCCACGGACGCCGCCAGCGAGGGCATCAACCTGCAGAACCACTGCCACCGGCTGCTGCACTGGGAGATCCCCTGGAACCCCAACCGCCTGGAGCAGCGCAACGGCCGCGTCGACCGGCACGGCCAGCGCGCCGCCGAGGTGCGGGTGCTGCATTTCGTCCCACGCGGCTGGGACGGGGCCGACTTCGACGCCGGGACGCTGGAGGACGAGATGCTGTTCCTCCAGGCCGCGGTGCGCAAGGTCGAGCAGATCCGCGAGGACCTCGGCAGCGCCGGCGAGGTCATCGCGGCCCGGGTGGAGCAGAAGATGCTGGGCCGGCAGGCGGACTGGCAGAGCGCGGACGTCGAGATGGCCCGCAGGTCCACCAGTGCCCGGCTGAAGGTCGAGCGCGACCTGGCCCGGGAGCTGGAGCGGCTCACCGGCGCACTCGCGAGCAGCCGCACCGAGCTGAACCTCTTCCCGGAGATGGTCGAGCGGGTGGTGCGCACGGGCCTGCGGCTCGCCCACCGCAAGGACCTCATCGACGTCCCCGCTCCGGACGGCTTCCCGGCGCGCTGCTTCCGGCTGCCGGAGCTGCCGGGCGCGTGGGCGAAGGCGCGCAACGCCGGCCTGCACCACCCGGTCACGGGCGTGGAGCGTCCCGTCACCTTCGACCAGGACGCCGTGGCGGGACGCACCGACGTGGTGCTCCTCCACCTGGGGCACCGCCTGGTGCAGATGTGCCTGCGGCTGCTGCGCGCGGAGCTGTGGGCCGGTGCGACCGGCCAGAGCGCCAGGCTGGCCCGGGTCACGGCCCGGACCGTGCCGGGCGACGTGCTGCGGACGCCCGCCGTCGTCGCCCACGGCCGTGTCGTCGTCACCGGTGCCGAGGGCACCCGGCTGCACGAGGAGATCATCGTGGCGGGCGGGCTCATCAAGGGCGGGCAGCTCGTCCGCGCGCGCGAGGACGAGGTGGAACACTGGCTCTCGGCCGCGAGTGAGGAGCCTGTCCCCGAAGACGTCCGGGCCCGGCTCGCGGGGCTGTGGACGGACCTGTCGGACCCGCTGGGCAAGGCGCTGCGGACTCGGGCCGGGCAGCGGACGCGCAGCCTCGACAAGCTGCTCGCCCGGCGCGCCGAGGAAGAGGTGGAGGCGATCAAGGCGGTGCTCACCGAGCTCGAACGGTCCATCGAGGCCGCGCTCGACGATGTCGGCCGCTGGGAGCAGGGCAGCCTCTTCGACACCGACGAGCAGCGCACCCAGTTGCGCCGCGACCGGGAGGCCCTGGCCGAGCGGCTGCGCACCATTCCCGAGCAGCGGGAGCAGGAGGCGGCGGCGCTGCACCGCCGCTACGCCGACCCGCGGGGCCGCTGGTTCCCCGCCGCCGTGACGTTCCTGGTGCCCGCCGCGGTCGCGCACCGGCCGGGGGTGGCGCACTGATGCCGCCCCGTACCCGCCGCCCCGTCCAGACGGTCGCCGAGCAGCACGCCGAATGGCTCGGCCTGCTGCGCCCCGACGGCCCCTTCCTCGCCCTCCCGGTGCTCGTCGAAGCGCTCCCGCAGGGGCTGGAAACCGTGCCGGCCGAGACCCGCGACGAGATCCGGCAGGCGTGGAACCAGGTGCAGGACGACCCCGACCTGCTGCTCCCGGGCTGGTACGACCGGGTCCTGCGGGTCCTCCTCGGCATCCCGTTCAACGCGCTCGTGCAGGGCTCGACGATCGAGGAGCTGTACCGCCGCGCCCGCCCCGACCTCGTGGCGTACGGGCCGAGCCCGGCCGGCCGCGCCATGCGGCTGTTCATCTACAAACATCCCTGGGACGAGCACCTCACGCGGGGGCACGGCGACCGTCCGTCCCCCGTCGAGCAGGCCGCCGCGCTGTGCCGTGAGACCGGCGTGCCGCTGGCCCTGGTCACCAACGGCCGGTTCTGGATCCTGGTGCACGCCAGGCATGGCGAGGCGACGTCCACCGCCGCGTTCGACGCCGACCTGTGGCTGGAGGAACCGGTACTGCTGCGGGCGTTCGCGACGCTGCTGGGCGCGCGCCGCTCGCTCGCCCCCGCCGAACGTCCCGACGGCACCCCGTCCGACGGGTTGGCCTCCCTGTTCGCCCGCAGTGCGCAGGCGCAGGCGCAGGTCACCGACACCCTCGGCCGCCAGGTCCGGCAGGCCGTCGAGCTGCTGGTCGGGGAGCTCGCCCGGCTGGACCGCGAGTCCGGGGGCGCCCTGCTCGCGGACGTCGCCGAGCGCGACATCTACCGGGCCGCGCTCATTGTGCTGATGCGCCTGGTGTTCCTGCTGTACGCCGAGGAGCAGGAACTCCTGCCCACCGACGAGCTGTACCGGCTCTCCTACGGGGTGGCGGCGCTGTACGACAGGCTGTCGAAGGAACGTGACCAGCACGGCGAGGAGGTCGGGGACCGGCGCTCCGCCGCCTGGTACCGGCTGCTCGCCTTGTTCCGCGCCGTCCACGGCGGCAGCGAGCACCCGGACCTGCGCATCCCCGCCTACGGCGGATCGCTCTTCGACCCGTCGGGGTTCGAATGGCTGGCGTCCGCGCCCGTCACCGACCGCGTCGTCCAAGAGGTCTTGGACGCCCTGCTCATCCTGCGCCACAAGCGCGGCAAGGCCGCCGCCGAACGCCTCTCCTACAAGGGCCTGGACGTCGAACAGATCGGCCACGTCTACGAGGGCCTGCTGGAGTTCTCCTGCCTGAAGGTCGACGAACCGTACGTCGGGCTGATGGGACGCAACGAGCCCGAGCTGCCGCTCCGCCGCCTGGAAGAGGAGTACGCCAAGGGCGCCGCGTCATTCCTCGCCTGGCTCAAGGACACGTGCGGCGCCACCTCAAGGCAACTGGAGAAGGTGCTCGCCAAGGCCCCCGACAGCGATCAGGCCGCGGCGCTGCACGCCGCCTGCGACAACGACGAGGAACTCGCCGCACGCATCAGGCCGTTCTCCGGGCTGCTGCGCCCGGACCTGCGCGGCGACCCGACCGTCTACCCGGCCAAGTCGGTCCTGTTCACCCAGGTCGGCGACCGCCGCGCCACGGGTACCCACTACACGCCGAAGTCCCTCGCGCAGGAGATCGTCCAGCACACCCTCGCGCCGCTGTGCCACCGGCCCGGCCCGGCCGAGGGCGCCCCCGAGGACGAATGGCGGGTCAAGCCCGCGGCCGAACTCCTCGAACTCAAGGTCTGCGACCCGGCGATGGGCTCGGGCGCGTTCCTGGTGTCGGCCTGCCGGTACATCGCCGAACGGGTCGTGGACGCCTGGGAACGCGATGGCGTGCCCGGCGATGTCCTCGGCCTGCTCGGCCCCGACCACGACCGGGACGACCTCCTGGTCTTCGCCAAGCGCCGTGTCGCCGCGAGCTGCATGTACGGCGTCGACCGCGACGACATGGCGGTCGAGCTCGCGAAGCTGTCCATGTGGATCGAAACCCTCGCGAAGGACAAGCCGTTCAGCTTCCTCGACCACGCCCTCCGGCACGGGGACTCCCTCGTCGGCCTGATCGACGAGGCGCAGGTCAAGAGCTTCCACCTCGATCCGAAGCGCGGCAGTTGGGACAACGCACGCCTCGGGAACGTCATGGACGACCTGGTGCCGCTGCTCACCCGGGCCCAGGAACTCCGCGAGGAGATCGAGGCGTTCCCCGCCGACGACATCGAGCGGGTAGCGGAGAAGCGACGCAAGCTCGCCGAGGCCGAGCGGCTCACCGAATCGCTCCGGCTGGCCGCCGACACCGTCACCGCCGCGGCCCTGTCCACGGCCGGACGCCCGGAGGACGTGCTGGACGCCCGGCTGCGCGACCTCGCCGACGAGGTCCGGACCGTCCTCCGGGGCGAGGGCACGGAGTGGACCAAGGACACCGCCCGCGAGGCCGTGACGTCACCGCTTGAGGAGCAATTGCGAGGCAAGCTGGAAAGCTGGCTCAAGGGCACGAGGAAGACCCCGGTCAAGCCCTTCCACTGGTCTCTGGAATTCCCCGAGGTCATGCGGCGCGGCGGTTTCTCCGCCGTCGTCGGCAACCCGCCCTTCATCGGCGGCCAGCGCCTCACCGGCGCGATGGGCACCGACATGCGGGAGTACCTCGTCCAGCACATCGGCGGCGGCCGGCGCGGCAGCGCCGACCTGTGCGCGTACTTCTACCTCCGCGACCTCGCCATCACCAATAACGGCAGGGTCGGCATCATCGCCACCAACACCCTCGCCCAGGGAGACACCCGGGAGGTCGGCCTCGCCCAGGCCCGCGACAAGGGCTGGGACATCTACCGCGCCGAGAAGTCCCAGCCCTGGCCGGGAACGGCGTCCCTTGAGGTCTCCCTGGTCTGGACGGGACACCCGCAGGCCGAGGAGAAGCCGATCCTGGACGGCCGCGAAGTGATCGGGATTACCTCCAGCCTTGACCGACAGTCTCTTGTTGTTGGTGACCCGTACCGTCTCGCCGCGAACGCGGGGAAGTCGTTTCAAGGATCCATCGTGCTCGGCATGGGCTTCATTTTGAGCCCCGAACAGGCCCAGGAGCTCATTGAGAAGAACCCGCGCAATAAGGACGTACTGTTCCCGTACATGAGTGGAGAGGACCTCAACTCCCGCTGGGATCTGTCAGCTCCACGTTGGGTCATCAACTTTCATGACTGGGACGAGGGGAAGGCGCGCATTTACGCGGACTGTTTTGAGATCGTCGAACGCGAAGTGAAGCCGTTCCGGGCGACAAATAATCGTAAGGCGCGACGGGAGCGATGGTGGCAGTTCGCTGAGCGAGCAGCAGGCCTTTACGCGGCCACGGAAGGCCTTGATCGTGTTATCGTGATTGCGCAGACTAGTCGTACGCAGATGCCTGTACTGGTGTCGACGGGGCAAGTTTTGTCACACATGTTGACGGCAATTGCAACAAGCGATTTCGATCGTCTCGCGTTCCATTCAAGCGAATTCCAGTTCCTCTGGACAGCTAGGTACTCCGCTGGCCTCAAGGCCGATCTTCGCTTCTTCCCCTCCGATTGTTTCGACAACCTTCCTCAGCCCCCACAGAGCGCTCGACTGAATTCGGTCGGCAAAGAGTTGGATTCTTTTCGTTCGGCAGTGATGCGTCGGCGACAACTTGGTCTGACTGCACTCTACAATCTGATGCATGACGCGAGGCTCGAAGATGAAGATTCTTTGCGATTGCGGAACATTCATCGTGAAATTGATGACGCTACGCTAGAAGCTTACGCACTGGATGAGGGGCGAGAGCCTGCGATCCAGGAATTCGAGACGCGAGTGGCCTCAAAAGAGTTGCCGCCGTGGCGAGAGATCGAACTGGAGCATGGTTTTCATCAGACGCCGCAGGGCGTTCGGTTCACGATCTCGCCGCAAGCACGTGACATTGTGCTCGACAAATTGCTTGCGCTGAATCATTACCGGTACCGGCAGGAAGTTGAGCAGGGCCTTCACGGCAAGAAGAGAGGCCGGAAGAAGGTCAGTGCAACTGGGGGGAAGTCACAGGGGACGGCTGTGGACGCATCGGTTGAGAGTGAGGAAGCGAGTCCCGAGGAGTCTTCCTTCGACGGCCTGTTCGCTCCCCCGGACGCTCTGTTCTGACCACACGATGATGACACTCTTGGGCTGAGCCTGACGCGACATCGTACGCCTCAGCCCAAGATCAAAGCCTCAGGCGTTGCGTAGACGGGTGAGGAGCCCAGCCCACTCTGTACGGCTAAGTTCAAGGATCTCGGCCGGGGGCTGAGCCTTGGAGTCGCGAACACCGATACTGCCGTCCGTGGCCTTGGCAACCTCCACGCAATCGCCGTTCGGCTCACTGTGCCGCGACTTGCGCCAGCCTGCGTAGTTCTTGGTCATGTGCCCGATTCTGTCTCGTTGGTCAGCCGGTTGGCCACCCCGCTAAGGAAGGCGAGAGTGTCGGCAGAGGACAGGGCCACCTCCCCGAGGCGGTCATACATCTCGGTATACCGTGCCACCTCGCGACGCTGGGTGAGAACGAGATCGGTGGTGACGGTATCGACCACTGCTGTTGCCGGGTCGGTTGTCTCGGGGAAGGCGTAGAGAGAGAACGACGCCTTCGGAAGGAAGCCGCCGGTGATGAGGACGTCCGATGGCAGCACCCGCATGACGATGCGCGGCTCGGCTGTGACGACCTCGATCAGGTGTCGGAGCTGCGCGGCCTTCACCGTGGCCGGTATGGCGAGTCGGCGGATCATGGTTTCGTCGAGTACGGCCTCATAGGTGGGACCGTCCGGGCTGAGGAGGTGCTGCTGTCGGCGAGTTCGGGCCTCGATCATGCGGGCCGGTGAGTAGTCGAGCGTTCCCTGGTGCTCGTCCAGGTCGACCATCGCGTCGATGAACTCGGGGATCTGCAGGACGGCTGGGAAGGCCGTCTGGTTGTAGCTACGGATGGACTCGGCACCAGACTCCAGGTCGGCGTAGAGGCGTTGGCGAGGACCCATGGCGTTGCCGTATCTGTCCCACCAACCCTTGGCGGAGGCGTCTCGGGCGAGCCGGATGGTCTTCTCGTATTGCCTGCCGGTGACCTCAAGGACTTCGAGTATCGTCATGATCTCGGCGAGGTCCGGACGGATCTGGGCGTTCTCCAGCTTGGAGATCTTGGATCGGGATTGGTAGATGAGCCGGGCCAGCTCATCGGTGGTGAGGCTGCGGGCCTCGCGGAGCTTGCGCAGCTCGGCGGCGAGGCGGCGGCGTCGAATATAGGGGCTGGTCATCGCGACCTCCCGGAGACCTTCGCGATGCGTCGGCACGGCGCGACGACCGCGAACGATTACCTTCCGTTGACATTCGTAACGCTATGCGGTTGTCAAGGGGAGGGGGCGATCAATGGCCTGATCCGGACAGGCATGGTCGCAGAACGTACGTGCCGACCGGGCACGTCCGGCCCGCGAACGTTCAGAAAATGAGAGTTGCGGATTGGCGGACGCCGGCCCGGAGACCGTCCTGCCCGCTGTCCGGAGCGCCCGCGCCGCGCCGGAGCCAGGGCACGCGACCCCGCGCGGCGGTGCTGCGCCCGGCTGCCGAACTCCGGATGTCATAGAAGGGCCGACCGTGCCGTTTCGAGCTGAATGGGGGACGTCTCCGCGGCGGCCTGCCAAAGGATCAGCGGACTTTCGCGGACTTGCCCGTCCCGTCCTCGCCCTGCCACACCTACCCCATGTCACCCTCGCCCAGGACGACACAGGCCGGCGTCCGCTCCGGTCCGGGAACCGGCTCACATCGACCGGGGATGAGGCGAGTCCGATATTGCCGCCTGCCGGGTAAACCCGGCGCCTTGGGACCGGCTCGGCTAGCATGCCCACATGGACGAGACGGGCGGGGGCGATATGACCGTTAAGGCATCTCTTAGCGGCCGGTTACGCAATATGAAGCTCTCGAAGACCTGCGCCCTGCATCCCCTCTTTGAAGCCGTTGTGAACGCGGTCCAGGCAGTCGATTCGGTACATGAGGACATGGATTCCGCCAGGATCGAGGTACGGATAGTCCGTGATCAGCAGACTGCCTTGCCGTTCGACGAGCCGCGTCGAAGGTCGGCGGACAAGGGGAACATCACCGGTTTCATCGTCATAGATAACGGCGAGGGCTTCCATGACGAGAACATGGAGTCCTTCAAGACCCTTGACAGTTACGGCAGCTGTAATTTCGGCTCTGACCTGCTGTGATCATGGGGTGGTTTCGGCGTAGGTGTGCCAGGCGTGGTGGCAGGCTCGGGCTCGTTGCTGGTGGCGTCGGCGCCATAGTGACCATGCGTGTCGGTGCTGGGGGTCGGTGCGGGGCGGGGGTACGACGGTCCCCCGGATGAGCCGTAGCAGTTCGGGGACGGTGATGGGGATCAATTCGGGGTCGCCGGGGTGGCGTTCGGTGGCGGTGGTGACGGCGAGGTAGGTGTAGGCGAGCAGGGCCAGGCAGGTCCAGCGGTGCCAGGAGACCCAGCGGGTGGTCTGGCCTTTGTCCAGGCCGCAGGCCTGTTTGGCGAGCTGGTGGTCTTCTTCGATCTTCCAGCGGACGGTGGCGATGGCCACCAGCCGGGCCAGCGGCACCGGGGTCGGGCTGTAGCAGCGGTAGTAGGACAGTTTGCGGGTGTAGCGGTGCCGGCGCACCAGCAGGACCGTGCATCCGGCCTGGTCACCGGCCTGGTGGCTGTCGGGGGTGTCGTCGGGTGTGATGGCGAGCATGGCCCAGTCGTAGGAGCGGACGCCTTTGGTCCCGGTGCCGGTGCGCATGCGCTGCCACCCGCCGTCACTGATCAGCCGGACGGCCCTGCGGGCGGTGGTGGTGTGCGGGCCGAGGGCCACGGTGTGGTCGTGCTTGACGGCCATCACATAGCCCATGCCCAGGCTCCGGACGCAGGTGCGCAGGTCTCGGCCGCCGTAGACCTCGTCCCCGGCCACGAACCCGGCGCCTATCCCGCGGCCGCGGGCGCGGGCGAGCATCGCGGCGGCCAACTGCGGTTTGGTGGCGAACTCGACCTGTTCGGGGACACCGGCCAGCTCGCGGCGTTCCTCATCGGCCGCCCAGTCTCTGGGCAGGTACAGGCGGCGGTCGATGATGGTGTGGCCATGGCCGGTGGCGTAGGTGAGATTCACCGTCACCTGGCACAACGCGACCCCGCCCAGGCTCCCCGAATACTGGCGCGCCGCCCCGACACAATCGGTGGAGGATTTGGCGTCGCCGGTCTCGTCCACGATGAACACCGCGTCCTGGTCACCGTCGGCGCCACCGTCGCCGCCGGTCAAGTGTTCAACGGCCCAGGCCGCGACCTCGTCCAGGACCTGCCGCTCGTCCCATTTCGCCCTCGACAGCAGGTGCTGCAGCCGGTGCGGGCCTGTGTGCCCGAGCGCCTCGCCCAAGGTCCAGCAGTTGTGGTCCTCCAGCTCCATCAGCAGGCCCAGCACGAACTCCCGGGCCAGCCGTCGCGGCTCACACCTGCGGAAACACCCCGCGATCCGGGTCATCACCGCGTCCAGAAACCGGGCCCGCCGCTGCTGTTCGGCATGCGCTATCGTGCCCCCGACGGTCGTCGGGGTTTTGGTTTTCGTCACACAAAGCAAAGATCACGGCGGCCGTCCCGCATGTCCGGGACTCCACCCGATCGTGATCATCTCAAGCTGCCCCGCTGACCAGCAGCGACATCCCCAAATTCACGATCTACAGCTGCCGTAACAGTGAGTACAAGTCGAAGCAGGGCTGCCGTGGGGTGGGACGGCTGCTATGGCTGAAGGCATTCGATAAGGTCGAAGTGGTGAGTCGCTACGTCGGCGACGGCGGCACCATTCTGGAGCGTGAATTCACATTCACAAGCCAAAATGGAGTGTCCGACGATAAGATTCGAGACTCACCCGGATCGGATACGGGAACCGAAGTCCGGCTGCGGTCCTTCGCCGAGGGGTACCGGGAGCAGGCGCCCAAGAGCGCGCCCCCCATCGCCAAGGCCATCCTTGAGCACTGCCTCTGGTATTTCGTCCGTCCGGGTGGCGCTCCGCACATCACGGTGATCGACTCTGATGAGCAGATCGATCTCCAGAAGATCTGCGCTGAACACCTGCTCGGTTCGTCCAGCAGGACGGACATCACCGTGAAGCAGAAGCAATTCTCGCTCCTTCATCTGCGGCTGACGGCCACGAGCAGGTCCGCCCCGCAGTTGCACTGGTGCGCCGCGACCAGGGTGGTCACCCCAGAGAAGCTGTCCGGCAAGATACCGGGCCTGCACGGCCGGATAAAGGACGGAAGCACCGAGTTCATGTACGCCTGTTACCTGACGGGCGACTACCTTGACGATTCCGTCCGCTCCGAGCGGACCGGTTTCGACATCCCCGATGTGACGGAGGGGACCCTGGACGAGGGCGAGCCCTCCCTGTCGGACATTCGGGCGGCCGTCCTGGAAGCGGTGGAGAAGCACCTGCACGCCAACCTCGCCGAGTCGCGTGCGGCGAGTATGGCGCGGGTCAGGGACTACATTGACCACAAGTCCCCGCGCTACCGGTCGATCCTGCCCCACATCAGCGAAGAGAAGCTGGGAGTCGATCCCGGGATCTCCGACCGGGAACTGGAAGTGCACCTGTACCGGCAGCTGGCCGACATCGAGGCCGAAGTGCTCGCCGAAGGCCAGCAGGTCCTCAACGAGGAGATCACCGAGGACGCGGAATACAGTGAGCGGATCCAGAAGTACCTGACCAAGGTCAGCGACATCAAGAAGTCCGACCTCGCCGCGTACGTCTCCCACCGGCGGGTGATCTTGGAGTTGCTGGCCAAGGCGATTCGAGCCAACGAGCAAGGAAAGTACGTCAAAGAGGAAGTCGTGCATCGTCTGATCATGCCGATGCGCACGACCAGCGACGAAACGCCGCCCGACGCGAGCAACCTGTGGCTCGTGGACGAGAGCCTCGCGTTTCACAACTTCCTGGCGTCGGACAAGCCCATCAAGTCAATGCCCATCACCGATTCGGATTCCACCCTCAAACCGGACTTGCTGGCGCTCCAGCTCGCCAACGTGCCCATGCTGGTCGCCGAGGGAGACAGAATGCCGCTCGCCGCCATCACGGTGGTCGAGATCAAACGGCCGATGCGCGACGACATCGGAACCGGAACGGACAAGGATCCCATCGACCAGGCATTGAACTACCTGGAGAAGATTCGCGAGGGCGAAGCCAAGACCGCGGGCGGTCGCGCGATCCCGCAATCAGACCAGATTCCGGCCTTCTGCTATATCATCGCGGACCTGACGGCGCCCATGCGTCGACGTTGCAAGAATGCCGGCCTGCGCGCCACACACGACAATCTTGGCTATTTCGGCTACAACGCGAACTACGAAACCTACATCGAGGTCTTCTCGTTCGAGCGCCTCCTGAATCTGGCCACAGAACGGAACCGCGCCTTCTTCGACCGTCTCGGCCTGCCCGTCAGTTGATGGCCGCAGGGTGCCGCCTGCGCCGATCCACCTGCCCCAGAGGCGACCTCTGCCGGCGGACGCGTCCGCCGGCAGCCCTACCCACCCGGTCAGGAAGGTGCGAGGAGGTAGCGGGCGAGGATGACGTCGCCGATGGGACGGGTCTCTTCGAGCGTCATCCGGTTGCCGGGATGGTGCGGGAACCGCCCCGTCCCGACGAAGCGCGGCGCGGCGGAGTCGCCGACGAAGAAGGGGGCGATCACGAGTTGGAGTTCGTCGGCCAGTCCGGCGGTGAGGAACTGGGTGTGGACGGTACCGCCGCCTTCGACCATCAATCGCTGAACTCCTCGGTCGGCAAGGTCGGCGAGCACGGTGTTGAGGTCGACCGGGTCACCTGCGTCCACGACGGTGGCGACGTCGCCAAGGCGCTCACGGCAGCCGGCCACCGCGCTGCTGGAGCAGTACACGATCTTCTCGACGCCGCCGGCGGTGAAGAACTTGGCCCCAGGGTCAAGGTCGCCGCGGGCTGTGAAGGTGACCTTGATCGGACTCTCGGGTAGGCCGTGGGCGACGCGGGCTTTGCGGCGCTCCTCTGTCCGGACGAGCAGGCGCGGGTTGTCTCGGCGGATGGTGTTGGCGCCGACGAGGATGGCGTCGCAGCCGGCCCTGACTTCGTCGACTCGGTCGAAGTCCTCATCGTTGGACAGCAGAAGCCGCTCGGACGTGGTGTCGTCGATGTAGCCGTCGATCGAGGCCGCGCAGGACAAGAGCACGTAGGGGCGTTCAGTCATTAGCCGCTCCAGAGTCGTTGCTGATCAGTTGCTCGACGATACGTACGAAGTCTTCACCGGGGTCGGCGCAAGTGTTGAGGGCGGCGAACCGCTCCTCGTCCAGCGAGGCGCGGAGGCGATGGTCGCGGGCCGCTTGGTGGTAGAAGCGGCGGGCGGTTCCTCCGCTGGCCGGGAGCGCGATAACCGGTTTGCCCATTGACAGAGCGAGATCGATTTCTGTCTGGGTTCCGGTCCCGCCGCCGAGGACGATGACGAACTGCGCGTCCTGAATGACGTTGCGGTGACCGAAGAGCCCGAGGGCCAGGGAGATGTCGGGAGGACGGTACTGGTCGGCGATGTAGGTCATGACCTCGATGCCCACGCCGACCGGGCCGTGACTGACCCGGTAGCCCCGGCTCATGACGAGGCGGGCCAGGCACCGGACGGCGGCGTCGATCACGCCGGCGTCGGTGTCGGGGGCTCTGCTGCCGCAGATGGCCACGTGCACAGGTGCTGTGGTGGCCGTCGGCTTTTCGGCGTCACGTAACTGCGCACGTTGCCGGGGAACAGCTGGATTCGGGCTAAGGGTGAAAGAGCCCGCTGGGGCGAGGCCGAGCAGGAGCCGAGCTTGATCGGGGAGTTGCAGGCCGTCTGCGATACGGGTGAGCACCTCGATGTCGGAGACCCGGCCCTGGCGAGTACCCCGCACCCAGTTGGAGATGTCAGAGCGATCATGCTGGGTGAGTAACGCCAGCTGAGTCTGGGTGCACTCGGCGAACTGATCGAGGAAGAGCCGGAAAAGCCGACCGACATCACGGCGGGTGAGGGCGTGCGCGACGTCTTCTCGGCACCAGAACCCCACGGGCACCGATCCGGGGTCGAAGTACCTGCGCCTGGTCACGCCGCTATTCGTCCTTGACTCGCCGAAGACCCCCTGTCAGAGGGTAGCGGCGCGCAAGCCGCGAGCCATGGCGATCAGCGAGACGCGTCCGTGGGTCGGTTCCACGGGAGCAAGCCACGGCTTCGTTCACTGTTCCGATCTCGCCAAGGGACACAAGGTGAAGCCCGACGGCTCCGCCGACCGGAGCGGAGCGGAACGGGAAGGGAGATTCCCAGTGGACAGCAGCAAGGCAGGCGGCCTGGTGGTGGCCGTGGAGAAGATCATCGCGGCGCGTGGCCGCGCCACCCAGCCGTCCGACGGCGGGGGATCCGGCAGGTCCGACCTCAACGACGGCTGATCGACGACCATGATCGACTTGATCGTCGAGGTGCTGGGCGGGGACCGGTTCCTCGCCCAGCACCTGGGCCGCACCCACCAGGTCTATTCCGCATCGCCCGCCGGCCGAGACCGGTTCGCCGGTCTGCTGGCTTGGGCGGCACTGAACCAAATCCTTGACACTCATCGGCTGGAGCCGCCGCGTCTTCGGCTGTCCGCCGACGGTGCCACCATCCCGGCGTCGGAGTACTGCCAGCGCCGGACGTACCGGCGCATGCCGCCGTGGGAAGCTCCGCAGCCGCATCTCGTCGCCGAGCAGCTCCGCAACGGCGCGACGCTGGTCCTGGACGCGGTCGAGGAGATGCATCCGCCGGTCGGTGCCATGGTGAGCACACTCGAGCGCCATCTCCGTACGGGCGTGCAGGTCAACGCCTACGCTTCCTGGACGGCGAGAGAAGGCTTCGGTGTCCACTGGGACGACCACGATGTCATCGTCCTCCAGGTATCGGGGGCCAAACGCTGGCGGATCTACGGCCCGACCCGTCCCGCTCCGCTGTATCGAGACGTCGAGTTCGACGACGCACCACCCGAGCATCCGATCGACGAGTTCGTCCTTCAGGCCGGGGACGCCTTGCACATCCCGCGCGGCTGGTGGCACGCCGCCGCCGCGTCCACCGGACAGCACTCGCTCCACCTGACCTGCGGGCTGGCCACGCACACCGGAGTCGATCTGCTGTCATGGGTGGTGGATGAGCTACGCGCACAACCATCCGTCCGCTCCGACCTCCCCCGCCTGGCCGACCCAGGCGCCCAGGCGGTCTGGCGCCATGAGATGAGAAAGCTACTGGTCGAACGCCTCAACGACCCTGCGGTGATCGATGCATATTTGGCTGCGTGTGATGCTGCCTCCGGGGCTCGCGGCGGCTTCTCGTTGCCACACGCCGTGCGCGAGCGGCTCAAGGACGACCCCGATCTACACGTCCGGCTCGTGACGTCCCGGGCCGTCCTGCACCGCACCGAGCAGACGCTGACCTTGGAGGCCGCCGGCCAACGCTGGACACTCGCGTCCCAAGCGACCCCGCTACTGGAGGCGCTCATCTCCGGTCGGCCGGTCACGCTCAGCACTCTGGCCCAGGTCGCGAACGTCACCACCGCCCAGGCCGTCGGCCTGCTCGACCAGTTGTTGCGCAACGGGATCATCGCCGTGGGCGAGGCATGATGGCGGTTCTCGGCCTGGGCACCTACCGATGCCGCGACGTGACCGCCGCCGCCCGCGCCGCCATCGCGGCGGGGGTCACCGTCATCGACACCGCGCCTGTCTACGCGCGAGGCAGCGCACATGCACAATTGGCCGGTCTGCTACCCGCCCGACCTGGGCTGCGCATCTCCACCAAGGCGGGGCACATGACCCGACGCCAAGCCCAGATCGCTCGACAGGCGGGCCTCATCACCTCCGAAGAGGTTGCCGCCTGCCACTCCATAGCGCCCGCCTACCTTGGACACCGCATCACCGCCAACATCACCGAGGTGGGCCGCGGCCGACTCGACCTGCTGTACCTGCACAACCCCGAACACGGCGCTCACCGAGACCGAAGCCGACTGCTCAAGCGGATCACCCAAGCCTTCACGATCTTCGAGGAAGCCGCCCACCAAGGCGACATCGCCGGCTACGGCGTCGCCACCTGGAGCGGCTTCACCAGCGGCGCCTTCACCGTTCAGGACCTTGTCACCGCGGCGCGACGAGCAGCGGGGAGCGCCCGAACCCATCTGCGGGCGATCCAACTACCCCTCAACCTCATCGAACTCACACCCGTTGCCCAAGCCCTCCACGGCGCCGGCCCTGTGGCGGAGGGCGCCGGGGCCGGTCTGGAGGTGTGGGCCTCTGCCCCACTGAACGGCGGCGAACTCATCGACCTGGTCACTCCCGAGCTGGCCGAGTTCATCCGTCCCGACTCCTCACAGGTCGCCGCGACGCTCGCCGTAGTGGCCTCCACGCCCGGACTCACCGGAGCCCTGCTTTCGGCCTCGACTACGGCACACTGGCGAGAAGCACTCAGCGCATTCAAGCGTCCACCCATTCCACCCGCGCGTCTCCAGGACATTTGCCGTGTTCTTCGAGCCTGACAACCCAGACGTCCGCGAACGGATGCACGCTGCCTTCGCCGGCGCGACGGCCCGGCTCGGTTGCGCGCCCACCCGCGGCGCAGCCGAAACCTGGGGTCATAGCGGAAGGACCATCGGCGCCCCCGTCACGACGTCCCACGGAAACGCCTGGCTCCGAGTACTGGAGGCACCAGTGGGCAAGGAGGGCGGAAAGCTGTGGACCGGCACTCAAGAAGCCGCCGCCACCCTGCCGATGGAGGTACCGCGCCCCCGGCTGCTAGATGCAGCCGGCTGGGTTCATGAGGGGTACGCCTACCGAGCCGAACTCAGCACCTACGTAACGGCGCCCGTCTGCTCCCCGACTCCGGACCTCACCGAACACATCGCCCTGCCCGACGCATGGTGGTCACGATTGCAGCGGGCTGCGAGCACGGTCGCGGCCACACCGGTTCCGGACGGCCGCCCACGCGTCATCAGCCAGGACTACGTACACCGCACCATCCCTCGCTACCTCGGCGATGCAGGCATCGACACCACCGTCCGCCGCTGGACCCTCGCCCACGGCGACCTGCACTGGGCCAACCTCACCAGTCCGGAACTGACCATCCTCGACTGGGAAGGATTCGGCCCCGCCCCCCACGGATTCGACGCCGCCAACCTCCACGCCTACGCCCTTCCCGTCCCAGAACTGGCGGCCCGCGTCCGCGACACCTTCGCCGACGTCCTGGCAACACGCGACGGGCTGCTCGCCGAACTCACGGTCGCGGCCATCCTCCTACAAGCCGCCGACCGCGACGCCATCCACGCCCGGCTCGCCCCTCATCTCCGAGCACATGCGCAGTGGCTACTGGAGCACCATCGCGATTCCCGGGTCCCCTGAACACGGCAGCGCGAACCAGTACGGAACGCCCGGCCCGTGCTTTTGGCCACCCCCACCACTCGCCGTCCGGCTCGGTGTGCCGTGGTTTGCGCCGGTCATGGCCTGATCCGGGGCGCGCCGGGAGAATGAACTCGACGGAGCCGGACGTTCGGCCCGCGAACGTTCGGTGGTCGGGAAGCACCAATCGCGCTCTGGAGTCCGCTGTCCGGCACACTTCGCTTTCCTGTGACGTCACCACGTGTGAGCATATGGTCACCGTGCGGGTGCCCCGCTCGTTTCCCGGCGACTTCGGCCCATGGAGCGCACATGCTCTCGACACTTCCCGCTCACACCGCGCCCGCGGCGCTGTGCTGGCGACGGACGTTCTCCGGCGACGCCACGCAGGCCCGCACCGCCCGCCGGTTCGTTTCCGGCCTGCTGGCCGATCGCCCCTGCCTCGACGACGTCGTCCTCGCCGTGGACGAGCTGGTGGTGAACGCGCTCCGGCACACCAAGTCCGGGCAGGACGGCGGGTCGTTCACCGTGGAGGTCCGGTTCGTGGGGGGCCTCGTGGCCGTCTCGGTCGCCGACCAGGGCGGCCCCCGCGAGCCCGTGGCCCGCGACGCCGCCGTGACCGACGAGTCGGGACGCGGCCTGCGGACCATCTCGCTCACCGCCGAGTCGTGGGGCTGGCACGGCAACGACCGGGGCCGTACGGTCACCGCGGTGTTCGAGACCGGGGACATGACGTGAACCAGGGGCACGCCGCCCTCCACGAATGGGTCAGCCGGCGGGTCCACTCGGCCGTCATCGCCGCCCTGCGTGCTGACCCGCAGACCATCGCCGCGTTCGTCCAGGACCCGCCGGAACTCGACCCGCACACGCGTGACTTCCTCCGCGACTCGCGGTGCCTGGCGATGGCCTGCGCCGTCGCCCTCACCGCCGTCCTGGAGGGCCACCGCCCGGACGGGCGGCACTGCCTGGCGTGCGGCACCCCGGAGTGCCGCACGCTGCGGCGGGCCGCCGGGGTCCTCGCCGCGTACTCCGTCCGTCCCGTCCCGATCGACCGGGCCGAGGCGTGGCGGCGCGCGGACACCTGCCTGACGCGCGGCGACCGCCCCGCGCCCCCCATCGGCATCGAGCCGTTCGAGTACGGGTTCGTGGCCTGGCCCGCCTCCGACGCCGGCGAGGACGCCTTCGTCCTGATCGTCGATCAGCTCACCGGCGCCGTGACGCGCTGGCCGCGCCTGCCCCTGGACGTCCTCACCCGGGAGTACGACAATCGTTCTACTCTGTAGACTCTGACCTCTAGAGTTTGCTATGCTTCCAAAGGTCAAAGCATCTAAAGCCTGGAGGCGACATGCGCTCGATCCGCGTCGATGATGAGGTCTACGCCTGGCTGGAGAATCAGGCGGTCGGCTTCGACGCCCCCAACAGTGTGCTGCGCCGCCTGGCGGGCCTGGCCGACGAGCAGGAGCCGCCGGCCGAGGACGACAAGGACGGCAAGCTCCTTCCGCTGATCCAGGCCGGCCGCCTCAAGGCCGGTGAGACGCTCACCTGGCACCGCCCCCGCAAGAACGAGACCCACCGCGCCACGGTCACCGACCGCGGCTGCATCCGCATCGCCGACGGCAGGGTCTTCACCGACCCGTCGCCGGCGGCCGTCGCGCTCGCCGGTTACGAGAGCAACGGCTGGAAGGCATGGGAGGCGGACGGCGTCAAGCTCGACGACCTCAGGTGAGCCGAACGCTCACTCGGTGTCGGTGTCGGGCTCATTGCCGTCGTCCGGAGCGGCAGCGAGCCCGAACCGAGCCATGAACTCCCGCCCGCGCGCGCCCTCGCCATGGTCCGGGCACGGGCGCGGGCCATCGTCTTCCGAGGAACTGACCGGGGCATTCGGCGGCCTCGTCCTCGCCTGCCGGAGTGGTCTGTACCGTGCCCGTCCCGGCAAGAGCCGGGTGGCCCGCAGGCGAACCGGCCCGGTGGTCGCCGCGGCCGACCGGTGCGGCATGGGGACGAGAAGCTCATTTCCCCATGGTCGAATCCGGGTCCCACCGGCCCTTGCGCATCAGGGTGGTCAGCCTGGGACCTGCCTGCGGATCGGAGAAGCTCTCCTGGAGGGGGCGAAGGCGGCTCTCGAGATCCGCAGCGTGGAGGTCAACGGTGGCCTCGATGAGTTCGGCCAGTCTGCTGGTGGCCGAGCGTCCCCGGATGACCGCGGCGGCCTGAGTCGTGAGGGCCACCAGCATCGCCGGCCACCACCAGACCGTGAGGACGAGGTACAGGACGGCCCAAGCGTTCAGCCGGGCGGAGGCCGTCAGCGCGTCGCGAGCGGCGGACAGTTCCTTGCGCGTTTCCTCGGGGATGATGAGCCAGAGCCGCGGCCATGAAACGTCCAGGTCCAGCCCGTAGACGGACATCACGCGCGTACGCGTCACGCGGATGCGGTCTCCGATCCATGTCGGACGATCGGCCTCCAGAAGGCAGATGCGGTCCGCCGCCGCGATCGCTCCGGCCAGTTCCAGCGGATTGGTGAGGCGATCCACTTTGCGCTTGGCCTCGCGGGAGCGCTCGCGGCGAAGATCGGTCAGCCATCTTGCAGGCCGTCTTCGGCCGGGAAGCATCCAGAGCATCTCGATGAGCGCTCCGAACGCGGCCACCAGAAGCCCGACGCCCACCGATCCCAGCAGCAGCGCCACCAGAACCAGTACCGTACCGCCGACAGATTTGAGCGCCGGTCCAGTGGACCATCGCGTGATCTGTTCGCTCAGCTTGCCGACATCCAAAGCGTGCTCGTGCCCAAGAGTCGTCGCGACGACGACACAGGCCAGGTAAAGGACGCCGGGCAGGGCGAGCAGTGAGAGCCAGCGTTCGGCCGTCTTCTTGCCGATTTCGCCCAGGAAGCCGTTCACAGACCTGGTGGCCCCGCGACCAGTGCTGCCCCCAGTGCTCCGCAGATCGGTGCGGACTGCCCTGGGAGGACCCGGCCGTACCCTGCGCACAGCCCTGCCGGGCAGTGCCACCACCGTGCACCCGAGGACTGCGCCCCGCCGTTCAACGGACGGAAATTGCGGGAGTCGGGGTAGAAGCCCCGGCCCAGCTCCCGGCGGACGAGGTCGTTGAGCTGGTCAAGCCATGCTTCGGCCTCATCACCCGCACGCTCTGCGCGGACCGCCTCTCTGAGGCTTTCATACACGTCGACCATGGAGTTGTTCCTGGCCAGTTCCTCGAGAAGCCGGCCGTTCAACTCCTTGCAGAACGCCGCGAGTTTGACTGCGAACTCCAACGCCACGTCCCCTCTTTTCCTATTTTCCAACATGAATGTATGCGGCCCATCGTGTCGGCTTTCCCGCGCCGACCTCATGCCGGAGAGAGCGGACCGCGTCGGTTACGGCTTCGGCCGCCTGGCCGGTGCGCGGCGCCGTGGCGCCGGAGTCGGTGATCACGGTGTAGACGGCCTCGGCGACGGCGAGGCCATCGTCATCCACGATGGGCCAGAGAGTGCCGATGACCTGGCGGTATCCGGCGAGCTGGAACGCGGCGGTGATGTGCACTGCCTGATCGGCGTGGCGCGGCGCCGTCAGCGACGACCCGCACGCCGACAGGAAGGCCAGCTCGCCGCCATCCAGCCGGAGCGCTGCGATGGCGCTGACAGTCAGGGGACGGGTCTGATGGTCATGGAGGAGCAAAAGGCTCTGGTTCGGGTCGGCCCAGTCAGTTCTCACGTGACAGGAGAAGTGCACCACAGGGTAGTGCGGCAGCGCATCCAGAACTGTGGTGTACGTGGCTTTCGGGCCCACCAGTGTCCGGGCGCCATTGACCAAGCCGCTCACGCAGACCGCTTCCTCCTGCGCCGCCGACAGTTCATGGCTACCGGGAGTCTCGGGCATCGCCACCACCAGGGCGCCGTTTGTGGACGGCGATTCTGTACGGGGACGGATCAGCGCGCGCAGGGTGGGGGTGTAGGAGGAGACAATGCGGTCCGGGATCGTGCGCTTCCCCTGGGGTCCTTCCTCGTGGTGGCCGGCGGCGTGCAATGGAAGGTAGGCGACTTCTCCGACCGGACACCACCACAATCGCGGCCTACCGCCGCCGGAGTTCTGCGCGCCGATGAGCCCGAGACGATTCAGAACCGGTTCGGTGATCTCATCCCACAACCACCCAAGTACGTGCGACAGAGCGGCGTCCGCGGCCATCCGCCTTGCGAGCTGGGGCACCGTGTCATCGCCACCGGAGGTCGCATCGACGCAGCGGACGACCTGGTCGACGATGGCCTCCTGGGTAAGGCCTGGGAACTCGATGACCTGGACGGGACGCCGTGGGTCGGCCGTCACGACGAGCGCGTCACAGCGGAACCGGCTGGAGTTGATGACGACGACGTGTCCGTCGGCCGCGCATGACGCCAGGTGTGCGGCTGAGGGAGGCGTGAGGAAGCCCTCCAACCCGGGGATCGCCCGGATCTCCTCAACGGTCCGCTGCCACTCATCCGCTGTCTGCTGCCGATGTCTGATCCGGACGGGGTCATCGGTGTCGGTCTGTGCGGCGTCCAGCTGGTTGCGGAGGGCGACGAATCGGGCGGCGAGCTCGGGGTCCCGCCGTTTGAGCGCTGCGAGCCGGTCATGGGCGTCCACGGCCTCCGCCAGCAGCAGCCCGCGAACCTGTTCCAGCAGTTCCAGTGCCCGTTCGGGCCGTCCGAGCCGGATCGCGGCCGCGGCGGCCTCTCCCGCCAGTCCTGCGGTCTCGGCCAACCGGTGCGACCTGTCGGTGTTGGCCAGGCGTCGCGGCGAGACCTGCGGCAGCAGCGCGACGGCCTCTTCCAGGGTCGCGAGCGTGCCCTGATCGTCGCCGATGGCGTGCGCGGCCTCGGCCACGCCCCGATAAGCGGCGATCCGGAGGCCGGTCGGCTCCGCGGTGGACCCGGCGGCCGACCCGAAAACGGCGCGGGCCTCTTGCGCGAGCCCGCGGTCCCCTGTCCGCTTGTACAGAGCCAGCAGCGCCTGACCCAACCGGTAGCGGACCGCACCGTGATGTGGCCGTCCCGGGGGCGTGTCCTCTGACGCCCGCCTGCCCAGATCGACGGCCTCGGAGAGCGGCGCGAGATTGCCGGTTCGGGAGTGCGCCTCCAACAACGCGTCCGCCAGGTCGCTCATGAGCCGCGCCCGCTCGGGACGGCCGGCCCGGCAATGCTCGACCGCGCCGCGAGCGACTCGAACGGCCTCGGGAAGGTGCTCTTCGTCATCGTCGGCGCGGACCTTCGCGAGCAATGCGTCCGAGAGCGCGGACAGCCGGGACGGGAGATCGGAGTGGCCGAGCGGGGTCCGTTCCACCGCCTCCCGAGCATGACCGATGGCCTCTTCCAGTGATGAGTCATCCCCGGTCCGCCGGTACAACGCCAACAGGGCGTAGCTGCGTTGGAGCAGATGCCGGGCCCGGTCGGGATCGTGGGATCGGACGAGCGCGAGAGCGCGTCCGGCTACCTCATCGGATTCATAGAGGGTTGGGAAGTCGCCCGTCATGATGTAGAGGCCGGTCAGTTCGTTGCTCAGGTTCAGCAGAACGTCAGCGAGCCGCGGATCGTCGAGGTCGTAGGCTTCGGCGGCCTCGCTCAGCAACCCGACCGCCTCCCGCTGGAGTGCCGAGGCACCGCTGAAGTCGGCACGCAGACGCAACGCGTTGGCGAGATTCGTCTGATGTTCGGCTCGTTCGATACCGGTTGCGGGCCCTAATTCAAGAATTCTGCGACCAAGAGTTACCGCCTCGTCGAGTAGTGCGAGTTCTCCGGAGAAGCTGTGCAGAAGTTGGAGGGCGGTGGCGAGCGGTGCCAGATACTTCGCTGTTTCGCCGTCTCGCCCGGTCAAGAATGACGCGGCTTGGCGGCCGAGCGAGACCGCCTCCTGCGCGAACCGGATGTCGCCGTTGCGCTCGGCGGCGACCTGAAGGGTTACGGAAAGGTCGCCGGCCGCCATCAAGTACTGCTCGCTACCAGGTTGGAGGGCGGACACCGCAGCGCGGCTATGGGCCAGGCCCGCCCAAAGGTCCTGCTCGGTTCCAGCGAGTTCGTAGTGAACACGCAGATGCAACCCGAGGTTGCCCTCGACAGCGGGAAGATCCGGGTCTCCCCGGCCAAGGAGCGAACGAGCCTCCTGGGCGACGCCGACAGCCTGCCTGGCGGCCTCGACGTCCCTGGTGCGTGCTGCGATCTTGCCATGGACGAGCCCGAGGTTCACCAGCAGCCGCGCCCGTTCCGCACGCTGGTCGCGACCCTTCGATTGGCGCCGCGCGATCACCGCCATGCTCAGCGGGTGCACGGCATCACGAAGTGCCGTGACATCATCGAACATGTCATAGGCCAGCTCGTGAGCACCGGCCAGGACGGCATAAGCACGCCACTCCACGGGGTGACCGCGGAAAGTGGCATCGAGGCCGGTCCGCGCCGCCTGGATTGCTTCGTCGAGCACCGTGCGGGAACTGGTGACCCGTGCTTGGAGTTGGAGCGCGTGGCTCAACGCAACACAGCGTCCGGCCTGACCTAGTTTATCTTTCTGTCCCGTTTCAACGGACCGGCGTAGCAACGGCAAGGACTTGGCCAGCGCCTGTGGATCACCCGACTCCTTGAACTCCCAAAGGAATTCCATCCCCTGATCATGCCAGGCCTCGAAGTCGCGCATGGCTCATTATAGAACCGCTGAGACGCACAGTTCTCCTTTCTATGAGTGCAGCTTCCCTCCACATTGACCGGTAGAGGTCAGGGTGGGCGTGGAGCCGCCCCGGCCCCGGACACTCTTCGAAGCCCAGCAGCCCCAAACGAACTGAGAATTCACTCGGTGTCGATGTCGGTCTCGCCTTCGCCCGGCGGGGCGACGAGCCCGTACCGGGCCATGAACACCCGCTCGCGCTCGGCGAGGAAGTCCCGGCGGACCTCGATGAACCCCTCATCGTCGCCGGCCGCGAGGCGATCCATCGCCTCCCTCGGGATTCCGTGGCTGGCGAGCACGTCATCACGGAGATCGTCGGGGAGGTTGAGCAGGATGTCCCTGACCGACTCCCCGGGCTCTGTCGTCATGATGATCCGGTTGGCAGGGCTCAGCGTGATGTACCGGCTGCGTCCTCTGACGATGCTGCGGTAGGCCGAGGAGATTCCACGGGCGATCACCCACGAATGCCGGCTCTTGCTGGAGTGGCCGAGGAGAGTCGAGATCTCGTCCGCGGGCTCGTCCATCTCCAGAAGCGCCGCCGTCAGCTCAACCCGCATCGCTCTCCAGGTGCGTCTCCTGGGCCTCGGCAAGGGCGCGCACCTCTTCGAAGTCCTCTTTGAAGATGCCTTCCGGCCAGTAGTCGAGGTTGCCGAGGTCGTCGACATTGATCCGGCGGACGATCGACGACGCCCCGTCATCGTCGATGAAGTAGAGCGCGAGCTGATCCGCGTCCAGCCTGCCCTCGGCGACGCGTCGGCGCAGCCGCAGCAGGAAGGTTTCGCTGTGCGTCTCCACAAGGAACCGGACACGCTGGTTGTCGATGGCCCTGATGTAGAGATCGGCCAGCATGGCCTGGGCGGACGGATGCAGGTGGAGTTCGGGCTCCTCGATGATCTCCAGGATGTCCCGCTCGGGCGGGCTCAGTTCGTCCTGCGCGCGGCGGACCAAGAACGGCAGGATCTGGGCGATCCCGGTTCCTGATTCGGTGGCCGGAACCCACAGTTCGGACTTCTTGCGCGACTGCAGGCCGATCATGTAGCCGTCGAGGTGGGGGCGGACCTCCAGTTTCCAGGCTGGGAGGGGAGCACGAAGATACTCGTTGACCCTCTCGATGAGACGGCCCTTCCGACGAACATGATGGAAGACGAGGATCTCCGCCGTGCGGCTGCCGATCTCGTCCTGGACGGGCTCTCGTGTTGGCAGCCGGACCAGGCGTTCGGGCTTCGGACGGAACGGTCCGAGGTGCCGGACGATGCCGAAGGACGAACGGATGCGCTCGGCGTCGAACCATGGGGCGTCACCGTCCGGTAGTTCCGTCGGCAGCAGACCTCTGAAGTCCAGCCACGTCAGGCCGGCCCCGTCGTCGAGCCTCTGGTAGGGCTGAGGCCCGGATTCCTCCGGCTCCTCCGAATCCGCTGCGAGGGACCACTCGTAGGCCACGGTGTCGTCGCCGGACCGCAGCGACCAATTCACCACGCGCTGGATGTACTCATCAGGGAAGTCCTGGATCACCGCGTTGAGCGCATACTCCTCGTCCTCGGGGCCGGTCATCCCGAGACCCACGGAGATGTTGCGCACCTTCAGCCGCTCGTGGACCAGATCGATGAAATCAGGGGCGTCGTCGCCGAACTGTTCGAGGTCCAGAGGGATCGCGTGGTCGTTGCGGATTCCGGTCCGCAGGATGATCGGGGCCTGGACCAGTGCGCTTTTGCCGGAATTGTTCTTCCCTAGCACTACGGTGATCGGGCGCAGCTCAACGTCCTGCCGCTCCGCGAAGCACCTATAGTCGCGGAGCGAGAGATTCACCAGGGCCATGTCCGAAGACCCTAACCGGCTGTGCCTCTGCGAACACCGGGAACAGCGCGTTACCGTCCGACCGGCACCCTAAAGTGCTGCCATGACCGACCTCCCCGTGCTCAAGGTCCCCGACGCCGCCGCGATCCGCGACGAGCTGACCGAGCTCGTCTGCGCCGACCTGCACGGTCCGGCGGCGGGAGAGGACGAGGAGTTCACCGAGCGGCCGACCGACCGCTACCTGCTGGGCAGGCTCGCGCCCAACGGGGCGATGGTCGACCCCGGCGAGCACGATTCGCTGGCCGACGTGGAGCCCGACGCCGAGTCCGGTCCCGAGCAGAACGCCCCCAACATTCCCAGCATGTTCCCCTCCTCCTACGGCTTCACGGCGCACGTCGCGGGCGACGTCGACCGGCTGGCCGTGACCGCCGAATGGGCGCGGTACGTCCGCGTCCACTCGTCCGACGAGGAACGGGCCGGAGAGCTGGTGTGGCGGCGGGAACAGATGGCGGGTGCCGTCACCGTCCCACTCCGCTCGGGGAAGGTGAAGGCGGCGTCGCTCACCGGCGAGCAGCCGGAGATCGTCGTGCGCGGACGGGTCCGCAAGCATGACGGCAACTGGCTCGTCACCTTGTTCCTGGTGAACGCCCAGCGGGGCGACGTGGGCCGCGGCGAGGCATGGGTGTTCCAGGCCCAGATGTCGGTGAGCGCGCCCGGCGGGGAGCCGGTGTTCCTGCGGCGCCCGGCCGGGGCGGCGGGCGGCGACCCTGCCGACCAGGCCGAACGGCGGCGGCTCGAGATGGCCTACCGCTTCTGCCCCGAGTTCGCGACAGGCCACGGCGTCGCCGTTCATGCCGAGCCGTCCCCCGGCGACCCGATGCGCGCCGTCCGTATCTCCACCGCCGCCGTGCCCGTCCACGAGATCCCCGCCACCGACGTGCCACGCGCCGACACCGACCGCGACCTTCCGGAACTCGCCGACCTGAAGGTCGACATGAGGCAGCTCGCCGGGATGGACGCCGACGACCTTCGGGCCGCCCTGTCCCCGCTGGTGGACGGGTACCGGGCATGGCTCGACCGGATGGCGGGTTCCGTCGCCGACCCGGCCGCCCGGCTGGACGGCCACGAAAACGACGCGCGGCGCAACCTCGCCGACGCGCGGCGTGCCGCCGACCGGATCGAAGCCGGCATCACGCTGCTCGCCGAGAACGACGACGCCAGGCGCGCGTTCGCGTTCGCCAACGCGGCCATGCACCTGCAGCGCGTGCACACCATCGCCGCGGGGGAGCGGCGCCGGAGGCCCCGGCTGCCCCTGCCCGAAGCGGTGCGGGAGGCCGACCTCGTCCGCAACCGCAGCTGGCGCCCGTTCCAGCTCGCCTTCATCCTGCTGAACCTGCCCGCGCTCGCCGACCCCGTCCACCCGGAGCGCAGCGGCCGGGACGAATCCGTGGTGGACCTGCTGTGGTTCCCCACCGGCGGCGGCAAGACCGAGGCGTACCTCGGCCTGACCGCGTTCACCCTTGCCATCAGGCGACTCCGCCGCGACTTCGGCGGCCATGACGCGGAGAGCGGCGTGGCGGTGCTGATGCGCTACACGCTGCGGCTGCTCACCATCCAGCAGTTCCAGCGGGCCGCGGCCCTGGTCTGCGCGTGCGAGAAGTTGCGTCGCGACGACGAGGACCGCTGGGGGCGGACGCCGTTCCGGCTCGGCCTGTGGGTGGGCGGCCGGGTCACTCCCAACCGCACCGACCAGGCGAACGAGTGGGCCAAGGACCAGCGCCGCACCACCGGACGTCCACGGCACGTCGGCGGGTCACCCCACCAGCTCACGTCCTGCCCGTGGTGCGGGACCGCCATCGAGGCGGGGCGCGACATCGAGGTCGAGAAACTCCGCCGCCGGACCCTGATCCGCTGCTCTGATTTCGACTGCGACTTCCACGCCTACACCGGGGACGGCGACGGGCTCCCGGTCGTCGTCGTGGACGAGGAGATCTACCGGCTCGGCCCGGCGTTCGTCATCGCCACCGTCGACAAGTTCGCCCAGCTCCCCTGGGTCGGCGACACTCAGACGCTGTTCGGGCGCGCGGAGCGCCGCTGCGAACGGCACGGTTTCGTCACACCCGACCTCGCGGAGGTCTGCTGCGACGGCCGCACCAGCCATCAGGCCAGCGGACCGCTGCCCGCCGCGCGGCACGTGCCGGTGACGCCCGTCCGGCCCCCCGACCTGATCATCCAGGACGAGCTGCACCTGATCTCCGGGCCGCTCGGCTCGCTCGTCGGCCTCTACGAGACCGCCGTGGATCGGCTGTGCACCTGGGAGGGGCCCGGAGGACGCACCGTCCGGCCCAAGGTGATCGCCTCCACCGCGACGGTGCGGCGGGCAGCCCGGCAGCTCCACGCCCTGTTCGACCGGGGCCGCACCGAGATCTTCCCGCCGCCGGGGCTCAGCGCCGACGACAACTTCTTCGCCCGCCAGCGGCCAAGCGAACCTCGTCCCGGATACGAGGGCGTCGTCAAGCCCGGCCGCCGCTACGTCGGTGTCTGCGCGCACGGTGTCCGCATCAAGTCCACCCTCATCCGGGTCTACGTGGCGGTGCTCGGCGCCGCGCAGCAACTTCATAACAAGTACGGACAGAACCCCGTCACCGACCCGTACATGACGCTGGTGGGCTACTTCAACAGCCTCCGCGACCTCGGCGGGATGCGCCGCCTGGTGGAGGACGACGTGTCCACCCGCCTGGCCCGTGCCGACCAGCGAGGACTGGCCCGCCGGTACGACCCGAAGCTGCGCGAGCTCACGTCCCGGTTGTCGTCCGGCGACATCCCTGAGGTGCTCGCCGAGCTGGAACTGCGGTTCGGGCCCCGCGCCAAGGGCGAGCGGCGTCCGATCGACGTGCTGCTGGCCACCAGCATGATCGCGGTCGGGGTCGACGTGTCCCGGCTCGGTGTCATGGTGGTGGCCAACCAGCCCAAGTCCACCGCCGAGTACATCCAGGCCACCAGCCGTGTCGGCCGGCAGGACCCCGGCCTCGTGTTCACCGTCTACAACTGGGCGCGCCCGCGCGACCTGTCGCACTACGAGAAGTTCGAGCACTTCCACGCCACCGTCTACCAGCACGTGGAGGCCCTGTCGGTCACCCCGTTCGCCTACCGCGCGGTCGACCGGGGACTGACCGGTGTGCTCGTGGCACTCGTCCGCGGGCTGGAACCGAAGTACAACGCCAACGACGCCGCCCGCCTGTTCGGCCGGGAGAGCCGGCTCGCCGACCATGTCGTCAACGTGATCCGGCGGCGGGCCCGCGACGTTCTCGGCAACGCGCGGGACGCCGTCGACGTCGAGCGCGAACTCGAGGCCCGGCTGGACTTCTGGGCCCGCGAGCGCGCCATGCCCGAACGCGTCCTCGGATACCGGACACCCCGCCGCTCCGACGCGGTCGCGGGACTGCTGCTGCGGCCTGACGGTGGGCCATGGACCAAGGCCATGTGCCCGACCTCCCTGCGCGACGTCGAACCCGGCGTCCGGCTCCTGCTCCTCGACCGGTACGACCTGGGCGGTGCCGACGCTCCGCCCTTCCAGCCCGTCCCCCGAGAGGAACAGGAGTGACCATGCGCGTCGGCGAGCTGCGCCCCAACCAGCTACTGCACACCTACGGCGTCGGCGCCGTCGCCGACCTGCCCAACCTCTCGGTCGTCCTGATGGGGCTGGAATTCTGGGACGAGGCGTCGGCACGCGTCCTCACCGAGGACCGGCTGCTGGCCGCCGTCCGCCGCAAGCTCGGTCCGCAAGTCGAGACGTTGCGCACGCCGCCGTACACACCGGAGGACGCGGCAGACCCGTTCGGTGAATGGACCAGGGTCGGGGTGCCCGTCGCCGCCTTCCCCCGCTACCTGCGCTGCACCGACCTGCGCTGCAACCGCCTCGCCTCGATCGACTCCCGGCTCTTCGAGCTCGTGCCGAGCGCCTTCTCTCCCGACAGGGTCCGCTACGTGCACAACTGCCGCGGCACCGGCGGGCGCCGCCCCACCGCCGTTCCCGCCCGGTTCGTCCTCGCCTGTACCCAGGGCGGCCACCTGGACGACTTCCCCTGGACGTACTTCGCGCACCGTGGCGCGTCCCCGGAGACGGGCGACCACACGCTCCAGCTCGTCGAGCGCGGCACCGGCGGCGAGGCCGCCAACGTCTTCGCCGTGTGCTCCTGCGGTGCTCGCCGCAGCATGGCGGAGGCGATCGGCCTCGCGGGGGAGCGGAACCTGCCCGCGTGCCGGGGCCGCCACCCCCACCTCGGCACCTTCGAACCGTGCGGACTGCCGACCCGGACGCTCGCCCTGGGAGCGACCAACGGGTGGTTCGCCATGCAGATGCGCGTGTTCAGCCTCCCCAAGGGCGAGGACGACCTCGCCCAGCTCGTCACTGACCACTGGGACGTCCTCGACCTGGTGGCGCACCTCGACCAAGTTGCCGCCAAGAGCCTCCTTCCGAAGCTGGGCGTGTGGCCCGAACTGCACGTGCACGGGGTCGACGCGGTCTGGCGAGCCGTCCGGCGCCATGCTGACCATGGCGGGGATCGGCGGGACGACGCGGACGAACTCGACCTTGCGGGCCCGGAATGGTCGGCGTTCACCCATGACGACGACGTCGAGCTGCCCGACTTCACTACTCGCCGCGTGGGCGTGCCACGCGGCGAACGGTCCTGGCTGGAGCGGGTCACGCTCGTACCGCGCCTCCGCGAAGTCGGGGCCCTGTACGGCTTCACCAGGATCGACGCCCCCGAATGGGACGTCCTCTCCACCGACGACAGCCGTCGCGCACGGCTTTCCCGGGACGCCCCGACCTGGGTGCCCTGCGCGGAGATGCGCGGTGAAGGCATCTTCCTGAAGTTCAAGGAGGATCGCCTCGCCGAATGGGAACAGCGCGCCGAGGTCAGGGAACGCGAAAAGATCTTGCGTGAGGCGCATGACGAATGGCGGTCCGCCCGGGGGCTGGAAGCCGGTCACTGGCCCGGAATCCGCTATCTCATGCTGCACACGTTCGCTCACACGCTGATCCGGGAGTTCTCCCTGGAGAGCGGCTACAGCGCGACGGGCATCGCGGAACGCGTCTACGCCCGCGCCGCCGAGCCGATGGCCGGGGTGCTGCTCTACACCGCCGCCCCCGACAGCGAGGGCACGCTCGGCGGTCTTGTCTCCCTTGGTCACCCCGACCGCCTCGGCCCGTTGATCCGGCAAGCGCTCGACGCCGCGCGACTGTGCAGTTCCGACCCCCTGTGCTCCGAGCACGATCCCCGACACCACGGAAGCCTCTACGGGGCCGCATGCCATGCGTGCCTGTTCGCGGCCGAGACCTCGTGCGAACGGGGCAATCACTACCTTGACCGGGCCCTTGTCACCGACACGGTGACCGGAGGCCAGTACGGCTTCTTCCGGTGAACGACGACCTGCCGTCGGTCATCGCCGCCACCGCCGGCGAGCTTGCCCCAGGCCATCTGAGAACGTGGTGCCGCGTCCTGCGCGCCGCTGACCGCCCGTCTCGGTCGGTGGAGGCAGCCCTGCTGGAAGCGCGTCCGGGATACGCGCTGGGGGGCGTCGCCCGGAGGCTCGTCACCGCGTGGCGGCAGTCTGGAGCGACGGGCGAGTCCATCGCGCTGGCGCTCGAAGCCGCCGGCACGGTCAGCCGTGAGCACTCGGCGCACCGGAGCACGGTCGTGGCCAGCGGGCCGCTGAGCGAGGCCGTCCCGGTGCGACTCACCAGCCAGGTCGCCCTTGAGGTCATCCGTGAGGCCACGTCCTCCCTGCTGATCGTCAGCTTCGCCGCCCACGGTGTGACCGAGATCGTCACCGAGCTCACCGCCACCGCCGACCGAGGCGTGCGCGTCGACCTGATCCTGGAGACGTCGGTGACCGCAGGCGGCACACTGGACGGTCCTGGTGCGGCGGCCACCTTCCAGGCCCTGCACGGCAGAGGGGGCGTGCGCTTCTGGCACTGGCCACAGGCGCGTCGTCCGGCCTTGGGCCGCTCCCGCGCCGCCCTGCACGCCAAACTGATCGCCGCAGACGAGCGAACCGCCCTGCTGGGCAGCGCCAACCTAACCGACCGTGCCTTGAAGGAGAACCTGGAGATCGGCGTAGTCCTGCGCGAGCCGGCCGCCGTACGCAGCCTCGTCCGCCACTTCCGGTCACTCATGCGCGCGGAGCATGGTCCACTCGAACCACTCGGGTAGCCCGCGGCGCCGGACGAGAGAGTTCACCTCGCCGGCGGGAAGGTCGAGCGGCCCGGCGCCGCGTGCCGGCGGTTCGGCGTGTCCGGTGGTGATCTCGTGACGACATGGCCGCAGAGAGGAAGAACCGCAAGACCGGAGCATCACGCGGCCACGGCAGGTCGCATGCGCAGACCCTGGGGTTCTCTGTCCAAACCGAGGACCGGCCGACCTTGGACGAGCTTGTCGACTACTTCGGTGACGGCAACAGGTCGGCATACCTGCGGGCCACGTACCGTGTCATGAAGTCGATCATGCTTGCGGAGCAGCTGCGCGATCTTCAGGCTTACGGTCAGCAGCGCACCGCCGAGCTAGGTATCGAGCCGGCCGAGGTGCCCGACCGGATCCGAGAGTTCCTCAAGGGCAAGGGCGAAGCCTGACCATGTCGACGCCCGTGGTCTACGACATCAACGTGCTGGCCACGGCTGCCGCTAGCGGTAACAGTCCTTTCCGCTCCTGGCCCTCACCTCCGCCCACATCAGCGGCAGATTGATTTCAGGCGACTTTCCAGGTGCGGTCGCCGAGAGAGGCCACGAGGTCGAGGTGACCGCCCAGAGCGGTGACGTAGTCGCGAACGACGTCGATGCCGGAGACCTCTCCGTGCTCGATCTTGGAAATCCTGGCCTGGCTGACACCGAGCATCTCCGCCAGTTCGGCCTGGGTGACTCCAGCGGCCTTGCGGATCTCGGACAGTTGATAGCCGCGGACATAGGCTTCCGTACGTTCCTGCGCTGCGGCCTGGCCGGCGGCGCGCTTGGCCGGAGTTCGAGGGTCGAGTTCGGCAGCCCTGGCCTTGACGTCGGACCACTTGCTGTAACCGGTACTCATCGTCCCTCCTGTTCCTTCAGAGCGATTAGGTGCTCGGCGAAGCGTTCATCGGCCAGTGGTATCGCTTCCCGGTACCACTGATTCCAGTTACCGGACTCGTCGCCGGCGACGAGGAAGATCGCTTCTCGGGCCGGGTCGAAGCAGAACAGTATCGGCGGGCCTGTACGTCGCCGAGTCGAGGGAGGCGCTGATGGCCTCTTCGCCAAGGTGCCCGAGTCTCAGGGGTGGGGCGTGATCCACTGTCACGTCGTCATCCTCCTCGACGGCCCCGGCGGCCCGGACGCTGTTACGCTCGCCTGGACGACGCATCTCAAGCCCCCCGCCGACCACGCGGCCGGGGCCGTGTCCGTGCCGCTGTGGGCCTCGGCTCAGTGCGGATGCACGACATGCGGTAGCTCTGCGTCTCACTGCTCCTGGTCCCCGGCGTGCCGCCGCACATCGTGCGGGACATCGTCGGGCACAGCGACATCGAGGTGACGATGACGATCCACGCGCACGCGGCCGTCGAGGAGAAGCGGGCGGCGCTGCGGAAGCTGGGGATGCGCTCAGCTGAGGCCGTTGCTGGCAAAAGGCCCGGAACCTGATCAGGTTCCGGGCCTTTTCGCTGCTTAGAGAGGTGGGCAGGGCCGGCGGCGAACCGCCGGCCTTCCGCTTTTCAGCTATAGCAACGCCCCTGCCGCAGCAACGCCCCTGCCGCGCGGGCATCGGCCGAGATTGACCGGCTGTCGGCGTGCGTCCGTGGCTGGGGCTGGGGCTGCCGTTGCTGTCATTCAGTGCCGGGTTCGGGAAGTTGACTGAGGATCTCTATACGTGTTTGCTGGGCCGCTTCCAGTAGACCGCCGTATGTCGCGGGTAGCTGTTCGGCGAGGCGCTGATAGGTGTCGATCGCTTCCTCTACGGCTTCCAGGGCCGCTGGAAGCTCTATCGCGTGTGCGTTCCTGATCCATGCGTTCGCCCACAGCGACATGGCGAGGTCGGGGAGGTAGGCGGCGGGTTCGGTTTCGGCCAGACGCCGTCGGATCTTGACGGCTTCACGGGTTGGTTCGAGTGCGGCTCGTTTGTCGCCGACCTCCGACAGCCGGATGCCCAGGTTGTTGAGCGAGCTGGCGAGGTTGGGGAGGTAGGCGGCGGGTTCGGTTTCGGCCAGACGCCGTCGGATCTTGACGGCTTCACGGGTTGGTTCGAGTGCGGCTCGTTTGTCGCCGACCTCCGACAGCCGGATACCCAGGTTGTTGAGCGCGCTGGCGAGGTCGGGGAGGTAGGCGGCGGGTTCGGTTTCGGCCAGAGGTCGGTAGAGGTTGACGGCTTCACGGGTTGGTTCGAGTGCGGCTCGTTTGTCGCCGACCTCCGACAGCCAGACGCCCAGGTTGTTGAGCGAGCTGGCGAGGTTGGGGAGGTAGGCGGCGGGTTCGGTTTCGGCCAGACGCCGTCGGATCTCGACGGCTTCACGGGCCGGTTCGAGTGCGGCCCGCTTGTCGCCGACCTCCGACAGCCAGATACCCAGGTTGTTGAGCGCGCTGGCGAGGTTGGGGAGGTAGGCGGCGGGTTCGGTTTCGGCCAGACGCCGTCGGATCTTGACGGCTTCACGGGTTGGTTCGAGTGCGGCTCGTTTGTCGCCGACCTCCGACAGCCGGACGCCCAGGTTGTTGAGCGAGCTGGCGAGGTTGGGGAGGTAGGCGGCGGGTTCGGTTTCGGCCAGAGGTCGGTAGAGGTTGACGGCTTCACGGGTTGGTTCGAGTGCGGCTCGTTTGTCGCCGACCTCCGACAGCCAGATACCCAGGTTGTTGAGCGAGCTGGCGAGGTTGGGGAGGTAGGCGGCGGGTTCGGTTTCGGCCAGACGCCGTCGGATCTCGACGGCTTCACGGGCCGGTTCGAGTGCGGCCCGCTTGTCGCCGACCTCCGACAGCCGGATACCCAGGTTGTTGAGCGCGCTGGCGAGGTCGGGGAGGTAGGCGGCGGGTTCGGTTTCGGCCAGAGGTCGGTAGAGGTTGACGGCTTCACGGGTTGGTTCGAGTGCGGCTCGTTTGTCGCCGACCTCCGACAGCCGGATACCCAGGTTGTTGAGCGAGCTGGCGAGGTTGGGGAGGTAGGCGGCGGGTTCGGTTTCGGCCAGACGCCGTCGGATCTCGACGGCTTCACGGGCTGGTTCGAGTGCGGCTCGTTTGTCGCCGACCTCCGACAGCCGGACGCCCAGGTTGTTGAGCGAGCTGGCGAGGTCGGGGAGGTAGGCGGCGGGTTCGGTTTCGGCCAGACGCCGTCGGATCTTGACGGCTTCACGGGTTGGTTCGAGTGCGGCTCGTTTGTCGCCGACCTCCGACAGCCGGACGCCCAGGTTGTTGAGCGAGCTGGCGAGGTTGGGGAGGTAGGCGGCGGGTTCGGTTTCGGCCAGAGGTCGGTAGAGGTTGACGGCTTCACGGGTTGGTTCGAGTGCGGCTCGTTTGTCGCCGACCTCCGACAGCCAGATACCCAGGTTGTTGAGCGAGCTGGCGAGGTCGGGGAGGTAGGCGGCGGGTTCGGTTTCGGCCAGACGCCGTCGGATCTCGACGGCTTCACGGGCCGGTTCGAGTGCGGCCCGCTTGTCGCCGACCTCCGACAGCCGGACGCCCAGGTTGTTGAGCGAGCTGGCGAGGTCGGGGAGGTAGGCGGCGGGTTCGGTTTCGGCCAGAGGTCGGTAGAGGTTGACGGCTTCACGGGTTGGTTCGAGTGCGGCTCGTTTGTCGCCGACCTCCGACAGCCAGATACCCAGGTTGTTGAGCGAGCTGGCGAGGTCGGGGAGGTAGGCGGCGGGTTCGGTTTCGGCCAGACGCCGTCGGATCTCGACGGCTTCACGGGCCGGTTCGAGTGCGGCCCGCTTGTCGCCGACCTCCGACAGCCGGATACCCAGGTTGTTGAGCGCGCTGGCGAGGTTGGGGAGGTAGGCGGCGGGTTCGGTTTCGGCCAGAGGTCGGTAGAGGTTGACGGCTTCACGGGTTGGTTCGAGTGCGGCTCGTTTGTCGCCGATCTCCGACAGCCGGATACCCAGATTGTGGAGACGAAGGGCGCGTTCAGCGGCGGGCGCGGTTGGTGCAAGCCGCAGAAGAAGATGCTCGTTTAGAGCCCGGGCTGGGCGAAGCAGGTCAGTCCGGTGGATCGGGGTGGCGGCTTCGACAGCGGCGGCAACCCGGTCGGGAGCATGTTCGATCACCGTATTGAGCAACACAGGGCTCAGCCATACCGGCTGGATCGGACCGGCCTCCAGCAAGGCGAACAATACCCCTCGGGCGGTGGCGTGCCGGGCCGCGGTGGCCGCCAAGACGATGAACGCCTGGCGCAGCGCCGGCAGCGGAACGTCCTGGCCGGTGAGCAATTCGACAAACAGTTCGCGGACATGAGGCGTTGTGAGATGAGCGGCAAGAAAATCTTCAGCAAAGCGGTCCGGCTTCAAGGGCGACAGCCGTTCCACCGGTCCACCGGTGTCGGGCTCGGTTCGCTGATTTTCGTTGAGCCGTGCGAGCGCATCGGCTGCTGGCGGGTAAAGGCGTTCATGGTCACTCAGTAGCCGGTCGGCGTCGGCCTCGGTGGCGGCCAGCCGCGCCCGCAGTAGCCAACTACGGGCCCGGATGCTGGTGGTGACGGGACCGAACAGCGTCGCGACCATCACCGTGGATGCCATGACCTCCGCGCCCCGCGTCGTGCGCAGCCAGTAGCGCCGCTCATGAGCCAGCAGGAACTCAGAAAGATCACCGCTGTCCGGTACGGGAACACCTTCATCAACAGCGCAAACGGCGGCCAAGGCAGCCATGTGGACCATCAACGGCGACGCGCGTTCCGCCTGTTCCAACCCATCCGGCATGGGAAGCGCATGGGCCTTCACCTGCAACTGCTCCTGGAATGCGGCCGCCGCATCCGCGAACGCCTCCCGTAATGCCTGCGGGCTGTCGACGAACCGCGTCAATGCGATCGGCTCGGCGAGATCAACCCATGCACGCTGCAACTCGGCGCTGACAGTCTCCCAGAACCCCGCCTGCGGACGCGCCAGCAACAACACCCGCACCCGCCCCCCGCCGGCCTCCTCTTCGACATCGGCCATCGTGGCAGTGCGACGGCGGGCCAATTCCTGGATCAGGCGCGTCAACCCTTCCAGCGGCCAGCGCTCGGCATAGTCGACCACCACCAGCACATCCCCACCCGCAGGCATGTCCGCTGTAGCGGTCGGGTCGGGGAGCGGGGCGGTCATATCGGAGGCGTTCAGGACACTCCAGCCATGTCGATGGCTGTCAGTAGCGAACGCCCCGGCCAATCGGGTCTTGCCCGCGCCGCCCGGCCCGTGCAGCAACCGCACCGAAACCGGCTCATCTTCGTCCCGCCAGACCGTCAACTGCTCCTGCACCAACGGGCGTGGCCGGTAGGGAACCACCTGCCGGTGCGCGTCCAGCAGATGCGAGGGCAACCGCTGCGACCGGGGGATCCGCCGCGGCTGTGGCTGCGGCGTCAGCAACTCCAGACGAAACCGCGGCTGCTCCAGCACCACCACGACATCACCAGCGGCCGACCCGATCTGAATGTTCGGCCCGAACACATCCCCGGCCCACTGACCCGCCGGCGCCTTTCCCCCACCTCGAACACGCACCACTCACCCCCCGTCCCGGTCAGTCCCGCTCGATCTCCACGTCTTGCCCCACCGAGCCGAACTGCGCGTTGTCACCCCCGACCCGACCGGCCACCTGGCCCCCAGTGTCCGGCTGGCCCCCTGACGGGCCCGGGGTGTTCTGCGTATTCCGCCGCGCGGGCGGCTGAGGCCTACCGGTGCGGCGGCCGATCCGCACCCCCCCTTCCACCCGCCCGAACTGGTAGTTGTCCCCGGCCACGTCACTGACCCGCTGCCCGCCACCCTGCGGAGCCCTCATGCTGCGGCGCGCCAAAATCACCCCGTAGACCGAAACGCCCAAACCCACCGCGGTCAAGAACAGCGACAACACGCTGCCCCACCGGTCGGCGTCCTCCAACCCCACCACGCCGAAGAACACCCCCACCCCGACCAGCACGAGCCCAAACCCCACTACACCCGCCGTGAGGGCAATCCGCTGCGAAGCACTCATCTACCCATCGTGCCCAGCCCCCAAGATCAACCGTCGGGAAAGACCTGAACCGGTCACTCAGGCCTCGCGCGACTACCGAGCCGAGGGCTTGTTCGCGCGCACGGCGAGACGCTGTGAGAGACCCTGGCGCTGACCCGTATCCGGGAGGCGTGCCAGTGCTGCCGCGACGGCTGGGACGCCGTTCGTGAGGTGGCGCGCTGCTGCGCTCTCAAGGGCGGCGAGTGCTGCGGTTCCCGGCTGTCGTCGCGCATGGTCCAGTTCGTTCACGCGGTCTTGCGCAATGCCCTTCAAGCGGCCGTGCGGGAGGAGATCATCCCGCGCAACGTGGCCAAGCTCGTCACGGTCGCGACGCCCAAGTACGGGGTGAACCGGGGCCTCACGGTCGACCAGGCGCGCAACGTGCTCAAGGCGGCTCAAGACGAACGGCTTTACGCCCTGTACGTCAGCTGGGGGATGCGCTCGGCTGAGGCCGTTGCTGTCAAAAGGCCCGGAACCTGATCAGCTTCCGGGCCTTTTGGCTGGTCGTGTGAGGTGGGCAGGGGCGGGGTCGAACCGCCGACCTTCCGCTTTTCAGCTATGACAACACCCCTGCCGCGCGAGCATCGACCGAGGTTGGACGGTGGGCGAGGTGTGTCGGTGGTCGGGGTCGTGAGCCGCTGTTGCTGTCACCGTTGCTGTCACCCGTCGGCCGTCTTCGTGAAGGTCACACGCTGTGCGGTGAGGTTGGGCCGGGCCTGGTAGCCGGCATCGAGCCAAACCGCTTGGGTGTGCTTCGGGTCGGTGGCCCACCATGCTTGGTAATCGAAAGCGCTACGGGGGAGAGCGGCGCCGATCACCGCCGAGACCTCCGCGAACGTCATCTCGATGCGCTGACGGCCGTCTGACCGAAGATGGCGCTCTAACCGTTCGTACTGCTCTCGCCGGACCACGGCTCTATCATGGGCGTCGGGTCCTCGTTTGTCAGCCGGTAGGCGTCCCATGCCGTCTGATTACAAGCGAGATCAGAACTATCCACGAACGTCCGCACAGGCGTCCTGACCAGCGCGGCAGCCTGCCACCTGTCCACACCCGTCCAAGATTATCCGACCCTGTTGTTAGCAAGGCCGTTAGCACGTGGGTCTCACGGGGAGCATCCAGGCGTGGCGTACTCCGGTGCTCAGACACGCGGTTGGCAAGGCTACGACGCTGCGTTGAGCTGTTCGATTACCTCGGCCTTCGTCTGTTCTGCCGCCGCTAGGTAGCCGTCGAACGCTTCGGGAATCTGCTCAGCCAACGTCCGGTAGATCGAGATGGCTTCGTCTGCCGCGGTGACTGCCTCTCTAAGTTCGATGGTGTGGGCGTTTCTGATCCATGCAGAAGCCCAAAGCGACATGGCGAGGGCGGGGAGGTAGGCGGCGGGTTCGGCCTCGGCCAACCGCCGGCGAATTTCGACCGCTTCGCGGGTGGGTTCCAGCGCGGCCCGCTTGTCACCCACCTCCGACAGGCGGACCCCGAGGTTGTTCAGGGCGCTGGCGAGGGCGGGGAGGTAGGCGGCGGGTTCGGCCTCGGCCAACCGCCGGCGAATTTCGACCGCTTCGCGGGTGGGTTCCAGCGCGGCCCGCTTGTCACCCACCTCCGACAGGAGGACCCCGAGGTTGTTCAGGCTCATGGCGAGGGCGGGGAGGTAGGCGGCGGGTTCGGCCTCGGCCAACCGCCGGCGAATTTCGACCGCTTCGCGGGTGGGTTCCAGCGCGGCCCGCTTGTCACCCACCTCCGACAGGAGGACCCCGAGGTTGTTCAGGCTCATGGCGAGGGCGGGGAGGTAGGCGGCGGGTTCGGCCTCGGCCAACCGCCGGTAGATGCCGGTCGCCTCCCGGGTGGGTTCCAGCGCGGCCCGCTTGTCACCCACCTCCGACAGGAGGACCCCGAGGTTGTTCAGGCTCATGGCGAGGTCGGGGAGGTAGGCGGCGGGTTCGGCCTCGGCCAACCGCCGGTAGATGCCGGTCGCCTCCCGGGTGGGTTCCAGCGCGGCCCGCTTGTCACCCACCTCCGACAGGAGGATCCCGAGGTTGTTCAGGGCGCTGGCGAGGTCGGGGAGGTAGGCGGCGGGTTCGGCCTCGGCCAACCGCCGGTAGATGCCGGTCGCCTCCCGGGTGGGTTCCAGCGCGGCCCGCTTGTCACCCACCTCCGACAGGCGGATCCCGAGGTTGTTCAGGCTCATGGCGAGGTCGGGGAGGTAGGCGGCGGGTTCGGCCTCGGCCAACCGCCGGTAGATGCCGGTCGCCTCCCGGGTGGGTTCCAGCGCGGCCCGCTTGTCACCCACCTCCGACAGGCGGATCCCGAGGTTGTTCAGGCTCATGGCGAGGTCGGGGAGGTAGGCGGCGGGTTCGGCCTCGGCCAACCGCCGGTAGATGCCGGTCGCCTCCCGGGTGGGTTCCAGCGCGGCCCGCTTGTCACCCACCTCCGACAGGCGGATCCCGAGGTTGTTCAGGCTCATGGCGAGGTCGGGGAGGTAGGCGGCGGGTTCGGCCTCGGCCAACCGCCGGTAGATGCCGGTCGCCTCCCGGGTGGGTTCCAGCGCGGCCCGCTTGTCACCCACCTCCGACAGGCGGATCCCGAGGTTGTTCAGGCTCATGGCGAGGTCGGGGAGGTAGGCGGCGGGTTCGGCCTCGGCCAACCGCCGGTAGATGCCGGTCGCCTCCCGGGTGGGTTCCAGCGCGGCCCGCTTGTCACCCACCTCCGACAGGCGGATCCCGAGGTTGTTCAGGCTCATGGCGAGGGCGGGGAGGTAGGCGGCGGGTTCGGCCTCGGCCAACCGCCGGCGAATTTCGACCGCTTCGCGGGTGGGTTCCAGCGCGGCCCGCTTGTCACCCACCTCCGACAGGAGGATCCCGAGGTTGTTCAGGGCGCTGGCGAGGTCGGGGAGGTAGGCGGCGGGTTCGGCCTCGGCCAACCGCCGGTAGATGCCGGTCGCCTCCCGGGTGGGTTCCAGCGCGGCCCGCTTGTCACCCACCTCCGACAGGCGGATCCCGAGGTTGTTCAGGCTCATGGCGAGGTCGGGGAGGTAGGCGGCGGGTTCGGCCTCGGCCAACCGCCGGTAGATGCCGGTCGCCTCCCGGGTGGGTTCCAGCGCGGCCCGCTTGTCACCCACCTCCGACAGGCGGATCCCGAGGTTGTTCAGGCTCATGGCGAGGTCGGGGAGGTAGGCGGCGGGTTCGGCCTCGGCCAACCGCCGGTAGATGCCGGTCGCCTCCCGGGTGGGTTCCAGCGCGGCCCGCTTGTCACCCACCTCCGACAGGCGGATCCCGAGGTTGTTCAGGCTCATGGCGAGGTCGGGGAGGTAGGCGGCGGGTTCGGCCTCGGCCAACCGCCGGTAGATGCCGGTCGCCTCCCGGGTGGGTTCCAGCGCGGCCCGCTTGTCACCCACCTCCGACAGGCGGATCCCGAGGTTGTTCAGAATTGCGGCCTGCTGGTGGGCGGGGCTGTCGGTAGTGGTGTGGTGAAGACGTTGAGCCAGGGTGAGAGCCGGGCGAAGAAAGTCGGCGTGTCCGATGGGGATGGTGAAGGCGATCGAGGTGGCGAGGTCGTGCGGGGCGTAGTCGGTGATGGTGGTGATCAAGGATGGGCTGAGCCAGGCCGGCTGGACGGTCGTGGCGGACAGCAGGGCGAACAGCGGTGTACGGGCCGTAGCGTGGCGTGCGGCTGCCGCAGCAAGAATGATCAAGGCTTGGCGGATCGTCCCGGGCGGATGCTGGCCGGGATCAAAGTGCGCAGTGATAAGGGCGCGCACGTCATGACGCGTTAGCTGGCCGGCGATGAAGTCCTCAGCGAACCGATCCGGTTTCAGCGGGGGGAGGATGTCAGGGCTATCCGCTGCTGGGGGGCGCGGTAGAGGAGGGTAGAGCTTGGTGTGAGTGCTCAAGAGCCGGTCAGCCGCAGTGGGGTCAGCGGCTAGGTGGGCACCGATCAGCCAGCTGCGGGCCTGCTCGGCCGTGGGAGCCGGACCGAACAGGGTGGCCAGCAGTACGGTCTTGCCGATGAGTTCGCTGCCCTGATCAGTTCTCTGCCAATACCGTGTCTCGTGTTCAAGCAGATAGTGCGAAAGATCGGCGCTGTCGGGGACCGGGTCGCCTTCTTCTACTGCGCAGACAGCCGCCAGAGCCGCCATCTGCACGGTCAGCGGTGACCATCCCCGCCCGCTGGTCTTCCCGTTCGCTGCTGCTGCCAGCCCGGCCGGGACCGGAACCGGGCCGACCGCGATACCAAGCGCTAGCTGAAAAGCCCGCGCCGCCTCCCCGAACGCCGCTTCCAGTTCGTCGGCTTCGCTGACGTAATTCCCCACCTGGACGGGGGCGGGACGATCAATCCACGCACGGCCCAACGCCGCCCGCACATCCTCCCAGAACCCCTCGACAGGGCGGGCCAGCAACAGTATCCGAAGACGGCCCTGAGGCTCGCCGCCCGTTTGGCCGACTGAGCTGTGGTGCGCTGCGTAGCGGCCGACGAGCGTCACGATCATCTTGACCAGGGAGTCCAACGGCCAACGCTCGGCATAGTCGACCACCACCAGCACATCACCCGACGACACGTCGACGTGGTCACTCGCCTCAGGAATTGCCGGAGACGACAAATCCCGCGCCTCCAACACCTGCCAACCGCATTCATGCGCCAACGTGGCGAACCGCCCAGCCAAACGGGTCTTCCCCGCACCCCCCGCCCCCGATAACAGACGGACAGATGCCGGCTCCTCCTCCTCACACCACGCGGCAAGCTCGGCCTGCACCTCGGGGCGTTCCCGATAGGGCACTACCAAGCGACGCACGTCCAGCAGATAGGACGGCAACCGCTGATCCCTGGGCACCCACCCCGGCGGCTGCTCGGGCTCCAAACGATCCAACCGGAACCCCGCGTCCTGCCGGTCCAACACGACAGTGACCGCGCCACCCGCCGATCCGATCTGGATGTTGTGACCACGGACATCTCCCGCCCACAACCCGCCCCAAAAACCGCCCCCGCTTCTACGCCGCCCCATCACTACCGAACCCGTTCAGTCCCGGTCGATTTCCAGATCGCCGCCGGTCGAACCGAGCTGCACGTTGTCCCCGCCCACGTGCCCCACCGACTGACCATCACCCGAACCGGCCGTGGAAGGACTCGGAGGAACGCCACCGGCCAGCGGGGCGGGGCGCCCTCGACGACGACCAATCCGCACGTTCCCCGTTACCGACCCGGCTTGATAATTGTCCCCCACCACCTGCCCGGCATGCTGCCCCCCAGCCGACGCCGGGCTGCGGAACGCCACCACCAGCCCAGCAAAGCTCACCACCAACCCCGCCACCCCGACGAACGACCCGATCACGCTCGCCCACCGGTCAGCGTCCTGCAATCCCACCCGAAGGAAGAACACTCCCTGACCGATCAACCCCACACTCACGATCAACCCACCGACGACCCACCATCTACGCGACCCCGTCATGCCAGACATTGTCGCCCCATCAACGCAAGATCACACAGCGAAACCGCCTCGATACCCTCGAACAGCCTGACCGCACCCGGTCATCCCGAGGGCAAGCCGACCCGGACCGCAGGAGCCCCCAGGGCTCCGAGGACCGGAAGCGGTGCGGCAGCGATCGCCCCCAACCCTCCACCCGCCTCAACCCCGGCGTGGCGATCGTAGGGCGCAACCGGCATCGAACTTTCTGAACTCAATCCGCAAAACCGATGCCGGGCGGCCGAGCGATGCGGCGCGGCGGGACCGGACGGAACAGGCCGCACGCCCGGCGCGCCGGGGCGGGCGGCCGCCGGCGACCGCGTAGCGGGCGCCCTTGAAGACGTAGAGAAAGTTCTCATCCGGCACGGAGCTGGCTTGCTGACCTGCGGGTTTAGTGCATGAGTCTGGTTAGGGTTCGGCGGGTTTGGTCGGCGAGGCTGACGGCTGCGCCTAGGCGGTTGTCGATGGTGAGGTGTGCGGCCTGGGGTGGGTCTTCGGTGTTGAGGGTGCTGGCGTACTCGTCCCAGTTGGCGAGTTTCCAGCCGTCGCGGGGGGCGTCGCGCTGCTCGATGTATTCGTGCATGGTGTCGATGTCGCTGTGGACCCAGATGGAGGTCACGTCCACGCCCTTGGCCTGGCATCGGTGGGTGAGGCGGGGGAGCCAGCTCGGGTTGCTGAGTTCGGTGATGAACGGGGCGGCGAGGATGATCGATACGCCGCAGTCGATGTTGCCGTAGGCGGCGTTCATCAGGCACCGGTACTCGTGCGGGCGGACTTCGGCGCGGTAGAGGTCGGTGTGGCGGTCGTGCTGGTTGGCTCCGAGTGAGATCAGCAGGCGTTCGGTCATGCGGCGGGTGAGGGCGTCCTTGTCCAGGAGCGCCCATCCGGACAGGTCGGACAGGAAGCGGGCGAACTCGGTCTTGCCGGATCCGGCGTAGCCGCCGACCAGGACCAGGATGGGGTTGCCGCCGGCGTTGGCGACGGCTCGGCCGTGCCATGCGTTGGCGAGTCGCGTCTTGAGCGTGTCGGCTCCGGGGAAGAACGCGGACAGGTCGAACGGGGTGCCGTCTGCGCCTGGTTCGCGGCCGTGGGCCTGGGCTGCCATGCGTTCCAGGACGGGGAGCGGAACGTTATGGGCGCGGGCGAGGTAGGGCAACCAGTCGTCCGGGATGCGTAGGCCGCGCTCCCATCGGGACACCTCGTGTCGGGTGATCGTGTCAGACCCGGCGAGGTCGCAGAGTTGAGCGGCTAGGGCGCGTTGGCTTCTGCTGCCGCGTAGGCGTGCCAGATATGCGCCGAATGCTCGTCTTGCCTCGGTCGTCATGGGCGGCTACCTCCGGTGACCAAGTCTGGCCCCCCGCTGGCCCCGTGTCAGGCTCCTTTGTAAACCGGGGGGTGGCGGGACGCTGGCAGGGCGGCTGACGACATGCCGCGGGCCGATTCCGGCTCGTCCACCACCCGATGAGGAACCTCGCGATGGAAACGCGTGCGCAGTCTGAGGACCCGGTGCTCCGTCAGCTTCGGGAGGAGTTCACCGGGCATCGGATCTGGCGGTCTCGGCGGTGGGACGGTCGTTTGGGTGACTGGGTGGCCACTCTGCACGACCCGGCCGCCGGTGTTGATGCGACGGTGATCCGCTCGGATGCGGCGGCGTTGCGGGAGGCGCTGGTGCAGGAGCGGCAGCGGGCGGGCAGTCCGCCTCTGAAAAGGGCCTGGTGATGGCGGGCTGGACTCCCCCGCCATCACCGGAGGGGGCCGCCTCACACGGTGGGGCGGCCTGGGGGGAGGTTGAGGCGGCGCGGTGGGTGCTGGAGCCCCCGGTGGCACTGGCCGCGCCGCCTCGGCCGTTCACGGCGCGGCGGCGGCTCAACCGGCTGGCGCGGGCACTGCGGCGCCACGGCTGGAGAGCGCAGCGCCGGTACACCGGACCCCGGCCGGTGCTGCGGGTGTTCTTCCCCGATGCGCCGTGCCTGGGCGACAGCGTCACCGTCACCGCGGGGGACGGCGGCTGGTGGTACCGGTCCAGTACCGGGGAGCTGCTGGCGCCGTGCTCGGATGTGGACCTGGCGGTGTCGCTGGTGACGACGTCGCTGGGGCGGTGGGTGTCGGCCGCGGGTTCGCCCTGGGGGACCGGCGGGGCCTGATGGACGCCGGGGCGGGGGTGGCTCTGGAGGAGGTTGCCGAGCGCTTCGGGGTGCTGTGCTGGTGGGGGCCGTCCACCGGGACGTTGTGGGCGCTGGTCCAAGGTGGCGGCGGGTGGCGGCTGGTGGAGGCGGTGACGGTACGAGAGCTGGCCATGGCCATCACGCATCCTGACGGGTGGCCATGGCCGTGACGGCCGCGCGGCAGGAGGGAAACGGTGGGGCGCCGTGGATCCCTGCCGCGCGGCCGTCGCTATTCGAGGTCGGGCGGGACGGTCACCAGGTGTCCGGGGCCGGCTGCCGCGGTGGCGAGGATGCGGCGGGCCGTCTCGGCGGGGTTGGCCTGGTCGGTGTGAATGATCAGATTGAAGACGGGTGTGTCCGTGGCCTGGAGGTCGTTGCGTGTCTCGTCCCATGCCTGGAGGCGTTTGGGCGTGTCGACGTCTCCGCGGTGCTTAGACCGGTCGGCGCAGACTGCTCGGGGAATCCAGAGAAGGGCGGCCGTCCAGTCGAGCGGGACGGCGGCGCGTAGCCGCTGGAGGTCGGCGAGGTTGCCCATGTGGATGATGGGGACCCTGTCGGCCTCGACCAGGGCGGTGATGGCGTCGCGGTCGATGGCGTAGACGTTGCCGTAGCGGTGGGTCTCCACGACCAGGCGGCCGGTGGTCCGGAGCTTTTTCAGCTCGGTGGACGGAACGTAGCGGTATCCGGTGCTGCGGCCGGTGCCGACTTTGAGCTTGGGCAACAGGGTGTACCGGGCGTCCTGGCGTGCCAGCTCGGCCGTGACGGTGTCCTTGCCGCTGGTTGGCGGGCCGTAGAGGATCACGCCGGGACGGGTCATGACAGGACCTTACGCAACGCTTCCCGTGTCTGGTCGGCAATGCTGATCGCGGCGCCTAGCCGGTTGTCGACGGTGAGGTGGACGCCGGGCGGGCTGTGCTGGGTGTCGAGGGTGCTGGCGTACTCGTCCCAGTTGGCCAGCTTCCATGCATCGCGTGGGGCGTCGCGGAACTCGATGTACTCGCGCATCGAGTCGACGTCGCACCGGACCCAGATCACCGCGACGTCCACGCCCTTGGCCTTGCACCGGTTGGTAAGGCGGCTCAACCAAGATTCGTTCTTCAACTCGGCGATGAACGGGGCGGCGAGGATGGTGGATATGCCGCAATCGATGTTGTCGTTAGCGGTGTCCATGAGGCACTTGTATTCAAGTGGCCTGACCTCGTTCAGGTAGAGGTCGGTGTGCCGGTCGTGCGGGTCGCCGTCCAGAGAGATCAAGAGGCGTTCGGTGAGGCGTCGCGTCAGGGAATCCTTGTCGAGAAATGCCCACCCCGACACGTCGCCGAGGAAGCGGGCGAATTCCGTCTTGCCTGATCCGGCGTAGCCACCGACCAGGACGAGGGTGGTCGTGCCGATGCTTCCGCTCATCGCCCGGCCTCGCCATGCGCTGACCACGCGGGCCTTGAGCGCGTCGCCGGCGGTGGGGTCGCGGTCCTGGGTCTGGTCGGAGACACGGTCCAGGCTTTGGGAGATCGTGGAAGCGGCGTCCTCGGTGACTGCGGGGCTGAGCGGGCTCGGCAAGGGGAGGGTGAGGTCTCCGGTCTCCTCGGCGGGGAGGGGGAGGCGAAAACCTAGCTCGGGCTCGGTGGCCTCGTACATGAGGCAGTAGGCGCGGCGGTAGTGCGGGCCTGGGTACATGTTGCCGTTCTCGTGCTCCCACAGCGTTTGAAAGTTCGCCGCGACCCTGAGCCCTCCCCGCTCGGCCACCTGCCGCAACTTGTCGCCCGCGGCCTCAAGGCTCAGGCCGTGGTTCTCCCGTCGTTCGCGGAGCTTGTGAGGCTGCCAGCCGTTTCGTTGCTTGGTCGTGCTCAAATCCCAGCCTTTCCGGTTGCCGCAGATATCGGCACATTTTGGCATGCGCTCGCCGTCTGCTCGGGGACGTGAAAGCGGACGTATAAACGGACGTGAAAGAACCTGATGAGGGATTAATGATGGGCTTTGCGCGGCTCCTGAACTGAAATACCGGTGTGCCGACGAGAGACCAGATCACGACGGGAGGCGGTCACCGGTGATGGCGGGCGGAGAGCAGGGGCGGACTCCTCGGGAGTTGTTGGACCTGATCCTTGCCGAGTTGGGCGACCTTATTTGCCGGGTCGATCACCTGGCGGAGGCTCTGGAAGCATGCTCCGCTCGATCCGGGCGACGCGCTCACCAAGGTCCCGGACGGCGGCCAGTACTTCCGTGAGCTGCTTCATGGTCACATCGCCCTCGGCGGCGGAAGGCGCGGCATGGGCCGGCGGGCGGGCGTCGGCCTGGTCGCGGACGAACACGCCCTTGCCCTGCTGGCCGATCACGACCCCTTCGGTCCGCAACACACTGACGGCGGCCTTCACCACCCCGGCGGACACCTCGTACTGCTCGCGGAGTTGGGCGGTGGACGGCAAGGACTGTCCGGGCGCAAGTCGGCCGTCGTTGATCTGCTGCCGCAGGTCATCGGCTATCTGCAGATATCCGGGCCGTCCGGTCCTCTTGACCATCGTCCGCCTTCCGTCGGGGGCTCCGACTCAAGTTCAGCACACCCGATCGGCCAAGGAAACCATGGCGGCCTTGACAACTTAGACATCCAAGTCGACTATGTTGTCTAAGTGCTCAACGACCCTCGGAGGTTCTTCATGCGCAACATCCCGATTCCGGTGGACCTGTCGGCGCTGACGTTCGTGTGCGTGTCCGCGCCGCGTCCCAAGCTGGTCGATAAGGACACCGGCGAGGTCAAGGTGAACCGCAGCGGCGAGACCGTGTTCACGGTGGGCCTGTCGGCGGCCGACGCGTCGGGGCGGGTGGACCTGCTCAAGGTCGCGGTGGGGGGCGCGCCGGAGGTGACGGTCGGGGAGGTGGTGTCCCCGGTCGGGCTGGTCGGCTACATGTGGGAGAAGGAGATCAACGGCGTGATGCGGTGGGGGATCTCCTACCACGCCCAGCGGATCGTCCCCGCGGCCGTTCCCGTGCCCGTCTCCTCCGCTTCCTCGTCGGCGTCCGCTGCGGCGGGCGTGGCCTGAACGGCGGCCCGGTCATGACCGACTTCGCTGTGGTGCTCGGGGTGCTGGCCGCTGCGGCGGCCGGGCTCTGGGCCTGGCGCCACTGGCACCCGGCCTCGTTCTGGTACGGCATCGCCTTCCCGCTCCGGGCGGTGCTGGTGTATCTGACGTGGCATCACGTCGCCTCGGGCTGCAAGCTCACCCGCACCCGGCGCCGGTTCCGCCTCACCCTCGACGCCCTTCCAGTGGTGGGGCCGGCCTCCCGGTCCGCTGCGACGGTGGTCGAGCACAGGCGGCGGGTGCGGCGGGTCGATGTCGAACGCGCTCCCCGCCTCGGCGTCTTGCGCCCGACCCGGCTCGGCTGGCGCATGCGGCTGCGGCTGCACGACGGGCAAGTCCCGGCGGACTACGAGAAGGCGGCGGAGGGGATCGCGCACGCCTGGCGCGTCCACTCCGTGCGCGTGGTCGACGTGCGTCCCGGCTTCGTCACCCTGTGGGCGACGATGCGTGACCCGCTGGTCGACGTGGTCACCACCCCGGAGACCGGCGAACTGCTGACCGTGCGTCCCGGCAAGCTGGAGAACGGCCGTGACTGGCTGATCGACTTCCGGACGGTGCCGCATTGGCTCAACGCCGGGGCGACACAGTCGGGCAAGTCCAACCTTGCCAACGCCCTGATCAAGGGCCTGGCTCCGCAACCGGTCGCCCTGGTCGGCTTCGACCTCAAGGGCGGCGTCGAGTTCACCCCCTACGCCCCTCGCCTGTCGGCGCTGGCCACCACCCGCAAAGAATCGGTCGACCTGCTGTCCGATCTGGTGGGCGAGGTTGAGAACCGCATGGCCACCTGCCGTGCGCACGGTGCCCGCAACGTGTGGACGCTGCCCGAACACCTGCGGCCGGTCCCCGTGGTCGTCCTGGTGGACGAGGTCGCCGAACTGTTCCTGATGGCCGACAAATCCGAGAAGGACGAGGTGTCGCGGACGGCTACCTCCCTGCTGCGCCTCGCCCAGCTCGGCCGGGCGTTCGCGGTGCACCTGGTGGTGTGCGGGCAGCGCATCGGCTCCGACCTCGGCCCCGGCGTCACCGCCCTGCGGGCACAGTTGTCGGGGCGGGTGTGCCACCGGGTCAACGACCCGGAGACGGCGAACATGACCCTCGGAGACCTCGATCCGGCCGCCCTCGACGCGGCCCGCGCGATCCCCGCCGAGGCACCGGGGGTGTGCATCGTCGCCGGTCAGGACGGCGCTTGGCACCGCGCCCGCTCGGTCTACGTCCCCGAGCATGAGGCCGAACAGGCGGCCCGCAAATACGCGCACCTGACCCCGGACTGGGAAACCCTCATCGGCTCCGTCCCGGCCGTCGACCCGGCCGCCTGACCGGCCCGGCTCCCTCCCTCTCCCTCCCCTTTTAGCGGCTCGGTGTGAGCCCTGATCGCGCCACGTCCCTACCCGACCCGTGCCCCAAACCCGACCCTGGAGGCTGCCCGATGGCCGCACGCGTCCGCGTCCTTCGCCCCCGTCCCCGTCCTCGCCCCCGGTTCGTCGCCGTCCCGTCCCCGTCCTCGCCGTCGCCCCCGTCCCGGCCGTCGGTGGTGTCGTCCTGGGACGTGTGGCCGGTCGGCGTCGAGTGGGACGAATTCTGCTCCCTGCACCTCGCCCGCTGCCAGCGCTGCGCCGACTCCTTCACCTCGTCCTCCTGCGACGAGGTCGACGACTGGGCCGACACCCACCGCTGTGACCCCGAACTGGCCGCGCTGCTGGCGCTCGTCACCGCCCGGCGGGCGGCATGACCCGCCGCATCCTCGGCACGGTCGCCGACTCCGGGCCGGTCGTCGTGCTCGCGGGGATCGCGGCGGCGGGCTCGTTCACCCACATCCGCGACACCGCCACCAAACACGGCCAAACCGGCTGGATGGCCTGGGCCATCGCGGTGTGCATCGACCTGACCTGCGTCATGGCCGCCGGGGAACGGCAGCGCGACAAGCGCACCGGACGCGACACCGGGCGCCTGTCCTGGCCGACCGTCGTCCTGGTCGGCGGTGTCCTGCTGTCGCTGGCCGCGAACCTGGCACAGGCCGACCCGTCGGTGTGGGGCTGGATCACCGCGGGCACCCCTGCGGGCGCGTTCCTGGTCGCCGTCTCCATGCTGGAACGCCGCAAAGCCGGCCCCCGCCCGGCGGTTCACCCCTCGCCCCGTCCGGCCGCCGACGTGCCGCCGGTCCCGGACTCCTCCGGCCACCCGTCCCCGTCCTCGTCCTCGTCCCCGTGGGTGGTCTGGGAACGCCCTGCGACTCCCGCCGCTGCCGCGCCCGTCCAGAACAGCCAGGACGACCAGAAGCCGGGCGAGGACGAGCAGGACGGCCAGACCTCCATCCCCATCCCCGCCGGTCCCTCCGCCTCGACGCCACCCGCCTCGTCTCCCCCGTCCCCGTCGGGCTCGTCGGACTCGTCGGCTCCAGCGGGGCCGCTGGTCGACTTCGCACGCCGCATCGCCGCCGAACACCAGACCGAGCACGGGAAGCCGATCACCCGTGACGCGCTCCGCGCCCGCCTCGGGGTCTCCAACCAGCTCGCAAGTGACCTGCTCCGCCAACTCCGCACCGAAACCGCATCCCTCACCTGACCCACCGGAGGAACCCCCACATGACCGCCTACACCAACCCCACCGGCCAGACCTCCCCGACCGTGCCCGGTGACCTGTTCGCCCGCCACCAGACCATCGCCGGCCTGCGCGCCCTGGCCGACTTCCTGGAGGACAACCCGGCCGTACCGGTCAAGGAGTACGGCGCGCACTACAGCGTTCACACCCGCGTCGGGGACGACGCCGCGGCCGCCGCAGAGGTCGACCAGGTCGCCGCGCTCCTGGGCGCCGAGGTCACCGACGACCGCCCGCGCGGCGGCCACTACATCGCCTCCAAGACCTTCGGGCGCATCACCTACCGGATCGTCCACATCCCCGCCCGGCAGATGGCCGAGCACTACGCCCACATCAGCTACCGCGACAACATCCGCCTCGACCACACCGACCAGGACGGCGACCAGGGCAGCGCGGACTCCGGGCGGGCGGCCTGATGCGCACCCGTACCCGTCACCCGCGAACGCTCCTCCCGCTCCTCCCGGTCGTCGGGCTGGTCGTGGGGTGGGTGTGCGGGACGTGCGGCGGGGGCGGCATCGCCTCCGACGGGTCCACCTGCCCCGACTGCAACGGCCACGGCCACACCTGACACGAGAGGCACCCGCGATGTTCCTGCGCCGCTGCGCCTTCGCCTGCTTCTGGCTCGTCCTGGGCCTGTTCCTGATCCGCCAACCCGAGAACGCCGCACACGCCGCCCGCGCCCTGCTCGGCGGCCTGGCGCTCGTCGCCGATGCCCTCGCGCGGTTCACCACCGCCTTCTAGTCCCCGGCGTGGCCGCTGTCGCCGGCAAGCACCCGCGGCCACGCCGGGCCATCCCCACCACCCGCAACGGATGAGGAGACCCGCCCCATCATGCCCGACCCGGCACCCGTCATCACCGGAGTAGCCGCCCGCGACATGGCCGCCCGGTACAACCGGGCCGACTTCCGCGCCTGGGCACGCCGCGCCCACTCGACGGGCGGTTGCGCGCAACCGGTCCACCTGCGCGGCCGCATCACCCACCTGGACCCGCTGACCGGTGAGATCCTGCGCCACTACTCCACGGCGCGTGAGCCGGGCGGGGTGCTGCGGGTGGCCTGCAAAACCCGGCGGGCCTCCCGCTGCCCGTCCTGCGCCGAGATCTACCGGGCCGACACCTACCAACTCGTCCGCGCGGGCCTGGTCGGCGGCAAGGGCGTGCCCTCGTCGGTGTCGTCGCATCCGGCGGCGTTCGTCACCCTGACCGCGCCCTCGTTCGGGCCGGTCCACTCCCGGCGTACCGGCAAGGGCGGGGGCGTGGTGGCCTGCCGTCCCCGCCGCGACGGCGGAACCTGCCAGCACGGGCGGCCGGTCTCCTGCACCGTCCGGCACTCCGACGGGGACCCCCGACTCGGGCAACCGATCTGCGCGGACTGCTTCGACTACTCCGGCGCCGTGCTGTGGAACGCGCACGCCCCCGAACTGTGGCGCCGGTTCACCCTGGCCTTCCGCCGCTACGTCGCCCGATCGGCCGGGCTACGGGTCTCAGACCTGCGCGACGTGCTCACGGTCTCCTTCGCCAAAGTCGCCGAATACCAACGGCGCGGCCTGGTCCACTTCCACGCCGTCATACGCCTCGACGGACCCGGCGGCCCCGACGCTCCCCCTCCGGCCTGGGCGTCCCTCGACCTGCTCAACGCGGCCGTGCACCACGCGGCGGGCGCGGTCACCGTGTCGACTCCGGCGGCCAGGGACGTCCCGGCCAAAGAACACGTGTGGGGCTCACAGATCGACGTACGCCCCATCACCACCACGGGCGAACTGACAGATACGGCCGTGGCGGGCTACATCGCCAAATACGCCACCAAAGCCGCCGAATGCGTCGGCACCCTCGACCGGCGCATACGCCCCACCGACGACCTAGCAGACCTGCCCGTGTCCGGCCACGCCCGGCGACTCATCACCGAATGCCTCCGCCTGGGCGCGATCGAGGAATACGCCGGGCTGCGACTGACCGAATGGGCTCACATGCTCGGCTTCCGCGGCCACTTCTCCACCAAATCCCGCCGCTACTCCACCACCCTCGGCGCGCTGCGTGCGGCGCGCATCGAGCACAACCGGCGCGAACACGCCGACGACATCACCACTGGTCGCCTGCCCTTCGACGACGACCAGGTCCTCGTCATCGCGCACTGGCGCTACCTCGGCCAAGGCATGACGCCCGGCGAAGCACTGCTCACCGCTGCCCTTACTGGCAAGCCCATGCCACCTCTCGACCCGTATACCTCGCCTACCTCGCCACAAGGGAGCACGTGTTGACCGACCTGGTTCTGACCGTCGACGAAGCGGCCGAACGCCTGCGCGTGAGCCGCTGGACGCTCTACAACCTCATCCGCTCCAACCAGCTCCGCACGGTCAAGATCGGCCGTCGCCGACTCGTCCCCGTCAACGCCCTCGCCGAATGCCTCGACAAGCTCTCGGAGGTTGCTGCCTGATGACCACAACCGCACTCGGAACCCCAGACGAACCGGAACGCCGTAAGTCCCGCAAGAGGCGGAGCAAGCGGGGGAACGGTGAGGGGAGCATCTGGCTCCGCAAGGATGGGCGGTACGGCTTCGCCGCCTACGTCCCCACCACCGCCGGCACCCTCAAGCGCGTTCAGGGGTACGCGCGGTCACACGAGGACGCTCGCAAGAAGCTGACCAAGCTCCTGGAGCAGGCCGACCAGGGCATCCCGGTGTCCTCTGAGAGTTGGACGGTGGCGGAGTACCTGGCGTACTGGCTCAAGAACGTCGTCCAGGTGGAGCGGCGGCCCAAGACGTACCAGGGATACGAGGGGGCGGTCCGCCGGTACCTGGTTCCGGAGTTGGGCAGTAAGCGGCTCGGCAAGCTCACCGCTCGTGACGTGCGGCTGGCCTTCACCCGTATCCGGGAGGCGTGCCAGTGCTGCCGCAACGGCTGGGACGCCGCTCGTGAGGTGCCGCGCTGCTGCTCCCTCAAGGGCGGTGAGTGCTGCGGCTCCCGGCTGTCGCCGCGCATGGTCCAGTTCGTTCACGCGGTCCTGCGAAACGCGCTGCAGATGGCCGTACGTGAGGAGATCATCCCGCGCAACGTGGCCAAGCTCGTCACGGTCTCCACTCCCAAATACGGGGTCAACCGCGGGCTCACGGTCGACCAGGTGCGGGACGTCCTCAAGGCGGCCAAGGACGAACGGCTCTACGCCCTGTACGTCCTGGCGCTCTGCCTCGGCCTGCGGCGCGGCGAGTTGCTCGGCCTGCGCTGGGAGGACGTCCGGCTCGTCGGCTGCCGGGCTTGCGGCGGGGAGGGCGGCACCCTCGACGGCGACCCGTGCGGCCGGTGCGCTGAATCCGGTGTCGAGTCGGCCACGCTGGAAGTCGTCCAGACGCTCCAACGGGTCGGGGGAGAGTTGCGGTTCGTCCCGCCCAAGACTGCGGACTCCAAGCGAACGGTCCCGCTCCCGGACCTGTGCATCGCGGCGCTATGCGAGCATCGGGTGAAGCAGAACGCCGAACGGGCCGACACCTGGCAGAACTGGCAGGATCACGGGCTCGTCTTCCCGTCCCGCCTCGGCACGCCCATGGAGCCGGACAACCTTCGGCGTAGCTGGGGCCGTATCCGCGCGGCGGCCGGGCTGGAAGGCGTCCGCTTCCATGACATGCGGCACACCTGCGTCACGCTGCTCCTGGACCTCGGCGTTCCGCCTCACATCGTCCGGGACATCGTCGGTCACAGCGATATCGAGGTGACCATGACGATTTACGCGCACGCGGCCGTCGACGAGAAGCGGGCGGCGCTTCGGAAGTTGGGGGATGCGCTCGGCTGAGGCCGTTGCTGTCACCGTTGCTGTCAAAAGGCCCGGCACCTGATCAGGTTCCGGGCCTTTTCGCTGCTTAGAGAGGTGGGCAGGGGCGGGGTCGAACCGCCGACCTTCCGCTTTTCAGGCGGACGCTCGTACCGACTGAGCTACCTGCCCAGGACGTGCATCCGCACGTCTGGCGGTCCTGACGGGATTTGAACCCGCGGCCTCCACCTTGACAGGGTGGCGAGCACTCCTAGCTGCTCCACAGGACCTTGCTGTTCCGAGCCTAGCGGCTTCGGAGGGGTGTGCCGATCAGGTGGTGACCCGGTCTTTGGCACGTCCGAGAGCATACGCGATGGCCGAGGACGGCGCCAACTCGTTAACGGGCGGGGCGGCCGGGGTAGAGCTGGTACCGGTTGTGGCGGGGGCTACGCGTTTGCAGCTTGGGGTCCTAGTCTGTCCGAGTTGCGCAACCGTGCGTGACCGGAGGGTTGCACCGTTCCGCGAGGACGGTCATAGATGCGAGGGAGGTCGGTGTGGTCGAAAAGCTCCCAGACCAGAGTGCCGAGAGCTACCAACGAGGGCTCGGCACCCGCCAGATCCAGATGCTGGCGATCGGCGGGACGATCGGGACCGGGCTGTTCCTGGGTGCCGGGGAGAACATCGCCAAGGCCGGGCCGAGCCTGATCCTGACGTACGCCGTGGCGGGGCTGGCGTTGTTCTTCGTCATGCGGGCGCTCGGTGAGCTGCTGACGTACCGGCGGGCGGAGGGAGGGTTCGCCGGGTATGCCCGGGAGTTCCTCGGTCCGTTCTGGGGGTACGCCACGACGTGGACGTACTGGATCATCTGGGTGACGACCGGCATGGCGGAGCTGACCGCGGCCGGCAAGTACATCCAGAAGTGGTGGCCGGGGGTCGAGCAGTGGCAGACGGCGCTGGTCGCGCTGCTGGTGCTGTTCGCGGTGAACCTGGTCTCGGTGAAGCTCTTCGGTGAGCTCGAGTTCTGGTTCGCGATGATCAAGATCGCGGCGATCGTGATGATGATCCTGGTCGGGATCGGGGTGCTGGTCTTCGGGTTCAGCGACGCCGGGGACACGGCGAGCCCGAGCAACCTGTGGGGGCACGGCGGCGTGTTCCCCGAGGGGGCCGGCGCGACCATCATGACTCTGCAGATGGTCATGTTCGCCTACCTGGGCGTCGAGCTCGTGGGTGTGACGGCGAGCGAGGCGAAGGACCCGGAGAAGAACATCCCGCGGGCGATCAACGCGCTGCCGCTGCGGTTCGCGCTGTTCTACCTCGGGTCGCTGCTGGTCATCCTGGCGGTGGTGCCGTGGACGGCGTTCAAGGGCGGGGCGAGCCCGTTCGTGCTGGCCTTCGACAAGATCGGCATTCCGGGCGGGGCGGACATCGTCAACTTCGTGGTGCTGACCGCGGCCCTGTCGTCCTGCAACGCGGGCGGGCTGTACTCGACGTCCCGGATGCTGCGGACGGCCGGGGTGAACGGCGACGGTCCCCAGGTGCTCGGACGGCTCAACGAGCGCGGGGTGCCCGTGCTGACGGTCGTCATCTCGGCGCTCGTCATGGGCATCGGGGTCGTCGTCAACGCGGTCGTCCCGGAGAAGGCGTTCGACTACATCACTTCCGTGTCGACCGGTGGCGCCCTCCTGGTGTGGACGGTCATTCTCGTCGCGCACATGGTCTACCGGCGGAAGGCGGAGGCCGGGGCGCTGCCCAAGGCGCCGTACCGGATGCCGTGGGCGCCCTACACCAACTGGCTCGTGCTGGCGTTCTTCGCGTTCGTCACGGTGACGATCACGTGGGAGGCCGATACGCGGGTCGCGCTGTACGTGATGGGGGCGTGGGCGGCGCTCGTGGTGGTCGGCTGGCCGTTCGCCCGGCGGAGCTCGCAGGAAGCGGGGATGGAGGTCGCCGTGGAGAGTACCAGCGCCTGACCGTCATGGGATGATCCCCCCAAGGCGGTTCCATCCCCCCGGAGGCGCACATGACCAGCATGCTAGAGATCCGTGTGCGCTGGGTCCTGCTGGTCGTGGTGGGCGTCGCGAACGTGGTCGGCGCGCTGGTGGTGCTGCTGTTCGCGACGTTCGTGGTGCCCGATCCGCCGCTGGACGATCGCGACTACGTGCACATGGTGAACGCGGTGGCGTTCTTCAGCTATCCGGTGGTGGCCGCTCCGGTGGCGCTGCTCCTGGGGTTGCGGCTGTGGCGGCCCGTCGTCACGTTCGTCCGGGACGGGGGAGGACCCGACCGGCGGCAGCGGCGGGCCGTCCTGCTCGGGCCGCTGCGGCTGACGCTGCTCATCGGCGCGCTGTGGACGGTCGGCGCCGCGGGCTGGGCGGTGCTCGACCTCGCCCTGTTCACCGGACGGCTGGCCGTGAAGACGGGGCTGACGTGCCTGCTCGGCGCGGCCACGACGTGCACGATCGTGTATCTGCTGTCGGAGCGGCTGCTGCGTCCGGCGGCGGCGCTGGTGCTGGGCAGGGAGCGTCCGAAGAAGTTCCGCCTGCCCGGGGTGACGACGCGGGTGATGCTCGCGTGGACGCTCGGCACGGCCATCCCGGTGTTCGGGCTGATCTGCGTCGCGATTGCCGCGCTGGCCGCACCGGGCATCAACGTCGGGCAGCTCGCGATCACGATCCTCGGGCTCGGCGGGGCGGCGCTGCTCGCCGGGGTCTATGTCATCTACATGGCGACACGGGCGATCGCGGACCCGATCAAGTCCGTCCGGAAGGGCATGGCGCAGGTCGAGTGCGGTGATCTGCGCGCCGAGGTCGCGGTGTACGACGCGAGCGAGGTCGGGCAGTTGCAGGCCGGCTTCAACCACATGGTCGCGGGGCTGCGCGAGAACGAACGGCTCCGCGACCTGTTCGGACGGCATGTCGGCGAGGAGGTCGCGGACCTGGCGCTGGAGCGCGGCGACATCACGCTCGGCGGCGAGACACGGGAGGTGGCCGTCCTGTTCGTCGACCTGACCGGCTCCACCAGGCTCGCGGACACGCGCAGCCCGGACGAGGTGGTCGAGCTGCTGAACCGGTTCTTCGGCATCGTGGTGACGGTCGTCGCGGGGCACGGCGGCTGGATCAACAAGTTCGAGGGGGACGCGGCGCTCGCGATCTTCGGGGCGCCGACGCAGCTGGAGGACTCGGCCGGCGGGGCGCTGGGGGCGGCCCGCGAGCTGGCGGTGCGGCTGCGCGCCGAGGTGCCGATGCTGGACGCGGGGATCGGCGTGTCCGCGGGCCAGGTCGTCGCCGGGTACATCGGCGCGGAGGAGCGGTTCGAGTACACGGTGATCGGTGATCCGGTGAACGAGGCGGCCCGGCTCAGCGACCTGGCGAAGGACGAGCCGGGCCGGGTGCTGGCCTCGGCGGCCGTCCTCGATCTGGCGCATCTGGCCGAGTCGGACGAGTGGGACGTCGGCCGGTCGGTGACGCTGCGCGGCCGGAGCCGTCCGACGCGGCTCGGCACGCCCCGGCCGGTCAAGCCCGAGATCGGGCCGCCCGTCCGCCGTGCCCGGTTTCCGCGTCCGCTGCGGCGGGGCCGGAAGCTGCTGGTCGGCGCGCTGATCCTGGCGAAGGCGGCCAAGAGCACGAGCACGCCGGACCGGCCCGACGAGCCGGAGTAGCCCCGGCCCGGGCGGCCTGGTCAGGGCAGCAGCCGGCGCGCGCGGGCGGTGAGCGCCCGCGCCGCCGGGCTGCGCGGCCCCTCCGCCCGCCAGGCCAGTGCGATCCGCCCGGTCAGCCGCGGCCGGACGATCGGCATCGCGTGCAGGTCGTCCGGCAGGCCGCGGGCGGCGGACTCGGGGAGCATGGCGACACCGAGGCCGTGCGCGGCGATCTGCGCCAGAATGGGCGGTTCGCCGGCCTCGAACGCGATGCGCGGCCGGAGCCCGGCGTCCGCGAACGCCGAGTCCAGGACGGCCCGCAGCCCGGTCCCCTTCGGCAGGCAGATCAGCGACTCCCCGGCGAGCGCCCGCAGCGTGATCGTGGACCGCCGCGCCAGCGGATGATCGCGGCTGACGGCGGCGAAGAGGTCCTCCTCGATGACGACCCTGGTCGCGATGCCCGCGGGCGCTTCGGCGCCGAGGCTGAGGAACGCGAGGTCGATGCGCCCGCCGCGAAGCCCGTCGGCCAGGGTGTCGGCATCCTGCTGGATGACGGCGATCTCCACGTTCGGATGGTCCCGGTGGAATTCGGCCAGCATGCCGGGAAGGTCGAGTGCCCTGATCCAGTCGATGGTGCCGATCGTGACGTGCCCGCGCAGCAGCCCCGTCAGCTCGTCCACCGCCAGCCGCGCGCCCCCGACGGCCGCGAGCGCCGCCCGCGCGTAGGGCAGGACGGCGGCGCCGACCTCGGTCAGCCGGACCGTCCGCCCGGACCGGTCGAGCAGCGGTTGACCCAGTTCCCGTTCCAGTTGCCGGATCTGCGCGCTGACGCCCGGCTGGGCGACGTGCAGCCGGGCCGCGGCCTTGGTGAAGCTCGCCTCTTCGGTCACCGCGACGAAGTACTCCAACTGGCGCAGCTCCATAACCGGACATGCTAATCCCGAGTTCGGCCAGCTCCCCGGCTTCTGCCGAGCCGATGCCGGACGCGCCCGGGGCCGGTGCCGTCGGCAACCATTTCTTTTGCTGCTCTTGGGGGCGTTGCTGCTGTTCAGAGGACTGATTCCGGTCTGGGCGGTGAAGACCTCACCTGCGGGAGGTCGGGTGTACGGACTACGCATATGGTCCATACGGGTGCGGATGACCGTGATTGCCGGAATGGTCACCGCGGTGATCTGTGTCATCGTGACCACGCTGATCCTCGCGGAGGTGCGCGACTCCGAGACCGATTCCAGGCGCAGCGAGACGACGGCCGTGGCGCTGCGGGTGGTCTATGAACTCCGGCGCGGCCCGGTCCGGGCCGGTTTCGGCACCCCGGACGAGGTGGTCGTCCAGGTCATGGACGAGCACCGGACGGTGATCTCGGGGACGCCGGGCCCGACGCTGAACGGCCCGCCGATCGCCGATTTCCTGCCGTCGGCGAGCCGGGTCTACTCCACGCGGGAGGTGTGCTCGTCCGCGGGCGTGCCGGGCTGCGCGTGGGTGATCGGATTCCGCGTCTACCGGCCGGGAGGGGACTGGTTCGTCTACGCCGGGGCCCCGACCGTCCCCTGGTACGTCAACTCCGGCCTGATCATGTTCCTGGTCAGCGTGTCGGTGCTGGCGACTCTGCTGGCGTGCCTGCGCGCCTGGGCGACGGTGGACCAGACCCTCACCCCGGTGGACGCGATCCGCGCCGAACTGGCGGAGATCACCGCGATGCAGTCGGGCCGCCGGGTGACGGTGCCGGAGAGCCGGGACGAGATCAGGTGGCTGGCGGAGGCCGCGAACGCGACCCTCGACCGGCTGGACAGCGCACTGGAGCGGCAGCGCAGCTTCACCTCCGACGCGTCCCACGACCTGCGCAGCCCGATCGCCGCCGCCCGCACGCAGCTGGAGGAGGCGCTGCTCTTCCCCGACGAGGTCGACTGGCCGCGGACGGCGCGGGGCGTCCTGCTGAGCCTGGAACGGCTCCAGGCGATCGTGACGGACCTGCTGCAACTGGCCCGCCTGGACGCGGCGGCCTGGGAGGAGGTCGAGACGGTCGACCTCGGCGCCATGGTGACCATCGAGATCGCGAGGACGGAGCGGACGAAGCGGATCGTCCCGCACCTCCAGGAGGGCGTCACGGTGCGGGGGGACCGGCTCCGGCTCCTCCGCCTCTTCACGAACCTGCTGGACAACGCCGAGCGGCACGCTGACACGCGGGTGGACGTCACGGTCCGCCGCAGCGACGAGCACGCCGTCCTGGAGGTTCTGGACGACGGGGCGGGCATCCCCGAGGAGCACCGTGATCTGGTCTTCCAGCGGTTCGCGCGGCTGGAGGACAGCAAGGCCCGCGATCCGGCCGGCACCGGCCTCGGGCTGCCCATCGCGCAGGAGATCGCCCGGCTGCACGGCGGAACCCTCACGATCGAGGACAGTCCCCGCGGTGCCCGGTTCGTCGTGCGCATACCTCGGAACGTTCCAGAACGTACCGATCCCTCCTCTTAGCCGGCCCTGGGCGGGATGTGGAAAACCCCACGGCATCGGTGCACGCGGGGTCGTGAGGGTGTGGGGCCCGCGCGGGGACGGGCCGGGACGTGTCAGATGACGGACCGTTCGGGCAGGCCGTGCAGATAGACCCACCCTTCGATGTCCGTTTGCTTGACCCTGCAGCTGATGGGCTCGTACTCGGCGGCGTTCACGTAGCCGGGGCTGTGGGCGATGACGGAGTCGTAGACGAAGCGCGACGCGATGACACCGAGGTCGGCGCCCGTCGCGACGAGCCTTTCCTTCAGCGGGGCGGCGTCGAGGAGCCGGGCCGCGGTGATGATCGTCCAGCCGGACACGCCGGGCGGATCGGGCATCACCGGCCCGACGTCGATCGCGACCCGCAACTGGATGCGGACCGGCTCGCCCGACCGGTGGTTGTGGCGGCGCAGCCGCATGCCGAGCGACGCGATCATGGGGTCGATGACGGTGGAGGTCGGCATCCCGGGCGGGACGACGATCAGCGCGCCGTCGCCGCGGTCCTCGATGTGGCAGGCGTCCCAGGACACCCTCGACTCCTCGAAGGACTCCCGGAGGGCGGCGTACATGGCGTGCCGCACCTCGATCCGGTCGGTGTCGCTGCGGATGCGCGAGCTGAAACCGGCGATGTCGGTGTACACGATGGTGCAGTTCTGGCCCGCCCAGGACGGACCGGCGGAACCGGACGCGGTGCCGGCGGTGGGCTGCGCCTGGGACGGGACAGGAACGGCCGTCCGGGGGCGCGCCTGCGCCGCGGACTGCTCGACCGGGGCGCGGGAGTGTTCCACCGTGTGCCGGCCGGGCATGGCGCCCTGGTCCGGCCGCGGCGCGGACAATGCGCACAAGCCGGGTGCGACGCATCGGGTGATCGTCGCGCACGGGACGATATGGGGATCGGCCACCGCGTACGGGGGATGAGGGGGCCACTGCGGCGGTATAGACGTGTACCCCGTCGCATAGGGCAGCGGGGGGCCGTACCGGACCGCGTACCCGTGCCGCGCATCGGGAACGGCGTACGGGACGACGTACGGCCGCTGCGAGAGACCGGGCTGCTGCGGGAGACCGGGCTGCTCGGTGAGCCGGTCGTACATCTCGCGTTCCATGACGGTGAACACGCGCGGGTAGCGCTCCAGGTAGGCGGCGAACTCCTGCGTGGTCATGCACAGGGCGTGGAGGACGTCCAGGGCGATGACGGTCGCCGAGCGCCGGCGCAGTTCCAGCGCGGCGCGTTCGCCGATGATGTCGCCGGGGCCGCGGTGGGCGATGATCCGTTCGGTGCCGTCCCGCTCGACGCAGACCCGCACCATGCCGGACGTGATCACGAGCGTGCGGTCGGCGAGCTGCCCTTCGGACCACAGCACCGCGCCGGCCGGGTAGACCACCTCCCGGGCGGAGGCGAAGAACGCGACCTGCTCGATGTTCGTGAGGGATCGCCAGAACCGGAGCCGCTCGGTGGCCTCGGTCTGCCGGGCGGATACCGGACGCGCGGCCTGCCGCGGCTCAAGGCCGCGGTTCTCGGCCCCCGGCTCGCCGTACGCCGGTTCGTCGTGCGCCTGTTCGTCATATGCCGGTTCGTCGTACGCCGGCGAGGGGCCGGCGGTGCCCGTCCGGGGGCGGACGATCTGGTCCGGGTCGTGCCGGCGGGCGTGTTCGGCCATCAGCACACCCGCCTTGCGCCCGGCCGCGGGGAGAACGATGGAGTCGTGGTGTTCCTGGGGTGGACGTCAAAGATCGGGGGATGAATCTGCTCTCTTGACATGTCAAGGGCCCCATGCCTCGAAGCGCGACTCCGGGTCCCGTGGGTGGTGCCGGGGGCACCCGGTACCGGCCCACCGTGGCCGAAGTCACATCACCTATAGCCCGTACCGCATGATCGCGGTTAGACTGGGTGAGTCCGCAGAAAACGTTTCGGCAGGTCAGCCCCGATATTTCTGCGTTTCCGCAGGTGTCTGCGCAGGCCCGCCGGGGTGCTTTCGCGCGACTCAGGGAGTCGCTCTCCACTTTCCGCCGGTCGTCTTGGCTGCCAACCGGTGATCGGCGGAAGTGGCGGGCGACTCTGTCATGCCCGCCGCCGGCGTTCGCCGGCGATGCCGAAGTCTCGTGGCGTTATCGACCTCCCCGTTCGGCGCGTGCCCCCGTGTCCCTCGTGTACCGGCGGTGCCCCCGTGGCCCGTTCCTCCGGCGGGGAGAGCCCCGGCCGGGGGACACGCGCGTCCCGTCCAGAACTCTTCACCCTGTGTCAAGACCGTCGATGCCCGGATGTGGCATCAAGTCCCGTGGCAAGTCGGCGTCTGCTAGTCTGCTATGTAGCACATTACAACATAGTTCACCGGCATGCAGCAGCCTGAAAGCTTCTGCCGCGACTTTTGGGCGATATGACGGGGTCTGGCATGGGGGACGAAGATCTCATGGCCGAGACATGTAGCACAGTGGATGCAAGTGGGATGCCGCCTCTTTTTGTGCCATGTAGCATCCAGGCTGGTGGCATTAGCTACTTAGAGTGACGATCACTACTTAAAGCGAGCGAAACGATGACTAGTGACCAGGGACCGATAGTCCAAAGCGCGCTGCTGCGTACCGAACTCGTCCGCCTGCGCAAGGAGAAGAGGCTGACGCAGGAGCAGGTGGCGCGGCAGCTCGAATGGTCCCCGTCGAAGCTCATCAGGGTGGAGGGCGGCAAGAACGCCATCACCCGGACCGACCTGCAGGCTCTGCTCGCCGTGTACGACGTCACCTCGGAGGGACGCCAGGAGCGGTTGCAGGCGCTGGCTCGCGGCGCGCGGGAACCGGCCTGGTGGAACGCCTACCGCGGAGAGCTGGACCCGAGCTTCCTGAACTACGTGGGCTACTGCGCGGGCGCGGCCTTCATCCGGCAGTTCCACGGGACGGTCGTGCCGGGGCTGATCCAGACCCCCGAGTACGCCGAGGCGCTCAGCACCGGCAAGGTCTCCGAGCAGGCGAGAGCCCTCGCGGTGAAACTGCGCATCCAGCGGCAGCAGGAACTCGCCAAGCGGGAGAATCCGCCGCGGCAGCACTACATCATCGACGAGGCCGTCATCCGCCGCCACGTCGGCATCTCCATCGATCCCGGGATCATGCCGGCCCAGCTCAACTACATCGCCGACGCCGCCGAGCGCGACGACGTGCTGACGGTCAGGGTCGTCCCGTTCAAAGCGGGAGCGCACGTCGGGCTGGACGGGCCGTTCAGCGTCCTGGAATTCGACGGCGACCTCGACGACGTCCTGTATCTGGAGGGACGGTCGGGCGCCAGCGTGATGATCACCGGGGAGGACGACCGGATCGCCGAGTACCGCGACGCCTTCGAAATCCTGCTGGAGCAGGCGCTGCCGGCCGACCAGTCGATCGAGCTGATGCGCCAGGCCGCCGAAGACCTCATGGCTTGACTCTGAGACCCCGACTCGACTCCACCGGAGGTGACGGCCGCATCGAGCATCCCCAAGGCGAGTAGCCGCCATAGCGCACAAAGTGATCTTGTGTTCCCTTGTAGGCGGAATAACTGGAACCGTTTACACTCGTGATCGGGAAATTTTCCACAAGGTCGTGCTTTGTCGTGCCCTGCTTGGTGCTCGCCCGCCGGGTGTTCCCGCCCGATCGGTCCGGCGAGGCGGCACCTGCCGGCAATGGACGGAGGGTTGCTGGATGGTGGACCTGTCGAGTAGGAGAGCCGTGCTGAACTGGCGCAAGAGCAGTGCGAGCCAGGCCGCCAACGAGTGTGTGGAGGTGGCGGCGTCCGGCCCGTCGGTGCTGGTCCGTGATTCCCACGACCACGCCGCCGGAGTCATCGCCCTGGCTTCCACGCAGTGGAGGGGCCTCCTGAATGCCATTCGAAACGGAGAGTTGGACCGGCGCTGAGTCACCCGACTCATTTCCCCGCTCCCACATGAATTGTCGTATATCGCGACTTCCTGATGGCTTTACTGGCGAGCTTTGACAGGACGGCGGGCGGCCCGGCTCGTATTCGGGGCACCCTGAGCGGACCCTGAGCGGACCCTGAACCGTCCCTGATCGCCCTGTTCCGGTGAAGGACCGGCCCCTAGCTTGATCGTCAGTGACCCGCCGAGGCGGGCCGATCTCCCCTCTGACGTCCCTTCACCGGAGGACACATGCTGCGCAGACACCGGGCCGCCGCCTGGGGCACGGCCGCCGTGACGGGCCTCGCGCTCGTCGTGGCGTCCGTCCCCGCACGGGCGGGCGGGGCCGAGGCCGCACCCGCCACGTCCACGATCGGCTGGAGGGCGTGCGGGCCCGACGGCGGAGCCGAATGCGCGACCCTGCGGCTGCCGGTCGACTGGTCGCACCCGGGCGGGCCGACGTTCGGGCTGGCGATCGCGCGCCGCAAGGCCCTCGACCCGGCCGCCCGCATCGGCACCCTCGTGTTCGGCCCCGGCGGACCGGGTGACTCCGGCGTGGACCGTGTCACCGAACTCGAAGGAGGCATCGACCGGTTCAGCGACGAACTCCGCAAACACTTCGACATCGTCAGCTTCGACCCGCGCGGGGTGGGCGCCAGCCAGCCGGTCACCTGCTCCGCCGCCCTCCTCGGCGCCCGCCCGTCCCCGATGATCAAGAGCTCGGAGCAGTTCGCCGCGGCCCTCGCCCACAACGCGCGCCTCCGCGCCGACTGCCGGGCCCGCACCGGACCGCTCTACGACCACGCCGACACGCTCAGCACCGTCCGCGACGTGGACGCCCTCCGCGCCGCGCTCGGCGAGTCGAAACTGACCTTCCATGGCAGCTCGTACGGGACGCTCCTGGGCGAGATGTACGCCGAGACGTTCCCGGAGCACGTCCGCGCGATGGTCCTGGAGAGCGTCGTCGACCACAGCGTCCGCAGCACCCGCCGGTTCCTGGTATCCGAACTGGCCGCGGCACAGGACTCCTTCGACCAGTTCGTCGCCTGGTGCAACCGCACGGAGAGCTGCGTCCTACACGGTAAGGACGTCCGCGCCGTCTGGCGGGACCTGCGCGCCCGCGCGGCACGTGGCGAACTGTCCGACCCCACGGCCCCCGGGCGGCCGCTTCCGGAATTCCACCTGGTGCTGATGGCCTACAAGAAGTTCTACGGCCCCGACTGGGCGGAGCTGGCTTCGATCCTGGCCACGCTGAACGAGAGCAAGCCTCCCAAGGGAACGCCGCAGCCCGCGAAGACGCCCGCTGAGGCCACCGCCACGGACAACTTCACCGCGCAGTTCTGCTCGGACTGGAGCCTGCCCGTCCGCGACTACAAGCACTACGCCAAGCTGATGCGGCACACGGCCAAGGTCGCGCCCGACATGACGTATGCGCGTCCCGCCATGGCGGTTTCCACGTGCCTCGGCTGGCCGCAGCCCGTCCGCAACCCGCAGCATCGCCTCCGCGTTCACGGCGGCGCGCCCATCCTGCTGTCGAACGCCGTCCACGACCCGGCGACCCCGTACCCGTGGGCCCAGAACGTGGCCCGCCAGCTCGGCCGGACGGCGACACTCCTCACCTACGAGGGCGCCGGCCACGGCACCTACAACCGGGGTCTCTGCACGCGGGACACGATCGACCGCTACCTGATCTCCCTGCGACTCCCCGACCGGGCCACCACCTGCCCCGTAACCTGACCCCGCCCGCACCCGGACGGGACGCATGGTCAGTAGAGGAAGGGGATCTCGATGCCCTCGGCGCCGGTCAGGGCGGTGCCGGGGGAGCGGCCCAGGAGCCAGGCCAGCAGGGACGTTGCGGGGCCGGTGACGACGAGGTCGCCGTTGCCGTGCTCTTGGCCCGTGTCGGTGGCGTACAGGCGGAGGTTCGGGGCGTCGTCACGGCGGGCGAAGGAGGCGGTGACGCTCACCAGCAACCGGGCGGTGAAGCCGGCGGGCCAGTCGCCGGGCGTGAAACCGGCGTCCAGGTCGACATGGTGGATGAGCACCTCGGTGAGGCGTGCGTCGGCGGCTCGGGCGGCGGGGTGGCGGGCGCCCGTGGTCCATTGGACGGTGCGCTCCCACGCCTCGTCCGGCATGAGGGTGAATGCCTCGGCGAACCTGTCGGCGCTTTCCCGGACGTCCGCCAGGAGGGCGTCCGCCGGGCGGCCCGCGCCTTCCGCTATCTCGGCGGCGCGGGCCTCCAGGCCGGGGTACTCGTAGGACTCGACACCGGTACGCGCCCAGGTGAGCAGGCGGGTGCCGCCGTCGGCGTTGCGGGCGAGGTGGGTGAGGACGTGGCCGCGCGTCCAGCCGGGGAGCAGGGACGGCGCGCGGACGCCGTCGTCATCGAGGCGGGCCGCGCTGGCCAGGAGGGCTTCGGTCGCGGCGGTGATCTCGGCGAGGGCGATCACGCGGTGATGTCCTCGGGGAGGAGGGTCGCGAGCTGTTCCGTCGTGAGTTCCGCGCCTTCTTCGGCGAGGCGTTCGGTGCGGCGCGCGTGCGCGGTGACGGCGGCCCTGAACAGCTTGTCGACCTCGCGTCCGTTGCCGTTCCGGAAGCGGTCGGCGCCGGCTTCGAAGTGCTCCGCCAGCGCCGCCCGGGTCGGGTCCGGGACGAGGTAGTCCGCCGCCTCCGCCTTGCCGAGGAAGATCGAGACGAGACCGTCCACGGCATAGGGACGGAAGGTCAGCGTCCGGGCGAAACGCGAGGCGAGGCCCGGATTGGCGGAGAGGAAACCGTCCATCTCGGCGGTGTATCCGGCCGCGATCACGATGACCTCGTCGCGGTGGTCCTCCATCAGCTTGACGAGGGTGTCGATGGCCTCCTGCCCGAAGTCGTGGCCCGTCCCCGCCGGCCGCGACAGCGTGTACGCCTCGTCGATGAACAGCACGCCGCCGCGTGCGCGGTCGAACACGTCCGCCGTCTTCCGCGCGGTGTGCCCGACGTACTGGCCGACCAGGTCGACGCGTGCCGCCTCGACGACCTGGCCCTGCGCGAGGACGCCGAGGGCCGCGAGCAGCTCCCCGTACAGCCGGGCCACGGTCGTCTTGCCCGTCCCCGGCGGCCCGGCGAAGACCAGGTGCCCGGTGAACGGCTCCGCCTCCAGCCCGGCCGCCCGGCGGCGCCGCGCCGACGCCAGCAGGTCCAGCAGGTCGCCGATCTCCCGTTTCACCTCGTCCAGCCCGGTCATCGCGGCGAGCCGGGCGAGGACGCCGGCCGCCTGGCCCGCGTCCCGTGCCTCGCCGAACCGCGCGGCGAGGCCGGTGCCGACGTCGAGATCCTCGGGCAGCAGCAGGCTCAGCTCGTCCCCGGACGGCAGGTCCGGCAGGTCGGCGAGGCGCTGCGCCTGCCGCTCCACCGCCGCCTCGAACACCCGGCGCGCCGCCCGGCCGTTGCCGAACCCCGTGTCCCGTTTGACGGACGCGAAGTGGGTGAGGACGGCGTCCCGCGCGTCGGCCGAGAAGCGGTACCCGTTCTTGTCGGCCTGCGACTCGGTGATCTGGAGCAGTTCGGCGGGGCTGTAGTGCTCGAAGTCGACCGTCCGGGAGAAACGGGACGACAGGCCCGGATTCACGGCCAGGAACTCGCGCATCTCCGCCGGGTACCCGGCCGCGATCACCACGACCTCGTCGCGGTGGTCGTCCATCAGCTTGACGAGGGTGTCGATCGCCTCCAGACCGAAATTGTGACCGGTGTCGGCCATGCGCGAGAGGGTGTACGCCTCGTCGACGAACAGCACGCCGCCGCGTGCGCGGTCGAACGCCTCCGTCGTCTTCAGCGCCGTCCCGCCGATGACCCGCGTCACCAGATCCGCCCGCGTCACCTCGACGACCTGGCCTTTCTCGACAACGCCGAGGGCGGCGAGAATCCGGCCGTAGAGCCGCGCGACGGTCGTCTTGCCGGTGCCGGGCGGGCCCGCGAAGATCATGTGGCGGCCGATCACCGGACCCGGCGGCAGCCCGGCGAGGCGGCGCCGTTCGGCGACCTTCTGCAGGTTCGTCAGCTTGCGGATCTCCTGCTTCACCGCGGCCAGGCCGATCATCGCGTCGAGTTCGGCGAGCAGGCCGTCGGCGGTGGCGCCGTCCGGCTCGGGCGCCCGCGGCGCCGCCGGGGACGCCTCCGCGGTGGCCTCCGCTGTGCTCTCTGCGGGGTCCTCTTCCTCGTAGCCCAGTTTGTCCGGCGCGGCGTTGCGTTCGCTCGTCACCCCGTCCATGTGGACGCGTGCCGTCGTCGAGGTGCACAGGCCCGGCCCGCCGGTCTCCACCACCGTGCAGTCGCGCAGGGTGAGGTCGGAACCGGGGTCCGCGCCCGCGCCGATGATCTTGCTGCCGGTGATGGTGGTGCCCTCGACCGTCCCGTGACCGCCGGCGCCCACGGCGATGCCGCCCTGCTCGGCGCGCTCCACCCGCCCCCGGACGACCGTGACGCGGCCCCGCTCGCCGACGGCGACGCCGTGCTCACCCGCGTCCAGGAGTGCGCAGTCCTCGAAGGTGCCGGTGCCGTCCTCGTCGGCGACGATCCCGTGGCGGTGCGGCGACTCCACCCGGAGCCGCCGGCCGGTCAGCCGCCCGCCGGCCGTGACCCACGCCGCATCGACCCCGGCGTCCTTGACCAGGCAGTCCTCGGCCAGCGCGGACGCGTTGTCCCGGACGACCAGCGAGCACTGCCGGGAGCCGTGCAGCGCCGTGTTCCGGACGGCGGCGTCCGCCCGGTCGTCCACCAGGATCGCGGCCGCCGCGGGGTCGCTGATCGTGCACTGCTCGATCAGCGGTTTCGAGCCCTCCGTCACCCAGATCCCGTGGCCGCCCGCGCCGTCCACCCGGCATGATCGGACGGTCACCGAGCTGCCCATGCGCAGCGCCACCGCGTTGCCGACGGTCCCGGAGACATCGGTGGACTCCATGATCCCGGACGCGCCGGAGTAGACGACCCCGGCGTCGCGGACCCGGCAGCCGCGCAGCGCCAGCCGGCCGCCCCGCCACACCCGGACGGCCGCCGTCTCCGACCGGGCGACGAACTCGCACTGCTCGGCGAGGACACTGCCCTCCATGACGTCCAGCGCGAGGCCCTCGGCGCTCCAGTTCCGGACGATGAGGCCCTGCAGCGTGACGTTCCCGGTCAGCTCGACCGTCGCGTCCGCCGCGCCGTCCAGGGTGACCGAACCCGGCCCGCCCGCCGCCGTCAGGACGACATCGCCCGGGGTGCGGAATCCGGTGTTCGGGTACTGCCCCGGCTCGATGACGATCTGCCGCCCGGCCGGACCGAACGGCGCCCGCAGCGCGTCCAGTACCGTCCGATACGCCCGGGGGGAGGTCTGTGACACGACCAGACGCAGCAACGGGCCTCCTCGCGAATCATGGTCATGGTGCCATGAGGCGGGGGCGGTGTTGATGATCAGCGGACGCCGCGCGGCCGGAACTGGACGCTGATCCTGGCGCCGGTCACGCGGGCGCTCTTCGGGATGGCGTGATCCCACGTCCGCTGGCAGCTTCCGCCCATCACGATGAGGTCGCCATGGCCCAGGTCGTGGCGGATGATCCGCCCGCCGCCGCGTGGCCGGAGCGCCAGGCTTCGCGGGGTGCCGACCGACAGGATCGCCACCATCGTGTCGTGCGTGGCGCCGCGGCCGAGCCTGTCGCCGTGCCAGGCCACGCTGTCGCGTCCGTCCCGGTACAGGCAGAGGCCGGCGGTGCGGAACGGCTCGCCGAGTTCGGCGGCGTAGTGGGCGTCGAGCGCCGCCTTCGCCTCGTCCAGGACGGGGTCGGGGAGCGGTGCGCCCTCGTCGTAGAACGCCAGCAGGCGGGGGACGTCCACGACCCTCTCGTACATGCGGCGCCTCTCGGCCCGCCACGGCACGGACGTGAGCAGCCGCTCGAACAGCGCGTCCGCCCCCGGGATCCAGCCGGGGAGAACGTCCACCCAGGCGCCGTGGGCCAGCCGCGTCCGCCGCGCCGAACTCAGCGGACGCGGGCCGCTCTCGTCCGCGCGGTCCAGCAGCGACCCTTGGAACATGCCCCCACTGTACCCCTTCTGATCAAACGTATGTTCGATCGGGATCGGGGTGCGAATGGACCGTGGACGGGTCAGCGGCGACCGTCCGGAGCGGGGAGAACCGGGTGTCCAGGAGCCTCCGTGCGCCCGCCGCCATGACCCATGTGTTGACCGTCGTCCCCGCGACGAACGCGACGACCGCCGCCGATGTGTTCACCCTGCCACCGCCCGCTTGATCGACATCTGCGGGCGACGCTATTGCGGCCTCCGCAGAGAGTGCCTCCCGCCGGAGAGGGGGATGCCTGGTCCCGGCGGGGGATCAGTAGTCGTTCAGCAGGTCCTTGAGGAAGGCGGTGGTGCGGGCGGGGCGGGCGGCGCGGATGACGAGCGTGTCCATGATCTTCTGGTAGCGGGCGGACTCCTGCCCCTCGGGGTAGCGGGCGCCGGTCAGGTGCTCCAGGTAGACCACGTCCTCCAGGTCGTGCGCGGCGAACCGGACGATCGTGATCGGCCCGCCGAGCGCCAGATGCCCGCCCGCGGCGAACGGCAGGACCTGCAGCCGCACGTTGGGCATCTCCTCCGACACCGTGATCAGGTGCTCGATCTGGGCGCGCATCGTGTCCCGCCCGCCGATCGGCCTGCGCAGCGCCGCCTCGTCGATCACCGCCCACAGCGTGGCTCGCCCGACCTGCCGGTGCAGGATCTGCTGCCTGGTCATCCGGACGGTGAGCCGCCGTTCGAGCCCGTCGTAGGCCGCGTCGTGGTGTTCGAGCCCGATCACGGCCCGCGCGTAGTCGCGGGTCTGTAACAGGCCCGGGATGTACTGCACCTCATAGGTGCGGATCGTCGTCGCCGACTGCTCAAGCCCGAGATACTGCTCGAACCAACTGGGGATCGCGTCCCCGTAGCTCTGCCACCAGCCGGGTTTCTTCGCCGCCCGGACGAGTTCGAGGAAGCTCTCGCGTTCGTCCTCGTCGTGGACGCCGTAGAGGTCGAGCAGGTCGAGGACGTCGCGGACCTTGAACCCGTGCCGCCCGAGCTCCAGCCGGCTCATCTTGGACGCCGACGCGCGGATCGCCTCCCCCGCCTCCGCCTGCCCGATGCCGTTGTCCTCGCGCATCCGCCGTAGCCGCGCCCCGATCTGCATGCGCAACGCGGTCGGCCCCGCCTGCCGATTGACCAGCACAAGATCTCCAGCGTCCCGTACGTCCCGTACGCCCCGACAACCATCGGAGGGTCTCACGAACAATGATAGATGTGCAGGAAATTTACCGACATAGATATGTAACCGAGTCCCCGATTAGGGACCGTTCCATTCGGGGGTGTCACCGCTCCGGAACCAGCAGATCCAGATCGGCCCGCGTCACCCGGGCCCGCTCGGCGACGCGGTCCCGGTCGGTGCCGGCCTGGCCCACGATCTCGATCGCCCGGGTCAGCATCGTGGGCTGTTCCAGGGGCTTGCCCGGCCCGGGTTCGTGCCGTCGCCAGCCCCGCGAGCTCATCGCGCTCATCGCGTTCCGGTACGCGGTCTCCTGCATGATTCCGAGCGTGCGGGCCCGATAGAGCAGCGCCGCCATACTGACGCCCCACGTCGCCTTGAGCCGGGCCAGGTGGTCCCAGTCGGCGGTGCCGGGCAATTCACCGGCGATATCATGCTCCGGCATGAGGAATTCCGCCGCGAACCGATGCGCCTGGTCTTCGACGACCTTTTCGCCCGGCTCGGCGTCGGCGTGCATCACCAAATGTCCCAGCTCATGGGCCGCGTCGAACCGGTTACGCCAGTAATCGCCCTTGGCCGGGTTGAAGAAGACCATCGGCCTCGGGTGGACGCCCACGCTGAACGCGTCGACCCTTTCCGCGGCCTGCGGCAGTACGAGGACGATCACGCCGTGCTTTTCGAGCAGCCGGACGACATGCGGCACCGGGCCGGGCCGATCCAGCAGCGCCTTCCGGGTGAGCCGGGCCGCCTCCACGGGGCCGGGGCCGGCGATCTCGTCCGGCGACACCGGGTACTCGGGCAGGTCCACCTCGGGGAAGTCGACGAGGGCTTCGAGCGCGGCGACGACGTCGGTGGCGATGCGCCCGTAGGCGAGCGCCTGGTCCCGCTCGATCTGGCTGGTCGACCTGAGCGACCGGAAATGGGCCCCGTCCATCGAAACGGAGCTACGCCCGCCCTGGAAGAACTCGACCGGCACCCCCAGCGCGATGGCGAGCCGCTTCAGCACGGGCTCCTCGGGGATCTGGACACCCGCCTCGTACCGTCCGATCGCTTTCGGCGTCGTCCCCACGGCGTCCGCGAGCTGGTTCTTCCGCAACCCCCTGAGCCGCCGGGCCAGCGTCAGCCGCTCGCAGTCGAACAGCACCCGAGCCACCCTTTGCTAGGCCGATTTCGTCTCCCCGCGGAGCCGCATCGGGACGTCTTCGTGGTCGTCCCACAGCGGCATCGTCCGCTCGACGAGCTTACGCCGTGGATCGGGCCCGATGGCGTCATCGACGGGCTTCACCCAGTGCCAGGCCGCCCCGCCGTCAGCGTTCCACCTGGGTCGCCCCAGGAAGAGTTCCATCTCCAGAGGTTCGTCGGTGGCGCTGTGCGCGAGAACCAAGGTCACGACGCCGGGCGTGTCGCGCGCCTCAAGGCCCAGCGGCAGCGCCAGCTGCGGGTCTTCCCGGTAGCTCTGCCGCGCCACGGCCTGCTTGGTGGGGCTGGCGCGATCCCACCGGATGCCCCGGACGTTCCCGAACTCGTGCCGCTTGAGCAGGACGCGGTACGGGCCGTACCGCCACCCGGGCGACCCGTTCAGATCGTCCCGGACGACCTGCTTCGGCAGATCCCTGCGGAAAACGCGGTCGAGGTGGCTTTCCAGGAGCTCGAACGCGCCGACGCCGTACGTCCGCTCCTTGAACCCCGCCGCGCGGCTCAGGCCCCCGAACAGGGCAAGCGTTGCCTCACGGTGAGCCTCCCGCGCCCCATGCAGGAACCCCGCCGCCAAGAGCTCGTCCCAAGCAACACGGTCCTCAGCCACACGTCCACTGTAGGCAGACCCACCGACATTACGAGCCGGGTCATCTCTCGACGCCGAAGAGCCGGATATCCCGCAGCCGCGGCTCCGGCCCGGCCCGGCCTTCCCGTACCCACAGGGCATGGACGGTCAGCAGCACCAGCCGCCGAGCCCCGAAGAAGAACACCACGGCCAGCGGCAACTCCACGACAAGTGCGGTGACGACGCTCAGAACGAACTCTCTCGACCCCCACGAGAGCCACACGTCGAACCAGGCATCGCACAGGAGCAGCGTCCCGCTGATGAGCTGCCCGAAAACGGCGATCTGCAGCCGCTTCCAGACCGCGAACGCCGTAGCCGCGATCGCCACCGTCAACCCGACATCGAACCCGATCCAGGCCACCGCCCACTGCCCGGCGGTGAAATGCTGCGGCAGCGTGAAACCCAGTACCACCGTCCAAGGCACGAGCCAGGCACAACACGCCACCAGCAACACCAGCACGACCCCGCGCCGCCGCCGGTACCGGGGCTCCTCCAGCGGGTCCACCTCCCTGGCCGCGAGCAGAGCCCGCAACAACTCGGCCCGCTCCTGCGCCGAAAGCCCCCGCACCTGCTCAGGCGTCAGCACCCGTCACCACCTCCTCACACTTGCCACCATAAGGAGCCGTCGCGGCTACCAGGTGCCGGGGAACTTGAGGATGAGGTCGATCTGCTCGGCGGCCGACTCCGCGTCCCCGCAGGGCCAGAGGTAGCCCTGCCTCCCGCGCAGCGTGTCGTAGTAGCCCCACGTCCCGCCCGGGGTGGCCCGGACGGAGACCATAAGGCCGACTTCGTTCGTGGCACTGGCGCGCACCCACAGCATGGGCAGCGGGCTCGGGAATTCTTCGGGACGGTAGAACTTGACGAAGCGCCACCCTTTCGCCTGGAGGGCGGAGGCCAGCGCGTCCAGATGGTACGTAGCGGTCCGCCTGCCCATCCGGGTGCGCAGGCGGAGCACCTGCCGCTCGGCCCGGACGCTCAGAGCCCGCACTTGGCCCACGTGATCTTCCCTTTCATGAGCAGCGGACGCGTGCCCCAGTCCTCCGCGAGACCGGCGACCATGAGGAGCCCGCGCCCGTTGACGGCGGTGTCGCTCTCCGGCCGGACGACCGGGAGCCCGTCCCCGCCATCCCAGACTTCGAGGACGGGCATGCCGTCGCGCTCGTCCCGCAACACCCGCACGACGATCGGCCCCTGCCCGTGCAGAAGCGCATTGGTGACCAGCTCGGACGCGATGAGCTGCGCGGTGTAGGCGTCCCCGAGATCCCACTGCTGGAACTGCTCGCCAACAAACCGCCGCGCCACCCCGGGCGCCCGCTCGTCCGCCTCCAGAACAAGCGTCGGCACCTCCCCCGCCCGAACGACCGCCCCGCCACTCTCCCCGTGCCCGCTTGCGTCCGTCATGGCTTGAACCGTCCCCGGGCCCACTTGCCGCCGGACGGGGCGGGGCAGTGACCGCACTCGACGGTGAGCGCGCTGATGATGGGCAGCCCCCGGCCGCCATTGCGGCTCTCCTCGGACAGGTCGAGCGTCTCGGGCGTGAGTTCGACGACCGGCCGGGCCTGCGGCTCGGTGAGGGCGGAGTCCCAGACGGCGAGGAGGACGCCGGCGCCGTCCCGGCTGACCTGAAAACGGATCTCGCCGCCGGGCGAAGCTGGCGCACCCGCATTCGTCACCATTTCGGACGTAATCAGACATGCATCGTCCGAAATATGCGTGTAGTTCCACTTGTGGAGACGGGCTTTGATGAATGTCCGCGCCATCCCGGGAGCCGCCTTCACAGCAAGCATGGACATAAGTAGACAATTTGGTTCGGCAATCATGCTTGCCCTCTCCTTCCTGAGATTTTGATCGGTGATTCCGCTTCCCAAGAATGAGGCGATGTGCTTAGGGTCGCTTTTACTTCCAAGAACACAAAACACAGGAGGGGCGATGCCGAAGGTCCGCGATCCACTCGACCCCAAGATCTCCCAGTGGCACTTGCTCTCGTACTACCTACGGTTCTTCCGGGAGAAGGAGGGGCTCTCACTGACCCAGTGGGGGAAGATCATCGGCGCCGCCCGCTCCACTGTTTCGAACATGGAGGCCGGCCGGCACCGGATCCACGAGGACCACGCCAAGCTCATCGACCGCCATTTCGGCACCGGCCGCCTGTTCGAGCTGCTCCTGTGGTTCGCCCGGACGGCGCACAACCCCGACTGGTTCCGCCAGTACACCGAGTACGAGAGGCAGGCCGACCAGATCCGGCTCTACCACGGCCAGGTGATCCCGCTCCCGCTCCAGACCGACGAGTACACCTGGGCCTACGTCCGGGCCGGGACGGCCAAGGATTTCGAGGCGGAGCAGACGGTACGGGTCGCGCGTAAGAGCACCCTCTTGGGCCGCGATGACCCGGCACTCCTCTGGGTCTTGATGCACGAGAGTGCGCTGGCCACCGTCGTAGGCGGTAAGAAGCCCATGAAGGCGCAGCTCGAGCATCTCCGCAGGATGGTCGACGTCCCCACCATCATCGCAAGGATCGTCCCCTTCGAAGCCGGTGCTCACCTCGGAGCAGACGGCTATCTCCAGATCATGAGTCTGGACTGCCGGGACGTCGCATACGCGGGAGCTCAGGGCGGCGGGCGCCTGATCGAAGGACCGAGCGAGGTGAGGGAGTTTTGTACTAAATTCGACCGCATCAGCGCAAAAGCCCTCTCCGAGGACGGCTCACGCGCTCTCATCGAGCGGTATCTGGAGAAGTACTCATGATCCTGGCATGGCGCAAGAGTTCCTACAGCGGCGGTGCTGACGATTCGGCATGTATCGAGGTAGCAGGCTTGTGCGGTGGGGTTGCCATCAGGGATTCCAAGGATCCCGAAGGCGGTCTGCTCGTCGTCCGGCCGGCGGCACTGCGTGATGCGATCCGCCTTGCCGAGGATGCACAAGGCGCCGTGGCGTAACTCCCCCTTGGGTAGACGCCGATTCTGCCCAGGACGAGGAACTCAACATCTGGAACGAGCCCGACCACCTCGGCTACTCCCGCTAACCGGCCCCCGCCACCGCCGCCCCGTGGTCAACCTGCTGCTTCTGGCTGCGTGGCCGTGGCCGCAACAACCATGCTGGAGAAGCCCGCGAGTACGGTCGCGCCGCCGGGGCGGCCGGTGCCCGCCTCGGCCGCCAGCACGAAGATCTCGCCGGGCACGTGGCGTTCGGCCCTCTCACCCCGGCGCTGCTGGTCCCAGAAGTCGAGTTGCTGAACGGCCGTCCCGACCGCGCGCTCGAACTGGCACGGGACATCCCGCGAGACGTCGGTGCCGGAAACACCTCCGGCTGGGACCGTCACCGCCTGGACCTCGCACGCGCGAAGATGCAAACAGGCGACCCAGAAAAAGCAACGGAAATCATGCAGACCATTCGCACGGAGCACCCGTCATGGCTGCGCTACCAGCAGTACGGCCGCGACATCACCCGTGAGCTACTGGAGACGCGACCTCGTATGCCCTCACAAGCGATGCTCGACCTAGCAGACTTCATGGACATCGAGCCATAACCCCAGTACGCCTTGCGGCAACTGAGGCTCCCTGACGGAACGCTGTCTGGAGACGTACCCATGACCGAGCAGTGGCGCAAGAGCTCCCATAGCGGGGGCGCCAACGACGCAACCTGCGTTGAACTGGCCAAACTGCCCGGCGGCATCGGAATCAGAGACTCTAAGGATCCCGATCGCGGCCTGCTCGTCGTCCCGCCCACGGCACTACGTGACGCGATCCGCCTCACCGAAGCCCCACAGTAGGCTGTCCGAAATTTAGGAACTGTGCGAGCCTGCCCTCATTCGCCTCCATTGGCGCGTGAATCCGTTCAGTGCGCTGCGATGACGAGGATGGGACCACGAAAATTGTTGATTGGCGAATTGCGCCAACGACATTAGTTATCGGATCAGTGCGCGTAGGTGCTCCGGTGTGGGCCAAGTGCCTGTCGCCTCAAGACGGCGATGACTCATGCGGTGGCAGTTGGCGCAGAGAAGCGCCAGGTCGCTGAGCTTCGTCTCGGACTCACCCGCTTCGTGGAGAGGGACGACGTGATGCACCTCAATGTATCCATCACCATGCGTCCCATAAAACTTGGTGAAGTCAAAGCGGCAGACCTCGCATACGAGCTTGCCGTCGGAAGCCAGCACCGATTTAATTTTTTCCGCTCTCAAGCTACGATTGCGCTCCCTGTACCGGTGAAGTCGCTCCAGGATTCGGCCTTCCCGTGCTGACGTCTCCTCCTCGTCGGGATTAGGTGTGGCCAATGCGGCGCGGATGTCGCTGTCTTCTGATTTTATGAGCTCGATGAGTTTGTCTGCGGCGGCGAGCATTTTATCGGGATTGGCTAGGAAAGCTTTGACAACCTCCTGCGTGGCTCGCCCTCCCTTGGTTGCCGCGCCCCGATAGTTTGGATGGGCGGTGACGATGTTCGCAGTCTTGCGTTGGATGCTGTTGACGTTGCGAAAATCTTTCCCGCGACTCTCCAGCGGATGGATGGGTAGTTTCTGTAGTAGATTCGATAGTTCCGCTGCCCTTGGGTCGTTACGCTTTATCTCGCGCCAATTATTTCGGTAAACCAGTGCGCATGCCAGGATGAGTTCATCCCAGGCCCAGTCTGGCGACCTCACGCTTGCTCCTGCATCTTTCTTTTCCGAGGTATTCGTAGTTTTCTGTGCGCCTACCCAGGAGAGCCAGGCGCGCGGAGCGAAAGAGTGGGTCTCTTCGAGAGTTGAATCAGGATCTCGCCGTGCGTTGAGCCAACGCCAGTCCAGGCAACCTCCCTCGAAAGAAAGATCGAGGAGTGAGATGTTGAATACGTAATTTGAAAATGAAGTCCGGTTCCGTGGATCTTCTTGTTGGATGGCGGTAACGCTGTCTATGGTTCCCAGGCCGCAAAATTCGAGATACCCCTTGGGTTGTCCTTTTACCTCGACTGACCTGAAGATCAGCAGTGGGACTGCCAAGCGACGTACGGCTGCTTCGTTGGACGTGTGCGCTTCTGCTGCCCGCAAGAGCGCAGCGTTACCGCGCGTGCTCCCGAGTGGACCTGCCGTATCGGCTCGGTGATCGCCGTAGTAGACGACCTTCCTTCTCTCTAGGGCGATTACGTCATGCCATGGTGTCTTGGCGGAACCCGCTTGGAGAGGGTTGGAGCGCAGGAGGATCACTGACCGCCGCTTGCCTTCGGGAGCGGAGGTGGCCGCCGGGTGGTCGATGCCTCGGTTCATGATCAGTCGAGGAAGTCCGGGGGCTGCGGTCAGATTGAAGAAGTTTCGATAACCATCGAGGTACTCCGGCTCCTGGTTGGGAGGCTCCGGGTACCGGACGACCTGACCTACGGCGAGCCTGGTGGACGTGACCATGCCCGTATTGTGCCGGCATGAGTTGACATTTTGGACATGTTCGCGGCTTCGTCAGCAGTCGGCGCGGCCGAAGTTGGACATCCTGCCCGGGCGCAGGGGGCAGGGCTACTGGATGTCTCAGTGCGGGGTCCCGCTTTCCGGCTACAGGCTCGTGGTCCACAGGCAGGCCGTTCGTGACCGCGCAGAAGGGAAGTAGCGCGTCCCGTCCATCGTTGTCGGGCAGGTGGTGTCCAGGTTGGTCGAGTCGCCGAAGTCGCTGTCCTGGTCGGAGGGGGCGTCACGGCCGTTCCAAGATCGGTTAGGTGAGGCCGAGGATAGTGAAGGGCCTGGTCATGTTGCGGCAGGCCCAGCGGGTGGCTTCGGTGATGTCTGTACGTCCGGCCAGGCGTAGGGCGCCGATGGCCAGGTTTTCGGAGCGAGGCCATGATGCGCGGGCCGGAGCGGGTGCGGATGGTGGAGTTGTCTTCGCGCCAGGTGGTGTCGCGGAGCCAGTGCAGCACTTCGATGGTCCACTGGCCGCGGACGTAGCCGGCCAGATCGGCTGCGGTCGCCTGGTCGGCGGTGGGGCTAGCCACGCCGAGTTGGGCGATGGACGAGATCGGCTTTCCGTCTGGGCCGGTGACGTAGCGTTCGATGAGGAACACCTGGTTGACGTGCGGGAACGGCAGGTTCGGTGGGGCGGGCAGGACCTGGATGGTGCGAGTGGTGATGCGGCCGTGCCCATGGTCGGTTTCGGTGTGGGCGACGGGGGTGTCACGCCAGGGCAGGGCGTCGAGGGCATCGAACAGGGCTTGGCGGTTCTCCTTGACCGGGAACACGAAGTGGCCGCCGCGGGCGTGGATGTAGGTGGCGGTGGCCTTCACCGTGTGCAGAGCATCGGCGGTCACGACCTTGTCGTTCAGGTCGATCTGGGCCAGCACCGAGGTTGCGACGGTGGTCTCTTTGGGCTTGGCGTCGGGCACCTGGGCCTGGGCGACGACCACCGAGGCGACCGGTGCCGGACCCGGCGGGCCGGCCACCGCCGCCAGCAGGTGCAACTGACTCCCATCGGCGCTCTTGGCACCGCGGACGGTCTTGCCGTCCAGACGTACCTGCATCGGCTCGGCCCCGTCCTCGGCGCAGGGGGCGGATGCTGCGGCGCAGTTCAGCAGGTGGTTCATCAGCCAGGCACCGATCGCGGCGTCGAACGCCACACCGTCGGCGTCGGTCAGCACCCGCCAGATCGTGGTCTTGGACGGCGGGCCTGCCGGTGCCGCACCGGCTTGCATGTACAGATCGGCCAGCACCCCGGCGGGCACGTCGTCGACCCATCCGGCGATCGCGGTGTAGCCGCGCATCCCGGCCACGGTCGCCGCCGCCGACAGCGCCAGCACCGCCGCCACCGGATGATCTCGGCCCTGATCCGAGCGGCCGTCCGACACCCCGCGCAACAGTTCCAGCAGGTCACAGCACGCATCCGCGAGTGGGACAGAGACGATGCTGTGCTTGTGCACGGGCGCGGCAGCGATGGTGGCACACTCGACCATGAAGAAGCTCCGGCGACAACGGGACTGTGGCAAGCCCCTTGCAGCCGGGGCTTCTTCACATACCAGGCCCGACGCGCCATCAGTGATCAGATCGCGATATCCCGCGACAGCGCGGTGTTCGACGAGGACCAGGGCGAAGAACGTCAGGATCTCGTCGAGCAGCCAGCCTGGACTCGCTGCTTGGCGACGTTCGCGCCGAGTGAGAGACCCATCGGGTTGCTGTCCCGGCCTTGGCAGCGGTGCAGCTGTGGCCCGTCCAAGCTCAGCAGACCAGCTGCCACCTTAGCCGCGCTGCCACTTATGATTGCGCGATGTCGCTCGCAGTGCGCTGGACTCGGCTGCTGATGGTGGTATCGGCAGCCGGCTTTACAGGCGCGGCCTTCGCAATCCGCGCCACGATGGACGGGCCCATCGAACAGTACTCAGGCGCCGCCTTGTCCGCGGCCATCGTCTACACGATAGTGATCTTCATATGGCCGCTGATCTCCCCACTGCCCGCCGGCAGCGCCGCGATCGCATACTGCTGGTTCATCGAGTTTGCACAGCTCACCCCCATACCCGCGGCACTCTCCCAACGCAGCTGGCTCGCGCGCCAGCTGCTAGGCGCCCAGTTCGACCTCATTGATGTTGCCTGGTACCCCGTCGGCGTCATCCCATTGGTCGCCGCGCATTGGTTCCTCCGGGCCCGCACACGTTCCCGAACAGACCCGTCACCCGCCCTCATATCATGATCTTGGAACAGCCGTGGAGGGGGCGTTGCCAGACTGAGCGACTTGCTGTGTGCGGCGATCATCGATTTTGCCGAGTGGGTGGCGGAAGAGAGGAGGTTGTCGGCGTGGCGATGGCTGAATCGCCAAGGATTTGTTGCATCGAGCGAACGATTTCTACTGCCCAGTCATCGGAGTCGTGCCACTCGGTGTAGGCGCCACCCTCATTATTTTCTTTATGGGAGAGGTGCTGCCGATGTTCGTCCCATCTTTTTATTTCGATGGCCAGATCGTTCAGTTGCGCTTGTAGATGTTCCAGGTTCATTGAGGTTCTCAGCTCTCCTTGTTGGTCGCGGTAGGTACCGTAGCCGGCAAGGTGCTCGTGAGGGCATCGGAGTTGGCGGGGGTTGTTTTTATATTGGTGTGCTTGCCGTCCTGGGGGACGTTGGTGGTGACCGTGATGGTGAGGCGTCCGGCCGGGTGGAACGGGGCCGGACGCCTCACCAACGCGGCTGTTGGTGCGGGGAGGGCGGGGTTGGGGTGTCGGGCGGGGTGGGCCTGGAGGGGAGAAGTTCCTGGCCAAGGGGTCCGTGGGGCTCACGGGTGTGGGCATGGAACGGTCCCTCGCCTTCTTGCGAACCTGGGTACCGAGCTTCTGGTCTATCCGGGATCGGTGTCCCGACAGTGTCCGGTGGTCCAGGACGGGGGTCCTTTGGTCACGTCGATGGCGCGGGAGGACCTGGAGTGAAGAAGCGGAGCGGGATGCTCGTCGGAGCGAGCAGCATGTCCCTGTCAGGCAAGGACTTCGCGGCACTGGACGCGGCGGCCGGGCCGTTCACGGTTCGCCGGTCGTATGAGAAGAAGCTCCCCAAGAGCTGGGCCGAGTCGGTCGCGGGCATCGACGTGGGGAAGCGCGCGTCGGTGTGGTCGTGCAAACCCGACCTGGAGCAGCTCGCGGACAAGGCGCTCGACAAGAGGCTGCGCGGGTTCGTGCAGTCCATCCCCGACTCGCATGTGGCGTTCCTGACCTGCTGGCACGAGCCGGACGCCAAGATCCGCGGGGGGAAGTTCGCGCTTGAGGAGTATCTTCCGGCGTTCCGGCGCTTCTGCAAGATCGTCAAGTCCGTGGGGAAGCCCCGGGTGTACACGGCGCAGATCGTGGAGGCGTGGTCCGGGCAGCATCCGAACAAGGGCAGCACCTACGCGGAGCTGTGGCCCGGTGACGGCTACGTGGACGTCTACGTTGTGGACGGCTACTCCAACACCGGCAGCGGCAAGAAACTGTGGGGCCCCGCGGTGAAGTTCGCCGCCTCGAAGGACATTCCGTGGGGGATCGCCGAGCTCGGCTGCGTCCAGAAAATCGACACTTCGTGGATGAGGACGCAGGCGGCCTATGCCGCCGAGACGCCTGCGGGCGGAGCGCATGATCGGTGCGCTTTCCTGTGCTGGTTCTCCAACTCGGTCGGGGGCGTGGTGGCGACACCGGGAACGGACCCGGCGGCACGGGCGACCGCGAAGAAGATCTCCAAGAAGTACTACACCGCTCCCGGCTCTTTCAGGCTCTGATCGTTCGGGAGGAGGAAGCGACCGCCGGTTCGCCCGGCGCGGCGGGGCGAACCGGGCGGCCCGGGGGCATCGCCGGAACCGTGGCGTTCCCCGCGTCCGGCGACGCCCCCGGGTGACCGGCGGTGCCGGGGCGTGACGACCTGAGTAGAACTTGTTCTTGTCTTTGTCGGCGGGAGCGGTCAGTCTTGGGCGCATGGATCTGGTTGCCCTGGAAGAGATTCGGCGGTTGAAGCACCGGTATCTGCGGTGCGTCGACCTGAAGTTGTGGGACGAGTTCGCCGGGGTGTTCGCGGCGGACGCGGTCGCGGAGTACGACACCCCGGTGCTCGGGAGGACGCTGCGGCTGGAGGGGCGGGACGCGATCATCCAGTACATGCGGGAGAACCTCGACGACGGGAAGATCAGCACGCATACGGCCGGCTGTCCCGAGATCGACGTGGACGGGGACCGGGCCACCGGGGTGTGGTCGCTGGACGACACGATCATCATTCCCGAGCATCGGCTGCTCATCCGCGGGGCCGCCTTCTACCACGACGTCTACCGGCGTGACGGGGAGGGGCGATGGGTCGTCGAGAAGACCGGCCATCGGCGGACGTACGAGTACATGGTGTCGCTGGACGACGTCCCCAGCCTGAAATTCACCACCTCCCATTGACCGGGACTGAGGCATTGACCTGGGCTTAGAACGAGTTCTAGTGTCCGGTCTCTCGCGATTCCGACGGCGTTCGCGCCCGCGTCCCGAGGAGAGCACGGTGCCCACCGACTCAGCCGAAGGCAAGACCGACCCTCTCGACGCGGCGACGCGTTCGTTCGCCGACGCGATCGTCGAGGCCGAACGGATCATCCATAACGCGCCGCACGCCAAGACCGACCAGGACCTCGCCGAGGGGCTTGACTACCTCGCCGGCAGCATCAAGGCGTCCCTGCACATGGTCGGCGCCTACCAGCACGACTATCCGTTCTTCGCGTCGTCCACCGGCCCGTACACGAAGCTGGGGCTCGACAACCCCGACACCTTGTACTTCCACGCCTACATCCGGGACGACGCCGAGTACGTGGTGACCGGACGGCGGGGGACCACGGCCGATCTCAGCTTCCAGGTCATGAACGGTGACTACTCGCCCACACAGTCACCCGACAGCCTCACCGCGTTCGATGATCGCGAGCTCGACATCGCGGAGGACGGGACGTTCCAGCTCCGCTTCGGCCCGCCCAGGGCTGACGCGGGCCCCGGCTACGTCACGCTCCCTTCCGGGGCCGCGATGCTCATCGTCCGGGAGGTGTTCAGCGACTGGGAGAACGAACGGCCCGGGGAGATCCGCATTCACCGGGCCGAGACGCTCGGGACGTCCCCGCCGTCCGTGCCCGCCGAGCGGATGGCGCGGCGTTACCAGGTGGCCGGGAAGATGCTGGTGTCCAGGATTCGCACTTTCCTGGCCTTCCCCGAATGGCACTACCTGCGGTTGCCGGTCAACACGCTGACCGAGCCCCGTCCGACGCCCGGCGGGCTTGCCACGCAGTTCTCGTCCGTCGGCCACTACGACCTGGACGATGACGAGGTCATGGTCATCACCGCGCCGGCCGCCGACCGGGAAGTGGCGCCCTACCAGGGATTCCAGCTCGGCAGCATGTGGTACGTCTCGCTCGACTACATCAACCACCAGACCAGCCTCACCGCCGACCAGGCCCGTGTGGACGAGGACGGCATGATCCGGTACGTCGTCAGCGAGCGTGATCCCGGCCTCGCCAACTGGATCGAGCGGACCGGGCATCGGCGGGGATACCTGCAGTTCCGCTGGCAGCGGCTCTCGCGTGATCTCGCTCCCGGGGACGGTCCGAGCGCCGAGGTCGTGAAGTTCGACGAGCTGCCGAAACGCCTCCCCTTCTATGAGCGGCAGCGTGTCACCAAGGAGGAATGGCAGGCGAGGATCGCGGCCCGTCAGGTCGCCGTCGCGAAAAGGATGCTCGGCTGATGACCGGACTTCTGGAAGGCAAGGCCGTCGTCATTTCCGGTGCCGGGCCTGGGCTGGGACGTGGGCTCGCCGTGCAGTGCGCCAAGGCCGGGGCCGATGTGGTGCTCGCGGCGCGGAATGAGCAGCGGCTTGCCGAGGTCGCGAAAACGGTCGAGGAGATGGGGCGTCGCGCCGTCACCGTCCCGACCGATATCAACGACCCGGCTGCCTGTGAGCACCTTGTGGAGACGGCCCGTGAGTCGTTCGGACGGGTGGACGGTCTCGTCAACAACGCCTTCGCGACGCCGCCGCTGACCGACCTGACCAAGGTCGATCTCGATGCGGTGCGGGCCGGGTTCGAGACGAACGTGCTGGCCGCGCTGCGGTTGACCAGGCTGTTCGTCCCCGCGCTGGAAGAGCGCGGCGGGTCGGTCGTGATGATCAACTCGGCGGTCCTGCGGCACTCCCGGCGGACGTTCGGCGCCTACAAGATGGCCAAGGCGGCGCTTCTCGCGATGGCGCAGAACCTGGCGACCGAGCTCGGGCCGCGCGGCATCCGGGTCAACACGATCGCGCCGGGTTACATCTGGGCCGAGAACCTCCAGTGGTATTTCAACCACCTCGCCGAGAAGCGCGGTGTCACGGCGCGGCAGGTGTACGACGAGAACGCCGCCACGACCGATCTGCGGAAACTACCGGAACCCGACGAGATCGCCGACGCCGTGGTGTTCATGCTGTCGCCGCTGGCCCGCGCGGTCACCGGGCAATGCCTGGACGTCAACTCCGGCGAGTGGCACCACTAGGGAAAGGCTCATCGATGACCCGCGACAGTGTCGGGACGGTCGAGGACCTCCACGCGTCCGCCCGCAAGATCACCGGCATGGACGACTTCGGCGGCGACGAGTACCTGGACGGCCTGAAGGTGCTCCTGGAGTCCTATGCCGGGGAGGCCGGGCTGACCCCGCTCGGGAACAGGGCGCAGCGGGCGATGCTGCGCGGCGCCCTGGCCGCCCGGCAGTTCTCCGAAGCGGCATGGCGGCGGCATCCCGACCACGCGAACGTCCCCATCGAGCGGCCCATCTTCGTCACCGGCCTGCCGAGGACCGGCACCACCGCGCTGCACCGGCTGCTCACCGCCGACCCCGCCCACCAGGGCCTCGACCTGTGGCTCGCCGAGGTGCCGCAGCCGCGCCCGCCGCGGGGGACATGGGCGGACGACCCGGTCTTCCAGGCGATCGACGCCGGATACCGGCGCCACCACGTCGAGAACCCGGAGTTCATGGGCGTCCACTACATTTCCGCGGACTCGGTCGAGGAGTGCTGGCAGCTCCTGCGGCAGAGCATGCTGTCGATCTCCTTCGAATGCCTGGCGCACCTGCCGGCCTACTCGTCCTGGCTCGCCGGACAGGACTGGACGCCCGCCTACCGCAGGCACCGCCGCAACCTCCAGCTCATCGGCCTGAACGACGCCGGCCGGCGATGGGTGCTGAAGAACCCCAGCCACCTTTTCGCGCTGGACGCGCTCCTCGACGTCTACCCCGACGCGCTCATCGTCCAGACGCACCGGGCGCCCCGCACCGCGATGGCGTCCATGTGCAGCCTCGCCGCGCACGCCACCGCCGGATGGTCGGACGTGTTCACCGGCGCGACGGTCGGCCGCGACCAGCTCGACCTGTGGAGCCGCGGCCTGGAGCGGTTCCGCGCAGAGCGGGCCCGGCACGATCCCGCCCGGTTCGCGGACGTCCACTACGACGATTTCGTCCGCGACCCGATCGGCACGGTCGAGAGCGTCTACCGCCGTTTCGGCCTGCCGTTCACCGGCGAGGCCCGGACGGCGATGACGCGGCTGCACAACGAGAGCTCCACGGGCGCCGCCAAGCCGGCCCACCGGTACTCGCTCGAAGACTTCGGCCTCACCCCCGACCAGGTGGACGAACGGTTCGCCGACTACACGGCGAGCCTGCGGTAGGCGGGGGCATCTGACCCGCCTCGTGGAGCAGGCCGCGGGCCGTCCCGCGCTCCTGGACGCCGGCGTGTTTCCGCAGAGTGAGTACCGGGAAGCTGAATGTAGTCGGATGTGTCGTCGCGTCCGCCGAGGCGTCCTGCCCGGCCCGGTCTCCGCGGAGGCCGGGGCGCCGATGGCGGGCGGGAGCGGGGGGAGCGCATCCGCCGGACGCCACACGTCGAAGCGAGCATGGGGGACGAGTCCGATGACGAAACCGCCGCCGACGCGGAGGAACCGCGCGAGTCTCGCCTACAAAGTGCGGTACGCGGCACAGCACCCGGACAAGATCAGAACGTATCTGTCCCGGCTGGCGCGTGATCTGAAGTTCCGCGTGGCCAGCCGGGATCACGTGGCCTACTACCGGGCCGTGATGAGGTCCGACACCGCCAAGAACCCGGAGGCCGCCGTCGGGAGCCCCACGCATGAACGGTGGCTGGCGCTCGGCCAGATGCAGTTCGACTACCTGCTCAAACACGGTCTCAAGCCGGGCGACCGGGTGCTGGAGATCGGCTGCGGCAATCTCCGGGCCGGATGGCGCCTCATCGACCATCTCGACCCCGGAAACTACTACGGCATCGACATCTCGCCCGACATCCTGCTCGCCGCGCAGCACACCCTCGTCCGGCAGAACCTGCAGGACAAGCTTCCGAATCTCACGCTCGTCGACGACCTGAAGCTGCGGTTCCTGCCGTCGCGCCACTTCACCGTCGTGCACGCGCACAGCGTGTTCAGCCATTCGCCCATCGAGGTCATCGACGAATGCCTCGCGAACGTCGGCCGCGTCCTCGCCCCCGACGGCTTCTTCGACTTCACGTTCGACCGCACCGAAGGGGCCGAGCACCACGTCCTGCGCGAGGACTTCTACTACCGCACCGAGACGCTGACCGGGCTCGCCGAACGCCACGGCCTCGCCGCCCGCTTCATGGACGACTGGGAGCGGCTCCCGCACGGCCAATCCAAGATCCGCGTCACCCATCCCGAGACCTGACACCTCGGGACCCGCGCCGCCGAACTGGCGGCAGGCCCGGCGGGACGGCGGGAGCCGCTCGCGAACGCGTTCCGGCCGACCCGTCCCAGCAGGTCAGGACCCGGGGGGTGCCGAGGTCCCGGCCTCTTGCGCGGCGGCCTTCGCCGGGGCCGGGCGCGCCGCCTGGACGCGGCGGCGGAGGTTGCCGAACTGCCGGAGCTGCATGATGAAGTGCGCGGGCTCGCCGAGCAGCCGTCCCACGGAGCGGTCGAGCAGCGCCGGCTTGACGCGGCCGCGCGTCCGGATGACCAGCCGCGTCTCGCCGTCCGGCAGCGGCCGCAGGTGGAACGCCCAGATGCCGTCGGAGTACGCCTTGGGCATCGGGCCGCGCGGGTCGAACGGCTTGCCGGACGGGATCTCCAGGTCGGCGCGCAGCACGAGCGTCCTGGGCGGGTCGAGCATCGCCACCACGAAGTAGGACGCGCCGCCGGGCGTCGTGGGCACCCGGTCGCCGACCGCTGTGTCCTGCCATTCCGGGACGATGCGGTCCGCGCTCGGGTATCCCAGGTTGTCGAGCGTGTCCCAGCTGTACCAGCCGCCCCGTTCGTGCCCCATCTGGACCAGCCACTTCCAGACGTCCTCCGGCGGCGCGGGCAGCGTCGTCGCCATCGTCGACTGGGCGGTCGCAAGCTCGATCAGCTCGTCGCCCGGATACGTGGCGTCGGCCTCTTCCGATGTCGCTCCCCAGCGCAGCATGCGGGAATGGAACAGGGCGTACGCTCCGGCGGCCAGCACCGGCAGCGCGGCCCAGCGTACGGTTCTGGTGTTCATCTCTCCTCCTCAAAGCGACCGGCCGCCGAAGCGCCCGGGTTCCGGAAAGGTCAGGACGGGCCGACGACGGCCACCGGGCATTCCGCGTGATGGATCGCGCCGTGGCTGACCGACCCGAGCCGGGGCATTCCCCGGGGCCGGTCGTGCGTCCCGACGACCAGCAGGTCGGCCGTCCGCGACACCCGGGTCAGCGCGGCGACCGGATGCCCTCGCAGCACCTCGTCCACCACCTCGACCATCGGGTACCGCTCGCGCAGCGGGGCGTAGGTCTCGATGACCCGGGCCCGCTGCTCGTCGTTCATCCGTTCCTCGTCCACGCTGTAGCCGGACTGGGCGAGCGCGGCGGAGATCTGCCAGGCGTACACCACGCGCAGCCGCGCGCCGCGGACGGCGGCGGCGTCGAACGCGTAGTGCAGCGCGCCATCGGGCTCCGCGTCGAGGTCATGGCCCACCGCGACCTCGCCGTGGACGCCGTCTCCGCCGCGCACGATCACCAGGGGCACCGCCGACCGTCCGGCGAGGCGCAGGCACACCGAGCCGAGCGGCAGCCCGGCGAACCCGCCGTGCCCGCGATGCCCGAGGACCAGTTCGAACGCCTTCTCCGACTCGTCGCGCAGGGCCGTCACCGTCGAGTTGACGACGAGGGAGGTGGTCACCCGCACCTCGGGGTGGCGTTTGCGGACGCGTTCCTCGGTCTCCGCGAGGATGGCGCGTCCGGCCCGTGACACGGCTCCGGACCCCTCGGTGAAGCGGCGGACCTGGTACGGCCAGATCTCCGCCGCGTGGACGATGTGCAGGGGCCGGTGCCGCAGCCCCGCCTCCCCCGCGGCCCAGTCGACGGCGTCACCGGCGGGATCGGATCCGTCCGTTCCCACGACGATCGGTGCGGCCATGCTCCACCTCCCGCGTTCCACGGCTCCTTCCAGCCTCGGGAGGACGGGCCACCCGGTGCCAGGGCCGAAGGTCCATACCTCGCTGAACCCCAGGTCAGGGGGTGCGGCGGATGGCGACCACGGTGCCGCCGGGGAGGGAGCGCACGGTGAAGTGCGCGGCGGCGAACTGGGCGGGACGGAAGCGGATGTCCCGCCACGTCCACGCGTTCGGCCCGGCACGCAGGACGAACACGTCGATGCGGCCGTACCGGGTCCTGCCCGCGGCTCGGGCGAAGGTGTTCGGGTCGGAAACGGCGGCCAGCGCGGCCAGGGCGGCATGACGATCGTCCCAATGGCTCGTGCTGGACGCGGCCGTGCGATCGACGGCGATGTAGCCGGGCCACGGCAGGTAGGCGAACAGCCGTTCGTCATAGGAGAGGGTGCGGGGCGCGGCGTCACGGCCGAGGACGGAGGTCACCGCCCGCCGGACCGGCTCGACGGGGAACCAGCGGACGGCGGGCTCGTCCGGCGCGTACCGCGGAAGGGTCCCGCCGGGACGCGGTTCGGTGTGCGCGAGCGTGGCGTAGCGGCGGGTCCCGCTCACGGCGGCGGTGCCGCCGGCCGGGGGCGTCCAGGCATCCCAGTAGGTGAACGCGGACCAGCCGATCAGCGCGGCGAGGGCGGTGGCGGCCACACCGGACGGAAGCGTGTCACGGGCCGCGATCCGGCGCAGCAGGCCGGGCGCCGCCTGCACGACGGTGAGGACGCCGGCGATGGCGAGCAGCACCGTGATCATGCGGGCGGTGTGGTAGAAGAGGCCGGTGTGCCCGGTGAGGATGTACCGGGCGGCACCGAGCACCCGGTACAGGTACGCGCCGGCGGCCAGCCAGAGCAGCGGCATGGCCCACCACATGGTGCGCCGGTACCAGACGAGGCCCAGCAGCCCGATCGTCTGGAGGACGCCCAGCGGGGTCGCGACCAGGAACGGGAACGGGTCGCCGGTGATGGCGGGGGCGGGGAACATGTCCGAGACCATCTGCCCGCCCTCGCTGACCAGCGTCCAGCCGTACGGCACCAGATACCAGGCCGCGGTCACGGCGGCGACCGCGACCACCTTGGCCAGGTACGTCAGGTAGCGGCGGCGGTCGCCGGACGTCCGCCAGGTCAGCCAGGCCAGGACGAGGATGCCCGCCGCGCCCCACAGCACGAAACCCAGGTAGGTCGCCACGACGAGGCCGCCGAGGATCCCGGCGGGCAGCCAGTGCGGCCGCCCGCGCGGCGGGCGGCCGAACGTCGCCGCGGCCCACGGGATGAACACGGCCAGCGCGACGACCTCGTGCGCCTTGCGCGGATCGCCGAAGGCGACCAGCGCGACGGCGGCGATGGCGAGCGCGGCGGGCGCGGGCACCAGCCGGGTCCACAGCAGGAACGTCACCAGGACGGCCCCGGAGACCGTCAGGATCTGCGCGTCGCCGAGCACCCGCCAGGCATCGGCGCCGAGCAGCGCCGCCGCCCGTCCGGCCGCCCAGGGGAACAGCGGCGGATACTCGGTCGGCACCCCCGCGACGATGCCGTCCGAGGGGACCGCGGTGGCGCTGTAGCGGGTGACCATCGCGCTCATCCGGCCCTCGTCCCCGGTCAGCCCCGCGAACCCGAACGGGGTGCCGTGCAGGGAGTTGCGCAGGGCGAGCGCCACCCACGCGGCCAGCAGCCCGGCGGCCACCCCGGTGAGCGGCTCGGTCCGGGACGGGCCGAGCCACCGGTCGATCCGGACCGTGGCGAGCGCCAGCCCGGCGGCGAGCAGCAGCCCGCCGGCGGCGATCGGCAGCATCGCGCCCCGGGGACTGAACGGGCTCCGGTCGGCCAGCGCGGGCAGCAGCATCGCCACCGGGGTGGCCACCACCCACGTCACCAGCGCCACAACAGCGGGATGCCGCGCCGCCCGCACGCCGTATCGCCTCATGCCGGGCGGCTCGTCAACCGGTCTGGAGGATGCGGTCGGCGACCCGGCGGGCGGCCTTGCCGTCGTCCAGCTCGCAGAAGCGCCGGATGAACCGCTTGTACGGGACGGCGTACGCGCGTTCGACCTCGTCGATCGAACGGAGCGCCCCGATCACCTCGTCGGAGTTCTTCAGCAGCGGTCCGGGCGCCTCACGTTCGAAGTGGAAGTAGAAGCCCCGCAGCTCGTCGCGGTAATGCTCCAGGTCGTAGGTGAAGAACAGCATGGGGCGTCCGGTGTTGGCGTAGTCGAACATGAGCGACGAATAGTCGGTCAGCAGGACGTCCGCGACCAGGAACAGTTCCGCGATGTCGGGATAGGCCGACACGTCGCGGACGAAGCCGCCCGCGACCTCCGGGACGGTATCGACCACATTGGGGTGCCGCCGGATCAGCAGCACGTGGTCGTCGCCGAGTTCGGCCGCCGCCCGCTCCAGGTCCAGTTGCAGGTCGAGCCGGTACTTGCCGGGGCCGTAGTAGCTGTCGTCCCGCCAGGTGGGCGCGTACAGGACGGCGCGCTTGCCCGGCGGCAGGCCGAGCCGCTCGCGGATCCGCTCCGCCTGCATGTCCCGGTCCGGGGAGGCGAGCATGTCGTTGCGCGGATACCCGGTCTCGATGATCTCGCCCTCGTAGCGGAACGCCCGGCGCAGGATCGGGGTGCTGAAGGCGTTCGGGGAGACCAGGCAGCTCCAGTTGCGGACCTCCTTGGCGACTTTCTCCAGATAGCGGGGGTTGGCGAACTGGACGTCCTCGATGTCGAACCCGATGCGCTTGAGCGGGGTGCCGTGCCAGGTCTGGACGACGACCTGACCGGGGCGGCGGACGAACCACTCGGGCAGATGCGCGTTCGTCACGATGTAGCGGCTGCGGGCCATGGCCTCGTACCACTCGGCCCCCCACAGCCGCACCGGACGCGCTGTCTCGGGCACTTCCACCTGCCCGTCGCGGACCAGCCACAGATGCTCCACCTCGGCGCCCCGCCGCACGAGTTCCTCGTGGATGGCGCGGGGGCTGTCGGAGTACTGCTTGCCGGAGTAGCTGTCGTAGAGCACCGCCGGGCGCAGGGACCGCAGCCGGCGCGGCGCCCGATAGTGCCGGACGCGCGTCCGCAGCTGGCGGTACGCCCCGCGTTCGCCGGGCCGCAGGTCGGAGTGGGCCTCCACGATCGGCACGTCGTACCCCTGCTCCCGGAACACGTAGCGGCGGCCGTTCACCGTCGTCTCGACCGGCAGCCGGTCCAGTGCCGCGTGGTCCAGGGGGACGGCCAGGCTCTCCCCGGCCGGGGCCGCCGGGGTCGCCGGCCGCCGGACGCGCACGTCCCACCTGCCCGCCGCCAGGGGCAGGACGCCGCCGAGCGAGACCAGCCGGCTCAACGGGAGTTCGGCGTGGAACCGCCCGTCCCGGCGGGACAGGGCGAACGCGCGCTCCTCGTTCCGGTCGCGGCTGCGCAGCACCAGTTCGGCCGGGTCCGGTGCGCCGGGCGGATACTCCCCGGCCAGCACCAGCGTCCCGTCCTGCTTCCAGGCCGCTTCGGTGATGACCGGCCGGGGCGTGCGGGCCTTCAGCCAGGCGTACCCGTGCGGAGATCGGTAGACGACGAACTCCTTGCCCGTGAAGGCGTACAGCCCTTCGGTGACGTCGTTGTCCAGTACCAGCCGGATCTCCTCCGGCTCGGTAGATCCCTCCGCGGCCGGATCGTCCGCCGCCGCGGCGTCGTCCGCCGCGGGATCGTCCACCCCTCCGGATGCGTCCCCCGCCATGGGGTCGCCCGCGACCTCGGTGATGTCCGCGGCTGCGAGATCGTCCGTGCCCGCGGAGGCTCGCGTGGCCGGGGACGGGTTCTCCGTGGGGACTTGCCGGAGGCTCAGGTCGAGACGCCAGCCGAAGCCCTGGTCGGGTTCGGGGTCCGGGAGACGGTCGGCGACCTCGGCGTGGGCGGGCATGTCGTCGATCAGGTCGCGGAGCGGTATCCGCGCGCGGAAGCCTCCGGCGGACGCGGTGTCCGGGGTCACCGGGTAGCGGTCCAGCACCGTCCCGGCCCGTCTGCGCAGCACCAGCGCGGCGCCGTCCGGGACGCCGCCGCGGAGCGTGCCGCGGACCTCCAGGCAATCGCCGGCCATCCGGTGACCGGTGAGGCGCGCCCGCACCGTCTCCACCCGCAGCCGCAGCGTGCCGCCGTGAGTGACCAGCGGGACCACGCGCACGTCCTCGGTGACGTAGTGCCAGGGCGGGTGGGCGCCGCTGCCCGAGGACGCCGCGGTCGGCGCGGCGCGCCGCAGCACGCCGCGGTCGTACACCCCGGCCGCGAACAGCCAGGTCCCGTCGACGTACCGGCCGTCGCGCCGCAGCCGCTTCGGGTCGATCGTTCCGGAGAACCCCGACCACCGGTGGCTGCGGTGCGGGTCGCGTGAGACCTCGTCGGCGTCCGGGCAGCGCCGGGTCCATGCCGGGGCGACCCTGGTCGCGCCGCTACCCGGCTCCCGCATGGCGAGGACCTTGACCGACGACCAGGGGAACCGCGTCCCCATGTTGGCGATGTAGGCGTGGCCGGTGATGTGGAGTTTGCCCCGCCGCCACGTCACCGTGTGCACCTGGGCGCGGGCGGCCAGTTCCTCGCCGAGCCGGAACACCCGGCGGGGAACGCGCAGCCGGCGGTCCCCCCAAAAGGGATATTTCGCGTAATGGTGCCACAGCCGGCGGGTCACCGGAATTTTCGGCCTGCGGCGGTCGTACTCCAGTACCTGCAGCAGTTCCGGCACCATCCCGCGCTCGGCCAGGTGCCATTTCAGACGCAACATGGCCGGCAGGCCGTCCAGTGCCGTACGGTCCGCCCCGGCGAGAAAACTCCGTGCCAGTTCGATGAAACGGGCCCGGAACTCGTCGTCGGCCTCGTCCAGCACGTTGATGAAGATCCGCAGATCGCTGCGCAGCGCCACCTCGTCGTATTTCCGCTTGCACGCGCGCACCTTCGGCTCCGGCCGCGAGCCCAGGAACCGGCTGACGGACTCCACCGCGGCGAACCGGTCGGTGACCGCGGCGAGCTCGGTGCGGCGCTGGGTGATCGACAGGGCGCCGCCGGCGCGCTGCCGCCAGTAGTAGACCGGCTCGCTCACCACATCGACGGACGAGGCGAGGAAATGCGCCGGCAGGGTCACCGGGATGTCCTCGTACAGGACGCCCTCGGGGAAGCGGAACCCGTGCTCGTCCCAGAACCGGCGGCGGAACACCTTGTTGGGCACCAGCCGGTCGTACAGCAGCAGGTGGTCGCGGGTGATGTGCGTGCGCAGCCGCGTCGTCCCCATCGGGCGGCGATGCATCGGCGACTGGACGAGCCCTTCTTCGGTCAGCAGCCGCACATTGCCCGAGACGATGTCGGAACCCGTCCGCTCCAGCGTTGCGGTGAGAAGCTCCAGCGCGTGGCCGGGCAGCACGTCATCGCTGTCGACGAACGCCAGGAACCGTCCGCGCACCGCGTCCGCCCCCACGTTGCGCGCCTGGCCGAGACCGCCGTTGGGCTGGCTGATCAGCCGGAACCGCGGATCCTCGCGGGAGAACGCCTCGGCTATCTCCGCGCTCGCGTCGGTGGAGCCGTCGTCGACCATCACGACGTCCAATTCCCGGATCGACTGCCGGGCGATCGAGGTCAGGCATTCCTCCAGGTACGGCTCGACATCGTGAATGGGCACGACGACACCGATATACGGCTCCTGCTCGGACGTCATCAACCCCGCCCTCCATCCGTTTCATGGTTCACCCGCCACGGATGCGGGCGCAGATAAACGAGTTGCTCCGGAGATCGTCTTATAGCGTCCGAGCCCACGTTAACCTGGCGCCTGTCAAAATTTGGGTGTGGATCGATGCTGGATTAGTCCATATTCGGTTCGGAATCGTCCATCCCGCCCGCCTCTCACGACGTGCCCGGCCTCGCCGCGCGTGATCGCCGGACCTGGAGACCCGGGTCTGCGGGCCGGGGGACCTTCGACTCTGTGGGCGCGCGACCCGGGAGGCGCACCATGGAGGTGTCGGGAGGTGCCGCCATGAACATCGCGAACGCCCTGGTACTCGCCCACCCCGGTTCCGGCTGGGGGCACATGGGGGGCAACGACTGGTCGGGCTGGATGTGGCTCTGGGGAACGATCATGATGCTGCTGTGGATCGCCGTGATCGGCGTGGCGGTGTGGCTCGTCATCCGGTTCGCGGGCCCGCGCCGCGACGACTCGCGGCGCGATGAGACGCGGCCCCAGGACGTGACGGGAACGGAGAGCGCCCGCCGCATCCTCGCCGAGCGCTACGCACGCGGCGAGATCAGCAGCGAGGAGTACGACGAGCGCCTCGCCAAACTGCGCTGACACCCGGCCGCGTTCTGTCGGACGGGGGCCGCCGCCCGTCAGAGCGGGGTGCGGGCGACGCGGGCGGTGAGTTCCGCGCGGAGCCGGTCCCGGCACTCCCGGAGCCGCGCGCTGAGCCGGACGCTCCCGGTCTCCGGGCCGCGCAGCCTGGTGATCTCGCCGGGCAGGACGGCCTGGTCGGCGGCGCACCGCTCGCGTGCCACCCCGATCGGCTCGGCGGGGCCGACGCGGCGTCCGGCCTTCATGGCGGGGACGAGCAGCGGCTCCGTCCCGGCGGGCGCGGGCTCGTCGCGCAGCGCGACGAGATCACCGTCCGGGCCGCGATGCACCTGTTTGGCGCCGGGCGCGCTGACCTTTCCCGTGGACAGCTTCATCACCGGCCGGTCCCCGTAGGCCACCAGCTTGTAGGCGCTGTCGGGGTAGGGGGCGTCGGCGGACACGCCCATCCTGGTTCCCACCCCGTAGACGTCGATCGGCGCCCCGGCGCGGGTCAGGTCCGCGATGCGGTGCTCGTCGAGCCCGCCGCTGGCCACGATGCGCGTCCGGGTCATGCCCGCCTCGTCCAGCATCCGGCGGGCCTGGACGGCGAGGGCGCCGAGGTCCCCCGAGTCGAGGCGGATCCCGGCCAGGTGCGGCAGCCCGGCCCGGCGTGCCGCGCGGATCGCGGCCTCGACGCCGGCGGGCGTGTCGTAGGTGTCGACCAGCAGCGTGCTCCGGTCGGGGAAGTCGGCGGTGAACGCGGCGAAGGCCGCGTCCTCGTCGGGGAACGCCTCGATGTAGGAGTGGGCCATGGTGCCGACCGCCGGGATGCCGTACCGCCGGGCGCCCTCGACGTTGCTGGTGCCGGCGAACCCGGCGATGTAGGAGGCGCGGGCGGCCGACAGCCCCGCCTCGATGCCCTGCGTCCGGCGGAAGGCGAAGTCGATCAGCTGGGCCCCGGCCGCCGCGCGCACGCACCGCGCGGCCTTGGTGGCGACCGTGGACTGGAAGGAGATGTGGTTCAGCAGGACGGTCTCCACGAGCTGGGCCTCCGCGATGGGCGCGGTGACCTCCAGGATCGGCTCGCCCGCGTACACGACGCGGCCCTCGGGCACCGCCAGCACGTCACCGGTGAACCGGAGCCGTTCCAGGGCCCGGAGCGTGTCGTCGTCGAATCCCTGCTCGTCCGCCAGATAGCCGAGATCGTCCGGGGCGAAGCGGTAGTCCTCCAGGAACGACAGGCAGTCGGCCAGCCCGCAGGAGATCAGGTAACCCCGGTCGGGCGGCATATTCCGGACGAAGAGGCTGAAGGTCGCCGGCCCGCTCATCCCGCGCCGCAGGTAGCTCGCCGCCATCGTCAGCTCGTACAGGTCGGTCAGGAGTCCGCCGGCCATGTGCTCCTTCCCCCTTCGCCACGGAGAGACAGGGACTGCGCCCCTCGCGGGCCGCCCGGGGTGCCGGGGCGAATCGGCCCCGCTGGAACGACCTTCCCGCTGCCCGCCGGTCGTATCGGGCAGAGCCCAAGGTTCCGGAAGACCGCGCCGCCGGCCCGGATGAAGCCGGCCCGCAACCGCCCGGCCGGGCCGCCGTCCGGCCGTGAGACCACCGCGTGTCTCCCGGTAAATGTCTGGACATCATCGGCAGGAGCCAGCGATATGCCTGGTGGGAACGGTTTTACGGCTTGAAGATCGCATCATCCTCACCCTTGCCATGACCCCCGAAATGTACGTACATTCGACGGGTCAAGCCAATCTCCCCCGTGGAGGACGCGGCCATGATCGAAGTCGTGCCGATCCCGACGCCGTCGCTGGGCGACCGCAGCTATCTGGTCCATGACGGGGAGGCGGCCCTGGTCGTCGACCCGCAGCGGGACATCGACCGCGTACTCTCGCTGGCCGGTGAGCGGGGCGTGCGCATCACCCACGTCGCCGAGACCCACATGCACAACGACTACGTCACCGGGGGACTGGCGCTCGCACGGGCCACGGGGGCCGGCTATCTGGTGAACGCCGCCGAACCCGTGCGTTTCGAGCGCACGCCCGTCGGGGACGGTGACACCGTGCAGGTCGGCGCCATGCTGGTGCGGGTCGTCGCGACGCCCGGTCACACGTTCGGGCACCTCTCGTACGTACTGGAGGACGCGGGCGAGGCGCGCGGTGTCTTCACCGGCGGATCCCTGCTGTACGGGACCACCGGCCGGACCGACCTGCTCGGCCCCGACCACACCGGCGCCCTGGCACACGCGCAATGGGCGTCCGCCCACCGGCTGGCCGCGGAACTGCCCGACGATGCCGCGATCTACCCCACGCACGGCTTCGGCAGCTTCTGCTCCGCCACCCAGGCCGCGGCGGACTCCTCCACCATCGGCCGGGAGAGGCGGTTCAACCCCGCGCTGACGCTCGACGAGCGGGACTACGTCGAGCTGCTGCTCGCCGGGCTGGACGCCTGGCCCGCCTACTACGCCCACATGGGTCCGTCCAACCTGGCCGGTCCGTCCGGCCCCGACCTGTCGCCGCCCCGGCGGGCCGACGCGGCCGAGCTGCGGCGGCGGATCGACGCCGGGGAATGGGTGGTCGACCTGCGTGACCGGGTGGCCTTCTCCGCCGGTCACGTGCCCGGGTCGTTCTGCTTCACCCTGGGCGACAGCTTCGCCACCTATCTCGGCTGGCTGATCCCCTGGGGCACGCCGGTGACCCTGCTGGGCGAGACACCGGACCAGGTGGCGCGGGCACAGCGGCAACTGGTCCGCATCGGCATCGACCGTCCCGCCGCCGCGGCCACCGGACGCGCCGAGGACTGGGCGGCCGGCCGGCCGCTCGCGGCACTGCCCCTGGCCGCCTTCGCCGACCTCGCCGCGGCCCTGCGCGCCCCCGGCGGCGACCGGCCCGTAGTGCTGGACGTCCGGCGGAACGCGGAGTGGGCGGACGGCCATGTCGCCGGCGCCGTGCACATCCCGCTGCACGACCTGCCGGACCGCGCCGACGAGATCCCTCCAGGAAACGTCTGGGTCTACTGCCGGACGGGCTACCGGTCCACGGTGGCGGCCTCCCTGCTGGCCGCCCGCGGACGGCTCGTGACCGGCATCGACGACCTGTTCGACAACGCGGAGTCCGCCGGGCTGTCTTTGACCCGGCCCGCACAGAAAGAGGTTCCACAGTGAGCGCACCGAAACCGTCTTCCCGTCACCATGAAGTGATCATCGTCGGCGGCGGGACCGCCGGCATCACCGTGGCCGCCCGCCTGCGCCGTGCCGGTGTGGACGACATCGCCGTCGTGGAGCCCTCGGCCAACCACTACTACCAGCCGCTGTGGACGCTGGTCGGCGGCGGCAGGGCCACGGCGTCCGCGTCCATGCGGCCGGAGGCCAAGGTCATTCCCGGGGGAGTGACGTGGGTACGCGAGGCCGCGGCCGAGGTCGATCCCGACGCGCAGACCGTGACCACGGCCTCCGGTGAGGTGCTGCACTACGGCCATCTGGTGATGGCGCCCGGAAACCAGCTCGACTTCGACAAGGTGGCCGGGCTCACCGAGACGCTGGGCCGCAACGGCGTCTCCAGCAACTACCGCTACGACCTCGCCCCGCGCACCTGGGACTTCATCCGCGACCTGAGCGGCGGCACCGCGCTGTTCACCATGCCCGCCGGGCCGGTCAAGTGCGCGGGCGCCCCGCAGAAGATCGCCTATCTGGCCGCCGACTGGTGGCGCACCCGGCATGTGCTGGACGACATCAGGATCATTCTCGTCCTGCCCACCGCGGCCATGTTCAGCCAGCCCGACTGGGCGAAGGTGCTGGTGGGCATCGCGGCCGACTACGGCATCGAGGTCCGCAGGGAGTCCCAGCTCGTCGAGGTGGACGGGGACGCGAAGCGCGCGGTGATCTCCGACGCGGCCACCGGCACGAAGGACACCATCGACTACGACGTCCTGCACGCCACGCCGCCCCAGAGCGCCCCGGACTGGGTCAAGGGCTCCCCGCTCGCCGACCCGGCGAGCCCCTTCGGCTACGTGCAGGTGGACCAGTACACGCTGCAGAGCCCGAACTGGCCCAACGTGTTCGCGCTCGGCGACGTCGCGAACCTGCCCACCTCCAAGACGGGGGCGGCCATCCGCAAGCAGGCGCCCGTCGTCGTGGCCAACCTGCTCGCGGCCATGCGCGGCAGGACGCCCGAAGGCCGCTACGACGGATACACCTCGTGCCCGCTGGTCACCGCCCGCAACAGGATGCTGCTCGCCGAGTTCGACTACGACCTCAAGCCGGCGCCGAGCATCCCGTTCATCGACACCATGAAGCCGCGCTACGACATGTGGCTGCTCAAGCGCTACGGCCTCCCGGCCATGTACTGGCACCTCATGCTGCACGGCCGGATGTGACCGGCGTGGCGCGCGAGTCCCTTGAGGGGGAGACCTGTGGCCGACGATGAGACGAGCGGGGCGGACGCCCCGCTGATCCAGACCGGGACCGTGGACGGTGAGCCGCGCCGGTGGCTCAAACTCATCGACCAGACCCGCTGCATCGGCTGCCACGCCTGCACGACGGCGTGCAAGTCGGAGAACGAGGTGCCGCTGTCGGTCACCCGCACCTACGTCAAGAACGTCGACGTGGGGACGTTCCCGCAGGCACGGCGGGCGTTCCAGGTGACGCGCTGCAACCAGTGCGAGGACGCCCCATGCGTGGCGGCCTGTCCCACCAGCGCGATGTACACCCGTCCCGACGGCATCGTCGACTTCGACAAGGACGCCTGCATCGGCTGCAAGGCGTGCATGGCCGCGTGCCCGTACGACGCGATCTTCATCAATCCCGAGGACAACTCGGCGGAGAAGTGCAACCTGTGCTCCCACCGCATCGACTCCGGGCTGGAGCCCGCCTGCGTCGTGGTCTGCCCGACACAGGCGATCCTCGTGGGCCAGTTCGACGATCCGGAGTCGGAGGCCGCCCGGATGGTCGCGCGGGAGCCGGTCGCCGTACGCCGCCCGGAGAAGGGCACCCGGCCGAAGCTGTTCTACCGGGGCGCGACACAGGCGACCCTCGACCCGCTGGCGGCGCGACGCCCGGACGGTGACACGTTCGCGTGGAGCGAGATCCAGGACGGGCCCGGAGAGGTCGCCTCCGGCCACCCCGGCACCGGCAACAGCAGCGCGGCGGCCCTGCTGTCCTACGACATCGGCCACCGGATGCCGTGGGACTGGCGGGTCAGCCTCTACACCTGGACGAAGGGCGTCGCCGCGGGCTCCTATCTCGTCGCGACGCTGCTCGCGGCGACCGGGCGGCTGCCCTGGGACGGCACCCTGACGGCCTGGGCGGCCCCGCTGATCGCGGCGGTGTTCCTGGCGCTCACCGCCGGGCTGCTGATCTGGGACCTGGAGCACCCGGCACGGTTCGTCTACATCCTGACCCGCCCGCAGTGGCGAAGCTGGCTCGTCCGCGGCGGGATCATCCTGACCGGGTACGCGGGCGCCCTCGGACTGCACCTGCTCGCGGGGCCGCTCGGCGGCGGCGATGCGATGCGGGTGGCGGTCGCGGTGCCCGGCGTCCCGCTGGCCGTGCTCGCCGCCGTGTACACCGCCTACCTGTTCGCGCAGGCCAAGGCGCGCGACCTGTGGCAGAACCCGCTGCTGCCCGCGCACCTGCTCGTCCAGGCGGGCGTGGCCGGGGCGGCGGCGCTGCTGCCGGTCGCCGCGTGGACGCAGCCGGACGCGGTCACCCCGCTCGGCTGGACGCTGGCCGCCACCGCCGGGGCGCACGCGCTCATGGCCGCCGGCGAGGTGACGCTCGCCCACCCCACCGAACACGCCCGGCTCGCCGTCAAGGCCATGACACGTGGCCGCTACGCGCGGCCGTTCTGGATCGGCCTGGCCCTGACCACCGCCGGCCTGGCCGCTCCCGTGGCCGGCGCCTGGGTGGCGCCGCTGGCTCTGGCGGGGCTCGTCGCCTACGAGCACGCCTACGTCCAGGCCGGCCAGTCCGTACCGCTCGCATGAGGCCACGTGAATGAAGATCGCGGGGCGAGGAGGACCGATGCCGGGACTTGAAGAGATCGCCGCTCGCGTCAGTGCGGCGCGGCAGGACACGGCGGCGCGCGGGGAGACGTTCTATCCGGGCGCCAGCCGGGTGCACCTGGCCGCGTTCCCGCCGAAGGAGCGCTGGGACGACTGGGTCGAGCTGGACGCGCGGCGCAGCGAGCACCGGTCCATGCTCGTGCCCACGACCTGTTTCAACTGCGAGTCCGCCTGCGGCCTGCTGGCCTATGTCGACCGCGAGACGCTGACCGTCCGCAAGTTCGAGGGCAACCCGGAGCACCCCGGGTCGCGGGGCCGCAACTGCGCCAAGGGACCCGCGACGCTCAACCAGGTCACCGACCCCGACCGCATCCTCGCCCCGCTCAAGCGCGCCGGCGCCCGCGGCGAGGGCCGCTGGACGCAGGTGAGCTGGGACGAGGCGCTGGACGACATCGCCGCCCGGATCCGCGCAGCGATCACCGGGGGGCGGCCCAACGAGGTCATGTACCACGTCGGCCGGCCCGGCGAGGACGGCTTCACCGAGCGGGTCCTGGCGAGCTGGGGCGTGGACGGCCACAACTCCCACACCAACGTGTGCTCGTCCGGTGCCCGCGCCGGCTACCACTTCTGGACGGGCATCGACCGGCCCAGCCCCGACCACGCGGGCGCCGACGTCATCCTGCTGATCAGCTCGCATCTGGAGGCCGGGCACTACTTCAACCCGCACGCGCAGCGCGTCATGGACGCCAAGGCCCGCGGCGCGACCCTCATCGTCTTCGACACCCGCCTGTCCAACACCGCCACCCACGCCGACCACTGGATCGCGCCGCAGCCGGGCTCGGAGGCGGCGATCCTGCTGGCGATCGCGCGCCATCTCATCGCGACCGGCCGCCACGACCGGGAGTTCGTGCGGCGCTGGTGGAACTGGCGCGAGTACCTGGCCGCCGAGCACCCGGGGGAGGAGGCGACGTTCGAGCGGTTCGAGCGGATCCTGGGCGAGCTGTACGCGGAGTACACCTTCGAGTTCGCCGCCGCGGAGTCGGGTGTGGCCGCGTCCGTCATCGCCCGGATCGCCGAGGCCGTCGCGGGCGCGGGCACGCGGCTGTCCACCCACAACTGGCGGTCGGCGGCGGCCGGGAACCTCGGCGGCTGGCAGGTCTCGCGGTGCCTGTTCCTGCTCAACTGCCTGCTCGGCGCGGTCGCCACCGAAGGCGGAACCCACCCCAACGCCTGGAACAAGTTCGTGCCCCGCCCGATCCACATGCCGGGGCACCCCACCACGTGGAACGAGCTGACCTGGCCGGTGGAGTACCCGCTGGCGCTGAACGAACTGTCGTTCCTGCTGCCCCACTTCCTCAAGGAGGGCCGCGGCCGGCTGGAGGTGTACTTCAGCCGCGTCTACAACCCGGTGTGGACCAACCCCGACGGGCTGAGCTGGGTGGAGGCGCTGACCGACACCGACCTGGTCGGCCTGCACGCCGCCCTCACCCCGACCTGGAACGAGACAGCCTACTTCGCCGACTACATCCTTCCCATGGGCGTCGGCTCCGAGCGCCACGACGTCCACTCCTACGAGCAGTACGACGGCCAGTGGATCGGCTTCCGGCAGCCGGTGCTGCGCGCCGCCCGCGCCCGGCTCGGCGAGACGGTCACCGACACCCGCGACGTCAACCCCGGGCAGGTGTGGGAGGAGAACGAGTTCTGGACGGAGCTGTCCTGGCGGATCGACCCGGACGGCTCCCTCGGCATCCGGCGGCACCACGAGTCCGCCGCCCGTCCCGGCGAGAAGCTGACGGTCGACGAGTACTACGGCCACATGTTCGAGCACTCGGTGCCCGGCCTGCCCGAGGCCGCGGCGGCCGAGGGCCGCACCCCGCTGGAGTACATGCGCCGGTACGGCGCGTTCGAGATCCGCTCCGGCGTGGGGCCGGTACACGAGGAGGAGGTCCCCGCCGGCGTCCTCGACGGCGCCGTGGACGACGCGTTCGGCCGCGTGTACTCGCCGGTGCCGCCGGTGCCCGGACCCAACATCGTCCCGGTCGCCACACCCGAGCCCGACGCCGAGGGCCGCCGGCCGGTGGGGGTTCGCGTGGACGGCGTCGTCCGGCGCGGCTTCCCGACGCCCAGCGGCCGGCTCGAGTTCTACTCCCGGACGCTGGCCGAGTGGGGCTGGCCGGAGCACGCGCTGCCCGGCTACATCCGCAGCCACGTCCACCCGTCGGCGCTGGAACCCGGGCAGAAGGTGCTCATCTCCACGTTCCGGCTGCCGACGCAGATCCACACGCGCGGCGCCAACGCCAAGTGGCTGAACGAACTGGCGCACACCAACCCGCTGTGGATCCATCCGGACGACGCCGCGCCGCTCGGTGTCGCGATGGGCGACCTGGTCCGCGTCGAGACCGAGATCGGTCACTTCGTGCTCAAGGCGTGGGTCACCGAGGGCATCCGGCCGGGCGTCGTCGCCTGCAGCCACCACATGGGGCGCTGGAAGCCCGCCGGCCACACCGACGGCGGGCCACGCCAGGTCGCCGCCACCGTCGACCTCGCCAAGGCCGGGGACCGGTGGTCGATGCACCGGCGCCGGGGAGTGGAGCCGTACGGGTCGGCCGACCCCGACACCCGCCGCATCTGGTGGGGGGACGTCGGCGTGCACCAGAACCTGACCTTCCCCGTCCAGCCCGACCCGATCTCCGGCCAGCACTGCTGGCACCAGGCCGTCCGCGTCCGCCCGGCCGGACCCGGCGACGCCTACGGCGACATCGCCGTCGACACCGCCAAGGCCCACGCCGCCTACCGCAGATGGCTGGCCAGGACGCGGGACGCCACCGCCCACTCACCCGACGGCACCCGGCGCCCCTACTGGCTGATGCGCCCGCTCAAACCGTCCCGGGACGCCTACCTGCTCGCGGAGGAGCCCGCCGATGGCCCTCTCACCTGAGCTGTTCCGCGCGCTCGGCGCGCTGTGCGAGCCCCCCGACCCGGCACACGCCCGGCTCACCGAGGCGCTCGGCCTGCCCGGCGGCGCCGACGCGGAGGCCCACACCGCGGTTTTCGTCCTCCAGCTCGTCCCCTACGCCTCCGTCTACCTCGGGCCGGACGGGATGCTCGGCGGCCGGGCCGCGGAGCGGATCGCCGGGTTCTGGCGGGCCCTGCGGCTGCGGCCGCCCGCCGAACCCGACCATCTGGCGGCGCTGCTCGGCCTGTACGCCTCGCTCGCCGAACACGAATACGCCGAGGCCGAGCCCGCCCGGCGCCTGATGTGGCGGCACGCGCGCCGGACGCTGCTGGCGGAGCACCTGCTGACCTGGGTCCCGCCGTACGCCCAGGCGGTGGCCGCCACCGCGCCCGGCTTCCACGCCGCCTGGGCCCGGCTGCTGACCGGCGCGCTGGCGGCCGAGGCGCAGGAACTGGCCGCGCCGCCTTCCGCCGCGCACCTGCGGGACGTCCCCGGCCCGCCCCGCCCCGGAGACGAGACGTTCGTGCGCGCGCTCCTGGCCCCGGCGCGCAGCGGCCTGATCCTCACCCGCGCCGACCTGGCGCGGGGGGCGCGGGAGACCGGGCTCGGACCGCGGGCCGGAGAGCGCGCGTTCGTCCTGCGCTCGCTCATCGACCAGGATCCCGCCGCCGCGTTCGGCTGGCTCGCGGCCGAGGCCGCCGGCTGGCGGAAACGGCATGACTCGGCCCCGCCCGGCGTTCCCGCCGGGCACTGGGCCGACCGCGCGGAGTCCACCCGCCGCGCCCTGACCGACCTCCACCACGCAGCGATGGAGATGACCCATGTCTCATGAGACCGACACAGCCCACCTGCCCGTCACCGAGGACGACGTCCGGCGGATCGTCCGCGAGGAGGTCCAGCGGGCGTTCAAGGAGGATCCGTCCACCCGCAAGGCCGCCTTCGCGGCCTCCAAGGGGACGCTCGACTGGGCCTACCCGCCGCTGATCCTGGGCAGTTCCGCGGCCGCCGTCGGCATGGACACCACGATCTTCTTCACTCTCTACGGGCTCAACATCGTCCACCGGGACTTCGCCCGCAAGCTCAAGATCGACCCGGTCGGCAACCCCGCCATGCCGATGCCGGTGCGGATCCCCGACATCGTCTCCGCGCTCCCGGGCATGGTGCCCATGGCGTCGGCCATGATGCGCGCCAAGTTCGCGAAGAACAACATCGCCGCCATCGGCGAACTGCTGGACACCGCCCGGGAGGCCGGCGTCCGGCTGGTCGCCTGCCAGATGAGCGCCGACGTCTTCGGGTACACCCAGGACGACTTCGTCGACGGAGTCGAGTTCGCCGGGGCCACCGCCTTCATGGCGGAGGCCCGCCGCGCCCACGTGACCATGTTCATCTAGGAGGGACCATGGACGTCATAGAAGACCGGCTCGTCGACGCCCGCGACCTCATGTGCCCCATGCCGGTGATGGCGGCGACCAAGGCCATGCGCGGGCTCCGGCCCGGCCAGGTCGTCAAGGTCCTGGCCACCGACCGGGGCTCGCTCGGCGACATCCCCGCCTGGGCCGAGGCCAACGACGACGAGGTCCTGGAGTCGGGGGAGGAGGACGGCGTGTTCTACTTCTACGTGCGGAAGGCCGAGTGAGCGCCGACCCGTCCGGCCGTTCGGAGGCCGAGGACGCGGCGTCCCAGGAGCCGCCCGAAGGCGAACCGGACGCCCGGTTCACCTTCGCCAACGAGCGGACCTTCCTCGCCTGGAACCGCACGGCGCTCGCGCTGATCGTCGCCGGGCTCGCCATCGTCCAGCTGCTGCCGCCGTTCACCGGGGTGCCCGCGGGACGGCACATGCTCGCCGTCCCGCTCATCGTCTTCGGCGCCCTGGTGTCCATCGGCAGCTTCGTCGAATGGGGCCGCAACCAGCGGGCCCTGCGCCGGGGCGAGCCGCTGCCGCGCTCCCCGCTGCCCCGCGTCCTGTCGATCACCGTGGCGGTGCTGGCCTTCGTGGCGGTGGTGGTCGTCCTGCTGTCGGCGGTGCTGGAATGACACGGGAGGACATGGAGGACCTCGATCCCGGCCTGGCCCGGGAGCGCACCGAGCTGGCCTGGATCCGCACCGCCATCTCGTTCGGGGCGCTGGGCGGGGTCGTGCTCAAGTGGTCCCCCGTCGCCGGGGCGGTCATCCTGGGCATGAGCGCACTGGTCTACCTTCTCGGCCGCCTGGTGCGCCCGGCCGGCCGCGAGGGCACGGCCGAGCACCGCGGCGCCCTCCTGCTGATGACCATCGCCGTGACCGTGGTGGCCCTGACCGCCCTCACCACGATCTTCGTCACCCCGGGCGGCCGGCTCCCCCTGCCGTAGACCGGATAAATCCCACTTCCCTGGTCAAGCTCATAGGCCCCACTCGCCACCTTTCGGGTGCCGTTAGGAAAGCGTTAAAAATGGCGGTACAGGTGCTAAGAGCTCGTCAAGTTCGGCCGAATCTCCCCGAATAGGCGCTTTACTCCATGGAGTCCTGGAAGGAGCCGGGGCGTGAGATGCGCTGGGAGGCGGCGTTGGAGCGGCTGGAGTCGGCTGCCTGGTCGCTGGCGGGGGGTGCGTTGTGCGCGTTCGTGATCGCGGTCGTGCTCAAGAACATGCCCTGGCCGGTGGGGTTCGTGATCGCGGCGGCGTCCGTGGTCGGCTGGTCACTGGCCGCCCCACCTGTCGTCGGCGCGGTTCTCGGCGTTGTGGCCTGGGCGTTCGTGACCGGTTTCGACGTCGTCGGGTCCGGTGACCTGGTGGTCCGCGGGCCGTGGGACCTCGCCCGGCTGCTGGCCCTGGTCGGCGCCGGTACGGTCGCCGGGGCGGTGGGGACACGGATGCGCCGCACATCGGCCCCATGAAGATCGCCTCCACGGCCTCGCCACGGACGGACGTGACCGACCGGGCGCCCTTTCCGGAGAGTTCACTCGTACGCGCATTGTCGAGAAAGAAGTGTCATACCCATGAGTGCGTCCCGTCAGGGTGCCGTCATTCCGGACCGGGCCGGCGCCGCGAAAGAGGAGCTGTTCTTCCTGGCGGTGCGGGGACTGGCCGAGGGGGAGAGCCTCACCTCGGCCACCGACCGGCGGTTCGCCGACCTGGCCGCCCACCTGGCGCTGGCGGACGCCGCCTGGTCGTGCCGGTTGATCGGCTGGCTGGCGGCACGCGAGCCGCTCGGATCGGCGGCGATCGTCGCCGCGGTCGAATGGGTCCGCGCCGGGCTGCGGGCAGGTCTCACCGCCTCCGGTGGCAACCGCCAGCTGATCAGCGGCATCCTGCGCAGCGCGGATCAGCCCGGAGAACTGCTCGGCTACTGGTTCCGCCGGTACGGCCACCCCGTCCCGAAGCCGATCAAACGAGGGGTGGCCGATGCCGCCCTCGTGCTCTACGACGAGCGGGCAGTGGCCGTCCACGACCGGCCGGGCGGGGAAGTGCGCTTCGCCGATGTCATCAAGATGACGCATCCGAGGCCCGCCGCCGGCGTCCAGAGCGACCTGTTCCACCACCTTCTCGCGTCTCACGGCGGCTCGCCGCACGAGGTTCCGGTGTCGCTGCCCAGGCTGCACGCCCGCGCCGCGTTGCACCGGCTTTCGCGGGAGGAGCGGCGCGACATCCTGCGGCGCGCCGATGCGTCCGACATCCTCGTCCAAGCCGCGATGACCGCGGACATGATCCCCGGCTGGCTCGGTGAACCGCTGGACGCACGGGCATGGCGCGCCGTCCTGCCGCTCATGGGTTACCGCGACCGTCTGCGCGCTCTACGCGACTTCGACGAGGCGGGCCTGGACGACCAGACGGCCGGGGAGGTCGCCGCGATGCTGGCCGACGCAGACCAGGTGGCCCTGGCCGGTGTACGGCCGCTGGAGATCCTCGCCGCCGGAGAGGCCACGCCCGCCCGCCGCTGGGGCCGGGCGCTGGAACGCGCCGCCGAGGCCGCGCTGGCCGCCGTTCCCGTCCTGCCGGGCCGTACGCTCATCCTCCTCGACCATCCGGCACCGATGTTCACCGAGGCGACCGGGAACACCGCGCAGACCGTCGCCGGCCGAGCCGCCACGTTCGCCCGTGCTCTCGCCCTCCGCGCCGAGCAGGCGGACCTGGTGCAGTTCGGCGGCACGCATGCTCGGGTACCGCTCCAGAGCGGCGCCGGCCTGAGAACCGTGACCGAACGGTTCCGCGAGATGGCCGACGGCGACGCCGCGGCGGCGGTCCGGGACTGCTTCGACCGGCATGACCGGGTCGTCATCGTCACCGGCGAACCCCGCGGATCTGCCCGGGGCCAGGACGATCCTGTGGCCGCCCTCCCGGCCGGCGTCCCGTCCTACATCTGGGATGCGGCCGGCGCCATGCGGATGCCGTCGCTTCCCGGCCGGTATGTCTTCCGCGGGCTCACCGACGCCGCCTTCGAGGTCATTCCGCTCATCGAATCCGCCCGCGTTTCCTGGCCTTTCTGAATATCCACGGGGAGCCCCCGCCCCGATGGATGCAGGTGGGCGCCACCGCCCCTTTGCCAGGCGCCCACCGCCGATGTGCGGTTCCGGCAGCCGCGCGGCTGCCGGAACCGCACTCGTTCTTCCTGCTGCGCACCCGCCTTGCGAAGGCCCGGCGACGCAGTGCTGCCACTTTGTTCACCTGAACGCGGACTCTGCCGCGGACGGCCCCGCGTCAGGATGGTGTCCAGATTCCCGGCGAAGACGTCAATAATGTGTAGCCGACCTCGCTGTGGAATGGTTCGGTCATTAACGTGGCCCTGTAGATGTCACCCGCTGAAAGATATGCATCAGTCAAACGTGAACGCGCCGCTAAGGAGGGGCACCATGGATCGCCTGGAATTAGCGCCTGGCCGCTGGCCGGCGACGCGGTCAGCGCTTTCGTGCTCGCGGCCGGGTGAGGGATGAGCGGCCATGACGTGCGTACTGGTGGTGGACGACTCGCCGCAGATCCTGGCGACACTGCGGCTCAATCTGCGGGCCCGTGACTACGAGGTGCGGGTCGCCGCGAACGGGATGCAGGCCCTCATCGGGGCCGCGGAGTGGCATCCGGACCTGGTCATCCTCGATCTCGGGCTGCCGGACCTGGACGGCGTCGACGTCATCCGCGGACTGCGCGGATGGTCGCAGGTTCCGATCATCGTGCTGTCGGGCCGGACCGGCAGCGGCGACAAGGTCGACGCGCTGGACGCGGGCGCCGACGACTACGTCACCAAGCCGTTCGGCATCGAGGAACTGCTGGCCCGGATCCGCGCGATCACCCGCCGGGTGCCCGCGGGCGACGCCGTGTCCGTGGTGAATGTGGGCCGGTACTCCGTCGACCTCACCGGCAAGATCGTCCACGGTCCGGACGAGGTGCGGGTCCACCTCACCCCCACCGAGTGGAGGCTGCTGGAGATCCTGCTGCGCAACCCGGGCAAGCTGATAGCGCAGCGCCGGCTCCTCACCGAGGTCTGGAGCCCGAACCACGTCGGCGAGACCAACTACCTGCGCGTCTACCTGTCCTCGCTTCGCCGGAAGCTGGAGGACGATCCGGCGCGCCCGCGGCATCTCCTCACCGAGCCCGGAATGGGCTACCGGTTCGAACCGTGACAGCCGATTCCGAATCCGTCTCCCTTCAATCGCCACCTGACCTCGGCCCTGCGCCACTCCCGAGGCCGGCCCGGCAGGCCCGCACGCGCCGACCGGTGACGACATGACGAACCGCAAGGAGGAAGCGTGAACGAACTCCTCGGCCTGCTCCTCGTCGTCACGGGCAGCATCGTCGCCAAGGCCGTTCCTCGCCTGCTGGCGGCTGGGCGAACGGAGGGAGCCGAGCGGGACGAGGCGGGACCGTGGCTGTTCGCGGCGGGCCTCGGCCTGGTGCTCACCGGCCTGGCGGCACTCAACATCGAACCCCGCGCCATCCTGCTCTCTCTGGTGGTGATGGGCACGCTCCTGAGCGGGATCCTCATCGCGATCGGATGTGTACTCGACCGCACCGGAAGACGACGCGACTCCTCCTGACAGGCGTTCACGGGGGCGCCGACGAGAAACCGCGCCGGCCCCCTGCGGAGAGGCCCAACCGGCTCCCGCGGCCCCCGGCACCCGCCTGACAATCTGTCCCGCTTCCCGGTCCCATGACCCTGCGGCCGGACGGGTGTCACGTCCGGCCGCCGGGGCGGGGTCAGCGGTCGGCGAGGTCGGCGCGCAGGCGCTTGCGGTCGAGCTTGCCGACGGCGGTCTTGGGGACGGCGTCGCGGAAGACGATCCTGCGGGGCTTCTTGTAGGAGGCGATCTGGGCGGTGACGTGCGCGGTGAGCTCGGCGCGCAGCGCGTCGTCGCCGGTCGCGCCGCCGGCCGGGACGATCACGGCGGTGACGGCCTCGACCCAGCGGGGGTCGGGGGTGCCGACGACGGCGGCCTCGCGGACGGCGGGGTGGGTGAGCAGGGCGTCCTCGACCTCGCGGGGGTAGACGTTGTACCCGCCGCTGATGATCATGTCGGAGGTGCGGTCCTTGAGGAACAGGAAGCCGTGCTCGTCCAGGACGCCGACGTCGCGGGTGTGGATCCAGCCGTCGCGGTAGGTCTGCGCGGTCAGCTCGGGGGCGTTGAAGTAGCCGGCGGTGGCCGACGGGCCGCGCACCACGATCTCGCCCGCCTCGCCGTCGGCCACCTCACGGCCCTGGTCGTCCAGCAGGCGCAGTTCGATGTCGGCGGCGAGCTGCCCGCAGGCGGCGAGCCGGTCGCCCGCGTGGTCCTCGGGCCGCAGCACGGCGATGCACAGCGGGATCTCGGTCTGCCCGTAGTACTGCCAGAACCTTTCGCGGCCCCAGAGGTCCATGGCGCGTTCGATCACGGGCCGCGGCATCGGGGATGCGCCGTAGATGACCCGCTGGAGGGTGGAGACGTCGGTGGTGGTGAAGGAGGGCTCCTCGACCAGCATCTGGATCATGGTCGGGACGAGGTTGATCGCGGTCGCGCCGTGCGCGGCGATCGCCCGCAGGAACGGGCCGGGGGAGAAACCGGGCAGGATGACGGTCCGGCCGCCGCGCAGCCACAGCGGCAGGACGAAGACGCCGCTGGCGTGGATGAGGCTGGCGGCGTGCAGCATCACGTCCTCGCGGGTGGCGGGCAGCAGGTTGAGCAGCACGTTGCGGCAGATCCCGGCGTAGGACGCCTGCGTGTGCTGGGCCGCCTTGAGCGTGCCGGTGGTGCCGGAGGTGAACAGCGTCAAGATGACGTCGTCCGGCTCGACCGCCACCTCCGGCAGCGTCGCCGGGGCCTTGGCCGCCCGTTCCATGAGCGTCGGCTCGGTGCCGAGCGAGGTCTCCAGGCCGACGAACGCGACGCCCGGGAGCGCTGCGGCCAGTTCGCGGGCCCGGTCGGTCAGGTCGGCGCCGAACACCACGACCTCGCAGGCGGTGTCGGTGAGCATCGCGGTGTGCTCCGCGGCCGACAGCCGCGCGTTCAGCGGGACCCGGTTGATCCCGGCCTTCACGCACGCGAAGTCGACGGGAACGCTCAGCAGGCTGTTGTTCACCAGCAGGCCGACCCTGCGGCGGTGGGTGCCGCCGACCTTGGCCAGAGCGTGGGCCAGGCGATTGCTGAGCTCGTCGACCTGCGCGAAGGTCAGCTGCCGGTCGCCGAACACCACGGCGATCCGGTCGGCGTGCTGGCGCGCGCCGCGGACGATGAGTTCACGGGTGGTGGGGCTCATTGCTGGTCTCCTGTCGGGGTGATGCCGGTGCGGGTGAAGACTCCGTGGCGGCCTTCGCCGGCGGCGAAGCGGGCGGCGCCGGCGACGCCCTCGGCCGCGACGATCGGGACACCGGCCGCTCCTTCGGCGCGCAGCGCCTCGGCCAGGGGGAGGTCCAGGCCCGCGTAGGTGGAGGCCCGGTCCGCCAGGACGCAGCCGAACGGGAAGGCCGCGATCTGCTCGGCCAGCTCACGGGCCGCCGCGACGGCCTGTCCGGGCTCGACGACCCGGTTGGCCAGGCCCATCGCCAGGGCCTCGTCGGCGTGCACGGGACGGCCGGTGAGGATGAGGTCGAGCGCGCGGCCGAGCCCGACGATGCGGGGCAGCCGGACCGTCCCGCCGTCGATGAGCGGCACGCCCCAGCGGCGGCAGAACACGCCCATCACCGCCTCGCGCTCCACGACCCGCAGGTCGGCCAGCAGCGCCAGTTCAAGGCCGCCCGCGACGGCGTGCCCGCTGATCGCGGCGATGAGCGGCTTGCTCAGCCCCATCCGGGTCGGCCCCATCGGGCCGGTTCCGCCTCCCTGCGGGTCGAGTTCGTGACTGCGTTCGGGGTCGCCGACCGCGGTGAGGTCGGCGCCTGCGCAGAACGTGCCACCGGCTCCCGCCAGGATCGCCACCCGCCGGCCGGGGTCGGCCTCGAATTCCTCGAACGCCGCCCGCAACTGCGCCGCCATGGCCCGGTCGACGGCGTTGCGCCGCTCGGGCCGGTCCATCCAGATCGTGGTGATCGATCCCTCGACCTCCACCCGCACGTCGCCCATCGCTACCTCCGGCCTATCGCCGCCCGCGCGGCTCTACAGTGGGGACCGGAACCAGGTTATAACGTGCTTCGGAAGATCCTGTCTAGGAGCTGTTACAAATGACCGAGCTGACGGCCCGCAAACTCCTGCTCGACCTGGCCACAGCCCGGCCCCGCACCCGCTACTCCATCGCCGCGCTGTGCCGGGCCGGACAGATCGTGGGGCTCAGCGCCCCCAGCATCCGCATGGCCGCCACGCGCCTGCACGACGAAGGCGTCCTGGACCGCGACGGCCGCGGCAGCTACACCCTGCACCCCGAGGCCCTGCTCACCTACCCCCACGTCCGGGACTGGGCCGCCCGCCACACCACCCGCACCCCCTGGACCGGCACCTGGGCCGCCGTCGACAACTCCACCACCGCCCGCACCGACCGCGCCGTCCTGCGCCACCACGACCGCGCCGTGGACCTCCTCGGTTTCCGGCCCTGGCGCGGTGCCCTCCACATCCGGCCCGACAACCTCACCGGCGGCATCACCGCCCTGCGCGACACCCTTCAAGCCACCGGCATGGCCCCCGGCGCCGCCGTCTTCGGCGTCCACGACCTCGACCCCGCCCACGACACCGAACTACGCGGCCTGTGGGACACCGCCGCACTCACCACCCGCCTCGACCAGACCACCGCCGCCCTCACCGCCAGCCTCGACCGCCTGCCCACCCTCACCGCCGAGGAGTTCGCCCACGAATCACTCCTGCTGGGCAGCCAGGCCATCGCCACGATCCTCCATGACCCCCTCCTGCCCGACGACCTGTGCGACCCCGAACCCCACCGCCGCCTCACCACCCTCGCCCAGACCTACCAAGACACCGCCCAAGCCATCTGGGCCCAACTCCTCAACCTCGAACCCGAGCGGCCCTGAAGCCGTTCCACTCTGCCGGGGGTGTCGACGCGGCGAGTGGGCAAGCCGGTGACCACGGCCGTCGGCCCGTGCATGAACAGCCGGGCTATCCGCCCACCCTCAACGCGGCGCCCAGCCGGCGGATCGTCTCGACCTCGTCAGGATTTCCGGCATCATCGGCGGGCGCGTGCTCGGTGATGGCGGCTCCGACCACGTTGTCCAGCTGGGAGACCAGGTCAATGAGCCGCTGCGGCCTGACCCCGTCCGGTTCGGGATAGCAGGTCGCACCGAACTCCGGCGGATCGAGAACATCGAGATCGATGTGCACGTAGAGCGGCCCGCTGAGGCCGTCAAGGACCTTCTCGAAGTCACTGACGCCGTGGCGACGGATGCCCGCCCGCTCGATGTAGTCCTCGATCTGCTCACGGACGTCGGGCTCGAACGCCCTCAGGCCCGCGAGGATCACCTGCTCCGGCGCCAGCGGCCGGTCGGGGACGAGCGGTGCCGGGCCCTCGCCGAGCAGCGTGCGCAGGATCATCCCGTGGAAGGAACCGGACGGCAGAGTTCGCGGGGTGTACAGGTCCGGGTGCGCGTCGATCCACAGGACCGTCAGCCGGTCGCCGTACCGGGCCCGTGCGGCCGACAGCGGCGCCAGGTCCACCGCGCATTCGCCGCCCACGGTGATCACCGCGTCGTCGATGCCGGCCAGGGCTTCCCTGGTGCGGCGCAGGTTCTCTGTGAGCACGTCCAGCCCGCGCACCCCGGCCTCGCGCCTGCCCTCGGTGTCGAGCACCGGCACCGTCACCAGCGCGTCGGCCTGAATCGATTCTGCGGCACTTCGGGCACCGGGTATCAGCCGCCGGGCGTTCGGTGAGCCTGAACCTTGCCATTGCGGTACGCAAAGCACTGTCGCCATGGCCGCGACCCTAGGGCATGCTTCGAAGCCCGGCGCTTGGAACCACACGCGGCAGCGTGGGGGCTCACGTCCGCGGTGCCGGGCAGGCCGGGGCGCATAGCCGTCACCACGGCGATGCGCGGCGCTGGACGACGGCCAGTTCGACGCGCTGGTGGCGCACGAGCGGCGCATCCGGAGGCCAGGCATCCACGGCTGTTGTCGGTGTGCCCGGCCGTGTCCGTCCACCGTGGACGGACACGCGTACGATCGCAGCTTGAGCGGGTCAGGTGGCCTCTGGGGGACGTATGGCGATCGTGTTCGAGCTTGTCGTCAACTACGGGCAGGATCACGCAGCGGTTGAGAACGCCGGCCGCATCGTTGCCGCGCACCCTCCGCTGACCGCCGGGCCGCACCTCATCCGGCTGCACGAGCCACTGGTCACCACCGTGCATGATGCCGCCGGCTTGCCCTACCTTGAGATGTCCGTCATCCCTGCCCAGGTGGGATGCAAGGTAGCGCTTGACGGGAACCGGCCTCAGCTGCGGCTGACGTCGGAGGAACTGAGCGAGCTGGGCGCCGGCCTCTACACCCTCCTGGCCACGCTCACCGGATACCGCGCCGCACGAGCCGGCTGGGATCCGGAGGTCTTCGTCGATCCGGTCGAGCTGCGGCGGGAGTGGGCCGAAGAACTCGCGGCGGGCGCGCTGCCCGGCCTGGTCGTGGCCGAGGACGTTCGGCTCGGCGTGCCGATGAACGCCTTCGTCCGCTTCACCGACGGTTTCCTGTGGATCCCCTACGAGAGCGGACGGCCGTCATTTGGGCCCAGCGTCTGAGACCGTCCGGGCGGGCCAGATCACCCCACTGGGCGGCGCAGCGCTGCTGGACGACCCCAGCCAGGCGTTCGTCCGGAACATCAACGAACGCGCCGCCCGGATCGCTGCTGACCTCGAAGCCGCACAGGCCAAGCTACGGGAACCCCGGAGCACGGCACCCCCACGTCCGCGCCCTGAACCGCTGGATCAGCTTCCGTCGGGAACGGCCGATCTGGGGCGCACCCCTGAGCCGGTCTCGCGGCGGCGCGACGGGAGCGCGCGGATCTGCGTGGTACCCCCTACCGGATTCGAACCGGCGCTACCGCCTTGAAAGGGCGGCGTCCTAGGCCGCTAGACGAAGGGGGCCCGGTGGTGGCGGAGATGGTCGCCACTCGACGTGGTCAGTGTAGAGGACGGGGCGGGGCGGCGTGCAAACGGTTACCGGGGTTCGGTGGTGCGGGGGCGGGGCGAGGACGGGCTGCCGGTGGGGCTGGGGCTGCGGGACGGCCAGTCGGACGGGAACTGCGAGGGGAACGGCGAGGTCGGGGAGGCGGGGGGCGAGGACGCCGGGGGGCGGGGCTTGACGGCGCGGCCGGGTTCGGGTTCCAGGTGGCGCTCGATCTGGGCGGAGGTGAGGCCGAGGCCGCCGAGGCGCAGGTCGTCCCAGCCCTGGAGGCGGTGGGAGGCGCGGCTGAAGTAGAGGACGGACAGTTCGATCGGGGTGGGCTGTTCGTGTTCGAGGCCGCGGAGGCCGGCGCCGCCGGTGGAGCCCTGGACGAACAGGCGGGTGCCGGTGGGGAGGAGTTTGGTGGAGCGTGTGTGGGTGTGGCCGGCGAGGGCCAGCGGGGTGATGCCGGAGAATGCCTCGCCCTCGGTGGGGTCGTGGGTGACGACGAGGTCGGGGACGGTGCCGGAGGCGCGGAGCTTCTCGGCGTGGCGGAGGCCCTCGGCGTAGAGCTGGTCGGCGCCGAGGAAGTCGTCGCGGGTGCTCTTGTCGGGGGTGAAGCGGGGGTCGCCGAGGCCGTAGATGCGCAGGCCCTTGACCTCGCGGGTGTCGCCGTCCAGGACGATGGCGTTCTTCTGCCGGCCGACGGCCTTCTGGGACCCCTTGGAGTCGTGGTTGCCGCGGACGTAGACGTAGGGGACCTTCAGGTCGGAGATGGAGTCGGCGAACTTGTCCTCTGGCTTGCTGCCGTGGTCCATGAGGTCGCCGCTGTCGACGATGAGGTCGACCTTGAACTGGGTGCTGACCGACTTGATGACGTTCCAGGCGGCGGGGTTCAGGTGGATGTCGGAGACGTGCAGGACGCGGATGGTCGACGGGTCGGGCTCGTAGGTGGGGAGGGTCGAGGTGGTCGTGTACAGCTCGGAGATGTTGCCGACGAGGCGGGCGAGCTGGGCGCGGTAGGCGGAGAAGCGTTCGACGATGCTGCGGGCGTCGCCGACGATCTGGGGGGCGTTGGCGAGCAGGCCCGTGTAGCGGGGTTCGGCGACCGACTGGGGGTTGAACGTCGCCCAGGTCAGCAGCGTGAGGGCGACGAGGCCCACGGCCGAGGAGGTCAGGCCGAGCAGGGCGCGGCGGGGGGAGCGGAAGAGCAGCAGGGACGCGACGAAGCTCGCGGCCAGGGCGATCAGGACGGCGCGGATGAGGAGCTGGAGGAGGCCGTGCCGGAGCTGGTCGGCGATGTGGTCGGTGAGGCGGTCGAGTTCGGTGTCGTCCTCGATCAGCTTCTTGGCCTGGTCGGGACGCAGGTCGGTGATCCGGGCCTCCAGCGAGACGGGGCCCTCGTGGGTGTCGAGGCGGAGGGAGCCCAGCGGGGGCAGTTTCAGGGTCGTCCCGCCGTGCAGGGACGGGTGGAGGGTGAGCTGGACGTCGGTCGGGCCGACCGGGGTGACGTAGCGTCCGCCGCCGAGGAGGCCGAGGTAGCCGGCGCCCAGGCCGATGACGATGACGAGGGCGAGGCGTGTCCACCGGGCGGTGAGGACGGGGGCGACGCGGCGGGCGACGGGGGAGCCGTACGCGCGGACGCGGCCGGCGGTGGAGGCGCCGAAGGCGTGGAGGGGGGCGAGGGCCTTGGCCAGCGCGGTGCGGACCTTGGGCACGTGTTCCCTTTCTATGGAGCAGAATCGGGGGTGTGATGGAGTTGTCGCGCGATGAGTTCGAGGACCTCGTGGCAGAGGCCCTCGACGCCATCCCGCCCGAGCTGACCGCCCACATGCGCAATGTCGTCATCGTCGTCGAGGACGACGCGCCCGAGCGCGGACTTCTCGGCCTGTACCAGGGCGTACCCCTTACCGAGCGCGGTGACTGGTACGGGGCCGTCCTGCCCGATCACATTTCGATCTACCGCACAGAGATTCTCCGGATCTGCGACACCAGGGAGGACGTGGTGGAGGAGGTTCGGATAACGGTGGTGCACGAGATCGCACACCACTTCGGGATCGATGACCGGAAGTTGCACGAACTAGGATACTGACTCGAAGAAATGCCACTGTAGGTCACACAACTACCACGCAGCGTGAGTTAATGGGGAGGGCGCCCGGCACCGGGCGGACTGAACTGGAGCGTGCGTGGCGGGAAGGCAGACCGGCTGGCATCGTCGTCCTGCGGAGGAGCAGGCGACCTACCGCGAGGTGTTCGCGGTGCGGGAGTTCCGCGCCCTCTGGCTGGCGCAGGCGCTGTCGTTTCTCGGGGACCAGCTGGCGCAGGTCGCGCTGGCCGTGCTCGTGTACGACCACACGAGGTCGGCGCTGCTCACGGCGCTGGTCTACGCGCTGACCTACATTCCGCCGATCGTGGGCGGGCCGGTGCTGTCCGGGCTGGCCGACCTGTTCCCGCGCCGCACCGTGATGATCGTCTGCGATGTGCTGCGGGCGGTGCTGGTGGCGGTCATGGCGCTGGTGGCGATGCCGGTCGGGGCGCTGTCCGCGCTGGTGTTCCTGACCGTCCTGCTGGGGACGCCGTTCTCCGCCGCGCGTGCCGCCGTCATGCCGGACATCCTGGAAGGCGACAGATATGTGGCGGGCTCGGCGATCGCCACCGTCACCAACCAGGTCACGCAGGTGCTCGGCTTCCTGGGAGGCGGCGCGGTCGTCGCGATCGTCGGTACGCGTGAGGCCCTTGCGCTGGACGCCCTGACGTTCGGCGCGTCGGCCGTCATCCTCGTCGGCGGGCTCCGGCGGCGGACCGCGCCGAGACGGCGGGAGCGCGGGTCGCCGGGCCTGTGGGGCGGGATGCGGGACGGTGTGCGGCTCGTGTTCGGCGACCGGGTGCTGCGGTCGCTGGTGCTGTTCGCCTGGCTGTGCACGTTCTACGTGATCCCCGAGGGCCTGGCGGTGCCGTACGCGGCGACGTTCGGCGGCGGCGCGGTGACCGCGGGGCTGCTGCTCGCGGCGATGCCGACGGGGATGGTGGTCGGTTCGGTGCTGTTCAGCCGGTTCGTCCGTCCGGCGAACCGGCTGCACGTCATGGGGTGGATGTCGATGCTCGCCTGCCTGCCGCTGATCGGTGCGGGCATCCATCCGCCGCTGTGGTGGGTCGTCGCGCTGTGGGCGCTGTCGGGCGTCGGCAGCGCCTACCAGTTGGTGGCCAACACCGCGTTCGTGGCCGCGGTGCCCGCGGCCGGGCGGGGGCAGGCGTTCGGGCTCGCCCAGTCCGGCCTCCTCGCCGGGCAGGGCGCCGGGATCCTCGCCGGCGGGGCCGCCGCGCAGGTGTTCGGGCCGGAGACGGTCGTCGCGCTCGCGGGCGTTCTCGGCCTGTCGGCCGCCGCGCTGCTGACGCTCGGCTGGAAGCAGGTCCGCGGCGGCCTCGTCGCCGGGACGCCGGTCGCGCCCGCCGTCGCCTCGCCCGGCGGAGGCGGCGACGAGCTGTCCGGGATCACCCGGTCGGCTCCGGCGCCCTAGACGCCGGTCCGGTCGTGGTTCTTGCCGCCGACCGCGTCCTTGGTCTTCTGGACGGCGTCCTGGACGGTCGGGGAGGCGCTCGCCTTCTTGACCAGGTCCTCGGCGATCGACGTCGGCGCGCCCTCCTCCGGGATGAGCAGCCACGCGAGGATGTAGATGGCGATGCCGGCGCCGCCGAACAGCGTGAAGACGGCGAGGCCGAGCCGCAGGATGTTGGCGTCGACGCCGAGGAACCGCGCGGCCCCCGAGCAGACGCCCGCGATGATCCGGCCCTCGCGGGTGCGGCGGAGTTGCTTGCCCGTGTTCTGCTTCTCCATGTCCATATCTGGATCATGCCCAGCGGCGCCGGGTTCTGACATCCGGATTCGTCCCTGATTCATCCCTGAGTACACCCCTGTCCGGTCAGGGTGCCGGCCTCGACGTACTCTCGTGGACGGACGGCAGTGCATCTGCTCACACTCGGCAAGGCCGTCACCGGGCTCGACGCGTTCCGTTAAGGAGGGCTTGCCCCTTCCGCGTAGGGTTACTGACTGGACGTCCTGCCATCGACCTGGGCAGACTCGCCCGGGGACAAGCGATCTACCAGAGGGAGCGGCATGAGAGTCGGCATCGTCGGGGCCACCGGACAGGTCGGGGCCAAGATGCTCGAAATCCTGGCCGAGCGCGGATTCCCGGTGGACGAGCTGCGGCTGTTCGCCTCGGCGCGCTCGGCGGGCCGAAAGCTCCCGTGGGACGGCTCCGAGATCACCGTCGAGGACGCGGCGACCGCCGACTACACCGGCCTCGACATCGTGCTGTTCTCCGCGGGGAAGACCACGTCCAGGGCGCTGGCGCCGAAGGTCGCCGCCGCGGGCGCCGTCGTGATCGACAACTCCTCGGGCTGGCGGATGGACCCGGACGTCCCGCTCGTCGTCTCCGAGGTCAACCCGCACGCCGCGCGGAACCGCCCCAAGGGGATCATCGCCAACCCGAACTGCACCACGATGGCCGCGATGCCGGTGCTGCGTCCGCTGCACGAGGAGGCCGGGCTGACCGCGCTCGTCGTCTCCACCTACCAGGCGGTGTCCGGCAGCGGCCTCGCGGGCGTCTCCGAGCTGCACGACCAGGCGTCCAAGGTGGTGCAGAACGCCGACCGGCTCACCCACTCCGGGGCCGCGCTGGAGTTCCCCGAGTCGAACGTGTACGTGCGGCCGATCGCGTTCAACGTCGTGCCGATGGCCGGGGCGATCGTGGACGACGGTCTCGCCGAGACCGACGAGGAGCAGAAGCTCCGCAACGAGAGCCGCAAGATCCTGGAGATCCCGGACCTGAAGGTGTCGGGCACCTGCGTCCGCGTTCCGGTGTTCACCGGTCACTCGCTGCAGGTCAACGCCCGGTTCGAGCGTCCGATCAGCCCGGAGCGCGCGAGCGGGCTGCTGTCGGGCGCGCCCGGCGTCGTGCTGGCGGACGTCCCGACCCCGCTGCAGGCCGCCGGCCAGGACCCCACCTATGTGGGCCGCATCCGGCGCGACGAGACCGTGGAGAACGGCCTCGCCCTGTTCTGCTCCGGCGACAACCTCCGCAAGGGCGCCGCGCTGAACACCGTGCAGATCGCCGAGCTGGTCGCCGCCGAGTGACGGCCTAGCGCGCTCGCCCTCCCCGGACCTCCAGGGATTCGAGGAGGGCGGCCGTGCTCCGTGCGATCTCCGCCACGGCCCGGTCGAACGCCTCCGCGTTGTGGGACGCGGGCGCCCGGAACCCGGAGATCTTGCGCACGTACTGAAGCGCCGCCGCCCGGACGTCCTCGTCGGTCACGTCCTCGGCGTACGGCGGGCGAAGTGTCTTGATGCTGCGGCACATGTCCCCATTCTGACGTCCGCCACCGACAGCGGCGGCGGACGAAGAGCGGGGCCCCCGGTTCCCGCGCCCTGGGAACTGTGGCGGGCGCGTGAACCGGGGGCTCCGGCGGGGGGCGGGGACCCCGGTGGCGGATGCACGGGCCGGGCCGAGATTCGTCCCGTGCGTCCGCTGATGTTCAGCCCTGGGGGAGGATCGGGCTCCCCAGAAGTGCATCGCGGCGGCCGGCCGGTGTCAACGGATCCATTCGACACTGGATTTTCAATCGTGTGAACGAGGCCGCGGAAAACATTGAAACCGGCCGCCGAGCTGCACCTACATAGTGATCTTGAGGTTGTCCAGGCCCGCCTCGACGAGGCTGCCGGAACCGGCGTCCGCGGCGTCCACGAGGATGCGGACGGTCTGCCCGGCATAGGCGGACACGTCCGCCGTCTGCGTCTGCCAGGACCCCGCGCGGTCCGCCGCCGTGCCCGGCTGGCTCAGCACGGTCGTGGACCCGTTCGGTCCCACGACCCGCACCCGGAGGTAGTCGTCCGGGGAGCTGTTGCCGAGGTGGGCGAAGAACCAGGAGAACGACAGGGTCTTCGCTCCGGCCGGGAGCGCGATCGCCGGCGACCGGATGCTGCTGGTGCCGCCGTCGAGGTCGTAGGTCCCGGCGGCGGTCCCGGCGGCCGCCCCGGTCACCAGGGCGCCGCTGCCGCCGGTGGCGGCGAGCTGGAGGTTCGTGCCCGCGTAGCTCGTCGGCTGCGGGGTGCCGTACTCCCAGGCGCCCGCGGTGGCCGTGTCGGTGCCGTCCGGGTTCGCCGTCCAGCCCTTGTCGGTCTCCAGGTCGTCGGTGTAGACGGTGGCGCCGGGCGGCTGCTGCTGCCCGCCGGTGCCCGCGAGCGTCCAGACGGCGTGCGCGATGGCGTCGGCGTTGCGGTCCAGCGCGGTGTCGTCGATGTTGGACGCCGTGTCGCAGGACGAGTGGTAGCAACTGTCGAATGCGACGCCCGCCTGGCCGCCCCACAGCTGCGCCTGCTGGGACGTCTTGATGTCCTCGGCGCCGGTGAACAGCCCGCCGGCGGGGATGCCGACGCGGATGAACGGGCCGTAGTCGGAGCGTCCGTCGAACGCGGTGTCCTGGACCGGGACGTTGATCGACGAGAAGTACGACCGGAGCACCCGCTCGATCTCCGCGGACCCGGCCGGACCGGCGGCGCCGGACGAGCCGTCGCCGTCGTAGGCGAAGTAGCCCGGGTTGGGGGAGCCGACCATGTCGAAGTTCAGATAGCCGGTGATCTTCGACCGTTCGGCGGACGGCAGGGTGTTGACGTAGTGCGTCGATCCGACGAGGCCGAGTTCCTCGGCGCCCCACCAGGCGAACCGGAGGTGCCGGCCGGGCTGGAGGTTCTGGCGGGCGACGGTGAGCGCGGTCTCCAGGACCGCGGCCGAGCCGGAGCCGTTGTCGTTGATGCCGGGGCCCGCGGTGACGCTGTCGAGGTGCGCCCCCGTCATCAGGGTGTTGCCGGTGTCGCCGCCCGGCCAGTCGGCGATCAGGTTGTAGCCGGTGGCGCCGCTCTGGGTGAACGACTGGACGCTGGTCTGGAAACCGGCCGCGTCCAGCTCGCCCTTCACGTAGTCGAGCGAGGCGCGGTAGCCGGGACCGCCGTGGGCGCGGTCGCCGCCGTTGGCGTCCGCGATGCTCTGCAACTGCGCGAGGTGCGCCTTGACGTTCGTGAGCGAGATGTCGGGCGCGGTCGGGGCGGCGGGAGCCGCCGAGGCGGGAACGCCGGGCAGGAAGGCGGCCGCCGTCAGGGCCGCCGCCCCCAGCACCGCCATGGTGCGCGGTCTCATGTTTCCTCCAGGAAAGGAAAGCGGCCTGTGACGGGAGCGGGGACCCCGTCACAGGCCGCATACAGGGGCGGTCAGGCCTTGGTGATCTTGACGTTGTCGATGCCGCCCTCGACGAGGCTGCCGGTGCCGTTGTCGGCCGCCTCGACCACGATGTAGACGGACTGGCCGGCGTAGGCGGACAGGTCGTACGTCGCCGTCTGCCACGCCCCGGCCCGGTCGGCCATGGCGCCGCTCTGGTTCAGCACGGTGCTGGAGCCGTTCGTGCCGACGACCCGGACGCGCAGGTAGTCGTCCGTCGAGCTGTTGTTGAGGTGGGCGAGATACCAGTTGAAGCTCAGCGACAGGGTGCCGCTGGGCAGGCTGATCGCCGGGGACTGGATGCTGGTCACGCCGCCGTCGAGGTCATAGGTGCCCGCGTTCGCGCCGGCGGCGGCACCGGTGACGAGGTCGGCGCCGCTGCCGCCGGCCGCCGCGAGCTGCAGGTTCGTGCCCGCGTAGCTCGTCGGCTGCGGGGTGCCGCGCTCCCAGGCGCCCGCGAGGGCGGTGTCCGACCCGTACGGGTTGGTGCCCCAGCCCTGGTCGGTCTCGAAGTCGTCGGAGAAGACGGTCCCGCCGGGCGAGCCGTTACCGACCGTGAGCGTGTAGGTGGCAGTGCGGTCGATGGACGCGCCGTTCCCGAGGACCGTGATCCGGTACGTCCCGTCCGGGGTGCCCGCCGGGACGCTGACGGTCATCGTGGACGACTGGCCCGCGGTCACCGTGCTCGGCGAGAACGACACGGTCGGCCCGGCCGGGCTGCTCGTCGCCGACAGCGCCACCTGCTGGGCGCTGCCGCCGGTGACGGACGTGCTCACGGTCGCGGTGGCGCTCCCACCGGCCTGCGCGCCGCCCGAAGCGGGGTTCAGCGACAGCGAGAAGTCGTTCTGCTGCAGGGTGCCGCAGGGCGCCTCGCCGCTCTGCGCGGGAACGTTGATCGCGCTCCAGGCCGCCTTGACGGCGTTGCACTCGGTGGGCGAGCCGGGGAACAGTTGCAGCGCCGCGTTGACCGTCTCGAGGCGGGCGCGGGCGTGGCTCCAGTTGGTGACCTTGCGGTTCAGCCCGCCCATGAAGATCTGGCCGGCCTTCTGGATGCCGATGCCGGTCACGGTCGAGTTGTTGCAGGTGGGGCTGGCCGGGTTGCCGTTGGTCGGGTTGGAACCCTCGGCGAGCAGGTAGAACCAGTGGTTCTGCGGGCCGGCGGCGGAGTGCACCTCGGTGCTCGGGATCGAGGCGGAGTAGCAGTTCGGGTCGCCGAGCGCCTGCGGGTTGTACATGTTGCGGATCGGGCCGGAGCCGACCAGGTCGACCTCCTCGCCGACCAGGTAGTCCGGCGGGTCGAGGCTGGCCGGCTCGTTGATGTAGTGCTCGGTCAGCGCGCCGAAGATGTCGCCGGTCGACTCGTTCAGGCCGCCCTTCTCGTTGCCGTTGCCGCCGCTGTCACCACCGGGCGTGGTGCTGAAGACGGCGTGGCCGTTCTCGTGCCCGACCACGTCCACCGACGTGACCTGCTTGGTGCCGGCCGAGTTGTGGCCGAAGTTGGTGTAGCTGCCGGTCCAGTACGCGTTGACGTCGTTCAGCCCGACGAAGAGCGGGAAGCCGCCGCCGCGGCCGTCGATGCCGGTGCGCCCCAGCCAGGTGCCCAGCATGTCCCATTCCTTCTGGACCGCGTACATGGCGTCGACGCAGGCCGTCTCCAGGTCGGTGCCGCTGCCGTTGCCCCAGGCGCTGCTGGGCCCGGTGAAGGCGGAGCCGGACTGGTCACCGCACTGGACGCCGGAGCGCTGCGGGTCCGTCATGGAGGTGGGGGCGGTGCTGAGGTCGACGGTGCCGTGGTAGTAGCTGCGGTCGTCGGCCGCGTCCCGGACCTCGTCCCAGGTCTTGACGACCTTGCCGGTCCTGGCGTCGACGAAGACGTGCAGCTTGGTCGGCGCGTTCTTCCGGGTGCCGCTGACGACGGTCTCGTAGACGAGCCGTCCGGAGCCCTCGGCGAGGACCATCAGGCGCGGGGTGGACGCGCTCTTGACCTTGGAGACGCGGGCGCGGGACGTCTTGGCGGCCTTGGCCGCGCTGACCGCCGCCTTGGTCGACACGCTGAGCTTGCGCGACTGGTCGACCGACGTGCCGAGGACGCCGCCGCTCGCGTTCGTGGTGACGACGAAGTCGCCGCCGTACACGGGCAGGCCGTCATAGGTGCGCTCGTACTGGACGTACTGGAGACCGCGCAGGCCCGAGGTGACGCCGCGCCGGACGATCCTGTCCTTGGGGGCCTTCTTGAACGCGGTGGGCTTCGCCGCGACCAGGCGGTCGGCCGAGGCGGCGGCGAGGGTGCGGGGGTCCGGCTTGGCCGGACCCGCCGCGTGGGCGGTGTGGGTCGCACCTGTGGCGGGGGACGACAACGCCACGGCGAGGCCGACGGACAGCACCGTCGCCCCGATCGCGGTCTGGTGTCTCAAAAGGGTGCTCCTTCTACGTGCCGGGCGGGAGAGGGGATACGTGGAGGCCCCTGCGGGGGCGCTCCGGTGGGGGCCGCTGCCCGCCCGGCGGAGGTATGGATGGAGAGCTCATCTGGATGAGCCGCCCAGAAGTGCACCCCGAATGGCAGCGGGTGTCAATGAATCCATTTGGTACTGGATTTTCAAGTTTTTCGGAGCGGTGAATGAAACCACTGAAACACCCGTGCTGGCAGCGCGAACGGGCCGGGCCGGCCCTGCCGGCCCGGCCCGTCCGGCCGGGAACCTTCTGCGCGCGGTGAGCGTCACGGTCCCCGCGGCGCGGGACGTTCTAGGGCGCGATGCGGCGGCAGAGCCAGGAGAGCGCGAGCGGGTAGCGGTAGTCGATGCCGCCGTGGGCCGCGTCGAACAATTCGAAGCGGATTACGTCCTCCGCGACGCCCGCGTCGAGAAGCGCCCGGTGGAATGCCTGCGCGCCGACGTCCAGGAACCACTCGTCGCGCGTGCCGCTGTCGATCCAGATCGCGCGCTGCGACCGCATCGCCTCGGCGTGGCCCGGCACCATCCGGACGGGGTCCCAGGCGAGCCAGCGCTCCCACACGTCCTGCCGGATCACCCCGGTGACCGGGTCGAACGGCAGGTCGGGCGTGCCGTCCTCGCGTGCGGAGTAGCAGAGCGCCATGCCGAGGATGTTGAGCAGTTCCATGTCCTCGGGCTTGGTGAACGACGTGCGGGAATTGAAGTCCGCCCACCACCGCCAGATATCGCCGTCGTATTTGCGCAGGTGGCGGACGCATTTCGGGAATTCGGGCAGGTAGCAGTGCTCGAACAGCGCGTCACCGGCGTGCGTCGCGAGGGCGCCGAACAGGTCGGGCCGGAGCATCGGCGTGATCATCGCGCCGTAGCCGCCGCTGGACTTGCCGCTGATCGCCCGGTGCCCGGGGGCGTCCAGCGTCCGGTAGCGGGCGTCCACCCACGGGACGATCTCGTCGCAGAGGTAGGAGTGGTAGCGGCCGGTGCCGGGCGAGTCGACGTACTGGCTGCCGCCGTGCGCGGTCCAGGCGTCCACGAACACGACGATCGCGGGCGGGGCCTCACCGGACGCGAACACCGCGTCCGCCGTCTCGGGGAACGGCTGCCGGTACGGCATCCGGTTGCGCCAGATCCCGACGTGCCCGGTGAACCCGGTGATCACGTAGACGCTCGGGTAGCGGCGTTCCGGCTCGTCGTCGTAGCCGGGCGGGACGTACACGAGGAGGGGCCGCTCGTGCGGGTCCCCCAGCGGGTTGCCGCGCAGCAGCTCGCTGCTGACGGCGTGCTCTTCCAGGCGTCCGGCGAACTCGGCGGACCACGGCAGCATGGGCGCTCCCTCATCGCGGGCTGTTGATCGCCTCGACGCTAACCCAGGCCCGCCGGGACCGCCGAGGGGCGATGTCACAATCCGCCGGGCCGTCTGGTCCTTGTCTCCGGGGGAAGGAGAAGGAGATGACCGACAACGCCGCACGCCTTCGTGAGCTGCACCGCCCCGGTGATCCGCTGCTGCTGCCCAACGTCTGGGACGCCGCCAGCGCGCAGATCGTCCAGGAGGCGGGGTTCCCGGCGCTCGCCACCGCCAGCGCCGCCGTCTCCGCCATGCTCGGGTATCCCGACCACGAGGGGGCGCCGGTGGCGGAGATGTTCGCCGCCGCCGGACGCGTGATCCGCGCCGCGACCGTCCCCGTCACGGTGGACGCCGAGGCCGGGTACGGGCTCCAGCCCGCCGAACTGGTCGAACGGCTCCTCGCCATCGGCGCCGCCGGCTGCAACCTGGAGGACACCTACGCCGGTGAGCTGGCCGAGCCGGAGGCGCAGGCCGAGTACCTCGCCGCCGTCCGGGACGCGGCGGGCGACGCGCTGGTGATCAACGCCCGGGTCGACACGTTCGTCGCCAAGGCGCCGAACCCGGTGGAGGCCGCCATCGAGCGCGGCCGGCTGTACTTCGAGGCGGGCGCCGACTGCGTCTACCCGATCACCGCGCCGATGGACGCCGTCCCGGCCCTGGTGAAGGGGCTGCCGGGGCCGGTCAACGCGAACAACTTCCCCGGCTCGTCCCTCGCCGACCTGGCCGCCGCCGGGGTGGCGCGCGTCTCGTACGGGCCGATGGGCTACCTGCGCGCGCTCGACGCCTTCAAGGAGTTCGCCACCCGCGTGCAGGGGAGGGAGGACCCGTACGCCTGACGCGTGAGGGCGCCCACCCGTGAGTCAACCAAGCCGGTGGTCGGCCCACCGGCGCGCGGCGGCAGCGTGCTCGACCGCCCAGGCGGCGCGGTTGCCGCGGAGATTGATGGCCCACTTGTCGGCGAACACACGGCAGAACAGATCGATGGCGGCCGGACCGGTGGCCGTCCATGATGGGAACCGTGCGACCCAGTGCTCCGCCCCGGCCGGGTCATGCCCGGCTTTCAGCAGCCACGGGACGAGTAACGCCAACTCGATGAAGGGGGCGCCACGCGCGACGAACGCCCAGTCGACCACGTGAACCCTGCCCGTCTCGGAGATGAGGAGATTGGCGGGGTTGAGATCAGCGTGCAGCAGCGTCGCACCGGCCAGCGGAGTCACGTCCTCGGCCATCGCGTCCCAGCGCCGCTCGATGCGTTTGCCGGCCAGTACATCGGGGGCCGTCATGTTCTGGAAGGCGTCGATGACCTTCGCCAGCACCGCGAGGTCGGGAGAGCCGGGCGTGAAGTCGGCGTGCCGGGCCTGGACGTGATCGAATCCCAGGACGAGCCACCCCACCGCCTCCACGGTCCAGTGGAGGCGGGGAGCGTACTCGATGACGTGGGGATTGATCGCGGCTTCCCAGCGCAGCGACCTGACCTCGGGACCGTCCTGCTCCGGTGAGGACTTCCGCGCGGCTTTGATGAACAGCCGACCGTCCGCGGCGTCCACCGTGCACGCGATGTCCGCATGGTTGCCGGTGGACGCGGGCTCGACGCGACGGATCGGGCCGGTGTGCTCCTCGATAGCCGCGCGGGCTACGTCCGGAAGGTCGGACCAGTCGTTGCGCATTCGTTCCCCGTGGTCGATCAGGTGGTCATCGGCGGCTGGGCGCAGTTCTCCGGACAGCAGGACTCGCCGTCCATCCACCATTCCAGGTCGACGCGGTAGCCAGTGGCCCGCATCGCTGCGATGGCGCGCTCGGACGCGGCGCCGGAGCGGATGTCCTCGTCCATGATCGGCAGGTGGTGCATGTACCGGCCCGCGACCCTGTCGCACACGGCGGCGAAGGCGCGCGTCCGCATCATCGAGCGGTGCCAGATCTTGTCGACGGCGGGCGAGGGCGGGAACTTCACCCACTTGGCTGGGTCGCCGCCCACCTCGGCCATGGTGTCACCCCACGCCTTCATGAAGACGAGGAACTGCTCGACACCACGCTCGGCGTAAGAGCGGGTGACCTTATCGAAGGTCACGACGTCGTCCACCATGAGCTGGAACATCTCCGGTGTCACCAGGTCGCGAGGTTCCTTGGTGGTTGTCTGTTCGGTGGTAATGGTCATCTCGCCTCCAGCGCGCATCATCGGACGGTCCCCGCGCCCCTGGCCGGGGATTGCGGGGGTGTGGGACGGGTGCCCGCCGCGCGGCGCTCCAGGGGGTGAGGGCCGCGCGGCGGGACGGCCGGGCGTGACCTACCAGAGCCGGCCCGGCCGCTGCGCGGGCCGGATGCCCGCGCACTTCTGGGTGGGGACGGCGAGTGCCGTCCCCGGTTCATGGGGACGCGACCCGCAGGTGCCAGTCGACCATCGCCGCGAGCTGCTCCTCGCTCACCGCCTCGATCAGGCTCGGCCCCTGCCGTCCGGGCAGCACGGCCCACCAGCTCCCGGTGACCCTGCCGTGCCAATGCACGATGTGCTCCGGAATCGGCGGCGGGAGAACGACGGGCGGGATGTCCACCCTGGTATCGGCGATCACGACTCGATCTCGGCGGTGGCGTCCAGGAGCTCGCGGAGCCGCTCGGCCGACGCGGCGCGCACCCACGAGACCCCGCCGCCGCTCGGGTACCGGAACGGCATCCGCCTGGCCTCCCACGCAAGGTCCACGGCGTCGGGGACGCCGTGCTGGAACACCCAGTCGGGGAAGTCGGAGCGCAGCTTCGCCAGCGCCTTCAGGGTGGTCGATGCGCCCCCCACGGAATTCGATACCTTGCTCATAGCCGGACCTGCTTCCGGTCAGGCCCCGGAACCCCCGGCGTTCGCCCGCCGGCCGGGGCCGTCTTCGTGTCCGCGACACCTTCCGCCTCCCACTTGACCGCAACCAGCTGTAGCGTAAAAGGCACTGTCCGTTGCCCCCGGTGCGGGCAACGAGCGAACAACGGGCCAACCCGGGATGAAACGGGTGAGGTGATGACGACCTTTGGTGAGAAGCTGCGCGCCCTTATGGCCGAGCGCCAGATCAGTCAACGCAAGTTGGCGAAGCGCGTCCCATGCGACGGCGGCCACCTGTCGAAGATCGTCAACGGGCGCAAGAACCCATCCCCCGAACTCGCGCAGCGACTGGACGAACTCCTCGACGCGGACGGTGAGCTGGTCACTCTTGCCCGAGCGAGGCGTAAAGCCTCGCAAGGTATCCGGAGTGGTGGCGGCGCGAATGGAGGCGACCCGGACGATTCGACCATCGCCCCTCTCGACCTGCTGTCGCTTGCATGGACGGTCGGAAGGCTGGATCAGGGCGTGGACCGTCGCAGCGTCCTACAACTCGCCCCTGCAGTCGCTGCCGCACCCGCCTTGGGCGTGGGTGACCCGATTGAGCGAATCACCCGGGCGCTCACCCGGCCGACAAGTCTCGGCGAGGACGTGGTGACGCACCTTGAAGCGCGATGCATCGGGTTTCATCGCCTGGAGTGTGTCTTCCCGGCCAAGCGGCTCTTTCGAGCGCTGCTCGCGCATCTGAATGAGATCACTTCATTGCTGGAGGCGGGGGCGGCGGACCGGTGGCGCATGCGGCTGGCGCGGATCGCGGGGGAGAGCGCAGTCCTCGGTGCCTGGCTGGCCTGGGAACTGGGCGATGTGGCACGGTCCTCGGCGCTGTACCGAGTCGCCGAACTGGCCGCGAGGGAGAGCGGCGATCCGGTGATTCGCGCGTGCTCGGCGATCTACCAGAGTTTCGCCCTCAGCGAGGTTGTGGGACACCATGCGGCTTTCCGGACGTTGGAGGGAGCCCGCTCGCTGGTTCCCGACCACGGTGACCTGGCCACCCGCGCCTGGCTCATGGGCAGGCGGGCAGAGGAGGCCGCCGCGCTGGGCGACATCTCGGCGAGGCGCCTGATCGAGGAGGCGTCGGCCCTCATGGCGGACGCGCGGCCCCAGAGCGAACGGTCCTGGACCAGGTGCTTGGAATCTCCCCGGATGTCGCACATGCGTCTCACCATCGCGACGCGGCTTGGTGATGCACGCGGCGTGCATGCGGAACTTGACGAGTTGCTGATGCTGGCCAACGACCCAGCGCAGAAGAGGACTGGGCGGATGCTGGCCACCATCGGCCTTGCGCTGACCCGAATGGGCGACGCCGACGAAGGTGTGCGTTTCGGTGAGCGGGCGGTCGAAGCGGTCAGGGTGAGCGAAGCCGCTTACGCCACCAGTCGGCTGACCGAACTGGGTGACGCTCTCCGGGACGACGTGTCCGCGCGGTCCCGGGAGTTGAGGGCGGCCATCGGTGTCACGTGCCGGGATTTCGCGTCTCCTCGTCCATCCACTGCAGGTACGACGCCAAACCCGAGTTGATGGGCACCGAGATGATCTCGGCGACGTTGTAGCTGTGCATCCGGTGGACGTGGGTCTCCAGGTCGGCGTACCGGGCGGCCGGGGTCTTCATCAGCAGTAGGTACTCCTCATCGACCCGGACTTCGCCCTTCCAACGGTAGGTGCTCGTCATGGGGCCGATGACCTGCGCGCAGGCCGCCAGGTGGGCGTCGATCAGGGAACGTGCGATCTCCAGCCCCTTCTCGCGCGACGGGACCGCCGTTTGAACCTGCACGTACTCGCCCATGCGGCATCACCTCTTCGAACTTTCGGGTCCCTGGCGGCGGCCGGAAGCGTGGCCCGGACGCCGGTCACTCCTGGCACATCCTCCCCGACATCCATCCCAGGGGCCGATCGTCGGTACTCCGCGCCGGTGCCGGACGCCCGAAACCGGCATGTGGCCTGGGGCACAGCAATCGACATCTGTCCCAATAAACATCTCTTAGAACATCTTTATACCCTTTTCGTCACTGTTGCCGTGTCTGGTGTTTCGTGTTCCTCTATTCAAGGCATTGTCCGGGTTGCGGATCGCTCCCAGCTGATTCCGCCGTACCGCCATCTAGCCGCCCAGCCACCGACGACGCAGGCCAACGCAGCGACAGCGGAGGGTCCGGATGCGCAAGGAGACGCTGGAGAGCTTCGTCCTCGGGGACGTCCTCCGGTCACAGGCGCAGGTTCACCGAAGACAGACGTTCCTCAAGTTCCGGGACGGCGAGGTCACCTACGGCGAGGTGGACGCCGCCGCCGACCGGCTGGCCCGCGCCCTGTCCGGGGCCGGCATCGGACGCGGCGACCACGTGGGCGTGATGCTGCCCAACTGCGCCGACTTCGTCCACCTCATCTTCGCGCTGGCGCGGCTCGGCGCGGTCGCGGTGCCGATCAACATCGCGTACCGGGGCGAGTTGCTGCGGCACGTCCTCGACAGCTCCGACTCCGGCCGGCTCATCATCGACGGGCCGTACGCCGAACGGATCGTGGAGGTCGCCGGGCGGCTGCCGAGGCTCGGCGGGGTCCTGGTGCGGGACGCCGCCTCGGCCGGGGTGCTGCTCGACCGGCTCGGCAAGCCCGCCCGGGAGCTGAACACCCTGCCGGACGAGGGCGGCACCGTCGACGTCGAGGTCGGCTTCGGCGACATGCAGGCGATCATGTACACGTCCGGGACGACCGGTCCGTCCAAGGGCGCGATGGTCCCGCACGCGCTCGCGCTGACCTGCGCGTACGACTCGCTCGACTTCCTCGACCGGTGGGGCAAGACGATCTACTGCCCGCTGCCGCTGTTCCACGCGGCGGCGCTGTGGGACGGCATGCTCTCCGCCCTGCTCGGCGGCGGCTCGATCGCGATCGTCGAGCGGTTCAGCGCGTCCAGGTTCTGGGACGACGTGCGCCGCTTCGACGCGCAGGTCTGCATGAGCGTGTTCTCGATGATCCCGATCCTGCTGAACCGGCCGCCGACGTCGCGTGACCGCGACCACCGGCTGGAGACGTTCTACATGGGCAAATCGAACCTCGATGAGCCGCTCAGGGAACGGTTCGGCGTCCGGTCCGTGGAGACCTACACCAGCACCGAGGCGGGCATCGCGACCGGCAGCCCGTACGGGGAGTGGCGGGTCGGGTCGTGCGGGCAGGCGCACGACGAGCGGTTCCACGTCGCCGTCGTGGACGAGCAGGACCGCGAGGTCGGGCCGGGCGAGCCGGGCGAGCTGGTGCTGCGGCCGAAACAGCCGTTCGTCCTCACGACCGGCTACTACGGCAGCTGGGAGGCGACGACCCACTGCTTCCGGAACATGTGGTTCCACACCGGGGACCGGGTATGGCGTGACGACGACGGGTACTTCTACTTCCTCGACCGGATGAAGGACGCCATCCGCCGGCGCGGGGAGAACATCTCGGCCTTCGACCTGGAGACGGAGATCAACCGGCATCCGGCGGTGCTGGAGTGCGCCGCGATCGGCGTGCCCTCCGAGCTTGAGGACGAGGACATCAAGGTGTCGGTCGTCGTGCAACCCGACACCGGCCTGGACCCGGAGGAACTGGTGGCGTACTGCGAGGAGCGGCTGCCGCGCTCGATGGTGCCGCGCTACGTCGAGTTCGTGGACGCCCTGCCGCGCACGCCCACCGACAAGGTCGCCAAGTACCGGCTGCGGGCGCAGGGCGAGTCCGGGATCACCGAGACGACCTGGGACCGGGAGGCGAACGGCCGGTGAACTGGGACGACACGCCGGAGCAGGCCGCCTTCCGCGAGGAGGTCCGGGCCTTCGTCAAGGAGCGGTTCCCCGCGTCCTACCGTCCGGCCGCGGGCGAGGAGCAGAGCCTCGAACCCGAGGACGTCGCGGGCTACAACTGGCCCGTCGACCGGGTCGCCGACGATCCGGGGCGGCGCGAGGGCGCGCGGGCCTGGGCGGCGGCGCTGGCCGAGCGCGGCTGGATCGCGCCGCACTGGCCCGCCGAGTACGGCGGTGCCGGGCTGACGCCGCTGGAGGAGTTCGTCCTGCACGAGGAGATGATGCGGGCGCGGGTGCCGACGGTGAACGGCATCGGCGCGTTCCTCCTCGGCCCGACGCTGCTGGTGCACGGCACCGACGAGCAGAAGGCGGCCCATCTGCCGCCGATCGCGACCGGCCGGGCGACGTGGGCGCAGGGCTTCTCCGAGCCCGGGTCGGGCTCCGACCTGGCGTCGCTGCGCACGCGGGCCGTCCGGGACGGGGACGTCTACGTCGTGGACGGCCAGAAGGTGTGGACGTCCCTCGGCCAGTACGCCGACTGGCTGTTCGTCCTGGTCCGCACCGACACCGGCGCCGACCGCCCGCATCGCGGCATCACGTTCCTGCTCGTCGAGGCGGACGCGCCCGGGGTGACGATCCGTCCCATCACCGACATCCGGGGCGCGGCGCCGTTCTGCGAGATCTTCTTCGAGGGCGTCCGGGTGCCGGTGGAGAACCGGGTCGGGGAGGAGAACCGCGGCTGGTACGTGGCGATGTCCGCGCTGGGCTTCGAGCGGGCCGGGATCGGCGCCACGATCAAGTACGAGCAGGCGCTCGCCGAACTGGTGACCTATCTGCGGTCGCCGGAGGGGCGGCGGTTCGCGCGCAGCACGCCCGCGCTGCGGCGGGAGATCGCGCGCCGGCGGACGGAGATCCGCGTCCTGTACAACCTGGCCCGCTACACGGTGTCGAGGCAGGCGGCGGGGGAAGAACCCGGTTTCGAGGCGTCCGTCAACCAGTTGTTCGGCGCCGAGCTGCACCAGCGGCTCGCCCGCACCGGCGCGCGGGCGTTCGGCCGGTCCGCCGCACTCTGGGAGCGTGAAGGGGCTCCCCTGGGCGCCGCGTTCACCCACATGTGCCGGGACTCGGTGGCGTCCACGTTCCTCGGCGGCACCACCGAGATCCAGCGCAACGTCATCGCCACCCGGGGCCTGAACCTGCCCCGCGGCTGATCACTTCGCAGTTCACCCACAGGGAGGAGCGAACCCGTATGCCCGACGAGAACGCCTACGAGACCGTCGACCTGCGGATCGAGGAACGAGTCGCCTGGCTGACGCTGAACCGGCCGGAGAAGCTCAACGCGCTGACCCCGACCACGATGACGGAGCTGCGCGACATCTTCCGCCGGGTGGACGACGACGAGGACGTCTGCGTGGTGGTGCTGCGCGGCGCCGGGGAGCGCGCGTTCTGCGCCGGGATGGACCTGGCCTGGTCGGAGAAGCTGACCCCGCGCGAACGGATCGAGCAGGGCCGGCTCGGCGAGAAGACGTTCGCGATGATGGAACGGCTGTCGGTGCCGGTGATCGCGGCCGTGCACGGGTACGCGGTCGGCGGCGGCCTGGAGCTGGCGCTCGCCGCGGACTTCATCATCGCCTCCGACGACGCGAAGATGGGCCTCGTCGAGATCACCCTGTCGGCGCGTCCGCCGTACCGGCCGAAGATGACCGAGGACGGCGACCCCGACCAGCCCGAGTTCGGCGGGTCGGCGCCCGGCTGGGGCGGGGTGAAGCGGCTGCCGGAACGGATCGGCAAGGCCCGCGCCAAGGAACTGCTGTTCACCGGCGCCCGCATCGACGCCGACCGCGCCCTGCAACTCGGCCTGGTCAACGACGTGTATCCGGCGGACGAGTTCGACAAGCGGATCGGTGAGCTGGCCGCGCGGATCGCGGCGATGAACCGCTACAACCTGCGCCTGGTCAAGGAACTCGTCACCTGTGGCTACGACTGGATCGAGCCGCACCCGAGCTAGGAGGACCCGTGCAGATCTACCGCATCGATCATGTCGCGCAGGTGACCCCCGACCTCGGCGGGCAGGTCGCGCTGCTGGAGGGGCTGTTCGGGTTCCGGCGCGTCCGGAGCTGGGACGATCCGGGCGAGGGCGTGCGCGGCGCCCGGCTGGAGATCCCCGGCAGCCACGGCCAGGCATGGGAGGTGGTGGCGCCCACGGGCGACGGGCCGTTGCAGACCTTCCTGGACGAGCACGGCGGACGTCCCGGGCTGCACCACGTCGGCGCCGAGGTACCCGATCTCGAAACCGTCCGCGCGGACCTTGAGGCACGCGGCATCAAGCCGGCCGAGGGGCCGCGCGGACGCTGGCTGGAGGCGCCGCTGAGCCCGCCCGAGCACGGTCCGGGCGTGCTGTGGCGGTTCCGGGGACCGGGCAGCCTGGACATGTGCGGCGATTCGGCCGCCTCCACCGTGGAGCCGGGCGAGCCGGAGGGGCCGTCCCTCGGCATCGTGGCGCTCGACCACATCTGCCAGGCGTTCCACGACCGCGACGCGCTCGCCCGCTGGTACCACGACCTGGCCGGGTTCGTGCAGGTCTGGCGGACGCCGGACGACGAACACCCCGACATGGCGGACCTCGTGCTCAACATCCCCGGCTCCGCGATCTGCTGGGAAGTGATCATGCCGCGCGGCGAGGACTCGTTCATCGCGCGGTTCCTCGACCGGGGCGGCCCCGGCGCCCACCACGTCACGTTCGAGGTGGCCGACTGGGACCGGGCGATGGCCGCGTGCGAGCACCACGGCACGCCGACCTTCGGGGAGAACGAGGGCAGCACCGACGGCGCGGCGTGGCGGGACACGTTCATCCACCCGAAGCACACCGGCGGCGTCCTCGTCCAGCTGTTCTGGGAGGAACGGCCCGGCGTGTGGGTCCGCTCCGACAAGGTGCCGCCGCGATGAACCTGAGCCTGACCGAGGAGCAGGAGCTGATCGCCTCCACCGCCCGCGAGGTCCTCGCGGCCAGGGCGGAGACCGCCGGGGCGCAGGCGGTGGACGGCGACCCGGCGGGCTACTCCGCCGCGCTCTGGAAGGAGATGGTGGAACTCGGCTGGACGGGCCTCGCGTTCCCCGAGGAGCACGGCGGCGTGGGCGGCGACTTCCTGGACGTGTGCCTGCTGTTCGAGCAGCTCGGATACGCGCAGGTCCCGAGCCCGCTGCCGGTGTCGGTGGCCTGCTGCGGGATGCCGGTGGCCCGTTTCGGCACGTCCGGCCAGAAGCGACGGTGGCTGAACGCCATCGCGGACGGCCAGGTCGTGACGGCCGCGCCCCTTCCCTGGGATCGCCCCGGCGAGGGACCGACCGCCACGCGCGACGGCGCCGATTTCGTCCTCGACGGGACCGCCACGTTCGTCCCCTATGCCGCCTCCGCCGAGAACATCCTGGTGGTGGCCCGGCTCGACGATGCCCCACACGCCTTCTGGGTGGACGCCTCGGACGTCACGCTCCAGCCGCTGGAGACGATCGGCCCCGGCCGTCCGTGCCATGCCGAACTGGCCGGGGTCCACGTGCCGGAGGACCATGCCCTCGGACCGGCCGCCGCCGAGGCGATCTCCCTGTTCGGGGCCGCCGCGACCTGCGCGGAGATGGTGGGCGCGGCGCAACGCGTCCTCGACATGACGGTGCAGTACGCGACGGAACGCGAGCAGTTCGGCCGGGCCATCGGGTCGTTCCAGGCCGTCCAGCACCACTGCGCGAACATGGCGATCGACGTGCTCGGTTCCCGGTTCATCGCCTACGAGGCGATCTGGCTGCTGTCGGCGAACCGGGACGCCGCGCAAGAAGTGGCGATGGCCAAGGCGTGGGTGAGCGAGGCATACGAACGCGTATGTGCCCTGGGCCACCAGGTACACGGCGCGATCGGCTTCACCCAGGAGCACGACCTGCACCTGTTCTCCGAACACGCGATGACCACGTCCCTGGCCTTCGGCGACGCCGATCTACACCTCGACCACCTGGCCGCCGACCTGAACCTATAGAACACAAAGACGCCCGGCCGGACCAACCCGGCCGGGTGTTTCGGCGGGGCCCCATTGTGCCGACAATTTCCGGCAGCGCGGTCAGCCCCACTGGGACCGCCACGGAGCAGTACACAGCTAGTCCACGTGTGGGCCGGTCCCGCTGAGACCGTGGCGAATGCGTCGTCGTAGCGCGGGGTGGATCTCGTAGCCGTCGAGTTCGCCCGGCTCGACCCACCGGACCTCGTCTCGCCCCGCTTCAGTTCGCCGGTCGGGATCGTCCACAGGTCGTTGTCAGCGCGGCGCAGCAGGAGCACCCACCCGGCCCGGTAGTGGTTCAGCACCGTGGTGACCCGTCCGGCGTTGCCGCCGCCGATGGACTTCTCGGTGTCTCGCGCCGCGAACTGGGCGCCCTGTGGGGCGCCGATCAGGAGCCGCACGCGGGCGCCGGCCTCGGCGCGGGCGCGTAACAGTGGACTCCAGTCGGGATGCTACTCGCCAAGAACAGGCCCGGCATGTCCCCGACCTGTAGGGGAGGAAGGGGCAACCAGCATCGGAACTGTGATTGTTGGGCTGCGGCCCGGGAGGGGCTGGATAACAGTGAATTCAGCCAGCAAGAGCCCCCTACTCCGAGGACATTGTCCTAAGAGTAGGGGGCTCTTGCTGGAGGAGCCCATGTGGGCGCTCCTCGCATCCTCCTTCGCGACCAGTCAGTGAGACGGTCATAACTATGTCAATGTAGCGAACCGTTTCGCGGAGTAACCGATAGCACCTGACCGTTTTCGGGATCGATAACCACGTTGGTCGGTGTGCCCGAGTCCAGTAGTTTCTGTTCGGCTCTGGGCAAAGGTGGCTGCGGGTTTGATGGGGCAGGCTCCGCAGAGACCGAGCTTGCGAGTGCCAGGACGGACATACTCACAGTAGTCAGAGTGGCGGTCAGCGTCCTCATCCCTATGATCATGTGGCTGACGCTACCACGGGGGCATGACGGCTCAGACGTTTGCTCCCTAATGGATAGTGAATGATGTCCCGGTCACCAGCGCTCCGTTGAAGGTGGCATGAGTGTTCGGGGGGAGAGCCCTCTGGGAGCAGGCCTGGGTCCAGCAGGCCGATGCGGTGTACCTGCCGGTGTTGTAGCCCGATCGGTAGGGCCAGGAGCCTCGGTAAGTCCCCGCCGACCCGTAGAACCCCTGGTGCGCGTAGGGCGTTCTGCCCGACAGGTAGCAGCCGTCCCCAGAGTTGCAGTAGTTGTGGTTACCGATCGCCGAGTGAATATCGGCCTGTGGGGTAACCGACAGGAGCGCGCCGTTGGTGGGGTTGATCACCACATCGATTGGCTTTCCGGATGTGAGCAGCTTCTGCTCAGCGCTGCTGAGCGAGTCGGCGGAGTTGGCGGGCGAGGTAGCGATGGCCTGCCCGGTGAGCGTGAAGGTGGTGAGGCCAGCGGCGAGCGAAGCCAGGGCGGCGGCGCGATAGTTGATCCTCATGGCTAAATAATTACCCAATATGAATGCTTTGTCAAATCAAATGTCAAATGTCATTAAAGTAATTGATTTGTCAACTAATGTCGTGTGATGAAGTTTTGTGTGGTGTGGGGTGGTGGGTTCGAGAATTTCGTTGGCGGTCTTGGTCCAGGAGAACGGTTTGAGTGGTCGTTGTAGGCGTCGGTGTAGCGGCGGATGACGTCGATGAGTTCGGTGACCGAGGTGAAGGTGATCGACCTGGCCGTGCGGCCCTCACACCGTGGCAGAGGACTTGCACACCGCCTCCTGGACGGAACTGCTCACGGGACGACAGGAAGAGCGGGCCGCGCTCGCCACAGCACCGAACGAGCGTGAAATCCAGGCAATGTACCGGCGGTGGGGCTGGCAGCACGCCTGCCGCACACCCGGCGGCGAGGGCGAGACCGAGCCGTGGTTCGACCTCTACGTGATCGCCCTGCGTGGCCCGGAGGCCAGCAGCTCCCGATAGCCGGCGACGACCGGCTCATCACGGCTGTGTCGGCTGCTTCGCGGATGGTCTATCCGATGCCTGGACCGTGGCTCTGCCGCGAGGGGGCACATAGCGCAAGGTACGCCTCGTGCAGCTCGGCGGCCTCCGGCACGCCCCGCGCCTCTACGGCCGTGATCACCTGTGTCACCCGCCAGTGGTTCGAGGGCACCAGCCGGCCGCTCTCCACCGCCTCCAACGCGGTGTGCGCCGCCTGCGCGGGCTGATCACCCGCGAGCAGGGCGAGCGCCAAGTCGAGCCGCGCGGACGCCGCCCGCCGGGGCCGCGCCGGGCCGCCGGACGGCCGCTCCAACCGCGCCAGGACTCCCCGTGCGTACGATTCGGCCGCCGGGTCCCCGACCCATGCGAGCGTGGTCGCCGTGTACGCCTCGCGCTTGGTCGGGTCGTACCGATAGTGATGCTCGGGCCGGTCGGGCTGCGCGAGGGGCTCCACGAGCCGGTCCACGCGCGCCAGGGCGTCGCGCGTCTCCGGGCCGGCGCCAAGGCGGGCCCACGCGCGGCCTTCCTGTGCTGTCGCCTGGATGAACGCCGACGACGTGCGGGGCGCGACCTCCTGCGCGCCCCGCGCCAGCCGGATCGCCTCCCGGCAGTTCCCGTCCGTGAGCTGCTGCCACGCGCGGGTCTCCAGCGCCCACGCGAGGATTTCGGGGTGGTCGGCGTGCTCGGCGAGCTGCGCGGCGGTGCGCAGCCGCGCGGCGGCGATGAGGTCTTCGCCCAGGTCGATGTCGCAGGTCGCGGCGGGCAGTGACAGCCAGCCGCCGATCACGGTCAGGCGGTGGCGCTCGGCCAGTGTCATGCGTACGTCCATGAGCGTGGACACGTAGCCGAGGTGCCGCCGGATCCGGAGCAGCAGGCCGGACGGCGAGGTCAGTGCATACGCGGACGCCAGTTCGTCCACGGCCGCCTCCAGTGCCACGAGCGTGCCGTCCCCGACCTCGCTGGCGGCGACGCGGCGCGCCAGTTCCAGCGCCTCGATCTCCTCCTCGATCCCGCCCCTGGGCGCGGACGGCGGCGGCGCGGCGGGACGCAGCGCGGCGAGTTCACCGCCGGCGTCGAGTAACTCGTCCAGCCGCGCGGCCAACTCGGGGGAGGGGCGTCTGCGGTCGTTGGCGATGCGTGACAGGAACCCGTCATCACAGGGGACGAGCCGCGCGAGCTTGCGCTGACTGATCTCGTGCTCCGCTATGAGCTGACGGAGCCTCTCGCCGAAGGTGGTCATCGCCTCGCCCGTTTCGCCCCGGGTTGACCCGCTGCCTGACACCGCCCGCCGGGTGGGCAGCACGCAGTGACTTCCACGCTAACCCCGAAAGCGGTCAGGTGGAGTGCGAAAGGCATCGCCGGACGCGAAGACGGCCCCGGCCTTCGGCAACACCGACCTGCACCTTGACCGTCTGGCCGATAACTATGTGATCTGATGGGCCCGATGGACATCGAGCACCTCGACAGCGAGGCCGTCCGGCACCGGCTCGGCGAGTTCGAGGTGGTGTACGCCGAGGCGTTTCCCCGCTACGACCTCGGTGACTACCGAGCCCGGATGCGGCGCCTGCTCGCCCGGCCCGGATTCGAGGCCGTGACGGTGCGGCACGACGGCGCGCTGAGAGGATTCGTCTACGGGGCGCCGCTGTCCGCCGGATCGTTCTGGTGGGACGGCCTGGCCCCCGCCCCGACTCCCGGATTCACCGCCGAGACGGGGCGGCGGACGTTCGCCGTGATCGATTTGGCTGTGCGGCCCTCACATCGTGGCAGAGGACTTGCACACCGCCTCTTGGACGAACTGCTCGCGGGACGGCAGGAGGAGCGGGCCACCCTCGCCACGGCACCGGACGAGCGTGAGATCCAGGCGATGTACCGGCGGTGGGGGTGGCGGCACGCCGGCCGCACACCCGGCGGCGAGGGCGAGACCGAGCCGTGGTTCGACCTCTACGTGATCGCCCTGCGCGGCCCGGAGGCCAGCAGCTCCCGATAGCCGGCGACGACCGGCTCATCGCGGCTGTGCGCCGGGACGGCCTCGGCGACCTGGCGGGCCAGGCTCGTCACCATCACCGTCCGGTGCTCGTCGGGCTGAGCCTCGTAGACGGCATGGGCGTGCCGTACGCCCTCGCTGGTGTCACCGGCCCGCACATGCCCGGCCGCGCGCAGCAGGTCCAGTTGGACGCGCACGCGCGGGTCGTCGGAGGGCAGGACCGCCACGGCGCGGGCCGCGGCGGCGTCGAGGCGGTCATGGTCTCCGGTGTGCGCGTATACCCACGCCTCCGTGTACCGCAAGCGGTCCTCGGCCCAACCGGCGACCGACCGCACCTCGCCGGTCACCGACATGGGGAGACGGCCGAAGATCTCTTCGCACGCCTGCAGTTCGGCGGTCGCCTCCGCCTCCGCGCCTTCCAGCGCGAGCAACTGTGCGCGGACGGTCCGCACATGTAGCAGCCCACGGCACGAGATGCCGGGTGCTCGGTCGGCCATCCGGTCCGCCTTGCACAGCAGGATCGCCGGTGGACGGTTCTCGTAGAGGCCGTACACGAGCCGCTCACCGGCGATCCACAGACCCAGATCCAGGTCACCTGAGGCGTCGGCGGCGTGCTGCGCGGTGGCCCACCAGGCGCGTGCCATGCGCGGCTGCCCCATGTTGCACAGCGTCTTGGCCATGAGCGCCGCCAAGCCGCCGGTCACTCGGTACCACGAGGGCGCAAGCCTGCCCTGAGCGCGGCGGCCGGCGATCCGCTGGACCGTGACCAGATCGGAAGCCAGGTCCCTGAGCAGCAGTCGCGGAGGCAGGAGCAGGTAGGTGTAGCCGTACTCGGCTACCGTTTCCTCCCACTCGCCGAGGTGGGATGACTCGTCCCGTCCGATGGCCCGGTCGACTCCGTCGCGGATGCACTCGATCGCTTCGACGGCGGGGGACGATGCGGCACCGAGCGTGGTCAGTGCCTGCAGTAACCGGCGTCGCTGCATCTCATCGTCCTCGTCCAGGTCGTCGGCGTGAACCGCTCCGGAATTCACGCTACCGACCTGAACTGCGTCTTCTGGCGTTGTTCGGGTGAGGGCAACGAGCTCCCCGGCGGCGCTGAGGATCTCGTCGAGGCGGGCGGCCAACTGATCCGAAGGACCCTTGTGGCCGTGGCATAACTTGGACACGTGCCCGGCGTCGCAGGGCACCTGCCTGGCCAGGGCGCGGACGCCGATCCCCCGGTCGGCCATGAGCCGGCGGAGCGCCTCCCCGAACGTCTCGCTGAAGGTCATCGTTTCCCACCGTTGCGCCCCGGTGCGGACTACTGCCAGTCGTTGGCCGGGCAGCTCGGCCAACGGACAACGGCTTCCACGCTAACCCCGAAAGCGGTCAGGTGGAGTGCGAAAGGCGTCGCAAGACGCGAAGACGGCCCCGGCCGGCGGGCGAACGCCGGTTGCTCCGGGGCCTTGGCCCGATGGAGGTCGGACCCGTGCACGATGTTAAGGGCGGCTCACGCTCCGCCGCGAATCCACCTGTGATGGGCGAAACGGACATCAGCGAGCCGGCCGCCGAGCGCGTGCTGTGCGGGCCGGGGGTGTCGTGATGCGGGGCTGCGTGTCCTACTGGCACGGTCAGGCCACCGGCAGTTGGTGGGCGCTCACGCGTGACACAGCGGGACGCTACCGCCTGCTGGAGGTGGCCGATCAAGCCGCTCTCGGCCGCGCGCTGAACGAGCCAGCCACGCCCGCGCCGCCCCCCGTCGTCACGCCCATGCGCCAAGTCGCGCCGATCGTTCCGACGCCCGCCGAACCGGACCGCCGCTACCACGCGCGACACGCCACCGGGTACGGGTGGCGGCACACGCTGGGCGGACTGATCGCCCCGGGAGCCTGAGATGCGGGACATCTTCGGCCCCGCCGAGAAGCTGCACGCGGCCGTGCGCCGCCGCGCCCCGCAGGTCGCCGCCGCGATCGAGCTGGACGAGAAGGAGGGGCTGCGCCGGGTCCGCGTCACTTACCGCAACGCCGGGCCCTACCTCGTCGGCTGGGACGGCACCGCCTACGAGTGGCGATCGGGGCCGGCCTCGGGGTTGCCACTGCCCCCTGACCCCGAGCGGGCCGCCGACTCGATCGCGGCGGCGCTCGGCGCGCTCGTGCGCCGGGAGCCGTCCGGACCCTAGAACCGGGGCGGCGCCGCCGGTCGATCCCGCCCCCGGTCCCGGCCGCGCCGCCCCCTCCATATTGACCCGGGTGGCTGGGGTTGGTGAGACGCGAAGACGCCCGGCCGGGGAGGCCGGCCGGGCGTCTCAAGGGGTTACTGGGGGTAGACCGAGTACACCATTCGCTTGTTGGGGTGTTCGCCTACGGTCCAGATGGTGCCGAGCGTCGGGTTGGCGGGGTCGGAGCCGCCCTGCCAGTGCGACAGGTCCTCGGGGCCGATTCCCAGGTCCTGCTGCTTCGCCACCGTGAGGGTTGTGGTGGACGACGTCACCGGGTCGGTCGTGTAGAGGGTCCCGGCGCCTGTCTCACCGTGGCTGCGGCTGAGGTACCAGCGGCCGTTGAACCGCATCGCGCCCTGGACGTTGCTGACCGGCAGCTTGTACGCCGCGTCGGCGTTCCACCGGTACGCGGTGTTCATGACGAGGTTGCCGCTGGCGTCGAACGCGTCGGAGATCCGCCAGGCGGCGACCCGCCCGTTGGTCGCCTCGGTACTGGCGCAGTACTCGCCCGAGACGAGGTGGTCGGTTCCGCTGCGGTCCAGTGCGACGTAGGAGAAGTTCGGTGACCCGTCCGATGTGGTGCAGGTGGTGCCGGTCGGGGCCGTCGCTGTCCAGGAGCCGACCTGCGGCATGATGTAGCGGTAGCCGTAGCCGTAGTACGTGCTGCCGTGGAGCCCGACCAGGGTCGGGCTGCTCGTCGTCCCGTTGGTGGACGCGCCCAGGTCGTAGATGCGGCGCATGTCGAACATCCGGAACCCGCGTGCCGTGTCCGCGACGAACAGGTAGTTGCCGTACCAGAGGATGCCGCCGCCGTGCAGGGCCTTGTTGTAGTCGGGGTCGGCCGGATCCTCGGACACCCGGATCGTGTCGTAGTCGCCGTTGGCCCGCGGATACACCAGCAGGACGTGCCGGTACCTGCCGGTGTAGGGGTCCATGAAGCTGATACGGATGCCCTTGACCATGCCGTCGGCGTTGTCGTTGTGGTCGTACCAGCTGGCCAGGACGGGCTGGTAGCCGTTGCCCCACACCCGGTCGGCCTGCATGTCGGCGACCGTGGTGACGCCTTGCGGATACCACTCGGTGGTGCCGTTGTCGCCGTTGGTGAAGCAGACGCTCCGTTCGACGGCGACGGTGCTTCCGGACGCCACGGCGGCGGAGTTGCAGGCGTTGTTGATCGCGACCGGCGTCGCTTCGCTCAGCCGGTTCAGGTCGTTCATGATGGTGGTGACGGTCCCCTTCACCAGCGGAAGGGCGTCGGCGCGGGTCTGCAGATCGGTGCCGTAGGCGTTCGGGCGGAGCTCGAAGTTGGACAGGGTCAGCTCGCTCGCGGAGGCCGGGGCCTGCAGTGCGGCGGCTAACGGGAAGGCCAGGAACAGGGCGGCGAGGGAAGCCAGACTTCGACGGCGACGCATGCGCACTCCTCACGGCCGGCCCCGTCCGTGAGTTCCCGGGGGAGCGGCGGGCTCCGGCCAAGATCGTGAATGTCGGCTTGATCAAGATGACACGAATCCCGCGATTGCGCCATACCGAGTATGTAGCAACGTGATCAACTTCACAGAGCATGTCGAAAGCGGCATAAATTTGCGGGATGGACGTGATCGTCGCCGTTGTCGCGGCGCTGCTGGTGACGTGGGTTCCGGCGCTGCTGTGGTGGCGGCGGCAGGGCCGGGGCGGCGGTGACCTCGGCGGGCCCGCGCGGCGGGCGACGTTCGAGATGCTGCACACCGCGTCCCGGGCCGCGCCCGCCTTCCGCGCCGGGCTGACCGAGCAGGGCGCGCAGAAGGCCGCGCGGCATCTGCGGGCGCTGCTGGACTGCCCGGCGCTCGCGATCACCGACGGGGAGCGGCTGCTGGCCTGGGACGGCGAGCACGGGCACCACGCGGCGGAGGGGCTCGCGCACGCGGAGGTCACGCTCGGGAACGGGCGCACCCAGGTGCACGACGTCGCCTGCGAGCGGATCGACTGCCCGATCCGGCGGGTCGTGGTCGTCCCGCTCGCCACCGGCGACCGGGTCATCGGGACGCTCGCCGCCTACGGGGAGGAGGTCCCGGCGGGGCTGATCCGCGCGGCGGAGGAGGTCGCGCAGTGGGTGGACGCCCAGCTGGAACTCGCCGAACTCGACCACTCGCGGGCGCTGCTGATGGAGGCGGAGATGCGGGCGCTGCGGGCGCAGATCTCGCCGCACTTCATCTACAACTCGCTGACCACGATCGCCTCGTTCGTCCGGTCCGATCCGGAGCGGGCGCGGGAACTGCTGCTGGAGTTCGCCGGGTTCACCCGGTACTCGTTCCGGCGGCACGGCGACTTCACGACGCTCGCCGAGGAACTGCGGTCCATCGACCGGTATCTGCTGCTGCAGCGGGCCCGGTTCGGCGAGGAACTGCGGGTGACGCTGCGGATCGCGCCCGAAGTGCTGCCCGTGGCCGTCCCGTTCCTGTGCCTGCAGCCGCTCGTGGAGAACGCCGTCCGGCACGGGTTGCAGGACAGGTCCGAGCCCGGCCTGATCACGATCGTGGCCGAGGACGCCGGGTCCGACTGCGTGATCAGCGTGGAGGACGACGGGATCGGCATGGATCCCGACGAGGTCAGGCGCCTGCTCGCGGGGGAGCGGCGCACGCCGGCCGACGAGCCCGGAATCGGGCTGGTCAACGTGGACGACCGGCTCCGCCAGGTGTACGGGGACGAGTACGGGCTCGCCGTCGAGACCGGTCCCGGCGCCGGGACGAAGGTGATCGTGCGCGTCCCGAAGTACCGGCCGGGCGTCACGGCCTCCTGACCTCTTGACTCTCGCGCATACGTTGACTGGAATGTGGCGGACGAAACGGGGGGAAGGGAACGGTGGAGGTGGGCCTGCGGGTCCTTGCGGTGGACGACGAGGCGCCCGCGCTGGACGACCTCGTCCATCTGCTGCGCGCCGACCCCCGGATCGGGGAGATCCACACCGCCCGGGACGGCGCCGCCGCGCTGCGCAGACTCGACCGCGCCCTCGCCGACGGACGTCCCATCGCCGCAGTCTTCCTCGACATCCGGATGCCCGGCCTGGACGGCACCGTGCTCGGCCGGGTCCTCGCCCAGTTCGCCCGCCCGCCGCAGATCGTCTACGTCACCGCGTACGAGGAGCACGCCGTCGACGCGTTCGAGATCAAGGCGACCGACTACATCCTCAAACCGGTGCGGCCGGAGCGGCTCAGCCTGGCGATCACGCGGGTGACCGAGGCCGCCGAGGAGGCCGGCTGGGCCGACGCGGCCGCGGAGCCCGCCCCGTCCGAGCCGGAGCCGATGCCCGTCGAACTGGGCGGAGTGACCCGGTTCGTCACCCCCGCCGAGGTGCTGTACGTGGAGGCGCAGGGCGACTACGCGCGGCTGCACACCTCCGGCGGCAGCCATCTGGTGCGCATCCCGCTGAACGCGCTGAGCGAGCGTTGGAGCGGTGCGGGCTTCGTCCGGGTGCACCGCAGCCACCTGGTCGCGCTGTCGGCGATCAAGGAACTGCGGCTCGACTCGGGACGCTGCACCATCCTGGTCGGCGAGGTGGAACTGCCGGTGAGCCGCCGGCACGTCCGGGAACTGCGCGACCTGCTGGTGCGCCGGGCGAGGAGAGCGCACTGAGCCCCCGCGCCCCCGCCGGGCGGCCGGACGGGGAGGAGCGGGGGCCGGGGATCGCGCCCGGCCGGACGCTGGTGACCGGGCCGCGGGCCCGGACCGTCCGGCGGCCCCGCTACCCGGTGACCCGGGAGATCGACGAGCAGACCGGGCTCGGCGAGGCGTACATGCGCTCGCTGCTGCGCGCCCAGACGCGGCTCGCGGCCCGGCTGTGCCTGGTGCTCGCCGTCGTGGTGATCGGGCTGCCGCTGCTGTTCGCGCTGGTCCCCGAGGTGCGCGAGCGGGAGGTGCTGGGCCTGCCGCTGCCGTGGCTGCTGCTCGGCGGGCTGATCTACCCGTGGTTCGTGGCCTGCGGCTGGTGGTACGTCCGGCGGGCCGAGCGCAACGAGGACGACTTCGCCGACCTCGTCGACCGCGCGTACGGGGGCGAGGACCGGCCATGAGCGCCGCGTACGGGCTCGCCGGGGTCCTGCTGGTCGTCGTCGCGACCGTGCTCATCGGCGTGCTCGGGGTGCGCATCTCCCGGACGACGTCCGACTTCTACGTCGCGTCGCGGACGGTGACGCCGCTGCGGAACGCGTCCGCGATCGGCGGGGAGTACCTGTCGGCGGCGTCCTTCCTCGGCATCGCGGGCCTGATCCTGGCGTACGGCGCCGACATGCTGTGGCTTCCGGTCGGCTGGACGGGCGGATATCTCGTCCTGCTCGTCCTGGTCTCGGCGCCGCTGCGCCGGTCGGGCGCCTACACGCTGCCGGACTTCGCCGAGGCGCGGCTGGAGTCCATGGCCGTGCGGCGCGTCGCCAGCGCCCTCGTCGTGCTGATCAGCTGGCTCTACCTGCTGCCCCAGTTCCAGAGCGCCGGGCTCGTGCTGCGCACGGTGACGGGCACGCCGGTCTGGGCGGGCGGCGTGCTCATCGCGGTCGTCGTGGCCGTGAACGTGCTGGTCGGCGGGATGCGCAGCGTCACCCTCGTCCAGGCGTTCCAGTACTGGATGAAGCTGACCGCGCTGGCCGTCCCGCTGGTCTTCCTGCTGCTGGCGTGGCGGCACGACGGCGCGCCCGGCCTGTCGTCGGACGCCCCGCCCCGGTTTCCGGACCGGACGACCGTCTCCGTCGGCGTCGCCGTCACGGTGGACGTCACCGAGGCCGTCCCGGTCACCGTGACCGGGGGGATCGACGGGCACCACTACCCGGGTGCCCCGCTGACCCTCAACCCCGGGCCGCACCGCATCGACCAGGACACCTCCATCACCTTCCCCGCCGGCGCCGACGTCCCGCACGTCGCCGGACGGCCCGTCACCACCGACCGGGAATGGGCGATGCCGCTCGACGGGCGCGAACACTCGCTGTACGCGACGTACTCGCTGATCCTCGCCACGTTCCTCGGCACGATGGGGCTCCCGCACGTCCTGGTCCGCTTCTACACCAACCCCGACGGGCGGGCCGCGCGCCGCACGACCGTGATGGTGCTGTCGCTGCTCGGCGCGTTCTACCTGCTCCCCGCGCTGTACGGGGTGCTCGGCCGGATCTACACGCCCGAACTGCTGATGACCGGACGGGCCGACGCCGTCGTCCTCACCCTGCCCGGACGGCTCATCGGGGGGCTCGGCGGCGACCTCCTCGGCGCGCTGGTGACGGGCGGCGCGGTGGCGGCGTTCCTGTCGACCTCGTCCGGGATCACCGTGTCCGTCGCCGGGGTGCTGGCGCAGGACATCCTGCGCGGCGGGGTCCGCTCGTTCCGCGTGGGAACGCTGATCGCCCTGGTGGTGCCGCTGGCCCTGGCGATCGCGGCCCGGTCCCTCGCCGTCGCGGACGTGGTGGGGCTCGCGTTCGCCGTCGCCGCGTCCACGTTCTGCCCGCTGCTCGTCCTCGGCGTCTGGTGGCGGCGGCTCACCGTGCCGGGCGCGCTCGCCGGCCTGGCCACCGGCGGCGCGCTCGCCGGCACCGCCGTGGTCGTGACGATCGCCGCCGGGCCGCCGTCCGGGCTCGCCGGCGCGCTGCTGGCCCAGCCCGCCGCGTGGACGGTCCCCATCGCGTTCACCGTCATGATCGCCGTGTCGCTGTGCACGCAGCGGCGGGTCCCGCCGGGCGTCGCCCGCATGATGGTGCGCCTGCACACTCCGGAGTCGCTCAACGTCGATCGCGGTACCTGGCGGCCCCGCCGGGTCTGACCGTTCATCGCGCAAAAGCGACCGCTTATCGACGGGTGGAGCGGTCCGGCGACGGTGGACGGCGGCTGACCGCAGCCTTGCCGCCGCCCCCTCGTCCCTCCCGAGCTGGGTCTTTACGGTGGCGCGTGACTGGCGTCACAAAAGAGGAGGGCGGCCGTGTCCGTCGATAAGAGCGCCGCCGGCACCGTCTATGAACGGTTCCAGGGCACCGCGGAGTTCCAGGAACTCCGCCGCAGATTCCGCCGATTCGCATTCCCCATGACCGCCGCGTTCCTCAGCTGGTACCTGCTCTACGTCGTGCTGTCGGGGTGGGCGCGCGACTTCATGGGCACCGAGCTGGTCGGCTCCATCAACATCGCGCTCGTGTTCGGGCTGCTGCAGTTCGTGTCGACGTTCGGCATCGCCTACCTGTACTCCAGGCACGCCGAGCGCCACCTCGACCCGCTCGCCGACAAGGTGCGCGCCGACATCCTGGCCGAGGGGACGCCCGTCGCCGAGACCGCGGAGGACGCCCGATGAGCCACGAGACCCTGTCGATCACCCTGTTCGTGGTGTTCGTGGCCGCCACCCTCGCGATCACCGTGTGGGCCAGCCGCAACACCAAGAGCGCCACCGACTTCTACGCCGGCGGACGGTCCTTCACCGGCGCGCAGAACGGCCTCGCGATCGGCGGCGACTACATGTCCGCCGCGTCGTTCCTCGGCATCGCCGGGCTCATCGCCCTGTACGGCTACGACGGTTTCCTGTACTCGATCGGGTTCCTCGTCGCCTGGCTCGTCGCGCTGCTGCTGGTCGCCGAGCTGCTGCGCAACTCCGGCCGGTTCACGATGGCGGACGTGCTGGCGTTCCGGATGAGCCCGCGCCCCGTCCGCACCGCCGCCGGTGTCTCCACCATCATCGTGTCGATCTTCTACCTGCTGGCGCAGATGGTGGGCGCGGGCGCGCTCGTCTCGCTGCTGTTCGGCTTCACCAGTGACTTCGCCAAGGGCGTGACCATCGCGCTGGTCGGCGTGCTGATGATCGTGTACGTGGTGTTCGGCGGGATGAAGGGCACCACCTGGGTGCAGATCGTCAAGGCCGTCCTGCTGATGACCGGCGCGGCCCTCATCACGCTGCTCGTGCTCGGCAAGTACGGCTTCAACCTGTCCGGCCTGCTCGACGACGCCGCCGACCAGAGCGGCAAGGGCGGCGCGTTCCTGGAGCCGGGCCTGCGCTACGCCACCGCCGAGCAGGGCCTCACCGGCAAGCTCGACCTGATCAGCCTCGGTCTCGCGCTCGTGCTCGGCACCGCCGGGCTGCCGCACATCCTGATCCGCTTCTACACCGTCCCGACCGCGCGGGACGCCCGCAAGTCCGTCATGTGGGGCATCGGGCTGATCGGGGTCTTCTACCTGTTCACCCTCGTCCTGGGCTTCGGTGCCGCCGCGCTCGTCGGCTCGAAGAAGATCGCCGCCGTCAACCCGGCCGGCAACACCGCGGCGCCGCAGCTCGCCGAACGCATCGGTGAGATCGTCTTCGGGTCCACCGGCGGCACGATCCTCCTCGCGGTCATCGCCGCGGTCGCGTTCGCGACGATCCTCGCGGTCGTGTCCGGGCTGACCCTGGCGTCGTCCTCGTCCTTCGCCCACGACCTGTACGCGCACGTGTTCCGCAAGGGCAAGGCCACCGAGCGGGACGAGGTCCGCGTCGCCCGCATCTCCGCCTTCGTGATCGGCGCCGTGTCCATCGTCCTCGGCATCTACGCGCAGCGCCTCAACGTCGCGTTCCTCGTCGCCCTCGCGTTCGCGGTCGCGGCGTCCGGGAACCTGCCCGCGATCCTCTACAGCCTGTTCTGGAAGCGGTTCAACACCACCGGCGCCGTCTCCGCCATCTACGGCGGCCTCGGCTCCGCGATCTTCTTCGTGGCGTTCTCCCCGGTCGTGTCCGGCTCCGACAAGGCGCTGTTCACCGACCACGACTTCAGCTGGTTCCCGCTGAGCAACCCCGGGATCATCTCCATCCCGTTCGGCTTCCTGTGCGGCTGGCTCGGGACCGTCCTCAGCAAGGAGTACAACGCGGCCAAGTACGCCGAGATCGAGGTCCGCGCCCTCACCGGCGCGGGCGCCGAAGCGGCGGCCGAACACTGAGCCCGCGGGGGCGTCCCCCAGCCGGGGCGCCCCCACGGCACCGGACCCGCCGCGCGGACGACCGTCGCCCGGTACCGCGCGGCCTGCGGCCCCGTCCCACCCCCCACCCCGGGACGGGGCCGCCTTCATACCCGGACGAATCAAGACGGCCCCCCAATCCCGCACACTGGACGCGGTCACGAACGAGTTCGGCGCAGTCCGATGCTCAGCCCACGTATGGCCTGCGGCCGTCATCGCCGATGGCCCCGACATGACCTCGGCAACTTTGCGTGATTTCGAGACGACCGAGAGTGCCGGCGAGTACCTTGAGCTTGCCCACGTCGGGGTAACGGGGAGTCAGAGACTCTGGTTGACGCTGGCCGCTGATCCCTCTTACAATGAGCCCATTATTCCCCGCCGTCCTCCGGGACTGGCGGGGCTTTTTCTTGGAGAACGCCGGTGACCGAGCGTGTGGCTCTGTTCCTGGACTATCAAAACGTCCACCTCGTCGGGCATGGTCTCTTCGAGAACTATGGCGTTCCGCCTTACCGCTGTGTACCCGATCCGTGCCGTGTCGCCGACATCATCTAGCAGCGGCGTGCCCGGACCAGCAACGTCGCGGCCGTCCGGGTCTACCGGGGGCGACCCGATCCCAATCACCAGCCCCTGCCCACATCGGCCAACGATGCTCAAGCCGCGCAGTGGTCACGTGATCCTCGGGTCCACGTCGTTCGCCGCCAACTCAACTACCGGGGCTGGCCCGATGACCCTCCACGCGAGAAGGGGATCGACGTTGCCATAGCCGTCGATCTCATGCTTTTGGCTCTCCGCAGGCAGTACGACGCGCTCGTCCTCTTCTCCGGAGACACCGATCTCCTGCCGGCCATCGAGGTGATCAAGCAGCTTCGGCTATGCCATGTGGAGGTCGCTTGCTGGGCCGGCCACAAGCCTCTGCGCCTGCCGAACTCCCAGCTTCCCTACTGCCACTTCCTGAATCGGAGTGACTGGAACGCCGTGGTCGAGGACTGGAGCAAACTTCCCTCCTGACGTCCCCCGGAGACCCTCTCTTGACAGAACCGGGGTTTGGGGGGCGTTCTTTGCGCAAGATCTAATTGCAGATGTACGGCAGCATGGTGGGACGTGGTCCCTCGGACGGAGGTACGGGATGATGTACCGGCGGTCCGCCAAACGTGCCCTGGTGCTCGTCGTCGGCGGCATGGTGCTGCTGGGCGGCATCGCGCTGCTCGTGCTGCCCGGCCCCGGGCTGCTGCTGGTGCTCTCCGGGTTGCTGATCCTCGCGAGCGAGTTCTCGGCGGTCCACCGTTTCGTGGAACCCGTCCGGGTACGGGCGATCAAGGCGGCGGAGGAGAGCATCACCTCGTGGTGGCGTCTGACCGGCTCCATCCTGACCGGGCTCACTCTGATCGGTGCCGGCGTGGCCTGGGCGCTCGTGCCGGAACTCCCGTTCAGCGGGTGGAGCACGGGCTCCGGCCTCATCCTGTCGGGCCTCATCCTCTTCGGGCTCCTGTACTGGAGCTATCGCCGGGTCAAGGGCGGGTCCGGCTGACGAGCGGGGGCGGGTGTCCGTGCCGAAAAAGGTGCGGGCTTTTTGATCCGCGGCCGGGCCGTCACCGTGCAATGGGTATGGGCATTGTTCTTCGTCTTCTCGTGGCCGCCGGACTCGCGGCCGACGCCATCGTGCACTGGCGGTTCGCGCCGGACATGGCCCCCGGGCCGAACACCCCCGACAACGTCATCCCCGGGGACGACCTGTTCTACGGGCAGGCCATCGCGGCGGCCGTCGCCGCCGTTCTGGTGCTGCTGTGGGCGCGCAGATGGACCTACGCGATCGCGTTCGTCGTCGCGGCGAGCGCCGCCGGTGCCGTCCTGCTGTACTACTTCGTCGACTTCGGGCAGCTCGGGCCGATCCCGCGCATGTACGACCCGCAGTGGTACGGCGACAAGACGATCAGCTTCGCCGGGGAGGCCGTCGCCACGGTCGCCGCGCTCATCGGCTTCTTCACCGCCGGCCGGCGGGAAAGGGGGGAATCGCGCTCCGGCGCCGCTTCCGTGGGGTGAGCGGACGGCGGCGAGCCTTACCAGCCGGCCTTTTCCGGTGCGGGCCGGGCGCCTCGCCGCCGACCCCGGCGAGGCGCCCGGCCGGTCCCGGCCGGTCCTGGGCGTGGCCGTGCATGAGCGCGGACACGCAGGGCAGGAGACGCCCATGAGCACCGTTCCCGCTCCCGCCGCCGTCCGGATGATCATGCCGGGCCGTCCATGACGCGAGCCCGGTGATGGCCGCGTCACGGATCGTCCGCTGGCTCCTGCCGGCGGCGCTGCTGCTGATCTGGCTGGTGATCGGCGGCACGCTCGGCCCGTACGCGGGCAAGCTCGGCGACGTCGCCACCAACGAGCAGTCGTCCTTCCTGCCGAAGAGCGCCGAATCGACGCGGGTGCTGGAACAGGAGGCCGCGTTCCAGCGGAACCGGACGATCCCCGCCATCGTGGTGTGGACGGCCCAGGACGGCAGTGTGTCACCCGACCAGCGTGCGGCGGCGCAGCGTGCACTGGCCTCGCTGCAAGGCGTCCCCTATGTCACGGGGACGCCGTCTCCGGTCATCCCATCGCGGGACGGGGCGGCGCTGACGGGGGTCGTGCAGATCCGGTCCGATGTCGGCGAGCGCAGCACCGACACCGTGGACCGCATTCGCGCCGACGCCGGACAGGTACCCGGGACCCGCGCCTATGTGGCCGGTCCCGCCGCCACCCAGGCCGACTTCACCGACGCCTTCTCCGGCATCGACACCCTGCTCATCGCCGTCGCCGTGGCCGTCGTCCTGCTGATCCTGCTGCTGGTCTACCGGAGCGTGCTGCTGCCGTTCATGATCATCCTCGGCTCGGTGTTCGCCCTGGGGCTCGCCAGCGCGATCGTCTACTACCTCGCGAAACGCGGCACGGTGACGGTCGACGGCCAGGTACAGGGCATCCTGTCGATCCTGGTCATCGGCGCCTGCACCGACTACGCGCTCCTGCTGTCGGCCCGTTTCCGCGAGGAACTGGCCCTCGGGGCGAGCCGGTGGCCGGCGATGCTGGCCGCGTGGCGGCGGTCGGCCGGCGCCATCGCCGCCAGCGCCGCCACCGTGGCCCTCGGGCTGATCGCCCTGCTGATCAGCGACCTGTCGAACAACCGGGCGCTCGGGCCGGTCGGAGCCATCGGCATCGGCTGCGCCCTGCTGAGCGCGCTCACCTTCCTGCCCGCCGTCCTGGTCCTGGTGGGGCGGACGGTCTACTGGCCCGCCCGTCCGCACCCCGAACGTCCGGACGCGTCCAGGCACCGGGTGTGGGAGCGGATCGCGGGCCTGCTGGCCCGCCATCCGCGCCGTGTCTGGGTGAGCTGCCTGGTCGTGCTGGTCGCCTTCGCCGCGTTCATGCCGACGCTGCGCACGCAGGGGGTGCCGCTGAGCGAGACGTTCGTCGGTGAGGCCCCGTCGGTGACGGCCCAGGACGTCCTCGACGCGCACTACCCGGGCGGTTCGGGCAACCCGGCCATCGTGCTGACCAACGCCCAGGCGCTGCCGCAGGTCGTGGACGTCGCGAGAAGCACCGAAGGCGTCTTCGACGTGCGCCCGCGCACCCAGGGCGGGGCGCCGCTCGTCGTGGACGGCCGCGCCCTCGTGGACGCCACCCTCGGCTCCGCCGCCGACACCGGCGCCGCGCAGCGGACCGTCGAGCGCCTCCGGGAGAACCTGCACGCCGTGCCCGGCGCCGACGCGCTCGTCGGCGGCTACACCGCCCAGCGCGTCGACACGCTGGCCGCCGCCGAGCACGACCGCGCCGTCATCGTCCCGGTCGTGCTCGGCATCATCGTGGCCATCCTCGTGGCGCTGCTCCGCTCGCTGGTGATGCCGCTGCTCCTGGTCGCCACCGTGGCGCTCAACTACCTGGCGACCCTCGGCATCGCCGCGCTGCTCTTCCAGCACGTGCTCGGCTTCACCGCGACCGACCCGGCCGTACCCCTGTACGGGTTCATCTTCCTCGTCGCGCTCGGCGTCGACTACAACATCTTCCTGATGACGCGTGCGCGCGAGGAGACGGTGCGGCACGGGCCGCGCGACGGCGTCCTGGAGGCGCTCGTCGTGACCGGCGGCGTCATCACCTCCGCGGGCGTGGTGCTCGCGGCCACCTTCGCCGCGCTCGTGGTCATCCCGCTCGCGTTCCTCGTCCAGATCGCGTTCATCGTGTCGTTCGGCGTGCTGATGGACACGCTCGTCGTCCGCTCGCTGCTGGTGCCCGCGCTCGTCCGGGACGCCGGCCCGATCACCTGGTGGCCCTGGTCGGGCGGCGGTCGGTCGACCCCGGAGTGGTCGCTGCGGCGTTCCGGCACCATGACATCCCGCCACCGCCCATGATGACGGCCCAGGCGGACGTGCGAACGGCCGTCTCCGCCCTGGTGCCCCTCGGGTCTGGGGACAGGCATTTTTCCCTGTGGATTTGGTAGCCACGGTCGACTCGGGGTTGGGGGTCGATCACCCCGGGTAGTTGTGCCGCGCACATGATCCTGGTCCGTGAGACGAGGTGGTCCCATGTCATCGGCCACGGAGCCGACGACGCCCGGGGGCGGGAGCCCGCCCGGCCGGAGGTTGCTGGCGCCGCTGCTGCCGAAGGGGGAACCGGTCGAGGGGCTGCTGCGGCGGGCGCAGTTCTTCGTGCCCGGCAAGCCGTCCGGCGACTACCGTGAGCTGCGCCGGGAGGGCGGACGCGGCGCCGAGGAGTTCTACCGGGAGCGCTGGCGCCACGACCGGGAGGTCCGGTCGACCCACGGGGTGAACTGCACGGGGTCCTGCTCGTGGAAGGTGTACGTCAAGGACGGCATCATCACGTGGGAGACCCAGCAGACCGACTACCCGTCGGTGGGGCCCGACTCGCCGGAGTACGAGCCGCGCGGCTGCCCGCGCGGGGCGGCGTTCTCCTGGTACACCTACTCGCCGTCCCGGGTGCGGTACCCGTACGTGCGGGGACCGCTGCTGGAGATGTGGCGGGAGGCGCGGGACCGGCTCGGTGACCCGGTCGCCGCCTGGGCGGAGATCACCGCGGACCCGGAGCGGACGGCCGGGTACAAGCGGGCGCGCGGCAAGGGCGGGTTCGTCCGGGCGTCGTGGCCGGAGGTCACCGAGCTGATCGCCGCGGCCCATGTGCACACGGTCAAGGAGTACGGGCCCGACCGGGTGGTCGGGTTCTCGCCGATCCCGGCGATGTCGCCGGTGTCGTACGCGGCGGGCACCCGCTTCCTGTCGATGATCGGCGGGACGATCCTGTCGTTCTACGACTGGTACGCCGACATGCCGATCGCGTCGCCGCAGGTGTTCGGCGACCAGACCGACGTCCCGGAGTCCGGCGACTGGTGGAACGCGTCCTACATGATCATCTGGGGCACCAACCTGCCGATCACCCGGACCCCGGACGCGCACTTCATGACCGAGGCCCGCTACCGGGGGCAGAAGGTCGTGGTCGTCTCCCCGGACTTCTCCGACCACACCAAGTTCGCCGACGACTGGCTCGCGGCGGCGCCCGGCACGGACGGCGCGCTGGCGATGGCGATGGGCCACGTGGTGCTCAGCGAGTTCTTCCGCGACCGGCAGGTCCCGTACTTCACCGACTACGTCAAGACCTACACCGACCTGCCGTTCCTCGTGACGCTGGAGGAACACGGCGACGCGGTGCGTCCGGGGAGGTTCCTCACCGCCGCCGAACTGGGGGACGCGGGGGAGGGCGCCGCGCACAAGCCCGTCCTGCTCGACGCGCGCACCGGGGAGCCGGTGGCGCCCAACGGGACGCTGGGATTCCGCTTCACCGCGTCCGGGGAGGGCCGGTGGAACCTGGAGCTGGGCGGGGTCGATCCGCTGCTCACCCTGTACGGGCGGCACGAGGACGCGCTGCCGGTCGAGCTGCCGCGCTTCGACGCCGGCGCGACCGAGGGCGGGGAGGCGGTCCGCCGCGGGGTGCCGGTGGCGCGGGTCGGCGGCCGGCTGGTGACGACGGTGTTCGACCTGCTGATGGCGCAGTACGCGGTGCGCCGCGACGGGCTGCCGGGCACGTGGCCGGACGGGTACGGCGACGCGGCGCAGCCCTACACCCCGGCCTGGCAGGAGGAGATCACCTCGGTGCCGGCCGCCGCCGCGATCCGGGTGGCGCGGGAGTTCGCCCGCAACGCCGAGCTTTCGCGCGGCCGGTCGATGATCTGCATGGGCGCCGGCACGAACCACTGGTACCACTCCGACCAGATCTACCGGACGTTCTTCACGCTCACGATGCTGTGCGGCTGCCAGGGCGTGAACGGCGGCGGCTGGGCGCACTACGTCGGCCAGGAGAAGGTCCGTCCGCTCACCGGCTGGCAGCAGACCGCGTTCGCGCTGGACTGGCAGCGCCCCACCCGGCACATGGCCGGCACGTCGTTCTTCTATGCGCACACCGACCAGTGGCGGTACGAGAGCTTCGGTGCCGATGAGCTGTCCACCCCGCTCGGCCGCGGCCTGTTCGAGGGGCGGGCGTTCATCGACTGCCTCGCCCAGGCGTCCCGGCTGGGGTGGACGCCGTCGCATCCGGGGTTCGACCGCAACCCGCTCGACCTCGCCGACGAGGCCGCCGAAGCGGGACGTCCCGTCGCCGACCACATCGTGGCCGAGCTGAAGGCCGGCCGGCTGGGGTTCGCCGCGCAGGACCCCGACGCGCCGCAGAACTGGCCGAGGGTGATGACGATCTGGCGGGCCAACGTCCTCGGCTCCTCCGGCAAGGGCATGGAGTACTTCATGCGGCACCTGCTCGGCACGGACGACGCCGTCCGCGCCGAGGAGTCGCCCGAGCAGCTGCGCCCGGCCGAGGTGACCTGGCGGGAGGAGGCCCCGCGCGGCAAGCTCGACCTGCTCACCACCATCGACTTCCGGATGACGAGTTCGTGCACGTACTCCGACATCGTCCTGCCGGCGGCGACCTGGTACGAAAAGCACGACCTGTCGACGACGGACATGCATCCGTTCGTGCACTCGTTCAATCCGGCGATCGCGCCGCCGTGGGAGGCGCGCACCGACTTCGAGGCGTTCCGGCTCATCGCCGAGGACTTCTCCCGGCTCGCCGCCGGCCGGCTCGGCACCCGCACCGACGTGATCCCGGCGCCGCTGACGCACGACACCCCGGACGAGACCGCGCAGCCGGGCGGCCGGGTCCTGGACTGGGCGGCCGGCGAGTGCGAGCCCGTGCCCGGCGTGAGCATGCCGCGCCTGGTGGCGATCGAGCGCGACTACACGGCGGTGGCGGCGAAGATGGCGGCGCTCGGCCCGCTGGTCGACACGCTCGGGACGGCCACCAAGGGCATCACGCTGGTGCCGTCCGGCGCGGTCGACTACCTGCGCAGGGCGAACGGCGTCGTGCGCGGCGGCGTGGCGGACGGCCGCCCGTCGCTGGCCCGGGACGTGCACATGGCCGAGGCGATCCTGGCGCTGTCGGGCACCACCAACGGCCAGGTCGCCATGCAGGGCTGGGAATCCCTCGAAAAGCGGACGGGGGTGGACCTCGCCGATCTCGCCGAGGAACGCTCCGGCGAGCACATCTCCTTCGCCGACACCCAGGTCCAGCCGCGGGCGGTCATCACCAGCCCGGAATGGTCGGGCAGCGAGAGCGGCGGCCGGCGGTACTCGCCGTTCGTCGTCAACGTCGAGCGCAAGAAACCCTGGCACACGCTCACCGGGCGGATGCACTTCTTCCTCGACCACGACTGGATCCACGAGTACGGCGAGGCGCTGCCGACCTACCGCCCGCCGCTCGACTACGTCCGCCACTTCGGTGAGCAGGGGCTCCGCGAGGACGGCCGGCCGGAGATCACCGTCCGGTACCTGACGCCGCACTCGAAGTGGTCGATCCACTCGGAGTACCAGGACAACCTGCACATGCTGCGGCTGTTCCGCGGCGGCCCGGTGATCTGGATGAGCCCGCGGGACGCCGCCAGGATCGACGTCCGCGACAACGAGTGGATCGAGGCGTACAACCGCAACGGCGTGGTGGCCTGCCGGGCCGTGGTCACCCACCGGATGCCGGAGGGCACGGTCTTCATGTACCACGCCAAGGACCGGCACCTGATGACCCCGCGCTCGGAGATCTCCGGCTGGCACGGCGGCTCCGACAACTCGCTGACCCGCCTGGTCGTCAAGCCCACCCACATGATCGGCGGCTACGGGCAGCTGACGTACGCCTTCAACTACCACGGCCCGACCGGCAACCAGCGCGACGAGATCACGGTGATCCGCAAGCGGTCCCAGGAGGTGCGTTTCTGATGCGGCCGATGGCACAGGTGGCGATGGTCATGAACCTCGACAAGTGCATCGGCTGCCATACCTGCTCGGTCACCTGCAAGCAGACCTGGACCAACCGTCCCGGCACCGAATACGTCTACTTCAACAACGTCGAGACCAAGCCCGGGACCGGTTACCCGCGCCGGTACGAGAACCAGGACGAGTGGAAGGGCGGCTGGACGCTCGACCGCAGGGGCCGGCTGCAGCTCAGGGCGGGCGGGCGGCTGCGCAAGCTGCTGTCCATCTTCTACAACCCGGACCTGCCGTCCATCGACGACTACGGCGACCCGTGGACCTACGACTACCAGACGGTGATCAACGCTCCGCTGGGCACGCAGAACCCGAGCGCGCACTCCATCTCGGCGCTCACCGGACGCGACATGAAGCTGCGCTGGGGCAGCAACTGGGACGACGACCTCGCCGGCGCGCCCGAGCACGCCCTCGACGACCCCGACCTCGCCGGGATCGAGGACCGGGTCAAGATGGAGTTCGAGCAGGTCTTCATGTTCTACCTGCCGCGCATCTGCGAGCACTGCCTCAACCCGTCCTGCGTCGCGTCCTGCCCGTCCGGCGCGATGTACAAGCGGGCCGAGGACGGCATCGTGCTGGTCGACCAGGACCGCTGCCGGGGCTGGCGGTTCTGCGTGTCCGGCTGCCCGTACAAGAAGGTCTACTTCAACCACCGCACCGGCAAGGCGGAGAAGTGCACGCTGTGCTTCCCCCGCATCGAGTCCGGGCAGCCCACCATCTGCGCCGAGACGTGCGTCGGGCGGCTCCGCTACCTGGGGCTGTTCCTGTACGACGCCGACAGGGTCACCGAGGCGGCGGCGACGCCCGACGAACAGGACCTGTACGAGGCGCAGCTGTCGGTGTTCCTCGACCCGTTCGACCCGCACGTGCTGGACGAGGCGGCGCGGGCCGGCATCCCCGCCGACTGGATCGAGGCCGCCCAGCGCTCCCCGGTGTACTCGCTGGCCGTCCGGCACCGGGTGGCGCTGCCGCTGCATCCGGAGTACCGGACGCTGCCGATGGTCTGGTACATCCCGCCGCTGTCCCCGGTCGCCGACGTGGCGCACGCCGCCGGCTACGACGCCGCCGACCCCGACAAGGTCTTCGCCACCATCGACGACCTGCGCATCCCGATCGAGTACCTCGCGAACCTGTTCACCGCGGGCAGGGCCGAGACCGTCCGGGACGTGCTGCGCAAGCTCGCCGCCGTCCGCGCGATCCAGCGCGCCGCCCAGCTCGGGCTCGACCTCGACGCGGACCTGCCCGCGTCCGTCGGGTCGACCCCGGACGAGCTGGACGACCTCTACCGGCTGCTCGCCATCGCCAAGTACGACGACCGCTACGTCATCCCGAAGGCGCACGCCGAGGACGCCGGGCGGCTCGCCGCCCAGCACGAGCAGATGTTCTGCAGCCTCGACGGCGACGGCGGGCCCGGCATGGGCGGGAACGGCCCGCCGGACGTGGAGGGTTTCCACCCGGGCGAGGTCCGCGGCGGCGCGAGCACGTTCCGCGGCACCGACGGCCGGACGCACTTCAACCTGCTCGGCTGGGACGGGCGCGGCGAGGCGCCCCACCTCTTCCCCGAAGGGGGCGCGTCGTGAGCGGCAGCCCCTACAAGCTCGCGTCGGTGCTGCTGCAGTACCCGACGATGGCGCTGTTCGACGGGCTCGACCGGCTCGACGCCGCCGCCCGCGAGGCCGGCCCCCGCGCGTCCCGCGAGGCGTTCGCGCGGTTCCTCGGCTGGCTGCGCGCCACCCCGCCCACCGAGGTCGCGCAGCACTACGTCGAGACGTTCGACCTGCGCCGCCGCTGCGCGCTCTACCTGACCTACCACCGGTACGGCGACACCCGCGGGCGCGGGATGGCGATGCTGGCGGTCAAGACCGCCTACCGCGCGGCCGGGTTCCAGCCGTCCGGCGACGAGCTGCCGGACTACCTGCCGCTCGTCCTGGACTTCGCGGCGCTCACGCCGGCCGGCGAGAAGCTGCTGCGCCGCCACCGCGCCGACCTGGAACTGCTGCGGAGGGCGCTGCGCGAGGCGGGCACTCCGTACGCCGACCTGATCGAGGCGGTGTGCGCGCGGCTGCCGAGGCCGGGGCGCCGCGACCTCGCCCTCGTGCGGCGGGCGTGGGAGAAGGGGCCGCCGGAGGAGGAGGTGGGGCTCGAACCGTTCGCCCCACCGGAGTACCTGAACGGAACCGGGGCGGGGGCACGGCGATGACCAACGGGGAACTGTGGTGGTGGGTGATCCTGCCCTACGCGGCGATGATCGTTTTCGTGGTGGGGCACATCTGGCGGTGGCGCTACGACCAGTTCGGCTGGACGAGCCGCTCCACCCAGCTCCAGGAACGCCGGCTGCTCAAGTGGGGCGGGCCGCTGTTCCACTACTCCGCGTTCGCCGCCATCGCCGGCCACGTCATCGGCATCCTCATCCCGAAGTCGTTCACCGAATGGCTCGGCATCCCCGAACGCGCCTACACGCTGTTCTCCGGCATCGCCGGATCGGTCGCGGCGATCGGCGTCCTCCTCGGCGCCGGCATCCTGATCTTCCGCCGGATGGGGGTGCCGCGGGTCCGCGCGACGACGAGCGCGGTCGACTACCTCGCGCTGATCCTGCTCGGCATCATCAGCGTGCTCGGCATCTACCTGACGCTCGGTATCCAGCAGTTCGGGGGCGGCTACGACTACCGCAACACGGTGTCCCCGTGGTTCCGCAGCCTGTTCGCCGGCACCCCGGACTACCGGGCGATCGCCAACGCGCGGCTGATGTACCAGGTGCACGCCACCGCCGCCTGGATGATCTTCGCGGTGTGGCCGTTCAGCCGGCTCGTCCACGCGTGGAGCTACCCGCTGTGGTACCTGTGGCGGCCCTACGTCGTCTACCGCGAGCGCCGCGCCGGACCGCCTCCCGAACCGGGTACAGGCGGACGAAAGTGGCGCAAGATCGGCGTACCGTACTGATGTGACAAGTCCCCCCGCGGGTACGCGCCGCGCTGCGGTGAAACAAGCCGTGGCAACCCTCAACCCAGGCTATTTCGCATTGGTGATGGGCACCTGCATCGTCTCGATCGGTGTCCACGACAACGGGATGGTCCTCCTCTCGGACACGATGCTGGGGCTGGCCGTCGTCTGCTACGCCGTTCTCGTCATCGTGACCCTCTGGCGCGCCGCCGCCTTCCCCGCCGCGTTGCGCTCCGACTTCACCGACCCGCGCCGCGGCTTCGGGTTCTTCACCTTCGTCGCCGGGACCGACGTCCTCGGCACCCGGATCGCCGGGACCGGCCAGCACGGCATCGCGCTCGGGCTGCTCGTCGTCGGCGGCCTCAGCTGGCTCGTCCTCGGGTACGTCGTGCCGTGGACGGCCGTGCTCGGCCGTGAGGACCGTCCCGTGGTGGCCGGGGCCAACGGGACCTGGTTCATCTGGGTCGTCGCCAGCCAGTCCGTCGCCGTGCTCGCCGCCGTCCTCGAACCGGCCGCCTCGGCCCGCCGCGAACTCGCGCTGCTCGCCGTGTGCTCGTGGTCGATCGGCGTGATCCTGTACGCCGCCGCGGGCGTGTTCGTCGCCGCCCGGCTGCTGCTGTACCCGCTGCGCCCGGTGGACCTGACCCCGCCCTACTGGGTGGCGATGGGCGCCACCGCCATCACCGTCGTGGCGGGCGCCCGGATCGTGGAGATGGCGGACGCGCCGATGGTGACCGCGACCCGCGGCCTGATCGCCGGCACCGCGGTGGTGTTCTGGGCGTTCGGCAGCTGGCTCATCCTCCCGCTGGTCGCGGCCGGCTGGTGGCGGCACGTCAAGCACCGCGTCCCGCTGCGCTACGAGGCGACGCTGTGGAGCATCGTGTTCCCCCTCGGCATGTACGGCGTCGCGGGCCAGTTCCTCGGTGTCGCCGACCATCTCCCCATCGTCGAGGCGATCGGCAAGACGGAGATCTGGCTGGCCTTCACCGTCTGGGCGGCCACCTTCATCGGCATGCTCGTCCACCTGGCGCGCACTCTGGTGTGGCCCCGGGAGAGCGCGCAGGCGTGATCCGGAGATCTCCGGATCACGCCCGCGTCCGGTGACGAGTGTCAGGCGGCGGTCGCCGGGGTGGGCGGGGTTCCGCAGCGGCGGTTTTCGAGGGCCGCCCACACGCCCTCCGGGGTGTCGCCGGCGGCGGCCACATGACGGTCGGGCCGCACCAGGACCACTCTTCCCATGCGGCCGGGCCAGGGCTGCCCTTCGGCGAGCGAGCTCGGCGCCAAGGGCAGGACGGGCAGGCCCTTCCAGCGGGGGTCGCCGGGATCGGGAACCGGGTCGCCGGGACGCAGCCACACCACCCACGTGTGGCCGATCCCGGCGAGCCGCCCGTAGAGGCGTCCGCCCGAGCGCAGCTCCGGGTTCGGCATCCGGTGCCCGGCGTATCCGAGCCCGTCGGTGCGGTACGCGGTCTCCAGCATCCCGACCCGGCGTCCGAGCCTGGCCTGCACCGACGGGCGGCCGATCACGCGCGGCGCGAGGACGGTCCGCAGCACCCGCGCGAGCGGCAGGTCCAGCGTCATCACGCGGGTCGCCCGCGCGGTGCCCCGGACCATGCCGCGGGCGATCGCCCGCCGTTCGGCCTCGTAGGTGTCCAGCAGCCGTTCCGCCGCCGCCGCGTCCAGCCGGTCGGCCGCCGCGATCTTCCACATCAGGTTGTGCGCCTCCTGCACGCCGGTGTTGAGGCCCTGCCCGCCGACCGGGCTGTGCACGTGCGCGGCGTCCCCGGCGAGGAAGACCCGGCCGCGCCGGTACCGGTCGGCGACGCCGTGGCTGAGCTCGAACCGCGAGTGCCAGGTGATGTCGTGGCCGCCGAAGTCGAGGCCCGTCCGGTCCCGGATCAGCGCGTCGATGAAGGGGGCGTCGATGGCGGGCGGCATCGACCCGGGCATGTGCGCGATGATGCGGCGCTGCCCGGGCTCGGGCATCGGGACGATCAGCAGCAGCCCCGACCGGCCGAGATGGACGTACCCCTCGTCGTGGACGAGCGGCGCGGTGGTCCGGATGTCGGCGAGGACGAAGGAGGCGCCGGCGTCCGAGCGCCGCAGCGTCAGCCCGGCGAGATCGCGCACCGTGCTGCGTCCGCCGTCGCAGCCGATCAGCCACCGGGCGCGGACGGTCTCGGTCTCCCCGGACGCGTGCCGCAGCGTCGCCGTGACATGGTCGCCGTGATCCTTCAGGCCCTCCAGCCACACCTCCCACTCCACCTCGGCACCGGCCTTGCCGAGGTGCGCCTCGATGACCTGCTCGGTGACGTACTGCGGGATCGACAGCCAGAACGGGTAGGACGTGTCGCCCCACGGCAGCCCGCGCATGTCGATCCGCCGGGGACGGCCCCGCCCGGCCTGGACGTTCAGCGCCGCGAACGGGACGCCCGCCGCCAGCATGTCGCCGGCCAGGCCCATGGCCTCGAAGACCTCCATCGTGCGGGCGTGCACGACCAGCGCCTTGGAGATGGCCGCGCGGCCGGGCTTGCGGTCGATGATCCGGGCGGTCAGCCCGTACCGGAGCGCCTCGTGCGCGGCGGTCAGGCCGGTGGGTCCGCCGCCGACGACCAGGACGTCCACGTCGGTGCCGCGGGTCATCGCGTTCCGCCTTCCTTGAGCGCCACCGGTTCCCGGTCGCCGGCCGGCTCGCCCCCGCGGTGCGCCCCGCGGCCCGTCCGGCGGCCCGGCAGCCACCAGGCGGACCGGCCGAGGATGGACAGCACCGCCGGGACCAGCACCATCATCGCCAGCAGCGCGTACAGGGCGACCGCGGTCGCCAGCCCGAAGCCGAACAGGTTCACCACCCGCTGGTCGTTCAGGACGAACCCGGTGAAGACCACCACCATCACCGAGGCCGCCGCGAGGATCACCCGCGAGGTGGACGTCACGCCCGCGACGACCGCGTGCCGCGCGTCCCCGTGCCGCTTGAACTCCTCATGGATGCGGCTGAGCAGGAACACCGCGTAGTCGGTGGACAGCCCGAACAGGACCGCGAACAGCATCACCGGCGCGAACGACTCCACCGGGCCCGGATGCGCGCCGATCAGGCTCGCCGGCCACCAGCCCCACTGGAACACCGCGACCACCGGCCCGTAGGCCGCGCCCACGGCGAGCAGGTTCATCAGCACCGCCACGACGGGCACCGCCAGCGACCGGAACTCCACCAGCAGCAGCAGGAACGCCAGGCCGACGACCATCAGCATGAACCAGCCCATGCGGGCGCCGAGCCGGTCCGCCAGGTCGATGCTCGTCGCGGTCGCGCCGCCGATGTGCGCCTCGGCGTTCGGCGCGGCCTTCGGCAGGACGTCCGAGCGCAGCGTGTGGACGAGGGACTCGGTGGCCGCGGAGTCGGGCGATCCGGTCGGCACGACGGTCAGCACGGCGGTGCGGCCGTGCGGGTCGGGACGCGGCGGCAGGACCTGCCCGACGCCGCCGGTCTGCGCGATCGCCTGCCGCACGGCGGGCGCCGCCTGCGCCGCCCGGCCGTCCTGCCCGTAGTCGACGGTGACGAGCAGCGGGCCCGTCATGCCGGGGCCGAACGACTCGTCCACCAGGTCGTACGCCTGCCGCTGCGTGGAGCCGGGCGGCTGCGACCCGCCGTCGGCGGTACCGAGCCGCAGCGAGCCGAGCGGCAGCGCCAGCGCCGCGAACGCGACGACGGCGAGGGCGATCGCCGCCCAGCGGAACCGGATGACCGCGCGGACCCAGCCGCCCGCCACGCCGTGCCCGCCGCCGCTGCGGCCGATGCGCAGCCGGTCCAGGTTCCGCCCGAAGAGACCGAGCAGCGCGGGCAGCAGCGTCACCGACGCCAGCAGCGTCGCCGCGACCGTGACCGCGGCGGCCAGCCCGAGCGCCGACACGAACGGCACGCCGATCACGTACAGGCTGAGGATCGCGATGATCACCGTCGTGCCGGCGACCAGCACCGACCGCCCGGCCGTCGCCATCGCCGCCGCGATCGAGTCCACCGGGGCGAGGCCGTGCGCCATCTCCTCGCGGTGCCGTGTCACCACCAGCAGCGCGTAGTCGATCCCGACGCCGAGACCGATCATGGCCGCCACCACCGGGCCGGACGTCCCGATCGTCACCACGCCGGACAGCAGCGTGATCAGCGACAGGCCGACGCCGACGCCCGCGATCGCGGTCAGGATCGGCACCAGCATGGCCGCCAGCGACCCGAACGCGATCAGCAGCACGATCACCGCCGCGATCAGTCCGTAGATCTCCTGGCCGGACGGCCCGCTCTCGGCCTGCACCGCCGCGCCGCCGAACGCCACCTGGACGTCCTGGCCGCGCACCGGATCGAACGCCTCCTGCGCCTTGCGCAGGGACTCTTCGGGAATGTCCTTGGCGCGCTGGTCGAACTGGACGGTCGCGATCGCGGTCCGGCCGTCTTCGGAGACCATGGGCCGGACCGGCCCGAACGGCGACTGGGCCGCCGCGACGTCCGGCCGGGTCCGCACGTCCGCGACCGCCGCGTCCACCTTGCGCTGGACGTCCGGTGAGATCTGGCCCTTCTCGCTGTGCACGACCACCTGCATCCCGTCACCGGACATGTCGGGGAACCGTGCCCGGAGCGTGTCGTAGGCGGCCTGCGAATCGGCGCCCTTGAGCGTCAGGTCGTTGCTGAACGAGCCCCCGAACGAGCGGCCGGCCGCCACCACGCCGAGGACCAGCAGAAGCCATGCGGCGAGCACCCACCAACGGTGCCGCGCCGAGAAACGGCCGAGAGCGGCGAGCACGGCGCCACCTCCTCCTTCAATGCTGAACATATGTTTCGTCACATGTTACACACATGTGTAGACACGTGTTTCACCTTGGCTGGAGGCGGTAGATTCGAGGTGGCCGCATGTCACGCCGACCCGGAGGAGCAGATGACCGTACGGTCGCCCGGCTTTGGCCGGTCCAGCCAGGATGGCCGCCGCCGCGTCCGCGCCCTGCTGCTCGACACGGCGCTGCGGCTGTTCAGCGAGCGCGGTTACGTCGGTGTCCGGGTCGAGGACATCGCCAAGGAGGCCGGCGTCTCCCGCGCGACCTTCTACAAGCACTTCGCCGAGCGCGAGGAGATCCTCGCCGAGCTGTTCGACCGGCTCGTCCGGGACGTCCCGCTGCCCACCCCGCCCGGACCGGACGCCGACGCGCTGCCCAGGGTGCGCGAACTCCTCACCGCCGCCGCGACCCGGATGGCGGCGGACGAGCAGCTCGCCAGGTTCGTCTACACGCTCCCGATCCGCCATGCCGCGCTGCTCGGCGAGGGCGCCCGGCCGCCCGTCATGGAGCAGGTGGAGGAGCTGATCGAGCGGGGCGCCGCCGCCGGGGTCGTCCGGCCCGACGTCCCGCCGATGCTGATCACCGCGCAGATAGCCCGGACCTTCGAGGCCGCCATGCGCGACTGGGCCGAACACCGCGCCCCGGACGTGGCCGAGCACCTGGCCGTGCTGCTGGATCTGACCTTCCAGGGGATCGACCCCTGACCGGCGGAGCCGGGCCGTTCAGGTCGTCCGGGTCGGCTAGGCCGGCGCCGCGTCGTCGCGGACGATGCTCGCGATCGCCCCGAGGGTGAAGCCGGTGACGGCGGCGGGGTCCTCGCCGGCGTCGATGGCGCGGACGGCGGTGTCCACCAGGGACTGGACGGCGGCCTGCAACAGGTCGGGATGCCGCACGTCGGCGTTCCGGACGGCCTCGCCGAGCATCGTCTCCAGGTCGCGGTGCAGCGCCATGATGCGCTCCCGGGCCTGGTCGGACAGTGACGCGTGGGCCAGCCCGACGCGCCATCCGTGGTCTCCGCCGGCGCCTTCGGCGATGTTGGCGCGGGCGTAGGCGAGGATGCGCTCGGCAGGGGCGGGCGCGGCGTCGACCTCCCGCCGGACGGCGGCGACCCAGCGCGGGAAGTCGCGGGCGACGACGGCCTCGACCAGTTCGTCCACGCTGCCGACGTACTTGTAGACGCTGGACCGGGCGATGCCGACCCGGCCGGCCACGGCCCCCACGGTGAGCCCGCCGCCCTCCCGGAGGATCTCCTCGGCCGCGTCGACCAGCGCCGCCTCCATCCGGCTGCGGTGCTCCCGGACGGTGGGCGCGTTGATCTTCGGCACGCCGCTTCCTCCGCTTCCCCGACCCCCGGATCGCCCTTCGCAGGGGCCCGGATATGGTATCCCCAGTTATAGCAACACCCTGTTCCTAAAATGAAGGTTCCCATGTCGGCTCTGCTACGGGCGATGCTCGCCTCCAAACGATCGGCGGCCCTCACGGTCGTCCTCTGGATCGTCCTCACCTTCGTCCTCGCCGGGCTCGCGCCCGACCTGAAGTCGGTCGAGGACAACACGTCGGCCAACAGCGCGCCCGCGGCGAGCTCGTCCTCGGTGGCGCAGCGGGAACTGGAGAAGGCGTTCCCGGGAAGCGACGCCCTGCCGGCGGTCGTGGTCGTGAAGTCCAAGGACGGTTCCCCGGCCGCCGCCACGGCGGTGACCCGCGCGGCCGGCGGCGCCGAACGGCAGAACCTCGGCATGCCGGTGTCGCCCGTCTGCGGCACGGACGGCACGAAGCCCGGCACCGACTGCGTCCCGGGCGGTGCCGGCCTGACCTCGGCCGACGGGAAGACCCGGGTCGTGATCGTCCCCGTCACCGGGGACGCGACGAGCGACGCGTTCAAGGACGCCGTCACCGACCTGCGCGCCGCCGTCAAGGACGCGGCACCGGGCGCGACGGTCGCGGTGACGGGCCCCGCCGGCATCATCGTCGACACCGTCAAGGTCTTCTCCAGCGGCGACAAGGTGCTGCTGCTCGGCACCGTCGTGCTCGTCCTGGTGATCCTGCTGGTGGTCTACCGGTCCCCGCTGCTGGCCCTGGTGCCGCTCCTCGCGGTGGGCGTGGCCATGCGCGTGACCGAATCGGTCGGCGCGCTGCTCGCCGACGCGGGCGCCATCACCATCAGCGCGCAGACCGCGTCGATCATGACCGTCCTGCTTTTCGGGGTGGGCACCGACTACGCGCTGATCATCACCAGCCGGTACCGGGAGGCGCTGCTGGACGCCGCCGACCGGTTCACCGCGATGCGCGCGGCGCTGCGCGGCGTGTCGGAGTCGGTGCTGGCCAGCGCCGCCACGATCGTGCTCGCGATGTTCGCGCTGCTGGCCCTGGTGTCCCCGTCCCTGCGCGGGTTCGGGCCGTACCTGGCGCTGGGCGTCGCGGTGATGGCCGTGGTCGCGTTCACCTTCATCCCCGCCGCCGTCCTGCTGCTCGGCCGGGCGGTGTTCTGGCCGTTCTCCGAGTCGGCGATGGCCCGCCGCGCGACCGGCGGCGCCGTGTGGCGGCGCGCCGCCGACCTCGTCGTGACCGCCCCGCGTCGCGTCCTCGCGGCCACCCTCGTCCTGCTGGCGGTGCTGAGCCTGGGGATGACCGGATACAAGGAGAGCTTCGACTTCGTCAGCGGGTTCCGGGTCGGCACCGACTCCGCGGCCGGGCAGACCATGATCGACCGGGATCTGGGGCCCGGCGAGATCGCGCCGGCGACCCTGCTCGTCCGCGGGCGGCACATCGCTCCGGCGCAGGTGGAGGCCGTCCAGAAGGCCGTGGCGCCCAAGGTGGCGCGGACGGCGTTCGACCCGGGGCACGACCTCGCCCCCGGCGGCGGTGCCGCGCGGATCACCGTCGTCCTCAAGGACAACCCCTACTCGCCGTCCGCGATGGACGCCGTGGACCCGCTGCGCGCCTCCGCCACCAGGGCCGCGCGGGACGCCGGCGTCACCGAGGCCCGCGTCCACGTCGCCGGTCCCACGGCAGAGACCGCCGACACGAAGGCGGCGCTCGACCGCGACATGCTCGTCCTCGTCCCGCTGGTCCTGCTGATCGTCGGGCTGGTCCTGGCCGGGCTGCTGCGGTCGGTGCTGGCCCCGCTGTACCTGCTCGCCACCCTGATGCTGTCGTTCTTCGCGACCCTCGGCCTGACGGTCGCGATCACCCTCGGCCTGGGCGGTGACCTGGGCATCGGCAACCGGGTGACGGCCTATGTGTTCATCTTCCTGGTCTCGCTGGGCGTCGACTACAACATCTTCATCATGAGCCGGTACCGGCAGGAGACCGCGCACAAGCCCCCGGTGGAGGCCCTGCGCGCGGCGATCACCCGCACGGGCGGCGTGGTGTCGTCGGCCGGTCTCATCCTCGCCGGGACGTTCGCGGTGCTCATGACGCAGCCGATCCGCGAGCTGTACCAGTTCGGCATGGCCATGGCGATCGGCATCCTGCTCGACACGTTCGTGGTGCGCCCGCTGCTGGTTCCCGCGATCGTGCGGCTGCTGGGCGACCGGGCGCTGTGGCCCCGGCGGTCCGCGCCGCCGGTTTCCGAGCCGCGGGTGGAGGCCGTCCACGGGTAGTCAGGACGGACGGATCAGTCCGCGGCGGGTGGCGGCGGCGACGGCGGCGGTGCGCGAGTCCACGCCGAGCTTGGCGTAGATGTGCACCAGGTGCGTCTTGATCGTGGTCTCGCTGAGGAACAGCCGCCTGCTGATCTGCCGGTTCGACAGGCCCTCGGCGACCAGCCCGAGCACCTCCAGCTCGCGTCCGGTCAGGGTGGCGGCCGGGGTCCGCATGCGGCCGAGCAGCCGGGAGGCGACGCTCGGCGCGAGCGCGCTGTCGCCGGCCGCCGCGGACCGGATCGCGGCGTACAGCCGGTCCGGCGGGGCGTCCTTGAGCAGGTAGCCGGTGGCGCCGGCCTCGATGGCGGCGAGGATGTCGGAGTCGGTGTCGAAGGTGGTCAGCACCAGGACGCGGGGCGCGTCCGGGCCCGCCGTGATCTGCCGGGTCGCCTCGCTGCCGTGGATGCCCGCGCCGAGCTGGAGGTCCATCAGCACGACGTCGGGCCGCAGCCGGCGGGCCTCGGCGACGCCCTCCTCGCCCGTCGCCGCCTCGCCGGCCAGCACGAAGCCGGGCTGGTCGAGCAGCATCGCGCGGAGGCCGGAACGCACGACCGGATGGTCGTCCACGAGCAGGATGCGGATCGGGTCGCTCATCGCCGCGCCCCCTCGGCGGGCAGCGGCAGCGTCGCCGCGACGGCGGTGCCCTCGCCCGGCGCGGACTCGACGGTCAGCGTCCCGCCGAGCGCGCGGGCCCGCTCGCGCATGGCCCGCAGCCCGTAGCCGGCGGCCGGCTCCGCGGGGTCGAAGCCGCGCCCGTCGTCGACGACGTCCAGCACCACCATGTCGTCAAGGTAGGTCAGCGTGACCCCGACGTTGCCGGCGTGGGAGTGCTGGGCGGCGTTGCCGAGCGCGCCCTGCGCGATGCGGACGAGCGCCACCTCGTACTCGGTGGGAAGGCCGGCCGGGACGCCCGAGACCTCGAACCGGATCCGGGACGCGGACCGGGCCGCGGCCGACTCGGTGATCCGGCGCAGCGCGTCGGCGAGCGACGACCGCTGCAGGACGGGCGGGGCCAGCGCCCGCACGAAGTTGCGCGCCTCCGCCAGGTTCTCCGCCGCCGCCTGCTCGGCCTCCTCCAGCCGTCCCCGCGCGGCGCCGCGGTCGGTGTCCAGGTCGCGGCGGGCGGCCCGCAGCAGCAGGATGATGCTCGACATCCCCTGCGCGAGCGTGTCGTGGATCTCCCGCGCCAGCCGCTCCCGCTCGGTGAGCCGGGCCGCGTCGGCCTCCGCCCGGACGAGCCGCTCGCGGGTGCGCACCAGGTCGTCGATCAGCAGGCGGCGCCGCTCGCTCTCCCGGTAGAGCGCCTGGTAGGCCAGCGTCATGAGGACGGCGACGGCCGCCCCGATGCTCGGCCCCAGCACCTCCGCGACCGTGACCCCGCCGCCGTGCCAGGCGGTCGCGCCGACCGCCGCCGCCGTCAGCAGCACCACACCGGGCACCGCCGCGAGCCTCGGGAGCAGGTGCAGGTACAGGAAGAACAGCGGGAAGGCCAGCCACACGAAGCCGGGGGAGGCCAGCGCCAGCGCCGCCCACCCCGCGGTGAGCAGCGCCAGCCACACCCGGGCGGGTCCGCGTCGCGGACGGTGCCGGGTGACCCCGGCCAGGTAGAACACGCCGAGCAGCAGACCGCCCGCCAGCACCGCGCCGTCGGGCAGGCCGCGGACCAGGGCGATGGCGAGCAGGACCAGGAAGGTGCCGTGCACGGCCCAGGCGATCGGCCGCATCGGCGGGGAGAACGGATCGGTCCTCATTTCTCACTCAGCGTAGGCGACGCTCTCCGTCGCCGGATCGATCGAAAGGTTGATTTCCGGCCGTCCGGAAGAAGGCGGCCCGGGGATTCCCCCGCACGATGTGCGCGCTCGCCCGGTCCCCGAGGCTGGAAAGCGTTGACAACGACGTATCCGGGGGAGAACACGGTGTTCGTGGCGCTGAGGGACCTGCGCTTCGCCAAGGGGCGGTTCGCGCTCATGGGGTCGGTCGTGCTGCTCATCACCCTGCTGGTGACGATGCTGTCCGGGCTCACCGAAGGGCTCGCCCGCGACAGCGGCTCGGCCGTCGCGAACCTGCCCGCCGACCACATCGTGTTCGGCGGCGGAGAGGCATCGTTCGCCAACAGCCGGATCGAGCAGAACACCCTGCGGGGCTGGCAGGACGTGCCGGGGGTGCGGGCCGAACCGCTCGGCATCTCGATGGGCCGCCTCTCCTACGGCGCGTCCGGCACGCCGGTGGCGCTCTTCGGAGCCGAATCCGGCGCCCCGGCCGCCGGGCAGATCGTCCTCTCCTCCGAGCTGGCGGGCGCCACGGGACTCAAGCCCGGCGCCGAGGTCGAGATCTCGGGGCGCCCGTTCACGGTCGCGCGGACCGCCGGCAGCGCCTCCTACAGCCACAGCCCGGTGGCCTGGATGCCGCTGGGCGACTGGCAGGCGATCAACCGGCAGCCGGCGACCGTCCTGCTCCTGCACACCACCGGCGACCCGGACCTGCGGGCCGGCGACGCCCGGCTCGGCACCACCACCGTCGCGCGGCAGGACGCGAGGTCCGCGATCCCGTCCTACGCCGCGGAGAACGGCTCGCTGCAGCTCATGCGCGGCTTCCTCTTCGTCATCTCCGCGCTGGTCATCGGCGCGTTCTTCACCGTCTGGACGATCCAGCGCCGCGGGGACGTCGCCGTCCTGAAGGCCCTCGGCGCGAGCACCGGCTACCTGCTGCGCGACGCGCTGGCCCAGGCCGTCCTCGTCCTGCTGGCCGGCGCCGGGCTGGGCGGGGCGATCGGCGCCGCCGGCGGCCTGGTCATCGGCGACGGCGTGCCGTTCGTCGTCTCCGCCGCCACCACGCTCGTCCCGGTCGCGGTGATGATCCTGCTCGGCGCCGCCGGAGCCGCCCTCGCCATCCGCAAGATCACCTCAGTCGACCCGCTGACCGCGCTGGGAGCCGCACGATGAGCCTCGCACTCACCGACGTCGTCCTCACCTACCCCGACGGCGACCGGACGCTGACCGCCCTCGACCACGTGAGCCTGACCGCCGGGCCGGGCGAGTTCACCGCCGTGGTCGGCCCGTCCGGCTCCGGGAAGTCGAGCCTGCTGGCCGTCGCCGCGACCCTCATCACCCCGGCCTCCGGGACCGTCGAGATCGCGGGCCGCGACGTCGGCGGCCTGAGCTCCGCCCAGCGCGCCCGCCTGCGCCGCGACCACATCGGCATCGTCTTCCAGCAGCCCAACCTGCTGCCGTCGTTGACGGCCCTCGACCAGCTCACGGTGATGGCCCACATGGCGGGCCGATCGCCCCGCCACGCCGCCGACCGTGCCCGCCGCCTCCTGGACGAGGTCGGTCTGGCCGGCAAGGAGCACAAGCGTCCGCACCAGCTCTCGGGAGGCGAACGCCAGCGCGTGAACATAGCCCGCGCGCTGATGAACACCCCCGAGGTCCTCCTGGTGGACGAACCCACCAGCGCCCTGGACCACGACCGGGGCGGCCAGATAGTGAGGCTCCTGGCAGACCTGACCCACACCCAGCAGTTGGCCACGGTCATGGTCACCCACGACCTGGCCCAGCTAGCCGCGGTGGACCTCGCTCACACGATGATCGACGGCCACCTCACCGAGTACGCGGACGGCAAGTCAGCGCTGGGAGAGGTACTCAGCGGCGGTCTCGCGTAGGCGGGCGTGGAGGCCGTCGTAGGCGGACGCCCCCGGCAGGACGGTCTTGGGGAGTTTGGCCAGCATCGTGTAGTTGGTGTCGACCACGTTGCCGGCCGGGGCGAGACCGGCCTGGCTGACGAGCTGGTAGGCGTCCAGCTCGTCCAGGGCGAGCAGCGAGGACGTCCAGGTGACCAGGTCGTGCTGGCTGATCCGGAAGGCGTCCTCCAGGGGACGGGCCGAGCCGGTCGACATCAGGTGGGTGTCGTTCTCCAGGCGCGGCCACGGGGGAGCGGCGCCCTTGACCAGGTCCACGAGCACGACGGTGCGCATCGCCGCCTCCACCGCGGTGCCGCACACCTCGCCCTCGCCCTGCCGGCAGTGGCCGTCCCCGATGGAGATGAGGGCGCCGGGCACGTTGACCGGGAAGTAGGCCGTCGTGCCCGCGCGCATCTCCGGGGTGTCCATGTTGCCGCCGTGCGCGCCCGGCGTGATGCTCATGATCACCTCGCCGGCGGCGGGGGCCACGCCGACGGTGCCGTGCATGGGGTCGAGCGGCAGTTCCACTTCGAGGTCGCTCTCCCGGGCGTGGAACCGGCAGACGCCGCGTTCGGCGTCCACGTCGTACATCCACACGCGCTCGGGCAGGGGCGGGTGCAGCATCGCCGTCGTGTGCGTCGCGGTCAGCGCCCCGAAGTGCGGGAACGTGGTAGAGACCGCCCAGTCCCGGACGGGACGGATGTCCACGAAGTGCACCGCGACCGCGTCGCCCGGCTCGGCGCCCTCGACGGCGATGGGGCCGGTGACGGGGTTGAGGTAGGGGAAGGTGCACACCCGGCTCGGCAGGTCGTCCACTCCCCTGACCGCGCCGCCGAAGCAGTCCTCGGTGGTCAGCTCGACCAGGGTGCCCGGCGCGACCGTCAGGGCCGGTTCGCGTCCGCCGAAGGCGTAGCCGGCCTCGGCGCCGTCCAGCGCGACCACGTTGAGCGTCATTCGTTCTCCTCCTCGATGCCGGCCAGGGCCGGGCGCCGGTGCGTGGCGAGCAGCCCGATCAGGACGGCGACGCCGATGGCCAGCCACACGAACGCCAGCTTCTGCGCGGCGACCTTCGCGTTGATCACCACGTAGCCGAGGATCAGGAAGCCGATCACCGGGGCGATCAGGTGCCGCCACCAGTCCCGGCTGCCCGACCGGACGACGTAGTGGACGACGACGGACACGTGCAGCACCAGGAACGCCGTCATGGCGCCGAAGTTGACCAGGGAGCTGAGCAGGGTGATGCCGTCGCTGCGCTGCTGCATGTAGAGGCCGAGGGCCAGCGAGACGGCCGCGACCAGCAGCGTCGCGTTGACCGGGACCTTCCGCGTGGGGTGCACCTTGGCGAGGAAGCCGGGCAGTTGCCGGTCCCGCGCCATGGCGTACAGCAGCCGGGACGTCGCGGCCTGCGCGACGAGGGAGTTGGCGAACCCCCACGCGATCGCGGTGGCCAGCGCGGTGAGCTTGGCCAGCCAGGCGCCGCCCGCGACCCGGGCCGCGTCGTAGAACGCGGTGCCGTCCGGGTCCCCGTCCTTGATCAGCTTGTCCGCGTCGGGCACCAGCAGCGAGGCCACCCAGGTCTGCACGTTGACTTTTCCCTCGTCTAAAGGCGGGGGAGTCCAACCATCACCGGTTGGGTTTCCTGCTTCGTCACCAACCGCCCGCCGGGCTTGCGCCGTTTGGGTCTTACGTCGGCTCCACAGGCCGACACCGCCAGCCCGGCGGCCAAAATGTTCTTCGCGGCATTGACGTCCCGGTCATGCCGGGTGCGGCATCCGCCGCATTCCCAATCCCTCACTTCAAGTGGCATGGTTTGAGTGATGGTTCCGCACTGCGAGCATGTTTTGGTGGAGGGGAACCACCGGTCGATCACCACCAGTTCACGGCCGTACCAGTCGGCCTTGTACTCCAGCATCGACCGCAGCTCGCGCCACGCGGCGTCCGAGATGACGCGGGCCAGCGAGTGATTGGCGACCATGTTGCGGACGTTCAGGTCCTCGATCACGACCACTTGGTTATCGTGGACGAGCCGAGTCGACAACTTGTGCAGGAAGTCCCGGCGCCGGTCGGCGATCCGGGCATGGATCCGGGCGACCTTGCGGCGGGCCTTGTCCCGGTTCTTCGACCCCTTGGCCTTGCGGGACAGGACTTTCTGCGCTCTGGTCAGGCGTTCGCGGTCGCGGCGCTCGTGCCGAGGGTTGGTGACCTTCTCCCCCGTGGACAGGGTGACCAGCGAGGTGATCCCAGCGTCCACCCCCACCGCTTGCTCCACCGGCTCCAGCCGGGCGACGGTATCGGTGCACAGGATCGAGACGAACCAGCGCCCGGCCGCATCCCGGCTGACGGTCACTGTGGACGGCACCGCCCCCTGCGGCAGGGGGCGGGACCACACGATGCTCAACGGCTCGGACATCTTCGCCAACGCCAGCTCACCGTCGTGCCAGCGGAACGCGGAGCGAGTGTACTCCGCGCTGTGCCGGGACTTCTTGCGCGACTTGAACCGCGGGTACTTGGCGCGCTTGGCGAAGAAGCCGGTGAATGCGGTCTGCAGGTGCCGCAGCGCCTGCTGCAGCGGCACCGACGACACCTCGGCCAAAAACGCCAGCTCTTCGGTCTTCTTCCACGTGGTGAGCATCGCGGAGGTCTCCACATAGGAGACCCGGCGCCGCTCGCCGTACCAGGCGCGGGTACGTTCCTCCAGCGCCCGGTTGTACACCAGCCGCACACACCCGAACGTGCGGGCGAGCTCCGCCGCCTGCTCGTCCGTGGGGTAGAAGCGGTAGCGAAAAGCCCGCTTCACCTGCCGCGCCATGCCTCACCCCCAAGTGGTTCCGATGTTAGTGCGCACGTCCGGCAGGCGACGGTGAACGGCGATTCGCCCTGGGGATTACCTTTTCTGTCCTGCTCCGCAGGGGCACGTCCTCCCCATCTGAAGGCGGGGGTTCACGGAGAAATCCAAGATGAAGAACATGGCTGTCGGTGGCCTCGGCGTCTTCCAGGTCGGCTAAAGCACAGGGAGGGAACCACGACGGCCTTGGAGTCGAGCAGCCCGGGCACCCCTGGGCTAGGCACGCGTCTGTGGCCGCGTACATCCCCATGTCGCGATGCGCGGGATCCGGACGAATGGTGGTTGTCCGCAGCCGCAGCCGCTCGCTCAGCCAGTGCAGCGCGGGGCCGAGCTGGCGTTCCGGCGAGTCGCCGAGCAGCACCACGCCCGGCCGTCTCGGGCCGCCCTCGTGCGGCGGCGTGAACACGTACGGCACCCGTCCGGTGAGCGCGGCCTCCAGGGCCCGGTGCACATCGCTCGTGTGGAACCCGACGAACGCCTGGACGAGACCGGCGTCGGCGAGGAAACGGGCCTCGGCCGCCACCGCGCCCGGAGCGCGCCCGGCGTTCACCGGCACCAGCTCGACGGGCCGCCCCGCGGCCCCGCCCGCCGCGTTGACCTCCGCCGCGGCCAGGCAGGCGGCGCTCAGCCCGGACGGCCCGGTCAGGCCGAGCGGCCCCGACAGCGGCAGCAGCAGCCCCAGCCGCAGTACCGTGGCGTCCGGTCCGGTGACCAGCAGCTCCGTGCCGTCCCGTACCACCGAATCCTTCATGACCAGGCAAGTATGCTCTGTGCACGGACGGGCCGAACAGGGGAGGCGCACGGTGGTCGAGCGACAGGACACGGCCCCCACGGTCGGCACCGACCTCGTCGATCTCCTCACCCGCGCCCAGCGCGCCCTCACCCGCGACCTGGGCGCCGTCCTGGAGGAGGAGGGCACGTCCGTCGAGCAGTGGCGGGTGCTGCGCACCCTCGCCGGTACCGGCGACATCTCGATGGGCGAACTCGCGATCATCGTGGAGATCCCGCATCCCACGCTGACCCGGCTCGTGGACTCCCTCGTCGACTCCGCCTACCTCTACCGCTCCCACTCCGCCCGGGACCGCCGCCGCGTCTCGGTGCACGTCTCCGACCTCGGCCGCGACAAGCTCGAACGCCTGGAGGCCCTGGCCCGCGCCCACGAACGGGCCCTCGCCGCCAGGCACGGCGAGGACACCGTCCAGGCGCTGTCCGCCCTTCTGTCCCACGTGTGGACGGGCCTCCGCTGAAGCGCGGCGAGGCCGTCAGACCGACACGGTCTTGATCCGAGCGGTCGCCGACGCCACGGCCACCGGCTTGCCGTTCGGGCCGAGCAGTTCCCCGGCGAGGAAGCACACCTCGGCGCCGCGCTGCACGATGCGCCCGCGGCCGACGAGACGGCCCGGCATGGCCGGCCGGAGAAACTTCACTCGAACGCCACCTCGATGGTGCCCGCCTCCGGGTCGACCGCGATCAGCTCCCAGCCCAGCGTGACCGCCGCCGGGGGCGGCGGAACCCGTCCGGCCTGCACATCCCAGAACACACCCCGCCGCCGCCGGTCCATGGTCATGATCCAACCTTAGGGTCCCATGGTTCCGCCTGTCGGTAATGAAAAAACTAGTCTAATCAACTAATTCTGCCACCGGGGCGCCGAACCCTGCCTCCGGGGTGCCCGCTTGCCCGCGCTTCTTCGTACCCCCGCCTTCTGACCTGCCGCTTCTAACTGCGGATGTCGCACTGTGCGGCGCTTCACACGGCTCTTCGCTGGACTTTGAACATTCAACATCATAAAAACTATTTCGCTAGTAAAAACTTGGCCCGGAAGGGGTCGGCACGATGCAGGGTGCCAGATCGAGGATGCTCGTCGCGGCGGTCGCGTTCGCCGTCGCGCTGACCGTCTCGCTGTGGACGATTCCACGCGAGACCGGCGGCGCGGCGGCGGGCGCGGCGCCCGTGGCGGAGACGTCACAGCAGGCCGGTACGCCGGCCGGAGAGCACGATACGAATTCACATGACGGTGCGACCGCCGACGGCGGGGCGGACGGCTGGAAGTCCATGGACCAGGCCATGGCCAAGCGGGACAAGAGCTTCCCCGCGGCCACCAAGGGCCGGGGCGGCCAGGACCTCGTCCCCGCGGTGCTGCCCGACGGCACCAAGGAGTTCCGCATGACGGCCAAGCCCGTGAAGTGGGAGGTGGAACCCGGAAAGGTGGTGGACGCCTGGGCGTTCAACGGCATGGTGCCGGGCCCGACGATCCGCGCGAACGTCGGGGACAAGGTCCGCATCGTCGTGAAGAACGAACTGCCGGAGCCGACCAGCGTCCACTGGCACGGCATCCAGTTGCCCAACAAGATGGACGGCGTCCCCAACGTCACCCAGGACTCGATCAAGCCCGGTGAGACCTTCACCTACGCCTTCCCGGTGACGCGGATCGCGACGAGCTGGTACCACTCCCACTACAACGGCACCAAGCAGGTGAGCAGCGGGCTGTGGGGCGCGATCCAGTTCGGTGACCTGCCGACTCCGCACAAGGAGAAGGTCGCCCAGAAGCAGTTCATCCAGATCCAGGACGCCGGTGTCATCGGGATGACGCTCAACGGCAAGTCGTTCCCCGCGACCGACAAGTTCAAGGCCCGCCTGGGCGACTGGGTGGAGGTCACCTACGTCAACGCGGGCACCATGGCGCACCCGATGCACCTGCACGGTGTCGACCAGCTGATCATCGCCAAGGACGGGTTCCCGCTGGAACAGCCCTACAAGGCCGACACGGTCAACGTCGCGCCGGGGGAGCGCTACACCGTCCTCATCCATGCCGATCAGCCCGGCAAGTGGATCTGGCACTGCCACATCTTCCCGCACGCCGAAGGATCCCAGGGCATGTTCGGGCTGGTCACCGAGATGGAGATCAGCTGAGCCGGACCGGCCACGGCCGGCCACCGCCCCTCCCCGCCCCCGACCATCTGGAGTGAGTCCCCATGTCGACAACCCCCGCGCCGGACGATCCGGCCCCGGACAGACCACCCGCGCATCGGCGCTCGTCCACCGTCCTGAACGGTTTCCTGCCCATCATCAGCACCGCGCTCGCGCTCGGACTGGTCGTCGGCCTCCTCGTGGCCGGTATCACGCCCTCCTCCGGCGGTCACGGCCATGACGACGGCAGGCCGGTCGCCGCGGCGGCGGACGAGGCGGCCCTGCCGGGAGCCGGGAAGAAGGTCACCCTCCAGTTCGAAGAGGGCGACATGTACATCAAGCCCAACAAGGTCACCGTCCCGGCCGGCGCCGACGTCACGGTGAACGTCGTCAACAAGGGCAGCCAGGCGCACACTCTCAGCCTGCTGGGCCGGACGAACAAGCAGCTCGAACCCGGCAAGTCCGAGACGCAGCACTGGGGCGTCCTCACCGAGTCCACCCAGGCGTGGTGCGTCATCCCCGGCCACAAGGACGCCGGCATGCTCGTCGAGGTGACCGTGACCGGCGGCAAGACCGGCACCGCCGCCGCGTCCACCGGAAACTCCACCGGGGGGACGGCCGCCGCCGACGGCGCGAACGCCAAGATCGACCCCGCGGCCAAGCCCGCCGACGGCTGGAAGCCGCGCGACCCCGCGGCCCCGGAGAACGACGGCAAGGACGTCCACGAGGTCACCTTCACCGTCACCGAGAAGGAGGAGGAGGTCGCGCCCGGCGTCAAGCAGGTCCGCTGGACGTTCAACGGCACCGCGCCCGGCCCCATCCTGCGCGGCAAGGTCGGCGACACCTTCAAGATCACGCTGGTGAACAAGGGGACGATGGAGCACTCCATCGACTTCCACGCCTCGAAGGTCGCGCCGAACGTCCAGATGCGCACCATCAAGCCGGGGCAGTCGCTGGTCTACGAGTTCAAGGCGCACTTCTCCGGGATCTTCACCTACCACTGCGGCGCCGATCCGATGATCTACCACATGGGCAACGGCATGTACGGGGCCGTGATCGTCGACCCGCCGGACCTCGGCAAGGTCGACAAGGAGTTCGTCCTCGTCCAGTCGGAGCTGTACCTCGGGCCGCAGGGCAAGCCCGGCGACCTGAAGAAGATGCTCGCCGGCCAGTACGACGCGGTCGTCTTCAACGGCTACTACAACCAGTACGCGTACGCCCCGATCAAGGTGAAGCCGGGTGACCGGGTCCGGGTCTGGGTGGACGACAGCGGACCCAACGAGAACATCGCGTTCCACGTCGTCGGCACCATCTTCGACACGGTGTGGAAGGAAGGCCAGTACACGCTGCGGCGCGACAACCGTGAGAAGGGCGGATCGCAGGTCCTCGACCTCCAGCCCACACAGGGCGGCTTCGTCGAGTTCACCCTGCCCGACGCCGGAACCTATCCGTTCCTCGGCCACAAGATGAAGAACATGGCCGCCGGCGGCCTCGGCGTCTTCCAGGCCGGCTGAACCACAAGGAGGTGACCATGACGACCCTGGAGACAAGCGATCCCGGCACCACCCGGACCGGGCACGTGTCCCTGGCCGCGCACGTCGCGACGGGCGGCTCGCTGCTCGCCGCGCTCGTCCACTACGTCGCGATGCGCGGGCACCTGGACGAATGGTGGCTGTCCGCCGCCTTCTTCAGCGCCCTCGCGCTGTTCCAGCTCGTCTGGGCGGTGCTCGTGCACACCGGCGACGAACGGCCGATGCTGCTGTCCGGGCTGGCGGTCAACGCCGGAGTCATCGCCCTCTGGGCGGTGACCCGGACGGCCGGCCTGCCCTTCGGGCCGGAGGCGGGCGAGGCCGAGGCGATCGGCGTCCCCGACGTGCTCAGTGCCGTCGCCGAGGCGGCGGTGGTCGTCGCGGTTCTGGCCATGCTGCCGGGCCGCAGGAAGAAGACCGAACCGGACGCCTGACCGCCTCACCCGCGGGCGGGGACGTCCTGCCGCGTGCCGCCGCCCGCGGGTGAGTCGCCGGCACGGCGCAGATAGGCGACGCAGAGGTTGGGCCGGACCATGGGGTCCAGCCGGTCCGCGCTCAGCGCGACGTCCATCTCCGAGAGCGCCCCCTGGATCAGGCCGAGATGCAACGGGCACGCGACGTTCGCGTGGTTCTCGGCGATCTCACCGAAGGCGCAGTTGTGCACCAGGACCCGGATCTCCTCCGGGTCCTGGTGTTCTGCATCGTGTTCGAACTCCGGGCTGAAACCCATGTCGGCCATCATGCGGTTGAGCCGCTCCAGCGCCTCGGCGAGGCCGAGCCTCTGGAAGGGTTCGGGCGGGTCGGTGAAGTGGCGGCCCCAGGCGCGGCCCACCTCGATCGCGGCCTGCCTCGGATCGGGCAGCATTTTGCTGACGAGGCTCGCCAGCATCTTGGCGAGCAGCCGGTAGCTGCGCCTGCCGTCCCCGCCCTCCGCGCGGTACACCATGCGCGGACGTCCCGGCTGGTCGCGCTCCTCGGCCACCCGCTGCACCAGGCCCGCCTCGACCAGCCCCTCCAGGTGGAACCGCGTCGTGCTCGGATGCAGCCCCGCCCGCTCGGCGATCTCCCGCACGCCCAGGGGGGTGTCGCTCGTGGCCCGGACCAGCCGCAGAACCCGCGCGCGGCTGTCCCCGAGGGCCGCCTCGGCGGCCGGCTCCGTGTCCACCCACTCGTGGCTGTCCATGACCCGAGTTTATGCGTTTCGCATTAGAGGAATCGGCATCCGGTTCGCCGGTCCGGCACGGCCGGTACGCCCTTGATCACGATCCGGGGCGGCGACCCCCGTTGAAAGTGACCCCTTGCGCATCGGCGGACCGCCGTCTACAGTTCCCGAATATTCGTTATTCGGGAGCGTCGGCGCAGGTCGGAGGCGCCCCGGATCGGGCATGGAGGTGCGGCATGACGGCTTCTTCGTCGGGCCGGGTCGAGGACGGCGGCGCGAGCGCCGGGCCGGGCGGGGTGCTCATCCCCGCGCTCATGTTCCAGGCGGTCGCCATCGGCGGCGCCTACGCGACGGGACGGGAGATCATCGAGTTCGGCGCGGGCCACGGCGCGCTGGGCTGGGGGGCCGGCCTCGCGATGGCGGTCACCGGTTCCCTGATCTCGTATCTGGTCTACGAGACGGCCCGCCGGCACCGGCTGTTCGACTACCGGAGCCTGCTGCGGCATCTGATCCGCAGGTTCTACTGGCTCTTCGACGCGATCTACATTCCGCTGGCGGTCGCGATCGTCGCGGTGCTCGCCTCGGCCACCGGGAACATCCTCGGCGACACCCTCGGGCTCAACTACTGGGCCGGTGTCGCGCTGATCATCCTGCTCACCGGGGCGGTGACGTTCCGGGGCACCGAGGTCGTCGAGCGGTTCAACGGCATCGGCACGGTCCTGCTGATGCTCGGCTACATCCTCTTCGCCGCGCTGGTCATCCCGTCCAACTGGGACCGCGTCGGGCAGGTGATGTCGTCGGGCGACCACTCGCTCAAGCCGGACGCGACGATCTGGGACGCGGTGCTGCTCGGCGTCATCTACGTGGGCCTGGCCTTCGTCATCTTCCCGTCCACGCTCATGACGGTGCGGCACCTGCGCTCGCGCCGCGACGCGGCGAAGGCCGCGGCGCTCACCGGCGGCCTGTACGTCGTGCCGTGGTTCCTGACCTACCTCGCCCTCATGGGCTTCTACCCGGACTCCAAGATCTTCGACGCCCCCGTCCCGTGGCTCAAGATGCTCGACGGCAAGGGCACCTGGGTGGTCATCGTGTACGGGATCCTCGTCGGCTGGACCCTGGTCGCCACGGCGGTCGGCCTCATCCAGTCGATCCTGCTGCGCATCGACCAGAACCTGGTGGACAACGGCCGGCCGGTGATGCCGTCCCGGCTCCGCGTCGCGATCACGCTCGCGGTGCTGATCGCCGGAGCCGCGCTCTCCCAGTTCGGGATCATCGACCTGATCGGCGTCGGCTACCTCATCGGGGCCATCGCGCTCATCCTGGTGTTCGGGATCCCGCTCGCCGTCCGGGGCGCCAAGTACTTCCTGCCCCGGACCGACGTCCCGGTGGTGCCGGAGCCGCCGGCCCCGGCGGCGGAATCGTGACGGGCGACCGCGCGACCTGGCGGACGGAGTTCCAGTTGCGGTTCCGGGACTTCGACTACCTGGGCCACATGACCGCGACCTCCTACCTCGCCTTCTTCGAGGAGGCCCGGGTGGCGTGGCTCGCCGAGGGCACCGGGGACCCGCGCCCCGCGTACGTGGTGGCGGCGCAGCACCTGGAGTTCGAGCGCGAGGTGCTCCCGGCCGACGGCCCGGTCACGGTCGTGATCGAGCCGGCCGGGTCCGGTGCGCACCGGGTCGAGGTCCGCGAGGAGATGCGCGGGGCGGACGGCGCGCTGCGGGCGCGTTCCACGGCGACGCTGGTGATGTGGGACCGCGCCGCCCGCCGGCCCCGGTGCGTCTCCGCGGCCGAGCGCCGCCTGTTCGGCGGATAGGTTCCGCGAGGAACGCACCGACCCGTATTCGAGAGGACGACATGGCACCGGAGACGACCCCCGAGGTCGACATGAAGGCGGAGATCCTCGCGGCCGCCTCGGAACTGTTCCAGCGCGACGGCTACAGCAAGACGAAGGTCGCCGCGATCGCCCGCGCCGTGGGAATCACCCCGCCGACCCTCTACTGGCATTTCGAATCCAAGGAGGACATCCTTTTCGAGTTCCTCCGCACCGGCCTTGAGGCGTTCCTCGAACGGATCGAGGCCGCGACCGCGGGGCTCACCGATCCGGCGGAGGCGCTGCGCGCGCTGGCCGTCGCGCACACCCGCGCGCAACTGTCCCAGCGTGAGCGGGCACAGACGTTCCTGTCGATGACGTATTCGCCGACCCAGCTCGCGTCCTCGCTGCCGAAGGACCGCTACGAGCTCATCCGGGAATTGCATCGGCGCCATTACGAGAACACCCGCGCCATTCTGCGCGCCGGTGCCGAGCAGGGCGTCTTCGACGTGCCCGATCTCAGCGCCACCACCTTCGCGATCCTCAACATCTGCGAGTACAGCGCCCTGTGGTTCCAGCCCGGCGGGCCGCTCACCGTGGACCAGGTCGCCGAGATGCACGGCGAGTTCGCGCTCCGCATCGCCACGTCCCCGCCTGAGCCGAGGAAGGAATGACGGCATGATCACAGGGCGACTTCTCGACGGGGTGACGCTCGGCCGGACCGGGCCGCTGGCCGACCTCGCGGCCGCCCGGCGGCGGTGGCCGGACCGCCCGCTGCTGCGCTGGGCCGGCGGCGAATGGACGGTCGCGCAGTTCGCGTCGGCCGTGCGATCCGCCGCCGCCGAACTTCGCGGGCTCGGGGTACGGCCCGGCGAACGGGTCGCGATCATGGCCGGGAACAGCGCGCGGATGCTCGCGGTGCAGTACGCCGTGTGGTCGCTGGGCGCGGTCGAGGTCGCCGTCAACAGTGAATTGCGCGGACGGTTCCTGCGGCATGTCCTCACCGACAGCGACCCGGCTCTCGTGGTGGCCGACGCGCGCTTTCACGAACTGCTGAGCGACTGCGTCGCCCCGGAACGGATCGCCGATCTCGCGATCATCCGCCTCGACCGCGAAACCGCCGCGGAATTCCAGCCCGCACCGGCCGCCGGGGCGCTCGCCTCGCTGCTCTACACGTCCGGCACCACCGGCCCGTCGAAGGGGGTGATGCTGCCGCACGGCTACTTCTCCAATTTCGGTGCCGTCCTGTCGCGGGTGCTCGACATCGGGCCGGCCGACACCGGGTTCTTCACCATGCCGTTCTTCCACGTGGACGCCCATATCGCCGTTCCGCTGTGCCTGCAGACCGGGTCGGCCCTCGCCTTCGCCCCGAGGTTCAGCGTCAGCACCTTCTGGGCGGACGCCGAGCGGTTCGGCGTCACCTGGTTCGGCGCCGTCGGCTCCATGCTGTCCGCGCTCATCACCCGCGGTCGTCCGCCGGCCGCGGTCCTCGGGCGGCTCCGCACGATCCTCGCCGCGCCCGTCCCCGCGGCGGCCTTCGAGTTCTTCGAGGACGACCTGGGCGTGCGGGTGCTCCAGATGTACGGCCAGACCGAGGCCGACGGTCCGCTCTACTCCACCCCGGAGCACCGGCGGCGCGGAGCCGCGGGGTGGAGCTGCGCCGGCTTCGATGTTCGCGTCGCGGCCCCGGACGGCACCGAGGTCGGCGTCGGGGAGGCCGGTGAGCTGCAGACCCGGCCCCGGTACCCGAACATGATCACGCTGGGGTACTGGCGGCGGCCGGAGGCCACCGTCGAGGCGTTCCGCGACCTGTGGTTCCGCACCGGCGACCTGGTGCACCAGGACGCCGACGGCTTCATCTGGTACCGCGGACGCCTCACCGACAGCCTGCGCAGACGCGGCGAGAACATCTCCGCGTTCGAGCTGGAGGACACCGTCCGCGGCGCGCCCGGCGTCCGCGAGTGCGCCGCGCTCGCCGTCCGCGACGAGCTCGGCGGCGAGGACGACATCAAGCTCGTGCTGGTGCTCGACGCCGGGGCGTCCTTCGACCCCGTGTCCTTCCGCGACTTCTGCGCGCGGTCACTGCCGCGCTTCGCCCGGCCCCGGTACGTCGAGGTCGTCCCGGAGTCGGCGATCGTCCGCGGACCGGGCACCGGCGCGATCCAGAAGCACCTCCTTCCGGCGGGGATCACCGCCGACACCATCGATCTGCCGGCCGCCGCGGCGGCCGCGGACTGAACACCGCGTCCGCACCGCGGACGGGAAGCCGAATTCGAAAGGAACGAACATGAACGTCCTGGTCATCGGGGGAGCCGGACGGGTGGGACGGCGCGTCGTGGCCGAACTCGTGGAGCACTCCGGCCACGCCGTCACGATCGCCGACCGTGTGCCACCCGAAGGCTCGCCGGTGGCGTTCGCCGAGGTGGACCTCGCCGACGACGCGGCACTGGCCCGCGTCCTGGCCGGTGCCGACGTGGTGGTCAACACGACCGGCCCGTTCGACCTGTGGGGCGCCAAGGTGCTCGACGTCGCCATCGAGCAGGGCGTGCACTACGTCGACGTCTGCGACGACCCGGCCGCGACCGAGGAGCTGATGAAACGCGACGCCGCCGCGCGGCGGGCCGGCGTGCGCGCCATCGTCGGGCTGGGCGTGAGCCCGGGGCTCACCAACTACCTCGGCATGATCGCCGCACGCGGACTCGACGAGGTCGACACCGTCGCCACCTTCTGGGGCGACTCCCGCGAGGGCATGGACCCGGACGCCGCCGCCGAGCACGCGCACGCCCTCGCCGCGGCGTTCACCGCCGGCCGGGCGGCCTACACGCATCTGATCATGCAGACGGCGGCCGACGTCCCCGTGTGGCGCGACGGCGCGCCGGTGCGGGAGCGGGCGTGGCGGACGGCCTACCGGGTGCGTGCGTCCAACGGCGAGACCGGCCTCTACCGCATGATCGGGCACCCCGAACCCGTCACCATGCCCCGCGCCGTCACGCTGCGGGACTGCGTCAACATCGGGACGGTCAACGCCGGGACGGACCGGCTCATGCTGCCGGTCCTCGACCGGGTCGCCGCCGGCGAGCTGACCCCCGAAGCCGCGATCGCCGAGATCGCCGCGCAGCTCACCGCGCATCCGCAGGCCCTCGCGACCCCGTCGCGGGGACCCCGGCTGCGCCGGCTGATCGGCGCGGTCGCCACCGGCACCGCGGGCGGGCGGGCGGAGGGGATCATCGTCTTCCCCGGCGGGCCGGTGGACGGCTCCATGAGCCTGGAGACCGCGCGTCCGGCCGTCGTGGGCGTCCTGCGCATCGACGAGGCCCCCGCCGGCGTCCACGCTCCCGAGGGCGCCTTCGAGGCGAGCGCCTTCCTTGAGCACTATGCCGCCGTGTACTGGGACGGCGGCGAACCGTACATCAAGGACGTCGCGGGCCCGGGCGCCCTCACCGTCGAGGAGAGCTGAGATGGCCTTCACCTGGGAATCCGCCCTGGAGGAGCTGAGGCGGCGGCACGAGGAGTCACGCCGGCTCGGCGGCCCGGAACGCATCGAGCGGCAGCACGCCCAGGGCCGCCTCACCATCCGGGAGCGCATCGACCGGATCGCCGACGACTTCACCGAGGTCGGCGAGTTCGCCTCGATCCCGATCCGGGACGCGGCGGGGAACGAGGTCGGCTCCCTGCCGTCCAGCTACGTGTGCGGCCTCGGGACGATCGACGGACGCCAGGTCGCCATCGGCGGCGAGGACTTCACCGTCCGCGCCGGCGCGCCGCAGACCTACCTCGACCGCTGGAAGGGCGGCATGGGCGGCTTCGTTGAGGACCTCGCCCACGAGTACCGCATTCCGCTCGTCCTGTTCATGGAGGGCATCGGCGGCGATGTCTCCGCGCAGGACGAGAAGGGCCACTCCTACCTCGTCAGCTCGATGAGCTGGCGGCGCAGCTTCGAGCTGATGGCCGAGGTGCCGGTCCTGGTCGCCGTCCTCGGCTCGGCCGCCGGAGGGACGGCCGGACGCGCCGTGGTCAGCCACTTCAGCGTCATCAGCAGGGGCAGCGTGCTGTTCGCCGGCGGGCCGCCCGTCGTCCGGCGCGCCCTCGGCCAGACCGTCGACAAGCACGAGCTCGGCGGCGCCGAGATGCACACCAGCGTGTCCGGGGCCGTGGACAACCTGGCCGAGGACGAGGCCGACGCCCTCGACCAGCTGCGCCGCGTCCTGTCCTACCTTCCGCAGAACGTGTGGGAACTCCCGCCGCGCGGTGACCGCAGCGATCCGGTGGACCGTTCCTGCGACGAACTGCTGAAGCTCGTCCCGGAGAACCGGCGGCGCCCCTACAAGATGCGCGAGGTGATGCGCACCATCGTCGACCGGGACTCGTTCTTCGAGGTGGGGCCGGGCTGGGGCAAGGCCGTCATCACGGCCTTCGCCCGCATCGACGGCATCCCGGTCGGGGTCATCGGCAGCAACCCCATGCACATCGCGGGGGCGCTGGACGGCGCCGCCGCCGAGAAGCAGATCCGCTTCGTGGACCTGTGCAGCACCTTCCACCTGCCCATCGTCTACCTCGTGGACGTCCCCGGATTCATGGTCGGCCCCGAGGCCGAACGGGCGGGGGTGGTGCGCATGGGCATGCGGGCGATCCAGTCGATCATCGAGGCCGAGGTGCCGGTCGTCACCGTCCACGTCCGCAAGGCCTACGGCATGGCGGTGTCGGCCACCTCCAACCCGGACGCGCTGGGGCTGCGCATCGCCTGGCCCAGCGTCGAGTGGGGCGACATGCCGATCGAGGGGGGCGTCGAGGCCGGGTTCCGCCGCGAGATCGAGCGGGCGGACGACCCGGACGCGTTCCGCCGGCAGGCCGAGGAGCGCCTCCTCGCGCTCGCCGATCCGTGGAAGACGGTCGAGGCGTTCGGCATGGAGATGATGATCGATCCCCGCCGCACCCGCCGGGTCGTCGCCGACTTCCTCAACGCGAGCCTGCACGCGATGCGGTCCCGCCTCGGCCGCGGTGACCGCCGCTGGACCATGCGCCCGTGAGCGCCGCGCCCGAGGAACCCGAGGAATCCAAGAAACCCGAGGAAACAGCACCATGCACGAAGTACGCGCCGAGCTGACCGCCAGCGTGTGGAAGATCCTCGCCCGGCCTGGAACGCCGGTCGCCCCGGGGGAGGAGATCGCGATCCTGGAGTCGATGAAGATGGAGATCCCGGTCGAGGCGCCCGTCGGCGGCGTCCTCACCGAGTTCGTCGTCGCCGAGGGCGCATCCGTCCAGGAGGGCGACCTCCTCGCCCGCATCACCGCCGACTGACCGCCGTACGGGAGACCCGATGTTCGACTGCCTGCTCATCGCGAACCGCGGCGAGATCGCCGTGCGCGTCATCCGGACCGCCAAGCGACTCGGCATCCGGACCGTGGCCGTCTTCTCCGACGCCGACGCCGCCGCCCGGCACGTCGAGGAGGCGGACGAGGCCGTCCGCATCGGGCCGCCCCCCGTCGCGCGGTCCTACCTCGACATGGACGCCGTTCTCGCCGCCGCGTCCGCGTGCGGCGCGGACGCCGTCCATCCCGGGTACGGGTTCCTGTCCGAGAACGCCGAGTTCGCGCGGCGGGTCCAGGCGGCGGGGATGACGTGGGTCGGCCCCGACCCGGACCACATCGCGCGGATGGGCGACAAGATCGAGGCCCGCAACCTCATGGCGTCCCACGGCGTGCCGGTCTCGCGGGGCACCCCGCGCCCGCCGGGCGACGCCGCCGCGGCGCAGGCCGAGGCCGCCCGCATCGGCTATCCCCTGATGGTGAAGGCCGCGAGCGGCGGCGGCGGGATCGGCATGACGATCATCCGGGACGCCGCGGACCTCGGCCCGGCGTTCCAGGCCGCCCGCACCAGGGCGGAGCGGATGTTCGGCTCCCCCGACGTCCTGCTGGAGCAGTACATCGAGCCCGCCCGCCACATCGAGGCGCAGATCCTCGGCCTGGGCGACGGCCGGGTCCTCACCCTCGGCGAACGGGACTGCTCGATCCAGCGCCGCTTCCAGAAGGTGATCGAGGAGACCCCCGCCCCGGGCATCTCCGCTGAGCTGAGGCGGCGGATGCTGGACGTCAGCCGCCGGGCCGGGGAGGCGCTCGGCTACCGCGGGGCGGGCACACTGGAGTACCTGGTCGACCCGCGCACCGAGGAGTTCGTCTTCCTGGAGATGAACACCCGGCTCCAGGTGGAGCACCCGGTCACCGAACTCGTCACCGGCATGGACCTCGTCGAGGCCCAGTTGCTCGTCGCGGCCCGCGAGGACGCCGGGCTCACCGAACCGTCCCGCCGCGACCACGCGATCGAACTCAGGATCTACGCCGAGGACCCGGTCCGGATGTTCCCCTCTCCCGGACGCATCGAGCAGTGGAAGGAGCCGGCCGGCGAGCACGTCCGGGTCGACACCGGCTACCGCACCGGGGACGAGGTGACGCCCCACTACGATCCGCTCCTGGCCAAGCTGTGCACCGCCGCGGCCACCCGGGAGGCCGCGATCGAGTCGGCCCGCCGCGCCGTCGACGACTTCACCGTCACCGGGATCAAGACGAACCTGCCGCTGCTGCGGCGCGTCCTCGACAGCGAAGCCTTCCGCAGCGGAACCTTCGACACCAAGACCCTGGAAACGGCCCGCCCACGGTGAGGCGGACCCCTCTTCCCCGCCGCCTCGCCCGGTAGCCGAGCCGCCCGGCCGCCGCCGGCATCTTCCGCTTCGCTGCCCGCGCCGGGTGATTCGGGATGTAGTGATGCGCCTGCGCGGCGTTCTTCTCCCGATTTCTCTCCTCCAACCTCTTGACGAGAACACATGATTCAGTGTGCTGTATACAGCATTACGCCGGAGGAGCGGAGGAGACAAGGTTGCGACCCACCTCGGACCGCGGTCGGTGCTGAGCGTGTAGGTCGCCGGCCGCGTGGCCGGAAGGGCGGCATGGCCACCGCAGAGGTCACCGTCCGGTCGAAGGGCGTGCGAGGGCTCCCCCGAAGCATCATCACAGGACATGGAGTTGGACCATGATCGTCAATTGGTTGCGCGGCCGGAAGGGTCTCGGCCGGCGCGTTGAAGGCGGCACCGGGCGGGGAGCGGGCAGGAGCGCGGCCGTGCGGGGCGGTGCCCTCGTGGTCACCGCGGCCCTGCTCAGCGGATGCGCCGGGTTCGGCGGCGGCGGTTCGGGCGGCGGCGAGGACGAGGGCTACGACCTCGTCCGGAACGGGGAGTTCGCCTTCGCCCTGAGCGGGCAGCTCGCCCCGTTCAGCTTCTACGAGAACGGCAAGCTCACCGGCTTCGACGTCGCCATCGGAACGGAGGTGGCGAAACGGCTCAAGCTCACCCCCAAGCCGGCCACCGGAGCGTTCAACACCCTGCTCGCGGGTCTGCAGGCGGGCCGCTACGACGCGATCGTCGGCTCGATGACCAACACCCCGGAGCGGGCGAAGGTCGTGGACTTCTCCAACGACTACTACAAGTCGGGCGCGTTCCTGTGGGTGAAGTCGGCCTCCACCGCGGGATCCATCGACGACCTGCGCAACGCCGTGGTCGGGGTCCCGCTGGGCAGCACCTTCGAAGCGGAGATGAAGAAGAAGTCCAACGTCAAGAAGGTGAAGACGTACGAGAGCGACGTCGACGCCCTCAACGACGTCCCCACCGGGCGCATCGACGCCGCGATCGTCGACAAGCTGGTCGGCGCCTACGCCGCCAAGAAGGCCGGCCTGCAGGTCAAGCCGGTGGGGCCCTCGCTGGTGGACAACCCGGCGGCCATCCCGGTCCGCAAGAAGCACGGCAAGCTGCTGGCGGCCGTCAACAAGGCGCTGGCGGACATGAAGGCCGACGGCACCTACACCAGGATCTTCCGGCAGTGGTTCGGCATCGACCCCACCGATTCGTGAGGGCCGCCCTTCATGCAGTGGCTCTCCGACTTCATCGATACCGCGCCGGTCTTCCTGGACGCGCTGTGGCTCACGCTGCAACTGGCGCTGTGGTCGATCGTGCTCGCCGCCGTCCTGGGCGCGGTCCTGGCCTACTGCCGGTTGAGCCGGCTGGGGCCGGTGCGGGCGCTGGCGGCCGGCTACGTCTCCCTCATCCGGGGGACGCCGCTGGTCACCCAGCTGTTCATCATCTACTTCGGGCTGGCCTCGATCGTGACCATCGAGGCGTTCTGGGCCGGCGTGATCGGGCTCTCGGTGCACAACGCGGCGTACGTGGCGGAGATCTACCGGTCCGGGATCCAGTCGGTGCCCACCGGGCAGGTCGAGGCGGGCCGTTCCCTGGGCATGAGCTCGTGGAAGACGATGCGGCTGGTGATCGCGCCGCAGGCGCTGCGCACCGTCCTGCCCTCGCTGGGCAACCAGTTCATCATCGCGGTGAAGGACACCTCGGTCGCGGCGTTCATCACCGTGGCCGAGCTGTTCCGGACGGCGCAGATCGTGGCCGCGGAGAAGTTCCGGCCACTGGAGTTCTACGTGATCGTCGGGATCTACTACCTGGTCATCGTGCTGCTGCTGTCGGGAGGCGTCCGGATGCTGGAAAGGCGCATGGGAAGGTACGGCGTCTGATGGTGGTGCGGATCCGCGGGGCGGCCAAGGCGTTCGGTCCGGTGACGGTGTTCGAGGGCATCGACCTGGACGTGCACCAGAGCGAGGTCGTCGTGCTCATCGGACCGTCCGGGGCGGGCAAGAGCACCCTGCTGCGCTGCGTGAACGGGCTGGAGCGGCTCGACGCCGGGACCATCGACATCAGCGGCGAACGGCTCAGCTACCAGCAGGGCCCGCTCAACCGCATCCGCCGCAACGTCGGGATGGTCTTCCAGAGCTTCAACCTCTTCCCGCACATGTCGGTGCTCGGCAACGTCATGTGCGCGCCGGTCAAGGTGGCGGGCAGGCCGCGCGACGAAGCCCGGCAGGAGGCCCGGCAGCTGCTGGACAAGGTCGGGCTCGCCGACAAGTGCGATTCCTTTCCGTCCAGCCTGTCGGGCGGGCAGCGCCAGCGGGTGGCGATCGCCCGCGCGCTGGCGATGCGTCCCCAGCTGATGCTGTTCGACGAGCCGACCTCGGCGCTCGACCCCGAACTGGTCGGTGAGGTCCTGGAGGTCATGCGGGCGCTGGCCACCGAGGGCATGACCATGATCGTCGTCACGCATGAGATGCAGTTCGCCCGCAAGGTCGCCGACCGGGTGGTCCTGGTCGCCGACGGCGGGATCGTCGAACAGGGCAGCCCGCAGGCCGTCCTGGACGAACCGGCCACGCCGCGCGCGAGGGCCTTCCTGAACGCGGTACTCGAGCGCTGAGGCGGGAAAGCGAATGTCACGTGTGCTGTACCGGGGCGGCGTCGTCCACTCACCCGTGGACGACGGCGCGACGGCGCTGATGCTGGAGGGCGACACCATCGCCTGGGTGGGCCGCGACCAGGACCCCGAGGCCGACGGCCACGGCGCCGACGAGGTCGTGGAACTGGCCGGTGCGCTGGTCACCCCCGCTTTCGTCGACACCCATGTCCATGTCACCGCGACCGGGGTGGCGCTGGACGGGCTGGATCTCAGCGGCTGCCCGTCCCTGCGGGAGGCGCTGCGGCGGCTCGCCGAGCACGCCGCCGCGCGCCCGGCCGAGATCCTGATCGGGCACGGCTGGGACGAGACCCGCTGGCCCGAGCGCCGGCCGCCCACCGCCGCCGAACTCGACGCCGCCACCGGGGGAGCGGCCTGCTACCTGTCCCGGACCGACGCGCACTCCGGGGCCGTGTCCACGGCGCTGCTGGCCGCGGTCCCGCAGGCCCGCGCGCAGGCCGGCTTCGACCCCGGCGGGCTGGTGCGGCTGGACGCCCACCACACCATCCGCCGGTACGCCTTCGACTGCCTCACCGCGCAGCAGCGCCGCCGCATCCAGCGCCGGACGCTGCAGGAGGCGGCCCGCCGCGGCATCGGCTGCCTGCACGAGAACGCCGCACCCGGCCTGTCCAGCGAGGACGACCTGTCCGCACTCCTCGAACTGGCCCGCGGCGAACCCCTTCCGGAGGTGATCGGTTACTGGGGCGAGATCGGCGCCGCCGCGCTCGCCCACCGGCACGGCCTGGCCGGCCTGGCCGGCGACCTGCTCGCCGACGGCTCGATCGGATCCCATACCGCCTGCCTGACCAGCCCTTACGCTGACGCGCCCGGGAACACCGGCCACGCCTACCGGACCGTCGAGGAGGTCGCCCAGCACGTCCTGGACTGCACTCGCCAGGGCCTCCAGGCCGGGTTCCACGCCATCGGCGACGGCGCGCTGCGGACGGTCCTGCGCGGCTTCGAGGAGGCGGAGGCCCGCATCGGAACCGAACGCGTCAGAGCCGGCCGCCACCGGCTGGAACACGTCGAGATGCTCGACGCCGACATGATCGCGGTCATGGCGCGGCTGGGGATCGCGGCGAGCGTCCAGCCGATCGCGGACACCCTCTGGGGCGGAACCGGCGGCATGTACGCCGACCGGCTCGGCGTGGAGCGGGTCGGCTCGATGAATCCGTTCCGGGCGCTCCTGGACGCGGGGGTGCCGCTCGCGCTCAGCTCGGACTCGCCCATCATGCCGATGGGGCCCTGGCAGGCCGTCCGCGCCGCCGTCGGCCATCACAACCCCGAGCAGCGGATCACGGTCACCGAGGCGGTCCGCGCTCACACCGCCGGCGGCCGGCGAGCCGCGGGCCGCGACGAAAGCGGATGCCTGGAGCCGGGCGCACCGGCCTCCATCACGATCTGGGACTGTCCCGCGCTGGATCCCGGCACCCGCCTGCCCGACATGGAGGCCGGAACCGACGACCCCACCTGCCTTCAGACCGTGGTCAGGGGACGCACCATCCACACCCTGTGAACGGAACCGGAAACCGCCTCCCCGCCCCGGGGCCTGTGTCGCCCGGGACGGGGAGGCGGTGCGCGGTCAGGACTCCAGCCAGGGGAGGGTGAAGCGGCTGAAGACGATGCCGCCGGTGGCTCCGATCTCGTAAAGGTCGCCTACAGAGCCGTCTGCCAGCACGGCCATGGTGGATTGACGCGCTCCCCGGCCTGAAGGCCGGGGATTCAGCCTGTGCCGCGTGTGCGGCACTTCTGTGGCTTCCTGTTTCACCGGGTCCCGCCTCCGCTACGCGGAAGGTCTTACGGTCCCTCCACAGGCGTTTCGCCTGTCCGCCCGCCCGGCGGCCAGGATGTTGATCGCGGCGTTGACATCGCGGTCGTGGACCGCGCCGCACGGGCACCGCCACTCGCGGATGTTCAGCGGCATCGCTTCGGCGACCGTCCCGCACGCCGAGCACAGCTTGGAGGAGGGGAACCAGCGGTCCACCTTCGCGAACGTGCGGCCGTACCGTTGCGCCTTGTATTCGAGCATCGCGACGAACTGGGACCAGCCCGCGTCGTGCACGGACCTGGCCAGGCGGGTGCGGGCCAGACCGGACACGCACAGGTCCTCCACGTAGACCGCTTGGTTGTCGCGGATCAACCGGGTGGACAGCTTGTGGTGATGGTCCCGCCGCGCATCGGCCACGCGGGCGTGCAGCCCCGCGACCCGCGCGGCCGCCTTCCGCCGGTTCGCCGACCCCTTCCGCTTACGCGACAGCACCCGCTGCGCCTTTCTGAGCCGGCGCTCGGCGCGGCGCAGGAACCGCGGAGAGGTGATCTTCCGGCCGTCCGAGGTCACCGCGAAATGCGTCAATCCCAGATCGATGCCGACCTCGGCCGCCACCTCCGGCAGCGGCTCGCTGGTCGTCTCGACCACGAAGGAGGCGAAGTACCGGCCGGCCGCGTCCTTGATCACCGTCACCGAGGACGGCTCGGACGGCAGCGGACGGGACCACCGCACCCGCACGTCCCCGATCTTGGGCAGGCGCAGCCTCCCGCCCGCCGTGACCGTGAAGCGGGCGTTGCGGGTGAACCGGACCGCCTGCCGCCGGTCCTTGCGGGACCGGAACCTGGGCGCCGCGACCTTGCGGCCTTTGCGTTTCCCCGACAGTGACGCGAACCAGTTGCGGTAGGCGGTGTTCAGGTCGGCCAGGGCCTGCTGGAGCACCACGGCCGACACCTCGCCCAGCCACGCCCGCCCGGTGGTCTTCTTGGCCTCGGTGATGACCAGCTTGGACAACTCCCCGTCCGAGGGGCAGGGCAGCCCGGCCGCATGCGCATCCCGCCGTGCGCGCAGAGCGTCGTTGAACACCACCCGCGCGCACCCGAACGCCCTGGCCAGCGCCTGCTGCTGACCGGGGGCCGGGTAGAGCCGGAAGTTGTACCTGAGCTGCACTCCCGAATCGTATCTTCATGCGCTGAGCCGGTCCGGTCAGAACACGCTCGGGCCCGGCGGCCCTCCCGCGCGGGCCTTCACCCCCGGCCTGAAGGCCGGAGCACTGGCCCGCACATCGGTAGCCGGCGCTGTCGCCGGCGGCGACGTCGGCGGTCCAGGTGCCGACGCCGGGCCAGGTCAGGGTGAACGTGGTGGCGGCGGAGGACCGGTTGACGACGGTCTCCTGGATGCGGCTGGACGTGCAGTCCTGCGCCACGACGGCGGACTGGGCGACGGCGGACTGGGGGAGGGCGGCGTGCGCGGGGACGGCGGACGCCGAGGCCAGGACGGTGATCAAGGCCACCGCGGCACCGGATCGGGGGGATGGGGGCATGACCGGAACCCTTCTGTAGGACATGGGATGTAGGATGTCCTTGGCGGTGAACCTAGAGGGGGTCGCCGGAGGCGTCAAGCCCCGGGTTCAGCTCTCGGGGTCGCGCTCGTCGGGTGCCTCGTCGCGCGCCCTGTCGAGCCGGTCGCGGATGCCGCGGAAGTGGGCGGCCATCGCCGCCGTGGCGGCCTCGCGGTCGCCGGCGCGCAGCGCCTCGTAGATGTCGCGGTGCCGCTGGGCGACGTCGGCCGCCTCCTGCTCGACGGGCGCGAGGTCGTGCTGCAGCGTCCGGTAGACGTCCCAGAACGCGCCGAGGAGCTGGTTGACGATCGGGTTGGCGAGCGGCTTGTAGAGCAGTTCGTGGAAGATCCGGTCGGTCTCCGGGGTCACCTGCCCGGACCCGGCCTCGGCGTCCATGCGCCGCATGATCTCGTCCAGTTCGGTGTTGCCGGCCTGGAGCCCGCGGTCGATCACCTTCTCGATGAGGCCGCGTTCGAGAACCTCGCGGACGTCCACCAGGTGCGCCAGGTCGTCGCGGCCCTGCCGCTTGGAGATGCGGGCGTGGAAGGTCAGCTCGTCCACCAGCGCGTCCAGCGACATGGTTCCGACGTACATGCCGAAGCCGTGCCTGATCTCCACGATGCCGACGGCCTGGAGGGCCTTCAGCGCCTCGCGCAGCGAGTTGCGGCTGACGTCGAGCTCCTCGACCAGCTCGAACTCGGTGGGCATCGGATCGCCGACCGCGAGACCGCGCTCCAGGATCAGCTGCTTGATCCGCTGCTGCACCTCCTCGGTCCGGCTGCTCCGGCCGCGCGTCGCACGTCCCCGCGTCCGCGCTGCGGTCATCGGCTCACGCTCCCCATCCCCCTCGGATCTGCGGTGGTCCGGCCCTTGACCTCGCCGGTGCCGACGCCTACGGTACACGACGAACGACGTTGGATGTCCTACCTCCCTTGCCACCTGCGCAGAGCCCCCGACCTCTCACCCCAAGGAGACGACGTGACCGATCTCCAGCCCGACCGCGGCCTGCACCGCCGCGACTTCCTGCGCTACACCGGACTGCTCGGCGCGGCCGCGACGATCAGCGCCGGTCTGGCCGCGTGCGGCGGCCCGTCCTCCACCGGATCCGGCGGCTCCGGCGGTTCCAAGGACACCATCCAGGCCGCCCTCGCCTACGCCCTGTCCGGCGGCTTCGACCCCATGACGGCCTCCAGCGCCGTCGCCGTGGCCGCCAACCTCCACGTGCTGGAGCCCCTGGTCGACCTCGACCCGGTCACCCGGCAGCCCTACAACGCGCTCGCCAAGGCCGCGCCCGCCAAGGTCGACGACACCACCTACCGGGTCACGCTCCGCGACGGCGCGAAGTTCCACGACGGTTCCCCCGTCACCGCCGACGACGTCGTCTTCAGCTTCGAACGCGTCCTCGACCCGAAGAACGCCTCGCTGTTCGTCCAGTTCCTGCCCTTCCTGGACGGGGTGAAGAAGGTCGACGCGAGCACGGTCGAGTTCAAGCTCACCTACCCCTTCGCGCTGTTCTCCGAGCGGCTGTCGGTGGTCAGGATCGTGCCCAAGGGGATCGTCCAGGCCGACCAGAAGAAGTTCGACGCGCTGCCGGTCGGTTCCGGGCCGTTCAAGCTGACCGCCGCGAGCGCCACCGGCGGGCTGTCGTTCGCCAAGTTCGACGGTTACGGCGGGCCGCGCCCCGCGAAGGTCGCCACGATGACCTGGCTGCTGCTGTCCGAGCCGTCCACCCGCGTCACCGCGCTCCAGTCCGGCCGCGTCCAGGCGATCGAGGCCGTCCCCTACCTGAACGCCGACGCGCTGTCGAAGTCCGCGGCCGTCCAGTCGGTGCAGAGCTTCGGGCTGCTGTTCCTGATGTTCAACTGCAAGGCCAAGCCGTTCGACGACGTGCGCGTCCGGCAGGCGCTGCACTACGCCCTGGACACCGACAAACTGATCAAGACGGCGCTGCTCGGCAACGCCGCCGCCGCGACCAGTTTCCTGCCCGCCGGCCACCCCGACTACGTCCCGGCCTCCACCGTCTACGGGTTCGACCCCGCCAAGGCCAAGAAGCTGCTGTCGGACGCCGGGGTCAGCGGCCTGAAGGTCGAACTGGTCACCACCGACACCGACTTCGTCAAGGACTGCGCGCCGCTGATCAAGCAGAGCTGGGACGCGGTCGGGGTCTCCACCACGCTGAACGTGGGCCAGTCGGGCGGCCAGTACTCCAACCGCATCGACACCGGCAAGTACCAGGTCATGGCGGCCCCCGGCGACCCGTCGGTGTTCGGCAACGACTGCGACCTGCTCATGCGCTGGTTCTATGTGGGGACGTGGCCCGACCACCGCAGCTACAACTCCGGCACCGCCGAGGCCAAGAAGGTCGTGGACCTGCTCGACAAGGCCGCACGCGAACCCGACGAGGGGGCCCGCCGGGGGCTGTGGAAGCAGGCCATCGACATCGTCGCGGAGCAGGCCGCGCTCTACCCGATCTTCCACCGCAAGCTGGTCACCGGCTGGAAGCGCGAGGCGCTGCCCGGATTCCGGCCGATGGCGACGACCGGGCTGTCGCTCCTGGGCGTCGACCGAGCCTGACGCCCCCGCCCGACAGAACGGACGCCCGACAGAGACGCCCGACAGAACGGACGCCGCCCATGGCAACGATCCTGCGCATGACGGCGGGACGGCTGCTGACCCTCGTGCCGATGGTGCTGGGGATCACGCTGTTCGTCTTCGTCGTCCTGCGCTTCTCACCCAACGATCCGGCCTACAACGCCCTCGGCGAGGGGGCCACCCCGCAGGCACGGCACGCCTACGCGGTCGAGCACGGGCTGACCGACCCGCTGCCGGTCCGCTACGTCCGGTTCCTGGCCGATCTGGTGCGCGGCGACCTCGGGGTGACCGCGCCGCCGAGCCGGCCCGTCACGGACGCGCTCGGCACGGCGTTCCCGCTCACGCTCCAGCTCACCGTCTTCGCGGTGCTGCTCGGCGTGCTGTTCGCCGGGATCCTGGGCGTCACCGCGGCACTGTTCCGGGACCGCTGGCCGGACCAGGCGATCAGGGTGCTGTCCATGACGGGCGTCGCGATGCCGTCGTTCTGGCTCGGCATCCTGCTGATCCAGCAGTTCGCGCTGCGGCTCGGCTGGTTCCCGACCGGCGGGTACGTCAACCCGGCCGACTCGCCGAGCGGGTGGCTGCGCAGCCTCACCCTGCCCGCGATCGCGATCGCCTTCCCGGTCGGGTCGCTGCTGACCCGGGTGGTGCGGACCGCGATGGTGGAGGAACTCGACCGCGACTACGTGCGCACCGCCATCGGCGGCGGGCTCCCGCGCGTGGTCGTGGTCGGCCGCAACGTCCTGCGCAACGCGCTGATCACCCCGCTGACCGTGCTCGGCCTGCAGATCGGCTACCTGCTGAGCGGCGCGGTCGTGGTCGAGGCGATCTTCGGGCTGCCCGGCCTCGGCACCCTGATCATGCAGGGCGTCACGGCGGGCGACCCGGCCCTCGTGCAGGGCGTGGTGCTCGGCATCGCGCTGACGTTCCTGGTGGTCAACCTGCTCGTGGACGTGCTGTACCTGTTCGTGAACCCGCGGCTGAGGGGAGCCACCCGATGAGCGGGACCGTGCGCACGACGAGCCGGGTGCTGCGGCGGCTGCCGCCCGCGTCCCGGGTCGCGCTGGGCGTGCTGCTGTTGATCGTCGCGGCCGGGCTCGCCGCGCCGCTGATCGCCCAGCACGATCCGCTGACCACCGGCATCGCCGGGCAGGGGCCGTCCGGCGCGCACTGGTTCGGCACCGACCGGGTCGGCCGGGACGTGTTCGCCCGCGTCCTGTACGGGGCGCGCTGGTCCCTCGCGATCGGCCTCGGCGCGACCCTGCTCGCCCTCGCCGCCGGGGCGCTGCTCGGTGCCCTGGCCGCCACCGCGCACCGCGCCGTCGACGAGATCGTGATGCGCTGCCTGGACGTGGTCATGGCGTTCCCGGCGGTCGCGCTGGCCGCCGTGCTCGTCACCGTGTTCGGCACCAGCCTCCCGGTGCTGATCTGCACCATCGCGTTCCTCTACGTCCCGCAGATCGCGCGGGTGGTACGGGGGAACGTGCTCTCGCAGTACGGCGAGGACTACGTCGCGGCGGAACGGGTGATCGGCGCGGGACGCCGGCACATCCTGCTCCGCCACGTCGCGATCAACTGCGCGGCGCCGATCCTGGTGTTCTGCACGATCGTCGTGGCCAACGCCATCGTGTTCGAGGCGAGCCTGTCGTTCATCGGCGCGGGCGTGCAGGACCCGGCCCCGTCGTGGGGCAGCGTCATCGCCTACGGCAAGTCGCTGGTGCTGGCGGGCGGCTGGTGGGCCACGTTCTTCCCCGGCCTGTTCATCCTCGTGACGGTGCTGGTGCTGAACATCCTGTCCGAGGGCGTATCGGACGCCTGGGCGGCGCCCGCCACCCGCACCGACACCGAGACGGACGCCGAGCCCGGCACCGGCGCCGGTGGGCACGCGGTGCCTGCGGCGCCGGCGTCACCGCGGGCGGTCGCCGGACTGCGGGAGGCGGGACGGCGGCTCGCGGACCGGGCCCGCCCGCTCCCGCAGGGCGAACCGCTGCTCCGCGTCGAGGACCTCACCATCGGCTTCCCCGAGCGCTACGGCGACCTGGACGTGGTCGACCGGGTGTCCCTGGACGTCCGCCCCGGCGAGGTGGTCGGGCTGGTCGGGGAGAGCGGCTGCGGCAAGAGCCTCACCAGCCTGGCGATCATGGGGCTGGAACCGGCCGCCGCCCGGGTCGGCGGCCGGCTGCTGTTCGACGGCCGCGACCTGCGCACGATGCCCGCCCGGGAGCGGCGCCGGCTGCTCGGCCACGAGATGGCGATGATCTACCAGGACGCGCTGTCGTCGCTCAACCCGGCGATGACGATCCGCGCCCAGCTCCGCCAGCTCACCCGGCGCGGCGGCACCCGGACCCCGGCCGAGCTGCTCGACCTCGTCGGGCTCGACCCGGACCGGACCCTGCGCAGCTACCCGCACGAACTGTCCGGCGGGCAGCGGCAGCGGGTGCTGATCGCCATGGCGCTGTCGCGGGACCCGCGGCTCGTCGTCGCGGACGAGCCGACCACCGCGCTGGACGTCACCGTCCAGGCCGCGGTCATGCGGCTGCTGCTGCGGCTGCGCGCCGAACTGGGCTTCGCGCTGATCCTCGTCTCGCACGACCTGGCGCTCGTCGCCGACGTCACCGACCGGGTGGTGGTGATGTACGGCGGGCAGGTCGCCGAGGCGGGGGTCACGTCCGAGCTGGTGGCCTCGTCCCGGCACCACTACGCCCGGGGGCTGCTCGGCGCGGTCGTGTCGCTGGAGGCCACCGGGAGCCGTCCCGAGCAGATCCCCGGGGTGGTCCCGTCGCCCGCGCGCTTCCCGGCGGGCTGCCGGTTCGCCGACCGCTGCGCGGCGGCGACACAGGTGTGCGCGGCGACCCGCCCGGAGCCGTCCGGCGATCCGCACCGGCACGCGTTCGCCTGCCATCACCCGATCGGCGAGCCCGCCGATCCGTCCGACCAGGTTCCGGCCAAGGCGGGAGGACCGCGATGACCACACCCGTCATGGAACTGCGCGACGTGCACGTCCGGTTGCCGGTGCGCGGCGGCGGGCCGTTCGGCCGCGCCGCGGTGCACGCACTGACCGGCGCCGATCTCACGGTCGGGCGCGGGGAGACGGTCGGGATCGTCGGCGAGTCGGGGTGCGGCAAGTCCACCCTCGCGAAGGTGCTCGTCGGCCTGACCCGCCCCACCTCCGGCACGGTGCTGTTCGAGGGGGACGACCTCGGCGCTCTGCGCCGCCGCGGACGCGCCGCGCGGCTCGGCGCGTCCGTGGGCATGGTCTTCCAGGACCCGGCCACGGCGCTCAACCGGCGGCTGCCCGTGCGCGCGATCCTGCGCGACCCGCTCGATGTGCACCGCCGGGGTACGCCGGCCGAGCGCGACGCGCGCGTCCGGGAACTGATGTCGCTGGTCGGGCTGCCGCCGCCGCTGGCCGGCGCGCTGCCCGGCCAGCTGTCGGGCGGCCAGCGGCAGCGCGTCGCGATCGCCCGCGCGCTCGCGCTGGAACCGGTGCTGCTCGTCGCGGACGAGCCGACCTCGGCGCTGGACGTGTCGGTCCGGGCGCAGATCCTCAACCTGCTGCTCGACCTGAAGGCCCGGCTCGGCCTGGCCATGGTGTTCGTCTCGCACGACATCCAGACGGTCCGCCGCATGTCCGACCGGGTGGTCACCATGTATCTCGGCCGGATCGTCGAGGAATCGCCGGCCGCCGTCGTGGCGCGCGGCGACACGCGCCACCCCTACACCCGGGCGCTGCTGTCGGCGACGCCGAGCCTGCTCGAACCGATGGAGCCGATCCGCCTGGACGGCCCCGTCCCCTCGGCCGTCCACCCGCCCAGCGGATGCCCGTTCCGCACCCGCTGCTGGCGCGCCGCCGACGAGTGCGGCGACGCCATGCCCGCCTTCACACCCGGCACCGAGGAAGGGCACCGGTACCGGTGCCTGCATCCCGTCACCGACCCGTCCGACCTCGCCCTGTCCACCGTTTCGCAGGAGATCCCGTGAACCCCGCTCCCACCGGCCGCACCGCCTCCGCCGCGTCCACCGCTTCATCGCCGTGGGGGCTCGGCGGGCTCACCGGCGTGGTGCCGCCCGTCTGCACACCGCTGACCCCCGCTCTGGAGGTGGACGTCCCGTCCCTCGAACGGCTCGTCGACCATCTCCTCGGCGCGGGCGTGGACGGGCTGTTCGTGCTCGGCTCCACCAGCGAGGTGGCCTTCCTGCCCGACGCGCACCGGCGCGTCGTCCTGGACACCGTGGTGAAGCACGTGGCGGGGCGGGTGCCCGTCCTCGGCGGGGTCATCGACATGACCACGCTGCGGGTCATCGAGCACGCCCGGATCGCGGCCGAGGCCGGCTGCGACGGCGTGGTCACGACCGCGCCGTTCTACACGCGCACCCACCCGCTGGAGATCGAAACGCATCTGCGCCAGGTCGCCGATGCCGTCCCGGTCCCCGTCTACGCCTACGACCTGCCGGTCTCCGTGCACTCCAAGCTGGACGGGCAGATGCTGGTGCGGCTCGCGGCCGAGGGGGTGCTCGCGGGCGTGAAGGACTCCAGCGGCGACGACGGCGGCCTGCGCACTCTCCTGCTCGCGCTGCGGGACGCCGAGGCGGCCGGGTTCAGCGTGCTGACCGGATCGGAACTGACCGTGGACACCGCGTTCGCGATGGGCGTCCAGGGCGTCGTGCCGGGCCTCGGCAATGTCGACCCGGCCGGCTACGCCCGGCTCTACCGGCACTGCCGGGCCGGACGGTGGGACGAGGCGCGGGCCGAGCAGGAACGGCTGCTGCGGCTCTTCGACATCGTCAACGCGGGTTCCCCCGGCCGGATGGGGCGCGGTTCGTCCGCGCTCGGCGCGTTCAAGACGGCCCTGCACCTCCTCGGCGTCATCGACTGCCCGCTGACGGCACCGCCGCAGGTCCCGCTCGACGCGGCGGAAACCGGGTTCGTCCGCGACCGGCTCGCCGCCGCCGGGCTGCTGTGACCACCGGCGACGGCGCGGACCTGTACGCGGCGCTCGACATCGGCGGGACGAAGATCGCCGCAGCGCTGGTGGACGGGCACGGAGCGGTCCGGCTGCGTGCCCGGACGGCGACGCCCGCCGGGGGCGGGGCCGCCGTGCTCACCGCGGCGGCCGGCCTGCTGGAAGGTCTCGGCACCGCCCGCGTCCGGGCCGTCGGAGTCGGCGCGCCCGGCGTCGTCGATCCGGAGACCGGCCGCGTCGTTTCCGCCACCGACGTGCTCCCCGGCTGGGCGGGGACGCCCGTGAAGGAGGTTCTGGCGCACCGGCTCGGCCTGCCCGTCGCAGTGGTCAACGACGTGCGCGCCATGGCGAACGGCGAAGCGAGGGCGGGAGCCGGAAGCGGGTACCACCGCGTCCTGCACGTCTCCGTGGGGACGGGTGTCGGCGGCGCGCTGACCACCGGTGGGCGCCTCGAACACGGAGCCCACGGCACCGCCGGGGAGGTCGCGCACCTGCTCGTCCCCGAACGCGGGCCGGTGCCGTGCGGCTGCGGAAGACGCGACCATCTGGAGGCCGTCGTCTCCGGCCCGGCCATCGAGGCCACCGGCGACGCGCGGCACGCCGGTTCCGTGCTGGGACGCGCCCTCGCGGGACTGCTCTGCGTCCTGGACCCGGACGCCGTCGTGCTCGGCGGCGGCGTCGCCCAGATCGGTGCGCCCTTCATCGACGCCGTCACCACCGCGTTCCAGGCCGAGGCGCTCCCGCCGCTGCGCGCGACGCCGATCGTCCCCGCCCGCCTCGGCACGGACGCGCCGCTCGTCGGCGCGGCCCTTCTCGCCAAGGCCGGCACGTCTCAGTGGAGCGTCCGATGACCCCCGAGTCCTTCGCCGCGGCCGTCGCCGGCCGGCTGATCGTGTCCTGCCAGGCCGGCGAGGGGCATCCGCTGCGCGACACGGCCACCCTCGTCCGGATGGCCCGCGCCGCCGCCGGGGGAGGCGCCGCCGCGATCCGCTGCGGCGGGGTCGGCGGCCTCCCGGACGTGGCCGCCGTCGCCGCTGCCGTGGACGTCCCCGTCATCGGGCTGACCAAGGACGGGACGGGCGGGGTGTTCATCACCCCCACCGTCACGGCGGCCCGCGCCGTCGCCGAGGCCGGGGCACAGGTGGTGGCCGCCGACGCCACCCGCCGTCCACGCCCGGACGGCCACCCGCTCACCGCGTCGATCGAGGCCGTCCATGACGCCGGCGCGCTGTTCATGGCCGACGTGTCGTCCCTGGAGGAGGGCGTGGCCGCCGCCGAGGCGGGAGCCGACGCCGTCGCCACCACCCTCGCCGGCTACACCCTCCCCGGACCCCCTCCCGACGGCCCCGATCTGGACCTCGTCCACGCGCTGCGCGAGGCGCTCCCGGATGCGCTGATCGTCGCCGAGGGCCGCTACCACTCGCCCGCGGCGGCGGCGTCCGCGATCCAGGCCGGCGCGACCTGCGTCGTGGTCGGAACCGCGATAACCGACCCTCAATGGATCACCGCGCAATTCACCACCGCCCTGTCACCCCCCTGAAGGAAAATCAGCCTGCCCCCTGAGATCTACGCCTGATCGTGAGGACGCGCTACCGTGCGGTTGTGACGGGTTCTGCGCGATCTCCGCTGGTCTTCCTTGATGTCGACGGGCCACTCATCCCCTTCGGAGCGACGCAGCGGTACCCGACTTATCGAACAGGTCGCGCCCAAATGCCGGGGATGAATTCTCATCCGCTGCTGGCCAGGATCAATCCCGCGCATGGGCCTCGGCTGAGGGCGCTGGCATGTGAGCTGGTCTGGGCCACGACGTGGATGGCGGACGCGAACGAGTGGATCTGCCCGATCCTGGGTCTGCCGGAGTTGCCCGTGGTGGTCTGGCCTGAGCCGTCGGAGTTGGACGACCAAGACGAGCGAAGGGGGATGCACTGGAAGACCCGCGCCCTCGTCGAGTGGGCCGCTGGGCGCCCCTTCGCCTGGATTGACGACGAGATCACCGAGGTCGATCGGGCCTGGGTGTCGGTTCATCACTCAGGGCGGGCCCTGCTGCATCGCGTTGATGCCCGGCACGGTCTGAACGACGCCGACTATCTCCTCCTGGAGAACTGGTTGCGCGAAACGCAAGATGGGCTCGTAACTCATCGAGTATGAGCACGCCCTTGCCTTGGTTCGCCGATAGGGGAGCGTCCGGTTCCCGGACCAAGGCTCAGTGTTTGCGGGGCTGGGTGAAGCGCGGCATGTTGCCGGAAGGGTCGCGGACGCCGTAGGGCTGGTCGATGTCCACGCGTTTCACGCTACGGACGGGAGGCGGATCTCGCTTCTCCGTTCCTGATCGGCCGCGTGTGGATCTTGGCGACGCAGGCCGGGACGGCGGCGCCCTCGTCATGGCGGCGGGCCCGGTACGAGCTCGGGCTCTCCCCGACCAGTTCGGTGAACCGCGAGCTGAACGACCCCAGCGAGGTACAGCCGACCGCGAAGCAGACCTCCGTCACCGTCAGGTCGCCCCGCCGCAGCAGCGCCTTGGCCCGCTCGATCCGGCGCGTCATCAGGTAGCTGTAGGGCGTCTCCCCGAAGGCGGCGCGGAAACTGCGGGAGAAATGGCCCGGCGACATGAGGGCGACGTGTGCCAGCGCCGGGACGTCGAGCGGCTTCGCGTAGTCGCGGTCCATCAGGTCACGGGCCCGGCGCAGCCGGACGAGGTCTTCCAACGTCACACACCCACCATCCCACAGCACCAGGGGCCGCTGGTGGAGCCGTCCGACCTCGGTATCGCGTCCGGACGGATACGTCGGGAACGGCGGCGTGAAGTTCTTCTGGCCGACGAGGTTGGTGGCCTGGGCGCCGAGCGGGAGCCAGCCGGGGTCCGCGTCCGCGGACAGGGAAGCACGGCCTGAGTGATCCGGCCGTCTACTATCGTTCGTCCCGATGTACGCCCATGGACGTGCCGTTCACTCCCGGGCGGTCGGAGTCGTCCGGCCGGGAGCTTCGCGGCATGCCCTCGCGTGGCTGCTGCTCCTGTGCGCGGTGCTCCTCGGCATCGTCGCGATGCACACCCTCGGGCATCCCGCCGACCACGCGCGCGGCACCCTCAGCATGTCCGCCGGGCACGGGACGGCCGGTCACGTGGCCGAACCGATGGACCGGCCGGCGCACAAGCCGTTCCCGGGCGTCTCGTCCGCGGCCGCCGGACGCGTCGTCTCCCACATGGCCGGGGCCGATACCGGAATGCTCGTCGACCCGTCCGACATCTGCCTGGCGGTCCTGATCGCCGCCGGCGCCCTCATCGCGCTGCGTCGCATGACGGTGAGGATCCGGGCGGCGCAACGCAACGGGACCCGCGCGGCGCGCCCCTTCTCGCGGCCTCTCCTGCGCGCTCCGCCTGGCCTCGGGCCGCCCCTCCTCGGCATGGTGGTCCTGCGGATATAGGAGCCGGCTCGGCCGGGTGCCACCGACCGCCGCGAGACCCGCTCCGACCTCTCCCACGAGCCCTCGTCGCGTCGGCTCGCACCCGGTCATGCCCGTTCCCATCCGTCCGCATGACCGAATGCGAGGCATGACCAGCATGAAACCGATCGATCGACGTTCCGTTCTGCGCGCCGGGCTCCTGGTGGCCGGCGGCGCCGCCCTGTCCGCCTGCGGCGACGGCGGGCGCAGGCCCGCCTTCATCGCACCGGGCGGCGAGCAGGTCCGCAAGGCCGAGGCCGCCCGCCGCCATGCCGGCGGCGCCGTCCGCGACTTCCGGCTGGCTCCCGTCGAGGGCCCCGTCGACCTGGGAGGACGTACCGTCCGCACCTGGACGTACGGGCAGCGCCTCCCCGGCGCGGAGATCCGCGTGAAGGCGGGCGAGGTGATACGCGCGCGTGTGTCGAACCGGCTTCCGGCCGGCACGACCGTGCACTGGCACGGGTTGGCATTGCACAACGACGCCGACGGCGTTCCCGGCGTCACCCAGCCCGACATCAGGGCGGGAGGCGAGTTCACGTACGAATTCGCGGTCCCTCACCCGGGCACGTACTGGTTCCATCCGCACTCGGGAACCCAGCTCGACCGGGGACTGTACGCGCCGCTGATCGTCGAGGACCCCAAGGAGCCGCTGTCCTACGACGCCGAATGGGTCGTGGTACTCGACGACTGGCTGGACGGCGTGACCGGAAACCCGGATCAGGTGCTGGCCGAACTGAAACGCGGCATGGGAATGGGCGGCCACCATTCGAACATGCCGGGCATGGACATGGGCGGGCCGAGCGAGACCCCGGAGCCCGGCTCGTCCGGCATGGGCGGGCACATGCTCATGGGCGCCCGGAGCGAGTTGCTCGGCGGCGACGCGGGAGACGTCCGCTACCCCTACTTCCTGGTCAACGGGCGTATCGCCGAGGAGCCCGAGACCTTCCGAGCCAAGCCCGGAGACCGCGTCAGGATCCGGCTCATCAACGCCGCGGGCGACACCGCGTTCCGCGTGGCGCTCGGCGGGCACCGGATGACCGTCACCCACGCCGATGGCTTCCCCGTGCGGCCCGTCGATACGGACGCGCTTCTGCTCGGAATGGGAGAGCGTTACGACGTCGTCGTGACGGTCGAGTCCGGGGCCTTCCCGCTGACCGCCCTGGCGGAAGGCAAGAACGCGACGGCTCGGGCGCTGCTCCGCACCAGCGGTGCCGCCGCGGCCCCGGCCGCCGGCGTCCGCCCCGGCGAACTGCGGCGCGAGATCGTCGGATACGGCGACCTCCAGCCGGCCGACAGCGCGCGGCTCAAGCGGCGACGCCCGGACCGGACGGTCCGCCTGGAACTGACCGGCGGAATGATGAAGTACGACTGGGCCATCAACGGGCGGAAGTACGACCCGGAGGACCTGTATCCCGTGCGCTCGGGCGAGCGAGTGCGGCTGTCGTTCGTCAACCGGACGATGATGTGGCACCCCATGCATCTGCACGGCCATACCTTCGCCGTGGCGCCGACGGGGGTGCGCAAGGACACCGCGATCGTGCTTGCGAACCGGTCCCTGGACGTCGATTTCGACGCCGACAATCCCGGCCGCTGGATGATCCACTGCCACAACGTCTACCACGCCGAGAGCGGGATGATGGCCCTGCTCGGCTACCAGGTCTGAACGGAGCGTCCCATGCACGCACGCTTTCTGAATGTCCTGGTGGAAGGGCCCTTCCGCGCGGCGGTCGGCGCCGTCTCGTTCGTCCTGCTCGCGGCCTGCGGCACCGGGACGGGACAGGAGTCCGCGGCGCACCCCGCCGGCGCCGAGGCCGAAATCGGGCACATCCATGGTGTCGCCATGGACCCGGCCGACAACGCGATCTACGTGGGCGCCCACTTCGGCGTGTTCAAGATCGAGTCGCCGGACCGGGCGAGCCGAGTGGGGAAGAACCGCCAGGACACGATGGGTTTCGCCATCGTCGGGCCGCGCACGTTCCTCGCCAGCGGTCACCCGGCGGCGGACGAGGCGGCCACGGGGGCTCCGCCCCACCTGGGCCTGATCCGTTCCACCGACGCAGGGCGCACCTGGACCTCGGTATCCGAGGTGGGCAAGGCCGATTTCCACGCCCTCCAGCAGGCCGGTCCGGTCCTGTACGTCTACGACGGCCAGGCGCAAGGCGTCCGGCGCAGTGACGACGGCGGGCGCACCTTCGGCGTCCGCTACGACGCCGGCTGATCACGGCACCCCGCACGCGTCGGTGCCGCCGCGGAAGAACTCCCGCACCCTCGGCCGAGCTGCCGTCCCAGTAGATCGGCCCGAGGGGGAGGCGGGCGCACAGGCCATCCACGCCGTGACGGACGTCTGGAGCGGACCGACCGCACCGTGCCGACGATGGGGAAGAAGGCCCTGTGGTCACGGGACCAAAGGTCCATGGCGGGGTGGTCGGGGCGGAGGCACGCTGAATGCGTGGTGCCCCAGGAGATCGAGCACGTTGGAGCCGGCGATGACTCGCCGACCTCGCCACTGCTGGAGCGGATCCGGCACGGTGTGATCGGAGACGATGAGGTCCTGGACGGGCCGTACGGGCCGCGCCGGATCATCTACGCCGACTACACGGCCTCGGGCCGGTCGCTGGACTTCATCGAGGACTTCGTTCGCGGGCAGGTGCTGCCCCGGTACGCCAACACCCATACCGAGAGCTCCGGCACGGGGCTGCAGACGACCAGGCTGCGCGAGGACGCGCGCCGGATCATCCACGACGCCGTCGGGGGCGGCCCGGACGACCTGGTGATCTTCTGCGGCTCCGGAGCGACCGCGGCGGTCAACAAGCTGATCGGCATCCTGGAGCTGCGGATCCCGGGCGGCCTGGACCGCCGGTACGGTCTGCGCGACCGGATTCCCGCCGAGAAGCGGCCGGTGGTGTTCGTCGGGCCCTACGAGCACCACTCGAACGAGCTGCCGTGGCGCGAGTCGATCGCCGACGTCGTCGTCATCGGCGAGGACGGGGACGGGCACATCGACGTCCGGGACCTGCGCGAGAAGCTCGTCGCGTACTCCGGCCGTCCGCTGCTCATCGGCAGCTTCTCGGCGGCATCGAACGTGACCGGCATCTTGACCGGCACCGAGGAGATCGCGGCGCTGCTGCACGAGCACGGCGCGCTGTCGTTCTGGGATTACGCGGCGGCCGGGGCGTATGTACCGATCCGGATGGCGGCGACCGCGCCGGGCCGCGGCGACCACAAGGACGCGGTCTTCCTGTCGCCGCACAAGTTCCCCGGCGGCCCCCAGACACCCGGGGTGCTGGTCGTCCGGCGGGACCTGGTGCGCAACGCGGTGCCGACGGTCCCCGGAGGGGGCACGGTCGCGTTCGTCGACCCGATCGGGCACCGGTACCTGGACGATCCGGTGGCGCGCGAGGAGGGCGGCACCCCGGCGATCGTGGAGTCGATCCGCGCCGGGCTGGTCTTCCAGCTCAAGCAGGCCGTGGGCACCCGGCTCATCCAGGCGCGCGAGGAGCGCTTCTGGCGCCGGGCCCTGGACCGCTGGCAGCGCAACCCGAACATCGAGATCCTCGGCGACCGGCACTCCCGGCGGCTGTCGATCGTGTCGGTGCGGATTCGGTTCGGTGAGTTGTACCTGCATCACAATTTCGTCGTCGCGCTGCTGAACGACCTGTTCGGAGTCCAGGCCCGCGGCGGCTGCTCGTGTGCCGGCCCCTACGGTCACCGCCTGCTCGCCATCGACGCCGCCCGCTCCCGCGCGCTGGGGGAGGAGGTCAGGCATGGCTGTGAGGGCGTCAAGCCCGGCTGGACGCGTATCAACTTCAACTACTTCATCTCCGACGCCGTCTGCGACTACCTCATCGACGCCGTCGACCTCGTCGCCACCTACGGGCACCGGCTGCTCACCGACTACCGCTTCGATCCGCGCACCGGGCTGTGGCGGCACCGTCGCGGCACCGTCGAACCGCCCCTGCGGCTGGCCGACCTGCACTATGGAACCAACGGCGAGCTGGTCTGCCCGGTCGCGCACGTCCGAGCCGGTGAGGACGTCCTGCCCGGACAACTGTGCAAAGCCCGCGACCTGCTGGTCTCCCTGCCCGACGACGTCGACACACGGCCGCCGGGCCTTCCCGAGGACTTCGAGCGGCTGCGCTGGTTCCCGCTGCCCGCCACGTGCCTGACCCGCTGACGCCTCTTGGTGACCGCGCCTGCTCAGAGGTCCGCTGAGGTTCGCAGCCGCATCGTTCCGCCGTGCCGGCGGCGCACCGGCGTGCGCGTGCCGCCGAAGCGGTCCTCCTGATACACCCCTGGGGTATTTGCATCGGTCTCATCTTTCGAGTACTGTGCACGACAGATACCCCCAGGGGTATATGGGAGGAGAGAGATGATCAGCGAAGTGGACATCCGGGCGTTCGCCGCCGCGCACGCGGACGGCGCGCCGGTGGTGGACGTCAGGGAGCCGCACGAGTACGCAGCCGGTCATGTGCCCGGTGCCCGCCTGGTTCCCCTGCGGGAGGTCCGGGCTCGGCTGGCGGAGCTCAAGGACCGCCGCACGATTTATGTGATCTGTGCGAGCGGCAACCGCAGCCTGCTCGCCGCCCGGTGGATGGCGGAGGCGGGGATCGACGCCCGTTCCGTGGCCGGAGGCACCGGCGCGTGGATCCGGGCCGGCGGCCCGGTCGCGCGGGGCCTGCGCGAGAACGCCGCTTGACGAGGCGGGGGAGGGAGGCCGGCGATCGACACCCGGTACCGATTGGCCGCCGGTACTTCGGCACCGGCGGCGAGGCCGCGTTCGTAGGCGTCGACTACCGGCTCGAACTTCCCCACGCCCCGTAAGTGCGGCCGGCCGGCCGCATGGTTCAGGACTCCAGCTTCTCCAGTGCGGCGACGAGCCGCCTCGCTGCCTCGTCGGCGACCGGCTTCAGGCCGGGACGGTCGCTTACCGAGACCATGACCTGCGGGTCCAGGGCCTCCACGACGGTGTCCTCGCCGTCGGTGCGCACGACGACGTTGCAGGGCAGCAGCAGGCCGATCTGCCGGTCGACGCCGAGCGCCCGGTGCGCGAGCGGCGGGTTGCAGGCTCCGAGGATGAGGTAGTCCTCCATCGTCTCGCCGAGCTTCTCGCGCAGGGTGGCCTGCACGTCGATCTCGGTCAGGACGCCGAAGCCCTCGTCCTTCAGGGCCGCGCGCACCTGCCCGACGGTCTCGCCGAACGGCCGGTGCAGCCGGACAGTGATGGCGTAACTCATGATTCCCCTCCTTGAGACGGCCACGTCAGGTGCCGTCTTCGCGTCCCTTACCCACCCGGGCGAGGTCGGTCGCAGCACCGCGCAGCAGGCGCACATGCTCGGTTCCGCCCTGCAGTTCCAGGCGGCGGTACAGCACCGGATTGGCGGTGGCCTGGCTGCGGTGGCAGGCGATCGCCCGGCGCTGCCGGGTGCGGTCGACCGCGAGCGCCTGTCCGAGCTGCAGCTCGGGACGGCCGACGAAGGCGGTGCCGAATTCGGTGTTCAGGGTTTTGGCGACATGGTCGGGCACGGTCCACCCGAGCACGGGCAGTCCCAGTTCACGGCCTGCGAGCAGAGCCGCCCGTGTGGCGTGAACGTGGTCGGGATGGCCGGTGATGCCACCCACGTCGAAGGCCAGCAGATGGCTCGGGCGCACTGCGAAGGCCAGCCGGCGCACCTGCCCGACCAGGTCTCGCAGCGGCGTCCGGTCCAGCCGGCCGTCCGGGTAGCCGAGCAGCTCGGTGCGGGTGACGCCCAGCACCGCGCTCGCTGCGGCCAGTTCCGCGGCCCGGATCTCGGCGAGGTCCCCGGTGGCCGTGCCGAGGGTGGACGCCTCGCCGCGGGTGAAGCAGAGCACCGCGGCCTCGGCTCCCCGGGCGGTCAGATGATCCAGGAGTGCGCCGAGGCCGAAGCTCTCGTCGTCCGGGTGCGCCACCACCGCCACAACGGCGCCGACGCCGTCGAAAAAGCTCTGCTCGCTTGGCCCCATGGCTCCTCCCCTGCTCTCCCTTCAGCATACCCCCACGGGTATATGTCGAAAGGGGTGATCCCAGAAAGAGCGGCTGTCCGGCCTCGCGGCAGGGCGGCCCCGACCCAGTGAGGTCGTTCCTTACCCTGGCCCTGAGACGGCCGGATTCCGGTCACCTCGAAGGTCGTCCGGCAGCAACCGAACGGAGATCGATTGTGGACAGTGCCGAGTGGGACCGCCTGTACGCCGGGAGGGATCTGGTCTGGTCGGCGGGCCGAACCGGTGGGTCGAGGAGGTAGCGGCGGGACTGCCCGCCGGCCGTGCGCTGGATCTGGCGGCCGGTGAGGGGCGCAACGCATTGTGGCTGGCCGAGCGGGGATGGTCGGTCACGGCGGTTGATTTCTCCGCCGTCGCGCTGGACCGCGCCCGATCCCTCGCCGTGCGCCGGCTCGCCGAATCCGCCGACCGCCTCGACCTGGTCGAGGCGGATCTCGGCGAGTACGTCCCGGCCCGGCGCGGCTACGACCTGGTGATCGTCGCCTACCTGCAGGCCGGCGAGGAGTTGCGGCGCCGGGTGCTGCGTGCGGCGGCGGACGCGGTCGCCCCCGGCGGGCTGCTGCTGGTCGTGGCGCACGACAGCGACAACCTGGCGCATGGCGTCGGCGGCCCGCAGGACCCCGCCGTCCTGTACACCGCGGACGATGCGGTGTCCGACATCGACGGCCTCGGGCTGCGGACCGTGCGAGCCGAGCCGCGGTCGCGCGAGGTCAGCGCCGACGGGCGGACCCGGACCGCGATCGACGCGTTTCTGCTCGCCCGCCGCGAGTGAGTCACCTCGCCGATGCCCGGAACCGGGATGCTCCTGCACGGTTTGGACCGTGCATGAGCCCTATTTGAGGACGATGTCCGGCGGCATCGGCGAGCCCGTCCTTGCCGTCGAAGTGGTCGACGAGGGTCTGCGCCGACACGCCCGCGCCTTCTGTGCTAACTTGCTCGTATGACCAATTTGGTCGATCGGCCAACTTCATCGCGCGGCGATCGCCGCCGGCGGCAACTGGTGGACGCCGGAATCGCGTTGCTGGGCAGGGAGGGGTGGCCGGGCGTCTCCACGCGTGCCGTGGCCGAACGCGCCGGCACCAACCCGGGCTTGATCCACTATCACTTCGGCGGCCTGGCCGGGCTGCACGCGGCGATCTTCCGGCGGGCTACGGAGCTCATCATCGGGCCCCTGGCCACCGAACTCCTGGGGGCACCGGACGAGCGGGCGGCGCTGGAAACGATGCGGAGCCTGCTGGCCCGGCCCCCGGACGACGAGCAGGCGGCCCGGCTGGCCGCCGAGCTGATCGTGGGTGCGATGCGCGATCCTGCCCTGGGCGAGGTGCTGCGCGATGAGCTTCGCCTGGCCCGCACCCAGATCGCGGACCGTCTTCGGCAGTTGCATCCCGGCTGGCCGTCGGCACGGCCGGCCGGAGTGGCCACCCTGATCGCCGCGTCGATCGACGGGCTGATGCTGCACTACATGATCGACGGTGCTCTTCCGGTCGGCGACGCCCTGGGCGCGGTGGGGGATCTGCTGGAGGGAGGGGCGTGAGGGGCCTCATCGGCGGCGGAGTCGCGGGGCTCACGCCGGCGTACCGGCTGCGGCGCCGCGGCCTCCGACCGGTGGTCGTAGAGCGTGCCCCGCAAAGCCCCGACCTCGCCAAGGAGGACTGAACCATGGAGATCATCGACAGGCCCGCCCCGCCGACCGGCCTGCGCCGCCTGCTGTGGCGGCTGCCCATCCGGTTGTACCGCATGGGGCTGGGGCCGTTGCTGGGACGTCGCATCATGCTGCTCACGCACACCGGCCGCGTCTCCGGCCGGCCGCGCCAGGTCGTCATCGAGGTCGTCCAGAAGGACGGGCACGGCTACGTGGCGGCCTCCGGATTCGGCCCCCGAGCGGACTGGTACCGCAACGTCATGGCCAACCCCGAGGTCACCCTCCAGATCGCCGGGAAGCGCATCCAGGCGACCGCCGCCCCCATCGCGACCGGCGAAGGCGCCGAGATCATGGCCCGGTACGCCCCCCGCCACCCGGTCGCCGCCCGGCAACTGTGCAAGCTCATGGGCTTCGCCGTCGACGGCAGCGTTGAGGACTACCGCCAGGTCGGACGACACATCCCCTTCGTGCGTTTCACGCCACGGCCCACTCCGCTCCGGACACCGGCGGCCTGAAACGCCTCCGCAGACCAGGCGAACGCTCCGCTTGAAAGCCGGTGAATCCTCTGGAAACTCCGCTGCCGCCCCTGCAAAACCGGCCACCTCGTCAAAGGTGTCGCCGTCCCGCAAAAGTGCAAAGTCACCCGAGAATGAGAAGGGTCACCTGTTGATCACGCACTGTCCCTCGCGGGCCGACACTATTGGACGCCGCTTCAGGCGATTGTCTCGTATACAGGTGATCTATGTCTCACCCAGGAGTACCCGTCTCGCCCGGCCGACCGACGAAATCGGTTCGATCTTGAGTAAAGACCGCGGGGGCTGCTAGCTTCGGCCGGTGGACCACATGCGTGCACAGGCGGAGGCGATCGCGGACTTCGCGGCGGCTCTACGGGAGCTGCGCGAATCGGTTGGCAACCCGCCTTTCCGGGAGATGTCCGGTCGGTCGGGAGCGATCTCGCACACCACGTTACATGAGGCCACCAAGGGCAACAGACTCCCGAGTTGGGGGACCACCGCCGAGTTCGTCAAGGCGTGTGGTGCGGACCCGGCCGCGTATCGCGAACGCTGGGAGAAAGCGAACCTTGCGGTCAGGTCGGCGAGTGCCGGAAAGCCCGCGACCGCCGCGGACACCGCCGCGGCCCGCCCGTCCGGTGGAACCGCGGCCTCCGCCACGAGCACCGCGGAACGGCGGGCCGTGCACATCGCCATCGGGGCGCAAGCACCCGGGCCGGCCGACGAGACCCCGGCATCCGTGCCCCCGCCGCCACCGCCCGCCGACGAGAGCGCGGGTGACGTCCAGCCGGCCCTCCCCGCGCCGGGGGGCCGGAGGCGATTCCGGCCGGCCCGCCCGGTCGCGGTCGCGCTGGTGACGGCGGCCATCGGTGTGGGCGCGGTGGGCGTCATCGTGGTCACCCTCGATCGCGACTCCGGGGCCGGCGGGGACGGTCCGAAGCCTTTCGGCAGCCTGTCGGAGGCCGCGCCGTCTCCGGCCGACTGCCCGGTGCACGCGCCCAACCCGGCGTCGGCCCCGCCGATGCACAAGGGCGATGCCGCCGCGTTCATCGCGGACATGACGCTGCCCGACTGCACGCGCGTCGGCGCGGGCAAGACCGTGACCAAGGTATGGCGGCTCAAGAACGTCGGGAAAGTGCCGTGGAAGGGGTATTCGCTGCGCCGCCTCGACCTCCCGCAGCAGGCCGATCAGTGCCAGACCATCTCCGACGTGCCGATCAACGACACGCGGCCAGGCGGGCTGGTCGACATCCGGACCGACATCACCACGCCGAAGAAGCCGGGCCTGTGCTACGTGCGGTTCAAGATGGTGGACCCTTCGGGAAGGGTCGCGTTCCCCGGAAACCGCCCGGTCAACTTCCAGATCATCGTCGAGGGACCCTAGTTCCCCGCCGGGGAGGGGCACGGCGGGGAACCAGGGGCCGGACGGTCTGCGGGTTTAGGAGAGAACGATCCCGCTGTAGTAGGCCTTGAGGATCCTGGAGTAGCTCCAGCCCGCCTTGGCCTTATCGCGAGAGCCGTACTGCGACATCCAGTCTCCGGTGACCCACCCGCCGCACGCCGTCGTCGTGGAGCAGTACTGGGCCTGGAAGATCTTTCCGCCGCGGGTCATCTTGGTGCCCCACGTCGCGTCCACCGCGGCGTTCGTCGACGCCTTCGCGGAGCCGGGCTTGTACACCTGGCTCGACGTGCTGTCGTAGACGTCGAAGCACTGGCCGCCCGACGTCTTGCGCGTCGAGTGCAGCGCCCAGTACCAGCCGTAGCTCTTGACGGCCATCGCCCCGGACCTGAGGGACTCCCTCGGCCAGCTCGGCACCCATTCGTTGGGCAGGACGTTCTTGACGTAGGTCTTGAACGACACCCGGTCCACGCGCCCGAGGGACGTCCGGTACACCAGGATCGTCGTGGGCGGTTTGCTGTTCGTGCCGTCGGTCTTGCACCCGCCCGGCGCGGAGCTCAGGTACTTGTGCGAGGCGTTCTGGTTCTTCAGGCCGGCGTTGAGGTTGCCCTTGGTGCCGGGCTTGAAGTCCTGGTACCTGCCGCCGTAGTTGCTGTTGAAGTAGACGCGGACGGTCTTGCCGCTGCGGTTCCAGACCGAGGCGGCGGAGTTCTTGACGCACTTGCCCTTGCCGGCGCCCGCGCTCTTGAAGTCGTAGCAGGAGGGCTGGGCGGCGCCGTAGTCGGCGACCGATCCGGTGAAGTCCGAGAGCGATCCCTGGTTGTTGCTGTTGAAGTAGTAGCAGAACTCGCCGCTCTCGCACACGCCGTTGCGGCTCGCCGCCGAGGCGGGCGACGCCGGGATGAGGACCGCCCCGCCGAGCGCCATCGCGGCGGTCGCCGCGGTGAGCCGCGAGATCAGCCGCACATTTCGTGTCGACACAGTTGTCTTCCTCTTCTGCTCAGGGTCGCGGCGCGCTATCGGACGTTGTAGCCCTGGGACTGCCAGAACGAGGTCGGGTTCGGGTTGTCCAGGTGCGGGTCGCCGACGCTCTTGGCCGCGTGCGTCTGCCGTCCGAGGCGCATCTCGACGTGGGTGTGCGCGGACGAGCTGGACGACACCCCGTGCCACGACTCGTCGGCGATGATCTGGCCGCGGCTGATCTGCTGGCCCACCCGCAGCGAGGACCGCGGAGCGGAGTGCAGGTAGATCACCGTCTTGTTCAGCGAGGCGTTGTAGATGGAGATCGTGGAAAGCCCCGCCCTGCCGGTGTACCCGCGGGCGAGGTAGATGATCTTTCCGCTCACCAGGGCGCGAACGTCCGAGCCGACGCCGCGGGCGATGTCGATGCCTTCGTGCCGGCCGGGGGTGGTGGTGTAGCCGTCGAAGCCGCAGGTGATCCGGCCGCCGCTCGCCTTGTACAGCCCGTACGACATGTTCGTGCGCGAAGACGGCGCGAACTGGTGCGAGGCGTTCTGGTTCTTCAGGCCGGCGTTGAGGTTGCCCTTGGTGCCGGGCTTGAAGTCCTGGTACCTGCCGCCGTAGTTGCTGTTGAAGTAGACGCGGACGGTCTTGCCGCTGCGGTTCCAGACCGAGGCGGCGTTGTTCTTGACGCACTTGCCCTTGCCGGCGCCCGCGCTCTTGAAGTCGTAGCAGGAGGGCTGGGCGGCGCCGTAGTCGGCGACCGATCCGGTGAAGTCCGAGAGCGATCCCTGGTTGTTGCTGTTGAAGTAGTAGCAGAACTCGCCGCTCTCGCACACGCCGTTGCGGCTGGCCGCCGAGGCGGGCGATGCGAGGGCGGCCGCCGCCCCGCCGATCGCGATGGCGGCGGTCGTCGTGGTGAGGATCTTGCTGAGCGTGCTCATGCCTTGTCTCCCTTTGGTTGCGAAGCTTGTCTGCGAAGCCTGGGGTTCGGATGGGTCAGCGGCGCTGGTACTCCTCCCAGGTGCGGATGGTCACCTTCGGGCCGTCGTCCCGGCCGCGTCCGGCGAGCCCGTTCAGGCCGAGGTAGTAGTCGCCGACCTGGTGCTGGGCCTGGCTGGAGAGGTCGGTGTCGCTGATGGCGGCGGCGTGGATGTGCCACGGCCAGTTGCCTTGGGCGGGGCTGCGCACCCATGCCGCGAAGCCGACCTGGCGCAGCGCGCGGGCGGTCGCGGTGCGGGTGGCGGAGTTCATCCCCTTGACCGAGATGTCGACGACGCCGCCGCCGTCGTGGGTGCCCGCGGACGTGGGGTCGCCGCCGGGGTTGTACGAGCCCTGCTCCAGCACGAGGTTGCGGCCGAGCAGCCGCTTCGCCTCGGCCAGCATGCTCCGCGTGCGGGTGTTGATGACGAACCCGCCGGTGGACACCCGGGTCCCCGGGCCGATGGTGTGGGTGACCGTGAAGCGCCCGGCGCCGAGTTTGGCGAGCGACGCCTTGCCCGGCAGGCCGTTGGCGGCGACACCGGTGTAGCCGAGCGACTTCTGGTACTTCGTGTAGGCGGCGACCGTTGTGGTGCCGAAGTACCCGTCCACCCACTTCGCGTCGAGCAGGTGCCGGTCGCGCAGCGCCCGCTCAATGAGGAGCACGCTGGCTTTTGCGCCCGGGGTCAGCGTGCTGTCAGACCGCCGCGGGTCGATCTGGGCCGCCTTCACTGCGGCTTCCATATTCACGCTTGGAAGAGCCTTGGTGCCGGCCGCCTGTGCCGCCGACATTCCGGATGCTCCGGTCAGGGAAGTGAGCAGGGTGGTCACCGCGAGGGCAGCGGCATATGAGGAAAGTTTCATCCTTGTCTCCTGATTGCGGGCGATTGGGAACGAAGCCCGCGGCGGAGTCCACAGTCACGGATTGCCCGCGCGTCCACAAGGAGATCGATGTTGTCAGCCTGTTCGCCAGGCACTTCCTGACAGGCGGACACGCGGTCTGACAGGTGCGAGCGGGACGCGCGGCCCGCAACCGCGCAGGATGGCGCTTTGAAGCCCGCGGTTCGGTGAAGTCTTTCAAGCCGACGTGATCTCGGCTGCGAGGAAGAGAATTATCCCGATGGCCCTCCCGATAAGTGAAGTGCCCATGGACGTCCCACGCCTGGAAGGCAGATCTTCGTGACGCTTCTGGCCGGCGAAAGGCGGTGAACAGTTCACTGCCTTTCGCCGGAGGCGTGGCGCAGTCCGCCTCTTCTCCGGGCCGGACCAGGCCGGGCACTGATCGCATAGTGCGGCTGGGGACCGGGAGCAACCAGGGTCCGAAGTAGCATTGCGGAGTGGTGGGAGAAGGGAAGGGTGATCCCATGGCGGGCCGGGCGGCTCCGGGAGCGCAGCCCAGCGCCATCGGGCAGGCGCTGCTGGCGATCGGTGATCAGTGGACCCTGCTGATCCTGCAGCGGGCCTTTCTCCTGCGCGTCCGCCGTTTCGCCGACTGGCGGGACGAGCTGGGGGTGTCCGAATCCGTGCTGGCCAACCGGCTCAAGGAACTCGTCGCGGGCGGACTGCTCTCGCCGTCTCCCTACCGGGAGGAAGGCCGCACCCGCACCGAGTACCTGCTCACCGAGCAGGCCAGGGAGCTGTGGCCGCTGCTGGTGGCGGTCTGGTCCTGGGAGCGCGCCTGGGTGCCGCGCCGGGCCGGGCTGCCCGAACTGATCCATGAGACCTGCGGCGAGCGCACCGATGTCGAGATCGGCTGCACGTCCTGCGGACTGGCCCCCGTCACCGCGCGCGACACCGTCACCGAACGCGGTGCCGCGACGTTCGCGCAAGTCGCGGTGCCGCGTTTGCATCGCAAGACCGTGCGCGTCAAAGGGGAAGACGATCCCCTGTCGTACTTCCCTGAGACCTTCGAGCTGCTGGGGGACCGGTGGGGCACGGTCCTGCTCGCCGCGGCGCTGCTGGGGGTGCAGCGGTTCGTTGATCTCCAGTCCGGCCTGGGTGTGGCGCCTTCGGTCCTGTCCAGCCGGCTGCGCCGTTTCACCGAGCTGGGCGTGCTCACCGCCGGCGGGGGACAGGGCCGCCGGTCGAGCTATCGGCTCACCGACAAGGGCATCGCCTTCTTCGACGTCTTCGCCTTCCTCGTCGACTGGGCGCAACGCTGGTACACCGGCCCGCCCGGCACCGACCTGCGGATCGTGCACCGGGCATGCGGTGAGCCCTTCCGGCCTTACCTGCGCTGCCGCTCGTGCGGGAAGGCACTGGAACGCACGTCCGTGACCTTCGCCGTCGCCGGTGCGGGCGGGCTGATCCAGCGGCTGCCCCGGCGTGACGTCGAAGGGGCCGCCGCGACCGGCTGACAGCGACATCGGGCCGGTGCCCGGTCTCTCCGCGCCCTTCCCCGCTGACTTTGCTTATAGTAGTAAGTCATCGCATCGGGAGGTTCGGAGAGACTCATGACCATCGGCCTGCTCGCCCGCCGCGCCGCGGCCCGCTTCGGCGACCGACCCGCGGTGATCGGCCCTGACGGGGGCCGGAGCTTCACCGAACTCGTCGACCGGGCCGACCGCCTGGCCCGCGCTCTGCTCGCCCTGGGCCTGCGCCCCGGAGAGCGGGTCATGGAACTGCTGCCCAACGGCTGCGCGCTCGTGGAGTCGGATCTGGCGCTGGCACTGGCCGGGCTGGTCCGCGTGCCGCTCAATCCGCGCCTCGGCCCCCGCGAATGGGAGCGCATGGCCGATGACTGCGGGGCCGGCGCACTGATCTACGACGGGCGGTACACCGAGGAGACCGAAGCGCTGCGCAGCGGGCTGGGCGCCGCGCGGACCGTCGTCCTGGGAGAGGGGCCCGGGCAGCCGTGGACCCGGCTTCACGACACCGCGCCCGCCGGTCCGCTCAGGCTCGGGCACGCGGACGACCTGGCCGGCCTGGCCTACTCGTCCGGGACGACCGGCCATCCGAAGGGGGCCCGGCGCACCCACCGCAACCGCATCGCCTCGGCCCTGGCCATGACCCACGAAGTCCTCGGCGGCCCACCCGCCCGGGATTCGGTCTACCTGCACGCCGGGCCGGCCATCCATACCAGCGGGCTGTTCGTCCTGCCGTTCCTCATGGCGGGCGCGCTTCAGGTCATGCTCGACCACGCCGACGCCGAGCAGATCCTCCACGCCATCGACGAGTACCAGGTCACCCACATCGCCCTCGTCCCCACCATGGTGGACCGGCTGGCGCACGCCGCGACCGCCCCGCCGTCCTCCCTGCGGATGCTCGCCTACGCGGGCTCCCCCATGCCCGTCGAGCACATCCGCCGGGCGAGTGAACGGCTGACGCCCCGCCTCGTCCAGTACTACGGCCTGGTCGAGGCGATGCCCCCGCTGACCGTCCTGGACGAGGACGACCACGCTCGCGGTCTGGCAGGGCGGCCGGAACTCCTGGCCTCCGCGGGCCGGATCTGCCCGGCCGTCGACCTGCGGGTGGCGGGCGAGGACGGCCGGCCCGTCCCCGAGGGCGAGACGGGGGAGGTGCTGGTCTCGGGAGATCCCGTCACCACGGGCTACTTCAACGCCGCGGACCGCGACGACCTCGGAAAGTCCTTCATCGACGGGTACCTGCGCACCGGCGACGTCGGGCGCCTGGGGCCCGGCGGAAGGCTCTGGCTGACCGACCGCCGGAACGACATGATCATCACTGGCGGATACAACGTCTATCCCCGCGAGGTCGAGGAGGCGATCACCTGCCTTCCCGGCATCGCGTCCGCCGCGGTCGTGGGCCTGCCCGACGAGCGCTGGGGCCAGCGGATCACCGCGGTCTACTCCTGCCTGCCAGACCATGAGATCGAGCCCTCACAGCTGCTGACCCACTGCCGTGATCGGCTCCCTTCGCACAAGTGCCCCAAGTCCGCGCACCGGGTCACCGATCTGCCGCTGAACGTGACCGGCAAGATCCATCGGCGGGAGATCGCGCGGCGTCTCATGAACGCCGAACGCTGGTAACGCCCCTCTCATCCGGGGGCGTGTCCGTCATGGCCAGAAGATGAGCTGGGTGCAGCGGAATATGGCGATCCTGCGGCCGGCCTCGTCGGTGACGTCGGCGTCCCAGATCTGCATGCGCCGCCCGCCGTGGGAGAGGGACGCGACGGCGCGGACCCTGCCCTCGCGGGCGGTTCCGACGTAGTTGCTGGTGACCTGGGTGGTGGTGAAGCCCTTCGCGCCTTCGGGGAGCGCCAGGCGGCAACCGATGCCGCAGGCGGTGTCGGCCAGGGCCACGACCGTCGCGGCGTGCAGGTAGCCGTTGGGCGCCAGAAGGTCGGGACGGACGTCGAGTTCGGCCACGACGCTGCGGCCGGCGAGTTCCACGACGCGGAACCCGAGCAGGCCGGGAAGCCTGCCCTCGGTCATCCGGGTGAGGTTCTCCGGAGTCGGGTCCGGCGGGGTGGGGCGCGGGGAGACGTCGTCCACCTCATGCCTCCAGGACGAGGGCGATGCCCAGGCCGACGCCGATACAGGCCGCGGCCACCCCGATGCCACCGCCTCTTCGGCGCAGCTCCCGGGCGCAGTCGACCACGATGCGCGCGGCCGAGGCGCCCAGGGGATGGCCGAGGGCGAGGGCGCCCCCGTGCGGGTTGACCTTCTCCTCGGGGAACCCCAGATCGTCCACGCAGGCCAGGACCATGGCCGCGAACGCCTCGTTGAGCTCCAGCACCGACACGTCGGACAGGTCCCGGTCGGCCTTGCGCAGGGCGGCGCGGACGGCGGGAACGGGCGCGACGGCGAAGCGGTGGGGTTCCAGGGCGACCACGGCGCTGGCGACGACGCGGGCCAGCGGGGGGAGTCCGAGTTCTTCGGACGCCCGGGGGGAGCCCATCAGGACGGCGATCGCGCCGTCGTTGATGGGGGAGGCGTTGCCGGCGGTCACGGTGCCGCCGGGGGTGAAGGCGGGGCGAAGCCGGGCGAGTGCGGCCGGGGTGCTGTCCGGGCGGATCGACTCGTCCCTGACCACTCCCTCCAGCGGGGCGACCACCTCGTCGTGCAGGCCCTTCTCCCAGGCGGCGTGCGCCCGTTCGTGGGAGCGGGCCGCCCACTCGTCCTGCCTGGCCCGGCCGATGCCCCGCTCGGCGGCGACGACGTCCACCGAGCCGCCGAGTGAGGCCGTCCACTCCGGGGGGAAGGCCGGGTTGGGCATCCGCCAGCCGACCGTGGTGGGGGTCAGGTCCAGCCGCCGGGGCAGCGCCTCGTCGATCGGCGGAAGCACGTAGGGGGCGCGGCTCATGCCCTCGACACCTCCGGCCACGATGAGGTCGGCGTCGCCGCAGGCCACCGCGCGCCCCGCCTGCACGATCGCCTCCGCGCCCGAGCCGCACAGCCGGTTCACCGTCACGCCGGGCACGGTCACCGGCAGCCCGGCCAGCAGCGCCGCCATGCGCGCCACGTTGCGGTTGTCCTCCCCGGCGCCGTTGGTGTCCCCGTACACGACATCGGCGATGCGTGCGGGGTCGAGCCCGGCATGGCGTTTCATCAGCTCCCGCAGCGGGTGGGCGGCCAGATCGTCCACCCTGACTCCGGACAGCCCGCCCCTGTTCCCACCGAACGGGGTGCGCTGGGCGTCCAGCACCAGCACCTCGGCCACGCCGACTCCCTTACTCCTTGACTTCGCTTGCAGTACTGAGGTCGGCTCGCCCGACCGGGGCCCCGGAGGCGCCCGTGCACGACTGTCGCGGCGCTGTCACCGGCCGCTCTCAGGGCGCGCCGGTCGCCGGCGACCGGCGGGCCGGAGGCGCCTACCGCGCCGCCGGCCGTGCCGGTGCCACTCGATCCTTCTCGGGGGGCTATGCCCGCGCGGCGGGCTCGTCGAGCTCGCCGGCGTCGAGACGCCTGCTCAGTTCCCGCTTGAGGATCTTGCCGACGGGGTTGCGGGGGAGGGCCTCGACGAACACGAACCGCTCGGGGAGCTTGTACGAGGCGATGCGCAGTTCGCGCAGGTGCTGCAGCAGGGCCTCGGTGTCCGGGCGGGCGCCGGGCGCCGATGCGATGATCGCGCACGTCTTCTGCCCGAGCACGGGGTCGGGGTACCCGACCACCGCGGCTTCGGCGACGTCGGGATGGGCCGTGAGCAGCGCCTCGATCTCGGCGGGGGCGATGTTCATCCCGCCGCGGATGATGAGGTCCTTGCTGCGGTCCACGTAGAGCAGGTACTGGTCGCGGTCGCCGGCGATCTGGAACACGTCCCCGGTGCGCAGATAGCCCCGCTCGTCGAAGGGGTCGTGGCCCGCGGTGCCCGGCAGGTAGCCGGCGAACACCATGGGGCCCTTGATGCGCAGCTCGCCGGGCCGTCCCGGTTCGGTGACGTCCTTTCCGGTGACCAGGTCCACCAGGCGCAGCGAGATCCACTTCGAGGCTTCGCCGTGCCAGCTCTGCCCCGGCGCGCCGTAGCGGGGGAAGTAGCGGGCGCGGATCTCGGGGTCGGGGAAGTCGGCCGGGGCGCCCAGCAGGCACGCGCCTTCGTTGGAACCGAAGAAGTTGACCACCGAGATGCCGTGCCTGTCCTGCCATCCGCGCACCATGGACGGCGACAGAGGCGCCGACCCGGAGGCGATGGAACGCAGCGAGGACAGGTCCGTGGACGCGAGCAGCTGTTCGTTCTGCAGGAGCATCGTCAGCACGGCCGGGGGCGCGAGCGTGTAGGTGACCCGTTCTTCGGCGATCTGCCGCAGATAGGTCGGCAGCGTGAAGGGGTGGTGCAGGACGTAGGTGGTGCCGCACCTGAGCCAGGGCAGCAGGGTGCCGGCGATCGCGGCCATGTTGACCAGGGGGAAGGGATTGAGGATGACGTCCTCGCCGGTCAGCTCGGGGCCCTCGACGGTCGGCCGGGAGATGGCGAGCCAGTCGTAGTGGCAGCGGGGGACGGCCTTGGGGGTGCTCTCGGTGCCCGATGTCCAGCACACCGTGACACAGTCGTTCGGATCCGCCTGGAACGTGGTCAGGTGGTCGGCGACGAGGGACCGGTCGCTCGCGCCGGCGGGGGCGGCGTCCAGCGGGACGACCCCGTCCGGGAGGTCCTCTCCGAAGGCCAGCAGGAGCCGCAGGGACTCCGTGGTGCGCAGCGACTCCAGAGCGCTCTGCGCGGTGGCGCGCTCTCCGATGCGGCCGGCGGTGATGAAGGCGGTGAAGCCCGCCAGCGGGGCGAGCAGGCCGAGCTCGTACTCCCGGTACTGGACCGGCAGCGGTGAGATCACGGCGCCGATCCTGATCGTCGCGAGATAGGTGGCCACCAGTTCGGTGCAGTTGGGCAGCTGCGCGCCGACCAGGTCGCCGGGCTTGACGCCGTGCCGCAGCAGTTGCGCCGCGATCCGGTCCACCGCGGCGTCGAGGTCCGTCCACGTCCAGCGGTTCGGTCCGACGCCCATGAGGTCCCGCTTGTCGGGCGGGTCGATCACGGCGATGGCGTCCGGCTGCCGCTGGACCTGGCGGCGCAGCAGGTCGCCGATCGTCTCGTCGGTCCACCACCCGCGGGTGGTGTAGTCGGTGACGCGCTCGCTCGGATGCAACGCCGCCGGCCGGCTGCCGCCTGCCTCCATGTTTCCTCCTCCAGTGCTGCTCCCCGAGGGAGCGTGCCCCTGGGGAAACTATGATAAGAAAAGTCAGAGGTCAATCGGTGACCTGGGCAAAAGGGGGACACGCCGCTCCGGCGGGACCCGGCCGGCGACGGACGCCGCCGTCCCGCGCCAAGCCGTCCCACCGGTCACCGCCGCGCCGCCGGGCTGCTACGGCCTACCGGCCTTGGCGCCGTTCAGAGGCCACGAGCGGCTGATCCGGGGTCACCGGAAACCAGACCCTCGACGACCCCCAAGGAGAACGCAGATGAGCACCGATCCCATGGACGAGCACCGTTCGACGCTGACCGCGGCGCTGCGCGCGTGCCGTACCCGCGAGAGCTGGACCGCCTACCCCGAGGACACGGCCTCGCACCCCAACGGCGAAAGCGGCAAGGCCGCGGGAAAGGCGTGGCTCGCCGATCGCCTCGGCTCCCGCTTTCCCCTGGAGCACCCGGGGAACTGGCGGGTCCAGCAGGACGAGGTGTCGCCCTACACGGGGCTTCCGCTCGGCATCTCCTACCCGGCCGCGGAGCCGGAGGCCCTGTTCGCCGCCGCGCACCGTGCCTGGCCCGCCTGGCGGCAGGCCGACCCGCAGACCCGTGTCGACGTGTGCCTGGAGATCTGCGAGCAGCTCTACCTGCGCAACTTCGAACTGGCGTACGCGGCGATGCACACCGCCGGGCAGAGCTTCGGAATGAGCTGGGCGGGCAGCGGCACCAACGCGATCGACCGGGGCATCGAGGCCATCGCCCTGGCCCACGCCGCCATGGAGCGAGTGCCGCGCTCGGCGGTGTGGTCCCGGGCGTTCGGCACGCATCAGGTGACCCTGGACAAGCGCTACCGGCTCGTTCCCCGGGGCATCGCCGTTGTGATCGCCTGTGCGAGCTTCCCCGCGTGGAACGTCTATCCCGCGCTCTTCGCCAGCCTCGCCACCGGCAACCCGGTGATCCTCAAGCCGCACCCCACCTCGGTGCTGCAGATGGCCGAGGCGGTGCGGATCTGCCGGACGACCCTGGCCGAGGCCGGCTTCTCCCCCGACCTGGTCGGCCTGTCCCTGGACACCGTCGCCGAGCCGGTCGCCAAGCGGCTGATCTCCCACCCCGGCACCCGCATCGTCGACTTCACCGGCTCGGCGGCCTTCGGCTCCTGGGTGGAGGCCAACGCCCACCCGGCCATCGCCTACACCGAGACCTCGGGCGCCAACTCCGTCCTCATCGAATCGCTGTCGGACCCGGACGCCCAGCTCCGCGCCATAGCCGGATCCCTGTGCCTCTTCTCCGCCCAGATGTGCACGAGCCCCCAGAACATCTATGTTCCCCGCGGCGGGATCAGGACGGCGGACGGCGAGATGACGCCCGACGAGTTCGCCGACGCCCTCGCCGCCGCCGTTCAGGCCGTCTCGACGGTGCCGCGCCGGGCCGCCGCGGTCATGGCGACGGTCCAGTCGCCCCACACGCTGGACCTGCTGAACCGCGTCCGGGACCAGGCGGCGGAGAAGGGCCGGGTCGTCCTGGAGCCGGCGCCCTATGAGCACCCGGAGTACCCCGGCGCCCGCACCAGCGGGCCGCTGCTGGCCCGGCTCGACATCGCCGACCATGACCTCTACGGCCGGGAGCGGTTCGGCCCGGTCGCCTTCGTCATCACCGCCGACGACGCCGACCGGGCACTGGAGCAGGCCACGCGCGACGCCCGCGAGCAGGGGGCCATCACCGCGTTCGCCTACTCCGCCGACGAGGGGTACCTCGATCGCGCCGAAGCCGCCTACGCGCTGGCGGGAGCCGCGCTCACCAGCAATCTGAGCGGGCCGATGCCGCTCAACTTCTCCGCCGCCTACAGCGACTACCACGTCACGGGCCTGAACCCGGCGGGCAACGCCTCGCTCACCGACGACTCCTTCGTCACGGGCCGGTTCCGCATCACCCAGTCCCGCCGTCCGGTGGCGACCGGCTGACGCCGGCGGGAGGAACGAGCCGACGGCTCCCGGCCCTCCTCAGGTGAGCTGACTTCGTTTATAGTAGTTCTTCCATTCTTTGAGCGACTCAGGGTGGTCCCATGTCCAGTGCCGAAAAGCCGATCGCCGTGGCCCGCGTCGTCGACGACGAGCCGAACCCTTATCTCCTCGGGGTGTTCGCCCCCGTGAAGGAGGAACTGACCCTCGACGACCTTGAGGTGGTCGGGCAGATTCCGCGCGACCTCAACGGCGTCTACCTGCGCAACGGCCCCAACCGCCAGTTCGAGGCTCCGGGCCGCTACCACATGTTCGACGGCGACGGCATGATCCACGCGGTCCACTTCGAGAACGGCCGCGCCCGCTACCGCAACCGGTACATCCGCACGCGGGCGTTCCAGGAGGAGTCCGAGGCAGGCCGGGCCCTGTGGACCGGGCTCATGGAGAACCCGAAGGACAACCCGTGGGGCAACACCCACGGCCTGGGCATCAAGGACTCGGCCAACACCGACGTGATCCTGCACCGGGGCAGGGTGCTGGCCACCTGGTACCTGTGCGGGCAGCCCTACGGCGTCGACCCGCTGTCCCTGGAGACCCTGGGCGCCCAGGACTTCCTGGACACCTTCACCGGCGACATGATGGCCCACAACAAGGTCGATGAGGCCACCGGCGAACTCCTGTGGTTCGACTACGGGCCCGACAAGGCCGCGCTGCGCTACGGCATCATCGGGGCCGAGGGCAAGCAGACCCACGTGACCGAGGTGGCGCTCCCCGGCCCCCGCCTGCCGCACGACATGGCCATCACCGCCAACTACACGGTCCTGATGGATCTGCCCCTGGTCCAGGACCAGCAGGCGCGCGCCGCGGGGAAGTACCGGATCTTCTACGACAAGTCGCTCGTCTCCCGGTTCGCCGTGCTCCCCCGGCACGGCGACGGAGCCTCCGACGTCCGCTGGTTCGAGGCCAAGCCCTGCTACATCTACCACGTCATCAACGCGTGGGAGGAGGGCGACGAGATCGTCATGGACGTCTGCCGGGTCAAGAACCCCCAGCACCAGACGACGTTCGCCACCCCGCTGTCCAACATGCTCGCCTACATGCGCCTGGACGCCCAGCTCTACCGATACCGGTTCGACCTCGCCACCGGACGGACCCAGGAGAGGGCACTGGACGACGGCAACATCGAGTTCCCCAGCATCGACTCCAGGATCATGGGCAGGTCCCACCGCTACTCCTACAACATGCGCCTGGCGAACGAGCCCACCCTGCTGTTCGACGGTCTGGTGCGCTTCGATTCCCAGACGGGCACCAAGCAGGAGTACTTCTTCGGACCCGGCCGCTGGGGCGCCGAGGCGCCCTTCGCCCCCCGGGACGGCTCGACAGGCGAGACCGACGGCTACGTGGTCACCTTCGTCAACGACGAGTCCACCGGCCGCGCCGAAGTCGACATCTTCGACGCCGAGGACATCACCGCCGGGCCCGTCGCCCGCGTGCTGCTGCCCCAGCGGGTCCCCTCGGGCTTCCACGCCTGCTGGGTCAGGGCCGACCAACTGCGTCAGGAGCAGGACGCTCGATGAGCGACGCCTACCTCTTCGACGTGATCCGCACCGGGCGCGGCAAGGCCAGGCCCGGCGGCGGACTCGCCCACCGGACGCCCCTGAGCCTGGTCACCGACCTGCTCGGTCATCTCAGCCGGCGCCACCGCCTGACGGCGGCGTCCGTGGAGGACGTCCTCCTCGGCGCCTCCACCCAGACCGGGGCCCAGGGAGGCAACCTCGCCCGGACGGCGGCGATCCTCGCGGGATGGGACACCGTACCGGGAATGACCCTCAACCGGTTCTGCGCCTCGGGAATAGACGCCATCACCACCGCCGCGGCGCACGCCCGGTCCGGCGCGTCCGGGCTCCTCGTGGCGGGAGGCGTCGAGTCGATCTCCCACACCCCCGTGTACTCCGATCGAGCGCCGCTGTTCACCGACCCCGAGACCGTGGAGAAGGCCGGTTCCGTCGCCATGGGCGTCGCCGCCGACCTGATCGCGACGATCGAGGGGTTCGGCCGCGCCGAACTCGACGCCTACGGGCTGCGGAGCCAGCAGCGGGCCGCCGCCGCCTGGCGGGAGGGGCGCTTCGCCCGGGACCTCGTGCCCGTCGCGGGGCCCGACGGCCGGGACTTCGCCGTCGATGAGGCGATCAGGCCCGAGACCACCTTGGAATCCCTCACCCGGCTGCCACCCGCCTTCGCCGAGCCGGGCGCCTCCGGCCAGGACGACCTCGTGCGGCGCCGCCATCCGCAGATCGCGGAGATCGCCCACCTGCACACGGCGGGCACCTCGCCCGCGCTCACGGACGCGGCGGCGCTCGCGCTGATCGGGACGGCGGAGGCGGGAGCCGGGCGGGGGCTGGCGCCGCGTGCCCGCATCCTGTCGGCCGCCGGAGTGGCCGTGGATCCCGTGGTCATGCTGACCGCCGCGCAGAAGGCGACCGAGACCGCGCTGCGGCGGGCCGGGCTCGGCCCGGACGACATCGCGGTCTTCGAGGTCGCCGAGGCGTTCGCGGCGACCTGCCTGAAGTTCCAGCGTGATCTGAAGATCGACGATGACCGGTTCAACCCCAACGGAGGGACCATCGCCATGGGGCACGCCTTCGCCGCCACCGGCCCGATCCTGGCCGCCAACTGCCTCGGCGAACTGGAACGCCGGGGCGGGCGCTACGGAGTGATCGCCGTCAGCGGCGCCGCCGGACTGGGAAGCGCCGCCGTCCTGGAGCGGGTCTCGTGAGCGCCGCGGAAACGCCGTCGCTGGCCGTCTCGCTCGGTTTCTGGCAGGACCGCCCGCCGGCCGAGGCGCTGTCGACCGCACGGCACGCCGACGAACTGGGATACCGGCACCTGTGGATCGGGGAGATGGCGACCTATGACGCGTTCGCCCTGGCCACCCGGATCGCCGACCTGACCGCGGGCCTGCGGCTGACCATAGGCCCCCTGGCCGTCGCGGTTCGCGATCCCATGCTCATCGCGCGGGGCGTCGCCTCGGTGGCCGACCTGTCCGGCCGCGGAGTCGATGTGGCGGTGGGCACTTCCAGCCCCATGGTGGTCGGCCACTGGCACGGCCGTAGCCGTGAGCGATCCGCGACCATGCTGCGTGAATCGGTCCAGGCCCTGCGACCGCTGCTCAAGGGAGAAAAAACGGATTTCGCCGGGCAGACGGTCAGCACGAAGGGCTACCGTCTGCGGCTCGCCCCACCGCGGACATCGATCGCCGTCGCCGCGTTCGGCCGCTTCGCGGTCAAGACCGCGGCCCGGTACGCCGACCGCATGGTCCTCAACCTGATCACCCCCGCCTCGGCGGCCGTCCTGGTCGACCAGATGCGCGCGGACGCGGCCGAGGCCGGCCGGCCGGCCCCGCCGGTGACGGCCTGGGCGGTGGCCGCGGTGGACGGGGAGGAGACCGCGGTGGAACAGCTCCGCCGGGGCGTGGTCGGCTATCTGGCCGCTCCCGGCTACGGGGAGATGTTCACCGAGGCGGGCTTCGGGGACCTCGTCGCCTTCGCCCGCGGCCGCCCGCACCCCAAGGAGCTGCTCGCCGCGATCCCGCGCGAGCTCATCGGCTCCGTCGGGCTCGTCGGGGACGCCGGCACGATCCGGACCCGGCTCGCGGAGTACGCCGCCGCCGGCGTCGACGAGATCGCGGTCGTGCCCGCGAGCGTGGACGCGGATCCGGGCGGCCGGCGCACCCTGGCCGCGCTCAGGGACATCGCCCCTTGAAAACCGGGCGTGTGCCGGTTCCGCGACGGGTAACGCCCGCCGGAAAAAGTATCCGAGAAAAATCCAGCCGATCTGTCGAATCCGCGTCTTCCCGTTCGAAGTGTGGTCAGAGGGCCGAGAGGGACAGCAGGAGCCGGGCCCAGGGCATGCGAGGAGAAGACCGTGATCGAGCAGCGGACGAGGACCACGTCGGGGGCCGCGCACCGGGCCGCCTGCGACCGGGAGACCAGCGTCACCAGGTCGCTCCTGGGCTACGGCGTCATCGCCGGGCCGGTGTTCATCGCGGTGGTGCTCGCCCAGGCGCTGACCCGCGATGGCTTCGACCTCACCCGGCATGCGTGGAGCCTGCTGGCCAACGGCGACCTCGGCTGGATCCAGATCACCAACTTCATGGTGGCCGCGGCGACGACCCTCGCCTGCGCGGCGGGCCTGCGCCGTGCCCTGGCCCCGGGGCGGGGTGCGACCTGGGCCCCCCGTCTGGTCGGCGGTTACAGCGCGGGCCTGCTCGCCTCGGGGGTCTTCCGCGCGGACCCGGCGATGGGCTTCCCGGTGGGAACGCCGGAGGGGCCGGGGGCGGTCAGCTGGCATGGAATGCTCCACCTCGCCGGCAGCACCGTCGGCTTCCTCTGCCTGGTCGCCGCCTGCTTCGTCATCGGCCACCGGTTCGCCGCCGAAGGCCGCGGGGGCTGGGCCGTCTACTCCCGGCTCAGCGGTGTGCTGTTCCTGGTGTCATTTGCCGCGATCGCCGGTGGCGGCGGCGCCGCGTGGGCCACCGTGACCTTCATCGCCGGGATCCTGATCAGCTGGGGCTGGATGTCGGCCCTGTCGCTCCACCTGTACCGGCGCGCCACGCCCGGCCGCGGCTGAGACCCGTCCCTCGACACCCGTTCGTCCGACGACATCATCGAAGGAGAGCACCATGCGATACATGATCATCCTCCGGGTCACCGACCGGCCCGACACCCCGCCGCCCGCCGATCTGATGGAGGCCATCGCCAAGCTCGGGGAGGAGGCGACCAGGTCCGGCGCCCTGCTCGACACCGCCGGGCTGGCTCCCAGCTCGGAGGGCACGCGGATCACCCTCACCGGGGGTGCGATCAGCGCGATGGACGGCCCGTTCACCGAGGCCAAGGAGCTGATCAGCTACGCCTTGTTCGAGGTCCGCTCCAAGGAGGAGGCCGTGGAGTGGACGTCCCGCTTCCTGAAGGTCCACCGCGACCACTGGAAGGGCTGGGAGGGTGAGGCGGACATGCTGCGCGTGATGGGCCCCGAGGACTTCACCGCCCCCGCGTGACCGCTTCCACCGGCTCACCGAGTTGACGCCCCCGGCCGGGTTTCCGGCCGGGGGCGTACGCGGTGCCGGGCAGGGTGCGGCAGCGGGTTCCCGGGTGGTTTGATCGGGCCATGACAGGTGGCGATTCACACCGGACGGTCGAGGCGGTCTGGCGGATCGAGTCCGCACGGGTGATCGCGGGCCTGGCCAGGCTGGTCCACGATGTCGGCCTGGCTGAGGAACTGGCTCAGGACGCCCTGGTCATCGCACTGGAGCAGTGGCCGCGGACCGGTGTGCCGGACAACCCGGGCGCATGGCTCACGCTCACCGCCAAGCACAGGGCGATCGACCTGATCCGCCGCAACGCCCGGTACGCCGAGAAGCTCGCGGAGATCGGCCGGGACCTGGAGCTCCGCCAGGAGTCGGCCGAGGCCGACGTGGACGACGCCCTCGACGACCACATCGGCGACGACCTGCTGCGGCTGCTGTTCACCGCCTGCCATCCCGTGCTGCGGCCCGAGGGGCGGGTGGCGCTGACCCTCCGCCTACTGGGCGGCCTGACGACGCAGGAGATCGCACGGGCCTTCCTCGTCCCGGAGCCGACCGTCGGGCAGCGGATCTTCCGGGCCAAGCGCACCCTCGCCGACAAGCGGGTGCGGATCGAACTGCCCGCGCCGGACGAACTGTCCGCCCGGCTCGTGTCCGTCCTGGAAGTCAACTATCTGATCTTCAACGAGGGCTACTCGGCGACCGCCGGCGGTGACTGGATGCGCCCGGCGCTGTGCGAGGAGGCGCTGCGCCTGGGCCGCATCCTGGCCGGTCTCATGCCGGACGAGACCGAGGTGCACGGCCTGGTCGCTCTGATGGAGATCCAGGCGTCCCGGATTCGTGCCAGGACGGGCCCGGACGGGGAGCCCGTACTGCTCCTCGACCAGGACCGGAGCCTGTGGGACCGCCTGCTCGTCCAGCGGGGGCTGGCGGCCCTCGCCCGCGCCGAAGCACTCGGCACGCTCGGCCCGTACGGGCTGCAGGCCGCGATCGCCGCCTGCCACGCCCGCGCGGCGACGGCCGAGGACACCGACTGGGAGCGAATGGCCGCCCTGTACCGGGTGCTCGCCCACCTCGCCCCCTCCCCGGTGGTGGAGCTGAACCGCGCGGTCGCGGTGAGCATGGCGTACGGCCCGGCCCGGGGCCTGGAGATCGTGGACGCCCTGCGGGAGGAGCGTTCCCTCAGGACCTATCCGCAACTGCCCGCCGTACGTGGCGACCTGCTCGAGAGGCTGGGCCGCCTGGACGAGGCCCGCGAGGAGTTCCGGCGCGCCGCCGCACTCACCCGCAACGAACGCGAACAGTCCCTGTTCCTCACCCGCGCCGAGCAGTGACCCGCACCAGGTGAGCGGACGGGCGTCGCCTGCCTGACCAGGGATCGGAGTTGCCCGTCCAGGTCATCGGTGGATGCCGAAGGTGTGCGCGACGTGCGGTGTATCGACCAGGGTGTGGGGCGCCAGGGCGTGGTAGGCCCAGACGTGCACCCACGCGTTGCCCGTGCGTACGGTGAGCCAGACCTTCACCATGCCGGGGCCGAAGTAGGTGAGCAGCAGGAAGGCGATCGAGACGGCCGCTTCCCGGGGGGAGCCGTACTCCGCCCAGGAGTCCCACACATGCAATGCCGCGTAGGTCAGCCCGCCGAAGATCACTGTCGTCGCGACGGAGCCGGTCAGCTTGACGAAGCGCGGGATCAGGATCGCGTAGACGAACACCATCGTCGGCAGGACCGTGCCCGCCATGTAAAGGATGAAGGTGAGCGGCACGCCCAGCAGCAACTGCCTGGCGCCGAGGTCGAAGATCTCCGGACGCAGCGCGGCGATCTGCACGATCCCCTCGACCAGCAGCACGACGACGATCAGGCGGAGGTCGCCGCGCCGGTCGGCGGAGACCAGGTTGAGCGCCCGGGCCGGGTAGCGGCGCCAGAAGTACGCCAGCGGCACGATCGCGAACACCACCAGGTTGTAGCCGGCCCAGGCGAGCGCTTCGGACCGCGCGACGTGGTCGTTCGTCTCGTTCACCGAGCCGGCCAGGTGCAGGCCGAACGGGTGCCAGCCGAACGTCCGCCCCACCACGAAGCCGAGGGCGAGCCCGCCGGCACCGTAGGCGATGAGCAGCAAGGTCTCACGGAGCGCCGTGGCGCGCTCGGGGGCGCGGGCCGCCAGGTCGGGCCTGGGCCGGCGCCGGGTGAGGAAGAAGGCCAGGGTCATGATGAGGAAGACCTCGGCGAGCCGGACATTGAAGTCCACCAGATAGGCGGACGTGGGGCGCTCCGCGGTGCCGGGCAGGTCGAGCGGGAGCCTCCGGTCCGCCAGGACCAGCAGCAGCGCGTTCGCCGATACCCATCCCAGCGCCGCCAGCCATACGGCGCGATTGCGGAACAACGAGCGGACCGATCCGCCGGCTGCCGGCGGATCGGTCCCGGGCGGGTGTTGCGAGGACGGTTCAAGGCGCATCGGGGGTCTCCGTCCGGCGTTTACTAGTACAACTGTGCTACTTCCGGGATAGTAGCACGACTGTGCTACAAATGGGGGATGCCTCGAGTGGTGGACAGTGAGCAACGGCGACGGGACGTGGCGGCGGCGGTATGGCGGGTGATCCTGCGCGACGGGCTGGACCGGGCCTCGGTCCGCAACGTGGCGAGCGAGGCCGGGCTGTCGATGGGGTCGCTACGGCACTACTTCGCCACGCAGTCCGAGCTGCTGGCGTTCACCCTGCACGCGATCATCGAACGGATCCAGCAACGGATAGCGACGCTTCCCCCGGGCCCCGACCAGCGTCGCCGCGCCGAACTGGTGCTGGCCGAACTGCTGCCGATGGACGAGGAGCGCGCCGTCGAGAACCGGGTATGGCTGGCCTTCACCGCGCGCGCGATGGTCGATCCGAAGTTGCGCGCCCTGCAGAGCGAGGGGTACGCCCTCCTGCGCGAGGGCTGCCGCGCCCTCGTACGCTCCCTGGACGTACCCGAACCCGCCGTAGAGTACGAGACCGACCGGCTGCACGCCCTTGTCGACGGCTTGGCCGTCCACGCCGCGACCCATCCCCACCTGACCACCCCGGCGCGGATGCGCGAGATCATCGCCGTCCACCTCGCCGAACTCGGCCGTCCCGCCGGGACCGCCTGACCGGCGCCCACGGCGGCGGGACCCCCGCCGCCGTCCGACCGCTCTTCTCTGCAACGCGGTCGGGGCGGGCGTTCTCCAAGTCCGCTGAGCCCTTCTCTGCGGTCACCGCGCTCGAACCGGTGGATCCGGTCAGGCGGGGATCCGCTCGATGAGGACGGCGACGCCGAGGCCCGCGGCTCCCGAGACCGCGGCGACGCCGTAGCGCCCCTCACGGCGTTCGAGTTCCTCGACACAGCCGCCGGTCATGATGGCCCCGGTGGCGCCGAAGGCATGGCCCATGGCGATGGTGCCGCCGCTGGGGTTGAGCCGGTCGGGTCCGGCGCCGAGGTCGCGGCGCAGCCGCAGGCACAGCGCCGAGAACGCCTCGGCGAACTCGAAGACGTCGATGTCGGCCGGAGTGAGCCCGGCCCGCGCGATGACCGCCTCGACGGCCTGCTGCCCGGCGGTGAGCATGATGACGGGGTCGGTGGCCACGGTGGCCGAGCCGACGATGCGGGCGCGGGGGCGCAGCCCGGCGGCGCGGGCCGCGTCGGCGTCGCCGAGCAGGAGCAGCGCCGCCCCGTCGGCGAGGGCGGGGGACGTGCCGACGGTGTGCAGATGCTCGATCGTCCCGGCCTCGGGGTGGGCGGCGAGGGCGAGGGCGTCCTGGCCCTGCGCGCCGAGCTCGGCGAAGGCCGGCGGCAATTCGGACAGGGCTTCCAGGGTGGTCCCCGGGCGGATCAGCTCGTCGCGGGCGAAGAGTGCGCCGCCGGGCAACGCGACGGGGACGACCGAGCCGTCGTGGCGGCCCGCGTCCCAGGCGGCGGCGGCCTTGTGCTGGGTCTCCACGCCGTAGGCGTCCAGCTCCTCGCGGGTCCACCCGTCGAGGGTGGCGTTGAGGTCGGCGGCGATGCCCATGTGCACCGACCCGATCCGGGCGATCGTCTCCGGGTCGTGCCACAGCGGCCCGCGGTCGCTGAACATCGGGACGCGCGAGACGCTCTCGACCCCGCCCGCCACGACGAGCCCGAGGTCTCCGCCGCGGATGCGGGCCGCGGCCAGTGAGACGGCGTCGATCCCCGAGGCGCAGAACCGGTTGACCGTGCCGCCGGGGACACCGGGCCCCCAGCCCGCCAGCAGCGTCGCGGTACGGGCGAGGTCGGCGCCCTGCTCGTCGACCTGGGAGGCCGACCCGATGATCACGTCCTGGACGCGCGCGGGGTCCAGCCCCGTCCTGTCGACGAGGGCCCGCTGGAGCCGCACGACGAGGTCCACCGGCCCGATCCCGTGCAGGGATCCGCGCGACGAGCCCTTCCCCCGGGCCGTACGCACGTAGTCCAGTACGAGGGCTTCGGTCATGCGGCCTCTCCCGTCCTGCTAGTTACTCTCATAAATGTAGTGAAGTTGTCGATGGTGAGCAAGGCTCGGATTTCAGAAAACATGGCTCTGTACTGCATCGCTGCGTAGCTGATATTGACGCCTAACTCTCACTACTGTAGTAAAAGGTTGAGGGGCTCCAGGTCGCCCCACCCGAAGGGAGCGGACAGATGACCACGGGAACATCGGTACTCGGCGGCTACCAGAGCGACTTCGCGCGCAACTGGGCCCGCGCCGGCCTGGACTTCGCCGACCTCACCGAGCAGGTCGCCACCCGGACGCTGGAGGCCGCCGGGCTGGAACCCGGCGACATCGAGGTGATCCACGTCGGCAACGCCTTCGGCCAGCTGTTCACCGGCCAGGGCCAGCTCGGCGGCATGCCCGCCACCGTCCTGCCCGAGCTGTGGGGCGTGCCCGCCTCCCGGCACGAGGCCGCCTGCGCGTCCGGAGGCATCGCCGCGCTGGCGGCCATGGCGGACCTGGAGTCCGGCCGCTACGACGTGGCGCTGGTGCTGGGCCTGGAGCTGGAGAAGACCGTTTCCGGCGACCTGGCGGCGCGGCACCTCGGCGCCGCGGCCTGGGTCGGGCACGAGGGCCAGGACGCCACGTTCATGTGGCCCTACATGTTCAGCGCCCTCACCGACGAGTACGACCGCCGCTACGGCATCGACGACGCGCACCTGCGCGCGATCGGCGAGCTCAACTTCCGCAACGCCCGCGCGAACCCGCTGGCCCAGACCCGCGCCTGGGAGCTGACCGACGCCAGCTTCAGCGCCGACGACACGGCGAATCCGCTGGTCGAGGGCAGGCTGCGCCGGCACGACTGCAGCCAGGTCACCGACGGGGGAGCGGGCATCGTCCTGGTCAGCGACCGCTACCTGGAGCGCCGCCCCGAGCTGCGGAGCCGCGTCGCCCGGGTCCAGGGCTGGGGGCATCGCACCGTCGGGCTCTCCCTGGACCAGAAGATCCAGCGCTCCAAGGACGACCGCTACGTCCTCCCGCACGTCCGGCAGGCGGTGACCGACGCCTTCGGCCGCGCCGGGATCGCCGGGGTGGCGGAGATCGACGTGATCGAGACCCACGACTGCTTCACCATGTCGGAGTACATGGCCGTGGACCACTTCGGTATCACCGCCCCCGGCGAGAGCTGGAAGGCCGTGGAGAACGGCGATCTGGAGAAGGACGGCCGCATCCCCGTGAACCCCTCCGGCGGGCTCATCGGCGTCGGCCACCCCGTCGGCGCGACCGGCGTCCGGATGCTCGTCGACGCCGCCCGGCAGCTCACGGGCACCGCGGGCGACACCCAGGTCGACGGCGCCCGGCGCGTGGCCACCCTCAACATCGGCGGCAGCACGACGACCGCCGTCACCTTCGTCATCGGACTCGGCTGAGGGAGCCCCTCATGGACGTGGAGATCTTGGGCCGGGTCCTGTCGACCCTCCCCGAAGACGACGACCACCCCTATCGGACCGGACCGTGGCGGCCCCAGACGACGGAGTGGAAGGCCGACGACCTCGAAGTCGTCGGCGAGATCCCCGCCGACCTGGACGGCCTCTACCTGCGCAACACCGAGAACCCCGTGCATCCGGCGCTGGAGCGCTACCACCCCTTCGACGGCGACGGGATGGTCCACGCGGTCGGCTTCCGCGACGGCAGGGCCTTCTACCGCAACCGCTTCGTCCAGACCGATGGGCTGCTGGCCGAACGGGAGGCCGGAGGCCCGCTGTGGGCGGGCATCGCCGAGCACCCCGGCAAGTCGCTTCGCCGGGACGGCTGGGGCGCGCGCGGCCGGATGAAGGACGCCTCCAGCACGGACGTGGTCGTCCATGCCGGGGTGGCCCTCACCAGCTTCTACCAGTGCGGTGACCTGTACCGGCTCGACCCGCTCACCCTGGAGACACTGGGCAAGTCCGACTGGGGAGGGATGTTCCCTTCCTGCGGGGTCTCCGCGCACACCAAGACCGACGGGCACACCGGCGAACTGCTGTTCTTCAACTACGGCAAGGACGCCCCCTACATGCACTACGGCGTCGTGGACGCCGGGAACCGCCTCGTGCACTACACCGAGGTCCCGCTGCCGGGACCGCGGCTGCCGCACGACATGGCCTTCACCGAGAACTACGCGATCCTCAACGACTGCCCGCTGTTCTGGGACCCCGACCTGCTGGCCAAGGGGCACCACGCGGCCCGGTTCCGGCCCGACCTGCCGACCCGGCTCGGCGTGCTCCCGCGGCGGGGCGGCGCATCGGAGATCCGCTGGTTCGAGGCGGAGCCGACCTACGTCCTGCACTTCGTCAACGCCTACGAGGAAGGCGACGAGATCGTCCTGGACGGCTTCTTCCAGGGCGACCCCGAGCCCAAGGACATCGGCGACGGCGGCTTCTACCAGCGCATGTTCCGTTTCCTGGCCCTCGACCGCATGCAGACCCGCCTGCACCGCTGGCGCCTGGACCTCAGGACCGGCCGGTGCAGGGAGGAACGGCTGTCGGAGTCGATCACCGAGTTCGGCGTCCTCAACAACACCTACGCCGGGCGCCGCCACCGGTACGCCTACGCCGCGAGCGGCGTGGCCGGCTGGTTCCTGTTCAACGGGCTGGTCAAGCACGACCTGCTCACCGGCGCCGAGGAGCGGTACGACCTCCCCGAGGGCGTCTACGGCAGCGAGCCCGCCATGGCGCCGAGGGTCGGCTCCACCGCCGAGGACGACGGCTATGTTGTTACCCTGACCAGCGACATGAACGAAGATCGCTCCGAATGCCTGATCTTCGATGCCGCCCGGCCGGCCGACGGCCCGCTCGCCCGCGTCCTGCTGCCCGAACGCATCTCCAGTGGCACGCACGCCACCTGGGCCCCCGGTTCCGCCATCCCCGGCTGGGCCGGCACGGACCCGCCGGCGACCGCGGCCGGCCTGTGAAAGGCGAACTCCTCGTTGAGTCAGCGAAACGCCACCGAGACCGCGGCCCCGCTCACGGTGCACCCGCCGGACCGCCCCACCCGGCTGCCCCGCGGCACCACCAACGCCGTCGGCCTGACCCTCGGGCTGATCGGCGATGAGTGGAACCTGCTGATCCTCAGGTACGCGCTGCTGGGAGCTCGCCGCTACGTCGACTGGAAGGAGGCGCTGCCGATCTCCGACGCGGTGCTGACCCGCCGGCTGGCGGCGCTCACCGAGATGGGCGTGCTCATGAAGGCCGAGCACCGGGCCCGGTCCCGGCGTTTCGACTACGTCCTGACCAAGCGCGGCCGGGACCTGTGGCCCGTACTGCTGACGATCTGGGCCTGGGAGTCGGCCTGGGTGGCCGGCCACCGCGAGCGGCTGCCGCGGATGGTGCACCGGGGCTGCGGCCGTGAGTTCATGCCCGTCCTCGGCTGCGGGGCCTGCGGGCTGCCGGTGCGGGCCGGCGACATCAGCGGCGGATTCGGACCGAGCGGCACCTGGAGCCGCTCGGTCCCCGCGGCGACCACCCGGCGCAGGTCGCAGCCCTCGGGCGAGGCCGGCCTCTTCCCCGAGACGATGGCTCTGATCGGCAACCGCTGGTCGGCGGCACTCCTGGGCGCCGCGTTCCAGGGCGCCCACCGGTTCCGCGACTTCGAGCGGTGGCTCGGCGCCCCGCCCACGATCGTCTCCGACCGGCTGCGGGTCTTCTGCGAGCTCGGCGTGTTCGTCCAGACGCCCGGCGGCGAACGGGCCGCCTGGTCCAGCTACCGGCTGACCGAGAAGGGGCGCGCCTTCCACCCCGTCATCATGACCGCCGTCGACTGGGGCCAGCGGTGGTTCCGTGCCGCCGAAGGCCCCGCCCTGGTCTACACCCACCGCGCCTGCGGCCAAGACCTCAAGGTCAGACTCCTGTGCGACCGGTGCGACGCAGTGCTGCGCGGCACCCAGGTAGCGGTGCTGCTCGACTGATCGAGCGGGGCACATCACCCCATCGGGTGTGTGTGGCAGGTGTAGATGAGGCCCCTGGTTGCGGCCTTTGGATATGTGGCGTTGGGCCACAGGTCGTACTCTGGTCGGCGATGGTTACACGAGGTGTGGAGGGTGCATATCAGGGTGCGCTTCGGGCGTTCCAGAACCCGATGCTCGATCTGCTCCACCGGACCTATGCGCCGTTCGTAGTTACGGTGCTGGCGATGATGTTCACGCCGGAGCGGTCGACGGTGGCGGTGGCGGAGGCCCATGCGGAGGTCGCCGACGCCCTCGACCAGTTGCGGGCCGCGGGCTACGGTGACGAGGACGACCAGCCCCTGCCGGCGGGGAATGCCCGTGACCTGTGCAGGCAATGGGTGCACGCGGGTTGGCTGGTGCGGCAGGTCTCCGACGACGTCGAGGTGTACCGGCTGTCCGCACACGGCGTCGGCGCGCTCGAAGTGGCCGGGCGGGTCGGCGGGGCGCGGACCAGGGTGTCGGAGTCCCGGGTCCGGACGCTGCTGGAGGCGGTCGAGCGGCTTGCGCAGGACGCGGACCCGGACGTGATGGCCCGGATGGCGCGCCTCCAGACGGAGATCGATCAGCGTCGGCGAGAACTTCACCGGCTCGAACGGGGCGGCGCCGTCGACACCGTCGACGACGACCAGTTGCTCGAGGCGGCGGAGAACGTCCTGCATCTGGCACGGGAGTTGCCCGCCGACTTCGCCCGCGTCGCCGAGTCGATCAAAGCCATGCAGCGGGACGTCGTCGCCGACCTGCGGCAGGACGTGCGGCCGACCGGGGAGGTGCTGCGCGAGTACCTGGAGCGCGGCCGGCAGATCATGGACGCGACACCGGAGGGCCGCGCGTTCGCCGGGGCGTTGCGCCTGATCGGTGACCCGGCACAGATCGACGACCTGTGGAGTCTTCTGCGCACCGTGCTGCGGCACGGGTTCACCGAGCTGATGCCGGAACCACAGCGGCGGGAACTCGCCGAGATCGCACGCCGGATCGAGCAGGGCGTCAAGGAGGTGCTGACCGCGCAACGGCAGGCGTCGCACGTCATCACCACCCAGGTGCGCAATCACGACCCGATGCGGGACCGCCAGGTGGACGAGCTGCTGCGGGACGTGATGTCCGGATTCCACACGTGGGTGCCCGGGTCGCGCCGCGGCACCGCCGTCACCCCGCTGCGCCGCCTGCCGGTGGCCGACGTCAGGCATTTGCGGCAGACCGTGAGCGACCCGCGTCCGCCCCAGCCGCCCACGCCACTGCGGGAATGGGACGAGGCAGAGGACGTGCCAGCCGCGGACACCCGGGCCTGGGGTGGTCCACAGTACGCCGAACTGCGCGCACATCTGGCGGCGTTCGCGGGCGACGCGGACGAGGTCGACGTCGCGGCCGCCTTCCGCGCGGCGGCCGAGCGAATACGGCGGCCGGTGGATCTGCTCGGCCTGCTGGAGATCGCGCATGACCTCGGAATGACCGACACGGCCGAGGTCGCGGTGGTCGACACGGTCCGGCCGGACCAGACCCGGCGGCGGCTCGCGTTCGGCGGCGTGCGGGCCGCGAACCCGGCACCGGCCCGCGCCACGGACGAGACACCGGGAAACCACGATGAGTGAAACGGACGGCGCGGACGACGGCTGGTCGACCGGCTCGGCGGCCGGCTTCATCGACCCGGTGGCGATGGAGGACGACCCGGCCGAACTGTTCGCCGGTGACACCGGCACGCTGGACGTGGCCGTGCGGCGGGTACTGGTACGGCTGCTGCAACGCAGGTTCCTGCTGGCCGAGAAGAACCCGGCGCAATGGCGCACGCTGCTGGAGAACCAGCAGATCATCGAGTCGCGGTTGCACGACCTGTTCGTCCGGCTCGTGGTCGATCACGACCGGGGCATCGCCTACAAACAGCAGGTGCGCTCGGCGGAACTGGACGTCCCGATCCTGCTGAAGGACGACCCCTACAACCGGGCCGAGACCCTGGTACTGGTCCACCTGCGGACCGTCTTCCAGCGGGAACGCGGCACCGGCGAGACGTCCGCGCGGGTCGACATCGAAGAGCTGGAACAGACCGTCCTGACCTATTTCGATCCAGCCGACCACAACCTCGCCCGCAGCCAGCGCGAGATTCACAACGCGGTGCAGCGCCTGGTCACCGAGGGCCTGCTCGCGGAGGAGTCCACGGGCCGGTACCGCATCACGCCGCTGGTCGAGGTCGTGCTGAGCACCGAGAAGCTCACCGAACTGAACCAGTGGCTACGGGAGCAGAACGAGGTCGCGCCATGAGCATGATCGACACGTTGTTCGGGTTGATCCCGGCGGCGTCGCGGGGTCAGCAGTGGGTGGCGCGGGATCTGCAGCTGGTCAACTGGGGCGGTTACGACGGGTATCACCACATCCGGTTCGCTCCCGGCGCGACCCTGTTCAGCGGTGGTTCCGGGTCGGGCAAGTCGACGTTGATGGACTCCTACATCGCGTTGCTGATGCCGCACACCACGCCGTTCAACGGGGCGTCCAACGGCGGGGTGGTCGGCCGGCCCCGGGGCAAGGACCAGCGCAACATCCTCTCCTACGCCCGCGGGAAGCTCGACGAGTCACGGACGGACGGCGAGACGAGGCTGCGGGTGCTGCGCGGGGACGGCCGCGACACCTGGTCGGCGATCGCGATGACGTGGGCCGACCGGAGCGGTGCGGTGTTCACCGCGCTCCGGGCCTGGTACGTGCCGTCGTCCGCGCGCACCCTCGACGACGTCGTCCCGGTCCGCGCCACCCGGGACGACGCCTACGACCTGCGCGAACTGGACGGCCCCGCGGGCAGCAGGCTCGCCCGCGCCGCGGTCGAGGCGACGGGCGTGACCTGCTTCGGCACCGACCGGGACTTCACCGCCCGGCTGCACACCGCGCTGGGCATCGGCGCCGCGGGGGACGGGCACAAGGCGGTCGGGTTGCTCGGCAGGATCCAGGCCGGTCAGCAGATCACCACCGTCGACGCGCTGTACAAGACGATGGTCCTGGAGGAGCCGTCCACCCTGGCCACGGCGGACGAGGTGGTGCAGCAGTTCGACGAGCTGTCCGGTACCCGGGACCGGATGATCATTGCCCGCCGGCAGGTGCGGGCGCTGACCCCGATCCGCGACCATCGGAGAACCATCGATGACGCGGTGGCCCGGTTGCGGGTGATCGACGACGTCGGATCGTTCACCGACCCGGCGTCCTCTGCGGCGCTGTGGCGGCACGAACGCCGGCTCGACCTGTTGCGCGCGGCCGAGGAGGACCTGACCGGACGGCGCCGCCGGGCCGAGGGGGACGTGCGGGAGACGGCCGCGCTGATCGACGTGGCGGAGTCCCGGCGGGACGCGCTGCTCGACACCTTGCGCGCGTCCGGCGGCGACCGGCTGGAGACCGCGCTCCGGGAGATCCGTAATGTGGAACGGCGGCTGGCCGACGTCGAACGCACACGGGAGCGGCTGGACCGGGCCCTGGGCGCCATCGGCGTCACCGTGTCGACCGGCGAGGACTTCGCCGTGCTGGTCGACACGGCGCGCCGGGCGCTGGCGGACTCCCAGGCCAGGAAGGCCGCCCAGAACGAGTTCGCGAAGGCGGCGGGGGAGGCCGCAGCCGCCGAACGCGAACTGGCCGGGCTGCGCGACGAGCGCGCGGCGGTCGAGGCCCGCCGCGGCAACATCCCCACCGACCTGCACACCGCCCGCGACCGGGTGGCCGACGCCGCCGGGCTCACCCCGGACGACCTGCCGTTCGTCGGCGAGCTGATCGAGGTGCGCACGGAGTTCGAACCGTGGCGGGAGGCGTTCAACCTGGCGCTCGGCGGGTTCGCCACCCGGATGCTGATCGACATCGGCCGGCTGAACGCGTTCCGCGAGGCGATCAACGCGGTGAAGCTCCCCCGGCGCATCCAGTTCGAAGGCGTCCGCACCGGCAGGCGCGACGAGATCGGGCTGAACGACAGGACGCTCCCCGGCCGGCTCGACTACCGGCCGTCGCCGTTCACCGCCTGGCTCAAGAGCGAACTCGTCCGCGGCTTCGACTTCGTCTGCGTCGAGACGCCCAAGCTGCTGATGCAGCACTCGAAGGCGCTCACGATCACCGGCCAGATGTCGCAGGGCAGCCGGGGCGCGCACGGCGGCCACGGCCGGGCCAACCTGCTGGGGTTCAGCAACACCAGGCTGCTCGCCGACCTCGACACCCGGATCGAGCACGCCCGGGAGCGCCGCGACGACGCCGTCGCGCGGGAGGCGGAGGCGGAGCAGACCCTCAACTCGTTCGAGGAGCGGCGCACCGCCTACCAGGCGGTGACCGAACTGTCCTGGGAGCAGGTGGACGCCGAGTCGGTCGCCGCCGAACGGGATCGCTGGAAGCAGGTCATCACCGAGGTCCGCGCGGGCAACCCGGAGATCGACCGGCTGCAGGAGGAGTCGGAGGAGCTCAAGAAGCAGATCACCCGGCTGACCGAGCGCGTCGGCGGACAGAAGCGGGAGGTGGAGCGGCTCGGCGGGGAATGGGAATCGATCGTCGACGAGGTGGACGGCGCCCAGCGGGCGCTCGACACCGCCGCGGCGACCGGCACCGAGGTGAGCCCGGAACACCGCGAGTACCTCACGGGGCTGTTCGACGGCGCCCCGGACGGCGCCGACCCGGCGACGGCGCTGACGGAGTTCGACGCCGCGCACCGGCGCGGTGCCGAGCGGATGCACGACGACCGGAAGTCGGCGGAGGAAACGATCGCCCGGTCACGCAAGGCGCTGCACGAGACGTTCTCGACGTTCGTCGAGCGCTGGCCGAACCCGAACCTCGGCACCGATCCGGACGCCTCCTACCGCGACTTCGACCGCCTGCTCACCGATCTGGAGACCAGCGGCCTGCACGAACTGGAGACCGAGTGGCGCGACAGCCTGCTCAAACTCTCCGGCAACGACCTGACCAGCCTGGACAGCGAACTCGCCGCCGCGGTCCGGGAGATCCGCGACCGGATCGACCCGGTCAACCGCATCCTCGCCGAACTGCCGTTCGCCGACGACCGCCACCGGCTGCGCATCGACCCGCAGGAAAGCCACTCCGCGGTGCGCGCCCGGTTCCGCAAGGAGCTGCGCGATGTACGCGCCGTCATCGACAAGGCGGCGACGGACGCCGATCGGGAACGCGCCTACCACCGGATGGCCAAGGTGATCGACCACATCCGCCGCACCGCGCCTGATTTCGCCGACCTGGTCGACGTGCGCAATCACGTCCGGATCAGCGCGGAGAAATGCGACCTCGCCGGCGAGCATGTCGCGGTCTACGACCACATCGGGGAGAAGTCGGGCGGCGAGTCCCAGGAACTGGTCGCGTTCATCGTCGGCGCCGCGCTGCGCTACCAGCTGGGCGACGCGGGCGCCGAACGGCCACGCTACGCCCCCGTCTTCCTCGACGAGGCGCTGATCAAGGCGGACGCGCACTTCACCGGCCGAGCCATCGGCGCATGGCGCGGGCTGGGCTTCCAGCTCGTCATCGGCGCCCCCAATGACAAGCACAGCGCGATCGAACCCCACGTGGACGCCGAATACCTGATCCTCAAGAACACTGAGGGGCGGTCATGGGCGAAACCCATCGTGGCGGTTCCCGGCGCATGACCCCCCGGCTGATCACCCCGGCCGACGCGATCGAGTCGCTCCGCCGCAAGGTCCACCAGAAGTGGGCGGCGGCCGTGTGCGCCGACCTCGGCGCCGGAGACCCGGTCACGTTCTCCGTCCCGCTCCGCCCCGGCGTGTCGACTGGAAGCGCGGTGGCGCGGATCGGGTACGCCGCCTGGCACGAGTGGCACATGCGCTGGCGTGAGTTCCCCGACCGGCACCCCACAGGCGTGCTGATCGTCCGCAAGCCGGTGTCCGTCCAAGGTGTGACGGACGACTACCCCACCATGCTTGTCGCGGGCCTGGACGCCGCCGTCGCCCTGGTCTCCGAAACCGGTCGGCCGACCGTGGACGTCGGCCGCGCCCGGGCGCTCGCATCATCGCTGCGGTCCGCGGGCGCGGTCCTCACCCCGGCCACCGTCCGGGCCGTCTACCAGCTCGGAGCCGATGACACCAAGGTACTGCTCAGTGCGGTGACCTGGCTGCGCCGGAACCCGGACGCGGGCGCATGGACCGCACGTCAACTCCCGGTCCCCGGCATGCACACCAAGTGGCTCGACACCCATGGCGCGTTGCTGCGCGACGTCGCCGGACGCGACGTCCGGGACGAGGTCCGGCCCCGGCCGGCCGTGCTGCACCTGACCTACGTCGACCCCGGTCACGCCGCGTCGGGCCGCCGCAGGCATGACGCCTGGACCACCGGCGACACGCACGACATCGCCTACCGGCCGCGGATCGTCCTCGTCGTCGAGAACCGCGACTCCCGGCTCTGGTTCCCCCCGGTGCGGGACACGATCGTGGTCGAGGGCGGCGGCAAGGCGGCCGCGGCCCTGCTCGCGGACGTGCCTTGGATCCGCGCTGCGGACCACATCGTCTACTGGGGAGACATCGACGCGGACGGCTACGCGATCCTCGACCGGTTCCGCGCCGCGCTGGCCGAGCCCGCACCGGACGACGCGCCACCGAAACCGGTCACCTCGATCCTGATGGACGCCACCGACCTGCACCGCTACGCCCAGCACGGGGTGAACCACGACAAGGCCGGTCGCCCCATCAAGCCGTCCCCGGCGATCCTGCCGCACCTCACCGAAGCCGAGGCGACCGCCTACGACACCATCGCGACCGCAGGCCCCACCCCGTTCCGCCGGATCGAACAAGAAGCGATCCCTCTCGCCCACGCCGCAACCCGGTTGCTGGACGTCTCCACGAGATCTCATCCGTAACCGGGCCACCAGGTACGGATCCAGCGCGTCCGGTCGGCGTTCACCGCGTTCGGTACCTGCGGCATCACCGACCCGCTCGCGTCAGGGGACCAGTGCGACGAGGCGCGGGAAGTTGACCAGCCGCCCGTTTCCTCAAGGCCAGGACCGTGACGCACGCGGTGAGGACGAGGCACAGCCAGGCGAACCAGTCCCCGAGCCTGGAATACGGGGTGGTGACGCCGGGAGTGGAGACCTCGGCGGTCAGGACGGTCAGCGCGGCGCCGCCGGTACGGGCCTCCGCTCGGACGTTCCCGTACGGGTCGCTCACCGTGAGGGCTCCCTGAGTGGCGCTGCGGACGATGGTGAGCCCGCTCTCGACACCGCGGGTCACGGCGACGCGGCTGTGCCACCAGGCGTCCTGGCCGAAGTCCAGGGCCGGAGTGAGAAGCACGCGGGCCTCCTGTCCGCGGTACGCGCGGGGCAGGGCGGGATGGTCCAGGTCCTTGCAGATGATCAGACCCCACCGGGTACCGGGCACGAAGGCCGTTTCCGATCCGGCGGAGTATCCCTCCTCCAAAACGGGGATGAGGTGGTGCTTGCGGTAGACGGTCCCCGACGTGACGTCCAGGGCGGCGTTGGCCGTGACACCGTTCCGGACCAGCGTCAGTCCGGTGACGACATGGCGTCCGGCCGCGGCGCGGGCCAGCGGTCCGGTGAGCAGGGGCAGGGTGCGTTCATCGGCCTGGACGAGCTTCTCCGGCAGGACGATGACCTGCGCGCCTCGCGCCGCCACCGATCGCACCCGCTCGGCGTAGCGGGCGACCAGCGCGCGCCCCTCGGGGGTCTCCACCGGGATCGGATGATCCCAGCTCGGGCCGGCGATCAGCGCCACTTTCATCGTGGGGCCCTCGGCCGCCGGCCGCAGGAACCCGTAGCCGAGCGCGGCCACCACCAGCAGGGCCGCGGCCGCTCCCAGCCGGCCCCGGGCGCGCGGTCCGGTGCCGGGCGCGGTGATCGCCGCCACGGCCGCGGGGACCCCCAGGATCAGGAAGGTCATCCCCCAGAGCCCGGTCAGCGAGGCGATCTGCAGGACGGGCCGTACACCGGCCTGGGTGTATCCGACGCTCCAGAACGCCCCTTGCGGCATCGACATCGCGTACTCCACCGCGACCCACGCGGAGGGTACGGCGACGGCCGCCGCGAACGGCCTGCGCCGCAGCATGAGCGCGCGCGCCAGCAGGACCGTCAGGGCGAACAGCACGGCCGTCCCCAGGAAGATGCCGACCACGAGGGGCACCGGCTGATCCAGGCCGTCCTCGCCCTGGTAGAAATCCCACAGGTTGGTCTGGCCCCCGAGCCAGGCGGCGAACGCGGCCGCGGCGGCGGGGCCCACGCCGGTACGCGGGGCCAGCAGCAGGACCGGCAGCGCCGCCAGCCAGGTCAACACCGGTATCGGATGCAGTCCCGTACCAAGGTGGAACAGGGCGGCGGACGCCGCGGCGGCGGCCACGGCGAGGAGAACACGGGGACGTCTGCGGTGCATCGGACGACCTTCCGATCGAGGGTGGGGGGTCGCCTCGATGCTCCGCCACGGGACGGGACGGCCGCGTCGCCGGTGAGAGCGGTTCCGCGCGTCACTCGCGCGGGTCACGCCTCCAGGCCGTCGCCGGGCAGCACCAGGCCCGACTCGTACGCGAACACCACCGCCTGCACCCGGTCGCGCAACCCGAGCTTGCCGAGGACGCGGCTGACGTGCGTCTTGACGGTATGGTCGCTGACCACCAGCGTGGCGGCGATCTCGGCGTTCGACAGGCCCCGGGCGACCAGCCGCAGCGCCTGCACCTCCCGTTCGGTCAGCTCCGCCAGCCGGCCGGCCAGCCGCGGCGCAACCCCGTGCGCGGGACGCCGGACCAGGTCGGCGATGAGTCGCCGGGTCACCGTCGGGGCCAGCAGCGACTCCCCGGCGGCGACCACCCGCACGGCCTCCACCAGTTCGCCGCGGCGCATGTCCTTGAGCAGGAAGCCGCTCGCACCGGCGCGCAGCGCGTCGTAGACATACTCGTCCAGGTCGAACATGGTCAGGACCAGGACCTTGGCATCGGTGCCGGAACAGATCCGGCGGGTCGCCTCGATGCCATCCATCTCGGGCATCCGCACGTCCATCAGCACCACGTCGGGGCGCAGGCCCAGCGTGGCGCGCACCGCCTCGGCCCCGGTCGCCGCCTCCCCCACCACGGTCATGCCGGGCTGATCATCGAGGATCATCGCGAACCCGCCCCGGATCAGATCCTGGTCATCGGCGATCAGTACCCGCAGCACGCGGTCACCCTAGCGGCAGCGCCGCCCGGACCACGAAGCCCCGTTCGCCGCCGGTCGCGCGCAGTGTCCCGCCGCAGGCGCTCATCCGCTCGCGCATCCCGGCAAGCCCGTGACCGCCGCCCATGGCGGACCCGCCCCGGCCGTCGTCGGCGACGACCAGGCGGAGCTCCCGGTCCGTCCAGTGGAGCTCGACCCGGACGGTCGTCGCGTGCGAGTGCCGGACGACATTCGCCAGCGCCTCCTGCGCGACCCGGTAGACCGCCAGCCCGGCGTCGGCCGAGACCGGGCGGGGCCGTCCCCGCTCGGCGAGGGTGACGTCGATCCCGGCTCGCCTGGTCCGTTCGACCAGGGCCGGAAGCGCGCCGAGCCCCGGCGCCGGCTCGCACGTCTCCGCACCCGAGCGCAGCGTGCCCAGGGCACGGCGCAGCTGCCCGATGGCCTCGCGCCCGGTGTCGGCGATCGTGTCGAAGATCGCGTCCGCTCGGACGGGGTCGGTCCGGGCCGCCACCGGCCCCGCCTCGGCCTGGACGACGATGAGCCCCACGGCGTGGGTGACGATGTCGTGGACGTCCCGGGCGATCCGGGTGCGTTCGCGGGCGAGCGCGGCGAGCCGCTCGCCCTCCAAGCGGCGCAGCCGTTCGTGTTCGGCGGCCTGCCGTGCGCGGGTCCCGGCACCGAGGGCCCACGCGGCGACGAACGCCATCACGGTGTAGCCCGCGTCGTCGAACGACGCGCCGGGGACGGCGATCGAGAAGGCCAGCAGCGGGACTCCCGCGCCGAGTGCCACCGCCTGCCGGCTCCGCGTGCTCACCGCCGCCACGGTGTAGGTCGCGACCATGCACCCGTAGGCCAGTGGCGGCAGGGCGTCCGCCACCACCAGGCAGGTGGTCGCGACGGCGACCACGGCCAGTACGCCGAGCGGGGCCCGGCGGCGCCAGGCCAGCGGCAGCGCGGCCATGACGGCGGCGGCGGCCGACCACCATCGTTCCTGGGACAACAGCGGGGCCGTGGTGGTCACCAGCACCACGGCCGCGATCCCCGCGTCCAACGCGCGCGCTTGGATCGGTGAGCCCACGGTTTCCCCCTCCGGCATGTGATCCAGGGTGACGGTTCCGGGCCCGCGCGGTATCGCCCGCAGGAGTGGTCTTCGGAATCCATCCCCAGAGCGACGGTGCTGCATGATCACTGACAAGGTGGCCAGACGGCACCTGCGGCCGACATCGCGGCAAGGCCGAGGACGGGACGGCCGTCCACGACGCGGCCGGGTCGGCTGCACTGAAGCGCCCCGGGGTTCGACAGAGGCTCTAGGTTGTGGCTGTGACCTGCAGTTCTGTGTGGTTCTGGCGGTCGTAGAGGGCCTCGTATTCGTCGGGTGGTACGTGGCCGATCTCCCCGTGGAGCCGGGTGGTGTTGTACCAGTCCACGTACTCGGCGGTGGCCGGCTCGACGCCGGTCAGGTTCTCCACGGCCCACGCGGTTTGATCGGCTCGGTCTTGTACAAGCCGATCGCCGACTCCAGCAACGCGTCGCCGACGGTGCCGATGGATTAAAAGGCGGTTCCACAGGCGCAAATGATCTGGACGCCCTCACACAGCCCGCGCCCGATCGAAAATAGGCGCCGGGGGATGCAACATTGCGGGGCTCCCTGCGTCTCTTGGCGTGAACTCAAAACTAGATCTGCTGCCCGGCGAACGCCCGGCCACGGCCGAGCACCACGGCCCGCCCGCCGAAGACGCAGGACGGCGCGGGGAGGCGGGGCGAGGGCAGCAGAGGGCCTGGCTCCTTCCCTCGGTGCCCGCCCTGCTGGCGCTGGCGATGGGCCTCTGGGGCGCCGGACGGCTGCCGCTGTGGCGTGACGAGGCGATCACGTCCGAGATCGCCCGCCGCTCGATCCCCGGCATCCTGTGGTGCGCCCGGCACATCGACGCCGTCCACGCCGCCTACTACCTGCTCATGCACTGTGTCGTGCAGGTCTTCGGGGCCGGCGAGTTCGCGCTGCGGCTCCCCTCGATCGCGGCGTTCGCGGCCACGGCGGCGGGCATCACCGTCCTCGGCCGCAGGATCATGTCCGGGCCCGTCGGGCTGGTCGCCGGCCTGATCTGCACCGGGGCTCCGTTCGCCAGCCACTACGCGCACGAGGCCCGGTCCTACTCGCTGGTCGCGGCGCTCACCGTGTGGCTGACCGTGCTGTTCGTGGACCTGGCGGAACGGGGCTCCCGGCGCCGGTACGCCGCCTACGGCGCGGGCATCGCCCTGCTGGGGCTGGTCCATCTGTTCGCACTGCTCATCCTGCCCGCCCACCTGGCGACCCTGCTGCTGACGCGCCGCGCCAGGACGATGCTGCGCCGGTGGTCCGCCGCCGCGGCGGGAGCGGTCGTCGCGGTGAGCCCGCTGATCGCGCTGGCCGTGACCCAGCGCAACGCCCTAGACTGGCTGACACGCCCGGGATGGCGCGACGCCCTCTACCTGGCCGAGGCGTTCACCGGCCCCCCGATCGTGGCGTACCTGCTCGGCGCGGCAATGGCGGTGGGCCTGATCACGGCGCGGCGCCGCGGCCCGATCGGCCTGCGGGCCCTGGCCTTGCCCTGGCTGCTGCTGCCCGCGACGGTGCTGCTCCTGGTCTCCCAGTTCCATCCCTTCTACACGAGCCGCTACGTGATCGGCAGCCTCCCCGCCATGGCGCTGCCGGCCGCCGCGGGACTGGCTCGGATGCCCTGCCGGACGTGGATCGTGCCGCTCGTCGCGATGGCCGTCCTGGTGGCACCGCTGCACGTCGCGCAGCGCCGTCCGGAGAACTGGTGGGACAACCTCCGCGGGGCCGCGGCGATCGTCGAGCGGGAGGCCCGGCCGGGTGACGCGATCCTCTTCCTCACGGCGGACCGGCGTTCTATCGCCGAGGCGTACCCGGACGCGTTCCGCGGGTTGCGCGACATCGCACTGCGGCGGACCCCCGCCCAGGCGGGCAATTTCGGCGGCACCGAGTTCGACCCTGCCGAGATCGGCCGCCGGCTGACCGGTGCCGCGACGACCCGGGTCTGGCTGCTGGAGGGGCCCTGGCGCATGCCGTCCCTGGTCCCGCGGGACCGCGCGAAGGTCGAGGTCCTCCAGCGGCACTTCCGGCAGGCCGGTGTCTGGCGCGTCCGCGGCATCACGCTGTCGCTGTTCCAGCGGTAGACGGCCCGCCCGGAAAAAGATCGGCCGCCCGTGCAACATCGGCGCCCCGGACGCGTCTCTTCCCCGTGAGCCTCCTCAACTTCCGCCAGGACGGCCCCCCGGACCTGGTGGTGCCCTCCCCCGAGAGAGCGGTGACGCAGTTGTACGAAGCGCACGCCCTGGACCTCGTCAGGCTGGCCCTGGTGATGGTCGGCGACAGGCCGACGGCCGAGGACGTCGTCCAGGACTCCTTCCTCGGCTTGTACCGGCGGTGGGGCCGGCTGAAGGATCCCGGAAAGGCCCTGACCTACCTGAGGTCGTCGGTGCTCAACAACTGCCGGTCGGTGCTGCGCCGCCGGGGCCGCCGCCTTCTCGGCGCCCAGGACCCGCCCGTCGCGTCGGCGGAGAGCCGGGTCCTGGGCCTGGAGCAGGGCAAGGAGATCCTCGATGCGCTGCGCCGCCTGCCGCACCGGCAGCGGGAGACGCTGGTGCTCCGGTTCGTCCTTGAACTGTCCGAGGAGGAGACCGCACAGATCATGCGGGTGAGCCGGGGCACCGTCCGGTCCAACACGTCCCGCGGGCGCACCGCCCTTGAGCGCATGCTGGGAGAGACCCTGTGAACGTCGAACGGCTGCTGAAGGACGCCGCCGCCGCCGAGACGCGCGAGGTGACGCGCGAGTCGCTGCCGCCCCTGACCCTGCCCGCCGCCCGCCGCCGCCGGCCGGCGGGACGTTGGCTCGTGCCCGTCGCCGCCGCCCTCACCATGATCGCGGTCGCGGCCGTGACCGTCACTCTCCGCGGCGCCCTGCGCGGCCCGGACGCCCTCGGCGAGCACGAAGGCCCCCCGTACTTCCTGGCGACCCACCGGAAGGGCGGCGTCGGGGTCTTCGACTCCTGGACCGGACGCGTGATCGCCGACATCTGGCCCCGCGCCGGGCACTACGCCGCGCTCACCGTCTCGGCCGACCGGCGCACCGCCTTCCTCGCCGACGAGACCGGCCCCTGCCGCACCCGCATCGACAAGGTGACCCTGCGCCGCGACGGGACCGTGGCGAGCAGGACGACCCTGCCCGGCGGGTTCGGCACCCGGGTGGAGGAGATGGCCGCCACGGCGGATGGCGGCCGCGTCGCGCTCGTCTTCAACAACCTCACCGGTTGCCGCGGCGACGACATGGCGGTCGTCGAATCCCCGTCCGGTGCCAGCCGGGGATGGCGTCTGCCGCCTCCGAGCGCCGACTCGCTGGGGTACGTGCAATCCCCGGCATGGGCGGCGGACGGTCGCACCCTCTTCTTCGCTACCGACTTCTTCGCTACCGACGCTCCGGAGAGCCCCCCGGGGGAGAACCCAGGCTTCCTCCTGCGCGAGTTCGACACCCGCACGGCCGGCACCAGCCTCGTCCACGCCCGTGCCGCCCTGAGGAGCGTCGCCAATCTGTCCTCCTTCCGGCCCTCCCCGGACGGGCGTACCATCACGGCCATCGAGGAGAACACCGGCGACCACGGGACGCTCAGGTCCGTCGCGATCGTGGAACTGACCCTGCCCCTCAGGGACGGGTCCCGCAAGGCGCCCGTCCGCGAGCTCGCCCGCATGACGGCCCGGCAGATCGCGCCCGCGGCACCGGTGGATTTCCGGACCGCCCTCGACGCGACCGGCAGGCACCTCCTCGTCAGCTCGCGCCACGACCGGGCCGTCTTCCGCATGGACGACGGCCGCTTCCGCCGCCTCCCCGACATGCACCGCACCGACCTGGGCCTGATCGCCTGGTAGGTCCCGCATGCTCCGCGACCACGACGCCGCCCGGCCATGACCAGGCCCAGCGCCGCCACATGTACCTGGTGGGAGCTCCGTTGACGACAGGCGGCCGGACGGCGTCACCGCTCGCGGTGGACGGGCAGGGACGTGCTCATCGCGTCGGCGTCGCCACCGGCCGCGCGACGACGTTCTGGTTCAAGGGGCCGACCAACGCCCTGGCCTGGTGATCCCCCCGCCTGACCGGCCAGTGCTCGTTCGGCTTCTCGTGCGGGCCCGGCCGGTCGGGGTATTGACGCCGGGTAGGGGAAAGGGCCGGCAGGCGAGGTGTCGGCGGGTGGGCTCGGAGTGCCGCGGGCGTTCAGGGATCTGGATGGAGGCGTTGAGTTTTGTTCGCCTCGGTCGTGTCGTGGGTGGCCGGGTTGTCCGGGCCGGTCGTCTATGGGGTCGTCGCCGGGCTCGTGTTCTGCGAGGACGCACTGTTCTTCGGCTTCGTGCTGCCCGGTGAGACCGCCGTCGTCCTCGGCGGGGCGCTGGCCGCCCAGCAGAAGATCTCGGTCGTGTGGCTCGCCGTGATCGTGGTCCTGGCGGCGATCGCGGGGGACTTCGTCGGGTACCAGATCGGGCGCCATGTCGGGCAGCCGATTCTGGACAGCCGTCCGCTCCGCCGCCACCGCGACCGCGTGGACGGCGCCCGCGACCTGATCCGGCGCAGGGGCGGTGCCGCCGTCTTCGCCGGACGGTTCGTCGCGTTCTTCCGCGCGATCATGCCCGCGCTGGCCGGGGCGTCGGGGATGCCCAGCCGGGTGTTCCTGGTCTACAACGCCGCCGGAGGTCTGGTCTGGGGCGTGAGCTTCACGCTGCTCGGATACTTCGCCGGGCATGCTTATGCCCGGGTCGAGCATGTTGCCGGGCGGGTCACCGCGATCGTGATCGTCGGTGTGGTCGTCCTCGCCGTTGTCATCTGGCGGCTTCGCGGTCACTTGCATCGGAAACGCGATGGCCACAGCAGTGCAGATGACCGTCGAGGACCAAATTCCCGGTAATGCTTTGCGCCGGGCATTCCGGTGAATTGTCGCGTGCCGTTCAAGGGCGGTGAAGGAAGGCGTTCGGCCTCGTTGCGGTCCGCCGGACAGGGCATGGCGCTGTTGATGCGACCGTTCCGAGGACGAGGGGGGTTGCCGCCATGAACGCACGGGAACGGCGGGTGCCCGGATCGGTTCAGCAGGCTGCCGGTCCTTCGGGCGGCGGGCGCTCCGGTCGGTTCGAGTGAACGTCCTGGCGGTCGCGATCGCCCTGGCCGCCGCGGTGTTATTCGTGCTCGCGGCGGCGCTCCAGCACCACGCCGCGTTCCACGAGGTCCGGCACGGGCTGTTCGACGTGCGGCTGCTGCACCATCCGATCTGGATCGGCGGGCAGCTCACTGACCTGGTCGGGATCGCCCTGCACGCCACCGCGCTGCAGATCGGCGCGCTGGTCCTCGTCCAGCCCATCCAGGTCAGCGGGCTGCCGCTGTCGGTGCCGATGGAGGCCGCGCTCAACCGGCGCCGGCCCCACCGGCGCGAGCTGGGCGGGGCCGCGCTGGCCACGGCGGGGCTGGCCGCCTTCCTGGTCGCCGCCCCGGAGGGTGGCATCAAACATCCGAGCGGCGTCGCGTGGTTCGCCAGCGGCGGGCTCGTCGCGGTGACTGTGATCGGCCTGCTCGCCCTGTCGCACCACACGACCGGGGGATCGCGCTCGGGCGCCTCCGTGGGACTGGCCACCGGCGTCCTGTACGGGTTCACCGCCGCGCTGCTCAAGACCTGCACGGACATCCTGGCGACCCGTCCGCTCACGCTCCCGCTGCACTGGGAGGTGTACGTGCTCATCGGCGCCGGCATCGTCGGGATGCAACTCAACCAGAGCGCGTTCCAGCACAGTTCGCTGGCGTCGCCGCTGACGGCGATGACGCTGGGCGAGCCGCTGGTCTCCGTCATCATCGGGCTCACCGCGTTCCACGAGCGGATCAGGACGTCCCCGCCGCGGCTGGCGATCAACTTCGTCGCCGCGCTCGCCATGGCCTACGGCATCTGGACGACCAGCACCACCTGGCAGCCGCCGGCGCGGCGGCCCGCGGCCGTCCCGCCGGACGACCAGGCCGACCGGTGACGCCGCCTCAGCGTGGATTGACGGTGTCCTTGTAGTTGGGGCGGGACGGGGTGGGCGCGTCCGAGTGGCCCTGCGGCCATGGCCCGGATGAGCGTTTGGGTGACCTGCGTGACGGACCGGCGTCCGGCCTGGGTGACGCCGTGTCCGCAGAGGGGTCCGCGCATGGCGCAGACCCAGCGCATCGTGCCGGTCGCGAACACGGCCGCCCCCTGGCCGGTGGTGTAGGAGATGCTCGGGCATTCCAGCATCGTGCTGATCGCCGACACCTACACCAGCGTGCTCCCCAAGCTCGCGCACACCGCCGCCGCGCGTGCTGGTGGTCGATCCGCCTCAGCGTTTGTTGCGTGCTTGAGAGCGTCCGCTCCCTGGTCCTGCGTCGTCCTCTGCAGAAAGGGCTAGCTGAGCATTAGACCGCGTCCGGTGCCGAGGAAGGGGACGGACGCCGGATCGCCGTTGCCCGGTCGCCGGTCGGAGCGGGAGGCCGTGGGAGCCGGCGGGCGTGTCCGCAGCCTGCTGTTTATGGCCTCAGGCCGGCCTCAGGCCAGATCTCCGGTGTACCCGAAGAAGGGTGTTCGCCCCGGTCAGGGTGGTGGGTCGCGTGGGACTCGAACCCACAACCTACGGATTAAAAGTCCGAAATTGTCGTGTCGGAACGGGTCTCACAGTGTCATTTTATGCCGAGCCGTCCGCATCTCACCCGATTTCCCTGCCGTCCAATGTCACTGCATGCCGATTCGTTTCAGAACCGCCGAGCCGACAACGAGCCGCCATGGTCCGTTGGTGATTTTGTGGCTTGACCGGCACGGATGGAGTTTTCGGCAAGTGCAGGGGTGCGTGTGCTGGAAGCTGGCACCATGGCGGCTTCTCCGAGTCAGGTAGCGGGCGACGCCTGGACGGGGGTGCTCGCGGGGGATTGCACGGTGTTCCCGAATGGGTCGGTGGCGCGGATCCGGTAGGTGTGTGAGGTGCCTGGGGGGAGGCCGGTTTCCTCAACGAGATCCGAAGCCATCGGCTGTACGCCGTCTACCACCTGATCGCGCTGCGCGGGCTGCGGCGCGGCGAGGCGGCCGGATTGCGGTAGTGCGAGGTCGACCTGGACGCAGGAACCGCGGTGATCTGCCGGCAGGTGCAGCGCAGGAACGGCCGGTTGACCGCGTGCGCACCCAAGACGCCGCACAGCACCCGGGTGATCGCGCTGGACCGCACCACCATCGCGGCGTTGTGCGTGCACCGCTCCCGACAGCAGGCGGAGGCGGATGCCTATGGCGAGAGGTACCGTGACAGCGGGTATGTGTTCACCAACCACATCGGTGGCCCGGTCGCCCCGGGCCGGCTCACGCACGTGTTCCAGAAGCTGATCGCCGAGCATGATGTGCCGCCGATCCGGTTGCACGACCTGCGGCACGGCGCGGCCACGCTGGCGCTGGCGGCCGGGGTGGAGTTGACGGTGGTGCAGGAGATGCTCGGGCATTCCAGCATCGTGCTGACCGCCGACACCTACACCTCCGTGCTACCCGAGGTCGCGCACACCGCCGCGGAGAAGACCGCCGCGTACCTGCTCCGCGCGGCTGGTGTGGTGCCCGGCACCACCCGGCGCCGGGGCCGTGCTCCGGCCCGGCGTCAACGGCCAGCGGCGAGCCGTACCCGGGCGGGCCCGGTGCGGCGCCGGCCGACCACTCTGCGCCCCGAGCCGGCGTGGCCCCGCACCCGAGCGCGGCCTGCTGTCCGGGGTCGCGTCGATAACACGGCTTCTGCGGCGTAAGCGAGAGCAACCGCTCCCTGTCCTTGCCCGTCGACCTGCGAAGGGACTAACCGCATACCGGAGGCGCGGCGGCTGCGAGCAGCTCGGCGCGGGAATTCGGCCTTTCCCCCGTCAGAATGGTGGAGGACGCGGGGGTGTTGGACTTGGCCTGCGTGTATGGCGGCCCCAGGGCGGCCTCATCCCGGCCCCAGGCATGATCACCGGCTGGCTGTCAGAGCCGTGTTTTCCCTGGTCAAAGCTGGTGGGTCGCGTGGGACTCGAACCCACAACCTACGGATTAAAAGCGTTCTTTCCGCCTGGAGCCCTATTCGCGTGCTGTCCCATGTCGCCACGTGCCGATCTGGTTCGGAACCGCCGAGCCGCCAACGAGCCGCCACGGGGCCAGCATGGAACGTTAGCGATTATAGGACCTCTTCGCCGGCGGCCTTGCTTGACCTACGCAAACTGAGTGTGGGATGCACGCAGGTGCAGTAGGCCGTCACCAACCACGTTGGAGGAGACTCAAGCTGTCAATGCACACAGCACCCGCCCTGCCGACGAGTTGGAAAGCCGCGTTTGCGCATTGCTCGACCGGGACAGCCACCCCGGCATGATCGGTCGCGACAGCGGTACAAGCCACCTGCACTCGACCATCGGCAACGTGTCGCCTGCCGAAACCGGCCTGGAATCGCGCTCCTAGATGCAGAATTGGAGCTACTTCAAGCTTAGCTCGATCATCATTTGTTCCGATTCCTGCTCCTCTTCCTCTACCGGGGAGGCGGTCTCGATGTCGTCCTGGGGCAGTGCGTACTGATCGGCCAGTTTAGCCAGGTGTAGCACCAGAGGTAGACCTAGAACGTCCCGGTAGTCATCGCAGAAACGCTGCTGGTGGACAAACATGGCCCACTTTTCCGGATCGTCTTTCGGTTGCAGGCAGGCGATCGTCAGCTCGAGAAGGTCGGGGTTCCAGGCGTTCTTCGTGGGCCTGAACTCACTGCGGCCCTTCTCATTGACGTGGCGGGTGAGCTTTGCCGCTTCCACGCTTATGAGGTGAGTGCCCGCTTTGTCGGACGTGCTGTAGAAGATACGGTCGGAAGCTTCAGGTTTCCAAAGACCTTTCGCGATACCACCGCGTTGCTTGCCTTCATACTCCTCGTTGCTTAGCTCGGCGGGAGCCCACCATTGGCTGGTCTCGTCCCGGTCGCCGTCGGCGACCCGAATCACTCGCAGTTGCTTGCCGGCCAAGCTGATTCGTTGGAGCGGGCCCCGGTCGAACCCGATGCGGTCTTGGACCAAGCCCTTATTGGTGAGCCAGGGCCACCTCATGCGGATGTTCTGGGCTCTGGTCAGGACCAGGGTCGGATTGCCGCGCAGCATGCTCAGGGTCTTCTTCACGAACGCTGCGGTCGCGGCCGACTGCTGAGCCTCCGTCTTCAGGTCACCTTGGTCGATCTGGCCGGTAAGGCTGAGGAGGAGCTCGGGGTAGGGAACCCATTCAGCCATGTCCGCAGTCTTTCCCATGATGCACTTCTGGCCTGGGCGGATGAGGACGGCGATGGGGGTGAACTGCGCTTTGTTGGTCGGCCCGTCGGAGCGGCGTTTGACGAGCCAGAATGCTAGCTGGTTGAGCTGGTCTGGGATTGCTTCGCCGAGTGTGTGTAGGGGGGTGAAGCGCATTCCAGTTTGCCTCAGGCTGTCCAGCCATGCGGCGTCGGCGCGGAATATTGCATCTTGTTCTGCCTCTTCAGGGTCCTCGGCGTCATGGTCGAGGGGGCGGATGAACTGGCTGATGAGGCCTGCGTCCGCGAGACCCAGACGGATCGCGTACTTCGGGTCGTTGCGGCGGTTGGCGTTGGCGAATTTCTCCTTGCCGTCGAGTTCGACGAGGGCGAGTTTTGCGCCCGGTGCCTTCTCTTTGAGCTTTTCCGCGAATGCTGCGACGCCGGTTCGGCGTGTGGCGATCGCTTGATCGTGCTCTCGACCTCTCGCGGGTGGTTTGTCGCTTTGGCTGAGAGGCCCGCCCAGTGCCCCGATCGGCTGGGCATAGATCTTGATGTCCAGCTCGTCTGTGCTCCACTCCCACCTTGTGGGGCCTTGCTCAAGCCGGTGAGGGGAGAGGGCGAGGCTGTCCTCGGCGGCCTGGATGATGCGGTCTCGTGTGCCGTCCGCCTGATGGAGAACAATGGCGATGAGCGGGCGTCCGTCGAGGCTATCTGCGAGGCATTGTCGTCGCCGGATGCCGTTTCGATCGTCGCGAGCCTTGTTCTCGGCGAGGATGGCGGCGAGTTCCTCCTCAGAGATTTCCTTCTTGGGCACACTCTTATGGGATTCCAGTTGCTTCTTTGCAGGTGGGGCGACCTTGCTCCGTCGGAGGGTGGGCACCGGCAGGAAGTCGGGAAGAAGGGCCTGTTCTGCCCATTCGGTCAGCCTACGGCGTTCGCTTGGCATGAGCCCGGTGCCGACGGCGTGGTATCCCATCGCTGTGTGGTGGCTGACCGCGACCGCAATGTCGTCATGCCGACCGTCGATCCAGTGATCGGCCTCTTTGACGAGCCGCTCCACGGGTGGCAACTGCTGAAATGCGGAGACTCCGACCAGCATGCCTTGCGGTCCGCCGTGCCGCCAGTTCGTTGTTCCCCGGTTCCACTCGATCATGGCGACAGAGAGCCTTGACGGGGCTGGTCCTTCGGGGATGAGTGATTCATCGGGTAGTAGGTATACCGACACGCCGTCTTCGAGGGGCATCCACACCTGCCCGCGAACGAAGCGGCGGACGCCCGTAGTGAGGTGGATTCTTGGGATCGCTGAGAAGGGCGTGGACCGGAGGCTGAGCCGGATGTAGGCGGAGTAGCGCCAGAGCTTGGTGCCGTCGCCTTTCTTGTTCGTGGATTCGTAGGTCAACGGGGGCCAGGACATCAGCTCTGCACCGCCTGCTCGGGCATCGCCGGCGACCTGCCGGAACGATAGGCGCTCGCCTTGGTGCTCATACGGATCGAGCTGCGTGATACGAGTAGCCAGGACGTCCGGAAGAAGCCGAAAGAGATGGTTGGCAGGCAGCACCGTGCCACCCTCGGAGACGGTGCTCTCCAGGAGGTCCACGGTGCTCTCCCGCCAGGTCAGCCCCTCCGTTTCGAGTAGCCGGAAGGTCTTGTGGAGCAGGCGACGGGATTCGGGGTCTTCCGGGTCCCGCTGCAGGTCACGCAGCCACGCCGCCGCGAAGAGATTAATGAGGGGTGTCGGGTATGGGGTGGCGGCGTAGAGCCAGGGTTGCTCGTTGCCAAAGGTGGCGCTGTGGTCGACCGACACTAGATCCGGCGCCACGGCACGCATCACCTGGTTGATTGCTTTCGTTGGGATGCGCTTGCGTCGTTCGGCCTGTTGAGGGCTCATCCCGTGGTGGTACAGGTTCTTGATCGGCAGCTCCCAGTCAGCGGGCAGCGCAATAGTATGCATCTGCGCCTTGAAGCCGTCGTGGTGCGGGTTCGGCCAATAGGACGCGGGCTGGATCTCTGGATACACCACTGCGAGCCCTCCGACGTGGCTTGAACGGGAATCTCGGTTAGTTCATGTCGACGAGCGCACGGTAAAGCGGCTCGTAGAGTTCTTGGACGAGCGAGCGATCGGTGGGCGACAGGTCGGGGTCGTCGTCGAAGTAGGGGGCTAGGACGTCCCGCATACTGGCCAGGAGACTGGTATCGGCGGTGTCGGTCGCGCGGAATCCGGCTTCTTGAGGTGAGAACGCCGCGTCGACGAAGACGACTCTGGCGGGTACGCCACCGCGGACCAGGCGGCCGATGACCTGCCAGATGACCACCAACTGATCCCAGGTGAAGGCGATCTTCTCTTCATCGCGGAGGCTGGACCACGCCATGCGCCTGGTGAGGAAACGGTTCCACCGTTTCCGTGCCCGGGTGCGCAGTTCGGTTCCGGCGCGGTCCGGTGTTCCCGCCGCGAGCGCTGCCTGGCGGAACAGACCGTCCTCGTCTCGCAGCTGGCGCACAGCCCAGTCGTTGATGGCTTGGATGGCGAGAGAGATATCATCCGGACGGGGATGCGGCCGCGCGAGAAAGAAGACGCTCCCGATCGCAGCCTTGCCGCTGTTCAGGACGATATTATGCCCTCTTTCGACGGCCAACAGCGGCGCGACGAGGATCTCACCGCCGGAACGGGCGAACGAACTTACGTTGCCCCGCGACAATGTTCGAACGGCGGGGGTATCCGGCATCCGCGCCCAAGCCGAGTCTGAGTCCGCGTCGTCGGAGATCAGCTGTATGACTCGGCCGTTCCACTCCGGAATCTGGTTCAGGAACTCCGCTGCCGTCCTGGCTTCCACGTAGCTGCCTACCAGCAGGAGGATCCGACGGCGCTCGGGGTCCTCGATCTCATCCAGTTCCGCGTCCAGCATGCTCACAGAGTCGGTGAGGCTCCGATCGGGCACGGCCAACTGATGCAGCATCTGCAGCAATGCATCCGGGCGTTGCTCCGGATCACATCCCGAAAGCCTTACCGGCCTGTCGCTGTCTGGCCAGTAGAGGAACTCCTTGCGGAACTCGGTCGCCAGGATGGCCTGGATCTCCTCCTCACGGGGACGCAGGATGGCCCCGACTGGGACATGCAGATGGTATCTACTGGACGTCCCCGCCCAGCTTGTTGCCGACATGAGCAGTACGTTCGGTGCGGGCCGCCCATCCACCTCGGCGAGATCACCAAGGCGGGTGAGCAACTCGCGGCCGACGCCGTTGCAGCGGAAGAACCGGAGTTCGCCGCTACGGTCACCATCGCGTTCTCGGTCGTCGTGCCGAAATTGGAAGCCGAGGACGTTGCCCATCGGCGACTCGGGCAGGACGGGCTCGTAGTCCTTGGGTGGCCTCCGCGATAGGACATTGGAGGTGGCTTCGAGATTCATCGCCGCCTCCACTCGCGGCCACAGGATCGTCATGAAGTTGAGCCGACTGTGCAACGCGGCCAGCAATAGCGTGAATTCGAACCGGGTTGCCTGCACGTCGAGCTCGTCCTCGATCTCGGGATCCCGGCCCACAGCTTCTACGAGAGTCCTACGCAGCCGGTCCCGTGTCATTGATCCGTGCGGGGCGTGCAACAGCTCGAGTGCCAGGTGGACGAAGGTGTTGACCAGATCGGTGACCTCGTCGTCTTCTCCTCTCGGCTGGGCCTGGTGGAGAGGGTCGTCGCGGAACCGGGAGAGGGCCGCTTCCACGAGTTGAACCTGTGGCGGGGGATCGCTCTGGTCGATTCCCGGGAACCAGCTCTTGATCAGCAACGAGTGCAGGGTGAAGGCGCTGAAGTAATCGACGCTGATCCACTTACGGAGGTCGTCGTCCTTGACGAGCAACGCGTAGATCCGGTCGGTGGCCGCGCTGACGGTGTTGACCGCGTTCGTCCAGTCGTCGACGTCACGGGCCGATAGCTGCAGGCGCCCGTCACGGGCCATCTGCTGGAACTTGTGAACGGCAACCTCGTCGAACCATGAATTCGGTGATCTGCCGACCAATGTGCTCGCCGGCGCGAAAGCTGTGTCGAGCTGCATCTGCACCCTGTCGGCTTCATCGATGATGATCAGGTCACTGCGCCTGCCTGCCAGTTCCAAGTAGCGTAGTTGCTCAACTTGAAGGTGCTGGGGTACCGCGCTGTGCACGAGGCCGGCAGGTGTGGCGACCCAGATCTGCGCGTCCACGAGTTCGCGGGCACCGTGATGCCGAGGGCAGCGATTCCACAACGGGCACAGCTGGCGTTTCGGCTTGGGCTGACGCGTCTTGGGCGCAGTGTCGAGGTCTGAGGCGGAGGATTCCTCGATCTCATCGGGCACTGTGTAGAGCGACAAGCATGGGGCTTCGTTGATCCCCAGCGGCGCCCGGGCTTCGAAGCCACGCAGAGCGTCCACCGGACAAGCGCTGCTCAAGTAGGCGAAGCCGGGATCGTTGTGCGCAAGCATGGTGGCGGCGCCTGCTGTCGCCGTTCGCCGGTGCAAGCGGCTGATGTTGCGTTCCCGGGTCGAGTGCCCCAGCACAGGGGCAGCGGTGAGGCCCAGCTTTTTGAACTGCTCCACGACGGTAAGGGTCTCAGCGACGTCACCGACCACAATGGTGACACGCCGTTTTTGCTTGCCCGCCACATGGAAGGCGAGAATGTCTCGGATTGTGGACTTTCCTGCGCCGACCATTCCGACCAGATGAAGAAGACGGTCCACCCGCAGTTTGCGCTGGCGGATGAACCTGCCGTCCTCATCATCCCGGACCAACAGCCTGACGCGCTTCAGCCGCCACGACCATCTACTGCCCCGGGTAGCGCCGTTAGCCTGCTCGGTTTTGTCCATTTCGGCGGCGGCCTTTTCGAGCTCCTCCCAGGTGACCTCGATAGGGTTGCCTTCACCTGCGGGAGGCGCGTACAGGTCGTGCGCCTTCGGTGTTGAATCCACCAGGAGGTCGGGGGTGAACGTGACGGAGTGTTCCCGGTCCCTCGCCCGGAAGGTCTGCTCGCCTGCCTCAGCCAGCGGGATCTCACGCGTGGCGTAGTCCGGCGCGGTCGTGAGGAGGTCCTCGTAGACCTCGAAACGCTTCACGGCCCGCGACGGATTCCGGCGTCCCGGGACATCGTCGAGATCGTCCAGGTCATAACCGCGGAGTTCCTGTGGGACCTTGAGGTAGCGCCCAAGGTTGTCACGCCAGGTCTTAGGCCGTCGAAGGTCCCAGAGATAGTGTCGAGCGCGCAGCACACGAAGCCGCTGCTCCTCACTTTGGAGATCACCGAACGCCTCGGCAATGGGGTAACCGCCCAGGAGTGTCCAGGCGTCTTTAGCTGACCGCGTGGGCATGACGCACATGAGCAGATAAAGACCGAGTTCGACGTCAAGCAGATCACCAGGCCGGAATGCATCCAGCTTCGCCGGCCAGACATCGTTGAGCTGGGCCGGGGAACACCTACGGTGCCAGCCGCTACGGTCACGCATGCCGCCCCCTTGTCTTGTTCCGGACCGACGCGACCAGTTTGAGAAACGCCTGATCGTCCAGCAGCGTGATCTGGTCGGCCAGCTCGCCTGGCAGATGCCGGGCGAAGATCCTCCCGTAGGCGTCGTTGTCCTCGAACCGATACCGCGGGACAACGAGGAAAGCCCGATCGTAGGGCGGCTTCCTCCGGAACGGCCTCGTCGTCCGAGCGAGCAGGACTGGATTCACGCGGTCCTTCACATCTACCGCCCACGCCTGTCCGCCGGGCAGAGCCACCCTGAGGTCGTAGGCGTCGTAGTTCGGCCACATCTCTGGCTTGATTCCGTACCTGGTGATCAACGCCTGTTCCAGGTCGGTCTCCGCCAGGCCCGGACTTGTGATGAACATGCGCAACGGCCTGCTGAGCTGGAACACGCCCCCTCTGTTGGGGGGCAACTCAGTCCCGGTGGTCGTTCTTCCGTCCCGGCGGCAGCGGTCGAGCTCACAGCGGAATCCACCCCAGCTTGTCGGCACCATCAGGCACCGGCAGCGTGCGCACTGCATGAACGTGCCTTTTCGCTGGTAGGAGGTGGGCGCGGACTCGTAGCAGCGTTTCAGAATCGGATGCAGCAACAGCCCGAACTCTGGATCTCCGCCAAGTTCGGCGAGCTCCGCGCCCGTGAGAACCGGCTTGGTAGTCAGGTGACGCCGGAAGGCGGTGTAGGCATCGGGCGCCTCCGCGTCGCGACAGACCGCGATCGCCTCCAGCAGCCGTTCGTTCTCGAACAACTCGGCTGCGGGATCAGCGGCGTGCACCTCCCACTCCAAGCAAGTCTGGGTGGGGGTGCGCGTGTCCTTGTCAACCAGGAGGCCGTCACCTCCGAGCAGCTCCTCGGACACGGATACCGGCCACTTGACCAGCGGGCGTGTGGCCGCCCACGACACCATCTCCGCGACGCTGCCCGGCGGCTGCTCGTTCTTCTTGAGGCAGTGCAAAACCAGGTGGTTGTAGGCGTTCTGCACCTTCGCCGGGTAGGCGGGGCTCGACACTGAACGTTGACGGGACAATGTGACCAACGCCGTAGCAACCAGACGCATGAGTACTTCACCGTCGAAGAACGCCGACGGAGCGGGTGCCTGGTTGGATTCGATCATCACAGCGCCTTCGCCTTCACGCGGCCGCCTCGGAGTAGCTCGCACACCACCTGGATACAGGACACCACTGACACTTCTTGCCGGGCCGAGCCTCAAAGGCCGCGTCAGCCCGCCACGGCCCCGCGTACCGCCGAAGGACCGAGAGTGCCTTCTCCAGACGGCCTCCCTCGAACGGATCGATGATCTGCAGGTCAGATCCCTCAGGCCGGAGGATCTCGACCTCCACCCGTGAGCCATTCAGATCGCCTCCGAGAGCACCCCGAGCCAGCGCGACGACACCGAGGGCCAGTTGCGGAAACTCCTCGAGCACGTCGTCGTGGAACCAACGCTCCCTCTGTGTGGTCTTGAGTTCCCGCCACACCCAGGAACCGTCCTCTAGGTAGAGGAGATCGGGCTTGGCGACGACAATGACCTGGGCCGCAGTGTCGTGAAACGCCCGCTTCGCCTCTACCTCGACGCGTTCAACGACGTCCTCAGCCTGGAAGGGGCAGGCATCGACATGATGGCGAAGCATGCGAGCACCGACCTCGGCGAGGTCCTCGGGAACCCGCCAACGTCCCCCGGTCCAGTTCGTCCCTGAGGGCGGCATGTCCGCGAGCGAGCACGCAGGATGATTGTCACGGCGATGCAAGTTTTCGATCCAGCGGTGGACCGCCTGACCAAGCTTGGCCGAATCGGTGTACTCGCTTTCTGCCGGAAGGTGCAGAGACCGTAGATGCGCCTGCGCCGGGCAGTCCAAGTAGTACCGAAGAGTCGAAATGGACACCTTCCGGAGCGGAGCCCGTCGCGAGGGCAAACCCAGGATTCCAGGCACGCGTGGCAACGCCGTACACCCGGTCATCTGCTTACAGCCGAAGCACGAGCCACCTGTCGACAGACTGCCGGCCGAGACGACCTTGGACACGTGCTGATGACCATGCTGACGGTAGTAACTCTCTGCCTCCGCGACGCTGCCTTCGAACTGGACCCTGTCCCGCCCGTCCGCCAGACCGACCTCCACGATCCTTATGCCTTGGACCTGGTCGGCCGTTCCGTCCAGCAATGGGAAACGATCACTCCAAGGTTTCGGCCACTCGGCCGGACTCCCAAACGCAGCCACATAGGCCGCGATACCTATCTCCCCAGGCGATGAATCCTTAGCCGCCCCCTGGCGCAGCCGCCGGTATTCACGAACGCTTCCGTCAAAGGACTCGTAACGTCGCCACCAGGCATACAACTCCCAGAACTTCTCTCCTCCACGCTGTACGACCCAGTACGGCTGGACCGGTTTGAGGCTCTCGTGGCTCTCCTGATACAAGCGAACCGCGTGATCCACATAGCGCAGATGTCCCTCATGCACCGCCCGTGACCTGCTCCGTAGCTCGGCAAGCGCAAACTCGACCGGGACATCTTCAAACTCGATCCGATCCAGAGCGTCCATGACGGGCCCCAGTGCGAAGGTCTCCAGGCGCTCCCGTGGCAGCCGCGACCGCACTGCCGCGCGCAGCGCAGGCCGAGCCTTCGCGGCAGCGAAGGAGGGACACGAATGCTCCTCATCGCCAGCAGTGCCTGGTCCGACCCGCAGCAGTCCCTCATCCCCCACCAGCCACGGGGGTTTCCGCCATACGACGTCCACTGCTCTCCCGACACGTCGACGTATGGCCGCGACACGCCGTGTACGGCCAAGAGATTTGGGCTTACAACAGGAGAACACAACTACTAGATCAACAAGTGTCAAAGACGGAGGAAAGTCTCACAGAGGAGGTCAAACGATCCTGTCACTCGGTCGTGAGCATCCACCGACAGCATCGAGCAGGGCCGACCCGCGCTCGAAGGAGGCGCTGCTGTGGTTCCTCGATCGGAGTGGTGTGTGGAAACCAGACCTGCTCGCAGGTGAGGGCCGTAATGTCCGACGGGTGGTGGCGCAGGGCCGGAAGCGTCGCGGGACAGGCCACGACACCGCCCTCGCCCCGGGATGATGGGCGGTTGTGCTGTTGCGACTGGCCTACTTGACCGTGGCGAACACGTTCGCGGTGCTGCGTCTGCTTCCGATGACCGACCGGGCGAAGGACGCCGAGATCTTGGTGCTGCGCCATCAGATCACGGTGCTGGAGCGCCAGTTGGACGGGGCGAGGGTGCGGTTCACCGGTCCGGACCGGGCACTGCTGGCGGCGCTGCTGCACCGGTTGCCTCGTGGTGTACTGCGCCGGATGCGGCTGCTGGTGCGGCCGGACACAGTGCTGCGCTGGCACCGGGACCTGATCGCGGGTCGGCACGCCGCCCGGTCCAGACCCAAGCGGCCGGGCCGCCCACCGACCGCCCGCTCCATCCGGGCCCTCGTCCTTCGCCTGGTGCGGGAGAACCCGGGCTGGGGCTACCGGCGGGTGCATGGCGAGTTGCTGGTGCTCGGCGTCAAGATTGCGGCCTCCACGGTATGGGAGATCCTCAAGGACGCCGGTATCGACCCGGCGCCCGAGCGTTCCGCCACCACCTGGGCCGGGTTCCTGCGATCGCAGGCTGAGGCGCTGCTGGCGTGTGACTTCCTGGAGACCGTGACGCTCACCGGCGCCCGCATGTACGTGCTGGCGGTCATCGAGCACCACACCCGCCGTGTCCGGGTTCTGGGCGCCACGGCCCACCCGACCGCCCCGTGGGTGACCCAGGCGGCGCGGAACCTGGTCATGGATCTGGAGGACGCGGGTTGCCGGGCACGGTTCCTGATCCGCGACCGGGACGGCAAGTTCCCGGAGATGTTCGACGCCGTCCTGGCCGATGCCGGCATCAGGGCGGTGCTGACCGGGGTGCGGATGCCCAGGATGAACGCAGTGATGGAGCGGTGGGTGCAGACCTGCCGCCGTGAACTCCTCGACCGAACGCTGATCTGGAACCAGCGCCACCTGCTCCATAACCTCCGCGAGTTCGAGACCTTCTACAACGCACACCGCCCGCACCAAGGCATTGCCAACTCACGCCCGTTGAAGCCGCTGCCTCCACCGATCACCGAACCAGACCAAATCGCTCACCTAGACATCCGAAGAAGGCAACGGCTGGGCGGAATACTCAACGAGTACGAACATGCCGCTTGACCTGCGCGGACGTAGTTTTCGGCAAGCGCACGGTCGGAAACTCGCTCGCGAACTGGGCTTGCTCGATGGAGATGCAACTCCTCAAGAGGATCCTGAAGGGGAAGCATCGGACAACGACCAATCCTGACCGCTGCGGCGTGCTCATGATCTGCTCAGCCTCTCGCCCGCTCAAAACGCCAAGAACGCTGCGGCCGGCTGCGGCGAGCACGCAACCGGTCGCGCTATTGCAGATGGACGTATGCCCATCGCGCCCAGGGCGTCACTGAGCGGACCCTCTTTTACACCTGGCCGGAGGAGCGGCGGATGTAGGGCTTCGGCAAAGTGGCTCGGTGTCCGGTTCAGGATGTTGAGGGTGACTGAGATGCGGACAGGCACGGTTTCCCAAGATCATGGAGTTGCTGACGCCCCGTGATCTTGATGGAAGACCGTGCCTACCGACGTATCATCCCTGAGACACCGCCGATGGCCGTTGGGCTGAATTTTACTCCGGCTATTTGTCGGCGAAATACTTGACCAGTTCAGCTATCACATCAGTACCATCTCGCCTTTGTTGAAGTCGTTGCGTGTCGCCGTGTTCGGTCCACTCAAGTGCGGTGCGCAGCATCCAGCGCTTCTGGAGGCCGTCGAGAGGTATCCACTCACCTGCGAAATCAGGCTTTCTGGACGCAACCTGAGCGTAAGGCCGGATTGCCAACGGCTCGGGCATGCCAAGCTTCTCTCTAGCCTCTTTCAGGCCAGCTCCGATAGTTGGAATGTGTGCTATCCAAGTTCCATTTGAGTTTGGGAGTAGACGTTTCGGTGGGCGGCCTGGATAACTTTCTGCCGGATACATAAACCTGGATGGCACGGCGCTTCCCGTGTCTATGTCAATCCCAGTGCCGTCCACGTCGAACGGAACGGGCCCGGTGTTCGTTACACGAACGCCTAGGTAGTTCTTCATGTCCTTGGCGTTCAAGAACTCTGCCGTCCCGCAGGCTCCGAAAGGAACGGCAAGCCAGGATACTCCTAGGCCGACCACTCCCACTAGTTCCACTTCCGCTGCGGGTTTGGTTAGAGCGTCCAGAACCTGAGCAATCTGTGAATCACTCAGGTCAATACCGCTATCCTGCGCCACCTGCGCCCTCTTCCAGGCGATAAGTTCTTCCGCAGGGTACAGGTCGGGATGTTCGTCTACCCAGTTGTGATGCTCAAAGCACAACAGTAGGAGATTCGCCTCAACATCGATCTGATCCTTCGGCCACGAGGGATCATACCTGGGGCCGCGTGCACTGCGTGAACGAATGTGTGCAATCTCGACACCGACGCTCAACACGCCTCGATGCTCAACAATCAGGGGGCGGCCGCAGGCGGGGTAAGCACACTTATTTGCGCGACCGAAAAGATGCTTGCATAGCTTGCGATCAGGGCTGAACGAGGTCACCGCAGAAGAATAGACCGTGTCTCCGCGAGGGGTGCCAGTTCGAAGAGAACGCAACATGGCGATGCGCGCCCACCCTCCTGTCTGCGACGCAGGCTTGACGGCTCACGGTGCTGCAAGCGCGGTGACCACCACTACCGATGTTGCTACCTGGCGCCGATCCACCCGCAGACTGCCGTCGCCCTCACCCCGCAAGGCAGTGAGCCGGGCACCATCGACCAGCCAGCCTGGCTGGCCGATGTCACCTCCTGGCACGCAGTGCGCGCCGACCACCCCCACGACGCCTTCCTCGCCGTCCGCACTCACACCACATAGCCCCGACCTCAAGGTCACCCGCGGCGTGGGCAGTGTCCGACCTTGTGCTTGCCGAAAAGTACGTCCGTGCAGGTGAGGGGCGTGATGTCCGGCAGACTGCGGCGTAGGGCTGGGAACTGTCGCGGGACAGGCCACGACTCCGCCCTGGCGTCGGGATGATAGGCGGTTGTGCTCTCGCGACCGGCCTGCTTGACCGTGGCGAACGCGTTCGCGGTGCTGCGTCTGCTTCCGATGTCCGATCGGGAGAAGGACGCCGAGATCTTGGTGCTGCGGCATCGGATCACGGTGCTGGAGCGCCATTTGGACGGTGCGAGGGTACGGTTCGCCGGCCGGATCGAGCGCTGCTCGCGGCGCTGCTGCACCGGTTGCCTCATTGCGTATTGCGGCGGACGTGGCTGCTCGTGTGGCCGGACACAGTACTGCGCTGGCACCGGGACCTGATCGCGGGCCGGCGCGCCGCCGGCTCCAGACCCATGTGTCCGGGGCGAGCACCGACCGTCCGCTCCATCCGGGCTCTCGTCCTTCGCCTGGTGCGGGAGAAGCCGAGCTGGGGCTACCGGAGGGTGCACAGGGAACTGCTGGTGCTCGGTGTAAAGGTTGCGGCCTCTACCGTCTGGGAGATCCTCAAGGATGCCGACGTCGATCCGGCGCCCGAGCGTTCAGCCACCACCTGGCCGGCTTCCTGCGCTCGGAGGCCGAGACGTTACTGGCGTGTGACTTCCTGGAGACCGTCACCCTCAACGGTGCCCGCATGTACGTGGTGGCGGTCATCGAACATAGCACCCGCCGCGTCCGAGTCTTGGGTGCCACCGCTCACCCGACCGCAGCGTGAATGACCCAAGCGGCGCGGAACCTGGTCATGGATCTGGAGGATGCCGGCTGCCAGGCACGGTTGTTGATCGGCGACCGGGACGCCAAGTTCCCTGAGTTGTTCAACGTGGTCCTGGCCGATGCCGGTATCCGGGTGGTGCTGACCGGGGTGCGGATGCCGAGGACGCACACGGTCATGGAGCGGTGGGTGCAGACCGGCCGCCGTGAACTGCTCGACCGGACTCTGATCTGGAACCGGCGTCACCTGCTCCACGCCCTCCGCGAGTTCGAGACCTTTTGCAACGAACATCGGCCTCATCAGGGCATCGCCGCCGCCCGTCCGCTGACGCCGCTGCCCTGAGCGATCACCGAACCGAAGCAGATCGCTTACCTGAGCTTCCGAAGAAGGCAACGGCTGGGGGGATTCTCAACGAGTACGAACATGCCACTTGACCTGCGCGGACGAGATTTTCGGCAGGGACAGGGACGCCAATTGCTGGGCTGCGTAACGGGCACGTGGGTCGCTCTCTCGTTGCCGGCCTGCGTTCCCGCTGCCTGTGGAGACCAGGCAGCGGGAAGACTCTCGAGGATTAACGACGGAATCCGCGGTTGGGGTGGCGGGGGGTCACGTTGTTGAAGGGAATGAACCAGTTGTCGGGGCGCATGTCGCCGATGCCGTTGGTTTTGTTGAGTGGGGTTGTGGGGTCCTCGATGCCGTCGAGTGCGGGCTGGTAGAGCAGGAGGATGTCAGAGTCCTGGAAGAATTGGTCGCTGTAGAGACTCCAGTCGTAATCGTCGGGGTGTCTGGGGAGTGACTCGTGGTCCTTGTCCTCCAGGTCTTGCTTCTCTTCGAGGGTGGCGGGGGCCTGATCAAGGGCCAAGTGAAGGACCAGTTCTTCGGCGAAGCAGCGGGGTGTGGGGAGTTCGCCGGCTTCGAGGTCTTCGGTGAGGTCGTCGCAGGCGCGGGCCATCTCTCGGCGCCATTGCCGGGGCTGGTGGAGGGCTAGCCGCGGGAGTTGGGTGAAGAATCCCCAGCTTGCGTCGTCGGTTTCCGGGACGGGGTCGTCGTCATGCTCCTGGATGTCGTCGTAGGCGGCGTCGGCCATGGTCGACAGAGCCGTGTGGATCAGGTCGGCCGTTCGCGGGGTCAAGGGTCCGGCCTCGCAGGTTGCACAGCTTGCCGAGCCGCATGTGCATTCAACGGGGAAGATCTTGGCGAAGTCGGGCATCGTTCCCCACTGCGTTTCGCGTGTATGAAGTGGCTTCGGAGGTCGGCGAAGACTAAAGCCGAAGGTGAAAGTGGCGGTGATCGGAGAGGAACTCCATGGGGAGAGTTCATCGCCATTGCGGGGGCGGAGCAGCTCGCCGCCCATCTCGTTGTCGGCGTTGTCGGTGCCAGGGATCTCTGGATGGTCAGCGAGCGCCATCACGGCACCCACGATGTCATCGGGGTCTTCCTGGTCTTGGTCTGTGAAGGGGGTCCAGCCAGTGGCGCGGGCGGCGGCCAGGAGCCGCTTCTGGTCGTGTACATGGACGTCGATGAAGCTGGTGATCCTGACGACCGGTCCTGGCAAATCCGCGAGCCGCGCGCCGCTGGGTGTCCGGGCGAGTGCGTCAACGGTCGCGGGAGCGAGGAACTCGTCCTCGTCCTCGTCGAATACATCTGCCGCGGGGGCGTCGGCTGAGCGACCAGTGCTTTGCGAGTGCGGGGTGGGCGGCCATTGACCTGCAAACGCGTTGTCCAGTGCGTTCCGCAAAGACGCCGCGGGAGCGGTGGGCAGGAGGGTCAGGATGCGTTCGGCTTCGGCGCGGAGGGCAGATCCTTCCCCGCCGTACCAGGCAGCGGACAGAAGGGTTGTGGCGTCCTGTGCAAGTTCTGAGTCGTTGCAGGTGAATACAGCCTGCAGGACGTGAGGGCCGCTGGCGGGGGAGATAAGGGCGTGAACTCTGCTCTTGCTCGGGGTGTGTTCGCAGTAGAAGTTGACGGGCACCGTGAAGGGGGAGTGCGGGTCGGACACGACGGATTCTCCGAGGTCTGGCCGCCGCGCATGGAGGACACGCGGACGACGAGTGTCAGGGGAAATCGCTGGTAAACGAGGTACGGCCAAGTCTCCGGGCGATGAAAGTCAAGGTCCGCTGGTGTCCCCGGTACGGCCGGTGACCCTGATCGGCATATCCACGATACCCAGGAGGCTGCCCATGAAACCAGACATCACCCGTGACTCGCCTGTCACCTGAGCCCGGTGCGGCTTGAGCCCGGTGCCAGCGCCCAGCAAGCGGCAGGATGGTCGGGTGACCGACGAACACGGCGACCAGCAGCCGGGCCGACCGACCGACACATGTCTTCAGAGAGGCTTCAAAATCGCAGTCTAGCTCTTCGCTGGCCACAGCTCCCACCGGTTCGCCCGTCCGCGTCGCACTTCGGCATCAGGGAACTGTTTTTGCAGCTCGGTCAGGCGCGCCGTGATCTCCGCGATCGGCAATCCCGACGGGATGACGGCCAGAGGTTCCGGCTTGCGTGGCGGCGGCACGGCTGGCTTGTGGCGCTGCTTGTTCGCCTCGCCGGCGGCTAGAAGCATCTCCCGTACCCCTTGTATCCGCTTCGCCCACCCCGGCCAAGCCGGACATGGGCCGTCGTAGGGCGGCGTCACCCAACCGTGCTTGAATATCGGCGTGGCGCACTCGCTACACATCTGCTCGGCGGCAAGCTCGGAAACTGCGAGCAAATTGTCGAGATTGCGCTGTGCCGGGCTGATCTTGAGGCGCAGGTCTGAGCGCTCCTTCCGGTCCTTCGAGGCTTTGTAGGTGGATTGCAGTTCGGAGAGTTGCTTTCGCAGGTCCCGGACCGCGAACTCCCGGTTGTACTTGTACTGAAGGAGTGCCTCTTCGCGCCGTTCCCTGGGCAACCAGCCGTTCTCGTCGATGACGTCTTCCGGGTCTCCTACTTCGGCCTCAAGGCGCTTCACGTTCTCCTGGATACGCTCGAATTTTGTCTCAAGCTCGGCCATCTCCTTCTGGCGCTTGTCCGGATCCATAGCTGGAAAACGCGAACCGTCCTGGAACGCATCCAGGTCCACTTTCAGGTGGTCGAGGATGGACCGATTCTCGATGAGCGAAAGCCGTGCATGCGCCCGGTGCGGGTCATAGTGCTGCTTGCGCTCCTTGCGCTGTTTGACGGCAGCGGCGCGCTCACGTTCCAGCTTGCGGTCTTCGCGCTCCCAGCGCGCTTCCAACTGCTTCAACGTCAGATGGCGGTGCCCGGGTTCGGCTCGCGTCCACTGATCCATGAGGGCGATCGCCTCATCGAGTTCGGCCTGGCGCTCATCGAGGATCCACGGGTTCCATCTGCCATCGCGGTTGATCTCGCCGAAGAGCGTCCGCGCCGCGATGAATTCCTCGGCCGTGGCAGTTGCGCCGGGCTTCGGCTTCCAGAGCATGCCGTCGATCTCGATGACGCCTTCGGGGGGCTTTGCTGACGTCGCTGCCATCGCTTCGACCTCCGTCCGTCTGACGATGCCCTCAGTGTGCACACGCCTAGGCGCACGACTCGCGGGGTTTCCGTAATCCCATCGTGCAGGGGACCGCCCGTCACGGCGCTCTTCGTACACCAGGTCGGTCCGATGCCAGGTGGCCGGGGCGGGTCAGGAGAACCAGAACGATGCAGCCAGATCCGGCCATCGGCGTCTGAGCGAGGTGCGTGCCCCGGCTTCCGTGATGGGAGGCAAACCAGGAGGAGCTTGTGTCGCCCTAGCCCGAGGTTGTGCTGTCGTGCTCGGTAGGCCAGTCTGTCGCCGTCTGTGATGGTCGATGCATCCCCTGCAGACCCACCCTGCCCTTATGAGAAGAGCGAGGAGTGCCGGTGGTGTGTACCGGCGATGTGGCTGCGAGGATCCAGACACCGGCCGCACCCTGGGCAGTAGGTGTCCGCGCCTGGCAGCCGAGCGTGGCCACGGCAGTTGGTACCTGCGGCTGGAACTGGGGACCGGGCCGGAAGGTAACCGTCGCCGTGTCCGCCGGGGCGGTTTCACCAGCCGTAAGTCCGCGGAAGCGGCGTTGGTGCGGTTGCGTGGCCCGGCTGGGAGTCCGCTCACGGTGGCCGAGTGGCTGCAGCGGTGGCTGGACGATCACCAGGGTGCGCCGTCCACGGTGACCGGTTACGCCGATCATGTCCGGCGGTATCTGACCCAGTTGCTGGGCCGTCTGCTGCTGGCGGAGGTGGCGGTAGCGCATGTGGAGGAGATGTTCCAGGTCATCACCCGCGAGCATCAGGCCGCGGGCCGGCGGTTGTCGGCCGCGACGCTGGATCGGATCCGCGCGACGCTGCGGGCGGCGTTGAACGCAGCGTTGCGGGCGGGGCTGGTGGAGGAGAACCCGGCGTCGCTGGTGGCGTTGCCGCCGACGCGGCGACCTCGGGCGGTGGTGTGGACCGCCGCCCGCGTCCAGCACTGGCGCAAGACCGGGGAGCGGCCCGCCGTGGCCGTATGGACCGTTGCTCAGACGGCCCAGTTCCTGGACGCGATCGCCGCGCATCGCCTGTATGCGGCCTACCATCTGATCGCGCTGCGGGGACTGCGGCGCGGTGAGGCAGCCGGGCTGCGCTGGTGCGATGTCGACCTGGACGGGGGAACCGCGGTGATCTGCCGCCAACTGCAGCCCAGGGACGGGCGGCTGACGGTATGCCCGCCCAAGACCGCGCACAGCACCCGCGTGATCGCGCTGGTCGGCACCACCATCGCGGCGTTGTGCGTGCACCGCTCCCGGCAGGAGGCGGAGGCGGCAGCCTATGGTGAGGGGTACCGCGACAGCGGGTATGTGTTCACCAACCTCAACGGTGACCCGGTCGTCCCGGGCCGGCTCACCCATGTGTTCCAGAAACTGATCGCCGAGCACGATGTGCCGCCGATCCGGTTGCACGACCTGCGGCACGGCGCGGTCACTTTGGCGCTGGCGGCTGGGGTGGAGTTGAAGGTGGTGCAGGAGATGCTGGGGCATTCCAGCATCGTGTTGACCGCCGACACCTACACCTCCGTGCTACCCGAGGTCGCGCACACCGCCGCGGAGAGGACCGCCGCGTACCTGCTCCGCGCGGCTGGTGTGGTGCCGGGTGCCGCCCGGCGCCGGGGTCGTGCTCCGGCCCGCCGTCAGCGGCCGGCAGCGAGCCGTACCCGGGCGGGCCTGGTGCGCCGCCGGTCGACCGCCCCGCGCCCCGAACCGGCGCGGCCCCGCACCCGGGCTCGGCCTGCTGCCCGGGGTCGCGCCGATAACACGGCGTCTGCGGCGTAATCGAGAGCATCCGCTCCCTGCCCTTGCCCGTCGACCTGCGAAGGGACTAACCGCATACCGGAAGCGCGGCGGCTGCGAGCAGCTCGGCACGGGAATGCGGCCTTGCCCGCCGTCAGGAGTGGGCGGACACGGGGATGCTGGGCTTGGCCTGCGTGTATGGCGGCCCCAGGGCGGCCTCAGCCCGGCCCCAGGCATGATCACCGGCTGGTTGTCAGAGCCGTGTTTTCCCTGGTCAGGGGTGGTGGGTCGCGTGGGACTCGAACCCACAACCTACGGATTAAAAGCGCTGCTCTCGTATCAGATCAACGCTCTCGGTATCGAACTGTGCCACTCTGTCCGCATCCAGCACCATCCCCGTGCCGCCACATCCCGCTCCGTGCCAGTCAGGTTCGGAACCGCCGAGCAGACACCGAGCAAACATGGGCGGCCACTGAACGCGTGTGACAGCCATGGGAGTTCGTGTCGGTGGGGCGACGCACCCAGTAATCCCACATCCCATCACCGCCGTCGGCGTACTGTCGACGTGCACAGGGTGACCCTCCGCCGCGCTGCAGAGTGTGCCCGTAATGCCCTCTCAATGGGCGTGCGCTGCTTACCGCTGGGCGGTGTGCCCTGGTCGTCTTCTCGCTAGAGATCGCCTAACAAGCTCAGCGTCCCCGGTGGGAGCCGAGGACGTCGCTACGGGACACCAGCGCTCAGGCAGAGCGAGCCGACCCTCTCGGGGGGCGCCCGTACTGGTGTGGAGACGGTTGCGCCGGTTCGAATCCGGTACGGAATTGATCACCAACCGGCTCGACCCACCCCCGGCGCCCGCCTAATCATCCCATCCCACTTTCCGATCCCGTGACCCCGTACTGTCGGAGCGACCCGACTCCGAACCTCCCCGCATGCGCGGGGCCGACCTGGTCGGCCTGCTCCACGGCGATCTGGAGGGCGAACCGTCCCCGCATGCGCGGGGCCGACCTGCGCGGGGTCCGGGGTAGGGGCGGCTGGTCAGAACCATCTCCGCATGCGCGGGGCCGACGCCGCCGTCTTCCGCAAGACGATCGGCAAGACCGAACCATCTCCGCATGCGCGGGGCCGACCGTAGGTCGTCGGGTCCGGTGAACTTGTCGCCCGAACCATCCCCGCATGCGCGGGGCCGACGCGTCCTAAAGCCACTCCCGATCGGCTTTTACAGAACCATCCCCGCATGCGCGGGGCCGACGAACCCCATCCGCCTCGGCCTGGCCGCCGACTATTCAGAACCATCCCCGCATGCGCGGGGCCGACGCGGCATAGGCGGGTACCCTCGATGGGAGCTGGGAACCATCCCCGCATGCGCGGGGCCGACATCAGCCGGTCGAACCAGTCCGACGTCCACCCCGAACCATCCCCGCATGCGCGGGGCCGACACGACCTTCTTGATCCCGGCTGCCTTGATGAGCGAACCATCCCCGCATGCGCGGGGCCGACGCGGCATAGGCGGGTACCCTCGATGGGAGCTGGGAACCATCCCCGCATGCGCGGGGCCGACATCAGCCGGTCGAACCAGTCCGACGTCCACCCCGAACCATCCCCGCATGCGCGGGGCCGACACGACCTTCTTGATCCCGGCTGCCTTGATGAGCGAACCATCCCCGCATGCGCGGGGCCGACGCGGCATAGGCGGGTACCCTCGATGGGAGCTGGGAACCATCCCCGCATGCGCGGGGCCGACATCAGCCGGTCGAACCAGTCCGACGTCCACCCCGAACCATCCCCGCATGCGCGGGGCCGACACGACCTTCTTGATCCCGGCTGCCTTGATGAGCGAACCATCCCCGCATGCGCGGGGCCGACATGCCCTGCGCCGCATCCCGGACGAGGCCGTTCGAACCATCCCCGCATGCGCGGGGCCGACGGTGGCACCGTGCCGAGCGAGATCTGGAGGCAGGAACCATCCCCGCATGCGCGGGGCCAACACCAGCCTGGACAAGATCTCCACATCAATCGTCGAACCATCCCCGCATGCGTGGGGCCGACGACGGGACCACCTACCAGTGGTGGCTCAAGCAGGAACCATCCCCGCATGCGCGGGGCCGACGCGAAATGCCGGGGTGCGCGTTCGGTCGCGACCGAACCATCCCCGCATGCGCGGGGCCGACCCTCTCGCGGGGGTCATCATAAGACCGGTTTTAGAACCATCCCCGCATGCGCGGGGCCGACGCCCCTCGCCCGTCTCAGCCCCGCACTAGCCCGCGAACCATCCCCGCATGCGCGGGGCCGACGCCCGCGACACGACCTGGCGCAGCGGTGCGATGGAACCATCCCCGCATGCGCGGGGCCGACAGCGACCCGACCCACAACCGAGGCCAGGTCGCGGAACCATCCCCGCATGCGCGGGGCCGACCTGAGGTGCCACGGATCTTCCGGACAGGCCCCCAACTAGAGTTGGGTGGAACCGGAGAGGAAGGCAGTTGGCGAGACAGAGGCGGCATTTCACCCAGGAGCACAAGGACGAGATCGTCCGCATGGTCCTGGACGGCCCGCGCCCCATCGCTCATGTGGCCCGGGAGGTCGGGATCCACGACACCACCTTGGGCAATTGGGTCAAGGAGTACCGCAGAAGGCACGGCGGGGACTCGTCCGCCACCTCGGCCGGCGAGCCGAAGAGCCCTCGAGAACGAGAACTCGAACGCGAGGTCCGCAAGCTTCGCGAAGAGAACGAGTTCTTGAAAAAAGCCGCGGCCTTCTTCGCGAAGGATCACCGGTGAGCGCGAAATATGAGTTCATCGACGCGGAGAAGGCCGACCACGCCATCGTTGACATGTGCGCCTGGCTGCGGGTGTCACGGTCGGGGTTCTATGAGTGGCGGATCCGGCCGTTGTCGGCGACCGCCGAACGCCGGGAGCGCCTCAAGACGTTGATCGAGGCGATATTCGCCGCCAATCACGAGACTTACGGCCATCGGCGTGTCCACGCGGTGCTGGCCCGCTCGGGCGAGGAGGCCTCGCTGGAGTTGGTGCGGCAGCTGATGCGCGAGCTCGGACTCCAGCCGGTGCAGCCGCGGCCGTGGCGGCCGGTCACCACCCTGGCGGGCGATCCGGGCGCGATCCCCGACCTGGTCAACCGGGACTTCACCGCGGCGCGGCCCGGGACCAAGCTGGTCGGGGACATCACCTACATCCCCACCTGGGAAGGGTTCCTGTATCTGGCGACGGTTATCGACTGCCATTCGAAGATGGTGGTCGGATGGGCGATGGCCGACCACTTCAAGACTTCACTCATCACCGCTGCGCTGGATTCCGCGGCGGGAAGCATCCGCATCGAGGAAGGTTGCATCTTCCACTCAGATCGTGGGTCGAACTACACCAGCGATGAGTTCGGCCGGCATCTGAGCAAGAAGTACAAGATGCGGCGCTCGGTCGGCAGGACCGGTGTGTGCTGGGACAACGCAATGGCCGAATCGTTTTTCGGAGCGTTGAAGAACGAGTGGCTCAACCGTATGGTGTTTGCCACACGAGCCAAGGCCCGCCGTGCGGTTGTGCAGTACATCGAGGGCTTCTATAATCGACACAGGCTTCATTCCGCGAACGGGTACCGGACACCGCTTGAGGTGCATGCCCAGTACCTGAGTCGGCAGCAAGCGGCGTAGATCTGCCCGCAGATCACCGATCAAGAAGCTGTCCGGAAAACGCGTGGCCCCTCAACCTCGTCCCCTCCGAGCGGGCCTGGCGCGAGGACGAATCATCCCCGCATGCGCGGGGCCGACGTTAGCGAGCTGCTCAGGATCCCATCGGGCCATGAACCATCCCCGCATGCGCGGGGCCGACGCATGGTGGGCATCAGGCGGACAGGACGAACGCTGAACCATCCTCGCATGCGCGGGGCCGACTCCCACACCGCGCTGTCGATCCGGTCGGCGTCCGAACCATCCCCGCATGCGCGGGGCCGACGAGACGTCGGCGCGGAGCGCGTCGTACTCGGCCGAACCATCCCCGCATGCGCGGGGCCGACCATGGAGAGCGCGTCGTATCCGGGGCCGAGCGAGAACCATCCCCGCATGCGCGGGGCCGACCATCCGCCCGTACATCGGCACGCTGAGCGGCCAGAACCATCCCCGCATGCGCGGGGCCGACGTGTCGGACGTGCGGGACCTGCTCGTGGAGAAGGAACCATCCCCGCATGCGCGGGGCCGACGCTCGCTCAACTCGACTCCTTTTCCGGGGGTGAGAACCATCCCCGCATGCGCGGGGCCGACTACGTGGAGATCGACACGCGGGCCCGGACGGCGGAACCATCCCCGCATGCGCGGGGCCGACCTCCACATCGAGGGCGTGGCGCTGGTGAATCGGGAACCATCCCCGCATGCGCGGGGCCGACAGCAGCGCGGGCAGCGTCTTCTTCGCCGCCTCAGAACCATCCCCGCATGCGCGGGGCCGACTACTCGATCAGCGGCTGCAGGATGCCGACGGGCGAACCATCCCCGCATGCGCGGGGCCGACATCGTCGGTTCGTACCTGGGGGACGCCCCGTCGAACCATCCCCGCATGCGCGGGGCCGACTGGAGCAGGCGCCGCAGATTCGGGCCGGTGCTAGAACCATCCCCGCATGCGCGGGGCCGACTTAGGTTGCGACGCCCGTTGCGCTCGGGGCCTCGAACCATCCCCGCATGCGCGGGGCCGACTCCTGGGCGTAGTCGCTGGCGGTGTGTGCTCCGAACCATCCCCGCATGCGCGGGGCCGACGCCACCACGAGCACCCGCCCGTCGTGCGCCGCCGAACCATCCCCGCATGCGCGGGGCCGACCACTTCCCACCGGCGCCCCGTCTCGCCGCAGACGAACCATCCCCGCATGCGCGGGGCCGACGCCCGCTGGTCGTGGCCGGCCTGCCGCCATGCCGAACCATCCCCGCATGCGCGGGGCCGACGCCACCGGAACCCGCCACAAACCCAGCGCCCCCGAACCATCCCCGCATGCGCGGGGCCGACTGATCTTGAACGGGTCACCGGTACCGAGCGGCAGAACCATCCCCGCATGCGCGGGGCCGACACTTGCTGACCTGCGATGTTAAGAGAGGTGGAGCAGCTTTTCATTCGGTTGATTTGTGATCATGGCTCCGGTCGGCGACCTCCAACGATCTTGATATGTGCTTTCGTCGGTCATGAGACGTGCTCTGTCGCTGGGGGCGCTACTTCCTGCGTGTGAGTATCGAGGGATCAGTCCCGCGCGCGCAAGATCCGCTGGGAGTGCCGAGGCAAGACCCGGGTAAGGTCGGTGGCCAGGCCAATCTACTGGTGCAGCATCGTTTTGATACTGCGGCGGTGGCCGAGCTGTTTGGCGTCATTTTTGATCCAGCGGATGGCAGGGCCGGCGGGCAAGGCCGTGGTCCTCGACGAGATCCACGCCACCGGCGTGTACATGTCGCAGTTCCTGGCCAAGGGGCTGCGCTGGCTGGGGCAAGGCCCGGATGCCGGTCGCCTTGTTGTCTGCGACCATGCCTCCGCGCAGTGTCGCGATCTCATTGCGGCCTATTTGGCGGGTGCGGCAGCGTGCGAGGACCCCGATGTCTCAGGGGCCCACGGTAGTGGGTGCTGCCTAGGCGTACTCCTCCAGGGCGATCCGGACCCATCTGCGGCGTCGGGGCCGCCTCAGCCGGAGAGGCCGAATGCCCCTCTTCCATGGTCTTGGTGGCCACGCAGACCGCCGAGCACTCCTTCGATGCCTACACCGATCTGCTGGTCAAGAGACGATCCCCGCAGGCGGGACGACACGGGCCGGTCCGCCTCCGCGAGCCACCCTCGGGACAATCCCGCGGGGGCAGGGGCGACGGTCGCCGACCTGCAATGCGAAGTCGGCGGTAGGCCAATTTTCGTTCGGTTGGATGCGAGCTTGCTCGTTTCTCCCATGTAGCAAGGAGCGTCGGAGTATACATCGATGCGTGCCGGAAGTCCTCTGCTGCATGGAAGCTTGGTGGTCAGCATGGAACACCCGGATGGCCAGTTGAATCTTCAGCTTGGTGCACTGTGGGGGAAGTCAGCGGGGAAGGCCGGTGGCCGACCGAACTTGCTGATTTCCCATCTGCTGGATACAGCGGCCGTGGCCGAGCAGATTTGGGATCATTATTTGGCCCCGGGGACACGATCGTGGCTCGACGGGGTGGCTGGCGGGTCGGGGAGGGGCCGAGGCTTCTTCAGTTGGTTGTGCGGGATGCACGACTGTGGGAAGGCGACGCCGGCCTTCCAGTGCTTGGACGATGCTGGGGCTGCCGCGGTGCGCAAGGCCGGACTCGGGTGGCCACGACACATGCTGGAGAAGGGCCGGTGGCGGCACGACCGGGCGGGAGGTCGGCTGGTCCGGGAGGTTCTGGGCACGGCCGGGTGGGCTGGCGAGCAGATTGAGTGGGTATGGCCGCTGATCGCGGGGCACCATGGTCTGTTTCCGCCTTTGGCAGACTTGCGGCCGCCGAAGGCGGGGCTTGGCCATCATCAGGGAAAAGGTCAGGAGTGGGCACGGGTCCAAGACGCGTTGGTCCAGATCCTCACTGAAGCGCTGGGGTTCGATGCCCCAAGCGCAGTGGAACCTCACCGGGTTCCTACCCGCGCTCAGCAGCTCCATTTGAGCGGCCTGATCGTAATGGCCGACTGGATCGCTAGCAACGAACACCATTTCAAGGGAATAAGCGATTTTTCGTCGATAAGTCTGGCACGAGCTCGCGATCGCGCGTCGGCCGCTTGGTCCGCGTTGGGGCTGCGAGGCGGATGGGGAAGGCGCCCGGTCCCTGAGCCCACCCTCTTCCAGGATCGCTTCGATGAGCCTCCTCGTGCGTCTCAGATGCTGGTGATGCAAGTGGCGCGGCAAATGCCTCACCCTGGCCTCATGATCGTTGAGGCCCCGATGGGCGAGGGCAAGACCAAAGCGGCGTTGGGGGCCGCTGAGATCGTCGGTGCTCGCTTCGGCGCGGACGGTGTGTTCGTCGGCATGCCTACGCAGGCGACGGCTGATCCGATGTTCACGCAGGTGAGGAAATGGGTTGAACGCATCGAGCCCGGCTTGGGGGCAGAGGTCGCGCTGCTGCACGGCAAGCGACGCTTCAACAAGGAGTGGCAATCGCTCCTAGATGACGCTGGTCAAACCCCCGATGACCTGTACGGCACGATCGAGGAGGACGCGCAGTACGGCATGGGCCCGGCTGAATCGTGCGATGTGCCTGAACGCCGTGCGCCGGCGGAGTGGTTTCTCGGGGCCAAGCGGGGGCTTCTCACTCCGTTCGTGGTGGGGACGATCGACCAGTTGCTGTTCGCGGCGACTCGTACCAAGCATGTGATGCTGCGCATGGCGGGCCTGACCGGCAAGGTCGTGGTGCTCGATGAGGTCCATGCGGCGGACGTCTACATGTCCCAGTTCCTGGCCGAGGGGTTGTGGTGGCTGGGACAGGCGAGAACGCCGGTGGTTTTGCTGTCGGCGACCCTCCCTCCAGGCCAGCGCCGGACACTCGTGAAGGCATATCTCGCGGGCGCTGCTTCCCGGGAAGACCTCCCGGACATCGCTATTCCAGAACCGCAGGGATATCCGAACGTCACCGCGGCGTGGCATGGGGAGACTGGGCCGCAGGTGCTGGTTCGCAGCACCTCGTCATGGCGAGCGGACCTGGCCGTGGGAATTGAGGTCCTAGCTGAGACAGAACAGACCACAACGACTCAGCGGCGGGACGAGTCCTCGGGTACCGCAGCCGTCGCCGAGTTGTTGGACACGCGGTTGCGGGAGGGCGGCTGTGCGCTGGTCATCCGCAACACCGTCGACCGTGCGCAGGAGACCTATCAAGCGCTGCGGCGGAGGTTCGGCCGGGATGTGCGTCTGCTTCATGGTCGCATGCACGCCGCCCACCGGGCCGAACGGACAGAGCAGGCGCTAGACCTGCTCGGTCCCAGCACCGGGACTGTGGCTGACCGTCCACGGCCGCGGTTGATATTGGTCGCGACGCAGTTGGCTGAGCAGTCCTTCGATGTCGACGTCGACCTGCTGATCACGGACCTGGCGCCGGTCGACTTGCTATTGCAACGCATCGGTCGACTGCACCGGCATGCTCAGGTGCCAAGACCTGCACCAATGCGCACGCCACGCGCGGTCATCACGGGCTTCGCACCCGGCGAAGGACAAGTGCCCAGCTTCATCGGCGGCAGTAAGGCTATCTACGGACGTTACCTGCTGCTTCGGACGGCGGCCCTGCTGGAGACGGAGCAGACCGAGTGGAGCATTCCTAGCCAGGTTCCCGAACTCGTGGCACGCGTTTACGGCGACGACGTCGGCTGGATTCCGCAGACCTGGAGTAGCGCGGAGCGGAAGGCTTACGCGAGGTGGGCGACGGAGCAGCAGCAGCGGGCGGAGAATGCCCGGCCGTTCCTCCTGTCCAGATTCGGCGAACACGAGCGCCCCACTCTTGCGGGCGTCCACATCGGCGCTTCGAAGGAGACTTTGGGGAGCGAGAAGTTCCAGGCACTTGTACGAGATGGCGAGCCCAGCATCGAAGCCATCCTGGTCCGCTATGACGGAGCGACGTTTAACACTCTCCAGGGTCGGCGCATCGCCGTCACGGGGGAGGAGCCTCCGCCGGAACTGCTGGACGAGCTACTGGGCGCCACCGTGCGCCTTCCGTCGTCACTCACCAGGGCAGCCGAACAGGACCTCAGCCCCTTGGACGGCTGGCGCGACCACCCTTGGCTCCGACACAGCCGCGCCCTGATCATCCCCAAGTCCGGTATCGCGACCGTTGGCGAAGCACAAGTGATCTACGACGAGTCGCTCGGTCTGGTGGTCAGGAGACCGAGTCGAACCCGCTGACCGTCCGGTGTCGTCTGGTAGTTGACCAGACGACACCGGAGGCAATCCCCGCATCCGCGGGGTCAACTTGCGCTCCAGTCACAGGCAGGAGCCATCCCCGCACGACCTTGCGCTGACTTGGCGGGGCTCTAGGTCCCACTGTCTCACCTCTCTAGCGGCCTCGGCACACGCGTTGTAGTATCGCATCGCTCTAGTCATAGGCAGTTAACATGGAGGCTACGGTGAAGATCGTCATCCGAGCGAACGTGGGGGCTGCCGCTCTCCTGGCCTGCTCCTCTGCCGTCGCCTGTGGCGCTGTCGGCTACCGGGTTGGGGGCCTCCAGCTCGCCGCCGTCCTGCTCTTCATCGCGGTGATCGGGATGGCTGCGGCGCACAAGGCCGGAAGCACAGGCTGATCTCACATCGGTAAGCGACTCGCTAGCTGCAAGCGTTCCGCCAGGTGCGGTTAAGCCCGATCTCGACCGGAACCGGCCGGGATCGGGCAACTCCGGAACGTGAGCGGCCGGGAGTGTCAGAGTCGACTCCTATGCTCCAGCCAACCCGACGGCAGTCCACGCCCCAGCAGTGGGCATGGCGGCAAGGAACGTGATGGCGCGTTTCGACTTGATAGACGAGGGCTGGCTGCCCCTGCGTTGCAAGAACGGCGGCACAGTCATCGAGGCCGGCATCGCTGAGGCGCTGCTCGACTCGCACGAGTTCACCGACCTGGTGGTTGAACTACCGACCCAGGTTCCGGCACTCCTGCGTCAGGTCCTCCTCCCGATCGTGATGGACGCGTTGGGCGCGCCGGCGGATCGGGCGGAATGGAAGCGACGGTTTGCCGCCGGACAGTTCAGCCAGGCCGAAGTCGGTCGGCTTCGCGGCTATTTGGACGAGCACCGGGCGCGGTTCGACCTGTTCAGCTCTTCTGTTCCCTTTGCCCAGGTCGCCGGGCTGGAGGCGACGAACGGGGAGACCAAGGGCTCGGGACTGATCGTGCCGACCGAGGCGACAGGCAACAATGTGCCGCTGTTCGCGTCCCGCACCGAGGGCGACGTACTGCCGTTGACGCCGGCGCAGGCGGCCCGGTGGCTTCTACATGCGCACTGCTGGGATACCGCGGCCATCAAGCCCGGGGCCAAGGGCGACGAAGCGCACGTCAAGGCCGGGAAGACCACGGGGAACCCCACCGGCCCGCTCGGGCAGTTGGGGCTGCTCCTGCCAATGGGCCGGACACTGTACGAGACGCTGCTCCTCAACATGCCGATCGGTACCCGGGCTCAAGCCGGATCACCGCAGTGGCGTGCCGTCGAACCCGCCCAGGCAAACTGGGAGATCCGCATCCCCAACGGGCTGCTCGACCTCTGGACGTGGCAGTCCCGTCGGATACGCCTGATTCCAGAACCGGGTCCGGAAGGCGACCGGGTCGTCCGGATCGTGCTGGCCGCCGGCGACCGGATGCGGACGATCCCCGAATGGGAACCGCACACCGCCTGGGCGTTCAAGAAATCGGCAGAGAAGGCGTCAGCCGCGGACCGGCGGCCACGGCGTCACACCAGCGGCAAAGCGATCTGGCGAGGGCTGGAAGCACTACTAGCCCTGGAACGCACGGATGCCTCGGCCGGAGGGTCGGTCGAAACCAGCACGCTACTCGTGCAGGTGGGCGGTCTGGAGGCGGAGGGAATCCTCCCGGACGAGTACCCGCTCCGGTTGAGCGCATACGGCATCGTCTACGGAAACCAGTCCGCGGTCATCGAGGACGTCTACCACGACGACATTCCGTTGCCCGTGGCCGGCTTGCGTAGGGACGCGGACACCTACGGACTTCTACTCGGCATGGTGCAGCAGGCCGAGGATCTTGCTCGGGCCGTCAACCACCTCTCAGGTGATCTACGCCGAGCCGCCGGGCTGGCTCCGATCCCGTGGGACAAAGCGCAGCGTCCTGGGGAGCAGGTGCTGCACGCCCTAGACCCGGTGGTGCGCCGCGTCCTGGCCAGAATCCAAACCGAGCAGGACTGGGGCGTCATTCAGCAGGGGCTGCTCGCCTGGGAGATAACCGCCTATCGAGCCGCTCGGGAGACAGCCGAGCCACTGTTCGCGGCCGTCCCCGAGAGCGTATTCACCGGCCGCCAACTCCGCCGCGGTTCAGGGGACGGGGCATCGACCTCGACGTACTCCCTGGGCACCGCCGAGTACAACTTCCGGGCGCAACTCAACAAGATCCTTCCTGCCGCTGCCGACGCACGGCGAGAGCAGGCGATGTCTACGTCCACCGACCGCGCCGACACCGTCGACACGGCCACCTGAGCGGGAGGTCTGGCATGGCACAGCGTTATTGGAACAAGTACGTCGCACCTGACGGCGCCTGGCGGGACAAACGCAGGCCCCCTGGTGAGGACCTGGCGGTCATGCGCACCGGCCTTGGCCGCGAGGCGGGCACGGTCCCGGCCCTATGCCGGTACTACACCTGCGAGATCGACGACTGGGCCGCACGGCGAGGCGAAGTGTCGGTCGAGCAGGCGGCCGAGCATGCCGCACTGGCCCTGTTCGGATTGCATCAACAGTCCAAGACCCGGCCCATGCACCGTCCCGGTGTCCCGCTCGGGAAGGCGCTGCGCAAGCTGCGGGAGGACGGCAAGTTCAGCCAGCAGGCCGTGGACGCCCGTGTGGACGCTGCAGCTACCGCCACCAATGTCACGGCGCTGCTGATGCGACTGCGGAGCCTGATCGACCAGCTCCGCACCATCAACCAGCCGCTCGACTACGACCAGCTGATGAAGCTCATCCACGACTGGCATTCCACTGACGGCAGGCAGCGCGCACGCCGCAAGTGGGCCGTCGACTATCAGATCTGGATCGACGCGTCAGACCAGGCGGAGAACGGCGTGGCGAGCACCCCGCAATCTGCCCGGGCCGACGCACCGGCCGATTCCTGACAAGACATCTCGGGGGCCGAGGCGTCTTGTCCCCACCAATGCTGTTGGAGAGACCATGAACAAGCGCCAGTACGTCGACTTCCACATCCTGCAGACCGTCCCGCCCGCGAATCTCAACCGCGACGACCAGGGGAATCCCAAGGAGGCATACTTCGGCGGCAAGCGGAGGTCCCGTGTCTCCTCGCAGGCGTGGAAGCGAGCCACCCGCATGACCTTCGCCGAGCACCTCCCCCCGGCCAAGCACGCCACCCGCACCAAGCGGATCGCCGGTCAGCTCGCCAAGCGGATCGAGGACCGCACCGAACTAGACGCCGAACAGGCGGCGCGAATCGCCGGAGCCGTCCTCGAACCGCTCGGGATCAAGGCCGGCAAGAAGGCAGGAGACACCGCCTACCTGCTGTTCTTCGGCTACCAGCAGCTCGACGACATCACCGGCCTGATCGCCGGGCGCGCAGAGGAGCTGTCGGCCCTTGATGACGACGCGCTCAAGAAGGCCGCACAAGACCTCGCGGTCAAAGAGAAGCTGCAGAGCGGCCACCCCATGGAAGTCGCGCTCTTCGGCCGCATGGTCGCCGACATCCCGGCCCTGAACGTCGACGCCGCTGTCCAGGTCGCGCACGCCCTCTCCACTCACGAAGTGGTCTTGGAGTCGGACTACTACACGGCCGTCGACGACGAGAGCCAGAAGGTCGATGAGACCGGTGCCGGGATGATCGGCTACGTCGGATACAACTCCGCCACCCTCTACCGGTACGCAACCGTCGGCCTGCACCAGCTCGTCGAGAACCTGGGCGGCACCGACGCCGCGCTGGAGGCCACCAGCAGGTTCGCCGAGGCGTTCGCCCGCTCCATGCCGACCGGGCACATCAACTCCTTCGCCCACCGCACCCTGCCCAGCCTGGTCGCCGTGGTGGTGCGCGACGACCAGCCCGTCAACCTCGTCTCAGCGTTCGAGCGCCCCGTGCCAGACGCCCGTGGGATCGCCGCCACCTCGGCCGTCCGGCTCGCATCCGAGTTCATCCTGTCCTGCCGCCAATGGGGCAGCACCCCGGTTCATGCAGCGGTATGCCACACATTTACGGCCGAGAACGGTGATATCGCCCAGCTCACCGAGGCGTTCGGCGCCAACCAGACCTTTCCTGAACTGCTGACCGGCCTTGAGAACGTCCTTGTCCGAACCTGGAAGCAGGCGTGATGCCCAGAACCCACCCCGGCACCACGGTTCTAGCCCTGCGCCTGGCCGGCCCCCTGCAATCGTGGGGCGACCACAGTGTCTTCAACCGCCGTGAAACACGCCCGGAACCCACCAAGTCCGGCGTCCTCGGCCTTCTGGCAGCTGCTGCCGGACGCCCTCGCGAGCATGCGCTGGACGACCTGATTGCGCTGCGTCTGGGCGTCCGGGTCGACCAGCCCGGCACCATCTTGCGCGACTACCACACCGTTAGCGACCATCGAGGGCGCCCGCTCCCTCAGTCCGGGGTCACCACCAAGGGTGCCCAGAAGCCCACGTCCCCGGCCAAGTACACCCATGTCACACAGCGCTTCTACCTGCAAGACGCCGTCTTCGTTGCTGCCGTCACTGGTGACAAGGCCCTCATCGATTCCCTGGCCCAGGCGGTCACCAACCCCGCGTTCCCATTGGCACTCGGCCGTCGCGCCTGCGTCCCCACCCAGCCGCTCTCTCTCGGCCTGCACCACGGCGATCTCGAGGAGGTGCTGACCACGCTGCCCTGGCAGGTGTCGCAGTATGCCCGGGGCAAACACGCGAGCCGCTACGGGAACCCGTCCCACATTCGGCTGCCCGTCACCCTCGAGGCCGACGACGGCGACGATATCCAGCATGACGTGCCGCTGTCGTTCGACCCGCGCGGCCGCCAGTTCACTAGCCGCCGCGTCCGGCACGACTGGGTATCGGTCTCCACCGGCTTCCCCGCCTCTTCCTCCGCAGACGGCGGCGGCCACGATCCCTTCGCCCTGCTGGGCTGGTGAAATGCGATGACCTACCTCTCCCGCATCCGGATCAACCCCCTGCGCGCCGAAAGCCGCAAGCTCCTCGCCAGCCCACGCGCCATGCACGCCTCCGTCGTCGGCGGGATCCCGACACCGCCTGACGCCGAACGGGCCCTGTGGCGGTTGGATACCGACAACCCTCACCGGCCCATGCTGTTCGTCCTCAGCGCATCCCGTCCCGACTGGACCCACCTGGTCGAGACCGCAGGCTGGCCCGACGCCGAGGGCGAGCACGCGTCCGTCCGCGACTACAAGCCGCTGCTCGCCCAACTCGCACTCGGCCGCGAGTTCCATTTCCGCGTCACCGCACACCCCGTACAGAACACCTTCAAACCGATAAAGCCCACGCCAGCTCAACGCGAACGCACCGCCCGCGGTGACCGGCGTGCCCACCGCGTCCCCCACCGCACTGCCGCCGCACAACTCGGCTGGTTCCTGGAACGCACCGCCAAGTGGGGCTTCAACATCCCCGAAGCCCGCACTGATCTCGCGGCGCCCGGGCTCGACGATCAGCCACCCCGACCGGCTCCCGACATCCGGATCATCGCCCGCGACCGCCAGTCTTTCACCAAGAACGGCCGCGGCGCCCCCATCACCCTCTACACCGCAACCTTCGAGGGCAGACTCCGCATCACCGACACCGACCAGCTCATCCAAGCACTGCTAGCAGGTATCGGCCCAAGCAAGGCATACGGCTGCGGACTCCTCACCCTTGCGCCTCTTACCCCAACCGGATGAGCCGTGCCTGACATCTGGTGGAAAGCCCACCCACACGACCTGCACCGCCTCCAAGACCGCGTCTCCAGCGTCTACGTCGAACGCAGCCACGTCGACCGCGACGAGAACGCCGTCGTGGTCATCAACAAACGCGAAACCGTCCGCATCCCCGCAGCCCTGGTCGCCGTCCTGCTGCTCGGCCCCGGCACTCGCATTACCCACGGCGCCGTCAACCTGCTCGGCGACTCCGGCACCGCCATCTGCTGGGTCGGCCAGCAAGGCGTCCGCCTCTACGCGACCGGACTCGGCCCCGCCCGCGGTGCCGGCCTTCTCCAGCGGCAGGCCTATCTGGTCACTAGACCCAAAGAACGCCTCAATGTCGCCCGCGCCATGTACGCCATGCGCTTCCCCGGAGAGGACGTCTCCACCGCGACCATGCAACAACTCCGCGGACGGGAAGGCACCCGCATCCGCAAGCTCTACCAAACCCACGCCCACCGCACCGGTGTCACTTGGAGCCGCCGCGAGTACAAAGCCGGCGACGCACACGCCGCCGGCGACGACCTCAACCGGCTGCTCTCAGCCGCCAACGCCGCCCTCTACGGCATCTGCCACGCCGTCATCGTCGGCCTCGGCGCCAGCCCCGGACTCGGCTTCGTCCACACCGGATCGGCGATCTCCTTCGTCTTGGACATCGCCGACCTCTACAAGGCCGACTACACGATCCCCCTCGCCTTCGAGTTGGCAGCCCAAGGACTCACCGATGAACGCGATGCCCGAACCGGCCTCCGCGACCTCATCGCCGAAAAGCGCCTCCTGGGACGCATCGTCCACGACGTCAAAACGCTCCTCGCCCCCGACGAAGCCGCCCGGATCCCCATCGACGAAGACATCAACCAACTCTGGGACGAACACGCCGGAGCGGTCTCCGGTGGCGTGAACTGGTCAGGAAGCGAAGACCTCATCCAACCCGGTATGGGCGACCAGCACGTGGCCATCATCGGCCCCGAATTCGAACCACCCACCAACGGCGCCACCACATGACAACCGTCATCGTCCTCATCGCCGCCCCCGAAGGACTCCGCGGCCACCTCACCCGCTGGATGGTCGAAGTCCACGCCGGAGTATTCGTCGGCAACCCCAGCCGCCGCATCCGCGACCGCATCTGGGAGCTACTCGCCACCCGCATCGGCGACGGCCAAGCCATCCTCGTCGAACCAGCCACCAACGAACAAGGCTGGTCCGTCCGCACGGCAGGCAAGGACCGCTGGAAACCCGTCGACTTCGACGGCCTCATCCTCTCCGCCCGCCGCCGAAACCAACTAAACGAAAACCCGCCCACCCCGAGATAACACTGCAGGTCAACAAGTGTCGGCCCCGCGCCCGCGGGGATGGTTCGTAGCGCGGGACGACCGGACACAGGACCAGGTCGTCGGCCCCGCGCCCGCGGGGATGGTTCTGTGGCATAGGTGGCATGAGTGGCCCGCCGCAGGTCGGCCCCGCGCCCGCGGGGATGGTTCTGGCTGTTGGGAACGAGGGGGGCCGGGCTGTCCGTCGGCCCCGCGCCCGCGGGGATGGTTCGTACACGGGCGCCGACCTGTCCTCCCTCACCTCGTCGGCCCCGCGCCCGCGGGGATGGTTCGCCGTCGCCGGACAAGCCGCGCGACGCGGGGGGGTCGGCCCCGCGCCCGCGGGGATGGTTCCTTCACCGGCGTCGTCCCGAACGTCACCTACGAGTCGGCCCCGCGCCCGCGGGGATGGTTCCGTCCGGGACATGGCGCGGGTGCCGGTCGGCGTGTCGGCCCCGCGCCCGCGGGGATGGTTCCCGATCGGCTCACCGGGACGGTGGGCCGGCCAGGTCGGCCCCGCGCCCGCGGGGATGGTTCCTCGGTCAGGGCAGGAAGCACTTTCCCGCCCACGTCGGCCCCGCGCCTGCGGGGATGGTTCCGCCACGACGTGCGAGCGCGGGACGGTGAGCGCGGGACGGTGAGCGCGTCGGCCCCGCGCCCGCGGGGATGGTTCGGCCAAGGGCGGGGAGAAGGCACTCGACAACCCGTCGGCCCCGCGCCCGTGGGGATGGTTCTCCACGATCAGCGTGTAGCAGGTGGCGTGCTGGGTCGGCCCCGCGCCCGCGGGGATGGTTCCAGGTCTGCGCGGAAGAACGACGTCGCGATCCGGTCGGCCCCGCGCCCGCGGGGATGGTTCCGTCACCGCGACCAGGGCGTCCCAGCGCCATTCGTCGGCCCCGCGCCCGCGGGGATGGTTCTCGACCGGACCGTCTGCGTCTTCGGACCCTCCGGTCGGCCCCGCGCCTGCGGGGATGGTTCGGCGGGGTGTCAGACGCAGTTGATGCCCACCGCCACATAGACCGGGCGATTGGCCACGTTGCCCTCACGGATCTTCACATAGAGCGCATCGATCGGCACCACCGGATACACCGCATCCAGCGGCCGCTCCAGCTCGGCCATCACCTTGTCGGTAACCCGCGAGATCAGATCCCGGGAGCCCTCGACGTGGTAGATCTCGGCCAAGTGCGCTCGGATCTCCCGGCGGTCAGGCCCTTGGCATACAGCGACACGATCAGCCTCGTCGAACCCCTCGACCCGGTGGGCGTGCTTGGGCACGATCTGCGGCTCGAACTCACCAGCGCGGTTCCGCGGCACCTGGATCTATACCGGCCCGACCTCGGTCGACACCGTCTTGGCCGAGCTGCCATTGTGGTGATTGCCCGTCGGCTCTGCCGGGCGTTCTCCCCGGTCACAGCCCAGATGCTCGGCCATCTCAGCCTCCAGCGCCGTCTTGGTGACCCCAGCCAAAAGCCCGTCCGGCCCGACCAGCGACACCCCCTCGACCCTGGCCTTCTCGATCAACTCAGCGGCCAACTGGACCTCCAGCCCACCGCTCTCGCGTGATCTTCCCGGCCGGGGCAATAGCCCCACCCTTCCGGATAACCCCCCCACGATCTTCACTACAGTCCCGGACGCCGACTGCTGGTGGCGCCTGCACTACGTACGCTGGGCGTGTGATCCGGTGTGTGGTGTTCGATGTGGGCGAGACGCTGGTGGACGACACTCGCGAGTGGCGGGGGTGGGCGGACTGGTTGGGGGTTTCGCTGCACACGATGTCGGCGCTTGTGGGTGCGGTGACGGCGCAGGGGCGGGACAACGCTGATGCGCTGCGGTTGGTGAGGCCTGGGCTGGACGTCGTTGAGGCGCGCCGGGCTCGTGTTGCTGCTGGACATGCTCTGGAGTTGGTTGAGACTGATCTCTATCCGGATGTCCGGTCGGTTTTGGAGGAGCTTCGGCGACTCGGGCTCTGGGTCGGTATTGCGGGGAATCAGACGGCACGTGTCGGAGCTCGACTGCGTGAGCTTGAACTTCATGCGGACGAGATTGCTACGTCGGAGGAGTGGGGCGTGGCGAAGCCGGATTCGGGGTTTTTCGGGCGGTTGATCGAGTGGGCTCCGGGGGAGCCGGACGACATCGTCTACGTGGGTGACCACCCCGCCAACGATGTGGTGCCAGCGCGGGCGGCTGGGCTGCGGACGGCGTTGGTGCGGCGGGGGCCATGGGGCCATCTGTGGGCGGACGAGTTCCGTGGTATCGCGGACTGGGTTGTGGATGGCCTGGCTGAGCTTCCAAGGTTGTTGACTTCGTCCTGAAGGCCGCGCTCGTCGGCCGTCTCGGCTACCTTGCCGACACGATGGATCGTCGGAGAGCGCTAATGAGGCCGGAGAACTCGGTCGGCGACCGTATCGCCGCTTCCCGTACGGCGCGGCGGCTTACACAGCGCCAACTGGCCGCGGCGGCGCATGTGTCGTTGAGCCTGCTACGGAAGGTCGAGCAGGGTGAGCGTCCGGTGACCGATCGGACGCTGACCGCGATTGCTGAAGCGCTTGGTACGGAGCCGGAGGTCTTGGCGGGCCAGAGGCGCTCGACCGACAGCCGGGTACACGCGGCGGTACCAGATCTCCGGAGGGCGATCAACGCCTATGACCTTCCCGAGGATGGACCTGTCCGGCCGTTGACGCACTTGCGGCGGGCCGCTGGCGAGGCGACTCGGTGGCGGTTATCGTCGCAGTACACACGGCTAGCGGAATCGTTGCCCGCGCTGCTGGGAGAGCTGACGCGTTGTCGGCTCGCCGAGGACGTTGACCAGCGGGTGGCCGCAGCAGGGCTTCTGGTTTCGGCGTACCGGGCGGCTGACGCTGTTGCCTACAAGTACGGGTACTACGACCTATCGGCTCGGTTGGTAGAGCTGATGCGGGCATCCGCCGAGGCAGTGGAGGACCCGGCACTGCTCGCGACGGCCGCCTACGTGCGGACCGAGGTGTTCTTCGCCAGCGACAACCTTGCTCCAGGACTTCGACTGCTGGAGAAGGCACTGGACGACGCACCGACTCCGAACAGTTCGGAGTTGCGGGCAGCCGTGGGCGCTCTGCACATGCGAGCTGCGGTGGTCGCCGCCCGGATGACCAAGGACTTGGCGGCGGCAGACGAGCACTTCCAGGATGCTCGTCGGCTCGCGGAGGCTGTGCCCGAGGGTGTCTACAACGGGACCGCGTTCGGCCCGGTGTCTCTGCATGTGCACGAGGTCGCGCTCTCGGTGGAGCGCGGTGATGCGGCGCGTGCTGTGGAGATCGCCGGAGGCGGGGCTGGGCTGTCAAGCTCCTTGGAGAGGGTGCCGGAGGAACGGCGGTCCCACTACTACATCGACGTGGCGCGGGCGCAGTTGTGGCTGGGACGGCGGGACGAGGCGTTCCGGTCGTTGCAGGCGGCCAGGCGCATCGCTCCTCAGCACACTCGTGAGCATCCTTACGTGCGGGATGTGCTGGTGAGGCTGCTGCGCCTCCATGCTTCGCCACCGCACGCGCTGGTGGTGTTCGCGGAGTGGGCGCGCGCGATCTAGCCGGCCCCAACCGGGGTGCCACGAGATGTGGCAATCGTGCCTCTCGCGAATGGCGAACATCATCGCCATGTCCGCATCGAGTCTGCGGCGCGTGGACGCCGTCAAGTCCGAGCTGGAGAAGGCCTTTCCGCCGTGGCGGATTCTTGTGACCGATCAGGGCCGTTGGTGGGCCCTGCGCGGACCGATGCCTCCAGAGCGGATCAACGACGTGGACACGGTCGAGGCCGACACCGCTGAGCAACTGCGCGGCAGACTCGAGGAGTTGGCGGCGGTGGTCTCGTGAGCACGCTCCTAGAGCCTCGGCTCGGCGTCGTGGCGCCAGCGGTCATGTACGACGTGTTCCGCGGCGGCCTGCGCCCGACAGCGGAGCCGGGGCTGATATGACCGCCTCGCGTGCGTACGTCGCATCCCCGCAGATCGACACCGCCGCGCCCCATTCGGCCAGGATCTGGGACTACTGGCTGGGCGGCAAGGACAACTATGAGGTGGACCGAGCTGTTGGCGACGCTTACCGGAAGGTCTTCCCAGGCATCGTCGACATCGCTCGTGCCCAGAGGCTTTTCCTCTGCCGTGTCGTGCGGTTCTTGGCCGGCGAGATGGGCGTGCGTCAGTTCCTGGACATCGGCACCGGCTTGCCCGCCTCCGACAACACTCACGAAGTAGCCCAGCGGCTCGCCCCGGATGCGCGGGTGGTCTATGTAGACAACGACCCGCTCGTCCTGGCCCATGGACGCGCCCTCCTGACCTCGATGCCGGAGGGGGCCACCGACTTCATCGACGCCGACGTCTGCGCCCCGGACGTCATCGTGGAACAGGCAGCGGCCACACTGCTGGACCTGCAGCGGCCGGTCGCGGTCCTGATGCTGGGCATCTTGGGACACATCGGCGATGACGAGGCCCACCGGCTGGTGCAGCGGGCGATGGCACCGCTAGTGCCCGGTTCCTATCTGGCCGTCTGCGACGGCATCGTGACCAGTGCCGCGCGGGCACAGGCGCACGGCCTCTACAACGAGTCTGGTGCCGCCCCTTACACACTGCGCACCTCCGACCAGATCGCCAGGTTCCTGGATGGGCTGGAGTTGGTCGACCCCGGCGAGCACGGCACCGGCATGGTAGCCCCGCACCTTTGGCGCCCGGAGCTCGCCTTCGTCGAGCGCGTGATCGACGTAGAGGCCCGCGCCGGAGTCGGAAGGAAAGTCCGGTGACCGGTGACGTGGACTTCCGTGCCCAGGCCAGCAACAGCCAGGCGCCCTCGGCACCGTCTGAGCAGGCGCGCAAGCATGCCCTCGAACTGGCCGATCGCCTCACCTTGCGGGGGTTGCGCGCTTCGATGGCACCACTCATGGGGAGCCCCGCGGGCGCGATGACGGTCGCCGTGCAGCGTGTGGACGTCCATCCGTACGTGGGCCGGCTGGTGGTGCTGCTGCCCGGCCCCGGCGGTTCCGGCGAGTTGTACTGGCATTGGCAGCGACCCTTCTCCAGTCATCCGCAGGTGGGGGCTCGCTGGTTCCAGCCGTTCAGCCCCGCTGACGCCTACGACGAAACGGCGGATCGGATCGCCGCGGTGATCGCAGCTGATCTGCGTGCCCGTGCCCGTCTGCTGCACGCGTCGGCCGCGCGGGTGGATGCGGCGGAGGAACCTGACGGCGAGGTTCTGGTCTACGTCGGGCATCGCGTGCACGCGCTGGTGAGCCGGATGCTGGAGCGCCTCAAGGCTATCGAGAACGATCTGGAGGATCCCAATCTCCTCGCGGATCTGTACGGGATCGATCACCTGGCGACCCAGTTGCGCCGCGCCGCCGCGCGGTCGGCGGTGCTGGGAGGCAGGACCGCACGGCGCGCCTCCGCGCCGTTGCCGATCTCGACGGTGCTACGTCAGGCGATGGCGGAGGTTGAGGCGTTCCAGCGGGTGCGGTTGGCGCTGCCCGATGACGATGTGGAGATCCCCGGGTACGCGGGTCCAGATGTGATTCACATCCTGGCGGAGCTGGTGGAGAACGCCACCCGGTTCTCTAGTGCCACGGTACGGATGACGACGGTCCAGACGCCGGCTGGCATGGGCGTGGAGGTCCGCGACGAGGGCGAGCTGGCGCTGTCGCCCGAGCGACTTGCTGGACTGCGTCGGATTCTGGAAGCACCGTTCCAGGTCAGCCTGCGTGAGCAGGTCCGGCAAGGGCAGGTCGGTCTTCTGGTCGCGGCCCGGCTGGCCACCCGGCACGGCATCCGGATCGAACTGCGTCCGCAGTCGCCCGGAATGCAAGCACTGGTGCTCCTACCTCACACCCTGCTGACCTCCTCAACCCGCGCCGGAACGCTGCCGCGGGTGTCCCTCCGGCACCGCATCCCCGCCCCGACCAACCCTCCGGCATCCCTGCCAACGCGCCCGCCACCGACCGACCCGGCCCCGTCCGGGGCCGCCAAGCAGGCGTCACCGGCGAGGGAGCGTCCTGTGCCATCCGCCCAGCCAGCGACGCCGAATGGCCGCCCCCCACTTCCGCGACGTCGCAAGAACCGCCCCGCTTCGGGTGCTCTGCCACCGCCTTCCACCGACCCCACTCCGGCGCCGGAAGCTGTGCAGCCTCCATCACCGGAGCTGATGGCGCGCTTCGCCACAGGGGTTCGGCGCGGCCAGGGCGAGCAGCAGCATCGCCACCTCCAACAGCCGGAGATCGGCTGATTCCCCTCCCGGGACATCGGTCGCCTCACACCTACGGAGAGATTCGCGAATGACACCCCCCACGCCTCCACCCACCACTGCGACCGCAGCCTCACCCCTTCAGGTTTCATCGATACCGGCGGCTGATGGCTCGAGCTGGCTTCTGCAGGAGTTCGTCGGCCGGGTTGCGGGTGTCACCGGCGCTTTGCTGGTCTCACGGGACGGCCTGAAGATGGCGGTATCGGGCTTGGAGACCGCCGGGGCGGACCGAGCAGCCGCATGGATGTCCAGCCTGCACTCCCTGGCACGGTCTGCAGCCACCCTGATCGGAGCCCGGGACAGCGGATTTCGGCAGGTCATCATCGAGGACGCCAGCGTCTTGGTGTTCGTCGTGAGTGCCGATTTCGCCATCACAAGCACGCCGGGTGCCGAGCCCGGCCTGGTCGGCTGCGTGCTCGGTGTTCTGGCCGAGCCGGACGCAGACCCCGGCGTGGTCGGCTACGAGATAACTCTGCTGGTCAAGAGCGTGGCCGAACACATGACCACCCCGACCCGCGGTGGTCGGCACACCGCAGGAGGGCAGTGACCATGCCCGGACTAGCAGGCCACAGCTCGCGCCGCCCTCCAGGCCCCTACACCGTGGCGGCCGTAACCGGACCGGCCGGTGCTGTCGAGTGGGACCAGGCGTGGGAGACCTACGACGCCGAACACGTGCGCCCCTACGCGATCACCGGCGGCCGGACCCGTCCGCAGCACACGATGCGGCTGGTGACCCTGCTGGAGACCGCGGACAGTGCACCTGTCCAAGGGCTCGGCCCCGAGTCGTCCCAAGTGGTCGAGCTATGCCGCAAGCAGCCGTGCCCGGTCGCCGAAATCGCAGCTCGCCTTGGTCTCCCCGTCCAGGCCGCCAAGATCATCATCAGCGACCTGATCGACTGCGGCGCACTGGTCATCGCCCTGCCCGACCCCGGGGTTTCCGATCACCTGCAAGTTCTAGAGGCGCTGCGTTCCGGCCTGGAAACGAGGCTGTCCAATGTCGCCTGACCGTATTGAGACAACCGGACCTGGTCGATGCGATCCCGCACCCTTAACCGCGAAGATCATCGTCAGTGGCGGGTTCGGGGTCGGCAAGACCACCATGATCGGCGCGGTCAGCGAAATCGACCCGCTGACCACCGAGGAACAGCTCACGGTGGTCAGTGACGGCGTCGACTCCCTGGCGGGGGTGGAGGACAAGACCACCACCACCGTCGCACTGGACTTCGGCCGCCTCACTTTCGACCAGCAGCAGATGGTGCTGTATCTGTTCGGCACACCCGGCCAGGACCGCTACTGGTTCACCTGGGATGACCTCACCTACGGCGCGGTCGGCGCCGTGGTGCTGATCGACACCCGTCGGCTGACCGACAGCTTCGGCCCGGTCGGCTACTTCGAGCAGCGCGGCATCCCGTTCGTGGTCGCGATCAACGAGTTCGCCGACGCCCCGCACCGCTACACCCCGGCCGAGGTCCGACACGCTCTCGACATCCCCGACGACGTGCCGATCGTGCACTGCGACGCCCGCGACGCGCGCTCGGCCATCACCGTGCTGCTGACCCTGGTCGACCACGCGCTCTCCCGCCCGCACCAACCTGAGCGGCCGCACCAGCCCATCGTCCAGGGAGCCTCCGCATGAAGTACGACCCCGACTCCGGCCTGCACGTGCCTACCTGGCACGACACCGCCGAGCAGCGTATGAAACTGCTCGCCGAACTCGGCCTCGCCATGAACCCGGACGCCGAGTTCGACCGGTTCGCCGCCCGGATCTCCGGCACCTTCGCCGCCGAACTCGGCGAACACGGTCAGAACCTGTACGCGATGGTGAACCTGTTCACCGAGCAGGAGCAGACGTTCGTCGGGCTGCACATACCGCCCGGCATGCGGGCGGTGGACCGGACCATGCGGCCCGATCACGGGTTCTGTCCCGAGATGCTCGACCGCACCAAGGCGCTCGTTCTGTCTGACGTGTGCGCCAACCCGCACTTCGCGTCCAACCCGGTGGTCGACAAGTTGGGCGTCCGCACCTACGCCGGCGCGCCGCTCGTCCACGAGCCCACCGGAACCGTGCTGGGCACCGTGTGCGTCATCGGCACCGACCCGCTCCCCAGGGAGACCGGGCAAACCTCGCTCGCGCTCATCAAGCGGCACCGCGACGCACTCATGGACGCGCTCGCGCAGCGAGCCGACACCAGCGGCCGCCACAGTCCCGGTGACAGAAGCGGCTGAGATCAGCCCGCGGCGATGACTTCTGCCGGACCCGACCGTCCGGCAGTGGTGGGTCCAAGTGGAAGGGATGGTTCGTGTTCGAGACCGACGACCACAAGAGCCTGAGGGAAACGGTTCGCTCCTTCGCCGAGGGAGAGATCGCCCCCCGCGTGGCCTGGATGGAGTCCGCGCAAACCGTTGATGTCCAATCCTCCGCCCTGATCGCCCGGCAGGGGTGGCTCGGGGTGACCATCCCTTCCGAGTACGGCGGCATGGGCGCTGGCCACCTCGCCAAGACGATCGTGATCGAGGAGCTGGCGAGAGTGTCGGGCGCGATGGGCGCCATGGTCCAGGCATCCCAACTCGGCGCCGCCAAGATCATCCACTACGGGACCGAGGAGCAGAAACGCCTGTGGCTGCCGCGAATCGCGTCGGGTGACTGGCTGCCGACGATCGCGGTGACCGAGGAGGAGTCGGGCGGCAATGTGCTGGACATGCGGGCCAGCGCCCGCCGCGACGGCGACTATTGGGTCCTGAACGGCCGCAAGAAGTACGTCGGCAACTCCCACCTCGGGGGTCCGCATGGCGTAGTCGTTCGCACCGGGGCCGAGGCGGCGGGGTCCCGCTCGCTGTCGGCGTTCCTGGTCGAGGACAATCGGGTCGGCTTCCAGGTGGTTCCGCATCAGCCGTCGCTGGGGCTGCACGGTTTCAGCTTCGGTGACCTGGTCATGGACGACGTACGGATCCCGGCCGACAACATGATCGGCAGCGAGGGCGACGGACTCGCCGTCGCTTACAGTTCGTCCATCCTGTACGGCCGCCCCAACCTGACCGCCGTCGCGCTGGGCATCCACCAGGCCTTGCTGGAGGAGACCGTCCGGTTCGCCAAAGAGCGCCGTCGCCGGGACGAGCCGCTGGCCAAACTGCCCACCATCGAGCAGCGGATCGGGCAGATCAACGAGCGGTTGATGACCGCCCGCACGCTGGCCTACCAGGCCGCGCACATGCTCGACCACGGCCAGGCCTGCGACGACGAGCTGATCAGCGCCAAGTACCGGGGCGTGGAATCGCTGATGGAGTCCGTTTTGGCCACGATGAAGATCCACGCGGCGGCCGGACTCCGGCGCGACCGCTGCATCGAGCGTCTGGTCCGGGACGCCTTCCACATCGATGCACCCGCCGGTACCGGTGACATCCAGTTGCGCCGCTTGGGCGAGTCCGCGCTGGGCCAGGGCAAGGGCCAGTGGTCGTGTCGCCTGGTCCACGTGACAGCTCTGCCCCCGTCGTCCGTCCCGTCCGAAGCTGCGCAAGAGCCTGCTGCCTGACCTGCGATGCGGCCTCCGGGACTGCCGAAGGCCCGTTCCCGAGGCCGCACCGCATCCCCCTTCCCTCCGTCGAAAACCAATAGCTCCTATGACTGCACCTGATCTGCTCACGCCTGCCGAGGTGGCGGCGCTGTTCCGCGTCGACCCGAAAACGGTCACCCGATGGGCAAAGGGAAACAAGCTCTCTTCGATCCGGACGATGGGCGGTCACCGCCGCTACCGGGCCTCCGAGGTCTACGAACTGCTGAACGCCGAGCGCCGCTCCACCCGGTACACCCAGCTGGAGACGCTGGTCGACGACTACTACGGCGCCGACCCCACCGGCGTGCTGCTGGACCTGGCAGACCGGTACGGCCTCGCCGTCACCGTCCTGGACCGCGCCTGGTTCACCCGCTTCGCACAACGTGACCTCACCGACCTCGAGTGGAAACAAATCGCTGCACAACTCGGGGACTTCAGCCGCGAGCTTCATCAGGCTTGCGCCGGCCACCTGCTCGACTACGCCTCCACGGTGTTGGGCGCCGCAGGCATCCCCCTTCCGGACATGACCGGCCTCGAACTACCGTCACCGCCCATTGCAGACCGAGAGAGCCAGGCCACCGAGGGCAGCGTCGCGGTGCTAAGCGCGACGTCCGGCACTACAGCGCACGCGGAGCAAGACTCGTTGGCCGCTGGCGTACCGGTCCTCATGTTGGACGATGTCGACCGGCTGGTGCCCCAGTCAGCCCGGGTCTGGAACTACATCCTGGGCGGCAGCGACCACTACGAAGCCGACCGGCAGGCCGCCGACACCTTCCAGGAGGTCTATCCCGACCTTGCACACCTGGTGGTGAGTCAGCGCGGCTTCAAGCGTCAGGCGATCGAATACCTCGCCAAGCAAGACGTGCGGCAGTTCATCGAAATCGGCCCTGGCCTCCCGTCCCCGAAAGACCTCACCGACACCCACATCGTCGCGAGATCGGGAGCCTCCGACACCCGGACCGTCTACGTCGACAACGACCCGCTCGTGACCATCCGCATCCAGGAGTTGCTGAACAGCGAGCCGGGCTGCCGGGCCGCCCTCGTCCACGCTGACATCGCCGACACCGAAACCGTCCTGGCAGGCGCCGCCCGCCACCTGGACCTCAATCAACCCGTCGCAGTCCTACTCATCGGCGTGATGGGCCACATCGACAACACCGACGACGCGTACGCGATCGTGCGCCGCTTGGTGGAGGGCCTGGCACCGGGCAGCTACTTGGCACTCAGCGATGCCACCACCACAAGAACCGCACTCACCTGGGCGCAAGAGACCTACAACGGCACCGGCGCTGTGCCCTACCGGCTCCGCACCCCTCCCCAGATAGCCGAATTCTTCGCCGGTCTGAACCCCGTCCAACCGGGCCTGGTGCCACCCGCACTCTGGAGGCCGGGCCAGCCCCCGTCGAGGAGCGTCAACACCGACGCACGATGCGCAGTGGCTAGAACGTGCTGACCCCGTCCCACCACTCGGCCCATCCGTCTGGTACCACACCCGCCGGAGCCCTCCGTGAGGAAGACGTTCCACGCATGCCCCAGGCCCCAATCCGTATCGGTGTCTTCTACGACGGCGCGTTCTTTGCTCCGCTGGCGCACTACTACCAGCAACACCACCAGACGCGTCGGCGCATCGAGTTGGAGGGATTCCACGAACAGCTCTGCCGATACGCGTCCACGGTGTTCCGCCGGCACATCGATGAGATAGAGGTCACCGAAGCCCACCACTTCCAAGGGCTTGGCCAGCCCGCCCCGGCCGCGTTCACCGCCGTGCTGGACTGGCTGAAGATCCAACGCCACGAACTGCCCTTCGACCACGGCAAGAACGGTGGCGGACCCGAGGGCCTGGCCGTGGAGCTCGCGCTCACGTGTCACGAAGCGGCCGCCGAGGTACCGCTCGACATGGCGGTACTGATCACCGGCGATCCCGAGTACGTCCCGCTGGTCGACTGGCTGGCCGAGGACCACGTTCAAGTCGTCGTCCCCAGCGTCTACCTGACGTTCCCCAACCGTGCTGGGCATCAGCAATGCCTGGCCACGGCCCCGCGTCTTCTCGAACGCGCTGGCCACACTCCCGCCTTTGACACCCTGCTGCCCCGCAGACGCGAGTTCGGCGGTGAACGGCCGTGACCCCACACTGTCCCATCACGTTTCGCTACCGCCGAGGCCAGCAAGGTCCTGTAGCGAGTTTGGGCGGGCCGTTTTGCCAGCCTCATCCCACCGTCGCGTCGCTGCGGTCACAGCCTTGCCCGGACGCCGGATGAACGAGAATGCCGAGCGGATCGGGAACCAGGTCGACGGCTCCGGGCAGATAGGAACCGTCGTGCAGGCCGCCGCCGTGCACGGCGACGTACACCTGCACGCCCCCGTGCTCAGCGTAGGACGGCCGGTGATGATGCTGCCCGCGCCGCCCCACCGGATCCTTGATCGGGTGGCTGAACGCGCCGTCCTGAACCGGATCGTCGGCTCGCAGCGTCGATCGGCACGGCCGAGCCTGCTGGTCATCAGCGGCCCGGCCGGTGCAGGAGCCACCGCCCTGGCACTGGATGCCGCGCACCGAGCCATGCGTGCCGGTGCCGCTCCAGGCGGCGCATTGTGGGCGGACCTGACCCAGGGCGCAGCCACCGGCCGGAACCGGGGCCAGGCCGACGAGCGCTGTAGCCGTGTCGCCGCTGTGCTGTCGTGCTGGCTGCGGGCCCTGGGGGCGCCCTGGGTGCCCGATCATCCTGACGAGGCCGCCGCGCTGCTGCGGTCGGTGACCGCGTCCCGGCCGGTTGTCGCGGTGATCGAGTGCGCCGCCACGGCCGTGCAGGTGCGGGCACTGCTGCCCGCTGCAGGTCTGGTCGTGGTGACCAGCAGGTTCCGGCTTGTGGACCTGATAGCCGACGGCGCGGAACACCTCGATGTTCCGCCGCTGCCCGAGGAGGCGGCGATGGACCTGGCCGCCGACGTGATCGGTGAGCGCGCGTCCGACGAGCCCGGTGGAGTACGCGCGCTGGTGGCCGCATGCGGCGCGCTCCCGGGCGCGGTCGTCGCCGGCGCGGCCTACGTGGCCGCCCGCCCTAACCGTCCGATCCACGAACTGGCCTCCCGGCTGACCCGGCCCCCAGCCCGGCAGCCGCTCCGCCCCTCCACCATCAGCCAGCACCCGACCGTGAGCACCGACGAGGAGATCATCGTGAACACAACACTCGGTGCCGTCTACAACGGGTTCCCGCCGGACCTACAGGACGCTTACCGGCGCCTGGCCCTGATGCCGAGCCCGTTCAGCACCGCCGCAGCAGCCACACTCCTCCAACTCGGCGACGAGGCCACCGACACGGTGCTGGCTGATCTCCGTCAGGCGCACATGCTGCAGTACGAACGAGAGCACGATCAGTGGCAGATGCCTACCCCCGTCCTCACTCACGCCACCAGCCTCACCGAAGACCTGCCCGCCGACGAGCGGATCGCCGCGGTGGCCCGTATCGCGCGTCACTATCTGATGTGGGCCGCCAAGCTCGACACCGTCATCGTGCCCGGCCGTCGCCGCTACGCCGCCGTCTTCGGGTGGCTCCCGGAGCGCTCTGCCTCGGTCTCTGGGCCTCAGGTCGCGATCGCCTTGATGCAGACCTGGGTCCCGTCTCTGCTCGCTGCCCAGGCGGCGGCTGCTCACGCGGGTCTGCATGGCCTGGCCTGGCAGTACGCCGAGGCGCTCTGGGGCTATGTGACCCATCGCCAGGACTACGCCGCTTGGCGGCAGCTCTGTAACGTCGCGCTGGACTCCGCGACCCGCGCCGATGACCCTGGCGCCATGGCGCGCGTGCATTGCCTGGTCGGGCTCCTGGACCGATGGCTGGGACGCTTCGATGACGCGGCGCGCCATCACACCGAGACCGCACGCCTGGCCCGGCAGTCCGGTGACACCCTGACCGAGGCGTCCGCCGCCGAGCACCACGGCGCCACCCTGATGCGGATGGGACGCCCCGAAGATGCCCTCCGGGTCCTGCGAGACGGGCTGGCCCTTTACCGGGCCGTCCCGTCTCACCCGCGAGGGGAGGCCCTGCTGCGGCGCCAGCTCGGCATTGTCCTAAGCCAACTCGGATACCACGACGAAGCCGAAACCGAGTTTTCCGCAGCCGAAGCCGTTTTCAACGACCTTGGCGAGCCCTACCCCCGGTCCCGCCTCGCCATCAACCGTGCCGAAGCAGCAGCCAGAACCGGTCGCTTGGCCGAGGCATTGGCCCACCTGGACCGGGCTGAAGAGATCCTCCCTCAAAGGCCAGCTCCCCACGACGCTTACCTTCAATACCTGCGCGCCGACCTGCACGGCCGCACCGGCGACCACCAGGCCGCCCACCAGGCCCTGGCGGCCGCCATCAGGCTCGCCGACCGGCTGCCCACCGGTCACCCCACCACACTGCTCATCAAGGCACTGGTGGACGAGCGGTCCCGCTCCATCTGAGCAGACGACCAACAAGCCGACCACCCCCCGTAGGTCCGTTGCCCTCACCGCTCCCGTCGCGGCGACGGCCGGGCATTCCGGACGTCGGGCTTTGGGCGGCTGAGGGCGGCCATGAGTTGGTGGGTGTCCTCGTTGGGTTCTGCGTCGATCTCGTCGAGGCGGCTTCCCAGGAGTTGGTAGGTCCGCCGGACGGCGTCCGGGCGGCCGAGCCGAGCTTGGAGGCGCATGACCTCACGGTAAAGAGGCTCGGAGTATGGGTCGTAAGTGATTGCTCGTTCGAGGGTGGCGAGTGCTCGATCCGGCTGCTCTTGCTGCGTGAGTTGGACGAAGTTCCCGAGGGCATCGATGACGGCGCGGCGAAGGTATTCGCGGTGAGCATTGGCCCACTCGTACTCGAGACCACTGGCGAACTCCCCGGTGTAGAGATCGCCAACCAGGGCGAGAGCGTCGATGCGTTCGGTGTTGTCGTCGGCCTGTTCGGCGTCCATGAGGGTGGTGGTCAGCTGCCAGAGGTCGACGTCGATGAGGTCGGGGTCGATGCGGTAGTGGCCGGCAGTGTGGAGAACGTACTTGGGCTCGGCGAGGCCGGTTGCCGCGCGCAGGGCCTTGCGGATGTTGGTGGTGGCGGTGTTGAACTGGATGACCGCGGATTCGGGTACGAGATCGGGCCACAGAGCGCCGATGGCTTGGTCGCGGGTGGCGCCCTTGGGATGCAACGCGAGGTAGGCGAGTAGCTGTTTGGCGCACTTGCGCATGCCCGAGGTGATGGGGCCGTCCGCGGTATGGAGGAGGACCGGTCCGAGTACCTGAAGTCGGGCGGGAGCTTGGCGGCCTTCGACGGAGGGGCGGGGCGGCGGGACGAGAGAGTGAGCACTCTCTGGGGCGGGTTCAGGCGGGGTGCCGGTGCTCCCTACGGGTGCGGGAAGGATGGGTTCGCTACCGGTGGCGGTCTGGATGGTCTGCAGCATGTCGTCGGCGTCGTCGGCAGTCAGGTGGAACAGACGCGCTCCGGTGAACTGGTCGGCGCAGGGGCCGTTGGCGACGGTGACGGTTCCGTCGTCGGCGAGTGCTAGGCCGGTACCGTCTTTCCAGGGGCCGAGTAGCAGTGCGCCGATGCTGTGGCGGCGGCCGAGCATGGCGAGGGCGTGCACGGTAGCGGAGTTGTACACCGCCGTCGCGTCGTGCGTGGGGGCCGCTGCCACCAGAAGCATCGTCGGCAGCGGTTCGGCGGGGTCGTCGATGCGCAGAGCTGCTACGTCGGGCAATTCGGCCGTCTGGCGCATTCGGCTGCGGCGCAGGAGTTCGGCTTCGAGGTGTTCGACGGCTTCGTTCAGGGACGGCGTGATGATCAGGCCCTCGACTGCCCGGGCCAAGCCGGTGATGTCGGTGCCAGGGAAGAGTGCTTCGGCGTCAGCCTCGGGGATGACGATTTCGGCGCGGTAGCGGCGGGACTTGGGCAGGAGTTCGGTGGTGATGGCTCGGGCGGCGGCGTGCGCGCCATCTCCGGATAGGCCAAGGCTGAGTCCTGCCAGCGGGATGGTGACGGCTTGGCCGTCGCGGGTGCCTACGACTAGGTGGTCGGGTTCAGGGGTGAGCAGGTCCTTGCGGACGAGTTCTGGGTCGGATGGGACAGACGCCTCACGGTCGGCGTAGGTATCCAGGTGAGCCTTGTGGGCTTTGAGGACGGGGGTCGGGATCGGGGGTTCGGGAACGTACTCTGCGGCATCGGGATCGCTTTGCAGCGGACGCCGGCGGCGTCGGTGCAGGCGGGTGGCGGCTACGGCCACGCTGAGCGCGGCGGCGAGACCGAGGCCGATGAGCGAGCCGGACGGCAGGGAGATCGCCAGGGGTGAGCCCGCATCGTCCTGGTCGTCCGGTGACGAGGGCGGCGGGCTGGCGGAGCGGTCGGCGGGCGGTGCCACGACTGGGCTAGGCACCGGCGACGTGGTCGTTCTGCCGGACGTCGAGCTGGGCGGAGCGGGCGTGCGAGTACTGCTTTGCGTCTCTTGTTCGGGCGGGGTGTTGTGCGGCTTCGGCCGCGGTGAGGCTGCTGGCGACGGTGAAGACGCCTCGTCCGGCGTGCTGAGGCGCGGAAGCCGGACGAGCTGGCCGGGGTGGATAACGTCGGGATCGGTGAGGGCAGGGATTCCGTTGGGTTGGTCGATGTTCCGGCTCTTCTCGAAGATTTCGGGGTAGCGGTCGCCGGAGCCGTAGGTGCGGCGGGCGAGGTTCCAAAGGGTTTCGCCTCGCTTGACGACGTGAGTTCGCGCCTCGTGATGATCGGACTTCGGCCGAGCCGGGGGCTCGTCGGCAAGGAGCGGAGTCCACTCGGATTCGGCTGACCCCTGCGGTGGTGCGTCTTGCTCGGGAGATAGATGCCCTTGTCCGCCGGATTCGGGACCGGCAGCGGCATGGACCCCGGTCACAGCGTGCATGGTGGTTGCGGCGGAGGCCGAACTGGCAAGAGAAGCGGCGGCGCTGAAGGTGAGGGTGGCTGTGGCAACCAGGTTTCGGACCAGTTCTTGGAGCGGTCGGACGGGGCGCGACGCGGCGGCCCTGGACCGTCCGGCCAGATAGTTCACCGCCTCGGAGCAGACGGTGACGATGAACAGGCACCACGCGCCCCAGCCGATGAGGAAGAGCGTGGCCAGGAACACGCTCTGGTCGGTGTCCTGCCGCATCAGGGTCGCGCTGATCTCCTCCCACGACGGGATCCGGTCCGGGATGGGCGAGCCGCCCATGGCGTACATCGCGACCGGACATCCGACCAGGAAGAACAGGAAGACCACGAGAGCGGTGAGCCCCCGCGCGAAATCGGCGAGGCGGCTGCGTCCGGTGTAGGTCACGGCTGGTGAGGTCCTTCCACTCCGGTGGTCAGGTTCGCGGTCGCGGCGCCGTCGGCGCGGAGGTGGTCGATGCCGATGACAGGCAGGAACAGTGCGGGCCGGGTGATGGTGACGTGGACGTGGATGGAGCGCGTTCCAGACGTCGTCACCGTGCCGGTGTAACCGCCTGCCCGCAGGTAGTCCTGCGCAGCGCGGATCGCGGCACGGCGGTCGACGGTGAACTTGCCGTCGCTGTAGGCGCGATTGAGGTCGACACGTCCGGCTCCGGCGCGGGCGGCTTCTTGGGCCGCGGTGTTGGCGTCCTGGCGGGCTTCGAGTTTCTGCTCGAAATCGACGACGGCGCCGAAGAACATCACCACGACCAGGGTGAGGATGACGGCAAATATGCTCACGCTGCCGGCATCGGTGAGACCCTGCCGACGACGGCCGATCCATGAGCCCAAGTCGGTCACCGGGCTTTCCCTCGGTAAGGGTCGATGGGAGATCGGTGAGTCTTGGTCACGGTTCGTGATCCGGGCATGCCCGGTAGCGCCACGTCGGCGAGCCGGATGTCACAGGTGACCCGCGCCGATACCGTCCCGGCTTGACCCACCGGGCGGCGGAAACCGGATAGGTCGAGCTTGACGGTCGGGCGGCAATGCAGTCCGCGGTCACCCAGCGTCGCCATGGCGCTGGCTGTCGCGTCCGTGCGGGCTTGGGGGGCGGTGCGTGCGATGGAGGCGTGCCTGGCCGCGTCGGCGGCGGCCTGGGCGACGACGGCGCTGCCGTGCTGGACGCGCATCACCAGCAGCAATCCGGCCAGGAACGTGATGAACAACGGGGCGAGGATCGCCACCTCCACGGCTGCGTTCCCCGCGTCCCCGGTGTGCAGCGGCGTCCTGCGCCTGAGACGGTTCCTCATGGCTGCTCGGTAGTGAAGCGTTCTCTTGCGCCCCGTGCCGTGCGGCTGACGGCGATGTCCACGCCAGGCAGAATCGAGGGAGCACTTCCGGACACCTGGACGGCGATGGTCGTACCCCCGGACACGGTCACCTCCGGTGCACGCAGAACAGGTTCGGCACGGGCGAAGGCGATGGCGGCGGAGCGGCCGTTGGCCGCGCTGCCATGACGGGCGCGAGCCGCACGAAGTCCTTCCTCAGCGGACGACAAGGCAACGTCACGGGCGACCGAGATCATGACCGTCTGCAGCAGCGCCAGGAACAGCACGCCGACGGCGGGGAAGACGATGGCGGCCGTGACGGTCGCCGATCCCGTGTCCCGTCCGGGGCTCCTGGTCAGGTTGTGCCGGGTCATGGGCCGCTGGAGCCGGGGATTTTGCTGATCCAGCCGTTCACCTTCCCGGCGACGGCGAGGTAGACGGTGAAGGCCAGGCCGGCGAACCCGGCCACGATGATGATCGTCTCCACCACCCCCGACCCCCTGTCGCGCCGGACGTTGAGATCTGCGAGTCGGTTGAGAAGAGCGATCGCCAAGCGTGCTGCAGCGGTGTTGAGCGCGTTCATGGTCCCCCGAGTCGATGATGCGAATTGCGCGTCAGCCAGATGAAAGAAGCTTGGAGAAGAACGGAAAGCCGATCAGGATCACGAAGCCGAGCATCAGCAGAGAGGTCGGCACCCACATCGCAGTGGTGCGGGCATTGGCCTCGGAGCGCGCGGCGGCGGACGCCTCGTGCCGCATCGAAGTGATCTTGGCGATGAGCGCGTCGTGCATCTTGGCGCCCTCGGCTCCGGCGATCTCGGCGGTGTGGGCCAGGTCGATCAGGTCCCGGACGTCGATGTCGGCGCCGAGGTCGGCGAGCGCACGCCAAGGCTGCTGCTGTGCGTGCCGGGCACGAGTGAGGGCTTGGTGGATGCGCTGGAACGGCCATCCGTCAGTGATCTTCGCGGGGTTCTCCAGGGCGGAGTTGAGAGCGGCGCCCGCCTGCCGTTCTAGGACGACCAGTTGCAGGTAGGAGGTGAAGGCGTAGCGGAAGTCCCGGCGCCGCTGCCGGGCCTGGGACCGAACGCTCCAGTCCGGGATCAAGGACAGCACCGCCGCGAGCATCAGCCCCGCCAGCATCGGCAATGACCAGGGCAGCGAACCTCCGGTGAGAGCCACTAGTGCGCTGAGCACCGCAGGGGCGGTCAGACCGGTGATGAACAGAGCCAGTTTGTCGAGCATGAACCGCTCAACGGATCGTCCTAGCAGGGCGAGATCGGCTCTGGGGACGGCCACTATGCCGGTCGGCCGCGCGACCCGTTCGGCTAGCCACCGTCCCACCCGCTCGCCCGGCGTCGGGGTGCCAGTCGAGACAGCGGCAGGCGGGAGCGGTACGGCCTGGAGACGGGCCAACGCCGTGTCTAGGCGCGGCGGCGCAGGCCGCAACTCCCGGACGAGCACGATGAGTCCGGCGGCGCCCAGGCATGCGGCGAAAGCGGCGATGAGCGTCACCGTGCCGCCCCCTGTTCGACAGTGCGGCGGGTGACGTGCAGGAATCTGGAGCCGGTCGACAGCACGGCCAGCCGCCGCATCCACCACAGCCCGGCCGCGTAGATGCCGGCGACGACCGCCAGGACGGTCTGACCCAGCGGGGTGTCATAGGGGCCGGCAAGCGTTTGCGAGGACGCGAACAGCACGCTTAGCGCCCCTACGGAGGCGACGATCACGATCAGGGTCGTCCGCAGTCCGGCCCGTTCGGCCTCGACGTCGCGGCGCACGATCACCTCGTGCTCGACCGCGTCGGCTAGCAACCCCAACGCCTCCCGCGTACCTGGGCCACGGCGGCGGGTGGCCAGAAGCAGAGCACAGGCAATCAGGTCGGCAATGGGGTCGTCGAGCTGATCGGCGAACGCCCGCAGCGCCTGCTCGGTGTTGGCGTGGTTGTTCAGGCGTCCGGCCAGCAGCGCGACCGGTTCGCGGATCGTGGCGGGGGCGACTCGCGCGCTGTCGGCCAATGCCTGCTCCAGGCCCCTGCTGGCCCCGATCATCTCCGCCAGCCGCCGTGACCACTGCGCGAGGGCTTCCAGCCGCGCGATGCGTCGCTGCGGCGCGCGGCCCGACAGCATCGGTGGCAGCGCGTACACCGCGGCTCCGACCGCCAGCGCCGCCACCGGCCATCCCGACAGCAGCAAGACCGCTGCCGCGCCGGCGATAGCGCCGAGCAGCCGGTTGCGACGCCCAGGCCATGCCGGTGACCGCAGCATCGTCTGGAACCGGGACGGCGGACGGTCGTCCTGTTCGCCGAACCCGACGCCCCGGACTGCGCCCACGAGCGCGAGGACGCTTCCAGCGGTGCACAGGCCGGCGAATGCGGCCAGCAGCCCCGTCATGCCCAACCCCCATCCGCTGGTGCGGGTGTCAGGAGCTCGGGGTCGAAGCCGTGCTCAAGGAGTTCGTCCAGCAAGCGGGGGCTGATGTGCCCGCCTGCTGGTGCGGCACGTCCGTCCGGGCCAGGAGTGAACACGAAGTTGCGAGTGGGTTCGGCCGAGTCCGCGGGCGGCCCGATCTCCATCACCTGGGACACGTATCTGCCGTTGCTGGCTTGGTCGCGCTCCAAGTAGACGATGAGGGGTTCGGCCAGTCCGAACATCAGATGCACGTCGTCAGCGCTCAAGCCGAGGTCGGCGCGGCGGCCGAGCTGGATGACGCGGCTGAAGACGTGCTCTGGGCGGTGGACGTGCAGCGTGCACATGGAGCCGCGCGCCCCGGAGTACATCACCTCCAGCATCGGAGCGAGTTCCCCGTGCCGGGCTTCACCGACGATGACGCGGTCGGGGTTAAGACGCAGGCAAGCCGGCACAAGATCCTGCAACCGCACCTCGCCCGCGCCTTCGGAGTTGGCCTGGCGCGCTTCGAGGGCGACTACGTCGTGATGCCGGTGGGCCAGCCTCGGGTCGTCCAGGAACAGCTCGAAGTCGCTTTCCAGGGTGATGATTCGCTCCTGCGGGGCGATCTCGCCGGCCAGAGCCCGGACCAGGGTGGTCTTACCGGTGTTGACCTCTCCGCACACGATGATGTTGCGGCGCGCGGCGATCGCGGCTCGCAGGAACTGCTCCAGCGGCGGTGTGAGGGTGCCGAGTCCGGTGAGTTGCCGCAAGGAGATGTCAACGAGGCGGTGCACTCGGATCGCCAGATGCGGCTGCCGGGACACCCATCCGACCACGGCGAGCCGGAGCCCGTCGTTGAGTGCGACGTCCAGCAGCGGGGACGCGTGGGAGAACTCGCGGCCGGTGTTGCCGCGCCGCGCCAGCAACTGCACCCACTCGATCAGGTCCTCATCGGTTTCCGCGACCGGTGGGCCCGGCTCCTTCGCGCCGTTGGTGTAGCTGATCCAGGTCTGGCGGCAGCCGTTGACCACGATGTTCTCTACGTCGGAACGTTCCAGGTAGGGCTGCAGGGCCCCGAGCCCGAAACGGCGGTCGAATACCAGTCGCGCAACCTGCTGCTGCTCGGACGCCGACACGACCCGCCCGGCGGTCATCTGCTCATGGGCCCATGCCTGGACTTGCGTATCGATCAACTGCCGCGATCGAACCCGGTCGACTCCGTCACCCAGGACGTCGACGAGCTGCGCCGACACCTCACGGACCGCTGCCCACACGTTCGCTTCGCCGTTTCGCTGCAGAGGAAGCGCGAACGGTACCGAGGTGTCGATTCCGGTGGGGTTCCAGCCGGGCGCGGTCACTCGTGAGCCCCCGCTTCTGCTAGCGGCTTCGACCGCGCTGCTCGGCTCCTCGCAGAGGAGCCCATCGAGTCCGAGGAGCCGACGGCCGTGTGGAGTCGTCGTCCCAGGTGTTCTAGCGAACGGACCAGCAGCGAGGTTCTGAACGTCAGCCGAGGACGCGCACCATCCGACAGCACCCTGGCGTCCACCGGCGAGGACGGAAGCTCGGCCAGTACCGGGACGTCCAGGGCACGTTCGACCTCGGCTGCCCTGTAAGGCCCATCGACGATCAGACCCAACCCGAGTGTCACGTGCTCACCGACCAACCCCTTGAGCGTGTCCAGCCGCGGGTTGGCCGCATCAACCTGCGCCAACGTCGGCTTGAGGATCATGACCACGGCGTCAGCCGCCTTCAGCAGCTCGGTGGGCGTGTCAGCACCGCCGACTCGGCCCAAGTCGGCGATCACATCGCCGTCCCAAGCCGTCAGCGCCTCGGCCAGCCTGCGCCACACCGGAGCCAACCGCGTTCCATGCCGCGGATCACGGACACCATGCAGCAGCTCCACGTGCCCGTCGTCCACGATCGGCACCACGTACTCCTTCAGCGGTATCGCCGCTTCTTGGCCGACTTCGACCGCCATCGCCAGCCCGAGCAGCCCCGGACCGGCTGATTCACGCATACGGTCCGCCATGAACCCCGGCAGTACACGGCGTCCCATCGGGTCGCATTCGGCCAACAGCACCCGCCCCGGCCACAGCAACGACAGACCGAGGGCCGTGGTGGACACCCCGGGAGCACCACCGGGAGAGATCAGGCAGCACAGCCCCATCGCTTCAACCTCTCCTTTCGGTCACCACGAGCACGACCGATCCGGCTGCTGCCTGCCGAGCCACCGTGCTGCTGTCCGAATCGGCCACAAGTAGCGATACCGCCACCGCTCCCTCGGCGTCGGGGCGCTCCACCTGGTCGACCACGCCCGTGACGTCCCGCAGCACACCGACCTGGACGCGGCTCCGCACCGAACCGGCATCAGCGCTCTGCTCGCCGGAGGCGAAGACCACGCGGACGTGCCACCCAGGCGCTAGGCCTGACGGTACGGCGCCGGCCTTCAGCGGCACCGTCACCAGCGCCTGCCCGCGCTGCGGACTCTGCTGGGCTGTCAACTGTGAGGCCGCCAGGAACGTTCCCTTCCGCAACCCCACGGCGGCGCGCTGCCCGATCACCTCCCGCAGTTGACGCTGCGGAATCGTCGCCCCGGGCGAATCCGTCGCCACCCGTACCACGTCCAGATCGGCTTGGACGATGCTGTGCCCTACAGGAACGTCGCGTGCCACTCGTACCACCGGCATCCGCTCTCCGGCTGAACGGAACAGGTAGACATTCGCCGCCATGGCGAACACCAGCAGCATCACCCCGGACGCGATCCAGCCGGGCCGCCGCTGCCGCGCCAGTCGCTTCGACGACGTGGGCAACGGTCCGCCGGTCAGCTTCGGAACCGCCGGCTTGGGCAGCGTGCCGCCGCTGAATCTCATCGTGCTCCTCATCCGTACAGACCCTGTGCCTCGGCCACTCGCAGCCGGAAACTCGTTGAACGCGTCAACGGCGGCAGCGCCCCGCCCGACCCGTCGGAACCCCGCCACGTACCGCCCCACGTCACCGTCACCCGCACTCGATACGCGCCACCCGGCTCATGCGCCGACGACCGCTGGAACGTGTACGAGCAATCGGTGCGCTGCGCTGACGCCGGACGAGACTTGTCGTACGCCGTGCCCACTCCGACGCAGCGCACGACGCGATGTCCGTAGCCGGGATCGATCGTCAGGCTCTGCGGCCTGGCCGTCACTTCCACCCACACGTCGCGCGCTGTCGTCCGGCCGCTGATCGGCCGGGAATTCGTCACCCAGAACCACTCCGGCAGACCCACGAGACCGGCTGATCGGCGAGGTGGTGCCGTCCGCACCACCGGCGTGGGGATCGGCATCCGCGTCCATCTACTCAATGCCAACTCCGCCGGGGACACCTTCGCGGACTTCTTGCGAACCGGTGTGCATACCTCCACGTCATCGCTCAACGTCCGGCAATCGTGCGGTCCGATGTCGTGCGATTCGTCGACGGGGGCACTTGCCTCGGTCGGGTGCGAGCCGGATTTGCTGCTCCCAGGGCGCCCATCATCCTGCGCTCCGAAGCCATATCCGTTCAGGTTGGCTTCAGGAGGAATCGGGTCGCGGGGCGGAGGAGCCAAAATAGGCTGCATCAGGAGTGCGCCACTGGTTAGCACAGCAGAGGAGACGGATACCATGGCAGCAGCCCTCGCCCAGGACAACGTACTTGCTGACGCGCCACTTCCCATCGGCGGACCTAACCAGGTACGCCTTGGTGTTTCCCTTCTCGACCCCTCGGTTGATCTTCTTGCGCGTGCCCTTGTTCATGATGCCGGCCTTGCTGGAGTCCTGACAGTCACGCAGGGTCGCATCATTCCCGGTGACATCCACGCTCGTGATGTGAACGATGACCTTCCCGTATGAGGTGAGGTTCTTGCTTTCCAGTTCCTCGGCTCGTTTCAGAACGCGCGAAAGCTGGGGCTCGACCATCAGTGTGGTCAATTGCTGCTTCCGAGAGCTCTCGGGAAGGGAGTCGGCATGGTCGAGTATGGCGATGAAGGACGTGTAGACGCGCTTGACCGCCTCGTCTTCCGAAACGGGAGACTGTGGGGAGGCGGGCACGTTGCTCGGCGATGGCAGGGCGACGGCCTGACTATCGCTCTTACAACCCGCCAGCGCTAGCACAGCGCATGCGGCACCGATCCAGCAGAGCCGATGCGCTGCCTGTCGATCGATTCCGGTCAACGTCACACCTCCATGTTTTGGGTCACCCGCCGGTGCTGTCGCGATCTTCATAGCAACGGCACCGGCAAGGCGACGTCGAGCGATCGTAGGCGCAAGCGAAGCATTTTGACTCCGAGTCACGCCGCGATGAGGGTAAATCCCCGCACATGCGAGGCCAAGAGACATTGGTCGGCTTGACCATCTGTCCCATATGGTCGAAATGCGTTCCGTGCGCCAACGAACCGGCACCGGAAGAGGTCCTCGTTGGAGTTCACATTTCCGCGTCAGGAGCGATGGACATCGCCGAGATTCGGCCATCCCGAAATGCAGCCAGGAGACGGTCCTCCGCAGCCTGCCGCCGCTTGTACAAGCGGCTTGCCGGCACCCCGCTGTCCTTGGCCAGGCACTGGACGGACAGACCGTCCAGCCGCGTCGCGATGATGAGCTCAGCGGCGGCCGAAGTGATGATTTCCTGCCGCGCGGCTTCCAGCAGCAGGACGACCGGGTCGACGTCAGAGACCGGTGGGAGAGCGGGCAGCTCGCTCGGGTCGCAGGGGACCTGGCGGGCGTCCCGTCCGCGAGCCCGCAGCGCTCCCTTGCGCGCCCACAGCATCAGCCGCGCTGCGATGTGCGGACGGTCGATGTCGATGCGCGCCAGCTGCGAGACGAACTCCGTGAGCAGCTCCGACACGATGTCGTCGACGAGCCGGCTCGGGCTCGACCGGATCACCCGCGCGGCGGTGCTCTTCAGACCCGGCATCGCCACACCGACGCAGCCCACCACCCACGCGGGGTCACCGGACCGCGCCCTGTGAACGAGCTCCCGCCACGTGGCGTCCTTGAGCTCGTCCGATGCGGACTTCTCCAGCAGCAGCACGCGGAGTTCGCTCAGGTCGATGGCCCGAGCGGGCAGGCCGTGCCCGACGGCTTCACCGTCGACCGCCAGCGGGCTCGGACCGGTGGTCAGCAGCTGGAAGGATCGCTCGGCGATGCTCAGCGCGTTCTGGCCGTACACGCCGGCGGTCGCGCGGATCGGACGCTGGTGGTTGCTCTGGTGGTTGTTCATGACGCCCCCGAGGGTCGTGACGGATCGATGGCGTCAGTTGTCCGCCCCGCCATGAGCACTTCATGAGCACTTCGTAGGCCCCCGAACGTGCTTACGAAGTGCTCATGGACTGCTCAGAATCGCCCTGACCTGCGAAGACTTAGGATCGAGCGCCAGTTGCAGCTTCGAAGGTAAAGCCGTCTTCCGTGCTCAAAAGCCGCCTGACCTGGTCACTCTCCCGGTATCGGGACTTCGTCATAGGCTTGGCAAACCTGGCTAGAGAGGCGGGTGCGCTCCGACTACCACCTCGCCTAGTGCAATGCTCGGCATTGCGAGGGTGATAAGTCTGCATAACCGAATGCGCCGCTGGGCTGGACCCGGTAATCCCCACCGTTTCCCATCCCCTTGAGGGCGGGGTCCGCTTAGCCGATCATTGGGGCACCGAAGCCGTGCGGATCGGAACGGGCGCGGTGGAGCAGGTGGCACTGGCCACCGCGCAGGACGTCAACGTCACCGAAGTGACCTTCGCCCGTGAGATGTCTACTTCAACATGGTGCCCGAAAGGTGCACGCCAGGTTACGACGTATTGTCCCGAAGCTACCACTCACAGGCATTACGCCAGTAAGGTTGGGTTGAGTGCCGCAGCATGCAACTACTGCGGCACCCACCCGATGGAGGCTACTTGCGACGACCGTTCCGACGCTCGTGCCGGCGCCAGGCCCGGAGGCCAGATGGGGGCATGAAGCGCAGGCACTCAGCGAAGCTGTTGAGCAGCACCGGACGTTCGTCCGGCGTGCTGTCGCGCAAAACCAGTGCCAGCGCCACGACGACCGTGAGCCGCTGGAGCAGAGCACGACCGAAGCCGAGTGCCAGGAGTACCAGCAGATGCATCTCGTGGGGGTTGAAGACGTCCACCTTGTCACCTTCTCGCGTGTTGGATGGGAGGCCGGGCCCGACCGGTGCCTTCAGGTCTAGACGCATGTGACGGTTGCCGGAAAGACGCTCTGACCAGCAGTGAATGAGTGAATGGATGAAGATGTCCGCAGAGGAGCCGCGTCGGCGGATCAAGGGCCGTGGTGGCAGGAGGCCCAAGGGCATAAAGCGGCCTGAACCCGATGCCGGCAACCGGGCTGCCGCGCCGTGGGGCGCCCTGGCTTGTCTCATCTACGACGAGCTGTACGACCCCCTCCAGCCAGCGGATCGGCTCGGGCAGAACGAACTCGGGAAGAAAGCGGCGGTGTCGGCTGCCCACATGTCGAATGTCTTCTCGGGCACGAAGAGCTTCAGCTGGGAGGTCTGCCAGGCGATCGTCGTGGCGCTGGGCGGCGATCCTGTTGTCTGGAAGAAGCGTTGGGAGGGAGCCAACCGCCGTTACGAGCAGGGCTTGGAACTTGGTGAATACCTGCCTCTGCCAGGGGTCGACCTGGACGAGGCAAAGGTGGACATCTCTGCCCGCTCGGTGGCGGATTGGGACTTGCGCCGAATGTTCTCTCGTTTCGGCGCGCGCAGGCCGTTCGCGGTGGCGTGTATTGCCATCGCGATAGCAGCACCCCTGCTTCTTTCCGCTCCTCTTCTTAGCGAGCTCGAGTATGTTTTTCCTGTTGCCATCGGCCTCATGATCGCAGCGGCTGCTATCTGGTTGCTGTGGCGCCGCAGAGTCAATATCGCGAGGCGACAATATCGAATTATGCTGAAGAAAGTTCGCAGACGGGCGCAGGAAATTGCCGATTGGGCGGAGCGCCCACTCTACCTCGCTCCAGCATTCACTCGCCTGGCACCAATTCCCGGCGGCCCGGCTAGGTCGCGCGGCATGGGCGGAGCCGCAGGCGAACTTCCCCGGCAGGAACTCGGCTGGCCAAACATAAGGGCGTTGTATGAAGATGCGGACGACGGGCTGGTCCTACTCGCAGAGCCCGGTTGCGGAAAATCTATACAGATGGCTAGGCTCGCCTATCAACTGGCCGATGAGGCTATCATTGGCCTTGACGATTCGGGCCCGGAGCTAAAGGACCTGTCGGACTGTCCGCCTATCCCGATCCTACTGAGCCTTTCGAGCTACCGCGGCGAGCCGCTTGCGGACTGGATCATAACCGAAGTCCATCGCACGTACGGCGGGATAAATAAGAGGATCCTTCGGGCCTGGCTTGACGAAGCAATGATTTTGCCGCTCCTCGATGGCCTAGATCGCGTCCCTCAAAAGCATCGCAGGGAATGCGCTCGACAAGTACGGCGCCATCGAGAAGAATGCAAGGGTATCGTAGTCAGTGCGCGAAGCAGGGACTATCGTCTGACACGTAAAATAAATTCCTCCCTCTATGTCGAGATCGATAGGCCCACCCGGCAACAAGTCCAGGACTATCTGGCTACCAACGCGGAGGCACTGGCAGGTGTATTCAATGCACTGAAAGTGAACCAGAACCTCTGGGAACTCCTTCGCTCTCCATTGATGCTCAATATCGTCTATCACACTTACTCGGGGGAGCATGCGGCCGAACTCCGGTCCGGGAACGCCGACCAATGGGAACGCAGAGTTTTCGACGCCTACCTCCGCCGAATGCTCACTGAACACTCAACGAAATATAGCCCTCGTCAGACGGTAGAGTGGCTCACCTGGCTCGCACGGACCATGACCAGTCGAGACGAAGACATTCTCTACGTAGAGCTGCTGCAGCCCGAGGTACTAGCCATTCCTGCTGATCGCCAGAAGGTGCGCGATTTTCTTACGTTTAAAGTCACTCTCTGGCTTGGAACGATCGTATCATTCTCGTGGCTGTTCGCTACTCAAGCTCCAATCTATATGATGTTAATAACAACCGTCATGCTGGTCTCCTTGTATCCGTATCTCGTGGGCAAGTTTAGGGCAAGTCAATTCGAGAAAGAGATATGGACGTCAAGGATTGAACCGCTCGACAATCTTAATTGGGAATTCTCTCGAGCGACTGTTATTCCATTTACGTGCGGATGGATCGGCGGATTCATCTTCACCTGGGGCTCCGGCTGGAAAATCTCGATACTCGCCGGATTCGCCATGGCGTTATGGGCGACGATGGAGGTGGCCGCAAGGCAGGAGCCCAGTGCGAGTTTCAACCGAACGCGGCCCAACCAGGCCATGCGCCGGGTTGGCTTTAATGCCGTAGTGGTACTGGTGCTCTCTTTATTCGCATCGATCGCCGCGGGCATCCTGCTGGCCACCGAGTTCTCATATGAAGAAGAAGTAGTCGGATCGCCCCTGGTAATCCTCCTGCAGGTATTTCTCACCTGGTGGATTCCCTTATCCGTCATGACCTATGGTGGGGAGACGTTCCTTCGGCATTGTACTTTGCGCTGGCTGCTCTATCGAAGGGGGAATGCGCCTCTCCGATATGTGAGATTCCTCAGCGAAGCTGAAGGGCAGACGCTGGTCCGCCGGGTTGGCTGCGGATTCGCCTTTCCCCATCGCCTCATTCAGGAGCACCTCAACTCCAGAGCGGACACACTCTTGAGACGCCTCGCCCTAAACGCTGATGGCGATCACGTCGCAGCCTGACACAGCCCATCGGCTCCTTCGGCCTTGCCGTCCAGGAGATTGAACACGGGGGCTCCAGAGGGCATGTTGTCATAAGTTCCGGTCCACCTGCTCCTGCACCGACGACGGCAGGGCCCGATTCCGGCACGAAGAGTCCTGAGGAGCAGCCGCGGACAGCACCCTCGATAACACCTACCCGCCCGACGATGTGACCTATGCTGCCGCACTGCCCGGAGCCGATCTGGTCGTCGACCGTAGGCTCGTGCACAACTACCCGTCGGCCCTGCCCATGCACCTCTTCCGGCTTGGTGAGGCCCGGCGGATCATCATGCACGGGATGCACTCGGTCGTCGACTGGCTGGCGTTCGCGATCTGGGAGAACGGGACTCTGGTGCGGTCGCTGAGCCTGTCCCCGGACAGAGGGATCATGGAGAACATCGGCGAACCACTGGAGTTCGAGCGGCCCTACTGGGCGGGTGAACGCGCTGTCGAACTGGATCCGGAGTGGGACGAGGACCCGTATCCGCTGCCGTTCCATTCGCTGGAGATGGGGGAGGGTGCCCTGCGCGCCCTGTCGGTTTCGTCATCGAAGGTAGCCCGAGGCTGACGACATCGAAGGCGATGAGATCCCCATGCACGGGTTCCGAGTGACTGACCCGCTCGGACGCGAACAGGCCGGACGTGAAGCCGCCTATGCCGAGGCAGTCAAGAACATGGGTCCGATCAAGGCCTTCCAGGCAGGGCCGGATGGGAAGATGCACGAAGTCAGCCTTGATGACCTTTGACCCCATCAGTAGGTGTGACGCCAGCAGAGATGCTCCACGATGATCAGATGCGGGAGCCGTTCGAATTGGATGTCGACCATCGAGGCTCGCAAAGTCCGCTGTGCTTCACAGGTTGCTGCCGTCTTTCATATGCCAGCGGGTGCGTGTGTCGTCAACTCTTAGGCAACTGAAGCGGTGGGCTAGTTCTCGGCGGGAGAAGGGGTCGCCGGGGGCGTTGCGGATGTGGATGCCGATGGCATAGATGTCGCGGATCTGCATGAGGGTTTCGTAGCCGTCCCACTCGCGGAGGTCGTCGCCGTAGGCGGTGGCGAAGTCGTTCACGTCTGTGGGTGAGAGGCCGAAGCGGCGTTCGCCGTGGTAGCTGTGGATCAGGTCCCACTCGCGGGGGCCGAGGGCGACGCTGTCCCAGTCGCCGAGGATCACGCGGCCGTCCTCGTGGCGGAGCAGGTTGTCTATCCACGCGTCGCCGTGCAGAAGTGCCGGGGGCTCGCGGAACGGCAGGGCGAGCCAGGCGTTGGTGAGGTCGGCGATGCGGTCGGTGAGCCAAGCTCGATCGTCGTCGTTGAGGACGCCGAGTTGGTGCTGGACGGTTGTGCGGATGCTCGCCAGCGGATCTGTCAGTTTCCGGAGCTGAAATGGTGGCGTTGGGCCGGTGTGGAGGGCTCGGAGTAGTCGGCCGAGGTCGGTTGTGGTGGCGGGGGCCGGTGCGGTGGGGACGTAGTGCCAGAAGGTGACGGTGGCGCCGTCGACGTTCATCGGTTGACCGATGATTCCGTCGGCTGGCCGTACGGTCGGGAAACCGCGGTCGGCGAGCCAGCGCGTGACCGCTAGGACGGTGGGGAGCCGCTCGGCAGCGGTGGGGGCCGTGGCAATCCGAGCGATGATTGGCGCGCGGATTTTGAATACCGCGTTGCTGCGCAGCCGTAGGAGTTCGGCGCCGGTCGGGTCGAGGCCGGCTCGGTTGCAGGCGTCGTCGAGTATCTGGTGGGCGCGCTGGCGGAGGTTGGTCGCACCGGTGAGTTGGTTGGGCATCTCAGTGACCGGGGATCGCGGCGGTGTCCAGGGCCAATGCCTCTTCAAAGGTGTTCAGGGCCTTGTCACGTCGGCGGCTGGAGGGGATGGCGGAGCGGACGTCTCGGGCGCGAACGAACACGATGGTCGTTCGCTGTTCCGGCGGCAGCGCCAGGAGGGTCTGCGTCGCGAGTTCGCATGCCTCGGCCTCCCTCGCACTGCGGGCGAGTGTCGTCGCCCGGTCGAGTCTGATCAGTGCGGGGTCGATTCCCGGACTGGTCGGGCGGCACAATGCCGAGGCCGTGTCGTGTACTGCTTGAGCGCGTTGCAGGTCGGGTAGGTGCGCGTGGGCGCCGCTCATGTACAGGTAGAGGCGCTGCTCGGTGAAGTCGAAAGCCAGCGCCCCGGTGTTGCGGCCTTTGATCTGGGAGAAGAGCCGCTGGGCCTGGGCGAGCGCGGCGGTGGCGGCCTTTTGGTCGCCGATGCGGGCCAGAGCACGCCCTTCGGCGGCTGCGGCGAGTGCCGTGGGCGACGAGGGCTTGGCACGACCGAGGGCTTGGGCCTCTCTCGCGAGGCTCACCGTCTCGGCTGGATCGCCGTAGTAGTAAGGCAGCATCGCCTCCTGCGCACGGACTAAGGCGCGGAGTTGAGGGTCGCCGGTGTCGTCGGCGGCCGTCTTGGCGGTGCCGTACCAGGCGCGCGCTTGGCGGATGTCTCCCAGCTTCATCAGGGCGTCTGCGCTGAGGATCGCCAATGTGGCGGCGACCCGCGAGAGCCGGCATTGGATTGGGCCCGATTGCCGCTGGGAGGCGAGGCTGCGGACATCGCTGAACTCCAGCATGAGCTGGCACAGCATCGGCAAGGGCGGCGTGGTCAGGTAGTCACGGCGGCAGCGCAAGACCGTCTGCTCAAGATGGTCCATCTGTTCCTCGGTGACGGTGCCGGAAGCCAGGGTCCGGTCCATCTGCTGCCGAAGCGTGTCCACTTCCGCCATCAGGCGCCCGCGGGAGACCCGGGCGTTCCCGATCATGACGTCGTTGAACAGAGCTCGCCGACTGGTCTCGTCCTTGGGTTCGTGGAGCGGCCCGGGATTATGCAGGGCGCTGGGGGTGAGCACCGGTACGTGCGGGGTGGGAAGCGAGGGTGGTGGAGTGCGTGGGCCGGGGACGATTGCGGCCTCGTCGGCGACGGCATCGTCTGAATAGTCGGCGGCCAGGCCGAGGCGGATGGGGTTCGCCCGGTACAGCCTGGAGAGCCGGTCGACGGTCTCTGGCCGTGGGCGGCCTCGGCCGTTCTCCCACACGTTCAGCAGATCGATGTTGGCATGCGGCTCTCCGAGGTGCTCGTGTTCGCACAGCTCGGTCAGGTGGTCGATGGCGGCTTGGGCCGTCCAGCCATGGGCGAGGCGATGGGCCTTGAGCAGGCTCACTCCGCAGCAGCGGTGGATGGCCTGCACCAGTTCCCACGTCCGCCATTCCTCGGCCTGGGCCCGCTCGCGCCACCGGCGTGCGCAGGACGGTGCATGCTCTCCTCGCGCCATTCGCTTCTCCCCATGCTGTTCCGCTGAGGCCGGGTGCCAGTGCCTTCAGCGTAGACGGCCCTGATCGGCCCGAACCGCTGCCTGACCGGCGCGCATGGTGGTCTGGCGGATCGTCCACGGGTTCGAAGTCGGTTTCCGTGTTTGCTCCACGGTTTCTGCGGATTCGTGGATTACCCGCGATTGGAGATCCGCTGACTCTGCGTCACTGTTCTAGCACTCAGACATGGTCAGCGGGCTGCGAGGCAGCCAGAACCGTTCAGGAGGTGTGGTTGTGGCGGAGTCCCCCGGGTCCGAGCGGGAGGTGATAGCCGAACAGACCGACGAGCCCGTGATCGAGGGGACGGAGTGCGCCGGTCTCCGTCTGGAGGCCCATGGCCTTCCGGACGAACGGACCGCGCGTCACGCTAGGGCGGCGGTCCGGGAGGTCCTGCGGAACGTCGGTGCGGACGAAGGCGATGTCGACGATGCCGAGCTGGCCGTTGGTGAGCTTGCCGCCAACGCCGTCTCCTATGCCGGCGGGCCTTACGAGATCCGCTTCGTGATCGTCACCGGACGTCCGGCCTGGTGCGAGGTCGTTGATGGTGATGCTGGACTGTTCGGCATTCCGGAGATCTTCGAGAAGCTGCGCCGGACCGAGACGTCGGACTGCGTTCCGGACGAGGTGCCGCAGGAGAGCGGCCATGGCCTGGCCATCGTCCACCGGATTTCAGGCGGCCGATGCAAGGCGTATCCCACTGTCGTCTCCTCAACCGGGCGACCGGGCAAGGCCGTGGCCTTCGCGCTGCCGGGGAGTTGAGCGCTGTGGGAAGGCGTTACGACCTGGGAGCCGGTGGCGGGTGGCCGATCCGTGAGCCTCGGTTCGGTTCGCCCGACCGTTTCGAATTGGCGCGCGATCTCGTCGACAACCTCAGCGATGCTGGCCTGTGCGCGGCCAGCACATGGGAATGGGCGCCGTCCACCGTCTCGGTGTCGGCCCGCCTCGTCGGCACCGATCCGCGTTCCAACCGGACCGTCTGGTGCCTGCCGTGGCCCGGCCGACACGTCCTGTACTGGCAATGGAGGCGAACGGCGTCCCGTGGCGGCGTCGTTGTCGGCGGTTGGTTCGAGCCGCTGTGCCCCGTCGCTGACATCCCGGGGGCCGCTTCGCATCTCATCGCGGCCGTCCGCCTTGTCCCCGATCTCTCGCCGTAATTAGTCCATCCGACCTGGGGTTACGTGGCTTGAGGACCTCGTCTTCCGCGCTGCCCGATTGCCTTACGAGTGTTCCACGACGGTTGCAGGGTCCGTCCGTCTGGAGACTTGACGGTGTTCGGGGTGCGGGTGAAAGTCGAGCAGGCGGGCGTCACCCTTGGTCACACTCGCGACGCTGGAGGCTGTCGTGCGACTAAGTTTCGTTGGTATCACGCCGGACACCCCGACCAATGAGTGCCCGGCCGTCTACGTCGATGAGGACACCGGCGACGTCTGGTTCCAGGGCGAGCAGGTCACCGACCCGCGAGCGCTGGCCGAGGTCGCTGGGCACAGCCCGATCGGCGAGCACGAGGTGGTGGTGAAGCTGCCGCCGGTGATGAAGGACATCATCCTGGAGGCGATCAATGGCACGTACGAGCGAGGGAGGCGCGGGCCAGGCCGCCACGGCGAATGAGGAGACCGGAGCGTCGGTTCCCGAGTCGTTCACCTCTCTGCTGACCGGGTGCCGGTTCTCCGCCGTGCACTTGGAGCAGCGGGATGTCTACACCCCCGCTAATCCCGACTTCCTGAGGTGGCGGGACGGCGATCGCTTCGACCCGATCGAGTGGGGACGCGACTGGATCGACCTCGTGGCGCCGTTGGTCGCGCGTGGCGTGTCTGTTCGCCGTGCCCGGATCGTCTCCGAGCCGGTCACCGACTACATCTGGTTCGAGCACGGCGTCACGCCGATGAACGTGGCCGCCGGTGAGCAGGTGCGGTGGTTGCCCCGTCGCCGTGCGCTTGATCTGGCCGTGCCGCTGAACGATTACTGGGTGTTCGACGACCGGGTGGTGCAGTTCAACCATTTCGCCGGGGACGGCTCGTCGCTCAAGCAGCCTGAGAATCGCGACGAGCCGGTCCTGGTGTCGTTGTGCCTGACGGCGTTCGAGGCCGTGTGGGAACGGGCGATCCCGCACGAGGACTACCGGCCGGCCTGACCGATACCACTGGACCCGCCATCGTGCCCAGCTCGCCCTCGTCGTCAGCACAGGCCGCCCGGCAGGCGCTCGCCGATCAGCTGAAGGAGATCCGCACCGATGCCGGGCTGACCGCTAAGGCGCTCGCCGCGGAAGCCGGATGGGATCGGACAAAGGTCTCCCAGATCGAGCATGCTCGCCGCCCGCCGTCCGCCGAGGACATCAGGACGTGGTGTCGCGTGTGCCGGGCCGACGACCAGGCCAGCGACCTGGTCGCGTCGTTGCGGACCGCCGAGGGCATGTGGGTCGAGTGGCGCCGTATGGAGCGCAGCGGGCTGAAGCGGGCGCAGGAGTCCGTCCTCCCGTTGTTCGAGCGGACCCGCGTATTCCGGTCTTACTCGTCGTGGTTGCTCCCTGGCCTTCTCCAGACCGAGGACTACACCCGGGCCGTGTTGCGGGCGGTGCGGCGGCGCCGCGGGCTGATCGACGATGTCGAGGCCGCTGTCGCCGTCCGCATGGAACGCAAGCAGCTCCTCCACCGGCCCGGACGTACGTTCGCGTTCCTGGTCGAGGAGTCGGTTCTGCGGACGGGGGTCGGCGGCATGGACGTGATGCGGGAGCAGCTTGCCTACCTCGCTGAAGCGGCCTCCCAGCCGGCGGTGTCGCTGGGGATCGTCCCGATGAGGCCGGACCGCGAGATTCGCCCGGCCGAGGACTTCTGGATCTACGACGGCGAGCAGGTCAGCGTCGAGCTCGTCTCCGGCTACCTGACCATCACCAACCCGCGGGAGATCGCCATGTACGGGCAGGTCTTCGGCTCGCTGGCGGACGAAGCCGTCTACGGGGCACACGCCCGGAGGCTCCTCCAAGACGCCGTCGAATTCCTGGATGACCAGAAGTGACCTGTCACATCTGGTCACACTCATCGCCGCGCCGATTCCACTGCTCTTAACGTCGCACTGCATCGCCCAGCGGCGACCGAACAGCGGCCATCACCGACCGTCAGCGGCACCGGGGGCCTGTACCTACCGAGCGTTCCAACGAACGGAAGGACCAGCAGATGAGCCACAGCACGATGGAGCCCCTCCCGTCCGCCGGGCAGACGGCGCACGAGGACCCGTTCGACTTGGACATCCGGATCCTCGAGTCCAGCGATGCCGCCGCCTCCCTGATCAACCTGACGGACGACAACTGCGGCAGCTCCTGTCCCAAGGCCTGCGCCACCAACGTCGGCTGAAGCCGACGCACCGGCACCAGGGAGTTCAGGCTCTCGGCGGTACCTGGGCCAAGGCATGGATGTTCGGACGAGGAAGGGGCACGGTGGACGGCCGGTTGTATCGATGCGACGACTCTGCGTTCCTGCGTGCCGCCGCGTTGACGGAACTACCGGTGCCAGCGTGCCCTGATCTCTCTGTGGACTCTCCGAGACATGTTGCCCAGTGGCTCACGTGGCTGCGGAACGTCTGGGCGATCGACGCGGTCACCGACGCGATCGGCCACGCCAGCCCTGTGCTCGCGCAGGAAGTGCGGACGGTATTCGCGGCGGAGGCTCCCGATGCTCGACGGGTACGGCGGGCAGCGTCGTCTGTGGCTCGATACGTCCTGCGGATGACGGGCCGGGCCACCCCCTTCGGCCTGTTCGCCGGGGTGGCCCCGGCATCGTTCGGCGAGAGACTGACCTGCCGCTGGGGCGATCATCACCGCGTTGTCGCGCGTCCCAGCGGGGCTTGGCTGGCGGACGTGATCATGCCGTTGGAATCGTGCCCGGAACTCTTCCTACGACTCCACTTGGTGACCAACGCCCTGTGCCTTCAGCGCGGCGATCGATTGATCGTGCCGTATCCGTCTCGGAACTATGACCGGCGCCGCCCTCCTACGGCCGAGGTCTCAGTTCGACACACGACGGCAGTCCAGTTGGCCGTCGAAGCTGCCCGGTCGCCGATTCGGTGCGGCCAACTCGCCGCGAGACTCGCCGCGGAGTTTCCTTCGGTGTCGTTGCCATCGATCGCCGAGATGCTTGCCGACTTGGCGAAACAGCACGTCCTGATCAGCAGCCTCCGTCCGGCTTCCACGGTCGTCGACGTGCTCGGGCATGTGATCGGGCAGCTCGACGCTGCCCCGGTGGACGACATTCCGCGGGCAAGGGACCAACTGGCTCGGCTACGCCAAATCCAGGGTGAACTCACGCGGCACAACGACACTGCCGAACCTGCGACCAGGCGACGCACGCGGACCGATGCCACGTCCCGGATGAGGGATCTCAGCGCCGGGCCTGCCCCGCCGATTGCCTTGGACCTGCATCTCGACAGCCGCCTCGTTCTGCCTCGTCACGTCGCATGCGAGGCTGAAGCCGCAGCTTCCGCGCTCGCCCGGTTGACCGCCCATCCGCATGGAACACGGGCATGGCAGACGTACCACACCCGCTTCTTCGAGCGTTATGGCATCGGCACGCTCGTGCCCGTCTTGGAATTGGTGAATCCGGACGTCGGGCTCGGGCTCCCGGCCGGATATCTAGGCGCTGCGACCCAGCCTCGTCCGCGATTGTCCGAGCGTGATGAGCGAATGATGGCGCTGGCGCAGGCCGCCGTCCTCGACGGACATGACGAGGTCGTCCTAGACGAGCGGGCGCTCGAACAGCTTGCGTCGGACGAAACGCGTCAATGGTCGGCCCACCTGGAGATGTCCTTTCAGCTGCGTGCGGCATCGGTGACGGCGGCTAACGACGGTGACTTCTCCCTCGCCGTTACCGGCGTCTCCCGAGGCGCGGCCACCATGACCGGCCGGTTCATTGGCACGCTCAGCCAAGCCGACCAAGCACCTCTGAGGCGCGCGTTCGAGAAGCTTCCAACGCAAGAGGCCGATGCGCTGCCCGTCCAGCTCTCGTTTGCCCCGCTCAATGACAGCGCTGGAAACGTCAGCCGCGTCCCCGAGTTGCTGCCATACGTCCTCAGCCTGGCCGAGCACCCAACGGGAGCCAGCACGCACGTTCCGCTAGACGGCCTTGCGGTCGGCTGCGATGGCGAACGGCTCTACCTGACCTCCAGGAGTCTCGGGCGGCTTGTTGAACCGGTGGTGCCTCATGCTCTCGACCTACGGGCGCACACGCCACCGATCGCGCGTTTCCTTGCGGAGATCAGCAGAGCACAGACCGCCGTGGTCACAGGGTTCGACTGGGGCTCGGCCGGTTGCCTGCCGTTCCTGCCGCGGATTCGATACCGGCGCACGATCCTCTCGCCAGCGCGCTGGACCCTCGATGCGGCGGATCTCCCTGCGGAAGACGTCCCGTGGCCACAGTGGAAAGCCGCCTTCCAGCGGTGGAGCGCCCGTCGGCGGCTTCCTCGTGCGGTTCTGCTGGTGCAAGGGGATCGCCGGCTGCTGCTGGACTTCGCTGACCGAGGCCAACTCGCGCTGCTCCGTGCCAGCCTGCGGACGGCGAGGAGGGTGCTCCTCGATGAAGCCGCAGAATCCGATGCCTACGGATGGTGTGACGGACGCGCCCACGAAATCGTCGTCCAACTGACAGCCACCCGCGCCACGAAGGCGCGCCAGCCCATCGGCGTGCAGGTGGCCGGACGCGGCGATGGGCATGTTCCCGGAGCATCGGCCTGGCTGCTCGCCAAGCTGTACGGGTCTCCAGAGCACCAATGGGAACTGATGGCCCGGCAGGTTCCCGCCCTTCTTGCCACTTGGGATGAGCAGCCCGGCTGGTGGTTCATCCGCTACCACACCCCTGAGCCGCACGTACGCCTCCGGATCGCCTTGTCCGACGCGTCGGAGTTCGGGCCGGCTGCCGCCCGCGTAGGCACGTGGGCGCAGCAACTTCGACGCCTTGGCCTTCTGCGTGACGTCGAGTTCGCCACCTACTACCCCGAGACCGGACGCTGGGGAGTCGGACCGCTGATGGCAGCGGCAGAGGCCGTGTTCAGCGCCGACTCGCACGCTGTCATAACCCAGCTCACCGAACGGTCCGGAGCCCACCCTCAAGCCCTCACGGCTGCCCAGTTCCTGGCGATAGCCATCGCTTTCACGGGCAGTGCGGAACTCGGGGCATCATGGGTGGCGCGGCACGCGACGGCCAAGGCACCCATGCCGACACCTCGCGACGTCCTGAACGAAGCCGTGCGCCTTGCCGACCCGACGGACGACTGGGCAAGGTTGCGTGCGCTTGCCGGCGGCCGAGCCATCGTCGGCGCATGGAGATCTCGGGATCGGGCGTTGGCGGCGTACCGCGCTCTTCTTCACGAGACCGAAAGCGTCGATCCTGACGCCGTCCTTGCTTCACTGCTGCACGCCCACCACATGCGAGCTGTTGGGCTTGATCCCGACGATGAACGCACTTCTCTTCGGCTTGCCCGCGCTGCTGCCCAAGCGTGGACGGCTCGCCGCGTGAGGCGACAAGCATGATGCCGCTGAATAGGGAGGCGGCCCAAGCCGCAGCCGACGGCATCGCTGAGCGGCTCTCCTCACCTTCCGTCGTCCGCGCTATGGGACTGCGTGGCGGGTGGTGGCCCCAGTCCCTCGCGGTCGGCGCGGTCGGTGTCGCGCTGCTGCACATCGAACGTGCCTACGCCGGGCTGGGACCGTGGCAGCGGGCCCACGAGTGGCTCGACGCCGCGGCGGTCGACGGTGTCGATGCGGGCAACGGCTCCCACCTGCACTACGGGGCACCGGCGGTCGCGTTCGCCCTACACGCGGCCAGCAGAGAACTCGGCAGTTATACCCGCGCCCTGGAGACCCTCGACCGTCACATCGCCGCTGAAACGCGCCGCCGCCTGGACGCCGCACATGCCCGCATGGACGCCGGCCAGCTTCCCGCCTTGGCCGAATTTGACGCCATCCGTGGTCTGACCGGCATCGGCGCGTACCTGCGGCAGCGCGATGTGAACGGCCAGCTACTCGCCGAGACATTGGCCTACCTAATTCGGCTCACGGAACCCGTCCAGGATCACGACGAGCCGCTGCCCGGCTGGTGGACCACCCTCGCGCCCTCGGGACACCTCTCCGCCGAGTTCCCGGGCGGGCACGCGAACACCGGCATGGCGCACGGGATCGCCGGCCCACTCGCGTTACTCGCGCTGACGATGAGAGACGGCAACGCTGTGGACGGTCAGGCCGAAGCCATCATTCGCATCTGCAACTGGCTCGACCGATGGCGACAGGGCGACGCCTCCCGCCCCTGGTGGCCCTACTGGGTCACCCGTGCGCAGTTGAGCGGCGCTCAGCCGACTCCGTCGAGCCCGTCGCGCCCATCCTGGTGCTACGGAACCGCAGGCGTAGCGCGTGCACAGCAGTTGGCGGCCCTCGCCGTCGGTGACCAGGAGTGCCGGGGGATGGCTGAACGCGCCATTGTCGGCGCCCTAACCGATCCACTACAGCTCGCCGCGATAACCGATGCGTCACTGTGCCATGGCCATGCGGGCTTGTCCCATATCGCGAGCCGTTGTGCAGCTGACGCGAGTATCCCCATGTCGAGCTTCCAACCGTCGCCACTGCAAGCGCTGATCGAGGACGACACCGATGCGCAACAACTCGCCGCGGAACTCCTCCAGCCACCAGGTGGATGCTTCGGATTCCTCGAAGGGGCCGCAGGCGTTGCTCTCGTCCTCCACGCAGCATCGTCCGACTTGCCGCCCGTCTCAGGCTGGGACTCATGCCTACTGATCGCCTGACCAGTGCCTTCGAGGAAGGAATGACCATGGACACCGGCGACTGGCCGCAGGTCGTCATCGACTTCCCCGACTGGCGCACGGCAGAGGACACCGCAGTGAACGTCCTGCGCCCCGCACTGTCCGGTGCAGAAGAACACGGCCTGATCCGCCGCTGGTTCTTCATCCGCAAAGCACCGTCCTGGCGAGTTCGCTACCTCCCCGCTGACGATTCCGTCCGGACGTACTTCACGGACGTTCTGAATCGTGCGACGTCGGAGAACCGGCTCTCCGGCTGGAGGACGGGCATCTACGAGCCTGAATCAGTCGCGTTCGGCGGCGAGGCTGGCATGCGAGTCGCCCACGAGCTGTTCCATCACGACAGCCGCCACGTCCTCACGCACCTGGCGCGACCGCCGGCCAGCCGCACTCTGGGGTGCCGGGAGTTGGGCGTCCTGCTGTGCAGCGTGCTGATGCGCGCCGCCGGACAAGACTGGTACGAGCAAGGAGACGTCTGGAGACGCGTCGCCCGGCAACGTCCCATCCAGCTCGGCCGCTCCCCGTCCGCGCAGCTGAGGATGGCCGTGCACAAGCTCATGACCGTCGACGTCGGACCAGGCAGCGACCTCGTCAATGAAGGTCCTCTCGCCGACATCGCCCCCTGGATCTCGGTCTTCGAGCAGGCAGGACAACGGCTGGCCGAACTTGCCGGGCATGGAGCACTCGAACGCGGGCTGCGGGCCGTCCTGACCCACCACGTCATCTTCCAGTGGAACCGCCTTGGCCTGCCCTACATCGATCAGCACACTCTGGCTCTACTGACAAGCGAGGTAGTCATGGGAACCCTGCACGACGGCGCGTCAACGCCAGGCGCGGACGGCGGCGACCCTAGTGTCACCGAGGTGGACACCCAGACCCGCCGAACGCCCGACCTCAGCGAGGAAACCGCGACCCGTCTGCGGAACGCCCTCGTCGACAAGCTGCGCGACGAGGGGACGGTGCGCAGCGAGCGAGTCGAGGCCGCCCTCCGCGCCGTTCCCCGGCACGCGTTCGTTCCCGGCGTTCCGCTTGAGCAGGCTTACGCCGACGATGCCGTCTACACCAAGCAGGACGGTGCCGGCGTCTCGATCAGCGCCGCGTCCCAGCCGACGGTCGTCGCGATGATGCTCGAACAGCTCCAGCCGGCGCCCGGTCAGCGCGTCCTCGAACTCGGAGCCGGTACGGGATACAATGCGGCTCTTCTCGCGCACCTGGTAGGGGACGAAGGCCACATCACCACGATCGATGTTGACGAGGACATCGTCACCGGTGCCCGGAACGGCCTCGCCGCCGCCGGAACCAAGAACGTCCAAGTCCTCCTCGCCGACGGCGCGCTCGGCCATCCCGAAGGGGCACCCTACGAGCGGATCATCGCCACAGTCGGAGCGGGTGACCTGCCCCTGCCGTGGCTGGACCAACTCGCCCCCGGCGGCCGGCTCGTCGTCCCGCTGCGGCTGCGCGGAGGCGTATCCCGTTCGATCGCCTTCGATCACGGCAGCGACGACGGGCGCTGGCTAAGCCGCAACAGCCTGTTGTGCACGTTCATGCCCCTGCGGGGCATCGCCGACGACGCCGCCGCATTATCCGGGTGACCGCCGACGGAACGGTGTGCCTTCACGCCAACCGCGAGCAGGCCGTGGACGAGTCGTTGCTGAGCGGCGTCCTGGAGACCCCGCGCAGCGAGGCGTGGACAGGAGTGCTGTTCAGGGCAGACGAATCATTCGAATGGCTCGACCTTTGGCTCACGTGCGTCATGGACAACGCGTTGAGCCGGATGCCAGTCGAGCATGCGGCGATCGACGAAGGCCTGGTTCGCCCCCAGTTCGGCTGGGGCGCTATGGCGGTGACCGACAAGGGCGACCTCGCGTATCTCACCCTCCGTCCGCAGGATCCGGACGCGCCGAGCGGCAACCGCCGGATGTACGAGGTCGGGGTCATCGGTCACGGCCCGACCGGACGCGCCCTGACCAACCGTGTGGCGGACGCCATCGGTACCTGGGACCAGGACTACCGATCCCGGCCCGTCGAGTTCGAGATCGAGCCGGTCGAAGCGGCGGCGCAGGCGGTGGAGCCGGTACCCGGCCGGTTCGTCTTCGAGCGTCCGAACACACGCCTCATCATCACCTGGCAATGACACTCGCGCTGAGTCGGGCCGCACGGGCATTCCCTCTCGTCGCTCGCCCCAGGCCAGCGTGCCGGCCGCTTGAGGAACGAATCCGTGAGGTCACGGGCTTCGCGCGAACCGCAACCGGAGCGGCTGACGCCGCTGATCGGCTCGCGGCGGCTGCGGCAGCACAGAACCGTGCGGCCTTGATCGCCAGCGACTGCGGCATGCCCGAACTCGCTGGCTCCCTGTGCCGACAGCAGTTCGAGCTGTTCATGTGCGCTCGGCCGTTGACCGCACGAACGGCAAGATACGCGCTGGAACCCCTCGTCAATCTCTCACGGCTCCGGATGCGTGCTGGAAATCCGGAGGCGGCCTGTAACCAGCTCGGAAAGTTGTATCGAGCCGTTCGGATGAGGGAAGCCGCAAGGATCGACGGCCGGGAGCTCCCGCTCGGCGAGCTGACCGGTCCGGGGGACGAGCACCGCGACCTGTGCCAATGGTTATGGGGCGTCGTGCTCGCCGACGGCATCCGCGCCCTGGTCGCGGCGGGCAGGTGGGAGCAGGCGGCCGCATTCGCACAGCAGCATCGGGGTGTCGGCCGCCGGCTCCTGGACGGACGGCAGGCCGCCATCGTCAGCCAGGCGCTCGGTGGAGACCCGGAGGCAGCGTTGGCGACCCTCGAGCAAAGCACTGCCCCCGAGGCGTGGGAACAGGCCGTGGCGGCGTGCCTGACCATGTTCTGCTTGCACGCTGCCGGACACCCGCCGAGAGCCACAGACACGACTCCGGCCGAGGAGTACCTGGCCCTGGAGCCGAATCCGGGACTTGCGACCTTTCGTGTCCGCATGGCCCTTACTGCAGTCTGCCTCCGTGGCGCTGAAGAGCCCGCTTACGGCGAACCAATAGTCAGTCGCATTGTGAGTGAAGTTCTGGACGTCGAGGACGGCTACGTTGCGCGAGACCTCCTACGACATCACGATCTCAAGGGAAAGCTCACCGCAGCTCAAGAGGAACACCTTGCCTCAACTGTGCAGTCTGCCGGCCTTGGCCGAGGTGCCATACCAGAACCACTGAGTACCGAAATGTCCGCAGCGGTCGAAGAGAGTAGGCGCGCTACGGCAGAAATTCTGTATAGATCCAAGCCGCCCGGCTCCTCTAAAGATGCGCCCCTTCTTCGCTGAACCCTGCCCCCACCGGACTAGTGGCGGTAGTCGACACTTGACCCGGCGTGAGAGGTGCTCGTTAATGGGCGCTGTCGATCACGTCATTCGGTTGCGTCGCCGTACTCGGCGCAGCCGAAGAAGGGAACGGGGAAAGTGGAAAACGGAACTTGGGGCTTGTGTTCTCCCGGTGAATGGCTGCGGGGTTCGGGGCCGATGCGGTGGCGTCGGGTCTACCCCGGTCGGCCCGATCAGGTGCGTGTGGCGCGGGTGTTCGCGGCGACGCTGTTCGAGGGGACCGGCCGTGAGGAGGACGTGGCCGTGGTGGTGGCCGAACTGTCCACAAATGCGGTCCGGCACTCGCGGTCGGGCAGCGACCGGGGCTGGTTCGGCCTGGAGGTCACGCTGTCCGAGGTCGCCTACATCGCGGTGACCGACCTGGGTGGGGGCTGCGTGCCCACGATCCGGTCGGAGACGCCGGGGTGCGAGCCGCGGTTGGGCGGCTACGGCCTGCTCACGGTGTCCAAGCTGGCCCTGACGATGGGAGTGCACGGCAGTCCCGGCGACGGCTTCACCGTGTGGGCCGACATGGACCTGCGCCGCCACGCCCAGAACGGCCCGGGGCAGCAGGTGACGCTGGCGTCGTAGGGAGGGCCCAGCCTGTCGGTAGCAGGCTGGCCCCTCGGGGACAGCGTAGAAGACGCTGCTCGTACCGGAGACTCCGTCCCGCAGGCCCGCATGAGCGGGTCTGCGGGACGGGGTCGACGCGCTCCTGAACCGGCTCGCGCGGGGTGAGTGCTCGGCCTCGGGGGGCCTGCCTTCTCAGGCTTCTTCTCGGGGTTCTTTTCGATCTTCTTTTCGGGGTTCTGTCTATGAACAGAAGGTGCTGCTTACGGCGTCTGGGCAGGTCGCAGCGGGTGGTGCATATTCTGTTGGTGGCCCCGACTCGTCACCAGGACGACCCCTGGTAATAGCTAGCGATGTGGGTCTGGTTCTTCTCCGGCCTCTACCTATTTCCTCTGGTCGACTTGCCGTCCCTCCCTCTCTCATCGATACATCAGCTGCATGCCGGCCCGCCGGCGGCAGTTTAGCGCTAGACCCTTTGCGCCCGAGGTGCGAGGTCGCCGTCGCCCGTGAGTCGAAAAGGCGGGAAGAGGCGTGAAACGCCGCGCATGAGGTGCCGTCGGGCCGCGCCGCCGCGCCTTTTGGTGCACGGGACTCCGAAAAGGCGCGCGCGTGATGAGGTGCCCGGGTGTGAATTGGTGCAAATCTGCTTTACCGTCGGGCGGGTTTAGCGGGCGCGGGTGGGATTGGTTAGGTTGTTCAGCCGTTGAGGTGACTAAAAATGTGGCCGAAGGTGCTTGCCTAGTGGCGCGGCATCGAGAAATGGTCGAGCTCCCGATGAACGGGAACGGCGCCGGGAAATCGGCCGCCGGGCACACCAAATGGGAGACGAAATGGCCGCGAAGAACATCACCGGGAATGGCGCCATCGGGAACGGCGTCACAGGGACCGAGAACGCCGGAAACGGCGCCGCCGCTGTCACGGGCGGGGCGCGCCCGTCCGGTGCGGCTGGGGACGTGTGGGACGCACTGACGGGCAACCCCGGCGCGACCGTGACCGCGCTGGCCGAGGTGTCGGGTGTCAGCCGCGCCACCGTCACGCGGACGCTGACCGCCCTGGAGCGCGACGGGCGCGCCGCCCGGACGCGCGGCGGGCGGGACGGCGGGAAGCGCCAGCCCGACACCTGGCACCCGGTCACGGCCACCACCGCCGACGACACCCCGGCCACCGACCACACGCCGGACGCGTCCGCCCCGGACGCGCCGACCGGTGACGCGGACGCCACCACCGACATGCCGGTCAGCAGCGACGCGCCGACCGCCGACGACACCGCCACCGGGCAGGACGCGCCGACCGAGGCGCCCACCACCGACCAGGACACCGCCGACGCGCCGACCGGCACGGACACCGCCCCCGTCACCGCCCCCACCGGTGACGCGCCCGCCACCGAGCCCACGGACGCCGGGGACGCGGGGGCGGGGATGGACGCGGCGGCGGTGGCCGAGGCGCGGGACGCGCTGACCGCCCTGCAGGACGCCATCGGGGCGGCGTTGACCGCGCTGGACGCCGGGGACGGTGCGGGGGCGCTGTCGGCGGCCGAGGGCGCCTACAGCGGGTCGGGGTTGGTGCGGCGGCTGGTGCGCGCCGCCGCCAACGGGCGCCCGCGCACCGCGTCGGGCGCGCCGCGTTCGGCGCCGGGTGAGATGCGCGCGAAGGTCGCCGCGCATCTGACCGGGCACCGGGGCGCGGCGTTCACCCCGCACGAGATCGCCAAGGTGATCGGGCACTCGGCGGGGGCGGTGTCCAACGCCCTGGACCGGCTGACCGAGGCCGGTGAGGCCGAGCTGGTGTGTGAACGCCCCCGCCGGTTCACCGCCACCACCGGCCGCCGCGCCGGGCGCGCCGCGCGCTGATCGCCCCGCACCGACCGCCACCCGGGGGCGGGTCACCGCGCGACCCGCACCCGCCCCCGGCGTCCCGACCATTCACGCACGCCAAGGAGCCATGCCATGACCACCGTTCCCACCACCCCGACCACCACCGCGCCGACCACCGCACCGACCGCGAGCACGCCGACCGGCAGCACCCCGGCCACGTGCCCTACCGTCCCGGCGCCCGGTGGCACCGGTCGCCTCGGGTCGGGTGAGTTGCGCCGCAGGGTTGCCGCGATTCTGATCGACAGTCCGAGGGGGACGTTCACGCCGGGTGAGATCGCCCGGGCCCTGGGCCGGTCGGCGGGTGCGGTCGGTAACGCGCTCACGGTGTTGGCCGAGCGTGGGCAGGCCGAGCTGGTGGCGACCGGGCCGCGCCGCTACCGGGCCACCGCGACCACCGGCGACGCCCTCAACGGCGGTGCGCCCGCCGCCCCGACCGTGCGCCGCCTCGCCGCCGCGCCCGCGCCGAAGTCCGCCCACGCGCCGACGTCCGGCACGTCGGGCGCCTCGGGGGCGTCCGGGAAGGGCGGGAAGGCGCCGGTGGGGCCGGTGGTGCGGCCGAACGGGCAGACCTACCACCCGCGCCGGTTGGCGGACCTGCCGGACGTGGCGGCGCTGCAGCGGCTGCGTGAGGCGTCCATCCCCGCGCTGCTGTACGGGCCGCCCGGGACGGGGAAGACGTCCCTGGTCGAGGCGGCGTTCCCGGACCTGATCACGGTTGCCGGGGACGGTGACACCGCCGTCGCCGATTTCGTCGGCGAGTACACCCAGGCGCCCGGCGGCGGCTACGAGTTCGTCTACGGGCCGCTGATCACCGCGATGACCGAGGGCCGCGCCCTGCTCATCGACGACGCCACCCTCATCTCACCGAAGGTCCTCGCGGTGGTGTATCCGGCGATGGACGGGCGGCGGCAGATCACCGTCAAGGCGCACAAGGGCGAGACGATCACCGCCGCCAAAGGGTTCTACGTGGTCGCCGGTCACAACCCCGGCGTTCACGGCGCCGTGCTCACCGAGGCCCTCGCCTCACGGTTCGCCGCGCAAATCCGGGTGTCGACCGACTACGACCTCGCCCGCACGCTCGACATCGAACCGCGCGCCGTGCGCGTCGCGCGCAACCTGGCCCGCCGTCAGGAATCCGGCGAGATCGGATGGGCGCCGCAACTTCGCGAACTGATCGCCTTTCAAAAGGTGTCCGGGGTCCTGGGCCCCGAGGCGGCGGTCGCCAACCTTCTCGGCATCGCGCCCGAAGAAGACCGCGACGTGGTCGCCGAGGTCGTGTCCGCCGTCTACGGGCGCGCCGTCGCCCCGCTGGCCCTCGGCCAGCAGATCTGACCCGCACCCGCCAGCACATCACCGCACCGCGTCCGCACGCACCCGCACGGAGGAACCATGGCAACGCACGTCATCCCCACACCCGCCCCCGCCGCGCCGTCCGGCGCCGGAACGGCCACCACCGCCCCCTCCTCACCCGCCCCGGTTCCGGTGCCCGCACCGGCGCCGGTGACCGGGTTGGGCGGGGAATGGCTGCGGCTGTCGGCGGCGTTCACCGACGCCGTCACCGACCTCACCGACCGCGAAGACCTCACCGTGCAGTGCGCGCCCGGCCTCGGGCAAGGCGCGCCCGGTTGTTTCGTCCCGTCGCTGGCCACCATCGAACTGGACGGCAGGCACCTGCGCCTGGACCCGGCCACGTGCGACCCGTCCTGGCCCGCCGACCGCGACCGCTACCCCGCCATGTGGGGCGTGCTCACCCACGAGGCGGCGCACGCCACCCACACCCGCTGGGCGGTCCCGGACGGTGCGCCCGCCGCCGCAGCCGATGCCGCGATGGCGCTGGAAGAGTCGCGGATCGAGGCGGCGCAGGTACGCCGCCGCCCCGCCGACCGCCGCTGGCTGCGCGCCTCGGCCACCAGCCTCATCCTGGATGACTTCACCACCCCGCCCACCACCCCACCCGCCCCCGCCACCGGGCCCGCGCCGTCCGGCAGCGCCCCGACCGGCGCCCCGACCGGTACCTCGGCGGGTGCACCGGCGACCGCGCCGACCGGCGCGCCGACCGCGCCGCCGGTGACGACACCGCACGCGGCGATGACGCCGTGGAACGCCGGACGCGCCGCCGCGCTGATCCTGGCCCGCACCGACGCCGGAATCCTCGAACCAGCCGAAACCCGGCCTCTGGCCGAGGCCGTCCTCAACGTCCTCGGGCCGTCCCGGTTGAGCGCGCTGGCCGCGCTGTGGCACCGCGCGCACGCCACCGCCGACGACGACGCCGAGGCGATGATGGACCTGGGGCGGCGCTGGTGCCGGATCCTGGACGTCAACCCCGACCGGCCCGCACCGCCCCCGCCGCCCGGAACACCGGGTGCCTCGGGCGATCCGTCCCCGCTGGCCGAGGCGATCGGCGCCACCGTGGTCGCCGTTCACGCCACCGCCGCCATGCCCGCACCCGGATCGCCCGCCCCGGACCCGACCGACAAGCGGCGGCAGGAGAGGGACGCCCGCGAGGCCGCTGACGACGCCGCGCGCCGCGTGTTCGGTGCCAGCACCGACGCGACCGGACCGCGCGGCGGTACCCGGGCCACCTGGACGCGCCCGCCCCGCCCCGGCGAGCAGGCCGCCGCGCGGCGCCTGGCCCGCCGGTTGCGTGCCGCCGCGCACCGCGGCCGCGTCACCACCACCCGCACTTCACCCACCCCGCCCGGACGGCTGTCCATGCGGGGCGCGCTGGCCGCCGACGCCCAGCGCGCCGCCGGAACCGTCCCGACCGCCGAGCCCTTCACCCAGACGACCCGCCGTCACGTTCCCGCGCCGCCGCTGCGCATCGGCATCGCCTGCGACGTGTCCGGATCTATGAAAGCCCTGGCGCGGCCGGTCGCGTCCGCCGCCTGGATCATGGCCCGCGCCGCCGGGCACGTCCCCGACGCCGTCGCGGCCACCGTCATCTTCGGCTCCACCGTCCGCCCCATCGTCCACCCCGGGCACGCCCCGAACGCCGTGACCGACTTCGCCGCGAACGACTCCCGCGAAGACTTCGTCCAGGCCGTCGACGCCCTCGACTCGGCCGTCGAGTTGACCCGCCCCGGCGCCGCCCGCCTGCTGGTCATCGTCTCCGACGGCAAGTTCAAGAAGGACCAGCCCAAAGACGGCCAGAAACGCCTCGACCGGCTCACCGCATCCGGATGCGCCGTGCTATGGCTGGCCCTGACCGACGACGCGCGGGTCATGAACGGTGCGCACCCGATCACCCTGACCGACCCCGCCGCAGCCGCGGACGCCATCGGCACCGCCGCCGCCCGCGCCCTACGCAACGCCTGACCACCCCGCCCGATGCGCCCCGGCGTGGGCGCACCGGGCCCGCAGCCGTACCCGCCAACCCGCTACCACGCGCCCCGTGACCGCCTGTCCTGCACGGAAGGCGGCGGCGCTGGCATCGCCAAGAAAGCTCCAACACCGACAGGAGAGCCGCACCGTGAACCGCATGGAGTCCTACATTCGTGACCGCCACGACGACGCCCACCAGCGGCGTTGCGAGGCAGAGGCGAAGATGCTCGCCGGCCTCGACGAAGGAGAGGACATCGCCGCCGCCGTTGCTGCCGTCGCCGCCGCCCGCGCCACCGCGTCCTGGTGGGACGAGCCGGTCACCGGCATCGACCACGAGGGCCTGGACCCCGTCGAGGCGCTGTGGCGCGCCCGCGACACCGCCCGCCGTGAGTTGACCGACCACAGCATCCCGCGCCACGCCGACCCGTTCGCCCAAGGCTTCGCCGTCGCGTTCATCGAGGCCGCCCGCACCTTCTACCGCGACACCGCGCACCTGGACGCCCTCACCACCCGCACCGAAAGGACCCACTCGTGAGCAACCTTTCAGCAGCCGTCACCCGGCCCGAGGCGACCGGCGCATGCCTGGTCTTCGAGTTGTGCGCCCTCATCGACGCCACCGCCAAACTCGACGAGAAGCCCCGTGACCGGCTGCAGGCGGTGCATGAGTTGGTCGCGGTCGCCTACCGCGTCGCTGAGGCGGCCGAGCCGATCCTGGACAACGAGGCCGCGCTGCTCACCGCCCTGCGCGAGGCCGCGACGGCCCGCCCGCCGATCCCCGAGTCCTGCCCCGGCTGCCAGAAGATGGACGGTGGCCGGTGCGGACACCACGCCGGAAGCACCGACGTCGCCGAGACCTACCACGAACTCGGCCACGCCCTCAGCGGCCCCGCCTACGGCCCCTCGTGCGGACCTTCCCGCCCTGACGGCCTGGCACCGGCAGCCGCCGCCGACCGGCCCTCACAATGACCAACTGACGAAGAGGCGTGATGACCGCGACCGTTCCGCTTCGGCGCGCGAGATCAAGGCGTACTGGGTGAAGATGGCGCAGGGCTCTGGGCGCGGGCGATGATCTGCTTGACCTTGCGCCGATCGATGCCGTGCTTGTCGGCCAGGTACCGCTGCGACAGCGGACGCCCCGGCCCGTTCAGGCTCGCCAGATACTCCGCCAGCACGGCCTGCTCCGGCGTCTGCTCCACTTCGGCGCACGCGGCCTCGGCCCGCTCCGTTGCGGTGCGCCCGCCCGCCTCACCCGGCGAGGACGGGCGCGCGTGGCGAGTGAGAGTCATCAACAACTCGAACGAGCCGACCAGCGCCAGCGCGGGCCACGCGCTGACCAGCGCGCCGATGGGGCCGTGCGCGGCGCCGTGCGCCACGTTGGCGCCGACGGTGGCGCAGATGCCCGCCGCCAGGCTCCACCCGGCCAGCGCCGGGATAGGCCGGTCGCGGCGGCTGGCGTCCAGGATCACCATCGACGCCGCCCAGATCAGCCCATCCACCGTAAACGGAACCAGCCGCGCCGTAACCCCGGCCTCGCCATAGGAGCGGACCAGGTCGAGCATGTGCGCGTAGGAGATGAGCGCGGCCACAGCGGCGACCGTCACCACCGCCAGCGCCGTGGTCGCCCGGATGAGGCGGTCGGTCACCGGCCGGCTCCTCTCGCCCTAGTCTCTACTCTCCGGTGCGCGGTGGGTCGGGTGAAGCCGAGCAGGGTGGAGCGGCGGTAGGACTGGACCTGCACCACGGTCCCCGTATGCGGCGCGGCGATCATCTTCCCGCCGCCCACCACCAGGCCGACATGCCCTGGATTGTTGGCGGCGGTGCCGGGACCGGAGTCGAAGAAGACCAGATCACCTGGCTGTTCTCGGCCGTGCGGGACGCGGGGGCCCTGCCGCCACTGCGCACCGGACACGCGCGGGATGTCGACTCCGGCGGCACGGTAGGCGGCATAGGTCAGCCCAGAGCAGTCGAAAGCGCCCGGCCCGGTGGCACCCCACACATAGGGTTTGCCGAGTTGCGCGCGGGCGTAGGCGATCGCTTCCGCGGCAGCCTTGCCGGGAGGCAGCGCCGCAGAGAAGGCGCTGGCGGCGCACTCGGCTGGACTCGTCTCGGCATGAGCCCCGCCTTGGGCGTAGGCGCGGGCTTGGCGGAGGACCTTGTCCACGTAGGCGCGCGAGTGGTTGTACTGGAACAGCGCGGCCCGGACGCGTTCGGGTGCGCCGCCGTGCTTGAGGTAGCGGGCGGCGGCCGGGATTGCGTCGGCCGGGTCGTAGACGTCTCTGCGGCCGTCGTGGTCGCCGTCGACTCCGAAGGCGGCCCAGGTGGCGGGCATGAATTGCATGGGTCCGGCGGCTCCAGCAGGGTTGCGGCCTGAGGAGATGCCGGGGCCGGTGCCGCGCCCGTGGTCGGACTCGACTTTCCCGACGCCCGCCAACAGGTGCCACTCGATCCCGTATCTGCTCCCGGCCGCGTGGTAGAGCCTCAGATAGGCGGTCGGGATGTCGCTGACGGACTCGCCGGCAGCGGGCTGGCAGGCCCCGCTTTGGGACCCGGATCCGGGGAGGATCGCGCTGAGGACGGCGACGAGCACCGCGACCAGGCCGAGCAGCGCGGCGGCCGCTCCGACCACCAGCGGCATCAGCCGCTCTCCGACTCGTGCCGGGGCACCGTTCCCCAGAAGGTGGCCAGGTCGGCGAGCCGGAGCCTGCGGCCGGTGGTCCCGGCGGGCAGCCACACGGGCCCGGCGGGGCCGTCGGGCGAGGCGGCGGGGGTGTGGACGGCGGTGGCGACCGGAACCTCGGGAGCGCCGAGCAGGGCCCGAAGGTTGGCTTCCCGTTTGGGGCTGGGGAGCCAGATCAGGACGGGTGTGGTGGTGCCGGTGGCTTCGGCGAGGTCGGCGTAGCCGCCGAGTTTGCGGGCGACGCGGGCGAGGGTTTCGGTGCCGGTGTCGTGCTCGAGGAAGAAGTCCACCGTCGTTGCGGTGCTGCCGGGGCCGGGCTCGGTCCAGCGGCCGAAGGCGTCCGGGCGGGCCAGGTCACCCCAGTGCGCGGCGCAGCGGTGCTCGGACCACCATTGGTCCAGGGCCGTCCCGTCGCTACGTTGTCGGGCGTGGGAGTGCAGGCGGACGAAGAAGTCGTTGACGCCGACCTGATGGGCCAGGCGAGGCGAGACGGCGATGCCGGTCGCGGCATCTTGCCGGTATCCGAACTCGCTCAAGGTCTGGCCGTGCTGGACCGCCAGCACGTGCGCTCCAGCGGGTCCGAGCACCCAGTGCCAGGGCCCGGACCCGACCGGCATCCAGGTCCGGAACCGCAGCAGCGCATGCAGCCGGTGGAGCTGGTTGAGGCGCTGGCGGGCACGCTCAGGGCTCGGGAAGAACAGGGCGGTGAGCTGCCCGGTGGTCAGCACGCGGTGCTCCCACACCAGGGCGAGCAGTTCCCGGTCCCGGCCGGTGAGCCGGTAGGCGACCTCGGCCACCAGCTCGGCGGTCATCCGGGGCGGCCGGATCTGCGTGCCGCGCTGCCTTATGGACGTCTTCGGCCGCCGGGTCACGACTCCACCTCGACATCCGCACCGTTCGCCGGGCCTTCCGCCGCGCGGTCTTCTGGGCCGCCGGTCTCGGCCGGCGTGGACGAGGCTCCGGCCAGGTCCCGCAGCCCAACGGCGGGGATGAGGCGTTTGCTGCGTCCGGCGGCGTATTGCTCGCGGGAGGCGCGGCGGACGGCTGCGGCGCGTCCGGGGACCGGGTCGGGGAGCGGGCGGGTGCGGAAGGTGAATGCCGGGGTCGGGGCGTTCCCGTCCATCAACCGCGCCGCCGCCTGGTAGGCGCCCAGGTGGGACAGGTCGTGCGGGGCGAGCAGGGGTGCGGTGTGGCGGGCCAGGTCGGTGGCGTCTTCGGGTGAGGCGGCGAAGTAGATCTTGTTGCGTGCATCGGCCGAGACCGCGTCGCGCAGGTCTTTGGGGAGCTGGGACAGGTGCTGGTGGGCCAGGGTGAGGCTGAACCGGTAGGCGCGGGCCTCGGCGAGGATGTCGGAGATGGAGCCGGGCAGGTTGAGGAAGTTGTGCGCCTCGTCGATGTAGGCGGAGGCGTCGCGCCGCTCGCCCTCGTGCTGGGTGGCGCGCGGGGTGATGGCCTGCCAGGTGTGCGCCAGCAGTAGCGACCCGAACAGGCGGACGGCGTCCTCACCGAGCACGCCCTTGGGCAGCCGCGCCAAGACCAGCCCGCCGGAGCCGAGCATGCCGCCCAGATCGAGGGTGGAGGCGCCGCCCGACAAGGTGTGGCGGACGAACGGCCGCAGCAGTACCGCGCGGAGTTTGTTCATCACCGGCCCGATTACCGACGCCCGTGCGGCCGGGGTCAGCTCGTCGTAGGAGGCCCAGAACCCGCGCAGCAGTTCGTCGTCCAGGCGTGCGGTGACGCGGGTCCGGTAGGGGGTGTCGGTGAGCAGGCGGGGGATGTCGGCCAGGGTGGCGCGGGTGCCGTTGACGCGGGTGAGGGTCAGGCACGCCGAGCGCAGCAGGTCGTCCAGGCGCGGCCCCCAGGACGAGGAGAAGCAGCGGCGGAAGGTGGTGACGATCGACTCGGCCGCGAACGCCGGATCACCTCCCGCCAGCACGTTCAGGCACGGTGGGCGGCCACGGTCGGCCGGGTCGAACACCACCGTCTGCCCGACCGCCCGCTCGGGGAGGCGGTCCAGGATGTCGGCGACCAGGTCGCCTTTGGGGTCGATGACCAGCGCGCCGCGCCCCGCGGCGGCGTCGGACAGGATGAGGTTGGCCAGGAAGGTGGACTTGCCGACGCCGGTCTGCCCGAGCACGTGCAGGTGCTGGCGGGCGCCGGCGACGGTCAGCCCGACCGGCCGCGGCGCCCCGGCCTCGGAGTCACCGAGCACGCGGACCCCGGGCCCGGCCACCGGGACGGCGGGCGATGGGGCGATGGGGCGGGCACCGGCACGGGTGACACCGGGCGCGGCCAGGTCGTAGGGCAGGTGCGCGAGCGCCACCAGTTCCGGCACCGACAGCAGGTAGCCGCGGTGCAGGTGCCGTGACTCCAGCCGGGCGGCGGGGCGGCGGAGGCGCCTGCGGCGCAGGCGCTGGTGGCCGGAGGTGAACAGCGCGAACGTGGACGCGACTTCGTGGGCGTGCGCGCGCAGCCACCCGGCTTCAGCTTGGTCGGGGTGGCGGGTGGCGACGCCGTAGCGGATCTGGACCTCGAAGCGCGGCTGGGCGGCCTTGCCAAGGACGGCGCGGACTTGTTCGGCGCGTTCGGGGTGCAGGCGGGTGAGTTCGCTGGGGTTGTGGTGCCCGGACATGCCGGGGGTGACCAGGTCGAACAGGAGGCTCTGGGGTGCGGTGGAGCGGCCCCCGCGCAGGGCTGATGCGGCCCGGTGGGCCTTGCCGAGGCGGCGGCCGGTGGCGGGGCGGGCCAGGATCTGCACGGCCAGGTGTTCGCCTTCGGCGAGGCCGGATGCAGTGCCGAGCAGCCCGCGCAGCGGGTCGGTGTCGTGGTCGCTGGTGAGCGGGAAGTGCTCGGGTCGGGCCAGTACCAGTCGTCCGCCCGCCGCCTGGTACTCCGGGTCGAGGGGGAGTGGTGGTGTGGCGGGGTGGGTGGTGAGGGTGGCGCCGGGCCAGGACGCCCGGATGGTCTTCTCCACGATTCCGGGCGGGATGGTGCCGGGCGCCCAGATGTGGAAGCGGACGCCGTTGTGGTCGGTCCGGTATTCGAAGGCCAGGTGCGGTTGCCCGAAGAGCAGCCGCTTCCAACGCGGGTGGGTGAGGCCGATGAGGCGGGTCCACCAGGCGGCGGAGCTGGCCGGCTCCACCTTCGGCGGCACCGCCACCTCGATCAACCGGGCGCCCGGGGCGAGCCGGCTGTTGCGCCAGTCCCACAGCACCCACCGGACACTCGCCCACGCGGCGGCCGCACCGAGAACACTCAGCACGGCAACGGGCCCGTACTCCGTGGCGGCGTCGATGAGCCGGTGCGGGGCGTGACCGAGGTCGGACAGCAGCCCGTACAGGCCCGTGCCGCCGCCAGAGTCGTGGACCAGGGCAGCGTCCTGGAGCAGAAGCGTGTGAGTCATCGGTGTTCGGCCTCCGTTTCCGTGGCTGCGATGCCGCCGTCCTTGCAAGCGTGGGCGGCGAGTTCAGCCGGGTCGGTGGTGACGAGCTGGTGTTCGTGGCCGCTGGCGATGGCGGTGAAGGCGACCCGGTCGGATCCGGCGCCGGTTCCGCACAGCAGGCCGTGGCCGCGGTCGGCCGCGAGTAGGAAGGTCTTCTCGCCGTCGGTGAGGTCGAAGGCGTCGGCGATCTGGTCGATGGCCTGGGGTGCTTGGCGGATCAGGATCTGGGTGGCGGAGTTGGTGATCACCGCCCGCCCCAGATCCGAGCCGAGCAGGTCTCCGGCGTCCTGGGTGACCACCGCTAGGCCCGCCCAGTGCTTGCGGGCGGACTTGGCCAGCCGGTATAGGAACCGGGCGCCCTCGTCTTCACGCATGAGCATCCACGCCTCATCGACCACGACCAGGCGGCGGCGCCGGTCGGCCGGGTCGGCGACTTGCCGCCAGATCGCGTCCAGGGCCAGGAGCATCCCGACGGGGCGGGTCTCCTCGGGCAGGTCGCGCAGTGAGAACACCACCAGGTGCCCGCCGGGGCGGGTGGTGGTGGGTCCGGCGAACAGGCTCCGGTAGGACCCGGTGACGTACGGTGCGAGCCGTGCCGACAGATTGGCCGCCTCGGCCGAGCCATCGGTGCCGGCGCGGTCGAGTTCGTCGGCCAGGTCGGCCAGCAGCGGGGCGCGGCGCTTCCAGGTGCGCGGGTCGGAGGTGATCCCGGCCGCCTTGTAGGCGGCGAGCACGGCCCGGTCCAGCACCGCCCGCGCCGCCGGGGCCAGCGGTTCGCCGAGCATCGCCCCGATCAGCGTATGGACGAACAGCGCCCGCCGGATCAGCGTGTCCTCGCCTTGCCCTTCGGGCAGGTCGAAGGGGTTGAAGCACACGCCGGGCGCGCCCAGCGGGATGTGGGTGCCGCCGACCGCGCAGGCAAGGCGCTGGTATTCGTCTTCGGGGTCGATGACGGCGACGTGGACGCCTTGGTAGAGCAGGCGGAGGGTTTCGAGTTTGGTGAAGTAGGACTTGCCGGCCCCGGAGCGGGCGAGGGTGACGGAGTTGTAGTTGTCCTGGGCGAACCGGTCCCACACCACCACTCCCGAGGAGTAGGCGTTCAGCCCGTACAGCACCGGCGTGTCACCCAGCACCGGCTGCAGGTCGGGTGAGGTGAAGGGGAACGCGGCGGCGAGCGCGGCGGTGTCGAACACCCGCCGCGCCCGCACACTGTCATGGGCGAGGGGGAGGGTGGTGGTCCAGCCTTGCAGGGCGCGGAAGGTGGTGGGCTGGGCGTCCAGTAGCAGCGATGCGGCCAGTGCCCGCACCCGCTGCACCTCCGCGTCGAGTTCTGCGTCGTCTCCGGCGTGGACGGTCAGGTACAGCCCGACCCGGAAGAGTCGGCCGTGTCCTCGGGCGAGGGAGGCGGCGAGTTCGGCGGCGTCGTCGGCGGCGGCCTCTGCCGCGAAGTCGGCCAGCCGGCCGTGCTGGGCGTTCGCGCGGGACGACGATTCGAGCCGGGCGAGTTGGCGGCGCAGCCGCTGCGCGGCCACCAGCGGCGGTACCGGCTCAACGTGCAAGGACACGTCGAGGCGGCCGGGGTAGGTCAGCAGCGGCTCCAGCCAGCCCGCGCCGACCTCCCGCGGATACCCGGTCACTGCGAACGAGGCGCACACCCCGCCCGGCAACTCCACCGACCGCGCCCGCACCCGCAGTCCCGACGGCCCGAACATGCCTGACAAATCACCATCGGTCCTGTGGTCTCGACCGGCCCCATTGCGCCCCTGAACACGGGCAACGATCTTGCGCATCACGCCTCCTGCCCCATGGTGATGAGGTCGTCCGGTGCAGCGTTATCCACAGGCCGGGGCTCGCCTGGGGACAGCGACTCGGCCAGTGCCGCGACGCAGGACCGGCTGTCGAGTACCTCGGCCGCGACACCGAGCGCGGCGAGCGACTGCACGGCCTCGGCGGCTCGCCGCACCACTACCTCGGCGCTGGCGTCTCGCCCGATCCGCTGCCGGCCCTTGCCCCACGGTGCGGAGGCGGACGCGGCCGGGGTGGTGGTGAACACGATCAGGACGTGCCGGACCAGTAGGCCGTGGGCGGCGCCGATCTCGGACAGGAATGCGGCATGCTCGCCGGCCGCCTGCTCCAGCGCCGGATCAGGCAGGCCGGTCGCGTGCTCGGTGATGTGGTCGGCCAGGCCTGTCAGGTCGACCGGGCGGGCCTGGACCAGGATCTGCACGGGGGTGTCCAGCGAGTTGAGCCACCGCCCGAACCCGGCGACCAGGCCCGCCTGCTCACCCGGCGTGCGCAGCCCGAACGCCACCGTCCCGGCCCGCACCATCGCGGCCACCCCGCCGCCGGTCAGTTCCATGGCGCCGTCCTGGCGGACGGCCCGGACCGGGAGCCGCAGTGGGGCGGGCAGCCGTCCCCGCATCCGGCACCACGACGGCGGCGCCTGCACCGCACCTTCGGTGGTGACTCGTGCCTTCGGCGCGCGCAGGTGGGCGAGAGCGGTGACCAGGTAGCGGTCCAGGCTCATCCCGTCCCGGCGGGCGACCGCCAGCACGACCCCGCCTGCCGCGACGGGGATCAGTACCGCCACCAGGACTGGGAACGGCACCAGCGCCTGGAAGGTGAGCAGCAACCACAACACGACGGCGGCGGTGCCGCCAAGGATGGCCAGCTGCCGGGCGGTCAGCCCGTAGAGGATCTTGTCGGGCTGGTCGACGTCGGCGGGGATCTTCACACTCATCGGCTGCTCATGCGAGTGGCTGTTCATGTGCGCCTCCTGCGTTTGGGCGGCTCGGTCCACAAGGTCAGCTGCCGGTGCGGCACCGGCCGCCGCGGCATCCCCGGCAACATCAAGTGGCCCGACCGCGGACGAGGCCGCGCCGGTTCTCCAGTCGGCCTAAAGCGTGTTGGCGGAGGCGTGCGCGTTGCCGGGATGGGCAGCGCAAGCTGCACCGGCCGCCGTCTCCGGGGCCGCGCCGGGATCGGGAGCGCGAGCTGCATCGAACGTCCACCTCCAGGAACAGGGCCCGATTCCGGGCCGGCAGGGTCGACGGGAGAACCGGGCGAGGGCGGTTCAGGGGGCGGCGGTGGCCCGGCGGGCAGCGCCAGCCGATGACGCGGCGCCGGCAGCTCCAGCTGCCTCGGCGGCACAGGCGGGGGCGGTGGTACGGGAGGCGGGTGCTGGCGCCGTATCGGGGCGACGACGCGGCGCCGGTTGCCGAACAGAGCGCCCAGCCCCCGGTAGAGGATCAGGCTGCGCAGCAGACCGCCGAGCATGCGCGGCTGCGCCGGACGCCAGATGGTGCGCGCCACCCAGGACGGAATCCGCAGCATCACCCACAGCAAGCACGCCGCCAGCAGCAGATCGGTCACGTCGTTATGCGACGGGATACCGAGGAGATGGTCCCCGCTGTCGCCGGTTTCGGAGAACATCAGCCGGAACGCGGTCGCCAGCACCAGCGACTGGCACACCTGGATCGCCAAGATCCCGCTGATCCCGCGCCACCACAGCCGCGCCAGCCCGTCCGTCACCGGCAGGGCGTGGAACATCAACGCCAAAGGCGCCGCGGCGATCAGCACCATCGTGATCGCCAGCCGGATGATGTAGATGAAAGCCACGCACAGCGCCAGCACCACCACGCCCAGCCCCAGGAACGCGGTGAACGGCTGCCCCGGCACCAGATTCGCCGCCACGAAACCGGCCACCACATCGGCGACCACACTCGGATCAACCGATTCGGCGCCCGCGTCCAAGAACGCCCCGGCCAGCCCGTTAGCGAACCCGACCCCGTATCCGATCAGGACCAGGCTGAGGTTGGAGGCCAGGAACGCCCCCACGATCCGTACCGCGAGTTGCCCGGGGGTGAGCTCGGCGCCGGGCAGGCTGTGCCCGGCCATCAACCACACCCCACCGGCGGTGATGAGCAGCACGTAGCAGGTGTTGGCGATCGTCTGCGACACGCCCCACAGATCCCGCGCCCGCGCCATCTCCGCCGAGTCCACCTCCGGCGTGCCCAGCACCGTGTCGCGCAGCAACCCGAAGACCGGCTTGGCAGCCGACGACACCAGGTCGGTGAACCAGCCGTTCACCGCACGCTTGGCCATACAACTCACATCAGCGAATCCGCAACCGTCCTCACCGCTGGTGCCCTGCCCGCCCGGCGCTGCCGGCGTGGGCGAGGACCCCGGCGACGGAGACGGCGAAGACGGGGCTGGCGTTGACGAAGGTGATGTCGGTGAGGGCGATGCCGGAGCCGCCGGAGGCGCAACCGGCGGGGTCTGCGCAGGAGCACCAGGAGACGGACTCGGCGCCGGATCGGCCACAGCCCTCACCGGGAGCGCCGACACCCACAGCCAGGCCCCGGCCGCCAGCACCACGAGCACGGCGACCTTGGCGGCGGCGCCGACCGGTGGCCCGAGGCCAGCCATTCGCAGGGTTCGCCGGCTCCGGGCGGTATCGGGAGTCACGAAGGTGTGCCCACAATGCTCTGCAGCAGCTTGACCAGCACCGGAGCCAGCACCGCCACCGAGTACCCGATCGCCGCGTACCGCAGTGTCTTCTTAGCCGCCTCCACCTCACCCGGGTCACCCCCGGCCAGGATGTAGCGGACTCCGCCGATCGTGGCGAAGAGCGTCGCCAACCCCACTAGCAGACCGACGATCACGTTCCGCAGGTTGGTGATCACCTCGTCCAGCGAGGCGGCCGCAGCCAGGCCCGTGCCGGCCTCGGCGACACCGGGCACCAGCAGGGAGGCGGCCACGCACCCGCCCGTCCACAGCAGCGAAGCGGTCAAGACCCGGCGTCGGCTGGGCCGTCGGCGCGTGGTGCGGCCCGCAGCAGCGGATCGCTGAGAGGTGTCCGTCGTCGGCCCGCGGCCTTCCCGAGTGCACCTGGGACGGCGGGCGTGCTGGCGTGCGTGATCGTGGATGCGCATGGCAGTGTCTCCGAACACGAGGTGGGAAACGGGTACGGGCTGCCATCGAGACCACCGGCACCGGCGCGGCCAAAAGAGGCTGCGGGTGTCCTCCTTGAAGGAACACGAGGCGACGGGATGATGCGGCGGGGACCGGGCTCGAAGCCGTCCGCCCTTCCAACTGCGCCAAGCGCCGGTGATCTCGACAGGCACCCCTGAAGCACCGCGACACCGGCCCGAATTCACCCGGCCATCGACGGCCTTGACCAACCTTTGAAGCGCCTCACTCCGCCAGCGCCGACCTCGGGAACACGCTCAACCCCTGCCGGAAGGCGCCCGATGGTCCTCGCGGCCGAGTGGCGGCGGACATACAGCTGGTAAGGAACGGCTCGGCCCGCCTTGGTTAAAAGGTGACCACCGGCGTGGGTGAAAACCGGATCGTCCGGCGGTTCTTCATTGCTGCAACGGGGATCGGGTGGCCGTCTCGGGTCACCCAGCAGATGAACCGCACACCGCCCAACCCGAACCACTCACCCACCGGACCCACCGGCGACATCCAGCGCCGGATGGTGCCGCTGACCATCTGGCTGTGCTCCGACACCACCGACTCGGCGCCCTCCAACGCGGGCAGCCGAGCCGATCCAGGCGCTGAGCACGCCCGCGCACACGCCACCCGGTCCGCCGCGCAGATCTGTCCGCCGCACCGGCAGGCGGTCGGCCGGGAACTGGCCCGACACCTGATCGGCACCTGCACCCACGAAGGCGACCTCGTCGCCGAGGGCTTCACCACCAGCGAAGCCACCCTGGTCGCCGCCGCCGACCTCGGCCGCCGAGGGATCGCCCTGGTCCCGCACTTCCCGCTCGCCCAGCACATCGGAACCCGGCTGCGCGCCGACCTGACCCAGGACCAGTTGGCGCAGGTTCAGATGAGGCCGGCCCGCCCGGACCAGATGGCCCGCGGTCTGGCCGACCACCTCGGCGACGTCGCCATGGTCGTCGCCGCACCGCCCCCGTATGAGACCGGCGGCCACCCGCCGCGCAGGGTGGGCGAGCGCGGCTGCCCGGCGTGCCGGGCGGACCTATGGATGCTCACCAGCGAACAACTGGGCCTGTTCCTGGCCTCGGCATGGAAGCTACTGCGGCCCGGCGGGGTCCTGGCCATCACCACCACCGCCCGCCACCAGGGCGGGCGCCTCATCGACCCTGCGCCGCGCATCATCCGCCGCGCCCAGGGACTGGGCTTCCAGTACGTCCAGCACGTCATCGCGCTCCGCGTCCCCATCGACGGAGACGCCCTGGTCGTCCAGGCCGGACCAGCCGACCTGGCACACCTCCGCGACGCCCGCTCCCGGGCACTGCCGCCCCAGGTCAGCGTCCACGCCGACCTGTGCCTATTCACCAAACCCCAAGCCCGGCAGGGGAACGGGAGCGCCCGATGAACCACAACGCCTCCACCGCCACGGCGAGACTCGCGTCAGTACTGGCGACGGGGCAGCGGCCCTCCCGGCTGCAGCGCCACGGCCGCTACACGCCCGAGTCGATACGCCACCCCGGCAAGATGCTGCCCGCGATCGCCGCCACCGTCATCGAAGCCTTCACCCGTCCCGGAGACCTGGTGGTCGACCCGATGTGCGGGATCGGCACCACCCTGGTCGAGGCCATCCACCTGGGCCGTGACGCCGCCGGGGTGGAGTACGAGCCCGACTTCGTGCACCTCACCGTGGGCAACCTGCGGCACGCCCACGCCCAGGGAGCCACCGGCACACCACAGCTGGTGTGCGGGGACGCCCGCAACATCGCCACCCTCTACCGCGCCCTGGAGGGGAGAGCGGCACTGGTGCTCACCTCACCGCCCTATGGTTCACACACCCACGGACACATCCGCTCCGGACGCGACAACGGCGGCGGAAAGATCGACAAGAGCCACCACCGCTACTCCACCGACCGCGGCAACCTCGCCCACCAGCCCCTACCCGGCCTCCTGGACGCCTTCGGACACATCCTCGCCGGCAGCGCCACCCTGCTGCGCCCCGGCGGTGTGATCGCCATAACCGTCCGGCCGATCCGGGTCAAAGGGGAGCTGATCGACCTGCCCGGCCAGGTCATCGACACCGCCCAACGCCACGGCCTCACCCTGGTCGGCCGGTACGCCGCCCTGCTCGCCGGTCTGCGCGACGGGGGGCTGGTCAACCGGGCCTCCTTCTTCCAGATGCTGGAGACCCGCCGCGCCCGCGACCGCGGCATCCCCGCCTGCGCCACCGCCCACGAAGACCTCCTCCTGTTCCAACGCACCACCGACATGCCGGAGGCGGCCCGATGACCAACCACCGGCACCACAAGCCAGCAGGGCGGAACCAGGTCCTGGAGATGCTGGCCATCCTCCAACTCGGCCTGTGCGGGCGGTGCGGACGCGCCCGCTACCTCACCCGCCGCACCGCCCGGCACGCCGCCCGCATCGCCGCTCCCGGCACCCGGCTGCGCGCCTACCGATGCGGCGACGCCTGGCACCTGACCGTCCCGGCAGGCCGCCCCCAGTTCATCGCGCCACCCGTCACGACCGTGCAAGAGACCGTCCCGGTCAGGCGCGGGCTTGACCGGCGGGGCGAAGGCGAGCGTCGATACGGGCGCTCCGCACCAGCCGGACCCGCCCGCCCGCGCGGCAGGCGACGCCCGTCCGGCGGCCGGAGCGGTTCTGACCCGCTGGAGGACGCCCGTGACACCCGCACCCATCCCTGCTGGCCTCACGGCCGCCGTGGGGCGGCGCCGGTTGCCGGGGGTGCGCGGTGAAACCCGGGCTGACTCCAGCGGAACTCCGTTCGCTGCCCGTCACCATCGACCTGGTCACCGCCGGACGCGCGTTCGGCATCGGACGCACCAAGGCCTACCAGCTCGCCCGCACCGGGACCTTCCCCTGCCGGGTGCTCCAGGTTGGCCGCAACTACCGGGTGTCCACCGCCGACCTGCAGACCGCCCTGGGCCTCCACCCAAAGGCGCCCGCCAGCGGCGACCAGTGCATGACCGCCGGGCAGCCTCCCAGCAACGAGAAGGAAGGCTGAATGGCCGCCAAGGGAAGCACGTTCAAAACCTGCGGATGCCGCGACCAGGACGGCAAACTGCTCGGCAAGAAATGCCCGAAACTGCGACGCGGCAAGGGCCGCTGGAGCAGCACCCACGGCTCCTGGAACTACCAGCTCGAACTCCCGCCCACCGCCGCCGGGGCCCGGCGCAGCCCGCTGCGCCGGGGCGGGTTCACCACCCAGGACACCGCCGACGCAGAGCTGAACCGCGCCAAGGAACTGCTGGCCATCGCCACCGATGACACAGCCCGCGTGCAGATCGCCGACCTGATTGTCCCCACCGTCCGCGCCACCAAAGCGCTGCCCGACCCCAACGAGGTGCGCCGCAAAGTCCGCACCGGGCAGGACCTGAGCCGAGCGATCACCGTAGGGGAGTACCTGGAGACCTGGCTGGCCGGACGCCGGAACCTGCGCGAAGGCACCCGCCGCTCCTACGCCAGCCACATCGAGCTGTACCTCAAACCCCACCTCGGGCACATCCTGCTGGAACGGCTCCGCGTCACCGACGTCGACCGGATCTTCGACGCCATCGACGAACTCAACGAGCAGATCACCACCGCCCGCGAATCCGCAGACCCCAGACTGCGCGCCAAGGTCAAGGGACGGCGCGTGGTCGGCCCGGCCACCAAGCAGCGCATCCGCGCGACCCTGCGGTCCGCGCTGAACAAGGCCATCAAGCAACGCCTCATCGAAATCAACGTCGCCTCCCTGGTCGAACTGCCCTCCGGCAAAGCGCCCAAAGCCCTGGTGTGGACCGACGAGCGCATCGCCGAATGGGAGCAGGCCTTCAACGAGCACACCGAGACGATGAACGCGCGCCGCAGACGGCAGGCACGGCTGGAACCGCACAAACGGATCGGGGACCGGATCAACCGGCTGGACGCCTACATCGGCGCCCCGCGCCCGTCCAAGGTCATGGTCTGGACCCCCGCCCTGACCAAGCAGTTCCTGCAGCGGGCACGCGGCCACCGCCTGTACGCCCAGTTCCATCTGATCGCCTGCCGGGGCCTGCGCCGCGGCGAGTCCTGCGGCCTGCGCTGGTCCGACCTGGACCTGCGCGCCGGCACCGCGGCGATCCGGTGGCAGATCACCCAGATCGGCCCCGACACCTTCCAAGGCAAACCCAAGTCCGACGCCGGGGAGGCCACCATCAGCCTGGACTCCACCACCATCAAGGAACTACGCGCCCACAAGACGCGGCAGAACACCGAACGCCTCGCCGCCGGCGACGCCTGGACCGAGACCGGATTCGTCTTCACCACACCCACCGGCCAGCCGGTCGACCCCAACGACGTCACCGACCAGTTCGAACGGCTGTCCATGGAGGCCGGGCTACCACCGATCCGGCTGCACGACCTGCGGCACGGCGCCGCCACCTTCCTTCTCGCCGCCGGATACGACATGAAGGTCGTCCAGGAGACCCTGCGGCTCTCCTCGATCGCGATCGCCTCCGACATCTACACCAGCGTCCTACCGCAACTGGGCCGCCAAGCCGCCGAAGACGCCGCCGCCCTCATCCACAACGCCCACCACCCGACCAGCCACCCGCCCGAACCATCCAGCGCCACCATCACCCCGCTGCCCCCACACGCCCAGCCCAACGGCGACGCAAACCCACACCCTGACACCGGGCAGAGCCAAACCCACGATCCTGACGGCCCGGACTCCGACACCAACGCCCAGGCGTCCTAACGTCCCGCACGGTTCACCGACCGAAATAGCCGCGCAACGCGCCGACACACGCGGCTTGGCGGGTCCCGTCATGCGGGAAGCGGCGTCGGCACTCGGCCCGAACCCAACCCGGCACCCGACGCGCCTGCGGCGGCTTCACCGTCCGCGGGCGCCGGGCTCTGTCCTTGGGTGTGACCGTGCTGCTGCGTGGACGCGGAGGCTGTACCCGGCGGTTACCGGGTACGGCCTCCGTCGATACCGCATCGGTCTCGTCCTCGCTACTCGGTCGATCGTGATCATGCCCGGTACGGCCCAAAAGGCGTCCGCCTTCGGGCGTGGCGGTCCGTCCGGTCACGGACGGGCTCAACCGGTAGTTCAGGATCGTCGCGTCCGTCCTAGTACTCCAGCCGCATTTAGAGATGGGTGAGTTCTCGTTGTCGCTGGTAGTGGCATCTTCGAGCACGGGCTTGGTGGCGGCGTCGCCAGTGTGACCAGTGCAGATGGTGTGCGGGTGGGTGCCGGGTCGGGTGCAGGAGGGCGTGGAGGCGGCGGATCTCGTTGACCGTGAGCGGGGCCAACGCGTCCGGATCGTCACCTTCATACCGCCGGCAGGGTGAACGTCCCTGCCGGGACGGCCCCCTGTGTGGCGAGGTCGTCGGCCTCGCCGTCGTCGGTGCCGCTTCGGCCTGGGGGTGGGGCGGCGGCCAGGAAGACCAGGTGCGCGTGGGCGACCATGGCCAGGGTGACGTGCCGGTACCAGGCGGTGTGCTTGCGGACCTGGTAGTGGTCCAGGCCGACCTCGTTCTTGGACGCTTGGAAGCATTCCTCGACGCTCCAGCGGGAGCCTGCCACCCGCACCAGCTCGGGCAATCCGACCGGCCGGTTCGCCCGGCACCGGTAGAACGCCAGGTCGGTGGGGTCGCTGATCGACCGGCGGGCCAGCATCCATTCGTGTTCGCCCAGGCTGATCCATGCCCAGTCGTACCAGCGGCGGCCTTTGGCGCCGTTTCCGCACGAGTGCCGCTGCCACGCCGTCTCCCCCAGGCCGGCGAACGCGGCATCGGCCCTGGTGCGGGTGCCGCCGAGCACGAGCGGGTGGTCGCAGGAGACCGCGAACACAAAGTTGATGCCGCGGCCGGTGCAGCGGCGGCGCAGCACGGTGTTGTCGCCGTAGGCCTCGTCGCCGGTCACCCACCCGAACACCAGCAGCGGATCATCAGCGGCGCGTTCGATCATCCGCCAGGCCAGCTCCGGCTTGGTCGCAAACCGCGTGCGCTCGTCGACCCCGGCGTCGACGAGCCGGCCCGGATCGGCGAACCAGGACTCGGGCAGATACAGCTCCCGGTCGATCAGAACCCGCTGCTTATCGGGGTTCACATACGAGCAGAACACCCCGATCTGACAGTTGGTGATCTTGCCTGCGGTGCCGGTGTACTGCCGCTGCACCCCCGCGCTGCGGCGGCCCTTCTTCTCAAACCCGGTGTCATCGACCGCCAGCACCGCGTCGGCCGAGCCGAGCCGCTCGGCCACCTGCCATCGCAGCGCGTCCCGCACCTGATCGGCGTCCCAGCGGGCGTGATTCAGTAGCCGCTGCATCCCATCGGGAGTGATGTCCCCGGCGAACTCCGCCAGCGACCAGCCGTTCTTGCGCTCCAGCCCGCTCAACAGCCCCAGCAGATACCACCGGGCCCGCACCCGGGGCTCCCGGCGCCCGAAGAACGGCGCCACCACCTGCGCGAACAACTCATCGAACCCATCAGCCCACCCCGCCGGATCGACATCTTCTACAGTAGGCGGCACGGCCACCGCCGATCGTCTGGTCTCAACACACCCACACGATCACAGCGGTGGCCGTCTCACGTCCCGACCTCGATCAGACCGAGATCTCCAAGTGCGGCTGGAGTACTAGGCAGCGGAGACGATGGGGCTAACCCGGACGCCGCCGCGAAATGGAAGACGGCGGTGCCAAGGACGGCCAGCCCAGCGCTGACCACAGGCGCCGCCCAGCGGCGGCGGTCGCGAGGACGCCGGTGCCGACGGCGCGGACGGACACACCACGGCTCATCGAGCTCAGGCGACACCCTCGCCTCCGGCGGGGCCGGCGAATTATTGATCACCACAGTTGGCTACCAACAGTGATGACGCCCGCACAATCAGGCGCTGTTGGCAGCTCCACGCGGACCACGTCGTTGGTGCCGGCTGAGTACCGCAACGCTCGCTGCAGCGGGTGTCCGAATGGACTGTTCCCCGCGCTTATGTATCATCCAGGCGTGATGTCAGTTCAGAGGCGAACCGGGTCCGCCGGACAATGACCTTCATGGCGTCGGTGGCAGCGACATCAGCTCGGGCAATCGCCCGCCGAGCGCCGCCCTCTGACACCGTCCGGGAAGTAATCCACGCCTTCAATGAGCGGGGACTGCCTGGACCCTAACTAGGCGGATGCCGTCCGCGCCGCATCGGGGACGATGACATTGCGTTCGTCGTCAAGACGGTCAACACATGCCTGACCGGCCTCGAGTACCGTCACCTGGTGGGAGCATCCACAAATTCGCCATCCCCGGCTGACCACAGCGAACACACGACCAGTATTGGACTCGAACGGGCTGCGGCAGCTCTTACGAGGTTATCCCCATGGCATTCCGGTTGCAAGAACGGATGCGCCGTTGATGCGGTATCCACGTCCGCCGGGACTTTGGCCCGGTCGGTCTTAGCCGGCCGAGGACTCAGCTCAGCTGGTGAGCGCGATTAGCGACCAGACCGAGATCACCGACCTGGTCCCTTGCCCTCATACTCGGCCGGGGCCGCCCAGCGGCGGTGATCCGTTCGCGAAGCTCATTAAAGATCGTATTGAGATCCAGGACCTTCGGCCCTCGTGGAACCCCCTCGGCCAGCAACCGGATCAACTCTCCTGTGAACGCGGTGTACCGGCTCCCCGATGGAGCCATAGCCATGCTCGTGCTTGAGGTCGAGGCGATGACGCACGCTCCCTTAATCACGGCGGCGGACATGATCTCGTCTGTGCCGCTCATCGTGCCCAGTGCCCGGCCGCTGAAGCAGCAGTCCAGAACCACGATCACGCGGCGCGCGGGAGCATCCGCGACGATCTCCCGGATCCAGTTGTAGGGCAACGCCGTATAGGCGCGGTCAGGGCGGGTATCGGGCAACGCCAACATCAGGTCGCCTGAACGCGAGACCTGCCCGTGGCAGGAAAAGTACACGAACAAGGTGTCGGTCGCATTGGCAGCCGCGTCATCTAGTCCCTCCAGCGCCTCAACTGAGCTCATGGGATTCATAAGGCCGACGCTGGTGTCGTGGGCAAAACTGCCCGTCTCCTTATCCGTCAACAGTGTCATGAGGTCGCGCACCCCGTTCGCCACACCCGGAAGGTCCGGCAGGTGCTTGTAACGGCTGACGCCGGCGATGTAAGCACGAGACTCTGAACGGACCGGCAGCGACCACCGCGAAGCCCGTTCCTCCGTGCCACCGGCGACCGTGTGAGGTGCGGGAAACGATGTCGTCGAGGTCGGAGTGACCGGCTCCGCACCGCGGTCGGAGGGCTCTGCGGCGGCTTGTCCGGTGAACGCAGAACGTGACACGGGTCTGGGGTGCGGTCGCACTTCCAGTGCTTCGTACGTCTCGCGGCAATCCTGGTCCGCAGCAAGCCACAGTTTGTAGAACCGCTCCCCTGCGACCTCCGGGACGAGTTCGGATCCCAGCCTGGCGGCGCGCTGTGCCAACACCTGGACCAGTGCCGCCACCAAATCACAGTCGGGCAGACGGCTGCGGACGAAGACGTCGTAGATCCGGGTATGGCTGGGCGGTGTCTCCAGGAGGCGCTGCTTCCTGATGTCTCCTTCGAGGTCGCGGGTGCTCGGCCTGCCTGCACGGCGTAGCAGTTCGCGCAACGCGTCGTTTAGATCTTTTAGGCTGCCATCAGGAAGAACAGGCCGGGCGAGATCTCCCCGTTCTCTCCCTACCATGATCAGCCTCCTCGGGGGCCGGAGTACGCGTTCGTTTTCTAGGGTGCCGGACAGATTGTCGCAGCCTGTCAGGCTGTGTTGTACGCCGTCAGACGATGTGGCTCTTCGTTGGCAGCGTTTTCGCTGGTGAAGGCCGCAGAACGTTGAAAGCTGTCAGGCCATGTGGCGTTCTGTACGCCCGAGTGGTGGTGTGTCAGCGCATTCGAAAGTGCCGGGACAGTAAGGGGCAGGTTGGCGACCGCCGACCATGAACCCTCTCACCCGTGAGGAGCCGTCGTGGACAGCGCCCTGGACCTCATCGTCGAAGGCCTGCTCGCCCAACTTCCAGCCGAACTGCTCACGGCGATGGTTATCGCTCTGGTCACCTGGGCAGTCCGCCGCCGCCGCAAGTCCGATAAGTAGGAGGATCAAGGTTTCAGTCGACGCGAGCATGGGCGAGATGAGGAGGGCAGTTCGCTCTGGGGTCCTGCTGAGTGGGGCGGACGGGCTACCGAGTTCGAACTGAGACCTTCACAGTCCGCTTCCCTGCGACCATCTGTGAGATCGTCCTCCGGTGCTTCGGAGGACGATCTTTCGTCTGGTTGGCCCTCCGGTGCCGCCGTACCGGGACCGTCTGGGTGCCGCCTGGCAGGCCCGGTTCGCCTCGTGTTTGCACCGCTGGCTTTCACCGCCGCGATCTGCTGCAGCCGGCGTCTCTCGTCCTGAAGTCGACCGCCGCGCTTCTGACGGGCTCCGCCAGTAGCCCATCTCACCCTCTCGACACCGACTTGTGTTATCGAGGAGATGGACCATCGACTCCCGCATCCCGGACCCGGCCCGGAGCGTCATCCAACCCAAGGGAACATTCGTGGTCACCACACTAGCGGCGGCGCAGGGTGGTTGCGCGGAGGGACGATGGGGAGGTGTCGGCGGAGGTCACCGGATCGGTGTGACATGCGATGGGTGGGCGATAGCGCTCGGCGGATGATCCTGCGAAGCGCAGTGTGTCGTTGCCTCATACACGATCGAGGCCGGGGGAACACCGCCCGAAAGCTGGAGTGACCAGGCCCGATCCGTGCCCGCGAGCAAACATCGAGCAGACAGGGGGACGAAACGGGGGGAACCTGGCGGCGGGCAAACCGGGACGATCTCGCGTTTGCCCTGGTCAGGGGTGGTGGGTCGCGTGGGACTCGAACCCACAACCTACGGATTAAAAGAGGGGATCGGTCTATCCCGGTCCGAGCCAGGTGTAAGAGACCGCGCCCGACCTACGTCTGTAGTGGTCGTTACGGCATGTCCTGATGCAGCCGACGCCCTCTTTAGTCATGATTGCGGGGTGTGTGCTGCCAAGCGTGGGGCGCCTCCGAAGCTGTCAGCTCGGGACGCGTTCAACCTGAACATCGAGGATGCCGAGACACTCGTCGCGTTGGCGAAGCTGCTGCAAAATCGTCGAACTCGGAAGATGCGCCGGGAGTTGCGTCAGCGGGCGGGCGAAGCGCTTCGTCTTCCGCAAAAGCAGTGGAATGACCTGGAGTGTTTGGAGAGTGATGCTGTCTTCGCGATCTTCAAGCCGGGGCATGCGTCCTGGCGTGAGCGGCTGACCGAGCCAGCGCTGCGCCCGTTGCTCCGCCAAGCGCTTGTAGCCGCGTGTGCGGCGGTCGAGACATTTTGCGCTGATCGGGTCATGGAGCGCTACAGCGCAACGATGAAGCTTGAGGAGCGTCCGCGGAGGCTTCTGGACTTGCCGTTGACGGTCGAGACACATTTGGACATCCAGTCGCACGGCAAGCCGGGACAGGGGTTGCGGAACGCTGTGGAGACGCAGGTGCGGCAACTGGCCAGTCCCGCCCCGGCCCAGATTGGAGAGTTGTTTGCCTTGGTAGGTGAGAAGCGACTCCTGACGAGAGTTGACGGGCGTCGCGGTGTTGCGAAGGAAACTACGACCGCTGACCTGCAGCGGATTGTTGAGAGACGTAACCGGATCGCTCACACTGGCGATCGAGCAGGACGCGGCCGCGCAGCGATTACTGTGGCCGAAGTAGAAGCTGATTTGTCAATCTTGGTGTCGATCATTGATGCGCTGGATGCTGAGACACGGCCACATGCGTGACTGCCATAGGGGTGAACGGCTGTGCGGAGCCCGGACCATGCGTCAGCTCGAAACTTGTGTCGTGGCTGCTCTTCGGCGGGTGGCCGTTGCGCGCAGACGACGTTGAGTAGGCGGCCGCGCCGAAATCGGCATGCCGATACTGGGGTTCGAGGTGTTGAATCAGTCTAGCACCGCTGTACTGGCCGCCTTGAGAGGAACGCGTGACGACGCCCACCCCTGGCGCACCGACGCCACCGCTTGTGTACCAGCTCACCCTCGAACGTCCAACCGGGATCAAGGACGATTCGTGGCAGGTGATCGAAGCGGCGCAGCGGCGTCTCGCCCTGGCTCTGGAGACCGGCGATCACCCGCTGTCCATCGGGACGGCGAAGGAGATGGTCGAGGCGATCGCGAAGATAGTGATGTCCACGCGCGGGCATGCCACCGGTGCCCTGATGGATTTTGATAAGTGCGTGATTCAGGCCCACCGGGCATTGGAACGCCTGCCAGGCCCGGACCTTTGCGACGACCAGACGCTGAGGCAGTTGGTTCAGAGCGCGAAAGGTATTGCCACGCAGCTCGGCGCGATCCGTAACACCTACGGAACAGGCCATGGCCGATCCGAGCAGCCCGCGATCACTGAGGAGATGCTCCATCTCTGCCTTGATGGCGCACTCTTGTGGTCGCGATGGGCGCTTCGCCGACTTGGCGTCCTCACGCTCTCGATGCCTGAGCCCTTGATCCAGGACCTCGAATACGCGACCTTCCGTCGTGGTGACCTTGCCAAGCGTCTGGACGCGGCCGCCTTGGCCGACTTGGACCCGGCGGTGCAACGCCGGATCGGACTTGCCGTAGCACAGCGCGCGATGCGGCAGACCTTCGTTGTCCGCCACGACGGCGTTGAGGTGTGCGCTGAGAGCCGCGACCTCACGGCCTGGCCTGCCTCCTATCGGAGCGCGGTCTTCGAGGGACTGTTCATCGACCCTAGCGGGCGACTGACCGTAGATGACTGGTCGGCTGAGTGGGCATCTCGCGTGCTCGCGCCCCTCCCAGAGGAGCAGACCATCGAGGTGATCGAGGAGTTGCAAAGCAAGCTTGCCGAGACCAGCGCGCCCTCACTTACGCAGGATCCCTTCGCGGGTGACTGGGGTCTCGAACAAGGACTCAAGGCGAGCGTCGCCTACTTGCCGCCGGCTGTGCACGACCAGTGGCAACTCCTCGCCCGCGAGGTCGCCGTGGCAGCCAAGAACGCCTAGCCTCGGGCTTTCACCGAGCGGCGGGTCGGGAGTGATCATTTAGACAAGAAAAGTGCCCTCCAGCTGGGAGGATAGGGCTTGTCGAAGGTACTGTCCGCGCCAGTTCAGAAGGCAGTTTTCACGTGAAGACGACAGGTCGCTCTGCCAAGCTCGTGGTGTCTTCGGATGGGGCCGGGATCGTCGGTCAGGCCGGCGGGGTGCTGCTGACCCGGACGCTCCGCGCGACCGGGCTCGACCGGGCCCTTTCGGTTGGGTTGGAGCGGTGGCGCAGGCCGCAGGCGGTGCACGATCCGGGCAAGGTCGTCGCGGACCTGGCGGTGATGCTGGCGCTGGGCGGGGACTGCCTGTCCGATATCGCGGTCCTGCGGGCCGAGCCGGAACTGTTCGGGCCGGTGCCCTCTGATCCGACGGTGTCGCGGCTGGTCACTACTCTCGCCCGAGCCGGTTCGCAGGAGTTGCGGACGATCCGCAAGGCCCGGGCGGCGGCTCGCGCACAGGCCTGGGAACTGGCCGGCGAGCACGCCCCAGGAATGGACGGGGGCCTGATTCCGGTGGATCTGGACGCCACGATCGTGCTCGCGCACTCCAACAAGCAGCACGTGGCCCCGACCTGGAAGCGCACCTTCGGGTCCCACCCGATGACCGCGTTCATCGACCACGGCCCGTAAGGGACCGGGGAGGCCGCCGCGCTGGTGCTGCGGCCCGGCAACGCCGGGTCCAACACTGCCGCCGATCACATCACCGCGGGTCGCCTGGCCCTCAACCAGATCCCGACCCGCCTGCACAAGCAGGTCATCATCCGGACCGATTCGGGTGGCGGCACCCACGAGTTCCTGGACTGGGTCACCGCCCGCCGCGTCAGGTACTCGATCGGGTGGGGCCTCACCGACGACATCTGCGCCGCCATCCTCAACCTGCCCGAACACATCTGGCAGTGCGCCTACGACGCCGACCGGCAGCCGCGGCCGGGGGTGTGGGTGGCCGAGCTGACCGGGATGCTGGACCTATCGTCCTGGCCGAAGGGCATGCGGGTCATCGTCCGCCGTGAACGCCCGCACCCCGGCGCGCAACTGCGGTTCACCGACATCGGCGGGCACCGGTTCACGTGCTTTGTCGCCGGCACCTGGCACGGGCAACTGGCCGACCCGGAACTGCGCCACCGCCGCCGCGCCCGCTGCGAGGACCGCATCCGCTGCGCCAAGGACACCGGCCTGCGCAACCTGCCCCTGCACGACGCCGCCGCCAACCAGATCTGGCTCGAACTCGTCGCGCTGGCCGCCGACCTGACCGCCTGGACCCAGATGCTCCCCTTCGCCGATCACCCAGCCCGCCGCTGGGAGCCCAAACGTCTGCGCCTGCGCGTCTTCTCGACCGCCGCACGCCTGGCACGGGGCGGCAGACGACTCCGGCTCCGGCTGGCCCGCCACTAGCCCTGGACCGACCTGATCGCCTCGCCGATCATCCGGCTGCAGACGCTCCCAGCGCCCTGAACAGCCCAAACCGTCCCATCAATACCAGGAAGGAGAACCATCAGGGTTCCGTGGAACCCCACCCACCCGACGCGACAGTCGGGCCTGACACATGACCAGCTACTGAAGACCAAAAGTCGGTTGGGCCGCTCCGCGACTCAACCAACCTCACGAAAGATCGAGGCTAGAGCCGCGATTCCGGGCAGGTCAGCTCGGTCCATTTGCGTTGGGCCGAGGTCAGGAGTCGGTCTCCGGCACGGGCAAGGCGGATCCTGGTCGAGCGCTGGGCACGTCGACGCGCGGCGCGGGTGCGTTCGGCGGATTCATGAACGCCGGTCAACTCGACTCGTGCGTCCCCGAGCCCGGTAGTCCGCTCAAAGAAGCATTCAGGATTGAGGGACGTTGGCAGCGCGATGAGCTGGTGGGTTGAGAGCACGTACTGGAGCGGTCCCGGTTCTCCGAGCCCGCCCGGAGCGACAACGAGGCTGACGAACTGTGCCAGCTGACTTGCGGCGGGGCTGATTGCGAGAGCGGCCACATTCTGCCGTGCCGGTTTCTGCCGTCCGGACTGTCGAATGTACTCGGGGTCCTCAAGAAGCCCTTGCTGGTCCAGCGTCACATCGGCGGGGTTGAGTTGGCGGGTGCACACCATGCAGGGACGGCCGGGCCTGAGGACGTGGCTGCGCCAGGTGGCGTTGCGCATGCCGTTGCCGTCGGCGAAGGGGTCGATCGCGATTCCGCCATCGATCACGGGGATGAGGTCGCTGTAGGCGAGCTGATTGAGGACCGCTCGGGGCCACGGCCGGTCGACGCAGCTGAAGATCACGTCGTAGTCGAGGGCGATGCGCTGGCCGAGGTCTTCGCAGATGCTGTCCTCGAAACCGTGCAGGTCCGGCCGGCCAGCGGTGGCCGCGAGCCGGAGTTGCCGCAGGGCGTGCTCGACCTTGCCCCGTCGTAGCGCGACATCGATCCATGTCGCGGTGGGCATTCGATCGAGGTTGACGCGCTCAAGGTCGTCGAAGTCCATGACGGCCACGTGAAGCAGCCCTGTGGCGGCCAGGCGGATGGCGATGTCGTGACCGATGCTCCCGGCTCCGACGACCAGGACGCGGAGGCGGGTGAGTAGTCCCTGTATCTGCTCGCCCCACCCGGAGATCGTTCGGATCTGGGAGTCTTGGGGCATCGGCACGGGGCGCAGCGCCTCGTTCCATGTCACGCGTAGGTGCGAGTCGACCACTCGGACACTTTCGGCCTCAGTGCAGCGGGCGTCCGCGTTCCAGCGGCGAGCGGACCATGCGCGATCGCCTGCAACGGTCAGACCGAACAGTTCATGGCCTGTGATCGCGTGGGCCAGATGAGCGAAGGAGCGTTCGGCGTCCTTGTCGGGCCCGCTCATCTGCTGCCAGCCAGACCCATGAGGATGGGAATGGGCGAGCGCGATGCCCAGGCCCTGGGCTGCGGCGATGCTCGCAGCCCGGACCACGTAATCCCCGGTGAAGGAGGCGTTGCCGTGAACGGAGCGCTCGCCTGGTTTTGGTAGGACGACCTCCTTCAGCAGCGCTGATGTACGGCTGGCGCCGGTGGAGGGCGCGTAGGTGACCAGGCAGATGTCTTCCTGCCCGTCGTCACGGAGCAGATGCAAGCGAAGCGCGTCGTCGACGGTGCCCGGCATGGCTGCCGAGAAGCGCCGCGGCTGTGTCATCGGCTCGCTCCCAGAACGCCACGGACATGGGCGATCCACGCCTGAGCCGGCTCGTCTGTCGCGGCCCACCACCGGACGTCTCGTGAGTGGGCGAGCCATCCGGGGATCGGAGAAGGATTCGTGGTGGTTCTGGCGAACGTGATCTCGTCCGGAAGGTGGATCCAGTGCGGCGGGGTGAGGGGCCAACCGCGTAGTTCCGCGGTGTTCACGCCGGTCTGGACCGATGTTCCTGCGTGAACGCCCGAGAGCACCTCGACCGGGAAGGTCACGACTCCGTGGAGGAGCCGGACTTCCCGGTCGCAGCGCTCCAGCCCGAGGACGAAGGCGTCGACACCGGTGCTGGACAGAGTGGTCATCTCAGGCGACCTGAGCGCACTGACGCACCGTGACGAACTTGTCGCCGTTCTTGATGTGGACAGTGTCGCCATCGTCGTAGCGCTTGGGCTCGCCGTGGCCGTGCCGCACCTCGGCCAGGTCGTAGCTGCTGGGGTCGAGGCCGGCCAGGCGCAGCAGAGCCGCCGCGGTCTGGGTGCTGTCGGTCACCTTGAAGTGCCGCCCATCGATCGTGAAGTTGGTCGGCCTGGTGCGGTCGTCGTCCTTGGGCACTGTGCCCTCCAATCCCCGGGAGTACCGGTCTCGGATGTGCCATGGGCTTCGAGGGACGGACGCAAGTGTCTGCGACCGTAGGTGCCGCGAAGCCTCCTGTGACCAAGGGTGATCAACGTGAGGACAATATGTCAAGGCTTTTTTGGAGGTTAGTTTGACTGTCCTGTTGGTCTAGATGGTGTTGCTGGCTGGGGACGGTGCCCCGGCCAGTGCTTCGAGAGCGTGCCTAGCTGATATCCGCGGGGTACGGAAGGATGCCCAGGTTCACGAGGCGAAAGTTCATGGCGGACGGGCTTACCTTGAACCGACGCCGAAGTTTCGTGACCAGCTCTTCTGCGCTCTCGAACCCCAGGTCGGAGATCTCGCTCCGCACCATGAAGTCGGGAATCAGGAGAGCGGCGGCGAACCGGTTCGCCTCGATCTCCTCACGGTCGGTCGCCATGCTGGAGACCTTGTCGCGGAGGTTCACCCGCACGTCCGTGTCCATGATCAACGGACGGCCCTTGTGGAGCTGCAGATGCCCGATCTCGTGCGCCACGGTGAACCGCTGCCGGGTAGCGGCATGACCTTGGTTGATCCCGATCACGGTACGCGTAGGTTCGCGGACGAGCATCCCGGACACGTCGTCCTTCATCTCTGTCCGGACTAGGAGGACTCCGAGTAGTTCCTGGGCGATCCGGAAGGGGTCCACGGGGGGCTCCACGATGCCCTCCTTGTCGAGCAGTTCGCGTGCGGCGACATCAGCTCTGGCCATGACTGCCTCCCGCCAACTCACTGGCTGCAGATGTCACGCTGGCCAGGGCTTCCACAAGGTGCTCTGGCATCCCCGGCTCGACTCCGCCAAGCTCAGCCAGTACAGGCAGCAGGTCAGCGGCGCTGACCCTCAACACATCGGCGATCAAGGCCAGCTTGTAGGGGGGTGGCGCCTGGGAGCCGGCTTCGATGTTGGTGATCGACGCCCGAGAAAGCCCGACCATCTGGGCAAGCTGGGCTTGGACGAGATCGGCGTCCTTGCGGGCAGCGCGGATCCTGGCTCCCATCGCCTGATTGAACCGAGCTTCCTGATCGTGATCTTCCACCGGGCCCCTTCGATGTCAGCGTGACTGTCATCACTGTATATACGCATCCCCGACGCCAGACGAGACCCACCCAGGTGCTTGTTCGCATACGGGCGAACGTTGCCTTGCTGGAGAGCCGTGTTGATGCGCCGCGAAGAGGGTGTTCCTATAGACGGGACGGTCGCTGCGCCTGTCTAGTGGCGGCGCCGGGGGTGAGAGGGGAATCTGGTGAGGCGTCGAGCTCATCCGGATCGGCGTGACGTGCGACTAGCGGTGATACCGCCCCGCGGAATGATCCTCGAAGCTCAGGGTGCCGCCACCCATACATGATGGCGGGCGTGTGTCGGGGAACATCCTTGGAGATCGGGGGTGACCAGGCCCGATCCGTGCCCGCGAGCAAACATCGAGCAGACAGGGGGACGGAACGGGGTGAATCGGGCGGCGGGCAAACCGGGACGATCTCGTGTTTGCCCTGGTCAGGGGTGGTGGGTCGCGTGGGACTCGAACCCACAACCTACGGATTAAAAGTCCGGAGCTCTGCCAATTGAGCTAGCGACCCGTCCCGCAAGCGTACCGAGATCGGCGGGGGGTTCGCGACGTGGTTAGGGGGTCGGGGTCAGGTGGAGGGGGAGGTGCTTCAGTCCGTTCTGGAAGTTGGAGGCCAGGCGGACGGGGGTGCCGGTGAGGGTGATGCGGTGGGGGAGGAGCTCGCGGAAGAGGGCGCGCATCTGGGTGCGGGCCAGGTGGGCGCCCAGGCAGAAGTGGGGGCCGAAGCCGAAGCTGACGTGGTCGTTGGGGGTGCGGGTGATGTCGAAGCGGTCGGGGGACGGGAAGACGGATTCGTCCCGGTTCGCGGAGGCGTGGTAGACGACGACCTTGTCACCGGCGTTGATCTTCTGGCCGGACAGTTCGAGGGCGGCCGTGGCGGTGCGGCGGAAGTCCATGACCGGAGGCCAGTAGCGGAGCATCTCCTCGGCGGCGGACGGGAGGAGGGACGGGTCCGCGCGGAGCCGGGCCAGTTCGGCGGGGTGTTCCAGGAGGGTGAGGAGGCCGCCGGGGATGCCGTTGCGGAGGGTCTCGTTCCCGGCGACGGCGAAGAGGAAGAACATGTTCTCGAACTCGTGGGTGGTGAGGCCGCCCTCCAGCATGCGGGACATGATGTCGCCGGACGGGTGCTTGCGCTTCTCGGCGGCCAGCGCGTGGGCGTAGGCGAACATGTCGGCGAGGGCCGTGTAGGAGCGCGGGTTGACGGGACGTCCGTCGGGGTGGGTGGTGGTGGTCGGACGGTAGTTCATCGCCTTCTGGGCCATGGGCGTCATCGAGGCGGTGTCGGCGGTGGAGAGGCCGGCGTACTCGTCGTCCTGGTAGCCGATGACGCGGGACGCCCAGTCGTAGAGGAGGCGGCGGTCGTGGTCTGGGACGCCCATGATGTGCGCCAGCGTCCAGACGGGGAGGTCGGCGGCCAGTTCGACGAAGTCGGTCTCCTCGTCCAGGGCGGAGGCGATGAGCATGCGCGCCCTGTGGTCGATCGTCTCCTCCAGGGCGCGGACGGCGCGGGGGGTGAACGCGGCGGCGACGATGCGGCGGAGGCGGGAGTGGTCGGGCGGGTCCTGGTTGAGCATCATCGCGCGGACGAACGCGAGGTCCTCGGGCGTGTCGGGGTCGCGGATCTGGGTGGCGCCGAGGTTGGAGGAGAACAGGTCCGGGGAGCGCAGGACGTGCTTGACGTCGGCGTGCCGGAAGACCGCCCAGTAGCCGGGGCCGGCGGGCCAGGGGCCCACGGCGGGTTCGGAGACCCAGGTGACCGGGGATTCGGCCCGGAGCCGCTTGAAGGTGTCGTAGGGGACCCCGGCGGCATAGGTGGCGGGCAGGAAGATCTCCTCATGCATGCCTTCAGCGTGCATCATGTCGGGATGACGGTGAAGCCCGACGAGATCCTGCAAGAGAATTTCGCGCCCTGGGTGCTGGACCTGGGCCTGGTCGCCGAGGAGGTGGGGGACGGGAAGGCGGTGCTGCGGCTGCCGTGGTCCGACCGGCTGGCCCGGGAGGGCGGCGCGCTGTCCGGGCAGGCCCTGATGGCGGCGGCCGACACGGCCGTGGTGCTGGCCGTTTCGGGCGCCAAGGGCGGGTTCGTGCCCATGACGACCGTGCAGCTCAACACGTCCTTCCAGCGGCCCGTGACGGGACGCGACGTGCTGATCGAGGTCGAGTTGACGAAGCTGGGACGGACGCTGGCGTTCGCGGAGATCGACATGACCGTGGATTCCGTGACCGTGGCCCATGCGAGCGCCGTTTACGCGATCATCGGGTGATATGAGGCGCGTTGAGAAGGTTGCTGTTCCGGACGGTGAGTTCGACCTGCACGTATGGGGAGAGCGCGGGCCGGGGGTCCTGCTCCTCCAGGAGATCTTCGGGGTGGGCGACTACATGGAGGCGGTCGCCGGGGACCTGGTGGCGCTCGGATACGTGGCGGCGGCCCCCGACATGTTCTGGCGCATCCAGCCCAACTGGACGACCGCCCACGACGAAGAGGCTGTCCCCAAGGGGATGTTGATGGTCTCCCAGTTCGACTGGGAGAAGGGCGTAGAGGACGCGGTGGCCGCGCTGGAGGTTCTCAAGGGCCTGCCAGAGGTCGGCAAGGTCGGTGTCCTTGGCTTCTGCTTCGGCGGGACGCTCGCCTATCTGCTGGCGGCGAAGACCAAGGTCGATTCCCTGGTGTCGTTCTACGGGTCTGGTGTGCCCGGAATGCTGGACCAGTTCGACGCCATCCAGGGCCCGGCGCAGTTCCACTTCGGTGGGTCCGACCCTTACATCCCCAGGGAGGACGTCGCCAGGGTGGAGCAGGCCGTGGCCGGACGGGACGACATGGAGATCCACGTCCAAGAGGACGGCGGCCACGCCTTCCACAACCGGAAGGCGCCGATGTTCTACCAGCCGGAGCCCGCCGAACGGGCCTGGCGGCTCACCGAAGACTTCCTCGCCCGAACCCTGTCATAGCGCGCTTATGCGGGTTCCAGGGTGAGGCGGGACAGTTCCTTGCGGGACGAGATGCCCAGCTTCGGGTACGCCTTGTAGAGGTGGTACTCGACCGTGCGCGGGCTCAGGAAGAGTTGGGCGGCTATCTCGCGGCTGCTGGTGCCCGCCGCCGCCAGGCGGACGACCTGGAGTTCCTGCGGGGTGAGGCGGTCGAGGAGGTCCGGGGAGGCCGGCGCGGAAGTGCCCGACTCGCCCGTGGCCCGTAGTTCGGCGCGCGCGCGTTCCAGCCATGGTGTGGCGTGGAGGCGTCCGAAGATGGACGCCGCCGAGCGGAGCGGGACGCGGGCGTCCGAGCGGCGGCGGGCACGGCGCAGGTACTCGCCGTAGAGGAGTTCGGTGCGGGCCCGCTCGAACGGCCGTGACGACTGCTCGTGTAGCCGGATGGCCTGGAGGTACGGTTCCTCGCTGTCGTTCAGCAGGGCCTCGCAATGCAGGGCCACGGCGAGAGCCCATGGTTGCTCACCTGCCTCGGCCCAGGCACGGAACCGGGAGAACGCCGTGTCCGCGAGCGCGGGCTCACCGGAACGTACCGCGGCCTCCACCTGGTCTGCGGCGTAGAGGACGTTGCCGTGCCGGTGCGGGCCGTGCGCGATCTCCTCCAGGCGGCGCAGGGCGTCGTCGTAGCGGCCGAGACCCAGGTCGAGGAGGGCGAGCGCGCCGTCGGCCGGTCCCGGCGGGGCGGAGACGGTCAGCTCGTGGAGCCGCGCCTCGTCGCCCTCGACCGCCGCGACGCGGGCCAGGACGGCGCCGAGGCGTCCCTCCCGGTGCGGCCGGCCGGTGTCGCGGGCCAGCGCGATCGCCTCGGCGACGGCGGCCTCCGCGTCCGCGTGCCGGCCGACCGCGATCAGCGTCTGCGCCTGTACCTGCAGGATCGTCGGCAGTTCGCCGACGAGACCGTGCCGGCGGCAGTGCGCGGCCTCGGCGGCGGCCAGTTCGAGCGCCGCCGCGTCCGCGCCGGTGAGCAGCGCGAGCTGGGCGGCGCGCAGCCGGTCGCCGGTGCCGTCGCGCGCGGCGGTGATCTGTTCGGCGAGTAGCGGCAGGCCGCCCGCGTGGTCGCCGTTCGTGAGCAGCGCGAGGCCGCGGAGCGTCCGGTCGCCCGGCAGGAGTTCGGAGGCCCGCAGCACGGCGGGCAGCTCGCCGGACGTCCACCCGTACATGGCGCCGGTCCGCAGCATCGCCGCGCGCTCGTCCGCGGGGGCGTCGGCGGCGCGGTCGACGATCATGCGGGCCGCGGTGCGCGGATCGCCGCGCTCGTACTCGACGGCGGCGTGGACGCGGGCCAGCCGCGCCCGCGCGGCCGGGGACGTGGTGAGCTTCTCGGCGTGGACGGCGAGGTCCTCGGCCTCGTCCAGCCGTCCCGCCCCCAGGGTCAGCGACGCGGCGGCGGCGAGCCGGGCGGCGCGCTCCTCCCGGCCGGGCGTCAGGTCGGCGGCCTGCCGGTAGAGCGCGGCGGCCGTCGCGTGCCCGGCACGGCAGCGGGCGCGTTCGGCGGTCTCCTGCAGCTCGGCGGCGACGGCCTCGTCCGGGGCCAGGGCGGCGGCGGCGCGGTGCCGCGCGCGGCAGTCGAGGTCGTCGGCGGACTCGGCGAGCGCCCGGTGGACCTCGACGCGCCGCGCCGTGGTCGCGCCCTGGTACGCGGCCGCCCGGATCAGCGGATGCCGGAACGTGATGCTGTGCCCGGTGACCTCCACCAGCCGGGCGCATTCGGCCGCCCCCAGGTCGGCGAGGCCGGTGCCGAACGTGGCGGCGGCGGAGAGCAGGCTCGGCATGTAGCCGCGCCCCTCCGCCGCCGCGATCAGCAGCATCAGCCGGGCCTTCTCCGGCAGCCGGGCGATCTGCGCCTGGAACGACCCGAGGACGCGGTCGGCGACGGGCAGCGGCGTGCCCTCGGGCGGACGTTCCCCGGTGGCGGCGAACTCCTGCAGCGCGAGCGGGTTGCCGGCCGCCTCCCGCAGCACCCGGGCGCGGACGAGCGGCGGCAGGTCGCGCGCCGCGAGGAGCCGTTCGGCGTCGTGCCGGTCGAGCCGGCCGAGCCGCAGTTCGGGCAGGCCGGTGCCGGTGAACGCCTCGTCCCGCGCGGCGAACAGCATGACGACGCCCTCGGCGGCCAGCCGCCGCGCCGCGAACAGCAGCGCCTCGCCGGTCGCCGTGTCGAGCCAGTGCGCGTCGTCGACGACGGTGAGGACGGGGCCGTCCTCGGCGAGGTCGGCGAGCAGCGTCAGCACGGCGAGGCCGGTGCTGAATCGGCCCTGCCCGGCGGACGTCTCGCCGAGCGCGGCGCGCAGCGCGCCCGCCTGCGCGGGCGGGAGCGCGTCCAGCCGGTCGCGGACGGGCCACAGCATCTGGTTGAGGCCGGCGAACGCGATGCCGGACTCCGCCTCGATCCCGGTCGCCCGCAGCACCCGCGGCACGCGGCCGGCGGCCTGCGCGAGGAGCGCCGACTTGCCGATGCCGGCCTCGCCGCGCAGCACGAGGACGCCGCTGCGCCGGTGGTCGCGTGCGTCGTCGATCAGTGAGGTGAGCCGCGCCAGTTCGTCGTTCCGCCCGTAGAGCACGGCTCCAAACTACGGGGCCGGATACCGAAACCCTACGGATTCGCCCCGTGCCCGGTGGCTCGTACGTTCTTGATCAGCGATAACGCCGTCTGGAGGATGTCATGCAGGAACTGTTCGAGCCGCTGTCGGCCGGGAAGCTGGAGTTGCCCAACCGCCTGGTGATGGCGCCGATGACCCGCAGCCGGGCCGGCGCGGACGGCACCGTCGGCGAGCTGCACGCCGAGTACTACCGGCAGCGCGCCGGTGCCGGGCTGATCATCACGGAGGGGACGCAGCCGAGCGTCCGGGGCCAGGGGTACATCCTGACGCCGGGCCTGCACTCGGACGACCAGGTGGCGGCGTGGCGGACGGTGACCGGCACCGTGCACGCCGAGGGCGGGCGGATCTTCGCGCAGCTGATGCACGCCGGGCGCGTCGGCCACCCCGTCCTGTACCCGGACGGAGGGCTGCCGCTGGGCCCGTCGCCGATCGCGTCCGGGGAGCAGTTGTTCACCCCCGAAGGGATGCTCGACCATCCCGTCCCGCGGGAGATGACCCTGGACGACATCGCGCGGGCGGTCGAGGAGTTCGGCGGCGCGGCGCGCAACGCGATCAGGGCCGGGTTCGACGGGGTCGAGCTGCACGGCGCGAACGGCTACCTGATCCAGCAGTTCCTCGCGGACGGCAGCAACGTCCGGACCGACGCCTACGGCGGGACGGCCGGGAACCGCATCAGGTTCGCCGTCGAGGCCGTCCGGGCGGCGGCGGACGCGATCGGGCCGGAGCGGGTGGGCCTGCGCGTGTCGCCGGGCGGCAGGGCGAGCGGCGTCAGCGAGAGCGACACGCCCGAGCTGTACTCGGCGCTGGTCGCCGCCCTGGCGCCCCTCGGTCTCGCCTACCTGCACGTCCTGGAGGAGGGCGACCGGGAGACGACGCGGCGGATCCGCGCGGAGTGGCCGGGGACGCTGATCCTGAACCCGCATCCGACGCCGGAGTCGTTCCCCGCGAAGCCGGAGGACGGGGCCGAGGCGCTGCGGGACGGGGTGGCCGACGCGATCGCCTTCGGGGAGTTGTGGCTCGCCAACCCCGACCTGCCCGCCCGCATCAGGGCCGGCGGCCCCTACAACAAGGCCGACCGGGCGACGTTCTACGGCGGCGACCACCGCGGCTACACCGACTACCCGACACTGGGCTGAACGGGGGCGCTGAGCAGGGGAAAGGCCCCGCACCGGGCCGAGTGCGGGGCCTTTTCGCGGCAGGGTCAAAGACCCGGCCGGACCGCGCCGCTGAAGTGGCGCTTGTAGTACCTCGTCAGCTTGATCTTCTGGACCCGCTTGCCGGAACTCGGCGCGTGGATCATGTAGCCGTGCCCGGCGTAGATCCCCATGTGGGACCGGCCGCCGTAGAAGAAGAGGAGGTCGCCCTTGACGGCGCCCTTCCAGGAGACCTTCTTCCTGACCGCGCGGTAGATCTGCTGGGTGGTGCGGGGCAGTTTCACCCCGGCCTTGCGCCAGGCGCCGCCGGCGAGGCCGGAGCAGTCCCAGTAGTAGGGCCCGGTCCCGCCGTAGCGGTACGGGTCGCCGATCTGCTTCGCCGCGTACTTCACGGCGTAGGCCGCGCGCTTCTTCTGCCTGGCGGCCCGGGACTGCTGCGCGGTGACCTGCGCGGGGACCGTCGCGGCCGCGGGCACCGCCGCCGACAGGGCCGCGGTCTTCTGCGGCGGGGCCGTCGCCTCGACCGGCCCTGCGGCGAGGACGCCCGCGCCGGACGCCGCGGTGGTGGTGAGGATGAGGCCGCCGGTGGCGATTCCGGTCTTCAGGGTGTTTCGGGGGGTATGCAGAATGACTCCAGACCTCGCGGGTGATGCCTACCGGGCAGCCGTCACCCACCGGTCGTTCATGGGGGTTCTGGATGCGCGCGGCCGTTTCCGGAGCGTCATTGTTCGTAAACGCAGTGGAATTTCGGCCGCTTCCGGCTCCGTGCCTCTCGGCTGCACGGACTCGGCGATTCGACGGCGGCTTCCGGGCGGGGCCGGGGGAACGACCTGGGGGTCCGCTCCGGCCGTCCTCGGACGACCGGGCGCGTCGCCGCCGCGCGTCGGGGTGCGTGTTCTGTTATCCGGTTCCTGCCGGGACCTGTCGCCCGGCCGGCTGCTGTGCCGCATGAACCGGGCAGGAAGCTAGCCAGGGCCCGTCGAATCTGGCAAATCACGAAGCTATTTCGATCAGGTGCGGGCGGTCCGAATGAGACGGCGGTCCACCGCGCTGCCTGGATCAATTCAAAGCGCCTTCAGTGAATTGTGAAGTGGATCACAGATCCGCCCGGACATCGTGGTTCATTTGCCGACCTGTGATTTGCCGCACATTTGGAGTCGCCCGGAGGGAGGCCGGATCCGGCCACGCCCGGCCGTTGCGGACACCGCCGCGCTCCCTGTAGTTGAAGGAGATTCATGTTCGGTGCCCGGAGGGAGACCCGTGTTCGGCACGTCGAGCAGAGCACGCATCGTCCGCGTCCTGACCGCTCTCACCCTCGTCCTCACCCTGACCGCCCCGCCCGGGGCGTCCGCCGAGGCGAGGCCCGCGACCGTCAGGTTCCCGCCCGGTTTTCTCTGGGGCGTGTCCACCTCCGGCTTCCAGAGCGAGGGACACTTCCCCGATAGCAACTGGACGAGGAACTCCGACCGCAAGGCGGACCCCTACGGCAACTCCGTGGACTTCCGGCACCGCTACCCGTCCGACCTGAAACTCGCCAAGGGCCTCGGCGTGAACGTCTTCCGGACGTCCATCGAGTGGGCCCGGGTCGAGCCGCGCCGGGGCCACCGCGACCCGAAGGCGCTCGCCTACTACGACGACCTCGTGCGCCGTATCAAGGCGAACGGGATGCGGCCCATGCTCACCCTCGATCACTGGGTGTATCCCGGCTGGGTCGTCGACCAGGGCGGCTGGAGCAACCCCCGCACGCGCGACGACTGGCTCCGCAACGCGCGCTTCGTCGTCAACCGCTACAAGGGCCAGGGCGTCATCTGGATCACGTTCAACGAGGCCACCATCCCCATCTTCAAGGAGATGACCGCCCACCCCGGCCAGATGATGCAGATACGCGACGCCTTCATCAAGGCCCACCGGTCCGCCTACGACATGATCCACAAGATCGACCCGGGCGCCCCCGTCTCCAGCAACGTCGCCTATGGGTCGGTCCTCAACGGCTTCTTCGACGCGGCCCTGTTCAACGATGCCGCCGACAAGCTCGACTTCATCGGCATCGACTACTACTACGGCGCCAACCTGCAGAACTTCACCTCGGCGCACATGCTCACCGGAGAGCCCTGGAAGGTGGACCCGGAGCCGGAGGGGCTGTACTACGTCCTCAAGAACTACCAGCGGCGGCTCCCGCACCTGCCCGTGTACATCGTCGAGAACGGCATGGCGACCGACAACGGCAAGCCGCGCAAGGACGGCTACACGCGCTCGGACAATCTCCGCGACCACATCTACTGGATCCAGCGTGCGATGGCCGACGGCGTGAAGATGATGGGCTACAACTACTGGAGCCTCACCGACAACTACGAGTGGGGCATTTACCGGCCACGGTTCGGCCTCTACACGGTGGACGTGCTGACAGACCCGACCTTGACGCGCCGCCCGACCGACGCCGTCCCCACCTACCGGTCGATCATCGCGAACCGGGGCGTTCCGTCCGGGTACGTCCCGGTGCGCAAGCCGGGCTGGTGCTCGATCGAGGATCCCGTCGCGACCTGCCTCGGCACGACCCCCACACCGCCCGCATGACCTGGACACCGCCCGCATGACCCGCGCGTCCCCGGGTACCGCCACCGCGACCGCAATCGACCAGGGGACGCGTGGGACGTGCAGACGGAGCCGAGCACCCCGACACGCGGGTCCGGCCTCCCGAGGTCCGGCTCGGCCGGCGTCGTGGACGGCTTGCTGACGGCTCTGAAACGGGCCGCCGCCGCGCTCCGCGAGGCCGGCATCGATTACGCGCTCGCGGGCGGATTCGCCGCGTACGCGCATGGCGCGGCCCTACCCACCCATGACGTCGACTTCGTGGTGCGTGAGCGGGACGTCCAGGTGGCCTTGGACGCACTGGCCGACGCGGGCATGACGCATGTGAAGAGCCCGGAGAACTGGCTGGCGAAAGTGTGCGATGGGGAGCACTACATCGACCTCATCCACACCCCGTCCGGCCGTCCGGTGGACGGAGAACTGCTGGGGCGGGCTGAGGAGATGACGGTCGGGGCGGTGTTCATGCCCGTCCTGACCGCCACCGACCTGATCATCATGCGGGTGCTGGCGTTCACCGAGACCGCCTGCGACTTCAGCGCGTTCCTGCACGTCGGCCGGGCCCTGCGGGAACAGGTGGACTGGCGCCGGGTCGCCGCGCAGACCGCGCAGTCCCCGTACGCCCATGCCTTCCTGACGCTGCTGGCCCGGCTCGGAGTGATCGAGGAGGACGCGCTGTGACCGGCATGTCGGAGTATCTGGCCGCGCACATCCAGGAGCGGCTCGCGGCGGACGCCTACGAGCTCGGCATCCGCGTGGACGTCCGTGGTGACGTCGTCCATCTGCGCGGCGAGGTGATGAGCGAGCAGCGGCGCCGGGAGGCCGAGGAGGCCGCCCGCGCCGCCGCCGAGGGCCGCGAGATCTGCAACGAGCTGCACGTCGTCGCGGTCGCCGAACCGGAGGCTGAGGAGCGGCTCTCATGATCCGGGTGGCGGCGGCCGGGGACCTGCACGTGGGGCCGGAGGTGGCGGGTGCGTACCGGGCGCGGCTGTCCGCGCTCGCCGGCCAGGCGGACGTGTTCCTGGTCGCCGGCGACCTGACCCGGCACGGGACGGCCGGGGAGGGCCGGATCGCCGCCGGTGAGCTGCGCGATCTCGGCGTCCCGGTGATCGCCGTGCTCGGCAACCACGACTACCACTCGGGTGCCGAGGAGGAGATCACGGGCGTCCTGCGGGACGCCGGCGTGACCGTCCTCGAAGGCGGCGGGACGGTCCTCGACTGCACCGGGACACGGCTCGGCATCGCGGGCGGCAAGGGCTTCGGCGGCGGGTTCGAGGGCCGCTGCGCCAGCGACTTCGGCGAGCCCGAGATGAAGGCGTTCGTCCGGCACACCAGGGACTTCGCGGAACGGCTCGGCGCCTGCCTCCAGGACCTGGACGCCGACGTGACGGTCGCCCTCACGCACTACTCGCCGTCCGCCGACACCCTCGAAGGGGAGCCGCTGGAGATCTACCCGTTCCTCGGCAGCTACCTGCTGGGCGAGGCGATCGATGCGGCCGGCGCCGACCTCGCCGTCCACGGTCACGCGCACAAGGGGACGGAGAAGGGCCTCACGTCCGGCGGGGTACGGGTGCGGAACGTGGCGCTGCCGGTGATCCAGCACGCCTACGCCCTGTACCGCCTGGACGTCCCCGAAGCCACATTCCGCCGCAGCGTCCGGGAACGCGTCTCCGCCTGGTGACGTTCGCTCTACGTGATGCCGGTGGGCGGTCGCGAGATCACGAGAGGGGGAGTGGTCTCGCGGCCGTCCCACCACCCAGGCCGCCGAGCGGTAGAGGCACTGGCGGCCGTCGAGCCCCGGATGCACGAGGCCCTTGCCGGCCCTCCGCCGTCCGTATCCCGGCTCCCGGGGTCGCTACGTTGCAGGTCCATCAGCCCGGATGTATCTCCCCGCCGGCCGGTACGAGCGTCTGGCCGGTGTAGTAGGAGGACAGGCGGTTGGACGCGAAGAACACATAGGACGGCGCGATCTCGTCGGGATCGGCGGCACGTCCCATCGGTGCGTTCTTGCCGAAGCTCTCGACGCGTTCCTCGTCGAACGTCGCGGGAATGAGCGGTGTCCAGACCGGGCCGGGCGCGACGCAGTTGACGCGGATCTCCCGGTCCATGAGGTTCTGGGCGAGACTCGCCGCGAGGGACATCACGGCGCCCTTGCTCGCGGAGTAGTCGATGAGCGTCTTGTTGCCGCGCAGCCCGTTGATCGACCCGGTGATGATGATGGACGAGCCCGGCCCCATGTGGTCGAGGGCCTCCTGGACCGTCCAGAACACCGCGAACACGTTCACCTCGAACGTCCGGCGGAGCTGCGCGTCGTCGATCTCCCGGACGTCCTTCACCGGCTCCTGCGTGCCGTGGTGCAGGACGAGCACGTCCAGCCCGCCGAGGTCGCGGACGGTGTGCTCGACGACCTCGCGGCAGTGCCGCTCCTCGGCCATGTCGCCGCCGAACATGACGCAGCGCCGTCCCGCGGCCTCGACCAGGGACGCGGTGTGCCGGGCATCGTCGTCCTCCTCCAGGTACGTGATCGCGACATCGGCGCCCTCCTTGGCGAACGCGACCGCGGTGGCGCGCCCGATGCCGGAGTCGCCACCGGTGATCAGCGCCCGGCGCCCTTGCAGCAGGTCGCTGCCGGTGTAGTCGCGCATCTCGTCGCGGGGTTCGGGTGCCATGTCCTCCGTCCGGCCGGGGTAGGACTGGCTCTGTGCGGGTCGCTCGCTCATGTGCAGGCGGGTGCCCGTGGCCGGGAGGGGCAAACGCGCCCCCTAGTGTGACCCATGGGTAACCACGCGCGCCCGTGATCGCCGGGGTGTGAGCGGTGCGTGCGACGCCGTCTGGATAGCATCACCCCGAACCACATTCGGTCCCTCACGTAAGGTGTCGCTTATGGACCTGAACGGAGTTTCCGCCGTCGTATCCGGTGGCGCGAGCGGCCTCGGCGAGGCCACCGTCCGCGCGCTGGCCGCCGAAGGCGCCAAGGTGGTCGTCGCCGACCTCAACGAGGACAAGGGCAAGGCCGTCGCCGACGAGGTCGGCGGCGTCTTCGTCAAGACGGACGTGTCGAACGAGGAGCAGGTGCAGGCCGCCGTCCAGGCCGCCGTCGACACCGGCGCCCCGCTGCGCGTCATCGTCAACAGCGCGGGCATCGGCTGGGCGTCGCGGACCGTGAACCGCGACGGCAGCCCGCACGACCTCGCGTCCTACGAGACCGTCATCCGGATCAACCTCATCGGCACCTTCAACCTGATGCGGATCGGCGCCGCCGCCATGGCCAAGACCGAGCCCGCCGACGCCGACGGCCAGCGCGGCGTGGTGATCAACACCGCGTCCGTCGCCGGCATCGAGGGGCAGACCGGGCAGGTCGCCTACTCGGCGTCCAAGGGCGGCATCATCGGCATGACGCTGCCCGCCGCGCGCGACCTCGCCGCGGTCGGCGTCCGGGTCAACACCGTCTGCCCCGGCATCATCGACACCCCGATCTACGGCGAGGGCGAGGGCGCGGAGGCGTTCAAGGCCAAGCTCGCCGCGCCCGTCCCGTTCCCGAAGCGGATGGGCAAGGCGTCGGAGTTCGCGCACCTAGTCAAGTCCCTGATCGAGAACGACTACATGAACGGCGAGACGATCCGCTTCGACGGCGGCATCCGCTTCCAGCCGAAGTGAGGCACGCATGTCCGAAGCTGTTCTGACCGAGGAAGACGGCGCCGTCTTCATCGTCACCATCAACCGCCCCGAGGCCCGCAACGCGGTCAACGGCGAGGTGGCGAAGGGTCTCGCGGCGGCCGTGGACGAACTCGACTCCCGCAAGGACCTGTCCATCGGCATCCTCACCGGCGCCGGCGGGACGTTCTGCGCGGGCATGGACCTCAAGGGCTTCCTGACCGGTGACAACCCGACCGTCGAGGGCCGCGGGTTCGCCGGCATCACCGAGCGTCCGGCGGCCAAGCCGCTGATCGCCGCGGTCGAGGGCTACGCCCTGGCCGGCGGCTGCGAGGTCGCGCTGTCCTGCGACATGATCGTGGCCGCGCGGGACGCGCAGTTCGGGCTGCCCGAGCCGAAGCGCGGCCTCGTCGCGGGGGCCGGCGGCCTGCTGCGGCTGCCGCGGCGCATCCCGTTCCACATCGCCATGGAGATCGCCCTCACCGGCGACAAGTACCCGGCGGAGCGGATGGCCGAGGTGGGGCTCGTCAACCGGCTCGCCGAGCCGGGCGGCGCGCTCGCCGCGGCGAGGGAACTGGCCCTGAAGGTCGCCGAGAACGCCCCGCTGGCGCTCGCGGCGACCAAGAGGGTCATCGTCGAGTCCGCCGACTGGACGGCCGAGGAGGCGTGGAAGAAGCAGCAGGACATCATCCTGCCCGTCTTCACGTCCAAGGACGCCCAGGAGGGCCCGGCGGCGTTCGCCCAGAAGCGCAAGCCGAACTGGAAGGGCGAATAGCCTCTCCCGTGCAGGACGCCCGGAACCGCCCGGTTCTGGGCGTCTTGACGTCTGTGACCCATGTGCCTGGTGCGTCCTGATCCGGCCGGATCGGGGGTTCCGCTTACCCGGAAGTAAGTAATGCCGTACTCTTTGGCGCACGCTTGCTGTGATCTTGGGAGTGGGAGCATATGAGACGCAACGCGGCGCTGGTGGCCGCCACCGCCCTGGCCTGCGGCGCCGGGACGGTCGCGCTGGCCGCCCCGGCGAACGCGGCCGGCTGGAGGAACATCTCCAGCGCGGCCCTGAGCTACAACGGCAGCCTCGACCGGGTCGACTTCGGCGCGAAGAACGCCGGATGGGCCGTCGGCGCCGCCGGCTCCTTCTTCAGCCCCCAAGCCAAGATCGTCCGGTGGACCGGCTCCGCCTGGGCCGCCGACAAGAGCCCGGTCGGCTTCACCCCGACCGACGTCGCCGTCTCCAGCGGGTCCAAGGCATGGATCATCGGCTACAACCTGGGCGGCACCCTCGGCCTCTACTGGAACGGCACCAAGTGGAGCCAGGTCGCCTACCCGATGGTGGGCTTCCCGACCGCCGTGTCCGCCGCCCCCGACGGCGCCGCCTACTCCATCGCCGGCGCCGACGCCGCCTCCGGCGGATTGAGCGCCGTCCTCCGCTGGACGGGCAGCGCGTGGGCCGAGACCAAGGTCCCACTGCCGGCGTCCTCGTCCATCACCGCGGTGGACGTCCGCGCCAAGAACGACGTGTGGCTCGCCGGCTCCACGTCCGCCACCGGCACGTCCGTGACCGGCCTGGTGATGCACTTCAACGGCACGTCCTGGAAGAAGATCGACGTCCCCGGCTCCCTGGGCGTCCCCGGCTACCAGGGCACCCTGCACCGCATCGTCGCCAACTCCCCGACGAACGTCTACGTCCTGCGCGTCCGGCAGAACGCCCAGATCACCAACGCGATCCAGCGCTACAACGGCTCGACCTGGAAGACGGTCAACACCCCGCTGAACGCGGCCGGCATCGGCCTGTCGTCCGACGCCAGGGGCGGTGTGGTCATGCTCCCGATCACCACCGGGACCAAGACCCAGTACATGCACTACAACGGCTCGTCCTGGACGACCCTGAACGGCCCCGCCCGCACCGGCACCGTCCAGGCCACCGACGCCGACCCGCGCCCCGGCACCACCGCCATCGTGAGCGCCGGCACCGCCTCCCACCCCGACAAGAAGACCCCCTTCATCGAGTACTTCAGCTGACCCGACCCCGGACCTCCCGTCCCGCCCACCCGGCCGGACGGGCGTCCGCGTCCCCGGCCCCCACCCTTCGATCACGGTGCGCGGCGAACCCTAAGTGGAACGGGGGACTGCTAAGAGGCGCCGTTCCGCCGTCCGCCCAAGCGCGACGATGCCCCCGGGAGGATTCCCGGGGGCATCGAAGAGCCGGAGTCGCTACCGCATCACGCCGTCGGACCTGGCGACCAGACGGGCCAGATGCCCGGCCATCTCCTCCTGGCGAGCGGCGATCTTGCCGATCTCGCCCAGCAGCAGATTGACGGCCGATCCCGTCTCCTGCTTGAACTCCTGCCTGAGCTCCGTGATGTCGTTCTTGAGCTCCTGCCTGAGCTCCCTGATGTCGTTCTTGGTGGCCAGGTCCTTGAGGTCGTCCTTGGTGGCCAGGTCGGCCAGGGTGACCTGTTCCAGGGGCTTCGACACCATGACGGGATGCTACCTCTCCTTCAAGTTCCGGCACCTCCGCCGGACGGGGGGAAGCTTCATCCTCCCACACGTCGGGACTCTCCGTGTCCAAGTGATCACATAGAGCTTTGCTCTGTTGTCTACGCGGGACCCCGCCGGACGCGGCTGCCATTCGGCGCCTGTTCGGGTGATGGCGGCTCGGGTGGGGGTCAGTCCCAGCGGGTGGAGCGTTGGCGTTTGACCGAGGAGCGGCGTTTCTTGTTCTCCAGGCGGCGCTCGTTGATTCCCCTCGGGACCTTCTTGGGGATGCGCTTCTTCGGGGGCGGGGCCGTCGCCTCGGCGAGGAGCGTCGCCAGGCGGGTGCGGGCGGCGTCCCGGTTGCGCTGCTGGGAGCGGTACTCCTCCGCGCGGATCGTGAGGACGCCGCGGACGAGGCGGCCGGCGAGACGGTCCAGGGCGCGGGCTCGGAGGGGTTCGGGGAGGGACGGGGAGTTCGCGACGTCGAAGGAGAGTTCGGCGGCGGTGGCGCTGGTGTTGACGTGCTGCCCGCCCGGGCCCGAGGAGCGGGAGAAACGCCAGCTGAGCTCGGACTCGGGGATGGAGACCGAGCCGCGGACGTGGATCTGGCCGGGCATGTCCCCATTGTCGCAGGCAGGTGTGATCTTGTCGCTCGATTAACACCCCACTGGCGACAACTGCAAGTACTTACTTACAATGATCGGCATGACCGAAGGACTCTTCCGGGACGGCGACCTCATCCGCGTCATCGCGCAGGAGGGCGCGCTCATCGCGGCGGGCGGGGCGGCCTCGCTGCTGCAGACGGCGCATCCCAAGGTGGCGCAGGGCGTGTACGACCACAGCTACACGGCGGACGATCCGCTCCGGCGCCTGCGCAACACGATGGGGTGGCTCTACACGGTGCAGTTCGGGACGCGGGAGGAGGCCGAGACCCTCAGCGCGCTCGTCACGAAGGGACATGAGGCCATCACCGGACCCGGCTACGAGGCCAACGATCCCGAGTTGCAGGTGTGGGTCGCGTCCACGCTGTTCGCGGTGGCGACGCAGTTCTACCAGTTGCTGTTCCGCCGGACGTTCACCGAGGCCGAGCTTGCGGAGTTCTACGGGCAGAGCAAGGTCTACGCGACCATCCTGGGCTGCCCCGAGGAGCGGATGCCGGGGACCTACCGGGAGTTCCGCGCGTACTACGCGGACATGCTCAACGGCCTGGAGATCAGCGACGCGTCGCGGGCGATCGCGGCGCGGGTGCTGCGCCCGAAGCTGCCCGGCGGGCCGCTGCACGCACCCGGTCTGATGGCGATCCGGCTGCTCACGGCGGGGCTGACGCCGCCGCCGATCCGCGAGCAGTACGGGTGGAAGTGGGACGCGGGACGGGAGCGGCGGTTCCGGCTTCTCATCGCCGCGCTGGCCCTGGTGTATCCGCGGCTGCCGGTGCGGGTCCGGACGCTGCCGAGGGAGTACTACCTGCACTCGACGCGGCAGACGCTGGCCAAGATGAAGCGGAAGCCCGCGATCGGGGTGCGGAGCTGAACGGCCGCGTGACCCGTGGAAGGGCCACGCGGCGAAGCTGGCCAGGGCGCGGGCTCCCGGTTTCCGTCGAAACCGGGGCGCGCCCTGTACGACCACCTAAGCGCACTTTCCTGAACGTTTCCTGAATGCCGCTAGTCCTCGTCCATGGGGAGGACGACCCTGAACGTCGCCCCGCCGCCCGGAGCGGAGCCGGCCTCCACGAGCCCGTCGTGCGCGGCGACGATCGCGGCGACGATCGCGAGGCCGAGGCCGGTGCCGCCGTAGTCGCGGGAGCGGGCCTTGTCCGCCCGGTAGAACCGCTCGAAGACGCGTTCTGCCTGCTCAAGGGAGAGGCCGGGCCCCTCGTCCGCGACCGCGACGACCGCCGCCGGGGCGCCGCGCAGCGTGCCGGGGGCGAGCCGCACCTCGACCGGCGTGCCCCGCGGGGTGTGCGCGATCGCGTTGTTCAGCAGGTTGCCGATCACCTGGCGCAGCCGCGGTTCGTCCCCCCGCACCTGGTACGCCAGCCCTCCCTCGACCGAAAGGTCCATCTTGCGTTCGGGTGCAAGAACTCTCGCCTCCTGGACGGAGTCGGCCGCGACGGCGAGCAGATCGACCGGGCGCCGCTCGAACGGGCGCTGCCGGTCCAGCCGGGCGAGCAGCAGCAGGTCCTCCACGAGCAGCCCCATCCGGGACGCGGCCTCCTCGATGCGGCCGATCAGCCGGTCCAGTTCCGCCGGGCCGCGGGCCGCGCCCTGCCGGTAGAACTCGGCGAAACCGCGGATCGCGGTCAGCGGGGTGCGCAGCTCGTGGCCGGCGTCCGCGACGAACCGCCGCATCCGCTCCTCCGACCGCAGCGCCCTCTCCTGGGACCGCCGCGCCGCCGCCTCCGACTCGGCGCGGGCCCGGAACGCCGCCTCGATCTGCCCGAGCATCGTGTTCAGCGACCGGCCGAGCCTGCCCATCTCCGTTCGCGGATCACCTTCCGGGACACGCCGGGACAGGTCACCGGCCGCGATCGCGCCCGCGGTCTCCTCGACGGCCGCGAGCGGACGCAGGCTCGCCCGCACGACCCACACCCCCAGCGCGGCCAGCACGGCCAGCACCAGCAGCCCCACGGTGGTGTCGATCACCACGAGCCGCCGGACGGTGCGGTCCACCTCGTCCAGGCTGAACGCCAGGATGAGTACGCCGCCGGGCAGCGGCTCGGCCAGGATGCGCCATTGTGAGCCGCGTGTTCCGGATACGGTGACCGGGCGGCCGATGTACTTGTTCAGGTTTGCCGGGAGTCGTGGACGGCCGGTCTCGCCCCATGCCGGGTTCTGGCCGAGTGCTCGTCCGTCGTCGGTGCGGACCTGCCCGTACATCTCGCTGGGGATGCGCACGACGATGTTGTCCTCGCCGCGCCGCAGTTGCGGGGCGGCCTGGCCGATCGCCCGTTCCACCGAGCCGCGCAGCTGGTCGTCGGTCCGTCCGATCAGGTACTGGCGCAGGACGGACGCGCCCGCCGCGCTCATCACCGTCATCCCGAGCGTGACCAGGACGAGCATGCCCGCGATCAGCTTGAGGCGCAGCGACGTCCGTCCCCATGACTGCGCCAGGGCGCGGCGCGGCGAGCGGGAGGGGCCGCGGGTGCCGGCCCGTTCCGGCGTCTCCGGCCGGGCCTGGGCGGACACCGGGACGCGGGTTTCCATCAGCCCGATCTCGACGGCTCACGCAGGACGTAACCCACGCCGCGCAGCGTGTGGATGAGGCGCGGCTCGGAATTGTCGACCTTGCGGCGCAGTGCGGACACGTACGACTCGACGATGCCCGCGTCGCCGCGGAAGTCGTAGTTCCACACGTGGTCGAGGATCTGCGCCTTGGACAGGACCCGCCCCGCGTTGGCCATGAAGTAGCGCAGCAGCTTGAACTCGGTCGGCGACAGCTGGATCGCGCGCCCGCCGCGCCACACCTCGTGGCTGTCCTCGTCCAGTTCCACGTCCGCGAACACCATGCGCGGCGGGGGATCGGTCACGCCGCCGCGGAACCGGCGCAGCACCGCGCGGATCCGGGCGATGACCTCCTCCAGGCTGAACGGCTTGGTGACGTAGTCGTCGCCGCCGATCGTCAGCCCCTTGATCCTGTCCTGCACGGCGTCCCGCGCGGTCAGGAACAGCACGGGCGTGTGGTCGCCGCCGGACCGCAGCCGCCGCGCGACGTCGAACCCGTCGATGTCGGGCAGCATCACGTCGAGGACGATCAGGTCCGGGCGGTGCCGCCGCGCCGACCGCACCGCGTCCGCCCCGTTGGTGGCCGTGATCACGTCGAACCCGGTGAAGCGCAGGCTGCCGGCGAGAAGCTCCAGGATGTTGGGCTCGTCCTCGACGACGAGAAGGGTCGCCTCCGCCGTCGCCCTGCCGCCGCTGTTCGCCGTCCGTTCAGGCAATTGCACAGTCCCCCTCCGCATTGTCGCAGAGGATCCCATTCCAACCTGAACGCCCCCTGAAAGCCCAGGGAGGCGTAGGGGCGGGCCTACCGGCGGAGGCCGCGGATCGCCCGCATGGCCTCCCGCCGGGCATCACCGGACAGGACGTCGACGTAAACGCGGCCGTCCAGGTGGCCGCACTCGTGCTGCAGGCAGCGGGCGAAGTACCCGGTGCCCTCCACGCGGACGGGCCCGCCCTTCATGTCCACGCCCTCGACGACGGCGTGCGCGTAGCGCGGCGTCTCGAACCGCAGGCCCGGCAGGGACAGGCAGCCTTCCGACTCGACCAGCCGCTCGCCGTCGGCCACCACCAGTTCCGGGTTGACGACATGACCGATGTGGCGGCGTCCCCTGTCGTCCTCGCAGTCGTACACGAACACCCGCAGGCCGACCCCGATCTGGTTGGCGGCCAGCCCGGCGCCGTTCTCCTCGTACATGGTGACGAACATGTCGTCGACGAGCCGCTCCAGGGACGCGTCGAACGTCCGGACCGGATCGCACTCGGTCCGCAGCACCGGATCCCCGAGAGACCTGACCGGCCGGACGTTCCCACGCCGCGAATGGCTCCGCTTCCTCACGCGAAGATCCTAAGCGCCCCCGAGGAACCGCCTGCCCCCGCCCGCGCGACGGAGTGCCCAGGGGTCGCCCCCTGGGCACCTCCTACAGCTCGATGGGGCCGCGCGATTGCTGGGGCGGGACCGGCGGCTGGGGCGGGGTGTGGTCCTCGGCCGGCCGGGCGGGCTTGGCCTGCGGCGGGGCGGGCGTTTCGGTGGCCGGGGGCTCGGGCTTCTTCATCGACGGTGCGGGTGCGGCCTGCGGTGCGGTGGCCGGGGCCGGAGCCGGGGCCGGGGCCGGCTTGGGCGCCGGGGCGGGCTTGGGGGCCGCGGCCGGCATCGGCTTGGCGGCGGACGCCTGCTTGCGGGGAGTGCTCTGGCGGACGGCGTCCTCGACCATCTTCTCCAGCGGGCCCGCCTCGTTCTCGGCGGTGAGCAGCCGGTGCAGGGTGTCGCTGATCTCGGTGAGGCGCTGCAGGGCCTGGGTGTGGTTCTTGGTGAGCGCGGTGAGCCGCTGCGTGGCGCCCTCGTTGATCACGCTGGCGCGGCGTTCGGACGCGGTGAGGGTGCGCTCGGCCTCCAGCCGCGCGCTCGTCACCGTCTGCTCGGCCTCCTGCTTGGCCGACGACAGGACGCCCTCCGACTCCTTCTTGGCGGACGCGAGCACGTGCTCGGCCTTCTCCTGCGCCTGCGCGAGGTTCTTGTCGGCGTGCGCGCGGGCCTCGTCGATGATCCGCTTGGACTCCCGCTCGGCGTCCTCGCGGATCTCCGCCCCCTTGGACTCGGCCTGGGCGACCTTGTCCTGGGCCTCGTCCTCGGCGAGGTTGATGATCTGCCGGAGGCGGTCGCTGAGGTCGTCGCCGGTGGGCTTGCGCGCCTCCCTGAGCTCGGCCATCTCGCGGCGGATGCGCTCGGCGTCGTCCTGGGCACGGGCGAGCCGCGCCTCCAGTTCGCGGTGCTTCTGCTGGGCGCGGGCGATGTAGTCGTCGACCTGGCGGCGGTTGTAGCCGCGCATGACGATCTCGAAGGACTCTTCTTGGAGGAGATTCGGCAGGATCTCTTCGTTGCTCATGGTGCCTTGGGGGGTCGTTGGCGGGGGTCATCACCCCGTCAGGGTCGGACGCGATAGCAGCCACACCCGCCTGAGCGGGCCCACATGGAAACGTCAGGACGACTCTCGTCCGGTCCACCCCGTTCGTGCAACCGGAACGCGCTTCTTGCTGCCGTTTCTTCATCTGGATGGAGCCGCCAAACTATCTAATCCCGGCAGAATCCGCGCCCCTCGCGGGATGGTGTGTCGGGCCGGAACCGGACCCGCGGGGCCGGGGCGCCGTCCAGGACGGGGCGGGACGCGTCCTAGCATCGGCGCCATGAGCTACCTGGGAGCATTGGGTGAGGACCGGCCGAAGATCCACCCCGAGGCGTGGGTCGCGCCGGGTGCGGTCGTGGTCGGGCGGGTGACGCTGGGCCGCGCGTCCAGCGTCTGGTACGGCTCGGTGCTGCGCGGCGACGACGAGGAGATCGTGGTCGGCGACGAGTGCAACATCCAGGACCTCAGCTGCCTGCACGCCGACCCGGGCATGCCCGCGGTCCTGGAGGACCGCGTCAGCCTGGGCCACAAGGCGATGGTGCACGGCGCGCACGTCGAGACCGGCGCGCTCATCGGCATCGGCGCGATCGTGCTGAACGGCGCCCGCATCGGGTCCGGGACGCTGATCGCCGCCGGCGCGCTGGTGCCGCCCGGCAAGACGATCCCGGCCGGGGTGCTCGTCGCCGGGACGCCGGGCAAGATCGTCCGGGAGCTGAACGACGGCGACCGGCTCGTGCTGGAGCACACGCCCGCGGTCTACATGGAGAAGGCCGAGCGGCACCGCGCCGCCGAGTGGCGGTGATGTCAAGGCCGGTTCATCCTCCCGCTGACCTGGAGTGACACTGACACTGCGCCGGTCAGGGGCACCCCGCGCGGTTTCAGCTGACTACGATGACCCTCGTGGTGTGGGGACCGGGCTATGGCAGTGCTCCGCCGCCCAGCCCGCAGCGGGGGCAGGATCCGTTCACGGAGGCGGAGCGGGACACACGGGCGATGGTGGCCGCCGCGTGGTGGCCGTCGGCGCCTCCGCAGCAGCGCCACCACGCCATCGGCGGCCGCATGCTCGTGCTGCCGGACGGTACGTGGTGGCTGTTCGGCGCGTGGGCCCGCTGGTACCGGCTGCACCCGTCCGACGGGCAGTGGTACCTGTGCCCGCCGCCCCGCACGCCCGCCGTCCGGATGGCGGCGAGGCCCGCGCAGCAGGGGGCGGGGCGGACACCGGCGCTGCCGCCGCATGTGATCCCGGCGGGGCCCGACTTCGCCTACGACCCGCCGTCGGGGCTGCCGTTCGTCGGGCACGGGTTCGCGACCGAGTTGACCTCGCGCGTCCGGTCGACCCTGGAGTCCGCCGCCACGCTGCCCGCGTCCGATCATCCGCACTGGTGGCCCGACTTCACCGGCGAGACGCCGTCCACGGTCGTCGCCGCCTGGGGCGTGATGCTGTGGTGCTCGGCCGCCCCCGTGTTCGACGCGCGCCTGGATGCGCAGATGCTCGACCTCTGGAAGCCCTACCGCGCCAAACCCCTCCCGGATGTGGACGGCCCCCGGTGGCTCACCCCGCCCACGCTGGAGTCGCTCGTCGCGCTCTACGCCGAACGCCTGCGGGCGAGCCGGGTGGACGCGGCGGTCGTCGTCCTGCGGACGATGTGGGCCGTCGCCAGCGCGCTCCGCGAGGACGTCCGGTTCCAGATCCGGGCGGACGCGCTGCTCGCCATCCTCGGCACCACGCTCGCGAATCCGACCGTCGACTATGGGGCGCTGCCCTACGGGGATCAGGCGATCGTCCAGCAGTGGCTTACCCGGTGCCCACCGAACCTGGTCCCGTCGCTGAGGAACGAGAGTTCGCCCGGGGACAACTTCAGGCACGCCTTCTACACGCTCAGCGAGCTGATAGCCGACCTCTCCGGCGACCCCGCAGACCCGGCCTATCTGGAGCCTCGCCTGGTGGCCGCCGCGCTGCTCGCCGCCGATCTGAACGTCGTCCGTAAGGACATGGTGGGCACCATCGTCCCTTGGCTGGACCCGGAGATCCGCTACACGGTGCAGGCGGTGGCGGAGCAGAAGGGGCATCCGCTGCGCCGCCTCTGGCCGGAGGACATGCGGCTCCCGCAGCCGCTGCGGTCGGCGGCCGGGTCCGGGCCGGGCGCCGAGTCGCTGCTGGCCGCGATGTACGAGGTCGATCTGGCCTGGTGCCGGCTCGGCGGGATGCCCGCGCGGCCGCGCGGCTTCCCCGTCCCGACCGCGATCATCGCCGGGATCATCGGCCGCGGCCGGGCCCGTGCCACGGCCGCGGCCACGATGTCCACGCCACCGCCCAACCCGGTGCCCGCGCGGCCGTCGCCGTTCCCCCTGCAGAGCCAGCCGGGCATCGCCCCGGGGACGCCTCCGCAGCCCCAGGGGACGCCGTCCGAGCCGGACCGCCCGTTCGTCCAGCCGCCCGCGCAGCACGAGCGGGAGCCCGGACGGGAGAACCCGCCCGCCGCCCAGAACCAGATGGCCGGTCCCGGCCAGCAGGCCGCGTTCGCCCCGCCGGACCCGGTGATCAGCGCATCGTCCGGGGGCGAGCGGGACGAGTCGAGCGTCGCCCCGCCCTACACCGAACTGGGTTTCCAGCGTCCCGCCGCCGCGCCGGTGCAGAGCCCGATGCAGGGCCCGATGCAGAGCCCGGCGCAGCCCCCGCCCGAGCCGGCCCAGGCGAGTCACGCGCCGGCTTCCGAGCGGCTCGGCGGCTACTCGCCGCCGGAGGAGGAGCGGGACGAGGACTTCGTGCCGCCGTACACGCAGCTGGGCTACCAGCCCGCGGGCACCGCCCCGCCGGCCCAGCCCCCGGCCCGGACCCCGGCTGCACCTCCGACCCCGGCCGCGCCTCCGACCCCGGCCGCGCCTCCGACCCCGGCCGCGCCTCCGACCCCGGCCGCGTCCCCGACCCCGGCGGCGCCGCCCGAGCCGCAGCCCACCACGTTCGACGCGTACGCCACCCGCGTGGAGGGCTCGCACCGGGCCGCACCCGTCCCGGCCGGGCGGCCTCCGCGGCAGGACCAGCCGCCCGGCACGCGCATCCTCGGCCCCGGCGACCTCGACGAGGACGGCACCCTCCCCGACGGCCCGGCTCCCGACGGCCCGGACGGGCCCCCGCCGCCCGTTCCGGGCGCGGGCCCGGGGACGAAGGTCATGTCCAAGACGATGGTCGGCGACTTCGACTTCCTGGACGACACGCCGTCCCCGGAACGTCCCGTCGAGGAGATCCCGCCGCCCAGCGACCGCAGCACCCGCCGCGTCCTGGAGCGGTTCGGGTTCGGGTTCGTCTACGGGGAGCACGACGCGTCCGTCCTGCTGGCGGACGTCCGCGCGCAGGCCGGGGAGTGGAACGCCCCGGCCGGCGAGGAGATCGAGCGGACCCGGGTGGACGGCGCGCCCAGCGCGATCAAGTCCGGCCTCCCCGGCGTGCTGCTGGTCGGCGACCCGCACTCGGGGCAGCGCCGGCTGTCCCGGATGATCGCGCTGACGCTGGCGAACGCCGGCCTCGGCGACGGGACGATCCGGGCGCACGACGCCGACGACGTCCGCGACGCGCCGCCGGAGCGGATCGGGCACCTCCTCGCCCAGCCGGGCCCCGTGATCCTGTTCGAGCGGCTGGACGTGGCGATCGCGGACGCCGCCGATCCGGGCGCCGTCGTCGGCGCGGTGCGCCGTGCCCGCCGCGACCCGGTGAACACCACGCCGGTGATCGCGACGTGTGAGCCGCGCGCGTACAAGCGGCTGCTGCGGGAGCATCCGAAGCTCGTGCAGGCGTTCCGCGTCCACCGGCTCCCGGACTTCGGCGACCTCGACAACCGGATGACGCTGCTGCACCTGCTGGCGGACGAGCGGCGCGTCACGATCGGCGCGTCGGCGCTGGAGGTGGCCAGGGCGGACCTGGAACGGCTCCGCGGCCCGGGTGACCTGGTCAACGCGCGCCTGGTCGAGGCGTACCTGGACCAGGCGGCCCAGCGGAACATGGAGCGCGCCGGGGCGTCCCACGACCGGCTGGTGCTCACCCCGGACGATCTCGCGGGCGTCGCGGAGGGCATCGAGCCGGCGCTGCGCCCGCCCGGCGACATCGACGGCTACCTGCGGCGGCTCGACCAGCTCACCGGGCTGGAGGACGTCAAGGAGGCCGTGCGGGAGCTGGCCGAGGAGGCGGCGCTCGCCGCCGACCGGGTCCGGTACGGGATGTCCGGCCAGGACGTCCGCCACCTGGTCTTCACCGGCCCGCCCGGCACCGGGAAGACGACCGTGGCGGGGCTCGTCGGCGGCATCTACGCGGCGCTGGGGCTGCTTCAGTCCGGCCATGTGGTGGCGTGCCGTCCCGTCCATCTGGCGGGACGCGACCAGGCCGACACCCGGCATCGGGTCGGGGGCATGGTCGACCAGGCGCTCGGCGGGGTGCTGCTCATCCAGGAGGCGTACCGACTCGACCGGGCCCCGGCCGTGGTGGGCGAACTGCTCCGCCGGATGAACCAGAGCGGCGCCCGTTTCATCGTGGTCTGTTCGGGCCCGGCGGCGGAGATGGAGGGGTTCCTCGCGGGCAATCCGGCGTTCCGCGCCGAGTTCGGCCGCGTCCTGGAGTTCACCGGGATGGGCGACCGCGACATGGTGCGGCTCTTCCAGAGCTACGCCGAACGCGACCTCTACATGCTGGACGAGGAACTGCGCGTCGAACTCCTGTCCCGGCTGGGGCAGATGCGCGAGGACCCGCGGTTCGCCTACGCGCGGACCGTCCGGGCGCTGTTCGAGCAGACGGTGGCGCGGCAGGCGGCCCGGCTGGCGGGCGCCGACGTCAACGCCGCGGCCGTGGCCCGGCTGACCGCCCGGGACCTGCCGGAGACACCGCTGGAGCAACTGCTCGGCGACTTCCGGTCCGGGGGCTGAGCGTCCCGGCCGTCCAGATTCGTCGCTGTTCGCCTGGTACATGTGCGTCAGCTGGGCATCACCCGGGAAGACCAGTGGCCAAGGTGGTCCGCGAATGGCCCTCTTGGGTCATGCGCCCGCCCGAGCCGTACGCGTAGCCTCGACTCGGGTGTGGGGAACGAACGGAGGTGGACGCGGTGCGCCGGAATCTCGATCTGCGCGTCCACGACCGTGTTGCGCTGGACGAGATCGAACTCTATGCCGAGATGCTCAGCGCGGTGGCGGCGGCGAAGCGGCCGCTGACCGTCGCGGAAATCGACATGGTGCTCGGGGTACGTTCCGACGGAGCCGGTCGTCGCGAGCTGACATCCCACGACCGGACGTAGTTCCGGGGCCTGGGGGCGTATTCCCCCAGGCCGGACGCGGCTTGCAGGTGCCGGGGACGCCGATTCGAGGCGTCCCCGGTTCGTCGTCTCAGGCCCCGGCCCGGCCCGGACGACCACGTTCGGGAGTGTGAGCAATCTCACTTCCGCTCACCGCGGCCCGCGCGGACGGCCGCCGCACAAGCCCTGAAACGGCGGACGTTCCTCCAGATAGACCGCCATGCGAGGGGTATGCACCTGGTGATCTAGGGCAGGCTGATAGGTGAGAGGATGGGTGACACCAGTCGAAGCTGGGGCAAAGGTTCTTTTTACGGCGGGTAGCGCCTACGATCCTCTGCGGACTGTTCCGGCACATCAGGAGAACGACGTGCGCTTGCGTCTCACGCCGCGTGAGGACAGTTTCTACGACATGTTCGCCGACTCGGCGAACAACCTGGTCACCGGCGCCAGGCTGCTCGTGGAACTCATCAGCGACGGCGCCGACCGCGCGGCGATCGCGGAGAAGATGCGCGCCTGCGAGCATGCGGGCGACGAATGCACCCATGCGATCATGCGCCGGTTGAACGAAACGTTCATCACGCCCTTCGACCGGGAGGACATCTACCAGCTCGCCTCCTCGCTCGACGACGTGATGGACGAGATGGAGGAGGCAGCCGACCTCGTCGTCCTCTACAAGATCGAAGAGTTCCCCAAAGGCATCGTCCACATGGTGGAAGTGCTGGAGCGCGCCGCCGAGCTGACCGCCGAGGCCATGCCGAGGCTGCGCTCGATGAAGGAGCTCAACGAGTACTGGATCGAGATCAACCGGCTTGAGAACCAGGGAGACCAGGCCTACCGGAAGCTGCTGGCGCACCTGTTCAGCGGCGAGTACGACACGCTGACCGTGCTGAAGCTGAAGCAGGTCATCGACCGGCTGGAGGACGCGGCCGACGCGTTCGAGCACGTCGCCAACACGGTCGAGACCATAGCGGTCAAGGAATCATGAGCACGGCCGAAAAGCCCGGCGGGACCCTCGCCCAGGATCCGTCCCAGGAGGAGGATGCCGCCTCCCTCGGCGAGCAGGCCACGCGCCGTGTCTCCGGCCGCGCGTGGCTGCTGCTGCTCGCCGGTGTCGCACTGGTCATGCTGGCGGGCGCGCTCGGGCTCCGGACAGACGCGCAGATGGCCGTCCTCGTCCTGGTGGTCATCGTCGCGCTCGTCTTCGACTACACCAACGGGTTCCACGACGCGGCCAACGCCATCGCCACCGCGGTGTCCACCCGCGCGCTGACCCCGCGCGTCGCGCTCGGCATGGCCGCCGCCATGAACATGGTCGGCGCGCTGCTCGGCGTCGGCGTCGCCAAGACCGTCAGCGAGGTCATCAGCCCGCCGTCCGGCCTGCACGGGCTCACCGTGGTCGCCGCCGGCGTGCTCGGCGCGATCACCTGGAACATCATCACCTGGTACTTCGGGCTTCCGTCGTCGTCCTCGCACGCCCTGATCGGCGGGGTGGTCGGCGCCGGGCTGGCGTCGCTGTCGTCGGTGAACTGGTCCACCGTGGTCGACAAGGTCGCGATCCCGATGGTGCTGTCGCCGGTCGTCGGCTTCTGCCTCGCCTACCTGGTGATGGTCGCGATCCTGTGGATCTTCCGGCACGCCAACCCGAGCCGGGTCGGCCGCCGGTTCCGCATCGCGCAGACCATGTCCGCCGCGTCCCTCGCGCTCGGCCACGGCCTGCAGGACGCCCAGAAGACGATGGGCATCATCGTCCTCGCGCTCGTCACCACCGGGCACGCCGACGGCAGCACGGTGCCCTGGTGGGTCGTCATCGCGTGCGCGGGCGCGCTGTCCGCCGGGACGTACGCGGGCGGCTGGCGGATCATGCGGACGCTCGGCCGCAAGGTCATCGAAGTCGATCCGCCGAAGGGCTTCGCCGCCGAAGCGACGGCCTCCATCGTCCTCTACACCACCGCGTTCATCTGGCACGCTCCAATCTCCACCACCCACACGATCACTTCGGCGATCATGGGCGCCGGCGCGACGAAGCGGCTGTCGGCCGTCCGCTGGGGCGTCGCCGGCAACATCCTGATCGCCTGGGTCCTCACCATGCCCGCCGCCGCCGCGGTGGCCGCGGTCGTCTACTACCTCGTCCACTTCTTCGGGGCGTAGCCATCCAGGGGGGCGGCCCCTGAAGCTGTTGTGAGGCCGGTGTTCGTACGCGTGGCCCGGGGCGTTGGGCGCCGTTAGGCGTCCGGCGACCCGGGCCACGCTCATTTCTCACTGGCCGGAGATGCGGTTCAGCGGGGGTGGGGAGATGGTGCCCTGGGCGTTGAAGTAGGCGACCAGGGTGTCCAGGTCTATGGAGCCGAGGACCTGGTTCTTGCCTTCGGTGAAGACGGTGAAGTCGTCGCCGCCGCCGAGTAGGAAGTTGTTCGCCGCGACCTTGTAGGTGGCGGACGGGTCGAGCGGGGCGCCGTCGATCGTGATCGCGGACACGCGGTCGCCGATGGGCTTGGAGCGGTCGATGGTGAAGTGCAGGTTCGCCGACGGCTGGAGGATCTTCTCGCCCGCGGGCGTCCACTGCTGTTCGAGCAGGGCGTCGAGCTGCGCGCCGGTCAGCGACGTCACGCCCATCACGTTGCTGAACGGCTGGACGGCGAACGCCTCGCCGTAGGTGACGACGCCGTCGCCCTCCGAGCCGCTCGTCTTGTAGACCAGGTCGGTGCGGACGCCGCCGGGGTTCATCAGGGCGACCTGGGCGCCGAGGTCCTTGGTGCCGGCGAGCTGGCCGTCCGCGATGACGTCGCCGAGCGCGGTCTCACCCGCGGGGGACGGGGTCCGGGTCAGATCGGCGGTGATCTTGCCGATGGGCTTGTCGGCGATGGCGGAGACGCGGTCCTTCCAGGTCTGGACGAACTTCTCCGTCGCCGGGTCCGGCGGGACGTCCCGCGTCACGACATGGTTGTCGGCCTTCACCGAGGAGCGGACGATGTCGCCGGTGCGCCGGTCCACCTTGAGGTTCACCTCGGTGATCACGCGGCCGAAGGAGGAACCGGACGAGAACAGCCGCGGGTCGCCGTCCGGGTCCTTGACCGAGCAGATGTACTGCTGGTGCGTGTGCCCGGACAGCACCATGTCGATCTCGGGGTCGGCCTCCCGCGCGATGCGGGACCCGGCGCCGGGGACGGCGCCGCAGTCGTCCGGGCGGGTGCCGGGCCGCACCTGGTCGCCCTCGTGGACGAGCAGCACCATCGCGCGGACGTGCCGGCGCTTCAGCTCGCGGGCGGCCCGGTTCGCGGCGGCGACCTCGTCATCGAACTTCAGGCCCTTGATGCCCCCCGGTGTGACGATGCTCGGGGTGGTCTTGGTGACGACGCCGATGAACCCGACGCGGACGCCGTTGATGCGCCGGATCGTCCACGGCTTCAGGATCGGGCGTTCCGCGTGGCCGCGCTGCTTCAGCACGTTCGCCGCCAGGTAGTCGAACTTCGCGCCGCGCCACGGGCCCGCGGGGGAGCAGCCGTCGACGGGGTGGCAGCCGCCGTTCTGGATGCGCAGCAGTTCCCGGTAGCCCTCGTCGAACTCGTGGTTGCCGACCGCGGACGCCGTCACGCCGATGTCGCCCATGAACTGCACGGACGGCTCGTCGTGGTAGGCGGCGGAGAGCAGCGGCGAGGCGCCGATCAGGTCGCCCTGCGCGACGGTCAGGGTGTCGGGGTTCCGCAGTTGCCTGAGGTGGGCCGCGATGTAGGCGGCGCCCCCGGCGAGGACGGTGTCGCCGTTCTCGTCAATGGCCCTGCCCGAGCTTCCGGACGGCGGCTCCAGGTTGCCGTGGAAGTCGTTCAGGGCGAGGAGCCGTACGGACGCGGTCGGTGCGGGACGGGCGGCGGCGGGTTGCGCGGCCAGGCCCACGGCCGTCAGCCCCGCCGCGGCACAGGCCAGGATGGTGCGTCGTCGAGTCATTCTGCGGACGGTAGGTTCGCCCGGCATACGGATTCCGGCGGCGCGATGACGTTTTCGTGACAAATCGATCAGGGGCCCGGCCGATCAACACGTCCGTCCGGCTCATAGGGTGGCGAGCGTGAGTGAGCTGCGGGCGCGCGGGACGCTGGGGGAGACCGAGGCCGCGGAGGCGCTGGCGCTGGCCGAGGCGGCGGCGCGCGCCGACGGGGTGGGGCCGCTGTCCGAACATGCCGTGCTGGCGCTGCGCGGCGGCCGGTCCGGCCTGGCGATCTCCGAGAGCGGGACGATCGTGGCCTATGCGCATCTCGACCCGGCGACCGAGGAGGAGCCCGCGGCGGGGGAACTGGTCGTCCATCCGGAGCATCGGCGCCGGGGGCACGGGCGGGCCCTGCTGCGGGCGCTGAAGGACGAGGCTCAGGGCCCGCTGCGGGTCTGGGCGCACGGTGATCTCCCGGCGGCGGCCGCGCTGGCGGGTTCGGAGGGCATGGCGCGGGTTCGCGCGCTGTTCCAGCTGCGGCGCCCGGCGTCCGATCCGCTGCCGGAGCCGCGCGTCGCCGGCGGCGTGACCGTCCGCACCTTCGAGCCCGGACGTGACGAGCGGGCGTGGCTGGAGGTCAACGCCCGCGCGTTCGCCGACCATCCCGAGCAGGGCGCCTGGACGATGGACGACGTCCGCGCACGCGAAGCCGAGGACTGGTTCGACCCGGACGGGTTCTTCCTCGCCGAACGCGATGGCCGGCTCGTCGGCTTCCACTGGACGAAGGTCCACCCGGGCGACATGGGCGAGGTCTACGTCGTGGGCGTCGACCCGGCCGCGCAGGGCCTCGGCCTAGGCCGCGCTCTTACCCTGAAGGGCCTGCATCACCTGCGCGACATCGGCATGGAGCAGATCATGCTCTACGTGGACGAGTCCAACGTCGCGGCCGTCCGCCTGTACGAGTCGCTCGGCTTCACCCGGTACGCCGTGGACGTCATGTACGCCTGACCCCGGTTGAGCATGTCTCGACCGGGTGTTTAGCCGGGTGAGCCGTGCTGTTCACCCGGTGTCCACCGTAAACCGGGACATTCTTCGCGACCATCCTCAAGTTCGTTCACCTGCCGTTCACCCGGATCGGGGCGGCTGGTCACCTCGCCTGCTTAGCGTCGCATCCGACGGCGAACCCCACCCTCCGGCCGGCATGGGCCGGCGGCGGGGGAGACCCGGCCGACGAAACTAAGAGGAGACCCTCCGGTGAAGAACGGTTCCCGACTCGCCGCCCTGGGCGGCGTGGTCGTCGCGGGAGCGCTGGCCCTGTCCGCCTGCGGGAGCGACGCCAACATGGCGGCCAGCGCGGGCAGCGCCCCGTCCGGTGACATCGACTGCGCGAAGGCCAGCGTCAACGCGGCCGGCTCCAGCGCGCAGAAGAACGCCATCGAAGAGTGGACGAAGCTCTACGCGAGCAAGTGCGCGGGCGCCAACCTGAACTACAACCCGAGCGGCTCCGGCGCGGGCATCCAGGCGTTCACCAGCGGGCAGGTGTCGTTCGCCGGTTCGGACTCGGCGCTCAAGCCCGAGGAGGCCGCCGCCGCGCGGAAGCGCTGCCAGGGGAGCGGCGCGCTGAACCTGCCGATGGTCGTCGGCCCCGTCGCGGTCGTCTACAACCTCCCGGGCGCGGACGCGCTGAAGCTGTCCCCCGAGAATATCGCCAAGATCTTCTCCGGCAAGATCACGAAGTGGAACGATCCGGCGCTCGCCCGGGAGAACGCGGGCGCCAGGCTCCCCGCCTCCGCCATCAAGCCGATCTACCGCTCGGACGAGTCCGGCACCACCGACAACTTCACGAACTACCTGAACACGGTCGCGCCGAAGATCTGGACGTGGGAGAAGGCCAAGAAGTGGCCGAACTCCACCGGCCAGGGCGCCGCCAAGTCCGACGGCGTCACCAGCCAGGTGAGGAGCACCGTGGGCGCGATCTCCTACGTGGAGATGTCGTACGCGGAGAACAACAGGCTGCAGACCGCGCACGTGAAGAACGGCGCCGGCGAGTACGTCGAACTGTCGTCGGAGAGCGCGTCCAAGGCCGTCGCGGGGGCGAAGGCCGTCGGCACCGGCAACGACGTCGCGCTGAAGATCGACTATGCGACCAAGGAGCCGGGCGCCTACCCGATCGTCCTGGTCACCTACGAGATCGTGTGTGAGAAGGGACTGCCCGCCGAGCAGGCCGGGTTCGTCAAGTCCTTCCTCACCTACACCTCCAGTGCGGACGGCCAGAAGATCCTGGCCGACCTCGGGTACGCGCCGCTGCCACCGAGCGTGCTCACCAAGGTCCAGGCGTCCGTGAAGGCCCTGTCCTGACGGCGGGCGACGGCACCCGCAGCCCCGCCGCCGAGCACCTCGGCGGCGGGGCCGACGCGGGTTCCGGCGTGATCGAAGGAGGATCCCCCATGACCACCGAGACCGGCGTCGAGGCACGCGCCGGCGCCCGGGACCGCGCCGCCGCGCCGATGAGCACCGGACGGGCCGGAGACCGGATCTTCGCCGGCGCGGCCCGCGGCGCGGGCATCACCGTGCTCGCGATCGTCGCCGCGATCGCCGCGTTCCTCGTGTGGAAGGCGATCCCGGCCCTGCGCGAGAACCAGGCGAACTTCCTCACCAGCGAGGAATGGGACCCGAACGCGACGCCGCCGAGGTTCGGCATCGCCCAGCTGGCGTTCGGCACGCTGATCTCGTCGCTGCTCGCGATGCTCATCGCGACGCCGGTGGCGATCGGGATCGCGCTGTTCATCTCGTTCTACTCGCCGCGCCGGCTGGCCTCCGCCCTCGGCTACGTCGTCGACCTGCTCGCCGCGGTGCCGAGCATCGTCTACGGCCTGTGGGGGCTCGCCTTCCTGTCCAGGCACATGGAGGGCGTCAGCGCGTTCCTGAACGGCACGCTCGGCTGGATCCCGCTGTTCGGCGGCGACAGCCCCGGCAAGAACTCGATCTTCACCGCCTCGGTGGTGCTGGCGATCATGATCCTGCCGATCATCTCGTCCCTGTCCCGCGAGGTGTTCCTGCAGGTCCCGCGCGCACACGTGGAGGCGGCGCTGGCGATCGGCGCCACCCGCTGGGAGATGATCCGGATGGCGGTGCTGCCGTACGGGCGGTCTGGCATGATCGGCGCCTCGATGCTGGGCCTCGGCCGCGCGATGGGCGAGACGATCGCGGTCGCGATGGTGCTGACGTTCGTGCCCGGCATCAACTGGCACATCCTGGCGGACGGCGGCGCGACGTTCGCCGCGAACATCGCCAACAGCTTCGCCGAGGCGTCCGTCACCGGACGCGGCGCGCTGATCGCCTCCGGGCTCGTGCTGTTCGTGATCACCCTGGTCGTCAACATGGCCGCCCGCGCGGTCGTCGCGCGCCGGAAGGAGTTCGCGTGACCACCCTTTCCTCCGGCACGGGCGCGGGCGGGAGCCTGGCCTCGGTCTCGCCTGCCCGCAAGCTCAAGGACCGGCTCGTCCAAGGGCTGGTCTATCTGGCGTTCGCGCTCGCGGTCGTCCCGCTGCTGTCGGTGCTGTGGACGGTCGCCGTCAACGGCGCGAAGCGGCTCGACCCCACGTTCTTCCAGTTCTCGATGAACGCGCTCAGCGGCAAGGACGCCGGAGGCGGCGCCTACCACGCCATCATCGGCACCCTGGAACAGGTCGCCATCACCACCGTGATCGCCGTCCCGCTCGCCATCCTCACCGCGATCTACCTGGTCGAGTACGCCGGCAACGGACGGCTCGGCAAGCTGATCAGCTTCACCGTGGACGTCATGACGGGCATCCCGTCGATCGTCGCGGGCCTGTTCGTGCTGGCGCTGTGGCTGCTCACGATGGGATTCGGCTTCTCCGGGTTCGCCGGTGCGCTGGCGCTGACCATCCTGATGATCCCGACGGTGGTGCGGGCCGCGGAGGAGATGCTGAAACTCGTCCCGAACGACCTGCGCGAGGCGTCCTACGCGCTCGGTGTGCCGCGCTGGCGGACGGTCTGCTTCGTCGTCCTGCCGACCGCGATGACCGGGATCATCACCGGGGTGATGCTGGCCGTCGCCCGCGTGATGGGCGAGACCGCGCCGCTGCTGCTCACGATCTTCTTCACCAAGGCGATCAACAACGACCCGTTCAACGGCCCGCAGGCGTCGCTGCCCACCTTCATCTGGGAGCAGGCCGCCGACCCCAACCAGAACTCGATCGACCGGGCCTGGACGGGCGCCCTCGTCCTGATCGGAATCATCATGCTGCTCAACCTGGTCGCCCGTCTCGTCGCCCGGCGCGCCGCGCCCGCGGGCCGGTAGAAAGGAAACACGACTCCATGGCCAAGCGGATCGAGGTCTCCGGGCTGCACGCCTACTACGGCGGCGTCCACGCCATCGAGGACATCTCGATGACGGTCGAGCCGCGCTCGGTGACGGCGTTCATCGGGCCGTCGGGCTGCGGCAAGTCCACGTTCCTGCGCACGCTGAACCGGATGCACGAGGTCATTCCGGGCGCCCGCGTCGAGGGCAAGGTCATGCTGGACGACGAGGACCTGTACGACTCGTCCGTCGACCCCGTCGCCGTCCGGCGCGTCGTCGGGATGGTGTTCCAGCGCCCCAACCCGTTCCCCACCATGTCGATCTACGACAACGTGGCGGCCGGTCTCAAACTGAACGGGGTGCGCCGCAAGGCCCGCCTGGACGAGATCGTCGAGGAGTCGCTGCGCGGCGCCAACCTGTGGAACGAGGTCAAGGACCGGCTCGGCAAGCCCGGCGCCGGTCTCTCCGGCGGCCAGCAGCAGCGCCTGTGCATCGCCCGCGCCATCGCCGTCCAGCCGCAGGTCCTGTTGATGGACGAGCCGTGCTCCGCGCTCGACCCGATCTCCACTCTCGCCATCGAGGACCTGATCGAGAAGCTGAAGACGCAGTACACGATCGTCATCGTCACCCACAACATGCAGCAGGCCGCCCGCGTCAGCGACCGCACGGCCTTCTTCAACATCGCCGGCACCGGCAGGCCGGGCAGGCTCATCGAGATCGACGACACCAGCAAGATCTTCACGAACCCCGAACAGAAGGCGACCGAGGACTACATCACCGGCCGCTTCGGCTGAGGGGAAGGGGGATCAGGTTCGGGCGGGGGCCTTTTCCTCGGTGTCGCCGGGGCGGTGGTCGGGGACGAAGCGGTAGCCCACGTTGCGGACGGTGCCGATCAGGGATTCGTATTCGGCGCCCAGTTTGGCGCGCAGGCGGCGGACGTGGACGTCGACGGTGCGGGTGCCGCCGAAGTAGTCGTAGCCCCAGACCTCCTGGAGGAGCTGGGCGCGGGTGAAGACCCGGCCCGGATGCTGGGCGAGGTACTTCAGCAGCTCGAACTCCTTGAAGGTGAGATCGAGGACGCGGCCGCGGAGGCGGGCGGTGTAGGTGGCCTCGTCGATGCTGAGGTCGCCGCTGCGGATCTCGCCGGGGCTGTCCTCCTGCTCGCCGGCCGTCGCGGCGCGTCCGACGGCGAGGCGCAGGCGGGCCTCGACCTCGGCGGGGCCGGCGGTCTGCAGCAGGACGTCGTCCAGGCCCCATTCGGGGCTGAGGGCGGCGAGGCCGCCTTCGGTGACGATGGCGAGCAGCGGGCAGTCGAGTCCGGTGGTGCGCAGCAGGCGGCACAGGCTCTTGGCCTGGGCGAGGTCGCGGCGGGCGTCCACCAGCAGGACGTCGGCCGGTGGCGCGTCGATGAGCGCGGACGCCTCGGCGGGGGCGACCCGCGTGGAGTGCAGCAGAAGTCCGAGCGCCGGTAGGACCTCGTCGGAGGGCTCCAACGCGTTGGTCAGCAAGAGCAGGCTGCTCAAGTGCCGTCTCCCGTCCCAAAGACGTAGGACCCGGACGGCTCATCCTCCAGCCTCGGCAACGGCCGGCGGCTCGAAGAACGAGGCGGCCATGAAGGGCCTTCCGGATGAACTCCATGGCCTCGTCGCCCGGATCCCTCACCCCGAGGATAACCGAGCCGTGTCCGCGGGCGGGGGACGGCCTGCGAGACTGGAACCATGGCGAAGGGGACGATGCGGTACTGGGCGGCGGCCAAGGCGGCGGCCGGGACGCATGAGGAGCCGTACGAGGCGGGGACACTGGCGGAGGCGGTCGCCGACGCCAAGGCGAGGCGGGGCGAGGAGTTCGCGCGGGTCGTGCGGCGCAGTTCGTTCCTCATCGACGGGGATCCGGTCGGGAGCCGCCCGCACGAGTCCGTCCCGCTGCCCGAGGGCGGGGTCGTCGAGGTTCTGCCGCCGTTCGCGGGCGGGTGACGCAAGGTCATTCTCCGGCGCGACTCGGTATGGGGGCGTCTGCGCATAAAGTGTGGCGAATCGCATGCCGAAGCCCGAAGGAGAAACATGCGGAAAGTGCTGCTGGTCCTGCTGATCTTCGCGGCGGTGGTGCTGGTCGCCGCGGACCGGATCGGCGTGCGGGTCGCGCAGGACCAGATCGGCCGGCAGGTGGCCGCGCAGTACAACCTGCGGCAGCAGCCGGACGTCACCATCCACGGCTTTCCGTTCCTGACGCAGGCGGTGGGCGGCGAGTACGAGCACATCGAGGTCTCCATCGGGGACTGGACGGAACGGGGCGTCACCGTCAGCGGCGTCAAGGTCGACATGCGGGGGGTGAACGCGCCGCTGTCGGAGGTCAGCCAGGGCAGCGCCGCGAACGTGACCGCGCGGACGGCGACCGCGTCCGCCGTCGTCCCCTATGCCGTGATCCAGAAGGAGGCGCCGAAGGAGGTCAAGCGGATCGGGCCGAAGGGCGACGACCTCTCGGTCGACCTCACCGGCAGCATCCTCGGCTTCCCGCTCTCCGGCACCGCGGTCGTACAGGTCAAGCCGACCGCGAAGGGCATCGCGATCTCGCCGGTGTCGGTCGGGTCGGACGGCGCCGTGCAGATCCCGCTGGTGGCGGTGAAACAGCAGCTCACCTGGGTCGTGCCGGTCTCGGACCTGCCCGTCGGGTCGCGGATCAGCGAGATCCGGCCGACACCGGACGGGCTGCGCGTCTCCGCGACCGCCCAGAACGTCCGGCTGAACGATCTCCAGTCGGCGCAGAAGCAGGGCGGGGCCAGCTGAACCCGCCCGGCGACGCGTACCTGCCGGTGGTGCGGGTCCGGCCGCGGACGAGGGTCGCTTCACGATGACCACCCGAACGGAAGAAGCCGCGTCCCGCCGGGGTTGAGCATGACGATGACCGGAGCATTGATCGCGGCGGCGGTCCTCGCCGCGGCCACGGTGTTCGGCCTCGTCCGCCGGCGCCGTGACGGTGTGCTGCGTACGCGGCGGGAGAAGGGCGGCGAGATGCCGGAGACCGTCCGGCCGGACGACGTGGGCGCCGAACTCGGTGAGAAGGCCACGCTCCTGCAGTTCTCCAGCGCGTTCTGCGCACCCTGCCGCGCGACCCGCCGCGTCCTCGGCGAGGTGGCCGAGATGGTGGACGGTGTCGCGCATGTCGAGCTCGACGCCGAGTCGCACCTGGAACTCGTCCGCCGGCTGAACGTGGTGCGGACCCCGACCGTCCTCGTCCTGGACGCCGCCGGACGCGTCGTCCGCCGCGCCACCGGAGCGCCCCGCAAGCCCGACGTCGTCGCGGCCCTGGGCGAGGCCATCCAGTGAGCCCGCGACCTGCGCTCACTGTCTCGGAAGACGAGACGGATGTGACAGGCACTGGAATGCCGCTTAACATCGTGTCCGTGCGTTACTGGACAGAGCAGATGCTCACGAAGCGTCGCGCGGTCGACTTCTGCCGCGTGGCCGCCTCGCTCTGTCGCATGGCCTGAGGCATCGAGCCCCTCCGCCCCCGAGCATTTTCCACTTCCAGCTCGTACGCACGCTTCCACTCCGCCAGGAGTACCCCAATGCAGGTTGATCCGCGTGGGCAGCGCTTCGGCGCGTCGGTCACGGCAGTCGTCCTCATCGTGGTGCTGGTGACCGGAAGCTGGGCCCTGCTCGCCGCTCAGGCCGTCGTGTTCGCCGTCGCGACCTTCCTCGGCCTCCGGTACGCCCCGTACGGACTGGCGTTCGCAGTGCTGATCCGTCCCCGGCTCGCTCCGCCCAGGGAACTGGAGGACGCCGCCGCGCCCCGCTTCGCACAGGGGGTCGGCCTCGCGTTCGCCCTGGCCGGAACGGTCGGCTACGGGACGGGGACCACCTGGCTCGGCATCGGTGCCACCGCCCTCGCACTGGCGGCGGCGTTCCTGAACGCGGTGTTCGGGTTCTGCCTCGGCTGCGAGATGTACCTGCTGTTCCGACGTATCACCGCGAAAGTCCGCTCCGAGAGGGAGGTTCCCGTATGAGCCGCTCAGACGTCCTGGTGGACACCAGTTGGGTCGAGTCCCACCTGGACGACCCGGGCCTGATCCTCGTCGAGGTCGACGAGGACGTGTCCGCCTACGACAAGGGCCACATCCGTGGCGCCGTGAAGATCGACTGGAAGACCGAGCTGCAGGACCCGGTCCGCCGCGACTTCGTGGACAAGACCGGGTTCGAACAGCTGCTGTCCGCCAAGGGCATCGCCAACGACGACCTGGTGATCCTGTACGGCGGCAACAACAACTGGTTCGCCGCCTACGCCTACTGGTACTTCAAGCTGTACGGCCACGACAAGGTGAAGCTGCTCGACGGTGGCCGCAAGAAGTGGGAGCTGGAGTCCCGCGAGCTCGTCACCGACGTCCCGTCCCGTCCGAAGACCGAGTACAAGGCCAAGGACCAGGACCTGGCGATCCGCGCCTTCCGCGACGAGGTCGTGGACGCGATCGGCAAGCAGAACCTGATCGACGTCCGGTCCCCGGACGAGTTCAGCGGCAAGCTGCTCGCCCCGGCGCACCTGCCGCAGGAGCAGTCGCAGCGGCCCGGTCACGTGCCGACCGCGCGCAGCATCCCGTGGTCGAAGGCGGCCAACGACGACGGCACGTTCAAGTCGGACGAGGAGCTCCGGCAGCTCTACACCGAGGCCGGCGTCGACCTGAACAAGGCCACCATCGCCTACTGCCGCATCGGCGAGCGTTCCTCCCACACCTGGTTCGCGCTGCGTGAGCTGCTCGGCCTGGAGAACGTGAAGAACTACGACGGTTCCTGGACCGAGTACGGCTCGCTCGTCGGCGTGCCGATCGAGCTCGGCGCCCCCAAGTAAGCCCACGCACTTTCCCAGAGCTGGAGGAGCAATGACCCAGGGTTGCGCAGCACCCGAGCAGACGGCGCACCTGCCCGCGACCGTCGACCTGGCCAACGAGGCCGTCATCCAGGGCACCGTCACCCGTGACGGCGCCCCCGTGTCCAGCGCCTATGCCCGCCTGCTCGACTCGTCCGGCGAGTTCACCGCCGAGGTGGTCACGGGCGAGGAGGGCGTGTTCCGGTTCTTCGCCGCCGACGGCGACTGGACCGTCCGCGTCCTCGCCGCCGGCGGGGTGAGCGTCGACACCGCCGTCACCGCCGAGACCGGCACGGTCGCCGGCCTGGAAGTGAAGATCTGACCCGGGCCCGTCCCGCGAACCCCGCCGTCCCACCGGACGGCGGGGTTTCGTCATACGAACCCCGGACGGTTTACGATCAGCGGCGATGTCCTGGCCGTCCGCGCGTTCCCCGCTGATCCTCCCGTGGGCCGCACTGAAGCTCGCGGGACGGTTCATCGTGCCGCTGACCCTCTGGTTCACCGTGGGCGAGCTGCTCCGGTACGGCGCCATGTACGCGGGCTACCGGCTCGGGATGATGAAGGGCACGGCCGCGTCCGTCGCGCCGATCGTCACCATCGGCCTGCTCGTGGTGGTCGCGCTGACGGTCACGGTGCTGATGGTGCACAGCGTCCGGGAGGGCCTGGACGTCGTGCAGGCGCGCGAGGCGGACGGCGACCTGACGCCCTGGGCGGTCGGCAACGAGGAGCCGGTGATCGGCGCGATCGGCCGGGCGGCGCTCCCGTTCGTCATCTTCTACCTGGCGTGGGGCCTGCAGAGCGAGGACGCGCGCGAGTTCGCGTCGGCGGCGGCGAGCCGCGGACTCGCCGAGGGCGGCCTCGAAGGGCAGATCAAGGGCGCCGGGATGCTGCTGTCGCTGGAGAAGCACGTCGGCCTCGCGATCGGCCTCACCGTCGGGCTGTTCGTGCTGAAGGTACTGGCGGAATGGCGGCTGGAGGAGCGGCTGCCCCGCGCCGTCGGCGCCCTCGTCGCCCTCCTGGAGATCAACTTCGCGCTGTTCGGCATCTTCACCATCGACCATCTGCGCAACCTGGGCGCCGACTGGTTCACCGCGCGGGAGGCGTGGGGCCGGCTGACCGGCCTCGCGGGCCCGGCCTTCGGGCTGTGGGGGCCGTTCAAGGACGCGGTGCTCGGCGCACTGATCTGGCTGGTGATCGCCGGGGTGATCCTCGGGCTGGACGCGGGGGACGAGCGGGTCGTCCTCGGCGGAAGCCGGGCGGCGCGGCGGCTGGCGCGGGCCGGGGCGATCGACCGGGTGAACAGCCCCCGCGAGCTGCTGACGCGCGGGTTCCGGGAGATGTGGCTGCCCGCCTGGTACGGGCTGCGGCTCGTCCGCCGGTCCGGGGTGCTGCCGTTCGCCACGTTCTGCCTGCTGTTCGCGGGGCTGCATGTGGGGGAGGACGCGGGCCGCCGGCTGGTGTACGAGCTGATCGGCCCGCACGAGGTGACGTGGTGGATGCAGTGGCTGCCGGCCATCGGCTACGGGACGGGCCTGGTCTTCGAGATCCTGCGCGTGTGCCTGCTGGCGGCGGCGTTCAACCTCGTGATGGCGCGGGTCAGCGTGAGAAACGCAGCGAAGCCAGTGGATCCTCCGGCTTCTTCCGTGTCTCCTTCGGCGCCTGAATCCGCAGCTCCAGCGAGTCCGCCTTGGCGCGAGGCACCGTCCCCCTGACGGTGATGCGCATCGCGACGCCCGCCTTGGGCGGGGCCGTCGTGAGCCCGGCCGCGGACCATTCGCGGCCGTCATCGTCCTGGAGCCGGTACGCCAGGCCGTAAGAGCCGACCGCCTTGGCGCTGGCGTCGTCCGAGGGGAGGACGCCGAGATCGAGCCGCAGCTCGACCACATCGCCCCGCCCGCCGCCGAGCGGCTCGGCCGTCCGCCGGTCGAGGATCTTCCACTTGGCGCCGACCAGAACGCCGAGCCGGCCTTCGGGGACGGTCGTCACCTTCTCGGGCGGTTTCAGGAACCGCCGGACCTTGTCGGTCTCGTCCACCCACTGCAGGGCGAGGAGCGCCGACATCGCGCACCCGAGGGCGATCGCCTCCACGATGCGCCGGTCGCGGGGACGCATCCGGGACCGTCCGGGCAGCGGAATCCCGTCGGGCCGGGTCACCGAGGCCGTCATGAGTTCTCCGCCCTGACCTTGTACCGGTCGGTTGCTCCCCGCACCAGGCGGGCCGCCCGGTCCTTGTCGAGCTTGAGGTCGATGTCCGCCGCCGCGGAAAGCTGCGGCAGCAGCCCGCCGGTGCCCACGACCAGATGCGCCCCGTCCACCCGCTGCTTCGGCAGCTCGAACAGCAGTTTCGTGGACGTCCAGATCATCGGCTCGAACGTCGGCTGGTTCAGCAGGACGGACCTGGCCCGCGGGTCCTGCCCGAACGTGTAGCCGCCGGGCGTCTCCAGCGCCGCCGACGCCAGTCGCAGCGGCTTCCACCGTGCCGTCGCCCGGAGATGCACGATGAGGTAGACGCCGTCCGTCCCGACGGCGGGTGTGGTCCCGAGCGAGAACCCCGGCTCCACCGACCGCGCCGCGTCGACCCTGTCGACCCGCACGCTGAAGTCGCGGGTCGTGACCTGCTCGCCGATCGTCCCGCCGGTCCGGATCGGGTCCAGCGCCCCCGCCCTGACCTCGGGCCGGACCGAGTGCAGCCACATCGCACCGGCGAGCAGGACCGTCCCGCCGAGCCCGGCCCCGCCGCGCAGCAGCACCTCCCGCGTGTTCACCGCGGGCTCACCGCAAGCGTGAGGCGGCCGACGAGTTCATCGCTCTTGGGATCGACGATCCAGTTGAAGCTGCTGTCGGTGAATCCGTGCTCGTACTTCCACTTGCGCAGCCCCACGGTCAGCTTCGCCGGTGCGTCCGCCGGGCCCATCCCCCACATGGCGGACGCCTCCACCGGCAGCCCAGGCTGCGTCGTGTCGGTCTTCGCCCCGCCTGCGACACCGTCGATCCGCTCGGGCTCGACCCATTTGCCGGCCCCGGTGCGCGCGACGACGCCCTCCGACAGCCCGCCGCTGCCGAGCGAGACGGTCTTCTTGCCCTTGTTGAGCACCCGCATCCGCACGATGAGGAACCGCTGCTCGCCGGTGCCGAACATCCCGCCGGCGAGCCCGATCCGCGCGTCGCGGACGGTCACGCTGAAAAGCCCGAGGTCGAGCGGATCTCCCGCCTTCTTGGCGGGCTGCTTCGGCGTCTCCTTGAACCCGCCCGCGACCCACACCACCGGCACCAGGACGGCGACCACCCCCAGAACCGCCCCCGGCACGACCCACCGCCGCGCCCCCACGCGCTGCTCGGGATCTGGAGGAACCGGTGCCGTCGATCGCATCCGCCCGATGGTAATACGAGGACACCGGCCGGCCGCTTCCCGAACCGCTGCGCACACTCGTCCTCGCGTCGCTGATCGGCGTGGAACTGATGACCCCCGCCACCTGACCCCCATTTTCGGCCAGGCCATTGGTGACCGTAGGCAGGTCCATTTGCCCCCTATGATCAACTAGCCGGAGGTGAACGCCTGCCTCCCGCGCACAGCAAGGAGGGCTCTCTCGCACAGGGCCCGAAGGATGAGACACCTCCCTGGGACAAATGACCTTCTCCAGCACCGCCCTGCGCCTGAACCTCGCCGCCCAATACGAGGTGCTGGACGCGGGCACCGGCTCCGTGCTCGCCCGGCTCGCGGAGGTGACGCGTGTCCGCTCACCCCGGGGCAACCTTCTGCGGCCCGACCCCGTCGCCGTCCCCCGGCTCACGTTCGCGCTCACCGCGCCGGACGGCTCGACACTGCTCTACATCGACCGCGCCGAGCACCTGAAGCTCAACTTCGTCCCGCCGCAGACCGCGCTCGTGGACGCTGACGGAACCGTCCTTGGACGTGTGGACTACGACCGGTACTCACCGGTCCGGGAGGCGCCGGCCGGGGGCCGCGGACTTGAGGCGTACACCGATGAGCGGGGGATGCGGGTGGCCCCCGCCGCCTGTGTCCTCGACCCCGGCGGCCGGCTGCTCCTGAACGTGGTCTACGAGATGCCGGAAGACGGCGGCCGCCCCCGCCTGCCCGACGGGCAGGACGCCCGCGTCACCCGCTGGGTCACCACTGAGGGCGTCCAGGTGGCGGAACGCCGCGACGGCGTCCTCGGCTTCGACGAACGGCTCACCGGGGCCTGGCGCGCCATGATCGTCGGCTCGTTCGTCGCGTTCGCCCTCGAATTCCATTTTTCCTGGGGCGGCACTTCCGCCCCCGAATCCGTGCCCGAGCCGTATCCGGGGCACGCGGGCCTTCACGCCGCTTATGCCGAATATCAGCGGAGGGTCGTCGCCGAGTACAGGTCACCTGTCCGCACTCGCACCGGCCTGACCTTCCGTTCGGGCGTCATCTCTGATCAGCTCGACCACTTCTACAAAGTGGCTCTCCCCCTCATGCTCGTCGTCGCCACCGTCATCTTCCTCGTCCGCCACCTGACCTGATGAAAGGCGCCGGGGCCACGCTGATCGTGGACGACGGGACCCCTACACCTGGGCGCGCGGAACGGCGCTGCGGGCCAGGGCGGGCCGGTAGAGCCGGGCCCCTTGTAGTCGTCCATGGCCTCTCTCACGCGCTGCTGCTGGACGCCGAGTTCGTGGGCGAGGTCCCGCATCTGCCCGGCGAAGCCGTTGGCGATCTTGTTGAGGGAGGCGATGGTCTTGGCTGAGGGGCGGCCGGAAGGTCGAACAGGGCGGTACTCGCCTCACGGACCTTGCGCTGGAAGTTCTGGCGGCACAGTTGACCGCGGCACGGATCGCCTCGCTGAGCTCCGCGACCGGCCGCCGCAGCGCCCGGGGGCGAGGTCGATCTTGGTCACACCGTCCTCCGCCGTGCACTCGGTGACGGTGCGGCCGCCGGCGGCTCCCCCGCGCCGGATGGTGGCCCGGATGGACTCCTGCGCCTCGGTGAAGTCGCACATCTGCTTCTGCATGTCGCGCTGGAAGCGCTTGAACTCCGGCCCGAGACTGAACTCGGCCATCATCGCCTCCTGTTCTTGTGGGCGGTCTGGATGACACGGCTGGTGACGGACCGGTGCCATGGACGGCATTCACCAGATGCCATTACGCCGGCATGTCCGACCCGGCGCATGCCGGTAGGGTTCGTGTTGCTCTTGCCGCGATTCGGGTCTGGAGGAACGGTGCTGCGGCGTTCGTCGACACTCGCTCTCGCATCGGCCATCGCGTTGGGCGCGGCCTTCGTCCCTCCGCTCCGGGAGACACCGGCGAGGGCGGCGGGCTGCCCGGAGGAACTGGTCTACGGCAGTCCCGCGAAAGAGCTGCCGCGTCAACTCTGGCCGCAGGAACGGCTGAACTTCACGGACGTCTGGGAGCACACCCGCGGCAAAGGCGTCAAGGTCGCCGTCGTCGACAGCGGCGTGGACATCGGCCATCCGCAGCTGAGGGGGCACGTCAAGGCGTACGACGTGACGAGGAGCGGCCTTCAGGACTGCGTCGGCCACGGCACCGCGGTCGCCGGGATCATCGGCGCCCGGGACATGCGCGACAAGGGCATCCCGTTCGTCGGAGTCGCCCCCCAGGCCGAGATCATCTCGGTGAAGATGGCGGTGAAGCCCACGGGCAACAGGTCGGAGTGGGCCGCGCAGGGGATCAGGAAGGCGGTCGATCTGGGCGCGAAGGTCATCAACGTCTCGTCCCAGTCGCCCGACCTGCCCGATCTGCGGCAGGCCGTCCGCTACGCACAGAAGCACGACGTGGTGATCGTCTCGGTCGCCGGCAACCTCACCGACCAGACCAAGCAGACCCCGCAGAAGTCCTACCCGGCGAGCTACCCCGGTGTGATCTCCGTTGGCGCCCTCTCCAAGGACGGCACACTCGCCGGTTTCTCCAACACCGTCACCCCGGTCACCGTGACCGCCCCCGGACAGGCCGTCATCAGCACCTGGCCGCGCGACTCCTACAAGCTCGACGACGGCACCAGCCTCGCGGCCCCCTACGTCGCCGGCACCGCCGCGCTGGTCCGCGCCTTCAACCCGAACCTGAACTACCAGCAGGTCAAGCAGCGCATCGAGTCGACCGCCGACGGTGCCCAGGTACAAGGCACCGGTTCTGGCGTGGTGAACCCGCTCCGGGCCGTCACCACCGTCGGCACGGGCGGCGGGAACGCCAGCACCGCCCCCGCCGCCGGTGTCCAGCGTGTCTCCATCGACCAGCCGGTCCCCGAAGACCGCTTCGGCCGCAACATGGCCCTCGCCATCGCGGGCGTGGCCCTCGCCATCGCCGCCGCCCTAGGCGTCGCGGCCATGGTCGTTCCCGCCGCCCGCCGCCGCCACTGACCTTTGGGTCGGCGGTCGCCGACCGTGGGTGCCGCTTCAGACTTGGCGGGTGATGCGCACGGCGATGGGCAGAGCGAGCGCGAGCGGGCGGAGCGGCTCTGGGCACTCCGGTGAGAACTCCAGCCACATGCGGCTGTTGTCGGCCTTGCTCTTCGTCCGCAGGGAGGCGACCTCCCGGCCGGTGGTGTCGGTGACGGCATAGCGGCCTCCATCCTGGTGGACGGTGCCGAGCAGCGTGCCACCGGCCGAGCGCAGAGACATCTCCCCACGCCCGCCGAGTTCGCCGAGGCTGTTCCCGTCCGCGTCGAGGACGGTCATACGCTCCCTGCCCAGAGTCCGGGGCATCCGGTTGATGATGAGCATGGTGCGCGCATGGGGATCGCGCAGGACGATGCTCCTGCGTCTCTTGTTGGGGTTGGTGGCGAAGAAGCTCGCTCCCTCCGTCGACTTCTTCATCAGCCGGCCGCAGGCCTGGGCCAGGAGAGCGCCTCCGCGTTCGTTGCGGTAGCGGCCTTCGCCGTTCACGAGGACGCGGTCGGCGTCGAACAGCGCACGCGGTGACGGTCCTGGCACCTCCTGGCCGCGGTCGTCCAGCACGCGCCAGGTACCGCCGAGGATCTCGATGGTCGCGGCGTGCACCGCCTCCAGCCAGCCGGCCGGCAGCGAACGGTCCCGCAGCAGCGTGGCCACCGCCTCCTTCTGGTCTCGCTGTCCGACCTTGGTCACGGTGTCGATGCCGGGTGCCGCCGCCGGGTCGTACCAGGTCGTCCACACCGGGTCGCTGATCGGCCAGGTCAGCCCGACCGCGTGCACAGCGCTCGACGGGATCGTCGCCTCGTCGTCACGGTGGCGCAACGCGATGCCGTCCCCCCTGATGGTGACGATGAGACGGCTCCTATGCACGGTGAGCGCCCAGATGACACCGACCAGGCCGACCATCAGGCCACCGCCGCCGTAGACGATGAGGGGCCCCGCGACCGTGCCGGCGTAGCTGGTGGGCAATGTGGACGCGCAGAGACCGAGGCCGATCAACGGACCGGCCACCGCCATGGCGAACGGCCACCGGTAGGCTCGCGGCCCCAGGGTGACCCGGAGTTCCGGTGCGCCCTTCACGCCCGGCGTCCGCCGGGCGAGGCCCGCCTGGCCGGCCCATCGCCTGCGCCACCAGATCCGGGCGGCCACCGGGCAGCCGACGGCGGCGACCAGGGCGACCAGCGGCAAGAACGACTGCATGCTCAGACCTTCAGGGTGCTCGCAGCCTCCGCGCCATCACGGCGCTGGGCGACCACGTGCAGTTTCTGCCGGACGTCGTGGAGTTCCTCGACCCGGGCCTTGAGGTCCTGATCCGCCCACTCGGTCATGACGGCATGCGCCGTCGCAGTTCGAAGCCGTACAACATGAAGGCGTCCGTGCTGATGTCATGGGGAGCACCGTTGAGGGTGTAGCGGGCCCCCTTGAGGAGGCCCATCGCACTGTGCCTCGTGTTTGTCGGCAAGGACGCGAATCGTCTCGGCCGGGTGCTCATGTTCCACGTCGAGTACTCCGCCCTTCCGTTGATCACGTACCGCCTCGTGATGGAGTATGACGGACTGGTATGCCCCTACGGGCTCTGATTGAAGACCGCCCGGCTGCCGACCACCAGAGCGTTGGTTGATGCTCTGGCAGACACATGTCCGAGACGTCAAGACCGCGCACGACCGGATCCCAAGATGGCTGTTGGCGGGCGAGTGACCACATCGATTGCCCTGCACGGCCGAATCGCAGCGGCGGGGACCGCAGCCCGTGTTGGTGAAGTCCGTGATTAACGACATGACGCTGCTCTGCTGAGGCCACTACCGGCGCCGTGACGGTGACGGCTCGACTGACGATGTCGCTCAGGCGCTCAACGCATTGAGGTGGAATCGTTCCACAATGGACCCGCCGATCCGCGGACGGCGGCTTTGATGGTTTCGGCATCCTCCTTGAAAGCGCCCAGCTCGCACACTTTGACCGCAGCGTGTTCCGACCTCCATTCCGGGTGGTACATGCGGTAGGGCAGTTGCATTGGTGCTTGCTTGGGCCAAGCCATCAACCAGTCGCCCTTGGCGCGACCGGGTGCCTGAACGATCCGAACCTCCTCCAACTGAGTCCAGAGAATCCGAGTCGCCTGGCCGCGTGCTCTCACCTCCATCCCCCCGTCGTCCACCCGGAACTCCATCGGATGGTAGGCGTACGGGAGCAGGAGCACGCCACCGACGAGAAGGACGAAAAAGAAGATGATCAGCGTAAAGCTAATGACTGGATCCAGGCCGAGGAAGGTGCCCGCGACCATTAGTACTGCCAGCCCCAGTGCCCCCAGGGTGGACTGCCATATCGGTTTCTTCTCTGCGTAGAAGACATCAGATTGCATCAGCCTCACCGGATGCTGCTGTTGTGGGTGCCGTACCGCCTAAAGAACCGGCGTCCGGCTATCCCATCATCTTGCGAAGTCTGTCGAGTTGCTCGGCTGCGGCCCGGGCAGGATTCTCTGAGCGGGCTACGGCGGCGGTACTCTGTTCGATACGGTCAGAGACCTCTTGGATGGTTCCCTTGGAAACCATTTCTTCCAGCCGAGTGACATCCCCCGTTAGTGGCGCCATCAGTTCCTGACTCTTCGTGGCCAGGGACTGCTGTGCGGCGAGTATGGTCTTGGTGATCTCTTCGGACAGTGCTTCGGATCCTTGCTTCATGGCTCGCGGATTGATGTCGAGTCGGTCGAGCATCCCGTTGGGCTGCACAGTGACCCGGATGTAACCGTCCTCACTCTCCGCCTCACCTGTGAGTTCGCTGAGTTGGTCAACGACGGCGAGTGCCTGCTTCACTTGCTTCTGAATCCGGTCGATTTCCCGGTCGAGTTCGGGGTTTCCGGTGCCTGCCACTCTTTCTCCTGGTTCTGATGGAATTCGCAGACTATGCCTGGGGAACGGGAACCGTGGGCTGAGCCCAGTCGATGTTGATGTCCTTGAAGGACGTCCCGCCGCCCAGGTTGACCTCCAGCTTGGCGAAGTTCAGGCCCGCCGCCGAAGCAATGTCCTGCAGCGGACCGATGGCGATCCCGGCCACCCCCAGGACGGCCGTGACCGAGGCGGCGGTTCCGGCCGACAGGATTGCGCCCTGAATCAACTTTGCGACCCTGAAGAAGATTCCGACGTAAGGAGTGTTCTCGCCAATCGAGAAGGCTATGATTGCCGCTAGAGAAATCATTGCGAAGCCGAACATGGCGTTCTGAATGAAGTGCAGTTGCTGAACAAGTTCGGTCAGCGCTTGGCTGTTCTTGTCGGCGGCGGCGGCGGTCTGTTCAACTTCTTTCTTGAAGATCTCGGCCCAGTTGTCGAATGCGCTCTTGGAGTCGCCTTCCCAATTCTTGTCGAGCGTCTTGGCAATGCCTTCCCAGGTGCCTCCAGTCACTCCTTCTAGATTGGTTTTGGCTGCGTTCCAGCCGCCGATCGCCTCTTGTATATCGCTGTCTATTGGCGTGAAAAGCGCCCAGAGGATGGTGGACGCGATCGCGGTAGGGGCAAGGGTCTTTGAGGCTCCGTTGGCCGTGGCTATGGCTATGTTCTTGGCGAGCAGTGCGCCGATTCCGGCTCCCGCCCAGCCCGCACCCGTGAGGGCGCCTTCCTTCGGCGCAAAGCCCCAGGAGCTGGAAGGTTTGGTGTATTGACTCTTGGGAGCGCGCTTGGCTCTGGTGTCGGCGGAGTTGGCGATCTCGGCCTTTGCAATGGTGTTGGCGACCTTCACCAGCCCCTCCGACGCGGTCTTGAGTTGCTTGGCTCCCGCGTCAATGCTGTTAGAGAGGGTGCTTCGTGAGCTCTCGTAGGAACTTGAGAAGAGAAAGTGGCAGATCACGCCGAAGGCGAGGGGGTTCAGGTCGCAGGCCTTCTCAGTGTACTCATGGGCCACCTTCATATAGGAGAGCGGTTCGGAGGACATTTCCCCCGCGGTCTCAGCGATCTTTTCTGCGTGCGCGCGAAGCTCTTTGGAAGGTGCCATCGAAACCTCCTGGTGGTGTGTCTTGATGAGCTCGCCGGTCTTTATGTCTAACGAAGGATCTCTAGGAAATGGGGTCGTCGCGGTGGGCGGTTTGGATTAGGCGGGTGCCGGTGCGGCGGTCTATGTGGTAGCCGCGGCCGGGGGGGAGCTTGTGGGGCTTGATGTTGCCGAGCAGGATGCCCTCGTCCTTGTTGCCGGACATCAGCAGGCCAGGCGACGCCATTTCCTTGATGCGGGTGATGGCCGGGTCGAACATGCCGCGGCCGGCGCCGCCCATGGCGCGGGCGAGGATGATGTGCAGGCCGATGTCGCGGGCCTGCGGGAGGAGTTCGACGAGGGGACGCAGCGGGTTGTCGGACGTGGCGACCATCTCGTAGTCGTCGATGATGAGGAACAGGTCGGCGCCCGTCCACCACGAGCGGGAGCGGAGCTGGTCGGGGGTCAGGTCGGCCGGTGGGAGCCGCTGCATCATCGCGCCGCGGATGTCGTTGACCAGTGAGGTCGCCGCCGGCGCGGAGGCGCCGAAGCCGATCTGGTGTTCGGTGTTGGCGACGTCCAGCAGCGAGCGTCCGTAGTCGATGAAGATGATGCGGGCCTGGTCGGGGGTGTAGCGGCTGGTGATGCCGGTGGCGATGTGCCGCAGCAGGTTGGACTTGCCGCATTCGGCGTCGCCGAGCACCAGGAAGTGCGGGTCCTGGGTGAAGTCGAGGTAGACGGGGGAGAGCGACTCCTCGTCGATGCCGATGGGGATGCGCATGCCGGTCTCGGCCGGGGTCGGCAGCGACGACACCGGCAGGACGTCCGGCAGCATGCGGACCTGCGGGGCGCGCTGGCCGGTCCACGCCTCGTTGACCGCCTGCACCATCTTGAGGACGCCGTCGTTCAGCGACTCGTCGGCGCCGCCGCCGTCGAGGCGGGGGACGGCGGTGAGGAAGTGGTAGCCGTCGCGGGACAGGCCGCGGCCGGGACGTCCCTCGGGGACGTTGTCGGCGAGCTTCCGGTCGATCTCCGACTCGTACGGGTCGCCGAGCCGCAGTTCCAGCTTGGTGCCGAACAGGTCGCGGATGTTGCTGCGGAACTCGGTCCACTTGTTGGACGAGGCGATGATGTGGATCCCGTACCCGAGGCCGCGGGCGGCGAGCTGGGTGATGGTGTCCTGTGTGGCCTCGTAGTCCTGGCGGAGCGTCAGCCAGTTGTCCACGACGAGGAACACGTCGCCGTAGCCGTCGCCGGGGTGCTCGCCGGACGCGCGCATCCGCCGGTAGGTCGCGATGCCGTCGATGCCGCGCTCGGCGAACTCCCGCTCGCGCTGCTCCAGCAGCCCGCTGACCTCGGCGACCGTCCGGCGGACCCGGTCGGCGTCCAGGCGGGTGGCGATCCCGCCGACGTGCGGCAGGTCGGCCAGCGCGGTGAGCGCGCCGCCACCGAAGTCGAGGCAGTAGAACTGCACCTCGGCGGGGGTGTGGGTGAGGGCGAGGGACGCCATCAGCGTCCGGATCGTGGTCGACTTGCCGCTCTGCGGACCGCCGGCGATGCCGACGTGGCCGGCGCCGCCGGACAGCTCCAGCCAGTACGGGTCCCGGCGCTGGTGGAACGGCTTGTCGACGATGCCCGCCATGGCGTAGAGCTTGCCGCGGCCCTCCCAGCCGGCCGTCGTGAGCCCGTACTCGCGGGTGACCTGCAGCGGCGGGAGCATCTCGTTCAGCGCGGGCGGCTCGTCCAGCGGCGGCAGCCAGATCTGGTGCGCCTTCGCGCCGTGGCCGGCCAGTTGCCGGACCACCACGTCGAACAGCGCATCCTTGGACTTGTTCTCCTCCGGCTCCGGTGCGGGCGCGTCCGGCTGTTCGACCACCTGCGGCCGCATGTAGTTCGCCAGGTACGGGACGACCTGGGCGGCGACCTGGCCGGTCTGCCGGCCGGTGTCCTGCTTGTGGGGCTGCTCGTCCACCGGGCCCGACACGTACGCCGCCTTGAACCGCACCATCGGCTCGGTCGCGAACTTCAGGTAGCCGTTACCGGGCGCGGGGGGCAGCTCGTAGGCGTCGGGGACGCCGAGGACGACCCGCGATTCCATCGCCGAGAACGTCCGCAGGCCGATCCGGTAGGACAGGTGCGTGTCGAGGCCGCGCAGCTTGCCCTCCTCCAGGCGCTGCGAGGCGAGCAGCAGGTGGACGCCGAGCGACCGGCCGAGCCGTCCGATCATGACGAACAGCTCGGCGAAGTCGGGCTTGGCGGACAGCAGTTCGGAGAACTCGTCCAGGACCAGGAACAGCGTCGGCATCGGCGGCAGGTCGGCGCCGTCCAGCCGGGCCTTCTCGTAGTCGCGCAGCGAGGCGTAGTTGCCCATGGCCCGCAGGTACTCCTGCCGCCGCACCATCTCGCCGTGCAGCGCGTCGTACATGCGGTCGACCAGCGGGAGCTCGTCCTCCAGGTTGGTGATGATGGCGGAGACGTGCTCCAGGCCGTCCATCCCGAGGAACGTCGCGCCGCCCTTGAAGTCGACGAGGACGAAGTTGAGGATGTCGGGCGCGTGCGTCATGGCGAGGCCCAGCACCAGCGTGCGCAGCAGCTCCGACTTGCCGGAACCGGTGGCGCCGATGCACAGGCCGTGCGGTCCCATGCCGCCCTGCGCCGACTCCTTGATGTCGAGTTCGATGGGGCGCCCGTCGGCGTCCAGCCCGATCGGCACCCGGAACCGGTTGCGCTGGGCGCGCGGCCGCCACACCCGCGCCGGGTCGACCTCGTACGGGTTCTCGACGCCGAGGAGGGACGTCAGCGTCATGTTGCCCGACAGGACGTCCTCTTCCTCGGTGGTGTCGTTCGTGCTGCTGCGGAACGGCGACAGCTGGCGGGCGAGGCTCTCCGCCTGCGGGATGCTCACACCGTCGGGGGCGCCGATCGAGGACGGGACGTCCTTGCCGGCCCGGTCCTTCTTCAGCATGTGGACCTTGCCGGCGGCGACGTTCAGCCGCAGCGTCCCGCCCTCGGTGGTGAAGCCGACGGTCTGGCCGAGGTCGATGACGCAGACGCCCTCGATGCCGTCGGCGGCGAGCTGCGAGTCGTAGGACGCCATGCCGCCGTCCACCACGACCACGTGCAACGGCAGTTCACCGGACGGACGGCCCGCCACGAACCGGGAGCGGTCCTTCACCTCCGGCCCGAGCAGGACCTCCAGCTCCGACATCGTCGGCGCGATCCTGCGGATCTGCCCCGCGGCGTCGTGCTCGGTGGGGTGCAGCGCGTGGGGCAGCCACTTCACCCAGTCCCAGTGCGGAAGGTGCTCCTGGGACGTGCAGACGCTGATCTGCACGTCGTCGGGGGAGTGGAACGTCGCGATCTGCATGAGCATGGCGCGGAGCATGGCCCGCCCCGCCTCCACGTCCCCGGACAGGAAGATCCGCGAGAACGAGCGGAGGTTGATCGCGACGGGCAGCGCCGGGACGGTCGAGTGCGTCCGGATGAAGCGCCGCAGCGCGCCGGCGCTCATCGGCTCCAGGTCCTCGATGGGCTTGGTCTCCGGCGCGATCAGCTGGACGGCGAGCCGCTGCGGGCCCGCCCCGACCCGCACCTGGCCGAAGTCGCCGTCCTCGGCGCGCCGCTCCCACAGCCGGGAGCTCATCACGATCGACCACAGCCGCGTCGGGTCCGGGTTGTACCACTCCAGGGCCTCGCGCTGCTGGGTGGCGGCCTTGCGCACCTTTGTCCGGACCTGCCCGAGATAACGCAGGTAGTCGCGCCGTTCGCTGTTCAGTTTCGATTTGCGTTCGCCGGACTTCTGGCCGACCTGGCTGAACATCATGCCGAACATCGACAGGCCCATCATCCCGCCCGCGACCATCTGCAGCGGGTTGGAGTTGGGGTTCAGGAACATGAACGCCATCGCGCCCGAGCCCGCCGCCATCGGCAGGTACATGAGCACGCTGCGGAACCCGTCGGTGGTGATTTCAGGCAGCTCGGGCGGTGATTCCAGCAGGACCTCGCCCCGTGGCATCTCCGGCGGCTTCCGGCGTTCTTTGCGCCGCACCAGTACCGTGCTCACTGGACCGGGCTCCCCTCTGGCCGTCAGTCGTCGCAGCCCGACATCATACGGATAAAGTGCGTCCCCCGGCTTTCAGGACAGCACGCTAAAGCGAATCGGACGCCCGGCGCCACGCCCAGACCAGTGGGAACACCAATCGTCGCCAGGCGGCGGAGAACCTACAGAACTCGGAGACCACGATGTTCGGACCGGACGGCCTCGACCTCGGCGACCTGCTGCGCCAGTCGCAGGAGCGGATGGCCAAACTCGCCGCGGTGCGGGAGCAGATGGCGGGGCTTCAGGGCCGCGCGGAGTCGCAGGACGGCCGCATCAGCGTGACGAGCACGGCCGAGGACCCGCTCGCCGAGATCAAGATCGACCCCAGGGCGATGCGGATGGGGTCGGAGGAGCTGGCGGCCACGCTCCAGGAGACGGCCCGGCGCGCCCGCCAGGACCTCGACGCGCAGGTGCAGAAGATCACCGCCGACCAGTTCGGCGGCACCGAGAACCCGATGGACGTGCTCAAGGACCAGGACGCGCTGAAGAAGTCCCTCACCGACATGCAGGGCGTCTTCGAGCAGGCCGGGCGCCAGTCCCAGCAGATGATGGACGAGCTGCACCGAAAGCTCGGCCTCCGGGACACCGGCAAATGACGGCCCGGTGGGGTGAGGCGGTGCTCGCCGCGGAGCCGTTGCGGCGGCGCGTGTCCGACGACTCCGGGACGCGGGCCCTGATCGTCGCCGCCCTGCTGGTCTTCCTGGCCGGTGCCGTGGTGGCCGGGGTGCTGGCCTACACCGGGCGCTGGCGGTCGTGGTACCCGGGCCGGTTCCGGGTGACCTTCATGCCGCTGGCGGCGCCGTGGTTCGCGGCCGCCGCCCTGCTGATGGCCGGCCTGGTGGGGCTGGACTTCCTGCTGGACCCGATCCCGGCCGGCCTGGCGCTGCTCGGTGTCGCGCTGGCGATCGCCTGCCTGCTCGTCGCCGGTGTCTACGCGATCCATCCCCCGCGGCGCATGCTCCCCCGCTGGATCAGGCATCTGGAAGGGGACGGCTCGCCGTCCGGACCGGCGGGCGGCCGTTGATGAGGCGGCCGGCCCGGAGCGGTTCTCCCCCCGCCGGCGCGGGCTCCCGCGCGTGGCTCAACATCGCCGTCCTGGGAGCCGCCGCGCTGGTGGGCCTGGTGGTCCTCGCGCGGCCGCTGTGGTGGTACGCGACCGGCACGCCGACGAAGGCGGCGGTGGAGCGCTGCGACGATCCCGGCCGGAGGCCGCTGGTCTGCGGCGGGACGTGGACCCTGCCGGACGGCACCGAGCACCACGGCCGGATCGCCGGGGCGGGAGAGGGCGACGAGGGGAAGACCGTCCCCGTACGCGCCTCCGCGTCCCATGCCGCGACGTTCTCCCTGCGGCTCGTGTACGGTCCCGTCCTCGTGCTGCTCGTGGCCGCGTTCTTCGGCTACGTCTCCTACCGGCAGCGAGCCGTCGCGCGAAAGAACGCGGGAGGGAACACGCGGGCGGACGCCCCGGGTGCGCGGCCCGCGGGGACGGATCCCGGGCAGGGCCTGTCCTCCTGAGCGTCAGCGGTGGGGCTGGGTCTTGTCGACGTACTTCTTGCCCGCGTCGTCCTCCGAGCCGTAGGAGTCGCCCCAGTTCGCCCACGGGGTGGCGAGGATGTTGCCTCCGTTGAGTGTGTCCGCCGTCCCGAGCGTGGCGGCGAGCTTCTCGGGGACCGTCAGCGGCGCCACCCGGGAGGTGAGCGGAACGCCCAGCCCGGTCGCCGGGTTCGCGCCGAAGACCTCCGACGTCCGCTTGGTCAGCAGGTAGGCGAGAGCGCCCTTGAGCATGTCGTCGGCGCCGTTCATCGTCGCCTTCCCGAAGGTCGCGAAGACCTCGGAGTTGCCGTTGAACAGCTGGCCGACCATGTTCGTGCCGAGGAAGACGCCCCAGACCGCGGCCGCGCCCACCGAGATCTTCTCGATGATCGTCGAGCTGACGTTGAGGACCTTGTAGGCCATGGACGCGAACTGGTTCGCCTGGGCCTCCAGCTCCAGCGCGGCGGGCGCGCCGACGATGGTCCCGGCCGCGATGCAGATCGCCGTTGCGAAGATCGCCAGCAGCGTCATGATGATGAACATCAGGTAGATGAAGACGCCGATCAGGACGGCGAGGATGTACAGCGCGACGATCACCGACCACGCCATGACGATGGAGAAGTCGAGCTGGTCGGAGTAGTCGTCCATCTTGCCGTCGAAGGCGGTGCGGTCGTCACCCTCCCAGGCGCTCGTGGAGACGCGCCGCGTCAGCTCCTCGATCTTCTGCTGCGCCTTCTCCAGCTGGTCGACCATGTCCTTCCAGCCGTCGGCCGCCCGCCACAGCTTGCCGGGGTTCCCCTGCGCCTGGTAGACGATCGGCACGATCGGGATCGCGGCCGGAATGACCACCGACACCCACAGCGACTCGAAGAACGCCGCCTTCGCCAGGCCCTCCGCGGCGTCCAGTGCCTCGGCCGCCATCAGATCCCCTCAAGCGTCGACTGGCGCTCGGCCTCGTCCTGGATGCCGGCCGTCTTGATGAGCCTGTCGTTGATGTCCATCGCGTGCTTGCTCTTGTCGATGAGGTCCTGGTCGGCGAACTCGATCATCTGCGTGTACGTCAGGGCGGCCGAGATGGCGAACATGGTGTACGCGTCGGGCTGGGCGTCGCGGGGTTCGGCGTCGAGCTTGTAGCGCGCCTGCTTGAACAGCTCCATGAGCTCCTTCTCCACCGCGGTGCCGAGCTTCTTCAGTTCGTCCGGTGAGAACCGCACCTCCCCGCTCGTCTTGCCGGGCGGCGCCGGGGGCGCCTGCGGGGAGGGAGACGGGGTCGGTGTTGCGCCTCCCGGCGGCGTGGCGGGGTGGCCGGCGGCCGGGGCAGGGGCGGGGCTCGGGCCGTTCAGGAGGTCGGCGACTCTGTTCTCACCCATGCGAAGGCCTCCGTTCTGTGAGCGGTGAGCGAACCTGAAGAGACAACGGGGCATCGACCGACGGTCGGATAGCCCCCATCATGGCAGGCATCCACAGGGCGGCCTCGCGGCACAGAACTTCGTGCGACGCGAGGCCGCTCCGTCAGGTGCGGCCCTCCAGTTGGGCGAAGGCGACGTTCCACCAGGACTCGGTGTCGGTGAAGGCGGCCGGGTCGAGGGCGCTCAGCTCCTCCCGGAGCCGTGCGGCGGGCAGGGCGCGGGTGGCCTTTCCCTGGTCGGCGCGGATGAGGCGTTCGAGATGGTAGAGGAACTCGACGAAGGCGCCGAGCGTGGAGTTGACGACCTCCAGCCCGGTGGTGTCGCCGAGGTCGAGGAGCATGACCGCGCCGCTGTCACCGTCCAGGCAGTAGTACATCTTCTCGTCCGGGACGGCGCCGAGGACGAGGAGACCGAGTGCTTCGTTCTCGCCGACCTGTATTTCGAGGACGTTGAAGAGCTCGAAGTCGCCCTCGACGTATGCGGTGAACAGCAGCGGCACCTGGGCCGGTATGGCGGCCTCGGGCGGCAGGGCGCTCAGGTCGAACGTCATCCGCTCGACGCGGTCCGGGGGCAGGTAGAGGAGCCCGTCCTCCCCCCACAGGCGCACCATGTCCTGATATTCGAGCATTAGGCTCCCTCAGTGATGAGTCCCTGGGCGACGAGGAAGTCGTACCAGCGGTCCTCGGGCGGAGCGGGGATCTGCTCGGCGTAGCCCGGGCCGAGGACGTACCGGTCGATGAAGTCGTCGATACCCCCGGTCAGCCGCTCGAAGCGGGAGTCGAAGGCGTACTCGGCGTCCATCTCGGGGAACCACCACACCGCCCCGGTGGCGCGCTCGACCATGAAGGGGAAGTCCATGTTCCCCCCGAAGCACACCCAGGCGTCACGGCCGCCGTCGAGGTCGTCGCAGTAGAACTGGTTGGCGCCGATGGTGCGGGTGGAGTGGACGGTGATGACGCCGGCGTACAGGCCGTCGGTCACCAGCAGCAGATCCCGCAGCTCCGGCGGAAGGCCGGTGAGGACGTCCGCGGAGCCGGACGCGCCGGGATTGAACTCGGCGAACATATAGGAATCGGGTCCCGATTCCAGGCTCTGCCGGACGGAATCGATCTTCTGGCGAAGCCGGTCGTTCATTCGATGATCCTAATACGCAGGGGAGTCCCGTCCGGCAGGTTGTGAATCTGCTGCCGGATCTGCCCGCCGATTCGCCAGTTGGTGAAGCTGTCGAGATAGCGCAGGTTATTCCGGAGATCGGCCCCCGCGGTCTGCAACTCGTTCACATGGTCCAGCTGCATGCTCTGGTCGAACAGGCGGCGGATCATGCGCCTGGAGAGCTGGGGGTTGCGCTGGCCGTATTGCCGGTGGATCCGGTCCACCAGGTCCCTGCGATGGTCGATCGAACGCTGGCGGTCGCGCCTGCGCACCGGGTTGACGGCCTTGAACAGCTTGCCTTCGTCGCCCAGCCGCTGCAGGGCCCTGGCCTTGCGGCGGAACTGGGCCTTCGGCATTCCCGGTTCGTGGCGGAGCGTGATGGTGACGGGGCGGCGGGGACCGTGCCTTTCGGCCCACCGGATGAAGCTCGCGGCGGCCTTGAAGACGCCGCGCGCGTTGTTCTGCCCGGCCGCACGCGGTGCGTGGTACCTGACCCTCAGCAGCAGGACGAGGACCAGGACCGCGAGGCTCGGCCTACCCATTGAGGATCGCTTCGATGGCCATGTTGAGGAGCTGGTCGATGATGAGGCTCGCGATCATCTTGAAGATCGGGATCTCGGCGAGCGAGGCGCCGAAGGTGACCGCGGCGGTCGCGATGGCCTGGGCGATCTGAATGGCCAGCATGATGAGCTGGATGATCACGTGGATCTTGAGGGCGAGGACGATGACGCCGCAGACCATGAGGGCGGCGCCGATGATGGTGGACGCGGTGCCGGCGTCGCCGAGGGCGGGGCCGGGGGCGTCCTCGTGCGACCACGCCTTGCGGAAGGCGTCGATGCCCTCGCCCTGGTTGCCCGCCCAGATCGCGGCGGCGTGGGCGTTGGCCTCGCCGACCGGCTGCCCCAGCTTGCCGGCGAAGCCGATCCAGTCTCCGCCCATTTTGAAGAGCTTCTCTTCGTCGGCCTCGGGCCAGTCGTAACCGAGCATGCCGAGCAGGGAGATCAGATCTCCGGGGAGTTGCAGTCCCATGGCTCAGCCGAGAATGTCGCGGACGCGGTTGACCTCGACGGTGCTGGCGTCCTCCGCCTGGAAGTAGTTCGCCGCCATCACGGTCGCGCCCTCCGCGTGCCCCTTCAACCCGGCGATGTTCTCCTGGATGCACTCGGCGGCGAGTTCGTAGACGGCCATGTAGCAGCCGCCGATCAGCATGCCGAGCATGTCCTGGCCCCAGGGTTCGCCGTGGCCCTGCAGCTTGGCTTGGAACTGCTCCCATTCGGTTTGCAGATGCTGGGCGGACGAGTTGATCCCGGCGCCCGCACGCTTGATGGTCCTGGGTTCTACGTCCAGGTGGTTCTCGCCCATGCGCTTTCCCTCGGTCAGCGTTTCTGGATGCTGCTCATGAGAGCCGTGAGCGACCCCATGAGCGAGCGAAGCTGTTCGATGCTCTGATCTTGCACGGCGCGCACGCGCTCCTGGAGATCCGGGTCGGCTGCGGCCTTCGATCGTTGGGCCGCGTCCGCGCGGGCGGAGTCGAGCGCCTCGTTCGCGGTCGTGACGATCGTGGCGGCGAGGGCGTGAGACGCCATGCGCAGCGACCGGGCGTTGAGATGGACCGCCTCGACCCGCCCGGCGCCGTCCGCCACCACCCGGACGAGTTCATCGTCGTCGGCGGCCTCCGCGGTGGACCGTTCCTTTTGGTCGCCGGGAAGGGCGGAACGCGCGACCTCGCCCGCCTGGTCCAGGAGGTGCTCCAGCCCCGGGAACGCGGCCTCCCCGCTGACGTACGCCCGATCGCGGATCCCGGCGAGCGCTTCGTTGATGCCCTGTGTCATCACGCTCAGCCGGCGCAGCCCCTCGTTCTGCACGCGCTGCAGTTCCCCGGCGAGGACGGCGAGGTCGGGGACGAGGTCCGCCTGCTCGGCGCCGGCCCGGGCGCGCACGTCGTCCAGTGCGAAATTGAGCGCGTCGCCCACGTGGGCGGCGAGTTCCTCCGGTTCCAGGCGCAGGACGCGAGGGTCGATGTCCAGCGTCTCGATACGGCCGCCCGTCACCGCGACGGCCCGCACGCGGCCTTCGCCTGACTCGCCTTCACCGCGGACCCGCACCTCGGCGGAGGAATCGGCGGAGGAAGACGCCCGCAGACGCTCCCGCTCTTCCCGGAGCCGCCGTTCGAAGGGAACTCCGGGCCCTGTGATGTCCGACGTCATGGGTCCTCTCCCTCGCCTGCCGGGCGGGCAGGGGCGCTGAAACGGGACGGTTCCCGGTGATGCTGATACCGTCCGCGACGGTGGAGCGGCCATTGGCGCGCGCCGTCACAATTTATCCTGTTACGGTTTCGCCGGTATCCGGACGCTCCCCAGGGACCATGCTTACAGGTGAGGAAGAACAGTGGCTTCAGTCACCGGGGCGGAGCTGTGCAGGGTCACAGTGGTGGCCCCGAAGCGCCGCATCGATATCTCGCTCCCCGCTCATGTGCCGTTCGCCCAGTTCTTCCCGGCGATCCTGCACTATTCCGGCGCCCAGATGGCCGATGCCGGTCTCGCGCACGGCGGATGGGTGCTGCAACGACTGGACGAGGCGCCGTTCGACGGCGGCATGACGCCGGCGCAGGCCGGACTCCGCGACGGTGAGATCCTCTACCTGCGGCCGGGCAGGTCCCAGCTTCCCGAGCTGGCGTTCGACGACGTCCCGGACGTGGTGGCGACCGCCATCAAGGACCGGCGGGACCGCTGGCGGCCGGAGTGGACGCGGCAGTTCTCGCTGTCCGTCGGCGGCGGCGCCTCGGCGGTCGCGGCGCTCGTGGTGCTGCTCGCCGGTCCGTCCTGGATCGTCCCCGCCGCCGCGGCGGGCGTGATCTGCCTGCTGTACATCGCCGCGGCGGTGTCGGTCTCGCGGGCCGCGGGCGATGAGCGGGCGGGCACGGTGCTCGGTTTCGCCGCGCTGCCGCACGCGTTCCTCGCCGGCCTGCTCGCCCCGGCGCGCGACACCGCGTTCTCCGGCCTGGACGCACTGAACGCGCTGGCCGGGTTCGGCACCCTGGTGCTGGCCGCGGTGATCCTGCTCGTCGGCGTCACCGGCGGCGCGTCGGTCTTCTGGGGGATGGTCGTCGGCGGGCTCCTCGGCGCACTCGGCTCCATCGTCGCGCTGCTGTTCGAGGACCTGTCCGCGGCCGGGATCGCGGCGGTCACGGTGGTGGTGGCGATGATGCTCACCCCGCTCACCCCGACGCTGGCGTTCCGTTTCTCCAAGGTGACGCTTCCACCGGTGCCGCAGAGCGCGGACGACCTGCGGCGCGACACGATCATGGTGGACGGGCAGCAGGTGCTGACCCGCACCGGCCGCGCCAACCGGTTCATCACCGGCTTCACCGCCGGGCTCGGCGTCGTGGCGTTCATCGGGCTCGTCCCGTCCGCGTTCGACGACGGCTGGCTCGGCCCGGTCACCGCGGCGGTCATCTCGGCGCTGCTGATGCTGCGGTCGCGGCTGTTCCGCGGCCGGGCGCAGCGGCTGAACCTGATGGTGCCCGGCATGCTCGGCGTCGGCGCGCTGGTGACCGCGCAGGCGTGGGACGCCTCGCCGGTGGCACTGGTCGCGGGTGCGCTCGTCCCGCTCGTCGTGGTGGCGGCGACCGTGGTCGGTGTCGGACTCTGGCTGCCCGGTAACCGGCCGTCCCCGTTCTGGGGCCGCGCCGGGGACATCCTGGAGATGATCCTGCTGATCGCGCTCATCCCGCTGGCACTCGGAGAATGCGGACTGTTCGCGTACATGCGCGGGCTCGCCGGTTAGGAGCGCCGCGTGCAGACTCGTAAGGACCTGCTGCAGGCTCACCGCCTGATGAACCAGCGCGCGTCGCTGGCGCTCATTTCCGGTGAGCCGGACAACCCCGAACTGCCGATGCGGCGGATGAACATTGCCGCATTCAGCGGCGTCATGATCGGCATCCTGTGCATGGCGGCGTTCGGCATCTACGGCATCATCCGGCCGGGCGGCGCCACCGGCCTGGAGAAAGCCGGGATGCTGATCGTGGAGAAGGAGACCGGCGCCCGCTACGTGTGGTGCGAGAACGGCAAGCTCTGCCCGGTCAGCAACTACGTGTCCGCGCGGCTGGTCGCCGGAACCGACCCCAAGAGCCGCCGGACGGTCTCCCGCACGTCGCTCAAGGAATTCCAGCGCGGCCCCGTGATCGGCATTCCGGGCGCGCCGAACACCCTTCCCGAGCCCGACGAGCTGACCAAGGCCCCATGGGCGGTCTGCGTGCGCACGGTCGAGGGCACCTCGCTGGGCCGCCGGTCGCTGGTCACACTCACCGCCGGACGCAAGGTCGGCGGCACCCCGCTGCAGGACGGCCAGGCGTTGGCCGTGCAGGCCGACGGCCAGAACTGGCTGCTGTGGCGCAATTCCCGGATGCGGATGCCGCCGTACGCGCTGACCACGCTCGGCGCGACACCCGCCCCGATCGCCGGAAAGTGGTTGAACTCCGTCACCCAGGGGCCGGACTTCGCCGCGCCGCAGATCCAGGGGCTCGGGCAGCCGGTGAACGGCCCGGGAGGCAATGCGCGGGTCGGGCAGATCTTCAGCCTGAACACCGCGTCGGGCGCCGGGTCCTCGTTCGTCCTCCTCGCGGACGGCCTCGCGCCGATCACCCCGATCCAGCGGGACCTGCTGGTCGCCGACCCGCAGACCCGCAAGGCCTACGGCAACGGAGCCGTCCGGGCGATCGACATCGACGCGGCACAGGTCAACGCCGTCGGACGGTCCTCGCAGCCGATACGGGACCAGAAACTCGAAGGCAAAGCGCCCGCCCTCGTCCCCTTCAACGGGACGAGCCCGCTGTGCGCGCTCTACAGCGACCCGAGCGGCAACAAGGACGCCGTCCTGACCCTCAACGGTTCGCTTCCGGCTCCACCGGACGCACCCAAGCCGAGCGGCGCCGACCAGCTGGTCTTCCCGCCCGGCAGCGCGGCCCTCGCCGGCCGGGTCCCGAGTCCGGGGCAGGCCGACCAGGTCAACACCTATTACCTGGTCGCCGAAGGAAAACGATTCCCGATCAAGGACAAGGAGACGGCCGAGAAGCTCGGCTACTCGCTGCCCGGCGATGCCTCGAAGGTGCCGGCGGGAGTTCTGGACCTGATCGTGCAGGGCCCGGTCCTCGATCCGGCCGCGGTATCCACCCAGACCACGAATGCCCAGGCAGGGAACTGATCATCGGCCGATTCCGGATTCGGTGAAACCGCAATGGGCGCTATTGCGTCCATGACTGTGGATGAACGGATGGACACCCGGCGAGGAAGATCCTATGGTGGGAGGCACTCTGCGGTGCGACCCCCCGCCTTTCAAGGCCACAGGGTTCATTGCGCTGCCGATACGGGGGCAGTTGGTGTTGGCCCGGCGCCTCTGTTCTGGACCACCCTCGCGGGTCACGAGGATACGAGTCACTGGAGGTGACTGATGGGGCAGCAGTCTGCCGTCGACAGAGCGGCAATGAAGCAGGCCGCGGACGACATCGACGCATCCGCGAACATCATCAAGGGGCTGCAGACGCAGCTCGAAGGACACAAGCAGCAGGTCCGCTCGGCCTGGGAGGGCAACGCCTCCATGGCCTTCGAGTCGGTCTTCAACCGGTTCAACGAGGACTTCGGCAAGGTCCTTCGCGCACTTGAGGGCATGCACCAGAGCCTGGTCCAGACGAAGATCACCTACGAGTCGAAGGAAGAGATGTCCGAGCAGGCCGTGAACAAGGTTCAGGCCCTGCTCAACGGCACGACCTGACCGATTCGCATTAGGTGACGAGAGCTGGAGAAGGGGAATCATGAGCTACACGAGAGCCAATTTCGGTGGCCTCAGCGAGGGCGAGGCACAGTTCAGCCAGGCCGCCCGCGCCCTGATGGACGAGCTGAACGACCTGGAGGGCAAGCTCCGGACGAAGCTCAACCAGTGGGAGGGCTCCGCGCAGGAGGCGTACTGGGTCTTCCAGAAGCAGTGGGACGGCGCCGCCAAGGACATGCAGAACGTGGTGGCGCAGCTGGGCCTCGCCATCCGCGACGCGCACGACAACTACCAGCAGGCCGAGCGGAGCAACTCCGGCATCTGGGGTTGATCGGACGGCCGACGATGGCTCATCCCGGGCTTCCGGGGTGAGATGGCCCTGGCCGTTCACGCGGCCAGGGCCGACTTCGCCGCACCGGGTCCAACGGGGGAGCATGTGCCGTTCTGTGTCCCGGCCAGTCGAAGAGCAAGAGGGCTGATCAGGAGGTAAGCGCACATGGGACACCCGCACCTGCCCACCGCCGGAGGCAAAGAGATCAAGATCGATCACGATGCCCTCAAGGACATCGTGAAAAAGCTCGAAAAGGATCTCCACGACCTGGAGAAGATGCGTTACAGCGAGCGAATCCAGGACGCCACGCCTTCCGAGGGCGCAATGGGCAACTACCAGGCCGGTCGCGGTCTGCACACCACCGTCCGGATGGCACGTGACTCCATCGGTGGTACGTACGACCAGTTCATCGAGTCGTACAAAAAAGTGATCGAAGCCATTCGGAACTCGGACAAGACCCATCGCAAGGCCGACGATGCCTCCAAGCGTGGCGTGGAGGCCGCTGGTTCCCCGCATAACTACGTCTGATAGGTACACGAGCGGATTGGGGTGAGCGGCAGTGGGTCAAGAACAGAAGATCAGGAATGACACGATCACGAAGGACGCCGAGGGCGTTGGCCATTGGTACAACGCCCTCGAGGTCTGGCACGACAACTTCGACAAGGTTCGCGAGATTGTCGACAGTATGCAGCCGGGCCAGCTGGAGTCCGGTGCGAAGGAGTACGGCGCCCTCTCGAAGAGGATGACCAGCTCCGCCAACCTGATCTACAACCAGGCGACGCGCATGGCCGAGGCGTGGGGCGGTGAAGACGCCAAGAAGGCCATGGAGAACATGAACAAGACCTATCGCCAGGTACAGGAGATCGAGCGGGTCTCGGACCAGACCAGCAAGGCGATGTCGGCACACGCCAAAACGCAGCATTCCTGGAAGAATGCGTATGGCAGTGGCAGCCGTATGGACAGCTGGGTCAAGGACGTGGTCACCTGGGGTCACCGTATTCTCGCGATCAACCCTGCCACGGCCCCGACCGCCATCGGCGGTCTGATCGGCAACAACGCCGGTGCCAGCAGCGTGATGAACAACATCAACGACGGCACGGTGGAGTCCAACAACAACTTCCCGCCCTCCATCCGCCAGGACCTGGCGAACGTCAACATTCGCGACACGGACTTCCCCGAGGGCCCAGGGCCGGGCGGTGGTCCGACTTCCCCCAAGATGCCAGGGGGAGGCCCGGGCGGAGGCCCCGGTGGAGGCCCAGGCGGTATGCCGGGCGGTCCTGGTGACCTCCCCGGCGGCGGTCCTGGCGGTGGTCCCGGCGGTCCTGGTGACCTCCCCGGTGGCCCCGGCGGTCCGAACATGCCCGGTGGACCGCATGGGCCCGGGGTTCCGGGCGGCCCAGGTGGGCCGGATCTCCCCGGTGGTCCCGGCGGCCTCGGCGGTGGCCCTGGTGGCCCCGGCACGGACTTGGCCAGTATGCCGCCTGGGGGACCCGGCGGCGGCCCCGGCCTCGGCGGCGGAGGCGCTGGGCTCGGCGCCGGCGGCGTGGGCGGCGGCCCTGGTGCGCTCGGCGGCGGCCTTGGCGCCGGTCCAGGAGGCATGGGCGCGGGCATGGGGGCCGGCCCCGGTGCCTTCGGTGGCCTAGGTGGCAAGGGCGGGATGAACGGTATGGGAATGCCGATGGGCGCCGGTGCCCGCGGAGGCGGCGGTGACGGCGACGAGCACGAGCGCAGCACGTGGCTGACCGAGGACGAGGACGTCTGGGGCGGCAACGATGACACTGCACCGCCAGTGATCGGCTGACGTAGAGACGTCGTGTGGTGAACGTGACGGCATCGGCAGACCAGGCGCCGCCTGGTCTGCCGATACTTTTGTGAACTGATTCCCGTAGACGAGGAGTGCTGATGCTGCAACGGGCTCGCAGAGTGGCCAGTTCGACGTTGGCCATGCTCATTTTCGGGGCGGTTGCCTGGCCCGGTTCAGTTGCGGCGGCACCCGGACCTCTGCCTCAGGAATGGTGGTTCCAGAGTTGGGGTGTTCAGAGTCATCTCTGGCCCTTGTCCACGGGCAAAGGTGTCACGGTCGCAGTGATCGATACCGGTGTTGAGGCGGACCTGCCTGAGTTGCAGGGCGTGGTCCTGCCTGGCATGAACGCCGAGGACGGCGGTGGAGATGGCAGGGAAGACCTCGATAGCGTTGACGATCCACCAGGCCATGGCACGGGAATGGCAGCGCTCATCGCTGGGCAGGGACGAGGCACCGGGATGGTGGGTATCGCCCCTGATGTCAAGATTCTTCCAGTGGTGGCGCAGAGTACGTCCGCTTATGCAAAAGGGATCCGTTTTGCGGTGGATCATGGGGCACAAGTGATCAACCTTTCTCAGGCGGTTCCCGGTCACTGTCCCGGGGATCTGCAGGAGTCGATCGCCTACGCGTTGGGTAAGGACGCGGTCGTCATTGCCGGTGCGGGCAATGACGGTAACGCTGGGAATGCCAGTAACTCGCCTGCCAACTGCAAGGGTGTTGTAGCGGTGGGTGCTGTCGATTTGAAGGGCCGCCCATGGGAGAAGACGCAGCGTCAGCCTTATGTGACGGTGGCGAGCGCGGGCGTCCACACGGTCACGGTCCTTAAGGACGGGAAGCTCTATCCCGGAAGCGGTACGAGCGACGCCACGGCGCTGGTGTCGGGTGCCATTGCCATCATTCGGGCCAAGCATCCGGATATGAAGAACCGTGAGGTGGTGCGGCAGCTCATCGCTTCTGCGGCGGACGTCTACGAGAAGGGGAAGGACGACCGGACGGGGTACGGGATGATTCGTCCCTATCGGCCGCTGGCAGGGAAGGCGCCGAAGGGGACTGCGAATCCTGTGTTCGAAGAGTTCGATCGGTGGAAGAAGGACCATCCCGAGGCTGCCGGGGTAACGCCTGCGCCCGCCGGGAAGAAAAAGGGCGACTCCGTCTCCACGGGCACCATTGTCGGCTACGGGGCTATCGCCGCCGTGGGTTTGGCGGCCTGCATCTTCGGGTTCTTCATCTCCCGGCGAAAGCGGTCCGCAACTCCGCCCCTGATAGGGCCTGGTCCTGGCTATGGTGCGCCGCCAGGATTCGGACAGCAGCCGGGGCCGCCGCCGGGAGGTCCGTATCCCCCTGGGGGGCAGCCACAGTACCAGCCGCATCCGCCCATGCCGCCCGGTCAGCGACCGCCGGAGGGTGGTCCTCCCGCTCAGCCACCCCAGTAACGACGCAGGGGACGGCACTGCACCGCTGGTGATCGGCTGACGTCGAGACATCAGGTGACGAACGTGATGACATCGGCAGGCCAGGCGTCGCCTGGTCTGCCGATATTTTGTGAACTGATTCCGTAGGCGAGGAGTGCTGCTGCGACGGGTTCGGCAAGGGCCGGTTCGACCTTTGCCGTTTTCATCTTGGGTCGGTCGCCTGGCCTGGTCCGGCTGTGGTCGCCCCGATCACGGTCGGATGAATGGTGACCTCGGTTCATCAACACGACCAAGGATGCCAGTTCTCCTGGAAAGGAACGGCTGGTCGGTTACGGAGTCGTAATTCCGGCCCCGGCGTTGGCGGCTAGGGTGCCGAAGAGTGTGCCGAATCCCGTCTTCGCCGCGTACGACCGCTGGTTGAAGGACGTGCCGAGGATGAAGCCGTCCGCCACCAGGGTGCCCAAGCCCAACGCCACCAAGGGTGCTGATCAGGCGGATCGCAATCTGCTGGTCGTGCTGATCACCGTTGGTGCGGTCGTGGTGATCGGCGGAGCCGTGTTCTTCGTCCTCCTCAAGCACGGCAAGAAGGGCGCTCGTCCGGTGCCGTCGCCGGGTGGGCAAGGAGGTCCGCAGGATGGTCGGCCGTATGAGCCTCCGCGGGGTCGCGGCGGTTCCCACCTCAGTACTAGGTCTTTCTCTGTTCGCGGTCACCTTCCCGCTGTGTGCGGACGGCCGTTCTCCCAGTTTTGCAAGCACGACGACAGAAAGAGTGATCATGAAGAAGCTCCTGCTCATCCCGGTCACGGCTGCCGCGCTGGCGCTGAGCCTCAGCGCCTGCGGTTCAGACTCCAAGGACGGCGGTTCGGCGTCCGGGGCGACCGCTTCGGCGACGCAGCCGGGCGGTGGCACCATCACCGGCAATGGCGGTCAGACCACGAACGGCGGCGGCGGGAAAATTACCCCGGCACAGCGTGAGGCACTGACGAAGACCAGGGAGTGCATGATCAAGAAGGGCTACGACATGCCCGAGGTGGACCCGAACAACCCCGTCATGGCGCCGAAGAACGGCAATGGCAAGAGTGACGCGCAGGTCAACAAGGACGCCGCGGAGTGCGCGGCGCAGTCGCAGCCGTCGTGAGGGTGATGCGCGTTCTCTGATGGACGGAGGGCCGCGGCGGCGGGCGAGGCCTCGTAGGCTGTCCCTGCAACGAAAGGAGGTCGGGTGCCGGACTCGAGTTGGCAGCAGGCCGTCTTGCGCGATCTCGGGGTTGCGCAGCGGGGATTGCAGGTGCTTGAGGCGGCGTCGTCCGTGGCGGTACAGCCCGTCTGGGGCGCCGAGGCCCCGCCTCGGCCGGTGCCCGAGCCCGAACCCGCCGTGGCCCCCGTGGTGATGCCGGAACCGGTTCAGGCGGCCCCTCAGCCGCCTCCGCCGCCTCCGCCTCCGGCCGTCGAGCCTCCGCCTCCTCCGCCGCCGGTTCCTTCGCAGGTCGAGCCATCCCAGGATGTCGCGGAAGCTCCGCCTCCGCCTCCGCCGCCTCCGCCTCCGGCCGTCGAGCCTCCGCCTCCTCCGCCGCCGGTTCCTTCGCAGGTCGAGCCATCCCAGGATGTCGCGGAAGCTCCGCCTCCGCCTCCGCCGCCTCCGCCTCCGGCCGTCGAGCCTCCGCCTCCTCCGCCGCCGGTTCCTTCGCAGGTCGAGCCATCCCAGGATGTCGCGGAAGCTCCGCCTCCGCCGCCTCCGCTGCAGCCCCCGTTGCCGCCGCCGCACGAGGAGGCCGATCCGCCGCCTCCGCCGCCTCCGCCGCCCCCGCCGTCGTTGACGCCTGAACCCGTCCCGCAGCCGTCGACAGACGCGCCGCCCGAGCAGCCGCAGCCCGTCGCGCAGCCGACGCACTTCGACTTCGACTGGTCGGCGGCCGTGAACCCGCTCATCGGGGTCGACACCGCGGACGTCCCGGAGCAGTCCGCGGCCGAGCAGTCCGCCGCAAGTCCGGCCGCGCCGGCGACCGCGGAGCAGCAGCCGCCGGCGGTGGGGGCGGCGGCGCCGGTTCCGGCCGAGGAACTGGTCCGCAAGAACCAGCACGGCGACCCGCTGGCGCGGCGCATGGGGCGCAACGTCCGCCGGGCCGTCGGCGGCGGTTCCCGGGAGGCCCGGGAGATGGCCGCGTTCGTCGAGCTGATGCAGCGGTCAGTGCCCAGCACCCGGCAGATCGCGATTGCCAGTGTGCGCGGCGGCGCGGGCAAGACGACGATGGCCGCGCTGGTGGCGACCGAACTGGCCCGGCATCGCCAGGATCGGGTGCTGGCCGCCGATGCCGACGCCGAGCTGGGCTCGCTGCCGCTCCGGCTCGGCGTTCGCTCGCAGCTGTCGCTGTTCGACCTGGCGGGACAGAACCCGCGCTCCTTCGAGGAGGCGGCGCGGTTCCTGTCACGCACCCCCGAGGGCCTGTTCGTGCTGTCGTCGACGCGCGGCGGGCGCATCGCGGGTGAGTTCACGCTGGAGACGTTCCAGAGCGCGCTCAACGTCGTGGCCCGGTACGTCGGCGCCACGGTCATCGACTGCGGCGCCGGCATCCTCACCGAACTGAACCGGGGTGTCGTCGCCGCGTCGCACGGCCTCGTCCTGGTGACGCCGGGCACGGTGGACGGTGCCCTGAGCGCGCGCGGGGCGCTCGAATGGTACGCGGCCAATGAGCAAGGGGACCTTCTGCGGCGGACGGTGATAGCGATGGTTTCGCATGCCCCCCAGGTGGGTGCCGATCTGCACCGGGCGCATCAGATGCTCACCGCGTGGGGTCTGCCCGTGGTGTTCGTGCCTTACGACCGGCACCTCGCCACCGGCAGTTCGGTGGACATGTCCAAGGTTTCCGCCGCCGCCCGGTCGTCGGTGACCCGGATCGTGCACGAGGTGTTCGCGCGGGCGCTCACCGCCCCGACCCGCTGAGGCGGCGCGGCCCGCGCGGGCCGCGCCGCCGGTGGTGGTCAGTTCGTCCAGATGAGGGTGTTGGTGACCTCTACGCCGAGTTCGCCGGCGGTGGCGAAGACGGCGCCGGTGCGGTCGCCGGTGGCGCCGCCGGACGACCAGTAGGACTGGGCGTAGATGACGCGTGAGCCCTGCGACCAGGAGCGCGTCCAGTAGGCGGGGTCGGGACGGGGCTGCGGGAGGCCGCTCGCGTCGGACGGGGTGAGCAGCAGCGGCCAGCCCTTGTCGTTGGTGGTCTGGCTGACGCTGCTCGCCGCCGACGGGCTGGAGAGCGTCAAGATCGACACCGACGTGATGATCTGCTTGGACGGGTTGGCGTACACGGCGGAGTGCATCGGCCCTATGCACGGGTACGTCTGCAGTGCCGTGCGCAGCCGCGCGTTGGCGCGGCTCGTGCACGACTGGGTGCGGGTGCCCGCGCGGGTGAACGTGTTGCCCTTCGCGGTCCGGATGGTCGCGGACAGGACTCCGGAAGGGTCGCCCGGCGTCCCCCCGCTGGTGGGGGTTGGGGTCGGCTCAGAGGAGTAGGGAGTCAGCGTCGGTGGCGTGTAGGGCGTGTACGTGGGAAACGTTGTGGTCCTGTCGTTGCCGCCGCCCAGGACGAGGAACGCGCCGACTCCGACAACGGCGATGACCGCCACCACGCCGAAGATCAGTAGTGGGACGAGTGGGCTACCGCCGCCGCGTGGCGGTGGTGGGAAGCCGGGGCCGCCGAAGGGCGGCGGCGAACCCGGCGGCGGTGGTGGGTATCCCGGGCCGCCGGGGGGTGGGCCCGGCAGGTGAGGGGGCTGCATGATCGACTCCGTGCCGATGGTCGTGCGGGGTGGCGTCCAATGATCGGAACAGCGTATCGGGAGGAACCCGGCGATATCACGGTGATGGATAGGTGTCTCACGGGATAGAGGTCCCGTGGGCAGCGGGTGCGGATCTCTCATAAAGTTGCTGAGGAGAGGGGAGGCAGGTGTCCGACTCAAGCCGGCGACCGGCCGCGGGTGCGGTGGTCGGCTCCCGTTCCGTCCGACGCTGGGGTGGCCGATGAGCAGTGACCTGGTGGCGCTGGTGCGCCGCAGCCCGGATGTGCACGCCGTGGCCGACGGCATGATCGCCATGGGGGAGCCGCTGGAGCTGCGCGGCGGGGAGCCGGAGCCGACGCTGCTGTACGACGCCGAGGGGCGGCTGCTCGTCTCCATCGAGGACGCGGTGCGGGTCTCCGCGCAGAGCGAGATCCGGCGGCTGCTCGGTGCCGAGTTCGCCGACCGGGTCGGCGTGCCGGTGTGGTGGGTGGACGTCCGGGCGGTCGCCGATGTGCCGGAGGCGATGCGGGTCGCGCGCACGTTCGCCGACTCGCTCGTCCGCTGGCTCGGCGGGACCGTCTACCCGGACGGCGCGAGCGATGCCCCGCCCCGCAGCTGGCGGGCGTCCGACCAGGGCGACGACCCCGGTGCCACGGCGTCCCGCGGCCTGTCCGGGGACGTGGGCGGCGCCGCCTACCAGGGCGGCGTGATCGGCTGAGCCGGGCTCAGGGCCAGTCGCGGGTCAGGTCCAGATCCCAGGGGACGAGGTTCCACGGGCTGCGCGGCTCGGTGGCGAGCTCCTCGATGAGCCGTTCGTACTCGGCGTGCGCGGCCCCGCCGCCGCCCGACCAGAGCAGCCGCCCCTGCAGGTAGCAGGTGGCCATGTCCCGCCAGGACGAGTACCGCCGCTGGATGTCGAGCGCCAGCGGAAGCATCCGCTCCCAGCAGTACTCCTCTGTCAGCCACCCCACCATGTGGCCCCAGCGGTAGAGCATGAGGGCCCGCCCGTAGTCCCAGATGAGGAAGCGTCCCGCGTTGGCGCGCAGCGCCGGGTCGGCGAGGACCTCCAGCCGGTGCAGTTCCTCGGACGCGTGGTCGCGGTCGTTGAACAGCCGGTGGAGGAACTGGGCCAGCTCGGCGCCCTGCTCGCTCGCGTCCGCGCCCGGTTCGTCGCGCAGCAGGGCCGGGACGAGCCGGGCGTATGCGCCGCCCTCGTCCCCGTACCGGATGCGGACCAGTTCGATGAGCCGTTCCACGAACGGCGGTTCGAGCCGGTCGTGGGCGATGAGGCCGTCGACCTCGCGCAGCAGCGTCCCGTACTCCTCCCGCGCGGCCGGGGGCCGGGCGGCGAGGTGGGCGTCCTGGGCGAAGTCGGCGCGGTGCCCGTCCTGGACGAGCCAGTTGACGGCGGCGAGGAGCTGTTCGAGGTCGTAGGCGCCCCACGGGTCCTGCAGCAGCTCGTGGGCGGTGCGGCGGTCGGCGGACGCGGTGGACTCGCCGGGCGCGGTGCCGAGCCGGTCCACCTGGAACCCGTTGACGGCGCCGTAGGGGGCGCCCGCCCCGATGATCCAGCGCTGCACGGGGGTGAGGTCGTTGCCGTGGGTGAGGACGCGGGGCAGGTCGGGCGCGGAGATCAGCTCCCAGAGCCGCCGCTGGAACTCCTCGGCCTGCCGTTCCTCACCGTCGAAGAACCCGGCGAGCTGCTTGCGCAGGGACGGATGCCGGACGTAGAGGCGCCGGAAGAACGGTCCCGTCTTCCACACGAGATGCTCGGGACGCAGGTCGCCGAACGGTATCCGGGTCCGCCGGTGGACGATGGCCTGCTCGTCGAACCGCAGCTCCACATCCGACCACAGCCTCGCGAGGGGAGTGAAACGCCACAGCAGCAGGAAGCAGGCCACGGCGCCGAGCAGCGCCGCGCCCGGTGCGAGCGCCCAGCGCGCCTCGTCCTGGAGCCCCGCCAGGGACAGGACGGCGCCGGCGAGCAGCAGTGCCACGCCGCCGATGCCGAGCCCGACGAACCAGCCGGTGGTGAGGATGAGGGACCCCTCGATGCGAAGGACCGCCTCGTCGCCGTCGAACTCGAACGCCCCCTCCGCGAGCGTCCCCTCGACGGCCCGCTCAAGCGCGTCGAGCTGACCGGCCTTCCCCATGGGCAGGACCGTACAGCATCCCTTACGGGTAGATCATCAGCCCTGTGCGGCGTATGCGGCGTCCATGGGGTGGAAGGCCCGCTTTGGGCGCCGCGTACCCCCGGCGGCCGGATCAGGCCGATTGGAGGTGCTGCATGAGCAGGCTGTGCCGCTGCCAGCCGTCCGGCGAGCGGCCGTCCCCCAGTGGGAAGAACGTCAGCGGTGCGCGCGCCGGCCCGACCGGCTGCCCGGGGATGGCGTGGGGGCCGGTGACGGTGCCCGCGACCGCGAGCGCGACCGGCGCGGCCGCGCCCGTCCAGCGCGGCTCGGTGGTGAGGTCGGCGCGGCCCGGGGTGAGCTGGACGAACAGCGACGCGATCGGCTGGTCGGCGGCCAGCGCGCCGACGAGCGAGGGAAGGTGCCGCAGGGGCGGCGGGTCCTCGGGCGCGTAGCCGACGGTGACGGTGCTGACCTCGGCGACGGCGCCGCCCTCGGCGGCCGTGTAGTCGCAGATCGCCTGCGCCGGACGGGGCCCGTCGCCGCCGACGACGAGCCGCACGGTGGAACGTCCGCGCACGTACTCGGTGAGCCGGTCGCGGCGCCACGGGTGCTCCAGCGGTTCGGCGGGGCCGAGCCCGGACGGGTACTTGCCGGTGAGCAGTTGCAGGAGCCGCTCGACCGTCCCGGCGAGGTCGCCCTCGGTGCCGTGCCGGATCCGGTAGACGAGGGTGAGCTGCGAACCGATCGGCGCGGTCGGGCGGGTGGTGTATCCGGGTGCGTAGTCGCGGGCCTCGGGCACCGGGACGAACGTCGCGCCGCCCCACTTCATCGGCCGTCCGGTCAGGCCCTCGTAGTAGCCGTCGCCGTTGCGTACGATCCACTGCACGCCGGTGCCGGACGCGGCGGTGCGCAGCGGAAGCGTCAGCCGGGAGTCCAGCGGCGTGACGAGCTGCAGGGTGCGGCCGGTCTCGGCGCAGTCGGCGAGGGCCCGGTCCAGCCAGGCGCTCAGCGGCACGACCGGCCGGTCCTGGAGGACGACCATTGCTTGGTCGGTCAGCGCGTCTACGGTGCTCATCTCGTCCGGGAGTCTAGTCACCGGGGACCCTCGATGGCCGGGCGACCTGATCACCGGATACTTTCCAGTGACACGCGTGCCCCTTTTCTAATCTGTGCTGAAATGTTACGGATGCAGCGAGCCGCCGCGCCCTCTCCCGTGTACTACGCGGGCAACGCCCCACCGCCACCGGAACCGCCGGTGCGGGGGCGTCTGTGGCGCGTGCTCGGCTGGGTGTCGGTCGTGCTGTCGGTCGGGCTCGTCGCCGGCAGCCTCACCGCCTACGGGTTCTGGCGGCGGCTGGACGGCCAGATCGACCGCGAGCACGTCGACGACCGGCTGGGCGAGCACCGCCCGCCCAAGCTCAACAGTTCGCTGAACATCCTGGTGATGGGGTCCGACAGCCGCGCCGGGGAGAACGCCCGGTACGGCGTCGAGGCCGGGCAGCGCTCCGACACCACGATCCTGCTGCACATCTCGCCCGGCGGCGAGAGCGCCATCGGCATCAGCTTCCCGCGCGACTCGATGGTGCAGATGCCGCCGTGCAGGAAGAAGAACGGCACGACCGTCCCCGCCCAGTTCGGGATGATCAACGCGGCCTTCTCCAACGGCGGCCCGGCCTGCACCTGGCGCACGATCGAGTCGCTCACCAGGATCCACATCGACCACTACGTCGAGGTCGACTTCGCCGGCTTCAAACGGGTCGTGGACGCGCTCGGCGGCGTCGAGATCTGCGTCCCGAAGCGCGTCGACGACCCCAAGGCCGAACTGCACCTCAGGGCCGGCCGGCAGACCGTCCGCGGCGACCAGGCGCTCGGCTACGTCCGCACCCGGTACGTGCTCGGCGACGGCTCCGACCTCGACCGGATCAGGCGGCAGCAGGCGTTCATGGCGTCGGTCGTCAAGAAGGCCACCGACAAGGGCATGCTCACCGACCCGGGACGGACCTACGACTTCCTCTCCGCCGCGACCAAGTCCATCAAGGCGGACGACCGGCTCACGCTGTCGGTGATGCAGAAACTCGCTTCCGGCCTGAGCGGGATGAGCGCGGGGAAGGTCCGGTTCGTCACCGTGCCGGTGCAGCCGTATCCGCAGGACAAGAACCGCGTCCAGTTCAACCAGGCGCTCGCCGAGCCGCTGTTCAAGGCCGTCCGCGAGGACAACAAGCTCCCCGAGCCCGCCCCCGCGCCGGTGCCCGCGCAGAACAAGGTGCCGCCCGTCCCGCCGGCGCAGGTGAAGGTCGGCGTCTACAACGCCTCCAGTGCCCAGGGCCTCGCCCGGCGGACCGCCGACCAGCTCGGCGAGCGCGGCTTCCAGATCGTCAAGGTCGGCACCAGCAAGAAGCGGTACCCCCGCACGATGATCCTCTACGGTGTGGGCGCCGAACGGCAGGCCGCGCGCCTCGCGATCGCCGTCCCCGGGCCCCAGCCGCGCCCCTGGGCGTCCGCCAGGCCCGGCTACGTCTACCTCGTCATCGGCAAGGACGGCGCCGAACTGCGCGCGCTGACACCGACGGTTCCGAAAATGGCGGGCGAGATCCGCGGCGACCGTAACATTTGCGCTCCGACCTGATCTGGCCATGCGCCGCACCGGTATCTTGGCCCGCGCAAACCATTAACCGCACTAAAGCGTCCTCTGTAGGACGGCCGACTCGAATCCCGACCCTGGCCCGCGAAGCCGCCCCCGCACAGGGCTTTACCGGGCAACGCTCCCCCCGGAACGGACGCATGCAGCCCGAACCCTTCACCCTGTTAATGACCGTCTACGGCGGCGATCAGGCGGAGCATGTACGAGACGCGTTCCGGAGCGCCGTGCACCTGCAGACCCTCCGTCCCGACCAGGTGGTCCTCGTCCAGGACGGCCCCGTCCCGCCCGAACTGTCCGCCTGCCTGCGCGAACTCGTCGAGGGCAGCCCGGTGCGGGTGGCGTTCGTCCACCTGGAGCACAACCGCGGCCTCGGCCCCGCCCTCGACGCGGGCCTGCACGCCGCCTGGTACGACATCGTCGCCCGCATGGACGCCGACGACGTCGCCATGCCGCACCGCTTCCAGACCCAGGTTCCGCTCGTGCGCGCCGGAGCCGACCTCGTAGGCGCCGGGCTCCTGGAATTCGGCACCGACATCACCGACGTCGTCGGCCGCCGCATCCCGCCGAGCGACCCCGCCGACATCGCCCGCTACTCGCGCCTCCACGACCCGTTCAACCACCCCACGGTCGTCTACCGGCGCAGCGCCGTCGTCGCCGCCGGCGGCTATGGCGATCTCCCCCTCATGGAGGACTACTGGCTGTTCGTCCGCATGATCGCCAACGGCGCGCGGATGGTGAACATCGCCGAACCCCTCGTCTACTACCGCGTCGGCGAGGGCGCCTACGAACGCCGCGGCGGCCGTGAACTGCTCCGCTCCGAACTGCGGCTGCAGCGCGAGATGCTCCGCGAGGGCTTCATCTCCCAGCCGCAGTACTGGCGCAACGTCGTGGTCCGCGGCGGCTACCGCCTCGTCCCCACCATGATCCGCAAACCGTTCTACCGCGCCGTCGTCGCCCCCTACGGCTCCCGCCGCAACCGCTCCCGCGACCGCGCCGGCACCCCGCCCGGCGCCCTCACCTACATCCCCCGCCACGTCCGCCGCCGAGAGCAGCCGCCCCCGCAGCCGGGGCCTCTCACCCCGCAACCGGAGCCCCCGGCGCCGCCCGCCCGCTGAGCACCGGCGGCGATGCCCTCGGCGCCGGAGTGCCCGGCACCGAGGGTGGCGTGCTCAGCTCTTCCTGCTCCACAGGACGGGCTGCGCCTCGGATTGACGGGAGGTTCCGCCGACGCCGAGCAGCGCGTTCTTGAAGACGGCCAAGCCGGTGATCTGCTGGTCGCCCGCGCCGGACAGGCCCTTGGCGTCGAGGAGCGCGCCCTTCCACGTCGCCCCGTCCGAGGACGTCCACGACACCACGTCGGTGGCCCCGACGGGCCCGCTCGTGCCGGCCGCGGCGAACCCGTCAGGGGTCGCGGTCAGGCTCAGCACCTCAAGGTTCTTCGTGCCGTCCGGCGACGGAAGGTCGACCGGCTTCCAGGTGCGGCCGCCGTCGCCCGACAGATATCCGATCGCGATCCGGCCCGACGCCTTACGGCCGTTGCCGGTCGCCACGAGCGTGTTGTCCTTCGCGCTGATCTGCGTCAGCACGCCCTCCTGCACGCCCGAGGGAAGGGGAAGCTGCTTGAGCGTCCACTGCTTGCCGTCGGACGACGTCCACACGGCGGGGCGGTAGCCGGACTGCTGGGGCGCGGCGGGGTCGCGCAGGCCCCCGGCCGCAGCGAAGCCGAACGGCCCGCCCGCCACCGACCGCAGCCACCGGTTGGAGTTGGGGAGCGCCTTGAGCCCGCTGTTCCCGACGCCCGTTCCGCGCATCCAGGTTTTCAGGTCCGGGGAGAACCAGGTGGCCGCGGACAGCCCGTCCTCACCCACGACCACGTACCCGGCGGGGGCCGATGCGGCACCGTAGGTGACGAGTTCGTGCCGGCCGGCCTTGAACACCTCCGACTGGTCGGCCGCCTGCCAGCTCGACCCGTCGGCGGACGTCACCACGAGCGGCCGCCGCGGTCTGGCCTGGTCGAACCCGACGGCGAGCCAGCCCTTGGCGCCGGCGGTGACGCCGAGCAGCCGCTGCGGGCCGGGCCGGGACAGGGCCGCGCCGACACCGCGGGCACGGTTCCAGGTCTTGCCGTCCGCGGAGACCCAGGTGGCCGCCTCGCCGGCCGCGCTGCCGACCGCCACCGCCTTGCCGCCGTCCGCCGCCAGCGCGGTGACCGCCAGGTCGGGCCGCACCGCGCCGGGCACCTTGGACAGGTCGATGGGGACGTCTCCGCCGTTCCCGTCGTGCACGCTCAGCAGGGCGTCCGTGTCGCCGCCGCCGTCCTGCGCGCCGACCAGGATGCTCTGCCCACCAGCGAGGGCCGCGCCCCGGACGATCAGGCCGCGCGGTGCCGGGACGGTCCCGGCGTCCTTCCAGGTGCGGCCGTCGGCGCTCCGCGAGATCAGCCTGTCCCGCCCGCGGCCGACGATGGCCGCGAAGCCCTGGTCGTCGCTGAGCACGGCCTCGACCTGCTGGTAGCCGGAGACTGCCAGCTTGCCGACCTTCGTCCACTTCTCGCCGTCGGTGGAGGAGAAGAACTGGCCGCCGCCCTTGATCTCGCGGACCGCGAGGAAGCCGTCCGCGCCGCCGCCGATCATCAGGCCCCGGCTGCCCTTCGGCACCGGGATGATGGACTCGGTCCACGTGCCGCCACCGTCCTCGGACCGCCACACCTTCCGGGCCCTCGCGGGCTTCTTCGGATCCGGGCGGTGCACGCCCTCCAGCAGCAGAACGTTCCCGGACGAGGCGACGGTCACCAGCGTGACCTCGCCCTTCTTGACCGGAAGGTCCAGCCGGTCACCCGACCGGACCTGCCAGCTCCGGCCGTCCGCGGACGTCCACACCGCGGGTTCGGCATCGCTGAAGTCGCCCTTCCGGGAGGTGGCGCCGATGGCGACGAAACCGTCCGGGGCGGCGTAGACGTCCTTCACGCGGGTGCCCTTGCCGAAGGACTGCGCGGCCTTGTCGGGCAGCCGCTGCCAGGTCCGGCCGTCGCGGCTCGCCCACACCACGGCGCCGCCGTCGCGGCCGCCGAGCGCGACCCAGCCCTTGGCGGATCCGGTCACCGTCCGGGGGACCTCGTTCGGCGGCGGCTCCCCGCCGCCGGGCCCGGTCACCTTGCCGGAGGAGAAGGTGCGTCCGCCGTCAGCGGAGACGAGGAACTGGCCACGCGAACCCGAGGTGTCGGATTCGCCGCCGATGGCGACGACGGTGGAGCCCGCCGCCGCCACGTCCGTGAGGCGCTGGTCGCGTCCGTCGGTGGTGCCCGCGGAGTTCGCACCGAACATCGAACCCGCCAGCGTGACGTCGCCACCGGCGGCGCCGGTCGTGCTGTCGTCACCGCCCGCCAGGAAGAAGAACCCGCCGGCCGCCACAAGGGCGGCCGCCGCCAACCCGGCGACGCCGATGAGCAGCGGCTTCTTGATGTTCTTCCGCCGCTCCTTGGCCTTGCCCTGCGGCGTCGTCCGCCAGGGTTCCTCGATGACCGGTGGCGGCGCCGCCGGGTGGGCGGCCTCCTGCGGCGGCCCGCTCGGAATCTGCTGCGCGTAGGGGAACGACTCTCCGGCCGGTGGAGAAGCGGGTGGAGCCGCGGGCGTGCCCGGGATCTGCTGCGCGTAGGGGAACGGCTCGGGCGTCTGTGGGGCGGGGGTGCCGGGGATCTCCTGCGCGTAGGGGAACGGCTCGGGGGCCGGCGGGCTCTGCGCGAGGGAACTCGCCGCGGGCGGGTTCTGACCGGGCGGACGGGGAGCCGGCGGGTTCGGCGCGGACGGGTGCTGCGCGGCGGGCGGACGCTCCGCCCGCGCGGCGTCCGGGATCTGCTGCGCGTAAGGGAACGGCTCGGGTGCCCGTGGGAGGGGCGTGTCGGGGATCTGCTGCGCGTAGGGGAACGGCGGGGGCGCTGGCATGTCGGTGGACGTGGCCGGGGGAGCGGGCTGCGCGGCCGGGGCCGCCGGCCCGGTCGCCGCCGGGGAATCGGTCTCCTCCTCCGCGGAGGGTTCGCGCGCGATCACGACGGTCCGAGGCGACCCCTCGGGCTGCGGGACGACGACGGTGCGCTCCATCCGGGTGCGGTCGGCCATCTCGGCCTCCGCGTCGTCCTCGGACTCGTCCTCGGGACGGTCGCCGCCGGACCCTCCCGGCTCAGGGGCGTCCTCGGGCAGGAGCGCGACCGGACCGGGCGCCTGCCCGTCGTTCAGCCACTGCGGGGGAGGCGGGCCCTGGTCCGGCCGCCCGGGTTCGGGACGCTCACCCTCGTGGTCGTCATCCGGTTTTCCGGTTGGAGTCACACCCGCTCTCCCAGCATCAGGGTCGATGTCACGTCGCTATCCTGTCGCCCGCGCGGCCCGCACGACGCCAGCGATGATAGCGGCGCAAACGGGACGGAATTTTCTAATGTCCGCTGAGCTGCTCGTCCATCCAGGTCATCATCTTCGCCCCGGCGTCCTTGCTCAGATTGGTGAGCTGCATGTCCCGCCTTCCCGCTATCGGCTCCGGCCCGCGGATGCGCAGTTCGCGCCCGAGCAGTGGGTCAACGCGTACAGCAGCGCGGAGAGCCGCCGCCGTCGCTCCTCCGGCAGCGTCCCGGCGAGGTTGTCGAGATTGTGCGGGTCGCGGGTGAGGTCGTAGTACTCCCGCTCACCGTCGGCGTACTCGACGTACAGCATGTCGGTGGTGCGCAGTGCGTTGTACGTTGCCGGCGAGCCGGGCAGGGAGTCCTGGCGATCCGGGTCCGCGGCGGAGAACGGCGGCTTGACGTGCTCGATCAGTGCCGTCTGCCGCCAATCGTCCGGGGTGTCGCCGCGCAGGAACGGGACGAGTGACCGGCCGTCGGCGGAGCCGGGAACCCGGAGGCCCGCCATGTCGAGGAAGGTGGGGGCGAGGTCGGTGTTCTGCGTGATGGCGTCCGCCCGGCCGCCCGCGGGGATACCGGGCCCGGTGAAGACGAACGGGACGCGGATGTCGCTTGTGTACGGGGTCATCTTGCCGCCGGCGAGCCGGTGCTCGCCGAGGTGGAATCCGTTGTCGGAGCCGAAGATGACGTAGGTGTCCTTGTCCCGGCCGAGTGTCTTCAGCGTCGAACGGATCCGGCCGACCATCTCGTCCACCGACTGCACCATCCGGGCCCGGTTGCGGAAGGAGTCGTCGATGTGGGTGAGCCGGCGTGGCCCCAGCTTGCGATGCTTCCGCAGCCAGGACGGCTTGTCGCTGATGTCGGGCTCGTTGAACGACGGCGGCCGGGGTGCCCTGAGACGGGGGAACGCCGTGGCGTGCCGGGGCGCGGGGATGAACGGCCCGTGCGGTGCGAACGTCGCGATCTCCAGGAAGAACGGCTGCCCGGAGCCGCCGGCGCGCTGGACGAAGTCGGTGCTCTTGTCGGCGAGCACATCGGTCAGGTAGTCCTTCGGCCGGTGCCCGTAGTGGACGGGGCGGCCGTTCTCGTTCAGTTCGTAGCCGAACTCGGGATAGCCGTTGCCCCCGACGTACCACTCGCTCCAGCCCGGCGGGACCTTCCGCGGCAGGCCGCTTCGGTCCCGGGGCTCGTACCCGTTCATGTACTTGCCCAGCATGGCGGTGCGGTAGCCGGCCTTCTGGAGCGCGGGCGCGAACGACGCCTGCTCGCCGCCTTTGCGCTGGAAGACGTGGTAGCCGCCGTCCGGCGGGAAGTTCGTCCGCACCCCGGTGTTGTGCGGATACATTCCCGTGAAGATCGTGGCCCGGGACGTGCAGCAGAGGGAGTCCGCCATGAGGAAGTTCTGGAAGGTGAGCCCCTCGCGTTGCATGCGCTGCACCTGCGGCATGTAGGGGAGCAGGTCCCACGACAGGTCGTCGGTGAGCACGAACACGATGTTCGGCCTCTTCACGAGCGTCCTGTCTTTCCGGTCCTGTCCGATGCCGCCGGAGCAGGCGCCGAGCAGCAGTCCGGTGAGGACGACGAAGAGAAGGGGGAAGGGCGGTCGGTGCCGCCGGGATCGGAACACTCCGCCTCTCCTTGATCAGGTACGCCGGGTTGCAGCGTACCGAGGTGTGTGCCCGGCTTGTCGCGACCTTGATGGTTCGCGGTGGCCGCCGGCTGTTGGCATCATGCGGAATGTCCCAGGAGGAGGGCCGTGAACTCTCGACCGACCGGTCCGGTGGTTCCGCTGGTCGCGGGCGCGGCGATCACGGGACTCATCGCGTTGCTGATCCTGCTCGCCGGCAGCCTGGTGCCCGGCCTGCGAGCGGGCTCCTCCGGCGGCACGGCCCCGGCGCGCGGCGCCGCACCGGTGACACCCGCCCCGGCGGGGACGGCCACGCCGGTGACCGCCCCGGGCTACTCCCCGGCCGAGCCGGTGATCCGGGACTCCTTCGCCGATCCCGCCGTCATCAAGGCCGGGAACACCTACTACGCCTACGGCACCAACGCCGGCGTCAACATGCCGGTCGAGAGCGCGCCGACGGTCACCGGCCCCTGGGAGAGACTGCCCGGTGACGGACTCGCGCACCTGCCGTCCTGGGCCGCCGAAGGCCGGACGTGGGCGCCCGAGGTCGTGCCCCCCGGGCCCGGTAACGGCGGCTACCTGCTGTACTTCTCGGCGCGGGTGAAGAACCGGGACCTGCAGTGCATCGGTGTCGCGACGTCGGCGTCCCCGGCCGGCCCCTTCGCGGCCCTGGAGGGTGGGCCGCTGGTGTGCCCCGCGGAACTCGGCGGAGCCATCGACGCGTCGTCCTTCATCGAGCGTGACGGCACCCGCTACCTGCTCTACAAGACCGACGCCCGGACGACGGCGGCGATCTACCTGGTGCGGCTGAGCCCGGACGGACTGTATCTGGCCGGGCCGCCCACCGAGATCATGGGCAGGGGCGGGAACGATCCCGTTCTGGTGGAGTCGCCCGCCCTCGTGCACCGGGGCGGCAAGTACGTTCTGCTGTACTCCGCCGGCTGGTACTTCGAGACCAATTATCAGACCAGGTACGCGGTGGCGTCGTCGCTGGCCGGACCTTACGTGAAGGCGCCGGACCCGGTGCAGTCCACCGGCGGTTACGACGGGAAGGTCAAGGGGCCGGGCGGGGCGAGCATCGTCACCGATGCCGCCGGCGACCATCTGGTCTTCCACGGAATCCTGGAGTTCCACGGCGACTCGCAGGTGACCCGGGGCATGTACGTCGCGAGCCTCGGCTGGGACGGTCCCCGTCCCGTGCTACGCGGTGTCCCCGTCCGGTACGAAGCGGAGAACGCTCGTATTGGGACCTGCGCCACCGTCGTCGGCCGTCCGCGCGCCTCCGCGGGCAAGGCCCTCGCGCCGCTCGCGCAGGGCGGCTGCCAGATCGAATTGGACGCGGCCGCACCCGAGACCGGCCGGTACACCGTGCAGATCCGGTATGCGAATCGGTCCGGGCGGCCGGGCACGCAGCAGCTGATCGTGAACGGGCGCGCGGCCGTCCCGGTGAACCTGCGTACGACGGGAGAGGACGAATGGGCGTCGGCCAAGGTGGAGGTCGACCTTGTCTCGGGCCAGAACGTTCTCGCGCTGCGTCAGGTGACGGGAGCGGGCCAGCTCGACTACTTCGAGGTCGGCTGACCCGCGTCAGATCCCGAGGTCGCGGAGTACCTCGGCGGTGGGACGGGGCCGCTTGCGCAGACCGTCGCCGAGCCCGCGTGCCAGGCAGCGGAGCAGGGCGGCCCGGTCTTGGGAGCCGGCGAAGGTTCGGACCCAGCGCCGCAGGGTCGAGCCACCGTAGAGGAGACGTTCGGTGGGGGACAGGGCGCGGCTGCGGGTGAAGAGCCACACCTTGTTGCGTACCTCGTAGTAGAAGCGCGGACCTGGATCTGCATCGGTCGAGCCGAAGGTCACGGTCTTGTGGACGACCACGCTGTCGCGGGACAGCAGCCCGCGCCGGCCGCGCAGGATCCGCATGGTGAACTCGAAGTCGTCGTTCCACAGGAAGTAGTCCGCGATGGGCAGTCCCCTCTCACGCACGTGGCGCGCGTCGATCAGCACGGACACGAACGAGGCGGACCGGATCGGATAGCCGTTCACCGCCTCCGCCAGGGCCAGCTCGGACGACGACGCCCGCGGCTTGCGGCGCGGGGTGTTCATCGGATGGTCGCGGCCGTCCGTCCACACGACGCGGCTGGCGACCAGGACGGGCGCGTTGCCGCCACCGCCCGGCTCGGCGGCGAGCAACGCCTTGAGGGCACCGGGCTCGGGAACGGTGTCGTCGTCCAGTAACCAGAGAAGATCGGCCTCCCCCGTGAGTGCGTGTGCGATGCCCGCGGCGAACCCGCCGGCGCCGCCCGTGTTGACGGGAAGCTCCAGCAGCTCGGTCTCTGGGAACCGGGCGCGGACCAGCTCCGGCGTCCCGTCGCCGGATGCGTTGTCCACGACGATGACCCGGTCCGGGACGCGGCTCTGCGACCGCAGCGCCGTCAGCGCCTCGGTCAGCAGCTCCTGCCGCCGAAACGTGACGACGACCGCGGCGACGACCGGGCTCATCGGCCCATGCCCGCGCGCTTGGCGGCGCGCCGCAGCGCCGGGTTCGGCACGGCGGCGGTCTCCATGAGCCGGTCGAGACCGTCCCGCACACTGGCGAGGTCGGCGTGCAGCTGGGCGAGGCCGACCCGTTCGCGCACCTCCGCGAGCCGCGTCAGCAGCTCGGCGATGACCGCGATCAGCGCCGTGGCCACCTCCCGGTCGGGAAGCTCACCCGGCATGACGGCCTGCTCGGGACGGGGTGCCGCCGCCAGCTCGGCCAGGTCACCGTGCACCCGGTAGCCCGCCGTCCGGATGCCGTCGACGACCTCGGCCGTGCGCCGGGCCGCCCAGGTGGCGTGCTCGTCCGGCAGGGCCATCGGGGCGCCGCCGCCGACCCCGCCGGCCTCGGCGCCCGCGCTGAGCGCATGCCCGATGAGGTGGGCGCGGACGACGTCCTCGTACTCGCCGCCGAGTGCCGCCGCCAGCTTGCCGTTCAGCCGCCGCATCAGTTCCGCCTCGATCACCGACAGCGGCCGGTCGTCCGGTATGCCCGCCACGTCGTACCGGGCGGCGTCGATGCCGGTCAGCTCGCAGAACCGCCGCCACAGCAGCCCCGGAGCGTTCCAGGAGGGCGGAAGCGTGATCACGTGGATGCGCTCGCGTGGCACCGCCGTCTCCCACGCCCGCAGAACCCGGACCGGATCGTGCAGGCCCCAGAACATCTCCCCGTACGGCTCGGGCGCGTCGATGCCGTGCTCGACCAGGTCGGCCACGAACCGCTCGAAGGTGATGGTGTGGGTGTGGCGGATCTGCTCCTGCCAATCCAGGATGAGCTGCGTGCCGAGGTCACGGGTCGCGAACACGATGTGCACCTCGGCGTCCCCGAACGAGGTGACGGCCCGCTCGACCTGTTGCTCGTCCGCTCCACCGAGAAGCTCCTGGGACAGGACGACCGTGTGCCCGCGCCAGCCGCGTGCCCGCTCCGCCACCCGCTCGTACGCGCCCTCCCAGGCCGGGTCCCGGTGACCGCCCCACGTCATGTCGCGCAGGTCCATGACCGCCCCGAAATGCTCCAGGGGACCGGCGACGGGATAGCGGACGCCGTCTTTCGCGAGGCGCCGCCGGTTCGCCCAGAGCGCCTTCTGCAGGAAGGCTCCGCCCGCCGCGGGCGCTCCGACGTGCAGGTACACGGCCTTGTCGGGCTGGGTCGGGTCCATCCGGTCGGTCACCTCGTGTTCGTCTCTTCGGCGGCGGGCACGGAGTCCCGTGGGCCGGACTGAAGCCGCCAGTACGTCTCCCGCAGGCGGGCGGCCATCGGGTGACGCTCGCTCAGCGTCCGCGCCGCCCGTTTGACGAGGGGGACGGTGTCCTCGCACAGCCGGTCGATCCGCTCCCGCAGTAGTTTCGCGTCGGCGTGCAGCAGTTCGATCTGGTCGGCCTTCCGCGTCCCGATGCCCGCCGGCAGCCCGGCCAGCTCCGCCTCCGAGTCGGCGATCCGCCGGAGCAGCGCTCCGATCGTGTCGTCGGCGGCGTCGGCGATGCCGGCCCAGTCGGGGTCGTCGGGATGCCGCCCGGCGTCGTCTCCGGGGGGTGACGGCCGCAGCTCCTCCAGGTCGCCGACGATGTCGTACCCGGCTTCGCGAAGCCGGTGGATTGTCTCCGCCGCCTGCTCCGCCGCCCAGGCGTGGTCCTCGGCGGGCAACTGGATGCGCGGGGACCCCGTCCGGCGGCCGAGCACGTCCTGGGCCAGGTGGTGCTTGATCTCGTCGTTGTAGAAGTGCCAGTCGACGGTCGCCTCGTCCAGGGACGCGTTCAGCCGGCGCAGAATCTGCGTCTCCGGCAGCCCCAGCGACGGGTTCGCGAAGGGGGCGGCCAGGTCGCAGCTCTCCGGCGGTACGCCCACCACCCGGCAGAACCGCTTCCAGAGCAGGTCGCGTGGTGCGCCTGGCCGTGGAAGCGTCACGAGATGGACGTTCTCCGGCGGAAGGTTCTCCGCCCAGCGTCCGAGGACGTCGATGGGGTCCTGGAGCCCCCAGAAGAGCCGGGCGACCTTGACGGTGTTGCGGTCGGGGCGGCGCAGTGCCGCGGTGAAGTCGGCGAACGAGGTGGTGAAGCGGTTCTTGATGTCCTCCTGCCAGTGCGCCGGGATCTGCCGGGCCATGTCCCGGACGGTGAAGATCACGTGCACGTCGGCGAAGCCGAGGTCGTCCAGCGCCCGCGCGACATGCGGGCGCAGCGCGGGCGCGAACAGCTCCTGCGAGATGAGCGTCGTGCCGGGCCAGGCGCGGGCCCGGCTGACCAGGTCCGGCCATGCGCCGGGGACGAGGGGGTCCGACGCGCCGCGGAAGAACGTCTCGCGAAGGTCGAAAGCGGCCCTGACGTGCGCGGCGTCGTCGTCGCCCGGGTAGAGCACGCCGTGCGACCGCAGCCGCTCCCGGTTGTGCCACAGGACGTTCTGCAGGAACGTCGTCCCGCTCTTGGCCGCCCCGACGTGCAGGTACACCACCGGACGCACGCCGGGCCCGGGAGTTTCGGGAGAAGGTGCCGCCACTGCGTTCCTCGGGCTCATGGGCGCTGCCGATCGATCAGCCGGTATCTTAGCCGGGTATCTGTGCGAACAACGCGTATCACCCGGGGCTCCGGCCCCGTTCGCTCCCGGCCCCCCGCATGGAGATGGACGCCGTCCCGTGAAGATCGATCTTGTTGTCGTGGGTGCCGGGTTCTTCGGCCTTACCGTCGCCGAACGGTGCGCGGCCGAGCTGGGCCTTCGCGTGCTCGTCCTGGAGCGCCGCGACCACATCGGCGGCAATGCCTACAGTGAGCCGGAGCCGGAGACCGGCATCGAGGTCCACCGCTACGGCGCGCACCTGTTCCACACCTCGAACGAGCGGGTGTGGGAGTACGCGAACAGGTTCACCGCCTTCACCTCCTACCAGCACCGGGTGTTCTCGACGTTCAAGGGCCGGGTGTACCCGATGCCCATCAACCTCGGCACGATCTGCGAGTACTTCGGCCGTGCGATGTCCCCGGACGAGGCCCGCGCGCTCATCGCCCGGCAGGCCGGGGAGGGCGTGCCGGACGGCGGGCCGCGCAACCTGGAGGAGAAGGCGATCTCGCTCATCGGACGCCCGCTGTACGAGGCGTTCGTGCGGGGGTACACGGCGAAACAGTGGCAGACCGACCCGCGGGAACTCCCGGCGGAGATCATCACCCGGCTGCCGGTGCGGTACACGTTCGACAACCGGTACTTCAACGACCGGCACGAGGGGCTCCCGGTCGACGGCTACACGGCGTGGCTGGAGCGGATGGCCGACCACCCGAACATCGAGGTGCGCCTCGGCGCCGACTTCTTCGAGCGGCGAGACGACCTCGTCGGGCGGGTTCCGGTCGTCTACACCGGCCCCCTCGACCGTTACTTCGACTACCGCGAGGGCGAACTCGGCTGGCGGACGCTGGACTTCGAGATGGAGGTCAGGCCGACCGGCGACTTCCAAGGCACGTCCGTCATGAACTACGCCGACGAGGACGTCCCCTACACGCGAATCCACGAGTTCCGGCACTTCCACCCGGAACGGGAGTGGTACCCGCGCGACAAGACCGTGATCATGCGGGAGTACTCCCGCGCGGCGGCGCGCGGGGACGAGCCGTACTACCCGGTCAACACGCCGGACGACCGCGCGATGCTGCTGCGCTACCGGGATCTCGCCCGACGCGAGGACGGTGTCCTGTTCGGCGGCCGGCTCGGCACCTACCAGTACCTCGACATGCACATGGCGATCGGCGCCGCGCTCAGCATGGTCGACAACCGGTTGCGCCCGCACTTCGCGGGCGGCGCCCGACTGGTCAGCGGAGGAGTGGACGAGTGACGACGACGAACCCCGCCGGCCCGCCGGAGACGGTGACGCCGCGCACGCTGCAGCGGGTCGTGCTGCCGGTCGGGCGGGACCTGGACGTGCTGCCGCTGTACATCGAGGGCCGGATGGTCCGGGGTGCGGAGGCCGTGGCGGAGGAGAGCGCGGTGGAGGCCGCGCCCGGGTTCCCGGAGACGGGCGGGCGGGCCGGTGAGGCGGGGCGCCGCACCGTCCTGGTCCCGGTCGGCGGCCGGGTGTCGTTCGCGACCTACTTCAACGCGTTCCCCGCCGGGTACTGGCGCCGCTGGACACACGTGGAGGAGGTCGCCCTGCGGGTCCGGCTCCGCGGCGAGGCGACCGTCATCGTCTACCGGTCCAGCGCCAAGGGGCACGTGCACCGGGTCGCGTCGGTGACGGTGGACTCCGAGACCGCGGAGGAACGTTCCTTCGCCCTCTCGCTCAAGCCGTTCCTGGACGGCGGCTGGTACTGGTTCGACGTGCTGGCCGGGGAGCGCACCGCGGTGCTGGAACGGGCCGAATGGTGCGCCGACGTCGAGCAGGTGCGGCGCCAGGGCACCGCGAGCATCGGCATCACGACGTTCAACCGTCCCGCCTTCTGCGTGGACCAGCTCATCGCGCTCGGTGAGGCGCCGGAGGTGCTCGACGTCATCGACGAGATCTTCGTCGTCGACCAGGGCACCGACCGCATCGAGGACCATCCCGACTTCGCGGCGGCCGAGGCGGGGCTCGGTGGCCGCTTGCGCGTCATCGACCAGGGCAATCTAGGTGGCTCCGGCGGCTTCGCGCGGGCGATGGACGAGACGGTCCGGGCCGGCCGCAGCGACTATGTGCTGCTTCTCGACGACGACGTGGTGACCGAGAGCGAGGGCATCCTGCGCGCGGTCGCGTTCGCCGACCATGCCAAGACGCCGACGATCGTCGGCGGGCACATGTTCAACCTGTTCGTCCGCTCCCAGCTGCACGCGTTCGGCGAGACGATCGAGCGCTACCGCTGGTGGTGGGGGCCGGCCGCGCACACCTGGCCGGAGCACGACTTCGCGCAGAAGGGCAACGCGCTGCGGGAGACGCCGTGGCTGCACCGCCGCGTCGACTCCGACTACAACGGCTGGTGGATGTGCCTGATCCCGGTGGAGACCATCGGCAAGATCGGGCTGTCCATGCCGATGTTCATCAAGTGGGACGACGCCGAGTACGGGGTCCGCGCGCGGGCCGCTGGGTTCTCCACCGTGTCGCTGCCGGGGGTGGCGGCCTGGCACGTTCCGTGGCAGGACAAGGACGACGGCATCGACTGGCAGGCGTACTTCCACTGGCGCAACCGGCTGGTCACGGCGCTGCTCCACTCACCGTACGAGCGGGGCGGCAACCTGCTGAAGGAGAGCTTCATCATCTCGGTGAAGCACGCGCTCGCCATGCAGTACTCCACCGCCGAGCTCATGGTCATGGCGTTGCGGGACGTGCTGGCCGGGCCCGAGCACATGCACGCGGGCATGGTCACCAAGGTGAAGGAGGTCCGCCGGGTGCGGGCCGGGTTCCCGGACGCGCAGGCCGGTGAGCGTGTCGAGGAGTTCCCCGACGTGCGGCGGACCCGTCCCCCCAGGCGCGGCCGGAACCCGGACGTGCCCAAGGGCCGGTCCAAGGTGATCAAGACCGCGCTGACCAGCGCCATCCGCCACCTCGGGCCGGTCGACGAGGAAGCGCTGCGCAACCCGCAGGCGACGATCCCGCATCTCGACCAGCACTGGGGGATGCTGTCGAAGTTCGACAGCGCTCTCGTCTCGTCCGCGGACGGCACGAAGGTGACCTGGTACCAGCGCGACCCGAAGCGTTTCCGGGCCATCATGAAACGCAGCGGCCTGCTGCATGCCAAGCTCACCCGTGAGTGGGACGACCTCGCCGCGCGCTACCGGGCCGCGGCGGAGGAACTGGCCTCCCCGGAGGCGTGGCGGGAGACGTTCGCCGCCGCCGGATCGGCGGGCGAATGAGCGAGCGGACGGTCCCGGCGCACGCGGGCGGCCTCCCACCGCTCGTCGCGCCGGGCACCGGCGGTGGGCTGCGGCACGTCCTCAAGGACCGTTACCTGCTGCGTCTGCTCGTGCGGCGGGAGCTCAAGGCCCGCTACAAGGGCTCGCTCCTCGGTCTCGGTTGGTCCTATGTACGTCCGGCGGTGCATTTCTCCGTCTACTTCTTCGTGGTCGGGGTCTTCCTCGGGATGGACCGCCACGTCGAGCATTTCCCGATCTACCTGTTCTCCGGCATGGTGCTGGTGAACCTGTTCACCGAGACCATCCACTCCTGCACCCGTTCGGTCACCGGCAACGGTCCGCTGATCAAGAAGGTGTTCCTGCCGCGCGAGCTGTTTCCCGTCGCGTCGCTGCTGGTGTCGCTGGTGCACTTCCTGCCGGGGTTCGGGATCATGCTGGGCGGCGCGCTCGCGTACGGCTGGCGGCCGTCGCCGGCGGGGCTCGCCGGCGCGGTGCTCGGCTTCGCGATCATCATCGTCCTCGGGCTCGGGATCGGGCTGCTGTTCGCCGGGATCAACGTCTTCTTCCGCGATCTGGAGCAGGTCGTGGACATCATGATGATCGTCATCACCTGGTCGGTGCCGATGATCTATCCCTGGTGGCATGTCCGAGACCAGGCGCCGGGCTGGGTGCTGGAGACGTACCTGGCCAATCCGCTCGTGTCCGCGGTCAGCCTGTTCCAGCGCGCGTTCTGGTTCCCGGGCACGCGGGGCGACTTCACCTTCCCCCCGGACATGTACGGCCGTGCCGCGATCTCGCTCGCGGTGGCCGGGCTCGTGTTCCTCGCCGGCAGTCTGGTGTTCGCGCGCGCCCAGCAGCGGTTCGCCCAGGAGTTGTAGCGACGTGGCCATCCCCCCGATCCCCGAGTCCATCGTCATCGACGCGGTGAGCAAGCAGTTCACGCTTCGGCACGCCCGGTCCATCCGGGAGATGACGATCCGCGCCGTCCGGCGGCAGAGCCTGTCGGAGACGTTCAACGCGCTGGACGACGTGAGCCTGACGATCTACCAGGGTGAGACGGTCGCGCTGATGGGGCTGAACGGCTCCGGCAAGAGCACCCTGCTCAAGCTGATCTCCGGGGTGATGCGCCCGGACTCGGGTTCGGTCCGGGTGCGCGGCCGGATCGCCGGGCTGATCGACGTCGGTGCCGGGCTGCATCCCGATCTCACCGGACGCGAGAACGTCTACCTGAACGCGGCGATCCTGGGCATGTCCGAGGCGGAGATCAAGCGAAAGTTCGACACGATCGTCGAGTTCTCCGGGGTAGAGCGGTTCCTGGACAACCAGGTGCGGTTCTACTCCTCGGGCATGTTCATGCGCCTCGCGTTCTCCATCGCGGCGCACACCGAGCCGGACGTGTTCCTCGTTGACGAGGCGCTGGCCGTCGGCGACCCGCCGTTCCGGGAGAAGTGCCTCAAGCGCATCCGGGAACTGCGGGGAGAGGGACGCACCATGGTGATCGTGGCGCACGACATCGAGATGCTCACCCGGCTGTGCGACCGCGGCGTCACGCTGCGCCAGGGCAGGGTCATCTTCGACGGCGATCCGGCGGAGGCGGGCAAGCTGTGGCGCCAGGACCGCCAGGCCAAGCGCGCGGCGATACAGGCGGGCAAGCCCTGACCGTTCCGCAGTGCGGTGGGGAGGGGAAAGTGGCCGGGTGCGGCCAGTTTTGCGGGGCGGGTTGTCCGATCTTTCATGCAGGTGAGGCGGGGTGCCCGAAATGGTGGGGCTAATCGGTTATCTGTAGTGCTGTTACGTTGAAGGACGCGCGGGGACGCAGGAAGGTCTTTACCCTGGACTGCGTAGGCAAGCTGACCGGCAACCCCCAGGCACTCCCGCGACTCCAGGGGTCTCTCGACGTGACGGACATGGCGAGCGGGTCCGCGATGGCGCGGCTCACACAGGCCGACCGCGTTCATGTGGGCTGGCGTTACGTGCAGGTGCACCCCGACCCGGGGCCGCCACCGGAGCGGCCCGAGCAGCCCGAACGGGCGCCGCTGCCGCCGCCGGGGCGGCGGCCCGCCGAGCACATGGCCGGCCGGCCGCTGCGCATCGCGTTCGGTGGGACGGTCGCGTTCGTCGGCCTGTTCCTGCTGTGCGGCATCGTGGGCGTGATCCCGTGGGCGTTCGCCGGGGTGGCGCTGCTGGCGTGCGCGATCGTCCTGGGCATCACCGGCGGCGGGCTGTGGCGGGACGAGCGGGGCGTGCGGGAGCGGCTCGCGCTGGAGCGGGACGAGGAGGAGCGCCGCAGGGCCGCCCGCGAGCGGGAGCGGGACGCGGCCGAGAAGGCGTACGCCAAGGCCCGCGCCGAATGGGAGAGCCGCCGGGCGGCGTACGAGAGCCAGCGCGAGTGGTACCCGGTCGCGGTGCCGCCCGGCGTGGACCGGGTGGACATCGTCGGCGGGACGCTCGCCGGGTGGGCCGCGGCCGTGACCACCATGGGGGCGGCGCGGCTGGCGGTGGGCGCCCGGCTCACCGTCATCGACCTTTCCGAGGGCGCGGTCGCGCACGACCTGCTGCGGCTGGCGGCCGACCGGGGGGACGACCCGCTCGTCTGGGTGCTGCCCGCCGACCTGCCCCGGCTGGACGTCACGCGGGGGCTGAACCGGGAGGCGCTCGCCGACGTGCTCTCGCTCGTGGTCAGCGCGGGCGAGGAGGAGGGCGGCACCCGGGATCTGTCGTTCGACAACGCGATCCTGGAACGGCTCATCGAGGTCCTCGGGCCGGACGCGACGATCCCGCGGATCACCGCGGCGCTGCGCGTCCTCGCCCAGGTCGGCGACCCGCGCGACGACCTGCGGAAGGGGCTCCTCACCGACGAGCAACTCGAACGCATCGCGACGCTGTTCGGCCGGGACGCCACCGACCGGATCGTCGTCCGGCGGGCGTGGGCGCTCGAAGCGCAGCTCCGCAAGCTGGAGAAGCTCGCCACCGAGCCCGTCACGCTGCCGCCGTCCAGGCTGCACGTGGTGTCGATGGACCGCCGCGCGGGCGTCCTCACCAACCGGATCCTCGGCACCTACGTCACGACCGCGCTCACCCACCGGATCCGCGAGGCCCCGCCCGGCGGCAAGTGGGACCACACCCTGTTCCTGTGCGGGGCCGAGAAGCTGCGCGGGGACGTCCTCGACCGGCTCATCGACGCGTGCGAGGCCACCGGGACCGGGCTCGTGCTGATGTACCGGTCGATCCCCGGCCACGTCCGCGAACGGCTCGGACGCCGGGGCCACGCCGCCGTCGGGTTCATGCGGCTCGGCAACCCCGAGGACGCCCGCGTCGCCGCCGAGCACATCGGCGCGGGCCAGCCGCTGCTCGTCGCCGAGATCACCGACGCGGCCGGGGAGACGCTGTTCGACGTCGCGGGGGAGAGCTACGCCAGCACGGTCGCGTTCGCGCGGCCGCGCGGCGACGGCCTCACCGACCCGGTGTGGTCGCCGCTGCCCGCGCCCGCCGCCGACGATTCGGTCCTGGTGAAGGGCATCAGCTCCGCGACCGCGTGGGGCCGGACGGTCGCCGACCTCCGGACGAACAAGCAGCGCTTCCGGGAACTGCTGGTGGAACCGCCGCAGCTCCAGGAGCTCCCCCCGACCGCGATGGTGTTCACCCATTCGGGCGCTGCCGGCCGCCGCATCCTCCTCGTGGACGCCAACCCCGGCATCATCACGCTGCCGACCGCGCATTCGATGGAGTTCGAAGAGTACGTCCGCGAGCAGGAGTCGCTCGCGGAAGCCGAGGACGCCCCGCCGGCGCCCCCCGACCCGGAACCACCACCGGACGCGCCCGCGCCGCTGGTGCCGCACACCCGGCACGCGCTGCCCCGCGGCGCCGGATCCCGCCCGGTCCGGATCGGCTCGCCGCTGAAACCCAACGGCAGGCACAAGGCGAACCCGCCGTCCTCTCCCTGACCGGCCCCGCCGCTCGCGACATCTGCGGTTTCGCAATCCAGAAACCAGAGCCGCCGACGCTGTGCGACCACTCGAAAACTCGCAGCGATCCAGCCCGATCCCGCTTCGGAGAACGCATACACCGACCCACTGTAGAGGTCAATTACGGCAGCTGTAGATCGTGAATTTGGGGATGTCGCTGCTGGTCAGCGGGGCAGCTTGAGATGATCACGATCGGGTGGAGTCCCGGACATGCGGGACGGCCGCCGTGATCTTTGCTTTGTGTGACGAAAACCAAAACCCCGACGACCGTCGGGGGCACGATAGCGCATGCCGAACAGCAGCGGCGGGCCCGGTTTCTGGACGCGGTGATGACCCGGATCGCGGGGTGTTTCCGCAGGTGTGAGCCGCGACGGCTGGCCCGGGAGTTCGTGCTGGGCCTGCTGATGGAGCTGGAGGACCACAACTGCTGGACCTTGGGCGAGGCGCTCGGGCACACAGGCCCGCACCGGCTGCAGCACCTGCTGTCGAGGGCGAAATGGGACGAGCGGCAGGTCCTGGACGAGGTCGCGGCCTGGGCCGTTGAACACTTGACCGGCGGCGACGGTGGCGCCGACGGTGACCAGGACGCGGTGTTCATCGTGGACGAGACCGGCGACGCCAAATCCTCCACCGATTGTGTCGGGGCGGCGCGCCAGTATTCGGGGAGCCTGGGCGGGGTCGCGTTGTGCCAGGTGACGGTGAATCTCACCTACGCCACCGGCCATGGCCACACCATCATCGACCGCCGCCTGTACCTGCCCAGAGACTGGGCGGCCGATGAGGAACGCCGCGAGCTGGCCGGTGTCCCCGAACAGGTCGAGTTCGCCACCAAACCGCAGTTGGCCGCCGCGATGCTCGCCCGCGCCCGCGGCCGCGGGATAGGCGCCGGGTTCGTGGCCGGGGACGAGGTCTACGGCGGCCGAGACCTGCGCACCTGCGTCCGGAGCCTGGGCATGGGCTATGTGATGGCCGTCAAGCACGACCACACCGTGGCCCTCGGCCCGCACACCACCACCGCCCGCAGGGCCGTCCGGCTGATCAGTGACGGCGGGTGGCAGCGCATGCGCACCGGCACCGGGACCAAAGGCGTCCGCTCCTACGACTGGGCCATGCTCGCCATCACACCCGACGACACCCCCGACAGCCACCAGGCCGGTGACCAGGCCGGATGCACGGTCCTGCTGGTGCGCCGGCACCGCTACACCCGCAAACTGTCCTACTACCGCTGCTACAGCCCGACCCCGGTGCCGCTGGCCCGGCTGGTGGCCATCGCCACCGTCCGCTGGAAGATCGAAGAAGACCACCAGCTCGCCAAACAGGCCTGCGGCCTGGACAAAGGCCAGACCACCCGCTGGGTCTCCTGGCACCGCTGGACCTGCCTGGCCCTGCTCGCCTACACCTACCTCGCCGTCACCACCGCCACCGAACGCCACCCCGGCGACCCCGAATTGATCCCCATCACCGTCCCCGAACTGCTACGGCTCATCCGGGGGACCGTCGTACCCCCGCCCCGCACCGACCCCCAGCACCGACACGCATGGTCACTATGGCGCCGACGCCACCAGCAACGAGCCCGAGCCTGCCACCACGCCTGGCACACCTACGCCGAAACCACCCCATGATCACAGCAGGTCAGAGCCGAAATTACAGCTGCCGTATCAATGCCAAAGTTTTATGCCTTCGGCGCTAGATGTTGTGCGGCCGTCGATTTACATCGCCTTCCCGGAATGAGGCCACTGCAAACGTCGATATTTCGAAGGCGTTTAGTTACCTAGCGTAATATTCTTGGTTGGGGTATTGAAGTGGGACGCCGGAGACGTCTCGCCAGGTTTACTGAATTGACTGTGTTGTATATCACATTGCCATGATCGATCCGGGTCTTTCTCCCTAATGATCTGCGGGTTACGTTGAGGCGGCTTTGATCAACCCGGGCGCATTGGGGTTCTTTATGAGTCGCCGTGCAGCATGTCGTCGTGGTTCTGTTCCTTGGCCGTCGCCATGGCGGCGCCCAGTTTGGTTGGTCCGGTTCCTGGCGCTGTTAATGGTCGCCGGAATGGTCCAAGTACCTTTGTGGTCGGCGATTCGAGAACCCCTGGCCCACGCCGATGAACCGAAGTCGGCGGCAACCGAGCAGCAGGCGGTGGCGGCGGCGAAACGGACGGGCCGGCCGGTGGAGATCACCTCCCGGCGCGGAGAGAACAGCACGGTACGGGCGCTGCCGAACGGCCGGATCGAGATCGAGCAGCATGTGCAGCCGATCCGCACTCGCCAGGGTGGCAAGTGGGTCGACATCGACACGACCTTGCACCGTTCCGGTGGCGCGATCGTCCCGGCCGCGACGACGGTCGGGCTGAAGTTCTCCGCCGGTGGGAACGGTCCGATGGTGCGGATGACCCGGGCCGGTCACGCGCTGGCCCTGTCATGGCCGCAGGCGTTGCCCGAACCGATGCTGGACGGCGACACCGCCGTGTACGAGGGCGTGGCCGGCCCGGCCGTGGACTTGCGGCTGCGGGCGCGGGTGGACGGGTTCGCGCATGTGCTGGTGGTCAAGACGGCGCAGGCGGCTAAGGACCCGCGAGTGGCCAAGCTCGCGCTGGCGATGTCGACCACCCGCCTCGCCGTGCGCGAGGAGCGGGGCAGCGGGGTGCTGACGGCCACCGACACCGGCTCGGGCGCGGGAGTGTTCGAGGCGCCGTCCCCGAGAATGTGGGACTCCTCCCAGACCGCGCCAACCACGCCGCAGGCCCGCGCGGCTGAGCCAGGAGCGGACCCGGCGAAGGGGCCCGCCGACGGCGCCAAGACGGCGCGGCTGGATGCGGCCGTGGAAGCCGGCAAGCTGACGCTGATCCCGGATCAGGGGCTGCTGACCGCGCCTGACACCCGGTTCCCGGTGTACATCGACCCGGTGTGGACGACGAGCAAGGCGACCAGTTGGGGGATGGTGTCGTCGGGCTGGCCGGATGAGTCGTATTACAAGTTCGCCGGCAACTCGACCGAGGGCGTGGGTCGCTGTGAAGTGGCCAAGGACCCCAACTGCGTGAAGAACCAGACCAAGCGGCTGTTCTTCCGGATGCCACTGCCGGCGATCAAGGGCCGCTACATCCAGAACGTGGAGTTCGTCGCCTACGAGACCTACGCCTACAACTGCAGCAACCCGACCTCGATCCAGTTGTGGCGGACCGCCACGCTGCAGTCGTATGCGACCTGGAACAACACCAATAACTCATCGGTGTGGCAGGAACAGCTGACCTCGCGTGATGTGGCGTACTGCTCCAAGACGCCGGTGGAGTTCGGCGGGACCAAGCTGCGTTCGCATGTGCAGGACGCGGTGAACAAGGGCTACTCGACCATCACGTTCGGGTTGAAGGCCTACAGCGAGTCGACGATGGACTGGTGGAAGCGGTTCGCCGACGACGCCTACATGAAAGTGCAGTACAACAACCCGCCGCTGCAGCCCGACACCGACACCATGTTCGCCAACCCGGGCACCAAGTGCCTGCCTAGTGGGCAGGCCAAGACGGTCAACGACATCTCCACGGTGTACGCCTACCTCAAGGACCCCGACACCGAGGACGCCAACAAGGTCCAGGGCCAGTTCACGCTGCACTGGGCCAACAACGCCGACGGGTCGGACTGGGGCCCCAAATGGACCTCCGCGCTGACCCCGGCCAAAACCTCGGGCAGCCGGTTCTCGGTGACGCTGCCGTCCACCATCCCGCAGCGGACCAAAATCGGCTGGGGCGTGCGGGCCTGGGACGGCGAGCAGTGGGGCCCGTGGAGCTACGCAGGCGCCCAAACCGGCTGCTACTTCTACTACGACCCCGCCGTGCCCGGGGCCCGACCATCACCTCGACCGACTACCCCGCCGACGATGCTTGGCATGGGGGCGTGGGACAAGCCGGCACGTTCACCATTGCCGATTCCGAGGGCGTCGCCGACCGGTACGAGATCACCTTGAATGACGAGCCGGCGCGGATGGTGACCACTACCGCCGGCGCGGTGCAGCAGGTGCAGATCGCGCCGACCCGCTCGGGCCCCAACATCTTGACGGTGCAGGCGTTCGCGCCGTCCAACCAGAACGGACCAGCGGTCTCCTATGAGTTCCGCGCGAACACGGGTTCGGATCCGGTGGCCAGGTTCAAGCTGGACGAGCCGTCCGGTGCCACGACTTTGCAGGCGGTGACCCGCAACGGTGAACCGGCCGTCTCCGCGACCGTGCACGGAGGAGTGACCACTGGCACGACCGGCCAGATCGATGGGGCACTACAACTAGACGGTTCGACCGGCTACGCCTCCACCAGCGCCCCGTTGATCGACACCAGCAAGAGTTTCGCGGTGTCGGCCTGGGTTCGTCTTGACGACCCTGATGGCCGCACCCGCACGATGCTCAGCCAGGACGGGACGAGCAAGAGCGGGTTCTACTTCAAATACGATGGCGCGTACCGTAAGTGGGCACTGTCCAAGGTCAAGTCCGACTCAGCCGAGACGGGAACCTATCAATCCTTCTCCGCGAGCATGGCGGAGCTGAACACCTGGACCCATCTGGTCGGTGTCTATGACGACACGACCAGAAGGCTGCAGATCTATGTCAACGGTCAACCAGGGACCCCCAGTCCCGAAGTGACTTCCGTATGGAACGCCACGGGCGGGTTCCAGGTCGGGCGCAGCCTTTGGCTTGGCAACCCGGCAGATCACTGGCCCGGTCAGATCGACGACGTGCGAGTTTACGACCGGATCGTCGGCCAGCAGGAGGCCGAGGAAATGGTCACTCAGCATCCGGTGCTCAAGGCTCGGTGGAAGCTGAATGAGAATGGTTCGGGTGAGCCTGCGGGCGCCCCTGCGTTGGTACTGCAGAACGGCGCGGCCATCGACCCGACGGCCGGGTTCCGGGAGTGGGCGTCACCGGCGGGCCTGAAGCTCGACCCCGCCCAGAAGCAGTTCGCCGAGACCACTGAACCCGTGGTCGACACCGATGAGAGCTTCACCATCACCGGGTGGGTCCGCAACGGTGGCCGACCCCAGCAGCCGGCCACCGTGTTCTCCCAACCGGGCGCCGCCACGAACGCCTTCGCGTTGCGGTACGTACCGGGTGAGGATCCGGCCGAGCAGGGCGGCTGGCAGGTCGTGATGCACAACTCCGACGATGCGGCCGCTCCGGCCTTGACCGCCTCGCATTCGGGTTTCGTCCCATGGGACTGGTCGCATGTGGCGGTGGTGTACGACGCGTTGCGTGACCGCGTCAGCCTGTACGTCGACGGGCAACTGGAGGAAACCGCCGACGGGGTGTCGCAACAGGACCAGATCCTCGGTTTCAACGCGGCGGGCAACGGCGGTCTGCAGGTGGGCCGCAACAAGTTCGGCGCGACCGACGGCACCGAATTCTGGACCGACGCCCTCGATGACATCTGGGCCTACCAAGGTGCTCTGACCACCGAGCAGATCCAGTCCCTGGCCGGCGATATCGAGCTTCCGACCGCAGACGGCCCCTAGCCGCTAGGTCCGCCGCCCGCGCTGGTGAAGCCGGGCGGCGGACCATCACATCCCTGCCCTCTTCTCTTCGTGATCTCGTGAGGCGCCCCGCGGCGGGGTGCGGCGATGGAGGACGTCGTGAACGCAGGCCGGAAGGTCTCGGGTCGGACCGGACGCAGGAGGCTGGTGCTGGGGTCGCGTCGGGCCGTGACTCTGGTCGCGGCCGTGCTGGCGGTTGCGATGCCGGCCGGGCTGGTGTCGGTCCCACCGGCGCTTGCCGACCCGCCGAACTCGCATCGCCCGAAGGTCGCGAACCATGAGAAGCAGGTTCCGGGTCGTGATCTGAAGGTCCGGCAGCGCAAGGCTGACCCCGTCAAGCCCGGGCCCGCCGCCAAGGCGGCATGGCCGAAGCCGGGGGCCGCCGAGGTCGACGTCCCGTCCGATGGGAAGGGCGCTGGGGCGCGGGCTGGCAAGCTGCCTGTGCAGGTGTTGCCGCCTGACAAGCAGCCACGATCCGCCAGGGCCGTGCCGGCAGCGGAACGGGTGCGGGTTCAGGTGCTGGACCAGCAGACCAGCCGCACGCTCGGAGTGGACGGTCTGGCGTTCACTGTGGCCCGCACGGACACCGTCGCACCAGGCCGGGTGAAGGTACGGCTGGACTATTCGGGGTTCGCGCAGGCGTTCGGCGGTGCCTTCGGTGCGCGGCTACGGCTCACGCAACTGCCGCAATGCGCCCTGACCACGCCGGACAAGCCGGAATGCCGGGCGGGCAAGCCCGTGACGGCAGGCAATGACGCGGCGGCCAAGACGCTGACCGCCGACGTCGAGGCCGCCCCGTCGGGTTCCCCGACGGCCGCGACGGGTCAGAGTGCGACTTTGCTGGTCGCCACCGCCGGCTCCGGCAGTTCCCAGGGTGACTACGAGGCCACTTCTTTGGAGGCGTCGGCGACGTGGAACGCCGGTGGCAATTCCGGAGATTTCACCTGGTCGTACCCGATGCGGGTGCCGCCGGTACCCGGTGAGCTGGCTCCGGAGGTCGCGCTCTCCTACTCCTCGGCGAGTGTGGACGGCCGGACCGCCAACACCAACGGCCAGCCGTCGTGGGTCGGTGAGGGCTTCGATCTGTGGCCCGGCTACATCGAGCGGCGTTACAAGTCGTGTGAGGACGACGGGGCCCCCAAGGACGCGTATGGCAACTCGCCAGGCGATCAGTGCTGGGGGTACGACAACGCGACGGTCACGTGGAACGGCAAGGGCGGGGAGCTGATCGAGGCTTCCGACGGCACGTGGCGGATGAAGGGAGACGACGGCACCAAGTTCGAGAAGCTCACCAGCTCCTCCACCGGCAACGGCGACGACGACGGGGAGTACTGGAAAGTCACCACGACCGACGGCACGCAGTACTTCTTCGGGTTGAACCGGCTGCCGGGCTGGACGAGCGGTAAGCCGGAGACGGACTCGACGTGGACTGTGCCGGTGTTCGGTGACGACTCCGGTGAACCGTGCCACGGGTCGAGCTTCGCCGACTCGTGGTGCCAGCAGGCCTACCGCTGGAACCTAGACTATGTCGTCGACCCGTCCGGCAACGCCGTCAACTACACCTACGGCAAGGAGATCAACCACTACGGCCGCAACCTCAAACCCGAGGACGAGACCCCGTACGTCCGCGGCGGCTATCTGAAGACGATCTCCTACGGGCTGCGCAAGGACGCATTGTTCGCCAAGGCGCCCGCGCAGGTCTCCTTCACCACATCCGAGCGCTGCATCCCGGACGCGACCTTCGACTGCGACCCGTCCAAGATCGGAACCAACCCGGACTACTGGTGGGACGTCCCCTGGGACCTGAACTGCGACGCCGGGCAGGAGTGCAAGGACACTCATGGGACGGTCTCTCCGACGTTCTGGTCCCGCAAACGCCTCACCAAGGTCACGACCCAGATCCTGACGGCGGACGGGTCAGGGTACCGGCCGGTGGACTCGTGGTCGATGGACCACGAATGGGGGCTGGCGGACGTCGAGCGGGATCTGCTGCTGAAAGAGATCGTCCACACCGGCCACGCCGCCACCGATGACGGTGGTGCGGTGACGTTGCCGAAGGTGACGTTCAACCATGTCCAGTTGCCGAACCGGCTCGACAAGACCGGTGACGACATCCTGCCCTACATCCGGTACCGGCTCGGCGCCATCTACGACGAGTCCGGCGGCCAGATCGACGTCGCCTATTCCGACCCGGACTGCTCCCTGTCGAATCTGCCGACACCGGAGACCAACACCACCCGCTGCATGCCGGTGATCTGGACGCCGCCCGGCCGGGAAGCCCCGATCACCGACTGGTTCCACAAGTACGCGGTGACGTCGGTGATCCAGACAGATCGCACCGGGCTGGCCCCCGACATGGCCACCAAGTACGAGTACGTGGGCGGCGCGGCCTGGCATTTCGACGATGATGACGGGCTGACCAAGGAGAAGAACAAGACCTGGTCGCAGTGGCGCGGATACGGCCACGTCCGCACCTTCACCGGCGACCCCGCCGCCCCCGCCACCCAGGCGGACGCGTACTTCATGCGCGGGATGGACGGGGACCGCGAGTCCAAGGCCGGCGGGACCAAGTCGGTCACCGTCTCCGACGGTGAGGGCGGCACCTACACCGACCATGACGCGCTGGCCGGATTCACGCTCAAAACCGTCCAGTACACCGAACCCGGCGGCAGCGTCCACAGCAAGACGGTGAATACGCCGTGGCGGGTCCAGACCGCCTCACGGACCCGTTCCTGGGGCACCACCGCCGCCAACGTGGTCCACACCGACACCACCCGTACCTGGACGGCCAAGGACGGCGGCGGATGGACCGAGACCAAGACCGACACCGAGTACGCCGGTTCTGGCCCGGGTGTCGGCCGGGTCACCTCCATCAACGACCTCGGTGATACCGCCACCGGCGCCGATGACAAGTGCACGCGCACCAGTTACGCCGACAACACCGCTGCGTGGATGGTGAACTTCCCCTCCCGTGTGGAGACCGTCGCAGTCGCCTGCACCGTCACCCCCGACCGGCCCGCGCAGGTCCTCTCCGACGCGCGCACCTACTACGACAACGGCGCCTTCGGTGACGGCCCGTCCAAGGGCAACATCACCAAGGTCGAAAACCTGGCCGACTATGACGGGACCACGCCGCAGTATGTGACGCAGGCCGCCACCGTCTACGACGCCTTCGGCCGGGTCACACAGGTGACGAATGCGCTGGGACAGGCCACCACCACCGCCTACACCGACACCCAGGGTCTGGCCACCAAGGTGCAGACCACCACGCCGCCCGCCACGTCCGGTGACGTGTCCACGGCGCTGACCACCACCGAAGAGCTGGATCCGGCATGGGGGCAGCCGACCCGCACCACCGACGCCAACGGGCTGAACACCGACCTGGTGTATGACGGGCTGGGCCGGCTGCGGAAGGTGTGGCTACCTGACCGGTCCAAGGCCAACGGCCAGAGCCCCAACCACGAGTTCCAGTACCAGGTGACCGACGGGCAGATCGTCACGGTCACCACCAAGGCACTCACCGCCACCGGCGGGCAACGCGTGGCCGGGATCGAGTTGCTGGACGGGTGGCTGCGATCCCGGCAGACCCAGGTCCCCGCCCCGGACGGCCGCCTGATCGCCGACACCTTCTACGACAACCGCGGCCAGGTCATCAAGTCCTACGCCGCTTACCCGGCGACCGGCGCCCCCGAGCCGACCCTGTTCGGGGTCGGAACCCCCGGCAACGTGGAGACCCAGACCCGCACCGAATATGACGGGCTGGGACGCAAAACCGTCGAGAAGCTCACCAAGGGCAACGGGTCGCAGCCCGAACAGGAACTGTGGCGCACCACCTACGCCTACGGCGGCGGTGACCGGATCTCGGTCACCCCACCCGCCGGCGGCACCCCCACCGCGCAGATCACCAACGCCCATGGTCAGGTGATCGAACGTCGCCAGTACAAGGCGTCCACCCCGACCGGTGACTACGACGCCACCCGCTACACCTACACCCCCGCTGGGCAGATCGCCTCGGTCACCGACCCGTCCGGTAACACCTTCACCACCACCTACGACCTGCGAGGCCGCAAGGTCCAGACGACCGACCCCGACAAGGGCACCACCACCTTCACCTACGACGACCTGGACCGTCTCACATCCACCACCGACGCCCGCAGCAAGAAGGTCTTCACCACCTACGACGGCCTGAGCCGCAAGACCGCCACTCACGAGGGCACGGCTGGCGGGCCGCTGCTGACGTCCTTCACCTATGACACTGTGACCCGCGGCAAGGGCAAACCGGCGACCGCGACCCGCCACGTCGACGGCGCCGAGTACACCAGCCAGATCCGCGGCTACGACACCCTCGGCCGTGTGCAGGCCACCACCATCAACATCCCCACACAGCAGGGCGCGCTGGCCGGTGCTTACACCTTCTCCACCCGCTACAACCTCGACGGCACCGTCCAAAGCAACAGCCTGCCCGGCATCGGCGGGCTGCCCGCCGAAAGCGTCGTGCAGTCCTACGACACCTGGCTGCGGCCCACCCGCCTGACCAGCAGCACCGCCACCTACGTCAACGACACCGTCTACACCCCCACCGGCAAGCCCACCATCCTCGAACTCGGAGTCGCACCCAAACGCGCTTGGCAGACCTTCTCCTACCAGTACGGCCCCCAGCGCCTTTCCACCGCCGAAACCCTCCGCGAGGGCATCAACGGCTCCGACCGCAACGCCACCTACCACTACACCGACTCTGGCGTCATCACCTCCATTGCCGACACCTCCCGTGATGGCGTCGACAACCAATGCTTCACTTACGACCACCTGCAACGCCTCACCCAAGCCTGGACCCAGGCCACCACCGACCCCTGTGCCGCCGACCCCACGGCCTCGGTGGTCGGTGGCCCGGCCCCCTACTGGCACACCTTCGGCTACGACACCGCCGGTAACCGCACCAGCGAAACCCGCCACGGCATCGCCGGCGTCGCCGACACCACCCGCACCTACAGCTACGCCACTCCCGGTCAGGGAAACCGTCTCACCCAGGTCACCCAGAGCGGCCCCACCGGAGACCGCACCGACACCTACGGCTACGACGCCACCGGCAATACCACCACCCGGACCACCACAACCAGCCAAGGCACCACCGGCCAGACCCTGCAGTGGGATACCGAGGGTGAGCTGGCCAAGGTCACCGAGAACGGCAACGACGAAACCTTCATCTACGACACCGACGGCAACCGCCTCATCCGCACCGACCCCGCCGGCTCCACCCTCTACCTGCCCGGCGGCACCGAGCTACGCGCCCTGACCGGCGCCACCACCGCCACCGGCACCCGCTACTACACCTTCGGCGACCAGACCGTCGCGATGCGCACCTCCGACGGCACCGTCACCTACCTCACCGCCGACCACCAGGGCAGCGGCCAAGTCGCCGTCAACGCCACCACCCAGGCCGCCACCGTCCGCCGCTTCACCCCCTTCGGCTCCATCCGCGGCATGGACGAGAACGCCACCTGGCCGAACGACAAGGGCTTCGTCGGCGGCACCCAGGACCCCACCGGCCTCACCCACCTCGGCGCCCGCGAATACGACCCCGAAACCGGCCGCTTCGTCTCCGTCGACCCCCTCATGGACCAGGCCGACCCCCAGCAGATGAACGGCTACACCTATGCCAACAGCAACCCGGCCACCCACGCCGACCCCGATGGCCTATGCCCGCCGGACATCTGCGGCGCGGGCTACGTCCCTGTCGGCCACAAGAAGCCATTGATGACCGGTGGATGTGGGCACGACTGCGGAAGCCCCCCTCGGGGATTCACCTCATCACCCAACAGGCCAGTGAATGTCCGGTGGGGCGACACCGTGGTTCGCGCCAGGGATTCCATCGCATACACCGGTGCCCTGCAAAAGATGCTGCGGCTCGTGTACACGAAATATGCAGGCACCCTAGGCCCTCTGGACCCGCAACTCATGCCAACCTGCGGTACCAACGGCAATGCCTGTTTCCCAGGGGACCTGGGCAGACTGGGCAACTTCGCAAGACTGCTCTGCAAAATCGGCGGCTTCACATGCGAACGCATGTCAGGCATGGAGTTCCTCTCCGCAGGAATGCGCAGCTTCCCAGAGCTTGCCGCGTTGGGGCCGGAAGGCGGTATCACGGGCGTCAGCGGTGGCCGCCGACCGGCGGGCGGGCCAAGGAGCGGCCCCTCCAAGCTCGGGGGATGCAGCAGTTTCGTGCCGGGAACAACGGTCCTCATGGCCGACGGTGGCCGGAAGCCCATCGAAGACGTCAAGGTTGGCGACAAGGTCCTTGCCACCGACCCTGAGACGGGCGAAACCCGGGCCCAACCAGTCCTGGGAACGATCACGAGCAAGGACGATAAGAACCTCGTCCAAATCACCGTCGACGGCGATGCTCCCGCCCTGGCGTGGATGACCAACCAGACGGCAAAGCGTGTCTCTCCCAAGTTCCATGGCCTCAAGTTCTCCAAGAGCGGCGTGCTCATCGCCACCGACAACCACCCCTTCTGGGTCGCCGGTGACATCAACGCGTGGGTCGAGGCGGCCGACCTCAAGCCCGGCATGTGGCTCCGCACCAGCGCCGGCACCTACGTCCAGGTCACCGCCACCCAACACCGGATCACCCACCACCAACGCGTCCACAACCTCACCATCGCCAACACCCACACGTACTATGTGGAGGCGGGCACCGCATCCGTACTCGTCCACAACAGCGGTTGTGGCGAAGTCATGGCGCACTTCGATGGCGTAAGTGCGGCGCGTAACGCCGCTCGAAATTCGGCCGGCTTGGGGGACGATGCTGTTCCGTTCATTCAAGAAATCGGCCCAATGAAGGGTCGGGTGACGGGTATGCAGAGTCCGGACGGCCTGAGAGGGTGGCGTATCGACTTCGACCCGAATGATCCGGAGAAAGGCTTTCATTTCAACTGGTGGGTGAGGGACGCTGCTAAGCGTTCGGCAGGTGGCTGGCGGAGCGGGGCTAACGTCGTTAGGGGTGGCACCTATGACGATTACCTCAGTCTTATCAGCCACTTCCCACAGTCATGATGATTTGATGAAAAAAAAGACAAAGATCAAAGAAGCTCACATCAGGCAGTGGATGTCAGAGCACGAGTCGCTGCAGTTGGACGCGTCTTACTCGGCCGAATTCGAGCAATATCTGAACAGCCAGCCGTGGGCTCCGAGTCGACTCGATTGGAGATCTGTCGGTCACGTCGAGTTTGTAATGACCGATTCCTGGGAAAATAACATCGTTGAGTTTTCCGATCAGACGCCCTTGGGGCATCATGGTCATCTGATGCTTATGTATAGCGGTGCTGAGCCTTCGCTGCTCAGCTTCAAAGAGGACGCACTTCGGGATATCGACTTGATTTATTCGGCAAGTCCTGGAGCTCGCTACTTCTGTGGCGTCGATATTGTGGATGGTCGGCCCATGCCAAGGTATGAGGACTTTGCTGAGTTCGATGGCAACTCTAAGATAACCTTTCGGGTGTAGGTGTAACGAGGGGAGAGTGAAGCTTTGCTCGGTAACTGAGTAGTCGCATCTGCGGTATCTGGTCTCATCAGGTGCGCAGCCGGTTGCGGTCAAAGCCTGGTTGGTTACACAGAGCTCTTCAAGATTCTTATAAAGCCGGGCGGCAGGCGATAGCCTAAGCCCATGCGGCGCATAGCCACCCCGGCAACCGTTACGGTCTCGGCTGTTTTATCTACGGAGGACGGGGCGGTGCGTGCCGCAATTCGTGAGTGGGTGTGGTAGTCGGCGGCACCCTCGGCTGGGTGACCAGCCAAGCTCCCAAGCCCAGCAGCCCCAAGCTTCTCAACCCCAAGGGCCCCAAGAGCGGCGTGCTCATCGCCACCGACAACCCCCCCTTCTGGGTCGCCGGTGACATCAACGCGTGGGGCGAGGCGGCTGACCTGAAGCCCGGCATGTGGCTCCGCACCAGCGCCGGCACCTACGTCCAGGTCACCGCCACCCAGCACCGGAGCACCCACCACCGGCGCGTCCACAACCTCACCATCGCCGACACCCACACGTACTATGTCGTGGCAGGGGCTAGGCCAGTCCTCGTCCACAATCAGACTTGTGGGACCCCGTCTTCAGGGAAGGTTAGTAACCCTGGCACGAGATTTGATGTTCCAGATGAAGCCGGTGTATATACGATTCACATGGATGACGGAAGTAAATATGTCGGAAGTAGCGTCGATAGTATGAGGACGAGAGTTAATAAGTAAATGCGATCGAAGCATGCAGTCAGGAAGGCTGAATATGGTCCGGGAAGCGTTGTTAATGTCACATGAATTTCACTTCCTGGTGTGAATGACCCGGTAGTCGCACGTCGAACCGAGCGGACTGTAATGGAAGGGCTCAAGAGTCGAGGTTTCACGCTGATTAATCGGCGTGATCCGGAAATCGTGGTTCCATTTGGTGGGTATTTTCAGTGAGATAGAATAGAGGGGGCGAGATGGGGGCATGGGGCTCTGGGCCATTTGACAGTGATACGGCGGAAGATTTTGTGGACGACCTGGAACGGCTGGCTTCACTGCAGCGCTTGGCGGTGCTGGAGCGTGTATTTCATCGCGCCATCGATGCCGCAGAATCTGAGAAGCTTCCTGCGGAAGTTGTGGCTGCCGCCGCAGTGGTTGCGGCAAACCTGCCATCAGGCGCGTCTCTGTCCTGGAATGAAGATTATCCAGGTATTTCCGAGTGGTTGCCTAAGCCCATTGCTTTCGATCTCACTGTCTTGGCCAGGCGTGCCTTGGATGTCGCCCTGCCGGTTAACGGATGGTTCTGGCAAAGCTGGGTGGATATTGAGGAGAGGCGCGAAGCGGAGAGTGTGGTCAATATATTGAAATCCATTTTGAGTGATCGGTGATAAGAAAGTCCCGGAGCGTGTGTGGATCGGCGCTAATGTCAAGGGCTTTAATTTGCTGCAACAAGGCACTGGAGAGACTGGCCTGCCTCAGCAGCTCCGTGCCGAGTGGGTATCGCGGGGGCCGCGGCTCGGCATGCGTTGCCGCGGGGTGGAGGGCGGGCGGTAAGGGCTGTGGGGGCGTTGAGGACGGGTGGGGGGCGTAAAGGTGGGCATTTGGGGTCTTCTTAACGGGGCGTTGGCGTGAGCGGTGGGGGCTGGTAAGGATGCTGGGGTGACTCCGCCGTCTGGTTCGAGACCGCCGTACCGGATGAATCCCGGTATACCGCCGAGCATGGGTGCCGCCCCGGCGGAGCCGTTCGTGCTGCCGGGGCCGTGGTACCGGATCCAGGCGATCCCGGTGCCGGAGCGGGTCGCGTCCGCCGAGTGGGATTTCGTCAGCGTGCTGCCCGCCGCGCTGTCGGCGGCGCGACTGGGCAGGCCGTTCGTGGTGGGGTGGTTGTCGGCGGGCGGCGGCGCGCCGCTTGAGCTGATCACCAATGCGGGGTCGATCGGCACCCCGGAGCCGGGGGCGGAGACGCACGGGTTGCTGTTCCCCGGCGGGGCGCGCGGTGTCCCGATCGGGGACGGCTGGCTGCGCCGGGCGGAGCGGATGGCGTGGACGCGCTGCCCCGGCCGGCTCGCCCCGCAGCACGCCGGGGCGGGCGGCGGGCCCGGGCTGTTCGAGGCGACGCTCGTCACGCTGATGGAGCGGCCGTTCGGGTGGTTCGTGGTCGCCGACCCGTGCGACGAGCGGCAGATCGACACCGAGATGCGCGAGCTGCACCACGAGCTGCGGATGCTGCGGCGCGGCGAGGACGAGCAGGCCCGGCTCGCCGTCGACCGGGCCGGGCGGCGGCTCGCCGAGCTGGACGCGTTCCGCGAGGCGGGGCTCTGGCAGGTGCGGGTCGTCGCGGGCGCCGCTTCGCAGGACGAGCTCGGGCAGATCGCCCCGGTGCTGGTCGGGTCGATGGAGCTGGGGCACCATCCCTATCGGCTCAGGTCGGGGCATGGGAGCGGGTCGTTCGCGGAGATGCTGACTCCGGGGGCGGTGCCCGCGCCGGTCCGTTCGATGGCCGAGCCGGAGCAGCGGTTCCCGTTCGTCGCGACGGCCGGGGCGCTGGCGGCGCTCGCCGGGCTGCCGCGGCGCGAGGTTCCCGGGCTGCGGGTGCTGGACGCCGGGTACTTCGATGTGACGTCCGAGACGGTGCCGGTGAGCGGGGAGCCGCAGATCGAGCTGGGCGCCATCCTGGACGGGCAGGACCGGGAGGTCGGCCGGTTCGCCGTGCCGCGCTCCACCATCAACCGGCATGTGTTCGTGACGGGGGCGACGGGCGCCGGCAAGTCGCAGACCGTCCGGCATCTGCTGGAGCAGCTGACCCGCGCGGGCATCCCGTGGCTGGCGATCGAGCCCGCCAAGTCGGAGTACGCGGCGATGGCGGGACGCATCCAGGACCTCGGCGGGCCGGTCACGGTCGTCAACCCGTCCGATCCGGGGGCGGTGCCGCTGTCGGTGAACCCGCTCGCGCCCGAGCCCGGTTATCCGGTGCAGGCGCACATCGACATGGTGCGGGCGCTGTTCCAGGCCGCGTTCGACGCCGAGGAGCCGTTCCCGCAGATCATGGCGCAGGCGTTGCAGCGCGTCTACGAGAACAACGGGTGGGACGTCGTGACGGGCGGGGGCGTGCCCGGTTCGCTCATCGAGCCGGCCGTGCCGACGCTGGAGCAGCTCCAGAACGCGGCGTTGCAGGTCATCCAGGACGTCGGCTACGGGCGTGAGCTGATGGCGGACGTGCAGGGGTTCGTGGACGTCCGGCTCCGGTCCCTGCGCATCGGGTCGGCGGGACGGTTCTTCGAGGGTGGCCACCCGGCCGACATCGGCGGGATGCTCCGCGACAACATCGTCCTCGCCATCGAGGACGTCGCGAACGACGAGGACAAGGCGTTCCTCATGGGGACGCTCATCATCCGCATCGTCGAGCACCTGCGGATGCGGGAACGCAAACGCGACCGCGCGACGGGTCCGGCGCTGCGGCACGTCATCGTGATCGAGGAGGCGCACCGGCTGCTGCGCAACCGCGGCCCGGAACGGGGCAGCTCCCACGCGGTCGAGCTGTTCGCCGGGATGCTCGCCGAGATCCGCGCGTACGGCGAGGGCATCATCGTCGCCGAGCAGATCCCGACGAAGCTCGTCCCGGACGTCATCAAGAACACCGCGCTGAAGGTCGTGCACCGGCTGCCCGCCTACGACGACCGGCACCAGGTCGGCGCGGCGATGAACCTGGACGGCGACCAGTCCCGCGAGGTGGTGTCGCTGCGTCCGGGCGTCGCGGCCGTGTTCGCCGACGGCATGGACCGCCCGCTGCGCGTCCGCGTCCCGCTGGGCGAGGGCCGGGAGGCGGAGCTGGCGGGGCCGCCGCCGCCCGTGGACGGCCGCCGCTCGGCCGCCTGCGGCTGCGAATGCCGGTCGGGGCGCGCCTGCACCCTGTTCGAGCTGCGCGAGGCCGACCTCATCGCGGGCGGCCCCGACTGGACCTGGCTGCGCCTGTGGGCGGACACGCTCGTGCTGGCGCATGTCGTGAACCGTCCGCTGCCCGCCGTCCCGCCCGAACTGGGGCGTGCCTGGTCCCGGCTGGCGCCGCGGCTGCGCGAGTGCGCGCTGGCGACCGTCCTGGAACGTTCGGTGACCCGGCGGTCCCGGTCGCTGCGCACCGCGTACCCGCCGGCCGAGCTCACCGCCGCCGTCGCCGAGGTCGCCGGGCGCCTCCTCGGCGGCGCCGCCCCCGGTGCCGCGCCCGGCCCGGCCTGGGTGATCCCTCAGGTCAAGTGGCTGCACGAGCTGGACCGCCTGTTCCCCTACGGCGGCGGCGTCCCCGACAAGCACGCCCCCGCGCCGCCGCTCGACTACCCGCTTCCCGGTCTCAAGCAGCCGCCGGGCGCCAAGCTCGGCCACCGCCTGCGCGCCCTGCGCCGCCATCCGCTGTCGATGGAACTGGAGCGCAACCGTCCGATCGCCCTCACCGCCCTCTACGGCGACGACGAGCACGCGGGCTTCTACCAGGACCTCACCGTCGTCACGATCGGCTTCGAGGAGGACGAGCAGGTGGAGCACGTCGCCGGGACGATGCGCGTCACCGAATGGCTCGAACCCGTCCTGAGCTGGTTCGAGCGTTTCGTGGCCCCCTTCGAGGACCCCTCCGCCGGGCTCCCCTTCCTCGGCCAGCCCCGCACCCCCGGAGAGCCCGCCGAGCCGTGACCGGGTGTGGCCAGCGGATCACAACTCGGTTCCGTTCCACCTGTCAGGGTGATCATCCGGATATTTTCGTCGTCATGACCGTGGAGCAGGACACTCCGGGCGGCGCGCCGTTCTTCCACCACGCGCAGACGGCCGCGGAGGCCGCGCAGCAGCCGCTGCAGAACACCACCCGCTACCTGTGCGCCGCCGTCTACCTGGACCGGCGGATCTGCGACCGGGTCATCTCCGAGTTCCTCGACGACGAGAACCGCGCCGTCGTCCCGTCCTTCGGGTTCGACCTGGAACCGGTGATCCTGCACGCGCTGCGGGCACGCCGCTACCGGCTGATCCGCGACCTCGTCCTTTGCGGGATCTGGACGGTCGCGCTCATCCTCCTGCCGCTCATCGCCGTCGGCCTCTTCATGTTCGCGCTGGTCCTCTCCGCCTTCTACGCGATCCCATGGCGGCGGCTCTCCCCGGGGATGCGGCTGCTCGTCGGCTGGGTGGCGGTCAACGCGGTCGGGGTGGTCGCCGCCGCCGCCGTGGTCCCCGTGGTCGGTGCACAGCTGGTCGAAAATGCGGGCTACACCACCCACGAACTGGAGCAGGACAAGGGAGCCCTGGAACTGCTCCAGACGGATCTGGCCGTCCCCAGCCTGATCATGCTGACCCTCGCCCTGAGCATGACGGTCATCGGCCATCTCGCCGCCGTCTACGCCGTCCTCGCGCGCGACCTCGCACCCGGCGCGACCGGGCCGGGCCCGCGCGCGTTCGGCGAACGCGCGGGGAAGGTCGTGACGCGGGTCCGCTCCGCCCAGCGCGGCAACGTGACGCTGCACTCGGGGACGAACCCGTTCATCGGCGCGGGCGACCTCACCTCGCCGTGGGCGCGGGCATGGTCGATCGTGCTGGAACTGGACCGTCCCGCCTCCGGCCGGGTCGACCTCGTCAAGCACGGGGACGACGCCGCGGGGCCGTCCCGCGTCGACCCGATGGTCATGCACATGCGGGTGCGGGACCGGCTCCACGCCATGCGGGACGAGCGCCCGACCGGGGAGCACACCGCCGGCCTGGAGGACCTGCCGCCGAACGAGCGGATCACCGCGCTCCTCACCGGCATGCACATCGCCGGGCGTGGCGAGAGCGTGCAGCGGATGCGTCCCGCCGACCCGGCGATCGCCACCTCGATGCCGCCGCACCCGCTGATCGACCCGGCGCACGGATGCCCGTTCTCGATGGCCACGCCGGAGGCCGTCGACGCGCTCGTCCGGCATCCGCAGTCGCACATCCGCTGCTTCCAGCGCATCACGGTCGGCGCCCACGGGCAGGCCGTCCTCAGCCGGGACGGCCGCGTCGTCGCGGCCGCCGAGGAACAGGACATCTCCCTCACCGCCTTCGTGTATCTCGCGGTCGAGGGCCGGATGCTGTACGGGAATTTCGCGGCGACCGTGCTGCCGCCCGTCCGGCGCGAGTTCCGCATCGTGGACCTGCTGCCCACCTGGAGCACCGCGACCCAGCTCTTCTACGCCTTCAAGCACGGGTGGCGCACCGTCCTCAGCGGGATGCTGCTGCCCGGCGTCCGGACGGTCGCGACCTGCTGGGCGACGGTCCGCAGCGTGATCGCGGCGGCGTCCGCGCACGACTCCGCGCGCCGGATGGTGCACGACTACGGCGCGCGGATCAGCGTCCGGGAGCTGTGCGCCGCCGCCGACTTCGACACCTACGTCCAGGAGATGGACGCCGACAAGTACACGCGGCTGATCGAGTGGCGCGTCAACGAGGCGCTGCTCGACTACCTGGGGGACGAGTGCGGCATCGACGTGTCGGCGTACCGGACGCAGGCCGGCGTCATCATGAACGAGGGCGTCATCATCACCGGCGGGACCGTGAACGGTCAGGTCGCCGGGGGCAAGCGCATCGACCAGCGGCAGGGCGGCCCCGGCCGCGTCAACCCATGAACCGCGTCAACCCCCGACGGCATCTGGAGGGCGCATGAGCGAGCACGGTGACCGGGGCATCAGGATCGGCGGCAACGCCCGCGTCTCCGGGCAGGTCGCGGCGGGCGAGAACGTCACGCAGAACCAGCGGATCGGCGCCGGGCCGCCCGGCGACGCCGCGGACGCCCTCGCCCGCGTCGAGCGGCTGCTGGAGGCGCACGCCGCCGAACTCGCCGAGCCCGCCAGGGCGCGCCGCGACCTCGCCGACGTCCGCGAGGAGGCGGATTCCGGCGACCCCGACCCCGAGCGGATGGAGGGCGCGCTCGCGCGCCTCGGACGCCGGGTCGGCGGCGTGGCCGCGCTGGCCGAGGCCGTCCGTGCGCTCGGAACCGCCCTCGGCCTGGGCTGACCCGGTCAGATGTCGCTTTCGCCGCGAGCGGGGAGGCCGGCCCGCTCGGCGATCGGCGTCCAGTAGCCGATGAACTCGCTCTTGGCGCTGCTCGCCCGCTGGTTGACGTCCGCGACCTCGCCCTCGGACGGGCAGCCGGGCGCGACGTCCAGGTAGCGCCGGTTCGACTCGGTCGACGCCTCCAGCGCGCGGACCAGCGCGTCCCTCATCTGGGTGCCGTTGTCGAGCGCGCCCACCTCCAGCTCGCGGGCCTTCTCCAACTGGCTCTGGCGCGCGTCGAGGACGCTCTCCAGCCCGCTGACCGGGCAGTCCTCGGTGACGACCGTGCCGAGGTCGGTGCGGGTCGAGTGCATGTCGTCCAGCAGGTCGTTCACGGCCTTGGCCTGGGTGTCGAAGTCACCGGTGTCCTCGGTCTGCGTCCCGGCGGTCTCCACCGGCCGGGTGGACGGCTGGGTGGCCGCGGGCGGCGGCGTGGGGGTGTTCGACCCGCTCGGCCAGAACACGATCCCGAGCGCCACCCCGATGAGGAGGACGACGCCCGCCGTGCCCAGGAAGTACGGGAGGCGGCTCTTCTTCGGCTGCACGGGCGGCTGCCAGATCGCCGGTTCCGACCACGGCTCGGGGGACAGCGGAGTGGACCGCTGTTCCGACGGCGGCATGGGCGTCGTGTAGTCGGACGGCACATCCCAGGGGACGGGGTTCTCCCATGGCGGCGGCAGCGGATCGCGCGGGACGGGCACCTCGCCGAGCGGGTCGCGGGCCGTCGCGTCACCGCCGGGTGGGGGCGCACCGGGCGGCGGGAGGGGTGCGTTGCAGCGCATGCAGCGAGGCGACGACGTGCCGGTGTCGGTCCCGCAGTTCGGACACCGCATGACGCTCCCTGACCCCGTGATTTCGAACGCTCACAAGATACTTCGTGACCCCGGCGCCGGGGCGGTTCCACGTGGCTTGGAACCCGACCGTAATCGGCCGTTACACCCGCTTCCAGCTCCGCTGCGGCTGGCCCGTCTTCCTCGCGACCGGGTTCCACAGCACGACGAACTGCTTCTTCGCCGTCGTCGCGCGCTGTTCGATGGCGGCTCGGCCGGGCACCTGCGCGGCGCTCGGCCGCGGCTTGCCGTGGCAGTTGCGCTGGTTCGCCTGCGCCCACTGCAGCAGAACCTGGTCGACCTGGAGTGACGCGGTCAGCGCCTGGGCCAGCGAGCCGCGCAGCCGCTCCCCGTTCGCCAGCTTGTCGAGCTGGAGCCGGCTGGTGCGGCGCAACTGGTTCTGGCGGCGCTGCGCGACCGTCTGGAATCCCTGGATGGCCTGCGGCAGCGTCTTGCACTTGCCGGCCCGGCCGAGCGCGCCGGCGAGGATGCGGCGGGTGTCGACGCTGTCGTTCAGGAGCGCGTTCATTGCCGCGGCCTGCTGCTTCGTCGCGGCCGGGATCGTGTTCTTCTGCGCGACCTGGGTGCTGGACGCCGACGGCGTCGGTGTCGTGCCCGCGGACGAGCCGTCACCGGACGGCCACGCGACGAACACCACGGCCCCGGCCGCGACGGTGACGAGTGCGGCGACGGCGGCGATGAGCGGCTTGCTCGTCCCGCCGCTCTTCGGCGGCCGCTGCGCCGGCGGGAAGCCGCCGTACGCGGGGTCACCCGGCCCCATCGGAGCGCCGCCCATCGGAGCGCCCATCGGCGCCATGCCGGGCCCGCCCATCGGGGGAGCGCCCATGGGGGCGCCGGGATCCATCCGCGTCTGGTCGAGGTCGCCGCCGAAGCCCTGCGGGCCGGGACCGGGGCCCATCATCGGGCCGGGGGCGATCTGGGTGGCGTCCGCGTCCTGGAAGGCGGGCGGCTGCGCGGCGCCCTGCTGCCCCCACACCTGGGTCGCGTCTGCGTCCGGTTCGTCGGGCTTGCGGGGCTGTGCGAACCACGAATCCGGGACGATCGACTCCCTCGGCTCGGGCTGCGGGGCGAGGCCGAACGACGGGGGCGCGGGGTCCGCGGGCGCCGGCAGCGCGGGCCGCTCGTTCGCGGGCAGCGCCGGCCGCCCGTTCCCCCACGCGGGCGCCGGCGGCGGAACGGTCCCGAACGAGCCGGAATCGTCCTCGTCGGGGTTGAACGTCCATGCCGCGGTGTCGTCGGGATCGACGGGCGGCAGCGGGGACGCGGTGCCGGGCGTCGCCGCCGACGGCTCCGCGGACGGCGGGAAGGGAGGCGGCGCCTGCGGCCCGGTCGCCGCCGACTGCGGTGACGGCTGCTGGAACGCCGCGGGCTGGGACACCGGGAGCTGGGACGCGGCGGGCGGGGGTGCCGCGGGCAGGGGCGGCATCGCGAGATCCGGCGGCACGGGCGGCTGCGGGCCGGGTGCCCAGGACGGTGTGGGCGGCGGCACCATCATCGTCTGCTCGCCGAGCGCCTCGGCGGTGCCGAACGTGGCCGGGTCCGCGAGGGGTGCCGCCAGTGGAACGGCGGGCCCGATCGAGTACACGTCGATCGGCGCCTCGCAGTGTGAACACTTGCCGAGCGTCCCAGGCGTGTCATTACCGCACGTCGGACACTGCATCGCTCAGACCTCGCCTTATAGCCGCTATGCCACGCTTGCGATCCAGGCCCGCCGGCAGAGACGGGCTCGTTTCCCCGCGAACCAGCAGGGCTACCGACAAAAGTAGTGGGTGCCGCCGTTCTCGGAGGCGTGGCTGGAAATCTGGCACCCCGCAGTCGGAGGTCGCACCGAATCACGACATGTCGGTATCGGTCAAGATTCCTCCGGGTGGTTTACCGGACTCCTTGTGATGATGCACACATTGGACGCCGCGCCGCCGCGGGACGCCCCCGAACCCGGCGGGCGCGCCGCGAGCGGGGCGCTCAGCGGCTAGGCTCGGAGCGGTTTCCCGGCGCATCCAGAGAAGACGGAGTCCATGAGCGATCTTCCGCTGCGTTCGCAGCTGGCCGTCGCGCTCGGTCGTACGGCCGCCAAGATGTCCCGAATGGCGGGCCGCGGGGACGGCTCGGTGATCGGCGGTCGGGTCGGCCTGCGGCTCGACCCCGAACTGCTGACCAGGCTCGCGAAGGACCGCAAGCTCGTCCTCGTCAGCGCGACCAACGGCAAGACGACGACGACCCGGCTGATCACCTCGGCGATGACGCCGCTGGGCGAGGTCGCCACGAACGCGTTCGGCGCGAACATGCCGACCGGGCACGTGTCCGCGCTCGCGTCCGCGCCGTCCGCCCGCTACGGCGTGCTGGAGTGTGACGAGAAGTACGTCCCGATGGTCCTGAAGGAGACCGGGGCGAACGTCGTCGCGCTGATGAACCTGAGCCGCGACCAGATGGACCGTGCCGCCGAGATCTGGCTGCTGGCCGGCAAGTGGCGCCGCGCCCTGGAGGCGTCCCCGACCAGCCACGTCATCGCCAACTGCGACGACCCGCTCGTCACCTGGGGCGCGTCCACCGCCAAGAGCGTCACGTGGGTCGCCGCGGGCCAGCACTGGCGCGAGGACTCCTGGTGCTGCCCCGAGTGCGGCGGCCCCCTCGACCGGCAGGACACCGACGAGGACAGCGACTGGCGCTGCCGCCAGTGCACGTTCGCCCGTCCCCGCCCCGACTGGACGCTGAGGGGCGACACGATCACCGCCCCCGACGGGCGGTCCTACTCGCTCACCGGCCTGTCCCTGCCGGGCCGCGCGAACCGCTCGAACGCGCTGATCGCGCTCGCGGTCGTCGCGCAGTTCGGCGTCCCGCCCGAGCAGGCGCTCCCGCTGCTGTCGCAGGTCACGTCCGTCGCCGGCCGGTACACCACGGTCGAGCACGAGGGGCGCTCCATCCGGCTGCTGCTGTCGAAGAACCCGGCCGGGTGGCTGGAGGCGTTCGACGTCCTGCAGCCCGCGCCCGGCCCCGTCGCCCTGTCGGTCAACGCGCAGGGCCCCGACGGCCGCGACACGTCCTGGCTGTGGGACGTCGACTACCGCATCCTGCGCGGCCGTCCCGTCTGGGTCACCGGCGAACGCCGCATCGACCTCGCCGCCCGGCTGGAGGCCGCCGAGGTGTCCTTCACCGTCGTGGACGACATCGACCAGGCGGTCATGGCCGTCCCGCCCGGACACCTGGACGTGATCGCCAACTACACCGCCTTCCAGACCATCCGAACGAGGTACGGCCGTGTCGTCTGACCGCATCAAAATCGTCTGGATCTACCCGGACCTCCTCAGCACCTACGGCGACCAGGGCAACACGATCGTCCTGGAGCGGCGCGCGGCGCTGCGCGGCATCCCGACCGAGACCGTGCACCTGCGCTCCGACGAGCCCGTCCCCGCCGACGGTGACATCTATCTCCTCGGCGGCGGCGAGGACCGCCCGCAGATCCTCGCGGCGCAGCGGCTGCGGGGCGACGGCGGGCTGGCCCGCGCCGTCCAGTCGGGCGCGGTCGTGTTCGCCGTCTGCGCCGGCTACCAGCTGCTCGGCCACGAGTTCGGCGGCGAGGAGGGCCAGCCCGTCCCCGGCCTCGGCCTCCTCGACATCCGCTCGGGACGCGGCGAGCAGCGCGCCGTCGGCGAGATCGTCGGCGATGTCGCGGCCGAGCTGAACGTCCCGCGCATCACCGGCTTCGAGAACCACCAGGGCGTCACCCACCTCGGCCAGAACGTCCGCCCGTTCGCGAAGGTCGTGCACGGCGTCGGAAACGGTTCCGGTGACGGCTTCGAGGGCGCCTACAGCGGACGCGTCCTCGGCACCTACATGCACGGCCCGGCCCTCGTCCGCAACCCGGGCCTCGCCGACCTGCTGCTCGGCTGGGCGGTCGGCTCGGAGCTGCAGCCGCTGGACAACTCGTGGGCCGACCGCCTGCGCGAGGAGCGCCTGAACGCCGTCCTCAGCTGACCCCGGCCCGCGCCCGGACGGCGGCGGACGCGACAACCCGCCGCCGACCGGGACCGGGTGGGGCTAGCCGGCTTTGCGGGCCATGCCGCGTAGCACGATCTTCTACCCGTTCTGGGCCGTCCACATGAACCCCGAGTACTGGCCCGACCCGCAGAGGTTCGACCCGGACCGGTTCATCCCGGAGGCGGCGGCCGGCACCCCGCGTCAGCCGTCGTAGGGGACGTGCGGGGTCCATTCGCCGTCGGGCCTGCTGACGGCCCGCCACATGGCGTCGGCGATCGGGGCCGGCGAGAACGGGCCCTCCTTGCCGAGCACACCGTTGACCTGCACCGCGACCGCGCGGATCCCGTCCGGCGCCAGGGTGGCGTCCAGGCTGGTGACGAGGTTGCGCACGGCGGCCTTCTGGACGCCCAGCGACGCGGCGCCGTGGAACGGCGTGTCCGCCGCGGCGGACCCGGTGACGAGCACCCGGGCACCCGCCCGCATGAACGGCCGCGCGGCCTGCACGGCGGGCAGCAGCGCCCCGGCCCCGAGCGCCACGTCCTCAAGGAGTTCGGGGACGGTGAGGTGCAGCGGGTCCTTCTCCCGCCACACGCTGGGGTTGAAGTGCAGAAGGTCGATCCGGCCGTGCCGTTCCCCGATTCCGCCGATCACGTCGTGGACGGCCGCGGGATCGGTCAGGTCGACACCCGCCCCTTCCGCGCCGTGCCCCTCGTCCCGCAGCATGGCGGCCAGCGGTTCGGCATGTTCGCTCAGCCGCGCGGCCAGCACCGCGTGATACCCCTCGGCGGCGAACCGCCGGGCGACGGCGAGCCCCAAACCGGGCCCGGCCCCAAGAACGACGCACACGGGTGTGGACATATCGACTCCTGCCTTCCGAAGACCGCTGTGAGCATTCTCCCGAGCCGCACGGTGCGTTCGTCCGCCCCAGGCGGCGCCGCGCGAGGCCGAACACCCAGTCCATCACCTAGGAAACACTCGGCGGCATCTCGGGAGCACTTGTCCGCGCGTGGTATTCCTCTCGGTCGGCCCCGGACGGCTGCTCCGGGATGGTCCGGGGCTCACCGCGCAGCCCAGGGGTCAGCAGCAGGGTGACCGTGATGGAGCCCGCCGCCATGACGGCCATCGCGGTGGCGGACGAGACGTACTGGGCGACCGTTCCGGCGAGGGTGGCGCCGACGCCCTGCATGGTGACCATGCCGGCGGAGTGCAGCCCCAGTGCCTGCCCGTGGACGTCCCTGGGCGTGAGGGCCATGAGGTGGTCCTGGAGGAGCAGGGAGGCGGAGTAGCCGATCGACGCGAGGGTGATGACGGCCACGGCGAGGCCGAACGGCGGGTGCGCCGCGAAGACGAGGTACGGCGCGGCGAGCAGCAGGAGCAGCGGGGCGGCCAGCCGCCGCCTCCACGCCGGCGGGACGAACCGGCCCGTCGCGGTGTCTCCGAGGAGCATCCCCGCGCCGGCGAACGCGAACAGCAGGCCCGCGTGCTGCGGCGAGTACGGGACGAACAGCGCCTCGCAGCCGACGATCAGGCCGTTGGGCACCCACAGGGCCAGGTAGATGTACCGGCGGGGCGGTGAGGACCAGAGCCACGCGTTGGTCCGCCAGGTCGCGGTGATGGACGGCCGCCCGGCGGCGCGTGCGGGGCGGCGGCTCAGCCCGAACCGGGCGACGAGCGCCGTGGCGAGGTAGAGGGCGGCGCCGGCCAGCAGCGTTCCGCGCGGAGACAGGACCGCCACCAGGGCGCCGCCCGCGGCGAACCCGCCGATCTGCATCACTCCGACGGACATGTTCAGCACCGAACGGCCGAGCAGGTAGCCCTCACCGGAGAGGAGCTCGCTGAGCAGCCCGAACCGTACGCCGCCGCCCACCGAACCGGCCAGCCCGAGAAACATGATCACCGCGAAGACGGCCCACAGCGGCAGGCCGGGGACGGCCAGCACGGCGGTGCCCAGCCCGAAGGTGACCGACAGGCTCGTCATCGCGGCGCGCGGCGGCAGCCGGTCGGCCGCCGACAGCAGCGCCGTCGCCCCGACCACCTGGGCCAGGGAGGGGCCGAACATGCTGAACGCGGCCAGCAGCGGTGAGCCGGTGGCGGTGTAGACGAGCGTGCCGAGGGCCAGGCCACTGACGGTCGACGCCGCCACATGCGTCGACGCGGTGGCGAACAGCGGGGTGAATTCGGGCGTGCGGAACAGCCCTCGATAGGTGCTGGGCATGATCGGGAGTCTCACCGTCCCGGCGGCGCGCACGTTAATGTTTCGCCGGGAGGCGAAACATGGGCTGGTGGCAGATCAGCACGGACACCCTGGCGGAGAGCCGGTTCGTCGTCTCGGCGCTGTCGGAGACCACCGCGTGCCTCATCGTCCTGGCGAAAGGAACGGCCGCGCACCCCGGGGAGCGCCAGTGGCTGGCCGCTCACCTGCCCGCCTACCGGGCACGGCTGGCCGGTGACCCGATCACCGCGCTGCTGGTGCGGTCGGCGCTGCGTCCCCGCTATCTCGCCGATTTCGTCACGCCGGCGCCCACCGGCGAGATGAATCCCGCCTTCCACGACGAACTGGTGCAGGTCCGCGAATGGCCGGCCGATCAGGTGCACAAGGACCTGGAGGTCGCGTTGGACGGCCCAGTCCCGGACCGGTTGCACCGGCCGGACCTGGCCGAGCGCATCGCCGACCTGCTGGAGTGGATCTGGACGACGGCGGTCCGGCCGGACTGGGACCGCCGCCGGCGGATCATCGAGGCCGACATCGTCGCGCGGACCGGGCTGCTCGGCCAGGGCGGCTGGGTCACCGCACTCGGCACGATGAGCCCGGGGATGCGCTGGCTGGGGGAGGGCCGCCTCCAGACCAACCAGTACGACTACCCGCCCCGGGACCTCGCGGGCAAACGCCTGCTGTTCGTCCCGGTCACCCCCGTCGTGGGCTGGCTGTGCTGGACGGCCGACCGGTACGCGGTGATCTACCCGTGCTCGGGCGTGCTCGCGGAGCGGGATCCGGTCCCAGTGTCCGACGCGCTCGGCGCGCTGCTGGGACCCGCGCGGGCGCGCGTCCTCGTTCTCCTGGACACGCCCAAGAGCACGACCCAGCTGGTCGCCCTGACCGGTCAGGGACTGGGGTCGGTGGGCCGCCACCTCAAGATCCTGCTCGACGCCAGCCTCATCCGGCGGCGGCGTGCCGGACGCTCCGTGCTGTACGACCGCACCCCGGCCGGCGAGGTCCTCGTAGCCGCACAGACCCGCTGATCACCCGCCTTGCGCCGGGCGACACCCTCCCCTGTTGTCGTCGTGCCGACTCTCCGGCGGGCTACCAGGTGGAGGGGAACATGCGGTGCCTGAGGAGCGCGTCCACCTGGCCGGCGGCGTGCTCGACGTCGTCGCAGGGACACAGGTAGCCGTGCCTCCCGCGTCCGGCCTCGTAGTAGCCCCAGGTCCTGCCGGGCGTGGCCTGGACTTCCACCGGGAGGCGGACGTGGTCGTCGGGGCTGAAGGCGAACACCCACAGCACCGGCGGATGGGTGGGGAACTCGTCGGCCTGGTAGAGCTTGACGTACCGGTACCCCTTGGCCTTGACCGCGTCGGCGAGCAGGTCCAGGTGCCGGATGGCGGTCCTGCGGCCCAGCCAGGTCCGCCACCGCAGCAGGTGGCGGCCCGCCCGGACGGTCAGCGGGCGCATCGAGCCCATACGATCTTCCCCTCCTCGTAGAGCGGGCGGACACCCCAGTCGTGGACGAGCTGTTCCATGAGCAGCAGCCCCCGCCCGCTGGTGGCGTCGTGGTCCTCGCCCCCGATCACGGGAGGGGCGGCGCTCTCGTCCCAGACCTCGATGACGGTGAGCGGCTCCCGCACGTCCGGGAAGACCCGGACCACGATGTGCCCGATACCGACGTGCTTGTAGGAATTCGTAACCAATTCCGTAACCACGAGCCGCCCGACGAAGTCGTCGGCGTGCCCCAGTTCCCGGAACCGCTCGGTGAGATAGCGCCGCGCCATGGCGGGCGCCCGATCAGTCGGCTCCAGCACGAGCGCCGGTCTCTCCGGCGCGAAAGCAATGGTTGGCATCGGTACGACCTCTGGTCAGGCGGGTTCTCGTATCTGTCAGTAAGCCACCCATCGACACAGAGTTATTGTTAACATCCAGAAAGACGCAACATCTTGTTGTTGGTCTGCCGCCCGCGGTTATGTGCGGTTCCCCCTGGTTAAGGAGCGACGAGCATGGCATCCCCCCGACGACGTGCAGTGACGTCCCCCGCGCTGGCCGCGTTCGGCCGGCAGTTCCGGCGGTACCGGGAACGCGCAGGGTTAAGCCAGGCCCGCGTCGCCCAGCGCACCGGCAAGACCGCATCCTTCGTCTCGCAGGTCGAGAGCGGGAAGAAGCGGTGCAAACGCGACTTTGTCGAGATCATGGACCCGGAGCTCAAGGCGGGCGGTGTCCTCCTCAGCCTCTACGACGACCTGAACGGCGACGGCGCCCTGGGCTTCCCGACGTGGTTCGACTGGCCCGAAATCGAGGTTGAGGCAGAGGTTCTGGTCACCTGGCAGCACAGTGTCGTCCCCGGGCTTCTCCAGATCGAGGGCTATGCCCGTACTTTTCTAGGCACGGATGAGGCCGTACTCGCTCGTCTTGCACGGCAAGAGATCCTCACCAGGGACGTGCCTGCTCCGGTATCCCTGATCGCCCTGCTAGGCGAGCATGTACTCCATCACTTCGTGGGGTCTCGGGAGATCATGCGACAACAGCTTGAGCACCTGTTGGCCATGAGCGAACTACCGAACGTAACCATCCAGATAGTGGTGAACGATGACGGCGCCCCCGCTGGCAACGGTGGCTCGTTCGTCCTCGCGACGATGAAAGATCGGAGCGAAGTAGCCTACCTTGAAACTACCGTGCGTGGGATCACCACGGACGACTCAGCCGATCTTGTAGCGATCGCCCGCACACTTGATAGTTTGAGAAGCAGCGCATTGCCGGCAAGCATGTCTCGGGACCTGATTAGAAAGGTGATAGTAGAGAAGTGGACGTGAGTAAAGTGATGTGGCGTAAGGCGAGTTTGAGCACGGAAAACGGTGGCGATTGCGTGGAACTCGCATCTGCGATCGACCAGATCACTGTCCGTGACAGCAAGGACCCCTCCGGCCCCAAAGTTACCATGAGCCGCAATGATTTTCGGCAGTTTGTCGAGAATCTCAAGAACCTCTGAGATTAAACTGCGTGCTCCGGAAGGACGATGAGATGGACCTGAGTAAGGCCGTCTGGTGCAAGGTAAGTTTGAGCACAGAGAATGGTGAAAATTGTGTGGAACTTGCATCTGCGGGAGACCAGATCGCTGTCCGCGACAGCAAGGACCCCGACGGTCCTAAGGTCATCATGAGTCGCGATGACTTCCGCCACTTCGCAGTGACCCTTAAGAACCCCTGGGATTAAGCTACGCGTACCGGAGGGACGGGCCGTGCGGCATTGTGCAAGGCTTCACGCAGCACAGTCCAGAACGACAACCATGTCGAGGTGGCTGGAACTTCGAACGTTGTGGCGTTCCGTAAAAGCAAAGACCCCGATGGCCCCAAGCTCACCATGAACACGAGGCTCTTCAGCGCCTCAGTTAGGCGCTGAAGAGTCTCTCGATGAAAGTCAGCATGCACGGCCGAAGCCATAGAGGAGTGCTCTTGAGTAAAGCTACGTGGCGAAAGTCGTCCTATAGTGGTGCTAACGGCGGAGAATGCGTGGAAGTCGCTAGCGTTCCGGGCACCGTTGCCATCCGTGACAGCAAGGACCCCGCTGGCCCCAAGCTCGTCATGAACCGCAAAGACTTCCAGCGACTCACCGTGACTCTCAAGAACCTCTGAAATTAAACTGCGCGCACCGGAGGGATGACGAGATGGATCTGAGTAAGGCCGTCTGGCGCAAGGCCAGTCGCAGCACCTCCAACGGAGGCAACTGTGTAGAAGTTGCCAGCGTTCCCGGTACCGTTGCCATCCGTGACAGCAAGGACCCCGATGGTCCCAAAGTCATCATGAGTCGCGATGACTTCCGCTGCTTCGCGGCGACCCTCAAAGACCTCTGACGGATGTAGTGGCCGGACGGCTGGCAGCGACTCTGCATGCCGGACGTTCGGCCGCCCTCGCTTGCATGTCGCCACGTCGATGACGCACGCCTACGGTCCCGCGTGCGGTCACGGTCTGCGCCGGCTGGGCGAGCCGCCACCCGACCAGATGGCTCTGCCTACACCACCAAGGGCGCCGAACGCGACAGCTGGCGCAAACGCTGGGGCGTGCCGCCGCCCCCTCCTCATCCATCCGCCCACACCGCGCCCCCTGCCAGTGCGCCGGTATCTTGAAGCGAGCCAATATAACCGGCATCAAACTCCAATTTCCGTTCACCTTATTGGTATGGACGACCGGGGGCTGTAAGGTAGGCATCCCGAAGGTCGATATTTATATCGTACCGTTGACTGGATGCCCGGCGTGGGCGAGTCTTTAAGCAGGCAGTGTGAGTAGCCTCGCGGAGGATGTCATGGCACTCGTGTTCATCGGTATCGACCCTGACACTAACGGCGGTAACTGCCCGTCCGTATGGGTGGACGAGGCAACTGGGGACCTCGTGTTTCAGGGGTGGGAAGTGACTGATCACGCTACGCTGGCCGAAGTGGCGGCGCGGAGCCCGGTCGCGGAGAACGAGAAGGTTGTAAGGCTTCCCGCGCGTATGAAGATGATCATTCAGGAGGCGTGTGGTGGCGGAGCGGCCAACCTTTGACGAACTCTTCGCCGGATGCCGGTATTCGGCCGTGCATCTGGAAATGCGAGACATGTACACGCCTGATGATGAGACGTATCTCGATTGGAAAGCCGGAGTCAAGTTCGATCCCGTCGAGCGGTTCCGTGACTGGTATGATCTGGTAGTCGCGACGGTCGCACGTGGAGTCGACATACGCCGGGCCCGCGTCGTTTCAGAACCGATCACCGACTTCATCCGGCACGAGTACGAGGTCACGCCCGTACTGAACATTCCCGCAGGAGAGAAGGTCCGGTGGTTGCCTCGGAGACGAGCATCAGACCTCGCGCTGCCCGGCAACGACTTCTGGGTGTTCGATGATAAGCTTGTCCGCTTCGGTTTCTTTGCCGGAGACGGCACCTACCTCGGCCACGAAATAACCGAAGACCCGGCCATCGTGAAGTCGTGTTCCAGCGCCTTTGAATCGGTATGGGAGCGCGCAACGGAGCACGGGTCCTACCGGCCGATGTGATGAACGACTTCACTGGTGACGCCAGGACGGTCTTACAGGTCGACACTGTGCACGGTGACATATTTGTGCGCAAGGGTGCTGATAATTTTCCAGTGCCTCGGCAGTTGCCTGTGAGACCGAATTGCTTCGTCAACCGAGCCGTTGAGTTTCGGGTGCTGCATGAGGTCCTGGAGAGAAATCGTACAGGGGACGACGAGCGCACCGCCTTGGCGAGGGTCTACGCGTTAATCGGATCGCCGGGCATCGGTAAGACGGCACTGGCTCTGCACTGGGCTCATCAAGTTCGCGACCGCTTTCCCGACGGCGATCTTTATATGGATCTTCAGGGATACGGGCCGGTTTCCTCGATCGCTCCGCTACATGCACTCGATGCCTTTCTTCGTGCACTGGGAATCCCCGCTGACAGGGTTCCGGAGACTCTTGAAGAGCGCGCGTCGCTCTACCGATCGACCTTGAACGGCAAGCGCGTTCTCGTATTCATAGACAACGCGTCTTCCTCCAAGCAGGTTCGTCCCCTCTTGCCTGCGTCACCGGATTGTTTCACCGTCGTAACCAGCCGTAGCACACTCCCTGGACTGGTAGCGCGAGAAGGAGCGCTGCGCGTGACCCTGGGCTTCCTCTCTTCAGAAGAATCAGTTGAGCTTCTATCTCAGATACGGCAGCTGTAGATCGTGAATTTGGGGATGTCGCTGCTGGTCAGCGGGGCAGCTTGAGATGATCACGATCGGGTGGAGTCCCGGACATGCGGGACGGCCGCCGTGATCTTTGCTTTGTGTGACGAAAACCAAAACCCCGACGACCGTCGGGGGCACGATAGCGCATGCCGAACAGCAGCGGCGGGCCCGGTTTCTGGACGCGGTGATGACCCGGATCGCGGGGTGTTTCCGCAGGTGTGAGCCGCGACGGCTGGCCCGGGAGTTCGTGCTGGGCCTGCTGATGGAGCTGGAGGACCACAACTGCTGGACCTTGGGCGAGGCGCTCGGGCACACAGGCCCGCACCGGCTGCAGCACCTGCTGTCGAGGGCGAAATGGGACGAGCGGCAGGTCCTGGACGAGGTCGCGGCCTGGGCCGTTGAACACTTGACCGGCGGCGACGGTGGCGCCGACGGTGACCAGGACGCGGTGTTCATCGTGGACGAGACCGGCGACGCCAAATCCTCCACCGATTGTGTCGGGGCGGCGCGCCAGTATTCGGGGAGCCTGGGCGGGGTCGCGTTGTGCCAGGTGACGGTGAATCTCACCTACGCCACCGGCCATGGCCACACCATCATCGACCGCCGCCTGTACCTGCCCAGAGACTGGGCGGCCGATGAGGAACGCCGCGAGCTGGCCGGTGTCCCCGAACAGGTCGAGTTCGCCACCAAACCGCAGTTGGCCGCCGCGATGCTCGCCCGCGCCCGCGGCCGCGGGATAGGCGCCGGGTTCGTGGCCGGGGACGAGGTCTACGGCGGCCGAGACCTGCGCACCTGCGTCCGGAGCCTGGGCATGGGCTATGTGATGGCCGTCAAGCACGACCACACCGTGGCCCTCGGCCCGCACACCACCACCGCCCGCAGGGCCGTCCGGCTGATCAGTGACGGCGGGTGGCAGCGCATGCGCACCGGCACCGGGACCAAAGGCGTCCGCTCCTACGACTGGGCCATGCTCGCCATCACACCCGACGACACCCCCGACAGCCACCAGGCCGGTGACCAGGCCGGATGCACGGTCCTGCTGGTGCGCCGGCACCGCTACACCCGCAAACTGTCCTACTACCGCTGCTACAGCCCGACCCCGGTGCCGCTGGCCCGGCTGGTGGCCATCGCCACCGTCCGCTGGAAGATCGAAGAAGACCACCAGCTCGCCAAACAGGCCTGCGGCCTGGACAAAGGCCAGACCACCCGCTGGGTCTCCTGGCACCGCTGGACCTGCCTGGCCCTGCTCGCCTACACCTACCTCGCCGTCACCACCGCCACCGAACGCCACCCCGGCGACCCCGAATTGATCCCCATCACCGTCCCCGAACTGCTACGGCTCATCCGGGGGACCGTCGTACCCCCGCCCCGCACCGACCCCCAGCACCGACACGCATGGTCACTATGGCGCCGACGCCACCAGCAACGAGCCCGAGCCTGCCACCACGCCTGGCACACCTACGCCGAAACCACCCCATGATCACAGCAGGTCAGAGCCGAAATTACAGCTGCCGTATCAGATCGTAGGACGGTCACGTGTAGAACCCGAGTTGTCGGCGGCTTTTCAGATCGCCGAGTTGTGCGGTCATCTGCCGCTGGCGTTGCGGATAGTCGGAGAGCGTATTTCCGCCAGACCTCATATCTCTCTGCCGGAAGTCGTCGGTGAGTTAGTCAACGAACAGAACAGGCTTGATGCCCTCGCCTCCCTCGAGGATGAGCTAAGCGACACTCGGACCGCGTTCTCATGGTCCTACCGTGCGTTGACGCCCGAGTTGCGACAATCCTTCCGGAGGATCGGCCTGCACGCCGGCCCGGATATCGGCCCCGGCGCGGCCGCCGCGTTGATCGGCACGACCGTCGTAACCGCAAAAAGGCGGCTGCACACGCTGACCGGTGTTCATCTTCTTCAGGAGGTGCAGCCCAATCGATTCCACATGCACGATCTTTTGAAGTCGTACGTACTGGAACTCGCCCAGGAGGAGGACACTCGAGAGGAACGTACACAGACCGTACGGCGAGGGCTGACGTGGTATCTCCTCTCCACCGATGCCCGGCGACGGGCGGCGCTACCCCATTCCGCGATGGTTCCACTCGTTCCAGATGACGATATCGAGGTTGCAGAGAAAGTCGGAAGTTCCGCCGACGCAACACGCTGGTTCGCGGAGGAACGGGCGAACATCGTCGCGGCTTTGAATCAATCAATAGAATACGGCCAGTTCGACATAACCTGGAAACTGGCCACGGTTGCAAGCGGCCTTCTAGAGTTGCAGTCCTACTGGACTGACTGGGAAGAGGGAATGCGACTGGGGTTGCGGGCCGCTCGAACCATCGGAGATACCTATGGCGAGGCCGTCTGCAACCTCATCCTCGCCGATGCCGTCTGGCGCGCCGGCCGACCCGACGAGGCCGCGACGCACTACCAGGTAACGGCGAGCATGGCGGATGTGATCTCGGCAGGCTGGATGCGAGGGTTCGCGCTACGCGGACTGGGACTTCTCCGGGAAGAGCGCGCGGACTTCATCTCAGCGCAGGAGTACTTCCAACAGGCGCTGCGTGTCTTCCGCGCGGCCGGTCCTCGGCGCGGTGAAGGCATGTCCCTGCTGAGTCTGGGCAAGTGCGCACGGGCACTCCATGACCTGCCGCGCTCGATTGAACTCCTGGAACAAGCGGCCCTCATCTTCGAAGTCATTGACGACCAATGGACGCTCGCCTACGGAAAACTACCGCTGGCCACGAGCCTCCTTGAAGCCGGTCGAACCGAAGAGGCCATCTCCCACCTCCGTCAGGCTGCCGAGTCCTTCGCTGCCTTCCGTGACCGCCGCAGCGAGGCCCTGGCCCTGGAATCACTCGCGGAAGCACTTCACCAGGCCGACCGAACAGCGGAAGCACTCAACTGCCGGCGTCGCGCGGCGGAACTCTACGAAGCCCTGGCGAACCCCCGCCACACGGAGATCGAGCGTCGCCTCGAAGACCTGACCTGAGCCTGGACGGCCAGGCGTGGGATGCATGACGGCCGTCCGCCGACACAGGTCTGAACGGCTTGGGCGACGTCCGCGATGGTGGACGGCCAATGTGACGTGCGGTCCGCGAGCATGCTCGGCCACTGCCGACCCGCCGTTCATCGTGCACGCACCCAACGGACCTGGCTACCACGGGGCCTGCCGGACCATTGCGTGACGGCGGTGACTCTCTGGCGAGGCATGTCGTCACGGCGTCGGCGCCTCGAACCGCCGGCGCCGTGACGGAATGCCGACCTGGCGGATGCACGGCCGACGATACGGACCCACCTGGCACGGGGCGGCTTCAGCTGTCGTGGCCGACACCGTGATCGGGTGCGCTCATGTCCCCTGTCCCGGGCGTGCCGCCGGCGAGTCCGTAGCACAGGTACACGGTGCCCTTCGGACTGGCTGCCGGTGGTTTGAGGAGTGTGAGGTTCGTGGGCACCTCGCCGCCGTCGAACACCTTCTTCCCGACGCCGAGCACGATCGGGTGCACCCAGAGGTCGAGGCGGTCGAAGAGCTTCTCGTGCAGGAGGGTCTGCACCAGGTTCAGGCTCCCGACGACCTTCACGTGCTCGTGCCGGTCGCGGATCTCGCGCACCGCGCCGGCCAGATCCGGGCCGAGCTGCGTGGACCCGGCCCACGGCAGGTCGGGCTTGCCGCGGGAGGCCACGTACTTGGGGACGCTGTTGAAGAGCACGGCGATCTCGTTGTCCTCGCCGCCCTCCTGGTGCGGCCAGTAGGCGGCGAAGATGTCATACGTCCGCCGGCCGAGCAGGAGGGCGTCGGTGCCCTCGTACGCGGCACCGATCTGTGCCCCGGCGACCTCGTCCAGCAGGGGCGCCTGCCAGCCGCCGAACGGGAACCCCACCGGATCCTCGTCAGGGCCGCCGGGCGCCTGCCCGACGAGGTCGAGGGTTGCGAACATCTCGATATCGATGAGGCCCATGCCTTACTCCCGATGAGTTGGTCGTCTCGGTCGGGAGGTAGACCTGTGGACGCCGGCAGACTCATTGCTGCGACGGCACCCAATCCTTGCGATGCCCGGCAGCAGGGCTCGGCAGGTATGCCGTGCGCCTTGATCCAGGCCCGCACGTCCGATTCCTCGAACAGCACATGCCGACCGATCTTGAAGCGCGCAGCACGGTGCCCTGCTCACACCACCAGGCAGGGACACCGCACCGGCACTCCCCGCTCACAATAGATCACAGAACGCGTCCAAGCCGGGTGGCCGCCCCGCGTCCAGCGTCACCGCAGGTCACCGGCGCGATCTACGGCTGTGGCACGGGCGCTGATTTCCAATGTCGTCGCCGTCCGTAACAGCAAAGACCCACACGGACCGAAGCTCATGGTGAGTCGCCGCGACGTCGGTGACGCACGTCCACGGTCCTGCGCGCGGCCACGGCCTGCGCCGACCGGGCGGGCTTCAGGTGCGGCTCGTCAGCGGTGCCGGTGGGTGTTGAGGCGGGCGGCCTGGCGCGTCAGGTGGTCGCGTTCGGTGAGGTTGGGTGCCTTCTGGGCCGCCTCGGCGTACAGCCGTGCCGCCGTCGCCAGGTCGCCGTCGCGCTCGTGGAGATACGCCGCCACCGCGGCGTATCGGGGTAGTGAGGCGTCCAGCGCCGCGAGCGCCGCCAGGCCGGCGCGTGGTCCGTCGGCCTCGCCGACGGCCACCGCGCGGTTGAGCCGGACGACCGGGCTGTCGGTCAGGCGCGCGAGCTCGTCGTACCACTCGACGATCTGTACCCAGTCGGTCTCCTCGGCGGTGGGCGCGTCGGCGTGCAGTGCCGCGATGGCGGCCTGGGCCTGGAACTCGCCCAGCCGGTCGCGGGCGAGGGCCGCCTGCAGGATTTCGACGCCCTCGGCGATCAACGTGGTGTCCCACCGGCCGCGGTCCTGCTCGGCGAGCGGTACCAGGCTGCCGTCGGGCGCGGTCCGGGCGGCGCGCCGGGCGTGGTGGAGCAGCATGAGGGCGAGCAGCCCCGCCACCTCGGGATGGTCGATCGCGGCGGCGAGCCGCCGGGTGAGCCGGATGGCCTCGGCGGCCAGGTCGACGTCGCCGGAGTAGCCCTCGTTGAAGACCAGGTAGAGGACGCGCAGCACGGTGGCGACGTCGCCGGGCTGGTCGAACCGCACGCCGGAGACGGTGCGTTTGGCCCGGCTGATGCGCTGCGCCATGGTCGCCTCGGGCACCAGGTAGGCCTGGGCGATCTGGCGGGTGGTCAGCCCGCCGACGGCGCGCAGCGTGAGCGCGACCGCGGACGACGGCGTCAGCGACGGGTGGGCGCACAGGAAGTAGAGCTGGAGCGTGTCGTCCACCGCGGGCGCGGGCCCGGGGGCAGGCTCCTCGTCCACGAGGTCCTCGCGTCGGCGGCGGGCGGCGTCCGCCCGGGTCGTGTCGAGGAACCGGCGCCAGGCCACGGTGACCAGCCAGCCCTTCGGGTCCCGGGGCGGGTCGGCCGGCCAGACGCGGACCGCCTCGACCAGCGCGTCCTGCACGGCGTCCTCGGCCGCCGCGAAGTCGGCTCCGCGGCGGACGAGGATCGCCAGGACGTTCGGCGTGAGGCTCCGGAGCAGGACCTCGTTCACCTGAGATGTCACTCCGTGATGGTGGGCGGCGCGGTCAGGAACGGGCGCACCTCCAGCCACTCGTGGATCGGCCTGCCGCCCGCCCCGGGGGCGGCCGACAGCTCCCCGGCCAGCTCGACGGCGCGCTCGTAGCCGTCGACGTCGATCACCATCCAGCCGGCGATGAGGTCCTTGGTCTCGGCGAACGGGCCGTCGGTGACCGGCGGGCGGCCCTCGCCGTCGTACCGGACCCACGTCCCCTCGGGTGCGAGTGCCTGACCGTCGACGAACTCGCCGGTCTCCTCCAGCCGGGCCGCGAAGTCGTTCATGTACTGGACGTGGGCCGAGATCTCCTCCGGCGTCCACCGGTCCATCGGCACGTTGTTGACCGAAGCCGGGGCGCCGCGGTAGTGCTTGAGCAGCAGGTACTTGGCCATCGGGTCTCTCCTCGATGCTGGTGCGACCCATTCTGGTCGCGTTCACACCGGGGACGGAGCCGGTTCCGGGTTCTCGACATCGCCGCCCGATTTTTTTTGGGGCTCTCGTAGATGAGCCTCGGACCGATGAGCTGTCCGGCGTGGAGGGCATGCACCTCTCGACCTCGCCTGCGCCCCTGACCGGCGTCTGCGTGCGCGGCTGCTCGATCTGCACCGCCACCAGCCCCACCCCCGGCCGGCCCGCTCGAACCATCCGGGGGACGGCCGTGCGGGCGGGCCGGGGCCTTGGTCAGCTTTGCCGCAGCGCCGTGAGACCCTTCTCCAGATCTTCTCGGGTCATCACCGGCTGGATCTCGACCTTCGCGCCCAGCTCCTGGAAAAGCGGCTCGGCGATGCTCGGCAGCATTGAGCTGTCCTGCATGTCGAAGACCACGGTGCAGGCGCGTCCGCCCTCGCCAGGGCCGAAGTAGACCGCTTCAGGATTGAGCCGATCCATCATTGAATTGAGGATCTCCGGAAGTTTTCCGCTTTTGAGCGCCTCGTTTGAAGCCTTGGTGTCCATGTGCGCTCTCAGCATGGCTCTCATCGCGTCGTTCTCTCCCGGACGGCCGGGTCGGTGCGGTCCGGTCCGCGCTCGCTGGAACCCGGCCGCTGTCCCGACCCCTCTCCCCTCGGTGAAATGGGCAACCATCCCGAGGGTGTGCCACTGGCGGTCTGCTCTCCGCCGGCCCTCGTGGCCGCCGCCTGGACGGCTCGCGCGGGTGAATTGCGCGGAGTCGGCCCGCGCATGGCCGATCTCGCCGGGCGTCTCATGCTCCGCCGGCGGGCAGGAGGTCGGTATCGACTCGCCGTCGAGATCGGCGGTGCCGCAGAAACCGCTGACCGAGACGTCCCAGCGGTTCGGGCGAAGAGGACAACGCCCCGCCTTCTGAGTGGGATCTTCCGGTCTGAGGTGATGAGGAAGAATTGCGTCCTCGACAACCCCGCGCGGCCTTCCTGTCATTTGCTGCGTATCGCCGGGTCGGCGTTGCCAAGCGGCTGATCCGCCGCATAACCGACTCTCGGGCATTCGCGGGTGAGACGTGCCGACAGGGGCGATCAGGGAATAGCCGACCCGGACGAACTCCACCCATAGGGCAGCCCGGCCAATATCCTCCGCTCGCGCGGTGCCCTCCAGGCCGCCGAGAACCAACGATCTGCGTCTCCGGCATCGCCGGGCCGGCCCATCGAATCGTCGCGCTGAACCTTTCAGGTCGGCACCACACCTCTAAAAACGTCAAATTACGCGGAACGCGGGAATCGGGTTTCAGCTTGCCTGGGCTGGACCCGGTTCCAAGGGATTAAAATCCAGGATGCCTGTCAGGAAAAGTCGGATAAGAATCTATGGCCAGTGATCATGATAGGTCTGACTTTCGGGTGGGTCCTGGTTATCTTTCGCTGCTCCAAGATATGGGCGCCAGATAGTGGAGAGAGTCCAGTTCATCTGGACCTCACGCGGGAGATCAATGAGCCATGTCCTTCGCTGCTTCGCCTGTTAGGGCGCGATCCGCCGATTCATCGACATACGATGTCGCGGTCATCGGGCTGGGTTATGTCGGGCTGCCGACCGCGCTCGCCTTCCACGCCGCCGGGCTGCGCGTGCTCGGCGTCGATCTGGACCCGGGCCGGCTGGAGGCCATCCGGTCCGGACGCGTCGACCTGCTGGACAACGACCATGAACGGCTGCGGGCGGCGCGGGACGGGTTCGCGGTGACCGCCGAGCCCGCCGACGCGTCCCGGGCGGACGCGGTGATCATTTGCGTCCCGACGCCGGTGAACCGGCATCTCGTCCCGGACCTCAGGGCGCTGGCAGGGGCGTGCGCCACCGCTGCCGCGCACGCCCGGACAGGGCAGACGATCGTGCTGACCTCGACCAGCTACGTGGGGTCGACGAAGGAACTGCTCGCCCGGCCGCTGACCGCGCGGGGGTTGCGGGTGGGGACGGACGTGTTCGTCGCGTTCAGCCCGGAACGGATCGACCCGGGCAACGACCGGCACGCGCACGAGGACGTGCCGCGGGTGGTCGGGGGCATGACGCCACGGTGCGCGGAGCGGGCCGCCGGGCTGCTCGGACGGTACGCGGGGAAGCTGCACACGGTGTCGTCGGCGGAGGCCGCCGAGATGACCAAGCTGCTGGAGAACACGTTCCGGGCCGTGAACATCGCGCTGGTCAACGAGTTCGCGGACGCGAGCCGGCTGCTGGAGCTTGACGTGACGGAGGTCATCGAGGCGGCGGCGACGAAACCGTACGGGTACATGCCGTTCTTTCCCGGTCCGGGGGCGGGCGGGCACTGCATCCCGTGCGATCCGCACTACCTGCTGTGGCAGCTGAAGCGGGACCGGCTGGACACGCCGCTGGTGTCGGCGGCGATGAACGCCATCGCGATGCGTCCGGGGCGGGTGGTGGAGCGGGCCCGGCAGGTGCTGTCGGACCAGGGGCGCGGTCTGGCGGGCGCGGACGTGCTGATCCTCGGCGTCGCCTACAAGCCGGAGGTCGAGGATCTGCGCGAGTCGCCCGCGCTGGAGATCATCGACAGGCTGCTCGCGGCGGGCGCGCGGGTCAGATACCACGATCCGCACGTGCCTGAGCTGGTCACCGAGGGCGGGACGAAGCTGGCGAGCGTCGAACCGGGCTCGGCGGACTTAGTGATCGCGCACACCCCGCACCAGGCCCTCGACCTGGGCTGGCTGCACGAGGACCAGTTGCTGCTGGACGCGACGTACCGTTTCTCCGGCCGCGCCCGGCGCGTGGCGCTGTGAGCCGCCGCCGAAGGCCGCGGATCCCCTTCGGCGGCCTGCCCCGGACAGCACGCCCGGTGCCGCTCGGAGCGCTGGCCGGTGTGGCCGCGATCTGCGGCGTCATCATCTGGCATGTCGGCGTGAAGGTCGCGTACATGCGCGGCAACCTGCTGCTGCCGACGTACACGGTGCTGGTCAGCAGCTATGTGATCAGCCGGTTCGTGCTCGCGGTGTTCTACCGGCCGCCGCGTGACGCGGGCATCGCCCCGTCCGTCGCGATCGTGGTGCCCGCCTACAACGAGGGCGAGGCCGTCGCCCGGACGATCCACTCCTGCATCGGGCTGAACTATCCCGGGGACAGGCTGGAGATCGTCGTGGTGAACGACGGGTCCACCGACGACACGTGGGAGCGCATGCAGGAGGCCGCCGCGCAGTATCCGGAGGGGCAGGTGCGGTGCGTCGACCTTGGCGGCAACAAGGGGAAGCGCGCGGCGATGGCGGCCGGGATCCGGGCGACGTCGGCGGAGATCCTGGTGTTCGTCGACTCCGACTCGATGCCGGCGCCGGACTCGGTCCGGTTGCTGGTGCAGGGGTTCGCCGACGAGAAGGTCGGCGCGATCTCCGGGCTCACCTACGTCCGCAACGCCGAGAGCAACGTGCTGACCAGGATGCAGGCGGCGCGCTACTACGTGTCGTTCCAGTTGCTCAAGAGCGCCGAGTCGGTGCTGGGCGCGGTCACGTGCTGCTCCGGCTGCTTCGCGGCGTACCGGCGGACGGCGATCGCGCCGCTGCTGAACGCGTGGGAGCATCAGCGGTTCCTCGGCGTCGAGTGCACCTACGGGGACGACCGGGCGCTCACCAACCGGGTCATCAAGGCCGGCTGGACGACCCGCTACGACGCCCGGGCGGAGGCGTGGACGGACGCGCCGGACCGGTACCGCAAGTTCTTCCGGCAGCAGTTGCGGTGGAAGAAGTCGTGGAGCCGGGAAGGGCCGCTGCTGCTGGCTCACGTGTGGCGGAGCCGGACGCGGGCCCTGCCGTCGATCGCCGTGCAGACGATCGCGGGGCTGCTCAGCCCGATCGTGGTGCTGTACAGCCTGGCGACACCGATCGCCGGCGGCCGCTTCCCGATGATCTACTTCCTCGGCCTGTACCTGGTGTCGATGGGCTACGCGCTGACGTACCGGATGCTGCGCGACGACGGCATGTGGATCTACGCGTTCATCGGGACGTTCTTCTATGTCGCGTTCTCGCCCCAGCTGTTGTGGGCGATCGCGCGGATCCGGGACGGGAAGTGGGGCACGCGGGACACGACGACACCCGCGTCGCCGGCCGCGCCGCGTCCGGTCCAGGTCTACAGCGCGGCGGCGAGCGATGGCTGAGCGGGTGGAGCCCGCGCCGTGGGACAGGCCGCCGCCCGCCCGGTCCACCCGGCTGTTCCGGGCGTTCACCGGCCTGGTGTTCCTGTGCGCGCTCGGTCTCGCGCTCACCACGTGGGTGACGTTGAGCCGTCCATTCGACCCGGGACAGAAGGAGGCGCTGGCCGTCCGGCTGGATCCGGGGACGGCGCGAACCGCGGCGGCGCTTCCCCGCCATCCGGGATCAGTGCTCGTCCTGACGTATCACGGGGTGTCCGGCACCGGCCACACCGGCAGCACGCTGTCACGCGAACTGTTCGGTGAGCACATGGCGGCGCTGGCGGCGGCCGGGTACCGGACGGTCCGGCTGCGGGACGTGGAGGACCTGCTCGCGCGCCGGCCCGTCGACCTGCCGCCCCGCGCCCTGCTGATCACCTTCGACGACGGCCGGCTCACCGACTGGACGACCGCCGACCCGGTGCTGAAGGAGCACGGCTTCACCGCGGCAGGCTTCCTCACCACCGGGAAGATCGTCCAGCCGGGCACGCCGTCCTACTACCTGTCGACCCGGCAGGTCGAGGACCTCGCCGCGACCGGGCGCTGGGAATTCGGCTCGCACAGTGACGGCCTGCACGACCTCGCCCGGATCCCCGGGGACGTCGCCGCGCCGATGCCGAACCTGATCCTCGTGGACGGAAAGCGGGAGACGATCGGGCATTGGCGTGCCCGCGTCCGCCGTGATCTGGCCCACAGCCAGCGCTTCTTCCGCAAGACGCTCGGGCACCGGGTGACGGCGTTCTCCTACCCGTTCGGTCGGCCGGGAGGGGCCGGCAACGACCCGCGGATCGCGGCGGAACTGCCCGCACTGCTCCGGCACGCGGGATTCGCTGAGGCGTTCGTGGGCGAGAACGTCCCGACCGGCCATGTGGACGCGCTGACGGCGGATTCACCGCGCTGGGCGCTCGGCCGGATCGGCGTCCGCGCCACCACGTCGGTGTCCGATCTGCTGGAGATGATCCGCGGCGCCGTCCCCACCCCGCCGCCGCACGACCTGTGGGCGCTGCCGTGGACGGGCGACCTGGCGACCTGCCGGCGCCACGCCTCCGACCTGCGGGTGACCAGCGATGTCTACGGGAGTTGCCTGCTCGGCGGCGTCAACACCAGCCGGTGGACGGACTACCGGGTGACCACGTCGGTCTTCGGGATCGACCCGCGCACCAGCGCGGTGATCGCGGTCCGGGACGGCGCGGCCGTGGACCGCCGCGGCCGCGTCGAGGTCGTCGTCGGCACCGCGTCCGTCCTGGTCAGGCAGCGGGTCGACGACCGGGACCCGGTCGTGCTCGGCCGGCGGCCGATCGCGTCGCGCGCGGGAGCGCGGGACGTCCGGATCGAGGTGCGCGGCACCCGGCTCACCGTCGCCGTGGCGGGCGGCGCGCCGCTGCACGCCACGATCGACCCGCGGCTCGGCAAAGGAGGCCTGAAGTTCGAGATCGCGGCGCGCGACCAGAGCACCCTGATCTTCCACGAACCGACGCTCGACCCGCTCCGCGCGGGCTGAGCGATTTCCTGGAGTCCGATGATGCATCCACGAATCCTTCTCCTCTTCGCCACGACGCTGGTCACCGCGTTCGTCCTCGTCCCGGCGCCCGCACGCGCCGAAACCGGCACGGTCGTGTCGCTGACGTTCGACGACGGGTCGCAGGACCAGTACGACAACGCCCGTCCGGTGCTCGCCGGCCACGGAATGAAAGGGACGTTCTTCATCAACAGCGCGCGGGTCGGGACGTCCGGCTACATGACGCAGGCGGAGATCGAGTCGCTGGAGTCCGCCGGGAACGAGATCGCCGGGCACACCATCACGCACGCCGACCTGCCCACGCTGTCCGTCGCCGAGCAGCAGCGGCAGGTCTGCGACGACCGCGTCGCGTTACTGAACATGGGCTTCACCATCAAGAACTTCGCCTACCCGTACGGGAACGCCGACGGTACGTCCGAGCAGGTGGTGCACGACTGCGGCTACAACAGCGCCCGGACGGTCGGCGGGGTCGTCTCGCCCGGCAGCTGCAACGGGTGCGGCTACGCCGAGACGATCCCGCCCGCCGACGCCTACTTCACCCAGACCCCCGACTCGGTCAAAACGGACACGACGCTCGCCCAGCTCCAGGGCTACGTCACCCAGGCGGAAACGCACGGCGGGGGATGGGTGCAGCTCGTCATCCACCACGTCTGCAACGGCTGCGAGAACACCTATGCCATCAGCCCGTCCACCCTCTCATCGTTCCTCGACTGGCTGGCGCCGAGATCGGCGAACGGGACGCAGGTGAAGACGGTCGACCAGGTCATCGGCGGAAGCCTGCAACCACCCGTCGACGGGCCGCCGTCGCCGACGAGCGTTCAGAACCCGTCGCTGGAGACCGCGACCGGCAACGTCCCCGACTGCTTCCAGCTCGGCGGATACGGGAGTAACACCTACACCTGGTCGCGGACGAGCGCCTCGCATACCGGGCAGTACGCCGAGCGGGTCGACGTCACCGCGTACACCGACGGCGACCGGAAGCTCGTCACGAAACAGGACGCCGGCACCTGCGCGCCCGCCGCGACACCAGGCCACGCATACCGGCTCGGGGTCTGGTACAAGGGCACCTGGTCGTCGGCGGTGCACGCCAAGATGAGCATCTACTACCGCAGCGCCACCGGAGTATGGACGTTCTGGACGAACGGTCCCACCCTCACGCAGACGAACACCTGGCAGCAGACGCTCGTCACGACTCCCGCCGTGCCCTCGGGCGCCACCAACATCAGCTTCGGCGTCGCGCTGCCCGGCGTCGGCACCCTCATCGTCGACGACTTCTCCCTTATGGATCAGGGCCTATGACGAGGAAGAAGAGGACGGCCGGGCCCACGCGGCCCGGCCGTCCCACCCGCCGCGAACGGCACCCGCGCCGACAGCTGCGCCGCCACCTGCTCGAACTGGGCTTCGGCGCCCTCGCACTCGCCGCGATCACTCCACTCGCCCAGGACGCGCTGTTCCCGCAGCCCAGCGGTGGTGACACCGCCCGCGCCAAGACCGTCGTCTCCCGCGCCATGCTCCAGAACGCCGACACGAGCAACGTGTGCAGGCGCGGACGGGTCGCTCTCACCTTCGACGACGGCCCCGACGTCTACACGCCGCAGATCCTTGAGGTCCTGCGCGCCTACAACGTCCGCGCCACGTTCTTCATGATGGGCGAGAAGGCCACCGCGCATCCGGACCTGGTCCGCGCGGTCGTCGCCGGCGGGCATCTCGCCCAGAACCACAGCTGGGACCACCCGCACATGACCGACCTCGACCCCGCCGCCGTCCGCCGCCAGCTCGCCGACACCAACGCCGCGATCACCCGCGCGGGTGCGCCGCGCCCCACCCAGTTCCGGCCGCCGTTCGGCGACACCGACGGCATCGTGGACGGCCAGGCCCGCGCGCTCGGGTTGCGAGTCGTCCGCTGGTCGGTCGATACCACCGACTGGCGCGGGCGGCGTCCCGCCGACATCGCCGCCACCGTCCTCGACCAGGCGGTCCCCGGCTCGGTGGTGCTGATGCACGACGGCGTCGCCAACTCCGCCACCACCATCGAGGCCCTCCCGACGATCATCAGCGGGCTTCGCGCGCGCGGTTTCTGTACGGCGCTCGACACGGGGTAGCCGATGCCCTCCCGGCAGGCCATCATCGCGGGGGCCCTCGCCGTCGCCGCGATCCCCCCGGCCGTCTGGTCGGTGACCGGTGGCCTCGGCTCCGGCGGCGCGGACTTCGCGCCCGCGACGTCCGGACGCGACCGGCTGATCACCAACGAGTACGCGCACTGGAACCCCCGCGCCTCCGACGCGCGCCGCTCCCCGGACTGGGACGTGACCAGCGGATCCTTCTTCGCCCGGAACGGCGTCGGCTGGTCGGGTCCGCCCGACGGCGCCACCCCCGACGCCCGGTCGTCCACCGGCACGGGGTCGAGCGTGTTCCGGATGAACACGCGCCGTACCGACTTCGACGACGTCCAGGTCACGCTGAGGATCCGCACCCTGCGGTTCGTGGCCGGCGGCGGGCGCGCACCGACCAGGCCGAGCGACGGCGTCCACCTGATGCTGCGCCGCCAGGACCAGACCGAGCTCTACGTGGCTTCGCTGAACCGGCGGGACGGGCTGCTGGTGGTGAAGAAGAAGCTGACCGGCGGCACCGAGAACGGCGGCACCTACGTCACACTCGGCCAGGTCCGGGCCCCGTTCCGGTTCGGTGCGTGGCAGTCGTTCGGCGTCCGGATCACCTCCAACGGCCGCTCACTGGTCACCATCGCCGTCTCCCGGAACGGCCGCGAACTGCTGGAGGCCGTGGACGGCGGCGAGCACGGCCCGCCGATCGCCCGCTCCGGTTCGATCGGCCTGCGTGCCGACAACTGCGAGTTCGAGTTCACGGCCCTGCGCGTCCACCCACTGCGTTGACTTGCGGCCTGTCGCCCAAGGCCGCGGTCAGGTGAAGTGGAAACCGGCGATGAGCAGGCCGCACAGGGTCAGGCTGTCGGTGATCCGGCCCTGCCGGTATATCTCGCCCAGGCGGTTCGCGGCGACCGACGCGGTACTGCCCAGGTCTTCTTCGCTGTGCTCGGCGATGTCGCCCCCGAAGGTCCCGTCGGGGGCCGAGCCGGAGAACACGTAGACCTTCTGGTCGCTCAGGCCGGGCAGGGCGTAGAACCAGCCGCGCTCTTGGAGATCGTCGCATCGGACACCGGTCTCCTCGCGCAGTTCGCGCCGCGCCGCGCCGGCGGGGGACTCGCCGCCGTCGATCCCGCCCATCGGAAGCTCAAGGGACCATTCGCCGGTCGGGTAGCGGAAGCTGTTGAGCATCAGGAGGTTCCCGCCGGGGGACTTCACGCTGATGACGACCGAGTCCGGGCGTTCGACGACACCGTAGATCCCGGGCTTTCCGCTGCGGTTGATCCTGTCCTCGTAGACGGTGAGCCAGGGGTTGGTGTAGACGACTTTCCGAGACACCCGGGTGAGTGCGCTCAATTTTCCGGACCTCCTTGCCGCAGGAACCCGTGTTCCCGGTCGCTCGCGAACATCCGTAAGGTCAGGTCAAGGCACAGCAGGGACTGGGGTTCGAAGTCCTCGGCCTTGACGCCGCACCTGTCCCAGGCGAACTCCATGTCCTCGGCGTCCAGGTTGACGAGGAGGTTCTTGGAGTCCCAGACGTAGCGTTCGATCGCCCGGACGCCGGTGTCGAAAACCGTGTTCTCCCGGGCGTTCTTGGCCGTCAGGAGTTTCATGATGGCTCTGGAGTCCGAGTCGGTCTCCCAGGCCAGGAGGATGTCGAAGGCACCCGTGTTCGTGTTGCGAACCACGCCCAGCATGCGCAGATTGCGCGGGTCGGCGCGCACATGGCCGATCTCTCTGAGCGTCTCGTGCTCCGCCGTCAGGCAGGGGTTCAGTATCGACTCACCGTCGAGATCGACGGTGCCGCAGAAACCGCTGACCGAGACGTCCCAGCGGTTCCGGGCGAAGAGGACGTTGACTCCCCGCCTTCTGAGCAGGATCTTCCGGTCCGAGGTGATGAGGCAGAGCTGTGTTCCCAGCAGCCCCACGCGGCCTTCCCGCCATTCGCTGCGTATCGCCGGGTCGACGTTGGGTAAGCGGCTGATCCGCCGCATGACCGACTCCCGGACGGTCGCGGGCGAAACGGGATCGCTGACGAGAGCGATCAGGGAATAGTCGACCCGGACGACCTCCATCTCGTAGGGGCCGCCCGGATGCCTCTGCTTGGGCAGGGTGACGGGAAGAAAACGGACCGCGTCGTAGTAGCCCATGAGACCGGTGGCTTCGCGCCGCATGTTCAGGTCGACGAAGGTCGATACCACCTGCGGTGTCGCCTGGAGTTCGGCGTCCCGGACCGTGACCTTCAACCCGAGGGCCCCGATCGCCTCGCGCGCCAGTATCTCCAGGTCGCCGCGTCCGGAAACCGGTTGCTCGATCTCATTCGCCGTATTATGTGAACCTGCACGGTCGATGACTCTTCTGCTGATCACAGTCCTGATGCCACCTGCACATATCCCGAGACCGGCGAATCCGCAAACTATATAGGCTGCAATGTGCCACGTCAAACTTTCGATCAGATGCGGAGATAGTGCGAGAACGGCGGCTATGAGAATTCCAGCCAAGATCTGGACAAAGGTGTCGTGGAATACCTTTTGCCACCATTTCTCGCCGCGCTCTCCTAGCATCCATCCGCCCCCGGGACGCCCTGGCAGTCGCCCAGCAGCGCGGTTGCGGCGGTGTCCGTCGGAACCGTGCGCCCGCCCGACAAGGCCAGTAACTCGCTCGTCGCGGCGAGGTTCTCCCCATGGTCCTTCATCTGCTGGTTGGTGAGCTGCGCGCCCCTGAGCACATGACCGGCGACACCGAGATCCGCGCACATGCCGAGGAGCGCCGACAGGTCTTTGGGGAGGCACCACTTTCCGAAGGAACCGCCGGGCACGCGCAGCGTGGTGGCGAATCTATCCCGCGAGGTGATCTCCCTGGCGAGCTCAACGAAGAACCGGCGCTGCATCCCCAGCGCGTCGGACAGTTGCAGATACTCGTTCCACAGGCTGATGAGCACGGCGTCGATCGAGTTCTCGATATATTTCAGCAGCTCCACGGCCTCGTACGACGTGGACACATACCTCGGGGCGCCGGTGAACTCCTTGTAGACCTCGTCCAGGACCTCAGTTGCCTCGCTCGGGCCCGCATAGGCGATTCTGGGCGGGCGGTCGCTGTCCTCCCACTGGGTGGCCTTGGATAAGAAACTCGGGTTGACGGCATACGGCGTGTGTTCGAACTCCGCCGAAAACCTCGCCGCCGAACCCGGTGGGCAGGTGCTTCGCTGGACGATCACCGGCGGATGACGTCTCCAGGCGGGGCGGGATTCCAGTGATGAAAGCCCGCGGACGACCTCTTCCATGATGCTGAGGTCGGCATGACCGGTCACCTCGTCAGGATCGGTGGGAACGCAGATGAAGACGATGTCCATGCCGCTGAGCTCTGCAAGCCGGTCGATGACGGCATGTGCGCCAAAAGAATCGGCGACATTGTCCCGGGCGGCTTTGCTGATATCGACGCCGAAGACGGAGTGCCCCCTGACTTGGAAGGCTTTCAGTGTGTTGAATCCGACGTTTCCGCATCCGATCGCACAGACCTGCACGGCGCCTCCGGGCTGCTGGTCCCCCTCCGCATTGGTACCATATATGCGGGAGATTTCCAGCGACGACCCTTTTTGTGGTGGCCGAATCTGCTGTTTCGGAGACCTCTGTGCGTCCGGATTTCGGGATCAAGAGCAAACGGCCGTGGTGGAGATCCATTTGTCACGTTGCAAGCACGGTGGCAATGCCGATCCCAAGTTTGATCTCGGCCCGCGGTGACGGCGTTTCAGATCATTTCGGCGGCCGGGCTCAGAGCCGTTCAGCGTGAGCATGCGCGGATGAAACGGGTGCCCCAGTCGTGCAGCCGGGCTCGCAGTTCGGGGGGTTCCAGGACGCGGAAGTCGGCTCCGGCCACGCCCAGGGCCATGATCGCCCAGTTCAGGGAGTCGGTGGTGAGGGTGACGCGGCACTGCTCGGCGTCCACCTCCTCGACCGTGCTCCATCGGCCGATCCGTTCGCGCACGACCGCGGCCGGGGCGTCGATCAGTGCCTCCACCCGGTGCGGGTGCGGCATCTCCCTCAGGGCGCCGCGGACGAACTCGGCGGCGTCGGCGGCGGGCAGGTCGCGGGGCCGGAACCGGGCGCCGGTGGCCTCCGGTCCGGTGAGCCGGTCGACCCGGAAGGTGCGCCAGTCGTGCCGGTCGAGGTCGTAGGCGACCAGATACCAGCGGCGGCCGAGCGGAACGAGGCGGTACGGCTCGACCTGCCGGTCGGTCCGGTGACCTTGAGCGGCGGTGTAGCGGAAGCGGAGCCGTTCACTGTCCCGGCAGGCGAGCGCGATCACGGTGAGGACGGCCGGGTCGATGTCCGGCGCGGCGGACCCTCCCCAGCCGGCGGGCACCGTCATCGCACGCAGCGCCTCCACCTGGCGGCGCAGCCGGACCGGCATCACCTGCACCACCTTCGCCAGCGCCCGCACCGACGACTCGGCGATGCCCTCCACCGCGCCCTGCGCCGCGGCCTGCAGGCCCACGGCCAGCGCGACCGCCTCCTCATCGTCGATCACCAGCGGCGGCAGGGCCGCGCCGGCGGCCAACTGGTAGCCGCCGTCGACGCCGCGCTGCGCCTCGACCGGATAGCCCAGCTCACGCAGCCGGTCGACGTCCCGGCGCAGGGTGCGGACGGAGACGCCCAGCCGATCGGCCAGCTCCGTCCCGGACCAGTACCGATGGGTCTGCAACAACGACAGGAGCCGCAGCGTCCGGGAGCTCGTGTTCGCCATGGTCCCGATTCTCCGGTAATTCAGGCCGGAAAGTGGCCGCAATGGTTCCTAGCGTGGTCGTTGACCGACGAGGCGGGAAACGACGAAGGGCGGCGGACATGACCGTGAACGAGCAGATGACGGGCGAGCGCACCGACCTGCTGGCGATGCTCGCGAAGCACCGGCACTTCCTGCGCTTCACCACCCGCGACCTCACCGACGAGCAGGCCGGGCTGCGGACCACCGCCAGCGAGCTGTGCCTGGGCGGCCTCATCAAGCACGTCACCTCGGGCGAGCGGAACTGGGCGAACTTCATCCTGGACGGCCCGTCCGCGATGGGCGACTTCACCGAGATGACCGAGGAGGACTGGCAGCGGCGGGCGGACGAGTTCCGGATGCTCCCCGGCGAGACGCTGGCCGGTGTCCTGGACGCCTATGCCGAGGTGGCCCGCCGGACGGACGACCTGGTCGCGAGCCTGCCCGACCTGGACGCCGTCCAGCCGCTGCCGAAGGCCCCGTGGTTCACCGAAACGCACTGGTCGGCCCGCCGGGTGTTCATGCACATCATCACCGAGACGGCCCAGCACGCCGGCCACGCCGACATCATCCGCGAGTCCCTGGACGGTGCCAAGAGCATGGGCTGACCACCCCGAAGCGCATCAGGGCCGACTCCGGCGGCTGACCCGCGTGGCGGGGGACGGCGCTCGTCCCCCGCCACGAAACCCGACCGCACGGCGGACCGTCGCCTGATGCGACCGCCTCATCGGCTACCGTCGGTAACCATGACGCTCAACGGAAAGACGGCGCTGGTGACGGGGGGTTCGCGGGGGATCGGGCGGGCCATCGTCCGGCGGCTCGCCCGGGACGGCGCGCGGGTGGTGTTCAGCTTCCGGGAGGACGAGGCCGCCGCGGGCGCGCTCATGCGGGAGGTCCCGGGCACCGAGGCGGTCCGCGCCGACCAGGCGGATCTGGCGAGCATCGAGGCGCTGTTCGAACCCGTCGCGGGCGGGCTGGACGTCCTGGTCAACAACGCCGCCATCAATCCGCCCACCCCGATCCGCGACGTCACCGCCGAGTTGTTCGACCAGGTGATGACGGTGAACGCGAAGTTCCCGCTGCTGGCCATGCGCCGGGCGGAGCCGCTGCTGCGCGACGGCGGGCGGATCGTCAACATCTCGACGCTCAACACCGTCCTCCCGGTCCAGGGCCTGGTGCTGTACTGCGCGAGCAAGGCCGCGCTGGAGCAGTTCACCGCGGTCGCCGCCCGCGAGTTCGGCGGCCGGGGCATCACGGTCAACACCGTCTCGCCGGGTGCGACCGACACCGGCATGCTGCGCGCCACCAACACCCCGGAGGCGCTGGAGCGCACCACGGAGTTCACCGCGCTGGGCCGCCTGGGCGAGCCCGGCGACATCGCCGACGTGGTCGCCTTCCTCGCCGGCCCCGACGCCCGCTGGATCACCGGGCAGAACATCCGCGCCACCGGCGGCCTGCTCCTCTAGGACGGCGGGCGGTCAGCGGGCCATCGGTCAGCGGGCGGCGGGTTCTTCTTCGCGGGGCCGCCTTTCGCGGTGTCCGCGCAGAGCGCCGGCCTTGGCCTTCTCCTCCGGGTGGGCGTGGACGCGGACCAGGCTGGCGGCGGTGGTGAACAGCAGAATCGCCAGGATCACGCCCAGTGAGAACATGGTCGGGATCTCGGGGATCGACCCGGTGACGTCCTCGTGCAGGAACTGCAGGATCAGCTTCACGCCGATGAACGCCAGCACCACCGAAAGGCCGATCGACAGGTAGACCAGGCGTTCCAGGAGCCCTTTGACGAGGAAGTAGAGGGCGCGCAACCCGAGCAGCGCGAACGCGTTGGCGGTGAAGACCAGGAACGCGTCCCGGGTCACCCCGAACACGGCGGGAATGGAGTCGAGCGCGAAAAGGACGTCCGTGCTGCCGATGGCGACGAACACCAGCAGCAGCGGCGTCATGACGCGCTGCCCGTCCTCGCGGGCGAGCATCCGCCCGCCGTGGAAACCCTCGCTCAGCGGCAGCAGCGCGCGGGCGCGGCGGACGAGGAAGGTGTCCTCGACGTCGGGTTCCTCGTTGCGGTGCCGGATGAGCTGCACCGCCGTCCAGATCAGCACGAGACCGAAGACCAGGAAGGTGAAGGAGAACAGGTTGATCGCCGCCGCGCCGATCGCGATGAGGACGCTGCGCAGCGCCAGCGCGGCGGCGATGCCGAACAGCAGCGTCTTCTGCTGGTACTCCGCCGGCACCGCGAACCGGGCCATGATGATCACGAAGACGAAGAGGTTGTCGACCGACAGGCTCTTCTCGACGATGTAGCCGGAGAAGAACTCCGTCCCCGCCGTCGACCCGCCGAGCAGCCAGAGCGCGCCGCCGAACAGGACCGAGACGGCGACATAGAAGACCGACCAGGAGGCGGCCTCCCGCAACCCCACCGCGTGCGGCCGCCGCACGGCGACGAAGAAATCGAGGACGAAGAGCGCGGTGATCAGACCGATCGTCGCACCCCAGGCCCACAGGGGTATGTCGAGCATCCGGCCGGTTCCTCCTGGATGGGGGCGTCGGCTGAGCTATATATCCGTTCTGTGGCCCTTCTACCGCCCGGGACGCGTGGTCCCGCCGTCCCCGGGCCGGATCGGGGAAGGTGCTCAGGCGGGTCTGAGTAGGCGGACGGATGTGCCCACGCCGGGCGAAACGCCATGCTGACCGGCATGGACACATCCCGATGGCGACCGCTCGCACTCGCCGCCAAGGCGGCCCTGGCCGTGCTGCTGGGGCTCGCCGTGGCCTTCCCCGACTGGGACCGGTTCGCGGACAAGGCGATGGGCGTCCGGGTGGCCGCCTACCCCGCCGCCGTCATGCTCGTCACCCTGATCTGGGCGCTGCGCGGCCGGGCCCGGCCCTTCCCCTGGGACGTCGATCTCCTCGTGACGCTCCCCTTCGTCGTGGACGTCGCCGGGAACGCCGCCGACCTCTACGACACGGTCGCCTGGTTCGACGACGCCTGCCACTTCGGGAACTGGGCACTGCTGAGCGCCGGCGCCGGTGTCGCGCTTGGCCGCCGGGGCGGCCTCAAGCCGTGGGTGTTGGCCCTGACCTGCGCGGGGGCGGGCGCCATCGCGGCCATCCTCTGGGAGTTCGCCGAGTACGGGGTGTTCATCCTCGACACGCCGGAAACCGTCACGATCTACCGCGACACGATCGGCGACCTCATGCTCGGCCTGGCCGGCTCCACCGTCGCGGGCCTGGCCGTCGCGGCTCTCGCCCGCCGGGACCGGCGAACGCCCGAGGCTTGGCGGGGCCTCGGCCAGGACACGGGCCTGGAGGCCGTCGTCCACCTCCTGGACGTCTCAGTACACCAGCGCCTGGACATCGTCCATGGTGACCTCTTCGACGAAGGTCGGGGCGCCGGCGATGCGGACACCGGGCAGGACGTCGTCCGGGCCGATGTCCCGGCGGGCAGCGCACTGGGTGCAGAGGGTGACGCGCCCGGTGGTGAGGATCACGGTGAGCAGGTCGTCCAGGGGGGTGGCGTGCGGCAGTGAGAACTCGGCGGCCCGCCCCGGCAGCGCGAACCACGCCGACTCCCCGGTCAGCCACAGCGAGACCGGTACGCCGCTCGCCGCGGCGGCCGCCGCCACGGTGAACGCCTGGTTGCATCGTTCGGGGGCGTCCGCCCCCACCGTCACCTTGATCACCAGCGGTCTGGCCATAGCCGCACTCTAACCCGCCGATGCCCGTAGCATCCTGCGGTGTGGGTGGCATGGTGAACGCGGGGATCCTCGTCCTCGCCCTCGGACTCATGGCGGTCGCCGCCGTCCTCCTCGTGATCCGGCTGAGCCGGCTGAAATAGGACGGCCCCGGTCGCGGGTCCGGTGATCGCCCGGCGGGGACGCGCGGCCTCCGGGACGCCGCTACGCTCGGTTTCCATGGATGTTCCTGAGCTGCACCCGGACCTTGAGCCTCTGAAGTTCCTGCTCGGCACCTGGGAGGGCGCCGGCGTGGGCGGCTATCCCACGATCGAGTCGTTCAACTTCGGCCAGGAACTGTCCTTCACCCATGTCGGGAAGCCTTTTCTGATCTATGCGAGCCGGTCCTGGATGATCGAGGAGGACGGCACGCTCGGCCGTCCGCTCGCCATGGAGACCGGGTACTGGCGGCCGCGTCCGGACCACCAGGTCGAGGTGACGCTGGCGCACCCGACCGGCATCATCGAGATCTACGTCGGCAACGTGGCGTTCAACCGGGTGGAACTGCACACCGACGTCGTCGCGCGGACGGAGTCGGCCAAGGAGGTCACCGGCGGCCACCGCCTGTACGGGCTGATCGGGGAGGACCTCGGCTGGGCGTACGACATGGCGGCCGTCGGCCACAAGCTCCAGTCGCATCTGTCGGCGCAGCTCAAGAAGGTGTCCTGACGGCCCCGGGCACAGCCCCTGGAAATGAACGATCCCCGGACCTCCCGCCGGATGGCGGGGCGATGGACAGGACGGGTCCATCGGTCCGGGGATCGGGTAACTGCCTGGTATTCGCCGGTCACCGTCGCGACCGGAGGCCGCCGCGGGGCGGCGGCGCCGAGGCGGGATGGCGACTAGCGGACAGCCACCTCGCGAGTCCTAGAATCAACCATTTCTTGGACCACCTCCTTTCGCGCGTACTCGCAACGTATGCGAGCGCGGCCGGTGAGGCAAGCAGTTTTTCTCCGTGGGCACACGCGGCCGGGATCTAGACTCGATGCATGGTCGAGTCGTGGCAGGAGGAGCTGAGGGCCAAGGGGTACCGGGTCACCCCTCAGCGCCAGCTGGTCCTTGAGGCGGTCACCAACCTGGAGCACGGGACCCCCGAGGAGATCTGCACCGAGGTGCAGCGCACCGCCCGCGGCGTCAATATCTCCACCGTGTACCGGACGCTCGAACTCCTCGAAGAGCTCGGGCTGGTCAAGCACGCCCATCTCGGGCACGGCCCGCCGAACTACCATCTCGCCGCCGAAGCGGAGCACATCCACCTCGTCTGCCGCGGCTGCCACACCGTGGAGGACGTCGACCCGCGTGCGGCGGCCGGGCTCGCGGACGTCCTGCGGCGCGACTTCGGCTTCGAAACGGACGTGCACCACCTCACCGTGTACGGGCGGTGCAAGGAGTGCCGCTCCACATAGTCTGGACGGCATGGAGAGCCCGCTGCTGCAGTCGCCCGGAGCCGTCGCCGCCGATGCGCCCGATCAGGAGGTCGCCGCGCACTACGGGGATCCGACGCGGGAGCAACGCGCACTGGAAGCGGGGACGGCGTTCGTCGACCGGAGCAACCGGGGCGTCGTCCGCGTCTGCGGCCCGGACCGGCTGCGCTGGCTGCACAGCCTCCTCAGCCAGCACCTGGAGTCGCTGAAGCCGTTCGAGCCGACCGAGGCGCTGCTGCTGGACCCGAAGGGCCACATCGAGCACCATCTCTTCGTCATCGACGACGGCGAGGCCACGTGGGCGCACGTGGAGCCGGGCGCCGCGCCGTCCCTGGTGGAGTTCCTCGACCGGATGCGGTTCATGCTGCGCGTCGAGGTCGCCGACGTGTCGGACGCGTACATGGTCGTCACCGGGCCGTCCGGTGCCGGCGGCCTGGCCTGGCCCGACGTCGCCGGGACGGCGACGCGGATCGTGCCGCGCGGCGAGTTCCCCGAGGGGCTCGGGCCGGCCGGCATCTGGGCGTACGAGGCGCTGCGGATCGCCGAGCACAGGCCGCGGTTCGGCCGCGACACCGACGCGCGGACGATCCCGCACGAGGCGGGTTATGTCGAGACGGCCGTCCATCTGAACAAGGGCTGCTACCGGGGGCAGGAGACGGTGGCGCGCGTCCACAACCTCGGCCGGCCCCCGCGCCGCCTGGTGTTCCTGCACCTGGACGGCAGCGTGGACCGGCTGCCCGCGCACGGCGACCCGGTCGAGATTCCCGGCGGCCGGACGATCGGCTTCGTCGGCTCCGCGGCCCGGCACCACGAGCTGGGGCCGATCGCGCTGGCGACGGTGAAGCGGAACGTTCCGGTGGACGCGGAACTGCTGGCCGGCGGGGTCGCGGCGGCGCAGGAGGTCGTCGTGTCGCCGGACACCGGGGCGAACGCGCAGATCGCGTTGCGGCGGCGTCCCGCGGCACACGGGTAGCCCCACGGCACACGGGTAGCAACGCACCCCTCTGGGCGAATATCGTCGGACATAGACGATTTATGACGGCCGCCGCCCGGGGAAGGTGGAATCCTACCTATGGTCGCGAACCTTGGGAAGCGGGACAGGGCGGCCAGGAGGGGGACCCGGCGCCGCCCGCGCCGGGAGTCCGCGCTGGTGTGGTGGGCCCTGTTCGCGGCGCTGGGCGGGGTCGCCTGGTGGCTGCACTCGTGGCGGGTCGCGCTGCTCGTCCTGCTCGGCTGGTGCTTCTACCAGTTCGCGTTCGTCCCGACCGTGTGCCGGGTGTCGACACGGCGGGGCGCCGGCTGCACCGAACGCACCAGGGGACGGCTGTTCGCCTGCGGCCCCGGCCATCAGCGGCTCAGGAACGACGCGCTGTGGCGGCTCGCCGGTCTCCGCGCCCCCTTCCGGAAGCGGCCTCCGCGGGACGAGAACGAGACCGGCGCCGTTCCCCCGGACGTCCGCGGGCGCCTCGCCCTGCCCGACCGGCTCCTGATCCTTCTCGCCGCCGCCGGGACGATCGCCGTCCTGGCCGGCCTCGTGCACGGATTCCGCTAGACCTCGACGATCAGCGTGATCGGGCCGTCGTTGACGAGCGCGACCTTCATGTCCGCACCGAACTCGCCCGTCTCGACCTTGGCGCCGAGGGCGCGCAACTCGCGGACGACGGCGTCCACGAGGGGCTCGGCGACGTCCCCGGGCGCGGCGGCCGTCCACGACGGGCGGCGGCCCTTGCGGGCGTCCCCGTAGAGAGTGAATTGGCTCACGACGAGGAGCGGCGCGTTCACGTCCGAGCACGACTTCTCGTCCTCCAGGATGCGCAGCCCCCACAGCTTCGCGGCCAGCCTGCGGGCCTTTTCCGGGCCGTCGTCGTGTGTCACGCCCACGAGAACCAGGAGCCCCGGCCCCTCGATCTCGCCCACGACACGTCCCGCCACGGACACGCCGGCCTGGCTCACCCTCTGGACTACTGCACGCATGACCATGCATTCTGCCGCTTATGGGAGCAACGACGCTCATCACGGTGGCGCCCACGGGCGCGGAGTCCGCCAAGGCGGACGTCCCGGCCCTGCCCGTCACCCTGGATGAACTGGTCCAGACGGCCAAGGAGTGCGAGGCGGCCGGCGCGGCCGTGATCCACGTGCACATCCGCGACGACGACGCGCGGCCCACGCTCGACCCGTCCCGGCTGCGGGACACGGTGGCGGCGCTGCGGGAGAGCACGGGACTGATCGTCCAGTTGTCCACGGGCGGTGCGGTCACCGACCCGTACGAGGACCGGTTGCGCGTCCTGGACGCCGAACCCGACATGTGCTCGCTCACCTGCGGGACGGTCAACTTCGGCGACGACGTCTTCATGAACCCGTGGCCGTTCATGGTGGAGCTCTACCAGCGCACCCAGGAACTTGAGGTCGTCCCAGAGTTCGAGCTGTTCGATCTGGGCCAGGTGGCCGCGCTGAACCGGCTGCTGGACAAGCACGGCCTTCCCTACGGCGGCCACGTCCACTGCGACCTGGTGATGGGCGTGCCGGGCGGTATGCCGGGCGACGCCCGGACGCTCGTCGCCGCCGTGGAGGCGCTGCCGGACGGGGCCACATGGTCGGCGACGGGCGTGGGCCGGACGTCCCTGCCCGTCCTGTTCGCGGCCCTGTCGGCCGGCGGCCATCTGCGCGTGGGCATGGAGGACACGCTCACCCTGGCGAAGGGCCGTCCGGTGACGGCGAACGTCCAGCTGGTGGAGCGCGCCGTGCAGGCCGCGCACCTGGCGCAGCGTCCGCCCATGCCTTCTGCGGAGGCCCGCACCCTGCTAGGCATCAAGCCCCGCTGACCGGGGAGGATGCGGGCATGATCAATCCTGTGCTGGTGGAGGTGGAACGGTCCGGGTTCGTGGAGTCCCGGCACCGTGGGGCGGCGATCGGGATCGCCGCGGACGGGGGCGTCACCGTGCGGGCGGGGGAGCCGGAGGCGGTGATCTTCCCGCGGTCGGCGAACAAGCCGATGCAGGCGGTCGCGATGCTCCGGTCCGGGCTCGACCTGGACGACGAGCTGCTCGCGCTGGCCGCGGGCAGCCATTCGGGGGAGGACTTCCACGTCGAGGGAACCGAGAAGATCCTCGCGGGTGCCGGGCTCGTGGCCGGCGACCTGCGCTGCCCGGCCGGCTGGCCGATCGACCCCGAGGCGCAGCAGGAGGTCGCGCGGGCGGGCGGCGGGCCCTCGCGGATGCGGATGAACTGCTCCGGCAAGCACGCGGCGATGCTCGCCACGTGCGTGGCGGCCGGATGGCCGGCGGACACATACCTGGACCCCGGGCATCCCTTGCAGCTCGCCATCCGGAGCGCCGTCGAGGAACTGGCCGGTGAGGCGGTCACGGCGGTCGGGGTGGACGGGTGCGGGGCGCCGCTGTTCGCGGTGTCCACGGCCGGGGTCGCCCGCGCGTTCCGGGCGCTCGTCCTGGCCGCCCCCGGTACGCCGGAGCGGCGTGTCGCGGACGCGATGCGCACGCATCCGCAGTGGACGTCGGGCACCCGGCGCGAGGAGCGGCGGCTCATGGACGCGGTGCCCGGCCTGCTCGTCAAGTGCGGCGCCGAGGGCGTGGACGCGTTCGCGTTCGCCGACGGCCGCGCCGGTGCCGTCAAGATCGACGATGGGGCGATGCGGGCGCGGACGCCCGTGACCGTGGCGCTGCTGCGGGCGCTCGGCGTCCACGACGGCGCGGAGCTGGACGCCCTGTCGGTCGTCCAGGTGCGGGGTGGTGACGGCGTCGTCGGTGCCGTCCGTCCCGCACCCGGCGTGTTCGCGCCTAGCGCTTCCCGGTCTCCTTGAGGTTCCCCTTCTTGAGGTTCTCGAACTCCTCCTTGAAGACCGTCTGCTCGTACAGGATGCCGTCCGGCCACGGCTTCTTCGGCTCACGGCCCGGCTGGGGATTGTCCTTGCGGAACTCCCTCCACTGGCTCTCCCTGGCCGGGGGATAGCTGTGGGAGAACATTCCCGGCCGGTAGGTGTACAGGCCGCCCTGTTCCATGCCCCGGTGGTTGTCCTGGTCGTTGCGGCGGTCCGGGTGCACCTTCCGGGACGAGGCCGCGCGGGTCGCGTACAGCCAGGCGAGCAGCCCGACGGTCGCCAGGACGGGGATGATCCACGCGTAGACGAGCGCTCCGGTGGGAGCGGTGTTCGCCGAGATCATGGCGAGCATTGTCGGTCCACCTCCCGATGAGGACTCGACCCCGCACAGGGGTCAATGAGGGGTGTGTCCGCTGATTTCCGAGTTAATCCCTTTAAGGGACGGGGTAGCGGGTGCGCCCACCGTGCGGAGGCGTCCCGCCGCCGTCCCGGGGATCAGCATGGCGGCGCAGACGAGCAGCACCCCGGTCATCGGAACGTTCCACCCGCCGGTGGCGTCGTGCAGCGCGCCGAGGGCGAGCGGGCCCAGCGCCGCGATGACGTAGCCGATGCCCTGCGCCATCCCGGACAGTTGCGCCGCGACGTGCGCGTCGTGGGCGCGGAGCCCGATGAACGACAACGCGCCGGCGAAGCCGAGGCCCTGACCGAAGCCGAGGACGGCGGCCCAGGCCCACACCGTCCCGATCGGCGCCCAGGTGACCCCGGCGAACCCCGCCATGGTCAGCGCGACCGTGGCGATCACCAGGGGGCGCTGGTCGCGGGTCCGCCGGGCGATCACCGGGACGGCCAGCGCCCCGGCCGCCTGCATTGCCGCCGTCAGGGACAGCACATAGCCGGCGGGCGCCTCGGCCATCCCGCGGGCCTGGCAGATCGTCGGCAGCCAGCCGAGGACGACGTAGGCCAGCAGCGACTGCAACCCCATGAACACCGTCACGTGCCAGGCCGGCCCCGAGCGCCACACCAGCGCCGCGACACCGCGCGGGACCGCCGGGGGCGGCGCCGACCGGGCCGCGTGCGCCGCGCGCCGAGCCCGCGGCACCCACAGCAGCCCGGCGAGCGCCGCCGGAATCGTGAGCAGGCCGAGCGGCAGCCGCCACGTCGCGCCGAAGAGGTGCTCGACCGGTACGGCGACCCCGGACGACAGGGCCGCCCCGCCCGTCACCGCGACCGTGTAGACGGCCGTCACCGTGGTGATCCTGGCCGGATGGTCCCGCTTGATGATCGAGGGCATCGCGATGTTGCCGATGCTGATCGCGATGCCGGCGACCAGCGACCCGGCGAACAGCGTGACCGGGCCGTCCAGCAGCCGCAGCGCCAGCCCGGCCACGAGCAGCGCCATCGCGCCGACCAGCAGTGTCTCGCCGCGGGGGGCGCGCGGCAGGAACGCCGCGACGAGCCCGTAGGAGCCGAAGAAGGCGAGCGGAAGCGTGGTCAGCGCGCCCGCCGCCGTCCCGGACAGGTCGAACGCGTCGCTGATCTCGGTCAGCAGCGGCCCGACCGCCGCGACCGCCGGCCGCAGGTTGACCGCCACCAGGACGATCATCAGCAGCGAGCCGGCCACCCCGGCACGCCGTGCGGTCACCGCGCGTCCTCCTCACCGGGCGCCTCCTCCGGCCGCGCCGGGCCTGTGTCCGTGCGCCGCCGCGCCGCGAGGCGGGCCACCCGGACATCGTAGGCGAGCCGCATCCTCAGCACCCCGGCGTGCGACAGCGCCCGGTTCGTCTCCCGCACCGCCGTGTCAGATGCGTCAGCGGGGCTTACGGAGGCCGAACAGGCGTCTCCGCGGTCTCCCGGTCGCTCCCGCGGCCACCTCGGCCGCCCTGCGCGCCTCGGCCTCCTCCTCGCGCTCCTTCTCGCGGACGGCCTGCTCACCGGCGCGTCCGTACTCCACGCGTGCCGTGACCTCGCGATGCGTCACCGAGGGCGCCGGGTCGCGGCGCGACCGCTGGGACGGGCTGCCCTTGATGATGCCGCCCTGGACGGGCCCGCGGTTCGGGAGGCCGCCCCTCGGCATCCGGCCGCGCGGGCGCCTGCGGGACGCCGTCAACGTGACCACGACCCAGAAGACGACGGCCAGGAAGATGAGGGCCGGGCCGATGGCCATGAAATAGGCGTCCCCGAGGCGGGTGGAGCTGGCGAGCATGAGGCGACACCTCCTCGCCCCAGCCCTACCCGGTGCCGCGCCGTTAACCGCCCGGCGACCGCGCCGGCGACCGCGCGGCGCCGGTCACATGCCGCGCGACTGGGAGATGGACCCCGACGTGGCCAGCGTGAACGTCCGCATCGACTCAGCGAACTTGGACAGGTCCCATTCGGCCGGGCCCTCGTACCAGTAGAGGTTGTCGGCGCCCTCGGCCCGCTCGCCCGCGTCCTTCACCGTCTCCGCCCACTTCGGGACGGTGTCGAATATGACCGCGTACGGCAGGAAACGGGAGAACAGCGCGATCCGCTGGCGGGAGGCGACGGTGTCGCCGTCCGGGATGGCGCCGCGCTCCAGGAACGCGCGGAAACCGATCGTGTGCGCGAGGACGGTGGCGCCGCGCGCGGTCTTCGCCGGCATGTACTGCCCGCCGTAGGCCAGTGCCGCGCCCGCGATGATCAATGCGAGGCCGGCGAGCGCCCACTCGGTGGTGAGGGCGAGCGCGACCGTCGCGGCGATGCCGAGCACCGTCACCAGGATGCCCGTGACCGTCCAGCGGGACCGGACGGTGTCGGGACGCCGCGCGAACCAGCCCTGCTTCACCACGTCGTCGTACATCGCGGACCTGACCTGCGCCAGCTTCGTCGCGAACGTTCCGCCGAGCTCCGACAGCTTGACCGCGTCGCGGCCGGTGCCGTCCGGGGCGGTGAGCAGCGCGTCCAGCAGGATCCGCTCGTAGGGGAGCAGGTCGGTCTGCGGGCGGTCGAGGCGGCGCAGCGTCCAGTCCAGGCGGCCGGTGACGGCCCTGTCCTCCTCCTCGATCAGCAGGTAGCCGCGCACGGCGAGGTCGACGATCGTCGCGGTCACGTCGATCACGTCGGCCTGCTCGTCGATCAGCGTGCCGATCTGGCCGGGCCGCACCCCGTCCGGCGGCTCGAACTCCGCCCCGGCGATCGGCGCCTGGTCGCCCTCGGCTGCCTTCTTGCCGACGACCCGGGCGTCCCGCCCGCGCAGCAGGTAGAGGACGGCGACGCCGCCGACCAGCAGCACCAGCAGGCCGGCGAGCGCGGCCCCGGTGACGGCGTTGACGGAGAACGCGGTCGCGACCGTGTGGCGGCGCTCGTAGATCGCGCGGCCCCCGGTCGTGCCGGCGGGCAGGCCCGCGACGACGGTCAGGTACTCGCCCGGCAGCATCCCCTGCTGGGCGTAGACGCCCTGCGTGTGCGTGTGGTTCGTGTAGTACTGGGTGCAGCCGATCATGCTGCCGATCGGGCCGGTGAAGCAGTTGACGCTGCGGATCATCGCACCGGCGTCCACGGTCGCCTTCGCCTCGTCCACCGGGACCTTCCAGCCGCCGACCACCGGCCAGCGCAGCTCCTCCGACGCCCCCATCTGGGTGATCGCGCCGCGCAGGTCGTACTCCAGCACGACCGTGCGGTCACCGGTCAGGTTCTTGGCGCCGGTCACCTTCACGGTCGTCCTGGTGCCCCCGCTGGACGCGGCGACCTGTGTCGGCCCGCCGTCCGGGCTGGACGCGCGCAGGTTCGTGAGCTTGTAGACGCGGTCCTCGGACAGGCTCTCGTGGCTGCGGGTGGGGAACGTCCGCTCGAAGCCCCTGTGCCCGGCGAACCGGTAGACGATCGTCTCCTTCACCTTGGTCGTACCGCCTTGACCCGCGGTGAGGACGACCTCGTCCTTGAGAACCCGCTCCGCCGCGGCGGTCCCCGCCGACGCCGCGGAAGGGGTGGCCGTCACCGGCAGCAGGGCCACGGCCGACACCGCGGCCGACATCGTCAGGGCAACCGGCCGGAACCGGAACAACGCCGCAAGAGCAGACATGGCCGCAAATAGTATCGGCAACGCGTGCGATGATTCTGCGCTATGGCAGGTCATTACCCCCCGCCGCCTCCTCCGCCGCGGCCTCCGGCACCGCCCTACGGCGGGCCTCCCCACGGTGGTCCCCCGTACGGAGGGCCGCCCTATGGGGCCCCGCCCCCGCGCGGGGCGGGTTACGGGCCCCCTGCCTACGGGCAGCCGCAGTACCGGTATGTCCCGATGCGGCCACCGCCGAGGCGCAGCGCCGGCGGGACGATCGCGGGCATCTTCGGCGGGCTGACCGCGCTCGTCGTCCTCGCCATCCTGGGGTTCTCCGCGCTCGGCGGGATGCAGACCGCGGCCGGCGGCACGCGGACGCCCACCTCGTCCGGCGGCGCCGCGGTGTCGCCGAAGGAGAAGGCCACCAACAACAGGCTGTACAAGACGGGCCCGCTGACCTCGGTGAGCTGCCGGCTGCCGGGCATCCTGCCGTCCACCGAGTCGATGCGCGGCTTCATGGACACGCTGAGCGACTGCCTCGACCAGGCGTGGACGCAGCAGTTCAGGAAGGCCGGGATCGCGTTCGACAAGCCCGACCGGGTGTTCTGGACCGAGCCCGGACGCAGCCCGTGCGGCAGCTACCCGGCGCCCGGCGCCTCCGCGTTCTACTGCCCGGCGAACAACACGATGTACGTCGGGCTCCGGCACGTCGTGGAGACCTCGGGCGGCGAGCCGCTGTCCCACTACGCCGTGTACGCACGGGTGATCGCGCACGAGTACGGGCACCACGTCCAGGACCGCGCCGGAATCCTCCTCTACGGGGACCGGCAGATCGAGACCGGCGACACCGCGACGCGCAACGCCGCGAGCCGCCGCATCGAACTGCAGGCGCAGTGCTTCGCCGGCGCGTTCCTCGGCTCGGAACGCGCCACGCTGCCGATGACGCGCGAGCAGTACGTCGCGATGGTCGTGGACGTCCGGGGCCGCGGCGAGGACCGCAAGCCGCCGGACGAGCGCGACCACGGCTCGGGCAACCACTACGCGGGTTGGGTGGTCGCCGGCTTCGACGGACGCGACCTCACCGTCTGCAACACCTGGATCGCGCCGCCTGCCAAGGTGAGCTGAGCGCTGCGCGAACTCGCGGCTGAGCACCCGTCTTCGTGACCTGCGGCCCGGCGCCGTCCACCCGGACGGTGCCGGGCTTTTTCGACCTTTCCAGCATGTGAGGCGACTCACCGCGAAGTGCTAGCTGGCCTGCTTGCAATTGCAAGCATCATGACGCAGTGTGGAGGTATGGCAAGTTCGAAGGTCGGCTCCATCGGGGAGTACATCCGGGAACAGCGGACGCGCGCGAAGATCTCGCTGCGCCAGCTCGCGGACGTCTCGGGGATCTCCAATCCGTACCTGAGCCAGATCGAGCGCGGCCTGCGCAAGCCGAGCGCCGAGATCCTGCAGCAGATCGCCAAGGGGCTGCGGATCTCCGCCGAGGCGCTGTACGTGCAGGCGGGCATCCTTGAGGATCGCGAGGCCGACACCGACGTCCAGGCCGCGGTCCGGGCCGACCTCCTGCTCACCGAACGGCAGAAGCAGGTCCTGCTCGACATCTACGCGTCGTTCCTCAAGGAGAACGAGGCCACCGGCGTGCTCGCCACCGAGCCCGCCGGCGCAGCCGGCGCAGAACCGCAAGCGCCACACGAACAGAACGGAAAGGATGAGGTCGGATGACGCTGGCCAACAACCTCCGAGAGAACAAGGCCGTCTACGCCGTGGCCGGCGCGGGCGACTTCGCGGTGGAGAAGCTCCGTGAGGTCCCCGGGCAGGTGGACCGCTACCGCGAGCAGGTCCGCGAGACCGTGCAGCGCTACCGGGGCGAGGTCACCCGGTACCAGGAGCGCGTGGACGCCAAGGACCTGCCGGGCGCGGCCGTCGCCTACGCCACGCACTTCGGCACCCGTGCCGTCGAGTTCATCGACGAGCTCGCCGAGCGCGGCAAGAAGGTCGTCAACCGGCAGGCCGTCGAGATCGCCGAGATCACCGACACCGAGTCCAAGCCGGCCACGAGGACCCGCACCCCGCAGCCGCGCAAGAGGACCACGTCCACGACCGCGACCGCGACCGCGCGGCGGCAGACCCGGACCACCGCCAAGAAGTGACGCCGTGGGCCGCCGAAGGAGCTCGGCCGGGAACACCCGGCCGGGCTCCTTCGTCTGTTCCAACAGGCTGCCCAGGCGGACGGTGCGCATAGGGTTGGGGCAGCAAGACGCCGTGTGAGCGACAAGGGGTCGCCGTCCGAGACGAGCAGGAGCGCTGATCGCCGATGTCGGGCTTCAACGTGCTGGACTACTTCTTCTGGCTGCTGCTGATCATCGCGTTCGCGATGGAGGCGTGGGCGCTGATCGACTCGCTGACCGTGCCCGTCGGCGCGTACTCGGCCGCCGGCAAGCAGAGCAAGAAGCTCTGGATGATCATCTTGATCGTCGCCACCGTCGTCGGCGGCGCCTACGCGGTCGCGCCGGTCGCGCTCGGCGCCAGCCCCATCGCGCTGCTGCTCGGCATCCTCCCGGTCGCCGCGTTCATCGCCGCGGCCGTCTATCTGGCGGACGTCCGTCCGGCCGTCGGTCCGTACAAGAAGAACAACGGCGGGCGCGGCGGCTCCCGATCGGGACCCTACGGCCCCTGGTGACCCCTAGTGTGAGGTCATGAGCACGGAGACCCTCGGACGCACCACCCGGCTGGAACTGGGCGACCAGGCACTGCGGGAATGGGAGGCCGTCGTCCTCGACGCCGGACCGGACGGCATCGTCCTCGACCGGTCGGCCTTCTACCCGGGCGGCGGCGGCCAGCCCCCGGACCACGGCGTCCTGCTCTGGCAGGGTGTGCAGACCCGCATCGGCGGCGTTCGCAAGGGCGACGACCTGGTGCTCATCCCCGTTGAGGGCGACCCGCTGCCGCCCGCCGGCACCGTCGTCCGGGGCGCGGTGGAGGACGAGCGCCGCACCGCCCTCATGCGCACCCATTCCGGCCTGCACCTGCTGTGCGGGGTGGTGTTCCGCGACTACGGCTGCCTCGTCACCGGCGGGAACATGGAGCCGCTGACCGCCCGCATGGACTTCGACCTGCGCGAGGTCCCGCCCGGCTTCAAGCAGGCCGTCGAGGACGCCTGCAACGCCGAGGTCGAGGCCGACCGCCGCATCGACGTCAAGACCCTGCCGCGCGCCGAGGCGTTCGAGATCCCCGACATCATCCGGACCGCGACGAACCTGGTGCCGCCCGAGGTGCAGGACGTCCGCATCGTCGACATCGTCGGCCTCGACACCCAGGCCGACGGCGGCACCCACGTGGGCTCCACCAAGCAGATCGGCCGCATCACGGTCGCCAAGGTCGAGAACAAGGGCCGCGGCTTCCGCCGCCTCCGCATCAAGATCAGCGACTAGCGGACCGGGCACCGGCGCGGCGGGCGCCTCCGCCGTGCCGGTGCCCGGCGGTCCAGGGACGGGCGGTCTAGGGGGACGGGCGGGACAGGGCGTCCACGGAGACGAGGCCGTGTTCGACGATGTCCACGGCGCGGTCGAGGGCCGTCCGCATCGAGAGAGGGTCGTAGCCCTCGCGGCGGCAGTGCGCGACGACCGCCTGCATGCCGCCGATCGCTATGCCGGACGCGGCCACGGCGTCGATCTCCGAAATGTCGGGGCAGAGGTCGCGTAGCAGCGCTTCGATCGCTTCCTGGGCGCCCGTCATCCGCTGGAGCGCGCGGGCCCGCAGGCCGGGACGTTCCAGGACGAGCGCGACCTGCACGGCCCCGTACTCGCGGTGCTCCGCCACGACCGCGTTGAGGACGTCCACGATGCTGCGCCGGATCGTCTCCATCGGCGTCTCGCCGGGGGTGCGGCGCAGCCGCTCGGCGACCTCGGCGAGCCGGTCGTCGATCTCGGCGAAGACCACGTCCTCCTTGGACGGGAAGTAGCTGAAGAACGTGCGGGGCGACACGTCCGCGGCGGCGGCGATGTCGGCGATCGTCGTCTCCTCGTAGCCGCGCTCGGCGAACAGGCGGAGCGCGGCGGTCGCGATGGCCTGCCGGGTGCGCCGCTTCTTGCGTTCCCGCAGGCCCGTCGGCACCTCCGGCCGCTCCGCCTCGTCGTCCATGTGACGGACGTTACCATGTCTGCAAAGTTGCATCTATTGCAAATATGCAGCGATAGGTGTTCTCTGCGACCATGGCGCGATTTCTGGACGCACTGGGGCGTCTCTGCGTGCGGAGGCGGCGCACGGTCTTCGAACTGTGGGTCGCCGTCATGCTGGGCGCGGGGGTCCTCGGCATCATGCACGGGGGCATGTTCGTCCAGCAGAGCACGCTGCCCGGCACCGAGACGCAGCGCGCCATCGACGCGCTCGGCCAGGACTTCCCGGCGATGACCGGGCCCACCGCGACCGTGGTCTTCCACGAGACGCCGCAGGCCGGCCCGGCGGACTGGCGGGTCGCGCTCACGATCGGCCAGTCGATCGAGAACATCGCCAAGCTGAAGCGGGTCGCGTTCGTCGAGAACCCCTATGCCCCGGGCATGGGCGGGTTGAAGGACGACAACGCGGTCGTCGTCCGGCTCAACTTCACCGGGACGATGAGCGATGTCGGCCCCGCCGACCTCGACGCGCTGAACCGGGCCGTCGAGCCGGCCCGGATGGCCGGGCTGGAGGTGAAGTTCGGCGGCATCGTCGCGATGATCCTCAACCAGCCGAAGGGCGGGCCGCAGGAGGGCGTCGGGATCATCCTGGCGCTGGTGGTGCTGCTGCTGGCGTTCGGGTCGTTCCTCGCGGCGGGCATCCCGATCCTGGTGTCGCTGTGCGGGATGGCCGTCGCCTATTCGCTGATCCATTTCTCGGCGTCGCTGTTCCAGATCGCGCCGACCGCGCCGATGGTCGCCGCCATGCTCGGCATCGGCGCCGGAATCGACTACGCGCTGTTCATCGTCACCCGCTACCGGCAGCAGCTCGCCGAGGGCGACGACGTCGAGACCGCGGTCGGCCGGGCCATGGCGCATTCGGGGCACGCCGTGGTCTTCGCGGGCGGCACCGTCGTGTTCGCGATCTGCGGGCTGTTCCTGTCCGGGATCGAGTTCATCGGACGCATCGGAATCGCCACCGCGCTGGCCGTCGCGATCATGGTCGTGGCCGCGCTGACGCTGCTGCCCGCCGTTCTCGGCGCGCTCGGGCACCGCATCGACCGGTACCGGCTGCCGCGCGTCCGCCCCGACCGGAGTTCGCATCGCTGGACGGCGTGGGGGCGCCATGTGGACCGGCACGCCTGGCCTTACGCGATCGTCGCCACGCTCGTCCTGCTGGCGCTGTCCGTTCCGACGCTCAGCCTGCGGTTCGGCGTGATGGCGGACAGCATGTCGTCCCCGAAGATGGAGGCGCGGCAGGCCTACGACATCGTCGCCCGCGAGTTCGGCGCCGGTCACTACAGCCCGTTCGTCGTCGTCGCGAAAGTGCCCGGCGAGGAGAAGCGCGTCAAGCCGAAGCGGGTGGTGCCGACGGTGGACGGCCAGGAAGGGCTGTCGGGCCTGACGGGGCCCGCCGCCGTGGCCGCGCCCAGCCCGTCTCCCCGGCCCGCCCGCCCCAAAGGCGCACCGGACCCGGACAAGAAGCCCGACAAGGACGCGATCCTCATCGGCCGGCAATTGCAGCAGCGCCTGTCCGAGGCGCCCGGCGTCGTTTTCGTCGGCGAACCGGTGGTGACCGGGAAGACGGCGGTCCTGCAGGTCGTCCCCCGCGACGCCCCGCACGCGCAGTCGACCACCGACCTCGTCCACCACCTGCGGGACGTGGAGATCCGCGCGGTCCGCGACGCGCACCCGGGCACCGAGATCTACCTGGGCGGCGAGAACCCCGCGATCATCGACCTGGCCACCACGGTCGGCGACCGGATGCTCACCGTCGTCGTGGCGGTCGTGGGCGTCGCCCTGCTGCTGCTCGTGATCGCGTTCCGGTCGGTGGTCGTCCCGGTGAAGGCCGCGCTGATGAACCTGCTGTCGATCGGCGCCTCGTTCGGCGTCGTCACCGCCGTCTTCCAGTGGGGCTGGGGCGTCGAGCTGTTCGGCGTCGACCAGGCCATCCCGATCATGTCGTTCATCCCGCTGTTCATGTTCGCCCTGATCTTCGGGCTGTCCATGGACTACGAGGTCTTCCTGCTCTCCCGGATCAAGGAGGAGTACGAGCGGACGGGGGACCCGCACGAGTCCGTGGTGACCGGTATCGGGGCCACCGCGCGGCTCATCACCTCCGCCGCGCTCATCATGATCTTCGTGTTCGCGAGCTTCGTCCCGCAGCCGGACCCGACGGTGAAGATGATGGCGCTCGGCCTCGCGGTCGCCGTCGCGATGGACGCCACGATCGTCCGGCTCGTCCTCGTCCCGGCCCTGATGAGCCTGCTGGGCCACGCCAACTGGTGGTGGCCGGGCCGCGGCCGCCCGGTCGCGCCCCCGCCGCCTCCGGAACCGGTCAGCGAACAACTGGAACTGGAGCTGACGAGCTGACCGCGAGAGGGCTCACCGGTCGACGTCGTGAGCCTCGGCGTGCTCGCGCCGGACCGTGGCGGACCGGCCGGTCGCCGTCTCGCGGAACACCGTGTCGACGGTCTTCATGCGTATTTCTTCCAGGACCGCGACCTGCGCATCCGCGCGCTCCAGCAGAGTGCGCAGCCGGCCGGCGTCCAGCCCCGGTTCCTGGTCGGCGAGGGCGAGCAGGGTGCGCCACCCGGCGGCCTTGCCCTCGACGGCCAGGCGCAGCATTTCCACTTCCACGAGATCACTCAGGGGCGAGCGGCTGAGCAGCCGGCCGTTGAGCTTCAGCCGGCCCGCCTTCTCGGCTCCCCATGCCACCAGGCTCTTGGCCCGGTTGACCGGCAGCTCCAGCGACCGCATGATCGCCAGCAGGGCCCCGCGGTCGGCGGCGATGTCGTCCGCCAGCCGTCTCAGGCGCTCGGCGTCGCCGGAGTCGCGGTGCGCCCGCGCGACCCGGCGGGCCAGTTCCACCCCGCCGGCCGCCCCGGTCAGATGGTCGTTCAGATAGATGCGCAGCAATCCGCGGTCGTCACTTGTCGGCATCTGTCTCTGGTACCCCGAGCCGGCCGCGTAAACGGCGCTTTTACGGGATCTGCTCGACCCGGACGCCGGGGACGGCCTCGTAGACGTCGGGATCGGCGGTGATCAGCGGCCAGCGCCGCCAGCGGGCGGACCACGCGGCCTGCGCCGCGTCGATCCCCAGGTTGGGGATCGTGGTGACGAGGAGGCCGGTCTGCTGCGCGATCACGTGGTCGAGGTCGTCCACGTGCACGACCTGCATGCCGGGCAGCCGCTCCAGGACGGTGCGGCCGTGGTCCGGGACGATCTGCCACGCGCGGGCGAGCGCGGTGGCGGGGATGACGATGGTCGCGTGCTGCGCGATGGACGCGCGGAGCCGGGCACGGACATAGATGGTCTTGCCGGTGGCGAGGTCCAGGAGGGCGGTCGCGTCGAAGACGTGACCGGTGATCACGCGACGTCCCTGCGGTCCGGCGTGCCGCGTTCGACGAGACGGTTCACCATCGCCTGCTCGTCGGGGCTCGGCGGGCCGAACAGGTCGTCGATCGTGGAGGCGTCCCGCAGGTAGGCCAGCTTGAGGCGCGCCCCGTCCGCGAGGAACCCGGACACCGAGGCGATCTTCTTGTCCTCGGCGAGCCCCTGCAACGTGGCGGCAAGCTCGTCAGGGAGCGTGATGTTGAGTCTCGCCATGGGCCACACGATACACACTCGACCGCCCTCCAGTGTGTATTCAGGTGGGGGAGGCTCCGGGACGGAGGGTCGCGAGCGTCCGGGCCGGCCAGTCCCGCTCGGCGGTGGACGTCACCCGGGCGATGTGCTGGATGCCCGCCTGGAACGGCGATGCGAGCTCGTCATGGCGGAGCGCCCGGCCGTCTCCGGCGAAGAATCCGCGTTGCGGGTCGTCGAGGAAGTCGAGGCGCCGCTGGAGGACCGCGGACCGGCCCTCGGCCGACGGCAGCAGATGCGGGAAGGCCAGCAGGACGAAGTGCCGGTTGCGGTCGGAGATCTCCAGGTCGTCCGGCGCGGTGAGCCGCCGCAGCTCGTAGGCGTGCATGTCACGTTCGGCCAGGAAGCCGAGGATCGCGAGTTCGAGTATGGCCCGTACCTCCCCGATTCGAGGTACTCAGAAAGCGGCACTCCGCTTTGCGGCCCGGTTTCCGTCGATCCAGCCGGTCGCCGTTCGTATGGAGGATGGGACGGCCGGCACCGGGCCGGCGTCCGAGACGGGTGGTGATGACGATGGGCGAGGTCAGAACGCTGCTGGACGGCCGGGGACTGGTCGAGTCGCCGCGCTGGCACGGGGACCGGCTGTACTTCTCCGACTGGTCCGCGGGCGAGGTCGTCGCCGTCGGCCTGGACGGTGCCGCCGAAGTGGTCGCGCGGGTGAGGTCGCTGCCGCTGTGCACGGCATGGCTCGACGACCGGCTCATGATCGTCTCGTCGGCGGACGGGCGGCTGCTGCGCCGCGACCCCGATGGAACCCTGGTCGCCCACGCCGAACTCGGCCCATCCGGCTGGAACGACGTCGTCGCCGACGGCCGCGGCGGCCTCTACGTCAACGCCGTCGGCTTCGACCCGATGTCCGGTGAAGTGTCCAAGCCCGGGTCCGTCTCTCTGGTCGCGGACGGCTCGGTACGCCAGGTGGCGGACGACATCGCGTTCCCCAACGGAATGGCGGTGACGCCCGACAAGTCCACACTGATCGTCGCGGACTCCTACCGCCACAATCTCGTGGCCTTCGACATCGACGCGGACGGCGGGCTGTCGGGCCGCCGGGTCTGGGCCGATCTGGGGGAGGCCGCCGCCCCGGACGGCATCTGCGTGGACGCGGAGGACGCGGTCTGGTACGCCGACGTCCCCAACCGGCGCTGCGTGCGCGTCGCGGAGGGCGGCGAGATCCTGCAAACCGTCCACCTGGACCGCGGCGGCTTCGCCTGCGCGCTGGGCGGCCCGGACGGCAGGACGCTGTTCATCACCGCCGCCGAATGGCGCGGCATGACCGAGACCGAACCGGTCGCACCCGGCTCCGGCCGGATCCTCGCCACCGAAGTGGACGTCCCGGGCGCCGGCCGGCGGTAAGGACACCCGCCACCGATGACGAGCCCACGCGCCCGAACGGCCGATCACGTATGCCGGCGGATGCTCGGCTCGCTCGTGGTCGTCGGGGACGGTGACCGCCGTGGTGTTCGAAGATCAGCGGGGCGGTAGAGTCGCGGGTGGCATGAACTGACGCGGGGTGCCCCATGTGGGGAGAATCGGGAAGCCGGTGGAATTCCGGCACGGGCCCGCCGCGGTGACCGGGGAGCTGCCACCCAGGCGCGTTCGCGCAGCCACTGGCCGTCCGGCCGGGAAGGCGGGTGGTCGAGCGTCGATCCGGAAGTCCGAAGACCGGCCTCGCTCCGAACGGCCGCCGTTCACGGCGGCCCGATGCAGCGGGAGCCTGCCGTGAACGTCTATGACGCCATCCACCGCCGCCGTGACGTGCGCGCCGAATTCACCGGCGCGCCGATCCCGCCGGACGTCCTCGACCGGGTCCTGGAGGCCGCGCACGCCGCGCCCAGTGTCGGGCTGTCGCAGCCATGGGATTTCATCCTCGTGGGCGATCCCGCCGCCCGGCGCGCGTTCTACGACCACGTCCAGTCGGAACGCGCCGCCTTCGCCGCCACCCTGACGGGCGCCGCCGCCGAACGCTTCGCGCGGATCAAGATCGACGGGATTCTGGAGTCCAGCCTGTCGATCGTGGTCACCTACGATCCCGAACGCGGCGGCCCGGCGGTCCTGGGCAGGCACGCGATCGCCGACGCGGGGCTGTACTCGGTCTGCCTGGCCATCCAGAATCTGTGGCTCGCCGCCACCGTGGAGAACCTCGGCGTCGGGTGGGTGTCGTTCTATCGGGAACCGTACCTGCGCGACCTGCTCGGCATTCCCGAGGCCATCCGTCCGGTCGCCTGGCTCTGCCTCGGCCCGGTCACCCGTCTCCAATCCGCTCCGGATCTCGAACGGCACGGCTGGCGCCGGCGCCGTCCGCTGGACGCAGCCGTCCACCACGACCGCTGGTGAGAACGTACGGGGTGTTCCGAAGGCGGACGGCCATGTGGACGAGGAAGAACACGCCGGCCAGCAGGTAGCAGTTCGCGACGGGGGTCAGCAGGATGTGGAAGCCGTATTCGAGCGGGTGGCCGTTATGGGGCGTCCACCACAGCGGAGACAGTGCGAACAGGATGTAGCCGGCCAGGGCGGTCTTCCGGTTGTTGTTGCGGATCAGGACCGCCAGTGCCGGGACGATCCATGCCCAGTGGTGCGCCCAGGAGATGGGGGAGACCAGCAGGCCGGTCGCGCCTGTGACGGCTGTCGCGCTCAGCCAGTCGCCTCGCCTTGCCCATAGGGCGGCGACCGTGAGGCCGAAGACGCCGATGGTCAGCGGAATGGCGGTGTACCAGTCGCCCACCTCGCCCGTCCCCCGCAATATGCGGGTCAGCGCGCCGTACGGGGATTGGTTGCTGATGTACGGGACGCCCACGCGTGACGTGTCGTAGAACGTGCGCAGCCAATAGAGGCGGGACGCGTCCGGGGCGATGAAGCAGGCGAGCAGGGTGCAGACGGCGAAGGTCGCGGTCGCCGTGAAAGCGTCCCTCGTCCGCCGCGTCACCAGGAGCAGGACGACGAAGACGGCCGGGGTCAGCTTGATCGCGGTCGCGATGCCGATGCCGATTCCGGCGGGACGGCCGAGGGCGACGCGGTGCATGTCCGCGAGGACGAGGGCGAGCAGGAACAGGTTGACCTGGCCGAGGAAGAACGAGTGCCAGATCGGTTCGAGGAGCAGCCCCGCCGCCACGACGGCGGCCGGGGAAGCGCGGCGGCCCGTGAGTTTCAGCGTCGTCCGGCAGGCCCATGCGAAGGCCGCCAGCGAGGCCAGTTGCCACAGCATCCGGGCCGGTCGGAGCGGCAACGCGGACAGCGGAGTGAACAACGCGGCCATGAAAGGCGTGTTGGTGAACCAGTGGTCGGCGAGCTGCTCCTCGTAGAGCCTCGCGTCATCTGTTACGGCGTGCCCGCCCAGCCAGTAGATATGGAAATCCAGCGAGTCGTAGATAATGGAGAAAAGAACGATTCCAAGGATTTCGAGAGCCAGAACCAATGACACCCAGCGCTTCATGCGGATAACGGTGTCGGGCGCCACGCTCAACGGTCATCGGACCGCCGGCCACATTCCTGACGGCCGCTTGTAGCCCGGAGAATTACGCCTCTGGGCCAATGTGCCGGCGGGGGAGGGTGGTTACGCTCGCCGCATGGTCGCGCAACCGCTGAGCCGGGTACGCCACGTCTCGTGGAGGGTCCTCACCTGGGGCGGGGCCGCCCTCTACCCGGTCGTCGTCTACGTCGGGTTGCCGAACGGGCTCCTCGACGTGGAATTCCTTGCGGTGGTCGTGCTGACGGTGCTCGTCATGACGCTGCTGCGGCGCAATCCGCTGCCGGCCTTCGCGGTCCTGCTCCTCACGTGGACCGCTCCCTTGGCCGTGATGCCCAACCTGGCGATCGGCGGCCTGCAACTGGTCTTCACCGATCTCGCCGTCGGCCGCATCGCGGCCGGGTATCCGCGCCGGGTCTCGATCACCGTCGCCGTTATCGCCGGCCTGGTGCAGGCGGCCGCGGTGCTGGTCTTCCTCACCTGGATGTACATCCCGGACGTCTCCTTCTTCATCACGATCGTCCTGGCGTTGGCCGTCTCGTGGATGGTGGGGAACAGCGTCCGGGTGCGCCGCCTGCACGCCCGGGCGCTGCACGAGCAGGCGATCGCCGAGGAGCGGCTCCGGATAGCGCGGGAACTGCACGACATGGTCGCCCACAGCATCGGGATCATCGCCATCCAGGCCGGGGTGGGCGGACGGGTGATCGAGACCCAGCCGGCGGAGGCCCGTAACGCGCTGGCCGCGATCGAGGCCACCAGCCGCGACACCCTGTCCGGGTTGCGCAGGATGGTCACCGCGCTCCGCAAGGACGACCCGGGCAAGGCGCCCCTGGGGCCCATGCCCGGCCTGGACGATCTGGACCGGCTCGCCGAGGCGACGAACGACGCCGGGGTTCGCGTGGACGTCCATATCGAAGGTGAGCCGAGGCCCCTGCCGCCGGACATCGACCTGTCCGCATACCGGATCGTGCAGGAGGCGGTCACGAACGTCGTCCGGCACGCGGACATCGACCACTGCCAGGTGACCGTCGACTACCGGGACCGGGAACTCCTCCTAGAGGTCGCGGACGACGGGCATGGCGGGGTGGTCGGCGTCGGGTACGGCATCGTCGGGATGCGGGAGCGGGTCGGGCTGCTCGGCGGCGAGTTCACCGCCGGGCCGCGTCCCGGCGGCGGGTTCGGGGTGGCGGCGCGCATCCCGCTGGCGGGACGATGACGGTCCGCGTCGTCCTCGCCGACGACCAGCCGCTGATCCGCGCCGGGCTGCGCGTCCTCATCGCCGACACCCCCGACCTGGAGATCGTCGGCGAGGCCGGGACGGGCGCCGAAGCGGTCGCGCTGGTTGAGGACGTCCGGCCCGACGTGGTCGTGATGGACATCCGCATGCCCGACATGGACGGTATAGAGGCCACCCGGCGCATCACCACCGCCCGCGTCATCATGCTGACCACGTTCGACGATGACGACTACGTCTACGGCTCGCTCAGGGCGGGCGCCAGCGGATTCCTCGTCAAGGACATGGCGCTGGAGGAGATCCTCGCGGCGATCCGCGTCGTCGCGGGCGGAGACGCCCTGATCGCGCCCGGCGTCACCAGACGGCTGATCGAGGAGTTCGCCGCCCGCCCGGCACCACGGCCCGAAGCCAGACCGGTGGGCGGCGTCACCGACCGTGAACGCGAGGTCCTGACCCTGGTGGGGCGCGGCCTGAACAACCGGGAGATCGCCGAAGAGCTTTACATCAGCGTCGCCACCGCCAAGGCGCACGTGGCCCGGCTGCTCACCAAGCTCGGCGCCCGCGACCGCGTCCAGCTCGTTATCCTCGCCTACGAACTGGGCCTGGTCACGCCCCCTACAGGAGGTAGTACTACCTGACGTGGTGACCTCCATTTCGGTCGGTTAACCTTGAGGGCGTGAAGGGTCTGGGAGAGCTTGAACGCACGGTCATGGAGGTTCTGTGGGCGCGGGAGGACGCCGGTCACCCGGCGGCGACCGCTCGTGAGGTGAGCCGCGCGCTCGCCGGCGACCGGGACCTCGCGCACACCACGGTCATGACCGTGCTGGACAGGCTCGCCAAGAAGGGCTTCCTCGCACGCGAGCGCGACGGCCGCGCCTGGCGCTACCACCCGGTCGCGAGCCGCGAGATGTACGTGACCGAGCTGATGCTGGGCGCCCTGAACGAGACGGGCGACCGTGACGCGGCGCTCGCGCACTTCGTCCGGTCCGTCTCGCGGGACGAGATCGACGTGATCCGGGAAACCCTCGCGGCCCTCACGAGCAAGGAACCACCCGCATGACCGGCACCGCCCTGCTCGCATTGATCTCTCTCGGGTCCGTCGGCGGGGCGCACCTCCTGTCCCGTGCCCGGTGGACGTGGCGGATGCCGCGCATCGGGATCGCCCTCTGGCAGGCGATCGGCCTGTGCTGGGGCGTCGCCACGATCGGCGCCCTGCTCGGGCTCGCTCTCCTCCCGTACCGCAAGGGCGTCCTCGGCGGGCTGCCCGGCCTGTACGGCGACCAGGGCGCCCGGCTCAACGCCATGCAGGTGACGGCGCTGCTCGGCGCCATCGGCCTCGCGGCCGTGCTGCTGGTCATGCTGATGTTCGCGATCGTCCGGGTCGTCCGGGCCCGGCGGCGGCACCGGGCGCTGCTCGCGCTGGTGTCGCGCAGCGACTCCTCCATGCCCGGCACGCTCGTCCTCGACCATCCCGGCGCCGCCGCGTACTGCGTGCCGGGCGTCCGCTCCTCCAAGGTCGTCGTCAGCGCCGGGACGCTAGAGCTGCTCGACCGCGGTGAACTGGCCGCGGTCCTCGCGCATGAGCGCGCCCACGCCCGCGAGCGCCATGACCTGGTGCTGCTGCCGTTCGCGTCGCTGCGCCAGGTGTTCCCGCAGTTCCACCTGGTCGGGCGGTGCCTGGACGCGGTCGAGCTGCTGATCGAGATGGCCGCCGACGACCGGGCCAGGCACGGCCGCCCGCCGCGTGAGCTGGCGACCGCGCTGCTGCGGTTCGCCGCCGCCCGCCCGGCCGCCGCCCCGTCCGGGACGCTCGGTGTCGCGACGCACGGCGACATCCCGGTGATGGCGCGGGTGAACCGGCTGCTGGAGCCGCAGCCGCTGTCCCGCAGGCTCCGCTTCGCCGCGGCCGTCGCCATCCCGGTCATCGCCGGGCTTCCGCTGCTTCTTCTCGTCCTGCCGCACTAGCCGGAGCCGGAGCGGCCGGGGCCGGGCGGCGCAGCACGAGCAGCGACACCGCGAACGCGGCGATCAGCAGGCCCGCCGACACGCCGAACGCCAGGTGGTAGCCGCCGGCGAGGGCGGCCGCCGTGTCCCGTCCGTCCGCGCGGAGGGCTTCGGTGCGGGACGCGGCCAGCGTGGTCAGGACCGCGACGCCCAGGGCCATCCCCACCTGCTGGACGGTGTTGAACAGCCCGGACGCGAGCCCCGCGTCCTGCGGCCGGGCGCTCGACATGCCGAGCCCGGTCAGCGACGGCAGCACCAGCCCGCCCCCGGCGGCCAGCACGAACACCGGCAGCAGGTCGGTGACGTAGTCGGCGTCCACCGGGATGGTCGTGAGCCACCCCATCCCGGCGATCAGGAGCACCAGCCCGATCATCAGCACGGACCGCTCACCCAGCCGGTTCGACAGCCGCGCCGACACCAGCAGCGACACCGCGCCGATCGCCACGGCCGCCGGGAGCATCGCAAGGCCGGTGTCCAGCGCGCCGTACCCGAGGACCTGCTGCATGTAGAGGGCGACGATCACCTGGAACGCGAACATCGCCGCCAGGGTGAGGAGCTGGACGGCGTAGGCGCCGGCCACGTTGCGGGAGCGCAGGATCCGCAGCGGCATCAGCGGTGTCGCGGCCCGCGCCTGCCGGACGGCGAACCCGGCGAGCAGCAGTGCCGACACCCCGCCGAGGCCCAGGGTGTGCGGCGAGAGCCAGCCGTGGGCCTCGACCTTGACGATCGTGTAGATGCCGAGCATCAGCCCGGAGGTGACGAGCAGGGCGCCCGCGACGTCCGCGCCGGCGGCCAGGCCGAGGCCGCGGTCGCGGGGCAGCGCCGGGAGGGCCAGCACGACCGTGGCGAGGCCGATCGGCACGTTGATGAGGAAGATCCAGTGCCAGCTCAGCGCGTCGGTGAGCACGCCGCCGAGCACCTGGCCGATGGACGCGCCCGCCGCGCCGGTGAAGCTGAAGATCCCGAGGGCCGTCGTCCGCTCGCGGGCGTCGGTGAACAGCGTCACGAGGATGCCGAGCACGACCGCCGCGGTCAGCGCGCTGCCGACGCCCTGCAGGAGGCGGGCGGCGATCAGCACGCCGGACGTGGTGGCCGCGCCCGCCAGCAGGGACGCGGCCGTGAACACCGTGTTCCCGGTGAGGAACAGGGCTTTGCGGCCGACGAGGTCGCCGAGCCGTCCGGCGAGGAGCAGCAGGCCGCCGAACGGGACCAGGTAGGCGTTCATCACCCAGCTGAGGGCGGCGGGGGAGAAGCCGAGGTCGTCCTGGATGGCGGGGGCCGCGACGGTCACGATGCTGCCGTCCAGGATCGTCATCAGCATCGCCGTGGACAGCACGCCGAGTGCCGCCCAGCGGGATCGCAGTGGGGAGGGTGAGGTCATCTCCTGTGTCATAGGAGAGACCGTAACAGATAGTTTTGTTGGAGACGATCCTTGACGGACTTATTTTGTGCGCTGCCGGACGCGGCGGGCCGGCTGCCCGCTCACCACCGGGGTCCCCAGATGGCCGTTGACCAGGGTGTTCAGGGCGCGCAGCAGCATCTCGCGCTCGTCGGGAGGCAGCGAGCCGAGCGCCGCCGCGTGGACGCCGTCCACGATCTCCTGGCTGCGGGCCGCGACCCGTGCGCCCTCCTCGGTGACCGCGATGATCCGGGCCCGCCGGTCCCGCGACGACGGGCGGCGCTCGGCGAGACCGGCCTTCTCCAGCGCGTCGACCGTGACGACCATCGTCGTCTTGTCCATGTCGCCGATCTCGGCGAGCTGGATCTGGGTGCGCTCCTCCTCCAGGGCGTGGACGAGGACGCAGTGCATGCGCGGCGTCAGCCCGATCTCGGCGAGCGCCGCCGTCATGCGGGTCCGCAGCACGTAGCCGGTGCGGTCGAGCAGGAACGACAGGTCGGGTTGCCTGCGTCCGGGGGCCATCGAGGTCATGCGTCCAGCCTATCCGTTTGGTTCCGTTCTGGATTATCTAGAAGCCTTCGCGTTCCGTCGTCTATCCTTGGAGCGTGAGCCGTATCGCATGTCCGAACTGGTGGCCGTCCTAGGACGGCCGGCAATCGCGCATGCATCGGGCCGTCCGCTGGACGGCCCTTTCTCCTTCTCGGCAACGAGGGCGCCCGGCGGGCCGGCCGGACCGAGCCGAGGAGAGACCCCATGCAGACCACACCCGACACCCGCAGCCGTGAGCTGGAGGAACGCATCGCCGCCGATCCCGGCGCGTTCCGGATCCTGACCGGCGACCGGCCCACCGGGCCGCTGCATCTCGGCCACTACTTCGGCACCCTCGCCAACCGCGTGCGGCTGCAGAAGGCCGGGGTCGAACTCTTCGTCCTGGTCGCCGACTACCAGGTGCTCACCGACCGGGACGTCGCCGACCACCTGTCCGAGCACGTCGAAGGGCTGGTCGCCGACTATCTGGCCGTCGGGGTCGATCCGTCCGCGGCGACGATCTTCCGGCACAGCGCCGTCCCCGCGCTGAACCAGCTGATGCTGCCGTTCCTGTCGCTGGTGTCGGTCGCGGAGCTGAGCCGCAACCCGACCGTGAAGGACGAGATCGCGACATCCCGGCAGGCGTCGGTCAGCGGGCTGATGTTCACCTATCCCGTCCATCAGGCCGCCGACATCCTGTTCTGCAAGGCGAACCTCGTCCCCGTCGGCAAGGACCAGCTCCCGCACCAGGAGATCACCCGCACGATCGCGCGCCGCTTCAACGAACGCTACGGCCCGGTCTTCCCGGTGCCGGACGCGCTGCTGTCCGCCGCGCCGAGCCTCCTCGGCGTCGACGGCCTCAAGATGAGCAAGAGCCGTGGCAACGCCATCACCCTGTCCGCCGGGCCGGACGAGACCGCCCGGCTGATCAGGCGGGCGGTGACCGACCCGGACCGGCACATCACCTACGAGCCCGAGACCCGTCCGCAGGTGTCCAACCTGGTGCTGCTCGCCGCGCTCTGCCAGGAGCGTGACCCGCACTCCGTCGCCGCGGAGATCGGGGACGGCGGCGCCGCCGCGCTGAAGAAGGTCGTGACGGACTCGGTCAACGAATTCCTCCGCCCGCTCCGCGCCCGCCGCGCCGAACTCATCGCCGACCGGACGTACCTGCGCCGGGTCCTCGCCGAGGGCAACGCCCGCGCCAACGCCGTCGCGGACCGCACGCTGGACGAGGTCAGGTCGGCGATGGAGTCCTAACGCGGGCCGATGCCGCGCAGGACGACCGCCACCAGCTCGTCCACGGCGTCCAGGGGCACGCGGTGCGCGAGGTTCTCGCCCTGGAACAGCACCGACAGCACCGGCTCGTGGCAGGCACCGACGATCATGGAGGTGGCGGCGTCCACCGGCGCGTCCGGGGCGAGGCGGCCGAGGTCGCGTTCGGCCCGCAGGTAGCGGGCGAGCCGGGTGCGCCAGTCCTCCTCGCCGCCGCTCAGCGCCGCGAACCGGGCGAGGACCTCGGGCCGCGCGATCAGGCCGGCGAGCGCGGGCAGCAGCCCGTTGTGCAGGGTCAGGCCGTAGGCGACATACGCCCGCAGGTTCTCCTCGATCGTCGCGGTGCCGGGTTCGGGCAGCGGGCCGAGCGTGCTCGCCACCGACTCGGCGCGGGCCCGCAGCGCGTGCGCGAGCAGGTCCTCCTTGTCGGCGAAGTGGTTGTAGAGGACGCCGTCGGCGACGCCGGCCTCCCGCGCGATCGCCCGGACGGTCAGGCCGGCCGTCCCGCGCTCGGCCATCATCCGCTCGGCCGTGGCGATCAGGTGCTCGCGCAGGGTCCGGTCGCCGGTGCGCACCGCTGCCGCTTTTCGAGGTGACATCACCTCGAATCGTATTCGCCCGGCTCGAATCCGCGGGCGGCGAACTCCGGCGGGAACCCGGAACCGGCGGCTCCGTGTCCGCCGGCCCGGTTCATCTCCGTGCCCGCACCAGCCGGGCGACGCTGTGCAGGCGGACGGCGCCGTCCCGCTCGAACCGGCCCATCGCCTCGGTCAGCGTGTCGAGCAGCTCGCCGCTCGCGCCGTAGTTGTGGCGGATGGGGCCCCAGCCGGCGAAGAACTCCGCCGCGTCCCGTGCGTCCCGTCCCCAGATCTGCTCGGTCTCCACCAGGTCCGTGTGGACGTCCCGGAACCCGGCCGCCTCCAGGATCTCCTGGACGCGGCCGGGGTCGGCCAGCGACAGCGGCCCCCGGTGCCCGATCGGGGGCTCCGCGAGCGGTGGCAGCGCCGAGATCACCGTGCCGAGGTCGGACTGCGCCGGCGGTGTCATCGCGAGGAACGCCAGCCGCCCGCCGTCGCGCAGCGCCCGCCGGACGTTGCCGAACGCGGCGACCGGATCGGCGAAGAACATGACCCCGAACCGGCTCATCGCCGCGTCGAAGGCGCCCTCGGGGAAGGGGTGGATCTGCACGTCGCCCTGCTCGAACGTCACGTTCGCGACGTCCTCCTCCTTGGCGAGGGTCCGGGCGCGGTCGAGCATCGGCGCGGACAGGTCCACGCCCGTCGCGCCGCCGAGCCGTGCCCGGCCCGCCGCGAGCCGGGTGACCTGGCCGTTGCCGCAGCCGAGGTCGAGGACGCGGTCACGCGGCCCGATCGCCGCCGCGTCCAGCAGGGACTCGTTGTATCCCCCGTTGACGGCGTCGTAGCGGTCGTAGTGCCCGGCCCAGTGCTCGCCCTCATAGCCGTTCCATGCCTCGGCCTGATGGGTGTTGACGATGTCCGCCATGTCTTCTCCTTGATGTGAACGCACGTTCATGAACGTACGTTCATGCAGGGTCGCCCGTCAAGGCCGTGATGAGCGTATGCGGGAGGTCGGCGTGCTGCGGTCCGGGATCGAGGTTGCCTGCCTAAGGGCAGGGGATTCCGGCCGTCGCCGGCCGGGTTTCCCGCTTCGTCGCCGTCTGCCCGCCGGGCTCGCGCCGTTCGGGTCTTACGCCGGCTCCACAGGCCGATGCCGCCGGCCCGGCGGCCAGAACGTTCTTCGCGGTGTTGACGTCCCGGTCATGCCGGGCGCCGCACCCGCCGCATTCCCATTCCCGCACGGGGATGGGATAGAAACGGTACCGAAACGCCCGCTTCACCTGCCGCGCCTGCACCCTAACGGGTTCTCTGTGAATGAAGGAGGGAGCGGCGTTCCTCCCTCCTGAAGGCGGAGAGGAAACGCCGCAAATCCGATGAACCGGCCGCAGTACCGATATCTCCCCCTGATGCTGAACGCTCCGCACCCCCCAGCCGGGGAAGAGCTTCCGGGGCCCGCGCCCGCCGGGGAGGAGTTGCGGGGCCGGTATGACGGCTGAATTGGGGCGCCGGGCGCTGAACCGGGCGCTGCTCGCGCGGCAGATGCTGCTGGAGCGGCACGCGATGCCGGTGCTGGACGCGATCGAGCATCTCGTCGGGATGCAGGCGCAGGCCCCGAACCCGCCGCACATCGGGCTGTGGAGCCGGCTCGCGGACTTCGCGTTCGCCGACGTCGGCGCGCTGCTGACCGATCGCCGCGCGATCCGGATCGTGCTGATGCGCGGGACGCTCCACCTGGTCAGCGCCCGTGACGCCCGCGCCCTGCGTCCGCTCACCCAGGTGGTCCTCGACAACCACCTGAAGGGGCGGGCGCGGGAACTCGGCGGCGTCGACCTCGACGCGGTCACCGCCGACGCCCGCGCCCTGCTGGCGGACGAACCGCGCTCCGACAGGGAACTCCGGGCGCTGCTGGCCGAACGGTGGCCGGATGAGGACGCCGAACTCCTCAACTGGGCGGTCCGCTGCCGCCTGCCGCTGGTGCAGGTGCCGCCGCGCGGTGTGTGGGGCGCCTCGGGGGTGGCCAGGCACACGACGCTCGACATATGGCTGGACGGCCGGGCGGCGCCCGCGCTGTCGCTGGACGAGGTGGTGCTGCGTTACCTGCGCGCGTTCGGGCCGGCGAGCGTCCAGGACGTCCAGCAATGGTCGGGTCTCACGCGCCTCGGCGAGGTCGTGGAGCGGCTTCGCCCCGGGCTGCTGGAGTTCCGCGACGAGAACGGCCGCACCCTCTACGACGTGCCGGACGCGCCGCGCCCCGACCCCGGCGCCCCGGCGCCCGTCCGGTTCGTCCCGGACTTCGACAACCTGCTGCTCTCGCACGCCGACCGGGCCCGGATCATCACCGAGGAGCACCGCAAGCGCATCTTCACCGTCAACGGCATCATCCGCGCGACGTTCCTCGTGGACGGCTTCGTCCACGGCATGTGGAAGATCGAGAAGAAGCGCGGCGAGGCGAGGCTGCGCATCGACTCCTTCGGCCCGATCCCGAAGCGGGAGCGCGCCGCCCTGGAAGAGGAGGGCGTGCGCCTCCTCGCGGCGGCCCACCCCGGGGCCGGGTCACACGTCGTCGAGTTCCGCTAGCCCGGCCGGATGATTGTCGAGTTCCGTCCGGATTCGGGTGGTTCGAGGGTCAGCTGGAGGGGACGGGGCCGTCCACCCCCGCCTCCATCTGCGCGAAGCCGGCACGCCACGACGCGACCTGCGGCTTCCACCCGAGGCCCAGCGCCTTCGCGTTGGACACCGGGCGGCCCGTCGCCGCGGCGTGCCTGCCGGCGCTGCCCGGCGTGGGCGCGCCGAGGGCCGCGCTGTAGACCGGCAGCCAGTCCGCCGTGGTCGCCGGCTCGTCGTCGACGATGTTGACGGCCCCGGCGGGCCAGTCCAGCGCCGCGAGCGCCGCCGACGCGGCGTCGTCGGCGTGCACGAACGACGTCCACGACGGCGTGGGGCGCAGGCTGCCCGCGCGCACCCGCTCGGCGATGGCGCCGTCCGGCGCGTACCACGTCCCGGGGCCGTAGAGCGCCCCGTAGCGCAGCACCACGCCGTGCGGCATCTCGCCGACGGCCTCCTCCAGCGCCGCGACGCCCTCGTACGGGAGCAGCGAGGAGTCGAGCGGGTCGGTCTCGACGGCCGCCGTGTCGCCCGGCACGTACAGCCACGCGATGCTCTGCGCGATCATCGTCTCGACGCCCGCGGCCTTGGCGGCGTCCACCAGGTTGCGGGTGCCGGCGATCCGCAGCCGCGAGTTGGCGGCGAAGTCCTCTTCGCTGAGGTCGGTGAGCTGGTGGATCACGATGTCCGGACGTACCTGCGCGACGGCCTTGCGCACCGCCGGGCCGTGGAGCATGTCCACGACGACGGGCGTGGCGCCGAGGTCGCCGAGCAGCCCGGTGCGTTCGGTCCGGCGCGTCGTCCCCGCGACCTCATGGCCCGCCTGGACGAGCAGCGGGATCAGCCGGCGACCGACGACTCCGGTCGCTCCGGCGAGGAGAATCTTCAAGGGAGTACCTCCGCGACTGTCACGCCTTGTGAGATCGTCTGTCTGGACTGCGCCTGGCGTTTCGGCATGGTAACCCCCCTGTGCCCGGCCGGACGAAGTCGGACGAGCCGCGCCGTCCCCCCGGGCCTCGTCCGCCCATGAGCGTACCGTCGGGAATCGGTCGAACGCGTTTCACGTCCGGCGCGGGTGAGAATTCTTGTCATCTGACGGGGTCCGGCCATCGTGGAGGGCGCGCACATGAAGATCACTCTCGTCCGGGGCGACATCACCGAGCAGGAGGTCGACGCGGTCGTGAACGCGGCCAACTCGTCGCTGCTGGGCGGGGGCGGGGTGGACGGCGCGATCCACCGCCGCGGCGGCCCCGAGATCCTGGCCGAGTGCCGCAGGCTGCGCGCCTCCCACTACGGTGGCGGCCTGCCGGCCGGCCAGGCGGTCGCGACGGCGGCCGGGCGGCTGGCCGCCCGCTGGGTCATCCACACCGTCGGGCCGGTGTACTCCTCGGCCGAGGACCGCTCCGGCCAGTTGAGCTCCTGCTACCGCGAGTCCCTGCGGGTGGCGGACGAACTGGGCGCCGGCTCGATCGCCTTCCCGGCGGTGTCGGCGGGCATCTACGGCTGGCCCATGGACGACGCCGCCCGCATCGCCGTCGGCACCGTCCGCTCCACCGCGACCCAGGTCGCCGACGCTCGCTTCGTGCTCTTCACCGAGGACGGCTACGGCGCCTTCGCACGCGCCCTGGGCATGGCCTGATCGTGTCAGGGGGGCGCCCCGCACGCCCCCCGCAAGGGGCACCGGTCAATCCTCCTTGGGCGGCGGCACCACCAGGACCGGACGGTGCGCATGGTGCAGGACGCGGGTCGAGACGCTGCCCAGGATCACCGACCGGGCACCCGCCAGACCGCGGGAACCGGTGACGACCAAGGACGCGTTCAACTCGTCCGCGACGTCCACGATGGCGGCCCACACCGGCCCGCCGCCGCGCTCGGCCCGCGTCGTCACCTCGGTCGACCCGGCGGCCAGCGCGATCTCCGCGCCCCTGCCCGCGAGCTGCTCGGCCTGCTTCTCCTCCTCGTACTTGTCACCGGGCGCCTCCGCGGTGACCGGGGTCGCGGTGGCCAGCGGCGCCCAGGTGATCTGCGTCAGCAGCGGCTCCCACACCGTCATGATCACGGTCGGCTCGGGCCTGAGGTGCCGTGCCGCGTACTCCACCGCGCTCCGCGCGTCGTCAGAACCGTCGAAGGCAATCAGAATCGTCATATCGAAGACCTCTCCAAGATCGTCCCGGCCGAATCCGAATCCGCTGATCAGTGGCCGATCTCTCAGGCGGACGCGGGGGCGCGGCCGGTGCCGGGCGGGCCGGCGAAGGCCTGGGCGATGTCCAGCCAGCGGCCGGCGTCCGGGCCGGTGGCGACGAGGCCGAGGTCGGCGCGGTGGCGGCGCTGGGTGACGGCGTGGCAGAAGTCGCGCGCGGGGCCGGTCACGGACTGGCGCGCCTCCGGCGGGCCCCACGTCCACTCCTCGCCGCCGGGACCGCGCAGGACGACGCGGAACTCCTCGGCCGGCGGCTCCAGGCCCCGGGTGCGGAACGCGAAGTCGCGGGTGCGGACGCCGATGTGCGCGACGTGGCGGAGCCGGTGCGTGGGCTCGCGGATTTCGCCGAGCGCGTCGGCGATGTCCTCGCCGTGCGCCCATGTCTCCATCAGGCGCGCGGTGGCCATGGACGCGGGGCTCATCGGCGGGCCGAACCAGGGGAGGCGGGTGCCCGGCGGGACGGCGGCGAGGGCGCCCGCCATGCGGCGGCGTCCGTCGCGCCAGCGCGCGAGAAGGCCGGCCGGGTCCTCCTCGGCGCCTTCCCGCGCGCCCGCCTCGACGTAGCCGGCGGGATCGGCCAGCGCCCGCTCGACGAGTTTCGCGAATGCGGCGGCATCGGTGGCCGCGACGACGGCCTGGTGGTCCGTCCAGGCGAGATGGGTGATCTGGTGGGCGATCGTCCAGCCTTCGGCCGGGGTGGGATCCGCCCAGCGCGCGGCGGGCAGCGGGGCGACCAGGGCGTCGACGGAGTCGCCCTCGGCGGCGAGGTCGGCGAGCAGGCTGTGCAGGTCGGGCATGCCGCAAGGATCTCGCGCGGCGGGTGCCGCCGTACAGAGCCGAACCGAATTTCGTTCAGGTCAGCAGTGCGCGGGCGGCCGCGTAGTCGGCCTTGCCGTTGGGGAGGCGGAGGGACGCGCCGGTGCGCACGAACGCCTTCGGGATCTTGTAGCGGGCCAGGTGGGCGGCGCAGCCCGCGCGCAGCTCGTCGTCGGGCGGGGCGCCGGCGGGGGTGATCACCGCGACGATCTCGGTGCCCCAGCGCCGGCTCGGCCGGCCGACGACCAGCGCGTCCGCGACGCCCGGCAGCCCGCGCAGCACGGTCTCGACCTCCTCCGCGAACACCTTCTCGCCGCCCGTGTTGATCGTCGTGGCCTCGCGTCCGTGCACCTCGACGGTGCCGTCCGCGAGCAGCCGCGCCCGGTCGCCCGCCACGACCAGCCGTTCGCCGTCCACGGTGCGGAACGTGGACGCGGTCTTCACCGGGTCGCCGAGGTAGCCGAGCGGGATCGAGCCGCCGCCCTTGGCCAGCCAGCCCAGTTCGTCCTCGCCGGGCGTGAGCCGCCGGGACCGGTCGGCGGACAGGACGGCCGTGCCGGGCACGGCGGCGAACGCCGTCGCGGACGAGCCGCTCCGGGTCACCTGGAACCCGGACTCGGAGGAGCCGAGAACGTCCACGATCCGCGCGTGCGGCAGGAGTTCCAGCATCCGCGCCTGCACGCCGGGGCTGATCGCGGCGGCGGAGTTCACGAACGTGCGGAGCGAGCCGAGGTCGTGGGGACGGGCCTCCAGCGCCGCGACGATCGGCCGGGCGAACGCGTCCCCGACCAGCGGCATCCGGGTGATGCGCGCGCGCTCGGCGGTGGCCATCAGGTCGGCGGCGTCCAGGCCGTCCACCCGGTCGGGGAACACCACGCAGCCGCCGCCGCACCAGCCGCCGAGCGCCGACCATGTGCCCGCGCCGTGCATGAGCGGCGGGCCGACGAGGACCCGGACATCGCCGCGCACCGCCCGCTCCACGGCCTCGCCGAGATCGATGATCGGCGCGCCGTCGCGGCGCCGGAGCCCGAGCGGGCCGAGCATCAGGTCGCCGATCCGCCACAGCACGCCCTTCGGCATGCCCGTGGTGCCGCCGGTGTAGAGGATGTGCAGGTCGCGGGCGTCGGGGCGCAGCGGCAGGGGATCGGGCGACGCCTTGGCGAGGGCGTCCTCGTAGTCGAGAGCGCCGGGCAGGAGGGCGGCGCCGGACCCGTCCGCCACCTGGAGGAGCAGGGGCGGCCGGGGGAGCCGCTCGACGACGCGTCCGATCGCGTCCGCGAAACGCGCGTGGTAGAGCACGGCGGCCGGGCGGGCGTCGCCGAACAGGTGGGCGAGTTCGCCGTCCACGTACCGGTAGTTGACGTTGAACGGGGCGACCCGCGCCTTGTGCGCGCCTACCAGGCCCTCCAGGTATTCCGGGCCGTTGTGCAGGTAGAGGGCGAGGTGGTCGTGCGGTGACTCCCATGGCTCGCACGCCGCGCCGTGCAGGCCGAGGCCGTGCCCGTGCAGGACGTTCGCCAGCCGCCGCGTCCGGTCGGTGATCTCGCGCCAGGTCATCCGGCGGTCGCGCCACACCAGGCACTCGCGGTCGGGGACGGCGGCGGCGATGGCCTCGTGCAGGGTCGCCAGATCGAGCATCGGCACTCCTCGGGAGACGGCGTCGGCAGCACCGTAACCGAGAACTTACCGAATCTGGTTCTGGGTGGCTCGGATGGAGCCGGAAGACGTACGGGGCATAGCGGGCGACAAGGAACAATTACCGCGTGCCCCCAGCCCACAAGCCGCGGGGGGAGGTCACCCGCGGCACCACCGCTCCCAACCGGCTGCGCCGCATCGACCGCTGGATCGCCGCCACCCAGGCCGTCCCGCTGCGCTCGGACCCGCGTCCGCTGGCCGTCGACCTCGGCTATGGCGCGTCCCCGATCACCACCGTCGAGCTCTACACCCGGCTCCGTCCCGTCTCGCCCGGCCTGGAGATCGTCGGCATCGAGATAGAGCCCGCGAGGGTCGCCGCCGGCCATGCCTTCCTGGCCTCGCTGAACGTGGCCGCCGGGGGCCCCGGAGCGTCCGCCGGGCGGCCGTACGAGGGGCTGTCGTTCCGGCGCGGCGGGTTCGAGCTGCCGGTTCCACGTCCGCCCGTGCTGGTCAGAGCGTTCAACGTCCTACGGCAGTACGAGGAGCCGGCGGCCTGGCGCGCCTGGGACGATCTGCGCGCGCGCCTGGCGCCCTCGGGCGTACTCGTCGAGGGGACGTGCGACGAGATCGGGCGCCGCGCGGTCTGGGTCACCCTCACCAAGGACGGCCCCCAGACCATCACGTTCGCGGCTCATCTGGGCTCGCTGGAGCGCCCGTCCGTGCTGGCGGAACGGCTGCCGAAGACGCTGATCCACCGGAACCTCCCCGGCGAACCCGTCCACGCGCTGCTGACCGCGTTCGACCGGTGCTGGGCCATGGCCGCGCCGCACTCTGCGTTCGGCCCACGTGCGCGCTGGGTCGAGGCCGTGTCGCTGCTGGCGCGAACCCACCCCGTCCTGACCCGTCCTCCGTACGGTGGACGGAACCGCTGGCGCCTCGGTGAGGTGACCCTCCCCTGGACGGCGGTCGCGCCCCGCCGCCGGTGAAGCCCTACTCGCGATGAAGCTTGTGGGGGGCGGCCTGCACGCGCGGCTGGACGTCGATGCGGTCGATGTTGACGTGCGGCGGACGGGTGACGGCCCAGGCCACGCAGTCGGCGATGTCCTCGGCGACCAGCGGTTCCGGGACGCCCTCGTACGGCTTGGCGGCCTTCTCCGCGTCCCCGCGGAACCGGACCAGCGAGAACTCCTCCGTCTTCACCAGTCCCGGCGCGATCTCGGTGATCCGGACCGGCTCGGCCACCAGTTCCAGCCGCATCACCTCGTTGACCGCGTGGGCCGCGAACTTGGCCGCGTTGTACCCGCCGCCGCCCTCGTACGCGACGTGCGCGGCGAGCGAAGTGATGTTGACCACATGCCCGACGCCGCTCTCGATCAGCTTCGGCAGCACCGCCTTGGTGACCCGGGCGAGCCCGAGGACGTTCGTGTCGTACATCACCTGCCACTCGGCGAGGTCGGCGCTCGCGACCGGGTCGAGGCCGAGCGCGCCGCCGGCGTTGTTGACCAGGACGTGGCAGGTGCCGACCGCCGCCGCGAGCGCGTCCACCGACTCCTGCGACGTCACGTCCAGGGTGAACGGCGCCACCTTGCCCGCGCCCGGCACGGTCTCGGTGATCTCCTTGGCCAGTGCGTCGATCCGGTCGCGGCGCCGCGCGGCGAGCACGACGTTGAACCCCTCCGCCGCCAGGCGCCTCGCCGTGGCGGCCCCGATCCCGCTGCTTGCTCCGGTCACTATCGCGGTCTTACGCATGCGCCCAGCCTCCCAGGTCGGCGGGCGCGGGGGCGCCGGTGAGACCGATCACTGTGGCGAGATGTCACGAATGCCGCCCTTGCTGAGGGAACACCTAACACGGTCGATAGGTTGCAACACCGGAGGTGGTGTGCAGTGTCGCGTCGTATCAACCGGGTTGCGACGGTCAGTATTCATACTTCCCCCCTCGACCAACCTGGTACCGGCGACGCGGGCGGCATGAACGTCTACATCGTCGAGGTGGCCAAACGGCTGGCCGCCCGGGGCGTGGAAGTCGACATCTTCACCCGTGCGACCTCGCGGGCCCTGCCCCCGGTCGTGGAACTCGCGCCGGGCGTCCTCGTCCGGAACATCGTCGCCGGGCCGTTCGAGGAACTGGACAAGACCGACCTCTCCCGCCATCTGTGCGGCTTCACCTCCGGGGTCCTGCGGGTCGAGGCGGCCCACGAGCCCGGCCACTACGACCTTCTGCACACGCACTACTGGCTTTCCGGGCAGGCCGGGTGGGCGGTGAAGCAGCGCTGGGGCGTCCCGCTTGTCCACTCCATGCACACGATGGCGAAGGTCAAGAACGCGGCCCTCGCGGGCGACGACAAGCCCGAACCGGCCGAGCGCGTCCTCGGCGAGGAGCAGGTCGCGGCCTCGGCCGACCATCTCATCGCCAACACCGCCAAGGAGGCCCGCGAACTCGTCGGCCTCTACGACGCCGACCCCGCGCGCGTCGCGACCGTCAGCCCCGGCGTCGACCTCTCCCTGTTCCGTCCCGAGTCGCCGCTCCTCGCCCGCGGCGCCGGACTCCTCCCGCATCGCACCGGCCCCGCCCGCCGCCGTCTCGGCCTGCCGCGCGACGCGTACGTGCTGCTGTTCGTCGGCCGGATCCAGCCGCTCAAGGCACCGGACGTCCTGCTGCGCGCCGTCGCCCGCATGCTCGCCGACGACCCGTCGCTGCGCTCGAAGCTCGTCGTCGCCGTCGTCGGCGGACCGTCCGGCTCCGGACGCTGCCGCCCGGAGGGCCTGCAGTCCCTCGCCGCCGACCTCGGCATCTCCGACGTCATGCGCTTCGAGCCGCCGAGCCCGCAGGCGGAACTGGCCGACTGGTACCGGGCCGCGGACGTCACCGTCGTCCCGTCCCACAGCGAGTCGTTCGGGCTGGTCGCGGTCGAGTCGCAGGCGTGCGGGACGCCCGTCGTCGCGTCCCGCGTCGGCGGCCTGTGCACCGCGGTCGCGGACGGCGAGTCCGGCGTGCTGATCTCCGGCCACGACCCGGCCGACTACGCCGCCGTCCTGCGCCGCCTGCACGCCGAGCCCGGCCTGCACGCGCGGCTCGCCCGCGGCGCCGTCCGGCACGCGGCCGGCTTCGGCTGGGACGCCACCGTCGACCGCCTCCTGGACGTGTATACCGGTGCCATGATGCCCGTTCCCGTGGCCGCGGAGGTCTCAGCATGAGCGAAGCGAACCGTGGAGCAGGTGTGAACCCCGTCGAGACCATCAGGGAGACGCTGAAGGCCGCCGAACTGGAGTTCGACGAGCCGCGTGAGAACGCGTTCTTCGTCAAGCTCCCCGGGCAGCACAAGCTCGCCACCATGACGTGGCTGATCGTCGGCGACCACTCCCTGCACGTCGAGGCGTTCTTCTGCCGCCGCCCCGATGAGAACCACGCCGAGTTCTACCGGTTCCTCCTGGAGAAGAACGGCGGGATGTACGGGGTCGCGTTCGCGCTGGACGACGTCGGCGACGTTCACCTCGTCGGGAGGCTCCCGCTCGCGGCGATCTCCCCGGACGAGATCGACCGCATCCTCGGCTGCGTCCTCACCTACTCCGACGAGAACTTCGACAAGGCCCTCGAACACGGATTCAAGACGTCCATCCAGCGCGAGTGGGACTGGCGGGTCAAGCGCGGCGAGAGCCTCGCCAACCTGCAGGCGTTCGCCTCCTTCGCGGACCCGGCCAACCGCGAGTGACCAGCGCCGGGCCGATAGGCTCTGGTGTCATGGCGACCCTGGTATTGCTCCGGCATGGCGAAAGCGTCTGGAACGCGGAAGGGCTGTTCACCGGCTGGGTGGACGTCGACCTGTCCGCGAAGGGCGAAAGCGAGGCGACCCGCGGCGGCGACCTGCTGCTCGACGCCGACATCACCCCCGACGTGGTGCACACCTCCCTGCTGAAGCGGGCCATCCGCACCGCCAACATCGCCTTGGACGTCGCCGACCTCCTCTGGATCCCCGTCAAGCGCTCCTGGCGGCTGAACGAGCGCCACTACGGCGCCCTCCAGGGCAAGAACAAGGCGCAGACGCGCGAGGAGTTCGGCGAAGAGCAGTTCATGGTCTGGCGCCGCTCTTACGACACCCCGCCGCCGCCCATCAAGGACGACGACCCCCTGTCCCAGGTCAACGACCTCCGGTACGCCGAGCTGCCGTCCGAGCTGATCCCGCGCTCGGAATGCCTCGCCGACGTCGTGGACCGCCTGCTGCCCTACTGGTACGACTCGATCGTCCCGGACCTGGCCGCCGGCAGGACCGTCCTGGTCGCCGCGCACGGCAACTCACTCCGCGCGCTGGTCAAGCACCTGGACGACGTCTCCGACGAGCAGATCGTCGGCCTGAACATCCCGACCGGCATCCCGCTCGTCTACGAGCTGGACGACGACTTCGCGCCCCTCAAGCGCGGCGGCGAGTACCTCGACCCGGCAGCCGCCAAGGCCGCGATCGAGGCCGTCAAGAACCAGGGCGCCGCCAAGAAGGACGAGCCCAAGGCCCCGGCCCCGCCCGCGAAGGACGCCAAGTCCAAGGACAAGCCGAGGCGAGGCCGCAAGAAGTGACCCGCTGAGGGCCGCAAGAAGTGCCCCAAGGGGAAAGCCCCCGCGCCCTGCGGCGCGGGGGCTGCTGCTACCTGGGAACCGGAAGGGCTACCTGGGGAACCGGACGGTGAGGCGGGCGGCGCGGCCCTTCTCGCCGGCGGCCCAGCAGCCGCCGTCGGACGCGCAGTCCACGGTGTCGAAGCTGCCGCCGTCGAACTGGGTCCATGTGCGGCCGCCGGTGAAGGTGACGTCACTGCCCGTCGGGCCGACGGTGAGCGCGGCCTGGCCCGAGTACCGCGGCCACGTCACTCCCGACCGGAATTCGGCCGGGGGAGTCCGTGCGGGCCGCCAGGTGCGGCCGCCGTCGCTGGTCGTCGCCGCGGCCTGCGGGGACGAGGCGCCGGGGCGGTAGTCACCGCCGACCACGATGCCGTGCCGGGAGTCGCGGAACGCGACCGCGAACGCGCCCTGGGTCGGGCCGCTGGGCAGCGGCGTGTCGGCGACCGTCCAGGTGAGGCCGCGGTCCCCGGAGTGGAACACGCGCGCCCGGGACCCGCCGCCCGTGGCGAGCCACACATCCCGGGACCCCTGGCCGACCAGGCATTGCCCGCTGGCCGCGAACCCCATCTCGCCCTCCAGCGCCGGCGGCATGCCCTTGGACGGCAGCACGCGCCAGCTACGTCCGCCGTCCCGGGTGGCGATGATCCGGAACTTGCCGTCCACGGGGTCGCTCATGGCCAGCCCGTGCCGGGAGTCGAAGAACGTGACGCAGTCGTAGAACGCCGTGGGCTCGTCGTTCTTGAAGCCGAGCGTCCAGGTGCGGCCGCCGTCCGAGGTCCGGTAGAGGCGGGACGCGTCGCCGCTGCCGATCGCCAGCACGACGGCCCGCCGCGCGTCGAACGCCTCGATGTCGCGGAAGTCCAGGCCCGCGGTGCCGGGCGGGGCGACGTTCTGCCAGGTGCGGCCGCCGTCGGTGGTCCGCAGCACCGTCCCGCCGCTGCCCGAGAGCCAGGCGACGTCGCGGCCGACCGCCGCCAGCCCGCGCAGCCGCGCCTCGGTGCCGGTCGGGGTCAGCCGCCACCCCGGCTTGCCGGTGTCCGCGTTCGCGGTGGCCGGTACGGTGAGTGACGCCGCGACCACGGCGCCGCACACTCCAGCGAACGACAACTTCCGTACGAGTGCCCTCATCAGCATCATGAACCGCCAAGCTAACGAAAGCGGATCATGCCGTCCAGACCCAGGTGGGAAAGCTCTGGTCAGGAAAAATCGTTGATCTCCTCCGGGCGCCGGCCGGTCACCAGATAGACGACGTTCTCCGCCACGTGGACGGCGTGGTCGGCGAAGCGTTCGAAATACCGTCCGGCCAGCGTGATGTCGACGGCCGGTTCGACGCCGTGCTTCCACCTGGGGGACAGCAGGATGTCGAACAGGCGCCGGTGCAGACGGTCCATCTGGTCGTCGTCGGCGTCCAGTTCGAGGCCCCTCTCCACGTCCTGGGCCGCGATGACGCTGCCCGTCTTGGCGATCATGCGTTCGGCGATCTGCCCCATCTCCAGGACGGTGGCCTGCAGCTCCGGCGGGACGGCCGACTCGGGGTGCCGGCGGCGGGCGGTCTTGGCGAGGTGGACGGCGAGGTCGCCCATGCGCTCCAGGTCACCGCTCATCCGCAGCGCGGTGATCAGGGTGCGCAGGTCGCCCGCGACGGGCTGCTGGCGGGCCATCAGGTCGAACACCGTCGCCTCGATGTCCGCGTCGATCTTGTTGACGTGCTCGTCACCGCTGATGACCTCCTCCGCCAGCCGCAGGTCGGCGTCCAGCAGGGCGGTCACTGCACGGGACATCGCGGACCGGACGAGCCGGGTCATCTCCACCAGGCTGTCGGTGAGGGAGTCGAGTTCCTCGTGGTAGGCGTCGCGCAATTGAAGTCCTTCGAGGTGAGCCGGGGGACGGGCGGGAGGGGCGGACTCGCCCACGCCACAGCCTGCCCCGCCGGTATGAACACCTCCCCATGGAAAGGTGAACTTTCGGGGAACGGCCGAGTCCCGACCTGGGCCGTTGGGAAGGGCAGGTCGGAAGGCCGCCTACGATCCGAGGTGTGGAGGTCGAGATTGTCGCGAGCCTCGCCGGGCTCGCCGGGCTCGCGATCGGGCTCACGACTGGATTGGCGGTGCGCGTGAGCGAACGAGCCCATCGGACGGCGGCCCCGGCGACCCCGGTGGGCACCCTGCCCCCCGGTGTCGCGTCGGTGCTCAGCGTCCTGCGGTCGTCCGCCGTCGTCGTGGACGGCGAGGACCGGGTGCTGCGCGCCAGCTCCGCGGCCCGCGCGTTCGGCCTGGTCAGCGGCGACCGGCTGGTGGTGGACGAGGTCCTCGCCATGACCCGGCTCGTCCGCCGGGACGGGGAGATCCGGGAGAGCGAGATCCAGGTCGGGCCGACGCGGGTGCGGAGCCGGGCGGACGGGCGCTGGTTCGCGGTCCGCGTCGCGCCGCTCGGGTCGCACGGTCTCGTCCTCGTCCTGGCCGAGGACCTCACCGACATGCACCGCACCGAGGCCATCCGCCGCGACTTCGTCGCGAACGTCAGCCATGAGCTGAAGACCCCGGTCGGTGCCCTGTCGCTGCTGGCCGAGACCGTCGAGGGCGCCGCCGACGACCCGGAGGCCGTCCGCCGGTTCGCCGGGCGGATGCAGTACGAGTCGGTGCGGCTGACCAACCTCGTCCAGGACCTGATGACGCTGTCGCGGGTCCAGGGGGACGAGCCCCTGCCCGCCCTGGAGCCGGTCGTGCTGGACGAGGTCATGGCGGAGGCGCTCGAACGCTGCCGGACCAGGGCGTCCGCCAAGGAGATCGAACTGGCGTCCGGCGGCGAGGAGGGCCTGCGGGTCCGCGCCGACCACGAGCTGCTGGTGACCGCGCTGCGCAACCTCGTCGACAACGCCGTCGCCTACAGCCCCGAGAACACCCGGGTCGTGGTCTCGACCCGGCGGTGCGACGACCGGCATGCCGAGATCAACGTGTCCGACCAGGGCATCGGCATCCCGGAGAGCGAGATCGGCCGGATCTTCGAGCGCTTCTACCGGGTCGACCCGGCGCGCTCCCGGCAGACCGGCGGGACCGGGCTCGGCCTCGCCATCGTCAAGCACGTCACCGGCAAGCACGGCGGCGACGTGACGGTGTGGAGCAAGGAGGGGCACGGGTCGACGTTCACGATCCGGCTCCCGCTGCTCGACGGCCCGTCCCGTCCCGCCGCGGGGACCGCAGGCAAAGACCCAGAGAACACCGCCCGGGAGGCATCACCGTGACCCGTGTGCTCGTCGTGGAAGACGAGGAGTCGTTCAGCGACGCACTGTCGTACAACCTGCGCAAGGAGGGCTTCGAGGTGGCGGTCGCCGCCACCGGCCCCGACGCGCTGGACATCTTCGAGCGGGGCGGTGCCGACCTCGTGCTGCTCGACCTGATGCTGCCGGGGCTGCCCGGCACCGAGGTGTGCCGGGAGCTGCGCGCCAGGTCCAGCGTCCCGGTGATCATGCTGACCGCGAAGGACAGCGAGGTCGACAAGGTCGTCGGGCTGGAACTCGGCGCCGACGACTATGTGACCAAGCCGTTCTCCACCCGGGAGCTGGTCGCCCGGATGCGGGCCGTCCTGCGCCGCCAGGGCGAGGCCGAGGAGCCGGCGCCCGTGGCGCTGGAGGCCGGGCCCGTCCGGATGGACGTGGAACGGCACGTGGTCAGCGTCGGCGGCGAGCCCGTCCAGTTGCCGCTGAAGGAGTTCGAGCTGCTGGAGGTGCTGCTGCGCAACGCCGGCCGCGTCCTGACCCGGATGCAGCTGATCGACCGCGTGTGGGGCGCCGACTACGTGGGCGACACCAAGACGCTGGACGTCCACATCAAGCGGCTCCGGGCCAAGGTCGAGGAGGCGCCGTCCACGCCGCGGCACATCGTCACCGTCCGCGGACTGGGCTACAAGTTCGAGCCCTGACCGGTACGGAGAACGGCCCGTCCGCGGCGGACGGGCCGTTCCTTTCCGCTCGGGGCAGGCGCCTGCCGGTCAGGCGCCCTGGGTCGGCTCGGTCGTCGGCTCGGCCGCACCGGGAGACGGGCTGTGCGACGGGTTGTGCGAGGGGCTGTGCGACGGGCTCGTCGAGGGGCTCGGGGTGGGGCCGCCGGATGCCGGCCCGGTCGGCGAGGCCAGCGGGTAGGTGAGGAAGTCCCCCTGGTGCGGCACCACGGGAGCCTGGAACTCGACCGTGCCCGCGTGCTCGAACTGCATCCGCACCGGGACGTCGGTTCCGGCGAGCAGGTCCCTGGTGAGCCCGGTCAGCACCACGAGCGGCTGTTCACCGGCCGGCGTCGCCGGAAGGGCGCTCTCCTGCGGGCCGGTCGTGTTGCCGGACGTCGGGGTGCCGGACGTGTTCGGCGTCGCCCCGGTCCCGGTGGGCTCCTGCGTCGGGGTGCCCGTGGGCTGCTTGGTCTTCTTCTCCCCGGACGGCGTGGTCGCGGGGGCCGGGTGCGCCTTGCCGAGCAGCTTGACCGCGCTGCCCGTCCCGTCCGCCGCGGCGGGCGGCAGCGTGATCCCGCCACCCTCGATCCTCGCCTGGCCGAAGACGGGCGAGCTGACCGAGACCAGGCGGTCCTGCCGGCCCTCCACCTGGTTGATCATCACGCCGTAGAGCGGTAGGGACGCGCCCGCCTTGAGCGTCTCACCGGACTGCCCGCCCAGCAGGAACATGTTGCGCAGGTTGATCTGCGCCGCCTCGGCCTTCTTCGTCGGGAGCGACACGTTGACGCCCTCGCTCAGGCGGCTCGGTGCGGCGGACTGGGGTTCCCTGCCGGCGCCGCAACCGGAGATCACCGGCGCGATCGCGACGGCGCCCGCGACGGCGAGCACGACCACTCGACGGCTGTTTCGGATCACGGCGTCGGTCTCCTCGCGAAGTGTCATCAAAGATGTGACATCGAAAAGTTGTGAGAGTGGCGTTGAGATACGCCAGGGGAAGCGTAGCGAGACCCTGCCGCAAGCCCCTCCCCGGGGTCGCCGACACGCCGTCACCCCGACTGGAGCGACTCCACCTTCCCGGTCAGCTCCGGACCCGGCCTGGGCGCGTGCACGACCTCGGTGACGACGCCGTCCGGCTGCACGAACACGGCGGTGAGCCCGGTGCCCGCCGGGCCGGGCGTGCCCGGCCCGGGGGCGTAGGTCCCGGCGAGGACGCCGTCCCGGTCTTCGAGGATCAGCGGCGTCCCGTTATGGGCGGTGCCCGCGCACGCCCTCAGGTCGTTCAGTGACATCGCCTTCTTGCCGCCGGCCGGACGCGGGTCGGCGACGAGCCAGAAGTTCAGCTTGGACTGCTGGGTGCGGCCCGCGAGGTCGGCCACCACGTCCTCGCACCGGTACGCGGGCGGGACGATGCCGATCACGCCGGGACGCAGGTCGCGCAGTGCCGTGGGGGTGCGGTCGCGGGCCACCATCTCGACCCGCTCGTCCGGCAGCAGGCCGCCGATCTCCCCGGGGCTCGCCGACGGCCGGGCCGCGAGCTGCGCACCCGTCGGCCGGGGCGTGGGACGGGGCCCGAACGCCGTCATGAGCACGCCGCTGAGCAGCGCGACCAGCAGCGCCCCCGCGATGATCGGGATCGCGACGCCGAACCGGGCCACCGGCCGGACCAGCCGCCCGACCCGCTCCCGGTGCCGCCTGCGCCGCTCCTCGCGGAGGTAGGCGAGCATGTCGCCTTCGAGTTCGCGGGCGTCGTCGGGCACGACGACGTCAACGGGCGGAAGCCCGTAGTCGTCGGGCTCCGGGTCGCCGCCGTCCGGCCTCACACGTCACCTCCCCCGGCTCACGTTCCCCGCGGCCGGCCGTCCCATTCAGACGCTTCCGGGCGCTTCGTACCCGCGCCGCCCGGCGTGTTCACATCCAGTATGGAACCCATCCTCGTGGCCGGCGGGCTGGATGCTTGTAACCGGGTGCCCCTTACCGGTAATGGCGTTTCGATGGGAGGCGGGTGATCTAGTGATTACTCTGGGTGTGGAGAACTGGGCGTCGATGCACCGATAAAGGGCTTTGTCAATACCCCAATATGCGGGTTGACCTGCGGATATGTCTGGAAGGCCGGTTCAGGCACGCTCGTTTCCGTGCTACCCTGGTCTTAGCGGAAGGGGTACTTGTCACATGACTTTCCAGGTCGGCGACACCGTCGTCTACCCCCACCATGGGGCTGCTCGGATCGAGGCCATCGAGACTCGCACCATCAAGGGTGAGGACAGGACCTATCTGGTCCTGAAGGTTGACAAGGGCGACCTGACAGTGCGGGTCCCGGTCGAGAACGTCGAGGACGTGGGCGTCCGGGACGTCGTCGGCCAGGAGGGACTTGAAAAGGTGTTCGAGGTGCTTCGCGCACCCTACACCGAAGAGCCCACCAACTGGTCGCGCCGGTACAAGGCGAACCTTGAGAAGCTCGCGTCCGGCGACGTCAACAAGGTCGCCGAGGTCGTTCGCGACCTCTGGCGGCGCGACAGGGAACGCGGTCTGTCGGCCGGCGAGAAGCGGATGCTCGCCAAGGCGCGCCAGATCCTGGTCAGCGAGCTCGCGCTCGCCGAGAAGACCAACGAGGACAAGGCAGAGGCCCTGCTGGACGAGGTTCTGGCCAGCTGAGCGGCCGGCCGAGTTGAGCACACGGCTTCCACGGGTGGGCGTCGGTACCGACGTCCACCCGTTCTCGTCCACCCCGCGCCCCCTCTGGGTCGCGGGCCTCGAATGGCTTGGTGAAGGCCACGGCCTCGCCGGCCACTCCGACGGCGACGTCGCCGCGCACGCCGCCTGCGACGCGCTCCTGTCGGCCTGCGGTCTCGGTGACCTCGGCGCCGTCTTCGGCACCGCCGACCCGCGCTGGTCCGGCGCGTCCGGCGTCGACCTGCTCCGCGAGGTGGCCCGCCTCGTCGATGAGGCGGGTTTCAGCATCGGCAACGTGGCCATCCAGATCATCGGCAACCGTCCCAAGATCGGCAAACGCCGCACCGAGGCCGAGAAGACCCTCACCGAGGCCCTTTCCGGCGCCCCGGTGACGATCAGCGCCACCACCACGGACGGCCTGGGCCTGACCGGCCGGGGCGAAGGACTGGCGGCCATGGCCACCGCCCTCGTCATCTAAGGAACAGGGCGCTCACGCCGGGACGAAAGCCCCGGACCGTTCCGCTAGCCGGCGGGCGGCATGGGGCCGCTGCGGAAATTGCCGGACGGCGGCGGATTCCAGTCCTCGGCCGTGGGGTCGCCGGCGTCGGGGTCCTCGGCGCGGTCGGCGGGCGGTGCGTCGTGCAGATCCTCGTCCCCGCCCGGGGGTACCGGCATCACGATGTCGGGACGGGTCGTGGACGCCACCGGACGCTGCTCCGCATCGTCCCGGTCACGGCTCCGGACGAGTTCGACGTCCGTCGGCAGCAGAGCCGGAGCGGAATCGAGCGGCGGACGAGGCTCCGGCAGCGTGTCCAGCGGCGGCGCGGGCTCCGACGACAGGCTCCCCCCGTACCCGCCCGGCCCGGGCCGGGATGCCGCGCGCGCGGCGGGCTCGTGTTCGACCGTGTCCTGTTCGTCCGCCTCTTCGCCTGCCTCGTGCTCGGCGGTCTCCTGCGTAGCGGGCCGGTGCGCGCCCCCCACCTGCGTGTCGGGGCCGTTGGGGTCGAAGGGGAAGGGGATCAGGTCTTCCGGGTCTTCGGGCTCGGCGGGCGGCTCCAGGGCCAGCGGGGGCGCGGCGCGCTCCAGGACCTTCACATGGCCGCGCTGCGTTTCGGCCGGGGCCGCCTCCGCGGCGGCGGGCCGGGCCACGCGGATCTGCTTGAACATCGTCAGCCACAGCCAGATCGCGATCACCAGCATGACGTGCGGCGCCACCGCCACACCGACGCGGACCGGGTCGTCCGGCATCGAGGACAAGCCCCGGACCGAGCGCTGGACGGAGATCGCGGCGCCCCCGGCGACGAGGACGAGCAGCAGCGTCCAGCGGAGCAGCCGCGTCCACCAGCGGGCGTTGCGGGTGACGGCCAGCGACAGGATCGTCATCGCGACGAGGGTGTCGGCCATCGCCGGGTACAGCGGCGCCCAGCGGCGGCTCACCCCGCCGGTGAGGGCGAGTTCGCGGAGGGCGTCGTAGGTCAGCACGTACGCGCCGCCGGCGAGCGCGGCGACGACGAGGCCGGCGAGGGCGGTGAGCAGCCGCCGCTGCGCCCGGGTGTAGGACGGCCGGGTGGGGTCAGATGGCATGGAGTCTCGTTCCGAGGATGCGCCGATGAGGGTCCTCAGCCGAGATTAACCAGCCGGGACGGCGGCGAACTGCAACTTTGTGGTGATCACTTTGTCGCTCCACACCATAAGTGGGGAGACGTACCGTATGGAGGACGACATCCGAGGGGAGGCCGCGATGCCGTACGGGTGGTCCGGGGACGGAACGCGGGCCCGAACGGCCGGGTAGCGCGGCGTGCCGCTGCCGAGCGATCGGCTGGGCGAGCCGATCCGGACGTTCGACGGCCGGGCCGCGGGCCGCCGCACCTGGGCATGGCTGTGCCTGCTGTGCCTGGCGTCGCTGGCCATGATCCCGGTGGCCGTCGTCTACCTGCACGACCGCGTGTGGTGGGCGGGCGTCCCGGTGCTGCTGCTCGCGATGGGGTACGCGGCGGCCGCCGGCTGGATCGCGGGACGTGACCGTCCGCGCTTCCGCCACCGGGTCGCGCGCCTGCATACGGGCGGCCTGTCCGTCAGCGGGCCGGGCGGCGAGGCCGCCTACACGTGGGACGAACTGGTCTCGGTGACGGTGTCCGGCCGCCGCGCCGGCCCGCGCGTCCGGTGGTGCTTCACGATCGTCGCGGACGATGGCGGCGTCCTGCGGCTCGAAGACGACATCCCGGACGTCCGGACCCTCGGGGTGGCGGTCGCCGAAGAGGTGACGGCCCGGATCGTCCCGCGGCACCTGGCGGCGGTGCGGAAGCGGGAGCCCGTGCGGCTCGGCCCGTTCACCCTGGACCTGGACGGCGTCGAGAAGGACGGCGAGCGGCTGCCGTGGAAGGCCGTCCGGGACGTGGCGATCGACAACGGCATGGTGATCGTCCACGCGCACACCGGCCGCATGGACCTGATGGCACTCGCCTCCCGGATGCCGGACGCGCTGGCGTTCACGGCACTGTGCCACCGGCTCAGAAGGCTGGCGGAATCCTCCTGAAGATTTTCTCCCGGGGATGTCGAGGACGCGCCCGCCACTCCGATCCTGCTGTGACGAGCGGCCAACGGGGCCGCGTGAAGAGGAGCACACCGTGAAGTACATGCTGCTGATCTACAACCGTCCCGGCTTCGTGGAGGAACTGACGGAGGCGGAGCGCGAGGCGCTGTTCGGCGAGGTCGACGCGATCATGCGGGAGCTGACCGAGTCGGGGGAGATGGTCGGCGGGAACGCGCTGGCCGACCCGTCCGGGACGAAGACCGTCCGGGGGGTGGACGGGCAGCCGGCCGTGACCGACGGGCCGTTCCTGGAGACCAAGGAGCACTTCGCCGGCTACCTCACCGTCGACTGCGAGTCGCGGGAGCGGGCCGTGGAGATCGCCTCGCGCTGGCCGGACATCCGGTTCGGCGGCCACCTGGAGGTCCGGGCGGTCATGGACGAGGCCGGGACCGAGATGTGAGGACGCCCCCGGCCGTCGAGGACCTGCTGCGCACCCTCGCGCCGCAGGTCCTCGGCACGCTCGTGCGGCGGCACGGCGCGTTCGACGCCTGCGAGGACGCCGTGCAGGAGGCGCTGCTCGCCGCCGCCGTGCAGTGGCCGGGGGACGGCGTTCCGGAGCACCCGCGCGGCTGGCTGCTGACCGTCGCGACGCGGCGGCTCACCGACCGGTGGCGCAGCGAGCGGGCGCGCCGCGACCGTGAGGCCGCCGTGTTCGCCCGGGAGCGGGACGAGCCGGCCCGCCCGGACGAGGACCGGCCGGGCGACCGCGACGACACGCTGACGCTGCTGTTCCTGTGCTGCCATCCGGCGCTGTCGCCGTCCTCGCAGGTCGCGCTGACGCTGCGGGCGGTCGGCGGCCTGAGCACGGCGCAGATCGCGCGGGCGTTCCTGGTCCCGGAGGCGACGATGGCGCAGCGGGTCAGCCGGGCCAAGCAGAAGATCAGGTCGGCCGGGGCGCGGTTCGGGACGCCGCCGCCGGACGAGCGGGCCGAGCGGCTGCGGGCCGTCCTGCACGTCCTGTACTTGATCTTCAACGAGGGGTACACGGCGTCGAGCGGGCCCGAGCTGCGGCGCGCCGACCTCACCGCGGAGGCGATCCGGCTGACCCGGGCGCTGCACCGGCTGCTGCCGGAGGACGGCGAGGCCGCCGGCCTGCTCGCGCTGATGCTGCTGACCGACGCCCGCCGCGCCGCCCGCACCGGGCCCGGCGGGCGGCTGATCCCGCTCGCCGACCAGGACAGGACGCGCTGGAACGCCTCCGCGATCGCCGAGGGCACGGCGCTGATCACCGGCGCGCTCACCTGGTCGCCGCCCGGCCCGTACCAGTTGCAGGCCGCGATCGCCGCCGTCCACGCGGAGGCGCGCCGCCCCGAGGACACCGACTGGCCGCAGATCCTCGCGCTGTACCGGCTGCTGGCGCATCTGGCCCCGAACCCGATGGTCACGCTGAACGAGGCCGTGGCGCTGGCGATGGTGGACGGGCCGGCGGCCGGGCTCGACCTGCTGCGGCCGCTGGACGACGACGCCCGCATGTCCGGACACCACCGGCTCGCCGCCGTCCGCGGGCATCTGCTGGAGATGGCCGGAGAGCCCGGTGCCGCGCGGGAGGCGTACCGGGAGGCGGCCCGGCGCACCACCAGCCTTCCCGAGCGCCGCTACCTGGAGTCCCGCGCCGCCCGCCTCGATGGGGGAAACGATGAAGACGCCTGAGGTTCCCGGTGCGAGCCCGCATTGCGCGCCGCGCGGCCCCGTGTCATCCAATAACCTGAGTTCGTGAGTCTGCGTTTTTACGACACCGGCACCCGTAGCGTCCGCACGTTCGAGCCCCTGGAAGAGGGCCGCGTGGGGATGTACGTGTGCGGTGCGACCCCGCAGGCGTCACCCCACATCGGGCACCTGCGCTCCGGCGTCATCTACGACGTGCTGCTGCGCTGGCTGCGCGCGTCCGGCTACGAGGTGACGTTCGCGCGCAACGTCACCGACGTCGACGACAAGATCATCGCGGTGGCGGCGGAGCGGGACGTCCCGTGGTTCGCGGTCGCCGAGGGCAACCAGCGGGTGTTCACGCAGGGCTACGACCTGCTCGGCTGCCTGCCCCCGACGGTCGAGCCGCGCGCCACCGGGCACGTCCCGGAGATGATCGTGCTGATCCGCCGGCTGGTCGAGAAGGGCCACGCGTACGCGGCGGCCGGCGACGTGTACTTCGACGTGAAGTCGTGGGCGGACGAGTACGGGGCGCTGTCGAACCAGCGGCTGGACAACATGCGGTCCGCCGGCGACACCCCCAACGAGGACGCCAAGCGCGACCCGCGCGACTTCGCGCTCTGGAAGGGGGCCAAGCCGGGCGAGCCGGCCTGGGAGACCCCCTGGGGGGACGGGCGCCCCGGCTGGCATCTCGAATGCTCCGCGATGGCGACGAAGTACCTCGGCGCGACGTTCGACATCCACGGCGGCGGCGTCGACCTGATCTTCCCGCACCACGAGAACGAGATCGCCCAGTCCCGTGCCGCCGGTGACGGCTTCGCCCGCTACTGGCTGCACAACGGGCTCCTCACCGTGGACGGCGAGAAGATGAGCAAGTCGGTCGGCAACGTGGTCCTGCTACCGGATCTGCTGGGCAAGGCCCGTCCCGTAGAGGTGCGCTACTACCTGGCCTCGGCGCACTACCGGTCGCTCATGGACTACACCGATGCCGCCTTGGCCGAGGCCGTCTCCGCCTATCAGCGCATAGAGGGCTTCGTAACGCGGGCCTCGGAGGTGGTGGGCACGGTCCCGCCTTCCTCTGTGCCGGCCGCGTTCGCCGCGGCGATGGACGACGATCTGGGCGTACCGCAGGCGCTGGCGGTGCTGCACGAGACCGTCCGGGACGGGAACAGCGCCCTTGCGGCCGGCGACCTCGACGCGGTGCGGCGGGGGCTCGCGGACGTGCGGGCGATGGCGGAGGTGCTGGGCATCGATCCGCTGTCGCCGCAGTGGACCCGTGCGGGCGAGGAGGACCTGCGTCCCGTCGTGGACGCGCTCGTCGCCGTCGCGCTGGAGCAGCGGCAGGCGGCGCGCGCGCGCAAGGACTACGCGTCCGCCGACGCGATCCGCGACGGCCTGGCGGAGGCCGGCATCCTCGTCGAGGACACGCCGCAGGGGCCGCGCTGGGAACTCAAGCGCGGCTGAGGGGTCCCGCACTGCGGATAAAATCGGACGTTCGCGGGGGTTCGTTCGCCGTCCCGCTGAGATCTTGAGCCGCCCGGCAGCCGCGAGGGCGCGCACGCAATCGTCGCGAGGGGCATGATCGACAATGGCCAAGCACAAGGGCAAGGGGCCCACTCCCAAGGCCGAGGACCGGCACTGGCACGGCAAGCGCCAGAAGGCCCGTGCCGTCAAGAACGCCAAGCGCACCGGAACGCCGACGCTCGGTCCGGGCGGGCGCGCGAAGGGACCCTCGCCGGACGCCCGCCCCGCCGGGCGTCCCGCCGGCGCGCGGCGCGCGACCGGTGAGGTGCCGGAGCTGGTCACGGGGCGCAACCCGGTCGTCGAGGCGCTGCGCGCGGGCGTCCCGGGCACCGCGCTGTACGTGACGTCCGGGACGGACGAGCGGGTGCGCGAGTCCATCCAGCTGGCCGCCGACCGGGGCGTCCCGCTGCTGGAGACCGGCAAGAACGAGCTGGACCGGCTGACGGACGGCGCCGTCCACCAGGGCATCGCACTGCAGGTCAGGCCGTACCGGTACGCGCACCCCGACGACCTGCTCAAGGGAACGTCGCCGCTGATCGTCGCGGTGGACGGGGTCACCGACCCGCGCAACCTGGGGGCGATCGTCCGGTCCGCCGCCGCGTTCGGCGCGACCGGTGTCGTCGTGCCGGAGCGGCGTGCCGCCGGGGTCACCGCGGGGGCGTGGAAGTCGTCCGCGGGGACGCTCGCGACCGTCCCCGTCGCGCAGGCCACGAACCTGACGCGGCAGCTCAAGGCGTACCAGAAGGCCGGCTGCTTCGTCGCCGGGCTGGACGCGCGGGGCGGCGTGGCCGTCGCCGACCTGGAGATCGCCTCCGGGCCGTTCGTGCTGGTCGTGGGCTCGGAGGGGAGGGGGCTCGGACGCCTGGTCGCCGACACCTGCGACCTGCTGGTGACGATCCCCATGCCGGGCAGGGCCGAGTCGCTGAACGCCGGGGTCGCCGCGGGCATCGCCCTGTACGAGATCAGCCGGCTCCGCGCCTGAGCACCGATTTGCCTCAACGGAAATAATCTCAACGTTCAGATTATTGACCATGAGGTGAATTCGATGACCGCCGTCGCCGCACCGCGCACGGTGCGCGCCCGCTACGCGTCCGACCTCGCCCTCGCCGCCTTCGCCCCCGCGAGCTGGGGCACCACCTACGTCGTCACCACCACCCTCCTTCCCGCCGACCGCCCGCTGCTGGCCGCCACCCTGCGCGCCCTCCCCGCCGGCCTCGTCCTGCTCGCCGTCACCCGGCGCCTCCCGCGCGGCGGCTGGTGGTGGAGGACGATCGTCCTCGGCATGCTGAACTTCGGCGCGTTCCTCCCGCTGATCTTCTTCGCCGCCTACCGGCTGCCCGGCGGGGTCGCCGCGACGATCGGCTCCGTCCAGCCGCTGGTCGTGGCGCTGCTGTCGCTCGGCGTCCTGCGCGTCCGCCCGGCCCGCCCGGTCCTGTACGCGGCGATCGCCGGCACCGGCGGCGTCGCACTGCTGACGCTGACCGCCGACGCCCGCCTCGACCCGCTCGGCATCCTCGCCATGCTCACGGCCACCTCCCTCATGGCCGCCGCGATCGTCCTGGCCAAAAAATGGGGCCGCCCCGAATCGCCGCTGGTCATGGCCGGGTGGCAGCTCACCGTCGGCGGTCTGGTCCTCCTGCCGGTCACCCTCGCCGCCGAGGGCGTCCCGTCGTCCATGACCGGCGAGAACGTGCTGGGCTTCGCCTACCTCGGCATCGTCGGCACCGCGATCGCGTACGCACTGTGGTTCCGCGGCATCGACCGGCTGCCCCCGACGTCGGTGTCCCTGCTCGGCCTGACCAACCCGATGGTCGCCACTCTCGCCGGCCTGGTCATCCTCGGCCAGACGCTCACGGCGTGGCAGATCGTCGGCTTCACCATCGCCCTCGGCGCTCTCGTCGCCGGCCAGACCCTCAACCGGAGGCCGTGAGGAACCTCGCTCCCCGTGCTCGACGCGATATCGCCATCAGCGCGACCAATCCCCTCCCGGCCGCACCCGTTTCACGGCCGCAAACTGAGCAGCCGTTTTTCAAGGAAGGTCATTTCGGCCGGATTATCCGTCCGCTCCAGGGCTCGGCCGTACGCCTCGGCGGCCTCCTCGTCGCGTCCCAGCCGCCTCAGCAGATCGGCGCGGATCGCATGGAACAGGTGGTACCGGCCGAGGTCGAGACCGTCCACCAGGCCCAACGCGGCCCCGGGTCCCTCGACCTCGGCCACCGCCACGGCCCGGTTGAGCGCCACCACCGGACTCGGCGCCACGACCATCAACTGGTCGTACAACCGGAGAATCTGCCCCCACCGCGTATCCCCGGCGGTCGCCGCGGCACTGTGCACCGCATTGACGGCCGCCTGGATCTGATACGGCCCCGGCCGGCCGATCTCCAGACACCGCCGGACGAGCGCCTGCCCCTCCCGCACCAGCCCGCGATCCCACAACCCGCGATCCTGCTCACCGAGCAGAACCAGTTCCCCGTCCACCATCCGGGCGGCCTTACGGGACTCGATGAGAAGCATCAACGCCAGCAGCCCCAGCACTTCGGGCTCGTCCGGCATCAGCTCATGGAGAACCCGCCCCAGCCTGATCGCCTCGGCCGCCAACTCATCCCGACCCCCATACCCCTGATTGAAAACGAGATAGACAACGGCCAGCACCCCGGAAAGCCTCCCCGGCAGATCACCCTCCTCCGGCACCCGATACGGAATCCGCGCGTCCCGTATCTTCCCCTTCGCCCGCACCAGCCGCTGCGCCATCGTCTTCTCCGGCACCAGAAACGCCCGCGCGATCTCCGCCGTGGTCAGCCCGCCCAGCAACCGCAACGTCAACGCCACCCGCGCCTGCAATCCCAGAGCCGGATGGCAGCACGTGAAAATCAGCCGGAGCCGCTCGTCCTGCACGGTCCCCACCTCGACCGGCTCGCCCTCGTCCACCATCGCGGCCTGCGCCTGCTTCCCCGCCCGCGCCGCCTCCCGGCGCACCCGGTCGATCGCCTTGTTCCGTGCCGTCGTGATGACCCACCCGGCCGGGCTGGGCGGCGTCCCCTCCACCGGCCACCTGCGCACCGCCTCGGCGAACGCGTCCTGGACGGCGTCCTCGGCGACGTCGATATCGCCGAAGGCACGGACCAGCACGGCCACCGCCCGCCCGTGCTCCGCCCGGAAGACCTCCTCGATCACACCTCGCCGTGGAACGGCCGCACCTCCATCGGCAACCCCGTCGCCTTGACGAACCTGGCCGCGATCTTGAGCGCCGCGTCCAGATCCTCCACCTGGATGATCGTGATGCCGCCGATGTGCTCCTTGCCCTCCGCCCACGGCCCGTCCGTCGCGATCACCTCATCGTCGCGCAGCCGCACCATCGTGGACGCCTCGGGCCCGTGCAGCCCGTGCCCGAACACCCACGACTCCTCCAGCTCCAGGTCACGCCGGATCTCGAAGATGTCCGCCATCACCTTCTCCAGCACCTCCGGCGGCGGCGGATCGCCCACCGGCTGGATCATGTTGAGCAAGTACAGCTTCATGCCCCCTCCTTCACGTACGTCGCGATCACTACCCCGGTGGTCGTCGTCACCGATTCCACAAGCCGCAACGACGCCTCAACCCCCTCGAACAGCCGCCGACCCGTCCCCAGCACGAGCGGATGGACCATCAGCAGCCACTCGTCCACCAGCCCCCGCCGCATGAGCTCCCGCGCAAGCACCCCGCTCCCCAGCACGGTGAGCCTCGCCACCCCCCTCTTGACCTCCACCACTTCGGCCACATCGCCGAGCAGCACCGAGTTCTGCCACGGCAACGGCTCCCGCAGCGTCTCCGAAACCACGTACTTCGTGACTCGGTTCAGCGCGTCCGTGTACGGGTTCCCGTCCCTCTGCCGAGGCCAGTACTCGTAGAACTGCTCGTACGTCCGCCGCCCCAACAGCTGCGCTCCGTCCGAGCCCATCCTCTGCCCCAGCGCGGAAGCCATGACCTCGTCATTCCCCGCCACAGCCCACCCACCGCGCACGAACCCGTCCCGCGTATCCTCATCAGCCCCCGCCGGCGCCTGCATCACCCCATCAAGCGACACATGCTCGACCAGAACGACCTTCCCCACAACGCCTCCCCAAGCTCCCGGCCGGCCCACCACCGACCTCTCACCCCCTACACGAACGCACCCCCCGCAAATCGACACCCCACCCAGAAAAACGCCGGATCAGGATCGCGAGGGCGGGCGCGGCACGGTGACGGCCGACGCCTGCCGCCACCACGTTTCACCCGCCACGACCACGGCTTCGTCGTCGTTGATCGGCACGAACTCACAGCGGTCCCCGTAAGCGGCGATCAGTCGCGCGTACCGTTCCCGCCGACCGCGGTCGGCGTGCACGAGGGGAAAGAATCCGACCAGCCCGAGACCCTCGGTGGTCTCGACCGACCCTGGGTCGTCAGGCCCCCGGTAGAAGGCGAGGTCAGCGGTCGCCAGGGCGGCCCCGGCGGACACACCGGCGTAGGCCAACTCGCCGCCGAGAACAGCTTGCTTGACGATGCGAACGAACCCGCTGCGCTGCGCGTGCTCCAGCAGAAGGATCGGATGACCGCCGGTGACGAAGACGAGCTCACAGCGCTCCACCGCACCGTCCACGTCCGCCGCCCGCGCACCTTCCAGATCGAGGTACTCAACCCGCACCCCGCAGGCCGCCAAGTGCCCCACCACCTCATCGACCCAAGGCGTCAACGGCAGCGGGTTACCCGCCGTGGGCACCACCACAACCCGCCCCGGCCAACGAGGAAGCTCTTCCATCCACCCCAGGAGGGCGCCAAGTCCCCGACTCCCCAAAAACGCCCGCACGACAGCCCCAGACACAGGCTCACCGTAGTGAGCCCTCTCGACAAGCGATTCCCCGCCCTCGGGCCTACCAAAGCCAGCAGCAGCCCGCCCCTGCCCGCCTCACCTCGGTCGCACCCAACCCGGCCGTTCGAGGTCACAGCAAACGCCCCCTTCCAAGATTGGAAGGAGGCTTTGACCCGGGGCGCTTCAATCGTGCATCCGATCGGCCCAGAGTGCGTTGCGCAAGTGACCCAAAGTAGTTGATCAAGAGTGTTGCGCCGTGGAACGATGTAGATGATCATTAGAGTGCCTGGCCGGGCGGACACGTCAGTGAAGATTCGTCGATCGCAGGAGAATCCATGACACGACGTATCGTTCGCCTCACCGCCACCCTGGGCACCGCAGCCCTGTTCAGCCTCACAGGCGCCGTGCTGGCCGGCGCCGCCTCGGCCGCTCCCATCACCTCGTCGGCTGCCGCTTCCCCGGCATCCGCCTACGCCACGCACTTCGTCGGCTGGTACCCCGACAAAACCTCCTGCAAGAACGGCGGCGAGTACTACAAACGCCACGGCTACTCCGGCTACATCTGCCAGCTCGACCCCACGCGCGGCTGGGCCTTGTACGTCGTGGACTAACGTCCTGACCTGATGTGCCCGGCACCGGTGGCCCACCGGTGCCGGGCACATCAGGAATCCGGCGTGACGGCCAACCGCCGGCCGACCGGGAGAAGGATCGGTGTAGGACTCCACTTGGCGTGCCCTGCCATCGCTCACTCTTCCCGTAGATGCTCTGCCGGTCCTGCGTGGGGCGCCCCGCAAACCCGCGCTGTCAGTTTGGGAACCAAACCGATCCCGGCCGCCATAGCGGCTGACCTGGCCTCCGCTCGTACCGCGAGTGACCGTGAATGCCCCTCGATCACCCTGACTGGTTGCACGTCAAGCCCAACATCGGCAGCCTGAGCCTCCAAGCTGGCCGGCCCGGCCAGATCACCAGGCTCTACCGCGACCTCGTCACCACCGGCGGACGGCACGGCACCAGCAAGAGCGGCCGGTCCCGCGTCGTTAGCCTCGACGCCGGGACGGTCGACGTCCTCAAAGCACACCGTAAGCGTTAGCTCGCCGACAAGCTCAAGCTCGGCGAATCCTGGAAGGGCGCCGACAAGGCCGCGAACGGCCACGTGTTCGCCATCGGATGGAGAGAGCCCGTCCACCCCGACATCGTTTCGCTGGACTCGGGCACGGCCGAACTCGTCCCCGCGTACCTGACCATGCTCAAGCGAGAGAAGTTCGCCGCCGGTAAGGCGTACCAGGACCACGGGATGTTCTTCTGCCGGGAGAACGGCACGCCCTACAGCCCGGACACCGTATCGAAGGACTTCCAGAAGCAGGCCGTCGCCGCGGGCCTGCCGGTGATCCGCCTCCACGAGGGGCGGCACACCGCGGCCACCCTCGGCCTGGAGGCCGGCATCGACATCAAGATCGTGTCGGACCAGCTCGGGCATTCGACGGTGCGGATCATCGAGGACCTGTACACCCACGTCCGCCAGGCCGTGCATGGTAAGTCGACCGAGACGGTGCTGAACGTGTTGCCGTTCAAGGACATCGAGGACACCGGGAGGACGGGATCATGACCCGGTGGACACTTTTTGGACACTTCCGGCCCGATTCCGCGGGCCGGGCAAACGGTCAACCAAGATCGCAATTGGGGGCTGACCTGCTGGAGCCGGCGAGGGGACTTGAACCCCTAACCTTCTGTTTACAAGACAGATGCTCTGCCAATTGAGCTACGCCGGCGGGCTCGTCCCGCATCGTAGTCGACTCGGCGGGGCGCTCGCTCGGGGTGGGGGTTACCTGGGCGGCGGATGTGGCGTGGTTGAGCGGTCAGGTGATGGTGAAGAGCTGGCCGGGGGCGTGCTCGTCGCAGGGGAGCTGGAGTATCGGGGCGTCGGCGGCGGGTGCCCCCTTGACACCGACGCAGAGGTCGCGGTCGGCGGGGCGTAGCTGGACTCCGCCGGTCACTCTCCGGAGGGTGAAGCGGTCCGGCTGGGCGTGACCGCAGGTGTCGTCGGACAGGGGCGTGCCCGGCCGGAACGAGGCGTCCACGACTCCCATGCAGCCGGGGCCGAATTCTGGGTGTCGCGTGGTGACGCGCCAGAACGTTCCGTCTCGGGTGAGGCGGCGCGGCGGGAAGCTCTGGTCGCAGTCCTTGAGGAAGACGAGTCCGGTCCGGTCGTACGCCCGTTCGGAGAGGCAGAGGCCCCCGAGTTTGAGTGTCGAACCCGGTCGGATAGGGGTGGGCGATGAGGTCGCCGGTGCCGGCTGGGAAGTGCTGCCGGTGTTCTGGGACGGACGGGTGAGGACGACGCCGATGGCGATTGCGGCCACGGCCAGGATCGTGGTACCGGCGGCGATGCGCCGGGGCGGCAGGCGGCGGGGTCGGGGTGGGGCTTGCGGGGAGCTTTCGGCGGGGGCGGGCGGCTCGGGGGGCATGGGGTGGAGGAGGCGTTCCCGGGCCGTCAGCCACGGGGTCACGTCGTCGCCGCAGACCTGTACGAGCGCCGTCACGATCTCGCGCCGAGGGACGGTGTGCCGGTGCAGTGCCGTGGCCAGAGTGGACGCCGGCAGCGAGAGGCCGTCCCCGGCGGAGGTGCGCCGCTCGATTTCCTTGTAGGTCAGGCCGCTGCGTTCCCGGAGTCTTCGCAGCGCCACGACGAACTGTTCCTCGGTGGTCACCGAGGAAGGGTCCAGTTCCCCCTCGCCGTCGTTCACGCGCAGAGTGTGGCAGAACGGCGCCGTTCGGGTCCATCCCGAACGCTCGAATGGGTGCAACTCCATGATCAGGACGACTTGAATGCTCGATGCCGGACGCGATGGCGCCACTTGGGATCCCCGCCATTGCGGCACGTTGCGCAAAAGCGCTTCGGCTTTCCGCGTCGAACACGAAGAGGAGTCAAAGATGACCAGGTTCCGTACGCTCGGGCTCGGCCTGGCGACCGCGGTGGCGCTCACCGCGAGTGCCACGCCGGCCGTGGCCGCGTCGCCGGCCGGCCCCGCCAAGCCGGCGAGGGGGTGCCCGACCGATGTCTACTACAAGGTCAAGTCGAAGAGAGTGGTCAGCTACTGGGTGCCCGGCACGCATTTCGTGGACGGCAAGGGCGGCAAGGTCACCGGCAAGGTCGACAAGTCGTGGACGGAGTCCGCGACGCTTGAGGCCGGTGCGGATGTGTCCATCGGGGCGCTGTGGGCCACCGTCAAAGTACAGGTGTCCGCGTCGGCGACCAAGTCCAACACCGTGACCGTGGGGCACTGGTACGAGCACCAGATCAGCGGGAATCGGTACGGGCACATCCGCTACCGCGTGATCGGCTACCGGGTGCTGTTCGAGAAGCGCCGCACCCGCCCAGATTGCTCTGATCAGTTCCTGGACGCCTTCTACGGTGACATTCCGACCACCAAGGAAGGCTGGAAGTACTGGGAGACGACGACGCCGTAGCCTTCCACCGTTCGCCCCGGGCCTGGCCGCCGCCGGGCTCGGGGCGGCGGCGCGTGTGGGGCGTCTGGGTTGTCGGGGACGGGGACGGTTCTTACGGTGGGGGGATGGGTGGAGTGGGCGTTGCCGGGCCGGGGAGTGCCGGGGCCTTTCGGTGGTGGGGGCGGATGGTCCGGGATCCGCTGGGGACGTATGGGGCGCTCGCACGGCGCTATGGGGATGCGGTGCGGGTGCCGTTCGGGGCGGGGCGGGCGTTCTTTCTGCTGTCGCGGCCCGAGCATGCCGAGCGGGTGCTGGTGGCCGGCCAGGACAACTATGTGAAGGCGTTCACCTACCGGCCGTTGCGGGCGGTTCTCGGGGACGGGCTGCTGACCAGTGAGGGGGAGACGTGGCGGCGGCATCGGCGGCTGGTGCAGCCGGTGTTCTCGCAGCGGCACATCGTCGGGTTCGTGCCGCAGATGGTGGAGACGGCGGAGCGGTTCGTCCGGCGGTGGCCCGACGGGGTGATGCTGGACGCGGCGGGGGAATTGCGGAAGCTCACGCTGGACATCGTCGGGCGGGCGCTTTTCGGTAGTGAGCTCGCCGGGGAGGCGCAGCGGACGGGGCGGGCGCTGGAGGCGCTGCAACGGGGCACGGTGATCGGGACGTTCCTGCCGGGTGTGACCGCGAAGCGGGAACTGTATCGGCGGGTGCCGGGTCTTGGGGGTGCGATCGCGCATCTTGATGGAATGGTGCAGCGGGTCGTTCAGGGGGGTTCCGGGGGAGAGTTGCTGAATCTGCTCAAGGAGCGGGGCGAGTTCGACGCGGAGGAGCTTCGGGACGAGGTCCTGACGCTTTTGCTGGCCGGTCATGAGACCACCGCGGCTTCGCTGGCGTGGACGTTGGTGTTGTTGTCCAGGTATCCGGCGGCCAGGGAGCGGCTGGAAGAGGAAGTGGACGATGTGCTCGGCGGCCGGGAGCCGAAGGCCGAGGATGCCGATCGGCTGCCGTGGACGAAGGCCGTCCTCTCGGAGGCCATGCGGCTCTATCCGCCGGCCTGGACCATCGAGCGTGACGCGGTGAATGACGACGACGTCGCCGGGGTGCGGATACCGGCCGGGTCCACCGTGGCCATCCCGCCTTATCTGATTCACCGGAACGAGGATTTCTGGCCCAATCCCGAGGGGTTTCAGCCGGAACGGTTCATCGGGGATCAGCAGCGTCCCCGATATGCGTACCTGCCGTTCGGGGGCGGTCGGCGTATTTGTGTCGGAGCCGGCTTCGCGATGCTGGAGGCGACTTTGGTGCTCGCCACCATCAGCCGCGCTTACCGGCTGGATCTGGCGCCGGGCGTGGCCGTGCCCGGCCGGGCGGAGATCACCTATCGCCCGGCCGGGCCCGTGCCGATGAGGGTCATCCGGAGGTAGGCCGCCCGGCGTCGCCGCGGGGGAGCAGGAGGGCCGGGATCACTGCCAAGGCCCCGATGACCAGCGCGATCCAGAAAGCGTGGCCGAAGGCGGTCGCCAGGTGCGGGGCCACGGCGATGCGCGTCGCGTCGGGGAGCGGGGCCAGGGCCGAGCCGCCGAGGCCGGGGGCCTGGACGGTGATCTCGTGTTGCAGGATCACCGCCAGCGCGGTGGTGCCGACCGACGCGCCCATCCGCTGGAGGGTGTTGATCGCGCTGGTCGCACGGGGGATCAGGGCCGGCGGCAGGGCCTGGTAGGCGGCCGCCATGGACGGCATGATCGTCGCGCCCAGGCCGAGCCCGATGACGAAGAGCGCCGCCGCGAGCAGGGTCACCGGGGTGTCCGCGTGGATCTGTGTGTAGGCGGCCGTGCCCAGGAGGCCGAGGACGACGCCGGTGGGGACGACCACGCCGGCGCCGAGGCGGTCGGTGAGGCGTCCGGCCAGGGGCATGGCCACCGCGGCACCCAGCGCCTGGGGCGTGAGGAGGAGGCCGGTGGCCAGCGGGCCGTGGCCGCGGACGACCTGCCAGTACAGCGGCAGCAGGACGAGGACGCCGAACAGCGCGATCGCGACGACGACGTTGGTCACGGCGGCGGCGGTGAAGCCGCGGTGCCGGAACAGCGCGATGTCGATCAGCGCCTCACCTCGGCGGGCGTGCAGCACGTACAGCGCGATCAGCACGGCCGCGGTGCCGAGGATCGTCCAGGTGCGCGGCGCGTCGAGCCCTCCGGGACGTCCCGCCTCGGTGGTCCCGTAGACGAACAGGGTCACGCCGGCGCACAGCAGGAGCAGGCCCCGGACGTCCAGTGACGCGGGACGGGGCTCCGAGCGGGGCAGCAGGCGCAGCGCGGCGAGGACGGCGATCACGCCCAGCGGCAGGTTGGCGAGGAAGATCCAGCGCCAGCCGGCCGTCGAGATGATCAGCCCGCCGACGATCGGGCCGGCGACGGAGCCGAGCAGCATCGGCAGCCCGATGAAGCCCATGACGCGTCCCATCCGGGACGGTCCCGCGGCCTGGGCGAGGATCGTCTGCGCAACCGGGATGATCATGCCGCCGCCGATGCCCTGCCCGACCCGGAACGCGATCAGCGCGGGCATCGACCAGGCGAGTCCGGACAGCGCGGAGCCGCCGAGGAACAGCAGCAGCGCGGTGATCCAGACGCGGCGGGCCCCGAACCGCTCGGTGGCCCAGCCGGTGACCGGGATGACGGCGGCGAGCCCCAGCATGTAGCCGGTCAGCACCCACTGGACGGAGGTGATGGAGGCGCCGAAGTCGTCGGCGAGGGTGCGGGTGGCGACGTTGACGGCGGTCGCGTCGATGATCGACATGATCGCGCCGAGCACCACCACGATGCCGAGCGTGACGAGCCCGCGGTCGAGGCGCTGGGACGGGGCCGGAGCGGTGAGCGTTGCCATGACGGTTACCTCGCATTTCAGGCGGGCTGGATGTTGTGGTTGCGGTGGAACACGTTCTGCGGGTCGTAGGCGCGCTTGACCTCGCGCAGCCGCCGGAGGTTCGCCGGGGTGTAGGCGTCGGCGGTCCTGGAGGGTCGTGCAGGAAGTTCAGGAACGAGCCGCCGGTCGCGTGCGGCGCCAGGGAGGCGTCGGAGCCGTCGATGGTGAGCGAGAAGGGGATGTCCCGGTGCCCGACCGGGCCCGCGTCCGGTGCCGGGCGTGCCATCGCGCCGCCCCAGTGCCTGACCTCGATCCCGGACGCGTCACTGGCGACGATCGCGGCGATCAGCGCGTCGGGAAGGTCGGCGTAGAGGTGGAAGTGCTGGGGCGGGGTGCCGCCGAGCGTCTCGGTCTCGGCGTACGGCATCGCCTGGAAGCCGTCCCGCAGGGGCGGCCCGCCGGCTTCCCACAGTGATCGAAGCGCCCGCGCGCCGTCCCGGGCGGGACCCGTGTGCACCGCGCGGACGGCGACGACCCGGCCGAACCGCGGGTGGTGCGTCAGCGCCACCGTCACGGTCAGCGAGTCCGGCCGCGTGGCCGACTCGTCCCGGAACCGGGTGAGCAGGTCGGCGGCCCGCTCGATCGGGAACAGCGCGACCCCCGCGTAGACCGTCGAGACGGGGTGGAGCCGGAACTCCAGCGAGGTGACGACGCCGAAGTTTCCGCCGCCGCCGCGCAGTGCCCAGAACAGGTCGGGGTGGTGGTCGGCGTCGGCGGTCAGGTACCGGCCGTCGGCGGTGACGAGATGGGCGCGCAGCAGGTGGTCGGCGGCGAACCCGTACCGGCGGGACAGCCAGCCGACGCCGCCGCCGAGGGTGTAGCCGGTGACGCCGACGGACGCGTGCGAGCCGGACAGCGGGGCGAGCCCGAGCGGCGCGGCGGCGGTGATGACCTCGCTCCAGCGGGTGCCGGAGCCGGCGCGGGCGACGCGGCGGGAGGGGGCGACGAGCACGCCGGACATCCGGGACGTCTTCAGCAGCAGCCCCTCGTCCGGCGGGACGACCGTGCCGTGTCCGGTGGCCTGGACGGTCAGCGGCAGTCCCTGTTCGCGGGCCGTGAGGATCGCGGCGCGGACGTCCGCCGGGCCGGTGGCGTCGATGGTCGGCGGTTCGGTGGTGCGGGTGGCGATCGCGGCCATGACCTCTTCCTTCCGGAGGTTTTTTCTCCACTTACTCGCACCGTAGCACTGACCGGAGGATTTGTCTCCACTTGTTTTGCTACGCTCACCCCATGGGGCAGAAGCCGAAGGAGCGTCCGCTGCGGGCCGACGCGCGCGACAACCGCAACCGCCTCCTGGCCGCGGCCAGGGAGGTCTTCGTCGAGCAGGGCCCGGGCGCCCCCCTGGAAGAGATCTCAAAGCGCGCGGGCACGGGCATCGCCACGCTGTATCGCCGGTTCCCCGACCGCCAGGCCCTGACCAAAGCCGTCGCGTTGGACGCTCTAGAGCGCACCACAGAGGAGGCCAAGCGCGCGCGGGACGAGGAGCCGACCGCGTTCGCCGCCCTCGTCCGCTACATGCACCGCGTCCTCGACATCCGCATCGGCGCGGTGTTCCCCGTCCTTCTGGAGGAGATCCCGTTCGAGGACGAGGAGATCGCCGCAGTCCGGTCCGACGGCGTCCTCATCATGCAGGACCTCGTCAAGTCGGCGCAGCGGGACGGTGACCTGCGGCCGGACGTCACCCACGGCGACATCGGGATGCTGCTCGTCCGGCTGTCCCGGCCGCTGCCCGGCCCGCTCTCCCGGGAACTCGCGGACGAACTGGCGCACCGGCATCTCGACCTGATCACCGACGGGCTGCGCGCCTCCGCCGCCCGGCCGGGCGAACTGCGCGGCCCGGCGCTGACCTTCGCCGACCTCGACTCCATGGGAGAGCGGCAGCCCGGGTGAGGCGCCGCCCCAAGTGGGCACAGGGACGGCATGAACATTACGGGCATCATCACCGCGATCATCATCGGAGCGATCATCGGGGGGCTGGGCCGGCTGCTGCTGCCCGGCCGTCAGCCCATCGGCGTCCTGCTGACCGTGGTCGTCGGCATCGTCGCCGCGATCATCGGAACGGCGCTCGCGCAGCAGGTCGGTGTGTCCACGACCAAGGGAATCGACTGGATCGAACTGGTCTTCCAGATCGGCCTCGCGATGATCGGCGTCGTGCTCGTCGCGAGGTACCAGGGATGGCGCGCACACCGTCGCCGCTCCCCGCGCTGACCCCGCAAGCGGCGCCCGGTTCGGGTATGCGGTCGCCGGGACCTCCGGAAGGGGCTGAGACCTTCGGAAGGGGCTGAGACCTTCGGAAGGGGCGGGCGGCAAGATCCGCGCTGGCCCGGAGCGTGCGCGAATGTGCCGACCGTCCTGGCGGGGCGTGGTTCGCGTGGCAGAATGTCACCCGCTGTGGAGCACGGCGGTCTGCCGGAGGGAGGTGCGGCGGCGTGTCCGAGACCGGTCGACGCCGTCCGGTGCGAACCCGACCGGCCCTGTCACCGCATCGGCTCGGCGCCCGGACCACCGCGGTCCTCGCCGGTCTCACGCTCGGCGCCGCCGTGGTCGTGCCGGTCACCATGGTCCCCGGTGCGGGGCCTGCGCGGGAGCGGAGCGTCCGCGGGGCGGCGGCGGGGACGCTCGTCGGCGCGCCGGCCGACCAGATCCGCTCCCGCGAGTGGCATCTGAAGGCCATGCGGACGCAGAACGCGTGGAAGTACTCCCGGGGACGCGGCGTCACCATCGCCGTCCTCGACACGGGCGTCGACCAGAACCATCCCGACCTCGTCGGCCACGTGATCAACGGGCCGGACCTCACCGGCGGGGTCCGGCGCCCCGGCAGCCGCTACTGGGGCCTGCACGGGACGTCGATGGCCAGCATCATCTCCGGGCACGGCCACGGCCCAGGGCTGTCGCAGGGGATGATGGGCGTCGCGCCGCTCAGCCACGTCCTGTCCGTCCGTGTCACGCTGGAGAACGACGACCCGCTGCGGCAGGACAACGGGCAGCAGGGCGGCGCCGGCGACCACGACGCCGTCGCGCAGGGCATCCGCTACGCCGTCGACCACGGCGCCGACATCATCAACATGTCCCTCGGCGGCGGACGGCAGTTCTACAACGGGACGAAGTCCCAGGAGAGCGCGATCAAGTACGCGCTCTCCAAGGGCGTCGTGCTGATCGCGTCGGCGGGCAACGACGGGTCCGGCGCCAACCGCAAGAACTTCCCCGCCGCGTATCCGGGGGTGATCGCCGTCGGCGCGCTCGACCGGCGGCTGCGCCTGTGGAAGGACAGCAACCGGCGCTCCCACGCCGCCGTGTGCGCGCCCGGCGTGGACATCGTCAGCGCCGACGCCAGCAACGGCTACGTCGTCGGGACGGGCACGAGCGCGTCGTCGGCGATGGTCGCCGGGGTCGCCGCGCTCGTCCGCGCCCGCTACCCGAAGCTGACCCCGGCCGAGGTCAGGCAGGCGCTCATCCAGGGCTCCCCGGCCCGCAGCGGCCACCCGACCGGCTCGCCCAACTGCCGCGGGACGGTCGACGCGCTGCGCACGCTCATCTCCGCGCACCACATCAACAAGACCTCCAGCGGGCCGGTGCAGAACCAGCCGCCGTCCCCCTCGCCCGCCCCGGCCCCGGCCGCGGAGTCGCCCGCGGAGGAATCGGGGGTGCTGTTCCCGATCGTCCTCGGCGGCGGGGGGCTGCTCATCGTCCTCGGGCTCGTGCTCGGCTGGCGGCAGCGGCGCCGCCCGGAGGAGGACGCCGCCGAAAGCGACGCCGTCCCCGAGTACCGCCTGCCGTCGGCGCCCGCCGCCTCCCCCGAGCCCGCCGCCGCGGCCTCCGGGGAGGCCGCCGCACCGGTCAACGCGCCGCTGTGGCAGAACACGCAGGCGTACCAGGGGCCGCTTTCGGAGCCGGAACCCCGGGGCGCCGAACCGCCGGTCGCGGAGGAAACCCCGCCGGTGGACGTGACCTGGGAGGCCGTGCCGGCGGACCCCGGACGGGACGGGACGCCGTGGGACGTGGAACCGCCGTCCGGCCTCGGCGAGGGGCCGCCTCTGACATCCATCGAGCCGAAGCAGCCCCCGATGATGCCGCACGAGCTGCGCCCGTTCGTCCCCGGCGAGCACGCGTCCAACGGCACGAACGGGCACGACAAGGTCAACGGGCACGACGAGGTCAACGGGCACGGCTTCGGCAACGGACACCACGCCAACGGCCACAACGGCGCCGACCTGACCGACACCGCGGCCACCGCCGACGACGATTGGGAGGCGTTCCGGCGGGGCGCCCTCGACATGCCGGACGCGCCCGAACCGGGGACCGCTCCGCTCCCCGCGGTATCCCCCGAACCGGCGGACGACGCCCCGCCCCCGCCCGTACCTCCCGCGGACGAGCGCTCCACGGGCGCGTTCCCGGCCGTCCCGCCCGCGGACCACGACGACGACGAGGACTACCGGCCGCCCTGGTGGTGAGCGCGGTACTCCGGTGGGCGTACCGCGAGTGCCTCCGGCCGGACGATGCGGCCCCCCGTACCCGTCGCCGAGCATCGACGTATCCGCACACAGGAAGGGTCGATGAACCATGTTGACGACGTTGGCGGCACAGGCGGCGGCACTGCACCCGGGCCCCTGGCAGGACGGGGACGCGCCCGCCTTCTGGCCGGTCTTCCCGATCACGTTCGGCCTGTTCTGGCTGGCCGTGCTCGGGACGGCCTTCTACCTGATCCGCCGCCGGATGAACAGCACCGCCGCGTCGGCCGCGGCGGCGGCCGACCCGCTCGCCAGGGCCCGCGCGGTCCTCGCCGAGCGCTTCGCCCGCGGCGAGATCGACGAGGAGGAATACCTCATGCGCACCTCCACCCTCCGCGACGGCGACTGACAGTGCGCTCCGCTCCGGGGCGGCGGTCGGTGTCGTGGTGGGGGCGACCCTCCACACCCCCGGCAAAAGCCGGACCGACCGCCGCCCTCCGTTCCGGGCGGCGGTCAACGGCATGGTGGGGGCGCCCCCGACAAAGGCGGACTGACCGCCGTTTCGCTGGCGCTCCGTTCCAGGTGGCGGTCAGTCGGCGGCGGCCTCTTCGAAGATCCGGCCTATGCCGTCGGAGTACTGGGGAGCTTGGGCGGCGGCGTCGGCGAACCGGGTGAGGAGCCGGGCGAAGTCGGTCCGCTCCTGCGCCGTCCAGCCGGTCATGAGCGCGTCGAGGTAGGCGCGGCGGGACCGGTCGGCGACCCGCTTGACGCGCCGTCCGGCCTCGGTCAGCCCGAGGTTGGCGCGGCGCGCGTCCACGGGGGAGGGGCGGCGCGACACCAGCCCGGCGTCGATGGCGTGCCCGACCAGCCGGCTGGCGGTGGACGGGTCGATCTCCAGCCGTTCCGCGACGGCGCCGACCGTGGCCTCGCCGGGCGGATGGGGGGCGCATCCCGGGGTCTCGGCGGTGAGGGCGGCGACGGCGTTCACCACCATCAGGTTGGACAGTTGCAGCGGCCGTCCGTCCGGGCCCGCGGACGTCTGGGCGCGGATGCGCTTCATGAGGTCGGGCTTGGCCCAGACGCGGCGCAGATGGAACAGCGCCATCGCGATGTCGGCGAGGGCGGGGTCGGGACGGTCTTCGTCCCGCGGCTCCGGCGCGTCCGGCTCGGCGGGCCGTTCCGTGGCGGGGGTCTCCGTCGCCATGCAGAGGTCTCCGTTCGCTGGTCAGATGCCGGACGCTGGGGAACTCCCCACCCTAACGCATGTAGTGTACATATGTTCTGCGGGTGCTGGGACAGGCGTTAACGATGAGTCACAAGATGCGAAAGAACCGCAGGTGAAACGGGGTGTGATGCACTGAACCACCGGCTTCCGTTCCCCGGGAACCACCGGAACTTGTCGGTCCGTACGCGTAGCATGGCTCCCACCCGAACCCGGACGACCCAGGATCAGTAACCACAGAGGGGACCTGATGCGAGCGGCGAACGCCCCCGACGGCCCCCGCGGTGACGTCCCCCCACAGGACGGAAGCATGGACGATGGCCGACCCCCGAGACCCCTGACCGAAGACGGCGTGCCCGACGACGAGGGCGGTGCCGATGCCGCCGCCTTCGGCGCCGGCCACCTCTCCGAACGCGAACGGCGGATCCTCGCCTTCGAACGGCAGTGGTGGAAGTACGCCGGCGCCAAGGAGCAGGCCATCCGCGAGCTGTTCGACATGTCGGCGACGCGGTACTACCAGCTCCTGAACATCCTGATCGACCGGCCCGAGGCGCTTGAGTGCGACCCGATGCTCGTCAAGCGCCTCCGCCGGATGCGGTCGCAGCGGCAACGCGGCCGTGCCGCGCGCCGACTCGGCATCCGGCCGTGACCTGAGCACACTGGTCGCGTGAAATCTCCCCGCTCTGTGACGGCCGCCGGTACCGCCGGCCTCGACGCGATCCGCGAGAACCCGGCCGGGGCCGTGCTCGGCCTCGACTTCGACGGCACGCTGGCGCCGATCGTGGACGATCCGGCCGCGGCCCGGGCGCATCCGGGCGCCGCCCCGGTCCTGGCCCGGCTGGCCCCGCTGGTCGGCTCCGTGGTGATCATCACGGGACGTCCCGCGGCGGTCGCCGTCGAGTACGGCGGCCTCACCGGCATCGACGGGCTCGTGGTGCTCGGGCAGTACGGGCTCGAACGCTGGGAGTCCGGCGTGCTGACCGAGCCGGAGCCGCCGCCGGGCGTCGCCGAGGCCCGCGCGAAGCTGCCCGGCGTCCTCGCGGCGGCGGGCGCCCCGCCCGAGACGTTCGTCGAGGACAAGGGGCAGGCGCTCGCCGTGCACACGCGGCGCTGCGCCGAGCCGGAGGTCGCGCTCGAACGGCTGCGGAGCATTCTCGCCGCGCTCGCCGAGCGGTCCGGGCTCACCCTGGAGCCCGGACGTCTCGTCCTCGAACTGCGCCCGCACGGCATGGACAAGGGAACGGCGCTGCGCTCGTTCGTCGCCGACCTCGGCGCCCGTCCGTCCGCGGTGCTGTTCGCGGGGGACGACCTCGGCGACCTGGCCGCGTTCGACGCCGTCGAGTCGCTGCGCGCGGAGGGCGTGCCCGGTGTGCTGGTGTGCAGCGGTTCCACCGAGGTCACGGCGCTCGCCGAACGGGCGGACGTGGTGGTCGACGGCCCGGCCGGCGTGGTCGGCCTCCTTGAGGCCCTGCTCTGAGCCCGTCCCGTTGTCGGAGAAGTGACAAGAGTCATATCTGGACTTATCGCATTTCGCGAGACTCTAGGGGCGCCTGTGGACTGAGAGTCCAATTGCGCCAAAATATGCTGTGTTGCGGAAGTGTGGTCGTGGGGGGAGCCGCGAGGGCAAGAGGACGAGTGGAGGCTTGACGGTGGACACGGAACCAGGCGTCCCGCGCCGTCCGGGCGACATCAGGAACACCCCCGCCCACGGCATACCCAGGGCTACGCCGCGGGAGGGTACGCCCGTCCAGCCGCCCGGCCCCCCGATCCCGCCGACCGCGCCGACCAGCCCCATCGTCCACACGGCGCCCGGCGCCCAAGCGGTGCCCGGTGCTCAGGCGGTGCCCGGTGCTCAGGCGCCACCGCGTGTCTGGGGCACGCCCCCGTCCTCGAACCAGTCCCAGCCGGGCGGCGCTTCTCATCCCGGCGTCCCGCCGCAAACCGGCGTCCCGCCGCAAACCGGCGTCCCGCCGCAAACCGGCGTCCCGTCCCAGCCGGACGGCCGGTCTCAGCCGGAGACCGCGGCCCGATCCGGGGCCGCGCAGGCCGGGGAGGCGATGTGGGCCGGGCCGGACGCGCGGGAGGTCTACTCCGAGCGGGAGAGGCGGCCCTCCGCGACCGGGCCGGTGGGGGCCCGGGAGACGAGCGGCGTGCAGGTGCGGCTCGGGTCGAGGGAACGGGAGCGCCGGCGCGAGCGGGAACAGCGGGCACGCCGGCGGGCTCGCCGCAGCGGCGGGCTCGTCGCCGCGGGCGTGCTCGTCCTGGCCGGGCTGGTCACGGCCGGCCTCATCCTGACGCCCAGGCAGGGCGACGAGGGCGGGACGGGCGCGGCCCCGTCCGGCGGGGAGCGGCTGCCGGGCGGCGACGCCAAGCTGCCTCGCGCCGGCAGGTCGATCACGGTCGGCACCGCGGACGGGGCCAGGTACCGGATCGCCGCGGTGGCGGGCGGGGTGAGCGACGGCGTGGTGACGACGTTCCAGTCCTCGCCGCCGTCCGGGACGTCGTTCGCCTACATCGAGTACATCCTCGGCAACCCGACGGGCACGAAGGTGCTGCTCGACTTCCCCGGCGACGTGTTCGTCAAGCGGAACCTCGTCACGCCGGAGGCGCGGGGACGGTGCATGCCGCAGGCCGGCGTCCCCGAGAACATGTGCACGCCGCCGACCAAGAGCCAGGTCGTGCGGCGCCTTACGGGCGGTGAGCTGATTCCGGGGGACGGTGGCGACAAGTACCTGCCGCCCGGCTCGTCCTACCTGGTGCGTGCCACGGTGGACGTCCCCGTAGAGCGCGACATCAAGCGGTCGGACATGGGCCTGTACGTGTGGAAACAGCTCTACATGGCCGACCGGCTCGCCACGCACGCGCCCTTTCCGCGCTGACCGCGGTACCGCCGTGGCCCGGCGGGCCACGGCGGTACCGGTCGTTCCGGCTCACTCGGCTTCGGGGTCATCGGCGAGGATCCCGTAGAGGCGGCGCCGGGCGTCGTTGAGGACGTCCAGCGCGCGCGCCTTCTGCGCCTCGCTGCCGACCGCCATCACCTGGTGCAGGGCCCCCATCAGCTGGCCGATCACCTCACGTCCGCGCAGGGCGTTCTCGCCGGCGGCCTCGGTGACCTCGTCCCAGGGGGCGACGGTCAGCGCCGACGCCTCCTCGCGGCCCGTGTCGGTGAGGGAGAACAGGCGCTTGCCGCCCTTCTCCTCGCTGCTGACCTTGTCCTCGTCCTCCAGCATCTGGAGGGTCGGGTAGACCGAGCCGGGGCTCGGCCGCCAGACGCCGCCGGTGCGGCCGTCCAGTTCCTGGATCATCTCGTAGCCGTGCATGGGACGCTCGGCGAGCAGGGCGAGCAGCGCCGCCCGGACGTTGCCGCGCCGGGTCCGCCGTCCGCGTCCACCGCGCCCGCGGTGGCCGGGACCGAATCCGGGCCCGCCCGGCCCCCAGGGACCGAACGGATCTCCGCGGCGTCCGCGCTCCCTGGGGCCGCGGGCGCCGCCGTGCCCTCTCATCGTGTGGTCGTGCATCGTACTCCTTCCCAGTGATCGGTTGCGATGCATTAACGATATATCGGAATAGTTCGCGATGCAATACCGCACCCGACGGTGCAGGTCACCGCCCCTCCGCCGGGCAACACGAAAACCGCGCCGACCGGGATGGTCGGCGCGGTGAACGCGGGTCGGGCGCCTCAGCCCGGAACGCGGCGGCCGGGAGAGGCGGAACGGGTCACGGCCCGGTGACCTTCAACTGGTCGAGGATGTCCTTGGTCGCCTCCCGGTCGTCGGTCTCCTTGACCCGGATCCACAGCCCGAACTTGCCGGACTTGTCGGTGAGGCCGACCTCGGTGACCGACGGCGTGCCGGTCTTGCAGGCGGTGAAGCGGGTGATCGTGCCGCTGAGGGCGCCGTCCGGCGTGGTGTAGTTCTCCGGCGCGGCCTTCGTGCACTGCGGGTGGGCCGCCACGCTCGGCGGCGGCAGCTGGCCGGAACGCACGTCCGTGGTCACGCCGATGAAGACGCCGGGGCCCTTGCCGGTGCCGAGGAACGCGGCCTTGTCCGGGGTCGCGCGCAGCACCGGACGCGGCTGGCCGTCGCTCAACTGGACGGTGGACGGCGTCCACGTCTGCTCCTGCTGCTTCGGCCACGCCTTCGGCACCGCGGTCTTGATCTTGCCGGCGCCGTCGGAGACCGCGACGAAATCCTTCGGGACCGACGGCGTCTTGCCCTTGCCGTCCTTGTCGTCCTTGCCGCCGCCTCCGGAGAACAGCAGGCCGAGCGTCAGCCCGCCGACCACCGCGACCGCCAGCACGACCACGGTGATGACCAGCGGTGTCACGAACTTCTTGGGTGCGCCGCCGGGTGCGCCGCCGCCGGGTGCGCCGCCGCCCCGCAGCTTGCCCATCAGCCCGCCCGGCTTGCCGCCCGGCCCCTGGCCCTGCCCCTGGACGGGGCCCGGAGGAGGCGGCTGGAAACCGGTCGGCGGCGGACCGCCATAGGGCCCGCCCCCCATCGGGGGCCTGGGGCCGCCCTGCGGAGGCTCCTGGCTCGGGAACACGGCCGTCTTGTTGTCCCCGCCCGGCGGCGGTGCCTGGTAGGAGACCGTGCGGTCGTTGTCGTTGTCCGGGGCGGTGGGACCCTCGGCCTGCCCGAACGGGGCGCCGCGTCCGGCCGGCTCGTCCACGATCGTCGCCTGCCCGCCGGCCGGAGGGCCCGGCGGAAGACGCATCTCGGACGTCCGGACGTCGTCCTCCATGGGCTGGTCGAGCCGCGTCCGCATCTCCGCGGGCCCCTGGTTCGCCGCCGGCCCGGGGCCGGGCGCGGGGGACTGGGCCCGGGAGCCGTCCCGGTAGAAGTCCTGGATGGTCGCGTCCGCCTCGATCTTCGGAGGCGGCGGCGCGGGCGGGGCCGCGGGCGCGCCCGGGGTCATCGTCGGGCGCAGCGTCGACAGCGCCTCGGCGAACGCCTCCGCGGTCGGCCACCGCTTCTCCCGCTCCACCTCCAGCGCCCGCATGATGACCTGGTCGAACGCCGGGGAGAGCCCTTCGCGCAGTTCGCTCGGCGGCGACTTCACCGGCGCCGGGCCCGGCGCCCGCCCGGTCAGCATGTGGTAGGTCAGCGCACCGAGCCCGTACACGTCGGCGCGGACGTCCAGCCCGCCGCCGAACCGCGCCTGTTCCGGCGACATGTACCCGGGGGTGCCGACCGGCAGCGTGAACGCCCCGGACGCGTGCGCGAGGGCCTTGGCCAGGCCGAGGTCGGCGATGAGCAGCTTCTCCCCGCCGTCCGGCGTCGACTGGAACAGCACGTTGGACGGTTTGAGGTCGCGGTGGATCACCCCGAGCGTGTTGATCACCTCGACGCCGTAGGCGATCTGCTCGGCGAGCGCGACGACTTCATTGACCGGAAGTGGCCGTTCGCGCATGCGGTCGCCGAGCGTTCCGCGGTCCGCGTACGACATGACGAAGTACGGGCGGCCGTCCGGAAGCTCGCCGATGTCGTGGACGCGGACGAGCCGCTCGGAGTCGGCGCGGCGCAGGATCCGGGCCTCCTCGAGGAACCGGTTGCGCACGTCCAGATCGTCGATCAGGCTGCCGTTCAGGACCTTGATGGCGACCTGGGAGTCCAGGGCGTCGTCGTGCCCCAGCCACACAGAGGCGAACGCCCCCGAACCCAGGACCCGATCGATTCGGTAACGGCCTACAGATGGTGGGAAAGACACTCCCGTATCATCCCAGCAAACGGGGTGACCCCGCGAACGAGCATTGAGGCGGCATGGCATTCGACGAGAGGACCGAGGAGCTGGCGGTGAAGGCCGCCCAGGGCGACCAGGGCGCCCTCAACGAGCTCCTCCGCAAGATCGAGCCGGACGTGCTGCGGCACAGCTCCCGGTTCCTCCCCTGCCGGCAGGATGCCGAAGAGGCATGTCAGGACGCGCTGCTCCAGGTCGCGCGGAACATCCACCGGTTCGAGGGCAGGTCGCGGTTCAGCACCTGGCTGCACGTTGTCGTCGCCAACTCCGCGCGCTCCACCTACCGGTCGCTGAAGCGGCGCTCGGTCGAACAGGCGGGCGAGCTTCCGCAGCAGCGCCCCGACCCGCGCCGGACCAGCGTCATCGCCGGGTCCCGGGTCGACATCCTGGACGCCATGGAGGACCTGGAGGCCCGCAAACCGGACCTCATCCAGGCACTCGTCCTGCGGGACGTGTCCCAGCTCGAATACGCGGAGATCGCCGAGCAGCTCCAGCTGCCGCTCGGCACGGTGAAGTCCCGCATCCATGAGGCGCGCAAACAGGTCAGGCAGACACTGGGCGAGTCCTACACCTGACCGGACAAGCCGTCAAAGATCGGTAATCGGACGGTAACACTGTGTCCGGAACAGGGGTGTGAGCAGGGCGCCTCCAGCAGCATGAGGTGTATGCCACCTGGACCGGCCTCCCGCCACGACCGTCCGATCTTCGTCCTCGGCTGCGCCCGGTCGGGGACGACGCTGCTGCGGCTGATGCTTCACGCGCATCCGCGCATCGCGATCCCGGAGGAGACGAGGTTCGTCGTCCCCACCTGGACGGCGCGGTGCGATTTCGGTGACCTCACGGAGAGGGGAAACAGGCGCGCGCTCGCGGAATGGATCACGGGGAACCGGTCGACCAAGGTCCATGTGCTCGGGCTGGACCCCGCCGCGGTCATCGACGAGATCGTCGCCGGCCCGCCCACGCTCGGCTCCGCGCTCGGCATCGTGTTCCGCGCCTACGCGCGCCTGCACGGCAAGCCGCGCTGGGGTGACAAACGCCCCAGCTACGCCCGGCATGCCGGGTCCCTGCTGCGGATGTTTCCCGACGCGCAGTTCGTCCACCTGATCCGGGACGGCCGGGACTGCGTCTCCTCCCTGCTGGAGATGCCGTGGTACAAGGGCGATGTCCACCACGCCATCGCGGTCTGGCGGGAGACGATCGACCAGGGTCGGCGGCTCGCCCGGCGCCTCGGCCCCGACAGCTACCACGAGCTGCGCTACGAGCGGCTCGTCGCCGACCCCGCGGGCGAGCTGACCCGGCTGTGCGGGTTCCTCGGTGAGGACTTCGACCCGGCGATGACGCGTCCCGAGGGCCTCGCGCAGCGGGCCGTCTCGTCCCAGAAGGAGTGGCACGGCCGGACCCGCGGCGCCGTCACGACCAGCCGCGTCGGGTCCTGGGCGGAGCGCCTCGAACCCTGGGAGATCAGCCTGGCCGAGGCCGCGTTCGGGGAACGGCTCGCCGAGTACGGGTACGAACCGAGCGGCCTGCCGAAGCCGCCCGTGTCCCAGCTCGCCCACTTCACCCGGGTCAGCTCCCACCGCCGCATGGCGCAGCACAAGGACGCGCTGCGGGAACGCTGGAGACAGCGCCACGAACCGAACCCGGTCGAGTGCCGCCTGACCCCCGAACCCTCCACCAGCGCGACCTGAAGCCCGCGGCACGCCGCGTCTCCGGCGACCGGGCCGTCAGTCCAGCGCGGCGAGCTGGTCGGCGAACCAGCGCTGCGGAGGCAGGGCCGTCGCGGCGGCGGCGAGGCGGGCGCAGCGCTCGGCGCGCTCGGCGCGGGGCATGAGCAGCGCCTGATGCAGGGTCTCCGCGGTCTGCGACACGTCGTAGGGGTTCACCATCAACGCGTCCCCGGACAGTTCGGACGCCGCGCCCGCCTCCCTGGACAGCACCAGCGCGCACCCCTGCTTCGACAGGACGGGTCCTTCCTTCGCGACGAGGTTCATGCCGTCCCGGATGGGGTTGACCACGAGGACGTCCGCCAGCCCGTAAGCGGCGAGGGAACGCGGATAGTCGTCGTTCACCTGCACGATCAGCGGCTCCCAGTCGGCCGTGCCGAACTCGTCGGTGATCTGCTCGGCCAGCTGCTGGACGGCCGCCGTGTACTCGCGGTACTCGGCCAGGTCGTAGCGGGACGGGTAGGCGAACGCCAGATGCACCACCCGTCCGCGCCATTCGGGATGGTTGACGAGCATCTCCCGGTAGGCGGCGAGCCCGCGCACGATGTTCTTCGACAGTTCCGTGCGGTCGACCCGGACGATGAGCTGACGGTCACCCACCTGTTCCCTCAGCGCGTGCGCCCGCTCGACGACGTCTTGCCGGGCCGCGCGCTGGCGCAACGCCGGTCCGTCGACGCCGAGGCCATGGACGCCCACATGCGTGGTGTGGCCCGCAAGGGTGACCGTACGAGCCACCCGGTCGATGCGTGCGCCCGGCAGGAGTTCGCAGCAGTCGAGGAACGCCGAAGCCCATCGCTCGGCGAGGAACCCCGCGTGGTCTGCGCCGAGTATGCCCCGCAGGACCTGCGCCCCTATGTCATCAGGGAGCAGCCTGTAGTAGTCGGGCGGCGCCCAAGGCGTGTGGGAGAAATGCGCGATCTTCAGGTCGGGACGCCGGTCCCGGAGCATCCGCGGGGCCAGCGACAGGTGGTAGTCCTGGATCACCGCCTTCGCGCCGTGCGCGGCGTCCCGTGCCAGGGCGTCCGCGAAGGCCGCGTTGTACGCCTCATAGGACTGCCAGTCGCGGCGTGCACGCGCATCGAAATGCGGCCTGCGCGGTGTGTCGTACAGGAGGTGGTGGATGAACCACAGCGTCGAGTTGGCCACCGCGTTGTAGGCACGCTGGAACGTGGCCGCAGGGATGTCGAGCATCCGCACCGCCGCGCCACCTGTGTCGTACCCCGCCTGGTCTAGGCGGCCGTCCGGGGAACGGCGCGCGGCCGTCCGATCGGCCTCGCCGAGGCTCGCGCACACCCACAGCACGTCCGGCCTGTGGGTGGACGGCGTGGACGTCGTCGCTGGCCGAGGTGGCCCGGGATCCCGTGGGGCGCCCGTGACGGCCGCCAGGCCCGACACCAGCCCGCCCCCACCGCGCCGCATGGTGAGCTCGCCGTCGTCCGACAGCGAGAACGACACCGGCCCCCGGTTCGATGCCACCAGCACTTGGCTCATACCGGCAGGGTCTCAGTTGGGATCGAGGCGCTCCACAGTGACCCACGTGGTTTCCGCCACGGCCGGACCCGGCCGGATTAACGGAGGGTGCCTCGGGTAACCGACCGGCATGAGCAGGTCCGAGACCACGAAGACCGTGCTCGTCGCCGGTGCGGCCAACCTCATCCTCGCGATCGTCAAACTGATCGCCGGCCTGCTGGCCGGCTCCAGCGCGATGCTCGCGGAGAGCGCCCACTCCGTGGCGGACACCCTCAACCAGTCCTTCCTCTTCGCCTCCCTACGACGCAGCGAACGTCCCCCCGACCGGCGGCATCCCTTCGGCTACGGCAACGAGCGGTACGTGTGGTCGCTGCTCGCCGCGTTCGGGATCTTCATCGCCGGCGCCGGCTTCTCGATCTTCGAGGGCGTCCTGACCATGACCGGTCACGGCGGCACCGGGACGGGGATCTGGCTCGCGTACGCCGTGCTCGCCCTCGCCGCCGTCCTGGAGGGGGCGTCCCTGGTCCGCGCCATGTACCAGGCGCGCAAGGAGACCCGCGAGAACGGCCGTGACCTCGTCGAACACGTCCGCCGGTCGCCCGACGTGACGTTCAAGACCGCGCTGTTCGAGGACAGCGCCGCGATGGTCGGCCTCGCGCTCGCCGCCGGCGGCCTGGTGCTGCGCCAGATCACCGGGTCGGACTTCTGGGACGGGCTCGCCTCCGCCCTCATCGGCCTGCTGCTCGCCGGTCTCGCCCTCATGATCGGGCGGGAGAGCACCGTCCTGCTCATCGGGCGGGCCGCCGACCCGGCCGCGCAGCGCGAGATCCGCGCGGAGATCCTCGGCGCGCCCGGAGTGACCGGCGTGGACGAACTGCTCACCATGCACTTCGGCCCCGAGCAACTGCTCGTCGCCGCCAAGGTCCACTTCTCCGACGACATCAGCGCCGACCAGGCCGAGGACGTCGCCGGCGAGATCGACCGGCGGCTCCGGGAGCGGCTCCCGATCGTCCGGCACGTGTTCCTCGACCCGACGCAGCGCACCGTCCCCGCGGAGACACCGGCGTGATCAAGACCGCACCCGGGTAGCGTCTCAACAGATGGACCCGGCTGTCTGGCATCCGGTCAGTTCATGTAAAGTCACGCATACGAGCTGAAACCGTCGCTCGTACTGACAACTGAATACCGCTCATCCAGAGGGGTGGAGGGACCGGCCCTGTGAAGCCCCGGCAACCACCCGGCTGAAGCGCGCTCGCGATCCTGCGAGGCCGGCCGGGAAATGGTGCCAACTCCGGCCTGCGACCAAGGTGGCGCAGGGAAGATGGGGAGAAAGGCCTCGCTTCATGGCATTCACGCCTGCCACGGACCTCGGACCGGCTACCGCCCTGGTCTGCCGCGAATGCGGCTCCACCCGCGATCTCGGCCCCTTCTACGCGTGCGAAGAGTGTTTCGGCCCCCTGGAGATCGCCTACGACTTCGGGACCGTCACCCGCGCCGGGATCGAGTCCGGCCCGCGCAACATCTGGCGCTACCGGGGGCTGCTGCCCGTCCCGTCCCATGTTGCGGACACACCCAACACCGAGCCCGGCCTGACCCGCCTCGTCCGCGCCGACAACCTCGCGGAGAGCCTCGGCCTGCAGAGCCTGTGGGTGAAGGACGACAGCGGCAACCCCACCCACTCGTTCAAGGACCGCGTCGTCGCCGTCGCGCTCGCCGCCGCCCGCGAACTCGGTTTCAAGGTGCTGGCCTGCCCGTCCACCGGCAACCTCGCCAACGCGGTCGCCGCCGCCGCGTCCCGCGCCGGGATCCGCAGCGCGGTGTTCGTCCCGTCCAACCTCGAAGCACAGAAGATCATCACGACGGCCGTGTACGGCGGGACGTTCGTGACGGTCGACGGCAACTACGACGACGTCAACCGGCTCGCGTCCGAGATCGCCGGGGAGCAGGACGACTGGGCGTTCGTCAACGTCAACGTCCGGCCCTACTACGCGGAGGGCTCCAAGACGCTCGGCTACGAGATCGCCGAGCAGCTCGGCTGGCGGCTGCCGGACCAGATCGTCGTCCCGGTCGCGTCCGGCTCCCAGCTCACCAAGATCGACAAGGCGTTCCAGGAGCTCATCAAGCTGGGCCTGGTCGAGGACAAGCCGTACCGCGTGTTCGGCGCCCAGGCGACCGGCTGCTCCCCGGTCGCCGCCGCGTTCAAGGCCGGCCACGACGTGATCCGCCCGGTGAAGCCCGACACCATCGCCAAGTCCCTCGCGATCGGCAACCCCGCCGACGGCCCCTACGTCCTGGACGTGGCCCGCCGCACGGGCGGCGCCGTCGAGGACGTCACGGACGACGAGGTCGTGGAGGGCATCCGGCTCCTCGCGCGCACCGAGGGCATCTTCGGTGAGACCGCCGGCGGCGTCACCGTCGCGACCCTCCGCAAGCTGGCCGCCGCGGGCACCCTCGACCCGTCCGCCGAAACCGTGATCATCAACTCCGGGGACGGCCTGAAGACCCTGGACGCCGTCGCCCCGGTGGTCGCGCCGAGCGCGAACATCGCCCCGTCCCTGGCGGCGTTCCGCGCCGCGGGCCTCGCCTGAGAAAGGAGCACCATGAGCGTTTCCGTGCGCATCCCGACGATCCTGCGGACCTACACCGGCGGCGAGTCCGAGGTGAAGGCCGAGGGCACCACCCTGCGCGCCGTCGTCGCCGACCTGGAGACGAACTACTCCGGCATCTCCGCCCGCATCCTGGACGATGCGGGCAAGATCCGCCGTTTCGTCAACGTGTACGTGGGCGACGAGGACGTGCGCTTCGCCGACGGCCTGGACACCCCCACCCCCGACGGCGCCCAGATCTCCATCATCCCCGCCGTGGCCGGCGGCTGACACCACCCGCGGGCCCGGCTCCGGCCGGGCCCGCGCACTGGGCTGCCTCGACCACCGCGCCGGCGCCCACGGGTCAGCGCCGCGCCGTGCGGCGCCGGCCGGCCGGACTCTAGGATGGCGCGGTGGCAGAGCATGACACGGTCGAACTGATCCATCTCGCCGACGACCTCGGAAACAGCGTCGTCCTCCGCATAACCGGACAGGACGCCCGCGGCCTGAGCGGCGTCATCGAGATCGGCAGCTACTTCGTCAACGGCAGCATCAAGACCCGCCTGACGCCCGAGGACCTCATGCAGTGGGGGGACGTCCTCGAATCCCTGGGTGAGGGCGCTGACGCCGCCTCATGGCGCGAAGGGCAGCGCGCACCCGAGATCCACCTGGAAGCGGACGACAAACATGTGACCATCGCCGTGGTCGACTCCCACTCCTACCTGGTCACCGTCGAACTCACCATCGAGGTCGCCCGGGACTGGATCGAAACCCACCGAGACCGGCTGACCGCCGTTCACAAGACCTACCCTGACCTCCCATAACCGCGCACCGTCCGAAGAACCGGAAGTGTGGACGGTGCCCGGCGATTCGGCAGGATGAGGCGCCGCGCCGGTAGTGGACGACCTGGCTGACCACCCCGCAACGTGCCGTACCACGTCGGCCCCTGCCATCCAGCAGCATGCCCTGTCTAGGACGACTGCCCATAGCTGACAAAGAACGGATCGTCGTAATGCCGTAAACCTGCGGATCCCATGTGGCCATGTGCGGTCAAATGCGCCCGCCTTGCAGTGGAGGCCGGGTGACCTGGCTATATATGAACGCAAGGAATGCAGGGGGTTCCGTGAAAAAGGCTCGATCCGTTCCGGATTACATGGGGCGAATACTCTCGCCCGCAGGAGTTCCCCAGGGAAGCTGCTTCCAGATCGCCCCCGGCTATCTGGTGACGGCGTGGCACGTCCTGCAGATGACCATGGCGCTGAGCGAGGACGACGGAGACGAAGGGGCCGTATTCGTCGACCACCTTTCCACACCGGGTTCCGCGATGATCCGTGCGACGCGTGTGGCCGGGGACAAGAAAGCCGATCTGGCGCTGCTCAAGGTCGAAGATCCATTCCCGGGAAGTGTGCGGCTCGTCCGGTCGTCCGACGCGGTGGCTCCCGGAGAAGAACTGATCATTGTGGGGCACGCCGTCATCCGGGACGGGCCGGATCGACCGGACCTGGTGTGGACCGAAGCCCGCGGGGAGTGGGAAGGGCAGACCAGGCGCGGCGACCTGATCCTCGGACGGCTCCGTTCCATGGACGTCCTGCAGGGCATGAGCGGAGCCCCGGTACGCAGGAGAAAAGACGACAGCGTGGTCGGCGTCATCTCGGCGCGGTACAACACGATCGACGGCTGGTTCAGCAACAGCGTGTGGGTGGCGCGCACCGTCGAACTTCGCGAACTGTGCCGGGGCCACGTGGACCTGACGAAGGATCGGTGGGTCGGTTTCGCCGCCGCGGGCGCCGCCTTCTCCGCCGCCGAGTTCGTCATGAAGCGAAAAGCCGAAGCCGGTACCGATGCGGTCCGGGAAGCGACCCTCCACGTCCCGGCCAATAGTTCCACGCTCGAAAAGCCCTCGGTGGTGGACAAGACGCCCGGAGGCGGCGGCGCGCCCGACGCGATGGATGCACCCGGCCCGCCGGACGGGCTGGAAGAGATCGCGGAGAATATGGGGACCGCCGTCGCCAAATCCGTAGCCCGTTTCATCAGAGACTACCTGTTCTGATCGCTCGGCCCGATCGGTGCGGTGCACAGGACGCACCTATCGACCGGGTCGAGCATCCGGCCATTACGACGATCTTCCCAGGTGACCTCTCGAAAGGCGTGCACGATGACCGACGGATACGACCGCGAACACGGATACGACCCCGAACACGATCAGTGGATCGACCGCGTGTCCTCCTCCAACGCATTCCCCTTGACGATGCCGGCCGTTTTGCACGATGGCAGCATGCGGGATCTCCACGTCGACGCCGGCGACGCCTACATCCACCGCGACACCGGGATCATCCTGTCCCTCTTCTTGTCGGACGGCACGGGCCAGAAGGTCGGCTACGTCCTCAAGCACGCCGATCCGAGCGTGGAGCCCTTCAAGGACCTCCTCCACGGTGCCCGAGACCTCTACGTGCTCTGGTCCCTCATCGGTGCCACCCCGGTCGGCAGGGCGCTCAAGATAGGCGGGTTCGTACTCCGTCATCTCATCAGCGCGAACCAGAAGCCGAAGGACGCGGGCTACTACCAGTACCCGGAGGGGGGCCTCGCGATCCGTGGCATCTACCGGCTGAGCACGGACTGAAGCAGGGCTGAACCGCTCCGAGGGCCGCGTCCGTCCCGGCTCGAGTCCACCGCGTGCATCGAACGATCGCCGTCCCATCGAAATGGGAGAACACTTGAACTACCAGAATCAGGATCTCGTCCCCGCCACCATCGAGGGCGTCGACGTCTATATCGCCACCCAGCGCATGCCCGGATCCGAGCCGACCTCCTCCGCACTGGCCAGGGTCGCCGGGGAGAAGGCCGCCGAGGCGGTGGACCGCGTCCACGAGACGATCCACGCGATGGCGGCCAAGTTCGCCCCGGCGGTCGGTGAACTGGCCCGGCAGGCCATGAAGCCGGAATCACTGTCCGTGCAGTTCGGCATCACCATCGGCGCCCAGGGCAACCTGATCGTCATGGGCGGCACGGCCCAGGCATCCGTAACGGTCACCCTCACCTACCCCATAGCCCCCTGAAAGTCCCCGCCGCCCGAACGGGCAGCCGCTGGCGCCGGACACCGCCTGCCATGCCGCACGGGCCCGCCACATCTCGGTTGCCAGCGGTCCGCTACCTTCCCATGCCCGGGACCCGCAGCCTGGCCTCCACCTGACGAGTGAACGGACGGCCCCACTCGGCGACACCGGGGCCGTCCGTTCCACGATTGCTCCGCGCACCAACCCGTAGACGCCCGGCATGCGGTCCCCTCGGCAGGATGCTCGTCGCTTCCGCAGCAGGCTGGCAGCTATGGATGATCACTGGTGACTGAGCGGAGGCGCACGGCCCCGTGGCGGCCAGTTGGGTCGGGGCGGCAGTGTGTCGCGATGTGCGGCGCGGGCGTGGTCGTCCGGTGGCCGCTCATTCCACCGGCATTGTGAACGCCATGCCCACCACGGCGGACGACCACGCACAGCGGATCACGGCGACACACCCGAGAGGCTTCCGGAGGGGGTTCCGTCGCAGGTGGGGACGGGGCTGGGCAGGTAGATGAACCTTCCCCCGCTCAGGATGTGGCGCTTGCACTCGACAGGGTAGAGTGCTAAAAAGCAGTTGGCACTCTACTGTGGAGAGTGACAGCTTCACAGTCTGGGTCGGGGCGATGAGGCCTCAGTCCGGCGGCGGAATGGCAGCCGTCGGCGGGGGCCGTCCGTCGCGGGCGTCGGCTCGATCCGTCTAAGCCACCTTGTTCCGGGAGGACTGGAGCCTATGGCTGCAAAGATGATCGCGTTCGACGAGGAGGCCCGTCGCGGTCTTGAGCGCGGCATGAACCAGCTGGCAGATGCCGTAAAAGTGACCCTTGGTCCCAAGGGCCGCAACGTCGTGCTGGAGAAGAAGTGGGGCGCCCCCACGATCACCAACGACGGTGTGTCGATCGCCAAGGAGATCGAGCTCGAGGACCCGTGGGAGAAGATCGGCGCGGAGCTCGTCAAGGAGGTCGCCAAGAAGACCGACGACGTCGCGGGTGACGGCACCACCACCGCCACCGTGCTGGCCCAGGCGCTGGTGCGCGAGGGCCTGCGGAACGTGGCGGCGGGCGCGAACCCGATGTCGCTGAAGCGGGGCATCGAGGCCGCGGTCGAGCGCGTCAGCGAGGAGCTGTCCAAGCTCGCCAAGGACGTGGAGACCAAGGAGCAGATCGCCTCGACGGCGTCCATCTCCGCGGGCGACCCGCAGATCGGCGAGATGATCGCCGAGGCGATGGACAAGGTCGGCAAGGAAGGCGTCATCACGGTCGAGGAGAGCCAGACCTTCGGTCTGGAGCTCGAACTCACCGAGGGGATGCGCTTCGACAAGGGCTACATCTCGCACTACTTCGTGACCGACCCCGAGCGGATGGAAGCGGTCCTCGAAGACCCGTACATCCTGATCGTTCAGGGCAAGGCGTCGGCCAACAAGGACCTGCTGCCCGTCCTCGAGGGCGTCATGCAGTCCGGCAAGCCGCTGCTGATCATCGCGGAGGACGTCGAGGGCGAGGCCCTGGCCACCCTGGTCGTCAACAAGATCCGCGGGATCTTCAAGTCCGTGGCCGTGAAGGCCCCGGGCTTCGGCGACCGCCGCAAGGCCATGCTGGGCGACATCGCCACGCTGACCGGCGGCCAGGTCATCAGCGAGGACGTGGGTCTCAAGCTGGAGAACACCACGCTCGACATGCTGGGCCGCGCCCGCAAGGTCGTCATCACCAAGGACGAGACCACCATCGTGGACGGCGCCGGTGACGCCAACGAGATCGCGGGCCGGGTCAACCAGATCCGCACCGAGATCGACAACACCGACTCCGACTACGACCGCGAGAAGCTCCAGGAGCGCCTGGCCAAGCTCGCGGGCGGTGTCGCGGTCATCAAGGCCGGCGCCGCGACGGAGGTCGAGCTCAAGGAGCGCAAGCACCGCATCGAGGACGCCGTCCGCAACGCCAAGGCCGCGGTCGAGGAGGGCATCGTCCCCGGCGGTGGCGTGGCGCTGCTGCAGGCCGGCGCCAAGGCGTTCGACAAGCTGGAGCTGAGCGGCGACGAGGCCACCGGTGCCAACATCGTCAAGCGCGCTCTGGAGGAGCCGCTGAAGCAGATCGCCGTGAACGCCGGCCTTGAGGGCGGCGTCGTGGTGGAGCGGGTCCGCAACCTGACGCCGGGTGAGGGCCTGAACGCCGCGACCGGCGAGTACGTCAACATGTTCGAGTCGGGCATCCTCGACCCGGCCAAGGTGACCCGGTCCGCGCTGCAGAACGCTTCGTCGATCGCCGCGCTGTTCCTGACCACCGAGGCCGTCATCGCCGAGAAGCCCGAGAAGAACGCGGCCCCGGCGGGCGGCATGCCCGACGCCGGCGGCATGGACTTCTGATCAGGTCCACGGCACGCACGACCTCGTGCAACTGAGAGGGGCGGTCCCCGGGGACCGCCCCTTTTGCCGTTCCCGGACGAAAGGCGCCACCGAAGCACCACCGGCGGGAGGGATCGCGTCCGGTCGGCATGGCCGGAGCCACAGGTAGTCGGTGGAAAACGGTTGGGCGAGATGACGTCCGCCGGTAGTTTGCGTAAGCCGTGAAACCGATCGAGGAGGTGAGACCCGTGAACGCTGTATCGACGTGGGTGCTCCTCTCTCTCCCGCACGGTCGGGCGACTGACGTAGGTGTCGCCGGGAGCGCCTCGACACCAAGGCAATCCCGAAAGGCGCACCCCCATGCATTTCACTGCGGAGACATCGTCGAACGGTGTCCGCGAACGCGACTTCACCGTGGGCGAGGTTCCCGGCGTGCTGTGGTCGCCCGAATCCGGTCTCGACCGCGCACCGCTGGTGCTGATGGGCCACGGCGGCGGCACGCACAAGAAGGCCCCGGCGATGGCGGGCCGCGCGCACCTCCTCGTGACCGGCTGCGGTTTCCACGTCGCCGCCATCGACGCGCCCGGTCACGGCGACCGTCCGCGCACGGCGCAGGACGAGCGGGAGATCGCCGCGCTGTACCGGGCGAGGGCGGCCGGCGAGCCGGAAGGCCCGATCATCGTCCGGTACAACACCCATCTGGCGGAGCGCGCCGTGCCGGAATGGCGGGCGACCCTGGACGCCCTTCAACTTCGGCCTGTTCGGGCACGCCTCCCTGGCCGAGGCGGCGAAGCAGACCACCATTCCGATCGAGTTCGCGCTCCAGTGGGACGACGAGCACATCCCGCGCCCGTCCGGCCTGGCGTTGTTCGACGCCTTCGCCTCGAAGGAGAAGACGCTGCACGCCAACGTGGGCGCACACATGGAACTGCCCAGATTCGAGGCCGACAGCGCGGTCCGATTCTTCGCCCGCCACCTCGGCCAAGCCGCCACATCACCGGCCTGACGTGACGGGTGCCGGTGCCCGGCCACCAGCCGGGCACCGGCACCGCAATCTCCCGCGCCCTGCCCCTCCCACAGGGCTGGGGCCGCGTGGATTAGCGTTTCAGGTCGGCCACCAGGGCTGCGAAGTGGTCAGGTGTGATGACCAACTTGGGGCCGTCGGGGTTCTTGGAGTCGCGGAGGGCGACCGTGTGGCGGAAACGGCCCACCTCCACGCACTCACTTCCGGATTGGGTTCCGCTGTGGCTGCTCTTGCGCCATGTCGTCATTGGACGCCTCCATGGCCTTCCTGATCAGGTCTTTGGACCTGTGGTCGGGGTGTCAGCGCTTGAGGGTTGCTATCAGGTCTGTGAACTCGTCGCGTCCCATGCGCAGTTTAGTACTCCAGCCGCACTTGGAGATCTCGGTCTGATCGAGGTCGGGACGTGAGACGGCCACCGCTGTGATCGTGTGGGTGTGTTGAGACCAGACGATCGGCGGTGGCCGTGCCGCCTACTGTAGAAGATGTCGATCCGGCGGGGTGGGCTGATGGGTTCGATGAGTTGTTCGCGCAGGTGGTGGCGCCGTTCTTCGGGCGCCGGGAGCCCCGGGTGCGGGCCCGGTGGTATCTGCTGGGGCTGTTGAGCGGGCTGGAGCGCAAGAACGGCTGGTCGCTGGCGGAGTTCGCCGGGGACATCACTCCCGATGGGATGCAGCGGCTACTGAATCACGCCCGCTGGGACGCCGATCAGGTGCGGGACGCGCTGCGATGGCAGGTGGCCGAGCGGCTCGGCTCGGCCGACGCGGTGCTGGCGGTCGATGACACCGGGTTTGAGAAGAAGGGCCGCCGCAGCGCGGGGGTGCAGCGGCAGTACACCGGCACCGCAGGCAAGATCACCAACTGTCAGATCGGGGTGTTCTGCTCGTATGTGAACCCCGATAAGCAGCGGGTTCTGATCGACCGGGAGCTGTATCTGCCCGAGTCCTGGTTCGCCGATCCGGGCCGGCTCGTCGACGCCGGGGTCGACGAGCGCACGCGGTTTGCGACCAAGCCGGAGCTGGCCTGGCGGATGATCGAACGCGCCGCTGATGATCCGCTGCTGGTGTTCGGGTGGGTGACCGGCGACGAGGCCTACGGCGACAACACCGTGCTGCGCCGCCGCTGCACCGGCCGCGGCATCAACTTTGTGTTCGCGGTCTCCTGCGACCACCCGCTCGTGCTCGGCGGCACCCGCACCAGGGCCGATGCCGCGTTCGCCGGCCTGGGGGAGACGGCGTGGCAGCGGCACTCGTGCGGAAACGGCGCCAAAGGCCGCCGCTGGTACGACTGGGCATGGATCAGCCTGGGCGAACACGAATGGATGCTGGCCCGCCGGTCGATCAGCGACCCCACCGACCTGGCGTTCTACCGGTGCCGGGCGAACCGGCCGGTCGGATTGCCCGAGCTGGTGCGGGTGGCAGGCTCCCGCTGGAGCGTCGAGGAATGCTTCCAAGCGTCCAAGAACGAGGTCGGCCTGGACCACTACCAGGTCCGCAAGCACACCGCCTGGTACCGGCACGTCACCCTGGCCATGGTCGCCCACGCGCACCTGGTCTTCCTGGCCGCCGCCCCACCCCCAGGCCGAAGCGGCACCGACGACGGCGAGGCCGACGACCTCGCCACACAGGGGGCCGTCCCGGCAGGGACGTTCACCCTGCCGGCGGTATGAAGGTGACGATCCGGACGCGTTGGCCCCGCTCACGGTCAACGAGATCCGCCGCCTCCACGCCCTCCTGCACCCGACCCGGCACCCACCCGCACACCATCTGCACTGGTCACACTGGCGACGCCGCCACCAAGCCCGTGCTCGAAGATGCCACTACCAGCGACAACGAGAACTCACCCATCTCTAAATGCGGCTGGAGTATTAGGGCCGTCCGGGTCCTTGGAATCCCGGACGGCCACAACCGTGCCGAGGTTGGCCAGTTCAACGCATTCGTCTCCCTGAGAACTGCTGTGGCTGCTCTTACGCCACACGGGGCGAGGGGGCATGGCTTCCATACTTCGTCTGCGATCTCCCCGATCAGTGCCGCCGACAGCTCGGCCGGAAGCGCATAGGTGGAAATGTCCGCGAACCGCTCGTGCAGTCGTTCGATGTCGGACAGTCCGTCCAAGATCCTGCCGTGCGGCTCGGAGACAGTGTAAGCGGCTCGCAGATTGCCGGGCAGAGTCGCGATGGTGAACGCTCCCGAGCTGCCTGGGTGCGGGGCACCATCCGGAATCACTTGGACAGACAGGCGCGGGGACACGGCGTCAGCTCGTCGGTCTGGCCTTGCGCAACGCGGCCCGCAGCTTGGGTGAACGCGCCGACAGCAGCGCGACGATCTCCTCGACGTAGCGCCGGGCGGTGGCCACCGATACCCCGAGCCCGCGGTGGCCTCGGCGAACGTCTCGCCTTTGCGCAGGTGCACCAGCAGCGGGAGAGCCTACCGGCCGGGGTTCAGCAGCCGCCACCGTGACCTGATCGCCCGGCGATGGCGCCGGGACGATCCCCGCCACGTAGTTCAGCGTCGGACGCGACAAATCCACAGCGGCACGGTAGAACAGCATGCAGAAGCTCCTGGTGAGACGGTGTGGGTTGTGGTGATCAACCCGTCTACCAGGGGCTTCTCTGCATCCGAGGGCACTCCATCAACTTGCGATCACGCTGTGATCAACTGCCCCGCCCGAGAATGAAAAGGATCAGTCCACTTTTGGCCAGTCACAGGACACCCTCTTTAATTGATCACCAGATCTGATCTTGATTGCTGGTTCATGATGTCAGACATGACAAGAGGTTTATTTGTTTGGGTTGGGGCTTCGATCATGGTGGCTGCTGCAGTCGGCATGGCGGCGTACTGGGGCCGGGTGGGTTTCCGCTTGGACGACACGTTGGGGTGGGTCGGTGCGACGGTGGGGGTTGCCGGTCTGGCACTGGCGGTCTTCGGAGCCGTGGCGTCCCGCCGTTCCGACCACCAGGCCGATCGGGACGGCTCGTCGAGCCGGAGGCCAACTGAGGCCGACGTGCAACTGAAGGCCAAGGCGTCGGGGCACAGTATTGTGAAACAGGCCGGCCGAGACCTCAACGAGAAATGAGCTCCGCGCAGAAGCCCGGCGATGCGCCGGAGAACTCGGGTACCCGGCTAGAGGCGACTGCCTCAGGCCACAGTCAGGTGATACAGGCAGCCGGAAATCTACATTTCCTCAATGTCTCTATGTCCCGGGGGGTCCGCAACGCGGTGTTCATCACCATGGCCTTGGCAGTGCTCATCGGCGGAGGATGGGTCGGGTGGAAGTGGGTGCGGCCCATGTTCGCGCCTGCGTACAAGACCCAGTTCCTCATCGACGCGACCGCGGCGGCGGGCGGCCCGGAGGCGATCGCCGCCTCATTGTCAAAGGCGGTGGGGAACGCGGGGGAAGACGATGTGTTGTCGCTGAGGGCCTTCGGCGGTCAGTGCGGTACCGACGATGCCACCACTCAGTTGGTGGGTTTCGGTACCGGCAACCGGCAGCAGATCACGCATGCCGCCACCAAGGTCAGTCCGACCGGCGAGGCGACGTTGCTGCGCGGCATCGTCGAGGCGGTGAACGATTTCTCCAAAACGCTGGCATGGGGAGCTGACCAGCGGGCGACGCAGGTCAACCGAATCATCGTGGTGACCCGGCATGGTGCCGACGCCTGTGACGACGACAGTGCCTTCGTCCAGCGCGAGATTCAGGAGCGGATTAAGGCAGCGGGTCTGAAAGTGGACTTCAAGGTGGTCGGTTACCAAGTTCCCCACGCCCAGCGGACACGGTTAGAGCAGATCGCCGCGGGAGTACAGGCGGGGGACCCGGTGTTCGCCGACGATCCGGCCAAGTTGAACGCCGCCTTGGAGTGGCTCACCAACACCCAGCCCGTCCTGCGGGAGGCAAAGCAGGTTATCGATGTTCTCAATCCGGCTGTCAGCCAGGTTGAGGCGGCCCGTACCGCCATCGACGAGGGCCGCTTCGATTCCGCTGAGCGCCATCTGGACCGGGCCGGGTCGGTGAACGTCACCGGGCCGTTGGACGGCCTTGAGAGCAGGGCCAAGACCGCCCAGGCGCGGGACACTTACGTGAAGGCCAGACAACTGCGTGCGCAGCAGCGGCGCGTGGTCGCCTCCGGGAGGGATCTACTGGAGGCCGCCCGAGCAGGCCGGTCACACGAGAGCGAGTTGGCCGCCTACCGGACAGCCGTGACGACCTACAACGCGAGGGCGAACGCCCTGACCGATGCTCTGAACACGCTGCGCGCCGCCGCTCCGGGGGGCCGGTCATGACCGAGGCCACCACCCGGCGGCGTCCATCGCGTCGGCGACGCCTGGTCTGGGCGCTGATCCTGGTGGTTGCGATGACGGTCGGGGCCATTGTCTTCGTGGTCGTCCAGTTCGTTCCGGGATACCGCACGACTTTGTTGATCGACACTTCCGCGACCGATTCGGCCGACTTCGCCGCGGTGCGCACCGCGGTCGTCGCCACGGCGGATAATGCGGGGGGCGGTGACGCCATGGCGCTGCGCCGTTTCGGCGGTACCTGCGCCGACCCTGGAAACACTGCTGAGGTGGTGGGCAGCGGCATCGGGAACCGGCAGAAGATCGGTAGAGCCGCCCGGACACTCGCCTCCGGCGGCCAGGTCACCTTGGGCAGCGGGATCCTTGCCGCTATCGACGACTTCTCCAGCCGTTACCCGTTCCGCGGACGCGACGGCAACCGCATCGTCATCGTGACCAGCCATGGCATCGACGCATGTACGTCCAATCCCGCCGTCCTCCGCGCCGCTGTCCAGAAACGGGCCGAAGAGGTCGGGGTGGATCTGAGTTTACGGTTCATCGGCTACAAGGTCCCAACACGTGACCGGGCCGCCCTGACCCAGCTCGCCACCGCGGGCGGCGGAGACCAGCGATCCGCCTTCGTCAGCAACCCAGCAGACCTCACGGCGACGCTCAGAAAGTTCACGCTGCCCACCTCGGCCGATCCCAAGACGATCACACTGCCCGCGCAGGTCGTCACGGCGAAGCTCTGTACCCCCAAGCAGCCCGGCTTGCCACATCCGGACCCTGTTTCCTCCACGGTGCGTCTGCCTGGCCAGGTCAGGCTTCCTGCGGGGGCCCAGGTCTACGGGGCGGGCATGTACGGGACAGCGCAGTACCTCATCGGACCGGCGGGACTGCCCTGTGACAACTCCTACCCGGGGCTCTCAGCAGGCATGTGGGCCTTCGTGGGCGAAGATGCGATCCAGGGGGATCCCAAAGCCGGTCCACAAGTGAGCGCGAACTATCTTCCCGGAAGTACGAGCGTCCAAGCCGAAGCCGCCTGTAGCGCCTTCGGCAAGGACGCATCCGAACTGAACGGGCTTCTCCATGTCACGGACTGCGCACAACGCGACGAAGGAACCACAGATGCCATCCCGACCAACACCCCGAAATTCTACGTCAACGCGCAGGTTTCCGTCGCCGGTGGTTCCATCAACACGGAAGCCCAAACCCTGAGCCTCGACGGTGGCCACACGACCAGGTCGATCAGCTGTGTGCTTCCACGTTCACAAGCCGATATTTGCACTGCCGCACTGACATTCTTCATCATCTTGCAATCGAAGGGAACACTGATTTCTCCCGCCGACCTCGACCGCATCAGCCAGACGATCGCCGATCGCGTCGCGAGACCTCAATAATCTTCTCCGCTGGTCGGAGCGGACACCTTACGGGTTTCCCGGGGCCGGTATAACGGCATTTGTCATAGCCGGGGTTCCGCGTCCGACGCTGAACTACGTGGCGGGGATCGTCCGTCGCCATCGCCGGGCGATCAGGTCACGGTGGCGGCTGCTGAACCCCGGCCGGCAGGCTCTCCTGGTGCTGGCGCTGGTGCACCTGCGCAAGGGCGAGACGTTCGCCGAGGCCGCCGCGGGTTTCGGGGTGTCGGTCGCCACCGCCTGGCGCTACGTCGAGGAGATCGTCGCGCTGCTGTCGGCGCGTTCCCCCAAGCTGTGGGCCGCGTTGCGCAAGGCCGGGACCGACGGGCTGACGCACCTGGTTCTGGACGGCACGCTGATCCACACCGACCGGGTGAAGGCAACCGCCCCCACTTCTCCGGCAAGCACCGGGTGCACGGGATGAACGTGCAGGTGATCGCCGGCCCGGACGGGACGATCCTGTGGACCTCGGGGGCGATGCCCGGCAAGATCCACGATCTGACCGCCGCCCGCGTGTGGGGCATCCTGCGCGAACTGGAGAAGGCGGGAATCCTCACCCTGGCCGACAAGGCCTACCAAGGTGCCGAGGCCTCGGTCGTCATCACGCCCTGCAAGGGCAAGGACAAGCCCGAGTCGCAGAAGCAGGCCAACCTGGCGCACGCCAAGCTCCGCGGCCCCGGCGAATGCGCAAACGCCCAGCTCAAATCATGGCGAATCCTCCGCAAGCTCCGCTGCGGTCCCAGCAAGGCCGGCCACCTGGTCAAGGCCATCACCGTCCTGCAGAACTACGAAACCACCCGAAGATGAAAAGGGGCCGTCATCCCATGCTCCAAAGCCCTGGCCCAGGCAGGGCCAGGGCCAGGGCCATGTGAAGCTAACGCTTCAGGTCGGTGACCAGGGCTGCGAAGTGGTTGCGTGTGATGAGGAGTTTGGGGCCGTTGGGGTCTTTGGAGTCGCGGAGGGCGATTGCCTGGGGGAAACGGCCCACCTCTACGCAGTCACTTCCGCCCTGGGTTCCGCTGTGACTGCTCTTGCGCCATGTCGTGCTCACTGAACGCCTCCATAGCCTTCGTGATCAGGTCCTTGGACCTGTGCTCGGGGAGAGCCTTCGCACTGATCCGTGCGAACAAGATCGCGTAATCTGCGACCTCTACTGGAGACGATATAAGCCGTCCGCCGCCGAGCGACTCGGTGTAGGCAACCTCGCCGAAATCATCACCCGTGACGAGCTTCACGCCGCCGTCCAGGCCCGGGTAGGCGCCGGTCTCGAAGGTCTGCGGGATTACGTGCACGACGACGTTCGGATGCTCTGCTACTTCGAGAACGTGTGCGAGCTGTTCTCGCATGATCCGAGGGCTTCCCACCGGCCATCGCAAAGCCGCCTCGCTCAGGAGCACCATGACGAACGCGCGGTCGAGAACGCCTTGGCGTTCTATTCGCTCAGTGACGAACGGCTCGGGGTCGGGCATGCCGCCACCTATCAGGAGCGCCCGGGCGTACTCCTCGGTCTGGAGCAGACCGGAGATCACGAGCGGCTCGAAGATCCGGATGATGCGGGCTCGCTGCTCGAAGGTCGAGAGTTGGGCGAGCCACTGGGGGTCGTGGCCGATGCTGGCGTACCAGACCAGGAGGGAGAAGACCCCGCCGGTCTCCCACGCCTTGTCGAGGAGGGCGGCGCGTGGTCCGTCCAGGCGGTCTATGCCGTTCTCGATGCGTGAAACGGTCGCCTTGCTCGCGTTGACGATCCGTCCTACCGCTTCGCCCGACAGTCCTCGCTGGTTGCGGCAGAAACGCAGGTAGTAGGCGATGAAAGCCCACATGCTGCCTTTGGGATCGGGTGATTCGTTGGTGGCCATGGGGGAGGGGCTCCACGTTCCGTGTTGTTACGAATCCGCTGAGTACGCATGCCAACTTAGCGTGACGGGCTGACTCTGTGTCGTGGTTAACACACATCTCACCTGGACACGGAGGTGATGGCGATGCCCACTGCACTGGCCCCCGAGACCCCCACGCTGGTCCTCGATCCGAATGATCAGGCGCCGGGGCTCGCGCGGCGGTTTCTGGCCGCGCGGTTCGCGGAGTGGGGGATCGAGGACGACTACGTGGGGCGGCTCGTGGTGTGCGAGCTGGTCACGAACTCCTACCGGCACGGGCAGGGGTCGATCGTCGTGCGGGTGTTCCGCGACGAGCGCGACGGGCTGGTGGTTGTGGAGGTGTGGGACGGCGGAGAGGGGTTGCCGGTGGTCCGGTCGGAGAACTACGCCGCGACGTCCGGCCGGGGCCTGATGCTTGTGGCCGAGCTGGTGCGGGCGTGGGGCGTCCGTCCCCTCAACGAGGGCGGCAAGGTCACGTGGGCCAAGCTTCCCTGACCGGCTACCAGCTGCGCCGCAAGGCCCGTTTCCAGATGGTGAAGTGGCGCACCCTGCGGAACCGTGACGCGGTGGGGCGGTACCTGGACGCACTGGCGGTCGCGCTGGAGCGGCGAGGGTGGCGCTGCGTGCGGACGGTGGCCCCGGCCCGTGCCCCGCTGCTCCAGGTCCACGGCGTTGACGGTGCCGTGACCACGTTGAGTGTCCTGGCAGGGCCGGGTGGTCGGTGGTGGATCCATGAGGTTCCGCGCGGCTTCCTGGGCCACTGCGGAGACAACACCGAGCACGCCGCGCAGGTCATTGACCGCCTCCTCCAGGGGTGGTTCGGTCCGCTGACTCACCGAGGTGATCGGCAGGAGGGGACGTGCTGAGCCGGCGGGGTGCCGGACCTGCCGGGGTAGGGAGAGCCGCACCCTTCGTGCGTGCCGTCCGGTCGCCGCCAGCCGCGTCCGTAGGTTGGCCATGGTGCCCGGACTGGCAGAAGAGTGTGTCCGGGGTGGCCAACCCGGTTCGTAATCGCGCAGGCCAGCCGGTTTTAGGCGTGCTGTCGATCGGTTCCGCCGTGGCGATCGGATGCGGAAACTACTTCCCTTGAGTGCCCGCGGCTTGGCAGGATCGCCGGTTGGACGGCGTGCCGCGCGAAAACGTGAGGACGTCGGCAGGGTGAACGGTGAGGTGCCCGCGTATGCGGCCGACGAGGCAGGAGAACACGTGAGCGAAGTGTTCCGCTCCCCGGTGCTCAAGGTCGAACAGCCTCGCAGGGGGCCGTTCGCCAAGTCGCGGTACAAGGTGATGGACGGCGATGGGATCGTCCTCGCCATTGCGGGCCAGACGAAGGACGATGGCCGTGCCGAAATGCGGGGGCTCGTCCCCGGCAAGTCGAACCTTGATGCCCGGGCCGTCCTGCTGACCACACCGGACGGTGAACCACTGCTCATGGTGGACAAGCAGAGCGGGCGGGAGTACACCGAGATCCTCAAGCCGGACGGTGAACGCATCGGCTCGTTCGTCACCGAACGGGTCGGGCGCCGCTACGTCATCTACGACGATGACGGGACGCTGATCGGCTCGGTGGAGGTCGATGTGCCGCGCACCAACTTCCAGGTGAAGGACGCCGACAGTGGCAAGGTCGCGCACGTGCGCAAGAAGTGGGCCGGGCTCGCCACGCACCTGCTGACCACGGCGGACAAGTACGAGACCGAGATCTTCGATCCCGTCCCGGAGCCGTTGCGGACGATGGCGGCCATGACGGCGATCGTCATGGACATGAACCTCCACGAGGCCAAAGAGATCACCTGACCCTGCCGGCGGTTCCCGGATGGGCCTTCACGGCTTCCGCGATGCGAGGTACCGTCCGGTCGTGCAGGCCATGTCGGGACGTTCGAAGAGCTGGTGGATCTCGCCGGCCATTCCGACGATCGCGAACTGCGCGCTGGCCCTCCTATGGCTCTTCTCCGCTTTCGGCGGGTGGGGCGAGACGGCGTTCTGTGGCGAGGACGACCTTCGCGACCCGGGATGCGGTGCGGGCTTCGACGCTGCGGTCCGGCTGTCGTCCCCCGCCGCCGTGCTGGCCGTGGCCGTCGCCGTCACCGCGTGGGCCTGGGGCGGTGTCCGGCGCAGGCCCGACCGGCTGGACACACTTCTCACCATGGCGGCCTTCATCTGGGTCTTCGCCGAGGCGGTTCTCTTCGTCGGTGGATACCTGGCCAAGTCGTAAGGCGCGCTGTCCGCCGATGTTGCCGAAAAGAAACATTGGCGGTTCGGAGCACGTTCTTGAAGTGGGTGCTACGGGACGGCCGGAGCAAAACCCAAGGTAGAACGAGTGCTGGGCGTGTGTCCCGGCCGTTCGGCCGACCGATCTGTGGCGATCCGTCCGGGCAAGTCGGTTTGACGTCCCCGCCTCGTGGGCATACTGTTCACTTCGCCCCACGGGGAGCAGGACGCCTGACGGCGGCCGGCCCGGGGGAAACCACCAACGAACCCGCCGACGCGGCTGAGCCGTGTCTGCTGTGCCGTGGTGGGTCGGAAAAGGCGCGGTTTGACAATCGGGCCGGATCTGATGAAATAGCTCCACCGCTCGGAAGAAGCCGCGAAAGCGGCGTCGGAAGGGTGTTATCGGAGAAAGCCGGAAATTGACAAGCCGGCCGGATCCGATAAAGTAAGTGAGTCGCCCCGGAGCGGGAAACGCGAAAGCGGATCCAGTGCGGTGGGTGTCCGTTTCTTGAGAACTCAACAGCGTGTTAAAAGCCAGTGCCTTTATCGGCCCGGCCTTTTTGGCCGGGTCGCCCCGTGGCCATCCTCTTTTGTGGGGGTGGTGGGGATTTCTTTGAGGCAATACACGGCCCTCTTGGGGGTTGTGTGTGCTGGGATTTTCTTCAAGGTTTGGCCTGCCGGGGTTTGTGCCCTGGTGTGGTCGTTGGACCTTAATGGAGAGTTTGATCCTGGCTCAGGACGAACGCTGGCGGCGTGCTTAACACATGCAAGTCGAGCGGAAAGGCCCCTTCGGGGGTACTCGAGCGGCGAACGGGTGAGTAACACGTGAGCAACCTGCCCCTGACTCTGGGATAAGCCCGGGAAACTGGGTCTAATACCGGATATGACCACTCCGGGCATCTGGTGGTGGTGGAAAGTTTTTCGGTTGGGGATGGGCTCGCGGCCTATCAGCTTGTTGGTGGGGTGATGGCCTACCAAGGCGACGACGGGTAACCGGCCTGAGAGGGCGACCGGTCACACTGGGACTGAGACACGGCCCAGACTCCTACGGGAGGCAGCAGTGGGGAATATTGCGCAATGGGCGGAAGCCTGACGCAGCGACGCCGCGTGGGGGATGACGGCCTTCGGGTTGTAAACCTCTTTCAGCAGGGACGAAGCTAACGTGACGGTACCTGCAGAAGAAGCGCCGGCTAACTACGTGCCAGCAGCCGCGGTAATACGTAGGGCGCAAGCGTTGTCCGGAATTATTGGGCGTAAAGAGCTCGTAGGCGGTTTGTTGCGTCCGTCGTGAAAGCCCACGGCTTAACCGTGGGTCTGCGGTGGATACGGGCAGACTAGAGGCAGGTAGGGGAGAACGGAATTCCCGGTGTAGCGGTGAAATGCGCAGATATCGGGAGGAACACCGGTGGCGAAGGCGGTTCTCTGGGCCTGTACTGACGCTGAGGAGCGAAAGCGTGGGGAGCGAACAGGATTAGATACCCTGGTAGTCCACGCCGTAAACGTTGGGCGCTAGGTGTGGGGTCCTTCCACGGATTCCGCGCCGCAGCTAACGCATTAAGCGCCCCGCCTGGGGAGTACGGCCGCAAGGCTAAAACTCAAAGGAATTGACGGGGGCCCGCACAAGCGGCGGAGCATGTTGCTTAATTCGACGCAACGCGAAGAACCTTACCAAGGCTTGACATTGCCGGAAAACCATCAGAGATGGTGGGTCCTTTTTGGGCCGGTGACAGGTGGTGCATGGCTGTCGTCAGCTCGTGTCGTGAGATGTTGGGTTAAGTCCCGCAACGAGCGCAACCCTCGTTCCATGTTGCCAGCACGTAATGGTGGGGACTCATGGGAGACCGCCGGGGTCAACTCGGAGGAAGGTGGGGATGACGTCAAGTCATCATGCCCCTTATGTCTTGGGCTGCAAACATGCTACAATGGCCGGTACAGAGGGCTGCGATACCGTGAGGTGGAGCGAATCCCTTAAAGCCGGTCTCAGTTCGGATCGAAGTCTGCAACTCGACTTCGTGAAGTCGGAGTCGCTAGTAATCGCAGATCAGCAACGCTGCGGTGAATACGTTCCCGGGCCTTGTACACACCGCCCGTCACGTCACGAAAGTCGGCAACACCCGAAGCCCGTGGCCCAACCACCTTGTGTGGGGGGAGCGGTCGAAGGTGGGGCCGGCGATTGGGACGAAGTCGTAACAAGGTAGCCGTACCGGAAGGTGCGGCTGGATCACCTCCTTTCTAAGGAGCATCGACTGGCTCAGGCGACCTCTTTAGGGGTGTCTGGGTCGGTGGCCGCCGTTGACGGCGCACGTCCGTCAGGTGGCTGCTCATAGATGTGGAGCACTGGTTACTCAGCAGGCCGCGTATGCGGCTCGGCTAGTACCGCCCCGGGTGACCGGGGAGTGGGAACGGCGAGCTTCGGGTGCGCGGGCTGGTGGACACGCTGTTGGGTCCTGAGGGAACGGGCGTAAGCCCGGTGGCCTCGGACTGCGGGACCAGACGCCGCGCTCCTTTGCGGGGGTGGGGGTCTGGTGGGCCCGGTTGTTTTTTGAGAACTGCACAGTGGACGCGAGCATCTCTGGCGAGAATGCGGTCTTTGGATCGTGTTCTTGTCTGCGATTTGTTTTGATCGTTTCGTGTGTTCAAGTTTTTAAGGGCATACGGTGGATGCCTTGGCATCAGGAGCCGATGAAGGACGTGGGAGCCTGCGATATGCCTCGGGGAGTCGGCAACCAGACTTTGATCCGGGGATTTCCGAATGGGGAAACCTGGCACCCGTCATGGGGTGTCGCCGCCTGCTGAATGTATAGGCAGGTTGGTGGGAACGCGGGGAAGTGAAACATCTCAGTACCCGCAGGAAGAGAAAACAATAGTGATTCCGTGAGTAGTGGTGAGCGAAAGCGGAGGAGCCTAAACCGTGCGCGTGTGATAGCCGGCAGGTGTTGCGTGTGCGGGGTTGTGGGACCGCCTTGATCTAGCTGCCGCTGGGTCGGAGAGTTACAAAATGTTGTGATAGCCGAACGGTATGGGATGGCCGGCCGTAGACGGTGAGAGCCCGGTAGGTGAAATCATGACGTCTCTTGGGTGTGTTCCCGAGTAGCACGGGGCCCGTGAAATCCCGTGTGAATCTGCCACGACCACGTGGTAAGGCTGAATACTTCCTGATGACCGATAGCGGACCAGTACCGTGAGGGAAAGGTGAAAAGTGCCCCGGTGAGGGGTCGTGAAATAGTACCTGAAACCGTGTGCCTACAAGCCGTCAGAGCGTCCTCACTGCCTTCGGGTGGTGTTCGTGATGGCGTGCCTTTTGAAGAATGAGCCTGCGAGTTATGGTGTGTGGCGAGGTTAACCGGTGGCGGGTAGCCGTAGCGAAAGCGAGTCTGAATAGGGCGTTTTCAGTCGCATGCTGTAGACCCGAAGCGGGGTGATCTAGCCATGGGCAGGGTGAAGCGCCGGTAAGACGGTGTGGAGGCCCGAACCCACCAGGGTTGAAAACCTGGGGGATGACCTGTGGTTAGGGGTGAAAGGCCAATCAAACTCCGTGATAGCTGGTTCTCCCCGAAATGCATTTAGGTGCAGCGTCGCGTGTTTCTTGCCGGAGGTAGAGCTACTGGATGGCTGATGGGCCCTACAAGGTTACTGACGTCAGCCAAACTCCGAATGCCGGTAAGTGAGAGCGTGGCAGTGAGACTGCGGGGGATAAGCTTCGTAGTCGAGAGGGAAACAGCCCAGATCATCGGCTAAGGCCCCTAAGCGTGTGCTAAGTGGGAAAGGATGTGGAGTTGCCGTGACAACCAGGAGGTTGGCTTAGAAGCAGCCATCCTTGAAAGAGTGCGTAATAGCTCACTGGTCAAGTGATTCCGCGCCGACAATGTAGCGGGGCTCAAGCACACCGCCGAAGCCGTGGCATTGACATGTGATGTGTTGATGGGTAGGGGAGCGTCCTGCAGCCGGTGAAGCCGCCGAGTGATCGAGTGGTGGAGGCTGTGGGAGTGAGAATGCAGGCATGAGTAGCGAGTCACACGTGAGAAACGTGTGCGCCGAATGACCAAGGGTTCCTGGGGCAGGCTAATCCGCCCAGGGTAAGTCGGGACCTAAGGCGAGGCCGACAGGCGTAGTCGATGGACAACGGGTTGATATTCCCGTACCCGCTGGTATGCGCCAACGCTGAACCCTCTGATGCTAACCACCCGAGCTGTGGTCTGGGCCTTCGGGCCTGGTCTGCGGGGAGCGTGGGGCCCGAGGGGGTAGTAGGTGAGTGATGGGGTGACGCAGGAGGGTAGCTCAGCCCAGGCGATGGTTGTCCTGGGGTAAGCATGTAGCCCGGTGTGCAGGTAAATCCGTGCGCCGCCAAGGGTGAGATGTGATGCCGAGCCGTTTTAGGTGAAGTGAGTGATCCCATGCTGTCGAGAAAAGCCTCTAGCGAGTGTATCGGCGGCCCGTACCCTAAACCGACTCAGGTGGTCAGGTAGAGAATACCGAGGCGATCGGGTGAACTGTGGTTAAGGAACTCGGCAAATTGCCCCCGTAACTTTGGGAGAAGGGGGACCACGCCCGGTGAACGCCCTTGCGGTGGGAGCTGGGTGGGGTCGCAGAGGCCAGGGGGAAGCGACTGTTTACTAAAAACACAGGTCCGTGCGAAGTCGTAAGACGCGGTATACGGACTGACGCCTGCCCGGTGCCGGAACGTTAAGAGGACCGGTTAGATCCCTTTTGGGGGTCGAAGCTGAGAATCTAAGCGCCGGTAAACGGCGGTGGTAACTATAACCATCCTAAGGTAGCGAAATTCCTTGTCGGGTAAGTTCCGACCTGCACGAATGGCGTAACGACTTCCCCGCTGTCTCAACCACAGGCCCGGCGAAATTGCAGTACGAGTAAAGATGCTCGTTTCGCGCAGCAGGACGGAAAGACCCCGGGACCTTCACTATAGCTTGGCATTGGCGCTTGGAGCGTCTTGTGTAGGATAGGTGGGAGACTGTGAAGCCGGCACGCCAGTGCCGGTGGAGTCGCTGGTGAAATACCACTCTGGTCGTTTTGAGCGTCTAACCCGCACCCGTGGATCCGGGTGGGGGACAGTGCCTGGTGGGTAGTTTAACTGGGGCGGTTGCCTCCTAAAGTGTAACGGAGGCGCCCAAAGGTTCCCTCAGCCTGGTTGGCAATCAGGTGGCGAGTGCAAGGGCACAAGGGAGCTTGACTGTGAGACGGACGTGTCGAGCAGGTGCGAAAGCAGGGCCTAGTGATCCGGCACCTACGTGTGGAAGTGGTGTCGCTCAACGGCTAAAAGGTACCCCGGGGATAACAGGCTGATCTTCCCCAAGAGTCCATATCGACGGGATGGTTTGGCACCTCGATGTCGGCTCGTCGCATCCTGGGGCTGGAGTAGGTCCCAAGGGTTGGGCTGTTCGCCCATTAAAGCGGCACGCGAGCTGGGTTTAGAACGTCGCGAGACAGTTCGGTCCCTATCCGCTGCGCGCGTAGGAGAATTGTGAGGGTCTGTCCCTAGTACGAGAGGACCGGGACGGACGGACCTCTGGTGTGCCAGTTGTCCCGCCAGGGGCACGGCTGGTTGGCTACGTTCGGTCGGGATAACCGCTGAAAGCATCTAAGCGGGAAGCCTTCCTCAAGATGAGTTCTCCCACCCCCTTGTGGGGTGTAAGGCCCCCGGTAGACGACCGGGTTGATAGGCCGGAGATGGAAGCGCGGTGACGTGTGGAGTCGACCGGTACTAATAGGCCGAGTGGCTTGAACACATGATCCGTTCAAACCAAATCGCCGCATGTGTTGCGTGTAGTTGTTCGCGTCCCTGTGTGGTTCCCGGAAAACAACCGGGTACCGCAGCAAAAAGTGAATACCGAGCCTGACGCTCGGACGAGTCTTCCCGCACCCCCTGTTTGGTGGGGTGTTGGGGGTTGGTCGTTCGGTGGTTTTGGCGAAGGGGAAACACCCGGTCCCATCCCGAACCCGGAAGTTAAGCCCTTCAGCGCCGATGGTACTGCATGGGAGACCGTGTGGGAGAGTAGGACACCGCCGGACTCATATTGTGGAAGGGCCCCGCCGTTACCGGCGGGGCCCTTCTCATTTCACCGGGTCACTTTGTCCAGGAACGTATCCAGGTTGGTCTGGACGCGGGCGACCTTCTCTTCCAAACTGAGCGATTCGTCGAGCCCTCCGCCTGCAACGGATTGCTTCTTGCCTCGCACGTACAACGAGCAGTCGAGGTCGCCGCACAAGTACTGCCCGACCGAGTTGCCCTGGCGGCCGGCCTCGCCGGTCCGGCGCGCGGTCATCAGCGTCACGCCACCGCCGGTGCGCGTGGTCAGGCACAGCGAGCACAGGCTTCGCGAGGTGAAGCCGCGTGCCGCACCCGCCGTCACGCGCAGCGAGATCCCGACGAGACCGTCATCCCGCATGGTGACGAGGTAGGCGCGTCCCGGGGCGCCCGGATCCTGCCACCCGAGGAAGTCCAGGTCGTCCCAGGGCAGGTCCGTGAAGTCCTTGGGCAGGCTTAGGCGCTTGGCCTCGCCCTTGGAGCAGTTGACGAAGGACGCACGGATGTCGTGTTCAGTGACAGGTCTCATGGGCGGGACGCTAGTCTTCCTAAGACCTTTAGGCAAACGCATTAATCGTCTAGGTAGATAGGAAGGTCCCATGGCACGTGCGGGAGTGACCGTTGACCGCCTGACCCGGGCGGCGGCGGAGCTGGCCGACGAGGTCGGCTTCGACAACCTGACCGTGGCGGCGGTGGCGCGCCGGTTCGGCGTCAAGGAAGCCAGCCTGTACTCGCACATCAAGAACGTCCACGACCTGAAGACCCGGGTGGCGCTGCTGGCCCTGGTCGAACTCGCCGACGAGGTCGCCGCCGCGGTGGCCGGCCGTGCCGGAAAGGACGCGCTCGTGGCCTTCGCGAGCGCCTACCGCGACTACGCCAAGCGGCATCCCGGCAGGTACACCGCGGCACGGATGAAGCTGGACCTGGAGACGGCGCTCACGAGCGCGGCGGGACGGCACGCGGAGCTGACGCGGGCGATCCTGCGCGGCTATGAGCTCCCAGAACCCGACCAGACCGACGCGGTGAGAATGCTGGGCAGCGTGTTCCACGGCTATGTGAGCCTGGAGACCGCGGGCGCGTTCCAGCACAGTCCGCGCGATGTGGAAGCCTCCTGGGAGAGGACCTTGGACGCGCTCGACGCCGCACTCAGGAACTGGCCGCAGGCTTGACCACGCCCTGTCCTGGCGCAGCGCCCAACCCCGCAGGGTTAGAAGTCGTCGCCGGCGAGGATGGTGTCGGCGTCCACGATGCGGTAGGCGTAGCCCTGTTCGGCCAGGAAGCGTTGCCGGTGGGCGGCGTAGTCCTGGTCGAGGGTGTCGCGGGCGACGACCGCGTAGAAGCGTGCTCCGGTCCCGGACGCCTTGGGGCGCAGCAGGCGTCCCAAACGCTGAGCCTCCTCCTGACGTGACCCGTAGGCTCCCGACACCTGGACGGCGACGGACGCCTCGGGCAGGTCGATGGAGAAGTTCGCCACCTTCGACACGACCAGTACGTTGATCTCCCCCGAGCGGAACGCGTCGAAAAGCCGTTCCCGTTCGCGGACGCGGGTCTCGCCCTTGATGACGGGTGCGTCCAGCAGGGCGCCCAGTTCGTCCAACTGGTCGATGTACTGACCGATGACCAGTGTCTGCTCGCCCCGATGGCGATCGACCAGAGCCTGGATGAGTTTCGTTTTGGTGTCGGTGGTGGCGCAGAAGCGGTAGCGCTCGTCGGGTTCGGCGGTGGCGTAGGCGAGGCGCTCGGAGTCGGTGAGGGTGACGCGGACCTCGACGCAGTCGGCGGGCGCGATCCAGCCCTGGGACTCCATGTCCTTCCAGGGCGCGTCGTAGCGTTTCGGGCCGATGAGGGAGAACACGTCGCCTTCGCGGCCGTCCTCCCGGACGAGGGTGGCGGTGAGGCCGAGGCGGCGGCGGGCCTGCAGATCGGCGGTCATCCGGAAGATCGGCGCGGGCAGCAGGTGGACCTCGTCGTAGACGACCAGGCCCCAGTCGCGGGCGTCGAACAGTTCCAGATGCGTGTAGGCGCCCTTCCGGCGCGTCGTCATGATCTGGTAGGTGGCGATGGTGACCGGCCGGATCTCCTTCTTGGCGCCGGTGTACTCGCCGATCTCGTCCTCGGTGAGGGACGTGCGCCGCAGCAGTTCCTGCTTCCACTGGTGCGCGGAGACGGTGTTGGTGACGAGGATCAGCGTGGTCGCCTGCGCGTGCGCCATGGCGGCGGCCCCGACGATGGTCTTCCCGGCGCCGCACGGCAGGACGACGACGCCCGACCCGCCGTGCCAGAACGCCGAGGTGGCGTCCCGCTGGTAGGTGCGCAGCTCCCAGCCGTCCTCGACCAGGGAGATCGAGTGGGCCTCGCCGTCCACGTAGCCGGCGGCGTCCTCGGCGGGCCAGCCGACCTTGAGCAGCGCCTGCTTCAGCGACCCCCGCTCGCTCGGATGGACGATCACCGTGTCGGCGCCGACCCGCTCCCCGATCATCCCCTTGATCTTCTTGGCCCGCAGGATCTCCTCCAGCACCGACCGGTCGGAGGAGGTCAGGACGAGCCCGTGCACCGGGTCCTTCTCCAGCCGCAGCCGCCCGTACCGCGCCATCGTGTCGGCGACGTCCACGAGGAGGGCGTGCGGGACGGGGTACCGCGAGTACCGGATCAGCGTGTCGACGACCTGCTCGGCGTCATGGCCGGCGGCGCGCGCGTTCCACAGCGCCAGCGGCGTGACCCGGTAGGTGTGGACGTGTTCGGGTGCCCGTTCCAGTTCGGCGAACGGGGCGATCTCCTTGCGGCAGGCGCCGGCCAGTTCGTGGCCGACCTCCAGCAGCAGCGTCTTGTCGGACTGGACGATGAGCGGACCGTCGGTCAAAGCAGTGGCCCCCGTCGGATTGCGATGGTCGATGCCGTGTCCGGACATCCGCTGCCGCACGCTACCCGAGGCGGGTCGGCGCGTCGTACGGTCCGGGCGGGAAACGCATCCTTTCAACGGCCCGTGCCCGGCGTTTATTGCGGCGTAGGGGGTGCTCAGATCCCCGATGTGCGGGACCTTCGGATTCGGCTCCCGGGCAGTGGGGCGGGTTCCACCGTGTCCGGGAAGACCGTTCGGAAACCGTATCGGGGAAAAGGGTGCTACGAGGCGGAGTCGTCGTCCAGTTCTGAGACGCCGGTGATGCGGTGGAGGGCGAAGCGGTGCACGGCGGCGCGGGTCGCGTCGTAACCGGTGAGGAAGCCGCCCTCGACGCGGACGGGCTCCACGATCCGGCTGGACGCCTGGCCCTGCTGGTCGAGGTAGCCGATCCAGACGCGTCCGCCGCGGTCGACGGCGGCGCGGAGCCGCTCGATGGTGGCCATCGCGGGCGAGCGGGGCGGTTCGCCGGACGGGGTCTGCCGGGCGTGCTCGGCGCCGTGCAGGGCCGCCTCGTCCCCGGCCCGCAGCGCCCGCACGGCCGCGGAGATCATCGAGGCGTCGGTGCGGGAGTCCGGACGCAGCCGGACGATCTCGGCGGTCGGCGGCGGGTCGGCGCGCTGCGCGTCCGGCCGGGTCACGATCACCCCGCCGCCGGGCGCCTCGGCGACCGGGGCGAGGCCCATGGCGCGCAGGCCATCGAGCAGGTCGGCGCGCTGCAACCCGGACGCGAGGACGGTCGGGGCGAGGCGGTACAGGCGCAGCGGGCCGGCGCGGCGGTCGGCGAGGATCTCGTCCAGGGTGGCGGGGGAGTCGGTCCGGACGTAGGAGGAGAGGGCGCCGACGCGCAGGTGCCCGTGCCGGCGGGCGACGTCGTCGATCAGGTAGCCGAGCGGCTGCGGCAGCGGGGTCGCCGAATGCCGGGTCAGCAGGCCGGTGATGTCGGCGGCGGACCGTCCGGCGTCCAGGGCGCGGCGGATCGACTCGGGCGTGAACCGGTAGACGGTGGCGCCGCCGGTGGACTCGACGTCGGCGGTGAGCGCGAGCTCGCGGGCGAGGTCGGTGACGAGCGGGCCGGGCGCGATCGCGGTCAGGTCGGCCTGGATGACGATCTGGTCGACCGGATCGGGCAGGTACTTCTCCAGGGCGGGTTCGGGGTCGTCGCCGGCGAGGAGGTCGCGGGCGAACGGGACCAGCTCGCCGAACCCGGTGAGGCCGAGCACGGCGGCCTCGCGCAGCGTCCAGCCGATCATCCGGTCCCGGGTGGGGCCGCCGCGGCGGGGCCGCAGCCAGCCGAGCCGGGCGTGGAGGGAGCCTTCGTCGACGACGGCGCCGCGGTCGGCGTCCGTGAGGACCTCCAGGATCTCCCGGCGGAGGGCCGGGGCGCCGCTGCGCACCATCGCCTCGCTGAGCGCGTTGATCAGCCGGTCGCGGTCGTCGCGTTCCCCGGCGAGCCCGGCGGCGCGGTCGGACTTCAGCCAGCCGCGCGCCAGCTCCGTCCAGCGCCCGGCGGTGTCGCGCATGAGCCACAGGTCGTAGGCGGGCGTGGGCAGCCATTCGCCGTCGAGGTCGCCGCTGCGGGTGAGCAGCCCCGCCGCGTAGGCGACCTCGACCAGCAGCGCGGCCTTCCATTCGGGGACGTCCAGCAGCGTCGCGGCGGCGCGCAGGTCGCGGACGGCGAGGCCGCCGCTGCGCAGGACGGGCGGCGGTTCGAGCCCCCAGCGCTCCAGGAGCTCCTCGATGAGCCGGACGGCGCCCTGCGCCTCGCCCGCGGCGGCGCGGACCACGACGTCCTCCCCGCGCGGCTCCCGCGCCGCGGCCGGGAGCTGGGGCGGTTCGGCCGGGACGTCCCGGAAGAGGCGGTCGCCGCGCAGATGCAGCGCGACCTCGCGCGGGAGGGTGACGGTGCGGTCGTCTTCGGCGGCGAGGAGGCCGCGCGCGAGGAGCCGTTCGATCGGGGTGGCGGCGGTGCCGGTCCGGACGGGACGGCGCGCGTCGGCGACCCGTCCGACGGGCGGCCCCCACGCGAGCTGGTCGAGCGCGGCCCGCGCCTCGGGCCCGGCGTCGTCGATCAGCGCGGCCGGGTCGGCGAGCAGTTCGGCGAGCCGCCGCAGCAGCCGCGTCGAGTCGGGGAACCCGCGCGGCGCCGCGCCCTCCAGGTCGATGATCAGGTCGGTGAGCCGCTCGACCGGATAGCCCGCGAAGACCTCCTGGGCGGGCGGGCCGAGCCCCGCCGGATGCGGCAGGGCCTGCCGGACGCCGGGCGCCGTGGCCGGTGTCCCGTCCCCCCAGGCCAGCCCATGGCGGCGCAGCGTGCCGAGCGCCCGTTCGATCTGCGCGGGGGTCGCGCCGAGAGCGGTGGCGAGCGCGTCCGGTTCCGGGGCCGGCAGGACGAGGAGGGCTTCGAGGACGGCGAGCGTGAACCGGTCGAGCCGGTCGAGCGCGCGGGACACCGCGGCGGGCGTCGCGGCGCGGGCGGCGAGCGCGGTCAGGTCGGCGGGGACGGGGGCGAGCAGTTCGGGACGCGCGGACAGCAGCGCACGAAGCTCGTCGTCGCCCCGTGCGCGCAACCAGTCCGCATACGTTTCCATGCCGTTCCCCAACTTTATGTCGCGCGCACGTAGCACGTACGCGAGCCTCAAGGGTAGGGCCCGCGGGGCGTGCCCGCAGCCGGTGGGGAACGGGAGGCCGCAGGTCAGGTGGCGGGCGTGCGCTCCAGGCGCAACAGTCCGAGCCCGAGCCGCGCCCAGCTCTCCACGAACCGCTTCTCGTCGATGTGGGACGGCGGTTCGTACATCGACTCGTTCGCCAGCCAGTAGTTCACCACGGCGCCGCCGAGGACGGTCGCGATGGCGGGCCAGTCCTCGGCCGAGCCCTCGAACTCGGGCTGGGTGGACAGCCACGTCGCGATCCCGTCGTACAGCGGGTTGACGATGCCCTCGCGCATCTCCGCGACCAGGTTCGGGAACTGGTCGAGGTCGCGGAACAGCACCCGGATGAGGTCCTGCTCCTCGCGCATCTTGGCGAGCCCGGCCTGGCAGGTCATCCGCAGCCGGACCTCCAGCGGACGCTCCTCGAAGGCGGGCGCCTGGACGAGGACGTCGCTGATCTGGCGGCGCGTCCGCTCGATGTGCTCGCGGATGGCGGAGGCGAGCACCTCCTCCTTCGAGCGGAAGTGCCGGTAGAGGCCGCCCGCGCCGGGGGACAGCCCGGCCGCCGCCTCGATCTCCGCGACCGACGTGGCCGCGTAGCCCCGGTCGGCGAACAGCCGGAGCGACTCGGACACGATGCGCTCACGCGTGGATGTCGACATGGTGATGAATTCCTCCAGAAGAACACTAAGGCATCTTCGGCCCGCGGGCCGCCGCGTCCGGTGCGGCACGCCCGGATTCGTGATGCGTCTCGTCCGGGGGCCCGGGGGGCTAGAGTTCTTTGGCGCACGCCAGTTCCTCGCCGCATGCCCCGTCGCCGGGAGGGGTTTCGCTGGAAAGGTCGACGATGTTCAACTCTCCGCGGAAGGCGGCGGGCGGCGCGTTCCTGCCCGAGGACTTCGTGGTGCCCACGCTGGTGGCGGGGCCCGACTTCCAGATCCGCCCGATCACCGTGCACGACGTGGTGAAGGACTACGGCGCCGTGATCGGCAGCCTGGACCGGCTCGCCGGCCGGTTCGGGCCCGAGTGGGGCTGGCCCGACCGCGAGTTCACCTTCGAGCAGGCCCTGATCGACGTCGCCTGGCTGCAGAAGGAGGGCCAGCTGCGGCGCTCGTTCAGCTACGTCGTGATCACGCCGGACGGGGAGCGGCAGCTCGGCCGCATCCACGTGGCCCCGTCCGATGATCCGGAGACGGACGCCGTCGTCGTGTTCTGGGTCCGCGCGGACGAGGAGAACTCCGCCCTGGAGAAGGAACTGGAGACGTTCGTCCGCCAATGGGTGACGACGGCCTGGCCCTTCACCAAGGTCCGCTTCCCGGGCCGGGACCCGGGCGAGGGCTCAGGCCAGGCGGCGCACTAGACCCGCCAGGACCCGGCCGAGGGCCGGGTAGACGACGGCGGCGCCGGGGGCGAGATCGTCCTTGGGGTCGGGGTGGCTTCTTCGGGTACAGCGTTTTCCCTGGTCAGTCGGTTTGTGGTCGGGGGCCCGGGTATATCGGCACTACGGTCCCGCGCTCTCCTACTCGGATCCCGTCGCATCGCCACTACCGGGAGAGCGCGGGTCCTCTCGTGTGTCCGGACCTTTACCCTGTGAGACGTGCCCGATCTCCTTCCCTCCAGTGCCCCCTTCGCCGTCGGTTTCGACCTGGACCTGACCCTGGCCGACACGCGGGCCGGGATCAGCGCCGTGTACGCGGCGCTCGCCGCGGAGACGGGCGTCCCGATCGACACCGGCCTCGTGGTGCGGCGCATCGGGCCGCCGCTGGAGGAGGAGATGGCGTACTGGTTCCCGGCGGACGAGGTGCCCGTGATGGCGGCGCGGTACCGGGCGATCTACGCCGACATCGCGATCCCGGCGACCGTCCTCATGCCGGGCGCCGCCGCGGCGCTGGAGGCGGTGCGGGCCCGGGGCGGGCGCGTGGTCGTCGTGTCCGGCAAGAACCAGGCCGACACCGAGCGGACCGTCCGGTTCCTCGGGCTGCGGGCGGACGCCGTGGTCGGCGGCCTGTTCGGCGCCGACAAGGGGGCGGCGCTGCGCGAGCACGGCGCCGGCGCCTACATCGGCGACCACACCGGCGACGTGGACGCCGCACGGGCCGCGTCGGCGGTGGCGGTGGCCGTCGCGACGGGTTCGTTCGACTCGGCGGCCCTCACCGCGTACGGGGCGGACGTCGTCCTGCCGGACCTGCTGGCCTTCCCGGAGTGGTTCGGCGGGTTCCGGGCGGCCTGAGCCGCGATATTCGGGTGCCGCCGCAGAACGTCCCCGATAGCGTTGAAGACGTGGCCTCCACAGGCGTCGCGGGGGGGACCCGGCGTGTACACCGGTCCGTGGCGAGGCACTAATCTTGTGGGCGATTCAGGACGATTACCGAACGAGGTCTCCGGTGCCGACTGGCAAGGTCAAGTGGTACGACTCCGACAAGGGGTTCGGCTTCCTCACCCGCGACGACGGCGGTGAGGTCTTCGTGCACTCATCGGCGCTGCCGAGCGGGGTCACGACGCTCAGACCGGGCCAGCGCATCGAGTTCGGCGTGGTCGAGGGGCGGCGCGGCCAGCAGGCGCTGCAGGTGCGGGTGCTGGAGTCGCTGCCGTCGGTGGAGAAGACCATCGCCAAGCAGCGGCGCAAGAAGCCGGACGAGATGGTCGTCATCACCGAGGACCTGATCAAGCTGCTGGACGGGATCTCCAACACCTACCGGCGCGGCAAGCACCCGGCCCCGGCGGAGGCGAAGAAGATCGCGACCGTGCTGCGCGCGGTCGCCGACGACCTGGCGCCCTGAGCCGCCGGTCGCCCCGAGCCGCCCGTGCTGAGCCGCCCGTGCTGAGCCGGTCGCACCGGGCTAGGCGCGCATCTCCGGGTGCGCGTCCTTGATCGTCGTGTGCTGGTCCGGACGGCGGGTGCGGCGGCGTGTCCCGGCCTGCCGGGACACGAGCAGCCCGAAGGAGGCGGCCAGCACCGCCGCGACGGCCGCGAGCGCGACCCGGCCGTCCGCGACGATCGACATGCCGAGGCCGAGCAGCCCGCCGAGCACCCAGCTGAGCTGGTGCAGCGTCTCCGACACGGCGAACGTGGACGAGCGCATCTCCTCGCCGATCTCGCGCTGCACCACCGCGTCCATGGACAGTTTGCCGAGCACCTGGCCGAGACCGGCCGCGGTCGCCACCGCCAGCGCCGCCCACAGCCCGAAGAACGCGGCGCCCGCGGCGGTGACGCCGGTGACGGCCGCCAGCGTCGCCGACACGATGAACCGGGGCGCCCGCGCCTTCATCCAGGCGCCGAGCGCGGTGCCGAGCAGCCCGCCGGCGGCCGCGCACGCCGCCAGCAGGCCCAGCGCGACATGGTGGGACACCGGGTCGAACCGTTCCTGCCGCAGCAGGAACGCCAGGTAGATGATCAGGAAGCCGGAGAAGGCCCGCAGCACCGCGTTGGCCTCCATCGCCTCCGCGACGAGCGGCCCGACGCGCGGCAGCGTCCGCCAGCGGCGCGCCTGTTTCGCGGCCTTGTCCGGCTGCGTGCGCCGTGTCCCGCCGGGGACGTCGACGCGCCCCGGCAGCCACATGGTGAACACGACTCCCAGCAGGAACACGACCGTGCCGATGCGCAGTACCCAGGCCGCCCCGATGAGGACGGCGAGGCCCGCGGTGACGGGCGCGACGATCGACGCGGTGATCAGCCCCGCGAACGAGGCGCGCGCGTTCGCCGTGACGAGCGAGATCTCCTCCGGCAGGACGCGCGGGGTGGCCGCCGCCCGCAGCACCCCGAACGCCTTGGACAGCACGAGCACCCCGAACGCGGCGGGCAGGAAGGTGACCTGGTCACCGTGCGGGAGAGCGCTCGCCATCGCCCAGCACAGCAGTGCCCGCATCACGAACGTGCTCGCGATCGCGTACCGGCGGGCGTGCCTGGCCCGGTCGAGCGCGGGGCCGATCAGCGGCGCGACCAGCGCGAACGGCGCCATCGTGACGATGAGGTAGAGGGCGACCTGGCCGCGCGCCTGGTTGACGTCGAGGCCGAAGAACAGCGTCCCGGCCAGCGCGACCGCGACCATCGCGTCACCGGCGGAGTTGATCGCGGACGCCTCGATCAGGCTGCCGAGCCCGCTGCGTCCCGCGCCCTGCGCGTGCGTGACGCGGCGGGTGAGCCGTCCCGTCCCGAGCACGGCCGAGCGCACGGCGCGGGCCGCCCGCGCCGCACCCCCGGCGGCGGCGCGTACGGACCCTCCGGCCCTTGCCCGGTCTGCCATGCGCCTGCTCTCCCCCTGCGGTCGTTCCGGCTCGGCGCCGGGACACGGCCAATGGAGTCGTTCGACCGAGGGTACGTTCCCCGCTGAGCGGGAGGCTCACCTCGCGCCCGGCCGGGCGGGTGTCCGGTCATGCCGTCCGATGGGCGAGAATTGGGGTGTGAGCCCACAGCGCCAGTCCAGCCCCGCGCGACCCGCCACCGCGCGCACCACCTCCGGGCCCGCCCGCCGGACCCGCACGCCCGCCGTCGATCCGGCCTGCGCCGAGGCCGTCGACCTCGCCCGCGAGGCGGCCGAGGAGACCGCCGGCGCCGCGGGGATCGGCGAGCACCTCGGCGTGCGCGCCGAGGCGGACCGCGTGGTCACGCACTATTTCGAGTGCCTCGACCTCGCCTACCGGGGCTGGCGCTGGGCGGTCACCGTGACCCGGGCGGCCCGCGCCAGGATCGTCACGGTCAGCGAATGCGTCCTGCTGCCCGGCGACGACGCGATGCTCGCGCCCGAGTGGGTGCCGTGGCTGGAGCGGCTGCGTCCCGGCGACCTCGGGCCCGGCGACCTGCTGCCGACCGCGCCCGACGACGTCCGGCTCGCCCCCGGCTTCACGCAGGTCGACGACTCCACCGACCGCGCGGCCCAGTGGGAGCTCGGGATCGGCCGTGTCCGGGTGCTGTCCCGCGAGGGACGCGACGAGGCCGCCGCCCGCTGGTACGAGGGCGTCGCGGGCCCCCGCGCCCCGATCGCCGCCTCCGCCCCCGCCCAGTGCTCCACCTGCGGCTTCTTCGTCCCGCTGGCGGGCGAGCTGCGGCAGATCTTCGGCGCCTGCGCCAACGAGTACGCCCCCGACGACGGCCGTGTCGTCTCCGCCGACCACGGCTGTGGCGCGCACTCCGAGGCGGTCTCCATCCCGGCCGCGTCCGAGCACAACCCGCCGGTGATCGACGAACTGGGCTATGAGGTCGTCCCCACCGGCGACGACACCGTGCCCCTGGACGACGAGGCCCTCGGCCATAGCTGATCCCATGCCGGAAACCCCGGACATCTTCGGCGCGCGCGCCCTCCGCGACCGCGTACTGCGCGCCTGGGCCGAGTCCCCGGCGCGCTTCCGCGAGGACGCGAACGCCGAAGAGGACCACGCCCTGGGCGGCTACCGCGACCGCGTGGTGATCGAACTCGCCCAGAACGCCGCCGACGCCGCCGCCCGCGCCGCCGTCCCCGGCCGCCTGCGCCTGACCCTCCGCACCCTGCCGGCGGGCACCGTCCTGACCGCCGCGAACACCGGGACGCCGCTGGACGCGGCGGGCGTCGAGGCCCTCTCCACCCTCCGGGCCTCCGCCAAACGCGGCGACGCCGAGGCCGTGGGCCGTTTCGGCGTCGGCTTCGCGGCCGTCGTGGCCGTGACCGACACCCCCTCCATCGCGTCCGGGAACGCGGGCGTCGGATGGTCGCGGGAGCGGGCTCGGGCGCTGGTGGAAGGGGTGCCCGGGCTCGCCGGGGAACTCGGCAGGCGGGGCGGGCACGTGCCTTTGCTGCGGCTGCCGTTCGCGCTCGAAGAACTGCCGGAGGTTCCGGACGGGTTCGACACGGTGGTGCGGCTGCCGTTGCGGGAGGACACCGTCACGTCGGTCCGGCGGCAGTTGGGGGAGGTGGGGGCCGCGCTGATGCTGGCTTTGCCGGCGTTGGAGCGCGTTGAGATCGATGTTGAGGGGGACGTGCGCGAGCTGGCCGCCGAGCGGCGTGCGGATGGCGAAGTCGTCATCAACGGGAGTTCGTGGCGGACGGTCGAGTCGCATGGGGAGATTCCCGGGGCGCTCCTGGAGAACCGTCCCGTGGAAGAGCGGGCGCGGCCGTTCTGGCAGGTCCGGTGGGCCCTCCCAGAGGACGGGTGGCCCGAGGGCATGCCGGGGGTCGTGCACGCGCCCACGCCCAGTGATGAGCGGCTGGACCTGCCCGCGCTGCTCATCGCGTCGTTCCCGCTTGCGCCGGATCGGCGGCATGTCGCGCCCGGGGCGTTGACCGACTTTCTGGTGGAGCAGGCCGCGGAGGGCTATGTGCGGCTGCTGGGCGGGCTTGCGGGGTCGCCCGCGGTGCTTGAGCTCGTGCCGGGGCCGATCGGGGCCGGGGAACTGGACGCGCGGGTCCGGCGGGGGATCCGGGAGCGGCTGCCCGAGGCGCCCGTGCTGCCGCACCGGACGCGGGGGCGCGACGCGGTCGCCGTTGACGCGCCCGCCCCGTTCGTCGAGGTGCTCGGCGCGGACGGCGTCGTCGGCGGTCTGCTGCCGCCGCGGTGGCCGGCGCGGAGCCCGGCGCTGGCGGCGCTCGGGGTGCGGCGGGTCGAACTGGCCGATGTGATCGACGAGCTGGCCGCCGTGGACCGGGAACCGGCGTGGTGGCATCGGGTGTACGGGGCGCTCGACGGGGCCGCCAGGGACGCGCTGGGGGCCTTGCCGGTTCCGCTGGCGGGCGAGGCGGGACGTGTGGTCCGCGGCCCGCGGGGGTTGCTCATCGCGGACGGTGTCGATCCCGCGGGGCTGGACGTGCTCGGGCTGCGGTTCGTCCATCCGGAGGCCGTGCATCCGCTGCTGACGCGGCTCGGGGCGGTCGAGGCGGGGCCGCGGACCGTGCTCGCGGACGCCGCCGTGCGGGTGGCCGTCGAGGAGTCGTTCGAGGCCGACGACCCGGACGTGATCGCCGAGGCGGTGCTGGGGCTGGTCGCGGCGGCGCGTCTTGATCCCGGCGAGGAGCCCTGGCTGGCCGAGCTGGCCCTGCCCGGGGAGGACGGGGAGCTTTACCCGGCGGGTGAGCTGCTGCTGCCGGAGAGCCCGTTGCGGGGGCTCATGGCCGGGGACGCGCCGTTCGGTGTGGTGGACGGCGAGGCGCTGGAGCGGTGGGGCCCGGAGACGCTCGCGGCCGTGGGCGTCCTGGACGGGTTCGCGCTGGCCAAGGGCGAGGACGTGAACCTGACGGGCCTCGCCGACGAGGCGGAGACCCTTGAGCTCGATGACGAGGATCTGTGGGCCGAGGACGTGCTCCGGAGGGTCGGGCCGCAGGATCTTCCGCCGCTCGTGCCGGAGTTCGTGGCCGTCCGCGACCTGGAACTCGTCGATGACTGGACGGCGGCGCTGAGGCTTCTTGCCACGCCCCCGTGGCGGGCCGCGATCGTTGATCCCGCGCATGTGACCCTGCACGACGGCCGGCGCGTGGCGGTGCCGTCGTACACGGCGTGGTGGCTGAGGCGGCACCCGGTGTTGGACGGCCGCAAGCCGGGTGAGTTCCGGCTGGGCGGGGATGAGTCGCTGACCGGGCTCTATGACGTCGCTCCAGAGGGCCTGGACGAGCGGCTACTGCTCGCCTTGGGCGTCCGCACATCGCTGGAGGAACTGCTCTACGAACCCGGAGGCGCGCAAGAGCTGCTCGACCGGCTCGGTGACCCCGGCAGGAACGTCAGCCGTGCCCAACTGGGCGTGCTCTGGACGACCTTGGCCGATACCCCCGAGGTTGATGTCGAGCCACCCGACCATGTGCGAGCCGTCGTGGACGGCGAAGTCGAGGTCGTGGACGCGGAGGACGCCATCGTCCTCGACAGCCCTGACCTCCTGCCCCTCCTGCAAGGGCAGCCTCTGGTCATCGCCGCCCAAGGGCGTGACACGCGGCTTGCCGAGCTTCTTGATCTGCCCTTGGCAGGGGACGAAGTGCCGGGCGAGGTCGGGACGGAAGGCGAGAAGCGTCCCGTGCCGGATGCGGTGAGGGCCGTCCTGCCGGAGGCGCCCGCCGACTACCTCGCGCACGACCGCCTCACCGTGGACGGCCAGGAGGTCCCCTGGTGGACGCGGGACGGCGAAGTCCACGCGAGCGGCGTCCACGGGCTGGCGCGGGCGCTCGCGTGGTCGACCGGGCACTGGGCCGATCGGCTTCTCATCGAGGCCGTCCTGCGCGACCCGGAGAGCCTGCCCGCCCTGCTGGCCGAGGCCGACCTGGAGCCCTAGCCGGTCCGCTCGCGGTCCGCCGCCGGGGCCGGCTCCGAGCGGGCGGCGCGGGCGGCGTCCGCGCGGGCCCGTCCCGCCTGGAGCCTGGGGACGTACCACATGGCGAACAGGCCGATCCCGATGCCGGTGACGCACACCCACAGCCACCAGCGGTCCTCGGACGGCAGCCCGACGACCAGCAGCACGACGAGCGCGACCGCCCACGCGATCGCCCCCGCGGCCGCGATCCGGACGTCGTTGGTCGGCATCGGCGGCGGGTCCGGTCGGCGAGGTTGGCTCATGGGGTCAGGCTACGTGTCACGTCCGCGGGCGTACATCGGGCCCGGCGTCCACCACGGCGCCGGTGGCGTGGCAGCATGGGCAGCAGCACCGGGAGAACGATGACGATGACACCGCCACCGATCCGGGGGCGCACCGCGTCCGCACCGGGTCTGGCCGAGGAACTGCGCATATCGATCGCGCGGCTGTCGCGCCGGCTGCGCACGCTGCGGCCGGCCGCGGCGGGCGGGGGCGGCCGGCCGCTGTCGCTCACGCAGTTCGCCGCGCTCGCCGCCATCGAGCGGCACGGGTCGATGACGCCGCGCGAGCTGGCCGACCACGAGAAGGTGCAGCCGCCGTCGATGACCCGCGTGCTCGCCTACCTGGAGGAGCACGGGCTCGTCGCGCGCAGCCCGCATCCGACGGACGGGCGCCAGGTCGTGCTGCACGTCACCGAGGAGGGCGCCGCCATGCTCGCGGACGAGCGGCGCCGCAAGGAGGCGTGGCTGGCCCAGCGGCTCGCCGAGCTGTCGGCCGGCGAGCGGGAGATCCTCCGCAAGGCCGCCCCGATCATCGACAGGCTCAGCCGGTCCTGACCCGCCGGGCCGCCGGTGTGGCCGCGTTCATAGGCCCTTGCCGGAATGACGCTCCTCCGATTACCGTTAGCATTGGTAATGACTTCTGCTAACGAAAGCTTCGATGAGCCGGAGGGGACCGCGACGCGCGGCCCCTACGGTCGGCGTCGCGCGCACACGGCCCGCGCCGCCGCCCCCGCGACACCCGCGTCCCCGAAGACCGCGGCCCCCGCGCGCACCCGGCACCGCCGTTCCGCGGCCGGGCGTCCGATCGCGCGTGCGACCGTCCGTCCCGCCGCCCTCCCCCCTGCCGACCACCGGGACGCCCCCGCCGCCCCGCGCCCGGACGAGCCCGCCCCTGGCCCGCCGCCCGCGGACGATGCCGGAGCGGTCCAAACCGCCGTCCCGGACGAGCCCACCGCCGAAAAACCGGAGCAGCAGGCCCAGGACGAAGAGCCGCGCCCCGGCGGAATGTTCCGTTCGCTCCGCAACCGCAACTACCGGCTGTACGCGGCCGGCCAGGTCGTCTCCAACACCGGCACCTGGATGCAGCGCATCGCGCAGGACTGGCTCGTCCTCGAACTCGCGCACGGCAGCGGCACCGCGCTCGGCATCACCACCGGCCTGCAGTTCCTGCCGATGCTGCTGTTCGGCCTGTGGGGCGGCGTCATCGCCGACCGCTACCCCAAGCGCCGCGTCCTGATGCTGACCCAGATCTCGATGGGCGTGCTCGCGCTGGTCCTCGGCCTGCTCGCGGTGAGCGGCAGCGCGCAGGTGTGGCACGTGTACCTGCTGGCGTTCGGGCTCGGCGTCGCCACGGTCGTCGACAACCCCACCCGCCAGGCGTTCGTCATCGAGATGGTCGGCAAACGCGACCTGCCGAACGCGATCGCGCTGAACAGCGCCACGTTCAACGGCGCCCGGCTGCTCGGCCCCGCCGTCGCCGGGGTGCTGATCGCGCTCATCGGCACGGGACCGGTGTTCCTGGTGAACGCCGCGTCCTTCGGCGCCGTCCTGTTCGGCCTCTACGCGATGCGGACGGACGAACTGCACGAGGCCGCGCCGGTCAAGCGCGCCAAGGGCCAGCTCCGCGAGGGCCTCCGCTACGTGCGCGGACGCCGTGACCTGATGCTCGTCCTGATCCTCGTCGGGTTCCTCGCCACGTTCGGCATGAACTTCACCACGACCGTCGCGCTGGTCGCCAGGGAGGTCTTCCACACCGACGCGTCCGCGTTCGGCCTCGCCTCCAGCATGCTGGCGCTCGGCGCGCTCAGCGGCGCGCTGCTGGCCGCCCGCCGGGTCGCGCGGCCCCGGCTGCGGCTGCTCGTGGTGATGGGCCTGGTGTTCGGCGCGCTGGAGGTCGTCACCGGGCTGATGCCGACGTACTGGATGTTCCTGGCACTGCTCGTCCCGACCGGGATCGCGATGATGACGATCACGACGGCGGCGAACGCGACGATGCAACTCGGCGTCGCCCCGGAGATGCGCGGCCGGGTGATGGCCTTGTACATGCTCGTGTTCCTCGGCACGAACCCCGTCGGCGCGCCCGCGGTCGGCTGGCTCGCCGAGCACTTCGGCGCCCGGATGAGCCTCGTCCTCGGCGGGCTGGTCTCCGTTCTCGCCGCGCTGGCCGTGGGCGCGGTCGCCGCCCGGGGCCGCTCAGGTGAGGCCGGGGTGGTCCGCCTCGCGTCGGCCCGGCTCCGCCGCCCGCGTGCCGCCGAAGGATGACGGGGGCGGCGCGGCCGATCCGCGTGACAACGGGGCCGTCTGCTGAAAAGCTGGCGGCGTGGCCTTTCGGACGTTCCCATGAGGCTTTTCGTGGCGCTCGTGCCGCCACCGGACATCCTGGACGAGCTTGAAGAGGCCGTCCTGCCGCACCGCGACGCGGTGCCCGGCCTGCGCTGGGTGCGGCGCGACCTGCTGCACGTCACGCTGACGTTCTTCGGCGAGGTCGACGACCGCGCGTTCGACCGGCTGCTGCCCCGGCTGGAGCGCGCCGTCGGACGGCACGAGCGGATGACGCTGTCGCTGGCCGGCGCGGGCGCCTTCCCCGGCAACGGCGCGCACGCCCGCGTCCTGTGGACGGGCCTGTACGGTGACCGCCGCCGGCTGGCCCGGCTCGCCGCCTCCACCACCGCCGCCGGACGCCGCGCCGGGACGCTCCAGGACAAGCACCGCGGCTTCCGGCCGCACCTGACGTTGGCGCGGTCCCGGCAGCCGCTGGACGTGCGGGCGCTCATCGAGCCGCTGGCGGCGTTCGCCGGAGCCTCCTGGGAGGCCGGCTCCATCCAGCTGATGCGCAGCCATCTGCCCGGCAAGGACCACGACCAGGTCGTGTACGAGCCGCTGAAGACGTGGTCGCTGCGTCACAGCTCCGGCGGGGGAGGCGCGGGACGGTCGGCGTCGGGCGGCCCCCAGGGGACGCCGTAGCGCTCGCAGGCGCGGCGCAGCTCGTCCAGGTCCGGCGGGAACGTGATCTGCCGCAGCACCCGCCCGGACGGCGCCCACACCACCAGGCGCGGCATCCGCTCGACCGCCTCGTCGATGCCGACGCCGCCGACGCGGTCACGGGCCAGCTCCCACTCGACCTTGCCGCGTCTGGTGACGACGGCGAGCCCGGCGGACGACACGCGAAGCTGGGACCGGTTCCGGTCGTACACCCAGTAGCCGAGGAGCCCGATCAGCAGCCCGGCGGGCATCGACCAGCTCGCCGTGGCGTTGAACCCGCCCAGGTCTGGGCCGAGCCACACCGCACCCAGCAGCGCCACCGCCTCGCACAGCAGGACGCTCATGCCGTAGGTCCCGATGCGGGAGCGGCGAGTCGCGTCCAAGAGCGCGCCCGGGGCCGTGACGGGGCTGGGCGGCGAGGAGGCGGGGAACGTGACGTCCTGCTCGCCCAGGCCCTCCGGCCATGAGGGCGGGGCCGGACCGTCCTGAACGGTGCCGTCCTGGCCCGTGCCGGGCGTGGGCAACGCGGCCGTGGCGCGCTCGGGCTCCGGAGCGGCGAGCGTGGACACGGCCGAATGGAACGCGGCGCTCAGGTAGGCGTCGTACTCGGCGTCGGTGACCGGCAGGCCCGCGCGGCGGGCCGAGTCGCGCAGGTCGGTGCGGGAGATCCGCAGCGCCGACAGCGGCGCGGCGAAGAACTCGTCGCCGTCGGAGTCGTACAGCCGGACCCACGCGTGCCCGCCGACGGTCAGCAGCTCGATGCCGCCGATACGGTCCTCGGGCATCTTCAGCACGACGTCGCCGGCGGCGTCCGCCCAGCCGAGCCCGCCCTCGGTGACGACGAGCCGCCCGCCGGGCACCTGCGCGAAGATCTCCGGCAGCCCTTCGAGCCCGTACTCGGGACGGCGCGGCGCCCGCGCCGCCGACGTGATCACCCGGTAGCCGTGGTCGTCGAGGGCGTGCGCGAGCTGGAAACCGTCCAGGCCGTGCGCGGGCAGCCGGGCGACGAGTTCCAGCCGGTGCCCGAACGCCAGCGCGGCGAGGTCGGCGCGGCGCGGTTCGCCGCTGACCGGGTCGAGCCGCAGGCCGGGACCGACGACGACGGCCGCGACATCGCCGGCGCGCAGGTCCTGGACCTCGCGGCGGCGGCCGGGACGGGCCCGCACCAGCAGCCGCTCCGCGGTGATCGTCCAGCGGACCTGGACGGCGCGCAGCAGCCGGCGGCGGGCCGCGAGCACCCCGGCGATCGCGGCGAGCGCCCAGCAGCCCGCGGCGAGCCGGGCGCCGAACGCGTTCGTCCCGTCCAGCGCGATCCTGGTGATCATCACGGTGCCGAGGAGCGCGGTCAGCGCGCCGAGCAGCACGATCCGGCGCCGGCTCGGCAGCGGTTCGGGCGTGGCCAGCCGCTGCTCGCCGGCCCGCCCGCCCTTGCCGCGCGCGGCCCTGCCCCCGGCGGACGGCCTGGCGGGCGGCTCGGCGGGCGGCTCGTGCGCCGCCGCCAGCAGCGCCGCCTCCTGGTCGAGGAGCCGCTTCTCGGCGGCGTGGTCGCGGGGGAGCGGGCCGCCGCCCGGGACGTCGTCCTCCAGCCCGGAGACGCGCAATGCCTCGTCCAGCGCCGGATCGAGCAGGTCGGTCGCCTCGCCGTCCAGGATGTGCATCGGGATGCCGAGCCGCCGGGCCGTCACGAACACCGCCAGCGGCTCCAGGCCCATCGCGGTCAGACCGCCCACGGCCGTCCGCCCGAACCGGTGGAAGACGGTCAGCACGCCGTCGCCGGTGGTGATGGCCAGGCCGTCGATCCGGGACCGCTCGTACGACACCATGACGAGCCCGCCCCGGCCGACCCGCTCCAGCCCCGCCGCCGACAGCCGCCAGTACGGCCGGGGACGGCGGCGGCGCGCGTCCGGGACCGCGCCCAGCAACCACGGGATCGCGGCGACGGCGCCGATCAGCGCGGCCCACAGCCACACCGGGCGGATCGGCAGCAGCGCCAGCGCCACCGCGAGGACGGTGAACGGGCCGGCGGCGACGGGCCGCCACCGGCCGCCGGAACCCGCGAGGCCCACCAGCTCATGCTCCACAGTCCGCATCCTCACACGGGTCCGCGCGGGACCGTCGCCTCCTTTCGCGATCCGGTCGTTCTCCGAAAGCCTTTTCCAGCGTGGGGGTCAGTTCACGGGTCGATTTCCGTCACTGTGGTCACCGCCGCCTCCGGACGAGGCCGTAGCCGGCGGCGCCCGCGATGGCCAGCGCGAGGAACAGGCCCATCCGGGTGTTGGTGGCGTCCCGGTGCCCCTCCTCGGCGTTCCCGGCCGGACTCGCGTTCTTCGACGAGGCGGACGGGGACGGCCGCGCCTCCTCCGGCAGCGGCACCCGGTAGACGGGCTGCTTCCTGCCCTCCGAGCCCACCAGCAGGGATCCGCCGTCCGTCGTGTAGGTCACCGACTCGCCCTGCACCTGGGCGGGCAGGCCGATCGACTTCAGCGACTCGCCGGGCCTGCCGTCCGGCCGCACCGAGTACAGGCGGGCGCCGAAGTACGTCCGGATCACGCAGGTGCGGCCGTCGGGGGAGAACGCGCCGTCGGTCGCGATGGCCGGGGCGTCACCGACCTTGCGCATGACGTTGAACCCGCCGGTGCGCAGCCGCGCGGGCGCCTCGTAGATCTTCCCGCCGGCCAGGTTGGTGATCTTGCTGGCCAGGTAGAGTCGGTTCGTCCGCGGGTTGATCATGAGGGTCTCGGCGTTGCGCGGCCCGTCCTGGTACTTGAGCCGGAACGCGGTGGCGTGCAGCGTCTGGCTGCGCAGCCGGGCCGGCTCCGGAATCCGGTACACGGTCACGTACGGCCAGGCGCCGCCGAGGTTGTCGCCGATGTCGGCCACGAAGATCGCCGGCCGGCCGCGGCCGTCCCTGCCGAGCGCGATGGCCTCCCAGTCGCGGGCGCCCGCGCCGGCGACCGTGAGGACGGCCTGCACCCTCCCGTCCGGGCCGAGCGCGAAGATCTGCGGGACGCCGCCGGAGTCGTTGTGCGTGTAGACGGTGCCCTGATGCAGGCTGCTCGCCGCGAGGCCGCTGGACTCGGTGATCCGCGGATCGCTGATCGTGAACGCGACCCGGCCGTCCTTCGCGGCGGCCGGCGCGGCGGGCGCGAAGACCGTCACGGATGCGCCGGTGACGGCGAGCGCGGCACTGGCACGGGTGACGACGCGGACTGCTGACATGACCTGACCACCCCGTTCCGCGCCCCCACGATCATATGACCCGCGCCGGTCAGCTCAGCAGCGCACCGACGACCACGGCGAGGATGAGCGCGGTCAGCACGGTGGGAAGCAGCCATTGGGGCGCGCGGTTCACGGTCCGAGCTTATTCGGCGCCATGAACGGGTCGAACCGGCCGCCCATGATTCGCATCTCATCCAGCATGTGTGGATTGTTCGGAGTGGTGCGTTCGCCGTTCGCGGATGACCCGGGGCCGGTGTCGGACGTGTTCGTCACGTTGGGCACGCTCGCGGAGGAGCGCGGCACCGACTCGGCGGGCCTTGCGTTCCTCGGCGCCTGGCCCGGCCTCGGCGGCTCCGCGGTCGGCTGCCGGGTCGTGCGGGGACGCGGCCGGTTCTCGGAGATCTGGCACCCGGCGTACCTGGCCGAACTGGACCGCACGCCCGTCGTGCTCGGCCACACCCGCTGGGCGACCCAGGGGTCGCCGCTGGATCCCGGCAACGCGAGCCCGATGGCCGTCTCCGGGGCCGCCGCCGACCCCTCCATCGGCCCGTCCGCCGGCATCGTCGCGACCCACAACGGCGACATCGACGCCGCCGACCTGCGGGCGCGGTTCGCGCCGCCGCCGGCGTCCGGCACGACCGACAGCGAACCGATCTTCCAGCTGCTCGCCGGCTGCCGGACCTCCACCGAGGTGACGGGCCTCCTCGAAACCCTGGTCGGACGGGTCGCGCTGGCCTGGGTGCACCGCGATCGGCCGACCGAGGTGCACCTGGCGCGGGGCGCGCTCAGCCCGCTGACCGTGGCCGTGGACACCGACCAGAACATCTACTGGGCGTCCAACCCGCGCTGGTTCCGGGAGGCCGAGCGGCACACGCGGGTGCAGTTCGTGTCCGTCGTCATGCTCCGCGAGGGGACCTACCTCAAGGTCGGCATGGAACGCCGTCCCGGCCGCCGCGATCTGCCCGACGTGCTCGCGACGGCGAACTTCGTGCCCACCGCACGCGACACCGACATGGACCCCCGCGTCTGGACGGGCTTCACCCGCTCCGACCGGGAATGCGACCAGGCCGGCCTGCGGCACCGCGCCATCCGGCGTCCCGGCGGCACCGGGGAACTGGTGACCGTCGCCTGAAACGGCCCTCGGGGGCGCGGCGCGGCGTCCCCGAGGGATCACCGCGTCGTCAGAGACGCTCGACGACGTGGTCGACGCAGGCGGTCAGCGCCTCGACGTCGTCCGGGTCGATCGCCGGGAACATCCCGATGCGCAGCTGGTTGCGGCCCAGCTTCCGGTAGGGCTCGGTGTCGACGATCCCGTTGGCGCGCAGCGTCTTCGCCACGGCCGCCGCGTCCACGTCGTCGTTGAAGTCGATCGTGCCGACGACCTGCGAACGCTGCGCCGGGTCCACCACGAACGGCCTGGTGTAGGAGGTCTTCTCCGCCCAGGTGTAGAGCCGCCGGGCCGAGTCGGCCGTGCGGGACGTCGTCCACTCCAGGCCGCCCTGGCCGTTCATCCACTCGATCTGCTCGGCGAGCAGCAGCAGCGTGGCCACGGCCGGGGTGTTGTAGGTCTGGTCCTTGGCGGAGTTGTCCACGACCGTCTTCAGGTTGAAGAACTCCGGAACGTACCGGTCGGACATGGCGATCTCGTCGATCCGCTCCAGCGCCGCCGGGGACGCCAGCGCCACCCACAGGCCGCCGTCGGCCGCGAAGCACTTCTGCGGCGCGAAGTAGTAGACGTCGGTCTCGGCCACGTCCACGGGCAGGCCGCCCGCGCCGGACGTGGCGTCCACCAGGACGAGCCCGTCCCGCGCGGTCGTGCCCGCCGGGCGCCTGATCGGCATCGCGACGCCGGTCGAGGTCTCGTTGTGGGTGAGCGCGTAGACGTCCACGTCCTCCTCGGCCGACGCCTCCGGGTGCGTCCCGGGCGGGCTGGAGATGACGGTCGGCTCACCCAGCCAGGGCGCGCTCGTGGTGACCTTGGCGAACTTGCTGGAGAACTCACCGAACGTCAGGTGCTGCGACCGCTGCCGGACGAGCCCGAACGCGGCCGCGTCCCAGAACGCGGTCGTGCCGCCGTTGCTGAGCAGGACCTCGTACCCCTCGGGCAGGGAGAACAGCTGGGCCAGCCCCTCCCGGACGCGGCCGACGAGGGACTTCACCGGCTTCTGCCGGTGCGAGGTCCCCATGTAGGTGGAGCCGGAGTCGGCCAGCGCGGCGAGCTGCTCGGGGCGGACCTTGGACGGACCGCAACCGAAACGGCCGTCCGCCGGCTTGAGATCTGTGGGAATGTCAATGGTTGGTTTCGCGCTCTCGGTCACTTGTAGAAGGCTATCTGAGCTGCGACGAAGATCGCGGTCCGGGTTCACATGCCGAGACGGCGGCGCCGCCGTGCCCATGTCAGCAGGCCCACGAGCGCCACCGCGCAGCCGGCCGCGATGACGGCCGGCGGATAGACCCAGTCGTCGCCCCTGGAACGCGCCTCGATCGCCGTGCGAACCGAGTCGTAGGTCAGGAAGGCCAGGAACAGGGCCGCGATCACGACGGCGATCCGTCCCGACACGGCGTCGGTGCGGCGGCGCCGCTCCGCACGCTCCGCCTCATGCCGCCGCATCTCCTCGGCGGCGTCGGCCTCCGCGGCCTCCGGCCGTTCCGGGACGGCCGGGCCGATGTCACCGTCGAGTGGCTCGTCGGGCTGGTGGCTCATGGATCCAATGATGGCAAAGGGGCGAGTTTCGCACCTGGCCGCCCGAGGCGATGGCACCGGGCCGCCCGAGGCGGTGAACGCGGCACGCAAAAGGCCCCCGGACTCCGGGCCGGGGGCCTCAAGGCGCGTCGTGCGGGGGAAGGTCTTTCAGCCCTTGAGGACTTCCGCTGCTCCCGTGACGTCGGTGATGGAGCGGCTGCCCGGGCCGGTGTAGCGGGCGCTCGGGCGGACGAGGCGGCCGGTGCGCTTCTGCTCCAGGATGTGCGCGGCCCAGCCGGCGGTGCGGCCGCAGGTGAACATGGCGGGCATCATCGCGGTCGGAACCTCGGCGAAGTCCAGGATGACCGCGGCCCAGAACTCCACGTTCGTCTCGATCGGCCGGTCCGGGCGGCGTTCGCGCAGCTCGGCGAGGGCGGCGTCCTCCAGGGCCTTCGCGGCCGCGAAGCGGGGGGCGGCCAGCTCCTTGGCGGTGCGGCGCAGCACGCGGGCGCGCGGGTCCTCGGCGCGGTAGACGCGGTGCCCGAAGCCCATCAGCCGCTCGCCGGAGTCGAGGATGCCGGCGACGACCTTGCGGGCGTCGCCGAGCTGCTCGACCTTCTCGATCATCGGGAGCACGCGGGCGGGGGCGCCGCCGTGCAGCGGACCCGACATGGCGCCGATCGCGCCGGACATGCTGGCCGCGACGTCCGCGCCGGTGGAGGCGATGACGCGGGCGGTGAAGGTGGAGGCGTTCATGCCGTGCTCGGCGGCGGAGACCCAGTACGCGTCGATGGCCCGGACGTGCTTCGGGTCGGGCTCACCGCGCCAGCGGACCATGAACCGCTCGGTGATGGTCTCCGCCTCGTCGATCCGGTGCTGCGGGACCATCGGCACGCCGACGCCGCGGGCGGACTGCGCCACGAAGGACAGCGCGGTCACCGATACTCGCGCGAGGTCCGCGCGGGCCTCCTCGTCGGAGATGTCGAGCAGCGGCCGCATCCCGTACGCGGTGGCGAGGGTGGGGAGTGCGCTCTGCACGTCCACCCGCACGTCGCCGGAGGTGACCGGGAGCAGGTGCGGGTCGGCGGGGGTCAGTCCCGGGGTGAAGCTGTCGTCCACCAGCAGGCCCCAGGCGTCACCGAAGGAGACGCGCCCGACGAGTTCCTCGATGTCGACACCCCGGTAGCGGAGGGCGCCGCCCTCCTTGTCCGGTTCGGCGATCTCGGTCTCGAAAGCCACGACCCCTTCGAGACCAGGTTTGAAGTCGGACATGTCGTCCTGCCTTTCGTCCCCAAGAGTGATAAGGCGGTGCCGTGCCATTGAACCCTGTCCGCCTTACTGACCAGTACCCAGGGGTCATGTGAGTTGCACACAAGGCCCGGGTGAGAGGCTCGGACGCTGTGGATTCCCCAACACCCGATCCCGCACGGCTCCGCAGATCCTACGAGGGGGGCGAATTGTCCGAGTCGGCGCTCCCCGCCGACCCGCTCGCGCTGTTCGCCGCCTGGTTCGCCGACGTGCACGCCTCCGGGCTCGCCGAGCCGAACGCGATGGTGCTCGCCACCGCGTCCGGCGACGGCGTGCCGAGTGCCCGGCTCGTCCTGTTGAAGGGGTACGGGCCGCAGGGGTTCCGGTTCTTCACGAACCTGACCTCCCCCAAGGGGCGTGACCTCGCGGAGAACCCCCGCGCGGCGCTCGTGTTCCCCTGGCATCCGATGTACCGGCAGGTGCGCGTCGCGGGCCCGGTGGCGGAACTGTCGCGGGACGAGTCGGCCGCCTACTTCCGGACGCGTCCGTACGGGTCGCGGCTCGGCGCGTGGGCGAGCGAGCACCAGTCGGGAGTCATCCCCGACCGGGAGACGCTGGAGCGCGGCTACGCCGAGGTGGCCGAGCGCTGGCCGGATCCGGCCGCCGGGCAGCCGCCGGGCGTACCGGACGGCGAGGACTCCGACGTCGTCCCGCTGCCGGACTTCTGGGGCGGGTACCGCGTCGTCCCCGAGTCGATCGAGTTCTGGCAGGGCCGCCGCGACCGGCTGCACGACCGGATCCGGTACCGCCGCGAAGCGGGTCCGGAGGGTAGCGGCGTGTGGGTGGTGGAGAGACTGTCTCCGTGACAACCGCACGTGGCAGGCTGCGGCGGCTCGCCATCGACACGCGACCGCTCGCCTACCCCGCGTACCGGCGGCTGTGGCTGGGGCAGGGCGTGTCGTTCCTCGGGTTCCAGGTCACCTCGGTGGCCGTCCCGGTCCAGGTGTACGACATGACGAAGTCGTCGCTGTGGGTCGGTGTGCTCGGCTTCGTCAACCTCGTCCCGCTGATCGTGTTCGGGCTGTGGGGCGGCGCGGTCGCCGACCACATGGACCGGCGCAGGCTGCTGTTCCTCTCGTCCTGCGTGATGTGGGCGGCGACGCTGCTGCTGCTCGTCCAGGCGCTGCTCGGCATCGAGAGCCTCGCCCTGATCATGGGCGTGGTCGCGATCCAGGCCATGGGTTTCGCGGTGGCCTCGCCGACCCGCGGCGCGATCACTCCCCGGCTGGTCGACGGGCCGCTCGTCCCGGCGGCCAACACCCTCAACTTCACCGCGAGCACGTTCGGGATGCTGGCGGGGCCGCTGTTCGCCGGGGTGCTGCTGGCCCACTGGCACTACGCGGCGGCGTACGCGCTCGACGCGGTGCTGTTCACCGTCGTGCTGTACGCGGCGCTCCGGCTTCCCCCGATCCCGCCGCTCGGCGACACCACCGGTTCGCCCGGCCTGCGGTCGGTCTTCGACGGGCTCCGCTACCTGGGGACGCAGCCCGTGCTGCTGATGTCGTTCGTCGTGGACATCATCGCGATGGCGGTCGCGATGCCGCGCGCCCTGTTCCCCGAGGTGGCCGAGACCCGGTTCGGCGGGGAGGGGGCCGTCGGCTACCTGTTCGCCGCCATCGCGATCGGCGCGTTCCTCGGCGGGCTGTCGTCCGGCTGGATCGGGCGGGTGCACCGCCAGGGGATCGCCCTGGTCGTGGCCATCGCGGTGTGGGGCCTGGCGGTGGCGGCCGCCGGGCTGTCCGGGTCGCTGTGGCTCGCGGTGGTGCTGCTCGCCGTCGGCGGCGCGGCCGACCTGGTGTCGTCGGTGTTCCGCCAGTCGATGCTCCAGACGTACGCGCCCGACCGGATGCGGGGACGGCTCCAGGGCGTCTTCACCGTCGTCGTCGCGGGCGGCCCGCGGCTGGGGGACGTCCGGGCCGGGGCCACCGCTAGCGTCGCCGGGGCCACCGCGTCGTGGGTGGGCGGCGGTCTCGCCTGCGCGGTGCTGGTCGTCATCGCCGGGTTCGCCGTCCCGGCCCTGCTCCGCTACGACACCCGGACCGCCGAGACCGTGCCCGCGGAATCGGAGGCCACGGAATCCGGGCCGGCCGCGGCCGCGTCAATGGAGAACTGAGGCGGCGACCTTCAGATCGTCCAGCAGGCCCGCGTACATGGCGTCGCGGTCCTCGGCGCGCAGGACGGCCGACGGGTGGATCGTCGCCAGCAGCCGGGGCCCGGCCCGCTCCGGCGCCTCGTCGATCTCCCGCGCGGCGGCGGGGGTGCCGAGCGTCTCCAGATCGGGCAGCGGCAGCAGGCGCCCGCGCTGCCTCGTCACCCGGAACGACGCGCCGAGCAGCGCCTTGCCCGCCGTGGCGCCCAGCGCGACGACGATGTCCGGGTCCAGAATCCGCAACTCCGCGAGCAGCCAGGGGCGGCACGCGTGCATCTCGCCCGCGTTCGGCGTCTCGTGGATGCGCCGCTTGCCGCCCGCCGGCCGTTTGAACTTGAAGTGCTTCACGGCGTTGGTGACATAGACGTCGCCGCGCTCTATCCCGGCCTCCTCCAGCGCTTGGTCGAGGACGCGTCCGGCGGGGCCGACGAATGGGTGACCCTTGCGGTCCTCCTGGTCGCCGGGCTGCTCGCCGATGAGCACGACGCGTCCGCCCGGTGAGCCCTCGCCGAAGACGGTCTGGGTGGCGTTCTCATAGAGGCCGCAGCCGCGGCAGCCGGCCGCCGCGTGGCGCAGCGCGTCCAGGTCGGCGCGCTCCTCGGGCGTCTCGGGCAGGAACGGTTCCGCGTCCCGGGAAGGTTTCGCATTCATCTCGTGTTGCTCCGTACCCGGCTTCAGGGGGATATTCGCGGGGCCAGGCGACGTGTGGTCTGAGCAAGTAGACTCCTGCCCATAAGACTGGAGGGAGCTGTGACCTCACACGGCCTTATCGATACCACGGAGATGTACCTCCGGACGGTTTTCGAGCTCGAAGAGGAGGGGATCATCCCCCTTCGCGCGCGCATCGCGGAGCGGCTTTCCCAGAGCGGCCCGACGGTGAGCCAGACGGTCGCGCGGATGGAGCGCGACGGGCTGCTGCGGGTCGAGGGCGATCGGCACCTCACACTGACCAAGAGCGGTCGCGGCCTCGCCACGCGGGTCATGCGCAAGCACCGGCTCGCCGAATGCCTGCTGGTCAACGTCATCGGCCTGCCCTGGGAGGACGTCCACATCGAGGCGTGCCGGTGGGAGCACGTCATGTCGGAGGACGTCGAACGCCGCCTCGTCGCGCTGCTGGACAACCCGACCGCCTGCCCGCACGGCAACCCGATCCCCGGCCTGGACGAACTCGGCGGGCACGGCGACGAAGACGACACCGCGCCGCTGTCGGCGATGACCGCGGTGGCGAGCCCCTCCGGTGCCGGCGCGGTGATCAAGCGGATCAGTGAGCAGGTGCAGAGCGACAGCGACCTGATGCTTAGACTCAAGCAGATAGGGATACAACCGGGACGAGAGGTGATTCTCCGGGCGACCGATGACGGGGTACGGGTGATCAGTGACGCCGAGGGCGAGGGACCAGCGACGGAGCTGCCACGCGACATCGCCGAACACGTCTTCGTCAGCAGGCGCTGACACGGTCGGCGCGCGGGCACCGGTCTTCACGGTCTATACCGAAGATCTCCTTATCGGCGTGCCGATCGTGCGTATCTCGGCGGCGGGTTCGTCGTTCAATACGACGAGGGTACGCGCGGCAGCCGTGCCGCGACGCCTGGTGATCACCGAGCCGGTGACGATGACTGTGAGCGGGATCGGGATGGGGAGATGAGCCACTGGGGGGAAGCGCCTGACGAGGCGCGCCTGCCGCCCGAGACCGTCCTCGACCAGATGGAGATGGCGGTCATCGTCTGCGACCGCTTCAGCAACGTCATCTACGGCAACTCCTTCGCGCGGCAGCTGTTCGGGTACGGCGGCGGCGAGGTCATCGGCCAGTCGGTCCTCTCCCTGGGCATCGCCGAGGAGGACTACGAGCAGGCGGCGGAGCTGGCCAGGCACGTGCTCAAGGGCGGTGTCTGGGAGGGCACGTTCTGCAACCTGCGCGCGGACGGCACCACCGTCTACACACGCGCGCACGCGGTGCCGCTGCGGCATCCGTCCGGCGCGGTCGACGGCGTGGTGATCTTCGCGCGGGAGGCGCTCCGCTCCAACCAGCGCGAGCGGGAGCGCTACGGGCTGCTGGAGCGGATCGGTGAGCGGCTCGCCGGGTCGCTGCAACTGGAGGACACCCTCCGCCGGGTCGCCGACACGCTCGTCCCGCAGTTCGCCGACCACTGCTTCATCGACCTGTTCAGCGGCGACCGGCTCTACCGCAGGGTGTCGCGGCACGCGGGGGGCTGGGAGCCGCCGCCCGATACCTGGGCGGAGGTCGGCGCGCCCGTCTCCTACCCGCCCGGCCACTTCAGCGCCAAGGCCATGGAGCGGCGTGACACCGTCCTCGTCGAGGACATGGTCCGGCACCGGTTCGCCGCGCCGAGCGAGGCGTCCCGGCGGCTCGGCGACGCGATGGGCATCACCTCGGTGATCTCGGCGCCGCTGCTGGTGCGCGGCGAGCTGCTCGGCGTGATGAGCCTGGCGCTGTCGAAACTGTCCGACCGCCCCGACCCGCACTACGACGGCTTCGACCGCGACCTGCTCGGCGCGATCTCCGGCCGGGTCGCGCTCGCCGTCGACAACGCGCTGCTGTTCGAGGAGGAGCGCAACACCGCGCTCGCCTTCCAGAAGCACCTGCTGCCCGGTGACCGGCCGCCGCCGCTGGACGGCCTGCAGATCGCCTGGCGGTACGAGCCGGCCCGCCCGCTGGAGGCGCACGGGCACGGCATCCAGACGCAGGTCGGCGGCGACTGGTACGACGTGATCCCGCTGTCGGCGGGCCGGGTCGGCCTCGTCATCGGCGACGTCGAGGGACGCGGCGCCCGCGCCGCGGCCGTGATGGGGCAGTTGCGGGCCGCGCTGCGCGCCTTCGCGCAGGACGACAAGCCGCCCGCCGACATACTGCGCAAGCTGGACGAGTGGGTCCGGACGATGACGCGCCCCGAGCGGATGCGGTCCGGCTGGAACAGCGACGATCTCGTCCGCCCCCCGCTCGTGTCCTGCACCTACTTCGTGTACGACGCGTGGTCGCGGGTGCTGGAGTTCGCCAACGCCGGGCACGACCCGCCCCTGCTGATCGTGGACGGCGAGGTCGGCGAGCTGCCGTTCGAGAGCCAGGGCGGCATGCTCGGCCTGCGCGCCCCCGGGATGGGCGGCGAGATCCTCTACAACGAGGAGAGGACCGAGCTGAAGCCGGGCTCCACGCTCGTCCTCTACACCGACGGCCTCATCGACCGGCGGCCCAAGGAGGACGGCGAGCACTACTCCCGCGAGGAAGCGCGGGAGATGCTCCGCACCGCCGTCACCAAGGCCGCGGGCGGCGACGTCGAAGCGATCGCGAACGCCGTCTACGACGCGGTTCCCGGCGAGATCGACGACGACGTCGCGATCGTGGTGATCCGCACCGCGGGCGACGAACTGGCCGTCGAGGAGCGCACGTTCACCGCCGAGCCGATCATGGTCTCGGAGGCGCGGCGGATGGCCGCCGACGCGTTCGCGAGCTGGGGGATGCTGGACGAGCAGGCCGAACTGGCGTGCCTGCTGGTGTCCGAGGTCGTCACGAACGTCGTCCTGCACGCCACCACGACGCCCGCACCGCGCCGCGAGATGACCGTCCCGGTCCCCGCGGGGCCGCCCGGACGCGGCGGTGAGCCGCTCGGCGCGCCGCCGCCCGTCCAGTTCAACACCGATTTCGGGGCGAGCCTGGAGGACGAGCCGTTCGAGGGCGGAACCTTCCACGAGGACGACTGGAACCTCGGCGTCGACCTCGGCCGCCGCGAGCCGCAGATCAAGGAGTTCCGGCTCCGGTTGCGGCGTGGCGCCGACGCGGTGTGGGTCGAGGTGTTCGACTCCGACATGCGGCTGCCGCGCATCCGCAGCGCGGGCGAGACCGACGAGGGTGGGCGCGGCCTCTACCTGGTCGACCAGCTCGCCACCCGGTGGGGTGCCCGGCCCACGTCCGACGGCAAGGCCGTCTGGTTCGAGTTGCCGCTGACGCCGTGATGCGCGCCTGGGTGGTCGAGACGCCGTCCCCGATCGCGTCGGGGCCGCTGCGGCGCGTCGATCGCGAGGTGCCGTCCCCCGGTCCGGGCGAGCTGCTGGTGCGGGTGCTGGCGTGCGGTGTCTGCCGGACGGACCTGCACGTCGCCGAAGGCGACCTGCCCGTCCACCTGCCCGGGGTGACGCCCGGCCACGAGATCGTCGGCGAGGTCGTCGAGGCGGGCCCCGGCTGCCTGCGCGCCGCCGGCGACCGGGTCGGTGTGGCATGGCTGCGCGGGACGTGCGGCGCGTGCCGGTTCTGCCGCCGCGGCGCCGAGAACCTCTGCCCGGCCTCGGTCTACACCGGCTGGGACGCGCACGGCGGCTACGCCGAATACGCGCTGGGCGTCGACGCCTACACCTACGCGCTGCCGCCCGAACTGGACGCCGTGCGCGCCGCGCCGCTGCTGTGCGCGGGCATCATCGGCTACCGGGCGCTGCGCCGCGCCGCCCTGCCGCCGGGCGGGCGGCTCGGCATCTGGGGGTTCGGCGGCTCGGCGCACCTGGCCGCGCAGATCGCCCTCGCCGAGGGCGCCGACGTGCACGTCTACACCCGCAGCCCGGCCGCCCGCGAGCTGGCCCGCGAGCTGGGGGCGTCCTTCGCGGGCGACTCCTTCGACGCCGCGCCCGCGCCCCTGGACTCGGCGATCGTCTTCGCCCCGGCGGGGGAACTGGTGGCCGCCGCGCTGGAACGCCTCGACCGCGGCGGGACGTGCGCGATCGCGGGCATCCATCTGAGCGACGTCCCGGTCCTGGACTACCGGCGGCACCTGTTCCAGGAGCGGCAGGTCCGGTCGGTGACGGCGAACACCCGCGCGGACGGCGAGGAGTTCCTCACGATGGCCGCGCGCCTGAACGTCGCCGTCACGACACACGCCTACGGGCTGGACGAGGCAGACCGTGCGCTGGCCGACCTCGCCGCAGACCGCTTCACGGGCGCCGCCGTCCTCGTCCCCTAGGAGATCGGTTCGGCGGCGACGTGGGCCCATGACTGGGTGAACCAGAGCTCACCGCCGATGACGCGTGGCTTGGCGCCGGTCTTGGGGCCGCCGTCCACCTCGTCGAGGAGGGCTTCGCGGATGCGGTCGGCCGCGGCGTCGTCGCAGGCGCCGGCGAGCCACGGCTCCACGGGGCGTTCCACGGTGAACACGTCCAGCCGGCGGATGCTGCCGCCCGCCGAAGTGATCAACTCGGTGAGCCGGGCGATGGACGGGGTGCCCGGATGGTCGGGGTCGCGGAGCCGCTCGATCCGGTCGCGTTCCGGGCCGGCGAGGTTGCCGCGGACGAGATCGGCGATGACCACCCGTCCGTCCGGGCGGCAGACGCGCAGCAGCTCGCGCAGCACATGGTCGGGATCGCCCAGGTTGTAGAGCGAGAACCGGGCCGTGACGAGGGAGAACGTGTTGTCGCGGTAGGGCAGTGCGGTGGCGTCCGCCTTGATCGTCGGGCGGTCGGGGCCGACCGGATGCGGCCGGTGGTCCTCGCGCGTCGCCGACGCCGGGGGCCGGTCGCCGTCCGGGGCGTCGCCGCCGGTGATGCGGACCGGACCCGTGCCGAACTCGACGGTGGTCATCCGCCCGGACCGGCCGGTGGACGCCGGCGGGTCGGGCATCGCGTCCACCGCGGTCATGTGCCGGACCCGGGGCGCGAGCGCGGCGGGCATCGGCCCGCGGCCGCGCGCGACGTCGAGGCAGACGTCGTCGCGGCCGGGTTCGACGAACTCCAGCAGGCGTCTCAGATGCGGGGCGATCGTGCCGCCGCTGCGCTGGACGGCGGGCGCCGGATGCGGCACTGGGGCACTCCCTCGGCTCGGGCCGGCTTCCCTGGACGGGCATTGCCGGGCGGGGTGTGGAAGCCGTTTTCGACAGTTATGACTCACCGCCGGGGGAGTAAGTTCGCGCCCGCCCCGGGAGAATTTCGCCGCCGCCTCACCCCTTCAGATGCTGGCCGTACATCGCGAACACGACCAGCACGAACACGGTGATCACCGCGGCCCGGGTGGGCATGGGCACCCGGAGCCGCACCGCGGCCCAGCGCACGCAGAACGCGGCGAGGAGTGACACGACGACAAGAGCGAGGATGTCTTCCATGGCCACCTTCAGCTTCGGGGGGAGTGCGCCTTCTTGAACGATAGACGTGTAAGGAACGGGTTACCTGCCGGTCCGGACCGGCGCGATGCCCGATAATCTCGCCTTTGTGGCAGATGAAACGGAAGTAGACGACCGTGACAAGGTCGACGGGATGATGACCAACCTGGCGCGCGGGCGGATCGCCCTCGGCCTCGCGACACTCGCCGCGCCGAAGCTCAGCGCGAAGCTGATGGGCCTCGGCGCCGCCGACGCCGGCCGCGACTACATGGTCCGGATGTTCGGCGCGCGGGAGGTCGCGCTCGGCGCCGGCTACCTGCTCAGCGATGACGGCGGACGCCGGCTGTGGGCGCGGATCGGCCTCGCCGTCGATGCGCTCGATGTGGCGAGCGGCATGAAGACCCGCAGGGGGCTGCCGCTGTGGGTGACCGCGGGGGCCGTGGGGATCGCCGGCGGCGCCGCCGGGATCGGTGCCGCGAAGGTCGCCTCGGACCTTCTGCGCTGACCCTTCCGCCCGGGGGCCGGGTGATCTCGTCCGGCCCCGGGTAACTCCCCGCGCGGGGGATTCGGCAGGGGAACGCACCCGGAGACTCAGCTCACATGGCGTTGCGTCATGATGGATGTAATCTCATACTGACTAACCGAATCTCACTCGGTTTCGGGACGGAACCCCATACTTTGGAGGCGTAGTGGCCGAGGCGTACATCATTGGCGCGGTCCGTACCCCTGTCGGTACCAAGAAGGGCGCCCTGAAGGACGTCCACCCGGCCGACCTCGGGGCCCACGTGCTCAAGGAACTCGTCAACCGCACCGGTGTCGACCCCTCCGCGGTCGAAGACGTGATCATGGGCTGTGTCATGCAGGTCGGCCCGCAGTCCCTCGACATCGCGCGCACCGCATGGCTGTCGGCGGGGCTGCCGGACACCGTGCCCGGCGTGACCATCGACCGGCAGTGCGGATCGTCCCAGCAGGCGATCCACTTCGCCGCGCAGGGCGTCCTGTCCGGCACCCAGGACCTGGTCGTCGCCGCCGGCGTCGAGCAGATGGCCATCGTCCCGATGGGCTCGTCCGTCGCGATGGCCATGGAGAAGGGCATGCCCTTCCCCTTCGGCGAGGGCTGGGCCGAGCGGTACGGGATGCAGGAGATCTCCCAGTTCCGCGGCGCCGAGCTGATGTGCGAGAAGTGGGGCTTCACCCGCGAGGACCTGGAGAAGTTCGCGCTGGAGAGCCACCGGCGCGCGGCCAAGGCCATCGAGGCCGGCTACTTCGACCGGGAGATCGCGCCCATCGCGGGCCTGTCCAAGGACGAGGGCGCCCGCCCCGACACCACCCTGGAGAAGATGGCGGGCCTGAAGACCCTCCGCGAGGACGGCGTCATCACCGCGGCCGTCGCCTCGCAGATCTCCGTCGGCTCGTCCGCGCTGCTCATCGCGTCCGAGGAGGCCGTGAAGCAGCACAACCTGACCCCCCGCGCCCGCATCCACACCCTCGCGGTGTGCGGCTCGGACCCGGTCTACATGCTGACCGGCCCGATCCCGGCGACCGAGAAGGCGCTCGGCAGGGCCGGACTGAAGATCGACGACATCGACGTCTTCGAGGTCAACGAGGCGTTCGCCCCGGTGCCGCTGGCGTGGGCGCACGACACCGGCGCGTCCCTGGAGAAGACCAACCCCAACGGCGGCGCGATCGCACTCGGCCACCCGCTCGGCGCGACCGGCGGCGTCCTGATGACCAAGCTCCTCCACGAGCTGGAGCGCACCGGCGGCCGCTACGGCCTGCAGACCATGTGCGAGGGCGGCGGCCAGGCCAACGCCACCATCATCGAGCGGCTCTGACGACCTCGCCTCACGTCCTGCCCCCGGAGTTCCGCTCCGGGGGCAGCCGCCGTCGCCCGGGAAGAAGGCATGTACGAGACCATCATCTACGCGGTGGACGAGCGGATCGCGCGGATCACGCTGAACCGTCCCGAGGCCCGCAACGCGCTCAGCGACCGGATGACGGCCGAACTGCTCGACGCGTTCGACCGGGCCAAGGCCGACCCCGGCGTGCGGGTGATCGTCCTCACGGGCGCCGGTGACCGGGCGTTCTGCGCCGGCGCCGACCTCGGCGGCCTGGGCCGGGCCCAAGCGGACGGACGCTCGGTCGCGAGCGCCTCCGCCATCCGCGAGAGCGCCCCGTTCCGCCTGTTCACGGCCTTCCCGAAACTCGGCAAACCGATCATCGCCCGGCTCGCCGGCCATGCCGTCGCCGGCGGCCTCGGCCTCGCCGCCGCCTGCGACCTGGTGATCGCCGCCGACGACGTCAAGCTCGCCACCCCCGAGGTCAACGTCGGCCTCTGGCCCATGATGATCATGGCGATCATCAACCGGAACGTCGCCCCCAAGCGGGCCTTCAAGCTCTACTACACCGGTGCCCGCATCACCGCCGCCGAGGGCCGCGACATGGGCCTGGTCACCGAGGTCGTCCCACGCGCCGACCTGGACGCCCGGGTGGACGAACTGGCCCGCGTCATCGCGTCCAAGAGCCCGGTCGGCCTGCGCCGCGGCCGCGACGCCTTCTTCGCGATCGAAGGCCGCCCCCTCGACGACCAGGTGGCCCACCTGCTGGGCGAACTGGTCGAGCTGACCGCCACCGAAGACGCCAAGGAGGGCATCACGGCCTTCCTGGAGAACCGTCCCCCCGACTTCCAGGGCCGCTGACCCCGCAGAGCCGGTGATCCGCGGGGCACTCTGATGCAGGGGGCACAGTCTTCCGCGGCGGGTGGGCGGAGGATGGCGGGCGGGAGGGCAGCGAGATGGCGGTCGGTCGGCGTGAGGTCCGGGTTTCGTTCGCGGCGTTGGTACGGATCAGGGACGACGACCGCCATGTGCTGCTGCACTCGCCGAGCCGTCCCGGGTCCTTCAGCCCGCCGGGAGGCGTCTACAAGAGCTTCGCGCCCGCGGCGCGGATCCTGGAGGGGCTCGGATTCCGCGCCGACCGCGCCGACCCGCTCGCCGACGACATGCGGTCTGATCTGCGGGGATTCCTGCCGGCGCCGTCCCTGGCCGGGTTCCAGCGGTGGTTCGCCACCGGCGCCTACCGGGAGGACGCCACCGAGTGCCTGCGCCGGGAACTCGCCGAGGAACTGGTGGAGTCGGGGCTGCCGCACCTGGTGCCCGACACCTTCGGGGCCGACTTCGAGCATGTGCGGACGGTCGTCGAAGGCCCCTACCAGGTGCCCGGCAAGCCGTTCCGGCAGGTGCGCCGCCTGGAGGTGTACGAGCCGGTGATGAACGGGCCCGCGATCGCGCGCCTGTGCCGGTCCCTGGTCGAGGCGGGAATGGACGAGACGGTCCCCGACGCCATCTGCGCCACCACCGAGCAGATCGGGCATGGCCGGAGCGGCACGGCCCTGATCGGCGCCCACTCGGCCTACCTGGTGAGCGGCAGGCGCCCCCGGCTGGAACTCCCCATGCTCCGCTGAGACCGTTGGAGAACAGGGGCCGGCGCATCGCTCACGGCGGTGTCCAGGCCGGCCGGACGACCTCCGCGATGCCGCACTTCCGCCCGCCGGCATGAGGTGGACTTTGCCCGGACGGGGGAAGGGAGCCGCCGTGGGGGAGTGGTTCACGCGGGAGATCGCGGACGCCGGGCGGCTCCGGCTGTTCTGTTTCTTCGTGGCGTTCATCGCCGGATTCCTGTTCATCCGGTTCAGCGTGCGGATGATCCGGCGGCAGGTGCGGTGGTGGCCGGGGAACGTCACGCCCGGCGGGCAGCACGTCCACCACGTGGTGTTCGGCATGGTGTTCATGTGCGTGGGCGGTGTGGGCGGGCTGGCGGTGCAGGACGGTTCGTCCGGGTGGGCCGCCGCCACCGCCGCCGTGTTCGGGGTCGGGACGGCCCTGGTCCTGGACGAGTTCGCGCTCGTGCTGCATCTCCAGGACGTCTACTGGAGCGATCAGGGCCGGTTGTCGGTCGAGGTCGTCTTCATCATGATCGCGCTGTGCGGGCTGATGCTGCTGGGCCTGCGGCCATTGGGCGTGGACGACGCGGCGGGGGACGGGTTGTGGACGATCGTGCTCGTCCTGCTGCTCGACCTGTGCGTGGCCGTGGTCGCCCTTCTCAAAGGCAAGGTCTGGACGGGGCTCATCGGCCTGTTCATCGGGATTGTCGCGGTGGTCGGCGCCGTCCGGCTGGCGCGGCCGGGCTCGCCCTGGGCCCGCCGCCGCTACCGGCCCGGCTCGCGGAAGGAGCGGCGGGCCCTGGTGCGCGAACGCCGGTACCGGCGGCCGGTGCAGCGGCTCGGGGACCGGCTGAGCGATCTCATCGCCGGACGGCCGTCCATCAAGTCGTAGGACGAGGTTTCTGTGCGAACCGCGAACTCTTGCGGGGGCCTGAACGTCTGACATGACGGTGGCCGTGGTACATCGGGGGACCACGGCCACCGTCATGCTCGGCGCGGGCCTGGCGACCGCCCTCCGGCCGCCCTCTCAAGGTGGCGGCGGTGGAGCCGCCCGCGGGCCCATGTGATGAACACCCGGTGTCTCACGGACCGGAATTTTGCGGGGGATGTTCGGGGGGTTTGGCATGCTTGTGACGTGAATGCGCGTGTGATGAGTCCCGTTCTGGTCGGCAGGGTGGCGGAGCTGGGGGAATTGCGGGACGCCCTTGCCGCCGCACCCGGGGCCGTGCTCGTCGGCGGGGACGCAGGGGTCGGCAAGACCCGGCTCATGAGCGAGTTCGCCGGGACGGTGGAGGCGAGGGTCCTCGTCGGGGGGTGCCTGGAGCTCGGCTCCGACGGTCTGCCGTTCGCGCCGTTCACGACCGTGCTGCGCGAGCTCGTCCGCGAGATCGGCATCGAGGGCGTCGCCGGGCTCGTCCCGCGCGGCGACACCTGCGGCCTCGCCCGGCTGCTGCCCGAGTTCGGGGAGCCGGAGTCCGACGCCGCGTCCGGGGAGGAGCGCGCCCGGCTGTTCGAGGTCGTGCTGACGCTGCTGGAGCGGCTCGCCGAGCAGGGCCCGGTCGTGCTGGTCATCGAGGACGCCCACTGGGCCGACCGGTCCACCCGCGACCTGCTCGACTTCCTGATCCGCAACCTCGGCACCGCCCCCGTGCTGATCGCCATGACGTACCGGACGGACGAGCTGCACCGGGCCCACCCGCTGCGCCGGCTGCTCACCGGGCTGGACCGGCTCGACCGCGTCCGCCGGCTGGAGCTCGGCAAGCTGACCCGCGCCGGTGTGTCCGCGCTGGTCACCCAACTGCTCGGGCACACCCCGCCGCCCGGCCTGGTGGAGCGGGTCGAGGCGCGCAGCGAGGGCAACCCGCTGTTCATCGAGGCGCTGCTCGACGAAGACGGCGGGCTGGCGTGCGAGCTGCCCGAGTCGCTGCGCGACCTGCTGCTCGTCGGTGTCCAGCGGTTGCCCGAGGAGACGCAGGACGTCCTGCGGGACGCCAGCGGCGGCAGTACCCGGATCGAGCACGTGCTGCTCGCCGCCGTGTCCGGGCTGGACGACGCCGCGCTGACCCGCGTCCTGCGGCCCGCCGTCGCCGCGAACGTCCTGGTCGTGGACGGCGACGGGTACGCGTTCCGGCACGCGCTGATCCGCGAGGCCGTCCACGACGACCTGCTGCCGGGCGAGCACACGCGGCTCCACACGCGCTATGCCGAAACCCTGGAGAAGGACCCTTCGCTCGTTCCCGCCGGGCGGCTGTGGGTGGAGCTGAGCTACCACTGGAAGCAGGCCCACAACAGCACGTGGGCCCTGGTCTCGTCCTGGCGTGCCGCCGGTGAGGCCCGCAAGGCGCTCGCCTATGCCGAATGCCTGGCGATGCTCGAACGCGTCCTGCAACTGTGGGACCGGGTCCCGGACGCGGTCGAGCGCATCGGCGCCGACTACGTCAAGGTGCTCGAGGACGCGGCGAACGCCGCCGATCTGGCCGGCGAGTTCGACCGCGGCATCAAGCTCGTCACCGCCGCGCTCAAGGAGGTCGAGGCTGCGGACGGCGAGCGCGACACCGAACGCTGGGCGAGACTGCTGGAACTGCGCGGCCGGATGCGGTACCGGATGGCGCGGCCCGGCTTCGTCGAGGATCTGCGCGCCGCGGTGCGGGCCCTGCCCGTCGAGCCGCCGACCGTGCTGCGCGCGCGGGCGCTGTCGGCGCTGGCCAGCTATGTGCGCATCACCACCGACATCGACGGGGCCCGCAGGGCGGCGGCGGAATCCCTGGCCATCGCGCGCAAGCTCGGGGACGACGTCGCCGAGGCCGAGGCGCTCATCACGATGTTCTGCACCGACATCGACTACGAGGACGACGACGCCCTCGCCGAGGCCGAGGCGACCGCCGACCGCACCGGCAGCCACCGGGTGCTGCTCCGCTACCACGTGATCAAGTCGCATTTCCTGGAGGGCGCCGGACGGCACGAGGAGGCCGCCGCCGTCGCCGCACGCGGCAAGGAGATGGCCCGCGAATACGGGGTCGCCCGCACCCAGGGCACGTTCCTCAGCATCAACCAGGCCGAACCGCTGGTCTCGCTCGGCCGCTGGGACGAGGCCCTCGCCGTGATGAACCACGCGATGGAGCAGGACCCGGCGATCACCACCCGGACCTCGCTGCTCGTCCTGTCCGGCTGGATCGCGCTGGCGCGCGGCGACCTCGCGACCGCGCGGGAGCGGCTCGTCGCGTCCCAGGAGATCCTGAACCTCAAGATGCGGTGGCTGAAGGCCCAGGACTACTTCAGCATGCTGTGGCTGGACATGAGCATCGCGCTGGAGGAGGGACGTCCCGACGCCGCCCTGGACGCGCTACAGCCCGTCCTGGAACATGCCGGCCTGCCGGACGATGCCCGCTACGCGTGGCCCGCGCTCATGACCGCCGTGACGGCCTGCACGGAGGTGGGCGAGGCCGCCGCCGACGACCTGCGGCGGATCGAGGAGCGCGTGGCCGCCCTGCGCAGTTCCGGACGCCTCCAGCGGGCGTGCCGGCTGACGTACGAGGCCAAGCTGACCGGCGTGTACGGCGCCCCCGACCCCGACGCCTGGGAGAAGGCCGCCGCCGCGTGGACCGAACTCGGCAACCCCTACTACCGGGCGCGGGCGCTGATCCGCGCCGCGGAGGCGGCGCTGACCGGCGGTGACCACGAGCGCGCGGCGGCGCATCTGCGCGTCGTCGCCGGCACCGCGGACGCGCTCGGTGCCGTGCCGCTCGCCGAACACGCCGCCGACCTGCTGCGCCGCACCCGCGCGCCGCGCCGCGGCGACGCCTCCGCGCCGCTCGGCCTGACCCCGCGTGAGTTCGAGGTGCTCCGCCTGGTCGCCGAGGGACGCAGCAACCGCGACATCGCCGAGGCGCTGTTCATCTCGGTGAAGACGGCCAGCGTCCACGTGTCGAACATCCTCGGCAAGCTGGACGTGACGAGCCGCGGCGAGGCCGCCGCGACCGCGCACCGGCTGGCGCTGTTCGCGCCCGCGAAGCGGCGGTGACGGGCCGGACTCGGTGACCCGTCACCGCCGGGAGCGCTGCCCGTGTCCGGTCAACGCCGGACGCGGGCGACGCAGAAGACCGTCTGCCCGAACGGCGGCCTGATGAGGCGCTCGATGCCGCGGGTCAGCGGCACGACCGTCCGGTCGTAGATCTTGACGAGCCGCGGGTCGGGATACCCGGCGCCGCCGCGGCGGACCGCGAACCACCAGGCGATGCCGCCGAGGAAGTTGATCGGCTTGAGCACCTCGGGGACGAGCCCGGCCTCGCGCACCGTCTTCTCCAGCGTCGCCGGGGTGTACCGGGTGACATGCCCGACCTTGCGGTCGAAGTCGCCGTACAGCTGCATGTAGCCGGGCACCCAGATCACGATGCGGCCGCCGTTGTCGGTGACGGAGGCGAGGTCGCGCAGCGCCTGCACGTCGTCCTTGATGTGCTCCAGGACGTTCATCATCACGACGGTGTCGACCTTCTGCCGGATCTCGATGTCGGCCGGCAGGGCCAGGTCGATGACCTCGACGTCGTCGTTGCCGGCGTGGCGCTTGCGCAGCTCGCCGACGCAGTACGGGTCGTTGTCGCTGACGACGAGGTAGTCGAGACGTCCGGCGAACTGCTCGGAGAAGTGCCCGAGGCCGGAGCCGACCTCCAGCATCGACCGGCCGACGTACGGCGCGACGGTCTCGTACTCGTACTTGCGGTAGTTGCGGGCCTCATCCCCGCCTAGGTGGTTCTCCAGCGCGCCCTCCCCCGCGGCGGGCTGGACGACGTCTTCGCCGGGTGTCGCCGGAGCGGCCTTCTTCGGGCCGCTGCCGAGGAGGTTGAGGAGGGTGCCTGCGATGGACTTCTTCTGACCAGGTGACTGCATACTTCCCGCTCGCTGGGGTGCGTTGGCGTTCGGCTTCACGTTCGCCGGATCGAAGGCCTGGCCCGCTCGGGGACGGGGCTGATCTCTGGCGCGTAGGCCGGGACAGTCTACCCATGCGTGAACGCCGGACGTCCCGCGGTGACCGATTGGCGGGCGTCCGCCGGGCGTGTCGCCTGGTCGGCGGGTGGCGGGGTCAGTCGATGGTGCGGTGCACGGACTCCTTTTCGCTCGGTCCCGGCTCGGACGGCGCGATCCACGGCCCGGGGATGGACGGGTCGAGGACGCCCTCCTCCACCCACGCGAAGTCACCGGCGAGGACGGCCCGCGCGAGCTTCACGTCCATCGTGTCGGTGTTGCGCCACAGCCCGTCGAACAGTTCCTCGACGCGGACGCGCGCCTGCCGGCAGAACGCGTCGGCGAGCCGCAGGGCCGACCTGCCGGGCGTCCCTGCGGTGCCCGACAGCGCGCCCTGCGCCGAGGAGTCGGCGTGGGCGCGGACGCACACCGCGCTCATCGCGAACAGTTCGGCGCCGATGTCGACCATCCGGCCGAGGAACCCCTGCCGGTGCTCAAGACCGCCCTGCCAGCGTCCCGCCGCGTAGAAGATCGACCGGGCCAGCTTGCGGGACGCCCGCTCGACATACCGCAGATGGTGGGCGAGCGGCCCGAACTCGGCGTAGGAGTTCGGGCGCTGCCCGGCGCCGGTGACCAGCGTCGGCAGCCAGCGCGCGTAGAACCCGCCCGCCTTCGCCGCCGCTCGCGCCTTCTGCCCGGTGGAGGCGTCCGGGTCGATGATGTCACCGGCCACCGACAGGTGCGCGTCCACCGCCTCGCGGGCGATCAGCAGATGCATGATCTCGGTGGAGCCCTCGAAGATCCGGTTGATGCGCAGGTCGCGGAGCAACTGCTCGGCGGGCACGCCCCGCTCGCCGCGCGCCGCGAGGGACTCGGCGGTCTCGTAGCCGCGTCCGCCGCGCAGCTGGACCAGCTCGTCCGCGGCCCGGTAGGCCATCTCCGACGACCACAGCTTCGCGAGCGCCGCCTCGATCCGGATGTCGCCCCGTTCGTCGTCCGCGAGCTGGCCCGACAGGTCGAGCATCGCCTCCATCGCGTACGCCGTCGCCGCGATGAACGCGATCTTGCGGGACACGGCCTCGTGCTCGCCGACCGGCCGCCCCCACTGCACCCGCTCCTTCGACCACTCCCGCGCGATCCTGGTGGCCCACTTGCCGCTCGCCGCGCACATCGCGGGCAGCGACAGCCGCCCGGTGTTCAGCGTGGTGAGCGCGATCTTCAGGCCCGCGCCCTCCTTACCGATGAGGTTGGCCTTCGGGACGCGGACATCGTGGAACCGGGTCACGCCGTTCTCGATGCCGCGCAGCCCCATGAACGCGTTGCGGTTCTCGACCGTGATGCCCGGTGTGTTCATGTCCACGACGAACGCGGAGATGCCGCCGCGGTGCCCGTCGGACTTCGGGACGCGCGCCATCACGACGACGAGATCGGCGATGACGCCGTTCGTCGTCCACAGCTTGACGCCGTTGAGGACGTAGTCGTCGCCGTCCGGGACGGCGGTGGCGCGCAGCCGGGCCGGGTCGGAGCCGACGTCGGGCTCGGTGAGCAGGAACGCGCTGATCTGCCTGGCGCAGCGCGGCAGCCACTCGTCCTGCTGCTCCCGCGTGCCGAACAGCTTGATCGGCTGCGGGACGCCGATGGACTGGTGCGCCGACAGCAGCGCGCCGAGCGCCGGGCTGACCGACCCGACGACCATCAGCGCCCGGCCGTAGTAGAGCTGGCTGAGCCCGAGCCCGCCGTACTTCTCCGGGATCTTCATGCCGAGCGCGCCGAGGTCCCGCAGGCCCGTGACGACGTCGTCCGGGATGCGCGACTCCCGCTCGATGAGCGCCGCGTCGATCCGGGTGGCGCAGAACTCGGTCAGCCGGGCGAGGAACTCCTCGCCCTTGCGCCGCTGCTCCCCGGCCGGGCGCGGATGCGGATGGATGAGATCGAGGCGGAAGTCGCCGAGGAAAAGTTGTTTACCGAAGCTCGGCAGCCGCCATTCGGTCTCGCGTGCCTCTTCGGCGACCTTTCTGGCCGTCCGCTCGTCGACGTGGGCTTGGGTTCGCTGGCTCATGCCGATCGCATTTCCCATGGCTGGATCGGGAAACCCCGCACGTCCGGACTGCGAAGATGTTCCAATGGGCGGGACCGTCACCGACGGCCTGACCGGATCAGGCCAGAGGGGTTCACCGTCCGTCATGGGTGAGACACGAAAACCCACTCTCATCGCCTCGGTGCAGCGTGCTCTGCGTCTGATGGAGGCGGTGGCGTCGCATTCGAGCGGGGCGCCGGCCAAGCAGCTCGCCCGCGAGGCGCGGCTGCCGCTCGCCACCACGTACCACCTGCTGCGCACCCTCGCCCACGAGGGCTACGCGACCCGGCTGCCGGACGGGTTCTGGGTGCTCGGCGAGCGGGTCGAATCCCTGCACGGGCGGAGCCGCACGCAGCAGTTGCTCGCCCGGCTCCGGCCCGCCCTGGTCGCCCTGCGGGACGAACTGGGCGCCGCCGCCTATTTCGGGATGCATGTGGATGACGAGATCCGCCTCATCGACATCGCCGACGGCCCGCGCGCCCCGCGCGTCGACCTGTGGGTCGGTTTCGAGGACGCCGCGCACGCCACCGCGATGGGCAAGTGCGTGCTGAGCCAGTTCGACGACGAGCGGCGCCGCGACTACCTGTCCCGGCATCCGCTCGTCGACCTGACCCCGCACACCATCACCGAGCCCGGACGGCTGATGCGCTCGCTCAGCTCGTCCAGCGGGCTGCTGCTGGACCGCGAGGAGTACGCGCTGGGCACGGGGTGCGCGGCCGTCCCGGTGACGGACGCGACGGGTTCGGTCCGCGGCGCGCTCGCCGTCTCCTGCCGTCCGGGCAAGCTGCCCAAGATCGAGCGGGCGGCGTCCCAGATGCGCGCGACCGCCGAGCGGATCCAGCGCACGCTGACCCTCCACTCCTGAGAACCACGCCGATGCCGGTGAGCGGCCGCTAGGAGAGGCGGCGGCGCGTCCAGAAGAAGCAGAAGCCCGCGAGGCCCAGCGAGAGGGCGGTGAACAGCCCGGTCTCCGCCCACTGCAATGGCCAGAAGTGATCGCCGGGCTGGTAGACCACCTTCCCTCGATAGCCGAGCTCGGCGATCGCGTCGAAGCAGGCTTGGGCCGGGCCCATGGGGGGTCCGCCGTCCGCCGACGGGGGCGGTGGGGCGCAGGGCCCCGCCGCCAGGGAGGTGGGCATATCGCCGACCGTGCGGCCGGACGCGTCGACCGTTTCGGCGGAGAGCGTCCAAGCCCCAGGTACCCCCCTGACCTGTACGGAGAAGGCGTCGCCGTTCAGCAGGATGTCGCCATGGTTCTCGGACGTGATCGGGACGGTCCCGGTCTCGGGCGGGATGAGGTGCGGGCGGATCCACGTCGGCATCGCGATCTGGACGGCGACGAAGACGACCAGGGTGATCGCCATGGCCGGCAGCGTACGCCGGACGAGTACACCGACGGTGACGCCGAGCGCGAAGGCGAACGCCGCATAGCCGATCGGGGTGATGCCGCGCGCGTCGAACATCAGCGGCGTGATCCGCGGGAACCGGTCGTGGGCGGCCTCGTCCAGGGGGCCGGACCACCAGGTCGCCGCGAGGACGGCGAGTCCGGCGGCGGCCATGGCGGCCAGGCCGATGACGCCGAGCTTGACGGCGAGCCAGCGGGTCCGCGTGATGCTCTGGTTCCAAACGAGCCGGTGCGTGCCGCTCTCAAGCTCGCGGGTGATGAGCGGCGCGCCCCAGAAGACGCCGATGATCCCCGGTACGGACATCACGATGACGGCCAGCGCGCCGAAGTAGCTCCGGTGGTCGTTGAAGAACCGCGCGGTGAACTGCGAGCAGTTCTCCCGGGTGCCGCAGGCTGCCAGCCCGCTGTGGTAACCGTCCGAGATGCCCGGCCCGGTGATCGCCAGGACGGCGCCGAGGGCGGCGAGCCCGCCGAACACCACCGCGGCCTGGACACGGAACTGGCGGAGTGTCAGCCAGATCATCGGATCGCCTCCAGCGTCGGACGGGTCGGGGCGGGGGTCATGTAGGCCAGGACGAGGTCTTCCAGCCCGATCCGCCCGACCGTCCAGGCGGGGTCGTGGATGGGGCCGTCCGTCCGGACGATGAAGGTGCTCTGCCGGTCGGTGTGGCTCTCGGACACGACGTGCTGATCCGCCGGCAGCGTCGCCGCGTCCCTGCGCGGCCCGGTCAGCCGATGGTGCGCGGCCAGGAGCTCATCGACGTCTCCGGCCACCTGGACGCGCGACTTCACCAGCACGATCAGGTAGTCGCACATCCGCTCCAGGTCGGACACCAGGTGGGACGACAGGACGACGCTCAGCGAATTCTCGACGGCGGCCTCCATGAGCCCCTGCAGGAACTCCCGCCGGGCCAGCGGATCGAGGGCCGCCACGGGCTCGTCCAGGATCAGCAGTTCGGGCCGCTTGGCGATGCCCAGGGTCAGGGCGAGCTGAGCGCGCTGCCCGCCGGACAGCTTCCCGGCCCGATGCGCGGGATCGAGTCCGAGCCGCTCGATACGCTCCCGGGCGAGAGCGCCGTCCCACCCCGGGTTGAGCCGCGCACCCAGCTTCAGATGCTCGGCGATGCTCAGCCCGGCGTACGTCGGCGTGTCCTGCGCGACGTACCCGACCTTGGCCAGCTGTTCCGGTCCGCTCGCCGGAGACCCGCCCAGCACCCGGATGCTCCCGGCCGACGGCTCGATCTGCCCCACGGCCAGGTTGAGCAGCGTCGTCTTCCCTGCCCCGTTCGGCCCGACGAGCCCGACGATCCGCCCCTCCGGAATGTCAAGGGTGCAGCCGGACAGCGCCCACCGCTTCCCGTACTTCTTGCCCAGCCCTTCGGCCTGCAGGACGGCGCTCACGCTATGTCCTCCTGACTCGCGGCCCGAAAGGTCGTCATGAACAGCGCCTCGATGCTCTCGTCGTCGAGCCCGGCGAGCCGTGCCTTGGCGAGCCAGCGCCGCAGCTCCTGCCGCAGCGGCCCGTGCGCCGCGAGCGACTCCCCGGCCAGCGTCCGCGTCACGAACGTTCCGACCCCGGGCCGCGGCGCGACGAGGCCCTCGTGCTCCAGTTCCCGGTACGCCTTGAGCACGGTGTTCGGGTTGATCGCGAGCTGCGCCACCACGTCCTTGACGGTGGGCAGCTGATCCCCGACCCGCAGCAGATCGAGCCGCAGCGCATGCCGCACCTGCCGCACGAGCTGCATGTACGGCGACACCCCCGATCCGGGGTCCAGATGGAATTCGATCACCGCCACCTCCATTTATCTAGGATGCTAGTACTTTAGATGTGTGGCTCTACTTCCTGTCAATGCATCCGGGAAAGACCCAGCTCAGCGGCTTCCAGACCGGCCGGCCCGCTCGGCAGCGGCCCGAAGCGGGGACGACGGCGCTGCTTCGTTGGTTGTCCGGTTTTGTGCCGGGGGCGTGGTTCGGGGATGCTTGGGGAGTGTCAACGGAGACTCTGAACAGCGCCGCCGAACTGCGCGCCTTCCTGCACGGCCTGCCGGGCGTGGACCGGGTGGGGGCCGAGGAGCGGGCCGCGCGGCTGGCCACCCGGTCGATCAAGACGACGGCGAAGGCCGCGGCGATCGACCTGGCGATCTCGATGGTGGACCTGACCACCCTGGAGGGCGCGGACACCCCGGGAAAGGTGCGGGCGCTGTGCGCCAAGGCCGCCCACCCCGATCCGGCGGACGCGTCCGTGCCGAAGGTCGCGGCGGTGTGCGTGTACCCCGACATGGTGGACGTCGCCGTCCGGTCCCTCGACGGGACGGGCATCGGGGTCGCGAGCGTGGCGACGGCGTTCCCGTCCGGGCGGGCGCCGATGGAGGCCAAGCTCGCCGACACCCGGGCGGCGGTCGCGGCGGGCGCCGCCGAGATCGACATGGTGATCGACCGGGGCGCGTTCCTGGCCGGCGACTACGCGAAGGTGTTCGACGAGATCGTCGCGGTCAAGGACGCCTGCGGGGACGCGCACCTGAAGGTGATCCTGGAGACGGGCGAGCTCGCCACCTACGACAACGTCCGGCGGGCGTCCTGGCTGGCGATGCGGGCCGGCGCCGACTTCATCAAGACGTCCACGGGGAAGGTGTCGCCGGCGGCGACCCTGCCGGTCACGCTGGTGATGCTGGAGGCCGTCCGCGACTACCGGGCGGCCACGGGACGCCAGGTCGGGGTCAAGCCCGCCGGCGGGATCCGGACGACCAAGGACGCGATCAAGTACCTGGTGCTGGTGAACGAGACCGCCGGCCCGGACTGGCTGACCCCGGAGTGGTTCCGGCTGGGCGCCTCCAGCGTGCTGAACGATCTGCTGATGCAGCGCCGCAAGCTCGCCACCGGCGTGTACTCGGGACCCGACTACTTCACCCTGGACTGATCATGGTTTTCGAGTACGCGCCGGCGCCCGAGTCGCGGGCGGTCGTCGACATCCGCGCCTCCTACGGGCTGTTCGTCAACGGCGAGTTCACCGAGGGGCACGGCGAGCCGTTCAAGTCCGTCAACCCGGCCGACGAGAGCGTTCTCGCCGACATCGCCCGCGCGGACGAGTCGGACGTCGACCGCGCCGTGCGGGCCGCCCGCACCGCGTTCGACAAGGTGTGGGGCCCGATGCCCGGCCGCGAGCGCGCCAAGTACCTGTACCGGATCGCCCGGCTGGTCCAGGAGCGGTCGCGGGAACTGGCGGTGCTGGAATCGATCGACAACGGCAAGCCGATCCGCGAGTCGCGGGACGTGGACGTGCCGCTCGTCGCCGCCTGGTTCTTCTACTACGCCGGATGGGCCGACAAGCTCGGCCACGCCGGGTTCGGGCCCGACCCGAAGCCGGTCGGGGTGGCCGGCCAGGTGATCCCGTGGAACTTCCCGCTGCTGATGCTGGCCTGGAAGATCGCGCCCGCGCTGGCCTGCGGCAACACCGTCGTGCTGAAGCCGGCGGAGACCACGCCGCTGACCGCGCTGCTGTTCGCCGACATCTGCCGGCAGGCCGAACTGCCGCCCGGCGTCGTCAACATCGTCACCGGCGCCGGTGAGACGGGCCGGGCCCTCGTCGCGCACGAGGGGATCGACAAGGTCGCCTTCACCGGGTCCACCGAGGTCGGACGGCAGATCGCCCGCACCCTCGCCGGGACGGGCAGGAAGCTCACCCTGGAGCTCGGCGGGAAGGCCGCCAACATCGTCTACGAGGACGCGGCGCTCGACCAGGCCGTCGAGGGCATCGTCAACGGGATCTTCTTCAACCAGGGCCACGTGTGCTGCGCCGGCTCCCGGCTACTCGTGCAGGAGTCGGTCGCCGGCGAGGTGCTGGAGCGGCTGAAGGCGCGGATGGCGACGCTGCGGGTCGGCGACCCGCTCGACAAGAACACCGACATCGGCGCGATCAACTCCGCCGCGCAGCTCGCCAGGATCGAGGAGCTGTCGCAGGCCGGGGAGCAGGAGGGCGCGGACCGCTGGTCGCCGCCCTGCGAACTGCCGTCCCAGGGCTTCTGGTTCGCGCCGACGATCTTCACCGGGGTGGCCCAGTCGCACCGGATCGCACGCGAGGAGATCTTCGGGCCGGTCCTGTCGGTGCTGACGTTCCGCACCCCGGACGAGGCGGTCACCAAGGCCAACAACACCCCCTACGGGCTGTCGGCCGGAATCTGGACCGAGAAGGGCTCGCGGATCCTCTGGACGGCGCAGCGGCTGCGCGCCGGGGTGGTGTGGGCCAACACGTTCAACAAGTTCGACCCGGCCTCCCCGTTCGGCGGCTACAAGGAATCGGGGTTCGGCCGCGAGGGCGGACGCCACGGACTGGAGGCCTACCTCAATGCCTGACCGTCTCGCCGTCCGCAAGACCTACAAGCTGTTCATCGGCGGTGCGTTCCCCCGATCCGAATCCGGCAGGTCGTACGTGGTCACCGACGCCAAGGGCCGCTTCGCCGCCAACGCCTCGCAGGCGTCCCGCAAGGACGCCCGCGACGCCGTCGTCGCCGCACGCAAGGCGTTCCCCGGCTGGTCCGGGCGCACCGCCTACAACCGCGGCCAGATCCTCTACCGCGTCGCCGAGATGCTGGAGGGACGCCGCGACCAGTTCGTGGACGAACTGCGGCAGGCGGGCGCGTCGAAGAACGCGGCCGGCGCCGAGGTGGACGCGGCCGTCGACCGGTGGGTCTGGTACGCGGGCTGGGCCGACAAGCTGAGCGCCGTCGCCGGGGCCGCCAATCCGGTGTCCGGCCCGTTCTTCAACTTCTCCACGCCGGAACCGACCGGCGTCGTCGCGGTCGTCGCGCCCGACTCGCCGCTGCTCGGGCTGGTCTCGGTGGTGGCGCCCGCGATCGTGTCCGGCAACACCGTCGTGGTGGTCGCCTCCGAGCCGGCGCCGCTGCCGTCCATCACGCTCGCCGAGGTGCTGGCCACGTCCGATCTGCCGGGCGGGGTCGTCAACGTCCTCACCGGGCGGCGCGCCGAGATCGCGCCCTGGCTCGCGACCCACATGGACGTCAACGCCATCGACCTCGCCGGTGTCCCGGACGACCAGGTGCGGGACCTCGAAGAGAAGGCCGCCGAGAACCTGAAACGCGTCCTGCGCCCGCAGGACACGGAGTGGACGGACGAGCCCGGAACCACGCGGATGACCGCCTTCCTGGAGACCAAGACCGTCTGGCACCCCGTGGGGATCTAGGTCGATATGACGCAGCGTGTGTAGAGAGTCACAAAGCGTGGAATAGACCTCCCCGTAACTGATCAACACGGGGGGGAGATCAGTGCCTACCAGGACCGCATCGCGTACGACGTCGAGCCGCAGGACGGCCGGTCGTGCGAAGAGCACATCAGCGACCAAGTCCACCACGACCAAGAAGCCGGTGGTCAAGCGCACGCCGGCGGCGGCCGGCCGGGCGCCGTCGGCCGCCGCGACCCACGTCACGAGAGCCGCGAGCCAGGCCAAGACCGCCGCGACGCAGTTGAAGTCGGTCGCGACCAAGGCGTTGTCCGACGCCGTCAAGGCGATGACCAGCGCCATCCATGTGATGGACGCGGCGGCCAAGGCCATCACCACGGCGGCCAAGCCGGGCGGCGCGGCGAAGAAGAGCACGCCGTCGAAGAAGAGGGCGCCGTCGAAGCGGGGCACCTCGTCGTCCCGTAAGCCGGCGTCGTCCCGTAAGCCGGCGTCGGGCCGGTCGAAGCCGGTGTCGGGCCGGTCGAAGCCGGCGGCCTCATCCCGGACGGGCAAGACGGTCAAGGCAAGGCCGTCGAGCACGGCGAAGAAGCCGGCCGCGCCCAAGGCGCGGACGAGCGCCGCCCGTACGTCCGCGTCGTCCCGAACGAGCGCGAGCGCCAAGTCCGGCAGGGCCGGGAGGGCGGCCTCGGCCGCCGCGCCGACGTCGCCGGCCGAGGCCGGGACGTCCCGCTCGTTCCCGCATTCGACGCGGACCGAGGGCGGATTCCTGAACGGCCTCACCGGCACCGGCCGCGAGCGCTGACCGCCGATGGACGGGGTCGAAGGCCCACCCGCGGTGACGCCGCCGCACCGGGCGCGCCGGCCGCTGCGGTTCGGTGTCTGCCTCGCCCCGGACGCGTCCGTGCCGCTGGTCCGCGCCGCGCAGGACGCGGACCGGTTCGGGCTCGACCTTCTCGGCGTTCGCGACCAGCCGTTCCGGCGCGACACCGCGGATGCGCTGACGCTGCTGGCGACCGTGCTGGCGGTGACGTCCCGCATTCGGGTCCTGCCGGCGGTGGCGTGCCTGCCGCTGCGTCCGCCCGCCGCGCTCGCCAAGGCGATCGCGACGATGGACCGGTTCAGCGGCGGCCGTGTCGAACTCGGCCTCGGCGCGGGCGCCGCCCCGGACGGCATCGAGGCGTACGGCGGCACGCGGCTCGACGGCACGGCGGCCCGCCGCGCCCTTGCGGAGGCCGTGCAGATCATCCGGCTGCACTGGAGCGACCAGGCCGGGCTGCGGTACCGGGGCGAGCACTACCGGTTCGTCGCCGCGCAGGCCGGCCCGGTGCCCGCGCACCAGATCGGCATCTGGCTCGGCGTCACCGGGCCGCACGGCATCGACCTCGCCGGCCGCGTCGCCGACGGCTGGATCGCGCCGTCGTCCCTGGTCCCGCCGAAACGGCTCGCGACCGGCCGGCGCCGTCTCGACGACGCCGCGGCCGGCGCGGGCCGCAGCCCCGCCGAACTGCGCCACGTCTACATCCTCGAAGGCGCCCTGGGCGGACGGGACTCGCGCGGCTTCCTGCACGGCCCGCCCCGCCAGTGGATCGACGAGCTGACCGAACTGGCCATCGGCCACGGCGTCGACTCGTTCCTTTACGCCGGCGACCCCGAGCAGTTCCCGGTCTTCGCCCTGGAGGTCGTCCCCGCCGTCCGCGAACAGATGACCCGCGAAAGAAGCGGGACCGCGGCCACCACCCGGGGCTGACCTCTCACATGCGTTCGGGGGTGGGGACGCCCAGGAGGTGCAGGCCGGTTTCCAGGGTGCGCAGGGTCGCGGCGCACAGGGCCAGGCGGGACGCCTTCGTCGTCTCGTCCGGGGCCTTCAGGACCGGGCAGTTCTCGTAGAACGTCGTGTAGTCGTCCGCGACCGCGTAGACGTAGGACGCCAGCCGGTGCGGTTCGGCGGTGTCACCGGCCTGCTTCAGGGCGGCGCCGAAGCCGAGCAGCTCCAGGGCCAGCGCCCGTTCGGCCGGGTGGCCCAGGGTGATCGGGCCGGTCGCGTCCTCGGGGGAGAGGCCGCCCCTGCGGAAGATCGACCGGATCCGCGCCGCCGCGTACTGCAGGTACGGGCCCGTCTTGCCGTTGAACGAGATCATCCGGTCGAAGTCGAAGACGTACTCGCTGTCGCGGGCCACCGACAGGTCGGCGTACTTCACCGCACCCATGCCGACGGCCTGGACGATCGCGGCACGGGTCGCGTCGTCGAACGGCTCGTCGTGCTGGATCTTGTCGAACTCCGCGCCGGCCCGCTCGGCGGCCTCGTCCAGCAGTTCGGAGAGCTTGACGGTGCCGCCCGCCCGGGTCCGCAGGATCTTGCCGTCGGTGCCGAGGACGTTGCCGATCTGCGCGTGCTCGGCCCGCACCTCCTCGTTCAGCCAGCCCGCCATCCGCGCGACGGCGAACACCATCTGGAAGTGCAGCGACTGCGGGGCGCCCACCACGTAGATCATCCGGTCCACATGCTCGGTGTCGACCCGGTACCGGATCGTCGCGAGGTCGGTGGTGGAGTAGTTGTAGCCGCCGTCGCTCTTGCGGATGATCACCGGGAGGGGTTCGCCCTCGCGGCCGGTGAACCCGGGCGGGAACGCGCACAGCGCCCCGTCGCTGATCACCGCGATGCCCTTGTCCTCCAGCTCCTGGACGGTCGGGGCGAGCAGATCGTTGTAGAAGCTCTCACCCTTGATGTCGTCGTCGGTGAGCGTGACGCCGAGCCGGGTGTAGACGGCGTTGAAGTACCGCTTGGACACCTCCACCAGGACGTTCCACAGCCGCAGCGTCTCGGCGTCGCCCGCCTGCAGCGCGACGACCCGCTTGCGGGACCGGTCGGCGAACCGCTCGTCGCCGTCGAACTTCTCCCGAGCGGCCTGGTAGAACGCGGTCAGGTCGCTGACGGACGAGTCGTCCCGCGCGGCGGCGTCCTCGCCGAGGTCGAGCAGGTGCTCGATCAGCATGCCGAACGGGGTGCCCCAGTCGCCGACATGGTTGTCCCGGACGACCTCGTGACCGAGGAACGCGAGGATCCGTGCGATCGCGTCACCGACGATCGTGGTCCGCAGGTGGCCGACGTGCATCTCCTTCGCCACGTTCGGCGAGGAGTACTCGACGACGACCTTCTGCGGCTTGTCGGCTGCGGGGACGGCGAGCCGCTCGTCCTCCAGGGCCCGCTGCGCCTCGGCGGCGATCCACGCGTCGCTGAGCGTCAGGTTGATGAAGCCCGGCCCGCTGACCTGGACGTCCGACACGACACCGGCGGTGTCGAGGTTCGCGACGATCTCCTCCGCCACGTCTCGCGGCTTGCGGCCCAGCTTCTTGGCCAGCGGCAGCGCCACGTTGGCCTGAAGGTCGGCGAACTGCGACGGCCGGATGACCGGGTCGGCGTCCGCGTACGACGGTCCGAAGGCGGCGCTCAGCGCGGCCTGGACCCGAGCGGCGAGTACGAGTTGCGGATCGGGCATGTCCCAAGGTTATCGGCGCCGCGCCCCCATCCGGACATGGTTTTCGCGCGGCCTACGGCGCGGCGGGCGGCTCTTTGCGGTCCGGGACGGTGTCGGCGGCGGGCAGCCGGGGCGGCGGCGGGCCTTCCACCGGCCTCTCCATCGGCCTTTCCATCGGTTTCTCCGCGGGTCTGTCGTCGGGTCTGTCGCCGGTGTCGCGTTCGGGGTGCGTCCAGCGCCCGAACCGGGACGTGCGGGTCGCGGCGACCTGCTCCCGGATGCGCTCCACGATCCGTCCCGCCGCCAGCCGGTGCGCGAGCTCACAGGCCGACGTGATGGCGCGCGCGCGGGACGCGCCGTGCGCGATGACGACCGTCCCGTTCAGGCCGAGCAGGACGCCGCCGCCGTAGGTGTCGGGGTCGAGCCGGTCGCGGAGCTCCTGCAGGCGGCGGCGCTGGAGCAGCGCGCCCATCCGCGCCGCCGGGCTCGCCATCATCGCGTCGCGGATCTCGCCGAACGCGGCGCCGACCGTCCCCTCCATCGTCTTGAGGGCGACGTTGCCGGTGAAGCCGTCGGCGACGATGACGTCGACGCGCCCGCTCAGCAGGTCGTGGCCCTCCACATTGCCCGCGAACTCGATGCCGTGGTTGCCGCCGGAGAGCAGTTCGTGGGCCCGCTTGGCGAGCTTGTTGCCCTTGCCCGGCTCGGCGCCGATGTTGAGCAGCCCCACGGTCGGGCGCTCCGGGCCCAGCAGGATCTGCGCGTACGCCGTGCCGAGCGCGGCGAACTGGACGAGCGTCTCCGGCTTGACGTCCGCGGTGGCGCCCGCGTCCAGCAGGATCGTCGGGCGCGGACGCGTCGGCAGCGTCACCGCGATCGCCGGCCGCATCACGCCCTGCTGGCCCTTCAGCCGCAGCCGCGACGTCGCCACCACCCCGGCGGTGCTGCCCGCCGACACCAGCGCCGACGCCCGCCCCTGCTTGATCAGGTGGCAGGCGATCGCGATGGACGAGCGGGGCTTGCGCCAGCTCGCGAGCGCGCCCTCGCCCATGTCGAGCGCCTCGTCGGCGTGCACGATCGGGATCTTGCCGACGTAGCCGTACCGGTCCAGCTCCCGCCGGATCCGCATGGCCTGCCCGACCAGCACGAGCCGGACACCGTGCTCGCGGACCGCCTCCACCGCACCGGCGATGATCTCGTCCGGAGCATGGTCGCCGCCCATCGTGTCGACCGCCACCGGCAGCGGGCGTATCGGTGCGCGGCGGGACGTCGTACGGCGGGGCGCCGTACGGCGAGGCGTCGCGGGACGCGACGGCTCGCCAGTGCCGGTCATGGCCGCTCCAGGAGGGTGAAGGGGAATGCGGTGCGCCGCAACAACGCAGCTCATCGCATCGTAAGACGTTCCCGCACCCTTCTTGACGACGCCCGGCCGGAGTGGCGCGCCTCACCCGCGCCCGTTCGCCTCCTTGGAACGGCAGTCGGCACCCAGGCAGGACGCGTTCTGCACGACCGGCCGCCCGTCCACGAGGATCGTGTAGTAGGCGTGATTCGTCTTCTTCTCGCCGCTGCCGAAGACCTTGACCGGCTTCTTGTCGGAGGTCGTCCCGGTGCAGGAGACGCGTATGTCCTCCTTCGACCAGCCGGGCTGGTCCGCGCACTTCAGCGGCGCCGTCAGCCGCACGCCGCGCTGGTGCAGTTCCGCGGCGGCGGTCACCGGCAGCGCCTCGCGCAGCGCGGCCTGGGTCTTGTACTTCAGCTCCTTGCCGCCGGACAGCACCAGATACAGGGCTCCGCCGACCGCCACGAGCACGAGCAGCGCGGCGGATCCCAGGATCAGGGCCTGCTTGCGGCTGATCTCCACGCGACTGATCTTCACAAGGGCTTACGTCACCGACAGTACGGGGACGTAAGCGCCGGGTGGCAGGTTTTTCCGGTCCACAGGGCGATTCGTTGCCGTGGGTCCTAACCGTTCTCCTGCTCGCAGCCCAGGCCGAGGCAGCCCTGGCGCAGCACCTCACGTCCGCCGACGGTGATGACGTAGGTCTCCCGCGGACGGCCCGTGTCGGCGTCGTAGGCGACACCCTCCACCCTGACCGGCTCACCGGCCTTGGTGCGGGCCGTGCAGTTCATGCGCACCAGGGAGTCGGTGTTGGCCGCCGGTGACTTGCACACGGGACGTGCCTCCAGCTCGATGCCGCGCATCTTCAGCTCGTCTATGGCCCCGTCGGTGACGGCGTTGCGGTACGCCCCTTCCGAGATCCTCTGCATGACCTTGCAGCCCGACATGGTCAGGGCGAGCAGAGCGGCCAGGGCGACCACGCGAGCCCGCACGATCATGTCGCCTTCGCCTCGGAGATCTCGGCGACCGCGTCGGCGATCACGTCGGGACGGTCGAGCGCGACCATGTGCGGTGCGTCCGGCAGTTCGATCCGGCTGCCGCGCGGGCTCATCCGGGCGAGCCGCTCGTGTCCGCCGGCCCATTCGCGCTTTCCGGCCGGGTCCTCGATGTCCCCGAGCGCGGTCACGACGACGAGCGGGACGGGTGGGAACGGCCGCCGTCCGCGCAGGCTCGCCAGGTCGGCGGCCATCTCCCGGTAGGCCAGGTCCTCGGCGATGACCGTGCCGATCACCGTCCCGCGCCCGTACACCGACCGCACGACGTCGTCCGGGACGGCCTCGTCGCGGCGGCTCGTGTGCTTGAGGATCATCCGCCGTCCGAACGGCCCGGCCACCTTCGCCAGCCGGGTGGCGCCGAGGAACGCGCCCGTCGCCGTGGCCAGGGGGGTCAGCGCGGCGGCGAGCCGCACCGGCACCCGCGGGTCGCGCTCGTGGCTCGGGTCGATGAGCACCAGCCCCCGGACGAGCCCGGGACGCAGCCGGGCCAGCGCTTCGGCGGGGAACGCCGCCATCGAGTGCGCGAGGACGATCACCGGCCGCCCCGCCCGCTCCGCCAGCGCCTCCAGGATCGCGGTGTCGCGGCGCAGCGACGGCGGCGCGACGGCGGCCGGGCTGAGCCCGAGGCCGGGACGGTCGAACACCGTGACCCGGTACTCGCCGCGCAGCAGCCGGGCCGTCGGCGTCCAGTCGAACCAGGCGCCGCCCAGCCCGGAGGCCAGCAGCAGCGGCGGCCCGTCCGCCGGCCCCGACGCGACGACGTGCACCTGCTCGCGCCCGACGTTCACGATCTCGCTCACAGGTAGGCCTCCTCCTTCGCCTCCGACGCGGCCCGCGTGCCGCGCGCCGCGTCCCGCCGGTCGGCGTACAGCGCCCAGGCGATGGTCAGCAGCCCCAGGCACAGGATGCTGATCTGGACGCGCTGGACGACCCCGAGCCACTGTCCCAGATACATCGCGACCAGCGTCCCCAGCGCGGACACCGATTCGGCGAGCGCCAGCAGCCAGCCCCAGCGGGCGAGGGCGGGCCACCAGCCGTACCGGCGGGCGGCGAGCGACAGCAGCAGCAGCGCCGCCACACCGCAGACGATCACGGCGCTGCTGGTGAACGAGTGGAACTCGTGCGAGAACGACACGTGCTCGGAGCGTTCCCGTAGCGCGCACCAGGTCTCCAGGCTCGGCGCGCAGTCCAGCGGGAAGGACGCGTCGCCGATCGCGCACACGCCGAAGAGGCCGAGGAACGCCCACCCGGCCGTGGCGAGGGGTTTGCGGGTGAGCTTGCGGAGCGTTCCGAGCGCGACCAGGAGCGACAGCACGCCGGTGACGAAGTCGCCCGCGCTGTAGACGTGGTGGAACGGCTGGTCGGCGGCCGACAGTTCGCTGACGTAGCCGTTGATGACGTCGAGTTTGGGGCTGAGGACGTTCTCCAGCACGAACGTCGCGTAGGTGATCCCGGCCACCGTCGCGAGGACGACCACGCGTATGGGGACGACGCCAGGCCCGTCCCGTCCATCAGTGTCCACCGGCCCCCCTCACGCCACTTGACCGCGCCCGCGCCCCGTCTTGCACACGCCCGGTCCCGCCGCTAGGTCCTGCCCGCCCTGACCCAGTATTTACGAAGATCGGCACTACCGGTGACCTGGGGTGCAGGTTCCGGCGAATCCGCTGGCAGCGTCCACGGACGAAACGTCATCCGCCGCTGAGGGAGAAGATGACGTCGCGTAGTCGTTGTACAAGAGCCAGGCGGTCAAGGATGATGTCCAGGCGATTTGCCGGGATCGTCCCTTGACCAGCATTTGCCCGGACCGGGGAGGGGGTATCAATTCGGCATGAACCCGCCCAAACGGTTGAATGGGGGTTTCTCAGGCAGTTCTGATCACATTCTGTGACGATGAGCCCGGGGTGCGCTTCCCCCGCTGACAGCAAGGAGTACCAACACGTGACACTGGTGAACGACGCGGCTCCCGCGGTGCGATCCACCGGTCGCAAGTTCCGCGCCTTCACGGCGAAGCACCTGGACGAGCTCACCGCTCGTGCGGGGCTGTCGCCCACGCAGCGGCTCGCGACCCGGGCGGTGGCGACGGTCCTGCCGTTCCGGACGAACGCCTACGTCATCGAGGAGCTCATCGACTGGTCGGCCGCGCCCGACGATCCGATCTACCGGCTCGTCTTCCCGCAGGAGGACATGCTCCCCGCCGAGGACGTCGCCCACCTGTCGGACCTGCTGCGCCGCGACGCGCCGAAGGCCGAGATCGAGGCCGCCGCCCACCGGGTGCGGATGAAACTCAACCCCCATCCCGCCGGCCAGATGGAGCTCAACATCCCGAGCTTCGGCGACGGCAAGATCCCCGGGATGCAGCACAAGTACGACGAGACCGTGCTGTACTTCCCCAAGCAGGGACAGACCTGCCACGCGTACTGCACCTACTGCTTCCGCTGGGCCCAGTTCGTCGGCGAGACCGACCTGAAAATGGCCGGCGGCGACGTCACCCAGCTGCGCGATTACCTCGTCTCCCACCCCGAAGTGACCAGCGTCCTGTTCACCGGCGGCGACGCCATGATCATGGGCGAGCCGGTGCTGCGCCGCTACATCGAGCCCCTGCTGGACCTCGAACAGCTCGAATCCATCCGGATCGGCACGAAGTCGCTCGCCTACTGGCCGCAGAAGTTCGTCACCGACCCGGACGCCGACGACATGCTGCGGCTGTTCGAGCAGGTCGTGGAGTCGGGCAAGAACCTCGCGTTCATGGCCCACTACTCCCACCCGCGCGAGCTCGAACCGCTGATGGTGGCCGAGGCGTGCCGCCGCATCCGCGACAGCGGGGCGATCATCCGTACCCAGGCCCCCCTGATCCGGACGATCAACGACGACGCCGTGACGTGGGAGACCATGTGGCGCACGCAGACGCGGATGGGTCTCGTCCCCTACTACATGTTCGTCGAGCGCGACACTGGGCCGCAGGATTACTTCGCCGTCCCGCTCGCCCGCGCGTACGAGATCTACCGGGACGCGTACAAGAACGTGTCCGGCCTGGCACGTACCGTCCGGGGCCCGTCCATGTCGGCGACCCCCGGCAAGGTCTGCGTGGACGGCGTCATCGACCTGTTCGGCGAGAAGGTCTTCGCGCTGCACTTCATCCAGTGCCGCGACGCCGAACTGGTCGGCAAGCCCTTCTTCGCCAAGTACGACCCCAACGCGGTCTGGCTGGACGACCTCAAGCCCGCCTTCGCCGACCGCTTCCCCTGGGAGAAGTAGCCCGCCCGCCGTGGCGTGTTCGTCCGTCCCCCGGATGAACACGCCACCCGGGCGGGTACTCCGCCCCTCCCCAGTGCCCGCGTTCCGGTGGCCGAAGACGGAATCACCGCAGATGGCGCGCCAGGGCGAGGGAGGCGGCGACCGCGGCGGCACCGCACAGCGCCACGACGTCGCCCGGCGCCATGAATTCGCCCACCGCCCCGGCCGCGCCGATGCCCGCCGCCTGGCCCGTCATGAGGCCGGCGTTCGACAGCCCGAGCGCCTGCCCGCGGATCGTCTCGGGCACCGCGTCCACGAGCCGCTGCTGCACGGCCAGTTCGTAGCCCAGGCCGAACGTCCCGGCCGCCATCAGCGCGCACGCCAGCGGCAGCGGCGGCCCGGCGGCGAACAGCAGGAGCGGCGCCCCGGTCAGCGCCGCCAGCGGCAGCGTGAGCCGCTCCCGCAGGCCGGGGCGGATCCAGCGGCCCACCACGAAGTTCCCCGCGAACATTCCGGCCGCGGCGGCGGACAGCAGCAGCCCCGCCGCGTCCGGGGCACCGAGGTCGGCCGCGTAGGGGACGGCCATGCCCTCCGAACCGACCGACAGCGAGATCGGCAGCCAGGCCGCCAGCAGCAGACCCCGCGTGGTCCGGCGGCCGAGCAGCAGGCTGTTGACGCGCCACGTCTCGCGCGCCAGGCCGGACGACGCCCGCGGCGCCGCCGGGACGTCCGGGAGACGCAGATGGGCGAGGACCACGGCCAGTGCGGCACTGATCGCCGCGAGCCAGAGGGCGCCGGCCGGGCTGAGCACCGCCAGCAGCAGGCCGCCCGCCGCCTGCCCCGTGATCTGGGCCCCGGCGCTGGTCATCGTGAACAGCGAGCGGCCGAGCACGTAGCCGTTCCCGGGGAGCAGGACGGGAAGCCGGGCCTGGACGGTCGCGGAGCCGACCGGCGCGAACAGCCCCACCGCGACGAGCAGCGCCATGACCGCCGGAACCGGGAGCCCGCCCAAGGCGAGGACGGCCGTGATCCCGAAACGCAGCAGGTGGTAGCCGGTGAGGAGCGGCCTGGCCGGGATGCGGTCCGCGAGTGAGAGCAGCAGCGCGCCGCCCACCACGTACGGGAGCATCCCGGCGGCGAAGACGAGCGCCGCCGCGACGGTGGAGCCCGTCCGCTCGAACGTCTGGACGGACAGCGCCAGCGTGCGGACGGAGTCGCCGGCCACCTGGAGCGTCTGGAGGGTGAACAGCGTCCGGAACTCCGGCACGCCGAACACGTCGCGGTATCGCACGGTCATGACCGCGACTCTGCGGCACCGGCCCGCACCCCGGATACTGTTTCGGGGAAGAACGAAACATGTACCGGATCGAAGCCGGCCCGGGCGGCTGAGGCACCGCGGCCGCCCCGGGGACCGGGACGGCCGCACCGCACGTCAGGAGCCGTAAACCGGGACGATCGTGGCGCGGGCCAGGGTGTGGGCGGTGATGTTGAAGCCCACGACGGCGGGAGAGGCGTCGGAGCCGACACCGAGCGACTCCACGTCCAGCGCGTGGACGGTGAACACGTAGCGGTGCGGGTCGCCGGGCGGCGGGGCGGCGCCGCCGAACGCCTTCACCCCGTAGTCGTTGCGGGCGTGCACGCCGATCTTGGAGTCCTCGGCGCCGGCGCCCGCGGGCAGTTCCGTCACGGTCGCGGGGATGTCGAACAGGCTCCAGTGCCAGAAACCGCTGCCGGTCGGCGCGTCCGGATCGAAGCACGTCACCGCGAAGCTCCTGGTCTCGGCGGGGAACCCCGACCAGCTCAGCCGCGGGGACTCGTTGCCGCCGCCGAACCCCCAGTCGTTGAACACGTGCTTGTCCGCGAGCCGCTCGCCGTCGGCGATGTCCTCGCTGGTGACGGTGAACGACGGGACCTCGGGCAGGTACTCGTGCGGAAGCGGCGGCTTGCCGGCCATGGTGACCTCCTACATCACAATCCGGTTCTCCCCTCCATCTCTATCAGGGCGCTCAGGTCTTGACCGCGCCCATCGTGAAGCCCGCCACGAAACGGTCCAGGAACAGGTTGAACAGGAACGCGATCGGCACCGCGGTGATGACGGTGGACGCCTGGAGCGACTGCCAGAAGAACACGTCCCCGCGGACGAGCTGCGTCGGCACGCCGGTGCTGACCACCATCTCCGGGCTCGCCGACACGAACGCCAGCGCGTACACGAACTCGCTGGAGGTGAGCGTGAAGCTGAACACGACGACCGCGACGATCCCGGGGAACACCAGCGGCAGGACGGTCCGCAGGAACGCGCCGAGCCGGCTGTGGCCGTCCACCATGGCCTGCTCCTCGACGTCCTTGGGGACGGCCTTGAGGAACCCGATCAGCAGCCACACCGACACCGGGACCGTGATCGTCGGATACACGACGATCATCGACCAGAGCGTGTCCTCCAGATGCAGCGCCACCACGACGCGGGTCAGCGACAGGAACAGCAGCGACGGCGGCACCAGGTACACCATGAAGATCGCGATGCCCATCGGCGTCCCCCACGGGCGGTCCAGGCGCGCGAGCGAGTACGCGGCCGGCAGCGCCAGCGCCAGCGTGATCGCGACCACCGCCGCGCCCACGATCAGCGTGTTGACCACGAACGTCAGGAACGGCGTGTCGGTGAACAGGAACGTCACATGGTCGGGCGTCGCCGGCTTGTTGAAGAAGAACGGGTTGCTCTCCGGGTTGTAGAGATCCTGGTTCTGCTTGAACGCGCTGATCACGCTCCACAGGAACGGCAGCGCGCACACCAGCGCCGCGATGATCGCCGCCGCGTACACCCCGGCCCGCGCCGCCACATGCCGCCGTGCGTACCTGCGCCGAAGCGCCTCGGTGGTCGTGTCCACTCGCCTCACCTCCGCTCGGCGGCGGGCGGGCGCCCTTCCGCGCCCGCTCACCCCGCCTCCAGCCGCCGGACCGCGCGCAGGATCGCGATCGCGCCCGCGAGCAGCAGCGGGAACAGGAACAGCGCGATCGCCGCGCCCTGCCCGACGTCGCCGCCCTCGATCCCGCGGAAGTACGCCCACGACGCCAGCACGTCCGTCGAGTGCGTCGGGCCGCCCCGCGTCAGCACGTACGGGACGGTCATGTCGGTGAACGTCATGATCGCGCCGAACAGCCCGGCGACGGCGATCACCGGGAGCGTCAGCGGGATCGTCACCTCGAACATCCGCCGCCAGAACCCGGCGCCGTCGATCCGCGCCGCCTCGTCGATGTCGCGGGGGATGGCGACCAGCCCGGCCATCACGATCACCGCGGCCAGCGGCGTCAGCCGCCACGTCTGCACGGCGACCACCGACGCCATCGCCGTGCCCGGACGGCCCAGCCACACCACGTTCGCGTCGATCAGCCCGAGGTGGCGCAGCACCCAGTCGACCGGCGAGTAGATCGAGTCCAGGAACCACAGCCACGAGATCGTCGACAGCGCCACCGGCGTCGTCCACGGCAGCAGCACCAGGAACCGGACGAACCACTTGCCGTGGAAGTCGGCGACCAGGATGTTCGCGAGCACCTTCCCGAACAGGACGATCAGCACCATGCTCACCAGCGTGAACACCAGCGTGTTGCGCAGCGCCCGCCAGAACACGCCGTCGGTGAGGATCTCGTCGAAGTTCCGGAACCCGGCGAAGTCGAAGGACGGGTCGCCGGTCGTCACGTCCGAGAACGCGAACGCGATCGCCAGCAGGAACGGGACGCCGACCAGCGCGACGATGTAGACGACCGACGGCAGCAGCATCACCCAGGCGAGGAACCCCTCCCGGTCGGCGAGCCCCGCCTTCGCCCGCGCCCTCGGCGGCTGCACGGCGGCGGGCCTTCGGTCCGTCGGCGCGTGCGTCATGCCGGGCCCCCGATCGGGACGGCGGCCGTGCGGGTGCCCGCCTCGGCGTCGAAGAACCGGAGCCGGCCGGACGGCACCGCGAACGCACGGGTCTCCCCGGCCTCCAGCGGCGTGCTCACGGTCGCGGGCAGCCGGGCGATGACGCGGGTCTCCTCGCCGATCCCCGTCACCGTCCCGTACACGTGCCGGTCGCCGGACAGGTACTCCATCCGCTCCACCCGCAGCGGCATCGTCACCCGCGCCGCGGACGCGACGTTCTCTTCGGGAAGCAGATGCTCGGGGCGGAACCCCACCAGCACGCCGTCGCGCCTGACCAGGTTCATCGGCGGCGACCCGATGAACGTCGCCACGAACGTGTCGGACGGGTCGTCGTACACCTCCTGCGGCGTCCCGACCTGCCGGACGCGGCCGTGCTCCAGCACCGCGATCCGGTCGCCGAGGCCCATCGCCTCCGCCTGGTCGTGCGTGACGTAGATGGTCGTGGTGCCGACGCGCTCCTGGAAGCGTTTCAGTTCGTCCCGCGCCGTCGCGCGCATCTTCGCGTCGAGATTGGACAGCGGCTCGTCCAGCAGGAAGACCGCCGGGTCCCGGACCAGCGCGCGCGCCAGCGCCACCCGCTGCCGCTCCCCGCCCGACAGTTGCCGCGGCTTGCGGCGCAGCAGCGGCTCTATCTCCAGCAGCGCCGCGGCCCATCGCGCCTTCTTCTCGCGCTCGCCCCGCTCCATCCCCTCCGCGCGCAGCGGAAAGACGATGTTGTCCATTACCGTCTTGTGCGGATAAAGCGCATACGACTGGAACACCATCGCGATCTGCCGGACCCGGGGCGGAAGGCCGTTCACGACGTTCCCGCCGATCAGCACCTCGCCCTCCGTGGGCTGTTCCAGACCCGCGATCGTGCGCAGCAAGGTCGTCTTCCCGCACCCCGACGGTCCCAGCAGCACCAGGTACTCGCCCGGCCCGGCCGCCAGATCCACCCCGTCCAGCGCCCGCACGTGCTCCGCCCGCCCCCGCCGCGCCCGCACATGCCCGTCGAAGTTCTTGACCAGGCCCTTCACCTCCACGGTCTGCACGGGGCTCAGCCCCCTACCAGGCCGCGGGCGCGCCAGTTCTTGAAGATCGCGTTGATGCGATCCTCCGCCTCCGCGACGGCCTGCGCCGGGGACGCCTGGCCGCGGGCGGCGCGGCCGAACATCGTCGGCAGCACGTTGGTGTTGAAGATCTCGCCGATCGCCGGGTTGGACGGGCCCGGATAGCCGATGTTCGCGCTCCACGACGTCGCCGTCTTCAGCAGGGCCAGCTTGTTCGCCGGTTTCGCGCCCCACGGGTCGTTGTCCAGCCAGCCGTTCAGCTGCGGGACGACCGACGGCCACCCCGGCAGGTCGTACAGCTCCGAGTGGTAGGACACCGACGGGAAGTTCGCCGTGTAGTGCAGCAGGAACTCCTTCGCCGCGTCCGGGTTCGCCGCGTACTTGGGCACGATCCACTGCTGGATCACGTGCTGCGCCGCCAGCGCCGCCTTCGGGCCGCGCAGCGCGGGCACGAAGAAGATGTCGTCGCCGATCGCCCGGTTGGTGCCCATCGCGGTGCGCCACGCCGAGATCGAGTTGACGATGTAGGACGACTTGCCGGCGATGAGCGCCTGGTTGTTGGACGCGGGCGTCCAGGAGAAGACCTCGCTGGTCTCCGCCTCCTTGAACAGCCGCGCCATGTACTCGACGGCCGCCACGGTCGCGTCCGAGTTGACCACGACCCTCTCGTGCGGGTCCTGGACGGAGCCGCCGAACGACCACAGCAGCGCCCGCGCCGCCATGTTCGAGTCCGTCTCCGGGGACAGCCCGATCCCGCACGGCACCCCGGTCTGCTTCTTGATCTCCGCCGCGCCGCGCAGCAGGTCGTCCCAGCTCGTGGGGCCGTTCGGCATCCCCACCTTCTGCCACATGGACCTGCGGTAGTCGCCGGGGTCGGGCGACCAGCCGGGACAGTAGGCGTAGAACCGCCTGGTGTTGGGGTTGTAGCTCGACTTACGGCACAGCTCCAGTTGCTGCCCCCAGCGCCGGGTCGCCTCCTGCACCACGTCCGTCATGTCCAGGACGGACGGCTCGTACTGCGAGAACGGCGCGATGTGCTGGATGAGGTCGTGGCCGCGTCCGGCCTGGATCTCCGACGCGGCCCGGCGGGGGACGTCCACGGTGTTGATGTGGTCGACCCGGACGTCCACCCCGACCTTCTCGCCCCAGTCGGAGAGGAACTTGTCGAACCACTTGTCGTGCCGGGGCACGAAGTGGCTCCACATCAGGATGCTGAGCGAGCCGCCCAGCTTCTTGGCGGGGGAGGTGAACACCTCCTTCGGGGCGTTCCCGACGCTCTTGGCCTGCGGGCCGCTGGACTCGCTGGCGCACCCCGCCAGGAGACCGTACGCGCCCGCCGCGAGCGCCGTGGAGGACAGGAAGCCGCGTCTGCTGGTTTCGGCGGAGTCGGGTCGGGGGGTGTCAGGGGTACCGGGCCGGTCGGCCATGGGAGCTCTCCCTCGCCGGTGAAGGTCTCCCCTCGAAGGTAGATCGGCGAGGCCGTCTCATCCAGAGACGATCCGGTAACTCCACGTCACTCCGGTACCGCCGGGCCCGTCAGTCCCGGCGGTGCGCTCGTGTTACTTGCCGCTGGCCTCGATGTAGGCGGCGATGACCTCTTCGGGGTCGCCGTCCATGTGCATGCGGCCCTCGTCGATCCAGATGACGCGGTCGCACATCTCCTTGACCGTGTCCAGCTGGTGGGCGACGAGGAACACCGCGCCGGCCTCCTTGCGCAGCTCCTCGATCCGGCGCTTGCTCTTGCGCTTGAACTTGGCGTCGCCGGTGGCGAGCGCCTCGTCGATCAGCAGGACGTCGTGGGTCTTGGCCGCGGCGATCGCGAACCGGAGCCGGGCCCCCATGCCGGACGAGTACGTCCGCATCGGGTACTGGATGAACCCCTCCTTGAGACCGGCGAAGTTCACGATGTCCTGGTAGCGGGCCTTGGTCTCCGCCTGGGACATGCCCATCGCGAGGCAGCCGAGGACGATGTTGCGCTCGCCGGTGAGGTCCTTCATCAGCGCGGCGTTCACGCCCAGCAGGGACGGCTGGCCGTCGGTGTAGACGCCGCCCTGGTGCGGGGGCAGCAGCCCGGCGATGGCCTTCAGCAGCGTCGACTTGCCGGAGCCGTTCGTGCCGATGATGCCGACGGCCTCGCCCCGGTAGGCGACGAACGACAGGCCCTTGATCGCGTGGACCTCGGTCATCGTGGGCCGGTGCCGGCGGCGCAGGACCCGCGAGAAGGCGGCGGCGGCGTTGCCCTTCCCTCCGGCGCCGTACACGCGGTAGACGATGTGCAGGTCGTCCACGACGACGATCGGTTCCCGGGACGGGTCGATCTGGACGGGGTTCGTGGCGGGGTTCATGCGCACCTTCGTGTCAGCCACGGCCGTATCGCTCCTCGGCACGGTAGAAGAACATGAATCCGCCGACCAGCATGCCCGTGGCCCAAAGGAGGGCGTAGAGCCACAGCTGTGCTGACGACTCGACTCCCAGTTTGACGCGGACGTGCTCACGGTACTCGCCGAGGAGCACGTGCCGGCTCAGCTCGACGTACACGTACGCCGGGTTGGCCTGCAGCAACTCAGCGAGGATGGGGTACTGGGAGAGCTTGGAGCCCGGCTTCATCAGCGTCGGCAGGCTGAAGATGACGCCGGACATGTAGAGCCACGTCCGCATGACGAACGGGAGAAGCTGGGTGATGTCGCGGTTGAACGCGCCCAGCCGCGCCATCACCATGCTGATGCCCACGTTGAACATCAGCTGCAGTGTCACCACGGGGACGAACAGCAGCATGTTGAAGCTGATCGGCTCGCCGAAGGCGAAGATGATCGCGAACAGCACGACCAGGGCGAGCAGCAGCTGCTGGAGTTCGACAATGGCGATCGCCAGCGGCAGTGTGGCGCGCGGGAAGTGCAGCGCCCGGATCAGCGAGAGGTTGTCGCCGACCGATTTCGACCCGGCCGTGACGGACCGCTGGGTGAAGCCGAACAGGAAGACGCCGGTGACCAGGAACGGGATGAAGTCCGTCAAACCGCGTTTGGTGTCCAGCAGCACGCCGAAGATCAGGTAGTACACCGCCGCGTTCAGCAGCGGGGTCAGCAGCTGCCATACCTGGCCCAGCCGCGAGTCGGTGTACATCGAGATGTTCTTGGCGGACGCGAACGCCCAGATGAAGTTGCGGCGAGCCCACACTTCTTGGATGTACTTGCGCAGCGGGGGGCGCGCAGCGCTCTGCCTCAGCCCGTATCGTGCGGCGTAGTCGGCCAAGGTCCCGTTCACGTGCAGTGGCTCCGCGATCGTTCCGACCGACTCGCCACCCGGGGAACCGAGCCGTTCCGGGTGACTCATGTCGCGAAGCCTATTGCAGTCGATGAGCCGAGAGTGCCGTTCGCCCGCATGTGACCCCCGATTTGAGATCTTTACGGAATCATGTCGGTGCCCCTGGGGATACCCGGGACATGCGCGTCAATCGCTCACGGTGCAGCATTGTGCCATCACGGTCCGTCATTTCACATCGTCATGAGCCGGTGTCCAAACCCAGATCCGCCCTGTTGCGCAGGCTCGGGCGGGCGGACCGGTGGGCGTTCGACCGGGTGGCCGCGGCGCGGCTGCGCGGGCTCGAATACGTCCTGCCGCGATTGTCGCGAATCGCCGACCATGGTGTGCTCTGGTTCACCTCGGCCGGTGTGATGGGGCTCACCGGACGGCCCCGGCTGCGGCGGGCGGCGCTGCGCGGCTCGATCGCGGTCGCGGTGGCGAGCCCGGCCGTGAACCTCATCGGCAAGCACGCGTTCCGCCGCAAACGCCCCGTGGTGGACCTGGTGCCGCCGATCCGGATCCGCTGGAAGCTGCCGACCTCGCACGCGTTCCCGTCCGGGCACTCGGCGTCCGCCGCGGCGTTCGCGACCGGGGTCGCGCTGGAGGCGCCGCGCCCGGTGGCGATCCCGGTCGCGGCGACGGCCGCCGCGGTGGCGTTCTCCCGCGTCTACACCGGCGCCCACTATCCGGGCGACGTCCTCGCCGGTCTCGGGATCGGCGCGCTCGCCGGACTCGGCACGCGCATGGTGTGGCCCGCCCGTCCGCCGGTGGCCCGCGTGGAGCCGGCCGGCGAGCGGGCCCGGGTCACCGAGGACGGACGCGGTCTCGTCACGGTCGCCAACCTCGGCGCGGGCCCGGGCGGCGAGTCCGGCGGGATCTCGCTGCCGGGCCGCCCGGAGGCGACGCTCGACCTGCTCGAACGCGAACTGCCCGCGGCGGAGGTCGTCCGGCTGGGCCCGGACGCGGACCTCGACAAGGCGTTCGGCGAGGCGGCCGAGCGGGCCGACGCGCTCGGCGTCATCGGCGGGGACGGCACCGTGAACGCGGCGGCGCGGGCCGCGCTGCAGCACGGCGTGCCGCTGCTGGTCGTCCCCGGCGGGACGTTCGACCACTTCGCCCGCGCGCTCGGCGTGGAGTCGGCGGCGCAGGCGATCGCGGCGTACCGGAGCGGCCGGCTGGGCCGGGTGGACGTGGCCTACGCCGCGCCGGCGAGCGGCGCGGGCGGCGACGAGGAGCGCCCGTTCCTCAACACCGCGAGCTTCGGCGCCTACACCGAACTGGTGGACCGGCGCGAGCGGCTGGAGCGGCGGATCGGCAAGTGGCCGGCGCTCGCGGTCGCCGCCGTGCGCACGCTGCGCCACTCCGAGCCGGTCGACCTGTACGTGGACGGCCACAAGTACCGCGTCTGGCTGGCGTTCGTCGGCAACTGCGTCTTCGGTTCGCGGGGCGCCGCGCCCACCTGGCGCCGGCGGCTCGACGACGGGCGGCTGGACGTGCGGATGGTCGTCACCGGGCGGCGCGTGCCCCGCGTCCGCGCGGTCGCCGCCGTCCTGGCCGGGCACATGCACGTCACGCCCGGCTACCGGGAGTGGCGGGCGAGCGGCCTGGAGGTCGTCTCGGCGGACGGCGGGCTGCGGCTGGCGCGGGACGGCGAGGTGTCGTCGATGCCGGCGGCGGTCCGGTTCGGCAAGCACGCCGGCGCCCTGGCGGTGTTCTGCCCCGCACCCCGCGCGGCCGGGTAGCGGCCGCCGCGTGGCAGGGTGAAAGTATGCAGGGAACATATGAGCTGGGGCCGGACGACGGCCGCCTGCTGGTCCGGACGGGACGCAGCGGGCTCGGCCGGCGGGCGGGCCACGACCTGACCATCGAGGCGACCCGCTGGTCGGCGGCGGTCGAGGCCCGCGAGCCGCTGGACGCCTCGTCCGTCGAGGTGACCGTCGAGGTGGACGCGCTGGAGGTCCGGGAGGGCACCGGCGGCGCGCTGCCGCTGTCCGACCATGACCGCACCGAGATCGGGAAGAATCTGCGGAAGATCCTGGACACCGGGCGGCATCCGCGGATCACGTTCTCCTCGACGGCGATCGGCGACGACGTCATCGAGGGCGATCTGACGATCATGGGCCGGACGAACCCGGTCCGGATCGGCGCCGCCCTGGACGGCGACCGCGTCCGGGGCGGCGTCACCGTGACGCAGTCGCGCTGGGGGATCAAGCCGTACTCGGCGTTCTTCGGCGCACTTCGCCTGGCCGACGATGTGGAGATCGAGTTCGACGTCAGGCTTCCCGCTTAGCGCGGGCGGCGCGGGCGAACTGGTCGTCGAGGCTGCGGGGGAACGGCAGCATCCGGTGCCGTCCGCGCCAGGGCGCGTATTGGCGGACGGCGTTGAAACCGGCCGCGGTGATGATGCGCTCGACGTTGGGACCCGGCGTATAGGCGGGGTAGACGTCCAGGTGAGTGATGCCTGGGGGGAGACCTTTCGGCCTTCGGGGCGACACCAGGGTCATGGGTGGGCAGACCCGCTCGGCGGCTGCCATGTCCTGTGCGTAGGCGACGAGTTCCAGCGTCTCCAGGTCGGGGCCGCTGTGGACGATGAGCCAGCCGTCCACGTCGATCGGCTCCGACGGGGGGTCGATGAGGACCAAAGGGGAGACCTCGTCGGAGACCTCACGCAGATAGGCGTCATGGGCCGGTTCCAGAGGCTCCAGGACGAACGTCCGGTCGAAGCGCGGCGGGTCGGCGGGGAACAGGGGCCGATAGGCGTCCCAGCGCAGCAGACGGGCCAGATGCGTCACCCGTGTGCCCGGCGGAAACCGGGTGAGGTCGCCCTTCAACCCGGCCGGGAACGCGTCCACGATCACCTCGTCCGGCGCCGGGGCGGGGGCGGTCTCCACGACGTGCCAGCCGCCCGCGACGCGGGGATCGGCCGCGAACGGCGAGTCCGTCACCACGGTCACCGGGCCGTCCGGGCGCAGGGTGTGCAGCACGGACCGGAGCCGCGTCAGATGCCCCAGCCCGTCACCGGCCGCGTAGCAGACGATCACCGCGTCCCGTCGAGCACCGCGAGATATCCGGCGGTCTCGGCGGCCGGGGTGAAGTTGCGGCGGATGCGTTCCGCGCCCGCCGCGCCGAGTTTCGCCAGCTCCGCGGCGTCCGCTCGGGCCGCCCGGGCGATCGCCGCGCGGCAGGCGTGCGGGTCGCCGGCCGGGAAGGGGAACCCGATCTCCTCGTCCGCGACGTCCGCGAGCCCGCCGCCGTCCGACGCGAGCAGCGGCACGCCGAGCGCCGCCGCCTCCAGCGCCACGTTCGGCATCCCGTCGTAGAACGACGGCAGGGCGACGAGGTCGCAGCTCGCGTAGACGGACGGCAGGTCGTAGCGTTCCAGGAACGGCAGGAACGAGTGCGGGACGTCGCGCTCGGCCAGCCACTCCCGCACGGACTCCTCGACCTCACCGACCAGCAGCAGATGGAAGGCGTCGGCGTGCCCCGACGCGGCGAGCGCGTCCAGGAAGAAGCCGACGCCCTTCTTGACCTTGAGCTGCCCGATGAGGCCGACCGTCCGGCGTCCCGGCTCGACGTTCTCCTCCCGCCATGCCAGGCCCCGCTCCCGCTCGGACGGCAGAACGCGCCACTGCCCGGTGTCCACGCTGTTCGCGACGAACGTGACGTGGGCGTCCGGGGCCAGCGCCGACACCAGCGGCGCGTGGGAACGGGCGACGACGCAGACGCGGGACGAGGCGCGCAACGCCTCCGCCAGCACGCCGCGCCGCCGCATCGAGAACGCGCCGATGTCGATGTCGTTGCCGCGCAGCAGCGTGACCAGCGGCGCGTCCAGCAGCGCGGACAGGACGGGCGCGGCGAGCAGCGCGTAGACGCCGCCGAACGCGACCACATGGCTGTATCCGGTCAGGTTCTCGGCGGTGATCGTGGTCCAGAGGCGGCGCAGCGCGTGCTCGGAGTCGTCCCCGAGCGGCGCGGTCAGCAGCCGCCCGCCGTGCTCCCGCCGTACACCCCAGGGGCGGGCGCGGCGCGTCAGGTGGGCGACGTCGACCTCGACGCTCGCGCCGCGCAGGCCCCGCACGATCCGGTCGCATGACTGCGCCATACCGCCCTGGCTCGGCGGATAGTGCTCTGTGAGCCACAGGACACGGTGCATCAGCTGTCCACGAAGCCCGTGTCGAAGCCGGTGTCGTCGTCCGGCCCCCAGCCGCCGGCCGAGTAGTCGTCGCCCGGATTGAACGCGCCGCGGTCGTACTGGTCGAACGACGAGTACCAGTAGGTGTCGTCGTACGCCTGCGAGCTGTGCCGGTAGTAGTGGCGCCGGTAGCCGCCCGCCCAGGACGGATGGTGCGGGTCCTGCGTCCCGTACCCCTGCGCCGCGGCGCATTCGGGGCACAGCCCGTTCGGCCCGGCGTGGTCGCCGCAGACCGGGCGGCCGCACTGCGGGCAGGACACCGCCGCCGCCCGGCCGCAGCGTCCCAGCACGAAGAACCCGGTGGTCACGGCACAGCGGGTCACTTGGTCCTCCTCGCGGCCGTGCCCGGCGGCGTCCACCGGAACGGCTCCGTCGACACCTGCAGGATCCGGTCAGTCATCGCCTGGTTCTCCAGCATGCCGGGGAACCGCGCGCTCGCCCGGATCACGAGCCGCTTGCCCTCCTTGACCTGAACCCTGAGCCAGCCGGGCGGCGGTGACGGGGGCCGCTGGACGGCGGCGTCCTTCGCCAGCCGCCGGGTGACCCGCACCAGGTGCACCGTCTTCGTCTTGTGCTTCATCTTGAGCTTGCCGCTCGCGCTGCGCTTGTTGTAGCTGCGGTTGCGGACCCGGTCGATCAGCTCCAGCTCGACGACGCTGCCGTCCCGCAGTTCCGCCCGCATCCGCAGCCACGGATCGAACGCGTACCACTGCTGCATGGACGAGATCTGCCCCCTGTTGGGCAGGGCCTGCTTGGGCCCGTTCTTCTCCGGGACGGTCGGGCCGCGCATGTCCGCCGCCACCGACAGCACCCCCTCCGGCGGCATGTCGGCCGCCAGCACCCGCAGCATCGGCACGAACACGCCCGGGACCCGTTCGGACAGCCGCCACTTGCGCCGCTTCACCACCGCGTCGTGCCCCGCGAGGCTCTGGATCACCGGCTCCCAGTCGTCCCGCCGCAGCGAGACCGAGAAGCCCTTCTCCAGGGTCAGCGCCTTGTGCAGCGGGTGGAACCGCCCGATGGCGGCCTTCTGCTTACGCCAGAACATGACGAACCACCTATCGAACCCGTGTCAACGTGCGGTAGACCTCGGCCAGCCGGGCGCGCGACCGCGCCCAGGTCAGGCTCTGCTCGATGTGCTCGCGGCCCCGCCGCCCCATCGCGGCGGCCTCCCGCGGGTACTCCAGCAGGATCCGGACGGCCCGCGCCAGCTCGGCGGGCCGGTCGGCCGGGACGAGCCGCCCGTGCTCCCCGTCCGCCATCAGCTCGCGGACGGCCGGCAGGTCGGAGGCGACCACCGGCACACCCGCCGCCATGGACTCGATCACCTTCAGCGGCGCGCAGCCCTGGTCCAGGTTGCGGGCGCATCCGGTCAGCGGCGCCACCGACACCTCGGCGTGCGCCAGCCACGCGGCGACCTCGTGGTGCGGCAGGGTGAACCGCCAGTCGATCCGCTCGGCGACACCGAGCCGCTCGGCCAGCCGCCGCACCGGCTTCGCGCGCCGCTCCGGGACGGACGCGCAGATCACCAGCCGGAGATCGGTGAGGTCGGCGAGCCGTGCGAAGGCGCGCATCAGCACGTCCAGGCCCTGCCACGGCTGCATCGCGCCGACATAGACGACATACCGCTTAGGCGCGTCCGCCGGCCGTTCGGTTTCGCCGGGCACGTCGGCCCCGTTCGGGACCAGGTGGATCCGGTCCCGCGGCACGCCCCGCTCCCGGACGGCCGCGCCGATCACCCGCGACGGCACCACGACGGCGTCGCTGCGCTCCAGGCAGAACCGCTCCAACTCGCGGATCTTGCCGAGCGTGCTCGGCGCCGCCCACGGCCACGTGTGGCTCATCTCGATGGACGGCAGGCCGTTGACCTCGTACACGACCGTGTGGCGCCGTCCGTCCGCGACCGCCGGCAGCGCGCTCCACGGGTCCCGGACGTGGCAGATCTCCAGCGTGTCCCAGTGGGGCCGGAGATGGTCCGCGACCCAGCCGGAGAACGCCTCGGCACGGTCGATCAGGTTCGGGATCGGCGCGTCGAACCGCGCGATCTCCCGCGTCCCCTCCCGCTGGTAGCGCGGCAGGCCACCGCCGCCGATCACGCCGAGCAGCCCGCCGCCGTACCGCGTGAACAACTCGTCGGCCATCTGCGCGATGTGCACCGCGGAACCCTTGCTGGACGGGAACCGGTCGAACGCGACATAGGCCGCCCTGTGCCTCATCCGACCCGCACCTCCTCCGGCATGGCCCGCAGCGCCCGATGCCAGGCGATCTGGTCGTCGAGGCCGTCCCGCAGACCGATCGCGGGCGTCCAGCCCAGCAGCCGCCGGGCCCGCCGCGTGTCGGCCCACGTCCGCGCCGCGTCCCCGGCCACGGGCGTCTCCCGCTGGATCTCCGCCTGCACGCCCAGGGCGCTGGTGAGCATGACGATCGCGTCCCGCACCGTCACGTGCTCGCGATGGCCGACATTGATGGCGATGCCGGGCGGAAGCTCCTCGGCCACCGCCGCCAGCGTCGCCGCGACGACGTCCCGCACATGCGTGAAGCTCCGCGACCTGCGCCCGTCCCCGAACACCGGCAGCGGACGCCCGTCGAGCGCCGCCTCCACGAACCGGTGGAACGCCATGTCGGGCCGCTGCCGGGGCCCGTAGACCGAGAAGTACCTGAGCAGGACCGTCCGCAGCCCGCCGTCCGCCGCGAGACCCGCGAGCCGCTCCACCTCGACCTTGCTGACCGCGTACGGGCTCGCCGGGTTCAGCGGATCGTCCTCCCGGTTCGGCCGCCGCCCCGCCGACCCGTACACCGACGAACTGGACGCGATGACCACCTTCGGCCGCCGCCCCGCCGGCCGCTCCAGGCACGCCGCGAGCAGCCGCCGGGTGGCCGTCACGTTGTCGCGCTCGGCCACGGCCCGTCCCGGCCCCCACGAATCCCGCACGCCCGGCCGCCCCGCCAGATGGACGACGACGTCCGCGGCCGCGACGGCGGTCAGGTCGTCCACCGCGAGATCGACCTCGGCGGCGACGACGCCCGGCCGCGCCGCGACCTCCGCCCATGTCCGCCGCGCCACGTCCGGGGCGAGCGAGCGCCCGGGCGCGTCGACGGCGAGCACCTGATGTCCCGCGTCCGAGAACGCCTCGACCGCATGGCTCCCGATGAACCCGGCCGCCCCCGTCACAACCACCTGCACGCGGGAACTTTATCCGCCATCCCCCCGAACCGGGACAGGACTCGCGTCCCGGATCAATCGGGACGTCATCCCGGGTCAGGAGCGCAGGTGGCGGGCCGGATCCGCCGGCGTACGGCGGTTCAGCCGCCGGCCATGGCGCCCACCACGAGGAAGGGCTCGGCGCCCGCGGCGACCGGGACGGGGAGCACGGTGTCGGGAGGGGCGTGGGAGAGGTCCTCCTCGCAGGCGTGGAAGCGGACGAACGCCCGGCGGCGCCCGGTGGCGTGGTCGCGGATCGTTCCGCGCAGCACCGGGTGGCGGGTCTCCAGAGCGTCCAGGACGGAGCGCAGCGTGACCGGCGCGGGAACGTCCAGTTCGACCTCGCCCCGGACGCCGGCGAGGACCCGCAGGTGTGCGGGCAGCACGACGCGGATCATGGCAGCGTCTGGACCTCCACCGACAGCACGGCCGGCAGATCGCGGACGATGGGCGCCCAGGTGTCCCCGGCGTCCGCCGACACGTACACCTGGCCACCCGTCGTGCCGAAGTAGACGCCGCACGAGTCGAGCGAGTCGACGGCCATCGCGTCCCGGAGCACATTGACGTAGCAGTGGCTCTGCGGCAGCCCCGTGGTCAGCGGCTCCCACTCGTGCCCGCCGGTACGGCTGCGGTAGACGCGCAGGCGTCCCTCCGGCGGGTAGTGCTCGGAGTCGCTCTTGATCGGGACGACGTAGACGGTGTCCGGCTCGTGCGCGTGGACCGCGATCGGGAAACCGAAGTCGCTCGGCAGGTCGCCGCTGATCTCATGCCAGGTCTCGCCCGCGTCGTTGCTGCGCATGACGTCCCAGTGCTTCTGCATGTACAGCACCTCGGGACGCGCCGGGTGCATCGCGAGGCGGTGCACGCAGTGGCCGACCTCGGCGTCCGGGTCGGGGATGCCTTCCGAGCGCAGGCCCCGGTTGATCGCCCGCCACGTCTCGCCCGCGTCGTCGGTGCGGAACACGCCCGCCGCGGAGATGGCCGCGAACATCCGCCCGGCGTTGGCGGGGTCGCGCACGATGGTGTGCAGGCACATCCCGCCGGCGCCCGGCTGCCAGGACGGCCCCGAGCCGTGCTCGCGCAGCCCCGGCAGCTCCCGCCAGGACGCGCCGCCGTCGACCGAGCGGAACAGGGCGGCGTCCTCGACCCCGGCGTACACCGTGTCCGGATCCGCCGCCGACGGTGCGAGATGCCAGACCCGCTTGAACTCCCACGGCCTGGGCGTGCCGTCGTACCACTGGTGCGTGCCGGGCACGCCCTCGTAACGGAACTCGTTGCCCATCGGCCGCCAGGTGGCGCCGCCGTCGTCGGAACGCTGGATCACCTGCCCGAACCAGCTCGTGGACTGCGACGCGTACAGCCGCGCCGGATCGGCCGGCGACCCCGCGACGTGGTAGATCTCCCAGCCGCCGAAGTGCGGCCCGCTGACCTCCCAGTCCTTGCGCGCGCCGTCCGCCGTGAGGATGAACGCGCCCTTCCGCGTACCGACCAGTACCCGCACTCCGCTCATGGCTGTCCCTTCGAGAGCCGTCCGGCATGGCTTCACCGGCGATACCGACCCTCGCCGCGCCCGAAACTCATCGCGCGCCCCAAAGCCGTCTGGCACGGCGGACGCGAATTGGGCGCGTGGGCGTTCAGCGGGGGCGGGCCACGCGGGTTTCGTCCCAGACGGGTTCGGGGGACTCGTAGACGGAGCCGTCGGCGCCGAAGACCAGGTGGCGGTCGAAGGAGCGGGCGAACCAGCGGTCGTGGGTCACCGCGAGGACGGTTCCCTCGTAGGACTCCAGGCCCTCCTGGAGGGCTTCGGCGCTGGCCAGGTCGAGGTTGTCGGTCGGTTCGTCCAGGAGGAGGAGGGTGGCGCCGCCCAGTTCCAGCAGGAGGATCTGCAGGCGGGCCTGCTGGCCTCCGGAGAGCGTTTCGAAGGGCTGTTCCGCGCAGACGTTCAACTCGTAGCGGGACAGGGCGCTCATGGCGTCGTTGCGGAGGCGGGCGTGCTCGGTCATGACGATCTCGCACGGGGTGCGCCCGGCGAGGTCGGGGCGGGCGTGGGTCTGCGCGAACAGGCCGGGCACCACGCGGGCGCCCAGGCGGGCGACGCCGGTGTGCGCGACGGGTCTCACCGGGGTCGCGCTGCGGGGGAGCGTTTCGGCGACGGCGGTGAGCAGGCGCAGGAAATGTGATTTTCCGGAGCCGTTCGAGCCCAGGACGGCGACGCGTTCGCCGTACCAGATCTCCGCGTCGAAGGGCCTCATCAGGCCCGTCAGCTCCAGGTCCTCGCAGATCACCGCGCGTTTTCCGGTGCGTCCGCCGCGCAGCCGCATCTTGAGGTTCTGGTCGCGGGGCGGGATCTCCGGCGGGCCCGCCTCCTCGAACTTGCGGAGGCGGGTCTGCGCCGCGCGGTAGCGGGACGCGAACCCGTCGTTGACCGTGGCCTTGTTCCTGAGGGTGTTGACGAGTTCCTTGAGTTTCGCGTGCTCCTCGTCCCAGCGGCGGCGCAGTTCCTCCAGGCGCTCGATGCGGTCCCGGCGGGCGGCGGCGTAGGTGGCGAAACGGCCGCCGTGGATCCAGACGCGGCCCGCCTCGACGGTGACGATCCGGTCGGCGGCGCGGTCGAGGAGTTCCCGGTCGTGAGAGACCAGCAGGACGGTCTTGGCCGTTTCCCGCAGTCTCTCTTCCAGCCACTGCTTTCCCGGGACGTCCAGATAGTTGTCGGGCTCGTCCAGGAGGAGGACCTCGTCGGGGCCGCGGAGGAGGGCCTCCAGGGCGAGGCGTTTCTGTTCGCCGCCCGACAGGGTGCGGACCTCCCGCCAGCGGCACCCGTCGTAGGAGACGCCCAGGGCCGCGATGCAGCAGGCGTCCCAGAGCACCTCGATCTCGTAGCCGCCGGCGTCGCCCCAGCCCGCGAGGGCCGTGGCATAGCGGAGCTGGGTGGGTTCGTCGTCGCGCTCCATCATCGCGAGTTCCGCCGCCTCCACCGCGGCGGCCGCCTCACGGACACGGGGCGGCGCCAGGGACAGCAGGAGGTCGTGCACGGACGAGTCGTTCCGCATGCTGCCGATGAACTGGCGCATCACGCCGATGCCGCCGCTGTGCCCCACGGTCCCGGACTGGGGCGTGAGGTCCCCGGCGATCAGGCGGAGGAGCGTCGTCTTGCCGGCTCCGTTCGGGCCGACGAGCGCGGCGGTGACGCCGTCACCGACCCGGAAGGAGACGTCGTCCAGCAGCGTCCTGCCGTCCGGCAGGACGTGGCTGATATGGCCGACCTCGACGTGCCCCACGGCGCAACCCCTCTCGATGACGTTCCGAGTCTCCGGAGGGCGCGCCGGGGGCGTCAAACGGTTTTCGCGAGCAGCGACCCGACGTGTGCGGCGACCGCGTCCAGGGCGATCTTCGACGTCTCGCCCGTGGTGCGCGCGGTGACCTCGGCGACGCCCTCGGCCAGGCCGCGGCGGCCCACCGTGACCCGGAACGGGATGCCGGTCAGTTCCACGTCGCGGAACTTCACGCCCGCGCGTTCGGGGCGGTCGTCGATCACGACCTCGACGCCGGCCCGCAGGAGGGCGGCGTAGACGCCCTCGGCGGCCTCGGCCACACCGGCGTCGTCGGGCTGGGCGGGCACGACGGCGACCTGGAACGGGGCCACCGAGAGCGGCCAGACGATGCCGCGCTCGTCATGATGGGTCTCGACGATCGCGGCCATCGCGCGTTCGACGCCGATGCCGTAGCTGCCCATGATCACCGGAACGAGCCGGCCGTCCGGGTCCAGTACCCGGGCGCCGAGGGCGCGGGCGTAGCGGTCGCCGAGCTTGAAGATGTGGCCGACCTCGATGGCCCGCACGATCTCCAGGGGTTCCCCGCAGCGGACGCAGGGCTCCCCGGCCGCGACCTCGCGCAGGTCCGCCCACGTGCCCACGTCGATGTCACGGCCGACGTCCACGCCGCGCAGGTGGACGTCGTCGGTGTTGGCCCCCGTGAACATGTCGCGGCGGCCCCGCAGCGCCTCGTCCGCGATCACCGGGAGCGCCGCGCCGACGGCGCCCAGGCTGCCCGGCAGCGCGCCCAGCGCGTCCTGGATCTCAGGCGGTTCGGCGGCGCGGATGTCGGTGGCGCCGGTGGCGTCCACGAGTTTCTGCTCGTTGAGCGGGTGGTCGCCGCGCAGCAGGACGAGCGTCAGCGTGCCGTTCAGGAGGTAGACGAGCGTCTTGATCTGGCGGTCGGCGGGCGCGTCATGGGCGAGGAGATCCTCGATCGTGCGGACGCCGGGCGTGTCGAACCGCTCCGGCGCGTCCGGTCCCGGCCCGTCGGACGCGGCCGGCAGCGCGGACGTCGCCCGCTCGATGTTCGCCGCGTACCCGCAGGAGGGGCAGCGGGCGACGAGGTCCTCGCCGACGTCGGCGGGGCACATGAACTCGGTCGAGCCGGACCCGCCCATGGTGCCGCTGGACGCCTCGCACGCCAGCACGGGAAGGCCGAGGCGCGCGAAGATCCGCGTGTAGGCGCCGTGGTAGGCGTCGAACGACGCGTCCAGGCCGGAACGGTCGATGTCGAAGCTGTAGGCGTCCTTCATGGTGAACTCGCGGGTGCGCATGAGGCCGCCCTTGGGGCGCGGCTCGTCCCGGAACTTGGTCTGGAACTGGTACCACTGCTGCGGAAGCCGCCGGTACGAGCCCAGCTCCCGGGCGACCGTCGCGAAGATCTCCTCGTGCGTCATGCCGAGCGCGTGGTCGGCGCCGCGCCGGTCGCGCAGCCGGAACATCTCCTGCCCCATCAGGTCCCAGCGGCCCGACCGCTGCCACGGCTCGGCCGGATGCAGCGCCGGGAGCAGCATCTCCTGCGCGCCGATCGCGTTCATCTCCGCCCGGATGATCTGGATGATCTTCGCCCGGACCCGGACGGCCAGCGGGAGCAGCGAGTAGTGGCCGGCGGCGAGCTGCCGGATGAAGCCCGCGCGGAGCAGCAGCCGGTGGCTCGGCGCGTCCGCCTCGGCGGGGTCCTCGCGGAGCGTGGGCACGAACATCTGGGACCAGCGCATCCCGCGAGGGTAACGAAACGTCCTTCTCAGCGCGGGCAGTCAGTACCCTTGTTCTCCGTGAGTCGAGAAGGTGTGACGCCGCAGAGCGAGGATTTCTCCGCCTGGTACAACGAGGTGGTCGTACAGGCCCAGCTCGTCGACCGTGGCCCGGTCCGCGGCACGATGGTCATCCGACCGTACGGTTACCGGATGTGGGAGCTGCTCCAGGCCGACCTGGACCGGCGCATCAAGGACGCGGGGCACGACAACGCCTGCTTCCCGATGCTCATCCCGGAGTCCTACTTCAAGCGCGAGGCCGAGCACGTCGAGGGCTTCTCCCCGGAGCTGGCGGTCGTGACGCACGCGGGCGGCAAGGACCTGGAGGAGCCGCTGGTCATGCGGCCCACGTCCGAGACCGTCATCGGCGAGTACATGGCCAAGTGGATCGACTCGCACCGCGACCTGCCGCTGCTGCTGAACCAGTGGGCGAACGTCGTCCGCTGGGAGATGCGGCCCCGGATGTTCCTGCGCACCACCGAGTTCCTCTGGCAGGAGGGCCACACCGCGCACATCGACGAGGACGACGCGATGCGCGAGACGATGTGGGCGCTGGACGCCTACGCGGGCGTGGCGCGCGAGCTCGCGGCGATGCCGGTCGTGGCGGGGGAGAAGACGCCCGGCGAGCGGTTCGCCGGCGCCGTCCGCACCTACACGATCGAGGGCATGATGCGGGACGGCCGGGCGCTGCAGGCCGGCACCTCGCACTACCTCGGCACCAACTTCGCCAAGGCGTTCGAGATCCAGTACCAGGACGAGGCGGGCAAGCTGACGCTCGCGCACACCACGTCCTGGGGCATGAGCACCCGCATGATCGGCGGCGTGATCATGACGCACGGGGACGACAAGGGCCTGGTCCTGCCGCCGCGCCTCGCGCCCTACCAGGTCGTGATCGTCCCGATCGGGCGCAAGGAGCAGGGCGAGCAGGCCGCCGCCGAGGCGCGCCGGCTGGGCGCGGCGATCAAGTCGATGGGCATCCGGGTGCACGTGGACGACAACCGCCCGCAGCTGTCGCCCGGCTTCAAGTTCAACGAGTGGGAGATGCGCGGCGTCCCGATCCGCGTCGAGCTCGGCAAGCGCGACATCGAGGGCGGCGTCGCGACCGTCGCCCGGCGGCTCCCGACCGCCGAAGGGCAGGGCAAGGAGCAGATCCCGCTCGACAAGGTGCCGGAGCTGCTGCCCGGGATGCTCGCCGACTTCCAGTCGTTCCTGCTGGCCCGCGCGGAGAGGTTCCGGGAGGCGGGTACCGCCGACGTGGACGCCTGGGACGCGTTCGCCGCGCAGGTCGCGTCCGGGTGGGCGCGCGCGTTCCACTGCGGCGAGCCCGGGTGCGAGGACGCGATCAAGGCCGACACCGCCGCGACCCCGCGGGTCATCCCGGCCGACGCGCCGGAGGAGAGCGGTGCCTGCGTGAAGTGCGGCCGCCCGTCCGCCTACGGCAAGCGCGTCATCTTCGGCCGCGCGTACTGACCCGCGAGCGCCCGCGCGATCAGGAGTCCCCGGAGGTCGCGCGGGCGCGCGCCCTCATCCGCGTCAGGTACGGCTGGACGAACCACACCCATCCGCACAGCCCCAGGATGCCCACGGCGGTGAGGACCACCGCGCCCGTCCGCTCCGACAGCGACACGATGATCAGCATGGTCGCCGACGTGATCGAGATCGCCAGCGCGAACGCGCCGATGATCCCGTACCGGTTGGCCCGTTTGATCAGCAGGGCCTTCTGCCCGAGCCGGAACAGGATGCGGTGCTGGAACACCGGGGCGATGAAGTAGATCGACGCGACCGCGGCCCCGAACAGCGCGAGGTAGAACAGCACCATCCCGATGCCGTCCACCTTGTCGAAGCCGGTGGAGAACGGGACGGTCAGCAGGAAGGCGAAAAGGACCTGCACACCGGTCGTCGCGACACGGAAACCCTGGAGAAGCTCCATCAGCTGCCGGTCGAGCCGCTCGTGCTCGGTCTCGTCACGGGGCTTGTCCGCGGGGTCAACGGTCATGACTCCGACTTACCCCAACGAACGATCACCATCCGGGCATTTCCCCGCGCTACCCGAGGGTGGGCGGCTCCACGCGGAGCGCGAGCATCGACACGTCGTCGCGCAGGTCGCCGTCGCAGTAGTCGAGCAGCGCCCGCTCCACCCCGGCGAGCATGTCCTCCGGCGTGTGGCCGGCGTGCGCGGCGAGCGCCTCCAGCAGACGCTGCTGGCCGAACTCCTGCCGGGTCATGTCGCACGCCTCCAGGACGCCGTCGGAGTGCAGGACCAGGGTGTCGCCGACGGTGAGGTCGATCGTGTCGAGCCCCGCCTCGAAGTCCTCGAACAGGCCCAGCGGGACGCCGCCGCGGGACGCCGACCTGATCACCCCGTCGGCGCGCACCACGATCGCCGGGGGATGCCCGGCGGTGCCCAGCGAGACGATGATCCGTTCGGTCTCCGGCGTCAGCCCCGCCATCACCGCCGTGACGAACCGGTCCTCGTCCAGCAGCGCCTCGTTCACGATGCCGAGGACGTCGCCCGGGCACGCCTTCCAGCGGGACGCGAGCCGGACGCAGTGCCGCGCCGTCGCCGTGACCGCCGCCGCGTCCTCGCCCTTGCCGCACACGTCGCCGAGGACGAGGCCCCAGCCGCTCTCCGTGCGGAACACGTCGTAGAAGTCGCCGCCCACGTCCGAACCGTGCGTCGAGGTCAGGTACTTGGCGGCCACCCGCACGCCGGGGATCTCCGGCAGCCGCTTCGGCAGCAGCCCCGCCTGCAGCGTGTCCGCCACCTCGGCGCGGCGCCGGTACAGCCGCGCCGCCCGGATCACCAGCGCCAGATACCGGCCGAGCCGCTGCACCACCCCGAGATCCATCAGGTCGAACGGGCCGTACTCGCCGCTCGCCGCCAAAGTGATCGTTCCAATGGCGCGGTCGCCGTCCTCGATCGGCACGCTCAGGACCGATGTCACGCCGATCTTGCCGCAGACGGGCTGGCCGTCCGGGCAGACACCGAGCACGTCGAGGTCCTCCACGTGCGGGCGCAGCGCGCTCTGCCGGGTGACGAACACCGTGTGCGGGAGCGTGCCGTGCGCGGGCTCGACCTCCTCCAGCATCCGCGCGGCCTCGACCGAATGCTCGTCCTCCGGGCCCATCACCACCTGGCGGCGCAGTTCGGGTGCCGCCCCCGCGGCGTGGATGCCGCCCTGCGCGCCGCCGCCCGGCCCGCCGTTCGGGCCGGTCAGGTCGATGAACGCCCAGTCGGCCAGCTCGGCGGCCAGCAGCCGGGCGCAGCGCCGGACGGCGACCGTCTCGTTGAAGACCGGCTCGTCCAGCAGCAGTTCGCTCGCGGTGGCGAGAACGTCCATCCGGTGGACGATCGTCGCCACGGCCTCGTCGTCGCCCGGACCGCCCCGCTCCGTCCGTGCCTGGTGCCGGGCGGCCCTGTCGTGGGCCTTGTCATCGGTGGGCGTGGTCGTCGGCCCGGCCGCCACCACGACCATCGGGTCGGGCTCGCCGCGGATCCACACCCGCGCCAGCGTCACCACGGCGTCGACCGGATGGTCCCGGCCGAGGAAGCGGACGTTGACGCGGCGGCGCCGCCCCGTCCGGACCACCGCGGCCAGCTGCGAGCGCACCGCCGCGCGGGTCGCCATGTCGCAGAACGCCGTGAACTGCTTGCCCGACACGTAGCCGGACGACGTGCCGAGCAGCACCGCCGCCTGCCGGTTGACCCGCCGGACGCTCGTCGTGCGGTCCAGCAGGAACAGCGGGACGGGCGCGTCCTGGAACACGGTGCGCAGCACCCGGCGCTCGTTCTCCGCCGCGGCCGACCCGCCCTGCCCACCGGTCTGCTCGCCGCCCATCGTGCGCAGCACGGTCAGCGCCAGCTCCAGCTCGACCAGCGCGGCGTCCAGGGTGGCGCGCAGGTCGGGTTCCGGGACGCCGGCGGCCTGGCGCAGCTCGCCGATGCGTCCCTCGAGGTCCGAGATCTCCCGCATCAGGGTCTCGGGTTCGAGCTGGTCGGGCTGATCGTGCATCTGGTCTCCTCTCGTCCGCATCACACGGTGGAACCAGTTCGGTCCCGCCCGAACCGGGCCGGGCCACGATCTGCGGGGCCGCTGTCGAGCAGCCTATTCGCATCACCTTCGTGCGTCTGTAAGCACGGCCTAGGAAAGCCCCTGATCACCGACGATACGCTGGGCGAGAGCGGTCAACTTCACATGCCGCGTCTGTGAGATACGGCGCATCTCGGCGAACGCCTCGTCGGCGTCGCAGCCGAGCGCGTGCATCAGGATGCCCTTCGCCTGATCGACGACCGCGCGTGCCTCCACGGCCTCCTGCAACTGGATGGCCGTGCGGTGCACGTCGTCGTACTGCTGGGAGTTGGACACGGCGGCGGTGCCCTGGGCGAGCAGCAGGGACGCGAGGGCGTGCCGGCCGTGGCCGAGCGCCTTCGGCGTCACCCCGTACAGCGTCAGCGTCACCAGGACCGGCGGGTTCAGGTGCGGGGTCGTGGTGAAGCAGCGCACGCCCCGGCGCAGCATGTCCGACATCGACTCGGGCCAGCGGGTCTCGGCGAGGATGTCGTCGGACGTCAGCGCCCGGCGGGCCCGCACCACGTCGAAGATCGGCCCGTGGCCGCGGGACAGCTGCCGGTCCGTCACCTCGGCGAGATCGGGATGGCTCGCCGCGGCGGCCAGCGGCTCCGGCCGCGCCTCCTCCGGCGCCCGGACGTCCATGACGGTGTCCGGGCCCATGGCGGGCATCGGGACGGTTCCGGCCGGCGGCCAGCCCGCGCCGTCCCCCCGCGCGGAGGGCAGGGCCCAGCGCACGCTCGCCGCACCCGCGCAGCCGGGGACGGCGCGCGCGGCCAGCTCGGTCACCCGGTGCAGGGTGCCCACGTCGGAGGACGCCCCGACCATGCCCAGGCGGGCGATCTCAAGCGCGAGCTGGTCCGTCAGGACCGTTTCGGTGGGCGTCATCCCTACGAGATTATCCTGACCGGCCGGTTCTGGTGCCCGGCCCGCTCCGCGGCCCTGATGTTTCATGGGGAGTCCTAGTTGTTGGGCGGCGCCTTGCTGATCTCGGAGAGGAGCCCGCCCTCCCCGTCCGCCAGCGCCAGGTCGCCGATGGACACGACGCCCACCGGACGCTGCTCGGCGTCCACGACGGGGAGCCGCCGGACCGCCTGCTCGCACATCAGCCGCGCCACGGTTCCGGTGTCGTCGTCGGGACGGACCGTGATCAGCTCGGCGGTGCACACCTCGCCGAGGGGCGTCAGCGCCGTGTCGCGGCTCTCCGCCACCGCGCGGACCACGATGTCGCGGTCGGTGACCACGCCGCACAGCCGTCCGGCATAGGTGACCAGCACGTCGCCGATCCCCTCGTCGCGCATCACCCGGGCGGCCTCGTACAGCGTCGCGTCCAGCGGCAGCGACTGCGGCGGCGCCGTCATCACGTCGCTGACCCTCGATGGCATCGCGCGCACATCCTCCCGAATCGTCCGCGGCTCGCGCGGCCCGTGTGCGCGCCCTACCCGCGGTCGGCGCGCCTATTCGGACAGTTCCGGGTCCGGCCGTCGTTTCGTGCGATCAGCAGCGAAAACGGTACCGGTCCGCGACCGCGTGGTGTCGTCATCGCCGTACTCGGCCCAAGAGCGTACAGGTTCTCCACGCTGCCGTCCGGTCGCGCTGCGGCGACGCGGCGGGCTACGCCGCGAGGGTGTGGGCGGCGCGGTGGCCGGCCAGGGACTCGCGGAGCTGCTTGCGCCCGCGGTGCAGGCGGGACATCACCGTGCCGATGGGGGTGCCCATCAGCTCGGCGATCTCCTTGTAGGGGTAGCCCTCGACGTCGGCGAGGTAGACGGTGTCCCGGAAGTCCTTCGGGAGCGCGTGCAGGGCGGCGGTCACCCGGGAGTCGGGGATGCGGTCCAGCGCCTCGGACTCGGCGGACCGGAAACCGGACGCGTACGCCTCGGTCTGCGCGAGCTGCCACTCCTCCAGCTCCTCGGAGCCGGCGCGCTGGGGCTCGCGCTGCTTCTTGCGGTAGGTGTTGATGAAGTTGTTGGTGAGGATGCGGTGCAGCCACGCCTTGAGGTTCGTGCCCTCCTGGAACTGGTGGAAGTTCACGTAGGCCTTGGCCAGGGTCTCCTGGACGAGGTCCTCGGCGTCTGCGGTGTTGCGGGTCATCCGGACGGCGCTTGCGTAGAGCGGGTCGGCGAGCGGCAGGACGTCCCGCTCGTAGCGCCGGGTGCTCTCGATGTTCGTGATGCTCCTCGACTCGTGGCTGGCGTTGCGGCGGCCGTTGTCGCCCTCGGCGTTGCGGCGGACGGGTGTGGTGACAGCGGTCATCGTCGCTCCCCGTGGTAGGGCCCCCGTGAAGGGCCGGTTGCATGGCGCGTGGTCGGGGGCACGCGCGGACCGGGCGGACGAAGCCGCCCCCCTTGAGTGGTACGTGCCACCGTTCCCGGCGGGTTCGAAGGAGAACTCGGCCTCGCATGGGGAGTGGGCCGAGGGTTGGTGCGCGGGTCGGCGCCGGCCAGAGCGACCCCGTACTCCGGGACGTCGCGGGCCCTGCTCGATCGAGCGCTTTACCACCCGCCGGTGGTCTTCTGCCATGTAAGACGCAAGGAGAAGGTCAAAAGGTTGCCTTACCTGGGGTGTCATCTGTCACATCCCGGTAGGCGCCGGGTCAACGGGTCGGCAGGTGACCGGCCAGTACCGTGCGGACGAGCGCCGCCGCGAACTCCTCCGGGGCCGCCGGGAGCCCGGCGCCCGCCGCCACCGCGTCCGGGCCGGCGAGCCGGGTCAGGAAGGCGTGCTGCTGGCAGCCTCCGAGCAGGGCCGCCGCGATGAACGGGACGGGTGCGTCCGCCGTGAGCCGTCCCGCGCGCTGCTCGGCCTTCAGGTAGCCGATCAGGGCGGTGTGGCCCATCACCGGACCGGCCGTCGTGCCCTCGGGAGGGCCCGCCGGGGGGCCGCCCGGCGCCCCGGGCGGTGGCGTTTCGTCCTTGCCGCCTCTGGTTCGCGCTCTGGTTCGCGCGGGCGCCTTGGCGGCGGCCTCCCTTTGCGCTTTGACGGGGCCGTTCTCGCGCAACCAGGCGATCAGCTCGGGGTCGGACAGGACGGGCCCGGTCATCGGCAGTAGTTCGCCATAGAAGCGGACCATGTCCGCGGCCAGGCGGACGAGGTTCTCCTCCACCGTGTTCTGCCCGGCGGACCCGGCGAGGGTCGCCATCGCCGTGCGCGCCGTCCCCGTCACCTCCGCCAGAGCCGCCGCGAACAGCGCCGTCTTGTTCGCGAAATGGTTGTAGAGGCTGCCCTCGGAGACCCCCGCGCCGCGCGCGATCTCCTTGGTCGTCGCGGCCACGATCCCGCGCGCCCGGATCACCGTGACGGCCGCGGCGAGGATCCGGTCCCGCATCGGTTCCGCTGCTGCCAACCCTTGTGTCACCTTTCCTTCCGCCGTGGACGTTAGCACCCGCGCATGGATGAGTGAGCACTCACCCGAGTCATTTCCGCAGACTTCCAGCACATCCGTCTCACGCAAGGTAATGTTGCACTTACCGTGAGTTGCCGGGGCTTCGGGTGTCTTCGCCCGGGAGGGGGACCGCATGGTCATCACGGACCTGCTGGGAGTGGCGAGGATGACCGCCATCACCCTGAACGAGCGTGGCCAGATCGGCCACTGGGACGACACCGCCGCCGAACTGTTCGGGGCCGGGGCGCCCCAGGCCGTGGGCCGCCCGCTCACGACGCTGCTGCGGTTGCCCCGCGAACACCGCGGCGCCTTCGAGCCCGAGACGTTCGGGCACGTCTGGTGCGGCGCATGCACGCTGCCCCGCGTCGACACCGGCGAACCGGCCGAGGTCGGCTGGTGGGTCTATCCGATCGGCGGCGAGCACGGCATCAGCGTCCTGGCGCTGGCCACCGACCTGCGCGGGCTCCGCCGGGACGGGATCGGCATCACCATCGGCGACCTGCTGCTCGCCCCACCCGACGGCCCCGCCGGGCCCGGCACCGCGCCCCGGTCCGCCACCATGCGGCTGCTCCGCGTCGAACCCGCCCTCACCACCCCGTCCGCGGACGAGCCGGACTCCGTCACCGGCCCGTTCGCCGACCGCCTCGCCGCACTCCTGCCCGCGCTCGCCCCGGCCGCGTTCGAGCGGATCACCGCACGGGTGCTCGGCCTCGGCCGCCCGGCCGTCTCGCTCGGGCTGACCATCCGGCTGCCGATCGTCCCGCCCGCCGGGCCGGCCCCGGCCGTCCCGGCGCCGAGGCCCGCGGCCGCGCCGCCGCGCCGGCCCCGGCCCCGGCGGAACACCCCGGCCGCCCTGGAACCGCTCGCCTACCTCGGCGAGGCCGGGCGGCAGATCGGCAGCTCGCTCGACCACCTGCAGGCCGCCCGGACGCTCGCCGAGGTTCTCGTCCCGCGGCTCGCCGACTTCGCGGCCGTCGAACTGCTCGAAGGCGTCGTCACCGACTCGGCGCCGCCCGCCGCCGAGGTCGACGAGACCACCCTGATGCGCCGCGTCGCCGTCGCCCACAACGACGAGCCCGGGCGCTGGGACGACGCCGTCCCCGAGGGCGAGGCGCTGCTCCTGCCGCCCGGCACCCCCTTCGTCCAGGCCATGCGGACCGGGCGTCCCGTGCACATCCGGCGCGTCGACCCCGCGCGGGCCGCCCGGCTCGCCGCCGCGTTCGGCGGCCGCGACCTGCGCCCGCTGTTCACCGGGCGGGCGCTGCTCGTCGTCCCGCTGATCGCGCGCGGCCGGGTGCTCGGCACGTTCAAGCTGCTCCGCAAGCCCGACCGGCCCTGGTTCGACGAGTCCGATCTCGCCATGGTCGACGAGATCGCCCGCCACGCCGCGCTGTGCATCGACAACGGGCGGCTGTACCGGCACGAGGTCAAGGTCGCCGAGGAACTGCAGCGCAGCATGCTCCCCGACGATCCCCCGGACGTCGCCGGGGCCCGGGTCCGCTACCGCTACCGGCCCGCCGGGCAGGCCGCCCAGGTCGGCGGCGACTGGTTCGACGCGATCCCGCTGCCCGGCTCCCGGCTCGGCCTCGTCGTCGGGGACGTGATGGGGCACGGCCTCACCTCCGCCGCGATCATGGGGCAGATGCGCACCGCCGTCCGCACCCTCGCCGCCGAGGACATGTGGCCCGGCCGGCTGCTGCGCCGGCTCGACTGGCTCGCCCGCCGGCTGGGCGAGGACCACCTCGCCACCTGCCTGTACGCGGTGTACGACCCGGTCGAGCGGCGCTGCACGTTCGCCAACGCGGGGCACGTCCCGCCCGTCCTCGTGTCGGCGGACGGGGAGAGCCGCGTGCTGCCCGTCCCGTCCGGTGTGCCGGTCGGGGTGGGCGGCAAGCCGTTCGAGACGGTGGAGGTCAAGGTCGAGGACGGGTCGCAGCTCGTCCTGTGCACCGACGGGCTCCTCGAACGCCGCGACCGCGACATCGAACAGGGGCTGGAGCAGCTGCGCGAACGGCTCGCCGGCGCGTCCCACGACCTCGACGGCACCTGCGACGACCTGCTCGCCGCGCTCGCCGCCCGCACCCCCGCCGACGACATCGCCATCGTCGCGGTCGGATGCGACGGCATCCCGCGCGACGACGTCGCCACCTGGGAGCTGGAACCCGAGCCGGACACCGTCCCGTGGATCCGCGGGCAGGTAGCCGCGCGGCTCGCCGGCTGGGGCCTCGATGCCCTCGTCGACACCGCGCGGCTGCTGGTCAGCGAGCTGGTCACCAACGCCGTCGTGCACGGCGCAGGCTCCCTCGGCGTCCGCCTGATCAAGGGCCGGACGCTGCTCTGCGAGGTCCACGACAACGGCCCCGACCTGCCGCATCTCCGGTATGCCGAGGACACCGACGAATCGGGCCGCGGCCTCCAGCTCGTCAGCCACATCTCGGCCCGCTGGGGCGCGCACCGCACCGAGACGGGCAAGATCGTGTGGTTCGAGCAGCGGCTGCCGCGCTGATCGTGGGTCCCCCTCGCCGAGCTGTGAGGTAAATGTCCCGCTGCCGCCAGATACTTTCCGACGTCTCCATCGGCTCTGATCGAAAGGTGCCGACGCCCCCGGGAGACGAGTTGGGCGAGTATCTGACACTGCCGGTTCCCCAGACCCTCTACGGGACCTACGCCGTGCCGCTCCCCGAACCGCTCGCCGACCCCGGCGCCCTCGCCCGCGACGAGGTGACCCGGCACACCGGGCCGCCGCTGCGCGACCTCGTCCTCGGCATGCTCGGCAGCCCCATGCTCACCCTCGACCAGCGCCCGTCCTCGGGTTTCCCCCCGCTGCCCCGTGACCTCCTGGCCGCCTACGGTGCCGCCGCGTCCGAACTTGAGACGATCTCGTCCGCCGCCTTCCTGATCGCCGTCCGCGCCGCCTACCGACCCGGCCGCCCACCGGCGCACGAATGGGCGTCCCGCACCGTCGCGGGCCTCCTTGGAACCGTCGCCGGCTCCCCGGTGATCGACGTCTTCACCCCGCGGGTCCTGCCGCCCTCCCACCTGCTGTGTTCCCTGCCCGGCCCGGACGGCGGCGTCCGGCTCACCGACTGGATGCTGCTGCCGCACACCGCGGGCCCGCGCGGTTTCTTCTTCGCCACCAGGGGCCTCGCCCGGTTCGGCCTGCCCGAATTACAGACCGAGAACGTCCCGGCGGACCTGGTGGAACCGTGGGGCCGCCTGCTGAACGGCCTTGCCCGCCGTCTCCTCGACCTGTGGCTGGACCGGCTCCCCGCCGGCGAGCAACCCCTCGTCGTCGACATTCCCGACGTCATCTCCGTCGGCCTGCGGGACGTCGCCGCCGCGCAGGGCACCGACGACCCGCTGCGCCGTGAGGTGTCCGTCCGGCTGCGCCTGGACCCGGGCCCGGCCCTCACCGTGCTGCCCGCCGAGGACGGCTCGGACCTCGAATCCCTGTGCGCCGCCCTCTTCGACACGCGCCCACCTTGCCGATGATCTTGAAATCGGCGCAGGATCGAGACCGTGAGATTCGGCCCGCGTGACCGTCGCAGCCCCGAACCCGACGACTCCGGCCCCGGGGATTCTCCGCCTCCGGAGACCCCCGTCCAGAGCCCCTACCCCGGAGACATCCACGTAGCAGGCAAGAGCACGTCCGACTGGACCCCTCACCCCCAGCCACCCCCCGAACCGGCCGACCAATCCTGGACCCGCCATTCCCCGGCCCCCTCGCCCCAGGCCCCGGGTGGCGGCTCCGAACCCCCTGCACCACCCTCATCCGAGCCGCCGTCGAGCGACCGCCCGTCCTGGGCACCCCCCGAACCGGAGGCCACGTCCCCGGGCGGCCCTTCCTCCTCGGCGGGTGAGGTGACCCGGCCGGAGCCGCCGGCGTGGATGTCCGATGAATCTGGGCCGCCTTCTCCTGCGGGGCAGTCTTCTGAGGGGTCGTCCTCTTCGGATTCTCCGCAGCCGCCGGGCTCCCCGTCCCCCGAACCCCCGTCGCCCTGGAGGCCCCAGGACCCGGGGACAGCGTCTCCCGGCGCGGCCCAGGCGGAGCCGTGGTCCCGGGCGCCGGGTGGGGGAGCGTCCGCGGGTGAAGAGCGTTCGCCGGAGCCGCCGTTGTGGACGCGGCATGATGCGAACGGCGAGGCGCCCGCAGGGCCGGCACCGCGCGAGCCGGAGACCGCGTCTCCCGGCTCGGCGCCCGCCCCGGCCGAGGAGACGACCCGGTCAGAGCCGCCGGCGTGGACGTCCCACGAGCCGGGCGGGGACCGGCCGGTGTCTTCGGGTGAGCCGTGGGCACCGCGTGATCCGCAGGCCGCGTCTCCCGGCCCGTCCCCGGGGGAGGCGGAGCCGCCGTTGTGGAAGCGGCGGGATGAGCCGTTCCTCCCCCGGAAGGGGCTGGCGGCGGAGCCGCCCGCGGTGACCGTGCCCGATGTCGTGGTGCCGGAGCCGCGGCGGCCCGGACCCATGGCGGATCCCGGGCGGCGCAAGGCCACGGCGGACGCGTTCGTGCGCGAGTTCGTCGGCAGCCCGACGTGGCGCGCCATGCTCGCGGTGCTGGAGAGCGCGTTCCCCGGACTGGGGATGGCCGCGGCGCTCTCGCGGCGGGCCGACATGGCGGTGGACGCGCTCGACCGGAGGACGGCGGCCAGGCTCCGAGTGCCGGTGTGGCTGGACGACGCCGGGATGGTGTTCGACCTCAGCGCGCATCTGAGCCCGCGCACCGTGGGGTCGCCGCCGCCGGAGGAGACGGCGCCGCCGCGCGCGTCCAGGCCCTACGCGGGGGCGTTCGTCATCGACACGCTCGATCCGCTGCGGTACCACCGTGCGGTGGGCGGGCCGCGGGCACCGCGGGAGCTGCCGGGTGAGGGCGCGCTGCCGGTGCCGCCCGGGACGGAGGACGACGACAGCGGCGTCGTGATCGTCGCGAACCTCACCGAGGCGGGCGTGCGGGTGCTGGACTCGGCGGCGCTGTGGCGGTACGCGGGCCGGGTCGTCACCGGGACGCTGCGCGAACCGGAGCGGCCCGAGACGCGGGCCCGGGCGCGGCGAGCGCTGTGGGCGCTGCGGCGGGTCGTGTTCGTCGACCCCGGCCTTCGGCTCGGGCTGTGCCTGCAGATCGACGCGGCGCGCGTCCCGCGGTGCCTGCTGGCGTTCAGCGTGGACGCGGCCGACGGCGCGGCCCGGTTCTCCCGTCCGTGATCAGTCGCCGGAGCGCAGCCAGGTCAGGTCGCGCTGCCGGTCGGCGGGCAGGTCGCGGATCTGGTCCACGAACTGCCACGGTTCGGTCGGCGGTGTGCTCTCCTCGTCCGGGAGCACACCGCACAGGAGCGCGCTCTGCGTGCTGACCGCGACGAACGGGCCGAACCGCGCGACGCCGCCGCCGCGCAGGGACGCCAGTTCGGTGAGCAGCGCGTTGACCGGGGACGGGTCCTGCGGGTCGTACAGGCCGCGGACGTAGGAGAACAGGTCCTCGGCGAGGACGTCGGGGCGCCGTCCCGACATGTGGTAGACGGTGCCCCGGTAGGTGCCGGTCGCCTGCATGGAGCGCCCGTCGCGGATGCGGACGCGCAGCCCGCACTCGGCGGCGCACCGCTCGTACGCCTCGGCGAGCAGCGCCTCGCCCTCGCCCTCCTCGCTGAGCAGGGCGCCGGTGACGACGCCCTCCTCGCGGTCGAGGCGGTCGAGCATCTCGCGGTGCAGTTCCAGGACGTCCTGCTCCACCGCGTCGAGGGAGCGGGCGAGGGCGTGCTGGGCGTCGCGGTCGAGGCCGGCGCCGGCGAGTTCCTCGGAGATGTCGCCGAACTGCTTCTCCAGCCGCTCCACGCGTCCGGTGACGGTGTCCAGCCTTTCGAGGACCTCGGCGGGCGCCTCCGGGGTCTGCGGCGGGATGGGGATGCCGGCCGGCTCCGTGGCCTCGTCCACCACGGTCTTGAGCGTCTGGTGGTCCCGGGCGAGGTCGTCGAGCTGTCTCCGCAGCTGGCGCAGCTCCGCCTGGGCGCGCGGAAGCCGCTTGTCGGATGCCAGGTAGAGCTCGCGTCCGGCGATCGCAAGGCAGAGCAGGACCAGGATCACGGTGGTCATGTGACTCCTCGGGAAGCGGGCTGCGCTCTTGACGATAACCATCCGTGGCCGGGTTGGACGAGGACGCGGCGCATCTCGTCCGAAAGGCCCGGCTTTTCCGCTGAGCGGCGGGACGGGGACACGGGATCAGCCGAACAGACCGCCCAGCAGGCCGCCGAGGATCTCGGCCGCGCCGCCGGCGAGGTCGCCGGCCACGTCGGCCGCGATGTCCCCGGCGACGCCCCCGGCCGCGTCCGCGATCATGTTGCCGGCGATGTTGCCGGCGTATCCGGCGATGGCGTTGCCGAACGCGTCCACCGGGGCGCCCGCGAGGTAGCCCGCCGCGTTCTGCGCGTATCCGGCCGCGTCGCCCATGGCGCCGATGGCCATGGCGCCCGCGACACCGGCCGCCGCGGCGCCGCCGACCAGCCCGGCCGCCGCGATGCCGGGGTGCCCGCGATGCCCGCGGTGCCCGTGGTAGCCGGGCGGGCCGTGATGGACGTGCACCGGCGGCGGACCGGGGTGGCCGTGCGCCGCGGGCGGGTAGCCCGCCGGGCCGGGCGGAGCGGGTGGCGGCGGGCCGCCGTGCCCCGGCCCGTACGGCCCGGGCGGCGCCGGAGGCGGCGCGACGCCGGGCGGGACCTGCCCCGGTGCGGGCATCCCACCGGGCCCCGGCGGCGCGGGCGGAGGAGGGGCACCGTGGGGGAGATGGCCGGGTGCGGGCGCGCCGCCTGGGAACGGGGGTGGCGGGGTGCCCTGCGGCGTGTGGCCTGGTGGAGGTGGCGGGCTGCCCGGCATTGGGGGGTGGGCGGCGTGACCGGGCATGGGCGCGTTCATCGGCGGGGCGCCCGGGGGCGGTGGAGGGAAGGCGGGGCCCTGGCCCTGACCGGGGCCCGGCGGGTAGCCGGGGCCTGGACCGGGCGGGGCCATATGGCCGGGGGCGTGCATGGCGGCGGGTGCCTCGCCGGGGGCGGGTGCGGGCGGCGGGAACTGGGCGTTGCCCGGCCGGCCGTACGCGCCGGGGCCGCCGTAGGACGCGGCGGCCGGTTCTCCCGGCGACGGCGGCGGGGGAGGGAAGGGCGCGGGGTCGCCGGGTGGCGGGAGGGGCGCCTGCCCGGGCGGGGGACCGCCCGGCCGGGACGAGCGCGGGAGCGCGGCGGCGGCCTCCAGCCACTCGCCGATCTTGGCGTTCCAGTCCGTCTCGGCGGCCTCGGCGTGCGCGACCTGGAACACCCCGAACGACTCGTCCCGCGGGGTGTCGCGGTCCTCGGCGCGCAGCACGAAGGCCATGCTGCGCGGGCTGGCGACGAAGCTCAGCCCGACCTTGTCGATCCGCCCCTGGTAGGCGGGCGGCGGGTTGAGGTGGATCTCCTGGTGGAACGGCAGCCGCTGGGCGACGCCCCGCAGTTTCGACGACTCGAACGTCACGTTCGTGATCTGGAAGCCGAGCCGGGCGATCGCGGCCAGGGCCCACTGCTGGGACTCCAGCGGCTCCACCGAGATCGGGTCGATGTCGCCGGGGTCGGGCTGCCCGGCGGCGTCGACCTCGGTGCACATCCCGATCGTGAAGCCCGGCAGTTCATGCCCGAGGACGGTGGTGAACGGCAGCTCGTACGGCAGCGGGATCGAGAACGCGAGGTCGCGCTGCTGCGCGGCCTCCAGCCGGAAGCCGCGGGTGAGGGCGCCCCGGTACACCTCGGGGCCCGCGGTCTCGCCGCCGTGGCCGTTCCGCATGCGGGGCATGAGCGCCAGCGTCACATGCCGGATCTCCACGGGACCGGAGCCGCCGCGCAGGTGCACCTTGCCCGCCACGACCCCGCCGGGCTTGCAGTTCGGCTCCGCGAGGATCGTGTCGACGGACGGACCGCCGCCCGCCATCTGCCCGTAGGACACCGGCCGTTCCCTTCTCCAGACCGCGAGGACGTCCTCCTCGCCGCACTCCAGCCCGCGCGCCCGGGGCCACGCAAGTTAGATCTACTTCACCATGCCATCGGTTCACCCCTGAAGCGGAACCTCGAATCTCCCTCCCGCCGCCGGCGGCGGGCCGTTCCCCCATGGTCGGTGAACCGCCCGCCGGCCGGGATGGTCACTCCTCCTTGGCGGTCACCGTGACGGGGGCGTAGCCGAGCTTCTCCAGGGGTTCGCGGATCTGGGACGCGTCGCCCACGGCTATGACGGTCAGGGCCTCCGGGTCGACGTGCTTGCGGTAGGCGCGGGCCACGCCCTCCGGGGTGGAGGCGCGGACGGCGGCCAGGTAGGCGCTCGGGTAGCCCGCGCCCAGCCCGTTCGCGGACGCGTCGGCCAGTTCGGCGGCCACGGACCGGGCCGTCTCGTACTCGGCGGGCGCCCGGTCGGCCAGCGCGCGGACGGACGAGCCGTGCTCCTCCGGGGCGATGCCGCGGGACACGACGCCGCGCAGTTCGGTCAGCGCGTCGGCGACGGCGTCGGCGGTGACCTCGGTGTGGACGGCGCCCTGGGCGATGAAGAGGCCGCAGTGCCGCATCCGGAGCAGGCCCGCCCGCATGCCGTAGGTGTAGCCCTTCTCCTCGCGCAGCACCGCGTTCAGGCGGGATGTGAGGCCGCCGCCCAGCACGTGGGCCGCGACCGTGAGGGAGGGCCAGTCGTGGTGCGAACGGTCGGGGACGCCGTGCCCGAAGCTGAGGTAGGTCTGGACGGACCCGGGACGGTCGACGACGACGATGCGCGCCTGCGACTCGGGCATGGTCCGGTCGGCGGTCGGCAGGTGCTCACCGGTGTTCGCCCAGCCCTCCAGGGCGGAGGCGAGCGCCGTGTCGGCGCCGGTCCCGGAAAGGTCACCGGCGACGACCACGGTGCCCTCGGCGGGCACCACCGAGCCGTAGAAGCCGCGGATGTCCGCCCCCTGCAGCGCACCGACCGAGGAGCGGCCGCCGCCCGTCGGGCGCGACGCGCGGGCCGCGGAGGGGAACATCACCGCGCGCAGTTCCCGCATGGCGCGCGTGCCCGGATCGGCGTCCTCCTGGGCGATCTCCTCCAGGCGTTCGCGGACGAGCCGCCGCACGTCCGCGTCGTCCATCGCGGGATGCCGCACGACCGTGGAGAACAGCTCCAGGGCGGCGCCGAGGCGGGAGGTCGGCACGTCCAGCGCGACCCGCAGCGCGGTCAGGTCGGCGTGCGCGTAGAAGCTGGCGCCGAGCCGTTCGAACGCGGCGGTCAGCGCGGTGCCGCCGCCCGGCTCGGTGCCCTCCATCAGGGCGTGCGCCGCGAGCGTCGCGACGCCGTCGAGCCCGGCCGGTTCGCGGCCCGCGCCCGCGTGCAGGACGAGCCGGACCGCGGCGAGGCGGCGGCCGGGCAGGTCGCAGCGGAGCGTCGCCGGGCCGGCCGGGACGCGGCCCTCGACGCCGGCCGGGAACGCCCAGGCCGGGACGGGACCGGGGACGGGACGGGGCTGCAGTGCCAGGCCGCTGCTCACGAGGTGCCTCCGTAGGTCAGGGCGGTGCGGGCGCCCGGGGCGAGCCAGCGGCCCGCCATCCGCTTGATCTCCTCCCCGGTGACGGCGGCGGCGCGTCCGGGGGCGGTGAAGACCCGGGCCGGGTCGTCGAACTGGGTGGCGTTCTGCGACAGCGCGTTGGCCAGGCCGGTCACCGTCTCGGTCTGCTCCAGGAAGCCGCGTTCGGCCTGCGCGGTGGCGCGGGCGGTCTCGTCGGCGTCCGGCCCCTCGGTGGCGAGTCGTTCGAGCTCCTCGTCCAGCACGGCGGCGATCTTGTCGGGCTCGGGCCCGATGGCGTCCACGATCGCCAGGGACGGGCCGGAGGCGAGCCGGGTCACCCCGGCCCACACCTCGGTGGCGATCTGGTCGCGCCGCACCATCCGGTCGTAGAGGCGGGAGCCGGAGCCGCCGCCGAGGATCTCGACCGCGAGCTCGGCCGCCTCGACGTCGTCGCCACCGTCGGTGGGCAGCGTGAACATCGCGAAGTAGGCGGGGGACGGGACGTCCTCGTGCAGGGTCTCCTCGCGGACGCCCGCCAGCGGCCCCAGCTCGCCGGGACGCGCGGCGGGCTGCTCCGGGCCCGCGGGGAGGCCGCCGAAGTAACGTTCCACGGCCTCGATGGTCTTGGCCGGGTCGACGTCGCCCACGACGGACAGCACCGCGTTCCCCGGCGCGTACCAGGTGGCGAAGAAGTCGGTGCAGTCGGCGAGGGTGGTGGCGTCCAGGTCTTCCATGGAGCCGATCGGCGTGTGCGCGTAGGGGTGGCCCTCGGGGAACGTCAGCGCGCACAGCCGCTCGAACGCCGTCCCGTAGGGCTGGTTGTCGTAGCGCTGGCGGCGTTCGTTCTTCACCACGTCGCGCTGGTTGTCGAGGTTGGTCTGGGTGAGCGCGGCGGGCAGCGTGCCCATCCGGTCGGCCTCCAGCCAGAGCGCCAGCTCCAGGTGGCTGACCGGCACCGTCTCGTAGTAGTTCGTGCGCTCGAACGACGTGCTGGCGTTGAACGTGGCGCCCGCGCTCTCCAGCAGCGCGGCGTGCTCGCCTTCGGCGACGTTCGCCGAGCCCTGGAACATCAGGTGCTCGAAGAGGTGGGCGAGCCCGGTCCGGCCGGGCCGCTCGTGCCGTGAGCCCACCCCGTACCAGATGTTCACGGCGGCCAGTGGTACGACGTGGTCTTCGCAGACCACCACGCGCAGGCCATTGCCGAGCGTGTGCTCATGCAGCGGCTGTTCTGCCACGGAGCGCTCCCGTCCGTTTCGGAGTTGCGGCCGGCACCGCGCGTCGGTGGGACGTGCCCCGGCGGCGGGCTTGGGCGGCGGGCTTGATCTCGGTCTCACCGTACCGGGTATGTCCGGCGGGGGGCGCGTCCGCGCGAACCTGTGGATAACCCGCCCAACGAAGCGGTACAAGCAGGGACGAAAGGGAGCGAAGGTGGGTCAGCGGGTGGCGGACTCGTGCGCCGCGATGGCGTCCTCCAGCGACCGGTGCAGGACAAAGATCTTGGTGAGCTGGGTGACGTGGAAGACCCGGCGCACCCGGTCGTTGACGCCCATGAACGACATCGAGCCGTCGCGTGCGCGGAGCCGGTGGAAGATGCCGACCAGGACACCGAGGCCGGTGGAGTCCAGGAACGTCACCTCGCTCAGGTCGATGACAAGGTGCAAGCCGCCGCTGTCGATGATGTCGAGCAGGGCTTCCCGCAGCCGGGGGCTGGTGAAGACGTCGATCTCGCCGCTGATCTTGACGACTGTGAGGCCGTTTTCGACGCGGTGCTCGACGGCGAAGTCCACGGGGTGCTCCTCTCGTCCGCTCGTCTCGTCGGGCCCGGTCGGGTGCCCGCGGGGGAAATGAATAGCTACCCCTGTCGCGCGCCGTTACGCCCGTCGGTCAAGTACGTCCCCTCTAAGGGGAACGGAACAATGCCCACACCATCTTGCCGCGGCTCAGAGCCCTCCAGCCCCACCGGACGCTGAACGACTCGACGAGGTGGAGCCCGCGCCCCGTCTCTGCGATGAAGTCGGGTTCCTTACGGCGCGGTGCCGCCCGGCTGGCGTCCATGATGCCGCAGAGGAGCCAGGGAGCCTCGTGGGCTATGCGCAGCCTTATCGCGGACGGAGCGGAGCCCAGCGGGTCGGCCGGGTCGCTGTACACGCCCTCGCGGTGCACGTCGACGCCCGGCCGCCCGCATGGGTTCCCCCCTCCGCTGTGCCGTAGCGCGTTCGTGACGAGCTCGGAGACGACGAGGCCGACGTCGTCGGCGAGTTCGGTGAGATGCCATTCGGCGAGCCGGGCGAGGGCGAAGTGCCGGGCCTCGGTGACCGATTCCGGATCGGGTGCGACCGTGAAGGACACCGTGGACCCGCGCAATTCGGTCAGCGCCGTGACGGCGATGTCCAGCCGCGGGGGCAGGTCCGTGGACTCGGGAACGGGGATGGCCTCGGGAACGGGCGTCGATCGCCCAGTGTGATCCAGTGAGCCTGCCGGCCCCGCGACAGGGCCGAGCTCCCATCGCGTGTCGTCGTGCGCCTGGCGTGACGTCATTCCACCGGACCCCGCAGAGTGATCTCGTTGTGCAGCCGTGGCTCGGAAGTCTCGTGCGTTATCCTGCGCATCGTAGCGTGCGAATGCAAGGCCCAATGCACGTGCATCCGGGTGTCGGGTGCGGGGTGACGCGGAGCGCACACGGGCGATCGGAGGTAACCGCAGGACACTCAGCCCAGTGGCACACTAGGTTCGCTGTCCGCCGAATAGCCGGGAGGTTGGGCGTGACTCCAGAGACGCCGGGAAGCGGGTCGACGGTACGTCGAATCCTGCTCGGGTCGCAGCTGCGCCGTCTGCGCGAGCAGAAGGGCGTGACCCGTCAGGAGGCCGGCTACGTCATCCGTGCGTCGGAGTCGAAGATCAGCCGCCTCGAACTCGGCCGGGTCAGCTTCAAAGAACGCGATGTGGACGACCTGCTCACGCTGTACGGCGTCAGTGACAAGGTGGAACGCGAGGCGCTGCTACAGCTTGCGCGGGAGGCCAACACCCCCGGTTGGTGGCACCGGTACAACGACGTGCTGCCCGGCTGGTTCCAGACCTATGTGGGCCTGGAGGAGTCGGCGGCGCTGATCCGCACATATGAACTGCAGTTCGTCCCGGGACTGCTGCAGTCGGAGGGGTATGCGCGTGCGGTGATCCGCCTGGGCAACGCCGGAGCCGCCGAACACGAGATCGACCAGCGCGTGGACCTGCGCCTGCAACGACAGGAACGTCTCACGGGCCCGGACGCGCCGCGCCTGTGGGCCGTGGTGGACGAGGGGGCGCTGAGACGTCCCATCGGCGGCCCGGAGGTGATGCGGGGCCAGTTCGAGCACCTCATCGAGATGTCCAAGCTGCCCAACGTCACCATCCAGATCATGCCGTTCAGGTTCGGGGGCCACGCCGCCGAGGGAGGGGCCTTCACCATCCTGCGCTTTCCCGAGCAGGACCTGCCGGACGTGGTTTACGTCGAGAACCTCACCGGCGCGATGTACCTGGACAAGCGCGACGACGTCGACACCTATCTGCAGGCGATGGAACGCCTGTGCGTCGACAGTGCGACCCCGGAACGCACCGTCGAGCTTCTCGGTGATCTTCTCAGAGAGACATGATGCTCCAAACCGATTACGACAACGGGATGCCCGCCGCCGAGCTCCTCGGGGCACAGTGGCTGAAGTCCCGGCGAAGCAACTCCCAGGGAAACTGTGTGGAAATCGCCGAACTGCCCGGCGGGCGGGTGGCGATGCGAAACTCCCGCCATCCCGACGGTCCCGCCCTCATCTACACCCGCCCCGAGATAGAGGCGCTGATCCTTGGAGCCAAGGACGGCGACTTCGACCATCTCATCGTCTCCCGTAGCTGAACCACCTCGGAAAAACCGCCAGTCAGCCGAACAGCGGCGGGTCGGCTCCGGAGCACCGAACGTCGACCCGGCCGCGGACACGCAGAGGCCACCCCAGGCGTGGGGGTGGCCTTTTCGCTCGGATTCGGTTCGCTCGGATTCAGCCGCAGTTGCCGTAGGGCGCGCTGCGGCCGTTCCCGCCGAACCGGACGCACGCCCCCGGCGCCTTCACGTACACGGCCCCCGCATACCAGGCGAAGGACCCGCTGTCGGCGATGGGGCCGCCGCCCTGCTTCTGGATCCACACCGACACCGGAGACTTCTTGCCGACGTTCTGCGTCTTGATGGTCACGGCGCAGTTGTAGGTGGAGCCGTTGCTGTAGAGCAGGTAGGCGACGCCGCCAGAGACGCTCAACGAACGCTGCACGTAGTAGCCGCTCCCGTGGCCGCCGCTGTTGCACACCTGCTGCGCTGTGTACTTGTTGGGCGGCTCCTGGACGGGTGTGGAGCCGCCGCCTCCTCCGCCTGTGCCGTTCGTGGGCTTCGACTCGTTCGGCCGAGTTGGCTTGGTGGACGAGTTAGGGGACGTGGGGTCTTCGCTCTTGTTGGTCTGGGGCTGCCCCGGCTTCTTGGCCGGGTTCTGTGCGGCGCCGCCGGCGGCGTTCGCGGCCCCGGCGGGCTCCTGCGCGCCCTGGTTCTGGTCGGCCGCCGCGCCCCGCCGTTCCCTGCCCTCGTCGTGCCTGTCTCCGGTCGCGGCCCAGACCGCACCCCCTCCGATGACGACCGCCGCGACCGCGGCCGCGGCGACGATCGGCACGAGGAGGCGTCCGCGCTTCCCGCCGCCTGAGCCCTGACCCGGGCCGGGAGGGGGCGCGTCGGGTGTCTGGAAGGGGGTGAAGGGCGGCGGCTGCGGCGCCGTCCGGCTTCGGACGCCGGACGGGTCCGTGGCGTGCTCCGGAGGCAGGACGGCGCCCGCCATCACGGAAGGAGAGGCATGCGGGTCCGTCGAACCCTGCGGCGCGGGGCCGTCCGCGGGGAGCCCGGGGAAGGCGGGCGGCGGCGGAATGGGCGATGCGGCCGGCGGTGCGCCGCTGGCGGCGCCGACCAGGCGTTCCTGCGCCTCGCGCGCGGTCGGACGCTGCGCGGGTTCCTTGGCCAGGCACGCCAGGACCAGCTCCCGCAACGGGCTCGGCAGGTCGCCGAGATCAGGCTCGCCGGTCAGGATGCGGTGCATGACCGTGGCCATCTCGTCATTGCCGAACGCGGGATGTCCCGTGGCGGCGAACGACAGGGTCGTGCCCCAGGCGAACATGTCGGCAGTGGGTCCGACCTCGCCGCCGGTGAAGTGCTCGGGCGCCATGTAGGCAGGGGTGCCGACGTTCTGCGTCTCACCGGCCGCGCCCAGCGCGCGCGCCACGCCGAAGTCGATGACGCGTGGCCCGTCCGGTCCCATCATCACGTTGTGGGGCTTGAAGTCGCGGTGGACGATGCCGGCCTGATGGATCGCGGTGAGAGCGGTCAGGGTGCTGATGGCGAGGCGTTCGAGCGCACCGCCCGTGCGGGGGCCTTCCGTCCGCACGACATGGTGCAGGGACAGGCCCGGCACGTACTCGCTGACGATGTAGGGCTGATCCCCGGCGACGTCTGCGTCGAGCACCTGCGCGGTGCAGAATCTTGCGACGCGCTTGGCGACCTCCAGTTCACGGACGAAGCGCGCGCGGGCGGACGCGTCACCGGCGAGGCCGCCGTGCAGCAGCTTGATCGCGACATGGTCGCCGGGGCGGACCGTGCCGGCCGCGTCCGCGGGCCTGCCCAGGAAGACCGCGCCCTGGCCGCCCTCCCCGAGGCGGCCCAGGATCTCGTATCCGCCCAGCTCTTTCGGGTCCCCCGACCGCAGTGGAAGGGCGTCCGGCATCGTCCTGTCCGTCACACCACTCGCTCCCCGTCGCTTCCCGCTCATCCGCAAGACTATGGGCACATGATGGTAGGCGCTCCGCGAAGTAGTTGATCTAGCGCCTGCGGGTACCGGGGTCTCCGGCACCCGGGAATTTGATGGGACCATGGTCCGATTAGCTTGGTCTGGAGACGTTGATGGACGGGAAAACCGCGGGTGGGCGGCGCGTCGATCTTGAACTGATGCGGACGCCGCCACCCAAGGAACGCGCCGATGCCGCGCGCAACCGCGCGAAGGTGCTGGACGCCGCCGCCGAACTCTTCGCCCGGCACGGGGTCGAATCGGTCTCGATGGACGCGATCGCCGCCGCGGCCGGCGTCGGCAAGGGAACCCTCTTCCGCCGGTTCGGGGACAAGGCGGGCTTGGCCGTGGCCCTTCTGAACGAACGCGAACGTGCCTTGCAGGACGCGATCCTCTCCGGGCCATCTCCACTGGGGCCGGGAGAGGGCGACACAGGGGCCTCGCCGTCTGAGCGTTTGCACGCCTTCGCCGACACCTACCTGGACTATGTCCTGGACCATCTGTCGCTCGTACGCATGTCGGAGACCGCCTCGCCAGGGGCGAGGTACCGCATTGGCGCCTACGGGTTCTGGCATCGGCATCTGACGATCCTCCTCGACCAGATGGGTGAGGCCGCCCCAGACGGCGAGGCCGTGGCCCATGCGCTTCTGGCCGTGCTCGGTGCGGAACACCTCACCGCGATGGTCGAGAGTGTGGGGACGGAACGCGCGCGCGCCGCCGTCCACAGCATCTTCGACAGGGCAGAGGGTTAGACCCACGGAGAATGCCAAGCCCCCGTGCGCCTGCACGGGGGCTTGGCATCCCCCTGGCCGGGATGCCGAGGGAACGATGCGTCAGGCCGGGTCGGGCGTCCGTCGCTCCGGACGAGACTCCACCCGGCCGTCCACTTTGCCCGGCGGACCCTCCAGGGCGTGGTTGCGTTCGAGTTGCGCCGCCACCGCGAGGGCGCGCAAGGACGTGGTCTTCACATGTTTGCGTTCACGGTTGGAACGGGTGCTGGGGATGCTGCTCGGCACTGTTCACCTCCAGGTGGTGGACATGGTGCTACCCCGTACGCCGGAGTTCGCACGGTAGTTGCAACTGCAAGATCCCTTCTCACTATTCCGAGTGATCGGCCCTTTTGTTCACGTCCGGATCCGGTTGTGGGCCCCTGGAACCGCTCAGCGCAGGAACAAACGTGCGTTTTTCGCTCTAGGTGCCATCTGGCGCTTTGTTCCCAGGTCTCGTCCGGGCCGCCGGGCCGCCGGGCCGGGTAGGTATCCGGAGATCCGGTTCGCCCGCCGGGTTGGTCACGCCACGAGCGGCTCAGCGTGGAGCCCGGGAGGCCGGCGGGTGCGGGCGGCCGCACCCGAGCCGTCTCCTGGGAGAAAAACGTTGATCAGAAAGCTGCTCGTCGCCAACCGGGGCGAGATCGCCGTGCGCGCCTTCCGCGCGGCCTACGAACTCGGCATCGCCAGCGTCGCCGTCTACGCGCACGAGGACCGGCTGTCCCTGCACCGGCAGAAGGCGGACGAGGCGTACGAAATCGGCGAGCACGGCCATCCCGTCCGCGCCTACCTGGACGTGGACGGGATCGTGGAGACCGCGTTGCGGGTCGGCGCCGACGCCGTCTACCCCGGCTACGGGTTCCTGTCGGAGAGCCCGGAACTCGCGGCGGCGTGCGAGCGCAACGGGATCACGTTCGTCGGCCCGCCGTCCCGCGTGCTGAGTCTGGCCGGCAACAAGATCGAGGCGGTCGCGGCGGCGCGCCGTGCCGGCCTGCCGGTGCTGCGTTCGGCGACGCCGGAGCCCGGACGGGAGCTGGAGGCGGCCGACGAGGTCGGTTTCCCGCTGTTCGTGAAGGCCGCGGCGGGCGGTGGCGGGCGGGGGTTGCGCCGCGTTGACCACCGCGAAGAACTGACGGCCGCGGTGGACACCGCACGCCGTGAGGCGGAGAGCGCGTTCGGTGACCCCACGGTCTTCCTAGAGCAGGCTGTGGACCGTCCCCGCCACATTGAGGTGCAGGTCCTCGCGGACGGTTCCGGGCAAATCGTTCACCTGCGGGAGCGTGACTGCTCGGTGCAGCGCCGCCATCAGAAGGTCGTCGAGATCGCTCCCGCGCCTCGCCTGGCGCCGGAGGTGGCGGAGCGGCTGTGCGAGGACGCCGTGAAGTTCGCCCGCGAGATCGGCTACGAGAACGCCGGCACCGTGGAGTTCCTCGTGGACGACCGCGGCGAGCACGTGTTCATCGAGATGAACCCGCGCATCCAGGTCGAGCACACCGTGACCGAAGAGGTCACAGGCGTCGACCTGGTGCAGAGCCAACTGCGCATCGCGGGTGGTGAGACGCTGGCCGACCTTGGCATCGCGCAAGAGGAGGTGACCGTCAGCGGCTTCGCCGTGCAGTGCCGTATCACGACCGAGGACCCCGCGAACGGGTTCCGTCCCGACACCGGCAAGATCTCGGCGTACCGGTCGCCGGGCGGCGCCGGGGTGCGGCTCGACACCGGCACCGCGTACGGCGGTGCGATCGTCTCCCCGCACTTCGACTCGCTGCTGGTGAAGCTGACCTGCCGGGGCCGGACGTTCGAGGAGGCGGTGCGGCGGGCGCGCCGGGCCGTCGCCGAGTTCCGCATCCGCGGCGTCGCCTCCAACATCCCGTTCCTGCGGGCGTTGCTGGACGAGCCGGACTTCCGCGCGGGCGGCGTCACGACGTCCTACATCGCCGACCATCCCGACCTGCTGACGGCCCGGTCGAGCGGCGACCGCGCGACGCGGCTCGTCCGGTACCTGGCGGACGTCACCATCAACAAGCCGCACGGTGAGGCGCCGACCGATCTGGATCCGGCGACGAAGCTGCCGCCGCTCGATCTGGACGGCCCGTTCCCGGAGGGGTCGCGTGACCGGCTCCTGGCGCTCGGCGCGCGCGCGTTCGCCGAGCAGCTCCGGAACCAGAGCGCCTTGGCCGTCACCGATACGACGTTCCGGGACGCGCACCAGTCGCTCCTGGCCACGCGAGTACGTACCTACGACCTGCTTGCAGCCGCGCCTTACCTGGCCCGCATGACCCCGCAGCTTCTCTCCATCGAGGCATGGGGCGGGGCCACCTACGACGTCGCGCTCCGCTTCCTGGGCGAGTCGCCCTGGGACAGGCTGGCCGCGATCCGTGAAGCCGCCCCGAACCTGTGCATCCAGATGCTTCTGCGCGGGCGCAACACCGTCGGATACACGCCGTACCCCGACTCGGTGGCGCGCGCCTTCGTGAAGGAGGCGGCCAGTACGGGTGTCGACATCTTCCGTGTGTTCGACGCTCTGAACGATGTGGAACGCATGCGTCCGGCCATCGACGCCGCGCTCCAGACCCACGCGCTCGTCGAGGGGACCCTCTGCTACACGGGCGACCTGTCGTCCCCGGACGAACGGCTCTACACGCTCGACTACTACCTGCGGCTCGCGGAGGAACTGGTCGAGGCCGGGGTCCACGTCCTGTGCATCAAGGACATGGCCGGCCTGCTGCGCGCTCCTGCCGCGCGCACCCTGGTCACGGCCCTGCGCGAGCGTTTCGACCTGCCCGTCCACCTCCACACCCACGACACGGCGGGCGGCCAGATCGGCACCTACCTCGCCGCCATCGAAGCCGGGGTGGACGCCGTGGACGGGGCCGCCGCGCCCCTTTCGGGCACCACCAGTCAGCCGCCCCTCCAGGCGATCGTGGCCGCGACCGACTTCACCGACCACGCCACCGGCATCGACTTGGACGCGCTCACCGTCATGGAGCCGTACTGGGAGGCCGTCCGCAAGCTCTACGCGCCGTTCGAGATGGGCCTTCCGGCGCCGACCGGACGCGTCTACCAGCACGAGATCCCGGGTGGGCAACTGTCCAACCTGCGGCAGCAGGCCGTCGCGCTCGGCCTCGGCGACCGCTTCGAGGAGGTCGAGCGACTGTACGCGGCGGCCGACGCGATCCTTGGGCGGCTCGTGAAGGTCACCCCGTCCAGCAAGGTCGTCGGGGACCTGGCCCTGCATCTCGTCGCCGCCGGCGCCGACCCCGGCGACTTCGCCGAGAACCCCGACCGCTACGACATTCCCGACAGCGTCATCGGGTTCCTCAACGGCGAGCTGGGCGACCCGCCCGGTGGCTGGCCCGAGCCTTTCCGCACCAAGGCCCTTGCCGGACGCCAGTACACCCCCGCCAGAGCCGAACTGGACGGCGCCGAAGAGAAGGCCCTTGCCGGCTCCGAGGTTCGCGACACGTTGGACCGCCTGCTCTTCCCCGGGCCCGCCAAGGACTATCGCGAATCCCGTGCCGCCTATGGCGACCTCTCCGTCCTGCCCACGGGCCCCTTCCTCTACGGCTTGCGCACGGGCCACGAGGTCGCGTTCGACCTCGAACCCGGTGTCCGCGTCCTGGCAGGGCTGGAGGCGGTCGGCGACATCGACGAGGCGGGCGTCCGGCAGGTCATCTGCACGGTGAACGGCCAGCTGCGCACCCTGGCCGTCCGCGACAAGTCCGTTGTGGCGGACGTGCCGCCGGTCGAACGCGCCGATCCCGCCGAGCCCGGCCACGTCGCCGCGCCCTTCGACGGCTCGGTGACCCTCCGCGTCGCCAAGGGCGACGAGGTCGCCGCCGGTGACGTGGTGGCCACCATCGAGGCCATGAAGATGGAGGCCGCGATCACGGCCCCCGTGGCCGGCGCGGTGGCCCGCCTGGCCGTCCCCGAGGCGACCCCCGTCCAGGCGGGCGACCTGCTCCTGGTGATCCAGCCCGGCTGACCCCTCCCCGCGGTGGCGCCGGTTCAGGAGCGGACGGCGTAGGTGCTCAGGGACGGTGCCAGCAGCTCGAAGGCGGTGGCCGCCGACTTGGTGAGGGCGGCGGCCACCTCTTCGGGTGTTTCGTCGTTCAGGGTGCGGCGCAGGGTTTCCTGGAAGAGGACGCGGTGGACGGCGCCGAGCTGGGCGGCCACCAGGCGGGGGAGCGGATCGCCCGGGGCGGCGCCGGTCTCCTCGGCGAGGACGGCGGCGAGAGCGTCCTCGCGTTCCTCGTGGAACTCGCGGAGCCGGGCGGCCAGCGCCGGGCTCTCGGTGATCATGCGGGCGAAGCCGGGGCCGCCGAACCCGATCACGGGATCGTGCCGGTCGACGGCCTGCAGGAACGCGCGGCGCAGCGCGGCCAGCACCGACTCGCCGGGCGCACGCGTGGCGACCGTGCGGGCCGGCCGGCTGACGAACTCCTCGTGCAGATCGAGTGCCAGGTCCTCCTTGCGGGGGAAGTAGTTGGTCACGGTCATCTTCGCGACCTGCGCCGCCGCCGCGACGTCGGCGATCGTCACCCGGTCGAAGCCGTGCCGCAGGAAGAGGCGCGTCGCCTGGTTCGAGATGTTCTGCCTCGTCTGCTGCTTCTTCATCTCCCGCAGTCCCATGCGGGCATACTCTCATAGTTCGACCTAAAAATATCCTTGCTACATATATAGGTCCGGCCTAAGTTTATGTCGCGGGGCAGGCGGGTACCGAGATCGGGTGACCCGTTCCCTCCAGGCCGGACGAGCAAAGGACACCGCCCTGAACGCCAGCCACGCGCCGAGCGCGTCCCGCCGCGCCACCGTGAACCTCGTCGACCCGATGAAGGACTACCTGTCCCGCATCGGGCGCACCGCGCTGCTCACCGCCGAGCAGGAGGTCGACCTGGCCAAGCGCATCGAGGCCGGCCTGTTCGCCCGCCAACGCCTCGAAACCCTCGGCGACGACCTCAGCTTCCAGGACAAAGAGGACCTGGAGTGGATCGCCACCGACGGTGCGCGCGCGAAGGAGCACATGGTCGAGGCCAACCTCCGGCTCGTCGTATCGCTCGCCAAGCGCTACATGGGCCACGGCCTACCGCTGAACGACCTCGTCCAAGAGGGCAATCTTGGGCTGATCCGCGCCGTGGAGAAGTTCGAGTACCGCCGGGGCCTGAAGTTCTCCACCTACGCCGTCTGGTGGATCAAGCAGGCGATCAGCCGTGCGCTGGCCGACCAGAGCCGCACGATCCGCATCCCGGTGCACGTCGTCGAGGTGCTGAACCGGATGACGCGCGTCCGGCGGCGGATGATGCAGGACCTCGGCCGCGAGCCGACCTCGCGGGAACTGGCCGCCGAGCTGGACGTCACCACCGAGAAGGTCGAGTGGCTGCGGCGGCAGGCCCGGGAGCCGGTGTCGCTGCACACCCCGCTCGGGGAGGACGGCGACGGCGAACTCGGCGACGTCATCGAGGACCCCGACGGCGGAGACCCCGCCGACGTCGTCGCGTCCTCGATGCTGCGCGGCCGGCTCGACGCCGTCCTGGAGACGCTCACCGAACGCGAGGCCGGCGTCATCTCGATGCGGTTCGGGCTGTCCGGCGGCGAGCCGAAGACGCTGGAAGAGGTCGGCAAGGTCTACGGGGTGACGCGCGAGCGCATCCGGCAGATCGAGTCCAAGGGCATGCACAAGCTGCGCCATCCCTCCCGGCGCGAGACCCTCGCCGATCTGCTCGGCTGACCCGCCCGGCCCGGTTCGCGGGCGGGCCGGGCCGCCGGCTCCGCCCGTGCCCGGCCGCTGCCGCCTCAGCCCTTCAAGGCCGGGTGACCAGGTCGGACGGATCGGTGTTGGCGCCGCACAGGACGACCATCACCCGTTCGCCCGGGGCCGGGCGGTAGGCGCCGGTGCGCAGGGCGGCGACCGCGGCGGCGGTGCCGTGTTCGACGGCCAGGCGGTACTCGTCCCAGACGAGCCGGCGGGCCTCGATGATCGCCTGGTCGGGGACGAGGACGGGCAGCACACCGGTGCGGGTCGCGACCGAGAACGCGATGTCGCCGAGCCGCGTCGCGCCGAGCGAGTCGGCGGCGATCCCCGACACCTCCACATCGACCGGGCGTCCCGCGTGCAGGGCCCGTTCGAGGGTCGGGATGGTCTCGGGCTCGACGCCGACCACGCGGGCGCGGCCTTCGAGGGCGGCGGTGACACCGGCCATCAGCCCTCCGCCGCCGACCGCGAGCAGGACGGTGTCGACCTCGCCGCCGGTCTGCTCCAGGATCTCCAGGCCGAGCGTGCCCTGCCCGGCGCAGACCTCGGGCAGGTCGTAGGCGTGGCAGAACAGGGCGCCGGTGTCGGAGGCGCGCTTGGTGGCGGCGTCCTGCGCCTCGGCGTACCGCGTTCCGACCTGGACGACCGCGGCGCCGAGCGCGCGCAGCCGGGCGACCTTCACCGCGGGCGCCGTCTCCGGGACGAACACCTCGGCGGGCACCCCCGCCTGTGCCGCGGCGTAGGCGAAGGCGAGGCCCGCGTTGCCGCCCGAGGCCGCGACGACGCCCGCGTCCGGGAGCCGGTCCCCGTCCCGCGCGGCGAGGATGTGGTTGAACGCGCCGCGTGCCTTGAACGACCCGGTGTGCTGGGTCAGTTCGAGCTTCAGCCACATCCGCCCGGCGGGCGCGACCGGGGCCGGATCGACCTCGATGAGCGGAGTGCGGCGGACATGGCCGGCGACCCGGCGCGCCGCGTCTTCGATGTCTGAACGAGAGATCACTCGGTGGTCCTCTCCGGGGCTCCGTCCTGCATCATCACCCAAACACAGTTCGGGGCTGACAGCGACCCACCGGCCTCTGTCAGCGGACGGTATGCGGCCTGTCAGCGGATGCGGGCAGCTTTGCGGACGGCGCGGGAACACGTCCCGCCACTGATTCGGGAGCCGTCCATGACGAACACCTCGTCCATGAAGAACACCCCGTCCATGAAGAACAGCAGGGTCCTCATCTCCGGCGCGAGCATCGGCGGCCCCGCACTGGCGTACTGGCTGAACCGCTACGGCTTCGATGTCACGGTCGTGGAACTGATGCCGGGGTTGAGGCTCGGCGGCCAGGCGATCGATGTGCGCGGCCCGGCACTGGACGTCGCCGAGCGGATGGGCGTCCTGGACCGGATCCGCGAACAGCGCGTGGAGATGCGCGGAATGTCCATGGTGGACGCCGGCGGCGCCGAGCTTCACCGCACCGAGGAGTACACGTTCACCGGCGGCGACCTGAGCAGCCCCGACATCGAGATCCTCCGCGAGGACCTGTCGCGGATCCTCGCGGACGCGGCCGGCGAGGGCATCGAGTACCTGTACGGCGACTCGATCGCCGGGCTGGAGCAGGACGACGACGGCGTCCGGGTGATCTTCCACAGTGGGGCGATCCAGACGTTCGACCTGGTCGTCGGCGCGGACGGCCTTCACTCCAACACCCGCCGGCTGGCGTTCGGTCCGGAGCGGGACTTCCTCTCCCACCTCGGCCCCTACCTGGCGGTGTGGACGGCCCCGAACTTCCTCGGCCTGGACCGCTGGCAGATCGGCCACCGGACGCCGGCCGGCAACTGGGGCGGCGTGATGAGCGTCCGGGGCAACACCGAACTCCGCGTCTTCCTGGGCTTCGAGTCCGAGAAGCCGATCGACTACGACCACCGCGACATCGCCGCGCAGAAGAAGATCATGGCGGACGCGCTGGCCGGCGGCGGCTGGGTGCTGCCCGAGCTCATCCGCACGATGTGGGACGCGAAGGACTTCCACTTCGACTCGATGGCGCAGATCCGCATGGACTCGTGGTCGAGGGGCCGGGTCGTCCTGCTCGGGGACGCCGGATACTGCGGGTCGCCGATGTCCGGGCAGGGCACGAGCATGGCCATCGTCGGCGCGTACGTCCTCGCGGGGGAGTTGAAGGCGGCGGGCGGCGACCACCGCGCCGCGTTCGCGAACTACGAGCGGGAGCTGCGCGGGTACATCGAGGCCAACCAGGACCTCGCGCTGGCCAACCGGGCGCAGGTGGAGGAGGGACGTGACGGCGAAGTCGGGATGTACGACCTCCAGGAGTTCGCGAAGGTCGTCAACTCCTACCAGGTGAAGGGCTACTGAGCGGGGCGGCGCAAGGAGGCGGCCCGCTCCAGCAGGGTCTTGCGTTCGGGCGCGTTGCGGGTCAGTTCCGCGGCGCGCTCGAACTGCGTCCGGGCCTCGTCCAGCCGGCCGAGCCGGGCGAGGAGGTCCCCGCGGACGCTCGGCAGCAGGTGGTAGCCGCGCAGGGACGGCTCGTCCACCAGCGCGTCGGCGAGTGCGAGGCCCTTGTCCGGGCCGTGCGCCATGCCGACGGCGACCGCGCGGTTCAGTTCCACGACGGGGGACGGGGCGACGCTCGCGAGGACCGCGTAGAGGGACGCGATCTGTGCCCAGTCGGTGTCCTCGGCGGTGGGTGCCTGCGCGTGGCAGGCGGCGATCGCGGCCTGCAGGACGTACGGACCGGGTGGCTCGCCGATCGCCTTCGCGCGGAGCAGGGCCGCGAATCCCCTGCGGATGAGGAGCCGGTCCCAGCGGCCGCGGTCCTGCTCCATGAGCGGGACGGGTTCGCCGGACGGCCCGGTGCGCGCGCGTGTCCGGGACGCCTGGATCTCCATGAGCGCGGCGAGCCCGTGCACCTCGGGTTCACCCGGCGCCAGTTCGGCGAGGATGCGGCCGAGGCGCAGAGCCTCCTGGCACAGGTCCGCCCGCACCCAGTCGCCGCCGCCGCTGGCCGCGTACCCCTCGTTGAAGATCAGGTAGACGACCTCCAGGACGGACGACAGCCGCGCCGCGCGGCCGGGCCCCTCGGGCACCTCGAACGGCACGCCCGCCTCCGACAGCGTCCGCTTCGCCCGGACGATCCGCTGCGCCACGGTCGGCTCGGAGACGAGGAACGCGTGCGCGATCTCCTCGGTGGTGAGGCCGCCGAGCATCCGCAGCGTCAGCGCGACCCGCGCCTGCACGGACAGGACGGGATGGCAGGCCGTGAAGATCAGCCGCAGGACGTCGTCCTCGATGTGCTCGTCGTCCGGGACGTCGAACTCCGCCGCCGGCCGCGTCTCCAGGTCGCGGCCCATCTCCGCCAGCTTGTGCTCGAACCGCCGCTCCCGGCGGATGCGGTCGATCGCGCGGCGCTTGCCGACGGCCATGAGCCAGGCGCCCGGGTTGTCCGGGACGCCTGACTCCGGCCACTGTTCGAGCGCGGCGACCAGCGCGTCCTGCGCGAGTTCCTCGGCGAGCCCGATGTCGTGCACCAGCCGGGCGAGCCCGGCGATGATGCGCGCCGCCTCCAGCCGCCACACCGCGTCGATGCTCGCGTGCGCGGCGGATCCGCGCACGTCCGGCCCGTGCGCGGATCCGCCGTGCGCGGGGGGTTCGTGCGCGGGGGGTTCGTCCGAAGCCGTCACGCCGCCGATGAGAGCACCCGCACCGGCCGCCGCGCAAGCTCAGCGGCCGATCACTGCCCCGGGAAGGGGTCCTCCGGGCCGAACACCTGCTTGATGACGCCCGTGCCGTCCCCGACGATCGACCAGAACCGCTTGGAGAGCTCGATCGCCTCCTCCCGGCTGCGCACCTCGATGAGGGCGAAGCCGACGACGCCCTCCTTGGCCTCGGCGAACGGGCCGTCGGTGACGGTGATCTTGCCGCTGGACGAGGTGATGCGGGTGCCGTACGGCTCCAGCCCGCCGGTCGCGAGCAGCACCCCGGCCCTGGCCATCTCCTCGATGAACTTGCCCATCTCCGCCTGGAGCTTCTCGTCCGGCGGCGCGTCGTCGGGGCCGTTGTCCGTGGTCATCATCATGAACCGCATGCTGTTTCCTCCTTGTGTCCTTGCCCGGGTCATCCCCGGTCTTCGCTGACGCGTCGAACATGGGGTGAACGGATCGACATCTCGCCCGGATTTTTTCGGTTTTCTTTTCGGAACCGGAATCGTGCCAGGTCAGTGTGGTGTCGCTCGGGCATCCGGTTCAAAAACCGCAAGTCGCCACAAATCAGGATGTTCAGACCGGTGGGCAAGCGGTCCACCTGCGGGTAACTTTCTTCTCCGTAGGAAGATTTCTTGCACGCCGAGGAGGCATCCCGTGGAAGATCTAGCATCGGTCCGGGGGTGCGCGGGAGCATGAGCCGACATCCGGACGAGTCGATCCCCATCGTGCAGGACCACCGGACCGCCGGGCCGACCGTGCTGCGGATGCTGGTCGGCGCGCAGCTGCGCCGCTTCCGCGAGGCCGCCCGGATCTCCACCGAGGCCGCGGGCTATGAGATCCGCGGCTCGCACTCCAAGATCAGCCGGATGGAGCTGGGCCGGGTCGGCTTCAAGGAACGCGACATCGCCGACCTCCTGACCCTCTACGGCGTGACCGACCCCGATGTCCGCGAGGAGCTTCTGGAGCTGGCCGAACACGCCAACACCCCCGGCTGGTGGCAGGCGTACGGCGACGTGGTGCCCAGCTGGTTCGAGCCCTACCTCGGCCTGGAGCAGGGCGCCGTCGTGATCCGTGTCTATGAGATTCAGAACGTCCCGGAGCTGCTGCAGACCCCCGACTACGCGCGCACACTCATCACCGCCCGCCACCCCGAGGCGTCCCAGGCCGAGATCGAGCGGCGGGTCGAACTGCGCATGGCGCGCCGCCGCGTGTTCGACCGCCGCGAGCCGCTGAAGCTGTGGGCCGTCCTGGACGAGGCGGTGCTGCGCCGCGTCGTCGGCGGCCCCGCCACGATGCGCGCCCAGCTTGAGCACCTGATCGAGATGGCGGCGCTGCCCAACATCACCGTGCAGGTCCTGCCGTTCACGGCCGGAGGGCACGCGGCCGAGGGCGGCCCGGTGACGCTGCTCCGGTTCGCCGAGCCCGAACTGCCCGACATCGTCTACCTGGAGCAGCTCACCGGCGCCCTCTACCCGGACCGGGCGTCCGACATCGCCCGCTACCGGGACGTCCTGAACCAGCTCGGCGTCCAGGCCGAACCGCCGTCCCGCACGCCGGAGATCCTCCGGGCCGTCCTCGCCGGCCGCTGAGCTACTTGGCGGCCGGGACGTAGGTCGCGATGATGACGCCGGTCGTGAAGACCTTGGTGTCGGCCAGCTCGAACGATGCCGCGAAGCCCTTCCGGGTGAGCAGCTCCTCGGGGTCGCCGGGGCCGACGATCACGGGGTGGATCCAGAGGCGCAGCTCGTCCAGCAGGCCGTGCTCCACGAGCGTGCGCGACACCGGGCCGAAGCCGTACTGCAGGATGTCCTGGCCGTCCTGCTCCTTGAGCTTGGTGAGCTCGGCGACGGCCTCGGACCGGGGGATCGCCGTCGAGTCGCCCCAGGCCGGCTTCTTCAGGGAGTCGGACACGACGTAGTGGGGCAGGGTGTTCATCCGGACGCCGAAGTCACCGGTCGACTCCTCCATCGCCGGCCACGCCTGCGAGAAGCCCTCGAACGTCTTGCGCCCCATCAGCAGGGCGTCGCAGGAGAACAGCAGATCCCGCGCGTAGCCGGCGGCCTCGTCCTGGAAGTACGCCGAAGTCCAGTTCTGCGGGTTCTCGATGACGCCGTCGAGCGACACGTACGTCGAGTTGATGATCTTGCGCATGAGGTCCTCCGTGAGATCGGATCGTGCTGTCCTTCTCGCTTGCTGGAACCACCATGCGCGACACCGTTTACGGGATTCTTACGGTCGCCTTCCGCGCATCGCTCCGCGTTAGGGTCGGAGCGTGCGATTCGGGGTACTCGGTCCGCTCGCCGTCTGGACCGACGACGGTGAGCTGGTGCCCGTACCCGGCCTGAAGGTCCGGGCGCTGCTGGCCGACCTGCTGGTGCACGAGGGCCGTCCCGTGCCCGCGGACCGGCTGATTGACGACCTGTGGGGCGGTGAGCAGGGCGGGGCACTGCCCGGCAACCCGATGGGGGCGCTGTCGGCGAAGGTGTCGCAGCTGCGCCGGGTCCTGGAGGACGCCGAACCGGGGGCGCGGGCGCTGGTCGAGTCGCGCCCCGCCGGGTATCTGCTGGGCGCCGGCGACGAGCGGGTGGACGCGCGGCGGTTCCAGATCCTGGTGGAGCGGGCGCGCCGGGCGGAGGAGCCGAAGGAGCGCGCGGAACTGCTGGCCGAGGCGCTGGGCCTGTGGCGCGGCCCCGCCTTGGCGGACTTCGCCGACGAGCCGTTCACCCGTGCGGCGATCGCGCGGCTGGCCGAGCTGCGGCTGACCGCGCTGGAGGAGCACGCCGAAGTGCGGCTCGACCTGGGCGAGCACGGCGCGCTGGCGGGAGAACTCGGCGACGCGGCCCGGGAGCATCCGCTGCGGGAGCGCCTGCGCGCCGCGCACATGCGGGCGCTGTACCGGGCGGGACGCCAGAACGAGGCGCTGGAGAGCTACGAGCGGTACCGGACGCTGCTCGCCGGCGAGCTGGGCCTCGACCCCGGCTCCGAGCTGGCCGGTCTGCAGCGCGCGATCCTGCGGCAGGACCCCGCCCTGGACGCGCCCGCCCCGCCGCCGTCCCGCCGCCGGTCGAACCTGCCCGTACCGCCCACCGAGCTGATCGGGCGGGATGACGCGGTCCGCGACATCCGCGCCCGCATCGGCACCGACCGGCTGGTCACGCTGACCGGGCCGGGCGGGGTGGGCAAGACGCGGCTGGCGATCGAGACCGCGTCCGGGCTCGTGGACGCGTTCGGCGACGGCGTGTGGATGGCGGAGCTGGCCGGCTTCGAACGCTCGACCGTCCCGGATCTGGCGGACGTCGTGACCGCGATCCTCGACCTGCGGGACGCGCCGGGGGCCCCGGAGGCGGCGCTCGACCGGCTCGCGGCGGCGCTCGGCGCGCGCCGGCTGCTGCTCGTCCTCGACAACTGCGAACACGTGATCGAGCAGGCCGCCGGGCTGGTGGAGCGGCTGCTGCGGAAGGTCCCCGGGGTGCGGGTCCTCGCGACGAGCCGGGAGCCGCTCGGGCTGCCCGGCGAGGTGGTGTGGGCCGTCCCGCCGCTGGACGTGCCACGCGAGCGGGACGATCCGGCGGAGTCGAGCGCGGTCCGGCTGTTCGCGGCGCGGGCGCAGGCGGCGGCCCGCGGCTTCCGGCTGGACGCGGGCACGGCCGGCCCGGTCGGGGAGCTGTGCCGGCGGCTGGACGGCCTGCCGCTCGCGCTGGAACTGGCCGCGACCAAGGTGCGCGCGCTCGGGATCCAGGGCCTCCTCGACCGGCTCGACGACCGGTTCCGGCTGCTGTCGTCCGGGCATCGCGGCGCTCCGGCCCGGCAGCGGACGCTGACCGCGATGATCGACTGGAGCTGGGACCTGCTGACCGAGCCGGAGCGGGCGGTCCTGCGGCGGCTGTCGGTGCACGCCGACGGCTGCGCCGCCGAGTCGGCCGAGGCGGTGTGCGCCGGCGCGGACGTCCCCGAGGCGGAGGTCCTGGACGTCCTGGTCCGGCTGGTCGACCGCTCGCTCGTCGTCATGACCGAACGCGCCGGCGAGGGGCCGCGCTACCGGCTGCTGGAGTCGGTCGCCGCCTACGCCGCCGACCGGCTGGCGGAGGCGGGCGAGACCGAGCGGACGCGGGCCGCGCACGGCCGCCACTACACCGGCCTGGCCGAACGCGCGGAACGCCACCTCTACGGGCCCGAGCAGGCGTACTGGCTGCGCAGGCTCGACCTGGAGTCGGCGAACCTGCGGGCCGCGCTCGACGCCCTGCCGGGCGGCGCGGTGCTGCGGCTGGCCAACGCGCTCGCCTGGTACTGGTTCCTGCGCGGCCGGCTGAGCGAGGCGCTGCGGTCGCTGGACGCCGCGATCGGCGCGGACGGCCCGGTCCGCGACCGGGCGAGGGCGCTGACCTGGCGGGCCGGGCTGTCGGTCCTGAAGGGCGTCCCCGGAGACTGGACGCCCCGCCGTGACGAGGCCCTGCGGCTCGTGGACGAGGCGGCGGACGCGCGCCTCGCCGCCTGGGCGCGCTGGTTCCTGATGTTCGCCCAGTTCGAACTGGACGATGCCGGGGCGAACGCGGTCATGCTGGACGAGGCGCTGGCCGAGTTCCGGGCGTCCGGCGACCGGTGGGGCGAGGCGGCCTCGCTGATCCTGCGCGCCAAGCACGCCCACGCGCACGGCGACCCCGCCGCGCTGGAACGTGACGCGGAGCGCGCCGCCGCGCTGTTCGGCGAGGTCGGGGACCGCTGGGGCCGGCTCCAGGCGATCGAATGGCTCGGCGCGGCGGCCGAGCTGACCGGCGACTACGAACGCGCGGAACGGCTGCAGCAGGACGGGCAGCGGATGGCCGAGGAACTGCACATGTGGCCGGACGTCGCCGTCCGGATGGCGTGGCGCGGCTGGGTCGCCCACCTGCGCGGCGACCACGCGTCCGCGCGGCGGCTGTTCGGGCGGGCGCACCGGGTGGCGGTGGAGCAGGGGTTCGCGCAGGCCGTGACGTTCGCCGATCTCGGGCTCGGGCTGGTGGCGCGCCGCGAGGGACGCCTCGACGACGCCGAGGACCGGCTTCGCCGCATGCTGGCGGCGGTGTCGCCGGAGGAGTTCCCGCCGCTGTATCTGCCGCTGGTCCAGACGGGCCTCGGATATGTGGCCGAGGCGCGCGGCGACGCCGCGCGGGCCGTCCGGTACCAGCGGGACGCGCTGACCGTCGCGATCAGGCTGGAGTCGCCGCGCGATCTGGCGTTCTCGCTGGAGGGGCTGGCCGCGGCGCTCGGCCTGGCCGGACGCTCCGGGGACGCGGCGGCGGCGCTGGCGACGGCGGCGGCCGTCCGGGCGTCGGCCGGGCTGCGGCCCGGTCCCGCCGAGCGGGAGGACATCGACCGCGCCGCCGCGCGTGCCGGGGATCCGGTCGCGTCAGGGGCCGTCCTGGAGCCGGTCGACATCCTCCGGCGCGCCGAGTCCGTCCCGCCGGAGGGGGTCTCCGTCTGGGCGCCGCCTGGATGATTTTCCGGTTATTGCAGGAACGTTGCGGAACATCACGGAATCATCGCGGCCCCTTGTGGTATAGGACACAGCGGGGTGAGCATGATCGACTGTGAGACTCCGGGGGCTGGTTCTCAGGCGCATGGCGGGCGATCGCATGCTGATCCTCGCCGCGTGCGCGACCGCGCTGTTCGCGACCACCGTGCTCACCACCCTCGTCGGCTACACCGGGTCGGTGACCCGCGAGGGCCTGCGGCGCACCCTGGCGGAGGCGACCGCCGACACGACCGGGACCGTGATCGGCGCGCACGTCCCCGGCGGGGGCCTCACCAAGGTGCAGGACCGGATCGGCGGGGCGCTCAAGGAGATCTACGGGGACGTCCCGCTGTCGGTCTCGATGAGCGTGCGCAGCGACACCTACACGCTGCCCGGCCAGGAGAACAGCGCCCATCCCGACCTGACCGCGTTCCAGACCTTCACCGGGATCGAGCGGCACGCGCGGCTCGTCAGGGGACGCTGGCCCCGCGAAGGCGGCGAGCCGATCGAGGCGGTCCTGCCCGAACCGGCCGCTCGCGCCGTCCACGCGGACGTGGACGACGTCCTCACCCTGCACGGGCGCGTCGACAAGAAATCGGTCGTGCGGGTCCGCGTCGTGGGGGTGTTCGAGGTCCCCGACCCGGGTGCGTACTTCTGGCAGGACGACCGGCTCGTCACGGCCGGCGTCGTCCGGCTCGACTACACCACGTACGGGCCGTTCGTGGTGCCGCCCGGCGTGTTCGCGCAGCGCTTCACCGGAACCGGCGTGGACGCCCGCTTCACGGTCCTGCCCGACCTGCGCCGGCTGGACGCCGGCGACCTCGGCCCCCTCCGCGACCGGGTCGCCGGCACCCGGGCCACCTTCGCGAAGGCGGGCGGCGGCGGGGCGCAGTACACCGTCGTGACGAGGCTGCCCGAGCTGACCGGGCACCTGCACGACGCGGTGCTCGTCGCCCGCTCCACGATGCTCATCCCGGTGATCCAGCTGATCCTGCTCGCCGGGTGCGCGTGGCTGCTCGTCTCGCGGCTGCTCGCCGACCACCGGCGCGGCGAGGTCGCGCTGCTGCGCACCCGCGGCGTCGGGATGCGGCAGCTCGCCGGCCTCAGCTTCGCCGAGGGACTGCTGATCGCCCTGCCCGCCGCCGTGCTCGGCCCCCTGCTCGCCGGTCCGCTGCTGCGGCTCGCGAGCCACGCCCCCGCCGTCCGGGCGTCCGGGCTGCGGCTCGACCCCGGACCGCTCGCGCCGCTGTGGATCGTCTCGGCGGTCACCGCGCTGCTCTGCGCCGCCGCCCTGACGCTCCCGGCACTGCGCGGCGCCAACCGCACGTTCGTGGAGGTGCAGGCCGGGATCGGCCGCCCGCCGCGCGGCGGCCTGCTCGGCTCGGGCGCCGACCTCGCGCTGCTGCTGGTCGCCGGGCTCGCCCTCTGGCAGCTCACCCGGTACGGCGCGACCGGCGCGGACCTCGCCGCCGGCGTCGACCCGTTCATCGTGTCCAGCCCGGCCCTCGCGCTGCTCGCCGGCGGCGTCCTCATGCTCCGGCTGCTGCCGGTCGTGTCGCGGGTCGCCGAACGGGCCGCCACCCGGGGGCTCGGGCTCGTTCCCGTCCTCGGCACCCGGCAGGTCGGGCGGCGGCGGCTCCGGTACGCGGGCCCCGTCCTGCTGCTCGCCATGGCGATGGCCGTCGGGGTGCTGTCGGTCGTGACGATGGCGACCTGGCACCGCTCCCAGGCCGACCAGGCCGACTTCCAGAGCGGAGCCGACCTGCGGCTGGCCGACACCGCCGCCACCGGCGGCCCCACGCCGCTCGGCCACGGCGGGCGGTTCGCCGCGCTGCCCGGCGTCACCTCCGCGACCGGGGTGCTGCGCTCGGACGCCGACCTCGGCACCAGCCCGGCGACCCTCCTCGGGGTGGACGCGCGGGCGCTCGGCGGGATCCTGCGCGTCCAGCCCGGGCTGCACCGCGACCTGCGGCTGGACGGGCTGGCGAAGGCCCGCCCCGCCGCGCCCGCGCTGGCCCTCCCGGGAAGGCCCGGCCGGCTGAGCTTCGACGTGCGGCTGACCCACGACGGGCCGTACCCCCCAGAGCTCAAAGGGGGGAGGTCGCAGGGCGGCAAGTCCTTCCACCTCGCGGTGACGATCGTGGACGGCCGCGGGGTGGCCCGGCGGGCGATGCTGCCGGGCGTCGCCGCCGACGGCAAGGAGCACACCCTCACCCTGGACGCCGCCGCCCTCGCCGGGCCGGACGGCGTCCTCACCTACCCGCTGGCGGTCCGGGGCGTCCACTACCTCTACGACACCAACCCCGTCTCCGGGCAGCTCGCCCTCGACGTCCTGCGGGTGCGCGGCGACGGCGGCGCGGACGCGACGCTGCCCGCCGGCGGCCGCTGGGACGCCTTCGGCCAGACCAAGGACTCAGAGGTGAAGATCACCCCCCATGCCGAGGAGGCGAAGGGCGCACTGCTGCGGCTGTCCATCCCGCGCACCTCGTCCAAGCTGGTCTTTGGCGGGCTGCGGGGTGACATCTACCTGCCCGTCGCCGATGTCACGGTCCATGCGATGGTCGCCACGGCCACCCCGCCCGCCCACGACGGGATCAACACCGACCTCCAGCCGTCCGTCCCCGGCGTCATCACGAGCGCACTGGCCGCGCGCATGAAGGTCGGTGTCGGCGGCACGGTGACCCTGGGCACCCCCGGCGCCCAGCAGCCGATCCGGGTGGCGGGGATCGCGCCGGCGCTGCCGAGCGTGCCGGACGGGCAGCCCGCCGCCCTCGTCGACCTGCCCACGCTGACCGAGCGGCGGCTCGCCGTGAGCGGCGCGGACCCGGCGGGCATCGCGCCCGGCGAATGGTGGGCCTCGGTGCGCGGCGACCGCACCGGCCCGGCGGTGCGGGCCCTCGCCGCCCACCCCGACTGGGGCAAGGTCGCCGCGGACCGCGCCGCGCTGCGCACCCGGCTCCGCAACGCCCCGCTCGGCGCGGGACTCCAGGGCGCGCTCGTCCTCGGCTTCGGCACCGCGCTGGTCTTCGCCGTCATCGCGTTCGTCGTGAACGCGGCGGTGACGTCCGGGGAGCGGTCGCGCGAGTTCGCCGTGCTGCGGGTCATCGGCGTCCACCCCCGGCAGGTCGCCGGGATGCTCGCGATCGAGCAGGCGTACCTGGTCGCGCTCGGCCTGCTGGGCGGGACGGTGCTCGGCCTGATCGTCGCGCGGCTCGCCGTCCCGCACATCGTGCTCGGTGTGCGCGCCGCCCGGCCCTACCCGCCCGCCGAGGCGGTCGTCCAGTGGCCCGTGCTGCTCGCCATGATCGCCGGGGTGACCGCGGTGCTCGGGGTCGTGCTGCCGCCGGTGATCGGGGCGCTGCGCCGCCGCGACCTCGGCGGGGAGCTGCGCATGGGGGAGGAGCGATGAGCAGTCCCGCCCTGCGGCTGGCCCGCGCGCACTGGGCGCCGCTCGTCGCGCTGGCCGTGCTGACACTGCTGTCCGCGCTGTTCGCCGTCGCCGTTCCGGCCCGCACCGCCGCCGGCTACGACCGCGCCGGGGCCGCCGCGGTCAGGGGGACCGACCTGCGGGTGGTGGGCACGGCGGCCGGTCCGGAGGCGGCGCGGCCCATTTCGTCCGGCGCGGCGCTGGAGACGGTCACCGTCGACTGGCAGACGCTGCTGCCGCCGTCCCTGCGCGACGTGGCCGGGGAGCCCGAAGGCTCGGTCGGCACGGCCCGCATGGACGTCCTCGGGAACGCCCCGCGCCCCCGGAAGCTGTCGCTGAGCCACGACCCGGGCGCGTTGAAACGGATTCGCCTCGTCGCCGGCGGCATACCGTACGCCGAGCCCGGCCGGCTCTCCGGCGACGTCCCGATCATCGTCTCCAAGACCTATGCCACCGCGATGGGCTACAAGGTCGGCACCCGGCTCGCGCTCACCGAGGGGTCCCGGCCCAGGGCCGTGCAGGTCCGCATCACCGGCCTGTACGAGCCGTTGAACACCGCCGACAGGTACTGGCAGTGGGGGCCGCGCTGGAGCATGCTGCGGCCCGTACCGACCCTGGTGAGCAACGGCAAGGAGGGGGTCCTGACCGATGTGGGCACGGCGCTGATGGGCGCCGGCGGATCCGTGATGCTCACCCGCGACCCGGCGCGGCAGCTCACCTTCACCTGGCGGTTCCCCATCCGCGCCGACAACGTGGACGCCGAGCACGCCGCCGCGATCACCGCCGACCTGGACCCCTTCCGGGCCGCGGTGCAGGGCCGCCCCGGCCTGTTCCCCTGCAAGGTGGAGACCGCGCTGGACACTCGGCTGAAGGGGTACACGGCCCGGCTGCACACCGCCCGGACCGTCCTCGGCCTGGCGCTCGGCGGGCTCGCCGCCGTCGCCGCCGGGGTGCTGCTGCTCGCCGCCGGGCTGATCGGCGAACGGCTCCGGCCCGTCCTCGCCACCATGCGGGCGCGCGGGGCGTCGCTGCGCCAGCTCGCCGCCCCCGTGTTCGGGCTGACGGCGGCGGCCGTCGTCCCGTCCGCCGGGCTCGGGTACGCGGCGGGACGGCTGCTGGACGCGGGCCCGCCGCAGCCCGGCTCGGCGTACGCCGTCGCCGCGCTGGCCCTCACCGTCGTCACCGTGGCCACCGCGCTGGTCTGGCGGGAACGGGACGCCGGCCTCGGCGTCCAGAAGCGCGACGACATCGGCTCCGCCCGGCCGTCCCGGTGGCGGCTCGTGCTGGACGGCCTCCTCGTCGCGCTCGCCGTGATCGGCGTCGTGCTGCTGCGCCGGCGCGGCCACGCCGCCGGAACCGACCCGCTGGTCGCCGCCGTCCCCGCGCTGCTCGGCGCGGCCGTCGGCGTCCTCGTGCTGCGGGTCTACCCGTACCTGATGCGCGCCGCCGGCCCGGTGACGCGCCGCCGCCGCGGCGCCGTCGCGTTCCTCGGCCTCGCCCGCGCCGCCCGGCAGAACATCGTCGGGGCGCTGCCGCTGGCCGTGCTGCTGCTCGCCGCCGCCATCGCCGGGTTCACCGCCACCGTGGACACCGGACTGCGGGACGGGCAGGTCCGCGCGTCCTACGCCGCGGTCGGCGGCGACGCCCGGCTCGCCGCCGGGCCGGTGGACGAGGCCGCCCTCCGCCGGATCCGCGCCGTACCCGGCGTGACCGGCGTGCTCCCGGCCCGGATCGTCGAGACCGTGTCCACCGCGACGGACCCCGCGCCGATGACCCTGGTAGGCGTGGACCTCCACGCCTACCGGAAGCTCGCGCCGTCCGTGCCCGACATCCCCGACTCCGGGGTCCTGATGTCGCCGCTCGCCGCCGAGACCATGGGGCACGGCGAGGTGACGCTGAGCCGCCCCGGCCTCACCCCGATCCGCGTCAAACCGACCCGGACGATCGAGCGTTTCCCCGGACAGGAGACGGGCTCCGCGTTCGTGGTCGTCCCCTACAAGCTGATCGCCGCGGAGAAGGGCTTCCCGTCCCAGGTCTTCGTCACCGGCCACGACCTGGACGCCCGGAAGCTGAGCGCCGCCGCCGGCGGCGGCCGCCGCGTCGAGCTGCGCCGGGACGTCCTGCGCGGCATGGCGAGCGACGACATGGTGACCGTCGTCCACGACACCTTCCGGAACGACGCGGTCCTCGGCGGCGCGTTCGGGCTGCTCGCGGTGCTGCTCGTCCTGGTCGTCGGCGCCCGCGCCCGCGCCCGCACCATCGCGCACCTGCGCACCCTCGGGCTGAGCCGGCGGCAGAGCCGCGCCCTCGCCCTGGTGGAGATCGCGCCCGTCCTGCTCTGCGCCGTCGGCGCCGGCTGGGTGCTCGGCCTCCTGCTCCCCGAGATCACCGGCCCGGTCGTCGACCTGCGCCCCTACACCGGCGGCTACGCCGTCACCGCCCACGTCCCGGACCTGCCGGCGCTGCTCGGCCTCGCCGGCGCGCTGCTGCTCGCCGCCGCGGCGGCCGTCGCCGTCGACCGGGTCTTCGACACCGACCCCGGAACCGTCCTGAGAACGGGGGACTCATGACCGACACGCCCAGCCTCGCCGAACTGGAACGCCGCGCCGCCGAACGCGGGCCCGTCTACGGGGAGGGCGCGCACATCGTCTGCGACAACCTCGTCCGCATCTACAAGACCGACGGCATCGAGGTCGTCGCGCTCCAGGGCCTGGACCTGCTCGTCAACCCCGGCGAGCTGATCGCGATCGTCGGCGCGTCCGGCTCCGGGAAGTCGACGCTGCTGAACATCCTGTCCGGCCTGGACGTCCCGACCGCCGGCGTCGCCCGCGTCGCCGGGGCGGACCTGCTCACGATGACGGCCAAGGAACGCCTGCGCTTCCGGCGCGAGCAGGTCGGGTTCGTCTGGCAGCAGACGTCCCGCAACCTGCTCCCGTACCTGACCGCCGCGCAGAACGTGGAACTGCCGATGCGGTTCGCCGGCCGGTCCCGCCGCGAACGCGCCATCCGCGCCGCCGAACTCCTCGGCCTGCTCGGCGTCGGCGACTGCGTGGCCCGCCGTCCCGAGGAACTGTCCGGCGGCCAGCAGCAGCGCGTCGCGATCGCGGTCGCCGTCGCGAACGAACCGCACGTCATCCTCGCCGACGAACCCACCGGCGAACTCGACACCGCCACCGCCGCCGAGGTCTTCGCCGCGCTCCGCCGCGTCAACGAGGAACTCGGCACCACCACCGTCGTCGTCACCCACGACCCGCAGGTGGCCGAGCGCGTCGACCGCACCGTCGGCATCCGCGACGGCCGCACCAGCAGCGAGGTCCGCCGCCGCGCCGAGGCCGACGGCACCCGCACCGCCGAGGAGTACGCCCTCCTCGACCGCGTGGGCCGAGTCCAGCTCCCGAAGGGGTTCACCGAGGCCCTCGACATGCGCGACCGTGTCCGCCTCAACCTGGAAAGCGACCACGTCGGCGTCTGGCCCGACCAGAAGGAGACCGAATGACCGCCCCGATGGTCGCCGTGGAGGACCTGGCCCGCACCTACCGGACGGGCAAGATCGAGGTCCCCGCGCTGCGCGGCGTGTCCTTCACCCTCGCCCCCGGTGAGCTCGTCGCGCTCAAGGGCCGCTCCGGGTCCGGCAAGACCACCCTGCTCAACCTGATCGGCGGCCTGGACACCCCGGACGGCGGCACCGTCCGCGTCGACGGCCGCGACGTGGGCGCCCTCTCCGAGGACGACCTCCTCGCCCTCCGCCGCGACGACATCGGCTACGTCTTCCAGTCCCACGGCCTGATCCCCGTCCTGTCGGCCGCGGAGAACGTGGAAGTACCGCTCCGCCTGGCCCGCACGCCCCAGGCCGAACGCGACGAGCGGGTCCGCATCCTCCTGGCCCTGGTCGGCCTGGCCGACCACGCGGCCCAGCGCCCCTACGAACTGTCCGGCGGCCAGCGCCAGCGCGTGGCCATCGCCCGCGCCCTCGCCAACCGTCCCCGCCTGCTCCTGGCCGACGAGCCGACGGGCCAGCTGGACTCCGAGACGGCCGCCGCGATCATGCCCCTCCTCCGCGCATTCGTGGCGAGCGAGGGCGTGACCGTCCTGGTGGCGACGCACGACCCGGCCCTGCTCTCCGAAGCGGACCGGGTCCTGACCCTGGAAGACGGCGCGATAACCGAAACCCCCGTCCCCACCCCCTGATCACCCGACCGGGATCGTGTACGCCAGCTCGTACCGATCCACGGGCACCACGATGTCGGCGGTCTCGACGGGCCGTTCTCCGGTGTAGGTGCGCCGGATCACCATCACGATGGCCCCCATCGGCTCGTCCAGCCGCTCGGCCTCGTCCGCGAGAACGGCCCGTGCCGTCACGACCTCGGTCGCCAGCGACACGTCCTGCCCGATGGCCCGCATCCGCGCGACCACACCGGCGCCCGCATACGGCCCCTCCTCCGGCAGCATCACCGGAGTCCCGCGGGTGAGCTCCAGCGGCTCCCATGACGTCGAGAGCATGACGGGCCGGCCGTCCGCGAGGAAGGTATACCGCGTCACCATGACCGGATCGCCTTCGGCGACGCCGAGCCGCTCGGCCACCACCGGCGTTGCCGCACTCGTCTCCGAGGCCGACTGCCACGTCCCCGAATACCCCTGCGCCTCCATGTCCGCGCGGAACGGGGAGGTCGCACGCCCGTGCGCGCGGTACCAGCTTCTGGTGAGGCGCTTGACCTCCGGGCGCTGACGCACATATGTGCCGCTGCCCGAGCGGGACTCGACGTACCCCTCGGACACCAGCAGCCGGACGGCCTCAACGGCCACGCGGTCCGACACGCCATGCTCGCGTGCGAGCTCGTGGCGTGAGGGAACCCGGTCGCCCGGGGCCAGGCGGCCTTCGACGATCTGTTTGCGCAGATCGTCGGCAATACGCAGGTATGCGGGCTGGGTCACGGTGACTCCGGTGGCGATGCGGGCGCGATTTCTCGATCCAAGCTTGACAAGCTGCGTACACAACTCTCAAGCTGAGTACTCAGCTTACCCGTCACTTAACGTCATGACTTGATCGCTTGGGGTGCCCTCCTGTATGGAATGGTCCCAGACCTACCCGGGTCTTCTGTCCATGGTGCCTGCGGTTCGCGCATTCGTGCGCGGACTCCTCGATGGCTCCCCGCGAACCTCCGATGCCGAACTCGCCGTCTCGGAACTCGCCGCGAACTCCCTGCGCCACACACCGAGCGGCGGGGCGGGCGGTGAGTTCTCCGTCGCCGTGGCGTTGCGGCCGGGATGGGCGCGCATCGCCGTGACGGACGCCGGGACCGGTGAATGGAAGCGACCCGAGACGTCCCCGGACGCGGTGGCCGAGTACGGACGCGGCCTCTTCATCGTCGAGCAAGTGGCCGACAAGATCGGCCATGACGTCACCGAGTCCGGCCAGATCCTATGGGCGGAGTTCATCTGGGACGTCGAGCCGTGAGCCTGGGGCCGCTGGGGGACAACGGGATGTCGGCCGAGCCATCGGCGCGGCCCGGACCCGGAACGCGCTCACACGTGAGGTCGCCTGCTCAATGCCCCGGACAAGCTGCGCAAGGGGACGGCCAGGCGTGACATCCGAAAAGCGTCCAGCAAGGGTGTGGAGGTGTGAGGTGGGTCGGACGCGGCGGGCGGTGGCATTGATCACGGGTGCCGGAGCAGGAAAGCCGGGGCGAGTCGTGCGGGCGGCCCTGGGCCGCTGGCGGGTGGTGCTGGACTGGCGGACGTGCATAGGCCATGACACGGCGGTGTGGAACCTGGAACTGCTTAAGACCGCACTCAAAGCGAGGGGCTGGCGGTGTGTGGGGCTGTACGAGAAGGAGGAGTTCCGGTACCCGGTGCCGCTGCTGTGGGTGTACGCCAGCGGGGTGGCCGACGACATCGGCGCCGTGGTGACCGTGCGGGCGACGCCGGGCGGGGCGTGGGGCTATTTCGAGACAGGGCTGCGGCGGGGCTGGTTCCTGGCCCCGTGCGGTGACGCCGAAGTGGCGGTGGATCGGCTGGATCGGCTGCTGAAGTACCGGCTGTACCCCAACATCGAATGGACCACCCCGTGCTGAACGGAGCGAGGGGCAGGGGAAACGTCTCGTAGCTCGCGCAGGTTCGAGGCGGGGGCAAAGGGGCCATGTTCCCATCGGCGCGTCCCTGGTTGCCGGGTGATCGGCTGGGAATCGGTATCGGGGATGGGAGGCGCCATGGCGACGGTCGTGCTGGTGGGGACGCTCGATACCAAGGGGGAGGAGTACGCGTGGCTTCGTGAGCGCGTGCGGGAGCTCGGGTGCGACGTGGTTCTCGTGGACGCGGGGGTCGGGCCGTCCGAGGTCGAGGCCGATGTCTCCGCCGAGGAGGTCGCGCGGGCCGGGGGCACTTCTCTTCAGGAGTTGCGGGACGCGGGGGACCGGGGGGCCGCCGTCACCGCGATGGGAGAGGGCGCGGCGGCCGTGCTCGCGGGGCTGGAGCGGGTGGACGCCGTACTCGCCGTGGGCGGCAGCGGCGGGTCGTCCGTCGCGGCGCGGGCCGTGCGGGACCTGCCGATCGGGCTGCCCAAGCTGATCGTGTCCACGATGGCGTCCGGGGACGTCGCACCCTATGTGGGCGCCAGGGACGTGACGCTCACCTACAGCGTGGTCGACATCGCGGGCGTCAACCGGGTGTCGCGGCTGATCCTCGGGAACGCGGCGGCAGCGGCGGCCGGGATGGCGAAGGCTTACGCGCAGGCGCGGTCGGCGCCTGCGGCGGACGAGCGGCCGCTGGTCGGGGCGTCCATGTTCGGGGTCACCACCCCGGCGGTGGACGCGGCGCGGCAGCGGCTGGACGAACTGGGCTACGAGGTGCTCGTCTTCCACGCGACGGGGGCCGGAGGGCGGGCGCTCGAGGGGCTCGTGGAGAGCGGGCTGCTCGCCGGTGTGCTGGATCTGACCACCACGGAGCTGGCGGACGATCTCGTCGGGGGTGTGCTCTCGGCCGGGCCCGGACGGCTCACGGCGGCCGGGCGGCACGGGGTGCCGCAGGTCGTGGCGCCCGGGGCACTGGACATGGTCAACTTCGGGCCGCGCGAGACCGTCCCCGAGCGGTTCGAAGGGCGCGACCTCTACGTCCACAACCCGACCGTGACCCTGATGCGCACGACGCGGGAGGAGATGGCCGAGCTGGGCCGGCGGATCGCCGGCAAGCTCGGGGCCGCGACCGGGCCGACCGCACTGTTCGTCCCGCTCGGGGGCGTGTCGGCGCTGGACGCGCCGGGGATGCCGTTCCACGACCCGGCGGCGGACGAGGCGTGCTTCGCGGCCATGGAAGGCGCCGTGGAGACGGAGAGACTCGACATGAACATCAACGATCCGGTGTTCGGCCGCGCGATGGCCGACCGGCTGCACCAGATGATCTCGGGGGGATCGCAGTGAACCGTGAGACCGTCCTGTTCCGGCTGCGCAACGCCGTCGCGGAGGGCAAGCCGATCATCGGTGCCGGGGCGGGCACCGGGCTGTCCGCCAAGTGCGCGGAGGCCGGCGGCGTCGATCTGATCATCATTTACAACTCGGGCCGGTACCGGATGGCGGGACGAGGGTCGCTGGCCGGGCTGCTGCCCTACGGGGACGCCAACCAGATCGTGGTGGAGATGGCCTCCGAGGTGCTGCCGGTCGTCGAGGACACCCCCGTCCTGGCCGGGGTGTGCGGGACCGACCCGTTCCGGGTGATGCCCGTCTTCCTCGACCAGTTGAAGGCCATGGGATTCGCGGGCGTCCAGAACTTCCCCACGGTCGGCCTCTACGACGGCGTGTTCCGGCAGAACATCGAAGAGACTGGCATGGGGTACGACCTGGAGGTCCAGATGGTGCGGCTCGCGCATGAGCGCGGTCTCGTCACCGCCCCCTACGTGTTCGACGAGGACCAGGCACGGGCCATGGCCGAAGCGGGCGCGGACGTTCTCGTCCCGCACGTCGGGCTCACCACCAAGGGCAGCATCGGCGCGGGCACCGCCCTGACACTGGACGAGGCGGTCGAGCGGGTGCAGGCCATGCGGGACGCCGCACTGGCCGTCCGTCCCGGCATTCTCGTCCTGTGCCACGGCGGCCCCATCGCCGAGCCGGACGACGCCGCCTACGTGCTGTCGCGGACGGAGGGCGTGGTCGGCTTCTTCGGCGCCTCGTCGGTCGAGCGGCTGCCCACCGAGCGGGCCATAACGCAGCAGGTGGCCGCCTTCAAGAACCTTGAGCTTTAACTGCCGCTCAATCAACACACCGGCCACCAGCGGCAACCCGGCAGCATGTGGAGGTTGCTGCTTTTCTTGTCCGACCGATCGGATCGGCGCGGTCGGCGAGGTCGGCCGGAACCAGTCGCCGGAAACGGCTCAAGATCCGACTGCAATGTGCTCCACCGGTTCATAGAACGGCATATTGTGCCGTATTGACGAGTACTTCCCTCCAGAGGAATGTGGCAATGAACCAGTTTCCCGACATCGAACGGACGCTCGGTATCGACCTGGGTGCGCATGCGGAGCGGGCGCGGCGTGTGGCGCAGCAGTCCGCGGAACTCAGTGAACGACTGACGGGACTGGTCGGCCACGCGGAATCCGCGGATGGGCGGATCGGGCTGGCGTTCTCCCCTGAGCGGGGACTCACCGACGTGCGTATCGATCCGCGGACCATGCGGATGGCCTCAGAGGAACTCGCCGAGACGATCCAGCGGCTTTCCCAGGAGGCCGTCGCGGATCTGGAACGGCGTAAACAGGAGATCGCACGGGAGGTCTACGGGGAGGACGCGGAGACCGCCACGACCCCCGTCGATCCGGCCCAGATGCATCAGGCACTGCGGGACATGAACGATGTCTTCTCCGGCGTCTCCCGCGAAGCCACCGCCCTCATGGACCAGATCCGCAAGAACCTGGGCAAATGAAGCCGTGCGTCAGGCGGCTCGACCCTCGGTGAAAAGGTAGGCGAGGACGGAATCGGTGAGCACGGGCGAGCAGTCCGGTGCCAGGCACAGCGCCCACGTGTGGCGGCGGAGCCTGGCGAAACGGCCGACCTCCCTGCCGTCCGGGCGGACGATGGAGTACACGTCACTGGTCTCACCGCGGGTCAGGGCCATCTCGCCCAGGAGCGTCCCATCCGGCCGTTCGATCCTGGGACGGCCGGCCTGGAGCGCGAGGTGCGGGACGACGGTTTCGGCGTGTCCATCCGCATCGAGCATCTGGATCTCGTCGGTGAGCCGCTCCACGATGAACGCGAGTTGCCCGTCGGGGCGGCGGACGGACACGTAGTGCCTGCGGTCGGCCCACGCGGGGACCGGTAGCTCCGGGTCACCCGACCGGGTGCGGAGATGCTCTTCCCCGTCTGGACGTACCGCCCCGGCGTGGTTCACCTCCAGGACGAGGAAGTGATCGGGGGCGTCCAGCAGCCGTCGCGCCGTCTCCTTCACCTCACGGCCGAACCGCCACCGGAGGAAGAGGTAGCCCGGGACGCCGATCGCCATGAGCGCCACCGGCAAGAAGATCGGAGCGTCCGCCCAGAGACTTCCGGCGTGCGCATTCATCGGCCACGGACCGAGCCTGGCCTCGACGGTCCGGCCGATGTCCTTCGGGCCGACGTGGGAGACGGTGGTGGTATGCCGCTTCCCGTCTACGTCCGTCCAGGAACCGTGGCATTCGTAAAATCGCGTCTGGTGTTCACACCGGTCGATCCGCATCGACACCTGCTCACCGAACAGGTGCGTGTAGGTCGTCGCAGTGGGCAGGGAGAGCAGCGTGAGACAGGCTGAAGCCAACATCCACCTGACGCGGCGGTGTCCCCGGGCCCCTATCACTGGTCGGCGGGCGGATCCTCGAACAAGCCCTCGTCGCGCTTGTTCTTGTCTCCGGCCGCACCGGCGAAGTGGTCGGTGATGTTACCGCCCGTCCAGGTGCCGCTGCCGCCGGCGACACCGCCCGTCCGCGCTGGGTTGCCGATGGGATTCGGGAGCCGGAGACCGGGGTCGTTCTTGCCGAGCGGGCTGCCACCGCCGACCTTCATCAGCGCGGCTGTCGCGGTGCGCTCCAGACGGGAGATCGTCCCCCAGATCATGTTGTCGCTTGCGTCCCGCAGCCCGTTCATGAAGTCGTCGAGTGCGGCGTCGTTGCCGTGCGCCTTCTGCCAGCCGACGTCCAGCGCCATCGCGCCCGTGATGACGGCGGCTCCGCCCGCCGCGATCGAGCCCACGAGTCCCGAAACGCTCTCCAGGAACTCGGTGCATTCGATGGCGAACGCCGACGCCGATGCGAGGACCGCGGGATAGGTGAACAGGCCCGCCAGCGCCGCGGCGACGTACAGGGCGTACAGCGCGATCAGCACCGCGATCACGACCATGGCAGCGACGATGAGGAAGAGCAGCCCAGCCACGATGGACATCGTGGTGCCCACCGCGAACGCGAGCTGCTTGGAACCGGTGAGCTGGGATCTGTACTCGTCGATGCGCTTGTCGTAGGCGTCCCGGTCACGCCCCTGCCATTCGTCCTTGGACAGGTTCGTGTTGTCGGCCGCCCCTTGGGCGTTCCCGAGCTGGTCGTAGTTGTCGGCCCACTTCATACCGGCGTCGAGGAGCGCCTGCGGGTCGCACTGGTTCAGATACATGACGATGGACGTCGTCCAGGCCGGCGGGATGAGCGCCGCGGAGACCTGGGTCATCGTCAACGCGGTCGCGGCGGCGAAGGCGACCGGGCTTCCAGACGGGGTGGGGCCAGCCATGACACTCCTGACTTCTCACGGAACTACTGGTTCAAGGACGGGCGAGAGTGCTCTTGACCTCGGCGGAGTCCCAGTTGGTGGCCGATACGGCGAGCAGGTCCCGGAATTTGTTCAGCACCTTCTTCTTGGTCTCCAGGTCCTCTTCCGCGACGTCGAGCGCGGCGGTGTAAGCCATGGAGAGGACATAGGAGGTGGCGGTGAAATTCGCCTGTGTGACGCCCCGCGCACCTTGCAGGTTGTTCCAGGCCAGCTGCAAGTATTGATCAACATTCCTGTGCAGGTTTTTGCCCTGCTGCTTCATCTGTTCCGGCGTGGCTATGCGGTCTCCGCCGTCCCCGGGACTCATTGGAACCTCCATCGTCGTGGGTCGGCCGCTACGAACTCGCAGTCTAGCGATGGACGATCTGTGCAGGGCAAAAGCGAGCGAAGACGGGGTGTGCCTCCCGGTCCAGGTCGTCCACGGACGGGGAGCCTGCTCCGCGCCGGACGAGCGGTCGGGTCCTCCCCGCGCGATCGGATCCGGTGGCCTGCGGAGCGGAATGTCAGAGCATCTTTCCCCGGACGTAGACCCACTCGCCGTCATGCCGGACGAAGCGGCTGACCTCGTGCAATTCACTGGGTTCCGCTTCCGCCCGATAGTGGGCGCGAAATTCCACGATGCCCTTGTCGTCGCCGGGCCCGCCGTTCTCCTCGCGGAGGATCTCCAGCCGCGTCCAGCGTGTGCCGTCCTCGACACCGATCCGCTCCGGACGCGTCGCCGGATGCCACGTCCGCAGCAGATACGCCTCGTCCCCGACGGCGAACGCGCTGAACCGCGACCGCATCAGCTCCGTGGCCGTTTCGGCCGTCGCCCTGCCCTCATGCAACCGGCCGCAGCAGTCCCGGTACCGGGCGCCGACACCGCACGGACACTTTTTCGTCATATCCGCATCCTGCCTTGCCGGGCGGCATACCCGGGGCAACGATGAACGCCATGTCCGCCAACGAGTCGCCCAAGATCGACACGTCCCGCCCTCATCCGGCCCGCCTGTGGAACTACTGGATCGGCGGCAAGGACCATTACGCGATCGACCAGCAGGTCGGCGACCAGGTCGCCAAAGTGTTCCCCAGCGTCCGGGACGTCGCCCGGCATTCCCGGCTGGCCCTTGGGCGCATGGTGCGGCACCTCGCGGCCGAGGAGGGCGTACGGCAGTTCCTGGACGTCGGCACCGGGCTGCCGACCCGCGACAGCGTCCATGAGGTCGCCCAGCGCGTCGCGCCCGAATCGCGTGTGGTGTACGTCGACAACGACCCGCTGGTCCTGGCGCACGCGCGGGCGTTGCTGGTGGGACGGCCGGAAGGAAGGACCGACCACGTCGAATGCGACGTCCGCGACCCGGACCGGCTCCTGGCGGAGGCGGCCCGCACGCTCGACCTCACCCGGCCTGTCGGCCTGATCATGTTCGGGATCATGGGCAACGTGGTCGATGACGACGAGGCGTACGCCATCGTCCGCCGGCTCGTCGGCGCGCTGGCCCCCGGGAGCTTCCTGGCCCTCAACGACGGCACCGGCGTGCTCGACGCAAAGGGGCGTAAAGCGGCCGTCAGGCGTGCGGTGGAGGGGGGCTCCACCCCCTACGCCGTCCGGACGCCCGAGCAGATCGCCGCGTTCTTCACCGGCCTGGAACTGCTCGAACCCGGTGTCGTGTCCACGTCCCGCTGGCGGCCCGAGGCCGCGCCGTCCGGGCCGCCCGCGGTGGACGCCGCCTGCGGGCTGGGCCGCAAGCCATGATCTTCGCGGAGATGTCGGATCGGAGCGCCCGCCGATCGTCTAGGGGGTGACAGCGACCGAACGTCCGCACCGGACGTGGAAAGGAGCACGTCATGGACCTGACGATGAACACGATCGACATCGTGGTGTCCGACATGGACGCCGCCATCGCCTTCTACCGCCGCCTCGGCCTGGAGTTCGACGTGGACGCCGCCTCCCCCGGCCACGCGGGCTGCGACCTGCCCGGCGGCCTCCACCTGATGCTCGACACCGAGGACTTCCGGGGCCCCACCGTCGACGGCTGGACGAAGCCGTCCGGCGGCCCCCGCACCTTCCTCGCCTTCCAGGCCGCGAGCCCGGCGGAGGTGGACGCCAAGTACGGCGAGCTGACCGACGCCGGGTACACCGGGGCCAAGAAGCCGTGGGACGCGTTCTGGGGGATGCGGTACGCGACCGTCCTCGACCCGGACGGCAACGGCATCGACCTGTACGCTCCGCTGCCCGCCGCCGGCTGAGGGGGACATGTGAAGTACGTGCTCATGTTCGTCGAGACCGACGAATACGCGAAGGAACTGGCCGCCATGAGCGACGACGAACGCCAGGCCGCCTACGAGCAGGTCACCGAATGGTTCGCCCGGCATGCCGCGCAGATCACCCATCACGGGCATCTGCGGCCCGCGCACACGGCCACCACCATGCGCTTGGACAGTGCAGAGCCGCTGCTCACCGACGGCCCGTTCGTCGAGGGCAAGGAGGTCGTCAGCGGCTACGTCGAACTGGAGGTGTCCGACCTGGACGAGGCCCTGGCCATCGCCCGGTCCTGGCCCGCCTGCCCCGTCATCGAGATACGCCCCCTCACCTGATGGACGGGGTCCACGCCGAGCTGACCCGCGTGCTGCGCGAGCACGCGGGCCGGCTCACGGCCTGCCTGATCCGGACCCTCGGTGACTTCTCCGCCGCCGAGGACGTCATGCAGGACGCCGTGGAGACCGCGCTGCGCCGCTGGCCCACCGACGGCATCCCGGACCATCCGGACGCCTGGCTGCTCACCACGGCCCGCCGCCGCGGCATCGACCTGCTGCGCCGCGAGGCCGGTCACCGCGCCAAGCTCGCCCGGCTGCGGTGGCCGGTGCCCGGCGAGCCCGACGACCGGCTCAAGCTGATCTTCACCTGCTGCCATCCGGCGCTGCCGGTCCCGGCGCAGGTCGCGTTGACGCTGCGCACCGTGTGCGGGCTGACGACCGGGCAGATCGCCGCCGCGTTCCTCGTCCCGGAGGCGACCGTCGGGCAGCGCATCACCCGCGCCAAACGCAAGATCACCGACGCGGGGATCCCGTACCGCATCCCGCCGGACGCCGAACTCCCCGAGCGGCTGAACCAGGTCCTGGCCGTCGTGTACCTGCTGTTCAACGAGGGATACCTGACGAGCGGCGGCGGCCGGCCCCACGCCCGCGACCTGGTGGACGACGCCCGGTGGCTCGCCGAGAGCCTCGCCTTGGCTGATGCCGCGCCGGCCCGAGATCCTCGGCCTGCTCGCGCTCATCCGGCTTCACCAGGCCCGCACCGCCGCCCGCTTCGACGACGGCCGTCTCGTCCTCCTGCGCGACCAGGACCGCGGCCGGTGGGACCACGACGCCGTCAGGGAGGCCGTCCGGCTGATCGAACGCGCCGCCGCGATGCGCCGTCCCGGCCCCTACCAGCTCCAGGCCGCCATCGTCGCGTGCCATGCGGAGGCCCCCACCTGGGACGACACCGACTGGACGCAGATCCTCGTCCTCTACGACATGCTCCTGAGCATGACGCGGACACCGGTCGTGCGCCTGCACCGCGCCATCGCGCTCCGCTATGTGCGGGGCCCCCAAGCCGCCCTGGACGAACTGGACCCGCTCGCGGAATCCCTGGACGGCCACCACCTGTACCACGCCACCCGGGCCGAATTCCTGCGCGACCTCGGCCGCCACCGCGAAGCCCGCACGGCCGGCAGCCGTGCTCTCGCGCTCACCGGCAATCCCGCCCAGCGGGTTCTTCTCACCGACCGCCTCGCCTGGACCTGACTTCCCCAAGAAAGGCACGGGGTCGCGTCAGCGCCGCGTCAGGATCGGCGGCGACGGTGTCAATATCGCGTAGCGAACGGCAGCACACCGGAAATCCTCCTTATCGTGAGAATCGTCCGACCGGGTATGTGTCGGGGAATTCGATGAGGGAGCCGATCGTGGCCGACGTGGTCTTCGTGCTGCTGACGGTGGCGGTGTTCGCCCTGCTCGGCCTGCTGGTGAAGGGCGTGGAGAAGCTGTGACCGTCGAGAACACCGTCGGGCTGGCGCTCGCGGTGGTGCTGGTCCTGTTCCTGGTGGCGGCACTGTTGTTCCCGGAGCGTTTCTAAATGAATACAACTCTCGCGGGGGTCCTTTTCATTGGGTCCCTCATAATCGCCTTGGCGGTGGTCTACCGGCCGCTGGGCGATTACATGTATCGCGTTTACAGCCGCCGGGAGCACAGCCGGGCGGAACGCGCCGTCTACCGGCTCGTGGGCGCCGATCCGGACGGGGAGCAGACGTGGGGCGTGTACGCCCGCAGCGTGCTGGCCTTCTCGCTGCTCGGCATCCTGTTCCTGTACGGGCTGCAGCGGCTGCAGAACCATCTGCTGCTCAGCCTCGGATTCGCCCCGGTCAAGCCGGACCAGGCGTGGAACACCGCGGTCAGCTTCGTCACCAACACCAACTGGCAGTCGTACTCCGGCGAGACGACGATGGGCCACCTGGTGCAGATGACGGGTCTCGCGGTGCAGAACTTCGTGTCCGCCGCCACCGGCATGTGCGTCGCGGTCGCGCTGATCCGCGGGTTCGCGCGGAAGCGGACCGGGAACCTCGGCAACTTCTGGGTCGACCTGACGCGCACCTGCCTGCGGATCCTGCTGCCCATCGCGTTCGCCGGCGCGGTCGTGCTGATCGCCGGCGGGCTGGTGCAGAACTTCGGCGGCGGCCATGTGGCCGACACGCTCGCCGGGGTCCAGCAGAAGATCCCCGGCGGCCCGGTGGCGAGCCAGGAGGTGATCAAGGAGCTCGGCACCAACGGCGGCGGCTTCTACAACGCCAACTCCGCGCACCCGTTCGAGAACGCCGTGGCATGGACGAACTGGCTGGAGATCTTCCTGATCCTGGTGATCCCGTTCTCGCTGTGCCGGACGTTCGGCCGCCTGGTCGGGCAGAACCGGCAGGGCTACGCGATCCTCGCGGTGATGGGCACGATCGCCGTCGTCAGCGTCGCACTGGTCAACGTCTTCCAGCTCATGCACCACGGGACCGTCCCGACCGCGGCCGGGGCCGCGACGGAGGGCGCGGAGACGCGGTTCGGCGTCGCGAACTCGGCGACGTTCGCGGGGGCGACCACGCTGACCTCCACCGGCGCCGTGGACTCCTTCCACGACTCCTACACCAGCCTCGGCGGCATGATGACGCTGGTCAACATGATGCTCGGCGAGGTCGCGCCCGGCGGGGTCGGCTCCGGCCTGTACGGGATGCTGATCCTGGCCGTGATCACCGTGTTCGTCGCCGGGCTGATGGTCGGCCGGACCCCCGAGTACCTCGGCAAGAAGATCGGGTCCCGCGAGATCAAGTTCGCGGCGATGTACTTCCTCATCACCCCGATCCTGGTGCTGGTGGGCACGGGCGTGGCGATGGCGACCGACAGCGGCCGGGCCGGGATGCTCAACCACGGGCCGCACGGGCTGTCGGAGGTGCTGTACGCGTTCACCTCGGCGTCCAACAACAACGGCTCGGCGTTCGCCGGGCTGACCGTCAACACCGTCTTCTACGACACGGCGCTCGGCCTGTGCATGGCCCTCGGCCGTTTCATACCGATGATTTTCGTGCTGGCGCTGGCGGGATCGCTGGCGCGGCAGGGACACGCCCCCGAGTCGGGCGGCACGCTGCCCACGCACCGTCCCCAGTTCGTCGGGATGGTCGTCGGGGTCACCGTCATCCTCGTCGCCCTCACGTTCCTCCCCGCGCTGGCGCTGGGGCCGTTGGCCGAAGGAATCCACTCATGACGACGCGAACCCTCCAGACTCCGAGTCCGGCGCCGCAGCCGCCCGGACGCCGCGGAGAGGGCAAGGTCCGGGGCGGCCTGCTCGATCCGAAGCAGCTGGCGAAGTCCCTCCCGGACGCGGCGCGCAAGCTCGATCCGCGCACCCTGTGGCGCAACCCGGTCATGTTCATCGTGGAGATCGGCGCCGTGTGGACCACGGTCCTGGCCGGCCTGCACCCGAGCGCGTTCGGCTGGCTGATCGCGGTGTGGCTCTGGCTCACCGTCGTCTTCGCCAACCTGGCGGAGGCGGTTGCCGAAGGCCGGGGCAAGGCACAGGCGGACGCGCTGCGCCGGGCCAAGACCGACGCCGTGGCACGCCGCCTGATCGGCTGGAGGCCGGGGGACAGGGACGTCCGCGAGGAGGAGATCGGCGCCCCCCAGCTGCGGCAGGGCGACCTTGTCATCGTCGAGGCCGGCGAGATCATCCCCGGTGACGGGGACGTGGTCGAGGGCATCGCCAGCGTGGACGAGTCGGCGATCACCGGCGAGTCCGCCCCGGTGATCCGCGAGTCCGGCGGTGACCGGTCCGCGGTGACCGGCGGGACGAAGGTGCTGTCCGACCGCATCATCGTCAAGATCACCCAAAAACCCGGCGAGTCGTTCATCGACCGCATGATCGCGCTGGTCGAGGGATCGAGCCGGCAGAAGACCCCGAACGAGATCGCGCTCAACATCCTGCTCGCCGCGCTGACGATCATCTTCCTGCTGGCCGTCGCGACGCTCCAGCCGCTGGCGATCTACTCCAAAAGCGGCAACCCCGGCGTCGGCGACACCCTCGCCCTGGACGCGCACGGCGTCACCGGGATCGTGCTGGTGTCGCTGCTGGTCTGCCTGATCCCCACCACGATCGGGGCGCTGCTGTCGGCGATCGGCATCGCGGGCATGGACCGGCTCGTCCAGCGCAACGTCCTGGCGATGTCGGGCCGCGCCGTCGAGGCGGCGGGCGACGTCAACACGCTGCTGCTGGACAAGACCGGCACGATCACCCTCGGCAACCGGCAGGCCGCCGAGTTCCTGCCGGTCGCGGGCGTGAGCGCGGACGAGCTGGCCGACGCGGCGCAGCTGTCCAGCCTGGCCGACCAGACCCCCGAGGGCCGCTCGGTCGTGGTGCTGGCCAAGGAGCGCCACGGCCTGCGCGAACGCACGCCCGGCGAGCTGTCCCACGCCACCTGGGTGCCGTTCACCGCGCAGACCCGGATGAGCGGCGTGGACCTGGACGATTCCGGGGACGGCAAGCCGGACCGGGTGCTGCGCAAGGGCGCCGCGGGCGCGGTCGCCGACTGGGTGCGCGAGCGGGGCGGGACCGTGCCGGCCGAACTGGGCCGGATCGTGGACGGCATCTCGGCGAGCGGCGGCACACCGCTGGTCGTCGGCGAGGTCGCGGACGACACGGCGAAGGTGCTGGGCGTCATCCACCTCAAGGACGTGGTGAAGGCCGGGATGCGGGAGCGGTTCGACGAGATGCGCCGGATGGGCATCCGCACCGTGATGATCACCGGCGACAACCCGCTGACCGCCAAGGCCATCGCGGACGAGGCCGGGGTGGACGACTTCCTCGCCGAGGCCAGGCCCGAGGACAAGCTCGCGCTCATCAAGCGGGAGCAGGAGGGCGGCCGGCTCGTCGCGATGACCGGGGACGGCACCAACGACGCCCCCGCCCTCGCGCAGGCCGACGTCGGCGTCGCCATGAACACCGGCACCTCGGCCGCCAAGGAGGCCGGGAACATGGTCGACCTGGACTCCGACCCCACCAAGCTCATCGAGATCGTGGAGATCGGCAAGCAGCTGCTCATCACCCGCGGCGCCCTCACCACGTTCTCGATCGCCAACGACATCGCCAAGTACTTCGCGATCATCCCGGCGCTGTTCGCCGGCCTGTATCCGGGCCTGGACGCCCTCAACATCATGCGGCTGCACAGCCCGCAGTCGGCGATCCTGTCCGCCGTCGTGTTCAACGCGCTGATCATCATCGCGCTGATCCCGCTGGCCCTGCGCGGTGTCCAGTACCGCCCCAGCAGCGCGTCCAAGCTGCTCTCGCGGAACCTGTACGTCTACGGGCTGGGCGGCATCGTCGCGCCGTTCGTCGGCATCAAGCTCATCGACCTGTTCATTCGTTTCGTTCCGGGGATGTCCTGACATGCGGTACCCAACCTGGCTCCGGCGGCATCTGGCCGCGCTCCGCGCCCTGCTCGTGCTGACCGTGCTGCTCGGCGTCGCCTACCCGCTGGCCGTCTACGGGGCCGGGCGGCTTCCCGGCCTCAAGCACCACGCCGACGGCTCCCTCGTCACCTCCCATGGCCGGACGGTCGGCAGCGAGCTGATCGGCCAGTCGTTCACCGGCAAGAACGGTGAACCGCTCAAGCAGTACTTCCAGGGACGCCCGTCCACCGGCGGCTACGATCCGGCGGCCTCCGGCGCGAGCAACCTCGGCCCCGAGGACATCGTCGACACCCTGCCCAACCCCGAACTCGGCAAGACCGACCCGAACGCGAGCCAGAGCCTGCTCACCCAGGTCTGTGCGCGCAGCAGGGCGATCGGCGAGTTCAACGGCGTGAGCGGCGCGCGCCCGTTCTGCACCCCCGGCGGTGCCGGCGCGGTGCTGGCCGTCTTCGGGCACCGCGCGGCGGACGGGACGATCCCGCACCCGACCCGCGTCGTCAGCCTGAACGAGGAGCAAGGCGTGGTGAAGGCGCCGTTCCTCGCGTCCTACAAGGGGGTCAAGGTCGAACTGGCCCGGTTCGGCGAGAACTACGCGACCGGGCTGATCGTCCCCGTCCGGGGCGACGCACCCGCGGAACCCGCCGTCCCGCCGGACGCCGTCACCGCGAGCGGCAGCGGCCTGGACCCGCACATCTCACCCGCCTACGCCGGCCTCCAGACCGAGCGCGTCGCCCAGGCGCGCGGCACCACACCCGCCCAGGTCGCGCGCCTCGTCCGGCAGAACACGACCGGACGTGCCCTCGGCTTCATGGGCGAACCGGCCGTCAACGTCCTCAAGCTCAACCTCGCCCTCGACCGCGCGTTCCCGGCCCGTCAGGGCTGATAGCGGTAGCCCATCCCCGGCTCCGTCAGCAGGTGCCGGGGATGGGACGGGTCGAGCTCCAGCTTGCGGCGCAGTTGGGCCATGTACTGGCGCAGATAGTGGGTTTCGCTCCGGTACGCCGGGCCCCACACCGTGGTGAGGAGCTGCTGCTGGGCGACGAGCTTGCCGGGATTGCGGAGCAGGACGTCCAGCAGCCGCCATTCGGTGGGCGTCAGATGCACGCCGCCCGACACCGTCTTCGCCGCCAGGTCGATCGTGTGCCCGCCCACCTGGACGGGTGTGACGGAATCGGGGGAGGAGATCCGGCGGGTCACCGCGCGGATGCGCGCGACCAGCTCCTCGATGTCGAACGGCTTGGTGACGTAGTCGTCGGCGCCGGCCTCCAGCGCCTCGACCTTGTCGCCGCTGCCCGCCCGTCCCGACAGCACGATGATCGGCACCTGCGTCCAGCCGCGCAGCCCGTGGATCACCTCGATGCCCTCCAGATCGGGCAGGCCGAGGTCGAGGACGACCAGGTCCGGATGCCACGAGCCGGCCCGGCGCAGCGCGGTGGTGCCGTCGGCGGCGACCTCCACCTCGTACTCACGGGCCCGCAGGTTGATCCGCAGCGCCCGCAGGAGCTGGGGTTCGTCGTCGACGACGAGGACCCGGGTCACGGTGTCTCCTTCCGGTGGACGGGCAGCGCGACGATCATCGTGAGGCCGCCGCCCGGGGTGTCCTCGGGGATCAGCTCACCGCCCATCGCCTCCGTGAGCCCGCGTGCGAGCGCCAGCCCGAGCCCGACGCCGGTGTGGTTGTCGCGGTCGCCGAGCCGCTGGAACGGCAGGAACGCCTGTTCGCGCTCGCCGGACGGTATGCCGGGCCCGCGGTCGGCGATCCGCAGCTCCACCCGGTCGCGGATCGCGCCCGCGGTGATCAGCACGGGCTCGCCGGGCGGGCTGTGCCGCAGCGCGTTGGCGATGAGGTTGACCAGGACGCGTTCGAGCAGGGCCGGGTCGGCGGAGACCTCGGGCAGATCCGCGGCGAGTTCCACCGTCACCGCGCCGCCGCCCAGATCGTCGAGGGCGCGCGGCACCACCTCGTCCAGCGCCAGGGGGCGCGCGGCGATACCGAGGACGCCCGCCTGCAACCGGCTCATGTCCAGCAGGTTCGCGACCAGCCGGTCAAGCCGGTCCAGCGACTGCCGGGCGGTGTCGAGCAGCTCGGCGCGCTCCTCGTCGGTCCAGGCGACCGAGGTGCCGCCGAGGCTGTCGACGGCGGCCTTCGCCGAGGCCAGCGGGGTGCGCAGGTCGTGGCTGACCGCGTTCAGCAGGGCGGTCCGCATCCGGTCGGCGGCCTCCAGCGGACGCGCCTTCTCCGCCTCCGCCCGCAGCCGCTGCTGCCGCAGCGCCCCCGCCGCCTGGAGGGCGAACGCCTCCAGGACGCGCCGGTCCCCGGCCGGCATCGGACGGCCGCGGACCGCCAGTGCCAGATCGTCCCCGACCGGGATCTCGGCGTCGCCGTCGCCGGGCGAGGCGCACGGACGGCCGCCGACGGTCGCGACGATCCGCCAGTCCCCGTCCGCCGAGGGACGTTCCAGCAGCGTGACCGACGTGAGCGCGAACGTCTCCCGCAGCCGCCCGAGGACGGCCCCGAGCGCGTGCTCGCCGCGCAGGACGTCCCCCGCCAGCGTGGACAGGACCTCCGCCTCGGTCCCCAGCCGCGCCGCCTCCCGGGACCGCCGCGCGGCGCGGTCCACCACGACGCTCACCCCGATCGCGACCAGCACGAACACCGCCAGGGCCAGCAGGTTCTCCTGATCGGAGACGGTCAGCCGGTTCACCGGCGGGGTGAAGAACCAGTTGAGCAGCAGGAACCCGGCGACCGCCGAGAGCAGCGCCGGCCACATCCCGCCGACCAGCGCGATCGCGACCACCGCCGCCAGGAAGAACAGGATGTCGGACGGCAGCGAGATCGCCGGGCGCGCCGTCAGCAGCCCGGCCGTCAACAGCGGCAGCCCGGCCACGGCCAGCAGCAGCCCGCCGAGCCGGCGGCTCACCGACAACCCCTGCTCCCGGCCCGGCCGCCCGACGCCGTGCCGCGCCTGCTCGTGCGTGACCATGTGCACGTCGATCGAGCCGGACCGCGCCGTCGTCGTCACCCCGATCCCCGGCCGCAGCAGCTGCGCGAACCGTCCCCGCCGCGACACCCCGAGGACGAGCTGCGTCGCGTTCACGCCCCGCGCGAAATCGAGCAGCGCCTGCGGCACGTCGTCCCCGATGACCTGGTGGTAGGTGCCGCCCAGCCCCTCCACGATGTGCCGCTGCCGCGCCAGGTCGCCGGGCCGTGCCCCGGCCAGGCCGTCACCGCGCGCGACATGCACCGCGAGCAGGTCCGCGCCCTTCGAGCGGGCGGTGATGCGGGCGGCGCGGCGCAGCAGCGTGTCCCCCTCCGGGCCACCGGTCAGCGCGACGACGACACGCTCGCGCGTCTCCCACGTCCCGCCGATGCCGTGGTCGGCCCGGTACCGGTCGAGCTGCTCGTCCACCTTGCCGGCCAGCCACAGCAGCGCCAGCTCCCGCAGCGCCGTCAGGTTGCCGACCCGGAAGTAGTTGGACAGCGCCGCGTCCACCTTCTCCGGCCGGTAGATGTTGCCGTGCGCCATCCGCCGCCGCAGCGCCTCCGGCGCCATGTCGACCAGCTCCACCTGGTCGGCGCGGCGGACCATCTCGTCCGGCAGCGTCTCCCGCTGCGTCACCCCGGTGATCTGCTCGACGACGTCGTTGACCGACTCCAGATGCTGGATGTTCACGGTCGAGATCACGTCGATCCCGGCGTCCCGGATGTCCTCGACGTCCTGCCACCGCTTCGCGTGCCCGGTGCCGGGAACATTGGTGTGCGCCAGCTCGTCGACCAGGACGACCGCGGGCGCACGGTCGATCACCGCGGCCACGTCCAGCTCGCCGAACTCCGCGCCGCGATAGGTCACCTTCCTGCGCGGGACGACCTCCAGCCCCTCCAGCAGCTCCGCAGTGCGCGGCCGGTCATGCGTCTCCACATAGCCGACGACCACGTCGGTACCGCGCTCCTGCCGCCGCCGCGCCTCCGCCAGCATCGCGAAGGTCTTCCCCACCCCGGGCGCGGCCCCGAGGTAGACGCGGAGCTGCCCTCTGGCCATGCTCCCCATCCTTCCAGGCCGAAACCCCACCCTCCGGTGGCGTCACCTGGAAGGACAACATGCGCCGCCCCCCAACCGATCCCATCTTGACGGATTCCCTACGCCGCCACCCCCACCCTTCACACAACCCATACACACACTCAACGCCAGAAACCAGCAAGTCCGTCAGGGAGAACGAACCCCAACAACCCACCTGGACCCGTCCCGAGGGGAGTCCGAAGAACCGACTGATGGGAGGCGAGATCGCAGTCCGCAAGGCCACGCCGCCCAGATGACGGCGCCCTGCGTGCGGAACACCCGCTCAAACACCGCTGACCACCACGCCTGGTGTCATCCCGGCCCAACGGCAGGCGGGAGAACCCCCTGAGCAATCAAAAACCCGTGCGTGATCGCCATCACGCACGGGCCACGGGCCACGGGGCGCCCCCGGCAGGATTCGAACCTGCGACACCCGCTTTAGGAGAGCGGTGCTCTATCCCCTGAGCTACGGAGGCATGTCGTCGCTTGCGGCAAGAGCGTAGCGGACGGCACGTACAGGGTAGGGGAAAGGGGGCGGTGGGCGCTTCTTCTTATGGGGCTGGTGGAAGTTCTAGGCCGGGTGGGGCCGGGGTGGGTACGCTTCAGTGCCGTGACCGGACGGCATCGCGGGCAATCAAAGACAAAGGCCGTCGAGGACGGGGTGGACGAAGGTGCGTCCCGGGGTAGACGGGTCGTGGTGATCGTCGGTGCCCTCGCGGTTCCCGTCGTGCTGGCGGGCGCGGTCGTGTTCGGGATGCGGGACGGGCCCGTCCGGGAGCGGCCGGGGTCGGCGCCGGCGCAGAACGCCGCGCCGGCCACGCCGGAGGGCGAGCCGACGTACGGCAGGTACGTGCCGCCCGAGATGGCGCCGCAGGTGGGGACGAAGGCGCCGCCGCAGCCGTCCGTGCCGGTGGTGAGGCCGCGCAGGACGACGACTCCCACGGCGTCGCCGTCCCCGACGCGGCGGACACGGCGGCCGTGCCCGGCGGGCTGGGACGACGTCGGGTGGATGCACCGGTGGTGCGAGCGGCAAGGTGACCATGACGACTGAAGCGGTTACGCGCAGGTCATCGTGGACCTGTAGTAGCGTTCTGCCGCTGTTCCGCATTCGGGCATCTGGAGGAAAACCACCGTGCCGAACCCCCGGTCGGCGGCGCTGATCGCGGTCTTCCTGGTGACGGCGATGCTGTCATCGCACGGCGCCGCGGTCGCGGCGACGAGCCCGGCCGACTCGCTGGAGTCGCTGCGCCGCGAGGCGTCGAAGGCTCGGGACGAGCTGGAGAAGGCCACCGAGCAGATGAAGGGCCGGCAGAAGGACCTCGCCGCCTCGCAGGTGAAGCTGCGCGGCACGCTGAAGGACCTCGCCGTGGCGGAGGCCGAGCTGAACCGGATCCGGGGGCCGCTGGCGAAGCTCGCGAACACCGCCTACCAGCAGAGCGGCGCGGCCGGGTCCATGGCGATCTTCGGGGGCGGCGACCCGGGCCACGCGCTGCGTTCGACGGCGGACGTGACGCTGCTCGCCCAGTCGCAGCAGGCACTGGTGGACCGCGCCGGCGAGCTGCAGGACCGGCGGCGGCGGCTCGCGTCCACCGCGCAGGAGCTGCAGTCGCGCAACGCGGTGGAGCAGACCCGCCTCCAGCAGGAGGTGGACGGGCTGAAGACCAAGTCGGCGCAGCTGACGAAGCAGCTCAACACGATGCTCGACAAGCTCGCGGTGACCCGCCAGAAGCGGCTGGAACTCGGCTGCGACAAGAGCCTCGCCGCGGACGCGAAGAAGTTCCCCAACGGGCTGATCCCGGCGAAGTACCTGTGCCCGCTGCCGCAGAAGGGCGGGCACAGGCTGCGGGCGGACGCGGCGCTCGCGTTCTACAAGCTGAACGCCGCCTACAAGCGCCAGTTCGGCCGGGACATGTGCGTGACGGACGCGTACCGGAGCCTGTCCGAGCAGCATGCCGTGTACGCCCGGCGGCCGGGGTTCGCGGCCGTTCCCGGGACGAGCAACCACGGCAAGGGCCAGGCACTCGACCTGTGCGGCGGTATCCAGAGTTCGGGGTCGGTCCAGTTCAACTGGATGGAGGCCCACGCCGGGACGTACGGATGGATTCATCCGGCGTGGGCCTACAGCAACCCGTTCGAGCCCTGGCACTGGGAGTACGGGACCGAGAACGGGTGAGGGGGCCTAATAGGGGGTCTCGGTCGCGGGGACGACCTCCGACGTGCAGTAGCGGCAGCGGCTGGCCTTCAGCGGGATATCGCTGAGGCACTGCGGGCATTCGCGCTCGGTGGCCTCCTTGCCGCGGTCCATCCGCTCGATCAGCTTGGTGGTCGGCAGGACGACCAGGAAGTAGACGATCGCCGCCGTGATGAGGAACGTGATCGCGGACGTCAGGAAGATCCCGTACGGGAACGTGGTGCCGTCGATCTTGACGGCGAGCCGTGTGTAGTCGGGTTTGCCGCCGATGAGCGCGATCAGCGGGGTGATGAACGAGTTCGCGAAGTCCTTCACCAGGCCCGCGAACGCGGCCCCGACGACGAACGCGACCGCCAGCTCGACCAGGTTTCCGCGGAACAGGAACTTCTTGAATCCGCTCATGGGGGCTCCAGGGGATGTCGGGGGTGCGGCCCCCTGGCTGAGGGGGCGCCGGAACGGCAACGGATCGTAGTGATCCCTCCCTGTTCCGCCAAGTCGGCCATGCTCCACGACCTGCGGCTTCCTTTTCGCCCGCTGCGATTGCCGGTGGTCTCCGGCTCCTTCCCGGCGGCCGGCTCAAGTCCCGGGAGTGTCGGTGCCGGACACAGCGCCGTCCCTCGACCGCCTGTGGCTTTCGCGACGCCGGCCGGTCGGCGTCGCGAGCGGGCGCCGGTGCCCGGTTCGCGTGCCGGGCCTCCACGTTGGCGTCCTCTAGGGGCCGGTGATCGTCAGGGACAGGTGGGGGCCGGCTGCGGCCAGGGCCAGCGCCTGGGGTCTGTCGGTCGCCAGAACGATCAGTGCGCCGTCTTGCGCGGTGTCTTCGGGTTTCGGCGGGATCGCCACGATCGGGACGTCGGACGCCACGACGCGGGCGTCGTTCCAGTTCGGCTCTGTGGTGGCTCGTGTCTTCGTTGTGAAGGGACGCCACGCCGGCGGTCGGCCCAGGGCGGGCTGGACCTGACGAGGTCTGGGCGATGATTCTTGGGCGTTGCCGGGAGCGTCCGCAGCACCCTGGAACGGACGGTCGCCGGTCGGGCCGCGGGCTTCTTCGGGGGGCTCGGGTTCGCCGGTGGGAGTCGTGAGGACGTCTATGCGGTCGCCCGGATGGAGCAGCCGGACGGCGTCGGGGTCGGCTATGCGGACCGGGGTGGCCACCTTGCCGGGGCCGTAGCCGCGGAGTAGGGCGTCGCCTATCACGCGGACGTCGGTCAGAGGTTCGCCTTGGCGCATGGGGCCCGCGATGACGCGGCCCACGGCGCCCGTGCGGAGCGCGCCGGCCGGGACGGAGGCGGGCGGCAGGGCCACGGGACGCAGATCGGAGGGGCCGAGGGCCGTCCCCGCGGGGAGGTCGCGGGCGGCGGCGAGGACGCGGGCGGACGGGGGCGCTCCCGGCCGGAGCGCGAGCAGGGCGAGGCCGGCGGCGGCCGCGGCGAACAGGGCCGCCAGCGGCCGCCGCAGGCGGGTTAACCGGGTGTTCACGGCAGTTCCAGGGGGAGCTTCATGCCGTCCAGGACGTTCGGGCAGGGGCAGGTGCGCTCGGTGGGCAGCGCCTTGACCACGTCGGTGACCAGGGCGCGCAGGCGGCCGATGTTCTGGCCGAAGACCCGGAGGACCTCCTCCATCGTGACGCCGTCGCCCTCCTCGATGCCCGCGTCCAGGTCGGTGACGAGGCAGAGGGAGGTGTAGCAGAGCGCGAGTTCGCGGGCGAGGACGGCCTCCGGGTGGCCGGTCATGCCGATCAGCGTCCAGCCCTGGGAGGCGAACCACCGGGACTCGGCGCGGGTGGAGAAGCGCGGGCCCTCGATGACGACGAGCGTGCCGCGGTCGACGGGCTCCCAGGCGGAGGCGCGGGCGGATTCGATGGCGGTGCGGCGGCCGGTGGGGCAGTACGGGTCGGCGAACGACACGTGGATCGCGGCGCCCTCGCCGTAGAAGGTCTGGGCGCGTCCGGACGTCCGGTCGGCGAGCTGGTCGGGGACGGCGAGCGTGCCGGGCCCGTAGCCGGGGGTCAGCGAGCCGACCGCGCACGGCCCCAGTACCTGCCGGACGCCGAGGGAGCGCAGCGCCCACAGGTTGGCCCGGTACGGGATCTGGTGCGGCGGGAACCGGTGGTCGCGGCCGTGCCGGGGGACGAACGCGACGCGGCGCCCGGCCAGCTCGCCGACCGCGATGGGGTCGCTCGGCGGGCCGTAGGGGGTGTCGACCTGGATTTCCTCGATGTCGTCGAGGAACGAGTAGAAGCCGGAGCCGCCGATGACCCCGATCTCGGCGGCGGGCTGGGAACCGGAAGTGGCCATGGCGCCGACACTAGCCATCCCGCGCCGGTCCCCGGCAGGGCGTTCGCCGATTGTGGATAACCGGGAAGGGGGCCGGCCGCGGCCGGCGTCCGGGCATGGCGAAAGCCGGGGGATCCGCGCTCGGATCCCCCGGTGCGGCGTAGGGGAGACCTAGAAGGTCAGGCGACCTTTTCGGACGAAGAGCCGGCCTTGCTGGACGACGAGGAGTCGCCGCCAGACGAAGACGAGGACGCCCCGGAGGTGGCGGAGTCGCCGCCAGAGGAGCCGTCGGCCGAACCGTTGGCTGAGCCGCCGGACGAGCCATTGGACGAGGAGCCCACGGTCGAGGACGACTTGCCGGAGCCGCGGCTGTCGGTGCGGTAGAAACCCGACCCCTTGAAGATGATCCCCGCCGCGGAGAAGACCTTGCGGAGCCTGCCGCTGCACGCCGGGCATTCGGTCAGCGCGTCGTCGCTGAACTTCTGCACGACCTCCAGAGGCTCGCCGCACTCGGTGCAAACGTACTGATACGTCGGCACGGTTCCTCCTAGCTGACTCAGCCCGGCGGAGTCCGGACTGGCACTCACTATGAACGACTGCTAATGGTACCCATGCGTGGAACACTATTCGCCCCCGACCTGTTCCCTGACCGGTCAGGGAAACGTCCGGCCAGGGGAGCGGCCGGTCAGGCGCCCGTCTCGCCGAACCAGCCCGCCAGCCGTCCTTTGCGGCTGACCGCGCGCAGACGGCGTTCGGTGATCCCGCGCACGGCGTCGGTGGTCACGACCAAGAGCGTGTCACCGGCCTGCAAAGGCGTGGTGGGCTCGGGGACGAAGCTCGCCCCGTCCCGCACGACGAGGGTGATGGACGCGCCGGGCGGCAGCCGCAGTTCGAAGATCTCCACGCCGCTCAGCATCGAGTCGGGCGGGATGCGGACCTCCAGAAGGTCGGCGTGCAACTCCTCCAGCGGCGCCGCCTCCACGTCCAGTTCGCGGGTCTGCTCGTCGCTCTCCAGCCGGCACCAGCGCGCGACCAGTGGCAGCGTGGGCCCCTGGAGGAGGGTGAACATGACGACGATGTTGAAGACGATCGCGAACAGCCGTCCGGCGCTCGGGACATCGGCGACCATGGGGATGGTGGCGAGGACGATCGGCACGGCGCCGCGCAGCCCGGCCCAGGACGTGAAGATCTTCTCGCCCCACGACAGCCCGAACCCGATCGTGGACAGCCCGACCGATACCGGACGGGCGATGAGCAGCAGCACGAACCCGACGATGAGCGCGGGCAGGATCTGGCCGGGGAGGTCACCGGGGTCGGCCAGCAGGCCGAGCATCACGAACAATCCGATCTGGGCGAGCCAGCCGACGCCTTCCGCGAAGCCGCGGGTGGCGGGACGGTGCGGAAGCCGCGAGTTCCCGAGGACGAGCCCGCTCACGTAGACGGCGAGGAACCCGCTCCCATGCAGCAGTGAGGCAGCGCCATAAGCGCCGATGGACAGCGACAACACCGCGATGGGGTAGAGGCCGGAAGCCGGCAATGCGACACGCCGCAGTGCTTGTGCGCCGAGCCAGGCGATCGCGATACCGATGACGGCGCCGGCGGCCAGTTCGTACACCATCACGCCGAGCAGTTCGACCAGGTTGGGGGCGGTCGTATGGGCGCTGAGCGTGACGACGATGATGACGACGGGAGCGTCGTTGAAGCCGGACTCGGCCTCCAGCAGGCCCATCAGCCGGGAGGGCAGCGGCAGCCGCCGCAGCACCGAGAACACGGCCGCCGCGTCGGTCGGCGCGAGCACCGCGGCGAGCAGGAACGCGGGTCGCCAGTCCATCCCCACCAGCCACATGGCGGCGAGGGCGACCACGACGATGCTGAGCAGGGTGCCGAGGGTGGACACGCTGAGCGCGGCGGGCACCGAGGGCCGCATGCGCCGCCAGTCGGTGGTGATGCCGCCCTCCGCGAGGATCAGGACGAGGGCGGCGAGGCCGAGCGTCTCGGCCAGTTCGGCGTTGTCGAAGCGAATGTGGAGAAGGCCGGACTCGCCGATGAGGAGGCCGAGGCCCAGGTACGCCAGCAGCGTCGGCAGACCGGCCTGGTGGGACAGCCGCACCGCGATGATCGCGCAGAGTACGAGCGTGGCCCCGAGGAGTAGCCAGATGTCGAGGTGCACATCCCGCCCTTCGAGGTCGTCAAACTTGATCGTTTAGGAATCCTACAGATTCAGCGGCCGATCGCGCATTTCCAGTTGATGGACGGCCTGCCGGGAAGACCGATTACCGCCGCTTGACCTGCGGATTTACCCCGTTGACGATGTTCTGCACGTCCCGTCCCCGGATGGCCGCGCTGACGTTGTCGCGACCCACCGCGACCAGGTTCGGCCGTGCCCGGACGGCCCCGCCGGTCAGCCGAGCCGGACCAGCCCCCGGGACGGCGTCACCACCGCCCTGACCCGCTGGTCGTGCGGCTCCGCCGGCAGGCTCTCCACCAGTTCGTCGTCGTACAGCAGCGCGACCGTCAGGATCGCCGGCCCGACCCGCGCGAGTGCCCGGTCGTAGGAGCCGCCGCCGCGGCCGAGGCGCACGCCCGTCCGGTCGACGGCGACGGCCGGGGTCAGCACGACGTCCGCGCTGGCCACGGCGCCCGGACCGCGCGGCGGCTCGGACGGCTCCAGGCAGCCGCGCGGCCCCGGGACGAGCGAGTCGGGCCCCTCGTAGGACGCCCAGTCGAGATCGCCGTCCGGCAGCAGGCGGGGGAGCAGCACATACGCCCCGCGCTTCCACAGCGCGAACAGCAGGCCCCGCGTGTCCGGCTCATCGCCGATCGAGACGTAGGCCGCGATCGTCCCCGCCATCTCCACCTCCGGGACCTCCAGCAGCGCGTCGCGGATCGGCCGTCCCGCCGCGGCCCGGATCTCGGGCGGCATCGCCGCACGTCTGCCGAGCAGTTCCGCCCGGAGATCGGTCTTCGAAACGATGTCGTGCACGCTGTCGTCCTCACGATGGCTAGGGTCGGTACATGGCCGACATTGCACCTGTACTCAAGGCGGTCGTCCCGGCGGCCGGTCTCGGTACCCGATTCTTGCCCGCCACCAAGGCGACCCCCAAGGAAATGCTGCCCGTCGTCGACAAACCGGCGATCCAGTACGTCGTCGAGGAGGCGGTCGACGCCGGCCTCAGCGACGTCCTGATGGTCACCGGCCGCAGCAAACGGTCCATCGAGGACCATTTCGACCGAGCCTACGAGCTTGAGGAGGCGCTGCGCGCGAAGGGCGACGAGGAGCGGCTGAACGCCGTGCACGAGTCCAGCGACCTCGCGATCATGCACTACGTCCGGCAGGGCGAGCCGCGCGGGCTCGGGCACGCCGTGCACTGCGCCCGCCAGCACGTCGGCAACGAGCCGTTCGCGGTGCTGCTCGGCGACGACATGATCGACGCGCGCGACAAGCTGCTGCGCCGCATGATCGAGGTGCGCGACCAGTACGGCGGCAGTGTGATCGCGCTGATGGAGGTCGAGCCCGACCAGGTCTCCGCCTACGGGTGCGCGGCCATCGAGGCGACGGACGAGGAGGACGTCGTCCGCATCTCCGACCTCGTCGAGAAGCCCGCCGTCGAGGAGGCGCCGAGCAACTGGATCATCATCGGCCGCTACGTCTGCGACCCCGCCGTGTTCGACGTCCTGGAGAAGACCCCGCCCGGACGCGGCGGCGAGATCCAGCTGACCGACGCGCTGCGCACCCTCGCCGACATGCCCGCCGACCAGGGCGGAGGCGTCTACGGCGTCAAGTTCCGGGGCCGCCGCTACGACACCGGCAACAAGCTGGAGTACCTGCGGACGGTCGTCCAGTTCGCCGCGGAACGTCCCGACCTGGCGCCGGAGTTCATCCCGTGGCTGCGCGAATTCGTCCGGAAGCAGGACGGCTCCGGCGGCGCGGGCGGTCCCGGGACCGCCTGACAGCGGCCAGACTGGGAACGTGGTCATGAGAACGGTCGATGAGCATCTGACGGAGATCCTCGGCAGCGTGAAGGTGCTGCCGCCGCACGAGCTGGCGCTGCTGGAGGCGCAGGGCACGGTGCTCGCCGAGCCCGTGTCCGCGCCGGTGCCCGTGCCGCCGTTCGACAACTCCGCGATGGACGGCTACGCCGTCGTCGCGGCGGACATCGCGGCGGCGACCGACGCGGCCCCGGTCGCGCTGCCCGTCGTCGGGGACATCGTCGCGGGCGACTCCGGCCTGCCGGCGATCCGGCCCGGCCTGACCGCGCGGATCATGACGGGCGCGCCGCTGCCCGCCGGTGCCGACGCGGTCATCCCGGTCGAGTGGACGGACGGCGGAAGCGCCACCGTCCAGGTCTTCCGTGCCGCACCCCCGGGCAACTACATCCGGCGCGCCGGCGAGGACGTCCGCGCAGGCCAGATCGTCGCGGACGCGGGCACGCGGCTCACCGCGCCCCAGCTCGGGATGATCGCGGCGGTGGGGCGGGCCCGGGTGACGGTACGCCCGAAGCCCCGCGTCGTGGTCGTGGCCACAGGCGACGAACTGCGCGAGCCCGGAACTTCTCTGGCGCCGGGTCAGATCTGGGAGTCGAACTCGTTCATGCTCACCGCCGCCGTGATCGAGGCAGGCGGAGTGGGCATCCGGCAGGCCACGGTCGAGGACGAGCCCGGCAAGGTCCTGGAAATGTTCCAGGACCAGCTCGTCCGGGCTGACGCCATCGTCACCACCGGCGGCGTGTCCATGGGCACCAGGGACGTCGTCAAGGAGGTGCTGACCGGCACCGGGACGGTGGGCTTCCACAAGGTGCGGATGCGTCCCGGTAAGCCGCAGGGGTTCGGCCTCTTTGACGGCACGCCCGTGTTCACGCTCCCTGGCAACCCTGTAAGCGCATACGTGTCGTTCCAGGTCTTCGTGCGTCCCGCGCTGCTCGCCATGCAGGGGCTGGCGCCGGACCCCCTGCAGACCGTGACCGCAGTACTCGCCGAGGACGTCCAGTCGCCCGCGGGGCTCCGGCACTATCTGCGGGGCAAGCTGTCGTTCAGCCACGGGTCCTACACCGTCACGGCGGCCGAGGTGCAGGGCTCGCACCAGCTCGGCTCGCTCTCGTCCGCGAACGCGCTCATCGAGCTTCCGGAGGATGTCGAGGTCATGCCGGCCGGTTCCCACGTCAAGGTCATGAGGTTGCCGTCATGACGGAGTTCACCCACCTGGACGACGCGGGAGCGGCCCGCATGGTCGACGTGTCGGCGAAGGACGTCTCGGCCCGGACCGCGACGGCGACGGGCTTCGTCCGCCTGTCGGCCGAGTGCGTCGCCCTACTGCGCGCCGGTGACATCCCCAAGGGCGACGCCCTGTCCGTGGCCCGCATCGCCGGGATCATGGGGGCCAAACGCGTTCCCGACCTCGTCCCCCTGTGCCACCCCATCGCACTGCATGCTGTCACCGTCGACCTGGACGTCCGGGACGACGGCGTCGCGATCAAGGCCGTGACCAGGACCGCCGACCGCACCGGCGTCGAGATGGAGGCGCTCACCTCCGTCAGCGTCGCCGCGCTCGCGCTCGTCGACATGGTGAAGGCCGTCGACCCCGCCGCCGTGATCACCGACGTGCGGGTCGAGGAGAAGACCGGCGGCAAGACGGGAGTGTGGCGGCGATGATCAGGGCGATGGCGGTCACGGTCTCGAACCGGGCGGCGGCGGGCGTCTACGCGGACAAGTCGGGACCGGTGCTGGTCGAGATGCTGGAGGACCTCGGCTGCCAGGTGGACGGCCCGGTGGTCATCCCCGACGGCGAGCCGGTCGCCGAGGTGCTGCGGGACGCGGTCGGCACCGGCTATGACGTCGTGGTGACGTCCGGCGGGACGGGCCTCACCCCGACCGACCAGACCCCCGAGATGACCCGGCGAGTGATCGAATGGGAGATACCGGGCATCGCGGAGGCGATCCGGCTGGAGGGCCGCGAGAAGGTGCCCGCCGCGATCCTCTCCCGCGGCCTCGCCGGCGTCGCGGGCCGCACGCTCATCGTCAACCTGCCCGGCTCGACCGGCGGCGTCCGCGACGGCATGACCGTCCTGGGCCGCGTCCTGGCCCACGCGGTGGACCAGTTGGGAGGCGGCGACCACCCCCGCCCCTGAAGAGCAGGCGTCGCGTGGGGACGGAACACGGGTGCCGGGCGCGACGAACGTCCCGCGTGCCCGGATTCTCGGGGAGAATTGATGGCGTTCAGACGTCCGACCAGGGAATCATGGAACCGTGGAACGTTTACGGGGATGGCCGGTCACCCTGACCGAGGGCCCTGTAGGACTGCGCCCGCTGCGGCACCGCGACGCCGCCGTGTGGCGTGAGCTGCGGGTGCGCAACGCCGACTGGCTCCGCCCCTGGGAGCCCACCAACCCCGAGACGCCGCTGTTCCGCAGCGGCCTCGGACCTTACCTCAGCATGGTCCACACCATGCGCCGCGAGGCCCGGCAGGGTCTCGCGCTGCCCTGGGTCGTCACGTACGAGGGAGAATTCGTCGGCCAGCTCACCATAGGCGCGGTCGTCTGGGGTTCCGCCCGGTCCGCGCAGATCGGCTACTGGGTCGACAAGGGCGTCGCCGGGCGCGGCGTCATTCCGACCGCCGTCGCGCTCGCCGTCGACCACTGTTTCTTCACCGTCGGCCTCCACCGGTTGGAGGCGAATATCCGTCCGGAGAACGCCGCAAGCCGCCGCGTCGTCGAAAAGCTCGGATTCCGGGAAGAGGGAATTCGGCGCCGCCACCTGCACATCGACGGCGCCTGGCGCGACCACATCTGCTACGCCCTCACCGTCGAGGACGTGCCCGGTGGCCTGCGCGCACGCTGGCTCGCCGGGCGCAAACAGGCATTTCCCCGCCGCGCATGAACCGCCCATGACTTTCCCGCCGTAAGAAACCTGCGAACGAGAAGGCCCGGCAAACGGAGAGTAACGGCGCGATCGATTTCGCGACACACCGTCCCTCATGCTCGTCAACCTCTGACAGCCCCTCGTACCGTGCGGGGCGTGGCCCTGCTCCCAACGCACGTTCGCGCGCCGAAAGTCGGTCCGCTTCTTGAGCGTGCCCCGGGATGGTGGGGCCGGTGAGCAGCACCGTCCTGTATCTCGCCATTGTCGCAGTCTGGGCGATCGTTCTCGTACCCATGTGGCTGCGCCGCGACACCGAGACGACCGGAATCTCCCGGATCCTCCACAAGCGTCCCGAAGACGACGAGGAGGAGGAAACACCGGCCGAGGACGTCCCGCAGCCGCATCGCCGGGTCACCCGCGCCACCATCATCGCCCGGCGCCGCCGCCGCACCGCGGGCCTCACCCTGCTCGTCCTCACCGCCGTCGCCGTCGTCGCGTCCGGCGTCGCGCCCTGGTGGGTCACGCTGCCCCCGGCCGCCCTCCTGGCCGGCCACCTGGCGCTCCTCCGCGTCGCCGTCGGCATGGACGCCGCCCACCGCCGCGCCGCCGCCCGAGCCCGCGCGGCGGCCCGCGCCCGCGCCCGGGAGGCCCGCCGTGCCGCCGAGACCACCGAACCCGCCGAGGTCATCGACCTCGTCGCCCCCGACGAGGTCTTCGACCAGTACGCCGACGACCGCCGCGCCGTCGGCGAATAACCGGTGCGCGAGCACCCCCCGATGTTTGCTAACCTTACGGAGTCCTCGGGGCTGTAGCGCAGTCCGGTAGCGCACCTCGTTCGCATCGAGGGGGTCAGGGGTTCAAATCCCCTCAGCTCCACCGAGACATCCCAGGTCAGAGGCCGGTTCCGGAGAAATCCTAGACCGGCCTCTGATCATTTGCTGCCACGTTGCCACCAAGACTGAGTGACACCAGATGGCACGATCCGGCCACCAGAACGCCACCCTCGCTCCACATCGACGCAGTCGTAGTGCCGCGACGTAGGCCCCACTCCGCCGGTGCGCGCCGCAAGATTGATCTCTGAGGGTGCACCTGTGGCACCAACGTCCCGAGCCCGCACCGTTGGTTCCGCCACCGAGCGGCTCGGCCGCTGATATGGGATGGCGCGAACGCGGGTGTGCCCCAAGCGGCCATCACCCAGGTGATGACGGCTTTCAGGTTGGCGCGGGCAGCGCCGCCGCAGTCCCTAACGCCTCTTTTAGTGATCTCTCGGCTCCAGCGGACCGGGGCTCTCATGGGCGTACATGCTCCGTCAACTGGGCTTCGAGATCAGCGATGGGCTTGTCGAGGAGGAGAATCGGTCGGCCACCGCAGTTACGCATGAGAGCGACTGCCAGGTCCAGAAGGGCCTGGGCGTGAGGGGCGGGTCGGGAGCGCCCAGTACCGAGGGGCAAGCGCGAATCGAAGGTGATGCACCGCGCACTATGACCTAAGCGACCAGTCACACTTACCAGCACTCGCCATCTGGTGTATGACACGTCGGATGACAGAACTCAGTACCAAGCTGGACGAGCTTGTGGCGCTCGTTCCCCCTCCGGGCGTTCCCGACCTAGGGACCAAGAGCTGGGACACCGTGTTCGCCGAGCTCGGCAGCCCCCTTCCTGCGGACTTCATGCTGTTGGTCGAGCGGTACGGCAACTTCCAGATCGGCGGCTACGGAACCGACTGGAGAGGCGAGAACACGCGCCGCCTCGAATACCTGGGGGTGATGGACCCGCGATACGCGGGTGGCAGCTGGGCTAAGGGGGCGGTACACACTGGGAATGTCTACCGAGAGCTGAGGGAAGCTCATCCGGACAGCTATCCCATGGCGGCATGGCCGGAACCTGGCGGGTTCTTGTCATGGGGCAACACCATCGACGCCGACCACTTCGGCTGGCTGACCGTCGGCCGGCCCGACGACTGGCCGATCGTGCTGTGGGGACGAGGCGACCAGTGGGCTGACCAGGAGCCTCTCCAGATCACTGTGACAGAGTTCCTGGTGAACTGGTTCTCAGGTTCTCCAGACCTCCCGCACATGGCCGATCTGTGGCCGGGCGGTAGCTTCGGCCCAGTGTGGTGTGGCGCCCTCCTCTTGGAGCCCTGACAAGGTCAGTTCACTGCGCCGAGCGAGGTCACTGGAGCCGGACTAGACCGCCGATGGCGCTAAGTCGTCAAGGCGCTGCAGTGGTGTCCAGGCGGGACATGCACCTTCTCAGCCAGTCGGGGCAACTGTAGCGTGACCGGTGGAAAGCTTCCTCGTACTCACGCGAGAGAATTTTCCCGCAGTGGGAATGCATCCTTTCAGTGTTGCAACGACTCCTTGAACTCAAGCAACCAACTCGGGGCGCTCCATGCGCCATCGCCCCGCTACTTTCCGATGGCGGGGCGATGGATCTTTTCAGATCAGAGTGTCACTTTTTCTGGTGACGTTTGGCGGTGTATTTGAAGAACGCCGTGCCTGCCGAAAAGATAACCGCGACCGCGCCGACCACGATGAGGATCTGGACGAGCGCCGGTACTGCTGAGGGCATTGGGGTTCCTTTCTCGGCGGAACGACTGAGACCGGCTCGTCAGGAGCCACCCCGGAGGGAGACCTTCCCACTGGGCCATGCGTCGATTCTAAGCCAGTATGGTCTGGCGACGTACCTCATGTAACTGACCTTGGCGTTGAAGCCGATGTTCATGTACCTGGTACCACCACTGGCTCCGGCGCCGTTGTTCCACCAGCCGCACCACGTCTGAGTGATTTCGGCAAGGTAGTTGTCGCTGTGGACACAGTCATACCAGTTGATGTAGACCCGGCTACCGTTGTACTTGAACTCGCCAGTCATCTTCGACTTGGCGACCGAGCATTTCCAGCCCGATCCGTTGCCCCACCTGGGGCGCTTGGTGGAGTAGCAGGAATGGGCAACGACCTTGCGGTACTTCCACCTGGCCGCGACCCCGACCGTGCTTCGAGGCTGGGACGCGAACGGGGGGGAAGGAACCACCGTCCCCTCGGGTGTGGAGGGGATGTCGCTCTCGGGGCCGACGGTGAGTTCGGTGCCGCTGACACAGTTGTCGCCGAGTGCGGTGCCGGTGGCCTCGCTTGCCACCCTGCAGTCCTGCGTAGGCACCTCGGCGACGCTGGTCAGGTAAGTGCCACCCGACATGGGCATGACCGCGTCGGTGGGTTCAACCTCGGGCACGAGTTTGGTGTAGGAGTAGGCGTCGACCGACACGGTGACGGAGGCCGAACCGGCGTTGTGGATTGTGATCTGGCCGTCGGTGCCCAGTTTGGCGAAGGTGAAGCCGCTGATCTGGTTGCCGGCCTGGTAGCTGACGGTCTGCGAGCCGGGATTGGCTGTCCCGGCTGGGTAGACCTGTAGGGCACCGGCCCCGGAGTCGCTCTTGGCGGTGAGGTTGATACCTACACCGTCGGCGTCGGCAGGTACCCCGCCGACCTGGGTGAGTTTCAACGTCTGGTCGCCGCCGGCGGGGAGAGACGCCTCATTGGAGACGCGGGTTGGGTCAACGGCGTTGAGAGCCAGGTGGTCGGGCACGGTTCCGGCGGTGGCGAAGTAGCCGGTGACCTCAACCCAGACGCTGGTGGCGCCCATGGCAAAGTTGTGGATGTTGATCTTGCCGTTGGTCCCGACCTTGGCGATCACTGAGTTCTGGAGCTTGCGGTTGGGCACGAAGTCGATGGTCGCGTCAAGCGGCCAGCCCTCGTCGGACGGGTACACACGGAGGGTGCCGCTGTCGCGAGGGCTGAGCGTGGAGATGTTCAGTGCGACGGCATCCACGCCCTCGCCGGGGATGCCGGACTGCCCTAGTGGCGCAAGCTCGAAGTTGCCATTGCCGTCGATGTTCTGATTGGTCACCAGCATCAAGGGGTTGAGCGGCACGTAGGTGCTGCCTTTGGTTACGTAGGGGTTCTCCTCGTTCAGGGTGTAGCCCTGAACGTCCAGGTAGACCTTGACCGGCTGGTTGCTCTTGTTGATGATGTTGATCTTGCCGTCGGCGCCGACCTTGGTGGTCAGCATGTCGGCAAGGTAGAAGTTGGAGTTGTAGTTGAGCGCGGTGGCATTGGGCTCGGTCAGCCCGCTGGGGTAGATCTTCAGCGAACCGTTGTTGAACCAGTCACCCTTGGCGCTGATGTTGACCGCCACGGACGCCAGGCCGGAGGCCGGGAGGCCGCCGACGCCAGCGACCGTCACCGCGGTGGTCGCGTTCGCCTCGATCTTGATGTTGTTGGCGAGCCGGGCTCGGGCGATGTGGTATTGCCCGGACTTGGTGAGGTTCAGCGGCGCCGGGTCCGCTTCTGCCGCGACCGCAGGGTGAGCGTTGTTGACGTCGCTGACGGTGAGGCCGCTGATGACACCGGTCACCAGCGCTCCCGCCAGAAGTCCTGCGCGCCAACGGCCACGCGAGGGGATTCCTTTGTGCATCATTCCTCTCCTGGGCCCCCGAGATGGAGACCAAGCAATGAAATACCCATGCCGGGGCACTTCTGTCAAAGGATGACTGAAAGTGTAAGCACCAAGATCCACTCTGTAAAGATTGACAAAGATCATTCTTTTCTTGTAAACTAACTGGAAAACCTGCGCGTCCGCGCGCCCAGAAACACAAAGGCCTCAATAGATATCCTGAAGGCAGGACTTGTGGCCACCTTGTGCCACTGCAGTGCCACAAGGTAGGGGCTGTGTGGCCTCTGGTGGACACCTGCCGGCGGGGGACCTGTGTCAGGCGATGGCAGCGAACGCAGTTGCGGCGCACACTCGAGAATCTCTTGAGTGATCCAAGCGTCATGCTCAGTGATCGTCCCGGTGCATCTTCCTCCGAGGTAACCGCACTAGTTAGAGTTACCGAATGTGTCTTGACGGTTACTGGACTGTGATGTGTGGGTGGGTTACCCCTGGTGGATGTGGTATGGCGAAGGCAGTGGGTTGAGCGCTGTGGAGCGGGCGCGGCGGGAGGCCCTGCGGCTGGAGGCCGCAGGGTTGTTCGTGCAGGGCTGCCTGTCGGATGCGCAGATCGGGCGCCGGTTCCGGGTGTCGCGGATGTCGGTGAACCGGTGGCGGCGGGGCCTGGCAGGCGGGCGGAACGGCCGCGCTGACCTCCAAGGGACCGGGCGGCGCGAAGTGTAAATTGACTGACGAGCAGGTGACCTGCTTGCAGAAGGCGTTGGAGGCCGGCCGTACACGGCTGGACTGAGGATCAGCGGTGGACGCTCGCTCGGATCGCCGCGGTGATCTAGGAGTTGTTCGCTGTCGCCTACACCCCAGCCGGTGTGGACGTGCTGCTGCACCGGATCGGGTGGAGCGTGCAGGCACCGTCCCGCCGAGCGCGACGAGCAGCAGATCGACCGGTGGCGGGCAGAAGTGTTGCCGACGGTGGAAACACCGCGGGCGACCCGGGCGCCTGGATCTGCTTCGAGGGCGAAGCCGGCCAGGGACTGAGGCCGCCCAAAGGCACAGCCTGGGAACGGCGCGGACACACACCGGTGGTGCGCGTCACCGCCCGCGGCACCCACCGGGTCTCGCTGGCCGCGTTTGTGGCCGTCAAGCCGGGCGACCGTCCCCACCTGTTCTAGCGGGCGCACGCCTACCGTGGTCGCGCCGGCGAGAAGAAGGGCTTGGACGAAGGCGACTACATAGCCCTGCTGGATGCCGCTCATCAGCAGCTCGGCGGGCCGATCGTGGTCTGTGGGACAACTGTGAGACTCAGGAGGCGTCCTCAACACCCACCGCTCGGCCCGGATGTGCCGCTGCCTGGCCGTCCGGACTGGCTGACCGTCTTCTACCTGCCGCCCTACGCGCCCGAACTCAACCCCGTCGAGGGCGTGTGGTCACACCTGAAACGGTCCCTGCTAATCTCGCCAAACACACCATCGACCAGCTCATAACACATCCAGCACCGGCCCGCCCTGCTTACCGGCCTCCTCGCCTACACCCACCTGCCAATCGGTAACCCCAACTATTGAACCTCTCTAGCTTTCCCCGGGGTGGCAGCCTGCCCTTACGCTCCGGGCTTCCGATATATCGCTTGCCTGACTACCGGTTTATGGGAACCGATGGACGTCGGTGTATAAGCATTCAGGCCGGGCATGGAGGTGACGGGCGTGCGGGTCGGGTGACAGTCTGTCTTTTTGATCGTTACGGCCTGCGCGTGGCGTGATCTTGGGTGTCTTGTCTAGAGGAGTTGTCGCGTACGGAGCTGATCGCCCTGGCACAGGGGCTGGCGGCCGACAACAGGCGCAAGGACGCGGAGATCGCCCGGCTTACCGTGCAGATCCGCCGCCGGTTGGCCGAGCCCGGCGCATGTCAATGAGCGGGGTGGCCTCGACGATGGTCGCGTCGCGTTCACCGTCACCGGCGGTGCGGGCATCACGTCGCGAACTTTGCGCTCGGTTATCTGCGTTTCTCTTCCGTGGGATGTCCGGTCCGTCGGGTTCGGTGTACGCCCGGAGTCGCTTCCGGTGGTTCCGAGGGCGCTTTCGGCGGACGGGGAAGGTCCTGGCCGGGACCGCGGTGCCTGGCCAGCCAGAGCGCCGCGCCGAGCAGGACCACGCCGGCCGAGAACACCGCGATGGGGGCGGCGGCGGACTGGGGCAGGTAGCGGGCCACGGTCTGGGGGAGAATCTGGACGATGCCGTAAGCCCCGAACGCCACGAGCCACACCCTGCGCGCCATCACCCCCGCGGTCACCAGCCCCGCGACCGTCATGAGCGCGAGCACGTGCCCGGCCGCGGTCTCCATCGTGAGTTGCGCGCCGACGAGCAGCCCGGCCGCCGCGGCGATGAGGCCCACCGTGCGCGGTGGTACCAGGCCCTTGTGCGCGGCCAGCCCCCACAGGGCCGACAGCCCCCAGACGCCCAGCCCGGGTCCCCACAGGACCAGGTCGGCGTCGGCACGCGCGATCCCGCATCCCACCGCGACGGCCAGGGCGGCGAAGACCGCCAGGTGCTGCAACGGCGAGCGGGTCCGTCTCCACAGGATGAGGCCGTACACGGCGGCGGCCGACGATGCCAGCGTCCCGGTGCTGGTCGGCTCCATGTGCCACACCTTGGCGCCCAGCAGTCCGGTGAACGCGGCCAGGCACGCGGTCGACAGCAGCCACAGGACGCCGCGGAGACGCTCCAGCGCCGGGTCACGGCCGGTCGGTACGGCGGCGCCCGCCAGCAGCAGCGCCGCCGCGCCGGCCGCGGCGAACGCCAGTTCGGCAACGGTGGGGATGTCCGGCCAGAACTCGTTGACGGCGAGGAATCCGGCGATGACGGCCAGCGCACCGCCGAGGTAGCCGAGTGCCTCGACGACCAGCGGAGTGCGGCCGTCCCGTGTGCCGCGGGGGCGGTCCGCCCGCTCCGCCGCCTCGATCCGCGCGGCCTGGTCCGCGTCGATCAACCCTGCGGCGACCCAGCGACCGAGCCGATCGTGGAGTGTTGGATCGGGCTTCTCGTTGGGCATGGCGGCCTCCGTCTCTCGCCTTCATGGTCGGCCGTCCGGGTGGATGCGTCCACGGGCGAAGGTCCCTGCCGGGCCGTGATGGTCCTCCCATTCGCGGCGCGGCCGGACCCGCAGGGCAGCGCGGGTTCGCCCGGTGGGTGGCCTTGCCCGCCTGTCTGTAGTCCTGGGTGGGCACCTTGGCGGCGCGTCAGCCTCTACGGTCTACGTATGGCGGGCGGTTGTTGAGAGTAAGGACGGGCATGGCGAACGAAACGGAGCGGCTGGCGGGTTTCCTGTACGAGATCGGGCTTCTCAAGCGCTACAAGCGCACGGGCTGGCTTGTCGCGGGCGTGAAGGACCCCGAGAGCATCGCCGACCACTCGCTCCGTACGGCGATCATCGCGAGCGTCCTGGCCGTGATGGAGGGCGCCGATCCCGAGCGTGCCGCGCTGCTCAGTCTCTTCCACGACAGCCAGGAGACGCGTCTCACCGATATCCCTTACCTGGCCAGGCCGTACGTGACTAAGGCGTCCAACGAGGAGGTCACCGGGCGTCAGACGCGCGGCCTGCCGGAGGCGGTCGCCGCGTTGGTCACGGGTGCCGTCGCGGAGTACGAGGGCAAGGCCAGTGCCGAGGCGATGTGCGCCCGTGACGCGGACAAGCTGGAGTGCCTCATCCAGGCCATCGAGTACCGGGAGCACGGCAACCAGAACACCCGGCCGTGGGTGGACAGCTCACTCGCCCAACTCCAGACCGCGTCCGCCAGGCGTCTCGCCGAGGAGGCGCAGAAGGCCGGCTCTCTCGACTGGGTCATGCGAGCGTTGAACGACGATGAGGACCTGTAGCGGCGATCCCGTACCTGGGCGGTCCGTAACGCTGCTGTACAGCCGAGAAGTACGGCAACGCACCCGCACACGGGCGCGTCTGATCACTCACCACCGCGCCCCGGCCGGCAAGGCTAAGGGGTCTCCTCGGCCGGGCCGGCGGTCGGCATCGAGCGGCGTCGCGGCTGTGAGAACCGACCAACGGCCGCGGTGATCAGCGAAGCGCCCCGACTACCTGGTGTTCAGGGTCCGAAGCGGTTGCGCTGCCGTCCGTGGTCACCGACCTGGACGCCCTGCGAGTCGTTCGCCACGACGTTGTACTTGGCCGTCCGTCCTTCAGCGAGGAGGCCGAGGACCCTCTGAGCGGCCTCAAGTAGTTCAGCATCGTTGTCCGCGCCATTGTCCAGCAGCGCCTCCGCCAGCAGAACTTTCCAGGCCGGGTCGTATTCGTGCCGGGCGAGAACGAGTTCGGCGGCACTGTTCCCGGCGACCCGCGCCGCGGCCAGCTCCTTCAGCCGGGTGTAGGCGTCTTTGACGGCCGCGGCCGTGGTGTCGCTGAGACCTGCCGCGGCACCCGCGCCAAGCGCGGCGACGACCGCTGTTACTGCGTCCATGGTCACCTTTCATCATCGCACTCGCGTCGCCTGCCAGGCGAGGGTGATTGGATTTTCTTCGGTTCCCTCGACCTTCGAGACGGTGAACTTCTTGACAATCCCACCCTCGACCAGCGTCGGCTTTATCTGCACGCCCTGGAAAGTGCCGTGGTCGTACCAGCGATAAGAGCCGTCCGGCATATGCCTGAGGGGAAGGTCATCATAAGGCGAATACCCGCCGCCGTGTGCGACCACCGAAGTGTCCCAGTGCAGGATGACTCCGCATGGCCGGCCGGTGCACTTCCCTGGTTTGATCTCGGCTGACTTGCGGTTCTTGCGCTCCTCTTCGAAGACCCAGGACCAGTTGGTATTCGGAACTTTTCCTTCGAGTGTGCCGTCACTGAGCGCATAGGAGCCAACAATATTTCCCTCGGACGGCGAAGAGGTGATGGATGGGCTCGACGTCGGGGTCTTGACGTGCCTGCCCTCCACGGAGGGGGGAACAGTCAGCGTCTTGAGCGTCGCGTTGAGCGCTGTTGATGTGGTGACGAAATTCGGTTTTGGCGCCTTGATGACGGTGGCGACTTTGACCAGGGGCTGCCGCTCCTTCTGCGGAACCTTGTAGCCGATGAATCGGAAGTCCAGTTGCACCCCGGCGTCCTCCGCCTTCTTGCGGACCGAGCGTTGCAGCGCGGATTGGTCGGCCGTGCAGGCATCAACGCCATGGGAGGTCACCACAATGATCCGATTCTGCTTTCCGCCTCGGAAGGGGTACCGTCCGGAGAAATCGTCGACCGCAGCGAGGATGCCGCTTTCGAGTGTGGCGTTACCCGACGGCGTCAGCGTCTGCACGGACCTGCTGATCTCCTGGGCATGACCCGTGCCCGCGCCCACGATCTGGGACGTGTTGGTCCTGGTGCCGCAGGAGCCGCCGAACCGGCGCAGGGACAGGGAGTCGTGGTCGCCGGAGTTCTGCGCGGCCGAGCCGACGGCGTTTGCGATCGCGGTGAACTGCTTGTCGTCCTTAGGCAGTGAGGCATCGACGAGGAACGCGGTTCGGTATTCCGGGATCGCACGCATCACCAGGAAGACCGCGACGCCGACCGACAGCGCGACGGCCGCCAGGATGATCAGTAACACTCGGGGCCAACGCCTGCGGTGGGCGGATGAAATGCCGGTCACGGTTTCTTCGCCGGGTTGGCGCGGAGGGGGGCCAGGGCCTGGTTCATGCCGTTCACCTCGTTGTTGTAGTCCTTCGCCGCCTGTTGGAACACCGTCAGTTGCGGGTCGAGCGGCGACCCGGCCCTTGCGGCCTTGAGCAGAGCATCGGCCGCCGCGACGACCCGCCGTTGTTTTTCGCGCAGCCGAAGGGCGCGGTCACGCACGTCGCGAGCGGTGACGTCTTTCGCCCGGGCAGCCAGGTCGCCGAACTGCGCGGCCGTACCGTCCACCGACTTTCTCGCCCGCCCGAGAGTGCTGTCCGCGAGGTCGAGGCGCCCGTTCACGATCGCCTGTACGGCCGTGTTCACCTGGGTCACCGTGGTGTTAAGGGTGTCGACGATCGACTGGGCACCCTTGAGTACCGGTTCGGTGTTGGCGTACCAGTTCAGGGTCCGCTGCAGCTCTGTCGCGTTCTTCACATAGGCGGGCCGCGGTGCTTTGGCCGCCGTGGCGATTCTGTCGAGCGTGCGGCGCTGCCCTTCAGGAACTTGGTAGCCGATCAGCCGGAACTCCAGGGACAGTCCAGCCGCGCCGATCCGATCGCGGATCTCGTTCTCGACGTAGGAGGTGTCGCTGTCACAGGCGTCCACGCCATGCCGGGTCACCACGATGATCCTGTCGACCTGCCGGGCCTTGCTGGTGAGCGGTTTGGAGAAATCCTCGACCGCCTCCACGATCCCCCGCACCAGTGTCGGCCCGCCGCCCGCCCGGATCCGGGCCGCCTCGTTGGTGATCTTCTGCCGGTTGCCGGTGGCGAAGCCGGCCAGTCTGGTGGTGTTGCCGGACGTGCCGCACTCGCCGCCGAACCGACGCAAAGACAGCGCATCGTGGTCGCCGGAATTTCCGATCGCCTTGCGCAGCGACGTCGTGACCGCGGCGAGCCCGGCCGGATCGGCGGCGTCCGCCGCGTCGACAAGGAACTGGGTCCGGTAGTTGGGGGCGAATTCCGGCGAGAACCAGTCGAAGTACAGCCGGCCCGCGCCCACGGCCAGCACCGAGGCGATCAGCGTCACCAGCGACGCCCACAGCACCGCCGGCACATCAACGTGGAAGACGTTCTCCTGGTGCCCGTGATCGCCGATGAGGATTCCGCGGCTGCCGGTGACCTGGACGGTCAACTGCTTCACATATGGCCGCGCGGCGCGTTCCGCCGGAGCGTCGGCCATGGCCGCGCGTCGCCGTGCGCGCCGAGCGGCGACCGCGCCGTATACGGCGACCCCCATCCCGGCCACCGCTGCGAACAACCCGATCATGCTGGCCGACTTGTCGGCATCATCCGGCCTGACCACGGCGAAGTACACCGCCATCCCGCCGAAAGCCATAGCCGTCACCAGGCCGCCGGCCCATGCCACCGCACTCCGCGTCATATCCGCATCATCAACGACCCGGGAGATCATCTTTCCGGCCCTGCCCGATATGTCGCCTTGAACGGCTGACCATAATCGGTCAGCAAAGCCCGCCGAACCTCAATGGCCCGCCGAAAGAAAGAACCCATCATCCGATGCGCACAAAATTCCTTTAACGGACATCGCTTTTGGTTCGCTGCTGATACAAGACTGTGACTGGGCTACGGTCATTCGACCTTGACAGATCGTCTCCTGATGGCCGTGCAGGATTGTCGGCGCGTAGCCGGGACTCTGCGCCAGGCCGGAAATCGCCGAGTGCCGATAGGTGATCGGCCTCGGTTCGTCCGCCTCGATCTTGCTGACCTGCGGGCCCCCGGCTCGGGGATGCCGTGCCGCCGGCACTTCGTCTCGCGGCCCGCAGGGTCTGGGTTTAGATGCTAAACTCGCGGAGTGAGTGATGATGGCGAGGCGGCGATCGGGGACGTGCTCATCGACGTCCTGGACGCGGTCCTGTACTTCGACAAGAAGCAGGTCGTGCAGGCCGAAGGGGTACGGCTGTATCCCAGCGAGGTGCACATGCTCGTGAGCGCGATGCACGGTGCGAGCTTCACCCAGATGGCCCGGCAGTTCGGCATCTCCAAGGGCGCGGTCTCGCAGACCTTTCTGCGGCTGGCCGGCAAGGGCGTCCTGGTCGTGGGCAAGGACCGCGCCCGCAAGAACTCCGCGACCATCACGCTCACGCCGCTGGGCAGGACGCTCCTTGAGGAGATCATGGCCCTGCGCGGCCGGCTGGGCGAGGATCTGGCCAGGTGCCTGGACGGATACTCCGAGGCCGAGTTGGAGACGCTCAAACGATTCGTTCTGGACTTGCGGACCTTCGTCCGCGAGTCGCTCGTCGTCGCGCCGAAGACCTCGGACGGCACTCAGGAAGGTGGCACCCGATGAACCGAGTCCCCCGGCTGCTGCACGCCGCCTACTGGATCGGCGCGGTGGCGGACGCGCTGGCGCTCATTCCGCTGCTGGTCCCCAAGGCCGCCGAGGTCATGCTCGGCCTCGACGGGTTCGCGCCGGGCTCGGACTACCGGTACGCCGCCGGTATCGCCGCCGCCCTGATGGCCGGATGGACCGTGCTGCTGGTCTGGGCCGACCGCAGGCCGGTGGAGCGGCGGGGGGTGCTGCTGCTGACCGTGTGCCCCGTGCTGATCGGCCTCATCGCCTCCGGCGGATACGCCGTGCACAGCGGCCTGACCCGCCTGCCCTACCTCGCACCGGTCTTCGTCTTCCAAATCGGCGCCAGCGTGCTGTTCGTCGTGGCCTATCTGCGCGCCCGCGCAGCCGAGCGCGGCCCATCACACGGCGCCGCGCACGCAGCGGGCTGATTCCGTTCCGGGTCCCGGGCGGGAACCCGTCCCAGGGCGTGCATCGGAAGTCGATCTTGCGCATGCGATGCTCTCGGTACGTGGCGTAGGGCGGGATATGCCCGAGAGGCATGGGCCGTGGGGCGGGTGTACGACCTGCTCCGCCGCTGGCAGATCCTAAGCCGGGTCCGGTGGAACTTGGCCCGATGGACGTGCCGTGTGCGTGGAGACTGCGGCGGCCTCGGCGTCCGCTGCCGCCGCCTCGTCGATGCGGCCGAGCCGGCGCAGGCAGGCACTCAGGGTGAGCAGCCCGTCATGCAGGTTCCGCTCGGCCCGGCGGACGCGCTCATGCGACGATTCCAGTTCTTCCTGTCGCCGCTGGCGCAGATACCACTCGGCATAGCGAGGGTCGTGGTCCCAGTCGTCTTCCGCCTCCACCTTCCGGTGATTCTCTTGAGCCCAATGCGCGATTTCACGGTAGAGGTTCACCGCTTCCTTACCGGCGTCCAGGGCCTTCTTAGGCAGACCCAGCGAGAGCAGACGGACGCTGAAGCCGTGCCAGGTACCTGCCAACTCAAGGTGAGGTTTACGGCGCCGGACTTTCTGCATCGCCTCGGTGATGCACACGCCCGCTTCTTCGGTCCGCCCGCTCCGGACCAGTCGTTCGCTGAGCAGATCCACCGTTGTAAGGAACTTGGCCGTGGAATCGGAACGCTCCCGCCAATAAGCCACGACCTCAGCGGTCACCTCCGCTGCCTCAGCAACGCGGCCGACGGCGTCAAGCCGATCCGCATAGGCTGCCAGCGCATGGCTGAGTTCGAGGTCCACCGAGGCGCCCCCACGGCGCTTGAGCCGCCCGCGGATCTCGTCCACAGCCGCGGCCGCGGACTCCACCGCCTCCTCACGGCGGCCGAGTCTGGCAAGGAGCACCGTCCGCCATTCCCGAGCTTTCGGGGCCTCTACCTGCGCGGATCGGTCGGTGTCTGACAGCCGCAGCTGCTCATCGACGACTTCGAGCGCCTCCTCGTAGCGCTTGATGTCCACGAGGTTGCTGCGCAGTGCGGCCAGGGCATGGGCGATCTTGCCGGCGAAGACGCCCGGTCGGCCGGCGTCCAGCTCCCGATACACCATGAGTTCTTCACGACGTGCTAGCGAGGCGAGGTCGTCCCACCCCAACTCCGTCAGCAATTCGGCGAGCCGGTTCAGCGCCTCAGGAAGTGCGGTCGTAGTGGGCCATGCGTCCGAGGGCCGCCCACGCATCTGCTCGACCTTTTCCAGCTCGTCCACCGCCCACCCGACGGTCTTGTCCGGCCGGACCAGGCCCCGGTAACGGCTTGAGTCCACGGAGCGTTTGAGCATCCCACGGTGGACCACATCGGCATTCCCCTCAGCCACCGCCTTTGTATAGCACGCCTCTCGGCCGTCGCAGCACGAATATGAGTAGGGCACCGTCTCGCGACCAGCACATTCGAAACACGCCGCAAGTCAACGGGAAGTCGGGGCGGTTGTCCGTGGTGTGGGGACGAGATGACTGTCGCGGCTCAGTGCATCGGGAGGCCGCTGGGGGTCGCCGATGGACGGTCAGTGTGTCTCGGAGGTGGATCGGACGGCCGTTCGCAGGGCTGCGCGGGTCAGCAGGAGGATGGGGCCGTCCGGGTCCTTGCTGTCGCGCACCGCCACTACCCCGGCTGCGTCCGCTAACTCGATGCAGTTGCCGCCGTTGGGGCCGCTGTGTGTGCTCTTGCGCCAGTTGGTGGCCGGGATGCTTGCCAGTTCGACGCAGTTGCCGCCATTGGAGGCGCTGTGGCTGCTTTTCTGCCAGTGGACGTTTTTCAGGTCCATGGAGTCAGTGTCGGACGCGGTGCGGGGTTTGTCAGGGGGGTGGGGTGTGGTCGGCCGGGAGCGGCCGGGGCTCTGGGAGTGCTTGTCGGTGGGCGGCGGGTCGCCTGGGGTGGGGGTGTGGGCGACTCGCCGCGACTCAACGATGTGCGGGGATTGGGGGGTCGGTCAGCGGGTTGTGGGGGTGGACTGCACCGCGCTGCGCAGGGCTGCGCGGTTCAGTAGGAGGATGGGGCCGTCCGGGTCCTTGCTGTCCCGCACCGCCACCGCACCGGGGAGCCCGGCCAGTTCGACGCAGTCACCACCGTTGGAGCCGCTGTAGCTGCTCTTGTGCCAGGTGGCGTTCTTCAGGTCCATTTTTCTTGGACCACCTTTCTTATGAATTCACGTGACATCTCTTCTGTCAGTGCCCGTGAACGTAGGGTGACCAGGGTCCGTGCAACAACAGAGAGGTCTGCGGGATCGTCCGTCGTGAGAGGACGGACGGCTGTCTCGATGTACGCGACTTCGCTTCGGTCCTCCATTGTCGCGAGCACAAATGCGCCCATGTTGCCGTCATGTTCGCCGCTTCCCAACACTACTTGAACCGTGATGTTGGGCAACATGCTCATGTCCACCAGGTGTTCTAGCTGCTCCCTCATCGTCTCTGGGGTGCCGACCTGCCGGTAGAGCGCTTGCTCGTCGATCAGGATCACGTAGATCGGTGGGGAGGCCCCGTCCTCCCTCGGTTCCTGGAGGATCTTCTGGCGGCTGATCCGAGCGTCCGCAGCCTCCTGATTACCGTGCAGGATTGCCAGCGCGTAGCCGGGAGTCTGAGCCAGACCGGGAATCACCGAGTGCTGATAGGTGATCAGCATCGCTGCGTCACCCTCGATCTTCGGCCAGTCGAACCAGATCGGGACGGGATGACCGTCCTTGTTCAGGTCTTCCCAGAGGTTAATGAGCGCTCCGTCGGCCTCCAGGTAGTCGTCCACGATCTCCACGAACGATCGGGTAGCGCGCTTCTTGCCGTTCTCGATCTTGCTGACCTGCGGGCCGCTCACCTGCGTCAGGTGAGCGATGGTCTCCTGCTTGACCTCTTTGGCCTCCCGTAAGCGGCGCATCTGGCGGCCGAAGGCGATAAGGGCGGGGGACTCGCTGGGGCGACGTTGGCGACGGGGGGACATGCCACCTGCCTCTCGTGGGCATCTTCCGAGACTGAGAATGATCTTCCTTTGCCTGCCACCTTGTGACGGCAGCCACATCGTAGACGAAAAGTGCCTCACTGTGTTGGTTAAATCACAGATAGTGAGGAGATGATCGTGGGCGAGGCGGCGGAGAACGAGATGGTGGTGAAGCAGGACCTCAGAGTTGTCGCGGAGGTGCGGCGGTTCGTGCGGTTGGTCACCGGCCGGTGGGGCATGGACGACTTCGTGCCGTGCCTGGTGGCGAGCGAGCTGGTCACCAACGCGCTGCGGTATGCGTCCGCGTCGGATGACGATGTGACCTTGCGGTTGGACCGCACCGAGGACGGCGGGTTGTGGATGGAGGTCCAGGACGCCGCCTGCGCTCTGCCGTACATGCAGGAGGCGGACGCGGCCAGTGAGGCCGGTCGGGGCCTGTTCATCGTGGACCGGGTCGCCCTGTGCTGGGGCGTCCGGCCGCTGGCCGGTAATGCCGGCAAGGTCGTCTTCGCGGTTCTGAACCCGTGAAGACCGCGCGGAGGGGCGGTGGGAGGGGGCCGTCCCTCCGCGCTGCCGTATGCCGGTGCTCAGGGCAGCCGGAACCCGCGTCGCCGCTCTTGGCAGGCGGGGTTCAGCGTTCGGAGAGGCGGGCGAGGATTCTGTCCTTGCCGCTCTCCCAGTTGGCCTTGAGCGCCTCCACGGCGCCCTCGATGTCCGCGGACACCAGGTGCTCGGCGATCCGCTCGTGTTCCTGCGCCGAGCGTTCGAGCATCTCCCAGTCGCCCACCATGACCCGCTCGTAGCGGTGCATGGTGAGCTTCAGCGAGGTGATCAGGTCCATCAGCCGCTCGTTCGGGCAGCCCGACAGCAGCAGATCGTGCCAAGCGTCGTCGTAGCGCTCGATCACCGCGTACTCCGCCTCGGGCGCGGAGAACGCGCGGGCCTCCTCCAGCAGCCGGGGGGCGACCGCGCGGAGATGGCCGGGGTCGGACAGTTCCAGTGCCAGCGATTCCATCGCCGCGACGATCGTCGTGAGGTCCTCGAACTCCTTCGAGCTCATCGGCGCGAACCGGAATCCCTTGCCGCGCTCGCTCAGGATGATCCCCTCGCGCTCCAGGCCGATGAGCGCCTCACGGAGCGGGGTGCGGCTCACGCCGAGTTCGGCGGCCAGCGCCATCTCGTTGATCGGCTGGTCGGGGCCGAACTCGCCCCTGGCCAGCCGTTCTAGGATCTCGTCCTTGATCTGCTCGCGCAGGGGCCGGCGGTCGATCGCCATCCTGTCGCCATCCTCTCCCCGAGTGATCTGTCGATCACGCCGTTCCGGCCCCGTCGACGGGGATGATCGCCCCGCTCACGAACGAGGCGGCGTCGCCCGCAAGGAACACCACCATGTGCGCGATGTCCACGGGGCGTCCGACCCGGCCGAGCGGACGGTCCGCCGCGTCCGTGTAGAACGCCTCCAGCGAACCGCCGAGCTGGCGGGCCTCCTCGGCGAGCATGCCGGTGTCGGTGTCGCCGGGGCACACGCAGTTGACCCGGATGTTCTGCGGCCCGTGGTCGATCGCCATGGCCCGGGTCATGTTCACCACGGCACCCTTGGACGCGCAGTACGACACGGCCCGCGCGCCGCCCTGGATGCCCCAGCCCGAGCCGGTGTTGATGATACTGCCGCCCCCGGCCGCGGCCATCAACGGTATCGCGGCCCGGCTCATCAACATGATCGATTTGATGTTGACGGCCATCACCAGGTCCCAGTCGTCCTCGCTGATCTCCAGGACGGTGGAGCGGCGGATGATGCCCGCGTTGTTGAACAGGACGTCCAGGCCGCCGAAGGTGTCCCGCGCGGCGGCGACGAACCGCTCGCAGTCGGCCGCGTCGGAGACGTCGCCGCGCACGAAGACCGCCCGGCCGCCCGCGGCCTCGATGGCCTTGGCGACCTGCGCGCCCGCCTCGTCCAGGTCGGCCAGCACGACCTTCGCGCCGAGCTCGGCCATCAGCTCGGCGGTGGCCCGCCCGATGCCGGACGCGGCCCCGCTGACCAGGGCGGTCTTGCCTTCGAGTGAGTTCACGTTTCGTGTCCTTTCATCGGACGGGATACATGGCGAACCTGCCGTGCCCGGTCAGCACCGGCAGGTATCCGCGCAGTTCATGGTCGAGGTCCTCGTCGCCGGTGTCGACCAGCAGCGGACGGCCGCCGAGCGAGGCGAGCTTGGCCTCGGTCGCCACGACGACGAACCGGTCCGGGCCGACGGCGCGCAGCACCGCCGGGGAGATCTGCTGGTTGCCGCGGCCGAGCAGGAAGCCCTGACCGCCGATCGGGGTCACCGCGATCCACGCCGGGGACGCCCGGACCAGCGCCTCCAGTTCGGTGGCGGACACGTCCGCCGCCGCGACCCGCCGGTCCCCGGTCAGCACGTTGACGCCCATCACGGGGACGTCGGCGCCGAGCGCGGCGGCGATGGCGCGGGTGGTGCCGCCGGGGCCGAGCACCAGCAGCCCGGACGGCCCCGTCCGGGCGGCGAGTTCGGCGGCGATGCCGGAGACCGCCGACGGGTCGGTGATCGAGCTGCCCATCTTGCGCTGCTGCACGCGCACGGGGATGTCCGGCACCCGCAGATGGCCGTACAGGCGGGCGGAGACCCGGCCGGTGCGGACGGCGTCCTCGTCCAGGTCCATCACCTCGGCCTCCCGGAGCCGCACACCGCCGGCGGCCATCAGCGCGGCCGCCTCCCCGGCGGCGCGCGGGGTGGCCCCGAACACCGCCGAGTGCATCTTCACCCCGGTGGGCACGCCGAGCACGGGGACGGTGCGGCCGACCGCGTCCAGGACGTCGCGCGCCGTCCCGTCCCCGCCGGCGAACAGCAGCAGGTCGACCTGCGGCGCGAGCACGGTGGCGGCGCGCACGGTGTCGGCCGGGGTGGTCGGGTCGCCGGGCTCGTACCGGACGTCCGGTACGAGCCCGGCGGCGGCCACGGCGTCGGCGCCCATGGCCCCGGCCGCGGTCAGCACGGTGATCTCGTCGCCGCCGAGCCGGGAACGCAGTTCGGACAGCGCCAGCGCGGCGCGCTCGGAGGCGCGCGGCGTCGCGCCGAGGGCGCGGGCCTTCTCCTGGACGGCCGCGCCGTCGCTGCCCTTGAGCCCGACCCGGCCGCCGAGCCCGGCGACCGGGTTCACCACAAGCCCGAACCTCATCGCGACCTCATGCGCCGAGGATCTTCCTGCGGTAGGCGCGCCAGGTGACCGACCAGGTGGCCGGGTCGTCCTGGACGTCCTCGCGGGCGCGGTGCACGGTGGAGCGGTGCGGGGCGGTCCGGACGGTCTCCGGGTCCTCGTACGCCTCGCGGGCCACCTCGGCGAGGATCGCGGCGTACTCGTCCAGGTCGGCCTTGGAGTAGGACTCGGTCGGCTCCAGCGTCATCGGCTCCGGGACGACGAACGGGTGGTGGCTCGTCCAGTAGTGGGTGCCGAAGTCGGCCGCGCGCAGGCCGAGGTCCTCGGAGTGCACGCCGGTCTCCTCGGCGAGCTTCTCCCAGCTGTAGCGGACCTGCTCGATCCGCGGCCGTCCCGGCGCGTACGGCGCCGACGCGCCGCGGATCTCCAGCACCTTCTTCATCAGGTAGTTGTTGTTGAGGACGGCGATCTCCGCCGCCTCCCGCAGCCCGGCACCGCCCAGCGACATGATCCAGGCGTAGGCGCGCACCAGGTTCGGCACGACGCCGTAGAACGGCCTGATCTTCCCGACCGACTCGGGCCTGTCGTCGTCCAGGTAGTAGCGGGTGCCGTCGAACTCGACGGTCGGCGTCGGCAGGTAGGGGGCCAGTGCCTCGGTGACGCCGGAGGCGCCCGCGGCGGGCCCGCCGCAGGCGTGCGGGGTGGAGAACGTCTTGTGCAGGTTGAAGTGGCACAGGTCGAACCCGGCGTCGCGGGCGCGGGTGATGCCGAGGATCCCGTTGGCGTTGGCCTGGTCGTAGGCGCACAGCCCGCCCGCTTCGTGGACGATGCGGACGAACTCCTCGATCCGCGGGTTGAAGAGCCCGGTGTCCTCGGGGTTGGTGATGAGCAGCGCCGCCGTGCGGGGGCCGACGGCCTGCTTGAGCGCCTCGATGTCGGGGTAGCCGTCGGCGTCCGGGTACAGGGTGATGACCTTGAACCCGGCCGTCTTCGCGCAGGCCGCGTTGGAGGGGTGCGAGAAGATCGTGGTGATGATCTCGTCGCGCTGCTCCGCCTCGCCGCGGGCGGCGAAGTAGGCGCGGATCATCGACACGTTGGTGTAGATCGCGGCGGAGCCGGCGCCGGGCTGGAGCGAGAACCGGTCCATGCCGGAGATCTCCCGCAGCAGCCCTTCCAGCCGGTAGATGATCTCCAGGACGCCCTGCACGGTCCGTTCGTCCTGCAGCGGGTGCAGGTCCGCGATCCGCGGGTCGCGGATGAACTGGTCGTTGACCTTGGGGCTGTACTTCATGGTGCAGGTGCCCTGGCCGACGTCGATGTTGAAGTCGACGCCGAGGTTCTCCTGGGACAGCCGCAGATAGTGCCGGAGCACCTGGGGCTGGGACAGTTCCGGCAGCGCCGGGGGCTCGGCGCGGCGCAGCGCCGCCGGGAGGGTGTCGTCCAGGGGGACGTCGGGCTCGGGCACCAGGACGCCGCGCTCACCGGGGCTGGTCATCTCGAACAGCAGCGGCTCGTCCCAGCTCGCCTGATGGAAGCGGCGCAGCGGCGGCTTCGGGGCGATCTTCGCGTCCGCGGGGGTGACGGGGGAGTGGTCGGTCTTCACTTGACGATCTCCTCCAAGAGGCCGGCCAGGCGGTCGATGTCGTCCTTGGTGTGCATTTCGGTGACGCAGTAGAGGGCCTTGTCCTCCGACAGGACCCTGCCGCCGAAGATGTCGTGCGCGAGCAGCGCCTCGTTGACCTCGGCGGCGGTCCGCGCGCCGGTGAAGGCGAGCGTGAAGTCGGCGAAGTGCGGCGCGTCCGCGTACGGCGCCTCGATGCCGGGCACCTCGGCGAGCCGGCGCAGCGCGTACCGGGTGTTCGCCATGATCGTCTCGCCGATCTCCCGCATCCCCTGCGGTCCCATCAGCGCGAGGTAGACGCCGGCGGTGATGCCGTTGAGCGCGGCGGCGGTGCCGACCCATTCGCGTCCCTCCTCCCGGACGGCGAAGGAGGTGCGCTCGTAGGCGACGTCGCCGAAGCCGTACTCGCCTTCGACGCGGGTGGGCGCGAGCCCGAAGAGCCGGGACGGGTACTCCGCGACGAACTTCTCCTCGTCGCGGGTGGCGATGAAGCCGCCGTTGAGCCCGCCGTAGGCCATGTGCAGGCCGAGCGGCTGGATGTCGCCGCAGACGATGTCGGCCCCGTAGGCGGACGGCGGCGCCACGACCCCGAGCGAGATGGGGTTGCAGCCGACGACGTACAGCGCCCCGGCGTCGTGGGCGAGGCCGGCGAGCGACGTCAGCGCGGGGTCGATGATCCCCGAGGCCGAGGGCGCCTCGGCGTACACGGCCGCGACGTCGCCGGCGGCCAGTTCGGCCTGGACGGCCGCGGTGTCCACCAGCCCGGTGTCCGGGTCGACCGGCACGATCACCAGGTCGTGGACGGGCCGGACATAGTCGTCGATCTTGGAGAGCTTGCCGGGGTCGATGGCCGTGACGAGCAGCAGCCGCCGGGCGCCGGTGATCCGGCCCGCCATGCGCAGCGCGGTGGCGGACGCCTGGTAGCCGTCGTAGACCGGGACGTTCACGACGTCCATCTCCAGCAGCTCGCCCATGAGGGACTGGTACTCCCAGAGCGCCTGGAAGCGGCCGTGGTCCTCGTAGGGCTCACCCGCGTAGGCGGTGAGGAACTCGCTGCGGTTGACGACCTCGTCCACCACGGCGGGGACGTAGTGCGGGTAGCAGCCCGCACCAAGGAAGCTCAGGGCCTCCCGGGTGCCGGTGTTGCGGGCCAGCAGCCCGCCGACATGCCGGGTCAGCTCGGCCTCCGAACGCAGCGGGGGCGGCATGTCGAGCGGGCGGCCGAACCGGATGCTCTCGGGGATGTCCGCGTAGAAATCCTCGACGCTGGACGCGCCGATCGCGGCGAGCATCTGCCGTTTGATCTCCGGCACGGAGTTCGGGATGTACGGGTGAACGCTCACGCGCGCCCTCACTTTCTCGGGTTCCTCGGGTTTTCCTGCCCCGCCCTCTTGACGAGAACACATGATGCAGTGTGCTGTATACAGCATTATCCAGATCCACCTGGGGAGGCAAGATGGCGACGAACCCCGAACGGGCGAGTCTCGGACGCCGGACCGTCCTGACCGCCGGAGTCGCCGGAGTGTTCTCGGCACTGCTCGGTGCGAGCGGCTGCGCCACCGGAGGCACCGCCAAGAAGGCGGGCCCGACGCTGAGCGCGGGCGCGGCGGCCGAGATCAAGGGAAAGATCAGCGTCTGGTCGTGGGACGTGGCGGCCAAGGCGCTCAAGCGGCTGGCCCCGGCCTTCGAGCAGCGCCATCCCGGGACGAGCGTCGAGATCGTCGACATCGGCTACGACAACGCCTACGACAAGATCACCGTCGGGCTGAAGTCGGGGAAGGGCCTGCCGGACGTCCTCACCATCGAGGGCAGCAGGCTGCCGGGCTACATCGGCGTCTTCCCGGGCGGCCTGTACGACCTGACCTCGCTCGCCGGCCCCCACAAGGCCGAGTTCGCCCCCTCCGCGTGGAAGTACTCCAGCGACGCGCAGGGCAAGGTCTTCGCGCTGCCCTGGGACAGCGGGCCGTGCGCCCTCTACTACCGCGCCGACATGTTCGAGAAGGCCGGGGTCGACCCGAACAGCATCGCGACCTGGGACGACTACGTCAGCGCGGGGGAGCGCATCAAGGCCAAGACCGGCAAGAAGCTCCTCATCATGGACCCCCAGGAGGACAGCATGTTCCCCATGCTGCTCCAGCAGCAGGGGCAGAGGTACTTCCGGGACGGGAAGGTCGCCCTCTCCAGCGAGCAGGCCGTCCGCGCCGGGACGCTGCTCAAGACGCTCGCCGACAAGGACCTGATCGCCTTCGAGAAGGGCTGGGACGGCCTGGTCGCCGGGACCAAGGCGGGCAAGGCCGCCACCACCCCCTACGCCGTCTGGTGGGCGGGCACGCTCACCGACGAGATGCCGGAGCTCAAGGGCAAGTTCGGCGTCGTGCCGCTGCCCGCGTTCGACGCCGGCGGGGTGCAGACATCCAACGACGGCGGCTCGACGCTCGCGGTCAGCGGCCACAGCACGAACGCGCGGGCGGCCTGGGCGTTCATCGAGTTCGCCCTCGCCGACACCGCCAACCAGGTGTCCATGCTGAAGAACGAGGGGCTGTTCCCCGCCTACCTGCCCGCGCTGAAGGACCCGTTCGTGACCGCCCCGCAGCCCTACTTCGGGGACCGGCCCGTCTTCAAGACCTTCGCGGAACTGGCGGACAAGGTGCCCTCGGTCGAGGACTCCAAGGACGACCCGAAGGCGCGGGACATCATGTGGCGCTCCGTCTCCGGCATCCTCCTGCACGACGACGACCCCAAGAAGGCCCTGGACTCGGCGGCCAAGCAGGTCGCCGCCGGGACCGGCCGGGCGATCGCCGGGTGACGCGGTGGCCGTCGATGTGACAGAGCGGGAGACCGGCGCCGGCACGGCGGCACGCGCGGGGGCCGCGCCGCGCCGGTGGTGGCGCCGGTCCACCCCGTGGATCTTCGCGGGCCCGGCGGCGGCGCTGCTGGTGTTCTTCTTCGCCTATCCGCTGGTGGCCGGCTTCTACCAGAGCTTCACCGCCGACCGCGACGGCGCGACGACCTGGGTCGGGATCGCCCAGTACCGCCGGATGATGTCGGACCCGGTCTTCTGGGCGGCGCTGCGCAACACCGGGCTGATCCTCATCGTCCAGGTCCCGGTCATGATCGGGCTGGCGCTGCTGCTGGCCTTCGGGCTGAACCAGTCCTGGCTGCGGTTCCGCTCGACGTTCCGCATCGCCTACTTCCTGCCCGCGGTCACCATGCTGGTCGCCTACTCGGTGGTGTTCCGCGTCCTGCTCAAGACCGACGGCGGGCTGGTCAACCAGATGCTGACCGCGGTGGGCCTGTCCGAGATCGACTGGCTGAACAGCCCCGGCTGGGCGCGGCTGGCGCTGATCGGCTCGATCACCTGGCGCTGGACCGGCTACAACGCGGTCATCCTGCTGGCCGGGCTGCAGACGATCGGCCGGGAGCAGTACGAGGCGGCGGCCATCGACGGCGCCGGGGCCGTCACCACGTATCTGCGGGTGATCCTGCCGCAGTTGCGTCCCGTCATCCTCTTCTGCTCGGTGACATCGACGATCGGGACGCTCCAGCTCTTCGACGAGAACTACGTGCTGACCGGCGGCGGGCCGGGCAACGCCACCATGACGCCCGTCCTCTACCTCTACAAGGTCGGCTTCGAGCAGCTCGACTTCGGCTACGCGGCCGCCCTCGCGTGGGTGATCGTCGTGGTCATCGGGCTGATCTCCTACGCCCAGTTCCGCTTCTTCGGAAGGGACTCATCCCGGTGAACCACATCGCGAGGGGGACGGGTCGCCTCCGGCCGGGCCGGGTGCTCTTCGTGCTGCTGCTCCTGGTCGGCGCGGTGATCAGCACGGCACCGTTCTACTGGATGGTGGTGGCCTCCACCCACGACAACTCCGAGCTGTTCCAGTCCCCGCCGCCGTTCATGCCGGGCGGCCGGTTCATGCACAACCTGGTGGAGCTGGAGCACAGCATCGGCTTCGGCCGGGTCATGTTCAACAGCGCCGGTATCGCCGTCGTCTACACCGTGCTCAGCTCGCTGATCTCCGCGATGTGCGGGTACGCGCTGGCCAAGTACCGGTTCCGGGGACGGGGGCTGCTGCTCGGCGCCGTGCTCGCGACCATGATGATCCCGTTCCAGGTGCTGCTCGTCCCGCTGTTCCAGATGATGGCGAGCCTGGGCTGGGTCGACACCTACCAGGCGGTGGTCCTGCCGTTCCTGGCCAACTCGTTCGGCATCTTCCTGATGCGCCAGGCGTTCCTCGGCTTCCCGGACGAGCTGATCGAGTCGGCCCGCATCGACGGCGCGGGGGACCTGCGCATCTTCTACCAGGTCGTCCTGCCGGTGGTGCGGCCCCAGCTCGGCGCGCTGGTCATCTTCACCTTCATGACGCAGTGGAACGCCTTCCTGTGGCCGCTGCTGATGCTCAACAGCGAGGACAAGTACACCGTGCCGGTCGCGCTGTACACGCTCATCGGGCAGAGCCACGTCGACTACGCGGGGCTGATCCTCGGCTCGTTCCTGGCGACGCTGCCGCTCATGTTGATCTTCTTCCTGTTCCAGAAACAGTTCGTGTCCGGCTTGCTGGGAGGAGCGGTCAAGGGATGAGCGAAGCGAACCGGGGGGTGCGGGGATGAGCGGACCCACGCGTGTGCCGGGGTTGCTGTACGGGGGCGACTACAACCCCGAGCAGTGGTCCGAGGAGGTCTGGGCGGAGGACGTCCGGCTGATGAAGGACGCCGGGGTCAACCTGGTGACGGTCGGCGTGTTCTCCTGGGCCCGGCTGCAGCCGGGCCCGGACACCTGGGACTTCGGCTGGCTGGACCGGCTGCTGGACCTGCTCGCCGCGCACGGCGTCGCCGCCGACCTGGCCACCGCGACCGCGTCGCCGCCCGCCTGGCTGGTCCGCGCCCATCCGGAGATCCTGCCCGTCACCGCGGACGGCGTCCGGCTGGAGTTCGGGTCCCGCCAGCACTACTGCCCTTCCTCACCGGTCTACCGGGAGTCGGCGACGCGGCTGGCCCGCAAGATCGCCGAGCGGTACCGCGACCATCCGGCGGTCGTCCTGTGGCACATCCACAACGAGTACGGCGACCACGTGACCGAGTGCTTCTGCGCCGCGTCCGCCGCCGACTTCCGGCACTGGCTGCGGGACCGGTACGGCGATCTCGCGGCGCTGAACCGCGCCTGGGCGACCGACTTCTGGTCCCAGCGCTACGGCCGGTGGGACGAGATCGAGCCGCCGCGCGCCGCCCCCGGCCCGGTGAACCCGACCCAGGTGCTCGACTGGCGCAGGTTCTGCTCCGACGCGCTGCTCGCCTGCTACCTGGCGGAGAAGGCCGTCCTGGACGAGGACGGCGGCGGCATCCCGGTGACGACGAACTTCATGTCGATGTTCAAGTCGCTGGACTACTGGGCGTGGGCGGCGCACGAGGACGTCGTGTCCGACGACGCCTACCCCGACCCGGCCGACCCGGAGGCGCACGTCGCCGCCGCGATGAACTACGACCTGATGCGCTCGCTGAAGGCGGGGCGGCCGTGGCTGCTCATGGAGCAGGCGCCGTCGGCGGTGAGCTGGCGGCCGGTCAACGTGCCGAAGACGCCCGAGCTGAGCCGGCTGTGGTCCTTCCAGGCGGTGGCGCGCGGCGCGGACGGGGTCCTGCACTTCCAGTGGCGGGCGTCGCGCGCCGGAGCCGAGAAGTACCACAGCGCGCTCCTGCCGCACCGCGGCACCGGCTCGCCGCAGTGGGACCGGACCGTGCGCCTCGGACGCGACCTCACCCGGCTCGCCGAGATCGCGGGCACCCGGCTCACCGCCGATGTCGCGATCGTCCTGGACTGGGACTCCTGGTGGGCACTGGAGTTGGAGGACCACCCGTCGTCCAGGCTTCTGCTCCGGGAGCTCACGCTGTCCTGGTACGGCACCGCGTACGCGCGGAACGTGACCGTCGACTTCGTCCCTCCGGGCGCGGACCTGACGTCGTACCGGGTCGTCCTGCTGCCGAACCTCTACCTGACGACCGACGCGACGGCCGCGTGGCTCACCTCGTACGTCGCGGACGGCGGGCGGCTGGTCTGCGGCTTCTTCAGCGGCATCGTCAATGAGCACGACCACGTGCATCTGGGCGGCTACCCGGCACCGCTGCGGGACGTGCTCGGCGTCGTGGTGGACGAGTTCTGGCCCGTCCCCGACGACGCGTCCGTCGACGTGGTGTTCGGTGACCGCCGGGTTCCGGCGACGCTGTGGAGCGAGTGGCTGGAGACCGGCACGGCGGAGACCGTGGCGGGGTACGGCTCCGGGCCGCTCACCGGCCGCCCGGCGGTCACCCGGAACGCGCACGGGGCCGGCCGGGCCTGGTATGTGAGCTGCCATCTGGGCGACGCCCTCGGGCACGTGCTGGACGAGGTGTTCGCCGACGCGGGCGTCCGCCCGGTGCTCGACGTCCCGGCCGGCGTCGAGGCCACCCGCCGCGACGGGCCCGGCGCGTCCTTCCTCTTCCTGCTCAACCATCGCGACGCCGGCACCGAACTGCCCGTCCCGGACGGCATCGACCTGCTGACCGGCACCGCCGTGCGGGGAACGCTGCGGCTGCCCCCGCTCGGGGCGGCGGTGCTCAAGACGACCCACCCCCAACCCGAGAGGTGATCATGCGGAGATCACTGCACACCCTGGCCGGGCTGACGCTCGGCTCCACCCTCCTCGTCACCGCCCTTCCCGCGCCCGCCGAGGCGGGTCCCCGGCCGGACCAGTACACCGACGTCCTCGACATGCACGGCGTCCCCTCCAACGCGCTGCCCGCCGAGGTCAACGAGATCAACGTGTTCGCCGACCGCGGCGCGTGGCACGCCTACGCCCTGCCGGGACAGGGCGACAAGGACGCCTACGGCGGGTTCTCCGGGCCGCTCTACATCGCCCAGGAGTACCCGTGGTGGCTGAGCAAGGCGTTCAGCCGCATCCGGCTGAGCGAGAACGGCCGGGACATCGACCTCGGCGCCGCCGGCGCGCCCCGCCTCACCGCGCTTCCCGGGATGCTGCGGCAGGTCTACGACCTGCCCGGCCTGCGGCTCACGCTGGAACTGCGCTTCGCCTCCGGGCACAGCGCGCTCGTGCGCGCCTACGTCGCCAACACCGGAACCAGCCCCCGGACGTTGCAGGTCGGCTGGAGCGGATCGCTGCTGCGCCCCGACACCGAGCCGATGAAGAGCGCGCCGTCCCTGCACGCCACCGCGCGCGGCGTCGCGGTCGGTTTCGCCCGGGTGCGCGAGCAGTGGGACTACCTCACCGACGGCACCGAAAGGTTCGAGGTCACCCACGCCGCCCCGGTCCGCACCACCGTCACCGGGGACTCCTACCGCACCGACCTGGCCCGGCCGCTCACCGTCGCGGCGGGCCGCTCGTCCGCGCTCACCTGGACCGAGACCTACACCTTCACCGCCGCCGAACGCGAGCGGGAGGCCCCGGCCGTCCGGAACCTGCTGCGGCGCCCCGGCGCGGCGATCGACGACACGGACGCGCGCTGGCGCCGGTACGTCGCCGCCGTCACGGACGACGTGCCCGCCGGACGGCGGCGGCTCGCGGTGAAGGCCCTGGAGACCCTGGTCACCAACTGGCGCGGCCCGGCCGGGCGGCTGGAACACGGCGGCATCACGCCGTCCATCTCCTACAAGTGGTTCACCGGCGGTTTCTGGGCCTGGGACACCTGGAAGCAGGCGGTCGGCGTCGCCCGCTTCGACCCCGCGCTCGCCGAGTCGCAGATCAGGTCGATGTTCGACCACCAGATCACGCCGGACTCGGCGACCCGGCCGCAGGACACGGGGATGATCCCCGACTGCCTCTTCTACAACGATCCCGCCCGCGGCGGCGGCAACTGGAACGAGCGCAACACCAAGCCGCCGCTGGCCGCCTGGGCGGTCTGGGAGACCTACCGGCGGAACGGGGACGTCGGGTTCCTGCGCGAGATGTACCCGAAGCTGGTCGCCTACCACGACTGGTGGTACCGCACCCGGGACCACGACCACGACGGCCTGGCCGAGTACGGGGCGACCGTCGATCCGGCCAACGCCACCCCCGAGGACCGCCGGCAGGCCGCCGCGTGGGAGAGCGGCATGGACAACGCTCCCCGCTTCGACGCCGCCCTCGGTACCGGGGTCGTGGAGAACCGGGACGCCGCCGGACGTGTCGTCGGTTACTCGCTGAACCAGGAGTCCGTCGACCTCAACGCCTACCTCGCCGCCGAGAAGGGGTACCTCGCGGCGATCGCGCGGCGGCTCGGGGACGGGGCGGCGTCCCGGCGGCTGACCGCGCAGGCGCGGACGCTGACCACGGCGATCCGGACGTCGATGTACGACCCGGAGACCGGGTTCTTCTACGACATCGACCTCGCGTCGGGCCGGCGCCTCGTGGACCGGGGCCGCGGCATCGAAGGCGCCATCCCGCTGTGGGCGGGCGTCGCGACCGGGCAGCAGGCCGCCGCCGTCCGCGGCAGGCTGACCGACCCGGGCGAGTTCGCCACCGCGATGCCCTTCCCGACGGTGTCGAAGAGCTCGCCGTACTTCGCCCCGGAGAAGTACTGGCGCGGCCCCGTCTGGCTCGACCAGGCGTACTTCTCACTGAAGGGCCTGCAAAGGTACGGCTACGGTGCCGACGCGTCCGCTCTGGCCGGCCGCCTGCGCGGTTCGGCGGCGGGCCTGCTCGGCGATGGGCCGATCATGGAGAACTACAACCCGCTGACGGGCGCGGCCCTGAACTCCACCAACTTCAGTTGGTCGGCGGCGTTGCTGCTCGCCTTGGAGTGACGGTCTGACCTGAAAGGGCGTCCCGCCGGGCCTTCTGGTGCCCGTGGCGGGGCGCCCTTCGCGGCGTTCCCTCCCACCCCCCTTCCTGACCTGCAGAAAAAGATGTGTTAGGCGCCCTCAACCCCTTGACGGGAGCAATGTCCGGATTGTGCAATGTCACATGCCATACGGAGGGACGACATGAAATCCTGGCACGGCGTCATCGTTGCCACCGCATTGCCTTTGCGCGACGACCTTACGGTCGACTACGAGCGTTACGCGGAACACGTCCGCTGGTTGCTGGACGAGGGCTGCGACGGTGTATGCCCGAACGGGTCGCTGGGGGAGTACCAGAGCCTGACGCCCGAGGAGCGGGCGCAGGTGGTGCGGACGGCCGTCGAGGTCGCGGGGGGCGACCGGGTGATCCCCGGAGTCGCCGCCTACGGTGCCACCGAGGCGCGGCGCTGGGCCGAGCAGGCCGCCGAGGCGGGGGCGGGCGGCGTCCTGCTGCTGCCGCCGAACGCCTACCGCGCGGACGATCACATCACGGAGGCGCACTTCGCCGAAGTGGCCCGTGCCGGCCTTCCGATCATCGGCTACAACAACCCGCACGACACCCGGGTCGACCTGACCCCGCCGCTCCTGGCGCGGCTCTATGAGGCCGGCCACATCGTGGCGGTCAAGGAGTTCAGCGGCGATGTGCGCCGCGCCTACCAGATCGCCGAGATGGCACCCGGCCTCGACCTGCTGATCGGCGCGGACGACGTCGCCCTCGAACTCGCCCTGGCGGGCGCCAAGGGCTGGATCGCGGGCTTCGCGAACGCGCTGCCGCGGGCGTCGGTCGCGCTCTACCGGGCCGCCCTGGACGGCGACCTGGACAAGGCGCGGGCGATGTACCGGACGATGCATCCGCTGCTGCGCTGGGACTCCCGGACGGAGTTCGTGCAGGCGATCAAGTTCTCCATGGACCTCGTCGGGCGGTACGGCGGACCCTGCCGCGCCCCCCGGCTGCGGCTGGCTCCGGAACAGGAGAAGGCCGTGCGAGCCGCCACGGAGGCGGCGGCGCCCCTGGAGGGGCGCTGAACATACCGGACTCCGGTTCCGGACCATAACCGAAACCGCTGTCGAACACGGGAAACCCCCCGACGCGACGGCCGACCGGGAGAGCCCGACCGGGCGACCTCCCAGCGCGCACCCCTGCTCGAAGCGCACAGCTGACGCGTCCACGCCGCGGCTGACGTCGCCGACCGGCACGTCCGCCTCATCCGGCGTCCCCGAAACACCTCAACCAGCCCTACCTCTGAAGGGGGAAGATCCCGATGAAGAAGATCGCACTAGGCGCCGTCCTGGGGGCGGCGACCCTCGCCGTGTCCGCCTGTGGCCAGGGAGTCCTCGGCTCCGACAAGACCGACGACTCGGGCCCGATCGCGCTCGGCATGGTGGTCCCGCTGTCGGGCAGCAGCGCCGACATCGGCCCGTACATGAAGAACGGCGCGCAGATGGCCATCGACGAGATCAACGCCAAGGGCGGTGTTGACGGACGCAAGCTGCAACTGCGGGTCGAGGACGGCGCCTGCGACCCGAAGACCGAGGTCGCCGCGGCCAACAAGCTGATCGCCGCGAAGATCGCCGTCTCGGTCGGCGGTTACTGCTCGGGCTCCGCGCTGCCGACCCTTCCGCTGTTCGACCGCAACAAGATCCCGATGATCATTCCCGCGGCCAACTCCACCGAACTGGTCGAGCAGAAGCTCAAGCACGTCTTCCTGATCAACGGCACCGGCGACCAGCAGGCCGCGGCGGCGGTGAGCTGGATGGGCAAGGACGGCGCCAAGAAGGTCGCCGTCCTGCACGACAACACGTCCTACTCCAAGGACATCGCGACCCGGACCGCCACCGGCCTCGACCAGCCCGGCGGGCCCGACAAGGCGGCGCTGGACGCCGTCACCCCGGGCGAGAGCGACTACTCCGCCAACATCGCCAGCGTGCTCAAGACCAAGCCCGACTTCGTCTACTGGACCGGCTACTACCAGGAGGGCGGGCTGATCCTGCGGCAGCTCCGGCAGGCCGGTTACACCGGCAAGTTCATGGTGGGGGACGGCTCGGTCGACGCCAAGCTCATCAAGATCGCCGGAGACAAGGCGGCGGAGGGCGCCTACGCCACGATGACGCAGACCCCCGACACGATCGAGGGCGCGGGCGGCTGGGTGGCCAACTACAAGAAGAAGTTCGGCGCGGAGCCGGGCCCGTACTCGACCCAGTCCTACGACGCGGTCCGGGTGGCCGCCGAGGGCATCACCAAGGCCGGCGGCACCGACGGTGACAAGGTCGCGAAGGCACTGGAAGCCATCGACGGGTTCCCGATCTTCTCGGGCCCGCTCAAGTTCACCCCGCAGCACACGCTCAGCAACGGAGGTTTTGTGATCCTGGTGGTCAAGAACGGAGCCTTCACGCTGCGCGACGCACTGAAGTAGGAGACTATGTCGCAGCTGATCTGGAACGGGCTGTTCGTCGGTTCCTTCTATGCGCTGGTCGCCCTCGGCTACACCATGGTCTACGGGATCATCAAGCTGCTCAACTTCGCCCACGGCGACCTGTACATGCTCGGAGCGTTCACCGGGTTCGCCATGCTCGGCGCCATGGGCGGCCTGGTGCGCTCCTCCTCCCTGGTGGCACTGCTCGTCGTGCTCGTGCTGACCATGGTCACCACCGGGCTGGGCGGCCTGGTCATCGAACGGGTGGCCTACCGCCCGCTGCGGGGGATGCCCCGGCTGTCGCTCCTGATCACCGCGGTCGGCGCGTCCTTCGCGCTGGAGTACGGGACGAGGATCGCGGCCGGGCCCAACCCGCGGGTCTACCCGGTGCGGCTGGACGGCGCCGCCGTCGACGTGCTGGGCGCCCGGGTGACGATGCAGCAGCTCGTGCTGATGGCCGTCTCGGCCGCGCTGATGGTGGCGCTCGCGGTGTTCATCGGGCGGACCCAGCAGGGCCGGGCGATGCGGGCGATCGCGCTCGACCCGAAGGCGTGCCTGCTGATGGGCATCAACGTGGACGCGATCATCGCCCGCACGTTCTTCATCGGTTCCGCGATGGCCGGGGCGGCGGGCGTGATGGCCGGCGGCTACTACGGGAAGATCGATTTTCTGATGGGGTTCATCATCGGCCTCAAAGCGTTCACCGCCGCCGTCATCGGAGGCATCGGCAACGTCCCCGGCACCATGCTGGGGGCCCTGGTACTGGGGCTGCTGGAGTCGTTCGGCACCCACTGGGTGGGCGGCGAGTGGCGGGACGTCTTCGCGTTCGGCTTCCTCATCCTCTTCCTCACCGTGCGGCCGACCGGGCTGCTCGGTGAGCGGGTTACGGAGCGTGTGTGATGACGGCCGTGCCGGACCGGGCGAAACGTCCCGGACCCACCATCGTCACGCGGCTCATGGAGAACCGCCATCTCGGCTGGGCGGCCCTGGCGGTGGGCCTCGTCGCCCCGTTCGTCATCGCGACGCCGTACGCGATGAACATCATGACCAGCGCGGTGATCTTCGTGATGCTCGCGGTCGGGCTGAACATCGTGGTCGGCTACTGCGGCCTGCTCGACCTCGGGTTCGCCGCGTTCTTCGCGGTCGGCGCCTACACCAGCGGCCTGCTGGCCACCCGGCTGAGCTGGCCGCTGCTCGCGACCGTGCCCGCCGTGATCATCGCCACGGCGCTCGCGGGGGTCATCATCGGCGGGCCGACGCTCCGGTTGCGCAGCGACTACCTCGCGATCGTGACCCTCGGTTTCGGGGAGATCGTCCGCATCATCGCCAACAACCTGGAGGTCACCGGCGGGCCGTCCGGCATCTACGGCATCCCGGGGCTGTTCGGTGCCGAGGCCGCCGACCCGGTGGTGTTCTACTACGCGGCACTGGTCATCGTCGCGGTGGCGGTCCTGCTCGCCGCCCGGCTGGGGCGGTCGCGGCTCGGCCGCGCGTGGCGGTTCGTCCGGGAGGACGAGGACGCCGCCGAGGCCATGGGCGTCCACACCTACCGGATCAAGATGGCCGCCTACATCGCCGGGGCGATCTGGGGCGGGCTCGCGGGCGTGCTGTTCGCCGCGCAGCTCTCGGCCATCTCCCCGGCGAGCTTCACGTTCCTGCAGTCGGCGCTGGTGCTGATGGCGGTCGTGCTCGGCGGCATGGGCTCCACCCCCGGCGTGGTCATCGGCGCCGTCGTGATCAGCCTGCTGCCCGAGATCCTGCGCGACCTGGCCGACTACCGGTTCTTCGTGTTCGGGGTCCTGCTGATCGTGATGATGATCGTCCGTCCGCAGGGGCTGTGGCCGCACCGGTCACGGGAGACCGCCCGGACCGCGGCCCGATCGGGGGAGTCGTAATGCTCGAAGTCAGCGATCTGCGGCTCGCCTTCGGCGGCGTCCGTGCGGTCGACGGCCTCACCTTTCAGGTCGGCGCGAACGAGATCGTGTCCGTCATCGGCCCCAACGGCGCGGGCAAGACCTCCGCGTTCAACTGCGTCACCGGCTTCTACCGTCCGACCGGCGGCCGGATCACGCTGAACGGGACCGACATCACCGGCCGCCGGCCATCGCTGATCGCCGCGCGGGGGCTGTCGCGCACCTTCCAGAACCTGCGGGTCTTCGGTGACCTGTCCGTGCTGGACAACGTGCGGGCCGGTACCCACCTCTGGCTGCGGCAGCGGGTCTTCGACGTGCTGCTGCACACCCCCCGCTACCGGCGCAGCGAGCAGGAGGCCACCGACGAGGCGCACAAGTGGCTCGACTTCGTCGGGCTCCGCGGCGACCGGGCCGGGCTGGTGCGGAACCTGCCGTACGGCGAGCAGCGCCGGGTCGAGATCGCGCGGGCGCTGGCCCGCAGGCCGTCCCTGCTGCTGCTCGACGAGCCCGCCGCCGGGCTCAACCATTCGGAGAAGGCCGAACTGCTCGGCCTGATCCAGCGGATCCGTGACCTCGGCATCGCCATCGCGCTCATCGAGCACGACATGGGCCTGGTCATGGAGGTCTCCGACCGGATCGTCGTCCTCGACTACGGCAAGGAGATCGCCGACGGTACCCCGGCCCAGGTCCGCGACAATCCGGCGGTGATCGAGGCATACCTCGGGCGGGAGGCCGGCCCGGAGGAGACCGAGGAGGTGCGCGGTGCTCGAACTGACTGACCTGAAGGTGAACTACGGCGGCGTGACCGCGTTGCGCGGCCTGTCGCTCACCGTCCGGGAAGGCGAGACCGTCGCCCTGCTGGGCAACAACGGCGCCGGGAAGACCACGACCCTGTCCGCCATCTCGGGCCTGGTCCGCCTGGCCGGCGGCGACATCAAGTACCAGGGGGAGTCGGTGGCCGGGGAGCCGCCGCCCGCGATCGTGGCGCGCGGCCTGGTGCACGTGCCCGAGGGGCGGCGGATCTTCAGCACCCTGACCGTGCACGAGAACCTGCTGCTCGGCGGGTACCTGGTGCGGGACGGCAAGGAGCTGGCCAGGCGGCTGGAGCGGGTCTACGAGCTGCTGCCCCGGCTCGCCGAGCGGCGCGGGCAGGAGGGCGGCACGCTCTCCGGCGGCGAGCAGCAGATGCTGGCCATCGGCCGGGCGCTGGTCGCCGGGCCGAAGCTGCTGATGCTCGACGAGCCGTCCATGGGCCTCGCGCCCCTCGTCGTCGCCGCGGTCATGGAGGTCATCCACGACATCAGCGCGGAGGGGACGGCGGTCCTGCTGGTGGAGCAGAACGCCAGGGCGGCGCTCGAGATCGCCCAGCGCGGGTACGTGATCGAGAACGGCCGCTGCACCCTGGAAGGGCCGGCCGCCGAACTGTCCGCCGATCCACGCGTGGTGGAGGCGTACCTGGGCAAGGTCTGAGCCTGGCGGGCGGCCACGGTCATCGGCCACGGTCATCGGCGCCGGCACGGGGGTGCCGGCGCCGACCGGCGCGCGGGACCTCGGGAGGGGCGGCCGGGCCTTCCCGGGACCGGTCAGCGGCCGGAATCGGGATCGCGGGCGGCGAGACGGCGCGCGAGTTCGTCGCGTTCGCGGGTGATCTCGGCCAGTTCGTGCTGGAGTTCGAGGATGCGCCGGATGGCGGGCAGGGTCATGCCCTCGCCCATCATCGTGACGACCTCCTGGATACGGCCGATCTCGTGGCGGCTGTAGCGGCGCTGCCCGCCGGCGGAGCGTTCCGGGGAGACGACGTGGTGCTCGTCGATGCGGCGCAGGAACGCCTGCTGGACGTCCAGCATCCGGGCGACCTGCCCCACCGTGAACAGGGCGGCGTACTCGTCGTCGATCGGCAGGGTCACGGATTCTCCTTCTGCCCGGGTGGCGGTCGCCGCGGCGGCCCCGGCCCGCGCGGGATCGCGGGTCCGGGGCCGGGGCAGGTGTTCGCGGCGGTCAGTTCTTGATCGCCTTGTGGCCGTTGCCGGTCTGCTGGACGGCGACCTTGCGGGGCCTCGCCTTCTCCAGAACCGGGATGCGGACGGCCAGGACGCCGTTGTTGTAGGCGGCCTCGACCGCTTCGGCGTCCAGGTGCTCCGACAGGTAGACCCGCCGGGTGAACGCGCCCATCGGCCGCTCGCGGACGAAGACGCGCTCGTCCTCGCCGAACTCCTCCTCGCGGCGCGCGGTCACCGACAGCACGCCGCGGTCCACGGTGACCTCGATGGAGCCCGGGTCCACCCCGGGGAGGTCGAACCGCAGGACGACGTCGTCGGCGCGGCGGATGCCGTCCATCGGCATCCCGGCCCCGCCGCCCTGGCCGCCGACCTGCCGGAGCGCCCGGTCGAACTGGCGCTCGAACTCCTGCACGAACGGGTCGATCGACGTCAGCAACATTGACCATCACCTCCGAAGACCTCCGGCGCCCGGCCGGGCGCCGACCACTTGCTCCTCGCGCGAGAAGAAACTTCTAAGCACAGTTATAGGTATCTTCTCGTCCGCCTGTCAAGCCGGCGTGCGGCCGTGCTCGGCGGCGCGGGCGATGCCTTTGCACATGCCGCCGAAGATGCGGTCGTGGAAGGGACGGAACGCCCACCAGTACACCTGGCCGGCGAGCCCCCGGGGGTGGAAGAGCGCTCGCTGGGTGAACCGGGTGCGGCCGTCCTCCTCGGACACGCCGAGCTCCAGCCAGGCGAGGCCGGGGAGCCGCATCTCGGCGCGCAGCCGCAGCAGCCGGCCGGGCTCGATCTCCTCCACCCGCCAGAAGTCCACGCTCTCCCCGATGCGCAGCCGGCGCGGGTCCCGGCGGCCGCGCCGCAGGCCGACACCGCCGACCAGGCGGTCGAGAACGCCCCGGACGCGCCAGGCGAGCGGGAAGGAGTACCAGCCGTGCTCCCCGCCGATCCCCTCGATGACCTCCCAGAGACGCTCCGGCGGGGCGGCCGTGCGGCATGACCGTTCATCGGTGTAGAGGCTGCCGCCCGCCCAGTCCGGGTCCGTCGGCAGCGGGTCGCTGGGGGCGCCCGGGACACTGGCCGACGACCAGCGGGTGGCCACGTCCGCCTCGCGGACGCGGCGCAGCGCGAGTTCCACCGAACGCTCGAATCCCGTCGGCCCACCGGGCGGCGGGGGCACGTACTCGGCGATGTCGTCGTCGGCGCACACCACCTCGTTGCGCAGCGACTCGACCAGGGGACGCGCGAGACCGCCCGGGACGGGTGTGATGACCCCGACCCACAGGCTCGACAGCCAGGGGCTCAGCACCGGGACGGGGATGATGATGCGGCGCTTCAGCCCGGCCACGGCGGCGTAACGGCGCATCATGTCGACGTAGGTGAGCACGTCCGGGCCCCCGATGTCGAACCCGCGGCTCACCTCGGCCGGCAGGCCGGCGGCGGCGACCAGGTAATGCAGGACGTCCCGGATCGCGATCGGCTGGATGCGGGTGTGCACCCAGCGGGGGGTGACCATGACCGGGAGCCGTTCGGTCAGGTAGCGCAGCATCTCGAACGACACCGAACCCGACCCGATGATCACCGCGGCGCGCAGCCATGCCGTCGGCACCCCGCTGTGCAGCAGGATCTCGCCGACCTCGGCGCGGGACCGCAGATGCGGCGACAGCTCCTCCTCGGGTTCCATGCCCCCGAGATAGACCAGCCGCCCGACGCCGGCCTCCCGTGCCGCGCCGGCGAAGGTGCGGGCCGCCCGGCGGTCGGTCTCCGCGAAGCCGCCTCCGCCGCCGATCGCATGGATCAGGTAGTAGGCAACGTCCACCCCTTCCAGGGCACGCGCGGTCGCCTCCCGGTCGGTGGCGTCCGCCTCCGCGATCTCCACCCGGTCGGCCCAGGGCTGATCACGCAGCCGGCGGGCCGAGCGGACCATGCACCGCACCCGGTGACCGGCGTCCAGCAGCTCGGGCACCAGCCGCCCCCCGATGTAGCCGCTGGCGCCGGTCACCAGGTATAGGCGTGGTGTGTCGATCATTTCCCTCCCCGTGGTCAGCCGCGTCGTACCCGCCGCCGCGGCCGGCACACAGGGGAGGGTCAGGGCCGGCCCGGTACTTCCTGATCCTGGTCCTCCGCCTTCCCGGCGGATTCGCCGGTCAGGTGGTGGAGGGTGCCGGTGATGCGCAGCAGCCGGTCCAGCTGCGGTCTCCGGCCGGTCAGCCGGAGGCGGACGCCGGTGGCGGCCGTGCGGCGGCGGATCATCAGCAGGGCCGCGAGACCGGCCGAGTCGCACATGCTCAGCCCCGAGCAGTCCAGGTCCAGGTCGTGGAGGTCGCGATGATCGTCCAGTTCCGCGCCGGCGGTGGCCACCAGTGTGTCGGCTGTGTCGAAGTCCAGTTCGCCGTGAATCTCCATCCGCAGGGAGTGCGCGGTGGAGGCGGTCACGACCAGGTGCAGCGGAGCATCGGGAACTGAGGCGGTCATGCAATTCTTCCTAGTCCGGGGTCAGGGTCTGGGTCGCCCACAGGCTCGGCGAGCACGCCGGAATCCTCGTCGGCGGCGGGCGGCGCCGGCCGCCGGAGGGCGTCCTGGGCGCGCCGGAGCAGATCTGTGGCGCGGGGAAGGCCGGCGAGCTGCTCCGCCAGCAGGTCCAGAGCCGGCACCAGGCTGCGGGCGGGCACGTCACGAGCGGTCAGGATGCCCGCGGTCCAGGTGATGAATCCGGTGAACAGGTCCGGATCGTCAAGGTAGAGGGCGGTGCCGAGGAAGTCGACGATGTGGGCGATGTCCTCGGCGGTGTGGCGGCGCTGCTGCTCGGTGTAGTCCGCCATCGCCGGAAAGCGGGACTGCAGTTCGTCCATGGTGCGCCGCACCAGCCGGTGGGCCGTGCCGGTGACACGGGCGTACTCCTGGTCGGCCAGGTGGGGCAGGTCATCGACGGGCTGATGAGCCGGTTTCGGCTTGCGCAGGGGGCCGTCCGCCAGCAGGTCGGCGGCCGCGCGGGCGTTCGGCGCCCAGCCGTCGGCGCCCAGCAGGGCGGCGTACCGCCCGTCGGGTCCGAAGGCCGCCCCGCCGACCAGGACGGGGGTGCCGGTGGCCTGGCAGGCGGTGATGGCGGCGTGCGCGGCGGGCAGCCGGGTGGCGATCGAGGACGACAGCGCCACCAGCGCGGGGCCGGTGCGGTGCAGGTGGGAGATCAGGTGCGGGGTCGGTACCTGCGCGCCGAGATAGTCGACCTGCCAGCCGCGCAGCCGCAGCACCTCGGCCACGATCCGGGCGGGCAGCGCGTGCCACTCCCCGTCGATGCACGCCACGGCGATCCGGCCGCGCGGTTCGCCGCGATGGCGCCGGCGGACGGCCGGGTGGAGCGCCAGCGCCGCGATCACCCTTTCGATGACCGCGGTCGCGGTGTGCTCCTGGACGACCGTGAGCCGGTTGGCCGCCCACTCGCTGCCCACCCGGGCCTGCAGCGGCGCGATGACGTCCAGCAGCAGGGTCTCGGCGTCCATCCCCTCGTCCAGGGCGGCCACCGCCGCGTCCGTGGCCGCGTACTCGTCGCCGACGATGACGGCGTCCCAGAGCCGGGCCGTCCAGGCATCGAGATCGGCGTGCGGCCGTGCCTGTTCTCCACGGGTCACGCCGTGTACCTCCCGGGCCCCTGCCCCCCGACGGCACTGAGGTGGAAGCGCCGCGGAGCGGTGATCGCGATCATGGCCATGTCGTCGTGGTGATTGTCGCCGACCCACTCGGCGGCGAGCATGTGGACCCGCTCCACCAGCGCCTGCGGGGGCATCCCGCCGCACCGGCGCAGCTCGTCGCGCAGCCGCTCGTCGCCGAACATCTCACCGCCCAGCGGACCGCCGGCCGCCTCGGTGATGCCGTCGGTGTACAGCAGGCACGTGTCGCCCGGTTCGAGCAGGACGGTGGCGGTGGTGGAGGTGATGTCCTCCAGCACTCCGATGAGCGAGCCCCCCGTGTCGACGGATTCGACCTCGCCGTCGGCGCGCACGATCAGCGGGCCGGTATGGCCCGCGCTGGTCAGCCGCAGGCGGACGTTGCCGCCCTCGCGCCGGATCGACGCCAGGACGAGAGTGACGAACCGGGTGGTCTCGCTGTTGAGCAGCGCCCTGTTCAGCAGTTTCAGCACACGCTGGTGATCGCCCGACAGGGGGAACAGGGCCCGGAGCGTATTGCGGATCTTGCCGGTCAGCACCGCGGCCTCCAGCCCCTTGCCGCACACATCGCCGAGGACGACCAGCGCCTCCGGTGCCGGCTCCGGTCCCGCGACCGGTTCCTCCTCGGCCGGATACAGGTCGTAGAAGTCTCCTCCGACGCGGTCGCCGCCGCCGGACGGCTGGTAGCGGGCCGCCAGTTCGACCCCGTCGAGTCCGCCGGTGCGCGGCGGAAGCAGATCGTGCATCAGCGTCTCGGTGATGGACGTCTGCTCGGCGTACACCCGGGCCATCGACATCGCGGCGCCGGCCCGTGCCGCGAACAGATGGGTGAGTCTCTCCTCGCCGCCGGAGAATCCCTCCCGCGCGTCCTTCCACAGCAGCACCAGCGCCCCGGCCGGCATGCCGTGCCCGGGAAGCGTGGCCACCGCCATCGCGCGGGGCCCGCCGAGGCTCCGGCGCGCGGCCCAGTCGGGCGCGGCGGCCGGATCGACCCATCGCGGCGGCACCGGCGGAAAGCCCCGCATCGCCTCGGCCAGCCCCGGGACCTCCGCCGGGTCGACCCGCAGTTCGCGGTACTCCACCCGCCCGTCGGGGCCGCAGCAGGCCACCGGATGCCCGTGGCCGGAGCGGGGAGCGATCACCATCGCGGCGTCGGCCAGATGACGCGCCGCCAGCCGCGCGGTCACCTCCATGCAGCGGTCCAGATTCAGCGACGCCAGCAGCTGGCCGGACGCCTCCGCCAGCAACGCCGTGCGTTCCCGTTCGGCCGCGAGCTCCCGCTCCAGCCGCCGGTGTTCGGTGACGTCGACCAGCCACCAGATCGTGGCGTCCCGGCCGCTCAGCGGGCCGCCGGAGCCGTCCGGGCCGGTGAGCGGGGCTCCATGAGCCTCGAAAACGCGCTCGCCGATCGGGCCCTGCGCGACCGGCGCCGCCCCCTGCGGACCGCCGGCGCCGGGGGCGGCCACCGGCGGAACCCCGGAAGACCGTGCGGCCAGCGACCGATGGGCCTCGGCCAGCCATTCCGGCGCCACGTCGGGCAGCCGGGCGCCCAGACCCGCGCCGAACAGCGCGCGGGCCGCGTCGTTGAGTTCGGTCACGGTACCGGCCGCGTCGACGACCAGCCCCGGAAAGGGGGCGGGCTGCAATACGGGAGCGAGGACGGGCTGAAGACCGTCAGTGCCTTGAGTAACTTCCATACAAGAGCCTGAGTCGGCCCTACCTTTCGCTCTGGAGCCGATCCCTGTACCCCGATGAGGATGCTGCCTGCTGGCTCCTTGGCTACACCAGAAACTTGCCGGAGGGCAAGTAAATGTGGCTTCACTCTCCTTTTGGGCGTCGAGCCGGGGGCCGCCCGACCGGGCCCGGCGCGGTGCGGACGGCCGGCGGCCGCGCTGCCGGAAGCCGAGGTCCGGCCCCGATGCGCTTCATCGGAATGATCTGATCCGGCGAGGGTATGCTCGGCCGGATACAGGAGGTGAAAACATGGCTACGAGCACGGTGCACGATGACGATTCGCTGTCCGAAGAGCAGTGGTGCGATCCGGATAACAGAATCCGAGTCCGCTCCGCAGGCCATGAGCGATTTCTTCTTTTTTATGTAGCCGGCGAGATCGATTATCTTACGGCCGAACCTTTTCGCGAATATGTTCTCTCGCGGCCCTCGCCCGCTGGGAACATTATACTCGACCTGCGGGACGTGAAGTTCTGCGACTCCTCGGGACTGGGCGCACTGGTGGCGCTCTGGAAGGCCGCGCGGGGCAGGCGCGGGAACCTGGTCCTCAGCCGTCCGAGCCCGCTGTGCCACCGGCTCCTGGAGCGCACCGGCCTCGATCGGCACATCGGGATCAGCGCCACGCTCCGTCATGCCCTCGACCGTGTGACTGCCGGACGCGCGAGCTTCCCGCCCCCGGGCACCGTGCCGAAATCGCGGCGAGACGCCTCCTAGAGGCACCGGCGCGTCCTGCTTCTGGGGGCCGCGGCCGGAGAGCGGGTAGGGTGGCCCACGGAAGTTCCGCCCTGTGTCCGCGGATCCGCATTCGATGCCACCCGAGGTGGCGAACATGGCGAACGACCGTGACATCGGCGACAACGTTCCTCCCGTACCGGGGCCTCGTCCCGGCCCTTCATCCGACGGCGGGCTCGCGGCGGCAGCCGGTCCGCGGGTGTCCCTGGCGGCCGGGCGGCTGTCCCGCGCCCTGCACTCGATGGCGCTGATCTCCCAGGCCGACGGTGCGGCCCTGATGCTCGCCGGGGAGGCGAGCGGGCTGCGCGCGGTCGGCGGGTCCACCGCCGAGGGGCTGAAGCTTCAGTACGCCCAGCAGTTCGAGCGGGTGGGTCCCGCCCATGACTCCGTGTCCGACGGTCAACCGGTCGCGGTGAACGATCTGGAGAGCCACGAAGAGGCCGGATACGCGCGGCTGGCGCGCAGCGCGGCACCGGTCAGGGCCGTGCTGTCGGTCCCCGTCCACGTCGAAGGCGACGTCATCGGCTCGTTGAACTTCTACCGGTGTACGCCGTACACGTGGACGAGCCGGCAGATCGCGGTCGGGGAGCACCTGGCCGGCACCGCCGCCGACCTCCTGATCCGGCTCGCCGCGGATTCGGCGGCGGGCGGCCCCGGCCGGCCGTAGTGCCTCCGCATCTCATCGACCGCCGTTCTTCATTCAAGGATGTAGAGCATGATGCATATCGACACCGAAGCGCTGGACGCCAGCCTGCAGCACCTGCGTAAAGCCCCCTACGAGACGGACCTGGCCCGCGCGTTGCACCGGGTCGTCACCTCGGTGAACCGGGTTTTCGGCTATGACGGTGCCGGCATCATGCTCATCGACGAAGAGGAGGATCTGCTGTACGTGGCCGCCTCCGACGAGGCGGGCCGCTCGCTGGAGCAGGCCCAGGCCCGCGCCGGGCAGGGGCCGTGCTACGACACCTACGTGGTGGGCCATCCGGTGTCGACCAAGGACGTGCGTTCGGACTCGCGCTGGCCGCAACTGGTGGACGTCCTGGACGAGCGGGTGAGGGCGGTGGCCGGGGTCCCGATCCTGCTGGGCGGCAGCCCCGTCGGCACCCTGAACGTCTACCGCTCCGAACCGTACGGATGGGACGACTCCGATATCGCGGCGCTGCGCGCCTACGCCGGCCTGATCGGGGAGCTCATGGCGGCCGCGCTGGCGTCCCACGAGCACAGCGTCACCGCGTCCCAGTTGCAATACGCGCTTGATTACCGGGTGGTGATAGAGCGTGCCATCGGCTACCTGATGGCCAAGCACGGAGTGGACGCGGTCTCGGCGTTCAACCGGCTGCGCAAGCAGGCTCGCGACAGCCGCCGCCGCGTCGCGGATCTGGCCGGCGAAATTCTAGAAGAGAGCACCTCCTAGTTCCGGCGCCCGCCCGACGAGCCAACCCGCCGCATCCCCTTCGACCCGATCCATCCGTCTCGAAACGTCAAATCCGATCGGACTTTTCCGTTCGCTCCTTTTCGGCCCGGCCCCTGACCCTGCCCGGTCCCGGAGACCCAACTCATGGAGGCTCTGTGACCTCGGCAGACGACCGTCCGGCCCGGCCGGCTTCACCCGGTGCCCGGGCACCCTCGATCCCGTCCCCCGCGGGCGGCGTGACCTGCGCCGGCGGGGCCCTGCGGCTGGCCATCGGCGCCCAGCAGGACGGAGCGACCATGGAGGTGCGCCTGAACGGCGAACTCGACATGGCCAGCTCCGATGATCTGCGTCACCACATCGGGGCCGTGATCGCCGCCCACGATCCGCACCGGCTTCTCCTGGACCTGTCCGAACTGAGCTTCGCCGACTCCAGCGGCCTGGCCGTGCTGGTGTGGGCGCACCAGGCCATGTCCCGCCGCGGGCGTCAGCTTCGCCTGCACCATCCGCAGACCCGGGTGCTGCGCGTCCTGCACGTCAGCGGCCTGCACACCCGCCTGCACATCACCGAAGCGAACATTGGTGAGAGCCCCGGTTCGGCGGGGCCGAACCGGGGCCGCCGGCCACGATAGCCCTGCCGGAAGGCCGCATCCGTGATGCGGCCTTCCGGTGCATCCGTGATGCCGCCTTCCAACGAAGGTCCTGCATGGGGCAAGTGCGCGGGTGGGGCGCCGGACGGCGGGTGAGCCGTCTCCGGCGGCGGCCGGGGGCCTGGGTGCTCGCCGGTGCCGGGTTTCTGGGCGCGATGGTGGTGGCGCAGGTCCTGTCGGGGGTGCGGCCCGAGCCGGTCCGGTTGACGAGCGTCGTCGTGGCGCTGCTGGCGGCGAGCGCCGCGGCGTTCCTCGCGGGGCGGGCCGGGGCCGGCCGGGCGGCCGGGGCCTTCGGCGCCGCGGTGGCCGTGGGGTACGCGGCGGAGTGGATCGGGGTCCGCACGGGTTTCCCGTTCGGGGAGTACTCCTACACGTCGCTGCTGTGGCCTCAGCCGGGCGGCGTGCCGGTGATCGTGGCGGTGGCCTGGGGCGGTATGGGGCTGGCCGCCCATGCCGTCGCCACCGTGATCGTCCCGGAGGGCGGGCTCAAGCGGTGGGCGGCGGGTGCGGCCGCGTTGACGGCGTGGGATCTGTTCCTGGACCCGCAGATGCTTCGGCTGGGCCTGTGGACGTGGCAGGACGCGGGCCCGTACCGGGGAGTGCCGGTCAGTAATTTCGTCGGATGGCTGGCGGTGTCGCTGCTGGTCATGGGAGTGATCGACATGATCGTGGGACGGGCGGGCAAGGCCGCGTCCGGCGGGCTCGTCGCGATCTACGGGGTGATGGCGGCCATGGAGACGCTGGCGTTCGCGGCGGTGTTCGAGCCGCCGGACCGGGTGGTGGCGGTGGCCGGCGGGGCGGCCATGGGGACGTTCGCCGTCCTGGCGTGGAGGCGTCGATGGCCGAGGTGATCGTGGTCGGCGGCGGGGTCGGCGGGATGGTCGCCGCGCTGCTGCTGGCGCGGGGCGGCCACCGGGTCGCGCTGCACGAGAGGCTGGACCGGCTCGGCGGGAAGCTCGCCGAGCGTGAGCGCGCGGGATTCGTGTTCTCGCTGGGGCCGTCGCTGCTCACCCTTCCGGAGGTCTTCCGGGAACTGGGCGTCGCACGCGAGCTGGTGGAACTGGACGAACTGTGCCGCTACCGCTTCGCCGACGGGTCCGAGCTGCGCGCGTACCGCGATCCGGACCGGATGGCGGCGGAGGTCGACCGGCTGGCCCCCGGCGAGGGGGCGGCCTGGCGCGCCTTCCACGGGTGGGCCGCGAACTGCCTGGAGGCGTCCCGGCGGACGTTCTTCGCCGGGCCGCTGGGCCGCCGCCCCGAACGGGCCCGGATCGGCGACCTGCTCGCGGTCGCGCCGGGCCGGACCCTGGACGGCCTGGCCCGCCGGTTCTTCCGCGACCCGCGGCTGCGGCAGTACGTCGGCCGGTACGCGACGTACGCCGGGTCGAGCCCGTACCGGGCGCCGGCCGCGCTCGGCTGCGTCCCGGCGATCGAGCACGGGGACGGGGGCTGGTACGTGCCGGGCGGGCTGCCCCGGCTCGCCGACGACCTGGTCGGGCTGCTGATCGACGCGGGCGTCGAGGTCCACACCGGCAGTGAGGTGACGGGCGTGCTCGCCGGCCGGTCGGCGGTGTCGGGCGTGGTGCTGGCGTCGGGCGAGCGGGTGAGCGCCGACGCGGTGGTGGTGAACGCCGACGCCGCGGCGCTGTACGGCCGGCTGCTGCCGGATGACCGGAGGCTGCGCCGGATCGGCAGGCTCGGCCCGTCCTCGTCGGCGTTCCTGCTGCTCGCCGGGGTGGAGGGGCGCACCGGGGGGCTGCCGCACCATTCCGTGGTCTTCTCGGCCGACTACCGGCGGGAGTTCGGCGACATCTTCGAGCGGCGGCGGCCACCGGAGGACCCGACGATCTACATCGGCTGCTCGGCGGTGGACGACCCGTCCCAGGCGCCGGCCGGGGCGGAGAACTGGGTGCTGCTGGTGAACGTCCCCGCGGGTGATCCGGGCCGCTGGCCGATGACCCCGGACGCCTACCGGGACCTGGTGCTGGAGCGGCTGGCGCGCCGCGGGCACGATCTGTCGGGGCGGCTGCGGTTCGTCGAGTCGTTCACCCCCGCGGACCTGCGCGACCGGTACGGCGCGTGGGGCGGGGCGATCTACGGCACCGCCTACCGCGGCGCGTTCGCGCCGCTGCGCAGGCCGGGCAACCGGGGGCCGCGGCGGGGACTGTACCTGGTGGGCGGGTCGGCGCATCCGGGCGGCGGGCTCCCGCTGGTCGCCATGGGCGGCCGGATCGTCGCCTCGCTCGTCGAGGAGGACCTGCCGGCACGGCGGGGTACACGGGTGAGATGAAGGCGTTGACGCTGGTCCAGGCGGTGGCCGCCGGGGTGGTGGCCGCGCGGCTCGCGCGCGGCCGGGGCCGGCCCGCGCCGCTCGCGCCCGGACGCTCCGGCCCGCCGCCGCGGCCGGTGTCGGTGGTGGTCCCGGCGCGGGACGAGGAGGCCCGGATCGAGGGCTGCCTGCGGCCCCTGCTCGCCGACCCCGGCGTGGCCGAGGTGATCGTCGTGGACGATGAGTCGCGCGACGGCACGGCGCGGCTCGCGGCGGGGCTGGGCGCCAGGGTCGTCCGCGGGGCGCCCCTGCCGGACGGGTGGGTCGGCAAACAGTGGGCGCTGCATCAGGGGGTGCGGGCGGCGGCGGGGCCGATCGTGGTCCTGCTGGACGCCGACACCCGCCCGAAGCCGGGCCTGTGCGCGGAGCTCGCGGCGCTGCTCGACACGTTCGACCTGGTGTCGGCCGGGCCGCGGTTCGTGTGCGGCGGGGTGGCCGAGCAGGCGCTGCACGCCTCGTTCCTGGCCGGTCTCGTCTACCGTTTCGGGCCCATCGGCCCGGTGGCCGCGTCGCCGGACCGGCTGCTGCTCAACGGCCAGTGCCTGGCCTTCCGGAAGGCCCCCATGGTGCGGGCCGACGGGTTCGCGCGGGTCCGCGGCCGGCTCACCGACGATGTCGCGCTCGGCCGGCTGCTCGCGCGGGACGGCTGGCGGGTCGCCTTCCGGGACGCCGGCGACCTGCTGGAGGTCGACATGCACGAGTCCGCCGCCGAGGTGTGGCGCGAGTGGGGGCGGTCGATCTCGCTGCGGGACGTGACCGCGGCCGGCGGGCTGGCCGCGGATCTCGCGGTCGTCTGGCTGACCCTGGCGCTGCCGGTGCTGCGGCTGGCGGCGGGACGCCCGACGCCGCTGGACCTCGGCCTGCTCGTGCAGCGGCTGCTGCTGGTGACGGCCCTGCGCGGCAGCTATGCGCGGCCGGGCGTGGGCCTGGTGGTGTCGCCGCTCCTCGACGTGACGACCGCGATGCGGCTGACGTGGTCGGTGCTGCGGCCCGCGCGCACCTGGCGCGGACGCACCTACGGCCGCGCGGTGGTCAGGCGCGGCGGCCCGCCACGGCGGCCTGACCGAAACGCAGCCCGATGAGGCACATCAGCGCCCCGGTGCCCGCCACGTGCCCGGCGGGCGCGAAGAGCAGTTGCAGTACCGGCAGGGAGAAGACCGCCACCCGCGTGCCCCAGGCGAACGACCGCAGCGCCAGGCTCGCGCCGATGAGCAGCGCGACGCCGAGCGCGAACGCCGGCGGGCAGATCACGGCGAAACCGCCGGCGAAGGCGAGGATCGACCGGCCGCCCCGCAGACCCGCGAACACCGGCCAGGCGTGGCCGATCATCGCGGCGGCGACCGCCGCGTACACGGGCAGGACGCTCGTCCCGGCCACCGTCCCGAGCGTGCCGGTCTCGGCTCCGCTCACCGCCAGCCCGAGCAGCCCCGCCGCCGTGCCCTTGAGCATGTCGCCCGCGAACACGGGGACGGCGGCCTTCCAGCCGAGCCGTTCCATGACGTTCCAGAAGCCGGGGTTGCGGTCGCCGACGTCGCGCGGGTCGAAACCGTGGGCGCGTCCGACCAGCACCGCGACCGGCACCGAGCCGAGCAGGTAGCCGCCGATGACCGAGCCGAGCACGGGAGCCACCGATAGCAGGGTCATCGCCTCGTTCCACCTCATCAGGTACGCGGGTGTGGACGCCATGCGGCACATGGCGTTCGACCGGCCGGCGCTGCGCCGCACGCGCGGGCTGTCGTTCTGGCGGCTGCTGGGCACGGGCCGCGGCCGGTCCATGAGCCTCGGCGCCGACCTTCGCCGCTGGGCGCTGTTCGCCGTGTGGGACGGCGAGCCGGCGCTGGAGGAGTTCCTCGCGCGCTCGCCGGTGGCCCGCCGGTGGCGGGCGGAGGCCGAGGAGTCGTGGCATGTCCGGCTCGCGCCGCTCGGTTCCCGGGGCCGGTGGGGCGGACGCGACCCGTTCGCCGCGGCCGTGGCCGCCCCGAGCGCCGGGGACGGGCCGGTGGCCGTGCTGACCAGGGCGTCGATCCGGCCGAGCCGGCTGGTGCCGTTCTACCGGTCGGTTCCGGGCGTGGACCGGGAACTGCGCGGCCAGGACGGCTGCCTCGCCTCGGTCGGGGTGGGGGAGTGGCCGCTGGCCCGGCAGGCGACCTTCTCGCTGTGGCAGGACGAGGCCGCCATGACCCGGTTCGCCTACCGGGCGGCCGCGCACCGCACCGTCATCGGGCGGGTGCGCGGCGAGGACTGGTACGCCGAGGAACTGTTCGCGCGTTTCGTCCCCTACGCGAGCCGGGGCACCTGGGACGGACGTGACCCGCTGCGCGCCCGCGGCGGTGAGTGAGCGCCTCACACGACCGGCCCCAGGGGAACACGGGCGTTCGCCGGCATCGGCTCGTCCACCGGGGCCAGTTCGGAGGCGACCACGCACGCACGGGCCAGGGCGGCGGCCCCGGAGGAGCCGTGCGCGACGACGACCGTGCCGGTCAGTCCCAGCAGGGCGGCGCCCCCGTGCGTGTCCGCGGTGTAGCGCCTCGCGACCTCGTCCAGCGGGCCGGGCGGGGCGATGCCGGCCCGGGCGACCATGTCCAGGGTCGTCCGGACGCAGCCCTCGATGTTCTTCAGGACGACATTGCCGGTGAAGCCGTCCGTCACGACCACGTCGACGGTTCCGGCCAGTACGTCGTGCCCCTCCACGTTGCCGTGGAAGCGGACGGGCATGCCCGGCAGCAGCCGGGCCGCCTCGCGGGCGAGCCGGTTGCCCTTCCCCGGCTCGGCGCCGATGGACAGCAGGCCCACCGACGGGTCGGGCACGCCGAGGACGCAGCGCGCGTACGAGGCGCCCAGCAGCGCGAACTGCGCGAGCATCTCCGCGGTCGGGTCGGCGGTCCCGCCGGCGTCGACGAGCACGGTGGAACCGGCCGCCGTGGGCAGTGCCACGGCCAGCGCCGGACGCAGCACGCCCTCGCGCCGTCCGAAGGCGCGGACCGCGCACGTCACCACGGCCCCGGTGGACCCGGCCGAGACGAACGAACCGCCCTGCCGCCGGGCCGCCTCGCACCCGACCAGCAGGCTCGAATCGCGGCGGGCCGCGGCTCCCGCGCCGCGCTCGGCCATGGGGACGACCTCGCCGGCGTGCAGCACGTCCACCTCGCCGGCGCCGCCGTGCCGCCGCAGTTCGCGGTGGACGTCCTCCGCCCGCCCGACGAGGATCACCGGGACGCCGTGCTCGCGCCGCGCCGCCAGGGCGCCCGGCACCGTCTCGGCCGGCCCGTGGTCGCCGCCCATCGCGTCCAGCACCACCGGACGCGCCACCGCGCTCGCCGTGGACCGCCCGCCCGGCTCAGACCGCCCGCCCATGTCAGCACGCCCCGGCCGGCAGGCGCCGCTCGGCGCGGCCGGCGGCGGAGGCGGCCAGCAGGTGCCGCGCGAAGATCGCGGCCCGGCGGCGGCGCGGCACCCGCGCCCGCGCGGTCAGCACGTCGTGGCCGGCCGCGGCGATCTCGTCCAGGATGCCGCCGTACAGTTCGTACGCGGCGCGGATGCACGGGCGGGAGGACGGCGCCAGCAACTCCATGCCGCCGAGGGCGCGGCGGTAGTGGTCGCGGGCGCGGTCGGCCTCGAAGGCCACCAGGTCGCGCAGTGCCGGCGTACGGCCGTCGCCGCGGAGGTCGTCCTCGGTCACCCCGAACTTGGCGAGGTCCTTCTGCGGCAGGTAGACGCGGCCGCGGGCCAGGTCCTCGGCGACGTCCCGCAGGAAGTTCGTCAGCTGGAACGCCCGCCCGAGTTCGCGGGCGGGCTCGCGGGCGAGCCGCCCGGCGCCCGGCACCGTCTCCAGGACGGGAAGCATCATCAGGCCGATGGCGGCGGCCGACCCCTCCATGTACCCCAGCAGGTCGTCGTAGGTCTCGTACCGGGTGACGGTGAGGTCGGAGCGCATGGACCGCAGGAAGACGCCGATGTCGCCGCGCTCGATGCCGAAGGAGCGGACGGTGTGCACGAAGGCGGGCAGCACCGGGTCCTGGATCGCCTCGCCCGCCAGGCTCGCGCTCAGCCGCCGGGCCACCTCGTCGAGCGCCTTCGCCCGCCCGGCGGTGTCCGGGGCCGTCGCGCCGAACGCGTCCACGATGTCGTCCACGTGACGTGTGAAGCCGTACAGCGCGTGCACGTGCCTGCGCTTCCACGCCGGCAGCAGCAGTGTGGCCAGGTAGAACGAGCGGCCATGGCGGGCGTTGAGGCGGCGGCAGTGCTCGTAGCTCGCGGTCAGCGTCATCGGCGGCCTTCCAGGACGCGGGCGGCGGCGAGCCGCCCGGAGATCAGAGCCGGTGGGACGCCCACGCCGGGCGCGGTGTACATCCCCGCGAAGTGCAGGCCGGGGACGCGGCGGCTGCGGCCTGCGGGCCGGAACCAGGCCGTCTGGCGGAACCGGTGGTCCAGGGCGAACGGCGTGCCCGCCGAGTGGCCGAGGCGCGTCCAGGCCGGCGGGTCGAAGGTCAGCCGGGGCGCCGCCGACAGGTCGCCGTACCCCAGGTCGGACAGGCGGCCGAGCAGGCGCTGCTCCAGCCGCGGCGCGAGACGGTCCCAGCCGTCCGCGCTCACCGTGTTCGGGACGGGTTCCAGGACGCTCAACGTGGAGTGACCGGCCGGCGCGGCGGTGCCGTCCGCCTCGGGACAGGTGACCAGCAGATTCGGGTCGGGCTGCGGCCGCCCGGACGCCAGCGCCGCGAAGGCGCCGGCCCACTCCCGGCCGAAGTGCAGCGTGTGGTGCGCCCGGCCGGCCGGCCGATGGTCGAGCCCGAAGTGCATGACCAGGCAGGACGGCGAGTAGCGTGGACGGCGCAGCCGCCAGTCGCCCGCCCCGTCGGGCAGCAGCCCCCGGTGGGCCCGGACCAGGTCGCAGGCGACGACGACCGCCCCGGCGGTGAGCCGCTCGCCGCCCTCCAGCCGGACCGCCGCCACCCCGGCCGCGTTCGTCTCGACCCGTTCGGCGCGCACGCCGTACCTGATGGCGGCGCCCGCCTTCGCCGCGACGGCGGCCAGGGCCCGGGGGATGGCGTGCATCCCGCCGGCCGCGGGGAAGTACACCCCGCCGACCGTGTCCATGTGCGCGACGACCGCGTAGATGGCCAGTGCCCTGTCGGGAGGAAGCCCGACGTACAGCGCCTGGAACGTGTGCGCCTTGACGAGCCGCTCGTCGGTCAGTTGACCCGCCACGAACCGGTCCAGGCGCCGGAACCCGCCCGCCGCCGCCAGCCTGAGCAGCGCGAGGGGACGGGCCATGCTCCGCAGCCGGGTCATGTCCGCGTCGATGAACGACGACCATTCGGCCTCGAACATCGCGCTCAGCCGCCGCCGGAACCGCAGGTACCGGGCGGCTTCGGCGGGCCCGCACAGGGCGCGGACGTTCTCCGCCATCCGCTGCGCGCCCGCCACCACGTCCAGCCGTGAGCCGTCGTGGAAGGACAGCCGGTAGAACGGGTCCAGCCGCCGCAGCGGCAGCAGGCCGTCCATGTCCTCGCCGGCCGCGCCGAACGTGTCCGCCAGCACCTCCGGCATGGTCAGCACCGAGGGGCCCGTGTCGAACCGGTAGGGACCGGCGTGCGCCGATCCGCAGCATCCTCCCGGCTCGTCACGGGCCTCGACCACCACGACCTCACGGCCCCCCGCCGCGAGATGGATCGCCGCCGACAGCCCGGACAGACCCGCCCCGATCACGACGACCGGATCCCCGGCGGCCATCAGCGCCCTCCGCGCGAGCCGCGCACACGATGTCGGGAGTGCACTGTTCCTCCATCGTCGTCCGAAAGGTTTCGCACGTTCTTCGGACCTCGGTGGCCGGCCGGTTGCATCGCGCTCGGAGACCGCTTCCGGGCCGTGCCGCGGCTACCGCATCGCGGCGGCTCGCGACGTGGCGGCCCTTTCCTCCGTCTGGGCGCGGTGTTCGGCCGCCTCCTTCTTGTACTCGTCCCGCGTTTCCTCCATGCGCAGGGCGAGGCCCATGGCGAAGAAGGTCGGGGCCCATTCGCCGATGAAGATGCCCCACCGGTCGGCACGTTCCAGGCCCGCGTCCTCCAGCCGGTTGGACGCCGCCCACGCGGCGAACGCCAGGCCGACCGAGCCGATGCCCGCCGTGTACATGAAGTTGGACTTGATGCCCCACTTGTGCAGTGTGTTGATCATTTTCCCCCCTTGATCGGTCGCCCCGTACCCGCCCCTGATCTGCGCAAGCGCGCGTTTGAGGGATCTTTGCCCACCCCGCACCGGCGGGCGGATCACCGCCGGGGGCCGAGTGACCGCCGGTGTGGCGGGCATGGTGCCCCTCGGATGCGGCCACTGCGGAAGGCGGGGAGGGCGGATGTCCGATGCCGTGATCATCGTGGGCGCGGGGCTGGCCGGGCTGGCCTGCGCGGTCCGGCTGCACGAGGCCGGCGTGCCGGTGCGGGTGCTGGAGACGTCGGACGCGGTCGGCGGCCGGGTGCGGACCGACATCGTCGAGGGCTTCCGTCTCGACCGCGGGTTCCAGGTCTTCAACACCGCCTACCCGGAGGCCCGGCGCGTCCTCGACCTCAAGGCCCTGGACCTGCGGCCGTTCGCCTCCGGCCTGCTGGTCTTCCATGGGGGACGGCGTGACCGCGTGATGCTCCCGTGGCGGCATCCCGGGCACGCGCTGAGCGGTGCCCTCGCCGATGTCGGGTCTGTCCGGGACAAGGCCGCGCTGGCCGCGATGACCGCCCGCGACCTGACCGTCCCGGGCTCCTGGATACGGGACGGTGCCGAACGCGACACGGCCGCGGAACTGCGCCACTGGGGCATCTCGGACGAGATGATCGAGAAGCTGCTGCGCCCGTTCCTGGCCGGTGTGCTGCTGGAACGGGAACTGGAGACCTCCAGCCGGTTCTTCCACCTGGTCTGGCGGTCCTTCGCACGTGGCACCATCGGCGTCCCCGCGCTGGGCATGGGCCGGATACCCGAACAGCTCGCGGCCCGGCTCCCGGACGGGGCGGTGTCCCTCGGCACCGCCGTCCGGGAGGTCACCGGCGACGGGGTGGAGACCGTCGACGGTGAGGCGATCAAGGCCGGCGCCGTGGTCGTCGCCACCGATCCCGTCCGCGCGGCCGCGCTCGTACCCGAGATCGAGGCACCGGTGATGCGCTCGGTCACGACGTTCTACCACGCGGCCCCGGAGTCTCCGCTGGAGGAGCCCGTCCAGATCATCGACGCCGAGGGCGTCATCACCGACACGCTCGTCCTCACCGACGCGGCCCCCGAGTACTCCCCGGACGACCGCGCTCTCATCTCGACGTCCGTGCTCGGCACCAACGTCCACGAGAGCCGGGTGCGCGGCCGGCTGAACGAGATCTACGGCGACACCTCGGCGTGGCGGCTCCTCGCCTCCTACCCGGTCAAGGTCGCCCTCCCTGCGATGCCGCCGCCCCTGCCGCTGCGGCGCCCGGTGCGGATGCGCGCCGGACGCTACGTCTGCGGCGACCACCGCGACACCGGCTCCATCCAGGGCGCGCTGGTGTCGGGACGGCGGGCCGCCGAAGCCGTCCTGGCCGATCTGCCCTGAGCGATTGGCCGGGGGCGGCTCGCCGGTGCCGCCGGGTCACGGCCCGCTCGCCGGACGGTCGGGGTCGGTGATGGGCGGCGGGTAGCCGAGGCCGCGTCTGCGGGCGGCGGGCAGAGTCCAGGGGCGGTGGACGCCGGACCGCTCGATGCCGGCGAGTTCGGGCACGTACCTGCGGACGTAGTCGCCGCCCGGGTCGAACCGGGACGCCTGCCGGAGCGGATTCATGACCTGGCCGGGCCGGGTGCTGTTGCCGGTGCCCGCCACCCACTGCCAGTTGCCCGCGTTGTCGGCGATGTCGCCGTCGGCGAGCCAGTCGCCGAAGTGGCGCAGGCCGGCCCGCCAGTCGATGCCGAGGTGGCGGGTCAGGAACGTGGCGGTGATCAGGCGTGCGCGGTTGTGCATGAAGCCCTCGGCGCGCAGCTGGCGCATTCCGGCGTCGACGATCGGGATGCCGGTCATGCCGTCCCGCCAGGCGTCGAGGGCGTCCCGGTCCCGGTTCCAGCGCCGGCCGCGCGGCCGGTAGTCGCTCCGGGGCAGCGCGGGGAAGGCGGCGGCGACCTGGTGGTGGAAATCGCGCCACGCGAGCTGGCGCCGGAACCCCTCCGGGCCCGCCGCGGCCAGTTCCAGCGGCGAGAGGCAGCCGAACTTCAGGTAGGGGCTGAGCCGGGAGGTGCGGTCGGCGGCGAGATCGTCGCGGACGTGCTCGTAGTCCGCGGCGTCGTCGCGCAGCCATGCCGCCAGGCGGGCGCGTCCCGCCCTCTCACCGCCGGGCGCGAGGCCGGGGGACGGCGAGCCCGGTACCGGATCGGCCGGCGGCCGGCCGGGTTCGACGCCGGGCGGCAGGCGCATCCTCCCGGGGGTCTTCGCGGCCGGACGCCGGCGGGCCGCGTCCCAGGCCCGCCAGTAGGGGGTGAACACCCGGTAGTGGTCGCCGTTCGCCGGGGTCAGGTCTCCGGGTGGCACGACCGTGATGCCGGGAAGCGCCGACACGTCCAGCCCCAGCCCGCGGAGACCGGCGAGGCGCCGTGTCCCGTACGCCGACCGCTCGTCGGCGAGGAAGAGCGAGCGGGCGCCGGTGTCCCCGGCCAGGCGGGCGACCTCCGCCACCGGATCGCCCCGCCGCACCACCAGATCGCCGCCCAGCTCACGGAGCGACCGCCGGAGGTCGGCGACGCTCTCCCGGAGGAAGCGGACGCGGTTGGCCGCGGCGAACGGCCCGGTCAGGATCGCGTCGTCGAAGACGAAGACCGGGACGACGTGCTCGGCCTCGCACGCGGCGGCCAGGGCGGGATTGTCGCGCACGCGCAGATCACGGGTGAACAACATGATCGAGGTGCTCATCATCGGGTCTTCGGAGCGGCACCGGCGGCCGGTTGCCGCCGGGATGAAACCGGCGCGCGGAGTTCCGGCGAAGACCTGGTAGATCGTACGCTTTGCGATCCGGGAAGCGGCGGAGGAGAGCGGGCGCATGGACGGGGCGGCGGGCCGGGAGGCCGGGCTGGGCGTGGGCGCGGTGGCGCAGCGCCTCGGCGTGGCGCCGTCCACCCTGCGCACCTGGGACCGCCGCTACGGCATCGGCCCGAGCGGACGCAGCCCCGGCGGCCACCGCCGTTACACGCCCGCCGACATGGCGCGGCTGGAGGCCATGCAGCGGCAGATCCTGTCCGGTGCGCCGCCGGGCGAGGCGGCGCGGTTCGCGCTGGGCGTGCCCGCGGGCGCGCCGCCGCCGCCCCGCGCGCACGGCGCCGGCGGCAACCGCGTGCCGCTGACCGGGACGGGCCCCGGACGGGACGAGCGGCAGGCCGCGGCGGTACGGGGCCTGGCCCGTGCGGCGATGGCGCTGGACCGGGCCGCGATGACCGAGACCGTGCGGACCGCGCTGCGCCGGGACGGGGTCGTGCGGGCGTGGGACGGTCTGATCGTTCCCGTGCTGGCCGGGATCGGGCACAAGCACGCGGCGACCGGCGACTGCGTGGAGGTCGAGCATCTGCTGTCCACGGTGCTGCTCGGGTGCCTGGCGGAGATGCCGCCGCCGGCCCGGCCGCTGAACGTCCGTCCGGTGCTGCTCGCCTGCGCGCCGGAGGAGCAGCACAGCCTGCCGGTGTACGCGCTGGCCGCCGCGCTGGCCGAGGCCGGCGTCGACGCGCTCGTGCTGGGGGCGCGGGTGCCGCCGCGGGCGCTGGCCGCGGCGATCAGGAGGGCGGGGCCGCATGCCGTCTTCGTCTGGTCGCAGACCGCCGAGACCGGGGACCCCGCGTGGCTGGAGGCGCTGCCGTCGTCCCGTCCGCCGCACCGCCTGGTGACCGGCGGGCCCGGCTGGGACCGCGACCGGCTGCCGGCCCGGGTCACGCGGCCGGCGGGCCTTTCCGAAGCCGTCGCCGCACTGGCCTGCCCGCTCGGCTCGTCCTGACCGGCCCGCACCGGCGTTGACCGGCATCACCTGCGTTGACCGGTATCACCTGCGCTTTGCGCTGTTTGCGATGACACCCGCCCATGCTTTTAACTATGAACAAGTTTTGAAGCGATTTTTGCGGGGATCGAGGGTGCATGACACTGCAGCAGCGGCTCGCGCAAGGGGATGAGGCGGCACTGGCCGAGTGCTACACCGCACTCGGTCCCCTCGTCCGCCGCCATGTGGCGAGGCTGGTACCCGGACACGCCGTGGACGATGTCGTCCAGCTGGTCTTCCTGGAGGTGTGGCGCTCCTGCCGGCGCTACGACCCGGAACGCGGTCTGGAGCCATGGGTCCTCGCCATCGCCCGCAAACGCGCCATCGACCAGGTGCGCGCCGAGGCGCGGCACTCCCGCAGGGCGGCACCGCTGAGCGACGGCGCCGCGGTCCCCGACGCTGCCAGGGTGCCCGACGCCGCCCCCGCCGTGGACATCGCGTGCGATGTCCGCACCGCGCTGGCCGGGCTTCCGGGCCCGCAGCGGCAGGCGATCGTGCTGGCCCACTTCGGGCAGCTGACCCAGCGGGAGATCGCCGACCGGCTGGCGATCCCGCTCGGCACCGTCAAGGCGCGCACCACCCGCGGGCTGCGCCGGATGAAGGAGCTGCTGTGACCCCTCCCCTGCCACCGCCCGCCCCGGCCCCCGAGGCCCATCCGCGTCCCCGGCTGGCGGTGTCCAGCTGCCTGCTGGGTGAGCCGGTCCGCTACAACGGCGGCCACAGCCGCGACCGGTTCCTCACCGGCCCCCTCGCGGACCACGTCGACTGGGTGCCCGTCTGCCCGGAGATGGAGATCGGCCTCGGCGCCCCCCGTCCCACCCTGCGCCTGCTCAGCGACGGGCGGATCGTCACCAGGGACCGGACCGCGGACCACACCGGCGCGATGACCGCGCTCGCCGGCGACCGGATCCCCGATCTGGCCGGCATCGACGGGTACGTGTTCAAGTCACGTTCGCCCAGTTGCGGGCTGCTGAACCTGCCGCGCTACGCGTCCGGCCGGCCCGGGGAGCGCACCGACGGCCAGCCGGTGGACCGCCGGGGCCGCGGTGTGTTCGCCGCCCTCGTCACCGACGCGCTGCCGCACCTCCCCGTCGAAGAGGAGGGCCGGCTCCGCGACCCCGTCCTGCGCGAGCACTTCATCGAGCGCGTCTTCGCCCACGCCCGGCTCCGCGAACTCCTCGCCAGGGCCTGGCGCCCGCGCGATCTGGTCGCCTTCCACAGCCGTCACAAGCTGCAGATCCTCGCCCACGACCCGGCGGCCAACCGGGAGATGGGCCGGATCGTCGCCCGGGCGGGCACCCGGCCGCGCGAGGATCTGGTGACCGGCTACCGCCGCGCCTTCGGCGCGGCCTTCGCCGTCCGTCCCAAGCGCGGCCGCCACGCCAATGCGCTCCTGCACGTCTTCAGCCCGCTGAGCGAGCACCTCGACCCGACCCGGCGCCACGACATCGTGGCCGCGATCGAGTCCTACCAGCATGGAGAGGCGCCGCTCAGCGTCCCGATCGCCCTGCTGCGCCACCACGCCGAAGGCGAACACCTCGCCTACCTGGCGGAGCAGACCTATCTGGACCCGTATCCCGCCGATCTTCTCCTCCGCCACCACCTCTGAGGTCCATGCCGCGCACGGCGCGGCTCCCCTGTGTCCGCGCCGGGCCGTCAGGTTCGCGAGCGCAGGTCCTCCCTCGGCGCGGACTCCGCCGTCGGTATACCCCGGCGGGTATTTTGGAAGCGGGTCGCCCGCTCCGGAATGGACCCGGGGCCGGGGATGTTCCTATACCCGTAGGGGTATCTACCCGGATGGAGGGACGATGGCGACGACCGAGCTGACCCGCGAGAACTTCAACGAGGTCCTCGACGGCAGCGACATGCTTCTGATCGACTTCTGGGCCGGCTGGTGCGGGCCGTGCCGGTTCTTCGCGCCGGTCTACGAGCGGGTGTCCGAGCGGCACGACGACATCGTGTTCGGCAAGGTCGACACCGAGGCTCAGCCGGAGCTGGCGGGAGCCTTCCGTATCACTTCGATTCCGACACTCGTGATCATCCGCGAGAATGTGGTGCTGTACGCCCAGCCCGGCGCCCTGCGCGAGCAGGAGCTGGAGAAGCTGATCGAGAGCGCCCGGTCGGTGGACCTGGACGAGGCGCGGCGCAACGCCGAAGAACACAGGCAGAGCGCCTGAACAAGGAGAGCGGGATGGAGCTGGACAAGGAGTCCCTGGCCGATGTCGTGGTACGGCTGCGGCGCGCCCAGGGGCAGATCGGCGGCATCATCAAGATGATCGAGGAGGGGCGCGAGTGCGCCGACCTGATCACCCAGCTGGCCGCCGTCTCGCGGGCGCTGGACCGGGCCGGATTCAAGATCATCGCTACCGGGCTGGAGCAGTGCATCATGGGTGAGGACGCCGGCACCGAGCAGGCGCGGGTCGACCGCCTGCAACTGGAGAAGCTGTTCCTGACGCTCGCCTGACACCCGGCGGGGCGGGCCCGGCGCGGCACGGACCTTCGTCCTGCCGAAGAGCGGACGTCCCTCTCTACAGGCGGGGCCCCGGTGACGACGACGGTGGACGTAGGAGATACGTCCGGGGACGTCGGGTCACCGGGTCCTCGACCTGACAGGGGAGGACGAGATGAGCGAGCGGGACATGCCGGTCCGGATGGAGGGCCGGCTGGACGAGCCGCTGTCGCGGTGGCTGTGGCTGGTGAAATGGCTGCTGCTGATCCCGCACTACGTCGTGCTGTTCTTTCTCGGGATCGCGCTCACGGTGCTCACCGTGGTCGCGTTCTTCGCGATCCTGTTCACGGGCCGCTACCCGCGGATGATCTTCGAGTTCAACGTCGGGGTGCTGCGCTGGGCATGGCGGGTGGCGTTCTACGGGTACGCCGCGCTGGGCACCGACCGGTACCCGCCGTTCACGCTCCAGGACGTCCCCGACTACCCGGCCCGCCTCGCGATCGACTACCCCGAGCAGCTGTCGCGGGGGCTTGTCCTGGTGAAGTGGTGGCTGCTGGCCATCCCGCACTACCTGGTGGTCGCCTTCTTCGTCGGCGGCGGCTTCGGCGGCGAGGACGCCGGCTGGAACGGCCCCGGCCTGATCGGCCTGCTGGTGTTCATCGCGGCCGTCGTGCTGCTGTTCACCACGCGGTACCTGCGGGAGATCTTCGACCTCGTGATGGGGATGAACCGGTGGGTGCTGCGGGTGGCGGGCTACGCCCTCCTCATGACCGACCGCTACCCGCCGTTCCGGCTCGACATGGGGGGAGCCGAGCCCGTCCGGGAGCCGGGTCCCGCCGCGCCGGGCGGGCGCGTCAGGTGAGGATGAGCACCACGAAGAACAGGCAGGCGACGATGTTGACCAGCCAGCTGTTCATGGTCATCCAGTCGCGCAGCCTGGGCATGGCGTCCACCGCTCGCCGGTGGAAGACGAGGAACGCCAGCAGCGGCAGGGCCGCGATGAAAAGGGTGGCCGCGATGAACGGTATCGCGGCCACCAGGCCCGCACCGGACCGCTCCAGGTTCATCCCCACGGTCAGCAGCACGACGAGGTCGGACGGCATCAGCAGGATGACCAGGAAGCCCGTCGTGAACGCGTGCCGCGCGGTCGCCTGCATCAGCCCGGACAGCCAGCGCGGAGGCTCGGCGGTATCGCGTCCCAGATAGTTCTTCACCGCCAGGACGATGAGCAGCGCCACCAGCACCGCTTCGATGACCTTCGTGGCCGTGCTTCCCGTGTCCGGCCCGCCGGGCGTCGTCGCGGCGCCGATCAGGGCGGCCACGGCCCGGGTCATGACGAGACCGGCCGTCGTGGCGGTCAGCACTCCGCCGAGGAACGCCAGGGACACCAGGACCGCCCGCTCGGACGTCACCAGGACGAGCGCCGAGATGATCTGCGGCCCGACCAGCATGGTGATGGCGAGCGGCAGCACATCTATGTTCATGTCACGGTGGTTCAGGCGAGGATCTTGGTCTTGGCGCGCTGGTACTCGTCCTCGCTGATGTCGCCGCGGTTGCGCAGATCGGCGAGCGTCGCCAGCTCTTTGACGCCGTTGCCCTTCGAGGGTTCAGAGGCCTCGCGCACGTAGGCGCGGAACTCCTCCTCGTGCTTGCGGGCCGCGCGGACGTCGCGCTCGCCCATCCCCTTGCCCCGCGCGATCAGGTACACCAGCGCGCCGAGGAACGGCAGCACGATGACGAAGATCGTCCATGCCGCCTTGCTCCCGCCGCTCAGCTCGTCGTCCCGGAAGATGTCTCCGATGATCTTGAAGAGGATGATCAGGAACAGCACCCACAGGAAGAACCACAGCATCGTCCAGAAGACGTTGAGCAGGGGATAGTTGGTGGCGGCGAGTTCGTTCATGACGAACCTCCAGTCGGTGTCGTGACGCCCGGTGACCGGGCCGTTGGTCAACGGTCGGCGCGGGCGGCGGCACCGGGCATCACCCGTTGCAGGTGATTCGGCCGCCGGCCGCCGTGTCACCCCCGGCGGGTGATGCGCGGCGCCGGTGGCGGGGGTGACGCTGTGGCACTCGTGCTGGGAGGTGTCATATGGCAAGCGGAACGCGGACGACGTCCAGGACCGAGGCGAACGGCTGGGCCGCCGGGGCCAGTCTCTTCGCCGGGGTCCTCCTGGTCATGGTCGGGGTCTTCCAGGCCGTGGCCGGGCTGGCGGCGATCATCGAGGACAAGTTCTACGTCGTCACCACCAACTACGCCTACGAGCTGGACGTGACCAGATGGGGCTGGATCCATCTCGGTGTCGGCATCGTCGTCGCCGCGGCCGGCTTCGGCATCATCTTCGGCGCCCGGCTCTGGGCCCGCGTCCTCGGGATCGTCGTGGCGACGCTGAGCGCGATCGCGAACTTCTTCTTCGTCCCCTACTACCCGTGGTGGTCGCTGCTGATCATCGCGCTGGACGTCTTCGTGATCTGGGCGCTGTGCGTGCAGGGCCGGGACGCCACGCAGGTCCCCCGGGCGGAGACACCGGCCGGAGAACGCGAACGGGTGCGGCACTGACCATTCCGTCCGGGGACGCGAGGGCACGGCGGCGAAGTCGTGACCCTCGTCCCCGGCCGCCGGGACCTTAGACCGCCGATCAGCGGGTAGCCCCTGGCCTAGCGTCGACAGTGGACGTGAGAAAAGGCTCGGGAAGGGGCGACCATGCCGGCTCCGATCATCGTGGGGATCGATGGCTCCGCACACGCCTGGCGGGCGCTGGACTGGGCCGCCGACTACGCCGTCCGGCACCGGCTGCCGCTGCGGCTGGTGCACGGCTCGCGCGCACTCGCCCCGGACGGGACGATCCCGGAGGACGCGCTGCGCCGGCTGGTCGCCGAGCGGGAGGATCTGCTCGGCGAGGCCCGGCAGTACGTGCTGAAGCAGTTCCCCGACCTGGACGTCACCACGCGGCTGGTGCGCACCGATCCCGGGCACGCGCTGGTGGAGGCGGGCGAGGACGCGGCGCTGGTGGCGGTCGGCTCGCGCGGGCTCGGCGGCTTCGAGGGCCTGCTGTTCGGGTCGGTCGGCCTGTACACCGCGGCGCACGCCCGGTGCCCGGTGCTGGTCGTGTCCCGGTCGGCGCCCTACCCGAGCGACGCGCCCGCCCGGATCGTCGTCGGGGTGGAGGGCGGGCCCACGGACGAGGCGGTGCTCGGCTGGGCGTTCGCGGAGGCGGCCTCACGCGGTGCGGCGATCGTCGCGCTGCACGCCGTCGGCGGCGAGTTCTCCCCGCGCCGCAGGGTGATCGAGGACATGGAGCTGGCGGAGGCGGTCGCCGGCCGGCCGGAGCACTTCCCCGAGGTCGCGGTCGAGCCGCTGGTCTCGGACCGGACCGCGTCCCAGGCGTTGGTCGAGGCGTCGGAGAACGCCGCGCTGGTGGTGGTCGGCGCCCCCCGCCGGACGGGCCTGATCGGCATGGCGCTGGGCCGGGTCAACCATGCCGCGCTGCACCACGCCCGCTGCCCGGTGGTCGTCGTGCCCGCCGAGCACTGACCCGGGGCGAGCGGAAGAGGAGATGACCATGTCCGATCCGATCATCGTGGGCACCGACGGCTCCGTGCCGTCCGAGCGGGCCGTGGCCTGGGCCGCCGACGAGGCCGCCCGCTACGGGCGCGACCTGCGCATCGTGCACGCGGTGGAGAAGTGGGCGTTCGACGTGCCGCTGAACATCGCCCCCGGCGAGGTGGCGTCACTGTCGCGGGAGGGGAGCGAGGTGCTGACGGCCGCCGAGCGTGTCGCGCACGCCCGGCGGCCGGAGGTTCCGGTGAGCGTGGAACTGGCGTCCGAACGCACCGTGCGGGCGCTGGCCGACCGGTCCGAGGGCGCGTTCGAGCTGGTGGTCGGGCACCGCGGGCTCGGCGGGTTCGGTGAGCTGCTGCTGGGGTCGGTCGGGCTCGGTGCCGTCCGGCACGCCGTCTGCCCGGTCGTGGTGGTGCGCGGCGGGCCGGGGCCCGAGCACCGGGAGATCGCCGTGGGCATCGGCCTGGGCGACGACTCGGCGGTGCTGGAGTACGCGTTCCGGGCGGCCAAGGTCCGGGAGGCCAGGCTGCGCGTCGTGCACGCCTGGCCGTTTCCGGAGGCGCTGGACAAGCCCGGAGCAGCCGCCGACCTGAAGCGCGTCGAGGAACGCGCCCGGTGGCGGGTGATCGAGGCGCACGCGCCGATGCGCAAGCGGTTCCCCGGTGTGGAGGTCCTGGAGGACATCGTCCAGGACAATCCCGCCGCCGCGCTCGTCGCCGCGTCCCGCGACGTCGACCTGGTGATCGCGGGATCACATCCCCGCGAGGGCCTGGCCGTGCCGCGCGCCCGCGCGGTGACCCACGCGCTCGTTCACCACGCGCACTGCCCGGTCGCCGTCGTTCCCGCGGCCGGCGCGTCGGCGTCCTGAGCGGCGACCGGGCCGGGCGGGACGAGCACGACCGGGCACGGTGACATCCGCCGGCACGCCATCCTGATCGGTCCGCCGTCGGCCGCCGGTGCGTCGCCGAGGACGAGGAGATCCGCCTTCGCGGCGAGGTGGAGGAGGGTGCGCACCGGGTCGCCGTACGCGAGTTCCTGATGGACGTGCACCGGAGGCTCGGCGCCGAGAACCGCCCGGACGTCGGCGGCGAGCGCGTGCCGTGTCCGCTCCCGTTCCCGGTCGTGGCACGGCCGGTGGGCCGCCATCGCGTAGGGCGCCGTCCGGTCGCGCAGGCACCGCCACGACCGGACCGCCACGATCTCGGCGTGCCGCTGCTTCGCCTCGCCGGCGGCCCAGCGCAGCGCGCTCAGCGACGCCGGGGACCCGTCCACCCCGACGAGGATCCGGACCGGACCGGGGGAATGCCTCATCGTCCTCATCTCGATTCCCGGTGTGAGAGAGACCCCGTGCGAGAGCGAGGGCACCGGATCGATCGCTCGATGCCGGTGCCCTCTTCCGGTTGACGGGTCACTTCTCGATGGCGATGCGCTTGGCCTCGGCCTTGACGGCCTTGGGCATCGGCACGCGGACGGTGAGGATGCCCTTGTCGTAGGACGCCTTGATGTCGTCGATCTCGACGTCGGCGGGGAGGGTGAAGGACCGGGTGAAGGAGCCGTAGCGGAACTCCGACCGGTGCCCCTCCTTCTTCTCCTCGTGGCGTTCGGCGTGGATGCGAAGGACACCCGCGGTGACGGTGATCTCGACGTCCTTGTCCGGGTCGATGCCGGGCAGCTCGGCGCGGATCACGTGGTCGCCCTCGTCGATGTAGTCCTCCACCCGCATCGTCTCGCCGGCGCCGGAGCGCCACAGGTTGAACGGCGACTCGAACCAGTCGAGCAGGTCCGGGAAGATGCCGCGCGTCTCACGCCGCTCCGGTGTGCTCATGGGTGCCTCCCTCGGCTCGGAGTTCGTGCTCACCCGCCGGTGGCGGGCGTCACCTTCATGCTCGCCCCGTACGCGCCGGGCTCCCACGGTCATGCGTCCCCGCGGGCCGGGACGAAGGTCCGTTCCGGGGGTCAGCCGCCGTCCGCCGCCGTTCCGCCCCGGGCGGGCAGGACGGGCTCGATCCGGTAGAGGGACGGCATGCCGCCGGCGCGTTCGGGGATCTCGCGGCGGACGCCGGCGAGGGCGGCGATCAGGTCGCGCGCGGTGATCAGGCCGAGGAGGACGCCGCGCTCGTCGGTGACCGGCGCGTGGTCCCGGTCCGCTTCCAGCATGGCCCGCGCCGCCTCCGCGACGGTGGCCGTGGGACGGACCGTCACCGGCGGCCGGGACGGCAGGAGCGTCGTCACGGGCCTGCGGGCGTCGCAGGGAGTGGCGGCATGCCACTCCGCGGTGAGGGTCTGGGCGTCGACGACGCCGAGGAAGGCGCCTTCGTCGTCGGTGACGGGCAGGTGGTGGACTCCCGCCCGGCACATCAGCTCCCAGGCCATGAGCACCGATTCCTCCGCGGCGATGGTGAGCAGGTCCCGGGTCATCAGCTCGTCGACGGTGCGCTGCTCCAGTGGTGCGTTCGTGGTCATCGCTACCCCTCGCGGGCTTCGCTTCTCATCTCCCGATTCCAGGTTCGGCGGTGGCGCCGCGCGGGGGCAGAGACGAACGTCCCGTCCTGCCGGACGAGCCGTGCGTCAGGGCCGGAGGTCCCGCGGATCGGTGGCCGACGGCTCTGCATACCCGGTCCGCGAGCGGCAAGGCTCGAAGGTCAGGAGGTGGGCGAGAATGGACGGACGAGAGATCCTGGCCGGCTTCGACGGTTCACCGGCCGGGGAACGGGCGCTGCGCTGGGCGGCCGCCGAGGCGTCGCTGCGCCGCGTGCCGCTGCGCGTCTGCCACGCCTGGAACTGGCCGTATCCGCTGCGTCCGCAGGACGGCGACGCGCTGGCGATCGCCCGGGGGATGGGCGCGATGGCGCTCGGCGACGGTGTCCGGCTCGCCCGCGAGGCCGTCCCCGGCCTGGACGTGCGGCCACTGCTGGTGAAGGGCACACCGCCCGGTGCGCTGCTGGCCGCGGCGGCCGACGCGGCGCTGATCGTGATCGGCGCGCGGGGATCGGGCGGGTTCGACGGGCTGCCGCTCGGGTCCACGGCCCTGCACGTCCCGGCGCACGCCGATCGTCCCGTGGTCGTCGTCCCGGCCCACGAGCGCGCGGACGGTGCGCGGCGGCGGATCGTCGTCGGCGTCGACGGCTCACCGGCCAGCGAGGCGGCGCTGCGTTTCGCGCTGCACGAGGCGAGGCTGCGCGAGGCCGTGGTGACGACGGTGTGCGCGTGGTGGGACCCCGCCGCGGTGCCCGGCCCCGACCACCTTCCGTTCACCGATCCCGGAACCGTCAAAGAGCGGGCCAAGGCGCGGTTCGCCGACGCCGTCGCACCGTGCCTGGCGGATTTCCCGGAGGTCGAGGTCGAGCAAAGATTCGTCATGGAGCGGGCCCAGAACGTCCTCGCCGATCTCGCCCGGGACGCGATACTGCTCGTGGTCGGTGACCGCGGGATCGGCGTGTCCCCCAGCACCCTGCTGGGCGCGGTGACCAGGGCGGTGCTGCACGATGCGCGGGGGCCGGTCGCGGTCGTCCACGAACGCGATCCGGAGGTGAAGGAGCCGTGACGCACCGGTTCCGGCGCGTCGGTGATCACAGATTCGGCCCCTGCCTTTCCGGCGCGGCCTCAGTGATACTGGAAACGTGGTTGATGATTCGTACGCCGGTGCGGACAGAGCGAAGCTGATCCTGCCGCAGCTTCAGTTGGACGACCTGTTGTCGGAGTTGCAGGCGCGGCTGGAGACGGCGCGGTCGACGCGTGACCGCGTGCACGCGCTGCTGGAGGCCGTGGTCTCGATCGGCAGCGAACTGGACCTGGAGTCGGTGCTGCGGCGGATCACCGAGGCCGCCACGACGCTGGTCGACGCCCGTTACGGTGCGCTGGGTGTGATCGGCGAGGAGGGAGAGCGGCTGGTCCAGTTCGTCACCGTCGGGGTCGAGGACCAGGACATCGAGGCCATCGGGCACTGGCCGCAGGGCCACGGGATTCTCGGGCTGCTGATCCGGGAACCGCATTCCCTGCGGCTGGCGGATCTGAGCGATCATCCGGCCTCCAGCGGGTTCCCGCCGAACCATCCGCCGATGCGGTCGTTCCTGGGCGTGCCGATCCGGGTGCGGGACGAGGTGTTCGGCAACCTCTACCTGACCGAGAAGGCCGGCGGCGGCGAGTTCGACGAGGAGGACGAGGTCGTCGTGATCGCGCTCGCCACCGCGGCGGGCGTGGCGATCGAGAACGCCAGGCTGTACGAGGAGACGCGGCGCCGGGAGCGGTGGCTGGAGGCGTCGGCGGAGATCTCCACCGCACTGCTGTCGGGCACCGACCCGCACGAGGTGACCGCCCTGGTGGCACAGCGGGCCATGGAGATCACCGATGCGGCGCTGTCGGCGGTGTCCCTGCTCGACGAGAGCGGCCGGGAGTTCTCGGTGGACGCGGCGCACGGCGCGGGCGCCGAGCACCTGCGGGGCCTGCGGATGCCGCTGGAGGAGGCGGTGACCGGGCCGGTTTTCGCCGAGGGCGTGGCGCTGCGGCTGACGGACGGCGGCAAGGTGGCGCAGGAGGCGAACCTGCCGCCGCAGGTGCCGGTCGGCCCGCTGCTGGTGGTGCCGCTGGGGCTCGGCTCCTCGGCGCGGGGCGTCATCCTGGTGAGCAACCCGCCCGGCGGCTCGGTGTTCTCGGAGGGGACGCAGCGGCTGCTGGAGGCGTTCGCGGGGCAGGCGGCGGTGGCGCTGGAGCTGGCCGACCGGCGCCGCGACACCGAGCGGCTGGCGCTGCTGGAGGACCGCGACCGGATCGCCAAGGACCTGCACGACACGGTGATCCAGCGGCTGTTCGCGACCGCGATGGGGCTGATGGCCGCGATCAAGATCACCCAGAAGCGGGAGGTGGCGGTCCGGGTGCAGCGGGCGGTGGACGACCTGGACGACACCATCCGGCAGATCCGCTCGACGATCTTCGCGCTGCAGGCGCCGCCGGACGAGGAGTCGCTGCGCAGCCGGCTGCACGGCCTGGTCGACGCGGCGGCGGAGCAGCTCGGGTTCGCGCCCTCGGTGCGGCTGGACGGGCTGCTGGACACGGTCGTCGACATGGACACCGCCGAGCATCTTCTCGCCGTCGTCCGGGAGGCGCTGTCGAACGTGGCCCGGCACGCCCAGGCCGCCGAGACCATCGTGCGCGTCGAGGTCGGCGACGAGCTGATCCTGCGGGTCGAGGACGACGGAATCGGCATCCCCGAGGGCGGCCGCCGCAGCGGCCTGCGCAACATGGGCGAACGGGCGGAGGGCCTGGGCGGGACGTGCACCGTCGAGCCGCGTCCGAGCGGCGGGACACGGCTGATCTGGCAGGTTCCGCTCAGGGAGGTGTGACCGGGTCCCGGCCCGGTCACGGGCCGATGTGACGGCTGTCGAAGCGCGCCCACTCGGCGTCCCACAGCCGGTAGCGGCGCCGGTCGCACCGCCTGCGCAGCAGCGCGTAGAGGCCGAGCGGCGGCAGGCCCGCGGCGAGGGCGGCGCCCGTCCCCGCCGACGCGGCGAGGACGACCGTCTGGGTGTGGCCGCGCGGCGGCCGGTTCGTCACGGTGCCGCCGCCCGCCCAGACGATGAGGCGGTCCCCGACCTCGGCGCCCCGCCAGGTCGTGTAGTCACCGGTCCGCGGGGTTCCGTCCTTCGCGGTCCAGGAGACGGTGACCCGGCGCCGGCCCTCCGCCTCCCCCACTTTCACGATGGTGGCCTCGACACGCTCCAGTGTCGCGGCCTCGTACCGTTCCTTCCGCACACCGGACTCGTGAACGGAGCGGACGGCGTGCGCGCTCAGCGGCGGGGCCGCGCAGAGGAAGACCATGAGCAGCAGCACGCCGAGCCTCCATTGGACCCGGTCCACATCACGCCGCATGTCGTTGTCGTCCAGACCGCAACTGCGGCGCCAGCGGTCCGCGCGGGTCCACATGGTCTCCATGGCCTTCATGACGCCGTTCCTTTCCTCCGGCCTTTCCGCTGGGCGGGCCCTTCACTGGGCGGGCACTCTGCTAGGCGGGCACCTCGTCGCGCTGGAGAGGGCAGCTCATGCAGCGGGGCCCGCCCCGGCCGCGGCCGAGTTCACCGCCGGGGATGGTGATGACCTCGATGCCGTTGTGACGGAGCATCGTGTTCGTGGTGACGTTGCGCTCGTAGGCGACGACGACACCGGGTTCGATGGTCAGGACGTTGTTGCCGTCGTCCCATTGCTCGCGTTCGGCGGCCCTGACGTCCTGCTGTGCGGTCAGTACGTGGACGCGGGGCAGGCCCAGCGCACGCGCGATCGCCGGGAACAGCGCCTCGTTCTCGTGCACCAGCACCTCACGGCCGTGGTCGTGGCCGGGCGTGAGGGTGTAGGACCGCAGCGGCGGCAGCTCCGGATAGACGGTGAAGGTGTCGTGGCCGACCATCGTCATGACCGTGTCCAGGTGCATGAACGCGCGCCGCCTCGGCAACTGTGCGGCGACGACCCGCTGCGCCGTGCCGGCGGTGAACAGCCGCTGGGCGAGCAGCTCGATGGCCTGCGGGGTGGTGCGCTCGCTCATCCCGATCAGCACGACGCCGCGCCCGAGGACGTGGATGTCGCCGCCTTCGAGCGAGGGAAGGGTGAAGTCCGCGCCCGGATACCAGACGGGCACGTACTGCTCGGCGAACAGCGGGTGGTGCCGGTAGATCGCGCTGAGGTGCACGGTCTCGCGGCGCCGCGCGGCCTTGGCCATCGGGTGCAGGGTGACCCCGTCGTAGATCCAGGCGGACGGGTCGCGGGTGAACAGGTGGTTGGGCAGCGGCGCCAGCACGAAGTCGCCGTCGTCCAGGGACGACAGCAGCAGGCTGTGGGCGGCCAGGCCGAGCTCGGCCTTGGTGAGCCCGCCGATCAGGTGCCGGGCGAGGGTCGCCGGGTCCATGTCGGTCAGCGCGTCGCGGACCGGGCCGGCCAGCGTCGGGCCGAGCGTGATCTCGGACGCGGTGCGGTCGAGGATCTCGTCGCGGGCCTTGTCGAGCTTGAGGGTCTCGGTGAGCAGGTCCGCCAGGTAGTGGACGTTGACGCCGCGCTCGCGGAGCGTGTCGGCGAACACGTCGTGCTCCTGGCGGGCGCGTCTGGCCCACAGCACCTCGTCGAAGAGCAGGTCGTCCTTGTTGGCCGGGGTGAGGCGGAGCAGTTCGAGGTCGGGGCGGTGCAGCAGGACCTGCCGCAGCCGCCCGACTTCGGAGGAGACGGTGAACACGGAGCATTCCTTCCTTCGCTCGGCCGCTTCAGGCGGCCTGGTCCGCGGGCGGCATCGCGGGCGGTTCCGGCTGGACGGCCCGCACAGCGGCCCGCTGGTCGCGGTACTTCAGCCAGGCGTAGACGGGCATCCCGGCGAAGATCAGCAGCGTGCCCTTGTAGACGACCTCGTAGCCGGCGCCGGCGATCGCCCAGACGGTGTAGCCGAACGCCAGCGTCGCGATCACGGCGTCGCGGGCGAGCCGCCCGCCGGAGAACGCGGCGCGGTCGGTGGCCAGCAGCACCAGTTCGGCGATGGACGCGTAGGCGTACGGGATGACGGTGGTGAGGGTGGCCAGCAGGATGATGAAGGTGAACTGGTCGACCAGGCTGGCGTTGTAGTTCATCAGCATCAGCCCGGTGACGAGGACGCTGGAGACGACCAGCCCGACGACCGGGGTGCCGCCGCGTCCGGTGCGGGCGAACACGCGGGGGAACAGCCCGTCCCGCGCCGCCGCGAACGGGATCTGGCCCTGCAGCAGGATCCAGCCGTTGAGGGCGCCGAACGCGCTGATCGCGGCGCCGACCGCGACCAGGTCGGCGGCCCAGCCGCCGAACGCCGCGTCGGCGGCGTCCGCGAACGGCGCGGTCGAGGTCGCCAGCGCGGCGGCCGGCACCAGGCCGAGGACGGCGACGGTGCCGAGGATGTAGATCAGTGCGGTGACCGCGGTCCCGGCGACGGTGGCGCGGGGGATGGTCTTCTGCGGGTTCTCCACGTCCTCGGCGGGGACAGTGGCCGACTCCAGGCCGATGAACGACCACAGCGTCAGCGCGGCGGCGGCGGTGACGGCCGAGAAGGCGCTGCCGCCGCTGGCGTTGAACTCGCCGAAGTTGCCGGACTTGATGAAGAACAGCCCGCCGACCGCGATGAGCAGCAGCGGCACCAGCTTGATGACCGTGGTGGCGACCTGGACGGCGCCGCCCTGCCGGATCCCGTAGCTGTTGACGGCCGTCAGCAGCCAGATCGCCGCCAGGCCGACCGCGGCGGCCAGCACCTTGTCGTCGCCCAGCTCGGGCCAGAAGTGCGCGAGGTAGCCGACGAACGCGACCGCGATCGCCGCGTTCCCGGCCCATACCGCGATCCAGTAGCCCCAGGCCGTCTGGAACCCGACGAAGTCGCCGAACGCGCGGCGCGCGTAGGCGTAGGGGCCGCCCGTCTTCGGGTAGGCCCGCGAGAGGCGGGCGAACACCAGCGCCAGGAGGATCGCCCCCGCCGCGGTGAACACCCAGGCGACCAGGCTGATCGGCCCATACTCGGCCAGCGAGCTGGGCAGCAGGAACACGCCCGATCCGATCATGTTTCCCACCACGAGAGCGGTGGCCATCCACAGCCCCAGTCTCCGGCGGGTCGGTTGCGCGGTCATAGCGCCTCCTTCGGTATGCGGCGTGATCGCCGCATATCCAGCGGATCATCGAGCCCCCGGTCCGGTCGCCGGGCGCTGGTCCTGAGTGGACCGGACCAAGGTCCTCTCCCGTGGCCTGCCGGTTCCCGGCCGGGACGGAACCGGGGTCAGTCGTAGGAGCGGACGACGGCGACCGGGCAGCGGGCGTGGTGGATCGCGCCGTGGCTCACCGAGCCGAGCGGCAGCGTCCGGCCGCGGGAGCCCACGACGACCAGGTCCGCCTTCGCGGACGCCAGCACGAGCGCCTCGACGGGATGGCCGATGACGACGTCCTCGATGACCTCGACGCCGGGGTACCGCTCCCGCCACGACACCAGGATCGAGGCCAGCTGGCCGCGGTAGACGTCGCTGGTCCGCTCCAGGTCCACGCCCGCCTCGTAGGCGAGCGGCGCCGGCCGCCAGGCGTGCAGGGCCCGGACCCGCGCGCCCCGGGCGGAGGCGGCGGCGAAGGCGTGGTCGAGCGCCGGTGCCGGATCCTCGACCAGGTCCACCCCGGCCACGATCTCGCCGGCCGTCCCGTCGTCCCGGCCGCGGACGACGACGACCGGGCCCGGGAAGTGGCCGGCCAGGTGCAGCGCCGTGGAGCCGAGCAGCAGTTCGGCGAAGCCGCCGCGTCCGCGGTGGCCGATCACGACCTCGGTGGCCTCGCCCGCGTACTGGCGCAGCCCCGCCGCGATGTCGCGGTCGTGGACGAGCATGGTCTCGACCTTGAGATCCGGCTGACGGCGCAGGGCCAGGTCCTGCGCGCCGCGCAGGACGGGCGTCCAGGAGTCCACCAGGGCGTCGGTGTCGCCGGCCGTCTTCCCGGGGGCCGTTTTGGTGGGGGTTTCGAGGACGTGCAGGATGCGCAGCTCCCGGCCGCTCCGCGCGGCCTCGTCGGCCGCCCAGCCGATGGCGCGGTCCGCGGACGGGGAACCGTCGGTTCCGACAAGGACGGCCGCTCTTCGTGTGGACATGGTCTCCTCCTCCAGGCGGGGGCACACTGAACCGATCTCAGCGTCGGCCGCCCGCCCGGCGGGCACGTAGGGACCTTCGTCCCCGCGTCAACCGCGTCCGTCCCGCGCTTCCAGCGCGCCGGCGCCCTCGCGCGGCAGGAACAGGGCGACGTCCTCGAAGCCCGGCGTCCACCACACCGAGCCGCCGGACGTCACGGCCAGCGCCTCGACGCCGGGATGCGCGCCCGCCCAGGCGCGTGCGGCGTCGCCCATCACGAAGGCGGCGGTGGCGAGCGCGTCCACGTCGGTCAGATGCCGTCCGACCAGGGTGAGGGAGGCCAGGCCGGTCGCGGGACGTCCGGTGCGCGGGTCGACGATGTGCGCGCCGCGTTCGGCGGTGCCCGAGGTGGCGACGGCGAGGTCGTGTCCGGCCACGGCGGCGATGATCCGGTCGCGGTGGTGCGGGTCGGTGAGCCCGATCCGCCAGGGCCGCCCGGACCGGGCGGCCCCGCGCGCCTGGACGTCGCCGCCGCCGTTCACGCAGTGGTCGTGGGCGCCGGCCTCGTGCAGGATCGCCGACGCCCGCTCGATCGCCCATCCCTTGACGAGCCCGCCGGGGTCGAGCCGCCCGCCCGGCTCGCAGGTGAACGCCCCTCCGGTGCGGCGCTCCAGCTCCCGGCAGCGGCGGAGGACGCCGGCGACCTCGGCATCGCATTGGCCGATCGTGACGCGGCCCTCGGCGAGCCGCGTGATCTGGCTGTCCGGACGGTACGGGGAGAACACGCGGTCGACGTGGTGCAGCCAGGCGACGGCCTCCGCCAGCGCGTCGGTGATGGCGGGCGAGGACGCCGTGCGGACGTCGAACGTGAACACCGTTCCCATCACGTGCTCGACGTGGCGGATCGTCTCAGGCATGGGCGCGGTCCAAGGCGCTCTGCAAGGACGTGATGTACCCCTCGCTGGTGTAGGTCGCGCCGGAGACGGTGTCGATGCGGGCGCCGCCCGCGGCGACGGCCTTCCGGTTGAGGCGGGGGATCGCGAAGGCGGCGATCTCCCGGTCACGGCCGTTCTCGGAGGGGGTGCGCAGCGCCCGGACGGCGGTGAGCCGGCCCTTCGCCATGGTGATCTCGACTTGGACCGGCCCGTACCGGGTGTGGACGGTCCGTCCCCGGTAGGTTCCGCTCGCCGGCCCGGCGGAGGCCGCGCTCCCGCCCGGGGCGGACGGCTCCGGGCCGGTCGGCGGCGCTGCGGAGACCGCCTGATGGTGGGGTTTCAGCGACAGCAGCAGGACCACTCCCGCGACCGTCGTACCGGTGGTGATCACGATTCGGCGCATGCCCGCCTCTCAGAACTCGAACGACTCGGTGCGGATGTGGCGGCGCCGCACGCCCGCCTGCCGGAGGGCGCGCAGCGCGGCGGCGGCCATGCCGGGCGGCCCGCACAGGTAGACGTCCCGGTGCCGCACGTCGGGGACGACGGACCGCAGTGCCTCCCCGGTCAGCGGCAGCGAGTAGCGGGACGGCTCGTCCACGAAGTAGTGCACGCGGGCGCCCCGGGCGGCGGCGACGGCGTCCAGTTCGCGGCGCAGCGCCAGGTCCTGCGGGCGGCGGGCGAGGTAGACCAGGGTGACGTCGCCGGGCAGCGTCTCGAACAGCGTCCGCAGCGGGGTGACGCCGACGCCGCCGGCGAGCAGCAGTGCCCGGTCGTGGCGGGGTCGCGCCCCGGTGAAGCCGCCGTAGGGGCCCTCCGCCCACACCCGCGTCCCGGGCCGAAGCCGGGCCAGGGCGCGGCTGTGGTCCCCGGCCTCCTTGACGGTGATCCGGAGCCGGTGCCCGCGGGGCGGTTCGGACAGCGAGTACGGGTTGGCCGTCCACCAGAGGCCGGGCGCGAGGAAGCGCCAGCGGAAGAACTGCCCCGGCTCGGCGCCCAGCCTGCCCAGGTCCCGTCCGGTCATGTAGACGGAGACGACCCCGGGCGCCTCGGTGTGGACGGCGGCGACCCGCAGCCCGTGCCGGATCCCGCCGACGACCGGCATCAGGAACCGGAACCAGGCGAGGGTGACGGCGACCCCGATGTACAGCGCGTACCAGGCCGCCCGCGCCCAGGCGTTCCCGACGAACTGGGCCCCGTTGGCGAGCTGGTGCGAGAACGCGAAGAAAATCGCCAGGTAGGTCGCGAAGTGCAGGTAGTGCCACGTCTCGTAGCGCAGCCTGCGCCGCGCCGCGCGGGCCGAGACGATCCCGACGCCCAGCAGCAGGACGAACCCGGCCGTCCCCTTGAGCATCTCGGGGTAGTCCAGGACGACGGTCGCCGTCTGGTGGACGACGTCCGTGCCGGACGTCACCGCGTACCCCCAGATGATCAGCAGGACGTGCGCCGTGGTGAGCCAGACGGTGTACCGCCCGCCCATCGCGTGCCAGCGGGCCAGCCGGTCGGTGCCGACACCGCGTTCCAGCGCCGGGATGCGGGCCATCAGGGCCAGCAGGACGGCGCATCCGTAGCCCGCGAGGAGGCCGGTGACGCGGCCCGCCTCGGTCAGCCAGCCGTCCAGCCCGGTGACCGAGCCGGTGCTCCGCCACCACAGCCCCAGCACGAGCACCGCGCCGGCGTAGATGAGGACCTGCGGCCATGAGGACGGGACGCGCCAGGCCGGGCGCGGTGCCGGCGCGGCGGGCCTCGGGATGTCGTACCTGGTCGTGGTCATGCCGGTCACCCTGCCAACGGAGTTTCTGTGTTCTCTCTGACACCGTGGGAAAGACGGGCTTTTCAGCGGCTTTTCAGAGGAAACTCAGAGGTCGGGGAGGGAGGCTGGCCGTGCCATGACGAATGACGAACCCGCCTCCGCGAGCCTGCGAAGGGCCGACGGCACACCGGTCCGGGTCCTGGTCGTCGACGACGAGCCGGATCTGGCCGAGGTGCTGTCCCGCGTGCTGGCCTCCGAGGGCTGGGCGGTCCGCACCGCGGGCGACGGCTCCGGGGCGCTCGCCGCCGCCCGCGACTTCCGTCCCGACGCGGTCGTGCTGGACGTGATGCTCCCCGACATCGACGGCCTGCAGGTGCTGCGCCGCCTCCGCGCCGACACCCCGGAGGTGTGCGTGCTGTTCCTGACCGCGCGCGACGCCGTCGAGGACCGGATCGCCGGGATCACCGCGGGCGGCGACGACTACGTGACCAAGCCGTTCAGCCTGGAGGAGGTGCTGGCCCGGCTGCGCGGGCTGCTGCGCCGGGCGGGCATGACCCGGCAGGCCGGCACCGCGCGGCTGCTCACCGTCGGCGGGCTGTCCATGGACGAGGACGCGCGCGAGGTGACCAGGGACGGGCAGATCATCGAGCTGACCCCGACCGAGTTCGAGCTGCTGCGGTTCCTGATGCGCAACCCGCGCCGGGTGCTCAGCAAGGCGCAGATCCTCGACCGCGTCTGGGACTACGACTTCGGCGGCCAGGCCCATGTCGTCGAGCTGTACATCAGCTACCTGCGCAAGAAGATCGACGCGGGCCGGGCTCCGATGATCCACACCGTCCGCGGCGTCGGGTACGTGCTGAAGCCGGAGGCTTCGTGAGGGTTCCGGCGGCGGCCCGCACGCTGCGGGCGAGGCTCACCGCCGGGCTGGTCGTGCTGCTCGCGCTGAGCTGCCTCGCGGTCGGGCTCGGCACGGCCGCCGCGCTCAGCCGGTTCCTCGTCGGGCGGCTGGACGAGCAACTGGCCGCGTCCGGCGGCAGGTTCGCGGCGACCCTGGAGCACGAGCCGCACCGTGACGGCGACGAGGGCCCGGACGCCCGCGGGCAGGCACCGGGGACGTTCGGTGCCCGCCTCATCGGCGGCTCGGTGCGGCAGGCGGCGATGGTCCGCGCCGGCGGCGTCGGGCCCGTGCCGCTGACCACCGCCGACCGGCACGCCCTGGCCGCCGTCCCGGCGGACGGCCGGGGACGGTCGCTGTCCCTGTCGGCCCTGGAGGAGTACCGGGTGGCGGCGGTGCGCGGCGACGACGGCGACGTCCTGATCACCGGGCTGCCGCTGGGGCCCGTCGAGGAGACCGTGCACCGGCTGATCCTGGTGGAGACCGTCGTCTTCGCGGTCGTGCTCGCCGCCGCCGGGATCGCGGCGGCGGCCTGGGTGCGGCTGGCGCTGCGCCCGCTGCGCCGGGTCGCGGCCACCGCGTCCCGGGTGGCCGAGCTGCCGCTGGCGAGCGGGGAGGTGGCGATGCCGGAGCGCGTCCCCGACACCGACCCGCGCACGGAGGTCGGCCAGGTCGGCGCGGCGCTGAACCGGATGCTCGGCCATGTCGAGAACGCGCTCGCCCGCCGGCACGCCGGCGAGGAGCGGCTGCGCCGTTTCGCCGCCGACGCCAGCCACGAGCTGCGCACGCCCGTCGCCGCGATCCGCGGGCACGCCGAACTCGCGCTGCGCATCTCCGAACCCGTCCCGCCGGAGGTGCGGCACGCGCTCGGACGCATCCAGGCCGAGTCGGTGCGCATGTCGGAGCTGGTCGACGACCTGCTCCTGCTCGCCCGCCTCGACGCCGGCCGCCCGCTCGAATCGCGTCCGGTCGACCTGACCCGGCTCGTCCTGGACGCCACGAGCGACGCCCACGCCGCCGGGCCGGACCACCGCTGGGAGATGGTGCTGCCCGAGGAGCCGGTCACCGTCACCGGTGACGCCCGCCGCCTGCACCAGCTGATCGCCAACCTGCTCGCCAACGCCCGCACCCACACGCCGCCCGGCACGCACGTCACCGTCCGGCTCGCGGTGCGCGGCGGCACCGTCGTCCTCGACGTGGCGGACGACGGCCCCGGCATCCCGCCCGAGCAGCGGGAGGAGATCTTCCAGCGGTTCGTCCGCGCCGACCAGGGCCGCTCCCGTGCCGCCGGCGGCACGGGCCTCGGGCTGGCGATCGTCCAGGCGGTGGCCGCCGCGCACGGCGGACGCGCCGAACTCGCCGCCGCCGAGCACACGGTCTTCCGCGTCACGCTCCCGGTGTCGGGCGGGTGAGCCTCAGCGCCATCCGGAACGGCGGTATCCGGAACCAGGGACCTTGGTCCCTGGCTCCGCCGGGGCCCGTGCGGTCGAATGGAGTTGGGCGGGAGAAGCCCAGGAACGGGACGGAGAAGCGGGAAACCGCGCACCGTCCATCTCGGAACGCTGCCTAAGCGGCGGAGGACTTCTCCCGCCTCGCGCGTGCCCCGGGGATGTTCCCTCCCCGGGGCACGCGCGATCCCGCGCTCAGCCGAGGGCCAGCACCGCCATGACCAGGCGGGCGGTTCGCCCGCCCTCCTGTTCGGCGATGCCGAGCGCGGTGCGCGCGTCGAGGTCGTCGAGGAGCGCCTCGGTGACGGCCGCCTCCGCCGCGGGGGAGTTCCCGCCGCGGCCGGCCGCGATGTGCAGCCGCTCCAGGCGCTCGGCGGCGTGGTCGAGGAGGCCGGGCGTGTAGTCCCAGTCCTCCCGCCAGGGCTCGCTGATGAGCATGAGCCGGACGGCGGCGGCCGGATGGCCCGGGACGAGGTCGGAGACCAGGACCAGATTGCCGGTGGACTTGGCCATCTTCACCCCGTCCCGGCGGACCATGCCCACGTGCAGCCAGGCCCGGGAGAAGGGATGCACGCCGGTCAGCGCCTCGGCCATCGCGGACTCGTAGGCGTGGTGCGGGAAACGCAGGTCGGTGCCGCCGGCGTGCAGGTCCAGCGCCGGGCCGAAGATCGTCATGGCCATCGCGGCGCACTCGGCGTGCCAGCCGGGCCGTCCCCGCCCCCACGGGCTGGGCCAGGCGGGCTCGCCCGAGTGCGAGGGCCGCCAGACGGCGATGTCGAACGGATGCTCCTTGCGGGGATCGTCGGGTTCGTCGCCGTACTCGGCCAGCAGGGCGCGGGCCTCCCCGTCGTCGAGCCCCGCCCGCCGGGGGACGTCGGCGCCGCGGAAGTAGACCGCGCCGTCCCGGACGTAGGCGGAGCCGGACGTGAGCAGCCCCTGCGCGAGCGCGATGACCTCCCGGACGTGGTTGTGCGCCCGCGGCTGGTGGTCGACGGCGTGGACGCCGAGCGTTTCGAGGTCGCGTTCGAAGTAGTACTGCTGGACGGCGGCGAAGCTGTCGTACGGGCTGCCGGCGCGGTGCGCGGCCTGGTTCAGCACGTCGTCGACGTCGGTGACGTTGCGGCAGACGCGCACGTCCCCGCCCGCGTGCCGCAGGACGCGGGCCGCGATGTCGGCCCAGACGAAGGTGCGGGCGTGGCCGAGATGCGTCGCGTCGTACGGGGTGATCCCGCAGACGTACATCCGGGCGGGACCGACGACCGGCAGCGGGCGGCCGCCGATCCGGAGGGTGCGGTCGGGTGCGTTGAGATTCACGGGAATGCCGTTCCTCGCGGTGGTCGGGACGTGAAGGGAGCCTGGCGCTCGGTGCGATTGTCTCCAGTGTGCTGAGGAGGCGGGGAACACGGCACCTCCGAAGGTCCTTCCTTTTCGTCCCGGTACGGGACCAAGGTCCCGGCGGCCGGTGACCTTGGGACGCTGATCCCCGGTCCGTCCAGGCCGAGGCTGGGGACATGACAGAGCCGCTTTCCGGCGCGCGGGCCTTCGCGTTGCTCACCGACGGTACGCAGATCGAGATCGGCAGGCTCGGTGCGGCGGACCTGGACGCGGTCCGCGAGCTGCATGACGGCCTGTCCGAGGAGAGCCGGCACCTGCGCTTCTTCGGCCTGAACCGGGCGATGGCCGGGCAGGTGGCCGCACGGGTCTGCCGGGCGGGCGGCGACGCCCGCGACCACGCGGCGCTCGGCGCCTGGCTGCGCGGCGAGCTGATCGGGATGGCGGAGTACGAGCCGACCGGCGTGCCCGGGCAGGTCGAGATCGCGATCGCGGTCGCCGACCGGATGCACCGCCGGGGCGTCGGGACGCTGCTGCTCGAACATCTGGGGTCGCTGGCCCGCGCCAACGGGATCGTCGCGTTCCACGCCGACACGCTGCCCGAGAACAGCTCGATGCTGCGCGTGTTCGCCGATGCCGGGCTGTCCCCCCGGCAGCGGATGTCGCACGGCGTCGTCGAGCTGACGATGCCGCTGGTCCCCGACGACGGTTACCTCGACGCGGTCGCCGAACGGGAACGGCGGGCGGATGTGGCGAGCCTCGAACCGCTGCTGCGGCCCCGGGTCGTCGCGGTCATCGGCGCGTCCCGCCGGCGCGGGACGGTCGGCGCCGAGCTGCTGCGCAACATCGTCGACGGCGGTTTCAAGGGCGCCGTCTACGCCGTGAACCCGCACTGCGCCGGGTCCGACATGCACGGCGTCCCCTGCGTGGCGACGCTCGCCGACCTGCCGGAGCCGCCCGACCTCGCGGTCGTCACCGTGCCCGGGTACGCCGTGCCCGGCGTGGCCGCCGCGTGCGGCCGGTCCGGGACGTCCGCGCTGGTGGTGATCAGCTCCGGGCTGACCGCCGAGCAGGGGCGCGGCCTGCTCGCCGCCTGCCGCGAGCACGGCATGCGGCTGGTCGGGCCGAACTGCCTGGGGATCGCCAACACCGGCATCTGGCTGGACGCGACGTTCGGCGCCCGCCGTCCCGTCCCGGGGATCGCGGGCGTGGCGGTCCAGTCGGGCGGTGTCGGCGTCGCGCTGATCGAGGAGCTGTCCCGGCTCGGCATCGGCGTCTCCACGTTCGCCTCGGTCGGCGACAAGTACGACGTGAGCGCCAACGACCTGCTGATGTGGTGGGAGTCGGACGAGACGACCCGGCTCGGCGTCCTGCACGTGGAGTCGTTCGGCAACCCCCGCAAGTTCGCCCGGACGGCGCGCCGGGTCGCCGCCCGGATGCCGCTGCTGACCGTCCTCGCCGGACGGTCCGCGCCCGGCACCCGGGCCGCCGCGTCGCACACCGCCGCCGCCGCGACCCCGGAGCTGACCCGCCGCGCGCTGTTCGAGCAGGCGGGCGTCGTGGCCACCGACGACCTCGGCGAGCTGGTCGACGCCGCCGCGCTGCTGGCGACGCAGCCGCCGCCGGCCGGGCCGCGGGTGGCGGTGGTGTCCAACGCCGGCGGGGCGGGGGTGCTGGCGGCCGACGCCTGCGCCGACGCGGGGCTGACCGTCCCCGTCCTGGACGCGGCCACCCGGCGCGCCCTCGCCGGCATGCTGCCGGTCTGCGCGGCGGCGGCCAATCCGGTCGACACCACCGCCGCCGTGTCCGCCGAAGTGTTCCAGGACGCCCTCGACCTGGTCGCCGCGGACGCGTCGGTCGACGCCGTGCTGGCGCTGGTGGCCCCGACCGCGCTCGGCGACCTGCGCGGCGCGCTCGGCGGCATCGGCAAGCCGCTGGCGGCCGTGGTGCTCGGGCAGGCGGAGACCGTCACGGTCAACGAGCGCGGCGTCCCGTGCTACGCCTATCCGGAGAACGCCGCCCGCGCGCTCGCCCACGCCTGGACGTACGCGCGCGGACGGAACGTCCCGCGGGACGCACCGCCCGCCCTGCCCGGCCTGCACCCGCAGGAGGCGGCCGGAGTCATCGCCGGATACCTGGCCGGCGCGCCGGACGGCGGCTGGCTGCCGCCCGTCGACACCTTCCGCCTGCTGGAGTCCTACGGGCTGCCGATGGCGCCCTGGTGCTGGGCCAGGACCGAGGACGAGGTGGTCGCGGCGGCCCGCGAGCTGGGCGTTCCGGTGGCGCTGAAGGCGCACGTCTCCGGGGTCGTGCACAAGACCGCGGCGGGCGCCCTGGAACTGGGCCTGGACGGGGAGGACGCCGTCCGGGCCGCGTTCGCCCGGCTGTCCGGGCGGTTCGGCGGCGATCTGGGGGGCATGCTCGTCCAGGCGATGGCCGGCGAGGGCGTCGAGGTACTGTGCGGCGCCGTCCAGGACGAGGTGTTCGGAGCAGTGGTGATCTTCGGGGCCGGGGGCGTCGACACCGACGCGCTGGCCGACCGCGCCGCCCGGCTGGCGCCGCTGACCGCCCGCGAGGCCGACGAGCTGATCCGCGCCCCCCGGCTGTCCGCGCTGCTGCTCGGCCACCCGGCCCGGCCGCCCGGCGACGTCGCCGGGCTGCGCGAGGTGCTGCTGCGGCTGTCCCGGCTGGTGGCCGACCATCCGGGGATCACCGAACTCGACCTCAACCCCACGATCGTCCGCCCCGACGGGGTCATGGCCGTCGACGCCCGGGTCCGCCTCGCGCCCCGCCGCGCGTGGGACCCCTATCTGCGCCGCCTCCGCTGACCGATGCCGGCCAGGCGACATCACGCGAGCACCGCGACCGTCACCGCCGAGGCGGGCGCCGACCCGCGGGAACCGCTGCCGCTGCTCCGCAAGGAACTGGGCACCGGCGACCGGGGCCTGTCGGGACGTGAGGCGGCCCGGCGGCTGGCGGTCTACGGGCCCAACCAGGTCCGGCGGCGCGAGAAACGGTCACTGGCGCGGCTGCTGACCGCACAGCTCGCCCATCCGCTGGCGCTGCTGCTGTGGGGCGCGGGCGCGCTGGCGTTCATCGCCGGGATGGCCGTGCTGGGCTGGGCGATCCTGGCGGTGATCCTGATCAACGCCGGGTTCGCGCTGCTGCAGGAGCACCAGGCCGAACGCGCGGTGGAGGCGCTGGCCGCGTACCTGCCCGAGCGGGCCCGGGTCATCCGGGACGGGCGCCGGCAGGCCGTGGACGCCTCCGCCCTCGTCCCGGGCGACCTCATCGTGCTGGAGGAGGGCGACAAGATCCCCGCCGACGGCCGGCTGACCGACGGGGCGCTGGAGGTCGACCTGTCGATGCTGACCGGCGAGTCGGCGCCGGTGGAGCGGGCGGCGGCCCCGGCGGAGGCGGGCGCCCCGCTGCTGAGCGAACCGAACCTGGTGTTCTCCGGGACGACCTGCGTCGGCGGCGCGGCGCAGGCGATCGTGTTCGCGACCGGCGGGCACACCGAGCTCGGCCGCATCGCCGCGCTCAGCCAGCGCATGCCCCGCCGGGAGAGCCCGCTGGAGACCCAGGTCAGGAAGGTGGCCTGGCTGATCGCGGCGGTCGCGGTCGGGATGGGCGTGGTCTTCCTGCTGCTCGGGGCGCTGGTCGGGCTGCCGCTGACGGACGCGCTGATGTTCGCGATCGGGCTGCTGGTCGCGAACGTCCCGGAGGGGCTGCTGCCGACGATCACGCTGGCGCTGGCGGTCGGCGTGCGGGTGCTGGCCCGGCAGGGCGCGGTCGTGAAGCGGCTCAGCGCGGTCGAGACGCTCGGATCCACCAACGTCATCTGCACCGACAAGACGGGCACCCTGACCCAGAACCGGATGCGGCTCCAGACGCACTGGACCCCGCGGACCGGGGCCGTCACCGACGCGCCGGTGCCGGCCGAGCTCGCGCAGGCGATGACCGAGTGCACGACCGTGTCCTACGGCGAGTCCGGCGAACTGCAGGGCGACCCGACCGAGATCGCCCTGGTCGAGGGCGGCGGTCCCGGCCTTCCCGCGCGGCTGGCGGCCCGCGACGAGCGGCGCCGCGCGGTCTTCCGGTTCGACGCGCGGCTGCGGCTGATGTCCACCGTCGTCCAGCACGACGACCACCTCGCCGTCTACGTCAAGGGCGCGCCCGAGTCCGTCCTGGCCCGCGTCGCCGACGCCGACCGCGACGCGGTCATGGCCGTCGTCGGCGAGCTCGCGCGCCGGGGGCTGCGGGTCCTCGCCGTCGCCGTCCGGGACCTGCCGCCCGGTGCCGGGGTCCCGGAGCGCCGGGACGACGCCGAGACCGGGCTCCGCCTCCTCGGCCTCGTCGGGCTGTACGACCCGCCGCGCCCGCAGGTCGCCGGCGCCGTCGACCGCTGCCACGGCGCGGGGCTGCGCGTCCACATCGTGACCGGCGACAACGGCGCGACCGCCGCCGCCGTCGCCGCGGAGGTCGGTATCGGAGTCCCCCGGTTGCGGGTGGTCGCCGAGTCCGAGCGGATCCACGACCACGAGCTGGACGAGCTGCTGACCGGCGACGCCGAGATCGTCTTCGCCCGGTCGTCGCCGGAGACCAAGCTCAAGGTCGCCGACGCGCTGCGCGCCCACGGGCAGGTCGTCGCGATGACCGGGGACGGCGCCAACGACGCGCCCGCCCTGCACCAGGCGCACATCGGCGTCGCGATGGGACGTTCGGGCACCGACGTGGCCCGCGAGGCGGCCACGATGGTGCTGACCGACGACAACTTCGCCACGATCGTCACCGCGATCGAGTCCGGGCGCCGCGTCTACGACAACGTCCGCAAGTTCATCCTGTACATCTTCGCCCACGCCGTCCCGGAGGTCGTCCCGTTCCTGGTGTTCGCGCTCAGCGGCGGCCTGATCCCGCTGCCGCTGACCGTCCTGCAGATCCTCGCGATCGACCTCGGCACCGAGACGCTGCCCGCGCTCGCGCTCGGCCGCGAACCCGCCGAGCCGGGCATCATGGACCGGCCGCCCCGCCCGTCCTCGCAGGGCGTCATCTCCCGCGACATGCTGATCCGCGCCTGGGGCTACCTCGGCCTGGTCTCCGCCGCCCTGGTCATGTCGGTGTTCTTCTACGTCCTGTGGCGGGCCGGCTGGCAGCCGGGCGACGCCACCGGGGCCGGCTCCGCGCTGCACCACGCCTATCTGACCGCGACGACCGCGACGTTCGCGGGCCTGGTGACCTGCCAGGTCGGCACCGCGATGGCCGCCCGCACCGACCACGCGTCCCTCCGCGAGGTCGGGCTGACCACCAACCCGCTGCTGCTGGCCGGCATCGCCTTCGAGCTGCTGTTCGCCGCCGCGCTGATCTACCTGCCGCCGTTGCAGGGCCTGTTCGGCACCGCCGCGCTGCCCCCGGACGTGCTGGCGATCATCGCGGTGTTCCCGGTCATCGTCTGGGGAACCGACGAACTGCGCCGCCGGCACCGCCGCCGCCGCGCCGCCCCCGCTCCGCGGGCCGCGTGAACAGGGACGACATCAGTCCGGCGCCATCAGTCCGTTTCTTCGGCAGGGACTTCCTTGAGGAGTTCGTCGATGCCGTCGCGGATGCCCGCGCACAGCGTCCCCAGGTCGGGAACGGCGTCACGGTCGGCGGTGACGCCGAACGACAGGCCGCCGTCGTAGGACACGACGCCGATCGACACGCGCAGGCCGGCGGCGATCGGGATGTAGGGGTCCATCTCCAGCATCCGCCGCCCCATCGCGTACAGCGGGAACGACGGGCCGGGGACGTTGGTGACGATCGTCTGGATCAGCGGCTGGCGCATCCGCAGCGCGGTGCGGGCGGCGACGGCCAGCAGGCCGGGCACACCGCCGACCAGCTTGACGAACGAGTCGACGCCGGCGACCTGGCCGCTGTTCTTCAGCCCGTCCATCTGTTCCCGGACGAGCCGCAGCCGGCGCAGCGGATCGTCCTCCCCGCACGGCAGGTCGCACAGCAGCGCCGACACCCGGTTCGTCAGGATCCCGCGCTCGTCGGGCGACCGGACGGAGACCGGCACCAGGGCGCGCACGACCGTGTCCGGGGCGAGCGTGCCGCGGGCGGCGAGCAGGTCCCGGAAACCGGAGGCCGCCGCGGCCAGCGCCACGTCGTTGACGGACCCGCCGAACGCGCGCCGGATGCGGTCCACCTCGTCCATCCCGGCGTAGGCCCGCGACCAGCGGCGGGCCGGGACGGTCGGGCCGTTCAGCTCCGGCGCGCCGGAGCCCATGAGCCGGGCCGCGCAGGCGGGCACGGCCTTCGCGGTGGCGACCGAGTCGCGCAGCGCCGGGAGGAACAGCCGGGTCGCCTGCCGCCGGAAGTCCTTGAGCCCGTCCAGCACGCCGTCGCGGAGGACGGCGCCGATGGACGGCTCCGGATCGGGCATCCACACCCGCGGCTCCGCCGGCGTCCAGCCGGGGGCGACGTCCAGCAGCACGGTCAGCAGGTCGATGCCGGCCAGCCCGTCCACCATGCAGTGGTGCACCTTCGAGAACAGCGCCCAGCGGCCGTCCGGCAGCCCCTCGACCAGCCACACCTCCCACGGTGACCGGGTGAGGTCGAGCCGCCTGCCCAGCAGCCGGCTCGCCAGCGCGTGCAGCTCCTCCGGGCCGCCCGGCGGCGGGACGACCGTGTACCGGACGTGGTCCTCCATGGTGAAGTTCCGGTCGTCCACCCAGACGGGGTGCGCGAGGTTGAACGGGACGGTCCGGACGCGCTGCCGGCAGCGCGGCGCGAGCCGCAGCCGGGCGAAGATCTCCCGCACCAGATCCGGGTACTCCGGCGCCGGGCCCTCGAACACGGTGACGGTCCCGATCTGGAGGGGCCGCGTGTCGTTCTCCGCGAAGTACATCCCCGCGTCCAGCGCGTTCATCCGTTGCATCGTTCATCCCCCGGGGTGAGGTCTCACTCCGAGCAAACCCCGGCGCGGCCCCCCGTCCCAGCGGCGTTCGCCCCCGGAGGGAGGGACGAAGGTCCCGGCGGGCGCCGGCCGGCGTGGAAGGCCAGGGCGCCGGGGAGGATCGGCAGCCAGAAGCTGAGGATCCGGTAGACCAGCATGGTCAGGACGGCTTCGGTCGGCCCCGTCCCGAGGGTGACCAGGGCCAGGACGAGGACGGGTTCGACGACGCCCAGGCCGCCCGGGAGGGGACCGAGGAGGCGCAGCGGGACGAGCAGCAGGTGGACCGCCGCCAGGGTGGCGGCGGGCAGTGGCACGTTCATCGCGTGGCTCACGGCCAGGAACGCCAGCACCGAGCAGGTGGTGACCGCGGAACTGCCGGTGAGGAGCGCGATCAGGTGCCGGGGGCGGCGCGCCAGCCGGGGCAGCCCGGCCGCCGCGGCGCCCAGCGGCAGGACGATCTCCCTTCGGCGCCGCCACAGCAGGACCGTGCCGAGGGCGACGACGACCGTGACGGCCGCGACCAGGGGCCCGGACCATGGCGGCGAGTCGAACGACTCCCGGCCGTCCAGCACGGCCGAGGCCAGGGCGAGCGCCAGCGCCACCGTGTGGACGAACGCGCCGGTCAGCCTGGTGAGGGCGACGGTCTCGACGGCCTCGTGCGGCCCGGCCCCGTGGTCGCGGAGGTAGCCGCCGAGAACGGCTTCGCCGCCCCGGCCCGCCGGATGCTGGCGTGCGGCGTAGGACGCGGCGACCTGGCGCAGACAGGTGCGGCCGAAGGCGAGGTCGCGCGGTGAGGCGCCCAGCAGGGCGAGCGCGCCCGCGGCGTAGGAGGCCGCCACGAGCAGGGCGGCCAGGACGAGCCACCGGATGTGGGCGTTCGCGAGGACGGTCATGGGGGAGTGCAGGCCGGTGACCCCGATGAGGCCGTGGTAGGTCACGTACCCGGCGAGGACGAGCAGCAGCAGGAACCAGGGCCGGGACGGAATCCGCGACAGCGGCCGCGGCGCGGCCAGGGTCGCGCCCGGACCGGCCAGCAGGGTGCGGAGTTCCGCCAGGATGTGCGGGTGTTCGTGCACCTTCGTCCGGGTGGAGCCGGCCAGCGCCAGGGGTTGCAGGTAGGGGGCGGCGGCCTCGGTGGCGCCCGGCCCGAGTACGTCCGCGGCGGCCCGGACGGCGCGGTGCGGGCCGACGGCGAGGGCCGTGGAGACGAGCAGCTCGGCCACGTCCTGGGCGAGCCGCTCGTCGCTCGCGGCGTCCTCGGCGAACCCGAAGTCGACGAGGACGGGCCGGCCGTCGGAGCCGACGAGGACGTTCGCCAGCCGCAGGTCGCGGTGCGCGATGCGGGCCTCGCGCAGCTTCGCGACCTCGCCCCACAGCAGGCGGAGACCGGCGTCGTCCAGTGCCCCGAGGGGACGGCCGCCGGTGCCGACCGCCTCTTCCGCGAGGATCCACGTGCCGGCCTCGGCGGGCGCCACGCCGATGACGGCGGGGACGCGCGCCCCGGCGTCCGCCGCGCGCATCAGCATGTACGCCTCGTGCTCCACCTGCCGTTTGGGGCTCGCCATCGGCGCCTCATCCTCGACCTCCCGGTAGAGCAGGAAGCGGGCCGCCTTGAACAGCAGGTCCGCGTCGCGCTGGTCGCGGCCGAGCGCCTTGACGAAGACGGCCCGCCCGTCCGCCGTGACGGCGGTGAACGGAATCGAGCCGCGCGCGTCGGCCTTCAGCGGTTCGACCCTGGGCCGTTCCAGGCCGCAGCGGGCAAGGCCGGCGGCGATCGACGCCGGCACCGGGATGTGGTTCGGCGTGCCGCGTGCGAGGTGGACGGCGCCGCCGACCGCCCAGCCGAGCGCGGCACCGGCGACGACGTCGAGCGGGAAGTGGGCGCCGACGTAGACGCGGCCGAGCCACACCCCGGCCGCGACCGCCCACAGCGCCCACCGGACCGGGCGCCGGACGTGCCCGGCGGCCACGGTGGCCAGGGCCGCGGCCACGGCGGCGTGACCGGAGACGAACCCGAGCCCGCCCTCGTGCGCGCCGCGCAGGATGACCTCCGACAGCAGCGCGCCGGGCCGGCCGCGGTCGGCCAGGTCCTTGATCAGCTTGGCGAGCAGCCAGGCCAGCGTGCCGGCGAGTGCCAGATCGACGGCGAGCCGGACGCGGCGGAAGGCGAGCGCGGTCACCGCGGTCACCGCGACGGCACCGAGCGCACCCGCCTGCATCACGACGTCGACCGGCCAGAACAGCAGGCCGGGCAGGTCGTTGACGAGCCGGAACAGGTCGGCTTCGGGGCGCAGCAGGAATCCGTCGGCGGCGAAGACGGCGAGGGAGAGGCAGAGGGTGAGCCCGGCGGCCACGCGGATCACGTCCGCGGGATGCCGCGCCGTGGCGGGCGCCTTCGGAACGAAACCGGCCACCGAGAAACGCCGGCCCCGCCACGACCTGACCGCCGCGCGGGGTTCCGGCTCTTCGACCGGGGGAGGCGTCTCGACGCGGCCGGTCACCTCGATGTGGTCGGTCACCAGGGCCCAGCCGCCAGGATCGACCTCGGTCACGAACCGGACGGCCGGGACGCGCGCCCCGGCCCGCCGGGCGCGCATCAGCAGGTAGCCCTCGTGTTCGGCGAGCTGCTTGGCGGTGGCGAACGGCGGTTCGCCCGGTCCGCGCCGCCACAGCCGGCCCAGCCGGTGCAGCGTGTCCGCGTCGCGCTGGTCGCGGCCGATCACCCGCACGAGCAGCGGCCCCGCGGACGTGTCCGCGGCGTAGCGAACCGCATGCCGCGGGTCGCCCGGCAGCGCGCGCACGGCCGTGACCGTCAGCCCGTGGCGGGTCAGCATCCTCCGTACCGCCGCGAGCCGGGGCCGGTGCCCGGGCGTCCCGATGGCGAGCAGGGCCGCCGCCCCCACGCCCCAGCCCAGCGCGGCACCGCCGAGCACGTCCACCGGGAAGTGCGCCCCCACGTACACCCTGGCCGCGCCGACGGCGGCGACCGCCGGCCACAGGACGCGCCGGTACGGGCGGGGCAGGTAGGCGCTCGCCACCGTGACCAGGGCCGCGGCGACGGCCGTGTGCCCCGCGACGAAGCCCGTGCCGAACGGCGTCGCGTCGGCCCGGAGCGCGACACCGTCGAGCAGCGCGGCGGGACGCGGCCGTCCGGACACGTCCTTGACGATCTTGGCGAGCAGCCACGCGAGCGTCCCGCCCATGGCCAGCGTGACGGCGAACCGGAACCTGCGCGAAGCGGCGGCGGCCACCGCCGCGACGCCGGCCGCGCCGACCCAGCCGCCCTGCATCAGCAGCCACATCGGCAGCTCGATGGCGTCCGGCAGGTCGTTCACCAGCTGGAACAGGTCGGCGTCCCAGCCGGGCACGCCGCGGCTCAGCGCGGCCGCCCCCGCCAGCGCGGTCAGTGCGAGCCCGAGCCGGGCGGCGTCCATGGGGTGGTGGAACACGGCCGGGTGCGGCCGGACGGCGGTCACCGGGCGGCGCCACCGCCACCACGCCCACGCCGCCCCGCCCGCCGGGAGATAGAGCAGGTAGGTGAAGAAACGGAACAGCAGGACGCCGGCCGTGGCGGCGGGCAGGTCCGCGCCGGTGAGGTCCAGCCCGCCGATCAGCGCGAGTTCGAGCACGCCCGCGCTGCCGGGCGTGAGCGGGATGGCCGTCACCTGCCGCGCCACCGTGTAGACGGTGAACGCCTCCAGCACCCCCACCCGCGATACGCCCGCCGCCTGCAGCGACACGTACAGCACCGCGAACACGCAGACGTGGTAGCCGACGGCGGACAGCGTCAGCGCCGGCCACCGGGCGCGGATCAGCTCGCGCGCCTCGCCCTGGAACCGCCCCACGGCATCGGTGTGGTCACCGATCCGGCGGTGCAGCAGCCGCGCGGCGGGACGGGCGGCGCGCGAGAAACCGGCGACGATGGCGGACGCGGCGCGGTCGCTGCACAGCATGACGGCGGTCAGCGCGACAAGGACGGCGGCCACCCCCAGCCCGAGGGCGCCGGCCCCGCGCACCCCGGGGGGAACGTCCGACGCCATGGCGAGCAGCCCGAGCGCGAGCAGCGGCAGCGTCAGCCGGACGACGAGGTTCCAGACGCCCGTCACCAGCACTTGCAGCGCGATCGGGCCCGCCCGGAACCCGAGGTCCCGTGACATCGTGACGTTCAGTGCCGCACCGGCGGCGCCCCCGCCCGGCAGCACGTAGGCGAGCGCGGTCGTCACCACGTTGATGACGGACGCGTGGGCGAGCCGCAGCCCCGGCAGCGCCGCGCTGAGGCCGACGGCCGACAGCAGCACCGACAGCGCCGTGAAGGCCGACAGCAGGACGAGGTCCGGCGCCCGCACCCGCGTCCGCAGGATCTCCGCGACCCGTTCCAGATCGACCAGGTGGGGCAGCACCTTGCCGAAGATCGCGGCGACGATCAGCAGGCCGAGGACGCGGCCGAACCACACATGACCGCGTTCCCGTCCCGCCTTGTGCTCCCTGGCGGCCGGCGGCCCGGTGGGGTCGCCGGCGGCGGTCCGCACGCTCACCGGTCAGCGGATGAGCGCGTCGAGGGTGGTGAAGGAGTAGCCGGCGTCGCGGAGCCCCTTGATGATCGCGGGGAGCGCGTCGGCGTCCAGCGTGGTGCTGTCGTCGGGGTTGGCGCCGACGTGCATGAGGACGATCATCCCCGGCGTCTTGGCGGCCAGCACGCGGGCGATGACCTTGTCCGCGGTCTGCCCGCCGGAGGTGCCCTGCCAGCCGAGCGAGTCGACCGTCCAGCCGACCGGGGCGTAGCCGAGGCCGTTGAGCAGCGTCACGTCCGAGGACGTGTAGGCGCCGTAGGGGAAGCGGAACAGCGGCTTGGTCTCGGCGCCGTTGACGTTGAAGATCGCCGTGCGGGCGGTGGTGACCTGGGTGCGCGCCGTCGTGTCACTGATCTTGGTGAAGTCGGGGTGGGTGTTGCTGTGGTTGCCGATCCGGAACCCCGACCCGGCCAGCAGGTTGCTGTAGACCGGGAACGTGCGGACGAAGTCGCCGACCAGGAAGAAGGTCGCGGGCACGTTCTCCCGCTGCAGGGTGGCGCGGATCGAGGAGACCCCGGCGGCGTTCCAGGCGGCGTCGAAGGTCAGCGCGGCGACCTTGGACGTGGTGGGGATCTTGGTGACGTTCTTGCCGAGCAGCGAGGACGGCACGGCGGGGGGCGGCCCGGGGACCCAGGCGCGCTGGTCGGTCGTCCAGGTGGTGCCGGTGATGGTGCGGCTCCAGAACGCCCCGTCGCGGCCGCGTCCGACGGACACGCTCTTGCCGCCGGCGAAGGCCGCGCCGGGGCCGTCGACGTACAGGCCGCCCATGATCTGCCAGCCGCCCCACGAGCCGGTGTAGGCCCGCACCCGCAGCCGGTTGGTCTCGGCGTTGCGGACGTACACCCAGACCCGCCCGGTCGCGGTGTCGGCGGCGATGCCGGGGGCGCTGTAGGTGCTCTCGCCGAGGGACGTCCAGTCCGACCAGGTGGTGCCGGTACGGGTCCGGGTCCAGACGGCGTGGTCGCGGCCGGTGACGACGACGCGGACGGCGCCGGTGCCGGTGACGGCGGCGGCGGGCGCGGTGTCGGCGGTCATGTCGAGCGCCGTCCAGCCGCTCCAGCCGGTTCCGGGGGTGTAGGTCTTGGTCTGCAGCTTGTCGGCGGTGTCGCGGACGAACACGTCGACGCGCCCGTCGGGGTGCCCGGCCGCCGCGGGCGAGGTGCTGATGAGCAGGTCGTCCACCTTGGTCCAGGGCTGCCAGGTGCCGTTGACGCGGACGCGCTCCCACAGCCGGCCGTCGACACCGCGGCCGTACACGTGCGGGTTGCCGCCGGCGAAGGTGACGGCCGCGCCGCCGATCAGGCGTCCGGTCAGGTTGAGCGGGGTGGACCAGGCGCCGTCGACGAACCGCCGGTACAGCACGCTGGTCGTCGAGGCCCGGTAGGCGACGTCGAAGCCCTTGCCGCTGGGCCAGCCGGCGACGCCCGGGGTGTAGGTGGGCACGTCCTCGGTGGCCGCCGCGCGGGTCGGCGCGGCGGGAGAGGACGTCGCCAGGGCGGGTACGGCCGGCGCGGCCACCAGGGCCGCCGGAAGCAGTACCGCCGTTGAGAACGCGGTGAGGCGTCGCATCGGGATCACCGTCCTTTGGTGGGGGATTTCAGCGTCACCCCAGGTGATCTCCCCGTCGAGCGGACAAAGGTCCCGCACTTCCGCGTCAAACGTCGGTAAATCAGCGTTTCGTGGTGTCGTGCACGTCGGCGAGGACGAAGTAGCTCTCCTCCTCCTGCGCGAAGTGCAGCCGCAGGACGGCGTACAGCTCCTGGACGGTCCTGCGCAGGTCGCGCACGGGCTCCGGCGCGGCCGGGACCGCCCGCAGCTCCGCGATGAGCGCGCCGAGCCGCCGCGTCAGCTCGGCGATCTCGGTGTGCCCGCGGCTCATCGCCCCGGTGGGGTCGGCGCCGCCGAGCGCCCGCGCGACCGCCGGGTAGAGCAGCCGCTCGTCCTTGCGTTCGTGTTCGGCCAGATCGGCCAGGAAACCGGACAGCGTGTCCAGGGCCGTGTCCCGTTCCCGGCCGCCGGACACGGCGATCGTGTCCGCCAGGGTCGGCAGCCGCTCGATGCGCGGCCGCAGTGCCCGGTGCTCCTCGTCCAACTGCCGGACGAGTTCGGCCGCGTCGCCGTGCAGCCGCGGCGTCCGGTCGCGGCCGGGGCCGAGCGCGCGGAGCGCGACGAGGATCGCGACGATGTCGATGCCCTCCTGGAGCAGCGCGCCCGCCGCCGGGGCCAGCAGGCCGAACGCCGCGGCGACCATCGCGGCCAGCGACATCCCCATGCCCACGACCACGCTCTGCCGGGCGACGGACCGGGTGCGCCGCGCGATCGCGAGCGTCTCGGCGAGCCGCTCCAGCCGGTCCACGGTGATGACCGCGTCGGCCGCCTCGGAGGAGGCCGTCGCGCCGCGTGCGCCGAGCGCCACGCCGACCCCGGCCGCCGCCAGCGCGGGCGCGTCGTTGACGCCGTCGCCGACCATCACGGTCGCCGCCCGCTCGCTCTCCGCGCGGGCGACCTCGACCTTCTCGGCCGGGGTCAGCCCGGCGCGCACGGCGTCCGCGCCGACCAGTTCGCCGATCGGGCCGGCGACGTCCGCGCGGTCGCCGGTCACCATCACCGTGCGGACGATGCCGGCCCGGCGGAGCAGCCGGAACGTGCGCGGCGCGTCCGGGCGGACGCGGTCGCGCAGCAGCAGGGCGGCCGCGAGCCGCCCGTCCACCCCGACGAACACGGTGATCGCGCCGTGGGCGGCGGCCCGGCGGCGCACGCGGTCCAGCCAGGCGGGGTCGGCGTCCCCGGCCCAGCTCGCCTTGCCGACGCTCACCCGGCGGCCGTTCACGACCCCGCGCACGCCCTGGCCGGCCTGCTCGGTGACGCCGGACGGCGCGGTGAGCCGCAGCCCGCGCTCATGGGCGCCGCGGACGATCGCCGAGGCCAGCACGTGCGGGGACACCTGGTCGAGCGAGGCGGCCAGCAGCAGCGGATCGTCCGCGGGCGCGGGGTCGGCGGTGACGACCTCGGCGAGCGTCGGATGCCCGGTGGTGATGGTGCCGGTCTTGTCGAACAGCAGCACCCGCGCCGTGGCGAGCCGCTCCAGCGCGCCGCCGCCCTTCACCACCACGCCCCGGCGCGCACAGCGCGACAGGCCGGAGACGAACGCGATCGGCGCGGCGAGGATCAGCGGGCAGGGCGTGGCCACGACCAGCACCGCCACGGCCCGCACCGGATCCGCGGCGGCGAGCCCCGCCGCCCCGGCCAGCACCAGCGTCACCGGGATGAACAGGGCCGAGTACCGGTCGGCGAGCCGCACGAACGGCGCGCTCTCGGCGGCGGCCTCCTCGGCGAGCCGGACGATCCCCGCGTACGTGCTGGACCCGGCGTCGTTGGTCGCGCGCAGCTCGAAAGGCTGCCCGGAGTTGACGGCGCCGCTGCGCACCGCGTCGCCCGCCGGGTGCTCCACCGGCAGCGGCTCGCCGGTGAGCGTGGACTCGTCCAGGACGGCCGTGTCCCGCTCCACCAGCCCGTCCACCGGCACGACCTCGCCCGGGCGGACGAGCAGCCGGTCGCCCGGACGCACCTCGGCGACATCGATCGTGGCCAGGCCGCCGTCCGTGCGGCGGTGCGCGACGCGGGGCGCGAGCGACAGCAGCGCGCTGAGGTCGCGGCGGGCCCGCCGCCCCGCGCGTTCCTCCAGCAGCCGCCCGCCGGTGAGCATCACCGCGATCACGGCGCCGGCGAGCGGCTCGTCGACGGCGATCGTGCCCGCCAGCGCGAGCACCGCGATCACGTCGCTGCCGAACCTGCGGTGCAGCAGCCCGTCCACCACCCACCAGAGCGCCGGGACGAGGGCGAGGACCGTCACCAGCAGCCAGATGAGGTCACCGGCGCCCGTCTGGCCGGCCCAGCGGACGGCGGCACCGGCCGCCAACCCGCCGGCGGCCAGGGCGAGGAGCACCTCGGGACCACGTCGCGTGATCACAGCCCGCATGCCCATCCCCACCTCGTCACCGCACAGGAATCCGGATTTTCCACGTTTGCGGTAGTGGCCTCCGGATTCCAGGGCCGACGGGCTCATCTCGGCCGGGCATAAGGGCCGCCCGGATGGGGACCTTCGCCCCTAGGCCGGCGCGGACCTGGAAAAGAGCGTGGATAGGGGACCCGCCCGTCATAAGGAGAACGCGATGTCCGAACCGATCGTCGTCGGCACCGACGGCTCCAATGAGTCGGACCGTGCCCTGGAGTGGGCGGCCGCCGAAGCCGCCCTGCGCGAACGCCCCCTGCACATCGTCCACGCGGTGGAGAGCTGGCCCTACAAGGCGCCGCTGTTCCTGCCGGCCGAGACCGCCGAGCGGATGACCCGCGCCGGCCGCCTGATGCTGACCGCCGCCCGCGAGCGCGTCAAGGAGCGGTGGCCCAACCTGGAGACGACGACCACCCTCGTCGCCGATGAGACCGCGCAGGCACTGCTGGACCAGTCCGACAAGGCTTTCGAACTGGTGCTGGGCAGCCGTGGGCGGGGCGGGTTCGCCAGCCTGCTGCTGGGTTCCACGAGCCTGCGGCTGGCCGGGCGCTCCACCATTCCCGTCGTGATCGTGCGCGGTGACGTCACCGACCGCGGCGAGATCGTGGTGGGCATCGATCTTCTGCACGATGCCGGAGCCGTCCTGGACTACGCCTTCGAGGCCGCCGCGGTGCGCGACGCCCGGCTGCGGATCGTGCACGCCTGGCAGACCGTCGGGACGCTCATCGAGGCCGGTTACGCCGTCGACGCCGAGCAGATCGAGCAGGACCTGCGCACCCGGCTCGTCGAGGCGTACAAGCCGCTGCGCGCCAAGTACCCGCGGGTGGACGTGGTGGACGAGGTCGTCCTGGAGCACCCGGTGACCGCGCTGTCCAACGCGTCGCGCAACGCGCGCCTGCTCGTGGTCGGCGCCCACGACCGGCACTGGAACGCGCCCCAGCTCGGCTCGGTCAGCCACGGTGTCATCCACCACGCGCGCTGCCCGATCGCCGTCATCCCGCCCCGCTGACACCCGCGGGGAACGCTGACACCCGCGGGGAACGGGGCCGCGCCGCCCGGCACGCTGACCGGGCGGCGGGGGGCGGTGTTCAGTTCGCCCACATCTGGAAGGCCGACAGGTGCCGCTGCGACGTGGTGGCCAGCCGGTCGTAGACCTGCTTGACGTCCGCCGCCTTGGCCTCGTCGGCGGCCTTCTTCAGCTCGGTGATCTGGGCCTTCTCAAGGTCCGCGCCGACCTTGAGCGCGGCCTGCTCGCTCGCCGATCCCTGCGCGAGCAGCCGGTCGTAGTCGGCCTTGAGGTCCGCCGAGGCGAACTGTCCGGCGGCCTTGCCCGCGGTGGGGTCGGGCACCCCGTACCGGTCGAGCAGCGTGCGGACCGCGTTCTGGTGGTTGGTCTCGGCCTTGGCGATCCGGTCGAAGACGCGCGCGTCATAGCGGGCCGCGAAGGCCGTGTACAGGTCGTGTGAGAGCTTCTCCTCCTCGGCGGTCTTGGCCAGGGCGGTCTTCTGCTCGGCGGTCAGCGTGCCGCTGGGAGCGGTGAGGTTCGGGCAGGTGCCGTCGCCCCGCTTGTGCTCGAAGCCGTGCCCCATCCCAGGCCCCATCCCAGGCCCCATCCCAGGCCCCATCCTGTGTCCGGCTCCCGGTCCGGCCCCGGGTCCGCCGGGCTGGACGGTCTGGGTCGCCGCCGGCCGCTGGCCGGGTCCGCCGGGTCCGCCGGGTCCGCCGGGTCCGCCGGGTCCGGCGGGTCCGGCGCCGGCCAGGACGGGGGCGGCCACGGCGATCCCGCCGAGTGCCAGCGCGCCGCCCGCGGTGAGGGCGATGGCCGTCTTGCCGATGCGCTTCATGATCGTTCTCCTTGTCTCTCCGCGTCTCCTCCGCCGACACCCTCACGGTGCGGCGCCGCCCTGCAGGCGGGATGTGGGCCGCGTGGAGTCCGTGTGGAGATCCGGAGACCCGGCCGTTGGTCCCTGTCCGGCGCGGGACGCCGCGATGTATCCAGGACATATGGCACGCGGGAGACAGAGCGGCGCGGCGGCGTTGGGGCCGCAGTTGTTCGCCGCGTTCCTGCTGGTGGCGCTGGCCTCGACCGCGGTGCTGACGGCGGCGGCGCTGATCGGCTCCGACCGGGGCCTGGTCGCGGCGCGCCAGTCCGAGCGTGACCGGACGGCCGCGCGGGTCGCCGCCGAGGCGGGCGACGCCTACACGGCGGCGGGCGGCTGGGCGGGCGCCGACCTGCGGCAGGCGCGGGTGCTCGCCACGGCCGCGGGGGCGAGGCTGTTCGTCCTGGACGCGCGGGGGCGGATCGTCGCGTCCCCCGCGGGCACGGGCCCGGGGCGTCCGGGCGGTCATGGTCCCGTGGCAGCCGCGGGCACGGTGACCAGGACGGTCACGGCCGGTGGGACGGCGGTCGGCGCGGTGCGGCTGGCGTTCGGCTCCCCGGCGGCCACGTCCGGGCGGAACGTCGCCTGGTCCTGGATCCTGCCGTCCGCCGCCGGTGCGGTGGCCGTGGCGGCGGCGGTGAGCTGGTATGTGTCCCGCCGCATCACCCGGCCGCTGGTGCGCCTCGCCGCCGCCGCGCGGGCGCTGGCGGCGGGGGACCGGTCGGCGCGCGCCCGGGTGAGCGGACCCGGGGAGCTGGGCGAGCTGGCCACCGCGTTCGACCGGATGGCCGACGAGCTGAACCGCGCCGAACTCGGCCGCCGGCGGCTCGCCGCCGACGTCGCGCATGAGCTGCGCACCCCGCTGACGGGGCTCCAGGCGGGCCTTGAGGAACTCCGGGACGGGCTCGCCGAACCGGACCCCGCCCGCCTGGCCGCCCTGCACGATCAGGCCCTCCGGCTCGGCCGGATCGTCGGTGACCTCGCCGAGCTGTCGGCGGCCGAGTCGGCCGCCCTGTCGCTGCACCTGGCCGATGTCGATGCCGGCGCCGTGGCGCGCGAGGCGATCGCGGCGCACGCCGCCCCGCTCGACGCCGCCGGGATCACCGTCCGGGCCGACCTGGCGGACGGGGTGGTGATCCGCGCCGACGCCGACCGGATTCACCAGGCGCTGGGCAACCTGCTGTCCAACGCCGTCCGCTACTGCCGTGCGGGCGACACGGTGACGGTGCGCGTCCGGGGCGAGGGCGCCGACGCCGTGATCGAGGTGGCCGACACCGGGCCGGGGATTCCGGACGCCGAGCGCTCGCACGTCTTCGAGCGGCTGTGGCGCGGCACGTCCGGGCGCGGGGTGGCCGGCTCGGGCATCGGCCTGGCCGTCGTCCGTGAGCTGGTCAGCGCGCACGGCGGCACGGTGGCCGTCGCGCCGGGAGAGGGCGGCGGCACGGTCTTCACGGTCCGCCTGCCGCGCGCCGCCATGTACCCCTAGGGGTATTTGTCAAACCTCCTCCGCTGCCGGTACCGTGACGGGCAGATACCCCATGGGGTATATCAGGCATAAAGAGGGAGAAGGAATGACGCTCGCGCTCACCCTGGCCGGCGCGCTGGCCGTCGGGATCTCACTGGGGCTGCTCGGCGGCGGAGGCTCGATCCTCACCGTCCCGCTGCTCGTCTACCTGGCGGGAGTGGAGCCCAAGCAGGCCATCGCCATGTCCCTGTTCGTGGTGGCCGCGACAGCGCTGGCCGGCGTCCTGCCGCACGCCCGTGCCGGCCGGGTCCGCTGGCGCACCGCCCTGCTGTTCGGCGCCGCCGGGATGGTCGGCGCCTACCTCGGCGGACGGCTCGGCGCCTACATCCCCGGCGGGGTCCTGCTGGTCGCGTTCGCCGTGATGATGGTGGTGACCGCGCTGGCGATGCTGCGCCGCCGGCCCGCCCCGGCCGAGGGCGCCGGCCACACGTCGGGAGAGCGTCCCATCCTGCGGATCCTCGCCGAGGGCGTCACGGTCGGGCTGGTGACCGGGCTGGTCGGCGCCGGCGGCGGGTTCCTCGTCGTCCCGGCCCTGGTGCTGCTCGGCGGCCTGTCGATGCCCGTCGCCGTCGGCACGTCCCTGGTGGTCATCGCGATGAAGTCGGTCGCCGGCCTCGCGGGCTACCTGTACAGCGTCTCCCTGGACTGGCCGCTCACCCTGGCCGTCACCGCCGTGGCGGTGGTGGGCGGGTTCGCCGGTTCCCGGCTCGCCGGACGGATCGACCCGCAGCGGCTCCGCGACGCGTTCGGCTGGTTCGTCCTGGTCATGGCCGCGTTCGTGCTGACCGCGCAGGCACCGGCCGGAGTCCGGCACGCCCTGTTCGGCACGCCCGGCGGCTGGGCCGGCCTCGGCGTGCTCCTGCTGGCGGGCGCGGCGCTCCTGGCGTACCGGGTGCGCTCGCGGGCCCTGGCCGCGGAGCGTGCTCAAGACGCCTCGGGACGTTCGCCCCTGGAAAGCGCCGAACAGCGGTCGTAGGGATGGGGCATGGCCGAAGGCGTGCTGGTCGTCGAGGACGAGAAGGAGATCCGTGATCTGCTCCGCCGCTATCTGGAACGCGCGGGCCACGTCGTGGTCACGACCGGGTCAGGGGCGGAGGCGATCCGGCTCATCTCCGAGCACGCCGTCCGGCTGGTGGTCCTCGACCTCGGGCTGCCCGACGTCGACGGCATGGAGGTGCTGCGCGCCGCCCGTGCCGACGGCGGGATCCCGGTGGTGGTGCTCACCGCCCGCAGCGCGGTCGAGGACCGCATCCGCGGGCTGGAGTCGGGCGCCGACGACTACGTGACCAAGCCGTTCAGCCCGACCGAGGTGGTCCTGCGCGTCCAGGCCGTCCTGAACCGGATGGAGGGCGGCGCGGACCGCCCGGCGGGCGCCGCCCGCTACGGCGGCGGGCGCCTGCGGGTGGACGAGACGCGGCACGAGGCCGTCCTGGACGGCGTGCCGCTCGACCTCACCCCGACCGAGTGGGGGATCCTCACCACGCTCGCCGCCGTGCCCGGCCGCGTCTACTCCCGGTACGAGCTGGTCAACCGGGTCCGCGGCTACGAGTTCGCCGGCTACGAGCGGACGATCGACTCGCACGTGAAGAACCTGCGCCAAAAGCTCGGCCCGGCCGGGCACGCCGTCATCGAGACCGTGCTCGGAGTCGGCTACAGGCTCGGGTTCACGCGCGATCCGTAGCCCGTATCGTCTAATCCGCCGTGTCCAGGGAAAGCCCCCGGGTGACACGTTGGGGACCGAAGGGACGGGGAATGGCCGGCAACGGGGAGCGGGCCGACGACAAGCATGCCCGCGAGCCGTTCATCGAGATGCGCCGGCTGCCCTTCGACATCGGCACGCTGAAGGTGGCCAGGGCGCTGATCGTCCAGTACGCCACCGCGGCCGGGATGGGCGAGGACCGCGTCCAGGACGTCGAACTCGTCGTCAGCGAGCTGACCGCCAACTCCATCGAGCACGGCGGCGGGGCCGGGCTCCTGTCCTACTGGCGTGAGAACGGCAGCCTCGTCATCGAGGTCAGCGACGGCGGACGCATCTCCGACCTCATGCTGGGAAGCAGGTCCGTCGCGCCCAGCTCGATCCGCGGCCGGGGCCTGATGCTGGTCCGCATGCTCGCCGACCATGTCAGCATCCACCGGGACCTCCACGGCACGATCGTCCGCGCCCGGTTCGACTCGTATGCCGACGTGACGCGGGAGTGAGGTCCCAGCGGCCCGGCCCACCCACGCGGTGAGCCCGCGCCCGGCCGCGAAGGGCCCGGCCCCGCCCGATGACTTTCCGGCGCGATGGCGGTCCGCACATCGAAGGCCCATCACCCGGCGGGAGGCCGAATGGACGAGCGGACGCGTGCGCCGCAGACCGCGATCGGCGGCAGGCTGCTGGACCGGGCGGTCGGCTTCGCGCTGACGGCCGTCCAGCCGGTCACGCCCCGCACGCTCGCGCACCGCACGCCGTGCGCGTCATGGGACCTCGCCATGCTCCTGCTGCACCTCGGCGACTCGCTGGCCGCGCTGCACGAGGGCCTGCGCGCCGGACGCGTCGAGACGCAACCGGGTCCGCCGCCGGACGATCCCGTGTCGGCGCTGCGGGTGCGGGCCGTCCGCCTGCTGAGGGCGTCCGCCGCTCTCAAGACGGTGACGGTCGGGGACCGGCGGCTGCCGGGTGAGCTGATGCTCGGGGCCGGCGCGATCGAGGTCGCCGTCCACGGCTGGGACATCTCGCAGGCCACGGGGGAGGGGCGGCCCGTCCCGCCGCTGCTGGCGAGCGACCTGCTGGCGATCTGCCCGCTGGTGATGCCCGGCCCGCCGCGCCGCCCGCTGTTCGCCGATCCCGTGGAACCGGCACCGGACGCCGCGCCCGGTGACCGGCTCGTCGCCCTCCTCGGCCGCCGCCCCCTGCGCTGAGAGATGCGCCCCCGTGGCGGGTCGGCGAGAATCGTTGCGTCCATCCCCCCGGACAGAGGAGTGACCCGGTGAAATCTTCGTCCGTCCAGTACCTGCTCCCCGAGGCGCACGCCCGTGTGGCCGAGCTGGTCGCCGGGCAGCGGTACATCCAGGCGATCAAGCTGGTCCGGGAGGTCACGGGCGCGGGGCTCGCCGAGGCCAAGGAGTACGTGGACGGGATGAAGGGCGAGATCTTCGCCCGGCGGGTGCCGCCGGAGGTACAGGCCCGCGCCCGCGCGATGATCGCCGAGGGCAAGGTGAAACCGGCGATCAAGATGGTCCGCGTGGAGACGGAGCTCGGGCTGCAGGCCGCCAAGGACTATGTCCACGCGCTCCGGGAGGGCCGCGTCCACGCGCCGCCCCCCGGCGGGCACGCGGTGCTGTCGGACCGGGTCCGGGCCTTCAAGTACTCCGGTGACCACGAGTCGGCCATCGCGCTGGTCTGCGCGGAGACGGGGATGCGGCGCGACGAGGCGGCGCGGTTCGTCGAGGCCATCCGCTAGGACCGCCGCGGCGGGCGCATCCTCCGGCTCCCGCGCGACCCCCGATCAAGTGGGGGCACGCCGGGTCTCCGCCAGCCAGTCGTACCAGGCGGCGAGGCCGTCGCCGCGGGTGGCCGACACCGGCAGGACGCGCAGGCCGGGGCGCAGGCGGCGGGCCGCGTCCCGGCAGGCGGTCATGTCGAAGTCGACGTGCGGCAGCAGGTCGATCTTGTTGAGCAGCAGGACGTCCGCGCCGCGGAACATGTGCGGATACTTCAGCGGCTTGTCGGCGCCCTCGGTGACCGACATCAGCACCACCCGGGCCCGCTCACCGAGGTCGAACAGCGCCGGGCAGACGAGGTTGCCGACGTTCTCGACGAACACCGTCGAGCCGTCCGGCGGCTCCAGCGCGGCCAGCGCCCGCGCCACCATCGTCGCGTCGAGATGGCAGCCGGTGCCCGTGTTGACCTGGACGGTCCGGGCCCCGGCGGCGCTGAGGCGCCGCGCGTCCAGCAGCGTTTCCTGATCACCCTCGATCACCGAGATCGGGCTGCCCGCGCTCAGGTCGGCGGCCGTCCGCTCCAGCAGCGTCGTCTTGCCCGAGCCCGGCGAGCTCATCACGTTGAGCGCGACGATGCCGCGCTCGCCGAGCCAGGCCCGGTTCCGTCCGGCCAGATCGTCGTTGTGGGCCAGGACCTTCTGGTCCAGCGTCACGGTATGCCCGTGCCCGTGCTCATGGTCCGGTGCCGGCAGCGTCGTCAGGCGCGCCGTACCCCCGGCACCGGTTCCGGCATCGCAGCCGCAGGTCTCACACATCGTCGGCGACCTCCACCGCCTTGATCATCAGGTCGGCGCCGCCGCTGATCGTCACGTCGGCGCTGCCGCAGGGGCACACGGCGAGCGGGTCGCGCGCCGGGAACGAGGTCCCGCAGTTCGCGCAGTCGCCCACCCCCTCGGGCTGGGTGATGTCGAGCCGGGCGCCCTCCACGCACGTCCCCTCCCCGGCGAGTGCGAAGCAGAATCGCACCGCGTCCGGCATGACTCCGGAAAGTCTCCCTATTTCCAGGTGGACGACCGCCACCCGCGAATCGGGCAATTGCGTAGAAATCGCGGCTATGACGCTCTCCGTTACGGCCAATTCGTGCACGTGTCCTCCGTCCCGTTTCCGTTGCCCCGGCGCTGTTCCGGTGCCCTGATCTTCCCTGTTCAAACGATGTGTTTACCAAATACGGGAACTTGGCCGACGGGTTTTCCGGCGGTGTTTCGCGGTCATCTCGCAGGGCAGGCCGAATTGGTAATGATCTCTGCCGGCCGAGGGAGGGAATCGCATGGTGAGCGCCACGGCGGAGCCGCTGACGGACGAGATCCACATTCTGTGGACGTCGGAGGGAATGAGCTGTGACGGGGACACGGTCTCGGTGACCGCGGCCTCGCTGCCGAGCATCGAGGACGTCGTCCTCGGCGCGATACCGGGGCTGCCGAAGGTCCACCTGCACAACAAGGTGCTCGCCTACGAGAACGGTGACGAGTTCGTGGAGGCGTTCCGGCAGGCGGCGCGCGGCGAACTCGACCCGTTCATCTTCGTCGTCGAGGGCTCGATCCCGAACGAGAACATCAACGGGGACGGCTACTGGACGTCCCTGGGCAACGATCCCGAGACCGGCGAGCCCGTCACGTTGAACGAGTGGATCGACCGGCTCGCGCCGAAGGCCTGGGCGGTCGTCGCGGCGGGCACGTGCGCGACCTACGGCGGCATCCACGCGATGGCGGGCAACCCGACCGGCTGCATGGGCCTCGCCGACTACCTCGGCTGGGACTTCCGCTCCGCCGGCGGCCTGCCGATCGTGAACGTGCCCGGCTGCCCCGTCCAGCCGGACAACTTCATGGAGACGCTGCTGTGGGTGCTGCACCAGGCGGCCGGGCAGGCGCCGGTGATCCCGCTGGACGACAAGCTCCGCCCGACGTGGCTGTTCGGCAAGACCGTCCACGAGGGCTGTGACCGCGCCGCCTACTACGAGCAGGCCGATTTCGCGTTCGACTACAACTCGCCGAAGTGCCAGGTGAAGATCGGCTGCTGGGGCCCGGTGGTGAACTGCAACGTCACCAAGCGGGGCTGGATGGACGGTGTCGGCGGCTGCCCCAACGTGGGCGGTATCTGCATCGGCTGCACGATGCCCGGCTTCCCGGACAGGTTCATGCCGTTCATGGACGAGCCGCCCGGTTCGAGCATGTCCTCCACGCTGCTGAAGTCCTATGGGCCGTTCATCCGGACGATGCGGTCGATCACCAACAGGAGCGCCAACAGGGAACCGAAGTGGCGCCACAACCGGGACAGGCTGACCAGCGGCTACCAGCCCCGCTGGCCGCACACCTGATCTGGAAGCCCGTTACCGAAAGGCCGCGCGAATGAAGCAGGGCACCCGGACAAGAAGCGACATGAAGCCCACGAAGGGAGGTCTCGTCGAGGTCGCGTTCGACCCGATCACCCGGATCGTCGGCAACCTCGGCATCTACACAAAGATCGACTTCGCGAACAAGCAGGTGGCGGAGTGCCGGAGCACCTCGTCCATCTTCCGCGGCTACAGCGTGTTCATGAAGGGCAAGGACCCGCGTGACGCGCACTTCATCACCAGCCGCATCTGCGGCATCTGCGGGGACAACCACGCGACCTGCTCGATCTACGCACAGAACATGGCGTACGGGATCAAACCGCCGCCGCTCGCCGAGTGGATCATCAACCTCGGCGAAGCCGCCGAGTACATGTTCGACCACACGCTGTTCCAGGACAACCTCGTGTTCGTCGACTTCTGCGAGCGGATGGTCGCCGAGACGAACCCGGGCCTGCTGGCGACGGCGAAGACCACCGAGGCGCCGCGCGGCTCGCTGCACGGCTTCAAGACGATCGCCGACATCATGACGGCGTTCAACCCGTTCGAGGGCTCGGTCTACAAGCAGGCCCTCGAAATGAGCCGCATCACCCGCGAGATGTGCTGCCTGATGGAGGGACGCCACGTCCACCCGTCCACGCTGTACCCGGGGGGCGTGGGGACGGTCGCGACGCCGCAGGTGTTCACCGACTACCTCGTCCGGCTGACCCGCTGCCTCGACTTCGTCAAGCGCGCCGTCGCGATGAACGACGACATCTTCGACTTCTTCCTGGAGGCGCTGCCCGGCTACGACCAGGTGGGACGGCGCCGGACGCTGCTCGGCTGCTGGAGCGCGTTCCAGGACCCGAACGTCTGCGACTACGACTACCGGCACATGTCCGAGTGGGGGCGGGCCGCGTTCGTCACCCCCGGCATCGTTGTGGACGGCCGGCTGCTCACGACCGACCTTGTCGACATCAACCTCGGCATGCGCATCCTGCTGGGCAGCTCGTACTACGACGACTGGGTCAACGACGAGACGTTCGTCCGGCAGGACCCGCTCGGCAACCCCGTCGACCAGCGGCACCCGTGGAACCAGACGACGCTGCCGCACCCGCAGAAGCGCGACCTGGACGGCGGTAACTACAGCTGGGTGATGAGCCCGCGGTGGCTGCACCCCGAAACCGGTGAGCATCTCGCGCTCGACACCGGCGGCGGGCCGCTCGCCCGGCTGTGGGCGACCGCGCTGGCCGGTGAGGTGGACACCCCGTACGTCCGGTCCACCGGGCACAGCGTCCAGATCGACCTGCCGAAGACGCCCGGCATGCCGGAGGTCAACCTGGAGTGGAAGCCGCCGCAGTACGCCAACACGATCGAGCGCGACCGGGCCCGCGCGTACTTCATCGCCTACGCGGCCGGGATGGCGCTGTTCTTCGCCGAGAAGGCCCTCGACGAGGTGCGGGCCGGGCGGACGAAGGTGTTCACCGACTTCGAGGTCCCCGAGGAGGCGATCGGCGCCGGGTTCCACGAGGCGGTCCGCGGCGTCCTGTCGCACCATCTCGTCATCCGCGACCACAAGATCGCCAACTACCATCCGTACCCGCCGACGCCGTGGAACGCCAGCCCGCGCGACTCCTACGGCACGCCCGGCCCGTACGAGGACGCCGTCCAGGAGATGCCCCTCTTCGAGGAGAACGGGCCGGACGACTTCAAGGGCATCGACATCATGCGGACCGTCCGCAGCTTCGACCCGTGCCTGCCGTGCGGCGTCCACATGTACGTCGGCGGCGGCCGCACGATCGAGCGGCGGCACTCGCCGATGTTCGGCGAGCAGGGCGCATGAGCGCAGCGCACATGGACTGGGACGACGAGCGCGTGCGCGAGCACGTCCAGGACCTGGAGAGGCTGCTCGGGCGGCTGGACCCGGCGGGGGCCCTGGCCGTCCAGGCGCTGGTGGAGCTGTACGGGGAGGCCCTCGGCCGGGTCGTGCGGCTCGCCGCGGACGCGGGGATCACCTCCGCGCTGACCGGGGACGAGCTGATCCGGCATCTGCTGCTCCTGCACGGCCTGCACCCGGAGACGGCGGAGGCGCGGGTGCGGCGGGCGCTCGGCGCACTGGACGGATTCCTCGGCAAGCACCGCACGTCCGTGGAGTTCGCCGGCGTCTCGGGCGGGACGGCGCGGCTGACGGTCGCGACCGAGGGCCGCGCCGGCCCGCCCCGTCCGGTGCTGGAGGCGGTGGAACAGGCGGTCAGGGCGGCGGCGCCGGAACTCGACCGGGTGGAGGCCGGCGCGCCCGCGCCGGAGCCGGTGCTGATCACACTCGACCAGGTGCGGAGCCGGGCATGACGTCCGCGCTGTCCACCCCGCGGCTGGCGGCGCTGGCCCGCCGGCGGCCGCCACCGCCGGCCGGGCCGGCCGGCCGGTGCGACCTGTGCGCGGAGCCTCTGCGCGACGTCCACCGGCACCTGCTCGACCTGGAGGAGGGCGATCTGATGTGCACGTGCGGGGCGTGCACCGTCCTGTTCGACGGCAACGCGGCGGGCGGGCGGCACTACCGGCTCGTCCCGGACGAACGCCGCGAACTGCCCGGTTTCCGGCTGGACGGCTCGCTGTGGGCCGGCCTCGGAGTCCCGGTGGACCTGGCGTTCTTCTCCGTGTCCGGCTCGGGCGAGGTGACCGCCCGCTACCCGAGCCCGGCCGGCGCGTTGCGCGCGTCCGTGCACGCCGACAGCTGGCGGCGCCTGACCGAGGCCAACCCCGTGCTGGCGGAACTGCGTCCCGACGTGGAGGCGCTGGTCGTCCACCGGGCGCGGGGCGCGGCCGAGCACTGGATCCTCCCGGTCGACGACTGCTACCGGCTCACCGCCCTGCTGCGCGAGCACTGGACCGGCTTCGCCGGCGGCGACGCCGTCTGGGAGCACATCGGCACGTTCTTCGCGGACATGCGGGCTTCGAGGAGATGAGGGGGAGAAATGATCAAAGTCGGCAAACCGGATGTGTCACCCGACAAGCCGTCGCACACCCGCGGCGTCCCCGAGGGCAACGGCACCGGCAACTACGAGAAGCAGCCGGGCCACCTCCCGGACGGCAGGTCGACCCAGCGCCGCTCCACCGGGATCAACCCGTCGCACCGCGAGCCGATCCTCGACTCGATGCCGAACCTGTCACCGGCATGAGCGGTACACCGGAACTCGGCCTCGACCTGCTCGGGATCGAGGCCGAGACGTTCGCGGCGACACCGACGCTGAACCTGCGGATCGGGCTGCGCCGGCTGGACGGCGGGCCCGTCCAGTGCGTCCTGCTCACCACGACCGTGACGATCGCCGCGGCGCGCCGGGACTACGACGACGCCGAGCGCGACCGGCTCACCGGCGTGTTCGGCACACCGGACATGTGGGACAGGTCGCTGCGCGGGCTGATGTGGGCGCGCGTCGGTGCCACCGTGCCGACGTTCCGCGGCGGGACGGAGACCGTCCTCTCCCTGCCGTGCGGACATGACATGCAGGTCGCGGCCGACCGCTACCTGCACGCGCTCGGCGGCGGCGACGTCCCGCTCGACCTCGTCTTCAACGGCACGGTGTTCTACCCGGGCGAGGACGGCGCGCTGCGCACCGGGCAGATCCCGTGGCACCACGAGGCGACCGGCGCCCTGCCCGTCCAGGCGTGGCGGGACCTGATGGAGCGCTACTACGGCGCGGCCCGCTGGCTCCGCCTGGACGACGCCTGCTTCGGCCGGCTGTCCGCGTACCACGCCCGCCGCGCCCACTCCTCGTTCGACGACACCGTCGACGAACTGCTGCGCCGGGCCGAGACGCACCGCGAGGAGGAAGAGTGGACCGCGTGAGGGCGATCGCGGACGCGGTCCTCTACGAGGGCTACCTGCTGTGGCCCTACCGCCGGTCGTCGCTGAAGAACCGGCGGCGCTGGACGATCGGCGGCGTCTACCCGCGCCCCTACGCGGAGCGGAACAGCGACCACTGGACGGTCCACGCCGAGTTCCTCCTGGAGACGGCGGGTGACGCCGACATCGAGGTCACGCTTCGCTTCCTGCACGCGGTGCACCGCCAGGTCATGGACGGCGACACGCCCATGGACGAACTCCACGCGGGCGAGGAAACGTACACGACCTGGCAAGAGGCCCGCGAACGCGAGATCCTCAGCGGCCGTATCTCCCTGGGGCGCCTGCTGCGTAACCCGGTCCGCATCCCCGTCTCCGTCCCGCCCGGCATCGAAGTCGAGCAGTTCGGTGAGACGGCGCGGTTCGTCCGCTCCTGGGGGCGGGTGGCCGGACGGATCGAGGTCTCGGCCGTGCCCGCCGGGGACGGGGCCGTGCGGGTCCGGGCCGAGGTCGTCAACAGCGGGAAGGCCGAGGAGCGCGAGGACGCCGTCCGGGCCGGGATGCTGTGCGCGCACATCGTGGCGCGGACCGGCGGCGGGGCGTTCGTCTCGTCCGCCGATCCGCCGGAGCGGCTGGCGGAGGCGGCGGCCGGATGCGGGAGCGACGGGCTCTGGCCGGTCCTCGCGGGGGAACCGGGCGATCACGAGACCGTGCTCGCGGCGCCGATCGTCCTCTACGACTGGCCGCAGGTCTCGCCGGAGAGCCCCGGCGACCTGTTCGACGGAACGGAGATCGACCGGCTGCTGATCCTCAGCGTGCTCGGCCTCACCGACGACGAGCGGCGGGAGATGGCGGCGACCGACCCGAAGGCGCGGCAGATCCTGGAGCGGTGCGGCGCCCTGTCGTCCGATGAGCTGCTCGCGCTGCACGGCACCATGCGCGACCCGCGGAGGGACGTGTGGTGAGCGGCAAGGCGATGATCGGCGGGTGGGAGGCGGCGCCGGGCGGCCGGGTCCGGCTGCGGCCGCGCGGCGGCGCGGACATCTTCGACCTCGCCCTCCTCGGGCGCACCGCCACCATCGAGCGGGTCGAGGAGGACATGGAGGGCGGCGTGCACCTGGTCGTCGCGGTCGACGACGACCCCGGCCGGGGGCTCGGCGCCCACAACCAGCTCGGCCACCGGTTCTTCGTCCGCCCGGACGAGGTCGAGCCGCTGCCGGGAGGCGCACCGGCCCGCAAAGTGCTCGTCGCGGGCATCGGCAACGTGTTCCACGGCGACGACGGGTTCGGGGTGGAGGTCGTCCGGCGGCTGGGGGAGCGGCAGGTGCCGGACGGCGTGGACGTCACCGACTTCGGCATCCGCGGCATCGACCTGATGTACGCGCTCGGCGACGGATACCGGACAGTGATCCTCGTCGACGCGTCGGCCCGCGGCCACACGCCCGGCACCGTCTCGCTCATCGAGCCGGACGCGGGCGGCTTCGGCGGCACCGTGGACGCGCACGGTCTGGACCCCGCGCAGGTGCTGCGGCTGGCCCGCGACAGCGGCCCGGTCCCGCCGCGTGTCCTGCTCGTCGCGTGCGAGCCGTCGGCGCGGACCTCGGACACCACGTGGGAAATGGAGCTCAGCGCCCCGGTCGGCGCGGCGGTCGACGAGGCCGTCCGGCTGATCGAGCGGCTGCTGGAGAAGGAACTCGCTTAACACCACACAAAAGGGGGTTGTGGCATGAAGAAGGGAATCCGCATCGGTCCGGGCATGATCCGGCTGATGGCCGCGATGTGCGTGATCGGCCTGATCATCGTGCTCGTCAAGGAGACGCCGGCGATGCGCCGGTACCTCAAGTCCGAGTCCATGTGATGGTGCCGCCGACAGGTGATCGGACGCCGGGCATGACGACGGCCGGCCGGCACCCTGCCGGCCACCCGAACGGGCGCGGCGGCGACGTCCCGCCGCGCCTCGGCGGTGGCCGATGACCAGCACGGTGACCGAGGTCTTCCGGCGGCGCGCCGAACCGGGCGCCGCGCTCGCCGACGACGCCGACGTGATCGCCGCCGCGTGCCACGCGATGGCGGTGCGCTTCCACCGCGGCGGACGGCTGTTCACGTTCGGCAACGGCGCCGCGGCCACCGACGCCCAGCACGTCGCGGTCGAGTTCGTCCACCCGGCGATCGTGGGGAAGCGGGCGCTGCCCGCGCTGTCGCTCACCGCCGACATCGCGACCCTCACCGGGATCTGCGCCGGTCCCGGATTCGAGGACGTCTTCGCGCACCAGATCCGCTGCCTCGGCGGCCCCGACGACATGGCGTTCGGCATCTCGCCGGACGGCCGCTGCGGCAACGTCCTGCGCGGCCTGGAGACGGCCCGCGGTCTCGGGATGCTCACGGTCGCGCTCACCGGCGGCGACGGCGGCGCGCTCGCCGGGGCGGCCGGCCACCTGGTCGCCGTCCGCTCCGCGGACCCGCGCGTCGTCAAGGAAGTGCACGTCACGGCGTACCACATGCTCTGGGAACTGGTCCACGTGTTCCTGGAGCAGCCGGAAGTGCTGAACCGGGAGGTGGTGGCGTGACCGGATGCACGGGCGACCACTGCGTGACCTGCTCGGACGAGGCCGTCCCCGCCGTCGTCGTGCGGCTGCTCGACGGCGGCCTCGCCGACGCCGACGTCGGGGGCGGGCGGATCGAGCGGGTCAGCGTGGCACTGGTGGACGCCGCCCCCGGCGACACCGTGCTCGTCCACGCCAAGGAGGCGATCGGGGTCGTGACGTGACCGACATGCTCTACCCGTTCCTGCATGCGGGCGGCGCGGACCTGGACACCCTCATGGAGGACGTCCGGCGCTCGACGAAGGACAAGGTCGGCGACATCGTCCGGCTGCGTGAGACCGTCCTGGAGGAACACGGCGCGGACCTCACCGCCTGCGCCGCGCGGATGGCGGACGCGTTCCGCTCCGGCGGCCGGCTCTTCACGTTCGGCAACGGCGGCAGCTCGACGGACGCGCAGGACGCCGCCGCCCTCTTCCTCAACCCGGGCGGCTCCGCGCGACCGCTGCCCGCGCTGGCACTGACGAACGACGCCGCGGTGGTCACCGCGCTGTCCAACGACGTCGGCTTCGAGGTCGTGTTCGCCCGCCAGCTCGCCGCGTTCGGGCGTCCGGGCGACATCGCGCTCGCCCTGTCCACCAGCGGCAACTCCGACAACCTGATCGCCGCGCTGCGGGAGGCGGCGCGGCGCGGGATGGTGACGGTCGGGCTCGCCGGCTACACCGGCGGGCAGATGGCGGAGACACCCGGCCCGCACCACCTGTTCGTCGTGCCGTCGTCGTCGGTCCACCGCATCCAGGAGGCGCAGACGACGATCTACCACGCCCTGTGGGAACTGACCCAGGAGGCTCTCTGATGTGCCTGGCGATACCGGGCGAGATCGTGGAGATCATGCCGGACCGCCCGCTGGCGAAGGTCGACGTCACCGGCGTCCGGCGGGCCGTCAACATCGGCCTGCTGGACGGGGAGCGGCTCGCCCCCGGCGACTGGGTCCTCATCCATGTCGGCTTCGCCATGTCCAAGATCGACGAGGCCGAGGCGCAGGCCACGCTGACGATGCTGCAGGGCATCGGCGACGCCTACGACGACGAGATCGACGCACTGCGGGAATCGAGGATCGACTGATGCGCTTCGTCGACGAGTACCGGGATTCGGAGAAGGCGCGGGCCCTCGCGGCCTCGATCGCGTCGCTGTGCAAACCCGGCCGGCACTACAAGTTCATGGAGGTCTGCGGAGGCCACACCCACACCATCTACAAGCACGGGCTTGAGGACTATCTCCCGGAGAGCATCTCGCTGGTGCACGGCCCCGGCTGCCCGGTGTGCGTGATCCCGATGGGGCGGGTGGACGACGCGATCCACATCGCGTCCCAGCCGGAGGTGATCCTGACGTCGTTCGGCGACATGATGCGGGTGCCGGGCGGCAGGGGCTCGTTCTTCGACGCGAAGGCCGCCGGCGCCGACATCCGGATGGTGTACTCGCCGCTGGACGCCCTGAAGATCGCCGAGCGGAACCCGTCCCGCCGGGTCGTGTTCATGGGGATCGGGTTCGAGACGACCGCGCCGTCCACCGCGATGACCGTGCTGCGCGCGCGGGCCGCCGGGATCACCAACTTCTCGGTCTTCTGCAACCACGTGACGATCCTCCCGGCGATCAAGGCGATCCTGGACTCGCCCGACCTGCGGCTGGACGGCTTCCTCGGCCCCGGCCACGTCTCGACGGTCATCGGCTGCCGTCCGTACTCGTTCATCACCGGCGACTACGGCAAGCCGCTCGTCGTGGCGGGGTTCGAGCCGCTCGACCTGCTGCAGGCCGTCCACATGCTGCTGACCCAGCTCGCCTCGGGACGCTCCGAGGTCGAGAACCAGTACGGCCGGGTCGTCCCGTGGGAGGGGAACACCAAGGCACTGGAGGCCATCGCCAAGACGATGGAACTGCGCCCCTACTTCGAGTGGCGCGGCCTCGGGTTCATCTCGCACTCCGCGCTGCGCCTCCGGGACGAGTACGCCGACTTCGACGCCGAGCGCATCTTCGACATCCCGGGGGGACGGGTCGCCGACCCGAAGGCGTGCCAGTGCGGCGAGGTGCTGAAGGGCGTCCTGAAACCGTGGGAGTGCAAGGTCTTCGGGACGGCCTGCACCCCGGAGACGCCGATCGGCACCTGCATGGTGTCGTCCGAAGGCGCCTGCGCGGCCTACTACAACTTCGGGCGCTTCACCCGGGAGCGCGTCAAGGAGGCCACCCGATGACGATCCGGGAGGAACAGGTCCTCGAACGCATCGCCCGCGCCCGCGGCAGCAGGGCCCGCCTCCGCGAGGACACCATCACCCTCGCGCACGGCTCCGGCGGCAAGGCCACCCACACGCTGATCGAGGCGGTCTTCCGCGAGGCGTTCGCCAATCCGCTCCTGGACCGCCTGGACGACTCGGCCCGCTTCGCGGTGAACGGCGCCGAACTCGCCTTCACCACCGACTCCTACGTGGTGTCCCCGCTGTTCTTCCCCGGCGGGGACATCGGCGACCTCGCCGTCAACGGCACGGTCAACGACCTGGCGGTCTCCGGCGCGAGACCCCTGCACCTGTCGGCCGGCTTCATCCTCGAAGAGGGCTTCCCGGTCGCCGACCTGCGCCGTATCACCGCTTCCATGCACCGGGCCGCCGAGGCCGCCGGGGTGGACATCGTGACCGGCGACACCAAGGTCGTCCAGCGGGGCAAGGCCGACGGCTGCTACATCAACACGGCCGGCGTGGGGGTCGTGCACTCCCCGCCCTCAGGCGAGATCCGTCCAGGTGACGCGGTCCTGGTCACCGGGCCGATCGGCGAACACGGCGTCACCATCATGCTGGCGCGCGGCGAACTCGACATCGAGGCCGACCTCCTGTCGGACACCGCGCCCCTGAACTGCCTGCTCGCCGACCTGGAGTCCCGCTGCCCCGGGATGGTCCGCCGAATGCGGGACGCGACGCGGGGCGGCGTGGCGACCGTCCTCAACGAACTGGCCACCGACGCGGGCTTGGCCATGGTCGTGGACGAGGACGCCATCCCCGTCCGCCCCGCCGTCCGGGGAGCCTGCGAACTCCTCGGCATAGACCCGATGTACGTGGCCTGCGAAGGCCGGGCGGTAGTAGTGGTCGCACCCGAAGCGGAAGAAGCGGCCCTGGCATCTTTGCGCGCCCATCCGTTGGGCGCGGAAGCCGCCGTCATCGGCCACGTAAAGGACGACCCACCCGGCACCGTCCTGCTGAAGACGGCCTTCGGCGGCACCCGAATAGCCGACCTCCTGGTAGGCGACCCCCTACCCCGGATCTGCTGACCCCTTGGGGCCATCCGCCGATCACCGGAGGCGCGGCCCAGGTACCGTTTCGCCGTCCGGGGCTTCGAGCCAGAAGCGCTGGCCTTCGGGGGTGACGGTGAGGCCGAACACGGCCACGCCGGGGCGTCCTCGGGCGGTCCACCAGGCGTGGGCGTGTTCGACCTCGGCCCAGATGTCGGACGGCCCGCCGTGCTCCACCCTGGCGGGGAGGGCCTTTGACACCTTGGCCCACGATCCGTCCGCCGTGCTGATCTGGATCTCGTCCGGTCCGGGGAAAACGGTGATGTCGTCGAGGCACCACCAGATCAGCAGTGACAGACCGGAAATGTGCACAGATTCTGCGCCGACCTCACTCGTCCGGGAACGGGTGTTCGTCGCGTCGATGCCGAAGGCTTGGGGGATGCCGGGGCGCGCTACGTCGGCGCGAGCGGACATGAAGCCCCACGTGCAGGTATGGAGGGGGCCGCTTGCCGTCCCGTCCTCGGCAACCGTCAGGCGCGTCAACGCACCGGCCCATGTCATGCCCGGTGGACGGACGTCCGCGAGGACGATGCCGCCCCGCCGGGTCTGCTCCACCCATGTATACGGCACCCGCTCGGTGGCCACGGTCGTGATGACCCGATCGTAGGGAGCTCGCTCCGCGTAGCCGCGTACACCGTCCCGCGTGACGACCGTTGGTGAGTACCCGGCGCCGGCGAGCCGGGCCCGGGCCGCGCCGGTCAGCTCGGGGTCGATGTCCACGGTCGTGACGTGCTCCGAACCGAGCCGCTCGCACAGCAACGCCGCGTTGTAGCCGGTACCGGTGCCGATTTCCAGGACGTTCATGCCGTGCCTGACGTCCAGAAGGTGCAGCATCCGAAGCATGAGGCTCGGCCGCGTGCTGGAGCTGGTGGACCACTGAAAGCCGGGCTGGTCGGGGTGCTCTTTGCGCTGGGTGACGAGGGTGTCGTCGCTGTAGACCAGTTCCGGCCATCGAGGATCGCCGGTTCCCACGAGCCCGAACGTGTCGTCGTGGAACTCCGGTACGAACATGTGCCGGGGGACGGACGTGACGACCTCACGCCAAGCCGGATCGGTGATGACGCCCTGTTCGCAGAGCCGATCGGCGAGCGCCGCCGCCCAGTCCCGCCAGTCATCGAAGGTCACGCGTCCACCCCCATGAGCGTGTCGGCGATGGCGTCGGCGATCGGCGCCCCGGTCTCCTCTTGCAGCCAAGCCCACTGAGAGCCAGGCCCGCATTCCAGGAACCACCATGTACCGTCGCCGGTCACGGCGAAGTCGAAAACGCCGAGGCCCAGTCCGAGTGCCCTCAGGTAGCCATGACATGCGCGAGCCACGTCTGGCGGGACGCTCGTGTTCTTGTACGTCAGTGTGTCGTACGCGGCTCGGAAGTCCTGACGTCCGGCCTCGGTGTCGGAGTGGATGGCGACGGCGTGCATGTGTTCACCACCCGTGGCGATCAAGCGCACGTCGTGGACCTTGGGGATGTTGCTCTGAAACAGATGCAACGTCGTGGTGACCCGCTCGTCGATCGCGGACGGGGCAACCGGCGTTGTGTAGATCAGCTTGACGTGGTTGTCCTCGCTGATCAGTTTATGCATGGTCGCCTTGTAGACCGCGCGGCCGGCTCTTGCGAAATCACGGGCATCATCCGGGCGGTTGGTGAGCAGGCTCATGGGGACGGAGAACCCGCACCGCGTGGCGGTCGCCATCTGGAGCGGCCGGTACTCGGCGTCGGCGAGCCGCCCCGGATGCGACACCCAACGGACTGGCAGGGACATGAAGACGCCGCCGAAACCGAAGCGTGCTTCGACGGTGGCGAAGCGCCGTTCCGGCTCGCTCAGGGTGTCGGGGAAGGTGAACGGCTGCGGCTGCCGGTAGTACACCGCCGAGATGTCCTCCAGCCGGAGGCTTCCGCCGGCCGTGGTGATCTCGCCGCTCCAGCCTCCCTCCCTCACCCGGAAACTCGCGTCGGCATCCCGAGGGAAGGACGCGGTGTCGAACCAGGCGCCCCGTACGCCGCGTCTGTCCAGGGCATTGGATACGTACACGGCCTCTGCGTCGTCTTTCTCAGCAAGCATGAGCACGGTCTGTTCGGACATCAGTCCGTCACCGTCTCGGTCACGGTGTCCGACCTGGTCTTGCTGTCATCGGTGTACGAGGTCTGCTTCGGGGCGCTCTTGGTGCTGGTCGGCTTCTCGTGCTTGCCCATGGTTTGGACGGGACTGGGTGACACGGCGTGGCACATTCCCCAGGGGCGGCCGGTTTCGGTCGGAGGTTCGGCGCTGACCGGCACGACGTGTCCCGGGAGCCCGAGGGGGAATCGGTCACGCGGGCTGACGAGGGGACTCTCGTTCAAGTGGAACTCCTTTCATGTGGAGTCGGCGCGTTGGTTCACCAGGTGGCGGGGAACATGCGGTGCTTGAGGAGCGCGTCGACCTGATCGGCGGCGTACTTGGTGTCGCCGCAGGGAGCGAGGTAGCCCTGCCGGCCGCGTCCGGCTTGGTGGTATCCCCAGCCGCCACCGGGAACGGCGTGGACGCTGACGGCGACGCGGGCGTGGCCGTTGGGCCCGAATGCGAACACCCACAACACCGGGGGACGGACAGGAAGGTCGTCGGCCTGGTAGAGCTTGACGCACCGATACCCCTTGGCGCGGACCGCGTCGGAGAGCAGATCCAGGTACCAGAGTGTGGTGCCGCGTCCACAGCGCCTCGACGATCGGCAGGCCGCGCCCATGTGTGTCGGCGTGATGTCCGGCGTTCGGTGGTCGGGGGCGGTGTCGGCCTGCGAGGCTTCCGCCGAGGCATTGCTGATCGGCATCGCGTTCGAGGAATCCCATACGCCGAGCAGAACGGTGTTCCGCTCCCGCGTGAGCCTCACTCGAATCTCGGCGTTGGGCGTGCTCTTGATCGCGTTCGTCACCAGTTCGCTTGCGATGAGCTGTACGTCATAGGTGATGCCGCGCAGCCGCCAATCCGCGAGGCGGAACCCCACCAGCGTCCGGATCTGGGCCGGAGCGGTGGAGGACGCGAGGAGAAGCAGGTCCAATCCGATGGCCACGACCTCGGGACCCGGCTTGTGGTCGAGTGGTTGGGCGGGCCGGGAAAGAGCCTTCGAGGCTTGGGGGCGTGGCGGCGATCCGAGCCCGCGGCGGGACGCATCCGGCATAGTTTGGGCGGACGGACGGCCCTCATGGCGGCCAGTCCAGCGCGTCATGTCCGACATGTCAGGGTACGTCTCCATGATCGAGCAGGCGAGCAGAGGCTGCCGGGATTTGCTTCAACAAATCTCGGTGACCTCATGCTGGAGGTAAGCTCGACGGCTGTCAATAAGTTTCAACAAATCGGTGCGTGAGAGGTTGGGTACGTGGGGTCAGCTCGGTATAACGAGATCGCCGATGACCTGTTGCGCCGGATCGAAGCGGGCGAGTGGCGGGCGGGCGAGACGTTGCCGCAGATGGAGAAGCTGGCGAAGCACTACGACGCCAGCCGCAACGCGGTGGCGCGTGCGGTCGGCAAGCTCGCGAAGGAGGGGCGCCTGGTCTCCGTCCCGCGCCGGGGCACCGTGGTCCGTCCCAAGCATCGGAAGACCGTCATGCGGACCGACGTCGTCAAACGCAACACAAGGCACGTGAAGGACGGCCGGGAGTCCGCGGGCGGATACAGCTTCCCGGCGGCCATGGGGAACGAGCTGTGGGTGCACCACATCAAGCCGGAGGTCGGCAAGGCGCGGATCACGGACCCTCGGCTTGCTCACATGCTCAACGTGCCGGTCGGTGACCTGGTCATGAGGCGGTTGCGGGTGACCGGCCCGGAAGGCGAGCCCGCTTTTCAGATCTCCGCGACGTGGATCCACCCCCGGATAGCGGCCGAGGTCCCGGAGGTGGAGGAGCCGTACGGGACCGGGCCGGGCGCCTGGATCGACGCGATCGAGGCCGAGGGGCACGGGCCGCTGGAGTGGCTGGAACGGCGCCGTGTGCGGATGCCGACCACGGACGAGACCAGGTTGCTTCTCATCCCGGCCGAGTTGCCCGTGTGGGAGATCGTCCGCATCAGCTACAGCGCCAAGGACGAGAAAGCGGTGGACGTAACCCAAGTGATCATTCCCGGCGACCGCATGGAGGAGGTGTCCCGGCTGCGGCGGGACGAGTCAGCGCACTGGCCGCACCACAGCGCCGGCCCCGACGGACCACCCGTGGCCCCGTCCCAGTAAAGCGGGCCAGGCCGCCGCGCCACTTGCGGGTGGTGCGCTGCCAGACCCGCCATGCAGGTTTCCTGGTGACGAGCGGCGTCCGGCTCGTCCCTCCACATGACCGGGAAGTACTTCACCGCCCACACCGTGCCGTTCCGCCGCGTCCACCGGACCACATCAACAATGCCAACACGGGCAGACTCGACCGTACTTGTGCTGGAGCCATACGAGGTCGGTTACGGCCGACAGGGCGGCCCCGCGCGGGGCCGCATTTTCTTTATGGGTGTCCTGCGGCCGAGTGTGGGTGTGCTCAGGGGCTGGGTTGCGGGCCACGACGGTGAGGGTGGCGGCGAAGAACAGCCCGAAGGCCAAGCCGAGCGTGGTGACCATGCCCGGTGTCGGGTCCGGGGGTGCGGCAGCGGTCGGTGACGCGCGGGTGGTCGCCGAGCAGATCGCCGATCGTGGCCGTCAGCGCGGCGGGGGCTGCGGCGGGTCGTCGGTCTGGCGGCCCCCAGAGGCGACGACCCGCCGCAGGTCTGTTTGATCAATTGGCCGTCAGCACGGTTCCATTGATCTCCGCCGGCCGGGCGTCGGCGACGCCCGGCCGGCGGGCGGTGATCCCGTCCCCGCCGTCCCCGTCCCCGTCCCCGTCCCCGTCCTCGGCGCCGGTACCGGCCCCCGTGTCGGCATCGGCGCCGGCGCCGAGGAAGTCGACCTCCAGGCAGCCGAGCAGGGCGGGCGCCCAGTACCCGGCGACGACCAGGAGGGAAAAGCTGAACAGAGCGGTGGGAAACCGAACGCGGCGTCGATGAATTCACCCATGGAAATGCACGCTTCCGCTTCGAGACGTCATTGTCCGTCCGGGCTACCGGAAACGGTGGCCCGTCGATGGGAAAAGGATTCGCTGCGCGAGAAAGTGAATGTGCTCAGCTGTCGGGGAAGGCGTGCGTCCAGCCGAGGCGGTTCAGTTCGTACGGCCTGGAGCCCTGCCGGCGGCCGTCGCGCGGCCGGGGCGGCGCATGCAAAAAGTGCCGGGGAGTCATCGACCCTCCTGATCGGAGACGTTGCCCTGTCTCGCCGACCAGACTTCCCGGCACACCAATGGTGACCCTAACTCATTTCTCGCTCAACGGGAAGTCTTTTACCGCCCGATCGCCGTTCCCGGCCGCCGGCCTCACCATCCGCGGCGGCCGGGAAGGAGTTTTCATCCGGCGTTGATGCGCACTGGGGCCCGCGTTCACAAGCCGCGACTACGGTCCCCGGCCATGAGCATGGACTCCTGCCGGCCGATCTTCGTCCTCGGATGCCCGCGGTCGGGGACGACACTGCTCCAGCAGATGCTGCACTCGCACCGGCGCATCGCGTTCCCGTCCGAGACGCGGTTCGTGCACGTCGCGTACGAGAAACGGCACGGCTTCGGCGACCTGGAGCGCGCGGAGAACCGGCGTGTGCTGGCCGAATGGATCACCGGCGGCAAGGACACCAAGTTCCCGGTCCTCGAACTGGACGCCGCCGAGGTCGTCGAGGAGATCGTGCAGGGGCCGCCGACGCTCGGATCGGCGCTGGCGACCGTCTTTCGCGCCTACGCCCGCGAGCACGGCAAGCCGCGGTGGGGCGACAAGCGCCCGAGCTACTTCCGCCGGGTGCCGATGCTCCGGCGGATGTTCCCGGACGCGCAGTTCGTCCATCTCGTCCGGGACGGCCGGGACGCGGTGAGTTCGCTGATGCGGATGCCCTGGTTCAAGGGCGACCTCTACGCCGCCGCGCTGACCTGGCGGGAGGCGGTCGACCTCGGGGGGCGGCTCGGCGCCCGGCTCGGCCCGGACACCTTCTGCGAACTCCGGTACGAGGACCTCGTCACCGACCCGGAGGACGCGCTGAGGAGGCTGTGCGCGTTCCTCGGCGAGGAGTACGACGCCCAGATGACCGAGGCGTACCGGCATGCGCGCCGGACGGTGCCGCTCGAACGCAGGTGGCATCTGCGCACGCACGAGGCCGTCACCACCCGCCAGGTCGGGGTGTGGCGGGAGCGCATGGCGGACTGGGAGGCGGAACTGGTCGAGCACGTCCTCGCCCGCCGGCTGTGCCACCACGGCTACGAGCCGGCCGGGACGGGGCGCCCGGCCACCGCGCACCTCGCCCGCTTCCACCGGCTCCTGGCGCACCGCCGGCGGACGCGGTACGTGGAGGCGGCGCGGGAGCGGCTCGCGCGGTCCCGCGAACCCAACCCCGTCGTGTCATGGCTGACCGGACCCGTGCCGCTGACCGGACGGCCCGAGGACTGACGCGCCGGGGACAGGGCGCCCTGTCCCCGGCGCGTCTCGGACGCGATCGCGGCGGGCGCGTGGCTCAGGACTGGAGAGCGGACAGGATCACCAGGATCAGGGTCACGACGGCGAACAGGCCGTGGCCGAGGACGACCGGGATGGGGAAGGCGCTCTCCGGCGCCGTGGTGGCCTGGGCGGACCCCGGGGCGCCCTCGGGGCGGACGGACGGGGTGCGCGTCACGGCCAGCCAGCGGAAGAACATCACGAAGCCGAGCAGCGCGACCGGCAGCAGGATGCCGAACGCCGTCCAGGCGAGGGCGCCCGCGTCGGTGAACACGTAGATCACCCAGACGACGAGCCCGGCGGCGGCGAGCAGGAAGTGGCCGAAGATCACCGGGACGGGGAGGCGGGAGGTCCCGCCCCGCACGCCACCGCGGGCGATCCAGGTGCCGAGCATGTAGAAGCCGCCCAGGGCGGTGATCAGCCAGGTGGCGAGTGCGGCGATGGTCATGGTGTCTCTCCTTGGTCGGCGGTGGGACGGGGTGCGGGCCGGTTCGTGGTGAAGCCTTCGGCCTGGGTGTTCTCGTCGGCGACGCGGACGCCGTAGCGGTAGGCGAGCCTCCCGCCCAGGAACCCCGACACCGCGAGGCCCGCGAGGGCCACGGCCGACAGGGCGATGCGGCCCGGGGCGACCGGTCCGGTGACGTCCCCGAGCCGCCAGCCGAAGCCGCCCACGTAGGCGAGGGTCACGGTGAGGTTCAGGGACATGTGGACGAGCGCGGTGCGGAAGGCGCGCGTCCCCGGCGGGACGGCGAGCAGGTCGAGGAACCCGGTCGCGGCGGCGGCGAGCGCGCCCGCGACGCCGAGGCCGATGAGCCACAGCGAGCCCTTGGCCAGGAAGTCCGGGTCGTGGGCCACGTGCGAGGCGATGTCGAACACGAGGCTGCCCACCCATGCCCCGATCGGCACCGTCACGAGGATCGGGTGCAGGGGGTGGCCGTAGCCGCCGGCGAGCGCGCTCACCGGCCGTTTCGACTGCTGCTGCGGATCGTCCATGACGACCTCCTATTTCACCAACAAGTATTGGTTTTATAGCAGTGTCACGTCAACAATGGGAAGGCAAGATGGGGTCTTGTCTTGTTTGGACCAGATTTTTTGGGTGTTATGGTGATCGCACGCTAGGGTGGGTGGCGTGACTTCGGACTCCGCCGGGCTGGAGGCGGCCGCGATCCTCAGCGACGACCTGCGGCGCCGGATGTACGCGTTCATCCGCGCGGCGAAGGCGCCGGTGACCCGGGACGAGGCCGCCGCGAGCGTCGGCATCTCGCGCAAGCTGGCCGCGTTCCATCTCGACAAGCTCGTGGACGCGGGGCTGCTGTGCGCCCGCTATGCCAACCCGTCCGGTGTCCGGCGGGTCGGCCGGGCGCCCAAGGTGTACGAGCCGTCCGGGGTCGACGTGCGGGTCAGCATCCCGCAGCGCGAGCACGGGCTGCTCGCGAGCATCCTGCTGGACGCCGTCCGCGGGCAGGAGCCGGGGGAGAGCGCACGGGACGCGGCACTGCGGGCCGCCGGGGAACGCGGGCGGGCGCTCGGCGCGGCGCGGAGCCGTCCCGTCCGGGGCGGGCGGCTCGGCACCGAACGCGCGCTCACCTGCGCGGCGGAGATCCTGGAACGGCACGGGTTCGAGCCCGACCGGGAGGGCCCGGCGCGGCTGCGGCTGCGCAACTGCCCGTTCCACCCGATGGCCGAGGACGACCCCGACCTGGTCTGCGGCGTCAACCACGCCTTCCTGGCGGGGATGGTGGACGGCCTGGGAGCGCCCTCCGTCGAGGCCGTGCTCGCCCCTCACACCGGCTACTGCTGCGTCGAGTTCGGCCCGCGCGACGAGTGATCCGTCCGATCACCGCGCTGGGCGCGATCGCCGCCGCGGCGGCCGGTCAGCCGCCCGGCCGGTCCTCCAGGGTTTTCAGCTCGGCGCTCAGGCGCTCCAGGATCGGCGCGAGGCTGCGCAGTTCGGCCAGGTGGACGCGGGTCAGGCCGGCGAGGACGCGGTCGGCCGCGGGCGTCAGCCGCACCCGCATCACCCGGTTGTCGTCGGGGTCGCGTTCGCGGGCGACGAGGCCCGCGTGCTCGGCCCGGTTGATCAGCTCGACCGTGCTGTGGTGGCGCAGGAGCAGGTACTCCGCGAGTTCGCCGATGGTGGGCGCACGCTCGGCATCGTGGCCCCGGACGGCGAGGAGGAGCTGATGCTGGGCCGGCGTCAGCCCCGCCGCGCGCACCGCCTGCTCGCTCCAGCGCAGGTAGCGCCGCAGCCCGGTACGGAACGCCAGCAGAGCGGTGAAATCGTCCTGGCTGAGCTCCTGCACGCCCCGATGCTACTTCACCGGGTGCATCCGGGCCGGTGGGCGGCAGGTGGCGCGGTCGAGGATGAGGTGGAACAGCTCGGCGCGTCCGCCCGTGATGGCGCCCTCGCGGGCGCGGGTCGTGATCTTCATGTGGAGGTAGGCGACGTCGGCGCGGCGCCGGGCGAGCGGTGCCCGCGGCCGGCCGAGCATCCGCTCGATGGCCCTGGTGAGGTCCAGGCCGGCGTCACCGCGGACGTCACCGGCGGCGACGCCCCGGCGGACCGAGGAGCGCAGCTGCAGCAGCGCGTCGCGAATGTGCCGTTCCGCCGGGCCCGGGTCCGGGTTCCCCGGCGGCTCGGCCTGTTCGCGCGTCCTGGCGCGGGACGGTTCGGGGGACGGTGTTCGCGAGGTGTCCGCCGGCGAGGGGGACGCCGCCTGGAGCGGGAGGAGACTGCCGGGGGAGGGGTCCCGGCTGGAGAGCGTGCCGCCGATCCCGGTGACGAGGAGGGCCGCCGCGATGATCGTGGTGGCGACCCCTGCGAACATGGGCCACGGGATACCGAACCCGTGCCGCGGGCGGCGGATCTCCTTGCGCCGCCACCTGTCAGGGTGCTGCCCGGGGCGGTGGCGGCCCGTCGGCCGCGGGCCCGATTCCAATGAACCTCACTTTCGCCGCAGGTCGGTGCCGGGCGCGGTGCCCGGTGTGCCAGGAGGTACGCGCGGTCCCGCGCACCCGGTTCGACGTAGGCCGGCGAAAATGAGAATCCCGGCGGGACCGGCCGCCGGGGAGCCGTCCGTCCCGCGGCCGGCGGTGATCGCGCTGGCCGGCGCGGTGACCAGCGCGATCACCTGATCATCGCACCCGGCTGGGAGACCGCTCGGCCCGCCACGTGGCGAGCAGCTCGCGGAGGCTCTCCTCGTAGCGGGCGATGTTCGCGGTCTTGACCTCCTCGTAGCCGCGGATCATGTCCGGCAGCTCCGCGATCTGGACGGCGACGTCGTGCCGTCCGGCGTCCAGCCCGGCGACCAGTTCGTTCACGACGGCGACGTAGCCGGTGACGAGGCGGCGTTCGGCGCGGCGCTGCGCGGTCGCGCCGAACGGGTCGAACGGGGTGCCGCGCAGCCGCCGCATGGCGCGCAGCGTGCGGAACGCCGGACGGGCCGACCGGCCGAGCGCGATCTTCCTGTCCAGCCCGACCGCCCGCAGCAGCGGCGGGTGCAGCAGGTACGCCACGGTGGAACCGGGCCCGAACCGCTCCTCGACCCGCCGGGTGAGCTCCGGGTCGAGATGCAGGCGCGCGACCTCGTACTCGTCCTTGTAGGCCATCAGCTTGTACAGGTTGCGCGCGACGGCGACCGCGAGCCGCTGCCCCCCGATCCCGGCCGCGCGCTCGGCGCGGGCGACGCGCAGGACGGCGTCCAGGTACCGCTTGGCGAGCGCGAGATCCTGGTAGGCGGCGAGGTCGGGGACGCGGATCCGCAGCACGCGGGCCAGTTCGCCGGCCGCGTCCGCCGCCTCGACCAGGCTCATCGCGGCCGGCGCGGTCGCGTCCAGGGGCCTTCCGGTGACCCGTGCGGCCACGGCGGGCTCGGCGGCCCACCCCGGTTCGAGGACGAGCCGCCGCCCCGCCCGGAACGCCTGCACGTTCTGCTCCACCTGGACGCCGTTCAGCGCGAGCGCCTCCTCGATCGCCTTCGCCGGCAGCGGCAGCAGCCCCGCCTGGTACGCGGCGCCGACCACGACGAAGTTGGCGGTGGTCGTGCTCCCGAACCAGCGTTCGGCGAGCGCGAGGGCGTCGAGGGCGACGAGGCGGTCCCCGTCGGTCCGGTCGGCGATCTGCCGTACCAGCGCCGCGCTCGGCGGCAGCGACGCCGCCGTGTCGGTGATCATCTGCCCGGTGGGGACCTCACTGGTCGACACGACCGCGGCGGTCCGGCCGGGCGCGCAGCGCCGCAGGTTCGGCTCCGCCGTCCCGGCGAGCGAGTCGAACACCAGGTAGGCGTCGGCGCCGCCCGCGCCGACCATGCCCGGACGGTCCCGGTCGGTGTCCCCGATCCGCAGGTGCGACACGACCGCGCCGGCCTTCTGGCTCAGCCCGGTCTGGTCGAGTGCGCGGGCGTGCCGCCCGTCGATGAGCGCCGCGGTCGCGAGGACCTGGTTGACGGTGACGACGCCGGTTCCGCCGATGCCGACGAGCAGGATGTCCGCCGAGCCGGGGCGGGTTTCGGGATCGTCCAGTTCACCGATCTCCGGCAGTGACGGCCGCGCCTTCCGCCCGCCCGGGACCACGGTGAGGAAGGAGGGGCAGTCGCCGTCCACGCAGGAGTAGTCCTTGTTGCAGGACGTCTGGTTGATCTGCGTCTTGCGGCCGAACTCGGTCTCGACGGGCTCGACGCTGAGGCAGTTCGACTTCACGCCGCAGTCGCCGCAGCCCTCGCAGACCGCCTCGTTGATCAGCACGCGGGTCCGCGGGTCGGGGACGAGCCCGCGCTTGCGCTTGCGCCGCGTCTCCGCCGCGCACGCCTGGTCGTACAGCAGCACGGTCACGCCGGGGATCTCCCGCAGCTCCCGCTGGACGGCGTCGAGGTCGTCGCGGTGCCGGACGCGGACGCCGGGCGCCCAGCCGGTGCCGCGCGGGTAGCGGGACGGGTCGTCCGCCACCACGACGATCTTCGCGACGCCCTCGGCGTGCAGCATCCGGGTGATCGCGGCCGGGTCGGAGCCGCCGTCGGCGTGCTGCCCGCCGGTCATCGCGACGGCCGCGTTGTAGAGGATCTTGAAGGTGATGTGGGTGCCGGCCGCGACGGCCTGCCGGACGGCGAGGCTGCCCGAGTGGAAGAACGTCCCGTCGCCGAGGTTCTGGAACATGTGCCCGGTGTCGCTGAACGGCGCCGCGCCGACCCACATCGCGCCCTCGCCGCCCATCTGCGTGGTGCCGATGCTGCGGCCGGTGAACACGGTCATGACGTGGCAGCCGATGCCGCTCGCCGCGATCGACCCGTCCGGGACGACCGTCGACCGGTTGTGCGGGCACCCGGAGCAGAAGTACGGGGTGCGCGCGGATGTGAGCAGGTTGATCTGCGGCTTGCGGGGCCGCAGCACGGGGTCGCGCAGGTCGAGGTGCTCCTCGCCGACCCGGTCGGCGAGGAGCCCGGCGAGGGCCCGGGTGATGCGGTCCGCGTCCAGGCCCCCGTCGGGCGGGACGAGATCGGCGCCACCGGGCCCGGTCTTGCCGTACACGGCGGGACGTTCCGGCTGGTCGTAGAGGACGTCCCGGATCTGCGCCTCGATGAACGCGCGCTTGTCCTCCACGACGACGATCTCGCGCAGGCCCCGCGCGAACTCCTTCACCCGTCCCGCGTCCAGGGGGTGGATCAGGGCGAGGCGCAGCAGCCGGACACCGCGGCGGGCCAGCGCCTCGTCGTCCAGCCCGAGCCGGTCGAGTGCCTCGCGCAGTTCCAGGTAGGTGCGCCCGGCCGCGACGAGCCCGATCGCCGCGTCCCCGGCCGCCCCCTCGATCCGGTCGAGGCCGTTCGCTGCGGCGTACGCCGCGGCCGCCCGCAGCCGCCCGTGCAGGACCTCGCCCTCCAGGGCCGTCGTGCCCTTCAGGTCGACGCCCGGCCTGCGGGTCGGCTTCCATGGGCGCCCGCGCCAGCCGAACTCGGGGAGGACGGGGTCGGGCACGGGCTCGGCGGCCACGATCTCGTGCGAGTCGGCGACATCGGTCACGACCTTGAAACCGGTCCAGGCACCGCTGAACCGGGACATCTCGAACCCGTGCCGTCCGAGCCGCAGCACGTCCCCGACCGACGCCGGGACCAGCACCGGCATGAACGCCTCGGCGAGCGCGCCCTCCGTCGCCGACGGCAGCGTGGACGACTTGCAGGACGGGTCGTCGCCCACCACCGCGAGGACCCCGCCCCGCTCGGACGTGCCGAGCCAGTTGGCGTGCTTGAACGCGTCGAGCGACCGGTCCACGCCGGGCGCCTTGCCGTACCAGAGGCCGAAGACGCCCTGGTAGCGCGGCCCCGGCAGATGGTCGACGAGCTGCGACCCGTACACCGCCGTCGCCGCCAGTTCCTCGTTCACGCCCGGCACGAACCGGATGCCGCTGTCCTCCAGCAGTTTCGCGTCCCGCATCAGCTGCTGGTCGAGGCCGCCGAGCGGCGACCCCCGGTACCCGGACACGAACCCGGCGGTCCTCCAGCCGCGCCGCGCGTCCGCCCGCCGCTGGTCGAGCAGCAGCCGGACGAGCGCGTGCACGCCGCCGAGCGCGATCCGGCCGCGCTCCAGTTCCAGCCGGTCACGCAGCGGGGAGGAAGAGGTGGGGCTCATGCCTGCATTGACCCGTCTCGCTGAGCGGAGTGCAAGATGCCGGGTCGATAATTGAGCGGATTGCTCAAGTCAGAAACGAGTTACCCGGCGGAGCTGAGCATTGTGACGCGTACCACCCTCCTCGACCTGCAGATCCTGCGCCGCCTGGTGGAGCAGCCGCGCATCGGCGTCACCGAACTGGCCGCCAAGCTCGGCATCGCCCGCAACACCGCGCACGCGCGCGTCGAGCGCCTCGAACGCGAGGGCGTCATCGGGCACCGCGGCCGGGAGGTCGATCTCGGTGCGATCGGTTTCGAGCTGACCGCGTTCGTGACGCTGGAGGTGGCGCAGGGCCGGCTGCGCGAAGCGGCCCTCGCGCTCGCGAAGATCCCGCGGGTCTTGGAGGTCCTCGGCATCACCGGGCAGGGCGATCTGCTGGTGCGGGCCGTCGCCCCGAACGGCAAGCAGCTGCACGAGGTGATCGACTCGATCCTGGCCTGTCCCGGCGTCCGGCGGAGCACCACCTCGATCGTCCTGACCCACCAGGTCCCGTTCCGCCTGGGCCCCCTCCTGGAGGACGAGGAGAAACGCGCCCGCGCCACGTGATCACGGCGTGCCGGTGAACTCCCCGTGGTTGGGACGGGACGGATAACGGTTCCCGAGCGGCCCGGCCGCCATGGCCGTGATGAGCGTCGAACTCACCTGGGTGACGAACCTGCGTCCCGCCTCGGTGACCCCGTGCCCGCAGGAGGGGCCGCGCATGGAGCACACCCAGCGCATGGTCCCGGTGGCGAACACGCCCGCCCCGCTCCTGACGGTGTAGTACGAGGCGTCCGCGCCGGCCGCCCCGTTCCCGCACGCGATCGGGGAGTGCGCGACGATCTCCAGGGTGGACGGCGTGGGCCCGCCGCGGTTGAGCGCGTCCGCCTCCGGCCCGATGACACCCGGGAACCGCGTCCCCTTCCGCACCCCGGTGCCCCGGAACAGCCAGAAGTCCGGCCGGTGGACGGTGAAGGCCCCCTCCGCCGGAAAGCACACGTACTGGATGCCGATGAGGTCGCTCTCGGGCCGCGGCATCGGCGGCAGCCGCCAGTCCTGCGTGGACTCGGCCGGGTTCTTCCCGGACATCGGATCGGACCCGGCGTCCTTGTAGCAGACCACCAGCCGGTCGGCCCCCAGCGCCGTGCTCTGGAACCGGATGTGCCGGTTCACCGCGTTGGCGCCGAGGAACGCGATGTTGACCCCCCTGTCGCGGGCCTGCGCGGCGTGCTCCCGCATGGCGGACGACCAGTACTCGTCATGCCCCAGGGTCAGCAGCCCGCGGGCCCCGTCCAGCAGGCGGGGGTCGGCGTGCAGGTCGTTGTCGGTCGCGTACGCCAGCGGCACGCCGAGCTTCTCCGCCAGCGCGATCGCGGGCTGCTCGTACGCCAGGAACTTGCCCGCGCCGTTCCCGTCGTAGGGCCGGTCGAAGCTGACCGCGGTGGCCCGGTCGTTCAGCCCGCCCGACGGCCCCTTGTACAGGTCGTAGCCGCCCCACATGTTGTACGCCTGCCAGGTGGTGGTCGCGTTCAGCACGACCACGCGTCCCTGCGCACCGGGCGACCGGACGGTGATCGGCACGAACCGCTGCGCCCCCGTCGCGGCGGTCAGCCGGATCAGATAGCTTCCCGCCGGCCACCCGGCCGTGGACACCGTCATCGACGGCCGCCACGCCGCCGACACCGTCCGCGTCCTCTGCTCGACCTTGGCGGGCGCCTGCCGGACTCCCGGCTGCCGCTCGGACCGCCACACGCTCCGCGCCTGCGCGCCCCCGTACCAGCCCATCCGGAACGCCTAGGCGGTGAAGCCGGGCGTCGTCGTGGACACGAACAGCCGGAAACTCCCGCCCGGCAGCACGCTCACGTGGTCGGCGTATCCCACGATCTCGTGCTCGGCGCCCTTGTGCCGGATCCGCCACCCCGGCGTCCCCGGCTGCTCGTTCTCGCTCTTCCGCACGGCGGCGCCGGCCGTCTTGGCGGCCACCGGCCGCTTCGCGTCCCGCTGACCGGACGCGGGCGAGCACGCCGCGACCAGAACGAGCATGGGAACGAGTACGGCCGCCACCCGGCGCACGCGACTTTTCACGACAATCTCCCCCCGTAAACCGACTGCCGCTTTACCGCGTGATCGACTGCCACCGCCGCTAATTCCCGCATGAGTATGCCAGGAATCGTAAAAACTGATCAAATCACTCAAAACACGTGGTCGGCAGCCCTTTGCAAAACCCTCGTCGGGGAGCGCGCCGGCCTTTCAGAGGCTTCCCGGAAGTGCGGCACATGCGTCCGGACATTCGGGGATGTTCTTACCCAGAGTTCAGTGCCCGCCTGACTCCGGCGGCTATTTCCAGGTCTTCGCGGGCCGTGATGACCAGGGTGCGGACGGGCGCGCCGCCGGATGTCAGGTCGCCGTCGCCGTCCACGGACGTGTTGCGGCCGGGATCGATGGAGACGCCCAGGTAAGCCAGGTTCTCCGCCAGGCGCATCCGGACGGACGGGTCGTGTTCGCCGATGCCGCCGGTGAAGACGAGGGTGTCCAGGCCGCCCAGGGACGCGGTCATGGCGGCGGCGCAGGCGCGAAGCCGGTGGTGGTAGACGTCCAGTGCGGCGAGGGCGGTGACGTCGCGCTCTTCGGCGAGTTCCCGGATGCGGCGCATGTCGCCGGTGCCGGCGAGGCCGCGCAGCCCGGATTCGCGTTCCAGCGCCCGGTTCACCTCGTCCGGCGGTACGCCGTGCCTGATCAGCCACAGCGGGATGCCCGGGTCGATGCTGCCCGCCCGGGACGCCATGACCAGCCCTTCGAGGGGGGTGAAGCCCATCGTCGTGTCGATGGAGCGGCCGTCCGCGACGGCGCAGAGGGACGCGCCGGCGCCGAGGTGGCAGATCACCATCCGGGACGGGGCCGCGCCGAGCATCTCGCCCGCCCGCCGGGTGGCGTAGGAGAACGACAGGCCGTGGAAGCCGTAGCGGCGCAGGCCGTACCGCTCGCGCCATCCGGCGGGCAGCGCGTAGGTCGCGGCGGCGGGCGGCAGCGTCGCGTGGAACGCGGTGTCGAAGCACGCGACCACCGGGACGTCCGGCAGCGCCGAGGTGACCTCCTGCAGCGCCCGCAGGGACGCCGGCTGGTGCAGCGGCGCCAGGTCGGCGAGCTCGTGCAGCCGCTCGGCGACCTTGGCGTCGATGCGGACGGGCGTGGTGAAATCCGTGCCGCCATGGACGAAGCGGACACCGATCGCGTCCGGATGGGGCATGCCCGCGGCCATCGGCCCCGTCTCCCGGCTCGGGCCGGAGTCCCGCGCGAGGACGGTGTCGTCCGCGTCGAGCAGGCTCACCTTCAGGCTGCTCGACCCCGGGTTGACCGTGAGGACCCGCATCGGTACGGCTCCCTCCCTAGTACGACCACGTCCAGTCGCTGACCTCGGGGGCGTCCTCGCCGTGCTCGCGCGTGTAGGTGCGCATGGCGAGGCGCTGGTCCACCATCCGCTGCCGGATGTGGCCGACGCGCCCGCCGAGGGAGGGGACGCGGTCGATGACGTCCATGACCAGGTGGTAGCGGTCGAGGTCGTTCAGCATGACCATGTCGAACGGGGTGGTCGTCGTCCCCTCCTCCTTGTAGCCGCGGACGTGCAGGAGGGGGTGCCCGGTGCGGCGGTAGGTGAGCCGGTGGACGAGGTACGGGTAGCCGTGGAACGCGAAGATGACGGGCCGGTCGGTGGTGAACAGGGCGTCGTACTCGCGGTCCGTCAGGCCGTTCGGGTGTTCGCTGGACGGCTGGAGCCGCATCAGGTCGACCACGTTCACCACCCGGACGCGCAGGTCGGGGAAGAACCGGCGGAGCAGGTCGACGGCGGCGAGGGTCTCCAGGGTGGGGATGTCGCCCGCGCAGGCCAGCACGACGTCGGGATCGGCGCCGCCGTCCGTGGACGCCCATTCCCAGATGCCGATGCCGCGGGTGCAGTGCGCGATCGCGGCGTCCATCGGCAGCCAGTTCAGCGCGGGCTGCTTCCCGGCGACGACCACGTTGATGTGGTCGCGGGACCGCAGGCAGTGGTCGGCGACCGACAGCAGCGTGTTCGCGTCCGGTGGCAGGTACACCCGGATGATCTCCGACTTCTTGTTCATCACGACGTCGAGGAAGCCGGGGTCCTGGTGGGTGAAGCCGTTGTGGTCCTGCCGCCACACGTGCGAGGACAGCAGGTAGTTCAGCGAGGCGATCGGCCGCCGCCACGGCAGGTGCCGGGTCACCTTCAGCCATTTGGCGTGCTGGCCGAACATGGAGTCGACGATGTGGACGAACGCCTCGTAGCTGTTGAAGAGCCCGTGCCGCCCGGTGAGGAGATAGCCCTCCAGCCAGCCCTGGCACAGGTGCTCGCTCAGCACCTCCATGACCTGGCCGGACGCGGCCTGGTGCTCGTCGGTGGGCAGCCGTTCGCCCGTGAAGACGCGGTCGGTCACCTCGAACACGTCGCCGAGCCGGTTGGACGCCGTCTCGTCCGCGCCCATGATGCGGAAGTTGGACGGGTTGGCCGCCACGACGTCGCGGAGGAACGTGCCCAGCCGGCGGGTCGGTTCGGTGGTCGTCGTGCCGGGCTTGTCGACGGGCACGGCGTAGTCCCGGAAGTCCGGCAGGGCGAGCGGCTTCAGCAGCAGCCCGCCGTTCGCGTGCGGGTTGGCGCTCATCCGCCGCGCGCCCTCGGGAGCCAGGACCCGCAGCGCCTCGACGGGACGCCCGTCCTCGCCGAACAGCTCGTCCGGACGGTAGGAGAGCAGCCACCGCTCCAGTTGCGCGAGGTGGCCGGGGTCGTCGCGGACGCCCGCGAGCGGCACCTGGTGGGACCGCCAGGTGTTCTCGACCGGCAGCCCGTCCACCTCCTTCGGGCCGGTCCAGCCCTTGGGGGAGCGCAGGATGATCATGGGCCAGCGGCGCCGCTCGGACACGCCCTCCTCCCGGGCGCCGCGCTGGATGTCCGCGATCTCGTCGAGCGCCTGGTCGAGCGCGGCGGCCATCTTGCGGTGCATGGACTCCGGTTCGTCCCCGCTGACCAGCAGCGGGTGGTATCCGTACCCGTCGAACAGCTGGACGAGCTCCTCCTCGGGAATCCGCGCCAGCACCGTCGGGTTCGCGATCTTGTAGCCGTTCAGGTGCAGGATCGGCAGGACGGCGCCGTCCTTCACCGGGTCGAGGAACTTGTCGGAGTGCCAGCTCGCCGCGAGGGGCCCGGTCTCCGCCTCACCGTCCCCGACGATGCACGCGACGACCAGGCCGGGGTTGTCGAACGCCGCCCCGAACGCGTGCGCCAGCGAATACCCCAGCTCACCGCCCTCATGGATCGAACCGGGCGTCTCCGGCGCGACATGGGACGGGATGCCGCCCGGGAACGAGAACTGCCGGAACAGCCGGCGCATGCCCTCGGCGTCCTGCGAGACCTCCGGATACACCTCGCTGTAGGTGCCCTCCAGCCACGCGTTCGCGACCGCCGCCGGACCGCCGTGCCCCGGCCCCATGATGTAGATCATGTCGAGGTCGCGGGCCTTGATCGTCCGGTTGAGGTGCGCGTAGCAGAAGTTCAGGCCGGGGGAGGTGCCCCAGTGCCCGAGCAGCCGCGGCTTGATGTCCCGCCGCGAGAGCGGCTCGCGGAGCAGCGGGTTCGCGAGCAGGTAGATCTGCCCGACGGACAGGTAGTTGGCGGCTCTCCAGTACGCGTCGAGCGCCCGCACCTCGTCATCGGACATCACGGAGTCGGCCATGGCGCGTTCCCCCCGGTGTCGGTACCGCCTCATAGATGGATCACGTCCCCCGCTCCGGCGCCGTCAACCGTCGTGAAGAGCCCATCATGGGAGGGATCCTGCGCACAGGGGCCAAAGTCCCCGCGTGATCAACGAAGCGTCGCGCGGTGCCTTCGACGCCGGCGTCCGGCGTCGAAGGCACCGCGGTGAGCGGGCGGACGTCACCGATTACAGAGGCGGCACCGCGCCGGGCGGCGGGCTCCGCCTCGCCCCCCAGCAGAACCGGTGGGAACGTCACGGCCGAGTGCGTTGCAGCCTCCCCCGTACTCGCGCGTAGGTTCACGGCTCCGGGCGGACGGTCGCTCAGCGGTAGCACGTCTGCGACGAACGGTCCACGAAGAGCGACGGATCAGGCACGGAACGCCACGACCGGAATATCGGATTTGCCGTGGAGAGGGCCCGGTGTGCTACCCAGACCGGTAGGGCCAACCAGGCAGGAGGCGGTATGCGCGGGTTCTTCATCGGACGGACGCTGGCGGATCTCGGGGGCGCGCTGCGTTCGGGCGAGGAGACGGCGCAGGGGCTCCTCGCGCGGGCCCTGGAGTCGGTCGACCCGGACCTGAACGCCTTCGTCACCCTCGACCCGCAGGGCGCCGAGGCCGCCGCGAAGCAGGCGGACCGGGAACTGGCGTCCGGGATCGACCGCGGCCCGCTGCACGGTATCCCCGTCGCGGTGAAGGACATCATCGACGTCGGCGGCCTGCCGACCGGGATGGGGTCCGCGCACTTCGACGGGCACGTCGCCGAGAAGGACGCGGAGTGCGTGACGATGCTCCGCGACGCGGGCGCGGTGATCGTCGGCAAGACCGGCACGCAGGAGTTCGCGTTCGGCGCCACCGGCGACGTGTCGGTGACCGGGCCGGTCCGCAACCCCCGCGACCGGGAGCGGATGCCGGGCGGATCCAGCAGCGGCAGCGCCGCCGCCGTCGCCGCCGGGACGGTTCCGCTCGCGATCGGCACCGACACCGGCGGGTCGGTGCGCATCCCGGCCGCGTTCTGCGGGATCGCCGGGTTCAAGCCCGCCTACGGCGCCATCCCGGCCGGCGGCGTGTTCCCGCTGTCGCGTTCGCTCGACCACGTGGGCCTCCTCGCCGGGTCCGCCGCCGACTGCCGGACCGCCTACCGGGCGCTGACCGGGCCGGCCGGGGCCGTCCCGTCCCCGGCCGACGACGGCGCCCCGCACGCCCGCGTCGCCTGGATCGAGCCGCCCGCCGCCGACCCCGAGGTGACGCGGACCGTCCGGGCGCTGTTCCCGGACGCGCCCGCCGAGCGGCTCGACTTCGCCGGGCTGCGGCAGGTGTTCCTGGCGATCCAGTTCAGCGAGGCGTACGACGTGCACGCCGAACGGGTCGCGGAGGCACCCGGCCGGTACCAGCCGGTGACCCTGAAGCGGCTGGAGGAGTCCGCCCGCATGCCGGGGTGGCGTCTCGTCCGGGCGCTGCGCGAGCGGGAACGGTTCGCGCGAGAGATCGCGGAACTGCTGGACCGCTACGACTACCTGGCGATGCCGACCATGCCGATCACCGCGCCGAGGATCGGCGATACGCAGGCCGCGCAGGGCCCGCTCACGGCGCTGCTGGTCAGCCTCACCTTCCCGTGGAACGTGCTGGGGCTGCCCGCGCTGAGCGTCCCCGCCGGGACGGCCGGCGGCCTGCCCGTCGGCGCGCAGCTCATCACCCGGCGCGGCGCGGAGAGCGTGCTGTTCGACGCCGCCGGACGGCTCGCCGGCCCCGCCCGGAGCCGGCCCGCCTAGAGGTAGAGGCCGAAGAACTCCTCCGGGTGCTCCAGGAGCGGCGGCAGGTCGTCGGCGGTGAGCGTGACCAGCTCCTCCCGCGTGGGCGGTTCGGCCGGCTCGCCGCCGCGCTCCTTCCCGGCGCCCACGGCGGCGGACGCGACCCGGTCCGCCTGGTTGGCGACCGCGATGTCCAGCATGTTGCGCATCAGCCGGCCGTTGCCGAAGGACGGGCCGCGCGGCGCGCGGCGCAGCATCGCCCGCAGCACCTCCTCGGTGCCGGGCGCCAGCTCGAACCCGTCCGCGGCGGCGAGCTGCCCGAACACGGTGATCAGCTCGTCGTCGGTGTAGTCGGGGAAGTGGATCTGCTTGGGGAACCGCGAGTCCAGGCCGGGGTTGGCGGCGAGGAACTCCGCCATCTCCTGCTGGTAGCCGGCGACGACCACCACGAGGTCGTCGCGGTGGTCCTCCATCAGCTTGACCAGCTCGGCGATCGCCTCGTGTCCGTAGTCGCCCTTCAGCGGCGACTGCGTCAGCGTGTACGCCTCGTCGATGAACAGGACACCGCCGATCGCGCGCTCCACCAGGCGGCGGGTGCGCGGCGCGGTCTGCCCGATGTACTCGCCGACGAGATGGGCCCGGGACGCCTCGACCAGATGCCCGGACGACAGGACCCCGAGCCGCTTGTAGATGCGCCCGAGCAGCCGCGCCACCATCGTCTTGCCGGTCCCCGGGTTGCCGGTGAACACCATGTGCCGGGTCGGCGGGGTGATCTTCAACCCGGACTCGCTGCGCAGCCGCGCCGCGTGCGTCCCGGCGACGAGCAGCGCGATCTCGTGCTTGACGGTGTCGAGGCCGGTGAGGTCGTGCAGCTCCTTCAGCGGGTTCCCGGAGGCCCGCGAGATGTCGAGCATGTCGGGGATGTCGCTCTTGCGGACGACGGGTTCGGCGTCCCCCGCCCGCTTGCGCACGGCGGCCACGACCTGGTCGGCGAGATGCGGGGCGAGCCGGGCGTGGCGGAGCGTCTGCATGGGCGGTGTCTCGGCCAGCAGCGCACCCGCCGCCGCGATCGCCTGCCGGGTGCCGCGGACGCCGCGCGCGTCCAGCGCCCGGCGGAACAGCTCGGCGTGGCCGTCGGCGCTGAACGGACGGGTCCGCGTGATCCGGAACCGGTGCGGCAGTACGGGATTGACCTCCCGGATGCGCTCCTCCCCGCCGATGTCGCACAGCGCCACCAGATGCAGGTCGGGATGGACGGCGAGGAGCCGGTGCAGCTCCGCGGCGAGGGCCTCCCCGTTGCCGGGATCGGTGACGATGCCGTCCAGGCCGTCGATGACGAGCAGCCGGTCGCCGGCGCAGTCGCGGGCGTCGGCGTGCAGCTTGGCGACGGCGTCCGGCAGCCGCTGCCCGGCGAACAGGTTGTCGGTGATCCAGTGCGGATCGCGGCCGAGCGCGAGCGCCCGGCCGAGCTCCTGCGCGGCGTCGCGCTTGCCGGTGCCGTCCGGCCCGCAGATCAGCAGGCGGACGGGCTCGGTGCCGCGGGTCAGCTCGTCCAGGACCGCGCTCACCTCGGGCTGCCCGACCAGCGACGTCGCGATCTGCGGCCGCGTCCCCGGCCGGTCCTCGGCCGCCCCGCCCGCCGCGGGCGCGCTCTGCAGCGTCTCGGTGAGCGGGTTCACGACGCGGCGACGCGGCGCGTAGAGGCGCCGCAGGTCCGTCTGGAACTGGCCGACCGGGATCCACTCCGACTTCGGGAACCACGGGTCGCCCGGCAGCCCCTGGACGACCGCGACGAACCTCATGGCCATGTCGAGCCAGCCCCGGCACGCGTCCGCGGCCCCCGCGACCAGCGCCTGGACCAGCCACGTCCGCGTCCGCTCCTGCCACGCGCCCGCCTTGAACCCGCGGCGCTCCACCGCGAACCGCTGCTGCAGCTCGCCGTACCGGTCCTCGCCCAGCGCGACCGCCAGCTCCGGCGGGACGTGCTCCATGCTGCCCTGCAAGAGCAACTGGATCAGATGGACCTCGACGCTCTCGTCACGCGGCGCCACGTCCGTCAGATGCTCATAGGACGCGAGCAGCCCCGCGCACACCCACTCCAGATAGCCGACCGGGCCGAGCAGCTCCGGCACCGCCGCGACGATGTCGTCCCCGGCGTGCGCGTGCCAGTGCTCGCGCAACTCCATCTTGGGCAGGCTGATGTCGCATTCGGGCGGGTCGTCGTACAGCCGCAGCAGCGCCTTGCGGCGCTCCTCCAGCGGCTCGATGCCCTCCAGCAGCGCCAGGCAGTCGCGCGCCAGCTCGATCGCCGCGCCCCGGTCGGGCGCCTCGATCAGCCAGTCCACCGGCGGACGCCACCGCCCGCCCGGTGCGTCCCAACGCGTCATCCGCGTGCTGAGCGGCCCCGGATTCACCAGATGCCGGTACAGCAGCCGCTCCGGCAGCTGCGACCACGACCCCGCCTTGATCGCGCCGCCGCCCGGCAGGAACGCCAGCATGCCGAAGATCTCGGCGGTGACGAGCGACGCCGGCAACGTCAGCAGCTTGTGCTCGTCGGTGGTCAGGTCCACGGCCCGCGGATCGGCCGCCAGCCCGTCGATCCGCGCCGAGATCTCCTCGAACAGCCCGTCCGGCACACGCCACGGACCATGCGCGTAGACGTCGAGCACCGGCTCGTCGGTGAGCAGTAGCTCCAGATGCTCCGGCAGCCGCAAAGAACACTCCCAAGACAGGTAAAAACCGGGATACAGCCTACGTATTACAACGCCGTGGATGGGCTCATTCCGCCGCCCTCGGGCACCGGGTCAGCGGCCGGGGCGGCGGAGGAACTCTATGGCCTGCCGGGCGGTGGTGCCGATCACCGCGTCGGCCCGGGGAAGGACGGCCGCGGGCAGGAGCGCGCGGGTGAAGACGGCCACCGCGTAGCGGGCACCGTCCGGGTGCTCGACGGCGCCGACCTCGTTGCGGAGGGGCGGGAGGGTGCCGGTCTTGCCGCTGACCACGACATCGTCGTAGGGGAAACCGGACGCCAGCCGATGCGGCGGCACCGGCGCCGAGGCCGCCGCCCCCATCGCGGCGAAGTTCCCGCGCTCCCTCTAGCCCGCCGGACGCGGGGCACGGGGGGAGGCGGTCACAGCCAGTCGCGCAGCTTGAAGACGATGTAAAGGGCGGCGCTGCAGACGATGATGATGACGGTGCTCGCGATGAACCCCGCATACTGCGAGAAACCGGGATACGGGACGTTCTGCCCGTAGAACCCGGTGACGGCGGTCGGCACCGCGATGATCGCCGCCCAGCTCGTGACCTTCTTCATCACGTCGTTCATACGGTTGCCCTGCAGCGCCAGCCGCGTGTCGAGCAGGTCGGCGACGAGGTCGCGCAGGCTGTCGGTCCACTCCCCGACGCGCAGCGTGTGGTCGTAGACGTCCTGGAAGTAGGGCACCAGCGACACCGGGACGAACCGGAGGTCGCGGCGGAGCAGCGTGTTGAGCACCTCCCGCATCGGCAGCGCCACCCGCCGCAGCGCGGTCAGGTTCTTGCGCAGCCGGTAGCTGCGCCGCTGGATCTCCTTGACCGGGAACCTGTCGTCGAACACCAGGTCCTCGATCGCGTCGGCCTCGTCGTCGAGCGCCTGCACGGCCTCCAGTTGCAGGTCGACGACGAGGTCGAGCATCCCGTGCAGCAGGAGCGCGGTGGTCGGCTCGCCGGCGTCCATGTCGGGGCTGCCGTCCCAGCGCCGGATGAGCTCGTCGACGTCGACGCGCGTGTCCTGCCGGACCGTGACCAGCGCGCGTTCGGTGATGAACGCCGACAGTTCGTGGAGGGTCAGGCCGTCGTCGTCCACCCGCGGGATGTAGACGTTGAGGAACGCATACCCCTGGTACCGGTCGAGCTTGGTCCGCTCGTGCCGGGACACCGCGTCCTCCACCGCGACGGGGTCGAGGCCCAGCTCGTCGCTGACGACGCGCAGGTCCTCGTGGCGCGGCCCGCACAGATCGAGCCACACGACGACGTCCGGGCCGGCCAGGTGGTCCCTCACCTCGGCGACGGGAAACCCTTCCGCCACGACCTCGCCGTTGCGCCACGCCCGGGTCCGGGGCGGCGCGGTACCGAGGTGGTTCTCCGGATGTTCGTCGATATCGGTCTCGCACGGACGGGATCCCATGCGACTCTTATACCTGGCTTTTCCGGTTCACCGGGAAGCGCGGGGGTGTGACCTCGATTCTCCCCGTGGCAGGGGAGCCCTATCCCCGGGGCGGCGCCGTCGAGTCCCGCACGACCAGTTCGCCCGGCAGGACGCGGGGGGCCGGGCGGTGGCCGGCGAGCAGGTCGAGCAGAGCCGTCATGCCCTGCGCGCCCAGCTCCTCGGCGGGCAGCCGGACGGTCGTCAGCTCCGGCTCCAGCGCGGTCGCGAGCAGCACGTCGTCGAACCCGGTGACCGACAGGTCGGCCGGGACGTCCAGGCCGAGCGCCCGCGCCGCCTTGTAGGCGCCCGCCGCGATCAGGTCGTCGTCGCAGACCAGTGCGGTCGGCCGGGCCGGGCCGGTCAGCAGGCGGGCCGCGGCGTCCCTGGCGGACGTGACGTCGATCGCGCACCGCGCCCGGGTCAGTACGCCGCCCGGCAGGCCGGCGACGGCGGCGGCGAGGGCCTCGGCGCGGGCGTGGAACGTCCACTGGTCGACGGCGGCGGCCACATGCCCGAAGCGGCGGTGGCCGAGCTCCGCGAGATGCCCGGCGATCGCCCGCATCCCGTCGGCGACGCCGAAGTCGACCGTGGGGACGCGGTCACCGGGCCGATCGTCCGGGCCGCTGTCGAGCATCACGGCGGGTGTGCCGCGGAACTCCGCCAGGGCGCCGGCGGCCATCGAGGAGGCGAGGACGCCGTCGATCGCCTCGTCCGACCCGAACGGGCTGTCGGCGGGACCGGCCGCGTCGTCCGGCCACGTCGACACGACCACGCCGAAGCCGTGCCGGGCCGCGACCCGCGCCGCGCCCGTGTAGACGGGCCCGAAGAACGGCGCGGACAGTGTCGGGACCATCAGCAGGACGGTCCGGGTGGTGCCGAGGCGCAGGTTGCGGGCCGCCTGGTTGGGCCGGTAGCCGAGCCGCTCGGCCGCGCTGCGCACGTTGCGCGCGGTGGCGGGGGAGACGCGCCCGCTCCACTTGCCGCCCAGCACCAGGGAGACCGTGGACTGCGAGACCCCGGCCTCCTGAGCCACGTCCTTGCTGGTCGGACGGCTCACTGCCGGCACCTGCACCTCCCCGGGCGGACATTGTGACGAAAACAGACTAGAGCCGAGGTCCCGGAAAGTGGTACGTATGACTGGTTCGGTAATACGTATGACGGCGATCCCGGGGGCTAGTGGCATGCACGGCTATGTCGTCTTCCTGCGCAGGCCGTACGCGGCACGGCTGCTCGGCGGCACGCTGCTCGGCCGGCTGCCCAACGGGATGGGCATGCTCGCCGTCGTGCTGCACGTCCGGGCGGACGGCGGCGGGTACCCCCTCGCCGGGACGCTCGCCGCGATCCTCGGCCTCGCGACCGCCGCCGGGCAGCCCGTCCTCGGCCGCGTCATGGACCGCTGCGGCCAGCCGCCCGTCCTGCTGCCCGCCGCCTGCGCCGCCGCCGCGGGCTTCGCGCTGCTCGCCGCCGCCGGCGCCGACCCCCTTCCGGTCGCCGTCGCCGCCGTGTTCGTCGCCGGGTTCGCCACCCCGCCGCTGGAGGCCGGGCTGCGCGCGCTCTGGCCCGACGTCCTGGACGGCCCCGAACAGGTCGAGGCCGCCTACGCCCTGGACGCCGCCGCCCAGGAGATCCTCTTCACCGTCGGGCCGCTGCTCGTCGTCGCCGCGGCCGCGGTCAACACCGAGACCGCGCTGCTGCTGACCGGCGTGCTCGGCATCGCCGGGACGCTCGTCGTGTCGCTGTCCGGGCCGTCCCGCCGGTGGCGCGGCGAGCCGCGCGCCGCCGGCTGGGCCGGGCCACTGCGCTCCCCGGGCCTGCGCGTCCTGCTGCTGTCCCTCGCCTGCGCCGGGATCGCGCTCGGCGTCTACGCCGTCGCCGTCGTCGCCTACGCCGAGGAACAGGGCAGCGGCCTCGCGTCCGGCCTGCTGCTGGCGTGCATGGCGGGCGGTGCTCTCACCGGCGGGATCTGCTACGGCGCGCGGCCGTGGGCGGGTGAGCCGCACCGCCGGCTGCCGTGGCTGCTGGCCGCCCTCGCCGCCGGCTACCTCCCGCTCGTCCTCGCGCCCGCGCTGCCCGTCATGTCGGTGCTCGCGTTCGTGTCCGGCGTCTTCCTCGCGCCCGTGCTGGCGTGCAGCTTCACCCTCGTCGACCGGCTCGCGCCCGCCGGGACCGTCACCGAGGCGTTCGCGTGGGTCGTCGCCGCGGTCGGTGCGGGCGGGTCGCTCGGCTCGTTCGTCGCCGGCGTCGGGCAGGACGCCGCGGGCGTCCCGGGCGCGTTCGCGGGCGCCGGGGCGGGCGGCGTCCTCGCACTGGCCCTCTGCCTGCTCGGCGGCCGGGCGCTGCGCCCCGGCACGGCCGCCGTGGCGACGGCCTAGCCGCGCGTCACACCCAGGACTGGAACCAGATCCGCGCGTGCCAGTCCTCGTACGGGATCGTCTGCGCCGACAGGATCGGATGGAAGTACGCGAAGTTCACCAGCACCACCAGCAGGAACGCGCCCGCGGCGGAGGCGCCGATCAGCCGCCGCAACCCCGTTCCCTGGACCGGCGCCGGCGACGCGTGGGCCCCGCCCTCCCCGTACGGGACGGGAGGATGCGCGAGGGTGTGGCCGTCCTCGGAACGGTCCTCGTCCGGACGGGCCGCGTGCGCCCCCGCCGCCCCGGCGGGCGCCGGCCCGATCAGATACCCGAGCACCAGGACGACCGCCAGCGCCATGAACGGGATCAGCGGCGTCGCGTAGAACAGGAACATCGTCCGGTTCGCGAACGCCGAGGGGAACCAGGTCAGCCAGCCCGCGAGGAACCCCAGCAGGATCGCGCCCGCCCGCCAGTCCCGCAGGAACAGCCAGATGAACACGATGACGACCAGGGCGACGAGCGCGCCCCACCACAGCGCGGGCGTGCCGATCCCGAGGATCTCCCGCGAGCAGCGGGCCGCGCCGCACGACTTCGGCTCGGTGTAGAAGAACGCCACCGGGCGCCGCAGGATCGGCCAGTCCCACGGCCACGACTGGTACGGGTGCTTGGCGTCCAGCCCCGTGTGGAACGAGAGCATCTCCGCGTGGTAGTGCCAGAGCTTCGGCATGGCCTCGAACGGCCGCCACAGCGGGGTGTCGGACGCCGTGCCCCGGCCCCAGCCGCCCGGCTTGAAGATCCACCCCCACCAGGTCGCCAGGTAGGTCACCACCCCCACCACCACGAGCTGCACGAACGCCGGGACGGCCTCCAGCACCAGCGTTCCGGCGAAGGGGGCCCGCACCCCGGCGGCGCGGCGGGCGCCGTAGTCCCACAGGACGACCATCAGCCCGAACGCGGCGACGTAGAAGATCCCGGTCCACTTGGTGGCGCAGGCAAGACCGAGGCAGACCCCGGCGCCCCAGCGCCAGCCGTGCGCGAGGAACGGCCCGTACACCGAGGCGTCCCCGTGCTCGATCCGCTCGGCGAGGACGCGGCGGGACCGGTCCCGGTCGTTCACCAGGCATGCGAACCCGGCGAGGACCCAGAACATCACGAAGATGTCCAGCAGCGCCGCCCGGCTGGTCACGAACGCCAGCCCGTCCACCGCGAGCAGCAGCCCGGCGGCGCAGCCGAGCAGCGTCGAGCCCGTCATCCGGCGGGCCACCCGGCACAGGATCAGCACCGACAGCGTCCCGATCAGCGCGGGCATGAACCGCCAGCCGAACGGCGTCGCGCCGAACATCCACTCGCCGATCGCGATCATCCACTTGCCGAACGGGGGATGTGCGACGAACGCGGGACCGTTTCCCCAGATGTGCGCGTCCGGATCGGCGATCAGCATCTTGTCGGCGTTCTCGACGGTGTTGTGCTCCCAGCCGAACTTCAGCAGGGCGAGCGCGTCCTTGGCGTAGTACGTCTCGTCGAACACCACCGCCTTCGGCGACCCGAGCCGGTCGAACCGCAGGTAGGCGGCCAGCGCGGTGACCAGCAGGGCGCCCAGCCAGGACAGCGCCGGGCTGCCCGGGACCGCCGGGGCCAGCCACTCCCGGAGCGGGGGCGGCCGGCGCCGTGACGCGGAGGCCGGGGCGGGGACCAGATCCGTCGTCGCCATCCTGCGAGTTTATTTGCATTCCCCTCCTCCTTCGGGTCCTTGGGCACTTTCAGCGCCGGGTGGGGTCGCCCGGCCGGGCTTCCTGCGAGAATGAGGACGTGACGGGAACCCTGCTGCTGGCGGCGGCGCCGATCGGGCGCCCGCAGGACGCTTCGGAGCGGCTGCGGGCCGCGCTCGCGGACGTCCCGGTGATCGCCGCGGAGGACACCCGGCGGCTGCGCCGGCTGGCGGGGGACCTCGGCGTGGAGCCGGTCGCGCGCGTCGTGTCGTACCACGACCAGAACGAGCGGACGCGGGCGGCGGGGCTGATGGAGGAACTGCTCGCCGGGCGGGACGTCCTGGTGATCACCGACGCGGGGATGCCGGGCGTGTCCGATCCCGGCTACCGGCTGGTGCGGGCCGCCGTCGCGGCGGGCGTGCCGATCTCGGTGCTGCCGGGGCCGTCCGCCGTCACGACCGCGCTGGTGGTGTCGGGCCTGCCGACCGACCGGTTCTGCTTCGAGGGCTTCCCGCCGCGCAAGCCCGGCGAGCGGGCCCGGCGGCTCGCCGCCCTCGCCGCCGAGCCCCGGACGATGGTGTTCTTCGAGTCGCCGCGCCGGCTGCCGGCCACCCTCGCGGCGATGGCGGACGCGTTCGGCGCGGACCGCCCGGCCGCCGTGTGCCGTGAGCTGACCAAGACCTACGAGGAGGTCCGGCGGGGGACGCTCGGCGAACTGGCCGCGTGGGCGAAGGACGGCGTGCTCGGCGAGATCACGCTGGTGGTCGGCGGCGCGCCCGAGCCGGCGGGGCTGACCGAGCCGGCCGACCTGGCCGCGGCCGTCGCCGTCCTGGAGGAGGCCGGGACGCCCCGCAAGCAGGCCATCGCGGAGGTCGCCAAGGCGAACGGCGCCCCGAAGCGCGCGGTTTACGACGCCGTTGTCAAGGCCAGGAAATAGTCACCGGCACAGGACCGCTCGACCCGCTTCTTCGTGGGAATAACCCGATCGGTGGTGGGCGACGGGGGCCGGAACGGGCCCGGTGGAGCCACCATGGAACTGAACGCGGGTGACTTGGGACGCGCGCGAGACGGTCGCCGAAGGGGGTGAATGCCGTGCAGGATGCATGGACGAGCCACGAAACATGGGTCTTCGAGTGCCTCAGCTGCGCGACGACCTGGAACGAGGAGTACGAGGTCCGCCACACCGGGGACGGGCACGGCAACGAGGCCGTCCTGTACGAGCGCGGCGGCCAGCCCTGCATGACGCCCTGGATGGACCGCTGCTGCTCGACCTGCCAGAGCCAGAACGTCAAGGCGCTGTCCGCGATGCGCGGCAAGGAGGGCGAGGTCCCGAAGGTCCGCGGCGGCAGCGACGTCGCGATGGTCTTCCACCTGCGCCGCATGCACGCCTGGTAGCCCGGCCCGACCGGGCCGGGCCACCGCGAGGTCAGTCGACCGCGGGCTCGGCGGCCTTGGCGGCCTTGGCATCGGCCGGGGCCGCGGCGCGCCGGAACCGGCGCCCCCATCCGGCGATGGTCCCGCGGGCCTCGGCGGTGAACGCCGTCCCGGCGGCGAGCGCCGCCAGCGGCACGGCCGGCAGTACGTACCGGTAGTCGAACTCGGCGGTCGCCGCGGGCGCGAGCAGCAGCCCGGTCGCGAGCGTCCACGGCAGCAGCGCGGCGCCGCCGAACCGGCGCCACAGCGGGACCAGCCCGGCCAGGCCGATCAGCAGGATGCCGCCGAGCATCGTCCCGCGCAGGTAGACGACGTCCTGGTAGCCGCGGGCGACCCCGGCGAACGGCTCGACGATCTGCGTCTGGGCGTTGCCGCGCTCGTAGGACCTGGCCTCGCCGGAGGCGATCGAGTCGGCGTCCATGTGCCAGTCGGGCAGCGGGCGGCCCGTCCTGCCGAACTCGTACTGCGAGTACGTGGCCGGGTCGGGGAAGACCGTGCGCTTCCACTGGAAGACGCGGAAGAAGTCGTGCGCGACGACCTGCAGGTAGTCGCCGGGCTGCGCGGTGATCGCCCGCTTGGCGAAGTCGTTGCCGAGCGCGTTGTTGTCGGGGCTGAACCGGGTGCCGGTGTAGCGGTTGAGCGGGGACCGGGCGTTCCAGATGCCGTCCTGCGAGTTGGGCAGCCGGTTCGCCGGCTCGGTGCACAGCGGGTACTCGCGGACCGGCAGGTCCTTCATCCGGTGGCAGTCGGCGAACTTGTAGACCCGCGCGTACAGGAAGATCCCGTTGCTCTCGGTGATCGCGAACTTGCCGCCGGCGGCCTTGTACCAGCCCATGTAGCCGAGCACCGGGAGCATGCACGCCGCCAGCGTGATCGCCATGGTCTTCCAGCCGCTGCGCCGGATGAGCAGGTAGACCAGCACGCCGAGCAGCACCGGCATCCCGACCGAGCGGGTCAGCCACGCCGCCCCGACGATCAGCCCGACCGCCGCGGCGATCTTCCAGGACGGGCGGTCGTGCCACAGCAGCAGCGTGACCGCGCTCAGCACCAGGAACGTGAACATCGTGTCCGACAGGACGAGGTGCTCCAGCTGGAGCTGGTAGGCGTCCAGCAGGACCGGCGCGGCGGCGAGCGCGGCGCCCCAGCCGGGCAGGCCGAACCTGCGCCGCAGCAGCGCGTAGATCATCACGCCCATGGCCAGGCCCATCAGGTGCTGGACGGCGGCGACGAGCGCGAAGCTGTGGAACGGCTTGAGCAGGAGCAGCAGGAACGCGTACCCGTCGGGACGCAGCGGGTGCGGGTACGGGTCGGTCGCGACGTGCAGGTAGTCGAAACTGTCGTTGAAGAACATCACCGGCTGGTAGCCGAGCATCGCGATCAGCCGGAGCAGCGCCGCTGTGGCAATGATCACACTGAACGCCGGGTTGCGGCGCGCCAGCGTCCACAGCCCGCGCGCCCGCCGCCGACCACCGGAAACGGCCCGGTCGGCGGAGGCCGCACCAACCGTCCGTGCGGCTCCGGTCCTTTTTCCGCCGAGTACGCGGCCGTTCTTAAGGTCGGCCCCAGAAGCGGTTTCCGGATCGTCCTCGATAACTTTGCCGGGTTTTGTCGCGATGCCCGGGCCGCCGGGCGCGTCGGCCCCATTCGCGGCATCCGCCGCCTTCGTCCCGGTTCCGCTGTCAACCGCGTTGACCTCGGCGGACGCGTCATCGACCGCTCGTGCGGCCTCGTCGAGCACGGCCTCGTCGAGCGCGGTGCCGAGCCCCGCGTCCAGCGCGGCGCCCCGCGGCGTTTCCCCCGCCACTGCCGCACCTCCCCTTCGGTGTCCGGCCCCCGCTCCGGTGGCACTGCGTTCTCCCGCACGCGTCACAGCCGACCTACCCCTTCCGGGCCGCCGTGCCCGTATGCTTGACGTCCTAGCCTGCCGCCCGCGACCGTGGCGGAGAGGGTTTTTTCGGTTGCAAGTGGGCAACACGATACGGGTGCTCTTGATGAGAGCGGCCATCATTACCCGTCCTCGGCAGGCATCATGAACGACGACGGGCCGCCCCGTGGAACAACTGAGATTAGTGGAAACCGCCGCAGACGGTCACCAGGGGTAACGAAGGAGATCGCGTGGAACTCTCCGTAGTGATGCCATGTCTGAACGAGGCCGAAACGGTCGAGACCTGCGTCCGTAAGACCATCGGCTTCTTTACAGAGAACGGCATCGACGGCGAGGTGGTCATCGCCGACAACGGCAGCACGGACGGCAGCCAGCAGCTCGCCAGGGACGCGGGAGCGCGTGTCGTGCCGGTGATCGACAAGGGCTACGGCAACGCGCTGATGGGCGGGATCCGGTCCGCGCGCGGCCGGTACGTCGCGATGGGCGACGCCGACGACTCCTACGACTTCACGACCCTCGGCCCGTTCCTGGACGAGCTGCGGGACGGCGCCGACCTCGTCATGGGCAACCGGTTCAAGGGCGGCATCGCCGACGGCGCCATGCCGCCGCTGCACCGCTACCTCGGCAACCCGGTGCTGAGCTTCGTCGGCCGGCTGTTCTTCGGCAGCAAGATCGGCGACTTCCACTGCGGGCTGCGCGCCTTCGACCGGGAGGCCATCCTGCGGCTCGGGCTGCAGACCGGCGGCATGGAGTTCGCCAGCGAGATGGTCGTCAAGGCGACCCTGCAGGGCTACGACATCCGCGAGGTGCCGACGACGCTGTCGCCGGACGGGCGGACCCGCGCCCCGCATCTCAACACCTGGCGGGACGGCTGGCGCCATCTGCGCTTCCTCATGCTCTACAGCCCCCGCTGGCTGTTCCTCATCCCCGGGCTGGTCTTCATGACCCTCGGCCTGCTCGCAGGGATCGCGCTGTCCACCGGTCCGGTCACCGTCGGGGAGATCGCCTTCGACGTCGACACCCTGGTCGGGGCGTCCGCGGCGGTGGTGATCGGCTTCCAGGCGGTGCTGTTCGCGCTGCTCACGAAGGTCTACGCGATGCAGGAGGGATTCCTGCCGCACGACCGCCGGGTCCAGAAGATCATCGACTGGTGGAGCCTGGAGCGCGGCCTGCTGATCGGCGGGCTGCTCGCGGTCGCCGGTCTCGGCGGCCTCATCGCGTCGCTGCTGCACTGGCGGGTCAACAGCTTCGGCGAACTGGACCCGCGGCACTCGCTGCGCATCGTCGTGCCCGCCGCGACCGCGCTGGTGGTGAGCTTCCAGGCCATCTTCGCCTCGCTGTTCGTCAGCATCCTCGGCATCCGCCGCCGCCAGCACCCGCCGCTCACCGACCCGGCGGAGGAGGCCGCGGGCGTGGTGGACGCCGCGCACCGGGCCGCCAAGCGCAAGGCCGAGCCGGCCGGGGAGAAGGCCGGGGAGAAGGTCGCCGCGGCCAAGGCCGAGCAGGCGGCCGGGGACGACGGCGAGGACGGCACGTCCGAGCGCTGACGGCCGCCGATGCCGGCGAGCCGCTGAGCGCCGCCGGCCCCGGGGCCGCTGTCCCGGTCGCACTATGACAGGCTTGACCTGCGATGGATCTTCGTTGTCCGACCGTCCGCGCCCGGCGCGCCGCGCGCCGGTGAGCGCCCGTCCACCGGCGGGCGCCCGGGCCGTCTCCCGGGTCGTCGCGCGTCCCCCGGCCACGCCGGCGCAACCGGACGCCGCCCCGTCCCGGAGGGGCCGCCGCTGGGCCTGGGTGTTCCTGCTCGGCTGGGCCGCGCAGGTCGCGGTGCGGCTGTGGCTCGGCGCGGGGCAGACGATCCCGGTCGCGACGCCGGACGAGTCCGGATACCTGTTCGCCGCCCGCGTCCTCACCGGCGGACCCGACGCCGACATGTCGTTCGGGACCGTCTACCGGGGCGGCTACCCGCTGCTGCTGACCCCGGCGTTCTGGTTCGCCGACGGCCCGGTCGGCGTCTACCGGGGCGCCCTGGTCATCAACGCGCTGATCAGCGCCGCGATGCTGCCGCTGGCCTACCTGCTGCTGCGCCGCCTGCGGGTGCGGCGCCGCCTGTCGTATGTGTTCGCGCACGTGATCGCGCTGCTGCCGTGCGTGCTGTTCTACTCCGAGTTCGCGCTGACGGACGCGATCCTGCCGGTCATCGTCGTCGGCTGGCTGCTGCTCGTCCACACCTGGCTGACCGCGCCCGCGCGGTGGACCGGCCGCCGCGCGCCGGGTCGGCCACTGCTGTGCGGGGCGGGCGCGTCGCTGCTGGTCGCCTACGCCTACACCTGCCACACGCGCGGCGCGATCCTGCTGGCCGTGCACGCGGCGCTGCTGCTCGCCGCGCCGGTCCTCCGGTGGCGGGCATGGCGGGACGCGTCGGCCGCCGGGCTCGTCCTCGCCGCCGCGACGGCCGCGGGGATGCTGCTGAACCGGTCGCTGCTGCCGCACATGTACCCGTCCGGCGACAACGACCTGGGAGGCAACGTCGTCCGGCGGCTCACCACGCCCGACGGGTGGGGCTGGACGCTGTCGCTCGGCACCGGCCAGGTCTGGTACCAGGCCGTCGCGACCGGCGGGATGGCGGCGGTGGGGCTGCTCGCGGTGGTGTTCGCCGCCGTCCGGCCGCCGCGCACGCTGCCGGGCGGCCCCGGGCGGACGCGGGCGCTCGCCCTCGCGGTCCTCGCGATCGTCGCGGGCATCGCGTTCGCGACCTCGGCGGCGCTGCCGGTCGAGTACCGCATCGGCAACTACGTCTACGGCCGCTATCTCGCCTGCATCGCCCCCGTGCTGTTCGCCGCCGGGGTCGCGGTGCTGGTGCACGCCCCGCGGCGGACGCTGCTGCGGGCGTCGGCGGCGGCGGCGGTCATGACGGTCGCGGCGGCGGGCGTCGTCCAGTGGTACGCCGGCGACCTGCTCGGCCGGTACACCTACACGGCCTACGACTTCCCGGAGACGTCGCTCCTGACCTGGGACTGGACGGCGTTCCGCCTCTGGCGCGCCACGGCGGCCGGGCTCGTCCTGCTGGGGCTGTCCGTGGCGGCCGTCCGGGTGCGCCGGCACGGCCCGCTGCTGCTCGGGGGGCTGCTCGCCGCCGCCGCGGTCGCCATGTGCGCCACCGCGATCGACCGGATCGCGCAGCCGCTGGCACGCGCCGAGACCGCGCACACCGACCTGCGCGGCAGCGTCGACCTGCGCGCGCAGCGCTCCATCGCCGTCGACTGGAACGTCTGGTGGACGATCCGGCTCTCGCAGTACTACTGGGCCTGGTGGAGCGAGGGCAGCGTCTTCGACGCCCGGTGGACCGCGCCGCCGCAGAACGTCGACATGGTCGTGCTGGCGTGGCCGAAGGACGTTCCCGCCACCGCGTCCTGGCCGAAGGGCGCCCCGCCCGGCTGGCAGGTCGCCGACAGCCGCCGCACCATCGAAGGCGACTGGGTCGCCTGGACCCGCTAGTCCTCCGGCGGGAGGGGAGGCGGGTTCCACAACTGCAGGACGCCGTCGGACGAGCGCCACATCAGCGTCCAGCCCTCGGCGGGGGAGGGGCGCCAGCCGGCGGCGATCTGCGACTCCATCCCGCGCCAGCGCGTGTAGAGCATCGGGCCCTCCATCGCGTTCCGCGGGATCTGCGGCATGTAGTGCGGGAAGTCGCGGATCTCGCCCCGCCAGATCCGGTCGCCCCACATGTCGCGCGTGTAGAACGTGAGGGTCTGCGCGAGCCGCCGGTCGGCGCAGATCAGCGTGATGTCGCGGTGCCCGCGCAGGTAGCCGCGCAGTTCGTGCCACGCCTTGTCGCGCGGCAGGTCGGGGACGGCGCGGACGGCCGCGACCGTGTACGTCCCGCCGAGCGCGACCGCGAGGACGGGCACGGCGACGGCCCGCAGCCGGGACACCCGCCCGGCGGGCAGCATCCGGAACATCAGGATCAGCGACCCGAACCCGCCGGCGAGCAGCGCGGGCAGCACCGAGAACCAGTACCGCTGGAGCCATGCCCGCAGCTTGATGTCGTCGGGGTCGAGGACCCCGGAGAAGACCGTCAGCGGGACGGCGAGGGCGAGGAACCACACCAGCACCAGCGCGAGGCGCCGGTCACGGGTGACGACCCAGCCGACGATCGTCAGGGCGAGCGCGGCGGTGAAGACGACCCCGAGCGGGTTCCAGTCGTGCATCGCGCGCAGGAACGACAGGGCGGCGAGCGTGCGGGTCACGTAGTCGCGGGACTGGCCGCCGTGCGTGGCCGCCGACATCAGCCCGGCGAGCGGGCTGCCCCACACCAGCTGGTTGTGGACGAAGTTGAGCACCAGGATCGCGAGCATCGGCGCGCCGACCGTGATGTTGCGCCGCCACGGGATCCGCAGCAGCGCCAGGTAGGCGGGGATCGCGAGGAACAGGAACGCCAGGAACTCGCGGACCAGGAACGACGTGCCGAGGAACGCCCCGGCGGCGAGCAGCATCCGGGTCTGGGCGCGTCCGGTGCGGCGGCTCGCGACGACGAGGCCCGCCATCCCGATGGCGAACAGCCCGGCGCCCGGCATGTCCGGCAGCATCACCCCGGTCGACCAGGTGGTCTCGTGGCCGAACGGGTTCGTCATCGTGAAGAACGGGTGGACCAGCAGGATCGCCGCGGACGCCACGCCCGCCACGTCCCCGAACAGCGACCGGACGACCAGGTACGTCCCGGTGAAGAACGCGATCCCGCCGAGCGCCGCGACGGTGAAGTAGGCGGCCTGGCCGGGCCCGAGAACCTCCTGGACGAGCCGCGCCGGCAGCACCAGGCCGATCCGGGTGACCTGGTGGGGGACCTCGTCGAACGGCCACTGGGTGAGCGGGATGTCGGGCCAGTCGCGGGCGGCGAGCCACACGTAGTACGGGTCGAAGTACAGCGGCGGCGGCATGACCGCCCACTGGGCGAGCACCGCGGACACCGCGACCAGCAGGGACAGCCACACCACGCGCCGCGTCCGCCGGGCCCGCCCGATCAGCCGCGCGGGCAGGCTCCGGGGCCGCCCGTCCGGCTCGGTGCCGGTCGCCGCCCGTTCGGCGGCCTGGTCGGACGTGGTCTGGTCCATGCCTGGGTTCCCGCCTCCGCGAAAGATGGTGCGCGCATGGAAGAGAAGGGTGCGCCGCCGAATGTCCTGCCCCCGGGACCCGGACCAGGTTACTCGCGTGCCGCGGCCACCGTGACGCGACTACCCTTGACTTCATGTCCTCGTCAAGCCGCCATATCTTGACCGCGCCCGCATGGCCGTACGCCAACGGGCCCCGTCACATCGGGCACGTCTCCGGTTTCGCGCTGCCCGCCGACATGTTCAGCCGCTACCAGCGGATGGCGGGCAACAAGGTCCTGATGGTCAGCGGCACCGACGAGCACGGCACGCCGATCCAGGTGCAGGCCGACAAGGAGGGCGTGACCGCCCGCGAGCTGGCCGACCGCTACAGCGGCGTGATCGCCGAGGACCTGTACCGCCTCGGCATGTCGTACGACCTGTTCACCCGCACGACGACGCGCAACCACTACGCGGTCGTCCAGGAGGTCTTCAAGGGCCTGTACGACAACGGGTACATCTTCCCGACGAAGACGATGGGCGCGATCTCGCCGTCCACCGGGCGGACCCTCCCGGACCGCTACATCGAGGGCACCTGCCCGATCTGCGGGTACGACGGCGCGCGCGGCGACCAGTGCGACAACTGCGGCAACCAGCTCGACCCGATCGACCTGGTCAACCCGGTGTCGCGGATCAACGGCGAGACGCCGAAGTTCGTGGAGACCGAGCACTTCATGCTCGACCTGCCCGCCTTCACCGAGGTCCTCGGCCGCTACCTGCGCGGCAAGGAGGGCCACTGGCGCACGAACGTGGTGAAGTTCTCGCTGAACCTGCTGAACGACCTGCAGCCGCGGGCGATCAGCCGGGACCTCGACTGGGGCGTGCCGATCCCGCTGGACGGCTGGCGCGACAACCCGGCGAAGAAGCTGTACGTGTGGTTCGACGCGGTCATCGGCTACTTCTCCGCGTCCGTGGAGTGGGCGAAGCGGTCCGGCGACCCGGAGGCGTGGCGCGCCTGGTGGCAGGACCCGGACGCCCTGTCGTACTACTTCATGGGCAAGGACAACATCGTCTTCCACACCGAGATCTGGCCGGCGATGCTGCTCGGCTACGGCGGCCAGGGCGACAGGGGCGGCACGCCCGGCTCGCTGGGCGCGCTGAACGTCCCGACCGAGGTCGTGTCGTCGGAGTTCCTGACGATGGAGGGCCGAAAGTTCTCCTCGTCCCGCAACGTCGTCATCTACGTGAAGGACTTCCTGGAGCGCTACGACGTGGACGCGCTGCGCTACTACGTCGCGGTCGCCGGTCCCGAGAACCAGGACACCGACTTCACCTGGGCGGAGTTCGTCCGCCGCAACAACGACGAACTGGTCGCCGCGTGGGGCAACCTCGTCAACCGGTCGGTGAACATGGCGGCGAAGAACTTCGGCGCGATCCCGGAGGCGGGCGACCTCACCGACGCCGACCGGGCACTGCTGGAGCGCAGCCGGGGCGCGTTCGCGAAGGTGGGCGCGGAACTCCAGCGGTCCCGGTTCAAGAGCTCGATCACCGAGGCGCTGGAGGTCGTCCGCGACGCCAACAGGTACCTGTCGGACCAGGCGCCGTGGAAGCTGAAGGACGACCCGGCCCGCGTCCAGTCGATCCTGCACACCGCGCTCCAGGTCGTGGACGACGCGAAGACGCTGCTGACGCCGTTCCTGCCGAACTCGTCGCAGAAGGTCTACGAGATGCTCGGCGGCGAGGGCGTGTGGAGCGGCATGCCGGAGCTTGAGACCGTGTCGGAGGAGGGCGGCCCCGACTACCGCGTCCTGACCGGCGACTACGCGACCGAGGCGCGCTGGGAGTCCACGCCGGTCAAGCCGGGCGTGCCGCTGGCCAAGCCGACACCGCTGTTCAAGAAGCTGGACGCGTCCGTGGTGGACGAGGAGCTCGCGCGGCTGGAGAGCTCGTGACCCGGGACGAGGACGGGCAGGTCGCACGGTCCTACCCGCCGCTTCCCGAGCGCCTGCCCGTGGACGTCTTCGACAGCCACTGCCATCTCGACATCGTCGGGACGCCGCTGGAGGAGCAGTTGAAGGCGGCGAGCGCGGCGGGCGTCACCCGGATCGTCACGATCGGCTGCGACCTGCCGTCGTCCCGGTTCGCGGTGGACGCCGCCGCCGAGTTCGACGACGTGTACGCGGCGGTCGCGATCCACCCGAACGAGACCACGGGGATCTCCGACGCGGTCCTGGAGGACGTGGCGCGGCTGGCGGCGCACCCGAAGGTCCGCGCGATCGGCGAGACGGGCCTCGACTACTACCGGGACTGGGCGCCGAAGGACGACCAGCACCGCTCGTTCCGCGGCCACATCGAGATCGCCAAGCGGACCGGGAGGGCGCTGGTCATCCACGACCGCGACGCCCACGACGACGTGCTCGCGATCCTGGCCGAGGAGGGCGCGCCGGAGAAGGTGGTGTTCCACTGCTTCTCCGGTGACGCCCGCATGGCCGGGATCTGCGCCGAGCACGGCTACCTGATGAGTTTCGCCGGGAACGTCACGTTCAAGAACGCGGAGCCGCTGCGGGACGCGCTGCGGGCGGCGCCGCTCGATCTGCTGCTGGTGGAGACCGACGCGCCCTTCCTGACGCCGATCCCGCACCGGGGCAAGCCGAACGCCTCCTATCTGATCCCGCACACCGTGCGGGCGATGGCCGAGGTCAAAGGCGTGGACGTGGCGGAACTGTGCACGGCGATCGCCGCGAACGGAGAACGCGTCTTCGGCCCCTGGTGACGGCCCCGGCGGCCACCGGGACGGTACCGCGGAAAGGTGACGGCCCGGCCCGCGTCCCCATGGGTGAAATCCGGGACGTATCGCCTCAGGCGGTGCTTTTGGGGGTGATGAGGTGGCGGAGGACGTCCGGGTGGCTCTACTCTCTGGCCCGGTGAGCGGGCGCCTTCGAGCCCGGCCCCCTGGAGGAGCACAGTGCGTCGACCCCCTGCGGCCCCTGCCGTCCCCGTTCTGCTGGTCACGGCGATGCTGGCCGCGGCGTGCGGCGGCGGCGGATCGGCGGGCCCGAAGAACACCGCCCCCGTCGCGGATGCGCCGCGGACCAGCGCCCCCGCGCCGCGCAAGGTCGTCATCGTGGTCGACGGCAAGAAGGCCGAGACGATGACGACGGGCGCGACCGTCCAGCAGGTCCTCGATCAGGCGAAGATCGCGCTCGGCCCGCACGACCTGGTCAAGCCGGCTCCCGACCGGCCCGCCGGGGAGATCATCAAGATCATGCGGCTGCTGTCCGCGCCGGTCGTCCAGGTCGTGAAGACGCCGGCGCCGACGATCCGCAAGAACAGCTCGTCCGTCCCGCCGTGGAGCGAGAAGGAACTGCGCAAGGGCCGCCCCGGCATCAAGATCATCAAGGTGGCGTACGTCAAGCGCAAGGGCAAGAAGGTCAAGAAGGTCATCGCGCAGCAGGTCAAGCGCAGGCCGGTCGCGCGGATCGTGGCGGTCGGCCCGAAGTCGGCGGGGACCGGCTCGGCGGCGCGGCTGAACTGGGCGGGGCTCGCCAAGTGCGAGTCGGGCGGCAACCCGAAGTCGGTGAACCCGGCCGGCTACTACGGCCTCTACCAGTTCTCCATGGCCACCTGGACGTCGGTCGGCGGCACGGGCAAGCCGTCCGATGCCAGCGCGGGTGAGCAGACCTACCGCGCCCAGCTCCTCTACAACAAGGTCAACGGCCGCTGGCAGGGGCAATGGCCCAACTGCGGTAAGTACCTGTTCTCCTGAGCTGAAACAATCACCGGATGGGGGAGACACGGGGGCTGCTCGGGCCGGCGGACGTGCGCGAGCTGGCCGCACGGCTCGGCATCAGGCCGACGAAGGCGCTGGGGCAGAACTTCGTCATCGACGCCAACACCGTCCGGCGGATCGTCCGGACGGCCGGAACGTCCGCCGATGACGTCGTCATCGAGGTCGGACCGGGGCTGGGGTCGCTGACGCTCGCGCTGCTGCCCGAGGTGCGGCGTGTCGTCGCGGTGGAGATCGACCCGGTGCTGGCCGCCGAGCTGCCCGCCACGGTCGCGGCGCGCGAACCCGGCCTCGCGGGACGGCTGGAGGTCGTGCGCGCCGACGCGATGAAGATCACACACGTGCCGGGGCCGGCCCCGACCGCGCTGGTCGCGAACCTGCCCTACAACGTCGCCGTCCCGGTCGTCCTGCACCTGCTGGCCACCCTGCCGGCGCTGCGGACCGCGCTGGTCATGGTGCAGGCCGAGGTCGCCGACCGGATGACCGCGGCGCCCGGCTCCAGGGTCTACGGGGTGCCGTCGGTGAAGCTCGCCTGGTACGGGGACGCGCGCCGCGTCGGCGCCGTCGGGCGGGCGGTGTTCTGGCCCGCGCCGAACGTGGATTCCGGGCTGGTCGCGTTCACCCGCCGCGACCCGCCGCCGACCACGGCGTCCCGCGGCGAGGTGTTCGCGGTGGTCGACGCCGCGTTCGCGCAGCGCCGCAAGACGCTGCGCGCCGCGCTGGCGGGCTGGGCGGGCTCCGCGGCCGCCGCCGAGGACGCCCTGCGCGCCGCGGGCGTCGACCCGCGAGCCAGAGGCGAAGCGCTGGACGTGGCCGCCTTCGCCCGCATTGCCGAGTATGGTCCTTCACGCCGGGGAGATCACTCCCCGAACCCCTAGGCGGGCGCTTCCCCCGGGGGCGGCCCCCGCATCAGGGGCACCAATCATCAGCACGAGCCGGAGGTCGATGTGAAGGCGCGTTCGCGGACGGCGCGGACCAGCTGGCCCCTCGTGGGGACGGCGCTGCTCGCGACCGCGGCCATGGTCGCGACGGTCGCGGCCGGCTGCGGGGACGGTGCGGACGCGGTACCGAAGATCACGACGACGGCGCGGGCCGGTGTCGCGCCCGTCCCGCCGCCGAAGGGCGCCTACTTCGGCGCCTGGGTGCCGCCGGAGGGCGCCGGCGGGCCGGCGCCGTCCGCGAGCTCGTCCCCCACCTCGTCCCCGTCCGGGATGCCGCCGGGGGCGCCGTCCGCGAAGGACGCCGGCAAGCCCGGAATGGCGCCCATCGCCGGCTTCGAGCAGCGGCTCGGACGGCGGCTCGACATCGTGCAGAGCTACCGCACCTGGAAGAGCGACTTCCCTGGCGGCCTGGAGAAGTCCGTCACCGACAGCGACCGCTACCTCCTGCTGACCTGGGGCGGTGCCGACACCCGGGAGATCGTCCAGGGCAAGCACGACGCCCTCATCAAGCGCCGCGCCCGCGCCGTGAAGGACCTCGGCAAGCCGGTGTTCCTGCGCTGGTCCCGGGACATGGACAAGTCGTCCGCCGAGAAGCGCGTCCACACCCCGGCCGACTTCGTCGCCGCGTGGAAGCACCTGCGGACGATCTTCGAACGGGAGAAGGTCGACAACGTCGCCTGGGTGTGGTGCCCCACCGCCCGCGGCTTCGGCCGCGGCAACGCCGACGCCTACTACCCCGGAGACGACCAGGTCGACTGGATCTGCGCCGACGCCCAGCCCGGCGGCGACTACGACTACCGCGACCTGTCCGAGGCCGTGAAGCTGTTCATGGGGTGGGCCCGCGAGCGGCACAAACCCATCATGATCGCCGAGTTCGGGGTGCCGAAGTCCTACGGCACGCGCCGCGCCCAGTGGCTTCGCGAGGCCGCCAAGACCCTGCAGGACCCCCAGGTCAAGGCCGTCGTGTACTTCGACACCGACGAGCAGGCCGAGGACGCCCGCGACAAGCGCCGCGCCTACTCGCTGACGGGCGACAAGCCCGCGATGTCCGCGCTGCGCGAACTGGCGACCACCCCCTACTTCAACCCCCGCAACCTCCCCGTCACCAGCGGCGGCTGAGCCGTTCGAGTCCATGGGGGCGCCCCCCGCCCCCCGGCGGCCGCTTTACCCGTAGGGTTTCGATCGTGAGCGCAGTGACCGTACGCGTCCCCGCCAAGGTCAACCTCCAGCTCGGCGTGGGGCCGATCCGAGACGACGGCTATCACGACCTCGTCAACGTGTTCCACGCCGTGTCCCTGTTCGACATGGTCACGGCCGAGCCCGCGCGGCGGCTGGAGGTCCGTGTCCAGGCCGCACCCCACTCGCGGGTGGCGATCGACGGCGTCCCCACCGGCGAGGACAACCTCGCGGCGAAGGCCGCCCGGCTCGTCGCGGACCGGCTCGGCGTCGACCCCCACGTCACGCTGAGGATCCGCAAGGCGATCCCGGTCGCGGGCGGCATGGCGGGCGGCAGCGCCGACGCCGCCGCCGCGCTGGTCGCCTGCGCCCGGCTGTGGGACGACCGGGAGCGGCCCGTCCTGACCCGGGACGACCTGATGGAGATCGGCGCGGACCTCGGCAGCGACGTGCCGTTCGCCGTCCTCGGCGGTACCGCCGTCGGCGTCGGACGCGGCGAGCGGCTCACCCCCGCCCTCACCCGCGGCACCTTCCACTGGGTGTTCGCGACCGCCGACGGCGGCCTGTCCACCCCCGCCGTCTACGGCGAATGCGACCGGCTCCGCCAGGAGGCGGGGCAGCCGGCCGCGTGTCCGGCCGTGGCCGCCGAGCTGATGACCGCGCTCGCCACCGGCGACGCCAAGGGCCTCGGCGCCGCGCTGTCCAACGACCTGCAGCCCGCCGCGCTGTCGCTGCGCCCGTCGCTGCGCCGCACCCTCGACGCCGGCCGCGACCTGGGCGCGATCGGCGCGCTCGTCTCCGGTTCCGGCCCCACCTGCGCGTTCCTCGCCGAGACCGGCGAGGACGCCGCCGACCTCGCCGACGCGCTGGACGGCGCCGGCGTCGCCCGGCAGATCGTCCGGGCTTCCGGGCCCGTCCCCGGCGCGACGCTTATCTGACGCGGGGTGACTGAGGGGTTACTGTACCGGACATATGAGCGAACTTTCCGTGCGCGACGGGCGTCCTACTCTCCGTGACGACGATTCCCTGCCGAACCGCTCCCCCTGGTGAGGTGAAGCGATGACGTTGCTGTCCGTCCTGCTGGGCCTCGTGGCCGTCGCGATGATGGCGACGCTCGCCCTGCGCGCCGTGCGCCGCGAGCGGAACCTCCGCCGCAACGCACCCGACAAAGTCATGTCAAGCGAAACCGGCGGGCGTTAGGCTCCTGTCGAGTCTCCCCTTTCCCGGATAGAACACATGGAATGGCGCACATGAGCCTGCTCTCCCTCCTGCTCGTTGCGATCATCGTCTTCGCCGTGGTCGGCGCCGTGGTCCTCGTGGTGGTCATCGCCGTGAGCTCCCGGAAGCGCACGGGCACGGCCTACCGGCCGCCCGGCGCCCCCTACCCGCCGCCCGGCCAGCCCGGCCAGCCCGGCCAGCCCGGCCAGCCCGGTCAGCCCGGGCCGCCCGGCCAGCCGGGACCGCCGCCGGGTTACTGAACGTCCGGGCCCGGACGGGCCGCACGAGCGGTCCGCGGAGGGCAATAGGGTTGATGGCGTCGTGAATCTGATCAACCTTGAGAACGTCGCCAAGGCCTACGGGCCCACGCCGCTGCTCGACGCCGTCTCCCTCGGCCTGGACGAGGGCGACCGCGTCGGCGTCGTCGGCCGCAACGGCGGCGGCAAGAGCACCCTCGTGTCCGTCCTCGCCCGCGAGACCGAACCCGACGCCGGGCGCGTCACCCACGCCCGCGGCCTGCGGCTCGGCTACCTGATCCAGCGGGACGTCTTCCCGGACGGCGCGACCGTCCGGTCCGTGGTGCTGGGCGACCGCGCCGAGCACGAGTGGGCGGGCGACGTCCGCGTCCGCGACATCCTCGCCGGGCTGCTCGCCGGCCTCGACCTGGACGCGCCGCTCGCCGGCATGTCGGGCGGGGAACGGCGCCGGGTCGCGCTGGCCCGGCTCCTCGTCCCCGAGTCCGACCTGCTGATTCTGGACGAACCCACCAACCACCTCGACATCGAGGCGATCGACTGGCTCGCCCGGCACCTGAAGGGCCGCAAGGTCGCGCTGCTCGCCGTCACCCACGACCGCTGGTTCCTCGACGAGGTCACCGACCGGACGTGGGAGGTCGTCGACGGCCGCGTCGAACGCTACGAGGGGGGCTACTCCTCCTACGTCCTCGCCAAGGCCGAACGCGCCCGGATCGCCGCGGCCACCGAGGCCAAACGGCAGAACCTCCTGCGCAAGGAACTCGCGTGGCTGCGCCGCGGCCCGCAGGCCCGCACCTCCAAGCCGAAGTTCCGGGTCGACGCCGCGCAGGCCCTCATCGCCGACGAGCCGCCGCTGCGCGACGCGGTCGAGCTGACCCGGTTCGCGACCGCGCGGCTCGGCAAGACCGTCTACGACATCGAGGGCGTGACCGTCGAGGTCGGCGACCGGGAGCTGTTCCACCGGATGACCTGGCGGCTCGGCCCCGGCGACCGGGTCGGTCTCGTCGGTGTCAACGGCAGCGGCAAGAGCACGCTGCTGCGCCTGCTGGACGGCTCCGTCCGGCCGGTCGCGGGCGAGGTGGTGCAGGGCAAGACCGTCCAGCTCGCGCATCTGTCGCAGAACCTGGAGGAACTCGACCCGTCCCGGCGCGTCCTGGAGTCGGTGGAGGAGATCCGGCGCCGCATCACGGTCGGCAAACGCGAATGGACGGCGAGCCAGCTGCTGGAGCGGCTCGGCTTCTCCGGTGACCGGCAGTGGACGCCCGTCGGTGACCTGTCCGGCGGCGAAAGGCGCCGCCTGCAGCTTCTCCGGCTGCTCATGGGGGAACCCAACGTCCTCCTCCTGGACGAACCCACCAACGACCTCGACATCGAGACGCTCACCGAAGTCGAAGACCTCCTGGACGGATGGCCCGGCACGCTCGTCGTCGTCAGCCACGACCGGTACTTCCTGGAGCGCATCACCGACCACGTCGTGGCGCTGCTCGGCGACGGACGCGTGTCGATGCTGCCCGGCGGCGTCGACGAGTACCTCGAACGCCGCGCCGCCGGAACCGCCCCCCAACCGGGTGCGGCGCCCGCCGAGAAGCCCGCACCGCCGAAACCCAAGGGCGGGCAGGACTGGAAGGCCCGCAAGGAACTCGACCGGATCGAACGCCGCCTGGAGAAACTCGCCGGGCAGGAGAGCGACCTCCACGAGCAGCTCGCCGCGCACGCCACCGACTACGCCAAGCTCCAGGAACTGGACGCCCGGCTCAAGGAGATCCAGGCGGAGGCCGCCCGTATCGAGGAGGAATGGCTGATGCTCGCCGAGGATCTCGGCTAGCAGAACCTCCGGTGGAGAATCCCGTTCGGTGCGGGGCATGATCCCCCAATGACGACTTGGATCATCCAGACGGACGCGCCCGGGGACGGCCCGCGCCTCGCCGTCAAGGACGCCATGGACGTGGCCGGCCTGCCCACCACCGCGGGCTGCGAGGCCATCGCCGAACACGCGCGGCCCGCCGCCGTGGACGCCGCCGTCGTCGCGTCCGCCCGCGCGCAGGGCGCCCGCATCGCCGGCAAGGCCAACCTGAACGAGCTGTGCATGGCCGCCGACGGCGTCAACCCGTGGTCCGGTACGCCGGTGAACCCGCTCGACCCGTCCCGCGTGCCGGGCGGCTCCTCCAGCGGCTCCGCCGTCGCCGTCGCCACCGGCGAGGTCGACGTCGCGCTCGGCACCGACACGTCCGGATCGATCCGCATCCCGGCGGCATGCTGCGGCATCGCGGGGCTGAAGACCACCAACGGACGCGTGCCCCTCGACGGGGTGTATCCGCTGTCACCGACCCTGGACGTGGTCGGGCCGATGGGACGCGACGTCGCCGCCGTCGTCCTCGGCATGGGGCTCATCGAACCCGGGTTCACACCCGTCCCGTACGAGCCGTCCCAGCCGATCGCGCGGCTCCGCGTGCCCGGCGTCGACCCCGCGATCGACGCGGCCGTCGACGACGCGCTGCGCCGTCTCGCCCCCCTCACCGACGTCACGTCCGCGCACTACGAGGAGGCGGCCACCGCCAACGGCGTCATCGTCAGCGTCGAAGGGTGGCGGCAGAACGGGCACCTGCTCGGCGACCCGGCCAAGCTGAGCGGACGCATCCACCGGCGCCTCCAGCAGATGAAGGACGTGTCCGAGGCCGGGATGCTCGACTGGGCGATCGGCGTCCAGAAGGCGCTCCGGGCCGAACTGGGCGCGCTCCTGCGCCGCCATCCGGCGATCGCCCTGCCCGTGCTGACCGGCGTCGCCCCCGAACCCGATGAGGCGGACGAGTCCGACCTGCTGCTCACCACGCTGACCGGCCAGATCAACGTCGCCGGGTTCCCCGCGTTCGCGCTGCCCGTCCCGCTGCCCGGCTCGCACCTGCCCGCGTCCGTCCAGCTCATCGGCCCCCCGGGCGGTGAAGAGGAACTCTGCGGCCTGGCCGCCGCCCTGGAGGCCGCCCTCGCCTAGTCGCGGTCGAAGGGGATCAGGAGGGTACGGAGCAGATCGGCCAGGACGCCGCGCTGCTCGGGGCTGAGGCCCTCCAGGATCGCCTGCTCCCGGTCGAGCAGATCGGCGAACGCCGCGTCCACGCGCGTCAGGCCCGCCTCGGTGAGGCGGACCTGCACGCCGCGCTTGTCCTGCGGGTCCGGATGCCGCTCGACCAGGCCCGCCGCCGTCAGCCGGTCGATGCGGTTCGTCATCGTCCCCGACGTCACCAGCGTCGCACGCAGCAGCCGTCCCGGGCTCAGCTGGTACGGGGCGCCCGCCCGGCGCAGCGCGGTCAGGACGTCGAACTCCCACGACTCCATATCGTGCGCCGCGAACACCGCGCGCCGGGCGCGGTCGAGATGCCGGGCGAGCCGGGACACGCGGCTGAGGACCTGCAGCGGCCGGACGTCCAGATCCGGACGCTCGGCCTTCCACGCCTCGACCAGCCGGTCGACCTCATCGCCCATGCGGTCACCCTACCTGTCTTGATATCGAGAAACACGCCCCGATCGCCGCCCGGCCAGTGCGGCGGCGATCGGCCGCGCCGCGTCCGGAGCCTGCCGGTGGACCGGTGCCCAGCGGGTGATGTCGCCGGTGTTCTCCCCGAACGGTGTCCGGGCGGCACACGCCAGAACTCTTGACATCAAGATATAGGCCGGGCAGGCTGTGACCCGATGCCGAGAGAGAACACCACCGTGTGGGACCCCGCGCAGTACGGGATCTTCGGCGGCGAACGGGCCCGCCCCTTCGCCGAACTCGTCGCACGCCTCGGGAGAACCGAACCCGCGCGCGTCACCGACCTCGGCTGCGGCAGCGGCGAACTCACCGCCACCCTCGCCGCCCGCTGGCCGCACGCCGTCATCGACGCCCTCGACGGCTCACCCGAAATGATCGCCGCGGCCCGCGAACACGAAATCCCCGGACGGCTCACCTTCCGCGTCGGGGACGTCACCGACTGGGAACCCGACCGGCCCGTCGACCTCATCGTGTCCAACGCCGTCCTGCAATGGATCCCCGAACACCCCGACCTGCTGCCCCGATGGGCAGGCGCACTCGCACCCGGCGGACGGCTCGCCTTCCAGGTCCCCGGCAACTTCGACGCGCCCAGCCACGCCATCCTGCGCGAACTCGGCCGCTCCGACCGATGGCGCGCCGAACTCGGTGAATTCCAGCGGGACGCGCCCGTCCTCGACCCCGCCGGCTACCTCGACCTCCTCACCCGCCACGGATACGCGGTCGACGCCTGGGAGACCACCTACGCACAGGTTCTGCAGGGCGAGGACCCCGTCCTCGAATGGGTCAAGGGCACCACGCTGCGGCCCGCCCTGTCCGCCCTCGACCCGGACGAGACCGACGAATTCCTCGACACCTACCGGGAAAGGCTCCGGCGGGCCTACCCCGCCGCGCCCTACGGCACCGTGTTCCCCTTCCGGCGGATCTTCGTGATCGCCACGCGCGACGCCCGTTAGGCGGGGACGCCACCCGTCCTCCCCTCGCGGCGGCCCATGGAATTCTTGACATCAAGATACGAGTTGGGCATCATCTGTCTTGACGTCGAGAGATGGACCATGGGGTTCCACATGCTCGAGACGGCCCGAAGACGGGATGCCGCCCGGCCCCCAGAGTGAAGCAACCTGTTCCCCTGCGGTGTGCCATCACCGACGGGAACGGGCGGCGTCCGCACATCCCGGCCTCGCGACCCGAGGCCGGCGACCCCTGGCCGGTGGCCGCCCAGACGAACTCAGGGCGGCCACCGGTTGCCACCCTCCGGAGGCAACCATGATCACCGGCGTTCACCACGTCCAGCTCGCCGCCCCGCCCGGCAGCGAGAACCGGCTCCGCGCCTTCTACACCGGCGTCCTCGGACTCGACGAAGTCCCCAAACCACCCGAACTCGCCGGACGCGGCGGAGCCTGGTTCCGCGGCAACGGCACCGAACTCCACCTCGGCATCGAGCAGGACTTCCACCCCGCCCGCAAAGCCCACCCCGGACTCCTCGTCCACGACCTCGACGCCCTCGCCGCACGCCTCCGCGCCGCAGGCCACGACATCAGGCCGGACGACCTCCTCCCCGGATACCGGCGCCTCTACGCCAACGACCCCGTCGGGAACCGCCTCGAATTCCTGCAGCCGTCACGCTGACGCGTCGGGAATCTCCTCGACATCACGCTGCGCCTTGCGCTGCGCCTTCTCCGCCTTCGCAGCCGCCTTCCCCTCCGCTCTCTCCGCCTTCGCCGCCGCCTTCTCGGCCAACCTCTCCCGGCGCTCCATCTCCTTGCGGCGGCGACGCGGATCCAGCGACGGCCTCGGCTCCAGCCCCGACAGGCCGTTCCACGCGAGATTCACCACATGCGCCGCCACATCCTCCCGGCGCGGCTTGCGGACGTCCAGCCACCACTGGCCCGTCAACGCCACCATGCCGACCAGACTCTGCGCATACAGCGGAGCGAACTTGTCGTCATAGCCGTGCCGGTCGAACTCCTGCGCGAGGATGTGCTCGACCTCACCGGCGATCTCACTCAGCAGGCTGGCATAGGTGCCGGTACCCGTACCGCCGTGCGAATCGCGAACCAGAATCCGGAACCCGTCCGGATGACCCTCGATGTACTCCAGCAGCGCCAGCGCGGCCTTCTCCAGCTTGCTCCGGTAGTGGACCACCGAGTTCAGCGCGTCCGTCACCAGCTTCAGCAGCCGCTCGAACTCCCGGTCGACGACGACCGCGTAAAGCCCTTCCTTGCCACCGAAGTGCTCGTACACCACGGGCTTCGACACCCCGGCCGCCGAGGCGATCTCCTCCACCGAGGTACCGTCCAGACCGCGCCCGGCGAACAGCGAACGGCCGACGTCGAGAAGCTGCTCGCGGCGTTCCTTGCCGGTCATCCGCTTTCTGCGGGTCCTCGGAGCGGGTTCTGTCACAGGATCAATTGTGGCGGTCAAACCGCCTGCTTTGTGCGCTTCGCCGCCAGCCTGTCGCTGTTCGGCCACCGGACGCCGTACGCCCAGCCCGCCTTCTCGAACGCCTGGATGATCCGGGCGCTGATGTCGACCTGCCCCTTCAGCACGCCGTGCCGCGCGCACGTCGGATCCGAATGATGCAGGTTGTGCCAGGACTCGCCGAGGGACGGGATGGCCAGCCACCACACGTTGCGGGACTTGTCCCGCACCTCGAACTCCTCCTTGCCGAACGTGTGGCAGATCGAGTTGATCGACCACGTCACATGGTGCACCAGCGTGATCCGGACGAACCCCGCCCAGAACAGCGCGGTCAGGAAACCCGCCCACGACATCGTGACCAGCCCGCCGATCACCGCCGGCAGCAGGAACGACACCGCCACCAGCCCCGGGAACGCGGCATGGACGCGCCGGACGTCCCGGTCGTTGAGCAGATCCTTCGCGAACCGCTGCTTGGACGTCCGGTTCGCGTCGAACAGCCACCCGTAGTGGGCCCAGGCCAGCCCCTTCGCCAGCGCCTTCCAGTCGTCACCGAACCGCCACGGCGAATGCGGATCGAACTCCTTGTCCGAGTGCTTGTGGTGGCGCCGGTGATCGGCGACCCACGTGATGACCGGCCCCTCGATGGCCATGCTCCCGGCCAGCGCCATGGCGATCTTCAAGCCCCGCTTCGCCTTGAACGACCCGTGCGTGAAGTACCGGTGGTACCCGACCGTGATGCCCCCCGCGGACAGCACGTAGAACACCGCCGTGAGCACGACGTCCGTCCAGCCGAGGAACCGGCCCCACGCCAGCGGAACCGCCGCGAACAGCGCGAGGAGCGGCACCCCGGTGAACACGGCGATGAGCACCCGTTCGGCTGTGCCGCGCGCCTCCGGCACGATCTCGGGCCGCGGCTGCGGACGAGGTGGATCGACGGTCGGAGCTGTTGTCATGCGTCACCACTTTCTGTGACTCGGGGGCGGTCTTACCTACGCCAACGTAAGCTACGCATCCGTAAGTTGGACAGTGCCGAAAGGTAAAATCAGTGAGAAACCACCTCTCGGGCCACAAACTCCTCTTGGGGAACACCGTCGCGAGGCGATGGCGAGGTGCCCCCCTCGTCCCGCGAGAACGCCTCACCCGCGCCGCGAGCCCGCTCCTCGACCTGTGCATGTCCGCGGTGATCGTCGCGCCACCCGTCCCTGGAGGCGGCCGACCCGCACGGAAAGGGACTTGCCTGCAGCGGGCGCACTAAACCGATCCGGACAAACGACTCACTCGCGACATTGCAGAAAGCAACAATATGGCAACGTAGAGTTAAAATCGGTGGTAGGTTTCCGCCATGAGTGGACCAATGCCGGACGAGATCCGAGACAAACTCAAGCCCAAGGCCATCGAACTCCGCCGCCAGGGCTGGACCTACCGCGAGATCGCGGGCTCCCTGAATATCGCCATAAGTACCTGCTCGCTCTGGTTACGGGACGTGCCCTACGAGCGTCGGCCAGGCTACGAGCAGGAACGAGTCGCGGCGATGTGGAAGGCCCGTTGGGAGCCCTACCACATCGAGGCCGAGCAGCGGCGGCAGGAGATCAAGCTGGGCGCCTGCCGTGAGCTGGGCGGTCTAAGCGAGCGCGAGGTGGTGATCGCCGGTGCGCTCGTGTACTGGTGTGAGGGGACCAAGGACAAGATCTACCGGCGTACCGAGAAGGTGTCGTTCATCAACAGCGACCCGGCGCTGGTGGTCTTCTTCCTGCGCTTCCTCGGCGTCGTCGGGGTGCCGCGCGACCACGTACAAGTGCGTCTGCACATCCACGAGACGGGTGACGTCGAGGCCGCGACGAAGTGGTGGAGCGATCTGGTCGGGACGCCGGTCGAGCGCTTTGAAAATCCGGTGATCAAGAAACACAACCCCAAGACCACCAGGAAGAACCTCCTCGATGAGTACCGAGGATGTCTACAGATCACCATCAGGAAGGGCGCGGACCTCTACCGGCGCATCGAGGGGTGGGCCTACGGTGCGATGCTGGGCGGTGACCCTGCCGAGGCTCGTCTGATCAGCCGTTCCGACGAGGTCCTCAGCAAGATCCTCAACGATCGCGGCAGGCAAGGGTAATAGGTGTGGTGGGGCGATCTGGTCGGGACGCCGGTCGAGGGGTTCGAAAAGCTGGTGATCAAGAAGCGCAAGCCGAAGAACACCGTCGACGCCTACAAAGGGTGCCCTCTTGTCACGGTCAGGCAGAGCGCGGACCTCTACCGAAGGATCGAGGGTTGGGCCTTCGGTACCATGCTCGCCCCTCGCCAGGAAATCCGGACAAACGTGCTCCCGGGGGAGGATTCGAACCTCCGTTGACTGAACCAAAATCAGTAGTCATGCCCCTAGACCACCCGGGATTGGGTGAAATCGGACACCAGTCAGGTGCTGGTACCGAGCTTGCCGGGCCAACGATACCGAGTCGGAGCCAACGGCCCCACATCTTTGATGTAGGGCGGGGATGGCGTCGGGTGGGCGGCGGGGTGACTGGGTGCGGGCGGGCGGTATCCTGCCCGTGTCGGGTGTGCTCTGGCCTGCCGTCTCGCAGGTGGGCGCGTCCGTGACCGATCCCGTCCGCGATGCCGAGGAGCCTCCTTGTGAGCGCTGCGAGCCGACCGGCCGCCGTCATCGTTCTCGCCGCGGGCGAGGGCACCCGGATGAAGTCCCGTAAGTCGAAGGTCCTGCACGAGCTGTGCGGGCGCAGCATGCTCGGCCATGTGCTGGCCGCCGCGCGCCGGCTGGAGCCGGAGCGGCTCGTCGTGGTGGTCGGGCACCGGCGCGAGCAGGTCGTCGCGCATCTCGCCGAGCACGCGCCGGACGCCGAGGCGGCCGTCCAGGAGCGGCAGGGCGGGACGGGGCACGCCGTGCGGATGGCGCTGGAGCAGACCGGCGCGCTGGAGGGGACCGTCGTGGTCACCAACGGCGATCATCCGCTGCTGCGGGGGGAGACGTTGCAGGCGCTCGTCCGGGCCCATGAGGACGAGGGCAATGCCGCCACCGTGCTGACGACCGAGATGCCGGACGCGACCGGGTACGGGCGGATGGTGCGGGCGGCGGACGGCAGCGTCGAGGCGATCGTCGAGCACAAGGACGCCACCGCGGAGCAGCGCGAGATCACCGAGATCAACGTCGGCATGTACGCCTTCGACGGGGCGTTGCTGGCGGACGCGCTCAAGCGGGTGACCACCGACAACGCCAACGGCGAGGAGTACCTCACCGACGTGGTCGCGATCCTGCGCGGGGACGGTCACCGGGCGGGCGCGCATCTGGCGGCCGACTGGGTGGAGACCCAGGGCGTGAACGACAGGGTCCAGCTCGCGCAGGCGCGGCGGCAGTTGAACGACCGGATCGTCGAGGCGCACATGCGGGCGGGGGTCACGATCGTCGACCCGGCGTCCACCTGGATCGATGTGGACGTGACCGCCGATGAGGACGCCGAGGTCCACCCGGGGACGCAGTTGCATGGAAGGACGCATCTGGGTGCGGGCTCGCGGGTCGGGCCGGGGTGCACGCTGACCGATACGAGGGTCGGCGAGGGTGCGTCCGTGGTCAACGCCGTGTGCGTGGAGGCGGAGGTCGGGCCGGAGGCGTCGGTGGGGCCCTACGCCTATCTGCGGCCTGGGACGAGGCTGGCGCGCAAGGCCAAGGTCGGGACGTATGTCGAGACGAAGAACGCCGACATCGGTGAGGGCTCGAAGGTGCCGCATCTGACCTATGTGGGCGATGCCGAGATCGGTGAGCACTCGAACATCGGCGCCAGTTCGGTGTTCGTCAACTATGACGGTGTGCAGAAGCGTCGCAGTGTCATCGGGTCCCATGTGAAGGTCGGCAGCGACAACATGATCGTGGCGCCGGTGACGGTGGGTGATGGTGCTTATACGGCGGCCGGGTCGGTGATCATCCAGGATGTCCCGCCGGGGGCGTTGGGGGTCGCGCGGGCGCGGCAGCGCAACGTCGAGGGCTGGGTGGAGCGGACGCGGCCGGGTACGGCGGCGGCGGAGGCGGCCCGCCGGGCGAAGGGCGAAGGCGAGGGCGCGGGCGCGCCGTAGCCCGGTGCCGAGGTGACGACGGTCCCGCTCCAGGAGCGGGGAGGTGGAGGACGGCGGTGTCCTTCGACAACAGAGCAACCCGCGGGCCGCACTCTTGTGGTGCGCGGGGAGTGGGGACAACACCCCACATGTAAGGCACATCCATTGAGGGGGAGTTGTCAGAGGTGAGTGGGATCAAAGCGAGTGGTCAGAAGAAGTTGATGCTCTTCACTGGCCGAGCCCACCCGGACCTGGCCAAGGAAGTAGCCGACAACCTCCACATCGAGCTGACACCGACGTCCGCGTATGACTTCGCCAACGGTGAGACGTTCGTGCGGTTCCTGGAGTCGGTCCGTGGCTCCGACGCTTTCGTGATCCAGAGCCACACGGCTCCCATCAATCAGTGGATCATGGAGCAGTTGATCATGGTGGATGCGCTGAAGCGCGCGTCGGCCAATCGGATCACCGTGGTGGCGCCGTTCTTCGGGTACGCGCGGCAGGACAAGAAGCACCGGGGCCGTGAGCCGATTTCGGCGCGGCTGATGGCGGATCTGTTCAAGACGGCGGGCGCCGACCGGCTCCTCACCGTGGACCTGCACACCGCGCAGATCCAGGGTTTCTTCGATGGCCCGGTGGATCACCTGTTCGCGCTGGATCTGCTGGCCGGGCATTTCGAGAGCCGGCTGGACACCTCGCAGGTGACGGTGGTGGCGCCGGACGCGGGCCGGGTGCGGGTGACCGAGCGCTGGTCGGACCGGCTGGGCGGTGTGCCGATGGCGATCATCCACAAGAAGCGCGACCCGGATGTGGCGAACGAGGTCAAGGTCTTCGATGTGGTCGGCGAGGTCAAGGGCCGCACCTGCGTGGTGGTCGACGACATGATCGATACCGGTGGGACGATCGTGAAGGCCGCGGACGCGCTGTTCGAGAACGGTGCCACGAAGGTCGTGGTGGCGGCGACGCACGGTGTGCTGTCGGGCCCGGCGGTGGACCGGCTGAAGAACTCCCGTATCTCCGAGGTGGTGTTGACGAACACGCTGCCGATTCCGGAGGAGAAGCAGTTCGACAAGCTGACCGTCCTGTCGATCGCTCCTCTCGTCGCCCATGCGATCAACCAGGTCTTCAGTGACGGCTCGGTGACGAGCCTGTTCGGGGGGCACAGTTAGCTCTTGGGCGGCGGTTTCTCGGCGGGCGCTGGCGTTGGGCGTGGCGGCGATCGGCTAGACTTGGTTAATCCGCGTATGCCCCGGGTCGTTCAGTGTGGTGCCGGTGCTGGGGTCGCACTCCCCGGGGAACGCAAAGAATCTTCGAGGCGCCTGACGCATCGAGCATCGCCTGAGACGCACTGTCCGCAGCGGACGTCCGATGGCGGACGGCCGTGGATCGCAACAACGAGGAGTTTTCGCCGTGTCCGAGGTACGCATTGCCGCCGAGCCGCGCACCGAGTTCGGTAAGGGTGCCGCGCGGCGCACCCGCCGGGCCGGCAAGGTGCCCGCCGTCCTCTACGGTCACGGCACCGACCCGGAGCACATCTCGCTGCCGGGGCATGATCTGATGCTCGCGCTCAAGACGCCGAACGTGCTGCTGACCATCGAGGGGCTCGGTAACGGCACCGCGCTGGCACTGCCGAAGGACGTGCAGCGCGATCCGATCAAGGGGTTCCTGGAGCACGTTGACCTGCTGCTGGTGAAGCGCGGTGAGAAGGTCGTCGTCGACCTGCCGGTGAACGTGGTCGGTGACGTGGTCCCGGGCGGTCAGGTGGCGCAGCAGGTGGTGGAGATCTCCGTGGAGGCGGAGGCGACGCACATTCCCGAGTCCGTGGATGTGGATGTCTCCGGGCTGGAGATCGACTCGCAGGTGCTGGCGAAGGACCTGAGGCTTCCGTCGGGGACGACGCTGGTGGCGGACGATGAGACGCTGATCCTGCAGATCCAGGACGCGTCGGCGGCGACGGCGCCGGAGGCCGCGGCGGAGGCCGCCGAGGCCGCCGGGGGTGAGGCCGCCGCGGCCGAGGGTGAGGCCGCCGCGGAGTGACGCGTGGCCGGGTGGCCGGCCGCATCGTTCTTTCTTTCATGGCCCCCGCGGGTGTGCGCACCGGCGGGGGTCATGGACGTCTGTGAGGAGTTCGGGTGAGCGCGGATCCGTGGCTGGTGGTGGGGCTGGGTAATCCGGGGCCGTCGTATGCGGGGAACCGGCATAACGCGGGGTTCATGGTGCTGGACGTCCTGGCGGCGCGGGCCGGGGGCCGGTTCAGGTCGCATCGGGCGCGGGCGGATGTGCTGGAGGGGCGGCTGGCGGGTGCGCGGGCGGTGCTGGCGAAGCCGCGGTCGTTCATGAACGAGTCGGGCGGTCCGGTGAAGGGGCTGCGGGATTTCTACAAGGTGCCGGTGGAGCGGCTGATCGTCGTCCATGACGAGCTGGACGTCCCGTTCGGTGCGGTGCGGCTGAAGCTGGGCGGTGGTGACAATGGCCACAACGGGCTGCGGTCGATCACGAAGTCGCTGGGGTCGGGGGAGTACCTGCGGGTGCGGTTCGGGGTGGGGCGCCCGCCGGGCCGGATGGACGCGGCGGCGTTCGTGCTGAGGGACTTCTCCGCGGCGGAGCGCAAGGATCTCGACCTTGAGGTGGACCGGGCGGCGGATGCGGTGGAGGCGCTGGTGTCGCAGGGGTTGGCGGCGGCGCAGAACGTGTTCCACGCGGGGTGACCGTATCCGGCCGTCCGTTCGGTGGCCGGTCGGTGATCATGCGGGTGCGGCCGTTGTTTCGCCGGTGGGCGCCGCGAGGCGCTGATGTTGCGGGTGTGATGTGGGCATTCACGCGATGACCATGGTAAACCGGTCGTAGGATGCTGCATGAATGAGGTGCGGGGTCCATGTGAACCTCGGGCGGCGTTCAACCGTCTTCGGTGTGAATCGCGCGCTGACGGGGCGCCCGTTACAGGGGATTGGTGAGATCTTTATGGCCGTCGTTGACAAGGTCCAGGCCAAGTCATCGATCCGCCATGAGCAGGGACGCGTCCGGTCACAGAACTGGAGTGGATCTTACCGCCGGTTGGCGCGGTGGCTCGACTTCGTCAGCATGTTGATGGCCGGCGTCATCGCGTTCGTGCTCAGGTTCCCGGGGGTGCCGACCGAGCTGGACGCGCCGTACGTGGTGTTGACCATCGTTCTTCCTCTCGTGTGGGTGCCGACGCTGATGCTGTGCCGGGCGTACCAGCCCAAGTACGTCGGCGTCGGGTCCGAGGAGTTCCACCGGGTGCTGCGCGCCGGGTTCATCCTGACCGCGACGGTCGCGATCGTGGCGTATGCGACGAAGACCGAGGTGGCGCGCGGCTATGTGGTGATGGCGCTGCCGCTCGGGACGCTGCTCGCGCTCGTCGCCCGCTACCGGCTGCGCAAGTGGCTGCACAAGAAGCGGTGGAACGGCGAGTGCATGCGGCGTGTGGTCGCGGTGGGGCACCGGACGGCGGTGGCCGACCTGATCCGGCTGCTGCGGCAGAAGCGGTACCACGGTATGGACATCGTGGCGGTGTGCCTGCCGCCCGCGCTGGCGTCGGGTGACGACGCGGTGGCCGAGGTCGAGGGCGTGCCGGTGCTGGGCGACTTCGCGCAGGCGGCGACGGTCGCGGACCGGCTCGGCGCCGACTCGGTGGCGGTGCTGGCCTGTCCGGAGATGGACGGGGTGGCGCTGCGCCGGCTGGCGTGGCAGATCGAGCGCGATGACGTCGAGCTGGTGGTGGCGCCGGCGCTGATGGACGTGGCCGGTCCGCGGATCTCGATCCGCCCGGTGTCGGGGCTGCCGCTGCTGCACGTGGAGCACCCGGAGCTGGACGGGGGCCGCAAGGTCTTCAAGGGTCTGTTCGACCGGGTCGCGGCGCTCGCCGGGATCGTGGCGCTGAGCCCGCTGCTGGCGCTGGTCGCGCTTTTGATCAAGTTCGACGGGGACGGCGGCCCGGTGCTGTTCCGGCAGACCCGGGTCGGTCGCGGCGGCCGGGAGTTCACCGTGCTGAAGTTCCGCACGATGGTGCGGGACGCGGAGGCGCGGCGGGTGGAGCTGCTGGCGGCCAACGAGAACGACGGGGTGCTGTTCAAGATCCGGGAGGACCCGCGGGTGACCCGGGTGGGGCGGTGGCTGCGCCGCTACTCGCTGGACGAGCTGCCGCAGATGTTCAATGTGCTGCGCGGGGACATGTCGCTGGTGGGTCCGCGTCCGCCGCTGCCGGAGGAGGTCGCCCAGTACGGCGGCGACGTGTACCGGCGGCTGGTGGTGAAGCCGGGGTTGACGGGCCTGTGGCAGGTGTCGGGCCGCTCGGACCTGACGTGGGAGGAGTCGGTGCGGCTCGACCTGCGCTACGTCGACAACTGGACGCTCGCGCTCGACCTGCAGATCATGTGGAGGACCTGGTCGGCGGTGTTCCGCGGCTCCGGCGCCTACTGATCGGGCCCCGGGTCCCGGGGGTGCTCGGGGACGCATGAGAAAGTAGACCGAACAGACCATTCGAGTCGGGAATGTGAGCACGGGATGACCGAGGGAGCGGCGGTGGACGACCACGTGCTGGCGGCGGAGCTCGCCGGTGCGGCGGGGCGGCTGCTGCTGGGCGTGCGGGACGAGGTGGGGTTCGCGGACGCGCGGGCCTTGAAGGACACGGGCGACCTGCGGGCGCACGAGTACCTCATGGCGGCGCTGGCGGAGCGCTGTCCCGGCGACGCCGTGCTGTCGGAGGAGGGCCGTTCCTCGGCGGCGGGGAAACGCTCGAAGGGCGATGGCCGCGCCCCGACCCGCAACACCGCCGACGCCGAGCGGCGCACCGCCCGGCGGGTGTGGATCGTCGACCCGCTGGACGGGACCCGCGAGTTCTCCGAGGAGGGCCGCCGCGACTGGGCCGTCCATGTGGCGCTGTGGGAGCGCGACGCGTCCGGGAGGGGGCGGCTGGTCGCCGGGGCGGTGGCGCTGCCGGCGCAGGGCCTGACGCTCCGCACGGACGCGACGGGCGGTGCCTCGCTCGTCCGGGCGGAGCCGGGGGAGCGGGGCCCCGTCCCGGCCGGTCCGGACGTGGTGCGCCGGACGCAGCCGCGTGAGGTGCCGCTGCACGTCCCGGCGCCGGACGCGGGCAAGCTCCGCATCGCGGTCAGCCGGACGCGTCCGCCGGAGTTCGTGCGGCACCTGGCCGAGCGCCTGGCGAAGGCGCGGGCGGGGGATGGTTCCGGTTCGGACGGCATCGATGTGGAGCTGGTGCCGATCGGGTCGGCGGGGGCGAAGATCTCCGCGGTGCTGCTCGGCGAGGTCGACGCGTATGTGCACGCGGGCGGCCAGTACGAGTGGGACTCGGCGGCCCCGGCGGCGGTGGCGCTCGGTGCGGGCGCGCACGCGTCCCGGATCGACGGGGCGCCGCTGGAGTACAACCGGGAGGATCCGCGGCTGCCGGATATCCTGGTGTGCCATCCCGTGTCGGCACCGGCGCTGCTGACCGGCATCGAGGACGTGAGCGGCGTCCTGCCCGGCTGACCCGCCGGCCGGGCGGAGCGAGTCGCGTAGGCCGGAGTTCGATCCGGTGGGACGTCCGTCCCGTCGCCACCGGTTGCATCTGCCAGAACGTGGAGAGAACCCCAGACCATGCAGCGTTCCGATTATCTGCTGTCGCAGCTAGACGTCCTCGAAGCCGAGTCGATCCATATCTTCCGGGAGGTGGCGGCCGAGTTCGAGCGGCCGGTGCTGCTGTTCTCGGGCGGCAAGGACAGCCTGGTGATGCTGCGCCTCGCCGAGAAGGCGTTCTGGCCTGCGCCGATCCCGTTCCCCGTGCTGCATGTCGACACCGGCCACAACTTCCCCGAGGTGATCGAGTTCCGGGACCGGCGGGTCGCGGAGCTGGGGGTCCGGCTGGTGGTGGCGTCGGTGCAGGACGCGATCGACGCCGGCACGGTGGTGGAGCAGAAGGGCCGCCGGGCGTCCCGGAACCGGCTGCAGATCGCGCCGCTGCTGGAGGCGATCGAGGAGCACCGGTTCGACGCCGCGTTCGGCGGGGCGCGGCGGGACGAGGAGAAGGCCCGCGCGAAGGAGCGGGTCGTGTCGTTCCGGGACGAGTTCGGGCAGTGGGATCCGAAGAACCAGCGTCCGGAGCTGTGGAACCTGTTCAACACCAGGATCGAGCAGGGGGAGCACGTCCGGGTGTTCCCGCTGTCGAACTGGACGGAACTCGACATCTGGGACTACGTGCGGCGGGAGGACCTCGCCCTCCCCTCGATCTATTTCGCGCATTCCCGCCGGGTGTTCGAGCGTGACGGGCTGCTGCTGGACGCCGAGACGGGTTTTGCGAACCGCGGTGACGACGAGCCGGAGTTCGCGGCGACGGTCCGGTACCGGACGGTGGGGGACGCGTCCTGCACCGGCGCGGTGAAGTCGTCGGCGGTGACGCTGGACGAGGTGATCGAGGAGATCGCGGCGACCCGGATCACCGAGCGCGGCCAGACCCGCGCCGACGACCGGACGAGCGAGGCCGCGATGGAGGACCGCAAGAAGGAGGGGTACTTCTGATGGCCGGGACCGAACCCGCGGGCAAGCCGATGGACCTTCTGCGGTTCGCCACCGCCGGCAGCGTCGACGACGGCAAGTCGACCCTGATCGGCCGGCTGCTGTTCGACTCCAAGTCGATCTTCGAGGATCAGCTGGAGGCGGTGGAGCGCACGAGCACCGAGCGGGGCGAGGAGTACACCAACCTGGCGCTGCTGACCGACGGGCTGCGCGCCGAACGCGAGCAGGGCATCACGATCGATGTGGCGTACCGCTACTTCGCGACGCCGCGCCGCAAGTTCATCATCGCCGACACGCCGGGCCACATCCAGTACACCCGGAACATGGTGACGGGCGCGTCGACGGCCGATCTGGCGATCATTCTGGTGGACGCCCGCAAGGGCATCCTGGAGCAGTCGCGGCGGCACGCGTTCCTGACCACGCTGCTGCAGGTCCCGCACCTGGTCGTGGCGATCAACAAGATGGACCTGGTCGGCTACGACCGGGCCGTCTACGAGCAGATCGTGGACGAGTTCACCGCGTTCGCCTCCAAGCTGGAGGTGACGGACCTGACGTTCATCCCGATCTCGGCGCTGCACGGCGACAACGTCGTCGAGCGCAGCGTGAACATGTCGTGGTACGAGGGGTCGTCGCTGCTGCACCATCTGGAGCACGTCCACATCGCCTCCGACCGCAACCTCATCGACGTGCGGTTCCCGGTGCAGTACGTGATCCGCCCGCACGCCTCCACCGATCCCGACCTGCACGACTACCGCGGTTACGCGGGGCAGGTCGCGGGCGGCGTCCTCAAGCCGGGCGACGAGGTCGTGCACCTGCCGTCCGGCCTGACCACGACGATCACGCACATCGACGGCCCGAACGGGCCGGTGGACGCGGCGTTCTCGCCGATGTCGGTGACGCTGCGCCTCGCCGACGACATCGACATCTCCCGCGGCGACATGATCGCGCGTCCGAACAACCGTCCCGAGGTCGCGCAGGACCTCGACGCGATGGTCTGCTGGATGACCCCGGACCGCACCCTCGCGCCGCGCACCAGGCTGGTCATCAAGCACACGACCCGCACCGCGAAGACGATGGTGAAGGACCTGCACTACCGGCTGGACGTCAACACCCTGCACCGTGACGAGCAGGCGGCGTCCCTCGGCCTGAACGAGATCGGCCGGGTCTCGCTCCGCGTGACGCAGCCGCTGTTCGTGGACGACTACGGCCGCAACCGCCTCACCGGCGGCTTCATCCTGATCGACGAGGCCACGGGCAACACCGTCGCCGCCGGCATGATCCTCGGCGCGCGCTGACCGCACGCCGCGGGGCCGGCCCGGGTCCCGCGGTCCTCCCTTCCGACCCTCGACAAGGCAGGCCCTCGATGCCCCCATCCGTCGGAGTCGTCCTCCCGACGCACAACCGGCCGGAGCTGCTGCGCCGCGCGCTGGAGTCGGTGCTCGCACAGGACTACGAAGGCGAGCTGCGCGCCGTCGTCGTGTTCGACCGGGCGGAGCCGGACGTGTCGCTCGCCGGTGACCGCGTCGAGGTCATCGTCAACACCCGGGAGCCGGGTCTCGCGGGCGCCCGCAACTCCGGCATCCTGGCCCTGGACACCGATCTCGTCGCGTTCTGCGACGACGACGACCAGTGGCTGCCCGGCAAGCTCACCGCGCAGGTGAAGGCCCTCGAAGGCGAACCGGACGCGGTGCTGTGCAGCTCCGGCATCCTCATCGACTTCGACGGGCGGGAACTGCCCCGGCTGGCCGGAACCGGCCGCGTCACCTATGCCGCGCTGATCCGCGACCGGATGATGAGCGTCCACTCGTCCACGTATGTGGCGCGCCGCGAGCCGCTGATCGAGATCGGCATGGTGGACGAGACGATCCCCGGCAGCCAGGGCGAGGACTGGGACCTCGCGCTGCGCGCCGCCCGCCGCCACCCCGTCGTGAACGTCGACGAGCCGTACGTCCGCGTCCTGTGGGGGCTGACGTCGTACTACGCGCAGGCGTGGGAGACGAAGGTGGCCGCGCTGGAGTGGTTCCTGGAGCACTACCCGGAGATCGGGAAGGAGCCGGGCGCGGCCGGACGCGTATACGGGCAGCTCGCGTTCGGCTGCGCGACCGTCGGCCGCCGCAAGGACGCGCTGCGCTGGTCGGCGCGCGCGCTGAAGGCGAACCCGGCCGAACGCCGTGTCCCGTTCGCGCTGGCGGTGGCGTCCGGGGTCGTGTCCGGCAAACGCGTCCTGCTCGCCCTGCACACCCGGGGCCGCGGCATCTGACGCGAGCCGCGCCGAGTCCCGGGCTTCCACCACCTTTCCCCATGTCGCGCCGCTACTGTCAATGCCCGTCGCCGTGCTAGAAGGAGCCTGTCCGTGAACATCTCTTCCCGCCGCATCGTCGCGTCCGGGACGCTGGCGCTGGCCCTGGCGCCGGCGCTCGCGCTGACCGCCACTCCCGCGTTCGCGGGCGTGGACCTCGACGCGGTCGCCGAGGGCATCACCGAGAGCGGCTACTACGTCGACTCGCACGCCAAGTACTACCGGTCGGACGGGGCGCAGGAGCTGCTCCGCACGGCGCAGGGCCGGTCCGTGCCGGTGTTCATCGCGATCCTCCCGGCCGGGGAGGACGCGGGGCAGGTCCTCCAGCGGCTGCCGGGGCTGATGAACCGGAAGGGCACCTACGTGGTGCTGGCGGGGGACCAGCTCAAGGCGACGTCCAACACGCTGCCGGCGGGCCAGGTGAAGGCCGCTTACACCAAGGCCGTGCAGGGCGGCAAGGGCAAGCCCGACCTGGCGCTGCTGAAGTTCGTCCAGACGCTGCCGGAGTCGAAGTACGCGCCGCCGAAGTCCGGCAAGCCCGGCAACAACGGCAAGCCCGCGCCGCAGTCCACGAAGCAGACCGAAGAGCAGGAGGTGCGGACGCTCGCGCAGGCGCAGCCGACCGGGCCGGCGGCGGGCGCCGAGGACACCGCGGCGAACAAGGACGACGGCGGCTCCATGACCCCGGTCCTGCTCGGCGGCGGCGGACTGGTCGTCGTGGCCGCCGCCGGGGCCGGGTTCCTGCTGTGGCGCCGCCGTTCGGCGAAGCCCGCACCCGCCGGTGCCGCCGCGAGCTCCGCCCCGGCGCCCGGCGCGCCGCCCGCGGCCCCCCAGCCGCCCGCGGAGGCGCCCACGCCGGCCGGCCCCGAGCCCGTGGCACCCAAGCCCGAGACCTCCGAGGACGCCAAGGACGTCTAGGAGCTCATCAGCAGGATCAGGTGGCGTTCACCGGCGCCCGCCGACAGTGCCTTGCCCGGCGCGGCGCCGTGCGCCATCACCAGCGTGCCGGGACGGCTGCGCGGCACCCTGTTGCCGGAGCCGAGCTGGCCGCTGCCGCCCGCGCCCCACGTCAGCGGCGTCCCGTCCGTCAGGATCGCGGCACCGTACGCCTCGCCCGCGTACACCTGGGCGACGCCGCGCAGTTTCGGGCCGTGCCCGGCGGCGACGGTGACGGGTGTGGTGCGCAGCTCCACCGTCCCGTCGCCGAGCTGCCCGGCCGTGTTGTTGCCCCAGGCGACGACCGTGCCGTCCTTGCGCAGCGCGTAGCCGTGTTTCTCCGCCGCGCTGATGCCGGTGACGCCGCCGAGGAAGCCCTTGCCGTGCACACCCGCGACGAGGCCGGGGGTGAGCCGTTCCCGGCGTGACCCGTCGCCGAGCTGCCCGAGGTCGTTGTACCCCCAGGAGGCGACGCGCCCGTCGCGCAGCAGCGCCAGCCCGTACTGGCCGCCGATCGCGATGCGGGTGACGTTGCCGAGGCGTCCGGAGCCGTTCAGGCCGCGCACCGGGACGGGCAGCGACCGGTTCTCGCGGGTGCCGTCGCCGACCATGCCGTAGGCGTTGGCGCCCCAGGCGAGCACCTGCCCGTTGCGGCGCAGCACCAGCTCGGTGTGCCCGTCGGCGGCGATCGCGGTGACGCCGCCGAGCGGTCTGCGCCCGTCCGGTGACCGCACGGTCGTGGGGCCGAGCGGGCCGGTGCGCTCGCCGATCCCGCGCTGCCCGGACGACCCGTCGCCCCACGTCACCACGGTCCCGTCGCGGCGCAGCGCCATCGAGAAGGCGTTGTTCGCGCTGATCGCGACGACGTCGTCCAGGTCGCCGGGGCGCCCGTCGGGGGCGCGGACGGGGACGGGGACGTGCCGGTCCTCGCGGCTGCCGTCGCCGAGCTGGCCGTGGTCGTTGGCGCCCCACGCGACGACCTTGCCGCCGTCGATGACGGCCAGCGAATGCCGGGCGCCGCCGGCGACGGCGTGCACGCGGTCGAGCCGGCCCCGCCCGCCGACCCCGGTGACCGGGGCGAGCTTGAGGTCGATGACGGGACCTGGCCGGCCGAGCTGCCCGTGGTCGTTGAGGCCGCTGGTCCAGACGACGCCGGTCCGCTCGCCCGCCGACCCGGCGGCGGGCGGCAGGGACGACGGCGGTGCCGCGGTGGTGGACGCGGACCGGCTGCACGCCGCCGCCAGGACCATCGGGACGGCCAGGAGCGCGACGAGCGAACGGCGCCCGGCCGTCATGCCGTGCGGACGCAGGCGAACAGGTGCCTGCGGTAGTTGTCCTCGTAGGGCGGGCGGGCGTCCTCGTCGGGGCCGAGGTCGATGATCTCGTCGAAGCTCGTGTTCTCGCGCAGGAACCGCTCGACGCGCGGCGGGTCCCAGCCGCGCAGCGACTCGGCGAACCACGCCTCGTTGTCCTGCCCGGTGTCGAAGAACAGCACCCGGCCGGTGGCGCGGTCCAGGAGCCGGATCAGTTCCTCGGCGCTGACGGACCCGCGGCCGAGGACGAAATGGTGCAGCAGGCTGAAGCACGACACCACGTCCCAGCGGCCGGCGTCGTGGCCGCCGAGGAACTCGACGCAGTCGCCGGTGGAGATGACCCCGTCGCCGAGCCCGTAGACCGCCTGGCCGAGGGGGACGGCGAGCGGGTCGCGCTCGATGCCCTCGGCGGCGAAGCCGCGCCCGGCCATCTGCGCGACGAACCAGCCGTAGCAGCTTGCGACATCGAGGTAGCGGCCTTCGGCGATGCCGCGTTCGCCGAGGAACGCGTCCATCTTGGCGAGCCGGTCGGTGCACTGCCGGACCGTCGTCCAGCCGGACCGCAGCTCGGGCGCGTCGATCGGCTGGTACAGCTCGTGGGTGCCGTCGAGCCAGCTCATCTTGAGCAGCAGGTCCTGCAGGGGGGTGGTGACGGGCAGCCACTTGGCGACGACGTTGGCCCCGTCGGCGCCGCTCATCGCGGCGATCGCGAGACGGTGGTGGCCGTCCAGGATCTGGTACTGGTCGGAGCCGCGGACGGGCGCGACGAGCACCGGGTCCTGCGGGCCGCTCTGCTGCGGGCGGGGTGCCGCGCCGGGCACCTCCTCGCCGCGGTGCCGGGCGATGAACGCGCGGGCCGCGGCGAGCACGCCGGCCTCGTCGGTGCCGCCGAAGTAGTTGCCGCCCGCTTCGATGCAGCGCAGCCCGAGCCGCCCGTAGGCGCTTTCGAGGATCTCGTCGTCGGTCAGGCCGGGCCGCTCGTCCGCGAGGCGGAGCAGGGCGACGTGCGGGCCGTCCAGGAACGGGGTGGACGGCCACAGCAGGTCGCCGGTGCGGTCGGCGAACTCGCGGGCCGTCCAGCCGCCCTGCGCGCCGACGAGGAGCTGGTCGAACCGGACGGGCACCTTCCACGGACGGCGCAGCACGGCGGTGGACACCGCGACGCGGGCGGCGGCCGGGATCGGCAGCGAGCGCCCCGCGTCGACCAGCCGCCCGTACACCGGGCCGCTCGGCGCGAGCCCGCTCTTGCGCAGTACGGCGCGCGACTTCCGGCGTACCTGATCAATTCCTGGCATGGTCAATTCCCGTGGGCAGGGACGCTCCTGGCGGAGGTCGTGTCGGTGGCCGGCGGGGCGGTGGCGCCCGCGGGCCCGGGTGCGGCGCGGCCCCGCCTCCCCGGCAGCAGGGAGGCGAACGCGGTGAGGGACAGCCGCTCGCGACCGCCCCAGAGTAGGGCAACGTACAAGATGGCGCCGGGGATCAGCCCGCAGGCGAGCGCGACCGGGCTGGACCCGGCGACGAGCCGGACGGCCAGCGGCACCGCGGCGAAGCTCACCAGCGCCGAGCCGCCCGCCCAGAACAGCCCGGCGCTCGCCGGGGACATCCCGAGGATGCGGCGGACCTGGACGAGGGCGAGCAGCGTCCGGACGAGCAGCCCGCACGCCCGCGCGATCGCCGCCCCGGCGATCCCGAACGGCGGGATCAGCAGCACGTTCAGCACCAGGTTCACGCCGAGCGCGGCGCTCTGGTTGACCAGGCTCAGCCCGCTGCGGCCCGCCATCAGCAGCATCACGTCACGGGCGCCGGTCGCGGTCGCGACCAGCATCGCCATCGCGAGGATCACGGTGACGACCTCGCCCGTCCCGCGGTACCCGGCGCCGAACGAGCCGACGTAGACCGGCGCGCCGACCGCGATCGACAGGTGCACCGGCCAGGCGAGCACGAGGTTCCAGGACGCGCACACCGCGAAGATCCGCTGCGCGCCGGCCCGGTCGGCGAGCGCCATCAGCCGGCTCACCGCGGGCTGCATGACGTTCTGCACCGCCTGGGTGGCGAGCTGGCTGATCACGATGAACCGGGTCGCGGCGGTGTAGACGGCCGCCTCGCGCGGCGAGCTGAGCGCGGCGACGAGCACGATGTCGGCGCGCTGGAACGCCGTCTGGCAGATCTGCGCGAACGCGCGCGGCGCCGTGAACCGCCAGAAGCCGCCCGCCAGCGGACGCCACCCGGCCGGGGACGCGGCGGTGCCGTCCGGGGCGCCGGCGCGGTGCGACCGGCTGATCTTCAGGTACCAGAGCGCGGCGACGGCCAGGCACGGCAGGTAGGGGACCGCCCAGGCCAGCGCGAGCCACATCGCGTCGTCCGACAGCACCGCCGCCGCGATCACGCCGCCGACCTGGAGCGTCTGCCGCAGGATCTTGTCGACCAGGACGGTCGGCCGCATCGAGCCGTACCCGCGGGTCGCCGCGAGCAGCGCGTCGTGCGCGCCCGCCAGCGGCAGGAACAGCGCCAGCACCCGCACCATGTTCACGGCCTGGTCCGGGTCGTCGGCGCCGATGTGACCCGCCGTCCACGGCGCGGTGAGGGCGAGGACGAGCCCGGCCGCCGCGGCGGTCGCCGCGACCGGGACCAGGGCGACCGGCACCGTCCGGTGCGCCGCGGCCCGGTCGCCGAGCGCGAGATGGCGCGGCAGCCAGCGCAGCAGGCCCGCGTCGGTGCCGAGGCCCGACACCGCCTGCAGGATGATGAACAGCGACGTCGCCGCGAAGAACGTGCCCGCGATCCGCTGCGAGTACAGGTGCGCGACGAGGAAGACCAGCGCGAGTCCCTGGACGCCCGCCACGGCGGCGCCCACCAGGTTGAGGGCGCCGCCCCTCGCCAGCCTGTTCAGATTGGGCCCGCCCGGCGCGGCCTGTCCCGGGGCCGGCCCGGGACCGGCCGCGCCCGGTTCAGGATCCGGCATGCCGCCCCGCCTTGTGCGTCTTGCCGTAGCGGGGCAGGACCTCGCTCGACGTGGGCCCGTCCGCGGAGTCGTTCGGGGGCTCGGGCGGCATGTACTTGGAGATGTCCTCCTGCGTCCGGGCGGAGGCGGACTCCAGCGCCGCCTCCGTCTCCCGCTGCTCGGCGGTGTCCGCGGGCTCGCCGGGTTCGGCGTCGCCCGGCTGCGCCCTGCTCGCCCGCGGCCTGCTCGTCCCGGTGCCCTGGGTGACGTCCGTCGGGGAGACCGGCTTCGGCGCGACGGGCTTGCCCGGCCCGGACGGCGGCTCCAGCGCCGGCGGGGTGGGACGCCGCCCGGGCGGCGGGGCGCCGCGCTGCGCGCCGCCCCGGCGGGCCTGGGCCTGCCGCGCGTCGCCCGGCCGCGGCGGCTGCTTGATCTGCGGCAGCGCCTGCGTGGTCAGCGACGCGGCGTCGGCGGAGTCGTGGTCGTCCTCCCAGCCGAGGGACGCCTCGGGGACGGTGGGCCGCTCGCCGCCCCCGAGCGTCTCGGCGGCCTGCGGCGCCCGGCCGGCCTGCCGCGGCGGCGCCTGCCGCGGCGCGCGTCCGCCGCCGCGCTGCTCCGGCGGCTCCAGCAGCGCGCCCAGCACGGTGACGCCGGCGCGCTCGGCCTCCACGTACGCCTGGCGCAGTTCCTCCCGGGTCGTCACCCCCTGGTTGACGACGAGGATCACCGCGTCCACGAACGTGCACAGCGCCTGCGCGTCCGCGTCGTGCAGGCTGGCCGCGTTCACGACGAGGTACTCGCTGCGGCGGCGCAGCACCTTCACGGTCTCGCGCATCCGCGGGCCGCTGAACCGGTGCGCGGCCTCGGGGGCGCGCGGGCCGCGCGGCAGCAGCCGCAGCTGGGAGTCGGTGTGGATCAGCAGGGTCGCCGGGTCGGTGCCGCTGAGCAGCGTGTCCGACAGGCCCTTGCCGCCGGGACGCGCGCCGAACAGCGTGCTGACGTCGGTGTCGTCGGTGGTGGCGTCGATCATGATGGTCTTGGCGCCGGCGAACGCCAGCGAGACCGCGAGGTTGGCGCTGGCCAGCCGGGCGCTGCCGCCCGGGGTGGCGCTGGCGACCAGCAGCGCCACCGGGGTCTGCGGGGCGGTCGCCACGACCGCGGCGCGCAGCCGCCGGTACGCCTGCCCCGCGGGGCTCTTCGGCGCGCTGACCAGGGCGAGCGTGTCGCCGGTCGGGCCGCCCGCCGGGATCGTGGACAGCGTCCGGACGCCGAGGCCCTCGATCGCCTCGGCGTTGTGCAGCCGCTGGTTCAGCCGCTCGCGCAGCAGCACGACCGCGCAGCCGACGAGGAGGGCGCCGACCAGGCCGCCGGCGCCGAAGGCCGCGGTGCGGATCTGGCCGGGCCCGTCCGGCGCGCCGGCCGGGGTGATGACCTGCCCCGGGTTGATCGGGGTGCTGCCGATGTCGTTGGCCTGCTCGTCGATCACGCCGAGCTGGTTGGTGTAGGCGGTGACGCGCTGGCGCAGCGTGGCGCGCTCGGCGCCGGACGCGACCGCCATCTCCCGGTTCGTCTTGAGCAGCTGCTGCTGCACCTTGCTGGACTGGTTCTTCAGCTTGGTGAGCTGGTTGTTCACCACGTCCTGGGCGCGCTGCTGCCGGTAGGCCAGGTAGGCGTCCGCGAACGCCTGCGCCCCGGCGCGGGCGTCCTTGGCGCTGCCGGCCGTGTAGGTCAGGTTGAGCACCTGGGTGTTGGGCGGGACCGTGACCTCGATCTGGCCCTCCGGGGCGTGCCCGAGCTTCTGCCCGACGATCTTGGCGACCCGGTCGGTGGAGACCAGCTGCGCCTCCGTCTGCAGGTTGACCAGGTCGTCGCCGCGGCCGTTCGGCGAGTACGGGTTGCCCTCCAGCGGGCTGACCAGCACGGTCGAGGTGGCCTTGTACGGTGCGGGCAGCACCAGCGCCGCGATGACGCCCACGGCCGCGCCGACGACGGCCAGCAGGACCAGCAGCGGCATGTACCGCCTGAGCAGGGGCAGCAGCTGACCCTGCTGCGGGTCGGCCGTCTGGTCAGCTCCCACGGCGATCCCCCTCGGTGATCCGGGTCGTGCTCGACGGACAGATGGTCACGACTTTATCCGCGCTTGGCGCGGGGCCGGTTTCGTTCATCTCAACCTCGTGGTGAACGGTGGCCGGGAGCGGTCGCCCGGCGGGCGGGAGTGTCCGGGCTCTGCCTGGTCAGCACGATGCCGCGGGCGGGGGTGGCGGCCTGGTCGAGGGCCAGGACGCCGCGTGCCACCTCGCGGTCCAGGGCGCGGCCGCGCTCCACCACGACCAGGGTGAGGTCGCTGGCGGCGGCCGCGCTGATCGTGTCGGCGGCGTTGATGTCGGGGGTGGTGATGACGACGATGCGCGACTCGCGGCCCGCCTTGTCCATCGCGCGGGTGAGCTGGCGGTCGTCGTCGCCGCGCACCAGCCGGACGCCGAACGTGCGCGGCGGCGGGGCCTCGGCGGGGTCGCGGTCCTCGCCGTCCCCCCGGATGCGCAGCACGGTCGTGGCCGAGCCGCCCTCGGTGCACAGTTCGGCGAGTTCGTAGGCGACCGCGGTGCCGGCGGCGGAGGGGACGCCGGCGACGAGGACGGTGGTGGCCTCGGAGTCGAAGACGAGGTTGCGCAGCCGCCGGCAGATCTCGCGGTGCCCGCCGCCGAGCGCGGCCGACTCCACCATGATCGGCAGCTGCGCGTGCAGCCGGACGTCGGCGGGCCGCCGGATGCGCCGCGGCCGCCGGTCGATGAGCAGGGTGGACACGACCCAGCCCAGCAGCCCGACCCCGAGGCCGCCCGCGAACGCCACGTCCTGGCCGGCGTCGTCGCGGGCGGTGGGCAGTGCGGCGCTGCGCAGCACCTCGCCGGGCTGCACGACCTTGCTGTCCAGCGCGGAGATGTGCTTTTGCACCTCCTCGATCTGCTTCAGGATCTCCTGGCGGCGGGTGCGGGTGGTCCGCCGGACGAGCTCGTCGTCGCTGCCCGGCAGGCTCCTGAGCTGCTTGTGCAGCAGCGTGAGGTACTTCTCCAGCGATTCGCGGTTGCGCTGCTGGAGGCCGCCGAGGATCTGCTGCCGCAGGTCCAGGTACGCCTCCGCGACGGTCTGGGCGCCGCTCTGCGCCGCCTTGGGCGTCCCGGCCCGCACGGCGATCGTCAGCACGTGCGTGCTGTTCGGCACCGACAGGTCGACGCGGCGGCGCAGTTCCTCGTGGGACGCCTGGAAGCCGGGGAACGTGGCGAGCCGGCGCAGCACCTCGTCGGACCAGACGAGCTGCGCCTCGGTGTCCATCGTGGCCTCGCGCGGCTCGCGTTTCTTCTCGTCCAGCGGACGGCCGGGCGTGTAGCCCGGATGCAGCGACACCGGCGGCGCCAGCACCGAGATCCGCGCGGTGTAGCTGGCCGGGGTGAGCATGATCTTCGCGCCTCCCAGCACGCCGCCGGCCAGCAACGCCACCAGCAGCGCCGCGAAATGCCTGCGGACCGCACCCGCGTACCGGGTGACGGGGATCGAGTCCGGAGCGAGCGGCGGTTCCGCCTGCACGCTGGACGGGCCGAGGAAGCGCTTCTTCATCACTGTGCCGTCTTCACCGCCGGCTCAACGCCGCCAGGCGGGTTCGGCGCCGAGCAGCGCGGCGAGCTTGTCGTCGTAGGGCGCGAAGTGGTCCGACAGCCGGCGCTGCAGATGGTCCGGCAGCGGGGACCCCGGCCGGGCGTTGTGCCGCTCGAACGTCGCGGGCCGCCACCGCGGGAGGCCGAGGAACTCCAGGATGGAGTCGTAGCAGGGCTCGGGCTCGGAGAAGAAGTCCTCCGCGTACAGGACGAGCACCCGGTCCCGTCCGAACAGCTCGAACAGCCGCTCGATCTGGTCGGCGTACTGGCCGCGGTCGACGTAGGAGTGGTGCCGGTGGCTGTGGCTCACGTACGCCGGGTCGGCCCTGATCTTCTCGACCTCGCCGGCGAGCCGCTCGGGCTCCAGGTCCAGCGCCCGCTCGAACGGCTCGGTCTCGAAGCCGCGCGCCAGTTCGTGCTTGTGCGCCGAGTAGGCGCGCACCACCGGGTCGCGCAGCAACGCGATGAGCTTCACGCCGGGCAGGTCGCGGGCGATCCGCTCCGGTGCCAGCGGGTGGTGCATGTAGTAGCCGGCCGACTCGAACGCCAGCGGCCGCGCGGGCGCGGTGCGGCGCTCGGCGAGCGACCGGACGGGGAAGTGCCCCCGGTACCAGCCGAGGCCGCGCGGGTAGTTCACGTCGAAGTAGTGGACGCCCTTGTGGAAGTTCGGCTGGACGACCGCCGGGTGCGGGGCCAGCGCGCGAAACAGCGAGGTCGTGCCGCCGCGCTGCGTTCCCACCATGAGGAAGTCCGGCAGCATCCGGGCGCCGGAGGTGAGCCGCCCGCCGGCGCGGGTGGCGGCCCGTCCGGCGTCCTTGACCCACTGCGGGGCGTCACGGCGCGAGATCACGAGATCCTCCCGAGGTCGGTGTGCAGGAGCGTCAGCAGCCGCTCGGCGTCGGCGCGCAGCGGCTCGCCGATCGGTTCCTGCGCGGCCAGCAGGTAGCGGCGGCAGAGTTCCAGCAGGTAGAGCCGGACCGTCGCGTCCGCCGCCGCGCCGGCCGGCCCGAGCGGCTCCAGCGCCGCCGCGGCGCCGTCCGGCCAGGCCGCGTAGGGCGGGCCGGACGCGGTGCGCATCGCCTCCTGGAGCCGGTAGTGCAGCAGGTCGAACCCGTTCGGGACGCCGCGGGCGAAACGCTCCCAGTCCCACAGGCGCAGCACGCCGCGGTGCCAGGCCATGTTCCACGGGGTCCAGTCGCCGTGCCAGGCGCCGAAGTCGAGCGGCAGGTCGCCGTGCGCCTTGCCGATCGTCTCGACGACCTCGCCGAACGCGGCGCGCTGCCGCTCGTCCAGGACATCGGCGGGGCTCGCGGTCATCGCGTCCCAGAAGCCGCTGTCGCGCAGCGCCGTCCGCTCGACGCCGCCGACCTCGAACAGCGCCCGCATCTCGGCGACCGGGGCCCGCCCGCGCGGGCGCCAGCCGAGCGCGCTCGTCGGCAGCGGCTCCAGCACGAGCAGGTCGAGCCCGTGCCACGTCCCGTGGTGCAGCAGCTTCGGGACGTGCAGCCGCGCACCGGAGCCGGAGCCGGCCAGGTGCTCGTTCAGATAGGTGAGCGCGGCCGCCTCCCCGTCGAGCAGGCCGCGGGCCGTCCCGGTGTCGCCGACCTTGACGAACGCGACGGGCTCGCCGTGCGGCGACAGCACGTGCAGGATCGGCTTGCGGTTGGCGCGGGCGCTGCCGAGGCCCACGCTGACCACGACCGGACGGCTGAGCAGTTCGGCCAGCCGGTCCTCGATGGAGGGGCCGCCGCCGGTGATGCGGAGCCGGTCGCGCAGCGTCCGCTCCGGCAGCCCGGTGCGGACGGCCGCGGCGGTGAGGCCGCGTGAGACGCGCTGCTTGACGCCGAGGTCGTGGCTGTAGCGGCGCAGCGCGGCGGCGGCGGCGCGGGGCAGGCCCGCCGGGACCAGCAGCCGCGGGTGATCGGCGTCCGGCAGGAACGCCAGCTCGCGCCGCGCCCCCGCGGACCGTCCGGGGCCGACGGGCTCGACGCTCGCGTCCGGCCACAGCTCCCGGGCCGCCGCGATCCAGGCGGCCCGGGTCTCCGCCCCGCTCACTGGGCCGCCTCGGCGGTCAGGGCACGGACGCGGGCCTGCGGTGTCCGCACCCCGTCGGCGTCCCGCCTGGCCCGCCACATCAGGGCCACCGCGATCATCACCGTGTACAGCGGTACCTCCACCATGTCGTAGGTGATCATGAAAAGGGTGCAGGAGATCAGCACGCAGCAGCCCGCCAGCGAATAGGCGCCCCGATCGCGCCAATGGCGCAGGAACCGGATGGTGAAGAACGCGCAGAACGCGATCGTCCCCACGATGCCGTTGGCGAAGATGAGCAGCCACACGTGCCCCTGGGTGCCGAGCGGCGGCGAGCCGCACGCTTTGCAGCCCACCTTGTCACCGCCCGATACCTGGCCGAGGTCGCCCTGGACGTTACGGGTCGACCCGAAACCGACCAGCGGGGACCCGATGAGCGCGCTGCGGGTCGTCTCCTCGGCGAGCAGCGCGCGGCGGTTGTTGCTGTGCGGGTTGTCGAGCCGGTCCTGGACGAGGCCGGGCAGCGGCGACAGCGCCACGACGATCGCGCCGACGGCGGCCATCCCGGCCGTCCACGCGATCACCCGGGGCCCGCCGACCTGCAGGAGCTTGAGGACGCCGAACAGCCCGATCGCGCCGAGCGCCCCCCACAGGCCCCGGTTCAGCGAGTACACGACCGGCCACAGCGACGCGGCGAGGACGATCACCCCGAACACCCGGCGCCGCAGCCGGGCCCGGACGATCCAGGTCAGCAGGAAGTACGGCAGGAAGAACGCGTAGGCGGCGCCCCAGGTGTTGGCGTAGGCGAACGGCGCCATCGGCCGGGACTGCTCGAAGCCGAGGATCGCCTCGATCTCGGCGACCTTCGGGTGGACGATGTCGCGGATGAAGGAGTTGCTCGTCAGCCCGTGCGGCAGCACCATCTCCACCGGCGACGTCAGCTGGATCGAGGGGAAGAACGAGCCGACCAGGCCGCCGATCGTCGTGACGATGAACATGTAGCCGAGCAGCCGGCCGATCGCGCCGGACGGCAGTTCCCGCTCGCTCATGTTGCCGATGTAGAGCAGCACGATGGTGAACGACAGGTACCAGGCGAGCCGGTAGCCGTACACGAGCAGCCGGCTGAATCCGCCGCCGGGTTCGGCGAGCGGCGCGTCCGCCCACAGCACCAGCACGCCCAGCACGACCCAGACCAGGAAGAACAGCCACGCGCCGAACCCGCTCGGTGCGACGAGCGTGCCGCGGCGGCGCCACAGCGTCATCGCCATCGGCACGTTGACGAGCAGCAGCATCACGTTGGCCAGGCCGAGGATCCACCACAGCGGGAAGCCGAGCAGGGCGACGCTGAGCGGCCAGCCCGGCCGCAGCCGCCACGGCAGCAGCCGCGGTGGCGCGAGAGGCATGCTCCCCGCGATCCCTCGCATCCCGGCCAATCACCGCTCCGTTCCCCTGGACGCACCGTCGGGCGCGCGGACCGCGCCGCCCGGCCCCGGACGCACGCCGCACGGTGGAGGACGCCCGGCCGCCCGCCTGGGGCGACACCGGCCTGTGGCCACATCCGGCCACCGATTCTGGTCGTCCGCTACGGTCCCGGGGGCGTCCTTCCGAGGTGCGCAGCGTACCTCGCGGGGCGCGATGAACATGCCCCGTAGGCGCGCGAACCACGTCGAGACCGGCCTGATCCACACGCCGTTCGGTTTTCGAGACCGGAAAGTTAGCGATCAGATCAGCAGGTCAACCGGCCGCTGGCTACGATTGCCCGGCCCTGTGCGCCTTGGTGCGCACAATACGGTGGTTTTACGTCTACATGGCACGGAGGGGTCGATGGGCAGACGCAGGTGGGGGGCCTTGACCGCGGGAGCCGTCCTCGCCCTGGGCACGCTGACGGGGAGCCTCGCCGTCACGTCCTCGGCGAGCGCGGACCAGCGGGGGTCCGAGCCCGGACACGGCAAGATCGTCACCGCCGACCCGGCGAACTTCACGCCGAACGTCGTGGACGGCGAGGTCAAGTCGATCATCAAGATCGGCGGCAAGATCTACGTGGGCGGCTCCTTCACGCAGGTGAAGGAGGCGGGGGCCAACAAGCCCACACTGACCCGTAACCGGCTGTTCGCCTTCGACGCCTCCACCGGCGCGATCGACCCGAACTTCACCCCGAGCCTCAACAAGGGTGAGGCGAGCGTGCTGCTGCCCGCCCCCGACGGCCAGTCCATCTACGTCGGCGGCACCTTCAGCGAGATCAACGGCGCGCGCAACTTCGTCCTCGCCCGGATCAACGCGCAGACCGGCGCGCCGATCACCACCTTCAAGCCGCAGCTCGACGCCAGGGTCCGCGACCTGCGGCTCGCCGGCGGCCGGCTGTACGTCGCCGGCACCTTCACCACCGTCGGCGGCGCCCCCCGCGTGGCCCTCGCCACCGTCGACCCGGCCACCGGCGCCCGTGACGACTTCGTGGACGAGAACTTCGCCGGCACGCAGACCGGCGACGGTGTCACGACGGTCTACAAGCTGGACATCAGCCCCGACGGCTCCAAGCTCGTCGGCATCGGCAACTTCAACTCCGTCAACGGCAGCACCCGCCGGCAGATCGTCATGCTGGACCTGGGCGGCCAGTCCGCACAGCTCGCGAACTGGGACACCGTCCGCTACGCCGACCAGTGCTCGCAGTCGTTCGACACCTACATGCGGGACGTGGAGTTCTCCCCGGACGGCAAGTACTTCGTCGTCACCACCACCGGCGCCTACGGCGGCACGGCCAAGCTGTGCGACACCCAGGCCCGCTGGGAGAGCGCCACGACCGGCGGCGGCCAGCAGCCCACCTGGGTGAACTTCACCGGCGGTGACACCACCTACGCCGTCGAGATCACCGACACCGCCGTCTACGCCGGCGGCCACTTCCGCTGGGCCAACAACCCGTTCGCGGGCGACAAGCCCGGCCAGGGCGCCGTCGGCCGCGAGGGCATCGTCGCGCTCGACCCGGTCAGCGGCCTGCCGTTCAGCTGGAACCCCGGCCGCGACAAGGGCGTCGGCGTGTTCGACATGCTGGCCACCGACGAGGGCCTGTGGGTCGGCAGCGACACCGACAACATCGGCGGCGAGTTCCACCAGAAGCTCGCGCTGTTCCCCGTCACCGGCGGCACCGCCATCCCGGCGTACAGCACGGGTGAGCTGCCCGGCAACGTCTACTCCGGCGGCGGCATCGGCGCCGGCGCGACCAACTACCTGCGGCACCGCTCGTTCGACGGCACCACCACCGGCGCCGTGGTCAACGACGGCACCGGGGGCATCGACTGGCGGTCCGCGCGCGGCGCGTTCATGATCAACGGTGAGCTGTTCTACGGCGGCTCGGACGGCTCGTTCAACCGCCGCTCGTTCGACGGCACCGCGCTCGGCTCGATCACCAAGATCGACGCCGCCGACCAGCTGGTGAACATGACCACCTGGCACTCGCAGGTGCCGAACATCACCGGCATGTTCTTCGCCAAGGGCCGGGTCTACTACACGCGCGGCCAGTCCGCGCTGTACTACCGGACGTTCAACCCGGAGAGCAACGTCGTCGGCGCGCAGGAGTTCACCGCGGTGACCAACCTGCCCGGCATGTCGTGGAGCTCCGTCGGCGGCATGTTCGTCGACGGCGGCAGCCTCTACTACGTCAACAACGGCAACGGCCGGCTCTACAAGGTCGCGTTCTCCGCGGCCGGCGTGCCGTCCGGGGCGTCCACCGAGGTCAGCACCGCCGACTGGCGCGGCCGGACGGTGTTCCTGTACGCCGGGACGCCGAACCAGCCGCCGACCGCCGCCTTCACCAGCAACTGCGACGCCCTGAACTGCACGTTCAACGCGTCCGGCTCGGCCGACCCGGACGGCTCGATCGCCTCCTACGCGTGGGACTTCGGTGACGGCAAGACCGGTACCGGCGCCACGCCGCAGCACGCCTACGACCAGGACGGCACGTACACGGTCAAGCTGACGGTCACCGACAACCGCGGCGGGACGGGCACCAAGTCCCAGACCCTCACGGTGGCGCCGAACCAGGCGAACATCGCCTTCCGCGGCGGGTCGGGCGGAAACGCGAACGTCAAGACCGCGTACGCGCAGATCCCGCAGTCCGTCCAGCCGGGCGACGGCATGATCCTGGTGCTGACCTACAACGCCAGCACCGCGTCGATGACGACCCCGCCCCCCGGCTGGACCCAGGTCGACAACCAGGCCGCCGGCACCGCCTCGTCCATCGTCTGGAAGCGGGTCGCGCAGGCGGGTGACGCGGGCAAGCAGGTCGACATCGGGCTGAGCGACTACACCAAGGCCGACATCAGGCTGCTGGCCTACGAGGGCACCAACACGACCGACCCGGTCGCGGCGGTCGCCAAGGGCAGCGACCCCGGTTCGGTGACCGAGCACATCAGTCCGTCCGCGCAGGTCGGCGCCGCCGGCTCCTGGGCGGTCACGTACTGGGGCGACAAGTCGTCCAGCACCACCTCGTGGACGGCGCCCGCCGGCGTGACGACCCGCGGCACCGGCATCGGCTCCGGCAGCGGCCGGATCACCAGCCTGATCGTCGACAGCAACGGCGCGGTCGCGACCGGCACCTACGGCGCCAAGACGGCGACCACGGACGCCGCCAGCCGCGCCGGCATGTGGACCATCATCCTGGCCCGCAAGTAACCCTCCGCGGCATCACCCGAGCCCGCCCCCGCCGGACGTTCCGGCGGGGGCGGACTCATGTCCGCGGCCCTGCACCGGACTCATGCCCAGGGCATACACGGCCCCAGGGCATACAGGCAGGGTGTACGGCGGTCGTCATCAGGCCGTCACGCACGACGGAGGGCGCCGGTGCTGAACGACGTCGCGGGCAGGTGCTTCCCTCCGCCGGCTCGCCGGCCAGGTGACGGGAAGCCGGAGCCTACGCCGGGCCGGACGGCTTCAGCAGAACTCCTGCCAAGCCTTGCGGCTCTGGGCGTCCAGGAGACGGAAGTCGCCGGTGCTCCAGTCGAGGTCGAAGTAGGCGACCCACAGGGCGTGGCGCTTGGCGAGGTAGGCGTTGGTGGCGCGGAGCCAGGCGGCGCGCCTGTCGCCGTTGTCGCCGGCGACGAGGTAGCTGCCGGTCTCGGCGATGCCGAACGGCAGGTTCTCGCCCTTGCTGACGGCGACGACACGGTCGTACATGGCGGCCGGGTCGTCGTAGCGGCGCTTCTTCCAGCCGAGGTTGTAGACGTCCCAGCCGAGGACCTGGATGACGTCGCGGCCCGGGTAGTAGTCGCGCCAGTCACGCTTGGAGAGCGGGTCGAGGCTCCAGCCCATGAGGACGAGGGTGGCGTGCAGCCGCGAGTTCCCGGCCCTGTCGGCGAGGGAGCGCAGGCGCCGCCAGGCGGCCCGGTAGTCGGCGGCGGTGAACTCGCCGGTGGCGATGTTGTCCTCGGGCTCGTGGTAGTAGACCCAGTAGATGTCGCGGTCGCGGGGCGCGGTGGCGAACCAGTGGGCCATCGCCTTGTCGTACTTGCCGGCGAGGACGTCCTTGGGCGCCATCTTGAACGAGATGATCGGCGGGCGGTTCCCGAGGTTCGGGTTGCCGGGCCACGCCGGCGGGACGCCCCGGTAGAACAGCCGGACGGTCTCCAGGCCGCCGTACCTGCCGTCCAGGCGGGTCAGGGCCTTCTGGAAGGACTCGCCCGGCTGGAGTTCGAGGGAGAGGCCGCAGAGCGTCCTGCCGCCGCCCGGGGACGTCTCGGGAGGCTTCGTGGGCTGCGGCACCTGCCACGTCGGTTCGTCGCTCGGCTCGGGCGGCGCCGCGGTGGCGGACGGGGTCGGCGTCGGGGACGAGGACGTGGACGGGCTCGGCGCCGGCCCGCCGCGGCGGGTCTTCAGCACGAGGCGGGGGCCGTCGCCGCCCTCCCGGGAGCGCAGCGAGGCTCCCGACCGGAGGTTCTGGTTGGTGATGGCGAACGCGTAGCGGCCGGGGCCGGTCACGATCGAGCCGACGTCGAAGGAGATCCGGTCCTTGCCGGTGCCGGAGGTCGCGACGACGGCGCCGGCGGACGGACGGTTGCTCCAGGACGTGTCGTTCTCCGTCCACGAGCCGGGCAGCGTGCGCAGCTCGACCCGCCGCGGCCGGTTGGCGGGACTGTCGAAGACGACCTCGACCCGCGCCTTGGTGATCGCCGGGGTGCCGTGCGGCACGTCGAACGCGACATAGGCCTCGGTGTGCCAGTCGGGCCACACCGAGGCGGTGATCTTCTTGGCCTCGCCGAACCGCTGGCCCGGCCTCTCCCGTGCCACATAGGTGTCGGCCGAGGCGGGCACGACGGTGGCACCGCCGGCGGACGCCGTCCGGGCGTCGTGGCTCGGGCCGCCGCCCGACAGCGCGATCGCGCCGATGGACCCGCCGACGACGAGCAGCGTGCCCGCGGAGGTGAAGTAGAAGGCCGGCCGCGGCCCGCGGCGGCGCGCCCGCCCCCGTCCGCGCGGCCGGGCCGGCGGGACGGGCCGCGAGCTGCGCGCGTCGGGTCGGTGGTGGCCACCGCGGAACGGGTCTCCGGCTTGCTGGTCGCGCACGGACGGCCCCTCCTCTCGGATGGTCATGGCCCCCTTTATCTCACATCCGTCACAGGGGGATCACGGCATCGGGAACATTCCGATGCGGCCGTGGTACTCGTGGCCGAGCTGATCGGTGTCGCTGCCGACGAGCAGGCCCTTCGGGTGGGCGACGAGCGCCTCGACGCCGTGCCCGAGCGTCCGCGTCGGGTTCCATGCCAGCGCCTTGCCCGTCGCCGGGTTGAGCGCGCCGATGCCGGGACGCGACACGGCGCCGGGGCCGGCGGAGTCGTGCCCGTAGGGGTTGTCCAGCCACCGCTGGTGCCCGCCGACGTAGACGGCGGCGCCGGTCGCCGAGGTGGACAGCAGCGTGTCACCGCCCGTCCAGTTGACCCAGGTGGGCTTCTGCCCGGAGCCGGTGCGGGCCGCCTCCCAGCGCGCGGCGGAGTCGCACAGCGTGGTGCGGCCGTAGGGGCCGCCGGTGGTGACCGCGACGAAGTACTTGCCGTCGGGGGAGAAGTCCATGCCGCGCATGTAGGTGTCGAACGCGTTGAGGTTGCACGCGTCGGCGTACTCGGTGGTCGACCAGGTCGACAGCTTCGCGGTGCCCGTGCCCAGGGTGATCATCGCGATCTGGTAGCGGGTCTGCCCGTTCACCCGGGTGAACGTCCCGTTGATCACCATCCGGGTGTCGGCCGGGTCGACCGCGAGCTTGTAGACCTTGAGGGCGCCGGACCGCGGCGTGGTGACGCTGAAGTTGAAGGAGCTGTCGGCGACGCCGGTCACCGCGTCGAGCCGGGCGACGGCGGTGCGCGCCTTCCCGCCGGCCTTGGTGAACGAGCCGCCGATGTAGAGCCGGGAGCCGCGGCGCACCATCGTGGTGACGCGGTAGTTGACGTTGGGCTTGAAGCCGGTGTGCACCTGGTTGGTCGTGGTCTTGACCGCGGCGACCGTGCCGGTCTTGACGCCGTTGACGGTCTTGAACGTCCCGGCCAGGTAGACCCAGCCGCTCGTCCCGGCCTGGAGCGCGTGGACGGTCCCGTCCACCTTCGGGACGAAGGCCGTGCTGATCTTCCCGGTGCCCATGTCGTAGGCGAACAGGTTGTGCCGCTTGAGCGTCGGCTTGCCGCTGCCGGCTTCGCGCACCTCTTCGAAGTTGCCGCCGACGACGACCAGGTCACCCACGACGGCGATGGCGCGGACGGTGCCGTCCAGCACGTGCGGGGTGTTGTTCACCGGGTTCGCCGAGACCACCGTCGGCTGGGCGATGTCGGCGGACGCCGCGCCCGCCGTGGCCGACAGGGTGAACGCCGCGAGGGAGGTGGCTGTAAGGCAGGCGATGAAGGGGCGCATGAAGGTGCTCCGGGATGCTGCCGGGAATGGTGATGGCATCTTGTCCTACCACATTGGTGAGGGATGGGCAGCGGTTCCGGGGAACCGCCACCGGAAAGAGACGCCGCTCACGCGCCGGCGGCCTTGCCGTGCCGGAGCCGGTGCCACAGCACGCGGCCGAGGTAGGCGCCCAGTTCGACGGTGTAGCGGCGCCACAGCCGGCGGGGTTCGCGGGCCAGCCGGTACAGGAACCCGACGCGCAGCCTGAGCACCCAGGCCGGGTAGTACTCGCGCCGCTCGGCGAGGTGCTCGAAGTACGCGCCGCACGTGATGATCACGGGTGCGGTGAGCCGGTCGCGGTACTCGGTGACGAACCGCTGCTGCAGCGGGGTGCCGAGGCCGACGTGCAGGATGTCGGGGGCCGCGTCGTTGATCTCGGCGACGAGCCGCTCGGCGGTCTCGGCGGGGATGCGGCCCTGCTCGTCCGCCCAGTATCCGTGCTGGGTGCCCGCGATGTTCAGGCCCGGATACCAGGTGCGGACGTTCTCGGCGGCGGCCTCGGCGACGCCGGGCGCGTTGCCGAACAGGAAGACCCGCCAGCCCTGCTCGGCGGGCTGCCCGAACAGGTCGTCGGTGAGGTCGTCGTTGGCCATCCGCCCGGGGACGGGACGCCCGAAGATCTTCGCGGCGAGCACGACGCCCCAGCCGTCCGGCAGGTTGAGGTCGAAGCCGTTCATGAGGTCGCGCAGCCCGGCGTCCTTCTGCGCCTTGAGCACGTAGTCCGGGTTGGCGAACGTGATGGTCAGCTTCGTGCGGTCCTTGACCGCCGCCGCGGTGAACGAGCGGAGCCGCGTTACGTCGATGCGGCTGACCCGCACCCCGAGGACGTCGACGGTGTCATGCGGCCATCGTTGGTCCACGCTGCTCTCCTGGTGCGCCGGCCGGGCCGGGGACTGGGACGGGAGAAGGCAGCGTATCCCGGTTGCGGGCGGCGCGGCGGCGCAGCGCGAGCGAGGCGACCGCGCCGGCGGTCAGCACGACCATCGTCCAGGCGAGGGGGACGGCGGGCACGCCGAACATCTTCAGCGACGACGCGACCAGCACCAGGACCAGGACGGGGCGGATCAGGCCGCCGGGGGCGCGGGAGGAGATCCGGGAGCCGAGGTAGACGCCGGGGATGGAGCCGGCGAGCAGCGCGGCGGTGACCTCCAGCCGGAAGTCGCCGAACAGCAGATGGCCGATTGCGGCCGCGAGCACCAGCGGGACGGCCTGCAGCAGGTCGGTGCCGACGAGCTGGCCCGCCTTGAGCGTCGGGTAGAGGGCGAGCAGCGCGACGATGATCAGGGAGCCGGAACCGACCGAGGTGATGCCGACGACGAGCCCGCCGACGACGCCGACCAGCACGGTCGGGACGGGGCGCACCTTGATCTCGGATGCGGTGCCGCCCGGGGCGCCGCCCCGGCCCCGGCGGACCAGGCGGGAGCGCAGGACGAGCCCGGCGGCGGCGATCATCAGCGCGGCGCCCATCGCCTTGCTGATGAGGTTCTCGACGGAATCGCCGTGGCCGAGCGCCTTGGCCAGCAGGACTCCGGAGAACGCGGCGGGCACCGAGCCCGCGCACAGCCAGCCGACGATCCGCATGTCGATCGTGCCCCGCCGGTAGTGGACGGCGCTGCCGACGGGCTTCATCACGGCGGCGGCGACGAGGTCGCTGGACACGGCGGCGAGCGGGCTGACTCCGAAGAACGTCACCAGCATCGGGGTCATCAGGGCGCCGCCGCCCATGCCGGTCAGCCCGACGATGACGGCGACGAGGAACGAGCCCAGCGCCATCGTCCAATCGAAGTCCATCGGCATGACCTACCTGTCATGTAGGAAATATCGTGTATTACCCTAGAGGAGGCCGCCTCGGTTCGATAACCCGGATGCCGAACTACAAACGAGACAATTGGGACTCTTGAGCTATTCGGGACGTACCCAGCCGCCCTCCACCAGCAGGCCGAGGACCGCGCCGACGGCCTCGTCCGGGGTCATCCGGGACGTGTCGAGCGTCAGATCGGCGTCCTCCGGCACCTCGTAGGGGTCGGAGATGCCGGTGAACTCCGGGATCAGCCCCGCGCGCGCCTTGGCGTACAGGCCCTTGCGGTCGCGGCGCTCGCACTCCTCCAGGGGCGTCGCGACGTGCACCAGGATGAAGTCGCCGACCGCGGACACCATCCGCCGCACCTCCGCGCGGGTCGCCGCGTACGGGGCGATCGGCGCGCAGACGGCGGTGCCGCCGTGCCGGGTGATCTCGGACGCGACGAACCCGATCCGCCGGATGTTGAGGTCGCGGTCGGCGCGGGAGAACGTCAGGCCCGCCGACAGCATCCGCCGCACGACGTCGCCGTCCAGCAGCGTGACGGTCCGCCCGCCGCGCTCGATCAGCGCGTCGGCCAGGCCGCGCGCGACCGTGGACTTCCCGGACCCGGACAGCCCGGTGAAGAACACCGTGATGCCGCGCGAGCGCTTCGGCGGACGCGCCAGCGCCAGCTCGGCGGCGACGGCCGGCGGAGTGAACCAGTCGGGGATGGGCTCGCCCGCGTCCAGCAGCTCGTTCAGCCGCTCCTGGGTCAGCTCCGCCTGGACGTGGTCGGGCTCGATCCGGGCGACCGGCCGCCAGACCTCCACATCGGCGTCGTAGGCCCACGGCTCCGGCACGACCAGCGGGATCGGGGTGCCGTCCATCTCCGCGTCGGCGAGCAGGTGGGTGGCGCCGTACGCGGCGGCGACGTGCGCGCGGAGCAGGACGTCCCGCTCGCGGTCGCCGCGCGGGGGCAGCGGCACGGGGATGATCTGCGTCCCGTCCGGCAGTTCCCTGCGGACGCCGAGCAGCGCCCGGACGAGGGACTCGTCGTGCTCACCGCCGAGCAGCGGCAGGACCAGCACCCGGGCGCCGAGCCGCTCGGCGACCTGACGCAGCTGGCCCAGCTGCTTGCGGTGCAGCGGACCGGCGGTCGCCACACCCAGCGTGCCGCCCTCCGCGGGGGCGAGTTCGTCGGGGCGCCGCCGCAGGCGGTGAAACGGTCCGTGCGCGGGGGCGCGCAGCGCCTCCAGCGGTCCCGCGAGCCGCCACGCCTGGGTCGTCGGGTCCTGCCACGCCTCGGTGACCGTGAGCACCGCGAGCGGCACGCCCTCCGGGTCCTGCAGGACGATCCGCTCGTGGCCGGTCAGCTCCTTCGGCACGGTCAGCGTGACCGGTGCCGGCCATGGGGTGCCGTCCGCGAGCCGTCCGCCGGCGATCACCATCGCGGTGTCGAAGGAGCCGAGGAACCCGGTCAGGGGGCGGTACGCCCCGGCGAGGATCAGCTCCAGGTCGGCGAGCTCCACCGGGTTCGGGGTCCAGGCGGGCAGGTCGCGCAGCGTGTCGGGAAGGCCGGCTTCGGCGGTCACCGCGATCTCCGATCCTGCCCGGCGGCGGGGTGCCGGGCTCATCCGTGTCAGTGGGGTTCCGCAGGAAAAATACTTCGCCCGCGGGAACTCGCGCACGCCGGGTGCGCGGCGGCCCGGATCAGATGATGCGGGCGAAACGGTTCTCCGGCTTGCGGATGACCAGCGTGATATCGCTGTGGTCGGCGGTGAGGCGGCCCCGGGTGACCGTCGACACCAGCCGGCAGAGCAGCTCGGCGGGACCGCTTCCGGCCCCGAGCGCCTCGATGGCCCGCCGGGAGGTGTACTCCTGGGAGACGACCAGCCCGCGCATCACGCAGTACCAGTGCATGCCCGCCCGGGACGCGACCCGCTCGTAGAGCGCCGGCTCCGGCGGACCCGGGGCCCGTCCGCCCGCCGGATGCGGGACGCCGCGAGCGTGGGTGCCGCGCGGGTCCCGGCCGGACATGCGCAGCCACCGGGGCAGCATCCGGTCCAGAAACCCGAACGCCGTGTCGCGGTCGCGCAGCTGGACGAGCAGCAGCCCGCCGGGCTTGAGCGCGGCCACGAACCGGTCGAGCACCAGCTCGGCGTGCGGAACGCGCTCGATCAGGTACGCGGCGTGGACGATGTCGTAGGCGCGTGGCGGCAGCGGCACCGTGCGCAGGTCGCCGAGGTGCCAGGCGTCCAGATCGGCCCGCTCGCGGGTGTGGGCGCGCAGCTCCGGGGCGTCCAGGTCGATTCCCGTGACGTGGTGCTCGTGGTCGCCGAGGTCCAGGCCCGTGCCCCAGCCGCAGCCCGCCTCCAGGACGTGGATCCGCTGCAGGGGCTTCTCTAGGGCGTACTGCCGGGCGCGTTCTGAGAAGAGATCGCCGTCGTTCACCGGAGGCGTACGCAGATCGGTCATAATCCCGCAGAGTAATTACCTGACTGCTTTCCGTTGGCTATTTGTCCAATCTTTGTAACCGTCATGTCGTCATGCGTTGCGGCCGGGGTGGTTCGCGGGTTGCGGCGGCGTCTGAACGGCGGGTCCGGCGGGCGCGTACTCTTGTACGCGGTACCGGGGTCCGCGCGGATTCCGGCTTTTCGGGCTGCCCTGCCTCGGGGTGAACGGCGAAGTTGCGGGCGAAGATGACGCTTTCTGGACTTGTTGATCTTGCATGCACCGATCCCGGTCTGCAGCGTGCCCTCTCGCGGGCGCGTGCGGACCAGGAGGTCGTCGCACCCGCCGCGCTGTGGCCGATCATGGCCGCCGCGCTGAGCCGCGCCCTGGGCGCGGACGGCGGCGGCACGGTGCTGGCGGTGACCGCGACCGGCCGGGAGGCCGAGGACCTGACCGCCGCGCTGTCGAGCCTGCTCGACCCGGGCCGCGTCGCGCACTTCCCGGCGTGGGAGACGCTGCCGCACGAGAAGCTGTCGCCGCGCTCGGACACGGTCGGGCAGCGGCTCGCGGTGCTGCGCCGGCTCGGCCACCCGGACGCGGGCGGCCCGCCCACCGAGGAGGGGTTCACCGGCAAGGGCGGCGCGCTGGACGTCGTCGTGACCCCGATCCGCGCGGTGCTGCAGCCGATCGTCGCCGGGCTCGCCGACCTGGAGCCGGTGCGGCTCGTCTCCGGCGAGGACGCCGACATGGACGACGCCGTCCGCAGCCTGGTGGACGCCGGGTACCACCGCGTCGACCTGGTGGAGAAGCGCGGCGAGATCGCGGTGCGCGGCGGCATCCTGGACGTGTTCCCGCCGACCGAGGAGCACCCGCTGCGGGTGGAGTTCTGGGGCGACACCGTCGAGGAGATCCGCTACTTCAAGGCGGCCGACCAGCGCTCCCTGGAGGTCGCGCAGGGCGGGTTGTGGGCGCCGCCGTGCCGTGAGCTGCCGCTGACGGAGAAGGTGCGTGAGCGCGCCAAGCTGCTCGCCGGGGAGCACCCGGCTCTGGAGGAGGTCCTCGGCCGGATCGCCGACGGCGACACCGTCGAGGGCATGGAGGCGTTCTCGCCCGTCCTCGCCGACCGCATGGAACTGCTGACCGACCTGCTGCCGGACGGCTCGGCGCTGCTGGTGTGCGAGCCGGAGCGCATCCGCACCCGGTCGGCCGAGCTCGTCCGGACGAGCCAGGAGTTCCTGGAGGCGAGCTGGGTCAACGCCGCCGCCGGGGGAGAGGCGCCGATCGACCTCGGCGCCGCCGCGTTCCGCTCGCTGGAGGAGGTCCGCGAGCACAGCACCGAGCTGGGGCTGCCCCGGTGGAGCGTGACGGCCCTCAATCCCGAGGGTGACGCCCTCGACCTCGGTGCGCGGCCGGCGGAGGCGTACCGGGGCGACACGTCCCGCGTGGTCGGCGACCTGAAGGGCTGGATCGACGGCGGCTGGCGCGTCGTGATGGTCACCGCCGGGCACGGGCCCGCCGAGCGGCTCGTCCAGCTCGTCGGGGAGGAGGGCCTCGGCGCGCGGCGCACCGACCTCGCCGCGCCGCCCGAGCCGTCGGTCGTCAACGTGACGACCGGGCTGCTGGAGAACGGGTTCACCTGGGAGCCGGTCAAGCTCGCGGTGCTGACCGAGACCGACCTGTCCGGGCAGAGGTCGTCCACGAAGGACGCGCGGCGGATGCCGTCGCGGCGGCGCGGCGGCATCGACCCGCTGCGGCTCAAGCCCGGCGACTACGTGGTGCACGAGCAGCACGGCGTCGGACGGTACGTGGAGATGGTCAGCCGGACGGTGCAGGGCGCCACCCGCGAGTACCTGATCCTGGAGTACGCCAAGAGCGACCGGCTGTTCGTCCCGACCGACCAGCTCGAAGAGCTCACCCGCTACGTCGGCGGTGAGGCGCCGAGCCTGCACCGGCTCGGCGGCGCCGACTGGCAGAAGGCCAAGTCGCGCGCCCGCAAGGCCGTCAAGCAGATCGCCGGGGAGCTGATCCGGCTGTACTCGGCGCGGATGGCGAGCCCCGGCCACGCGTTCGCGCCCGACACGCCGTGGCAGCGCGAGCTGGAGGACGCGTTCCCCTACAACGAGACGCCCGACCAGCTCGCCGCCATCGACGAGGTCAAGGCCGACATGGAAAGGCCCGTCCCGATGGACCGGCTGATCTGCGGCGACGTCGGCTACGGCAAGACCGAGATCGCGGTGCGGGCGGCGTTCAAGGCCGTCCAGGACGGGCGGCAGGTCGCGGTCCTGGTCCCGACGACGCTGCTGGTGCAGCAGCACATGTCGACGTTCACCGAGCGGTTCGCGGCGTTCCCCGTCGTGGTGCGGCCGATCAGCCGGTTCCAGACCGACGGGGAGATCGATGAGACGCTGCGCGGCCTGTCCGAGGGCACCGTGGACATCGTCGTCGGCACGCACCGCATCCTGTCGTCGCAGACCCGGTTCAAGGATCTCGGTCTCGTCGTCATCGACGAGGAGCAGCGGTTCGGCGTCGAGCACAAGGAGGAGCTGAAGCGGCTCCGCACGCAGGTGGACGTGCTCGCCATGTCCGCGACACCGATCCCGCGCACGCTGGAGATGGGCCTGACCGGCATCCGGGAGATGTCGACGATCCTCACCCCGCCCGAGGAGCGCCACCCCGTCCTCACGTTCGTCGGCCCGTACGAGGAGAAGCAGATCGCCGCCGCGATCCGCCGCGAGCTGCTGCGCGAGGGCCAGGTGTTCTTCGTGCACAACCGGGTCCGCTCGATCAACAAGGTCGCGGCGAACCTGGCGCGGCTCGTCCCGGAGGCGCGGGTCGCCGTCGCGCACGGCCAGATGAACGAGAACGAGCTCGAAAAGGTCATGGTCGACTTCTGGGAGAAGAACTACGACGTTCTCGTCGCGACCACGATCGTGGAGTCCGGGCTGGACGTCCCGAACGCCAACACGCTCATCGTCGACCGGGCCGACATGTACGGGCTGTCGCAGCTCCACCAGCTGCGCGGCCGGGTCGGCCGCGGCCGGGAGCGCGCGTACGCGTACTTCCTCTACCAGCCGGAGCAGCCGCTGACCGAGACCGCGCACGAGCGGCTCGCGACGCTCGCGCAGCACACCGAGGTGGGCGCCGGCATGTACGTCGCGATGAAGGACCTGGAGATCCGCGGCGCGGGCAACATCCTGGGCGCCGAGCAGTCCGGGCACGTCGCGGGCGTCGGGTTCGACCTGTACGTCCGGATGGTCGGGGAGGCCGTGCGGGAGCTGAAGGACGGCGGCGGTGAGCCCGAGGCCGTGGAGACGAAGGTCGAGCTGCCCGTCGACGCGCACCTGCCGCACGAGTACGTGCCGGGGGAGCGGCTCCGGCTGGACGCCTACCGCCGCATCGCCGCGATCACGTCCGAGGAGGAGATCGGCGCCGTGCACGACGAGCTGAAGGACCGGTTCGGGCCGCTGCCCGTCCCGGTGCTGAACCTCCTGGAGGTCGCGCGGTTCCGGGCGAAGGCGCGCAAGGCCGGGCTCACCGACGTCACCGTCCAGGGCAACTTCATCAAGTTCACGCCGGTGGACCTGCCCGACTCCAGGCAGGTCAGGCTGCAGCGGCTCTACCCGAAGAGCATCCTGAAGCCGGCGACCGACACGCTGCTGGTGCCGGCGCCGAAGACCGCGCCGCTCGGCGGCCGGCCACTGCGTGACCAGGAACTGCTGAAGTGGGCGACGGACCTGGTCGAGGCCCTGTTCCTCGAACCCGCGACCACCGCGGGCAGGCGGTAATGTTCTGGGGGGACGATCCCCCGCGCCCGGGAAGGGCTTCTGGGACCGAGGCGCCCCCCACCCGATCCATGACGAGACGAGGATTCCGTGCCTGGTAAGTCCGTGAAGGCGGCGGTGGCGGTCGTGCTGGCGGCCGGCGCCCTCGCCGGCTGCGGCGGCTCCCCGAAGGTCGGCACCGCCGCCCTCGTCGGCGACGACCGCATCACCGTCACCGAGCTCAGCCAGACCGTCCGCGACTGGCGAACCCAGTTCCGCGCGGACCCGGCGGCCAATGAACTGCGCGCGAATCCCGCGGGCCCGGCGCCGCAGCTCGCCGGCGACTCCGAGTCCGACCTGCAGGGCGCGCTCACCCTGCTGATCAATTTCAGGGTCGCCGACAGGGTCGCGCGCAAGGCCGGCGTCACGGTCACGGGCGGTCAGGTGGACACCGCGGTCCAGGCGCTGAACCAGCAGGGCGGCGCCGGCTCGATCACGCTGGCGAGCGGGCTGCCCCGCGGGCACACCCGCGACCTGGCGCGTCTCATGGCGACGCAGATCGCGGTCATGCAGCGGTTCGGCGCGGACCTGACCAACCGGCTGAGCCCGGCGACCCAGCAGGCCGGCAGGCGGTGGAACGAGCTGTTCCAGAGCACCGCCGGCGACATGCACATCAAGGTCAACCCGCGCTACGGGAGCTACGACCCGGGCAAGTTCGGGGTGGGCCCGATCACCTACCGGCTGTCCAGCCCCGATTCGGGCATCTGAGGCGTATGAGCCTGACATTGCTCGCGACCACGCACCGGGTCGCGCCGGGCCTGCTGACGTGGCGGGCGTGGGACGCGCTCCGGTCGGCCTCCGCCGTGCGGCTCGCGGCCGGGCATCCGCTGCTGTCCTCGCTGCGCGACGCCGGGATCGCCGCACAGCCGGCCGAGGCGCCGGACGCGGCCCGGCTGGTCGCGGAGGCGCGGGACGCCGACGTCGTGTGGGTGGCCGCGCCGGAGGGCGACGAGGCGCTGATGCGCGAGATCGGCACGCTCGTCGTCGACGACCCGCTGGACGTCGAGGTCCTGCACGGCTCCTACGACCTGCCGGGCGCGCGGCTGCTCGATCTGGTGGCGGTGATGGACACGCTGCGCCGCGAATGCCCGTGGGACCGCAAGCAGACGCACGCCACGCTCGTCCCGTATCTGCTGGAGGAGGCGTACGAGGTCCTCGACACGATCGAGTCCGGCGACCTCGGTGCGCTTCGCGAGGAGCTGGGCGACGTCCTGATGCAGGTGGCGTTCCACTCGGTGGTGGCCGCCGAACGCGACGACGAGACCGCGTTCACCATCGACGACGTGGCGGGCGCGATCGTCGACAAGCTCGTCCGCCGCCATCCGCACGTGTTCGGGGACGTGACCGTCTCCGGCGCGGACGAGGTCAACGCCAACTGGGAGCAGATCAAGGCGGCCGAGCGGGCGGAGAAGAGCGGCGCTGAGGCGTCCGCGCTGGACGGCGTGCCGATGGGGCAGCCGGCACTGTCGCTGGCCGCCCAGCTCCAGCGGCGTGCCGCGCGGATGGACGCCCCGGCCGACCTGGCCGCCGGCCTCGCGCGGGACGCCGAGGCGGACAGCGGAACCGGCGCCGGAAGCGACGTCGGGGAGCGGCTTTTCGCGCTCGTCCGGGAGGCGGTGGAGCGGGGAGCCGATCCCGAAGCAGAGTTGCGCGCGGTTTCCCGGGTATTCCGCGATCGTGTCCGAGCGTGGGAACGACGGGGGCAGCGCGCCTGATTCGCGCGGAATCGACCGAAATATTGCTGACGGGGTAGTCCGGCCGGGGGCGCACGTTTACGCTGGGCGCGTGCCTGGCGGGGCTGGTGGTGTCACAGGGAATCGCGGTGCAGGGGGCGGCAGCCCGGCCGCGCCGCGCCGCACCGGCCGCCCGCGCCGCCCGCGCCGCGTCCTCAGCCCGTCCACGACCCGCGCCGAGAAGGCCCGCGCGCTGCGCGGGCTGGGCGCGCTCGGCGGTCTCGCCGGCGTCCTCGTCGCACTCATGCTGCTGCCCACCGCGTGCACGGCCGGGACCGGCGCCCGCGACGCGGCCGGCTGGTTCGACGGCGAGCCGGTGAACCTGACGACGTCCGGCGTCCCGCAGCGCTCCAGGATCCTCGCCGCGGACGGCTCCGTCATCGCGACGTTCTTCTACCAGAACCGGGTGGACGTCCCGCTGGACAGGATCGCCCCGGTCGCCCGCACGGCGGTGCTGGCGATCGAGGACAGCCGGTTCTACGAGCACGGCGCCATCGACGCCCAGGGCACGCTGCGGGCGCTCGCGAGCAACCTCAGCCACGGTCAGGTGACCCAGGGCGGCTCCGGCATCACCCAGCAGTACGTGAAGAACCTGCTGCTCACCCAGGCCGACAACGCCGAGGAGCGGGAGGCGGCCAACGAGGTCACCGCCGCCCGCAAGATACGCGAACTGCGGTACGCGGTGGCGATGGAGAAGAAGTTCAGCAAGGACGAGATCCTGCGCCGCTACCTCAACATCGCCTACTACGGGGACGGCGCCTACGGCATCGAGACCGCGTCCCGGCACTACTTCTCCAAGCACGCCTCCCAGCTGAACCTCGCCGAGGCGGCGCTGCTCGCCGGCATCATCCGCTACCCCTACGCCTACGATCCGATCCGGCATCCCGGCGAGGCGCGACAGCGCCGCGACACCGTCCTGGACCGGATGGCCGGCCTCGGCTGGGCCGACCCCGCCACGGTCGCGGAGACCAAGAAGCAGCCCATCAAGCTGGACGTCGACCGCGTGCGCAGCGGCTGCGTGACCAGTAAGGCGCCGTTCTTCTGCGACTACGTGCAGCGCGAGATCCTCACCAACCCGGTGTTCGGCAAGACGGCCGGGGAGCGGGAGAAGCTGCTCAAACGCGGCGGCCTCACGATCCGCACCACGATGGACCCGCGGGCGCAGAAGGCCGCGCAGCGCGCCGTGGACCGGCACGTCCCGCCGCGCAACTCCGCGCACAAGGCCGCCGCCGAGGCGATGGTGCAGCCGGGCACCGGCGAGATCAAGGCGATGGCCGTCGACCGCGCGCTCGGCCCCGACAAGGAGCGCGGCAAGACCTGGATCAACTTCGCCGCGGACGCCGGCCACGGCTCCAGCATCGGCATGCAGGCCGGGTCGACGTTCAAGGCGTTCACGCTGGCCGCCGCGCTGGACGAGGGACTGCCGTTCGGCACCCGGCTGATGGCGCCGCGCGCGTTCACGCCCGTCGGCTTCCGCAACTGCCGCGGTGAGCGGGTCGGCGATCCCGGCGCGTCGCTGCGCAACGCCGCCGACGGCGAGGGCGGCAAGGAGTTCAGCATCGTCACCGGGACGCACCACTCGGTCAACACGTTCTTCCTCGCCCTGGAGAAGAAGGTCGGCCTCTGCGACACGGTCAAGATGGCCGAACGGCTCGGGATGAAGCAGGCGACCGGCAAGCCGCTGGAGCAGTACCCGGCCTTCACGCTCGGCTTCAACCCCGTCTCCCCGCTGCGGCTCGCCGCCGCGTACGCGGCGTTCGGCGCCCGCGGCGAATACTGCGAGCCGATCGCGATCAAGGAGATCAAGGACGCGGGGGGCCACCGGCTGAAGGTGCCGGGCCGCGACTGCGCGCAGGTGATCGACCAGGGGGTCGCGGACGCCGTCAACTACGTGCTGCGCGGCGTCCTCACCAAGGGCACGGCGCGGGGGATGGGCATCGGCCGTCCCGCCGCCGGCAAGACCGGTACCGTCGACGACTTCTCCGCCGCCTGGTTCGCCGGCTACACCCCGGACCTGGCCGCGGCCGTCTGGGTCGGGGACCCGCGCGGCGGCTACCGGTACCCGATGGGCGACCTCTGCATGGACGGACGGTGCTACGGCCCCGTGTTCGGCGCGACCATCCCCGCGCCGATCTGGCAGCAGAGCATGAGCGGCGCGCTGCGGGGCACGGACCCCTCGCCGTTCCACCGGCCGCCGTCGCACTACTTCAGCAAGGGATCCGGTGAGGACCGCGCGAAGGTTCCCGACGTACGCGGCATGAAGCCGCGGAACGCCGTCGCCAGGCTCCGCGCCGCCGGCTTCAAGGTCGCCGTCGGCTCCCCGGTCGCGTCCCGCCGGTACCCGAAGGGCACGGTCGCCCGCATGTCCCCCGGCCCGGGTCCGGCCGAGCCCGGCACCACCATCACGTTGCGTATCAGCAAGGGCGGGAAGAAATCCGGCGAGACCGGGAGGAACAGGCCGCGTCCGCCGCTGCCCGGCGGTCCGGGGCGGTAGGCGCCCGCCTGACGCCCCCCGGTGCCGGGGCCGTCCGGCCCGCGCGTGTGATCATCCGGCCGGTCGGGTAGAGCAGTGCGGGGGGTGACCTCCGCGAGAGCCGATCGGGGGACGATCGTCATGCGAGCCATCGCCGTGTCCGAGTACGGCGCCACACCGGCGCTGATGAACCTGCCGCGTCCGGAGCCGGGACCCGGGGAGATCCGCGTGAAATTGATCGCGGCCGGGCTGAACCCGCTCGACTGGAAGATCGCCGACGGCATGCTCAAGGACTCCCTCGACGTGCCGTTCCCGCTCATCCTCGGCCAGGACGGCGCGGGCGTCGTGGACGCGGTCGGGGAGGGCGTGACCCGGCTGCGGCCAGGAGAGCAGGTCTACGGGTCCTTCTTCGGCGCGGAGCGCGGCCTCGGCAGCTACGCCGAGTACGCGATCGCCCGCGATGACGGGCCGGTCGCCAGGATGCCGGCGGGGATGATCTACACGCAGGCGGCGGCGGTGCCGACCGCGAGCATGACCGCGCTCGCCATGGTGGACCAGGCGCGCGTCGACACCGGGCAGACCGTCCTCGTCGTGGGTGCGACCGGCGGCGTCGGGCAGGGCGCGGTGCAACTCGCGTCCCGCGCGGGCGCCAAGGTCATCGCGACCGCCCTCGACGACATGGCAGGGACGATGCGGCGCCTCGGCGCGGACGAGACCGTCGACCACTCCAAGGGCGACCTCAACCGGCAGGTGCTCGCCGTCCACTCCGACGGGATCGACGTCGTGCTCGACATGGTCAGCGACACCGCCACGGCCGAGCACATCGCGCAGATGCTCCGTCCCGGCGGTACGTACATCAGCACGATCTGGGCGGTGAACCCCGACGCGATGGAGGCCAGGGGGCTGCGCGGCGTCAACTTCCAGGGCACGCCCTCGTCCGCGCTGCTGGAGCGGCTCTCCGCCCTCATCGACGCGAGCGCGTTCCGCGTCCGGGTCGAGCGCGAGGTGCCGCTCGCCGGGGCGGCCGGCGCGCTGGCCGGCAACCGGGCCGGCGGCGCCCGCGGCAAGACCGTGCTCCGCATCTGACCGCCGGACGAAGTGAAGACCGCCCGGTGCGGGGCATGCAGAGGCCGAGCCCGCGTGGGGCGGGCCCGCACTGACGGGAGGACACGATGGACCAGTCCGAGGACGAACGACGCACCCGGCTCCGCGAGCTCGAGGAGTCCCTCGCCCGGCTCCGCGCCGACCTGCCCGCGCCGCCCGCCGACGCGGGCGACTTCGTCGACTCCGGGCAGTACCTCGCCCAGCGGGAGGAACTGCAGGGCCAGATCGAGGTGCTGGAGGCCGAACGCGAACGCCTCCGCGACTCCCTCGGCCTCGGCTGACCGCCGGCCGGGGACCCCGCGGGAACAAAGGCCGGGTGCCCCCGGTTGTGGGTGGTGCCAAGCAACCGAGGGGAGGCGCGGTATGACCACCTACGAGCAGTTCGAGCGCGCGACGCTGTTCTTCGACGCCAAGGACTACACCGGCGCGGCGCGCCTGCTGGTCCCGATCGTCCAGGACGCTCCCGGCAACCGCGCCGCCGTCGAGCTGCTGGGCCGCGCCTACTTCCACAGCGCCCAGCTCGGCCGCGCCGAGACGACCTTCCGCCGGCTCGTCGACCTCGACCCCTGCAACGGCTGGGCCCACGAGGCGCTGGCCCGCACCCTGGAGCGGCGGGGCCGCGCGGACGAGGCGGTCGTCTTCCGCAAGCTCGCCCAGGCCATGGGCGTCGCCCCCGCCCCGGGAGCCGAGGTCTCCGTGACCGCCCCCGACCGCTGTCCCGCCGCCCCCGAGCGGGGCTAGCAGCTGGGAAGGCGCAGGACGAAGCGGGCGCCGGAGCGGCCGTCCACCCGGTCGGTGAGGATCAGCGACCCGCGATGCGCCCTGGCGATGTCCCGGGAGATCGCGAGGCCGAGGCCGGTGCCGCCGGCGTCGCGGTGCCGGGCCTCGGCCAGCCGGGTGAACCGCTCGAACACCCGCTCGCGGTCCTCCGGCGCGATGCCGGTCCCGTCGTCGATCACCTCGACGACCGCGGTCGCGGGCGGCTCCCTGCGCAGGATCACCGTCACCTCGGACGTGGCGTGCCGGTCGGCGTTGTCGAGCAGGTTGGTCAGCAGCCTGGCCAGCTCGCTGCGCCCCCCGTGCACCGTCACCGGCCCCTCCGACAGGATGGTCACCCGGGTGCGGCGGGGGCGGCGCAGAACCTCCTCGTCCGTCAGCGCGGTCAGGTCCACGCGCTCGCGCTGGAAGGTCCGGTCGGCCTCCAGCCGGGCCAGCGCCAGCAGGTCGTCCACCACCGCCGACAGGCGCTCGGTGTTGTTCAGGATGGTCCGCAGCGTCTCCGGCACGTCCGTCTCGTCCGGCTCCGCGAGCGCCAGTTCCAGTTCCATCCGCAGCGCGGTGAGCGGACTGCGCAGCTCGTGCGACACGTCGGAGACGAACGCCCGCTGCCGCGCGACCGCCTGCTCCAGCCGGTCGAGGGTCGCGTTCACGCTCTCGGCGAGCCGCCCCACCTCGTCGCGGCGGCCCGGCGCCGGTACCCGGCGCTCCAGGTCGGTGGCGGCGATCTCGTCCAGCTTCCGGCGGATCTCGTCGACCGGCCGCAGCGTGCGGCTCGCCGACAGCCACGTCCCGTAGCCGACGAGGCCGGTGATGAGCGGGATGCCGAGCGCGAGCAGCGCCGCCGGCAGCGGGCGGGGCAGCAGCCCGGGCTTCGGGGCCAGCGCTTTGACGAACAGCGCGGACTGCCCGATGCCCTCCTGGAATTCGACGATCAGGTAGCAGCCGTTCCCCGGGGCGTCGACGCCGCACACGGTGCCCTCGCGGCGGGTCGCGTCCCTCGGCGGCGCGGGGAAGCGCACCGCCGGGCGCCCCTGCATCGCCGACGTGGCCGCGAGCACCCGGCCCTGCCGGTCCGTCACCTGGACGAGGTCGCCCGGGGCCCCCGAGAGCGGGTTCCGCAGCCTCCCGATCTCTATCACGAACGAGGTCCGGCCCGCCTGGCGCGTCAGCTCGTTGAGGGTCGTGCGGGACGCGTCCTGCGCGAGCAGGAGCAGCATCGCCGCCCACAGCGCGGTCGACAGCACCAAGGCGACCAGCGAGGCCGTCACCGTCACCCGGACCCGGATCTCCGGGTGACGCAGGACGGTCCGCCAGATCCAGTGACTCGGCCCCGTGAGCGGACGGCGGGGGCGGACGCGTATGGGAGACCTCCCGGGTACGTTCCTCCAGTACCTGAAATCCTTGCCTGAATAGCGCAAACGCCACCGTCGCGGACGGGTAAAACCCTGTCATGGCGCGTCCGCGCCCCCGCGCCGCCGCACGGCGCCGTCCGCGACCCGCGCGCCGCCGGTCCGAACCCTTCCTCGCGGGCCGCCCCCGGAGAACGGCGAGCCCGTTGGGCGGCCCGAGACCGACGTGGATAGGCTCGGAGATCGCACCAGACCAATCCGTACTATCAGGGGGTTCCCCGTGTCGTCGATCGAGGCCGTACTCGCCCGGGAGATCCTGGACTCCCGCGGCAATCCGACCGTCGAGGTCGAGGTCCTGCTCGCCGATGGGACCGAGGCGCACGCCGCCGTGCCGAGCGGGGCCTCCACCGGCCAGTTCGAGGCCGTGGAACTGCGCGACGGCGGGGAGCGCTACGGGGGCAAGGGCGTCCGGGGCGCGGTCAAGGCCGTCAACGAGACCATCGACGAGAAGCTCGTCGGCTACCCGGCGTCCGACCAGCGGCTGATCGACCAGCTCCTGATCGACCTGGACGGCACCCCCGCCAAGTCCGCGCTCGGCGCCAACGCGATCCTCGGCGTCAGCCTGGCCGTCGCCAAGGCCGCCGCCGACTCCGCGGGCCTGCCGCTGTTCCGCTACGTGGGCGGGCCGAACGCGCACCTGCTGCCCGTCCCGATGATGAACATCCTGAACGGCGGCGCGCACGCCGACACCAACGTCGACATCCAGGAGTTCATGATCGCCCCGATCGGCGCGGCCACCTTCGCCGAGGCGCTGCGCTGGGGTGCCGAGACCTACCACGCGCTCAAGTCGGTGCTGAAGTCCAAGGGCCTGAACACCGGCCTCGGCGACGAGGGCGGTTTCGCGCCCGACCTGCCGAGCAACCGGGACGCGCTCGACCTCATCCTGGAGGCGATCCGCAAGGCCGGCTTCACCCCCGGCCGCGACATCGCGCTCGCCCTGGACGTCGCCGCCACCGAGTTCCACGCCGACGGCCGGTACACGTTCGAGGGCGCCAAGCGGTCCGCCGACGACATGGCCGCCTACTACGGCGAGCTGCTCGGCAACTACCCGCTCGTGTCGATCGAGGACCCGCTGGACGAGGAGGACTGGGCCGGCTGGGAGGGCCTCACCGCCGCCGTCGGCGACCGCGTCCAGCTCGTCGGCGACGACCTGTTCGTCACCAACCCCGAGCGGCTCGGCCGCGGCATCAGGTCCGGCGCCGCGAACGCGCTGCTGGTCAAGGTCAACCAGATCGGCACGCTCACCGAGACCCTCGACGCCGTCTCGCTCGCGCAGACCAGCGGCTACCGCTGCATGATGAGCCACCGGTCCGGCGAGACCGAGGACACCACGATCGCCGACCTGGCCGTGGCGACCAACTGCGGCCAGATCAAGACCGGCGCCCCGGCCCGCAGCGACCGTGTCGCCAAGTACAACCAGCTGCTGCGCATCGAGGAACTGCTGGACGACGCCGCCCGCTACGCCGGCGCCGCCGCGTTCCCGCGCTTCGACGCGCAGGGCTGACCAGCCGGGGAGTGCGACCGGCGGCCGGGGCGACGTTCCGGCCGCCGGAAGACCGGGCCACAGGCAGGGGACACGATGGCGCAACGTGAGGACCGGGCGGGCCACGACGACCAGGACGACCACGACGACCACGGGGCGCATCGCGGCAATCCGGCGTTGACCAGCCGCGCCGCCATCCTCGCGGTCGTGGTGTGCGCGATCGCGCTGAGTCTCGCCTACCCCGTCCGGGAGTACATCGCCCAGCGCAAGGAGATCGCCGACCTGCGGCGCAAGGAGGCGGTGGCCCGCCGCCAGGTGGAGATTCTTGCCCAACGTAAACAACAATTGGGTGATAAGTCATACATTGAGCGTGAGGCGACGCGAAGGCTCCATTACTGTCGTCCTGACGTAAAGTGCTACATCGTGCTGGACGGCGGCGGTGGTACGGACCAGCAGACCCACAAGGGCGGACCACCGAGCAAGCCGCCCTGGTACGAGACGCTGTGGCGGTCGGTGGAGGCCGCCGACCGGCGGCGCTGATCCCCCCGGGGGCGGCGCGGCCGCCGGCCACGGCGACGCAGCAGAACGGATCACCGATCCGCAGGTGGGGAGATGATCGAAGCAGGTGACATGGCCGCTGTCGCGGCCCAACTCGGGCGGGAGCCGCGCGGCGTCCGCGCGGTGGCGAGCCGCTGCCCGTGCGGGCGGCCCGCGGTGATCGAGACCGCGCCGCGGCTCGCGGACGGGACGCCGTTTCCCACGCTGTTCTACCTGACGTGCCCGAAGGCCGCCTCGGCCATCGGGACGCTGGAGGGCAGCGGCGTCATGCGCGAGATGCAGGCCAGGCTCGCCGAAGACCCCTCCCTCAGGGAGAAGTACGCCGCCGCCCACGAGGACTACCTGCACCGCAGGGACGAGGCGGCCCGCGACGAGGGCATCGAGCCGCTGCCCGCGGGCACGCAGAGCGCGGGCGGGATGCCCGACCGCGTCAAGTGCCTGCACGCGCTCATCGCGCACGAGCTGGCGGTCCCCGGCGTGAACCCGTTCGGCCGTGAGGCGCTGGAGGCGCTCCCGGAATGGTGGCGGTCCGGCCCCTGCGTCCAGGCGGGGCCGTCCGTCCAGGCGGTGCCCGAACCGGGGGAGCCCGAACCGGGGGAGGCGCGGTGACGCGCGTCGCGGCCATCGACTGCGGGACGAACGCGGTCCGCCTGCTGATCGCCGACATCGTGCCCGGCGAGGACGGCGGCTCGCTGACCGACGTCGAACGCCGGATGGAGATCGTCCGGCTGGGCGAGGGCGTCGACGAGACCGGCCGGCTGTCGCCCGCCGCGCTGGAGCGGACGTTCACCGCGATGCGCGGCTACGCCGAGCTGATCGAGCGGCACGGCAGCGGCGCCGGGCGCGACCCGATCAAGACCCGGGTGGTGGCGACCAGCGCGACCCGTGACGCCGCGAACCGGGCCGACTTCGTCCGCGGCGTCGTCGACATCTTCGGCGTCGTGCCCGAGGTGATCAGCGGGGACGAGGAAGCCGAGCTGTCGTTCAGCGGCGCCACCCGGGAGCTGGCGGCGCTGCGTCCCGCCCGCCCCTACCTGGTCGTCGACATCGGCGGCGGCTCCACCGAGTTCGTGCTCGGCAGCTCGTCGGCCGGCGCGGCCTCCTCGATCGACATCGGCTGCGTGCGGATGACCGAACGGCACCTGGCGGACGATCCGCCCTCACCGCAGCAGATCTCGCACGCCGTCGCCGACATCGACACCGCGCTCGCCGCCGTCCGGGAGCGGGTGCCGGTGGACGAGGCGCGCACGCTCGTCGGGCTCGCCGGGTCCGTCACCACCGTCGCCGGGATCGCGCTCGACCTGCCGGAGTACGACTCGTCCCGCATCCACCTGTCGCGCATCACCGCCACGCAGGTGCACGAGGTGACGCGCCGGCTGCTGCACGCCACCCGGGCCGAGCGCGCCCGGTTCGGCGTCATGCATCCCGGCCGCGTCGACGTGATCGGCGCGGGCGCGCTGATCCTCGACCGCATCATGCGGGAGTACGGGTTCGGCGCCGTCGTCGTCAGCGAACACGACATCCTGGACGGCGCCGCCTGGTCGCTCGTCTGACGCTCGCCAGAGCCTCAGCGTCCGAGCTGTGCCAGCAACGCGGGGATCAGCACCGCGTTCGGGTTCTGCTGCGGGACGTAGAGGCTCGGCGAGTTGCTGCCGGTCTGCTGGATCCACACCCGTCCCCGGTCGACGGTCGCGCCGGAGAGCGACGACCAGCTCAGCGACACCCGGCTGCCGCGCACACCGCCCGGATGGACGGTCAGGCCCTGCGCCACGTCGATCGACTCGCCCGCCCGGACGCGCCGCACCAGCTCGGCGACGAGCCGCCGCTCGGCGTGCTCCTGGCACAGCTGGATCAGCCGCCCCCAGATGCGCTCGGGCTCGGCGTCCCGGGCCGGCAGGGCGTCCGCCTCGATCACCACCTCGACGCGCGGGCCGCCGCGGAACGGGAACCGGCCCGCCTGGAAGATCCACTGCGTGCCGGGGACGCGGCCGGATCCGGCTGGGCGCTCCGCCGCCCAGTACGCCACCCACTCCACCCGCGCCCAGGTGAGCGACGCGCTCCCGTACGCGACGCCCCGGTCATCGGCGTACAGGTGCAGGCCGCGCACGCGCACGTCCAGCGGACTGACGGACGGGGCGTGCTCCCAGGCCGGCTGCTGTACGTGCGGGGCCGCATGCGGGCTCGCGGGCTCCGCGCCCGCCGCGGACCGTTTCGGCCGCGGCGGCCGCGGCCGGGGCGGGCGGTCCGGCTCGGGGTTGAGCCGCTCGGTCCAGTTCCGCCCGTCCCACCAGCGCAGGCTCCCGGTGCCGTACGGATCGGGGTACCAGCCCGGTTGCGACACTCCTGCCTCCCGCTTCGCCCGATGGCAGTGCCGGACACCCCGCCCCCCAACCGGCGAACGCATCGTACCGACCGGACCCCGCTCCGCACCGGTCATGGGCGCATCCCGGCCACCGCCTGTGGCGTGGGACGATCGGTGGTATGCCGACCGCCAACGCCCCCTTCGTGCCGCCCGGGTCGGGCTGGCCGGGGGACCCCGCGACACCGGACACCCCCGTCGCCCGCGGCACTGGCGAGGTCGTCGAACTGGCCGCCAAGGCGCCGGACCTGGACGAGCTGTGCGCCCGCCAGTCGGTGTGCCGCGCATGCGACCGGCTCGTGGCGTGGCGGGAGAAGGTCGCCGTCCAGCGCCGCCGCGCGTTCGCGGACGAGGAGTACTGGGGACGCCCCATCGCCGGGTGGGGCGACCCGGAGCCGCGCATCCTGATCGTCGGGCTCGCCCCCGCCGCGCACGGCGGCAACCGCACCGGGCGCATCTTCACCGGCGACCGGTCGGGCGACTGGCTGTTCGCGTCCCTGCACCGGGTGGGGCTCGCCACGCGGCCCACGAGCGTCCATGCGGGCGACGGGCAGCGGCTGATCGGCGCGCGGATGGCGGCGACCGTCCGGTGCGCGCCGCCGGACAACAAGCCGACGCCGCTGGAACGCACGACCTGCCTGCCGTGGCTGGCCCGCGAGGTCGAGATGGTCGCGCCGAGCGTCCGCTGCGTCCTGTGCCTCGGCGGGTTCGCCTGGCAGGGCGTGTGGCCGGCGCTCAAGCAGGCCGGCTACGGGGTGCCGCGCCCCCGGCCGAAGTTCGGCCACGGCGCGGAGGTCGAACTGGTGCCGCCGCCTTCGGCGGCCCGGCGCGACCCGGTCCTGATGCTGGGCTGCTACCACCCGAGCCAGCAGAACACCTTCACCGGCCGGGTCACCGAAGACATGCTGGACGCGGTCCTCACCCGCGCCCGCGACCACCGCTAGCGGGGCTCCGGGTTCGTCGTGCCGGGCCCGAGACGAAACCGCGGCTGCGGAGAGCGGCGGCGGCCGACGGCGGGGCAGGGCCTGGACCAAGCGGCCGAGGCGCGGTGACCGCCCCTGTCCCGGTCTGCCGCCCGCGGCCGCTTGGCGCCCCCGTTCGGCCCTGACCCGCCGTCTGCTTTCTGGTGGTACATCCGGTGAGATGCCAGAAGAGGGCAGGAAGTTCGCGAGCCGGGCAGGCGGGTAACGCTTCCGATATGCCTTCTACAACTGTCTCGGAGGGCGCCCCTTCGGGCCGTCCGGCGAACGCTCCGGGGACCGCGAAGCGGATCGTGATCGTCGGCGGTGGGTACGTCGGCATGTACACGGCCCTGCGCCTGCAGAAGAAGCTCCGCCGCGAGCTGCGCCGCGGCGAGGTCACCGTCACCGTCATCGATCCCCAGTCGTACATGACCTACCAGCCGTTCCTGCCCGAGGCGGCGGCGGGAAACCTGGAGCCACGGCACGTCGTCGCGCCGCTGCGCAAGGTCCTCGGACGCTGCCGGATCGTGAACGGGTACGTCACCCGGATCGACCACGCGTCCCGGCGGGTCACCCTCTGCCCGGCCGGGACACGGACCGACGGCGCCGCCGAACGCGACATCGGCTACGACATGCTCGTCGTCGCGGTCGGCTCCATCTCGCGCACCCTGCCCATCCCGGGACTCGCCGAATGCGGGATCGGCTTCAAAACCGTCGAAGAGGCGATCTACCTGCGCAACCACGTCCTGCACCAGCTCGACATCGCCGCGGCCAACCCCGACGACGAGCAGATCAGGAAGCGGGCACTGACCTTCGTGTTCGTCGGAGCCGGATTCGCGGGCGTCGAGGCCATGGCCGAACTGGAGGACATGGCGCGGGACGCGTGCAAGTGGTACCCGTCGATCGACCCGCGTGAGATGCGCTGGATGATGGTGGAGGCGACCGACCGCATCCTGCCCGAGGTGGGCCCGGAGATGGGCCGCTGGACCGCCGACGCCCTGCGCCGCCGCGGCATCGAGGTCAAGCTGAAGACGCTGCTGAAATCCGCCGAGAAACGGCACATCGTGCTGAGCGACGGCGAGGAGTTCGACGCCGGCACCCTCGTCTGGACGGCCGGCGTGAAACCGCACCCCGTCCTCCAGGCCAGCGATCTGCCCCTGGACGACAAGGGACGCCTCAAGGCGACCGCCGAGCTGACCGTCGAAGGGCTGGAGCACGTGTACACGGCGGGCGACAACGCCGCCGTCCCCGACCTCAGCGGAAAAGGCGAGTTCACCGCGCCCAACGCCCAGCATGCCGTCCGGCAGGCCAAACGGCTCGGCGACAACATCGCCGCGGATGTGCGCGGCGAACCGAGGAAGCCCTACGAACACGCCTACGTCGGCTCGGTGGCGAGCCTCGGCCTGCACAAGGGCGTCGCGAACGTCTACGGCGTCCAACTGCGCGGCCTCCCCGCCTGGTTCATGCACCGCACCTACCACCTGTCACGGATGCCGACCGTCAACCGCAAGTTCCGGATCACCATGGACTGGACGCTCGCGCTCTTCTTCCACCGCGAGATCGTCTCCCTGGCCGAACTGGAGCGGCCGCGCCAGGAATTCGAGCTCGCCGCCGGCCGCACCCGGGAGAACGCGACCGCCTGACCCGTCCACCGAGGTAAGCCCCCGGTCACGGGCATCCGGGGGTCTCTTGACTGACGCTGTGAAACTGGCCGGACCCGGCCGTGCTCGTCTAACCCAGGAAAGGAAGCGCGTGTCCCGGACCCTGACTCGATATGATGACGCCGCCCCTGTAGCCCAATGGCAGAGGCGGGCTCCCTAAAAGAGCCAATGTGTCGGTTCGAGTCCGACCAGGGGCACGCGCCGGTCGACCCTGCTCGCCGGCCTTCGGTCGGCTTCGCCGGGGGCCCGCAGTGTTGGCCCAGGGGGGCGACCCCCTGGAACCCCCGGTGCGAGGGCTTCGCCCTCGCGGGGTGGGTGGCTGGGGTTGGTGCGGGGCTTTCGGTGGGTGCAGTGAGGTGCTCGCCGACCTTTCGGTCGGCTTGCAGTGTTGGCTCAGGGGGCGACCCTTTGGGGCTCCCGGTGCGAGGCTTCGCCCTCGTGGGTGGGTGGCTGGGGGTGGTGTGGGTCTTTCGGCGGGTGCGGCTTGGTGAACTGAGCGTGGTTTGGGCTGATCATGCGGGGGTTTCGCGCTTACACTGGGGGGCCACGTCGGCCGAAAGTGGAGACTCTGATGGAGAGCAGAAACCCCGCGTTCCGGGGGAACGCCTTCGACCAGCGGGCCGGAGGGCCGGGCTACGGTCCGCCCGGCCATGGAGCACAGCCGTACGGGGCGCCGCAGTACGGGGCCGCGCCCGGCTACGCGCCACCGGCCACCCGACCGATGACCATGGACGACGTCGTCGTCCGCGGATTCCTGACCCTGGCCACCCTCGTGATCACCGCGGCGCTGGCGTGGGTGCTGGTGCCCACCGAACTCGCCGCCCCCGTGCTCGTCCTGGCGCTCGTCGCCGAGATCGGGATCTGGGCGTTCATCACGTTCGGCCGCAAGGCCAACGCGCCGCTGGTGCTGGCGTTCGCGGGCGTCTACGGCGTCGTGGTCGGCATCATCAGCCACGCCTACAACGACCTCTACCACGGCGTGGTCTTCCAGGCCGTGATCGGGACGGCGCTCGCGTTCGGCGCCACCCTCGCCGTCTACGCGCTGCGCATCGTCCGTGTCACGCCCAAGTTCGCCAAGTTCGTCATCGCCGCCGGTGCCGCGCTCATCGGGCTGATGATCATCAACCTGGTGGTGCACCTGTTCGGCGGCGACCAGGGCATCGGCATCCGCGACCCGGGCAGCCCGCTCGCCTACATCTTCAGCGTCGTCGCGATCCTGGTCGGCTGCTTCTTCCTGCTGCTGGACTTCGACTCCATCGAGCAGGGCGTCCGGCGGCAGGCCCCGGAGAAGTTCGCCTGGTACTGCGCGTTCGGCCTGGTGCTGAGCCTCGTGTGGATCTACCTGGAGATTCTCCGCCTGCTCAGCTACTTCAGCGGACGCGACTAGCCGCCAACGCAGTGATCAGCCCCGCGCCAGGCGGTGCGGGGCTGATCCGTGTGGGATCTCTGCGCCAGAGTCGTGTCGGCTCAGCCGCACGATGGCGGGGGCATCCGCTGGCGGGATCCCACCGGGTCCGTGTGAGATTCGCTTGGTGCTGCCATCAGTAGTGGCGCGCGCGGCGCGTGCGCTCGTGCTCGCGCACCAGTGCCGCGGCGTAGCCGTGTGAGAGGTTGTGCTCCTCGGCCAGCCAGGAGCTGCGTTCCTCGCAGCGGGTGAACGAGGGGCCGTTCTCGATGGCGGTGAACCACTCGGGGATGTCACGTCCGGTGACTTGCGGGATGCGGGCGATCAGCTTGCTGTGCGTCTCCGGCGAGTGGTTCAGTGACAATTGGCACCTCCAGGTCGCGGGGCTCTTCCTGCTGACTCTGCAACACCTCTCCGCATGTGACAAGACCCTAACGGGGACCTATCTTTTGCGTTACGTAGATCATTTATAGCGGGGATATTCCCCGGAAACGCGCAGGTGGCCCGCATGAAGGCGGCACGGGGCGCTCTCATGCGGGCCACCGCCCGAAAAATCAGGAAAGGCGCTCCAGGACCATCGCCATGCCCTGGCCGCCGCCCACGCACATCGTCTCCAGCCCGAACTGCTTGTCGTGGAACTTCAGGCTGTTGAGGAGCGTGGAGGTGATGCGGGCGCCGGTCATGCCGAACGGGTGACCGACCGCGATCGCGCCGCCGTTGACGTTCAGCTTGTCGAGGTCGATGCCGAGATCCTCGGCGGACGGCAGCACCTGCGCCGCGAACGCCTCGTTGATCTCGACGAGGTCGATGTCATCGATGGTCATGCCGGCCTTGGCGAGCGCCCTGCGGGACGCCTCCACCGGGCCGAGGCCCATGATCTCCGGGGACAGGCCGGTGACGCCGGTCGACACGATCCGGGCCAGCGGGGTGATGCCGAGCTCGGCGGCCTTGGTGTCGCTCATGATGACGACCGCGGCGGCGCCGTCGTTCAGCGGGCAGCAGTTGCCGGCGGTGACCGTCCCGTCCGGGCGGAACACCGGCTGCAACTGCGACACCTTCTCGTAGGTGGTGCCGGGCCGGGGGCCGTCGTCCTTGGACACGACGGTGCCGTCCGGCAGGGTCACCGGGGTGATGTCCTTCTCCCAGAAGCCGTTGGCGAGCGCCTTCTCGGCGAGGTTCTGCGAGCGGACGCCGAACTCGTCCTGCGCCTGCCGGGACACACCGCGCAGCCCCGCCACGTTCTCGGCGGTCTGGCCCATCGCGATGTAGATGTCGGGGACCTTGCCGCCCTCGCGCGGGTCGTGCCACACCGGTGCGCCGCCCTCGGCCGCCTTCGCGGTACGGGCCTGCGCCTCCTCGAACGTCGGGTTCTGGGTGTCGGGCAGGCCGTCGCTGCTGCCCTTGGCGAACCGGCTGACGGTCTCCACACCCGCCGAGACGATCACGTCCGCCTCGCCCGCCTTGATCGCGTGCAGCGCCATCCGGGTCGTCTGGAGCGAGGACGAGCAGTACCGCGTGATGGTGGCGCCGGGCACGTTGTCCCAGCCCAGCAGGACGGACACGACGCGCCCCATGTTGTAGCCCTGCTCACCGCCGGGCAGCCCGCAGCCGAGCAGCAGGTCGTCGATCTGGTCCGGCCCGAGCTGCGGCACCTTCGCCATCGCGGCGGTGACCATCTGGGCGGTGAGGTCGTCGGGCCGGATGTCCTTCAGCGACCCCTTGAAGGCGCGGCCGATCGGCGAGCGCGCGGTGGCGACGATGACTGCCTCGGGCATTGCGGGTCTCCTGTCTCAGCGGCCAAAACGGTGCAACTTACTCACCGGTCACCTGGTCAATCTAATCGCTGGCCTCCCGCCCCGTACACGCCGCCCCCCGGACTCCATCGACGGCGAGTCGAATAAGTACGGGTTTATCCGGTGGTAGGGGAATCCCGGCGCCGTGATGACGGCCGCCCCATGTGCCCGGGACGTCGGGCGCCCCACGCTGAGACCCACGCCACCGGCCGGCCGCCGTGAGCGCGGACGGAAGGCCGGCCGGCGGGCGCCCAGGTCGGCCGTGGGCCCGTCCTCTGGTGACCGGACGGGTCCCGGTCCTTCTGCGCTCAGCCGTCGGCCTCGGGGGCCGGCGACCGCCAGCGCTGCGAGCGCGTCCGAAGGCGGTTTCGGGCCTGCGAGAAACCGGTCGCGCAGTGAGCCGCCAGGCGGACCGGAGCGAGTCCCGCGACTGCCGCCTCCTTCAGGAGAGAAGGACGCCCCAGCGCCCGGCGCCAAGGGCGGCGCAACGGATACCGCAGGGTGGCCCAGCGCCCGCGGGGGCCGCGGTCGTGGCCGGCCACGGAGGCGCCGCTGACCTCGGTGCCGGCCTGCTCGGCGGCTTCGGCGGCGGCCAAGGACACGGGGAGAGCGACCTCGCCGGCCGGCTCCGGTTCCAGGCCGAGGGCGGACGCCACCGACGGGAGGACGGCGGCGGCCGCGGCGGCGTAGCCGCGGGCGGACGGATGGTAGCGGTCCTCGCTGAACATCGACAGCGGGTCGGCGGCGAACTCGCGGCCGAGCAGGTCGCCGAGGGACACCGACCGGCCGCCGTGCTCGACGACGGCGATCGTCTGCGCGGCGGCGAGCTGGCGGCAGGCGCGCCGCGCGAACCACCGCAGCGGCTGCAACAGCGGCTCGACCGAGCCGAGGTCGGGGCAGGTGCCGACGACGACATGGCTGCCGGCGGCGCGCAGCCGCTCGACGGCGTCCGCGAGATGCCGGACGGACTCGCCGGGGGAGACCCGGCCGATCACGTCGTTCGCGCCGATCATGATGACGGCCATGTCGGGACGGGTCTGCAGGGCCTGCTCGACCTGGCCGCCGAGGGCCTGCGACCGGGAGCCGGAGCGGGCCACGTTCGTCAGCCGGACGGGGCGGTCCGCCATCGCGGAGAGCCCGGTCGCAAGGACGGCGGCGGGTGTCTCCTCCGGCGAGTGGACCCCGAGACCGGCCGCGGTCGAGTCACCCAGCATGACCAGTGACATCGGTGCGCCGCCGAACGTCTCGCCGTACAGACCGTCCGCCACGGGCGGGGCGCCGTTGGGCGTCGCCTGGATGATCCTGCGGGCGAGCTTCGCCTCCGCCACGATGAGGCCGAAGGTGATACCGCCGAGGGCCGTGACGCCTCCGCCGCCGTACGCCGCGGCGGCCGCGATCCGGCGCGCGGTGAATGCTCTCAACATACTGGCTTGACCCTCCGTGATTAAGTTCCTACCCCGGTGTAAAGCCGTTGATGCCTGCGGGTACCGATCTCGGCTACCGTCAGAAACGGGAAACCTTCCGGACCCGCGTCCGTTCCCGCGCGTCAATGGCTGCGGAACAAGGACGGCACACGCATATCAACACACTGGACAAGGAAGTCGCGGTGCACGTACACGACTCGCTCGTCGAACTGATGGGCAACACCCCGCTGGTTCGGCTGCGCAAGGTCACCAGTGGCCTGCGGCCGCAGGTGCTCGCCAAGGTGGAGTACTTCAACCCCGGAGGATCGGTGAAGGACCGCATCGCGGTCCGGATGATCGACGCGGCCGAGAAGTCCGGTGAGCTGCGGCCGGGCGGGACGATCGTCGAGCCGACGTCCGGCAACACCGGGGTGGGGCTCGCCATCGTCGCGCAGGAGCGCGGCTACCGCTGCGTCTTCGTCTGCCCCGACAAGGTCGGCAAGGACAAGATCGACGTGCTGCGCGCGTACGGCGCCGAGGTCGTCGTCTGCCCGACGGCGGTCAACCCCGACCACCCCGACTCCTACTACTCGGTGTCGGACCGGCTCGCCGCCGAGATCCCCGGCGCGTGGAAGCCGAACCAGTACACCAACCCGCAGAACCCCCGGTCCCACTACGAGACGACCGGCCCGGAGCTGTGGGAGCAGACCGAGGGCCGCATCACCCACTTCGTCGCGGGCATCGGCACCGGCGGGACGATCAGCGGCACCGGCAGGTACCTCAAGGAGGTGTCCGGGGGCCGGGTGCAGGTCATCGGCGCCGACCCGGAGGGGTCCGTCTACTCCGGCGGCAGCGGGCGTCCCTATCTGACCGAGGGCGTCGGCGAGGACATCTGGCCCGACACCTACGACCGCGACATCTGCGACGACGTCATCGCGGTGTCCGACAAGGACTCGTTCCTCATGACGCGGCGGCTCGCCCGCGAGGAGGCGCTGCTCGTCGGCGGGTCCTGCGGGATGGCGGTGGTCGCGGCACTGCGGGTCGCCGAGAAGGCCGACCCGGACGCGGTCATCGTCGTGCTGCTGCCGGACAGCGGCCGCGGCTACCTCGGCAAGATCTTCAACGACGGCTGGATGGCGGACTACGGCTTCCTCACCCCGAACACCGAGGAGGCGTGCGTCGGCGAGGTGCTCACCCGCAAGGGCGCCACGCTGCCGGAGTTCGTGCACGTCCACCCGCACGAGACCGTGCAGACCGCGATCTCCATCATGCGCGAGTACGAGGTGTCGCAGGTCCCGGTGATGAAGGAGGAACCGCCGGTCATGGCCGCCGAGGTCGTCGGCTCGGTGGGGGAGAGCGACCTGCTCGACATCATGGTGAAGGGCCGGGCGAAGATGTCCGAGCCGGTCGAGCTGCACATGTCGCCGCCGCTGCCGACGCTCGGGTACGGCGAGCCGGTGAGCAAGGCCGTCGGCGTGCTGGAGAAGTCGGGGGCGGCGGTCGTCCTCGTGGACGGCAAGCCGAAGGGCCTCGTCACCCGCCAGGACCTGCTGGCGTTCCTGGCGGCGTCCACCACCTGACGAGCGGCGGAGGGCCCGGAGATCGCGATGATCTCCGGGCCCTCCGTGTGACGAGGTGCCGTGCCCGAGAAGGTGCCGGGTTGCGGAGCGCCGGCCGGTGGGCGGCGTTTCTGACCGGGCTCCGCAACCCGACGTTCGGGTGGGTGCCGCTAGGCGCGGTACCCGCTCGGGGCGAAGTCCTCCCGCGTGTCGGTGGCGAGGGGCCGCTTCTTCGGCTCGTCCCCGTGCCCCGGCCACCAGGCCCGGTGGCCCAGCATCGCGGTGATGCCCGGCACCAGGAACGTCGACATGACGAACGCCGACAGCGCGATGCCGATCGCGACGGAGAAGCCCATCTGCTGGAGCATCGAGACCGGCGCGAGCATCATCACCGAGAAGGTGCCGGCGAGGATGAGGCCCGCCGCGGCGACGGTCGGGCCGCCGTGCTGGACGGCCAGCGCCGCGGCCGTCCGCGGGTCGTGCCCCTCCTTCGCCTCCTCGCGCAGCCGCGCGGTCATCAGGATGTTGTAGTCGGTCCCGATGGCCAGCACGAACAGGTAGAGGACGATCGGCAGCTGGAAGGTGACGCCGGGTTCGCCCATCGCGCCCTGGAAGACGTACACCGCGGAGCCGAGCGTCGCGGCGAAGCCCAGCAGGACGGCGATGACCAGGTAGACGGGCGCGACGGCCGACCGCAGCAGCAGGGCCAGGATGAGCGCGATCAGCACCGCCGCCACCGGCAGGATGACCGACAGGTCGCGGTTGTTGACGGCGTTGATGTCGGCGAAGATCGCCGTCTGGCCGCCGACGTAGGCGCGGGTGCCCGCCGGGGCGGCCTTGTGCACGGCCGGCGCCAGCTTGTCCTTGACCAGGCTGATCGACTCGTTGGACGCCGGGTTGGTCTTCAGCACCAGGTCGACGCGGGCCACGGACTTGTCCCGGCCGGGGACGGGCTGCTGCACCCTGCCGACGCCCGGCGCGCTCTTGGCGGCCGCGCTGAAGGACGCGAGCTGCTCCTGGGTGACCGGCTGCCCGTTCTCAGACTTGATGAACACCTGCACCGGGGTGGTCAGGCCGGGCGGGAAGCCCTTCTCCATGTCCTTGGTCGCCCGAGCCGACTCGGTGTCCTGCGGGAAGCCCGCGGCGAAGTCGTAGTCGGCCTTGAACCCGAGCGAGCCGAGTGCCAGCACGACCAGCACGAGACCGGACGCGGCGGCGGCGACCGCCGGACGCTTGCCGACGGCGCGGCCGATGGCCGTGGAGACCGAGCCCTTCGGTTGCTTCTTCCACGCCTTGGACGGCCAGAACACGGCGGTGCCGAGCAGCGACACGAGCGCCGGGAACAGCGTGAGCGAGGTGATGCCCATGACGACGACGGCGATCGCGAGGGACGGGCCCCAGGCGCTGAACACGCCGAACGTCGCGAGCAGCAGCACCAGGAACGTGACGGCGATGGCGGCGGCGGCCGAGGAGATGACCTCGCCGACCCGCTCCACCGCGGTGATCATCGCGGTCTTCTTGTCGTCGCCGGCGCGCAGCCGCTCCCGGAACCGGAACATCAGGAACAGGTAGTAGTCGGCGCCGATGCCGAAGAGCACGATCAGGATGATGGTGCTGAGGCTGTCGTCGCCGGAGAAGCCGAAGACCTTCGAGGCGGCGCCGATCAGGCCCATCGCGACCTGCATCGTCACCATGATCACGATGATCGGCAGCACCGCCGCCAGCGGGGCCCGGAAGATCAGCAGGATCAGGCCGATGATCAGCACGAAGGTGGCGATGCCGACGATCTCGAAGGACTTGTTGAAGGAGTCCTCGTTGTCGACGAAGCCGGCCACGTTACCGCCGACCTTGGCCTCCAGCCCGCTGCCCTTCAGCAGCGCCGGCAGGTCCTTGCGGATCTCCTTGACCGCCTCGCCCTGCTTCTTGCTGTCGGCCTGCGAGGTGCCCTTCATCGGCACCATGATCACCTGGACGGCCTTGTTCGGCGCGACGGCCTGCGGGCCGGTGAGGAAGTTCAGCACCGTCGGTGGCTTGGCGGAGTTCAGGGACGTGGCGGCCTCGTTGACCTTCGCGGTGTCCGGCGCGGTCAGCGGCCCGCCGTCGGTCCGCTTCACGACGATCAGCGAGGAGGTGTCCTCCTGCGCCGGGAACGCCTTCTCGGCGATTTTGATCGCCTGCACCGACTCGTACTTCGAGGGCAGGAAGTCGCCCTGGTCGGACTCGGTGGTGAGCTTGGGAGAGAAGGCGATGATCAATGCCGCGGCCACGAGCCACGCCACGATCGTCCACCACGGGTGTCTCACGACGAAGCGCGCGAGCCGAGCGAACATGGGACTTCCTTAATCAGGGTCGTTGGGATACCTGTAAAACGGTAGAGATCACATGGGGCTTTGAGGTCACCCCCAGCGCCGAAATAGCGGCTGATACCTGCGGGGGAGTACCTCCTCCTCTAGGAGGGGCGAGGGGTGGATAGCCTCGTACCCATGGACAACGAGGTTCAGCAGGGGTTCGAGACCCTGGCCATCCACGCGGGGCAGGAGCCCGACCCCACGACGGGGGCGGTCGTCCCGCCGATCTACCAGGTCTCCACCTACAAGCAGGACGGCATCGGCGGGCTGCGCGGCGGCTACGAGTACTCCCGGTCGGCCAACCCGACCCGTACCGCGCTTGAAGTATGCCTGGCGGAGACGGAGGGCGGCGCCCGCGGGCTCGCGTTCGCGTCGGGGCTCGCCGCCGAGGACGCGCTCCTGCGCACGGTCTGCCGGCCCGGCGATCACGTCATCATCCCGAATGACGCCTACGGCGGCACCTACCGGCTGTTCGCGAAGGTCGCCGAGCCGTGGGGCGTCGCGTTCGACCCGGTTCCGCTGGGCGACATCGCCGCGGTGCGGGCCGCGGTCCGTCCCGAAACGAAGATCATCTGGGTGGAGACGCCGACGAACCCGCTGCTCGGCATCGCCGACATCGCCGCGCTCGCCGCCGTCGCGCACGAGGCGGGCGCGCTGCTCGCCGTCGACAACACCTTCGCCTCGCCGTATCTGCAGCGTCCGCTGCAACTCGGCGCGGACGTGGTCGTCCACTCGACCACCAAGTACATCGGCGGGCACTCCGACGTCGTCGGCGGTGCGCTGATCGCGGCGGACCCGGGACTGGGCGAGCGGCTGGCGTTCCACCAGAACGCGATGGGCGCCGTCGCGGGTCCGTTCGACTCCTGGCTCACCCTGCGCGGGATCAAGACGCTCGGCGTGCGGATGGACCGGCACTGCGCGAACGCCGAGAAGATCGTCGAGATGCTCACGCGGCACCGGTCGGTCCGGCAGGTCCTCTACCCGGGGCTGCCCGACCATCCGGGCCACGACGTCGCCGCCAAGCAGATGAAGGCGTTCGGCGGCATGGTCTCGTTCCGCATGGAGTCGGCGGAGGCCGCCGTCCGGGTGTGCGAGCGGACGAAGCTGTTCACGCTCGGCGAGTCACTCGGCGGCGTGGAATCGCTGATCGAGCACCCGGGCCGGATGACGCACGCGTCGGCCGCCGGATCGCCGCTGGAGGTGCCGTCTGACCTGGTCAGGCTGTCCGTCGGCATCGAGGACGTGGACGACCTGCGCCGTGACCTCAAGCAGGCGCTCGGGTGAAAATCAGCTGACCATTCCCCACCGGACTTGATCAAAACATCTATACTCGGCGCGCCAGGTTCGTAAAGGAGGGGCCCGGGTGCGCAAGGTACTGGTCTGTGGGGCGGCGTTCGCCGCGACATGTCTGGCCGCCGTGGCGGTTCCCGTGGGCGCCCACGCGGCCCCCCCGGTGCCGGGGGCGTCGTCCGGCCCGTCCGCGCCGCCGGCCGGGGAGCCCGGGACGGCGGCTCCCTCCGGCGAACCGCAGACCGGCGACTCCGGCTCGCAGTCGCCGTCGGCGTCCGCCACGACCCTGCCCGGGAACGGGCGGCCGGGCGCGGACGGTGAGCCGGACGGCACCGCCACGGCGCGGGCCGTCATGGTCACCCCGCAGCTGCCGAAGTTCCGCACCTACGCCTACGGCAAGGACGCCGCGCAGAAGATCGACGCCTACTGGCGGCAGGACGCGCGGCAGGCCGGGCCGCGCCCCGTGGTGCTGATCCTGCACGGCGGCTACTGGCTGCAGGGCGACAAGGGCGGCGGCTGGAAGTACTTCGCGCGGCGGCTGACCGAGGAGGGCTTCGTCGTCCTGTCGGCGAACTACCGGCTCTCACCCAAGGCGCACTGGCCCGCGCAGCGGGACGACTCCCTGGCCGCGCTCGCCTTCATCAAGAAGTACGCCCGGGTGTGGAACGCCGACCCGGCGCGCGTCGCCGTCGTCGGGTCGTCGGCCGGCGGCCAGCTCGCGACCCAGCTCGGCACGCTCGGCACGGGCACCCGGCAGGTGCGCGGCGTGGTCGCGCTGTCGCCGCCGAACAACCCGTACCTCGCCTACCAGGACGGCGCGAAGCCCGGCGCCACGCCCGGACAGCGCAAGCTGCGGCGGGCCGTGGTCGACCTGATGAACTGCGAACCCGGCGTCACGGTCGGCGCCGAGCCCGATCCCGAGACCGGTGCCGAGCCCGAACCCGGCACCGTGACGGGCGAGGTCTGCCTGCCCCTGCTGGACGACGCCAGCACCGTCACGCACGTCTCGCCCGGCGACGCGCCGATGCTGCTCATGCACGCGACCGGCGACTTCGTCCCGGTCACGCAGAGCACCGGGCTGGCGGCCGCGCTGCGCGCCGCGGGCGTCCAGGCGACCGTGAAGACGGTCGAGGGGCACATGCACGCGACGGACATGCTGAGCGACGAGCAGACCTACCCGACGATCGTCGGCTGGCTCAAGGGCCACCTGAAGCCGGGCGAGTAGCCCCGGCCCACGGGCGGGCGAGGCTCAGCCGTTCCAGACCATCAGGACGAGGATCGTCAGCCAGATCAGCGAGACGACGCCGGACATCGCCGCCAGCCGCCCGCGTTCCACCTGCGCGATCTCCGCGCCGGAGGCGGGGGCGGGCGGGGCCTGCGCGGTCTCGGTCTTCTCCGCGCCCTCGGCCGTCCGCGCGGCGGCGGGACGGGCCGGGACCGCCGCGCGTCCCTCCTCGGCCGCCGCGACCTCCAGCAGATGCGCGGCCTTGCGCTGGTCGCGCTCGATGATCAGCAGCAGCGCCAGCGCGACGACGAACAGCGTCATCGACACCGTCAGCCATATCTCCGCCAGATCGCCCTTGGCCAGTGCCAGCCCGAACAGGAAGATCCCGAGCGTGGCGAGGCCGTAGATCTGGGTGGTCCGGTGCAGGTACCGCACGACCGTGACGTTGCGGTTGCGGATGTAGCGGGGGGTGGACATGGTCGCGGCCGTCAGCGGCCCCAGCGTGAAGATCGCGAACCCGATGTGCAGGAACAGCAGCAGGCGGTCGGAAGTCGACATGCCCCGACCCTAGCCGCCTCCGGCGATGGATGCTCAGCGGCCGCGGCGCACCCGCAGATAGTCGCTCACCACGTACTCGCCGAGCCGTTCGGCGTCGGGCGCGAACACCCGGCCGCCGTTGCGCCGCGCGACCTCCTCCACGAACGACACGAGCCGCCGGTCCTCGGCGAGCATGAAGAAGTTCATGCAGGCGCCGCGCCGCGTCATCTTGTCGACCTCGGCGAGGGTGAGCACGAGCGTGTCGGTGGACGGCGGGTAGTCGAACAGCGAGCGGCCGTCCGGGCGCAGGTGCGCGGTCGGCTCCCCGTCGGTGACGACCAGGACGATCGGCTCGAAGTCGGGGTGCCGGTCCAGATGCCGTCCCGCGATCATCAGCGCGTGGTGCAGGTTGGTGCCCTGCACCATGTCCCAGTCGAGACCGGCCATCTCCTCGGGGTGCAGCACCCGCGCATAGTTGGAGAACCCGATGATCTGGATCGCGTCCTGCGGGAACTTGCTGGTCACGAGCGTGTGCAGGGCGAGGGTGGTCTGCTTGGCGACGGCCCACGTTCCGCGCAGCACCATCGAGTACGACAGGTCGACCAGCAGGCAGACGGCCGCGCCGGTGCGCCGCTCGGTCTCGTGCACCTCGAAGTCGTCCACGCCCAGCTTCACCCCGCCGGACGGCACCCCGGCGGGCCGCGGCACGCCGGTGATCTCGGTGACGTCGGCCGTGCCCGGCTCCGCGGCCTGCGCCGCCGCCGGACGGGGCACGAGCCCCGCGCCGCCTTCCATCGCGCCGCGGCGGATCGCGTTGCTCACCGTCCGGACGACGTCGAGCGGCTGCTCGTCCCCGAACCGCCACTCCCGGCTCGCCCCGGTCAGCTCCCCGGCCTGGCCCGCGTCCCGCTGGTCGTGGTCGCCCTGCCGGCCGGAGGTGAGCTGGGAGAACACCCGGCGCAGCGCGGTCTCGCCGAGCCGCCGCACCGCCTTCGGGGTCAGCTCCAGCTTGCCGCGGTTGCGCCGCAGGTAGCCCTGGCGTTCCAGTTCCTTCTCGACGCGGCGCAGCGCCTCCAGGTCGTCGACGGCCTGCCGGCCGAGCGCCCGCCGGACGGCGTCCTCGTCGATGTCGTCGAGCCGCGCGCCCGGATAGTCCTGGCCGAGCGCCGCCTCCAGTTCGCTCAGGTCGGCCAGTTCCGCGAGCGCGGTCGTGGCGTCGCCCATGCCGAGCGGGTCGTCGCCGGTCATCTGCTCGGGCCGGCCCCAGCCGAGGTCGGGACGGCGGGCACGCAGCGCGTCCCCGAGCCGGGTCATCTCCATGGCGAGGCCCGCGTCCTGCATGGCCTGCTCCATCAGCCCGGCCAGCTCGGCGCGCTGCTCCGGGCTGAGCGAGGCGAGCAGCCGGTCCATCGCGGCGGCGCGGCGGGCGAGGGAGTCGACCAGTTCCTCCAGGTCCTGCGGATCGTCGGGGAACATGTCCCCGTACTGGTCCATGAACCGGTCGAAGTCGTCCTGGGTGTGCTCGCCGCGCGCGTCGCGTTCCAGCATCTCGTTGAGCGCGGCCATCATGTCCTTGACCCGCCGCATGGCGGCCGGGTCCTGGTTCTCCAGGGCCTGCTTCATGCCCTGGAACTGCGCGTCCAGCACTTCGCCGCGCAGCAGGTCCTTCAGCTGCTCGAAGGTGCGGCGGGCCGCGCCGGACCGCCAGTCGTAGTCCGACAGCCGGCGGATCGCCTGGGAGGTGTCGGACGGCAGCGTGTCCAGCTCCGCCTCGCGCAGCCGCGCGTCATCGCCCGGATCGGGGAACAGCTCGGCCCGTTCCTGCCCGATCGCGGTGTCCAGCAGCGCGCGGGCCCGCTCCAGCGTGCCGTCCAGCCGGCCCCGGTCGCGCACCGCGCGGCGCCGCTCGCGCACCTGGCGGAGCATGTCGTCGAGCCCGCGGTGGCCCTGCGCGCCCGGCAGGCCGCGGCGCAGCAGCTCGCGCAGCGCGTCGTCCGGGCGGGTGCCGTCCAGCACCGCGTCGCCCACCGCGTCCAGGGCGTCGCGGACGTCATAGGGCGGGGCGAGCGGGTCGGGCCCGTCCTCGTAGGCCCCGTAGCGATATCGGCTCATCGAACCTCCTTGCGCGTGGAGACCGCACGTCCGGGCATCAGGTCCGGTAGGTGGCCGTCCCGTCGGAGCGTCCCTCGGCGACGTCCTTGGAGAGCCGCCGGGTGAGGAACAGCCCCTCCAGGGCGAACTCCAGCGCGGCCGCGGCCTGCCCGGGGGACTCCCCGCTCAGGCCGAGCCGTTCCATGATCTTGGCGAGGCCGGGGACCCGGCCGACGCGGCGCAGCAGCTCGGTCGCCGAGACCAGCTCGCCCGACTCGACGCGCTCGCCGGAGTCGAACTTGTCGAGCAGCCCGGACAGGTCGACGGGGCCCAGCGTCCGCCGGTAGGTTTCGGCGGTCGCGCGGCGCAGCAGATGCTCCAGCACCTCCTGCTCGCGGCCCTCTTCGCTGACCTCGAACTCCACCTTGCCCATCAGCGACGGCACGATCGCGGGCAGGTCGCAGACCCGCGCGACCGCGTGCTCCTCGCCGGTGATCGCGGCGCGGCGCACCGCGCCCGCCGCGACGGTCTCCGCGCCCGCGAGCGCGAACCGCGCCGACACGCCGGACCGCGCGTCCACCGCCGTCGAGTCCCGGACGAGCCGGGTGAACCGCCCGATCACCTCGATCAGGTGCTCGGGCACTTCGGCGGGCAGCCCGGCGAGGTCGGCGAAGTCGGACTCCTGCTTGATCAGCGCCAGCTCGGCGTCCAGTTCGAGGGGATAGTGGGTGCGGATCTCGGCGCCGAACCGGTCCTTCAGCGGGGTGATGATCCGGCCGCGGTTGGTGTAGTCCTCCGGGTTGGCGGACGCGACGAGCAGCACGTCCAGCGGCAGCCGCAGCGCATAGCCGCGGATCTGCACGTCCCGCTCCTCCAGCACGTTCAGCAGCGCCACCTGGATCCGCTCGGCGAGGTCGGGCAGCTCGTTGATGGAGAAGATGCCGCGGTTGGTGCGCGGGACGAGCCCGAAGTGCACGGTCTCCGGGTCGCCGAGCGTGCGGCCCTCGGCCACCTTGATCGGGTCGACGTCGCCGATGAGGTCGCCGACGCTCGTGTCGGGTGTGGCGAGCTTTTCGCCGTACCGGTCGTCGCGGTGCCGCCATTCGACCGGCAGGTCGTCGGCGAGCTCGGCGGCCAGCCGGCGGCAGCGCACGCACACCGGCGCGTACGGGTGGTCGTTGATCTCGCAGCCGGCGACCACCGGAGTCCACTCGTCCAGCAGCCCGGTGAGGGTGCGGATCAGCCGCGTCTTGCCCTGCCCGCGTTCGCCCAGCAGCACCAGGTCGTGCCCGGCGAGCAGGGCGCGCTCCAGGTGCGGCAGGACGGTGTCGTCGAACCCGAGGATGCCGGGGAAGCGCGGCTCGCCGGATCTCAGCCGGGCGAGCAGGTTCCGGCGGATCTCGGCCTTCACGGAGAGCCGGACGTGACCCGCGGTGCGCAGTTCGCCCAGAGTGGATTCACGTGGTGTGGATGGACGCACGCGATCGACACTACGTCGCCGGTGCGCCGAATCGCACCCTCCGGCCGCGGATTCGTGTGCGCCCGGAATTTCGCCCGTCTTGCCAGTTTTGCCGGTTTTCGACCCGTCTTGCCGGTGTTTGGGTGGACGGCGTACCGCGGGGGAGACTGGAAGTGTGAACGCAGCCGGTGAACGCAGTGAGGGAGGCGGTGCCGATGGCGCGATTCGGTGATGGCCTGGCCCTCGGACCCGATCTGTCCAGCGCCGCCACGTCGGCGGTCGAGCAGGCGCTCGCCCCGCTCAGCGCGGCGCCCGATCTGGTGTGCGTGTTCGTCACCGGGGACGACCCCGACGAGATCGAGGCGGCGGTGCTGGCCGCGGAGCAGGCGGCCGGGCCCACGATGCTGCTCGGCTGCAGCGCGTCCGGGGTGATCGGCGCCGGCCGCGGGGTGGAGGAGCGCGGCGCGGTCAGCGCGTGGGCGGCGGTGCTGCCGGGCGCGCGACTCGACGCGTTCCGGCTGGAGGCGCTCAAGGCCGACGACCGCCTCATCGTGGTCGGCATGCCGGAGGGGCAGGACGACGACGTCGTCGGCGTGCTGCTGGCCGACCCGTACACCTTCCCGATCGACGCGTTCGTCGAACGGTCCGACGAGGCACTGCCGGGGCTGCCGCTGGTCGGCGGGCTCGCCGAGGGCAGTGGCGCCGCCGAGGGCGGGCGCGGCGAGGCGCGGCTGTTCGTCGGCGGCGAGATCTACCGGGACGGCGCGGTCGGCGTGGTCATCGGCGGGCCCGTCGCCGCCGCCACGGTGGTCAGCCAGGGTGCCCGCCCGATCGGGCCCGACATGGTGGTGACGAAGGCGGAGGAGAACGTCCTCTACGAGCTGGCGGGCGTCCCCGCGCTGGAGAAGCTGGAGCAGATCGTCCTCGGGCTGCCGGAGGAGGAGCAGGAGCTCGCCGGCCGCGGCCTGCTGATCGGCGTCGCGATGGACGAGTACGCCCACGAGCACGAGCGCGGCGACTTCCTCGTCCGCGGGGTGGTGGGCGCCGACACCGACAGCGGCGCCATCGCGATCGGCGACGTGGTGGACGTGGGCCGCACCGTCCGGTTCCAGGTCCGGGACGCGGGCGCCGCCGAGGAGGACCTCACCGCGCTGCTGGAGCGGTTCGATCTCGTGCCGGTCGAGGGTGCGCTGCTGTTCTCCTGCAACGGGCGCGGGCAGGCGATGTTCCCCGACTCCGACCATGACGCGAAGGTCCTCGACCGCGCGTTCGGCCCGGCCGGGGTGGGCGGGTTCTTCGCCGCCGGCGAGATCGGCCCGGTCGCCGGGCGCAACCATGTGCACGGATACACCGCGTCCATCCTCGCGTTCGGCCGGGCCGGGGACGCTTCTTGAGCGCGTCCCCCGTCCTCGCCGTGGACATCGGCGGGACGAAGCTCGCCGCCGCACTGGTCGATCCCCGCGGGTGCGTCACCGCCGCCGGCCGCGTCCCGACCCCGAACCGGCCGGGTGTGGACGGTGAGGAGCTGTGGCGGGCGCTGGAGGCGCTGCTCGGCGATCTCGTCGCGGGCGCCGGTGACCCGCCGCTCGCGGGCGTCGGGGTGGGCTGCGGCGGGCCGATGACATGGCCCGCCGCCGAGGTGTCCCCGCTGAACATCCCGGCGTGGCGGGGCTTCCCGCTGCGGGAGCGGCTCCGCGCCCGGCACCCCGGCCTGCCCGTCCGCATCCACAACGACGCGATCTGCGTGGCGGTGGCGGAGCACTGGCTCGGTGCGGGACGCGGGCACGGCAACGTCCTCGGCATGGTCGTGTCGACGGGCGTCGGCGGCGGACTCATCCTCGGCGGGCACCTGGTCAACGGCGCCAGCGGCAACGCCGGGCACATCGGGCACATCGTCGTCGAGCCGGACGGGCCGCCGTGCGGCTGCGGCGGCCGCGGCTGCCTGGAGGCGATCGCACGCGGCCCGGGGCTGGTCGCCTGGGCGCGGGAACAGGGCTGGCGGCCCGGCGCCCGCGGCGCGACCGGTGTCGAACTGGCCGCCGACGCCCGCCGCGGCGATCCGGTCGCCGGTGCGGCGCTGCGCCGCGCCGGCCGCGCGATCGGCATCGCGATCGCGTCGGCGACGCACCTGTGCGATCTGGAGATCGCCGCGATCGGCGGCGGCCTCTCCCAGGCGGGCCCGCTGCTGTTCGACCCGCTGGAGGAGGCGTTCCGCACGCACGCCCGGATGGAGTTCGCGCGCCGCACCCGCATCGTCCCCGCCGCCCTCGGCCAGCAGGCCGGGCTCGTCGGCGCCGCCGCCCTCGTGCACGCCCAGGACCGCTACTGGAGTGCGGGGTGAGCGCGGCGGGTGCGAGGATCGGGGAATGCAGGATCCACGCATGACCTCCGTCACCGTCGACGACGTCCGCGCCGCCCGCGAGCTGCTCCGCGCGGTGGCCGTCACCACCCCCCTCCTCGCCTCCCGGGTCCTGTCCGAGCAGATCGGCGGCCCGGTCCTGCTGAAGTGCGAGAACCTGCAGCGCACCGGCTCGTTCAAGACCCGCGGCGCGTACGTGCGGATCGCCCGGCTGAGCGAGGCCGAGCGGGCCGGCGGCGTCGTCGCCGCCAGCGCCGGCAACCACGCCCAGGGAGTCGCGCTCGCCGCGTCCATGCTCGGCTGCAAGGCCACCGTGTTCATGCCGGTCGGCGCCCCGCTCCCCAAGATCGCCGCGACCCGGGGCTACGGGGCCGAGGTCGTGTTCCCCGGCCCGACCGTGGACGACTGCCTCATCGCCGCGCAGAAGCACGCGGACGAGTGCGGTGCCGTGTTCATCCATCCGTTCGACCATCCCGACGTCGTCGCCGGGCAGGGCACGATCGGGCTGGAGATCCTGGAGCAGTGCCCGGACGTCCGGACGATCGTCGCGCCGGTCGGCGGGGGCGGCCTGATGTCCGGCGTCGCGGCGGCGGCGAAGGGCGCGGTGCGGGAGACCGGTGACCGGGAGATCAAGCTGCTCGGCGTGCAGGCCAAGCGCGCGGCGGCCTTCCCGGTCTCGCTCGCGGCCGGGAGGCCCACGCAGGTCGAGATCGAGCCGACCATGGCGGACGGGATCGCGGTCGGCCGTCCCGGCGAGCTGACCTACGCGATGTTCACCGAACTGGTCGACGCCGTCGTGACGGTGACCGAGGAGTCCATCTCGCAGGCGCTGCTGCTCTGCCTCGAACGCGCCAAGCAGGTCGTCGAGCCCGCCGGCGCGGCCGGGGTCGCGGCGCTGCTGGAGCACTCGTACGCGGTCGAGCCGCCCGTGGTGGTGCTGCTGTCGGGCGGCAACATCGACCCGCTGCTGCTGTCGAAGGTGCTGAGGCACGGGCTCGCGGGCGCCGGACGGTACCTCGTCGTCCGCTGCCGGCTGAAGGACCGTCCGGGCGCCCTCGTGACCCTGCTCGGCGAACTCGCCGACCTGGGCGTCAACGTCCTGGACGTGATGCACGAGCGCGTCGCGGCCCGGCTGCACGTCGAGGAGGCCGAAGTCCTCATGCACCTGGAGACGCGCGGCGCCGACCACTCCGAAGACGTGATCGGACGCCTGCGCGAGAAGGGCTACACCCTCACCCTGAGCTGACCGTCACAGGGACGGCTTGCCCTCGGAGTAGAGCCACGCCTTGGCCCAGTCGTCCAGGTCCTTGTGCGAGAGACGCTCGGCGAAGCGGACGAAGTCCGCCGTCGACGCGTTGCCGTAGCGGTAGGCGGCCGGCCACTCCTTCAGCAGCCGGTGGAAGGCCGCGTCGCCGATCGTCTTGCGCAGGACGTGGACGGCCATCGCGCCGCGGTCGTAGACGAGCCCGTCGAAGATGTGGTCACGGCCCGGGTCGGCGACCTGTCCCTTCCACAGGCCGTCGCCCGCCGGGGTCGCGTACACCTCGTCGAAGCTCTGCTGGACGGGTGTGCCGTCGGCGTGCTCCGCCCACAGCCATTCGGAGTACGTCGCGAAGCCCTCGTTCAGCCAGATGTCGGCCCACTTCGCCGGCGACACCGCGTCCCCGAACCACTGGTGACCCAGCTCGTGTGCGAGGAGCCCGGCGCGCGGGATGGCGCCCGGCCGGCGTCCGAGGTCGTACACCGGACGGCCCTGCGTCTCCAGCGCGTAGCCGACGCCCGCCTTGACCACGATCCCGCCCGTCGAGGTGAACGGGTAGCGGCCGTAGACCGACGACTGGAAGTCGGTGACCTCACCGGTCTGGTCGTGGAACTTCTTCGCGTCGTCCGGCTTGATGGCCATCGCCTGGTCGGTGGCCGTCAGGTTCGGGATGCCCGACTCGGTCCGCCCGGCGCGGACGTCGTACCTGCCGATCGCGAGCATGGCGAGTTCGCTGGCCATCGGGTTGCGGACGTCCCAGCGCGTGGTCGTCCAGCCCCGCAGGGTCCGCTTGCCGCGCAGGTCGCCGTTGGCGAGCGTGGTCAGACCCTGGGGCGCCGTGAGCGTGAACGTGTACGTCGCCTTGTCGGTCGGGTGGTCGTTCACCGGGTAGACGGTGGCGGCGCCGAACGGCTGGTTCAGCATCACCGCGCCGTCGGGCGTCGGCACCCAGCCGGACGTGCCCAGCGTCGCGTCGTCGATCGTCTGCGGGACGCCCGAGTACGCGACCGTCACCGTGAAGGTCCGGTCCTTCCGCAGCCCCGTGCGCGGAGTGATCACGAGCTCCTGGGCGCCGGTCCGCGTGTAGGACGCCCCGTGCCCGTCCACCCGCAGCGAGGAGATCTTCAGCGGCCCGAGGAAGTCCAGGTTGAACCGGGACAGGTTCTGCGTCGCCCGTGCCCTGATCTTGGTGACGGCCTGGATCCCCTTGGTGCCGGGGTCGTATTTCAGGCCGATGTCGTAGTGGGCGACGTCGTAGCCGCCGTTGCCCATGTCGGGGAAGTAGGGATCGCCGGCGCCGGGCGCGCCGGGGGTGAACGTCGCGGTGGTGGCGCCCGCGGGCGCGGCGGTCACCGCCAGGCTCGCGGTGACGCCCAGCGACACGGCGGCCAGGACTCGTGGTGCTCTGCTCATCGACCTCGTCCTCGGTTACCTCGGTAAGCCGTCACTACCGTGATCAAGACTTTCCTGTGAGCCGGGGTCGGTACAAGCGCGATTTGGTATCGAATTTGTTCGACCGAAAGCTTTTCGTGACCCGCGGCCACCGAGGACGGACGATCAGACGGTCATTTGGCCGGACGGCCCCTCTTATACAGCCAGGCGTCGAAGAAGCCGTCGAGGTTCTTGCCCGACACCTTGTTCGCCAGCGCGATGAACTGTTCCGTCGTCCCGCTGGAGTGCCGGCGCTCCTTCGTCCACGCCTGGAGGATCCGGTAGAAGGCGGCCTCGCCGACCCGGCCGCGCAGCGCGACGAGCGTCATGCCGCCCCGGTCGTACACCGAGCGGCCGAACATCTGCCTGCGTCCCGGATTGCCCGGCGGGACGTCCCACAGCTCCCGTCCGCCCAGCGAGCCGTACGCCTCGTCGAAGTGCTCCTGGACGGTCTGGCCGCCGGACTTCTCGTCCCACAGCCACTCGGCGTAGGTCGCGAACCCCTCGTTCAGCCAGATGTCCTGCCACCGGGTGAGGCCGACGCTGTCGCCGAACCACTGGTGCGCGAGCTCGTGCGCGACGATCGTCGGCTGCAGGCCGAACGCCCCGTACACCGGGCGGGTCTGCGTCTCCAGCGCGAAACCGACGTCGGCGTTGTCGATCAGCCCGCCGGTGGAGGAGAACGGGTACGGGCCGAACAGCTTCGACCACTGCTCGGTGATGTCGGCGTTCAGCCGGTGGAACTGGTCGAGGTCCACGGCGGGCACCGACGGGTCGACCGCGGTGATGACCGGGACGCCGCTCGGCGTCTTGCCCGTCCGCACCCCGAACCGGCCGACGTCGACCGTCGCCAGATAGGTGGACATCGGGCTCTTGACGCGCCACTTCGACGTCGTCATGCCGCGCTGCGCGACGGGGACGATCCCCGGGCCGTCCGTGGCCGGGCCTCCGGTGGGCGGCGTGCCCGGCGGCAGCGGCGTCCCGCCTCCGGTCCCCTCCAGCGGTGTCTCGGGCTCCCCGTTGGCGATCACCGTCAGCCCCTGCGGGACCGTGATCTCGAAGTCGAACGTGGCCTTGTCGCTCGGATGGTCGTTGCTCGGGAACCAGGTGTGCGCGCCGCTCGGCTGGCACGCCACGAACACGCCGTCGGAGGTGCGGATCCAGCCGTACCGGCCGAGCACCGGGTCGGACACCGGCCGCGGCGTCCCCGAATACTCGATCACCGCGGTGAACTTCGCGCCCTTGCGCAGGGGCTTGGCCGGGGCGACCTCCAGTTCGCTGCCGCCACGCTGCTGCCGCGCCGGCCGGCCGTCCACCTTGATGGACGTGACGTCCAGGCCGGTCAGGTCCAGGTTGAAGCGGGCGAGCTGCTCGGTCGCGGTCGCGGTGATCGTCGCGGTGCCGGCGAGCTGGTTCGCGCCGTCCGGGGTGATGGTGAGCTTCAGCCCGTAGTGCTGGACGTCGTAACCGCCGTTGCCGTCACCCGGCACGTAGGCGTCGCCCGCGGTCGTCGGTCCCGCCGGCCCGGTCACCGCGCCCTTCGGCGATTCGCCGGGGCCGTTCGGGTCGTCGTCGCCGAGGGGGACCTGGCAGGCCGCGGTCAGCGAACCCGCGACGGCGAGGGCGGCCAGCCCCGCGACACCACGGACGGCCCGCGGACCGTGCGGGCGGGGACTGGGGAGGTTTCCGGCCATATGCACCCGCCCAGCCTGCCCGGACCGAGCCCCGCGGGCAACTCGGATGCCGGCCGGCTCCCGGGTCAGCGGTAGTCGTAGGGGTTGGGGAGCCGGGGGTCGGCGGTGACGACCACGGTGTGCGCCACCTTGCAGTGGAGGGCCTGCTTACGCGGGTCCCAGAGGATCCACGCGATGTCGATAAGGCCGATGCAGCCGCAAATGCCGCCCAGGACGCCGTAGAACGCCGCGCGTCCGAGGGCCTGGCCGTTGGTGATCGCCTGCCCGTTGTCGTCGCGGACGACGCGGATGCGCAGCAGCATCTTGCCGAGCGTCTGCCCCCACTTGGCGTGCATCAGCCAGAAGTAGAGGAACGCCAGGACGATGCTGATCGCGTTCGTTCCCACCTGGGCGCCGCTGTACATCGAAGTGCCGGGCTCCGGGTTGATGACGCGGTTCCAGTTGACGAACGGGATCGAGATGAGGCCCGTCACGATCCCGATGATGATCAGGTCGATGACGCCGGCGCCCAGCCGCGCCCAGCGTCCGGCGAGCACGGCGGAGGGAGCGCCGTATCCGGGCCGACCTCCGTACGGCTGCTGCCCATAGGGCTGCCCGTAAGGCTGCTGCTGCCCGTAAGGGGGTTCGCCGTAGGACGGCCAGCCGCCGTAGGGCTGCCCTTCGTGCGGTCCCGGCCGGTTCTCCTCCGGCTCTCCCCCGGACGCGGGGTCTCTCGGCGGTTGCGTCATGTCGTCAAGGTGGCCATGCCGCCGCCGTCCAAACCTCGCCGCGCCCGGGAGGACAGAAATGCTCACCCGCGGGTGATCAGAACTTGCCGGGGTCGCCAGGGCCGGGCGCGGGGGCGTACGGGTTCGGCGTCCAGGGCGTCGCCTTCACCACCATCGTCTTGGCCACCTTGTCGTGCAGGGACTGGCGCCGCTCGTCCCACAGGATCCAGGCGTTGTCGATCAGGCCGACGAGCCCGAGGATGCCGGCGGCGGGCGTCAGGAAGTTGAGTACGACCGTGACGATGGTGATGGCGTACACGAACGCCTGCCTGGCGATCGCCTGACCCCACGTCACCGCGGAGTAGTCGGCGGCCTTCACCAGCCGGATGCCGAACGCCTTCTTGCCGAGCGTCTGGCCCCATTTGGCGTGCAGGACGGTGAAGTACGCGAAGCCCAGCACGAAGACGATCAGATACCCGGTCAGCAGCCGCGGGATGTCGTACAGCTCCAGCGGGTCGGTGATCGGCTCGCCGGACGAGACGGACTCCTCCATCTTGTCCCAGCGGATGGAGAACAGCGCGGCCGGCACGGCGGCGATGCTGAGGAGGACGCTGTCCAGGATGGCGGCGCCGAGGCGGGCGGGGCGGCCGGCCACCGCGTCCTGCGGGCCGCCGGGGACGCCGTAGCCGGGCAGCGGCGGCGCCATGGGCAGGGGACCTCCCGGCCGGCCGTACCCGGCCGCGGGCGGGGGACCGCCGTAACTGCCCTGGTACGGCGGCGGACGTTCGGGTGAGGCGGGCGCCTCGGCGGCGGGGGCCTGCGGGGCGGGGGCCTCCTGGGCGGGGGTGTCCCGGCCGGTGACCCGGGGGTCGGGGGCCTGCCATTCGCCGTCCGGGGGCCGGGGGGTGTGGGGCGGTTCGCTCATGCCCCCACAGTGTGCCGGTAACCTGCCGCGGCCGGTGAGCCGGAAGGCGTCCGGCCTCGGACGCGGGCCGCGTCCGAGGCCGGATCCCGGGGTCCGGGCGGGCGTCACAGGTTCCCGCGCCGCTCCTGCTCCCGCTCGATCGCCTCGAACAGGGCCTTGAAGTTGCCCTTGCCGAAGCCCAGCGAGCCGTGCCGCTCGATCAGCTCGAAGAACACGGTCGGCCGGTCCTGGACGGGCTTGGTGAAGATCTGCAGCAGGTAGCCGTCCTCGTCCCGGTCGACGAGGATGCGCCGCTTCTGCAGCTCCTCAATCGGCACCCGCACCTCGCCGATGCGCTCGCGCAGCTCGGGGTCCTCGTAGTACGAGTCGGGGCTCTCCAGGAACTCCACGCCCGCGGCCCGCATCCGGTCGACCGAGGCCAGGATGTCGCCGGTGGCGAGCGCGATGTGCTGGACGCCCGGACCGCCGTAGAACTCCAGATACTCGTCGATCTGCGACTTGCGCCTGCTCTCCGCCGGCTCGTTCAGCGGGAACTTCACCTTGCGGGTGCCGTCCGCGACGACCTTGGACATCAGCGCCGAGTACTCGGTCGCGATGTCGTCGCCGACGAACTCCGCCATGTCGGTGAAGCCCATGACCCGGTGGTAGTAGTCGGCCCACTCGTCCATGCGCTCGACGTTGCCGACGCAGTGGTCGACGGCCTGGAAGAACCGCTTCTGCGGCGGCTCCACGATCGGGCCGGCCGGCTCGAACCCCGGCAGGTAGGGGCCGGTGTAGTGGGCGCGGTCGACCAGCGAGTGCCGCGTCTCGCCGTAGGTGGCGATCGCCGCGATGGTCACCTTGCCGTGCTCGTCCTCCAGGACGTGCGGCTCCTCCAGGCCCGTGGCCCCGTTCGCGAGCGCGTGCCGGTAGGCGTGCTCCACGTCGGGGACCTCGATCGCGAGGTCGACCACCCCGTCACCGTGCTCGGCGATGTGCCGGCCGATCTCGGTGCCCGCCTTCACCGGGCCGCGGAACACGAACCGGGCGCTGCCCGACTCCAGCACGTGCACCGCCTCGTCGGGGCTGCCGTTCTCCGGGCCCCGGTAGGCGACCCTGCGCATCCCGAACGCGGTCGAGTAGTAGTGGGCGGCCTGTGCGGCGTTGCCGACGGCGAAGACGACTGCGTCCATACCCTTGACCGGAAACTCATCCATGCCACCCAATCTCGACATACGGCTACAAGCTGCGCAAGAGCGGCGTAAAATGCTGAACAATCTGTACAGTAGAAGTTGGCATGGACCCGTATTCCGGTACAACGTGACCACGGTCACGGGAGGTGGCGTGGCGATCGACGACCTGGACGCCCGGCTGATCGAGATGTTCGCCGCCGAACCGCGGGTCGGCGTCCTGGAGGCGTCCCGGCGGCTCGGCGTCGCGCGCGGCACCGTCCAGGCGCGGCTCGACCGGCTGGCCCGCGACGGCGTCGTGTCCGGCTTCGGCCCGGAGATCGACCCGGCGGCCCTCGGCTACGGCGTGACCGCGTTCGTCACCCTGCAACTGCGCCAGGCCGGCGGGCACGACCCGGTCGCCGCCCGCCTCGCGCAGGTCCCCGAGGTGATCGAGGCCCACACCATCACCGGCCCGGGCGACATGCTGTGCCGCGTCGTCGCCCGCAGCAACACCGACCTCCAGCGCGTCATCGACGTGCTCGTGGACGTGGCGGGCGTCGAACGCGCGTCCTCGGTGATCTCCCTCGCCACCCAGATCCCCTACCGCACGCTCCCCCTGGTCAAAGCCGCCGCCACCGGCTAGCACGAAAAAACCGCCGGACGGGCCGAGACCCGTCCGGCGGTTCACTCTTCCGCGGCTACCTCAGCCACGCGACAACCTGAAGGCACGCTGTCTTTAACCCCAGCCGCCCGACAACCCGGGCGTTGCGATCGCGTCCGAAGGCAGGTTCAAGCGGAGCGGGAACCTGATCGCGCAGCGAGCCCCCAGGCGAGCCGGAGCGATGCCAGCGATCGCCGCGTTGCCCGTTGAAGGAGGGCCCCCAGGGCCCGACGCCGAGGGCGACGCAATCAATACAGCCGAGGGCTACGCCGTTCCGTACGCCGTCGCGTCGAGGATTTCCACGGTCATGGCGCGGCCGTTGGGGAGGTTGTAGGTGGCCTTCTCGCCGACCTTCTTGCCGTTGATGGCGGCGCCGAGGGGCGACTTGGGCGAGTAGACGTCGATGGGGGCGCCGACCTCCTCGCGGGAGGCGAGCAGGAAGGTGACCTCCTCGTCGTCGCCCTCGAAGGAGATCGTGACGGTCATACCGGGGCCGACGACGCCATCGGTGCGCGGAGCTTCCCCGACGCGCGCGTTCTCCAGGATGCTCTGGAGCTGGAGGATCCGGCCCTCGATCTTGCCCTGTTCTTCCTTGGCCGCGTGGTAGCCGCCGTTCTCGCGCAGGTCGCCCTCCTCCCGCGCCGCCTCGATCTTCTGAGCGATCTCGATGCGGCCCGGGCCCGACAGGTGCTCCAGCTCAGCCTTGAGCCGGTCGTACGCCTCCTGCGTCAGCCAGGTGACGTTGTCAGCGCGGGTCTCGGTCACGGGTACTCCTCATCCACATGGTGCGATCCTCACCCGCCCACGCGGGTGGGTGTCACATCGACATGAAGTGCGGCCGGGTGAAACCTCTAGCCTATCCGGTGTGTGCGGGTAAAGGTTCCCTGAACTCGGCGTCCGCAATCCGCCAAACGTGGCTCGTCGTTCCCCCGGCGCATGGGCGGTTTCGGGTGGTCCAGCCCGGTCATGCCTTGCTCATGCCTTGCGGCAGTCATGGATCCGGGCGCCGGTGGCACGCCGCGGTGTCGTCAGCGTCTCTGTCTCCTTGACGCTGGACTTCCCTGCCGGGACGGAGACCTCCTTCTTCGCGAGGATCGCGAAGTCGGTGTCGTAGGCGTCCACCGTGCAGCGCACGTCGTCGCCCTTGGCCTTGGCCACCGTGAAGGTGATCTTCACCGAGGTGTCGGTGATGTCGTAGGCGATCGTCTGCGGGACGATCCCGGGGGTCTGTCCCGTGTGCGCGGCGAGGATCCCCATCCCGACCGCCATCAGCGCCGACAGCAGCCCGACGACCACCAGCCCGAACCGGCCGCCCCGCCGGGTCCCGGCGGGCGCCGCTGTTTTCGACACGCTCGTCGTCATGGCGGGGAATCTCCGTGCGGTGGGCGGACGTTGTCAGGGACAATTCTCGTCTGTGCCGGCGCGTGCCTCGAACCGGGGGCCGCAAAGTGAGTCCCGAGAGGAAGAACCGTGTCCGAGGTCATCGACGGTACGACGCTCGACCGGCAGTGCGGTGGCGATGGGCCGCTGCGGCTCATGGCGGTGCACGCCCATCCCGACGACGAGTCCAGCAAGGGCGCCGCCACGATGGCCAGGTACGTCGCGGAAGGCGTCGAGGTCCTCGTCGTCACCTGCACGGGCGGGGAGCGCGGCGACATCCTGAACCCGGCGATGGACCGCCCGGAGATCAAGGCGGACATCGGCAAGGTCCGCGAGGCGGAGATGGCGCGGGCCCGCGAGATCCTCGGCGTCGAGCAGCGCTGGCTCGGCTTCGTCGACTCCGGCTTCCCGGAGGGCGACCCGCCGCCGCCGCTGCCGGAGGGCTGCTTCGCGCTGGAGCCGCGGGAGACCGCGGCCGAGCCGCTGGTGCGCGCCGTCCGCGACTTCCGTCCGCATGTGATGCTCACCTACGACGAGAACGGCGGGTACCCCCACCCCGACCACGTGAAGTGCCACGAGGTGTCGGTCGAGGCGTTCGAGGCCGCGGGCGACCCGGAGCGCTACCCGGGCACGGGCGAGCCCTGGCAGCCGCTCAAGCTCTACTACCACATGACCTTCAACAAGGGACGCATCCTTGCCCTGCACGCCGCCATGGAGAAGGCCGGCCTGGAGTCGCCCTACGCCGACTGGCTGAAGCGCTTGGAGGAGGAAAAGCGCCCCAAGTGGGAGGTGACCACACGCGTCCCGTGCGCCGACCACTTCGAGACCAGGGACCGCGCCCTGCTCGCCCATGCCACCCAGATCGACCCCGACGGCTTCTGGTTCGTCGTCCCGATGGACGTCCAGCGCGAGGCATGGCCGACCGAGGACTACCATTTGGCCAGGTCCCTCGTCGATACCGAGGTGCCGGAGGACGACTTGTTCGCCGGTATCCGGGAGAAGGTGTGTCTGTGATGTCTCCGCTCATCGCCTTGCCGCTGAACGATGACACGGTCAGTCCCGGCTTCCTCGGTTTCGGGGTCTTCCTCGCCCTGCTGGCCGCGACGGTCTTCCTGATCCGCTCGATGAGCAAGCAGATGAAGAAGATCCAGGCGCCTCGCGAGGAGGACCTCAGGCAGCAGGAATGGGAACGCACCCAGGCGAAGAAGAGCGGCGCGGCCACCGGGCCCGACGGCGACGACGCCTGACCGCCGGCCGGGCGCGGGCCCCGTGCCCGGCCGGTTCGATCCGGCCGCGTCCGGGGAGGACCCCGACGTGCGCGCGAACTTCGAGGACGCCTACCGGGAGCTCGACCCGGCGGCGGCCCGGCTGCTCCGGCTGCTGAGCCTGCCGCCCGGTGACGAGTTCGGGCCCGCGGCGGCCGGCGCCCTCGCGGGCGTCCCCGGGACCGAGGCCCGCGAACTGCTGGAGACGCTGACGGCACGCGGGCTCGTCACGGCGTCCGGCGACCGGTTCCGGCTCCCCGAAGCGGTGCGCGGCCACGCGCGGCGGCAGGCCGACCGTGCGGAGACCGAGGCGGAGCGGAACGCCGCGCTGCACCGCCTCCTCGACCACGCCCTCGCCTCCGCGACCGCGGGCGGCGAACCCCGGAGCCTGGCTCTGCTGGACCGCGAACGCTGGTCGGAGGCGGCCGAGGTGCTGGAGGAACGCCTCCGCGACACCGAAGCCGGCGGTGACCCGTACGAGATCCTGCCGGCCCGCCACGATCTCGCCCGCGCCCTGGTCAAGACGGACGAACTGGAGCGCGCCATCGAACTCCTCGGCCCGCTCCCGGGTGAGTTCGCCGCCCTCCCCGAACCGGACCAGCACAACCGCGCCCGCGCCCTGACCACCCTGGGCGAGGCGTACCTGCGCGCACACCGCCCCGTTGCGGCCGTCAACTTCTTCGGGCAGGCCCTGGAGATCCACCGGAAACGGGGCGCCGCCGGCGACCAGGCCGCCATGTTCGTCCGCATGGCCGACGCCGCCCGGCAGCGCGCCGACCGCGCCGCCGAATACGCCGCCCTGCTCCGCGCGATGGACCTGTGCGGCCCACCGCCCCCCGGCACGTGACCACTACACCTTGCGGTGGTCCCAGCTGACGATGCGGTCGGGTTCCATGACGATGAGGACGCGCTTGGCGAGAGCCTGCTCGATGCCCTCGGCGATGACCGGGTCGACGGGTTCGCCGATCTCGGGGACGGGGAGGCCCGCCATGCGGGAGCCGACGACCATGCCGACCTTGCTGCGGGGGCCGGGGTCCTCGACGATGAGGCCGCGGCCGTAGAGGGCGACGCCGCGCAGTTCGTTGTACTCGACGCCGTCCTCCACCAGGCAGGTCATGGTGGGGTTGCGGCGCAGGTTCACCACCTTCTGCGACGACTTGTAGGTGGTGAAGGCGATCTTGCCGTCGAGCAGCGCGTAGAACATCGCGACGAGGTGCGGTTCGCCGTCCTTGCCGATGGTGGCGACCTGGACCTTGAAGTTGTCGGCGAGATAGGACGCCACCTCGTCCGGCGTCATCTTGATCTTGTCGCGCTTGCTCCCGGCCAACGGGCTCTCCCTTGTTCGCCTGTATCGCGCACAGAATAACCAAGCGCTTGCCCGCCGCCTCACCCGACACCATGGAGGGATGTCGGTTCGCGAACTCGTTGTCCTCGGCTCCGCCAGCGCGGTGCCCACCAAGGCCCGCAACCACAACGGGTACCTGCTGCGCTGGGACGGCCACGGGGTGCTGTTCGACCCCGGCGAGGGGACGCAGCGGCAGATGGCGCACGCGGGGGTGTCGGCGAACGACGTGACGTGGATCTGCGTGACGCACTTCCACGGCGACCACTGCCTCGGCGTGCCCGGCATCGTCCAGCGCATCGCGCGTGACGGCGTCGAGCATCCGGTGGACGCGGCGTTCCCGGCGAGCGGCCGGCGGTACTGGGAGCGGCTGCGGCACGCGGCCGTCTTCCGGGACACCGGCGTGATCCGCGAGCGGCCCGTGTCCGGCGAGCGGATGCCGCTCGACACCGGCGACGCCCCGTTCCGGCTGGTCGCGCGGAGGCTGTCGCATCCGGTCGAGGCGTACGGGTACCGGCTGGAGGAGCCCGGCGGCCGGACGATGCTGCCCGCCGAACTCGCCGCCCGGGGCGTCCGGGGGCCGATGGTCCGGCGCCTCCAGGAGGAGGGCCGGGTGACCGCGCGGAACGGCCGCACGGTCACGCTTGAGGAGTGCAGCGTCCCCCGGCCCGGGCAGAAGGTCGCGTTCGTCATGGACACCCGGCTCTGCGACGGCGTCCGCGAACTGGCCGACGGGGTGGACATGCTCGTCATCGAGTCGACGTTCCTGCACGAGGACGCCGCGCTGGCCACCGAGTACGGCCATCTCACGGCGGCGCAGGCGGGCGCGGTCGCGGCTGAGGCGGGCGTCCGGCACCTGGTCCTCACGCACTTTTCCGAGCGGTACCGCGCCGAGGACGAGCACCGCTTCCTGGACGAGGCGTCCGCCGTGTTCAGGGGCCGCCTGTCCCTGGTCCACGACCTTGATCGGATTCCGCTGCCGCCGCGCCGCGCCGGCCGGGGAAGTGCAGCGGCGGCCCGATCGGGCAGGATCGGGACATGAACCGGCTCAAGGACGCGACCAGCCCGTACCTGCTCCAGCACGCCGGCAACCCGGTGGACTGGTGGGAGTGGAGTGACGAGGCGTTCGCCGAGGCCCGGCGGAGGGACGTCCCCGTCCTCCTTTCTGTTGGATATGCCGCTTGCCACTGGTGCCACGTGATGGCTCATCAGTGCTTCGAGGACGATGAGACCGCGCACGTCATGAACGAGCGGTTCGTGAACATCAAGGTGGACAGGGAAGAGCGGCCGGACATCGACGCCGTCTACATGGAGGCGACCCAGGCCATGACGGGCCAGGGCGGGTGGCCGATGACGGTGTTCATGACGCCGGAGGGGCTCCCGTTCTACTGCGGGACGTACTTCCCGCGAGCGCAGTTCCGGGCGCTGCTGCAGGCCGTGCACAAGGCGTGGACGGAGCAGCGCGACGAGGTGGTGGGGCAGGGGCGGCAGGTCGTCGCGGCGCTCACCTCGCGCGGGTCCGGCCTGGTCGGGACGCAGGTGCCCGGGGAGGAGGCGCTCGCGCACGCGGTGAAGGTGCTCGCCGGGTCCTACGACGCGGTGCGCGGCGGGTTCGGGGGCGCGCCCAAGTTCCCGCCGTCGATGGTGCTGGAGTTCCTGCTGCGGCACCACGCGCGGACGGGGAGTGAGGAGTCGCTCGCGATGGCGTCCCACACCCTGGAGGCGATGGCCAGGGGCGGGATGTACGACCAGATCGGCGGCGGGTTCGCGCGGTACTCGGTGGACGCGCAGTGGGTCGTCCCCCACTTCGAGAAGATGCTCTACGACAATGCGCTTCTGGCGCGGGTCTACGCGCACTGGTGGCGGCTCACCGGGACGCCGTTCGCCCGGCGCGTCGCACTGGAGACGTGCGACTGGATGCTGCGCGACCTGCGGACGGACGAGGGCGGTCTCGCCTCGGCCCTGGACGCCGACAGCGAGGGCGTCGAGGGCAAGTACTACGTGTGGACGCCGGAGCAACTGCGCGAGGTGCTCGGCGAGGAGGACGGCGCGTTCGCGGAGGGCCTCTTCGAGGTGACGGGGACGTTCGAGCACGGGACGTCCGTCCTGCAACTCCTGGGCGACCCGGCGGACACCGAACGGTACGAGCGCGTGCGGACGGCCCTGCTGTCGGCGCGTGCGCACAGGGTTCCGCCCGCGCGGGACGACAAGGTGGTGGCGGCGTGGAACGGGCTCGCCATCGCCGCGCTGGCCGAGTGCGGCGCCCTGTTCGACCGGCCCGACCTCGTCCGGGCGGCCGAGGAGGTGGCGCGGCTGCTGCTGGACGTGCACGAGCGTGACGGGCGGCTGACGCGGACGTCCAGGAACGGGACGGCGGGCGAGAACGCGGGCGTCCTGGAGGACTACGCCGACGTGGCCGAGGGCCTGATCGCCCTGCACGGGGTCACCGGCGACCCGCATCATGTGCGGATGGCCGGCGCGCTGCTGAACACCGTCCTCGAACGGTTCGCCGACGGCGGCGGCGGGTTCTACGACACGGCCGACGATGCGGAGCGGCTGTTCCGGCGCCCGCAGGACCCGACCGACAACGCGACGCCGTCCGGGCAGTTCGCGGCGGCGGGGGCGCTGCTGTCGTTCGCCGCCCTCACCGGCTCGGACTGGCATCGGCTGGCGGCCGAGGGGGCGCTCGCCCTGGCCGGGACGCTCGCCGACAGGCACGCGCGGTTCGCGGGCTGGGGGCTGGCGGTGGCGGAGGCGCACGCGGCGGGCCCGGTGGAGGTCGCGGTGATCGGTGATCCCGGCGACGAGCGCACCGGGGCGCTGCACCGGACGGCCCTCATGGCGGTCGTGCCGGGCGCGGTGGTGAGCGTCGGCGGCCCGGACGCGGAGGGCGTCCCGCTGCTGGAGGGACGCGGCCTGGTGAACGGCGCCCCCGCCGCGTACGTGTGCCGGGGGTTCGTGTGCCGGCTGCCGGTGACGACTCCCGCCGAGCTGGCCCGCGAACTGCGGCGGCAATTGGACTGATGGTCCACTTTGTGACAGCGTGACCTTGATCTCGTTCCCGTCTGGTGTTACCAATGAGTAGACGAGGCGGAACTGACCCGATGGGGTGCGGCGGACGAGGGTGCCGGATGGCGTGCCGGGTATCTGGACGGTGGCCGGCCATCTGAGTCATAGTCGAGTCCGGGGCACGGTCGGGAACCCGTGCAGGGCGACCTTTCGAGGAGTGTGGCAGTGGGAAAGCCGAACCGCCGGGTCCTACCGACGATCATCGGCGTTTCAGTGCTCACCACCCTCGCCGCCAACGGCGCCGTCCTCCTCGCGCATGGCGGCACCCCGGCGGACGGCCGGCCGGACGAGAAGCGCGCCCAGTACGTGGCCGCGTCCGGCAGCACCGGCCTGTCGCCGTCGGCGGTCGCGCCGCTCGGCAAGCGCCTCTCCCCGCACGTGCTGGTGGCGGCGCCGTCCACGCTGCCGGCGGACGTCGTCCAGAAGGTCCGCGGCGCCAGGGGCGTGCAGGGCGTCGAGATCGTGGACGCCGTGCAGGGCATGGTCGCGGGCAAGCGGGTCGGGTTGATGGGCGTGAACCCGTCCACGTTCCGCAACTACACCCCGAAGCCGACCGCCAAGTCGGACGCGCTCTGGCGCAACATCGCGTCCGGTGACGTCGCGATCTCCTTCACGATGGGCAGCGACGGCGGCGTCGCGCTCGGCAGCCAGGTGCCGGCCGGCGGCCGGCGGCACCAGTCGCAGCTGCGCGTCGGCGCGTACGCGACGATGGGCATCGGCGACGTCGACGCGGTGATCTCGCACGCCACCGCGCAGGCCCTCGGGATGCCGAGCGGCAACGCGATGCTGATCAGCGTCCCGAAGACGAAGCCGAAGGCGTTCATCAAGAGGCTGCGCAAGGTGCTGCCGAAGAACGTCAAGGCCGTCGCGGTGAACCCGGAGATCGACTTCCCGAAGACCGGGGACGTGCCGGCCGCCGGCGGCCGGGTGATGACGGCCAGGCAGGTGCGGACGGTGATCCGCGCGGCCTACACGCGGCTCGGCTGGCCGTACGTGTGGGGCGGCGAGTCCGAGGCCGAGGGCGGCTACGACTGCTCCGGCCTGATGCAGTACGCGTTCGGCAGGGCGGGCATCCGGCTGCCGCGCGTCGCCGCCGACCAGGCCCGCGCCGGCTGGGTCATTCCCTACAGCAAGGCCGAGCCGGGCGACATGCTCATCTGGGCCAACGACCCGACCGCCCCCGGCTACATCTCGCACATCGCCCTCTACCTGGGCGGCGGCAAGATGATCGCCGCGCCGCGCCGGGGCACGGTGGTGCAGGTCCAGGACGTCTACACCCGCAACATGCGCGGCGCCGTCCGCGTCAGCCCGGGGACCGCCGCCCGGGTCGCCGCCGCCATCGGTGGCTGACCGGCGCAGGCGGGCTTCCAGGGGGCACCCCCGGAAGTTCAGAGCGGGCAGCCGCGGCTGAGGAACTCCAGGTTGTGGTCGAGGAGGTCCGGGAGCTCCTCGTAGGTGACCTTGCCTTCCATCACCCGGTACATCGTGGCCTGCATGACGCCGAGGACGGCCCAGCTGAACGCCTCGACGTCCGGGTCGTCGGGCGCGCGGCCCGTCCGGTGCCCGATGACGTCGCTCAGCATCGTGAACGTGCCCTCGCGCATCGCCTCGAACACGTGGGCGCGCACGGCGGGAATGTTCGCGATGAGCCGCATCCGGGCCTTGACGACCTCCAGGTCGGACTCGAACACCTGGGGGAGGAGCTCGCGGAGCATGGTGCGGATCGCCTCGATCGGCGGCAGCTCGCGCGGCAGGCCGCGGGCGATCTCCGCCATGATCGGGTCGTACTCGTCGGTGACCACGACGTCTTCCTTGGTGGGGAAGTAGCGGAAGAACGTGCTCGGCGAGATCTCCGCCGCCGCCGCGATCTGCTCCACCGTCGTCTCGTCGTACCCCTGCTCGGCGAAGAGCCGGAGGGCATGGTCCTGGATCGCCCTCCGGGTCCTCAGCTTCTTGCGCTCCCGCAGCGGCAGCCGGGAGAGCTGCTCCTCCAGCCGGTCGATCGCATGCTCAGGGGACGGCGTTCTCATGAGCCGATTCTCCGACATCGGCGGCGGGGACCGCATCCCCGCGCCCCTGGCCGGGCATGAACAGCCACAGCAGGACGGCCACGGCGAGGGTGGCGGCCCCGCACGCGGCGAACACCGCGTCCATGCCGTGGACGTAGGCGGTGCGCGCGGACGCGAGCAGCCCGTCGTCGTGCAGCCGCCCGGCGACCTGGGCCGCGCCGCCGATGGAGCCGCGGGCCGCGTCGGCCGCCGCGGCGGGCAGGTGCCCGGTGGAGACGCGGTCGCGGTAGACGGCGGCGAGGAGGCTGCCGAGGCCCGCGACGCCGAGCGTGCCGCCGGTCTGGCGGAGGGTCTGGACGAGCCCGGAGCCGCGTCCGGCCTCCTCGGGCGGGAGGGCGGCGAGCACGGCGTCCATCGCGGGGATGAGGGTGAGGCCGGCGCCGATCCCGATGACGACCAGCCATGGGGCGGTGGCGCCGTAGCCGTCGCCGGTGCCGGTGGACGCGGCCCAGCCGAGGCCGGCGGCGAGGACCAGCAGGCCCACCACGATGATCGGCTTGTGCCCGGCGCGGGCCGCGACCCGGTCGGTGGCGATCGCGCCCGCCAGCAGGCCGGCCAGCATGGGGGTGATCCTCAGCCCGGTGCCGAGGACGTCGCTGCCCTGGACGGCCTCCAGGTACTGCGGCAGGACGAACAGGAGCCCGCCCAGCACGAGGTTGGCGGCGACGGCGGCGATGACCGCCCACACGAACCCGCGGTTCTGGAACAGCCGCATGTTCAGCATCGGTTCCCCGGTCCGCCGCTCCGCGAGCACGAACCCGGTGAGCAGGAGCACGGCGAGGGCGAACGAGCCGAGTACGAGGGGGTCGGTCCAGGCGCGCACGGGTGCCTCGATCACCCCGTAGACGAGCGCGACGAGCCCGCCCATCGACAGAAGCGAGCCGGCCAGGTCGACGCGCGGGGCCGCGGGGTCCTTGGTCGCGGGCAGCAGGAGCGCGACCGCGCCGCCGCCGACCACCACGAACGGGACGTTGACCAGGAAGATCGAGCCCCACCAGAAGTGCTCCAGCAGCCAGCCGCCGAGCAGCGGGCCGAGCGGCAGCCCGAGCGCGGTGGCGGCCGACCAGATCGCCACGGCCCTGGTCCGCTCCTCCGGCGGGAAGATCGCCGGCAGCATCGACATGGACAGCGGCAGCACGATCGCCGCACCGAGCCCCATGAACGCGCGGGCGGCGATGACCTCGCCGGTGCCGCCCGCCAGCGCCCCGGCGAGCGAGGCGGCCCCGAAGATCCCGAGGCCGGCCAGCAGCAGCCGCTTGCGGCCGAGCCGGTCGCCGAGCAGCCCCGCGGGGAGCAGGACGGCCGCGAAGACGAGCAGGTAGGAGTCGACGATCCACTGCAGTTCGCTGGTGCCGGCGTGCAGGTCCTCCGACAGCGTGGTCAGCGCCACGTTGAGGATCGTCATGTCGAATCCGAGTGCCAGCATGCTGAGCGCCAGCGCGCCGAGCCCGAGCCAGCGGCGCGCGTGTCCCACCGACATGGTATTCACCTCCAAATGAGTCTGGCTATGAAATGAGAGTAACTCTCAAAAGGTTGTGAATGTCAATCCCGATGGGAGGGTGGCGCCACGACAGAGGAACGTTGTAATTTTGATTACATGAATACCGAAGCGGCGGAGGAGCTGCGCGGCTGGTTCGCCGGGCGGCTGCCCGGTGGGTGGTTCGAGGGCGCACCCGAGGTCGTCCTCGACCGCGAGGAGGTCAGCGTCATCGGCCGGCTGCCCGTGCCGCAGGCCGCCACGGGGGTGTCCGATGCCGAACGGGCCGGGTTGATCGCCGGGCACGTCCAGCGCTTCCGCGAGGAGACCCGGGAGCGGCGCGTCGCCATCGCCCGCGAGGCCGAGCACCGCTTCGGGCACAAGGTCTCCTGGGGCGTCGAGTGCGGCGGCGAGCGGGAGATGTTCACCCAGCTGTCGGTGCCCGTCATGACCCGGCTGCGGCAGCCCGAGCGCCGCGTCCTGGACACGCTCGTGGACGCCGGCGTCGCGCGCAGCCGCAGCGACGCGCTCGCCTGGTGCGTCCGGCTGGTCGGCAAGAACACCGACGAGTGGCTGTCGGAACTGCGCACCGCCCTGCAGCATGTGGAACGCGCCCGCGCCGCCGGCCCCAGGGCCTGACCCCCCTTCACGACCAGGATCGACGCAGGCCTATGCGGGCCAAACGCCCCCTTTCGAACCGGCTCCCGCACTACCCTGGCTGCACCGCGACCGGCGGGAGAAGTGTCGCCGCCAGGCCATAATTGAGCGTCCTCCCGCCAGGGCCAGGTCGCTCGAAGGGAAGCCCATATGGGGGTTCGGCGTACGGGAAGGCCGCGTAGGGCGATGCCCCGCGGCGGGCGGAGCGAGGGCGCGCGCCGCCGTCCAGCCGAGGGCGGGCGGCTGGTGTCCGCCATCCGCCGCAGCGGTCCGTACGCGGCCGTACGCGACGTCGTCTACCGGCTGTACGAGCGCCGCGTCGAGGCCGACCTGCCGACCGACATCACCCCCCGGCATGTCGGCGTCATCCTGGACGGGAACCGGCGCTGGGCCAGGTCGATGGGGCTCGCCGACGTCAACTCCGGGCACCAGCGCGGCGCGGCGAAGATCTCCGAGCTGCTGCAGTGGAGCGCGGAGGCGGGCGTCGAGGTCGTCACGCTCTGGCTGCTGTCCACCGACAACCTGAACCGTCCCGCCGCCGAGCTGGATCCGCTGCTGGAGATCATCGAGAACACCGTCCGCAAGCTCGCCGCCGACGGCTGGCACGTCAAGCCCGTCGGCGCCCTCGACCTCCTGCCCGATAAGACCGCGCGCGTCCTGAAAGACGCGGCTGAGACCACATCCGGCGCTCCCGGCCTGATTGTGAACGTCGCGGTCGGGTATGGAGGTAGGCGTGAGATCGCTGATGCGGTGCGCTCACTGCTCATCGAGCAGGCGAGCCGTGGCACCAGCATCGAGGAACTCGCCGAGTCCCTCGACGTGGAGCACATCGCGGAGCATCTCTACACGCGCGGCCAGCCGGACCCGGACCTGGTCATCCGCACCTCGGGGGAGCAGCGTCTCTCCGGCTTCATGCTCTGGCAGAGCGCCCACTCGGAGTTCTACTTCTGCGAGGTCCACTGGCCGGACTTCCGCAAGGTGGACTTCCTCCGGGCCATGCGCTCCTACGCCGCGCGGCACCGGCGCTACGGCACCTGACCGTCCCCTGCGGACCACCGCCCCCTGGGCGGCTCTCTTCTGGGGGGACGATCCCCCAGGCTCCCCGCGGAAGGGCGTTCGGGACCTGGGCGCCACCGATAGGTTCCCCATAGTCAGGGAGATCGAGTGGCCACATCCTCCGCGCGCCGTCCCGGCACGTCCGGGAGCATGTCCGGGACGCCCGTTCCGGCCCGGCGCACGTACGTCCTCGACACCAGCGTCCTGCTCGCCGACCCGGGGGCGCTGACCCGGTTCGCCGAGCACGAGGTCGTACTCCCCATCGTCGTCATCTCCGAGCTGGAGGCCAAGCGGCACCACCCCGAGCTCGGGTACTTCGCCCGGCAGGCGCTGCGCACCCTGGACGACCTGCGGCTGCGGAACGGGCGGCTGGACGAGCCCGTGTCGGTCGAGGGGCCGAACGGGGACCAGGGCGGCACGCTCCGCGTCGAGCTGAACCACTCCGACCCGAGCGTCCTGCCGGCCGGGTTCCGGCTCGGTGACAACGACACCCGGATCCTGTCGGTGGCCGGCTGGCTGGCGCACGAGGGACGGGACGTCGTGCTCGTCTCCAAGGACCTGCCGATGCGGGTGAAGGCGTCCGCGGTGGGGCTCGCCGCCGAGGAGTACCGGGCGGAAATGGCCGTCGTGGAGTCCGGCTGGACCGGCATGCGCGAGCTGGAGGTGCCGGCCGGGGCCGTCGAGGAGCTGTACGAGTCGGGAAGCGCCGATCTGGAGGAGGCCAGGGACCTGCCCTGCCACACCGGGCTGCGGCTGCTGTCGGAGCGCGGCTCCGCGCTCGGCCGGACGCGGCCGGACAAGTCGGTGCGGCTGGTGCGCGGCGACCGCGAGGTGTTCGGGCTGCGCGGCCGGTCCGCGGAGCAGCGGATCGCGCTCGACCTGCTGATGGACGAGGACGTCGGCATCGTCTCGCTCGGCGGGCGGGCCGGCACGGGCAAGTCGGCGCTCGCGCTGTGCGCGGGGCTGGAGGCCGTCCTGGAGCGGCGCCGGCACCGCGAGGTCGTGGTGTTCCGCCCGCTGTACGCGGTCGGCGGCCAGGAGCTCGGCTACCTGCCCGGCTCGGAGAACGAGAAGATGTCGCCGTGGGCCCAGGCGGTCTACGACACGCTGTCGGCGGTGACGACGCCGGAGGTCATCGAGGAGGTCCTGGAACGCGGCATGCTGGAGGTCCTGCCGCTGACGCACATCCGGGGCCGGTCGCTGCACGACGCGTTCGTGATCGTGGACGAGGCGCAGTCGCTGGAGCGCGGCGTGCTGCTGACCGTCCTGTCGCGGATCGGCGCCGGGTCGCGGGTCGTGCTGACCCACGACGTGGCGCAGCGCGACAACCTGCGGGTGGGACGGCACGACGGCGTCGCGGCCGTGGTGGAACGGTTGAAAGGCCACCCGCTGTTCGCGCATGTGACGCTGACCAGGTCGGAACGCTCGCCGATCGCCGAACTGGTGACCGACATGCTCGGTGACGTGGGCGTGTAAGGCGACGGGCGGAGCATGCGAAACCCCGGCCGGGACCTGGCGGAACCGGCCGGGGTTTCGTGTCTCAGAACACGGGTGTTGTTCCCTACGGAATGTGATCATCAAACCTCGTAGCGTGGACTTGTGATTAAGGTCACATGAACGCGGCGAGTGGCGAAGAAGCCCAGCCTGGTCGGGGGTTTCGCCGGTCTTCCGGGGAGTTGACAACGGCCCCACCCGCCGCAATCATCCCGTTTCGGTTGCGAAGCAGCCCTCGGGCTCCGGCATTGTGTCTGCTCGTAAGCACCCCCGAGCGGTGCCAGGCCGGAGCGCGGCCCCCTGACGACGCGCGCCGGACACGGCGCCGGCCCGGGCCCGGAGCCGCCCGGCCTGCCGGCGGACCGCCGGGCCGGGGGTGGAAACAGCTCGTGCGCGTGTCCATGCGCGTGCGACCGTCGGAAGGACCGCCTTGTACGGAGACCGCCCCGGGTCCCCTAGGCGAGACGATCGACAGAACTTCGACCCCCCGGCCCCCGCCGTCGACGCGATGGCCGCCTTCGAGCCGCCGTCCCCGGCGCAGGCACCCGCGCCGCACGGGCAGGCCCCGCACGAGGACGACGTGCGGGTCGCCGGCACCGACCGCACCCAGGTGGGCGCCCCCGCCGGTGACACGCTCGGCTTCGGTGCCGTCCCGCCCGAGCCGCCGCACACCGGCGTCTCCGCCGGGGGGCCGCGCGATGAGATCGCGTCGGACCGGCGCGGGCCGCGCGCCCGCCAGGGCGGTTCCGGCAAGCGGGGCGGCACGCGGATCGCCGCGGTCGCCGCGGGCGCGGCCATCGTGCTCGGCGGCGGCGGCGCCGTCGCCGGGTTCGTGCTGACCGGCGGGTCCGGCGACGAGGGAACGACCGTCAAGCCGACCAAGCAGCTGGCGGAGGCGGCCGTGCCGAAGGCCGACCCCAGGGTCCTGGAGCAGCAGCGGCGCGAGCTGGCCCTCAAGCGCGCCTCCCGCGCGACCCGCGAGGACGACGGCAAGGGCCCGTCCCTGCGTCCCAAGGGCGCGCCGATCCCGACCAAGAAGCCGGAAAAGAAGAAGACCCCCACCGGCGGCGGTGGCGGCGGCGGCACGGTCAGCGACCCCGTCCCGGCGGGCGAGGCGCAGAAGATCGCGAAGGAGCTGATGCCGAGCTACGGGTTCACCGGCGACGGCCAGTTCGGCTGCCTGGTGAAGCTCTGGAACAAGGAGAGCGGCTGGAACACCCACGCCGCCAACCCGTCGTCCGGCGCGTACGGCATCCCGCAGGCCCTGCCCGGCTCCAAGATGTCGACGGCCGGCCCCGACTGGCAGAACAACGCCACCACGCAGATCAAGTGGGGCCTCGGCTACATCAAGAGCCGCTACGGCACGCCCTGCGGCGCCTGGTCGCACTCCGAGTCGGTGGGCTGGTACTGAGCCCGGCGCGTCCCGGCGTCCGGAGCGGGCGCCGGGACGCGCGCGGCCGTCAGCCGCGGGACGAACCGGTCATCCCCAGCACGTCGAGCGCCGCGTCGAGCTGCTCGACGGTCAGCCTCCCGTCGTCCACGTAACCGCGTTCGAGCACGACCTCGCGGATCGTCCTGCGTTCCCTGAGCGCCTGCTTGGCGACCTTCGCCGCCTCCTCATAGCCGATGTAGCGGTTCAGCGGCGTGACGATCGACGGCGAGGACTCGGCGTACTCGCGCATTCTGTCCACGTCGGCCTCGATGCCGTCCACGCAGCGGTCCGCGAGCAGCCGTGACACGTGCGCCAGCAGGGAGATCGACTCCAGTACGTTGCGGGCCAGCATCGGCAGCATCACGTTCAGCTCGAAACTGCCGGACGCGCCGCCGAACGCGACCGCCGCGTCGTTCCCGATGACCTGCGCGGCGACCTGCGTGACCGCCTCGGGGATCACCGGGTTCACCTTCCCCGGCATGATCGACGAGCCGGGCTGCAGGTCGGGCAGCCGGATCTCGGCGAGCCCGGCGCGCGGGCCGGACCCCATCCAGCGCAGATCATTCGCGATCTTGTAGAGGCTCACCGCGATGGTGCGGAGCGCGCCGGACGCCTCGACCAGGCCGTCCCTCGCCCCCTGCGCCTCGAAGTGGTCGCGGGCCTCGGTCAGCGGCAGCCCGGTGACCCGTGCGATCTCCGCGATGACGCGGGCGGCGAAACCCTCTGGGGTGTTGATCCCGGTGCCGACCGCCGTCCCGCCGAGCGGCAGTTCCGCGAGCCGCGGCAGCACGGCCTCCAGCCGCTCCACGCCGTGCCCGACCTGCGCCGCGTACCCGCCGAACTCCTGGCCGAGCGTCACCGGCGTCGCGTCCATCAGGTGAGTGCGGCCCGCCTTCACCACGGTCGCGAACTCGGCCGCCTTGCGCGCGAGCGCCGCCTCCAGATGCCGCAGCGCGGGGATCAGCTCGTTCAGGACGGCCCCGGTCGCCGCGATATGGATGGAGGACGGGAACACGTCGTTGGACGACTGAGAGGCGTTCACGTGGTCGTTCGGGTGGACCGGACGGCCGAGCCGCTCCTGCGCCAGCGTCGCCACGACCTCGTTGGCGTTCATGTTGGACGACGTCCCGGACCCGGTCTGGAACACGTCGATGGGGAACTCGGCGTCCCACCGCCCGTCCGCGACCTCCCGGGCCGCCTCGGTGATCGCGGCGGCGAGGTCGGAGCCGAGCACGCCGAGTTCGGCGTTGACGACCGCCGCCGCGGCCTTGATCTGGCCGAGCGCGGCGATGTGCGCGGCCTCCAGCGTCCGTCCCGAGATCGGGAAGTTCTCCACCGCCCGCTGCGTCTGCGCGCGCCACTTGGCCGCCACCGGCACCCGGACCTCGCCCATGGAGTCGCGCTCGACCCGGAACTCCTGCTCGGACATGGAAGCCTCCCGCCTGGATCTTCGGCCGTCCTTCATGGCAGCCCGTCAGGCGGCTCCCGCATTCCCCGGGGTGGGCACTCTCACTCCTTGCCGGGGCTCATCCCTTGTTCAGCGTGTAGGTCTGCCGCTCGCCCGGCCTGCCGGGCGGTTTCTGCTGCCCGTTCACCCACACGTCGCAGGCGGACGTGTCGTAGATCACCGCGTTGAGGCGGGGCTGGTCGTACTGCCGCGCGTCGCCCATGTGCAGCGTCTCGTCGCTGAGCACGGTCATCGCGTCGCCCGGCACCGACACGAAGATCTTGCACGTGTCGGTGCGGGCCCGGACGACCAGGGTGCTGGTCGCGACGCCGGGCGGGGTGGCGGCCTGGGCGGAGCCCGGCGGGCTGGACGCCGTGGCCGTGGGGGACGGGCCGGGCTTCTCCCGCATCATGCCGACGATGAGCGCGGTGGCGCCGATCCCGCAGGACGCGGCGGTCGCGGCGACCAGCCCGATCACGATCATCAGCCGGTAGCGGGGGGTCGGCGGGCGGCGGCCGGACCGCGGCCCGGTGAGCGCCCGTTCGAGCCGGTCGACCGCACGGGCGTGGCTGAGCCGCCGGGTCGGGTTCTTCTCCAGCAGCCCGGTGATCACGGGCGCGAGCGCGCCCGCGTTCTGCGGGGGCGGGATCGACTCGTTCGCCAGCGCGGACAGCGTCGCCATCACGTTCTCGCGCTCGAACGGAGGACGTCCCTCCAGCGCGGCGTACAGCGTCGCGCCGAGCGACCACAGGTCGGACCGGGGGGTGGCCTTCTCGCCGGCGGCGACCTCGGGCGCCACGTACGCGGGCGAGCCCATGAAGTGGCCCGTCTTGGTCAGGCTCGCCGAACCCGAGGAGAACGCGAGGCCGAAGTCGGTGAGCACGACCCGGTCGCCGTCCAGCAGCACGTTGCTGGGCTTGAGGTCGCGGTGGACGATCCCGGCCTTGTGCGCGGTGTTGAGGGCGTCCAGCAGCGCGCGGCCGATGTGGGCGACGCGTTCGGGCGGCAGCGGACCCGAACGTTCGATGAGCTGTTCGAGGCTGGGCGCCTCGATCATTTCCATCACGATCCAGGGGCGGCCCTGCTCGATGACCACGTCGTACACCTCGACGATGGAGTGCGTGCGCAGCTGTGCGGGCGCGCGCGCCTCCCGCAGGGTACGGCGGTAGAAGACCACCCGGTCGTCCTCGGCGAGGTTCTCGGGGAGCCGCAGCTCCTTGATCGCCACGGCGCGATCGAGGAGCTCGTCATGCCCTCTCCAGACGGTACCGTTGGCACCCTGACCTATTTCCGAGACCAGCCGGTAGCGCGTCGCGAGAACGAGGCGCTCTGACTGAGACATGGCGGAAAAGATACCGGAGTGGCCGGGCGGTCATTGGGGAGACCTCAGCAGGAACCGAGTTTTCGGCTCAATACTGTGACCTACCGATGAGAAACCGCAGGGAGCGGGCGGCCGACGCCCCCTGCGCCAGGGCCGCCGGACGCCTGCGCCCGCCGAGGGTCAGCGCCTGCCGATGGACAGGACGGGGCCGGTGGTGTCGGCGAAGAAGTCCCCGCCCTTGTCGTCCACCACGACGAACGCGGGAAAGTCCTCGACCTCGATCTTCCAGACGGCCTCCATCCCCAGTTCGGGATATTCCAGGACCTGCACCTTCTTGATGCAGTCCTGGGCGAGGCGGGCGGCGGGGCCGCCGATCGAGCCGAGGTAGAACCCGCCGTGCTCCTTGCAGGCGTCGGTGACCTGCTTCGAGCGGTTGCCCTTCGCCAGCATGACGAGCGAGCCGCCGGCGGCCTGGAACTGCTCGACGTAGGAGTCCATCCGCCCGGCCGTGGTCGGGCCGAACGAGCCGGACGCGTACCCCTCCGGGGTCTTCGCCGGGCCCGCGTAGTAAACGGCGTGGTCGCGCATGTACCGAGGCATCGGCTCGCCCGCGTCCAGCCGCTCCTTGATCTTGGCGTGCGCGATGTCGCGGGCCACGACGAGCGGGCCGGTCAGCGACAGCCGCGTCTTCACCGGGTACTTGGTCAGCTCGGCGCGGATCTCGTCCATCGGGCGGTTGAGGTCGACCCGGACGACCTCGTCGTTCAGGTGCTCGTCGGTCGTGTCGGGCAGGTACCGCGCCGGGTCGGTCTCCAGCCGCTCCAGGAACACGCCCTCCGCGGTGATCTTGGCGAGGGCCTGCCGGTCGGCGCTGCACGACACCGCGAGCGCCACCGGGCAGGACGCGCCGTGCCGCGGCAGCCGGATCACCCGCACGTCGTGGCAGAAGTACTTGCCGCCGAACTGCGCGCCGATGCCGAGCTTCTGCGTCAGCTCGAACACCTGGCGCTCCAGCTCCAGGTCGCGGAAGCCGTGCCCGAGCGGCGAACCCTCGGTCGGCATCGTGTCGAGGTAGTGGGCGGAGGCGTACTTGGCGGTCTTCAGCGCGTACTCGGCCGACGTCCCGCCCACCACGATCGCCAGGTGGTAGGGCGGGCACGCGGCGGTGCCGAGCGAGCGGATCTTCTCCTCCAGGAAGGACATCATCCGCTTCGGGTTCAGGACGGCCTTGGTCTCCTGGTACAGGAACGACTTGTTCGCGCTGCCGCCGCCCTTGGCCATGAACAGGAACTTGTAGGCGTCCCCTGGCGCGGCGTACAGCTCGATCTGCGCGGGCAGGTTGTTGCCGGTGTTCTTCTCGTCCCACATGGTGACCGGGGCCATCTGCGAGTAGCGCAGGTTCAGCTTCGTGTACGCGTCGTACACGCCGCGCGAGATGTGCTCCTCGTCCCTGCCGTCGGTGAGGACGTGCTGGCCGCGCTTGCCCATCACGATCGCGGTGCCGGTGTCCTGGCACATCGGCAGGACGCCGCCGGACGCGATGCCCGCGTTCTTCAGCAGGTCCAGGGCCACGAAGCGGTCGTTCGGGGATGCTTCGGGGTCGTCCAGGATGCGGCGGAGCTGAGCCAGGTGCGCGGGACGCAGCAGGTGCGCGACGTCGTGCATCGCGGTCTCGGTGAGCAGCCGCAGGGCCTCCGGCTCGACCCGCAGGAACGTCCGCCCGCCCGCTTCGAACGTGGACACGCCGTCGGAGGTCAGCAGCCGGTAGTCGGTCTCGTCCGGGCCGAGCGGGAGCAGGTCGGTGTAGGAGAATTCAGGCATCTCAGGCAGATCCTCGCGCGATTCCGATGGGGGCCGCCTCACAGGGTACGGGCTCGCCGTCCGGCCGCTCACCGGGTGGTGCGGCGGGCGTCCGGAGCCCGGCGACGACGCCCGCCGCGACCAGCGCCGCGCCCGCGAGATCGGCCGGTCCGGGCCGGCCGACGCCGAGCACGACCGTCGCGATCACCGCGCTGACCGGGATCAGGCCCGCGAACAGTCCCGCGCGGTCGGCGCCGAGCCGCCCGATGGCGTCGTACCAGAGCAGGAACGCGATCGTGGTGACGACCACCGACAGGTAGGCGAAACCCGCCAGTTCGGGGGCGGTCGGGGTGCGGAGCACCCCCGTGCCGTCCACGGCGACGCCGGCGGCCAGCAGCATGGGGGCGGCCAGCGCGGCGGAGTACGCGGAGACCCGCAGCGGGCCCAGCCCGGGCAGCAGCGGGACGGCCAGCAGCGAGAAGCACACCTCCCCGGCGAGCGCGCCGAGCGAGAACAGCAGACCGCGCACGCCGCCGTCGCCGAGCCCGTTGGCCAGCGCCGCGCCGGCCGCGACCACGCACGCGGACAGCACCGTCGCCGGGGCCGGGCGGCGTCCCTCCAGCAGCGGACCGGCCAGCGCGAGGACGATCGGGGCCGTCGCGATCACCGTGCCGATCGTGGCGGGGCTCGTGTCCCGGGTCGCCTCGACGACGCAGATGTTGAACGCGACCAGGCCCGTCGCCGCCAGCGCCGCCAGCAGGAGCCAGTCCCGGAGCGAGGCGTGCCGCGCCGGCCCGCCGCGCAGGCGGACCGCGGCCAGCAGGATGACCGCGGCGACCGCGTACCGGACCGCCTGGCCGCCGAGGACGGGATAGCCGGAGATGGCCGCCGACACGGCGGCCAGCGAGCCGACCAGGAACATCGCGGACCCGGCACCGGCCGTCCCGCGCCTGTGGGAAGCGTTCATGGACGGAACGCTAGGAGCCCATTGGTTTGCTCAACAGGGCCAATCAGTGTGCCAGATCATGGACCAAAGCGGTTCCCGTGACGCTCGCGCCACCTCCTGACGCTGAGTGTCATGTGACCGACCTTCACCTTCCCCTCGACCGGTCCACCGGCCGGCTGGCGGCACAGATCGCCGCCGGTTTCCGCGCGGCCGTCCGCTCGGGCCGGCTGACCGCCGGGACCCGGCTGCCATCGAGCCGCGATCTGGCCCGCGATCTTGACGTCTCCCGCGGCGTCGTCGTCACCGCCTACGAGCAGCTCACCGCCGAGGGCTTCCTGGTCGCCCGGCGCGGCGACGGTACCCGCGTCGCGCCGCTGGCCCGTCCCGACGAGGGGGCCGCGCCGCGTCCCGACGCGCCGCCGCGGCCGAGGGACCCAGAACCCCCGCCGCCCTACGACCTGACACCCGGCCGGCCCGACCTGTCGGCCTTCCCCCGGGAACGCTGGATCACCGCCGCCCGCGCCGCGCTGCGCACACTCGCGCACGACGCGCTCACCTACCCCGACCCCGCCGGCGTCCCGGAGCTGCGCGCCGAACTGGCCGGCTACCTCGGCCGGGTCCGCGCCGCGCACGCCGACCCCGACCGGGTCGTGATCATGAACGGGGTGGCGCACGGGCTGTCCGCGCTGCTGGCGCTGCTGCGCGCCGGCCGGCACACGGCGCTCGCGGTCGAGGACCCCACCAGCGTCCGGCAGTTGCCGATGCTGGCGTCCGCGGGCGTGCGGATCGTCCGGGTCCCGGTGGACGGCGAGGGCCTGGACGTCGCGGCGCTCGCCCGGTCCGAGGCGTGCGCCGTGCTGGTCACGCCCGCGCACCAGTACCCGACCGGCGTCGTGCTGTCCCCGGCCCGCCGCGCCGCGCTGATCGCCTGGGCGCGGGAGGTGGACGGCCTGATCCTGGAGGACGACTACGACGCGGAGTTCCGCTACGACCGCGACCCCGTCGGCTGCCTGCAGGGCGTCGACCCGGACCGGGTCGTCCTGCTCGGCTCGGTGAGCAAGTCCCTCGCCCCCGCGCTCCGCCTCGGCTGGGCCGTCGCGCCGCCGTCCATCGCCCGGCGGCTGCGCGAGCACCGCGCCAACAGCGACCTGGGCGCGCCCGTCCTGGAGCAGTACGCGCTGACCGAGTTCCTCCGCGGCGGCGGGTACGACCGGCACCTGCGCACGATGCGGCGCCGGTACCGGGGCCGGCGGGACGCCCTCGCCGAGGCGCTGGAGGCCCACCTGCCCGACGCGACGGTTCGCGGCGTGTCGGCGGGCATCCACCTCTATGTGGAACTGCCGGCCGGATGTGACGAGGACGAGGTCGTGGCCCGTGCCGCGCAGGAGGGGGTCGCGGTCACCGGCGCCCGGACCATGTGGTCGGCCGAACGCGCCGGTGACGCCCCGCCCGCGCTCGTCCTCGGCTACGCCGGGTTGTCGGAGACCCGCCTGGTCAAGGCCGCGGAACTACTGGGCCGCGCGGTTACCCACGGTGCTGAGGGGTAAGACCGACATCCCCCGGTGTAGGAGGTATGTATGAGTCTGGATGAGGCCGCGCGGCAGCTGAAGATGGCCGGCCACGACGCGCAGGTGGCCTTCGACTGCATCGGCCTGGGCGACCTCGAAAGGGCACAGGAGCACGCGGTCACCCTGCGGGCGGCGGCCGATGCCGCCGAGGTCGCGCTCAGCCGCGCGTTGGAGGACCTGACGCCGGAGCAGGCCCAGGCCGAAGGCGAGAAGGCCATCCGTTCCCTCGAAGACGCCTGACCGGCTTCAGGGCGCCCCCGGACGCGCCCGACGCGGCCGGGGGCCGGCACGGTCAGGCCATGGGGCGTTCCATGGCGGGGGCGTCCGGGCGGGCGCCCTCCACGGGGGCCGGGGCGAACCCCTTCGCGGTGATGAAGACGATCAGGATCAGGACCGTCGGGACGGTGAACGCGATGCGCAGGCCGTGGCCGGCGCTGAGCGGGGCGATGGCGCCGACGACGGCGGCGCCCAGGACGAACCCGACGTAGTTGAAGATGTTCACGCGGGACACCGCCACGCCGAGGCCCGTGGGGTCGACGCGTCCGGCGGCGGAGAAGGACACCGGGGCGATCACGCTGAGGCCGAGCCCGGCCAGCGCGAACGCGGCGATGGCGAAGGGCGCGGACGGCGCCGCGACGACTCCGACCATGCCGGCGATGCCGACCAGGCCGCCGAGCCGCACGACGCGCACGGCGCCGGAGCGCCGGACGGCGAAGTCCGCGACGCCCCGGCTGATCACCATCGTGATCTGGTAGGCGACGTAGCCGAGCGGCGCCACCCAGTCGCTCGCGGAGAGCTCGTCGTCCAGGTACTTGGCGCCGTAGCTGGAGATGGCCGCGTCGGCGAGGTAGGCGACGGCCATCGCGGTGCCGACGATGAGGATCGGACGCCACGGGACGCTGCGCCCGGCGGCCTTCAGCTCCTCGGCGGTCGGCCCGTCGCCCTCCTCCGCGCGGCGGTACAGACGGGGGCCGGTGGTGAGGGACGCGGCGATCCCCACGGCCGCGGCGATCGCGAACCCGGTGAACAGCGACAGGTCGAGCCGGTTGGTCAGGGCCGCCCAGAGCCCGCCGAGGATGCCCGCGACGCTCCACACCGCGTAGAAGCCGGTGATCAGGCTGATCCCGTACCGGCGCTCGACGGCGACCGCCTGGGCGTTCATCGACGCGTCCACCGCGCCGACGAACAGGCCGAACAGCGCGACCGCCGTGTACAGCGCGACGTCTTCCGCGATCGCCGGGGGCCTGGGGAGCGTCCCCCCGAACGACAGGTCGCCGGTGAGGCCGATCAGCGCGATCGTGACGGCCACCGCCGGCTGCGACACCCGCAGCACCGGGCCGCTGCCGAGCCGCTGGAACAGGGCGCCGGACACGACGCTGCCCACCCCGGCGACCAGCGGCACCATCAGCAGCACCAGTGAGAGCGTCGCGTCGCTCAGATGATGCGCCTTCTGTATCTGCGGTACCTGTGTCACCAGCGAGGCGAAGCAGAGCCCCTGGACGGCGAACGCGGTGTACGCGGAGATCCGGGCCTGCCGGTCCCGTGCGGTGATGCCCTGGCTCATGGGCCCGACCTCTCTGCGCTACGCAATGTGAAGAAGATTCGCGTCAGCGTAGGGACAGGGGGACCGGTCGGTCAATCGTCCCGGGGCGGTCAGTCGATGAGACGCCTGCGCATACCGCGGACGGCGATGAGCCACATCAGCGCGGCGAACGCGACCAGGCCCGCCAGATGGCCGAGGTCGGCCAGCGGGCGCAGGCCGAACACCGCGTCCCGGACCAGCTCCACGCAGTGGTAGAGCGGGTTCAGGTACGAGACGTTCCGGGCCCAGTCCGGCAGCGCCCCGACCGGGAAGAACGTCCCGGCGATCAGGAACAGCGGCGTCACCACACCGGTGATCACATAGTCGAACGAGTTGATCGACGGCACCACCGAGGACGTCCACATCCCGAAGAGGCCGAAGCCGAGCGCGGTGAAGAACGTCACGAACGGCACCAGCAGCATCCCGAACGAGGGGTCGAGGCCGAAGAACAGCGCCACAACGATCGGCGTGCACGAGTACACCGCCGATTTGGCCGCGATCCACAGCGCCTCGGCCGTCACCAGTTCGTGGACGTCCACGGGCGCCGCCAGCATCCCGTCGTAGGTGTGCTGGAACACGCGCCTGATGTAGCCGTTGAACATGCCCGGGAACACCGAGGTGAACAGGGCCGCCGTCCCGACGACGCCGGTCGCGACGAAGTCCAGGTACCGGTAGTGGCCGATCATCGCGACCATCGAGCCGAACCCGTAGCCGAACGCGAGCAGGAAGAACGTCGGCTCCACGATCGAGGCGAACGACTGCGACTTCCAGTACCTCTTGTAGAGGGCCAGCTCGTGCCGCCAGACGCCGCGCACCGGCGCCATCTCGAAGCGGCGCAGGCGCGGCGCCCGCTCCGCAGGGACGGCCTCCGCCCGAACCGTCATTCCACACGCTCCCCGGTCAGCACCACGAACACGTCCTCCAGGCTGGCGGCGCGGCGCACGCCGCCGGGGCCCAGCTCGTCCTCCAGCGACGGGGGGATCGTCTCCGCCTTCAGCACCGACACCGACGGGCCGGTGCGGCGCGTCGGGAGCCCCGCCGCCTTCGCCAGCCGCTCCACCTCCGTCAGCCGGTCGGGCGGCCCGTGGTGCTCGACGACCCGGGCGCCCGCGTACTCGGCGACGAGGTCCGCCGGCGAGCCGCGGGCGATGACCCTGCCGTGCGACATGAGCGCGCACTCGTCCGCCAGCCGCTCGGCCTCCTCGATGTAGTGCGTGGACATCAGCACCGTCGTGCCCCCGGCCCGCAGCCCGTCGATCAGCCCCCACAACTCCGCCCGCACCTGCGGGTCGAGGCCCACGGTCGGCTCGTCCAGCAGGACGAGCGCGGGCCGGTGCACCAGCCCACGCGCGATCAGCAGCCGGCGCCGCATGCCGCCGGACAGGTCGTCCACCTTCGTCCGCTGCCGCTCGGTCAGGTGCGCGATCGCCAGCGCGTCGTCCACCGCCTTGCGCCGTGCCTTGCGCGGCACCCGGTACAGGTACGCGAACACCTCCAGGTTCTCGCGCGCGGTCAGCTCTTCGTCGAGGTTGTCCTGCTGCGGGACGACGCCCATCGCGGCCCGCGCGCGTTTGGACTCCCTCGGGACGCTGAAACCGAGGACGTGAATGCTGCCCTCGTCGGCGATCGCCTGCGCGGTCAGCATCTTCATCGTCGTCGACTTCCCGGCGCCGTTCGGGCCCAGCAGCCCCAGGCAGACCCCGGCCGGGACTTCGAGGTTCAGCCCGTCCACGGCGGTGAAGCCGCCGAACCGCTTCACCACGCCGCGAAGGCTGATCGCCGCCGCGCCCGCCGCGTCCTGGACATCGGTGATCCGGGCCCGTTGCAAGGTCATGACCTCACACTAGGAAACCCGGGGAGCGAATCCCCAACGGTTTTCCGGCGGGCCCGTCCTGACCTCGGGCTACTCTCTAGACGTGGACGTCCCCCATCGCCCCGCCGCCGAGAAGGTCACCCGTGTGCGCGACCTGCGCGCCTCCGACGCCGACCGGGAACGCGTCGTCGCCGTGCTCGGCGAGGCGCTCGCCGACGGGCGGCTCACCATGGAGGAGCACTCCGAGCGCACCGCCCGCGCCTACGCCGCCCGCACCCTGGGCGAGCTCACCGGCCTCACCGGCGACCTCAGCCCCGAGGAGGCGCAGCCCATCCTGGTGGACGACCGGCCGGTCTCGGTCTTCTTCGGCCGCACCCGCCGGGAGGGACGCTGGGTCGTCCCGGTGAAGCTGCAACTCCTCGCCCTGTTCGGAACGGTCGAACTGGACCTGCGCGAGGCCGTGCTGCAGCGTCGGCACATCGTGGTCGACTCGCTGGTGCTCGGCGGCCGGATCCGGCTCCTCGTCCCCGAGGGCGTCCGCGTGCACGTCACCGGCCGCACCATCCTCAGCACCCGCGACCTGCGGGCCCGTCCCGTCCAGGACGGGCCCACGGTCGAGGTCGGCGGCATGATGATCTTCGGCTCGGTGCGCGCCCGGGCACCGAAGCGGTCGCTGCGCACCCGCGTCCGGAACCGGCTCGGCCGCGGCCGCTAGACCGCCGTGTCGAAGTTGATCGCGCTGTAGGCGCGGAGCTTGCTCAGCTGGTGCTCGCTGGAGATCGTCCGGATCGTCCCGCTGCGCGAGCGCATGACCAGCGAGTGCGTGACCGCGGTCCCCTTGCTGTAGCGGACGCCGTCCACCAGTTCCCCGTCGGTGATCCCGGTGGCGGCGAAGAACACGTCGTCGGACGTGACCAGGTCGTCGGTCGTCAGCACCCGGCCCAGATCGTGACCGGCGTCGAGCGCCTTGCGCTTCTCCTCGGCGTCCTGCGGCCACAGCCGGCCCTGGATCACCCCGCCCATCGCCTTGATCGCGCACGCCGCGATGATGCCCTCCGGGGTGCCGCCGATGCCGAGCAGCAGGTCGACGCCGGTGCCCGGCCGGGACGCCATGATCGCGCCGGCGACGTCGCCGTCCATGATGAACTTGATCCGCGCGCCCGCCTCCCGGACCTCCTTGACGATGCCCTCGTGCCGCGGACGGTCCAGGATGCACACGGTCACGTCGTGCGGCGAAGAGCCCTTCGCGCGGGCGATCGCGCGGATGTTGTCGGCGATCGGACGCTCGATGTCGACGGCGTCGGCCGCCTCCGGGCCGGTCACCAGCTTCTCCATGTAGAACACCGCGGACGGGTCGAACATCGACCCGCGCGGCGCCACCGACAGCACCGCGATCGCGTTGTTCATGCCGAGCGCGGTCAGCCGCGTCCCGTCCACCGGGTCGACCGCGACGTCGCACTCGGCCCCCGACCCGTCCCCGACCTCCTCGCCGTTGAACAGCATCGGCGCATGGTCCTTCTCGCCCTCGCCGATCACGACGACGCCCCGCATGGACACCGTGTTGATCAGCTGGCGCATGGCGTTCACGGCGGCCCCGTCGGCGCCGTTCTTGTCCCCCCGGCCGACCCAGCGGGCCGCGGCCATCGCGGCGGCCTCGGTCACCCGGACCAGCTCCATCGCGAGGTTGCGGTCCGGTGCGGCCGGCTCGGTGGTGAGCGGCGAGGAAACGGTGGTCTCATCGGACATGACGGGGCGGCCCCTTCGTTCGGTGGTGCCTAGAATTCTCCGTGGACCGGACTGCGGGCCACAAATTGGACCAGACCAGCCGCGGCACGGATCGTACCGGCACCCGTGGTACCAGTCCCGCGCGGCACCGGGATTTGACGGTCACGCGGACAAGGGATCGTTTCCCCATGGGAGAGGGCGTAATCTCAGGCGTCATGAGCAGCGACATCGACGTCTCCTCCGACGAGGTGGCACCGAACGGGGGCGCGCGGTCCGCCGAACCCCCCGCGCGGACCTCCGACCGCGGTGCCGCCACGCGCGGCGCCCTGCTGGCCGCCGCCCGGGACGTCTTCTGTGAGGCCGGGTTCGCCCAGGCCGCGGTGACCGACATCGTCGCCAAGGCGGGTGCCAGCGTCGGCAGCCTCTACCACCACTTCAACGGCAAGGCGGACCTGTACCTGACGCTGTTCGAGGACTTCCAGGGCCGGCAGCAGGAACGCACCCGGGAGGCGATCAACGCCGTCCGGGAGGCGGGCGAGACCGACCCCATGCGGCAGTTCATCGCCGGCGCGGGCGCCTACCTGAGCGGCTGCCTCGACGAGCGGGACGTGGCCCGGCTGTTCATCTCCGGCGACGGCCCGCCCGGGTTCGACCGCGTGATGCGGCAGCGGCTCAACAAGTGGGCGCGCCGCAACGCCGCCCTGTTCCACACCGCCGACGGCGGCGTGGACGAGGCCCTCGTCACCGTGCTGACCGGCGCGATGGCCGGTGCCGTGTCCGAGATCTCACTGCTGGACGACGAGGACGCCGCCCGCCGGCTCGCCGACGAGATCATGGCCATCGTCGGCACGATCCGCAACCCCCGTACGGAGCAGAGCTGACCGTGGGGGATGCTGGAGGGGTGACGGAGAAGACCCCTTCCGCCGAGGAGACCGCGGCCGCCGAGGAGACCGCGTCCGCCGAGGAGACCGCGGATGGCCGGGACGCCCCGCGCGAGGACACGCCGGCGGAGCCGGACGCGCCGGCGGCGCGGCCGACGATCGAGGTCAGCCCCGCCGTGCACAAGCGGCTGACGACGGGGCTCGGCGGCTTCACCCTGGCGATGGCCGCGTGCCTGCTGCTGGTGCTCGCGATCTACCTCGTGTCGCCGCGCGGTGGCAAGGAGGTCCTGCGGACCATCGACTACAGCTCGCAGCTGTGGGCGATGCGCGGCGACGCGCCCTACACCGTGTACGCGCCCGAGGGGCTGCCCGGCACGTGGCGGCCGAACAGTTCCCGGGTGACCGGCCTGAACTCCGGCGGCAGGGAGCCCGTCGCCTGGCACCTCGGGTTCGTGACACCGGCCGACGAGTACGCGGCGCTGGAGCAGAGCGACGAGAAGGCGTCCGAGTACGTCCCGCGCATGACGAACAGCAGCAATCCGATCGGGACGCAGCAGGTGAACGGCGTCACCTGGACGAAGTACCACCGCAAGGACAAGAAGGCGAACTCCCTCGCCCGCACCCTGCCGGACGGCCTGAGCATCGTGGTGACCGGCACCGCGTCCTACGAGGAACTCGCGATCCTGGCGGCGTCGCTCAAGCCGCAGAGCAAGGGCGGCGCGACGCCGGCCACCTCGGCATCGCCCACGCCCGCCGCTTCCTGAGCCTCAGAACGGGGCGGCCTGAGCCTCAGAACGGGGCGCCGTCGCCGTCGCCGGGACGGTCGAGGGCGGCGGCCAGCCGCGCGCGGGCCCCCTCCAGCCACTCCTCGCAGATCTCGGCGAGCCTCTCGCCCCGCTCCCACAGGCCGAGGGACTCCTCCAGCGTCAGCCCGCCGGCCTCCAACCGCTTGACGACCTCGGTCAGCTCATCCCGCGCCTGCTCGTACGACGGCTTTTCCGCCGTCCCCTTCTCATCCGCCACCTGCCTACCCTCTCACTCCGGGGGACGCCCCCAGGCTCCCTGCGAAACCAAGGCTCACTCCCGCTCGGTCACGGTCACGCCGAGCCGGCCGCCGGCCAGCCGGACGTGGAGGCGCTCCCCGTCCTCGACCGCCCCGGCTCCCCGCACCACGGTCCCGTCCGCCCGCTGGACGATCGCGTACCCGCGTTCCAGCGTCGCCGCGGGGGAGAGGGCCAGCAGCCGGGCACGGGTGTGCGACAGCTCGTCCCCGGCCCGGTCCAGCGCGCCGGACAGGCACCGCCGCGTCCGCTCCCGGAGCGCCGCGACCTGCTCGGACTGCCGCTCGATCTCCCGCACCGGGTCGGCCAGCGCGGGCCGCGACCGCACCGCCCGCAGCCACGCCAGTTCCCGCTCCAGGCCGCCCGCCAGGCAGCGCCGGCCCCGGTCGCGCAGCTGCCGGACGAGCTGCAACTGCTCCCGCACGTCCGGGACGGCCTTCTTCGCGGCGTCGGTCGGGGTGGACGCCCGCACGTCCGCGACCAGGTCGAGGAGCGGACCGTCCTGCTCGTGCCCGATCGCGCTGACCACCGGGGTGCGGGCCGCGGCGACCGCGCGGACGAGCGCCTCGTCGCTGAACGGCAGCAGGTCTTCCATCGCGCCCCCGCCCCGCGCGATGATGATCACATCAATCTCGGGATCGGCGTCCAGCGTCCGCAACGCCTGCATGACCTCGCCGACCGCGTACGAGCCCTGCACCGCGGTGTTCTCCACCCGGAACGCGACCGCGGGCCAGCGCCGCCGGGCGTTCTGCAGGACGTCGTGCTCGGCGTCGGAGTCGCGCCCGCAGATCAGCCCGATCTTCCCCGGCAGGAACGGCAGCGGACGCTTGCGCTCGGGCCGGAACAGCCCCTCCGCCGCGAGCACCTGCTTCAGCCGCTCCAGCCGGGCCAGCAGCTCGCCGACGCCGACCGGCCGGATCTCCAGGACGCTCAGCGAGAACGTCCCGCGGTTGATCCAGAAGTCGGGCTTGGCGTGGACCACGACACGGGCACCGTCGATCACCGCCGGGCCGGCCGCCTCGAACACGGCGCGCGGCCCGACGACCCGCACCGACATGTTCGCCACCGGGTCACGGAGCGTCATGTAGACCGTCCCGCCACGCGCGTTCAGGTCGGTGATCTGGCCCTCCACCCAGATCCGGCCGAGCCTGCCGATCCAGCCGCTCACCGCCTGCAGGACCGTCCGCACCGGAACCGGGGATTCGGCCGTGGTCTCCATCGCCATGCAGGAACACTACTGACTACGACCCCGAGGAGAACGACCGTGACCGCATCCGAACGCGAGCTCGCCGAACAGCTCAACCTGCGCCTGCGTCACGTCGTGCTGATGCTGCGGCAGGTGAGCGCCGACCAGCCGATCACCAGCCGGCAGCTGTCGGTGCTCGGCTCGCTGGAGCACGGCCCGCGCCGGATGACCGAGCTGGCCGCCGAGCAGGGCGTCCGGCTGCCGACCATGACCGCGCAGATCAACCGGCTCGAACGGGACGGGCTCGTCGCGCGCGGCAGGGACGGCACCGACGCCCGCGTCGTCACCGCCCGGATCACCGGGCCCGGCCGCGACCGGCTGGCCGCCGGGCGGGAGCGCCGGCTCGCCTTCCTCGCCGAACGGCTCGCGGGCCTGACCGAGGAGGAGCGTGCGACGGTCGCCGCCGCGCTGCCCGCCCTCGACAAGCTGTGGGGTAGGCCCTGACATGGACGAGTTCCCCCGGAGATGGAAAAGGACATGGAAAAGCCCCCGGCTCCGGGCCGGGGGCTTTTCTTCGTGGTCGGCCGAGGTCAGCCGAGGCCGTTGAGCTTGGCGATGCGGCGCTCGTACATGCGGATGACGTCCTCACGGGCGGCGTGCTTGCGCTCGTACTCGCGCAGAAGCTTCACCTGTTCGACGGACAGGCCGCGCAGGCGCGCGCGCAGTTGCGGCATTGTGGCGGTGTCGTAGTTCGGCACCGGCAGGTCCTCCGCGATGTGCGCGGCCTCCGCCGGGGCGGCCGGCTTGGTCTCCGGCTTCGGCTCGAACGCCTTCTCGTCCTTGGCCACCGCTTCCCTGGTGATCTCGTCCGTGGCCTCCGTCAACTCGGGCTCGGCGGGCGTCTTGGGCTCCACCTCCGCGGGCTGCTCGGGCTCCGGCTCGGCGGCCTCGGGCTCGGTGGGCTTCGCGGGCTCGGTGGGCTTCGCGGGCTCGGCCGGTTCCGGGGCGGGGGCGGGCTCGGCCTGCGGTGCGGGCTCCGGCCTCGGCTCCGTCGGCTCCGGCTTCGGGGCGGGCTCGGCGACCGGCCCGGCCTCGTCCTCCGGCCTGGCGTGCCGGCGGCCCAGCGCGCCCGGCTTCGCGGGCCTCGGCGGCGGCCCCGGACGGGCGTGCTTCGGCGTGTGCCGTGGTTCGGTGGCGGGCTTGCCGACCGAGATCTCCGAATCGGTGGCGCGCGTGGCGGCCGGCCGCGCGGGCCGGGTGCGGTGCACCGGCTCGGGCTCCTCGCCGTGGCCCCGCCCGGCCACCCGTCCGATGACCTTCCCGGCCGTGTGCTGGACGTCGGCGCGCAGCCGTTCGACCACCGGCTTCACGCCGCCGCCCTCGGTGATCTCCTTGTAGTCCCTGGTCACCCGGTCGCTGATCAGCAGCGCCCGGCCGACACCGAACATGGCCAACCGGACGGCGTGCAGCGGGAGATCGCGAATCTGCTCGCCCACCGTGTCCTTGACCTGCTCCTTGAGGCGGCGCGGCGATTTCGTCATCGGCTCTTCCTCTTCCTGCCTCGTCTCGTCGAACCTCACTCTGCCCCATGAGTGCGAGAATGGTCACCCCGAGTTAATGGATTTCTGTCCAAAGACACCGTGGAGTGAGTCACAGCCGGGTCACTCGTACGATAGGGCCATGACCGCCAACAGCCAGCGCCGTGTCCTGCTCGCCAAACCGCGTGGTTACTGCGCGGGCGTCGACCGGGCCGTGCAGACGGTCGAGATCGCCCTGGAGAAGTACGGGGCCCCGATCTACGTCCGCAAGCAGATCGTGCACAACGTCCACGTCGTCAAGACGCTGCAGGAACGCGGCGCGATCTTCGTGGACGAGACCGAGGAGGTCCCCGAGGGGGCGATCGTGGTGTTCTCCGCGCACGGTGTCGCGCCCGCCGTGCACGAGGAGGCCGACGGCCTGAACCTGCGCACCATCGACGCGACGTGCCCGCTGGTCACCAAGGTCCACAAGGAGGCCGTGCGGTTCGCCGCGCAGGACTACGACATCCTGCTCATCGGCCACGAGGGGCACGAGGAGGTCATCGGCACCACCGGCGAGGCCCCCGACCACATCCACCTCGTGGACGGCCCCGACGACGTCGCGGGCGTCCAGGTCCGCGACCCCGAGAAGGTCGCGTGGCTGTCCCAGACCACGCTGTCGGTCGACGAGACCATCGCCACCGTCGAGAAGCTCCGCGAGCGGTTCCCCCAGCTGATGGACCCGCCGTCCGACGACATCTGCTACGCCACCCAGAACCGGCAGACCGCCGTGAAGGAGATGGCGGCCCGGGCACAGCTCGTCATCGTCGTCGGGTCCACGAACTCGTCCAACTCCGTGCGGCTCGTCGAGGTCGCCAAGGACCACGGCGCCGACGACGCCTACCTCGTCGACTACGCCGAGCACATCGATCCGGCCTGGCTGGAGGGCGTCACCACGGTCGGCGTCACCAGCGGCGCGTCCGTCCCGGACGAACTGGTCCAGGAGGTGCTCGCCTGGCTGGCCGAGCGCGGCTTCGGCGAGGTGGAGGAGATCGAGTCCGTCCCCGAGCACATGCGCTTCGCCCTCCCGAAGGACCTCCGCAAGGACCTCCGCATCACGCCCGTCTAGGGCGCTTACCGGACGTGACGGCCGAGGTCGCCGAGGCTTTCGGCGATGATGCCGGTCAGCAGCCGGGCGTACCGGCCGTCGGGGTCGAGATCGGGATCGAAGATGCAGACCTCGGCCCCGGCCGCATCGGCCGCCAGCCCGCCGAGCAGCGCGGTGAGCTGCCGGGGATCGAGTCCGCCCGGGTCGGGACTGTCCACGGCGGGCATGAACGCCGGGTCGAGGACGTCCACGTCCACGTGGAGCCAGTAGCCGTCGAGGCCGTCGGCGGCGACGATCCCGCGGATGGCGTCGAGCGCGCCGGCGGGGTCGCCGATCCACCGGCTCGCCGGGACGACCATGGCCAGGACCCGCTCCGCCTCGGCGAGCGCCTCGTCGTCCTGCCGGCAGCCGACGTGCACGACATGCTCGGGGGCGAAGTAGGGAGCCAGTCCCTCGATGTCGGACAGCGCGGGCAGGTGCAGCCCGACGGCGGCGGCGAGGTCCTCCCCGGCGACGCTCGCGTACCGGCTGGAGTTGCCGGGGTGGCGGAAGTCCGTGTGACCGTCGATGTGGACGAGGCCGTACCGGCCCCTGCGGGCGAGCGCGAGTCCGGCGCCGAGCAGCACGCTGCAGTCGCCGCCGAGGACGAGCGGCGCGCGCCGCCGTTCGAGGAGCGCGCCGAGCCGGGCGGCCAGCCGCATCGTGTGGTCGATGAGGGCGTCCTGGTTGCGGACCCGCCCCGAGCCGGTGGCCAGGTCGTCGACGTATCTGCCCGCGAGGACGACGCCCTCGTCCCGGGCGCCCCGCGCGAGCAGCCGCGAATGCAGCCCTGCCTCGCGCAGCGCTTCGGGCGCCTTCGCGCACCCGGGGACGCTGGTCTCCTGCGGCGGCCGCAGGCCGAGATTCGTCGGGGCGGCGAGAACGGAGATCATCGCTGGGCCTCCAGGTGCGTGCGCGGGCGGGGTGCGGCGGATTCCGGTCTTCCGAGGTCGCGGAGGAAGCCGCGGAGCGCCTCGCCGATCTCGTCCGGGGAGTCCTCCTGCAGATAGTGGACGCCCTCGACGGTCACCTCGCGCTGGTTGGGGAAGGTGCGGGCGAACTCCGCGGCCCGGCCGACGAGCAGGGCACCGGGGTCGGCCGCGATGAACAGTTTGGGCACGGGCGCCGTGGAGAGCCAGCGGCCGTAGGACTCGACGATCTCGGCCACGTCCCGCGGCGTCCCGTCGATCGGGAGTTCGCGAGCGAAGGCCAGCGTGGGAAGGCGCGACCCGGGGGTGCGGAACGGGGCGCGGTAGGCGTCCATCTCCTCCTCGGTCAGGGAGCGCAGGACACTGCGGGGCAGGACCGTCTCGACGAAGAAGTTCTCCTCCAGCACCAGCTTCTCGCCCCGCTCCGAACGCATGGCGCGGAACAGGTCGTCCCGTCCGGGCGGGAAGTCCGTCCACAGGCGCGGCTGGACGATGGCCTCCATGTAAGCGATCGCCTTGACCCGGCCGGGGTTGCGCGCGGCCCAGTGGAAGCCGAGCGCCGATCCCCAGTCGTGCAGGACGAGGGTGACGTCCGAGGTCAGGCCCATGGCGTCGAACCAGGCGTCGAGATGGCGGGCGTGGTCGGCGAAGCGGTACGCCGGCGCCGGGCCCGAGCGCCCCATGCCGACGAGGTCGGGGGCGAGGCACCGGCCGAGGTCCGACACGTGGGGGATGACGTTCCGCCACAGGTAGGACGAGGTCGGGTTGCCGTGCAGGAAGACGATGGGATCGCCGGTGCCGGATTCGGAGTGGTGGATCGTGGTTCCGAGTACGGAGGTCAGGGGCATGGCTCTCCCGGTCATCGGAGGACCGTCGTGAAGACGACGTCCTTGAAGTGCTGAAGGGGTTCGGGGCTGCGTTCGACCTTCATGCGCAGGATCGCGCCCTGCCAGGAGGCCAGCAGGAAGTCGGCCAGTTCCTCGGGGGGAACGGTGAGGGTGATCCGTCCCTGCGCCGCGGCCTGTTCGAGGCAGCGGGCGAACGGCGGCCGCCACTCCGCGAAGATCCCGGCGAGCCGCGTCCGGATGGCCTCGCTGTGCTCGGCCGACTCCAGGCTCATGTTGCCGATCAGGCAGCCGTGCTGCCAGCCCCGGGCCTCCAGCCGGTCACTGATCGCGTCGAAGTAGCCGCGTAGCCGCTCGATCGGGTCGCCCCCGGTGTCGAGCGTCTCGGCGACGAGCGACCGCACGCTCCCGAAGTAGCGGTCGAGGATCTCCAACCCGAACGCCTCCTTGGAGGCGAAGTGGTTGGTGAACGATCCCTGGGGCACCGACGCCGCGGAGGTGATCTCTCGGACGCCGGCGGCCGAGAATCCGCGCCGCCGGACCACTTCGAGACCCTCCCGCAAGATCTGTTCCTTGTTCGATGGTCTGGGCACCGGTTCAATATGTACGAACGTATTAAGCCTGTCAAGCGGATGGACGGTTTTCGCGCGCCCTGCGCGGGGGTCCGGGTCAGTCCACCTCGCCGTGATGGAGCCGGTGGCGCTCCTGCGTCGTGCCGGGGGACTCGTCCCACCGGACGGGGTTCTCGTTCTCCTCCTTCTCGAAGAGACGCACCCCGACGAGCTTGTCCCGCAGGTCGCGGACGTTCTTCATGAGGCCCCGCGCCAGGCAGATCACCAGGACCAGCAGTGTCGCGAAGAACAGCCACGGCGCGGTGGCCGCCAGCGCGGTCAGGACGCCGACCGTGAGAGCGCGCACCAGCGAGCCGTGGCCGAGCGCGGTCGTGAACACGACCAGGACCGTGGCGACGAAGAACACCAGCGGCGGGCTGACGACGAGCGTGAGCAGGTCAGCGGGACGGGTGGCGAACGCGGCGAGCACGCAGCCGATCGCGAACCCGGCGCCCGCGAGCAGCGGCACCCCGAACCAGTGCGACAGCAGCCCGCACAGCAGCCCGGCGGCGAACATGACGACGATGCCGCCGCGCCCGGTCAGCGTGATCGGGCCCGCGCCGGCGGCCGAGCGCGATCGCGGAGCGGCGGCGCCGCGCTGACGTCCCACTGAACCCCCCGGAGCCGGCGGGGCGCCGCTGGACGCGCCGCGTGCCGTCGATGAAGTCATCGCCACCTCTTCCCTGTGGGGGCCGGCCCCCCACACCCCCCGGTTCGCCTCGCTCGTGAGTGATGCGCCGGTCGGTCTGGTCGGGGATGGCCTGCGGGTCGAAACCTATCGCTTCCGAGGCCGCGTCGGGCTCCGCTGGCTCGTCGTCGGGGCGGTGGCCGTCCGCGGTCAGTTCGGCCGCAGAGAGCGCGCGGGGGCTTTCCTCCACCGGACGGGGGCCGTCCAAATCCTCATCGACCACGCCCAGGTCGTTCAGCTTGCGCGCGCTGACGAGCACGCGTGTTTCGAGCGATCCGACCGTCCGGTTGTAGGACTTGATGGCGCCGGTCAGCGCGCGCCCCAGCTCGTCGACGTGCTGACCCATCGTGCCGAGCCGCTCGTACAGTTCCTTGCCCAGCTCGAAGACCGCGCGGGCGTTCTGCGAGAGGGCGGCCTGCTGCCAGGCGTAGGACGCGGTCCGCAGCATCGTGATGAGGGTCGTCGGCGTGGCGATGTGCACCCGGCGCCGCATCGCGTACTCCAGCAGCCCTGGGTCGCGGTCAAGCGCGGGCGCGAGAAACGCCTCGCCGGGGATGAACAGGACAACGAACTCCGGTGCGGGGCTGAACGCCTGCCAGTACGACTTGGCCGCCAGACGTTCGACATGGTCGCGCAGATGACGGGCGTGCGCGTCCAGGCGCACCGGATCGCCGCTCTCAGCGGCCTGTAGGTACGCGGCAAGGGAGACCTTGGAATCGACCACGATGCTCTTGCCGCCGGCCAGCCGCACGACCATGTCGGGACGGACCGTGCCGTCCACCGTGACGGAGCTCGCCTGCTCGTCGAAATCGCAGTGATGCGTCATTCCGGCCAGCTCGACGACCCGGCGGAGCTGGAGCTCGCCCCACCGCCCCCTGGCCTCGGGCCGTTGCAGTGCCCGGACCAGCGACTGGGTCTCGCGGCGCAGCTGATCGGAGCTCTGCCGGACGAAGTCGACCTGCTTGGCCAGCATCGCGTGCGACTCCCGGCGGCCCGTCTCGACCTCGCGGAGCTGCTCCTCCACCTTGGCGAGCGTCTCCTTGAGCGGTGCGACCAGGTGCTCGACGGCCTGCTGGCGGCGCTGCAGCTCGCCCGCCGCCTGCACGCCCGCCGCCTTGAGGCGCGCGTCCGCCAGCTCCAGGAACCGCTGATTGCTGGCGTCCAGCGCCTTCGCGGACAGGTTCTCGAAGTGCTCGGCCATCCGCTCCTCGGCGTAGGCGAGCTTCTCCTCCGCCGCCCGCGCCCGCGCGATCAGCGCGCCCTGCCGGCCCGTCGCGAGCGCGTACCCGGCGACGGCGCCGAAGACGGCACCGACGAGCAGGCCGGCGAACAGCGCGAGGTCCATCCGTTCATCGTGGCAGCGCGGCGGCGAAGCGCGACCGCGACGCGCCGGTATGGCCCGGACGCCCCATTCCGGACATTCGGCGGTCCGACGGAGGTTCCAGACAGCCCGAGGGGTCCGCGGGCGCCCATAAACTTGACGGCCGTGAGCCTCTCCATCGGAATCGTCGGGCTGCCCAACGTCGGCAAGTCCACCCTGTTCAACGCGCTGACCAAGAACGACGCGCTGGCCGCCAACTACCCGTTCGCGACCATCGAGCCCAACGTCGGGGTGGTCGGGGTGCCCGACCGGCGCCTGCACACGCTCGCGGAGATCTTCGGCTCGCAGAAGATCCTCCCCGCGACGATGGAATTCCTCGACATCGCGGGCCTCGTCAAGGGCGCGTCCGAGGGGCAGGGGCTCGGCAACAAGTTCCTCGCCAACATCCGGGAGACCAACGCGATCTGCCAGGTGATCCGCGCGTTCGAGGACCCGGACGTCACGCACGTTGACGGCGATGTCGCCCCGGCGCGCGACATCGAGACGATCAACACCGAGCTGATCCTGGCCGACCTCCAGACGATCGAGAAGGCGCTGCCGCGTCTCGACAAGGAGGCCCGCACAAAGAAGGACAAGGACAAGCTCGCCGTCGTCGACGCCGTCAACGCCGCGCAGAAGCTCCTGAACGACGGCGTCACGCTCTTCGCGGGCGCGGACCAGGCCGGCATCGACCTGACGCTCCTGCGCGAGCTGCACCTGCTCACCGCCAAGCCGTTCCTCTACGTCTTCAACCTCGACGAGAGCGAGCTGACCAACGAGGCTCTGCGCGCGCGCCTGCGCGACCTGGTCGCTCCCGCCGAGGCGATCTTCCTGGACGCCAAGATCGAGGCGGAGCTGATCGAGCTGCCGGACGACGAGGCGCTCGAACTGCTGCAGAGCATGGGCCAGGAGGAGTCGGGCCTGTCGCAGCTCGTCCGGATCGGCTTCGACACCCTCGGCCTGCAGACGTACCTGACGGCCGGTCCCAAGGAGGCGCGGGCCTGGACGATCCGCAAGGGCGCCACCGCGCCGGAGGCCGCCGGCGTCATCCACACCGACTTCCAGCGCGGCTTCATCAAGGCCGAGATCGTCTCGTTCGACGATCTGGTGGAGGCCGGCTCCATGGCGGCCGCCCGGACCGCCGGCAAGGTCCGCATGGAGGGCAAGGAGTACGTGATGCAGGACGGCGACGTCGTGGAGTTCCGCTTCAACGTCTGACCCCCGGCGTGACCTGTGTGATTTTGGCAACAGCGGGTCTCTGTGCGGCGCGCGAGGCCGCTGAGCTGGGTGTTTTGTCGTGAGATGTCGCGAACACGACAGTTTGTCGGTTTCTTTCGGGAGCGGAGGGCGGCCGTCGCCGTCACCCGGTAACGAAGCAACCGCCGGGTCGCGTCGCTTGTCCGGATCCTGGACCTGCGCACTCTTCGGAGCCTTGGATAGGGGATCGTCACCGTTTGGCAATCTTTCCCGTTCCTGCCGAGGTGGATTGCATTATCCACAGCCGCGTGCCGGGGCTGTGATTCGCTGCGATGCGCTGGAACAATTGACGCCCGTGGTTACCCTGGGCCCGAGGTGGGTTCAGAAAACCACCGGAACATGACCAGGCACACAGGAGCGCGCCGACCGGGGGCGAGGCGCGAGCGGAGGCAGGATGGCTCGCAGGTCGGCCGTGGGACGCGGCCGTGACACCGCCGTAGTCGACGAGACGGCGGCGCCCGGCGGGGCGCTCGCGTCGTCCGTCGACCCGTCGTGGGACCTGCCCGAGCACGACGGGCGCCGCGGCCGGTCCGGCCGCGGCGGCTCGCGGAACGGCGGCTCGCGCGGCGGCGGTCGCTGGGGCGGATCCGGCGGACGCTGGTGGGTGTGGGTCGGGCGCGCCGTGCTGTGGGCGCTGATCATCGTCATCCTCGTCAACGGCGTCCGCGCCCCGTTCGAGCGCTTCACCGCCGACGACCCCTCCGGCGGCGCGGCGACCGCGTCCAGGCCGCCGAAGAACGCCGGATTCCCCAGCAGTGCCGCGGGCGCGTTCGCCCTCCAGTTCGCCAACGTCTATCTCAACTTCGACCAGAAGGCCGCCCCCGCCCGCGAGGCGCAATTGCGCACCTTCCTGCCCGACGGCGCCGACGCCCAATTCGGCTGGAACGGTGTCGGGAGGATGCAGGTGCAGTCCGTCCAGGTCGCCGGAGTGGACGCCCGCGACGCGAACAACGCGACCGTGACGCTGCTCGCCCGCACCGCCGACCGGTGGCTGCGGCTCGCCGTTCCCGTGTACGCCGACAAGAGCGGCTCCCTGGTCGTGTCAGCCCGTCCCGCCCTGCTTCCCCCGCCGGCCAAGGCGCAGCTTCCCCAGGACGGCGTCCAAGACCGCGACAGCGCGCTCGAAAACGAGCTCCAGCCCTTCCTCGGCACCTTCTTCCAGGAGTACGCGACCGGCAATCAGGCGGCCCTGTCCCGCTTCTCCGACGGGACGACCATCGCCGGTCTCGCCAATTCCGTCACGTTCGTGCAGGTCAAGGAGGTCATAGCGCCGAAGGGTCCCGAGGGCGGGCGCACCGTCACCGCGACGGTGGTGTGGCAGCCCGCCGGGGGCGGCGGCGGTGAGCTGGAGCAGACCTACCAGCTCGCGATGGTCAAGAAGGGCACGACCTGGCTCGTGCGCAGCATTCGCGGCACCACGGAACCGAACGCGTCATGAGAGGCCGCGAATTGAACAACCCAACCCCCGAATCAGCCGACCAAGGAAGGTAGTCAGTCGATGCTGCATCACCTCATGGCGTCGATTCCGCACGAAATCCTGGCGGCGCCCGACGACGAACTCAAGACCGACCAGCTCGCCGACTGGCTCCGCCAGATATTCGGTCCGCTGTTCCTCGTGATCGTCTCCATTGTGGCGATCTTCTTCCTGTTCACCCGCGAGATCACGCGTTTCGTCCAATTCATCGTGCTGGCGATCGGAATCGGAGTGGTCTTCTACGTGCCCAACATCATCGAGACCACGGCCAAGGCGATAGCCAAGGCCCTCGGCGTGGACGTCTCCTGACCCGAGGGAGGCACGGCGCTCGCAGTTAGGGGAGCAGGGGCGTGGATCTACCCACGTACACGAACATCTGGCGCATCGAGAAGCGGCTCTACAAGCTGTACGACCTGCGGCTGCCCATGCCGCTGCCGCTGGTCCAGATCGGCGTGTTCCTGGGCGTGTTCGTGCCCTGGATCCTGCTGCTCAGGCTCATCGGCGTCCCGTTCGAGTCGCCGTGGCACGTCCTGTACATCGTCCCGCCCGGCGTCCTGACCTGGCTGGCGACGCGCCCGGTGATCGAGGGCAAGCGCCTCACCGAACTGCTGCTCTCGCAGAGCCGCTACCTCGCCGAGCCGCGCACCTGGTGCCGCCTCACCCCGATCCGCGAACCCCGCGAAGTGGTGATCGTCGCCCGGGTCTGGCGCCGCGCCGAGGCCCCCGTCCCGGTCGCCGCGGGGGAGCGGGCCGCGATCAAGTCCCGGCGCAAGCGCGGGCAAGAGGCCGAACCGACCCCCCTTCCGGCCCGCATGCCCCGCCCCTCGGCCGCCGCGGCACCCCCGCACCTGGACGAGTACGCCGCGGCCGCCGACCCCACCGCGGCCGCCGACCCCGTCGCGGTGCCCGAACCCGTCGCGCCCCGCAAACCCTGGCGCCGTACCAGCCGCGACATCTCCCACGAGGACGATGTCCTCCCGATCCCGGCCGCCGACCTGGAACATCCCCCGGCGACCCCCTTGCTGGAGACACCGGCGCCCGGCTCCGGCAAGCGTGCCCTCGCCTCCGGCGTCCGCCGCCCCGGCGCCCCGGCCGAGATCTGGCGGGCCGCCCCGCCCACCCCTCCCGACATCCGCAGAACCGCGGAGGAAATAGCGAACGGCCCCCGGCCCGTCACCGACGCGGGCACACCGGCCGCCGCCCGTGAGACGGCGCCTTCGGCGCCGTCCACCGCGGCCGACCCCGGCGCCCCGGGGCGGGGGGGCGCACAGCGCCCGCAGACGCCCGGGGAGCAGCCCGGCACCCAGGTGGCCGGCCCCGCATCGGCCGGGGACACCGGGCGGGCGCGGCCGGGTGAGCCGCATCCGCCCGAGCCGCCGCACGCTGCGCCGCGGCCGCCGGGAGCCGCGGGCGATCCGGCCGATGCCCGCGTGGCCGGTCCTGCGGCTGCGGGCCCGGCGCCGCAGGGTGCGGAGTCCGAGCGTGCGCCTGCGGGTGAGGCCCGGCAGGACGTCGCGCAGCGGTGGCCCGGACCTCCGGGCGTGCCGTTCCAAGGCCGGATTCCCGGGCGCGCGCATCCGAGCGGGCAGCAGGGTGCTGCGTCGGAGCCGCGTACACCCGCTGACGCTCCGGTCGCCGGGCGTGAGGCCGCGACCGAAGTGCCCGGTGGGGCACGGCAGGACGTGCCGCGGCGGCAGACGGGGGCGCCCGGTGAGCCCGTCCAGGGGCGGGTGCCCGAGCGTGCGGCCGATGGCCGGGGTAACGGGGAGGCCGGAGACAAGAAGGTCGCCGGGGCGAGGACCCCGGCGCCGCCTCCGTGGGTGCGGCCGCCCGTGACGCGGCCCGATGTCCCCATGGTGCCCGGGGCCTTCGGGACCCAGCCGCCCCAGCCGCCCGCACCGCGGCGGGAGCCGCCCAAGCCCTGGTCGGAAGGGCTGGCCAGGCCGCGGCCCGCGGCCGACGAGCCCGTCCGGCCCGCCGCACCGCAGCCACCCGCCACGCCCCAACCGCCAGCCGTGCCGCAGCCACCCGCCGTGCCGCAGCCGGCGGCCGAGCAGGCGCCGCCGCGGGACGTGCGGTCGCAGCCGGCGTCACCCGTGCGGCCGCGGCCGTTGCCGCCGCCGCCGGCACCACCGCCGTCCGGGCCGGCGATCACGCCGCCCGGGCCTGAGCACGAGGTCACCACCGGCGGGCTGCGGCGGCTCATCCACGCCGTCGGCGGCGGGCACGGTGAGGCCGACGCCGAATACCAGCAGCGGCTGCAACAGCCGTTCCACGGGACGCGGCATGTGGTGGTGCTCGGGTGCACGGGTGGGGCGGGCCAGACCGTCACGGCGTTGATGCTCGGGCACACGTTCGCGCAGCACAACGGGGAGCCGGTCGTCGCGATCGACGTGAATCCGGGGCCCGGTGCGCTGGCGCGCAGGACGCGGAGCGAGACCAACGAGACGCTCACCGGGCTCATCACGCGCGCCGACCAGGTCGGCAGCCTGACCGCGATGCGCCGGTACACCTCGCAGGCCAAGTCCGGGCTCGACGTCATTGCGGCGGGCAAGAACCCGCTGCAGGCGCTCGACGACAGGGACTACGCCCTCGCGATCCGGACCATCGACAAGTTCTACTCGGTGACGCTGCTGGACGCGGCGGCGGCCGTGGTCGCGCGCGTCCTGCCGTACGCCGACCAGATCGTGCTGGTCGCGCCGGCCAGTTCGGACGCGCCGCGCGCGGTCGCGATGACGTTCGAGTGGCTGGACGGTCACGGATACGAGGAACTGCGGTCCCGCGCGGTGACCGTCATCAACGGGGTGAGCCGCCGCAGCATGGACGATGTCGAGCAGGCCGAGGCCGTGGCGCGGGGGCGCTGCCGGGCGCTGGTGCGCATCCCATGGGATGATCACCTGAGCATGGATCGCGCGCCCCGCAACGAGCTGAAGTCGTTGCGCACGCCGACGCGGCGTGCCTATCTCGCCCTCGCCGGTGTGGTCGCCGGCGGGTTCACCGTCGTGCCCGAGCGTTACCAGGAGCTTCAGCAGGAGCAGGAGGCCACCCGATGAGCGCCCCTCGCGGGCATCGAGCGGAGACCCAAGTGAACCGGGCACCCCTGGCGGATGGGCTTGACGTTCATGACCGTCCGGACCGCAAAGACTCTCCCCGGCAGTCCTGCGCGGCGGCCCGTCCGACGGGAGAATCTCCACCGGGCGGCCGTGTCCGCCGGGATGACGGGCACTCGCTGGTCGGGAGGGCGGCATGAGCAAGTCCAGTCGGCTGGCCGTCCGGTACTTCGACGACCGCGTGCTGCTCACCGACAGCGCGGCCTGGGCGTACTTCCGGCTGCCCACGGTGTCGTACGAGTTCACCACCGGTGAGGAGCGCGAGGCGCTCGCCACCAACATCACCATCGCGCTGGCGGGCATCCGGATGCAGGACGCCGAGGTGCACCTGCGGATCGCGCACCGGACGTACCCGGCGGCGGAATGGGCGCTCGCCTTGGACCGGACGTCCGACGGCGGGCCCGGATGGCGGGAGTACCTGGAGGAGACCTACGCGCACGTGTGGGCGAAGGACTTCTGGACCAAGGAGGTCTACCTCGGGGTGCGGCTCGGGCCGCGCGGCATGGGCGCGCACCTGTCGGGCGGTGTCCTGTCGCAGTTGCTGGGCTTCTACAGGCGCAGCGAGAACGTGCTCGGCGTCCACGACGACGCGATCGACAAGAAGGAGATCGCGCGCTGGACGGAGCAGGCCGAGCGGATCGGGCGCGCGCTCGGCGGGTCGGCCCTGTACGCCAGGCACGCCACCTCCACGGAGGTGGCATGGCTGTTCCAGCACGCGGTGACGGGGTCGCTGGCCGATCCGCCGCCGTCGGCCGTCCCGCGCAGGACGTGGGGCAAGGGCGAGATCGAGTCGCTGGTCGAGGGCGCCATCCACAACGGGCGCTCGTATCTGCGGATCGAGCAGCCCAACTTCACAGGTGCGGGCGGCGGCGCCACGGCCGCGTCGTATGTCGCGTACCTGTCGTTCGCCCGGTTCCCGGACATGATGCCGTTCCCCGACGGGGAGCCCTGGTTCCACTACGCCGACGCGCTGCCGTTCCCGGTGGAGATCAGCGCGCGGATGAAGCTGATCTCGCCGGCGAAGGCGTCCAAGGACGTCTCGCGGAAGCTGGCGCACGCCCGCGACATGGACCAGCACATCCGGGAGGCCGGCGCGGAGGCGCCGATCGCGCTCGCGGAGCAGATCGACGCGGCGCGGATGCTGGAGCACGGCATCACCAAGGAGCGGCTGCCGTTCGTGTACGGGTGGCATCGGCTGATCGTGTCCGCGCCGACCGAGGAACTCCTCGCCCAGCGGGTGGACGCCGTCGTCGAGCACTACCGCGACATCGGCATCGACGTCGTCAACTCGACCGGCGACCAGTTCTCGCTGTTCCTGGAGTCGCTGCCCGGTGACCAGATCCGGCTCAACGCCTACGCGCAGCGCCAGCCGCTGCGGACGATCGCGGGCGGCATGCCGACCGCGACCGTCGACCTCGGCGACCGCCCGGCCGACAACGAGGAGGGCTGGATCGGCCCCTACATCGGCGAGACGCTCGGCCGGGCCCGGTCCATCGTCCACTTCGACCCGCTCGTCGCCGCGGCCCGCAACCGGCCGACCGCGGTGGCGATCACCGGCGAGCCCGGCGGCGGGAAGACCACGCTCGCGCTGCTGCTGATCTACCAGATGGCGCTGCGCGGCGTGACGATCGCGGCGATCGACCCGAAGGGCGACGCCGAGTCGCTCGTCGAGCTGCTGAGGGCGCGTGGCCGCAAGGCGCGCGTGCTGCCGCTCGGCTCGGCGGCGCCCGGCCTGCTCGACCCGTTCTCGTTCGGCGACGACCTCGCCACGATGAAGACGATGGCGACCGAGACGCTGCGGCTGCTGCTGCCGCGGATGTCGGAGGAACGCGAGTCCGCGATGATCCAGGCGGTCGGCGCGGTCGCCAACGGCGAGCGGCCCTCGCTCGGACGCGTGGTCGACCACCTGGAGAGCGCGGACGATCCCGCGTCCAAGAACCTCGGTGCGGTGCTCCGCTCCATGTCGGAGATGCGGCTCGCGCGGCTGTGCTTCGACCCGTCCGGCGGCGAGCGCATCGACACCGAGGGCTGGACCACCGTGTTCACGCTCGGCGGCCTCACCCTGCCCGACGTCGCGATCTCGCGGGAGGACTACTCCTACGAGCAGCGGCTGTCGGTGGCGCTGATGTACCTGGTGTCGCAGTTCGCGCGGCGGCTCATGCACGGCCTCGACCGGCGGCTGCCGAAGGCCATCTTCCTGGACGAGGCGTGGGCCATCACCTCGACACCCGAGGGCGCGAAACTGGTGCCGGAGGTGTCCCGTATGGGACGCTCCCGTAACACCGCACTGATCCTGGTCTCCCAGAACGCGGGGGACCTGTTGAACGAACAGGTGACGAACTGCCTGTCGTCGGTGTTCTCGTTCCGTTCCACCGAACGGGTCGAGGTCGGCAACGTCATGTCGCTTCTCGGGGTGGAGACGTCCGACGAGCACAAGGCCGTGCTGCGCAACCTCGGCAACGGCGAATGCATCTTCCGTGACCTCGACGGCCGAGCGGGGCGCATCGGCGTCGACCTGATCTCCGAGGAACTGCAGCGTTGGCTGGACACCAACCCGACCCGGTCACGTCCGGGCCCGTCCGAACTCACCACCGCGGGGGCCGAGGTCGAGGAGGTCAGTCGATGAAGGCTCCCCGCCACGGGACGGCGCGCCTGCAGCGTTCGCCCGGGGAAGGGCTCGACCGCGCGGTCCTCGACCGCCCGGGGCGCCGCCGGTGGCGGCCCCGCCCGCGCACCCGCCGCCCGGTCCTCGTCATGCTGGTGGCGGCCCTGTTCATGGTCGTGCTGTCCCCGATGGCGAGCGCGAACCCCATCTTCCCGTCGCCCAACGACGCGTGCCGTCCCGCGGACACACCGCCGCCGGAGCAGTACGGGTCGGGGACGGACGGCATGATCAAGCCGCCCGACTACCCGAACGAGAAACTGCAGAAGACGCCCGTCGAACGGCTGACGTACTACGACCGGTACGGCACCGCCGGTCAGACCTGGTACGCGGTCGACATGGGCTGCTCGGACGCGATGGCGCTCATGGGCAACGCCCTCGCCAACACCACGTTCACCGTCGTCCGGGCGGTCGACCGGACGACGATCAGCGTGTACCAGGCGGCCGCGTCCGACTCGCTGCTCGGCTGGCTGAAGGACACGGTCGACGGCGTCATCAGCGACATCGGCAAGACGTTCAACGCGCGCTACTGGTCGTGGGTCGTCATCCTCGGTGCGATGTGGCTCGCCTGGTGGGGGCTGGTCCGCAAGCGGGCGAGCAAGGTCACCGAGGGCGTGATCTGGATGGTCGCCGCGATGGTGGCGCTGATCTGGCTGATCGCGCGGCCCGCGGACTTCACCACGCTCGGGACGAAGACGTCCGAGGCGACCAGCGTCGCGTTCAATGCGGCACTGCCGCAGAGCGACACCAAGGGTGGGGCATGCATCCCCAGACCGGACGGCAAACCCGATCCGGCGACGTCGCAGAACCTGGACGCGACGACCCGCAACGCCAACGGGCTGTGGGTGGCGCTGGTCTGCAAGCCGTGGCTGCAGGGCGAGTTCGGCACCACCGACCCCAACGCCAAGATCGTCAAGGAGAACGCCGACAAGCTGCTGTGGTCGCAGGCGGTCGATCTCCCGGAGACGTACGGCACCAACAAGGTCGATCTGGGCAAGAAGGCCGACGCCTACAAGGACGTCACGAAGAACATCAAGGACAACCACCCGCAGACCTACGCGCTGTTCCAGGGCAAGAACTGGCAGAACCGGCTGGCGGTCGCGTTCGGCGGGCTGTTCGCCGCGCTCGTCGCGGGGCTGCTCATCATGGTCATCGCGATCGCGCTGATCGTCGTGAAGATCGCGTTCCTGCTGCTGCTCGTCGCCGGGCCGATCTTCCTCGGCATCGGGATACATCCCGGCATCGGGCGGGTCATCGCCGTCCGATGGCTCGAACTGCTGCTGTCGATGCTGCTCAAGCAGGCGGCACTGATCGGCGTGCTGTCGCTGCTGCTGTGGGCGTACGGCCTGATCCTCGGCGAGACGCTGCCGTGGGGTCTGCAGGTGCTGCTCATCGCGCTGGTGACGTTCGCGGCCTTCATCTACCGCAAGCCGTTCCAGCACCTGTTCTCCGCCGTCGGCTACTCGGCGGTCGGGTCGCGGGAGAAGAGCGAGGCGCACCTCGACAAGTCGGTCGCGGAGGCGCGCAGGAGCACGGCCGGGGTCGCGGGCGCGGTCGTGCCCGGTGCGGCCGGCTACCGGCTGGCCCGCCGGGCGAAGCGCGAGGCGACCTCCGAGGGCGTCGGAGCCGGGGCCCAGGGCGATGGGTCGCCCGGCACCGCGGTCGCCGGCGCCGACCGGCGAGCGGCCGGGGCCGGGGAGGGCCCGTCGCCGGAGGAGGCGCCGGTGCTTGCGGCGAAACCGCGCGGCGCGGGTGCCGTGGCGGCCTCGCAGGGACGGGCCCGGCGGGGCGCACCGCCGCTGAACCTGCCGTCCCGCGCGGGCGGGCTCGGCGACCGCCGGACGGACGGCGGCGCGGCGGCGACGACCCGGCCGGGCGGTGTGTCCGGCGCGCCGGTGGCGAAGGGCGGCGGCGCGGACAGCGGCGCGGCGGCCGGCGGCGGGAAGCCATCGTCCGGCACGGGCTCCGGCACGGGCACGGTGCGGCCGTCCTCCTGGACGGGCCGCGGCGGCTCCGGCGGAGGCGGCGTCACCAATGGCGGCGGCTCGGGCGGCAGCGGCGGCTCGGGCGGCGGTAACGGGAAGGGCGGCGGCAACGGCTCCGGCGGGGGCGGCGGCTGGCTCAGCGGCGGCGGACGTTCGTCCGGCTCGGCCGGGCGCGGCCGTGGCCGCGCGGGCGGCGGCTCCAGCGGTTCGGGCGGCAGCGGTGGTTCGGGCGGTGGGTCCGGTGCCGGGGCGCCCGCCGGGAACGTCCCCAGGCAGCGTGACGGCGCGGGCGGCGGCCCGTCCAGCGGCGAACCGCCGGCCCAGGGGCCGGGTGGGCGGCAGCAGCCGCCGCCGCTGTGGGACAGGCGCGGTTCCGAGGCGGGCCCGCCGATCCCGTTCTGGCTGCGTCCGGTGGAACGCCCGTCCGGGGAGCCGGAACGGGACGAATGATGAATCTGGACGACCGGCGGCGCAAGCTGCTGTTCGCGGGCCTCGTGGTGGTGCTGGCCGTCGTCGGCATCTATCTCACGGTCGCCGCACCCGAGCACGAGACGGACCGGCCGGACGCGCGTCCGAGCGCCGCGCCCACGCCGACCGGTCCGGCGTCCCCGCCCCCCGGGATCCAGAACGCCGTGAACCCCGGCGATTTCGACATCTACCGGCTGCTGCCGTTCTCCCGGCAGGAGTTCGCCACGGCCGCGGATCTGGCTCAGCGGTTCGTCGCCGCCTACGGGACGTACCGCTACGACGAGACCCCCGAGACCTACACGGGACGGCTGTCCGGTCTCGCCACCGACGAGCTGGCGCGGCGGCTCGGCGGGGACGCGGCGACGCCCGGCCTGCTGGAGGAGCGCCGCCGGGAACAGGTCGTCGCCCAGGGGTCGGCGTCGCTCGACCAGGTCCGCGACATCGAGAACAACTCGATCATCTTCCTGGTGACGGGCCGGCAGCAGCTCACCAGGAGCGGCAAGGAGAGCAGCGACAGCAAGCAGTACGCGGTGACGGTGGCGCGGGACGGCGGCTCGCTGAAGGTGTACTCGTTCCAGCCCTCGGACGCCGGTCAGGCGGGTGACACCGGATGAGCCCGCGCCGCTTGCTGTTCGCCGGCGGCCTCGGTGTCGCCGCGACCCTGTTCGTCGCCCTGGTGTTCGTCCCGATCCTGTTCGGCGCGAGCCAGTTCATGTTCGGCGGCGGGGTCGGCGGTGCCGCCGGCTGCGTGGACGTCGCCGACGCGGGCGTGCAACCCGCGGCGGCGGACGACGCCAAGGCGGTCCCCGCGAACTACCTGGCGCTCTATCAGGACGCGGGGAAGAAGTACGGCATCCCATGGAACGTCCTGGCCGGTATCGGCAAGGTGGAGACCGACCACGGCCGGTCGAAGCTGCCCGGCGTCAGCAGCGGGGAGAACTACGCGGGCGCGGGCGGGCCGATGCAGTTCCTGGCCGCGACGTTCAAGGAGTTCGCGGTCGACGGGAACAAGGACGGCAAGAAGGACCGCTACGACCCGCGGGACGCGATCCCCACGGCCGCCGCGTACCTCAAGCACAACGGCGCCCCGGAGCGGATGAAGACCGCGATCTTCCAGTACAACCACTCGTGGGACTACGTGAACCTCGTCCTCGACTGGGCGAAGCGCTACGTCGGCGGCGACTTCAAGGTCGTCCAGGCGAACGGCGTCAACTGCGAGGACAACGAGCTGCCCCCGAACGTCGGCGGCCTGGTCCAGAAGATCATCGAGTTCGCGCTGGCGCAGCGCGGCAAGCCGTACGTGTTCGGCGCGACCGGGCCGGACGCGTGGGACTGCTCCAGCCTGCTCCAGGCCGCCTACCGGCAGGCGGGCCTGGACATCCCGCGCACGACGTTCGAGCAGTGGCCGTTCGGCGTGAAGATCGCCAAGGGCAGGGAGCTGCCCGGCGACCTGGTGTTCTTCAACTCAGGTCCGGGGACGTCGACGAACAGTCCCGGCCATGTCGGCATGGTCATCGGCAGGGGCAAGATGATCGTGGCGAGCTGCTCGACGTGCGTGCCCGCGATCGGCGTGAAGACCTACAAGCGGTCGGACTGGGTGGGGACGACCCGTCCGCTGGCCCGGCCCGACTTCAGGAAGAAGGTCGGCGAGCTGGCCGTCCGGCAGCCGGGGAACTGATCACCGGAACCGGCGGATGATCCGGCGAGGATCGTCGTCGGCGCGTGGCATGCTGATCGGCGTGGAGTCCGAGATTACGATCCGCGTCGCCGACGAGTTGCTGATGTTCCTGCCCGCCACGAGGCGGGACACCGCGAACCGGGTGCCCTACGACGGGACGTCGACGCTGGGACATATCGTGGAGTCGCTCGGCGTGCCGCTGCCGGAGGCCGGGCCGATGTCCATCGGCGGTGAGCCCGCCGGGCCGTCCACCCGGCCGGACGACGGCGACGAGGTGCGCGTGGCGGCGGTGCCGCGTCCGCAGCCCGTCCCGCTGGAGCCGGGCCAGGACGCGCCCCGCTTCCTGCTGGACGTGCACCTCGGCACGCTCGCCCGGCGGATGCGCCTCCTCGGCCTCGACACCGCCTACCACAACGACATGGACGATCCGGCGCTGGTCGCCCAGGCCAATGCGGAACGCCGCGTCCTGCTCACCCAGGACCGCGGGCTCCTGCGCCGCCGCGCGCTGTGGTTCGGCGCGTACGTCCGCGGCTCCCGCCCCGACGACCAGCTCCGCGACCTGCTGAACCGGTTCGCACCCGTCCTGCGGCCGTGGACGCGCTGCACCGCCTGCAACGGGGAACTCGCCCCGGTCGACAAGCAGGAGGTCGAACACGACCTGGAGGCGGGGACGCGCCGCAGCTACGACGCCTACGGCCGGTGCGCGGACTGCGGTCAGGTCTACTGGCGCGGCGCCCACGGCGACCACCTGGAGGAGATCGTCCGGGAGGCGACCGAGCTCGTCGAGGCCGTCCGGGGGAACGGGCGCACCGAAGCCGCGGTGTCGAAGAGATGAGGAGAGGGGCTGGTCGACATCGATCTCGTCGTGGTGGGAGCCGCGATCATCGCGGACGGACGGCTGCTCAGCGCGCAGCGGGCCGAGCCGCCGCACATGGCGGGCGGCTGGGAACTGCCGGGTGGGAAGGTCGATCCGGGCGAGTCGGATGAGGACGCCCTGGTACGCGAGTGCCACGAGGAACTGGCGATCAAGGTGCGGCTCGGCCGCCGGATCGGCGGCGACTGGCGGCTGAGCGAGCGGAGCCTGCTGCGCGTGTGGACGGCGGAGATCGTCGAGGGCGAGCCGCGGGCGCTGGAGCATCTCGCGCTCCGCTGGCTGACTCCGGGTGAGCTTTACGACGTGGCATGGCTGCCCGGTGACCGTCCGGTCATCGACGTCCTCGCCGCGCAGGGCCTCGGCTGAGGAGTGACGGGGGCTTCCTGCCGCGCCGCAGGAAGCCCCCGACGCCTGTGGTCCGCGTGCGGCGGACGGGGGAGCGGGTCAGGAGATGCGGTTGGCGCCCGCGTAGTCGGACCGGTCGGACAGGTTGGAGATTTTCACCACATCGCCGGTCTGCGGTGCGTGCAGGAACTTGCCGCCGCCGAGGTAGATGCCCATGTGGTGGAGGTTGCCGCCGAAGTACACGAGGTCGCCCGAACGCAGCGCGCCGCGCGAGACCTTCGTGCCCAGCGCGAACAGGTCACCGGTGTAGTGCGGCAGGCCGGGCTTGCCGACCTGGGCGTAGGCCCAGACGACGAGGCCGGAGCAGTCGAAGCTGCTCGGCCCGGCGGCGGCCCACACATAGGGGGAGCCGAGCTTGGTGAGCGCCTTGCGCGCCATCTTGGCCGGCAGGTCCGAGCCCTTCACGGTGGCGGTGAGGCCGGTGCGCGGGTCCTTGATGTGGGTGGTGGTCAGCTTGTCGAGCCGCTTCATCACCTCGGTGACCTTGGCCTTGGCCGCCGCGCGGGCGTTCTTGGCGTCCTCCGCGGCCTTCTTGACCTGCGCGGTCCTGGCCTCCGCTTCGCGCTGGGCGGCCTCGGCCTGCTCGATCTGCTTCTGCAGGGCGTGGACGGCGTTGGCCTGGTTCTGCACGAGGTACGCGCTGTCGGACAGCCCGCCCGGGGACCCGGTCGCGCCGAAGATGGTGTCGGGGGCACCGGCCATGTAGTTCGCGGCGGCCATCCGCCCGAGCTGCTCGCGGGCGGGCGCGGCCTGGTCGCGCAGTGTCGCCGCGGTCTTGGCGGCGGCCTGCTGGGCCTTCTGCGCCTTGCCCAGCTCGACGCGGGTCTTGTTGTACTTCTCGGTGAGGATCTCGGCCTCTTCGTTCAGCGCGTCCAGGCTCTTGCGCAGCCCCTGCTCCGTCGTCGGAGTCGGGCTCGGCGTGACCGGGGCCGTGGCGGCGGAGGGCCGGAAGGGAGACGCGGCGTGCGCGGCGACGGGTGCGGTGGCGCCGAGGCCGATCAGGAGCAGGGCGGCCGCGGTGGCGGTGGGTGCAGCGCGTCGCCAGTGGGGTTCCGGTGCCAAGCCGGTGTTCTCCTCTCCTCGGGCGCCTACCGGGTTAGCTGACGGGTTCGGGCCAGGAGTCGCCCTACGACGGGCGCCCTGCGACACGCGTCGATTCACCCCGGGAGTGTGGGTCCCCGGTTCTCCCGGCGAGCGGGAGATTCGGCGTTCCGGTCGCAGCCCCTGGGGGTGGGACTCCGGACGACCGGATCTCGGGCAGATTACAAAGGATGAGCAAAGTATGCGAATCGGGGCCCGTGTGAAGGTCCACGACGGGTGGTGCGCGGCGGCTCGGGATGGGTGGTACGCGGCGGCGCGTAGAATGGAGTGCTGCCGTGTTTCTGCGGCGACTCCCTGAAACCTCACGCAAGGTAACCCGCATGCCCATCTCCACGCGCGACGACCTCCGGAACGTTGCGATCGTCGCCCACGTCGACCACGGAAAGACGACGCTGGTGGACGCCATGCTCTGGCAGTCCGGGGCCTTTCGCGAGAACCAGGACGTCGACGACCGGGTCATGGACTCCAACGACCTGGAGCGCGAGAAGGGCATCACCATTCTCGCGAAGAACACCGCCGTCCGGCACGGCGGGCTGACCGTCAACATCATCGACACGCCGGGCCACGCCGACTTCGGCGGCGAGGTCGAGCGCGGGCTGTCCATGGTGGACGGCGTCGTCCTGCTGGTGGACGCCAGCGAGGGCCCGCTCCCGCAGACCCGGTTCGTGCTGCGCAAGGCGCTCGCCGCGCGGCTGCCGGTGATCCTGGTGGTGAACAAGACCGACCGTCCCGACGCCCGCATCGACGAGGTCGTGGACGAGACGTACGAGCTGTTCATGGACCTCGACGCCGACGAGGACCAGATCGACTTCCCGATCGTGTACGCGTCCGGCCGCGCCGGGCGGGCCTCGCTGGACAAGCCCGCCGACGGCGCCATGCCGGACAGCGCGGACCTGGAGCCGCTGTTCAAGGTCATCACCGAGACGATCCCGGCACCGTCCTACGACCCGGACGCGCCGCTGCAGGCGCACGTGACGAACCTGGACGCCTCCAGCTACCTCGGCCGGATCGCGCTGTGCCGCGTGCACGCCGGGACGATCAAGAAGGGCCAGCAGGTCGCCTGGTGCCGGCACGACGGCAGCATCGAGCGGGTCAAGATCACCGAGCTGCTGATGACCGAGGCGCTCACCCGCAAGCCCGCCGACGAGGCGGGGCCGGGCGACATCATCGCGATCGCCGGCATCCCGGAGATCATGATCGGCGACACCATCGCCGACCCCGACGACCCGCGCCCGCTGCCGCTGATCACCGTGGACGAGCCCGCGATCTCGATGACGATCGGCACCAACACCGGGCCGATGGCCGGTCGCGAGAAGGGCACCAAGGTCACCGCCCGCATGGTCAAGGACCGGCTCGACCGCGAGCTCGTCGGCAACGTCTCGCTCCGGGTGCTGCCGACCGAGCGCCCGGACTCCTGGGAGGTGCAGGGCCGCGGTGAGCTGGCGCTCGCGATCCTGGTCGAGAACATGCGCCGCGAGGGCTACGAGCTGACCGTCGGCAAGCCGCAGGTCGTCACCAAGGACATCGACGGCAGGAAGCACGAGCCGGTCGAGCGGCTCACCGTCGACATCCCCGAGGAGCACCTGGGCGCCGTCACGCAGCTCATGGCGGTCCGCAAGGGCCGCATGGAGCACATGACGAACCACGGCACCGGCTGGGTCCGGATGGAGTTCCTCGTCCCGGCGCGCGGCCTGATCGGGTTCCGTACCGAGTTCATGACGGAGACGCGGGGCACCGGGATGGCGCACCACGTCTTCGAGGACTACGAGCCCTGGTTCGGTGAGCTGCGCACCCGCCCGTCCGGGTCGCTGGTCGCCGACCGCGCCGGTGCCGCCACCGCGTACGCGATCACGAACCTGCAGGAGCGCGGCACGTTCTTCGTCGGGCCGACCACCGAGGTGTACGAGGGCATGATCGTCGGGGAGAACTCCCGCGCCGACGACATGGACGTCAACATCACCAAGGAGAAGAAGCTCACGAACATGCGGTCGTCCACCGGCGACGAGCTGGAGCGGCTCACCCCGCCGCGCATCCTGTCGCTGGAGGAGGCGCTGGAGTTCTGCCGCGAGGACGAGTGCGTCGAGGTGACGCCGTCCGCCGTCCGCATCCGCAAGGTCGTGCTGGACGCCAAGGAGCGCGAGCGCACGCGCGCCCGCACCAAGCGCGCCGCCGGCTGACCCGCCGCGGGCTGACAGGGCACACGAGAAGGGGCGGCCCCGGGGTTCTCAGAACCCCCGGGGCCGCCCCTTTCACGCTCCGGTCACTTCAGCTGGACGGTGCCCGTCACGTCGGCGGCCAGGCGGAGCTGGTCGCCGTCGCGGAGGGGCGCCTCCACACCGCGGGGGAGGCGCTCACCGTTGACGAACGTCCCGTTGGTGGAGCCTTCGTCCCGTACCCAGGCCGTCCCGGACGGGTCGAGCCACACCGTCGAGTGGCGCCGCGACACGTTGTCGTACTGCGTGAACGTGGACGCCACCGGCGACTGGCCCGCGTCCCGGCCGAGCACGAGATGCTGGCCGACGGACACCTTCAGCTCACCCGTGGGGAACTGCACGCGCAGGACGGGGGTGCCCTGCTTCGGCAGGGGACGCAGACAGGAGTCGCACTGGGCGGCTCCCGGGTTGCTCAGCACCGCCTCGCAGTACGGACACATGAACGCCGTGCTGTCGGGGGCGGGACGCTGGCCCTGGTTGTGGTCGGGCGGCAGGAGCGTCGCCTCGCGGCCATGCGGCGGCAGCGGCGGCTGGCCCCCGTGCTGGGGACCTCCGTGCTGGGGACCTCCGTGCTGAGGCGCCCCGTGCGGCGGACCCCCGTGCTGGGGTCCGCCATGCGGGATCTGCCCGTGCTGCTGCTGCGGCGGCGGGCCGAACTGGTGGTCCGCCGGGCCGGGCTGCGGCGCGCCGTACTGGTCCTGCGGCGGCTGGTACTGATCCTGCGGCGGCTGGTACTGATCCTGCGGTGCACCGCCGTACTGGTCCTGGGGCTGGTACTGGTCGCGCGGCTGGTACTGCGGCTCGCGCGGCTGGTACTGGTCCTGCGGCGGCTGGTACTGGTCGGGCGGCGGAGACTGCTGCTGTTGCGGCGCACCCCACTGGTCCTGGGGCTGTTGTTGCGGCGCACCCCACTGATCCTGGGACGGCTGGGGCATCCCCCACGGGTCGGCCGGCTGCTGCTGGTGCATCGGCGGCTGGCCCCCGTGCTGCGGCTGCCCCTGCTGGGGCTGCCCCTGCTGGGGCCCGCCGTGCGGTGGCTGGCCGTACTGCCCGTGCTGGGGCTGGCCGTGCTGGTCCTGCCCCTGGGGCATGGGCGCCCCCCACGCGTCCGGCTGCTGCGGCGCGCCCCACGGGTCCTGCGGCTGCCCGGACGGTCCCGGCTGCTGGTGCTGGGGGCCCTGCTGCCCGTACGGGTCGTGGGACTGCTGCGGTTGCCCGTACTGGGGCTGCCCCTGCTGGGGCTGCCCGTGCGGTGGCTGGCCGTACTGGCCCGGTCCGGGCGGCGGGGACATCCGCGGCGGCTGCTGGTCGTCGTACCCGCCCGGGCCCTGCCGGGGGGCACCGCCACCGCGCGCCAGATTGGCCCCGCAGTTCATGCAGAGCAGATCGTTCGGCTGGTGTGCTTCGTCACAGACAGGACAGTTCAAGGTCGCCATGACACATCCCCCGAGCGCACCCCGGCGCGGTCGAGCCTCGACGTGAGGTGCTCCATATCGCCCCTCCGCGGGATCCCGATGTAGTACACCCGCCTTCCCTCCGGCCCTTCGTCCACGGACACCTGTACTCGGGGCCCTGTTCCTTCTCCAGTCTTCCCGACGCCGGCCAGTGCCCCGTACCGCTCGTGCCCCAGCGGGGACAGCGGCACGACACGCTGGTTGGCCGACCCCCTCCAGAGTAGAGAGCCGTCCCCGGGGTGTCGCCCCCCGGGATTCAGCCGGTCGACGTACGGGCCCGTGATCACGGCATCGCACATGTCCAGGATCTCCCGTGTCTCGCCGCCCCGGGAGAGCCGAGAGTAGACATATCCGCTGTAAACCAATATGTCCACCGCAATCGTCTCACGGCCGGGGGCGTCCCGCCACGCGTGGACACCGCGCAGCAGGGCCGCCAGCGCGGCCGGCTGCTGGAACGGCTCACCACCGGAAATGGTCACTCCGTCCACCGGTCCCGGCAGGGACGCGAGCCATCCTAGGACCGTTTCAACGGGCACCGCGCGGCGCGGGTCGGCGTCCCAGGTGTCCCTGGACAGGCAGCCGTGACAGTGCAGCGTGCAGCCCTGCGTCCAGATGCCCGCGCGGGTCCCGGGGCCGAGTGTGGTCACCGGGTAGTGCGCCTTGGCGAGCAGCAGCGTCTCCCCGGTCACTGGAGGTCCAGATGGACGATGCTTCCCTCACGGCGGATGCCGGTGACGGTGACCTTCTCGTCCGAGACGAGCTCCCGGTCGAACAGCGCGCGCGCCAGCGGATTGACGAAATGCGACTCCAGCGCCATCCCGATGCCGCGTCCGCCCTTGTCCAGCTCCTCCGTGCACCACTCGCGCAGCGTCTCCAGCGCGTTCCCCTTCACGGCGAGGACGAGCCGGTGCTCCTCGGTGACCCGGCGGCAGATGTTCGCGAACTGCAGGTCGAATATCTTGTGCGCGGCCTCGGCGGAGATGAAGTCGAACACGACGATGTTGTCGCCGAACCGGTTGAGCAGCTCGGGCCGGTTCAGAACCTCGGTGAAATGGTCGGCGACCGCGCTCTTGATGCGCTGCTCGACCTCGTCGTACGACATTCCCGGTGTGATGTTCTGCACACGGTCGGGCGCCCCGTACGGGGACGCGTCACGAGTGGTCAGGTCGCGGCCCGGGACGTACATCCCGAGGTTCGAGGTGAAGATCAGGATCGCCTCGGAGAAGTGGACGGTGTTGCCGCGCCCGTCGGTGAGCCGGCCGTCCTCCAGGATCTGCAGGAACTTGTCCAGGATGCGCGGGTGCGCCTTCTCGATCTCGTCGAAGAGGATCACCCGGAAGGGGTCCTCGCGGACGGCGTTGGTCAGCTCCCCGCCCGCCTCGTGGCCCACGTACCCGGGCGGCGACCCGATCAGCCGGTCGCCGGACCCCTCGCCGGAGAACTCGCTCATGTCGAAGCGCAGGTAGGCGGACTCGTCCCCGAACACCAGCTCGGTGATCGCCTTCGCCAGCTCGGTCTTGCCGGTGCCGGTCGGGCCGGCGAAGAACAGCACGCCGCGCGGCCGGCTGCCGGACCGGGTCGCCTGCGCGCCCGACAGCCCGAGCACCGCCCGCTTGAGGATGTCGAGGGTCTTGGTGACGGCCTGCGGCTGCCCGATCACCCGCTCCGGGACGCGCTTCTCCCCGTCCAGCACCCGGCGCCGCAGATGACCGCGGCTCCACGGGTTGTCGAGCACGCCGAGCTTGTAGGTGCGGACGGCGTCGGGCAGGTCGGCGAGATCGACGCCCCGCTCCTTCGCCAGCCGGGTCACCTCGATCATCGACTGCAGGGTGAGCCCGTCGGCCTGCTCGGCGAACGCGTCGCACGCCGCCGCCGCGACCTCGTCGGTCTCGACGTCGGTGACCCCGAACGCGCGGGCCAGCAGCCGCGCCGTCTCCTGCCGGTCGCCCAGATGCGGCCGCGGGATCGTGATCTCGCGGACGTTCTCGTTGTCGGTGGTCAGCCACGGGGGCAGGTCGCCCGGCCGCTCCACCAGCCACAGGATCGGGTTGTAGAGCGGCTTCGGCCGCGGCCCCGTCACCCGGACGGGCCGGGCGGTGCGCGACAGCTTCGCGCAGAACCGGAAGAAGTCGCGCTCGGCCGGCTCCAGATCGGTCGGGGTGCGGGCGATCCGCGACGCCGAGTCGATCACGAACGCGGCGCGGATGTCCTCCTTCGGCCGGGCGACCGCGGCCAGGTGCCGGGTCAGCCCCTCCAGCGACGGCTTCTCCTCCGCCTTGATCTTGCCGAGCAGCCGCTCGGCCGCCCGCGTGGACTCCTCGTCCCCGGCGCCCCCGGAAATGATCTGCAGCCCGTCCACCGGGTCGTAGACGGCCATGAAGGACGCGCCGCTGGTGCGCAGCGTCTCCCAGAGCAGCGCGCGCAGCGGCAGCAGCCCCGCGGGCCCGCCGTCCGCCTGCGGGGTCAGGAAGCTGTCGTACAGGTTCCCCGACAGGACGTACTGGGAGTGCACCGAAAGGGTCGCGTCCAGCTCGCGGATGAACGGTGGCCACCCCTGCAGCCGTCCTCCGAGCGTCGGCGAATCAATGGTCATGTGGTGCGCTCCGCTCCGTTCACGTGTGCCCCCCGGCACCTCACTTATGACGCTCGCGGTGGCGCTCGCGTTGGCCGGTCCGTCCCCCAGTCTGCCGTGCCCGTGCCGAAACCGGCAGCTCACGCACCCCGGGCTCCAGCCGCCACGCCACGTCCGAGCGGATCCCGGCGTCCGCGAGCCTGGTCCGCGCGGCCTCGAACGCCTCGCACCACTCCCGCTCCCGCTCGACGTCCACCCGCCGGTCGTCCTCGCTCTCGGCGGGCCGCTCACGCACCATCGACGCCCGGACGTGCGCGTCCTCGACCCGCATCCGCACGCTGTGATCGGGCCAGGCGCCCTTCGTCAGCGTCACGGTGCCGTCCTCGGCGGTCAGCGTCTCGAATCCGGGCCGGACCTCGTACCCCATGTCCTCGAACGCGGCGGTGATCGAGTCGAGGACGTACCGGCGCTCGGCCTCCGCCTGCTCGGCTGCGTCGCGCTCGGCCGCCCGCCGCCGCTCAGCCGCCCGGCGCTCCTCGACGCCGCGGTTGGCGGCCTGGATCCGCAGCCGCACCTCCTGCAGGACGCCTTCGGCCTCCTCCGCGGTTCCGGTCTCGGCGAGCAGCCGTGCCGCCTCCGCCACGGCCCGGCGCTCCTCGTCGGCCGCGTCCGGCAGCAGCCGCGTCATGATCCGTTCCAGGTTCCGCTGGACGTCCTGGGCGGGCGGAGGCGCGCTCCCCGCGGTGCCGGCCTTCAGGCCCTCGGCGGGGACGGCGAAGATCTGCGTGCTGACCTGGGCGGCAAGGTGCTCGGACAGCCGCCGCTCGGCCTCGTCCAGCGCCCGGTCGGTGGCCGCGCACCAGGCGGTCAGCTCCCCGGGGGTCTGCTCGTCCGGCCGCAGCGGCCGTGGCAGCGCCACCTCGGCGCCGATCTTCGCGCGGGTCTCGGCGAGCGCGGCGATGCGCGCGTTGCGCTCCACGACCTCGCGCAGGGCCCGCTCGTGCGACTCGACCTCGGCGAGTGCCGCCGCCCGCGCCTCGGCCCGTCCGGCGGCGAGCGCGGCGAGGGCCTGCGCGCCGCGGCCCGCCACCCCGGCGCCGCGTCCGAGCATCCGGTTCATGCCCAGGGTGAGCACCACCGCCGCGTCCAGCGCGATGTCCGCGTCGATCCCGCTGCTCAAGAAGTGCCTCCGATCGTGCGTGCCTGCCGCCAGCGGTGCAGCCGCACACCCGCCGCGACGGCGTGCGCGGCGGAGGCGGCGATGAGGATGAGAACCCAGAGCAGGCTCGCGAGCGACGTCAGCGCCGCGAGCAGAAGCAGAAGCAGGAGCAGCGGGACGGTCGCGGCGAGGAGCAGGAGCCCGCAGCCGCCGCGGCCGGTCCGCCGAGCGGCGCCGGACATCGTCTGGGACGCCTTGGAAAGCCCGCGGCCACTCGCGCCCAGGGCGCCGGAGAGCATCGACCACGGCCCGTGAGGGAGATAGTCCGTGCCCTGGGTACGCGCCAGCAGCACTTCGCCGCCGCACTGCACCGCCCACGCGAGCACCGACACGACGGCCAGCACGCCGAAGGAGAGACCCGAGGAAGATCTGTGCAGGCCGACGGAGGCGGTCCCGCCATCACCGCCGCCGGACAGGGAGCCGACCACCCAGCTGCCTACGAGCCAGAAGAACAGCAGAGGCAACGTCCACAGGACGGCCTTGGCGGTGGCTGCGCCGCGTCCGGCGAGCCGCCGGCGCTCTTGCTCCGCCCACCGCGTGCGGAGCGCCTCGTCCCGCTGCTCGGCCGCGCGGCGGTCGCGGACCCGGGACTCGCTCTCCACGACGGCTTCGGGCGCGGCGCGCGTCACCGCGAGAAGGCGCAGCGGATCGTCGCCGGCCCCGTCGGCCAGCCAGGTGAACCACGGCACCGGCTCGGTGACCGACTCGCGTGCCCGCGCCGCCCCCTCCGCGATCAGCCGGTGCGTCTCGGCCGGACGCGCCGCCAGCGCGAGCAGCGTCAGCAGCACGGCGGGCGGTTCCTCCGCCTCGGCGCCCGGCAGCCGCCTGGCGGCGCCGGGCGGTGTGGCGTCCTGGGCGCGCAGCCAGCGGACGAGGTCGTCCCACGCCGTCACATGGGCGCGCCACTGGTCGTCGGTGCGGGCCAGGTCCTCGGCGCCGTCGAAACCGGCCAGCACCCGCAGCAGACGGTGCTCCCACAGTGCGCGGCCGATGAGGCGGGCGGTGCGGTGGTCGGGATGGCGGTGATCGGCGGCCAGCGCGGCGAGGCCGGGCAGGTCGCCGGCGGTGACCCGCCGGCCGAGGAAGTGCGGGGGCAGCGCCGGGTCGAGCCACCGGACCAGATGCAGCAGCTTCACGTCGGGGGGCAGCGCCGCCATGAGGTGGCCGTCGACGAGATCGATGCTGCTGTCGTCGGGCACGTCCGCGAGCCATTCGCGCAGGCTCCGCCATGCCTCGCCCGACTCACCACGTCCGAAGAAGTACTGCGCAGCGTGATCCCAGTTCTCGACAAGCGCGCGCGCCAGCTCGTCCCTCTTGGTGAAGCGGCGGCCCTTGAAGGGGAGGCCGCTACCCGCCTCGGCTTGGACGCTCTCCTCCGCGACGGGCGGCGAGCCTCCGTCCAGCCACTCCCGGACCTGCTCGCCCGTCCACCTCTGGCGCGGGTCACGGGTCAGCAGCCCCCGGCACAGCATCCGCAGCCTCGGATCGGAGACGTCGTCCGCGCTGACCGGACGCGTGGCCAGGTGGTCGACCACGACGGTCTCGCTCAACCCCTGGAACGGCGCACGTCCCGTGGCCAGCTCCCGGACGATCATGCCGAGCGACCACCAGTCGCGCGCCGGGGACACTTGCCCGGACAGCGACTCCGGAGCCGCGTACGCCAGCGTCCGCGATGACGACGCGAACACCACGCTCTGGTCGAGGACCTTGCTCAACCCGAAGTCGGCGATCACCAGGCTGACCGGATCGGTGCCCACCACCAGCACGTTCTCGGGCTTGAGATCCCGGTGGACGATGCCCGCCCGGTGCAGCGCCGTCAGCCCCGCCGCCAGCTGCGCCGCGACCTCACCGACAGCATCCGCGGGCAGCGGCATCAGCGCCCGCAGGTTGCCGGCCGGAAGGTACGGGGTGACCTCGTAATCGCGCCCGTCCGCGTGCCCGGTCTCCAGAATCCGCAGGACGTTCGGCGAGTCCAGCGCGGGCAGCTTCGCCCAGACGTCCCGGTCGGCGCGGTAGCCGCGGCGGAAGATCTTCACCACGTACTCGTCGCCGCCGGCGTCCCGCACCAGCAGCAGATCCGACTCGGCACCCTGCACGGGCAGCTCCGCGACCGTCGTGTACCGCTCGCCGAGCACCGCCGGCAGCCGCATCAGCGGATCGCCGGGCCCCTCCTCCCCGTCCCGCCTGGTCTCCGCCGCCGTCCGCGGCCCCGGCACCCGGGCGTCGTCGCGCCGCGTCGCCCCGGCGTCCCGGCGCGTGTCCCGGGACGGCGGCCCGTCGAACTCGCCCACCTAGACCTTGTCCTTGATGACCCGCAGATACTCAGCCTGCTTGAACCGGACCAGCACCGCCTCCATGAGGATCCGGACGAGCAGCATCTGAACCAGCCAGATCAGCGGTGTCGCGGCGATGAGGATGAAGCCCCCCAGCCAGAACCTTGTCGAGACGAGAACCCAGAGCCCAAAGAAAAGGACGACCAGGCACTCCAGGGAGATCAGTATCAGAGACAGGACATAGACCGTCTTCACCAGCTTCGGTGTCACCAGCGCGTTGAAGTCGGTGTCCAGCAGGGAACCGAGCAATCCCTTCTCGGCTTGTTCGGGTGGCGTCCACCCCTGCGGGGCCGGCCCGGGACCGTCCGGAGCGGGCGGGCGAGGTCCGGGGACGTTCGGCGGCGGCCCGTACGGGCCTCCCGCCGGACCGGGCGCCTGCGAGCGCGGTGGGTGACCGGGGTCCGAAGGATTCGTCATCGCCGCCGTCCTCAACGTGAAGCCGCCTACAGGAAGACTCTAGAGCCTGAGACCCACCCCGCACCCGAACCCGCCGCACCCCGACCGCCCCGGCTCCACCGACATCACCCTGCCGATACATGCCTTCGCGGCGCGGACCATGCGGAACGCGCCCCGTTATCGGTTCCCCGGCAATATCGAACTGTCCTGGTCTTCGGCCAAGTGGACGGTGCCCATACCGCTCCACGGTCAGCCGTTGCTGTCCGCCCGTCCATCCACGCCCGATGGCCAGAAGATGCCGTGGGCGCCCGCCCCCGCGCGGGCACGCAGCTCGTCCACCGTGCGGACGCCTACCTCGGGCTCGTCGCGGCCGTTGAAGACGACGAACCACCAGTGGCGTGCGACGGCCTCGATGATGCGGAACGCAAGCTGCTCGCTGCCCTTCGTGCGCGAGATCTCCAGTTCGATCACGGTCATGACCGGGCCGCCGAGCCGGGCCTGGTACACCGCGAGCTCGTCGGGCTCGTTCTCGGTCAGCCCGGTGAGATGGACCCAGACGTGCGCGTAGCCGTCGGAGAGCCGCGCCTCACCCCGCTCGCCCGGCCCCGTCACCCCGCCGAGCGACACCACGAGATCGACGAACCGCTCGCGATCGATCTCCTCGCCGAAAACGAGGAACACAGACTCGGCCATGGTCTCCTTCCATCAGGACACGGACTCGCCGAGGTCCCGCAGTGCCTTTGACCGTGTGCCGGGTCCGGCAGGTAGCCGACCGCGCTTCCTGCGCCTTCTTCTTATTCTCGGTATCGGGTTCCCGGCCGGGCGACCTCCTCGGCGGCCTTGCGCACCCTGGCGGTGTCGCCGCACCCGTCTTCGGTATGGCGGCCCCGCTGAGTGAGAAAGGCGACACGCTTTCCACGGTGCTGTACGTTGCGGAGAGCGCGGCCGGAGCGCCCGCGGGCTTGGCGGTGGCCGCCATCGCAGGCAGAGGCGAAGAGAACAGCGGGTACCGGTGGTGCCGGACTGGATGTTCGCTCTCCCATTCCTGGGGCCCTGGCCGTGTCCTCGTCCCACCCCTATCCTTCCGGCGGGACGTGTACGCGCCGGTACGGCCGTCCGGTCAGGGGGCCGGAAGCCGGAACGGGCGCCGGATCGGGGCGAGGTCGATGATCGCGTTGGTGCTGCTGCCCGTGGGGTTCGTCATCGGGCTGCTCCTGGCGCCGATGGCGGCACCCTACGTGGGCGAGGTTCCGCGCCATCGCCGCATCCTGGTGGGCCTGGTCACCGCGGCCCTCTACGGCGTGCTCGGCTGGTGCGTCGGACTTGAACCCGTCCTGCCGGCCCTGCTCTATCTCGCGGCGGTCGGCACCCTGCTCGGCTTCATCGACATCGGGGTCAAGCGGCTGCCCGACCGGTTCACACTGCCGTCATACGGCATGGCCGCGGCGCTGCTGGGCGCGGCCGCGCCGTTCACGGACGACGGCCCGCAGCGGTTCGTGCACGCGCTGATCGGCATGGCGGTGCTGTTCGTGCTGTATTTCGCGCAGGCGTTCGCCGCCCCGTCCGGGATCGGGATGGGCGATGTCAAGCTGTCCGGTGTCCTCGGCCTCTACCTGGGATGGTTCGGGCAGGACGCCTGGGTGCTGGGCCTCCTTGTGACCTACCTCCTCGGCGGCCTCGTGGCGGTCGGCATCATGGTCGTCCGCCGGTCGCGGAAGGGCGAGTTCCCGTTCGGCCCGTACATGCTCGCCGGGGCGCTCATCTCCGTCCTCGCCGTGGGCTGAGGGCATCACCTGCAGAGCTTCTGGCCTCCCTGCACCCCGCCGCCGATCTTGCTGATGGCGGGCGGTGCGAGCCGGACGCCGTTCGTGCCGATGATGAGCCGCACCCCGTCCTGCGGTGCGTTCGCGTCGGCGGTGAGCAGGGCGTCGGGGACGTCCCGCGCGAGCGCCGAGGCCTGCGGTTCCGCGGACGGAGCGTAGCCGAGGCGGCTCTCCGGTGCCTTGGCGCCCTTCTCCACCTTCTTCGCGACCTTGTATCCACGCTGCCTGAGCTGCCTGACGACACGCTCGATGAGCCTGTCCTTGCCGCCCGCGGCGACGACGGTGACGTGCACCTTGCCGGGGGCGGGCGGCGCAGGCTCCGCCTTGACGGGCTTCGCCGGCTCGGCGGGCAGCGCACTGTCGTGCCGGATCGCCTCGAACAGCGGTTTCGCGAGCTCCTGGTTCCACTGCACGCGGTTCGGGTCCGGCGCGTAACGCTCGACCGGGACGGTCACGAACCGCACCTGCCCCGCGCTCATGCCCTTCAGCCCGTCCGCGAGCTTCTTCATCCCCGCCAGATCGAGATCGTCGTCGGTCGTCATCGACTTGGTCGCGGCCTTGAGGAACTTGTACGTCTTGGCCGGGTCCGTGAGGACCGAACCGCTGGTGGCCTTGTCGGCGACCGAGGCCATGAACTTCTGCTGGCGCTCGATCCGCTCAAGGTCGGACCCGTTGCCGAGCGAGTAGCGGGCCCGCACATAGCCGAGGGCCTGCTCCCCCTTCACGGTCTGCTTTCCGGCCTTCAGGTACAGCTCGGCCCGCGGATCGTTCACGGGCTTGTCCAAGCAGATCTCGACACCTCCCAGGGCGTCGACCATCCGCTTGAACCCGGCGAAGTCGACCTGCACGAAATGGTCGATGTGGACACCGGTGAGCGACTCCAGCGTCTTCCACGTGCAGGTGGGGCCGGCATACGCGAACGCCGCGTTCAGCATCCCGAACTGCGCTGGAACGGTCCCGCCCCGCTCCTTCCGGCACGCGGGAATCTTCACCATCGAGTCGCGCGGGAAGCTGATCCCGACGGCCTGATCCCGGTTCGGCGACAGATGCAGCAGGATCGTGGTGTCCGACCGCGCCCCCGACATCCCGGCCGCCGCCCCGTACCGCGCGTTCTCACCCTCCCGGGTGTCCGACCCGATCACCAGGATGTTGAGCGACTTGTTCAGCTTCTTGGGCCGATCCGTCCCGAGCTTGTCCCTGACGTGCTTCTGCTCGATCCCTCCGACGAGATCGTGGTACAGCCAGGCGGCCCCGCCGCCCCCGAGCAGCAGGACGACGACCGCGCCGACCGCGATCCGCCGCAGGACCTTCCGCCGCCTGGACGGCCTCCCGCCGGCCCCCTTTTCGCCCACCACGATGCCTTCGCCCGGTTCGGACGTGCCCGAAACAGCGCTCTCCAGCCCGTCCCGCCCAGCCGCGCCGCGGTCTGCGTCCGATGCGGCGTCGCCGCCCTGGCCGGACGCGGCCGATGTGCTGCTTTCGGCCGCGTCACGCTCGTCGGGGGCGCGTTGCTCCTCGTCCGACGCGGCGTCCTCGCTCTGATCGGAGGGGGGCGGGGCGGCGGTACCGCGTGCCGTCCGTCCGTCGTCCTGTGCGGCCGGTGTCCGGGAGATGCCGGCGCGCTGCGCGTCCTCTTCGCCTGACGCGGGTCCGGCGGCGTGGGGTGGGCGGGGCTCGCGGCCCTCGGAGGCGGCGGGGGTGATGTGGGCGGCCTCGTCCCCCGCGAGGTCGTCGCGGCCGGGGTCTTTGTCGCTCATCGGTCCCGTTTCGGGCAGGCCCTGTCGGGGGGCGGGTGGTTCGGGCGGCTGATCATTCTATGGAGGCGCGGATCACGTGGGAGCGGGCGTCTCCACCTGTTGGATGCCTGAGATGCCCGTTCTGTTGACACAGGTGCGGAAATCCGGGCCGTTCGGGTGGGTGGTCTTCCGTACGATCGGTGCCGTGAACACGGGGTGGGTGATCGGCGGTCGGTTCACCATGCTCGACCGGATCGGGACCGGGGGGACGAGCCGTGTGCGGCGGGCCTACGACCATGCGGAGGGGCGTTACTGCGCGGCCAAGCTCGTCCGGCGGCAGGGGCCCACGTCGATGCTGCGGGTCGTCCGGGAACGGGCGTTGCGGCTGGCGCACCCGCATGTGCTGACGCCCTACGCGTCGTGCATGGCGGACGACGACGTTCTCCTCGCGATGGACCTGGTGAGCGGTGGTTCGCTGGAGACCCTTCTCGGAGATTACGGCAGGCTTCCGCCCGAGTACGCGGCGGAGGTGCTCGATCAGCTGCTGGCCGCTTTGAGTCACATCCACGGTGCCGGGGTCGTCCACCGGGACGTGAAGCCCGCCAACCTGCTCCTGGAGCCGAGCCCGGTCGGGGCGCCGCACACGCGGCTGGCCGATTTCGGGATCGCGCTGGGGGACGACGGGATGCGCTTCACCACGACCGGGTTCACCGTGGGCACCCCCGGATACCTGGCGCCGGAGGTGCTCGACTGGAACCGTCCGGGCCCGCGCCAGGACCTGTACGCGGCCGGGATGGTCGGCTGGCGGATGCTGACCGGCGCGGGGGACCCCGAGCCGCGCCAGCGGGTCGGGCCCCCGCCCGCCGGCGTGCCGGCCATGCTGTGGTCGGTGGTCGCCCGGCTGTGCGCGACCGACCCGGCGCAGCGTCCCGGCAGTGCCGCCGCGGCCCGCCGTGCACTGGCCGCATGCCGCCTGGAACTGCGCTTCCCCGCCCGGACCCTGGACGGCGAACCCCTCCAGATCTTCGACCACCTGGGCTCGCCGCCCCGCTGACCGCGCAAGGCTGCTCCGGCCCCGGGGCGGAAGGGGGCGGGGGTGCCGTGGGTGGCGCCGATCTGTTCCTCGACCTCGCGGGACGAAGTGCTCTTCGTCTCCGTCGTCCGCTACTTGATCTGGTAGGTGATCTCGACGCGGCGGTTCTTGGCGCGGCCCTCCGGGTCGTCCTTGCCGCCCTGTTCGTTGGGGGCCACGGGCTTCGTCTCGCCGTAGCCCCTGGCCTCGATGCGCACGCTCGACCCCTTGAGGACGTTCTGCAACTCGGCCCTGACCGCTTCGGCGCGTTTCTCCGACAGGTCCAGGTTGTAGCCGGGGTCGCCGACCGAGTCGGAGTGGCCGGATATCTGGACGGTGCCCTTCACGTCACGCAGGCGGGGGGCCAGATCGGAGATACGGCGGCGGGCGGCGCCGGTGAGCGTCGACTTGCCGAAGTCGAACAGGACGTCCGCCGAGATGCGGACGGTGACCTGCCCGCCGCTGGTGTGCTCGTCCTCCAGCGGGACGACCGCCTGGGACAGGTCGATCCCGTGCACGGCGGACCCGGCGTCGATGGACAGGAGGCTCTTGGCGAGGTTGTCGTCCGGCACGTTGGGCTCGGCTCCCGCGACCGCGGGGAGAGCCAGCGTCACGGCCAGGACGCCGATGACGACGGCCGGTCCGCGCATGCGGCTCACCGCTCGACCGGGACGTTGCGGAACGTGGGCCACGACCCGATCTGCACGTCGACGACCTTCACGTTCTCGGGAGGAGCGGCGAACGTGTAGGACAGATGGACGGGCTGATCGTTCGCAACGGTGGTGTAGATCTCGTCGGGCTGCAGTTCCGCGCCGCTGGAATCCTTCACCACGACGTACCGCTTGAGGTTCACCGGGTCGATCAGGGACGTCCCCAGGCGGAGGCCGCCGTTGAGGTTGAAGGGGGTGATGCTGCTGGAAGTGGACTCGGCGCCAGGGACGTGCGGAGTGAGCTGGATGTTGAGCGTGGCGAGCCTGCCGCGCGCCCGGAGCCCCAGGATGGCGATGTCGACCTTGGCGCCCGCGGCGATGGGCGTGTCGAAGGTGCCCTTCGCCACCGGCTTGGACGGGCTGTCGAAGCCCACCCCGCCCGCCGCGCTCACGGCCTCCCCGCCTCCGGACGACGATGCGGTGCCGGAGTCACCGCCGGACGGGGAGCAGCCGGCGAGCCCGCCGGTCAGGAGCAGTGCCGCGGTGATGGCGGCCACGCGTGGGGGGAGCCGCATGGTCGATCCTTCCTGCTATGTCGCATATGCAAACGTCGATGCACATGAAACTATGGCGGAAGACGCCGCCACATCATGTGCGTCCGTGAATCTAGTGTTTGCAAGTGCGAATCGTCAAGAGGAGTCGAAGGTGAGTGTCACCGAGGACACCGTCGCCCGGAACCGCGCGCTGCAGGTCGAGTGGTACGGCGAGCCGCTCGGCGACCGGGTCCGGCCGCTCCTCGACCGGCTCGGTCTGTCGCAGTCCGGCCTCGCCGGCGTGCTCGGGCTTTCCGCGCCGATGCTCTCCCAGTTGATGTCCGGCCAGCGGGCCAAGATCAGCAACCCGGCGGTCCTGCACCGGCTGATGGCGATCGAGGACCTCGTCGCCGACCCCGCCTTCGACGCGCTGACGGCCGCGGAGATCAAGGCGCGCCTGGCGGAGATCGGCGCCGGGCCGGCTGCCACCACGTCCGGGCTGCGCAGGGCCACGTCCGAGCGCATCCCCGCCGGGGAAGACCCCGACGACCACGGGACGCACGCCGGCTCCAGGGAGCCGGCGCGGCTCGTCCAGGCGCTCCTGCGCGAGGTCGCGTCCGCCGCCGAGATCGACGCCGCCGCCGACCTCATCGCCGAGCGCTTCCCCGATCTCGCGGAGGTCCTGCGCGTGTACGGGACGGGACGCACGAGCGAGGCCGAGGCCCACTACGCCCGCACGGTCCTCGGCCGGCTGCTGGGCGACCGCTCGGCCATGCCGTAGCGCACTCGTCTCGATTCCGCTGCGCCATAACGACTGGTTATGGAGCGCGGCCGGTGCGATACCCCCGTGACGGGGCTAAAGTCTGTGGTCAGGCTCACATAAAGGCCTGGCTGTTATGTATGTCACAGCTCCTGCCGGGTGGCGTAGGGTCGCTTCGCTGGAAGCGCACACGAGGCGTCACCGCCCGCATGCGGCACGGCCTCCGGCCGCCGGAAGGCGGCCCCGGCCGGGACGCATGGCCAGCGGCTCAGGCGCGATGGGCCGGTGGCGGGGCGCGACGGCCGCATGGTGCGCGTGGACCGTGGTACGGGGACACGACGACCCGAGCTCAGGAGAGCGATCGATGAGCACTGTGGAGGCGCAGGGCAAAACGCGCGCCCAGATCAAGGAAAGTACGCTCCGCAAGGACAACTGGCGGCTGTATCCCCTCACGACCTTCGTGATCTTCACGGCATGGGTGGTGTACGCGACCATCCGGGCCTTCTGGGGGTCCGCGTTCTACGTGCCGCAGTACCACTACCTGACGCCGTTCTACTCGCCGTGCCTGAACGAGATCTGCAACAACGTGACGGTGGACGGGCACACCGGCGACGCGGCGGAGTTCGGCGCCTTCCTGCCGGCGGGCACCCGCGGCTGGATCCCGTTCGCGGCGATCTCGCTGCCGTTCCTGCTGCTGTTCCGGATGACCTGCTACTACTACCGCAAGGCGTACTACCGGTCGTTCTGGGCGTCGCCCGCGGCGTGCGCCGTCCGGGAGCCGCACGGCAAGTACACCGGGGAGCGCCGCTTCCCGCTGATCGGCCAGAACCTGCACCGCTACTTCTGGATGGCCGCCGTCCTCATCTCCCTCATCAACACCTACGACGCGATCCGCGCGTTCCACGGCAAGGACGGCGGGTTCGGGATCGGGCTCGGCACCATCATCCTGGTGGCGAACGTGATCCTGCTGTGGCTGTACACGCTGTCGTGCCACTCGTGCCGGCACATCATCGGCGGGCGGCTCAAGAACTTCTCCAAGCACCCGTTCCGGTACCGGATGTGGGGCTGGGTGTCCAAGATCAACGAGCGGCACGGCATGTACGCCCTGATCACCCTGGGGTCGCTGGTGGTGGCCGACGCGTACGTCGCGCTGGTGGCCGGCGGCGCCTTCTCCGACCCGCGAATCTTCAACTGAGGCCAAGGAATCATGACTGAGATCGAGAGGTACTCGTACGACGTCGTGGTGATCGGCGCCGGCGGCGCCGGGCTGCGCGCGGCGATCGAGGCGCGCCTCCAGGGCAAGAAGACCGCGATCATCTCCAAGTCGTTGTTCGGCAAGGCCCACACGGTGATGGCCGAGGGCGGTGCCGCCGCCGCGATGGGCAACGTCAACGCCAACGACAACTGGAAGGTCCACTTCCGCGACACCATGCGCGGCGGCAAGTTCATGAACAGCTGGCGGATGGCCGAGCTGCACGCCAAGGAGGCCCCGGACCGCATCTGGGAGCTGGAGATGTGGGGCGCGCTGTTCGACCGCACCAAGGACGGCAAGATCAGCCAGCGCAACTTCGGCGGGCACGAGTACCCCCGGCTCGCGCACGTCGGCGACCGGACGGGCCTGGAGCTGATCCGCACCGCCCAGCAGAAGATCGTCGCCCTCCAGCAGGAGGACCACGCCGAGCACGGTGACTACGAGGCCCGGCTCAAGGTGTGGGCCGAGACTACGGTCACCCGGCTGCTGAAGGACGCCGACGGCAGGGTCTGCGGCGTGTTCGGCTATGTCCGCGAGACCGGCAGGTTCGTGGTGTTCGAGGCGCCCGCGGTGGTGCTGGCGACCGGCGGCATCGGCAAGGCGTTCAAGGTCACGTCCAACTCGTGGGAGTACACGGGGGACGGGCACGCGCTGGCGCTGCTGGCCGGCGGGACGCTGCTGAACATGGAGTTCGTGCAGTTCCACCCGACCGGGATGGTCTGGCCTCCGTCCGTCAAGGGCATCCTCGTGACCGAGTCGGTGCGCGGTGACCGCGGCGTCCTGCGCAACTCCGAGGGCCGCCGGTTCATGTTCGACTACATCCCCGGGGTGTTCAAGGACCAGTACGCGACCACCGAGGAGGAGGGCGACCGCTGGTACGACGACCCGGACAACAACAAGCGCCCCCCCGAGCTGCTGCCCCGCGATGAGGTGGCGCGCGCGATCAACTCCGAGGTCAAGGCGGGACGGGGATCACCGCACGGCGGGGTGTTCCTCACCGTCGTGGACCGGATGCCGGGCGGTGCCGCCGAGATCGTCCGGCGGCTGCCGTCGATGTACCACCAGTTCAAGGAGCTGGCGGACGTCGATATCACCAAGGAGCCGATGGAGGTCGGCCCGACCTGCCACTACGTGATGGGCGGGGTGGAGGTCGACCCCGACACCGGCGCGGCGAAGGTGCCGGGCCTGTTCGCGGCGGGCGAGGTCTCCGGCGGCATGCACGGCTCGAACCGGCTTGGCGGCAACTCGCTGTCGGACCTGCTGGTCTTCGGCCGCCGGGCCGGGCTCGGCGCGGCCGAGTACGTGGACGGCCTGGCCGCGCGGCCCGCCGTCCCGGACGCGGAGGTCGAGGCGGCGACGGCCGAGGCGCTCGCGCCGTTCGAGCGGGAGGGCGGCGAGAACCCGTACGCCGTCCACGCCGAGCTGCAGCAGACGATGAACGACCTGGTCGGCATCATCCGCAAGGAGGAGGAGCTGAAGCAGGCGCTGGAGACGCTCGGCAAGCTCCGTGAGCGGGTCGCGAACGTGAGCGTGGAGCCGGTCGCGGTCAACGAGGGCCGCGGCTACCACCCGGGCTGGCATCTCGCGCTGGACCTGCGCAACATGCTGCTGGTGTCGGAGGCGGTCGCGAAGGCGGCGCTGGAGCGGCAGGAGAGCCGCGGCGGCCACACCCGCGACGACCACCCGCAGATGTCGGCCGAGTGGCGGAAGGTCAACCTGGTCTGCTCGCTGGCCGGTGACCCGGCGTCCCCGCACGTCGAGCTGACCCGGCAGCCGATGACGCCGATGCGGCCCGACCTGCTCGAACTGTTCGACAACGACGAGCTGAAGAAGTACCTGACGGCCGAGGAGCTGCCGGAGGGCAAGGCCGAGGAGTCCGCGCCGGACCCGGCCGCCGCGGGCGCCGACGCGGAGGACGAGGAGGACGACCGATGAGCTACGAGGCCAAGTTCAGGGTCTGGCGCGGCGACGAGGGCTCCGGTGAGCTCACCGACTACACGGTCGAGGTGAACGAGGGCGAGGTCGTCCTCGACATCATCCACCGGCTGCAGGCCACGCAGGCGCCCGACCTCGCCGTCCGGTGGAACTGCAAGGCGGGCAAGTGCGGCTCGTGCTCCGCGGAGATCAACGGCATGCCAAAGCTGTTGTGCATGACCCGCATGTCCACCTTCGCGCTGGACGAGACGATCACGGTCACCCCGATGCGCACCTTCCCGGTCGTCCGCGACCTGGTGACGGACGTGTCGTACAACTACCAGAAGGCACGGGAGATCCCGTCGTTCGACCCGGGCGACGTCAAGCCCGGCGAGCTGCGCATGCAGCAGGTGGACGTCGAGCGCTCGCAGGAGTTCCGCAAGTGCATCGAGTGCTTCCTGTGCCAGAACGTGTGCCACGTCATCCGTGACCACGAGGAGAACAAGGAGCACTACGCCGGCCCGCGTTTCCTGATGCGGATCGGGGAGCTGGAGATGCATCCGGCGGACCAGGCCGACCGGCGCAACATCGCGCAGGACGACCACGGGCTCGGCTTCTGCAACATCACCAAGTGCTGCACGGAGGTCTGCCCCGAGCACATCAAGATCACCGACAATGCCCTGATCCCGATGAAGGAGCGGGTGGTGGGCCGCAAGTACGACCCGGTGGTGTGGCTCGGCAGCAAGCTCGGCATCGTGAAGAAGGGCCAGGACACCCCGTCCGCCTGACGGTTCTCGCGAACGTCCCCCGCCGCCCCGCGCGACGGGGGGCGTTCGCGTTTCCGCCGATCTCCGCTGCGGGACCGGCGCTCTGGCATGCGGCGCTCCCGAAACACGGCGGGCGGCGTGCCCCCGGACCGCCGCCCGCCGTTTCCGCCGTTCCCCGTGGACGCCGTGGACGCTCGGACGACCTTCCGGTCGCGCACGCCGGTGTCCACCCTGACCCACATCCGGCCGCCGGAGTAGGGATTTGTGCACACAACGCGTGACTGACCCGTGATTTCCCGGGAGGCATGCGAGCGCGAATCCCTCTAGCGTGGTGGGCATGAACCCCCTCGAACCGGCCTCGTTCCTTGCCGAGCTGACCCCGGCGGAACGCGAGGATTTGGAAGCACGTGGCCGCGTCCGCGACTTCGCGCGCGGGGACACGCTCTTCACCGAGGGGGAGGATCCCGGCTGGGTCGCCGTTCTGCTGCGCGGCCGGGTGAAGGCGTTCTCCTACCATGAGCAGGGCGGTGAGGCACTGCTGGCGGTGCGCGGGCCGGGGGCGTTATTGGGCGAGGTCGGCGCGATCGACGGGCTGCCGCGGTCGGCGTCGGTCACCGCGCTCGAACCGGTGCGGGTGCTCGCGGTCACCGCGGACGAATTCATGGCGTTCCTGCAGGCTCACGGCCGTGTCTCGATCCTCATCATGCGGATGCTGTGCCAGCGCTGGCGTGACGCCGACCGCAAGCGCGTCGAGTTCGGCATGTTCGACGCGACCGGACGGGTCGCGCAGCGGCTCGTCGAACTGGCCGAGCGTTTCGGGGTGCCGCACCGGACGAGCACGGGCGGTGAGAGCGTCCGTATCACGCTGAACCTGTCGCAGGAGGAGCTGGCGGGATGGGTCGGCGCGTCCCGGGAGGCGGTGAGCAAGGCGCTGCGGACGCTGCGCCGGCACGGCTGGATCGAGACGGGACGCCGGCGCCTGATCGTCCACGACCTCCAGGCCCTTCGCCGCCACGCGCGCTGAGCGGTTCCCGAGGTCCGGGGCGTCCCGGGCCTGCGCGCCGACCCTCCGCGTCCGGGCGGCCGGCCGGCCCGTACTCTGTGCAGGATGCAGCTACAGCAGCTCGCCTACTTCGTCGCGGTCGCGGAGGTGCGTCACTTCACGCAGGCCGCGGAGCTTCTGCGGGTGGCGCAGCCGTCGCTGTCCAAGCAGATCCGCGCGCTGGAGAGCGAGCTGAGCGTCTCACTGTTCCGGCGTGCGCGCGGCAACATCACGCTGACGCCCGCCGGTGAGGCGCTGCTGCCCTTGGCCAAGCGCATCCTGGCCGATGTCGACACCGCCCGCTTGGAAGTGCAAGAGCTGGCCGGTCTCAGGCGCGGACGGGTACGGCTCGGCGCTACACCGTCCCTATGCGCGGGCCTATTGGCGGACGTTCTGCGTCGCTTCCACGACGCCTACCCGGGAATTCAGCTCCTCGTCGAGGAGGGAGGTTCGCGGGACCTCGTCCGGGAGCTGACACGCGGTTCGCTGGACCTGGCCCTGGTCATCCTTCCGCTTCAGGGTGCCCCGCCCCTGGACACGACCCCGATCCTGCGCGAACACCTCGTGGTGGCCTCCCCGGCGGGGGCCGGCACGCCCGTCCAGATGCCGCGCCGTTCGTACCTGCGCATCGAGGATCTGCAGGACCGTCCCCTGGTGATGTTCCGTCCCGGATACGACCTGCGTGAGGCGACCATCAGCGCGTGCCGGGCGGCCGGGTTCGAGCCCAGGTTCGCCGTGGAGGGCGGCGAGATGGACGCCGTGCTCCGCTTCGTCGAGGTCGGCCTGGGGATCGCGGTCGTCCCCAGCATGGTCCTTGCCGGACGTCCCGGCCTGCGCGGGACCCCGCTCGTCCTGGCGGATGAGGAGGCACGCCGCGGCCGCCACGGTCCGGGCCTGCTGCGGACGATCGCGCTCGCCCACCGCAAGGATGTCGAGCTCACCCACGCGGCGCGCGCCTTCCAGGAGACCCTGCAGACGTTCCTTGTGGAGGCCGGCCTGGCCGGAGACCTCCCCGCGGGCGTCGAGAGCCTGGTGGGCGCCTAGATCCGCGGTTGCCCGGCGGCCTCCAGCAGGCGGATCCAGCCGCGGGTCCGGGTCTCCTTGACCGAGACGTCCACCGCCCGGAAGGAGTCCGCGGCGCATCCTCGGCACTGGCGGACGACCTCCTGGTAGAACCAGTCGGACGCGATCAGCGCGAGGACGCCGGGGGAGGCGCGCAGCGCGTCCTTGAGCGGGGCGGCCTCCAGCAGCCGGAACGCCGTGTTGACCGAGCAGCCGGCGACGCCGTGGTCGTCGTAGTGGACCTCACCGGCGTGCATGGCGGCGCGGGCCCTGATGTGCGCGCCCGGTGGCGCCTCCTCGTTGTGCCGTTCCAGCAGGGCCGCGAGCGCGGTGGGGAACGGCCCGGCCAGCCGCTCTTTCGGCACGTCGGGGCCGATGAGGATCAGGGCGCCGTCACCGCGGTCCTCGCAGTAGCACGACTCCGGCGGAATGCCGGACTCGGTGAACGCCTCCCGCAGCGCGCGGTACAGCCCGTCCCGGGTGATGAGCTGGTCCGGGTTCAGCCGGCCCCCGAAGCCCGCGACGTCCACGCAGAGGATCGACCGGTGCACCGCCGGCGGCGAATCCGGCATACCGTGCATCTGCCGATGCAGATGCACCTGCTTCTGCACGTGCATGAGGGGATCGTATTGCAAGATCGCGTCGGTGCGGAGACCTGGCCGCCATGTACGGGAGGCCGATCGGGTCCGGACCGGAAGTGATCGGGTGGTCACATGAGAACGGCCCCGCCCGGTATGCCGGGCGGGGCCGAGATCGAGGGTGGGCTACCGCTTCTTTCCGCCCGCGGTCGCCTTCAGGTAGTCGCCGTTGAGGCGGCCGATGACGTCGAGCGGGATCCCCTTCGGGCAGGCGGCGGTGCACTCACCGGTGTTGGTGCAGCCGCCGAAGCCCTCCTCGTCGTGGGTCTCCAGCATGGACACGACACGGTCCCAGCGTTCCGGCTGCCCCTGCGGCATCAGGCCGAGGTGGGTGACCTTGGCGCCCAGGAACAGGGCCGCGGAGCCGTTCGGGCAGGCCGCGACGCAGGCGCCGCAGCCGATGCACTCGGCGGCCTCGAACGCGCGGTCGGCGTCCGGCTTCGGGACGGGCGTCGAGTGCGCCTCGGGGGCGGTGCCGGTCGGGGCGGTGATGTAGCCGCCGGACTGGATGATCCGGTCGAATGCCGAGCGGTCGACGACCAGGTCCTTCACGACCGGGAACGCCTTGGCCCGCCACGGCTCGACGTCGATGACCTCGCCGTCCCGGAACTTGCGCATATGGAGCTGGCACGTGGTGGTGGCGCGCTCCGGGCCGTGCGGGGTGCCGTTGATGACCAGCGAGCACATGCCGCAGATGCCCTCGCGGCAGTCGTGGTCGAACGCGACCGGCTCCTCGCCGGACGCGATGAGCTTCTCGTTGAGGACGTCCAGCATCTCCAGGAACGATGCGTCGGGGGAGACGTCGTCGAGCTTGTACTCGACCATTCCGCCCTTGTCCTGGGGGCCGCTCTGGCGCCAGACGCGCAGTGTGAGCTTCATGATTACTTGTACGACCTCTGAGTCGGCTTGACGTATTCGAAGTCCAGGGCCTCCTTGTGGAGGACGGGCTGCCCGCCCTCCCCGGCCCATTCCCAGGCGGCGACGTAGCCGAAGTTGTCGTCGTCGCGCTGGGCCTCGCCGTCCTCGTCCTGGCTCTCGGCCCGGAAGTGGCCGCCGCAGGACTCGGTGCGGTGCAGCGCGTCGATGACCATCAGCTCGGCCAGCTCGAAGAAGTCGGCGACGCGGCCGGCCTTCTCCAGCTGCTGGTTCAGCTCCTCGCCCTTGCCGGTCACCTTGACGCGCGTCCAGAACTCCGCGCGCAGCGCCGGGATGAGCTCCAGCGCCTTGCGCAGCCCCTCCTCGGTGCGCTCCATGCCGCAGTACTCCCACATGATGTGGCCGAGTTCGCGGTGGAAGGAGTCGACGGAACGGTCCCCGTCGATCGACAGCAGCCTGTCGATCTGGGTCTTCACCCTGTCTTCGGCCTCGGTGATCGCCGTGTCGGCGACCGGGGGGAGGCTGTTGCGGGCGATGTAGTCGCCGATCGTGTTCGGCAGGACGAAGTAGCCGTCCGCGAGGCCCTGCATCAGCGCGGACGCGCCGAGCCGGTTCGCGCCGTGGTCGGAGAAGTTCGCCTCACCGATCACGAACAGGCCCGGGATGGTGGACTCCAGGTCGTAGTCCACCCACAGGCCGCCCATCGTGTAGTGGACGGCGGGGTAGATGCGCATCGGCGTGTCGTAGGGGTTCTCGCCGGTGATGCGCTCGTACATCTCGAAGAGGTTGCCGTACTTGGCCTCGACCTTGTCCCGGCCGAGCCGCGCGATGGCGTCCGCGAAGTCGAGGTAGACGCCGAGGCCGCCGGGGCCGACGCCGCGTCCCTCGTCGCAGACGTTCTTCGCCGCGCGGGAGGCGATGTCGCGCGGGACGAGGTTGCCGAAGGACGGGTAGATGCGCTCCAGGTAGTAGTCGCGCTCGTCCTCGGGGATGTCGTAGGGCTTGCGGGTGTCACCGGCCTTCTTCGGCACCCACACCCGGCCGTCGTTGCGCAGCGACTCCGACATCAGCGTCAGCTTCGACTGGTGGTCGCCGCTGACCGGGATGCACGTCGGGTGGATCTGCGTGTAGCACGGGTTGGCGAACAGGGCGCCGTGCCGGTGGGCGCGCCAGGACGCGGTGACGTTCGAGCCCATCGCGTTCGTGGACAGGAAGTACACGTTGCCGTAGCCGCCGGACGCCAGCACGACCGCGTCCGCCGTGTAGTGCTTGATCTCGCCGGTGATGAGGTTCCGGACGACGACGCCGCGCGCCCGCCCGTCCTCCATGATCAGGTCGAGCATCTCGTGCCGCGGGTGCAGTTCCACGTTCCCGGCGTCGACCTGCCGCATCAGCGCCTGGTAGGCGCCGAGCAGGAGCTGCTGGCCCGTCTGCCCGCGGGCGTAGAAGGTGCGGGAGACCTGCGTCCCGCCGAACGAGCGGTTGTCGAGCAGGCCGCCGTACTCGCGGGCGAACGGGACGCCCTGCGCGACGCACTGGTCGATGATCTGCCGGGAGATGTCGGCGAGCCGGTGCACGTTCGACTCGCGGGACCGGAAGTCGCCGCCCTTGACCGTCTCGTAGAACAGCCGGTACACGCTGTCGCCGTCGTTGCGGTAGTTCTTGGCGGCGTTGATGCCGCCCTGCGCGGCGATCGAGTGCGCGCGGCGCGGGGAGTCCTGGAAGCAGAACTGGATGACGTGGTAGCCGGCCTCGCCGAGGGTGGCGCCGGCGGAGCCGCCGGCGAGCCCCGTCCCGATGATGATGATCTTCTTCTTGCGCTTGTTGGCCGGGTTGACCTGCTTGGCCTCGAACTTGCGGGTCGTCCAGCGGTCCTCGATGGGGCCCTTGGGCGCCTTGGTGTCGGCGATCGGCTCGCCGGACTTGTAGAAGCTGTCGGTCATGGTGGTCAGCTCACCCATCCGAACGTGATGGAGACGGGGATGGCGACGAAGCCGAGCGTGATCAGCGCGGCGAGGGTCGCGGCGAGGCCCCGCAGGGCGTTGTGGGTGCGCGGGCCGCGCAGCCCGAGCGTCTGGAACGCGCTCCAGATGCCGTGGTTGAGGTGCAGGCCGACGAGGAGGACGGCGACGATGTACCAGATGGTGATGTACCAGCGGGACGGGTCGAAGTCGGCGACGAGCCGCTCGTAGGGGGTGGCGTCGGAACCCTTGGGGTTCACGACGAAGAACGTGAGGTCCAGCAGGTGCCAGATGATGTAGACCGCGATGATGACGCCGCCGTACCGCATCGTGTGGGTGGCATAGCCCTGCGCGTGTGACTTCTTCTTGGACTGGTACTTGACCGGGCGCGCGGCGGAGGCGCGGCGGGCGAGCGACACCGCCGACCACATGTGCAGCACGACCGAGACGGCGAGCACGGCCTCAAGGAGCGTCAGGACGGTCCGGTGCGGTACCGCGGGCTCACCGATCGTGCGCAGCCAGTGCGCGTAGTGGTTGAACTCGTCCGCGCCGAGGAAGATCTTCAGGTTCCCGAGCATGTGCGTGATCAGGAACAGCACGAGGACGCCGCCGGTCACCGCCATGACGGCCTTCTTGCCGACGGTTGACCGGTAGATCGCAGGTATCGCTATAGCCACGGCCTGCACGCTATGTCCGGATCGGAGAATAGTTCCAAGTCATCAGCGCACTGGTGGCGATAGCCGCAGGCTATGAATGCACGCAGAACGGCTGTTGTGGCCGTTTTGTAACGTTCCGTCGGGTGAGTGACCTCACAGAGTGTTCGGGAACTCTCCGGGAGAGTGATCGAGAAAACGTTGACGAAAGTCAGGAAGTTGTGGTCAGTGCCTCACGGGCACCACGCCGTGCTGCCGTGACAGCAGCAGGACGGCCAGGTCATCGGTCAGGGCGTCCCCGTTGAGACGTTCCACATCGGTCACCAGCCGGTCGATGAGGCCGCGTCCGGTGGCGCCCGTGTCGTGCGCCTTCCGAGCCAGATCGACGAGCCCGTCGGTGCCGAGCCGGTCGGAGCCCGCGCCGACCTTCCCCTCGATCAGGCCGTCGGTGTAGAGCATCAGCCCCCAGGACTCGCCGAGGTCGATCTCGGTGGTCGGCCACTCGGCGCCGGGCACCAGGCCGAGCGCCGGGCCGTGCGCGTACTCGGGCAGCGCCGCGACCTCGCCCTCCTGCCCGGGGGTGCCGCGGAACAGCAGCGGCGCGGGATGCCCGGCGAGATGCATCCGGGCGGTCCGGCGGGACGGCGCGATCGTGATCATGCAGAGCGTGGTGAAGATCTCCTCGCTGCGCCGCTCGTGCCCGAGGACGGTGTCGAGGGTGCCGAGCAGCTGCTCGCCGGTGTGCCCGGCGAGCACGAGCGTCCGCCACGCCATCCGGAGCTGGACGCCGAGGGCCGCCTCGTCCGGGCCGTGCCCGCACACGTCCCCGATCATCAGGTGGACGGCGCCGCCCTTGGTCTGCACGGTGTCGTAGAAGTCGCCGCCGAGCAGCGCGCGCCGCCGGCCGGGCCGGTAGCGGGTGTGGTGCCGCAGCGACGGGTCGTCGATCAGCGGGACGGGCAGCAGCCCGCGCTCCAGCCGGGCGTTCTCGCGCCCGAGGATGCGCGCCTCGACGAGCCGCCGCTCGGTCTCCTCCGAGCGCTTGCGCTCGATGGCGTAGCGGATGGCGCGGGCCAGCAGCGGCCCGTCGACCTCCTGCTTGACCAGGTAGTCCTCGGCGCCGGCGGCGACCGCCTGAACGCCGAGGTAGGCGTCGTCCAGGCCGGTCAGGACGACGACGGCGGCGGGCCCGGACAGCGCGAGTACCTGGCGGAGCCCCTCCAGCCGGTCGATGCCGGGGGTGGAGAGGTCCACGATGATGCACTGGGTGCGGCGCGTCAGGGTCCGCCGGGCGGCGACGAGGTCGCCCGCGACGGTGATCCCGACGTCCAGGCCGCTTTCGGCGAGCATCTTCTCGACCATGAGGACGTCGGAGGGGTCGTCGTCGATGAGGAGCAGATCGATCCTGTCCTCGGTCCCCGGCGTGAAATGGTGCGTCTGATGGCTGATCGTGCTCACAGGGCTTCCGGAAGTCGGGCTGACGGCACTGGCAACGGCGGTAGCACACCACTTGTTCCCGCGGCTGCGGGAAGGTGCGAGCGGCTGCGCCGGGGCAGCGGCATCGGCCTAGCCGCCAGGGTCCCGGCTCAAGGAGCGGGGGAAGCGTCGCTCCGTACGTTCCAGACCTTAGCGTGTCGTCCCATCTCGGCGCATCCCCGGCGCGCGCCCTGATCGCGTTTTCCGGTCTGCCCGAAACGCGTCCGAGCTGGTGAAAAACCAGTCGAGAACCGAGCGTCTCGCTGCATAACCTTTCGTCCCGTGAAGTCGTTGCCGGAGAAAGATCCTGGCAGACCCGACCACGCTGTTCGAGGGGGGAGGTCCCCCCGCGGCTCCCGGCGCGACTCCGGCGCCGATCGCCGAGCTCCCGCCCGCTACCTGCTGTGGCTGCTGCGCCTCCAGTGGCGCAGCATCACCGCCGGCGCGCTCTTCGGCGTGGTCTGGATGCTCAGCCAGGCACTGATGCCCGCCGCGATCGGCCGCGCCATCGGCGACGGCGTCGCGGCGCGGGACGAGCGCGCCCTCGTGACCTGGTCCGCCGTCCTGTTCGGCCTCGGCGTCGTCCAGGCCGCCACCGGCGCCGTCCGGCACCGGTTCGCCGTGTACAACTGGCTCGCGGCGGCCTACCGGACGGTCCAGCTCGTCACCCGGCAGGCCACCCGGCTCGGCGCGACGCTGCCGAAACGGCTGAGCGCGGGCGAGGTGGTCAGCATCGGCCTGTCGGACGTGTCGCACATCGGCGACTCGCTGGACATCGTGTCGCGTGCGTCGGGCGCCGTCGTCGCGATCGTCGTCGTGGCCGCGATGCTGCTGAGCACGTCGCCGCCGCTCGGCCTGATCGTGCTGGTCGGCGTCCCGCTGATCCTGGCGATCGCGGCGCCGCTGCTGCGCCCCTACCGCGACCGCGAGCTGGCGCACCGCGAGCTGGTCGGCGAGCTGAACACCCACGCCACCGACCTCGTCGCGGGCCTGCGGGTACTGCGCGGCATCGGCGGCGAGCGGCTGTTCTCCGGCCGCTACCGCGCCGAGTCGCGGCGGGTGCGCGCCGCCGGGGTGGCGGCCGCGCGGGCCGAGACCCGGATGAACGGCGCCGAGGTGCTGCTGCCCGGCCTGCTGATCGCGCTGGTGACCTGGGCCGGTGCCCGGTTCGCGGTCAGGGGGGAGATCGGCGTCGGTGAGCTGGTCGCGTTCTACGGCTACGCGGTGTTCCTGATCGTGCCGCTGAAGACGCTCGGCGAGGCCGCCGGGAAGATCACCAAGGGGATGGTCGCGGCGGGCCGGGTGACCGCGCTGCTGCGGCTCGACCCCGAGCTGCCGGGCACCGGGACGGCCCGTCCCGCGGCGGACTCCGAGCTGGTCGACATCGCATCCGGGCTGGTCGTGCGGCCGGGCCGGGTGACCGCGCTCGCGGCGGCCGACCCGCGCGACGCGCAGGTGATCGCCGACCGGCTCGGCCGGTACACCGGCGGCGAGGTCGACTTCGGCGGCGTCCCGCTGTACGAGGTCGCGGACGTCCGGAAACGGATTCTGGTCGCCGTCAACGAGGACCGCCTGTTCTCGGGGCCGCTGCACGAATCCCTGGCACCGGACGGCGACGAAGCGGCGCTGAGGGCCGCGATCCATGCCGCCTGTGCCGAGGACGTCGTCGCCTCGGTCGGACTGGACGCGCATGTAGCCGAGGCCGGACGAGAGTTCTCCGGCGGCCAGCAACAGCGCCTTCGCCTTGCACGGGCGCTCGTATACGACCCCGACGTCCTCATCCTGGTGGAGCCGACCAGCGCGGTGGACGCGCACACCGAGGCACGTATCGCCGCCAGGCTCGGCCAAGCGCGCGTGGGCCGCACCACCGTGGTCTGCACAACGAGCCCGCTGATGCTGGACCGCGCCGACCACGTGGCCTTCGTCCAGGACGGACAGGTCATCGCAGAAGGAACCCACCGCGACCTCCTGGAGACCGAGCCGCGCTACGCGGCCACCGTCACCAGAGGAGAGGCCGCAGAAAGGGCGGGCATGTGAGCGCCGAGACCCTCCCGGTCGCCGGCCCCGCGCAGGTGCGGGCGTACGCGCGGCGGCTCGTGCTGCGGCACCCCCGCGCCCTCGCCGGGGTGCTGGCCCTGCACGCGCTGGCCGCCGTGACCGGCCTGGTGACGCCGCGGCTGCTCGGCGCCCTCGTCGAGGACGTCCGCGACGGCCGCGCCGACATCGACACCACCGGCCTCGCCATCGCCGCGTTCGTCATCGCCCAGGGCGTGCTGATCCGGTACGCCTACCTCGCGTCCGCGAAGCTGGGCGAGCGGGTCCTGGCCGAGCTGCGCGAGGAGTTCGTCGACCGGGTGCTGGCGCTGCCGCTGTCCACGGTCGAGCGCGCGGGCACCGGCGACCTCGTCAGCCGCGCGTCCCGCGACGTGGACACGCTGGGCACCTCCGTCCGGTACGCGATGCCGGAGACCCTCGTCGCGAGCGTCGTCGGCGGGCTCACGGTCGGCGCGCTGCTGCTCAACGGGCCGCTCGTCGCGCTGCCCGCGCTGGTCGCCGTCCCGATGCTGGTGGCGGTGATGCGCTGGTACCTGCCCCGCGCGCGCGGCGGCTACCTGGGCGAGCACGCGGCGTGGGCGCGCATCGCCGACGGGCTGACCGAGACCGTCCAGGGCGCCCGGACCGCCGAGGCGCTCGGCCTCGCCGACCGCCGGCACCGGCGCGGCGACGCCGACATCGCGGCCTCCTACAAGGTGGAGCGGTACACGCTGCGGCTGCGCACGGTCCTGTTCCCCGTGGCCGAGATGGGTTTCGTGCTGCCCGTCGTGTCGACGCTGCTGGTCGGCGGGCTCCTCTACATCAACGGCATGGCGACGCTCGCGCAGGTGACCGCCGCGACCCTGTACGTGCAGCAGCTCATCGAGCCGGTCGACACGCTCCTGTCGTGGCTGGACGAGCTGCAGCTCGGCGGCGCGTCGCTGGCCCGGCTGCTCGGCGTCGGCGACGTCCCGCCCGACCGGACGCCGAACGGCGGCCGCCCGGCCGGGGAACGGCTCACGGCGCGGGACGTCCGCTACTCCTACCGTCCCGGGCGGGACGTCCTGCACGGCGTGGACCTCGACCTGCGCCCCGGCGAACGCCTCGCGATGGTCGGCCCGAGCGGCGCGGGCAAGTCGACGCTCGGCCGCCTGCTCGCCGGCGTCGACGGCCCCCGCTCCGGCGCGGTCACCGTCGGCGGCGTCCCGCTGGTCGAGCTGCCCCTGGACGACCTGCGCCGCGAGGTCGCGCTGGTCACCCAGGAGCAGCACGTGTTCCGCGGCTCGCTCCGCGAGAACCTCGTGATGGCCCGCCAGGACGCGTCCGACGGCGAGATCCGCCGGGTCCTCACGGCCGTCGACTGGGACGGGCCGGACCTGGACACCGTCGTCGGCTCCGGCGGCGCGACGCTGTCGCCCGCCCAGGCGCAGCAGCTCGCGCTGGCCCGGCTCGTCCTCGCCGACCCGCACACGCTCGTCCTTGACGAGGCGACGTCGCTGCTCGACCCGCGCGCCGCGCGCCGCCTCGAACGCTCGCTCGCCGCCGTCCTCGACGGCCGGACCGTCGTGGCGATCGCGCACCGCCTCCACACCGCCCACGACGCCGACCGTGTGGCGGTGGTGGAGGACGGCCGCATCACCGAACTAGGCACCCACGACGAGCTGATGGCCGCTAACGGCCCTTACGCCGCCCTCTGGGCGTCCTGGCACGGCGGTCACCCGGACAGGGCGGACTTCAGGTAGTCGACCTGGATGTGGAGGAGGTTCTCCGCGACGACCTCCTGTGGGGTCATGTGGGTGACGCCCGAGAGGGGCAGGACGGTGTGCGGGCGGCCGGCGGCCAGCAGCGCCGACGACAGCCGCAGGGTGTGGGCGGCCACCACGTTGTCGTCCGCCAGCCCGTGGATGATCATGAGGGGCCGCTTCAGCTCGCCGGCCATCCCGGTGAGGGAGTTGGCGGCGTAGCTCTCCGGCTCCTCGTCGGGGTGGCCCAGGTAGCGCTCGGTGTAGTGGGTGTCGTACAGGTGCCAGTCGGTGACGGGGGCGCCGGCGATGCCCACATGGAACACATCCGGGCGCTGCAGGACGGCGAGGGCCGAGAGCCAGCCGCCGAACGACCAGCCGCGGATGCCGACGCGGTCGAGGTCGAGCGCGTCCGGATGCCGGCGCGCCGCCTCGACCAGCGCGGTGATCTGGTCTTCCAGCACGGGGCCGACGAAGTCGCCGCGGACGGCGCGGTCCCAGGCCGGGCCGCGCCCCGGGGTGCCGCGGCCGTCCGCGATCACGACGGCGAACCCCTGGTCGGCGAGCCACTGCGGCTCGCAGTACATGCGGTGGACGGCGAGGACGCGCTGGGCGTGCGGCCCGCCATAGGGGTCCATGAGGACGGGCAGGCGCCCCTGGCCGGGCTCCCACCCGGTGGGCAGCACCACGGCGGTGCGGATCTCGCGGTCCCCGCAGCGCAGCAGTTCCACCCGCGGGGTGATCACCGGGGTCTCGGCGAACGACGCGACCGGGTGCACGGCGGACGGCGTGCGCACCTCGGTCTCCGTGCCGGGACGGTCGAGCCGCGCGCCCGTCACCACGGTCACCCCGCCGGAGCGCAGGCCGCCGAAGACGCCCTGCCCCTCGGTCAGCCGCGTCACCTCGCCCGCCTCGTAGGAGTACAGGTGCACCTCGGTCGGCTCCTCCGAGGCGGTGAACAGGATCGACTCGCCGTCCGCTCCGAGCACCGACCGGACCTGCAGGCCGCCCGGCGTGACGGGCTTGCCCGCGACGGTGAGCCGGCGGGTGTCGGTGTCGGGGTCCTCGGAGGTCCAGATGAGGTCTCCGGCGTTCGTCCGGGCGGGCAGGCCGGGGACGATGTCCGTCCACACGGGGTCGTGCTCGGTGTGGACGAGCGACGTCTCGCCGTTGGACGGGTCGACGCTGAGCACCCGCTGCGAGCGCTGGTCGCGCGGCTGGACGACGATCAGCAGGCCGTGCCGGTCCCAGCCGGCCGTGACGAAGTAGGGGAACATGCCGCGGTCCCAGCCGATGCCGACGCGCCGGCCGTCCACCTTGAGCAGCACCAGCGACACCAGCGCGTTCGGCGTGCCGGCGGCCGGGTAGGCGATCTCGGCGGGGGGACGCTCGGGGTTCGCGGGATCGGCGATGTGCCAGCGGTGTACCGGCGTCTCGTCCACCCGGGCGACGAGCAGCGTTCCGCCGTCGGGTGACCACCAGTGGCCGCGCAGCCGGCCCATCTCCTCCGCCGCGACGAATTCGGCGAGGCCGTAGGAGATCTGGTCGGACTCCGGCTGGACGAGCGCGCGGTCATCGGTGCCGTCCATCTCGATGAGGCGTAGCGTCCGGCCCGATACGTAGGCGATCCGCTTGCCGGCCGGATCGGGACGCGGGTCGAACACGGGTGTCTGCGCGGGTAGTTCGCGGACGAGTGCGGTGTTGAGGTCGGCGACGTAGAGGCGCCCGGCGAGGGTGAAGACGGCCTGCTCCATGGCCTGGTCGGTGGCGTACCCGACGATGCCGCCCGCCTGCTCGCGGGCCCGCTCGCGCCGGGCGCGCTCTTCGGCGGGCAGGTCCTCCTCGCCCGGGACGTCCAGCGTCGCCGGGTCGGCGACGCACCGCTCCTCGCCGGTCGCGGTGTCCAGCGTCCACAGGCAGGTCACAGGGTCGTCGCCCGCCCTGGTACGCAGGAAGACGACGCGCGACTCGTCCGGCGCGATCTGGAATGCACGGGGTACCCCGAGGGTGAACCGTCGGGTGCGGGCGCTCTGCCGCGGATAGCTGATGCTCATGACAACCGAGTCTGCCAGGATGACGGGGAAGTACGGCCCGCGGCGCTCTCCCGCCCCTTATGATCACGGGTCGTCGCGTGGTGGCCGGGAATGTCCCGTGCCCGGGTCCGCGCTCGCGTAAGCTCAAAGCTTCCCCAACACTTTTCCTGTCGCGGGCTGAGGAGTGGTCAATGCCGGAGCTGCAGTCGGGAGATCCCCGGCGGCTTGGCTCGTACGAGATCGTCGAACGACTCGGTGAGGGCGGCCAGGGCGTCGTCTACGCCGGCGTGGACGCCTCTGGGAACCGGGCCGCGATCAAGCTGCTCCGCGCCGACCTGGCCGGGGACACGATGGCGCGCACCCGGTTCGTCCGGGAGGCGCAGGCCGCCAAGCAGGTGGCGCGGTTCTGCACCGCGCAGGTCCTGGAGGCCGACGTCGCGGGCGACCAGCCGTACATCGCCAGCGAGTACGTGCCGGGCCCGTCGCTGTACAAGCAGGTCACCGAGAGCGGCCCGATCGGCGGGGCGGCGCTCGACCGGCTCGCGATCGGCACCGCGACCGCGCTCGTCGCGATCCACCAGGCCGGGATCGTGCACCGCGACTTCAAGCCGCACAACGTCATCATGGCGCCGGACGGGCCGCGGGTCATCGACTTCGGTATCGCGCGGGCCCTTGACACCGGGCAGACGAACGCGACCAAGGCGATCGGCACGCCGTCCTACATGGCGCCCGAGCAGGTGGCGGGGGCGACCCTCACCGAGGCCGTGGACGTGTGGGCGTGGGCCACCACGATGGTGTTCGCCGCGACCGGCCGCCCGCCGTTCGGCGACGACACCGTCGTCGCGGTGATCAACCGGGTGATGCACGAGCCGCCGGCCCTGGACGGCGTCCCCGCCGACCTGCACCGGCTGGTCGCCGCGTGCCTGGTCAAGGAGCCGGAGCGGCGGCCGACCGCGCAGCAGCTCATGATGGCGCTGATCGGCAGCGGGCCGGGCGGGGCCGGGCAGACCCGGATGGAGGACTCGGCGCAGGCCGACACCATGCTCGCGGAGGGCTCGACGCTCGCCGCCGGCGGCCTCGCCGCGGCCGGGATGATGGCGGGCGCGACCCAGCCCGGCGCCCCCGGTGGTCCCGGCGGCGGGACGCGCCGTGTCTCGCCGGCCGACTACACCGGGACGCTGCCGCCCGCGCCTCCTCCGTACGGCGCCGACCGGGGCCGCCGCGACGGCTGGGAGCCCGAGCACAAGTCCAGGTGGCCGATCCTCGCGGCCGTCGCGGCGATCGCCGCCCTGGCGCTGGTCGTCGGCCTGTTCATGGCGACCCGGAACGACGACCCGCCGGCCGGGCCCGCCACGCCGGCGGTCTCCGACTCCGGCACGGTGTCGGAGACCCCGACGACCGAGGAGCCCGACGAGCCGGCGCCGACCCCCACCCGGACGCGCCGGTACACCACGCCGGCGACGCGGGAGCCGACCACCACGCCGCCGACCTCGCGGGAGCCGACCACCACGCCGCCGACCAGCAGCGCACCGACGACCACGCCGCCGTCCACCGGCACCGGAGGCGGTGACGGCGGTGGCGGCACCGGCGGTGGCGGTACCGGGGGCGGTACCGGCGGTGGCACCGGTGGTGGTACCGGAGGCGGTACTGGCGGCGGTACCGGCGGCGGGACCGGCTGAAGCCCGCCCGCCGGGCTTGCGGGGCGCGTGGGGCAGGGCGGCCATCACCGCGGTGCCGTGCCCTGAGTAGGCTCGTTGACTATGAAGGAGCCGCGGATCCTGTTCGTCCACGCCCATCCGGACGACGAGTCCATCGGGACCGGGGCGACCATGGCCAAGTACGCCGCCGAGGGCGCCCACGTCTGTCTCGTCACCTGCACGCTGGGCGAGGAGGGCGAGGTCATCCCCGAGGAACTGCGCCACCTGGCGTCCGACAAGGAGGACCGCCTCGGCGAGTACCGGATCGGGGAGCTCGCGGCGGCCTGCGAGGCGCTCGGCGTGCGCGACCACCGCTTCCTCGGCGGCGTGGGACGCTGGCGCGACTCCGGCATGATGGGCGCCCCCACCAACGACGACCCGCGCTGCTTCTGGCGGGCGGACGTCGACACGGCCGCGCGGGATCTCGTCGCGGTGATCCGGGAGGTCCGGCCGCAGGTGATCGTCACCTACGACGAGCGCGGCAACTACGGCCATCCCGACCACATCCAGGCGCACCGGGTGGCGCGGCGGGCGTTCGAGCTGGCCGCCGACCCGTCCTACGAGGACGGCGCGCCGCCGTGGCGGGCCGCCAAGTTCTACGCCTACGCCACGCCCCGGACCGTCCTCGCGCGGGCGATCGCGGTGATGCGCGAGGCGAAGCTGCCGTTCGCCCGCGTCGCCGGGCTGGACGAACTGGGCTCCGGCGTCCCGGACGGGCAGGTCACCACGGTCGTCGACGCCCGCGCCCAGCTGCCCGCCAAGCTCGCGGCCCTGCGCGCGCACCGTACCCAGATCGTCGTCGCGCCCGAGCGGGTCGGCCCGTTCTTCGCGCTGTCGAACAACCTGGGGCAGCAGGCGTTCGGCACCGAGTACTTCATCCTGCAGGCCGGTGAGCCGGGCCCGATCGGCGCCGGGCGCCGCGAACGCGACCTGTTCGCCGGTCTCACGGACTGATCAACAAAGGGGACGCCCGTGCCCCGGTACCCTGACGTCCGTGCATAAGGACGACGACGAGGCGCGGGTCAGCCTCGCCAAGGACGGCCGCCCGGCGGGCGGCGACGGCGGCGGGTCCGGCCTGGACCGGGCGGACGGCGAGCGGCCGCTGGACGCGTTCGTGTCCGGCGCCGCCTACGCGGCCCTCGGCCTGCTCGGCGGGGTGTTCGGCCTGGTCGGCTCGTTCGCCCAGGACTGGACGGTCGGCTCCGTCCCGGTCGCGGCGATCGTCCTGGTCGCGCTGGTCTTCCTGATGGCCCGCCTGTCCGGTCTCGGCATGGGCGGCCGGCTCGGTGCGACGGTCCCGGCGGTGACGTGGGGAATCGTGGTGTTCGTGATGTCGATGCGCCGCGGTGAGGGCGATCTCGTCGTCCCCGCGACCACGGCCGGCTACCTGTTCATCATCGGCGGCATGCTCGCCGCGGTGGCCGGGATCATGATGGTGCCGCCGGCCCGCCCGCCGGGCGAGTGGCTGCTCGGGAAGGCGGCGCGTACCCGCAGGTAGCGGCACCGGCCCGGGGGAGCCCCCGGGCCGGCGGCCAGGTCAGGGCGCCACCGGTGCGGGTTCGGGCTCGACGCTGAGCGCGGTGTTCGCCCGGTGGCCCTTGAGGGTCAGGCAGGCGACGGCGCCGAGGAGGATGACGCCGATCGGCAGCCACATCGTCGGCTTCATCGCGTGCACGAAGCCGTGCGAGAACACCTGCCCGGCCAGTTCGTTGACGCGGTGCGCGATGGCGGGCGGGACACCGGGCGGAAGCTGCTGCCTCGCGCCGCTCTGGCCCGCGCCGACCTCCAGGCCGCCCTTGGCCGCGTCCGCGAACCCCTGGACGAAGCCGGGACGCATGTCCGCCGGGAGCGCGGTGGAGCGGGCCGTCGCCTCGTCCCGCAGCGCGGACGCGAGCCGGTTCTGCAGCGTGGCGCCGACCGCCGCGCTGCCGAGCACCGACCCGACCTGCCGGATCATGTTGTTGACGCCGGACGCGGCGCCCGCGAGCCGCGGCGGAACATTCCGGGTCGCCTCGGTGGCCATCGGCGCGAACACCCCGCCGATGCCGAGGCCGGCCACGACGAGCGGGCCGATGAACGCGGTCCAGTCCGTCCCGACCTCGGCGATGGCGACGATCCACCCCATGCCGGCGGCGTAGAGGACGAGGCCGGTCATCAGGATGAACTTGCCGCCGATGCGGTCGGACAGCCGTCCCGCGACGGGCGCGAGGAACATCGACACGACCGAGGACGGCGCCATGACGAGGCCCGCCTTGAGGGCGCTGAAGCCCAGCACCGACTGCAGGTAGATCGTCATCGGCAGGAACATGCCGATCATGCCGACCGAGACGGCCGCGCCGACGAAGTTCAGGACGGTGAAGTTGCGGTCCTTGAACAGCGAGAACGGGACGAGCGGCTCACCGTCCTGGCGGGTGCGCTGCTGGAGGACGAAGACCACGAACAGTGCGAGCCCGGCGGCGATCAGCCCCCAGATCCCCTCGTTCCACTCGTACTTCTGGCCCTCGGTGAGCGCGAACGTGACGCAGAACAGGGCGGCGGACGCCAGCAGGACGCCGGCGACGTCGAACCGGTGCCGGACGGTGCGGGTGTGGCCGGGCAGGATCGGCACGGCCATGGCCAGCACCAGGATGCCGATCGGCAGGTTCACGAAGAAGATCCACCGCCAGCTGAGGCTGGTGACGAGCAGCCCGCCGATCGTCGGGCCGGCGATGGTGGACACCCCGGCGACCGCGCCCCACACGCCGAGCGCGGCACCGCGCCGCTCCGCCGGGAACACGCTGATGATCATCGACATGGTCTGCGGCATCAGCAGTGCCGCGCCGAGCCCCTGCACCGCGCGGGCGGCGATCAGCTGCGTCGGGTCCTGGGCGATGCCGCACACCAGGCTGGACAGCGTGAACAGTGCCACCCCGGTGATGAACAGGTTCTTCTTGCCCCACAGGTCACCGAGCCGGCCGGCGGTGATGAGCAGGACGGCCAGCACCAGGATGTAGGCGTTGACGACCCACAGCACCTGGTCGAGCGAGGCGTCCAGTTTGTCGATCATGCTCGGGATCGCGATGTTCACGATCGTGAGGTCGAGCAGGGTCATGAAGAATCCGAGGGAGAGCGTGAGCAGGATCGCCCAGGGATTGCCGCGCCATTTGCTCATGTTGCCCCCTTGTCGTCATGGCGTGGTGGCCGCGGTCGCGGATGGCAGAGGAACTGCACCTCGTCGTCCTTCCAGGTGAGGCGGCCGGAGTCGAGGTCGTCGGTCAGGCCCCGGACGAAGTCCAGTTCGCCGCGCACCCGCGCGATCAGCCATTCCTGGTCGATCAGCTTGTAGCGTTTGAGGCCCTGCTTGCGGAGTGCGTCGTGCGCGGTCTGGTGCGCGGCGAGCGCGGACTCCAGCACGACCGTGCGGTAGCGCAGCAGCCGGGCGACCTCGCCCTCGGGGAGCAGGTTGATGAACGCCAGCCCGGTGCCGAACAGCGGGAACTCTTCGGTGGGGTTGCGCAGCAGTTCGGCGAGCCGGAGCTGCGCGGCGTCCCGTCCGGCGCTGGTCACCGCGTAGATGGTGCGCTCGGGCCGGCGGCCCTCGCGGCTCGTCTCCAGCGGTTCGATCAGCCCGCACGCGGCGAGCCGCTCCACCGAGTGGTACAGCGACCCGTGCGTGATCTTGACGGCCTGGTCGTAGGCGCAGTCGCGGATGCGCTGCTGCATCTCGTACGGGTGCATGGGGCGGTCGCACAGCATCCGCAGCACGGTCAGCGCGAGCGGTGTGATGGGTCGGGACATGACGGCGGCCTATGGTCGATTCTGGTTAGTCCACTTAGACTAATCCATGTGGACGGCTGCTGTCATCTTTCTTCATGTCCGGCATTTCCGTGCAGGTGGGACGGGGTCAGCGCACGGCGTCCACCGAGTTGGCGGCGCCGTTGCGGGCCACGTAGTCGCCCACCCGGTCCTGCCGGACGGTGGTGAACAGCGTCCGCATTCCATCCTCGTCCAGGAGTACGACACTCTGGCGGTCCCGCTCGGCCGTCCCCGCGACGGGGACGGTCAGGTACTCCGTCAGGGACGTCTTGAGCAGCCGGCGCGCCAGCCTGCGCAGCGTCCCGGCGGTCACCGAGTCGTCCACGGTCACCGAACCGGTCACGGCCCGGACGAACCGGTCGATCCTGATCGGATTGCGGGTGTCCATCGCCTTGTCCGCGAGCGCGTGCAGGAACGCCTGCTGCCGCTTGATCCGGTCGAGGTCGCCGCTCGGCAGGTTCCACCGCTGCCGGACGAAATCGAGGGCCTCGGCGCCGTTCAGATGCCGGCGCCCCGCCTCCCACGTGCGGTTGTGCATCGGGTCGTGGGTCCGCTTGGTGATGGTGACGTCCACGCCGCCGAGCGTGTCCGTCATCTTCACGAACCCGCCGAAGTCGAGCGCGGCGTAGTGGTCGACGCGGACGTGCGTGAGCTGCTCCACGGTACGGATCAGCAGCGGCGGCCCGCCGTAGGCGAACGCCGCGTTGATCTTCGTGGTGCCGTGCCCGGGGACGGGCACCCAGCCGTCCCGCGGGATCGAGATCAACGAGACCCGGTCGCCGCGCCCGGACAGGTGCACCAGCATGATCGTGTCGGCCCGGGCGCCCATCGAGGGGATGTCGGCGCGCCGGTCGGAGCCGATCAGCAGCCAGTTCTCACCGCGTCCGGTGGAGGACGGCCGGCCCGGCGCGGTGGGCAGCGCTCCGGCGACCCGCCTGACCTCCCCGTTGTACGCGCGCTGGAGCAGGTAGAACCCGCTCGCGAGCAGCACCAGGAGGCCCAGTGCCAGCCCGCCGCACCCGATGGCCACCCGGCGTCGGCCCTTGTTCCGCAGCATGCCCGCCACACTGCCCCCGCGGGCACGCCGCGCCACCGCGCCGTGCGGGCCCCGGCCAAGTCTTTGATGATCCTCGGGGCTGCGGTGAAGGAGGAAACGCCGCCGGGCGCCGTTGACCGGCGACGTTTCGGTTCAGGGGGCCGGAGTGATGCGGTGGGTTCAGCCCTTGAGGGCGATCTCCAGCTGGTCGAGGGCCCAGTCCAGGTCGTCCTGCTCGATGACGAGCGGGGGCGCGAGGCGGAGGGTGGTCTCGTGGGTCTCCTTGGCGAGGACGCCGAGGCCCATGAGGCGCTCGCTGACCGGGCGGGCCCTGCCGTGCAGTTCGACGCCCGCCCACAGGCCGCGCCCGCGCACCTCGCGGACGAGGTCGCCGGGGAGGTGACCGAGCCGCTCGTGCAGGTGGGCGCCGAGCGTCCGGGAGCGCTCCTGGAACTCGCCGGTCTTCAGCATCGCGATGACCTCGCGGCCGATCGCGCAGGCGAGCGGGTTGCCGCCGAACGTCGAGCCGTGCTGGCCCGGCTTGAACACGCCGAGGACGTCGCGGTCGGCGACGACGGCGGAGACCGGCATGATGCCGCCGCCGAGGGCCTTGCCGAGGATGTAGATGTCGGGGACGACGCCCTCGTGCTCGACGGCGAACGTCGTGCCGGTGCGGCCGAGGCCCGACTGGATCTCGTCCGCGATCATCAGCGCGCCGCGGGCGGTGCACAGCTCCCGCACCGCGCGCAGGAACCCGCTCGGCGGGACGTTCACGCCGGCCTCGCCCTGGATCGGCTCGATCAGCACGCCGACGGTGGCGTCGTCCATCGCGGCCTTGAGCGCCTCGGCGTCCCCGTACGGGACGGTCCGGAAGCCCGGCGTGTAGGGGCCGTAGGAGTCGTGGGCGTCCGGGTCGGTGGAGAAGCTGATGATCGTGGTGGTGCGGCCGTGGAAGTTGCCCTCGAACGTGATGATGTTCGCCTGCCCGGCCGGGACGCCCTTGACCTCGTAGCCCCACTTGCGGGCGGTCTTCAGCGCGGTCTCGACGGCCTCGGCGCCGCTGTTCATCGGCAGCACCATGTCCTTGCCGCACAGCTCGGCCAGCTCGGACACGAACGGGCCGAACTGGTCGTGGTCGAAGGCCCGGCTGACCAGCGTGACGCGGTCGAGCTGCCGCTTGACGGCCGCGGTGAGGCGCGGGTTGCGGTGCCCGAAGTTGACCGCGGAGTAGGCGGCCAGCATGTCGAGGTAGCGGCGGCCCTCGACGTCGGTCAGCCACACCCCGTCCGCCTCGGCGACCACGATGGGAAGGGGGTGGTAGTTGTGCGCGCTGTGCTCCTCGGACATGGCTCGCAGCTGGTCGGTCGGCGTCACGACGCTCCTTCGCGGCTCGGCCCGGCCGGAGGGGCCGGGGGCATGGCTGGGGCACCGGGGTGGGGCCCCGGTGCCGGGAGAGGAGGCCGGGCGGGTCAGGTGGCCGCCGGTCCGCCTCCCAGCGTATGTTCGGAATTGACCGGCGACCAATGACGAAAACCGACTTAGAGGGTGCTGTTCGTTGCGTCTTGACGAGCTCGACCGTCACATCGTTGCGCGCCTCCTGGAGGACGGCCGCGCTTCGTACGCGCAGATCGGGGCGAAGGTCGGGCTGTCGGCCCCGGCGGTGAAACGGCGGGTCGACCGGCTGCGGTCGGACGGCGTCATCACCGGCTTCGCGGCGGTCGTCGACCCGGCGGCGCTCGGCTGGACGACCGAGGCGTTCATCGAGATCTTCTGCACGGGTGCGACGTCCCCGGAGGAGATCTACTCGAGTGTCCGCGGCCATCCGGAGGTCGTCGCGGCGTACACGATCAGCGGCGACGCGAGCGCGCTGGTCCATGTGCGGGCCCGTGACATCCAGCACCTGGAGCAGGCCCTCGAACGGCTGCGCCGGGAGAACAACATCACCGCGACGAAGACGGCGATCGTGCTGTCCCGGCTGATCGGGCGTCCGACCGACGCGCCTTCGGGCCAACCTGTTACCGATCGGTAGGCTCCCGTCCATGGACTTCGCGACCGCTGACCTCATCGACGACTTCGGGGACGAACTGCGCAGCTGCGAGACGCAGTTCCGCCGGTACGGGGCGCGGGCGTCGTTCGCCGGCCCGGTCTCGACCGTGCGCTGCCACCGTGACAACGGCCTGGTGAAAAAGCTGCTCAACACGCCCGGCGCGGGCCGGGTGCTGGTCGTGGACGGCGCCGGTTCGCTGGCGTCCGCGCTGCTGGGCGACATGATCGCGGCGGCGGCGGTGGCGAACGGCTGGGCCGGCGTCGTGATCAACGGTGCGGTCCGGGACGTGGCGGCGCTGCGCGGGCTGGACCTCGGTGTGCGGGCGCTCGGCGCCAACCCGCGCAAGAGCGCCAAGGACGGCGCCGGCGAGGTGGACGTCCCGGTGTCGTTCGGCGGCGTGGAGTTCCGCCCCGGCGACTGGCTCTACAGCGACGAGGACGGCATCGTCGTCGCCGGGCGCGAGTTGCCGCTGTGACCTGCGCGCGCCGCGCGAGATGCCAGGACATTCAGCGCAAGATCGGCTAAGTCGGCCCTAGCCGGGAGCAATCTCCTGTTCTTACCTACTTCTCAGCAACCCACCGGAGAGGTAGGGGAGACATGCGCGCCAAGAAGACGCTGCTGGTTCCCGCGGCGGCAATGGGGCTCATCGTGGGACTCGGGGCCGTGCCGGCCGCCGCACAGCCGAGACCGCCGATCCCGAAACCGACCGCGAACCCCTGGCAGATGCGGCACTGGCCGCAGACCCAGCCGTGGCAGCGCGGGCAGCCGTCCGCCCGCGCGTTCGCGGCGGGCGCCCCGCGCCCCATCGACCCGCAGAACTACGAGCTTCCCGACACGATGACGTGGGGCGACTACAAGAACGTCCCGGGAACGTCGTGGGCCGACCCGTACCGCAAGGGGTCGGTGAAGAACTTCAACGGCGCCGTCGTGCTGGTGGACTACCCGAACCAGCCGTTCGAGGTGACGCAGCCGAAGAACTCGTCGATCTTCGGCAACCCGACCGTGGCCGGCGACGTGCCGCGCGAGCGGGTCGCGAAGTTCTACCAGGACTTCCTCAACCGGCCGCAGAAGCTGAACCACGGCCACACGCTGCACGAGTACTGGATGGAGGATTCCGGCGGCCGGTACGGGGTGGACCTCACCGCGTTCGGCGCGTACCGGATGCCCGGCAAGGACCACGAGTACGGCCTCGGCTGGCCACAGGACGGGGCGGGCTGCCCCGCGGGCGACACCTGCGGCCGCGACCTGCGCAAGGACGCGCGGGCCGCGTGGGTCGCCGACGTCGGCGAGGCGACGGCCAAGAAGTTCGACTTCGTGTTCTTCCTCAGCGCCGGGCAGGACGAGTCGTCCACCTGGCAGGAGTTCGGCGAGATGAAGTTCGACACGAAGGAGAAGGTGCCGAGCGCGTGGGGGCCCGGTGACCCGAACCTGCCGAACTGGGTGAAGACCCGCTACGTCGAGTGGACGTCCTGGCAGGCGGGGTCCACGATCTGGCCGAACGCCGAGCCCGGCAGCTCCACCCAGGCGGAAAGCTCCGGCATGGCGGTCTTCGCCCACGAGTTCAGCCACATCCTGGGCATCGGTGACAACTACAACAACCCGTACGGCGTCCCGCCGCGCCGCGCCTACAGCGGCCCGTGGGACATGCTCAGCCGCGGCTCGTTCAACGGGCCCGGCGGCCCGCACACCCGGTGGACGATCCCCGCGACGAGCGGCGCGTCCATGGGCGCGCAGCACATGCTCCGCAACAAGATGAAGCTCGGCATGGTGGACCCGGCCAAGGTGCTGCAGCTCAGCCGGGACGCGCTCGCCTCGTCCGGCATGGTCGTCGCCAAGGTCACGGCCCGTTCCACGGAGCCGGGCAAGGGCGGCCTCGCGGGCATCAACCTGAAGCTGGGCCAGGGCGGCGACAAGAGCCCGGCCTGCGACACCGGCACCGACCCGCTCTGCGACGGCGGCGGCTACGACAACTACACCATCGAGGTCGTCGACCGGATGGGCACGGACTCCTTCACGCCCGACTCCGGTGTCCTGCTGGCGAAGACCAAGGACCGTGACCGGTCCCCGTTCATCTGGGTGAAGGACGCCAACCCCCAGGACATCAACAAGGTCGACTTCGTCCTGCCGGACGGCACCCCGAAGAAGATGACGATCGGCGACTACCGGCAGCTGTCAGACGCCCTGTACCACGCGGGTACGAACTCCGGCAGCGAATACGAGTATGTGGACGAGGCCAACCGGCTGCACTTCTACGTCCTGAACCTGAAGCGGGACCGGAGGGGCGTCCTGTCGTACACGGTCGCGATCAGCTCGCTGGACGGCGCCGGGCCGCAGCGGCGCGGCGTGCGGATCGACCCGGGGTACGCGAGCCCGACCGGCTCCGGCTGGATGAAGTGCACGATGACGCTCCGCAACACGGGAGGCGGCGGCAGCGGCCACCACGGCTCCGACGTGTTCCGCCTGCGGGCCGAGGCGTCCGGCGACGGCTGGACGACGTGGCTGCCGAACGAGCTGGCGACCGCGCGGGCGGGGGGCCGCACCGGCGTCGAGGTCTGGGCGAAGCCCGCGCCGGGCGCGTCCCGGCACGCGCGGCTGCGGCTGACGGGGACCTCGGAGAGCGACCCGTCGAAGTCCGGCTCCGGGACGTGCCGCCTGCGCTGACCCCGTAGCCGGAACGACCCGCGAACGCACCTCCCGCTCCCGACCACCCCGGGCAAGGGCCGGCGCAAACCAGCGCCGGCCCTTCGCCCTGCCCCTCCTGTAATGATCAGTGCAAAATGGCGCTCAAAAGAGGGCGGCGCGGGGCGCCCCAGGTCAGAGTGCGTTCAGGGCCGTGTCGGCGATGCTCTGGAGCGTCGCCCGGTCTGCGCCGCCGCGTGCGGCGACCTGGATGCCGCTGACCGTGGAGATCACGAAATGCGCCAGCGCGCCCGCCTCCCTGCTCCCGTCGATCTCGCCGGCGCGCATCCCGTCCTCGATGGCGGCTCTCAGCACGTCGAACCGCCGCCGCCTGTGCTGTTCGAGCCGTGCCGCGATATCGGGATCGTGCTGCCCGAACTCCACCGTCGCGTTCACGACCAGGCATCCGGAGGGATCTTCCTCGTCCGGGGCGGCCGCCCATTCCAGGACGGTGCGCAGCCGCTCCCGCACCGGCTTCGCACCGTCCTCCAGCAACGCGGCGAGCCGGGCCGCCCTGTAGTCCATGTAGTGCGTCAACGCCTTGACGAACAGATCCCGCTTGCTGGCGAAGGTGTTGTAGATGCTGCTGCGCCCGAGCCCGGTCGCCTCGCACAGCCCCTGCGTCGAGGTCGCCTCATAGCCGTCCGCCCAGAACGCCCGCATGGCCGCCTCGACCGCCCGCCTCTCCTCGAACTTCCTGGGCCGCCCCATACCCGCACCGTAACACGTTATGGACCGGTCGATCCAAATTTCGTCCGGCTCTTGGACCCGCCGTATCCGTGCCCGCCCTCAGACGTCGGGTGACGCGTGCGCCACCTGAATGTCCCGCTGCCGCCCCGATCGGACGAGCACGCCGCGTCCCGGCGGGACAAACCCGGTGGGGAGCTCGGCGCCGTACAACTCCGCCTCCCGGCTCTGGCCGGTTCCCAGCAGCACGGCAGGGGCGCCGATCGTGTGCAGGGCGCGGACCAGCGGGTCATGCGGCATGCCGGCGGAGGTCGCCAACCGTGCCACCACGACATGCACGCGGCCGCCGCGGACGGAGAGCAGATCCGTCAGGACTGTCTGGAGAGAGAAGCTGTCAGGGGCCAAATCAATCACGACGAGGTAGACCTCACCGTCCGGCGGCCGCTCGGCAATTCCGGCCACGAGCAGGAAGAACTCCTCGGGCGAGCCGGTGTACCCGACCCCGGGCTCCACCGGCTCGGAGAGGCCGAATTCGTGGGCGATCGACCGGAGGAGTCCGTGTGGATCGAGGACGTGGATCTGCGCTCCACGGCCGCCGGCCCGCGCCGCGATCCCCTTGAGGAGCAGGTGCAGCAGGTTCGCCCGGCCAGATGCGAGCGGTCCCGCGACCAGCAGATGCGGGTCCGCGTCGAAGTCCACGAACACCGGCTCCAGCGTCTCGCTCTGGGTTCCGATCGGAATGCGGCCATCGGCCACCGGGGGCAGGGCGCTCATGCGAACCCTGTCGGGCAGCTCGGGCGGATCATCGATCCAGTCGACCACCGCGAACCGCTCGTCGAACCGGGGGACGGCCACCCGGAGGGCATCCGCCTGTGCGGAATCTCCGCACAATATGACCAACGGGTCGTCGGGGTGTTCGCCTGTCGCCGCGACCAGTGCCCGCACTGCCTCGGGACGGAGGTAACCGGAAGCGTCCGCCTCGCCCGCGTGATGGAGCAGGATCACTCCGCCCCGGAAGGTCCGGAAGAGCTCAGAGAGTGACTCGGTCGTGTCGCGCAGATACCCGCCTATCGCGGACCAGGAGATCTTGCTCACGTCACCATGCGAGAGGATGCCCAGGCGGGAGAGGAGCCGCCCGTATACCGCCGCCACCGCAGCCGGCACCTCCACGTCCGGGCCCTGCCGTCCGGTGAGTATCAGATGGCGAGGCAGACGGCCGGCCATCAGGGCATCGGCGTCCCGCATGAGGAGTTCCCGGAACATCGGCTGGATCGATTGGGCATCGGCGGTGCCGAGTGCCTCCACGACTTCCGAAAGGAAGCGGAGGCGAGGTTCTTCCGCGGATTCGGGAGGCCGGTTGTGCACGCGGTCGAGGAAGGTGTGCAGAGCGCCCGTGGAGGGGGCCGGCGCCACGGTGAAGCGGCGCGGGGGGCCGCCGCCGGCGAGGAGGTAGGCCGTGCGGTCGCCGGGGAAGGGGAGGCTCGCCCGGCCGAGGACGCGCTGGAGTTCGGCGGGGGGCAGGGGGCTCGCGGCGATCCGCCAGCCGAGGAGGGGGAGGAAGCGGTCCCAGATCGTGGTGTGCTCGACGGTGGTCGAGGTGAGCAGGAGTTGCACGCCGAGGGCCCTGCCTCGTTGCGCCAGAGAGAGAAGCGCCTCCCCGACCCCGTGTCTGCCGGGAGGGAGTGGCAGCGACACGTCGGCCACGATGAGCAGGCGCGGCGGTGCTTCGGGCGCCGGCGGGGGCGGGGCCGGGGACGACCGGTCGCCCGGCCGGTAGTCGGCGAAGAAGTCTCCCCAGGCCCGGTCGACCGAGCCCGGGTCTTCGCGGTACCGCTCGTACAACTCGTCGACGAGCCATTGGTTGGTGCCGAAATCGGGGGCTCTTGGAAGGTCGCGCGGTGCTGCGGCGGCGCGGGTGTCCAGTTCGTCTGACAGGAAGTCGAGGAACTGATGCAGTTTCCGAGGCCGCGCGAGCAGCATGTGCTCGGAATAGCGGACGTGGGGGAGATCGAGGGGCTCGCCGAGAGGATGGTCGCTCAGGCCGGCGAAGGCGAAGGTGAGGGTCGCGGGGGAATGGCCGGCGGCCAGGGCGAGGGTGATGGCGCGGACGACGCGGTGCCGGGCCTCCGGGGCGCCGACGATCAGCCCGTGCGGAATGCCCGACGAGAAGTCGAGGGGGGAGAGGGTGAGGACGCCGCCGTCGGCGGCATGACCGATGGCGGGGTTCCGCGGCTCGGACGCGGGAAGCGCCCACGTCTCATGGAACATCCCGCTGGGCTCGGCGCCATTGAGCTTGAGGACGTCGAACTCCGGCACGGCCGGGGACGCGGAAGCACCGGGCGCGGGCACGGGGTCTTCCTCGGGCCAGGGGAGTTTCCAGGCGCTGGGGCCGCGCCGGCGCATCCGCTCGATGAGGGGATCGGTGACGTCGAGCGGTACCCGTGCGGGCTCGAAGTGGGGATGGGCCCGGTCCGCGAAGATGTGCAGGAAGGCGCCGTCATCACCCCTCGAACCGGTGTTCCAGCCGATGTGACCGAGGAGGGGGCCGGGCGGGGGCGAACCGTCCGGTGTGCAGAAGAGGAATCTGATGCCCAGCGGTCCTCCCGTCTCGCACAACCAGACGAGGGGGTCCAGCAGGTCGGGGCGTGCGTCCAGGAGCGGGCCGGTGTTGTCGAGGACGACGACCAGGGCGGGCAGGGGCTCGTGGGGCGCGCCGCCGGCGACCGCCCTCCGGTACTCGTCCCACGTGGCGAGGTCGGTGTCGTCCAGGACGGTGTCGCGGCGGATCCGCTCGTCTTCCAGCGCCGCTATCAGGTAGCTGAGCTGCGGCGAATCCGCTGACCCGGCGTGGACGGCCGCGGCGACATGAGGGAGGTTGCCCAGGCCGACGAAGGACGCGCCGCGGGAGAAGTCCGCGAAGACGAAATTGACGGTGCCGGGCGAGTGGGTCAGGGCGAGGCCGAAGACCGTCGTGCGCAGCAGCGCGTCGCGGGCGGCTCTCGGGCCGACGATCAGCCCGTGCGGGAGGGCCGCCTCGCCGTCGAGGACGTTCAGCGTCACGGGGTCACCGTGGTCCACGCCCAGCACCGTCGCGCGCGGGGGGCCGTCCCAGCCGCTGAGAGGGTCGTCGGCGGGGACGCCCAGGAGCCGCAGCAGGTCGGGACCCGTGCCCGGGGCGGGGGCGAGGTGGGCGCGGGTCCGCGGGGTGAGGAGGGCGAAGTGGTCGGTGTCGGCGGTCAGCGTCACCGGGCCGCCGTCGGCGGGCAGCAGCGCGCGGAAGGTCTCGGCGGCGGTGCCGGCGCGGCGTTCGATCTCGGCGGAGACCGCCTTGAGGACGTGCCGGGTGTGCTGCGCCTCGGGGCGCGGGAGGGTGTCGAGCAGGGCCTCGCGGGCGCCGGGGACGAACTCGTAGCGGACGTCGTCGATCGGCCGGAGCAGGCCGCTCAGCAGGACCTCGGCGAGCCGGCCCGGTCCCGAGCCGCCGAGGATGCGGTGCTGGATGAGGCGCATCACCGGCAGGGACGGGACGGAGACGGCGACGTGCGCGGCGAGTTCGGCGGCGCCCGGGGAGGCGGTGGTGAGGAAGCGGCGGACGCGTTCGGCGATCGGCAGTTCGCGCTCGCGGTGCAGCGGCGCGGGCCCGGCCGGGCGCGGCGGCAGTGCGGTGATCGCGGCGGGCTGCGGGTCCGCGCCGGAGACCAGGCGGGCCCAGGCGGCGAACCAGCGCGGCGCCACCTCCAGGACGGGGACGGGCACGCCGGGCGGCACGGCCCCGTCGTGCGGGGTGAAGCGCAGGCCGGTGTTCGGGGCGCCGGGGCGGGGGAGGACGGCGAGGCCCGGGGCGGCGGGGGCGGCGGTGCGGCGCCAGAGGCGTTCGGCGAGCGGCTGGAGGATCGCGACCGGCCCGGCCTGGGCCCAGCGGCGGACGGCGCCGGCGGCACGTCCGTCCCACCAGTGCGGGCCGGAGCAGTCGCTCAGGACGAGAACGGCATGGCGGCCGGACGCGTCCAGCAGCGTCCCCGGGGCTCGGCCCGGCGCGTCGGGGGCCGAGGCTATACGGCCGCCGGTGTCGAGGTAGGTGAGGTGGACGTCCCGGAAGGCGCCCTGGCGGGCGAGCGTCTCGGCCAGTTCGCGGGCGAGGGGGCGCCAGAGCCGCATCGTGGGCCCGGTGTCCACGACCAGGCTGAGGGTGAGCCACCGTTCGGGCGCCGGGACGAGGACGGGCGTCCACAGGCGGGTGTCGGCGATGCGCGCGGCCGTCGCCTCCTCGTCCAGCTCGCGGCGGTGCCGGGAGGGGACGCGGCGTTTCAGCGGACGCAGCGCCCGCTGCACGCCCAGCGCGTCCGCCAGCATCGGGGCCGTCGGGACGAGCACCTGCGCCGCCTCCCCGGCCGGTTCGGCACCGGGAGCGGGACGCGGATGCAGACCGGCCGGCGGCTCCGGCTCCGGCGCCGCCCGAGCCGGAGCCGGCGGGAGCGCGGGCTCCGGGGGCGTCGCGCAGGCCCCGGACGGTTCCGGCGGGGCGGAGGCGGAACGTTCCCCGGGAGCGGGGGAGATGTGGCAGGCCAGCCACAGCATCTCGCTCAGCTCGCGGGCGTCCGGCGGCGGGCCGATGGCCGACAGGGCCTCCCGCAGCCGGTCAATCGTCATCGATCGGCCCGGTCAGGTAGGGCATGATGCGGTCGGCCAGCGCGCGGCGGTCCGCGGCGGCGGCGTGGCGGCACAGGTAGACGGCGTTGAGCAGCTGGTCGGTCGCCAATGTGCCGGACGTGGAGCGTTCGAGGAAGCGGCGGACCAGGTCGTCGCTCTGCTCGGCGAGCGGCCCCAGATGCTCGCGCACGATCGCCGACAGTTCGGCCGCGCCGGAAGGCTGGCGCAGTTCCACGGTGACGCATCGGCGGAGGAACGCGGGCGGGAACTCGCGCTCGCCGTTGCTGGTCATCACGACGAACGGAAAGGCGTTGCAGCGGACCGTCCCGGCGGTGACCGTGACGCGGGCACCCGGCCCGTCGGCGGTCATGACCTCGGCGGACGGGTCGGCCCGCCGGGTCAGCTCCGGTATCTCGTACTCGCCCTTCTCGAAGATGGTGAGAAGGTCGTTGGGCAGATCGATGTCGCTTTTGTCGATCTCGTCCACCAGCAGGACGCGAGGACGCGCATAGGGGAGCAGCGCGGTCCCCAGAGGCCCGAGGCGGATGTAGCGGCCGATGTTCTCGTCTGCGGGCGCGTCGGCCCGTCCGGCCGCGTACAGGCGGGTCAAGGGGTCGTATTGGTACAGCCCGTCCCGCAGCGTGGTCCGGCTGGTGATGGGCCAATGCAGGACGGGCCCGAGACCGAGTTCGTGAGCCACCGCATAGGCCAGCGTCGACTTCCCGGTGCCGGGCGGCCCCGTCACCAGCAACGGACGACGCAGATACAAGGCGGCGTTGGCCTGCTGCACGGCATCGTCCGACGGCCGGTATGTGGTCGCCTGATGCTCGTTCCCGGAACCGCCGGGCGGAGACGGCAGAACGGGCCCGCCGTCGAACGCGCGCCAGGGCGGCGGGTCGGGCAGCCGGCCGAGCGGGTCGGCGCCGTCCTCGGGACCATTCCGGCTCCCGGTGTAGATCAGCCAGTCGGGCACCTATACCTCCATGGCGAGAGGGGGATCGGGAAGCCGGGACGGGTCGTCCCACAGCAGCGTCAGGTCACGTCCGCAATGCGGCTCGTCCTTGGGGGCGATGAGCGCGGCCTTGCGCAGGGCGAGCGCCACCTGCGGCAGGTCGCCCGGGTGCCGGTCGCCGACCGCGGCGGTCAGCTCGTCCAGAACGCGGTGGCCGCGGCAGTCGCCGTGGGACGGCGCGTCGCAGGGGGTGCGCGTCCAGAGCATGACGGGGATGCCGTTGTTGAGCGCAGCCGTCAGCCAGCTCCTGACCGGACGCGACCCGTACACGAGCACGCAGAAGTCGACGTTGGCCTCAAGCCAGTCCTGGAAGTCGCGGCCCTTGCGGGGCGCGTCGCAGGCGATGGGGCGCGGGTCGCTGCGGCCGCGCTCGTGCAGCAGCCGCCAGCGGTGGTGGGCCTGGTCCCGCCGGATCGAGTCGGGCCGCATCCGCTCCACGTCCCGCACCACCACCGGATACCGGCGCATCGGGATCTTGTTGCGGGGGTCGAGGTACCACTGCTCGAACGGCTTGCCGAGCCAGCTCTCCGGCACCGCGAACTCGATCATCCAGTCCCGGCCGAACAGCGCGGGCGCGAGCGCGGCGACGCCCGCCTCGACGACCGGCCGGACCCGCCGCTCCGGGACGCGCTCGGTCCGCCGGGACGGGCCTTCGGCACCGTCGATCCAGGTGTGCACGGTCACGTCGAAGGCGTTGTCGAACGTCACCCGCTCCAGCCGGACGATCACCGACGCGGGGCCGGACCGCGCGGGGGCGGGCGCCGCGCCGGGCAGATGCCGCGCCGACCAGGCGGTGAGCCGCCCGCGCGCCGCCTCCGGCAGCTGCGGGCCGAGCGCCGCGAGGTAGCGGACGAGCCGGTCCCGCGGCCAGCCCTCGGCGACGTACCGCACCGACGCCCACGCGGACCGGAACCCGCCGAATGCCGGGCGGCCGGTGATCCGTTCGAGGCCGGCGCCGAGCGGGTCGGTGAAGCGCACGCCGCGCAGCAGTTCGCGCAGCTCCCGCCGCGCGTCCGGGGTGAGCCACCGGAGCGGCAGCAGGTCGTCCAGCTCCTCCCAGTACGTCCGGATGTGCGGGAGCGGGAGCATCCAGCCGAGGTTCGCGCGGTCGCCGTATCGGAGCTCGGCGTTCGTGACCATGCCGATGACCTCGCCCGTGACCGCGTCGTACACGGCGGACCCGCTGTAGCCCTCCTCCAGCCACTCGTCCGGCCCCGTCTTCAGCTCCCACCATTCGCGCCGCATCCCGCGGTGCGGGGACGTCGTCACGGTCGCGTGCCGTTCGTTCTGGTCGGGGCGCCGGGGGAACCCGCAGACGGCGAACGTCCGCCCGCCGAGGGCGTGCTCGTGGAGGTCGTCCGGGGCGGCGAACCGGGCGGGCCGGTAGGGGACGGGCCGGCGCAGTTCGAGGACGGCGACATCACCGGGGTCGCCCGCGCGCCGCCAGTCGCCGCAGCGCACGACCCTGGCGGGCAGGTCCTCCAGCAGGCCCGGGAAGCCGACGCGTGCCTCGTCCATGCCCTGGACGGTGTGGGCGCAGGTCAGCAGCCGTGTCTCGGTGATCAGGAACGCCGCGCCGAGCTTGCCGCCGGAGGGAGGGCCGACCCAGGCGCGCCACTGCCAGTCGTCCACGATCCCGGCTACGCCTCCTCCGCGGCCCCGGCCCCGGGGGCCGGCCGGCCCCACGTCATCTTGACCTTGAGGTGCCCCTCCACGGACGTCTTGGCGATGACGGCCCCGGCCGCCGCGTTGAGCTTGACGCCGAACTCCAGCTCGACCGTGTCGGGGTCGAGACCGCCGCCGCGCAGCGCCGCGAGCGCCGACTGGGCCGCCTCCCGGACGTTCTCGAACGCGTCCTCGAACTTGCCCGCCGCCTCGTGGAAGATGTCCCCGGTGCGGGACACCGACTGGAATCCCGGTTCTCGATCGTCGCTCTCCACGACGATGAACCCGTCCTCGGTCCGCCAGCGCACCAGTTCGTTCACGATCGCCCCCTCACCCGGGCAAATCTACCAAGATCATCCTTATCGGATGCTTCGCCGGGAACCCCACGGCCACAGGAGGACACGATGATCACAGTCGAGCAGGTGCGGGCCCTCGCGCTGACGCTGCCCCGCACATCGGAACATCTCATCCGGGACCGGGTGAAGTTCCGCGTCGGCTCGATCGTCTACGTCGCCTTCTCACGGGACGAGACCGTGATGGGCTTCGCCTTCCCCAAGGAGGAGCGGGCCGCGCTGGTGGCCGCCGAACCGGAGAAATTCCACCTGCCCAGCGAATCGGACATGCGCTTCAACTGGGTCCACGCCTGGACGGAGGCGCTGGACGAAGCCGAAATGGAAGAACTGGTCATCGACGCCTGGCGCATGGTCGTCCCGAAGAAGGTCGCCGCCGCCCGCCTCGGCGACGCCTAGTGCGGCGGGGGCATCGGGTGGAGGGCGTTGGCGGCGGTGCAGCCGGCCTCGCCCGGCATCCGCTGCATCGGGGACGGTGACCACACGCTCGTCCGGCCCGGTGCGACGCTGGCGAGGACGCAGTCGAACGCGTCCGACAGGTACGGCTTCACCCTCAGCACCAGGCCGACCGCGGCGCCCTCGGTCGCGAACTCACGCCGGATCGCCGGGTCGAGACGCAGCGACGCGACCGCGGCGCGGACCTTCGCCTCGTCCGCGCTGCCCCCGGCCGGGACGCGCGGCAGCGCCTTCTCCAGCTTCTCGACCGGGATGTCCGGCGTCTTCGGCCACGGTTCGAACGTCAGCGGTGCGCCGGGCGGGCACGCCACCTGACGGGTGCCGTACCGCCGGAACTCGCCCGCCGTGGAGAACCGCATCCGGAAGCAGTGCCGCACGGTGACGGACCCGGCGGGGAACGGCCCGTCCTGCGGTGCCGTGCCCGGCACCCGGATGACGAGGGTCACCCCGGCCCCGGCGGTCGAGGCGCCCGACACGCCCATGACCTCGACGCCGTCGAGATCCGCCGCCCGGTGCGCCAGATCCCGGGCGGATTGGACCCGGGAGGTGTAGATCTTGTCGCCGGCCAGGTCGGCGGCCTTGCGCGCGTCCGTGGCGGCCCGTTCCCCGGACGTCCCGGCATCCCCGGAGTAGGGGACCTCGCCGCAGGCGCCCAGCAGAACGGGCAGGAGGAGAAGCACGGCACGACGCATGGGATCATGATCGCCGCGATCGGGACCCGGCGGAATCCGTACATGTACTCATTCGGCGTTGAGTGCGGTCTCGGCGGGCCGCATCTCGGGCTCCGCCTCCTCGGCCGGTTCCGGCTCCGGTTCGGTGACCGGAGGGCGACGGCCCCAGGCCATCGCGGCGGCGAAGCACGCGAACGGCAGGGCGGGCAGCAAGTACCGGTAGTCGAAATCGACGGTGACCGGGGGAATGGCCAAAAGCGCGACCCCGGACGTCCAGAAGAGTGCGGTCCGCGCGCGCGCCCGCCGCCACACGATCCCGGCCGCGCCGGCGAGCAGCACGATCCCGAGGACCGTGCCGGGCATCCTCACACGCTCCTGATAGGTGCGCATCACCTCGGCGTAGGGTTCCACGATGTGGGTGCGTCCGGTGCCGTGCGAATACTCGTACACGACCGTCCGCCGGTCACCGCCGCCGAGCACGCGGAGGCCGGGCTTGAACGCGGTGGGCCTCGTCGGGAAGTGGTACCTGGCCTCGGTGCCGACCGTCGGGTACCGCGACCGGTGCCATGAGAACGTCCGGACGAAGAAGTCGTACGACACGACCCGCAGGTAGTCGAGCGGCTGATTCCGGATCGCCCAGAGCGCGAACCGCTGCGCCCGCTCGTTGGTCTCCTCGTCGAACGCCTTCCCGTCGACCCACCCGGTCGGCGAGTCGTCCGCCCAGATCTGGTGGGACGAGGCGGGCCGCTTCCCCTTCGCGCCGTGCGGGCACAGGCTCGCCAGGTCGGGGGGCGGCGGGTGCGCGCCGCAGTCGGCGAACGCGGCCGTCCGCCCCCACAGGAAGATGCCGTCCACCCCGGTCATCGCGAACCGGCCGTGCTCCCGCTCGAACCATGTCGCGTACGCGCCGACCGGCAGCACGAACGCCGCCGCGAGCGCCACGTACGCCGGCCATCTCGTCCGCCGCACCAGCAGGTACAGGACGACGATCAGGAGCAGCGGCAGGCCGACCGTCCGCGTGACGGCCGCCACGCCCAGCAGCGCCCCCACCACGGCCGCCCGCCGCCACCCGGTCGCCCCCGGCTTCGCCAGCACCAGCAGCGCCCCGACCAGCAGGACGGTGAACACGGTGTCGGACAGCAGCAGATGCTCAAGCTCGATCTGGTAGGAGTCCAGCAGGATCGGCGCGACCGCCAGCGCCGCCCACGTCCGCCGCACCTCGAAGTCGCGGACGAGCATCCGGTACGCGAGCACCGCCAGCCCGACGATCGCCGCATGCTGCAGCGCCGTCACCAGCGCCAGGCTGTGGAACGGCTTCAGCGTCCACAGGAACAGCCCGTAACCGGACGGCCGGAGCGGATGCGGGAACGGGTCGTCCGCGATCCGCAGGAAGTCGTAGCTGTCGTTGAACCACAGCACGCCCCGGAACCCCAGCATGGTGACCACCCGCAGCACGATGCCCGCGAGCAGCACCACCGTGAACAGCAGGTTGCCCCCGACCGCGGCGGGCACGGCACCGGTCTTCGGGCGGCGAGCGGCGATGGAGGAGAGCAGCACCGGGAACCTAACTGTGGACGTGCGGCGAACGGAATCTCGCGCCGAACGGATATCGGCCGTGTCACGCCGGGGGCGGGCCTCCTGGCGGCGTCACCGCGTCCGCCCACGTATGAGCCGAGATCATACCAGCGCCCCCACCAGCCCCTCAGCCGTCCAACACCTCGATCACCGGCAACGTCCCGTCGATGGTGGCCCCCGCCGACTCGGGGGGGATCGCCTCGTCCCCCCGTAGTGTGGTGGTGATCTTCATCGGCACGCGCGGGGTCACCAGGTACTTGCCCGGAGGCAGCAGCCGGTGGCCTGGAAGGACGATCTTGATCGTCGTCGTCCATCGGCTCATGGTGGCGCATTCCGCTTGGACGAACGGCTGGTGCTGGTCGGTCGTCTCACTCCTGACGGGCAGGATCTTGGCATTTGCCGTCTTCTGCGGAATTTCGTTTTTCTTCGCCGGGGGGATGCGGTAGAACGCCAATACCTCGGTGCTCTTGGCGTCGAGTTGATCCTTGTCGAGCCCGATGCCCCACTGGTACCAATGGGTCTTGGGCGGCTTCGCCCCTCGTCCAAGGCATTGACGTTCACCACTCGGCGTGTAGTAGAGACTCCCGGGAGTGCGTGCCCGGAACTGCTCCACGATGCGCACTTCCGTCCCGGTCTTCGCCCTGGCGGGAGCGACCGAGTACTTGAGGTCGATGTACGGCGTCTCGGCGGCGGGCAGGTGAGCTTGACCCAGGAGAACACCCGGCTTCGTGAAGTAGGCGTGCACACCGGCGTGGCTTGTCCCGCCCACGCTCGGACCGGGCCAGAAGTACCAGGCCGCGATCACCGCGCCGACTCCCACGGCGCCGATGCCCGTGGCGCCTTTCGTCCCGCCGACCTTGCTCAGGAAGCCCTTGGAGGCGGACGTCCCGGCCTTCGCCATCGTGTCGACCGACGTGGCGCCCTGGGCAAGCCCGGCCGACACATGACCCGCCGTCGTAGCGGCCATCGCGCCCGTGGCGGACGCACCGGGCGTCAGAAGGGCGCCGCTGAGCAGCGCGAGCGGGACCGCCGCCACCACGGCCGCGGCGACCACGCCGAGCGCGAGGAGCCCGCGCCTTTCCCAGTCGGGCCCGTAAGCCTGGACGGCGGCGGTCTCCAGTTCGCCCACGAACTCGTAGGCGTTCCAGACCCGCTCGCCAGGACTCTTCGTCAGGCCCCGCCGGACGAGCGGGCGCAGCGGCTCCGGCACCCTGTCGAACGATGCGAAGCCTTCCTCGTGCGAGGTCTTCAACTCGGTGAGCGTCGTTCCCCCGAAGGGCTTCTCGCCGGTGACGCATTCGACGAAGACGCACGTGGCCGCGTAAAGGTCGGTCGCGGGTGTGGCGGGTTCACCGGCCCACTGCTCCGGTGCCATGTAGGCGGGCGTCCCGGCGTGACCGCCCTGCCCGGTGAGGACGGCGACACCGAAGTCGATGAGCTTGCTCTGCCCGTCGTCCTGGACGAGCACGTTCGCGGGCTTGTAATCGCGATGGACGACTCCGGCCGCGTGCGCCGCGGCCAGCCCGAGGAGCGAGCCCTTCAGCGTCGCCAGCGCGGCCTCGGGTGCCAACGGCCCTTCGCGTTCGTCCAGTACCTTGCGGAGCGGACGTCCGGGGACCGCCTCCAGGATGATCGCCGCACCCCACGGTGACTCCAGATAGTCCAGTAGCCGCGCGACATGCGGGTTGTCGACCCGCTTGAGCATCTGCGCCTCAGCACGGAAGACGCTCCAGGCTGCGGTGTCGCCGAGCAGGCCGGGAGCCAGGTACTTGATCGCGACCGGCCCGCCGCCGGACTCGTGCCGCGCGAGGACGACCTCGCCTTGAGCACCCGATCCCAGCTCCGCCAGTTCGATGAAGCCCGGAAGCCGATGTTCGCTCGGGGTCACTGGCCCGTATTGGTCTGGATCTCGCTCACGACGAGCGGCGTGGGCGCCGATGACACCGGGTTCCGCCCGAGGCTGCCGCCGGGTGAGTCGCATTCGGCGCCCTCACACGTCCACGTGACGTCCCACCAGATGGTCGCCGTGATCTTGTAGGAACCGCCCGGCTGCGAGGCCGACGACAGCTTGTAGGCGTAATGGCAGGTCTTGCCGTCCTTGCTTCCGGCGCCGTCGCAGACCAAGTCCTTCGTCTCCCCCAGATCCCACGTCACGGAGCTGGGTTTCGCGGTCAACTGCACCTTCTGCGCACCGAAGGTGATCGGCTGGGTCTGCACGTCCTTGAAGCCTTCGACCCACAGGGAGGTCCGCAAACGCACGTACGTCTTGTTCTTGGGGGCCGTATGCACGATGACCGTGGGGAACCTGGCGGACGCCCGTGCTGTGGCGACCAGATCCGCTGTGGCGGGCGGCGCCGGCGCGGGAGCGGCCACGCCGGGAACCTGGACGACGCCCGGCGCCTCATCGGGAGTCAGACCCTCCGGCGGTGGAGGAGCCACGGGGCCGCTGTCGCCGCCGCCACCGGTTCCACCTCCGCCTCCCCCTCCTCCGCTTCCGGGGGTGTGGCTGGTCCCGTTGCAGTTCGCGACCACGTTGTTCGGCAGACTGCACGGAGCGGCCTGAGCCGGGGCACTGACGAGCAGGGGCATGGTCAGGGCCGTCGCCGTGAGCGCGGCGGTGGCCGCCCGGCGCCCGGCGGGGGTATGGGGAGACATCTGGTGTCCTTCCCTGCGGACCGTCAGCATTGGCGGTCCCGGACATTGGCGGCGACCTTCCAGGTGCCGGAGTCGTACTGGACGGTGGCCCGGTACACATAGGCCCCGCCGGGGGGATTCCCCGTCCGCGCGCCGGTCTTGGCGGAGTAGCGGTAGGCGGCGAGGGTGCGGACGCAGTCGATGACGTAGACCTTGGTGCTGTCCTTGGAGCGCGCGTAGACGCGGGGGTTGAACGTGTTGGTGAAGCGCCAGATCACGCCCTTGGCCTTGGTCGCCTCCACGTCGTTGGTGACCTCGGTGAGGAGGGGGTCCATGGCGACGGCGGCGAGGCCGGTGGGGTCGTTGGTCTCGTATGCCTTCTTGTAGGCGTCCTGGTAGGCGCGGTAGCGCTGGAGGACCGTCTGGTAGAGCTGCGCCGTGGGGACGGCCGAGGGTGTGTCGGCGGCGGGTGCGGTGGTGGCGGCGCCGTCGTCCAGGGTGCCGTTCGGGGCGAGTTCTCCGCCGGAGGACGAGTGGGCCGAGCCGCATCCGGCGGCGGCGCCCACGGCCAGCAGGACGGGCAGCCAGACGGCGCGGCGGAACCCGAGCGGGGAGGAACGTACCAACCGGGCGCGCATCGTCTTCCCTGAGAGGCAGCCGACAACGGGGGTGGAATACGCGCGAAAGCTTACAGAGATGGGTGTGGTGAGAAAAGAGATTCGTTGCGAACGACTTGACCTCGACCATGCTTGAGGTAACAGGGTGGGGGGTGATTGCCGCTGATGGGAGGGGTCGCATGCGCGCTGTGTGGTTGAGGGAGTTCGGCGGGCCGGGGGCGTTGGTCCCGGGGGAGGCGCCTGATCCGGTTCCGGCGGAGGGGCAGGCGCTCATCGGGGTCGAGTTCGTCAACATCACGTTCGTGGAGACGCAGATGCGGTCGGGCCGTGGCCCGGCTCCGGTGCGGTTGGAGCCGCCGGTCATCCCCGGCAACGGTGTCGGCGGCGTGGTGACGGCGGTCGGCGGGGGCGTGGACGAGGCGCTCGTCGGACGGCGGGTCGTGAGCGGCACCGGCGGTACCGGCGCTTACGCGGAGCAGGTGGCCGTGGACGCGGCGGGCCTGTTCGAGGTGCCGGAGGGGCTGGCGCTCGATGACGCGGTGGCGCTGCTGGCGGACGGCCGGACCGCGATGATGATGCTGCGGGCGGCGGACCCGCGTCCGGGCGAGCGGGTACTGGTGGAGGCGGCGGCCGGCGGGGTCGGGACGCTGCTCGTCCAGTTGGTGAAGGCGCGGGGCGCGACGGTCGTCGCGGCGGCCGGGGGCGCGCACAAGACCGAGATCGCGATGCGCCTGGGCGCGGACGAGTCCGCCGACTACCGCGAGCCCGGCTGGGCGGACAAGGCCGGTGACGTGGACGTCGTCTTCGACGGCATCGGCGGTGATGTGGCGCGGGAGGCGTTCGGCCTTCTGCGCGGCGGCGGACGCATGGTCAGCTTCGGCCTGGCGTCCGGGCGGTGGGCGGACATCACCGAGGACGAGGCGGCCGGACGCGGCGTGACGCTCCTCCAGCCCCAGGCCACGCCCGCACAGCTTCGGGAGTACACGGTGAGCGCGCTCGAAGAGGCCGCCCATGGGCGGCTGATGCCGGTGATCGGCCAGCGGTTCCCGCTCGGCGGCGCCGCCGACGCGCACGCCGCGATCGAGTCGCGCTCCACCGTCGGCAAGACGCTCCTGGAGGTCCGCCGTGCCTAACCGACCCTCTGCAAGAACGATGTCAGGGAGCGTTCGTAGGCGGCCGGGTCGACGTTCCACGATTCGGTGTGGTCGCCCGGCGTGGTGATGTGCGTGACCATGCCGGGCGGCGCGGTCCTGGCGAAGGTGTAGGCGGGGCCGTTGTCGACGGTCGCGTCGTCCTTGGCAGTGAAGAGAAGGACGGGCGTGCGCAGGCGAGGCGCGTACCGGCGCTGGTCGTAGTCGGTCAGGTCGATCCCGATGCGCTGCTCCAGGATGCGCTTGGCCACGTCGGTGACGAAGCCGGGCAGGTTGCGGGCGTCGCCCTGCTTGTCCAGGGTGGCGCTCCAGTCCAGGACGGGGGAGTCGAGGACGACCCCGCGAACGAACGACGGGTCCTTGCGCAGGGCCGTCATCACCATCGCGCCGCCCATCGACCATCCGTACAGGACGACACCGGTCGCGCCGTGTGCGCGCGCGTAGCCCATCGCGGAGACGACGTCGTTCCATTCCGTGTCGCCGAGATGGTTCTTGCGGTCGCCGGACGAAGGCGCGCCCACGTCGTTCCGGTACGCGATCGACATCATCGGCAGCCCCAGCTTGTGCACGGGCCGCATGGCGCGGAACGTCTCCGCCTTGTCCGCGTTCCGTCCATGGACGGCGATGACCCATGTGCCCTTGGGCGAGGCGCCCGGCACCCACCACGCCGGCATCGGCCCCACCTTGGACGGATAAGTGACGTCTTCAAAGGGCAGCCCCAGGGCCTTCTTAGGGTCGCCCTCATACAGCCAGTGGTCCATGGCCGCCGGTGCGCCCTTCACCAGGGCACCTGAGACGACCGATGCCACCTTCCGCACGACGTGCGCATCGTCACCGCCGACGACGGGCCCGAGCAGGGCGCGCCCGTTCTTCCAGACGAGCGCCCATGTTCCCGGGCGCTCCGTCTCCAGCTCCCGCGGCAGCGTGACCGTGCCGTCGCGTGCGTCCACGATGGTGAGCGGGTATTCGGCGGCATGGTCCACCTCGATGGCGACGCCCGCGAAGTACCAGCCGGTACCGCCGAGGGCCGCGCACAGCAGCACGGTGAGCGCGAGGGACACCGCCATCAGCGGGCGGGCGCGGCGGCGGCGCCGTGGGCGGGCCACCGGGGCCGGTGACTCTGGAGCTTCGGTCGGCACGGCATACGAAGTTAGCCCTTCCAGGGGCACCGGCGGCACCTTCAACGAAGGTGATCAGACGCTCCCGATCGCCGACACCAGGCCCAGCGCCAGCACCATGTCCAGGTGGATGAACGTCTCCAGCTTCGCGCCCGGCGGGACGTCCGGGTCCCCGGCGAGCCGGTCCAGGACGGTGAGCGCGCCGGCGCTGTCCAGGTCGTCCGCCAGCGCGGCCTCCGCCCGCGCCGCGTAGTCCCGGCTCATGGGGCGGCCCGGCGAGGTCGCCCACTCCGCGAGCTTGCCGCGCCACGCGTCCAGCCGTGCGCTCGCGGCCGACAGGCGCTCGTCCGACAGTTCCACCGGCTCCCGGTACGCGGCCTCCAGCATCACCAGGCGCGCGGCCAGCGCGTCCGGCGGCTTCACGCCGGTCTCGGCGGGCACGGCCAGGCACAACGCGTCGGCGTCCGCGCCCGAGGAGACGTAGACGTCGGCGTCGGCCAGCGGGTCGTCGAGCATCTCGAACGGCGCGACGCCGTAGTCCGCCCAGGCGCCGTCCGGGGGCACCGGGGTGCTCACCAGCCGGACGCGGCGCCCGGACCGCTGGACGATCCGGCGCAGCAGATCGGCGACCACCAGCGTGCGGTACCCCGCGCCGGGAAGGATCTGGACGCGCAGGCCCGGCCCGGCGGGCAGTGGCTCCGCACGTCCCGTCCGATGGTCGTACAACCGCAGCATGCCCCCACCCTAGGCGGGACGCGGCCGGATCGGAGCGGCCGGATCGGAGCGGGCGGATCAGACGGGCGGGTCAGAGCGGCCGGTCGGACGCCGGCGGCCCGAACGGCGTCGGCGCGGCGCCGTCCGACCGGCGGACGGCCGCGAACCGGAGCCGCACGTAGTCGGCGACCCACCCGGACTCGCGGCGCAGCGCGGGCGCGGCCAGGTCGTTCACCCGGTCGAGCAGCGGGTCCACCAGTTCCGGCGGGACGTCCGCCAGCGCGCGGGCCGCGTAGGCGCGGACCCAGTCGGCGGCGCCGTTCGGGCCCTCGGTCATCCGGGTCGGGCGGTCGGCGTGCTCCAGCAGCCGCAGCGTGAACCCGGCCTCCTCCAGCCTGGTCGCGTACGCGGCCGGGCTCGGGAAGTACCAGGGCAGCTCGGGCTCGCCGAGGCCGAACACCCGCCACGCCGTCTGCATCGCGACGATCAGCTCGGCGCAGTTCCCGGCGCCGCCGAGTTCGCCGACGAACCGCCCGCCGGGCCGCAGCGCAGCGTGCACGCGGCTGATCACGGCGTCGGGGTCGCGGGTCATCCAGTGCAGGGCGGCGTTGGAGGCGACCGCGTCGAAGGAGTCGCCGACGGTGAAGTCGTGGGCGTCTCCGACGACGAAGGAGAGGCCCGGGTGCAGCGCGGTCGCCTGCGCGACCATGTCCGGGCTGCCGTCGATGCCCAGCACCTCGGCGCCGCGCTCTGCGATCTCCGCGGTGAACGTCCCGGTGCCGCACCCGAGGTCGATGATCCGCTCGCCGGGCTGCGGGTCGAGCAGATCGACCAGGGGCGCACCGTGCGCGGAGACATACCCGAAGGCGGAGTCATACGTCGTCACGGCCCAGTTCACTGTCATAATTTATCCGAGAAAGTCCTGCGAGGAGGCGGTCTTGCGCATGGCGGACGTCACGTCCGAGGTCCGGATCGTCGGTGCTGAGCGGCCGGACGGGCTGACGCTGCGCACCGTCGGGCTGTCCGCGCGGGGCCTGCCCGAGGTGCGCGTCGAGGCTCTGCCGCCCTATCTGGGGGACGGCTGGGCGCGCGTCCTCGGCACCCTGGCGCGGCATCTCGCGGCCACCGGGGAGCCGCCGGGGGAACTCGCCCCGGGCGTCGAGGTCCGGTTCAGCACGGCCGACGACGGCGCGCTGATCCTCGCCCCGCCGCCGGGCCGGGACGCCGGGTGGCACCGGGACGTTCTGATCCGGCTCTTCCCCGAGGCCCGGATCTGACCTGCCGCTTCCGGATCTTGGCGGCGTGTGTCACCCAGGTCACGGAGGGTATGAGGCGGGCTGAGACGACACGTTCGGGGGTGCGTGGTGCGGATCAGGAAATTCGCCGTCTTCGGTGCCGGGCTGCTGCTCGTGGCGGGATGCAGCCATGCCGGCGAGCGGCGGGCGCGGACGGCCGGCCAGCAGGCCACGCTGAGCCACCGGCCGCGGGCGGCCCCGCCGCCGGCGCCGCCTCCGCCCCGGAGGATCGACTGCGACCGGGTCGCGTGCGTCGCGCTCACGTTCGACGACGGGCCCGGCCCCTACACGGCGGGCCTGCTCGACACGCTGAAGAAGGACGGCGTGCGCGCCACGTTCTTCATGCTCGGCGAGAACGTCGGCGCCCACCGCGACGTCGTCCGCCGGATGACCCTCGAAGGCCACGAGCTGGCTGACCACAGCTGGTCGCACCCGCAGTTCACCTCGCTGTCGTCCGCCGAGGTCCGGTCGCAGATCCAGCGGACGCAGAAGGCCATCGCGGAGGCGTCCGGCGGGGTGCGGCCCACGCTGATGCGGCCGCCGTACGGGGCGACGGACAAGCGCGTCGGGCGGGCCGTCGGGATGCCGCTGATCCTGTGGAGCGTCGACACGCTCGACTGGCGCTACCACGACGTCGCCCGCAACATCAGGGTCGGGACCAGGGAGCCGAAGCGCGGCGGCATCATCCTGTTCCACGACATCCACAAGACGAGCGTCCAGGCCGTCCCGAAGGTGGTGGAGGGCCTGAAGAAGCGCGGGTTCACGCTCGTCACGGTGTCGGAGCTGCTCCAGGGCAGGACCCTCAAGCCGGGCGAGACCTACAGCGAGCGCCTCCCCGCACCCGAGCGGGTGAAGACGAGCCCGCCGCCGACCGGATCGCCCGCAGGCCCGCCCCGCACGCGCCCGGTGCCCACCGGCTCCGGCTAACCGGCTCCCGGCTCCGCGCGGCGGGGACGGCGGCGCGGCGGCGGCTGCGGCGGGACGACCTTCGCCGCGACCATGGTCTCCTCCGGCACCTCGACCAGCTCACCGGTGCGCCGGCGCACCGTGAGGGTCTTGTTGGACCACGATTCGAGTACGCCGACGACGTCGCTGTACTCTCCCGTAGGCAGGCGGCGGCGCAGCGAGATCCGCTGGCCCACGTCCGCGCCACTGATGGAGACCACCAGCCGCGCGGCGAAGCGGGCTGACATCTGAGGACCCCCGTGTCGAATCGACCGAGCCGTGATGGCAATACTATTCACAGCGAGCTTGCGGTGAGCCGTGACGTGCGGCGGGGCCGGAAATCCGAGAGGAGTCACTGACGTGACCTACGTCATTGCGCAGCCCTGCGTGGACCTGCTCGACAAGGCATGCATCGAGGAGTGCCCGGTCGACTGCATCTACGAAGGGAAGCGTCAGCTCTATATCCACCCGGACGAGTGCGTCGACTGCGGTGCGTGCGAGCCGGTCTGCCCGGTCGAGGCCATCTACTACGAGGACGACGTCCCCGAGCAGTGGAAGGACTTCTACAAGGTGAACGTGGAGTTCTTCGACGACCTCGGCTCGCCGGGCGGCGCGTCCAAGGTGGGGAAGATCGAGAAGGACCACCCGATCGTCGCCGCGCTCCCTCCGCAGAGCCACGACGACTGAGCCGGGCCCCACGCTTTCCGGGCCGTGGTCTCCCTGCTTCGGGAAGGCCGCGGCCCGCCGGGTCTCCAGAGGAGGAACAAGGTCGTGTTCACGTTGCCGGACTTTCCGTGGGATCGGCTCGCGCCCTACAAGGAGCGGGCGCTGGCGCACGCGGACGGCATCGTCGACCTGTCCGTGGGGACGCCCGTCGACCCGACGCCCGAGCCGGTCAGGGAGGCTCTCACCGCCGCGGCCGACGCGCCCGGCTACCCGCAGACGTACGGGACGCCGGAGTTGCGCGAGTCGGTCGCGGGCTGGCTGCGGCGCCGCGCCGGCGTGTCCGGCGCCGACCCGGACGCGGTGCTGCCCGTCATCGGCACCAAGGAACTGGTCGCCTGGCTGCCGACGCTGCTCGGCGCCGGCCCCGGCGACAAGGTCGTCTTCCCCGCGCTGGCCTACCCGACCTACGACGTGGGCGCGCGGCTGGCCGGGGCCACCCCCGTCTCGACCGACGGGCTGCTCGCGCTCGGCCCGGTCAAACCGAAGATCGTCTGGGTGAACTCGCCGTCCAACCCGACCGGCAAGGTGCTGCCGGTCGAGCATCTGCGCAAGGTCGTCGCGTGGGCGCGCGGCCGGGGCGCGCTCGTCGTCAGCGACGAGTGCTACCTGGAGTTCGGCTGGGACGAGGGGAATCCGCCGATCTCGATCCTGCACCCGGACGTGTGCGACGGCTCCCATGAGGGGCTGCTCGCCGTCAACTCCCTCTCCAAGCGCTCCAACATGGCGGGCTACCGCGCCGGGTTCGTCACCGGCGACATCGCGCTGGTCAAGCGGCTGCTGGAGGTCCGCAAGCACGCCGGCATGATCGTCCCGGCGCCGGTGCAGGCCGCGATGACCGCGGCGTTCGCCGACGACGCGCACGTGGACGAGCAGCGCGCACGGTACGCGCGCCGCCGCGCCGCGCTGCGCGCCGCGTTCGAGGGGCACGGCTTCCGCGTGGACCACTCCGAGGCGTCCCTGTACCTGTGGGCCACGGGAGACGAGCCGTGCTGGGACACCGTCGCCCACCTGGCGTCCCTCGGTATCCTCGTCGCCCCCGGCGAGTTCTACGGCCCGGCCGGGGCCCGGCACATCAGGATCGCCTTCACCGCGACGGACGAGCGCGTCGCCGCCGCCGTCGACCGCCTCTGACCCGGGGGCGGCCCGGTCCCGCTCTCGCAACGGATCACCGATTCCCGCGTGCAACCCGTGGTGCATTTGATACGTCTCATCGCGGTATGGGCTTGATAGGCCGCAGTCGATAGGATCCGCTGGTCTGCGCCCATATCGACGAAACGATGGAGGTGTCCGTGGGCGGAACGGCGATAGTGATCCTGCTGGCGCTGATCCTGGTCGCATTGATCGTGCTCATCCTCGTCCTGCTGCGGCGCCGTTCGGCTCCTGCGGCCCCCGCCCCGGTGGTCCCGCGCGACCCGTTCGCCCCCGAGGACCAGGTGGCCGGCGACCCGCGGGCCCTGAAGGCCGGCGACATGGTCGAGTACCTCGGCACCCGCTACTTCGTGCGCGGCTCGCTGCGGCTGAAGGAGGGCGGCTTCACCTGGAGCGAGCACCTCCTCGACGCCGACACCATCGAGGGCACCAAGGTGTGGGTCTCCGTCGAGGAGGACCCGGACCTTGAGGTCGTCTGGTGGACGGAGTACGACGCCGGGGACCTCACGCCCGGTGAGAAGACCATCGTCGTGGACGGCGTGGAGTACCGCCGCGACGAGCACGGCACCGCCGACTACACCAGCGAGGGCACGACGGGCGTCGGCGTCCAGGGCCGGGTCGAGTACGTCGACTACGAGGGCCCGCGCGGGAAGTACCTGTCGTTCGAGCAGTACGGCGGCGGCCCGTGGGAGGCGGGCCTCGGCGAACGCGTCCCGGCCGGATCGATGACGATCTACCCGGGTGGCGGTAGCTGACCTTGCGCGCGACCCTCGACACCCCCTACGCGGACGCGCGCGCCGACGGGCTCTCGTTCGCGCTCGGGCTGCCGCCGCTGGACGCGCTCGCCGTGCTGCCGGCGGAGCGCGCCGGCCTGACCGTGGAGCTGCGCCTGCTCGGCGCGTCCCACCAGGTCATCGCCGGTCCGCTGAGCGAGACGGTGGCGTGCCTGCCCGATGCCGCCGAGCCGCTGCCCGGACATGCCGCGACGCGCGTGCCCGGCTGGGCCTACGAGTTCACCGCGACGACCGCCGCGCACCGTGACGGGACGGCGTTCGCCCGTGCCGTCGAGGCCGTGTGCGCGCGGCTCGCGGACCGCGGTGACGCGCTGACCGGGGCGTTCCCCGGTTCGCCGCACGCCGTCACCGCACTGGCACTGGAAGAGACGCGGGAGCCGGGATTCGGCTGGCGGACCTGGCACGCCTACCCGCAGACCCGGGAGATCGTGATGACACGGAGCCGGCTGGTGAGACCATCGTGAACAGCAGATACCGGGTGGCGGGCGCGGTGCTCGCCGCCGCCGTGACCACCGCGGCGCTCGGCGGCTGCGGCCAGTCGGAGTCGTCGTGGATCGCCGACAAGTACTCCCGGGCGGGGGCGGGCACCTACCGCTCCCCGAAGGCTCCGTACACGGTGGCCTCGGAGATCGGCCGCAAGTTCAAGCCGATCGACCGCGTGGACGACATGGCGGCGATGGGCGCGGCGGGCGGCATCTTCATGCGCTACCCCAATCTCGTCGTCGGCGTGCTGCCGGACGGCGCGGGCAGCCGGATCACGGTCGACAATCCCCGCAGCGGCTACGGCCGCTACTACTCCCATGTCGGCGGGCGCTGGGCGAGCCCCGGAAGCCACGGATGGAACAGCAGAGGCGCCGCGTCGTTCCGGGGCGGCGGCCCAGGGTCGGGCAAATGAGGAGCGGCACATGAACGACGACATCCTTCGGGAGATCGGCGCGACCTTCGCCTACGGGGCGGTCGGGATCGCGCTGATGGCGCTCGGCTACCTGGTGGTGGAGGTGACGACGCCGGGCAGGCTCGGCAAGCAGATCTGGACCGAGGGCAACCGCGGCGCGGCGCTGCTGCTCGCGGTCAAGCTCTTCGGCATCGGCATGATCGTCACGACCGCGATCGTCACCAGTGACAACGACCTGGGCGCCGGCCTGGTCGACACCGCCGTGTTCGGCGCGATCGGCATCGTGCTGATGGTCGTCTCGTTCTTCCTGCTGGACGTGATCACGCCGGGCAGGCTCGGCGCGACGCTCGTCGACGCGGACGGCGGCGGCACCGCCATCCACCCGGCCGGGTGGGTCGTCGCCGCCGCCGACCTGGGCGTCGCCGCGATCGTGGCCGGGGCGGTCTCCTGACGACCCGCGATCTGGACCGGGCCGTCCGGCCGCCCGACCCGGAACCGTCCCGGGCGGACGGGCCGGGAAGGCCGCGCGTCCCGGTACGGTTCGCGCGCACCCTGATCCTCGCGGCCGTGTTCACGTGCGCGGCGTGCGGGCTGGTGTACGAGCTGGCGCTGGTCGCGCTGGGCAGCTACCTGGTCGGCAACTCCGTCACGCAGGCGTCGATCGTGCTGTCGGTGATGGTGTTCGCGATGGGCGTCGGGTCGCTGGCCGCGAAGCCGCTGCAGGGCCGCGCGATCGTCGCGTTCGCGGTCGTGGAGGGCGCGCTCGCGCTGGTCGGCGGCGTCTCCGTGCTGGCGCTGTACGCGGCGTTCGCGTGGCTCGACCTGTACGTCCCGGCGCTGGTGGTGGTGGCGTTCGCGGTCGGCGCGCTGATCGGCGCGGAGATCCCGCTGCTGATGACGCTGCTGCAGCGGATCCGCAGGCAGGACGCGGGGTCGGCGGTCGCCGACCTGTTCGCCGCCGACTACGTGGGCGCGCTGGTCGGCGGGCTGGCGTTCCCGTTCCTGCTGCTGCCGGCGTTCGGGCACATCAAGGGCGCGCTGCTGGTCGGCGTGGTGAACGCGGTCGCCGGGGTCGCGGTGGTGCTGTGGCTGTTCCGCCGCGAACTCGGCCGGGTCGCGCGGGCCGCGCTGGCGCTCGGCATGGTGGCCGTCCTCGCCGTGCTCGGCGGTGTCTACGCGCTGGCGGACGGGTTCGAGGTGTCGGCGCGGCAGGCGCTCTACAGCGACCCGATCGCGGTGGCGGAGCGCACGAGGTACCAGGAGATCGTCATTACCCGGCAGGCCGGGCTCGGCCCGCCGGACCTGCGGCTCTTCCTGAATGGCGATCTCCAGTTCTCCTCGGTGGACGAGTACCGGTACCACGAGTCGCTCGTTCATCCGCTGATGTCCGGGCCGCACGGCCGGGTGCTCGTTCTCGGCGGCGGGGACGGGCTGGCGCTGCGCGAGGTGCTGCGCTACAAGGACGTCCGGAGCGCGACGCTGGTCGAACTGGACCCGGAAATGCTGCGCCTGGCCCGCACCTACGGGCCGATCGCGTCCCTCAACCACCGCTCCTTCGAGGATCCGCGCGTGGAGACCGTCACCGCTGACGCGTTCTCCTGGCTGCGCGGCCTGAACGAGCAGTACGACGCGATCATCGTGGACATGCCCGACCCCGATGACGTGGCCACGGCCAAGCTGTACTCGGTCGAGTTCTACGGGATGGTGAAGCGGGCCTTGGCGCCGGGCGGGCGGATGGTCGTCCAGTCGGGTTCGCCGTACTTCGCGCCCAAGTCGTTCTGGAGCATCCAGAAGTCGATAGCCGCCGCCGGTCTCGCGACCACCCCGTACCACGTGGACGTGCCGAGCTTCGGTGACTGGGGGTTCGTCCTGGCGTCCCCTACCAAGGAACCCCCCGCGCTCAAGCTCGCACCCGACCTCACTGGGCTTCGCTTCCTTGACAGTGCGGTCCTGCAGGCGTCGACGGTTTTCCCCAAGGACCGCCGTGGCCGGGACGTGGAGGTCAACACCCTCGTCCACCCGCGCCTGGTCGAGTACGAGGGCGAGGAGTGGAAGAACGCCTGATCAGGTGGGCACCGACCGGCGGACGGCAGATACATTGGCCCTGTATCAGCACTCACTTACTTGAGGGAGACCGCCGGATGGGACGCGACATCTACACCGACGAGCACCACGCCTTCCGCGACATGGTGCGCTCCTTCATCGAGAAGGAGATCGCCCCCCACCACGAGCAGTGGGAGAAGGACGGCATCGTCTCCCGTGAGGTGTGGCTGGCGGCCGGACGCGCGGGCCTGCTCGGCATCGACATGCCGGAGGAGTTCGGGGGCGGCGGCAACCCCGACTACCGCTACTACGTGATCTTCAACGAGGAGCTGGCGAAGGCCGGCGTCCACGGCCCCGGGTTCGCCGTCCACAACGACATCAACGGCGGCTACCTGCGCCAGCTGTGCACGGACGAGCAGAAGCGGCGCTGGTTCCCCGGCTACTGCTCCGGCGAGATCATCACCGCGATCGCGATGACCGAGCCCGCCGCCGGATCCGACCTGCAGGGCATCAGGACCACCGCGGTCGGGGACGGCGACGACTACGTCCTGAACGGGTCGAAGACGTTCATCTCCAACGGCATCCTCGCCGACCTGGTCATCGTGGTCGCCAAGACCGACCCGGCCGCCGGGGCGAAGGGCGTCAGCCTCCTGGTGGTCGAGCGCGGCATGGCGGGCTTCGAACGCGGCCGCAACCTCGACAAGGTCGGCATGCACGCCCAGGACACCGCCGAGCTGTTCTTCGACAACGTCCGCGTCCCGAAGGCGAACCTCCTCGGTGAGGAGGGCATGGGCTTCATCTACCTGATGCGGAACCTCGCCCGGGAGCGGCTGTCGATCGGCGCGACCGCGCAGGCCGCCGCCGAGACCGCGTTCGAGCAGACCCTCGAATACTGCAAGACGCGGGAGGCGTTCGGGCGTCCCATCGGCAAGTTCCAGCACAACCGCTTCACGCTCGCGGAGATGAAGACGGAGCTGACGGTCTCCCGCGCCTTCACCGACGAGTGCATCGTCAAGGAGAGCGCCGGCGAGCTGACCGCCGACGAGGCCGCGATGCTCAAGTGGTGGAACACCGAGCTGCTCAAGCGGGTCGTGGACCGCTGCGTCCAGCTCCACGGCGGCTACGGCTACATGACGGAGTACCCGATCGCGAAGGCGTACCAGGACGTCCGCATCCAGACGATCTTCGGCGGCACCACCGAGATCATGAAGGAGATCATCGGCCGCGGTCTCGGGGTCTGACCGCCCCGCCCGGGCCCAACGGCACCGGTCAGGGGGGACGAAAGCCCCTATGCCCCGCCGGTGGATCGGTTCCACGATCGTGCCTACGGCGCTCCGTGACGAGGCGGACGCGCGGGAGCGGAGGGCGGCACACGTGACGGACTACCCCTACGCCGGCCGGTTCGAGGTCCACCGGAGGCTCCCCGAGGAGGGGCGGCCCCCGGTGGAGATCCTCGCCGAGCTGCGGGAGATGGCGGCCGGAGAGGACGCCCTCTGGGAGACGGGCAAGGCGTCCGGGACGATCTACTGCGGCGACCACGACCACTACGCCTTCATGACCGAGACGTACGGCCTGTTCGGTCACGCGAACGCCCTGCAGCGGGACATGTTCCCCAGCGCGACGAAGTTCGAGGGCGAGATCCTCGCCATGACCTTCGACCTCATGCACGCCGGCGCCGTCACCGGCACCACGCCGGGCGGGGTGGTGACGACCGGCGGTACCGGCAGCATCCTGCACGCGATGCTCGCCTACCGGGACGCCGCCGCCCGCCATCGCGGCGTCACGCGTCCGAACATCGTCAAGCCGGAGACCGCGCATCCCGCGTTCGACAAGGCCGGGCACCTGTTCGGCATCGAGGTGCGGCGGGCGCCGGCCGACCCCCGCACGACCCTGGTGGACGCCGGGGCCGTGGCCGGGCTCATCGACGCGGACACGATCGCGGTGATCGGCTCGGCGGGCAACTACGGGTACGGGACGATCGACCCGATCGCGGAGCTGTCGGAGCTGGCACTGGCCCGGGGCGTCGGCCTGCACGTGGACGCCTGCCTCGGCGGGTTCATCCTCCCGTTCGGTGAGGAACTGGGCCTGGACGTCCCCGTCTTCGACTTCCGCCTGCCGGGCGTGACCAGCATCTCCGCCGACACCCACAAGTACGGGTACGGGCTGAAGGGCACGTCCACGCTGCTGTTCCGCGACAGCGGGCTGCGCAACGAGCTGTACTTCCTCAACGCGGGGTGGAGCGGCGGGAAGTACCTGTCGCCGGGCATCGAGGGCTCCCGGTCGGGCGGGCTGCTCGCCGCCACCTGGGCGGGGATGGTCAAGCTCGGACGCTCCGGATACCGCCGCCACGCCGAGCGGATCTTCGCCACCGCGCGGCAGATGATCGACGCGGTCCGGTCGCATCCCGAACTGCGGGTGCTGGGCGACCCGACGTTCCTGTTCAGCTTCACCTCCGACGAGTTCGACATCTACCACGTGTACGACTTCATGGCGGGCCGCGGCTGGCGGCTCAACGGCCAGCAGTATCCGAACGCCGTCCACATGGCGGTGACCCGGCCGCAGACCCGGCCGGGGGTCGCCGAGACCTTCGCCGCCGACCTCGCCGCCGCCGTCCGGTACGCCGCCGAGAGGGAGGCGGCGGGGGAGAAGCCCATGTCGGGCGCGGTGTACGGGGGCGTGCCCGGCGGGCTCACCGAGGAGGCGGACGACTTCATCCGGCAGATCATGGCCGGGATGCTCGACACCCAGCAGTCGCTGCCCCCGGCCGCCCGCTGACCCGGCCGGAGCCACCGATGACATCCGTGCCGCAGAAGCAGTACGTCCTCACCGTCGATCTCGGCTCGACCGGGCTGAAGGTCGGCCTGGTCTCGCTCACCGGGGAGATCGCCCGCTGCGAGTTCGCCCTCCTCACCACCCGCCGGCCGGGCGGCGGCGCGTCCACCCAGGACGCGGGGGAGTGGTGGCGGCTGCTCACCGAGGCCGCCCGGCGGGTGATGGCCGCCGGTGCGGTCCGTCCCGACCAGCTCGTCGCGGCGTCGTGCACCGGGCAGTGGGCCAGCACGGTGCCGGTGGACGCGGCGGGCCGCCCGGTCGGCGACTGCCTGCTGTACGACGACACGCGGGGCGCGCCCTACTCCCGGGCCCTGATCGCCGGGCCGGTCGCCGGGTTCGCGCCGCGCAACGCGCTGACCTGGGTCCGCAGGACGGGCGGGGCGCCGTCGCCGTCCGGCGCCGACCCGATCGGGCATCTGCTGTTCCTGCGCCACGACATGCCGGAGGTGTACGCGGCGGCGCGCTGGTTCCTGGAGCCGGTCGACTACCTGACGATGCGGATGACCGGGGTCGCCGCCGCCACGCACGCCTCGATGACGGCCGCCTGGCTGACCGACAACCGGCGCCCGGACGTGCTGCGCTACGACGCGGACCTGGCCCGCCGGGCGGGGGTGGACGCCGGCAGGCTTCCGCCGCTGTGCCCGATCGGCTCGGTGGTCGGCACCGTCACCGGTCACGCGGCCGGCGAACTCGGGGTGCCCGAGGGGCTGCCGGTGGTGACCGGCCTGCCCGACCTGCACGCGGCGGTCTGCGGCGCCGGGACGCTGGACGATTTCCAGGCCCATCTGGCGATCAGCACGACGTCCTGGATCGGGCTGTCGGTGCCGTTCAAGAAGACCGACGTGCTGCGGTCGATCGCCAGCGTGCCGGGCCTGTCGGCCGGCTCCTACGTCGTCGCGAACAACCACGAGACCGGCGGCCGGTGCCTGCAGTGGCTGAACGAGACCGTGCTGGGCGCGCCCGCCACCGGCGACTCCGACTACGAGCGGCTGGTGACCCGCGCCGCCGCCGTCCCGCCGGGCAGCCACGGCGTGCTCTTCACCCCCTGGCTGGACGGTGAACGCTCACCGGTCGACGACCGCGACGCCCGCGCGGGCTTCCACAACCTGTCCCTGACCACGACGCAGGACGATCTCATCCGCGCCGTCCTGGAGGGCGTCGCCTACAACGACCGGTGGCTGCACGAGGCGGTCGAGCGGTTCGCCGGACGCCGCCTCGACCCGATCAGGGTGATTGGCGGCGGCGCCCGGTCCGATCTGTGGTGCCAGATCCACGCCGATGTGCTCGGCCGCACCGTCGAGCGCGTCGCCGATCCGATCAACGCGGGCCTGCGCGGCCAGGCCGTCTTCGCCGGGCTGTCGCTGGGCGCCGTCCGCCGCGAGGACGTCCGGATCGGCGTCGACCGCGTCTTCCGCCCGGACCCTTCGGCCGCGGCGGAGTACGAGCGCCTCTACCGGGAGTTCCCCGGCCTGTACCAGAGCCAGCGGCGCATGTTCCGCCGCCTCGCGCGGGGCCGGGTGCCGGACCCGTCGGGGCTTACCCCAGCGGGGGCACGACCGCCTCGATGAGGTGCGGGCCCGGCTCGGCGATCGCCCTGCCGAACTGGTCCGCGAACTCCTCGGCCGTGCGGGCGCGGGACGCGGGGACCCCCATGCCGGACGCCAGCGCGACGAAGTCGAGGGAGGGCCGCGACAGGTCGACCATGTCCCGGGCGATGGTCCCCGCCGCGGGCGGTGCCGCCATGGCGCCGACGCGTGTCGTCTCCATCGACAGGATCGCGTAGGCGCCGTTGTTGAACACGACGGTGGTGACGTCCAGGCCCTCCCTGGCCTGCGTCCACAGCGCCGAGATCGTGTACATGGCGCTGCCGTCCGCCTCCAGGCAGATGACGGGACGGTCCGGGCGGGCGACCGCGGCGCCGGTCGCGACCGGCAGGCCCTGGCCGATCGCGCCGCCGGTCAGCGTGAGCCAGTCGTGCGGTGGCGCGCCGGCGGTGGCGCCCGCGAGCCACAGCCCGGACGTGTTCGCCTCGTCCGACACGATCGCGCCGTCGGGGAGCAGCGCGCCGATGACGGCGGCGGCGGTCTCCGCGGTGAGCGCCCCGGTCGGGATCTCCGGCCGCGCCGCGGCCTGCCGGGGCGGACGCGCGTCCCCGGCGACCGCGTCGGCGAGCCCGGCAAGGGACTCGGCCGGGTTCGCGCCGAGGTCGTGCACCTGGCAGCCGTCCGGCACCAGGTCGCCCGGAAGATCCGGATAGGCGAAGAACGTCACCGGCCGCCGCGCGCCCGCGAGCACGATGTGCCGGGCGCCCGCCAACTGTGCCGAGGCCATCTCGCCCAGGTAGGCGAGCCGCTCCACCGGCGGGACACCGGCGCCGCGCTCCAGCCGGGCGGGGAACGTTTCGCACAGCACCCGCGCCCCGGTCGCCGCCGCGATGCGCCCGGCGGCCTCCAGCCCCGCGCGCCGGGTCGCGGCCCCGCCGATCAGCACGACGCACGGCTCACCGCCGGTCAGCGCGGCGGCGACCGGTTCCAGCGCGTCGCCGGCCGCCGGCGCGGGCGGCGGGGCGGGCCGGGCCTCGGCCACCGTCCCGCCCTCCGACCAGGCGGCGTCCGCGGGCACGATCAGCGTGGCGACGCCCCCCGCCCGGGCCGCCGCGACCACGTCCGCCGCGGCCGGGCCGACGTCCGCGGCGGTCTGCGGCAGCCGCATCCACGCCGACACCGACCCGGCCACCGTCGCGATGTCCGACTGCAGCGGCGCGTCGAACCGGTGATGGTGGGTGGCGTGGTCACCGATCACCGTGACGACCGGGGTCTTCGCCCGCCGCGCGTTGTGCAGGTTGGCGAGCCCGTTCGCCAGCCCCGGGCCGAGATGCAGCAGGACGGCGGCGGGCCCGCCCGCCATCCGCCCGTACCCGTCGGCGGCGCCCGTCGCGACCCCCTCGAACAGGCACAGCACACCTCTCGCCCGCGGCTCGCCGTCCAGCGCCGCCACGAGGTGCAGCTCGGACGTGCCCGGATTCGCGAACCACACGCCGACCCCGGCGTCCGCCAGCGTGCGCACCATGGCCTGAGCGCCGTTCATCTGCCTCTCCCCAGCTCAGCCGAACAGGACCCCGGGGTTCAGTATCCCGTCCGGGTCGAACGACGTCTTGATCCGCCGCATCAGCTCCACCTTCACCGGATCCTCCAGGGCGCGGAAGTGGCGGCTCTTCTCCCGCCCGATGCCGTGCTCCCCGCTGATCGCGCCGCCGCACTCGACGGCCGCCGCGAGGATCTCGTCCATCACCCGGGCCAGCGCGTCCGCGTCCGGCTGGAACACCGACAGGTGCACGTTGCCGTCCCCGGCGTGCCCGCACCCGCCGATGAGCGCCCCGCGCCGCGCGCCGATCCGCTGGACGGCGGTGAAGAACCCGGCGAGCACGGCGCGCGGCACGACGGCGTCGACGATCGCGTCCGCCCCGGCGCTCCGGGCCGCCCAGAACGCCTTCTCCCGGGCCGTGACCAGCTTCCGGAGGGGCCCGTCCGCAAGGACGTACACGTCGGCGGCGCCCAGGTCCGCCAGCTGCCCGCCGAGCGCCCGGACGTCCTCCTCCAGCCGCTCCGCCGAACGGTTCTCCAGCACGACCAGCAGATAGGCGCCGGCGGTGTCGCGGACCTCCTGCGGCACGCCGAGATCCAGCCCGGCGTTCTGCGTGATCGCCGCCATGGCGAGGACGTCCACGTACTCCAGGACGAGCGGGTCCAGCCCGCCGCCCGTCAGCCGGGGCACCGCCGCCGTGACCGCCTCCACGCGGGCGAACGGCGCCAGCACCCCGGCCCGGTGCGCGAGCCGGGGCCGCAGCCGCAGCGTCGCCTCCGTCACCAGCGCGAGCGTGCCCTCCGACCCCACGATGAGCTGCGTCAGGTCGTATCCGGTGGAGGTCTTCACGTACCGGCCGCCCGTCCGGATCACCTCCCCGGTGGCGAGCACCGCCTCCAGCCCGAGGACGTGATGCCGGGTCACCCCCTCCTTCACCGCGTGCATCCCGCCCGCGTTGGTGGCGATCGTCCCGCCGAGGGTGGCGCCGTCCTCACCGGGAAAGATGGGGTACACCAGGTCCTTCCCGGCGGTCGCCCGGTCGAGTTCCCCGAGTGTGACGCCCGGCTGCACGACCGCGACCTGCCCGTCCGCGTCGATCTCCAGGACCCGGTTCATCCGCTCGAACGACACCACCAGCCCGCCGGCGCAGGGCACCGCCGCACCGGACAGGCCCGTCCCCGCCCCCCGCGCGGTCACCGGCACCCCGTGCGCGGAGGCGACCCGCAGCACGCCCGCGACCTGCTCGGTGTGCGCGGGCAGCACCACCGCGTCCGGCCGCACCCCGGCGACGCCCAGCGACTCGTCCCGCCCGTAGTCCGGGGGCACCGCGTCGCCCGACAGCACATGTTCCGCACCGACGACCTCCGCCAGCGCCGTCCGGACATCCGTCATGGCTTCCTCCCACCGGCAGGTCACGTCGGCAAGTGTGACGCCACCCGCCCGCCCCCGGTAGGGGGACTTCCGGCCCGAACCCGCGGGCCGAAGGTCCCCCGCGAACCGCTCCGCCCCGGGCGGGCGGCCGGAGCGCCGGTCAGCGGGGTGCCAGGACGTCCGCCGGGCGCAGCGCCAGCCACACCCCCACCACCGTGTAGGTGCCCAGCAGCCATGCCGCGCTGACCAGGGTGGCCGCGCCCCCGCCGGCGGCCTGCCCCGCCATCGACACCGGCAGCCACAGCCCGCACAGCGGGAGGTACCAGCGCAGCGGGCCGCGGTAGCGGCCGACCTTCAGCACCGCGATGCCGAGGACCAGCATCCCCAGGTTGGACAGCGGCCAGCACGCGTCGATGATCGCCAGCCAGGGCGGCAGGTCCTCGTACGTGTGGCCCACATACGACATCGAGAGCAGGTTGAACAGGAACGCGCCGGGCGTCAGCGCCAGCACCGCGATCGGGAACGCCCGCCCCTTCCGCGCGCCCGTCCCCCCGGTGTACAGCACGACCAGCGCCAGGCAGAACAGCCCGGCCACATAGCCGAGCCCGGTCACGCAGTCCACCAGCGTGATCCCCTTCTTGACCTCCTCCCCGACGACGACGAGCCCCACCGCCCACACCGCCGCGCCGGCGGCCAGCATCACCCCCGCCAGGCGCACCGCGGCCGCCGTCCGCGGCGCGGGCAGCCCCGGCCCCCCGGAGGCCGCGGGCGCGCCGGCCCGGCCGGCGTCGGCGGCCTGGCCCATGTTGACGAGCCTGCTGCGTTCCACGCGGACCGGCGGCTCCGCCGGGTGCGGGTGTTCCGTGGGGTCCTGTCCCATCGGCCGTATCGACATGCTCACTCCACGATCTTCGGTGCGGCGCCCCCTGCGCCGCGGTACGTCCACCATCGGCGGGGGACGTCCCGGGCGGGCAGGGGCGGCGCGCACTCCGCCGTCCCGGATCTGCCCGGCCGGACCGGGATATCGTCCCCGCTGGTCAGGGGCGCCCGTCCCGGCCCGCGGGACGGCGGGCATGGGATCCTCGGTGCGTGAGAAGACCGCTCCCTGCCTCCCGTTTCCGGTGGTCCGGGCGGTGGCTCACGACCGCGGCGGTGGCCGCGGCCGTCGCCGTCGCCGCGGGCACCGCCGCCGGGTTCTGGCTCGACGCGCTGAACGGCGACGGCCGCCGTCCCGAGCCCCTGGCCTGGTCGGCCTGGGGCTCCACGGTGCCGGGCCTGGCGCTGGCGCTGGCCGGCGCGATCCTGGCCACCCGCCTGCCCCGGCACGTGATGACCTGGCTGCTGGTCGGCGGCGGCGTGCTGGCGTGCGGCAACGGCGTGGCCGCCGCGTACGCGTCGTTCTCGCTGCTGGAACATCGCGGCGCCCTGCCGCTGACCTCGCTCGCCGCCTACATCGGCGGCCGCACCGGCCCCTCGCTCAACCTCATCCCGCCGCTGTTCCTGCTGTTCTTCCCCGACGGGCGGCTGCCCTCGCCGCGCTGGCGGTGGCCGGTGGGCGTCTCGCTGGCCTGCACCGGGCTGGCGCTGCTGTTCGGCCTGACCGCCCCGTGGCGGGTCTTCGTCTCCGCCGAGGGCGAGAGCCCGGACGCCCCGAGCATGGCCGGCCTGGCACTGGACCCGACCACGCCGCCGCTGCCCGACGCCGCATGGCGCACGCTGCTCGGCCTCGTCCTGCCGCTCATCGCCGTCAGCCTGTTCGTGCCGGTCGCGGCGTTCGTCCGCCGGTTCTTCGGCGCCGACCCCGAACGGCGGGCGCAGCTGCGGTGGATGCTGCTGGCCGCGCTGCTGAACCTCGCCCTGATGGCCATCCCGCTGCTCGCGCCGGGGAACTGGGTGAACGACGCCGCGTTCGCCGCCGGGCTGGTGGCGCTGGCCGCCGCCGTGCTGATCGCGGTGTCCCGGTACCGGCTGTACGAGGTGGACCTGCTGCTCGGCCGCACCCTGCTGTACGGGGGGCTGGCGGCCGCGGTGGTCGCCATCGACATGGCCGTGTTCCTGAGCGTGGGCACGCTGCTCGACGAGCCGCTGGCCGCGATCACCGGCGCCGGCGTCGTGGCCGTGCTGTACGCGCCGCTGCGGGCCCGGCTGCAGCGCTCCGTGGACCGGCTGGTGACCGGCCGCGGCGACCCGTACGACGTGGTGTCGGCGCTGGCGCGCCGCCTGGAGGACTCCAGCGGCTCGGGCGAGCTGCTGGTGGAGGTCGCGCAGGCGGTGGGCGCCGCGTTCCGGTCGCCCTACGTGCGGGTGGAGATGAACCGCACCGACGGGCACACCGTCGTCGCCGAGCACGGCACCGCGAGCGCCGGCGCGGTGGTCCTGCCGGTGGCCTACCGGGGCGTGCCGATCGGCCGGCTCACCCTCGTGCCGCAGACCGGGACGCGCCTGTCGGACGCCGACCAGCGGCTGCTGGCCGACGTGGTCCGGCAGGCCGCCGCCGCCGTCCGCGCCACCGCGCTGACCGAGGAACTGCAGCGCAGCCGGGAACACCTGGTCACCAGCGTGGCCGAGGAACGCCGGCGGCTGCGCCGCGACATGCACGACGGGCTCGGCCCCGCCCTGGCCGCCGCCGCCCTGAAGATCGAGGCCGCCCGCAACCTGGCGGCCCGCGACCCCGCCGCCGCCGACCGGACCCTGGCCGACGTGCGCCGCGACCTGTCGGCCGTGCTCGCCGACGTGCGCCGCCTGGTGCACGACCTGCGCCCGCCCGCACTCGACCAGTTCGGGCTGGTCGGCGCCGTCCAGCGGCAGATCAGCCGGTTCGACGGCGCCGGCCTGGCCATCACCCTCGACCTCGGCGCACCGGGCGCCGCCGGCTCCGGCGAGGTGCTGGCGGACCTGCCGGCCGCGGTCGAGGTCGCCGGCTACCGCATCGTCTGCGAGGCGCTGGCCAACGTCACCCGGCACGCAGCCGCGAGCCGCTGCACCGTGCGCCTGGCCGCGCCCGCGGACGCCCTGGAGATCGAGATCACCGACAACGGCCGCGGGATAGCGCCGGACGCCGTCGTCGGCGTCGGCCTGCTCGGGATGCGCGAGCGGGCCGAGGAACTCGGCGGGCAGTGCACGGTGACCTCTCCGCCGTGCGGCGGGACACGGGTGCACGCCGTCATCCCCTACCGCGCCTCGGCGCGGCGGCACGACCACGAGAAACGGGACGCCGGGATAGAGTCGCTGCCGGCCGCCGACCTGGGAGGAGCCTGATGACCGCTGCGGAACGGCCGCGGGTGCTGCTGGCCGACGACCATCCGATCTATCGCGATGGCCTGTCGCTGATGCTGACCTCCACCGGTGCCGTGGAGGTGGTCGGCACCGCGGCCGACGGCGTCGACGCCGTCGACATGGCGCGGCGGCTGCAACCGCACGTGGTCGTGATGGACCTGCAGATGCCCAAGCTGGACGGCATCGAGGCGACCCGCCGCATCACCGGCAGGCACCCCGGCATCGCGGTGCTGGCGCTGACGATGCACGAGGACGACGAGAGCGTCCTGGCCGCCATGCTCGCCGGCGCCCACGGCTACCTGGTCAAGGGCGCCGACCAGGCCGAGATCCTGCGCGCCATCACCGCCGTCGCCAACGGCGAGATCATCTTCGGCCCGGCGCTGGCCGCGCGGGTCACCGCGTACTTCGCCAGGCTCGCCGCCCCCCGCGCCGCCGAGCCGGACCCGTTCCCCCACCTCACCGCGCGCGAACGCGAGGTGCTCACGCTCATCGCCGGGGGCCTGACCAACCGCCAGATCGCCGACCGGCTGTCGCTGTCGCCCAAGACGATCCGCAACAACGTCTCCGCCGTGCTCGCCAAACTCCAGGTCGCCGACCGCACCCAGGCCGTCCTGCGCGCCCGCGAGGCCGGCCTCGGCCCCTGACCCCGCCCGCCGCACGCGCGTTCGTCAGCGGAGTCTGCTCTCGATCCAGGTGACGGCGTAGTCGACGGCCTGCGACGCCTCGAACAGGTAGCTGTCGGCGGCGCCGACCCTGCCCTTCCGGCCGATTCCCTCGGCGAGCATGTCCTCGGCGATGACCGCGAACGGGTCCCGCCCCTCGGGCACCACGGCGGAGTAGTCGAAGGCCCCGTCCTCCGAGTCGATGTCGTGGAAGCGGCGCCAGACCCGCCGGCCGTCCACGAGGACGGGCTGTTCGTAGTCCACGAACCTTTTGCCGGGCGCCTCGGCGAGCGCCTCCGCGTGATGCAGCAGCGTCATGGTGTCGAGAGGAGCGCCCAGCAGCAGGACCCGGCCGTTATGGGCCACCAGCCGCGCGAGCGGGCTGTCCGCGCCATGGGGGTCGTCCCACGGATGGTCGGCGGTCAAGTCGGCCGCCGCCGCTCCCAGGGCCGCGAAGCTGACGTCCGGGTGCCGGCTGCGCACCGCCCCCGGCCACCGGCGCAGCGCCTCGGGGAGACGTCCGTTGCTGTGGTCGGCCTCGCTGAGACCGGGGTCGTAGGCGGGGTGCTCCGCGCGCAGGGCGTCCTGCCAGGGCTGAGGCCAGGTGACGAAGTCATAGGGCGGTGCGTCGTTCCAGCCGCAGTACGTCATGAGCGTGCCCCGCGGTCCCACCACGTCACCGAGCGCGCCGATGACGGTCTGCGGCCCGCCGGCCACGTAGCCGATGGCGGACATGCGGGTGTGGAACATGACCGCGTCGCCGCGGCCGAGGCCGAGCGCTTCCAGGTCGCGGCTGATCCGGCTCCGGGTCACCGGCCCGCCGGAACCGGCGAGCAGGCTCATCTCGTCCATGATCGCGATCATAGGCGGGACCGTCCGGCCGGAGCGCGTTCCCTTCCGGTTGGACGAGATCCGGGAAAGCTGGGTTTAATCGGCCGAGTAAATGATCATGGTGGAGAGGGCGAGGACAAGCGCAGAATCGTGCTTCTTCCGATGTCGGCCGCGATGGTGGTGGCCGGTGAAGCGCCGGGGTGTCAAGCACGTGCGGCTGCTCATCGTCGGGGGCGTCCACCACCTCACCGAGCCCATCGTCTGGGACTACTCCCCGAAGGGGTCGAGCGTCGTCTTCGACACCGCCTCGGGCACGGGCCGCGTCGTCTTCGACGGGTCGCGGATGAACACCGCGCGGGCCGCCCGCTACCCCGGCGAGACGACCTGCGCGACCTACCTCCTGTGCATCAAGGCCGGGTACGGGAGCTTCACCATCTCCGGCAAGACGTTCCAGAACGCCCCGAACGGGATCAGGCTGAAGGGCAACACGAATATCACCATCACCGGGAACGTCTTCAAGAATCTGAGCGGTTCCAAAGGGTACGGCGGAATTCACACGGAGAGCTCCTCCGGGCTGAAGATCAAGAACAATCTGTTCTCCAAACTGAAGAACTCGGGCAAGATGCACGGCATCTACCTCGTCCGGACTTCGAGGAGCACGATCTCCGGCAACAGGTTCGAGTACGTGACGGGCGACCCCGTCCGCGTCCGCGTCAGCAGCAACAACCTCGTCAGCGGCAACAAGTTCTATCGCTCGGGCTCCTACGCCACGTTCAGCGAATGGCGGGACACCACGAAGGGTGAGGGGTGCGGCAAGGGCAACGTCTTCAGCATCTTTCTAGTGAGGAACCCCGGCCCATCGGGGCCGGGAGGAATCGCTTCCCTGGTGCGCGGCGCGTCGGCGCCGCCTCGCCGGGTTCCCCGCATGCTGGGGAACGTAATGGTAATGTCACGGATTGTGAAACTGGTGGTGCAGGTGAAGCTGCTGCCGACGCCTGAGCAGGCGTTGGCGCTGGAGGCGACCCTGCACGCCGTCAACGTCGCCGCCACCCGGGTGTCGGCCGTGGCCTTCGACAAGTTCGGGCTTCGGTGCCGCGAGACGCCGCTGCGGCGGTTGTGTTACGCCGAGTTGAAGGCCGCCGGGCTGGGGGCGCAGGCCGCGCAGCATGTGATCAAACGGGTCGTGGACGCCTACACCGCCCTGCGGGCCGGTATCCGCAACGGCAATCTCGGCGGCCCGGCGTCCCGGCGGCGCCGCAAGGCCGAGTCCAAGCCGGTCGTGTTCCGCCCGGACGCGGCGCACACTTTTGACGACCGCAACCTGTCGTGGCGGTTGGACGCGGGCACCGTCAGCATCTGGACCGTTCATGGCCGGTGTAAGAACCTGCGGCTGGCCTGCTCGCCCGAGCAGGCCAGGACACTGGCCGCGCACCGGCACGGCGAATCGGACCTGGTCCACCGGGACGGCATGTGGTTCCTGCTGGCCACCTGCGACATCCCCGAACCGGACGTGTACGAGCCCGCCGACTGGATCGGGGTGGACCGCGGGATCGTCAACCTGGCCACCACCAGCGATGGCGACAACCATCAAGGACGACGCCTGGGCCGGTACCGGCGGTGGCAGGCCCGCAAGCGGGCGGAGATCCAGGCCAAGCGGACCCGTTCGGCGGCCCGGCTGCTGAAGAAGCGGGCGCGGCGTGAGGCGCGGCACGCCCGGCATGTCAACCATAAGATCTCCAGGCAGGTCGTCGCCGTCGCGGCACGCACCGGCCGCGGAATCGCGCTCGAAGAGCTGGGTGGGATCCGCGAACGGGTCACGGTTCCTCGCGACCAGCGGGCGCGCCTGTCGTCCTGGCCGTTCCACCAGCTCGGCGAGTTCCTCGAGTACAAGGCCCGCCGTGCCGGTGTGCCGTTCCTGCAGGTGGATGCGGCCTACACCTCGCAGCGCTGCCCGCGCTGCGGCCACACCGCCAGGAACAACCGTCCCTCGCGGGACCATTTCTGTTGTCGCCGGTGCGGTCTCGCTGGACCCGCCGACGTCGTCGCCGGGGTCAACGTGCGTGACCGCGCGCGCTCGGCGTGGGTATTCGTCAACATGCCCGCACCGGCCCCGGCATAGCCCCGGAACCTGGTGGATGCGACCCGTGACCGCCCCGCCGTAGCGGGCAGTCGGGAGCGTGAACAAAGCCCACAAGGACCCAGCTGACAAGCGCGGTCCTTCAGGGCCGAGTAGTTGACCAAGAACATTTACGGCAACAGCTACGGCAACAAGAAGAAGCCCATGATCCTTTGGGGCGGTAAGGGCAGCCCGCCGGTCTGGGGCAAGTGCTCCACCCCGTCGATCAAGAACGGCGGCGGCAACAAGTACAGGACCACCAAACCCTGGTAACCCGCCCGCGCGCCCGACCTCTGGGGACCTCACGCCCGCGTCCGGGCGTGGGGTCCCTGCCGTAGGTCGCGGGCGCCCGGACATCATGGTCGCTGTCCGACGTGCCGAGACAGGGAAGACGATGCGGTGATCCCGATTTACACGACCGATGGCGTCCCGATCGCGAACGCGGGACCGGTAGAGCGCGCCTGGCCGGTCTGGACGGACGAGGCCGAGATCGGGCACGGCCTCGACCGCCTGGCGTACCAGGCGGCGCAGCAGGGCGCGCACGCCATTGTGGCGTTGAAGATCACCGCCTACTGGGTCCCGGCCGGGGACACCTACTTGATGCCCGGCAGGACAGTGCAGGACCTCATCCCCCGCGCACGGCACGTCCTGTTCGGCACCGCCGTCCTCCTCGGCGCTCCCGAGCCGTCCCGCCACCACGTGTCGGCGTCCGGCGAGGACAGTCCCGGGCTGGGGCCGGTCGCGTAGGAGCGACGCCTGCCTGCGCTCCCGGCGGCTGCGCAGGCAGGTGGGGTCGCTGGAGGAGCGGCAGCCGTTACGGGGGAGTTGGACGTGGCGACTGCGCGGGCGCGTGTCGTGAGGTGGGCGTTCGCCCGGAATGGGCGGCCCCGGAACGGTTGCCGGTCGGGGGGACTGTCGGCGGCCTGCGCTCAGAGGGTGGGAGCGCAGGTACCGGACGGCAACCGCTCCGGGAGTTCAATGGCGCTTCACTGTCGGAAGCCGCCTGGGAAGCGGCGTGTTGCCCTCCCCCCACCCAGAGGGCAACACGCCGCTGGTCAAGGAAGCCAGCAGGCTGGCTGATGTCTACCGGCTACGTTCACTGGCGGCGTGTTGCCTTCATCGGCGGTCGGCCGGATAAGGGCAACACGCTGCGAGTGAACGCGAACCACGGTGCCGACTTGGGGAAGGTATGTCGGCATTAGCGGTGTTTTCCGGTGTAACTGTGGTCGGTGATTGCCATGCCGACGAAGAGGGCCAGCAGCCAGATTGCGAAGAATGCGAGGAGTGAGGCGCCCGTGATCGCCAGTTTGGCGATCACAGCGTGCCCTCGATCTCACGTTGGTTGGCGAGGGCCTCGCTGAGCAGCTCGTACGTGTCCTCGACGAGGGTTTCGCATAGGCCGTAGTAGATCTCCTTCTGGGTAAGGGGACGGCCGAGACGAGTGGCCAAGAGACATTCCATCGTCGGCGGCCGGCGGATGCGCCAGAACGGGTACTGCTCCTGAAGACGTGCGAGTTCTCGATCGTTCACGGGTCGGGGTTCCCTGCGAATTGGTCCGGCGTTTCGCAGGAAAGCCTTGCAGGGAAGAGTTACTCTGAGCCACGAACCGCTCACCCCCCGATGAGCACCCCCCAATGAGTCAGGCGCCGCCCCCGAACACACGGGCCGACACCCAGGAGACCCCCGATGGCACCCTCACGCGACGCTGCCCCCTCCGCCTACCAGGAGGTGTTCGTCAACGAGTTGCGTGCGAGGCGCGAAGCGTCCGGCCTCTCCCGGAACAAGCTCGCGGCGGCGTTGGGCTGCACGCCCCAGTGGATCGCCAAGGTCGAGACCTTCGAGAAGCCCCCGTCCGAGGGCCTCGCCGACGACCTCGACACCTACTTCCAGATGGGCGGCGCCTTCCGTCGCATGTGGGAGAAGCATGTAGAGGCGCGGAAGCATGGTTTGATTCCCAACGGCTTTCGGCCACTGGCTGAAGCGGAACCCGAGGCTTCGCACATCAGCATCTACGAACCCCTGCTGCTCACAGGTCTCCTGCAGACGGAGGAGTACGCACGCTTTGTACTTGGTGCGGGAATGCGTACGGACCAGGTGGAGGAGTTGGTCGCGATACGTATGGAGCGGCAGGCGATCCTGCGAAGGGCAGACCCGCCATGGATGTTCGTACTCATCCGCGAAGCGGTCATACGGGATCTCAGATGGGAATTTCGGACGGACCAGTGCAAGCGCCTGCTGGAAGTCATGGACCATCCCAAGATCGCGCTTCAGGTCATCCCTACAGATGCTGCAGTGTTTCAGCCGTGCGGATTTCAGTTGCTTGGGTTTAAACAAGCACCGGATGTTGCGTACGTGGACGGAGTGGGGCGACACGGTCAGGTGCTCACGAACCCACGCGATGTTCAGGAACTTGCCATACTGTTCAACGTGATCCGGACTGCCGCGCTGTCGGGTGCGGAGTCCGAAAACCTGATCCGTACGATCATGGAGAGCACGTGAGCACACTGGATCTATCGTCCGTCCGTTGGCGCAAGAGCTCTAGGAGCGACTCCGAGGGGGGCGCGTGTGTTGAGGTGGCAGCACTTGCCTCGGTTGTCATCGTGAGGGACTCGAAGGATCCGGATGGGCCAAAGTTGACCTTTGGTCGCGTGGCGTTTGGTGCGCTGGCGCGGGACATCCGTGCCGAACAGTACGACCGCTAACCAACGCTGGAGGTCGCATGGGTATGTCCATCCCCTCGTCCGTCCACTGGCGCAAGAGCTCGCACAGCGACCAGGAGGGCGGCAATTGCATCGAAGTCGCCTCGTGGCGCAAGAGCAGCCGGAGCGACGCGTCCGGCGGAGATTGCGTTGAGGTGGCGTCCTGGCGGAAGAGTTCGCGGAGCGACTCATCAGGTGGCAACTGCGTTGAGGTCGGCCGGGGCGTCTCTGTCGTGGCGGTGCGGGACTCGAAGGATCCGGACGGGCCGATGCTGACCTTCGGGCGGGCCGCCTTCGGGACGCTGGCGCGGGACATTCGCGCGGGCCACTACGACGAGTAGGCGACCCCCTGCGACACCTGGAGGGCCTCACGTCCACGATCGGGCGCGAGGCCCTCGCCTTCCCGCCGGCCGAGCCCGCCGCCTGAACCCGCGCGAACTCCTCATCGGTGAACCGCACGAGCGGCTGAGACTCCGGCCCGTCCCGCACGTCGCGGCGCCTCATCGCCGGGGCCGCTCCCCGCCGGGCAAAGGTGCTGACAGGGCCATGCTTCCGCCAGGAACCCCGCCCCGAGCACGACGCGTCGAAGACCGCGGGACACCGGCCTTCGGTCTCATCGATCCGGCGCCTGGGAACGCAGGCGGTCTGCGTGCCGGGTCTGGTTGTCCAGCGCGCGATGCAGAAACGTCTCGATGATCTCCAGCTCGGCGAAGGTGAACCGGCGCAGCTCGGCCAAGGCGTCGGTCACGATCGGCCCCCAGATCCCCTGGCCGGCCGTGTGAGCCTGGTCGGTCAGGTGGACCAGGACGCGGCGCCGGTCCGCCGCGTCGCGGACTCGCCGGGCCAGGCCGGCCCGCTCCAGCCGGTCGATGGCGGTGGTGGCCGCGCCGCCGGTCAGCCCGGCGGCGGCGGCCAGCTCGCTCGCGGTCAGCGGGCCACGGGCGGTCAGCCGGCTCAGGCACCGCAGGTCGGTGCGGTTGACACCCAGGCGCCGGGCCGCCAGCTCATCGATCAGATCGGTGGCGTCCTGAAGCTCCTGGACCGCCCTGGTGATGGCGCCCATCCTCATTTCCTTTGACAATCTAATCCTTAGATAGTTAAATTAATGAGCTCGACCAAGTCTAACCTCCGAGGGAGACCGCCGTGCCAGATCACCCGCTGCACCTGCGACAGGCGACGACGAGCGATGTTCCGGCCCTGCTGGCGCTGATGGACTCCGTCCTGAAGTGGCTGGTGGCCCAAGGGCGGCCCCAGCAGTGGGGAACGGTGCCGTTCTCGCAGCAGCCGGGTTTCCCCGACCGGGTCGCCGACTGGACCTCCCAAGGCGTCATCACCATCGCCGAGCGAGACGGCGAATGCGTCGGGCTCCTGGCCGCGGCGCCCATGGTCCCGCCGCGCATCCCCGCCGGTGTGGTCCCCGACGGCTCGATGTTCATCCACACCGTGATGACCGACCGTGGCTCCGCCGGCCGGGGCGCGGGCTCGGCCCTGCTGACCCACGCCGAGCATCTCGCCAGAGCACACGGCGCCCCCGCCCTGGCCCTGGACCACTGGGCGGGCAGCCCCGAACTCGGACGCATCTACGACGAACACGGCTACCTCCCGGTCGCCGAGTACACCGACGAGCAAGACGGAGACACCGTCCGCAACCTCGTGCGCGTTCGGAATCTCGATAGGCCCCAGGCGTAAGGGGCAATGCCCCGCGCCCCCGTATGCGGGCGGACTGGCGAACGACATGCGCAAGTGTGCGGATCACGCCGTTTTCTCGCTCGTGTCCTGGGCTGGATGCCCTCGTGCGGCGGCTCCCGTCCGTCCGGTGTGAGGATGGCGCCGATGCCGAGCCCGGGTGCCGCGAGGTGTCCGAGCTGTCCGGACGACCCGGTGAAGCACGTGCGCGAGCAGGGCGGCGGCCGAGCCCAGCGCCGCACCGAGCAGAACCCCACGGTGACGGCGGATCACTGATTCCCGCCGCCTCCCCAGATCGGGCAGAGGCGGCCCCTGCGCTTCCGCTGCCTGGTACATCTCGTCCACGATCCGGTGGAAGCGGCGTTCCCGGCGCGTGGCGGAAGTGGCGATGCGCGTCTGCCGGGCCTTGGCCCAGAACCGGCGCGCGGGCTCGCCTTTGAACAGCGTGGATGCGACCACACGCAACAGGCGCTCGTCCATCGTCTTCAACTCGAAGGACATCTGCCAGTTCGAGAAGATCAGGTTCACATAGATTTCCTGGAGGTCCGCGTCGGTGTCGTGGCCGGGGGGAAGGGGACCCCAGGCCCGGCGGTACAGCGGGTTGTCCAACGCCATCTTCAGCAGTTCGAGATGTGCCAGCCGCTGGCCCTGCTCCCGATTCACCTTGGTGTCGCGTGCTTGGAGAACCAGCGTTACCACGATGCCGGCGAGAGCGAACGCCGACAGCAGCGCGGAGGCCGCGCCGTAGGTCTGCCCGATGAAACTCAGCCGTTCCCAACGGGTCGCGTCACCCTGGAACAGGCCGAGCGCGACGGGGGACGCCCCGACCAGCCCGACCGCGAGCACGATGAGGAGGACCAGCAGGACGGTCAGCCCGGTACGCCTGCCGCCGCCCCCGGTGAACCGCGTTCGCGCCACGTCTCAATGCTGCGCGTGCGGCGGTGGCAGCGGCGCTATCTCCCGGGCGAAGTAGGAGGCGAAGTCCTCGCCGCCGTCCCAGAGCGCGGCCATCTCGGTCCGGCACTCGTCGATGACCTTCGGGTCGACGATCCGCCGGGCGCCGTTGTGCACGCCCGCCCGGTCGTAACGGACCTCGTACAGCGCCGCCGTCCCGAGGATGACGACCTCGGGCAGGAGCCCGTCTTCCTCACGGTCGCGGACGGCGTCCGCGTCCACGACGCGGATGCCCTCACCCGCCTCCGCCCGGACCCGCAACGCCTGCATCTCCCACTGGAGGTAGGGGGTGACCGGAAGTTCGGCGACACGAACTCTCCGGTACTCGAAACCTACGTTCTTGAACCGCTGCCGGAGTGCGTCGAGTCCCTGGGCCTCGATTTTCATCGCTTCGTCCCAGTCGCCGCACATGAACGCGCGGTAGCTGGCATCGCCCTCTTCCTGGAAGGTCTGCCGCCTTTCGAGCTTCCAGAAGTAGTCCTTGATGTCAGTAAAACGCGACTTGGCGTCGGACGCGTATTCTTCTGGGGTGAGGAAAGCGGCGGGGAGATTCGGTACTCGATCAAGCATCTGGGATGTCCGATTTGGCGGCTATGACCAGGTTGCGGGGCAAGATGACGATCCGCTCGTCAGGACCGACGCTCACGCCCGCGGGTAGCTGATCGCGATAAACCTCGGTCAGGTCGCGGCCTATGGCGGCCACGTCACCGTTGGACAGCTCCCACAAGTCCGGACACGTCATGTCTTCCTTGGTGTCACCCAGCTCATGTGGTGACTTGCCCAGCCGCCGCGCGAACCGCGCGGCGGGATCGGCCCCCCACATCCTCGCCATAGCGCCCCGATCGTCCGTGACAGCGGTTCAATCACAGGGTTCCATGAACATCTTATTTCAACAATGTTCCGGCCCGCTGACGCATTTTCGGTTCTGGGAATCCCGCGATTTCGGATTACCACTGGAAGATATGTCGCGTGGGCGGTCTCTAGTGGTGGCGGACGTGGTGCCGAGCCGGTTCGAGGATCTGATCCCGGTGCCGGAGGGCGTACGGAATATGAAGGCGCAGGTCGTGCCGTTCGCGGCGGGCGGGCAGCCGGACCGCCGTGTCGTTCAAGGGGCTGCTCAGGGAGTTCGGGGGCCCGGGGCCGCGGCGGCGTGTGCCAGGTGCTCCGCGGCCGTGTCCGGGCGGCCGAGCCGCCGGGCGAGCTTCGCCAGGACGGCGTGGGTGGAGCCGGCGCAGGCCAGCGCCGAGCCGACGACCTGGAGCCGGTCCCGGTACGGGTACAGCAGCCGGTACATGGCCGCCGGGTCGGGGGTTCCGAGAACGGCGGCGATCTCGCCGAGCTGGCCGTGTTCGAAGTCCGAGGCCCAGGTCTGCTCGCGCGGCAGCCGGTCCAGGCCCCAGCGGCGGAGCAGATGCCGGGCGCGCTCCCGCTCGCCCGCGTCCAGCAGCGCCAGGACGGCGGTGGGACGCAGCGCCGTGTTCTCCGCCCGCGGCGCCGCGGCGAGGAGCTCGTCGAGCCGGCCGGGGACCCGCCCCCTGACCCGGTCCAGCACGGTGAGCTGCATGAGGCGGGCCCATTGCCCGCCCCACACGCTGGTCCGGCTGTGCTGCCGGTGCGCCTGCTCGATCAGTTCGAGGGCCGTGTCGTCGTCGCCGCGGAAGATCGCGTACCCGGCCTGCTGGTAGGTGTGCTGGACCTCCAGCTCGGTGATGCCGAGGGTCTGCACCATGTGCCGGGTCCATTCGAGGCCGTCCTCGTACTCGGCGATCCGGCCGAACTTCAGCTGCACCGAGAGCAGGTGCATGCGCGCGATCACCTCGGTGGCGGCCGGCAGCCCGGCGCCCGCCAGCGCGAGCGACTCCTCCAGCGCGGCGATCCTGGCGGGCTCCCGCTCCGGGACCCAGGAGGCCATGACGTAGTTGTTCAGCGTCCGGCCGCGCAGCTCCGGGTCGCCGATCCGGCGGGCGATCTCCACCGCCTCCTCGGCCAGCCGTTCGCCCTCCGGGCGGTCGGGCCCGTAGTACAGCTCGACGGCCAGGGTGCCCAGCAGCTCGGCCCGCCGGCGCGGATCGCGCGTCTCGGCGATCAGGTCCCGCAGCAGCGCGACGAAGCCGGGGTCGACGGTGCCGTAGGGGCGCCAGTTCCACAGCGTCACGCCGCCGAGGACGGACACGGCGTCGGCGAGCCGCTCCCGGTCCCCGGCCCGCCGGGCGATCTCCACCGCCTCGTTCAGCACCGCGTCGGCGCCGCGCACGTCGCCCGCCAGCCGCAGCTCCCCGACGAGGGTCATCAGCGTCCGGTAGCGGCGGTCCTCCCCGTCCCCGCCCGGCGGCAGCACCGCCAGGGCCCGCTCGCGGTGCCGGGCCGCCTGGTCGAACGCGAGCCGCCTGCACGCCTCGTCGGCGGCCCGGGAGCAGGTGCGGAAGGCGGGCTCGGACGCGGTGCCGCCGGCGGCGTGGAAACGGTGCCGCGCCAGGTCGTCCAGGCGGCCGTCCCCTCCGTGGACGGCCTCGATGGCGTCGGCGAGGAGCGCGTGCAGCTGCGTCCGCTCGCCCGGGGCCAGCCGCGCCGACAGCGCGTCCCGGGAGATGTCGTGGACGAACCGCCACCGCCACGTCTCCTCGTCGTGCCGGAGCAGCCCGCTGTCCAGCGCCGGTTCCAGCGCGGTCACGACCTGCGCCGGGTCCATCCGGACGGCGTGGGCGAGGATCCCGATGTCGATCTCGGCGCCCGCGAGCGCCGCCAGCCGCACCAGGACGCGGGTGCGCTCGGGCAGCCGCTCGAAGCGGCGCTCCACGACGTCCCGGACGGTGGCGGGCACCTGCGGCCGGGAACGCCCGTCCACGTCGTCGTGGAACCGGAGCAGCTCGGCGAGGAAGAACGGGTTCCCGCCGGTGCGCTCCCGCACCGCCGCCGCGTCCGGCAGGCCGTCGCAGTGCCCGCCGAGCAGGGCCTCGACCTCGGCGACGGAGAGCCCGGACAGCGGGAGCCGGTGGACGGCGCGCTCGCGTCCCAGCAGGGCCAGCGTGTCCTCCAGCGCCGCCGGGTCGAGCGCGTCGGTGGACCTGCACGTCGCCACGATGCCGCACGGCAGGCCGCGCAACCGCCCGATGAGCAGCCGCAACGCCTGCAATGATCCCGCGTCGGCCCATTGCAGGTCGTCCAGGACGAGCAGCAGCGGGCCGGTGCGGGCGGCCCCGACGACGGCGCGGGCGATGGCCTCCAGCAGGCGGAAGCGCTCGATCGCCAGGTCCTGGGTCCGCGTGGCCGCGCGGTCCCCGGCGAGGCCCGCCGGACGGCTCTGCGCGCCGCCCGCGAAGGGGGGCCGTTCCACGCCCAGCTCCTGGAGCACCTGTTCCCAGAGCCAGAAGGGCGGGGCGCCCAGGTCCTCCACCGCCCGCGCCCATACGACGTTCATGTGCCGTTCGCGGGCGATCCACGCGGCGGCCTCGGCGAGCGTGGTCTTGCCGATCCCCGCCTCGCCCTCCAGCAGCACCATCGTCCCGGTGCCCCGGCGGGCGGCCTCGATCCCGGCCCGCAGCTCGCCGAGCTCGCGTTCGCGTCCGACGAGTCCCGGCACGGAGCCCGCTGCCTGCTCGTCCGGGGGCACCGCAGGCTCGGGGGCCGTCCGCCCCGTGCTCGCGGACGGCCCAGGCCGCGCGACGTCCGGCGGGATCCGCGCCTCCGGGACGGGGGCCGCGGTGGCGACCTCGCCGAGCGAGGGGTCGCGGCGCAGGATCGCGCTCTGCAGGCCGGCCAGCTCCGGCCCCGGGATCAGCCCGAGTTCCTCGTCCAGCAGCCGGCGGCAGTCCTGGTACGCCTTCAGCGCGTCCGCCTGCCTGCCGTCGCGGTAGGCGGCGAGCATGAGCCGCGCCCAGTACCGCTCCCGGAGCGGCTGTTCGCGGACGAGCGTCTCGGCGGTCGCGGCGGCCAGGTCCGGGCGGCCGCATCCGAGCAGCGCGGCGGCCCTGCAGTCCAGCGCGCGCAGCCGCAGCTCCATCATGGCCTCGGCGTGCCCGGCCAGGTCGGGGTCCTCGGCGACGTCGGCGAAGGGACGTCCGCGCCACAGCGCCAGGGCGCGGTCCACGGCCTCCAGCGCGGCGGCGTGGGCGGCCCGCTCCACCAGCCGTTCGCCGTCCGCGACCAGGGCGGCGAACAGGCCGGTGTCGACCTCGCCGTCCGCCGCGTCCAGCAGGTACCCGGGCGGACGGGTCACGATCGCGCCCGTGGCCGTGCGGGTCCTGCGGGACGGGTCGAGCAGCCGCCGCGCCTGGGAGACGTAGACCTGGAGCGTTCCCACCGCGGAGGCCGGGGGGTCACCCGACCACAGCCGGTCGACCAGCCGGTCGACCGACACGACCCGGCCGGCGTCCGCGATCAGCAGCGTCAGCAGCGCGCGCAGCTTGCCCGATCCCACGACGATGGGCGTGCCCGCCGCGTCGGTCACCTCCAGCGGCCCCAGTACCCGGAACCGCGGCACCCCGGCGGTGGCACCGGACTCCCGCTCGAAATCGCCTTCCACCCGCCCCCGCTGTGGTGCCCGTGTCCCTGTGCCGGCCTGCCCGGTCGCCACTTAAGGACGGCTTGTGTCCGGCCTTAACGGCGCCGAACAGGCCAAATCTAACCCACCGCAAAGGGTGCCCCAAGTGGTGCCTGCGAGAACGGATGTGCCGCCCGCCGCTCGGCACCGCCGAGAAGATCCCAGACAGGAGAGATCACCGTGACCACCATGTCCCTCCCGGACCTCGACGGCCTTCGTCAGCAGGTCTCCGGCCCGGTCCTCACCCCCGGCGACCCCGGCCTCGACCGGGAGGTCGCGCCGTTCAACCTGACGATCCGGCACCGTCCCGCGGTCGTCGTCGGCGCGACCGGAGCGGCCGACGTGGCGGCGGCGGTCGGGTTCGCCCGGCGGTACGGGCTGCCCGTCGCCGTCCACGCCACCGGGCACGGCTCCGTCGCCCCGGTTGCGGGGGCCCTGATCGTCAACACCGGCCGCATGCGCGGCCTCACCGTCGACCCGGCCACCCGGACCGCCCGGGTCGAGGCGGGCGTCACCTGGGCCGAGGTGATCGAGGCCGCCGCGCCGTACGGGCTCGCCCCGCTCTGCGGCTCGGCCCCCTCCGTCGGCGCCGTCGGCTACACGCTCGGCGGCGGCCTCGGACCGATCGCCCGGACCTACGGCTTCGCCGCCGACCACGTCCGGTCCCTGGAGGTCGTGACCGCCGACGGCCGCACGCGGATCGCGGACGCCGGCACCGAGCCGGACCTGTTCTGGGCCCTGCGCGGCGGCAAGGGCGACTTCGGCATCGTCACCGCCATGACGATCGGCCTGTTCCCGGTCGCGAGCCTGTACGGCGGCGGGATCTTCTACGCCGGCGAGGACTCGGCGCGGGTCCTGCACGCCTACCGCGCGTGGTCCCGCGACCTGCCCGAGTCGACCACCACGTCCGTCGCGCTGCTCCGGCTGCCGCCGGTGGACGAGCTGCCGCCGCCGCTGCGCGGCCGGTTCGTCGTCCACCTGCGCGTCGCCCACGTCGGCGACCAGGCCGAGGGCGAGCGGCTGCTCGCGCCGATGCGGTCGGCCGCCCCGCCGATCATCGACATGGTCGGCATGATGCCGTACACCGCCATCGGCGCCATCCACAACGACCCGACCGACCCGATGCCCGTGTGGGAGCGGGGCGCGCTGTTCCGCGAGCTGACCGAGGACGCCGTCCAGGCCCTGGTGGACGTGGCCGGACCGGGCGCCGAGGCCCCGCCGCACATGGTCGAGGTGCGCCATCTCGGCGGTGCGCTGGCCCGCGCACCGCAGGTCCCCAACGCGGTCGGCGGACGGGACGCCGCGTACTCGCTGCTCGTGCTCGCCCCGCCGCCCCCGCAGGACATGGCGGCCCTGGTGCGGCCGCTCGGCGAACGCGTCATCGACGCCGTCCGCCCGTGGACGACCGGCGGTGCGCTCCTCAACTTCCAGGGTGCGGCCACCGCGCCCGAGCAGGTCGCGGCGGCCTGGCCGCCCGACGTTCACCGGCGGCTCACGGAGCTGAAGGCCGTCTACGACCCGGCCGGAATGTTCCGCTTCGGCCACTCCATCGGCATCCCAAACCCCACCGCCGACTAACGGCCGCCGAACGGCGATCGTCCTGGAAGAGCCCACCCGCCCCTTCCAGGACGAAATGCCCATCGCCCCGACTCCCACCTCATCCAAGTGAATCACCGAGCGCGCGGCGTGCCACCACACCGGCGCGGGCGGGGAACGACTCCCTGACGGACTGGGCCACTACCGCATCCGTAACGTGGTGTGGTCGTCCCCGCCCGTCAAGGCGAAGGTTCATGGGCCGCCGGTGGAGAAGCCGACATAGATCTCGATGTCCTCGATCGCCTGCTCCGCATATCCCGCGATACGTGGATCGTTCATCGCTGAACGGAGTACGGGGAGCGCCCGATCGATATCAATCGACTTGTGTATTCTTGCGATATGCCCCAGGCAGGTCATGGCCGTGGCGCGGACTTGCCAAGACGGATGGTCTTTCAGCGTCAGGCACTGATCCTGTACCCATGTTCCATCTTCGTCATGGAGTGCGAGACCCACGAGCGCCTCCTGAACCGCGTCGTCATCACCATCGGTGAGTGCCCGTTGCAGTTCGTCCCGCCGCGCGGGCGGCACGTCCGCGTACTCCATCAGAGTATTTTGCCCTTCTTGTTCACGAGCCCCGCCCGCCTCCCGGCACGATGCCTCTGACCCGTCCCCACTTCCGGTATACGGCCTACCGGCTGGAGGCGCTGCAGCGCTATGACGTCTCCTACGAAAAGGAAGAGTTCGCGCTCTTCCTGGCCGGGCAGGCGCGTGGGGGATTCCCGGGGATCGCCGACTGGATCGAGGGAAACGTGCGGCCCGCGAAGAAGGCGGGGAAGCGCATGCACCGGGTGCATGTCGTCGAGGAGCCCCTTTCCGACTACGTCCGGTTCGAATGCGCCTGGTCCTACGAGCACACCGTCCCGGCTGGGGAGGATGTGCGGATCATCCCGGTCGGCCGTGGCGAGTGGCCGGAAGGCATCCCCCGCCGTGACTACTGGCTCTTCGACTCCTGCCGCTTCGTCACGATGCATTACGAGCGGGATGGAGCGTTCGCGGCGGCGGAGATCATCGATGACCCCGAGGAGATCGTCCAGGCGAACCACTGGCGGGGTGTTCGTTGTAGTGGTGACACGTCAGCATGGGTGCCAAGTTCTGCCGCCGGGTGCGTAGCAGCGCGGTCCCGTATAGCCCGGCCCGGCTCCGCCGCCGCCGGCCTTTTCTGAGCTTCTCGGCCGCTTTATATGTTCGGGCTTGTCCTTGGGGATGTCTACCTTCCATTTCTTCTTGTCATGATAAAGCGTTACCCTGCTGCCGTCGTCGAGTTCGGGTGTGCAGAAATTGATGGTGCCGTTCTCCTGGCCTCCCGGCGGGATGTCGTGCTCAAGGTCCAGTGAGTCTGTGCTGGACCACACTGTCTGACCTGCGGCGTTCACCAGGGTGAAGGGGTTCGGGAAGTTGAAACCCGTGCTCAGATGGATAGGGGCGTATCCATGGTTGAATACCTTGACGCGCGCTATTACGCAGTTCTCGCCGTCGACTTTGCCGCCTTTCGCGGAGATGACGGTGTAGCTTACGGCATCCTTGGCCGGCTCTTGTTCCTCGACGGGTGCCGGCAGTGTTCGGGGATCGTCATATGTGTAGTCATCATTACCGGCGGCCATGCAGCCTGCGATGAGCACAAAAATCCCCAAAAGGCAACCGCAGCCAGTGCCCAGTGTTGAATAATTGTCTTTGGAGCTCATTTTGAAGTGTGGGTCGGTGACCTTGAAGTCGGGCCGCCACCTGAGCGGATGCCCCTGGAAGTGTCGATGAGTGTTGTATGTTAGCGTTGTCAACACGCTGAAATCTATACCGAGACGCTCACATTACATGTAACATGCCGGGCATGGGCGTGAAGGTGTACGGAGAGGACGTTTGAGGACGCCGTCGAAAGTGCGTTGATCGCGCACGGATGGGCGCGGGGCGAGCCGGGAACTACGACCGGGAGCTGGGGCTCGGCACGGCGGAGCCGGCGGTGTTCCTCGTGCGGACGCAGCCGGAGCAATGGGAGCGGCTGCGCGGCGCCTACGGGGAGGACCCGGCGCGGCCGTTCGCGCGGCTCGTGGGCAAGGAGATCGGCGTGTGGGGCGCGCTGGACGTGCTGCGCACCGGTGTGAAAGACAAGGGCATCCGATTCCGGCTCGTTTACTTTCTGCCCGCGCACACCCTCGCGGCGGGGACGCTGGACGACTAGAACGCGAACCGGCTGACGGTGACGCGGTAGCTGCACTACTCGGCGGACGAGCCCGGTAAGTCGGTCGATCTGACGTTCTTCGTCAACGGGATCCCGGTGGCGTCCGCCGAGCTGGAGAACGCGGCGACCGGACAGACCGTCGCCGACGCGCGCAGGCAGTACCTGCACGTGGAGGACGCGGATGCGAAGGCGGGCAAGATTCCGTCCTTCAAGCCGTTCGCGGTGCACACGCAGCCGCTCATCTTCCCCCGCTACCGCCAGTGGCACGCAGTGAAGTCGCTGATCGCGGACGCGCGGGAGAAGGGCGCGAGGGCGGAGAAACGGGTGGTGGCTTCACATAGAGGGCGTGTGGTGGGGGAGTAGTAGCCGTGTGACGGCGGTTGTCAGGTGGGGACCCCGTGGTCGCGCAGGGGGCCGAGGGTCAGGCCGGTGGCGCGGCAGCCGGCCACGACCTCGGGCAGGGCGGCCAGGGTGGCCTTCCAGGCGCCGGGTGCCGAGGTGACGTCGCTGTCGTGCAGGAGGAGCGTTGCGCCGCCCCTGAGGTCCGGCGCGAGGGTCTCCAGCACGGAGGAAGGGGTGGCGGAGGCCGTCCAGTCTCTGCCCCAGGCCGTCCACAGGACGGGACGCAGATCGCTGCGGCGGGCCGCGAGGAGGGCCTCGGTGCTCAGGGCGCCGTATGGGGGGCGATACCAGGACGGGGTCACGCCGCAGACGTCCTCGATGAGGTGGACGGTGCGGCGGATTTCGGTGGTGACGCGGCCTGGGCGGGTCGTCAGGGGGTTGTCGTGGTGCCAGCCGTGGACGGCGATCTCGTGGCCGCCCGCGACGATGCGGCGGCCGGCGGACGGGTTGCGGCGGAGCATCGTGCCGAGGACGAAGAACGTCGCGTGGCAGCCGAGGCGGGCGAGTTCGTCCAGGAAGAGGGGTGTCGAGCGGGCGTCGGGGCCGTCGTCGAAGGTGAGGGCGACATGGCGGGGGCCGCCGCGGCCGGCGAGGCGGGGCGTCAGCCGGCGGACCGGGGGGAGCCAGGTCACCGCGGGCAGGGTGTGCCCGAGGAGGACGGCGGCCAGGGCGGCGGGGACACGGCACGGCATGCGGACAGTTTCACCGGGGGGAGAGCAAGCGATGGGCAAACGAGTGTTAATTCTGACGGCGGGCATGGGGGCCGGGCATGACGCGGTCGCGGCGGAACTGGCCCGCCGGATGACGGCGCAGGACGTCGAGGCGTCCGTCCTGGACGTGCTGGACCTGGTTCCGCTGCGGCTCGGGCACGGGCTGCGGCGGATGTACGCGGGGATGGTCCGGTCCGCGCCGTGGCTGTACGAGGGGATCTACCGGTCGTTCTTCGTGTCCCGCCGTCCGCCGCCCGCGTCGCCGCTGACGGCGCTGATCGCGGCGCGGCTGGAGCGGCGGTTACGGGAGCCGGCGCCGGACGCGGTCGTGTCGACGTTCCATGTCGCGGCGCAGGCGGCCGGGCGGCTGCGGGACGCGGGGCGGCTCACCGTGCCGTCGCTGGTGCTGGTCACCGACTTCGCCGTGCACCGGATGTGGCTGCACGCGGGCAATGACCGCTACCTGTGCCCGGACGAGCGGTCCGCGCGGACGGTGCTGGAGCGGACGGGCCGTCCCGCGACCGGTCACGCGCCCGTGGTGCGGCCCGAGTTCCGGCGGGCGCGGCGTGCGGGGGACCGGCTGCGCACCGTGGCCGGGGCGGCGCCGGACGACCGGCTGGTGCTCGTTTCGGCGGGTGCGTGGGGAGTCGGGCGGGTCATGGAGACGGCGCGCGGCCTGGCGGCGTCCGGGCGGTATGTCCCCGTGGTGCTCTGCGGGCGGAACGAGCGGCTGCGCCGCCGGGTCGGCGGCGTCGCGCTGGGCTGGCGGGACGACATGGCGGAGCTGATGGCGGGCGCCTACGCGCTGGTCGACAACGCGGCCGGGCTGACGTGCCGGGAGGCGTTCGCGTGCGGGCTGCCGGTGATCTCCTACCGGCCGATTCCCGGCCACGGGCGGGACGGCGCCGTGGCGATGGCACGCGCCGGGCTGAGCCGTTACGCGTGCTCGCCCGGCGAGCTGGTCGAAACGCTCGACCGGCTCAAGGACGAGGCGGTGCGCAAGAGGCGGATCCGCAGGGCCGGTGCGCTGTTCGACGCCGTCCCCGCCGAGCGCGTCATCCGCTCCGTGCTGGGGTGACGGTGTGCTCCTCGTGCAGCAGGGGGGAGCGGGCGATCCCGATGCTGCCGGCCAGGATGAGCGCGACGCCGATGACCTCCGGGACGATCCACGGGCCGCCCCGGACGTGCTCGTCGAACAGCAGGAGGCCCAGCATGATGCTCGCGACCGGGTCGGTCACCGTGAGCGCGGGCTGCACCGCGACGAGCGTGCCGGCGTGCAGCGCGCTCTGCAGCATCATCAGGCTGGCGAGGCCAGTCAGCGCCATGGCGTAGATCGGCCAGGACGTGAGCGCGGTGACGATCCCGTCCGCGAAGTCCTCGGTGACCTCCTTCATGAACGCGGCCGTCAGCGCGAACCCGAGCGAGGTGGTCACGCCCAGCAGGACGGCGCGGACGGGCCCGCTGATGAACCACGCCGCCGCCACCAGCCCGGCGGCGCAGCCCAGCGTGCCCGCCACCGCGATGATCCAGGCGGCGCCGCCGGGCTTGCCCTGGCCCCCGGACGGCGAGGCGGCGGACAGCAGCACGGCGAGGCCCACGGTGAGCAGCAGGACCGCCGCCCAGGGGACGCGCCGGAACCCGCGCGGCGGCAGCCAGGCGATGAGGATCATGGTGAACGGCAGTTCGGAGGCCAGGATCGGCTGGACCAGCGCGAGTCCCGCCTGCGACAGCGCCGCGGCCTGCAGCAGGAACGCGATGATGAGCGCGGCGATGCCGCCGAGCCACAGCGGGCGGCGCAGCATCTCCAGGATGAGGGCCGGGCTGAACGTCCCGGCGGGCGCGGTCTTGGTGGCACGCCGCTGCAGCACGGAGGCGAGGGCGTTGCAGGCGCCGGTCAGCACCCCGAGCAGGACGGCGATCAAGGGCTTCTCACCCCATCCGCTGACACGGCCACGCGCTCGCCCGGTTTGCCCAGGTACGGCGAGCGGCCGAGGACGATGATGCCCGCGACCATCGCCGCGAGCCCGAGCGTCTCCAGCGCGAGCCGGGGCGGCGAGACCCGTACCTGCTCCCCGAAGATCGCGATGCTGAGCGCGATGCCGGTGAGCGGCTCGGCCGCCGTGGTGGCGGGCAGCGAGATCCGCAGCGGCGCCGCGTCGAAGGCGCTCTGCGCGAACAGCAGCCCGAGCGCCCCGATGACCAGCAGGCCGTAGGGCTGCCAGGTCAGCAGCGCGGGGGTGAACCCGTGGTCGACGCGGAGCAGGACGCTGCGGGTGAGCGTGTCCTCAAGCCCGTAGAGCAGCCCTGCGCCGCACGCGAGCAGTATCGCGCGGACGCGCAGGTCCCGGTGCAGGCCGCCGACCGCGCACAGGGCCGCGAGCAGCAGCACGGCCGCCCCGGCCGCCCAGCGGAACGACAGCGCGCCGGGCGCGGTGCCGCCCCGCGGCAGCCCGACCCCGAGGAACAGCGCGACGCCGCCGGTGAGCAGCAGCGCCCCCTGCCATTCGGTGCGGCCGAGCCGCTCCCGGTAGATCACGTGCGCGGCGAACAGCGCGAAGATGAGATTGGTGGTGAGCACCGGGGTGACCTGCGTGACGTCGGCCATGTTCAGCGCGGCCGCGAAGATGATCTGCCCGGTGATCATCGAGCCGATGCCGGCCAGCCACAGCCGGCTGCGCAGCAGGTCCAGCAGCAGCCGCGGGTGCAGGATCTTCTTCAGCGGCTCCCGGAAGGCCGCGTGCTGCTGCGCCACGAACCCGAGCCCGATGAAGCACGCCGCCACCACGGCGATGGCCATCCCGAGAACGCTCATCCGAACCCACGATCCCCCCGGCCGGTCCGTCAGGGTCCGCCCCTACCCGAGGGGCGCGGACCGAACCGGACATCGTCCCCGGACGAGGCCGGATCCCGGCTCCGCGCGGGCGGAGAAGTCCGGCCACACGCGCCCGTGGCCGGATTTTCCGCGGCGCGTGGTCACAGGTCGGTGGTGATGATCTTCTCGATGTTGCGTTCGGCGAGGGCGGTGATGGTGACGAACGGGTTGACGCTGGTGTTGCCGGGGATGAGCGAGCCGTCGATGACGTAGAGGCCGGGGTAGCCGGGCAGGCGGCCGTAGTTGTCGGTGGCCTTGTTCAGGACGGCGCCGCCGAGCGGGTGGTAGGTGAGGTGGTCGCCCCAGATCTTGTAGGCGCCGAAGAGGTCGGTCCGGTAGACCGTCCCCTCCTTCTGGTTGATCTTGTCGAAGATCGTCTTGGCCATGTCGATGCTGGTCTGCTTCCAGGCCGTCTGCCAGTTCAGGTCGGCCCGTCCCGTCGCGGCGTTCCAGGAGAACTCGCCCCGCCGCGGGGTGTTGGTGATCGCCAGGTAGAAGGAGGCGTAGGTCTCGATGCCGGTGGGCAGCGGCGCGATCTCGGCGAACGCGCCGCCGGCGTCCCAGTTGTCGATGCCGCCGGTGGGCATGGACGACTGGAGGCTGCCGGTCGGGTCCCACATGTGGTTGGCGCGGCCGCACATGACGTTGCCGTTCTCGCCCCAACCCTTGCCGATCTCGCCGTTCAGGCCGGGCAGCGCGCCGGTCGCCTTCAGCTTGACCAGGAGCTTGCTGGTGCCGACGCTGCCGGCCGCGAAGAACACCCGGTCGGCGGTCACGGTCTTGGTCGCGGTGGTGGCGCCGGTCGTGTCGATCTGCTCGATGACGACCGTGTACCCGCCGCCGGACAGGGGCGACACCGACGTCACCTTGTGCAGGGGCGAGATGGAGACGCGGCCGGTGGCCTTGGCCTGCGCGAGGTAGGTCTGCTGCAGCGACCTCTTGCCGTAGTTGTTGCCGTAGATGACCTCCGCTTCCAGTGCCGACTTCGGCACCGCGCCCGCGGCCTCCTGCTTCATGTAGTTGAAGTCGTACACGTTCGGGACGTAGACGAACTCGAACCCCGACCGCTGGGCGTGCTTCCGCCCGACCCGGGCGAACTGGTAGCAGGCGGTGGTGTCGAACCAGGTCCGGTCGATCTCGTTGACGCCCAGGCCGGCGTTGGCGCGCGGGTAGTACACGTTGTACATCTCGTCGGCGTTCACCGAGGGCAGGATCGCGGCGAACCGCGACCGCTTCGGAGTGACCGCCATGCCGCCGTTGACGAGCGACCCTCCGCCGACGCCGCGGCCCTGGTAGACGGTGATGCCGGGGAACTCCTCGGCGTCCAGGATGCCGGTGTAGCGGGGGACGCCCTTGTCGAGCGGGTAGCCGAGGAAGTTGCTGAGCGGCTGTTTCGTCCGGGTCCGCAGCCAGTAGGACCGGTAGTCGGGCGTCCGGGTGTTGGCGAAGATCTTGCCGTCCGAGCCCGGCGTGTCCCAGGCCATGCCCATCTCGACCATGTGGACGTCGACACCCGCCTGGGCGAGCCGCAGTGCGGCCACGGAGCCGCCGTAGCCGGTGCCGATGACCAGGGCGGGCACGCGGGCGCCGTCCCCGATCGGCCCGGCGGCCGCCGGGGCGGCGGACGCACCGGTCCGGCTCATCAGCCCCAGCCCCAGAATGGAACCGGTTCCGACGAGGAATCCGCGGCGCGATACGCGGCCGGGTTCTCGTTTGGGCATGGTGAAGTCACTCATGCGTGACCTCCCTCACTGGTGCGGAGAATGGAACAGGTTCTATATGGCTGTGAAAGGGAAGTCACTAGCTACTCAAAAGTAACTTTCTTGTCGTCACGCACCTGTGTTACCAGGTCACGGACGGTTAACCAAGTGCTTGCTTGGACATCGGCGCCGGGTGCGCGCCGCCCCTAGACGTCCTCGATGTGGGCGAGCTTGTCGGGGTTGGTGACGGCGTAGATGCCGCGGATGCGGTCGCCGTCCGGCCCTAGGTCGAGCACCATGACGGCGAACGGCGCGTCCGCCTCGAACAGGACCGCCGACGGGTCGCCGTTGACCGTCCGGTACCGGATGTCCAGGTTTTCGGGGCCGCGCGTGGCGGTGCCGGCGATGACGCGCCCCACCTTGTCGGCGCCGTGGATCGGGCGGAGCGCCGCCGCGCGCTTGACCTTGCCGCCGCCGTCCGTCCACAGCATCACGTCCGGCGCCAGGAGGTCCATCAGCGAGTCCAGGTCGCCGCCCAGGGCCGCCTGGAGGAACCGCTCCGTCACCTGCCGCTGCACCTTCGGGTCGGCCTGGTAGCGGGGACGGCGCGCGTGGACGTGCTCGCGCGCCCGGTGCGCGAGCTGCCGGATCGCGGACGGGCTGCGGTCCAGGATCGGCGCGATCTCGGTGTGCGCGTACCCGAACACCTCGTGCAGGACGAACACCGCCCGCTCCAGCGGCGTCAGCGTCTCCAGGACGACGAGCAGCGCCATCGAGACCGTCTCGGTGCGCTCGGCGGACTCGTCCGCGCCCGCCTCGCTCACCAGCGGCTCGGGCAGCCACGGCCCCACGTACGCCTCCCGGCGGCGGCTGATCGCGGCCTGCCGGGACAGCGCGGTGTTGACCGCGACCCGCACCAGGTAGGCGCGCGGGTTCTCGATCTCGCCGGCGTCGCCGTCGCCGCTGCGGGCCGCCCACGCGAGCCACGCGTCCTGCAGGACGTCCTCGGTGTCGGCGACGCTGCCCAGCATGTTGTAGACGACCGAGAACAGCAGCTCCCAATGGTCGGCGAACACGCTTGTCGCGGTCTCCCCGGCGATGTGCTCCGGCATGGCCCGTCCTCCCGTGCGCTCACCCCTCAGAGAGCCCGCACGCCCGAAGTGTGACATCCCCCGGCGGAATGTGATGTGGACCTCATCCGTGGGCGACGGCGTCACACTCGGGGCCTTTCACCGCCTCCTGGGTCACGAAACCACATGGACTCGGAGGACCTCATGGCGAACTCGCAACCGTCCTTCCTCGCGACCGGGCGCGGCAAGCTGACGCTGACACTGCTGTGCACGATCGCGTTCCTGGACTTCATCGACGCCTCGATCGTGAACATCGCACTGCCCGCGATGCGCAGGGCTCTGGACTTCTCCCTCCAGGACCTGCAATGGGTGCCGTCCGGCTACCTGCTGACCTACGGCGGGTTGATGCTGCTCGGCGGCCGGCTCGCCGACCTGCTCGGCCGCCGCCGTGTCGTGGTGACCGGCACCGTGCTGTTCTCGCTGTCCGCGGTCATCGGCGGGCTCGCCACCACGCCCGGCATGCTGATCGGCGCGCGGCTCGCGCAGGGCGCCGGTGCCGCACTGATGCTGCCGGGCACGCTGTCGATCCTGACCACGATGTTCAAGGAGGGCGGCGACCGGGGCAGGGCGCTCGGCGTGTGGGGCGGCGTCGCGGGCGGCGCGTCCGCCGCCGGGGTGCTGCTCGGCGGGCTGCTGACGGAGGGGCCCGGCTGGCGCTGGGTGATGCTGGTGAACGTCCCGGTCTGCGTCCTGGTGATCGCCGGGCTGTTCCTGCTCGTCGAGGGCGACCGGCGCACCGCGCGGCTCGCGAACTTCGACGTCCTCGGCACGGTCCTCGTCACCGGCGGGATGCTGCTGCTCGTGTTCACCCTGGTCAAGGCGCCGGAGGTCGGCTGGGACGCGGCCCGCACGATCGGCGGCCTCGCCGGGTCGCTGGTCCTGCTGCTCGCGTTCCTGTTCAACGAGCAGCGCGGACGCAACCCGCTGCTGCCGCTGTCGATCTTCCGCATCCGGGGGCTCGCGGCGGCGGACGTCACCCAGCTCGTCGCCGTCGCGGGCATCGGCTCGATGTTCTTCTTCCTCAGCCTCTACATGGTGAACGTCCTCGGTTACTCGCCGCTGGAGACCGGCTCGGCCTACCTGCCGCTCTGCTTCGGCGTCGCCGTCGCCGCGGGCGTCTCGTCCCGGCTGCTCACCAGGATCGGCACCCGCCCGCTGATGGTCTCCGGGCTGCTGCTCGCGGGAGCCGGCGTCTACTGGCTGTCGCGCATCCCGGTGGACGGCTCCTACCCGACCGACCTGCTGCCCGGCCTGCTGATCAGCTCGCTGGGGCTCGGTGCCGCGTTCGTGGCCGTCACCACCGCCGCCAACGCGGGCGTCCCGCCGGACCAGGCCGGCCTCGCCGCCGCGCTGCTCAACGCCTCCCAGCAACTCGGCGGCGCGCTCGGCCTGGCGATCTTCACGGCGGTCGCCACGTCCCGCACCAACGCCCTGCTCGCGGACCGGACACCGGTGCCGCAGGCCCTCACCGCCGGGTTCTCCCGGGCGCTGCTGGCGTGCGGCGTCTTCCTGGCCGCCGCGGCCGCCGTCGCACTGCGCGCCGCGAACAGCCACGGTGAGGCGGCCGAGGCCGAGATCGCGCCGGACCTCGAACCCGAACCCGTCAGGTAGCCGACATGTTCGCCGTGCCGGGGGGACGGATGAGGAACGTGCCCGCCACCACCACCAGGCCGGACACCGCCAGCACGAACTGTGCCGGTGCCAGGCCGAGGGGGGACGCGCCGGCCTCCGTCAGGAGGTCGGCGGCGGCGCCCGACAGCAGCGCCGCCAGCGCCAGCCCGAACCGCAGCACGGCGTGGAACGCGGTCAGCGCCAGGTTGCGCTCCACCCCGTCGAGCGCCTCCTGCAGGTAGGTGATGCCGCCCACCAGGGCGCTCGTCGCGGCGGCGCCGAACACCACCGCCCCGGCCAACGACCAGGCGACCGACCCCACCAGGCCCATCGACGCGATCACCACGCCCTGCGCGGTCGTCCCGAGCTTGATCTGCGTCATCAGGTCGCCCGCCTTGCGGTGGACCAGCAGCAGGCCGGTGAGCGCGCCCACCCCGAACAGCGCCACCAGCGCCCCGAACTCGACCGGGCCCGCGTCCAGGACGTTCCTCACGAACACCACGCCCAGCGAGAACAGCGCGCCCAGCCCGAGCGCCACCACCGCCACCCCCGGCAGGACGCTCCGCACCACCGGAAGCCTCAGCGCCTTGAGGAAACCGCCCCGCGCCTCCCGCTCGGTGTGCTCCATCCGCCGCTTCTCGGCCGGACCCGGCCCGAGATCGGGAATCGACCGGATGGCGAGGTAGGAGACGAGGTAGGTCACGGCGTCCAGCCAGAAGACGACGACGTACCGCCAGTTGCCCTCCCAGCCGGCGATGCCCGACACCCACTGCAGCAGGCCGAACGCGCCCGCGCCCACCGGGATCATCCCGTACGAGGTCGCCATCGTGATGCCGTTGGCCAGCTCCAGCGTGGCGGTGTCGTGCTCGCCCTCGTTCTCCTCGATGAGGAACGGGATCGCCGCGTCCCGGGCCGGCAGGAACACCAGCCCCACCACCTCGATGAGGAACGCCCAGAAGTACACCCACCCGAGCCACGGCACGAGCGGCAGCGCCACCGCCATGCCCGCCTGGACCAGGTTCGACCACAGCATCACGCCGCGCCGCCGCCACCGCGTCACCACCCGCGCCGCCACCGGAGCGCCCACCGCGGACGGGAACAGCCGCAGCACCAGCACGCCGCCCACCGCCGTCGTGGAGCCGCTCAGCTGCAGGACGAAGTACATCAGCGCGAGCGTGCCCATCCAGTCGCCGAACGAGGAGATCGTCTGCCCGACGATGAGCCGCCGGAAGTCCCGGCGGCTCAGCTGCTCCCTGAGTCCCATACGGGCTCCATCCCCGGACTCGCGTACCGCGACGGCGCATCGGGATAGGAATCGGACAGCAGGGCGGCGAGCGTCGCGGCGGCCGTGTCCCAGCTCCAGTGCTCGCAGGTCCACCGCCGCCCGGCCGCGCCCATCGCGGCGGCCCGCCCGGGGGAGGCGAGCAGCCGGTGCAGGGTGAGCGCCAGCTCGTCCGGCCGGGTCGCGTCCACCAGGACGCCCGTCCGCCCGTCGAGCAGGGACGCGGGGCTGCCGCCCGACCGCCCGACCACCACCGGCAGCCCCGCCGCGGACGCCTCCAGCACCGACAGGCCGAGGCCCTCGGTCTGCAGCCCGCGCCGGTCGTCCCGGCACGCCAGCGCGAACACGTCGGCGGCGGCGTAGTAGCGCGGCAGGTCCGCCACGGACACCGGGCCGGTGAGCGTGACCGTCCCGGGGCCGTAGCTGTCCGCCAGCTCGGTCAGCCGGTGCCGCATCGGGCCGTCCCCGACGATCACCAGCCGCGCGTCCGGGCGCCGCCGCACCACGTCCGCCCACGCGCGCAGCAGCATGTCATGTCCCTTGCGGCGGACGAGCCGGGCCACGCTGAGCACCACCGGCCCACCGCCGAGCCCGTGCCGCCGCCGCACCGCCGACCCGTCCAGACCCGGCCGGAACCGCACCGTGTCCACCGCCCCCGCCAGCCGCACCAGCCGCGTCCGGTCCCCGACGGCGCCCGCCAGCTCCGGCAGCGTCGCCTCGGACAGATGGGTGAGCGTGTCGAACGACCGGGCCGCCGCCCGCAGCGCCGCCCGCGTCGGCGGCGCCCGGAACCAGCCCAGCTCCTGCCCGTGCGCCGACCCGACCAGCCGCCGCACCCCCGCCGCCCGCACCAGCGGCGCGTACATCCCGAACGGCGCCGCCGCCGTGATCCACCCCGCCTCGACCCCGTACCGCGCGACGATCCGCCGCAGCCCGCGGAACAGCAGATACCCGTGCCGCCGCACCACCGGGAAACCCAGCCCGGCGTCGAACTCCGCGGCCCCCGGCCCGGCCGGCGCCACCACGACCATCCGCTCCGCGGGCAGCCGCCGCACCAGCTCCCAGGTGAACGTCTGCACACCCCCGGCCTCCGGCGGAAAGTGCCCGGTCAGCACCAGGGTCCGCGGTATCTCCATGCGGTGACGACTTCCCGTGAGGACGTGAGCCAATCCTGCTGCGGGTCCCGTCAAGGCCCCTCGGTGCTCAGTGGACGATGACGGCGTCGGGCGGGGCCGCCTTGTCCTGCGTCCAGCCGTCGTGGCCCGCGTCGGCCTGCCAGTGCTTTCCGGCGTACCGGACCTCGGTCAGCCCGTACGCCTGCGCGTGCGTCACCGCCCACGCCGCGACGGCCCAGCCCGCCCGCGGGTTCGTGACCTTTACCGCGTTCCAGGATTCGGGACGGGACGGGGCGCCCTGGGTGAGGGGGCTCGGGCCGCCGACCTTGAGGCGGCTGCCGAACGCGCGGCGCATCTCCCGGATCGCCTCCGGGCGGCGGGACGCGGTCTTCTTGCCCGGCGGGTACCAGCAGCGCGCCGTGGCCGGCTCCCGTCCGGTGAACGCCGCCGCGAGGAGCTTGCCGTCCCGCTCGTGCTGGGCGTAGGCGCTGCCGTCCGCGCTGCGCTGCACCCGCTGCGCCGCGTCGTGCAGGTCACGGTCCAGATAGTCCTTCACCTTGACGAGGGCGTCGAAGAACTTGCTGGTCGACTGGACGGGGTCGCGGAGCTTGTCGGGGGAGCCCCAGCCCTGCGACGGGCGCTGCTGGAACATGCCCACCGAGTCGCGGTCGCCCCCGGCCAGATTGTGGATGTGCGACTCCTGGATCGCGGTCGCGTACGCGATCACCGCGGCGCGCTCGGGCAGCTGCTTGCGGAACGCGACCGCGGCGATGGTGGCGGCGTTGGCGCCCTGCTCCAGGTCGAGCGGCATCGTCCCCTGGCTCGTGCGCACCTCGCAGCCGGATCCGTGCAGATACGGCCGGACCCGGTCGAACAGCACGAACCCGCCGACGGCCAGCAGCATCACGCCGACGGCCAGGCCCACCGCCCAGCGCAGGCCGCGGCGGCTCCCCCCGCCGTCCGCCCCCTCCTCGGGGCGCTCCTTCAACCTCGCCCAAACAGCCACGCGAAGAAGGTACCGGGGAATGGCCCCCAGTAAGCTCATGAGGCATGACCGAAACGTTCAGCAGCCCGATCTCCGGCGGCATCGACGAGCTGTGGGAGCGGCGCGCCGACCTCACCCCGGACGACGCCGACGCGCGCGCCGCCATCGTGGCCGCCGTCGACCAGATCGACACGGGCGAGGCCCGCGTCGCCCGCATCGACCCCGCGACCGACGACGTCGTCGTCGACGAGCGCGCCAAGCGGGCGATCCTGCTGAGCTTCAAGGTTCTCGGCATGGCCCGCGCCCAGGTCGGCGACTTCCGGTACCACGACCGCATCCCGCTGAAGAGCCGGCTGGACGGCGTCCGCGTCGTCCCCGGCGCCATCGCCCGCTGGGGCGCCTACCTCGCGCCCGGTGTCGTGCTGATGCCGTCCTTCACCAACATCGGCGCCTACGTCGACTCCGGCACGATGGTCGACACGTGGGCCACCGTGGGCTCCTGCGCGCAGATCGGCAAGAACGTCCACCTGTCCGGCGGCGTCGGCATCGGCGGGGTGCTGGAGCCCCCGAACGCCAAGCCCGTCGTCATCGAGGACGAGGCCATGATCGGCAGCCGCTCGATGATCGTCGAGGGCGCCCGCGTCGGCCGCGGCGCCGTCGTCGGCTCCGGCACGAACCTGTCCGCGTCCATGCCCGTCATCGACGTCGAGACCGGCGAGGAGATCAGCCGCGGCCGCATCCCCGACTGGTGCGTCGCCGTCGGCGGCACCCGCTATAAGGAGTTCAAGGGCGGCACCTTCGGCCTCCCGGCCGTGCTGATCCTCAAGCGCCTGGAGGAGGGCCGGCGCCACGACAAGGCGTCCCTGAACGACATCCTCCGCGACCACGGCATCAACACCTGACGGAGTGCCCCCCCCCGGCGGCGTGCCCCCTGCCCGGGGCGCGCCGTGCGGCAGGCGTCAGGGGGGCGGGATCTCGGTGATCTTGAGGGGACGGGCGGTGAGGACGGCGGCGGAGGCGGCGTAGCCGGGGCCCGGAGTCAGGTCGGCCAGCCGGACGTCGGGGACGGCCGCCTCGCCGTCCCAGGCGAGAACCTCGGCGGGAGCGTCGGGGGCGGAGACGTGGATGTCGGTCATGGGCGCGGCCAGGCCGTGGCCCGTCGCCTTCAGGAGGGCCTCCTTGCGGCTCCAGTAGGCGTGGAAGCCGCGTTGCCGGTCGGCCATGGCGGCGAGGGCCTCCCGCTCGCGGGCGGTGAGGACCATCTCGGCGAGCCGGTCGATGTCGCGGTCGCTCTCCCGCTCCACATCCACCCCGACCTCGGCGCCCTCGGCGAGGACGAGCACGACGCGGTCCCCGGAGTGGGAGAGGGAGAAGTTCAGTTCGCTGCCGGGGAGGCGGGGCTTGCCGTGCTCACCGCCGCAGTGCGGGCAGCCGGTGGTGAAGCGGATCGCCTCCGGGGCCAGCCCGGTCGCCTCGGCGAGGACGGTGCGGGCGAGGAAACGGCCGGTGACGAAGCGGGCCTTGTCCTCGGGACGCAGGAAACGGTCGTAGCGGTCGCGTTCCCGGTCGTCGAGCAGGGCGTGCATCGGGGGCTCGTCCACCGGGACCGCCCAGCGGACGGCGCACTCAAGCATCTCCACGACTGCGATGATAGATAGCCTTGCTGCCCATGCGGCTTGATCTCTTCTCAGATGTGGCGGAGCTGACGGCGGCGATCGTCGACATCGAGTCGGTGAGCGGCGCGGAACGGGTCCTCGCGGACGCCGTGGAGGAGGCGCTGCGGGCCCTTCCGCACCTGGTGGTCGAGCGCGCGGGCGACAACGTGGTCGCGCGCACCGAGCTGGGGCGCGGCGAGCGGGTCGTGCTCGCCGGGCATCTCGACACCGTGCCGCTGAACGGCAACCTTCCGTCGCGGGTGGAGGGCGACCGGCTCTACGGGTGCGGCACCACGGACATGAAGAGCGGCGTCGCCGTCGCGCTGCGGCTCGCCGCCACCGTCACCGAGCCGACCCGTGACGTCACCTATGTCTTCTATGAGTGCGAGGAGATCGAGGCGGAGCGCAACGGGCTGCGGAAGCTGGCGGCGACGCGTCCCGAACTGCTCGCCGGGGATTTCGCCGTGCTGATGGAGCCGACGGGCGCGCTGATCGAGGGCGGCTGCCAGGGCACGATGCGCGTCGAGGTCACCGCGAAGGGGGAGCGGGCGCACAGCGCCCGCGCCTGGACGGGGTCGAACGCGATCCACTCGGCCGGGCGGATTCTCGACGTGCTGCGCGCGTACGAGCCGGCGCGTCCGGTTGTGGACGGCCTCGAATACCACGAGGGCCTGAACGCCGTGTTCATCTCGGGCGGCGTCGCAGGGAACGTCATCCCGGACGAATGCGTCGTCACCGTGAACTACCGGTTCGCGCCCGACAAGTCGCCGGCCGACGCGGAGGCGTATCTTCGGCGAATCTTCGCCGGCTTCGAGGTGACGGTCACCGATGCCGCGTCCGCCGCGCGGCCTGGGCTGACGCATCCGGCCGCCGCCGCGTTCGTCGCGTCCAGCGGGGCCGGCGTCCGCGCCAAACTCGGCTGGACGGACGTCGCCCGCTTCGCCGAACTCGGCGTCCCGGCCGTCAACTACGGGCCCGGCGAACCCACCCTCGCCCACACCAGGGACGAGTACGTCGAGATCCCGCTGATCGCCGAGTGCGAGCGACGTATGCGCATGTGGCTGGCCGCTCCTACTACCGTGGCCCCATGACTTTGGATGCGAATTCCCCGGCGCGGCGTCAAGGACCGGCCATGCTGCGGGGACGGGCCGTCCCGCAGACCACCACCGACCAGCGGCTGCTGGACACCCGCGGCCCGGTCGACTGGGTGCACGCCGACCCCTGGCGCGTCCTGCGGATCCAGGCGGAGTTCGTCGAGGGCTTCGGCCTGCTGTCCGAGCTGCCGAAGGCGGTCAGCGTCTTCGGCAGCGCCCGCACCAAGCCGGACTCGCCGGACTACAAGCTCGCCGTCGAGATCGGTGCCCGGCTGCACGAGGCCGGCTACGCCGTCATCACCGGCGGCGGCCCCGGGATCATGGAGGCGGCCAACAAGGGCTGCGACGAGAGCGGCGGCCTGTCCGTCGGGCTCGGCATCGAGCTGCCGTTCGAGCAGCGGCTCAACGACCACCTCGACATCGGGCTGGAATTTCGCTACTTCTTCGTCCGCAAGACGATGTTCATCAAGTACTCGCAGGCGTTCGTGGTGCTGCCGGGCGGTTTCGGGACGCTGGACGAGCTGTTCGAGGCGATCACCCTCGTGCAGACCAAGAAGATCACCCGGTTCCCGATCGTGCTCGTCGGGACGGACTTCTGGGGCGGCCTGATCGACTGGGTCCGTTCGACCATGCTGCCCTCCGGGAAGGTCTCCCCGTTCGACCTCGACCTGATCCACCTCACCGACGACCCGGCCGAGGTCGTGGAGGTCGTGGTCGAGGCGCACATCGCGGCCGAGCGGCGGCTCCGGGAGGAGCAGGCCGCCGTCGATGCCGCCGCGGAGGGCGCCGGCGAGTGATGCCTCCCCCGATGCGACCGGAAGGCCCCGGTGCCCTCCTTTGGACCCGGGGCTGAACACCCTCCAGGTTGGTCGTTCTATCGACGCGGGGACGGGTTACGGCCGCGCAGAGAGGCGTGGGCCGGGGGCCAGGCCGGCCGCCTGTCGACGTGCCGGACGTGAGACGCGGGTCGTGAACGGATGGTGACGGTGTTCAGGTCGATGTGCGGGAGTGCGGTGGACATGACGGCGGCCGGCAGCATGATCGTGGCGGCCGGTGCCGCGGCGGCGGAGAGCCCGGCCGTGCCCTTGACCACGAGGTTGCCGGGGAAGAGCGCGCACAGGCTCAGCAGGGGGATGGCGGACAGTTCCAGGAAGCCGGCCGGGCGGTGCTTCTTGGCGTTCTCCCGGAGCATCCGCGCCGCGCGTGACACCTGGCCGCGGCGCAGATCCCGGTTGAGCACGATGATGGTGCGGCCGCTCTGCTCACGCAGGTAGCCGAGGAGGCGTCCCGGCATCCGGGCCCGCGCGAACGGGCCGATCCGGCCGCGCGGCGCGGCCGCGGTCTGCAGGTGGCGCCACACCTCCCCGGCCCCCGCGTCCTCCTCGTCGTCCGCCGCGTCGGCGTCCTCGCTCTCCTTTCCGCATTCGGTTCCGCTGATGAGAATAAGGGTGGGGTTCTCGGGGATGAGCGATACCGTGAGACACTGCCAGCCCCGAACCGACCGGAACGCGCGTTCCAGATCGAGGGGCGGGTTCCACTGCTGTGTCACCGCGAGTTGGGTGCGCAGTTTCGCGTTCTCCCGGGTCAGACGGTCGATGGTCTCTTTGAGGCGCTGTACATCAGGAAAATCCATGACGTCTCCCGATCGCGTCCGTCGCGTCGTCCGCGCCCCCGGCAGCACGATGCTCAGGCAGGAACTGGGTTGCAAATTCGCTTGCTACCCAGTTTGACGACGCTATATGTCGTCGGCCCGCTGCTGGCGATCTTGCTGGTTTTCGAGAGACCTGGGAACCGGTCGCATGCGTTTGAGCAGCACACCTGTCACGGCCGCCCATTTATCCTCATCATCGGCGAGGGATTTCGGCGCGTCCCAAATGAAGCGTAGGAACGGGTCGCCGGCCACCTCGTCGGGATAGCCGCTCTCCTGGGCGCGTTCGGCCGCCGGCGCGGCGAGGGAGGCGGTGTCCGCGGGGACGGGTTCGCCGCCTTCGAGAATCGCGCGGAAGCTGCCGCGGCGCCAGCCGAGCCGGTCCTCCAGAGGGATGATGACGCGGTCGGTGTAGTCCCTGCCGCGGCCGGTCTCGATCTTGTTCACCACCGACAGCGAGGGCCCGCCCTCGGCGGCCAGGCTCGCCTGCGAGCCGAAGCCGAGTTCGATCCGGCGCTGCCGGACCATCTGCCCGAGCCTGCGCCATGCCGCAGGCGGGTACTCGGGCTCGTCGAGATCATTCAACGTGATCAGGCTCCTTCTGTGTCGCGGGGTGACGGCCTGACACGGTGCGTAAGTGTAGCGGAACAAAACGGACTTTGAGGAGTCGTAACGCGTTTTGGGGGGTCGGCCGTCCCTGGCTTCCACAACGAAGTGCATCGGATAACACATGTCATGGTTAAAACGCGTCTTGAAGCTGCGAGACGCACAGAGATGCGTTACTCTTTCGGTCATGTCGAGCTCTCCAGGCAGCGAGATCCCCGTGGAACGGCTTCTGTACACGCCGCAGGAAGCCGCAGAGATGACGTCGTTCACCCGTGACTGGCTCGTGCGGGCCGCAAGCCGGGGGGAGATACCGCACCGCCGATACGGCAAGCGCCTGTTCCGGTTCGCGCACGAGGACCTGGAAGCGATCAAGGACATGGGCGCCTGCCCGGCCGAGCCGGCCGAGCGCTGGGACCGCTCGAACTGATCCCCACGGGTGGACGGCCGCCCGCGACGGCCGTTCCTGACACGCCCCGCCAGAAGGACTAACACGTATGAACACCGCACCACCCTCTCCCCGCGCCGTGCCCGGCGCCCCCCTCCCCGGGGGTGCCGGATGAACTGGCTCAGCCAGGGCACCATCGACGGCCTGGCCTCCTCCATCGCCGAACACGAGGTCGCCATCGAACGGGCCCACGAGGAACTCGAAACGCACCGCAAGGCCGCGTTCGAGGTCATGGAGATCTTGCATCGGCACCAGGGGCTCGCCGCCGAGGCGAAGTTCCTCCTCACGATCGCGCACGGCACCGCGCCCATCCCGTCCCCCGGCGAGATCCGCGAGGTCGCCACCGAGGAGGAGGGACTCGGCCTGGCCATCGGCAGCATCCGGATGGCGCTGCCGCCGGACGCCACCCCCGCGCAGTTCGGGCACCTCGCCGAGTCGATGCGCGCGCTGTACGCGGCGGCGCACGTCGTCGCCCTGCACGCGGACGAGCGGGCACGGGCCGGCGGCCCGCCGCCGGCCGTACCGGAGCCGGAGATCCCGTCCTGCGCGCCCCGCGCCTTCGCCTCGCTCATGGGCTGCCTCGTCTGCGTGGACAACGCCGACGGCACCCGGGACATCGGCCTGCTCAGCTCCGTCGAAGGGGGGCAGCTCACCCTCCTGGACGAGGACGGCGTCCCCGCCGCGTGGCCTTTGCTGGACGAGGTCCTCGCCGTCCGGCCCTGGCCCCCCGCCGAGGAACTGGAAGGGCAGGAGGCCGCCGTCCAGGACGGTTCCGAACCGGGCCCGGCGGCGAACCCCCCGGCCGGGCACCGGGAGCCGCGGCCGGAGATGGCGCAGGCCGGGGCCGGGCCGCGGGCCGGCGGTGCGGTGTCGCTGGTCCGCTGGAACGGGCAGGCCGAGAGCGCCGCCGGAATGTGAGGAAGAGCGGTGAGCGGAGAACATGCCTGGGCCACCGTCCTGACCGTGACGATCGCGCTGACCGCGCTGACGTTCGCCGTCCAGCGCCGGCGCAGTCTCTACCGGAAGGCGGCCGACACACTGGCGCAGCTCGGCCGGGCGGAAAAGGCGGTTCGGCTCATCGCCGCGCAGCGCGACGAGGCGGTCGCGGCGCAGAACCGGGCCGAGGCGCTCGAATCGGCCGCGCTGCGCGAACACCGCTCGCTGACCGAAGCCTGTTTCGACCTCGCCAAACGCTGGGAATCGCTGCCCCCCGAAAGCTCCCGCGCGCACGCCGAGCAACTTCGCAGGGTCGCCCGGCTGCACAGCTGGGACCTGCACTGAAAAGACCTGCACCGAAAAACCGCTGAAAGCGACGTCGTCTCCTGATTGGGGGAGAGGGAGGCGACCTCCCCGGGGGCGGGTCTCGGATGGGGGAGGAGATCCGCCGTCACCGGCGGCCACGCCGTCCACACCGGCGTGGCCGCCGGCCGTCCCGTCATTCCCCTGAACCCGGCCGTTCCAATCCCCCGGCCGCCTCAATCCCCAGGCCGTTTCTTCCCCTGGCCATTTCGAATTCCAATGGACGGTAGTGAGCAACACATGACCTTGCACGAACCCAACGTCGCCCCCCTTTCTCTCCTGGAGCCCTCCGACCCGGCCTACGGAACGGACGCCGCACTCCCCCTGCCCTCCCCCGGACGTTCGCGGCTGTGGACGGAGGTCGCGCTGATCCTCTGCGTCATCGCGCTGGCGCTGCTCGGCGCCCTCGTGATCGGTGTCGAGATGTCCCGGCTGTCCGCGGCGCCCGGGATCTGCCTGGCGCCGCGCTGATGCTCCGCAGGTGATGAGTACGAAGGGTGGATTCCAATGAACAATGACGTGATCAAGGCGAGTGTGACGTCGTCCGAATACGCCGTGCCGGTCCAGTGGGCGCCGTGGCTGCAGCGGGGGCTCGGCGGCAAGCACCGCCGGCCGCGCCGCAACCTCGTTCAGATGATCAAGGGCATGCCGGCCTTTCCGCGCCGGACGCTGAAGTACGACGGCCCGGGCACGCCCATCATGAACGGGATGGACGTCGAGCGGTGGCAGCGGCAGGCGTGCAAGAAGGGCTACACGCTGCGCGTCGACGGATGGTACGGGCCGCGGTCCTGCAAGGTCGCCAAGTGCCTGCAGGAGCGTGCGGGCATCACGGCCGACGGTGAGATCGACGCCTTGACGTGGGCCGCGACCTGGAACTGAAGCCCGCACGCAGGACCCCTCGGCCGTGTTCGTTTCGGCCCCTCTCCCCGCGGTAGTAGACGCACGTGGGAAGGGAGGGGCCGATGCGCGTGGGGGGCGATGCGCGGGTCGAGGACGTCGGGGTCCACGCCTTCGAGGTGCCCACGGACGGGCCTGACGGCCTGGAGGAGGACGGCACCCTCCGGTGGGACTCGACGACCATGATCCTCGTGGAGGCGCGGGCCGGCGGGAAGGCCGGGATCGGCTACACCTACGGTGACGCCTCCGTCGCGGCGTTCGTCCGGTCGAAGCTCGCTCCCGTGGCGCGGGGCGCCGACGCGCTCGCCCCGGCCGCGGTGTGGGAGCGGATGTTCGCCGGCATCCGCAACGCCGGGCGTCCCGGCGTGGGCGCGATGGCGGTGTCCGCCGTCGACATCGCGCTGTGGGACCTGAAGGCGCGGCTGCTGGACGTCCCGCTGGTCACGCTCCTGCCCGCGTTTCACGACCGCGTCCCCGTCTATGGCAGCGGCGGCTTCACGAACTACCCGCTGGACCGGCTCACCGCGCAGCTCGGCGGCTGGGTCGGGCAGGGCATCCCGCGGGTGAAGCTGAAGATCTCCCGGCGGCCGGCGGAGGACCCGCGGCGGCTCACCGCCGTCCGCGACGCGATCGGCCCGGACCCCGAGGTGTTCACCGACGCCAACGGCGCCCTCACCCGCAAGCAGGCGCTGTACTGGGCGCGGCGGCTCGCCGAGGAGTGGGACGTCCGGTGGCTGGAGGAGCCGGTGAGCTCCGACGACACGGCCGGGCTGCGGCTGGTGCGCGACGAGGGCCCGGGCCGGCTGGAGGTCGCGGCGGGCGAGTACGGGTTCGTCCCGAAGGACTTCGCCGACCTCCTCGACGGGCCGGCCGTCGACTGCCTGCAGGCCGACGTCACCCGCTGCGGCGGCGTCACCGGCCTGCTGCAGATCGCCGGCCTGTCGGCGGCGCGGCAGATCGACCTGTCGGCGCACTGCGCGCCCGCGGTGTCGGCGCACGCGTTCTGCGGGGTGAAGCGCCTCCGCCACCTGGAGTACTTCCACGACCACGTCCGCGTGGAGCACCTGGTCTTCGACGGGAACCTCAGCCCGGCGAACGGCGCGCTCCGCCCGGCGACCGACCGCCCCGGCCTCGGCCTGGAGGTCCGGTGGGCCGACGCGGAGCCGCATCGGGTGTACGGCGCCCGCGCGGCCTGACCGACGACTGAACGAATGGGGGACGACGCACATGGTGAGGCTGCAGACCGCCGAGACGCGGCAGGTCCCGGCGAAGACGGCTCCGTCGGTTCCGGGGCCGCCGCGCGGACGGCAGGTGATCGAGGTCGGGAAGCTGGCCCGCGCCCTGCGCAAGGCGGTCGAGGGCGAGGTCCGCTTCGACGCCGGGTCGAGGGCCATGTACGCCAACGACGCGTCGAACTTCCGGCAGGTGCCGATCGGCGTGGTGGTCCCGAAGACGCTGGACGACGTCGTCGCCGTCCACCGCGTCTGCAAGGAGTACGGGGCGCCGGTGCTGAACCGGGGCGGCGGGACGAGCCTGTCCGGCGAGACCGTCAACTACGCGGTCGTCATCGACCACTCCAAGTACCTCACCCGGATCGGCGAACTCGACGTGGAGAACCGGCGGGTGACGTGCGAACCGGGCGTCATCAACGAGGACCTCAACCGGCATACCGGCAAGGCGGACCTGGTGTTCGGGCCCGATCCGTCCTCGCACTCCCGGTGCGTGATCGGCGGCAACATCGGCAACAACTCGTGCGGCATCCACTCCGTCCAGTCTCAGCTGTACGGGCCTGGGCCGCGCACGTCCGACAACGTCCACGCCCTTGAGGTGGTCACCTACGGCGGCGACCGGTTCTGGGTGGGGGTGGACGAGGAGAAGGACCTCGACGGCATCATCGCGGCGGGCGGACGCAAGGGCGAGATCTACGCGGCGCTGCGCGACCTGCGCGACCGGTATGCCGATGCCATCCGCGCGGGGTTCCCGCCGGTGGCGGAGATGCCGCGGCGGGTGTCGGGCTTCAACCTGGACGAACTGCTCCCGGAGAAGGGGTTCAACGTCGCCCGCGCCCTGGTCGGCACGGAGAGCACCTGCGCGACGGCCCTCCAGGCGGTGCTGCTGCTCACCCCCGCGCTTCTGCAGCGGACGCTCGTCGTCGTCGAGTACCCCGACATCGCCGACGCCGCCGAGCACACCGGCGAGATCATCGAGAGGTTCCGGCCGATCGGGCTGGAGGCGCTCGACCACCGGCTCATCGAGGACCAGCGGCAGCAGGGCAAGAACCTGCCCAACATCGAGGAACTGCCCCTCCAGGACGGCGGCGCGTGGCTGCTGGTCCAGTTCGGCGCCGACACCGAGGAGGAGTCGGTCGGCCGGGCCGCGGAGTTCACCGAGTGGCTCATCGGCGAGAAGGGCTACGACCGCGGGCGGATCGTCACGGCCAAGAGCGCGCAGGAGGGCGGTGCCAGCGGGAAGCTGTGGGCGATCCGCGAGGCGGGGCTCGGCTCGACCGCGTTCCCGCCGGGCAAGGACCACTGGCCCGGATGGGAGGACTCGGCGGTCCCGCCGGCCAGGACGGGAGAGTACGTCCGGGCGCTGCGCCGCGTGATGCGCGGGCACGGCATCGACGGCGCCATGTACGGGCATTTCGCGCAGGGCTGCATCCACTCCCGGATGAGCTTCGACCTGCGCAGCGCCGAGGGCATCGCCCGCTACCGGAGGTTCATGGAGGACGCCGCGGACCTCGTCGCCTCGTTCGGCGGGTCGGTGTCCGGCGAGCACGGCGACGGGCAGCAGCGCGGCGAACTGCTGGAACGCCAGTACGGGCCGGAGCTGATCCGGGCGATGCGCGAGTTCAAGCGCATCTGGGACCCGGACGGCAAGATGAACCCCGGCAAGGTCATCGACGCCTACCGGCTGGACGAGGACCTGCGGCTCGGCGCCGACTACAACCCGCCGCGTCCCGCGGTGAAGTTCGCCTACGAGCAGGACGGCGGCGACTTCGCGCACGCCGCGCTGCGCTGCATCGGCGTGGGGGAGTGCCGCGTCCCGCACGCGACCACCACGATGTGCCCCAGCTACCAGGTGACGCGCGAGGAGAAGCACAGCACGCGCGGACGGGCCCGGCTGCTGTTCGAGATGCTGCGGGGCGAGGTCATCACGGACGGCTGGCAGTCCAAGGAGGTCGCCGAGGCGCTCGACCTGTGCCTGGCGTGCAAGGGCTGCACCAACGACTGCCCGGTCAACGTGGACATCCCCACGTACAAGTCGGAGTTCCTGTACCACCACTACAAGTCGGCGCGGCGGTGGCGTCCCCGGTACGCGTACGCGTTCGGGTTCATCGACCAGGTGGCCCGGATCGCCTCCCGGATGCCGGAGGTCGCGAACTTCGCGATCCGCACGCCCGGCCTCGCCCGGCTGGCCAAGCTCGCCGCGGGCATCGACCGCAGGCGCCCGCTGCCGCGCTTCGCGCCGATGACGCTGCAGGAGTGGTTCCGCCGGCGCGGCGGGACGGCCAACCCGTACGGGCGGCCGGTCGTGCTGTTCCCCGACACGTTCAACAACCACTTCCACACCGATGTCGGCGTGGCGTGCGTGGAGGCGATCGAGGCGGCCGGCTGGCAGGTGATCATGCCGGAGCGGCACGTGTGCTGCGGCCGTCCGCTCTACGACTACGGCTTCCTCGACATGGCCGAGCGCTACCTGCACGACGTGCTGGACGTCCTGCGCCCGTACGTGCGGGCCGGGACGCCGGTCGTCGGGATGGAACCGAGCTGCCTCGCCGTCTTCAAGGACGAGCTGACCAAGCTCCTCCCGCACGACGACGACGCCGCCCGGCTCGCCGCGCATTCGCACCACTTCGCCGAGTTCTTCCAGGCGTACGACATTCGTCCGCCCACGCTGCCCGGCGGGGGCAAGGCGCTGCTCTGGGGGCACTGCCACCATCGCGCCACCGGCGGCGTCGACCCGGACGAGAGGCTGCTCGAACAGATGGGGCTGGAGACCGAGAGCCTCAAGGGCGGCTGCTGCGGCCTGGCCGGCTCGTGGGGGTTCGAGAAGGGCAAGTACGGCATCTCGATGGACTGCGGTGAGCAGGCACTCCTGCCCGCCGTGCGGGACGCCGACGACGCCACGGCCATCGTCGCGAACGGGTTCTCCTGCAAGACCCAGATCGAGGACGCCGAGACGGGACGGCGGGCCCTGCACGTCGCGCAGCTCATGCGGCTCGCCCGGGAGAGCGACCGTCCCCTCGGCGGGCGGCCCGAACGGGCGCGGCGCACGCGCGGGCCCGCTCCGCCGCCGGCCCGCCGCGCGGCCCGCGTCGGCGCGGCCGTCGCGGCGGGCGCGGCCACGGCGGCGGGGATCGGTCTCGCCCTGGGCAGGCCCGCGCCGAGGCGCGGGTGAGCCCGGCGTGTTCCGGCGGTGCCCCGCGATCATGCAATGACGCCGCCAAATCGTGACCTCGTCCACGGCTTGGCCGCGGCTGAGGGGAACCGTCCCTTCTGGAGGTGGAGCGTGGACAGGAACGCGAAGGTCGGGGCCTGCGCGGCGGTGGCGGCGGGAATGCTGGCGCTCACGGGATGCAGCGGCGGCGCACAGCAGGCCGCGACGCCGACGGCGAGGACCTCGGCGCCGGTCGGCGGATCGGTGTCGGATCTGGAGCAGCAGTACGAGAAGGTCGTGGCCGCCGTGCTGCCGTCGGTGGTGAAGATCCAGACCGACAAGGCGGAGGGGTCCGGTGTCGTCTACGACGACCAGGGCCACATCGTCACCAACGCGCACGTGGTCGCCGGCGCGAGCAAGATCCAGGTGACGGCGGCCAGCGGCGGCGCCACGCTGAACGCCGCCCCGGTGGGCGAGTTCGCCGCCGACGACCTGGCCGTCGTCAAGGTGAGCGGCGGGAACCTCAAGCCCGCGTCGTGGGGCGACTCCGGCAAGGCGAAGGTCGGGCAGATCGTCCTGGCGATGGGCAACCCGCTCGGCCTGGCCGGGAGCGTGACCAACGGGATCGTCTCCGCGCTGCACCGGACGGTCACGACCAAGGGCGAGGGCTCCTTCCAGGGGTCGACGATCGCCGACGCCATCCAGACGAGCGCGGCGATCAACCCGGGCAACAGCGGCGGCGCCCTGGTCACGCTGAACGGGCAGGTGATCGGCATTCCCACCGCCGCCGCGTCCGACCCGCAGGTCGGCGGCCCGGCGGCCGGGATCGGCTTCGCGACGCCGAGCAACACCGTCAAGCTGATCGTCCCGCAGCTGATCGAGAAGGGGAAGGTGTCGAACTCGGGCCGGGCCGCGCTCGGCGTGGTGGTCCGCACCATCGTCGACCCGCAGAGCGGGCAGGGCTCGGCGGTCGCCGTGGTGCAGGTCCAGAAGGGCGGCGGCGCCGCCAAGGCGGGCATCCGGCCGGGCGAGCTGATCCTGTCGGTGAACGGCACCGCGACCCCCGACCAGACGGCGCTCTCGTCGGTGCTCGCGAACCTCAAGCCGGGCGACACGGTCAAGGTCGAGATCCAGCGGCAGGACGGTTCGAAGAAGACCGTCCCGGTGACGCTCGGCCAGCTCCCCGGCGGCTGAGCCCACCCCCCGGGACCGATTGACAGCGTCCTGTACGGGAGTACAGTGTACATTCGTATAGGACGCTGAACATTGGTACAGGGGGTGGGGATGGCCGAGCGAGCCGACGACCTGACCGGACGGGCCCGGATCAGGGACGCGGCACTGCTGCAGTTCGCGGAGCACGGCGTGAAGGGCGCGACGATCCGCGGCATCGCCAGGGCCGCCGGTGTCTCGCCCGCCCTCGTCCAGCACCACTTCGGGACGAAGGAGGCGCTGCGCCAGTCCTGTGACGAGTACGCCGTCGAGGCCATCCGCGAGATCAAAGAGGAGTCGCTGAGCGGGGGGATGTCCGATCCCGGGTTCCTGGCGATCGCCATGCGGACGGCCCTGCCCATCCAGCGCTACCTGGCCCGTGCCCTGACCGACGGGTCACCCGCCGCGATGGCGCTGTACGACGAGGTGGTCGCGTACACCGAGGAGGTCCTCGAAGCCGGAAGACCCGGGGTGGCCAAGCCCCGGACCGACGACCTGCACGCCTACGCGGCCGTCATGACGGCCATGAGCTTCGGCGTGATGGTCCTGCACGAACACCTGTCCCGGGCCCTGGGCGCCAACACCCTGACGGCCGAGGGCTACCCCCGGATGGCGCTCGCGATGCTGGAGATCCTCGACGACGACCTCATGTCGCCGGAACTGAGCGAGCAGGCACGCACCGCCCTGAAGAACATGCTCGCCGCCGGCGGGCAGCCCCCCCACAAGGAGAAACGGTGACCGCGAACACGCCCCCGATATCCGTATCCGGCCTGGTCAAAACCTTCGGCCGGACGCGTGCGCTGGACGGGCTCGACCTGACCGTCCAGGCCGGAGAGGTACACGGCTTCCTCGGCCCGAACGGCTCGGGGAAGTCGACCACGATCAGAATCCTGCTCGGCCTGCTGCGCGCCGACGCGGGCACCGTCCGGCTGCTCGGCGGCGACCCCCGGCGGGACGCGACCGAGCTGCACCGCCGGCTCGCCTACGTACCCGGCGACGTGACGCTGTGGCCGAACCTGTCCGGCGGCGAGGTGATCGACCTGCTCGGCCGGATGCGCGGCGGGCTGGACCGGCGCCGCAAGGCCGAACTGCTCGACCGGTTCGAGCTGGACCCGCGCAAGAAGGGCCGCGCCTACTCCAAGGGCAACCGGCAGAAGGTGGGCCTGGTCGCCGCGCTCGCGTCCGACGCGGAACTGCTGCTGCTGGACGAGCCGACCTCCGGCCTCGACCCGCTCATGGAGGAGATCTTCCAGGAGTGCGTCCGGGAGGAGCGGCGCGCGGGCCGGACCGTCCTGCTGTCCAGCCACATCCTGTCGGAGGTCGAGGCGCTCTGCGACCGGGTGACGATCATCCGCAAGGGCGTCGCGGTGGAGTCCGGGACGCTCGCCGAACTGCGGCACCTGACCCGCACGTCCATCGACGCGGAACTGGCCGCCCCGCCGGACGGGCTGGCCACGCTGCCCGGCGTGCACGACATGCAGATCGATGGCACCACCATCAAGTTCGAGGTGGACACGCCGCAGCTCGACGCCGCGCTTCGCAGGCTGACCGAGATCGGCGTCCGCAGCCTGATCAGCCGTCCGCCGACGCTGGAGGAGCTGTTCCTCCGCCACTACAAGGACGAGCTGCAGGAGGCCGGGCTGTGAGCGCGCTCACCGGAACCGGCGGGCTGATCCGGCTGATCCTGCGCCGCGACCGGTTCCTGCTGCCCACCTGGGTCATCTGGATCGCCGTGGTCCCGCTCGGCTTCGTCGGGGCCACCGAGAGCCTTTACCCGCAGGCCGCCGACCGGCTCCAGTACGCGCGGACGACCGGGAACAACCCGACGTTCCTGGCGCTGTACGGGCCGCTGTACGACACCGATCTCGGCAGCATCATCGCGCAGCGCTCCGGTTTCATCCCCGTGGTGATCGGGCTGATCAGCGCGCTGACGGTCGTCCGGCACACCCGGACCGAGGAGGAGGCGGGCCGCCGCGAACTGCTCGGCGCCACGGTGCTCGGGCGCGGCGCCGGCCTGGCCGCCGCGCTCATCGTGACGATGGCGGCGAACCTCGTGTTCGCCGCGCTGCTCACCGCCGGGATGACCGCCCAGGGCCTCCCGTTCGCCGGGTCGCTGGCCTTCGGCCTGCAGATGGCCGCGGCCGGATGCGTCTTCGCGGCGGTCGCGGGCGTCACGGCACAGCTCAGCGAGGGCGCGGGCGCGGCCCGCGGAACGGCCCTCGCCGCGGTCGGCGTCGCGTTCGTGATCCGGATGGCCGCCGACGTCGGCGGCGCGGGCAACTCCCTGTCGTGGCTGGGCTGGGCGTCCCCGCTCGGCTGGACCAACCGGATGCGCGCCTACGACGGGGAACGCTGGTGGACGCTCGCGCTGGTGGCGGCGTTCATCGCCGCCCTGGTGGCCGCCGCCGGGGCCCTGTCGGAGCGCCGCGACCTCGGCGTCGGCGTCCTGCCCCCGCGTCTCGGGGCGGCCGAAGCCCCGCGGCGGCTGTCGGGGCCGTTCGGGCTCGGCTGGCGGCTGCAGAGCCGTTCGCTGTACGGCTGGCTCGCCGGGTTCGTCGCGCTGGGCGTGGTCTACGGCGCCGTCGCAGGGGGAGTCGAGGACATGGTCAGGGACAACCCCGACCTGCGGGAGATCTTCGCCCGCATCGGCGGGAGTTCCGCCATCACCGACGCCTACTTCGCCTCGGTGATGAGCATCCTCGGCATCATCGTCGCGGCCTACGCGGTGTCGGCCACACTGCGGCTGCGCACCGAGGAGACCGGGCAGCGTGCCGAACCGCTGCTCGCCACGGCGACCGGACGGCTGCGGTGGGCGTCGAGCCACCTGGTGTTCGCGCTGCTCGGGCCCGCCGCCGCGCTGGCCGCCGCCGGCACCGCCGCCGGGCTGGCGCACGGGCTGGACAAGGGCGACGTCGGCGGGGTGCTTCCCCGGGTCCTCGGCGCGGCGATGGCGCAGCTGCCCGCCGTGTGGCTGGTCGGCGCGATCGCGCTCGCGCTGTTCGGCCTGGCGCCCAGGTTCACCGCCGCGGCCTGGGCGGCGGTCGGCGTGTTCGCGCTGATCACACTGTTCGGGGCGAGCCTCAACCTGGACGAGCGGGTGCTGGACGTCTCGCCGTTCACCCACGTCCCGAAGATCGGGCAGGACTTCACCGTCACGCCGCTGGTCTGGCTGGTGGCGCTCGCCGCCGTCCTGTCCGCCGCCGGCATGGCGGGCTTCCGCCGCCGCGACCTTTCGGCGCACTGAGCCGTCAAAAGCATTGAGCCGGTGGGGCACTGAGCCGTTAGATTGACCCGGTGACGACCCCCAAGTCCCTCGCGGTCTGCGTGTTCTGCTCGTCCAGCGGCAAGATCGACCGCCGCTACCGTGACCTCGCCGCCGATGTCGGCACCGAGCTGGCCCGGCGCGGCCACAGCCTGGTCAGCGGCGGCGCCCAGGTGTCGTGCATGGGCGCCGTCGCCCGCGCCGCGCGGGCCGGCGGCGCCCGGACCGTCGGGGTGATCCCCGACGGCCTGGTCAGCGTCGAGATCGCCGACGAGGACAACGACGAGCTGATCGTCACCTCCGACATGCGGACCCGCAAGGGCGAGATGGACCGGCGCAGCGACGCGTTCCTCATCCTGCCCGGCGGCATCGGCACGCTGGAGGAGCTGTTCGAGGTGTGGACGGCCCGCGTCCTCGCCATGCACGACAAGCCCATCGTCATCCTCGACCCGACCGGCGTGTACGGCCCGCTCCGCGAGCTGATGAAGGGCCTCACCGAGCAGGGCTTCGCCCGCCCCAAGATCTGGGACGCCATCGGCTGGACGGCCTCCGTCCCCGAGGCGTTCGACCTCCTGGAGCGGACGCAGCCCCGCATCGGGTTCTCCCCGGAGGACTACGCCGAGGCGGAACTGTGACCGCCGGCCGGGCCACCGCGGGCCGGCGGCGCCCGCCCCCCTGATCAGGCTTCGTGCCTGCGGCCGGGCATGTTCTCGTACATCTCGGTGAGCTTCTGCCGGAAGCCGCGGGCCGCCATGCCGGCCCGCTGCGGGTCCTTGAGACCGGCCTTGACCGCCTTCTTCGCCTGCTCCTTCATGATGTGCGGCGGGATCGGGGCGATCTGGTCGTCCACCACGAACTCCAGAATGACGGGCCGGTCGCCGGCGAGCGCCTCCTTCCAGGCGTCGGTGACCTTCTTGGGCTTGTCGCAGTAGATGCCCTTGAGGCCGCACAGTTCGGCGAACTCGGCGTACGGGAAGTCGGGGATGTGCTGCGAGCCCTCGAACTTGGGGTCGCCGCCCATCGCGCGCTGCTCCCAGGTGACCTGGTTGAGGTCCTGGTTGTTGAAGATCGCGAAGACCAGCGGCGGGGAACCGGCCAGCCGGTCGGCGTAGCGTTTGACGGTGAGCATCTCGTTCATGCCGTTCATCTGGAAGGCGCCGTCCCCGACGAACGCGATCACCGGGCGGTCCGGGTAGGCGAACCGCGCCGCGATCGCGTACGGGACGCCGGGCCCCATCGTGGCGAGCGTCCCCGACAGCGACGCCTTCATCCCGTCGCGGAGCTTGACGTGCCGCGCCCACCAGTTGGTGGCGGACCCCGAGTCGGCGGTGAGGATGGCGCCGTCCGGCAGCAGCGGCGACACCTCCTGCGCCACCGCCTGCGGGTTGATCTTGCCCTCGAAGCTCTGCCCGGCGCGCTTGCGCATCACCGTGTTCCAGGTGCGGACGTTCTCCTCGATCTCCTCGCGCCAGGAACGGTCCTTCTTGCGCTCCAGCAGCGGGATCAGCTCGCGGAGCGTCTCCTTGGCGTCCCCGACGACGTGCGCGTCCATCGGGTAGCGGATGCCGATCATGCGGCCGTCGATGTCGATCTCGACGCCCTTGCAGCTGCCCTCGTCCGGCAGCCACTCCGCGTACGGGAAGCTCGTCCCGATCATGAACAGCACGTCGCAGTTCATGATCATCTCATCGCTGGCCTTGGAGCCGAGCAGGCCGATCGGGCCGGTGACGAACGGCAGGTCGTCCGGCAGCACCTCGCGGCCGAGCAGCGCCTTCGCCGCCCCCGCGCCGAGCAGCTCGGCGGTCTCGACCAGCTCGGCCTGAGCGTCCGCCGCACCCTGGCCGACCAGCATCGCGACCCGCTGCCCCTCGTTCAGGATCTGGGCCGCCTTGTGCAGCTCCTCCTTGTTCGGCAGGACGCGCGGCCGGCTCCACCCCACGCTGGAGTACACCGAGCCGTGCTCCTTCGGCGGTGACGGGACGGCCTCCGCCTCCTGGACGTCCTCCGGGATGATGATCGTCGCGACGCCCCGGGTGGTCAGCGCCGTCTTGAACGCCCGGTCGATGACATGCCGCGCCTGCCCCGGCTCCATGACGACCTGGCAGTACTCCGACACGTCCGAGAACAGGTTCTCCAGGTTCACTTCCTGCTGGTAGTGCGTGCCCTGCGAGAGCCGCTTCTGCTGCCCGACGATCGCGACGACCGGCTGGTGGTCCAGCTTCGCGTCGTACAGGCCGTTCAGCAGGTGGATCGCGCCCGGACCGGACGTGGCCGTGCAGCAGCCGACCTCGCCGGTGAACTTCGCGTGCCCGCACGCCATGAACGCGGCCATCTCCTCGTGCCGCGTCTGGATGAACTCCGGTCGCCCCTTGGCGCGGTCGAACGCGCCGAGCATCCCGTTGATGCCGTCGCCCGGGTACCCGTAGACCCGCTTCACACCCCACTGGGTCAGCCGCTGGAGAACGTAGTCGGCAACTTGCTGCGCCATTGGTCTCTCCTTCGTCGTGATGTCGTCGCGCCCGTCAGCGCCGCAGCAGCCTGGCGGCGCCCACCGCCGCGCCCGCGGCGGCACCGGCCGTCGCGGCCCCCACCAGGTACTTGTGCTGCCCCGCCCACAGCTGCGGGCTCGTGCGGTGCGCCCGCTCGTCGAACCGGCCGTGGCCACCGTGATCGGAGGTGTCGTCGGCGGGCTCCCACAGGTTCGCGGGACGGCCGGGCCGCGCGTCCTCGTCGGTGTGCTGCGACGCGAAGCCCGTCCGGGCCAGATAGCGGTCCAGCAGGCCGGCCGCGACCCTGTTGCCGAGGATCGTGCCGACCGAGCTGGCACCGACCCAGTACTCGCGGCGCGCGGGATGCTCGGCCGCGTACAGCAGCGCGTTCGCCGCGATCTCCGGCTGGTAGATGGGCGGCACCGGCTGCGGCCGCTTCGCCAGCCGGGAGAGCACCCAGTCGAACTGCGGGGTGTTCACCGCCGGCATCTGCACCATCGTCACCTTCACGCCGCTGCCCTCGTGCATCAGTTCCGTCCGCAGCGACTCGTGGAAACCCTTGAGGGCGTGCTTGGCGCCGCAGTAGGCGCTCTGCAGCGGAATCCCCCGGTACGCCATCGCCGACCCGCACTGGACGATCACGCCGCGGTCGCGCGGCATCATCCGCTTCAGCGCGGCGCGGGTGCCGTTCACGTACCCGAGGTAGGTGACGTCGGTGGTGCGCTCGAACTCCTCCGGCTCGATCTCCCAGAACGGTGCGAGCACCGAGGAGAACGCCACGTTCACCCACACGTCGATGGGGCCCAGCTCGTCCTCGGCCTTCTGCGCGGCCTGCTCCACCCGGTCGCGGTCGGCCATGTCGACGCCGATCGGGAGCGCGCGGCCGCCGGCCGCCTCCACATCGGCGACGGCTCCGTCCAGGCCCTTCTCACCACGGGCCAGCAGCGCGATCGCGGCACCGCGTCTCGCGAACGCCACCGCGGCGGTGCGGCCGATCCCGCCGCTGGCGCCCGTCAGCACGACGACGCTGTCCTTACCGAGCCTGTGCTTCATCACACCCCCACGGCATCTGGATCCGGGACAGAGACCCACTGCCCGTGTCAAGGGCGCTGTAACGCGGGCGGCCGGGCCGTCCTCGGATACCGTCGAGATGTGCGTGCCCGTGAACTCGCCGTCGAGTACCCCACAGTGACACCGGCCGATTCCGCGCTGGACGCCGCCCGGCTCCTGGCGGGCCAGGGGCTGCCCGGCCTCGTCGTCGTGGACGCCAGGCGGCGCGCGGTCGCGGTGATCCCCGCCTCGCGGCTGCTGGGCCGGATCGTCCCGCCGCACGTCCGCGACGATCCGACCCTCGCCCGCGTCTACGACGAGCGTCACGCCGACCTCCTCTGCGCCAGGCTCGCCGACCGCACGGTCACCGACCTGCTGGAGGACGAGCGGACACCGTTCCCCGTCGTCGGCCCCGACGCCACCGTGATGGAGATCGCCAGCCTCATGGCCGACGCCCGCAGCCCCGTGGTGGCCGTCTCCGACGACGAACACCGCCCCGAGAAGGGCGCCCTGATCGGCGTCATCACCACCGTCCACCTGCTGACCCGTCTTCTCCCGGCGTCCGGCGACGCCTGACCCGCGGGCGGCCCGCCGCCGCCGGCCCGCACCCGCCCGGCGGCCCGTCATCGAAGGAGCCGCATGAACGCCGATGTCCCCGCCTCGCGGGAGCTGGCCGCGATCGCGGAGCTGGCCGCCCGCGCCACGGGGGACCTGCTGCGGACGGGGTTCCGCTCGCGTCCCGAGGTCGACCTCAAGCACGACATCCACGACCCCGTCACCGTGCACGACCACGCGGCGGAGGAGACGATCCGCGAGGTGCTCGCCGAACACGCCCCCGGCTGCGTCGTCATCGGAGAGGAAGGCGGCCGGCAGGGGACGGACGGGGACCTGTGCTGGTACGTCGATCCCATCGACGGCACCGCGAACTTCGCCGTCGGCCTGCCGTTCTTCTGCACGTCCATCGGCGCCGTCGCCGGCGGTGAGGTCGTCGCGGGCGTGGTGTACGACCCGGTACGGGACGAGATGTTCAGCGCGTCGCTCGACGGCGCGACCTGCAACGGCGAGCGGATCGAGAGCAGGGGCGCCGCCCGCGACGAGACCGCCGTGGTCGCCACGTCCTACCCCAGCGCGCGCGACCTGCGCGACGACCGGGACGAGGTGCTGCGGCGCTTCGGCCTGATGGTGGACGCGTTCGCCACGGTGCGCAGGCCCGGCAGCGCCGCGCTCGCCCTCGCGCACGTCGCCGCCGGCTGGACCGACGTCTCCTTCGACCCGCGCCTCAACACCTGGGACCTCGCCGCGGGCCTGCTGCTGGTCCGGCAGGCGGGCGGGACGTACCTGCCGCTCGGCGGCAGGCCCGGTGCCCCCGACCACGAGGCCCCCGGCTATGTGGCGTGCGTGGGCGGGTTCGACCTCGCCGGGTCCGTCATGACCGAGGTGATCGGCCTGTCGTCGGCGGGGAGCGGGGCATGAGCACGAGGCTCACCACCGGGCAAGCGGTGATCCGTTTCCTGGCCGCGCAGCACAGCGAGCGGGACGGTGAGGAGCGGCGCTTCTTCGCGGGCTGTTTCGGCATCTTCGGGCACGGCAACGTCGCCGGTCTCGGCCAGGCCCTGCTGGAGCACGCCGACGACTTCCCCTACTACATGGCCCGCAACGAGCAGGCCATGGTGCACACCGCGTCCGGCTACGCCCGGATGAACGACCGGCTGTCCACCTTCGCTTGCACCACCTCCATCGGCCCTGGCGCGACCAACATGGTGACCGGTGCGGCACTGGCCACCATCAACCGGCTGCCCGTCCTGCTGCTGCCCGGCGACATCTTCGCCACCCGCCGCGCCAACCCGGTCTTGCAGGAGCTAGAGGACGCCCGGTCCTACGACGTGTCGGTCAACGACTGCTTCAAGCCGGTGTCGAAGTACTGGGACCGCATCAACCGTCCCGAGCAACTGCCCAGCGCGCTGCTGGCGGCGATGCGCGTCCTGACCGACCCGGCCGAAACCGGCGCCGTCACCCTCGCGCTGCCCCAGGACGTGCAGGCCGAGGCGTACGAATGGCCGGACGAACTGTTCGCCCGCCGTGTCTGGCGCATCCCCCGCCCCGTGCCCGAACCGGCCGCGCTGCGGGACGCCGCCGCCGTGCTCGGGGCCGCCGAGCGCCCCCTCATCGTGGCGGGCGGCGGGGTGATCTACTCCCGTGCCACCGGCGACCTGCGCGCCTTCGCCGAGCAGACCGGCATCCCGGTGGCCGAAACCCAGGCGGGCAAGGGCGCCCTGCCGTGGGACCACCCGTGCGCGGCCGGCGCCATCGGAGCGACCGGCACCACGGCCGCCAACGCCCTCGCCCGTGACGCCGACGTCGTCATCGGCATAGGCACCCGCTACAGCGACTTCACCACCGCCTCCCACTCCCTGTTCGCCGGCCCGTCCGTCCGCTTCGTCAACATCAACGTGGCCCGCCCGGACGCGGTCAAGCTCGCCGGCATCCCGGTCGTGGCCGACGCCAGGGAAGCCGTCCGAGCTCTCGGCACGGCCCTCGGGAGCCACGTCGTCCCGGCCGCGTACCGAGAACGGGTCCGGGAACTCACCGGACGCTGGAACGCCGTCGTCGACGAGGCGTTCGGGGGGCGGCATGCCGGGCCGCCCGCGCAGGCGGAGATCATCGGGATCGTCAACGCGGAGTCCGGCCCCCGGGACGTGGTGGTGTGCGCGGCCGGGTCCATGCCGGGCGACCTGCACAAACTGTGGCGGACCCGCGACCCCGAGGGCTACCACGTCGAGTACGGCTACTCCTGCATGGGGTACGAGATCGCCGGCGGCCTCGGCGTGAAGATGGCCGCCCCCGACCGCGAGGTGTTCGTCCTCGTCGGCGACGGCTCGTACCTGATGATGGCGCAGGAGCTGGCCACGGCCGTCGCCGAGGGCGTCAAGCTGATCGTCGTGCTCGTCCAGAACCACGGCTACGCGTCCATCGGCAACCTGTCGGAGAGCGTCGGCGCGCAGCGGTTCGGCACCCGGTACCGCGCCCGCACCGCCACCGGCCTGGACGGCGACCTCCTCCCCGTGGACCTGGCCGCGAACGCCGCCAGCCTCGGCGCCGACGTGCTCCGCGCCGAGGACGCCGGCACGTTCCGGGACGCGCTGCGCAAGGCGATCACCTCCCCGCGCACCACCGTCGTCCACGTGGAGACCGACCCGCTCGTCCCCGCGCCCGGCAGCGAGGCATGGTGGGACGTGCCCGTCGCCGAGGTGTCGGCGCTGCGGCCCACCGCGCAGGCCCGCGCCCGCTACGACGACGACAGGAAGACGCAGCGCCGCCACCTGTGAGACCTGACCTTGGCGCCGGCCCCGCGGTTCAGGCGAGGCCGCGGCGGGCGACCGCCGGTGGCCGGGTGCCCCGGATGGAGGCCACCATGTCGAGCACCTGGCGCATCGCGTCCGCCTGCGACTCCGGCACGCGGAACAGTGCGACCCCCAGCCACGCGTAGACGGACGCGGCGGCGAGCAGCCCGGGATCGGGCTCCCGCGCGTCCGTCTCCAGCGTGACGAGCACGGTGCCCCCGGAGGCGGCGAGCCGTTCCACCCGGCTCGCGGGGGGCGCCGTGCCCGCGTCCACGGCACCGTCCGGAACCGGCGCGTCCGGTGGAAGGACCATCCACTCTTGCATCCCCATGCCGCCAAGCGTGGCACGATCGGAGTCAGGGGATCGTCCTTCAGGGGGACGCGGGAGATCGGAGCGTGATGGTGGTCGTGGTGCTCGTCCTGGCCGGCGTGGCCGTGCTGGGCGCCGTCGTCGTCCTCGCCATAGGCCGTGGCGGCGAGCTTGCCGAGACCCATCCCGACTATCCGCCGCTCCAGGTGGACGACGAAGGCCGTCCCGTGCTGGGGCCGGAGGGCTCCCGGCCGCGGTTCCCCGCGACGATCTGGGGCTACCAGATGCAGGTGACGGACGAGGCCGTACACCGCCTTACCGTGGCCTTGTACGAGCGTGACGCCCGCGTGGCCGACCTTGAACGGCAATTGCACGATCTCCGCAAGCGCGTCGGGGACAGGGAACCGGCCATCGGTGCCTTGCACGGCCTCGAAGAGCCCGATCACGGCGTGCTCCTGCGCAAGGAGACCGTCCCAGGCGAGGACGAACCCCGCACCAAGGAGGACTACTCGTGAGCTATGTCGCCGTCCATGCCGAGGCGGTGTCCGGCGCCCCCGCCGAACGCGTCTTCGACGTCCTCACCGACTGGCCGCGCCACGCCGAGTGGATGCCGTTCACCAGCGCCGAAGGCGGCGACAAGGCCGGCGACGAACTCCGGGCGCGGACGGGCATCGGCCCGGTCGGCTTCCTCGACACCATGATCATCACCGACTGGCGGGACGGCCGCCGCGTCGCCGTCCGGCACACCGGCCGCGTGGTGCGCGGTGAGGCGTGGTTCAAGGTCGTCCCCGAAGGCTCGGGCAGCCGCATCATCTGGGCGGAGCGCGTAGACCTTCCCCTGGGACCCCTGGGCCGCGCCGGATGGCTTGCGGCGGGCCCGGTCGTGAGGGCGTTCATGACCCTGGGGCTCCGCCGGCTGGCCGCACTGTCGCAGGCGTGAGGTAGAACGGCCGGGTGAGCACCGCGATCCTCGGCGAGGACGGGCTGGCACGCTGCCCGTGGGCCCTGTCGGCGCCCGACTACATCGCCTACCACGACGACGAGTGGGGCCGCCCGGTCCGCGACGACCAGGGGCTTTACGAGCGGCTCTGCCTGGAGGCGTTCCAGTCCGGCCTGTCGTGGCTGACGATCCTGCGTAAACGGGAGAACTTCCGCGCCGCCTTCCACGGTTTCGACCCGGAGAAGGTCGCCGCGTTCGGCCCGGACGACGTCGAGCGGCTGATGGCCGACGCCTCCATCGTCCGCAACCGGGCGAAGATCGAGGCGGCGATCGGCAACGCCCGCGCCGCACTCGACCTCCCCGGCGGTCTCGCCGCGACCGCCTGGCACTACGCGGACCCGGGCGCGCCCGCCCACGCGGACACGGCCGACGTCCCCGCCTACACCGACGCCTCCAAGGCCCTCTCCAAGACCTTGAAGAAGCACGGCTTCCGCTTCGTGGGCCCCACCACGGCCTACGCCCTGATGCAAGCCTGCGGCCTGGTGAACGACCACCTGACCGGCTGTGCCTTCCGCCAGTGACGGGGTCGGCGAGAACCTAGCGGCCCTCGAAGACCGGCTGCTCCTTCTTCAGGAACGCCTCGGTCGCGTTGTGGTGGTCGCCGGTCTTCTCGCACTCGTCCTGAAGCTCCGCCTCCCGTTCGAGCGCGGACGCCAGGTCATGCGTCGCCGCGTGGTCGAGCGCCGCCTTCACCGCGCCGTAGGAGACCGTCGGGCCGGCCGCGAGCCGCCGCGCCAGCTCCACCGCCGCCGGGGCCAGCTCGTCCGCCGGGACGACCCGGTTCACCAGCCCCATCTCCAGCGCCCGCTCCGCCTTCACCGGCTCGCCGAGCAGCAGCAGCTCGGCGGCCTTCGCGCGGCCGACCAGGCGCTGCAGCGTCCACGACATGCCGCTGTCGGGGGCGAGGCCGATGCCGGTGAACGCGGTCGCGAACCGGGCCCTGTCGGACGCGACGATCAGGTCGCAGGCGAACGCCAGCGACGCGCCCGCGCCCGCCGCCACCCCGTTCACCGCCGCCACCACCGGCTTGCGCATCCCCGCGAGCGCCAGCACGATGGGGTTGTAGTGCTTGCGGACCGTGTCGTCCAGCCCCCGTCCGGCGGCGAGGTTGCCGGCGTGCTCCCGCAGGTCCTGCCCCGCGCAGAACGCCCGTCCCGCCCCGGTGAGGATCACCGCGCGGGCGGCCGGGTCGGCGGCGGCGCGCACGACCGTGGCGCGCAGCAGCTCCTTCATCTCGACGGTCAGCGAGTTCATCCCGTCCGGGCGGTTCAGCGTGATCGTTCCCACATTGTCGGTGACGTCGTACAGCACGGTCTCAGGCATCGTCGTCCTCTCGAAATTCTTCGCAGATCTTCCCATCTTCCGATCTGGAGGCTGATCGTTACCACTTCGCGCCCGGAAGACGAGATAATGGACCACTACTGATGACGCGGATGCGACACGCGGCCACGCGGCCAATGGTGTGCCAGGCCGCGGCCCTACTCAGGAAGGGGATGCACGCATGGCGGCGATGAAGCCGCGGACGGGAGACGGTCCGCTCGAAGTGACCAAGGAGGGACGCGGAATCGTCATGCGAGTCCCCCTCGAAGGCGGTGGCCGGCTCGTGGTCGAACTCTCCGCCGACGAGGCCAAGGAGCTCGGCGAGGCCCTCAAGGGCGTTGTGGGCTGACGGCTCCACCGCTCCCGGCTTGTTGGTGACGGTCCCGGCGACGCCGCCGGGGCCCTTGCCATTTCCCTATCCAGAAAAGTCCTGTCAGGGGGATCGGCACCATGCCCATCGAGACCCGCGTCCACGGCGCCGGCGGCACCGTCTCGCAGACTGCGGCCGACCTCGGAGCCGAGGTGGTGGCGGTCCCCGTCCGCACCGGCCCCGTCGCCCCCGCGGCGGAGGTCGCCGGATCGCTGCCGTTCACGCTGGACGAGCTGCTGGCGCTGCACAGGGCCAAGGGCGAACCGGGAGAGATCACCGCCACCCAGGTCCGGATCGGCGACCGGGTCCGGGAACTGCTGCTGTACGGGGTGGGCGAGGCGGCCCCGGCCGACCTGCGCAGGGCCGGCGCCGCGCTGGCCCGCCGCGGCAGGGGCCGGACGGCGCTCGTCGCGGGCGTCCCCGCCGGGGACCTGTCCGCGTTCGTCGAGGGCGCGCTGCTCGCCTCCTACGAGTTCAAGATCGGCGCCCCGTCCGCCCGCAAGGCGCTCGGCACCCTCGCGGTGCTGACCGAGGCCGGGCCGCGGGCGGACGCCCCGGCGATCGACCGGGGCACCGCGCGGGCGCGGGCCACCGCGCTGGCCCGCGACCTGGCCAACACCCCGTCCGGCGAGAAGGACCCGTCCTGGCTCGCGGGCCGGGCCGAGCAGGTCGCGAAGGACGCCGGGCTCACCGTCCGGGTGCGCGGCGAAAAAGAGCTGATCGAGGGCGGTTTCGGGGGCCTGCTGGCCGTCGGCGGCGGTTCCGCCAGGCCACCCCGGCTGATCGAGCTCTCCTACGCGCCCGATGAGCCCGCCGACCGGCATGTCGTGCTCGTCGGCAAGGGCATCACGTTCGACAGCGGCGGCCTGTCGCTGAAGCCGAACGACAACATGAAGACGATGAAGACCGACATGGCGGGCGGCGGCGCGGTCATCGCCGTGATGAGCGCGCTGCGCGGTCTCGGCGTCCGCGCCCGCGTCACCGGGCTCGTCGCCGCGGCGGAGAACATGCCGTCCGGGTCGTCGATGCGTCCCGGCGACGTGATCACCCACTTCGGCGGGACGACGTCCGAGGTGCTGAACACCGACGCCGAAGGGCGGCTCGTCCTCGCCGACGCGCTCGCCTACGCCGACGCCGAACTCGCCCCCGACGTGGTCGTGGACATCGCCACCCTCACCGGCGCGGCCAAGGTCGCGCTGGGCCTGCGGCACGCGGCGCTGTTCGCGAGCGACGACGCCCTCGCCGCCGCGCTGACCCGGGCCGGGACGGTGGCGGGCGAGCCCGTCTGGCGGCTCCCGCTCGTGGCCGACTACCGCGCCGCGATCGACTCCGACGTCGCCGACATCAACAACATCGGGCGCGGCGGCTACGGCGGCGGCTCCATCACGGCGGCGCTGTTCCTGCGCGAGTTCGCCGGCGACCGCGCCTGGGCGCACCTCGACATCGCCGGTCCGGGACGCGCCACCGCCGACGACGCCGAGATCACCCGCGGCGCCACCGGCTTCGGCGTCCGCCTCCTGCTCGACTGGCTGACGGCCTGATCACTTCGTCCGGCGGTCGATCACCGGGACGCGGCGCCGCCGCCGGGCCTCCTTGACGATCTGCGGGAGCGTCGCGTCCCAGCCCGGCTCCACCGCGAAGCACCACGGGACGGCAGCCGCGGTGGACGGCACGTCCCGCATCGTCAGCGCCACGAGCGCCGGCCGCCGTGACGTGCGCGCCATCTCCGCCAGTTCCGGGGACGGCAGGAACACCAGGTAGTCCTGCTCGCCCCGGCGGGCGCCGGCCACCCCGCGGCGCAGCGCCGTGATCGCGGCCACCTCGTCCCACGGCAGCGCACGCCCGGACGCGCGGGGCAGCGGCCAGCGCGCCGGGCGCCGCACCCCGGCGGCGTCCAGCTCCAGGACGGGGCGGCGCGCCAGCATCCCACCGGCCGACACGAGCAGGCCCGCACCGAACAGGACGAGCCCCGCCACCCCCAGCACCATGAACGTGACGCTTCCCACACCGGCGCCCCGCACCGCGCCGCCCGCGATGAACCCCAGCGACGCGACGAACAGGATCACGAACGCCACCAGCCGCCAGACCCCGCGCCACGTCACCCGGCTGCGCACCGCGAACACCTCACGCGCCTCCGCGCCGGGCCGCCGCCCTCCGCTCCGGCGGCGCTCCGCTCCGGGCATCGGTCAGGCGCGCCTCACCGCGCAGAGCAGGCCGTCGCCGACCGGGACGAGCAGCGGGACGAGCCGGTCGTCCTCGCGGATCACCCGGTGCACCTCGCGGATCGCCTCGGTCTCCGGGTCGCGGTGGTCGGGGTCGGCGACCCGGTCGTGCCACAGCGCGTTGTCGAACGCGACCACGCCGCCGGGCCGCAGCAGCCGCAGCGCGGCCGTCAGGTAGTCGGGGTACTCCCGCTTCGCCGCGTCGCAGAACACCATGTCGTAGGCGCCGTCGGTGAGCCGGGGCAGCACCTCCAGCGCCGGCCCGCTGATCATCCGGGTGCGGAAGCCGGACAGGCCCGCCTCCCGGTACGCCTGCTTCGCCAGCCGCTGGTTCTCGGGCTCGATGTCCACGGTCGTCAGCACCGCGTCCGCGGGCATGCCGCGCATCAGCCACACGCCGGACACGCCGCAGCCGGAACCGACCTCCACGACCGTCCGCGCGCCGATCAGTGCCGCGAGGAAGCGCAGCGCCGCGCCGCCCGCGGCGCCGATCGGCGTCGCCCCGACCTCCTCGCCGCGCCGCCTGGCGGCCAGGAGCGGCTCGTCTTCGGGGAGGAAATCCTCCACATAGGCCCGGGTGGCCTGAATGGCGTCGATGGCTGCCTCCTTGCGGGACCCCCGCTGCCTCATGCTGGAAAGACCATATCGTTGACAGGGAACCGACTGGAGTTTCAGCGCGTTGTAACCAACGGAAGGGTGAGTGACGCAAGCACCGAGTCGGTCCAGAACCGCCCCAGCCCAGGCGAGACCGTGCCGTTCCAAGGCGAGAACCTTGGCTCAGGAGAGAGGAACAGCCCGGCACCATGGGAGTCGCAGCACTGAGTTTCAGAAGCGCTGTGGGGGTCGGCCCCAGGCAGGGCCTCGGTAATGCCGCGCGCACCCGCGAGAACGCCCCCGAGGCCGAGTGGGCACCACCGTCGTGGGACGAGGTCGTCCGAGAGCACTCCGCACGCGTCTACCGGCTCGCCTACCGGCTGACCGGTAACCAGCACGACGCCGAGGACCTCACCCAGGAGGTCTTCGTCCGCGTGTTCCGCTCGCTGTCGAACTACACGCCCGGGACGTTCGAGGGCTGGTTGCACCGCATCACCACGAACCTGTTCCTCGACATGGCGCGGCGGCGCCAGCGGATCCGTTTCGAAGGGCTCGCCGACGACGCCGCCGAACGCCTCCAGGGCCGCGAGCCGACCCCGGCGCAGGCGTTCGACGACAGCAACTTCGACGCCGACGTGCAGGCCGCCCTCGACGCGCTGGCCCCCGAGTACCGCGCGGCCGTGGTGCTGTGCGACATCGAGGGCCTGTCCTACGAGGAGATCTCGGCGACGCTCGGCGTCAAGCTCGGAACCGTGCGCAGCCGCATCCACCGGGGACGGGCGCAGTTGCGCGCCGCGCTGGAGCACCGCGCGCCCACCCGGCGCCGGCCCGGCACCAGGAACGAACACCGGGCGGCCGAGGCGCTGAACGCCGCCGAGGAGGGCGAGACGGTGGCGCGGGCGGGGGGCCTGCGCGCGGCGGGCGGCGCACTGCCGCAGCCGGACGGCGTGTAAAGCTTTCCTCAACGCGCGCGGGCGGGACCGCGCGCCGGACCGAACGGAAACGACGGAGGCGGCGTGAGTTGTCTGGGGGAGCGTCTGACCGCGCTGGTCGACGGTGAGCTGGGCCATGAGGAGCGCGACCGCGTGCTCGCCCATCTCGCCGGGTGCGCCCGCTGCAGGGACGAGGTCGCCGTGCTGCGCCGGCTCAAGGGGCGCCTGCGGGGCCTGTCCGAGCTTCCCGTCACGGACGGCACCGACGATCTTCCCACCCCCGACTTCCTGACCCGGCTGCGGTCCCTGCCCGCGTCCGCCGAACCGCTCGCGTCCGCCGGTGCCCCGCCGCGGGGGGCGCCCGCCGGCGCGCCGCCCCCGCAATCCGCCCGGCCGCTTCGATCACCGGCCCGTCCCGTCCGGACGCCGCGCGCCGGGCATCCGCGTGCCGGGCATCCGCGCGGCAACCGCCCGCCCGGCCGCGCCGTCGCCGTCCAGCCGCATCCACGCCGCCGCTACCTGGTCGTCGGCGCCGCCACCCTGTTCCTCGGCCTTGGCACCGCCTCCTACGTCGCGGGCGGCCGGCAGGACGCGCCGACCGTCACCCCCGCCTTCGACCGGTTCGCCGTCGAGCACGCGCTGAACTCCGGTGACGCGCCGGTGACCGACCCGCTCACCGACCCGGTGTACCAGGTCAAGGTCTCCCCGGGGCCGTGACCGCGCCGGCCGCGATCCACGTGAGGCGGCGTCGCGTGAAAGGGCACGGACGGCGCTGCGCCGTCCTGGCCGGCGCGCTCGCGGGTGCGCTGGCGCTGGCCGGGCTGCTGTCCGGCGACCCGGCCGCCGTCCGCCGGCTCCGCAGCGACCCGGCCGCCGTCGGCCTGCTGCACGCCGCCACCGACGCCGCCCGCCGCGTCCCCTACGAGGGCCGGCGCTTTCTCACCACGTGGAACCACAGCAAGTCCGCCACATCCGAGGTCACCGTGACACACCGGCCCGGTGAGGGCATCCGGTACCGGTCGGCCGCCGGCGGGGCCGGCTACCGGCCGGAGACCGCCGCCGGCGGCACCACCGGCTTCACCGCGCGGACCCTCGCGCTGCTGACCCGCAACTACGCGGTGGTCCGCGGGCCGGACACGGCGATCTGCGGCCGGCGGGCCCGTGTCGTGGAGGCGCGCCGCGCGGACGGCAGTCCCGCCGGACGTTTCTGGCTCGACCAGGAGACCGGCCTGATGCTGCACCGGGAGCTGATCGACGCCACCGGCCACCCGGTGATCGTCACCGGGTTCAGCGAGATCAGCTTCACCGTGCCGGCGGCGGAGCCGGTCCCGGTCGCCCCGCCCCGCGGCGGTCTCCTCCGCTTCCCCGGCTCCAGCGTCGGCGACCCCGTGCAGACCGCCGGACCGGAGACGGCCGAGAGCGCGTGGGGGGAGCGGCTGGACGGTGCCGGGATCGCCGGGCTCCGCGGCCGCGGCTGGCCCCTCCCGGAGGTTCTGCCGGGGCGGCTCACCCTCTACGACGTCCGGCGGGAGAGGGGCGGCGGCGCCGTCCACCTCAGCTACTCCGACGGCCTCGCCGCCGTGTCGGTGTTCGTGCAGCGCGGTACGCTGGACGAGCGCGGGATGGCCGGCTGGCGGAAGACCGTCCGCGGGGGCCGGACGGTGTACCGCCGCGAGTCCCTGCGGCGCTGGGCCGTGTCCGCCGGGAAGGGCTACGTCTACACGGTGCTGACCGACGCGCCGCAGAGCACGGCCGAGGCCGTCGCGATGAACATGCCGCGCGGCTCCGAGCCGTTCGGGAGGCGCCTGACCCGCGGCGCCCGCCGCCTCGCGGGCAAGGTGAACCCGTTCGACTGACCCTGGATGATCGTGTCCTCTAAGCTCTTATGCTCGCCACATGCCTCACGGGGCAGCATGGGCACGGATGATGAGGACCATGCTCGGTAGGAGAGATGGGGATGACGGAAGACAACCGCGGGCCGGTCAAGGCGCCGTCGGAGGACGACGAGGTCGCCTCCGGCCGGGAGCCTGAACGGCAGGAGGCGGCGGCTCCTCCCGAGACGGTGACCGACCAGGAGATCCCGCTGGACCGATCGGCGGACGACCCCGAGCCCGCGGCGCGGCCGGCGGCCGGCGCCGCCGCGGACGACCCGGAGCCCGAGCCCGGCCGCGACGGCGACCGCCTGGTGGCCGGGGGCTTCGCGCCGCCGGACGGCCCGCTCGGGAACCCGCCGGACACCAGCGAGGACGTGCTCTCCCACGCGGCCCCCAGCGACATGGGGCCGCAGGAGGTGCCGCTGCAGGACGCGCCGCCGCGCGACATGCCGCCGCCCCCGCCGCCCGTCCAGCTCGACAAGCCCGTCGCCGACGACCGGCCGCGGCCCGGGTTCGTCCCGCACGGCCAGGAGCCGCCGCCCGCGCCGGGCGGGCCGTACGGCGGCTGGCCGCAGCAGTCCCACCAGGGCCCGCCGCCGCCCGCGGGCGGGAGGCCGCCGATGGGGCCGCCGCCGGCGCCGATGGGGCCGCCGCTCGGCGGTCCTGGGCCGCGCCCGATGGCCGGCTACGGGATGCCGCCCGGCGGCGCCGGGCCCAACTGGGCGCCCGTCCCGGCGATGCCGCCCGCCTCGCGCGGCGGCCCGGGCCTCGGGCTCCTCGCCGTCATCGCGCTGATCGTCGCGCTCGTGGCGGGCGCGGTCGGCGCCGGGATCGGCGTCATCGCGACCAACGACGACGACGGCGGCGGCTCGGTGAGCCTCGGCGGCAGCAACAGCAGCGACACCAAGGTGCAGGCCCGCCCACCGGACTCGGTCGCCGGCGTCGCGCAGCGGGTGCTGCCGAGCGTCGTCATGATCCGCGTGCAGTCCGCGCAGGGCGAGGTCGGCGGGACCGGCTTCATCGTCAACGGCGGCTACGTCGTCACCAACAACCACGTGGTGGCCGGTGCCGGCGGCGGGCAGATCCAGATCGTCTTCAACGACAAGAAGACGCTGCCCGCGACCGTGAAGGGCGCCGACCCGAGCTCGGACGTCGCGGTGCTCAAGCCGGAGGGCCAGCACTCGCTGCCGCCGCTGCCGGTCGGCGACTCCAGCAAGATCGCCGTCGGCGACCCGGTGATCGCGATCGGTTCCCCGCTCGGCCTGCAGGGCTCGGTCACCACCGGCATCGTCAGCTCGCTGAACCGGGCCGTGCCGACGCGGGGCGAGGGCGGCGCCGACGCGTCCTACCTCAACGCGATCCAGACCGACGCGGCGATCAACCCCGGCAACTCGGGCGGACCGCTGGTGGACGCGCAGGGCCGCGTGATCGGCATCAACACCGCGATCGCGACGCTCGGCGGCCAGTCGCTGAACGGCGAGACGCAGAGCGGCAGCATCGGCCTCGGCTTCGCCATCCCGATCAACCAGGGCCAGCGGGTCGCCCAGGAGATCATCCGCACCGGTAGCGTCCGCAAGGCCAAGCTCGGCGTGCTGCCCGACCCCCGCTACCAGCAGGGCGGCGCCCGGATCATGCCGCAGCCGGTCAACGGGCAGGACCCGGTGACCAAGGGCGGCCCGGCCGACAAGGCGGGCCTCAAGCCCGGCGACGTGATCACCAAGGTGAACGACAAGCCGATCGAGGACGCCACCGACCTGATCGCGCAGATCCGCAGCCGCGCCCCCGGCGACCGGGTCACGATCACCTACGAGCGGAACGGCAAGGAGAGCACCGCCCAGGTGACGCTGGGCGCCGACTAAGCCGGCACGGATGTTCAGGCCGGGTTCATCCCGGCTGGGGATACGCTGAGGGGGACCGGCCCGCTAAGGGCCGGCCCCCTGGCTGCTTGTGGAGGACGGGTGTTCGACGTCGGACTCGGTGAGATGGCGGTGCTCGTCGTCCTCGCCCTGGTCATCTTCGGGGACAAGCTGCCGCAGGCCGCGGGGCAGGCGGGACGGATGCTGCGGCAGTTCCGCCAGATGGCCGACAGCGCCAAGGCGGACCTGCAGGAGGGGCTCGGGCCGGAGTTCAAGGACTTCGACATCAACGACCTCAACCCGAAGACGTTCGTCCGCAAGCACCTGCTGGAGGACGACGACACCTACCAGGCCAGGAACGGATCCGGCCTGTTCGACGACGAGCCGTCCCACACCCCGTCCTACGCCCCCACCCTCGACCACGGCGAACGCCCGCCCTTCGACACCGAGGCGACCTGAGCGCACACGAGAAAAGGCCCCGCCGGCGTCCGGCGGGGCCTTTCCCGTCGTGTGTCAGCGGCCCTTGGGGGTGATGCCGAGGGACATGCCGGCGAGGCCGCGGCTGCGGCCGGCGAGCCTGTCGGCGATGGTGCGCAGCTCCTTGGCGGCGCCGGCGTCGGGGTCGGCGAGCACCAGCGGGACGCCGTTGTCGCCGCCCTCGCGCAGGCGCGGGTCGATCTGCACCTGGCCGAGCATGGGCACGCGGGTGCCGAGCGTCCGCGTCAGCGCGTCCGCGACCGTCTGGCCGCCGCCCTCACCGAAGATGTGCTGCTGCTCGCCGCAGTGCGGGCACGCCAGGTACGACATGTTCTCGATGACGCCGACGACCTGCTGGTGGGTCTGCGCCGCGATCGCGCCGGCCCGCTCGGCGACCTCCGCGGCGGCCTGCTGCGGGGTCGTCACGACGAGGATCTCCGCGGACGGCAGCAACTGCGCGACGGAGATCGCGATGTCGCCGGTGCCCGGCGGCAGGTCCATCAGCAGGATGTCGAGGTCGCCCCAGTAGACGTCGGAGAGGAACTGCTGCAGCGCGCGGTGCAGCATCGGCCCGCGCCACACGACCGGCTGGTTCCCGGCGGTGAACATGCCGACCGAGATCACCTTCACCCCGTGCGCGGACGGCGGCATGATCATGTCTTCGACCTTGGTGGGCGCGCTGTCCACGCCCAGCATCCGCGGCACCGAGTGGCCGTAGATGTCGGCGTCCACGACGCCGACCTTGCGGCCCTGCGCGGCCAGCACGGCGGCCAGGTTGACGGTCACCGACGACTTGCCGACACCGCCCTTGCCGCTCGCCACCGCGTACACCTTGGTCAGCGAGTTCGGCTTGGCGAACGGGATCTCCTTGGCCGGCTGCCCGCCGCGCAGCTTGGTCTGCAGGTTCTTGCGCTGCTCCTCGCTCATCACGTCCAGCTCGACGTGCACCGAGGTGACGCCGTCGAGTTCGGAGACGGCCTCCGTGACGCGTTTGGTGATGGTGTCCTTCATCGGACATCCGGCCACGGTCAGGTAGACGCCGACGCGGACGGTGCCGTCCGCCTCGATGTCGATGTGCTTGACCATGTCGAGCTCGGTGATGGGCTTGTGGATCTCAGGATCGTTCACCGTGGCGAGAGCCTCGGTCACCCGCTCGGTCGTCAACTGGGAGGCCATACGCCCATGGTATGGACCCGAAGCCCTCACCTGCCAATCAGGGTGTCGGGCCTCACATGCCGGGTGCGTCTCCATCGCGCCCGGCACCGGCCCGCCGTACGATCGGTCCGTGACTAGCGGTACCCTCTCGGCCGCCGAGCTGGTCGTCTGGCGGACGATGCTGCGGGCGCAGGCGCGGATCTCCCGCCGCCTCCAGGCCGACCTGCTGGCCCGGCACGGCCTCGCGCTCGGCGCCTACGACGTCCTCACGCACCTCGGCGAGGTACCGGGCGGGCGGCTGCGGATGAACGACCTCGCCGACCGCGTCCTGCTGTCGCGCAGCGGCCTGACCAGGCTCGTCGACCGGATGCAGCGCGACGGGCTGGTGAGCAGGCAGTCCTGCGCGGACGACGCCCGCGGCCTGTACGCGGTCCTCACGGCCGCCGGGCGGGACCTGCTCGCCGCCGCCACCCCCACCTACCGGCAGGGTGTCCAGGACTACGTGCTCAGCCGCCTGGACGAGTCCGACCTGCGCGCCCTCGGGCACATCCTGGACAAGCTCGCCGACGAGAAGATCCCCGCCTAGGGGAGGTGCTCCTTCGCGTCCTGTTCTTTGATGATCTGCTGGAGCTCGGAGCGCAGGAAGTCGCGGGTGACGACCTCGCTCAGCGCGATCCGCAGCCCGGCGATCTCCCGGGTCAGGTACTCGGTGTCGGCGATGCTGCGGTCGCTGCGGGTCCGGTCCTGCTCGTACTGGACGCGGTCCCGGTCGTCCTGCCGGTTCTGCGCGAGCAGGATCAGCGGTGCCGCGTAGGACGCCTGGAGCGACAGCATCAGCGTCAGGAAGATGAACGGGTACGGGTCGAACCGCAGGAACGGCGGGGCGAACACGTTCCAGCCGAGCCACACCGTGACGAACACGGTCATGTAGACGATGAAGCGGCCCGTCCCCAGGAACCGCGCGATCCGCTCCGACAGCCGTCCGAACGAGTCGGGGTCGTAGTGGATCCGGGGCAGCAGCGTGCGGCGGATCTCCCGCGGCTGGTCCAGGCGCGCGGTCATCGGGCGTGTCGTCATCATGTCGTCCCCCGCAGGGCTTCTTCCTCGGGATCGGCGGGCCACTCGGCGCTCGTGTCCATCGCGGTCTCCCGCCAGTCCTCGGGCAGCAGATGGTCGAGGACGTCGTCGATCGTCACCGAGCCGAGCAGATGCCCGTTCTCGTCCACGACGGCGCCCGCGACCAGGTTGTAGGTGGCCAGGTACCTCGCGACCCCTTGCAGCGACAGTGTGGGACGCAGCGGGTCCAGTTCCGTGTCCACGATGCCGCTGACGAGCGTCGGCGGCGGCTCGCGCAGCAGCCTCTGGAAGTGGACGGTGCCGAGGTAATGGCCGGTCGGTGTCGCGGTCGGCGGCCGGCACACGTACACCTGCGCGGCGAGTGCCGGGTTCAGGTCGGGCCGGCGGATCAGCGCGAGCGCCTCGGCGACCGTCGCGTCCGGCGGGACGACCAACGGATCGGTGGTCATCAGCCCGCCCGCCGAGTGGTCGGGGTAGGTGAGCAGCCTGCGCAAGGGCGCCGCCTCCCGCGGTTCCATCAGCGTCAGCAGCCGCTCCCGCTGTTCGGCCGGCAACTCGCCGAGCAGGTCGGCGGCGTCGTCGGGGCCCATCGCCTCCAGCACGTCGGCGGCCCGGTCCACGTCCAGCTTGCCGAGGATCTCGATCTGGTCGTCCTCGGGCAGTTCCTCCAGGACGTCGGCGAGCCGCTCGTCGTCCAGCGCGACCGCGACCTCCGTGCGCCGCTTCTCCGGCAGTTCGTGGACGATGTTGGCGAGGTCGGCGGGTTTCATCCGCTCGAACGCGGCGATCAGCCCGGCGGCGCCCTGCCCGTGCTCGACGGCGGAGAACCCCTCGACGGCCTCCCAGTCGACGACCAGGCTCTCCCCGCGTTTGCGCAGGCCGCGTCCCGTCCGGCGGCGGACGGCGACCTTGGTGACCAGCCAGTCCCGGGTGCGGGTCGGCTCCATCGCCACGTCCACGACGGAGACCGGTTCGCCCGAGTCGCGCAACCGGACGGTCCGGTCCAGCACCTCGGCGATGACCAGCGTCTCCGACTCGCGTTTCTGGAACCTGCGCACGTTGAGCCGCCCGTCGAAGACGATCGCGTCCGCCTCGATCACCGTCACCCGCGTGATCGGCAGGAACACCGCACGCCGTGACGCGACCTCCACCACCAGCCCGAGCACCCGCGGCGGTCGCGGCACCAGCCGCAGCGCGACCACGACATCGCGGACCCTGCCGACCTGGTCACCGGCCGGATCGAACACCGCGACGCCCGCGAGCCGGGCGGTGAACACCCGTGTCGGAGCTCCGCTCATGGCCAGGACAGTACCCATGATCGCTCCGCCAACCCGGACCCGGCATGTCACATCGGACTCTTCGGGCATCGCTGTCCGGGGGACGCCCCCGCACCGCCCGCCGGGAACGCCGGTCATGTCACATCTCCTGCGCCGGTCTCGTCTAAGAGGGCATGAAAGGGTTGACGACGATGACGGACGTCTTCGAGGAGCACCGGAACCTGCTGTTCTCGGTGGCCTACCGCATGCTCGGCACGGTGGCCGACGCCGAGGACGCCGTGCAGGACGCCTGGCTGCGCTGGTCGTCGGGCGACCGGTCCGGCGTGGCCGAGCCCAAGGCGTATCTCGTCCGGATCACCACCAATGTCGCGCTCGACCGGCTGCGGTCGGCGCAGGCGCGGCGCGAGACGTACGTGGGGCCGTGGCTGCCGGAGCCGATGCTGACCTCCCCGGACATCGCCGAGGACGCCGAACTGTCGGAATCGGTGTCGATGGCGATGATGGTCGTCCTGGAGACGCTGAGCCCGCTCGAACGGGCCGTCTTCGTCCTCAAGGAGGTCTTCGGCTACCCCTACGCGGAGATCGCGCGGGCGCTGGACCGCTCGGAGGCGTCCGTGCGTCAGCTCGGCACCCGGGCCCGCAAGCACGTGGAGGCGCGGCGTCCCCGCTTCGAGGCCGGCGGCGCCGAGCGGCGCGCCGCGACCGAGCGGTTCCTGGACGCCATGCTCGGCGGCGACATCAACCGGCTCATGGAGGTCCTCGCCCCGGACGTCGCGCTGTGGACGGACGGCGGCGGCAAGGTCAAGGCGCCCCGCCGGGCGATCTTCGGCGCCGACAAGGTCGGCCGCTGGCTCGCCGCGGTCCACGGCCGCCCCTACAAGGGCGTCGAGCCCGCCGACATGGGCGTCCGGCGCGTCGACATCAACGGCGAACCCGCCCTCGTCCTGGACGGCCCGAACGGCCCGATCAGCACCATCACCGCGGACGTCGACGCCTCCGGCCGGGTCCTGGCCATCCACCTGGTCGCCAACCCGGACAAGCTCCGCTCCGTCTCCGAAGGCCGCCGGCTCCCGATGTGACCTACCGGTCGGCCTGCCGGCGTTTGCCGCCGAACATGCGCGGCGGCGCGCCGGCGGTCGTCGCCGGCGTCGGGACCGGGCGGACGGTCGCGTACCCGTCCTCCGCCTCCACGATCTCGTCCGCCGGGGTCAGCCGGACGATCCACGACTCGGTCGTCCACCTGTCCACCTGGCCCTCGTGGGCGCGGGCGTTCAGGCGCTCCTTCGCGAGCAGCGGCGTCACGGCGTCCCACAGCTCGGAGCCGGGCCGCACCACCTCGGCGTCGGCGACGAAGGAGATGAGCCGCCCGCCCTTGTCCTTGCTGCGGATGATCACCGTCACGTGCGCGGACTCGGCCAGCCCCGGCAGCGGCTGCTCGCCCTCGCCGCCGGTCAGCACGTAGGCCGAGCCGTCGTACCACACATGCCAGGCGGCCCGCGGCTGCGGCAGGCCGGGCAGATCCAGCCACAGCAGGCCCGATTTCTTGGCCGCTTCCTCCACCAGCGCCCTGTTCAACCCCATATCCCGGAGGATCTCACACCCGAGTGGATAGCATCCGGCCATGCGTTCTCGACGTACCACCCTCGCGGTCCCGGGCAGCAGTCCACGCTTCATTGAGAAGGCGCAGGGCCTCCCGGCCGACGAGATCTTCCTCGACCTGGAGGACGCTGTGGCGCCGTCCGCCAAGGAGGACGCCCGCAAGACCGTCGTCGCCGCGCTCAACGACGGCGACTGGTCCGGCAAGACCAGGGTGGTGCGCGTCAACGACCTGGACACGCGCTGGGCCTACCGGGACGTGATCGAGGTCGTCGAGGGCGCCGGCGCGCGCCTGGACGCGATCATGCTGCCCAAGGTGGCGGACGCCACCCACGTCCAGTGGCTGGACCGGCTGCTGACCCAGATCGAGCGGGCGATGGGCCTGCCCGTCGGCGGCATCGGCATCGAGGCGCAGATCGAGGACGCCCGCGGCATGGTCCACGTCGACGCGATCGCCGCGTCCTCGCCCCGGCTGGAGGCCCTCGTCCTCGGACCGGGCGACCTCATGGCGTCCCTCAACATGAAGACCCTCGTCGTCGGTGAGCAGCCGCCCGGTTACACCGAGGGGGACGCCTACCACCACATCCTGATGCGCATCCTGATCGCCGCCCGCGCCAACGACCTGCAGGCCATCGACGGGCCCTACTTCAACATCCGCGACGTGGACGCCTTCACCCGCGTCGCGCAGCGCTCCGCCGCCCTCGGCTACGACGGCAAGTGGGTCCTGCACCCGTCCCAGATCGAGGCGGGGAACGCGGTGTTCTCCCCGTCCCAGGAGGACTACGACCGCGCCGAGCTGATCCTCGACGCCTACGACGACTCCCTCCGCTACGGCCGCGGCGCCGCCCGGCTCGACGACGAGATGATCGACGAGGCGTCCCGCAAGATGGCTCTCGTCATCGCCGCCAAGGGCCGCGCCGCCGGCCTGGCCCGCACGAAGCGCTTCGAACCGCCGGGGAACTGACGCACCCTACGATTCGTCCTGGTAAGCGACGGTTCACGGGGAGGGGTCAGCGGTGTCAGAACCAGCGGAGAGTAACGGCTGGACGCCCCCGGACCCGGGCCTCCCGCCGTCCGGCCCCGGCGGGCCGCACTCCCCGCGGCGGCCCGAAGAAGCGGCCCAGGCCGCAGATCGGCCCCGGCCGCCGAACCCGGCATGGCCGTCCGGTGACGGCCGGCCGTCCGACCCGGGCAATCCGTATGCTCCGCAGCAGCCCTCCGGATGGCCGCGGCAGTACGAGGGGTACGGGGTCGCGGCCGGACATGTGCCGGGGACGCCGTACTGGGAGGGGGCGCCGGGGTATCCGCAGGGGTGGGAACCCGGCCTTTACGGGGCGGGGCCCCCGGTCAAGCGGGCTCGGACGGTGGAACTTCCGGAGGGGCGGCCGTTCCACCAGGTGGCGCGCAATGAGGCGCACCGGTGGTGGCGGCCGCTGGTGGGGAGCCTGGCGATCCTCGTCATCGGGATGGGGCTGGCGATCCTGCTGATGCTCGTCGGGGCGATCGTCCAGGCGGTGGTCACCGGCGACGCCCCCGACACCGGGACGGGCGTCGACTCGATCTTCGGGAACAAGACGGCCGACCTCGCGTTCAACCTGGGCTCGCTCGCGCTGTTCCTGCCGGTGGCGCTGGGCGTGGCGTGGCTCGTCCAGCGGCGCCGGCCGGGCACGCTGTCGTCGGTCGAGGGACGGCTGCGGTGGCGCTGGATGCTGGTGTGCTCCGGCCTGGCGGTCCTGTTCTGCGTCGTGTCGTACGGGACGTCGATCGTGGCGGCCCTCGCGCTGGACGAGCAGTCGAGCGGTGCCGAGCACTGGGTCGGGTGGGGGAGGTTCCTGGCCCCCGCGATCGTGATCGTCCTGCTGGTGCCGTTCCAGGCGGCGGCCGAGGAGTACGTCTTCCGCGGCTGGCTGCTCCAGGCCGTGGGCGCCTGCACGCTGGAGAACGCGAGGGGACGGGTCGGAAGAGCGTTCAGCACCGTGTTCCGCACGCCCTGGCCCGGCATCGTGGTCGGGTCCGCGCTGTTCACGGCCGGGCACGGCTACACCAGCTGGGGGATCCTCGACATCTTCCTGTTCGGCGCCATCGCGGCGTGGCTGGCCGTGCGGACGGGCGGGCTGGAGTCCAGCATCGCGCTGCACGTGTTCAACAACCTGATGGCGTTCCTCCTCCCGGCCGCGGTCGGCAAACTGGACATGGAGCAGGGCAGTGTGCCGTGGCAGGCCGTGGCCGCCGACGTGATCCCGATGCTCCTCTACGCGCTGGCGGTCGTCTGGCTCGCACGGCGCATGCGGCTCCGGAACGTCACGGCCGGGCACGACGCGCCGGCCGAGGCACCCGGGCCGGTCCCGGTGTCATAGGCCCGGTGTCATGGGCCCGCCGTCACAGCAGGCCCCACAGCGCGAGCGCGTCGAGGAGCCCCGGCGTGACCGGGAGGGCGCGGAGGTCGTCCGGGGCCGCCCAGCGCACGTCGGACGCGTCGTCGCCCGCGCGGAGCGTCCCCCCGGTCACGGTCGCCGTGTAGTCGTGGATCTCGTAGGTGGCGCCGTCCGGCCCGGGACGTTCGACGGTTCCGGCGAGGGCGCCGACGAGGACGTCGAGTCCGGTCTCCTCCTTGATCTCCCGCGCGACGGCCTCCGGATCGTTCTCGCCGGGCTCGACCCGCCCGCCCGGAATGGACCACAGGCCCTCCCCGGGCGGGCGCCCGCGCCGCACCAGGAGGAGGCGCCCGTCACCGTCGTGCACGATGCCGCCGACGCAACGTATTCGCATGACCCCATTTTGTCGCGCCTTTTCCAGGCGGCGGCCCCGCTGCCTTGACGATTCGGGATGTTGCCGCGCAGTGTGGAGTGTCATGAAGGCGGAGCCCACGTGCCCGCGCTGCGCGGGCCCTCTGCGCGCGCCGAGTCTCTGGTCCAGCGACTGGAACTGCGACGTGCACGGCGCCGTACTGCCGAGGCAGCCGTCCAAGCGGCCGGGACCGGACGGGCTGGCCGCCGTGCTGCGCGACGCGAAGATCCCCGTCTGGACGCCCTGGCCCCTTCCCCCTGCCTGGCTCATCACGGGATTCGCCGCGGTCGGAGACGAACGCTCGGGCGCGCGGGCGACGGCCGTCGCGCTGTCCGGGCCGGGGCTGCTGCACGGCCCCGCCGACATGGTGCTGATCGCCGAGGAGCCGGGAATCGGGCTCGGCGCTCACTATGCCGGTCTTGACGGGGCCGATCCCGGCGAGGGGTTCGACCGGAGCCCCCCGCACGTGAAGCTCGACGTCAGCGGGCCGTCCGGGGCCTGCGGGCATTCCGTCTCCCTGTGGGCGGTCGGCACCGAACCCGACCGCGCCGTGTACGTCGGCGAGGCGATGGGCAACTGGCTGTGGGTGGTGCTGTGGCCCGCCGAGGCCGGAGTCCTCATGCTGGAGAGCCAGAAACTCCTCGACCTGCGCGAACCGGGCATGGAGCTCGATCTCCCCTACGGCGCCCACAGCCCGCGGCTCGACGACTGATGCGGATCGACCTGCACAGTCACAGTGACGTGTCCGACGGCACCCGGCCGCCCGCCGAGGTCGTCCGGCGGGCACGGGCGAACGGCCTGGACGTCCTCGCGCTGACCGACCACGACACCGTCGCCGGATGGGACGAGGCCACCGCCGCGCTCCCGGACGGCCTGACGCTCGTCCCCGGCATCGAGCTGTCGTGCCGGCAGGACGGCCGCAGCCTGCACATGCTCGGCTACCTGTTCGACCCGGAGCATCCGCCGCTCGCCGCCGAACTGGTCCGCATCCGCGGCGACCGCGTGATCAGGGCGCAGGGCATGGTGGACCGGCTCCGCGACCTCGGCGTGCAGGTCGGCTGGGACACGGTCCGCGCGCTGGCGAAGGGGGAGGCGGTCGGACGTCCGCACATCGCGCGCGCCATGGTGGCGGCCGGCGCGATCACGACACCGGACGAGGCGTTCACGCCCCGGTGGATCGCGCAGGGCGGCCGCGCCTACGTCGAGCGGTACGCGCTGGACCCGGTGCGGGCGATCCGGCTCGTCCGGGAGGCCGGGGGAGTGTGCGTGCTGGCGCACCCGCGGGCGCGGCGCCGCGGATACGTGTTCGAGGACGGGGTGATCGAGCGGCTCGCCGCCGCCGGGCTCGCCGGGATCGAGGTCGACCACCCCGACCACGCCCCCGAGGACCGCGCTCACCTGCGCGACCTGGCCGCCGCGCTCGGCCTCGCCGCGACCGGGTCCAGCGACGACCACGGGGCGCTGACCGGCGACCGGCTCGGCGCCGAGACGACCGCGCCGGACGCCTTCGAGCGGCTCGCGGAGGCCGCGTCCGGCGGTGATCTCCGTGTGCCGGATCGGGGTCGCGAAGCACGGTAGGGTGCGTTGCGTGGACGCGCGCATCGAACAGGTGGTGACGTCGGGGACGCTCGCCCTGGACGACACCGAGTACGACGTCGAGAACAACACCTACATCGTCGGTGACGACGACGAGGTCATCGTGATCGACCCGGCGTACGACGCCGAGACCATCCTCAATGAGGTCGGCGACCGCGAGGTCATGGCCGTCATCCTGACCGACGGCAACGAGCACCACCTCAGCGTGGTGCTGGAGGTCGCCGCCGCCGGTGAGGAGGACGAGGACGACTGGGCCCCGATCGCTTTGCACCGCGCCGACCGGCTGCTGTGGCGCGACTACTTCGGCCGCCTCGCCAAGGAGGAAGAGGACGAGGACGACGCCAAGGCGCTTCGCTCCCTCGAACCCGACATCTGGCTGGAGGACGGCGGCGTCTTCGAGATCGCCGGGGCCCAGCTGGAGATCGTGCACACCCCGGGCCACACGCCCGGCGCCGTCTGCGTGATCAGCGAGCAGCTCGGCCTGCTGTTCTCCGGCGACACCCTGCACCGCGGCCGTCCCGGCTCGGTCGGCGGCGTCTACGAGGACCTGCGGGCGCAGCTCAACTCGATCGGCGCGCTGCTGACCCCGCTGCCGAAGGACCTGCGGATCCTGCCCGCCCAGGGCGAGGAGACCACGGTCGGCGACGAGGACGCCCGCTGGGAGACCTGGGGCTCGCTGGCCCAGGAGAGCGACGACTGACCGATGCCCGGAGCGGAGCAGTTGGGCTTTGACGGGATGCCCCGGCGGCTGTACGCGTGCACGCCGTCGCGGCTGAACACGTGGCTGGACTGCCCGCGCCGCTACCGGATGACGTACCTCGATCGTCCGATGCCGCCGAAGGGGCCGCGGTGGGCGCACAACAGCGTCGGCGTGAGCGTGCACAACGCGCTCGCCGGCTGGTGGCGGCTGCCCGCCGGTGAACGCACCCCGGAGGCCGCCGGGCGGCTGCTGGTCCGGGGCTGGCTGACGGACGGTTTCCGCGACGAGGCCCAGTCGGCCGAGTGGCGTGAACGGGCCCGGGAGATGACCGAACGGTACGTCGCGGGCCTCGATCCGTCCGACGAGCCGATCGGCGTCGAACGCACGGTCGCGACCCGCACCGACCGGATCGCCGTGTCGGGACGCATCGACCGGCTGGACGCCCGCGGTTCCGAACTCGTCGTCGTCGACTACAAGACGGGCCGGCACGTCCTCACCGCCGACGACGCCCGGGGCTCCCTCGCTCTGGCGATCTACGCGGTGGCGGCGGCCCGCGTCCTGCGCCGCCCGTGTCACCGGGTCGAGCTGCACCACCTGCCGTCCGGCGAGGTCGCGGTGTGGGAGCACACCGACGAGTCGCTGGCCCGCCACCTGCGCCGCGCCGAGCAGATCGCCGCCGAGGCCGCCGCCGCGGACGAGGCGTACCGGGGCGGCACGGGCGAGGAGCTGTTCCCGCCGCGTCCGGGCAACCTGTGCTCGTGGTGCGACTTCGCCCGCCACTGCCCCGAAGGCCGGGAGGCGGCCCCCCGCAAGGAACCCTGGGCGGCTCTCGTCCCCTAGGACGGCGTGAGGGCCTTCCTCGCGGGCCACCGGCGCGGGTCCCGGAGCCCGTACAGGCCCCTGCTCAGGTCGTAGCCGTCGGCGGCGAGCCGCTGCCGGGCGCGTTCCAGCATGTCGCGGGTGTTCTTGGCGAACGCGTAGTCGTGCAGCCGCTCGGGCATCGAGTTCATCGCGAGCCGGAACGACTTGAGCGCCGCCGTCGCCGCCGGCCGCGGTACTTCGGGCAGCGCCCCGTACATCCTGCGGGCCCAGTCCGGCAGCGAGTAGTAGCAGAGCGCACCGAACGGGAAGTATCCCGGCTTTCCGGGCGTGAGGAACCTCAGGTTCTCCGGCATCGCCGGCCACATCAGGAACCTGACCGTGGCCGCCGCCTCTTCGGTGACGCGCAGCCGGGGCCGCATCTCGGCGAAGTAGGCCTCCATCTCGGCGACGCTCCCGGGGACGTCCTCGGCGTGGAGCCCCACATACGTCGCGGTGTGGCGCTGCTCGTCCAGGTACTTGTCGGCCATGGCGCCGGTGAGCGGCAGCCCGGCCCGCCGCGCCACCTCCAGATAGGAGTAGACCTCCGCGCAGTGCACCCACAGCAGCAGCTCCGGCTGGTCGAGCCGCTCCTTCTTGCCGGTGTCGTGGTTCAGGATGCGCAGGCTCCGGTGGATCTGCCGGACGCGGTAGGCCAGCTCGTCGATCTCCTCGTGCGATCCGAACGTGGCCATGCCCACGAAGTCGGCGGTGCGCTGGAGCCGCCCGAAGGGATCCTCCTGGAAGTTGGAGTTCTGCCACACACCCCACATCGCCATGGGGTGCAACGCCTGGAGCATGAGGCCGCGCACCCCGCCGACCCACATGGACCGGTCGATGTGCACACGCCACGTGACACTCTCGGGTGGCTGGACGGTCGCCGACATACACACCTCCGCGCGACAAACTGCGGTAAGTGTGTCATTACACGGAGATGCCCGCGACACCGCCCCCCCACCTGCCGGGCGAGGCCCGGAGCTCTCAGAGCCCCGGGCCTCGCCCGGCATCCCCGGCGGATCCCGGGTTCACAGTGAATCGTCCCGCACGACCTCCAGATTCAGGAACCGCGGATCGTCACTGCACAACGCCCGGATCTCCTCGGCGATGCGCCGGGTCTCGGGCAGGTCGCTGTTCCGCATCGCCGCGTCGTAGGACGGGAACTCGACGATGTCCACGAAGTGGGACGGGCGGTCGCGGTCCCGGGTGTGCATTTCGTGCGTCGCTGTGCGCTTGCCCTCGGTCGCGGTCGTCCACTCGTCGAACAGCCGGTCCAGCTCCTCCCGGCGGTCGGTCTCGTACTCGATGATCTGCACGAAGCTCATGTGTCTCACCCCTGGGCTGTCGCCTGCTCGTCCTTGAGGAGGTCGCGGATCTCCTTCCGCAGTTCCGGCGTGTCAGTGTGCCCGTGCACCGAGGCCGCGTGCTCGGCGGCGGCGCGGACGACCTCGTCCTCCTCGCCGCTGATGGTGAGCGTGCAGCCCGACTCGCTCGGCATGTCCCTGCAGTCGGCCACCTTGCGCATGGTTCCCCCAGGCAACGTTCCCGCCGCACCACCACATCCGGCACTTCAATCGTGACATATGCCCACGTCAGCGTGAAGACGTGTGCTCACCCGACACGGGGCCGATGTCGCGGTTTCCACGTCCACCTCCGGGATGTGGTGCTCAAGGAGGAGGCGGGCGTAGGGCTCGCACTGGACGAGGTCCGGCATGACCCCACCACAAGGTTTCGGTGCGTGGCTTTGTGGTCGCTTACCGTTAGTTGAAGGTGTGCTCCGCGTCGTTCCAGAAGGTGCGAAGGGCGGTGGCGGTGGTTTCGGGGGCGTCCCAGGCGGGGGAGTGCGCGGCGCTGGGAATGACGACCTTGGACGCGTTGAGGCGCTCGGCCATCACGGCCTGGACATCGGGTTCCCAGACGTCGTCGTCCTCGCCGTACAGGACGAGGGTGCGCAGGCCGGAGTCGGCGCAGTGCTTGGCGAGTTCGTCGACGCGGTCCGGGGCGGTGAGGATCTCATCCGCCATGCAGGCGAGGCCCTGCTCGGAGTTGCCGAGCGTGCGGGCCTTGAGGAACGCGATGATCTCGCGCTGGACGCCGCGGCCCGTGTAGTCGGGTTCGAGGGCGAGCATCCAGATCTGCTCCATGCCGAGCTCGGGAATGGCGTCGCGGAGGGCGCGGGCCTTGGCGGCGGCCTGGCCGGTGACGGCGGACGGGCCCGAGCTCATCAGCGTGAGCGAGGCGGGAAGCGCTCCGGACAGGACGGTCTCGCGGCACACCAGGCCGCCGAACGAGTGGCCGACCAGGTGGACGGGGTCGGGGCCGAGGACGTCCAAGAGGGCCGCCATGTCCTCGCCCAGGGCGGCACGGGTGTAGGCGGACGCGTCGTCCGGCCCGATCGACTCGTACTGGCCGCGCATGTCGACGGCGATGACGCGGCGGCCGGACGCGGCCAGGGTCTGCATGACGGCGAGGAAGTCCTCCTTGCTGCCGGTCAGGCCCGGGACCAGCAGCGCGGGAAAGCGTTCGGGCACGCCCGAGCCCGGGAGGGCCTCCAGGGCGGCGAAGGGGCCGCGGGAGGTCTCGATGGTCGTACGGCTCGCGCCGGGGGGCAGACTCAGAAACCGGGGCGTACTCACAGGGAACCAGCCTAGTCAACGGACATCAGTGAAAAAGTTTCGGTGGTAGCGTCACCAGCGTGCCTTCCAAGCCGGCCATCTCCGCGCACCGCCGGGACGAGGCGGGCCTCACCGGGCTCCGTGAGGCCGCCGAGTCGGGTGCCGAGTACGTAGAGATCGACATCAGGCGGACCGGTGACGGACGCCTCGTCGTGCACCACGACCCGCAGGTCGGCGGGCTCCGCCTGAACCGGCTGCCCTACGCGCGCGTCCAGGACCTCGCGCCCCGGCCCGTCCCGCTGGTCAGCGAGGCCATGGAGATCATCGCGGGCCGCGCCATGGGCCATCTCGACCTCAAGGAGCGCGGCTGCGAGCACGAGACCGTCGCGCTGGCCGTCGAGGCGTTCGGCCGGGACGGCTTCGTCGTCACCACCCGCGAGGTCAGCTCGCTGTTCGAGATCAAAAAGAGCTTCCCGGGGGTGCGGACGGCACTGTCGGTGGGACGCAACCTGTGGGAACGCGGTGTCGCGCACGACTTCGCGCCGCTGCGTCTCGTCCACCGCGCGGGCGCCGACATGGTCGCACTCAACCACCGGCTCGCCCGCGTCGGCGTCCTGCGGCAGTGCGGTCGCGCCGGGATACCCGCCATGATCTGGACGGTCAACGCCGAGCCGATCATGCGGCGCTTCCTCGGTGACCCGCGCGTCGCCGTCCTCATCACCGACCACCCCGGGACCGCCCTGAAACTCCGGGACCAGCGTTAGCCGCGGCCCCGTCACGGCGCAGGTAATCCGCACGCCGCCGCCACGGTCATGTCATGCCCGTGACGGCGTATGCGGGGTCACCTGCGCCCGCGGGGCGCCCGGCCCGTGGGGATCAGGCCGTTTCGGCGGTTTCGGCCGCGGTGCCGGTCGTGGGCTTGCCGGCGCGGGTGCGGCGGCGGGTCCGGCTGCGCTTGCGCTCGGTGGCGACCGCGTCGACGACGCTCGCGTCCGCGGCGGCCTCGGCCTCCGTCGCGGTCGCCTCGACGGGCTTGCCGGCGCGGGTGCGGCTGCGGCTGCGGCGGCGCGGCCGGGGACGTTCCCGGTCCCGGTCTCGGTCGCGGTCCCGGTCGCGGACGTGGCTGCGGGCCTTGCCGGTCTCGCCGATGTCCTCCAGTTCCTCGGCGTCCAGCCCGGCGCGGCCGTGCCGCTGCTCCTTCGGCAGCGTCCCCTTCGTGCCCTCGGGGATGCCGAGCGTCGCGAAGAAGTGCGGGGACGTCGAGTAGGTCTCCTCCGGGTCGCCGAACGGCAGGTCGAGCGTGCCGTTGATCAGCTTCCACCGGGTGAGGTCGGACCAGTCGACCAGCGTGACCGCGACGCCCCTCTTGCCCGCGCGGCCGGTCCGGCCGATGCGGTGCACGTAGGTGTCGGCGCTGTCGGGGCACTCGTAGTTGACGACGTGGGTGACGTCGTCGACGTCGAGGCCGCGGGCCGCCACGTCGGTGGCCACCAGCACGCCGATCTTGCCGCTGCGGAACGCGCGCAGTGCCCGCTCGCGCTGGCTCTGGCCGAGGTCGCCGTGGACGGCGGCGGCGTCGAAGCCGCGCTGGGACAGGTCGGCGGCCACCCGGTCGCAGGCCCGCTTGGTCTGGCAGAAGACCATGGTCAGCCCGCGGTCCTCCGCCTGCAGGAGACGGGCCAGCATCTCCGGCTTGTCCATCTGGTGGGCCTGGAAGACGTGCTGGACGACCTGCGGCGTCGCGTCCGACTCGGTGGGCGACTCGGCCCGCACGTTGGTCGGGCGGGTCAGGTACCGGCGCGACAGCGCGACGATCTCGCCCGGCATCGTGGCCGAGAACAGCATCGTCTGGCGCTGCGCCGGGATCCGCTCGATGATCCGCTCGATGTCGGGCAGGAAGCCGAGGTCGAGCATGCGGTCCGCCTCGTCCAGCACCAGCACGCCGATCTTGGACAGGTCGAGGTGCTTCTGCTTCACGAGGTCGAGGAGCCGGCCCGGGGTGCCGACGACGACGTCGACGCCCTCCCGGAGCGCGCTGATCTGCGGCTCGTAGGCGCGCCCGCCGTACACCGACAGGACGCGGGTACCGAGCTTGCCGCCGGCGACGAGGAGGTCGTCGGTGACCTGGAGGGCCAGTTCACGGGTCGGCGCGACGACGAGCGCGCGCGGCTTCTTGCCGCCGTGCTCGATGCGCTGCAGCAGCGCGGCGCCGAACGCGAGGGTCTTGCCGGTGCCCGTGCGGGCCTGGCCGATGATGTCGTGCCCGCCCAGTGCGATCGGCAGGGCGAGTTCCTGGATGGGGAACGCTTCGACGATGCCCTCTGCTTCAAGGGCGTCTGCTATCTCGGGGACGACCCCAAGTTCACGAAAGGTAGTCAGGGCTTTCAGCCTCCAATATGCGGGGTCTCCGCTCCCGGGTGCGGCGCGGCTCGCCGACGTGACTCCGTCCTTGCGGACGTGTCCGCCGTTCCAGTGGCCGCGCGCTCGCGCGGGAGGGACCAGCCGTTGCTCAAATCTCTCGGCGACCGCAGTCAGGGGTTGAAAGCAGTCACTCACTGTGGCTGCGTGCGGTCACACTCCGCGACGCAGTGTACCGACCGTCCGTTGCATACACCAACAGCGATCACTGCACCTAACGTTTCCACGGTTTCGTCTATTCCATGCCCCGTCCGCCAGGCATTATCCGCCGCAGGCGGAGACGCTCCCCGCCACCAGGCCGGGCCCGCCCGGTCGGCCACATCCGGACAGCCCGCGCCCGGACGAGCGGCGGCCGCCACGATGAGCGCGCAGAGTTAGCTCATGAGCGATCCGTCCCCCGCCGAAACGCCGCCGTGGAGCGTCGAGGGCTTCACCGAAGTCCGCGAACTGGGGGCGGGCGCGCAGGGCCGGGTGGTGCTGGCCCGGCACACCGGCTCCGGCACCCCGGTGGCGATCAAGTACCTGAACCGGCTGGACGGGGACGAGCGCGCGATCGAGTCGCTGCGCGCCGAGGCGGTGATGCTCGGCCGGGTGGCCGACCCGCACGTCGTCCGGCTGTACCGGTTCGCGAGCGCCGGGCGAGGGGTCGCCCTCGTCATGGAGGCGGTGAACGGGGTCTCGCTCAAGCGGATCCTGGCCGAGCACGGCGCCCTGGAGCCGGAGGCGGCGCTCACCGTGCTGAAAGGGTCGCTGCTCGGGCTCGCCGCCGCGCACCGGGCCGGCGTGGTGCACCGCGACTACAAGCCCGCGAACGTCGTCGTCCGGGCGGACGGGCTGAGCAAGCTGATCGACTTCGGTGTCGCCGCGCTCGCCGGGGACGGCGGCGGGTCGGGCACCCCCGCCTACATGGCCCCGGAGCAGTGGGAGCGGCGTCCCGCCTCCCCGGCCACCGACGTGTACGCCGCGACCTGCGTGTTCTACGAGTGCATCACCGGGAGACGACCCTACGCCGGCGACCTGGCCGCACTCGCGGGCGCCCACCTGCGCGCGCCCGTCCCGGTGGACGAGGTACCGGAGGCGCTGCGCGACCTGGTGGCGCGGGGCATGGCCAAGTCCGCCGACGACCGCCCGGCCGGTGCCGCCGGCTTCGTCGCCGAACTCGACGCCGTCGCGTCCTCGGTCTACGGGGCGGACTGGGAGGGGCGCGGCGTGCGGGCGATGGCGGGCGCGGCGGTGGCTCTCGCCGCCGTCTTCCCGCTGGTGGCCGCGGGTCTGGCCCCCGCCGGCGCCGCCGCGGGTGGCGCGGCCGCGGGTGGCGCCGTCGGCGGCGGGGCCGCGGCCGGGGGAGTGGCGGCCGGGGGAGGGCTGTCCACGGCGGTCGCGGCGAAGGCGGCGGCGGCGGTGATCGCGGCCACCGCGGTCGCCGCCGGAGGCGCGGGGGTGTACGCGGCGAACTCCGGCGACGGTGCGGAGGGTGCGAACACGCCCCCGGTCCTGCGGGTGCGGCCGGTGTCGTTCACCCGCACGACGAGCGGCCCCGCCACCCGGGTGACGGCCCGGGTGCCGCAGTTGACCGGACTCTCCGGCGGGCTGGCGGGCAGGGTCAACGCGCTCGTCCGGGCGCCCGCCGAACGCTGGGCGGAGACCGCCGGTTCGGACATGTCCGCCTTCAGCCAACGGGACGACCCGGCGAATCCCTTCACGGGCAAGGTCGACTACGACGTGGGGCTCGGCGGACCCAGGCTCTTCTCCGTCCGCTACACGTTCGGCGGGACGGTCATGACGCGCAACACGCCCGCGGTGCAGATGGTCACCGTCGACCTGACCACCGGCCGGGCACTGGCGGGCCGTGACCTCCTCCGCGCGGACGCGCTCACACGGCCGGGCATGAGCGCCCTCACCCGGCTGCTGGCCGAGTACGGGCCAGGCCACGGAGCGCTGTGCGAGGGCCCGTTCTGGGACTCCTCAGGGCGCGGCTACACCAACGTCCCGCCGGGCGCGACGGACCTGACGCCCGGGCTTGTCGCCGAGGGCGTCCTCTACATGCTGCCGACGCGCGCGGGGATCGACTTCTATCCCCCGGTGTCCCGCATGGGCTACTCGATGGCATGCGGCCGGGCCTGGCGGGCGTTCCACATCCCCTACCGGCGGCTCGGACGGTTCGTCCGGCCGGAGGTCTTCCGCGCGGCCGGCGCGCCCGTGCCGTCGCCCTGAGGGGCCTGGTACGGGCCTTCCCGGGAACGGGGAAGGCCCCCACCTGGCAGGAGGGGGCCTTCGGATCGGGGGTGGAGGTGCGCGGTGTCAGAACGTGCCGCGCCGCGTGCGCCAGCCGCTCTTGCGGCCGCCGTGGCCGCGGGTGTTCAGCCCCGTGAGCGCGGCCACGCCGAGCGCGGCGATCACGATCGCGAACACGAAGGCGATGACGGAGCCCGCGCCCAGCGCGTCGGCAACGACACCGCCGAGGACGGCGCCGGCGATCCCGACGAGGATCGTCAGCAGCACGCCGATCGGGTTGCGGCCCGGAACGAGCAGCCGGGCGAGGGCCCCGATGACGGCACCGACGACGATGAACCAGAGGATCGTCGTGAGCATGTCGATCAACCATTCCTTTCCGTGGGCCGGTGAGCCCGTGAACGGTGACCGGTATGCCCCCTGTACCAGTTTGAAACAAAGCGCAGGTCAAGGCCGGTTCGAGCCGGACCGGACCGGCACGCCTACTGGCTGGCGAAGCCCACGCTGCGCTGCTCGTCCTCGGCGATCTCCAGGTAACCGACGCGGCCGGCCGGGATCATGATCCGCCCGGACCGCCGGTCCTTGAGGACCAGCACCCCGTTCGGCTCGGCGAGCGCGGCCGCCAGCGCGTTCTGCACCTCGTCGGCCGACTGCGCGGTGTCCACCACGAGTTCCTTGGGAACGTTCTGCACCCCGATGTGAACCTGCAACGCGCTGCTCCCGTCGTCCGTCACGTCCCGCCGACCACCGGCGGGTCACGCCTCCGATGGTCGCACGGAGATCACCCGATCCGCCGTCCCCCCGTTGTGCCGAGGGTGAACGCCGCCGCTGCGGGTACCGCGTCAGCCTTGGTCGGACGTGCGGGGGAAACCGGAGATGCCGCGCCAGGCGAGCCGGGCGATGATCTTCTCGGCGGTGTCCTTGGGGATCGCGCGGTGCTGGGACAGCCAGAACCGGGCGCTGACCTCGGCCATGCCGACCAGGCCCATGCCGAGCAGGTGCGCCTCCTCGGCGGGGGCGTTGGTGTCCTCGGCGATGACCTGGGCGATCATCTCGGCGCACTGCTGGTTGGCGCGGTCGACGCGGGCCCGGACGGGCGCCACGTTGCGCAGGTCGGACTCGAAGACGAGCCGGTACGCCTCGCCGTCGCCGGCCACGAAGTCGTAGAAGGCCTGCATGCTCGCCTGAACGCGCAGCTTGTTGTCCGTGGTGGACTCCAGCGCCTCACGGACGATCTTCACCAGGGCCTCGGCGTGCTCGTCCAGCAGCGCCAGGTACAGCTCCAGCTTTCCCGGGAAGTGCTGGTAGAGCACGGGCTTGCTGACGCCTGCGCGTTCGGCGATCTCGTCCATCGCCGCAGCGTGGTACCCCTGCGCGACGAACACCTCCTGGGCCGCGCCGAGCAACTGCCTGCGGCGCGCCAGCCGTGGCAGCCTCGTGCCACGGGGGCGGGCGTCCGGGGTCGCGGTCACCGTACTCTCCGATCACCGATCGTCGCGACGGAGGACAGTGTCCGCCGCGGGGGAACAATTTCATCATCGTACGCGCGAGTAACCACGCCGGTCACACAACGGCCGCCGTTGTTCCTTCGCGCGGGTCAGTGTATTCCCGCTGGGACCGGTGACAGTATTCCCGCTGGGACCGATGACACCCGCACACGAGCTTTCCGGAAGCCTCGTCACCTGCGGGCGGAACCGGCCCTGGTCACCGGTAGTCGTCCTCGTCCACCGGCACCTCGCGCCACTGCTCGGCGGCGTCGGCCTCGTTGACCTCGTCCGGCAGCGGGCCGCCGGCGGTGCCTTCGTCGGTCTCGTCGAGCGCGGCGCGCTGCTCGGCGGCGTCGGCCTCATTGGCGTCGTCGGGGGCGGGCTGTTCCAGGTCGCCGGTCTCGCTCATCTCGGATCCTCCTCAGCAGTGCCGCCGCGCAGCCGTTCCACCGGGCTCCGCGGCGATGTCTCGGCGGCCTCGCCACGGGCCGGGAACACGGGGACGACGCCGGCGTGCAGTTCCATCCTGCCGCGCTCGCAGGCATCCACCGCCGCCCGCGCTGTCGCGGCGAGGTCGTACCCGGCGGCGAGGAAGTCTATGCGGGGCTCTGCGACAACTGGTTCAGGGGAAGTCAGGGCAGCGGCTGATGGTCCTTCAGAAGCGGCTTGAGAAGGTCGCCGTGCTTGTCCACTCGAGTGAGGACCTCGTCCGGTGAGAACATGAGGGCGCCCGCGCTCTTGCAGGACTCCAGCTCGTCCCAGGTGACGGGTGTCGAGACGGACGGGCGGTCCGCCGCGCGCAGTGAGTAGGGGGCGACGGTCGTCTTCGCGGGATCGTTCTGGCTCCAGTCGATGAGGACCCTGCCCCTGCGCAGCCGCCTCTCCATCTTCGCGACGATGAGCCGGGGATGCTCCTCGGCGAGACGCTGCGCCGCGGCCTTGGCGTACTCCGACGTCCGCTCGGCCTCCTTGGGCTCTTTCACGGGGACGTACAGGTGCAGGCCCTTCTTGCCGCTCGTCTTGGCGTAGGACTCCAGGCCGTCCTCCGCGAGCAGGCCGCGGAGCAAGCACGCGACCTTGCACGCCTCCACGATGGTGGCGGGCGCACCCGGGTCCAGGTCGAAGACCATCAGGTCGGGGGCGTGCACCTTGCCGCGTGGCCCGACCTTCCACTGGGGGACGTGCAGCTCCAGCGCCGCGAGGTTCACACACCACACGAGCGTGGGCAGGTCGTCGATGACGACGTAGTCGAGCGTCTCGCGCCCGCGTGTGCTGCCGGGGCTCGGCACGGTCACGGTGCGGACCCAGCCGGGCGTGTGGGAGGGGGCGTTCTTCTCGAAGAACCAGTCGCCGTCCACGCCGTCCGGCCAGCGGACGCGGGTGGCGGCACGGTCCTTCAGGTGCGGCAGCATCACCGGGGCTATGCGCGCGTAGTAGTCGATGACCTCGCCCTTGGTGAAATCCGGATAGAGGTTCTTGCCGAGGTTGGACAGCGACAACTGCCGTCCGTCCACCTCGACGGTGGTCCTCTTACTGCTCACTCGTGACCTCCAGGGGGTCCTTGTCGTCACGGAGCCCCCGCCAAGACGGGAAACGCAGACGGCCGTCCCCGGTGCGGGAGCTGTAGGCGACCTCCCCGACGAGCCTTGGCTCAACCCATTGGGCGTCCTTGGCGAACTCGCGGGGAACGGGCTCGTCGTAAGGGCTTGTCGGACGGCGCAGCGGCCACAGCATCTCGTACAGCTTGTCCAGGGCGCGGTCGGTGAAGCCCGTCCCGACATGGCCGACGAATCCCAGCAGGCCCTTCACGTCGTACTCGCCGAGGAGGAGGGACCCGACCCCGCCCTCGCGTCGTCCCTGGCCGGGCTTCCAGCCGCAGATGACGACCTCGCGTGTCAGGAAGTTCTTCACCTTGCGCCAGAAGTCGACGCGGCGCCCGGGACGGTAGGGCGAGTCGAGCCGCTTGGCGAGGACGCCCTCAAGGTGCTGCTCGCGGGTGAAGGCGAGCAGTTCCTCCACCTGTGACCGGTCGCCGCCGTGCAGGTACGGGGGCACCTCCACGGGGCCGGTGCCGGCCAGGTCCAGCTCGGCCAGCAGCGACCGGCGGTCGGCGTACGGCATGTCGTACAGGACGTGCCCGTCCAGGTACAGGACGTCGAAGACCACGTACCGGACGGGGACGAGGCGGATCAGCCGGGAATCGGGGTGCTGGACGTGCATCCGGCGCTGGAGGCGCCCGAAGCTCGGCCGTCCCTCGTCGAAGGCGACGATCTCGCCGTCCAGGACGACGTCATGGTCCGGCAGCAGATCGGCCAGCGCGGACAGTTCCGGGTAGCGGCCCGTCACGTCGCCGCCGCGCCGGCCGCCGGCCCGGACGCCGTCCGCGGAGACGTGCGCGAGCACGCGGACACCGTCCCACTTCAGCTCCAGTCCCCAGTGCTCGCCGTCGGAGGGGAGGTCCCCGGTGATGGCCATCATCGGCTCAACGGGCCACGGCATGGTCATATCGCCGTCTTACCCGGTCCCGCCCCGCAGAAAAGGATCAAGAGCTCGTCCTGGCACAAATCGCAGGGGCTGTGACGCTAAGAGCGAGAATGTGCGGGGTAAGGACGGACCATGCGGAGTATCTGGAAGGGCGCGATCTCGTTCGGGCTGGTGACGGTCCCGGTGAAGCTCTATTCGGCGACCGAGCAGAGGGACGTCGCCTTCCACCAGGTGCACCGGGAGGACGGCGGGCGCATCAGGTACAGGCGGGTCTGCACGCTCGACGGCGAGGAGGTGCCGTACTCCGACGTCGCCAAGGGCTACGAACTGCCGTCCGGCGAGATGGTCGTGCTCACCGACGAGGACTTCACCGACCTGCCGCTGTCGTCCAGCCGCCGGATCGAGGTCCTGCAGTTCGTGGAGCAGGAGGAGGTCGACCCGATCTACTTCGCGAAGTCCTACTACCTGGAGCCGGACGGGCAGGGCGCCAAGCCTTACGTGCTGCTCCGCGACGCGCTGGAGAACTCCGGGCAGGTCGCCATCGTGAAGGTCGCGCTGCGGCAGCGCGAGTCGCTCGCCACGCTGCGCGTCCGCGAGGGCGTCTTCGTGCTGGAGACGATGCTGTGGCCGGACGAGGTCCGCACCCCCGACTTCCCGTTCCTGGACGAGGACATCGAGCTCCGCAAGCAGGAACTGTCGATGGCGACGTCACTGATCGAGTCGATGGAGGGCGAGTTCGACCCGGCGGAGTACAAGGACGCCTACCGGGAGGCGTTGCAGGCGGTCATCGACGCCAAGATCGAGGGCAGGGAGGTCACGCGGCCGTCCGAGGAGGGTGCGGAGGAGCCGGCCGCCGACCTGCTGAGCGCGCTGCGCGCGAGCGTCGAGGCCGCCAAGAAGAGCCGCGGGGAGAGGGCGGGCGCGGCCGGCGAGGGCCGGGAGCCGGCGGCGCGCAAGCCGAAGGCGGCCGCGCGGAGCCGCGGCCGCAGGTCGGCCTGATCAGCCCACGGGCGCCGGCCTGGACGGCTCCTCCGGCGGCGGGGCGGGGACGCTCTCGCGGATGCCGTACCGGCCGTAGAGGCGGGCGAGGGGACCGGGCGCCCACCAGTTCACCCGGCCCATCAGCCGCATCATGGCGGGCACGAGCAGCGCCCGGACGATCGTCGCGTCCATCAGGATCGCGATGGCCATCCCGACGCCGACCATCTTGATGAAGGTGATGCCGGAGGTGGCGAACGCGCCGATCACGATGATGAACAGCAGCGCGGCACTGGTGATGATCGAGCCGGTGCGCTGGACGCCCGCCGCCACGGCCGTGACGTTGGAGCCGGTCAGGTCGTACTCCTCGCGGACGCGTGACAGCAGGAACACCTCGTAGTCCATCGAGATGCCGAACAGCAGGACCAGCATCAGGATCGGCATCGCGGGCGCGATGGCGCCGAGCGCGGTGAAGCCGAGCAGGCCGGACAGGTGCCCCTCCTGGAAGATCAGGACGATGGCGCCGAACGTGGCCGACAGCGACAGCAGGTTCATCACGATCGCCTTCAGCGGCAGGACCACCGACCCGAACGCCAGGAACAGCAGCACGAACGTGGCGCCGCCGACGAGCAGCGCGAGCCACGGCAGCGTCCCGCCGAGACTGGCCAGTTCGTCGACGACGTCGGCGGCGGCCCCGCCGACGTGCACTTGCGCGCCGGCCGGCGGCGGGACGTCCCGGACCCGCTTGACGAGGTCCCGCGCGGCGCCGGAGTACGGGTCGGCATCGTAGCGGAGCGCGATCCGCGTCGTGGCGCCGGCGCTGCCGGTCACGGCCGTGTCGGCGGCGCCGGGGAGCGCGGCCAGGCGCTCCCCGTACGCGTCGATCGCGGCCCGGTCGGACGTGCCGGTGACCACCGCGTCGATCGGGCTGGTGGCGTTGCGGGGGAACCGCGTCTCCAGCGTCTCGGCGACGGCTCTGGCGTCGGTGCCGGCCGGCAGTGCGGCGGCGTCGACACCGCCCCAGTTGATGCGCAGGAACGGGCCGCCGAGCGCGGCGAGCAGCGCCACCGTCGTCACCGCGTAGACCACCGGACGGCGCATGACGCTGCGGGCGACCCGTCCCCACCAGCCGCGCGACGGCCTGCGGCCGCGCAGCACCGACAGGGCGTTGACCTTCGGGCCGAGGACGGCGAGCAGTGCGGGCAGGACGGTCAGCGCGCCGATCATGCACACGAACACGGTCGCGATGCCGCCGTAGCCCATGGAGACCAGGAAGTTCTGGTCGAACAGCAGCAGCCCGGACAAGGCGACGGCCACTGTGACTCCGGAGACGGCGACGGTGCGTCCGGCGGTGGTCATGGTGGCGGCGAGGGCGTCCTCGGTCGAGGTCCCGTCCCGCCGGAGTTCCTCGCGGAACCGGCTGACCATGAACAGCCCGTAGTCGATCGCGAGTCCCAGGCCGAGGAAGGTGGTGATGTTCACCGCGAAGATGGACACGTCGGTGACGTAGGTGAGCGCGTGCAGGGCGGTGAACGAGCCCAGGATCGCGATGCCGCCGATCAGCAGCGGCAGGCTCGCCGCGACCAGCCCGCCGAAGATCAGCACCAGCAGCACGAGCAGGATCGGCATGGCGATGGTCTCGGCGCGCGGGATGTCGGCGGCGACGCGGTCGTTGATGGCGGCGGAGGTGCCGACCGTGCCGCCGGCCTTGGCGGTGAGCCCGCCGCCCACGTCGGTCAGATCGCCTTTGACCGCCTGGTAGGCGGCGTCTCGCGCGGCCTCGTCGGCTCCGGCGAGTTCGAGGACGGCGTAGGTGGCCTTCCGGTCCTCGCTGACGAACTGCGGTGACTCGGTCGTCCAGTAGGTGGCGGTGCCGAGGACCTTGCCGGGCGGCAGCGCGGCCAGTGACCGTTCGACCGAGGCCCGGTAGGACGGGTCGTCGACCGTTGTCTCGCCCTGGTAGAGGATCACGACGTCGGTCGCGTCCCGGCCGAGGTCCCGTTCGGCGATCTGTGCCGCCTTCGCGCTCTCGCTGCCCGGCGTCTCGAAACCGCCGGAGGAGCTGAGCGCGCCGAAGACGCCCGTTCCCCAGAGGCCGGCGAAGACCAGCAGTGCGCCCGCGGCGGCGAGGACCCACCGGCGCCGCCGGTGCACCCAGCGGCCCCATCGCTCGAACATCCGTCGTCCCCCCACCGCGGCCTCCGGTGATACCGATAAGCAGGGTAAATTACGATTTGTAGTGGTTTGACCTAGTTTGGTGGTCGGCGGCCCCGGGCCGCCGACCACCGGACGCCGGGTCAGGCCGCGGACTCCAGCCGCGCCCGCGGCGCCGCGGGCGAGTCGCCCTCGTGGATGCCGTACCGGCCGTAGAGCCTGGCCAGCGGGCCGGGCGCCCACCAGTTGGCACGTCCCATCAGCCGCATCGTCGCCGGCACGAGCAGCGCCCGGACGACGGTCGCGTCCATCAGGATCGCGATGGCCATCCCGACACCGGTCATCTTGATGAAGGTGATGCCGGAGGTGGCGAACGCGCCGATCACGATGATGAACAGCAGCGCGGCGCTGGTGATGATCGAGCCGGTGCGCTGGACTCCGGTGGCGACGGCCGCGGTGTTCGAGCCGGTCAGGTCGTACTGCTCGCGAACCCGCGAGAGCAGGAACACCTCGTAGTCCATCGAGATGCCGAACAGCATGGCCAGCATCAGGATCGGCATCGCCGGGGCGATCGACCCGGTCGCGGTGAAGCCCAGCGGGCCGGACAGGTGCCCGTCCTGGAAGATCAGCACCACCGCGCCGAACGTGGCCGACAGCGACAGCAGGTTCATCACGATCGCCTTCAGCGGCAGGACCACCGACCCGAACGCCAGGAACAGCAGCACGAACGTCACCCCGCCCACCAGGACCGCCAGCCAGGGCAGGGTCGCGCCGATGCTGCCGAGCTGGTCGACGACCTCGGCGGTCATGCCCCCGACGTGGACGTGCGCGCCGGCCGGCGGCGGGACGTCCCGGACCCGCTTGACGAGGTCGCGTGCGGCGCCGGAGTCGGGGTGCGCGTCGTAGCGGAGCGCGATCCGCGTCGTGGCGCCCTTGGCGCCGGTCACCGCCGTGCCGGTCACCCCGGGCACGGCGTCCAGACGGCCCCTGTACGCCTGGACCGCGGCCCGGTCGGATGCCCCGGTCACCACGGCCTCGATCGGGCTGGTGGCGTTGCGGGGGAACTGCGTCTCCAGCGTCTCGGCGACGGCTCTGGCGTCGGTGCCGGCCGGCAGTGCGGCGGCGTCGACACCGCCCCAGTTGATGCGCAGGAACGGGCCGCCGAGCGCGGCGAGCAGCGCCACCGTCGTCACCGCGTAGACCACCGGACGGCGCATGACGCTGCGGGCGACCCGTCCCCACCAGCCGCGCGACGGCCTGCGGCCGCGCAGCACCGACAGGGCGTTGACCTTCGGGCCGAGGACGGCGAGCAGTGCGGGCAGGACGGTCAGCGCGCCGATCATGCACACGAACACGGTCGCGATGCCGCCGTAGCCCATGGAGACGAGGAAGTTCTGGTCGAACAGCAGCAGTCCGGACAGGGACACCGCGACCGTGACTCCGGAGACGGCGACGGTGCGTCCGGCGGTGGTCATGGTGGCGGCGAGGGCGTCCTCGGTCGAGGTCCCGTCCCGCCGGAGTTCCTCGCGGAACCGGCTGACCATGAACAGCCCGTAGTCGATCGCGAGTCCCAGGCCGAGGAAGGTGGTGATGTTCACCGCGAAGATGGACACGTCGGTGACGTAGGTGAGCGCGTGCAGGGCGGTGAACGAGCCCAGGATCGCGATGCCGCCGATCAGCAGCGGCAGGCTCGCCGCGACCAGGCCGCCGAAGATCAGCACCAGCAGCACGAGCAGGATCGGCATGGCCATGCCCTCGGCCCGCCCGATGTCGGACGAGACGCGCTCGTTGACCGCGGTCTCGGTGCCGACCGAGCCGCCGACCTTGGCGGTCAGCCCGCCGCCGACCTTCGTCAGGTCGTCCTGGATCACCTTGTAGCCGTCACTGCGGGCGCCCTCGTCGGCACCGGTGAGCCGCAGGACGGCGTAGGTGGCGGTGCGGTCCTTGCTCACGAACTGCGCCGCGCCCGTCGTCCAGTAGGTGGCGGTCGAGGCGATCTTGTCCTGCGGCAGGGCGGCCAGCGCCTTCTCGACCGACGCGCGGTAGGACGGATCGTCGACCGTCGTCCTGCCCTGGTAGAGGACGACGACGTCCGCCTCGTCCCGGCCGAGGTCGCGCTCGGCGATCTGTGCCGCCTTCGCGCTCTCGCTGCCCGGCGTCTCGAAACCGCCGGACGAGGTCAGCGCGCCGAAGACGCCCGTTCCCCACACCGCGGCGAACACCAGCACGGCGCCCGCGGCGGCGAGGACCCACCGCCTGCGCCGGTGCACCCACCGTCCCCATCGATCGAACATGTTCGGCTCCCCCGTCTCCGTTACACTCCGTCAGGATGGTGAACGCTGTAAACTGCGAATGGCGTTAACTTCGCATACGGCGTTAGCCTTCGTCAAGGGTGTTCTTGGGGAATCATGCGGAGGACGGCCAGGGCAGGCAGAGCGGGAGAAGAGGCGGCGTAGTGGAAACACGGCGTGATCGGCTGCGCGCGGCGACGGTCAAGGAGATCTCCGAGACCGCCCGGCGGATCCTCGTCGAGGAGGGGCCCGAGGCGGTGACGCTGCGGGCCATCGCCCGCGAGATGGGCATGACCGCCCCGGCGCTCTACCGTTACTTCGGCAGCCACGGCGAGCTGCTGCGGCACCTGGTCGGCGACCTGTTCACCGAGCTGACCGGCGAGCTGCACGAGGCCATGGCCAATGTGCCGGCCGGCGACCTGAGCGGCAAGTTCATGGCGGTGGCCCGCCGGTTCCGGCTCTGGGCCCTGGCACATCCGCGCGAGTACGCGCTGCTCTTCGGCGCGCCGGTCCGCGGTGTCAGGCACCAGGAGGAGATCGACTTCGCCGAGGGGTGCGCCCGCCGGTTCGGCTGGACGTTCATGGAGCTGTTCCTGGAGCTGTGGAGCAAGAAACCGTTCCCGATCCCGGCCGACGAGGACATGGACCCCGTCCTGCTCCCGCAGCTCCGCCGGTACCGGGACACCGCCCTGGGCGTGGACCTGCCCCTGGGCGTGATCCAGCAGTTCCTCAAGTGCTGGATCCGCCTCCAGGGCAGCGTCAGCCTGGAGGTCTTCGGGCACCTGGAGTTCGCCCTGGACAACGCCGCCCCGATGTTCGAGCTGATGCTGACCGAGATCGCCGACGACCTCGGCCTCACCTACGCCCCGCCCTCCGCCTGACCGGCGGGACGGGCGAGGAGGGCCGCCGGCGGCGCGAACGGGACGGCGCGAACGGGACGGCGCGAACGGGACAGGGCCGCCCCGCGATGTCCGCCGCTGTCCGGCCCCGCTCATGCGAAGGCCCCCGGACCGGCGGGTCCGGGGGCCTTCGGCGGCACGGTCAGTAGGACGGCTGGCTGGGGTCGATCTGGTTGACCCAGGCCAGCACGCCACCGCCGACGTGGACGGCGTCGGCGAAGCCGGCGTTCTTCACCACGGCGAGGGCCTCGGCGGAGCGGACACCCGACTTGCAGTGCAGGACGATCTTCTTGTCCTGCGGGAGGCGCTCCAGGGCGGAGCCGTTCAGGAACTCGCCCTTCGGGATCAGCGTCGCGCCCGGGATCGAGACGATCTCGTACTCGTTCGGCTCGCGGACGTCGACGAGGAAGATGTCGTCGCCGTTGTCCTGCATGGCCTTGAGGTCGTGGACGGTGATCGTGGAGTCCTTCGCGGCCTCGGCGGCCTCGTCGGACACCGCGCCGCAGAACGCCTCGTAGTCCTCCAGCAGCTCGGTCTGCGTCGGGTTCTTGCCGCAGAGCGGGCACTCGGGGTCCCTGCGGACCTTGACCGAGCGGTAGTTCATTTCGAGGGCGTCGTAGATCATCAGCCGGCCGACGAGCGGCTCGCCGATGCCGGTCAGCAGCTTGATGGCCTCGTTCACCTGGATCGAGCCGATCGACGAGCACAGCACGCCGAGGACCCCGCCCTCGGCGCAGGACGGGACCATGCCGGGCGGCGGCGGCTCGGGGTAGAGGCAGCGGTAGCAGGGGCCGTGCTCGGCCCAGAAGACCGACGCCTGGCCGTCGAACCGGTAGATCGACCCCCACACGTACGGCTTGCCCAGCAGGACGGCCGCGTCGTTCACCATGTAGCGGGTCGCGAAGTTGTCGGTGCCGTCCAGGATCAGGTCGTACTGGGAGAAGATCTCCATGATGTTGTCGCGGTCCAGCGCGGTGTTGTGCACGACCACGTCGATCAGCGGGTTGATCTCGCGGACCGTCTCGGCCGCCGACTCCACCTTCGGCCTGCCGAGGGACGACTGCCGGTGGATGATCTGCCGCTGCAGGTTGGACTCGTCCACGACGTCGAAGTCGATGACGCCGAGGGTGCCGACGCCGGCGGCGGCCAGGTAGAGCAGGGCGGGGGAGCCGAGACCGCCCGCGCCCACGACCAGGACCTTGGAGTTCTTGAGGCGCTTCTGACCGGACATGCCCACGTCGGGGATGATCAGGTGCCGCGAGTAGCGGTTGACCTCGTCGCGGGTGAGCTCCGGGGCGGGCTCGACCAGAGGTGGCAACGACACGGTGGGTGCTCCTGTGCTGACGCTCGGCTGCTAGGGAGGGCGGGACGCCATCGTCCTCTCCGCACAACCTTCCCATGTCCTGCGGAATTCCCCGGCGGCCGCCCTGTGGTGACGCCCACGTCATCGGGCCCGCCGGAATGAATCTTTACCAAAGGGGCAGAAGCGAACGGTGCGGGGCCGGCGGAGGACCGGCCCGTTGTGATGGAGGTGACGGGCCATGGGGTTCTTCAAGCGGCTCACGCGGGGCCGGGACGGCCGGGCGGCGGCGGGGACGCACCGCCGGCCGGGCCTGCGGGAGCGCAGGGCCCGGCAGCGCACCCGGGAGGCGGAGGCCAGGCTCCTGGAGACCGAGACTCTGATCCACCGGGAGGCGGACCGCATCCGCCGCGACATCCAGACCTCCTCGTAGGGGCGGCTCGCCGGGCCGGACGAGGTCTGCGCACCGGAATGTGAGGTCCCCTCACCGGAATGTCAGGACGGAATGTCGTAAAGCACAGTTAATCTTGGCTGTTGTGGCATTCCCGCCTCCCTCCCAGCAGCCGCCTCCGCCGCGGCCCCCGTACCGGCCCGGCATGCCCGGAGTCCCCGGGGGGCCGCCCGGTCCCGGCGGTCCGTACGCGGGGCCGCGGGGGCCGATGGGGGCGCCCCCGCCGGCCGTTCGCGCCGGCCGCCCGACGGTGCTGGGGCTGACCGGGCGTCAGTGGATGGTCGCGGCGCTCGCCGTCGGCTGCTGCTATCTCCTCACCACCGGGATCGCCATGACCGGCGCCTGGACGACCCTCAACCGCGAGCCGACGAACGCCGAGCTCCAGGTCGCCGCGAACAAGGAGGTCGCGCGGCGCTGGCAGGCGTGGCCCGCGGACCGCATCTTTCCCGGCCGGATTCCGTACAGTCCCGCCGGCGACCACAGCGAGTACGCCTCGCGGACGGGCATCGTGCCCGACACCGGCTGCGCCCAGGCCGTGGACGAGGAGATCGCGGTGACGATCACCAGGCACGGCTGCCGGGCCGTCCTGCGCGCCACCTACGTCGACCAGTTGCAGGGCGTCGTCATCACCGTCGGCGTGGTCGCCTTCCCCGACCCGTGGAAGGCCGACCGCGCCTACAAGGAGCTGCCCGGCTCGCAGGGGCCGGGCGAAGCCCGCACGGTGCGGCCCGCGCTGCACGCCGCCGGGTTCCCCGGGACGGCGTCCGCGAGGTTCACCGACGAGGCCCGGCAGGACCGGACCATCGACCGCGGCGGCCCGTACGTCGTGCTGACGACCTCGGGGCAGGCCGACGGGCGCCCCGCGTCGGTGATCAAGAGGGAGCGGCCGGGCGAGCCGTTCGCGCCGGCCCCGCAGCTCGCCCACGCGATCGCGCGGTCGCTGTCGGCCAAGGCGCTGCCCGACTGCGACGACCCGGAGTGGGAATGCTGATGCCGGCGCGGACGGCCGCCGTCCTGCTGGCGGGGGCGCTGGCCGGGGGCTGGCTGGTGCCCGTCGAGGCGCACGCGGACGCGGTCCGCGACCGGCAGCGTCCCATCCTCGGCATCCTCGGCATGGACGCCGCCTGGAAGACCACCAAGGGCGCGGGGGTGACCGTCGCGGTCGTCGACTCCGGCGTCGACCCGAACCACGCGGACCTGCGCGGCAAGGTCACCACCGGCCCCAACATGCTCGCCGACATCGACCGCGGGGCGAGGCCCGCCCGGCTGCACGGCACCGGGATGGCGTCCATCATCGCCGGGCACGGCCACGGCGCGGGAGGCCGCTCCGGGATCATCGGGCTGGCCCCGCAGGCGCGCATCCTCGCCATCCGGGCGATCGCCGAGCCGGAGGACGCCGGCTACGTCCGCTACCGGACCTCGCAGAAGGCGGAGAGCCCGGTGGCGCGCGGCATCCGCTACGCCGCCGACCACGGCGCCGACGTCATCAACCTCTCGCTCGGCCGCACCGACGAGGTGCCCGACGACCGTGAGGCCGTCGGGTACGCCATCGGCAAGGGCGCCGTGGTGGTCTCGGCGGTCGGCAACGACGGCGACAAGCAGCGCCTCCTGGACGGCGACGGGTTCGCGCCGTACTCCTACCCGGCGTCCTATCCCGGCGTCATCGCGGTCGCGGCGACCATGCCCGGTCACGCCCGAGCGCCGTTCTCCAACCGCAACTACTCGGTGCTGGTGTCCGCGCCGGGCGCCGACATACCCGTCGCGGGTCCCGGCGGCCGGTACTTCATCAGCGCCGGCACCAGCGACGCCAGCGCGGTCGTCTCCGGGATCGCCGCGCTGATCCGCGCGAAGCATCCGAAGATGTCCCCGGCGCTGGTGTCGCAGGCGCTCGTCCAGAGCACGCGGCACGGGCCGCGCGGCGGCTACGACCCCGAGGTCGGGTTCGGTGAGGTGCACGCGGCCCGCGCGCTGGCGGCGGCGGACTCGATCGCGTCGGCGCGTCCGGGCCCGGCGCGGGGGAAGGCCGCCGGGCAGCGGTTCGGCGCGCAGGATCCGGGGCCGGTGCGGGTCATCGAGCGTCCGGCCTGGGTGAGCTGGGTGATCGCCGCGATCCTGGTGCTCGGGGTCGGCGGGACGGCCGGGGCCGGCGCCCTCGCCCTCACCTTCCGGCGCCGCCACCCGAAGCCCGCGGACGGCCCGTCCCCTGGCCCGCCGCCCGGCCCGCCCCTCGGCCCGTCCCTCGGCCCGCCTCCCCGGAGCCCGCAGGGCGCCGCGCCGTACGCCCCGCGGACGCCCCCGTTCTGAGCCGGCTTCGGCTAGCCTCCGGAGCGTGTCGAGCGCCGAGATCCAGGGCCCGGACACCGGGCCGGAACCGGGATCTCGCGAGCCGTCCGGCGGCCGGTGGACGTCGCGCCGGACGGCGGCGCTGGTGGCGGCGTCCGCGTGCGCGACGGTGCTCGTCGTCGCCGGGGTGCGGCTGTCGGCGGAACTGGGCCGCGGGCCGACGGCCGCCGAGCGCGTCGCGGCGATGGCGGCGGAGGTGTCGGGCCGCTACCGCACCTGGCCCGCCGGGCGGATCTTCCCCGCCGAACTCCCGTACACGCTCGGCCAGTCGTCCCCGGAGACGGCCCGCCGGGTCGGGATCGGCACCGACACCCGCTGTGAGACGGCCGCCGACGACACGCTCGTCCGCTCGCTGGCCGCCCGCGGCTGCCGGGCCGTGCTCCGCGCCACCTATCTCGACCAGGCCCAGGGGCTCGCGGTGACGGTCGGGGTGGCGGTGTTCCCGGACGAGCGGCGGGCGCGCGAGGCGGTCGACTGGTTCCCCGGCGGCACGCCACGTCCCGGCCTGCGGGCGCTGCCGTTCGCGGGCTCGGCGGCCGCCCGGTTCGGCGACGCGGCCCGGCAGACCTCCGCCGCCGCGCAGCGCGGCCCGTACGTGGTCGCGGCGACCGTCGGGTACGCCGACGGGCGTCCCACGCTGCGCGGCCCGCAGGCCGACCTGTCCGAGCTCGCGCCGCAACTGGTGCGGGGGGTGCTGCGTCCGCTGACGACGCCCGCGAAGGTCCGGTGCGGCGACCGGGAGTGGCGGTGCTGAGGCGCCTCGCCGCCGCGCCGGCCGCCGTGGCGCTGGTCGGGGCGCTGGTCGGGGCGCCCGTGGCGGGGCCCGCGCCGGCCGCCCGCGCGGATCAGGTCCGGGACGCGGTGATGCCCGTCCTTGAGTCGCTGAACGTGCCGCGTGCGTGGGAGATGACGCAGGGCGGCGGCGTGACCGTCGCCGTCCTCGACACGGGGGTGGACGCGGAGCAGCCCGACCTCGCCGGGTCCGTCACGTCCGGGCCCGACTACACGCGCGGTGCCGGGCCGCCGGGCGTCGCGCCGAAACGGCTGCACGGCACCAACATGGCGTCCATCATCGCCGGGCACGGGCACGGTCCCGGCGGCGCGCTGGGGATGATCGGCGTCGCGCCCGCGGCGCGGCTGCTGTCGGTGCGGGTGATCCTGGAACGCGACGAGCCGGGCTTCGCCGAGTTCACCGGCGGCGCGCGCTTCGCGGGGACGATCGCGCAGGGCATCCGCTACGCGGCCGACCACGGTGCCGACGTGGTCAACCTGTCGCTGGGCCGCTCCTACCCGACGCCGCGCGAACGGGAAGCCGTCGCCTACGCCATCCGCCGCAATGTGGTCGTGGTGGCGGCGGCCGGTAACGCGGCGGGTAGCGAAGCGGTGGAGCGGGGGGCCGGGCGGGGCGGGCACCCCAGGTACTCGTATCCCGCGTCGTTCCCCGGTGTCATCTCCGTCGCCGCCGTGGACGCGGAGGGGCGCCACGTCGCGTTCTCCAACCGCAACTCGGGTGTCGTGGTGTCCGCGCCCGGCGTGCAGATCATCGGCGCCGGGCCGGACGGCCGGTACTGGATCGGGGACGGCACGAGCCCCGCGACCGCGTTCGTGTCCGGCGTCGCCGCGCTCATCAGGTCACGTCATCCGGGGCTCGCGCCGGCGCTGGTCGCGCAGGCGATCGTGACGGGCACCCGGGACCGCCCGGCGCGCGGCTATGACCGCGGTGTCGGGTTCGGGCGGGTCGACGCCGCCGCCGCGCTCGCCGCGTCCGACGCCCTCGCGGGGGCCCGGATGGGCGGCGCGGGCCTGCCGGGCGATCGCCGGTTCGCCGCCGGGCCCGTCCGCCCGGTCCAGGTGGTGCATCGTTCGGGCAGGCGGGTCTTCACCTACGCGCTGGCCTGCGCCCTGGCCCTGGTCGGCCTGGCGGGCGCGGCCGTGTTCCTGCGCGGCGCCCCGCGCGATCCGGGAGAATCGGCGGATGTGGTCCGAACCTGACGAGTACGCCGAGGCGGTGCTGGACGCGGTGGAGCGCATCCCGCCGGGCCGTGTCCTGTCCTACGGCGACGTGGCCGAACTGGTCGGCCGGGGCGGCCCGCGTCAGGTCGGGCGGGTGATGTCGCTGTACGGGGGCGCCGTCCCGTGGTGGCGGGTGATCCGCGCGGACGGGAGCCCGCCGCGGTGCCATGAGGGACAGGCGCACGAGCACTACCGCGCCGAGGGCACCCCGCTGCGCCCGGACGGCCGCCGCGTCGACATGGGCAGGGCCCGCTGGTCCGGCCCGTCCTGACGCCTCACCCGGCCCGGTGGAGCCGGAAGGCGCCGAGGATGACGGCCGCCAGCACGAGGGGGCTGAGCGCGGCGGCCAGGACGGGGGAGCCGGTCATCAGCGCGCCGGCCACCGCGGCGCCCGCGGCGAGGCTGAGGATCACGCCCGTGCGGAGCCCGGACGCCGCGCCCTGACCGACCGCGAGGGCCCCCATCATCGACGTCAGCGTCCCGGTGACGAACGTGGTGGTGATGCCGTCGGCCGACAAGCTGCGGGCCGCCGCCGTCTGCGCGCCCATCGCGGTGGACGACACGGCGATGAGGGCGAGCAGCGCGCCGCCGCGCGGTTCGGCGTCCGCCAGGGCCCAGCCCGCGAGGAACACGGTCTGCAGGGCCAGCACGAACCCGAGGACGGCGGTGACGCGGGGCGGCCAGATCCGCCCGGGGCGGGGACGGCCCGCGACGAGGAACCCGGCGAGCAGGCCGAGCGCGAACGCGAGCGTCGCCGCGCCGCAGCGTGCCAGGTCGGCGCCGTTCCCCTCGCCGGCGGCGAGCCCGAACAGGACGATGTTGCCGGTCATGTTGGCGGTGAAGACCTTCTCCATGCCGAGGAAGCCGACGATGTCGGTCGTCCCGGCACCGAACGTCAGCAGCATCAGCAGCGCGGCGCGCAGCCGGAGCGGGGCGGCGGGGGACGGGGTGCGGGGACGTGCCCCCGCCGCCGCGGCGGGCGCGGCGGCGGGGGTGAGATCGGACGAGGCGGTCACCGTGCTCCTAGTAGATGATCAGCCCGGCGACCGTGGCGACGACCAGGCCGGCGATGACGGGCAGGAACGAGCGGCGGACCAGTTCCAGCACCGGGACGCGGGCGAACCCCGCCACGGCGATCAGCGACGACCAGGCGACCAGCACGCCGCCGCCGGCCCAGATGCAGCCCATCTGCCCGATCGCGGCGAGCAGCGCCGGATCCACACCGGACGCCGGGCCGAGCGAGCCGGCCAGCGAGCCGGTGAGCGGCAGCCCGGAGAACCCGGAGCCGTCCAGCCCGGTGATCATGCCGATGATCAGCACGCCGAAGCCGACGACGTACTGGCTGTCGGGGATGGCGTCCTGCATCCGGACGACGATGTCGAACAGGAAGCCCGGCGCCGCCTTCCCCTCCTCCATGCCCATGATCTTCCCGGCGAAGTCGGCGTTGCCGATGAAGAAGAACCCGGCGATGGGAATCACCACGCCCATCGCCTTCATCGAGAACACCAGGCCGTCCACGATGTGGTCGGCGCACCGCTCCAGGCTGTTCCGGCCGTCCTTCGCGATCGTTGCGGACAGCAGCAGCGCGGTGGCGATCCCGCCGACGAGCGCCGCCGCGTCCCCGCCCACGACCTCGGGGACCAGGTCGGTGAACTTGCCCAGCATCAGGTAGCCGACCAGCCCGATGAGGGCCAGCGGGACGATGGCGGCGAACGCCTTGGACCGCCGCGGGCAGTCGGCGCCGGGCAGGTCGCCGTCCGATGCCGCCAGTGCCGCGCGGGCCATCGCGTCCCTCGGCTCGTCCGCCCCACCGCCCGTGCCGCCCGCCCCGCCGCCCGTGCGGGACCCGCCCGATCCGGGGCCGGGGTCGAGGACGGCCACCGGCTCCTCTCCGCCGCCCGCCGTCTGGAGCACGCGCCGCCGCGGCAGCACGCGGATGAACGACCGGCGCGGCGCCGGGACCGCGACCTCCGACTCACCGGCCTCCCAGCGCTCCAGCAGCAGGGCGTCCGGCTTCTGGAATTCCGAGCGGGTCATCAGGTAGCCGAGGACGAGCGCGACCCCGCCGGTGATGAGGGACAGCACCATGGACCGGTCGGCGACCGCGCCGGTGTCCACCCCCGCCGCCTTGGCGGACAGGCCGGGCGCCACCTGGATGACATAGTCGCTGGACAGCGCCATGCCCTGCCCGGCGATGGCGATCGCGACCCCCGCGCTGATCGGCGGCAGCCCCGCGGCGATCGCGGCCGGCAGCAGGATGGCGCCCATCAGCGGCACCGCCGGCGTCGGCCAGAAGAACAGGCTGATCACGTAGGTGACCAGCGCGAGGACCCAGAAGGCGGAATGGCCGGACCGCATGACGACGCGGAACGGCTCCACCATGCGGCGGTCGGCGCCGAGCGCGCGCAACGACCCGAGCAGCGCGGTCACCAGCGCGATGATCAGGAAGATGCTGAACAGCTCGGTCGCCGCGGTGAGGCTGGCGTTGAAGATCGACTCCAGGCCCGTGACGAAGTCGCCGGTGAACACCCACGCGGTCAGGAACGTCGCCGCGAGTGCGGGGATGACGACGTTCTTACGGGCGATCATGACGGCGACGATGAGGACGATTCCCGACAGATAAAACCAGTGAGCGGCTCCCAAAGCGCGCCCCCTCCCTGTACGCGCGCCCTTTCGAGGCCGATGGACGCAACGGTTGCAGAGAATGTGCTCGATCGGTCCTAGGTGAACAATGAGGAACCTGCACACTACGCGGGTAGTCATTTTGTGCACCATGCCTGGCTTCCCACCGATGAACGCGCACCGCGCCGGGGCCGTGTGCACGGTGCCCAAGGAAGGTGCGGAATTCTCGGCACTCGGTCCGTATCGGTGCTGATCAGCGCCGCCGAGACTGGGCGGCATGTCAGCACAGAGCACCTCGGCGGCCGGTTTCGGCCTTCCCGGGCGCGGTCCCGCCGTCGCGTCCGGCGGCATGGTCGCCTCCAGCCACCCGGCGGTCAGCCTGGCCGGCGCCCGCGTCCTTGCGGGCGGCGGGAACGCCGTGGACGCCGCCCTCGCCATGGCCGCGCTGTCGTGGCTCGCGCTGCCCGGCCAGTGCGGGGCCGGCGGCGACGCGTTCGTGCTGCTGCGCCGCCCGGACGGCACCGTCGCCGCGTTCGGCGGCAGCGGCTTCGGCCCGGACGGCGGCGAGCCGGCCTTCTACCGCGACCGGGGCCTGTCCGCCGTCCCGCTGGAGGGCGCGCTCGCCGTCGCCGCCCCCGGCGCGGTCGCCGCGCTGGCCGCGCTGCACGCCGACTCCGCGTCCCGGGGGCTGCCCGAGCTGTGGGCGCCCGCGATCGCCGCCGCCGAGGACGGGCTGCCCTGCACCGTCAAGACACGCGCCGACATCGTCGAACGCCGCGACGCGCTCTCCCGCGACCCGGGGACGGCCGAGGTCTTCCTGCCCGGTGGCCGCGTCCCCCGTGTCGGCGAACGCATCTACCAGCGCGCGCTGGGCGCGTCCCTGCGCCGCCTGGCCGGCGACCCGGGGGACCTGTACTCCGGCGGCCTCGCCGAACGGTCCGTGGCCGCGCTGGCCGAGGCCGGGGCGCCGTTCTCCGGCAACGAGTGGACGGCGAGCGGACGCTCGGCCCCCGAACCGGCGCTGACCCGCACGTACCGGGGGGTGACCGTCCATCTGACCCCGCCGCCGACACCCGGCTGGATGGTCGCGCAGCAGGCCGGCCTCTGCGACGGGGTCCTGCCCGGCCTGCCCTGGCTGTCGGCGGAGGCCGTGCACCGGATGGCGGCGGCCGCCCGCCTGGCCTTCGCCGACCGCTTCGCGGGCTGCGGCGCCGGCGACGACCACTGGCGCGGCCTGCTCACCCCGTCCGCGCTGGCCGCGGCCCGGGCCCGCCTCGACGCCGGGGAACTCCCGGTGACCGCGGCCCCGCCCGTCCCGGCCGGCGGTGACACCACCTCCATGGTCGCGGTGGACGCCGACGGCCGCGCGGTCAGCCTCATCCACTCGCTCGCCTTCACCTTCGGTGCCCGGGTCACCGTCCCGGGGACGGGCATCGTCCTCAACAACCGGCTCGGCCGCGGCGCCTACCTGATCGACGGGCACCCCAACGAGGTCCGCCCGCGCCGCCGCCCCCTGCACACCCTGAACGCCTGGCTGGTCACCGACGCCGCCGGCCGCCTCCTGCACGCCGGCAACACCCCCGGCGGGGACGGCCAGGTCCAGTGGAACACCCAGCTGCTCTCGCACCTGCTCGACCACGGCCACGACCCGGCGACCGCCGTCGCCGCGCCCCGCTTCACCGTCCACCCGGGCAGTGACGCCGACGTCCTCGGCCACCCGCCCGAGCTCCGTGTCGAGTCCCGCCTCGGGCCCGCGCGGATCGACGCCCTCCGTTCGTCCGGCCACGACGTCACCGTCCAGGGCCCCTGGGACGCGGGCGGCAGCGCCCAGGTCATCTCCGTCGCGGACGACGCTCTCCTCGGCGCGTCCGACCCCCGCCAGGACGGGGTGGCCCTCGGTGTCTGAGCCTCCCGTGTCCGAGCTGCCCGCCATGCCCCGTCCCCAGGGCGCCTACGTTCCCGCGGTGGCCGAGCCGCTCCGTCCCGGCGACGTCCTGCTGGCCACCGCCGGCATGACCCCCCGCGTGGACGGCCGCCTGACGGTGACGGGTCTCGTGGGCCGCGACGTGGACGTGGCCGAGGCCCGCCGGGCCGCCGCCTTGGCCGCCCGCAACGCCGTGGCCGCCTGCCGCGGGGAGCCGGGCGGCATCCGCCGGTGGGTGCGGATGACCGTGTACGTGGCCTGCGCTGACGGGTTCACCGAGTTGTCCGCGGTCGCGGACGGCGCCTCCGCCGCCCTGGCGGAACTGACGCCGGCGCTCGGCCGCCCGGCCCGCAGCGCGATAGGTGTCCGCGCCCTGCCGGGCGGCGCCCCCGTCGAAGTCGAACTGACCGCCATCGCCGGCCCCGCGCCCCCGGCCGCGGGCGCGGCGGACCCGCCCGCGCGCAGATCCCGGCCGGCCGATCCGGAAGTGGAGGACGAGTGACCGTGCACCAGGGCCTGAACTTCGTCGGCGGGGCGTGGGTCCCCGCGTCGTCGGGCGCGACGTTCCGGCGGCGCAACCCGGCCGATCCGGGCGACGTCGTCGGCGAGTTCCCCGAGTCGTCGGGCGCCGATGCCGGCGCGGCGGTCGCCGGTGCCGTCGAGGGGGCCGCCCTGTGGGGCGCCGCGCCCGCGGAGAAACGGGCCGACGTGCTGGAGGCGGCGGCGCGGTGGCTGGAGGAGCGGGCGGACCGGCTCGTCGCCGAACTGGTCCGCGAGGAGGGCAAGACGCGGGCCGAGGCCGCCATGGAGATCTCGCGGACGCCCCGGAACCTGCGGTTCTACGCGGCCGAGGCGCACCGGATCACCGGGCAGAGCCACCCGGCGGCCGATGGCGGGATCGTCTACACGCGGCGGGAGCCCGTCGGGGTCGTCGGGGCCATCACGCCGTGGAACTTCCCGCTGAACATCCCGTCCCGCAAGATCGGGCCGGCGCTGGCCGCGGGCAACGCGGTGGTGTTCAAGCCGAGCCCGGTGACGCCGCTGCTGGCGCAGCGGCTCGTGGAGGCGCTGCTGGCGGGCGGGCTGCCGCCGCTGGCCATCGCACTGGTGCACGGCGGCGCCGACGCCGGCGCGGCGGTCGCCGCGGACGAGCGGGTCGGGGCCGTGACGTTCACCGGGTCCACCCGGGCCGGACGCGCCGTCCACGCGGCGGTCGGGCCGACGCGGCGGGCGCAGCTGGAGATGGGCGGCAAGAACCCGGTCGTGGTGCTGGACGACGCCGACCTGGAACGCGCCGCGCAGCTCATCGTCAAGGGCGCGTTCGGGCTGTCCGGGCAGGCGTGCACGGGGACGAGCCGCGTCATCGCGCACGAGGCCGTCCACGACGAACTGCTCGGCCGGGTGGCCCGCGCCGCCGAGGCCCTGGTGGTCGGGGACGGACGGCGCGACGGCGTCGACATGGGGCCGCTCGCCGCCGACTTCCAGCTGGAGAAGTTCCTCGGCTACGTGCGGATCGGCGAGGAGGAGGGCGCCAGGCTCGTCACCGGCGGGCGGCGCCTGAGCGGCGCGGGGTACGGCGGCGGGTACTTCGTGCGGCCGGCGGTCTTCGACGGTGTGACGCCGCGGATGCGGATCGCGCGGGAAGAGATCTTCGGGCCGGTGCTGGCGTTCCAGCGCGCGTCCGGGTTCGACGAGGCGATCGAGCTGGCGAACGGCACCCCCTACGGGCTCTCCGCCGGGATCGTCACCCGGGACCTCGACCGGGCGCTGGAGTTCGCGCGGCGCTGCGAAAGCGGGCTCGTCAAGGTCAACCAGCCGACGTCCGGAATGGCGATGACCGTGCCGTTCGGCGGGCTCAAGGAATCGAGCACACAGACGTTCAAAGAGCAGGCGGGTCCTTCGATGATGCTCTTCTACACGCAAGAGAAAAGCGTCTACATATCACCGCGGTAATTGGTCCTGGGAAGGGCTGGAAGGGAGCAAGGAAATGGCAGAGCTGCTGTCCAAGGACGCGTTCCGGGCCGAGTTGCAGAACGCCATCAAGGGACGCGAGGCGAAGGACGCCTCGTTCAGCCAGGCGTGGGCGGACGGCCTGCTCAAGCGGGAGCACTTCGCCCGCTGGGCGGAGAACCACTACCACTACGTGGGGCCGTTCGCCGACTACCTCGCCTACGTCTACGCCAACACGCCCGACGAGTGCACCGGTGCCAAGGACTTCACGCTCCAGAACATGTACGAGGAGGAACTCGCCGACATCCGGCACACCGACCTGCTCATCCGGTTCGCCGAGGCGTGCGGCACCACCCGGGAGCGGGTCGAGGACCCGTCCAACATGAACGCCATCACCCGCGGCCTCCAGGCGTGGTGCTACGCGGTCGCGATGCGCGAGCACTTCGTGGTGGCCACCGCCGCCCTCGTGGTCGGCCTGGAGTCGCAGGTCCCGAGCATCTACAAGAAGCAGATCGTGCCGCTGCGCGAGGTGTACGGGTTCAGTGAGGACGAGATCGAGTTCTTCGACCTGCACATCACCTCGGACGTGGTGCACGGGGAGCGCGGCTACCAGATCGTCCTCGACTACGCCGACACGCCGGAACTGCAGCAGCGCTGCCTGCAGATGTGCCGGTGGGGCGCGGAGATGCGGTTCTCCTACACGCAGGGCCTCTACGACACCTACGTGAAGGCCGACCTGGTCGGCGCCTGATCCGATTCGACCCGGCGGCGGGACGGGACCGTCCCGCCGCCGGCCCACACGCGAGGAGTAACCGTGGAGCAGCAGACGGGCGAGTGGGTGCAGGCGGCCCCGCTCGCGGAGGTGCGCAGGCGCAAGCGCCTCGCGGTGACCGTGGAGGGACGGCGGATCGCGCTGTTCCTCGTCGGCAACGACGTCTACGCGCTGGACGACGTGTGCGTCCACAAGCAGCGGTCGCTGTCCAAGGGAGCCGTCCTGAACGGGCGGGTGATCTGCCCCGGGCATCAGTGGGTGTTCGACCCGGCGACCGGCCGGGCGGAGGGCCGGGACGAGTGCCAGCCGAGCCACGCCGTCCGCGTCGAGGACGGTGTCGTCTACGTCGACCCGCGAAGGAGGGACCCCGAATGATCGAGTCCGTCGTGGTGGCCGGGGCGGGGCAGACCGCCGCCGTCGCCGCCCGCACGCTGCGCCGCCGCGGCTTCGACGGCCGGATCACGCTGGTCGGCGCCGAGCACGACGCCCCCTACCAGCGTCCGCCGCTGTCGAAGGAGTACCTGGCGGGGGAGCAGGACCGCGACGAGCTGAGCCTGCTCACCCCCGACTGGTGCGAGTGCAACGGCGTGGAACTGCGGCTCGGGGCCGCGGCGGCGGCGATCCGCCCCGCCGAGCGATCCCTGGAACTGGCGGACGGGACCACCGTCCGGGGCGACGCCGTGCTCATCGCGACCGGCGGGCGGCCCCGCAGGCCGCCCGGCCTGGACGGCGACCGCGTCCGCTACCTGCGGACCATCGCCGACGCCGACCGGCTCCGCGCCGAACTGCGGCCCGGCGCGCGGGTCGTGGTGGTCGGCGCGGGGTTCATCGGCTGCGAGGTCGCCTCCGCCGCGATCGACCGCGGCGCGCACGTCACGATCGTCGAGCAGGCCGGGCGTCCCCTCGGGCACGTCCTCGGCGACCCGATGGGCGACGTGATGGCCGCGATGCTCCGCGCGAACGGCGTCGACCTGCGCACCGGTGAGAAGGTCGAGCGCTACGCCGAGACCGCGTCCGGCGCCGTCCTCACCACCGCCGGCGGAACGTCCCTGGAGGCGGACGTGGTCGTCGTCGGCGCCGGCATGGTGCCCAACGTCGAACCCGTCACCGGGGCCGGAATCGACACCGCCGGCGGCATCCCCGTCGACGCGTACTGCCGCACGGGCGTCGACGGCGTCTACGCGGCCGGTGACGTGGCCCGCCAGTGGCAGCCGCGGCTGGGGCGCCACGTGCGGGCCGAGCACTTCGACAACGCCAACGCGCAGGGGATGGCGGCGGCCAAGAACATCCTCGGCCTGAACACCCCGCACACCGCGCCGCCGTGGTTCTGGTCCGACCAGTTCGGGCACGGCGTCCAGCACGCGGGCCACGCCGACGGCACGGACCGGCTCGTCGTCCGGGGCCGCGTCGAGGACTTCGACTTCATCGCCTTCTACCTCTCCGGCGATGTGCTGCGCGCCGCGTTCGCCATCGACCGCGGCGGCGACCTCGCGATCGCCCGGCAGCTCATCGCCTGCGACGCCGCCCTGGACTCCGACGTCCTGCGCGACGAGGACGCCGACCTGACCGACCTGTTCGACGCACTCAGCTGAGATCGAGGAGCGACCCATGGAATACCAGCGCGTGGCCCGCTCGGGCCAGGTGCCCGAAGGCGTCGTCCGCCGCTTCTTCGTGGGCGAGGCCGAGGTGGCCGTCGCCCGCCGGGACGGCGAGGTGCACGCCATGTCGAACTACTGCACGCACCTCGACTGCCTGCTGTCGTCCGGCCACGTCACCGAGGACGGGCTGCTGTGCTCCTGCCACGGCAGCGTGTTCGACTTCGCCTCCGGCGAGCCGATCACGCCGCCCGCCACCAAGCCGATCGAGGTGTACCCGGTGAAGGAGGAGGACGGGCAGATCCTCGTGCACATCCCCCCGGAGGACACCGCGAGCGGCCGGCCGCGGCGGCGCAGGCCCGTTGGCCGAGGCTGAACCGCGGCGGGGCGCCGGGCCGCGCCCGGGGGACTGGGCGGCGCTCGTCCCGCTGCTGCTCGGCACGTTCACCGGGACCGTCGCCAACACGATCGTCAACGTCCCGCTGACCCTCATCCTGCGGGACCTGGACGCCTCGATCTCCGCCGGAACCCTGATCGTCGTCGCGTTCACGCTCACGTTCGCCGTGCTGCTGCCGGTGTCGGGGTGGGTCGGCGACCGCTGCGGCCCGCGCCGGGTGTTCGTCGCCGCGATGCTGCTGCTCGGGCTCGGCTCGGCGGGCGCCGGGCTCGCCGGCGACCTGACCGTCCTCGTCGCGATGCGCGCCGTGCAGGGCGTCGCGACCGCCGCGATGCTGCCCGCCGTCATGGCGCTGATCGCGGCGCGGTTCGACGGCGGGCGGCGCGGCCGGGCCCTCGGGCTGTGGGCGGCCGCCAACGGCGTCGGCCAGGCCGCCGGGCCCGCGCTCGGCGGCGGCCTCGCCACCTGGTTCGGCTGGCACGCCGTGTTCTGGCCGGTCGTGCCGCTGTGCCTGGCCGCCGCCGCGCTCGCCGTCCGGTTCGTGCCGGCCGGGCGGGCGCGGCGCGTCCCGCTGGACTGGCGCGGCGCGACCCTGCTCACCCTCGCCGCCGGGCTCACCCTCGGCGCCACCTCGTCCGCCACGGTCCTCGGCGCGGCCTCCCCGGTCGTGTGGTGCGGCGCTCTCGCCGGCCTCGTGGTCGCCGCCGCCTATGTGGCGTCCTCCCGTGGCCGCCCGGACGCGTTCCTGCCGCCGAGGCTGCTGCTGGAGACCCGCTACCTGCGCTCCTGCCTCACCGTGTTCGCGCAGATGTTCTGCCTGGGCGCGACGCTGCTCGCCGTCCCCGTCCACCTGACCACCGAGCGGCACACCGGCACCCTGTACGCGGGGGCCGTCCTGCTGAGCCTGCCGGTGGTCATGGCGGTGCTGGGCCCGGTCACGGGCGTGCTGATGGAACGCCTGTCGCCGCGCACGGTGCTGCGCGGCGGCCTCGCCGTCCTCACCGCCGGGCAGGTGCTCCTCGCCGCCGTCCTCGCCGGCTCGGGAACGGTGCCGTGGCTGCTCGCCGGCCTCGCCCTGACCGGGGCCGGCGTCGCGTTCGTCCAGACGCCCGCCGCGACCGGCGCCACCCGCTCGGCCGCCGGCCGCCGCGGCGCCGGCCTCGGCCTGTTCAACCTGCTGCGGTTCGGCGGCTCCGCGCTCGGCGCCGCCTGGGTCGGCGCCGTCCTCGACCAGGCGCCCGCGTTCGGTGTCATGTTCGCCGTCTGCGCCGCCACCGCCGTCCTCGGCCTGCTCTCCTCCTTCGCGGGCCCCGACCCCGCCTGAGTCAGCGGGGGGCGGCGGCGGGCGGCGCCATCTCGTCCGCGAGCACGCCGGTCACCGTCGTCAGCGTGTCGATGTGGTGCGCCAGCCAGAACGTGAACTGGGCGTCCGCCGACCTGATGTCCATGCGCAGCGCGCGGGACGCCCGGTCGAGCTTGTAGAGCATCGTGTTGCGGTGCATGCCGAGTTCGCGGGCCGCCGCGTTCAGGTTCCCGGACGTCCTGATGTAGGCGAGCACGATCCGCTCCAGGTCGCCGCCGTTCGCGCGGCGCAGCGGGGTGAGGGTCTCGCGGGCGAACGACTTGGCCTCCGTGCTGCCCGCCACGTCCTTCAGCGCCGCGAAGATCCGCAGGTCGTCGTAGCCGCAGACGGGATCGGCGGCGGTGTGCCAGGCCAGGCCCATCGTCAGCCGCGCCTCGTGGTAGCCGGCCGCGACCCCCGCGGCGCCCTGCCCCGGGCGGCCGTGCGCGATCCGCAGATCGTCGCCCAGCAGCGGGCGCAGCGCCAGGTGCAGCCGCTCGGCGAACCGGGCCGCCTCCGCGCGCTGCCGGATCGGGTCCGGCCCCGCCGCGACCTGCTGGATCACCACGATAGTCGAGCTGATCGCGGCGGTCAGCACGCAGCCGCCCGGTTCGAGGTCCTGCGCGGTGCGGGTCGCCGTCACCGTCTTGCGCAGATAGTCGCGGCCGACCGGCAGCAGCGACGCCGCCGCCACCACGTGCACGGCGAAGTGCCCGTCCACATCGAAACCGTGATGCCGGGCCCGCGCGCCCAGCTCGTAGGAGTCGGCGAACCGGCCGTGGACGAGCGCCTCCACGAAGTCGCCGCGCGCCCGCTCCTCGGCCGCCCGCACCGACCGCTGCCGCAGCATCTCCGACCCGACCAGCGTCGCGCCGTGCTCGGCGACCACGCGGTGCTGCGCCAGGTCGTGCGGGTCCGGCGGGCAGTCGCGCTCCACCATCACCATCCGCCCGAACACCTGGCCGCCCACCAGGACGGGCGTGACGAGCGCGTGCACCGGCGGCCCGTCCGGACGGATCCGCAGCCGCACCTCGGCCGCGTGCGTGTTCCCGTCCTCGAACTCGGGATGGTCCTCGGGACGGGCGAGGTCCTCCGGGAGGGCGTGCAGCAGGGCGTCGGGGTCGGGCGGCTCGGCGTCCGGCGCCTCCTCCCAGGCCAGCCGCTCGCCGTCCGCGTCGCAGATGAGGACGCTGCAGCGGGACAGCCCGACGACCGCGCGGGCCATCGCCGGCACGCCCGGTCCGCGCGCGAGGACCTCCGCGAGCGTGCGGTGCACGCGGGAGCCGTACTCCAGGACGTGCGCGGACAGGGCCAGCGCCTTCTGCCCGATGAGCCGGCTCACCGCCCGGTAGTCGGCCTCCGCGGGCAGGACCAGCAGCGGGATGGCGGCGGCGTCGGCGGCGCGGGCCGCCATGGTGAGCTCGCGGGAGAGGTCGGACTCGACGCCGGGTGGATGCCAGGCCAGCAGCGCGGCGGCGTCCCGGCGGGCGAGGCCGGTGACCAGGGCGGCCGCCTCGTCCGGTGCGGCCAGCGTGGTCACCGGGAGGTGGACGGCGATGCCGCCGAGGTCGGGTTCGGTGCTCGCCGCATCGGCGAAGCGGCGGGTCTCCGACAGGGGGAGACACCAGCCGACGCCGCGTCCGAGCCCCGCGCGGCCGGCGAGCAGCGTGCCGCGCAGCAGCGGTTCGGCCAGCAGGGCCCCGACCGGTACGTGCCCGTCGGTGCTCCCGTCGATGGTCGTCACGATCGCAGGGTGATGTGCCATGTGCCCACATCCCGTCGGGTTCGTTCGGCAGAGTGTACATAGCCTCGACGCACGGGGGCCTTCGAGACTGACGGGAGTGGAGGAGTTCGTGGCGGACGGCGCAAAGGGAAAAACCGTCCCTCACATCCTGCTTTACCGTCCTGAATACGGCAATACCCCGCATTTTTAATTCGGGGTGGCGCCCGAAGTGGAGGTCCCGTGCACACCGTTCACCGGCTCACCCTGGAAGACGCCCTCGTCATGCTGACCGCGGCCGAGGAGGAGGCGCGCCGCATCGGCGTCAAGCAGACGATCTGCATCGCCGACGACGGGGCGCACCCCATCGCGGTGCACCGGATGACGGGCGCCCGCCTCACCGGCGTGGAGATCGCCATCGCCAAGGCGTTCACCGCCGCCGGGCACCAGCGCGACACCCACAAGTTCAACGAACCGCCGAACGGCCCCGCCCTGCCCGGCAACGAGGCGTTCGGCATCAACCAGATGCACCCTGGCAAGTTCGCCATCTTCGTGGGCGGGTTCCCGATCGTCCACGAGGGCGAGGTCGTCGGCGCCGTCGGCGTCAGCGGCGGCAACGGCGAGCAGGACAAGGCCGTGGGCGCCGCCGCCCTGCGCGCGTTCAGGGAGAAGGTCGCCACCGCCTGAGGCCGCGATGTGGGTTTTCTCCCTGGCGACATGAGTGCGTTCTGGTCAGAACCGTCACGGTGATCTGTTCCAATGAACTGTTGTGCCCCCAGGTTCCTACCGTCTCGTGCGCCGCGCGGGTCCCGCGCGTGCCGTCCCGCCCGCGCTCGACGAGCGGCAGCGGCGGGTGGTCGAGCACGCCGGGGGGCCGCTGCTGGTGCTGGCGGGGCCGGGCACCGGTAAGACGACGACGATCGTCGAGGCGGTCGTCGACCGCATCGAGAACCGGGGCGTCGATCCGGAGCGCGTGCTCGTCCTGACGTTCAGCCGCAAGGCGGCCGGGGAACTGCGGGAGCGGATCACCGGGCGCCTGCACCGGACGACGCGGACACCGCTGGCGCTCACCTTCCACAGCTACGCCTACGCGCTGCTCAGGCGGGACGCCGTGCTGAACGAAGAGCCGGCCCCGCGGCTGCTGTCCGGGCCAGAGCAACTGCTTGAAGTGCGCCGGTTGCTGGAAGGTGAGCTGGCGGACGGCGCGCATGGCTGGCCGGAACGCTTGAGGGCCGCTCTGGCGACGCGCGGGTTCGCCGAAGAGTTGCGTGACTTCGCCCTGCGGGCCGTTGAACGCGGGTACTTCGCCGAAGACCTCACCGCGGCGGGGCGTGTGCGGGGACGGGACGACTGGGCGGCCATCGGCGGGTTCATGGAGCGGTACGCCGACCGGTTCGGGCTCGATCCCGTCCCCACCTACGACTACGGCGAGCTGATCCACATGGCCGCGGGAATGCTCGCGGACGAGGAGGTCCGGATCAGGGAGCGGGACGCCTACGACGCGGTGTTCGTGGACGAGTATCAGGACACCGACCCCGCGCAAGAGGCTCTTCTGCATCACCTTGCCGGGGAGGGGCGCGACCTCATCGTGGTCGGTGACCCTGACCAGTCCATCTACGGGTTCCGCGGCGCCGACGTGCGGGGGATCCAAGAGTTCCCCAACCGCTTCCTCACCCTGGACGGCGAGCCGGCACCCGTGGTGGCGCTGCGGACGTGCCGCCGGATGGGACCGGCGATCCTGGCGGCGTCGCGGCGGATCGCGCGGCGCCTGCCCGCCGGGGCGGCCGGCGCCGCCGAGCACCGCGCGCTGCTTCCCGCAGAAGAACTGGACGACGGCGAAGCGCGCGCTGCGTCTTCCAGGGGGAGCGACTCCCCGGGACCCCCCGATGAAGTGCGCGCTGTGATCGCCGACTCCGAAAACCAGGAATCGGCCCTGGTGGCCGACGAGCTGCGCCGCGCCCACCTGCTGGACGGTGTGCCCTGGTCGCGTATGGCGGTGCTGGTGCGGAGCGCGGTACGGCAGGTTCCGGTCCTTCGGCGTGCGCTCGCCCAGGCCGGTGTGCCGGTGGTCGTCGCGGGCGACGAGGTCCCGCTGATGGGCGAACCCGCCGTCCGGCCGTTCCTGCTTCTGCTCAAGGCCGCGCTGAAGAAGGGCTTCCTGGACGAGGCCGTCGCAGAAGACCTCCTGACGGGCCCGCTGGGGGGCGCCGATGCGCTCGCCATGCGCCGCCTCAAGCGGGCCTTGCGCGACCTTGAGGATCTGTCGGGCGGGGACCGTCCGCTGGGCGAGCTTCTGGTCGCGGCGGTCAACGACCCACGGGAGCTGATCCTCGTCCACGAGAAGGTGCGGGCGCCCGCTGAACGGATCGCGCACCTCATCGACGTGGCACGGCGGTCCGTTCACGACGGCGGTACCGCCGAGGACGTGCTGTGGGCCGTATGGCAGGAGAGCGGGCAGGCCGACGTCCTGCTGGAGCAGAGCGTCAGGGGCGGGACGCGCGGCGCGGCGGCCGACCGCGACCTGGACGCCGTCGTGGCGCTGTTCGACCACGCGGCACGGTTCGTGGACCGGCTTCCCCAGGCGGGCCCCGAACTGTTCGTCGACAACATCGCGTCCCAGGAGATCGCCGGTGACACGCTGGCGGAGCAGGCACCGGAGGGCGAGGCCGTCCGCATCCTCACCGCGCACCGCTCCAAGGGGCTGGAGTGGGACGTGGTGGTCGTCGCCGGCGTGCAAGAGGGCGTCTGGCCCGATGTGCGGCTGCGCGGGTCGTTGCTGGGCGTCGAGGAGCTGATCGAGCACGCCGCCGGGACCGAGCCGGAAGGCGCCGCCGCGGCCGGTGCCTCCATGGCCGCCAAGATGCTGGACGAAGAACGACGGCTCTTCTATGTGGCGGTCACGCGCGCGCGCAAGCGCCTGGTCGTGACGGCCGTCGGAGGCGACGACACCGAAGAACGGCCGTCACGGTTCCTGAACGAACTGCTCCCCGGCGCCATCGAGCAATCGCAACTCGACGAGAAGACACGGTGGCTCTCACTGGCCGCCCTTGTCGCCGACCTGCGTTCGGTGGTCGCCGACCCGTCCCGTCCCGAACCGCTGCGGCGCGCCGCCGCCGGGCACCTGGCGCGGCTCGCGCGCGCGGGCGTGCGCGGCGCGCGGCCGGAGAACTGGTACGCCATCACCGCGCTGTCGGCCTCCGGGCCCGCGTTCGCCGAGGACGAGCAGATCACGATCTCCCCGTCCCAGGTCGAGGCGTTCACCACCTGCGGGCTGCGCTGGCTGCTCGCCTCGGCGGTCGGCGCGCAGGAGGGCGGGCCCAACGAGTACAGCACGATGGGCAAGGTCGTCCACGCGGTCGCCGAGATGGCCGGCGCCGACGACGGGATCGACGAGGTCCACGTCGCGCGGCGGCTCGACGAGATCTGGAACGACCTGGAGTTCCGCAGCTCCTGGTACTCGGAGAAACAGCGCGAGCAGGCCACCGCGATGGTCGACAGGTTCCTCGCCTGGCACCGCGACAACCCCAACGAGGTCGTCGCGCTGGAGGAGGCGTTCAAGGTCGACCTCGGCCGCGTCGTCATCAAGGGCCGCATCGACCGCGCCGAACGCGACGACCAGGGCCGCGCGGTCATCATCGACATCAAGACCTCCTCCACGGCCGTCCCGAAGGACGACCTGGCGCGGCATCCCCAGCTCGGGGTCTACCAGTACGCGGTGATGCTCGGCGCGTTCGAGCGGCACGGGCTGATCGAGCCCGGCGGCGCCAAGCTCATCCAGGTCGGCAAGGCCGCGTTCGCGGCGCGGGCGAGGGAGCAGGAGCAGCCGCCGCCCGGCGAGGACGCCGACCCCGAATGGCCCAAGAAGCTCATCGAGATCGTCGCGACCGGCATGGCGAGCGAGGTGTTCCAGGCGCGGGCGAACGACAAGTGTCGCACCTGTCCCGTACGCTCCTGCTGTCCCGTCCATGACGAGGGCGGTCAGGTCGGCGAGTAGCTCGGGGGGAGCGAGGTGATCACGCCGGGAGAGCTGGCCCGGCTGCTGGAGATCCCCGAGCCCACCGAGGAGCAGGCCCGGGTGATCGAGGCGCCGATGGCGCCGATGGCGGTGATCGCGGGCGCCGGGTCCGGCAAGAGCGAGACGATGGCCGCGCGGGTCGTGTGGCTGGTCGCGAACGGCTTCGTCCGGCCGGAACGGGTGCTCGGGCTGACGTTCACCCGCAAGGCCGCCGCCGAGCTCGGTGTGCGGGTCCGCAAACGGCTCGACCGGCTGCGCGAGGTCCTGCCGGCGAGCGAGCTTGAGCGGCTCGGCGGCGAGGCCCTGTTCGACGGCGAGCCGATGGTGTCGACGTACCACTCGTACGCGGCGCGGCTGTTCGGTGACCACGCCCTGCGCGAGGCGCTCGAACCGACCATGCGGCTGATCTCACCGGCCGTCGCCTGGCAGATCTGCTCGCGGGTGGTCGACACCTACAACGGGCCCATGGACCGCATCGACTGGCAGCCCGACACCGTCACCAAGGCCGTCATGGAGCTGGCCGGCGACCTGGCCGAGCATCTGCGGACCGGTGACGACATCCGCAAGGTCGGCGCCTGGCTGGACGAACGGTTCGCCGCGCTGAAGAAGCCGCTCAAGGCGCAGCGCGACATCCTCGCCAAGCACGCCGTCCGCGAGCAGCTCATGCCGCTGGTCGAGGCGTACGGACGGGCCAAGGCCGGCCGGGAGGTCATCGACCACGGCGACCAGATGGCCCTCGCCGCCCGTATCGCCCACGGGCATCCCGAGGTCGGGATGATCGAGCGGTCCCGGTTCTCCGTCGTCCTGCTGGACGAGTACCAGGACACCAGCCAGGCGCAGCTCGTCCTGCTGCGATCGCTGTTCGCGGGCGGGCACCCGGTGACGGCGGTCGGCGACCCGTGCCAGTCGATCTACGGGTGGCGCGGTGCGAGCGCCGGGAACCTGCTGCGGTTCGCCTACGACTTCCCGGCGCAGCCGGGGGCGGCGGGCGCGCGCCCGGTGCCGGCGCCGGTCGTCCAGCTGAGCCGCTCGTTCCGCAACGGCGAGCTGATCCTGGAGGCGGCGGCCCGGGTGCAGGAGGAGCTGCGGGCCGAGACGAAGGCCGTGCCCCGCCTCATCCCGGGCGCGGGGCGCGAAGGGCGCGGGCGCGTCGAATGCGCCCTCTTCTCCACCGTCGAGGACGAGGCCGACCGCATCGCCGCGCGCATCGCCGGGCTCCTGGCCGCCGACCCGGAGACGGCACCGGACGGCGGCCCGCAGCCCGAGCCGCTCCAGTACTCCGACATCGCCGTCCTCGCGCGGAAGCGGTCGCAGTTCCCGCTGATCCGGCGGGCGCTGGAGGCGCGCGGCATCCCCGTCGAGGTGGTCGGGCTCGGCGGGCTCCTCACCGTCCCCGAGGTGCAGGACGTCGTCGCGACGCTGCGGGTCATGCACGACCCGACCGCCGGCGCGTCCCTCGCCCGGCTGCTGACCGGCCCGCGCTGGCGGCTCGGGCCGCGCGATCTCGTCGCGCTCGGGCGGCGGGCCCGCACGCTGGCGCAGGAGTCGGCGCGCGACGTCACCCCGCCGGAGGGCTCCGCCGAACCGGTGCCGGACGAGCCCCCGCCGGAGGGCGATCCGCTGCGGCAGCTCGTCGGCGAGCTGAACCAGGAGACCGGCAGCCTCGTCGACGCGCTCGACGACCTCGGCTCCCCGGAGGCGTACTCGCCCGAGGGCCACGGGCGGCTGCGCCGCCTCCGCGACGAGCTGCGCGCCCTGCGCGGCCAGGTCGGGCTGCCGCTGCCCGATCTGGTCACCGAGGTCGAACGGGCGCTCGGCCTCGACATCGAGGTCGCCGCGCGGTCCGGCCTGGACCCGGTGACCGCCCGCGCCGACCTCGACGCGTTCATCGACGCCGCCGCCACGTTCGCGGGCGACGCCGAGGACCCGACGCTCGGCGCGTTCCTCGCCTACCTCAGGGCCGCCGAGACCGAGGAGTTCGGGCTGGAGGCCGGGCGGGTCGGGGAGACCAACAGCGTCAAGCTGCTCACCGTCCACGCCTCCAAGGGCCTCGAATGGCCGGTGGTGGTCGTGCCGGGCCTGTCGTACGTGCCGCAGAAGAACGGCGCCCCCGCCAAGGGCTCGATCTTCCCGTCACCGCCGCAGAACGCCACCCGCTGGACGGCGAACCCGCGCGTCCTGCCGTTCATGCTGCGCGGCGACCGCGCCGACCTGCCGCCGCTGAACGGGCTGGAGAAGGACGACCTCGCCGCGTTCGACCGGGCGTGCTCCGAGCGCGACCTGCGGGAGGAGCGGCGCCTTGCGTACGTCGCGGTCACCCGCGCGTCCAGCCTGCTCATCACGACCGGCTACTGGTGGGGTTCGTCGGGGCGCCCGCTCGGCCCGTCACCGTTCCTGGAGGAGGTGCGGGCCGTCTGCCTGGCGGGCGCCGGGTCCGTCGCCGTGTGGACCGACCCGCCCGAGGAGGGCACCGAGAACCCGCTGCTCGCCGAGCCCGAGGAGGCGCGGTGGCCCGCCGCGCCCGGGGAGCGCGGCCGTTGCGATCTCACCGCCCGCGAACGGTACGAGGCGGTCGTGGCGGCCGCCCGCATGGTCGAGGACGAGATGACCGGGCGGACCCGGCACTGGCCCGGCCGCACCGGGCTGTCGGACGCCGACCGGGCCCGCATGACCGCGTGGGCGCGCGACGTCGAGCTGCTGCTCGCCGAACGCGACCGGGGCCGTTCCGGTGACGGCCTGCTCGTCGAGCTGCCCGCGCACCTGTCGGTGTCGTCGCTGGTCTCGCTGGCGCGTGACCCGGCGGCGCTGGCCCGGCAGATCCGCCGCCCGATGCCGCGGCCGCCCGCCCCCTACGCGCGGCGCGGCACCGCGTTCCACGCCTGGCTGGAGAGCCGCTGGGGGCAGCAGCGCCTCATCGACCCGGACGAGCTGCCCGGCGCCGCCGACGAGGGCGCCGCGGGCGACGCGCACCTCGCCCGGCTGCGGGCGCGCTTCGAGGAGTCGCAGTGGGCGTCCCGCGAACCGCTCGACATCGAGGTGCCGTTCGAGACCATCATCGGCGACCGGCTGGTCCGCGGCCGGATGGACGCGGTGTTCCGCTCCCGGGACGGCTACGAGGTCGTCGACTGGAAGACCGGCTCGCCGCCGCCGGAGGAGGAGGCGCGGTTCGCGTCGGTGCAGCTCGCCGCGTACCGGCTGGCGTGGGCGCAACTCGCCGGGGTGGACGTCGCGAAGGTCAGCGCGGCGTTCCACTATGTCGGCGCCAACGTCACCGTCCGCCCGGCGGACCTGCTGGACGCCGACGGGCTCGCCGCGCTGCTCGACGGCGTCCCGGCGGTGTGATTCGTCCCTGAAACGGGTGATGAGCCTCACTCCCCCCTGTTCACCGTGCGTGCTTTCGGGGGATGATCCGGGCAACCATCCCAGGGAGGCGACGTGACGGTGACGCATGACGAGAAGGTCGTACGGGAGTTCTCCAAGCAGGCGGCGGGGTTCGCCGACCCGAGGCTGAACGGCGCGTTCACCCGTCATCTGGACCGGCTCGTCCGCTTCATGGACCCCGAACTCGACCTTGAGGACGTCGTGCTGGAGGTCGCGGCCGGCACCGGCATCGTGTCCCGCGCGATCGCCCACCGCGTCCGGCACGTGACGGCCCTCGACCTCACGCCCGCGATGCTCGCCGAAGGCAAACGCGACGCCGACCACGCGGGCATCACGAACATCACCTTCACCCGCGGCGACGGCACCGCGCTGCCGTACGTGGACCGGTCGTTCACGCTGGTCGTCACCCGGTTCTCGCTGCACCAGGTCGCCGCCCCGGCCGCCGTCGTGACGGAGATGGCCCGGGTCAGCCGGCCCGGTGCCGCGCTGATCATCGCCGACCTGGTCCGCCCGGACGGCCTGGCGGGCGACCCCGACCGCATCGAGCGCCTCCGCGACCCCTCGCACGGCACCGCGCTCACCGAGGCGCAGATCGCGGACTTCGTCACGGCGGCCGGCGCGGAGGTGAAGCGCACCGAGCGGTTCGACTACGTCCGCCCCCTCGACCCGTGGCTGGAGTTCGCGCGCACCCCGGCGGAGGACGCCACGCGGATCCGGCGGGAACTGGAGGACGAACTGGCGGGCGGCCCGGCGACCGGCATGCGCCCGAGCAGGGTCGACGGCGCCCTGCACTTCACGCATTCGTACCTGTTCGCGCAGGCGATCGTCGGATAACTTTTCGACCGTATGTTCGGCGCGGATCGCTCATATGTTCTATGTTGTCGAACATGGGTTCCAACACCGTGCGGTCCCTCGATCGTGAGCCCGCCGCGCTGGCGATGCGCATCGGCGTCGCCGCGGCCGAGGCCGCCCTCGCGACCTTCGCCCGCAACCTCGACCTCGACGACCTCGCGGACGGCGTCGACTTCCAGGGCGCCATCGGCCCCGCCGAATGGCCGGTGTTCTCCCTGGTCATCGACACCCTCGCGGAGGCCGCCCCGGGCGATCACCGCACGTTGGACGAGCGCCGCGCGGGCGCCCTCGACGACCTCGCCCGCATCTGCATCGCCGCCAGGAACCGGGGTGCGGCGTGAGCGTGTGACCGGGCGCGTCCGGGACCGTGCGGCCTTGGGCCCGGGCGCCGCCCTCAGTCCGGCGGCGCCCCGGTCCTGACCTTGCCGGTGCCGGTGCGCGGCAGCTCCCGGACGAACCGCACGTCGCGCGGCACCTTGTACCGGGCGAGGTGCCCGCGCACGTACTCCTTGAGGTCGTCCTCGGTGACCGCCGATCCGGCCTTCCGCACGACGCGGGCGGCGAGCCGCCGGCCGAACTGCTCGTCGTCCACGCCGGTCACCGACACCTCCGCGACGTCCGGGTGGCCGCCGAGCAGGTCCTCGACCTCGCCGGGGAACACGTTCTCCCCGCCGGACACGATCATGTCGTCGGCGCGGCCGTCGATGAACAGCCGCCCCGCCGCGTCGAAGTGGCCGAGGTCGCCGGTGCCGGTCAGGCCGCGCAGGACGCGCTTGCCGCCGCCCCCGGTGTAGCCGGCGAACCGCAGGCCGCCGCCGGTGTAGATCTCCCCGGTCTCGCCGGGCGGCAGTTCCCGTCCGTTCTCGCCGAGGACCTTGACGGTCAGCCGGTACGACGGCCTCCCGGCGGTGCCGGGCGCGTTCCGCAGGTCCTGCGGTGTGGCGATCGTGGCCCAGCCCGTCTCGGTCGCGCCGTACACGTTGACGAGGACGTCGCCGAACGCGTCCATGAACGCCTCCGACAGGTGGGGGTGGAGCACCGAACCGCCGGACACCACCACGCGGAGGGCCGGGGTCCGCGGCCGGTCGTCCACGGCCAGGATGCGCTGGAGCATCACCGGCACGGCGACCAGCGCCTCCGCCTCGTGGTCGGCGATGGTCCGCAGGATCTCCCGCGCATCGAACCTGCGGGGCAGCACGAGCGGCATGCCCATCGCGAGCCCCACCGCCGTGTAGGCGAGGCCCAGGATGTGGAACAGCGGCGGTGCGATCACGATCGGCGCGCCCGACCGGAGGGGGACGCGCATGAGATGGGTGAGCGCGACGGGCACCAGCGCCGACAGCGACATGTCGTGCCGGGCGCCCTTCGGCGTGCCGGTGGTCCCGGACGTCATCACGATCACGTTGCCGGTGCGGCCCGGGACGATCGGCTCGGGCTCGGTGTCGCCGATCAGCGCGTCGATCGTGTCCGCCCCGGTGCCGGCCCAGGCCAGGAGGCGCCGCCCGGCGAAGCCGGACCCGTCCACGGTGGCGGTGAACTCCTGATCGTGGACGAGCAGCTCGATGCCTTCGCGTTCCGCCACCTGGCCCAGCTGGGTGGCGGAGAAGTCGGTGTTGAGCAGCACGATGTCGTTGCCCAGGCGGGACGCCGCGAGAACCGTCTCCACGAACCCGCGATGGTTGCGGCACAGGACGCCGACGCGTCCGTCCCCCATCCGGCCTCTGAGGGCGGTGGCCAGCGACGCCGCGTGCTCCTCGAGCTCCGCGCAGGTGAGCGTCCCGCGCTCGTCGATCAGCGCCGTCCGGCCGGGGAACCGCAGTGCGGCCATCGCGCCGAGCGTCGCGGGCACCGGCCCGAACCGCGCGTAGGAGAAGACGAGCCGGGCCGCCCGGTCGGGGCGGATGGGCCGCAGGACGCCCGCGTCCCGCACGGCGCGGGTCGCTCTGACTCCGAGTCCCGCGACCGAACGCATCCGATCGAGCACCACTGAACCCTTCCTTTGCGGCCCGTCCATGAGCTGCCCGGCGGGCATACCCGGCACTTCAGAGGATATGTAGATCTGTCGTCAGGGTGTGCGCGGAAGCGCCGCGGTCAGGATGCCGTGGACGGCCCGGACGGCGGGGGAGCGCCATCCGGCCGCGGGTTCGGCGAGCCACAGGTGCTGCCGGGACAGCCCGCCCGGTGGCCGCAACTCGGCCAGCCGCCCGTCGGCGAGTTCGCCGGCGACCGCGACCGCCGGCAGCAGGGCCACACCGAGCCCGGCCTCGGCGCATCGCTTCGCCGTCTCGATGCCGCCGAAGCGGGGCGGCGTCGTCGTGGGGTCGCTGGACGTCACCAGGGCCGCGAGTTCGTCGCTGTAGGAGCAGCCCTCCTCCAGCAGGAGGACACCCGCCGAGGCCAGCTCCGCCGGCGTGAGAGGGCGGTGCCGGGGAAGGCCGGTGGCGGCCGCCGCGACGAGGGACAGCGGCTGGGCCCCGAGGTCCACCAGGTCCACATCGGGCGGGCTCGGCGAGGGTTCGAGGATCAGGGCCAGGTCGGCGCGGCGGTCGGCGAGCGCGGTCAGCGCCGTCCGCGTGTCGGAGGGGAACAGCGACAGGCTGACGTCCGGGAGCTTCGCCCGCACCTCGGGCAGGACGGGTGCCAGCCAGTAGGCGCACACGGACTCCGGGGCCCACAGCCGTATCGGGCCGGCCGGCTCGGTGGCCGCGGCGGTGAGCTCGGTGAGCATCCGTTTCTCCAGGTCGAGGATCTGCCGGGCATGCTCGGCCAGCAGCGCGCCGGCGCGGGTGGGGGAGACGCCACCGGGACGCCGGTCGAGCAGCGGCGTTCCCACCTGGCGTTCCAGCGCCTGGATGTGCGCGGTGACCGTGGACTGCACGAAGCCGAGTTCCGCCGCCGCGGCGGTGATCCCGCCGACGCGGAGGACGGTCAGAAAGCTGCCGAGCAGGCGCGTGTCCATCGACGACTCCGATGTGCTCCATCACAATTCATCGTTGGACGTGATACTAGGCGGGGCTGCAGACTTCCGGCATGAGCAGCCCGGCAAGAACAGGCGAGCGTTCCGCCGCCCTGCGTTACACCGCCTTCGACGTGAACGGCGAGGGCGGCAACCCGGCCGGTGTCGTCCTTGACGCACGGGGGATGGACGCCACGCGGATGCAGGAGATCGCCGCCGAGATCGGATTCTCCGAGACGGCCTTCCTGACGGACGACGGAGGCGCGGACGAGCGCCGCTTCACGATCAGATACTTCAGCCCCCTGGCCGAGGTCGCCTTCTGCGGGCACGCGACGATCGCCACCGCCGTCGCGCTGGCGGAGCGGCAGGGCACCGGACGTCTCCGGCTCAACACCTCCGCCGGGGAGGTCGGCGTCGAGACACGGCCGGTGGACGGCCGCATCCTCGCCACCCTCACGAGCGTCGCCCCGGCCGTCCGCGACGTCGGCGAGGCCGATCTCGCCTCGGCCCTGAAGGCGCTGCGCTGGAACGCCGCGGAACTCGATCCGCTGCTCGCGCCGCGCATCGCCAACGCGGGCAACGACCACCTCGTCCTCGCGGCGTCCTCCCGCGCGCGGCTCGCCGACCTCGACTACGACCAGGGGGCGCTCGGCGGCCTGATGGCACGCCGCGGCTGGACGACCGTCCACCTGGTCTGGCGGGAGTCGGCGACCGTCTTCCACGCCCGCGACCCGTTCCCGCCGGGCGGGGTCGTCGAGGACCCGGCCACCGGCGCCGCCGCGGCCGCCTTCGGCGGGTACCTGCGGGCGCTGGAACTCGTCCGGCCCCCGGCCCGGATCACGATCCACCAGGGCGCGGACATGGGCCGGCCCAGCCGGCTGCTCGTCGACGTGCCGGCGGGGGACGGCAGCGGAATCAAGGTGAGCGGAACCGCCGCCCCGATCCCCGGTTGAGGACCTGACCGTTCGGCGGGCCCGGGAGATCGGTACGGTCGGGGGATGCCTCGACCAGTGGATCCCGTCACCGCGGACGACCTCGACCGGACCGTCCAGCTCGCCATCGCCGTCCTGCGCGAGGTGCCGCCGGAGGCGTGGGAGGAGAAGGCCGGCTCGCTGGAGTGGACCTGCTGGGAGACCGTTGAGCATCTGGCCAACGCCTTCTTCTCCTACGCTACGCGGCTGGCCCCGAAGGAGCCCCCGCTCAACGGCAGGGTGCCCTTCCCGCGGTGGAGCCGCCGCGCCGGCGGCCCCCAGAACGCCGTCCACGCGGACCCCGACGCCAGCCCCGCGGGCCTGCTACAGGTACTCGACGCGTGCGGCGGCCTCCTGGTCGCCATGGTCCGCACGGCCTCCCCGGAAGTCCGCGCGCACCATCCCTGGGGCGTATCGAACCCCGAGGGCTTCGCCGCGATGGGCATCGTGGAAACCCTCGTCCACACCCACGACCTGGCGGAAGGTCTGGACATCCCCTGGGAACCGTCCGCCGCCCTGTGCTCCCGCGCCCTGCACCGCCTGTTCCCCGGCACCCCGGACGGCACGGAGCCCTGGCCGGCCCTCCTGTGGGCGACGGGCCGTACGTCCCTGCCGGGCAGGCCCCGCCAGACCTCCTGGCGTTGGCACGCCGCCCCTCGTCCCTGACCTGGGCTCACAGGGGGGCGAGACCGTCGCCGCGCTGTCGCCGGCCGGGGAGACCGGCGCCGGCGTCCAGAGCGGCGGGCAGGCTCTACATCTCCGTCCCGGCTGTCAGCGCAGGTAGTGGAAGGCCGGTTTCGGGTGCATCAGGAAGTCGTGGTGGGAGATGTTCCAGGCGTAGGCGCCGGCCATGGTGAACGCGACGACGTCGCCTGGGGTCAGGGGCGGGACGAGGACATCGCGGGCGAAGACGTCTTTCGGGGTGCACAACTGACCTACGAGTGTGGCCGGGCTCTCCGAGCCGGTTGCGGTGAGGACTTCGAAGGGCTGGTCGTGGCCTTTCGTGACCGGGGTTCTTAGGTGGTGGGTGCCGCCGCGGAGGATGACGTAGGTCTCGCCCCGGATCGTCTTCACATCGAGGACGTCGGTGACGTACCAGCCGTGATAAGCGGTGATGGCGCGACCGGGTTCGATGCGGATCCTGGCGGGGATGGAGGCCAGGCCCGTTCCGTAGGCGTGCCAGTCGAAGAGGGCTTCGGGGGAGGCGTAGTCGACGGCCATGCCGCCGCCCACGTTCAGTTCGGGTTCTTCTGCACCACGGGTGTTCAGCCAGGGAATCGCCCATTCGGCGATCCGGTGGGCCAGGTCGAGCATGGTGGGGGCGTCCAGGCCGGAGGCGAGGTGGGCGTGCACGCCCCGGAGGGTGAGGCGGGGGTTCCCGGCTATGAGGCGGGCGCATTCGTTGAGGGCGTCCTCGTCCATGCCGAAGGGGCCGCTCATGGTGAGGGCGGCGTTCGGGGTCTTCAGGGGGAGGTTCGCGCGGAGGAGGATCTCGGCGGAGCGGCCCAGGGCGACCAGGCGCGCGAGTTCGGTCGGGCTTTCCACGTGGATTCGGGTGGCGTTGTGGGCCAGGCGCAGTTCTTCGGGTGTCTTGCCCGGGCCGCCGAAAGCGACCGGCTTGCCCGGCAGGGTTTCGCGGACGTGAGTCAGTTCGCCGCCCGAGGACACCTCTATGCCGTCCACATGGGGCGCCAGGGTACGGAGTATCTCGGCGTCCGGGTTGGCCTTCGCGGCGTAGAACAACTCTGTGCCGCCCAAGGCCGTGCGGATGGCCTTGATGTGGTTTTCCAGGCCGGGCAGGTCGTAGATGTAGGCCGGGTAGGCGTCGAGGCTCAGGGCGAGTTCGTTCATAGCGGTCGGGGCGCGGCGAGCGGGTTCGGGGCCGGGACGTAGGCGGCGCCACGGTCGGCCATGCGGGACCAGCGCGTGCGGAGGTTCGCCTTGGCGGGCAACGGGACGCCGGCCAGCAGCGCCCTTACCTGCGGGTGATGGTCGTGGGCGGTGAAGTGCCCTCGCGCGATCTGCCATAGAGCCTGCTCCAAGGGCGGGTGGAGGTCCGCCACGGCGGCTGCGATCTCGGTGAGGTGGTTGACGAGGAGGCAGTAGACGACGCGGTTCCAGCCTCGGTCGGGCGCATAGGTGAGGCTTTCGGCCACGCGGGGTGGGACGTGTGCCAGGTCCCAGCGGCCCGCGGTCAGCTTGGTGCCTTCGAGGTCGCGGAACGCGGCGTGGACGGGCATCCCCGTTGCGTCGACGCAGACGAGAACGTTCTGGAGGTGCGGTTCAAGGACTATGCCGTAGTCCAGATAGGCGCTCAGGACGGGTGGTGCTACCTGGCCCACGTAGGCGTCCCACCATGCTTGGGCGCTCTCCGGGGTCGAGAGGGCGGGCAGGCCGGCGAGGAACGTGCTGTAGGGGTCGGCCAGGGCGCCGGCCAGGAGCGGTGTGCCGGGGAGGGGGGTGACTCCTTGGCGCAGGATCACGCCCAGCCCCTCGTAGAGGCGGCGGTCGGGGAGCGCGATGCTGCGGTAGGCGGGCTCTGCGAGGAAGGTCGCGTCCAGCTTCTCGAAGATGGGTTGCAGCAACGCGTTGAGGGTGATCGCGCCGGCCAGTTCGTACCAGGCGTTCTTGCGCACGCAGTTGGTGATGCGCACGTCCAGGCTGAACTTGCAGAACACGTCCGCGTCCGGCAGATACGCCGTCCGGACGGAAGAGGTCGGGATCGCTTCGACGTCGGACGGGCCGAGGTCGAGCACGAGGCCCTGCGCCAGCGCCCTCCGAAGGACGGGTTCGTCCGCCAGCAGGGAGTACTGCCACGGATGGACGGGGAGCGACTTCCGGCCGGGCGGCGCGGGCGGTCCGTACGACGACAGGGCCGTGAACGCCTCCGGTGCGCCTTCCTCGGCGATGAGGTCTTCCGGCACGGCCAGCCAGCGCGGACGGAAACGTGCCCCGGTCTCAGGCGCGTACCGGAGCCAGTCGCCTGGCGACCCCTGCCGCGACTTCGGGGAGGGGTGGAAGCGATGGCCCGCGATGAGAGCCTGCTCTGAGGCGATGTACCGGTCGTCCGGGGGTTCGCCCCTGGCGGCGATGATGGCGGTCAACGCGGTGTGGCTGTTGTCCACCTGGGCGAGGAACTCGGGGTTGGGGCGGCCGGTCGCGAGTTCCAGTTCCCCCGCGACAAGGTTCGCCAGCCTGTCCCAGGAAGCCGCGATCCACTCGTCTCCGCGCCGCTCCTCATACGGCGGTACCAGGCGGTAGGTGGGACCGACCGGGGGCCGGCTCAAGCCCGTCCGCAGGACGACGCCTGCGCGGGGCAGCCGGGCCACGAGGTGGCCGCCGTCCGGCCACACCTGCTGCTCGGGCGCGCAGACCTCCCGGATCAGGCAGTTGAGCAGCGCGGTCGAGGTGGCGTCGTCGGCCGTGACGGCCGGTCCGGTCAAAAGCACGTCGCGTCCCGTAGGTAGTTGGGCCCTGGCGGGCCGTAGTGCTTGTTGATGTCGGCCGCGCCGGTCCTCGCCTTGTCGACGAGGGTTCCGGCGGTGACCATGGCCTTGCCCGGCAGGGCGCCGGCGTCCAGCGTGCGGGAGCGCAGGAACGCCTCGCCCGGCCCGAGCGCCGCGTCCAGCCGCTCGCGGATCATCGTGAGCCCGGTGCGCCAGGGGAGCAGGCCGCGTTCGTCCAGTCCCAGTGCGGGCGCGGCGGCGCACAGGTGCAGCGTGATGGTGACGAACACGCGGGCGAGGGTCTCGGGGTCGCCGGTCGTCATCCTGCGGTCGATGAGGTCGCGCGGGTCCGTACCGGGGGACGGGCTGAGGTGCTCTCGGAGCCGTGCCGGGTCGATCAGCGCGCCGTCGTTGTCCTTGATGAGGAGGCGGAGCGGGGCGGCGTCGTCCAAGACGAGGGCGACGTTCTGCTGATGCGCCTCCAGCGCGATGCCATAGCGGAACAGCGTGACGTTCCAGGCGAACAACGCCGACAGGTAGGCGCCGAAGAGTTCTTCCACGTCCCAGCGCTCGATGACGTGGCCCCCATCGGGAGCAGCGGCGAGCAGCGCCGCCACCGGGACGATGTGCGCGCGCGCCGTCTCCGCAGGAAAACGCCGCACCATGTACGCGAGAAGCGGGTCGTCGGTGTGCCCGTAGGTCTGCTCGTCGGCGAGAAGGACGGGAAGCCCCGGTTCGCACGCGAGGACCTCGCGCAGGATGCGTTCGACCAGCGCGCCGTCCGCGAGCGTGCCCGGCATGATGGTCCGCCGGTTGCGGAGGCCCAGCGTGCTGGTCGGCAGCGGCATCTTCAGATGGGCGAGCGGCGCGACGACCACGGTGCGCATGGACAGGGTCGGCCCGGCCCGCAGATACGGGCCGGGCGCGAGGTCCGCGCCGGGCTGCTCGCGCACCCGCCGGACCGTCAGCGGATGGACGGGGAACAGCGCGCCGGCCGACTCCAGCCCCACGTCGGACGGGCGGGGCCACCAGCAGGGGAGCCGCCCGGAGAGCACCGGATCCCGGACCGACGCCCACCGCAGCGGGAACGACGGCGCGAACTCGGGGGCGTAGCGGCTCAGATCGGCCATGGAGAGGCCGGTGCGGCCCTGGCCGGCCGGATGTACCGGATGGTCGCCGTAGGCCGCGAGCGTTTCGTAGAACGTGCCGGGACCCCGGCGCAGCCCGTCCGGGATGCGGGCCAGCCGCCGGTGTACGGCCGGGCGTGCGTCGGAGCGCAGCGTCACGGCCGCCAGCGCGTCCAGGCACTCGCGCTCGAAGGCCGCCGTGTCGTCACGCGGATCGGCCACCGCACGGACTGCTTGGAAGACGTCCCTCAGCCGGAGACCCTGCCCAGGGTCGACGACGAGTTCGGAGAGGAAGACCGGACGTGCCCGCAGGAGCCGCACGGAACGGCCCGGCAGCTCCAGTGTCCGGTCCCGCACGAAGCGCCGTAAGCCCGCGTAGTCCTCGCGCAGGAGCGCGTCCAGGACGCGGGCCGCCAGCGGACCCTCGATGTCGCCGGTCACGCGATCGTCCAGTCGTGGGCGGCGCGGAAGCGCGCCAGTGCGGCCTCGACCTCCTCCGGCCCGGGACCGATCGCCCGCACGGTGCCCAGGTAGTCGCGGTTGGTGCGGGTGACGGCGACGGAATCTCCCACCGCGCGCTGAGGCCGGTAGGACAGCCGCACCGGGCCGTCCTCCATGAGCAGTGGGCCGGGCGCGGCGGTGAGCGTGCCGGAGCGGTCGGCGATGACCGGCTCCGCGATGGCGTGCCGCGGCCGAGGGACCGGCGGATCGGGCAGAGGCTCACCCAAGTGAACCCGCAGAATCTGCTCGAAGAGCGGAACGCCCAGCAGGTCGGCCAACAGGAAGTCACAGTGGTCGCCGATCAGCCGGTAGTTGACCTCGATGATCCGGGCACGGCCCTCATGGACGACGAACTCGGTGTGGCACGCCCCGAACCCGATGCCCAGCGCGTCCAACTGGCGCAACACCTGGGACGTCTCTGGGGGCGGCTCCGCCCACTCAAGGCGCTCCTCCACGAAGAAGGGCGGCGGCGAAAGGGTGGTGCGGAACGAGCCCAGCACGCGTCGTTCCCGCCCGTCGCCCAGCGTCTCCAACGTGTGGAGACGCCCCGGCAGGTACTCCTCCGCGACCAGTGGATCGTCCCGCCGTGCCGAGATCTCGCCGACGCGGGCGGCCAGTTCCCGGGCGTCCTCGACCAGGAACACGTCCTCGCTGGCGACACCCTCACGCGGCTTGAGGACGAGCGGATACGGCGCGTCCTCCGGTACCCGCTGCGCGTCCGCCGAGAAGACCGGGTCGATCGGCGCCAGGTGCCGGCGCATGAGGGCCTTGTTCTTCGCGCGGGCCGCCGCCCGCCAGTCCTTGCCGGGCAGGCCGAAATAGGCGGCCGCCAGCGCGGCGGGCACCTGCAGGAAGTCGCTGTTGGAGAAGACGGCCGCGGGCTCGCGGCCGATGCGGGGGACGATGTCCCGGAAGTCGGAGACGTCGCACTCGACGACCGGCCCGTCGAAGGCGTGCCCGCCGGCGCGGTGGGCGGCGGGACGGTCGGTCAGCAGCGTCACGTCGAGGCCGAGGCGCGCGGCGGCGGGCAGGAGTCCGTGCGTCACCGAGTCGGTCGCCTTCCCGGCGACCAGGTAGAGAGAGGCGGCCACAACCGGCCCTTCCAGTGAATGAGGTAAGGCTTGCCTAACTCGCGTTGATCATCATAGTGCCGGGCGGTCTCGCGTGCGCAAGGACGGCGGCATCGCGTGGCCCGGCTCTCCGGTGATCCGTCAGGATGGGGCCATGGATCTTGTCGACCGGTGGGTCGCGCTCGCGGGGCCTCACACCCGGCATATCGGGACGGAACTGGATGAGCGCTACGGCGAGCCGCACCGCCGCTACCACACCCGGGCGCATCTGACCGCCGTCCTCGACCTTGTGGACGAACTGGCCGGCCATGCCGCCGCCCCCGACCTCGTGCGGCTCGCCGCCTGGTTCCACGACGCCGTCTACGACCCCCAGCGGGGCGACAACGAGGAGCGCAGCGCCCGCCTCGCCGTCCGGATGCTCGCCGACACCGACCTGCGCGAAACCGATGTCGAGGAGGTCGTCCGGCTGGTCGAGCTGACCGCCGCGCACGCGCCGGACGAAGACGACCGCAACGGCCAGGTCCTGTGCGACGCGGACCTCGCCATCCTCGGCGCAGGCCCCGACCAGTACGCCGCCTACGCCGCCGCCGTCCGGGAGGAGTACGCGTTCGTCCCCGAGGAGTTCTTCCGTGCCGGACGGGCCGAAGTGCTCAACGGCCTGCTGAAACTGCCCAGGCTGTTCCACACCCCCGTCGCCCGCGACCGCTACGAAGAACGCGCACGCGACAACATCCGGACGGAGCTGATGCTCCTCAACGCCTAACGCGAACGCCTAACGCAGGCGCGGGCTGTACTCCTTGCGGCACCGCAACCCCGCCCGGGTGAGCCGCAAGAGCAGCTCTTGGCAGCCGACGGCCACCGCCCCCTGGAGCAACGCGGCCTCGTACAGTTCGGACGGGACGTCGTAGTGGTCGCGCTCGAACGCCCGCGGCGGCATCCCCAGATCCGCGGCGAACAGGTGCAGCTCCTCATACGACACGTCGCTCACCATGTGTGACCAGATACGGCCACGCGCGGGCCACAGCGGCGGGTCGATAAGGATCACGGCTGCTTCCCCTCTAACACGATGCTGACACCAAATGTAAGCTCACTGCCCGTGCGTACGGCGTCCAAGACTCACGTCCCGGCCGCCGGAGCGCAGGTGACGGCCTTGGGTGCCGGTGCACAAAGTACGACAGGACACACATGCAAAGGGGCATGCGGGTGAACGACGTAGTCGCCTATATCCAGGCCGAGCGGGCCCGGTTCATCGCCGACCTCAAGGAATGGCTGACGATCCCGTCCATCTCCGGCGACCCCGGCCACGCCGCCGACGTCCGCCGGTCGGCCGACTGGCTCGCCGCCCACCTGCGCGACCAGGGCTTCCCGACCGTCGAGATCTGGGAGACCGGCGGGCTGCCCACCGTCTTCGGCGAATGGCCCGCCGACGACCCGGACGCCCCCACCGTCGTCGTCTACGGACACCACGACGTCCAGCCGGTCGAGCCGCTGGAGGAATGGGAGACCGACCCGTTCGAGCCCGTCGAGAAGGGCGACCTGCTCATCGGCCGCGGCTCGTCCGACGACAAGGGGCAGATCTTCTTCCACACGCTCGGCATCCGCGCCCTGCTCGCCGCGTCCGGCCGGCAGGCCCCGCCCGTGACCATCAAGCTGCTGGTGGAGGGCGAGGAGGAGTCGGGCTCGGTGCACTTCGCCGACCTGCTCCGCACCCGCCGCGACCGGCTCGCCTGCGACGCGATCGTCATCAGCGACACCACGATGTGGGCGGCGGACGTCCCGTCCATGTGCACCGGGATGCGCGGTCTCACCGAGGCCGAGGTCACGCTGCGCGGCCCGTCCACCGACCTGCACTCCGGCTCGTTCGGCGGCGCCGTCCCGAACCCGCTGCACGCGATGGCCGCGCTGCTCGCCGCCCTGCACGACGCCGACGGACGCGTCACCCTCCCCGGCTTCTACGACGACGTCGTCCCGCTGACCGACGAGGAACGCGAACTGTTCGCGCGCCTCCCGTTCGACGAGGAGGAATGGCTGCGCACCGCCGGTGAGAGCCGCGCCGCGTACGGCGAGAAGGGCTACACGACCCTCGAACGGATCTGGGCGCGCCCGACCGCCGAGATCAACGGCATGTGGGGCGGGCACGACGGGCCGGGCGGCAAGACGATCGTGCCCAGCGACGCGCACGCCAAGATCTCGTTCCGGCTCGTCGGCGGCCAGGACCCGCGCAAGGTGCAGGAGTCGTTCAAGGCGTGGGTCGCCGAGCACACCCCGCCCGGGGTGGACGCCGAGGTCCGCGTCCCGGGCGGCGGCGTCCGGCCGTGCTTCTCGCCGATCGGCTCGCCCGGCGTCGCCGCCGCACGGCGCGCGATGGAGCGGGCGTTCGGCACCGATGTGCTGTTCACCCGTGAGGGCGGCAGCGGCCCTGAGGCCGACCTCGCCGACATCCTGGAGGCGCCGCTGATCTTCGTCGCGGTCGGGCTGAACGGCGACCGCATCCACGCCCCCAACGAGAAGGTCGAGATCCCGCTCCTGCTCAAGGGTGCCGAAGCCGCCGCGTACCTGTGGGAAGAACTCGCCACCGCGCTGCGCTGACATGGGCGGAGAGGAGCACAAGTGACCGAGGCACCGCTGGAGTGGCTGGCGCTCGCGCGCGGAACGCTCGACCGGGTCGCGGTGAACCGCCGCGACGACGCCTGGCTGGACGCGACCTGGAGCGATCCGAAGACCCGGGTCGTGGTCGTCCAGGACGGACGTTCGCTCGTGGCCTACGAGCCGGCCCCCGCACTCGTCCTCGTCCCGCCGGACCGGGCGCCGGACGGTGACCGCTGGCTCCTCGGCGTCGACGAGGACGGCGCCGCCTACTTCGGGGTGTCCGGCCCGCTGCCCGTCATCGAGGGGGCGCAGCCGGCCGGGCTCCGCCGCGTCGGCGCCCTCCTCGGCGACCGGGACTCCGGCCTGCTCACCCATGCCGTCGCGCTGGAGTACTGGCACGGCACCCACCGGCACTGCCCGCGCTGCGGCGCCCCGACCCGGGTGACGTCGGCCGGGCACGTCCGCGTCTGCCCCGAGGACGGCTCCCAGCACTTCCCCCGCGTCGACCCGGCCGTGATCATGCTGGTGACGGACGAGGCCGACCGCATCCTGCTGGCCCGCGGCCCGCAGTGGCCCGCCGACCGCCGCTCGATCCTCGCCGGCTTCGTCGAGCCGGGCGAGTCCCTCGAACAGGCCGTCGCGCGGGAGGTGCTGGAGGAGGTCGGGCTGCCCGTCCGGGACGTCCGCTACCTCGGCAGCCAGCCGTGGCCGCTGCCGCAGAGCCTCATGCTCGGCTTCACCGCCCGGACCGACGGCGGCGTTCCGCTGCGCCCCGACCCGGAGGAGATCGTGGACGCCGCCTGGTACACCCGCGGCGAACTGCGCGCCGCCGTCGAGGCCGGGGAGATCGTGGCACCCGGTCCGCTGTCCATCGCCGCGCAGCTCATCATGCGCTGGTACGGCGACGAACTCCCCGGCATGCCCCCGTTCTGACACATGCGAAGGCCCGCCGGCCCGATGACCGGCGGGCCCTTCGTCCTCAGCGCTCCTTCGCGAGCGTCGCCAGGTGGCGCTTCACTTCCTTCGCGCTGGGGTTGGTGAGGACGATCTCGTTGTCGATCATGACCGTCGGCACCGTCCGGTTCCCGCCGTTGACGCTCATGACGAAGTCGGCGGCCGCCGGGTCGCGCTCGATGTCGACCTCGACCATCTCAATGCCGTCGCGGGCGAGCTGGCTCTTCAGCCGGCGGCAGACCCCGCACCAGGACGTCGTGTACATGGTGAGCTGGCCGGTCGAGCCCGCACCCCGGTCGGTCGAAGGGGTCGCCATCGCCTCGTCGTCTCCTCGTTCGTTCGGACGATCAGTGTCTCCTGAAGAACAGTAGACATCTTCTCCGCATTCCAGGTTGTCCACAGTTGGCGTGCAGGCTGATACAGGTGGGACGGGCTGCGAGTATGGGGGCATGTTGGCTGAGTCGGTGCTGGAGGGACTCGACCCCGAACAGCGGGCGGTCGCCGAGGCGGTGAAAGGGCCGGTGTGCGTGCTCGCGGGCGCCGGGACGGGCAAGACCAGGGCCATCACGCATCGGATCGCCTACGCGACGCTGACCGGCGTGGTGACGCCGCAGCGGGTGCTCGCCGTGACGTTCACCACACGGGCGGCGGGCGAGCTGCGCAGCCGGCTGCGGCAGCTCGGCGCGCCCGGCGTGCAGGCCCGGACGTTCCACGCGGCGGCGCTGCGGCAGCTCGGCTACTTCTGGCCGCGCGTCGTCGGCGGCGAACCGCCCAAGATCATCGACTCGAAGATCGGGCTGGTCGCGGACGCCGCGCGCGCGTGCCGGCTGTCGTTCGCGCGGACGGAGCTGCGCGACCTCGCGAGCGAGATCGAATGGGCGAAGGTCACCCAGCACCGCCCCGAGGACTACCCGGCCGCGGTCGCCAGGGCCGGGCGCAGGCCGCCCGCCGAGATCGTGGACGTCGCCCGCGTCTACGCGATGTACGAGCAGCTCAGGCGCGAGCGCAACCTGCTCGACTTCGAGGGGATGCTGGAGCTGACCGCGGCCGTCCTCAGCGAGCACCGGGAGGTCGCGAACCAGGTCCGCGAGCAGTACCGGTACTTCGTCGTCGACGAGTTCCAGGACGTCAACCCGCTGCAGAAGATGCTGCTCGACACCTGGCTCGGCGACCGCGACGACCTGTGCGTCGTCGGCGACCCCAACCAGACGATCTACTCGTTCACCGGGGCGTCCCCGTCCCACCTGCTCGACTTCACCCGCGAGCATCCGGACGCGAAGGTGATCAGGCTCGTCCGCGACTACCGGTCGACGCCGCAGGTCGTCCGGCTGGCCAACGGGGTGATCGGGCAGGCGAGGGGGAGCCGTCCCACGCCGTCTTTGCCGGAGGGTCTGGGGGGTCGTCCCCTCAACGGGTATGCGCTGGAGCTGATCGCCCAGCGCGCGGACGGGCCCGAGCCGGTGTTCAACGAGTACGACGACGAGATCGCCGAGGCCGACGACGTCGCGCGGCAGGCCCGCAAGCTGATCGACGAGGGGGTGCCGGCGCGCGAGATCGCGATCCTGTTCCGGATCAACGCGCAGTCCGAGACCTACGAGTCGGCGCTGGCGGCGGCGGACGTCCCGTACGTCCTGCGGGGCGCGGAGCGGTTCTTCGAGCGGCCCGAGGTGCGCGAGGCGGTGGTCCGGCTGCGCGGCGCGGCGCGGGCGGGCGCCGACGCCGAGACCGAGGGGATGGGGCTGATCCAGACCGTCCGGCACGTCCTGTCCGGGGCCGGGTTCTCCGACCGGCCGCCCGAGGGCGCGGGGGCGGCCCGCGCGCGCTGGGAGTCGCTCGCCGCGCTCGCCCAGCTCGCCGAGGACATGGCCGCCGACAACCCGAAGGCCGGGCTCACCGATTTCGTCGCCGAACTGGAGGAGCGCGCCGCCGCGCAGCACGCGCCGCCGCTGGAGGGCGTCACGCTGGCATCGCTGCACGCCGCCAAGGGCCTGGAATGGGACGCCGTGTTCCTCACCGGCCTGGCCGAGGGCACACTGCCGATCATCTACGCGAAGACGCCCGCGCAGATCGAGGAGGAACGCCGCCTGCTGTACGTCGGCGTGACGCGGGCCCGCGTCCATCTGGCGCTGTCGTGGGCGCTGGCGCGCTCGCCCGGAGGAGCGCGGAGCCGCCGCCCGTCCCGGTTCCTGGACGGCCTGACCGGCAAGACCACCACGCACACGCCGCCCCGTGCCGACCGGGCGAAGCGGCGCCCCGCCAAGGGGCCGCAGCCGTGCCGGGTATGCGGGCGCCCGCTGACCGCCGCCGTCGAACGCAAGCTCGGCCGCTGCGAGGACTGCCCGTCCGCGCTGAACGAGGAACTCCTCATCGCGCTCAAGGAGTGGCGCGCCGAGACGGCGGCCGAGCAGAAGATCCCCGCCTACGTGGTGTTCACCGACGCGACCCTGCAGGCGATCGCCGAGCACTGCCCCGAGTCGCTGGAGGACCTCGCCCGCATCCCCGGCGTCGGGAAGGTGAAGCTCGACCGGTACGGCGACGCCGTCCTGAGCCTGTGCGGATACTGACCCATGGGTGAGACCGCGGTCACAAATGCCGACAGGGAATACTGGCCGCCGTGAAGGAACCGCTGAAGGCCCTGCTGGACCTGCTCGACCTCGAACAGATCGAGAACGACATCTTCCGCGGCCGCAGCCCCGAGGAGCGGCGGCAGCGTGTCTTCGGGGGCCAGGTGGCCGGGCAGGCGCTCGTCGCCGCCGGGCGCACCGTCCCCGCGAACCGGCCCGTGCACTCCCTGCACGCCTACTTCATCCGGCCGGGCGACCCGCTCGTCCCGATCGTCTACACCGTCGACCGGGTCCGGGACGGACGCTCGTTCACCACCCGCCGCGTCACGGCGATCCAGCACGGCAAGGCGATCTTCACGCTCTCGGCGTCGTTCCAGATCGTCGAGGACGGCCCGTCCCACCAGGCGGAGATGCCGGACGCCCCGGCGCCCGAATCGCTGCCGGACGGCCTGACCCGGCTGGCGCCCATCTTCGGCGAGGCCGGCGCCCGCGAGTTCGTCACTTACCGCCCGTTCGACATCCGGCATGCGACGCCGCTGACCTGGGAGGCGGCGAGGGACCCGTCCCTTGCCACCCCCGAGTCGAAGGTGTGGCTGAAAGTGGACGGCGAACTGCCGGACGACCCGCTGCTGCACGTCTGCCTCATGACGTACGCCTCGGACATGACGCTGCTCGACACCGTCCTGCTGAACCACGGCCTCGCCTGGGGCGACAAGCGGACGATGGGCGCGAGCCTCGACCACGCGATGTGGTTCCACCGGCCGTTCCGCGCCGACGACTGGCTGCTGTACTACCAGGACACGCCGTTCGCCGGCGGCGCCCGCGGCCTCGCCCGCGGCCAGGTGTTCACCCGGGACGGGGAGCTGGTCGTCTCCGTCATGCAGGAGGGTCTGATCCGGGTCGCCGACGCCTGACCGGTATAGGACAGGCCCCCCGGGTGCGGCCTCGGCGTCCGGGGCCGTCGTGCGCGCGTCGTACGCGACGACGGCCGGGCCTGGCGATCCGGCGATGGCGGCGCGCGTCAATCCTTCCTGGGAATGATCTACGAAACCGCATGAGCGGTCCGCCGGGTGGATCACGTGACGAGCGGTGCAGCACAAGAATCAGTGGACCATTCCGCATCTTTACGCGGAGAAGACACTGCTCCCGGAAGGGAACTGCATGCGCTTTAGGCACAGGATTCTCGCGGTCGGCGTCGCCGGTGCGACGCTCGTGCCGGTCGTGTCCGTCACCGCCTTCGCCGATCCCGGCGCCCCCGGCGTCCGGGCCGCGTCCGCCGCCGCCGCGACGAGCCCGGCCGAGGGCACGCGCGTCGACCGCGTGCCCACCCCGAAACTCGCCTGGTACAAGTGCTACGAAACCGCCGAATGCGCGACCGTCCGGCTGCCCTTGGACTACGACGCCCCGAAGGGTGCGACCACCGAGATCGCCGTCCTGCGGTTGAAGGCCCGCAACGCCAAGAAGCGGATCGGCAGCCTGTTCGTCAACCCGGGCGGACCCGGCGGCCAGGGCACCGCCCTGGCATACGCGGCGCCGTACTTCCTCGGCGCGGACGTCCTCGACCGCTTCGACATCGTCGGCTTCGACCCGCGCGGCATCGGCTTCAGCGACAACGTCGCCTGCTTCAGGTCCACCAGGGACCAGGCGCTCGCGCTGGCCGGGATGAATGTGGCGTTCCCCGTCGGCGCGAAGCAGGAATCGGCCTACATCAAGTCCGCGAAGGCGCTCGGCAAGGGCTGCTCCACCACCGGCAAGAAGCTGGCGGGCGCGATGTCCACCGCCGAGGCGGCGCGTGACATGGACGTCCTGCGCCGCGCGGTCGGCGACAAGAAACTGTCCTACCTGGGCTTCAGCTATGGCACGGCGCTCGGCCAGTACTACGCCGGCATGTTCCCCGACCGGCTGCGCGCCGTGGCCGTGGACGGTGTCATCAACCCGGTCTCCTGGGTCGGCACCCCCAAGACCGGGAACCAGATCCTCGACGAGCGGCTGCGGTCCGCCGACGGAGCCTACAAGGCACTGAAGGAGATCCTCGTCCGCTGCGGCAAGGCGGGCAAGACGAAGTGCGCGTTCGCGGCGTACGGCGATCCCGTCAAGAACTTCGACGTCCTCGCCAAGCGGCTGAAGGCGAAGCCCGCCGACATCGGTGGCACGAAGGTCACCTACGCCGACTTCGTCGGCGCCATGCTCGGCGATCTGTACGCCCCGGACGGCTACATGTACATCGACTCGGACGCCACCGACCTGTGGAAGGCGACCTCGCCCGCCTCGACGGCGGCGCAGGCCGCCGCGGCGCGCAAGACGCTCGCCGCCCGCATCGCCGAGCGCCGCGCCGAGGTCCGGCGGCAGCGGGACGCCGCCGGGAAGATCACCGCCAAGGACTTCCCCTACTTCAACGACCTTGATGCGTTCAGCGGTGTCACCTGCACCGACGGCCGGCACCCGAAGAAGGCCGGGAGCTGGCCCGGGCTGACGGCGGCGGCCGACAAGCGCGCGCCCTACTTCGGGCGGGCGTGGGGCTGGAGCAGCGTCCAGTGCGCCGGCGACTCCTGGAAGGTCCGCGACGAGGACGCCTACACCGGCCCCTTCAACCGGCGGACGAACGCTCCCGTCCTGTTCGTCGGGAACTACTACGACCCGGCCACGAACTACAACGAGGCGGTGTCGTCCAGCAGGCTGCTGCCCAACAGCCGGCTGCTGTCCAGCAACAGTTGGGGGCACACCGCCTACGGCACCTCCGCGTGCGTGACGAAGGCCGTCGACGGCTACCTCGTCAGCGGCGCGCTGCCGCCCGAGGGCACGGTGTGCGTCGGCGACATCCAGCCGTTCGCGCAGAACCCCCCATCGGCGCTCGACACCAGGGGACCCGCGAACGCCGCCGCGATGGCGACCCGGCCGGCCGCCGCCGGGCAGGCCACGCAGCTGCCGCCGGTGGCGACCCGGGTACCGGCGTCCATCCTGCTCGGGACCCGGTGACCTGAGCGGCCGCGACGCCGGGCGGCCCGCCCCGACAAGGGCCCGCCCGGCGTCACGGCCGCCGCCGTGCGCGGAAACGACCGATCCGCGGCCCCACGGCATGAGATGATCGTTTCCCGGGGGACTCCCGTGAGCTCCGACGCCGCGGAGAAGGCGCGGGTTCCCCGGGAAAAGGGTGAAGTCACCCACGAAACCGCAGGTCAAAAATATCTTGCTTGATTCGGCGAGGTCCCCGTACGCTCAATGCGAGCGATCAACCGGCCGACCGTGTGGATCTTGAATCCGCCGGCCCCGGCCCGAGGAGCCAGGAAGGTGGTGTGCAGTCCGGTGAGCAACACGTTGAACAAACTCGCGTCGTCCTGGACCGCCGCATGCCCTGGCGCCTCGATGTCTTGTGCCTCGATGTCGCGCATCTCCATGCCCGGCGCCTATTTCCAGGCCCCCGGCGGACGGCTGCGCATGTGGCAGGGCGTGGATCTGCGCGATCTGCGTGTTGAGCAGCGAATCCAGGACGACCAGGGACGCAGTGTCTTCGAACACCTCATCGAGGACCTGAGCGTCCCGGCTCCGGCCACGGCCCACACGGGCGCCACCGCCAAGGGTGGCGTGTCGGGTCCGTACCCCTGGAGGCGACCGGTCTAGCAAGACAACCGGCAAGCCCCCAGGCCGCGGATCCAGACACCGGATCCGCGGCCTTCTTGTTTGCCCAGACAACCCACCGACACATCCGTTGAGAACCAACGAGAGGAACAAGGGTGACTGTGATGCCGGGGGCACTCGCGATCAGCGAGGAGGACCTCACGCTTCCGTGCCGGACCGACCCGGAGCTGTTCTTCGCCGAGGCTCCCGCCGACGTCGAGCTCGCCAAGGCCCTGTGCCTGGAGTGCCCGCTGCGCAAGGAGTGCCTCGCCGGCGCGCTTGAGCGCCAGGAGCCCTGGGGCGTCTGGGGCGGTGAGCTCTTCGTGCGCGGTGTGATCGTCCCGCGCAAGCGGCCCCGTGGCCGCCCGCGCAAGCACCCGCGCCCGGACGAAGTGACCGTGTGATGTCCGGCATGCTCGGCCGAATCGACCCCGGAGGCGTGATCCCCGCGCTGGGACCGCGCCTCCGGGCCGCCGGAGAGAACGAGATGATGTTGCTCAGCCAGGACCTGTCCAGAGAACGAATACCGGCGGCCGTGCCGGACGAGCTGGCCGCCCGCGTGCGGGTGCTGCGCCGCGCCCGCCGCGACGCCCGGACGCGGGCGTCCCGCGTGCGGCGCGTCCTGCTCGCCCCGACCACGCCCGGGGAGACCTACGCCCACACCCCGAAGCCGCGTCACCACGGCTGACCGTCACCGCTCCGGCGGCCCGGTGCCGATCAGGGGCGTGGTGCCGGTCAGGGCATGGGGAGCAAGCCGAGAACCCGTGCGGTCGCAGGCCGCCGTCCGTCCTTCTTGGATGGTTTGGCGGACGGCGGGCCTCCCGGCGGGTGTGGAGCGCGTCCGGTGCCCCACTTCGCCGGGCGCGCGAACAGCGGGGCCCCGCGCACCTCATCAATGCGCGGGGCCCCGAAATCCTCCGGTCAGCCGGTGACGAGCTCGCCGTCCTCGTCGTCGGCGAAGCCCGGCACCCACTTCAGCGACTCGGCGCGGGCCGGGATCTCGCACTCCAGCTGGCACAGCACGCCGGTGCCCGCCGACAGCACCCGGTGGATGATCACGTACTCGGGCGGCAGGTTCAGCTGCCGGACGACGTTCGACGGATGCAGGTCGGTGACGCGGGCGGCCATGTCCCGCAGCCACTCCCGGTTGAACTTGAACGTCTCGGTGACGAACGGCTCGGTGATCGGCGCCAGGAACGCCTGCAGCGACTCGGCGTCGACCTCCACCCCGTCCCGGATGAAGTCCTCCCGGCGCAGCGCCTCCTCGATCTCGTCGATGTCGGCCATCGTGCCGATGCGCAGCAGCAGCCCGAGCCGCCGCTGGAAGCCGCCCGGGATGCGGTCGACCGCGCCGAAGTCGAGGACGCCGAGCCGGCCGTCCTCCAGCAGCCGGAAGTTGCCGGGATGCGGATCGCCGTGCAGCATCCCCGACCGCTTCGGCCCGGACAGCAGGAACCGGCAGTACAGCAGCGCCGCGTGGTCGCGGGTCTCCTGGTCGCCCTCGCTGATGATCTTCGAGAGGGCGGTGCCGTCCATCCATTCGGTGATCAGGACGTTGCCGGACTGCGCGATGACCTCGGGAATGGAGAAGTCGGGGTCGTCCAGGTAGGCGTTCCGGAAGATCGTCTGGGACTCGGCCTCGATCGTGTAGTCGAGCTCCTCGACCACCCGCTCCTTCAGCTCGGCGAGCATCGCCTTGACGTCCAGCCCCGGCATCAGGACGCCGAACAGCCGGCCGAGCCGGGCGAGCTGGTTGAAGTCGCTGATCAGCGCCTTGCCGGCGCCCGGATACTGCACCTTCACCGCGACGGCCCGGCCGTCGTGCCAGACGGCGCGGTGCACCTGGCCGATGGACGCGGCGGCGGCCGGCCGGTCGTCGAACGAGTCGAAGTAGTCGCGCCAGTCCGCGCCGAGGAACTCCTCCAGCACCGCGTGGACGGTCGACGCGGGCAGCGGGGGAGCGGCCTCCTGCAGCCTGGTCAGCGTGGCCCGGTACGGGCCGGCGATCTCCGGCGGCAGCGCGGCCTCGAAGATCGACAGCATCTGGCCGAGCTTCATCGCCCCGCCCTTGAGCTCGCCCAGCACCTTGAAAAGCTGCTCGGCGGTCCGCGCCTGGATCTCCATCGCGACGGCCTCGGCCGGCTTGCCGAAGGTCCGCTTCCCGACGCCGAGGGCGGTGCGTCCCGCGAAGCCGATGGGGAGGGACGCAAGCTTTGCTGACCGCGTCACCGCGCGGCGGGGGAGATCGCTCACGCCGTACATTGTCGGTGATCGACTGTCGTTTACGCCACAACCATCCGCAACTATCGTCGGCCCCGCCCCCGGCGCACTTCTTTGACCTGCACAAATATTGTAAGTGTGCGCTTTCTCACGGGGAGGGCGGGGGTGGGCGGCCCCATGCCGAGCAGCATTCGGTAGCGTGCGGGCCATGTCCGGAGAGTCCGCCGATGTGCTGCTGGCCGAACGCCGTCCCGACGGGATCGCCGTCCTCACCCTGAACGACCCCGGCCGCCGCAACGCGATGTCGGACGAGATCACCGCCGCGTGGCGGACGGCCATGGCGGACCTGCGCGCCGACACCGGGCTCCGCTGCGTCGTGGTGACCGGCGCCGGAAGCGCGTTCAGTTCCGGCGGCAACCTCTCCTGGCTGGCCGATACGGGTTCCGTCGCCGTCCCGCCGCTGCGCGACCGGATGCTGGAGTTCTACCGGACATGGCTTTTGATCCGCGGCCTTGAGGTGCCGACGATCGCCGCCGTCAACGGGCACGCCGTCGGTGCCGGGCTGTGCCTCGCGCTGGCCTGCGACCTGCGCTACGCGGCGGACGACGCCAAGCTGCTCGCCCCGTTCACCGCCCTCGGCCTGCACCCCGGCATGGCCGCGACCTGGCTGTTCCCCGAGGTGGCGGGCTTGCCGCTGGCCCGCGAGATGCTGCTGGCCGGACGCGTCCTCACCGGCGCCGAGGCGGCGGCGCACGGATTGGTCAACCGGGCCGTCCCGCGCGAGCGGGTACTGGACGAGGCCCTCACCGTCGCCGCGAAGATCGCCGCGCAGGCGCCGATCGCGACGCGGCTCACCAAGGTCGCGCTCGCGAACGGCGGCCACGCCGACATGGAATCGGCGCTGCGCTGGGAATCGCTCGCGCAGCCGGTCACGATGTCGTCCAAGGACATGCTCGAAGGACTGGCCGCCCGGCAGGACAGGCGCAGCCCCGAATTCACCGGCGAGTGAAGCCGCCTCCACCGGTCGCGGGGATTTCCGCAAAGCCCCCGGAGTCGGTCAAAACATAGGTGCTGACCTGCGGGAACATCAAACACCCCTTTTGGTGGACGCAAAATTTCGAGTACGGTTCGAGCGTGCCCCCTAACGTTGAGGTCCGTCGCAGCAGCAGGCGCAGGCGCACCGTGTCCGCCTACCGCGACGGCGACAAGGTGGTGGTGATGGTGCCGTCCAGGCTGACGAAGGCCGAAGAGGAACAGTGGATCGCGACCATCCTGGAACGCCTGGAGGAGCGCGAACGCCGCCGCCGGCCCACCGACGCCGACCTGCAGTCGCGCGCCCGTGAGCTGTCCCGCCGCTACCTGGACGGCCGCGCCGACCCCGTCAGCGTGCGCTGGGTCGCCAACCAGCGCACCCGCTGGGGCTCCTGCACCCCGGACGACCGCACGATCCGGCTGTCCACCCGGCTGCGCGGCATGCCCGGCTGGGTCGTCGACTACGTCCTCGTGCACGAGCTGGCGCACCTGCTCATCCCCGGACACGGCGCCGACTTCTGGGAACTGGTCGGCAACTACCCGAAGGCCGACCGCGCCCGCGGCTACCTGGAGGGCGTCGCCGCCGCCGCGCACCTGCCGCTCGAAGCGGACACACCCGACGACGAGATCACCGGCGTCCACCACGGCGACGGCCTGCACCCCGGGGACGAGTTCCCGCACGAGGCCGCCGGGTGACCGGCGTCCCCGACCGGGTGCCGGGAACGTCCCGCTTCGCCGCGGTGCTGGCGTTCCCGCCCCGGCAGGCGCACGCCCCGCCCGGGATCGACCCCGACGAGTTCCGGCTCGCGCTGCTGGAGGACACCTACGAGGCCGTCGCCGGGCTCGAACTGGTGACGCCCGCGCTCGTCCTCCACCCGCCCGACCAGCCGGACGCCGAGGCCGTCACCTGGCCCGGCACACCGATCGTCCGGGAGGCGACGCTCGCCGGCGCGTTCGCGGCCCTGCACGCGCTCGGCGCCGGGTCCGCCGCGCTGATCGCACCGGACGCCCCCGACCTGCCGCCGCTGCTGATCGGCAAGCTGTTCCGCGCCCTCGGCAGCGCCCCCTCCGCCGCCTGCCAGGCCGAGGGCGGGACGGGCGCGCACGGCCTCGTCGCGCTCGCCGCGCGGCTCCCGCTGCCGGACTGGCTCGCCACCGCCCTGCACGATGTCGATCTCGACACCCCGGACGCCCTGGCCCGGCTGCGCGCCGCCGCACCGCGCCCCGGGGCGATGCCGCAGGGCCCCGGCTGGCACCGCCTGCGCACCGCCGCCGACCTGCGCTTCCTCGACCCGGGCCTGGAAGGCTGGGAGAACACCCGCGCCCTGCTGGAAGGCCACCCGCTCGGCATTTGACGGCGTCAGCCGCGCGCCGGCACCGCCCGCGCCACCAGCCGCCGGACGGCGTCATCGGCGGACTCGGGAAGATCGTCCACGGGGAACCAGCGAAGATCGTCCGACTCGTCCGACACCGCGTGCCGGGCACCGTCCGGAGCGATCGCGACGTACTGGACGTCCAGATGCCAGCTGCCCCGCGGATGGCAGCGGACCGCATGCCGGTCCAGCCGAACGGGCTCGGGCAGCAGCCGCAGGCCCCCGATCCCCGACTCCTCCGTCGCCTCCCGCAACGCCGCGTCCGCGAGCGTCACATCGCCCGGCTCACAGTGCCCGCCGAGCTGCAGCCACGCCTTCACCTTCGCGTGCAGGGTCAGCAGCACACGCGACCGGGACGCGTCGAGGACGGCGGTGCTGGCGGTGAGATGACCCGCCGCGCACTCCCGCCACATCCCCGCCACGGGATGCTCCTCCAGATGCCGCAGGAACTCCCGCCGGAGCCGATCCTGCCCGCCATCGGGCGCCCGCCACGACGAAAGCACCCGCACCGCGTCGTCGTACAGCGGCGTCACCGACCGGGCGCTCACCGGGAGATCCGGATCACGCGCGGCCGACGCGCGGGTAGCGGGAGTTGTCGGGGCGGCGGCGCCGCCGCTCCTGGTCGAACGGGCGCTGCCAGCACAGGCTCGCCCGCGTGACCCGACGCCTGACCGCGTTCGCGGACGACCCGGGCTCGTAGCTGCAGCCGTTCACCCGGGACAGGCGCGGCCGGCTCATGCGCGCGGCCCGCCGTCGGCTGGACCGGGCCCGTCCTCAGGCCCCTTGTCGTCGGGCTTCTCCTCGTCGGGCTTCTCGCCCTCCTCGCGCGCCTTGGTGAGGTTGGACAGGTCCAGGTCGGACAGGCCCTCGATCTCGTCGCGTCCGTGCACGAAACCGTCCGGGTCGTCGAGGTCGTCGGCCGTCGGGAGCAGGTCCGGGTGGTCCCAGACGGCGTCCCGCCCCTGCGTGCCGCGCGCCTCGGTCAGCGACCGCCACAGCGCCGCGGCCTCCCGCAGCCGGCGTGGCCGCAGCTCCAGGCCGACCAGCGTCGCGAACGTCCGCTCCGCCGGGCCGCCGGTCGCGCGGCGCCGCCGCACCGCCTCGGCCAGCTTCACCGAACCGGGCAGCCGCCCCTCCGCGGCCTCGTTGACGACCGTGTCGACCCAGCCCTCGACCAGCGCGAGCGCCGTCTCCAGCCGGGCCAGCGCGGCCTTCTGCTGCGGGGTCTCCTCCGGCTGCAACTGGATCTCGCCGCCGAGCGCCTCCTGGATGGCCTCCGGATTGCTCAGATCAAGCCCCTGCACGGCCTGCTCGATACCCGACAGATCGACGGTGATGCCGCGCGCGTAATCCTCCACGGCGCCCAGCAGATGCGAGCGCAGCCACGGGACGTGCATGAAGAGCCGCTGGTGCGCGGCCTCCCGCAGCGCCAGGTAGAGCCGGACCTCGTCGGCGGAGACCTCCAGGCCCTCGCCGAAGGCCTCCACGCCGGCGGGCAGCAGCGCGCCCACGCCGTCCGGCGCCAGCGGCAGGCCCACGTCGGCCGAGCCGGTCACCTCGCGGGCCAGCGCGCCGAGCGCCTGCCCGGCCTGGCCGCCGACCATCGCGCCGGCCATCTGCTTGACCATGCCGATCAGCGGGCCGGCCATCGCCTGCATGTCGGCGGGGATCTCGCCGCCGCCGAGTACCCCGCCCATGGAATCGACCATGCGGGTCGCGATCGGGTCGCACACCTTCGCCCACACGGGCAGCGTCTGCTCGATCCATTCGGACCGGCTCCACGCCTGCGGTGTCCGGATGCCGGCGGGCAGCGTCGTCCGCTCGTCCAGCCACAGGTCGGCCAGGCGCAGCGCCTCCTCGACCTGCCGGCGCTCGGCGTCGACGACCGACGGGTCGCCCTGCTCCACCACCGTGTGCCGCGCGATGTTCTTGGCCAGGTCCCAGTTCAGCGGGCCGCCGCCCCCGCCGCCCGCACCCTGCGCGCCGATCATGTCGGCGAACCGGTGCAGCATGTCGGCGAACTGCGCCATGTCGCCGCCCATGCCCTTGAATGGATCCTGGGGCCGGTTGTCGTCTCCGTCACCGGGACGGTTGAAGCCGAAGGGAGTGTCGCTCATCGGATCGCCCCTGGGATGCATGATGGGCTCATATCCGCAACGTTAGCCGGTCTCGGCAAGGTCGCGTACTCAAGGAAGGGGGCAGCACCGTGGCAACGGGCAAGGTTCGCCCTCGGCGTAGCAAGGGCCCGGTCGTCGCCGTCACCGGCGCCGCCTCCGGGGCGGGACGGCTGCTGGCCGCCCGGCTCGCCGAACGGGAAGAGATCCGCAAGGTCGTCGCCATCGACGGGCACCGCGGCGACGTGGCCGGGGTCACCTGGCGCGTCGTCGACATCCGGGATCCGCTGCTGTCCGGCCGGCTCTCCGACGTCGACGTACTCGTCAACCTGGACATCGAGCGGTCCCCGGACGTGGACCCGCGCGACCGCCGCACCCACAACGTCCGCGGTGCCCAAACGGTCATCACGGCCGCCGCGGCGGCCCGCGTCCGCCGGGTGGTCCTCGTCACGTCCGCGATGGTGTACGGGGCCGGGCCGGACAACGAGGTGCCGCTGAACGAGGACGCGCCGCTGCTCGCCGAGGCCAGCACCAGCATCGCCGGCGACTACCTGGAGATGGAGGAACTGGCCGCGACCGCGCCCGTCACCCATCCCGGCCTGGACGTCACCGTCGTCCGGCCCGCCGCGCTCGTCGGGCCCGGTATCGACACCGTCGTCACCCGCCACTTCGAGGCGCCCCGGCTGCTGTCGGTCAAGGGCAGCACGCCCGGCTGGCAGTTCTGCCACATCGAGGACCTCGCGTCCGCCCTGGAGGTCGTCGTCACCGACGCGGTCACCGGGCCCGTCGCGGTCGGCTGCGAGGGCTGGCTCGGCCCGGACGAGGTCGCCGAGATCACCGGCAAGCGCAGCTTCGAACTGCCGGCCGCCCTCACGTTCGGGATGGCGCAGCGGCTGCACCGGCTCGGCATGACCCCCGCGCCCGCCACCGACCTGCACTACGTCGCCTACCCGTGGGTCGTCGACTGCGCGCGGCTGCGCGCCGCCGGCTGGAAGCCGCTGTACGACAACGCCGCCGTGCTCCGCGTCCTGGTGGAGGAGACCGCGGGCCGGCACGCCGTCGTCGGCCGCCGCGTCGGCGGCAAGGAGGCCACGATGGCGACCGCCGCGGGCGCCACCGTCGCCGCGATCGGCGCGGCCGCCGCCATCCGGCGCGCCCGCCGGCGCCGCCGCTGAGCCGGGCCCGTCCCCGTACGGGGACGGGCCGGTCAGCCGGCCGGGGGATTCGTGCTCGGCGACGGGCTCGCCGACCCGGACGGTGCGGCCGACGGGGACGGCGACGGGCTCGGCGACGTCTTCGGCGCCGCCCGGCCCGCCGTCGCCAGCGCCGCCTGCGCGTCCTTGATCCGCTTCCAGGCGTCGCCCATGCCCGGGTAGTCGCCCTTCTTCTGGGCGTTCTCGTAGTCCGTCACGGCCTCGTTCAGGTCGCTGATCGCCTTCTGCGCCGCCGGGCTCAGCTGCCCGCCCGGCGTCGGCTGCGGCGAACCGGACTGCGCGGGCGAGCCCGCCCCGCCGAGGACCTGGTCCAGCGCGTCGTCGAAGGTTTCCGCGGCGGCGATGTTCTTGCCGTACTGGACCAGGACCTTCCCGAGAATCGGGTACGGCTGCTGCTCCTTGCCCCCCGCAGCCTTGGTGTACATCGGCTCGACGTACAGCAGGCTCCCGCCGAACGGGATCGTCAGCAGGTTGCCCGGCACGGTCTTCGTCCCGCCGAGCCGCAGGGCGTTGATGTCGCTCTTCACCTGCGAGTCGGTCTCGAACGAGTTCTGCACCTGGCCCGGGCCCGCCGGCTGCGCGTTCCGCGGCATCTGCAGGATCTGGATCTGCCCGTAGTCGCGTCCCGGGGTGGACCCCACCGCCATGAACGCCGCCAGCTGCGGGTTGCCGCGCGGGTTGAACACCGTCGTCAGCGAGAACGACGAGGCGTCCTGGCCGGGCATCCGCAGGCTCTGGTAGTAGGGCGGCTGCCGCTTGCCCTTCACCGTCGGGTCCTGCGGCACCTCCCAGAAGCCCTCGGCGTTGTAGAACGCCGACGGGTCGGTCACGTGGTAGTTGGTGAGGATCTTCCGCTGCACCTTGAACAGGTCCTGCGGGTAGCGGAAGTGGGACTCCAGCTCCGGCGGGATCGACGAACGCGGCTGGACGGTGTCCTTGAACACCTTCATCCACGTCTTCGTCACCGGGTCGTTCTCGTCCCACTGGTACAGGTGGACACTGCCGTCATAGGCGTCGACCGTGGCCTTCACGGAGTTCCGCATGTAGTTGATGTGGTCGTTCGCCTGCCGCGCCACCGCCGACCGCGTGTCGGTGATGGTGTCGCGGGTGGCCTCCCCGAGGCTCATCTGCTCCGAGTACGGGTAGCTGCTGGACGTCGTGTAGCCGTCCACGATCCACAGGATGCGGCCGTTCACCACCGCCGGGTACGGGTCGCCGTCCAGCGTCAGCCACGGCGCCGCCTTGTGCACCATCTCCCGCGGCGACCGGTCGTACATGATCTTGGCGCCCTTGTTGATCGCGCCCGACAGCAGCAGGTTCTTGTCCTGGAACTTGGTCGAGTACAGCAGCTTGCGGAAGAACGAATCGACGTAGACGCCGCCCTGCCCGTCATAGGTGCTGCTCCGCTGCCCCGCCTTGCTGTCGTCGGGATAGTTCAGCTCCTGCTGGCCGCGTCCGCCGACCACCGAGTACGCCGGCGGGCGCTCCCCGAAGTAGATCTCCGGCCGGGCCACCTTGATCTGCTGGTTCGAGGACGCCGGCATGTCCCGGGTGATGAAGTTCGGCTCCCGGGAGTCGAGCCGGTCACCGTACGCCGACACGAAGCCGTAGCCGTGCGTGTAGACCATGTGGTCCTTGATCCAGCTGCGCTGCCCCTCCGGCGCCCCGGACAGCTCGCGGAGCGCGACCACCGTGTCGACGAGCTCGCCGTTCACCGTGTAACGATCCATGTCCAGCGTGTCGGGGAACTTGTAGAACGGGCGGATCCGCTGAAGCTGCTGGAACGTCTCGCCCACCACATTCGGGTCGAGGACACGGACGCCGCTCTCCCTCAGCTTGGCGGCCTCCTCCCGGAGCTTCTTCTCGTCCGTCACGGGCGTCGACCCGTACGGGACGACCTTCGCCCCGTCCACGCCGTAGGCCGCGCGCGTGAACTTGATGTTGCGCTCGATGTACTGGCGCTCCTTGGCCAGCTCGTCCGGCTTCACCTGGAACTGCTGGATCAGCAGCGGATACACCCCGCCCAGCAGGATCGCCGACAGCACCAGCAGCGTGAACCCCACCCCGGGCAGCATCATCCCGCGCCGCAGCAGGTTGCCGAAGAACATCGCGGCGCACAGCAGCGCGATGACGGCGAGGATCGTCTTCGCCGGCAGCAGCGCGTTGACATCGGCGTAGGACGCGCCGGTCGCCACGCCGCGCTCCGAATGCACCAGGCCGTACCGGTCGAACCAGTACGCGACCGCCTTCAACAGGATGAACAGCCCGAACAGCACCGACAGGTGCGCCCGCGCGGGCGGGCTCGCCTTGTCGCCCGGCCCCTGCAGCCGCAGCCCCCCGTACAGGTAGTGCACGATCACCGCGGCCAGGATCGACAGGATCACCGTCGCGAAGATCACACCGAGCACGAGCCGCAGGAACGGATACGTGAAAACGTAGAACGAAACGTCCCGGTGGAACTGCGGATCCTTCACGTTGAACGGCGTCCGGTTCAGGAACGCCAGCCACACCGGCCACTGGCCCGCGACCGACGACCCCGTCAGCACCCCCAGCAGGCCCAGCAGCACACCGGAGATCAGCCGCCGCCGCGGATCGATCACCGAGCGGTACCGCTCCAGGCCCTGCTGCTCCACCGACAGCGGCCGGTACGCCGGACGCAGCCGGTACGCGATCACCACGTTCGCGCCCACCAGCAGCGTGATCAGCAGCCCCGCCCCGAAGAACAGGACGGCCTTCGCCTGCAGTTGCGTCGTGTAGACCGACGAAAAACGGATGGAGCGGTACCAGAGCAGGTTCGTGTATATCGCCGTGAAGACCAGGAACACGATCAGCAGCGCGGCCAGCGCCACCAGAACCGGCAGCACAAGCCGCGTCCGTCCGGTACCAAGCCGGCGCCCGAAAGCGGGAGTCCGGAAGGTCAAGTGGCCCCTCCGATCAAGATCTCGCCCACCGGCCGCCCGCCGGTGCTGTAGATGCAACTTACCGACAGGGAGGGGGGTTCCCGTCAGCACCTTGCGCCGATTGGGGGAAAGATGGTCCCGTGAGCCTTCTGGAAGAAGTCGTGCTGGACCTCGAACGTCATTCGGCCCAGGAGGGCTGGGACAGCGCGCCACGCCTCTACGCCCTCGTCCGGAGCACCGAACTCCGCCGCACGGAACCCGAACTCGCCGACCAGCTCGGCCTGACCTCCGACGCGGACACCCTCGCCGCCCTCGAACAACCCGCCCTCCCCGAAGAGGACGCCGTCGAGGACGCCCTCGCCTCCATCGCCTGGCCCGACACCGTCGAAGGCTGCGCCATCATCATGGAACGCGTCGTCCTCCCGCCCGAAGCCGAAGCGGACATCCCCGAGGACGAGGCCGAAGCCGCCGCCTACGCCGCATCCCACCCCAAGCGGGAAGACGTCCGCATGGTCGTCGGCGTCCTGCGCGACGGCGCCCGCCACTCCGCCCTCCGGCTCCGCCGGCACGACAGCGACGACGAAGTCCTCGCCGGGCCCGACCTCGTCCCCGCCCTCGCCGAAGCCCTCGCCGCCACCTTCGAACCCGACGAACCCGGAACCTCCCACGGCGAATAGGCCGCGCCCAGAGAGGTAGCCTGCGGAACGTGACCCAAAGCGTTGAAGCCGAGAACGTCATCCGGCTGATCGGCGTCCGCGACACCCCCCTGTCCGTCGACGAGGTGTACAACGCCGTCGGCGCCCCCGGCGCCGGCGGCATCGCCGTCTTCGCCGGAACCGTCCGCGACACCGACCACGCCCGTGCCGTCAGCGCCCTCGCCTACAGCGCCCACCCCACCGCCGAACGCGAACTCCGCGCCGTCATGGAGAAAGTCGCCGCCGACCTCCCCGTCCTCGGCCTCGCCGCCGTCCACCGCGTCGGCGACCTGGACATCGGCGACATCGCCGTCGTCGTCGCCGCGTCCTGCCCGCACCGCGCCGAAGCGTTCGCCGCCTGCCGGCGCCTCATCGACGACCTCAAAGCCACCGTCCCCATCTGGAAACACCAGACCTTCACCGACGGAGACGACGAGTGGGTCGGGGCCTGCTGAGCCCCCCGACCGCATAGAGTTTCCGACATGTCTCGTCGTGCCACCACGCTCACCGTCGCGAGCGTGCTCGTCCTCCTGCTCGCCGTCATCGGGTCCGTCATGAGCGTCCCCTACGTCGCGCTGATGCCCGGCCCCACGAGCAACACCCTCGGCACGAACGACAAAGGCCAACCCCTCATCCGCATCGAAGGGCGCCAAACCTACCCCGACCAGGGGCACCTCAACTTCACCACCGTCACCTACCGCGGCGGGCCCGGCGGCCGCATCGACCTCTTCACCGCCCTGCGCGGCTGGCTCGACGGCGACATCGCCGTCGTCCCCGAGGAGACGATCTTCCCCAAGAGCGAGTCGCCCAAAGAAGTCGACCAAGAGAACACACGCGCGATGCAGGACTCCCAGCAGAACGCCGAAGCCGCCGCCCTCCACGAACTCGGCGTCCCCGTCAGCACCCGCGTCATCGTCGACGGCGTCCAGAAAGGACGCCCCGCCGACGGCGTCCTGCGGCCCGGCGACGAGATCACCGCGCTCGACGGCACCGCCGTCACCAGCGTCTCCCAGGTCACCGGCCCCATGGCCAAGCGCAAAATCGGCGACACCGTCACCCTGACCTACAAGCGCGACGGCAAAGAGAACAAGGCCACCCTCAAGACCGTCGCCGACCCCACCGGCAAACGCGCCGTCGTCGGCATCGTCCTCTCCGAGCAGTACAAGTTCCCCTTCAAGATCGACATCAGCGTCGGCGACATCGGCGGCCCCTCCGCCGGCCTCATGTTCTCCCTCGCCATCTACGACAAACTCACCCCCGGCCCCCTCACCCAAGGCAAATTCATCGCCGGCACCGGCACCATCACCCCCGAAGGCGAAGTCGGCCCCATCGGCGGCATCCAGCAGAAAATGATCGCCGCCCGCAAAGCCGGCGCCACCGTCTTCCTCACCCCCCAGAAGAACTGCGCCGACGCCCTCGCCGCCCGCCCCGACGGCCTCCGCCTCGTCCGCGCCGACACCCTCCACGGCAGCATCCAAGCCATCAACGCCCTCAACACCGGCAAAGGCCAAGTCCCCGCCTGCACCAAATGACATCCCGTACCAACCACCCCTGCCGATGCCATAGACTTAACTCAACACCGCGGGGTGGAGCAGTTCGGTAGCTCGCTGGGCTCATAACCCAGAGGTCGCAGGTTCAAATCCTGCCCCCGCTACTGGTCCTAGGGTCCTCCTGGTCGCAGGCTTCGCCTGCTTCCCCAGGGGGACCCTTCGCATTTTGTCCGGGGGGCGACCCCCGGAGGCCCCCGTGCCTCCGCCATCCCCCGCCCGCCCGCCCCTGGGGCTCCGCCCCTAGACCCCCGACGCTGGGGCTGGGGTGGGGGGGTGTCCCTTGATCCCCCTTTTCGGGGGTGGTGGGGGGCTTGTCGTGTGTGCTTATGATCCGGCATTCACCGGTCTTACCTGGGGTTTTGTGGGGAAGGTGGCGGTTGTGGCTGAGTCGGTGGCTCGGGCTCGTCAGCACTCTGTGGGGGATCTGCTGCATCGGACGGCGCGGCGGTATCCGGCCAGGGTCGCCGTGGTCGACGGGGACCTGCGGGTCACGTACGCGGAGTTCGACGTCGCGGTCAACCGGGCCGCGCACGCGCTGGCGGCACGGGGACTCGGCAAGGGGGACCGGATCGCGCTGCTCAGCCATAACTGCTGGCAGTACGCGGTGCTGGCGTTCGCCACGGCCAAGCTCGGGGTGGTGCTCGTCCCGGTCAACTTCATGCTGAACGCCGACGAGATCGCCTACATCGTCGGGCATTCGGGGGCGTCCGGGATCATCGCGGAGGACGCGCTCGCGGCCACGGCCGAGAAGGCGCTCGCCACGGCCGGGGTCCGGGACGGTGTGCGCGGGTGGATCGGGCTCTCGGGCGCCGCGCCCGCCGAAGGGTGGGAGGACGTCGACCCCTGGTGGCGGGAAGGGCCCTCCTCGGCGCCTGACGTCCTCGTCGGGGACGACGACCCGCTGCGGCTCATGTACACGTCCGGCACCGAATCGCGGCCCAAGGGCGTCATGCTGACGAGCCGCTCGCTGATCAGCCAGTACGTGAGCTGCGTGATCGACGGGGAGATGAGCGCGGACGACGTCGAGGTCCACTCGCTGCCGATGTACCACTGCGCGCAGCTCGACTGCTTCTTCTCCGTCGACGTCTACCTGGGGGCCACCAGCATCATCCTGCCGGTGCCCGACCCGGCCGCGCTGCTGGAGACGATCGAACGGGAGAAGGTCACCAAGCTGTTCTGCCCGCCGACCGTCTGGATCTCCCTGCTGCACCACCCCGACTTCGACGAACGCGACCTGTCGAGCCTGCGGAAGGGGTACTACGGCGCCTCGCCGATGCCCGCGGAGGTCCTGCGGGAGCTGATGCGGCGGCTACCCGATGTGCGGTTGTGGAACTTCTACGGGCAGACCGAGATGGCGCCGCTCGCGACCATCCTGCGGCCCCACGAGCAACTGGAACGTGCCGGCGGCGCCGGGCGTGCGGCCATCAACGTCGAGACCATGCTCGTCGACGACGACGGGAACCCCGTGGCGGCGGGCGAGATCGGCGAGATCGTCCACCGCAGCCCGCACGCGACCCTGGGGTACTACCGCGACGAGGAGAAGACCGCCGAGGCGTTCCGGGGCGGCTGGTTCCACTCCGGTGACCTCGGGATCATGACCGAGGACGGCTATCTGTCCGTCGTCGACCGCAAGAAGGACATGATCAAGACCGGCGGCGAGAACGTCGCCAGCCGCGAGGTCGAAGAAGCCATCTACGAGCTGGAAGGCGTCGCCGAGGTGGCCGTCTTCGGGATCAGCCACCCCCACTGGATCGAGGCCGTCACCGCCGTGGTCGTCCCCAAGGCCGGCGTTGATCTGAGCGTTGCGGACGTGCATGCGCACGCTCGTGAACGGCTCGCCGGGTACAAACGCCCGAAGTACGTCGTGCTCGCCGACGCGCTGCCCAAGAACCCCAGCGGCAAGATCCTGAAGCGGGAACTCCGCGAGCACCATGCGGGACTGGCCGAGTCCCCGTGAGCGGTGGCCGGCCGTCGCGCTGAATGATCATGCTTCGGGTCAGCCGGTGTCCTGCTTGAGGTGGGGGGCGAGGGCTAGGGCCAGATGAAGGGTCAGGCGGTCCTGGCCGCTGGCCAGGGACAGGGACGTCAGTTCCTCTATGCGGCGCAGGCGGTGATAGAGGGTCTGGCGGTGGATGCTCAGGGTCTTGGCCGTCCGCTGGACGCTGCCTGCCAGGTCCAGGTAGGTGCGGGCCGTGTCGGTGAGATCCGGGTATTCGAGGAGGCGGTCGATCCCCCGGGTCCGGGTGGCCTGGATCAGGGCGTCGTCGCCGGCGGTGCGGAGAAGACGGAGGACGCCCAGCGACGTCCAGTCGCGGGTTTCGCCGGGGGCGGCGGTGCGGGCCGCCACGCGGGCGCGGAGCCAGCCTTCGTGGACGTCCTCCAGGGTCGGGCAAGGGGAGTACACACCTGCCCGGACGGAAACGTGGCGTTCCTCCAGGAGGCGGCGGGCCCTGGCGAGGGTCGTCGGGGTGGGGGTCGAGGCGGGGATCACGAGGATGTGGTCGCGTTGCCAGACCGTGGTCAGGACGGAGTGGGGGAGCTGCCAGGGGTTGAGTGGTTCCGGGCTCGGGGTGCGCAGGACGGCCACGGTGAGGGGTGTGTCGGGGGCCACGGCCTCGGCCACGTCGCTCGCCGCCCGGGTCCGGACGTCGGGGTGGGTGGAGAGCAGGCCGGCGACCTTCAGACCCAGGTCATCGCGTTCTCTGGCCTGGCGGGCCATGAGGAGGCCGGCCCGTTCGCAGAGGGGCATCGCGCGGGCCGCCTGAGCGTCCGTTATCCGCTGCTCGTCGTCCAGGAGCCACAGGTAGCCGTAGGTCACGTTGTTCCAGCGGACGGGCAGGCAGAGGCGGCCCAACTGGCCGAGGGACGTGTCGGCCGGGATGCGCACCGGGCCCGTCGCGCGCGCTATGCCGTGGCGTTCGAAGCGGGCGCGGACCGCGTCGGACGCGCGGCGGTGCAGGATCGAGTCCATCCGGACGGGATCGATGGTGTCGCCGTGGGCCGCGTAGGCGACGAGATGGAAATCGCGGTCCTCCAGGGTGGCGGGAGCACGGAGGAGATCGGCCGCCTGTTCCACGATCTCCTGGAGGTCCGGGGCCATGCGTCCTGCCTTCGTACATTCGTATGAAGTACCACGGGACTGAAAGTGGCATTTGACTATAGGGGGTACAGCGTGGCGCTTCTAACGTGCGGGGTGTTCCTTGACGTTGGAGGCTCCCTATGCTCAGCCCTGTTCTCCTCGCCGCCTCGCGCAGCGAGCGGATGCGCCATCTCGTCACGTCCGTGCCCCTGACCAGGGGAGTCGTCGACCGGTTCGTCGCCGGGGACGATCTGGAGGCCGCGATCGGGGTGACGCGGGACCTGCAGAACGCGGGGCTCAAGGTCACTCTCGACCACCTGGGCGAGGACACCCTGGAACCCGCGCAGGCCGAGGCGACCCGGGACGCCTATCTGCGGATGTTCGCGGCCTTCGAGGAGTACGGGCTCGCCGGCGGGGCGGACGCCTCGGTGAAGCTGTCGGCGCTGGGGCAGGCCCTGCCGGGAGACCTCGCACTTGACCATGCGCGGGAGATCTGCGACGCCGCCGGGCGGGTCGGCATGACCGTCACGCTCGACATGGAAGACCACACCACCGTTGACTCCACCCTGGAGATCCTCGGCAAGCTGCGGACGGACTTCCCCTGGGTGGGAGTCGCCATCCAGGCGATGTTGCGGCGCACCGAGGGCGACCTGCGTGACCTCGCAGGGGAGGGGTCGCGGGTCCGGCTGGTCAAGGGCGCCTATGCCGAGCCTGAGTCGGCGGCCTACCAGAGCAAGCCCGAGATCGACCGCGCCTACGTGCGGGGCCTCAAGCTGCTGATGAAGGGCGACGGCTACCCGATGATCGGCAGCCACGACCCGCGCATCATCGAGATCGCGCTGACACTGGCCGCGGGACGGTCGCCCGCGTCCTACGAGTTCCAGATGCTCTACGGAATCCGGACCGCAGAGCAGCGGCGGCTCGCCGAAGCCCACCAGATGCGCGTCTACGTCCCCTACGGGGCCGACTGGTACGGCTACTTCATGCGGCGCCTGGCCGAGCGGCCCGCCAACCTCGTCTTCTTTCTCCGTTCCTTCGTTTCCCGCTAGGAGGGTTTCCTTTCCATGGACGCCGTGACCAACGTTCCGCCGCCGACGAACGAGCCGGTGCGCGGGTATGCGCCGGGCAGCCCCGAGCGGGCCCGGCTGGAGGCGAAACTCGCCGAGCTGACCGCCGAGGCGCCGATCGACCTGCCCATGACGATCGGAGGCGAACGGCGCCTCGGCGGCGGCGCCAAGGTCGCCGTCGTGCAGCCGCACCGGCACGCGTCCGTCCTCGGCACCTTCGGGACCGCGACGCAGGACGACGCCCAAGACGCGATCCAGGCCGCGCTGAAGGCCGCGCCCGCCTGGCGGGCGCTGTCGTTCGACGACCGGGCCGCGATCTTCCTGCGCGCCGCCGACCTGCTCGCCGGGCCGTGGCGGGAGACGCTGCTGGCCGCGACGATGCTCGGGCAGTCCAAGACCGCCCAGCAGGCCGAGATCGACACCCCCTGCGAACTGGTCGACTTCTGGCGGTTCAACGTCCACTTCGCGCGGCGGATCCTCGCCGAGCAGCCGATCAGCAGCCCCGGCGTGTGGAACCGGTCCGACCACCGGCCGCTGGAGGGATTCGTCTACGCGATCACCCCGTTCAACTTCACCGCGATCGCCGCGAACCTGCCCACCGCCCCCGCCCTGATGGGCAACGTGGTGGTGTGGAAGCCGTCGCCGACGCAGACCTACTCCGCCGTGCTGCTCATGCGGCTGCTGGAAGAGGCCGGGCTGCCGCCGGGCGTCATCAACCTGGTGACCGGTGACGGGATCGCCGTGTCGGACGTGGCGCTCCAGCACCCCGACCTGGCCGGAATCCACTTCACGGGATCCACCGCGACGTTCCGGCACCTGTGGAAGACGGTCGGGAACAACATCGAGAAGTTCCGGAGCTACCCGCGGCTCGTGGGAGAGACGGGCGGCAAGGACTTCGTCGTCGCGCATCCGTCCGCCGACCCGGCCGTGCTCAAGACCGCGCTCGTGCGGGGCGCGTTCGAATACCAGGGGCAGAAGTGCTCCGCCGCGTCGCGCGCCTACATCCCGCGCTCCATCTGGGACGGGGGATTCAAGGAGGAACTGGTCGCCGAAGTCGACGGGCTCACCATGGGAGACGTCGCCGACCTGTCCAACTTCATCGGCGCCCTCATCGACGAGCGCGCGTTCGCCAAGAACAAGGCCGCGATCGACCGGGCCCACGCAGACCCGGACGTCGAAGTCGTCGCCGGCGGAACCTACGACGACTCGGCCGGATACTTCGTCCGGCCCACCCTGCTCGTGTCCGACGACCCCGAGAACGAAATCTTCCGGACCGAATACTTCGGCCCCATCCTCGGCATCCACGTCTACGAAGACGACCGGTACGAGGAAATGCTCGCGCAGATGGAGTCCGCGGCCGAATACGCGCTGACCGGCGCCGTCATCGCCAACGACCGGGCCGCCGCCGCGCACACCGCCGAAGTCCTCCGGTACGCGGCCGGCAACTTCTACATCAACGACAAGCCCACCGGTGCCGTCGTCGGGCAGCAGCCCTTCGGCGGAGGGCGCGCCTCCGGCACCAACGACAAGGCCGGCTCCGTGCTCAACCTGCTCCGCTGGACGTCGCCGCGCTCCATCAAGGAGACCTTCGTCCCGCCGACCGACTACCGGTACCCGCACATGCAGTAGCCGGCGAAGGCGCGGCACCTCCCCCGGAAGGCGCCGCCGGCCCCCGACGCCCGTGGCCGGAGAAAGCCCCGGCCACGGGCGAAAGGATTTGCCTAAGCCACCCCCGCCCAATACAGTTAACTCATCACCGCGGGGTGGAGCAGTTCGGTAGCTCGCTGGGCTCATAACCCAGAGGTCGCAGGTTCAAATCCTGCCCCCGCTACTGGTCTAGGGTCCGTGTGGTCGTGCGCTTTGGCGCACTTCCCCGCGGACCCTTCGCATTTTGTTCGGGGGACGATCCCCCGGAGCCCCCTGTGCCTCCGCCATCCCCCACCCGCCCGCCCCTGGGGCTCCGCCCCTAGACCCCCGCCTGGGCTGGGGCTTCGGGTCTGTCCTCTGCTCTTGGATCGGGCGTTTAGCCTGGGGGAATGCGGAATTCTGTGGCGGCTCTGGTGGACGTTTGTTGTGTGCTCGTCTTCGTGGCCATTGGACGGGCCTCGCATGAGGAGGCCGCCAGTTTGGCGGGGTTCGCCAATACCGCCTGGCCGTTTCTCGTGGGGCTCGGTGCCGGGTGGGGCGTGACGCGGGCCTGGCGTGGGGCGGACGCGCTGATGCCCGTCGGAGTCGGGGTCTGGGTTTGCGCCGTCGCGGTCGGAATGGTGCTGCGGGTCCTCGCCGGGCAGGGCACCGCCGTCGCGTTCGTGATCGTGGCCTCCAGTTTCCTCGGGCTCGCCCTGCTCGGGTGGCGGCTCCTCGCGCGGGTCGTGGGCGGGCGGAAGGTGTCCTCCGCCGGGTGACGGGACGTCACCCAAATGAGCGCTTGGTCACATTCGTTGATCGAACAGGTTGACGAGGGCGCCCCGTCCTGGTGAAGTTACCCGCGAGTCACGTGGGTGACCGGGATCATATGAAGGGGACACGATGGCATCTGCGCTGCGCGACTGGCTGGACAAGCCGCACACCGGACGCGGCGTGTACCTGGCGGCCGATGACGGCGGCTGGGAGTTCCGTGACTACGGTGCGCTGGCCTCCGCCGCGCGACGCACCGCCGGGGCGCTCATCGAGGAAGGCGTCCGGCCCGGCGACGTGGTGTGCCTCATCCTGCCGACGGACTTCACGTGCATCGAGACGTACTTCGGGGTCTGGGCGGCGGGGGGCACCGTCTGCCTGATCACGCCGCCGCTGTTCCAGGACGGGGACGACTACGTCGCCCACGTCGCGGCCATCCTGCGGCAGGCGTCGCCGGCGCTCGTCGTCGCCTCCAAGGACCTGGCCGAGTACGCCGGACGCGCCATGGACCAGGCCGGCCTGTGCGGCGAACCGTGGCAGCCCCGCCAGGCCGCGGAAACGGAGGTGCGGCCCGCCGGTGAGCTGGCGCTGCTGCAGTTCACCTCCGGGTCCAGCGGCGCGCCGCGCGGCGTCATGGTCACCTGGGCCAACCTGGAGGCCAACGCCGAGCTGATCGCCCGGATGGCCGGGTACGAGGACGGCGACGAGGTCGCGTCCTGGCTGCCGCTCTACCACGACATGGGGCTGATCGGCGCCTTCATCACCCCGATCGCGCGGCAGGGGACGCTCCGGCTGATGCGGCCGGACCACTTCATCCGCGACCCCGCGCGGTGGATCCGCTGCTTCACGGAGGCCGCGCACACGGCGGCGCCGCCGTTCGCGTACGCGTACTCCGCGCGGCGGGTCAAGCCCGAGCAGTTGGAGGGGCTCGACCTGTCGGGATGGAAGATGGCGCTGGTCGGCGCCGAGCCCATCGACCCCCATACGCTGGAGGTGTTCGCGCGGCTCGTGGAGCCGTTCGGGTTCTCGCGGTCGGTGTTCAAGCCCGCCTACGGGATGGCGGAGACGACGCTCCTGGTCACCATGGACAACAAAGGCCGTGCCCCGCTCGCCGTCCGGCCCGATCCGGAGACGCTGTCCTTCGGGTCGCCGGTGCGGATCCTGGAGCAGCATTCGCTCGGAGCCCAGTCGCTCGGTGCCAAGTCCGGGTGGGTCGTGGGGTGCGGGACGCCCGAGGAGGACGTGCCGGTCGTCATCGTGGACGACGACGGGAACGAACTGGCGGACGGGCTGCTCGGGGAGATCGTCGTGGGGGGCGCGTCGGCCTGCCCGGGATACTTCGCGGGCGCCGAGGCCAAGTCCACGCGGTTCATGGACGGGAAGGTCCACACCGGGGACGCCGGGTTCTTCCACGAAGGGCAGCTGTTCGTCCTCGGGCGCATGGGCGACAGCATCAAGGTCCGGGGCCGGTCCGTCTACGTCGAGGACCTCGAAGGCAAGATCGCCGAGGTCAGCGGGCTGGGGAAGGGACGCGTCGTCGTGGTCGGCGTGCCGGGGGCCGGGCGCAGGGGGCTCGCGCTGTTCGCCGAGACGCGGGGCGAGGAATGGGTCCCGGGAGTGCGCGAGATGCTCCGGCGGCGTGTCGGGGACGACGTGGAACTCACGATCGTCGTCGGCGCCGGGCTGATCCAGCGCACCTCCAGCGGCAAGCCCCGCCGCCGCTACATGTGGGAGCGCCTCCAGGCAGGTCACATGGACGGCGCACGCATCGTGCCCTGATTGCTAAAGGCGCTGATGACAGGACACCATGGCGTTGACGCTGCGAGAGGTCGACGATGCCGCCTGTTGCCAGAACGCTGTTCCGCCTGGGCGCCCGCCTGGGCTCCACCGCCCAGAACGCCCTGGAGGTCGCCCGGTTCGGGGGCTTCGACACGGGCGAGGACGCGTCCCCGTGCGAGGTGGTGACCGAGCAGCGCGTCTACCGGCTGCGGCACTACTTCCCCGGGTCGGCGGGCGGCCCGGTGATGCTGCTCGTGCCGCCGCTGATGATCACCGCGGAGGTGTACGACATCTCCTCGCGGGTCAGCGCCGTGAAAGTGCTGCACGATCTCGGCGTCGACCCGTGGGTGGTCGACTTCGGCGCGCCCGAGCGGGAGCCCGGCGGGCTGGAACGCACCATCAGCGACCATGTCCTGGCGGTCAGCGACGCCGTGGACCGGATCCGGAAGGCGACGGGGAGGGACGTCCATCTCGCCGGATACTCGCAAGGCGGCATGTTCGTCTACCAGGCCGCCGCCTACCGGCGCAGTGAGGGCATCGAGTCGGTCGTGACGTTCGGCAGCCCGTCCGACATCAGCCGGGGGCTGCCGTTCGGGCTGCCGAGCTGGCTCGCCTCGGAGGGGGTCGAGCGGATACCCGACCGGGTGCTCGGCGCGTTCGCCGTGCCCGGGTGGGTGACACGGTTCGGGTTCCAGGCGCTCAGCCCCGTCAAGTCGGTCCGGTCGAGGGTCGAGTTCATCCTCCAGTTGCACGACCGGGAACGGCTCGCGGCGCGGGAACGGCAGCGGCGGTTCCTGGAGCGGGACGGCTGGGTCTCCTGGCCCGGCCCCGCGCTCGCGGAGTTCCTCCGCCAGTTCATCCAGCACAACCGGATGCTGACCGGCGGGTTCGTCATCGGGGACCGGCTCGTCACGCTCGCCGACCTCACCTGCCCCGTGCTCACGTTCGTGGGCGAGGTCGACGAGATCGCGCCGCCGCCGATGGTGCGCGGCATCAGGCGGGCCGCGCCGCGCGCCCAGGTGTACGAGGCGTCCCTGAGCGCCGGGCACTTCGGGCTCGTCGTCGGCGGCCTCGCGATCGCGCAGACCTGGCCCGCCGTCGTGTCCTGGGCGATGTGGCGGGAGGGAAAGGACGACCTTCCGGAGATCGTCGTTCCGGTGGCGGGGGACGAGGAGGCCGAACCCGCCGGTCTGCCCGGCGGACCGGCGGGTTACGGGCTCCAGCTGGCGATGGGCATCGGGGCGAGTGCCGCGCGGTCGGTGCTCCGGACGGCCGCGCAGGTGGTGCGGGGGAGCGGGCAGCTGGGCGGAGAAGCGGCGCAGAACCTGCCCCGGCTGGCGCGGCTGGAGCGCCTCCAGTCCGACACGCGCATGTCCATGGGGCTGCTGCTGGACGAGCAGGCCCGGCGCAGGCCCGGAGAGGTCTTCTTCCTCTACCGCGGGCGTGCGCACACGCATGACGCGGCCAAGCGGCGTATCGACGCCGTGGTGCGCGGGCTGATCCACATCGGGGTCCGGCGCGGTGACGCCGTCGGTGTGCTGATGGGCACGCGGCCGACCGCGCTCGCGCTCGTGGCGGCTTTGAGCCGGCTCGGCGCGGTCGCCGTCCTGCTGCGTCCCGACGGTGATCCGGCCGCGGAGGTGCGGCTCAGCCAGGTGACCCGGGTGATCGCCGATCCGGAGCACGCCGCGCGGGCCGGGAGGCTGGAGGGCGTCCGGGCCTATCTGCTCGGTGGCGCCGGACGCGGCGACCGCGGATCGCTGATGGACATGGAGACCATCGACCCGGACCAGGTCGAGCTGCCGGGGTGGTACCGGCCGAACCCGGGGCGGGCGGGCGATCTCGCGTTCGTGGTGTTCCGCGGGGCGGGGGAGCAGCTGCGGGCCGGCCGGATCACGAACCGGCGCTGGGCCCTGTCCGCGTTCGGGACCGCGTCGTCGGCGGCGCTCTCATCGTCCGACACCGTGTACAGCATCACGCCGATCCAGCATCCCTCCGCGCTGCTGATGAGCCTCGGCGGCGCCGTCGCGGGCGGTGCCCGGCTCGCGCTCGCCGGCGGGTACGACCCGGAGACGTTCTGGGACGAGGCGCGCCGCTACGGCGTGACCGTCGCGTCCTACACCTGGATGCTGCTGCGCGACCTCGTGAACGCGCCCCCGAACCCGGCGGAACGGCACCACGCCGTCCGGCTGTTCATCGGGTCCGGGATGCCGCGCGGGCTGTGGCGGCGGGTCGAGGAACGGTTCGCGCCCGCCCGCGTCCTGGAGTTCTACGCCTCGACGGAGGGTGAGGCGGTCCTGGTCAACCTGAGCGGCAAGAAACCCGGATCGCTCGGGCGTCCGCTGCCCGGCAGCGCCGAGGTCCGGCTCGCCCGGTACGACCTGGAGAACGGGCACCTCGCCGAGGGGGCCGGCGGGTTCGCGATCGAGTGCGAGCCCGGCGAGATCGGCATGCTGCTGGCCCGGGTGCGGCCCTCGGCCATCGGCGCCGCGGCCCGGCCGGTGCGGGGCGTGTTCCGGGCCGAGGACGCGTGGACGATCACCGGTGACCTGTTCCGCCGGGACGCCGCCGGCGACTTCTGGCTCCTCGGGCGGGAGGGCGAGCTCATCCGCACCGCCGACGGCATCGTCCCGCCCGGGCCGATCAGGGACGCTCTCGGCGATCTGCCCTATGTCGACACCGTCGCCGTCTACGGCATCCCGGTGGGGGAGACGGAGCTCGCGGCGGCGGCCGTGAGCCTGCGCGATGCCGAGGGGTTCGCCCGGCGGCTCCGGGCGCCCTCGGAGGAGACACTGAAACCCATCGACCTGTCGGAGGCGCTGCTGCGGGTGGAGCCGGGGCTGCGGCCCGCGCTCGTCCGGGTGGTGGACGAGGTGCCCGTCACGGCGGGAGGGCGGCTGGTCACGGCGCCGCTGCGGGACGAGGGCGTCCCCGCCGCGGGCGACGGCCGCACCTACTACCGGGACAAGGCGGGCGCGTACCGGCCGCTCACGGACACGGCGCGGCGGCGGCTGCTCCGGGCGCCCGCGGCCCGCGAAGCGCGCTGACGGCGGAGGCTCAAGTCACCGCGGATAAGTCTGGACTTACGGGCGGGCGCTACGTTAGAACAAAGCAACAGATTCCGGTTATTTGTTGCAGTGTTCCCCGGAGGGGTCATGACGAGCGTCCTCGCGCCGCCGCCGCAGGGCAGCGGCCTGAAACCGGTCCCCGGAGTGCCCGGCGTCCCCTACATCGGCAACACGCTCGCCGTGATGCGCGACCCGATCGGGATGGCCCGCAAACGGTACGAACAGTACGGTCCCGTCGCCTGGGGCTGGCTGCTCGGGCAGCGGACCTGCACCGTCCAGGGCCCGGAGGCCGCCGAGGTCGTCCTGGTCAACCGGGACAAGGCGTTCGCGAACGGCCCCGCCTGGAGCTACTACATCGGGCCGTTCTTCAAACGCGGCATCATGCTGCTCGACTTCGAGGAGCACCTGCACCACCGCCGCATCATGCAGCAGGCGTTCACCCCCGCCCGGCTGCGCGCCTACATGGAGGCGATGGCACCCGGCATCGTCAAGGGCGTCGAGGCATGGGAACCCGGATCAGGCTTCAAGGTCTACGACCACGTCAAGCAGCTCACGCTCGACCTCGCCGTGGACGTGTTCATGGGCGTCGAACTGGACGGCGCCGAGCGCGCGCGGATCAACGGCGCGTTCATCGACGCGGTCCGGGCGGGGACGGCCTACGTCCGGTTCCCCGTCCCCGGGCTGCGCTGGCACCGGGGTCTGCGGGCCCGCAAGACGCTGGAGGAGTTCTTCTACCGGCACCTGCCCGCCAAGCGCCGCGAGGGGAGTGCCGGCGGTAGCGACCTGTTCGCCGCCCTGTGCGCGGCCGAGACCGACGACGGGCAGCGGTTCGGCGACGAGGACGTCGTCAACCACATGATCTTCGCGCTGATGGCGGCGCACGACACCACCACCATCACGCTGACGGCGATGGCCTACTACCTGGCCAAGTTCCCCGAATGGCAGGAGCGGCTGCGCGAGGAGTCGCTGGCCCTCGGCAAGGCGCGGCCCTCCTACGACGACCTGGACTCCCTCACCGGCATCGACATGGTGATGAAGGAGTCGCTGCGGATGCTGCCGCCCGTCCCGGCGCTGCCCCGCAAGGTCGTCAAGGACACCTCCATCCTCGGCTACCACGTCCCCGCCGGGACGATGGTCGTGGTGCCGATGCTCAGCAACCACCACATGGCCGACTGGTGGCCGGACCCGGACCGGTTCGACCCCGAGCGGTTCTCCCCGGAGCGCCGCGAGGACAAGATCCACAAGTACGCGTGGGCCCCGTTCGGCGGCGGCGCGCACAAGTGCATCGGGCTGTACTTCGCCGGGATGCAGGTCAGGACGATCCTGCACCAGGTGCTGCAGCGCTACCGGTGGAGCGTCCCCGCGCGGTACGAATGGCCCCTCGACACCACGTCCCTGCCGTCGCCGAAGGACGGGCTGCCCGTCCGGCTCGACCGGCTGGAACGGCCATGAGCAAGGTCATCGCCATCACCGGGGCCGTCCGGGGGACCGGCCCCGTGGTCGACGTCACCTTCCGCGAGTCGTTCGGGCCTTCCGGAAGGCGCGGCGGGCCGGGGGCAGGTAGCGGACGGACTCGGGCAGCAGCGGCCACAGCCGGTTCCCCGCCCGGACGGCCGCCGCGAACCGCCGGTGGCGGCGCTCGTCGGCGGCGCTCCACGGCAGGTCCAGCAGCTCGCGCATCCGCGGGTGCAGCCCGCCGACCGTGATGAACCGGGCGGCCGCGTTCAGCGGCGGTGACACCGCCCGCCATACCGGTGCGGGGACCGGCCGGGGCCTCGGCAGGCCCTTCCTGACGTAGCCGACGCCGTACCGGGCGGTCTTGTGCGGCTCGATCACCTCGTCCAGCATCCGCTTCCAGTACGCCTGGAAGGCTTCCCAGTCCTGCGGCATGGCCCGGTCGCTGACCCCGTACATCCGGAACCACGTCTTGGACTCCTCGTAGATCCGGTGTTTCTCCGCCTCGCCGAGCGGCCTGATGAACGTCTCGATCCCGTACAGCATGGTGTCGAGGAAGGTCGCGTGCGCCCAGTAGTACGTCTCGGGGTCGAGCGCGTGGTAGCGGGTGCCGTCCGGCATCGTCCCCTTGATGTCGCGGTGGTAGTCGCGCACCTTCCGGCCCGTCTCGGCGGACCGTTCCGCGCCGTACACGGTGTCCATGATCGGCCCGGCGGACCGCTTCACCCGCGCGAACGTCTCGGTGAAGAACACCGAGTGGTCGAGGACGCCCTGGCCGAGCGCGGGGAGCATGTTCTGCAGGACGGCCGCCCGCGGCCCGACCAGGATCATCCGGGTGTCGCCGAAGTAGCGCCAGGTCAGCGAGCCCGGCCCGAGCGGAGCCGGCGTCTGCGTGTCGGCCTGGTCCGTCATGTGCACCGCCGCAAGTGTGAGACAGAACTACAGGTTGACGATTATTGTAGCTATGTTGCGTCCGGTGGTACGAGCCGGGCGTCCGATCCGGCTAAGGTGCGGGCATGACGATGGACGCGACCGCAGGCGGGCTGCTCGCGCGGCTGGTCATGCCGGAGGACGGCGCCGACGATCTCGACACCCGCATCCTGGACGCGGCGCTCGCCGAGTTCGAGAGCTACGGGCTGCGCCGGGTCAGCGTGGAGGACGTCGCCAAGCGGGCGGGGGTCGCGCGCACCACCATCTACCGGCGGTTCACCAACAAGGAGCAGCTCCTCCAGGCGGTGATCCTGCGCGAGTGCCGCCGGTTCCTCACCGCGATCGCCGAGGCCACCGAGGACCTTCCGTCCCCCGAGGACGCCGTCGTGGAGGGGTTCGTCGTCGGGTTGCGCAGCGCCCGCACGCATCCGCTGATGACGCGCGTGCTGGAGAGCGAGCCCGAGGCGGTCCTGCCGCAGCTCAGCATGAACGGCGGCGCGGTCATGCTCGCCGCCCGCGACATCCTCGCCGACCGGCTGCGCCGCGCCCGTCCCGGCGACGCGGAGGACCACAACACCGTTGCCGAGGTGCTGCTGCGGCTCGCGTTGTCGCTGCTCCTCGTCCCGGGTGGCGGGCTGAAGCTGGACGGCGAGGACGCCATCCGCGCGTTCGCCCGCGACTACCTCACCCGGATGCTCCGCCCCGGCGCGCAGGCGGGTTGATCAGGGCGTTCCGCCCGGCGCCGTCCGTCCCGTACCCTCTGGTTCATTGAATTTCGTTCTAGAACCGGAGGCGCGGCATGGAGGCGGTCGTCGAGACGTCCTATGGGAAGGTTCGGGGGACGACGCGGGACGGCGTCACCGCGTTCCTCGGCATCCCCTACGCCGCGCCGCCGTTCGGGCCGAACCGCTTCCGGGCGCCGCGCCCGCCCCGGCCGTGGGACGGCGTCCGCCCCGCCGTCGAGTACGGGCCGACCGCACCCAAGCCCGGCTACCCGAAGCCGTTCGACGCGCTGCTTCCCGACCCGGACATCCCGGGTGAGGACTGCCTGAACCTGAACGTGTGGACGCCCGACCCCGGGGGGTCGGGGCTGCCCGTCATGGTGTGGATCCACGGCGGCGCGTTCCGGAACGGGTCCGGCGCGGTGCCCCTCTACAGCGGCCACGCCTTCGCCCGCGACGGCGTCGTCTGCGTGACGATCAACTACCGGCTCGGCGTGGAGGGCTTCGCGAATCTGCCCGGCGCGCCGCTCAACCGGGGGCTGCTCGACCAGATCGCCGCGCTGGAGTGGGTCCGCGACAACATCGCGGGCTTCGGCGGCGACCCCGGCCGCGTCACCGTGTTCGGCGAGTCCGCCGGGGGCATGAGCGTCACCACCCTGCTCTCCCTCGATCTCGGGCTGTTCCGGCGCGCGATCGCGCAGAGCGGTGCCGGCGGCATCGCGCAGGATCCGGACGACGCCATGCTCGTCACCAAGGAGATGGCCGCCCGGCTCGGCGTCGAGCCGACCGCGGAGGCGTTCGCCGCGCTCGACCCGGCCGCGATCATCCCCGCGCAGGCGTCCGTCGCCGCCGAGGTCGCGATGCTGCCCGACCCCGGCCGCTGGGGCGCCACCACCGCGGCGGGCGGCATGTCCCTCACCCCGGTGCTGGACGGCGAGCTGCTCACCCGCCGCCCCGAGGACGCCATCGCCGCCGGGGCCGGCCGCGACGTGGACCTGCTCATCGGCTACACGTCCGAGGAGTTCCGGCTGTTCCTGATGCCGACCGGCCTCGCGGCCCAGCTCACCGACGAGGCCGTGGGCGTCGTCGCCGCCGGGATGGGCGTCCCGTCCGGGCTGCCCGCCGCCTACCGTGACCGGTACCCGGACATGACGGCCGGCGAGCTGATGGCGACGATCATCACCGACAGCCTGTTCCGCGTTCCGGCGAACCGCGCCGCCGCCGGACACGCCGCATCCGGCGGGCGGACGTGGATGTACGAGTTCGGATGGCGGTCGCCGAACCACGACCTCGGCGCCTGCCACGCACTGGAGTTGGGCTTCGTGTTCGACAACCTGTCCGCCGGGACCGGGGGCATGGCCGGCCCGAACCCGCCGCAGGCGCTCGCCGACCGGATGCACCGCGCCTGGGCCGGCTTCGCCGGCACCGGCGACCCCGGCTGGGAGCGGTTCGACCCGTCCACGCGGGCGGTGCGGATGTTCGGCGAACCGGACGGCGGGGTCGCCGGCGACCCGCGCGGCGGCGACCGCGCGCTCTGGGACTAGAGCAGCTCGGCGATGTGCTCGGCGATGGCCAGGGAGGACGTCGCCGCGGGGGACGGGGCGTTGCGGACGGTCACGACCGGGCCGACGCGTCCGATCCGGAAGTCGTCGACGAGCGAGCCGTCGGGGTCCACCGCCTGCGCGCGGACCCCGGCAGGCGCCGCGACGACGTCCGCCGCCCGCAGGGACGGGACGAAGCCGCGCGCCTCGGCGACGAAGGCCCGCCTGACCGCCGAGCCGTAGAGTTCCTTCGCGCCCGTCCGCCAGTGCCGTCGTGCCAGGTGCCGGAAGCCCGGCCAGCGGATCGTCTCCCACAGGTCACGAGGGCGGATGTCGCGGCGCCGGTAGCCCTCCCTGGCCAGGGCCAGGACGGCGTTGGGGCCGACGTCCACGCCACCGTCCACGCGGCGCGTGAAGTGCACGCCGAGGAACGGGTAGCGGGGGTCGGGCACCGGGTAGATGAGGCCGCGGACAAGATCCGTCCGGGACGGGACGAGCCGGTAGTACTCGCCGCGGAACGGGATGATCGCCGGGGCGGGGGAGTCGCCGGCCAGCCGCGCCACCCGGTCGGAGTGCAGGCCCGCGCACACCACGAGCCTGTCGAACGTCAGTTCCTCGCGCGGGGACGCGACCGTGACGCGGTCCCCGGCCCGGCCCAGCCGGACGACCTCGAAGCCGAGCCTGACCTCGCCGCCGCCCCCGGCCACGTCGTCGGCGAACGCGCGGGCGACCGCCGGGAAGTCGACGATCGCGGTGGTGGGGGAGTGCAGGGCGGCCACCCCGGCGGCGTGCGGCTCGATCTCGCGCAGCTCACCGCCCGTCAGCCGCCGCAGCCCCGGAACACCGTTGGCCGCCGCGCGGTGCTCGATCTCCTCCAGCGCGGCCAGTTCCGACGCGTCCCGCGCCACGACGACCTTGCCGCACTCCTCGTAGGGCAGGTTCCGGTCGGTGCAGTATTCCTTGAGCAGGCCGATGCCGCGCCTGCACAGCGCCGCCTTCAGCGAGCCCGGCGCGTAGTACAGGCCCGCGTGGGCGACGCCGCTGTTGTGGCCGGTCTGGTGGGCCGCGACGCGGTCCTCCTTGTCGAGGACCGTCACCGTCACGCCGGGGCGCGTCTCGGTCAGCCGCCGCGCGATCGCCAGCCCGACAATGCCCGCGCCGACCACCCCGACCTTCGTCTCCGCCACATCCCGCACCCTAACGGGGCGGGCCCGGCGGGGGGCGAACCCCCGGCCCCGCAGCCGCCCGGATCAGCTCCCGAGCCGCTTGCGGCCCTGCGCCCGCACCCGCTTGCGCTGGGACGGGTCGAGCATCAGGTACCCGACGAGCGGTGCGCCGAGGACGCCGAGGATGATCAGCGCGCTCAGCCACCAGGGGAAGACGAACAGGGTCAGGAAGCCGACGATGACGCCGCCGATCACTACCTTGGTCTGGGTCGACATCTGAAACCTCCGTTTTGCGGACCGCCCATCTGGGACAACGACCGCCCCGCGACCGCTGTTCCACGATATGTCGCGAGTCGGCCGGATGGCCATGATGATCTGGCCCCGCAGCAGGTATGCCCGGCACTCGCCGGTCAGATGCGCAGCGAGAGCTGCCCGCCGCCCAGCGTGCGCAGGACGTCGGCGTGCAGCTTGCCGTTCGTGCAGACGACGCTGCCGCCGTCCGGGCCCGGCACCCCGGACAGGTCGGTGAACATCCCGCCGGCCTCCTCCACGATGACCTGGAGCGCGGCGAGGTCCCACAGCGAGACCTCCGGCTCGGCGGAGATGTCGATCACGCCCTCGGCGACCATCATGTGCGACCAGAAATCGCCGAACGCCCGCGTCCGCCACACCTCGCGCGTCAGATCCAGGAACCGGTCGAGCCGGCCCTGCTCCTCCCACCCGCTGAGGCTGGAGAACGACAGGGACGCATCCGGCAGGCCGCCGACCGACGACACGTTCATCCGGGTGGCGCGGGTGAGGCTGCGCCCCGTCCAGGCGCCGCCGCCCCGGGCCGCCCACCAGCGCCGGTTCAGCGCCGGCGCCGACACCACCCCGACGACGATCTCGTCGTTCTCCATCAGCGCGATCAGCGTCGCCCACACCGGGACGCCGCGGACGAAGTTCTTCGTCGCGTCGATCGGGTCGATGATCCAGCAGCGGTTCCCGTACCCGGTCTTGCCGTACTCCTCGCCGAGCACCGCGTCGCGCGGGCGCGCCCGCTTCAGCGTGCCGCGGATCTGCTCCTCCACGCTGCGGTCGGCGTCGCTGACCGGCGTCAGGTCCGGCTTGGTCTCGACGTCGAGATCGAGGGCGCGGAAACGCCTGGTCGTGATGTCGTCGGCCCCGTCCGCCAGCACATGCGCGAGACGCAGGTCATCGGAATAGCCCGCCACGGCGTGCCACGCTACCCTGCTCACCCCCTGGCCAGACACACCTACCCGCGGTTCCGGCTTTTCGGTCGTCCCGCGCGGCGCGGCGGGGCGCGGCGGCCGGTTTCGCGGGACGGGTGGTGGCACCATGGGGCCATGGCGCACGACCTTCCCCCGTGGGTTGCCGAGCTGACCGACCCGCGCCGGGCGGAGACGCTCGACCAGCTCGCCGACCGTCTCGTCCCCCTGGCCGACCACGCCATCGACGTGTCCCGTCGATTGCAGGCACAGCTCAACGAGCTCAACGACCCGTTCGACCGCGACGCGCTCCACGGGCGCGTGGAACGGCTGAAGGCCAGGGTGGGCGAGGCCCTGGACGAGATCACCGCGCAGATCGCCGCGTCCGGGCAGGAGCGCATCGAGCGCGTCTGGGCGGACCTCGCCGGGCGCGCCGTGCCCGGCGAGCGGGAGCGCGAGCTGCGCCGCCTGCTGGACCGTGACGTCGTCCCGGTGCTGTCCCGGCGGCAGCGGGACGCCGCCGAACGCGTCGCCGAACGCACCTCCGCGGCGCTGGAGGAGGCGACGCGGACGCTGCTCACCCGGGTGGAGGAGCTGGCGAAGGCGGTCACCGACCTGATCCACGAGGTGCTGCCCCACGCCCGCGAGGGCCTGACCCTGGCCGGCCGCCTCTCGGCCCTGTCGAGCCGGGCGCGGAAGGCGGGCCGGGGCCCGATCCCGGGCGAGCTGAAGAGCGCGGGAGACGAGGCGTCCCGGGCGTTCGACGAGGCCGTCGCGCGGCTGGAGCTGGAATGGGCCGCGCTCGGCGCCCGGTCGGCGAGCGTGCGGGCGGCGCTGCGCGGCGCCGAGGAGAGCGCGTTCAGCCACGTCACCGAGGAGATGACCCGGTGCGTGGCGGAACTCGCGCCTCAGCACGTCAAGGCGCTGGACGAGGCCGAGGCCAAGGCGCGCGCCCTGCTGGAGGAGCCGCGCGGCTAGCCCGCCGGGACGCGGCGGCGCCGCTGCCTGCGCGGGCCCCGTCCGCGCCGCGTCAGGAGGTGCTGCGCAGCGTCTTCAGGAACGTCTCATAGTGGGGGAGGGCGCCCTCCCAGTGCTTCTGGTCGGAGATCAGCAGGACCTGGTAGAGGGCGTTGCCGAACACGAACACCCGCACGCGCGCGCGGCCCAGGATGCCGTTCTTGGTGAAGGTGAACTGAAGTTCGGCCGCCTGCCCGCCCAGGAAGGGGACGTTCCGGTCGAACATCTCCTGTTCGAAGCCGGGATAGGCGCTGGAGTCGTTCCTCATCTTGTCGATCGCGGAGGCGAGGCCGTCCCCCGGATCGCTCTGGGAGGCCGAGCCGAGCCGCTGGATCACCACGGCCCGCTTCACGCCCTTGGTCTGGTCGGTGAACGTCACGTCGTCGCCCTGGGCCTCGTCCGTCCAGCCCTGGGGGACGGCCGCGACGAACGCCGACCCCCGGTACACGCGGTATCCGTCGGGGGCGGCGACCTGCGAGGGCGGCGACGAGGTACCCGGCCGCCGGTCCCCGCCCCCGTTCCCGCCCTCGGCCTTGTCCTTGGCCCCGCCGTTGTCGCTGAACACCACGACCGCGACGACGGCGACGGCGATCATGGCGGCGACGATCCCGGCGGGCACCAGCAGCGGCCACGGCATCCGCCTCCGCTGCGAGGGGGAGTGCGGAGGCGCCGTCTCGACCGCCGGTCCGGCCGGGGGCGGCGGCAGCGTCACGTTGTGCGGCGGCCGGGCGGGCGCGAGGACCGGCTGCGGCGCGCCGGGCGTGCGGGGCGGCCGCGGCGCGCCGTGCGCGACCCGGCGGAGCAGCCGCCCGGCCTCCTCGGGCCCCATCCGCTGCGCGGGGTCCTTGCGGAGCAGCCCGTGCAGGACGGGCGTCAGGGGACCGGCGTGCTGGAGCGGATCCGGATCGTCCGACAGGACGGCGGCCATCACGCCCCACACGTCCTCGCGCCGGAACGGCGGCCGGCCCTCGACCGCCGCGTACAGCGTCCCGCCCAGCGACCAGAGATCGGACGCCGGAGTCGCCTTCTGGTGCCGCGCCTGCTCGGGCGCCAGATAGGCGGGCGACCCGACGATCGCGCCGGCCTGGGTGAGCGTCTCGTCACCCGCCACGGTCGCGATCCCGAAGTCGGTGAGGACGGCCCGGCCCCGCGGCAGCAGCACGTTCCCCGGCTTGACGTCGCGGTGCACGACCCCGGACGCGTGCGCCGCGCCCAGCGCGTCCAGCAGGTCGAGCCCGATCGCCGCGACCCGCGCCGGCGGCAGCGGCCCCTCCCGCGCGATGACCCGGTCGAGCCCCTCGGCCCGGACGAGCTGCATCACGATCCAGGGCCGGCCGTCCTCCTCGCCGACGTCGTAGACGGTCACGATGCCCGGATGGTCGAGCCGCGCCGCCGACCGCGCCTCCCGGAACGTCCGCGCGTACAGCCGCTCGACCTGCGCGTCGTCCAGCCCCTGCGGCAGCGACACCTCCTTGACCGCCACCTCGCGGCCGAGCGTCCGGTCGCGGGCCCGCCACACCGCGCCCATCCCACCCCGGCCGAGCACCTCCACGAGCTCGTACCGCGCAGCGATCATCTGAGGCATGTAAGGGACCATAGCGACGCGTAACGCCGTCCGTCGCGGGCTATTCGACGGTGTCGGAGTCGCGGGCGCCGAGAAGGCGGCGCAGGGAGTCCAGCCGGGCCCGGGAGGCGTGGCCTTCGGCGACCCACCCGTTCAGGCCGCAGTCGTCCTGGAAGTGGTCGCAGTGCGGCGGGCAGCGTTCGGCGGCGCCCTCGGCGAGGTCCTCGAACGCGTTGATCACGTTCTCCGGATCGACGTGGGCCAGGCCGAAGCTGCGGACGCCCGGGGTGTCGATGATCCAGCCGTCCGCGCCGGGCAGCTCCAGCGCGATCGCCGACGACGAGGTGTGCCGGCCGCGGCCGGTGACGACGTTGACGTGGCTGACCGTGCGTTCGGCGTCCGGGACCAGTGAGTTCACCAGCGTCGACTTGCCGACGCCCGAATGGCCCACGAGGACGCTCGCGCGGCCGGACAGGTGGGCGCGCAGCTCGTCCAGGCCGCCGCCGCGCCGCGTCACCACGTACGGGACGCCGAGCGGCGCGTACTCGGCGACCAGGGCGTCCGGGGCGGCGAGGTCGGCCTTGGTCAGGCAGAGCAGCGGATCCATCCCGGCGTCGTAGGCGGCGACGAGCTGCCGGTCGATCAGCCGGGGGCGGGGCTCGGGGGAGGCGAGCGCCGTGACGATGACCAGCTGGTCGGCGTTCGCGACGATGATCCGCTCGAACGGGTCGGTGTCGTCGGCGGTGCGGCGCAGCGAGGACGTGCGGGGCTCCACCCGGACGATGCGGGCCAGGGTGTCGGGGGCGCCGGACACGTCCCCGACCAGCGCCACCCGGTCGCCGACGACGACGCCCTTGCGGCCCAGCTCGCGGGCGCGCATCGCGATGACGCCGCGCTCGTCCCCGGTGCCGGGATCGACCAGGCAGCGGTAGCGGCCCCGGTCCACCGCGGTCACGAGCCCGGGCGAGGCGCCCTCGTGTGCGGGACGGCGGCGGGTGCGCGGCCGCGATCCCCGGCGGCCGGGCCGTACCCGGACGTCGTCCTCGTCGTAGTCATGTACGCGTCGAGCCAGTGTCCGCCCCTGACGTCAGGCGGGCGTCAGCATCGACGCCCACTGCCGGGTGAAGTTCGGAAGAGTCTTGCCCACGGTGCCCGGATTCTCCACATCGATGCCGGGAACGGCCAGGCCGAGCACCGCCGCCGCCATCACCATCCGATGGTCGTCGTAGGTGTGGAAGACGCCGCCGTGCAGCGGACGCGGGCGGATCTCCAGCCCGTCCGGCAGTTCGGTGGCGTCGCCGCCCAGCCCGTTGATCTCGGCGACCAGCGCGGCGAGCCGGTCGGTCTCGTGGCCGCGCAGGTGCGCGATGCCCGTCAGCCGGGACGGGGAGTCCGCAAGCGCGCAGAGAGCCGCGAGCACCGGGGTGAGCTCGCCCACCGCGTGCAGGTCCGCGTCCAGGCCGCCGAACCCGCCGCGGCCCCGCACGGTCAGCCCGTCCGGGCCGTGCGACACCTCGGCGCCCATCGCGCCGAGCAGCCCGCGCAGCGCGTCGCCCGGCTGCGTCGTCTCGGCCGGCCAGCCCGGCACGGTCACCCGCCCGCCCGTGACGAGCGCGGCGCCGAGGAACTGCGCCGCGTTCGACAGATCCGGCTCGATCACCCAGTCCCGGCCCCGCAGCGGGCCCGGCGCGACACGCCAGACCTTCTGCCCGGTCTCCACCGTCGCACCCGCCGCGCGCAGCATCTCAACGGTCATGGTCAGGTGCGCCGCCGACGGCACGGGCGGGCCCTCGTGCCGGATCTCGACGCCCTTGTCGAAGCGCGGCGCGGCCAGCAGCAGCCCCGACACCAGCTGGGACGATCCAGAGGCGTCGATCACGACCTCCCCGCCGTTCACCGCGCCCGTCCCGCGCACGGTGAACGGGAGCGCGCCCCGCCCGCCGTCGTCGATGTCGGCGCCGAGCGCCCGCAGCGCGGTGATGATCGGGCCCATCGGCCGCTCCCGGGCGCGCGGATCGCCGTCCACGAACACCTCGCCGGACGCCAGTGCCGCGACCGGCGGCAGGAACCGCATCACCGTCCCGGCCAGGCCCGTGTCGACGGTCGCCGGACCCGTCAGCTCACCGGGGACGACCCGCCAGTCCGTGCCCGTCCCGGGGGCCGGCCCTCCGGGGCCGCCCGCGGCGGCCCCATCGCCGCCCTCATCGACCCCGACGCCGAGCGCGCGCAGCGCGGCGGCCATCAGGTCGGTGTCGCGGCTGCGCAGTGGGCGGACGACCCGGCCCGGCGCGGCGGCGAGCGCGGCCAGGATCAGCGCCCGGTTGGTCATCGACTTCGAGCCGGGCAGCGGGACGGTGGCGTCCACCGGGACACGCGCGACCGGGGCGGGCCAGTGCGGAGAGGGCATGACCCAAGGTTATCGGGCCGGAACGAGTCAGAGCGGAATGGTGAGCAGCGTCCCGCCGCCGTCGAGGCGTACCACGAAACTGCTGATCTCCGGCCGGGTCAGCCCCGTACCGCCCTGCATGACCAGCGGCTTCGGCTGGCCCGGCACGCCGTAGCCCTTGTCGGGGACGCGCCAGCCCGCGACGGTGCTGCGCTCGCCGTTGCGCGACACGGCCTCCAGGTGGCACCGCAGCGGCCCCTTGATGCCGCGCAGTTCCAGGCTCACCTGCGTGCCCCAGCCCTTGTCGACCAGGCCGACCGTCCCGGACGCGCCCGTGCTCGCGTTCGCCGCGTGGAACCGCTCGCCGACGATCGACTGCGCCGTGGGCGGCGGCCTGTAGTGGCCCTCCTCGTTCAGCGTCGTCCCCACCGCGACACCCGCGCCCAGCGCCACCGCCGCGGCGGCGGAGGCGATCGCGTACGTGCCGCGCCGGAACCGCCGGTCGGCCCGCCGCCTGCGGCGCATCATGTCGATCACGGGCGCCGGGGCCGCGGGCGGCTCGTCCTCCTCCGGCGCCGGCTCGGCGGCGGGCTCGGCGGCGGCTCCCGGCGCCGACTCGAAGAGGGCCCCGGCCGCCCCGGCCAGCTCTCCCAGCTCGGTCTGGCAGCGGCCGCACCCGTGCAGATGCGCCTCGAAGGCCCGGCGATCGCCGTCTTCGAGAAGCCCCAGCGCGTAGGCGCCGACATCGGTGTGCTCGACCGGGGTACTCATGAGGTCACCCCCCTCTCCTCCAGGGCGACGCGCAACGCGCGCAGTGCGTAGTACACGCGGGACTTGACCGTCCCCACCGGGATGCCCAGGTACTCGGCGGCCTGGTTCACCGTCCGGTCGCGCAGCACCGTCTCCATGAGCACCTGCCGGTGCGCGGGGGACAGCGACTTCAGCGCCTCCGTCACGACGACCTTGCGCAGCAGGCCGTCCATCTCGTCCGCCATCGGGAGGTTCTCCAGGGGGCCGTCGCCGACCTCCGGCGGCCGGACCTCGCGCTGCCGCCGGTGGTCGATCACGATACGCCGGGAGACCGTGGCCAGCCACGGCATCAGCGAGGACGTCCGGTCGTCCAGCCGGTCCGCGCTGCGCCACGCCCTGATCATGGTCTCCTGCACCACGTCCTCGGCCCACTGGCGGTCACCGCCGGTCAGCCGGAGAACGAACGCGAGGAGCGGCCGATGGTACTCGCGGTAGAGCTCCGTGACGATGTCCTCGTCGTCTTTTCCGGGCTCGCGCGCGGCCGATACCGGCCGTGCCGTGCCGGGGCGGCGGAGCAGGCTCCGCAACCCGCCGGGCCGGCGGCCGGACGATCCGGGAAGGGCCATGGCCGGGGCGTCTCCGTCGTGGTGGAATGCGGGCGGTCACCCGGCAGTACGGGACCGCCTCACCTCCCGGTTCAATGGTTTTGAGGTTCTTTTAAGGTTCTCTTCGGGAAATCAGCGTTTGACCGCCTCAAGAACCTTGCCCGCCTGGACGGCCGTACCCGTCTTGACCGTCCGGCCCGCCTTCATGGCCTTCGCGGCCTGGGTGGCGGTGCCCGCCTTGACCGTCTGCCCCGCCCGCGCGGCCCGGTTCGGCTTGGACGCGCGTCCGAGCCGGAACGCGCCACCCGCCCCCTTGGCGTTCTTGAACATGCCGCCCTTGAACATGCCGCCGGCCTTGCCGGCCTTGAACACGCCGCCGTACCCGATGTTCTTCAGCGCGCCGCCCGCCTTGCCCGCCTTGAAGGCACCGCCGGCGCCGATCTTGGCCAGCGCGCCGCCGGCCCCGCCGGCCCGCCGGCCGCCCTTGCGCGCGGTCTTCGCGGGCTTCGTGATCTTCGCCGCCTTCGCCGCCTTCGCGGTCCGCCTGGCGGCCTCGCGTCCGGCCTCCGCGCGGGCGACGCGCACCTGCCGGGCCGCCTTCCGGCGAGCGTCCCGCAGCGTGGCGGCGGCCTCCCGGCGCATGGCCTTCGCCTCGGCGCCGGTCTTGATCTGCGTCTCGCGCATCGCGCGCCGCAGCTGCGCGGTGCGCGGCGGGCGCCGCGGCTCGGTCGCCGACATGAGCAGCGCGCCGAACAGGGCGGCGTTCTTCAGCAGGTGCGAGCGCTCGTTCGCGCGGCGCTCGGGGTCGTGCTCGGTCCAGTAGTGGTGCTCGGTCGCCAGCGCGGGGACCAGCTGCGCGGCGAGCAGCAGTGTCGCCAGCCGCCGGAACTTCCCGGTCAGCAGCAGCGCGCCCGTGCCGAGGCTGAGCGCGCCCTCCATCCGGACGAGGGTCTCGGGGTCCTTCGGCATCCAGTCGATCCGGTCGGCGACCGGCTTGACGGCCGGGCCGACCCGCTCAGCGCGCTCGCGCGGATCGCGGATGGCGTCCAGGCCGGTCATGATGTAGGGCGCCGCCACGAAGGGGCGGGCCAGGGTCGTGAAGGGTCGCATGACCCGCTACATGCCCAGCGTGTCGCACCTCAAGCGCGGCAGGATGGGAGCCATGTGCGGACGTTATGCAACCACCCGGGCGCGTCAGGAGCTGCTGGACGAGTTCCAGGTACAGCTCGACGCCGTCGACGGGGACATCCAGCCCGACTACAACGTCGCTCCGACGAAACAGGTACCGGCCATCCTGACCAGGGCCCCGAAGGGCGCACCCGAGGAGGCCGCCGCCGTCCGGCAGCTGCGGACGGTGCGATGGGGCCTCGTCCCGTCCTGGGCCAAGGACCTGTCCATCGGCTCCCGCATGATCAACGCGCGGTTCGAGACCGTGCACGAGAAGCCGTCGTACCGCCGGGCGTTCGCCCGGCGCCGCTGCCTGCTGCCCGCCGACGGCTACTTCGAGTGGTACACGATCCAGGACCGGGACGGCGCGCCGGACCCGGCCGAGGGCGAGAAGAAGGCCAAGAAGAAGCCGCAGAAGCAGCCGTATTTCATCCGCCCGAAAGACGGCGCGATCATGGCGATGGCCGGACTCTATGAACTGTGGAGGTCGCCCGAAGGCGGTTCCGGGGGGTCGGCCCCCCAGACCGAAGAGGGCGAGTGGGTGTGGACGTGCACGGTCATCACGACCGACGCGCCGGACGACCTCGGGCGGATCCACGACCGGATGCCGATGATCGTCGAGCCGGACCGCTGGGACGCCTGGCTCGACCCCGAGCTGACCGGCACCGAGCAGGTCCGCGGCCTCCTGGTGCCCGCCATGGCCGGGACAATGGACGCCTACCCGGTGTCAAAAGCGGTCAACAGCGTGAAGAACAACGGGCCGGAGCTCATAGAACCGGTGATTTCCGGGGATAGTCCCGGTAACCATTCCGACAGCCTGTTCTGACCGCCGCCGCCCCGCGTGCCGCCGCCCCGGCCCGTCCCGGCGGGGCGGCCGGGGCGAAATCCCCTTCGCCGGGGAGCCCAGCGGGAGGAGTTCGCACGATCGTGGACACCGCCGTCGCCCGTTCCCGCCTCACGGCCATGCTCGCGGATCTGGATCGTTCCATTGCCATTCTCCGCGGCGAGACCCCCGAACGCGACAATTCCGCCGCGGACGCCGGGGCCGGCCTCACCGCCCACGACCGGGTGGAGGCCGCGCTGGAATCACTGGAACGCCATCGCGCCGGCGTGGCCGCGGCCCTGGAGCGGATCGGCGCCGGTACCTACGGCCGCTGTGTCGACTGCGCAGAGCCCGTCCCCGAGGGCCGCTTGGAGGCCCGTCCCGACGCCGCCCGCTGCATCACCTGCCAGGCCGGGCACGACCGCAGGCGTTAGCCCGCCCTGCGGGCGCTGGCGAGGAGATGGATTCCCAGGGACTCGTCCGCCTGCCGGGCGTTCAGTTCGGTGCGGATCAGGCGGGGCAGGGCGCGCGGCGACTCGGCGAGGACGTGCTCGACCGTTGACGGGGAGAGCACCGTGCGGGGCCTGATCCATTCGACGTCGAGGCCGGCGTCGGTGAGCAGTTCGCGGAGTTGGTGGGACGAGAACGAGCGGGTGATCGTCCCGTCCGGCCAGGGGACGAGGACGACCTCGGCGCTCGGCACGTCCGAAAGGTGCGCCCAGTAGTTCCGCTCGGCGAGCAGCGCCATCCCGAGGGTGAGGGAGTCGACGCAGAGCAGGACGCGGCCGCCGGGACGCAGCACGCGGGCGATCTCGGCGATGGTGGCCTCGGTGGCGAGGTGGCGGGACAGCACGCGGTTCTCGGCGATCACGGCGTCCACGCAGGCGTCGGTGAGGTAGGAGAGTGTGCCGGAGTCGGCGATCAGCGGGGTCGTGCCGCGCACCGGACGGCCCGGCTCGCCGGACGCGCGGGCCCGGTGCTCGGGGTCGCGCACCTCCAGCACCGCGTGCCCGGCGCCGGCGGCGAGGCCCGCGCTGTGCCCGTGGCCGCCCGAAACGTCCAGCACGCGGGACCGCCGGCGCGGCAGCCAGCGCGTGAGCTGGGCGTCCGCCACCGCCCGGTAGAAGGTCCAGTAGCGCGCCAGGGAGTCTCCGGCGCCGTCTCCGGAGGTGTCGCGCAGGCTGGCGATGGTGGGCTCGGAAGGTCGCGCCGAATGCACGGAGTGCACCTATTGCTCCTGTTCTCGCCGTGTACGTCACTTCTTTCCCCGTCCGGGGCCGGACTTCACCCTGAGTGACCCGGTGTTCGGGCGCGTCGCCCCATACAGGGAATCGGCGGGGCCGTTGCGGTGTTGCACCGTCTCATAGCGAACAACACGGAGGTGCTGACCGATGACCACGGCCGTCGCCGATCCGCAGCGGAGAGCCGGTGCGGCGGCGCCGAGCGGCGATGCGCGGGCACCCGTCCGCGTTGTCAGGCCGCGCGGACCGATATCGTCTGTGGGATACGACGCCGCCGGCCCAGTCGCGGCCACGGGCGCCACAGCCGAGGAGGTGGGTCAGGTACCGGGCACCACGGAGACCGTGGAGCAGCGCCAGGAGCGGTTCCAGCGCGACGTGCTCCCGTTCTTGGACCAGCTGTATTCGGCCGCGCTGCGCATGACGCGCAACCCGGCCGACGCCGAGGACCTCGTCCAGGAGACGTTCGCCAAGGCGTTCGCGTCCTTCCACCAGTTCAAGGAAGGCACCAACCTCAAGGCGTGGCTCTACCGCATCCTGACCAACACGTTCATCAACTCCTACCGCAAGAAGCAGCGCCAGCCCCAGCAGGCCGCCACCGAGGACATCGAGGACTGGCAGCTCGCGCGCGCCGAGTCGCACACCTCCAGCGGCCTGAAGTCCGCCGAGGCCGAGGCGCTGGAGCACCTGCCCGACAGCGATGTGAAGCGGGCGCTGCAGGACCTGCCGGAGGAATTCCGCATCGCGGTCTATCTCGCCGATGTCGAGGGCTTCGCCTACAAGGAGATCGCCGAGATCATGGGCACGCCCATCGGTACGGTGATGTCCCGGCTGCACCGCGGCCGGCGCCAGCTGCGCGGCATGCTGGAGGACTACGCTGAGGAGCGCGGGCTCACCCGCGCCGGCAGGGGGTCGACATGAGCTGCGGGAACCACCATGACACGCCCTGTGACGAGGTACTGGCGCGGGTTTACACCTACCTCGACGGCGAACTCGACCAGGGCGGGTGCGGAGAGGTCCGCCAGCACCTGGACGAGTGCGGGCCGTGCCTGCGCGAGTACGGGCTCGAAGAGGCCGTCAAGAAACTGGTGAGCAAGTCGTGCGGGTGCGAGCAGGCCCCGACCGACCTGCGCGCCAAGGTGCTCGGCCGGATCGAGGAGATCTGCGGCGAGATCAAGGCGTCCGGAGGCGCCGACAAGCCCGCGGGCACCTGAACCGCCGGTATCGTGCTGCGGGTGCTCGCACTCGTCACCGGCGCGGCCGGATTCATCGGATCCCATCTCGTCGACCGGCTTGTCGCGGACGGTCATGAGGTCATCGGCGTGGACGACATGTCGTCCGGCGCCAACTCCCGTCCAGGCGTGGAGCTGTGGGAGATGGACGTCGCCGACCCGGCGCTCGCGGAGAAGGCCGCGGTGCGGCGTCCCGAGGTGATCTGCCATCTGGCCGCGCAGGTCAGCGTCCGCGCCAGCGTGGCCGACCCGCTGGGCGACGCCCGCACGAACGTGATGGGCACCGCCAACGTGCTGGAGACCGCGCGCGCGGCCGGCGCGCGCAAGGTGGTGTTCACCTCCAGTTGCGCGGTGTACGGGGTGCCGGACGCCCTGCCCGTCCCGGCGGACGCCGAGCTGCGGCCCGCCTCGCCGTACGCGGCATCGAAGGTCTCCGGCGAGGTCTACGCGGGCATGTACCGGCAGCTGCACGGCATCGACTTCACGACGCTCACCCTGGCCAACGTCTACGGGCCGAGGCAGACGCCCGAGGGCGAGGCGGGCGTCATCTCCATCTTCACGGACGCGCTGCTGTCCGGCCGCCCGACCAGGGTGTTCGGCGACGGCACGCAGACCCGCGACTACGTCTACGTCCTGGACGTGGTGGACGCGTTCGCCCGCGCGGCCGGCGACGCGGGCGGCGGGCGGCGCTTCAACGTGGGCACCGGGCTCGAGACGAGCGACCGGGAGCTGCACACGCTGGTCGCCGAGGCGGCGGGCGCGCCGGACGACCCGGAGTTCGCGCCGCCGCGGCTGGGCGATCTGCCCGCGATGGCGGTCGACCCGCGGGCCACCCGGGAGGCGCTCGGCTGGGAGCCGGAGGTCGGCCTGCGCGAGGGACTCGCCGAGACGGTCGCCTGGGTGCGCGAGCGGAACGCTGCGCACGGCTGAATTCGGCTGCATCCCCCAAAACACGGTCTTGTCGCATTGTGGCCATTTCCATGGGGTGAGTCTTTTTGTTCCGGGGTAGGGTGGGACGTACCGATCCGGATACCCGGATGGAAGAAACCCCGGGCGCAGAGCAGCCGCGGATGCACGTGCATTCTGGCGTGCAGCCGCATTGTGCGCTTACGTTGAGTGCATTCACCGGGGCAATTGATCACTTATGGTGACGATCAGTTCACGCTTTGCTCAGTTTTTCCCCCATCCGTGTGTGGCCTGCGCAGCGCGCGTTAGGCTTGTGCCGAAATCAGCGACGGGAGCACGTGCGCGCCGGTGCAATTCGGGGTATGTGCTCGCCCGGGAAGCCGGGCCCGCGCCCGGCCCTGGTAGGTCGGCCGCGAGGCCGGGACGGTCCGGTTCGGCGGGGGGAGGCAAGGAGCCATGCTCAAGCGTGTGTCGCCGGTGGGTCACGGCCGGTGCCCGAGCGCCTCGGCGTCGTCGCTGACGCTGACCAAGGGCGTGTCCTGGGTCTAGGTGCCGGCAGGCACGAAACCCCGGCGGCGGCCCGCCATCTCGTCACTCCCCGAGGGGCGGCAATGCGTGGACTACCTCTCGCTGCCTGGGCGTACGTCTGCGGTGTGGTCGCCCTGGCGGCCGGCCTCATCGCGGCGTCGTCCTTCGCGGAGCTGGACTGGAACAAGCTGGCCGTACTGGCACTGCTCTTCCTGGTCTGCGACTCGGCGCCGGCACGGCTGAACGTCGCGCGCGCCCGGGTGTCGCTCAGCTTCGCCGCGAGCCTGGCCTCGGTCGTGCTGCTCGGCCCGGTCGGCGCCGCGCTGCTCGGCCTGGTCGCCGTCGTCACCGGCCAGCGGTTCTTCGCCCCGATCAAGCGGATCTTCAACGGCGCGCAGTTCGCGCTCAGCGGGTTCACCGCCGGGACGGTCTTCGACCTGCTCGGCGGCGCCCGCTTCCATCCCGAGCAGGCCCGCTGGGTGGGCAATGTCATCGGGCCGTTCCTCGGCGCGCTGGTCACCTTCGTCGTGGTCAACCTGCTGCTCACCGCCGGGGTGCTGCTGCTCAGCCGGCAGGCCGCGCCGCGCGAGCTGCTGCGCGAGAGCGGCCAGCTCGCCGTCGGCTGCCTCGGCTACGGCATGGTCGGGCTGCTCATCGCCGGGCTGTGGCCGCGGGTCGGGCCGTTCGCCGCCGTCCTCGTCCTGCTCCCGCTGTTCATCGCCCGCTGGGCCATGGACCAGGCGTATGCGCAGCAGCAGGCGCATGCCGCGACCCTCGCCGCGCTGTGCCAGGCCGTCGAGACCAAGGACTTCTACACCCGCGGCCACTCCGAGCGGGTCTCCCGCGGCTCGGTGATGATCGCGCAGGAGATCGGGATGCGCGCCGACCGGATCGAGGCGATCCGCTACGCCGGAATGCTGCACGACGTCGGCAAGCTCGGCGTCCCCACCAAGGTGCTGCAGAAGACCGGCACCCTGACCGAGGAGGAGTTCGCCGCGATCCAGCTGCACCCGATGCGCGGGCTGGAGATCGTCCGCAATATCGGGTTCCTGGACGAGGCGCTCGCCGGCATCATGCACCACCACGAGAAGGTGAACGGCCGCGGCTACCCAATGGGCCTCGCCGGGGACGAGATCCCCGAGTTCGCCCGGGTCATCTCCGTCGCGGACGCGTTCGACTCGATGACCTCGACCCGCTCCTACCGCGCGGCCCGCAGCATCGAGGAGGCCGTGCGGGAACTGCGCCGCGGGATGGGCGACCACTTCGACCCGCAGATGGTCGAGGCGTTCCTGCGCGCGCTCGACCGCGAGGGGTGGGAGCCGCCGAACCCGGTCGTCCTGCCGGACGACGACGTCGTCGAGACCACCCAGCAGGATCACGACGACCCGAGCGCCCCGCTGCGCGTCGCCGGCGGTGACGGGGTGCGGCACCGGTGACCGGCCGGGTCCCCGCCCGGGAACGGGCCGCGTGGCGGCTGATCGACTCCGGCCAGCTGCTGCTGATCGCGACCGCCGGGCTGTTCGTCGTCGTCGCGGTCACGCAGGTCGCGGCGGTCGGCCTCCGGCAGCCCAACGTCGCGATCATCTTCGGTGTGCTGATCGCGCTGGGCGAGCTGTTCCGCATGGTGATGCCCGGCAACCGGGAGGTCGCGCCGGTCGCCGCCGCGGGCGCGATGGGCTACGCGCTGCTGGTCGGCGTCGGCCCCGAGGGCGCCCCGCCGGGCGCGCCGCTCGGCGTCGTCGCGGCCGAGCACTCGGCGCTGCAGGTCGTCGCGGTCACCGCGGTCGGCATGCTGGTCGGGTCGCTGCCGCACCTCGCGGTCGGCCGGGTCCCGCGGCCGGACGCGATGGCGCGCCGGCTGTTCACCGTCGCGCTCACCGCGCTGTGCTTCCGGCCGATGCTCTTCCTCGGCCTCGCCTGGTACCTGCTGCTGGCCGTGATGGGCGTCGTGGTGATCGCGGCCTGCTTCACCGACATGCTGATCGCCGCGACGATCCGGGCGGAGGCCGTCCGGGCCCGGTTCGGCATCACGCTGCGGGACGAGGCCGACGCGACGATGGCGCTGTGCGCGGCGACCGGCGCGACCGCCATGCTGATCGCGGTCGCGACGACCGCGATGGGCGAGGCCGCGCTGCTGATCTTCACGGTGCCGATCCTGGTGACGCAGTTCGCGTTCCGCCGGTACGCCGGCATCCGGGCCACCTACCTGGAGACCGTCCGGTCGCTGTCGCGGGTCACCGAGGTCGGAGGCTACGTGGAGGCGGGGCATTCGGGACGGGTGGCGCGGCTGGCGGTGGCGATGGGCCGCGAACTCGGCATGGCCGAGGAGGAACTGCTCGAACTGGAGTACGCGGCGCTCATGCACGACATCGGGCAGCTGTCGCTCGGCGACCCGATCCCGGGCGGGGCGACCGTGCTGGCGTCCCCGGCCGAGCAGCGCCGCATCACCGAGCTGGGCGCCGAGGTGATCAAGGAGACCGGGGTGCTGGACCGGGTGGCCTACATCGTGCGGCTCTCCTCGCACCCGTACCGGACGGGCCGCGAGCCCGCGGGCGACTCGGGGGAGCGGCCGATCCCGCCGCCGCTCGCGAGCCGCGTCATCAAGGCCGCCAACGCCTACGACGACCTGGTCGGCGACTCCGCCGACCGCGACCGGGGCGCGGCCGTCCTGGAGCGGCTGCGGCTCGACTCGGCGGCCGAGTACGACCCGGCGGTCGTGGAGGCGCTCAGCCGCGTCGTGGACCGGCGTCCCCGCCAGTAGCGGCCGGGGTTCACCGCGCTCCGGCCGGCGGGAACGTGACGGGCAGCGCGGCCAGCGCGCGGTGGAACGGGCCGGGCCGCCACTCCAGCGCGTCCCCCGGGACGGCCAGGTCCAGGTCGGGCAGCCGGTCGAGGAGCACCTCGATGGCGGCGGACGCGATCAGCCGGGAGTGGCTCTTGGCCGGGCAGGTGTGCGGCCCGCCGGCGAAGGACAGGTGCGCGCGGTTGCCCTTCCGGTCGGCCGCCGCGCGGGACGGGTCGGTGTTCGCGGCGGCGTAGCTGATCAGGACCGGCTGGTGGGCGGGCAGCCGGTGCCCGCGGAAGTCCAGGTCCCGGCGGGGGAACGTCGTCCCGTAGTTGGCCATCGGCGGGTCGGTCCACAGGATCTCGTCCAGCGCGTCCTCGACCGGCATGCTGCCACCGGACAGGTCGCCGCCGAACCGGTCGTCCGACAGCAGGAGCAGGATGCCGTTGGCGATGAGGTTCTGCTCCGGCTCGGTGCCGGCGCCGACGAGCAGCGTGAGCTGGTGGGCCATCTCGTGGTCGTCGAGCCCCGCGGGATGCCGCATCATCCATGACGTCACGTCCGCGCCCGGCTTCCGCCGCTTGCAGGCGACCAGTTCGCCGGTGGCCTCGGTGAGCAGCGCGTTGCCCTCCTCGGCGGACACGGCGTCGAAGATCGCGCTCATGCCGCGGACGAGCTTGTCGCCGATGTCGCGGGGGCAGCCGAACATCTCGTTGAACACCAGCAGCGGCAGCGTGCGCGCGTACTGGCCGATGAGGTCGGCCTTGCCGTCGGCCGCGAACCGGTCGATGAGGGTGTCCGCGCTGGTCTCGACGTGGTCGCGCAACCACGCCGGGTCGACGCGGTCCAGGCTGTCGACGATCACCGACCGGAGCCGCGCGTGGACGGAGCCGTTGGTGAACAGCGCGTTCGGCCGGGCCATCATCATCGGCAGCACGGGGCAGCCCGGGCCGACCTCCTCCTCCCACACCTCGCTGCAGCGCGGGAACGTCTCCGGGTCGCGCAGGATCTCCAGCGCCGCCTCGTACCCGATGACCAGCGTCGCGGGGACGCCGGGGGCGAGTTCGACGGGCGCGAGGTCGCCGTGGGCGCGCATGCGGGCGTAGGCGGCGCGCGGGTCCCGGGCGAAGTCCGGGCCGTACAGGGGGATGCGCTCCGGCGCGGTGTGCTCGGTGGTCATGCGGTCTCCCCGCCCAGGGTCAGGAGGTGGTCGACGAGCGAGATCAGCGCCTCGGTGGACGATCTGCGGTCCCGGGCGTCACAGGTGACGAGCGGCGTCGTGGGCGCGAGGTCGAGGGCCTCGCGGACCTCGGCGTCGGGGAAGACGGGCGAGCCGTCGAAGTGGTTGACGGCGACCGCGTACGGCAGTCCCCGCTTCTCCACGATGTCCATGACGGCGAACGACTCCTTGAGCCGGGCGGTGTCCACCAGGACCAGCGCGCCGAGGGCGCCGCGCGCCAGGTCGTCCCACAGCCGGGTGAAGCGCTGCTGGCCGGGCGCGCCGAACAGGTAGAGGACGAGGTCGTCGCTGAGGGTGAGACGGCCGAAGTCCAGCGCGACCGTGGTGGTCGTCTTGTCGCGGATACCGGCGAGGTCGTCCACGGTCGCGCCGGCCTGCGTCATCAGCTCCTCGGTGCGCAGCGGACGGATCTCCGACAGCGTCCCGACGTAGGTGGTCTTGCCGACGGCGAAGTGCCCCACGATGAGGATCTTGACGGCGGTACGGACGCTGGCGCGGACGTAGGACGTGTCAGAGGCGAGCGCGGAGTCCATCGAGCACCTCCTGGAGAAGCCGGACCTCCGGCTGCCGGACGGTGGGCGCGGCGCCCCGGGTGGCGAGGTGCCCGCTGTCGACGAGGTCGGAGAGCAGCACCTTGGTGACCCCGACGGGCAGGTTCAGATGCCCGGCGATCTCGACGACCGACAGCGCGCCGCCGCGGCACAGTTCGACGATGCGGAGCTTCTCGGGGGACAGGCCGGTGGTCCGAAGCGGGGTGCGGGGGGTCGTCCCCCCGGGGTGAAGCGGCGGGTCGCCGGTGGCGATCACGAGGGTGACGAGGTCGAACACGTTACGGGTCGGGTGCGCCCGGCCGCCGGTGACGACGTGCGGGCGCACCAGCGCGCGCCCGTTCCCGCGCCGGGTCATGCGGGGCTGCCCGCGCCCGGACGCGGCGGGCTGGTCATCTCCTTGCCCAGCCGCTGCACGAGTTCCTGCAGCCGGAACGACACGGTCTCCATGTCGACGCGCTGCGTCGCCGACACCGCGAGGTAGGCGCCGGGCCCGGCGGCGACGAGGAACACATAGCCGTCGTCGAACTCGTTCACCGTCTGCCGCCATGTGCTGCCCGCATCGCCGCAGAACTCGGCGGTGCTGCGGGCGAGCGACTGCAGGCCCGCCATGCCGGCGGCCTGCCGTTCCGCCTCGTCCCGGCTGATCCGCTCGGAGTGCGCCATGAGCAGCCCGTCGGCCGACAGCAGGATCGCATAGCGGGTCTCCGGCATCCGCAGCGCGTCGTCCAGCATCCAGCCGAGCCGGTTCGTCCCGTCGTCCATCGCGCTGTTCCCTCCCTCGTTCATGGCCGCAGATCCTTGCTCTCGGCGCCCGGTCCGCCGGCGTCGGGCGGCGTGCGGGCGCGGCCGGACCGCGTCCCGCGCTGCCAGGCGCCGAGGCCGGCGGCGGTCTCCCGCGCGGGCCGGGCCGGGGGCCGCTCCCCGGTATCCGGTGCGCCGGGCTCCTCGTCACCGTCCGGCGCCGCGGGAGGTTCGGCGACCGCGACGCGGTTGCGCTTGGGCAGCCCGCTCGCGGTGGACGTGCCGTCCGCGGGCGCGGTGTTCTCCGCGGCGCGGGCCGGGACCGCCCGGGCGGGGCCGCGCTCGTCCGGGACGGTGGTCAGCAGCGCGCTCGGCAGGAACACCACGGCCCGCACGCCGCCGTAGGGGGAGTGGCTGTCGACCGACACCCGGAACCCGTACCGGGCGGCGAGCACGCCCGCGACCGCGAACCCGACGCGGGGCGGGTCGCCGAGCCGGTGGATGTCCACCGACACCTCGCCGGACAGCAGTTCGGACGCATGCTGCAGTTCGTCGGCGTCCATCGCGACGCCCGCGTCGTCGATCGTGATCGCGACGCCGTTGTGGACGGAGCGGAAGTTGACCTCGACGGTGGTGTCCGGGCGGGAGTGCCGCGCGGCGTTGTCGAGCAGCTCGGCGAGGGTCAGCACGACCGGCTCCACGGCGCGGCTCGTCACCGCGCTGCTGGGCGACCCCTCCAGGTTGACGCGCAGGTAGTCGCGGATGCGGGAGGTCGCGCCGCGCACCACGTCGGTCAGCGAGGATGCCGAGCGCTGCTGCCCCGGCCACGACCCGCACAGCACGGCGGTGGCCTGGGCGCGCCGTCCGATCTGGGCGTTCATGTGGTCGACGCGGAGCAGGCCCTCCAGAACGTCCGGGTCGTCGTGGCGTTCCTGCATGTGCGAGATGGCGAGCTGCTGCTCGTTGGCGAGGCTCTGCACGGCGCGCATCATCGCGCGCAGCGTCGACTTCGCCGACCGGTCGGCGCGTTCGCGGACACGCGCGGCGGACCCGGCGAACAGGTCCATCACGGTCTGCAGCGCCTGCTCGAAGGCGGGCGCCTCGCGGTCCAGGTCGTGCAGCGGGCCGGCGACGCGCACGGCGGGGTTGGTCAGGGACTCCATGAGCTCGGGCAGCCGGACGTCGGCGAGGTGCCGCAGCTCCTTCTCGCGCAGATCCAGCCCGTGGGCGAGCACGGCGTTCTGCCGGCGGAGCTCGGCCGCCACCCGCCGCTGGCGGACCAGCAGGACGGCGGCGGCGATGCCGGCGCCCGCCACGAGGACGAACGCCGCCGCCAAGAGGAATTGCTCCATCAGATCCTCGGTGCGCAGAGGGCTCGGGCGAGGTGGACCGGCCCGTTGCGCAGCGCCGGGACCGCCTCAGAGACCGGGGTTTCGGGTGGCGCAGAACACGCCCCAGGTTCGGCACCGTAGGACGGTTCGCGGAGGCGCGCTTGTGCTCGCGCGCAAGGAACTTGCCGGCGGGCGCATGGCAAGATCACCCACAGTCTGAATCGCGTTACTTTGCGCTTGATTCGGCTGATTTGGCGACGGTGATCGTACTAACCTCGGGCGACGAACGATCAACGTGCCGGCACCGCCGGGTACGGATGGAACGGCGGAAGGGCCTGCGGTGGACGATCTCCTCGGCGGTCCTGTCCGGCCGAGTGAGACCGATTCGAACGGGGCCGTCCCCGCCGTCCCCGCCTACCGGATCGTCCAGTACCGGGCGGACCGTGCCGACTGCGTGCGCACCGCCGGGCAGGCCCGCCGCGACACCCGCGGCGGCTACCGGTTCCTGCTGCCGCTGCACGGCGAGCTGCTCATGCTGCAGGACGGCCGGGAGGCGCGGCTGTGCCCGCGGACGGGCGGCCTCGTCCCGCCGGCCGCGCCGCTGCGGATCGTCCAGCGGGGCCCCGCCCGCGCGCTCGTCATGACGATCCCCGCCCGCGAGGTGGACGGGCGGCTGAACCTCCCGTCCCTGCCGGTGACGGGCGTCGATCTGACCGCCGGCCTCGGCCGTGTCGTCGCCGGCATGGTGCGGGCCGTCGGCGAGGAACGCGACACCCTCACCGGGCCGGAGTTCGACGCCGCCTGCGACCGGATCACCGAACTGCTGTGCCTCGCCGTCGCGGGCACGCGGTGCCCGGACGTGTCCGGCCCGCTCGCCGAGGTGGAGGCGGTCGTGCGCCGCTACGTCCGCGCGCACGCCACCGACCCCGGCCTCACCGGCACCGCGATGGCGCAGGACCTCGGCTGGTCGCTGCGGCAGATCCAGCTCGCGCTGCAACGGGCCGGCACGACACCCCGCGAGCTGATCCGCGAGGAGCGGCTCCGGCTCGTCCGGGACCGGCTGCGCGACCCGCTCTACCGGCACGTCACCATCACCGACCTCGCCCACACGACCGGGTTCTCCTCGGCGAGCGCGCTCAGTCACGCGTTCCGGCAGCGGTTCGGGGTGAGCCCCCGGGAACTGCGGCGGACCGGCGATCCCCGCTGACCTGGGGGCGAACCGGCCCCGCCCGCATTTCCCTCCACGGCGGGCCGATCCGGGGTTACTATGCGGCTGACATACCGGACGGGGCAGAGACAAGTCAGGAGTAAACGTGGATCTCGGCCCCCACCATCTCCGGATGATCGAGGCGATCGCCGCGACCGGCAGCATCAGCAAGGCCGCCGCCCGGCTCGGCCTCACCCAGCCCGCGGTCAGCACGATGCTCCGCCGTGTCGAGGGGCATCTCGGCGTGCAACTGTTCGTACGCTCCCCCGAGGGCGTGAGACCGACGCCGGTCGGGGCGGAGGTCGCGACCCGCGCCCGCGCCGCCCTCTCCGGCATCGACGACCTGAACGCCGCGCTCGCGCAGCGCCGCCATCCCTCGGCCATGCCGCTGCTGCGAGTCGGGGTGCAGGCGTGCCCCGCGCTCACCCGGCTCGGCGACCATCTCGGCTCGCTGTCGCCCGAGGCGCGGCTGCACCTGCGCGTCGATCCGGGCGGCGGGTGCATCCCCGTCCTGCTGGCGTCCGGCGCGCTCGACATCGGCCTGTTCCAGGAACCGGTCGACTACGACCCGTGTCCGCGTGACGGGCTGCGGCGGCTCGTGCTGGTGGAGCGCGAGCCGGTGCTCGTCGGGATGTCGTCGTCCAGCCCGCTCGCGGCCCGCACCACCGTCGGATTGGGCGAGCTCGCCGACGAGGACTGGCTGGACGACCCGCTCGACGACGGCCCGTGGCCCGCGTACTTCCGGGCCGTGTGCGCGGCGGCCGGATTCCAGCCGCGGGTGCGGTACTGGTCGTCGGACTGGCAGGTCTCCTCCTCGCTCATCCGGTCGGGACACGCCGTCGCCGTCTACCACCCGACCGCGGCACCCCGCGACGGGGTGACGTTCCGGCGCATCACCGGAGACCCGCTCGGGCAGCGCGTCGTGCTGGGGTGGCGGCCCGAGGCGGAGGAGGCGGCGGGCCGGCTGCGCGGCGTCTTCAACGACGTCTACCTCGATCTCGTCCGGGCGCAGCCCGTCTACCGCGAATGGTGGGACGCGCACCCCGAGGCGCATCCGGCGCTGCCCGTCCCGGTCCGCGGGTGACCGACGCGCGGGTTCCGGGGCGGGGGGTAGTTCCCGGAACCCGCGCGAGGGTCGCTAGTGGTCGCCCTGGCGGCGGCGCCGCACGAGGGTGACGCCCGCGGCCATCACCACGCCGCCCGCGCCGAGCGCGACCAGAGTGGGCGCCGGGCCCCTGTCCGGCGCCGGTTTGCGCACGCCGGTCGTGGGCGAGAAGCCGCCGTACAACCCGGACCGCTGGTAGGCCGTGCCGGGCAGCTTGTCGGCGTACCGGGTGTGGACGAGCCGCTGGTACTCGGCCAGCGACACGCCGTTGCCCACGGACGTCTTCGCCGTGTTGTTGAGGGCGGTGACCCGGCCGTCCTTCAGCCGGTACCAGGCGCGGATCTGCGGCTCGGTGAACACCGTGCCGCCCTGCGCCTGCGCCGGGTAGGCGGACTCGTCCGACCCGGAGATCACGTTCATGACCTTCCAGCTCTTGCCGGACCTGGTCAGCCACATCGTGGCGTGCTGCCCGCTCGCCGACCGCGCGCCGATCGCCATGTAGGCGAACGTCGCGACCGGCGCGCCGCCCGTGCCCTTCACGAACGCGGGGTTCAGCGAGTTGACGGACTGCGCGGCCCCTTCGAGCCGGGGCGCCTTCGCGGCGGCCGCGGACGCCGGGACGTCCTGCTTAGTCAGCTGACCGCGCTGGTGCTGGTCGAGGTGGACGAAGAATTCGCCGAGGCGCTGCTGCGCCGCCGGGGACGCGGCGACCTTCGCGGCGGCGGCCGCGTCCGGCGACGGGCCGGCGGCCATCGCCGCGGTGCCGCTCAGGAGGACCGTCCCGCCGATCACGGCGCCGGTCGCGAGTTTCGCGGTGTATCGCATATCAACCCCCGATCCCGGACAGGGCCTGGCCCCACTGGAACTCGTAGTTGTTGACGTAGTCGCTGTACGACATCTCCGAGTACCGGGGGCTGTACGGCCACGGGTCGCCGTACGCGATCGTCTGGCTGCCCGACTGGTAGCCGTAGATGACCTGGGCGTGGCCGCCGCCGGCCGACCAGTAGATGCCGGTCAGGATCGGCCGCTGCGCGTTGATCTCGCCCGTGACCGACTGGAACGACAGCGGGCCGGTGACCTGGCCGGGGGAGAGCCCGAGCGCCTGGTACGCGCGCTGGTCGTACTCCAGGTAGCCGGCCTGGTTCGGGCAGGCGCTCCCTCGCGGGTAGCCCTGCGCGATGTTGCAGAAGTCGTTCTGGCTGACGTTGCCCCTTCCGTGGAACTTGGCGATCGTCAGCCCGCTGGCGACCCAGCACCAGGAGTCCTGCTCCTGGACCTGCTGGGTGATTGGCAGATTCTGTGCCGAGGCGACTCCGGCCGAGGCCGTGAGGGCGGCCGCGGCCACCCCCGCGGCACCGACCGCGAGCCACCGGCGTGCCCGGGCGGGTCGGGTACGCGTTCTCATTCACTTCCGCCTGTCTCCCGGCGCCGTGGGACACCTCTCGCGTCACTCCCGTCCGGTGCCGGGGGGATTCCGGCCGGGAACTTCTGCGCAAGAGACCCAAGGAACGCCATAAAAGTCGCACCGCCCACCGGACCCTGGGAAATGCCAACAGGTCATAACGCCCCGGCATACCCGGCCTCTGCGCCCGGTGACATGGGCGGTTCTGTGTCCGGTGACCTGGACGACCGGCCGCCCGGGGCGTTCACTCGTACCGTGGAGGCACCACTCGACCGCGCGCCCTCCGGCGCCCTCGCGCCCTGGTCGGGGCTGAACTGTTCCGTCCTGTTCTGCGACGTCGCGGGGTTCGGTGACCCGTCCCGCGACGACGAGGACCGTCAGGTCGTCCGGGACGTCACCTACGGCATCCTGCTGTCGGCATTGGCGGCCTCGGACGTCCCGCCCGCCGACACCTACCGCGAGGACCGCGGCGACGGCGCCCTGGTGATCGTGTCGCCCGCCGTCCCCACCGCGTCCCTCATCGACCCCCTCGCCGGGCACCTCGCCGTCGCGCTGCGCCGGCACAACCACCGCGCGAGCACCGCCGTCCGCGTCCAGTTGCGGGCCGCCCTGCACGTCGGCCCCGTCACACCGGACACCGAGGGCCTGAACGGCCAGGTCATCATCCAGACGGCCCGCCTCATGGAGGCCCCCGTCCTCAAGACCGCCCTCGCCGAGACCGGCGCCGACCTGGGCTTCATCGTCTCGTCGTTCGTCTACGATGCCTACGTCGCCCACCTGCACGGCCCCATCGACCCGCGAGCCTTCGAACGCGTGACGCTCACCGTCAAGGAGACCACCACCGAAGCCTGGATGTACCTGGCCGGCACGGCGAACCGGCCCGCGGCCCCGGCGCCCCGCTCACCCGACCCCGACGGCCCCCAGGGAACCACCGTCTTCAGCGGGGACGTTCAGGTCCGCGGCGACCTGGTCCTCGGCAACAAGATCACCCACAATCGCTGACGGCATCCCGCCCCAGCGGTTCTCGACGCCGCGCACCAGCCGCGCCCACTTCGCGGGCGACCGCGAGACCGCGAGATTGCGCACCGCCGTGAACCGGAACAACCAGGCCAGCGCGTCCGGCTTGAGTTCGTGCTCCGTTTCCTCCTGATAGGCCGCGATAAAGGCATCGGCCAGGTCCCAGCGCAGATTCACCGGCTCCAGATAGGCCAGGTGCAGCCCGGCAAGTGTGACGTCATACCACTGGACGTCCCAGTGCGCCCGGTCCCAGTCGACGATCTCGACGACCCGGCCGTCCTCGACCAGAAGGTTCTCGGTCCGCAGATCATGGTGGGTGACCCCCTTGGGGCCGAGGTACAACCCGACTCGCTCCTTGCTCAGCCTGGCCAGCCCCGTGCTGACGACCTTGATGTGCTCCAGGCTGCGTCCCCTCGACACCATGTCGGCGATGAGCGGATCGGCCTGCCTGAGAACGCGGGCCATCGGCCAGTCGTAGACGTTCAGGTCGGATTCCGAGGCGTCCAGCGCCGCTCGTTCGATGGCGGCCGTGTTCCGGTGCACCAGTGCGAGTTTCCGTGCGGCGTCCTCGACCAGTGAGACCGCCAGCCAGTCGGGGGCCGGGTCGTGCCCGGTATAGGAGCGGACGAACCAGTGGTCCCGGAAAACCGTCACCCAGAAATGGCCGTGCCGGGTCGGGACCGGGGGCCGCACCACGGATCCCGCCCCCGTATCCGCCAGTGTTTGCATAATGGCGAATTGCCAGCCGAAAGGGACCCGCCCCGGTTCCCTGCGCACCTGGGAGATCAGGTACGTTCGGTCGTCGTGCTTGTACGTATAGTGCAGGCTGTAGTGGCGGCGTGGGGCGCCCAGGAATACGGGCCGGCAGTGCCCGTAATACATTCTGAGAATCTCACCACAAGCGAGAAAACGGTCATTCGGGAGCAAGGTACGTCCCTGGGTGAAGAACCGGGCCTCACTTAGGCCCCAGATTGCAAATTGCACCACAGAAGAGCGCCCGAAACTCATGAATGGGAAATCAACACGGAGTTGAGGGTGGATTTTGGTGGCGGCCGCGGACCGCGGGCGGCCGCGGTGCCCTGATCTGCGTGAAGGAGATCGACTCAGGGGTCGCCCAGGAGCTGTTTCAGCTCTTGGTCGATCGCGTCCGCTTCGGTACGGGCGGCCCCGGCCGCGGCGGCGTCGGCCGCGGTGTCGCAGATCAGGGCGAGCAGGCGGAGGGCCTTGATCTCCTCGTGCTGGACGCCGATCTGCGCCGCCAGGCGGCGCGCCAAGCGCACCTGGACCATGGCGTCGGCGGGACGGTTCAGGCGGAGGAGGATCTCGCCCAGGTTGCGCAGGGTGACGACCTTGCCGTAGCTGTGGCCGACATCGTCCTCCAGGCCCAGGCCCCTCTCCGCCGTGCGCAGTGCTTTCTCCGCCAGGCCCATCTGCAGGTACACCTTGCTGAGCAGGTCGAGGGAGCCGGCGACGCCGCGCCTGTCGTCGATCAGGTGGCACAGCCGCAGTGATCGCTTCGCCGCGTGCCGGGCCCGGCCGAGCCGCCCGGCGTTGAGTTCGATGAGGCCGAGGGCGTTCAGGACGTTCGCCTCCCCGTGCCGGTCCCCGATGGAGCGGCGGATGACGAGCGAGCGGTTCGCGTCCTGCCTGGCCCGTTCGTACACGCCCATCCGGCGGTAGCAGCGGCTCAGGCTGTCCAGGGCCTCCGCCTCCCCGTGCCGGTCGCGGAGTTCCTGGAGTATGTCGAGCGCTTCGAGCCCGGCCTCCACGGCCTTCTCGTGCCAGCCGAGCCGCCGCCTGATCGTGGAGAGGTACACCAGGGCGTGGCCCTCGCCCTGCCGGTCGGTGATCTTGCGGCGGATGCTGAGCGCCTCCTCGGCGTACGCGCGGGCCTGGAGATGGCGGCCGATCCGCATGTAGAGGTAGCCGAGGAACGCGAGCGTCTCGCCCTCGCCGTGCCGGTCTCCGATCTCCCTGCGGATCCGCAATGCCTGCTCGGTGGCGTCCTGGGATTCGCTGATCCGGCCCCAGCCGTAGTAGATGCGGGCCATGTTGTCGAGGGTTTCGGCTTCGCCGCGCAGGTCCTCGATCTCCTTGCGGATCTCCAGGGCGTCCGCGGCGCACTCGTACGCCCTGTCGTACTTGCTGAGGCCCTGGTAGCCGCGGGCGAGGGTGTCGAGCGTGGTCGCCTCGGCGTGCCGGTCGCTGATCTCGCGCCGGATCGCGAGGGCCTGCTTGCCCAGTTCCAGCGCCATCCGGTAGTCGCTGAGCTGGAGGTGCGTCCGGGCCATGTTGTCCAGGACGGCCGCCTCCCCGTAGCGGTCCTCGACCTGGAGGCTCAGCCGAAGGGCCGACGCCGCTTCGAGCAGGGCCTCCTGTGTCTGGCCCAGCTCGCGGTAGATGACGGAGATGTGGTGGTGCATGAAGAAGCGGGCGACGGGGTTGGCGCCCCGCTGCGCCGCCTCCAGGCCGACCCGGTGGACCTCCAGGTTCTCGTGGCAGTAGCGGCGCAGCTCGAAGAAGTCGTAGACGGCGTCGGCCAGTTCCCAGGCGAGCTGGTCCCAGTGCAGGCGGGCGACCTGCCGGGTGAGCTCGGTGAGGTTCTGCTGTTCGGCGGCGAACCATTCGAGGTGCCGGGCCCGTTCGGCGGGGTCGGGGTTCACCGGCGGCGCGGTGAGCTCCTGGCGGATCGTCCGGCGGTACCGGTCGAGGAACCGTCCCGCCTGCTGGGCGGTGGTGAGGTACCACATCGCGAGCCGCTGGATGGCGGCGGTGCGGACGACGGAGGAGTCCTCGCGGAGCGCACGGCCCTGCGCGTACTCGCGGAGCAGTTCGTGCAGGTGGTAGCGGCCGCCCCCGATCGCCTGGACGAGCCCGGCCGTCTCCAGTTCGTCGAGGAGGCGCCGGGCGGCCTCCGGCGTCGTCCCGAGGAGGGCCCCCACGGCCGCCGGCGCGACGTTCTGCCCTTCGAAGAGCCCGAGGAGCCGGAACGCGCGGCGGCGGTCCGGTGCGAGGCCCCGGTAGGACAGGTCGAACGCGGCGCCGACCGCCTCGCCCGGGTCCTCGCCCGCCGCCAGCTTCGACAGCCGGTCGCCCTCGGCGAGCGCCTCCACGGTGGCGGCGACCGACTGGTGCGGACGGGTGGCGAGGTTCGCGGCGGCCACGCGCAGCGCCAGCGGGAGCCGCGCGCACATCTGCACGAGTTCGGCGGTGGCGTCGGGCTCGCGCTGCGTCCGCTCCCGCCCGGCGACCTCGCCGACCAGGTCGCGCGCCTCCGCCGGGGACAGCAGGTCGAGTGCCGTCGCCTTGGCGCCGCACCGCGCGACCAGCGCGGTGAGCCTGCGGCGGGCCGTGACGACGACCACGCAGGACGAGGTGCCGGGTAGCAGCGGATACACCTGCTGTGCGGACGCGGCGTCGTCCAGGACGATCAGGGCCCGTTTGCCGGCGAGCCGGGACCGGTAGAGCGCGGCGAGCTCGTCCTCCTCGACCGGCAGCCGGCTGGAGGGGACCCGCAGCGTCCGCAGCGCCTGGCCGAGGGCTTCGCGCGGGGAGACCGGGCCCCGTTTCGTGTAGCCGCGCAGATCGATGAAGAGCTGCCCGTCGGGGAAGTGGTCCGCCATCAGATGCGCCCAGTGCACCGCCAGCGCGGTCTTCCCGATGCCGGGCATCCCGGTCAGCGCGATGATGACCGGGGCCGGGCCGGCGTCCGCGACGAGGGCGTCGAGCCGGTCGAGGACGTCCCGCCGTCCGGTGAACCCGGGAACGTCCAGGGGAAGCTGCCGGGGAGGTGCCTCCGCCTCCGGCGCGGGCGCGAGGTGGACATGCTTGTCGCCGGAGACCAGATCCCCCTTGGCGTTCGCTTCGCCGAACAAGGCCGTCATGCCGGGCCTCCACGGTTGGCTCGACCTGAGATCACCGTAACGCCGGATTCGTCGGAAAAATATGGACGAATACACAAGTAGCGGTCTTGGTCGTCCGGGTGCCGAAGGGAAGTACGCCGCCGCCCGATCGGGCGGATCCACCGGCCCGCCCGGCCGGGCCGCTGATCAGGAGAGGAGGTCGCGCAGCTCGCGGACGGCCTCGCGGAGCCTGTCCGCGAACATGTGCATCGCGCCGGCGACGGGCTCCGGGGTGCTCAGGTAGACGTTGAAGCGGTCCGGGAGGAGGACGTAGGCGACCCCGATGCACTGCCGGCTGGTGGAGCCGAACCCGAAGTACCGGATGTTGACCGACGGTGCCGAGCTGGTGCTCAGATAGTCGTCCCGCATCGTGACCCAGCCCGGCGTGTCGAAGAGGGGGAGCGGTTCGGTGACGCCGAGTTCGGCGCCGCGCCGCTTCTGGATCAGCTGCAGCTCCCAGAGATGCTGCTCGGGCGCCTGCCCGGCCTGGCACTGCTTCGCGCGGCGGACATGGGCGTCGGCGGCGGCGCGGAACGCGTCCCGGCGGGCCTCGCGGTCGGCCGCGGGATCGTCCATGACCTCGACGAAGCGGAGCACCTCGGGGGTGACGACGCGCATCGCCTCGGTGCGTCCGTGCCGGTACTGGCGGGTCGCGATCGACTCGTAGGTGGTGCCCGTGAGGCCCTTCGCGCGCCGATGGGCGAGCTGGTAGGCCATCTGGGCGAACGCGTCCGGGGACGTCTTCAGCCGTTTCGCCTCGGCGGAGCCGAAGTCGTCGAACGACACCGTGGCCGTGGCGGTCGCGGCGGCGTAGGCGGCGAAGGAGGCCGCGGCGTCCCGGACGTCCCGCCGCAGGTCGTCGTCCAGGACGAACTCGATCGGCTCGATGACGGGAAGCCCCTGCGGCGCGGCGCCCGACCGCCGGGACAGCTCCTCGGCGGGCGTGCCGAGCAGCGCGTCCACGAAGGTGAGGACCGTGGTGCCGTCCAGGCCGCAGTGTTCGACGTTGATCCCCGCGGTGCCGTCGCCGAACACGATGAAGGACACGGCCTTGTCGAACCAGCGGTTGCCGCTGTCGCCGTGGAGCAGATGGTCGCAGGCGTCAAGGGCGCTCGCGGGGGTGAAGTCCTCCAGGCAGACGCAGAACAGCGCGGTCTCGACGGCGTCGAGCGCCTTGCCGTTGCCGAGGGCGAGGAGCGCGTCGCGGCTCGCCGCCCACGCGGCGCGGGCCTTGGTGGTGAGGTGCCCCGGGGACGGCTCCACCGCGGCCTCCGCCTTCACGATCGTATCGAGGCCCGCGCGCAGTTCCTCCAGGGTGTGCGGGTGCCCGTCCGGGCCCACCACGTCCATCCGGATCATGTTGCCGCGGTAGAACACGACGATGTGCCGGGCGTCGGACGGGCCGGGCCACGCGTCGGTGTAGGGCGCGCGGACGGTGTCCTGCTCCACGCCGGGGATGCGCGTCGTGGAGAACAGGAACCGGTTCTGCACCATCGACAGGGGACGGCCGCGCTGCACGGCCGGCGGGAGCCGCTCCTCGTCCAGCCGCAGCTTGTAGTCGAGCGCCCCGGCGATCAGGCCGGCCGCACGCTCCACCTGGTCCTCGGGCGACTCCTTGAACAGGAAGAAGAAGTTGGCGTTCAGCGCGATGCGGTCGCGGCGGCCGAGGTACCGGTACGGCCAGAACGTGTCGAGCCAGCTGTGCACGCCCTCGGACGCTTCGTAGCGTTCGAGCGCCGCGTGCAGCGCGCGGCCGGGGCCGTCCGGGCGGGCGAACTCGGCCAGCGCCGCCTCCGTCCGCGCCCGCTCGTCGGCGGTGAGCAGCGGCCCGCACCACTCCATGAACCGCTCGCAGGTTTCGTCGAGCGTCGGCAAGGGCACGCGCGGCAGGCTCGCTTCGTTGCCGAAGGTGCGGGACGAGAGTTCTTCGCTGGCGTTCACTTCGTTCCTCGTGTCGTTGTCTCCGCCGGGGCTCCGCTACGGTCGCCGGTCGGCGGGGCGGGAAATGTAGAGCTGCGCGTAGAACCAGCCGTCGGTCTCCAGGCCGGACGGGTCGACGCCGACGTCCGCGAGCCGCTCCAGGACGAGCGCCTGTTCCTCCGGTGTCGCGAATCGCCGCTGCCTGAACAGTCCGTCATGGCGGACGGTCTCGTAGCCGGCGGCGGTGAGGGTGTCGGCGATGGGGCCGAACGGGAACATGCGCAGGATGAAATGCGCCATCCAGGGCAGAGGGCCCTCATGGGCGTCGATGATCCGGGAAAGGGTGCGTTCGGTGACGTAGCCGAGGCAGCCCGTGGAGATGGCCAGGTCCGTTCCCGCGAGCTGGGCGCGCTGCCCGTCGGTCGGCTCGCCGTTCTCCAGGTCGGCGTGGACGGCGCCGTCCAGGAAACCCGCGTCGAGTGCGTAGGAAAGGGCGTTGTCCGAGGTGTCCAGCCCGAGGAAACGGACACGGCCCGCATGGTCACCGAAGGCATGTTCACGGGAATGGACCAGCTCCCGGTCGCGGGTCAGCAATGTGGCGCGCGTGTGCCGGTGGGCGTCGCGGCCGCCGTAGCGATCGTACAGCTCGCCCATCGTGGCGCCGTGCTTCACCAGGGCCGCGTTGATCCCGTACGAGCAGCCGATGTCCAGCACGGTCGGGACCGCGATCCCGCGCGCCTCCCGGTATTCGGCGATGAGCCGGAGAAAGTGCGGTTTCGCCAGCTCCGGGATGTTGTAGTGGAGATCGCGGAGTGTGCTGAAGTAGGCGCGGGGATCAGGCCGCGTATAGATGTGGTCGAGCGAGATCTTCCCCGTCGTGTCGACGCGCAACACGCCCTCCTAGTCGAGCAACCGGTCGACCCGGACGGCGCGCCCCTCCGCCGCCAGGTGCTCGGGCAGGACACGGCCGAAGAGCTGCCTCGTGCGCGCGACGCTGCCGATGACCCCCGGGCGCTCGCTGTAGGCGAAGATCGCGGTGTGCCGCGCCGTGTCCCCGCGGACCGTGCTCACCCGGTGCAGCGAGTACCGTCCTTTGAACAGCTGCAGGTCGCCGGGGCGCAGCGTGAGCCGGCGGACGAGGTGCTCGCCGCGCCCGGTCAGCACGTCCCGGACGTCGCCGAAGTTCTCCCGCTCCGCCGTCCTGATGTTCGGGCAGTACTCGAAGACGCCCCCGTCCTCGGACTCCTGCGTCAGCAGGCTCACGGTGAACTCGTTGGTGTCGAAATGCCAGGGATGCTCCATCCCCGGGTTGACGACGTTGAGGCAGAGCCCCGACAGCGGATCGGCCAGCTCGTGCACACGCGGCAGCCCGAAGCAGCTCGCCACGAACCGCTGGAAGAGCCCGCTCGCATAAAGCCGGTGGATGATGAAGTCGGCGGGGACGCGGTCACGCGCGACGAACGCGTTGCCCCGCTGGAATCTGATGCGCCCCGGGTGATCGTCCGGCAATGGCGTATCGACATCGATGTTGTAGGCGTTCACCGTTTCGACGTCATAATGGGCGGACGGCGAGATCGTCGCGCATTCCGCCCGCAGCGCGTCCTGCAATGCGGGGCGAATGAAGTCGGGCAGCACGCAGCATCCGGATCGCTCCAGCTCGTCCCGTGTCCGGGAAACGACGGCGCGCCAGCCGGTGCCGTCCGGATCGGTCAGCGGATAGCGTTCCGTGTCGGCCACCTGTGCGAGAGCCTCCGCCGCGCCCATGATGATCCTTCCGCGTCGCCGAACCTCAGACGGGTTTTAGCACATTCCTTCAGTTAATTCATGGTCGTGTTTTTCCGGCATGATTTGTCAGAAAACGATAAACCCGGCCCGTGACCTGTGCCTTCGGCCGGTCCGGCGCGGGTGCGGCCGGCCCCCCGGTGTGTCCCACCTCACCCGCCCCTCCGCCGCCGGTACGGCCGGGAGATCCGCGGCGGCCGGTGCGCCCCGGTGCCGCCCCGGCCGGACGGCGTACCGGCCGGACGGCCGTATGCCCGGCCCGCCTTGGACCGGGTGTCACATGGGAAAAGACACGAAGGGTAAACCCCTCCCAGGAGGATGGCGAGCGGCGTGGGATGAGCCGTGGAGAGCCGAGAGCGTAGGGCGGCGAGCCGATGCTGAGAGAGCTGGTGACGGCCAGTCACCTGATGTCCATGGAGCAGTTGCCGGACGCGGTGGCCCGCTACGCCGCCGACGAGGGGCTCCACGACGTGGCGATCTACGTCGTCGACCTGCAGCAGACGGTGCTGCGGCTGCTGACCGGCAGGGGGCCGGACGCCGGGCGGGCCCCGGGGGCGGAGGCCGCGGAGCTCAGGATCGAGGGAACGATCGGGGGCCGGGTGTTCCAGATGATGGAGCCGACGACCGGGCAGGTGTTCGACGACGGGACCTGCCATTACTGGCTGCCGATCCTCAACGGGGCCGAGCGGATCGGGGTGATCAGGGTGACCATCGGCCGGGACGACGCCCGAGCCAGGGAGGACGCCGAGTACCTCGCCGCGACGGTCGCGCTGATCATCGTCAGCAAGGGGCCGTACAGCGACTCCTTCTCCCGGCTGGTGCGGACCCGGGACATGGCGGTGTCGGCGGAGATGCAGTGGCGGCTGATGCCCCCGAAGACCTTCGCCAACGACCAGGTGGTCATCAGTGCCGCCCTGGAGCCGGCCTACATGCTGGGCGGCGACACCTTCGACTACGCGCTGGCCGGCGACACGGTACATCTGGCGATCTTCGACGCGATGGGGCATGACACCGCCGCCGGGCTGACGGCCAACCTGGCCGTCGCGGCGTTCCGCAACAGCCGGCTGCAAGGGGCCGGTCTGATCGAGGCGGGGCGGGCGATCGAGGAGGCGCTGCTCGAACAGGACGGGAGCGGGCGTTTCGTCACGGCGATCCTGGCGGAGCTCGACCTCCGGTCGGGCCTGCTGTCGTGGATCTCGCACGGTCATCCCGCGCCCGTGGTCATCCGCAAGTCGCACTGGGTGACCACACTGGAGTGCGAGCCGGGCACACCGCTGGGGACGGGCCTCGGCATCGTTCCCAGGCTGTGCAGCGAGCAACTCGAACCGGATGACCGCCTCCTGCTGTACAGCGACGGCATCGTGGAGGCCCGCGACCCGGCCAAACGCGAGTTCGGGCTGCGCCGGTTCGTCGACTTCGTCATCAAGCGCGAGGCCGACGGGCTGTCGGTGCCCGAGACGCTGCGGCGCCTCGTCCACAACATCCTCACCCACCACGCGGGACGCCTGGACGACGACGCCACCGTCCTGCTCCTCGAATGGCACGGATGGCCCGGGATGCGGGACATCAGGCAGGCCGTGCGGTGAACGCGAGCGCCGGACGCCCCGCCGCGGGCGTCCGGCGCTCGTCCGGGCGTGTTCAGGTGCCCGGCATCGCCTGGGGCCCGGGCCCCTGGACGTAGCGGACGGCCCACCGCACCAGCCGGCGTGCGAAACCGAAAAGGATCAGCGCCACACCGGCCAGCGGCAGGACGAGCAGGACGATCTGGAGCCCGGAGGTGACCAGTTCGAGCGGGCCGCCCCCCTGGGAGGCGGTGAAGGCGAGCCGGCGCACCATCCACCAGTCCTTCGCGACCAGGTTCGGGATCTGCGACACGATGAGTCCGATCTGGAACACCAGCAGGGGGACCACGGTCAGCACCCAGAGCGTGACGAGGATCTGCGGCCGGCGCTTGAGGTCCCGGAGCCGTGCGTCGGCGGGGCGCCGCAGCAGCGTCCGGCGCAGGATGGGGCCGATGTACTTGAACAGGTCGGGCACGCCGATCAGGTCCGACATGATGTAGTACCCGTCGAACCGCAGCGTCGGCAGCAGTTGCTGGACCATCTCGACGTTGACGTACAGCACGGCGACGAGCAGCGGCTCGAACCCCGTCGCCAGGTACAGCAGCGTGAGCCCGACGATGAAGATGCCGTTGAAGTAGACGCCCGCGAGGTCGGTGCGGAGCCGGCCCGCCCGGCCGAGCCGGTACGACTCGGTGACATCGGTGTAGAAGGCGGGCCACACGAGATAGATGCCGCATCCCATCACTCCCGGCCGGGCACCGCCGTAGCGGCAGGCGGCGGCGTGACCGATCTCGTGGAAGGCGCACGACAGCACCCCCAGCCCCATGATCATCAGGATGCTGACCGGGACGAGGAAGGTCTGCTGGAGCGCGTCGGCGATCGACCGGGCGGTCAGCAGCCACACCTCGCTCACGATGACGGCGGTGACCGCGGCGGCGACGACGATCGGCCGGAACAGCCAGCCGAACAACCCGGCGAGGAACCAGGTGACCGGCTCGGGGATCACGGCGACCTTGAACTTCAGCCCGAGGAACGGATCGGCCTTGACCCGGGCCGGCGGCGTGCCGTCGCTGTAGGTGGTGACGCCGAGTGGCGCGAGCTTGCGGTCGACCAGGTAGACGAGCTGCTCTGCGCTCAGCCGTGCCCCCGCCTTCTGGCTGACCGACGCCGCCACCGTGTCGAGCGCCGCGGGCACGTCCCGCGTCTCCGCCAGGTCGCGGTGTTCGTGCAGCGCCTCGGCGACGAGGAACAGCAGCGGCGGCAGCCGGACGATCCGGCGGCCGGGCAGGTACACCAGTTGGGGTGGTTCGCGGTAGCCGGAGTTCTTGAACTCGCCGACGAGTTCGGCGCCCTCGGCGAGGGCGGGAAGGGTGAGCGGCGCCGGAGCGCCGGCGTCTCCGGTGGCCTGGTTCGCCGGGGCGTTCATGAGCCGGGGCGGACCACGACGGGGAAGCACGTGGCCGTCGTTTGCTCGGGCTCCGCGAGCAGGCCGGTGCCGAGCAGCCCGGTCGTCCCGGCGGAGTGGGTGTACTGGCACGCGTACACCGCATCGATGGAGCCTCCGTGACCGGGGGCCGACAGCAGCAGCCGCCCGGGCAGCACCTCGCCCGACAGCCGGTCGAGGTCCGCGTAGGTGAGCGTGTGAGAGTTCGTCTGGCCCATCTGTTCGCTTTCGCGTCGTTCGGAAAGAAGGGGGAAGGGCTGGCGGCAGAGCGCCAGCCCTTCCGGTGCGGGCATGAGCCCGCGGTCGTGCGCGCCTGGATCAGCCGCCGGCGGCCACCGTGGCGCCGCTGCAGGCGACGGTCGTGGTGTTCGGCCCGGCGAGCAGCAGCTGGCCGAGGCTGCCGCTCTGGTTGACCACGTTGGTCGCGCAGTTCGGCACGACGATCGCGCCGCCGCCGTCGCCGCCGCCGGCGAGAAGGGTGGACAGGACGGCCCGCTCCGGCAGGACCTCGCCGGCCAGCTGGTCCAGCTCGGTGTAGCTGTAGGACTTCATGTGTTTCCTTCTCTTCCTTGTCACACCCGGATCCCAAGGCGGAGACCGGGTGTTGCCTTCCGCACCCCAGAATCGGAGTGCGGTAGCTCTACGTATAGCAGACGTCACAGACTGTGGCCAACTCTGGCGTGGTCGGCCGTGTCGTCGCGTCATCTCGCGTGTTCTCACGTGCCGAAGCCGCGCCGGGGGGCGCTGACCGTGTCTTGACGATTCGGCACCACCGGACGGGTGTGCGAGCCGGCATGGAATATGGCGACCTGCCCGACCATGCGCTACCGCCCGGCCGTGGTGGTGCAGGGGGCCGCGGCGCAGACCGTCCGGTGCGGGGTTCACCCACCTCTCCTTCTGTCAATCCGGTCCTGATCGCCAGAAGGACTTCCGCGCCTGGGTCGGATCCGACCTTCTCCCGGTCCTCCGCGAACGCTTCGGCTGGCCCGGACCTCTATCGGACACTCGAAACGCCATTTTGTGAATGCCCGGGTAAGGGGGAATGCATGATCTTTCGGATCGGCCATTGACTGTCCGGCGGACTTTGCTTATTTTCTCTGTAGAACGCGTTCTACTTGGAGTGCTGGAACCTGTGGGCGACGAAGCACGACGGTTCCCCGCTCCCGGTCCTCGATTCACGGCGCCCGCGCCGCCCGGCCGGCATGGCGGAGCGGCCCATGGATCACGGACCTCCACCCCCATCCCTTCGGGTGCAGGCGCGACGCCCACCGTTCGAAATGAGGACTCCCTTGTCCCGCACCACGAAGCTGGCCACGATCGCCTCGGCCTCCGCCGCGGCCGCCCTCGCCCTCGCCGTGACGGCCACCCCCGCCCTGGCCTGGACGGCCGGCAACTTCACGGCGACCCTGAACGGGACCATGACCATCGACGCCGGAGTCTCCGCCTCCTGCACCAGCTCCACACTGAAGGGCGCCATCGCCTCCGACGGCACGCTGTCCATCACCTCCGCCACCGTCGACGGCTGCGGGGTCACGGTCACGCCCAAGGCCCTGCCCTGGAGCGGCAAGCTCGACAACGGCGTCGCCACCATCAACGGCTTCGCGATGGACGCCATCGGCTGCACCTACGGCGGAAACCTGACCGGTGGCTTCACCGGCACGGACCTCCCGGTCACCGCCACCTTCGCGAACCAGACCGTCAACAGGACCAGCGGCTTGTTCTGCCCCGCATCCGCCACCATCACCGCCAAGTACGACTTCGCCGCCTCCTGACCCCGGGGACCGGCCGGCCCGACGTCAGCCGAACCGGTCCCCACGCCGTGACCCCGGCACCCCCACCGGGGTCACGGCGTCCCAGGTGGGAAAGGCCGCCGAGCCCGCCGCTCGGCGGCCTCTTCCGGTCGCTGACCGTCTGATACCGATCGACTACATGCGGAGCGGGCTGGGAAGGGTTCTTCGCGTCCTTCTTCCAGGTGCGCGGAGGCGATGCCGCCATGAGTGAGATCTCGACGCTGCCGGCCACGGTCGTCCGGGCCGGGGACAAGCGGTATCCGGCGCTCAGCCGGGGGTTCAACCAGCGGTGGATCGCCGAGCCGGAGTACGTGCGGCTGGTGCGGACGCCCGAGGAGGTCCGGGCGGCGCTCGGCGAGGCGGTGCGCGAGGTGCCGGAGGACCCGGCGCGGACGCGGATCACGGTGCGGGCCGGCGGGCACTGCTACGAGGACTTCGTGTGCGGCGAGGACGTGCGGGTGATCCTGGACGTGAGCCCGATGTGCGGGGTGTCCTACGACGGCTCGATGAAGGCGTACTGCGTCGAGGCCGGGGCGACCAACCGGCATGTCTACGGCCACCTGTATCCCGTCAGCGGGAAGGCGCTGCCGGGCGGGTCGTGCTACTCGGTGGGGCTGGGCGGCCATGTTCCGGCGGGCGGGTTCGGGCTGTTGTCGCGGCAGTACGGGCTGACCGTCGATTACCTCTACGCGGTGGAAGCGGCGGTGGTGGACGAGGACAAGAACGTCAGGCTGGTGGTGGCCAGGCGTGATGACGAGGACCCGAGGCTGCGTGAGTTGTGGTGGGCGCACACCGGGGGCGGCGGGGGGAACTTCGGGGTCGTCACCCGATTCTGGTTCCGGGGGCTTCCGCAGCCGCCCGAACAGGTTCTGCTGACGGCCCTGGCCTGGGACTGGAAGGAATTCACCAAGGACGAGTTCGCCACGCTGGTGACGGCGTTCGGCGAGTACTTCCGCGACCACCAGGATCCGTCGGCGGCGGCCGGGAAACTGTTCGCGATGCTCAAGCTCACCCATGTCAGCAACGGCCAGATCGGGCTTCTGGCGCAGGTGGACGTGGACGACCCGGACGGCCACCGGGCGATGGCCGGCTTCATCGCCGCCCTCGACGGGCGGATCGGGCCGTCCGCCACGAAGATCCGGTCGGTGATGGGGGAGCACTTCGTCCACATGGACGTTCCACGCGTGATGCCGTGGCTGACGGCCACGCAGGTGCTGAACTCCAGGGGCGAGAACCGCTGCGGCAAGCACAAGTCGGCCTATCTGCGCAAACCCTTCACCGAGCGGCAGATCACCGCGATGTGGACCTATCTCGGCAAGGAGAGGTACACCGAGTATGCGAACAAGCAGGCGCTCATCCAGGTCGACTCGTACGGCGGCGCCGTCAACAGGCCGCCGTACCGGACGGCGGCACGGCAGCGCGACTCCATCCTGAAAGTCCAGTACCAGGTCTACTGGCCGAAGCACGACCCCCGCGAGGACACGCACATCGCCTGGATACGCGACATCTACCGGGCGACGTTCGAGGCGACCGGCGGCGTGCCCGTCGCGGACGGCGAGATCACGGACGGCTGCTACATCGGGTATCCCGACGTCGATCTGAACGATCCGCGCTGGAACACGTCGGGCCAGTCGTGGGAGACGCTCTACTACAAGGACGGCTACGCGAAACTTCAGGAGGTCAAACGGTACTGGGATCCGTGCAACGTGTTCCGGCACGCCCAGTCGATACGTCCGGGCACTGGGCGGTGACCGGTGCGGTGACCGGGGTCACAGAGGGGATTCCGCCGCTCCGGCCCCGCGCACTGTCTCACCTTTATTGCATTTTTTGCCAATACTTGCGGGTGTGACGCCGGGGACAGTAGTTTCTCCGGACGAGCAGAGCGTCGGGCCGGGGGCGGCTGGGGAGTTCATGAAGAAGCGTACCGACCGGAAGATCGCCATCGCGGGCACCGCGGCGGCGGCCGTGCTGCTGCCCGCCGTCATGGTCGGCCTCGCGCAGGCGGGTATCGGCGTGCCGAGGAGCGAGTCGGAGGCGTCGGGCAATTCCCAGCCGATCCCGTCGTTCGGCCCCGCGACGCAGCCGTCCGCGCCCAAGGCGGCCGCGTCCCCCGGCAAGCCGGCCAAGACGCCGAAGCTGCCGAGCATGCCGCTGAACAGCAACCCGTTCGGGACGGGCGGCGACTCGCCCGCCCCCACCGACCCCGACACCAACCGCGGCAGCCACGGCGAGAAGCCGCACATGCCGCCCGGTGCCGCGTCCGGCAAGTACGCCAAGGCCCCCGACGGCGCCGCGATCACCGCCGTGCAGAAGATCAACTCGCGGCAGTTCGACGTCACGATCGCCTCGCCGGCGCTCGGCGCGGCCGTGAAGACCCGGGTGATGGTCCCCAGCGGCTGGAAGTCCAAGACCACCAGGACGTGGCCGGTCGTGTACGCCTACCACGGCGGCAACAACAACTACACGTCCTGGACGAAGGACTCCAACATCGAGCAGATCATCGGCCCGTACAACGCGATGGTCGTGATGCCCGAGGGCGGCTGGAACGGCTCGTACACCAACTGGTGGAACGGCGGCAGGGGCGGCATCCCCAAGTGGGAGACCTTCCACATCGAGGAGGTCATCCCGCTGATGGAGCGCAACTTCCACGCCGGGGCGGTGCGCGCCGCGATCGGCCTGTCGTCCGGCGGGCAGGGCGCCATCACCTACGCCGAGCGCCACCGCGGCCTGTTCAGGTACGCCGCGGCCTACAGCGGCGCGCTCAACATCACCGCGCCCGGCATGCCGATCATCCTGACGTCCATGAACCGGGAGGCGGGCACCGCCATCTGGGGCGACCCGATCACCGAGCGGGCGAACTGGCAGGCGCACGACGCGACCGTCAACGTGGCCAAGCTGAAGGGCATCGGCGTCTACGTCTCATCCGGCAACGGCCGGCCCGGTCCCTACGACAAGCCCGACACCTCGCCGCTGAACGGGGGACGCATCGGTGAGCAGCTCGCCGGCACGATGAACGAGAACTTCGTCGCGGCGGCGAAGAAGGCGGGCGTCCCGGTGACGTCCAACCTGTACGGGCCCGGCATGCACAACTGGAAGTACTGGAAGCGCGAGCTGGCCAAGAGCTGGCCGGCCATCGCCGCCGCCATCGGCGCCCGCAAGTCCTGACCCACCGGAATCACCGAAACACGAGCGGTGACGGCCGGCCCCTGTGACGATAGGGGCATGAGGGGAAGTGACGGAGCGGCCCTCGCCGGCGATCTCCCCGTCTCGTCGCCGGCGGACGGATCGGCGTGGCTCGCCGAGGCACGCGCCAAGCTGACGTATCCCGTGGTGCGCTGGTGCGGCACGACGTACGGGGTGATGGAACGGGTTCCCGGCGGCTGGATGATGTCCGGGATGGAACGGACGTCCCCGCAGGACGCCCGCGACTCCCTCGGCTGGTGGTTCCGCGGCATGGCCCGCGACCACGCCGCCCTCCGCGCGGAGTATCTGCGCGGCGCCGCCCGGCTGGACCGTGCACGGCCGGACGAGCTGACGGTCGCCGGGCGCGTGTTCCGGGTCGTGCGCGCCGACCGGTTCTGCCGGCTCGGCCGGGACGGTCCGGAACCGCCCCGTCCCGGCGATCCGGACGCGCTCCCCGAACCCCGCACGCGGCGCGACGCCCGCCGGTTCGACCACGGCCTGCTACCCGCCGCGCGGGTACCGGGGTCCACGGCGCTGCTGGGGGAGCGGTGGGAGCACATCCCGGCGGGGCCGGAGATCGCGCCCGAGGTGACCCGCGACGCCTGCCGCGCCCTCACCACCCATCCCGGGATCGCGCGGCTGCGGACCCGGTTCGCCGTCGCCGAGCGGGCCGGCGGGGCATGGCCGGCGCAGGGCCCTTTCCTGCACAGCCCCGCCGCCGTCCGCGACCATCTGGCCGCGTACTTCGACCTGGTCGTACCGCTGATGCCGGGATCGTCGCCCGCCGCGCTCACCGCCTACCGGAGGGCCGCCAACCTGCTGCGCAACGGGATTCCCTGCGCCGAGATCAGCGTCCTCGGACGCCTCTTCCGGGTGATCCGCGTCGAGTACGTCGTGCGCTGCGGCCCGGACGGGCCCGAACCGCCCAGACCGTCCGAGCAGGACGTCGAGGAACCCGTCACCGGGGAGATCGACGACGACCGCTGAGCGGCACGCCGCGCGCTTCGCCCGTTTCGTCCGGGTGCTCCGGACGGTCGGGAATGCGGTCGGCCGCTTTGCGCGCTCTTTGGCGATATCCCACAGCGCAGATTGCGAGCGCCTCCCTAGCGTGGTGGCATGCGAGCTGTCAGGGGCAGGCCATGCCCGAGGTGACGTCCTTCGCTCCGGGCTTCCCCGCCTGGGTGGAACTGGCCAGCCCGGACCCGGAGCGGTCGAAGGAGTTCTACCGCGATCTGTTCGGCTGGTACTCCTACACCCTGACCGTCGGCATAGCCGAGTACGAGATCTTCACCCTCGGGGGCATCCAGGGACCGGCGGTCGGGGGGATGCAGGCGCTCGCGGACGACTCCCAGCCCTCCTCATGGACGTGCTACTTCCGCACCGACGACATCCCCGCCACGCTCGACACCGTCCGCGCCGAGGGCGGCATGGTGCTGGCCGAGCAGACCGACGTCGTCGGCCTCGGGCAGATGGCCCTGTGCTGCGACCTGGAGGGCGCCGACTTCGCCCTCTGGCGCCCCTACCGCCCGCAGGGCGCGGGCGTCGTGGACGAGCCGGCCGCAATGTGCTGGGTCGAGCTGGCCTGCCGCGACATCCGCGGCGCCCGCCGCTTCTACGGCGGCGTCTTCGGCTGGAAGGCGGTGGAGCGCCACTACTACCACGCCCGCTACACGGAATGGAAGATCGGCGACAGGCCGGTGGCGGGCATGGTGCCGATAGACGAGCACTGGCCGCCCGGCTACCCTCCCCACTGGATTCCGTACTTCTGGGTGGCCGACTGCGACGAGTCCGCCGCGAAGGCCGTCGAGCTGGGCGGACGCGTCCAGATCCCGCCGAGCGACGTCAAGCCGGGCCGGTTCTGCGTCCTCACCGACCCGGACGGTGCCCGCGTGGCCCTGGTGACCCCCGCCGTCCCCGACCGCATCGCCCTCCGGATCCACCCCTGACCGCCGCCCACCGGTGCGCACGGCGCCGTCCGGCCGGCTCCGCCGTCCCGCGTGATGGCCACCGAGCCGGCTGCCGCTGGACGGCGTCAGCTCCAGAGCGTCACGTAGACCGGCGGATGGAAACGGGACGGCGGGACGCCCGCGCCGGGAGAGCGCATGATGTGCAGGGCCTCGGCCGTGGCGAGGAAGCGGCGGAACGCGCCCGCCAGCGGCGGGCGCCGGTCGGGCGCGATGGTGGTGGCGTGCCAGCGGATCTCCGCCGGTGTCGCCGGTGTGGCGATGACGCGCAGTTCACCGCGCTGCACGCGCGGCGCCACCAGGTGCGCGATCGCGATCGCGAGACCGTCGCCGTCGGCGGCGGCCGCCCACGCGGCCGTCTGGTTCGGGTAGACGCGGACCCGGTCCTCGGGGACCTTCAGCCGCCGCAGCAGCCGGGACGTCTCGCTGGACGGGTCCGTCCCGGACGGGTCCACAAGCCACCGCGGGCGCGGGGCGGGTCCGGTACCGACGGCGATGAGCCGGGCCCGGAAGACGGGCTCGCTGACCAGGCCCTGATCGTCGGCGAGGTGCGGGCCGAGTGCGAGGTCGGCCAGGCGGTTGTGCAGCAGGACCGCCATCTCCGGTCCGGCCACGACGCCCGCGCCGGCCTCGACCTCGCGCGGGGACCGGGTGGTGAACGCGTCCAGCAGCGGGGTCGCGACGAACTCGGCGACGGCCGGGGCGGCGGCGACCCGCAGCGCCTCGGGCGCGCCCCGGGCCGCCCGCACCGCGCCCTCGGCCTCCGCGCCCAGCACCACCATCTGCGACGCGATCGGCAGCAGCCGCGCACCGCCCTCGGTCAGCGTCATCCCGCCGGGCCCGCGGACGAGCAGCGGATCGCCGAGATGCCGGCGCAGCGCGGTCAGCGCCTGCGACACCGCGGGCTCGCTCACGTTCAGCGCCCGCGCGGCCTCCTTCACCGACCCGAGCCGGGCGGTGAGGACGAACGCGCCGAGCTGCGTCAGCGTCATGCCACCAGTGTGGACCCCCGCGCGGCACTCGTTAACCCTTCGCTTATTCCGGCGTTGTTCCTGCGCACGGGCGTGGTGAGACTTGAGTCACAGCCGACTCCGAGGGGGCGCCGTGCAGGTTCCCGCGAATTTCGAGTACGCGAAGGCGACGACCGTCGAGGAGGCGCTCGCGCTGCTGGCGCGGCACGGCGACGAGGCGAGGGTGGTGGCCGGCGGGCACAGCCTCATCCCGATGATGAAGCTGCGGCTGGCCCAGCCCGAGGCGCTGATCGACATCAACGACGTGACGGAGCTGTCCCACATCCGGATCGACGGCGGCGAGCTGTGCGTGGGCGCGCTCGTCCGGCACGCCGAACTGCTGGACTCCGCCGTCGTAGGCGAGCACTTCCCGATCCTGCACGACGCCGAACGGGTGATCGCCGACCCGGTCGTGCGCAACCGGGGGACGGTCGGCGGCTCGCTCTGCCAGGCCGACCCGTCCGAGGACCTGTCGGCGGCGTTCGGCGCGCTGCGGGCGTCCGCGGTGATCCGCGGGCCGTACGGGGAGCGGACGGTCCCGCTCCGCGAGTTCCACACCGGCCCCTACGAGACGGTCGTCGAGCCCGGCGAGCTGCTGACCGAGCTGCGCATCCCGATCCGGCCGGGCGGGTCGAGCGCCTACGTGAAGGTCGAGCGGCGCGTCGGGGACTGGCCGCTCGCCGCCGCCGGGGCCGCGCTCCGGCTGGCCGGCGGCCGCATCGCCGAGGCCGGGATCGGGCTCACGGCGGTGCGCGCCGAGCACTTCGTCGCCGCCGAGGCGGAGGAGGTGCTGCGCGGCGCCGTCCCGTCCGAGGAGGTGTTCGCCGAGGCCGGGCGGGTCGCCGCGCGGCACTGCGATCCCGGCTCCGACCAGCGGGGACCCGCCGACTACAAGCGCCACCTCGCCGGTGAGCTGACCACCCGCGCGCTGCGCCGCGCCTACGAGAGGTGCCCGACGTGAACATCACCGTGACGGTCAACGGGCAGACCTATACCCGCGACATCGAGCCGCGCCTGCTGCTCGTCCACTTCCTGCGGGACGAACTGGACCTCACCGGGACGCACTGGGGCTGCGACACGTCCAACTGCGGCGCCTGCGTCGTCTGGCTGGACGAAGTGCCGGTGAAGTCGTGCACGGTCCTGGCGGTGATGGCCGCCGGCAAGGAGGTCCGCACCGTGGAGGGCCTGGAACGGGACGGGGAACTCGACCCCGTGCAGCGGGGCTTCACCGAATGCCACGGCCTGCAGTGCGGGTTCTGCACGCCGGGGATGCTGATGACGTCGCGGTGGCTGCTCGACCACAACCCCGACCCGTCCGAGGCGGAGATCCGCGAGGCGGTATCGGGGCAGATCTGCCGGTGCACCGGCTACGAGAACATCGTCCGGTCCGTCCGGTGGGCGGCCGAGCACTCCGCGCGGGACACCGAGGAAGTGGCGCGATGAGCGAGAACGGGCATCGCGGGTTCGGCCGGGTGCAGCGCAAGGAGGACGCCCGGTTCATCCGCGGCAAGGGCAACTACGTCGACGACATCAAGCTGCCGGGGATGCTGTACGGGGCGGTGCTGCGCAGCCCGCACGCGCACGCCCGGCTCGTGTCCGTCGACACCACCGCGGCCGAGGCGCACCCGCAGGTACGGGCCGTGATCACGGGCGAGACGCTCGCGGGGCTGAACCTCGCGTGGATGCCGACGCTCTCCGGCGACGTCCAGGCGGTCCTGGCGACCGACAAGGTGCGCTTCCAGGGGCAGGAGGTCGCGTTCGTCGTCGCCGAATCGCACTACGCGGCGCGGGACGCGCTCGAACTCATCGACGTCGACTACGAGGCGCTGCCGCCGGTGATCGACGCCCGCCGCGCGCTGGACGACGACGCGCCGGTCATCCGCGACGACCTGGAGGGACGCACCGACAACCACATCTTCGACTGGGAGGCCGGCGACGCGTCCGCCACCGACCGGCTCTTCGACGACGCCGAGGTGGTGCTCGCCCAGGACATGCTGTACCCGCGGGTCCACCCGGCGCCGCTGGAGACGTGCGGGATGGTCGCCGACATGGACAAGGTGACCGGGAAGCTCACCGTGTACACCACCACCCAGGCCCCGCACGCGCACCGCACCCTGTACGCGCTGGTCGCCGGGCTGCCCGAGCACAAGATCCGGGTCGTGTCGCCGGACATCGGCGGCGGCTTCGGCAACAAGGTCGGCATCTACCCCGGTTATGTCTGCGCGATCGTCGGGTCGATCGTGACGGGACGTCCGGTCAAGTGGGTGGAGGACCGGTCGGAGAACCTGATGACGACCTCGTTCGCCCGCGACTACCACATGCGCGGCGAGATCGCCGCGACCCGGGACGGCCGCGTCCGCGGGCTGCGGGTGAAGGTGCTCGCCGACCACGGCGCGTTCAACGGCACCGCGCAGCCGACGAAGTTCCCCGCCGGGTTCTTCCACGTGTTCACCGGCTCGTACGACATCGAGGCGGCGCACTGCGAGGTCACCGGCGTCTACACCAACAAGGCGCCCGGCGGGGTCGCCTACGCCTGCTCTTTCCGCATCACCGAGGCCGTCTACCTGGTCGAACGCATGATGGACATCCTCGCGGACGAACTCGGCATCGACCCCGCCGAACTGCGGCTCCGTAACCTGCTGCGCGCCGAGCAGTTCCCCTACTCGACCGCCACCGGCTGGGAGTACGACTCCGGCGACTACCCGCGCACCCTCCGCAAGGCCATGGAGATCGCCGGATACGACGAACTGCGCGCCGAGCAGGCCGAGCGGCGTGCGCGCGGCGACGGCTCGCTCATGGGCATCGGGGTCAGCTTCTTCACCGAGGCCGTCGGCGCCGGGCCGCGCAAGCACATGGACATCCTCGGGCTCGGCATGGCGGACGGCGCCGAACTCCGCGTCCACCCGACCGGGAAGGCCGTGCTGCGCATCTCCGTCCAGACGCAGGGGCAGGGCCACGAGACGACGTTCGCGCAGATCGTCGCGCACGAGCTCGGGATACCGGTGGACGACGTGGAGGTCGTCCACGGCGACACCGACCAGACACCGTTCGGGCTCGGCACCTACGGGTCGCGGTCCACGCCGGTGTCGGGCGCGGCGACCGCGGTCGTGGCGCGCAAGGTGCGCGAGCGGGCCCGGATCGTCGCGGGCGCGATGCTGGAGGCGGCGCCGGAGGACCTGGAGTGGACGCCGGGACGCTGGGCCGTGCGCGGTGATCCGTCGTCCGGCGCGACCATGCAGGAGATCGCGATGGCCGCGCACGGCACCCTCGAACTGCCCGCGGGCGTGGAGGGCCAGCTCGACGCGACGACCGTCTACAACCCGCCCAACCTGACCTACCCGTTCGGTGCCTACATCGCGGTCGTGGACGTCGATCCGGGGACGGGCAAGGTCGCCGTCCGGCGGTTCGTCGCGGTCGACGACTGCGGTGTACGGATCAACCCGATGATCGTCGAGGGGCAGGTGCACGGCGGGCTCGCCGACGGGGTCGGGATGGCGCTCATGCAGGTCATGGCGTTCGACGAGGACGGCAACCATCTCGGCGCCTCGTTCATGGACTACCTGCTGCCGACCGCGATGGAATGCCCGTCGTGGGAACTGGGGGAGACCGTCACCCCGTCCCCGCACCATCCGCTCGGCGCGAAGGGCGTCGGCGAGTCCGCGACGGTCGGCTCGCCCGCCGCGATCGTCAACGCGGTCGTGGACGCGCTCTCGCCGTACGGCGTCCGGCACGCCGACATGCCGCTCACCCCGGCCAACGTCTGGCGCGTCATCCAGGGCCGGCCGTTCCGCACGGATCTGGCGATCCCATGATGGACCGGGCGGAGCGGCTGCGCGGCGAGCGGACGCCGTACGTGCTGGCGACGGTCGTGCGGGTGGAGCGTCCGACCAGCGCGAAGACGGGCGACCGGGCACTCGTCCTGCCGGACGGGACGATGGAGGGGTTCGTCGGCGGCCACTGCGCCGAGGCGACGGTGCGCGACCAGGCGCTCCGGCTGCTCGACTCGGGCGAGTCGACGCTGCTGCGGATCACACCGGGTGCGGAAAGCCCGCCCGCCGGCCGCGCGGGCGGCCGTCCCCCAGCGACGAGCACGGAGGGGCTGGTCACGGTGCACAACCCGTGCCTGTCGGGCGGGACGCTGGAGGTGTTCCTCGAAACGGTGATCCCGCCCGCGCTGCTCCACGTGTACGGGGACGGGCCGGTCGCGCGGTCGCTCGCCGACGTCGGCCGCGCGGCCGGCTTCGACGTCCGGCCCACCGGCGCGGCGGACCCGCCCGGCCCGGACGCGGCGGCGGTCGTCGTCGCCACCCACGGCTGGGACGAGGAGCCGATCCTCAAGGCCGCGCTGGACGCCGGCGTCCCCTACATCGGGCTGATCGCCAGCCGGAAGCGGGGCGCGGCGGTGGCCGCGGCGCTCGACCGCGGTGACCGTGTTCACACCCCGGCGGGCCTGGACATCGGCGCCCGTACCGCCCCCGAGATCGCCGTCTCGGTGCTGGCGGAGATCCTGTCGCTGCGTCCCGCGCGGCCGGTCCACCCGCCGGCCGGGGCCGAGCCCGAAGCGCACCATCACTGCTGCGAATGAGAAGGGCGGCCGTACCGCCGGACGCGGAGCCGCCGCCCGCACTAGTCTGCGGGGGTCGGGACATCCGGTCCCGGCCCGTCCGTGAGGGAGTGTCCGCCGGTGTTCGAGTCCGTGCTCGTGGCGAACCGCGGGGAGATCGCCGGCCGGATCCTGCGCACCGCCCGCGCGATGGGCCTCAAGGTCATCGCCGTGTACTCCGAGGCCGACGCCGACCTTCCGTTCGTCGCGGAGGCGGACGAGGCCGTCCTGATCGGCCCCGCCGACCCGGCCCGCAGCTACCTCAACGCCGCCGCGATCCTGGAGGCCGCGCACCGCACCAACGCGCGTGCCGTCCACCCCGGCTCCGGGTTCCTCGCCGAGAGCGCCGTGTTCGCCCGGCAGGTCGCGGACCGCGGCCTGGTCTGGGTCGGCCCGCCGCCGCTCACCATCGCGCGGATGGGTGACAAGATCAACGCCCGGAACCTGATGAAGGAGGCGGGCGTCCCCGTCGCGCCCGGCGTGTGGGAGCCCGTCCCCGACACCGGCACGGCGATCGAGGAGGCCGAGCGCATCGGCTACCCCGTCATGGTGAAGCCCGCCGCGGGCGCCGGCGGCATCGGCATGGCCGCCGCGCACCACGAGCCGTCCCTCCGCGAGGCGTACGCGACGGCCCGCACCCACGCCGAACGCGTCTTCGGCCAGGGCGATGTCCTCCTGGAGCGGTACGTGGAGGGCGCCCGGCACGTCGGGGTGCAGATCCTCGGCCTCGCCGACGGCACGGTCGTCGCGCTCGGCGACCGGGACTGCTCCGTCCAGCGCCGCCACCAGGAGGTCGCCGTGGAGACGCCGTCCCCCGGCGTCCCGCCGGCGCTGCGCGAGCGGATGCTGGCCGCCGCCGTCCACGCGGGCGAGGCCGTCGGCTACCGGGGCGCCGGCACCGTCGAGTACCTCGTCGACCCCGCCGCGCAGGACTTCTTCTTCCTGGAGATGACCACCCGCCTGCAGGCCGAGCACCCCGTCACCGAGATGGCCGGCGGCATCGACCTCGTCGAGCAGCAGTTCCGCATCGCCGCCGGTGAGCCCGTCTCGTTCACCGGCGTGGCCCCCCGCGGCCACGCCGTCGAGTTCCGCGTCCTCGCCGAGGACCCGCGGCACTTCCTCCCCGGCACCGGCGAGATCAAGGTGTGGGAGGAGCCCGTCGGCGACGGAATCCGCATCGACGCCGGCTACGCCGAGGGCACCACCGTCACGACCCACTACGGCCCGCTGCTCGCCAAGCTGTGCGTCCACGGCGATGACCGTGACCACGCGCTGGCCAGGGCCAGAGCCGCCGTGGACGCGTTCCGCATCGAGGGGCCGCCGACGAACCTGCCCTTCCTGCGCGAACTGCTCGACCGTCCCGAGTTCGCGGCCGGTGCCTACGACACCGGGCTCGTCGGCCGCATGCGCGCCCGCCGCTGAACGCCGGCCGTCGTAGAGTGTGGCCGTGTACTGCGACCGCTGCGGCGAGCCCGCCGCCGAGGGCGACCACGCCGCCTGCCGCGCCGCCCGCGAGATGGAACCGCCCCGCTACTGCGCGCGCTGCCGCCGCCGCATGGTCGTCCAGGTGACGCCGTTCGGCTGGACGGCCCGCTGCTCCGAGCACGGCGCCCCGCAGAGCACGTCCTAGAGCGGAAGGGCGTAGGTCAGCAGATCCACCCCCGGGACGGGAGCCCAGTCCCGCTCGGGGGTGCGGACGAACCCCATCCGCTCGTACATCCGCTGCGCGGCGTCCATGTTGCGCTGCGTCGAAAGCCGCAACCCGCTGAGCCCGGCGGCCCGCGCCCGCTCGGCACACGCCCGCACCATGGCCCGCCCCGCCCCCATCCCGCGGGCCTTCTCCCGGACGGCGAGCATCCGGATCTCGGCCTCGTCCGGCCCGGCCAGCTCCGCGTAGGGGCTGCCAGGCGGACAGTACGCGACCGCCCCGGCGACCTCACCCCGCACCTCCGCGACGAGAAGCTCGGCCTTGGCGGCCCGGTCGCCCGCATCCCGCAACGTCTTCACATACGGCGACTCCGGCGACACGAGACCACCGTGTACATAGACCTCAACGGTCAACTCCCCGACGAGTTCGCACTCGTCGGCCCGAGCCTCCCGGACGAACACGGGCTCAGACATCGGCGGCCACGTCACAGCCGTGCAGCGTACGCATCGAGCAACTCTCCAGATCACCATGATCGGCGGACCGTGCCGAACCAGGCTATAGACGCCCACCGGCAGAACCGGCCGTGCCGCCGTGTGTCAGGCCAGGTCCCGGCAGGACGATTCGCCGGGCAGAAGGGGGCGAAGCCTGACGAAGTAGTTTCTGCCCTTGCTGCGCCAGGTGACGCCGGGGCCCGTGGCGGGGATCTTCCGGGACGGGGCCGGCGTGCAGATGCTCCCGGCCACCGGCACTCCGTCCCCGAGCGGCGCCAGCGGCCACGTCTTGGCGGGGCCGCCGCCGGGCGCCTGGTTCGCGAGGACGGCCGTCCTCTCCGGCGCGTACGGCTCGGGCTTCGCCGACTGGTCGGATGCGGGCCAACCCGCCGGGTTCAACCTCTTTCTGAGGAACCCGGTCTCCGGGCCGGGCGGCGACCCGGGTTCGAAGATGCGGGTCGCGGTGTCGCCCATGGTGACCACGGTGATGATCGCGTCGGTGAACTGCGCGGAGCCGACCGTGTGCGAGCGGTCGAGACCGGCCGCGCGGGCCTCGCCCAGGAGCCGCTGCAACGCGTCCGGTTTCAGGTGGTACTCGGTCAGCCCGCCACCCTGCGACACGGCCACCGCGCGTCCGCTGGAGTAGAGGGAGAAGTCGGGGACGCCGCCGGGGCCGCCGAGACCGGCGATGCCTCCGGTCCTGCGCCAGCGCAGGACGAGGTTCTCGCCGGCGGGGGTTTCCCCGGCGGGGGACGAGGTCGCAGGCGTGGAGGGTGCGGGGGCGGACGTGGAGGGTGCGGGGGACGAGGGCGAGGATCCGGTGGTGCCGGAGCCGTCGCCGCACGCGGTCAGCGCCGCGCAGGCCGTCAAGGCCGCGCAGGCGAGCGCCGGCACCCGGTGGGAGCGTGTGTACGGACCGGGCATGGACCTTGGACGCGCCGCCGCGCCGCCGGGTTCCGCCCGCTACAAAAACGCCCCTCGAATGCTGTGGGGTCCGGCGGGCGCCCGCGTCACAGGCCCGCGCTAGTGTGCCGCTTTGTGAGTGTGCTCGTGATTACCGGGACCTGTACGGGCGTGGGCAAGACGGTCGTCACCGCGGCGCTGGCCGCGGTCGCCGCCGCCCGCGGCGCGTCGGTCGCCGTCGTCAAGCCCGGCCAGACCGGGGTCGGCGACGGGCAGCCCGGTGACCTCGACGAGGTGCGCCGGCTCGCCGGCCTGGACGACGTGCACGAGTTCGCGCGCTTCCCCGACCCGCTGTCCCCGGCTGCCGCCGCCCGCCACGCCGGGCTCCCGCCCGTCCGGCTGCCGGAGGTCGCCGAGCGCGTCCAGGAACTGGCGGGCAGCCGCCGGCTGGTGCTGGTCGAGGGCGCGGGCGGGCTCCTCGTCCGCTACGACGAGGAGGGCGGCACGATCGCCGACCTGGCGCGCTGGCTCGGCGCCGCCGTCGTCGTCGTGGCCCGGCCCGACCTCGGCACGCTCAACCACACCGCGCTGACGCTGGAGGCGATGGCGCACCGCGGCGTGCAGCTCGCCGGCGTCGTGATCGGCGAGTGGCCGGACGATCCGGACCTCGCGATGCGCAGCAACATCCGCGACCTGGAGACCATCGCGGCCCGCCCGCTGGCGGGCGCGCTGCCCGCGGGAGCGGGCGCGCTGGACCCGGCGGAGTTCCTGCCGGCCGCGCACCGCGGCCTGGCCCCCTCGCTCGGCGGCGGTTTCGATGCCGCCGCCTTCCGTGACAGCTACGGCCTGGACAAGGAGAGCACGTGACGGACATCCTCGACATCGCCCGCCGGCAGGTACTGGACGAGGGCAGGGGCCTGTCAGAGCAGCAGGTGCTGGAGGTCCTGAACCTGCCGGACGACCGGCTGGAGGACCTGCTCGCGCTGGCCCACGAGGTCCGGATGCGCTGGTGCGGGCCGGAGGTCGAGGTCGAGGGGATCGTGTCGCTGAAGACCGGCGGCTGCCCCGAGGACTGCCACTTCTGCTCGCAGTCCGGCAAGTTCGAGTCGCCCGTCCGGTCGGTGTGGCTGAACATCCCGGAGCTGGTCGAGGCGGCGAAGGAGACCGCGCGGACCGGCGCGACCGAGTTCTGCATCGTCGCCGCCGTCCGCGGCCCGGACGAGCGGCTGATGTCGCAGGTCCGCGAGGGCGTCAAGGCCATCAACGACGCCGTCGAGATCAACATCGCGTGCTCGCTCGGCATGCTCACCCAGGAGCAGGTGGACGAGCTGGCCGCGATGGGCGTCCACCGCTACAACCACAACCTGGAGACGGCCCGCTCCCACTTTCCGAACGTGGTCACCACCCACACGTGGGAGGAACGCCGGGACACCCTCCGCATGGTGAAGGCCGCCGGCATGGAGGTGTGCTGCGGCGGCATCGTCGGCATGGGCGAGACCATCGAGCAGCGCGCCGAGTTCGCCGCGCAGCTCGCCGAACTGGAACCCGACGAGGTCCCGCTGAACTTCATCGCGCCCCGCCCCGGCACCCCGTTCGCCGATCTGCCGCTGGTCGAGGGCACCGACGCGCTCCGCACCATCGCCGCGTTCCGCCTCGCCCTGCCCCGCACCATCCTCCGCTACGCGGGCGGCCGCGAACTCACCCTCGGCGACCTCGGCACCCGCGAAGGCATGCTCGGCGGCATCAACGCCATCATCGTCGGCAACTACCTGACCACCCTCGGGCGCCCCGCCGAAAAGGACCTGGAACTCCTCACCGACCTGAAAATGCCCATCAAGGCCCTCAGCCAGACCCTGTGACCGCGAGGCGAGCGCGCGGCTCGCCGGCCGCGCGCTCACACGCTTCTGATCATCCGCTCTCGAATGATCTGCCGGATGTGGTCGAGTACGACCTTGCCATCGACGTCCTCGGCCCATGAGATGCCGACTTCGGTGAGAGTCCCCTCGTCCTGGTGATCGAGGACTTTGATCGATGCTTCTTCCGGCAGGAGAAGATGTCTCCGGATCTCCTCGCCGGTCATGTCCCGGGGATCTTCGGGGTAGGTCACGCCGTGGATCACGATCCCGGTCCGCTGATCGACGGTCGTCGCCATTGGGGGAATCGTGGCCGCGGGTTCGTTCCCTACTTCCATGGCCGCCAGCGGCTGGTCTCGATCTCGACGTTGAACGGCTCCGGCAACTGGATCGTCTCCCCGAACTCCCACGACTCCCCGTGCAGGTAGGCGCCCGTGGACCGGTCGGGAATGGAGTAGAGGGTCGTCTTGGCCTCCTTCGGCGATCGATCGACGAGGAGGTAGTAGGGAATCTCGACCTCGGCGTAGCCGGACCACTTGTTCGGGTTCGCCAGCCGCCTCCCACCCGTTGGCGGTCGGTCCTGCTCGGAGTTGCTCCGAGAAGTGACCTCTACCACCATCTCGATCTCGTCCGGCAGCAATCCGAAGGTGTCGGCTTCGCCGGCCGCGTCGAGTACATCCCTCTCCAGGACGAGGAGATCGGGAATGCAAGAGGGAGGCGCTGACCTCCGGTAGAGGTTGACGACCTGTGTGGACGTCCACGGGAAGTCGGGGTCCGTCATCGAGGCCGCCGTCAGCGCCTGACTGATGGCGCTGAGTATGCAGGCATGCGCCACGGTGGGTGCCGGTGACACGACGATATGACCCCCGATGATCTCGACCCGTAGTCCCTCGTACGGAAGATCGAGAAGGTCCTCCACCTCACCGCGCGTCCACATGTCGTACAGCGTGTCCTCGGACACGTCATCGAGACTGGAAACTGCGGTTTTTGTCACGTTCTGCGACCTTTCCCTCACGATCTGCTCCAGTCATCGTAGAGAAGGGGTGCACCCAGCGTAGCCAAAACCTTCGAACTTGTGGTCGAAGGTCGAGAAGTCGCCGGTCAGAGCCCGATCGGACGGGGAAGGTCAGCGGCTGAGGCGGGTGATGAACTTGTAGCGGTCGCCTCGGTAGAGGGACTGGGCCCACTCCACCGGCTGGCCCGTCGCGTCGAAGGCGTGGCGGGACAGCAGGAGCATCGGGAGGCCCACGTCCACGCCGAGGACCTGGGCGTCATGCGGGGTGGCGAGGACGGTCTCGATCGTTTCCTCGGCCTCGGTCAGGTGGACGTCGTAGGCGGTGGCGAGCGTCTCGTAGAGGGAGTGGTGGCGGGAGAGCTCGCGGCGCAGGCCGGGGAAGCGGCGGGCCGGGAGGTGGGAGGTGTCGATGGACATGGGCTCGCCGTCGGCGAGGCGGAGCCGGTGGACGCGCAGGACACGCCCGCCGGGCCGGATGCAGAGCAGGGCCGCGAGGCTCTCGTCGGCGCTGACGTAGCCGGCCTCCAGGATGCGGGTCTCGGGGCGCAGCCCGTGGTGCCGCATGTCCTCGGTGTAGCTGACGAGCTGGAGTTCCTGCGCGACCTTCGGCTTGGCGACGAAGGTGCCCTTGCCCTGGATGCGCTGGAGGCGGCCCTCGACGACGAGTTCGGCGAGTGCCTGCCGGACGGTGGTCCGGGACGTCTCGTACTTCTCGGCGAGGGTCCGTTCGGGCGGCAGCGGGCTGCCGGCGGGCAGCGACTGGATCAGCTCGACCAGCAGCTCTTTCAGCTTGTAGTACTTCGGGATCCGGGGCGCCTGGTTCGGGTGGCGCTTACCGATGCCGCCCAGCGAGACCCGGTCGAATCCGTGCTCGAACCCTCCCCCGTGCCGGGGCCCGCCCCTGACCTCCGTCACGGCATCTCCTCACGTTCATCATCGGTTTTCCCCGATGTTATGCGGGAGACTACGGCCGGTAGAACACCCTACCTCCGCCAGGGCCGCCCGCAGTCGGGTGAGGTCGCGCTCCTCCAGCGTGGCGCGGGCGGTGAGGCGCAGGCACGCGCGCCCCTTCGGAACCGACGGCGGGCGGAAGCAGCCGACACGGAGCCCATGCTCAGCGCAGATCTCGGCGGCCCGGAGCGCGGTGTGCGGCTCGCCGAGGAAGACGGGGACGACGGCGGCGGCGGGGTCGGCGGTCTCCAGGCCGGAACCGGCCGTGAGGTTTGCGATCAGCCTGGCCCGCCCACGCGCGCGCGTGGGCAGGCCCGGGTCGGATTCCAGGACGTCGAGGGCGGCGAGCGCGGCGCCGGCGGCGGGCGGGTTCAGGCCGGTGTCGAAGATGAACGACCGCCCGGTGTCGATCAGCGTCTCGATCACCTCGGGGGCGCCGAGCACCGCGCCGCCCTGGGACCCGAGCGATTTCGACAGCGTGAGCGTGAGGATCACGTCGGGTTCGCCGGCGAGGCCCGCGGCATGTGCGGCGCCCCGGCCCCCGTCGCCGACGACGCCGAGCGCGTGCGCCTCGTCGATCACCAGCAGTGCGCCGTGGGCCCGGACGGCCGCGTGCAGCGCGCTCAGCGGCGCGAGGTCGCCGTCCACCGAGAACACGGCGTCGGTGACCACGAGGGCGTTGTCCTCCTCGCGCTCGGCGAGGGCCCGCTCGACGGTGGCGGTGTCCCGGTGCGGGACGATCACGACCCGGGACCGCGACAGCCGGCACGCGTCCACGATCGAGGCATGGTTGACCTGGTCGGACAGCACGAGCGTGCCGGGCCCGGCGAGGGCGGTGATCACGCCGAGATTGGCGAGGAAGCCGGAGGAGAACACCAGGCCGGCGGCGCTGCCGGTGAACGCGGCGAGCCGCCGGTCCAGTTCGGCGTGCAGCTCGGTCGTCCCGGTGACCAGGCGCGACCCCGTCGAGCCGGTGCCCCACGCGCGGGCGGCGGCGATGGCGCCCGCGGCGAGCCGGGGGTCGCCGGCGAGCCCGAGGTAGTCGTTGGACGCCAGGTCGGTGAGCCCGTCGGGACGGGGCCGCAGCGTCCGGTGCAGCCCGTCCGCGGCGCGCCGCGCGGCCGCGTCCCGGAGCCTGGCCAGGGGATCTCGTCCTGCGGTCATGCCGGGAATCCTGCCAGGTCGCCCGCGGCCGGGGGACCGGCGCGGGTACCAAGGCCGATCGGCGATGATGGTCGTGTGCCTACCTTGACCGATCTGGTCCGTGATCACACCGATCTCACCGAGGCCGACCTGGAATGGCTGCACGCGCTGGTGTCCGACTGGCAACTGCTGGCCGACCTGTCGTTCGCGGACCTGCTGCTCTGGGTGCCGCTGCGGTCGGCGGACGCGCTGCCCGCCGAGCCGTCGTCCCGCGGCGGGCGCGTCCAGCGGGGCATGCTGGACACCGGCGCCACCGTCCCCGGCTGGGTGGCGATCGCGCAGATACGCCCGACCACCGGCCCCACCGCCTACCCCGAGGACCTCGTCGGCAAGGTCGTCCGGACGGGACGGCGCAAGCTGATCGACGTGGCGTGGCGGGAGCGCCGGATCGTCCGCGAGGGCGACCCGGAGTGGGGCAGCGGCATCCCCGTCCGGGAGGAGTCGATCCCGGTCCGGCGCGGCGCCAAGATCCTCGGCGTGATCCAGCGGAGCACGAACCTCAGCTCGGCGCGCACCCCGTCCCGGCTGGAGCTGACCTACCTGCAGAGCGCCAGCGACCTCGCCACGATGATCTCCGAGGGCCGGTTCCCGGTGCCGGGCGAGGAGCCGAACATGGTCCGCTCGCCGCGCGTCGGCGACGGGCTGATGCGGCTGGACCGTTCCGGCAAGGTCACCTACGCGAGCCCGAACGCGCAGTCGGCGTACCGGCGGCTCGGCTACCCGGCGGACCTGGTCGGCGAGGTGCTCGGCCGGATCACCGCGGACCTGTGCGACACCGGCGAGCCGATGGAGGAGGCGCTCAGCGTCGTGCTGTCCGGGCGGGCGCCGCGCGAGGTGGAGGTCGAGTCACGCGGGTCGATCCTGCAACTGCGGACGATCCCGCTGGTCGTCGGCGGGACGCGGATCGGCGCGGTCGTCCTGTGCCGGGACGTCACCGAGCTGCGGTGGCGGGACCGGGAGCTGATGACCAAGGACGCCACCATCCGGGAGATCCACCACCGGGTGAAGAACAACCTGCAGACGGTCGCGGCGCTGCTGCGGCTGCAGGCCCGGCGGCTGCAGATCCCGGAGGGACGGGCCGCGCTGGACGAGGCGGTCCGCCGCGTCGGATCCATAGCGATCGTGCACGAGACGCTGTCGCACACGCCGGACGAGCTGATCGACTTCGACGACATCGCGGACCGCGTGATCACGATGGCGGGGGAGGTGTCGACACCGGAGACCAAGGTCGCGCCCAAGCGGACCGGCAGCTTCGGCGTCCTGCCCGCGGAGATCGCGACGCCGCTGGCGATGGCGCTCACCGAGCTGCTGCAGAACGCGCTGGAGCACGGTCTCGCCGGCCGGTTCGGGACGCTGGAGGTCATCACGCACCGCTACGGGGAGGGGGAGGAGCCCCGCAAGCCGGGCGGCGTGCCGGTGTGGGGCGAATGGCCGGCGGCGGGCGCGCACGCGCCCCGTGCCCCGCACGAGGAGGCGGCGTCGCAGGAGCCGGGGGCGCAGGAGGCCCCGTCCGGCCGCCGGCTGGTGACGATCGTCGCGGACGACGGTGCCGGCCTTCCCGCGGACTTCGACGTGGAGAGCAGCGACAGCCTCGGCCTGCAGATCGTCCGCACCCTCATCATGGGCGAGCTGGGCGGCCGGCTGGACTTTCGGCCCCGGCCCGGCGGCGGCACCGAAGTGGTGGTCGACATCCCGCTGGACCACACCCACCGGCGGTACTGACGCGACGGCGCCACGCGCTCTCCTGCCGGGGGCTGGGAGGCGGTGGCGCCGTGAGGGCGGAGGGTCAGAGGCCGGCGTTCGCGCGGGCCCGGGCGCGGGAGGCGCGGCGCTTGAGCGCGCGGCGCTCGTCCTCGCCCATGCCGCCCCAGACGCCCGAGTCCTGGCCGGACTCCAGCGCCCAGCGCAGGCAGGCGTCGCTGACGTCGCAGCGCCGGCACACCTGCTTGGCCTCCTCGATCTGCAGGATCGCGGGCCCGGTGTTGCCGATCGGGAAGAACAGCTCGGGGTCCACGTCACGGCAGGCTGCGCGGTGGCGCCAGTCCATGCGGTCCACTCCTTCGTCAGGTGGTGGAGAAACTCCACTTTCGTGAACAATTTCACATGTTGCGAACGCCCAGGGTGGCGGGGGCCAGGTCCGGGGGTGAATGTTCGGCGGCGCCGCGGGGGGACCGGCGGCGTTGGGGTCCCTGGTCGGCGCACTTTGAGCGTGTCAGGGGCGTACGGGGGACGCAAGACCTTTGAGAAAGGATTCTCAAAGTATGGGTGTCGCATGTGTCACACCCGTGGGTCGGGCGTGTTACTTGGCTCTCACCTGGCTACCCGGGCGCGCTCAAATAACGATGCGTATCGCCTTCGGAACGGACCGGAACGTCACGCTGCGTTGTTCGCCGAGGTAGTCGCCGTCCAGTTGAAAGGCCATGGGACGCTCCGACCGCAGGGTGACCTCCGCCGCGTCGTGCACGTTCACGATGTGCCGTCCCTGCAGGGGACGCGTGCGCGCCGTCAGCATCTGGACCACCGCGCCGACCGTCGGGCCGATCTCCAGCGAACGCATCCCGAACACGTCCAGGCCGCGTCCGAAGTTCGCCTTCGGGCTCGGGTTCACCGGCAGCCGGCCCATGAAAGTCCACGGCGAGGTATTGGAGATGACCGCGAGGAACAGCCCCGATTTCGGCGGGCGTCCCGGCTGTTCCAAAGTGAGCGCGGGATGCCGCCGGTCGGTGCCGGAGAAGAAATGCCGGACGGCCGTCCGCACATACAGCGACGGGTCCGCGCGGGACCCCGCGTGGCGCCGCCGCTCCACCTCCCGGACGACCTCGGCGTCCAGCCCGACACCCGCGCAGAACGTGAAATACCGCTCCGTGCCGCCCGGATGGCAGGCCGTGCCGAGCCCGACCGTCCGGTACCGTCCCGCACGCAGCGCCTCCAGCACCACCGTCGTCGCGCCGATCGGGTCGCCGGGCAGACCGAGCGCGCGGGCGAAGACGTTCGCGCTCCCGGACGGCAGCACCGCCAGCGCCGGCAGGTCGGCGGACGGCCCGTCCGCGAGCAGCCCGTTGACCGCCTCGTTCACCGTGCCGTCCCCGCCGAGCGCGATCACCACGTCGTAGCCGTCCACGGCCGCCTGCCGGGCCAGTTCGGTCGCATGTCCGCGGTGGCCGGTCTCGGCGAGGACGAGGTCGAGGTCGCCGGTGAAGGCCCGCATGAGGATGTCGCGGGCTCGCCGGGAGGTGGAGGTCGCCTTGGGGTTGGCGATGAGCATGGCGCGCACGGCGCCCAGGGTATGGGACGCGCACGTGAACGGGACGAGTAGGGTTCGGGGTGTGAGCAAGCGCCCCATCACCGTGCAGGCCGCCGCCGCCCTGGAGGCCGTGGAGGGCCTCGTCGCCGTCGGGTTCGGCGGCTACACCGGCGTGGAGACGGCCCTCGGCGCCGCCGTCGACCCCGCCAGCGCGATCGGGGTCACCGTGCTCTCCCTCGCCGGCGGTCTCGGCATGCTCGGCTGCGCGCGCGGGCTGCTGCGCGCCGACCAGTGGAGCCGCGCCCCCACGGTGCTCACCCAGTTGTTCGCGCTGCCGATCGCCTGGTCGCTGTGGCAGAGCGAACGTCCCGCCATCGCGATCCCGATGGGCGTGATCGCCGTCCTCGCGCTGATCGCCGTCCTCAGCCCGCCGACCACCGCGTGGCTGATGGAGGAGCACGACGAGGACGAGCGGGACGAGGAGAGGCCGCGGGAGGCCGCCGAACCCGTGAAGGCGGCGGCCACGGAACCGCGCTCGCTGGGGCGGCGCCTCAGGGACCGCCTCGGGGAACAGCCCGCGAAGGACTGAACGAACGCCGAAGGGCCCCGGGATCCGATCCCGGGGCCCCTGTGAACGGCCTCATTCGTCCGCCGTCAGGCCCTCGCGGAGCTGTGCCAGCGTGCGGGCGAGCAGCCGGGACACGTGCATCTGGGAGATGCCGAGCTCGGCGGCGATCTGCGACTGCGTCATGTTCCCGAAGAACCGCAGCAGCAGGATCTTCTTCTCGCGTGCGGGGAGCTTCTCCAGCAGCGGCTTGAGGGACTCCCGGTACTCGACGCCCTCCAGCGACTCGTCCACCATGCCGAGCGAGTCGGCCACGGCGGGAGCGTCCTCGTCACCGGAGTCGGGGGCGTCCAGGGACACGGTGGAGTAGGCGTTGGCGGACTCCAGGCCCTCCAGCACCTCCTCCTCGCTCATCTGCAGGTGCGCGGCCAGTTCGCTGACCGTCGGCGCCCGGCCTTCCCGCTGCGCGAGATCGCTGATCGCCTTGGTCAGCGACAGCTTCAGCTCCTGCAGCCGGCGCGGGACGCGCACCGCCCAGCCCTTGTCGCGGAAGTGCCGCTTGATCTCGCCGACGATCGTGGGCGTGGCGTACGTGGAGAACTCCACGCCGCGCTCCAGATCGAACCGGTCGATCGACTTGATCAGGCCGATGGTGGCGACCTGGATCAGGTCGTCCAGCCACTCGCCGCGGTTGCGGAAGCGGCGGGCGAGATACTCCACCAGCGGCAGGTGCAGCTCCACGAGCTGATCGCGGATGCGCTGGCGCTCCGGGTCGCCCTCGGGAAGCTCGGCGAGGCGCTCGAACAGTGCGCGGGCCCGCGCCCGGTCGGGCACCGCGGACTCCGATCGCTCGCTGCTCACACCGGCGATCGTCGTCTCCTCCGTCGTCGTCTTCTCCGTCACGGGGCCCCCGCCGCACCGCGCCGCTTCTGCAGCGTCACGGTGACCCGGTCGTCGGAGCCCACCGCGGCGTCCACCTCGCCCGCCAGGGACGACAGGACCGTCCAGGCGAAGGTGTCGCGGCTGGGCTCCTCACCGTCCACGGTCAGCACCGACACGGAGATCCGCATGGCGTCCCCGGTCAGCTCGAACTCACAGGTCAGGTCGGTCCCGGGCAGGGCCTGGGCGAGCAGCATCGCGCACGCCTCGTCCACGGCGATGCGCAGGTCCTCTATTTCGTCCAGCGTGAAGTCCAGCCTGGCCGCAAGGCCCGCGGTCGCTGTCCGCAGCACGGACAGGTAGGCGCTCGCGGCGGGCAGCTTCACCGTCACCACGTCGCGGACGGACAACTTCGTACTGGCCGGCATTGCAGCGGTTTCCTCGGTCACGTCACTCCCTCGCAGGATGGTCCCGCTGCTTTGAAACTACCGCCTGCGACGCGTGCCGCGAGACTTCGGCGCGCGTGGTTTTCTCACCAATGTCCGCGACGAGCGGAAAGAAGGTGCTCCGAATCACCCCGGGGGGAGGGCGCCGGGGGCGATGACCCGCGCCGCTCGAATAGCCTTCGCCTGTGATTCGGTATGCGACCCCGGACGACGTCCCGGACATCCTGCGGCTGATCCGCGAACTGGCGGAGTACGAGCGCGCCCCGCACGAGGTGAAGGCCACTGAGGACCAGGTGCGCGAGAGCCTCTTCGGCACCGACCCGAAGGTCTTCGCGCACGTTGCCGAGCACGACGGCCGCGTCGTCGGGTTCGCCGTGTGGTTCATCACCTACTCCACGTGGAACGGCACCCACGGCATCTACCTGGAAGACCTGTTCGTCGAACCGGAGTACCGCGGCCACGGCCACGGCAAGGCCCTCCTCACCGAGCTGACCCGCGTAGCGGACGACCGCGGCTACGAACGCGTCGAATGGTCCGTCCTGACCTGGAACCGCCCGGCGATCGGGTTCTACGAGGCCCTGGGCGCCCACCCCAAGGACGGGTGGACGGTCTACCGCATGACCGGCGACGCCCTCACCAGGACCGCCCGCTCCTGACGCGCCGCGGGGGCCGTCCGCGCACCGGACGGCCCCCGCGATCGCAGAGCAGGTCAGCCCTGCTTGGTCTCCCAGAAGATCTTGTCGATCTCGCTGATCTTGCCCAGCAGGTCCTCGGCGGCCTTGACGTCCATGGTGCCCTTGGTGCCGGCGGCGCCGGCGAGCTTGGTCGCCTCGTTGAACAGCTGGTGGAGCTGCGGGTACTTCTCGAAGTGCGGCGGCTTGAAGTAGTCGGTCCAGAGCACCCACAGGTGCTCCTTGACCAGCTGGGAGCGCTGCTCCTTGATCAGGATCGCCCGAGCGCGGAACTCCGGGTCCTCGTTGGCCGCGTACTTCTCGCAGATCGCCTTGACCGACTCGGCCTCGATCCGGGCCTGCGCCGGGTCGTAGACGCCACACGGCAGGTCGCAGTGCGCGGAGACCATGGTCTTCGGGCGCAGAAGCTTGAGCAACACCTGCGGTTCCCTTCCCTCGTTGCGGATCATGCTCAGGTCACCGACATTACCCTTGTGGCCCAGGGCCCGTCCGGCCAGGGCACTCGGTATTTCGGCCTAAGACCCGGGCCGCGAGCGGCCCGGAACCCTTCCAGCAGTGTTGTGACCGGCGTCCGCCGATGTATGCGGACGGACGATGTACAGGTGGACGGACAGGGAGAGTCATGCGCGTTCGCAGAGCGGCGCTTTGGGGGGCGGCCGGTGCCGCGGTGCTCGCGCTGGCCGGCGTGCGGCGGCTGCGGACGGTCGAGGTCTCCGGCGAGTCGATGCTGCCCGCGCTGCGGCCCGGGGACTGGCTGATCGTGCGGGACGGGACACCGCCGGCCCCCGGCGCGCTCGTCGTCGCCGAGCACCCCGAGCGGCCGGGGCTCCTCATCGTCAAACGCGCGGGTCATCGCACACGGGGCGGCTGGTGGCTGGAGAGCGACAACCAGCGCGCCCCGGGCCGCCGGGACAGCTGGGATTTCGGTGCCGTCCCGGACGCCCTCGTCGTCGGCAGGGTCGTCGGCCGCTACCGGCCCCTCTCCCGGGCGGGCCTCCTGCACGCCGCGAGACGTGGATGAGCGCCGGAGGCACACCGGGCAGGCGTGCCTCCGGGCGCCGGCGGGTCAGATGCGGTTGACGCCCTCGCGGCGGGCCTGGTCGGCGACCGCGGCGGTGACGGCCGGGGCGACCCGGTCGTCGAACGGGTTCGGGATGATGTAGTCGGCGCTCAGGTCGTCGCCGACGATGCCGGCCAGGGCGTTCGCCGCCGCCAGCTTCATGCCCTCGGTGATCGAGTGCGCCCGGACGTCCAGCGCGCCGCGGAAGATGCCCGGGAACGCCAGCACGTTGTTGATCTGGTTCGGGAAGTCGCTGCGGCCGGTCGCGACGACCTTGGCGTGCCGCCGCGCCACCTCCGGATGCACCTCGGGGGTCGGGTTGGACAGCGCGAACACGATCGCGTTGTCCGACATGGTGGCGACGCACGACTCGTGGACGGTGCTGCCGGACAGGCCGATGAACACGTCCGCGCCGCGCAGCGCCTCCTCGGTGGAGCCCTTCAGGTGCGACCGGTTGGTGAGCGCGGCGATGCGCTCCTTGACCGGGTTCAGGCCGTCTCGGCCCTCGTGGATGAGGCCCTTGCTGTCGGACAGCGCGATGTCGCCGATGCCGCCCTCGATCAGCATCCGCGAGACCGCGATACCGGACGCGCCCGCGCCGGCGACGACCGCGCGAAGCTCCGACAGCGGCTTGCCGACGTGGCGGGCCGCGTTCTTCAGCGCGGCGAGCGCGACGATCGCGGTGCCGTGCTGGTCGTCGTGGAAGACGGGGATGTCGAGCGCGGCACGGAGCCGGTCCTCGATCTCGAAGCAGCGGGGGGCGCTGATGTCCTCCAGGTTGATGCCGCCGAAGCTCGGCGCCATCCGGATCACGGTGTCGACGATCTCGTCCACGCCCGTGCAGTTCAGCGCGATCGGCACCGAGTCGACGTCCGCGAACTCCTTGAACAGCAGCGACTTGCCCTCCATGACCGGCATGGAGGCGGCGGGGCCGATGTCGCCGAGGCCGAGCACGGCGGTGCCGTCGGTCACGACGGCGACGACCCTGGACGTCCACGTGTAGTCGTAGGCGAGTTCGGGGTTGTCGGCGATCGCGGTGCACACGCGGGCGACGCCCGGCGTGTAGGCCAGCGAAAGATCGTCCTTGTTGCGGACCGGGATGGTCGACCGCATCTCCAGCTTGCCGCCGCGGTGCAGCGGGAAGGCCGGATCGTCGTCCAGTGAGAGCGGTTCGGTGGTAATGGGCTCAGCAGCCACAGCGACCCCTGTCAGTGAAAGTTGGCTTTCTTGCGATGCCGCCGCGGTGGTGGTGGCGTGGTGGCCTGGCACCTGGTGGTCATCTCGCGACGTACGGGGGTCACCCGTTGTCCGATTGTGCCACACGCGATGACGCGCCTCCGCTGGCCGGGGTGGGTGTTGACCATCACGTGACGGTGGCCACACGTATCCGGTCCGTAGCGGAAAACGGAGGTCGGTGGAACGTTCCGGAGCTTCCTCGTTGCGTGATTGTTTTGGAGACTTTATCCAGATCAGGGATGTTATACGTCAAACTGTGCATCTGACCTTCGGATCTTTGGATCCGACGAAACGATCTGGAGGGGGACCTGTGACCACCGGTTCTCTGCGCCGTCGCGTTGCCGCGGCGGGCGCGCTCGTGCTGACAGGTGCCCTCGCCCTGTCCGCGTGCGGCGACAGCAACGACTCTGGCGACTCCGGCGGCACCGCCGCCTCGAACACGAGCGTGGACAGCAAGCTCGCGGCCATGGTCCCGGACGCGATCAAGAGCGATGGCAAGATCTCGGTCGGCTCGGACGCGTCGTATCCGCCCAACGAATCCGTCGACCCGGCGACCCAGAAGATCGTCGGATGGGACGTCGACCTGTTCAACGCCGTCGCGGCCAAGCTCGGCCTGAAGACCGAGTACCACAACGCGGGCTTCGACACGATCATCCCGGGCGTCCAGTCCGGCAAGTACGAGATCGGCGTCTCCTCCTTCACCGACAACAAGGAGCGGGAGAAGGTCGTCGACTTCGTCAGCTACTACAGCGCGGGGATCGCCTGGGGCGTGCTCAAGGGCAACCCCAAGGGCGTCAACCCCGACGACGCCTGCGGCAAGAGCATCGGCGTCCAGCAGGGCACCGTGGAGGTCGAGGACCTCACGGCGCGCAGCAAGAAGTGCACCGACGCGGGCAAGCCGCCGATCAAGCAGGTCGTCCGCAAGCAGCAGACCGAGGTCAACAACGACCTGGTCGCCGGCAAGGTCGACGCGATGGCGGCCGACTCGCCGATCGTCGGCGGCGCGGCCAAGAAGACCGGCAAGCTGGAGATCATCGGCCAGGTCTACGACACCGCCCCCTACGGCTACGCGATCGGCAAGGACTCCGGCCAGTTCAAGGAAGCCGTGCTCGGTGCGCTGAAGGCACTGATAGCGGACGGCACCTACAAGAAGATCCTGGTAGAGAACGGGGTGGAGAGCGGCGCGATCACCGACCCGGCGATCAACGCGGCGCAGAGCTGATCCATGGCCGTCGACAACGACGTCGAAAGGGGACGGCCGGAAGCGATCAAGGCCGTCCCCGTCCGGCACCCGGGACGCTGGCTCGGCGGAGCCGTCGTCCTCGTGCTGGTCGCAATGTTCCTGCACTTCCTGCTGACCAGCAAGGCGCTCGACTGGTCCGAGCAGTGGAAGTACCTGTTCTCCAATGCGGTGCTCAAGGGCGTCCTCAACACCGTGTGGCTCACGCTGGCCGCGATGGTCGGCGGTGTGGTGCTCGGCATCATCCTCGCGCTGATGCGGCTGTCGGCCAACCCCCTGCTGAGCGGTGCTGCGTGGGTCTACCTGTGGTTCTTCCGCGGGACCCCGCTCTACACCCAGCTGCTCATCTGGGGCGCGATCGGCACGCTGTTCCCCACGGTCGGGATCGGCATCCCGTTCGGGCCCGAGTTCGAGACGTGGAAGACGCAGGAGCTGGTCAACGCCGCGCTGGCCGCGGCGCTGGGGCTGATCCTCAACGAGGCCGCCTACATGGCCGAGATCGTCCGGGCCGGCATCCTGTCGGTGGACGAGGGGCAGCAGGAGGCCGCGAGCGCGCTCGGCATGTCCCGGATGCAGACCATGCGCCGGATCGTGCTGCCGCAGGCGATGCGCGTGATCGTCCCGCCGACCGGCAACGAGGCGATCTCGATGCTGAAGAACACCTCGCTGGTCGCGGCCATCCCGTACTCGGAGCTGACGTTCACGGCGCAGACCATCTACGCCAACACCTACAAGATCATCCCGATGCTGGTGATGGCCTGCCTGTGGTACCTGCTGATCTCCTCGGTCATGATGGTCGGGCAGCACTATCTGGAACGGCACTACAGCAAGGGCACCAGCAGGGGAGGCGCGGCCAGACAGCGGCTCCGCTTCCGCGGCGGGGGCGGCGGCCAGTGAACGAGGTGAGGACATGACGAGCGATCTCCTCCCCAAGGGGCCCGCGCCCGAGAGCGGCGGCCTGATGGTCAAGGCCGAGGCGGTGCACAAGTCGTTCGGGCGGCTGGAGGTGCTGAAAGGCATCGACCTGGAGGTGAAGCCCGGCGAGGTGATGTGCGTCGTCGGGCCGTCCGGGTCCGGCAAGTCGACGTTCCTGCGCTGCATCAACCACCTGGAGAAGATCAACGCGGGACGGCTGTGGGTGAACGGCCACCTGGTCGGCTACCGCGAGCACGGCGGCAAGCTCTACGAGCTGCGCGACAGGGAGGTCGCCGCGCAGCGCCGCGAGATCGGCATGGTGTTCCAGCGGTTCAACCTGTTCCCGCACATGACGGCGCTGGAGAACGTCATGGAGGCGCCCTGCCGGGTCAAGAAGCAGCCGAAGGCGCAGGTCAGGGAGCGCGCCATCGCGCTGCTGACCCGCGTCGGGCTGGGCGACAAGGTGGAGAACTACCCGGCGCAGCTGTCCGGCGGGCAGCAGCAGCGGGTGGCCATCGCGCGGGCGCTCGCCATGGAGCCGGCGCTGATGCTGTTCGACGAGCCGACGTCCGCGCTCGACCCGGAACTGGTCGGCGAGGTCCTGGAGACCATGAAGCAGCTCGCCCTCGACGGCATGACCATGGTCGTGGTCACCCACGAGATGGGCTTCGCCCGCGAGGTCGGCGACTCCCTGGTCTTCATGGACGGGGGCGTCGTGGTCGAAGAGGGAACCCCCCGCGACGTCCTGACCAACCCCCAGCACCGGCGCACCCAGGACTTCCTCTCCAAGGTCCTGTGACGCTCGCCCGGCAGCCGGCCCGTCCTCTCGCCCGGGGGGCGGGCCGTTCGCCGTGCCGGCCGGACGGTTAGTGTCGGTTCATGTTCGCTGTCACGGCCACGCAGATCGACGCAGACAATCCGCTGAACGGGCTGACGCTGGGGGAGCGGCCCGAACCCGAGGCACCGGACGGGTGGACGACCGTCACGGTGCGGGCCGCCGCGCTCAACCACCACGACCTGTGGTCGCTGAAGGGGGTGGGGCTGCCCGCCGAGAGGCTCCCGATGATCCTCGGCTGTGACGCGGCCGGGGTGGACGAGGACGGCAACGAGGTCATCGTCCACTCGGTCATCGGCGACCCCGACCGGGGCGGCGGCGATGAGACCCTCGACCCGAAGCGGTCGCTGCTGTCGGAGGTCCACCAGGGGACGCTGGCGGAGAAGGTCGCGGTGCCGCGGCGCAACCTCGTCCCCAAGCCCGCCGAGCTGTCGTTCGAGGAGGCCGCCTGCCTGCCGACGGCGTGGCTCACCGCCTACCGGATGCTGTTCGACAAGGCGGGGTTGCAGCCCGGGGCGTCCGTGCTCGTGCAGGGGGCGGGGGGCGGGGTCGCGACGGCCGCCATCGCGCTGGCCTCGGCCGCGGGGCACCGCGTCTACGCGACCAGCCGGAGCGAGGCCAAGCGCAAGCGCGCCGGGGAGCTCGGGGCGGACGCCGCGTTCGAGCCGGGGGCGCGGCTGCCGGAGCGGGTCGACGCCGTCATCGAGACCGTCGGGCAGGCGACCTGGTCGCACTCGCTGAAGTCGCTGCGGCCCGGCGGGCGGATCGTGGTGGCCGGCGCCACCAGCGGCCAGGCGCCGCCCGCGGAGCTGAACCGGGTGTTCTTCCTGCAGCTGTCGGTGGTCGGGTCCACCATGGGGACGCGGGCGCAGCTGGAGCGGCTCGCGCGGTTCCTGGCCAAGACGGGCACCAGGCCGCTGATCGACCGGACGCTGCCGCTGAGCCGGGCCCGCGAGGGGTTCGCCGCCATGGCGGAGGGTGACCTCTTCGGGAAGATCGTCTTCACACCGTGAGACCGGGGGCCGTGGCCCTGCCGGTCACGGCCCTTCTTTGCGGAAGATCTCGTTCTTCAGGCGCTCTCGGGCCTCGTCCAGGATCGCCTGTGCGGCGGTGAGGGCGTCGTCGTCGAGGCGGGCCTTCTTCGCCGACTTGCGGACGTCCTCGACGAACTTGCGGAGCAGGCGCTCCAGCTTGAGACGGGCGACGTCCTCGGGGGTGCCGGTCGCCGTCTTCCAGGCGTCGTCCCAGTTCTGCCGCCACTCCTCCTTCCACGCCTGCTTCTGCTCGCGCCAGTACTCCTTCTGCCGCCGCCACTCCTCCTTCTGCCGCTCGGTGGTCTCCTTCCACGCGTCCTTGGACGTGGTCTTGCCCTGTCCGCGCATCGTCCGCGCGGCCTCGGTCAGTTCCTCGCGCAGCGTCCGGACGGTCTGCCGGACGTCCTCCTGCACGCCGCGTGCGAACTCCTGCGCCGAGGCGGCGATCTCCTCCTCCAGTTCGGCCAGCTCGTCCATCCGGCGTTCCAGCTCCTCGCGGCCCTTGTCGGTCAGCGAGTACACCTTCTTGCCCTTGATCACCTCGTGCGTGACGAGGCCCTCGGACTCCAGCCGGGCCAGCCGCGGGTAGATCGTGCCGGGGGAGGGCGAGTAGACCCCGAGGAACCGGTCCTGCAGCAGCCGGATCACCTCGTAGCCGTGCCGCGGGCTCTCCTCCAGCAGCTTCAGCAGGTACAGCCGCAGGCGACCGTGGCCGAAGACGGGGCTCACGTCGTCACTTCTCCATTCGGGGGGTGGTGATCTCGGGGGTGTCGTCGTCGCGGCCGAGGAGGGTGATCGAGCCGGACACCGTGTTGACGGTCAGCCGTGCGGTGCCGTCCCCGATCTTGCCGGTGACGCTCTGCGCGATGGTCCGGTCCCGCCGGCCGAGCTCGGGGAAGGACGTCTCGATCCGCCCGGCGGCCGAGTTCAGCGTGACCTGCGCGCCGGCCGCCTCGGGGACGCGCAGCGCCACCTCGCCGGACACCGTGTTGGCCTCCACCCTGGCGTCGCCGGACAGGGCGATGTCGGCGGCGATGCGCCCGCTGACCGTGCGGGCGGCGAGAGTGCCGATGGACGCGCCGGCCAGCGACAGGTCGCCGGCGACGGACGTGAACGAGACCGTCCCGTCCAGGCCCTGCGCCTCGATCGCGCCGGACACGGTGCCCGCGTCGATGGTGCCCGCCACCCCGTCCAGCGTCACGTCGCCGGACGCGCTCTTGATGGACGTGCGGGTCGTCATGCCGGTCACCACCGCGTCCGCCGACACGAGGTTCAGCGAGACCGGGCAGTCGTGCGGGACGGTCACCGTGATCGTGGCCCGGCACTTGTGGGTGCGCAGCCAGCTCAGCACGCCCTCCCACAGCTTCTCGTGGGTGACGGTCAGCATGCCGGCCTCGTGCGTGACCATCAGCGGCGGGCCCTCGACATCGCCGATCATGATGGACGGGCGCTCGTCGGAGGCCAGTACCGAGACGCTGCCCGCGATCAGCGTGACGCGCAGCGCGACCACGCCGTCGAAGTCCAGGGTGGTGGGTTCCTCGATCGTCCAGCGCGACATCGCGACGCCCTTCGTCCGGCTCCTTGATCCAGTGAACACGATATGTCGCGTTCCCGGAAAGTCAAGACATGTCGTGTTTATGATCGAGTCAGTCGTCCTCGTCGTCGTCCAGCCGGGCAAGCCAGGTGGCCAGGCGGTCGACGGGTGTCTCGAACTCGGGGTTCAGATCGACGAACTCGCGCAGCCGCTCCGCCAGCCACGTCAGGCTGACCTCCTCCGCGCCGCGCCGCTCCGTCAGTTCCTCGATGCCCCGATCGGTGAAGTACATGAGCCGATGTCTTCTTTCTGCGATCCTGCCCTCGGGACACCGAGGGCCCCGGCGCGACGCACCGGAGCCCTCGGGTCTGGGTGATTCCTTGTCGTGTCCGGCTACTTCTGCTCGAACAGTCTCGCCAGCAGAGCCTCCTGCTCCGCCTGGTGCAGCTTCGCCGACCCCACCGCGGGCGACGAGGACGCCGGGCGCGACACCCGCGACATCTTCAGGCCCTCGATGTGATGCGGCAGCTTCAGCGCCATGAACGGCCAGGCGCCCATGTTGGCGGGCTCGTCCTGCACCCACACGACCTCGGCGTCCGCCGGGTACTTGGCCAGCTCCGCCTTGATCTCATCCACCGGCGGCGGGTACAGCCGCTCGACCCGGACGACCGCGGTGTCGTAAGCGCCGGCCTCCTGCCGGGCCTTCACCACCTCGTAGTAGATCTTGCCGGTGGTGAGCAGCACCCGCCTCACACCCGCCGGGTCGACCGCCGGGTCGCTCTCCGGGATGACCGGCTGGAACGCACCGCCGGTGACCTGCCCGACCGGGGACGTGGCCGCCTTCAGCCGCAGCAGCGACTTCGGCGTGAACACGACCAGCGGCTTCTTCCGGCCCGACAGCACCTGCCAGCGCAGCAGGTGGAAGTAGTTCGCCGGCGTGGTCGGGTAGACGACCGTCATGTTGTCCTGCGCGCACAGTTGCAGGTACCGCTCGATCCGCGCGGACGAGTGGTCGGGGCCCTGCCCCTCGTAGCCGTGCGGCAGCAGCAGCACGACGCTGGAGTGCTGGCCCCACTTCTGCTCACCGGACGAGATGTACTCGTCCATCACCGACTGGGCGCCGTTGGCGAAGTCGCCGAACTGGGCCTCCCAGCAGACCAGCGCGTCCGGGCGGGTCATCGAGTAGCCGTACTCGAAGCCCATCGCCGCGTACTCGCTGAGCAGCGAGTCGTGCGCGTAGAACTTCGACACGCCCTGCCCGAACTGCTTCAGCGGCGTGTACTCCTCGCCCGTCCTGCGGTCGACGAGCACCGCGTGCCGCTGGCCGAACGTGCCGCGCCGGGTGTCCTGCCCGACGAGCCGCACCGGGTGGCCGTCGATCAGCAGCGAGCCCATCGCCAGCAGTTCGCCGGTCGCCCAGTCGATCGCGTCGTCCTCGATCATCTGGGCGCGGCGCTGCAGGATCGGCTGGAGCCGCGGGTGCGGGGTGAAGCCCTCCGGCAGCGCGACCTGGGTTTCGATGATCCGCTTGACGGTCTCCGGCGGGATCGCCGTCCCGGTCTTGCCGTGGTCGATCGGGATGCTCTCCTCGACGTCCGGCTTTACGACCGAACCCGGTTCGAGCGGCTTCTTCACCGCCTCGCGGGTCTCGGTGAAGGCCCGCTCCAACTGCTCCTGGTAGTCGCGGAGCGCCTGCTCGGCCTCCTCCACCGTGATGTCGCCGCGGCCGATCAGCGCCTCGGTGTACAGCTTGCGCACCGAACGCTTCGCGTCGATCAGGTCGTACATCAGCGGCTGGGTGAACGACGGGTTCTCACCCTCGTTGTGGCCCCGGCGCCGGTAGCAGACCATGTCGATGACGACGTCCTTCTTGAACGTCTGCCGGTACTCGAACGCCAGCCGCGCCACCCGCGCGCACGCCTCCGGGTCGTCGCCGTTCACGTGGAAGATCGGCGCCTGGATCATCCGGGCCACGTCCGTCGCGTAGACGGTGGACCGCGAGTACTCGGGGGCGGTGGTGAAGCCCACCTGGTTGTTGATGATGACGTGGACGGTGCCGCCGGTGCGGTAGCCGCGCAGCTGCGACAGGTTCAGCGTCTCGGCCACCACGCCCTGCCCGGCGAACGCGGCGTCGCCGTGGAGCAGGATCGGCAGCACGGTGAACCCGGCCTCGCCGACGTCCAGCACGTCCTGCTTGGCGCGGACGACGCCCTCCAGCACCGGGTCGACCGTCTCCAGGTGGGACGGGTTCGCGACCAGCTCGCAGTGGATCTTGGAGCCGTCGCTCGCGACGAAGTCGCCGGACGCGCCGAGGTGGTACTTCACGTCACCGGAGCCCTGCGCGCTGCGCGGGTCCAGGTTGCCCTCGAACTCGCCGAAGATCTGCCCGTAGGACTTGCCGACGATGTTCGCGAGGACGTTCAGCCGGCCGCGGTGCGCCATCCCGATGACGACCTCGTCCAGGCTCGCCTTCGCCGCCGCCGAGATCACCGAGTCCAGCAGCGGGATGACCGACTCGCCGCCCTCCAGCGAGAACCGCTTCTGCCCGACGAACTTCGTCTGCAGGAACGTCTCGAACGCCTCGGCGCTGTTCAGCCGGCGCAGCACGTGCAGCTGCTCCTCGCGCGACGGCTTGTCGTGCGGGACCTCCACGCGCTCCTGGATCCAGGCGCGCTCCTCCGGGTCCTGGATGTGCATGTACTCGATGCCGACCGTCCGGCAGTACGCCATCCGCAGCACGCCGAGGATTTCGCGCAGCTTCATCGTCGGCTTGCCGCCGAACCCGCCGGTCGCGAACTCGCGCTCCAGGTCCCACAGGGTGAGGCCGTGCTTGAGGATGTCGAGGTCGGGGTGGCGGCGCTGCTTGTACTCCAGCGGGTCGGTGTCGGCCATCAGGTGGCCGCGGACCCGGTAGGCGTGGATCAGCTCGTGGACACGGGCGACCTTCGCGACATCGTCCTCATGCGAGGCCGAGATGTCCTTGACCCAGCGCACCGGCTCGTACGGGATGCGCAGCGCCTCGAAGATCTCGTCGTAGAAGCCGTCCTCACCGAGGAGCAGCTCGTGGATGCGGCGCAGGAAGTCGCCCGACTGCGCGCCCTGGATGATCCGGTGGTCGTAGGTGGAGGTCAGCGTCATGACCTTGCTGATCCCCATGCGGGACAGGGTGTCGCTGGACGCGCCCGCGAACTCGGCCGGGTACTCCATGGCGCCCACGCCGATGATCGTCCCCTGGCCGGGCATCAGCCGCGGCACCGAGTGGACGGTCCCGATCGTGCCCGGGTTCGTCAGGCTGATCGTGGTGCCCTGGAAGTCGTCAAGGGTGAGCTTGCCGCCCCGCGCCTTGCGGACGATCTCCTCGTAGGCGGCCCAGAACTGGCGGAAGTCCAGTGTCTCGGCGGCCTTGATGCTCGGCACCACGAGCTGCCGCGAGCCGTCGCTCTTCTGCAGGTCGATCGCCAGCCCGAAGTTGACGTGCTCCGGCCGGACCAGCACCGGCTTGCCGTCCACCTCGGTGAACGCGGCGTTCATCTCCGGCATCGCCGTGAGCGCCTTGACGATCGCGTACCCGATCAGGTGCGTGAACGAGACCTTGCCGCCGCGCCCGCGCTTGAGGTGGTTGTTGATGACGATGCGGTTGTCGATCAGCAGCTTCGCCGAGACGGCCCGCACGCTCGTCGCCGTCGGCACGCCGAGGCTGGCCTCCATGTTGGTGACCGTCCGGGCGGCGACACCGCGCAGCCGGACCTCCTCGGCGCCCGCCGGCACCGGCGGCGGAGCCGGCTTCGGCTCCGCCTTCGGCGCGGGCGCCTTCGACGGTGTCACCGGGCGCTGCGCTGTCGGCGGAGCGGCCGCGGTGCCGTTCGCGGCCACCGTGGCCGCGCTCTCGGTGGACGCCTGGGGGGACGCCGGGGTCACCGGCGACGGCCGGCTGTCCGGCCGGTAGTCCGCGAAGAAGTTCCACCAGGCTTCGTCAACGGAGTTCGGGTCTTCGAGGTACTTCTGGTACAACTCGTCGACCAGCCACTCGTTGGCGCCGAAATCTGGGATCTGTGGGTCGGCACTTGTTTGCGACGACTCTGTCGACACGGCGGAGATCGCCCTCTTCCGCTGCTCGCAGGTGAGTTCTGAGACGCGTCCCAGGCTACCGTGTTTATTGCTTCGCTCTCGGCGTCATGCGCTAGCGCGCACTCCTTCCACGAGCGAAGCGGCGATCGCTGGCATCGCTCCGGCTCGCCTTGCGGCTCGCTGCGCGATCAGGTTCTCGCAGGCTCGAACCTGCCTTCGGACGCGATCGCAACGCGGCGGGTTGTTGCGGGGCCGGGGTTAGAGACAGCGTGCCTTTCGGTCGTCGCGTGGCTTGGGGGCGGCGGCTGGGGTGGTCAGTGGGTGTGGGGGGCTACGGTGGGGCCTTCGCTGGCCTGGACTAGGACGAAGCCCTGGCCCTGGTAGGCGAGCTGCATGGCCTCGCCGCTGCCGCGGCCGATGAGGGCGGAGGCCTTGAAGGTGCGGTTGACGCCGACCTGGAGGCTGGTGCTCCATGCGACGGCGGACTGGCCGTCCGCGAAGGTGGGGGCGCGGCCGCAGTCGAGCATGACGGGCGTGCCGTGCGTGGTGAGGGCGACCCAGCCGGTGCCCTGCAGGGTGGTGTTGAACAGGCCGCCCGCGGCGATGCCCGCGCCCTGGACGCGCTGGATGTCGGACTGCAGGTGCGAGTCGTAGGCGAGGATGTTCCTGCCGTTGACCGTGATGCCCTCGTTCTCCAGGTAGAACAGGTGGATGTCGTCGGCGTCGTTGGCGACGAACAGCAGGCCCTGGCCCTTGACGCGCATGAGCGGGACGCCCTCGCCGGTCAGCGCCTTCTTCATGAACTTGCCGAGACCGCCCGCGCCCTCGTAGTCGAACTCCATCTGGCCCTGGAAGGCGACCATGGAGCCCTGCCGGGCCAGCACGTCTCCGTTCAGGTGGATACGGAGCATCTTGGAGTTCTGGAGGGCGAAGTGGCCGGGGAGTTGCTGGCCCTGGTCGAGGTTGCCGAAGAACTGGCTGCGCATGGGTCGGGTCATGCCTTTCGTGCGGATTACTGGGAGATCCGCCAGCATAACGAGCCGGGCGGGGTCAGCGGTCTCGATCGTGTGGAGCGGTCCAGTCCAGGAGCGGGCCCTTGGGGACGACGCCGGACGGGTTGATGTTGCGCTGCGTCACGTAGTAGTGGCGCTTGATGTGGTCGAAGTTCGTCGTCTCGCCGAACGCCGGGATCGAGTACAGGTCGCGTGCGTAGGCCCAGAGGTTCGGGTAGTCGGTGAGGCGCCGCAGGTTGCACTTGAAGTGCGAGTAGTAGACGGCGTCGAAGCGGGCCAGCGTGGGGTAGAGGCGGACGTCGGCCTCGGTGAGGTCGTCGCCGAACAGGTAGCGGCCGGTGGAGAGGCGCTCTTCGAGCCGGTCGAAGGTGGCGAAGAGAGCGTCGAACGCCTCCTCGTAGGCGTCCTGGGCGGTGGCGAACCCGGCCTTGTAGACCCCGTTGTTGACGGTCGTGTAGACGAGGTCGTTCAGCTCGTCGATCTCGGGGCGGAGCGCCTCCGGGTACAGGTCGGGCGCGTCCTCGCGATGGTGGGCGGTGAACTCCGTCTCGAACATCGTGGTGATGTTCGGGAAGTCGTTGGTGACCAGGCGCTCGGTCTCGGTGTCCCAGATGCACGGGACGGTGTAGCGGCCCCGGAACGAGGGGTCGGTGGACAGGTACAGCTCGGACAGGAAGACCGCGCCGGTGACAGGGTCGCGGTCGGGGAACCGCCAGCCCCGCTCGTCCCGGATGGGATCGACGACGCCGACGCCGATCGCGTCCTCCAGGCCGAGGAGCCGCCGGACGATCAGGGTCCGGTGCGCCCACGGGCAGGCGTAGGAGACGAACAGCCGGTACCGGCCGGGCTCGGCGGGGTACCCGGAGGAGCCGTCCGCCGTGATCCGCGCGGTGAACCGGTTCGCCTGCCGGACGAACCGGCCCTCCTCGACCTCCTGAACGCTCATGGGTGCCTCCTTCGGGGGATCTTCCGGGAACCTCGCGGCTACGATGACCGTCTGTAGCTAGTGTCGGCGGCCGATGTCGAACGGCTGCGACGCGGTCCCCGTCGGGGGTGGGACGCTCCCCGCCACCCGGCGAAATCCGAGACGGCAACGAGATGGCAGGTCCATGCTCGAACAATTCAGCGCCCTGGTCAACGGGCTGCCACCCGCGATGATCTACCTCGTCATCGCGGCGCTGGTGTTCGCCGAGGCCGCGCTGTTCGTCGGATTCGTGTTCCCCGGCGAGACCGCGATCGTCGTCGGCGGCGTCCTCGCCAGCCAGCATGTGCTGTCACTGCCGCTGCTGCTGGTCATCGCGGTGGTCGCGGCGGTCGTCGGCGACTCCGTCGGCTACGAGATCGGCCGCAAGTACGGGCCGCGGCTGCTGGACGTCAAGGTGATGCGAAAACACCGGGCCAAGGTCGCCGGCGCGCAGGACCTCATCCGCCGGCGGGGCGCGTTCGCGGTGTTCATCGGCCGGTTCACCGCGCTGCTGCGGGCGCTCATGCCGGCGCTGGCGGGCAGTTCGCGGCTGCCGTACCCGAAGTTCCTGCTGTTCAACTTCATCGGCGGCGTGACGTGGGTGGTGACGTTCACACTCGGCGGCTACTTCGCGGGTGCCGCGTTCGAGCACGCGGCGAAGCTGGCCGGCCGGGGCCTGGCGATCGGGCTCGCGGCGGCGGCCGTCGTCGCGCTGGCGGTGTGGAGCATCCGCAGGCACCGCAGGGAGGCCCGCGAGGAGACGGAGGCCGAGGCGCGGGCCGAGGCGCGGGCCGAGGAGGACGACGGGGAACCCGCTCCCGCGCGGCCCCTCCGATAGCGGTCAGACCTGCATGCGGCCGCTGATCACCGGCAGGTCCAGGTACGTCCGGATGCCGGGGTCGGCGGCGCACACGGCGGGGACGGAGTTCAGCGCGTGCGCCGCCGCCGCGGAGATCGCGTCGCAGATCAGCTCCTCGCCCGCCGTCATCGTGAGCGGGGGGCGGCCGTCGACGCGAAGCGAGTACCCGGGGCGCCCCCACTCGTCCGACATCCGCGCGGCGTTGGCCTTGTGCACGATCTCGACCGTGATCACGGGACGCCCGGCGGCCAGCCCGCTGAACGTCCAGCGGGCCGCCGCGACCGTGCCCCGCGGGATCGGCCCGGCGGCGGTGGTGAGGTCGGCGCCGGCGAGCCGGTAGTCGACGTCCACGTCGATCTCGTCCAGGTCGACGCCGAGGCCGGCCGCGACCAGGTGCAGGCTCTCGGCGAACATCGCCCGCATCGCGGCGCGGTTGGGCCGCAGCGCGCGCTGGTACGCCTCCTCGGTCTTGCCGAAGCCGAGCATCTCGTGGACCATCCGCCAGGACGGGTGCCTGGCGAAGTCGGAGCACTCCCGGGCGTACACGTGGGTGATCCGCCGGGACAGCCGGGTCAGGACGAGCGGCATGACGTCCGCCATGAAACCGCCGCTGACCCCGGTGCCGTGCACGGACGTCCCGCCCCGCTTGCAGGCCTGTTCGAGTTCGCCGGCGAACTGCGGGCCCTGCGCCCGCGGGTAGACGAGCCCGCTGAGGGAGATCAGGTTCTTGCCGGACGCCAGCAGTGCGCAGATCGTGCCGAGTTCGGCGAACCGGTCGTGGACGGGGCTCGGGGCGTAGATCACGCAGTCGGCGTCCAGGGCGAGGATCTCGCCGATGTCGCGGGTCGCGTGGACACCGATCGGGGCCCGTCCGGCGAGGGCCCCGGCGTCGGCGCCCTCCTTGGCGGGGGTGTGCACCCAGACGCCGGCGAGCTCCATGTCATCGCGGTCGAGGACGCCCCTGATCACGCTGCGTCCGATCGCGCCCGTCGCCCACTGCACGACGCGGTGGCGGCGGCCGGTGGCCGGCGCGTCGGCGCGGATCATCGGACGGGACCTCCGTTGCTCCTCACGGCTTCGAAGGAGACTACGCGGCAGCTCCGGTGGAACGCGGCATTTGCCGCTACTTCCTCGTCATCCATGGTACGCGGGGGACCCCGGTGCGCCGCGGCCGAGCGTGATTCGGTTTAGTGGTACCACTTGGCGACCCCGGATGATTACCTGGGGGCAGGCCCCACGATGTGAGGAGAAGCGAATGTCGGAACTGCGCTACGACGGCCGGGTCGCGGTCGTGACGGGGGCCGGCCACGGCCTCGGCCGGCAGCACGCCCTGGAGCTCGCCGCGCGCGGTGCGAAGGTCGTCGTCAACGACCTCGGCGGAGACCGGTCCGGTGCCGGCGCCTCCGCCGGTCCCGCCGAGGAGGTCGTGGCCGAGATCAAGAAGAACGGCGGCGAGGCCGTCGCGAACCCCGACAACGTCGCGACCCCCGAGGGCGCGCAGGCCGTCATCAAGACCGCACTGGACGCGTTCGGCAAGATCGACATCATCATCAACAACGCGGGCATCCTGCGCGACAGGTCGTTCAAGAACATGACCGTGGAGGAGTTCGACGCGGTCATCGCCGTCCACCTGCGCGGCTCGTTCCTGGTGAGCAGTGCCGCGTGGGCGCACCTGCGCGAGCAGGGCTACGGCCGGATCGTGAACACCTCGTCCCCGGCGGGCCTGTTCGGCAACTTCGGCCAGGCCAACTACTCCACGGCGAAGATGGGCCTCGTCGGGTTCACCAAGACCCTCGCCCAGGAGGGCGCGAAGTACAACATCAAGGCCAACGCGATCGCGCCGGTCGCCTGGACCCGGATGACCGAGGACCTGCTGCCCGCCGACTTCGCCGCCAAGCTCGGCGTCGACCAGGTCACGCCGCTGGTCGCCTGGCTCGTCCACGAGTCCAACGAGGACTCCGGCGAGGTCTACACCGTCGGCGGCGGCCGGATCGCGAAGATCTTCGTGGCGGAGGGCCCCGGCTACGGGCAGCGGGAGACGCTCTCGGTCGAGGACGTCCGGGACAACTGGGCGGCCATCAGCGCGAACGAGCCGCTGACGGTGTTCGGGAGCGTGGGCGAGCAGATGGGCCCGCTGATCCAGCAGCTCACCTCCTGAGCCGTTGGCCGGGATCAAGCTCGACCGGCGGGACGGGGTGCTCACCATCACCCTGTCCCGGCCGGAGCGCCTGAACGCCGTCGACGGCGCCCTGACCGAGGAGATGCTCGACGTCCTGGGCGAACTGGCGCGCGACCCGTCCACCCAGGTGGTCGTGCTCACCGGCGAGGGCCGCGGGTTCTGCTCCGGGATGGACATCCAGGGCGGCGATCCGGGCGGGGAGAGCACCGAGGGCCGCGTCCAGCGGCTCTACCGGAGCATCGCCCGCGGCGGCGAGGTCACCGCGCGGCTGCGGGAGATCCCGCAGCCGGTGATCGCGGCGCTGCACGGCCCGGTCGCGGGCATGGGCGTGTCCTGGGCGCTGGCCTGCGACCTGCGGGTCGCCGACCCGACCACCCGCTTCGTCGTGCCGTTCCCCGATCTCGGCCTGTCGGCCGGCGACTGCGGCCTGTCCTGGCTGCTGCCCCGGCTCGTCGGCCCGGCCCGCGCCGCCGAGATCTTCTACCGCGCCCAGCGGCTGGACGTGACCCGCGCCGACGCGCTCGGTCTCATCACCGAGATCACCGCCGAGGGCGCGGACCTGGCGGGCGCCCAGGCCCTCGCCGACGAACTGCTCGCCAAGTCCCCCTACGGCCTGCGCCGCACGAAGGAACTGCTCAACGCGTCCCTGGACGCCCCCGGCCTGCGCCGCCAGCTCGCCGCGGAGACCGCCGTCCAGACCCTGGCCTTCTTCAGCGAGGACCTGACCGAGGGCATGACCGCGGCACTGGAGAAGCGCCGCCCGGAATTCAAGAACCGCTGAGCCGGCCCAGGGGGGCGACCCCCTGGAACCCTCGTTGCGGGTCGGGCGGCCTCCGGGCGCAGCGCGCCCTCCGGCCGCCCGACCCGTGTACCTCGGCTGAGGCTCAAGCCGGTGGGTCAGTCGGCCAGGGCGGTGGAGAGTGCCTCGACGTAGCGGAGGGCGGCTAGGCGGGCCAGGGCCGGGTGAGCGCCGAGCGGAGCGGAGTGGGCGCAGCCCACGGAGGCGGCGGCGCGGGCGACCAGGGCCGCCTCCGGCTCGGGGCCGATCAGGTGCGGGGCGACCGCGATGGACGTGGCACCGGCGATGCGCAGCTGCTCGGCGGCGGCCTTGACGGACGCCTCGTCGTTCAGCGAGGCGGTGAAGACCGGGGCCGCGAGGCGGGAGGCGAGGAGCACGCCGGTGACCTCGGCCTGCCGGACGGCGGTCGCGTCCCCCGGTGTCGCGACGATGACGCCGGACGCGGCGGTCACCATCGTCATCAGCCGGATCCGGTCGGCGCGGGCGAGGCCCGCGTCGGCGAGCCGGTCGTGCAGCGCCTCGGCGATGAGCGGGTGCGGGCCGAGCGGCTCGGCGGCGACGGCGTGCACCGGCGCGCCCGCCACCGCGGCGTGGACGGCATGGTCCAGCGCCGGGTCGGGACCGGTCGACAGCGGCACCACGACCGCCGCGAGCTCGTCCCGCTCCGGCCGGAGCCCGGCGAGGACGGCGTGCAGGTTCGCCTCGTCCCCGGCCAGGTGCCCGATGTGGGCGGGCTGGCCGGTGTGCTCGATCTCGACGAGCCGGGCGATCTCGGTGGCGATCTCGGTGCCGATCTGCCGGGCGTGGCCGGAGACGGCCAGGACCAGCGCGGGGGATCCGGGGGGGAGCAGGAAGGACTCGTCGCCGCGGTGCCGGCCGCCGCGGGGGGTGCGGCGCCGTCGCGACGGCAGTGCCTCGGGTGCCTGGCTTTCGGGACTCACGGCGGGCATCGTAACGTCCTCCGGCCTGGGAGTCGGCCTCCCGTCCCGGCCGGGCGTGCCCCGCGGCCCGGTGGGGATGCCCCCGTCCCGGCCTCCGTCGTTGCCTGTATAGATCGCGGATCTCCTTCCGGTGCCGGCGCGACGCGAGCGGTGTGAAGAAGCAGAGTATGGTGCAAAGCTCCGGAGCAACAGGGGGAAATGAAGTAAATTGTCCGGATTTGCCGCTATCCCCTCCGGGTACCTCCCACAAGATCACCCAAGCCGCGGGCATCGCCGCAGGTGACACGGAATGGTGCCAATGCGTCCGAAAGGCGCCAAAGGGGTTGCGGTCCCGTCGCAGACCGCCTTTATGATCCAGGGACCCTCCGCGCCGTAACGTTCGAGGTCACATGAAATCCCCCCGTACGCGCTCGATCCGCTCGAAGGTGACCGCGCTGCTGCTCGTGCCGCTTCTCTCCCTCGTCGCGCTGTGGGGGTACGCCGCGAGCGTCACCGGCCGCGAAGCCCTCGCCCAGCGCAACTACCACACGCTCGACCGCACGTTCGCGCCGACCGGCCAGGGCGTCCTGGTGGAGCTGGGCAAGGAGCGCCGGCTGTCCGCCGTGTTCCTCAGCACGCCGCGCGCCACGGCGCCCTCCGCGCCCGCCCAGCTCACGCTGCAGCGCGGACGCGTGGACGAGGCCGTGGCCCGCTTCCGCCGCGCCGCCACCTCGGACGCCGCCCGCGGCGTCACCACCGACGAGATGAAGAGCCGCGTCTTCGAGGTGCTCGACGCGCTCGGCGGGCTCGGCGGGCTCCGGTCCGCGGTCGACGACCGGACCATCGACCGGCTGTCGGCGATCAGGATGTACGGCGGGATGGTCGACGGCATGCACCGGCTGTACGACTCCCTCGTGGTCATCAACGACTCCGCCCTCTACAACTGGACGCTGTCCACCCGGCACGCCGGACGGGCCATGGAGCTGCTGCAGCGTGAGGACGCGCTGGTCGCCGCCGCCTTCATCACGAGGGGCCGGATGACGGCGGCCGAGCACCAGCTGTTCGTCGGGATGGTGAGCGAGCAGGAGTGGCAGTGGATCAAGCAGCGGTCGCTGCTCGACCCGGCCGTCTACCGGACCGGGACCGCCCAGGTCTTCGCATCCCCGCTGTACCAGCACTTCAAGTCGGTGGAGGGCATCGTCGCCGACGCCGATCCGCGCCGGCGGCTGCCCGTCGAGCAGGCCGACTGGCAGCAGACGGTGGAGCCGCTGGTCGCCGCGGTCAACAAGATGGTGCTCAGCAACTCCAAGCGCGCCGGTGAGCACGCGGACCGGCTCGGCATCGACGCCTACATCCGGGTCGGCATCGTCGGCGGCCTCGGCCTTGTCGCGATCATCATCTCGGTGCTGCTGTCGCTGCGGTTCGCGCGCGGGTTCGTCCGCGAGCTGGTCGGGCTGCGCGGCTCGGCCGAGGAGCTGGCCGACCGGCGGCTGCCCGGCGTCGTCGACCGGCTGAAGCGCAACGAGAGCGTGGACGTCGCCGCGGAGGCGCCGCCCCTGCACGCGGGCAGCACCACCGAGATCGCCCGGCTCGCCGACTCGTTCGCCAAGGTGCAGCGGACCGCCGTGGACGCCGCCGTCGGCCAGGCCGAGCTGCGCGCCGGCGTCAGCCGCATCTTCCTCAACATCGCCCGCCGCAACCAGTCGCTGCTGCACCGCCAGCTCACGATGCTGGACGGGCTGGAGAGCCGCGCCGAGGCCGACGACCTGGAGGACCTCTTCCGGCTCGACCACCTCACCACCCGCATGCGGCGGCACGCGGAGAGCCTGATCATCCTGTCCGGCGCCACGCCCGGACGCGGCTGGCGGCAGCCGGTGCGGTTCGCCGACGTGCTGCGCGCCGCCGTCTCGGAGATCGAGGACTACACGCGCGCGACCGTGCTCACCGACTCCGAGGACGGCCTGATCGGCTCCGCCGTCACCGACGTCATCCACCTGCTCGCCGAGCTGATCGAGAACGCGGCGACGTTCTCCCCGCCCAACACCGAGGTCCGGGTGATGGGCGAGCGGGTCGGCACCGGCTTCGTCGTCGAGATCGAGGACCGCGGCCTCGGCGTCAAGCCCGAACTGCTCGCCGAGGCCAACCGGCGGCTCGCCGAGCCGCCCGAGTACGACCTGGTCGACACCGACCAGCTGGGACTGTTCGTCGTCGCGCGGCTGGCCGCCCGGCACGACATCACCGTGACGCTGCAGCGGTCCCCGTACGGCGGCGTGACGGCGGTCGTCCTGATCTCGCACGATCTGGTCGTCCCGGCGGAGCACATGGCCGCGGGCATGCTGCCCCCGGCGCCGGCACCCGGCAGGGACGAGGACGGCGCATCCCCCCTCGACACCGTCGCCGACGGCGAGCGGGAGGGCACGATCCTGATGCCCGCGCCGCGTTCGGAGGCCGTCGTCCCACTGCGCGAGACCCCGCAGCCGGACGCGAACGGGCGGTTCACCACCCTGCCCGGCGACGAGTCGTACCGGCGCAGGCGCCGTGCGGACGAGGCCGCCGGCTCCGAGGACGCCGGCTCCGAGGCCGCCGACGGGGAGGCCGGCGGCGCGGCGGCGCAGGCGCCGCCCGAGCCGGCCGGACCCGCGGGCCCGTGGGGCGCCCCCGAGGAGCCCGCGTCCGCCGTCCCGCCGCGTCCCGCCCCGAACCCGTGGTCGGACGACGCCGTCCCGCGGGCCGCGGATGCGCGGCCCGCGGCCCCGATCGTGATCGTCGCGAGTGCCGCCGAGGACGATGAGGACGACGAGGAATGGCAGCCGGCGGGGACCCACGCGGGACTGCCCCGCCGGGTCAGGCAGAAGAACCTGGCACCGCAGCTGCGCAAGAGTCCCCCGCCGGCACCGCCGCAGGCGGGCGGGGGAGCCTCCGGGAGCATCGCACGCTCGCCCGAGGAAGCACGCTCGCTGATGGCATCGGTACAGCAGGGATGGCGGCGCGGCCGCGCGTCCGAGGTGGGGGATGAGGGGACACGATGATGCACAACACCGCGACCGGTGAACTGAACTGGTTGCTCAACGACTTCGCCGAGCGGGTGACGACGGTGCGGCAGGCGGTGATCCTGTCCCGGGACGGCCTGGCCGTGGCCGCCTCCAACGAGCTGGCCCGCGAGGACGCCGAGCACCTGTCCGCGCTGGCGTCCGGCGTGCAGAGCCTCGCGCGCGGCGCCGGGCGGCACTTCGCCGGGGGGAACGTCCGGCAGACCATCATCGAGATGGACGCGCTGCTGCTGTTCGTGACGGCCGCGGGCGACGGCACCTGCCTCGCCGTGCTCGCCGAGGCGGAGGCCGACGCCGGCCTCGTCGCCTACGAGATGGCGGTGCTCGTCAAGCGGGTGGGCCAGCACCTGCAGGCGAGCCCGAGGTTCGGGACCGAGGCGGACGGCCGGGACTTCGGAGGCGCCGGGGGGTCCGCGCCGCGGGGCTTTTGACCGATGGCCCCCTCGGCAGAGCGGTGGCTGGACCGGGATGCCGGTCCGGTCGTGCGTCCGTACGCGATGACCCGGGGCCGGACCCGTCCGGACGGCGCCGGCTTCGAGCTCATCGCGGTCGTGGCCGCCACCGGCGTCCCGCCCGGTGACCGGCTGCGCTACAGCCCCGACCACGCGCGGGTGCTGCGCGGCTGCGCGCAGCCCGTGCCCGTCGTCGACCTCGCGGCCGACCTCGGCCTGCCCATCGGCGTCGTCCGCGTGCTGCTCGGCGACCTGCGGGACGAGGGCCTCATCGCGGTGATCGCCGACCAGCGGTCCGCCGCGGGCCGGCGGCCCCCGAACGGCGTGCTGAGGGAGGTGCTCAATGGTCTCCGGGCACTATGACCGGGCACCCGCGGGGCGCCATGGCCTCGATGCCCGCCCGCTGATCACCACCAAGATCCTCATCGCGGGCGGGTTCGGCGCCGGCAAGACCACCATGGTCGGCTCGATCAGCGAGATCAGGCCGCTGCACACCGAGGAGCCGATGACCGACCGCAGTGTCGGGGTGGACGACGTGTCCGGCGTCGGCGCCAAGTCGACCACGACCGTCGCCATGGACTTCGGCCGCATCACGCTGTCGGACCAGCTGCTGCTCTACCTGTTCGGCACGCCCGGCCAGGAGCGGTTCTGGTTCATGTGGGACGAGCTGGCGGCCGGCGCGATCGGCGCCGTCGTGATCGCCGACACGCGCCGGCTGAAGGGCAGCTTCCCCGCGATCGACTACTTCGAGCGCCGCGGCGTTCCGTTCGTCGTCGCGGTGAACTGCTTCGGCGGGGAGCGCACACACCGGCCCGAGGACATCGCGATCGCGCTCGACCTGGACCCGGGCGTCCCGGTGGTGCTGTGCGACGTGCGCCGCCGCGAGTCGTCCAAGAAGGTGCTGGTGGCGCTGATGGAGCACGTCCTGAGCTGGCCGGACGCCGAGGAGGTGACGGACGGTGACCGGAACCCCGATCACCGTGAACCTGCGACGTAGTAGGCTCCCGCAGACCTCCATACTCCACGCATCGGGAGGTTTCCCCCGCATGTCCCGCCCCCCAATGCCGAAGGACGAGCCAGTGAGCAGGGTCCGCCAGCCGTGATGGCCCGCGGTTTCTCCTCCATCCGGGCGAGGATCACGCTGCTGGTCCTCGTGCCGCTGCTGGCGCTCGCCTCGCTGTGGGTGTTCCTCACCGGCATCACCTACGGCGAGGCGGACGAGTTGCTGCAGAGCCGGGAGTTCCAGAACAGGACGGTGCTGCCGACGCAGCGGCTCATCGACGCGCTGCAGAAGGAGCGGCGCCTGTCGATGGCCGAGCTCGGCGGCTCCCCCGGGGACCCGGGTGTGATGCGGACGCAGCGGCAGGCGACCGACGAGGCGGGCGCGCAGGTCCGGGCGGGCGCCCGTGACAGGGGACTGCGGGGCGCGCTCCTGCCCGAGGTCGCGGACCGGCTGGACGCGTTCGTCGACAGGATCGGCTCGCTGAAGGCCGTCCGCCGCAGCGTGGACGAGCGGGTCGCCGACCGCGCCCGCGTGCAGCGCGAGTACAACGAGCTCATCGACGCGGGCTTCGCCATCTACAACGCGACCACGCCGGGGGAGGGGTCGATCACCGCGAGCGCCCGCACGCTCACCTCGTTCGGCATGGCCCGCGAGTTCATGTCGCGCGAGGACGCCCTGCTGACCGGGGCCCTCGCCGCCGGGCGCATCACCGCCGCCGAACGCGCCGAGTTCGCCAAGCTCGTCGGGGCGCACCACACGATGCACGAAGTCAGCGCCCGCGACCTGTCCGACGCCGACCGGGCCGACTACGAGCGGCTCACCGGCACCCAGCAGTTCGTCCAGATGATGAAGCTGGAGGAACAGGTCATCCGCGGCGCCGAACCGCCGCAGGCCGCCCGCCGGACCCGCACGCCCGGCACGGCGGGAACGGGCAGCGGGACCGATGGCACGTCCACGGCGACGCCGGCGGGTCAGGGCCGTCAGCCGTCCGCGCGCACCGCGCGCGGCCCGCTCGTCATCGAACCCGCCGTCTGGCGGTCCGTCGCCGATACCGTCAACGGCCAGTTCTTCAACCTGGAGAACCGGATCCTCGCCGGGGTCACCGACCGCGGCGAGCACATCGCGATGGGCGCGTTCACCCGGCTCGGCCTCGCCGGCGGTCTCGGACTCGTCGCGATCGTGCTGTCGTCCCTCATCGCGGTCCGCGTGTCCCGGCGGCTGGTGCGCGAATGCCGCACGCTCGCCGGCGGCGTCGTGGACTTCACGCAGAAGCGGCTGCCGAGGCTCGCCGAGCAGATCCGCGCCGGAGCTCCGGCCGAACCCGAACCGGCCCCCGAGGTCGACTACCGCATCACCGAGATCCGGCAGATCGCCGAGTCGTTCGAGCGCGCCCGCGAGGCCGTGCTGCTGGCCGCCGAGGGCGAGGTCGCGGCGCGGCGCGGCATCAGCGAGGTGTTCGTCAACCTCGCCCGCCGCAACCAGGCGCTGCTGCACCGCCAGCTCAGCCTGCTCGACACCATGGAGCGGCGCACCGAGGACCCGTCCGAGCTGTCGGACCTGTTCCGCCTCGACCATCTCGCGACCCGCATGCGCCGGCACGCCGAGGGCCTGGTCATCCTCGCCGGCAAGACCGCCGGCCGGGGCTGGCGCCGTCCCGTCCCGCTGGTGGACGTGGTCCGCGGCGCGGTCGCCGAGGTCGAGGACTATCCCCGCGTCCGGGTGCAGCCGCTGCCGCGCGTCGCGCTGCTCGGCTCCGCCGTCGCCGACGTCATCCACCTGCTCGCCGAGGTGGTGGAGAACGCCACCACGTTCTCGCCGCCGCAGTCGCCGGTGCGGGTCGGCGGGCAGGCGGTCGCCAGCGGCTTCGCGATCGAGGTCGAGGACCGCGGCCTCGGGATGACCGAGGAGGCGCTGCGCGCCGCCAACGAGCGGCTCGCGAACCCGCCCGAGTTCGACCCGTCCGACAGCGCTCAGCTCGGATTGTTCGTCGTGGCGCGGCTGGCCCAGCGGCACGGCATCACGGTCACGCTGCGCCCGTCCCCGTACGGGGGGACGACGGCGATCGCGCTGATCCCCGGCTCGCTCATCGTGGAGAACGCCGACCAGGAACCGGCCGCACGGCGCCCCACCGGGCCGATGCGGGCGCTGCCGGACCAGGCCGCGGCGCTGTCGGCGTCCGGGAGCCAGGCGGCCGGGCAGGGCGGCGTGGTCCGGCTGGTCGGCGAGCCCGCCGCGTCGCGGCCGCCCCGTCCCGCCCCGCAGCCGCCCCGTCCCGCGCCGCAGCCGCCCGCACCGCCGGCCGCACCGGCCGCGCCGCCCGCCGGGACGCCGGCGGAGGCCGCGCCGCCGAAGGAGGGTGAACTGCCGAAGCGCCGGCGGCAGACCCACCTGGCGCCCCAGCTCAAGGAACGCGTGGACGCGCGCCTCGCCGCCCGGGGCCAGGCCCCGCCCGCGCCGGCGGCGGAACCGGCGGGTCCGCGGCCCGCGCCCGAACCGGCCGGGACGCCGCTCGGCGCGCCCGTTCCCATGGACGCCGAGCCTCCGGCCGGGACCGTTCCCATGGGCGGGACACCGGACGACGCCGCGGCCCGCTCGCCCGAGACGATGCGATCGATGCTGTCGGCGATGCAGTCCGGCTGGCAGCGTGGCAGGCAGGACGCGGCCGACGCGGAGGCCGCGCGGAACCCAGGCGACCAGGAGGACGACACCCCATGACATATGCCCAGCACTCCGCCGCGGAGGTCCCGGGCGGAGCCGGAGGCGACCTGAACTGGCTGCTGGACAGTCTCGTCCAGCGGGTCGCGGCGGTGCAGAACGCGGCCGTGCTGTCCAGTGACGGGCTGCGGATCGCCGCGTCCAGCGGGCTGGCGCGTGAGGAGTCCGACCACCTGTCCGCGGTGGCCGCCAGCTTCCAGAGCCTCGCGCGCGGGGCGGGGGAGTCGTTCGGCGGCGGGCCCGTCCGGCAGACGATCGTGGAGATGGAGTCGGCGTTCCTGTTCGTCACCGCCGCCGGCCGCGGCGCCTGCCTGGCGGTGCTGGCCGACGCCGACGCCGACCTCGGGGTCATCGCCTACGAGATGGCGATGCTGGTCACACGGGTGGGGCGGCACCTGTCCGCCGACCCGCGGGTCGCGGTGGCCGAGCCGGGTGGCGCGTGAGATGGGCGGCACGGCCTGGTACGACGACGCGGCGGGGCCCGTGGTTCGCCCCTACGCGCTCACCGGGGGCCGGACGCACTACGACGGCGACGAGTTCGACCTCGTCGCGCTGATCACCACCGCGGCCCCGCCGGAGCCCGCGGACGACGTTCTCCCGGCCGCCCCGTGGGCACCGGAGCCCGAACATGACATGATCTTGGAGCTTTGCCGTACCCCGTTGTCGGTCGCCGAGATAGCGTCGGATCTGGAACTCCCCCTCGGGGTTGTCCGAGTCCTGCTCGGTGACCTTCTCGACCACTCGCTGATACAGGTCCGGCGTCCCGCGCCGGTGGCGCAGTTCCCCAGCGAGCGCGTACTCAAGGAAGTGATCGATGGAATCCGTGCGCTCTGACGCGACCGCCCATCCGGGCGAGTCCGCGCTGACGGTGAAGATTCTCGTGGCCGGTGGTTTCGGCGTCGGCAAGACCACCCTGGTGAGCGCGGTCAGCGAGATCCGTCCGCTGCGCACCGAGGAGGCGCTGACCGAGAAGAGCATCGGGATCGACGACACCACTGCCGTCGCGTCCAAGACGACGACGACCGTGGCGATGGACTTCGGGCGCATCACGCTGCCCAACGGCCTCGTCCTGTTCGTCTTCGGCACCCCCGGCCAGGACCGCTTCTGGTTCATGTGGGACGAACTGGCCAAGGGCGCTCTCGGCGCCGTCGTCCTGGTCGACACCCGGCGCCTCGCCGACTGCTTCGCCTCGGTCGACTACTTCGAACGGCGCGGCCTCCCGTTCATCGTCGGGGTCAACCGCTTCGACGGTGCCGGCCACCACTCCGCCGACCAGGTCCGCGGTGCCCTGGACCTGGCTCCCGACATTCCCATCATCTCCTGTGACGTCCGCGACCGCGAGGACGCCAAACAGGTCCTCATCACCCTGATCGAGCACATCATGCGGACCATGAGCGGCCGCCAGGCCGTCAGCTACTGACCGCGCGCCCGGCCCCCGGACCGTGTGCGGTCCGGGGGCCCCGGTGCGTCCGGGCGGGCGGCGGCGCCGCGCCCGTCAGGGCCCGGCGCGGAAGTCGGCGAAGTCGAAGCCGGGGGAGACGACGCAGCTGACCAGGACCTCCCGGTCTCCGGCCGGACGGGCGGCCTGCCACACGTTCGCGGGGACGACGGCCTGGGGGACCTGCCCGCCGGTCACGTCCGTGCCGAGCGTGACCGGTTCCGGCGTCTCGGACGGCCTGTCCCCGTCCCCGCCGAGGAGCAGCGTCAGCGGCCCGCCGCCGTGCCACAGCCACACCTCCGCGGACCGGACGGCGTGCCAGATCGACTCCTCGCCGGGCGGCAGCAGGAAGTAGATGCCGGTGGCGCTCGCCCGCTCGCCCGGATAGCCGTCCGGCGTGAAGGTCACCTCCGACCGCCACGTCTCCCGGTACCAGCCGCCCTCGGGATGCGGGAGGAGGCCGAGCGCCTCGGCGGTGGCGGGCCGGTCGAGCAGCGCCGCATGGCGCCCGCCCGGCCCGCGCCGCAGATAGCGGACGCGGGACGCGGTCGTCTTGTCGATCACTCCGCGGCCCGGCACCGCGCCGGGCTCGGGATCCAGCGTGACGGCGACGACCTGCCCGCCGGTGAACACGTCGTCGGCGACGGCGAGCGCGGCCTCCTCCGGCGCCCACACCGCCCCCGCGTCGGACAGGACGAACCGCGGACCCGGCTGGGCCTGCCAGGCATCGAGCGTCGTGAGCAGCAGCACGCGCCCGAGCCTAGACCGTCAGGGCGATCTTCCCGATCCGCCGCGGTACCGCCTTCGCCCGGGGACCGGGTAGGGGTGATCGTTTCGCCGGGGCGGCCCGGATGTCTCGAAAACCGAGCGGTGGCGAGTTAAGATACATCGCGTCTTGACCCTCCAGGTGCTGGAGGGAGCAGGCTGCGGAGGCAGACCGCCTCGAAGGAGAGATGCGATGAGCGTCGAGCAGCATCCCGCGCCCGCACTGCGCGCCTCGGACCGTGACCGCGACGACATGCTCGTCCGGCTGCACACCGCCTTCGCCGAGGGGCGGCTGGACGAGCCCGAGCTGGACGAGCGCATAGACCTCGTCCTGGCCGCGCGCACCCACGCCGAACTCGGCGCCGTGGCGGCCGACCTGCCCTCCGGCCGAGCCGTCCCGGAGGGCCCCGGTGGCGGGACCGCGGGGCGCTTCCAGATCGCCTACAAGGGCTCGGTCACCCGTGCCGGACGCCGGCGGCTCCCCGAACGCTTCACGGCCGTCGTCTACAAGGGCTCGGGCACGCTGGACCTGTGCGCCGCCGACCTGGAAGGCCAGGTCACGACCCTGCGCGTGCTCGCCTACAAGTCGCGGGTGGAGATCATCGTGCCTCCGGGGATTCGCGTGGAAGCGGACGGCGCGGGGGTGTCCGCCGAGATCCACGGGGACCCTCCGGCCGGTGCACAGGTCGTCCATGTCCGGGGTTTTGCGTATAAGGGGGTTATCAGTGTGAAAGGTCTGATACGTCGGCCCTGAAGTGATAGAACGCTCCAGCAGCCCCATTGGCCGCCGTTCATGCGGATTTCGGTACAGGACGTCCCATGGCGCGATTTGATGGTGTCCTACGGACCGTAAGGAGCGCGTGTGACGGCGAGGAGCCCGGAGCAGGACGAGGCCCGGCTGACGGCCGAGGGCGAGCCGGCGGGCTCCCGCCAGGTCCGGCGGCGGCTGACGTTCGGCGTCGCCGGGGACATCGCCGGCATGCCCGCCGCCCTGTCGCCCTGGCAGCGCGCCTACGAAGCGTGGCGGACGGCCGGGCTGGACTGGGGGCACGGCGCCCCGCCCCGGGAACTGCGCGGGGAGGGGACGAGCCCCGGCGCGGTCCGCCCGGAGAGTCCGCCGGACGTCCCCGAACCCGCCGAGCCGAAGCCCGCGCCCAGGAAGGTGAAGCGCGACCCGGGGGACGTACTGGTCGCCGGGCCCCCGAAGCCGGCATCGATGCGGCGCTTTCGCGTCCGGGCGGCGGTCGGGGCGGGGCTCGCCGTGGTCGCCGCCGGGACGATCTTCGCCGTGTCGCGGGGCGAGGACGCGCCGGACGGGCCGGGCACCCCCGCCCCGATCGCGGCGGACGCGCTGTTCGCCGCCGACCCCGCCGCGACGACCGACGGCCTCGTCCAGGAACTCACCGCCATCGCGGCCGGTGGCCGGACGATCGTCGCCGCCGGTACCGAGGGCGACGGCGTGCCCGGACGGGAGCGCGCCCGGTTCCTCGTCTCCACCGACGCCGGGCGCGTCTGGAAGGTCGCCAGGATCCGTACGGCGGACGGCGCCACCTCCCCGGCCGGCGACACTCCGCGTCTCGTCTCCGGTACCTCCGGGCGCTGGGTCGCGCTCGGCCGGACGCCCGGTGGCGGCACGGTGGCGTGGACGAGCGAGGACGCCGGGACCTGGACGCGGCGCCCCCTGGGCCCCGCGTTCACGCCGTCCGACCGGGTGAACGACCTGACCCGCACCGCCCAGGGCTTCGTCGCCGTGGGCGCCGCGACGGACCGCGCGCTGGCGTGGAGTTCGGCGGACGGGCGGGCGTGGCAGCGCATCGACGGCATCAGGGGGATCACCGGCCTGGACCGTGTCGCGGCGTCCGGGAGCGTCGTGGTGGCGCACGGTACGTACGCCAGGAAGGTCGCGAAGAAGCGGGGCCGGAAGAAGGTCACGCGGACGGTGCGCGGCGACGGCCTCTGGCGGTCCGCCGACGGCGGCCGGACCTGGACGGCCGTGAACATCCCGCAGGCGCAGGGCTCCTACGGCCCGACGAAGGGACTCGTGGTCGGTCCGGGCGGGTTCGCCACCGTCCGCGAGGGCAGCCGCACGACCGGGCGGAAGAAGCACCGCAGGACCACGCGGTTCGGGGTCCTGTTCAGCTCGGCGGACGGCCGGACGTGGCAGGCCGCGAGCCGGTTCGGCGGCTCCGGTATCGAGCGCTTCGGCGGGACGCCGTCCGGTCTCGCCGTGCTCGTGCGGGGCGCGAAGGGCGCGCACGTGATCCTGCGCAGCGCCGACGGCCGGACGTGGCAGCCCGGCGGCGGCGTCGCGGCGCCGGTGCGCGGCAGCGGGCTGACGGTCGCCGCCGGCGGCGCGCCCGCGATCTCCGGGCGGCGGGGCGACGACGCCTACCTGCACGGTGTCGACCTGCGCACGGTGCCGGGCGCCGTCCACGCCGAACGCTCGATCAGGTCACTCGCCACGGGGCCCGCCCTCTCCGTCGCGGTGGGCGGCAGCAACGGCGGCGCCGCGATCTGGACGGCCCCCGACGGGCGCCAGTGGACCCGCGCCCAGGTCCCCGGCACCGGCGGGCGGCTGGCGGACGTCGTGCACGGCCCCCGCGGCTGGCTGGCCGTGGGCCGCGCGTCCGGCGCGTCGCCCGCCCCGCTGGCACTGACCTCGCAGGACGGGGCGGCCTGGCAGAAGGCGGTGTTCCCCGCCGGTCCGCCGCCGGCGGCCGCCGCGACGGGACCGTCCGGGTATGTCGTGGTCGGGTCTCGGGTGGCGTGGCGCTCCGCCGACCTGCGGACATGGAAGCGCGCCGGTCTCGACGGCGCCCCGTCCGATGTGACCGCGGCGTCCGGGAAGTACGTGGCGGTCGGCGCCCGGGGCAGGGCGCCCGCCGTCTGGACGTCCCCTGACGGCGCCACGTGGACGGCCGCCAAGCCGCCCGCCGGCCTCACCGCACCGCTCACCCACGTCGCCGCCCGCGGCAACGTCCTGGTGGCGATCGCCGCGAACGCGACCGCGCTGGTCTCCACCGACGCGGGGACGACCTGGACGCAGCGCGCCCTCGGCCCCGGCCTGACCGCCACCGCCGTCACGCCCACCCCGCAGGGCTTCGCCGTGACCGCCACCGCGAACGGGAACACCACCGTGCTGTCTTCCCCCGACGGTACGTCCTGGCGCCGCCTCGACGTCCCGGCCCTGCCGGGCCCCGGCGATCAGCGCCTCACCGTGCTGACCACGATGGGCCCCGACCTCTTGGCCACGGGATGGAAGGACGAGACCCCCATCCTCTGGCGTGCCCCCATCCCAAGGTAGGGGATGTGCGCCCGCCCCGCCGCAAAGGCGCCCAAGGGCTTCGCGGGGCGGCGCAGGTGTCAGCCGTTGCAGCCGCAGGAGCAGCCCTTCGGGCACGAGCATCCGCCGCCATGTCCGCAACTACAGTCTTTTCGCGTCATGGGCGGAACGTAACCTTCGTGCCCCTGTGCGGTCTATGGCCGGTGCGCGATGTGCGTCTTTCCTGGAGGACACGGGCCGTCCCGAGGTGGGGATGGAGGGGACGGCCCGTGCCCGGTCGTGGGGGTCAGGTGTGGATGTGGAGGTCCACGCCGAGCAGGACCAGGAACCACAGGAAGACGGCCAGCAGCGCGCTGCCGACCTCACGGACGAGGTCCAGGTTGATGTAGCCGCGGTCCCAGGCGATGAACACGCCGATGATGACGTAGATGAGGCCGACCAGGCTCACCTGCGGCCGGTATCGGGTCGCCATGAAGGCGTCTCCTCCGAGTGGGGGGTGTGACGATCCGTCGTTGCCCGGCCGGTTCGGAGGAAAACACCGGCGGTATTGCGGGCCATGTCCTGACGATCTTTTTGGTGGCTCCCAAATTCGGGGAGTCGCCTACTTCCCGGACATGTCGATGCGGACGACGGTCGGGTCGCGGTCCCCGGCCCGGTCGGCGAACTCGGCGTTGCGGTGCACGATGTCGACCTCGTGCTTGCGCCTGTGCAGCGACGGGCTGAGCAGGATGTGGTCGAGGTCCTCGGCGTTGCCGTCCGACACGGCCGTGTAGCGGTCGCCCGCGGGCAGTTCGGCGGGCAGGTCGCCGAGACCCGCGCCCTTGGCGAGGGTCTGGACGGGCACGGACGTCCCGCGGTCGTTGAGGTCGCCCGCGACGATCACGCGGGCGTTCGCGTCCACCTTCCGGACGGAGTTCACGAAGCCCGCCACCACCCGGGCCTGCGCGTCGCGGCGCCACCCGGTGGGCCGGGCCGGCGGCTGGTTCCGCCCGAACAGCGGCTGGTCGTCGCCGGTGCGCGGATACCAGCGGCTCGCGACGACGATGAAGCGGCGGCCCCGCCAGCTCAGCTCCCCGGCGAGCGGCTTGTGCGTTCCCGTCCAGGCGGCGTCGCCGGGCATGATCCGGCCGGGGCTGAGCGTCAGCCCGGCGGTGTCGCCGCGCCGGACGGCCCGTACCGGGGTGACGGCCGGGTCGGGCCGTGCGGACGGTTCGTCCGGGACCGGCTCCGGCGGCGCGGGACGGTCGACGAACGCGAGCCCCCGGTCGGTGCGGAACAGGAACCCGGCCCGGTCGTTGGCGCCCCTCGCGCCGCCGTCGGCGTTGTCGCGCGGGTCCACCGAGCGCCAGTCGTAGGCGGGCCCGCCCGCCGCGCTGATCGCGGTGATGAGCTGTGCGACGGTCTGGTCGGCGGCGACGGTTCCGTCGTCGTCCGGGCCGCTGTTGTCGCCGAGCCCGCTCACCGCGACGAGGTCGGGGGAGCGCAGGCCGTGCACGATGTCGTCCGCGAGCGCGGTGAAGCGGGCGGGCGGGGCGTCGGGGTTCAGCCCGTCCAGCCCGACGGTGGCGACGGCCATCTCCCCGGGGCGCTGCGGCCGGGTCGTCTCGCGGCGCAGGCCGCCGGCGGCGTGCCGCGGGGTCGCGGTGAGCAGCAGCTTGTAGTCGCCGTAGGAGTAGTCGAGGACGCCGTGGTTCGCGCCCGGCAGCCGGTCACCGACGTTCATGCCGGGCAGTGGCGCGAGGGCGTCGCCGAGGACGACCCGCTCGGGGTTGGCGTCGCGGTCGCGGAGCAGGAGGCCGCCGCGCGCGGTCCGCGCCCCGGCGCCGGCCCCGCCGGCGGGCAGTACGGGCAGTTCGCCGTCGTGGGCCGGCCCGACCGCCACGGCGTCGTCGATCTCGATCCGCATGCCTTCGAGGGACTCGTAGAAGTCGAGGCCGTCCCGGCGCGGATCGAACGCGCCGCCCCGCTCCACGTTCCCGTGCCCGCTGTCGATCACGTTCCCGGGGGCCCTGCGCCCGCGCGGCCCGAGAGCGGCGGGCGGGGGCAGCGGGGTCCCGTGCGCGGCGACGGCGACCGCGGTGGCGCCGATCTCGGTGCGGGTCAGCCCGCCGGACGAGGGGCCGCCCGGACGGAACTCGCCGACTTTGCCGTCCACCAGGACCGAGTCGCCGACCGCGGCGCCCGGCCGTGTCCGGGTGAAGACGAAGACGCCCTCGGACGTCGCGGCGTTCCTGTCGGGGCGGGGGTCCTGCATCCAGAACCCGTTGACGGTCAGCGCGGTCACCACGCCCGGTACCCGGACGACCCTGGCACCGTAAAGCGGTGAGATGTGCGCGGCGCCCTGGATGTCGTGAATGCGGACGGGACGGGCCGCCGCGTGGGCCGGCGCCGCGAGCAGGGGCGCGGCAAGCGCCGCCGCGGCCAGGACCGTCCCCAGACCGTGCACCACCCGCGCTCCACGACGACTCGGATCCGACCGGACGACAAGGATGATACGCCGAGGCGGGGGTCATTCCTCCAGTGTCAGCGCGGCCTTCGGGCATGAGCGCACCGCGTGCCGGACCCGGTCCTGCAGTTCCGGCGGGACGTCCGGCAGCAGGATCTGGAGTTCGTCGTCGTCATTGAGGTCGAAGATCTCGGGCGCGAGCCCGACGCACACGGCGTTCGCCTCGCACACCAGGGGGTCGACGCTTACTTTCATCGCCTTCTCCGTTCCAGAGTCCGCCCGCCAACCTACCGAACCCGGTTCTGGCCGGGCGCCGACCCTGGAAGTAGAACACGTTACAGTCAGCCGGGCAAGACTCGCGTCTCATGGCGAGGATCACTGATAGTAGGGTGCCCCGACGGAGGAGATCGATGACCAACACCAAGGCGTCCGCCGACCCGGGGACGACCGCCCATTCCGCTCTCGCGATGCCCGGGGACCTGCTGCGCGCCGCACGCGCCGCCAAGGGCTTCATGCCGGACGACGAGGGCCTTGCGCTGTACGAGACGGGCCTGGAGTACGGGGCCCGCCTGGCGGGGACCGGCCCCATGCTGGAGGTCGGCACCTACTGCGGCAAGTCCGCCGTCTACCTGGGGGCCGCGGCCAGGACGGGGGGAACGGTCCTGGTCACCGTCGACCACCACCACGGCTCGGAGGAGAACCAGGCGGGCTGGGAGTACCACGACCCGTCCCTGGTCGACCCCAGCACCGGCCAGATGGACACGCTGCCCACATTCCGCAAGACGATCGCTGCCGCCGGCCTTGAGGATGAGGTCGTCGCCATCGTGGGCCAGTCCCGCACCGTGTCCGCCTTCTGGCGGACGCCCCTGGCACTGCTGTTCATCGACGGCGGTCATGCCGAAGAGCACGCGCAAGGCGACTACGGGGGTTGGGCACCGCACGTCGCCGTCGGCGGAGCCCTTGTCGTGCACGACGTCTTCCCCGACCCCAAGGACGGCGGGCAGGCGCCCTACCACGTCTATCTACGGGCCCTGGCGAGCGGCGCCTTCGAGGAACGACGGGCCGAGGGGTCGCTGCGCGTCCTGGAACGCGTCAGCGACACCGACCCCCTGACCCGCGCTTAAGTCCCTCTGCGGCCCCTCAGCCGCGATTGGCGGCGGCCACGAGCGCGCACCCGCACACCAGCGGATCGGACGCCTCCGACGGCCCCAGCGGCCGGCCCGCGATCTCCTTGAAGAGCCGGGAGCCGGGGGAGGCGTCCGCCAGCGCGTCCGCCGCGAGGATCACCGCCGCCGCGGTGTAGGTGGAGCGGTCCCCGGGGAAGTGGCGCTCGTTCTCGAACTGCCAGCCCGTCCAGTACGAGCCGTCCTCGTGCCGCAGATGCTGGATCGTGGTGAACAGTTCCAGCGCGCGGTCCCGGTCACCGGCCGCGTCCAGCGCCAGCACCAGCTCGCAGCTTTCCGCCGCCGTCACCCACGGCTGGTCCGACACGCAGCGGCAGCCGAGGTCCGGCACCACGAACGTGTCCCAGCCCTCGTCGAACCGGCGTGCCGCCTCCGCGCCGCGCAGCGGGCCGGTCAGCACCGGGTAGTACCAGTCCATCGACCAGCGGCTCTTGTCGGCGAACGCCTCCGGATGCGCGGCCACCACGTGCCCGAGCTGGTCGGCGGCGAGCTCCCACTCCGGCTGCGGCTCGCCGAGATGCTCGGCCAGCGCGACCGCGCAGCGCAGCGACTGGTAGATCGACGAGCAGCCGGTCAGCAGCGCGTGGTCGGACGGCTCGCCGCCCTCGTGCCGGATCCAGATGATCTCCCCGCGCCGGGTCTGCAGCCCGAGCACGTAGTCGATCGCCCGCCGCACCGCCGGCCACATCCGCCGCGCGAAGTCCCCGTCCCCGGTCACCAGCAGCTCGTGCCAGACGCCGACCGCGAGGTAGGCGGCGTGGTTGGACTCCCCGCCCGGCTCGGTGACCTCGCCCAGCACCCACTTCGCGGGCCACGACCCGTCCGGCCGCTGGACGTCCCGCAGCCACTCGTAGGCGCGCCTCGCCTCCGCGCCGAACCCGGCGGCGGTCAGCGCCATCGCCGCCTCGACGTGGTTCCAGGCGTCCACGTGGCCGGGCACGCCGCCGGTCGGCGCGAACCACGGGATCGCGCCGGACTTCTCCTGCTGCGCCGCGATGCTCCGCGCCGTCGCGACGATGTCGTCCGGCGTCAGGACTCCGGGGACCGAGGGCGGGACGGTCTCAGACCGCATCCGCCGTCTCCTTGGCCGGGGCCGCGGGGGTGCCCGGCACCGCGGGCTTGGCGAGGTAGACGACGACGCTCTTGCCGACCAGCGGGTTCATCACGCGCTCGGCGAGCCGCGTCGCGAGGGGCCGCTTCATGATGTCCCAGACGAGGACCTGGTGGTAGGCCCTGGCGAGCGGGTTGCCGTCGTTGTTCACCCCCACCGCGCACTTGATCCACCAGTACGGGGCGTGCAGGCCGTGCGCGTGGTGGTGGCCGCCGACCTTGAAGCCGACCGACTTCAGCTTGGCCTCCAGCTCGGCGCGGGTGTAGATCCGCACGTGCCCGCCGGGGGCGGTGTGGTAGTCCTCCGACAGCGCCCAGCACACCCGCTCGGGCAGCCAGCTCGGCACCGTCACCGCGAGCCTGCCGCCCGGCTTGAGGACGCGCAGCAGCTCGCGCATCGCCCGCATGTCGTCGGGGATGTGCTCCAGCACCTCGGACGCGATGATCGCGTCGAAGTGGTCGTCGGGGAACGGCAGGTCGAGCGCGTCACCCCGCACGGTCTCGGCGGTGGCGTCCGCCGGCACCTCGTCTTCGAGGCGCATCGCCCCGAACATCGTCTCGACGCCGGCCAACTCGTCCGCGTCCTGGTCGAAGGCCACGACGTGCGCACCCCTGCGGTACAGCTCGAAGGCGTGCCGTCCGGCGCCGCATCCCATGTCGAGGACGCGGTCTCCCGGGGTGATGCGGAACCGCTGGAAATCCACGGTCAGCAGGGTCGTGCTCCTTCCGTACAGGGGGTGCCGGACGGCGCTCCCTCACTTGCCCTTCGCGGCCAGCCGCAGGTAGTTCTGCTGGGCGATGGCCGCCCGGTAGTGCTCGACGGTGGCCTTCGCCACGGCCGGCCAGGCGAATCGCTCCTGGACGCGCGCGAGACCCGCGGCACCCGCCCTCGCCCGCTCCTCGGCGGAGTCGTGCAGGCGGTGCAGGGTCGCGGCCAGCTCCTCCACGTCCCCGGGCTGGACGAGGACTCCCGCGTCGCCGACCACCTCGGGCAGCGCCCCGGCGCGGCTCGCGACCAGCGGGGTCCCGGACGCCATGTGCTCCACGGCGGGCAGCGAGAACCCCTCGTAGCGGGACGGGACGACGGCGATCTCCGCGGACGCCAGCAGTTCGCCCAGCTCCCCGTCGTCGATCCCGCTGACGAACGTGACGCGATCGCCGAGCGCCAGCTCCCGCACGAGCTTGTCGGTGGGGCCGTCCTTCTTCGGCTTGCTGACGACGACCACGTGGACGTCCCGCTCGGTGGCGACCTTGGCGACGGCGCGCAGCAGCACGTCCACGCCCTTGATCGGCGCGTCCGCGCTGGCCATCGCCACGATCCGGCCGGGGACGCGCTCGCCGCGCGGGCGGAAGACGCGGGTGTCGACGCCGAGGGGCAGGATCTCGATGTCGCGCGGGTCGACCTTGAAGTCCTTGACGATGTCGACCTTGGACGACTCCGACACCGTCAGCACCGGCCCGACCCGCCGCGACACCTGCGCCTGCATCGCGACGAACCCGTACCAGCGGTGCTTGCCGAGCTTCTGCTTGATGCCGCGGGCGGCCTCGATGTCGATCCGGCGGTCGACGCTGATCGGGTGGTGGATGCTCGTCACCAGCGGCAGCCCGAGCCGGGCGATGCCGAGGTTGCCGAGCCCGAGGACCTGGTTGTCGTGGACGACGTCGAAGTCGCGGCGCCGCCGCCTGAGCAGCCGCAGCGCGCGCAGGCTGAACGTCAGCGGCTCGGGGAAGCCGCCCGTCTTCATGTGCGCGAACTCCAGGACGTCCACCCAGTCGCGGAACTCGCCGAGGGCCGGGGTGCGGAACGGGTCCTCGTCCCGGTACAGGTCCAGGCTCGGGATCTTGGTGAGGGTGATCTCCTCCCGGTCCAGCTCGGGGTACGGCTGGCCGGAGACGACCTCCACCGTGTGCCCGAGATCGACCAGTTCCCGGCTCAGATGCCGGAGGTAGACCCCCTGGCCACCGCAGTGCGGCTTGCTCCGGTAGGAGAGCAGCGCCACACGCAGCGGACTTCCCGGCTCGCCCGCCTCACCCACGCCATCCCCTGCCCACGCACCGCTCCCGTCAGTCGAGGGACACCGGACGCACGCGCACCGGCATCTCCTTTATCCCATTGATGAAACTAGACCTTAGCCTGCGAACGTTACCGCTGAGTTCAATATTGGGCATGGCGTCCAAGAGTGTTTCGAAAAGCACACTCAGCTCCAGTCGGGCGAGGTGGGAGCCCAGGCAGAAGTGGGGACCGCCTCCGCCGAAGCCCAGATGCGGGTTCGGGGCGCGCCCCACGTCGAAGGCGTACGGGTCGGCGAACACGGTCTCGTCGCGGTTCGCGGAGGCGTAGAAGACGACGACCTTGTCGCCCTCGCCGATCTTCTTGCCGCGGATCTCGGTGTCCCGGACGGCCGTCCGCCGGAACAGGTTGACCGGGGTGACCCAGCGGACGATCTCGTCCACGGCCGCCGGCACCAGCGACCGGTCGGCCCGCAGCCGCGCCCACTGCTCCGGATGCTCCAGCAGCGCGAGCATGCCGCCGGTCGCCGCGTTGCGGGTCGTCTCGTTCCCGGCGACCGCCAGCAGCATGACGAACAGCTCGAACTCGTCCCCGGTGAGGACCTCGCCGCCGGCGTCCGGCTGGAGCAGCCTGGTGACGATGTCCTCGCGCGGGTTCTCCCGCCGGTCGGCGGCGAGGACGTTGGCGTAGGCGTACAGCTCCGCCGCGGCCGCCTGGCCCTCCTCGGGCGTCCGCTGGAACTCCGGATCGTCCCCGCCGATCAGCGTGTTCGACCAGTGGAAGATCTTCTCCCGGTCCTCCGGCGGCGCGCCGAGCAGCTCGCAGATCACATAGAGCGGCAGCGGCGCCGCCAGATCCCGGACGAAGTCGGCCTCGTCCCCCCGCCGGGCGGTCTCGTCCACCAGCCGCCGGCAGATGCCGCGGATGTGCTCCTCCAGCGCGCCGATGGCGCGCGGGGTGAAGCCCCGGTTGACGATGCTCCGCTTGCGCGTGTGCTCCGGCGGGTCCTGGTTGAGCATCATCATCCGCTGCAGGACGAGATGCTCCTCCTCCGGCTCGTCGAACAGGGCGAGCCGCCGCCAGGACGAGAACAGCTCCGGATGCCGCGACACGTGCACGACGTCCTCGTGCCGGGTGATCGCCCAGAACGGGGGGTACCCCCGCTCCGGGTCGCCGTGGTGCCGGTGCACCGGATCGTGCTCGCGCAGCCACGCGAGCTGCTCGTGCGGGATACCGCCCCGCTCGTACACGGCGGGGTCGGCCAGCTCGATGTCGGGGACGGTGGTCATCGCCTCGAACCTCCTCGTCCGGAGTGACCGGCGCCGTCAACCTCCCAGGGGGGCCGATGGCGTGAAGCTCACCGGGATCTCCTTGTAGCCGTTGACGAAGTTGGACCGGAGCCGGCGGGGTTCGCCGGCCAGCCGGATGTCGGGCATCCGCTCCAGGATCGTCTCAAAGATGATCCGCAGGTTCAGCCGGGCCAGATGCGTGCCGAGGCAGTAGTGCGGGCCTCCGCCGCCGAAGCCGAGGTGCGGGTTCGGGTCGCGTCCCACATCGAACGTGCAGGGGTCCTCGAACACGCGCTCGTCGCGGTTGGCGGAACTGTAGAACACCACGACCTTGTCCCCGGCCTTGATCTCCTTGCCGCCCAGTTCGGTGTCGGTGAGGGCCGTCCGGCGGAACTGGTTGATCGGGCTGACCCAGCGGACGATCTCCTCGACCGCCTTCGGCAGCAGGCTCCGGTCGGCGCGCAGCCGCTCCCACTGGTCGGGCCGCTCGAAGAAGGCCAGCATGCCGCCCGCGGTGGCCGTCCGGGTCGTCTCGTTCCCCGCGATCGACAGCATGATGATGAACAGCTGGAACTCCTCCAGGCTGATCTTGCCGCCGTCCGCGTCCGGGGTGAGCAGCTTGGTCACGATGTCGTCGCGCGGCGTGGAGGCGCGGGCGGCGGCCAGCTGCCCGCCCCACTCGGCGAACTCGGCGGCGCACAGCGTCGACTCCTCGCGCCCCCCGATGAACTCGGGGTCGTTGAACGCGACCAGCTTGTTCGACCAGTGGAAGATCTTCTCCCGGTCCTCCAGCGGGGCGCCGAGCAGCTCGCAGATCGTGTAGAGCGGCAGCGGCGCCGCGAACTTCTCCACGAAGTCGCACTCGCCGAGCGGGGCCGCCTCGTCGATCAGCCGGTTGCAGATCCCCCGGATGTGGTCCTCCAGCCGGCCGATCATCCGCGGGGTGAACCCCTTGTTCACCATGGCGCGCAGCCGGGTGTGGTCCGGCGGGTCCTGGAACAGCATCATCTGCCCGTACATGGCGATGTCGTCGGCCGAGAACTCCTCGAACATCGCGGTCCGCTCGTGCGAGGAGTACGGGTCGGCGCGCCGCGACACCGACACCACGTCCTCGTGCCGCGTGACGGCCCAGAAGCCGGGGACGCCCTCGTTCGGGTCCTGGTGCCAGTGGACGGGATCGTTGTCGCGCAGCCACTGGAACTGCCGGTGGGGGATGCCCCCGCGCTCGTAGACCCCTGGATCGATGATGTCGATCTCGGGCGCGCGGAAGGCCCGGTGAGCGGAGTCGGCGGACGTCGCGAGTGCCATGGAAGACCCTTCGTGCCGGGACGGGACCGGTCGCTGAACTGAGCGCTTGCTTGGCTCATAGACCTAGAACACGTTCTAGCATGAGACTGCAGTCTCATCAAGAGCCCGCCCGCCCCGGTCCGCCGTCGGCGAAGCCCGATGGAGCGCGCGGTCAGCGCAGGACGTAGCGGAGGGGGTCGTCGGTGCCCTCGCGGCGGGCCGTTCCCCGGGTCTCCAGGGTGCGCAGGTGGGCGGCGGCCTCGGCGGCGGCCATGCGGCGGGCCTGCTGGGACATGCCGGCCCACGGGTGGCGCCAGGTGAGGCCCGCCGTGAGGTCCCAGAGGGTGATGGGGGTGCGGGAGAGGAGGGCCGCCACTTCGGCCAGGCGTTCCTCGTGGTGGGCGATGATCTCGCGGGCGCGGGCGGAGAGGCCGTTGAAGCGGAACTGGTGGGCGGGCAGGACCTCGCCCACGGTCATGGCCGACACCTTGTCGAGGGAGCCGAGGAAGTCGCTCAGCGGGTCGACGTCCGGGGTGTCGTAGGGGTAGAGGCCGATGTGCGGGGTGATGCGCGGCAGGACGTGGTCGCCGGTGAAGATGCGGTCGCCGTCCTCCAGATGCAGGCAGATGTGGCCGGGGGAGTGGCCGGGCGTCCAGATGGCGCGGAGGCGGCGGCCGGGGACGTCGACGAGGTCGCCGTCGGACAGTTCGCGGTCCGGGATCGCCGGCGGGGCGACCCGGGTCTGCTGCTTCGGGCCGGTCAGGTCGGACTCGGCGGCGCCGGCGCGGCGCAGGGCGGTCAGCTCGAACTGGCGGCGGCCACCCTGCCCGACCTCGCTGAAGAGCCGGACGATGCCGGCGTCCGCGTGGTGCATGGCGATCCAGGCGCCGGACGTCTCACGGACGCGGCCGGCGAGGCCCGAGTGGTCGGGGTGGAAGTGCGTGACGACCACGCCGTGGACGTCCGACACGTCGATCCCGAACGTGCCGAGGCCGTCGCGGAGGGCCGTCCAGGCGTCCTCGTGGTGCCAGCCCGCGTCGATCAGGACGGGGCCCTTCGGGCTCTCCACCGCGTATACGAGCGTGTACGCGAGCGGGTTGTCCGGGATGGGGACGGGCACGCTCCACAGCCCGCCGCCGAGGTCCTCTGGTTCCGGCTGCACCGAGACCGCCTTTCGCGCCTGTCATGGTCGAAGGCCCCGGCCGCTGTGACCGGGGCCCGTTGTCCAGAATGCCCGTCAGATTCGTTCGAGGATGGACGCGGTGGACAGGGCGCCGCCCGCGCACATCGTGATGAGGGCCGTCCCGGCGTCGCGGCGCTCCAGTTCGTGCAGCGCGGTGGTGATCAGGCGGGCGCCGGTGGCCCCGACGGGGTGGCCGATGGCGATGGCGCCGCCGTTGACGTTGACCGTGTCCATGTCGGGCTCGTGGACGGACGCCCACGACAGCACGATCGAGGCGAACGCCTCGTTGATCTCGGTGATGTCGATGTCGCCCATCGTCATGCCGGACCGCCGGAGGACGCGCTCGGTCGCCTGCACCGGGCCGTCCAGGTGGTAGTACGGCTCGCCGCCGACGAGGGCCTGGGTCCTGATCCGGGCGCGGGGCCGCAGGCCGAGCGCCTTCGCCTTCTCCTCCGACATCAGCAGGACGGCGGCGGCGCCGTCGGAGATCTGGGACGAGGTGCCCGCGGTGTGCAGCGCGTCCGGCATGACCGGCTTGAGGCCGGCGAGCGAGTCGGCGGTCGTCTCGCGCAGCCCCTGGTCGCGGGTGACCTCGCGGGTTTCCCCGGTCGGATCGCCGGCGGCGTCCAGAACGGGCGCGCTGAGGGGCGCGATCTCGCGGTCGAAGCGGCCGTCCGCCCACGCCTTGGCGGCGAGCTGCTGCGAGCGGGCGCCGAACGCGTCCAGGTCGGCGCGGGTGAGGCCGCGGCGGGCGGCGATCCGCTCGGCGGCGTCGAACTGGTTCGGCATGTCGAGCGACCAGTCGTCCGGACGCGGGTTCGCGGGCATGACGTTGGTGCCGAGCGGTGCGCGGCTCATCACCTCGACGCCGCAGCCGATCGCGACGTCCACCACGCCGGCGGCGATCTGCGACGCGGCGAGGTGGACGCCCTGCTGCGACGAGCCGCACTGCGCGTCGAGGGTGGTGACGCCGGTCTGCCACGGCAGCCCCGCGTACAGCCAGGAGTACCGGCCGATGTGCCCGCCCTGCTCGCCCGCCTGCGTGACGCAGCCCGCGAACACCTGCTCCACCTCGGCGGCGTCGATGCCGGACCGCTCGACGAGCGCGTTCATCGCGTGCGCGAGGACGGCCATCGGCTTCAGGCCCGCCAGCCATCCGTTGCGCTTCCCGAGCGGTGTGCGCACCGCCTCGACGATCACCGGGGTACCCATGTCGACTCCTTCTAGAACACGATTCACTTTGACTGTAACGTGTTCTAACTTTCCTGGGGAGGGGCGGTCCCGGTGAGAGGGATCAGTACCGGACGCGCAGCTCCTTGATGCCGTTCAGCCAGGCGGAGCGCAGCCGGCGCGGCTCGCCCAGCCGGGTGACGTCCGGCATGTGGTCGGCGATCGCGTCGAACATGAGCCCGATCTCCAGGCGGGCCAGGTTCGCGCCGATGCAGTAGTGCGCGCCCGTGCCGCCGAACCCGAGGTGCGGGTTGGGCGAGCGGGTGATGTCGAACGTCATCGGGTCGGTGAAGACGTCCTCGTCGAAGTTGGCGGAGCTGTAGTACATCGCCACCCGGTCGCCGGCCTTGATCTCGACGCCGCCCACCTCGGCGTCGTGCACGGCGGTGCGCTGGAACGCGGTGACGGGGGTGGCCCACCGGACGATCTCGTCCGGCGTGGTCTCGGGGCGCTCGGCCTTGAACAGCTCCCACTGCTCGGGGCTGTCCATGAACGCGATCATGCCGTGGGTGATCGCGTTGCGGGTCGTCTCGTTGCCGGCGACGGCGAGCAGGATCATGAAGTAGCCGAACTCGTCGTCGGTCAGGCCGCGTCCGTCCACGTCGGCCTGGACGAGCTTGGTGACGATGTCGTGGGCGGGGCAGCCGCGGCGCTGCTCGGCCAGGCCCATCGAGTAGCCGATGATCTCGGCGGCCGCGTAGGCCGGGTCGTCGTTGTACTCGGGGTCGTCGTAGCCGAGCATCTTGTTGGACCAGTCGAACAGCCGGCGCCGGTCCTCCTGCGGGACGCCCATCAGCTCGGCGATCGCCTGCAGCGGCAGCTCGGCCGCGATCTCGGCGACGAAGTCGCCCTCGCCGCCGCGGCGGCGGGCCTCGGCGACGATCCGCTCCGCGCGCTCCTGCAGCGCGCTGTGCAGGCTCCTGATCACCCGGGGCGTGAAGCCGCGGGACACGATGTTGCGCAGCTTGGCGTGCTGCGGCGGGTCCATGTGCAGCAGCAGGTTCTCGCGCTGGACGTCCAGCTCCTCGGGGCCGAACCGCTCGTTGAAGCGGATCACCGCGCCGTTGGCGTTGGACGACCACTGCTCGTGGTCGCGGGAGATGTCCTTGATGTGCGCGTGCTTGCTGATCACCCAGAAGCCGTCGTCGTCGAATCCGGTGCGGCCGCGCGGCTGCTCGTTCCACCAGGGCGCGCCCGTCCGGCGCAGCAGCGCGAACTCGGCGAGGGGGATGCGCTCGGCCAGCAGGTCCGGGCTGGCGAAGTCGAACCCCGGGGGGACGGCGGTGGTCTGCGAAGTGGGGGCGGTCATGCGCGGTTCCTCCCGATGTGCACGGCGCTTGGCGCCCACCGTAGAACCCGTTTCATGAAGAGTTCAAGAGCAAATGAGACTCAAGTCTGATCTGCTGTCTCCAGCAATCGATTGATTGATGACCCCGTGGTCATGCTTGACGTCATCGGGGAAAACGTGACCGGCGGTCTCTGATGCCACATCGGTTGGTTGACATCAAGGGGGCGGCCGGTGAACTTCCTCACCCGCTGAAGAGGGTTTAGATAGAACATGTTCTAAAAATGGTCGGGAAGGATCGCCCGGCACGTGGACTAGCCTGGGCACTCGACTGCCCCCGCGCCGGAGAGCCCCATGGCCGCAGATTTCGACGAGCCCGTGTTCGACGAAGAATTCGTCAGGAGCGCCAGGTTCACCGAGCCGTCCGCGCGCGAGCGCGCCCGCCCGCCGAGCCGGCGCGAACGCCGCCGCGCCCGGCGGACCGCGCGGCGGGGCGGCGGCCGGTCGGCGTTCCGGCGCCGGCACCGCGAGCCGAGCCATCGCATGGCGGTGCTCCAGGTGATCGGCGGCGTGCTGGTGCTGCTCGCGATCTCGTTCGCGCTCTGGTGGTGGAACTCCGCGCCGCGCGACGAGAAGCCGGTGCGCCCGGTCGGCCCGACGATCACGCACTCCCCGCCGTCCGCCCCGACCACGCCGTCCGCCCCGGCCCCCGTGACCCCGACGGCCCCCGTGACCAAGGCGCCGCCGTCCGCGATCCCCCCGGTCTAGGCCCGCCGCACCCGCAGTTCCGCGTACGCGGGGACGAGGACGCGGCGAGCCGGGCGCCGCGACACGATCCGGTACGGACGGCCGCCGGACAGCAGCGTCGCCAGCATCCGCGCCACCTGAGCGCGTGCCACGGCCGCGCCGAGGCAGAGGTGGCGGCCGCCGCCGAACCACAGCTGCCGCGTCTGCGGGACGTACTCGCGGTGCACGTCGAACGGCCCGGCCCCGTTCGTCGCCCGGTACGTCAGCAGCAGGACCCGCTCGCCCGCGCGGAGCCGCCGCCCGCCGACGGTCGCGTCCCGGGCCACGTGCCGGCCGATCACCGGGGCCGGGGCGGCGACGCGCAGGCCCTCGCGCACCGCGTTGTCCAGGAGGGACGGGTCGTCCAGCAGCGCGCTCTGCAGGCCGGTGTCGTGGAGCAGCGCCACCGTGCGGACGGTCCCGGACGCGCCGGTCTCCGTCCCGGCGATGACCAGCAGCGTCGCGAGCCCGCGGGCGAGCGGGAGGCCGAGGCCCAGCCCGCGGCAGCGGCCGAGGAGGGTGTCCGGCCCCGCGCTCGGGTAGGCGTGCGGGACGCCGGCGGTGATGTCGTCCACGATCTCCCTGGCCTGCGCGGTGATCGCCGGGTCGAGGACGGTGGACGCGGTGGTGCCCAGCGCCAGCCGGGCGAGCCGCTCCCCGGCGGCGAACAGCGTCCGGTAGGCGGCGTCGGGCCGGCCGGCGGGCAGCCCGAGCAGGTCGGCGACCATCCGTCCGGACAGGACACGGGCGGCGTCGGCGACGTCCACGGTCTCGCCCGCGGCGAGCCGGTGCGCCAGCGCGGCGTGGGACGGGCCCTGGGAACGCTCCACCAAGGTCCGGGCCGCGTCCTCGGTGAACAGGTCGCGGACCCGGGTGCGGATCTCCGCGTGCCGCGCGCCGCCGAAGAACTGCGCCATCTCGTCCCCGAACAGCTGCGTCCACAGGTGGCCGACGCCGCCCTCGCCGTTCATGCCGAAGGCGACGTGGTCGTTGAGGACGTGCCGGGCCAGCAGCGGATCCGTCACCACCCACCCGAGCCCGGGGACGCGCGTGATCGGCCCGGTGTGCCGCGCGGCCTCCAGGAGCGCGAACAGCCCGGGGTTGGCGGACCACAGCAGCCGCGCCTCGTGCCGGGCCGCGTCCAGGATCTTCGTGCTGGTCATCCCGCGATTGTGCCGGGTTGGGAAGCGCGGTGGAAACGCGGTACTACTCAAACCGGATAAGTGGCAGTACTCACTACGAATCGGGTACAAGGCGCGGCCGGTGTTCCGTAGGGTCTCCCTCACCGCCGGCGCCCGGAGCGGCGAGGCTGGCCGCATACCGAGCACGAGGAACCGGGGGAACCCAGCCCATGAGAGCCCGCATCACCGCCGTGGCGGCGCACCTGCCCGAGCGGACCGTCACCAGTGCCGAGGTCGAGGCGCGCGTCGCGGCCGAGAGCACGGGCTACCGGCCGCATCCGACGATCGTCGAGCGGATGACCGGCATCCGCGCCCGGCACGTCATGCGCGACGACGAGCAGGCGTCCGACCTGGCCGTGGCCGCCGCCCGCGGCGCCCTCGCCCGGCGTGCCGTTGCCCCGGCGGGCCTCGACCTGCTGATCTTCGGGTCGGCGTCGCAGGACCTCATCGAGCCCGCGACCGCGCACATCGTCGCGGCCAAGCTCGGCGCGGTCTGCCCCGTCTTCGACGTGAAGAACGCCTGCAACAGCTTCCTGAACGGGCTCCAGATGGCGGACGCGCTGATCCGGACCGGGCAGCACGAGCGGGTGCTGGTCTGCACGGGCGAGAGCCCGTCCCGCGCGATCCGCTGGAACGTCCGCGACCGCGCCCAGTTCGTGGACGCGTTCGCCGGCTACACCCTCTCCGACGGCGGCGCCGCGATGCTCGTCGAGGCCGCGCCCGACGGCGGGATCTTCTACCGCGACTTCGCCGCCGTCTCCAGCGCCTGGGACATCGGGACGCTCCCGGCGGGCGGCTCGATGCACCCCCGCGACCCCGACTTCACCTACTTCAGCGGGGACGGGCGGCGCCTGAAGGACGCGTTCGTCGCGAGCGGCCCGGAGATCTTCCTGACCGCGCTGGAGAAGACCGGGCTGACCTGGGACGACTTCGCCGTCATCGCCGTCCACCAGGTGACGCTGCCCTATCTGGAGGTGCTGCGCTCGATCCTCGGCATCCCGTCCGACCGGCTCGTGGTCACGCTGCCCGAGCACGGCAACGTCGCGTCCGCGAGCCTCCCGCTGCAGGTCGCGACCGGGCTCGCCGAGGGGCGCTGCGGCCCCGGCGACCGCGTCGCGCTGATCGGCCTCGCCGGCGGCGTCAGCCTCGGCGTGATGTTCGCGGAGTTGTGATCATGAATCTGTGGGTCGTCATCCCCGCCTATGCCGAGGAGCGGTCGATCGGCGCGACGCTGCGCCGCCTCGCCGAGCAGACCGACACCGGGTTCTCGCTGGTCGTCGTCGACAACGGCAGCACGGACGGGACGGCGCAGGTCGTCAAGGAGTTCGCGGCCGGGTGCACGGCGTTCGACGTCCGGATCGTCCACGAGCCGGAGAAGGGGACGGGCGCCGCCGCCGACACCGGCGTCCGGCACGCGATCGGCGCCGGCGCCACGCACGTCGCCCGCACCGACGCCGACTGCCTGCCGCATCGCGGCTGGGTCGCGGCGGTGAAGCGGGCGTTCGGGGACGGGCTGGAGATGGTGTCCGGGCCGCTGCTGCCCCGCACCGACGAGTTCCCGCTGAAGTTCTGGGAGCGTCGCCTGCTGCCCGCCGTCATCGACATCGCCGCCCTTTTCGGACGGTTCCGTCCGGGCAACCAGGACCCGCTGTACCTCGGGCCGTACGTGATGATGCCGGGCTGCAACGTCGCCATCACCGCGGACCTGTACGAACGGTCGGGCGGCTTCCCGCGCACCCGCATCGAGGAGGTCCACGAGGACCGCGCGCTCGTCAACCGCGTCCGCTACCTCACCGACGCCTACGGGTTGCGGGGGGACGTGATCGTGTACGGGTCGGTACGGCGGCTGCGAGCGTTCGGCCTGGTCAGGACGCTCGGCTGGTATGCCGACCACCGTTACAAGCCGGCCGTCGTGGACATCCGGTGAACTGGGAACAGCGGCTCTACACGGCCGCGCATCCGCTCGCGTATCCGCTGCTGCGCGGGGTCGCCCGGCGTGGCCCGGTCGTGCGCGTGCCCGGCGTCGGCGTGGTCGTGAACGAGGCCGCGCCGGCCCGCGAGATCCTGATGGACGGCGAGACGTTCCGCAAGGACGGGCCCGGCTCGCCCGGCGAGCTGTGGACGCCGGTACTCGGGCCGTCCGTCCTGCTCAACATGGAGGGGGAGGCGCACCGGGCCTTCCGGCGCAGGCTCACCGACCTGTTCGTCCCGTCCTATACCGAGGCGCTGTGCGCGCGGGTGCTGGCCGAGCCGCTGGCCCGGCTCGCCGACCGGCTCGCACGCGGCGCGACCGTCGACCTGGTGGACACCGCCCGCGTCATGGCCGGCACGGTGATCGGCGAGGTCATCGGCCTGGAGGGCGGCGGCGAGGCGGCCTACCGCGACCTGTTCGAGCAGGGCGAGCGGATCGTGTCGATGGTGTCGCTGCGCACGCGCCGGCTGTCGCCGGCCCAGGTGCGGCGGGCCCGCGAGGTGCTCGACCCGCTCGGTGACATCGCGGCGAAGGCGTATCTCGCGGGGGACGAGTCGACGGTCATGGGACGGATGCGGGCGCTCGGCCTGTCGCGGGATGAGGCGCGCGGCGCGGCCGGGGCGTTCTTCCTGACCGGCACCGAGACCGTCGCGACGCTGCTGCCCCGGCTGATCGCCCTGCTCTGCGACCACGGGCAGCTGCTCCGCGTCGCGCATGATCTCTCGCTGCTCGACCGGGCCGTCGAGGAGGCCATGCGGGTGACGACGCCGACGCCGGTGATGCTGCGCAGCGTGCACCGCCCGGTCACGGTCGGGGGTGTCGCGATCCGGCCCGGCGACCGGGTGGTGATCGCCACGCACAACTGCTGCCGCGCCTACGGGCCGTTCGACCTCGACCGCCCGCATCCGCCCGAGCTGCGGCGGCTCTGGTTCGGCGCCGGGCCGCACTTCTGCATCGGCTATCCGCTGGCCATGGCCCAGATCCGGCTGGCCGCCCGGACGCTCCTCGCCGCGGCGCCCCTGACGATCACCCGCCGGGCGGCGGCCCGGGGAGTGCTGATCCCGACGTACCGGTATCTGGCCGTCCGGTCGGAGGTGGCGGCGTGACGCTGGTCAGGCGGCTGCTCGACCAGGCCGCCCGGACACCGGAGGCGGTCGCCCTCGTCGCGGGGGACGGCGCGGAACTGACCTACGGCGAGCTGCGGCGGCAGGTCCTCGCCGTCCGGCACGGCCTGCTGTCGGCCGGTCTGGCGGCGGGGGACGGGGTGCTGTTCTCCGTGCGGCCCGCACCGGAGTCGCTCGTGCTGGCGCTGGGCGTGGTCGCGGCCGGGGGAGTGGTCGTCTTCGCCGATCCGGGGGCCGGGCCCGAGATGTTCACCGCGCGGCTGAGGCTGGCGCGCCCGCGCTGGTCGGCGGCGGAATCGGTGCTGTACGCGGGGAGCCGGCTGCGGCCCGTCCGGGCGTATGCGCGGCGGCGCGGGCTGCTCCTGCCGAACCTCGCCGATCTGCGGGTTCCCGGTGCGGGCCCGATGCGGCACATCCACGTGGGACGCCGGCTGCCGGGCGTGCCGCGCGGCGCCCTGTCGTTCGCGGACCTGCTGCGCGGCGACGCCCCGAAGAGCGCCCCGCAGATCGCCGGGGACACCGACCCGGACGCGCCCGCCGCGGTGATCTTCACCTCGGGGACGACGGCGAGCCCGCGCGCGGTCGTCCACACGCAGGCATCGCTGGCGGCGGCACTGGAGCTGTTCCGGGCCCGGCTGCCGCTCGGCCCCGGCGACGTCGTGCACACCGACCAGCTGATGCTCGGCCTGCCGACGCTGATCGCGGGCGCCCGCTGGTCGATGCCGCCGCTGTTCTGCCCGCCGGCCGGCTTCGCCCGCCTCATGCGGGAACGAGGGGCGACGCACACCTTCTGCGTTCCCGTGCACCTCGCGGAGATCCTGGACGCCGCTCCCGAACTGCCGCCGCCCCTCCGCCACGTCCTGCTCGGCGCCGCGCCCGCACCCGCCGCGATCCTCCGCAGGGCGGCCGCGGCGGCGCCGTCGGCCGAGGTCCTGTCCGTGTACGCGATGACGGAGATCCTTCCGGTGGCGATCGCGTCGGCGGAGGAGAAGCTCGCGCACCTGGCATCGGGCGATCTGCTGGGCGTGCCACTACCCGGCGTAGGCGTGCGCCTGGCGGACGACGGCGAACTCCTGCTGTCCGGCCCGAACCTGTGCCGCGGCTACCTGGGCGCGGACCCGCTCACCGAACTCCCGACAGGCGACCTGGCCCGCCTGGACGGAGACCGTCTCGTCCTCATGGGCCGCAAGAAGGACATGCTGATCCGAGGCAAGTTCAACCTGTATCCGGGCCTATACGAACCAGCGATCGCGGCCCTCCCGGATGTGGCCGAAGCCGCCATCGTAGGCGTGCCCGACCCGCACACCGGCGACGAAGAAGTCGTGCTGGCCGTGGTGGGCCCGTCCCACCTGCCCACCCGGCTGCGCCGCGCTCTCCCGGACGTCATCGACCACGATGCCCTGCCCGACCGCATCGTCGTCCTGGACGAGCTGCCCCGCGCCGGCCGCACCCGCAAACTGGACCGCGACCGGCTCCGCGCCATGGTGGCGCCATGAAGATCGCGGTGACGGGCGCATCGGGTTTCGTGGGCGGCGCGGTATGCCGTGCCCTGACGTCCCGCGGCGTCACGACGTACGCGTTCGGACGCCGTCCGGCTGTGCCCCCGTCCCATGTGGGCGGCGCGCCGTACCGCTCCTGGGATCTCACCCGCGGCCCGCTCGGGGACGCCCCCGGCGTGGACGCGGTCATCCACTGCGCGGGCAGCGTCACCGACTGGGGGCCCGCCCCGGCCCTGTTCGCCGCCAACCTCACCGGCACCCGCAACGCCCTCGCGGCCTTCCCCGGCGCGCGGTTCGTCCATGTCAGCACGGCCAGCGTGTACGACCCGTTCCGTCCGAGCATCATGGCCCGCGAGGACGAGGCGCCCGCGTCCCGCTACATGAACGCCTACGGCGCATCGAAGGCCGCCGCCGAACGTCTCGCCTCGGAGCACGGCGCGATCATCCTGCGCCCGCACGCGGTGTACGGCCCCGGCGACCCGACGCTGCTGCCGCGCGTCCTGTCCGCGGTGCGCGGCCCCCTCCTGCCCGCGGTGGGCTCGGGGGAGACCCGCATCAGCCTCACCTCGATCGGCAACCTCGTCCAAGCCTGCCTCCTGGCCGCGACGGGCCGCGTGGCCTCGGGCGTCTTCAACGTCGCCGACGCCGAACCCGTGACGATCGACGCCGCCTTCCGGGCGATCCTCGGCGAACGCGGCATCCGCGCGCGACCGGTCTACATCCCCGCCCGCATCGCCGGTCCCCTCGCCACCGTGGTGGAGGGGGCCTTCCTGCTGACCCGGCGCCCGGAACCCCCGCGCCTCACCCGCTACGCCATCGGCCACCTGGCGGTGGAACGCACCCTGGACATCACCGCCGCCCGCGAACTCCTGGGCTACACCCCGCACGCGACGACGTTCGACGGAGCCGCCGCCTGGTAGATCGTCAACCCGAGGTTGACGCACGAGAATCGTCAACTTATGGTTGACGTATGACCGAACAAACTCCGGTGACCGGCCAGGTCCGGCTGGACGATCTGATCAACGCCATCAAGAAGGTCCACACCGACGCCCTCGAACAGCTCAGCAGCGCGGTGATCGCCGCCGAGCACCTCGGCGATGTCGCCGACCACCTCATCGGCCACTTCGTGGACCAGGCCCGCCGCTCCGGCGCGTCCTGGACCGACATCGGCAAGAGCATGGGCGTCAGCAAGCAGGCCGCGCAGAAGCGGTTCGTCCCGAAGGGCGAGGCGCCCGACCTCGACCCCTCCCAGGGGTTCTCCCGCTTCACCCCGCGTGCCCGCAAAGCGGTCATGGCGGCGATGCACGAGGCGAAGGCCGCGGGCAACGACCACATGACGCCCGCCCATCTCGTCCTCGGCCTCCTGGCGGACCCGGGGTCGGTCGCGGGCGAGGCGATCAAGGCCCAGGACGTCCTGCTCGACTCCGTCCGCCAGGCGGCCACCGCCGCGCTGCCGCCGGAGGCCGCGGACGTCCCCGACCTCATCCCCTACAACGCGGACGCGAAGAAGGCACTCGAACTGACCTTCCGCGAGGCCCTCCGCCTGGGCCACAACTACATCGGCACCGAACACATGCTCCTGGCCCTCCTGGAATTCGAGAACGGCGCCGGTGTCCTCTCCGGCGTGGGTCTCGACAAGGAGGCCGTCGAAACGAGCATCACCGAAGCCCTGAACGCCCTTGCCCCAGAGGAGAACCCCTGACGTGCGATGAGTTTCGGACGGCCCGGAGGTCGCAACGGGCATGGAGAAACTCATCACCGTCAACGGCGTCGAACTCTGCACCGAGACCTTCGGGAGCGAGGACGATGTGCCGGTGCTGCTGATCGGGAACACGATGCTCACCTGGCCCGACGCCTTCTGCGAGCGGCTGGCCGCACTGCGGCGGTTCGTGGTCCGCTACGACCTGCGGGACACGGGGCGGTCCACGGCCGCCGATCCGGAGGCCCCCTCCTACACGCTGCGGGACCTCGTCGCGGACGCCGCGGGGCTGCTCGACGCGCTGGGCCTGGCACGGGCGCATGTCGTCGGTGCCGGGCCCGGCGGGTGGATCGCCCAGCTTCTCGCGCTGGACCACCCTGGACGCGTCCGCACCCTCACGCTGATCGGCACCCGCCCCACGGCGCCCGGCCCCGCCGACGCCGACCTGCCCGACCACGCGCCCGAGCTCATGGAGCACTTCATGAGCCCGCCGCGGGTGGACTGGACGGACCGGGCCTCCGTGGTCGCCTTCCAGGTGGAGAACGCCCGGCACATGGGCGGGCGTGACTTCGACGCGGACGAGGCCCGCGAGGACATCGAACGCGTCCACGACCGCACCCGGCCCGAGGACGAGCACGGTGCGGCCCACCGCGCCGACCAGATGGCCATCGTGTTCGCCGCCCTCGACTGCGGGGAGCGCTGGCGCGAACGCCTCCCGGAGATCACCGCGCCGACCCTGGTCGTGCACGGCGAGGACGACCCGTTCTTCCCGCTCGGGAACGCCGAGGCGCTGGCCGCCGAGATCCCGCGTGCGGAACTGGTCGTCCTCCCGCGCACCGGGTCCGGGCTTCCCCGCCGGACCTGGAACACGGTCATTCCCGCCCTGGTCCGCCACACGAGCTGAGGCGCAGGGCCAGGAAGAAGTCGACCCGGTCCTCCAGGCGGGACAGGTCGCGACCGGTCAGCTCCTCGATGCGCTGGATCCGGTAGCGGACGGAGTTGACGTGCAGGTGCAGCTGCCCGGCGCAGCGCGTCCAGGAGCCGGAGTGCCGGAGGAACGTCTCCAGGGTGCGGACGAGATCGGCGCCGTGCGTCTCGTCGTAGGCGCGCAGCGGGTCGAGCAGGCGCGCCTTGAACATCCGGCGGACGCCGTCCGGGACGCCGGCGAGCAGCAGCATGTGCGTGGCGAGTTCGTCGTGCCGGACCACGCACACCGGGAACGGGCGGGTCGCGGCGAGGCGGCGGGCGTAGCGGGCCTCCTCGATCGCGGCGCGCACGCCCGGCGGCGCGGCGACGTCGCTGACGCCGACCGTGATCCGGTCACCCGACAGGCCGGGGGCGAGGAAATCGAGAGCGTCCTGCAATCCGGCCGCGATGTCCTCGCCGGAGGGGACGAGCGCGATCGCCTCGTCGTCCAGCACGCCGACCACCGGACGCGCCGTGGTGAGGATCTCGGCGAGGACGGCGCGTAGCTCGCCCGGGTCCCGGCCGGCCGCGGCGACCACGACGTAACGGGCACCGGGCAGCCGGGAGACGTCGCCGGCGGCCGCGGCGGCCACGAGCTCCTGGTCCGCGGGGGTCCGCATGCGGGCCCGTTCGAGGGCGACGATCGCGGCGAGTTCGGCCGTGAGGGCGCGGCGTTCCGGCGGCCAGTCGGCGGCGTCGCCCTCGGCCGCGATGAACCAGTCCGCGACCCGCGCCCCACCCTCGACCGGGAAGACCGACATGCCCAGCTCGCGGACGTGGTGCGGCAGGCGCGGCGCGGTGAGGAAGGCGCCGGCCAGCGCGGCGGGGCCGGGCGGGGACGGCCCGGCGACGACCCGCCCGGTCGGGGTCAGGACGTGGCAGTCCCCGACCAGGTCGAGGACGGCGTCCAGGCCGGTGCCCTCCACCAGGCGGCGGTGCCGGTCCAGGACGGCGGCGAGGTCGGCGGCGCGGGCGCCGGACAGCCGCCGCACCACCTCCTCGGTGATGGTCGCGAACGCCACGTCCTCGGGCACCTTGAACAGCGGCAGCCGGTGCCGGCGGCAGGCGGCGACGAGGTCGTCCGGGATGGCGCCGAGCGTGAGATCCCAGGCGGCGAGGCCCGACACGCCCGCCTCGGTGAGCGCCCGGACGAACGTCTCGGAGTCGGCGGGGCCGGTCCGCCAGACGAGCCCGCTCAGGACGAGTTCCCGCCCGCGCAGGTACCGGCCCGGGTCCAGCAGGTCGGTGGTGACGACCCAGCGGATCGTGCGGTCCAGCTCGTCCTCCCCGGTGACGACCTCCAGGCGCAGGCCGGGCATGGCGAGCAGGGAACGCAACCTCATGTGGAGCAAGCTACAAAAGGACGTGCGTGACGGGGGCCACAGTTCGGACGTCCTGTGCCTCGACCCCCGGCCGGGCGGCTGTGTGTACTGGCAGGCGTGGAGCTGAGCGAGGCGGATCTGGCGGCGTGCTGCGCGTCCCGCCGGTGGATCGCGGCGGTCGCCGGGCAGCGGGATCTCGATGCGGTGCGCGCGGTCTCCAAGCGGGTGCTGGACGAACTGGAATGGGCCGATGTCGAGGAGGCGCTCGCGGCCCATCCGCGCATCGGGGAGCGGATGCGGGGCGACGCGCGGGAGGCGGGCTGGTCGAGGGGCGAGCAGTCCGGGATGGCCGGCGCGGCGCGGGAGGTGCGGGACGCGCTCGTCGAGGGGAACCGGGCGTATGAGGAGCGTTTCGGGCATGTGTTCCTGATCCGCGCGTCGGGCCGCTCGGCCCTGGAGATGCTCGTGGATCTTCGGGAGCGGCTGGGGAATGACGCCCGGACCGAACGGGAGGTCGTCCGGAGGGAACTGGCCGAGATCGTCGATCTGCGGCTGGCGAGGCTCGGCGCGAAGGAGAACCCATGAGCCTGTCGACGCACGTGCTGGACGCGGCGAGGGGGCTGCCCGCCGCGGGCGTTGCCGTCCGGCTCGACCGGCGGGACGCCGGCGGCTGGACCACGCTGGCCGAGGCCCGCACCGACGACGACGGCCGCATCGGGGAGTGGGGCGTCCAGCCGCGAAGCGGGGTGCACCGGCTGACGTTCGCGACCGAGGGCCTGTCGGACTTCTACCCCGAGGTCACGGTCGCCTTCACGATCGACGACCCCGGACGGCACTACCACGTCCCGCTGCTGATCAGCCCGTTCGCTTACTCGACCTACCGCGGGAGCTAGCCACGATGGCCATCGTGCTCGGATCCAACCGCTACGGGAAGGCGGAGACCCGCCTCGTCCGCGTCACCCGCGACGGCGGCACCCATCGGCTCAAGGACGTCAACGTCAGCATCTCCCTCTCGGGCGCGATGCGGGACGTGCACCTGACCGGCGACAACTCCGCCGTGCTGCCGACCGACACCCAGAAGAACACCGTGTTCGCGTTCGCGAAGAAGCACGGCATCGCGGCCATCGAGGATTTCGGGCTGCTGCTCGCCCGCCATTTCGTCGCGTCGCAGCCGGCGATCACCCATGCCCGCGTGGAGATCCACGAGTACGGCTGGAGGCGGATCGGCGGCGGACACTCGTTCGTCCGGGACGGCGGCGAGGTCAGGACGGCGCTCGTGCACGGTGACGCCGAAGCCGAGACGGTCGTCTCCGGCCTCGCCGATCTGGTCGTCCTCAACTCGACCGGCAGCGAATTCCACGGGTTCGCCCGGGACGAGTACACGACCCTGGAACCGGCCGACGACCGCGTTCTCGCCACGGCGGTGACCGCCCGATGGCGGCACCGGGACACGAACGCGGCATGGGACGCCTCGTACGCCGCCGCCCGCGACGCGCTGCTCAAGGCGTTCGCCGAGACGCACAGCCTGTCCCTCCAGCAGACGCTCTACCAGATGGGACGCCGCGTCCTTGAGGGCCGGCACGGCATCTGCGAGATCAGGCTGTCGCTGCCCAACAAGCACCACTTCCTGGTCGATCTGGAGCCGTTCGGCCTCAAGAACGACAACGAGGTCTACTTCGCGGCGGACCGCCCGTACGGGCTCATCGAGGGCACCGTGCGCACCGACGACGCCCCGGACGCCCCGTCCGCCTGGAACTGAGGAACCCGAGCCATGGACTTCCTGCGACCGCCGACCTGGCAGGACGCGCTCGCCGCCAAGGCACAGCGGCCGGGCGCGCGGCCCGTCCAGGGCGGCACCGACGTCATGGTCGAGATCAACTTCGGCGTGGACCGGCCGGACGCGCTGCTCGACCTGTCCGGCATCCCCGCGCTGGCCGAATGGGACAGGGCGGACGGACGGCTCCGCGTCGGCGCCGGCGTTCCCTACGCGCGGCTGATCACCGAACTGGGCGGGCGGCTGCCGGGGCTCGCGCAGGCGTCCCGGACGGTCGGATCGCCGCAGATCCGCAACCGGGGCACGGTCGGCGGCAATCTCGGCGCCGCCTCGCCCGCCGGGGACGCCCATCCGCCGCTGCTGGCCGGGGACGCGGTCATCGAGGCCGAGTCGGCGGCGCGCGGCGTCCGGATGATCCCGGTGATCGAGTTCTTCACCGGCGTGAAGAAGAACGCGCTGCGCCCGGACGAACTGATCCGCGCGTTCTGGACGGCCCCCGCGTCCGGCCCCCAGTACTTCTCCAAGATCGGCACCCGGAACGCGATGGTGATCGCCGTCTGCTCGTTCGCGCTCGCCCTCCATCCCGGGGAGCGCCGCGTCGGCACCGGCATCGGTTCGGCCGCGCCGACCCCGCGCCGCGCCACCGAGGCCGAGACGTTCCTGTCCCGCGAACTCGACTGGGACGGCCGCCGCCCCCTCGGCGACGCGGCCGTGCGGCGCTTCGGCGAGCTGGTGCGGGACGCCGCGTCCCCGATCGACGACGTCCGCGGGACGGGCGGCTACCGCAGGCACGCGCTGGCGGTGATGGCGCGCCGCACGCTCACCTGGGCCTGGGACGACCACAGAGCGGAAGCACCCGGAAGGAGGGCCTCCTGATGCGCGTGAACGTGACCGTCAACGGGTCCGCGGAGGCCGTGGACGACGTCTGGGAGGGCGAGAGCCTCCTTTGCCTGCTGCGCGAGCGGATGGGCCTGCCCGGCTCGAAGAACGCCTGTGAACAGGGGGAGTGCGGCTCCTGCACCGTCTACCTGGACGGTGTGCCGGTGTGCGCGTGCCTGGTCGCGGCCGGGCAGGCGGAGGGGCGGGAGGTCGTCACCGTCGAGGGCCTGGCCGCGGGCTCGCCCGGCGAAGAGCGGCTCGACCCCGTCCAGCGGGCGTTCGTGGCGGCGGGCGCCGTCCAGTGCGGGTTCTGCACGCCCGGCCTGATCGTGCAGTCGCACGACCTGCTCACCCGGAACCCGGCGCCGGCCGACGCCGAGATTCGCGAGGCGCTCGCCGGGAACCTGTGCCGCTGCACCGGCTACGAGAAGATCCTGGACGCGGTGCGTCTCGCGGCGAAACGGAAGGCCACGACATGATCATCGAGAACGCCCACGTCGTCACCGTCTCCGGCGACGAGTACCCCGGCGGCCACATCGTGATCGAAGGCGACCGCATCACGGCCGTCGGCCCGGGGAAGGCCACCGCGCGCGATCCCGAACGCATCGACGCGCGGGGCTGCCTCGCCACCCCCGGCCTGATCAACACCCACCACCACCTCTACCAGTGGGCGAGCCAGGGCATGGTCACCGACGGCACGCTCTTCGAGTGGCTGACCACCCTCTACAAGCCCTGGTCGAAGATGGACGCCGAAGTGGTGGCGGGCGCGGCCACCGCCGGGCTCGGATGGCTCGCCAAGTCGGGCTGCACGACCTCCACCGACCACCACTACCTGTTCCCGAAGGGCCGCGGCGACCTGTTCGCGGCGGAGATCGAGGCGGCGCGGGAGATCGGCGTCCGGTTCCACCCGTGCCGGGGGTCGATGGACCGGGGCGAGTCGCAGGGCGGGCTGCCGCCGGACGAGGTCGTCGAGGACCTCGGCACGATCCTCGCCGAGACCGAGGCCGCGATCGACCGGTACCACGACCCGTCGCCCGGCTCCATGCTGCGCGTCGCCGTCGCCCCCTGCTCGCCGTTCTCGGTCACCCGCGAACTGCTCACCGAGTCGGCGCGGCTGGCGCGCGACAAGGGCGTCCGCCTGCACACCCACCTCGCCGAGACGCTGGACGAGGAGGAGCACACGCGGGAGCAGTTCGGCATGACGCCGGCCGAGTACATGGACTCGATCGGCTGGCTCGGCCCCGACGTGTGGCTCGCGCACTGCGTCCACCTGCACGACACCGACGTGAAGCGGCTCGCCGAGACCCGCACCGGCACCGCGCACTGCCCGAGTTCGAACGCGCGGCTCGGCGCCGGGATCGCGCGCGTGTCGCACCTGCTGGCGGCGGGCGCGGCGGTCGGGCTCGGCGTGGACGGGGCGGCGTCGGCGGAACTCGTCCCGCTCGCCGGGGAACTGCGGCAGGCCCTCTACATGCAGCGCGCCCGCTACGGCCCGGCCGCGCTGACCGCCCGGCAGGCGCTGGAGATGGCGACGCTCGGCGGGGCCCGCTGCCTCGGCCGCGAGGACGAGATCGGCTCCCTCGAACCCGGCAGGCTCGCCGACATCGCGCTGTGGCGGATGGACGGCTTCCGCGCCGCGATCGACGACCCGGTCGTGGCGTTCGCGTTCGGGCCGACACCGCCGCTGCACCGCCTCCTCGTCGGCGGCCGCACCGTCGTGGACGCCGACACGCTCGTCACCGTCCCGCAGGACGAGGCCGGACGGCGCGGTGCCGACGCCCATCGCCGCCTCATGCGCCTCGCGCGGGAGGTGCTCTGATGGCCTCGCCGGTGCGGAGCCCGGGCCAGGTGGCCGCGCCCGGAATCGGCGGGGTCGGAGAGAGCCCGCTCCGGCCGGACGGGACGCTCAAGGTCGCGGGCGAGTTCGCCTACGCCTCCGACCTGTGGATGGAGGGGATGCTCTGGGGCGCGACGCTGCGCAGCCCGCACCCCCGCGCGCTGATCCGGTCGATCGGCGTCGGGCCGGCGCTCGCGCTGCCCGGCGTCCAGGCCGTCCTCACCCACGAGGACGTGCCGGGCCGCAAGATGTTCGGCATCGACCACACCGAGGACCAGCCCGTCCTCGCGATCGACCAGGTCAGGTACCAGGGCGAGCCGGTCGCGCTGGTCGCCGCCGACCATCCGGAGACGGCGCGGCGCGCGCTGGCGGAGATCGCCGTCGACTACGAGGTGCTGGAGCCGATCACCGATCCGCGCGCCGTGATCGCCGACCCGGAGCGGCTGAAGGTCCAGGACCGGGGCGGCATCACCCGGTACCAGCCCGTCCGGGTCGGGGACGTGGACGCGGCGAAGGCCGAGGCCGACGTGGTCGTTTCGGGCGAGTACGAGGTCGGCATGCAGGACCAGGCGTTCCTCGGGCCCGAGGCCGGCCTGGCGGTCCCGGCCGAGGACGGCGGCCTCGACCTGTACGTCTCCACGCAGTGGATCCACAACGACCTCAGGCAGATCGCGCCCTGCCTCGGCCTCGCCGAGGACCGGATCCACATGACGCTGGCGGGCGTCGGCGGCGCGTTCGGCGGACGCGAGGACCTGTCGATGCAGATCCACGCCGGGATGCTCGCGATGCGCACCGGCAGGCCGGTGAAGATGACCTACAACCGGCACGAGTCGTTCTTCGGGCACGTCCACCGGCATCCCGCCCGGATGCGCTACGAGTACGGCGCCACGTCGGACGGCAGGCTCCGCTACGCCGACGTCGAGATCATCCTGGACGGCGGCGCGTACACCTCGTCCACCATGAACGTGGTCGGCAACGCGGCCTCGCTCGGCGTCGGACCCTACGAGATCCCCGACATCCGGATCGACGGGTACGGCGTCTACACGAACAACCCGCCGTGCGGGGCGATGCGCGGGTTCGGCGCCGTCCAGGCGTGCTTCGCCTACGAGTCGATGATGGACAGGCTGGGCGCCGCCTGCGGGCTCGGCCCGGTCGAGATCCGCCGCCGCAACGCCGTCTCCCAGGGGTCGAGGCTCGCGACGGGCCAGGTCATCGAGTCTCCGGCGCCGCTCGCGGAGATGCTGACGCGGCTTGAGGCGATGCCGATGCCGGATGAAGCGGATTCCACCGATATCCGGAACCTTCCGGGCGGGGTGGCGCAGACGACGCACGGCGAGGGCGTGGTGCGCGGCGTCGGCTACGGGGTCGGGATCAAGAACATCTGCTTCTCCGAGGGCTTCGACGACATGTCCACGGCCCGGGTCCGGCTGGAGGTCATCGGCGGCGAGGCGACCGCGCTCGTCCACACGGCGGCGGCCGAGGTCGGGCAGGGGCTGGTCACCGTCCAGGCGCAGATCGCGCGGACGGAACTGGGCGTCCAGAAGGTCACCATCGCCCCGGCGGACAACGGGGTCGGCGATGCCGGCTCCTCCAGCGCGTCCCGCCAGTCGTACATGACGGGCGGCGCGGTGAAGGCGGCCTGCGAGGCGGTGCGGGCACGGCTGCTCGCGCTCGCCGGGCGGCTGCTCGGGCGCGGCGGCCTGAACGTCGCCGGCGGGAAGATCGTGTCGCCGGCGGACGGGGTGCTCGCCGCGATCGAGGACGTCCTCGGCGACGCCGTCATCGAGGAGACCCGCGAGTACCATCACCGGCCGACGACGCCGATGGACCCGGTCACCGGGCAGGGCCGCAGCCACACCCAGCTCGCGCTGTGCGTCCACCGGGCCGTCGTCGACGTGGACGTGGACCTCGGCCTCGTCAAGGTCGTCGAGATGGCCGCCGTCCAGGACGTCGGCAGGATCCTCAACCGGCTGTCGCTGGAGGGCCAGATCCACGGCGGCTCCGCGCAGGGCCTCGGGCTCGCCCTGATGGAGGAGATCGTCGTGCGGGACGGCCTCGTCCGGAACCCGTCCTTCACCGACTACCTGATCCCCACCATCCTCGACATGCCGCCCATGCGGCTCGACATCCTGGAGAATCCCGACCCGGCGGCACCGTACGGGCTGCGCGGGGCGGGGGAGCCGCCGACGCTGTCGTCCACGCCCGCCATCGTCGCCGCGATCCGGGACGCGACGGGCCGCCCGCTCACCCGCGTCCCGGTCCGGCCGGAGCACATCGTCCAGGGAACCCCGTGAGCCGCGTGGACGACCTCCTGATCCGGTCGCGCCGGGCCGTGCTGCCGGACGGCGAACGCCCCGCCGCCGTCGCCGTCCGGGACGGCCGGATCACCGCGATCGCGGACCACTCGGCCGCCGTGCCGGCCGCCGCCTCGGTCGATCTCGGCGACGTCGCGCTGCTGCCCGGACTCGTCGACACCCACGTCCACATCAACGAGCCGGGCCGGACGCGGTGGGAGGGCTTCGCCACCGCGACCCGCGCCGCCGCGGCGGGCGGCGTCACCGCGCTCATCGACATGCCCCTCAACTCGCTGCCGCCGACCACCGGCCCGGACGCGCTGGCCGTCAAGCGCGAGGCCGCCGAGGGCGCCTGCGCGGTGGACGTCGGGTTCTGGGGCGGGGCCGTCCCGGGCAACGCCGCCTCTCTGCGGCCCCTGTACGACCTCGGTGTCTTCGGGTTTAAGTGCTTCATGTCCGACTCGGGCGTCCCGGAGTTCCCGCCGCTGTCCGGCGAGCAGATGCGGGCCGCGTTCGCCGCGATCGCCTCGTTCGGCGGGCTGGTCATCGTCCATGCCGAGGACCCGGCCGCGCTGAGCCCGCCGGCCGGCGGCCGGTACCCGGAGTTCCTCGCCTCGCGGCCCCCGTCCGCGGAGCGCCGGGCCGTGCAGCGGGTCGTCCGGCTGGCGGAGGAGACGGGGGCGCGCGCCCACATCCCGCACCTGTCCGCCGCCGACTGCCTGGACGTCCTCGCCGAGGCCCAGGCCGGCGGCGTCCCCGTGACCGCCGAGACCTGCCCCCACTACCTGGCGCTCACCGCGCGGGACGCCCGGACCCCGGCGTTCAAATGCTGTCCGCCCATCCGCGACGACGCCAATCGCGAGTCGCTCTGGCAGGGCCTCGCGGGCGGCGTCATCTCGTGCGTCGTCACCGACCACTCGCCCTGCACACCCGAACTGAAGCGCGGCGACTTCGCGACCGCGTGGGGCGGCATCTCGTCCCTCCAGCTGGGGCTGCCCGTGGTGTGGACGGCCGCACGCGAGCGCGGGCACGGCCTGCACGAGGTCGTCCGCTGGATGTCGGAGGCGCCCGCCGCCCTCGCCGGCGTCCCCCGGAAGGGCGGCATCGCCGTCGGCAACGATGCCGACCTCGTCGCCTTCGCCGCCGACGAGACCTTCACCGTCGACCCGGCGGCCCTACACCACCGCCATCCCATCACCCCCTACGCGGGCCGGACGCTGACGGGGGTCGTCCGGGCCACCTGGCTTCGGGGGACGCCGGCCGGGGACGGGGCCGGCGGGCGCCTGCTCGGCCGGGAGGCGAGATGACCGCGTTCACGTCCCTGCCCGACCTGGCCGTCCGCACGCTCGGCGGATCGGTCATCGCGGCGAGCGACGAGTCGTTCGCCGAGAAGGAGAACCTGATCAACCCGTGGGCGCCGGCGTTCACGCCGGAGACCTTCGGGCCGAAGGGCCAGGTGTACGACGGCTGGGAGACGGCCCGGCGCCGCGGCGGCGGCCACGACTGGGCGCTGGTCAGGCTCGGCCTGCCCGGCGTCATCCGCGGCATCGTGATCGACACGGCCTGGTTCAAGGGCAACTACCCGCCGCGGGCGTCGGTCGAGGCGTGCGCCGTGGACGGCTACCCGTCCGGCCTCTCCGATGCGGGCTGGGTGGAGATCGTGCCGGAGAGCCCCCTCAGCGGGGACACGGTGCACGCCTTCCCGGTGCGGATGGAGCGCCTGTTCACGCACGTCCGGCTGAACATGTTCCCGGACGGCGGCATCGCCCGGCTTCGCGTCCACGGCGAGGTGGTCCCCGACCCCCGCCTGCTGACGGGGCTGACCGTCGACCTCGCGGCGCTGGCGAACGGCGCCCGCGTCACCGAGTGCTCGGACATGTTCTACTCCTCGCCCGACAACATGCTGTACCCCGGCCTCGCCCGCACTCAGGCGGAGGGCTGGGAGACGGCCCGCCGCCGCGACGGCGGCCACGACTGGGCCGTGATCCGGCTCGCGGCACCCGGCGTCATCCGGCTCGCCGAGATCGACACCACGAACCTGAAGTTCAACGCGCCCGGCGCCGCCGTGCTGCGGGGCCGCGACGCCCGCGCCGCCGCGCCGTCCACCTGGCGGCCCCTGCTGCCGAGAACGGACCTCCTGCCCGACACCCCGCACCGGTTCCGCCTCACGACACCCGAGGTCACGCACGTCCGGCTCGACATCCATCCGGACGGCGGCATCGCCCGGCTCCGCCTCCTCGGCGACCTGACCCCCGGGGGAGAGCGGGATCTCGCCGCTCGCTGGAACGCCCTCACGCGGCATTAACGGTACGCGCCGGCCGTCCGGCCGGCACGCCCATAATGAGGTGTGCGGAGACTGCGGGGCCGGGTGCGGCGGACGATCCGGAGGATCGCCCGCGGTGTCCGGGCCGCGCACCGCGGCCGGGTGCCCTTCTAGGCCCGGACCCGTGAGCGCGGGGTTCGCCGGGCTCCCCTTCTTTGCGGAAACGTCCAAATGTACGTACATTAAGGCCCGGTGGACAGGGGAAGAGGGGGATGCATGGGGGCTCAGCCCGTGGACCGGTCCAGCGCGCTGCCGCTGTGGGCGCAGCTCCAGGCCGACCTGGTACGGCGTCTGGAGGGCGGGGAGTTCCAGCGCGCGTTCCCCGGCGAGCACGCGCTCGTCGCCGAGTACGGCGTGAGCCGGCACACCGTCCGGGAAGCGCTGCGGCGGCTGCGCGCCGACGGCGTGGTGGTCGCCGAGCGCGGGCGCGCGCCCCGGCTCGCCGAACCGGCCGAGATCGAGCAGCCCCTCGGCGCCCTCTACAGCCTGTTCGCGTCCGTGGAGGCCGCCGGGCAGCGGCAGCGCAGCATCGTGCGCGCCCTCGACGTCCGGGCGGACGGGGTCGTCTCCTCCCGGCTCGGGTTGGAGGAGTCCACGCCGCTGCTGCATCTGGAGCGCCTCCGCCTCGCCGACGAGGAACCGCTCGCACTCGACCGGGTGTGGCTGCCCGCCGACGTCGCCGCGCCGCTGCTGGCCGCCGACTTCGCGCACACCGGCCTGTACGGCGAGCTCATGGCCCGCTGCGGCATCCGGCCGACCGGCGGGCACGAGCGCATCCGCGCGGTCGTCCCGACCGACGCCGAACGCGAGCTGCTCGCCGTCGAGCCCGGTGTCGCCGCGTTCGCCATCGACCGGCTCGCCTCGCACGGCCGCCGCCCGCTGGAGTGGAGGCGCACCCTCGTGCGGGGTGACCGGTTCGCCGTGCTCGCCCAGTTCTCCGCGCGGGCCGGGTACGAGCTCAGCGTCGCCGCCGAGCCGGCGGTCCGCAAACGCGGCGCCCGCCGTGCTCGTCCCGCCGCGGCCGGCCGCCGCGCATGACGCTCGTCCTGGCACTCGTCCTGGGGCTGCTGATCGGAGGCGTGCTCGGCGCGCTCGGCGGCGGCGGCGCCATCCTCACCGTCCCGCTCCTGGTGTACGTCCTGGGCCAGGACGCCCGGGCCGCCACCGCCGCCAGCCTGATCATCGTGGGGCTCACCGCGGTGGCCGGAACCGCCGGCCATGCCCGGGCCGGACGCGTCCGCTGGGGCACCGGGGTGGTGTTCGGATCCGTCGGGGCCGTCGCGGCCATCGCCGGGACGGCGGTGAACCGGCTGCTGAACCCCGACCTGCTCATGCTCGGCTTCGCCGTGCTGATGGGCGTCGCGGCGACCGGAATGCTGCTGCGGGCCGCGCCGGAGGAGCAGACCCCGCCCGACGGGCCGCGCTCGGTCGTTCCCGGCGGCATCCTCGCGGGCCTGGGGGTGGGGTTCCTCACCGGCCTGTTCGGCGTCGGGGGCGGGTTCGTGATCGTCCCGGCGCTGGTGCTGGCGCTGCGGATGCGGATGCCCGCGGCGGTCGGCACCTCGCTGCTGGTCGTCGCGATCAACTCGGCCGCCTCGCTGGCCGCGCGCGGCGGCGGCCCCGGCCTCGACTGGGCGGTGGTGCTGCCGTTCACGGCCGCCGCCGTGGCCGGCGCGCTCGCCGGCGGCAAGGTCGCCGAACGGCTGCCCACCGCGCTGCTCACCCGCGCCTTCGCGGTCCTGCTGCTCGCCGTCGGCGGCTGTGTCGCCGTGACCAGCGCGGCCGCGCTGGGCTGAGGCGTCCCCGGCGGGCCGGGGACGCCCCGGGGGTCAGGAGGTCTCGGCGGGGTCCTCTTCCAGGAGGTCGTCGAACTCGCCGTCCTTGACGCCGGCGATGAAGGCGTCCCACTCGGCCTCGGTGAAGTAGAGGATCGGCCCCTCGGGGTTCTTGGCGTCGCGCATCACGACGGCCCTCTCACCGAAGTCCTTGTGCTGGACGGGGACGTCCTTGCCATCGATGAACTCGATGATGACCCCGTCGCTGAGGATCGGTTCCTGCTCGCTCACTGGCACACCTTCTCATCCTGGCTCTGGACGGCTTCGTCCCGGCTCCGGTAGGGGTCCAAGGCTAGTGGGGAAGGCGACCTCGGCACACGGGAAACCCTGTCCCGTCAGGTGTCGATGAGCAGACGGGCGGCGGAGATCTCCAGCCGGGACTGGATCTCCTCGGCGGTGGCGTTGCCGCGCAGCATCTCGATCATCTCCATGGTCCAGATGCCCGACAGCGCGCGGGCCACGAGCCGGCGCGGGTCGTCGGCGGGGATCTCCTCCGGCGGGCCGGACGCCGCGCGCAGCAGCAGCTCGCTCATCCGCTCGCCGAAGTCGGTCTTGACGTCCGACAGCAGCAGCGAGCGGATCAGCGCCTCGGCCAGTTCCGGCTCGCGCATCAGCCCGCGGGTGGCGCGCATCAGCACCTCCACCGCGCGCTCGGGCGCGGTGCCGGCCCGTGGCGGGCGGCGCTCGATGCTGCCTTCGAGGAGGTCGAGCTCCTCGCTGACGACGGCGACGACCAGGTCCATCTTGGAGGGGAAGTAGCGGTAGAGGGTGCCGAGCGCGACCCCGGCCCGCTCGGAGACGGTGCGCATCTGCATCGCCTCGATACCGCCGCGCGACGCCAGCGCGGCGGCCGCCTGCACGATACGCTTGCGCCGCTGGTGCTGACTGCGGGAGCGCACGCCCTGCCCGGCCGCCTGTCCCGCCGGCCGACCCGGGGTCTCCTCCCCGGTCACTGCCCGCTCTGCGGTCACGGTCGTCATCCCTTCTGGCGCGGGCTCGGCCGCCCGACGTGTCCCCGCAAGCCTACAGCCCTCGCAAGAACGTGTTATCTGATTGAGCCCCACCGGTTCCTTTGTCAGGGGCGCAGAGTGCCCGATCGGCCCTGCCACACCAGGGTAACCGGCCGACCTTGGGAACGATCAGACCTCTGGACACTTACTAGAATCTGTTCTACTTTTTCGCCGTGGGTGCGTCCGGGAGAGGCGCATGGCAAGCGTGCCGGGTTCGGGCGGCGCGGCCGGCTGCACCTCCTGGAAGGGAGCGGATGAGTGGACTTCAACCTCGACGAGACCCAGCAAGAGATCAAGGGCCTCGTGGCGGACGTGCTCGGGCGCGAGGCCACGCGGGAGCGGCTGGAGGCGTTCGAGAAGAGCGCCACCCGCCCGGCCGGGGAGCGCGGTGAGCCGTCCTCCCGCAGTGGCCCGCCCTACGACGAGGCGACCTGGAAGGCGCTCGCCCAGGCGGGGCTGCTCGGCCTCGTCCTGCCCGAGGACGTGGGCGGCGCCGGGCTCGGGCCCGTCGAACTGGCGCTGCTCCTGCGGGAGATCGGGCTTCATGTCGCGCCCGTCCCGGCGCACGCGTCACTGGCGCTCGCGGCCGTCCCGATCGCGCGGCACGGGACGGCGGAGCAGCGCGCCCTGCTGGCCCCGCTGGCCGAGGGCGCGACGATCCTGACCGGTGCGTACCGCGAGCCCGGCCCGGCCGGGGAGATCACCGCGACCGCCCGGAGGGACGGCGACGGCTATGTCCTGAACGGTGTGAAGACGTTCGTCCCGTACGCGCGGGAGGCGTCGCTGATCCTCGTCCCGGCCCGCGTCGAGGGCGCGGGCGTCGGGGTCTTCCTCATCGAGCCCGCCGCCGCGGCGATCACCGGGCAGCCGTCGGCGACGAGCGAGCCGCTGTCGCGCGTCGCGCTCGACGGCGTCCGGGCCGGCTCCGACGCCCTGCTCGGCGGCGCGGCGGACGGTGCCGCCTGGGACACGCTGCGCCGCTCCGCCGTCGCGGGCGCGGTCGCGATCTCGTCCGGCGTCATCGAGGGCGCGCTGGAACTGACCAAGGAGTACACCAGGACCCGCGAGCAGTTCGACCGGGCGCTCGCGCAGTTCCAGGCGGTCACGATGCAGATCAGTGACGTCTACATCGCCAAACGCGCGCTGGACGTCGCCGTCTGGGCGGGGGTGTGGCGGCTCGCGCAGGGCGCGGACGACGCCGAAGAGGTCCTCACGGTCGCCGCCTACAACGCGTGCGATCCCGTCATCAAGGCCCTCTACACATGCCAGCACCTGCACGGCGGCATCGGCCTGGACGTGACCTACCCGCTGCACCGCTACTTCGCCTGGGGCAGGCACTGCGCGCATCTGCTCGGCGGCGCGGACGACCGGCTCGACGCGCTCGGCGCGCTCATCGCGAGCGGAGGTGCCGGTTGACGGGGGACGGCGGGCGGGGAAAGAGAAGGGAGCCTGAATGTTCATCGACCTGACCGGCGAGCAGAAGAGACTCCGCGCCGAACTGCGCGAGTACTTCGAGAACTGCCTGACCGCCGAGCAGCGCGCCGCGATCGCGGCCGACCCGTTCGGCCCCGCGTACCTGGAGCACTGCAGGCGGCTCGGCCGCGACGGGATGCTCGGCGTCGCGCTGCCGAAGGAGTACGGCGGCCGCGGCTACGGCCCGGTCGAGCAGACGATCTTCGCGAACGAGATCGCCCGCGCCGAGGTCACCTATCCGCTGATCACGCTGAACTCCGTGGCGCCGACGATCCTGCAGTACGGGACGGACGCGCACAAGGAGTTCTTCATCCCGCGCATCCTCGCCGGGGAGTGCCACTTCGCGATCGGCTACAGCGAGCCGGGCGCCGGCACCGACCTCGCCGCACTGCGCACCACCGCGGTGAGGGACGGCGACCACTACGTCGTGAACGGGCAGAAGATCTTCACCTCCGGCGCGCACCACGCCGACTACGTGTGGCTCGCGGCCCGCACCGACCCGTCCGCGAAGAAGCACAAGGGCATCTCGATGCTCATCGTCGACTGCAGGGACCCGGGATTCTCCTGGACGCCGATCATTACGATGGACGGCGCCCACCACACCAACTCGACGTACTTCCAGGACGTCCGGGTCCCGGCCGACATGCTGATCGGCGGGGAGAACAAGGGCTGGGACCTCATCGTCAACCAGCTCAACCACGAGCGGGTCACGCTCGGCCCGGCCGGCAACATCGGGCACACCCGGCTGCGGTTCGAGCGCTGGGCGCGCGACACGGCCGGGCCGGACGGGCGGCCGCTCATCGAGGAGCCCGCCGTCCGCCGCGCGCTCGCCCGGGTACATGCCTACCTGCGCGTCAACGAGCTCCTCAACTGGCAGGTCGCGGCGAACCAGGACCTCGGCTGGCTCGGTGCGGCCGACGCCTCCGCCACGAAGATCTACGCCTCGGAGCGGATGCAGGACGTCGGCCGGATCGTCGGGGACGTCCTCGCCCGCTTCGGCGACCCGGGCGACCCGGACACGGCCGAGTTCATGGCGGCGCTCGACCGGCTGGCCAAGGGCGCGCTCGTGCTGACGTTCGGCGGCGGCGTCAACGAGATCCAGCGCGAGCTGATCGCGATGATCGGCCTCGGCCTGCCCCGCGCGCCCCGCTGACGGGCTGGTCCGCGGTCTTCTTGGGGCCGGCGCCGTGCGTGAACCCGGTCGAGTCGGCCGCGTCCCGCCGCGGCTCGCGCTGCGCCCGCAGCCGCGGCAGGGCGCGGCGCAGGTCGTCCAGGAACAGGTCGGCGAGGTCGTGGCCGAACCCGTTGCGGACCACGACCCGCAGGACGTCCAGGTCGGTGCGGTTCTCCGGGAACGTGTAGGCGGGGACGAGCCACCCGGACTCGCGCAGCATGGCGGAGACGTCGTAGACGCTGAAGTTGCGGGCGTCCTCCCGCACCCGGAACGCGAACACCGGCAGCTCGTCGCCGCCGGTCAGCGTCTCGAACGGGCCGAGCCGCCCGATCTCGGTGGCCAGCGCGGTGGCGACGTCCCGGCTCGTCCGCTGGACGCGGCGGTAGCCCTCGAAGCCGAGCCGCAGGAAGGTGTAGTACTGGGCGACGACCTGCGCGCCGGGACGGGAGAAGTTCAGTGCGAACGTCGGCATGTCGCCGCCGAGGTAGTTGACGTGGAAGACCAGGTCGTCCGGCAGCGCTTTCTCATCGCGCCACAGTGCCCAGCCGACACCCGGCATGACGAGGCCGTACTTGTGCCCGGAGGTGTTGATCGAGGCGACCCGCGGCAGCCGGAAGTCCCACAGCAGGTCCGGGTCGAGGAAGGGCGCGATCATCGCGCCGGACGCCCCGTCCACGTGCACGGGCACGTCCACGCCCGTCCGCCGCTCCAGATCGTCGAGCGCGGCCGTGATCTCGGCGACGGGCTCGTAGCTGCCGTCGAACGTGGACCCGAGCACCGCGACGACGCCGATCGTGTTCTCGTCGCACAGCTCGGCCGCCTCGCGTGCGCCGAGATGGTAGCGGTCGCCCTCCATCGGGACGTACCGGGGCTCGACCTCGAAGTAGTTCGCGAACTTCTCCCAGCAGACCTGCACGTTCACGCCCATGACGAGGTTGGGCCGGTCCGCCGGCTCGCCCGCCGCCAAGCGCCGCTGCCGCCAGCGGCGCTTGAGCGCCAGCCCGCCGAGCATCGCCGCCTCGCTGGACCCGGTCGTCGAGCAGCCCACCGCCCGGTGCGCATCCTCGGCGTGCCACAGCCGGGCGAGCATGTGCACGCAGCGCATCTCCAGCTCCGCGGTGTGCGGATACTCGTCCTTGTCGATCATGTTCTTCTCGGTGCACTCGGCCATCAGCCGCAGCGCCTGCGGCTCCGCCCACGTCGACACGAACGTCGCGAGGTTCAGCCGCGCGTTGCCGTCCAGCATCAGCTCGTCGTGGACGACCTGGTAGGCGACGTCCGGGTCGAGTTCGCCGGCGGGCAGCGTGTACCGGGGGATCGTCAGCGGCTCGCGGCTGAAGATCGGATTGATCCGCAGGTGGCGCCCGCCGTGCCCGTCGCGTCCGGCGTGGCGGGGATGCTTGAGGGCCATGGCGTCGCCTCCTCCCGTGCGGGGACGGGACGTCCCCCGACTCCGCACGGCGTACCCGCGCCGCCCGGCGGCACACCAGCGGCGTCCGGCGGCGCCGGACGCCGGGTCACCCGGCCGGGCGGACGGGTTCGTTGAGGCCGTTCTCCAGGATGGCGAACGCCTGGTCGACCGCCTCCGACAGCGTGGCGAACGTGCCGCCCATGCGGCGGGCGGCGTCGGCGGCGGCCTGGAAGGCGCAGGTCGCGGCGGCGGCGATGACGTGCGGGCGCAGGTCGGTGTCGGGGTCGAGGCCCATCCGCCGCGCGACGATCTCGGTCAGCATCGCCTGCTTGCGCTGTGCGTGCTCCAGGCTGCGCGCCATCAGGGCGGGGCTGTCGCCCATCATCGCCAGCATGCACTCGAAGCGCCGCGGGTCGAAGCCCAGTTCGCCGGCCTCGCAGGCGCGGGCGATCTCCACCACGGTGTGCCGCAGCGCCGTCATGATCGGCTCGTCGGCGGGGCGCGTGGCCAGCGCCGTCATCACGGCGCGGACCTGCTCCTCCTGGAAGGTGAGCGCGACCTCCTCTTTCGAGGCGAAGTAGCGGAAGAACGTGCGGGACGAGACGTCGACGGTGTCGGCGATCTCCTCGACGGTGGTGGCGTCGAACCCCTTCTCGGCGAAGAGGGTGAACGCGGCGTCGACGAGCGCCTCGCGGGTGCGCTGCTTCTTGCGTTCGCGCCTGCCCGGGGGCTGGGGTCCGGGACCGGGCGGGCCGGCCTCGGGGGCGGTCGCGGTCATGGGCGAAGTGTAACCAGCCGGTGAACCCACGCCAAGCGACAGTGAACGACTCTTGTCGTGAAATGAATCATGTCTTAGTGTGACCACAGGCAGTTGACGACAAGTGTCACGCCATGACATTTTGAAGCCCTGCCAAGCCGGAGGTCGAAGATGACTCATTCGCAGGGCGCCGGAACACTCGAACCCGGCCCCGTCAACGGCCCGCTGCGCGACCGGGCGCGCGGACGTCCCGCCAGACCGGGGCACGGGCATCCCTGGCTCACGCTCGTCGCCGTCGCGCTCGGCGTGATGATGGTCGGGCTGGACGCGACCGTCGTGTCCATCGCCAACCCCGCGATCGCCAAGGACCTCGGCGCGAGCCTGTCCGGCCTGCAGTGGGTGACGAACGCCTACCTGCTGGCGCTCGCGGTCACGCTGATCCCCGCCGGGAAGATCGCCGACCGTTTCGGGCGCAAGCGGACGTTCCTCGCCGGGGTGGTCGGGTTCGCCGTGTCGTCCCTGCTGATCGGGCTGTCCGGCGGGCTCGGCATGGTGATCTTCTGGCGCGTCGTGCAGGGGTTCGCGGGGGCGCTCCTGCAGCCCGCCAGCCTCGCCATCCTGCGCAACACGTTCCCCGCCGAGCGGCTCAACACCGCGATCGGCATCTGGGGCTCCACGGTCGGCATCTCCATCGCGGGCGGCCCGATCGTCGCCGGCCTGCTGGTCGAGAACGTCAACTGGGAGTCGGTGTTCTTCCTCAACGCCCCGCTGGGGCTGGTCGCGCTGCTCGCCGGGCTGTGGGTGATCCGCGAGTCGCGGGACGAGCAGGCGACCGGCTCGTTCGACCTGCCCGGCGTCGCGCTGCTCACCGGCGCGCTGTTCGCGCTGGTCTGGGGGCTCATCAAGGCCGGCGAGAACGGGTTCGGGGACGCCGTTCCGCTCGTGTCGTTCGCCGCGTCCGCCGTGCTGTTCGCCGCGTTCGTCGGGAACGAGCTGCGGGTGGAGCGCCCGCTGCTGCCGCTCGCCCTGTTCCGCTCGGTGTCGCTGTCGGCGGCGACCGGCCTCATCGTCCTCGGCTTCTTCGCGATGTTCGGGACGATCTTCTTCATCACCCTCTACCTGCAGCAGGTGCACGGGATGAGCCCGGTGGACGCCGGCGTCCGGATGCTGCCGATGACCGGTGTGTTCATCATCGCCTCCCCGATCGCGGGCACGCTGACCAGCCGGTTCGGGCCGCGGCTGCCGCTCGTCCTCGGGATGGCGTTCACCGCGACCGCGCTGTTCGGGCTGTCGCGGATCGGGGTGGAGGCGCCCTACGTCCAGCTCTGGCCGTGGTTCGTGCTGGTCGGCCTGGCGTTCGGGATGGTGATCGTCGCCGGGACGGAGGCGATCGTCGGCAACGCGCCCGCGCACCTCGCCGGTGTCGCGGGCGGACTGCAGCAGACGGCCGCGCAGGTCGGCGGCGTGCTCGGCACGTCGGTGCTGGGCGTGCTGCTGTCCACCAAGGTCGGGGACGTGCTGTTCGGCCGGCTGACCGGCGCGGGCGTTCCCGGGCCGGCCGCACACCGGCTGGAGGGCGCGGGCGGGCTCGTCTCGCAGGGCGTCGCGCCCGTCCCGCCCGGCACCCCGGACCGGGCCGCCGACGCCATCACCACCGGGAGCCACCTCGCGTTCATGGACGGTTTCCAGTCGTCCCTGAGCGTCGCGGCGGTGGTCGCGCTCGCCGCCATCGTCGCGGCCCTGCTGGTGCGGCGCGGCGGCACGCCGGCCGACGGCGCCGCGGCCGTCTGAGACCACCGGGTTAGGCTGCCGGTGTGATGGGCGCGTTCGTGCGGCGGTACCCGATGCCGCTGACGTTCCTCGGGCTGTTCGCGGCCATGTGGCTGGTGCAGGCCCTCGTCCTGCCGCCGGAGGCGCGGCACGCGGTGATCGCCTGGGCCAGCACCAATCTGTCCAACCTCGCGGTCAACCCGGTCGGGACGATGGTCGCCTCGGCGTTCGTCGCCGAGGGGGCGCAGGGCGTGTTGCTGGTCGTGGCCGCGATCGGGCTGTTCCCCGTCACCCGGCGGTTCGGGAACCCGCGGGCCGTCGTGCTCGTCGCCGTCTCGCACGTCCTCGGCACCCTGATCAGCCAGGGGATCGCGCTGGTGCGGCTGGAGGCGGGCCTGCTGTCGGACTCCATCCGCACGATCCCCGACGTCGGACCCTCCTACGTGCTGTGCGCGGCGCTCGTCGCGGCGTTCCTGTACGGGCACGGGTGGGTGCGGCGGCTGATCGCGTTCGCCGGGTGGTGCGCGCTCATGCCCGTCCTGCTGGACGGGCTGCTCACGCTGGAGGTCCCCGCCGTCGGGCACCTGGTGGCGATGCTCGCGGGCGCGCTGATCGGCGGGCTGCTCCTGCTGCTGGAACGCCGCCGCGCCGCCGCCGTCGTCCCCGTGCCCGCGGCGTCCGGGCCGGTCGCGGAAGCCTGACCCCTCCGTCAGCCCTGCCCCGGCTGAGGGGCGGGGTTGGACGTGGGGCTCGGGCTCGGCGTCCCGGTGTCGTCCGCGGGCGGGCCGGGCGGGGTGTCCGTCGGAGGTGTGGCCGGTGGCGTCGAACCGTCGTCCGGCGGGGTCGCCGGATCCGAGGGCGTGCTCGGGGGAGTGGTCGGCTTCTCCGGCGGGGTGGACGGCTTCTCCGGCCGCCCCGGCGTGTCCGGCACCGGCTTCTTCCCCTCGGAGGGGGTGCCGGACGGGGAGTTCGCGGGCGGCGCGGGGGTCGCACCGCCGCCGGGGGTGCCCGCCCGCCGCGGTGAGCCGGCGGAGGCACCGGCGACCGGGTCGGCCGGCGTGGCCGGGGTGCCGCCCGTCGCGCGCTCGGAGCCGGGGAGGCCGGGCAGCGGATGCTGCGGGACGCCGCTGGACAGCGCGGACGCCGGATGCGTCCGCCCGTTGCTCGCCGTCGGGACCAGCGAGGCGGAGTCACCGCCGCCCCTGGCCGCCGGCCAGGAGACGAGCAGGCCGATGACGGCGGCGGCCGACGCGGCCACGCCCGCGGCGGCGCCGACTCCCCTGGAGATGCCGCCGGACAGGCCGCGCTTCGGCCGGTCTCCGGCTCGTCCGGTCCGCGCCCTCTCCGCGCCGATCACGACGAGGGGCGTCGGCGCGGCGACGCTCGGCAGCGGCCGGGTCGCCTCCTCCTCGCATGCGGCGAGGACGCGGTCGCGCAGTTCGCCGGGCGCACGCGACGGCGCGCGGCGGGCGAGCAACTGCGGCAGCCGGCCCTTCTCGAACGCGGCGATGAGGTCGAGCCGGGACTCGGCCGCGCCGCGCATCAGGATGTCGAGGACGGCCCGCTCCAGCCGTGTCCGGGCGGCTGCGAGCAACTGCATGACGGTGTCGGGCGCGATGCCGAGGACGCGGGCGATGTCGTGGGGTTCGAGCCATTCCCCCGCCTGCAGCAGCAGGACCTCGCGGTGGTCGGAGCGGAGCCCGCCGGCGGCGCGCAGCAGCGGGTCGGCGGCGGCGAACAGCGGCCCGCCGCGTCCGCCGGCCGCGCGTCCGTCGAGCGAGCCGGTGAACGCGCCGCGGTCGGCGCACGCCGTCCGGGCCAGCGAGTAGAGCCAGAGCACGCTGTCTCCGCGCGGCGGCTGGTGCACGGCCGCGCTGAAGGTGTCGCCGAGGGCCGCCGCCGCGAGCCGGTCGCCGACGAGCGACCAGCAGTAGGCGTACAGGCGGTCGGCGTGCGCGTCATAGAGCGGGCCCAAGTCCCCGCGCATGTGCTCCTCCGATCCCGTCCGATCCCGTCCGGCCGTCCGACAAAACGTGCATATCGCCAATCGACGGGACTCTAGCGCCTCGGGTCAACGGGTGAGAAGCCGGAGACCGGACGTGGCGTCGAATAGCGCGGAGGGTAACGGTGACGCCTGCGGACCGTGACGTTCACGGAGATTTAAGGAAGAACACGAACATTACCGGATTCCTGATGCGGTTCAGCAGGGAAGGACTCGAACTTGCTGTCGAATCAGGTGAGGAGTCAACGGTGACCCGGCTGACGATCGACGACGTCTACCAGCACATTCGCGGTGTGTGCTTCAAGACCGGCCCGCCCGGGACGGTCGGCGCGGAGACCGAGTGGTTCGTCGTCGACACCGCCGACCCGGCCGCCCACGTGCCCGCCGGACGGGTGCGCGCGCTCGTCTCCGGCGCCGGTCCGCCGGCCGCCGGAAGCAGGATCACCTATGAGCCGGGCGGGCAGCTCGAACTCAGCTCCGCGCCGTTCCGCGGGCTCGGCGCGCTGCACACGGCGCTCGGCCGGGACATCGCGCACGTGCGGGACGCGCTCGCCCCGGACGGGCTGGCGCTCGCCGGGCACGGTGTCGACCCCGTCCGGCGCCCCCGGTTCCAGGCCGATCACCCCCGCTACTCGTGCATGCGCGACTATTTCCGCGCGGGCGGCTTCCCCGACGCGGGCCTGGCGATGATGTGCTCGACCGCGTCCGTCCAGGTGAACCTGGACATCGGCGCCGACGATCCGGACGCGGCCCGCCGCTGGCGGCTCGCGCACGCGCTCGGGCCGGTGCTCATCGCCGCGTTCGCCAACTCGCCGATGCGGGCCGGCCGCGACACCGGGATGCGCTCGTCCCGGCAGGGCATCTGGACCGAGCTGGACCCGTGCCGCACCCTGCCCGTCCTGCGGGACGGGACGGACGGCGACCCGGCCGAGGCGTGGACGCGGTACGCGCTGGACGCACGGGTCATGCTCGTCCACACGCCGGACGGGGCATGGGTGCCCGACCCCGGGATGTCGTTCCGGGAGTGGCTGGACAAGGGCGAGCCCGGCGAGGACGACCTGGCCTACCACCTGTCCACGCTGTTCCCGCCGGTCCGGCCGCGCGGCTGGCTGGAGCTGCGGATGATCGACGCGCCGCCCGGCCGGTACTGGCCGGTGCCCGTCGCCGTCGCCACGGCGCTGCTGGACGACCCGGCCGCGTCGCGGGCCGCCGAGGCCGCCGCCGAACCGGTGGCGCGCCGGTGGGCGCGGGCGGCCCGGTGCGGGCTGTCGGACCCGCCGCTCGCCGCCGCCGCGCGGGCCTGCTTCGCGGCGGCGCTGGACGCGCTGCCCCGGCTCGGCGGCTCCGGGCTCGTCCCGCTGGTCGAGGAGTACGCCCGCCGGTACGTCGAGCGGGGACGCAGCCCGGCCGACGACGCCCCATCACGACCCCTCTCCGAGGAGGAGCAGACATGGCCCCGATGAGCTCCCCGAGCCCCGCACATGACATCGGCGCGCGGGACGAGGACGCGCTCAAGGAACTGATCGCCGGTGAACTGGGCGCGGTGCGCGACCGCAGCTTCGGCCTCACCACCGGCGTGCTCACCGAGGACGACCTCACCGCGCAGGTGTCACCGCTGATGTCGCCGCTCGTGTGGGACCTCGCCCACGTCGGCAACTACGAGGAACTATGGCTGCTGCGCGCGGCGGCGGGCCGGGAGCCGATGCGGCCGGAGATCGACCACCTGTACGACGCGTTCGAGCATCCGCGCGCCGAACGTCCGGCGCTGCCGCTGCTGCGGCCGGAGGAGGCGCGCTCCTACATCGGCACGGTCCGCGCCAAGGTGCTCGACTCGCTGGCGTCGGCGCGGTTCGACACGGCGAATCCGCTCATGTCCGGCGGCTTCGTGTACGGGATGGTCGTCCAGCACGAGCACATGCACGACGAGACCATGCTCGCCACCCATCAGTTGCGCAAGGGCGCGCCCGTGCTGCTCGACCCTGCGGCCGAGCCACTGCAGAAGCCTGCGGAGGCTTCCCCGGTGGACGAGGTGTTCATCGAGGCGGGCCCGTTCCAGATGGGGACCTCGGACGACCCATGGGCGTACGACAACGAGCGTCCCGTGCACATCGTCGACTTGCCCGCCTACTACATCGACGTGGAACCGGTGACCAACGCCGCCTACCTCGCCTTCATGGAGGCCGGTGGATACGACGATCCGCGTTGGTGGGATCCCGCCGGATGGGAGTGGCGCACCAGTACCGGCAAGCGTGCCCCCGCCTTCTGGAGCCGGGCCGGGGGGCAGTGGGTCCGGCGCCGGTTCGGACGGACGGAACCCGTCCCGCCCGGCGAACCCGTCCAGCACGTGTGCTGGTACGAGGCCGCCGCCTACGCGCGGTGGGCCGGCAAGCGGCTGCCGACCGAGGCCGAATGGGAGAAGGCCGCCCGCTGGGACCCGGCCACGCAGCGCTCCAGGCGCTACCCATGGGGCGAGGTCTACGAGGAGGGCCGCGCCAACCTCGGTCAGCGCACCTTGCGTCCGTCCGAGACGGGCTCCTATGCGTCCGGTGCCTCGGCCTACGGAGTCAGGCGCCTTCTCGGGGACGTATGGGAATGGACGTCTTCTGACTTCCACGGCTACCCCGGCTTCCGGTCCTTCCCCTATAAGGAGTACTCGGAGGTCTTCTTCGGTCCCGACTACAAGGTTCTGCGGGGCGGCTCCTGGGCGACGCACCCGCTCGCCATACGCGGGTCGTTCCGCAACTGGGACTACCCCATTCGCAGGCAGATCTTCTCCGGGTTCCGGTGTGCGCGCACCCCAGAGGAGGCGCGCTGAATGTGCCGCCATCTCGGCTACATGGGACCGGAACGCACCCTGCATTCGCTCGTCTACGACGGTGAGCACTCGCTGGAAACCCAGGCGTACGCGCCGCGCATGACGCAGGGGAACATCCTCAACGCCGACGGGTTCGGCGTCGGCTGGTATCAGGACGGCGCGCCGGTCCGGTTCCGCCGTGCCCAGCCCCTCTGGACCGACCAGTCGTTCCGCGAGGTCGCCGGGGCCGTCCGGGCGTCCTGCGTCGTCGCGGCGATCCGGTCGGCGACGGTCGGGTTCCCCGTCGACGAGTCGTGCGCCCAGCCGTTCCGCGCCGGCAGGTGGCTGTTCAGCCACAATGGCAAGGTCGAGGGCTACGGCGGTGTCGAGGCGAAGCTCCGCGAACTGGCCGGCGACGTGGCCGAGGTGCCCGACGCCCGCGCCCCGGTCGACTCCGCGCCGCTGTTCGCGCTCGCCGTCCGGTACTGGCGGGACGGCCTGCCGCTCGGCGACGGCCTCGCCGCCGTCGTCGCCGCGATCACCGCGCTCGCCCCCGGCCGCTACAACCTGCTCGCCTCCGACGGGACGTCCCTGGCCGCCACGACCTGGGGCGACTCCCTGTTCGCCCGCGAGGACGCGGACACCGTCCTGCTCGCGTCCGAGCCGCTGGACGGCGACGCCGCCTGGCAGGCCGTGCCCGACCGATCGCTGGTCACCGCCGGGCCCGGCACCGGCGTCCGCATCGATTCACTCTGAAGGAGAACCACGTGGACCGGTTCCTGACCGCCGACGACCTCGCCAAGACGCTCCGCCAGGACGTCCGGGAGGGGCTCACCGGCACGCCCAAGACCCTGCCGCCCAAGTGGTTCTACGACGAGCGCGGCAGCGCGCTCTTCGAGGAGATCACCAGGCTGGAGGAGTACTATCCGACCCGCCGCGAGCGGGAGATCCTGATCGCGCGGGCGCCGGACATCGCGGCCGCCACCGGCGCCCGGACGCTGCTGGAACTCGGCGCCGGGTCGGGGGAGAAGACCCGGCTGCTGCTCGACGCCCTGTCCGGTACGCTCCGCTCCTACGTGCCGGTGGACGTGAGCGGCGACTTCCTCGAAGGGGCCGCCGCCGGGATCGCCGCCGACCATCCGGGGCTGACCGTCCGGGCCGTCGTCGCCGACTACGAGCGGCACCTGCCGCTGCTGCCCGGCGGCGAGCGCCGGCTGATCGCCTTCCTCGGCGGGACGATCGGCAACATGCCGCCCGCCGAGCGGATCGGGTTCCTCGGCGGCGTCCGCGCCACCATGGACGACGGCGACTTCCTGCTGCTGGGCGCGGACCTCGTGAAGGACGCGGGCCGTCTCGTCCGCGCCTATGACGACGCGGCCGGGGTCACCGCCGAGTTCAACCGCAACGTCCTGTCCGTCATCAACCGGGATCTGGACGCCGACTTCGATCCTTCGGCGTTCGAGCACGTCGCGGTCTGGGACGAGGCGGAGGAGTGGATCGAGATGCGGCTGCGGTCCACCGCCGACCAGGACGTCCGTGTCGGCGACCTCGACCTGGCGGTGTCGTTCGCGGCCGGGGAGGAGATGCGCACCGAGATCTCCGCCAAGTTCCGGCGGGAGCGGCTGGAGGCCGAACTGAGCGCGGCCGGGATGGAGATCGCCGGGTTCTGGACGGACGAGGCGGGCGACTTCTCCCTCACCCTCGCCCGTCCCGCGGGCTGAGGCTCAGCCTTTCCGGACCGGGTGGGCAAGGCCCATCCGCTTGATGTCCGCGGCCAGGCGGGTCGCCACGTACCGGTGGCCCGTCTGGTTCGGATGGGTGCGGTCCCTCTTGACGAGCCGGGCCGCGTTGCCCTGGCCCGTCAGCCGGTCACCGGTGATCCACTGCTCGCCGATCGGGTCGACGAACGGGATGCGGAGCTGGTGCGCCAGGTTCTTCAGCGCGTCCCGGACGGCGAGCGCGCCGGGCATCGGGGAGCCCGTTCCCCACAGCGGGCCCATCAGCACGATGTGGGTGCCGGGCCAGCGCTGCCGGGCGCGTTCCAGCAGCAGCCGCGCCGCCGCCGCGACCTGCGGTGCCGGGGTCCGCCAGTCGTTGTGGCCGCCGGACACGATCAGCATGTCGGGCGCGGGCCGCCAGCCGAGCTGGCTCTCGAACAGGGAGAGGAACGCCTCCCGCCCGCGTCCCGTCGCGACGAACCCGGTGCCGGCGCGCCCGCCGACGACGGCCTGCCAGCCGAACAGGCGCGCCGTGGCGGAGGCGTACGTCGTCTCCGGCTGGACGCCCCGGTCGCCGACCGTGTAGCTGTCGCCGAGGAACATCACCACGGACGACGCCTTGCGCGGCTCGTCCTTGCGCGGCTCGCCCCCGTCGGGGCCGTCCGCCGCCGCCGACTTGTGCACCGAGCCCGCGAGCACGGAGCAGCCGGTGGCGAACGGCGCCGCCACCAGGCTCAGGCACAGCATCAGAGTCGCCGCGCCGCGTCGGGCGCGGCGAGATGTCATGGAGGACCGTCCAAAGGTTCCGGGGGGTGCATCCGGCATCTTACTGATCCGCCGCCGCCGCGGGGGGCGCGTCGCGTTTTACGTCGCCTCGGGAGCCACGGCGGCACCCTGACTCAGGCGGCGGGCGGGCGGTGTGACACGTCAGTGGTGGTGTGCGCTGAACAGGATGTGAGCGTCCGGTCAAGGCGAGCGGGCTTCGACTGGACGCACCCCCTCCGGCGGGCCCGGATCCCCCGGCCGGGCTCGCCGGGGGATTCCCCGGGTGCGGGGGCGTCCCGTCAGACCGGGTCTTCGGGCGGTCGCAGTTCGTCGGTGTAGCTGACCGTCAGGCGACGCATCACTCCCGACTCGTCGATGGAGTACTGGCCGAGCCGCCATAGCGGCGGCGAGTACGCGTGGATCGAGACGCTGGCGTCCTCCACCCCGGTGAGCCGGTGGATGTGGTCGGGGCCGAAGCAGAACGACAGCCCCTCCCCGACGACCGTCCGCACGGGGTCGCCGCCGATGCGCGGGTTGCTCTCCTCGATGGCCCCGGCGACGACGCGGACGGCGCCCGACGAAACGTCGTGGTCGTGCCATCCGGTGTCGTTCCGGGGCGTCCAGCACAGCAGCCAGACGTCCACGTGCTCGTCCCGGTGGAGGGACGCGTAGTGGCGGCCTCCCCCGGGAAACGCGACGTGCTGCCGCCACAGATCGGGGCGCTCCGCCAGGCCGTCGACCAGCTCCCGCAGTTCGCGCTTGTCGAGGGGGCGGCCGGGCAGGTGCTCGAAGCCGGCGGCGCGGGGCAGGACCTCCGAAGACATGGGTTCGCTCCTTTCCGTGCATGGCGGTGAAGTCGCTGGACAACGCATACTGAACCGCATCAGTTAACCGTTTCAGTGAAGCGGTTCAGAGATCGGGCCGTCAAGGTCGATCCCCTGCTTTGTCGGTGGCGGCATCTAGGGTTGGGAGGATGCCGGACAAGCGCAAGCGCACGACCATCCGGGAAGTGGCACAGGCGACGGGACTGTCGCCCGCGGCGGTGTCGTACGCGCTGCGCGGCATCCAGACCTCGGAGGAGACGCAGGAGCGGGTCCGCGCGGCGGCGGAGGAACTCGGCTACGAGGCCCATCCGATCGCGCGCGCCCTCGCCAGCGGCCGCACCGGCCAGGTCGGCCTGCTGTGCGGCTCGCTGGAGGACTACTGGCAGCAGTCCCTCGCGGTCGGCATCGGCCGGGCGCTGCTCGCGCGCGACCGCTACGCCCTCATCGTGGACGCGGGCGGCGATCCCGAGCGGGAACTGGCCCTCGCCCGCCGGCTCCGCGACCAGCGGGTGGACGGGCTCATCGTCCAGCCGCTCGACCCGTCCGCCGAGCTGTGGGCGGAACTCGCGGGGACCGTCCCCGTCGTCTCCATCGGCGACGCGCTGCACGGCGGGCAGGCGCAGGGCGAGGTCGTGTTCGACAACCGGCGCGGCGTCACGCTCGCGCTGGAGCACCTGCGCGACCTCGGCCACCGGTGCGTCACCGTGTTCACCCCGACCGGCGACAGCACCCCCGACCGTCCCGCCGACGTGCACGTCAACGCCGAAGCCGAACGGCTCGGCCTGCGGGTGGACGTGGTGGTCGTGCCGCAGTCGCTCGCCGAGGCCACCGAGGTCGCGACGCGGGTGCTCGGCGGGCCCGTCCGGCCGTCCGCCGTGTTCTGCTTCGCCGACTCGATCGCCTACGGCGTCTACGCCGCCACCCGCGAGCTGGGCCTGGCCGTCCCCGGCGACGTCGCCGTCTGCGGCTACGACAACCATCCGATGTCGGCGCTGCTCACCCCGCCGCTCACCACCGTCGACTGGGACATCGACGGCATCGTCCACTCCGCCGTCCGGCTCGTCGTGGACGTCATCGACGGCAAACCGCGCAAGCGCCGCGTCGTGCGCGAGCCGTCCCTGCGCGTCCGCGCCTCGACCGCCGGCCCGGCGGGGTGAGGGCTAGGGATGCAGCCGGGCCAGCCGGGGGAGGAGGTCCGCCGCGGCGGCGATGTCGGTGTCCAGCGGGCGGTCCTCGACCCGCGGGTCGAGGACGGCGCCGGCCAGGTCGGCCGCCGACCTGAGCGGCCCGCCGGACGGCGCGCGCCCCTGCATCCGCAGCGCCCGGACGGCGGCGACCAGTTCGCAGCCGAGCCCGAGCCGGTAGGCGGCGACGGCGTCGGTGGTCGCGCGCGCCGACTGGGTGGAAAAGCCCGCGTGCTCCTCCACCCCGCGCGACAGCACCGCGCTGCCGAGCGCCGCCGGGGTCGCGAGGCGCCGCACGTCCGCGAGGCACGAGTGCGCCACGTACTCCAGGATCATGATCCCCGAGGACGCCTCGGTCGCGGCCTGGAACGGGTAGAGGCCGGTGAACGAGGGCTCGGCGAGCGTCCCGAGGCGGGCGGCGGCGAGCGCCATCGTCTGGAACAGCGCGGCGCGGGCCGAGTCCAGGGCGAGGCCGACGTAGGCGGTGTGGAAGTTGCCGTTGTGCCAGACCGTCCGCCCGGCGATGTCGACGAGCGGGTTCTCGGCGGCGGCGTTGATCTCCCGGGTGACGACCTCCTCGGCGTAGCCGACCGCCTCCAGCGCGGGGCCGTGCACCTGCGGGAACGCCCGGTACCCGTACGGGTCCTGGATGCGCGCGGGCGTGGGCCGGTCGAAGGCGAGCAGCGTCCGCAGCGCCGCCGCCGCGTCCCGCTGGCCGGGGTGCGGGCACGCGTCCTGCACCGGCTGCGCGTACGGCTCCTCCGACCCCCGGACGGCGAAGTGCGACAGCGCCGCCACGACCGTGGACGCGCGGAGCGACTCGCGCAGGTCGGCCACCGCGAGCGCCGCCTCGCCGAGGGTGGCGGCGTTGGAGCTGATGAACGCGAGCGCGTCGGCGGAGCGGAGCCGGTAACCGGGGCCGCGCTCGCGCAGGCCGTCCGGCCCCGGCAGCCACGGCCGCTCGCCCAGCAGGCACAGCGCGGTCGACGCCAGCGCCGTCAGGTCGCCCGTGCCGATCGCCCCGTACACCGGGACCGGAGGAAGAAGGCCCAGATTGAGGACGTCCGCGAGGGCCCGCAGCGCGCCCGGCTCCACTCCCGACCCGCCGGCCGCGAGCTGGTTCAGCCGGACCGTCAGCATCGCCCGGACGATCTCCGGCGCGACCAGCGGCCCCGCCCCGGCCGCGTGGCTGCGCAGGAGGCGCAGGCCGTGCGCGTCGGCGTCCTCCCACTCCACGTCCACGACGCGGTTGGCGCCGACCCCGGTCGTCCGCCCGTACACCGGCTGCGACCCGGCGGCCTCGCGGGCGACCCGCCAGGCGGCGCGCGCCCGCTCGACGCCCTCCGGGGCGATGGCGACCGCCACGTCCTCGCGGGCGGCCCGCACCACGTGGGCGCAGGTGAGCGCGGTCCCGTCGATAACGATTCGGCTGTTCTCCACGCGGCAACGCTACTTTCGCCGGATTTCAGGAAGGTACCTGCAAGTTGTGAAAATCCGGACACGCCGGGCCATCGAGGTGACCGTGCCCCGTAGTTACGGTTGGGTAGTAGGCCGAAATCGATCATCGGCGTCGTGGGCGCCCGACGAGGATGTGAATCGTTGATCACCTTTGAGGGCGTGACCAAGCGCTACCCCGGCGGCACCGTCGCGCTGGACGACGTCAGCCTCGAATGCCCCACGGGCCGCATCACCGTGTTCGTCGGCACGTCCGGCGGCGGTAAGACCACGGCGCTGCGCACCATCAACCGGATGGTGGACCCCACGTCCGGCCGGGTCCTCATCGACGGCCGGGACGTCCGCGAGCGCAGGCCCGCCGAGCTGCGCCGCGGCATCGGCTACGTCATCCAGCACGCCGGGCTGTTCCCGCACCGCACCGTCCTCGACAACATCGCCACCGTCCCGTACCTGGTCGGATGGAACAAGAAGAAGGCGCGGGAGCGGGCGCTGGAACTGATGGAACGGGTCGGGCTCGAACCGGCGATGGCGAAGCGCTACCCGTTCCAGTTGTCCGGCGGCCAGCAGCAGCGCGTCGGTGTCGCGCGGGCCCTCGCCGCCGACCCGCCGATCATGCTGATGGACGAGCCGTTCAGCGCCGTCGACCCCGTCGTCCGCGCCGAACTGCAGGACGAGTTCCTCCGCCTCCAGGACGAACTGCACAAGACGATCGTGTTCGTCACCCACGACATCGACGAGGCCATCAAGCTCGGCGACCGGATCGCGGTGTTCCGGACCGGCGGCAGGCTCGTCCAGATCGACAGCCCCGAAGACCTCCTCGCCCGCCCCGCGGACGACTTCGTCGCCGGCTTCATCGGGCGCGACCGGGGCATCCGGCGGCTGTCGTTCGTCCCGGCGTCCTCCGCGCCGCTGACCGACCGGGACGTCCTGCCCGCCGACACGCCGGTGGAGCGGGTCACCGCCGTCGGCTGGATCCTGGTCGTGGACGCCGGCCGCCGCCCCCTCGGCTGGGTCTCCGCCGACGCCCTGCCCGCATCGGGCGCCCTCGGCGACGCGCGGCTCGCGCCGGTCGGGCCCACCTTCGACGCCGAGACCGACTCCGTCCGGGCCGCGCTCGACGCCGCGATCCTGTCCCCGTCCGGCCGCGCCGTCGCCGTCGACGGATCGGGGCAGGTCGTGGGCGTCGCCGACCAGCACGACCTGACCGCGGCCATCCGCCCCGCCGCCCCGCTGGCGAAGGACGGTGTCAGCGGCTGATGGACATCGACTGGGGCTGGATCGGCGACCACACCGACACGCTCACCGAGCACGCGCTCCTGCACCTGCGGCTCGCGCTGCTGCCGGTGCTGTTCGGCCTGCTCATCTCGCTGCCGCTCGGCGTGCTGTGCCGGCGCTGGGGCTGGCTCTACCCGCCGGCGCTGACGATCGCGAACGTGCTGTACGCGATCCCCTCGCTCGCGCTGTTCATGATCTTCATCCAGTACACCGGGCTGACGCCGTCCACGGTCATGATCCCGCTGACGCTGTACAGCCTGTCGGTGCTCGTCCCGAACGTGGTGGACGGGCTGGCGTCGGTGTCCGAACCGGTCCGGCAGGCCGCCACCGCGATGGGCTTCGGGCCGCTGCGCCGCCTCATGCGGGTCGAACTGCCGATCGCGGTCCCGGTCGTCATGGCCGGGACGCGGGTCGCCGCCGTCTCCTCCATCAGCCTCGTCGCCGTCGGCCAGCTGATCGGGCAGGGCGGACTCGGCGAGGACATCATCCGCGGCTACCAGCTCCAGTTCCAGACGCAGATCGTCGCGGCCACCGTCCTGATCATCCTGCTGGCCCTGGTCACCGACACGATCCTCGTCACCGTCCAGCGCCTGCTCACCCCGTGGGCCCGAGCCCGGGGGGCGTCCTCGTGAACGACCTGTGGAACCAGATCGACCTGTGCTGGACGTGGCTGACCGCCTCGTCCCAATGGCACGGCGCCGACGGCATCCCGCACCGCCTGCTCCAGCACGCCTACTACAGCGGCGTGTCCCTGCTGTTCGCCGCCGTGATCGGGCTGACACTCGGCCTCCTCATCGGCCACACCGGACGGGGCGGGTTCCTCGCGATCACGCTGGCCAACTTCGCGCGGGCCATCCCGACCTTCGGGCTCATCCTGTTCGTCGTCGTGATCGAGTACAGCATCACGCCCGTCCTGGTCGCGCTCGTCGCGCTGGCCGTCCCGCCGATCCTGGTGAACACCTTCGAGGGCGTCCGCGGGGTCGACGCCGATGTGAAGGACGCCGCCCGCGGCATGGGCATGACCGGCCTGGGCGTCCTGTGGCACGCGGAGCTGCCGATGGCGCTCCCGCTGATCCTGCTCGGGCTGCGCACGTCCGCGATCCAGGTCGTCGCCACCGCCACCATCGCCGCCTACCCCGGATTCGGCGGCCTCGGCCGCTACATCATCGACGGCCTGGCCCGCAACGACTACCAGCTCGTCGTCGGGGGCACCGTTCTCGTCGTGCTGCTCGCCCTGATCGTCCAACTGGTCTTCGCGGCGCTGCGCCGCGTCGTGATCTCGCCGGGTCTGCTCGGCTCCGCCCGTTCCTCCTGACCGAAGGAAAAGGACAATGAAGAAACTGATCCGTGGCGCGGCCGTCTGCCTCGTGGCCGTCCTGACGCTGTCCGCCTGCGGCGAAGAATCGTCCGGCGACGAGAAGAACCCGCTCGCCGGGGGCGGCAAGAGCGGCACCGTCACCGTCGGCGGCGCCAACTTCCCCGAGAGCAACCTGCTCGGCGAGATCTACGCGCAGGCCCTCGAAGCCAAGGGCGTCAAGGTCACCCGCAAGTTCAACATCGGTGCCCGCGAGGTCTACTACGACCAGGTCGTCAAGGGCGGCATCAGCGTGATGCCCGAATACAACGGCGCCCTGCTGACCACCTCGGTCGACAAGACCAGCACGGCCGCCACCACCGCGGACATCAACGCCGCCCTCAAGGCGAAACTGCCGTCGTCGGTCGAGATCCTCGATTCCTCGCAGGCCGAGGACAAGGACTCCGTCACCGTCAACCCGCAGACGGCCGCCAAGTACAACCTGAAGTCCATCGCCGACCTGAAGCCGGTCGCCAAGGACCTCGTCATCGCCGGCCCGTCGGAGTTCAAGACCCGCCAGCAGGGCCTCGTCGGCCTCAAGAAGGTCTACGCCCTCGAATTCAAGAAGTTCCAGCCGTTCGACGCCGGCGCCCAGGCCACCCTGGTGAAACTCCTCACCGAGAACAAGATCCAGGCCGCCGACCTGTTCACCACCGACCCGACCATCCAGCAGAACAAGCTGGTCGTTCTCGAAGACCCGGAGAACGTCTTCAGCGCCCAGAACGTCACCCCGCTGGTCAACAAGGCCGCCGTGGACGACAAGGCCAAGGCGGCGTTGAACGCCGTCTCCGCCAAGCTCACCACCCAGGACCTCCTGGACATGATGAAGCGCATAGCCATCGACAAGGACGACCAGGAAGAGGTCGCCAAGGACTGGCTGCAGAAGTCCGGCCTGGTCTGACGCTTTTCCCCGGGAAGCCCGCCGTCTCTCCAGAACGGCGGGCTTCCGCGCGTCCGGACGACCTCCGGTACGGCGCAGAGGATTTCACCACCTCTCACGACACTGTCCGAATAACCGCCAATACCACGCGCACCGCGAAAATCACCCCGACTGGCGGCTCGGGACAAGAATAATTCAACCGACCCTCGACCCAACATTTACTTTTCCCCGACGATGGCCGTAGATCTTAAATGGGAAGATCATCCTAGTCCGAGTGTCCTGGGGACTGGCGCCGTTTCACCCATCGAACGGCGGGCGAGCTGGACGGACCAGCGCTCTCCTTTTCTGTGAGGTCTGCGAACATGCCATCTCTGCGTGCCGGTAAATGGTCGGCATCTCTCGCCGCGCTCGTGCTCGGTGTGGGCTCGTTCACGCCGGCGCCCGCGAACACGGCCCGAACCGGGAGGACGCGGTGGTGCGCGCGCTCGACCGGGGCGCGCATCCCCTGCTGACCGCCGAGCCGAACCGCGACCTGCGCGACCTGCGCGCACTGGGCCGGATGATCGGTGCGGCCCCCGTGGTCGGCCTGGGCGAGGCCACCCACGGCACGCACGAGTTCTTCAGCCTCAAACAACGCGTCTTCGAGTACCTGGTCAAGGAGAAGGGATTCACCACGTTCATGCTGGAGCTGAACTGGGGCACCGGGCTTCAGCTCAACGACTACGTCCTGTACGGCAAGGGCGATCCGGCCAGGATCATGCGGCAGGAGTTCCAGCAGAACTACCGGCTGTTCGCCAACCAGGATTATCTGCGGCTGATCAAGTGGATGCGCGCGTACAACGAGGAGCATCCGAAGCGGCCGCTGCAGTTCATGGGCGACGACATCTACTTCCCGCACGTGCGGATCTTCGAGGACATCTTCAGGTATGTGCGCGAGCGCGGACGCCCCGACCTGGTTCCCCGGCTCAAGGCCCTCTACGACGGGCTGATTCCCACCACCGACTTCAACACGTGGGAGAAGCGGTACGACGCCAAGCCCATGAGCGAGCGTCAGCGGGTGCAGCGCCAGGCCGAGAAGGCCCTGCGGCTGGTCACGAGCCTGCGCCGAGGCGCTCCCCCCAAGGCGGCGACATGGGCCGAGCAGCAGGCGAACGTCGCGTTCTGGATCGCCAAGGCGCACGCCGCCGAAGACTTCTCGGGCCCGCGCGACGAGGCGATGGCCCTGAACACCGTCCGGTGGCTCCGCCACATGAACGGCAAGATCCTGCTGTCCGCCCACAACGCCCATGTCGGCTACCTGGGGGAGTTCCCGCCACACACGTTCAAGCGGCAGGGGACCTGGCTGCGTCAGATCCTCGGCCCCCGCTACCGAGGTGCGGGCCAGTGCTCCGGCCTTCAGGCCGGGTGAAGGCCCGCGCGGGAGGGCCGCCGGGTCCGGGTGTGTGTTCTAGCCGAACTGGTTCAGCGGGCGTGGTGGTCTTGGCCGGCGGTTTCGGCGGTTTCGGCGATGGGGACGGGGACGATCGCGGCGATGCGGCGGCCCCGGTTGGTGATGTAGGTGATGCGTCCTCGGACGGCGGCGGTGTTGAGGACGTCGGCGAACTGGCGGCGTGCGTCGGCGACGCTCATCTCTTCCGGCTCCATGCGCGTCAGTGTACGAGCACGAACTTCCATGCACATGGATATACGATTCCGGGGTGCGGCTCAGGTATCAGTTCCGGCTCTACCCGACCCCCGGCCAGCAGCAGGCTTTGGCGCGGGCGTTCGGGTGCGCGCGGGTGGTGTTCAACGACGCTCTGCGCGCACGGCGGGATGCGCATGCGGCCGGGCTGCCGTACCTGCCGGACGGGGATCTGTCCAAGCTGGTCATCACCGAGGCGAAGAAGACCGCCGGGCGGGCGTGGCTGGGCGAGGTGTCGGCCGTGGTGCTCCAGCAGGCCCTGGCGGACCTGAACACCGCCTACCGCAACTTCTTCGCCTCGGTGTCGGGCAAGCGCAAAGGCCGCCGGGTCGCACCGCCCCGGTTCCGGTCCCGCAAGGACGGGCGGCAGGCGATCCGGTTCACCCGCAACGCCCGCTTCACGGTCACGCCGGGCGGGAGGCTGCGCCTGCCCAAGATCGGGGACGTGCGGGTGCGCTGGTCCCGTCCGCTGCCGTCGGAGCCGTCGAGCGTGATGGTGATCAAGGACGCGGCCGGACGGTACTTCGCCTCCTTCGTCGTCGAGACGACGGGCGAACCCCTGCCGGAGGCGGCGGCGGAGGTCGGGATCGATCTGGGGTTGACGCATTTCGCGGTGACCTCCGACGGCCGGAAGATCACCGGCCCGAAGTTCCTGCGCCGCGCCGAACGCCGGCTGCGCAAAGCCCAGCAGGCGCTGTCGCGCAGGCAGAAGGGCTCGGCGAACCGGCGGAAGGCCGCCGCGAGGGTCGCGCGGCTGCACGCCCGCGTGGCCGATGCGCGGCGCGACCATCACCACAAGCTGTCCACCCAACTGGTCCGCGACAACCAAGCGGTCTACGTGGAGGACCTTGCGGTGAACGGTCTGGCCCGCACCCACCTGGCCAAGTCCGTGCACGACGCGGGCTGGTCCCAGTTCGTGTCGATGCTCGAATACAAGGCGCAACGGTACGGCCGCGCCTTCGCGAAGGTCGACCGCTGGTTCCCCTCCTCCAAGCTCTGCTCGGCGTGCGGGACGGTCACCGAATCCATGCCGCTGAACGTCCGCGAGTGGGCCTGCCCGTGCGGCGCGGTCCACGACCGCGATGTCAACGCCGCGATCAACATCCTGGCCGCCGGGCGGGCGGACAGGCTAAACGCCTGTGGAGGGACCGTAAGACCTTCCGCGTAGCGGAGGGCGGGACCCGGTGAAACAGGAAGCCACAGAAGTGCCGCACACGCGGCACAGACTGAATCCCCGACCTTCAGGCCGGGGAGCACGCCAAATCACGGCGGTGTACTCGCCGACTGCTGCGGAAGAGAACACCATCATGCAATCGTTGGGCCGCACCTACAGCATCCTGGTGGAGATGCGCGAGACCACCCCCTCCAACCTGGTCCCGGGGATCCCGCTCGGACCGCAGCCATAGCACCCCGCGAAGCGCGTTGGAAGCCCGGGGGTCGGCGTCGCCGGCGGACGAACGGGCTGGTCACCCCGGGTTGGCGGACGGAGGCGCCGCCGACCGGAAATCAGCGGGTGAACTCTGTGCGATCGCGTGATATTCGAACATGCTGTCGATGGTCAATTGCTCGAACGTGCAAAACGAGATCTGCTGTTCGCCCCGGTGGTGTTCCCGAGATGAACGCCCACTGGACGAACTGTTCCGTTCGTTTACGTAAATGGGATGAACGTTCGGGGTGGAGGCGTGCCAAGCTGTCCAGCGGGTCGTTGGCTTAGTCCTATTCCGGACCGAAGCCGTGCGGTTACAGAAGATGGAACGGCGATGACACACCGTCCCGAGAGGTGATCAATGCTGCTTACCGCGTCCATCCCCGTTGAGCGCGAGGCGCCGATGTACTGGCGGCGCGAATTTTACGGAAAACCCGAACAAGTCCGTTTTGTCCGGGCGTTCGCCGCGCATCTGCTGGTCGATTTCCCCGCCCTGGACGACGTCCTTCTCGTCCTGGACGAACTGGTCGTCAACGCCATCCAGCACACCCGGTCGGGTGAGGACGGCGGGCGCTTCACCGTCGACCTCAACATGGACGGGGCCGGCGTCATCGTCTACGTCACCGACCAGGGCGGCCCGGGAGAGCCGTGCCTGCGGAGCCGTGCCGGTCTGGCGGAGGGCGGACGCGGCCTGCTCACCGTGGACGCCCTCGCCGCCACCTGGTCCTGGACCGGCACCCCGGAGTCCCGGACCATCCGGGCCACCTTCCCCCGTGTGGACGCCTGGGTCTAGGCGTCGCGCCGGCGCAGGACGGTGGCTCCGCCCCAGAACGCCGCCGCCGTCCAGGCCGCCACGATCGCCAGTGCGGTCGCCGCCGGGTAGGGGCCGTCGCCGGCCGGCAGATGCCGGCCCGCGCTGCTCGGCAGGGCCTCCGCGACGTCCTTCAGCAGGTCCGAGCGGGTGTTCGCCAGCGTCATCGGCAGCACCAGGACGAAGAGGAACGCGGTAGTGATCGTTGCCGCGGTGCTGCGGAGCATGGCGCCGACGCCCAGGATCAGTGCGCTCATCATCGCCAGATACACGCCCGTCATCAGCGCGTCGTGCACGACGTCCCCGGCGTCGAGGCGCCCCCACTCGCCGAGAACCGGACAGACGACCGCCGTGCCCACCAGGTCCAGCACCACCCCGGCGGGGAACACGACCGCCGTGGCGACGGCGGTCTTCGCCGCCAGCATCCGGGCGCGCGGCGGCACCCACTGGAGCGTCGCGCGGATGCTGCCCGTCGCGTACTCGCCGGTGATCATCAAGATGGCGAGGGCGAGGACGACGAACCGCACCAGGAACCCCGCGCGATCACCTCCGCCATGGAGGCGTCCGCGAGCAGCCGCCCCCGGCCGATCACGACCAGGCGGTCCGCGGTGAGCTGCATCTCGCTCATGAGGTGGGACGACACGAACACCGTGCGGCCCTCCGCTGCCAGACCGCGCACCAGCTGTACGTCTGCCGTCTCCGACGACAGCCCCCTAGCGCAACCGGTCGTCCTGCCTGGCACCTGGACCGAGAACCTCGCCGCCCACACCGGGCACCAGCCCGCCACCGGAACCAGCGACATCACCACCCACACCCACGACCGAACCCCTATCGACCACACCGTGAGATGACCCCCGGCCACCCCCACGCCGCTATTTCCATCCCATTCCGCCCTTGCGCCGCCGCCGCAGCCTCCCCGCCGGGGCGGGCTTGGACATCGCCCCCGTGATGTGGAAGCACCCGCAGATCTCGCAGTCCTGTACCTGCGTGGGCAGCCGCTGGAATCCCGCCGCGTCCGCGTCGCGCTTCTGCCGGTAGCGCCGCAACTCCCTTTCGGCGTCCTCCCGCGTGTCGAACGGCTTCTTACCGCACACTCGATCCTGATTCACCCGCCGCCCGCTCCCGGTCTGGCCGTCCCACTTCTGCGCACGCCTACGCCTGCCCATATGACCCTCTGGTCCTCTCACTCGATTAATGTTCGCCACCCCGGCACCGGAGCAGCGCGGGACAGTACCGGGCAGCGCCGGGCAGCGGCCCCCACGCCGACGACGCTTGAGACGGAATTGCCTGTGGCAGCGCCGGCCCGGCACGGACCCGGCGCCCGCGGCCCTTCACCGCTGCGGCCGATCCCGGCGTCCGGGCCTGTCAGATGTCGACCGTGAGTGATATGCGTTTGTGGTCGGAGTCGGGCCGCTGGGGGTCGCGGAAGTCATGGACGCGGTACGAGCCCGCCACATAGGCGGCGGCGAGCGGCTCGTTGAGCAGGATCGCGTCAATCGGCAGGCACTGGCGGCCGTTGGGCCGTTCGGTCTGTGTCGGGGTGTAGTCCCCCGCCAGTTCGGCGGAGTGGCTGAACCCCAAACCGCCTTCCCGTCTCTTCGTGGCGGGGTTCCACCAGCCGCACAGAGCGTCCAGCGCCCGCGTGTCGTAAACATGCGGCCCCGCCAGCGACGGCCCGCCCTTCCACTGGACCCGGTAGTTGATCTGGCGTGGGTTGTGCACGCCGGGGGTGTTCAGGTCGGTCGGCTCGAACTCGGGGCCGCTGGGGACGGTGTTCCAGTCGCCCAGCAGCGCGCACGGAATGTTCGGAGCCGACAGCCGGTCGAACCGGCGGGCGTCGGCCAGCCGGTCGTCCCCGCTGTAGATGTCGCCGTGCCAGGCCACCAGCCGGACCGGGTCGGTGCGGCCGGGCAGCGTGAACACCATCAGGTTGCGGTTGCGGGCGGCGAAGTCGGGCAGCCGGTGACCGTAGAACCGGCGCACCACGACCTTGCGCGGGTCGATGTAGATCACCGGTGCGAACATCCCGCCCTCGCGCGGCAACGAGCACGGGTGCGGGACATAGGCGGGGCCGCCCGCCTCCCGCAGCGCGGCGGCGGCCTCGTACGCGCCTTCCATCCCGTTCAGCTCGTACCGGTCGCCCTCACCCACCACCAGGACGTCAGGCCAGTCCCCGTCGTGCAGCATCCCGGTGACCCGGCCGAAGTCGTAGGGGCCGCCGTCGCCGGAGTAGGCGGAGTATCCGGAGCCGGTCCGGCCGCCGTGTTCGATGTTGACGTAGCTGAGCCGCAGGTGCGTCATCGTGCGTCACCGCCGCGCATCAGGTGTTCGATCTGCTGGCGGCTGAACCTGCGCCTGCCGCCCGGTGTGCGGACAGAGGCCAGGTGACCGGCATCGGCCCAGCGGGCCACGGTCTTGGTATCGACGCGGAACATCCTGGCCACCTCTGCGGGGGTGAGAAGCTGCTCAGGGCTGAAGTCCCATCCGTGCAGGATCGTCTTGCTCACTTGGGGGGTCCGTCTCGTTGAAGGTGGCTTCGGCAGGCGGGGGGCCTTTCACCGTTGCGGGCCCCGTTCCGGGCTACTTCACGTCTCGCCCTGTTCCACCTTCACTATTTCCGCGAGCCCCACCGCCAGCAGAGCCCGAGCCGCCGCCAGCCCGTCACGCCCATACGACAGGTGCAGCCCCGCGTCCTCCAGCAGCGCACGGCCCGACTCGCCCGGCCGCTCGGTCAACTCGCGTTCGCCGATCTGCTCCACCCGGTCCATGACCGGCCCGAGCATCCGCCCGACCAGATCACACACCACCAGGACCGAATCCAGCGCCGCCGTAACCTGCGCCAGGGTCAGCCCGGCCGCCGCACCGCTGGTCACCCGCAAGGCGTCCCCGGCCCGCTCCGCCAGCACATCAAGCGCCCGTTGCATCCGGCCCGTCTCCGGCTTCGTCATCGGGCGCACTCTCCCGTGACACCGGTTCCGTCTGAGCCGGGCGCGTCCCGGCCCGGGACGGTGCGCAGCGGGTCACGCCACCTCGGCACAACCCGGCCCACCCGACCCGGCACCCTGCCCGCCCGCGGATCGGGCACCACCCCGACGCCTCCAAGGACCGGGATCGCGGTCAGCGGCCCCACCTCATGCGGCCAGTGCTGCACCGGCACCACCCCCGGCGGGACCAGCTCCAGCCGCCGCCCGAACAGGCCCGCGATCTGCTCACGGGTCCGCGCCACACCCGGCGCGCTGGCCCCCTGATAGACCTTCTCCACCTGCGCGAGCGCCGCCGGGTCCGCGCCCGTCGAGCACCCGTGCGACAGCGCCACCACCGAGCCCGGCACCATCCGGCCCGTGAACGCCCGCACGATCCCCGCCGGGTCGTAGTCGTCGGCGACAAAGTGCAGCACCGCGATCAGCAGCACCGCCACCGGCCGGTCCCAGTCGATCCACGCGTCCAGATCAGCGATCAGCGCGTCCACCTCGCGCACGTCCCCGCGCACGATCGGCATCCCCTCCAGCAACGCCCGATCATGCGCCAGCACCAGCGGATCGTTATCGACCCCCACCACCACCGCGTCCGGACGGTGCTCCCGCGCGATCTGATGCGGGTTCGGCTCGGTCGGGATACCGGTCCCCACGTCCACGAACTGACCAATGCCATGCCGCGCCGCCCACGCCACCACCCGGTGCATGAACGCCCGGTTGTCCCGCGCCGCCCGCGGCACCGACGGCGCCGCCGCCGCAACCCGCCCCGCCGCCACCCGGTCAACCTCCCCGTTGTCCTTGCCCCCAAGGAACACGTCGTACATCCGCGCCGGGGACGGGACATCGGGGTCCCACGGCCCATCCTCCCCCCACACCGGACCGGCCGAGTCCCCTCCGGCCAGGATGCGCCACAGCACATCCGCAACCGAACCCTCATCGAACGCCCCGCCGGACGCCCCGTCATCGCCGTCGAACCGCCGCGCCATCACGCCCGCGCCCCCCGCCCGGCCACGCGCCCCAGCACGCCCGCCAGCACCGCCGCAGCGCCCTCGACCTCATCGACCGGCACGACCCCCTCACCGGAGTCCGCCAGCACGAACCACCACCGGCCCCCCACCCGCTCACAGCCCACCGCCACCGACCCCGAGCCGTCCGCCGCGCCGCCCACGTCCAGCACCGGCGCACCACCACGCCAGCCCATCAGCCCGCACACCAGCCCCGACCCCGGCCCCCCGACCACCGCACCCAACGCCGCCAGATGCAACCGACGCGCCCCCACCGCCGCCATCAACCGCCCGCCAGGCCGCTCAAACTCATCTCGCGCCATCTGGCTTGATTGCATCGTGCGCCACGCCCTTTCCGACCTCGCTACGGTCCGTGATGCTCCGTATAGTCGCGGCACGTCCCGGAACGCGGTAGAGCGCTCATCGCTGACAGCGATAGGAGTCCTGATGGAAGTTCGGACCCTCCCAGACGCCCTAAAGGCGATCATGGAAAGCAACGGATGGAGTCAGACGGACCTTGCTCGTGAGCTGGGCGTCTCCCAAGTTTGGGTATCCGAGGTCTCGCGGGGCATAAAGGACACAACGTTCACGAAGGCAGTTGGCCTACTTGCCCGCGTAGGGTGGGAAGTGCGCTTATCGCCCAGAGCGGAGGACCCCGTGCAGCGTAGGGAGTTCATGGCCGCCGCCGCGTCAGTGATCTTTGTCCCCTCTCCCAAGACCTCGCCCTACCAGGACGCGGCCTATGTGGCCGCCCTTGCCGGCGTGCTGGCTCGGAACCGGTACGAGCTTGGCGGGATGCCCCTCGTAGCCTCTGCCATGGGGCATATCTCACGCATCGAGACGGCGGTGCGCGACAATAATTGCCTTCCGTCTCTGCAAAAGGCCGCATCCCGCTTGGCGAACCAGGCGGCACTGGTGCTGTACGACGCTGGAAAACTCGGAGTCGCGGACCGTGCCGAAGCCCTCTCCCTGGAGCTGGCGACCCGTGCGGGCGCCCACAATGCTCAGGCGCGGGCATACGACGGTCTAAGCCGCATCAGCCTTTACCGAGGCGATCCCTCCCGAGCAGCCGCCTATGCTCAACGCGGGTTGAAGCTTCCAGATGTCACCAACGGTCAGCGCGCAGCCTTGAACATGCGTCTTGGTCGGTCCCTTGCCCTGATCCCCGGTCAGCGGATGGCATCCCGTTCCGCGCTCGACCAGGCACGCGCGGTTGGCGGCCTGTCCCCGTTCGAGGAAGCCGCCCTGGTGGGTGATGTCGGCATCGGCTTTGGTCAGCTTCGCGTCTATCGCGAAGCTGGAGCGCTGCTCAGCGAAGCCGCTGAATCCATAGGGCAGTGGTCGCCACTCTTCCAAGCCCAATATCTGGGACGTCAGATCCAGACCGCTCTACGTGCGTCAGATCCCGCATTCGCGGCGGATCGCATGATGGAGCTGGCGAGGGCTCTCCCTCTCGTCGCTTCGGCCAGGGTCAACACACGGGCCACTGAGATCTTGAGGACGTCAACCCACTGGTCCCGGGTACCTGAGATTTGTCAGGCACGTGAACACTTGCAGGCCGTCATGCCCGCTGACAGTCACGACACGCGCTAGCCCACGCCCCCGCACGTTCAGCGTGTGAGGATTTCCCTGCTTAGGTGCACGGTGCCTGATTGGGCGCGCGGGTGGCCGGCCGCCCTCACGTCACCGGAGCATCAGCGACACTGGAAGCACGTCCACCAAAGGGGAGCCGTGAGCCACGGCCAGTACCGAGCCGCGCAACTGGCCGATCCCTCTGCGCGCATCCTTCACCTGACCACTCCAGCCATAGGCGCTACCGGCCCCCGACCAGTGTGTGCAGTTCTTCCATGACTTCTTCCCAGGTCGGCATTCGAGCATGTGCGGGCGCAGCCGAATTGAAAAGCACTCGCACTCCCATCTCACGCAGCGTCTCAACATTCACCTCGAACGCACGATGCCGAGCCAATGCATCCTTGAGCAGTGGGGCGGCCACGATCGGCACCCCAAACCCCATCAACTCGCACAGCAAGCCGACAGCGAACGTGTCCGCGATGCCAGCCGCCCACTTGTTGATCGTGTTGAAGGTCGCGGGCGCGACCACCACCGCATCAGCGGCGGGCAGTTCGTTCGGCTCATCTGGCATCCGATAGTCCGAGCGGACCTGTTCTCCCGTCCGTGCCTCCAACGCCTCGATATCTACGAAGCGTCGCGCCATCGGTGTCGTGATCACACAGGCTCGCCAACGCGCGTCCTGCGCGAGTTCGACCAGCCGGACAAGATCTGCCGCTGCCGGTGCGGCGCACGCCACTATGTAAAGAACCCGCCTACTACCTCTATGCACACTGGAGCCTAACCGGCAGACAGCACGGCAGGAGGTGACACGTGCTGGCGCGACCTGGGGCACCCCTGCGGCTGTGTGAGGATTTCCCCTACATGGGTCAAGGCGCGCGGCGCATCGCCGCGCGCCTTCGCACATGGTGCGGCTCGGATGATGCCGACCGGACGGAACAGGTTCAGGCGGGATCATCGTCATTGGACGTATCGGCGGGCACGAGACCAAGACGACCTCCGGCCGCCTTGGCTCGGCCCGCCGACGCCCTGACAGCATCCCGCCGCCCTGCCCACCGCCGCGAACACCCAGCACCCCGGCGCGCTCCCAGCGGCCAGCATGGACGAGGGTTCCGCGACCGGCAGCCGTGCTTGCACTCCCGTTCAAGCTCAGCACCGCACGCGGGCACGACCGCCGGCTGCTAGGCATCACGACGGACAGGCCGCAGCTCAGGCAGCGTCCGAACCCGCACCCGGCACCCGGTATCCGCTCAACGCCCCAGCAGGCGCACAAGGTTCGGCTACTTCGGTTCCCAACCAACCCCGACCCCCACCCCTTACAACGACCCGCCTCCGGCGCAGGGCTCTACCCATAAGAGCGCGTGCGACCCGGCCAGCGCGCTAAGCCACCGTCGCGCAGACTGGGCAAGGTGGGCACCGATGCAGACCCCCACGGGGCTGAGGTAGGTGAAGGGTCGCCGGGCGCGGGCTTGGGCGGGGACCCCTCCGGCGGGCCGCCCCCGGCCGATATCGGGCAGCCCCCAGGGCGCCCGGAGCCCCGGAAGGCTAGCAGCCCGCCGCCCCGCCCAAGCCCGCGCCCGGCTCCCCACAACGGCGCAGGTCAGAGCACGGGGAAGAAGTGTCACAATCCGGTATCCGTCTTCCCGGCGCCGTTCGGCCTGAGGAATCCCGTGACCTTGCCCGCCGCTACCTCCAGCGACAACCCGTCCACGGCTGTCTTGTCCCCGTGCCGTTTCGTCAGTCCCCGCAACGTGATCAATGGGGATCTCCCGCCCGATCGTCCGCCATGCCGCGATCGAACCTGGGCGCCGGGAAACGCCGGCCCCACCGCCGGACGCCACCCGTCCGCTCTGGCTTTCGTCAGCATCGGCCGGTGCGATTCCGGTCATCCGACTTGAGGAAGCACGTCCTCGATTGACCTTTCGGGTTCTCGCCGTGAGCGGTCGGTCTCCTGACCCGCACCGGGCGGCGGAAGCCGGAACCGAGTACCGGATGCCGGCCGATTTCCTGCGGGTCGGTGGTTGCTCCGGACGGCTGCTCCCGGGCCTCACCGCGACGCCCGAACCCGACATGTGGATTGAGTTGCGCTCCGTGAGCGGCGGCGGTCCTGGCTCAGGCTTCCGCAGGTCAGGACCTCGGTTCCGGGGGGAGGGGCGGGCGGCCGGTTAGGCGGGTTGTGAGGGATGCGGCTGATGTGCGGATTTGTGCTGCGAGGGTCGGCCAGGTTTCGGGTGGGTGGTCCTGGCGGCGGAAGGTGACGGTTATCGCGGCCGTGGGGTGGCCGGTGTGGTCGAAGGCGCAGGCGGCGATGCTGGTGAAGCCTTCGGTGATGTGGCCGTCTTCGCAGGACCAGCCTTGGCGGGCGTCTTCGGCGAGGGTGCGGCGCAGGTCGCGCAGGGATGTGGGGCCCTTGCCGGTGCGGTCTATGAGATGGCGGGGGAAGAGGGCTCTCACCTGGGCCGGGGGCAGGTGGGCGAGTATCGAGCGGCCGCTGGCGGTGAGATGGGCGGGCATGCGGACGCCGACGTCGGTGACCAGGGTGGCGGGGCGGGGCGGTTGTTCCTTGAGGAGGTACAGGGTTTCCGCGCCGTGCAGGATGCCGAGCTGGGCTATCTCTCCCACCTGGTCGACCAGGCGGCGGAGCAGGGGTCGGGCCAGGCGTTCCAGGGGTTCGTGGCGTAGGTAGGCGGAGCCTATTTCGAAGGCCGCTACGCCGAGGCCCCAGCGGCGTTCCTCGGGGATGTAGGTGACGAAGCCGTCCTGTGACATGGCGGTCAGGAGGTGGTAGGTGCTGGAGCGGGGGAGTCCCAGGGCCCGGGCGATGGAGGAGGCGGGGAGCGGGCCGGGCGCGGCTGCGAGCAGGCGTAGCACCGCCAGGGCGCGGCGGGCGGCGGGGACCTGGGGCATGGCCGCATTGTCTCGTATCTGAGACATGGAGTGGATTGCCGGGAGGGGCGCCGGCCGGGTCCACTGGTGGCCGTCGTCTCCGCCCCCTGAGCGGCATCACCTGACGCACCACATCGTGGGTCGCCCGTGGTTTGTGCCACCGCTCCCGTCCTGTGGAAAACGCCCCGGTCGCCCGGAGCGTCTGGGGGAGCCCTACTCCCTCTCTACCGGGTGGTGCACACCCAGACGGTCCAGCGGCCGCCGCCCGCGTTGGATATCGCGTTCCTCTGGGCTTCGGACCGTGTGTCGCCATGGCCGCCCCAGTACTTGTTGGTCCTGGGGTTGTACGCGACCGCGCCGCAGCCGTTGACGAACGTCGTGAGGACCTTGCAGCCGGAGGTCGGACACTCGTTCAGCGCCCGCCTTCTGGCGGCGGCCGGGGAGTCGTAGTCCCATGCCTTGCCGACGGCGCCGTTACGTCCCACGGCGATGGCCCCGTAGTTCCTCGGAGGGGGTGAGTACGTGGTCTCCGGGGCGGTCGGCGTCGGGCTGGGCAGGGTCGGCGGGCTGTAGCTGGGCGGAGTCGGGAGGTCCGAGATCGTGGGTCTCGCTGCCGCTGATGTGGCCGGTGAGTCGTCGGAGCCGGCCCACAGCAACAGGACGGTGCCGCCGCCGATCAGGAACAAGAAGGCCGTGACGGCCACGATGACGATGACCGCCGCATTGTTGTTCGGCGGCTGAGGGCCGGGCGGCCTCCACCCCGGCGGGCCGGGCGGTGGCGGCCCCCATCCCGGCGGACCGGGCGGGCCGGGCGGAGGCCGGTAGGCGGGTGGACGACCGCCATGCGGCGGTGGTGGAGGTTGCACGGTGACCGCTCCCCAAACTGCGTCGATATCCGGAAGATCATAGCGATTCCCCATCGAACGGATAGACGGCCTTCGGTGGCCCGGCGCCGTCCTGGCCTGCACTGGCAGACTCGCCAAATCAATGAAAACGGAATGAAATTCCGTCCAAAATGGCCACTGATTTGGTGGAATCAAGCAGGTGTAATGAGGGGAGTGATGCTCGGGAAATGCGGCGCCGACCACACCGCTCGCTGGCCGACCGGCGCCACCCGCCGCTGCAACCTCGCCCACTCTGCCGCCGACATCATCGGATGAAGCAGTCGAACGGCTGGGAACTCGCTCAAGTCCGGCCGGGGCTTCTCCTCTGGATCACCCCGTCCGGCGGCCGGTACCTCGCCCGATTGTCTCGTATCTGAGACAGAGGGGGTGTTCGGGGGGTGGGGCATCGGGCCGGGGCACGCTCCAATGGTGGGTATGGGTGTTCCTATGGTTGAGGTCGGGCCGGAGGCGCTGACGTTCGAGCAGGTCGTCGCGGTCGCGCGAGGTGGCGCCCGGGTCGGGCTGACCGATGAGGCGCTGAAGCTGATCGGTGCGGCGCGGGCCCATATCGAGGAGCTGTCGGCTCGCCCCCTGCCGGTCTATGGGGTTTCGACGGGGTTCGGGGCGCTCGCCACCCGGCACATCGCCCCCGGGTTGCGGGCGCAGTTGCAGCTCAACATCGTCCGGTCCCATGCGGCCGGGTCGGGGCCCGAGGTCGAGCGGGAGGTCGTCCGCGCGCTGATGCTGCTCAGGCTGCGGACGCTCGCCACCGGGCGGACCGGCGTCCAGCCCACGACGGCGCGGACGCTGGCGGAGCTGCTCAACGCCGGCATCACCCCGCAGGTCTTCGAGTACGGAAGTCTCGGGTGCTCGGGGGATCTCGCGCCGCTCGCCCATGTCGCGCTCGCGCTGATCGGTGAGGGGTCGGTCAGGGACGCGGACGGTGAGCTGAGGCCGGCGGCGGAGGCGCTCGGCGAGGCGGGGATCGCGCCGGTCGAGCTCGGCGCCAAGGAGGGGCTGGCCCTGCTGAACGGGACGGACGGGATGCTCGGCATGCTCGTCCTCGCCATCTGCGATCTGCGCGAGCTGCTCAGAGCGGCCGATGTCGCCGCCGCGATGACCGTCGAGGCCCTGCTGGGGACCGACCGGGTCTTCGCCGCCGATCTGCAGGCGCTCAGGCCGCATCCGGGGCAGGGCACGGCGGCGGCGAACCTGCGGGCGCTGCTCGCCGCGTCCGAGATCATGGAATCGCATCGCGGGCCCGACTGCACCCGTGTCCAGGACGCCTATTCGCTGCGGTGCGCACCCCAGGTGAACGGGGCCGCGCGCGACACCGTCGACCATGCCGAAGCGGTCGCGCGGCGGGAGATGGCTTCGGCCATCGACAATCCCGTCGTGCTGCCGGACGGACGCGTCGAGTCGAACGGCAATTTCCATGGGGCGCCCATCGCGTATGTGCTCGACTTCCTCGCGATTCCCGTGGCCGATGTCGCGTCCATGTCGGAGCGGCGCACCGACCGGCTGCTCGACAGGGGGCGTTCCGGCGGGCTGCCCGCCTTTCTCGCCGACGATCCGGGCGTCGACTCCGGGCACATGATCGCCCAGTATACGCAGGCCGGGATCGTGTCGGAGCTGAAACGGCTCGCGGTCCCGGCGAGCGCCGACTCCATTCCGAGTTCGGCCATGCAGGAAGACCACGTCTCGATGGGGTGGAACGCGGCCCGGAAACTGCGCCGGGCGGTGGACGGGCTGGCCCAGGTGATCGCCATCGAGATCCTCACCGCCGCGCGGGCCCTGGACCTGCGCACCCCGCTGCGTCCCGGTCCGGCGACCGGCGCCGTCGTCGCGAAGCTGCGCGAGGTCGTGCCGCCGCCTGGCCCGGACCGCTACCTCGCCCCCGAGATCGCCGCCGCGACCGCGATGGTCCGGGACGGCTCGCTGGTCGCCGCCGCCGAGACCGTCACCGGCCCGCTCTGCTGAAGGAGCCGAACATGTCAGGTCCCCGTCCCGTCCGCGCGCCGCGCGGCACCTCACTGACCGCCGCCAAGGGCTGGCCGCAGGAGGCCGCCCTGCGCATGATCCAGAACAACCTCGATCCCGAGGTCGCCGAGCACCCCGACGAGCTGGTCGTCTACGGCGGCTCGGGGAAGGCGGCCCGGAGCTGGGACGCCTTCGACGGCATCGTCCGGTCGCTGTCCGAACTGGAGGGGGACGAGACGCTGCTCGTCCAGTCCGGCAAACCGGTCGGGATCTTCCGGACGCACGAGTGGGCGCCCCGGGTGCTGATCGCCAACTCCAATCTCGTCCCGCAGTGGGCGACCTGGGAGGAGTTCCGGCGGCTGGAGTCGCTCGGCCTGACGATGTTCGGGCAGATGACCGCCGGGTCGTGGATCTACATCGGGACCCAGGGCATCCTGCAGGGGACGTACGAGACGTTCGCGGCGGTCGCGGAGAAGCGGTTCGGCGGCTCCCTGGAAGGGACGATCACGCTGACCGCCGGGCTCGGCGGGATGGGCGGTGCCCAGCCCCTCGCCGTCACGATGAACGGCGGTGTCGCGATCTGCGTGGAATGCGACCCGTCCCGGATCGAGCGGCGTGTCGCGCACCGGTACTGCGACGTGCGGGCGGAGTCGCTGGACGAGGCGCTGCGGCTGGCGGAAGAGGCCAGGACCGCGAGGCGCCCGCTGTCGATCGCCGTGCTGGGGAACGCCGCCGACATCGTCCCCGAACTGCTCGGGCGCGGTGCGCCGATCGACATCGTCACCGACCAGACCAGCGCGCACGACCCGCTGATGTACCTGCCGCGCGGCATCGCGTTCGAGGACATGGTGGCCGAGCGCGCCAAGGACCGGGACGGCTTCATCGCCAGGGCCCGGAACTCGATGGCCGCGCATGTCGAGGCGATGGTCGGATTCCAGGACGCCGGAGCCGAGGTCTTCGACTACGGGAACTCCATCCGCGGGGAGGCCCAGCTCGCCGGATACGCGCGCGCCTTCGAATTCCCCGGATTCGTGCCCGCCTATATCCGGCCGCTTTTCTGCGAGGGCAGGGGGCCGTTCCGCTGGGCGGCGCTGTCCGGTGACCCGAAGGACATCGCCCGGACCGACCAGGCCGTTCTCGACCTGTTCCCGGACAACGAGCCGCTGACCCGCTGGATCAGGATGGCGGGGGAGAAGGTGCGTTTCCAGGGGCTGCCGTCCCGGATCTGCTGGCTCGGCTACGGCGAGCGCGACAAGGCCGGTGAGGTCTTCAACGACCTGGTGGCGCGCGGTGAGATCAGCGCGCCGATCGTCCTCGGCCGCGACCACCTCGACTGCGGCTCGGTCGCCAGCCCGTACCGGGAGACCGAGGGCATGAAGGACGGTTCGGACGCGATCGCCGACTGGCCGCTCCTCAACGCCATGCTCAACACCGCGTCCGGCGCGACCTGGGTGTCCGTCCACCACGGCGGCGGGGTCGGCATCGGCCGGTCCATCCACGCGGGCCAAGTCTGCGTCGCGGACGGGACGGCCCTCGCCGGCGAGAAGCTCCGGCGTGTCCTGACCAACGACCCCGGCACCGGCGTCATGCGGCACGTGGACGCCGGATACGACCGCGCCGCCGAGGTCGCCGCTGAGCGCGGCGTCCGGATTCCCATGAATCCGTGAGCGGCAGCGAACCGGGGGGTGTGGGGGCGTCCCCCAGGGAGGGAGGGCCATGAGTTTCGAGGAGATGTGGGCGGAGTTGCTGCCGATCGGGCGGGACGAGACGTCCGGCGGCTACCACCGGTTCGCCTGGACCCCGCCCGAGCTGGAATGCCGTGCCTGGTTCCGGGACGAGGCGCGCCGCCGCGGCCTCGCCGTGGAGAACGACGCCAACGGCAACATGTTCGCCTGGTGGTTCCCGGAGGACGGAAAGCGGCACGACGCCGTCCTGACCGGCAGCCACCTCGATTCGGTGCCGGGCGGCGGAGCGTTCGACGGGCCGCTCGGCATCGTGTCCGCGTTCGCGGCGATCGACCTTCTCCGAGCACGCGGCGTCCGGCCGGAACGGCCGATCGGCATCGCGGCGTTCGCCGAGGAGGAGGGCGCCCGTTTCGGTGTGGCGTGCCTCGGGTCACGGCTGCTCTCTGGGGCGATCGACCCGGCGCGGGCGCGCGCGCTGACCGACGGTGGCGGCCACACCCTTGCCGAGGTCATGCACAACGCCGGCCTCGACCCCGCCGCGATCGGCCCTGACGACGACCTCCTCGGACGCGTCGCCTGCTACGTCGAACTCCACGTCGAACAGGGCAGAGCCCTGGAGCAGCCGGTCGGGGTGGCCGGTTCGATCGTCCCGCACGGCCGGTGGCGGTTCGGGTTCGCCGGCGAGGGCAACCACGCCGGGACGACCGCCCTGGGCGACCGCCGCGACCCGATGCTGCCGTTCGCCCGCATGGTCATCGCTGCACGGGAGGCCGCCGAACGCAACGGCACGGTCGCGACCGTGGGCAAGGTGGCGGTCGTGCCGGGCGGGGTGAACGCGATCGCCTCGTCCGTCACCGCCTGGCTGGACGCCCGCGGCCCGGCCGACGACGCCGTCCGCCGCACCGTGAAGGAGATCGACGAGGCCGCCCGCGTCGCCGCGCGCCCGCACCGGGTGTGCGTCGAGTTCGCCGAGGAGTCCTACACCGAGATCGTCGACTTCAACCTCGCCCTGCGCGACCGGGTCGACAGGGCCCTGGACGGCGTGCCCGTCCTGCCGACCGGCGCGGGCCACGACGCGGGCGTCCTGTCGGCACGGCTGCCGACCGCGATGCTGTTCGTCCGGAACCCGACGGGGGTCTCGCACGCGCCCGCCGAGTTCGCCGAACCGGCGGACTGCCTGGCCGGAGTGGAGGCCCTTGCCGCGGTACTGGACGACCTGGCGCGCGGGTAGGGGTTCCGGTATGCAGTGGCATGCCCAGTTCGCCTGGCTCGGAGACGGTGTGGCGGCCGATGTGCTCATCGAGGCCGACGGCGAGCGCATCACGAGCATCGCGCCCGGCGTCCCGTCCGCCCCCCACGCCCAGCGGCTGCCCGGCCTGACTCTTCCGGGCCTCGCCGACGCCCACTCCCACGCCTTCCACCGCGCCCTCCGCTCCCGCGTCCAGGCCCACTCCGGGACGTTCTGGACGTGGCGGGAGCAGATGTACAAGGTCGCCGACCGGCTCGACCCCGAGTCCTACCGCGCCCTCGCCACCGCCGTGTTCGCCGAGATGGCCCTCGCCGGGATCAGCTGCGTCGGTGAGTTCCACTACCTGCACCACCGGCCCGGCGGCGCCCCGTACCCGAACCCGAACGCGATGGGCGAGGCGCTGATCACCGCCGCGGCCGACGCCGGAATCCGGATCACCCTCCTCGACGCCTGCTATCTCACCGGCGGCATCGGCCGTCCGCTGCAGGGGCCGCAGCTCCGGTTCGGCGACGGCACCGCCGGCAACTGGGCGCGCCGCGTCGACAGCCTCTACGAGCAGATCGGCAAGGCGGGCCGGCTGCACGCCCGCGTCGGCGCCGCGATCCACTCCGTCCGGGCGGTGCCGCGTGAGCAGGTGCGGGCCGTCGCGTCCTGGGCGCGGGAGCACCGCGCGCCCCTGCACGTCCACCTGTCCGAGCAGCCGGCGGAGAACGAGGCGTGCCTGGACGCCTACGGCATGACGCCGACCCGCCTGCTCGCCGAGTCGGGGGCGCTCGGCGCGCTCACCACCGCCGTCCATGCGACGCACCTCACCGACGAGGACATCGGCCTCCTCGGGACGACCATGACCGGCGTGTGCATGTGCCCGACCACCGAACGCGACCTCGCCGACGGCATCGGCCCCGCGCGCGCTTTGGCCGATGCGGGTTCCCCCATCTATCTCGGCTCCGACCAGCACGCGGTCATCGACATGTTCGAGGAGGCCCGCGCCGTCGAACTGGACGAACGCCTCCGCACCCGCGCCCGCGGCCACTGGACGGCCGGGGAACTGCTCGCCGCCGCCACGTCCAACGGCCACTACGGGCTCGGCTGGCCCGAGGCGGGACGCCTGGAACCCGGTGCCTACGCCGACCTGGTGACCGTCGACCTCGGCTCCGTCCGCACCGCCGGCGCGGGGCCCGGCTACGCCGCCGAGGCCGCCGTCTTCGCCGCCACCGGCGCCGACGTCCGGCATGTCGTGGTGTCCGGCCGCCCGGTCGTGCACGACGGCCGCCACCTGCTGATCGACGACGTCCCCGCCGCCCTCGCCGAGGCCGTCACCGCCGTCACCCGGGAGGAGCCTGCTTGAGCACGGTCATCAGGAACATCGGGGAACTGGTCACCAACGACCCCGGCGCCGGCGACGGCCTGGCCGTCGTCCGGGACGCGGCCCTGGTGATCGAGGACGGCGCCGTCGCGTGGACGGGCCCGTCCACGCGGGCGCCCGCCGCCGACGAGTCGTTCGACGCCGCCGGACGCGCCGTCCTGCCCGGCTTCGTCGACTCCCACGCGCACCTCGTCTTCGCCGGTGAACGCGCCGAGGAGTTCGCCGCCCGGATGAGCGGCCGCAAGTACGCGGCGGGCGGCATCCGCACGACCGTCGCCCGCACCCGTGCCGCCTCCGACGACGACCTGCGCGCCAACCTGCGCCGCCTGGTCGGCGAGATGGCCCGCCAGGGCACCACGACGGTCGAATGCAAGTCCGGCTACGGCCTCACGGTCGAACAGGAGGAACGCGCCGTCCGCATCGCCGCCGAGGTCGCCGACGAGGTCACCTACCTGGGCGCCCACGTCGTCCCCGCCGAATACAAGCACGACCCCGCCTCCTATGTGCGGCTGGCCGCGACCGAGATGCTCTCGGCCTGTGCCCCGCACGCCCGCTGGGTGGACGTCTTCTGCGAGGAAGGCGCCTTCGACGCCGGTGAGGCCCGCGAGGTCCTGGAGGCCGGCGTGAAAGCCGGCCTGACCCCCCGCCTGCACGCGAACCAGCTCACCCAAGGCCCCGCCGTGCGACTCGCGGTTGACCTGGACGCCGCGTCCGCCGACCACTGCACCTTCCTCAGCGACGCCGACGTGGACGCTCTGGCCTCGTCCCAGACTGTCGCGACCCTCCTGCCCGGCGTCGAGTTCTCCACCCGCCAGCCGTACCCCGACGCCCGCCGCCTCCTGGACGCGGGCGCCACCGTCGCCCTCGCCACCGACTGCAACCCGGGCTCCTGCTACAGCTCGAGCATGGCGTTCTGCATCGCCGTGGCCGTCCGCGACATGCGCATGACACCGGCCGAGGCCGTCTGGTCCGCCACCGCCGGCGGCGCCCGCGCCCTCCGCCGCACCGATGTCGGCCACCTCGGCGTGGGCGCGCGCGCCGACGTCCATGTCCTGGACGCCGCGTCCCACATTCACCTCGCCTACCGCCCCGGCGTCCCGCAGACGGCGGCGGTGTGGAAGCGAGGGCGCCGGGTGTGACGGTCAGGCGGGGAGCCCTATCGCAAGGTCCGGCCACCCGATCTGGATCTCGAACGGAATGGTCACATTGAGCGCCCAGAGGTCTCGATCTCGATGAGTGGTTCCGATCCTGGAATAGGACGTATCCGTGCCCATTAGGGCATAATGCTCAACGATCGTCGCGCCCAGTTCATCGAACTGAACGATCAGATAGTGTGGGATGAGCGCTTTGGCGTACTCGCCCATTTTGTGGATGCGGTCTCTTGACTCCGACCAGCGCGAGATCACCTCGGCGACGATGACCGCGTCTCCGGCTTCGAGCATTTCGAACTGCTCACGACAGCGGTGCACTATCGCATCGGGCTTGCGGACCGTCAGCGGAACCTCCCACAGCCGGAGCGGCACTTCGGTGTTGACCTCGTAGCACGTCGAGGTGCTTGCGGAGTGGCCGGCCCGGTACTTGAGCACCGCGGCCTCGAAGGCGCCGGCGAGGCGGAACGCCGTCTTCTGGTGGGGGCGGTCGCGCGGTTCGCGAGGGATCAGGTTCCCTTCGACGACTTCGGACTCGCGCCTTACCTCTTCGTCGAGGGCGAGATATTCTTCCAGGGTCAGCGGATGAAGCCGTTCCAGTTCGTTCATCGTCATGTCGCCATCATCATGGTTCCGCACGTGACTTGTCCTCCAGATAACGGCGGTTGACCCTTATGAGGGGTTTCTGGTTCCGGGTTATGTAGTCCGTTGCGAGGACCTCGGCCACGAAGAGGGTGTGGTCGCCGGTTTCCACGGCCTGGCGGGTTTCGCATTCCAGGGCGGAAACCCCGGTTTCGGGAATCAGGGCGCCGGAGTGTTCGCCGCGGTGATGGGGGTCGGCGGCCAGGAGGATACGGGCGCTGGGCCGGCCCTCGGCGGCGAAGCGGCCCGCCAGGGCGCGCTGGGACGCGGAGAGGACGGTCGCGGCCCAGCGGCTCTGGCGGTTCAGGACCTCCGACAGGTAGGACGATGTCGCCACGCTCGCCAGGACCATCGGGGGCTCCAGCGAGACCGACATGAACGAGGTGACCGTGGTGCCGAGGTCGTCGCGGCCGTCGCGGACGGTCAGCACGACCACGCCCGTGGCGAAGCCCGCGACGGCCTCGACGAAGTCGCCGCTCAGCGGATCTCCCAGGTGCCCGGGAGGGTGAGCGGGCCCGCGGCGGGCAGGCCGAGCCGGGCGGCGAGGCCGCCGAGGGAGCCCCAGGCGTCGAAGCGGGCGGACGCGGCGGTGCGGTCCTCGCTGGACTCCGGCGGGCGGAGCCGCTCCAGCGGCGAGGTGTGCGGGTAGAGGCGGACCGGCGCGTCGGCGGCCAGGCCGGACTTCTTGCGGGCCAGGGCGAAGGCCATGTCGAGGCCGCCGAGTTCGTCGACGAGACCGTGTTCCCTGGCGTCGGCGCCCGTCCAGACCCGGCCCCGGGCCAGTTCGTGGACGCGTTCGCGGGACAGGCCCCGGCCCTCGGCGACCTTCGCGGTGAAGTCGTCGTAGATCCGGTCGAGGGAGGCGTTGACCCGCTCCCACTCGGAGTCGCTGAAGTCCTTGGTGGCGCTCAGCATGCGGGCGTGGTCGCCGTCGGCGACCGCGCCGAGCCCGATGCCGACGCGGTCCAGCAGGCCGTTCACCACGGCCTTGCCGACGACGACGCCGATCGAGCCGGTGAGCGTGCCGGGCTGCGCGACGATCGTGTCCGCGGCCATCGACACGTAGTAGCCGCCGGACGCGGCGACGTTGCCCATCGACACGATCACCGGCTTGCCGGCGCGGCGGGCGAGCACGACCTCGCGCCAGATCGCGTCGGACGCGACGGCGGAGCCGCCGGGGCTGTTCACGCGGAACACGATGGCCTTGACGCGGTCGTCCTTCACGGCGGCGCGGAACGCGGCGCCGATCGTGTCCGAGCCCATCGCCGGGCCGGAGTTCGGCAGCGGGCCGCCGCGTCCGCTGCGGCCGAGCCGGATCGGCCCGTGCCCGTTGATCAGCGCGACGACGTCCTGCCCGCCGGGCTGCGGCAGCCGGCGCGTGAGTCCGTGCGTGCGGCTGTAGCGGGAGACGTAGCGCAGTTGCGCCTCCTCGCCGAACTGCTCGCGCAGGTCGGCGTAGACCTCGTCGCGGTAGGCGAGCCGGTCGACGAGGCTCTCCTCCAGGGCCTCGTCGGCGAGGAACGGGCCGCGGTCGACGAGGTCGCGGACCTTGTCCTCCGGCAGGCCGCGGGCGGCGGCGATCCCGGCGGTGATCTGCTCGCCGAGCGAGGTGACGAGCCGCCGGGACGACTCCTCGTGCTCGGGCGTGTACGTCTTCTCCATGAACGTGTTCGCCATGGTCTTGTACTCATGCCGCTTGGCGAACCGAGGCTGGATGCCCGCCTTCTCCAGGGCGCCCGCGAAGAACGGCTCCTCGATCGCGACACCGGTCAGCCCGACCTCGCCCGTGGGCTGCAGGTAGATCTTGTCGAACGCGGTGGCCAGGTAGAACGGCACGGTGCCGCGGCCGCCCTCGCCGAACGTCTCGGCCCAGGCGACGGTGTGCTTGCCCGCGTCCCGCAGCGCCTGGACGGCCTCGCGCAGTTCCTGGACGAGCGCCAGCCCGATGCCGCCGGAGACCTTCACGACGAGGGCGCGGACCCGGCTGTCGGAGCGGGCGCGGCGCAGCCCGTCCAGGACGTCCCGCAGGTTCGTCCGGCGCATGGACAGGATCGCCGAGATCGGATCGGCGGGCGCGGTCTCCACGATGCCCTCGGTGAGGTCGAGTTCGAGGATCAGTGGGGCCGTCCGCCGGTCGCGGGCCTGTTTGATCACGTTGACGACTGTGCCGGGATCCACCATGGCCCCCAGCCTATGCGTTCGGCCGCGCCCTTCCCGCGCCCTCGGTCAGCGGGCGAACGCCTTGTTCGGGATCACGCTCGCGGACGCCTGGGCCACGGGACGGCCGCGCGCGTCGCTGATCACGGCGTTGGACACCATGCGGGTGCCGCCGGGGTGCACGCACGTCCCGGTCACCGTGTACGTCTCACCGGCCTGGACACCGCGCAGGTAGTCGACGTTCAGGTTGAGCGTGAGCATCGGCATGAAGTGCTCGCCCGTGCTGCTCGCCGCCAGGCAGACGGCGTTGTCGAGGATCATCGCGATGTAGCCGCCGTGCACGGTGCCGCCGGGGTTGCAGAGCCGGTCCGCGGGCGTCCACGCGATGTCCACCCGGCCCGGCTCGGCGGACGTGAGGACCTGCCCGATGTAGTGGTTGATGTCGGAGATCTGGGGGAACCGCCCGTCCGCCATCGCCTGGATCAGTTCGGCGCCCGACAGGGTGTTCCACAGGTGGGCGGCCTCCCGGTGGGCCTGCGGGGTCGCCTCGCCGCTCAACTCGCTCTCCCTGCTCACGGTGATCTCCGAATGTTATTCGGTGATCGCGGACCCGGCACTGTGCCGTTCATCACGGGTGCCCGGCGCTATCGTCGGATGCATGGGAGACGGCGATGGATGGGCCGGCTGCGAGCTCGGGCACACCCACTGGGGACGGTTCGGTGCCGCGGGGCTGCTCGCCTACCACCGCGACCCCGGCGGCCAACTGTGGATCCTGCTGCAGCAGCGCGCCTGGTGGGGGATCGGCGGCGGAACGTGGGGCATGTTCGGCGGCGCGCTGCACAGCCACGAGGACGTCGTGTCGGGCGCGCTGCGCGAGACGTCCGAGGAGTGCACGCTCGACACCGAGGTGGTCGCGGTGCACGGCACCAGCGTCGAGGACCATGGCGGCTGGTCGTACACGTCCGTGATGGGATCGCTGTCCGAGCGCCTTCCCGTGGACCCCGCGTCGCGGGAGACGCGCAGGGCCGAATGGGTGCGCGCCGAGGAGGTCACCGAGCGCAGGCTGTTCGAGCCGTTCGCGCGGTCATGGCCCCGTCTGCAGGACGCGATGCGGCGGCTCGTCCTCGTCGTGGACGCGGCGAACGTCGTGGGCGCGCGTGCGGACGGCTGGTGGAAGGACCGTGCCGGAGCCAACGCGCGGCTCCGCGACGACCTGAAGGCCCTGGGCGGCGGCGTGCAGGGGCTGCCCGGCGGTGTCGTCCCGTTCGACCGCTGCTTTCCCGAGGTCGTCCTGGTCGTCGAGGGTGCCGCGCGGCGGGTCGCGGACGAGCCGTCCGACGGGGTGAAGGTCGTGGCCGCGCCCGGCAGCGGCGACGACCGGATCGTGGACCTCCTGCGGCAGGACCGTCCCGACACCGCGCACCTCGTCGTCACGGCCGACCGGGAACTGCGCGCCCGCTGCGAGGCCGCGGGCGCCGCCGTCACCGGCCCGCGCTGGCTCCTCGACCGCCTTTAGACCTCGGCTAGACCTCGACGCGGTGGCCCGCGTCGCGCAGCGCCGCCGTCGCGTCCTTCAGCCGGTGCTCGGGAACGAGGACGAGATCGGCATGGTACGTGGACGCGACGAAAACGGGCACCTCGGCGTCCGCCAGCGGCCCCACGATCGCCGCCGGCGTACCGGGCACGTCCCGCCCGCGGCCTGCGCCGCCGTAGAAGCCGACCCAGCGTTCCGCTTCGGCGAACGATGATGCGTCCCGCACGATGGTGAGGCCCTCGGGGGCCCGCACCAGCGCGATCCACTCGTCGTCCTCCGGGAACGTCGCGTGGGGCAGGTGCTCCACCGTGAACTGGCCGGGGACGATGTGCAGGCGCGTACCCCCGTGGGGGGACGGCTCTCCGCGCCGCATGGAGAAGCCTTCGGTCATGCGCCCACCCTATTCAGGCGCCTTGTTCAGGCACGAGCCACACCGCGCCCAGCGGCGGAACGCGCAGCACCGCGGACGCGGGCAGGCCATGGGACGGTTCGGCGGTCGCCTCGACGCGGCCCATGTTGCCGACACCGCTGCCGCCGTACTCGTAGGCGTCGGTGTTGACCACCTCCCGCCAGCCGCCCGCGCGGGGCAGGCCGAGCCGGTAGTCCTCGTGCGGGTTCCCTGCGAAGTTGACGACGCACGCCATGACCGGCGGCTCGCCGTCGTGGGACGTCCCGTACCGCAGGTAGGAGAGCGTGTTGCCGCTCGCGTCGTTGCCGTCGATCCAGCGGAACCCCTCGTGGTCGCTGTCACGCGTCCACAGCGCGGGCTCGGCCCGGTAGGCGCGGTTCAGGTCGCGGACGAGCTTCTGCAAGCCCAGGTGGTCGGCGCCCTCGGCGGCATTGTCGAGCAGCCACCAGTCCAGCGGGCGCTCCTCCGCCCACTCGGCGCCCTGCCCGAACTCCTGCCCCATGAACAGCAACTGCTTGCCGGGGTGCGACCACATGTAGGCGAGCAGGGCGCGCAGCCCGGCGAACTGCCGCCAGGCGTCGCCCGGCATCTTGCCCAGCAGCGACCCCTTGCCGTGGACGACCTCGTCGTGCGACAGCGGCAGGACGTAGTTCTCCGAGAACGCGTACACCAGCGAGAAGGTGATCTCGTTGTGGTGGTAGTGCCGGAACACGGGCTCGTGGCGCAGGTATTCGAGCGTGTCGTGCATCCAGCCCATGTTCCATTTGAACCCGAACCCGAGCCCGCCGAGATGGGTCGGACGGGACACCCCCGGCCATGCCGTCGACTCCTCGGCGATCGTCATGATGCCGGGGTTGCGCTTGTAGACCGTCGCGTTCATCTCCTGGAGGAACGAGATGGCCTCCAGGTTCTCGCGGCCCCCGTAGATGTTCGGGGTCCACTCGCCCTCCTTGCGCGAGTAGTCCAGGTACAGCATGGAGGCGACGGCGTCGACGCGCAGCCCGTCGATGTGGAATTCCTCCAGCCAGAACGACGCGTTCGCCACCAGGAAGTTGCGGACCTCGGCGCGGCCGAAGTTGAACACGAGCGTCCCCCAGTCCGGGTGCTCGCCGCGCGTCGGATCCTCGTGCTCGTAGAGGGCGGTGCCGTCGAACCGGCCCAGCGCCCACTCGTCCTTGGGGAAGTGGGCCGGCACCCAGTCCATGATGACGCCGATACCGGCCTGGTGGAGCCGGTCGACGAGGTACCGGAAGTCGTCGGGGTCACCGAACCGTGCCGTGGGCGCGTAGTAGGACGTGACCTGGTATCCCCAGGAGGGGCCGTACGGGTGCTCGGCGACCGGAAGCAGTTCCACGTGCGTGAAACCCATGTCGCGCACGTAGTCGGTGAGTTCCTCGGCCAGTTCCCTGTAGCCGAGCCCGGGGCGCCAGGACCCGAGATGCACCTCGTACACGCTCATGGGTTCGCGCAGCCAGTCGCGCTCCTTGCGGCCGTCCATCCACGCGCCGTCGCCCCACTCGTAGGACGAGGTGAACACGCGCGACGCCGTCGCCGGAGGACGTTCGGTGGACTGCGCCATGGGGTCGGCCTTGGTGCGCAGCACGCCGTCCGCGCCGAGGATCTCGTACTTGTAGCAGATGCCGTCGCCGATGCCCGGGATGAACAGTTCCCAGATACCGGTGGAGCCGAGTGACCGCATCGGGTGGGCGCGGCCGTCCCAGTGGTTGAAGTCGCCGACCACGCGCACACCGCGCGCCGTCGGCGCCCACACGGCGAAGGCCGTTCCGGTGACGGTGCCGAACGCGGACGCGTAGGAGCGGACCCGCGCGCCGAGCGCCCGCCACAGTTCCTCGTGCCGTCCCTCGCCGATCAGGTGCAGATCGAGTTCGCCGAGCGTCGGCAGGTGCCGGTACGGGTCGTCCTGGATGGTCTCGATGCCGTCCCCGTAGGTGACGGCGAGCCGGTAGTCGGGGACGGCGGGCGGCGCCTCGTGCTCGCCGCCGCCCGCGAGGGACACACCGCCCGGCAGCGTCCCGGTGAACAGCCCCTGGTGGAAGTGGCGGAGCGGATGCCGGTCCCCGTCCGGCAGGACGACCTCGACCTTTTCCGCGAGGGGCCGCAGCGCCCGCACCGTCACGCCGTCCCGGCCGGGATGCGCCCCGAGGACGCCGTGCGGATCGTGATGGTCGCCGCCGACGAGCCGGTCGGTCTCCGCGCGCGTCACCCGTGCCATGACCTCATGGCCTCCCGTCACTGAGCTTTCACCTCAGTAGAGGTGCCCCGAGAAGCGGCGGACTCACATGACGGGGCGCCCTGTTTTCCCGCGCTCGACGCGCATGACCGGGCGGGGCGGCTGCGGCCGCACGGGCGGGCCGACTCCTCGTCGGCGGGGTCGCGCCGGATGGGTGCCGCCCGTGCGGCCACGACTACCTGGCCCCGGCGGTGACATCGACCCCACCGCCCCGGGCTCCATTCCTATGTCACTTCAGCGACATAAGTACCTGCCGTACCGGGGGTCTCGGCCCGGCCCGCCCCCGCCCGCGGGCCGGGCCGCGCCGTTCCCCACGACGTCCTTTCACCTGTTCCCGCATCCCCCGCGAGCCTGTTCGGCGAGCAGCCCGCGGAGCCCCGCCGAGTCGTCCGCGGCCACCGTCATCGCACATCCGGCCTGGAGTTCGGCGTCGGTGAGGTCGCGGCTGCGGGTCGCGTACCAGCGTCCCGCGTCGCTGCGCCACACCTGCCAGCCCGGAAACTCCCCCTCGACGGCCGCCTTCAAGTCCTCGAAGTCGCCCATCAAGGTCGTCCCTTCCCCGAGGCCGTTCTTCTGTATACAAAAGTCTTACTCGGCCCAAGAGGTGTCAAGCTATCCGTAAGCGGACCATGCCCCCGCGGATAGCGCGGGGAAGGCATGGATCGCAGGGAGGGACCGGTCTGAATCGAACGCGGAGGCGGACAACGTTCGAACGCCGTGCCGGACGGGACAGCGGAGCAGGGAGGTGACGCCGGTGCCGGACCGTCCCGCCTACCTGCGCATCGCCGACACGCTGCGGGAGGCGATCAGGGACGGCAGCCTCCCGCCGGGGACACGGCTGCCGACCATCGCGGAGCTGTGCGAGACCCACGGCGTCTCGGAGATCGTCGTGCGCCAGGCGGTCGCGCTGCTGCGCGGGGAGGGGCTCGTCGAGACCCGCCGCGGCGGCGGCACGCTCGTCAAGGTCATCCCGCCGGCGCGCCGTGTCGCGATGGACCGCTACCGGGCGGTGAGCCGGCCGCTGGCCGTCCCCGAGACCACGTTCACCCACGACCAGAAGATCACCTGGGCGGAGTACCGGCTCGACAAGGAGTTCACCCGGGTGCGGGCGGGCGACGAGCTGGGCGCCCTGTTCGAACTGCCGGCGGGCACCCGGCTGCTGCGCCGCCGGTTCGTCTTCTACGCGCGCGGCGAACCGCAGCAGATCTCCGTCAACTACCTGCCGTGGGACCTCGTCGCCGACACGCCCGTCTGCGACCCGGCGCGCGAGCCGTGGCCCGGCGGGACGCTCGCGCAGCTGGTGTATCTGGGGCATCCGCCCGTCCGGGTCGAGGAGTCGGTCCGGGCCCGGATGCCGACACCGGAGGAGGCCGAGACGCTGCGGATGAGCGGCGGCGTGCCGGTCCTCGGCATCACCCGCCGGATGCTGGCGCGGGCGGGCGTCATGGAGGTCTGCCGCGAGATCGTGCTGCCCGCCGACCGCGTCGTGCTCGACTACGCGATCGATCTGTGACCGCCCGCGCGGTCAGCCCGCGAGGTGGGCCAGCGACTTCAGCGGGACGGGCAGCCAGGCCGGGCGGTTCCGCGCCTCGTACCGGACCTCGTACACCGCCTTGTCGTACTCGAACGCCCGGACGAGCGCCTCGTGCGCGGCCGGGTCGGGGCCGCCGGCCGCCGCGTAGCCGGCGCAGAACGCGGCCCGGTTCCGTTCCGCCCACGCCCGGGCGCGCAGCTCCAGCTTCTCGGCGCCGTCGGGCGACAGGTCGCCGTCCCGCGCGACCAGGAACCGCGCCGCGTACTCGAAGGAGCGCAGCATCCCGGCGACGTCCCGCAGCGGATGCGTGAGGGCGCGGCGCTCGACCGGGGTCCGGGCCGGCTCGCCCTCGAAGTCCAGCAGCAGCCAGCCGGCGTCGGTGCGCATCACCTGCCCCAGGTGGTAGTCGCCGTGGACGCGTTGGAACGGCAGCGACACCGCCTCGGCCGCGACCCGGTCGAACGCCGCACGGATCGCGGGAGCGTACGGGCGCAGCCCCGGGACGGCGGCGGTGACCTCGTCGAGCTGCTCGTTCATGGCGAACACGATGTCGCGCACCACCGCGGGCGGCATCTGCGTCACCCCGAACGCGGCGGCGAGGTCGCGGTGCACCTGCGCGGTGGCCGCGCCGAGCCGCTCGGCCTCCGCCGCGAAGTCGCCGCCGGCCTGCCCGGCGCCGCTCGCGGTGAACGGCCCGTCCCCGGGCGGCATGGGCTGCGCGAACCAGTCGCGGACGCTCGTGAGTGCCAACTGCCAGCCGTCGGTCGCGCTGAGCAGGAACTCCGACAGCAGCGCCAGTGTGACGGGCTCGTTCCCGGTGAAGGCGTCGCCGGGCTCCATCTCGATCCAGCCGTGCACGGCGGCGATGTGCCGGCAGCCCTGCCGGGACAGCGCGAGGTTGACCTCCAGGTCGGGGTTGATACCGGGGGACAGGCGCCGGAACAGCTTGCAGATGTAGACGCCGTCGAAGATCAGCGAGGTGTTGGTCTGCTCGGCGGAGCTCGCCAGGGCGTCCAGGTCGGTGCGGATGCCCGTGCCGGGTGCGCGGCGAAACCGCAGCGGCCCGATGTCGGTCTCGTTCGCCATGTTCGCGAGCAGGGTCCGGGTCAGCTCCGGGTCGTGCACGGCGTCGTAGACCGCGCCGGCGATGCCGTGCTCGCCCTCCGCCCGGCCGATCTCGCAGGGCAGCAGCCGCTCGGGCATGTGCTCGCGGACGCCGAGGAGCAGCTGGTAGTGGTCGACGGTGTCGTGCTGGCGGACGTCGAGGACGAGATGGTGCATGGCGGGGTCGCCGGAGACCAGCTCGGTGGCGGTGCCGATGGTGAGGTCGTCGATGTCGTCGCCCTTGCCGCCGAACCACCGCTGGCCGGGCAGCCAGTCGGCCAGGAGCCGGGTGAGGGAGGTCTCGGACGGCCGCATCACAGCATCCCTTCACCCGGTTCGTGCTCACCGGGCGGCGGCACGAGGAACCAGTAGAAGCCGTGCCCGGGAAGCGTCAGCAGATAGGGGAGCTCACCGATGGCCGGGAACTGGACGCCGCCCATGCACTCGATCGGGGTGGAGCCCTGGAAACGCCGCAGGTCGAGTTCGACCGGCTGCGGGAAGCGCGACAGGTTGTTCACGCAGAGGACGGTGTCCATGCCGCCCCACTGGTTGGTGTCCTTGCCGTTGATCTCGCGGGTGAAGGCCAGGACGGAGGGGTTGGAGGCGGACAGTTCGACGTAGGAGCCGACGCCGAAGACGGGGTGGCGTTGCCGGATCTCGATCATTTTGCGGGTCCAGTGCAGCAGGGATCCGGGGTTGTTGGCCTGGGCTTCGACGTTGACGGCCTGGTAGCCGTAGATGGGGTCCATGATGACCGGCAGGTAGAGGCGGGCGGGGTCGCAGGCGGAGAATCCGGCGTTGCGGTCGGGGGTCCATTGCATGGGGGTGCGGACGGCGTCGCGGTCGCCGAGCCAGATGTTGTCGCCCATGCCGATTTCGTCGCCGTAGTACAGGACGGGGGAGCCGGGCAGGGACAGCAGCAGGGCGGTGAACAGTTCGAGTTGGTTGCGGTCGTTGTCCAGGAGGGGGGCCAGGCGGCGGCGGATGCCGATGTTGGCTTTCATGCGGGGGTCTTTGGCGTATTCGGTGTACATGTAGTCGCGTTCTTCGTCGGTGACCATCTCCAGGGTGAGTTCGTCGTGGTTGCGGAGGAAGATGCCCCATTGGCAGGATTCGGGGATTTTGGGGGTTTGGGCCATGATTTCGGAGATGGGGTAGCGTTGTTCGCGGCGGACGGCCATGAAGATGCGGGGCATGACGGGGAAGTGGAAGGCCATGTGGCATTCGTCGCCGCCGGCGGCGGGGTCGCCGAAGTATTCCACGACGTCGTCGGGCCATTGGTTGGCTTCGGCGAGCAGGACGCGGTCGGGGTAGAGGCGGTCGACTTCGGCGCGGACGCGTTTGAGGTAGGTGTGGGTTTCGGGGAGGTTTTCGCAGTTGGTGCCTTCGCGGGCGTACAGGTAGGGGACGGCGTCCAGGCGGAAGCCGTCGATGCCCAGGTCCAGCCAGAAGCGCAGGTTTTCCAGCATGGCGTCTTGGACGGCGGGGTTGTCGTAGTTGAGGTCGGGTTGGTGGGAGAAGAAGCGGTGCCAGTAGTACTGGCCGCGCATGGGGTCGTAGGTCCAGTTGGAGGATTCGGTGTCGATGAAGATGACGCGGGCGTCGGGGTAGCCGGTGTCGTCGTCGGCCCAGACGTAGAAGTCGCCGAAGGGGCCGGTGGGGTCGGTGCGGGAGGCCTGGAACCAGGGGTGCTGGTCGGAGGTGTGGTTCATGACCAGGTCGGCGATCACGCGGATGCCGCGGGCGTGGGCTTGTTCGATGAGTTCCACGAAGTCGCCGAGTTCTCCGAATTCGGGGAGGATCTGGGTGTATTCGGAGATGTCGTAGCCGCCGTCTTTGAGGGGGGATTGGTAGATGGGCAGCAGCCACAGGCACTGGATGCCCAGCCATTGCAGGTGGTCCAGGCGGGAGATCAGCCCGCGCAGGTCGCCGTAGCCGTCGTTGTTGGAATCGGCGAACCCGCGCACCGACACCTCGTAGAACACCGCCGTCTTGAACCAGTGCGGGTCGCGCGGCGTCTCTGGGTTGAACGCGTCAGGGAGGGGTTCCGACGAGACCAGAATGGCCTCGGACGGAATTTCGGTGACAGGCTCGTCCCGGGACAGCGGGCCCGGCACGGGGGCCGCCGCCGGCTGGGGTTCGTGAGGTCCGCTCAACTCTCGCTACTCCGGAACGTGAGGATGTGTGCGGGTTTGGTGTGGGGGTCGAGGTAGACGTAGTTGGCCTGGGTCCAGGTGTAGGTGGCGCCGTCCAGTTCGTCGATGACGGTGTAGGGGTGATGAGGGTCGTCGGGCAGGCCGAGGGCGGGCAGGTCGAGGTGGACGGTGGCTTCGCGGGGGTGGAGCGGGTTGAGGTTGACGACGGCCAGCACGACGTCGTCGAGGTGACGTTTGGAGAAGGCGAGCAGTTCGGGTTGGTCGATGTAGTGGAAGTGCAGGTTGCGCAGTTGCTGGAGGGCGGGGTGGGCGTTGCGCAGGGTGTTGAGGCGGGTGATGAGGGGTGCGATGGTGCTGCCGGTGCGATCGGCGGTGTCCCAGTCGCGGGGGCGGTACTGGTATTTCTCCGAGTCGCGGTATTCCTCGCTGCCGGGCCGGACGGGGGTGTTCTCGCACAGTTCGTAGCCGCTGTAGACGCCCCAGGTGGGCGACAGCAGGGCGGCCAGGATGGCGCGGATCTGGAAGGCGGGCCGCCCGCCGTGCTGGAGGTAGGCGTTGAGGATGTCAGGGGTGTTGACGAAGAGGTTGGGGCGCATGTAGGCGGCGGTGGGCCCGGTGAGTTCGATGAAGTAGTCGCGTAGTTCGTCAGCGGTGTTGCGCCAGGTGAAGTAGGTGTAGGACTGGTGGAACCCGATCTTGGCCAGGGTCTGCATCATGGCGGGGCGGGTGAACGCCTCGGCCAGGAACAGCACGTCGGGGTCGGTGGTGTTGATGTCGGCCAGGAGGCGTTCCCAGAACGCCACGGGTTTGGTGTGGGGGTTATCGACGCGGAAGATGCGGACTCCGTGGTCCATCCAGTGGTGCAGGACGCGTTTGACCTCTTGGTAGAGCCCCTCGGAGTCGTGGTCGAAGTTGAGGGGGTAGATGTCCTGGTACTTCTTGGGCGGGTTTTCGGCGTAGGCGATGGTGCCGTCGGCGCGAGTGGTGAACCATTCGGGGTGGTCGGTGACCCAAGGGTGGTCGGGGGAGCATTGCAGGGCCAGGTCCAGGGCGACTTCCAGGCCGTGGTCGGCGGCGTGGGCGACGAAGGCGTCGAAGTCCTCCAGGGTGCCGAGTTCGGGGTGGACGGCGTCGTGGCCGCCGTCGGGTGAGCCGATGGCCCAGGGGGAGCCGGGGTCGTAGGGGCCGGCGTCCAGGGTGTTGTTGGGGCCTTTGCGGTGGGCGGTGCCGATGGGGTGGATGGGGGGCAGGTAGACCACGTCGAAGCCCATGTCGGCGATCGCGGGCAGGCGTTTCATCGCGGTGCGGAAGCTGCCCGACATCGGGCCCCGGCGTCCCATCGGGTCGAAGGTGGCGCCCTCGGAACGGGGGAAGAACTCGTACCACGCCCCGTACAGCGCCCGCTGCCGGTGCACGGCCAGGGGATACCAGTCGCTGACGGTCAGCAGATCCCGCAGTGGGTGCCGCTCCAGTACGTCCTCGACATCGGGGTCGGTCACGGCCTGCATCCGGTCGGCGGCCGGGACGGTCTGGTCCGCCAGGAGCCGGGCCAGCCGGTCCAGCGTCGGCCGGTCCTTGCTCGGCACGGACTCGGCCGCCCGCCCGAACAACAGCGCCCCCTCGGCGAACATGAGCTCGACGTCCTGGTCGCGCGGGACCTTGATCTGCGTGTCGTGCCACCAGTGCGCGATGGGCTCGCCCCACGCCTCCACCCGGAACGACCACGACCCCATCTGTGTCGGTGTCACCTGCGCCGACCACAGGTCCAGCCCGGCGCCCACCTCGCTCATCCGCTGGCCCGGCAACTCTTCCCCGTCCGGTGTGCGCAGCACCACCGCTGCGCCCAGCCTCTCGTGCCCCTCCCGGAACACCGTTGCCGACACCTCGACCGTCTCACCCACCACGGCCTTCGCCGGCCACCGGCCGCACCCCACCACCGGCGCCACGTCCAGGATCGGAATACGACCCAGCCTCGGAATGCCGGTCGTATGGGACGTTCCGGACTTGACGTGCATGTGCCACCCCTACCCGCGCGAGACTTCCGAAACGTCCCATGCCCGGGAAGGGGCGGTTACCGCTCTAGAGTTTCGATAACTTTATGTGAGACATTGGCCACACAAGGTGGGGATCGCGTAAGGCGGTCACCGGGTCGGCCGGGCCGTCGGAGAGATCGGCGGGTCCGCCGCGGTGACCTTGCCGTCGGCGTCCACACACCTGCTGAAGCCGCCGATCACCAGCGTCCCGTCGCCGGTGGTGCCGCTGAGCAGGAGCTCCAGGTACATGCCCCGGCGGACGGCGATGAGCTTGCCGAAGTCGTCGCCGAGGGCCCAGCCGTCCCGCCGGAGCCGGTCCTTCAGCGCGGCGTCCCGTCCGGCCGCCCCGTCCGTCCCGGTGTACTCCAGGCGCACCGCGTACTCCCAGTTGAGGACGGCGGGGGCGCGCCCCGGGTCGTCCGGGTCGTGGAACCGGCACTGGTGCTCGTGGTTGCGGAGCACCGTCCGGGCCGTGCGCCCCCCGGCCGGGACGGCACCCGCCAGGCCGTCGACGACGGTTCGGATCGCGGCCGCCTGCCGGTGCAGCAGCGGACGCTTCGAACTGGGGAACGGGCTCGGCGACAGGTTGGGGGACGCGACGAGGTTCCCGCACGACGTGATCACCGGCGCCAGAAGAACGATCAATGCGGGCGCCACGGCCCGCCGGACACCGCGATGGTCGGCGCGCACCGGCCCTCCTTCTCCCGCCCCGCGGCGACGCGCGGGGCATGTCAGTGGTTTGCGGGCTTTGACGGTGCCATGACCTGGTGCGATCGTCATCTGGCCGACCTCGGCCAGCGGGGAACCGGTCTGCGGATGGTCGAGTTTGGGCAAACGCTCGGCCGGGACGTCACCGCCGGATCCGGGGACGGTCTCCGCCGGAACCGCGCGAGCCCTTATGGGAACGAGCCTTCCGCGGATTCACCGGCCGTGCGAGCGCCCCGTCCACGAGGTGAGGGTCCGGTGCCCCCCGTCGCGTCCACGGGGCGGCAGCGCATAGCGTGGCGTTGTGTGAAGGCAATCCGACGTTTCACGGTCCGCACCGTCCTGCCCGAGCCGCTCCGGCAGCTTGAGGAACTCGTCCTCAACCTGCGCTGGTCCTGGCATCACGAGACGCTCGACCTGTTCCGCGCCGTGGATCCCGCGCTCTGGAACGCCGTCCACCACGATCCGGTCCGGCTGCTCGGCGAGGTCGCGCCGGAGCGGCTGGCCCAGCTCGCGGAGGACCGGCGGTTCCTGCGCCGCCTGCACGACACCGCCGAGGAGCTGCACGAGTACCTGACGGCACCGCGCTGGTACCAGTCGCGTTTCAACGTGGGGGGACCGCCCTCCGCGCCCCACGGCGATGAGGAAGGCCCGGCCTGCATCGCCTACTTCTCACCCGAGTACGGGATCACCGCCGCGCTCCCGCAGTACTCCGGCGGCCTCGGCGTCCTGGCCGGCGACCACCTGAAGACCGCGAGCGACCTCGGCGTCCCGATCCTCGGGGTCGGGCTCCTGTACCGGCACGGCTACTTCTCCCAGTCGCTGTCGCCGGACGGCTGGCAGCTGGAGCGCTACCCGCCGATCGACCCCAACGGTCTCCCGCTCACCCTGCTCCGCGAGGGGGACGGGACACCGGTCCGCGTCGTCATCGGCCTCCCGACAGGCCACGACCTGCACGCGCAGGTGTGGGTCGCGCAGGTCGGCCGCGTCCCGCAGCTGCTCCTGGACTCCGACATCGAGGACAACGACCGGTCCACGCGCGACGTCACCGACCGGCTGTACGGGGGCGGCGGCGACCACCGGCTGCTGCAGGAGATGCTGCTCGGCATCGGCGGCGTCCGGGCGATCCGCGCGTACTGCCGCATCACCGGGCATCCCGCGCCGGAGGTGTTCCACACCAACGAGGGCCACGCGGGGTTCCTCGGCCTGGAACGCATCCGCGAGCTGGTCGCCGAGGACGGGCTGACCTTCGACGAGGCACTGGAGACGACGCGGGCGGGCACCGTGTTCACCACGCACACCCCGGTCCCCGCCGGCATCGACCGGTTCCCCCGCGACCTGATCAGCCGCTACTTCGGCGGTGTGAACGAGGAGGAGCAGGTCCCCCTCGACCGCGTCCTCGCGCTCGGCGCCGAGGACTACCCCGGCGGCGACCGCACCGTGTTCAACATGGCCGTGATGGGGATGCGGCTCGCGCAGCGCGTCAACGGCGTCAGCGAACTGCACGGCAGGGTCAGCCGCGAGATGTTCGGCGGCCTGTGGGGCGGATTCGACACCACCGAGGTCCCCGTCGGATCGATCACGAACGGGGTGCACGCCGGCACCTGGGTGGCGCGCGAGGTGCTGGAGTTCACCGCGCGCGAGCTGCCGGCGGTGATGGCGACCGGGCACGGCTGGGAAGGCGTCCGCGCCGTCTCCGAACCCGAGATCTGGCGGATGCGGGGCCTGCTGCGGCGCCGTCTCGTGCTGGCCGCGCGGCGCCGGCTCCGCGAGTCGTGGCGGCAGCGCGGCGCCAGCGAGGCCGAGATCTCCTGGATCGACGAGGCGCTCGACCCCGACGTCCTGACGATCGGGTTCGCCCGGCGCGTCCCGTCCTACAAGCGGCTCACGCTGATGATGCGCGACCCGGACCGGCTCCGTTCGATCCTGCTGCACCCGGAGCGGCCCGTGCAGATCGTCATCGCGGGGAAGGCGCACCCGGCGGACGAGGGCGGCAAGCGCCTCATCCAGGACATCGTGCGGTTCGCCGACGCCGAGGACGTCCGGCACCGCATCGTGTTCCTGCCCGACTACGACATAGCGCTCGGGCAGCTGATGGTGCAGGGCTGCGACGTGTGGATGAACAACCCGCTGCGTCCGCTGGAGGCGTGCGGCACGTCCGGGATGAAGTCGGCGCTGAACGGCGGGCTGAACCTGTCCATCCGGGACGGCTGGTGGGACGAGTGGTACGACGGGCAGAACGGCTGGGCGATCCCGTCCGCCGACGGCCTCGCCGGCCCCGACCGGCGCGACGAGCTGGAGGCCGCCGCGCTGTACGAGCTGATCGAGGACCACGTGTCCGTCACGTTCTACGACCGCGACTCGGCGGGGCTGCCGCGCCGCTGGCTGGAGATGGTCAAGCACACCATCGCCACGCTCGGCCCGAAGGTCCTCGCGTCCCGGATGCTGCGCGACTACGTCGAGGACCTCTACGCCCCGGCCGCCGTGGCCGAGCGGGCCATGGTCGCCGACAAGTACGCGGGCGCCCGCAGCCTGGCGGCGTGGAAGCAGCGGGTCCGCACGGCGTGGCCGGGCGTCGCCGTCGAGCACGTCGAGTCCACCGGGGAGGAGAGCCCGCAGGTCGGCGCGCGGCTCACCGTGCGGATCGTGGTGAACCTCGGGGGCCTCGACCCCGGCGACGTCGCCGTTGAGGTCGCCTACGGCCGGGTGGACGACGCCGATGCGCTCGTCGACCCGTCCTACCTGGAACTGCGGGAGGCCCAGCCGGCGGAGAACGGGCGGTACCGCTACACCGGCGAGGTCCCGCTCGGGCGCAGCGGCGCCTTCGGCTACAGCGTCCGGGTGGTGCCGAGCCATCCGCTGCTGTCGGGCCGCGCGGAGCTGGGCCTGGTCGCGCTGCCGCCCGCGCCGCAGGGCATGACGAACGGCAACCTGCGCTAGCCGCCGCCACGACGCCGGGGATCACCGGGCCGGCGATCATCGCGGTGTCGCTGGGCGCCAGGACCCAGGACACCGCGGCGTCCACCCAGAGCAGGCCCAGCGTGCCCGCTCCCGCCACCGCCAGCACCCGGCGAGGGCGCCGGCGGGCGTAACGGGCGGGCATGCGGCGCTCCAGTTCGGCGTCGAGGGCCGCCAGCCGGTCCGCGCGCCTGCGGCGCGACCGCTCCAGCCACCCCGCGGTGCGGCTCGTCATCATGTGCCTCCGATCCTCGGGAACGGTTTCAGGGAGAAGACGACCTCGACCGGCACCTCGAAGTACTCGGCGATGCGCAGGGCGAGGTACAGGCTGGGGCTGTACTCGCCCCGTTCGAGATAGCCGACCGTCTGGTAATGCACGCCCAGCGCGGCGGCCAGGTCGCGGCGCGAAATGCCGCGTTCGGCCCTCAGCACCGCGATGCGGTTGTGAACGTTCTCCTTGTCGCCGGGTGCCGGGCCGGTCTTGCGGATCACGGCCCGTCCCCCCGTATCGCCCGTGTTCTCATCGGCCGGCGCACCCCCTGTACGACCCCTCAGACCGTCCGTCATATTGATACTTCTGCTGATAGCAGGAGTACTACATTCTGTCGCAGAGGCGCAAGGGAGCGGATCCTGGCAGGATGGACCCGTGCGAGCACTGGACGGACGCCCGGGGCCGCTCGACCGCCTCCCGAGCGGGCGCACGGCGGACGCGATCCTCGCCGCCGGCTGCTTCCTCGCCCTGGCCGTGATCGGGCTGCTGGCGCCGCACGTCCTCGACCGAGCGGCGCTGCCCGTCCACGGCTGGGCGCTGCTGACGGTCGCGTGCGGTGCGCTGTACTTCCGCCGCGGCCACCCCATCGCGGTCGCGGTCGTCACGTTCGTCGCCTGCGCGATCTACTATCCGACCACCGCGACGGACGGCCCCTTCGTCATCACGTTCGCGATCGCGCTGTACACGGTGGCGGCCGCGGGGCGCCTGGTCACGGCCTGCCTGCTCGGAGGCGTCGCGATGGCCGGGATCGTCTACGGCGACAACCGCGACGGCATGAACCACCTGGCGGACGCGGCGCCGTTCCTGCTCGCCGGCTGGTTCGTCGCGGTCATCGCGATCGGCGGCGTGGTCCGCAACCGCCACGCCTACCTGCGGGAGGCCGAGGAGCGGGCGCGGGCCGCCGAACGCGGCCACGAGGCCGAGGCCCGCCGCCGCGCCATCGAGGAGCGGCTGCGCATCGCCCGCGAACTGCACGACGTCCTCGGCCACAACATCTCACTGATCAACGTGCAGGCCACCGCCGCACTGCACGGGCTGCACCGCGAACCGGAACGCGCCGAGGACGCCCTCACCGCGATCAAGCAGGCCAGCAAGGAGACGCTCCGCGAGATGCGCGCCACCCTCGGCGTCCTCCGGCAGGTCGACGAGGCGGCACCGGTCACGCCCGCGTCAGGTCTCGCCCGGCTGGACGAGCTGACCCGCGGCGTGTCGGCGGCCGGCCTGACGATCCGCACCGAGGTGGCGGGTGAGCCGCGTCCGCTGCCGGCCGAGGCCGACCTCGCCGCGTACCGGATCGTCCAGGAGGCGCTGACGAACGTGACCCGGCATTCGGAGGCGTCCACCGCCGTTGTCCGCATCCGCTACGGCGACGGCGACGTGACCGTCAGCGTGGAGGACGACGGTGCGCCGGTGTCCGCTGCGCCGTCCGGGAACGGCAGCGGCATCCGCGGGATGCGGGAGCGCGCCGCATCGCTCGGCGGCAGCCTCGACGCGGGCCCCGGCCCGGACGGCGGCTTCACCGTCCGCGCCCGCCTGCCCGCCTAGCCGGCGCTGTCGGCGAGCGCCTCGTAGGCCGGGGCCAGGACGTCCGGCAGCGGGCGGCGGCGGACCTTCACCGGTGGCGGTGCGGCCACCTGGAGGATGAAACCGGGCGGGACGGGCGGGGCCGGCGGGCGGTCGCGGAGGCGGGCGAGGCCGGACGGGGGCGTCCAGAAGCCGTCCGCCGTGAGCGGTTCGTCCTCGATGTCGAGCGGATCCGGTTCGGTGCCGGCGCCGCGCCGCAGACCGGCGAGAAGCCGGTCGCGGCCCCGGCCGTTCCATTCGAGGATGAGGAACGGGTCGTCGTCGAACGCCTCCGCCAGCAGGTACAGGACGGCCGCCGCGTGCTTGCACGGGTCGCCCCAGTCGGGGCAGTCGCACATCAGATGCAGGTCGGACGCCGATCCGGGGAAGAGCGCGAGGCCCAGTTCGGCGAACACCCACTCGATCTCCGGCGGCATCTCCCCGGCCAGCAGGCGGGCGCGGAAAACCGCGCGGGACGCCAGCTCCCTCTCGACGGCCCGCCAGTCCGCCTCGTCGATCGCCTCGATGCCGAGCGCCACCTCGTACGGCTCCGGGGCCGTGCCGCGCACCTTCGCGGTCACCTCGTGCGCGGCCACCTTGAGGTCGAACACGTTGCCCTTGCGGGCGTAGGTCCGGCCGCGCTGGAGCCTCCCCTTGTCGGCGAACGACTCGACGAGATCGATGAACCGCCGCGACCACCATTCGGTGCCGATCGAGCCGCGCTTGCCCCGCGCCTTGATCCCGTCCCGCATCAGTCGCTCACCGCCTCGGGGGACAGGCGCAGCACGTCGCGCAGCTCGGCCACCGACAGCTCGGTCAGCCAGTCCTCGCCGGTGCCGACGATCGACTCGGCGAGGGCCTTCTTGCGCTCGATCATCTCGTCCACGCGCTCCTCCATCGTCCCGACGCAGATGAACTTGCGGACCTGCACGTTGCGGGTCTGCCCGATGCGGAACGCGCGGTCGGTGGCCTGGTCCTCGACGGCCGGGTTCCACCAGCGGTCGACGTGCACGACGTGGTTGGCGGCGGTCAGGGTCAGGCCCGTCCCCGCGGCCTTGAGCGAGAGAAGGAAGATCGCGGGTTCCCCGTCCTGCTGGAAGCGCTGGACGAGATCGTCACGCGCCTGCTTGGACGTGCCACCGTGCAGCCACAGCACCGGCCGCTCCAGCCGGGCGGCGAGGTAGGGCCGGAGCAGGGACCCGAACTCGGCGTACTGCGTGAAGACGAGCGCCTTCTCGCCCTGTTCCAGGACCTCGGCGCAGATCTCCTCCAGCCGTTCGAGCTTCCCGGACCGCCCGGGCAGCCGCGAGCCGTCCTTCAGCAACTGCGCCGGATGGTTGCAGACCTGCTTGAGCTTCGCCATCGTCGCCAGGACGAGCCCGCGCCGCTGCTTGTCGTCGGCCTCGGCGATCTGCTGGAGCATGTCGTCCACGGTCGCCTGGTAGAGGGACGCCTGCTCGGTCGTGAGGTTGCAGTAGACCTTGATCTCCTGCTTCTCCGGCAGATCCGAGATGATCGACTTGTCGGTCTTGAGGCGGCGGAGAACGAACGGCTGGGTCGCGCGCTTCAGCGCCAGCGCCGCCTGCTCGTCGCCCTCCCGCTCGATCGGGATCGCGAACCGCCGCCGGAACGCGCCGCGCGGCCCGAGCAGCCCCGGGTTCGCGAACTCCATGATCGACCACAGCTCGGTCAGATGGTTCTCGACCGGCGTGCCGGTGAGCGCGATCCGCGTCCGCGCCGGGATGCTCCGGACCGCCCTGGCCTGCCGTGTCCCGCTGTTCTTGAGCGCCTGCGCCTCGTCGCAGACGACCCGCTCCCACCCGATCGCCGCGAGCGCCTCGGCGTCCCGCGCCGCCGTCCCGTACGTGGTCAGCACGAGATCGGCGCCCGCGACGGCCTCCACGAGCTCCTCGCCGCGCTGCCGTCCCGTCCCGTGGTGGACGTAGACGCGCAGCTTCGGCGTGAACCGCCCCGCCTCCCGCTGCCAGTTCCCCACCAGCGACATCGGCAGGATCGCCAGGGTCGGGTCGGGACGTGCGCCGTTCTCCCGCTCATGGACGAGCAGTGACAGCACGGAGATCGTCTTGCCCAGTCCCATGTCGTCCGCGAGCAGGGCGCCCAGCCCCAGATCGTTCATGAAGGTCAGCCAGGCGAGGCCGCGTTCCTGGTAGGGCCGCAGTTCGGCGTCCAGGTCGTCCGGGGTGCGCATGGGGGTGAGGCGGCGGTCGGCCTCGCCGGACAGGAGGTCGCCGAGGGGGCCGGCGGCGTCGACGCCGGTGAGGGGCAGGGTGTCGTCGCCGGCGTGGACGACCGCGCGGATCGCCTCGGCGGCGGTCATCCGGCCCCGGCGGGGACGGCGGAGGAAGTCGAGCGCGGCCTCCAGTTGCCGTTCGTCGAGCTCGACCCACCGGCCGCGCAGGCGGACGAGCGGGGTCTTGAGGCGCGCCAGTTCCTCCAGCTCGGCCTCGTCGATGCTCTCGTCGCCGATCGCGAGGTCCCAGCGGAAACCGACCATGGCCTTCAGGTCGAAGCCCGAGGGCGCCGCCGAGCCCGAGGACGCCTCCGGGTCCTCGTTGCGGGTCGTGAGGCGCATGCCGAGCCTGGTCTTGCCCGCCCACTGGGGGAGCAGGACGCCGAAGCCGGCGGCGGCGAGCATCGGGGCCGCCCGGCGCAGGAAGCCGAACGCGCCAGCGGTGTCGAGGACCAGCTCGCGCGGGGTGGGGCCGTCGAGGGCCGGGGCCAGTTCGGGGAAGAGGCGCAGGGCGCGGCCGAGGCCGGTGAGGAGCGTCTCCTCGGCCTGCGGGATCGAGGTGGCCTCGCCGTCCCAGACCAGCGCGGCCGGGACGTAGAGGCTGGGGTCCTCGGTGCCCTGGAGGGCGAACTCGACGCGCCACGCGTCGTCTCCGGGCTCATCGGGGCCGGACTGCGCGGGGTCCCCCGTGCCGAACTCCTGTGTGCCGAACTCCTCGGCGCCTGGTTCGGCGAGGCGGAAGCAGACGCGGAGGGGGCCGGACGGGCGGCGCGCGGCGGCGGCCCAGGCGTCCAGTTCGGCGATCAGGTCGCCGGGGTCGTCGCGCGGCTCGCGGGCGACCTCGGCGGACGGGCCGGTCAGCGCCGCCGCCCAGCGTTCGGCGAGCGGCAGCCGGTCCGGGGCCCCGCCGCGCCGGGGTGCCAGCAGCGGATGCGGCACCACCCCCCGGACGGCGGTGTCGACCAGGCCGGACAGTGCCTCGCGCAGCACCTCGGCGGCGGGACGTCCGCCGCCCGCCGCGCGGCACGCGGCGGGCATGGCGCGGGCGAGCGCGCGGAACCGCGCCGGGTCGTCGATCACCGGGCGCCAGCGGGCCACGAGGTCGCCGTCCTCGCGCAGCAGCGCGGGCAGGACGTGGCCGCGCCCGGTGAGGGCCACGGCCTCGTCCGCGATCATGCACAGGAAGCGCAGGTCGGTGCCGGGGATGACGTCGGCGCTGTGCTCGGCGGCCTGCAGCAGCGCCATCGCCGGGAACGGCTCCAGGACGAGTGCGGGGACCCGCCAGGGGCGCAGTTCGGGCTCGTCCCGCACCGGCTCGGGGCCCAGCTCGGGCGAGGGCAGCGGATGGTCGTCCCCGGGGGGACGCGGCACGGTGGGAAGGGACAGGGCCAGTTCGACACGGACCGCGGTGCGGACGAGCGGCTCGTAGGAAGTGCCGGTGAAGTCGCAGGTCGCGAAGGGGTGGACGCCCGGCGAGGGCTCGTACGGGCCGGTGCGCTCGGCCCACAGGCAGAGTGCACCGCCATGCCAGGTGGCGTGGGCGACGAGCATGGTCCCCGAAGTTATCAGCAGCCTCGGACGTCGCCGTTCGCCACAGCGGTCGCCCGGCGCCCGGCGTCGGGTGCCCGCCGGGGCGCTGGTTAGGCTCGGGACGTCCGTCACCGATGTGCACAGGAGGGTCGCCGTGGGCGAGTTCGTACGGGTCGAGGTCGAGGACGCGGTCGCGACGATCAGGCTGGACCGTCCGAAGATGAACGCCCTGAACCGCCGGATGCAGCTGGAGCTGATCGATGCGGCGCGGCAGGTGACACGGGACGGCGCCGTCGCCGCGGTGGTGCTGTACGGCGGGGAGCGGGTGTTCGCGGCCGGCGCCGACATCAAGGAGATGGCCCCGATGTCGTATGCCGAGATGTCGGCGGAGCCGTCGCGGCTGCTGCAGGACTTCACCAAGGCGCTCGCCGCCGTCCCGAAGCCGGTCATCGCCGCGATCACCGGGTATGCGCTCGGCGGTGGCCTCGAAGTGGCGCTGACGGCCGACTTCCGGGTCGCGGGGGAGGGCGCGAAGCTGGGCCAGCCGGAGATCCAGCTCGGCATCATCCCCGGCGCGGGCGGCACGCAGCGGCTGTCCCGGCTGGTCGGCCCGGCCAAGGCCAAGGACCTGATCTTCTCCGGGCGGCATGTCGCGGCGGACGAGGCCCTCGCGATGGGGCTGGTGGACCGGGTCGTCCCGGACGCGGACGTCTATACGGCGGCCAAGGAGTGGGCGGCGACCTTCGCCGGCGGGCCGGCGATCGCGCTGCGCGCCGCCAAGCAGGCCATCGACACGGGCCTGGAGGTCGATCTCGGCACCGGGCTGGAGATCGAGCGGACGCAGTTCGCCGCCCTGTTCGCCACCGAAGACCAGGCGAACGGCATGAGGAGCTTCATGGAGGAGGGGCCGGGCAAGGCGAAGTTCAGCGGCCGCTGACCCCGCGCTCCCGCGTGTCCGGCGACCGGGAGGCGTGGGCGCCGCCGAACGCGCGGGCTAAAACGTTATTGGGGTTTTAGAGCGTGATGCCCGGGATTGCGGGGATCGGCGGATAGCATCTGCCGCCATGCGACACGCGTACCGAACCGCGCTCGTCACGGGCGCGTCCAGCGGGATCGGGGAGAGCTTCGCGCGCCTGCTGGCCGGCCGCGGCACCGGCCTGGTGATCGTGGCGCGCCGGGCCGAACTGCTGGACGGGCTGGCCCGCGAGCTGGTCGAGCGGTACCGGGTCGCGGTCGAGGTGGTCGCCGCCGACCTCACCGATCCCGCGCAGCGCGCCGAGGTCGAGGGGCGGCTGCGCGCCGAGCCGGTGGAACTGCTGGTGAACAACGCCGGGTACGGGGCGTTCGGAGCGTTCGCGGAACTGCCGCTGGACGAGCACCTCGCACAGATCGAACTGAACGTCGCCGCGCTGGTGCGGCTCACCCACGCCGCGCTGCCGGGGATGATCGCGCGCGGCCGGGGCGGGGTGCTGAACGTGGCGTCGATGGCGGGGTTCGCGCCGTCGCCCGGCAGCGCCACCTATGGCGCGACCAAGGCGTACGTGGCCGCGTTCTCCGAGAGCCTGCATTCGGAGGTCGCGGGCAAGGGCGTCCACGTGACGGCGCTGTGCCCCGGCTTCACCCGGACGGAGGATGACGTCCCGCCCAACCCGCTGTGGCTGAGGCGGGACGACGTGGCGCGGGCCGGGCTGGACGCGGTGGCCGCCGGACGCGCGCTGTGCGTCCCCGGCATGCAGTACAAGGCGGCGTTCCCCGCGCTGAAGCTCGTCCCGAGGCCGCTGCTCAGGGCCGCCGTGAACCGCATGTGGCAGCAGGCCGCCGACACCAGGTGACGAAACATCACGCCGCTTTTGCTCAGGTCTACAAAACTTCGCGGGCGTTGCTTGTTACGGGGGTGACTTGACGGGTGTCACGGGGAGTGGCGACGATCGAACCTACGCTTGCGTAGGTTGTGTACCGCCTGCTGGGTGCGCCTTTCGAGCCGCAGGCACGGTGGCACGTCCGGCAAGGCCACGTCGTCCAGCGAAGGAACCGTATGTCCGTGACCCACGAAGAGAAGTTCCAGACCGGCCTCTTGAACGACCTTGAGCCGGTGGTCGAGAAGGAGCTGAACCGGCACCTGTCGATGGCGAAGGAGTGGTTCCCGCACCAGTACGTGCCGTGGAGCGAGGGCCGCGACTTCGACGGGCCGCTGGACGGCGAGCCGTGGTCGCTGGAGCAGTCGAAGGTGACCCCCGAGGCGCGCGAGGCGCTCATCGTCAACCTGCTCACCGAGGACAACCTCCCCGGCTACCACCGCGCGATCGCCGCCGTCTACGGCCGTGACGGCGCCTGGGGGACGTGGGTCAACCGCTGGACGGCCGAGGAGAACCGGCACAGCATCGTCCTGCGCGACTACCTCACCGTGACCCGCGCCGTCGACCCGGTGGCGCTGGAACGCGCCCGCATGAAGCACATGGAGGCCGGCTACGAGGCCGACCACGGCGACTCGTTCCTGCACGGGACGGCCTACGTGTCGTTCCAGGAACTGGCCACCCGCGTCTCGCACCGCAACACCGGCAGGGCGTCCGGCGAGACCGTCTGCGAGCAGATGATGGCCCGCATCGCCGCCGACGAGAACCTCCACATGATCTTCTACCGGAACCTGATCGGCGCCTCGCTGGACGCCGCTCCCAACGAGACGATGCGGGCGATCACCGACGTCGTGAAGGCGTTCCAGATGCCCGGCCACAGCATCGACGGGTTCCTCCGCAAGTCCGTCATCATCGCCAACGCCGGCATCTACGACCTGCGGCTGCACCATGACGACGTGCTCGTCCCCGTGCTGCGCAAATGGGGCGTGTTCGACCGCACCGACCTGTCCGGTGACGGGGAGAAGGCCCGCCAGGAACTCGGCGAGTTCCTGGCGCAGCTCGACGCCGCCGCCACCAAGTTCGAGACCCGTCGCGAGGAGCGCCGCGCCCGCCAGGCCGCCCGGCAGGGGTGATCCCCGGCCGGTCAGGGGGTGGGTCCCCGAGGAAAGGCAGTGAACGCGCGCGCGGTTTTCAGCGTCAAAGGGGGCATGGGGACGCATCGGCGACTGGGCGGGTATCGGTTGCTGGACGAGATCGGCCGGGGGAGCACCGCCGTGGTGTACCTCGCCATGGACTCCCGCGGCCGGGAGGTCGCGGTCAAGGAGCTGATCCCGGAGCTGACGGGCGTGCAGGAGGCGGTCGGGCGGCTGGCGCGGGAGATGCGGGCGCAGGGGCGGGTCCGCAGCGCCTACGTCGCGCGGCTGCTGGACGGGGCCGTCTCGGCGGAACGCCCGCACGTCGTCATGCAGTACGTGCCCGGCTGCCCGCTGAACGAGCTGATCTCGGCGTACGGGCCGCTGCGCGGCGAGCGGCTGGCCCGGTTCGCGCGGCGGCTGGCGCTCGCGCTGGGGGACGTCCATGACGCGGGCGTGCTGCACCGCGACGTGTCGCCCGGGAACGTGATCGTGATGGGCGACCGGCCGACGCTGATCGACTTCGGGATCGCGCAGGAGTCCGGCGCCGAGCAGATCACCCGGCGCGGGATGGTCGTGGGGACGCCCGCCTACCTGGCCCCCGAGCTGATCGAGGGGGAGCGCGCCACCGCCGTGTCGGACGTGTTCTCGTGGGCGGCGACGGTCGCGTACGCGGCGACGGGCCGCCCGCCGTTCGGGCGGGGCTCGCTGCACGGGGTGTGCTTCAGGATCCTGCGCGGCCAAGCCGACCTGGACGGTGCCCCGGAGCCGGTGGCGGGGCTGCTGCGGGCGGCGTTCCGGCGCGACCCCGCCGAGCGTCCTTCGGCGCGGTGGTTCGCGGGGGCCCTCTCCCCCCTGGCGGGGGACGCGTCGGCTGGGGGCGGGGTGACGGCGGCCTGATGCCGGTTAGATCTTTTCGGCCCGATCGGCAAGGGTAGGGTTTCGGAAACGATGAAGGGAGCCGTCACGTCCGGGGACCGTATCGGCCACTACAGCGTCCAGCAGACCCTGGGGGAAGGGGGCATGGGCGTCGTCTACCTCGGCGCCGACCCCGAGGGGCGCAACGTGGCCATCAAGGTGCTGCGGCCCGCGGTCGCGGGGGACGCCACGGCGCGTCGCCGGCTGGCCCGCGAGGTCGACTCGATGCGCAGGGTGCACAGCCCGCACGTCGCGGAGATCCTCGACGCCGACGTGACCGCCGACCAGCCCTACATCGTGACCCAGTACGTTCCCGGCCGGACGCTGGAAGAGGTCGTCGAGGAGGCCGGGCCGATCTACGGGCCGGGCCTGCAGCGGCTCGGGGTGGGGCTGGCGTCCGCGCTGTCGGCGATCCACGGCGCCGGGATCGTGCACCGCGACCTGAAGCCCGGCAACGTGATGCTCGTGGACGGCGATCCCGTCGTGATCGACTTCGGGATCGCGCAGGCCGCCGACGCGACCCGGCTGACCGCGACCGGCATGGTCATCGGCACGCCCGGCTACCTCGCCCCGGAGATCATCGAGGGGGAGGACGCGGGCCCGCCGTCGGACGTGCACGCCTGGGCCGGGACGGTCGCCTACGCCGCCACCGGCCGCCCGCCGTTCGGCTCCGGCACCTTCGAGTCGATCTTCTACAAGATCATGCAGGGCATCCCGGACCTGGAGGGCGTGCCCGACGCGCTGCTGCCCGTGCTGCGGTCGGCGATGGCGCGGCACCCGGCGGAACGTCCCACCGCGGTCAACCTGGTCCAGCTCACCCGGCGGATCCACCTCGAAGCCACCATCACCGACCAGACCCGGATCGACCATCACTATCCGGGCCCGGCCGCAGTGGCGGACACGTCTCTGGACGAGCCCGCGGCCGACCACTCCCGGCAGTTCTCCATGCCCGGCCTGCAGAGTTCGCAGGACGTCCCGGCCCCTCCGGCCCCTCCGGTCACGCCGGCCGGGACGGGCCTGCCGGCGCCCGCGCCCGTCCCGGCACAGCCGCGGGACTTCGTCGGCCAGTTGCCGCCGGCCGCGCCCCCGCCGCCTCCGCCGGGCCCGCCGCCCGCCCAGTTCAAGGCGGGCGAGCAGTTCAGGCAGGGCGGTTACGGCCGCTCCGACCCCTACGGCTCCGACCCGTACCACCAGGGCGGCTACCCGCAGCCGTACGGGCCGCCCGGCGGGCCGCCGCCGGGCGCGCTGCAGCGCGGCCCGTACGACGCGCAGCCGCAGGACGCGCAGCGCCGCGCCGCCGACCAGGCCCGCGAGCGTGCCGACAAGGACCGCCGCAAGCCCTACGGCTGGTACCGGGTGCTCAGCTTCATCGTCCTCGTGGCGCTGCTCGGCTTCGCCGGCATCGCGCCGCTGCTCGCCCTCGGCCTCACCGTCGCGGGCGTGCTCGTGCTGCGGATGGCGGACAAGGCCGCCCAGGGCATGGAGGGGCGGCGCACCCGGCGCGGTCCGCGTTCGGGCGACGCCGTCGCGGCGGCGTTCCGGACGCCGCTGCACCTGCCGGGCGCGCTGATGTCCACGATCCTGTGGACGTCGCTCAGCGCGTTCGCGGGGCTGGTCCTGCTCGCCGTGCTGATCTTCGCCCGGTCCGACATGACCGCGTCGAAGGCCATCGCGTACTCGTCCATGGCGGTGATCGGGCTGCTGTGCCTCGCGCCGGGCAGCGGCGCGCCCCGCCGGCAGCTCGCCCGGGTCTGGGGCGCGCTGCTGCCGCGCGCCGAGGCCGCTCTCGCCGGCGCGCTGATCCTCGGGATCTTCGCGGCGGTGCTGGTCGGGCTGTCCCAGCGGCAGCCGCCCGACACCACGCCGCTGGACGGGATGAGCCAGAGCCTGGAGGGCCTGCGCACGGACGTCCGCGACCTCGTCTCGGGCATCCCCGGCATGTGATCGAGTCCGTCCGTCCGCCCCGGCGGAACGCTCGTGGTCGGTATGGTGGCGACCCATATGAGCGGTGAGACGAGCCACCAGGAGCACATCGGTCCGTACCGGCTGCTGTCCCGGCTGGGCGGCGGCCCCGCGCGGGGCGATGACGGCGCCGTGCACCGCGCCGCCGGACCGGACGGCCGTGACGTGGCGATACGGCTGCTCCCGCCCGGCGCCGCCGCCGACGTCGAACGGATGCGCGCGGTCCTCAGCCCCTATGTGGTCGACGTTCTCGACGGGGAGTCCGGCGGGCCCCGCCCGTATGTGGTGTCCCGGTTCGTCCCGGGACGGCCGCTCGCGGAGACGGTCGCCGAGCAGGGGAGCATGCCGGAGGACGCGCTGCGCCGGATGGCCTTCGGGCTGGCCAAGGCGCTCGCCGCCATCCACCGCGCGGGTCTCGCGCACGGTGCGCTGGGGCCCGGGTCCGTGCTGGTCGTGGACGACGCGCCCATCGTGGTCGACTTCGGGCTGGCCGCCGGTGCCGACGACTCCGGGGACGTGCGCGCGTGGGCCGCGACGGTGACGTTCGCCGCGACCGGACGGCACGAGGCCCCGGCCGGCGCGCTGCCCGCCGATCTGCGTCCGCTGGTGGAGGCGGCGTCGCATCCCGATCCGGGCGCCCGCCCGGCGGCGGAGGAACTGGTGGAGGCGGTGTCCCGGCTCGATCTGCCCGCCGCTGTGTCCGCCCGCCCCGCGCCCGCCCGTCCTGCCCCCGAGCGGCCTGCCCCCGAGCGGCGGGCCCCGGTCACCGTGCCCGGGGCAAGGCCCGGGAGCGGGCCCCCGCAGGCGGCCCGGGCGCACGAGATGGCGGTGGCGCTGGGCTGGGCGCGGCTCCTGGCCGCCATGGTCGTGGTGGTCGCGGTCGGCTTCGTGATCATGGCGCCGATCGCCGGGCTCGTCCTGTCGCTGGGCGCGGTGACGCTGCTGCGGGTGGCGGGCGCGCCCGCGGACGACCGGACGCGGGGCTGGGCGTGGGCGTTCGGGCGGACGCTCCTGACCGTCCCGTACGCGGCGGTGTTCACGGTCGCCGTCCCGCTCGGGCTCGTCGCGGTGTCGGTGGTCGGCGGGAGGATCGACTCGCTGACCGCGTGCGCGTTCGGCGCCGGTGCCGGGGCGGCGGTGCTGTGGGCGGCGCCGGGGGTGCACGGCCCGCGCCGGCAACTGGAGCGGATGTTCCTGCCCGTGGCGGGCCGGCCGCGGCTCGTCGCCGCCGCGGTCGTGGGCCTCGGCGTGCTGGCGCTGCTCGTGGGGGTCGGGGCGATGACCCTTTCGCCGAGCTTCTCCCCGATGTACGGCCTGCAGCGGTCGCTGGAGAGTTCGATGGACCGCCTGCAGCACGCGCTCACCCGGCTCTGAGGAGTGAAGTGCGTCACGTCCGGTTCGGGACCGGGATGGACCAGTAAACGCCACGCGTGCGTGGGTAAGGTCTCACGAGCTGGAATTTGCCGCTAGGCTACTCACTAGTAACATTGTGGGACACGGCCGAATCAGGGACCCGGTTCCGAAGCTCGTTCGGGTGTTTGGCAGGCTGTGACAGCGAAAGCGCATGTCCGCGTCGACCCGTCATGGGCGGCGCCCCTCTGCCGCTACCTCAGCGGCCAACTGAGTGCAGGGAGGTCGGCCACCGGCCATGAACATCGTCGTCCTGGTGAAGCAGGTTCCCGATACGGAGAGCCCGCGCAAGCTGAAGTCCGATGACAGCACGCTCGACCGCGCCGCAGCGGACGGGGTCATCAACGAGCTCGATGAGTACGCGATCGAAGAGGCGCTGCGCATCAAGGAGGCCCACGGCGGCGAGGTGACCGTCCTGACCATGGGCCCCGCCAAGGCCACCGACGCCATCCGCAAGTCCCTGGCCATGGGCGCGGACAAGGGCGTGCACCTCGTCGACGACGGGCTCGCCGGCTCCGACGCGCTGCAGACCTCGTACGCCATCCAGCAGGCGCTCGGCCGCACCGGGTTCGACCTGGTGGTCCTCGGCGCGGAGTCCACCGACGCGCGCACCGGTGTGCTCGCCGCGATGCTGGCCGAGCGGCTCGGCGTCCCGCAGGTGTCGCTCGCCAACAAGGTCGAGATCGACGGGACGTCCATCAAGGCGCAGCGCCAGACCGACTACGGCTTCGACCGGGTCGAGGCGAGCCTGCCCGCGGTCGTCAGCGTGGTGGAGAAGATCAACGATCCGCGCTACCCCTCCTTCAAGCTGATCATGGCGGCCAAGAAGAAGCCGGTCGAGACGCTGGGCCTGAGCGACGCCGGCATCGACGCCTCCCAGGTGGGGCTGGCGAACGCCGCCACCGAGGTCGTCGACTTCGCCGAGGCGCCCCCGCGCGCCAAGGGTGAGATCGTCACCAACGAGGGCGACGGCGGCGTGAAGATCGCCGAGTTCCTCGCGTCGAAGAAGTTCGTCTGAGCGGGGAAGGGGATTTGGAGACCAATGGCTGAGATTCTCGTCCTCGTCGACCATGTCGACGGTGAGGTCAAGAAGGTCACGCTCGAACTGCTGACGCTGGCGAACCGGCTCGGCGAGGCCGCCGCGGTATGGGCCGGCCCCGGCTACGAGGGCGCCAAGGACAAGCTCGGCGAGTACGGCGCCGGCAAGGTCTACGTGGCCGCCGACGAGGAGCTGACCTCCTACGTCGTCGCCCCGAAGGCCGCGCTGCTGGCCCAGCTGGTGGCCGAGAGGTCGCCGGGCGCGGTGCTGGTGGCCGCCACGGGTGAGGGCAAGGAGGTCGCGGGCCGCCTCGCGGTCAAGACCGGCTCCGGCGTGCTCACCGATGTGGTGGACGTCGCCGAGGGCTTCGTCGCCGAGCACTCCATCTTCGGCGGCGGCATCATCGCGCACGCCCGGGTGAAGACCGGCACGCCGGTCATCGCCGTCCGGCCGAACTCCGTGGCCCCCGAGGCGTCCCCGGTCACCCCGGCCGAGGAGCAGGTCTCGGTGACGCTGTCGGACACCGACAAGGGCGCCAAGATCGTGGAGAGGGTCGTCCAGGAGAAGGGCGAGCGCCCGGACCTGACCGAGGCCGCGATCGTCGTCTCCGGTGGCCGCGGCGTCGGCGGCGCCGAGAACTTCAAGATCATCGAGGGGCTGGCCGACTCGCTCGGCGCGGCCGTCGGCGCCTCCCGCGCCGCGACCGACGCCGGCTGGTACCCGCACTCGTTCCAGGTCGGCCAGACCGGCAAGACCGTGTCGCCGCAGCTGTACATCGCGGTCGGCATCTCCGGCGCCATCCAGCACCGGGCCGGCATGCAGACCTCGAAGACCATCGTCGCCATCAACAAGGACCCCGAGGCGCCGATCTTCGAGCTCGTCGACTACGGCGTGGTGGGCGACCTGTTCCAGGTCGCGCCGCAGCTCACCGAGGAGATCACCAAGCGCAAGTGATCTTCGGTGCGCGGCCCCGGCGGCGCTCGTCGCCGGGGCCGCCCGCCGTCAGGAACGCCTCGGCGACGGATAGGGGACGGCCTTCAGCAGCGCGGGCTTGAGCATGTCGCCGACCTCGGCGTAGGGGACGACCGTGTCCCGGAGCCCGCACGCCTCCGCGTAGCCGAGTATCGACCCGTAGAAGGCGACGCGGACGCCCTTCGGGGTGAGGGCCATGGTCACCTCGCCGGCCTTGACGAACGCGGACGGGTTGTCCGTGCCGCCCAGGGGATCGCCCGGGCAGAAGTCGCGGCCGGGCAGGTGAGTCTTGATCTTCTCGTCCAGCGGCCTGAGTCCCTGCGCGGTCGGAACGCGGAACAGGTCGGGCGCCCGGTAGGAGGCACCGGTCCGCAGGTCCACGGTCACCGCCTGCGACAGGTCCCAGCTCGATCCGCGTTCACCCTGGAGCAGAACGCCATACCAGACCGACAGCAGCCGGTCGCTGCGCAGCAGGATCTCTGGCTTCACGACGTCGGTGTAGCCGCCGCGGCCGATGCCGGCCAGGGCCTTGCGGGTCTTGGCCCACCGCTGTTCGAGCGGTGCCCGCAGCGCCCGGTTGATCTTCCGGTTGAGGGCGGGGTCGCCGCCGGCGACCCGCACGATCCGGCCCTGCGCCTGGAACGTCTTTCCGCCGCCGATGTCCTGGCGCGGCTCGCTGAGCGCGACGAATCCGGCCGTGACCGGCTTCGGCTCGTCGTCCGCGACGGCCACGTAGACCGCCGCGCCGCCGCCCACGGCGACGGCGGCGGCCCCGCCCGCGACGGCCGCCGTCCCCTTCGCGCCGAGCGTGCCCAGGACGCCCTTGCCCGCCACCCCCGCCGTCCCGGCCCCGCCGGTGCCTGCGGCCCCCGCGGATCCCGCTCCGGCGGCCCCCGCGGCACCCGCCGCCCCCGCCGAGGCCCCGCCCGACCCGAGGCCGAGCGCGGTCAGCGGGAACAGCATCGACAGCGCGGCGGCGGCCCCCGCGAGGGTGCGGACGCCGTGTCCCTCCCAGCCGGCCCCGTACGCGGACGCCGCGACCGACTCCAACTCGGAGACGAACGCGGCGGCTCCCATCGGACGGTCCCACGGGTTCTTGGCCAGGCCGCGCTCGATCAGCGGGCGGAGCGGCTCGGGGACGTCCTCCACCGGGATCGGCGCGGTGAGGTGACGGCCCATGAGCCCCGCCTGGTCCTCGGCGGTGTAGGGGCGGCGTCCCGTCACGCACTCGAAGAACACGCACGCCGCCGCGTACACGTCGGTCGCGGGGGAGGCGGGCTCGTCCCGCCACTGCTCGGGCGCCATGTAGACGGGGGTGCCCGAGCGCCCGGACGCGCCCGCGTCCACGGCGATGCCGAAGTCGATCAGCTTGCTCAGCCCGTCGCCGCGCACGATCACGTTGGCGGGCTTGTAGTCGCGGTGGACGATGCCGAGGTCGTGGGCGGCGGCGAGGCCCAGCAGCGAGCCCTTGAGGACCGCCAGGGCCGCCTCGGGCTCCAGCGGTCCCCGCTCGGCCAGTACCGCCTTGAGAGACGCCCCGTCCACGGCCTCCATGACGATGGCGGCGCCGCCCGGATTCTCGACCAGCCCGAACAGCTGCGCGACGAACGGGTTGCGCAGCCGGCTCAGCAGCTCGGCCTCGCCGCGGAACCGCTCCCTGAACCGCGCGTCCCCGAGCAGGGACTCGCCCAGGTACTTGATCGCCGCCGGGCGGCCGGTCGCGTCGTGCCGGGCGAGCACGACGCGGCCCTGCGCGCCCTCGCCGAGCGCCCGCAGCTCGCTGTACCCCGGAACCCGCCACCCCGTCATGTACCGCCCCCATCTCCGGCAAAGATCCCGATGGGGTTATACCGGACCGCGGCGTCAGGCGGCGACGGGTTCGGAGCGGGTGTCGCCGGAGGCGCCGGCCGGGCCCGCGGTCTCCGGTGCCGCTTCGGCCGGTGCTGGGACGGTGACGCCGGTGGCCGTGCGGAGCGGGACGAAGCGGGCCCCGGCCGCGATCAGCAGCGCCAGGACCACGACCGTGCCCACGCCCACGCGCAGCGAGGTGGCGTCCGCCAGGAATCCGACCACGACCGGGCCGAGCAGCAGGCCGCCGTAGCCCATCGCGCCGACCTGGGCGACGGCCGCGGCGGGACGGTCCGGCGCGGCGGTCCCGGCCAGCGAGATCGTCGTCGGGACGACCGTGCAGACGACCAGCCCGGTGACGAAGAACCCGGCGATCGCCACCGACGGCGTCGGCGCCAGCACGACGACGGTCATGCCGGCCGCGGTGCCGAGGCCCGCGCCGACCATCAGGCGGCGGGTGCCGACCCGCATCCGGACCCGGTCGCCGACGAGCCGGCCGAGCAGCATCGCCAGTTCGAACACCGGGTAGCCGGCGGCGGCGACGGCCTCGGTGGCGCCCAGCTCCTCGTGCAGGAGCAGCCCGCTCCAGTCGGCGATCGAGCCCTCGGTCATGAACGCGATGAACGCGAGGACGCCGATCAGGTAGACGGCGGCGGGCATGCGGCGCGCCCCGCGTCCAGTTCCGGACGCGGCCGGGGCCGCCGGGTCGGGCAGATAGGTGCGGCCGAGCGCGAGACCGGCGGGCAGCGACAGCAGCGCGGTGGCCAGCACGGTCTCGGTGAACCCGAACCCGGCGGCGGCCGTGGCGACGCCGAACAGGCCGCCGCTCATCGCGCCGACGCACCAGCCGGCGTGCATGCCGCTCATGATGGGCCGGCGGTACGCCTGCTCGACGACGCTGCCCTGCGCGTTCATCGCGATGTCGGTGATCCCGAACGTCATGCCGAACAGTGCGACCGCGACCAGCAGCACCCCGTAGGCGGGGGCGAGCGCGACCGCCGCGTAGGACAGCGCGGTCAGCGGCAGCGCCACCCGCAGCACGGTCCGGCTGCCCGCGCGCGCCATCAGCCCGCGCAGTGCCTGCATGGCCACGATCGCGCCGAGCCCCCAGACGAGGACGACGATGCCGATCTCGCCCTCGGTGGTCCCGAACTTGCCGGCCAGCGCGGGCATGCGCGCCACCCACACTCCGGTCAGCAGGCCGGCCAGCGCGAAGGTCAGGAACGTTCCGGAACGCGCACGCGGCAGCATGGTTCACCTCTTTCTCGACTCGGCGGGGCACACCCCGATCGGTGTGCCGGACGTCTCGCGGGACCGCGGTGCGGCCCAGTGGTGCGGGCAGGTGGTGCGGGCAGGTGGTGCGGGGGCCGTCCCCCACGGGATCAGGCGCTCCAGGTCATCGGGACCGGAGCGCTCGGGTGGTTCGGTGAGGGCGCGCGGGGCGCCCCGGGGTCATCGCTCCAGCAGGCCCAGGAGCCGCCGTTTCAGCGCGTCGAGCTGCTGCGCGTCGTACAGCCCCGGATCGTGGCTGACCACTTCCCAGAGGCCCTCGGCCGCCAGCCGGACGATCATGGCGATGCCCGGGTCGGGATCGTCCGCGGAGTCGCGGCCGTGCCAGCGGCGCATCGCCTCGTTCAGCGGCGCGGCCTGCTCCGGATCCGCCGCGGCGGCCGTGATCGCCGACCATCGCCGGTAGGCGCGGGCCTCCCCGGTGAGGATCTCGAACGTGGCCTCGACGTAGGCGCGGGTGTAGGCGCCCGGCGCGCCGTCCCCGTAGGAGTCGATGTAGGAGGCGATCAGGTCGTCGAACTCCTCGATGACCCGCGCCACCATCGCCCGGACGAGCGCCTCCTTGGTGGGGAAGTGGTAGAGCAGCCCTCCCTTGCTGACGCCGGCGCGGTCCGCGACCGCGGTGAGCGTCAGCGCCTGCGTCCCCTGCTCGGAGAGGATGGTCTCGGCGGCGTCCAGGAGGGCTTCCTTCTTCATGATCCCTCCACTGTACCGGCTGGACGGTATACACGGTGAACCGGGGGACCCGAAAGGGTATTCCCGCCTCCTCGCGCAACCGCACGGGCACCGGCGGGGGAACACGCCGGGCGCGGATACTGTTGACCGCGTGGTGACCTACCTCGACCATGCGGCGACGACCCCGATGCTGCCCGAGGCCATCGAGGCGATGACGGCGGAACTACGCGAGCTGGGGAACCCGTCCTCCCTGCACGCGGTGGGACGGCGCGCCCGCCGCGTCGTCGAGGAGTCCCGGGAGATCATCGCCGAGGCGTTCGACGCCCGCCCGAGCGAGGTCGTGTTCACCTCCGGCGGCACCGAGGCCGACAACCTCGCGATCAAGGGCATCTACTGGGCGCGCCGCGCCGCCGACCCGGCCCGCACCCGCGTGCTGGCCGGCGCCGTCGAGCACCACGCCGTCATGGACGCGGTGCAGTGGCTCGCCGACCATGAGGGCGCCCGCGTCGACTGGCTGCCGGTGGACGAGGTGGGCCGCGTCCACCCGGAGGTCCTGCGCGAGGCGCTGGGGGCCGGCGACGATGTGGCGCTCACCACGGTGATGTGGGCCAACAACGAGGTCGGGACCGTCCAGCCCGTCGCGGAACTCGCCGCCGTCGCCCGCGAGCACGGCGTCCCGCTGCACACCGACGCCGTCCAGGCCGCCGGCCAGTTGCCCGTCGGGTTCGCCGCGAGCGGCGCGCAGGCCCTGACCATTACCGGCCACAAGCTCGGCGGCCCGATCGGCGTGGGCGCGCTGCTGCTCGCCAAGCCCAAGGAGCCGGTGTTCCTCGACCCGGTGCCGCTGCTGCACGGCGGCGGGCAGGAGCGCGACGTCCGGTCCGGGACGCTCGACGCCCCCGCCATCGCCGGATTCGCCGCCGCCGTCCAGACCGCCGTCGCCCGCCGCGAGGCCGAGACGCGCCGCCTCGCCGACCTGCGCGACCAGCTGATCGGGGCGGTGTGCGCCGCCGTGCCCGGCGCGATCCTCAACGGCGACCCGCTGGACCGGCTCCCCGGCAACGCGCACTTCTCCTTTCCCGGCTGCGAGGGCGACGCCCTGCTCATGCTGCTGGACGCGCGCGGCATCGCGTGCTCCACCGGGTCCGCGTGCTCGGCGGGCGTGTCGCAGCCCAGCCACGTCCTGCTCGCGATGAACGCGAGCCCCGAACGCGCCCGCGGCTCGCTGCGCTTCACCCTCGGCCACACCTCCACGGAGGCCGACGTGAAGGCCCTCGCCGACGCCATCGGCCCGGTCGTCGAACGCGCCCGCCGCGCCGGTCTCAGCTGACCGCCCCGGGTTTGACCGTTTCCTGAACGGGGACAGCGTTGCCGTTCAAGGAAGGCGGCACGATGACCACCGACGTCGAAGGCGGCGCAGTACGGCAGGCGGGCCGCAAGGCCGCCGGGCATCCCTGGTTCCACCGCATGTCCCGCGTGGGACTGGCCGCGCGCGGCCTCCTCTACCTGCTCATCGGATGGCTCGCCCTGCAGGTCGCCTTCGGCGACGGCGGCCGGGAGGCCGACCGGAAGGGCGCGCTGCAGTCCGTCGCGGACAAGCCCGGCGGCCCGGTCGTCCTCGGGCTGATGGCGGCCGGTTTCGCCGCGCTCGCCCTCTGGCAGTGCGCCGAGGCCCTGTACGGACGACCGGTACCGGACGGCGACAAGCCGACCAAGCGCCTGTCCTCGGCGGCGCGCGGCGTCGTGTACACGTTCGGCTGCGGGGCGACGCTGGCGTTCCTGCTCGGCTACCAGGGCAAGTCGAGCGACCAGCAGTCCAAGACCCTCACCGCGCGGCTGATGGCCGAGCCGGGCGGCCGCTGGCTCGTCCTCGCGATCGCCGCGGGCTTTGTGATCTGGGGCGTCGTCGTGATGGCCGGCGCCGTCCGCCGCGGCTTCATGAAGGAGTTGAAGACCGCCGAGATGAGCGAGGCGGCGCGCCGCCTCGTCCAGCCGTTCGGCATCATCGGCAACGGCGCCCGCGGCCTGGTCGGCCTCGCCGTCGGCGGCTTCCTCGGCTACGCGGCCATCAGCTTCGAGCCGGACAAGGCCCGCGGTCTGGACGGCACCCTGCGCGAGTTCGCCGGCACCCCCGCCGGCGCCTGGGGCCTCGCGGCCGTCGCCCTCGGCGTGCTGACGTTCGGCCTCTACTCCTTCTGCGAAGCCCGCTACCGCAAAGTCGACGCCACCCGCTAGGGCTGGTAGGGGGCCAGGGCCTTCCAGCCGGGATCGCTGGTCGAGGCGACCTTGGCCTTGCCCTCCGGCCAGCCCGCGGCGAGCTGGTCGAGTTCGGAGACGACCCCCGATTCGGGGTCGGCGTACAGGTGGAAGACACGGATGCCGTCGCCGGTCTCGCGGACGGCGAGGACGGCGCGGGCGCCGAGCCTGGTGAGCTTCTTCTCGAAGGCGCGCAGCGCGCCCGCCGACGGCTCGACCGGCAGCCGGTCGGGGTTGCTGTTGGCGTACGGGACGGTGATCGCCACGTGCAGGTCGCAGAGCGGGTAGTCCTGGCGGTGCAGCGGGAACCGGGCGCCGAGCCGGGCGGGGTGCCCGCGCGGGGTGCGGCCCTCGCCGGTCAGCCAGGCGGGCTCGGCGAACGGCTCGGCGACCTGCTCGACGACCACGGGCAGCATCGACGGCGGCAGCGCGTCGATCGGCGCCTCCGTCGCGATCGTGACCTCGCCGATCCAGCGCGCCACGTCGTCCTCGCCGAGCGCCCAGTGCAGGACGTTCAGCGCCACCTGGAGCTGCTGCTCCGCGGCGACGAACAGGAAGTCGGGGTGGTAGGCGGTGATGTGCACGCGGGCACGGGCCGAGTCGGCGCGCATGCCGAACCGGACGTACTCAAGGTCGAACTCGTGGTCGCCGAGGATGAGGTCCTGGGACAGCATCTCGGGGTCGGCCTGCCGTGCCGGGTGGAAGCTCCAGCCGCCGGCCGCGGCGCCCGCCGGCGCGGCCCGCAGCCAGCGCTCGGTCAGGCCGCGCAGCTCGGGGTCGCCGCCGCCGGTCACGGTCAGCGACGGCGTCCGGTCGTCGGCGCCGCCGATCTCCCACTGCAGCCCGGAGTGGATCCGGTGGACGCGGCGCGACAGCTCCTCGATCGTCTCCGCCGACAGTCCCTCGCCTGGCACGGCGGCCCCGGCCGCGTCGGGCTCGGGCACGGCGGCGAGAGACGCCTCGATCGTCGGGCGGGCCTGCGCCCACCACTCCCAGAACTCGCTGATGGCGGGCGGCACGACGGCGGACGCCTCGCGCGGGCGGCGGAAGATTCCCATAGCGGCCCCAATCGTACGCGGAAATGCAGGCGGGGGACCGGGCCACGCCGCGTACGCTCGAAGGACTATGACTCTGCGTGTACTCGCCGCCATGTCGGGCGGCGTCGACTCCGCCGTGGCCGCCGCCCGCGCCGCCGAGGCCGGGCACGACGTCACCGGCGTCCACATGGCCCTGTCCAGCAACCCGCAGTCCTACCGCACGGGCGCCCGCGGCTGCTGCACCCTGGAGGACTCCCGGGACGCGCGCCGCGCCGCCGACGTGATCGGCATCCCGTTCTACGTGTGGGATCTCGCCGAACGGTTCCACAAAGACGTGGTGGAGGACTTCGTCAGCGAGTACGCCGCGGGCCGCACCCCGAACCCGTGCCTGCGCTGCAACGAGAAGATCAAGTTCGCGGCGCTGCTGGACCGCGCGATGGCGCTCGGCTTCGACGCGGTCTGCACCGGCCACTACGCGCGGCTGGACGGCGGCGTCCTGCGCCGCGGCGTCGACACGGGCAAGGACCAGTCGTACGTGCTGGCCGTCTGCACGCCCGGGCAGCTCGCGCACGCGATGTTCCCGCTCGGCGACACCACCAAGGCCGACATCCGGCGGGAGGCGGAGCGGCGCGGCCTCCAGGTGGCCGACAAGCCGGACAGCCACGACATCTGCTTCATCGCGGACGGCGACACGCGCGCCTTCCTAGCCGAGCGGCTCGGCACGGCACCCGGCCCGATCGTCGACACCGACGGCACCGAGGTCGGCGAGCACGACGGCGCCTACGCCTACACGATCGGGCAGCGCAAGGGCCTGCGGCTCGGCACCCCCGCGCCGGACGGGCGCCCCCGCTACGTCCTGGACATCTCCCCGGTGACGAACACGGTGACGGTGGGGCCGCGCGACGAACTGGAGGTCCGCGAGATCCGCGGTGAGCGCCCGGTGTGGCTGAGCGACCGCCCGGACGGCCCGTTCGGCTGCCAGGTCCAGCTCCGCGCGCACGGCGAGGTCTACGACTGCACGGCCGAGCAGATCGGTGCCGAGCTGCGCATCGCCCTCGCCGCCCCGGCGCGCGGGGTCGCCCCCGGCCAGGCCGCCGTCCTGTACGCCGGCGACCGCGTCCTCGCGTCGGCCACGATCGTCGCCACGGCCCGCGTCCACGCCTGACCCGGCACGCCCGACCCGGCACGCCCGAGCGCCGTGGGGCCTTCGGACCGGGCCCGGAGGCGACACGCTCCGCGCCTCGGACCGGCTCGCGGAGCCGGTCCGATCTTCGCGCCGCTAGGGTTTCCGGTGTGACGAGTGACCTCCCGGGGCCGGGCTCCAGGCCCCCGACAGAGCCGGGTTATCCCTGGCGGGCGGGGACGGCGACCGGCGTCGGATCGTATCCGGGGAACGACCCGGCCGAGGCGCTGCGGATCGTCCTCGGTGAGCTGCCCGAGCTGCCGCACCTGCCGGAGCTGCCCGCGCGCGGTCCCGGCGCCGACCTGACCGGGCGGACGGCCGGGCTGCTGATCGACATGCCGGTGCGGGTGGAGCCGTCCGGGTGGCGGTTCGCCGACCGCCCGGGACGCGACACGCAGCGCGCCCGCGACCACCTCGCCCGCGACCTGGACGTCCTGGAGGAGGTCGCGGGCGGCCACGACGGGCCGTTCAAGATCCAGGTGTGCGGCCCGTGGACCCTGGCGGCCACGATCGAGCTGCGCGGCGGCGACCGGGCGCTGAAGGACCCGGGCGCCGTCCGCGACCTGGCCGCCTCGCTCGCCGAGGGCGTCGCCGGGCATGTCGCGGACGTCCGCCGCCGGCTGCCCGCCGCGCGGATCCTGCTGCAGCTGGACGAGCCGGGCCTGCCCGCCGCGCTCGCCGGGACGGTCCCGACCGCCAGCGGGTTCGACCGGCTGCGCGCGATCGAGGAGCCCGTCGCCGAGGACACGCTCCGCACGGTGATCGAGACGGTCTGCGCGGACGACGCCGCGTACCCGCTCGTCCACTGCTGTGCCCGGAACGTCCCGTACGGGCTGCTGCGCCGCGCCGGCGCGAAGGCGATCTCGGTCGACCTGCGGCTGGTGCCGGAGCGCGACGACGATGCGGTGGGGGAGACGATCGACGCGGGGACCGGCCTGTTCCTCGGCGCGGTGCCCGCCACCGGCACCGTCCTGCCGTCCCTGCGGGCGACGGGCGAGCCGGTGCGGGGGCTGTGGCGGCGGCTCGGCTTCCCGCCCGCTCGGCTCGCCCGGCAGGTCGTGATCACCCCCGCCTGCGGGATGGCGGGCGCGTCGCCCCGCTACGTCCGCGACGTGCTCGAACGCTGCCGTGACACGGCCCGGATGCTTTACGAAGCGGCCGAATGAGCCGCCGCGAAATGTCGGACCCGACGGCGACAATAGGGGCATGACCATGAGCGACGGGGTTCCCGCAGAGGCGCGGCAGCGGCATCTTCGGCTGAGCGAGGAGCTCGAAGAGGCCAACTACCGGTACTACGTCCTCGACCGGCCGACGCTCTCGGACGCGGAGTACGACCGGCGGATGCGGGAGATCCGCGCGCTGGAGGAGCGGTATCCGGAGCTGGTCACGCCGGACTCGCCGACGCAGAAGGTCGGCGCGCCGATCATCACCGACTTCGCGACCGTCCGGCACCTGGAGCGGATGCAGAGCCTCGACAACGCGATGAACGCCGACGAGCTGCTCGCGTGGGACGAGCGGGTCGTCAAGGAGGTCGGCGAGGTCGCCGGCTACCTGTGCGAGCCGAAGATCGACGGGCTGGCGATCGCGCTCACCTACGAGAACGGGCGGCTGACCCGCGGGGTGACCCGCGGCGACGGGCGCACCGGCGAGGACGTCACCAACAACATCCGCACCATCGCCGACATCCCCGACCGCCTGTCCGGCGCGGGCTGGCCGGACGTGCTGGAGGTCCGCGGCGAGGTCTTCCTCCCGGTCACGGGGTTCGAGCAGGTCAACGCGGCGCAGGTCGAGGCGGGCAGGGAACCGTTCGCCAACCCGCGCAACGCGGCGGCGGGGTCGCTGCGGCAGAAGGACCCGCGGGTCACCGCGCAGCGACCGCTCGGCATGCTCGTCCACGGGTTCGGCGCCTGGCGGGGCGGGACGCAGCCGCAGAGCCAGTCCGGGGCGTACGAGCTGATGCGCGGCTGGGGACTGCCGGTCAGCGACCGGTACAAGGTCGTCGGCGGGCTCGACGCCGTCCGCGAGTACATCGCCGGGTACGGCGAGAACCGGCACGGCCCCGCGTACGAGATCGACGGCGTCGTCGTCAAGGTCGACCAGTTCGCGCTGCAGCGGCGGCTCGGGTCGACGAGCCGGGCGCCGCGCTGGGCGATCGCGTGGAAGTACCCGCCGGAAGAGGTCAACACCAGGCTCCTCGACATCAAGGTCGGTGTGGGACGGACCGGGCGCATCACCCCGTACGGCGTGATGGAGCCGGTGAAGGTCGCCGGATCGACCGTCGACCGCGCCACGCTGCACAACGCGGGCGAGGTCAAGCGCAAGGGCGTGCTGATCGGCGACACCGTCGTGCTGCGCAAGGCCGGCGACGTGATCCCCGAGATCGTCGCGCCGGTGACCGGGCTGCGGGACGGCTCGGAGCGCGAGTTCGAGATGCCCTCGCACTGCCCCGAGTGCGGGACGGAGCTGGCGTACGAGAAGGAGGGCGACGCCGACATCCGCTGCCCGAACGCCCGGTACTGCCCCGGTCAGCTCCGCGAGCGGGTGTACTTCGTGGCGAGCCGCAACGCGCTCGACATCGAGGCGCTCGGCTACGTCGGGGCGACCGCGCTCACGCAGCCGCTGGAGCCGGCCGATCCGCCGGTGAAGAACGAGGGAGACCTGTTCCACCTGACCGTCGAGCAGCTTCTGCCCATCAGGAGCCTGGTGCTCGACCCGAAGACGGGGACGTCCAAGACCGATCCGAAGACCGGCGAGCCCAAGGTGGTGTCGTTCTTCGCGAACAAGGAGGGCGAGCCCAAGAAGACCGTCGAGATCCTCTTCCAGGAGCTGGAGAAGGCCAAGCGGCAGCCCCTGTGGCGGGTGCTGGTGGCGCTGTCGATCCGGCATGTGGGGCCGTCGGCCGCGCGCGACCTCGCCCGCGAGATGCGCTCGATGGACGCGATCGCGAACGCGACGGAGGAGGAGCTCGCGGCGGTCGACGGCGTCGGCCCGACGATCGCGGCGTCGATCAAGAGGTGGTTCGCGGTCGGCTGGCACCGGGAGATCGTCGAGAAGTGGCGGGCCGCCGGCGTCCGGATGGAGGACGAGGGCGCGGCGGGCCCGCGCCCGCTGGAGGGCGTCACCGTGGTGATCACCGGCTCGCTGGAGGGCTACAGCCGGGACTCGGCGACCGAGGCGGTGCAGCGGCTCGGGGGCAAGGTGTCCGGTTCGGTGTCGAAGAAGACCGGCTTCGTGGTCGCGGGCGACAATCCCGGGTCGAAATATGACAAAGCCGTCAAGCTGGGCGTACCGCTCCTGGCGGAGGACGGCTTCCGGGTGCTGCTCGCCGAGGGGCCGGATGCGGCCAAAGACGTGACTTTGCGCGTCGACGCATGACACCGCGTGTTCCTGGGCGGTTTCACCAGTATCGCGTTACTCAGGGGTACACTTCAACTACCCTAGGGTGAGTGGTGAGTGTGATACGGCATAACGGAACGTGCGCAATCGGTTTCGCGAAGTTGAGCAGAGGCCGTACCCTCCCACTCATCGCGACCTACACCTGAATCTCCGGACGTAACGCCCGGGGGGCGTCCCCCGAGGTCGGGGAACGCCCGGTGCCGGGGGACGGCCCCCCGAACCCCCCGAGGATGTGATGAGGGACCCGAACAACACCCGGAACACGGCACCGCGCCGTGGCTCCCCGTTGTGGATCTACTTCGTCGTGGTCATCCTGCTCGGCGTCGCCGCCGGCGGGGCCGCGTTCTCCGGGCTGAGCGGCGCCGACGTGGACGCCCTCGTCAGCACGCCGGTGTTCTGGATCCTCGGCTGCTTCATCATCTTCGGCGAGCTGCGCCCGATCATCACGCCCGGCTCCACAGAGAACAACGGTGCCACGACCTCCACCACGTTCTCGTTCGCCGCGCTGCTGTACGCCGGGCTGCCGATCGCCGCGGCCCTCCAGGCCATCGCCGTCATCACCTGCGGGATCTTCAGCGGCCGGGCCCCGCACCGGATCGCCTTCAACGCCGCCCAGTACACCCTCAGCCTCGCCGCCGCCCAGCTCGTCCTCGCCCTGTTCGGCAACCTCGCCACCCCGTCCGACCTGTGGGTGCCGCACGGCTCCGACCTGCCCGCGATCGCGCTCGCCGGCGCCGTCTACTTCGCCTGCAACGACACCCTCGTCGGCGCCGCCGTCGCCCTGCACTCGCGGGTCTCCCTCGCCAAGGCGCTCCGCCTGGACCTCGGCTACCAGGTCCTCGTGCACCTGGCGCTGCTCGGTCTCGCCCCGCTGATGGTGGTGGCGATGGATCGCTCCGCCCTCTTCGTGCCCCTCATCCTCCTGCCGTTCATCGCCGTCTACATGAACGCCTCGGTGTCGGTGCGGCGCGAGCACCAGGCCCTGCACGACGGGCTGACCGGGCTGCCCAACCGCAAGCTGCTGATCGTCCGCACCGAGGAGGCGCTGGCCGAGGCGCGCGGCGCCGACCGGCGCCGTCCCCGCACCGCCGGGCTCGGGTCCCGCCGCCGCAGGCCGGCCGCCCCGCCGAACCACCGCGCCGGGCTGTTCCTGCTCGACCTCGACCGCTTCAAGGAGGTCAACGACACCCTCGGGCACCCCACCGGCGACCGGCTGCTGCAGCTCGTCGCGCACCGGCTCACCCACAGCGTCCGCCCCGGCGACCTCGTGGCGCGGCTCGGCGGCGACGAGTTCGCGGTGCTGCTGCCGTCCGTCCGGGACGAGGCCGCCGCCCGCGAGGTCGCCGCCCGGCTGCGCGCCGCGCTCAGCGAACCCGTCCGGCTGGACGGCATGTCGTTCGACCTGGAGGGCAGTGTCGGCATCGCGCTGTTCCCCGACCACGCGCCCGACTTCGAACTGCTCCTGCAGCGCGCCGACGTCGCCATGTACAACGCCAAGGAGGCCCGCAGCGGCGTCGAGATCTACTCCTCCGACAAGGACCGCAACTCCCCGGCCCGGCTCGGCATGCTCGGCGACCTGCGCCGCGCCATCGACCGCTCCGAGCTGGAGCTGTTCTACCAGCCGAAGATCTCACTGCGGGACGGCCACCTCGTCGGCATGGAGGCCCTGCTGCGCTGGCGCCACCCCGACCAGGGCGTTCTCGAACCCGAGGCGTTCCTGCCGATCGCCGAGCAGACGTACCTGATGCGCTCGATCACCCACCATGTCGTCACGGCCGCGCTCGCGCAGACCGCCGCCTGGTGGCGCGAGGACCTCGCCGTCCAGGTCGCCGTCAACGCCTCCGGCCGCGACCTGCTCGACACCGGCCTCACCGAGACCATCGAGGAGGGCCTGCTCGCCCGCGGCCTGCCCGCCGCCGCGCTCCAGCTGGAGATCACCGAGCGCATCCTGATGAACGAGCCCGCCTACGCCTCCGACACCGTCGCCGCCCTCGCCGACCTCGGCATCCCGCTCAGCCTGGACGACTTCGGCACCGGCTACTCCTCCCTCGTCCGGCTCAAGCGCCTCCCGGTCGAGGAGATCAAGATCGATTCCTCCTTCGTCCAGCGCCTCGCCGACTCCCCGGACGACGCCGTCATCGTCCGCTCCATCGTCGACCTCGTCCGCACCCTGGGTCTTCGCTCGGTGGCCGAGGGCGTCGAAGATCCCGCCACCGCCGAAGCCCTCCGCGACATGGGCTGCGACGCCGCGCAGGGCTGGCACTTCGGCCGCCCCATGGACGCCGAGACCGCCACCGACTGGCTCCGCCGGCACGCCCGCTCGTTCGCCCGGCCCGCCGCCCAGGCCCCCGGCGGCGCCTGACCCGCCCGGGGGCCGGGGGATTTGACAGACGCTCTCACGGGGTGTCGGGCGGGGCGCTACGATCACGGGCCATGAACAATGCCGCGCGTGGAGTGATCCTCGCCCTGGCCCTGCTGGGCATGGGGTTCATGTTCTTCGGGATGATCGAGTCCGCGTCGCCGGACGAATACGAGAAGGGCGGGGATCTGCCCGGGGTGCTGGCGGGCGGCTTTGGCATGGTCTCGTGCGCGGTGATGGGGGCCGCCGCCCTTGCCGGAATGAAGCCGACCCCGCCGACGTCGGTGACCTTCCCCCATCAGCAGCAGGGCGCCGTCCCGCCGTATGCGCAGCCGTATCCGCAACCGGGCGCCATGCCGCAGCCGGGGGCGGTGCCGCAGCAGTACGCGCCGCAGCAGCCGCCCCCGCCGCAGTGAGGATCAGTACCCGCGCCGGCGGGCCTCGTAGCCGTCCTCGTAGTACTCCTCGCGGACCACGGGCGCCGGACGGCGCCCGACCGAACGGCGCGCGGACACGATACGGACGATGCCGATGACGAGGCCGATCAGGCCGCCGATCATCAAGATCACGCCGACCAGCCGGATGTCGATGCCGCTGAACTCGTAGTTGACCGCGTAGGCCAGGATCGCGCCGATGATGATCAGCGCAACGCTGCCGCCGATGGTCACGGCGGTCTCCTCTCGTCGTCCCGGGGTGGACGAGACAAGCGTTCCCCGTATGCGGAGATGAAACGGCGTGCGGAGATCATGCCTGCGTAAACCGGTCGGGCGGCGAGGGCCCGGCCCATAGGATGGCCGGTGAACCCACTTCATCGCAGGAACGGTTTCGATCATGTCCGCCATCACCCGTGACGAGGTGTCGCACCTCGCCCGGCTGTCCCGGCTGGCGCTCGGCGACGATGAGCTCGACCATCTCGCCGCCCAGCTCGACCAGATCATCTCCGCCGTCGCGCGGGTGCAGGAGGTCGCCGCGCAGGACATCCCGCCCACCTCGCACGCGCTGCCGCTGACCAATGTCTACCGGGCGGACGAGGTGCGGCAGTGCCTCACGCCCGAGCAGGCCCTCGCCGCCGCGCCGGCCGCCGAGGAGCAGCGCTTCCGCGTCCCCCGGATCCTGGATGAGGAGGCCTGATGGAGCTGTTCAGGAAGGGCGCCGCGGAGCTCGGCGAGCTGCTGGCCGCCGGCGAGGTGTCGGCCGTCGAGGTGGCCGAGGCGCATCTGGACCGCATCGCGGCCGTGGACGGGCAGGTGAACGCGTTCCTGCACGTCGACCGCGAGACGACGCTGGCGCAGGCGCGGAAGGTGGACGAGCGGCGCGCGGCGGGGGAGGAGCTCGGCCCGCTGGCCGGGGTCCCCATCGCGCACAAGGACGTGTTCACCACCGTGGACATGCCCACGACCGCCGGGTCCAGGATTCTTGAGGGCTGGCGGCCGCCGTACGACGCGACCGTGACGGCGCGGCTGCGGCAGGCCGGGCTGGTGATCCTCGGCAAGACGAACATGGACGAGTTCGCGATGGGCTCGTCCACGGAGAACAGCGCCTACGGCACCTCGCGCAACCCGTGGGACCTGGAGCGCATCCCGGGCGGCTCGTCCGGCGGGTCGTCGGCGGCCGTCGCCGCCTATGAGGCGCCGCTGTCGACGGGCACCGACACGGGCGGCTCCATCCGGCAGCCCGCCGCCGTCACCGGCATCGTCGGGATGAAGCCGACCTACGGCGGCTCGTCCCGCTACGGCATCATCGCGTTCGCCTCGTCGCTCGACACGCCGGGCCCGTTCGCCCGCAACGTGCTGGACGCGGCGCTGCTGCACGCGGCGTTCAGCGGCCACGACCCGATGGACTCCACGTCCGTGGACGAGGCCGTCCCGCCGGTCGTGGAGGCCGCGCGGCACGCCGACGTCGACGGGCTGCGGATCGGCGTGGTGAAGGAGTTCGCCGGCGACGGCTACGAGCCCGGCGTGTCCGCCCGGTTCGCCGAGGCGGTCGAGCTGCTGGAGGCCCTCGGCGCGAAGGTCGTCGAGGTGTCCTGCCCGCACTTCACCTACGCGCTGCCGGCCTACTACCTGATCGCGCCGTCGGAGTGCTCGTCCAACCTGGCCCGCTTCGACGCGATGCGGTACGGCCTGCGCGTCGGCGACGACGGCGCCCGCAGTGCCGAGGAGGTCATGGCGCTCACCCGCGCCGAGGGCTTCGGGCCCGAGGTCAAGCGGCGCATCATGCTCGGCACCTACGCGCTGTCGTCCGGCTACTACGACGCCTACTACGGCAAGGCGCAGCAGGTGCGGACACTGATCAAGCGCGACTTCGAGGCCGCGTTCGAGCAGGTGGACGTGCTGGTCTCGCCGACCACGCCGACCACCGCGTTCCCGGTCGGCGAGCGTGCCGACGACCCGATCGCGATGTATCTGGCCGACCTGTGCACGATCCCGGCGAACCTCACCGGCAACGCCGCGATCTCGGTGCCGTGCGGACTGTCGGACGGCCTGCCGGTCGGCCTGCAGATCATGGCTCCGGTCCTCGGCGACGACCGCGTCTACCGCGTCGGCGCCGCCGTCGAGCGGGCCCTCGAAGACCGCTGGGGCGGCCCCCTGCTGGCCAAGGCCCCGGAACTGGTGGAGGCGAAGTGACCACCCCGACGCTGATGAACTACGACGAGGCGCTGGCGAAGTTCGAGCCGGTCCTCGGGGTCGAGACGCACATCGAGCTGGACACCGCGTCCAAGATGTTCTGCGGCTGCCCGACGACGTTCGGGGCGGAGCCGAACACGCAGGTGTGCCCGGTCTGCCTGGGGCTGCCGGGGGCGCTGCCGGTGACCAACCACGCGGCGATCGAGGGCATCATCAAGATCGGCCTCGCGCTGAACTGCGAGATCGTGGAGTGGTGCAGGTTCGCCCGGAAGAATTACTTCTATCCGGACATGCCGAAGAACTTCCAGATCTCGCAGTACGACGAGCCGCTCTGCGTGGACGGTCACCTGGACGTCGAGGTCGACGGCGAGACGTACCGCATCGAGATCGAGCGCGTCCACATGGAGGAGGACACCGGCAAGTCGCTGCACGTCGGCGGCGCGACCGGACGCATCCACGGCGCCGAGTACTCGCTCGTCGACTACAACCGGGCCGGCATTCCGCTGGTGGAGATCGTCACCAAGCCGATCGCGGCGACCGGTGACAGGGCGCCGCTCGTGGCCCGGGCCTACGCCACGGAGCTGCGGGAACTCGTCCGTTCGCTCGGTGTGTCGGACGTCCGCATGGAGCAGGGCTCGATGCGCTGCGACGTGAACGTGTCGCTCATGCCGCGCGGCGCGCAGGAGTGGGGCACCCGGACGGAGACGAAGAACGTCAACTCGTTGCGGTCGGTGGAGCGGGCCGTCCGGTCGGAGATCGAGCGGCAGGCGGGCGTGCTGGACTCCGGCGGGCGCGTGATCCAGGAGACCCGCCACTTCCACGAGGACACCGGCCGCACCACCAGCGGGCGCAGCAAGGAGGAGGCGCAGGACTACCGGTACTTCCCCGAGCCCGACCTGGTGCCGATGGCGCCGTCGAGGGAGTGGGTCGAGGAACTGCGCGCGTCGCTGCCCGAGCTTCCGGCCGCGCGCCGCCGCCGCATCCAGCGGGAATGGAACCTGTCCGATCTGGAACTGCGGGACGTCGTCAACGCCGGTGCCGTCGACCTCATCGAGGCGACGGTCGCGCAGGGCGCGGACGCCGCGGCGGCCCGCAAGTGGTGGATGAACGAGCTGTCGCGGCGCGCGACCGAGCAGGGCGTCGAACTGGCGGACCTGCCGATCACGCCCGCGCAGGTCGCCCGCGTGCAGGCGATGATCACCGCCGGGGAGCTGAACGACAAGCTGGCCCGCAAGGTGTTCGAGGGCGTCCTCGCGGGGGAGGGCACGCCGGACGAGGTCGTCGCCGCGCGCGGCCTGAAGGTCGTGAGCGACGAGGGCGAGCTGGCGTCCGTGATCGACCAGGTGATCGCCGGCAACGCGGACGTGGCCGACAAGATCCGGGCCGGGAAGGTCGCCGCCGCCGGCGCCCTCGTCGGCGCCGTGATGAAGGCCACCCGCGGGCAGGCCGACGCAGGCCGCGCCCGCGAGCTGATCCTGGAGAAGCTCGGCGCGTCCTGACCGCGTGCCGCCGTCCCGCGACCGCCGGCCCGTGGCCGCGCCGCGGGACGGCGGTCAGCCGAGCGGGACGCCGAGGATGCGGTCGTCGGCGGGCACGGGCTCACCGCGGCCGTCGCGGTTGCTGGTGGTGACCCAGAGCGAGCCGTCCGGCGCCCGGACGACGGCGCGCAGCCGGCCGTAGCCGTTCTCGAAGTGCGGGACGGGACGGCCCGCCTTGCCGTGGTCGAGGGGGACCTGCCAGAGGCGCCGCCCGCGCAGCGCGGCCGCCCACAGGGACCCGCCGGCGTAGGCGAGGCCGGACGGAGACGCCTCGTCGGTCGTCCAGGTCAGCAGCGGATCGGTGAACCCCTTGCGGTGCCCGAAGCCCTCGACCTCGGGCCAGCCGTAGTTGTGGCCCTTCTCGATCAGGTTGATCTCGTCGAAGCGGTTCTGCCCGAACTCGGTGGCGTAGAGGCGGCCCTCGTCGTCCCAGGCGAGGCCCTGGACGTTGCGGTGCCCGTACGTCCAGACGCGGGTGCCGAACGGGTTGCCGGGCGCCGGCCTCCCGTCCGGGGTGACGCGGAGGATCTTGCCGCCGAGGGAGTTCTTGTCCTGGGCCACGCCGCCCTCACCGGTCTCGCCCGTGGTGATGTAGAGCATCCTGTCGGGCCCGAACGCGAGGCGCCCGCCGTTGTGGACGGCGCCCTTCGGGATGCCGGTGACGATCGGCTCCGGCGTGCCGAGCCGTCCGTCGTAGGTGGCGCGGACGACACGGTTGTCGGACGCGGTCGTGCAGTACAGGTAGATCGAACGGTCGGTCGGATACGACGGGGACACCGCCACGCCCAGGAGCCCGCCCTCGCCCTCGGGCTTCACGCCGGGCACCGTCCCGGCGACCGTCTTCCGCCCGGACGGGGTGACCCGCACGAGCCGGGCCGAGTCGCGTTCGGTCACCAGGGCGTCGCCTCCCGGCAGGAACGCCGCCCCCCACGGGACCTCCAGCCTCGTTGTGATCGTGCGCGGGGTGCCCGGCCGGGCGCCGGCCGGGGCGCTCGACGGCAGCGGCGGCGGCGTGTGCGCGGTGCCGCCCCCGCCGGACGATGAGGACGAGCAGCCCGCGAGGAGCACCGCGGACGAGATCAGGACGATTGTGCGCAGTCGCATGGACGCCTCCCGCAGTGAGTACGGATCCGGCGGACAGGTCGTTCCCCGTCACCGAACGTCATGCCGGGCACATCGCCGATTCGGTGACGGACGGCCCCTGGACATCCCGAACGGGGCGGCGACGAGGTCGTTTGTCGCCGGGAGGACGCTCAGCCTCAATCGCTCCGTGACCTACCGAACGTACAGTGAGCGACACGGTGATCCCGTAGTGCAGCAACGTCGCTGATCTCCGGCAGGCGGCTCCGGCAGGCACAGCTCCCCCAGGCACGCCGGCGCGCCCGCCACCGGCCCGCGCCGACCATGCGCGGGGCACGTTTCATGACCTTCCGGCCGTTGTACGAGCGGCGAGGGTCGTGGACCCGCTCCCCCCGGCGTGCGGCGTCACCGTTTCGCGGGGGCCGATCAGCTCCACCAGGGGGCAGGAAGGGACACGGCGTGATGAGCGGCGATTACGCCAGGCGGGTACCGCCGCGTACGCTGCCGGTCGCCATGGCCGCGGTCGTCGGCCTGCTGTACGCCACCGGCTCGCTGCTGGGCTGGGGCGGCCGGGCCTTCATCGCGTGGACGGAGGCGGGCGCCGCGGGCGCCGCCGCGATCTCCCTGCTGCTGTCGTCCCGGCTGCCGGACGGTGTCCCGGCGGAGCCGGGCGTCCCGCGCGGGCTCTGGCGCGCGTCGTGGCGCTGGTACGGCATCGCCGCGGCGTCCTGGTTCGCGGGCGCCGTCGGCAGCGCGCTGTCGGACGGCCCGGGCCGCAGCGCCCTGTCGCTCTCGGTGCCCGACCTCTTCTACCTGTTCGCACTGGTAGCGCTCGTCACGGGCCTCATCGTCCCGATAAGACCGCCCCGCGACGCGGGAACGTGGCTGCGTTACGCCGCGGACACCTATGTCTGCGCCTGCGCGCTGTTCGTGCTCGGCTGGGTCGCGCTGTTCGGCACCCTCTACCACCGGTCAGGGGAGTCGCCGCCGGAGTTCCTGCTGGAACTGCTGTACCCGGTGATCGACATCGTGTTCGTCTGCGGTGCGCTGCCGTTCGTCCTCGGCGCCGCGCACGGGCACCGCCGCCTCGCCTGGATGGGGTACGGCGCGCTGACGGCGATCGCGGTCGCCGACATCGTGACCACGTTCGTCCGGCTGGAGGGCGGCGGTCCGGTGGACGACCCGTCCGACATCCTGCGGCTCGCCGGGCTGCTGCTCCTGCTGCTGGTGCCGTGGACGGGCCCGGCCGCGGGCCCGGACCTGCCCGTCGACGACATCCCCGCGGACGTCGAGCCCGCCGCCGAGGAGCGCGGCCGCATGATCGGCCCCGGCATCGCGCCCGCCGCCGTCGCGGCCGCGGCGGCGCTGTTCATCGCGGGCCACTCCCTCACCGGGCGGAACGGCCTGGAGCCCGCGGTGTCGATCGCCGCGGGCTCGGCGGCGCTGGTGCTGATCGCGCGCCTCGCCGGGCTGCTGCGCGAGAACGAGGCGCTGCGCCGCGCCGTGGACACCGGTGAGGAGCACTTCCGGGCGCTGTCGGAGAGCATCAACGACGCGGTGCTCATCTGCGACCTCGACGCGACCGTCCAGTACGCGAGCGCGGGCGCCCTCCGGACGTACCGCTACACGTCCGACGAACTGCTCGGACGCCCGCTGAACGAGATCATCCACCCGGAGGACCTGCCGCGCGTCCAGGCCGTGTTCACCGAGTTCCTGGACGAGGAGGCCGGCCCCGGCGGGCCGGACGACGCGCTGCGGGTGTCGTGCCGGGTACGCGCCGCGGACGGCACGTGGCTGCCGACCGAGTCGACGATCTCCCGGTACAGCGGCTCGGACGGGACCCCGGCCCGGCTGCTGGTCACCACCCGCGACCTCAGCGAGCGGGCCGCGCTGCAGCGGCAGGTCGCGCACCTGACGTTCCACGACGGGCTGACGGGCCTGCCGAACCGCGCCTATTTCGAGGAGCGGACGCGGGAGGTGCTGTCGCGGCAGCCGTCCGGCGGCACGGTCGCGGTCGTGTTCGTCGACCTGGACGGTTTCACCGCGGTGAACGACTCCGAGGGGCACGCCGCCGGTGACCAGGTGCTCGCGCAGGCGGCGCGGCGGCTGCGCGCGAACGTCCAGTCCGACGACACGGTGGCGCGGTGGGGCGGCGACGAGTTCGCCGTCCTGGTCCAGTTGCCGCCGGACGCCCGGGAGACCCGCGCCACGGTCGAACTCGCGGGACGGCTGCTGCGCGTGCTCTCGGTCGACCCGTATCAGGTCGGTGACAAGCACATCGTGCTGACCGCCAGTGTCGGCATCGCGTTCGCCGGGGACGAGGAGGAGCCCGCCGGCACCGACACGGACGCGGGCCGCAGGCTCCGCCGCAGCGCCGCCGACCTGCTGCGCAACGGCGACCTCGCGATGGCCCGCGCGAAGGAGCTGGGCGGCGGGCGCGTCGAGGTGTACGCGCCGCACATGCACGCCGACGTCGTCCGGCGGCTGGAGCTGGGCAGCGACCTGCAGGCGGCGCTCGCCGAGGAGCAGTTCGCGGTCGAGTTCCAGCCGGTGGTGGACCTCGCGACGTCCCGGGTGACCGGGGTGGAGGCGCTGCTGCGCTGGTGGCGCGGGAACGAGGCGGTGTCGCCCGAGGAGTTCATCGGCCCGGCCGAGGAGACCGGCCTGATGATCCCGCTCGGCGGCTGGGTGCTGCGGGAGGCGTGCCGGGAGGTCGCCCGGTGGCGCGGCGACTCGTGGGACGTGGGCCTGTCGGTGAACTTCACCGCCCGGCAGATCGCCGCGCCCCGGTTCGTGGAGTCGGTCGCGGCGGCGCTGGAGGAGACCGGGCTGCCGCCGAGCGCGCTCACGCTGGAGGTCCGCGAGGAGGTCCTCGTCGAGGACGCCGGCCAGAACGTGGAACGGCTGTCGGAGCTGCGCGACCTCGGCGTCCGGCTCGCGATCGACGACTTCGGCACCGGGTACGCCTCGCTCGCCTATCTCGGGCAGCTCCCGGTCGACGTCATCAAGATCGACCCGTCGTTCGTGGCGGGTCTCGGCTCGGACGAGACCCGGACGCTGCTCACCCGGACGATCGTGCGGCTCGGCAGCGACCTCGGGCTGACCGTGGTCGCGGAGGGCATCGAGCGGCCCGAGCAGCTGGAACTGCTGCGGGAGATGGGCTGCCCGCGCGGCCAGGGTTTCCTCGTCGCGCGTCCGATGGCGGCCGGGCGGGTCGAGTCGCTGGTGCGGACGAACCTGGCCGGGCGGAACCGTCCCGGCGATGTCGCCCTGCCCCTGCCGGGGTGACCTCCGACACATCTGTCTCAGATGGTGGGACAAAGTGTCCACGAATTTGACCGGCGGCCGGACATCGGCGAAAGTGGGCTCGTGCAGAGCACTTCCACCATCCTCGTAGTACTTGGTCGGCGCGCAGGCTGATCAAGCTTCTCGTCCTGCGCGCCTCCCCTCGACCGCTTCACGGCGGCGGGGGTTTTTTGTTGCCCGGAGAGCCAAGACTCACATTCCCCAAGGAACCGCAGAATCATGACGACCGAACAGATGACGGGAGCCCAGGCGCTGGTCCGCGCCCTGGAGAACGTCGGCGTCGACACCGTGTTCGGCATTCCGGGTGGCGCGATCCTCCCGGCGTACGATCCGCTGTTCGACTCCAAGAAGCTGCGCCACATCCTCGTCCGGCACGAGCAGGGCGCGGGGCACGCCGCCCAGGGCTACGCGATGGTGACCGGCAAGGTGGGCGTGTGCATGGCCACCAGCGGGCCGGGCGCGACCAACCTCGTCACGGCGATCTCCGACGCCTACATGGACTCGGTGCCCATCGTCGCGATCACCGGCCAGGTCGCGTCCTCCCTCATCGGGACGGACGGCTTCCAGGAGGCCGACATCGCCGGCATCACGATGCCGATCACCAAGCACAACTTCCTGGTCACCGACGCCGCCGACATCGCCCGGACGATCGCCGAGGCGTTCCACATCGCGAGCACCGGCCGGCCCGGCCCGGTCCTCGTCGACATCGCCAAGGACGCCCTGCAGGCCACCGTTGGCTTCGACTGGCCTGTCACGCTCCAGCTCCCCGGGTACCGGCCCGTCACCCGGCCGCACTCCAAGCAGGTCCGCGAGGCGGCACGGCTGATCGTCCAGTCCGAGCGCCCGGTGCTGTACGTCGGCGGCGGTGTGCTGAAGGCCGGCGCGTCCGCCGAGCTGAAGGTGCTCGCCGAGCTGACCGGCGTGCCCGTCGTCACCACGCTGATGGCCAAGGGCGCGCTGCCCGACAGCCACCCGCTGCACATGGGCATGCCCGGCATGCACGGCGCGGTCGGCGCGGTCGGCGCGCTGCAGCGTGCCGACCTGCTGGTCGCGCTCGGCGCCCGGTTCGACGACCGGGTCACCGGCAAGCTGGACGGGTTCGCGCCGCACGCCAAGGTCGTGCACGCCGACATCGACCCGGCGGAGATCTCCAAGAACCGGCACGCCGACGTCCCGATCGTCGGGGACGCCCGTGAGGTCATCGCCGACCTGATCGTCGCCGTGCAGAACGAGCACGAGGCGGGCCGCAAGGGCGACTACACCGACTGGTGGCGGCAGCTCAACGCCTGGCGCGAGACATATCCGCTGGGCTACGACACACCGGACGACGGCTCGCTGTCCCCGCAGTACGTCATGGAGCGGATCGGGCGGATCGCCGGACCGGACGCCTACTACGTCGCGGGTGTCGGCCAGCACCAGATGTGGGCCGCGCAGTTCATCAAGTACGAGCGCCCCGGCGCGTTCCTGAACTCCGGCGGGGCGGGGACGATGGGCTACGCCGTCCCGGCGGCGATGGGCGCCAAGGTGGGCGCGCCCGATACGACGGTCTGGGCGATCGACGGCGACGGCTGCTTCCAGATGACCAACCAGGAGCTCGCGACCTGCGCGATCGAGGGTATCCCGGTCAAGGTCGCCGTGATCAACAACGGCAACCTCGGCATGGTCCGGCAGTGGCAGACGCTCTTCTACAACGAGCGCTACTCCCACACCGGCCTCAAGCCCCAGGCCGAGCACGCCGTGAAGCGCATCCCGGACTTCGTCAAGCTGGCCGAGGCGTACGGTTGTGTCGGCCTGCGCTGCGAGAGGGCCGAGGACGTCGATGAGGTCATCGCCAAGGCCATGGAGATCAACGACGCGCCGGTCGTGATCGACTTCGTGGTGCACGAGGACGCCATGGTCTGGCCGATGGTCGCGGCAGGAACCACCAACGACGACATCAAGATCGCGCGGGACATGGCGCCCGAGTGGGAGAACGGAGACTGACCCCGATGAGCCTGCACACCCTCTCGGTGCTGGTGGAGAACAAGCCCGGCATCCTGGCCCGGGTCGCGGCGCTGTTCTCCCGGCGCGGTTTCAACATCGAGTCGCTCGCGGTCGGCGTCACCGAGCACCCGGACATCTCCCGGATGACGATCGTCGTGAACGTCGCCGACCTGCCCCTCGAACAGGTCACCAAGCAGCTCAACAAGCTGATCAACGTCCTGAAGATCGTCGAGCTGGACTCCTCGGCGTCGGTGCAGCGCGAACTGGTGCTCGTCAAGGTGCGCGCCGACGCCGAGACACGCTCCCAGGTGCTGGAGACCGTCAACCTGTTCCGTGCCAAGGTGGTGGACGTCGCACCCGAGGCCGTCACCATCGAGGCGACCGGCAACCGCGACAAGCTGGACGCGTTCATCCGGGTCCTGGAGCCGTTCGGCATCAAGGAACTGGTCCAGTCGGGCATGGTGGCCATCGGCCGCGGCGCCCGGTCCATCACCGACCGCTCGCTGCGGGCCATCGAGCGCAGCGCGTAACCCCGTGGGGGACGCCCCCCACACCTCCGGCAGCCGTGTGGGGGGCGACCCCCACACCCCCGGCAAACCAACGAAAACAACGAAAGGCAACAGCACTGTGGCTGAGATGTTTTACGACGACGCCGCCGACCTGAGCGTGATCCAGGGCCGGCACGTGGCGATCATCGGCTACGGCAGCCAGGGGCACGCGCACGCGCTCTCGCTGCGCGACTCCGGCGTGGACGTCCGGGTCGGGCTCCGCGAGGGGTCGGCGAGCCGGGAGAAGGCGGAGGCCGAGGGCCTGCGCGTGGTCACCCCGGCGGAGGCGGCCGAGGAGGCCGACCTCATCATGCTGCTGGCCCCGGACCACCACCACCGGGAGATCTTCGAGAAGGACATCAAGCCGGCGCTCGTGGAGGGCGACGCGCTGTTCTTCGGCCACGGCTTCAGCATCCGCTACGACCTCGTCCAGCCGCCGGAGGGCGTGGACGTGGCGATGGTGGCGCCGAAGGGGCCGGGGCACCTCGTCCGCCGCCAGTTCGTCGCCGGACGCGGCGTGCCGGTGATCGTGGCCGTGGAGAAGGACGCGTCCGGCAACGCCTGGCCGCTGGCCCTCTCCTACGCCAAGGCGATCGGCGGGCTCCGCGCGGGCGGCATCAAGACCACGTTCACCGAGGAGACCGAGACCGACCTGTTCGGCGAGCAGGCCGTGCTGTGCGGCGGCGTCTCCGAGCTGATCAAGACCGGGTTCGAGGTGCTGACCGAGGCCGGCTACCAGCCGGAGGTCGCCTACTTCGAGGTCCTGCACGAGATGAAGCTGATCGTCGACCTCATGTACGAGGGCGGCATCGCCAAGATGTACTGGTCGGTGTCCGACAACGCCGAGTACGGCGGCTACAGCCGCGGCCCGCGCGTGATCACGCCGGAGACCAAGGCCGCGATGAAGAAGATCCTCGGCGAGATCCAGTCCGGGCAGTACGCCAAGGAGCTGGTGGACGAGTTCGAGGGCGGCCAGAAGCAGTTCCAGCAGTACCGCGAGGAGCTGGCCGGGCACCCGATCGAGAAGACCGGGGCGGAGCTGCGTCCGATGATGAGCTGGCTGAACGACTAGTCCGCGCTTCGCACCGAAGGCGCGGGGGCCACCTGGCCCCCGCGCCTTCGCGCATTGGATGCATACTCGGTATTGCGAGAGCCATACTCCGTATGCATACTTGGTAGGCATGTCGATCCGTCATGGCCTGCTGGCACTGCTGTCCCAGGGGCCCCGCTACGGCTACCAGCTGCGCGCCGAGTTCGAGTCCTCGACCGGCGCCACCTGGCCGCTCAACATCGGCCAGGTCTACTCCACGCTCTCCCGCCTCGAACGCGACGACTTCGTCACCCGCGTCGGCGCCGACGGTGAGGGCCGCTTCGTCTACCGGATCACCCCGGCGGGTGAGGAGGACGTCCGGCGGTGGTTCGCCACCCCGCTCGTCCGGTCCGACCGGCCGCGCGACGAACTGGCGATCAAGCTGGCGATGGCCGTCACCACCCCCGGCGTGGACGCCGCCCGCGTCGTCCAGGTCCAGCGCACCGCCACGCTGCGCTCTCTCCAGGACCTCACCCGGCTGAAGGCCGACGCGCCCGCCGTCCCCGCCGACCAGGGCGACCGCGCGTGGCGGCTCGTCCTGGAATCCATGATCTTCCAGGCGGAGGCCGAGGTGCGCTGGCTGGACCACTGCGAGTCCTACATCGTCCGCGCCGAGCCGCCCGCACCCGCGGCTCCCGCCGAGGCGCCCGCACGGGCCGACGAGGAGGCGCGGCGATGAGCGTCCTGTCCATGCGGGGCGTCTCCCGCGACCACGGGACGGGGCCAGGTCTCGTACACGCCCTCGCCGAGGTGACGCTGGACGTCGCACCGGGCGAGTTCGTCGCGGTGATGGGCCCCTCCGGCTCCGGCAAGTCGACCCTGCTGACGCTCGCCGGCGGCCTCGACGCGCCCACGTCCGGGCAGGTCGTCGTGGACGGCGCCGACCTCGGCGCGCTCAGCCGGGCCGAACGCTCGGCGCTGCGCCGCCGCGCCGTCGGCTACGTCTTCCAGGACCTCAACCTCATCCCCAGCCTGACCGCCGCCGAGAACGTCATGCTGCCGCGCGAACTGGACGGCGTCCGCACCCGCCAGGCCCGCGTGGAGGCGCGGCACGCGCTGAGCGAGGTCGGCGTCGCCGAACTCGCCGACCGGTTCCCGGACGAGATGTCCGGCGGCCAGCAGCAGCGCGTCGCGATCGCCCGCGCGCTCGTCGGCGACCGCCGGCTCGTCCTCGCCGACGAGCCGACCGGCGCGCTCGACAGCCACACCGGCGAGGACGTCATGCGGGTGCTGCGGGGCCGCTGCGACGCGGGCGCGTCCTGCCTGATGGTCACGCACGAGTCCCGGCACGCCGCCTGGGCCGACCGGGTCGTGTTCCTGCGCGACGGCCGGATCGTCGATGCCACCCCAGACCGCTCCGGGCCCGAGACCCTGCTCCAGGAGGCGAAGTGAATCGCTACCGATTCGCGCTGCGCCTCGCCCGGCAGGACGCGCAGCGCGCCAAGGGGCGCACGGCGCTGATCCTGGGCATGATCGGGCTGCCGGTCGCCGCCGTCGTCGCCCTGGCCGTGCTCTGGCGCACGGCCGGGGCGGCAGAGCCGGAACCGGCCCAGTCGAGTTCCGGCGAGGGCGCCGTGCTCGCGATGATCTTCGCGATGGTCGTGCTGGAGATCGTCCTGCTGGCGGGCCCGGCGTTCGCGGTGGACGTCCGCAGGCGCCGCCGCGACCTCGCGCTCGTCGCGGCGGCCGGCGGCAGCGGCCGGCACCTGCGTGCCACGGTCCTTGCGAGCGGGCTGCTGCTCGGCGGGGCCGCCGCGGTCGGCGGGGCCGCGCTCGGCATCGCCTCGGCGTCCATCGTCAACCGCGCCACCGGCGGCGACGCGCCGTCCCTGGCGGTGCCGTGGCTCGCCGTCGCCCTGACGATGCTGTTCGGCGCGGGCAGCGGGCTGCTGGCCGCGCTCGTGCCCGCCGCGCAGGCCGCCCGGATGGACGTCGTCGCCGCCCTCGCCGGCCGCCGCGAACCGCCCGGCCCGGCCCGCCGCGGCTGGCCGATCGCCGGCGGCATGCTCGTCCTCGCGGGCCTCACGCTGTCGGTGTGGGGCACCCGGCAGTGGCGGGAACTCGGCGCGGCGGCCGGCGCGGCGCTGGTCATCATCGGGCTCGTGCTCGCCTGCCCGTGGCTCGTCGGCACCACCGGGCGGCTCGCCCCCCTGCTGCCGATGCCGCTGCGCTTCGCCGTCCGGGACGCCGCGCGCAACCGGTCCCGCACCGCACCCGCGGTCGCCGCGATCATGGCCGCCGTCGCCGGGATCACCGCGCTGGCCATCGGGGGCGCCAGTGACTTCCGGCAGCGGCAGATCGAGTACCAGCCGAAACTGCCCATGGGGTCGGCGCTGGTCCGGCCGCCGCTGGACCGGGCGGACGCGGTCGGCCAAGCCGTCTGGCGCGCCCTGCCCGGTGTGCCCGTCCGCACGCTGAAGGCCCTGCCCGGACCGGGGACCGCCTGCCCGCCCGGCGACACGGCGCAGTGCCCCGGCGTCGAGTTCGCCGGGGGCTCCGAGCTGTACGACGGCTCCGTCGTCATGGACAACGTGGTCGGCGGCCCCCGCGAGGCCGCGATGCTGCTCGGCGCCGAGGACCCAGCCGTCACCTCCGCGCTGAACGCGGGCAAGGTCGTGCTGTTCGGGGTGCGGCCGCCGGCCGAGGGCAAGGTGACCGCCACGGTGTTCTACTGGGCGAACGAGGAACAGCGCACCATCCGGACGATCAAGGACCTGCCGGCCGTCGCCGCCTCCGGCGACTCGCCCGTGCGGACCATCGTTCCCCCGGCGGTCGCCGAGCGGATCGGGCTGCCCGTCCGGACGGAGGCGTTCGGCATCGACCGCGCGGACCACCGCGTCACCGAGGCCGAGCAGGCACGGCTGGACAGGGTCCTGGACTCCTTCTCCAAGGACGAGGGCGCCGTCTACGTCGAGCGGGGCTTCACCAAGTCGTTCGACGAGATCACCCTGGCGCTCGGGGCGGTCGCGGCGATCCTGGTGTTCGGCGGCGCGCTGATCGCGACGGGCCTGGCGTCCGCCGACGCCCGCCCCGACCTCGCGACGCTCGGCGCGGTCGGCGCGGGACCGCGCGCCCGCCGGCTGCTGACCATGGGCCGGGCCGGGTTCATCGCCGTGCTGGGCTGCTGGCTCGGCATCGCGGGCGGCCTCGTCCCCGGCATCGCGGTGACGCGTCCGCTCACGGCGCAGGTCGAGGAGTTCGGCGCGCCGCAGCACGGCACGATCATCGACATCCCGTGGGCGCTGCTGGCGGCCATCGCCGTCGGCCTCCCGCTCCTCGCCGCGCTCGTCGCCGGGGCGTTCACCCGGTCGAACCTGCCCATGACGCGTCGCAATCCGACTTAGGAAACGCGTGGCCCGAAACTCAGCCGCGCGCCGGACCGATGGTAGCGTCCGGCGCGTGGCGGAGATCGTCGTGGCGCGGGGACCCGCCGGCGAGATCCCCGCCGGCGCCGGGGGAGGCACCCGGCGCCGCCTGCCGCCCGCCGCGCTGATCGCGGCGAGCGCGCTGCTGTACGCGGCGTACTCGCTGATGCGGCTGCGCGCCTTCCGGACCGGCAGTTACGACCTGGTGATCTTCGATCAGGCGGTTCGCTCCTACAGCCGGTTCGATCTTCCCGTCGCGATGGTCAAGGGCGTCCACAACGACTTCGGCCCCCACTTCTCCGTCCTCGGCGACCACTTCTCGCCGATCCTGGCGCTGCTCGCGCCGCTCTACTGGATCCACGGCGGCCCGGAGACGCTGCTGGTCGCGCAGGCCGTGCTGTTCGCGCTCGCGATCTGGCCGATCTGGCGGTACACCGAACGCAGGCTCGGCCGCGGCGCCGCGTACTGCGCGGCCGGCGCGTACGCGCTGTCCTGGCCGATCGCCGAGGCGCTCGCGTTCGACTTCCACGAGGTCGCGTTCGTGCCGCTGCTGTCGGCGCTGCTCGTCGAGCGGTACGACGCGGGACGGCGGGTCCAGGCGGCAGGGGCCGCGTTCCTCCTGCTGCTCACCAAGGAGGACATGGGGCTCCTCCTCACGGGCTTCGGCATCTACCTGCTCACCCGTCCGGACGAGCAGGAAGGCGAGCGCCGCGGGTTCGGCGACCTGCTGCCGCGAGGCGACCGGCGCGCCGGCCTCACCTACGTCGTGGTCGGGCTGGCCGCCACCTGGGTCTGCTCCCGCGTCCTCATCGCGGCGTTCGGCGGTGACAACGGCTACTACTGGGCGTACGGAGCGCTCGGCCCGGACGTGCCGCACGCCGCCGCGCACGCGCTCACCCATCCGTGGGACGTCCTGACCGTGCTCGCCGACCCGCCGCAGAAGGTCGTGACGATGGCGCTGGTCGTCCTGCCGCTGCTCCTGCTGCCGCTCGCCTCCCCGCTGACGCTGACCGCGCTGCCGCTGCTGGCCGAGCGGATGCTCGCCAGCCGCTTCGGCAACTGGTGGGAGCCGCACTACCACTACAACGCGTTCATCGTCGCCGTGCTCGTCCTCGCGGCGGTGGACGGGGCGGCGCGGCTGCGCGGACGGCTCGGGGCCGCGCGGCGGGTCCCGCCCGTCCCGCCGATGGCCGGGGCGCTGGCCGCCACGCTCGTCTGCGTGCCGTTCTTCGCCTACCGGTACCTGGCCGATCCGGCGCTGTGGCAGCCGAACGAACGCGCCCGCGCGGCATCGGCGGCGGTCGCGACGATCCCCGACGGCGCGCTCGTCGAGGCCGCGAACGGTGTCGGACCGGCGCTGACCTCCCGCGCCCGCGTGCTCCTGTGGGACGAGCACCCGCGCGGCGCGCCCTGGGTGGTCGCGTACGTCGGACAGCTGGAGTTCCCCTTCCCGTCGGTCGCCGAGCAGCGGCGGCGGGTCGCCCGGCAGGAGGCCGCCGGCTACCGGGTGATCTTCCAGCGGGAGGGCTACATCGTGCTGCACCGGGACGCCCCCGATCCCTGGTGAAGCATTTCACGATCGTTTGGACGGATTGTCCAGTGACCCACGGGGAAGATCACGGTCAGAAAGCCGGTGAAGGTGTCGCCGGGATAAATATCCCTACCCTTTCTGGGTACTTTGCCTGATACTTGAAGAAAGCGGTGACGGGTGCGGCCGGTACTGGGAGTACCTGCGCGAACACTTACGTGACCGCCGCCGCGGCGGGCGTTGAGGCGGAGTGCATGAGCGGTGTGAGGCTGATCGAGGGCAACGGAAGGTCATCGGCCGGAGGCGACGCGCAATTCCCTGCCGGCGCGGCAATCCCGCGGGCAGGTAAATCTCCGAATAACGGTGCGGAGTCATGACATGCCGGCGCGAGGGGACAGGGACGTCCGGCGCTGGGAGACGTGCGGGCAGGCGTGGATCGGCGTGCTCCGGCACGTCTGGGCGGCCGGGGAGGCCGGGCTGGAGGACGGCGGTCCCATCATCGAGGGGCCCCCGCTGGTGTTCGAGATCAACTCGCTGAGCTGGGAGGACCCGATCCTGCACGAGCACGGCGACCGGGTGCGGCTGGTCCGGCGGGCGCAGGAGCGCACCCGCCGTGTCGTCCGCGGGCGGTACTGGCCGAGGCTGCACGACCTGGACGGGCACGACCAGATCCGGTGGGTGGTGGACCTGCTGCGGGCCAGGCCGTGGACGACGAGCGCGTGGATCTCGCTGACGATCCCGGGTGAGCCGGCGGACGGGCTGCCCGCCCTGACCGCGCTGTCGTTCCGCATCCGCGGCTACCGGCTGATCATGACGGCGATGTTCCGGTCGCAGAACGTCCACCGCGGCTACCTGATGTACATCCCGCTGCGCGAGGTGCAGTTGCAGGTGGCCGAGGAACTGGGGCTGCCGGCCGGTCCGCTGCGGGTGTTCGTGGACGTCCCGCACATCCACGTCGCCGACGCCGAGGGAGTGGCGTGCGTGCTCGCCGCGGTGCCGGAACCGAACGCGGCCTGACGAACCGGGGCGAACCCGGCCGGACTGCCCGTACCGGCAGTTAAGGGTGGGTGTTTCCCCGCCGCCGACTGCGGCGGCCCACGGGTTATAGACTCGCTGGCAGGGGCGAGGGCACGACGAGGTGACTCGCGACTTCACCTGCACAGCACACGAACATCCACTTTCCGAAGGACTGTTTCCTCTTGAGCAAGCCCGTCGTCCTCGTCGCAGAAGAACTCTCCCCGGCCGGCATCGCCGTGCTGGAAGCCGACTTCGACGTCCGGCACGTCGACGGCAGTGACAAGGAGCAGCTGCTGGCCGCCGTCGCCGACGTCGACGCGCTGATCGTCCGCAGCGCCACCAAGGTCACCGCCGAGGTGTTCCAGCACGCCAGGAAGCTGCGGGTCGTCGCCCGCGCCGGCGTCGGCCTCGACAACGTCGACGTGGAGGCCGCCACCAAGGCCGGCGTCATGGTCGTCAACGCGCCCACGTCCAACATCGTCACCGCCGCCGAGCACGCGATCGCGCTGCTCCTCGCCACCGCGCGCAACGTCCCGCAGGGGCACGCCGCGCTCAAGCAGGGCGAGTGGAAGCGCTCCAGGTACACCGGCGTCGAACTGCAGGGCAAGACCGTCGGCGTCCTCGGCCTCGGCCGCATCGGCGTCCTCGTCGCGCAGCGCCTCGCCGCCTTCGACATGAACGTGGTCGCGTTCGACCCCTACGTGCAGGCCGCCCGCGCCGCGCAGCTCGGCGTGAAGCTCGTCACGCTGGAGGAGCTGCTCCGCGAGAGCGACTTCATCACCGTCCACCTGCCGAAGACGCCCGAGACCCTCGGCCTCCTCGGAGACCGAGAGCTGCGGCAGGTCAAGCCGTCCGTCCGGATCGTCAACGCGGCCCGCGGCGGGATCGTGGACGAGGAGGCCCTCGACCTCGCGATCAAGGACGGCCGGGTCGCCGCCGCCGGCATCGACGTGTTCAGCACCGAGCCGTGCACCGAGAGCCCGCTGTTCCACCACGACAACGTGATCGTCACCCCGCACCTCGGCGCCAGCACCCACGAGGCGCAGGAGAAGGCGGGCACGCAGGTCGCCCGCTCGGTGAAGCTCGCGCTGTCCGGCGAGTTCGTGCCGGACGCCGTGAACGTGCAGGGCGGCGCGGTCGCCGAGGACGTCAAGCCCGGGCTGCCGCTCGCCGAGAAGCTCGGCCGCATCTTCACCGCGCTCGCCGGCGGCGTCCCCGTCCGGCTGGACGTGGTGGTCCGCGGCGAGATCGCCGAACACGACGTCAAGGTGCTGGAGCTGGCCGCGCTCAAGGGCGTGTTCGTGGACGTCGTCGAGGAGGCCGTGACGTTCGTCAACGCGCCGCTCCTCGCCCGTGACCGCGGCGTCGAGGTCACCCTCACCACGTCCGAGGACAGCCCCGACTGGCGCAACGTCGTGCAGGTGCGCGGCACCATGTCCGACGGCGCCGTCGTGTCGGTGTCCGGCACGCTCACCGGCCCGAAGCACGCCGAGCGGATCATCGAGATCAACGGCTACAACATGGAGCTCGTGCCCACCGAGCACATGGCGTTCTTCTCCTATGTCGACCGTCCCGGCATCGTCGGCGCGGTCGGCAAGCTGCTCGGCGACGAGCAGGTCAACATCGCCGGGATGCAGGTCGGCCGCGACGTCAAGGGCGGCAAGGCGCTGATCGCGCTGACCGTCGACTCGGCCATCTCCCCGCAGCTCGTCGACGCCATCACCCGCGAGGTGGGCGCCGACATGGGCCGCCGCGTGGAGCTCACCGGCTGAGCCGGGGTTTTCGTCCCCGCGGGCGGGCGGTCCGGCCTTGCGCCGGGCGCCCGCCCGTGGCGCTTCTCACCCTTCCCTTGTCTCAGATATTGAGATTCTCTGCCACGGGTCGGGACAACTCCGCTGGAGCGGAGGTAATCTCGCAAGAAGTCATGCGGCGCTTCGTGGTAATCCTTCGCTGCCGCAGCGGGGCCTGATCATCGGCAGGCCGGCACCCGCTGCGGAGGTTCTGCCTGGCCGTGAGCCCGATTTTCGCGCCGGACCGTGCGAACCACGGCCTCCCGGCGGCCCTCTCGCCACAGCTCAGCGAATCTGGAGCATTCCATCATGAACGACACCTGGACCAACGCGCCCGCCGACGACGCCGAAGAAGAGGCCGCCCGCGCCCTGCAGACCGCCCTGGACCGCCGGGCTGACTGAGCGGTCGCGATGCGAGACTGGGCTCATGCCGGTCGAGGTCGTGCCCGCCGAGGTCGCGGGAGTGCTGCGCGACGTCGCCCGGCTCGGGCCCTACTTCGAGATCGTCACGGCGCCCGCCGGGGCGGCGGACCGCGCGTGGCGGCCTTTTCCCGGTGATGCCGCGCGGCTGCGGGCGCTGACCGGGGATTACGCCGAGCGGCTCGGGACGGACGAGCGGCGGGTGGCCGCCTCGCTGGTCTTCCAGGGGCTTGCGTCCCGGCTGTGGTCGCCGGTGGTCGCGGCGGCGGCACTCGGGATCGTGCCGGATCTGGCCGGGCTGCGCTGGCGGTGGGCGCCGGGCGAGCCGATCGCCCTGGGGCTCGCGGAGCCGCGTGGCTGGCGGGTCGAGAGCACCGCGCAGGCCGCCGCTCTCATTCACCCCATGATCGTGGACGGTTGCCTGCGGCCGTTCCGCGACATGGTGCTGACCTTTGTCAAGCTCGCGGACGGGCTGGTGTGGGGGAATGCCGCGTCCGCGCTTGCCGGGGGGCTCAATGTCGGGCCCGCCGGTCCCGCGCGGGTCGCGCTCGTGCGGGAACTGCTCGGGCGGGAACCGCTGGCCGGAGCGGGGGAGTTCGGGTCGGGCGGGTTCGTCCGGAACAACTGCTGCCTGTACTACCGCGTGCCGGGCGGCGGGATGTGCGGGGATTGCGGGCTCGCCCGATGAATGTCCGTTATGCGAGATGGAAGCCCACGCACTGAGACGTTTGCAGTAGAGTGCGCGCATGGCTTCGCGCAGCATTCGTCTGGCCGTCATCCCGGGGGACGGGATCGGCCCCGAGGTGGTCGCCGAGGGACTGAAGGTCCTCGATGCGGTGCCCGGCGACCTCACGTTCGAGCAGACCACCTACGACCTGGGCGCCGCCCGCTGGCACCGGACGGGGGAGACGCTGCCCGACTCGGTCCTGGCCGAACTGCGTGAGCAGGACGTCATCCTGCTCGGCGCCGTCGGCGACCCGAGCGTGCCCAGCGGGACGCTGGAGCGCGGCCTGCTGCTGCGGACCCGGTTCGAACTCGACCACTACGTCAACCTGCGCCCGGTCAAGCTGTTCCCCGGCGTCACGACCCCGCTGGCCGGCGTGACGCCCGGCGACATCGACATGGTCGTCGTCCGGGAGGGCACCGAGGGCCCGTACACCGGCGTCGGCGGCGTCCTTCGGAAGGGCACGCCGCACGAGGTCGCCACGCAGGAGAGCGTCAACACCGCCTTCGGCGTCGAGCGCGTGATCCGGTACGCGTTCGAGGTCGCCGCGTCCCGCGCCCCCCGCGCAGGCGGGATTGGTCCCAAGCTGACGCTCGTCCACAAGGACAACGTCCTTACCTTCGCGGGCGATCTCTACCAGCGGACGCTCCGGCGAGTTGCCGAGGAGTACCCGCAGGTCTCCACGGACTACGTCCATGTTGACGCGGCCACGATGTTCTTCGTGTCCCAGCCGCAGCGGTTCGACGTCGTCGTCACCGACAACCTGTTCGGCGACATCATCACCGACATCGGCGCCGCGATCGCCGGCGGGATCGGGCTCGCCGCGTCCGGCAACGTCAACCCCGACCGCACCGCCCCGTCGATGTTCGAGCCGGTGCACGGCAGCGCGCCCGACATCGCCGGGCAGGGCAAGGCCGACCCGACCGCCACGATCCTGTCCGTCGCCATGCTGCTCGACCACATGGGCGAGTCCGACGCCGCCCGCCGCGTCGAGCAGGCCGTCTCGGACGACCTGGCCGAGCGCGCCGCCCTCGGCGCGCGGTCCACGTCCCAGATCGGCGACGCGATCGCCAAGCGAGTATCCGGATAGGGGCACGCCGCCTATCCGGCCGGACCGGGCGTGCCCTCGCGGCGCGCCCGGATTTCCGTATGCGCCGCGCGGAGGAGCAGGTCTAGACGAAGTACGACAATAGGGACTAGAGACGCCACAGGCGGCGACGGGGCCGCCCGGCGATCCGCGAGAGGACGAACCGCGATGAGCGACACCCTGGACTTCGAGATCACGCGCACCGAGCGGCCCGCGACCGCCGAGGAGCGCGCGGCGGTCCTGGCCGACCCCGGCTTCGGCCGGCACTTCACCGACCACATGATCACGATCAGGTACTCGGCGGAGCGGGGCTGGCACGACGCGAAGCTCGAACCGTACGGGCCGATCCCGATGGACCCGGCCTGCCAGGTGTTCCACTACGCCCAGGAGCTCTTCGAGGGACTCAAGGCCTACAAGCAGCCGGACGGGTCGGTCGTCGCGTTCCGCCCCTACATGAACGCGGCCCGGATGAACCGCTCCGCCAGGCGGATGGCGATGCCGGAGATCCCCGAGCAGCTGTTCGTGGACGCCGTCGAACTGCTCGTCCGCACCGACCGGGACTGGGTCCCGGACGCCGAGGGCCACAGCCTCTACCTCCGGCCGTTCATGTTCGCCACGACCCGCGCGCTCGGCGTCAACAGCCCGGCGAGCGAGTTCCTGTTCATGGTCATCGCGTCCCCGTCCGGGCTGTACTACCCGCGCGGTATCAGGCCCGTCTCGGTGTGGCTGTCGCAGGACTACACCCGCGCCGCGCCCGGCGGCACCGGCGAGGCCAAGTTCGGCGGCAACTACGCGGCGTCCTTCGCCGGGCAGGCCGAGGCCGTCGCGCAGGGCTGCGACCAGGTCGTCTGGCTCGACGCGGTGGAGCACCGCTGGGTCGAGGAGGTCGGCTCGATGAACCTCATGTTCGTCTACGGCTCCGGTACGCGGGCCCGGCTCCTCACCCCCGCGCTCACCGGCACGCTCCTCGCCGGCGTCACCCGCGACTCGATGCTCAAGCTGGCCCCCGACCTCGGCGTCCCCGCCGAGGAGGGCAAGATCAGCATCGACGAGTGGGAGGCGGGCTGCCGGTCCGGCGAGATCACCGAGGTGTTCGGCTGCGGCACCGCCGCGATCATCAGCCCGGTCGGCCGGGTCAAGGGCCGGGACCGGGAGTGGCTGATCGGCGACGGCGAGCCCGGCGAGATCTCGATGCGGCTGCGCCAGGAACTGGTCGGCATCCAGTACGGCACCCGTCCCGACCCCTACGGCTGGATTCACAAGATCGCCTGATCGTGTACCGGCCCGGCTCCCCGCAGCGGACGGAGCCGGGCCGGATCGGGTCGCGATCGGCCGGGCATCTCACATGATGGACCGGTGGTCTCAGCATCGTCCGGCGTATGGCACACTGGGGACCATCATGCGCCACAGCCTCGTCATTATCGGCTGGCGCGCCGGCAGCTAACGGGACACCGCCGGCGCGCAGACCTCTCACGTCCGTGGGGGGTCTTTTTTGTGCCCTGGCGCTTGATCCCTCTGGGGGTTCTCATCTATGCAAGGCGACGCGTTCCACGTCTACGACACCACCCTGCGCGACGGGGCGCAGCAGGAGGGGCTCAACCTCTCCGTGCCCGACAAGCTCGCCATCGCGCGGCACCTCGACGACCTGGGCGTCGGCTTCATCGAGGGCGGCTGGCCGGGCGCCAACCCCAAGGACACTGAGTTCTTCAGGCGGGCTAGAACAGAGCTCGACCTGAAGCACGCGCGGCTCACCGCGTTCGGCGCGACCCGCCGGGCCGGGGTGAAGGCGGCCGACGACCCCCAGGTCGCCGCCCTGCGCGAATCCGGCGCGCCCGTCGTGACCCTGGTCGCCAAGAGTCACGACAGGCACGTCGAGCTGGCCCTCCGCACCACCCTGGAGGAGAACCTCGCGATGATCCGCGACACGGTCTCCCACCTGCGTGCGGAGGGCCAACGGGTCTTCCTGGACGCCGAGCACTTCTTCGACGGCTACAAGGCCAACCGTGCCTACGCGCTGGAGGCGGTCCGCACCGCCGCCGAGGCCGGCGCGGACGTCGTCGCGCTCTGCGACACCAACGGCGGCATGCTGCCGGACGAACTGGCCGAGATCGTCCACGAGGTCGTGGGGTACGGGGTCCGGGCCGGTATCCACTGCCACGACGACTCCGGCTGCGCGGTCGCGAACACGCTTGCCGCGGTCAAGGCCGGTGCCACCCACGTGCAGGGCTGCGCGAACGGGTACGGGGAGCGCAGCGGCAACGCCAACCTGTTCACCGTCCTCGGAAATCTGCAGCTCAAGCGGGGTATGAGCCTCGTGTCGGACACGCAGCTCGCCGAGATGACCCGGATCGCGCACGCGGTGTCCGAGGTCACCAACGTCGCGGCCGCCTCCCAGCAGCCGTACGTGGGCGTGTCGGCGTTCGCGCACAAGGCGGGGCTGCACGCGTCCGCCGTGAAGATCGACCCGGACCTGTACCAGCACATCGACCCGGCCGCCGTCGGCAACGACATGCGGATGCTGGTGTCGAGCATGGCGGGCCGCGCGTCCGTCGAGCTGAAGGGCCGCGAGCTGGGCTACGACCTGTCCGGTGAGAAGTCCAAGGCCGTCGTCGGCAGGGTGAAGGAGCTGGAGGCGACCGGCTACACCTTCGAGGCGGCGGACGCCTCGTTCGAGCTGCTGCTGCGCGAGGAACTGACCGGCGTCCGGCAGCGGCACTTCGAGGTCGAGTCCTGGCGGTCGATCGTGGAGCGCCGCCCGGACGGGTCCATGGTCAGCGAGGCCACCGTGAAGCTGCACGCCAAGGGCGAGCGGATCATCGCGACCGGGGAGGGCAACGGCCCCGTCAACGCTCTCGACAACGCGCTGCGCCTCGCGCTCGGCCGCCTCTACCCCGAGCTGGCGCGGCTGGAGCTGGTCGACTACAAGGTCCGCATCCTCGAAGGGGCGCACGGAACCGACGCGCGGACGCGGGTTCTCATCGAGTCCGGTGACGGCGAACGCGAGTGGGGAACGGTCGGCGTCGAAGACAACGTCATCGCCGCGTCCTGGCAGGCCCTCGAAGAGGCCGTCACGTACTGCCTGCTGCGCGCGGGCTACGAGGCGGGCTGACCGGCGGGGCGCCCCGGCCGCGTGGACCTCGCCCACTAGCAGGCCCGCAGCTCGGGCGTGCCGCCCTCCAGCATGAGCCACGCCGACAGCGACGTCTCCTTCACCCGGACCCGGACGCGCGAGAAGCGGCTCGGGTCGACCAGGCCGGGGGCGGGCGTGATCACGGTGTCGAACACGAAGTCGGACGTGACGAACGCCAGGTCGGCGCCCGTCTGCGCGACGCGCCGTTTCACCGCGGGCGCGTCCACCATGCGCCGCGTCGTGATGATGGAGACGCCGGCCACGCCCTTCGGGCCGCGCCGCACGGGACCGACGTGCAGCGCGGCCCGCAGCTGCAGCCGGGTCGCCTCGGAGGCGCGCCGGTTGTGCCGCCGCAGCTCCGCGGCGAGGTGCGCGAGCATCGGGTCGACGACCCGGTCGGTCGGTGTGGCCGGCGGGACGATGACGAGCGCGCCGTCCCCGCGGTCCTCGTGGTAGAGGCGGGAGAGGGCGAGCCCGGACGCGGTGAACGCCTCGCCCATCAGGTCGTACATGGCGTTCAGGACGTACTCGCGGTCGGCGTCGGTGCGCCCCGGCGAACTGAACCCCGTGATGTCGGTGATGAGGATCGAGCAGTTGCCCCGCGGTTCGTCGGACCGGTCGTGCGGGTCGCGCCGTTCGACCTGCCGCCGGTAGACCTGCTGCTCCAGGACGGCCCGCACCCGCGGATTCCCGTCCAGGAAGGCACCGAACTCCCGGGCGCCGATCCGTAGCGCCTGGACGTCGCTCTCCGCCGTCACGGTGGCGGACCGGTCCCGGACCATCAGCGCGGCCCGCTCGCCGACCAGTTCCCCGGTGCCGCGGAACGCGATGATCCGCTGCTCGGCGCCCTCCCGGACCCATACCCGTGTCCAGCCGGACTGGATCATCACGACCTCGGCGGCGGGCCCGCCCTCCCGGCACAGGACGTCCTCCTTGCGGTAGAGGTGCCTGCGCGCCCGCGCGAGGAGTTCATGCTTCTCCGCCGGCGTCAGCGCGTCCCAGAATGTCCTGTCCGGACCCGGCGTGGCCACGTCCGCGGCCGGTGCGATCGTCACCGTCGGCAACGCCGGCGGCCCGGACGTCTCCTGCAGCGTCTCCGCCCGCATGAGCCGGACGACCGCGTTCGTCATGCTCACCGCGGGGAACGACAGGAACGCCAGCACGCCGCTGATCGCGGCGATGTGCGAACCGTCCATCAGGTAGCCCAGCACCACGGCCCCGAGCGTCACGGAGGTCATGATCTGCGTGTTCAGCAGGCCGCCGGCGTGCGAGGCGGTCCGCCTGCGCAGCCGCGCCGTCCAGCGGTTCAGTCTCACGGAGTCTTCCTTCCCCCGGAGGGACCGGCGTGGTGTCCGCCGGCTCCTCGGTGTTGGTCCGTCCCCACGTCCCCCTTAAAGAATAGGACAACACGCATATGAAGACCATACAATGACTGTATGAAAGACAGTAATGAATGTGTGACCTGATGGAAAGCCGCAAGTCTCGGATGTTTCCGCGTCGATCATCGGGGGAACCTCTCACATGCATGCTGTACGTGGGGCATGGTTCTGCTGGCGAAGGGATGTATGATCGCCTGACCGGCGAGGGTGCCCGACACCCGCATCGGACGCAGGGCGGACCGGGCTCCGCGCCCCGGGATTGGAGTGAGCTCTCATGACGAACTCTCGGGCAGCCGCCGGAACATCGGGTGGGGCCATGGACGCGGACGATCCCGGCCGTCGCGCCGACGCCGCCCCGCAGAGCGAGCGCGTGACGGTCAACCTCACCGGCAAGGCCGTCCAGGCCCTCCAGCGCCTCCAGGAACAGACCGGCTACAACAAGACCGACTGCATCAACCGCGCACTGATCATCGCCGGTGAGATCGAGGGCATGTCCCGCGACCCCGGCGCCTTCTACTGGCGCGAAACCCCCGACAGCGACCTCATGCTCGTCCGCTTCGTCTGACGCGGCATCCACGTCCCCCGGCGCGGGACGTGCGGGCCATGGCGGTGAGAGAAGCGCGCCGTTCGCACCGGATGGAGGACGCCCGTGCCGATTGCGGCGATGTCACACGGGGGCGTAATGCGCCTCCAGGGGCGCTTCCTCGATGATCCGGCTCGGACGGGCGGGCGGGGACGGAGGCAGGGGTTTCTGGAACAGGGCGCCTGAAGGGGTCTTGTCGCTGGTGGTGCGGATGGCGACGTCCTCGAAGCCCTGGCGGCGGTAGTAGGCGTGAAGGTCGGTGTTGTCGGTCCACACGTCGATTCGGATCAGCTCCGCGTTGCGCTGCAGGGACGCGCCCTTGCGTCCGGCCCAGTCGATCAGTTCGGCGCCCAGACCGCCGCCGGCGTAGGCGCGGTCGACGACCAGGCGGTGCAGGTAGACGGCCTCGGTCCGGCGTTCCTCCGGCGTCCAGAGTTCCTCGTGGCCGATCAGCTTGATGGACACGGTGCCGATCGGATGTTCGCCGTCGAACAGGAGCCATGTCTGCCCGTCCAGCAGGGCTTCGTAGACGCGCTTGCGGCGCCCGTCCGGGCTGGGCCAGGGCCGGGCCCACTGCGAGGTGTTCTTCTGGGACCGCAGCCAGTCGGCCGCGTGGTCGATCAGTCCGAGGACGACGTCGAGCTCGTCCGGCCGGGCGCGGCGGATGCGGTAGCTGGCATGGGCGGCCCGGCTGCGCCGGCGGCCCCTTGTGTCGGTGTCCACGTGCTCCTGACTCCGAAAAAAGAAAGACCGAGCCCCCGCCTCCTGGCCGGATGTGGGAGCGCGGTGGCTCCCTTTCGGTCGGGAAGGGGGGGCCTATGGATGGATGTGTGTGACCGCCGCCGTGGTCGGGCGGCGGCGGCCTATCCGCTTCCGGCGTCCTCGGCCGGCGGGGATTCGGGCGGAATGTCCCGGCTGGCCGCCAGACCCGGCGTCCGGAGTACGTCGTCGGGGACCTGCCCGTCGTTGTAGTGCAGCCGCACACGGTCGGCGGGCCAGACCGTCACGGTGAGCCGGAAGGCCTTGCCGTCCGGGGAGTAGGCCGTCCGGACGGTTTCGAAGACGACGCCGGCCGCGGACTCGCCGAGGCTGAAGAATCGCTTCTCGTTCTCGTCCGGGACGCGGGCCTTGATCTCGTCGTGGAAGCCGACCTCGTGGTAGCCGAGAGCCTCGCCCAGGTACGCCACGGCGCCCTCGGGGATGTCGCGCGGGTAGAGCAGGCGGGACGCGCCGCCGGTGGCGAAGTCGAGCGGGTAGAAGGACGTCTGGAGGGCCCACGGCTTGTCGTCGAGGAAGATCTCCTGGTGGCGGGAGATGAACTCCGAGCCGGGGTTCGTCTGCAGGTAGCGGGCGATGACCTTGGTGCCCTCCTGGACCTCCACCTTCACCGGCGACACCGACACGTTCCGGTTCGCGGGGATGGCGGCGTCGCGGTTGTACCACTCCTCCGACTTGGGGCCGGGCGCGAGACCCAGTTCGACCGCGCGGAGCGTGATGTGCACGATGTTGGGTCGGGGCACGACGAACGTCCCCTTGCCCTGCTCCGAGACGACGTACCCCTGCTGCCGGAGCCAGGAGAGCGCGTCCCGGACGGTGTTGCGGGACGCGCGGTAATGGGCTTCCAGCTCCTTCTCGGGAGGCAGCGGCCGCCGTCCGGACGCGCCGTCCTCGGGGGTGAGGTCGCCCGACTCGATGCGCCGGCGCAGGTCGTGGGCGATGTCACGCCAGCGGAGAGGCGTTGTGCGAGCCATCTGATCCGCTCCCTTCCGGCCATGTCCGCTCCAGGTCGTACCGACCGCCCGGAGCGGGACGGATGTTGGACAGAACCGGTCTTCTGAACAACTACTTCCCGCCCTACGTGTTTGCAATCCTAAAAAAGGGTACATGGTGAGTGATGAACTTGTCGGTACAAGTCAACCATCAGAGAAACCTTCACAAGGCTAGCAGCAGGATCTCTGGGATGTAAGGGATATCGCAAACCACCCGAAGGAGGGTTCAACATGACCGCGATGGTGGCTCTGTGGGTCCTCGGTCCCGCGGTGCTCTTCCTGGCACTGTCGCTCTATGTCGCGCTCATCGGCGTCCACACGAGGAAGCTGGACCTCCGCGGCCGGCTTCCGGTCACGGCGCCCCCGGGCCGCCGTCCGGCGCCGCTGGTCAACGTCATGCGGACGGGCGAGCCGCGTCCATGATCTTCGGTCGCCGCGGAGCGGGCCGCTGACCGTAAGGAGTTCGAGGTGGAAGACAGGCGGATGGGCGCGGAGGCGGGGATGCCGGGCGCCCCGGAGCGGCCGGTCATGGTCGAGCGACCGGCGGTGGCGGGCCCCTCGGCCGTCTTCGCGCGGCCGGCGGTGGAGTCGGTCATGTCGGACGAGCCGGGCGCGGGGGCCGTGCCGGTCGTGCAGCTCACGCCGGTTCCCGAACCGGGCGTGGCGCGGTACCCCTGGGCCGGAGCCGCACGCGTGGCCGTCTCCGGGGCCGCGGTCATGCTGATCACGGCCGAGCTGGGCCGGCGGGCCGCGGTGCCCGGACGGCTGACGGTGCTCTGCTCGGCGGGAGCGGGGGCCGCGGTCGTCGCGCCCTGGCTCGTCCCGCAACTCGTCACGCAGTTCACGCCCAGGCTCGCTTCGCCGTAAGCCCCGGCGACAAGCGAGAAAAGGGGGATTGAAGGGAGGAATGTGGCGAAAGGGGCTGTTTGGCCTGCCTTCAGCAAATTTTTTCGCCAGAAACAGGACATACAAGGTCAACTTCCCTCATACTTCGTATGAGACCGAAGAGAGGGATGAACAGTGATCGACCGTCTCCGGCCCCTGCCTCACTCGGACCCCTTCGTCGATGTCACCCGCGGCTACATCACCCGTGTCGGCGACGCGCTGCAGGCGCGCGGGATACCGCTCTCGAACGTCTGGCTCGACCCGTCCGACCCGCGGGACGCGACCTTCGTCCTCGGGCTCCAGGCCCTCGTCTGGAACGAGTCCGAGGGCTTCCTGCTCGGCGAGTTCGTCTCCGGGGAGCCCGGGGTCCGGACGATCCTGCGCGACTCCGCCCAGCTCGGCGACGACGTCCTGCCCGATCCCCGCTCCGTCCCGGACCTGCTGGAGCACGGTGCGAAGGGTGCGCCGGTCACGCTGCGGTCCTACACCGCGGGACACGACGGTTTCGAGGACGCGCTGGCTCGCCATCGGATGCCCTGACACCGGATCGTTCGCGAGAACGCGGGTGTTTCCGTTGGTATCGGTATGGTCACGAAGAAAATTCGCTGAAACCGACGGAATCAGTGGCGGATTTCGGTTGAAGCGTCCACTATAGGGGACCTGCACGGCACGCGTGGTGTTCCGCGTGCCGTCTCCCCCCGACCCCGAATCACCGGAGTGATCGTATGTCCGTCCGACCGTGGACCCCCGAGGACCTTGGGCGTCCTACGGACGGGACCTGGGTGGACGTCGCCTTCGGCCTGGGGGAGATGTACGAGCGCGCGGGCGACCTGCAGCAGGCCGCCGACTGGTACCGGCGGGCCGCGGAGTCCGGATGCGCCGACGCCGCGCTGCGCCTCGGCGCCGTGCTCGGGCGGATGGCCGACGCCGGACCGGCGGGCGACGCGGCCGAGGATCTGCTGGCCGAGGCCACCCGCTGGCTCAGCGGCGCCCAGGACGCCACCACCCCCGACGCCATCGAGCTCATCACCGACATGCTCAACCGGCAGCTGCGGCAGGCCGCGCGCCGCGGCCTGGAGCCCGCCTCGGCCGGCTGACCCCTTCCGGTCCGGTACGAACTCCGAACCGAACCGTCTCGCCCGTCGTCGGAGTCCATGAGACCGACGACAGCGGAGGGTGGACGAGTTGAGCGGCGAGGAGCCCGGGTACGTGCCCCCGGACCACAAGACGACCGCCGAGTTCCGCGTCCCGGGCAAGGCCGCCACGGCGGACGCGGGCACGGCGGCGGATTCGACCATCGTCGACGAACCCGTGGACGACCTCGCGGACGTGACGTTCCAGGACTTCCCCGCCGACGATCCCGAGGACGACCCGGAAGCGACCTCTCGCGACCTTCCGGCCGACGACCCCGAGGGCGAGCCGGAGGACGAGCCGGGGGCGACCTTCCAGGACCTTCCCGGTGGTGATCCGGCAGCGACCTCCCTCGACGGGGCCGGGGACGATCCCGGCGTGACCTTCCGGGACGGGCCCGGGGACGACGCGGACAAGGCGTCCGTGACCGTCAGCGACATCCGGATCAAGAAGCCCGCCGCGTCCGCCGCACCTCAGGCGGCGGCATTCGAGCAGGGCGCCGTTCCCCCGCAGCCGGACGGGCGGCCGCCCGTGCCGGAGCAGCCCGTGCCGGAGCAGCCCGTGCCGGAGCAGCCCGTGCCGGAGCAGCCCGCGCCGGAGCAGCCCGCGCCGGAGCAGCCCGCGGAGGCGCCGTGGACGGCGCAGTTCGGTGCCGAAGGCGAGACCGCCTCTCCGGCCGGTGCCCCGTTCGCCTCCCCGATGCCGGCTCCCGCCCCCATGCCCGCCCCCGTCCCGCCGCCCGATGCGACCGCCCCGGCGATGCCGTCCGGGGGAGCGCCGGTGTCGCGGTCCCGGCGTCCGATGATCCTCATCGCGGTGATCGTCGCGGTGGTGCTCCTCGCCGCAGCCGTGCTCGCGGCACTGCTGTACGCCGGCCGCGGCTCCGACGGCGAGGAAAAGGCCGGGAAGCCCGCGTCTCCGGCCGCGTCCGCCCCGGCGGCCGGAGGTGCGACGGACGGGCCGGCCCCGACGGCGTCCGGCACGCCCTCGCCCGGCGGAGCGCCCGCGACGCCTCCGGCCACGGCTCCTGCGGCGGGGCAACCGCCCGTCCAGCCCGGCACGCCGCCCCCGGCGACCACCGCGCCGATCGGCCCGCTGGTGCAGGGCAAGGGGATCACGTACCAGCTCGTCCAGCAGGACGATGGGTACTTCGAGGGCAAGATGGTCATCACCAACCGCACCGACCGCCCGATGAAGACGTGGAAGCTGACGTTCCGTGCCCCCGGGGCGGACGTGAAGAACATCTGGGGCGCGCGGCTCGTCCACGGCGGCGAGAAGGTGGAGATCAAGAACCTGGACGGCGCCCCCGCGATCCCGCCCGGCGGCACCTGGGAGGTCCAGTTCGGCGCGGCCGGGCACGCGTCCACCCCCAAGGGCTGCGAGCTGAACGGCAAGGCGTGCGGCCTCTGAACGGCGTACTAGGCTCTCGAACATGCGTATCGCCAGGTTCTCCACCGACGACGGCATGTCCTTCGGCGTGGTGGAGGAGAACACCGTCGCCGTCATCGCGGCCCACCCGTTCGGTGAACTGACGTTCACCGGGCAGCGCCTCCCGCTCACCGACGTCCGGCTGCTCGCGCCGATCCTGCCCAGCAAGATCATCGCGATCGGGAAGAACTATGCCGACCACGTCCGCGAGATGGGCGGGGACGAGCCGCCCGCCGAGCCGGTGATCTTCTCCAAGCCGTCCACCGCCGTGATCGGCCCCGGCGAGGCGATCGCCTACCCGCAGAAGCTCTCCGAGCGCGTCGACCACGAGGGTGAACTGGCCGTCGTCATCGGCCGGATGTGCCGCGAGGTGCCCGCGTCCCGCGCCGCCGAGGTCATCCTCGGTTACACCTGCGCCAACGACGTCACCGCCCGCGACCTGCAGCAGAAAGACGGGCAGTGGACGCGGGCCAAGGGCTTCGACACGTTCTGCCCCATCGGCCCGTGGATCGAGACCGAGATCGACCCCGCCGACCTGGCGATCTCCACGGCCGTCAACGGGGAGGTCCGCCAGGACTCCCGCACGTCCCTGCTGCTGCGCGACGTCCCGGCCCTCGTCGAGTACGTCAGCCAGGTCATGACGCTGCTGCCCGGCGACGTCATCCTCACCGGCACCCCCGCCGGCGTCGGCCCCCTGCAGATCGGGGACGAGGTGACCGTCACCATCGAGGGCATCGGCAGCCTCACCAACCGCGTCGTCGCCCGGGACTGAACCATGGCGTTCGGCGGCTTCACCGGCGAGGCGTTCTCGTTCTACGAGGGCTTGCAGGCCGACAACAGCAAGCCCTACTGGACGTCCCACAAGGAGACGTACGAACGCCACGTGCGCGAGCCTTTGACCGAGCTGTGCGCCGAACTCGAAGAGGAGTTCGGCGCGGTCAAACTCTTCCGCCCGTACCGGGACGTCCGATTCAGCAAGGACAAGTCGCCCTACAAAACACACCAGGGCGGACACACCCCCGAGGGCTTCTACCTCCAGATAGACGCGGATGGGCTGATGGTCGCCGGCGGCATGTACGCGCCGACTCCCGGGCAGCTCCGCCGCTACCGCGACGCGGTCGGCTCCGACACGTATGGCCGCGAACTCCAGACCATCGTGGACGACCTCCGCTCCGCCGGTCTGGAGATCGCCGGAGACCGGCTCAAGACCCGGCCCCGCGGCACACCCCCCGACCACCCGCGCCTGGACCTCCTGCGGCACCGCTCCCTCTACGCCCACGAAGGCTGGCCCGCCGACCCGTGGATGAGGGACCCGGACGAGGTGCTCGCGCGCATCCGCGCGTCCTGGCGTCGCCTGCGTCCCCTGGTCGAGTGGGGCCACCGCCACATCGGCCCCGTCGACTTCGGCCGCTGACCGGAATCGTTTTGGCCGTTGTCCCAAGGTCCTGTATTCTCATCGAGGCGCGAGCGACCAGCCGGAAACGGCTCGGGAGCCCGTACCTCACTGGGGTATGGTGTAATCGGCAGCACGAGTGATTCTGGTTCACTTAGTCTAGGTTCGAGTCCTGGTACCCCAGCTGCGTCCGCCCAAGGCGGACCACGCCCCCGTCGTCTAGTGGCCTAGGACGCCGCCCTCTCAAGGCGGTAACGGCGGTTCGAATCCGCTCGGGGGTACGTGGCGGGGCCTTGTGCTCATCGAGCTTCGCTCGATTTCGCCGAGGCCCGCGATTTCTCCCAGGGGGGCGACCCCCTGGAACCCCCGAGGCGGGGCTTCGTGCTCATCGAGCTTCGCTCGATTTCGCCGGAGCCCGCGATTTCTCCCAGGGGGGCGACCCCCTGGAACCCCCGGTGTTCGGGCTTCGCCCGAACGTGGGCTGGGGTCCGCACGGGGGCCTTTAATCTGCGACGTCCCAGTTTCGCGATCTTCGTTCTTTGAACTCAGGACGCGCGGGAGCGTTCATCTCCGCCCGTTTTCGGTATTCACCTCAGGCTCGGCTTTGGCTTGCCAGTAGGGGAACCGCCGCAGCGTCTCCGTGTGCGTTGTGCGGATCGTGCGTCCTTAGAGACGCGCCACAGGGCATCGAGATGGTCAGTGCGGCGCGTTGCACAGGTGCGCGTGGGGCAAGGTGTCCGGTCGTGGGGGACTTGCGGGGCGTACGGGGCGAAACTGGTTCGAGGTGGGGGGCGGCGTCCGGTAAGCTGGGCGAGGCCCGGGCGGAGAACGCGCGGGCGCAACGTCCGGCCCCCGTCGTCTAGTGGCCTAGGACGCCGCCCTCTCAAGGCGGTAACGGCGGTTCGAATCCGCTCGGGGGTACACCTGGAACCGCAGATCATCGATCTGCGGTTTTTCTGTTTCAGGGTTCGCGGGCCGCGGCGCCGAATGATGCTCGGGTCGGTCCGTGGATGGCCGGGTATGGGCTCGTGGACGATCCCACGTCCACGAGGAGGGTCTTCCATGAGCGGCATGCGGGCTGTGCAGGTCGTCGGGTACGGCGAGGACCTGCGGATGAGCGAGGTTCCCGTCCCGGAGGTGGACGGGCCGTTCGATGTCGTGGTGAAGATCGGCGGCGCGGGGGTGTGCCGGACGGATCTGCACATCCTGGAAGGGCAGTGGGCCGAGAAGTCCGGGGTCGAACTGCCGTACACGATCGGGCACGAGAACGCCGGGTGGGTGCACGCCGTCGGGGCGGCGGTCACGAACGTCGCCGAGGGGGACAAGGTGATCGTCCACCCGCTGATCACATGCGGGCTGTGCCGGGCGTGCCGGTCGGGAGACGACGTGCACTGCGAGCACGGCAAGTTCCCCGGAATCGACACCGACGGGGGATACGCGGAGTATCTGAAGACGTCCGCGCGCAGCGTGGTGAAACTGGACGGGCGGCTGGAGCCGGCGGACGTGGCCGCATTCGCCGATGCGGGGCTCACCGCGTACCACGCGGCGGCGAAGGCGGCGCGGCGGCTGACGCCGCGGGACCGGTGCGTGGTCATCGGGGCCGGCGGCCTCGGGCACATCGGCGTCCAGGTGCTCAAGGCGATCAGCCCGGCCGAGCTGATCGTGGTCGACCGGAATCCGGACGCGGTGAAACTGGCGTCCGGGATCGGCGCCGACCGGGGTGTGGTCGCGGATGGGGACCATGTCGCGAAAGTCCTCGGCCTTACGGGCGGTGGCGCCGAGGTGGTCGTCGACTTCGTCGGCGAGGGCGGCACGACCGCGGAAGGCGTGCGGATGCTGCGCGAGGCGGGCGACTACCACGTGGTCGGATACGGCGAGAACATCGACGTTCCCACGATCGACATCATCTCCGCGGAGATCAACATCATCGGGAACCTCGTCGGGTCCTACAACGACCTGTGCGATCTGATGGCGCTCGCGGCCCGCGGCGCGGTCACCCTGCACACGCGGAAATACGCACTGGACGACTTCCAGTCCGCGATCGACGACCTGGACGCCGGACGGATCCGGGGGCGCGCCATCCTCACGCCCTGAGACAGGTGGGAAACGGCGGCGGCGGGGAATGCCACGCCCGTGCGGTGGGGATCGAAGAGCTGGTACGCGCTGCTGATGGCGATCATGGTGCTGGTCACGGTGGACGTGCTGCTGAACGGTCCGCTCAGGCATCTCGACGGCGTCGTGCACCGCTTCAACGACGCGTATGTGCAAGGCGGATGGTTCGACCTCGTGTACGTGTGCGCCAAGTTCGGCCAACGCGGGGACCTGCTGTACATCATCGGCCCGCTGGCCGGCCTCGCCGCGCTCCGGGCCCGCTCGCTGCGCTACCCGCTCATGGCGGCGGCGATCGTCATCGTCCTGTCGGGGCTGCAACTCGGGCTCAAGGCGGTCATCCCCCGGACGTTCCCGATCAGCAACACCGATGTGCTGTTCCACGGGGGGACCGCCTATCCGTCCGGGCACACGCTCAACGGGTTCGTGCTGGAGTGGATGATCTTCGAGCTGCTGGTCGTGGCGCTCCCGGCCCTTCGCGGTCCCTTCACGCCGCTCCGCCGGCGCAACCTCGCGGTGGTGACGGGATTCATCGCCGGGGCGGGCCTCACGCTGACCGATTACCACTGGCTGACCGACGTCCTGTTCAGCCTCGCGCTGGGCCTCATCCTCCTCGACATCGTGATCCGGCTGCGCCCCTTCACCCGGGACGTCCCGCAGTAGCCGGGATCGCGCTACGCCAGAGCGTGCCCTTGGCTGACGAGCGCGGATATGGTCAACTAAAATCACTGGCCATGGGGAGGGGCATCATGCGGGAGCAGGCCGACGGAGTGTCGCCGGGGGCGTCCCTGGCCGAGAAGGTCGAGTGGCTGATCCAGAACCTGTGGCCGGCGGACGCCGGGCCGCCGCGCAACAACGTGGAGACGGCCGCCACCATCGCGCGTGCCACCGGTGAGGACATCTCATCCACCACCGTCTGGAAACTGCGCACTGGACGGCAGGAGAACCCGCAGTTGAAGACGCTGACCGCGCTCGCCACGTTCTTCGGCGTGCCGATCGGCTACTTCGGCTTCGCCGGCGAGTCCGACCCCATCGGCGACGACCTCACGATCAAGGCGCTGCGCCGCGACGTCGAGCAGGGCGTCATCCGCCCGGAGGTGCTGCGCGCCCTCGTCGACCTGTCCCCGCAGACCCGCCGGGTCGTCGACGAGATGATCCTCGCCGCCGCGGCGGCCGACCGCACCCGCCGCGCCTAGCGGGAGACATAGGCGAGGACGGCCAGGACGCGGCGGTGCTCGCCGACGGCTGCCTCCAGGGCGTCGCTGTCCCCGACCCGCGGCGACGACGTCACCCGGGCCTTCAGCAAGGACCCTGACGCCGTCGCGTGGAGCTACGCGGCCGTCAACCTCGCCATCTACGCGGCCGGCCTTGGCCTCGTCACACTCGGCGCGCGGCTGCGGCGCCGCCGTGGCGCCCCGCGCCCGGAGGGCGTGGACATCTCGGGGTGAACGACGTTCCGGGACCCGGGGGCCGGCCGGCCACCACCTGGTTCTGCTGCTCCGAGCCGGAGGTCCCCCACTCCAGCGGTGTGGCGGACCTCTAGGCCGCGTACCGGCGCGCGAGGGTGCGGAACGCGAGCTTCGGTTCCCAGTGCCCCGTGCGCGCATAGCCGAGCTGCGACTCCGGCGGCGCCACCTTGACCAGCGAGAACCCGGCCATGTCGAGGTCGTGGCGGGGATCGGGTGAGTACGGGGCGTCGGCGTCGATGAAGTTGTAGACGAACGCGCCGTGCATGCCCTCCGCCTCGTAGACGTCCAGCAACTCGGAGATGTAGCGGGCCTGGACCCGCTCGTCCCGGACGTATCCCGGCTGGACGAGGGGCGGGTCCTGCGTCCAGTCGACGATGTCGAACCCCGTCCCGCCGAGCCTGTCCGCGCCCCGGTACGTGCAGCAGCCGAACTCGGTGATGACGACCGGCTTGCCGAACCTGTGCAGGGCCCGCACATCCTGGACGTAGGTCGCTTCGTTCGATGCGTCCCGGTACAGGTCGACGCCGACCGCGTCGAACCCGCGCCAGTCGACCTCCTCCCACACGCCGGACGTGTAGGTGAGCCGCCCGCCGAACAGCGGCCTGACCGTCGTCAACGCCCGTCCGAGGAACGCGTTCAGCCGCTCGTTGTACCCCTCGCCCGCCGGGCCCCCGAGGTTCTCCGCCCGCTCCCTCCAGTCGGCACCGGGGACGAGGCCGGACATGAAGATCGTCAGCTCGCAGCCGAGCGAGACGCCGATCCCGGCCCCCGCGCGGCGGAGCCGTTCGGCGGCGCGGGCGACCGACGCGACGAACCGCAGCGTCGTCCGGGCGTCCTGGTCGAACCGGCGCGGCTCCAGCCACACGAACATGCCCTCGTTCGCCGCGTGGCGGGCGGACCGCATCAGCCGCCCCAGGTCGGAGCCGAGGACGATGAGCGCGTTGCAGTGCAGATCCCGCCGGATCGCACGGATCTCCCGCCGCACGAACTCCGGCTTCCACACCGCGCGCTCGGTGTCGTAGTTGACGCCGCGCTGCGGCAGCCGCCGTCCCGGCGCGGCCCGCGCGATCCGGACCGGGCCGGACGCGACGGCCGCGGCCGCCCCGGCGAGCACGATACGGCGCTTGATCGGCACCTGTGGCATGGTCTGCTCCTCGCTGGTCGAGCCGCCCTGCCGCAAGTGTTTCCGGGACGCCACCGACGCGGCGTCGGCCACCGGGCGGTGCGCGCGGCGACCTAAGTCGCCGGCCGGGAAGCCGAAGGTCGATCAGGCGAGCAGGCCGTGGCCGGCGGCCAGGTCGAAGGCGGCCCGCGAGGCGGGGGCCAGCAGGTGCCGGTCGCCGCGTCCCACGTAGACGTACTCGTCCACCTCGCCGGCCGCGGTCATGGTGCCCCGGTAGGCGGCGGTGAAGCAGGCCATGCGGACGCGGTCGAAGTCCGGCTGGTCGTGAGCGGGCGCGCGGACGACGCCGAGTTCCCGGAATGAGGCCCGGTCGAGTTCCAGGTCCAGTTCCTCGCGCACCTCGCGGGACAGCGCCGACCAGTCGTCCTCGCCGGGCTCCCGCTTGCCGCCCGGAAGGTACAGCACGTCACGGCCCCGGGACCGGACGGCGAGCATCTGGCCGCCTGACACCTGCACCCACGCGACCACGTCCAGAACCGGCACGCCGACCAGTCTCCTACAGGCGGCGGGACTCGATGACGCGGCGCAGGAACTCGCGGGTCCGGGGCTCGGCCGGGTCCTCGAAGATCTGCTCGGCCGGGCCGCGTTCGAGCAGGACGCCGTCGTGCAGGAAGCAGACCGTGTCGGCGATGTCGCGGGCGAACCCCATCTCGTGCGTCGCGAGGATCATCGTCATGCCGGTGTCCTTCAGCTCCCGGATGATCTCCATCACCTCGGTGACCGGCTCCGGGTCGAGCGCGGACGTCACCTCGTCCAGCAGGAGCGGGCTCGGCCGGCCCGCCATCGCCCGGATGATCGCGACGCGCTGCTGCTGCCCGCCCGACAGCCGGTCGGGGTACTCGCCGGCCCGGTCGGCGAGCCCGAACCGTTCCAGCAGCTCGCGGGCGTGCCGTTCGGCCTCCGCGCGCGAACGCCGGTGCACGCGGACCGGCGCGAGCGTGATGTTGTCCAGCACCGACATGTGCGGGAACAGGTTGTAGGACTGGAACACCATCCCGATGCGCTTGCGGACGTCGTCGGGGTCGGCGTCCGGGTCGGTGATGTCCGCGCCGTCCAGATCGACGCCGCGCAGCACCGGCCGGGAGCGGTAGGCCTTCCACACGCCTTCGACGCGCAGCCGCGGTTCGCTCATGTGCCGCCTCCGGGGGCGCGGCGCCGCTCGGCGCGGGCCGCGAGATGGTCGGTGAACCGGGCCATCGGCACCGTCAACGCCACGAACAGCACCGCCGACGCCAGGTAGGGCGTGTAGGTCAACTGTCCGTTCCTTGGAACAGACTTGCGGCTCATGACTGCCTCAAACCGGGAGACGGTGACATGGCTGCATGGGGCGTGTTGACAAACGCCCACACCGTGCGCGCCCGAGCGCGGACGTTCACGGCAGCGATGTGGTCGGCAGGGCCAGCGAGCCCGCAGAGCACACAACGGAACTCTTCCCGAGTTGGGCGGTTCTTGCGGCAGACGTGCCTGCACCGCGGGCAGATTTGCGAGGTGTAGGCGGCATCCACCTCTAGTACCGGTACACCGGCGCGACGAGCTTTGTAGGCGATGAACTCGCCGAGCTGGTGGAATGACCAGGATGACAAGGTGGCCCGCTGGTGCCGCTTGAGCCGTACCCGGTCGCGAATGCCCTGGAGGTCTTCTAGGGCGATGCCGCGTCCGGTGCGTTGGGCATCGGCCACTACCGTCTTGGCAATCTTATGATTCACGTGCGCGGTGTGCCGCTGCTCGCGCCGTGCGCGTCGCTTGAGTTTGCGTTTGGCGGACTTGGTGCCCGTGACCTGCAGCTTGGCACGGACCCGGGCCATGCGACGCCGATAGTGTTGCAGGCTGCGGCCCTGGTGGTTGACACCGTCGGATGTGGTGGCCAGATTGACGATGCCTCGGTCCACCCCGATCCAGTCACGTGGGCGAGTGTTCAGCGGAGGCTCGGGGATTTCGCAGGTGGCGACCAGGAACCACTTGCCGGTCCGGTACACCAGGTCACTTTCGCCCTTGCGATGCTCAGCCAAGGTCTTGAGCTGGGACGGCTCGCCAGTGAAACGGAGGTTCTTTATCCGGCCCCGGGTGGTCCAGATCGACACCGTTAGGACGTCTGTCTGCCACGATAGGCAGCGATCGTCGAACGGATGCGCGGCGTCCGGACGGAAGGTGATCGGTTTGCCCTCGGCCTTGGCTCGACGTGCGGATCCGGGCTTGCCCAGCAGCCCACTCGCGATCTGCGCTCGTCGAGTGGTGTAGGCGTCAGCGGTCTTACGGATCACATGCAACGCTGGCTGCGCGGACAACCCCCGCGCCTTTACCTCCAGGTACAGGAGCTTTTGAAGCCCAGCCCGCGAGAACACTCTTCGATCGAACGCCACCTGGGACACCCAATCGGCGACGACATTGCAGGCATGCAGAGTTTCGGTTAGCGCCGCAGCCTGATCAGGCGTTGGCAGCAACTTCACCTGCACCACCATTTTCACAATGAGTTACCATATCATTGTCGGATGTTGTGAGGTGTATGTTGACGCTGGTTGCGGTGAGGCTGCGCAAGTTTCCACTGCTTACCGATCTGATCCCCGGTCTTCGGCGCCGGAGTGCCGCCTTCGCCAGAGAATCTCTTGGGCTACTGCCGCGGTCAAGACGTGAACTGGCGCTGCTTGCCGAACCGTCAGTCTTCAAGCCTGCGGCAGATTGGAGTGCATCCGTCGTTGAAATGCTCTCCTAAGACCGCGCTGCCGGCTTCGGTCAACCCTCCGGGATCTTGGCCCGAAGATTACGGCTCAAAGTGGACTCGCAATTGCCGATATCTGCGGTAATGACCTCATTGCTGTGGTTTTCAACTCCCCGGATGCCGCAGCCGACCTGCCGTTAGGGGGCGGCGGGACAAGAGGTGCCTCCAGCTTTCGTGATCAGGAGTGGGGGGTGGCGGGGCGCAGCGTGAGGGTTCGCGCACCCGCGAGCCCGAACGTCTCGGCGGCGGAGCCCTGGTTGACGGCGAGCCCCAGCCAGCCGGACGAGTCGATCCACAGCAGCGGCTCGCCGGTCGCGACGCCGCCGAAGGTCTCCTCGAACGTGACACGCGCGGTGCCCGGGGTGGGAACGGTCCAAGCGACGTCCAGCGTGGTTCCGGGCGGCAGGTCGCCGAACGCGGCGGTCAGGTCCGCCCGCTCGGCGCCGAGGACGAGGCTGCCGAAGCGGTCGGTGTAGAGCACCGGGACCGTCAACTCCCCGCCGCCCGCCGACGGCGGCGGGACGTCCAGCGGCAGCGGCTCCACCGGCGAACCGAGGTCGGTGACGGCGACGCCGGCGGCGAGGTGCGCGGCGGCGGGGGAGAAGATGTCGCGGCCGTGGAACGAGGCCGACACCTCCGGCAGCCGGTAGGCCGGGTTCTCCAGCGCGTGCGCCCGCACGACGCCGCCCAGCTTCTGCGCGGCCGGGACGAGCAGCCCGTTGTCCGGGCCGACCAGCACGTCCCCGCGCCCGGTCTCGATCGCGACCGGCAGCCGCGGCGTGCCGACACCGGGATCGACGATGCCCACGTGGACGCCGACCGGCAGATACGGCAGCGCCTGCCGCAGCAGCATCGCGCCCTCGCGGATGTCGAACGGGGTGATCTCGTCGCTCAGCACCAGAACGTTCGCCTGCGGCGCGATGGAGTACACGACGCCCGCGCAGATGGCGGTGTACGCGGCGCCGAAATCGGTCGCCAGACTGACGAACGGGCGGCTCTCGGGCATGGACGACCTCGGCGTGGAACGCTGGCGGGGACCTGCGGGAATGACGGAGTGTGAGGCGAGAAGGGTACCAAGCGGGGTGATCGTCCCGAATTCCAACCGGCCCGTATCCTGCGTCCTGTGCGCGCCGAAGCCCTCGATCCCGTCCTGCTGCGGACGTTCGTCGCCGTCGCCGACCTCGGCTCCTTCACCGCCGCCGCCACCGCGGAGGGCTACACGCAGTCGGCCGTATCGCGGCAGATCGCGTCGCTGGAGGACGTCTGCGGCGTGGAGCTGTTCGTGCGCGGTGCCCGCGGCGTCCGGCCGACCCCCGCCGGGGAGTTCCTGCTGCCGCACGCGCGCGCCCTCCTCGACCGGCTCGCCGACACCGCCCGCGCGCTGGACGGGCTGCGCCGGCTCGACACCGGGACGCTGCGGCTCGGCGCCTTCCCCACCGCGAACGCGGCGCTCGTGCCGCGTGCCCTCGCCCGGTTCCGGGCCCGCCATCCGGGGGTGCGGCCGCTGCTGCGCGAGGGGACGACCGAGCGGCTACTGCCGATGCTGGACGCGGGCGACCTCGACATCGCCCTGGTCAGCACGTACAAGCATCCGTCGGTCGACGCCGAGCACCTGGTGACGCTGCTGGAGGAGGCGCTGCTCGTCGCGCTGCCGGCCGGTCACCGTCTCGCCGGGCTCGACCGCGTTCCGCTGGACGAGCTGGCCGATGAGGCGTGGATCGTCGCCGACGACCCGGCCGCGATCGCCGCGCTGCGGACCCGGTGCGAGGCCGCCGGGTTCGCGCCGGAGACGCCGCTGCGGGTCGCCGAATGGATCTCCAAGCTGGGCCTGGTCGCGGAGGGGTTCGGCGTCACGCTCGTCCCGGCCCTGGCGGCCTCCGCCCTGGCGCGGGACGGTGTCGTGCTGCGCGCCGTGGCATCCGGCCGGCCGCGCCGCCGCGTCTACGCGGCGGTGGGGCGGCACGCGCGCAGGTCTCCCGCCGTGACCGCGTTCCTGGCGGAGCTGCGGGACGTGGCGGGGAACCTGCGGCCCTGATCACGGGATCGCGGCGACGACCTCGACTTCGATCAGCGCGTCCGGATGGAACAGGCGGGACACCTCGACGGTGGTGCTCGTCGGCGGGGCGCCGGTGAAGTAGCGGCGGCGGACGGCCCCGTACTCCTGGCGGAGGTCCATGTCGGTGAGGAACGTCCGGATGTTGACGACGTCGGCGAACCCCGCGCCGTGCGCGGCGAGGATGCGTTCCAGCAGCGAGAGGATGACCTCCGACTGGCGGGTCATGTCGCCGGGCGCGTCCACCTTGCCGTTCTCGTCCAGGGCGATCTGCCCCGACACGTACAGCATCGGGCCCTGGGTGACGTAGGCGGTGTGGGAGTAGGCGGGGTTCGGCGGCGCGGGGACGGTCGCGGGATTGCCGAGCGTGACGCGCATCTGTGCGGTTCTCCTAGTGAGGTCGGCGAGTGCGGTGAGGTCATGACCGGTGAGCCCGAACTGCGCTTCGTGTCATGGCGGGACCGACGTTAGGCGGCGGCGTGGCATGACACCAGCGAAGGTCTTGCACGGCGGCCATGCGTCCGCCGCATGGCTCAGCTGAGGGCGAATCAGTGGAGGGCGAATCAGTGGAGGGCGAAGAGGATCGCGACCACGGCCAGCAGCATCACCAGGCCCGACATGATCAGCGCGGAGAGCGGGTCGGCGGTGCCGCCGCCGGACGCCAGCCTTCTGCGCTGCCGCGCAAGGCCGGTGCGGGCCCGGCGGAGCAGCAGCATGGCTCCGCCGTAGACCACCACGGCGGCGATGACCACGGCGGCGGGCGACGGCGCGAGCCGCACGCACAGCAGCCCGACGATGATCAGCGCGAGGGCGGTCCGGGACCAGGCCAGGGCCGTCCGCTCCGGCTGCGCCCCGGGATCGCCGAGTTTCACCGGGTGACCAGCAACGTCACAAGCAGGATGAGCGCGGCGATCGCGGTGCCGTACGCCATGATCGGCGCGATCGCCGGCGGTGGCAGGGACTCCGCGCGGCGCAGCGCGCGTTCGGTCCGCAGCCAGCGGTGGAACGCGAGGGCGGCGACCAGTGCCCCGGTCGCGGCGAACGCGACCGCGAGGCCGTGCCGCAGCACGGGTTCGACCAGGCCGCCGGCGAGCGCGAGGCCGATGCCGCCCGCGATCATCGCCAGCGCCGTCCGGATCCAGGCCAGGAACGTGCGCTCGTTGGCGAGGGAGAAACGCGGGTCGGGATCGTCGCCCTCGGCGAGCAGGCGGTCGGTCCACCTGGCACTGGAGGGGCCGGGGGGCTGCGTGGGGGTCATCGCCGTTCATGTTAGGCGATCGAAGTGAATGCCTTATCGCCCGGCCATGAATACCAATTCCGATTGAGTTTATGGGAAATGGCGTGGGTCACTGCGTGCCGAAGCGGCCGGCCGAGGCGTCCTCCTGGGCCAGCCGGTGCAGGGCCGTCAGGACCTGCTCGTAGAGGACGGTGGAGACGAGCAGCGAATGGGCCGTCCGGCTGCGGGGCGCCCCCTCGCAGACCCGCCGGATCTCGTGGCCGGCGACCTCGGTCGCGGCCCGCACATAGGGGCGCAGGTCCTTCAGCGTGATGGGGAAACCGAGGCGGCGCAGCGCCACGAACGTGTGCGCGAGCAGATCACGGGCGGGGGCGTCCTCGCCGACGGTCCAGCCGAGTTCGCGGACGAGGGCGTCGACGTCCTCGCGGGCGGCGCGCCAGTTCGGGTCGTGCGGCGCGGCGACGTGCGGGCCGATGGCGTGCCGGGTGGTGGTGAACAGCTCGTGCAGGCCGACCCGGTCGTCCTCGACGGCGGCGATGACCCGCTGGATCGCCGCCACCGGCAGGTCGCCGACCTCGCGCAGCGCGATGATCAGCCGCAGCCGCTCCAGGTGCCGGCCGTCGTACTCCGAGCGGGTCGCGCTGACCGCCGCGCCCTTCGGCAGCAGGCCCTCCCTGATGTAGAACTTGATCGTCTGAACCGTGAGCCCGCTGCGATCGCTGAGCTCGGAGATCTGCACCGTCGAACCCCCCTTTACCGGGGGCCAACGGTATCGAGGCCGGACGTTTGGATACTGGCACTATCCAATGTGTGTCCGGGTTGTGGTGGTTCGAGATCGGGCATCGCGAGCCGGGCGCGGGGCCGGGGAGCCGTCCAGCCGCCGGCCCCGGGTTCCGGCGGTCAGGACGCCGTGCGGCGCATCCCCTCGGAGATCTTCTCCCCGGCGGCGACGACGGGTGCGGCGTGCAGCCTGCCGGGGGAGCGGGTGAGGCGCTCCAGGGGGCCGGAGACGGAGACGGCGGCGATCACCCGCCCGCCCGCACCGCGGATCGGGGCGGACACCGACCCGACGCCCTGCTCGCGCTCGCCGACGCTCTGCGCCCAGCCGCGCCGCCGGACGGACGCCAGCGTCGTCGCCTCGAACTTCGCGTTGCGCAGCCCCCGGTGCAGCCGGTCGGGCTCCTCCCACGCGAGCAGGATCTGCGCGGCCGAACCCGCCGTCATCGGGAGCGCGGCGCCGACCGGGATGGTGTCGCGCAGGCCGCTCGTCCGCTCGGCGGCGGCGACGCAGACCCGGACGTCCCCCTGGCGGCGGAACAGCGAGGCGCTCTCCCCGGTCAGGTCGCGCAACTGGGCCAGGATGGGCTGGGCGATCGCGAGCAGACGGTCTTCGCCGGCCGCGACCGCCAGCTCGGCGAGCCTCGGCCCGAGGATGAAACGCCCCTGCGTGTCGCGGTGCACGAGGCGGTGGTGCTCCAGCGCGACGGCGAGCCGGTGGGCCGTGGGGCGGGCCAGCCCGGTCGTCTGGACGAGCTGGGCGAGCGAGGCCGGACCGGCCTCCAGCGCGTTCAGCACGAGAACGGCTTTGTCAAGTACGCCGACTCCGCTAGAGTTGTCCATGTCTTGATATTGACGTCTCGTAATATGAGATGCAAGTCGGGGTGACGGAGAACACGGCGCGACGGAGCGCCGACGATCATTACAGATGAGGTGGGAGTGATGGGCCGAACACTGGCCGAGAAGGTCTACGACGCGCACGTCGTGCGGCACGCCGAGGGTGAGCCGGACCTCCTCTACATCGACCTGCACCTCGTCCACGAGGTCACCAGCCCGCAGGCGTTCGACGGGCTGCGGATGGCCGGCCGCGCGGTCCGCCGCCCCGACCTGACCATCGCCACCGAGGACCACAACGTCCCGACCACGGACCTGCTCAAGCCCATCGCCGACCCGGTGTCGCGGACCCAGGTCGAGACGCTGCGCAAGAACTGCTCCGACTTCGGCGTCCGGCTGCACCCGATGGGCGACGACGGGCAGGGCATCGTCCACGTCATCGGCCCGCAGCTCGGCCTGACCCAGCCCGGCATGACCGTCGTGTGCGGCGACTCGCACACCTCCACGCACGGCGCGTTCGGCGCGCTCGCCTTCGGCATCGGCACCAGCGAGGTCGAACACGTCCTCGCCACCCAGACGCTGCCGCAGACCAAGCCGAAGACGATGGCGGTCACCGTCGACGGCGCGCTGCCCGAGGGCGTCACCGCCAAGGACCTCATCCTCGCGATCATCGCGAGGATCGGCACCGGCGGCGGCCAGGGCCACATCATCGAATACCGGGGCGAGGCCATCCGGTCGCTGTCGATGGAAGGCCGCATGACGGTCTGCAACATGTCCATCGAGGCCGGCGCCCGCGCCGGGATGATCGCGCCGGACGAGACCACGTTCGCCTACCTCAAGGGCCGCCCCCACGCGCCCCAGGGGGCGGACTGGGACAAGGCCGTCGAGTACTGGACGTCCCTCCGCACCGACGACGACGCGGTCTTCGACAAGGAGGTCGTGATCGACGCGGCCGAGCTGACCCCGTTCGTCACCTGGGGCACCAACCCGGGCCAGGGCCTGCCGCTCGCCGAGTCCGTGCCCGACCCCGCGTCCTTCTCCGACCCCGCCCAGCGGCAGGCCGCCGAGCGCGCCCTGGAGTACATGGGCCTCACCGCCGGGACGCCGCTGCGCGACATCGAGGTCGACACCGTCTTCGTCGGCTCCTGCACCAACGGCCGTATCGAGGACCTCCGCGCCGTCGCCGATGTGCTGAAGGGCCGCAAGGTCGCGAGCGGCGTCCGGATGCTGGTCGTCCCCGGCTCCATGGAGGTCAAGAAGCAGGCCGAGGAGGAGGGCCTCCACGAGGTCGTCGCCGCGTCCGGTGCCGAGTGGCGCGAGGCAGGCTGCTCCATGTGCCTGGCGATGAACCCCGACAAGCTCACGCCCGGTGAACGCAGCGCCTCCACGTCCAACCGCAACTTCGAGGGACGGCAGGGACCCGGCGGCCGCACCCACCTGGTGTCGCCCGCCGTCGCCGCCGCCACCGCCGTCACCGGCCGTCTGGCCGCTCCCGCCGATCTGTAAGGAAGCACGATGGAAGCGTTCACCACCTACACCGGGCGCGCGGTCCCGCTGCGCCGCAGCAACGTCGACACCGACCAGATCATCCCGGCCGTCTGGCTCAAGCAGGTCAGCCGCACCGGATTCGACAAGGGGCTGTTCTCCGCCTGGCGCGAGGACCCGGACTTCGTCCTGAACCGGCCCCGCCACGAGGGCGCGGGCATCCTGGTCGCCGGCCCCGACTTCGGCACCGGCTCGTCCCGCGAGCACGCCGTCTGGGCCCTCCAGCAGTACGGCTTCCGCGTCGTCATCGCCCCGCGCTTCGGCGACATCTTCCGCAACAACTCCACCAAGATGGGCCTGCTGCCCGTCGTCCTGCCCGCCGACCGGGTCGAAGACCTCCAGACCCGCGTCGAGAAGGACGCCGCCCTGGAGATCACCGTCGACCTGGACAAGCGCGAAGTCCGCTACGCCGATGTCGTCACGTCCTTCGACATCGATGACTACACGCGCTGGCGCCTCATGGAAGGTCTCGACGACATCGGCCTCACCCTCCGCCACGCCGACGCCATCACCACCTACGAGGAGTCTCGCCCGGCCTGGCTCCCGACGGCCGTCTGACCCGGGGGCGCCCCTGGAACCCGTGCCGGTCGGTGCCGGGTACCAGGGGCAACGCTCAACACACCCCCGGACGCATCGAGCGGTACGCGCACCAGAGACAATTTCTCTTGTGCGCTGAGCCGTCGACCGTCTGGGGATGTGAATTGAGCGCGGTGCCGTGGGGTGGGCCGGAGTGGGACGATCCTGCCTTGACGCTGCTCGCGCGGCAGTTGCGCGACGCCCATCGGGCCGTCGCGCCGCTGCCGCCGCAGACCCGGCAGCGGCTCATCCGGCACCTGCTGGCGATCACCGATCTGGCGAAACGGGACGCCGGACTGGCCGCCCGCAGGCTGGACGCGTTCCTCGCCGATTTCCAAGACGGCCCCGACGTCGGTTAGCGTGGCGCAGTAGCCGGATTCGGTCCGGTAACCCGGCGAGACAGGGGCAAGGCCGACAAAAACGTCAGCGACACGCCAACTCTTGGGTGCAGGTGATTGTGTCCATGCTGAGGCTCCCTTAGTTTCGTTCGGGCAAGGGGGGAACTAGAGGAGTAACCCATGAACAAGCGTGAGCTGGTCGACGCCATCTCTGAACGGCTGGGCAGCAAGAAGGCCGCAGCCGAGGCGGTCGACGCGATCCTGGATGCGATCCAGACCGCCGTCGCCAAGGGCGACAAGGTCGCGATCACCGGGTTCGGTTCGTTCGAGAAGGCCGACCGGCCTGCCCGCACGGCCCGCAACCCCGCAACGGGCAAGACCATTGAGGTTCCCGCGACGTCCGTGCCGAAGTTCAAGGCCGGTGCGGACTTCAAGAACCTCGTGGCCGGGAAGAAGTAGTCTCACCGCGACAGCGCCCGGGACCGAAACGGTCCCGGGCGCTGACACGTCTCAGGACGGCAGCGGGAACGTCGACAGCGTCACCACCGAGACCCGGCCGCCCTCCAGCGCCAGGTTCACCCGCTGCCCGAACCGCAGCAGCCGCAGCCCGCCCGCCGCGAACGCCTCCGCGTCGAACGCCAGCTCCGTCCCGTCGTCGAGCAGCACGCTCCCCGACCGCGTCTCCGCGTCGAACGCCTTCACCGTCCCCTGCATGACCGGAACTCTAGGCCAACGAGGCCAGGCGGGACGCGATGGCCGCGGTACGGGGGCCGGTGCCCAGGGCGAGGGCGGCGCGGAGGTCGCCGGGTGTGTCGACGTCGCGGCGTACGCTGTCGGTGCCGGGGAGGAGGATCTCCCTGGCGCCGCGGGCGCGGTGGGCGGCACGGGAGGCACCACCGAACGCGGGGGAGAACGGGACGCCGGGACGGGCCGTGTACAGGGTGGTGCCGACGCCGGCCGCGTCCGGGACGAACGCCTCGGGCACCCGCGCCGCCGCGTCGAGGACGCGGGCGAGTTCGTCCGGCCGCAGCGCGGGCAGGTCCGCCGACAGCGCGCCCACGCCCGCGTCCGGGGACAGCTCGCGGCCCCGGCCGGCGCCGTGGACCAGCGCCGGGTTCAGGCCGGCGTCCGGCACGTCGGGCACGACGCGGGCGCCGAGGGCGGCGAGGTCGGCCGCCGGAAGGGGATCGTCGGTGACTACGATCACGTCGCGGACCCGGTCACAGCGCAGCGCCGCCGCGACCGTGTCGGCCGCCACCGCGAGCGCGAGGGCCTCCCGGTGCGGGCCCGCCGCGGCGGACATCCGGGTCTTCGCCTTGGCGAGCACCTTGACGGGGACGACGAGCGACCAGTGGAGACGAGGCGCGCCGTGCGCCGCCGTGGACCGAGCTGTTGTAGACATGGCAACTCGACACTATGCGCACGTAACCGCGACACTTGAGGACACCCCACGTTCATCCGGGGGATGGACCGAGGAGGGGGACGGAATGAGGAGGGGACGGGGCATGAGCCACGGATATTCGCCGGGCTGGCGGAAGCTCACGATCGTCATCCTGCGCCCGTTGCTGTTCGGGCTCCTGAAACGGGACTGGCGCGGCCGGGGCCACATACCCGGGAAGGGCGGCGTCATCATCGCCGCCAACCACATCTCCGCGTCCGACCCTCTCGCGCTCGCCCACTTCGTCTACGAGGCGGGCCGCTACCCGGTCTACCTGGCGAAGTCCACGCTGTTCGACGTGAGGTTCATCGGCGCCGTGCTGCGCGGCACCGGGCAGATCCCCGTCCACCGCGACCGCGCCGACGCCGCGCTCGTCCTTGAGGACGCGGAGAAGGCCCTGCTGAACGGCGAGTGCCTGATGTTCTACCCGGAGGGAAGCTGCACCCGTGACCCCGAACTGTGGCCCATGACCGGCCAGACGGGCGTCGCGCGGATGGCGCTGAAGACGGGGGCCAAGGTCGTCCCGGTGGCGAGCTGGGGCGCGCACGAGTTGATGCCGTACAAGAAGGGTGAGCAGAGGGGCCTGGCGGGAAGCCTGAAGAAGGGGTTCCATCCGCTGCCCCGCAAGACGATGAAGGTGATCGCCGGTCCGCCCGTGGACCTGTCCCGGTACGAGGGGCTGCCGCTCAGCCGGGAGACGCTGCACGCCGCCACCGACGACATCATGGCCGCGATCACCGGCCTCCTCGGCGAGCTGCGCGGCCAGGAGCCGCCCATGGAACGCTACGACCACCACAAGGTGCTGGAGGAGCGGCGCCGCGCCACCCGCACGGCCCGGGCCGCCGTCCCCGAGCAGGCGGAGCCGTCCGGCCCGCGGAGCACCGAGCAGCGCACGGCGGAGCAGAGGACGGGCGACTCGTGACCTTCCGTACCGCGGTGATGGGCGCCGGATCCTGGGGGACGACGTTCACCAAGCTGCTGCACGACGCGGGCGGCGAGGTCGTCCTGTGGGGGCGCCGCCCCGAGGTCGTCGAGGCGGTCAACGAACGCCACGAGAACCCCGACTACCTGCCCGGCGTCACTCTGCCCGAGGCCGTCCGCGCGACGCTCGACCCGGCGGAGGCGCTGAAGGGCGCCGACTTCGTCGCGCTGGCCGTCCCGGCGCAGACCCTGCGGCAGAACCTGTCGGCGTGGGTGCCGCTGCTGCCGCCGGAGGCGGTGCTCGTCAGCCTGATGAAGGGCGTCGAGATGGGCACGACCCGGCGGATGTCGGAGGTGATCTGCGAGGTCGCCGACATCCCGCAGGAGCGCGTCGGCGTGTTCTGCGGCCCCAACCTGGCCCGCGAGATCGCCGGCGGGGAGCCCGGCGCGGCGGTCGCCGCCTGCGTGGACGAGGCCGTCGCGCAGCGCCTCCAGGCCGCGACGATGACCCCGTACTTCCGCGTCTACACCTCCACGGACGTGGTCGGCTGCGAACTGGGCGGCGCGGTGAAGAACATCGTCGCGCTGTGCGTCGGCATGGCGGTCGGGCTCGGCTTCGGCGCCAGCACGCAGGCGCTGCTGATCACCCGCGGGCTGGCCGAGATCACCCGGCTGGGCGCCGCGCTCGGCGCGGACGAGCACACCTTCGCCGGCCTCGCCGGGATGGGCGACCTCGTCGGGACGTGCATCTCGCCGCTGTCGCGGAACCGCACGTTCGGCGAGAACCTCGGCCGCGGTATGACGCTGGAGCAGGTCATCGCCGTCACCAAGCAGACCGCCGAGGGCGTCAAGTCGTCCGAGGCGGTGCTGGAACTGGCCCGCAAGCACAACGTCGAGATGCCGATCACCGAGGCGGTCACCGCCGTCCTGCACCACGGCATGCCGATCAAGGAGGCCGCGGTGTCGCTGATCTCGCGGTCCCCGAAGCCCGAGCGGTACGGGGTGTGATGGGGGGACGCGCCCGGCTCGCCCGTGGCCGAGCCGGACTGATCACCGATAGAGTCGGACATCATGTCCCAGGTTTCTAAGATCCGCGTGGCCGTGGTCTTCGGCGGGCGCAGCTCCGAGCACGCGATCTCGTGCGTCACCGCGGGCGCCGTCATGGCCGCCATCGACCGGGACCGGTACGAGGTGGTGCCGATCGGCATCGGCCGCGACGGGCGCTGGGTGCTGCCGCCCGGCGACCTGCGGCTCGCCATCGAGGACGGCCGGCTGCCCGAGGTGTCCGGCGCCGGCCACGTGCTCGCGCTGCCGTTCGATCCCGACAGCCGCGGGCTGATGGTCGTCGGCCCGGGCCGGGTTCCGGAGACGCTGGCCGAGGTCGACGTCGTCCTGCCGCTGCTGCACGGCCCGTACGGCGAGGACGGCACGATCCAGGGGCTGCTCGACCTCGCGGGCGTCCGCTATGTCGGTGCCGGGGTGCTGGCCAGCGCCGTCGGCATGGACAAGGGGTTCATGAAGCTCGTCTGGCAGGCGCGCGGACTGCCCGTCGGCCCGTACGCCCTCATCGGCGACCGGGAGTGGCGGCGCGAACGCAAACGCAAGATCGACGAGGTCAAGGAGCTGGGCCTCGCGGACGGCACCCCGGTGTTCGTCAAGCCGGCCCGCGCCGGGTCGAGCATGGGCATCAGCCGCGTCACCGACGAGGCCGACCTGGAGGCGGCGGTCGAGGAGGCCCGCGAGCACGACCCCAAGGTGATCGTGGAGGCCGCCGTCGAGGGCCGCGAGATCGAGTGCGGCGTCCTGCAGGGCGAGGACGACGGCCCCGCCGAGGCCAGCCTGCCCGCCGAGGTGCTGATGGCGGGCGGCCACGACTTCTACGACTTCGAGACCAAGTACCTCGACGGCTCCACCGCGATGGCGATCCCGCCGGACCTGCCGCCCGCCGCGATCGAGGAGGTCCGCCGCATCGCCGTGCAGGCGTTCGACGCGCTCGACTGCGAGGGCCTCGCCCGGGTCGACTTCTTCCACACGCCCGACGGCCGCTGGATCCTCAACGAGATCAACACGATGCCGGGCTTCACGCCGGCGTCGGCGTTCCCGCAGATGTGGGCGGCGACCGGGCTGGACTACCCGACGCTGGTCGACCGGCTCATCCAGACGGCGCTGAAGCGCTCGACCGGCCTGCGCTAGCCGTACCCGGTCATGATCTCGGTGACAGCCGGGAGTGGTCGTGAGCCGGACGTTGCCGGCGGAGCGGGCCTGAACGGGCGGGCGGATATGACAGGCTTGTGACGCTGGTCCCCGTCTGGAGGAGAACGCCCCGTGTCACACCCTGGCCTGCCGGAGCGCATCGGTCCCTACCGGGTCGTGAACCGTCTCGGCGAGGGCGGGATGGGCACGGTGTATTCGGGGCTGGACACGTCCGGGCGCACGGTCGCCATCAAGGTGATCAGGCGGGAGTTCGCCGCCGACCGGCAGTACCGTGCGCGGTTCGAGGCGGAGGTCGCGGCGGCGCAGCGCGTCCGGCCGTTCTGCACGGCGCCCGTCCTGGACGCCGACCCCGACGCCGACCCGCCCTACCTGGTGACCGAGTTCGTCAACGGCCCCAGCCTCGACGCCGCCGTGGCCAAGGACGGGCCGCTGCGCGGCGCCGACCTGGAGGCCGTCGCGGTCGGCATCGCGACCGCGCTGACCGCCATCCACGACGCGGGCGTCGTTCACCGGGACCTGAAGCCCGCCAACGTGCTGCTGTCCACCTTCGGGCCCCGGGTGATCGACTTCGGTATCGCCAGGTCCCTGGGCGGGACGCGCCTCACCGCGACCGGCGGCATCATCGGCACGCCCGCGTTCATGGCCCCCGAGCAGCTGGACGGACGAGGCGCCTCCCCGGCGTCCGACGTGTTCGCGTGGGGCGCGACCGTGGCGTTCGCGGCGCGCGGCGGCCCCTGCTTCGGCGGCAACTCGCTCCCCTCGGTCATCCACCAGATCATCAGCGGCGAACCGGACCTCGGCGGACTGGACGGCGCGCTCCTCGGCGCGGTCCGGGCGGCCCTGGCGAAGGACCCGGCGCAGCGGCCGTCCGCGCAGTCGCTGCTGGACCGGCTCATCTCCAGCGGGGTCCGTGAGCAGGCGCCCGCCCCGCACCGCACGCCGGAGCCGAGCACGTCCTCGACCGTGCCGCCGCCGGCTCCGCGGCTCGCCGCGGGGGAGGCGGAGGCGCTGGTCGAGAGCCAGTACCGGCAGGCCGCGCAGGCCGGTGACCCGTCCGCCATGCGCAACCTCGCGATGCTGCTGAACGGGCAGGGGCGCACGGCCGAGGCGGAGTCGTGGAACCGGTACGCCGACGCGATCGCCGCCCGCCCGGCCGCGTACCGGCAGCCCGCGGGGTACCCGGCGCCTCCGCCGCATACCGTTTCTCAGTATCCGGCCGCACCCGCCAAGGCGCCGGTCAACAGCCTCGCGATCTATGCGGTGTCCATGGGGGCGGTCGGGCTGATCACATGCGGGCTGCCGTCCATCCCCGCGATCATCGCCGGGCACATGGCCTGGGTGCGGCTGCGGCGCTCGGGGGAGCGGGGGCTCGGCCTCGCGGTGACCGGCATCGCGCTCGGCTGGATCATGGTCGCGTTCTGGGCGCTGGTCGCCTTCGGCTCGCTGCTGCCGAACGAGAACGCCTGACCCGGAAAACATGTTGCGGCCGTCTCGCCGCCGATGGCACCGTGGACGGTGTCCGAGACATCGAGAGGAGGACCGGCCATGGCTCTGGAGCAGTATCGGCTTCGACTGCCCTCGGCGTCGCACGCCCGCCCCGGCCGGTATCCCGTGTCCTGACACCCCCGGCCGGAGGCCGCGAGCGGCGCCCACCCTGGCGAGATCCCAGCGGCTCTACTCCAACCGGCAAGAGAGGCCACTTTCAGGAAGTGGACGTTCCGGGTTCGAATCCCGGGAGCCGCACGCACGCCTCCGTAGTCCAACGGCAGAGACGGCAGCATGAGGTGCTGTGCGATGGGGGTTCGAATCCCTCCGGAGGTACGACGCGGGTCCACCCGCGCACGGGGCGGCGCCGACGCCCGGAGAGTCGGGCCTGGCTGTAACCCAGGTGTCTCTGTACTGAGTGGGTTCGAATCCCACCCGCCCCACCCTGATTCCCCTCGTCCGTCACCGGCCCGTGCGGGAGATTGCCCCCCGGCGGTTCCGGAACTAGCGTCTGGACATGTGTCCGGGAATGAGCGGCTGACGACCGAGCCCACCCGCCGCCGCCTCAGCGAGCGGCAGGCCGGCACCGTGCGGCGGCTGACCGACGCCGCCGTGGCGGAGGTCGGCGAGACCGGCTACGAGGGCCTGACCGTCCGCAACGTGGCCAAGCGCGCCGGCGTCGCGCCCGCCACCGCCTACACCTACTTCGCGTCCAAGAACCACCTGATCAGCGAGGTGTTCTGGCGCCGGCTCAGCGCCCTGCCGCCCGTCGCGGCGGACGGTACGCCGCGCGAGCGCGTGGCGGGGACGCTGCGCGAGATCGCGCTGCTGGGATCGGACGAGCCGGAGCTGGCCGCGGCCTGCACCACCGCGCTGCTCGGCACCGATCCCGACGTCCGCGAGCTGCGGGTGCGGATCGGCGTGGCGATCCGCGAGCGGCTGCGGGCCGCGCTCGGCGACCACGACGCCCCCGAGATCCTCGGCGCGCTGGAGCTGGCCTGCACCGGCGCGCTGGTGCACGCGGGCATGGGCTACACGTCCTATGCCGGCATGGCCGACAGGCTCGCCGAGACGGCGGACCTCATCCTGCCCGGGTGAGGTGAAACGGCGCCTGGAGCGGGCAGCGGCCGGGGCTCGCCGCCGCCCGCGCGGCGAGGGCCTCGTCCCGAAGCCGTGATCAGATCTGGCCCTCGGGCTTGGCCGGGATCGTCGCCTTGATCGACGGTCCCAGCTCGATCAGCACGTCCCCGGCCGGGTTGTACTTCGGGGGCACCGTCACCTCGACGTACGCCTGCCGTCCCACGGCGGTGAAGGTGACCGGCCGGTCGGCGGGCACGCCGAACCAGTCGATCCCGTTGATCGTCACCAGTTGGGACCGGGGATGGAGCGCGGCAGGCCGCGGCACACCGCAGCGCAGCGCGATCGCGGGCGAGCCCCACGCGGCGGTCAGCGGCGAGCTCGGGGAGGTGTCGCGGCGTTCCTGCTCATGCACCTTCTCGGGCAGCCGCAGACCCTGGCACAGCCGCGCGGTCGCCGCGTCGGGATGCGGTACGGGCACCTGCACGGCCCCCTCGCCGCACCCGGCGGCCAGGACCATCAGCGCGGTGAGCAGGAGCGCCGCCGGGAGCCTAGATGTGAACAATCGGGCAGGTGAGGGTGCGGGTGATGCCTTCGACGGCCTGGATCTGCGCCACGACGAGCTTGCCCAGCTCGTCCACATTGCGCGCCTCCGCTCGGACGATCACGTCGTAGGGACCCGTGACGTCCTCCGCCAGGGTGACGCCCGTCACGCCGGAGATGTGGCCCGCCACCTCGGCGGCCTTACCGACTTCGGTCTGGATGAGGATGTAGGCCTGCACCATCACGTCCTCCCAGGGCGGAGAATCAACCGTCGGACGGTTCACCGTATCGTGTTACGCGCCGTCGCGGGGGGCCGGGGTGCCGTGTGCTTCCGTGAGGCGTCCCGAACAGGCGGAACACGGAAGAACGGGCGCGGATGGGCACGATCGGCGAGTTGGGGGAGTTCGGGCTGATCGGCCGGTTGACGCGGCGACTGCCGCAGGGCGAGGCGGTCCTGCTCGGGCCCGGCGACGACGCCGCGGTGATCGCGGCCCCGGACGGGCGTGTCGTCGCCACCACCGACCTCCTCGTGGAGGGACGCCACTTCCGCCGTGACTGGTCCGGCCCCTACGACATCGGGCGCAAGGCCGCCGCGCAGAACCTCGCCGACGTCGTGGCGATGGGCGCCCGGCCCACGGCCCTGCTGATCGGGTTCGCCGCACCGGCCGAGACCGGCGCGGGCTGGGCCGAGCAACTCTATGACGGATTCGCCGACGAGTGCCGGGTGGCGGGGGCGTCCGTCGCGGGCGGCGACGTCGTGTCCGCCCCGCGGATCACCCTGGCGGTCACCGCGCTCGGCGACCTGGGCGGCGGGGCGCCGCTCACCCGGTCCGGGGCCCGGCCGGGCGATGCGGTGGCGGTCCGCGGCAGGCTCGGGTTCGCCGCCGCGGGGCTGGCGCTGCTCGGCGCGGGGCGCGGCGGGCCCGCGGAACTGATCGCGGCGCACCGGCGTCCAGAACCGCCCTATGCCGCCGGGGGCGAGGCGCGGGCCCAGGGCGCCACCGCGCTGATGGACGTGAGCGACGGCCTCGTCCAGGACCTCGGGCACATCGCGGCGGCGAGCGGGGTGCGGATCGAGATCGACTCCGCGGCCGTCCCCGTCCCGCGGATCCTCGGGCCGGACGGGCTGCGGCACGCGCTCACCGGCGGCGAGGACCACGCGTTCGCCGGAACCTTTCCCGGCCCCGTGCCGCCGTCCTGGTCGCGGATCGGTGTCGTCACCGAAGGCGCGGGAGTGCGCGTGGACGGACGCGAACCGCCGCCCGGCTCCTGGGACCACTTCGACGGCTGAACGGGGCCGTCCGGACGGTGAGGTGCACGGAACGTGCACACCTGTGCGCGTTGCCGCATCCGGTAGGCAGGTTTGGTACGGGTTTGGTATACATCCTGTGATCGAAGAGGGATGGGATGGGACGACACACGAGGCACGAGCAACCGGACGACGAACCCCTACCGGGCGCTCCCGCGTCCCAGGGGTCGTACTACGGGGCTCCCGCCGACCCGTCCTTCGAGGCCTTCTCCGGGCCCACCGATGACCGGGTGTTCGTGTCGTCGTACGAGCGGCCTCGGCCGGGGCCGCCGCCGGCCGCGGAACGCCAGCACGGACCGCCCGGCTCATCCCACTTCGACCCGCTCCCAGGGGACTATCCGGGCGATTATCCCGGCGCCCCCGCCCCCGCCCCCGCCCCCGAGAACCCGCCGGAACGGCCGCGCGACAGGCCGGAGACCGAGTCCCACGCCGAATCGTCCGGCGGGAGCGGCTGGACGAGGCTCGTCTCGGTGCTGCCGCTCCCGCTGCTGCCGATCGTCGCGCTCGTCATCGCGGTCGGGATCGTCTCCTACGCGCTGAGCACGCAGCAGATATCGCTCAACTTCGCGGGCGGCGCCCCGCGCGAAACACTGAGCAACCCGCGCGACAGCCAGGTCTCCCAGCGCGGCCCGGGCGAGCGCGCCGGCCGCGGCACCGGCCGCGCCGACGGCCTCATCATCGCCTTCCGGGTCGCCGCCAAGACGCCCGGCGGTTTCAAGGCCACCGCCACCATCGCCAACAAGGGGCACCAGCCCGTCTCGAAGTGGGCGCTCGCCTTCAAGATCCCGAACGCCTCGGTCACCGCCGTCAGCGGCGCCACCGTCGTCCGGACCGGCCGGGTCGCGTTCGTGCGCGGCCAGGGCGGGATCGTACCCGGCGACACCGTCCGGGTCGTGTTCACCGCGCGCGGCACCGCCTCCCGGCCGTCCGCCTGCATCCTGAACAAGCTGCCCTGCAGCCTCGTGTGAGGACGCCGCCGGCCACGATCGCCGCGCCGGTCAGCGCACCATAAAGTGGACGGCATGTCGCGTATCTCGCCCTCGTCCCCGGCCCCGCCGCTCGTGCTCACCATCGCGGGCTCGGACTCCGGCGGCGGCGCCGGCATCCAGGCGGACCTGAAGACCATGCTCGCTCACGGCGTCCACGGGATGAGCGTCATCGCCGCCGTCACCGCGCAGAACTCGCTCGGCGTCCAGGGCTACTGGGAACTGCCGCCCGAGGCGGTGCGCGCGCAACTCGACTCCGTCCTGTCCGACATCGGCGCCCATGCGATCAAGACCGGGATGCTGGCGTCCACGGTGCTCGTCGAGACCGTCGCCGAGGCGCTCGCCGCCGCCGGCGCGCCCGTTGTCGTCGACCCCGTCGGTGTGTCGAAGCACGGCGACCCGCTGCTCGCTCCTGACGCCGTCCACGCCGTCCGCTCGGCGCTGCTGCCGGTCGCGACCGTCGCCACACCGAACCTGTACGAGGTGGAGCAGCTCACCGGCGTCAAGGTCGTGGACGAGGCGGGGCTGCGCGAGGCGGCCGAGGCCGTCAAGGCGCTCGGCCCGCGGTGGGTGCTGATCAAGGGCGGGCACCTGCCGGGAGAGCCCGCCGACCTGCTGTTCGACGGCGAGCACGAGCACCGTTTCACCGCGCCCCGGCACGACAACCGGCACACCCACGGAACCGGCTGCACGCTCGCGTCCGCCATCGCGTCCAACCTGGCGCTGGGTGAGGACGTCCCCGCGGCGGTGGCGAAGGCCAAGGAGTACGTGACGGGCGCGATCGCGGCCGGCTTCCCCCTCGGCGCCGGCATAGGACCCGTGGACCATGCCTGGCGCCACCGCCCCTGACCCAGGCACGCAAAGATTCGAGGCACGCAAAAGGCCGGCTCGCCGGGCGATGTCCGGTGAGCCGGCCCGAAGCCGTCGGGGACGGCGGTCAGACCGTGGGCTTGACGACCTTGCCGGCCTTGATGCAGGACGTGCAGGCGTTGATCCGCTTGGTGCTGCCGTTCACGACGGCGCGCACACGCTGGATGTTGGGGTTCCAGCGGCGCGGGGTGCGGCGGTGCGAGTGGGAGACGCGCATGCCGAAACCGGGTCCCTTGCCGCAGACGTCGCAGACGGAAGCCACGGGAAACTCCAAGTGGTATCGATGCTCTGACCGGAGCGCCGCCCCGGTGCCGCCGACGGACGGGCCGGGCATCATGGGTGCTCACTGACGAGCGCCTCGGACGAGGCGCACGGATCAGACTAGCCGACACCCCGCCGGTAGGCGAATCGCCGGCAGCGGGAGCGAGAAGGGGAGCGGGCTCTTGGGCGAGGTGCTCGACGGTGCGGCGGTGCGGCGGTGGTGCAGGCTGGCGGCGGACGCGCTCGGCCGTACCAGGGGCGAGATCGACGCGCTCAACGTCTTCCCCGTTCCGGACGGTGACACCGGCACCAACCTGCACCTGACCGTGATCGCGGCGGCGGACGCGCTGGACGAGCTGCCCGGCGCGGCGGGCTTCACCGAGACGTGGCGGGCGCTCGCGCAGGGGGCGCTGCTGGGCGCCCGGGGCAACTCGGGGGTGATCCTCAGCCAGGCGTTCCGCGGGCTCGCGGACGTCCTCGGCCCGCTGGAGGCGCCGCCGGACGGGACGGCGCTCGCGAGGGCGCTGAGCCACGCGTCCGGGCTGGCCCGCGGCGCCGTCGAGCATCCCGTGGAGGGGACGATCCTGAGCGTCCTCGCCGCGGCCGCCACGGCGTGCGCGTCGCCCGGCCTCGCCGAGGCGTGCCGCGACGCCGCCGCCGGGGCCCGCCGGGCGCTCCGCCGTACCACGGGCCAGCTGGAGGTCCTGGCGCGCAGCGGCGTGGTCGACGCGGGGGCGGCGGGGCTGTGCGTGGTGCTCGACGCGCTCGCCGCCGTGGTCACCGAGGAGTATCCCGAGCGGTACGAGGTGCCCGCCCGCATCGCCGGGACGCCGGCGCCCGCCGGGGCGCGCCCGGAACCGAAGGGCCCCGGCTACGAGGTCATGTACCTGCTGGACGCGCCGGACGACGCCGTCCACGCCCTGCGCGAGAGGCTCGACGCCCTCGGGGACTCCCTCGTCGTGGTGGGCGGCGACGGCCTGTGGAACGTCCACGTCCACGTGGACGACGCCGGCGCCGCGATCGAGGCGGGCATGGCGGCGGGGCGCCCGCACCGGATCCGGGTCGGCTACCTGCGCGTGGGCGCGGAGGAGGAGCCGCACGCCCCGCACACCGGACGCGCGGTCATCGCCGTGACCGCCGCCGACGGGCTGGCCGCGCTGTTCGAGGAGTGCGGCGCGCGGGTCGTCCGCCGTGGGCCGGGCACGGTGCCGCCGCTCGCGGTGCTGGCGGAGGCGATCCTCGCGGCGGGCGACGAGGTGACCGTCCTGCCCAACGAACCCGAGGTCCTGGGGCTCGCCGAGGCCGCCGCGGAGCGCGCGCGGGACGGCGGCGCGCGGATCGCGGTGGTGCCGACCAAGGCGTCCGTCCAGGGGATGGCGGCGCTGGCGGTCCACGACCCGCTGCGCCGCTTCAACGAGGACGTGATCGAGATGACCCGCGCCGCAGGGGCCACGCGGTTCGGCCACCTGGAAGTCGCGGGGCAGGAGGCGATGACGAGCGTCGGCCTATGTCAGCCCGGGGACGTCCTCGGCCTGATCGAAGGCGATGTCGTGACGATCGGAGCAGATGTCGTGGAGGTCGCCCGGAACGTCCTCGACCGCATGCTGTCCGGCGGGGGAGAGCTCGTCACGCTGATCATCGGGACCTACGCCCCGCCCGGCCTGGCGGACGAACTTGGGGAACATCTCCGCCTCGACCACCCCGACGTGGAGACCGGCGTTTACGACGGCGGGCAGGAACGGTACCCGCTCCTCATCGGCGTAGAGTGAATCCCGTCGTGCCCATGGGCTAGAAAAGACTGCGTGGCGAATCTCGACGAGCCGTTGCGCAAGGTCCTCGGCGACAAGACGGCCAAGGCGCTGGAGAAGGGACTCGACCTGCACACGGTCGGCGACCTGCTCCACCACTACCCGCGCCGTTACGCCCACCGCGGCGAGCTGACCTCGCTGAGCGGCCTGGAGGACGGCGAGCACGTCACGGTCATGGCGGAGGTCGTCAAGGTCCAGGGGCGCAGCCTCACCCGCAACCCCGGCTACGTCCTGGAGATCACCGTCACCGACGGCACCGGTCAGCTCAGGCTGAGCTTCTTCGGCCGTAAAGGCTCCTACACGGCCGAAAAGGAACTGTCGCCCGGCACCCGCGGCCTGTTCGCCGGGAAGATCAGCACCTACCGGCCGCGCGGCGGGAACGCCGTCCGGCAGCTCACCCATCCGCAGTACAAGGTCGTCCACGAGCGGAGCGCGGAGCAGGCGGCGCAGGAGTGGGCGGACGAGATCATCCCGATCTACCCGTCCACGAAGACGCTGCCCATCGAGACGATCGGCAGGTCCGTCGAGACCGTCCTGGCGCACCTGGACCTGCACGCCGACCCGATGCCCGAGGCCCTGCTCGGGCGCCGCGGACTGACCGGCCTGCGGGAGGCGTACGAGGGCATCCACCGCCCCAAGAGCTGGGACGAACTGAGCCGCGCCCGCAAGCGCCTCAAATGGGACGAGGCGTTCGTCGTCCAGATCGCCCTGGCCCAGCGCCGGCTCGCCGCCGCCGCCCTCCCCGCCAAGCCGCGCCCGCCCGTCTTCGGCGGCATCCAGGCGGAGTTCGACACGCGCCTGCCTTTCGAACTCACCAAGGGCCAGCGTGAGGTCGGCGACGAGATAGCCGCCGACCTGGCCGGGGAACACCCCATGCACCGCCTCCTCCAAGGCGACGTGGGCGCGGGCAAGACGGTGGTCGCGTTGCGGGCGATGTTGCAGGTCGTGGACGGCGGCGGGCAGGCGGCGCTGCTGGCGCCCACCGAGGTCCTCGCGCAGCAGCACTACCGGTCCATCACCGGGATGCTCGGTGACCTGGCGCAGGCGGGGCGGCTCGGCGGCGCGGAGCACGCGACCCGCGTCGCGCTGCTGACCGGGTCGCTGGCCGCCAAGGCGCGCAAGGAGGCGCTGCTGGACGCCGCGTCCGGCGCGGCCGGGATCGTCGTCGGCACCCACGCGCTGCTGCAGGAGAGCGTCCAGTTCGCCGACCTCGGGCTCGTCGTCGTGGACGAGCAGCACCGCTTCGGCGTCGAGCAGCGGGACGCGCTCCGCGAGAAGGTCGGCGGCGGGCGTCCGCACGTCCTGGTCATGACGGCGACGCCGATCCCGCGCACGGTCGCGATGACGGTGTTCGGCGACCTGGAGACCTCGGTGCTCGGGCAGCTCCCGGCGGGACGCTCGCAGATCCAGACCCACGTGGTGCCGCCGGAGAAACCCGCGTTCCTCGCCCGCACCTGGGAGCGCATCAAGGAGGAGGCCGCGAAGGGACGGCAGATCTACATCGTCTGCCCGCGCATCGGGGAACAGGAGGGTGACGAAGGCGACGCCGTGGCCGCCGAGGAAGGAGAGCGCCGGTCGCCGCTCGGCATCATGGAGATGCTGCCGAAACTGGAAGAACTCCTTGCCGGCCTGCGCATCGGCGTCCTGCACGGCAAGCTCCATCCCGACGAGAAGGACGCGGTGATGCGCCGCTTCACCGGACGGGAACTGGACGTCCTGCTCGCCACCACGGTCATCGAGGTCGGTGTGGACGTCCCCAATGCCACCGTCATGGTCATCATGGACGCCGACCGGTTCGGCGTCTCCCAGCTCCACCAGTTGCGCGGCCGGGTCGGCCGCGGCTCGCTGCCCGGCCTCTGCCTCCTGGTGACCGACGCCGAACCCGGCGGCAAGGCGCGGGAGCGGCTCGCCGCCGTCGCGTCCACCACCGACGGGTTCAAGCTGTCGAGGCTCGACCTGGAGCAGCGCCGCGAGGGCGACGTGCTGGGCGCCGCGCAGGCCGGCCGCGCCTCCAGCCTGCGGCTGCTCACCCTCCAGCGGGACGAGGACGTGATCCGCGACGCCCGCGAGGAGGCGACGGCGCTCGTGGAGAGCGACCCCGACCTGTCCGGTCACCCCGGCCTGGCGACCGTGCTGGCCTCCCTCCTGGACGAGGAACGCGCCGACTTCCTGGAGAAGGCATGACGCGGGTCATCGCGGGCCGCGCCGGCGGGCGGCGGCTCGCCGTCCCGCCGGGACGGGACACGAGGCCGACGAGCGACCGCGCCAGGGAGGGCCTGTTCTCCACCGTCCTCGCCCTGCTCGGCCCCCTGGACGGGCTGCGCGTCGCGGACCTGTACGCCGGGTCGGGCGCGGTCGGGCTCGAAGCGCTCTCCCGGGGCGCCGCGCACGCGCTGCTCGTCGAGTCGCATCCGCGGGCGATGAGGGTCATCCGGCAGAACATCGACGCGCTCGGGCTGCCCGGTGCCGTCCCCTGCCCGGACAAGGTGGAGCGGCTCGTCCGGAGGGAGCCCGGCGAGCCCTACGACCTGATCTTCGCCGACCCGCCGTACGCGCTGGCGGACGGTTCCGTCACCGTCCTGCTGGAGAACCTGCGCGACCACGGCTGGGCCGCCCCGGGCGCGCTGATCGTCGTGGAGCGCGCCGCGCGCGGGCCCGCGCTGCGGTGGCCGGACGGCTACGAGGCGGAGCGCGACCGGCGTTACGGCGAGGCGATTTTCTGGTACGGCCGCGCGGAAGGCCGTTGAGGCGAGGGAAGCGCGGGTAAAGGCATGCCATGAAGCCGGGGATCGACCGCGCGGTGGGCCGCACCTGGGTCGTCACCCTGGTGATGGTGATCGCGCTGATGGCGAACATCACCTATGTGCAGGGCTTCGATGCGCAGAACCTGCGCGACGACTCGCTCAACGCCCGCCAGTTCGAGGACCGCTTCAAGGTCGACCGCGGCCCCATCGTGGCGGACGGGGAACGGCTCGCCTGGTCGGAGGAGCGCGCCGACCACCGCTACCAGCGCCGCTACAAGGACGGTCCGGTCTTCGCGCCGATCACCGGCTACTTCTCCGTGTTCGCCCAGGCCGGGCTGGAGCAGGCCGAGAACCACTTCCTGGACGGCTCCGACGCCCGTCTCGCCACGTCGAACTTCGTCGACAAGCTCATCGGCGAGCACGTCCCCGGCGGGACCGTCGAGGCCACCGTGGACGTGAAGGCGCAGCGCGCCGCCTACGACGCGCTGGCGTCGAGCGGCGCGCGGCGCGCGGCGGCGGTGGTCCTGGACGCGGGCACCGGCGCGGTCCGGGTGATGGCGTCCACGCCGTCCTACGACCCGAACGACGTGTCGACGCTCGACCGGGAGAAGGCCGTGAACGCCTTCAACCGGCTGAGCGGCCAGAAGCTCAAGCCGCTGCTCAACAAGGCGACGGGGGAACTGTTCCCGCCCGGCTCCACGTTCAAGACCGTGGTCGCCGCGTCGGCGCTGGAGGCGGGCGCGAGCGCGGACACCCGGGTCAGGGCCGGACGCGGCTACCGGCCGCCGGGCGCCGGCCAGGCGATCAACAACGACGCGGGCGACATCGGCGGCTCCTGCGACCTGAACCGGATCCCGCTGATCGAGGCGTACGCCCAGTCGTGCAACACCACGTTCGCGTACATGGGGGCGGAGGAGCCCGGTAACGACGCCGTCCACCGGGAGGCGGCGGGGTTCGGGTTCGGCGACCGGATCGAGTACGCGAACGGCCTGAAGAGCGCCCCCAGTTCGTTCCCGGAGACCGACCAGCCCGCGCTCAGCGCGCTCGGCGCGATCGGGCAGGGCAGCACGGTCGCCTCGCCGCTGCAGATGGCCATGGTCGCCGCCGGCGTCCTCAACGACGGAGTGGTGATGCGGCCGCACCTCGTCGCCAAGGTACGCGCCTCGGACGGCTCCACCGTGGACACGATCTCGCCCAGGCGGATGTCGCGGGCGCTGACGTCCGGCCAGGCGAAGCAGATGCGGGACCTGATGAAGGCCGTCGTCGAGCGGGGGACGGGCAAGTCGCTGAAGGGGACCTCCGTCCTCGGCGGCAAGACCGGGACCGCCGACGTCGAGGGCGCCGCCTACAACGACCGCTGGTTCATCGGCTTCGGCCCGCCCGAGAACCCCGGGTACGCGGTCGCGGTGATGACCGAGGCGCCCGGCTACGGCATCGAGTCAGGCCCGATCGCCGCGAAGATCATCGACGCGCTGGGCGGCTGAGCGGGCGGCGCGGCCCCGCGATGAGCCCGGGTGAAAGCGAGCCGAATGCGATTTGGTACTTTCACGCCGCAGGTCAGAAACCGGGACCGAAGGGGTTCACATCGTGCGCCGTGTCGTCTGTCCGGGATCGTTCGACCCCGTCACCAACGGTCATCTCGACATCATCAGCCGCGCCTCCCGCCTCTACGACGAGGTGGTCGTCGCCGTGCTGATCAACAAGAACAAGAAGAGCCTGTTCACCGTGGACGAGCGGGCCGACATGATCACCGAGGTCACCCGGGAGTACGGCAACGTCACGGTGGACACCTTCTACGGGCTCACCGTCGACTACTGCAGGGAGCAGGACATCCCGGTGATCGTCCGGGGGCTGCGGGCCGTCAGCGACTACGAGTACGAGTTGCAGATGGCGCAGATGAACCACCGGATCGCCGGGGTCGAGACCCTGTTCATGGCGACGAACCCCGAGTACGCGTTCCTGTCGTCGAGCCTGATGAAGGAGGTCGTGAAGTTCGGGGGGGACATCTCCGGGCTCGTCCCCGACAGCGTCCACGAGCGGCTGGTGGAGCGGCTCCAGCGGGGGAACTGACCCCGGGGCCCGGCGCACGGGCCGCGAGTTGGGTCATCGCCCCTGGTTCGGTACCCTGGGACATCGGCCATCACAGGCGGCCGCCGTTCACCATGCCTCACGAAAGCAGGAATCCGCTGACTCGCCTCGACCCCAGCGCCCCTCTCGTGCTCGACACCCGAGCCCTGGGCAGGCAGGCCGGGTCGTCGCGGGAGGCGCACCTGACCGTGCCGGCACCGGAGGATTTCGGCGCCCGGATGGTGGGCGTCCCCACGGGCGCCGCGATCGAGCTGGACCTCCGGCTTGAAGCGGTGCTGGAGGGGGTGCTCGTCACCGGCACGGCGACGGTTCCCCTGGAGGGGGAGTGCTCCCGCTGCCTCGACCCGATCGCCTCGACCTTCGAGGCGGACTTCCAGGAGCTGTTCGTCTACGACGACACCCGCTCGGGCGGGAACGCCGACGACGACGAGCTCCGCCTCGAGGGCGACTTCATCGACCTCGAACCGGTCCTGCGGGACGCGGTGGTGCTCGCGCTGCCGCTGTCCCCGCTGTGCCGGGACGACTGCCCGGGCCTGTGCCCGGACTGCGGTGCACGGCTGGCGGACGTCGAGCCGGGGCACCACCACGACGCCGCCGACCCACGGTGGGCGGCGCTGCGAGACCTCGCCGGCGACATGGCGCCGGCCTCCCCCGACCGGGGGAACGGGAGTTCCGGCTCCCAGGGATCCGACCGACGAGAAGGAAGGCAGGAGGGCTGACGTGGCCGTCCCGAAGCGGAAGAAGTCGCGCAGCAACACGCGGCACCGGCGTGCGCAGTGGAAGACCGCGGCGCCGACCCTGGTCGAGTGCCCGGCGTGCCGCGACAAGAAGCTGCCGCACACCGCGTGCGCGACGTGCGGAACCTACGACCGGCGGCAGGTCATCACCCCGTCGGCCTGAGCCTTCTCGCATCCTGGGGGGCGGATCCGCGCGGACGGCGCGGCCCGCCCCCCACGGTGCGGGACGGACATCGCACCCCGACCACCCGGCGCGTGACGTCGGCGTGGTGAACGGCGCGGAGAACGCGCCCGGAGCCGTGGTGCACGCCGGGTCGGCAGACCGGCGCGCACCTCGTCTTCGCGGACCCCTCCCGCCGTGCGTCCCCGCCGTCCCGGCCGTTCCGGCCGGCGCGCCGCACCAGCGACCGCGCGATGCGCGGTGCACGGCCTGCGAGGAGGGCCCGTGAGCGCCAAGAGAAGCGAACCCGTGCCGGAGCGCGCGGAACTGACCGCGGCGCTCGGCGTCCAAGTGGACGACGAGCTGCTTGAACGGGCACTGACGCACCGTTCGTACGCCTACGAGAACGGCGGCCTGCCCACCAACGAGCGCCTGGAGTTCCTCGGCGACTCGGTGCTGGGCCTCGTCGTCACCGACACCCTGTTCCGGGGCCATCCCGACCTGCCCGAGGGGCAGCTGGCGAAGCTGCGCGCCGCCGTGGTCAACATGCGCGCCCTCGCGGGCGTGGCCCGCGGCCTCGGCGTCGGCGCCCACATCCGGCTCGGCCGCGGCGAGGAGGGCACCGGGGGCCGCGACAAGGCGTCCATCCTGGCCGACACCCTGGAGGCGCTGATCGGCGCGGTGTACCTGGACCGCGGGCTGGCGGAGGCGTCCGCCCTCGTGCACCGGCTCTTCGACGCGCTGATCGCCCGGTCGGCCGGCCTCGGCGCGGGGCTCGACTGGAAGACCTCGCTGCAGGAGCTCACCGCCGTGGAGGAACTCGGCGTCCCCGAGTACCACGTCGCCGAGAGCGGGCCCGACCACCAGAAGACGTTCCGCGCCTCGGTGCGGGTCGGCGGGAAGACCTACGGGTCGGGCGAGGGCCGCAGCAAGAAGGAGGCCGAGCAGCACGCCGCCGAGGCCGCCTGGAACGAGATCCGCGCGATCGTCGTCCAGCGGGAGGCCGAGGCGCAGGGCGGGCAGGCCACACGGGAAGCGGGCCAGGCGGCCCAGGCCGGTGCCTGAGCTTCCCGAGGTCGAGGTCGTCCGGCGCGGCCTGGAACGCTGGACGACCGGCCGGACGATCGCCTGCGCCGAGGTGCTGCACCCCCGCTCGGTGCGCCGCCACGAGGCGGGCCCGGCCGACTTCGCCGCCCGCCTCAAGGGCCGCACCATGCTCACCCCCCGCCGCCGCGGCAAGTACATGTGGATCCCGCTGGACGGGGAGTCCGGGGGGCCGCCCCCGCGGAACGGCTCCGGCGGCCCCGGTGAGGCGATGCTGGCCCATCTGGGCATGAGCGGGCAGCTGCTCGTCGGTGAGCCGGACCGGGAGCGCGAGAAGCACCTGCGGGTCCGGATCGTCTTCGACGACGGCGGCCACGACCTCCGCTTCGTCGACCAGCGGACGTTCGGCCATCTCATGGTGACCGACCTCGTCCCGGACGCCTTCTCGGCGGAGGCGCTCGTCCCGGAACCGATCGTGCACATCGCCGCCGACCCGCTGGAGGACGCGTTCGACGCGGAGACGTTCTTCCGCGCGCTCCGCCGCCGCAGGACCGGGATCAAACGGGCGCTCCTCGACCAGTCACTGATCAGCGGGGTCGGCAACATCTACGCCGACGAGGCGCTGTGGCGGGCGAGGCTGCACTGGGCGCGGCCGACCGACACGATGACGCGGGCGGAGGCCACGCGCGTCCTGGAAGCCGCACGGGACGTCATGGGGGCCGCCCTGGCGGTCGGCGGCACGTCCTTCGACAGCCTGTACGTCAACGTGAACGGCGAGAGCGGCTACTTCGAACGCTCCCTCGACGCCTACGGGCGGCGGGACGAGCCGTGCCGCCGCTGCGGCACCCCGATCCGCCGCGACGAGTTCATGAACCGTTCGTCCTACAGTTGCCCGGTGTGCCAGCCGCGCCCCAGGCGCGCCCGCCACCAGGGTTCCGGAACGTGATGGACGACGAGGAGATCGTGCGGCTCACCGCCTGGGTGCGCGGACGCGTCCAGGGCGTCGGGTTCCGCTGGTGGGTGCGGTCACGGGCACTGGAGCTCGGCCTGGCCGGCAGCGCGTCGAACCTGAGCGACGGACGCGTGGAGGTCGTCGCGGAGGGCCCCCGAGGCAGGTGCCGGCAGCTTCTCGACCTGCTGGGCGGTGACACGCCGAGCCGTCCGGGCAAGGTCACGGGCGTGGCGGAGCGCTGGAGCGCCCCGCGCGGCGAGGCCCCCGGCTTCGTGGAGCGCTGACGGGTTGGGGGGTTTCGGGTTTCACCTGCTAAACTAGTAGAGGAAGGTTGTTACCGGCCTGTGATGTGCGTCTTGACCAGGACACCGGCCGGTGCGACTCTAGACGATACGCGCACCGACTTCAGCTGTTTCTCGTGCGCGATCCCTGCTGGTTACTCAGCGTGGAGGACCCTTAGTCATGGCGAAGGCTCTACTCGGCCACGTCGGCGGTCCCGACCCCCGGATGGTCGCGGAGATGCGGCGCCTGCAGCAGCGCGTACGTGATCTGGAGGCCGAGCTCGTACGGCTTCAGGCAGAGAACGACGCGCTTGCGACGGCGACGGACGACGATGTGATGTCGCTGGCGGTGAAGGACCGTGAACCGGCGCTGACCTGATCGGCGCCTCATTTCCGGAAAGCTAGGGACGCCGCCACCTGGCGTCCCTTCTGTATTCATTGCTTCGCTCTCGGCGTCAGGCGCTGGCGCGCCTTCCTTCCACGAGCAAAGCGGCGATCGCTGTGTTGTTTGCGTCGCCCTTGGCGTCGGGCGCTGGAGCGCCCTCCTTCAACGGGCAACGCGGCGATCGCTGGCATCGCTCCGGCTCGCCCGGGGGCTCGCTGCGCGATCAGGTTCTCGCTTCGCTTGAACCTGCCTTCGGACGCGATCGCAACGCGGCGGGTTGTTGCGGGGCTGGGCTAAAGACAGCGTGCCTTCAGGTTGTCGCGTGGCTCTGGGGCGGGTGCTGGCGCGCCTTCCTGCAACGGGTGAAGCGGTGATCGCCGCATCGCTCCGGCTCGCCCAGGGGCTCGCTGCGCGATCAGGTTCTTGCTTTGCTTGAACCTGCCTTTGGGCGCGATCGCAACGCGGCGGGTTGCTGCGGGGCTGGGGTGGTCGCGTCTGTTGTGTTTTTGCCTTGCCTTCGGTGTCGGGTCCTCCTGTAACGGGTCGCGCGGCGATCGCTCCGGTTCGCTGCGCGATCAGGTTCTCCCGGCTAAGGCTTCGGACGTGATCGCAATGCTGGAGTCGCTGGGGCTTCACGCCCAGAGAGGCTGCCTTCTCTTGGGGTGTCGGTGATGAGTGGTCGGCCCCCGCGGTGGTTGTAGCTGCGCAGGGTTGTTTTGTGACGCTGTGCGAGGCCGACGTTCTCTTTGTGCGCCTGCCTGCGGTGGTGGCGGCGCTTTTCGGTATGGGCCAGGGTGACCACCCTGGGGGGTTTGGGGTGCCCGGAATTGGGGCTTTGAGTTGGTTGGGGTGGGGTGGGGCATTCGTTCGGAGGCGGAGCCGGGAGGAAGGGGCGGGGGTCGGTATTCGCGGTGGCCAGGGTCGTCGGTGCAGGTACGCGATAGCCTCTAGCGTTGCGGTCGTGGACGGGTCCCGGCGGCCGGGGCCGTGCGGAGCAGGGAGGATGGCGGGGGTTTGTACCTGAAGACCTTGACGTTGCGCGGCTTCAAGTCCTTCGCGTCCTCCACAACGCTCAAGTTCGAGCCGGGGATCACGGCCGTCGTGGGGCCGAACGGGTCCGGCAAGTCCAATGTCGTGGACGCGCTGGCCTGGGTGATGGGGGAACAGGGCGCCAAATCGCTGCGCGGCGGCAAGATGGAGGACGTCATCTTCGCCGGGACGGCCAACCGGGCGCCGCTGGGGCGCGCCGAGGTCGTGCTGACGATCGACAACTCCGACGGGGCGCTGCCGATCGACTACACCGAGGTGACGATCAGCCGGCTGATGTTCCGGTCGGGGTCGAGCGAGTACGCGATCAACGGTGACGCGTGCCGGCTGCTGGACATCCAGGAACTGCTGTCGGACTCGGGCATCGGCCGCGAGATGCACGTGATCATCGGGCAGGGGCAGCTCGACCGCGTCCTGCACTCGGGGCCGGAGGGACGCCGGGCGGTCATCGAGGAGGCGGCCGGCGTCCTCAAGCACCGCAAGCGCAAGGAGAAGGCGCTGCGGAAACTGGACGCGATGCAAGGCAACCTCACCCGCGTCCAGGACCTCACGGGGGAGCTGAGACGGCAGCTGAAGCCGCTGGGCAAGCAGGCCGAGATCGCGCGGCGGGCGGCGGTGATCCAGGCCGATCTGCGCGACGCGAGACTGCGGCTGCTGGCCGACGACCTGGTCACGCTGCGCAGGAGGCTGGATCAGGAGGCCGCCGACGAGGCGGCGATCCGGGAGCGGCGCACCGAGACGGAGCGGGCGCTGAGCGGGGCGCAGGAGCGCGAGGCCGTCCTGGAGGCGGAGGAGGCGGAGCAGGCGCCGCGGCTCGCGCAGGTCCAGGACACCTGGTTCCGGCTGTCGGCGCTGAAGGAGCGGCTGCGGGGCGTCGCCGATCTCGCCGCGGAGCGGCATCGCAATGCCGCGGAGGCGCGCGAGGAGGAGCGGCGGGGCCGCGACCCCGAGGACATGGAGCGTGAGGCCGCCGAGATCCGGGAGCAGGAGGAGATGCTCCGCGCCGTGCTGGACGAGGCGCAGGACGGGCTGGCCACCGCCGTGGACGAGCGGTCCGGTGCCGAGGAGGCGCTCGCGGGCGAGGAGCGCAGGCTGCAGGCGGCCGCGCGGGCCGCCGCCGACCGGCGTGAGGAACTGGCCCGGCTGCGCGGCCGGGTGGAGGCGCTGCGCAGCAAGGCGCAGGCCGGACGGTCGGAGATCGGGCGGCTCACCGAGGCGCGCGAGGAGGCCGAGCAGCGCGCCGAGGACGCCCGGATGGAGTTCGAGGCGTTCGAGGCCGAGGTCGTCGAGGACCCGGCGCTCGCCGCCGAGCACGAGGCGGCGCAGGAGGCGCTCGCGACCGCGAAGGACGCCGCCGAGTCCGCGCGTGCGGCCGTGGACGGTCCGCGCCGGGCACTGAAGGAGGCCCGCGCGGCCGTCGGGGCGGCGCGGTCCGCCGATCAGGCCGCGCAGAAGAAGGTCACGGCGCTGCAGGCCCGGATCGAGGCCCTGAACTTGACGCTGGCCGGCGCCGCCGACGGTGGAGAGGCCCTGCTGGCGGCGGGCGCCGACGGGTCGCTGGACGGTGTGCTGGGGACGGTCGCGTCGCTGCTGAACGTCCGCCCCGGATATGAGACGGCGATCGCCGCCGTGCTCGGCAACGCCGCGGAGGCGATCGCCGTCGGGTCGCTGGAGACGGCCGAGGCCGCGCTCACGCTGCTGCGCTCCCGGGACGCCGGACGGGCCGGGCTGCTCATCGGAGGGGGAGCGGTGGCGCCGTCCGCGCGGACGCCGGGCGCCGACTACGCGCTCGACGCGGTGAGCGTCCCCGATCCGGTGCGGCCCGCTCTTGAGCATCTTCTGCGGGACGTGGTCGTGGTGGACGGCGTTTCGGACGCCGCCGCCCTCGTCCGCAGGGAGCCGTCGCTGCGCGCCGTCACCCGTGAAGGTGAGCTGGTCGGTGCGCACTGGGCGCAGGGAGGCGCGGCCGGGAGCGGCCGGGGCCTTCTGCAGATGCGGGCGACGCTCGATGAGGCCACCGAGGACCTTGCCGCGGCCGAGACCGCGGCAGGAATCGCCGCCGATGAGCTTCATGCGGCGACCGAGCGTGAGGCATCCGCCCAGGCGGCGCTGGAAGCCGCTGAGGCCGCCGCCGGTGAGGCCCAGTCCAGCGTGAACCGGGCCCAGGGCGAACTTGACCGCGTCCGCGCGCGCTTGCGTGAGTTCGACGCCCAGGCCGCGCAGGAGGCCAAGCGCGCCGCCCGGCTGGAGGCCGATGCCCGCGCCGCCCGGGGCGAGGTGGAGCGGCTGAGCAAGGCGCTCGACGCGGCGAGCGAGTCCCTGGAGCGTGACACGCAGGCGGCCGAGGAACTCGCGATGCGGCTCGCCGAGGCGGAGGAGGCCGCCGAGGTCGCCGACGAGGCCGGGCACGACACCGAGGCGCGCGACGAGCTGAACGCCCGCTGCCAGGAACTGCGCACCGCCGAGATGGAGGCGCGGCTGTCGGTCCGCACCGCCGAGGAACGCGTCCAGGCGATCGCCGGCCGCGCCGACAACCTCGAACGCGGTGCCCGCCGCGAACGCGAGGAGCGCGCCCGCGCCGCCCAGCGCCGCGCTCGCCGTGAGGAACAGGCCCGGGTCGCCAAGGCCGTCCTCCAGGGTGCCCGGACGGCCCTCGACCGCATCGAGCACTCCCTCGCCGCCGCCGTCCGCCGCCGCGAGGCCGCCGAGCAGGCCAAGGCCGCCCGCGAGGCCGAGCTGAAGGTCGTCCGGACGCAGGTGCGCGAGCTGTCCGCGACCCTGGAACGCCTGGTCAACGTCGTGCACGGCAACGAGGTCGCGCGCGCCGAACAGCGGCTCCGGCTGGAGCAGTACGAACAGCGGGCCCTGGAGGAGTTCGGCCTGGAGGTCGAGTCGCTCGTCGCCGAGTACGGGCCCGACCAGCTCGTCCCGCCCGACCCCGAGAAGGGGGAGGACGCGCAGCCCGTCCCCTATGACCGGACCGTCCAGGAGAAGCGGGCCAAGACCGCCGAGCGCCAGCTCAACCAGCTCGGCAAGGTCAACCCGCTCGCCCTGGAGGAGTTCGCGGCGCTGGAGGAACGGCACGCGTTCCTCACCTCCCAGCTGGAAGACCTCAAGAAGACCCAGCGGGAACTGCTCGGCCTCGTCAAGGAGGTCGACGACCGCGTCCAGCAGGTGTTCGCCGCCGCCTACGACGACACCGCCCGCGAGTTCGAGCGGATCTTCGCCCGGCTGTTCCCCGGCGGCGAGGGCAGCCTGTCGCTGACCGAACCCGACGACATGCTCACCACCGGCGTCGAGGTCGCGGCCCGCCCGCCGGGCAAGAAGGTCAAGCGGCTGTCGCTGCTGTCGGGCGGCGAGCGGTCGCTGGTCGCGATCGCGTTCCTCGTCGCCGTGTTCAAAGCCCGCCCGTCCCCGTTCTACGTGCTGGACGAGGTCGAGGCCGCGCTGGACGACACCAACACGCAGCGGCTGCTCACCGTCTTCGAGGAACTGCGCGAGTCGTCCCAGCTCATCATCATCACGCACCAGAAGCGCACCATGGAGGGCGCCGACGCCCTCTACGGCGTCAGCATGCGCGGCGACGGCGTCACCCAGGTCGTCAGCCAGCGGTTGTGCTGATTGCTTCGCTCTCGGCGTCGGGCCTTGGCGGCCCTCCTTCAACGAGCAAAGCGGCGATCGCTGCATCGCTCCGGCTCGTTTAGGGGCTCGCTGCGCGATCAGGTTCTCGCAGGCTCGAACCTGGCTTCGCACGCGATCGCAACGCTGAGGTTGTTGCGTGGCTGGGGTTAAAGACAGCGTGCCTTTAGGTCGTTGTGGGGCTGAGGTGGGGGCCGGTGTGATCACGTCCGGTTGGTTCCTGCGGGCTCGGACATGATCGGAACGCCTGGGGTCGCTGCGGATTTTACATGTCCGTAATATCTGTCTCCATCGTTGGAGCGTTACATCGTACGGGGACCGGGAAATTCGGACATGCGGTAATTCCTGTCCTTGAGATTTTCGGTGTTCGGCAGCCGGGGGATCGTGGGATGTTCTCCCTGGTCGTGTCCGTCGAAAGGGCCACGGTGCACTGAACGTGACGGGATGGCGACGCTGGCGGACTTGTGTGTTTTGAAGCGCATCGGCTACCCATATGCACCGTGGTTCTCCGGCCACCCCGACCGGGCATCTGGCGCCCGCTAAGGAGAATCAGAGAGGTGCTACCCGTGGACGCCTGGAAACTCAAGGAAAATTTCGCCCTGGTGGGCGCTAATGGCGTGGACGTCGCCGAATATTTCTACGCCGACCTTTTCGCGCGTGCGCCGCAGCTCAGGTCCATGTTTCCGGCGGCGATGGTGAAACAGCACGAGGTGCTGCTCGCCGCGCTGTCCCAGATCGTCGGCTCGGTCGACGATCCCGCCGCGCTCGTCCCGTTCCTGCAGGACCTCGGCCGCCGCCACCGCGGCTTCGGTGTCGTCGCCGAGCACTACCCGCTCGTCGGCGCCAGCCTGCTGGCGACCCTCGCCCACTTCAGCGGCCCCGCCTGGACCGAGGACCTCGAACGCGGCTGGACGGCCGCCTACGGCCTCGTCGCCGAGGTCATGACGGAGGCCACCGCCGAGCCCGCCTCCTGATCCGGCGTGGACGCCCAGCGACTGAAGCACAGCTTCGACCGGGTCGCCCGGCAGGGCGACTCCGTCGCGATGTTCTTCTACTCCGACCTGTTCGTGCGCAATCCCCACCTGCGCGACATGTTCCCGATCGGGATGAGCGGTCAGCGCGACAAGCTGCTGCGCGCCCTCGGGCACATCGTGGCCCAGGTCGACGACCTGCCCGCCCTCGTCCCGTTCCTGCGCCAGCTCGGCCGCGACCACCGCAGGTTCGGGATCGTCGCCGAGCACTACCCGCACGTCGGCGCCAGCCTCCTCGCCACCCTCCGGCACTTCACCGGGGACGACTGGACCGATGACGTCGAGAGCGACTGGAACGCCGCCTACAGCCTGGTCGCCAAGGTCATGCTGGAGGCCGCCGACGAAGACGCCCTGAGCCGGCCCGCCTGGTGGAACGGCCAGGTCGTCGCGGTCGAGCGGCGCCGGTTCGACATCGCCGTCCTGCGCGTCCAGCCGGACCGGCCGCTGCCGTACCTGCCCGGCCAGTCCGTCGCGCTGGAGGTGCCGTCCCGGCTGCGGCACTGGCGGTACTACTCGATGGCGAACGCGCCCCGTCCCGACCACACCGTGGACTTCCACGTCCGGCTGGTGGACGGCGGGCCGGTGAGCCCGGTGCTGGTGCGCGGCACCGAGGCCGGCGACCGGGTCCGGATGGGCGCCCCCATCGGCACGCTCACGCTGGACGAGGAATCCCCGCGCGACGTGCTGCTCGTCGCGGGCAGCACCGGCCTGGCCCCGCTCAAGGCGATCCTGGAGCAGATCTCGCACCGCCCCGTCCCGCCGCGCGTGCACCTGTTCTTCGGCGCCCAGACCCGCGACGGCCTCTACGACCTGGAGCACCTCACCAAGCTGGCCTGCGAGTTCCGCTGGCTGACGGTCGTGTCCGCCGTGTCGGACGAGCCCGGTGGGCACGGCCTCTCGGCGGTGCTCCGTCCGGGCGACGTCGAGTACGGCAACCTGTCGGACGTCGTGGCGGGGCACGGCCCCTGGGACGGTCATGACGCCTACGTGTGCGGGCCGTCCGCGATGGTCGGCCACACCGTCGAGCAGCTGACGCGGCTCGGTATCGCGCGTGACCGCATCCGCTTGGAAACCTTCACCGAGGCACAGAGGTGAGCGCGTTGAACCCCCCGAACCTTCCCGTCGTCTCCGAGGGCTCGCGGCTGACCCCGGGCGAGCTCCACTCGGTGGTGTTCGCCCGGGCCGCCCTCGGGCGCCGCGGATACGACGAGGAGCAGGTCCGTGACTTCCTGGCGCACGTCGAGCGGGAACTCGTCCTGATCTACAACGACAAGGCGGCCCTCGCCGACGAGGTGAACCGGCTGCGCGCCCAGGTGGCCCAGGGCGGCGCGCCCGGCGTGATGGCGCCCGAGGACGCCCACTTCCAGGCCGTCCGCATCCTGTCGCAGGCCCAGCAGACCGCCGACCTGTACGTCGCGGACGCCGAACGCTACACCCGGGAGCTGGCCCACGAGGCGCGGCTGCACCGGGAGGCGATCCTGGCCGACGCCAAGGGCCGCGCGGAGCACATGCTGGAGGACGCCCATCGCAAGGCCGCCGAGGTCGCGGACGCCGCCGTCCGCGCCGCGCCGCCCCCGCCCGCCCGTCCCGTGCCGCTCCCGGACGACGAGCGCCGCGCGATGGAACGAGAGATCGCCTACCTGCGCACCTACAGCGACGTGTACCGCACCCACCTGCGCTCCTATCTGGAGGCGCTCCTCCGCAACGTCGACGAATGGGAATCCTCCGAACGGGCATCCCTCCCGGGCCGCTCACCGGACTGATCCCGCCTCGCCGAGCCGACCGGCCGCGGCGTCCCGAGCGGATCGCGCGGTCCCGGCTCACCAGTACCGTGGCGTGCGGACCGACCGGCTCATAACAGGAGGTCCGGGGGGTCGCTTCCCTGGGTAACACCTTCTGGGAAACTGGGGGCGCTATGGAATATCTGATCGTCATCGCCGCGCTGGCCGCCGTCGCGCTGATCATCGGCGGCATCATGCTGCTGCGGCCTCGCCTTACCCGTACGCGGCCGCCGGTGGAGCGGCCGGCGGAACGGACCGGTGGCGCGACCGCCGTCGACGAGGCGGAGGCCGGGGCGCCCACCCTTGAGCGGGCGCCGCCGACGGAGGTGCCCGCGCCGCGGCCCACGGTCGAGATCGAGAAGCCGCCGCCCGGCGCGGGCCGGCTCGTCCGGCTGCGCGCCCGGCTCGCCCGCTCCCAGAACACGTTCGGCAAGACCCTCCTCGGCCTGCTGTCGCGCGACACGCTCGACGAGGACGCCTGGGAGGAGATCGAGGACACGCTGATCACCGCGGACATGGGCACCGCCGTGGCCCGCCAGGTCACCGAAGACCTGCGGACCCGCGTCCAGGTCCTCGGCACGCGCAGCCCCGAGGAGGTCCGCGGGCTGCTCAAGGAGGAGCTGATCAAGCAGATCGGCCCCGACCTGGACCGCTCGCTGCACACCGACGCGCACGGCGACCGCCCGGCGGTGCTGATGGTCGTCGGCGTCAACGGCACCGGCAAGACCACCACCTGCGGCAAGCTCGGCCGCGTCCTCGTCGGCGACGGCGACACGGTGCTGCTCGGCGCCGCCGACACCTTCCGCGCGGCCGCCGCCGACCAGCTGGAGACCTGGGGGGCGCGCGTCGGGGCGCAGGTCGTCCGCAAGGACGAGGGCGCCGACCCCGCGAGCGTCGCGTTCGACGCGGTCAAGCAGGGCATCGACACCAAGGTCAACGTGGTGATCATCGACACCGCGGGGCGGCTGCACACCAAGACCGGGCTGATGGACGAGCTGGGCAAGGTCAAGCGCGTCGTGGAGAAGCAGGCCACGGTGGACGAGGTCCTGCTCGTCCTGGACGCGACGACCGGGCAGAACGGCATGCAGCAGGCCCGTGTGTTCGCCGAGGTCGTGAACGTCACCGGCGTGGTGCTGACCAAGCTGGACGGCACCGCGAAGGGCGGCATCGTCGTCCAGGTGCAGCGGGAGCTGGGCGTCCCGGTCAAGCTGGTCGGGCTGGGAGAGGGGCCGGACGACCTCGCGCCGTTCGAGCCCGAGGCGTTCGTGGACGCGATCCTGGGCGACTGAACCACCTCCTGATCGGCTGAACACGACATGTGAGGAGTTGGAAACACCGGCGAAACCCGCCGGTGTCGGTTTTCACATCTCGGAAACGTGACGGCCCCGCGCGCGAAACCGCCGGGGCCGAATCTCTGAGCAGTGAGTCCTTTTCGCCCGGTGGCTCCCTGGGGGCCCGCACCTGCGGGCCTTCCAGGGTGGAAAGGACTCGGGGCCGAAGTTCCCTGGCGAGGAGGGACTCTCTCAGAGATGAAGATCGATAGCGGTAGTACCGCCTGGATGCTGACGAGCACCGCGCTCGTCCTGCTGATGACACCCGGGCTGGCCTTCTTTTACGGGGGCATGAGCCGGGCCAAGAGCGTGCTCAACATGATGATGATGAGCTTCGTCAGCATCGCCGTGGTGGGCATGGCGTGGGTCGTCTACGGCTACTCCCTCGCCTTCGGCGACGGCGGCGCGCTCAGCCCGGTCATCGGCGGATTCGGCGACTGGGGACTCGTCGGCCTGGAGAAGGCGGCCACGGCCGGTGACGGCACGGGCATCCCGCAACTGGTGTTCGTGGCCTTCCAGGCGACGTTCGCCATCATCACCGTCGCGCTGATCAGCGGCGCCGTCGCGGACCGCACCAAGTTCGGCGCCTGGGTCCTGTTCACCCTGGTCTGGTCGACGCTCGTGTACTTCCCGATCGCGCACTGGGTGTGGTGGACGGACGGCGGCAAGTCCGGCTGGCTGTCCGGCCTGGGCGCGCTCGACTTCGCGGGCGGGACGGTCGTCCACATCAACGCCGGTGTCGCCGCGCTCGCGCTGGTGCTCGTCCTCGGCAAGCGGAAAGGCTGGCCGAAGGAGCCGATGCGCCCGCACAACCTGCCGTTCGTCCTGCTCGGCGCCGGGCTGCTGTGGTTCGGATGGTTCGGGTTCAACGCCGGTTCCGCCCTGTCGGCCGGCGCCACCGCGGCCGTCGCGTTCATCAACACGCTCGCCGCGACCTGCGCCGCCGCGTTCGCCTGGATCGTCGTCGAGAAGGTGCGGGACGGCGCGTCCACCACGCTCGGCATCGCGTCCGGCATCGTCGCCGGGCTGGTCGCCATCACCCCGGCCTGCGCGTTCGTCACCCCGCTCGGTGCGATCGTCCTCGGCCTCGTCGCCGGCGCGGTGTGCGCGTTCGCGGTCGGCCTCAAGTACAGGCTCGGCTACGACGACTCACTCGACGTGGTCGGCGTCCACATGGTCGGCGGCATCGTCGGCGCCCTCCTGATCGGCCTCCTGGCCACCACCGCGGTGAACGGCGCGGGCGCGGACGGGCTGCTCGCGGGCGGCGGATTCGCGCTGCTCGGCAAGCAGGCCGTCGCCGTCCTCGCCACGCTCGGCTACTCGTTCGCCATGACCTACGTGATCGCGAAGGTCATCGACCTGACCATGGGCCTGCGGATCAGCGCGGACGACGAGGCCGCCGGCATCGATGGCACGGCGCACGCGGAGACCGCCTACGACTTCGGCACCATCCGCGCGGGTGTCCGATCCGGGGCGACCGCCGCCCCCATCACCGAGGGCGCGGCCAAGAAGGTGGAGGCGCGGGGATGAAGCTCATCACGGCGGTCATCAAGCCCTTCAAGCTGGACGAGGTCAAGAAGGCCCTGGAGAGCTTCGGCGTCAGGGGCATGACGGTCAGCGAGGCCAGCGGCTACGGGCGGCAGAAGGGGCACACCGAGGTCTACCGGGGCGCCGAGTACCAGGTCGACCTGGTGCCCAAGCTGCGGATCGAGGTCCTGGTCGAGGCGGCGGACGCCGACGACATCATCGACGTGATCGTCCGTGCCGCGCGCACCGACAAGATCGGTGACGGCAAGGTGTGGGCGGTGCCGGTGGACACGGTCGTCCGCGTCCGCACCGGCGAGACCGGCCCGGAAGCGCTGTAGGACTCCCCGTGCCCCTCGCCCGCCCGCCGGCCGGAGACCGGGCGCCCATGCCCGGCGCGGCCGGCGGCACCGCGGCGGCCGGCACCGCCCGCGCGGCCCTCGCGGCGGCGCGGGCCGCCCGCGCCGGCGACCTGGACCGGCACCTGACCGCCCTGCTGACCACGCCCGCCGCGCCGGACGGGGTCGCGCTCGTCGCGGTGGGAAGCCACGCGCGGCGCGAGCTGACGCCCGGCGGCGACCTCGACCTCGTTCTCCTGCATCGCGGCCGGGACGACATCGCCGAGATCGCCGACCGGGTCTGGTATCCGCTCTGGGACTCCGGGACGCGGCTCGACCACTCCGTCCGCACCGTCCACGAGGCCCGGACCGTCGCCCGCGACGACTTGAAGGCCGCCCTCGGGCTGCTCTCCGCGCGGCGGGTCGCGGGCGACCGCACGCTCGCGGACGAACTGCGCGCCGCCGTCCTCGCCGACTGGCGCGCCGCCGCCCCCGCCCGGCTGCCCGACCTGTCGGCGATGTGCCGCGAACGCTGGGAGACCCACGGCGAACTGGCGTTCCTCCTCGAACCCGACCTCAAGGAGGCGCACGGCGGACTGCGGGACGTCCACGTGATGCACGCCGTCGCCGCGTCCTGGGTGGCGTCGGCCCCGGACGGCCGGGTCCGGGCCGCCCACGACCTGCTCCTCGACGTGCGGCACGCGCTGCACGAGGTCACCGGACGGTCAGGTGACCGGCTCGTCCTGCAGGAACAGCGGGCCGTCGCCCGCGCACTCGGCCTGCCGGAGGCCGCCGTCCTGCAACGCTCGATCGTGGAGGCGGCCCGCACGATCACCTACGCCGGCTCCCACCTGTGGCGCCGTGTCGAACGTTTCGCGAGATCCAGGAACGCCCGGCCCGCGCCCCGGCGACGCGGTGTCGAGCGCCGTCCCCTCGGAAACGGCGCCGTGGAACACGAAGGCGAGGTCGTCCTCGCCCGCAACGCCGACCTCGCCGACCCCGCGCTCGTCCTGCGCGTCACCGCTGCCGCCGCCCAGGCCGGGCTGCCGCTCGCCCCCGCCACCGTCTCCCGGCTCGCCGGGCACGCCGCCCTGCCGCCGGTGCCGTGGCCCGCCGGCGCCCGGGACGCGCTCGTCTCCCTGCTCGGCGCAGGCCCCGCCGCCATCGCCGGCTGGGAGGCCCTCGACCAGGCGGGACTGATCGTCCGGCTGCTGCCCGGCTGGGAACGCGTCCGCAACCGGCCGCAGCGCAACCCCGTCCACCGCTTCACCGTGGACCGCCACCTCGTCGAGACCGCCGCCGGCGCCGCCGCCCTCACCCGCGAGGTCGCCCGTCCCGACCTGCTCCTCATCGGCGCCCTCCTGCACGACATCGGGAAGGGCGGGCCGGGCGACCACTCGACGACCGGTGCCCTCGTCGTCCGCGACCTCGGTGCCCGGCTCGGCTTCCCCGAGGACGACGTGCGCGTCCTCGAAGCCCTCGTCCGCCACCACCTCCTGCTCCCCGAGACCGCCACGCGCCGTGACATCGACGACCCGGTGACCGTCCAGAGCGTGGTCACGGCCGTGTCGGACGTGCCGGGCCGCGAACGTGAACTCCTCGACCTCCTCGCCGCCCTCGCGATCGCCGACGGCACCGCCACCGGACCCGCGGCCTGGGGCACCTGGAAGGCCCGCCTCGTCGCCGAACTCGCCCGCCGCGCCGCCGCCGCCCTCTCCGGCGGGACGCCGCCGCCCGCGCCCGTCCTCGGACCCGCCCACCTGGCCCTGGCCCGCCACGACGGCGCCGCCGTCCGCGTCACCGGCTCCCACATCACGATCACCGCCCCCGACCGCCCCGGCCTCCTCTGGCGCGCCGCCGGTGTCCTGGCCCTGCACCGCCTGGCCGTGAGAACCGCCCGCACGATCTCCTCCCCGCATCCACCCGCCCGGGACGGGTCCGCGTCTTCGGGGGAGACGGCGGTGCTGGACTTCACGGCGGTGCCCGAGTACGGGACGCCGCCCGACCCCGCCGACCTGGAGGCGGACCTGCGGCGCATGCTCGCGGGACGCCTCGACGTGGCCGCCCGCCTTGAGCGGCGGACACGGGCGGTGCGGACACGTCCCGGCGTCCCGGTGCCGCCGCCGCGCGTCATGATCCTGGACGACGCCTCACGGACGGCGACCGTCATCGAGGTGCGCGCCCACGACCGTCCCGGCCTGCTGTGGCGGGTCGGGCGGGCACTCGGCGCGTGCGGCCTCCAGATCCGCGCCGCCCAGGTCGACACCCTGGGAGCCGAGGCCGTGGACGTCTTCTACGTGGTGGACGACGAGCATCGCCCCCTCGACGACCTCAACACGCTCAACACCGTCCGAGCCCGAATCCTCGCCGCTCTCCACTAGCGCCCAGGGAAGCGGACAAGACCACAGAAACCCGCCATTACACTCGCATGAGCCATCCCTCAGCCACGCGACAACCGAAAGGCACGCTGTCTTAAGCTCGGCCCGCAACAACCCGCCGCGTTGCGATCGCGTGCGAAGCCAGGTTCAAGCGAAGCGAGAACCTGATCGCGCAGCGAGCCCCCGGGCGAGCCGGAGCGATGCCAGCGATCGCCGCGTGGCCCGTTGAAGGAGGGCCGTCAAGGCCCGACGCCGAGGGCAACGCAATGAACACAGCGATCGCCGCTTTGCTCGTTGAAGGAAGGCGCGCCAGCGCCTGACGCCGAGAGCAAAGCAATGAGTACGACTGACCCGATACGCTGATAGACGATCCCAGAAGCTTTCCAAGGACGGTCCAGACACGTGTTCGAGACGCTCTCCGACCGGTTGACGACGGTCTTCTCGTCGCTGCGCAGCAAGGGTCGGCTCTCCGAGGCCGACATCAACGCGACGGCCCGCGAGATCCGGATCGCGCTGCTTGAGGCCGACGTCGCGCTGCCCGTCGTCAAGGACTTCATCGCGCGGGTCAAGGAGCGGGCGCGGGGTGCGGAGGTCTCGCAGGCGCTGAACCCGGCGCAGCAGGTCGTCAAGATCGTCAACGAGGAGCTCATCACCATCCTCGGCGGTGAGACCCGGCGGATCCAGCTGGCCAAGACGCCGCCGACCGTGATCATGCTCGCGGGTCTGCAGGGCGCCGGTAAGACGACGCTCGCCGGCAAGCTCGCCCGGTGGCTGAGGCAGGAGGGGCACACGCCGATGCTCGTGGCCGCCGACCTGCAGCGGCCCAACGCCGTCCAGCAGCTCCAGGTCGTCGGTGAGCGGGCCGGGGTGCCGGTGTTCGCGCCCGAGCCGGGCAGCGGTGTCGGCGACCCGGTGGACGTGGCGCGCCGCTCGATCGACCAGGCCCGGCACGCCCAGCACGACGTCGTCGTCATCGACACCGCGGGCCGGCTCGGCATCGACACCGAGATGATGCAGCAGGCCATCGACATCCGTGACGCCGTCCAGCCGGACGAGGTGCTGTTCGTCGTCGACGCCATGGTCGGCCAGGACGCGGTCAACACCGCCCAGGCGTTCATGGACGGGGTCGGTTTCGACGGCGTCGTCCTCACCAAGCTCGACGGTGACGCACGCGGTGGTGCGGCGCTGTCCGTTCGGCATATCACCGGACGTCCCATCATGTTCGCCTCGACCGGGGAGAAGCTGGAGGACTTCAGCGTCTTCCACCCGGACCGCATGGCGGGCCGCATCCTCGACATGGGTGACATCCTCACCCTGATCGAGCAGGCCGAGCAGGCGTTCGACGCCGAGCAGGCCGAGAAGATGTCCACCAAGTTCGCGTCGGGCGAGGACTTCACGCTTGAGGACTTCCTTGAGCAGATGATGATGATCCGCAAGCTCGGCCCGATCGGCAACCTGCTCGGGATGATGCCGGGCATGGGGCAGGTCCGCGACCAGATCAGCCAGATCGACGACCGGGACCTGGACCGCATCGCCGCGATCATCCGCTCGATGACCCCGCAGGAACGCTCCCAACCCAAGATCATCAACGGTTCCCGGCGGGCCCGCATCGCGAAGGGCTCCGGTGTCGGCGTCGGCGAGGTCAACAGCCTCGTCACCCGGTTCTTCGAAGCGCAGAAGATGATGCGGCAGATGGCCGGCGGCATGGGCCTGCCCGGGATGCCGGGCGGGCGCAGGAAGGCGGCGAAGGCGGCCGCCAAGAAGAACAAGAAGGGCAAGCAGCGCAGCGGTGACCCGCGCAAGCGCGCCGCCGCGGCCAAGGGACACCCGGAGCAGCCCGCGGTGGACGGCACGCCGCAGGGGCTCCCGCCCGGTCTCGGCGGCCCCGGCGCGGCCGGCGGCCGGCCCGGGTTGCCGCCCGGTCTCGGCGGGCAGCTCCCGCCCGGCTTCCAGATGCCCGACCTGAACAAGCTCCAGGGCCGCAAGAAGAAGTGAGCGCGGGGCGTCCGGCCCCGGTGGGAGGCGCTCGGGCGCCCGGCACCGGGGCCGGGCGACACCCCGTGGCGCGATTGCGCTTTCGCGCCGAACGTCTGGCAGAATGACAGGCTGGAAACCCGGAATCGCGAGGCGCCCTCTCTCGTCCTGCGCGACCGGAGTCCATCGGGCGGCCGTGAGCCGGTGTTCCCCACCTGGTGCGGGCTCGTCCAACCAGTGATGAAATCGGAGTACACCACACCCGTGGCAGTCAAGATCAAGCTCAAGCGTCTGGGGAAGATCCGGAACCCGCAGTACCGGATCGTCGTTGCCGATGCCCGCACCAAGCGGGACGGGCGCGCCATCGAGGAGATCGGGCTCTACCAGCCCAAGCAGGAGCCGTCGCTCATCCAGATCGACTCCGAGCGGGCGCAGTACTGGCTCGGCGTCGGCGCGCAGCCGACCGAGCCCGTCCTGAACCTGCTGAAGATCACCGGTGACTGGCAGAAGTTCAAGGGCGAGCCGGGCGCCGAGGGCACCCTCAAGGTCGCCGAGCCCAAGGCCGACAAGAAGGCCGCCTTCGAGGCCGCCGTCAAGGAGGCCCTGGGCGACGTCGAGGCCGCCGGCCCCGCGACCCGCGGCAAGAAGAAGGCCGAGCCGAAGAAGTCCGAGGCGAAGGCCACCGAGACCGACGAAGCCAAGAGCGAGGGCTGACCGTGCTCGAAGAAGCGCTCGAGCACCTGGTCCGCGGGATCGTGGAGAACCCGGACGACGTCCGGGTCCGCGCCCGTCGGATCCGGGGCGGCCGGGTCCTCGAGGTGCGCGTGCACCCCGAGGACCTCGGGAAGGTCATCGGCCGCGGCGGTCGCACCGCCAAGGCACTCCGCACGGTGATCAGCGCCCTGTCCGGGGGCCGCTACGTGCGCGTTGACCTTCTCGACGTCAACGAGGTCCGCTGAGTGGCGTCCCGATGAGCGAACCGCTCGTGGTGGGACGGATCGGACGGCCGCACGGGGTCCGGGGCGAGGTCACCATCGACGTCCGCACGGACGATCCGGACCGCCGGTTCGCCGCCGGCACGCGGATCGCCACCGATCCCGCCGCCGCCGGCCCGCTCACCATCGAGCGGATACGCCACCATTCGGGACGCCTGCTCCTGCGCTTCGCCGGGATCGGCGACCGCGACGCCGCCGACGCTCTGCGCGGCACGTGGCTCGTCGTCGACCCGGGCGACATCCCTCCGTCCACCGATCCGGACGACTTCCACGACCAGGAACTGATCGGCCTCGCCGTCGTCACCGCGGACGGTGCCGATGTCGGCGAGGTCGCCGACATCCTGCACCACGGTCAGGACCTTCTGGTCGTGCGCGGTCCCGGCGGGGAGAAGCTCGTCCCGTTCGTGGCCGCGCTCGTCCCCGAGGTGGACGTTCCCGGGGGGCGGCTCGTCATCGACCCGCCCCCCGGCCTGCTCGACGAATCATGAAAATCGACATCGTCACGATCTTCCCCGAGTACTTCGCCCCCCTGGACCTCTCCCTTCTGGGCAAGGCCCGGCGTGCCGGACTGCTGGACGTCCGCGTCCACGATCTGCGCGACTGGACCCACGACCGGCACCGCACCGTCGACGACACCCCGTACGGCGGCGGTCCGGGCATGGTCATGAAGCCCGACCCATGGGGGGAGGCCCTCGACACCCTGGTGCCGCCGGGGGGTTCCGGCTCCTCACCGGCCGGTTCGCCGATCGCGGAAGCGCCCCTCGCCGCGGCGTCTCCCACCCTGGGAACACCGCGGAACGGGCACCCGCCGGGTTCGGCGTCGCGCGGCGTCGCGCCGGCGAGCGGGGACGCGGGGGCGGAGGCAGCGCACCCCGGGGGCTCCGGGGCGGTGCCGCGGTTGCTCGTTCCCACGCCGAGCGGCCGGCCTTTCACGCAGGCCGACGCGGTGCGGTACGCCGCCGAGCCCTGGCTGGTGTTCGCCTGCGGACGCTACGAGGGCATCGACTCCCGCGTCGCCGAGGAGGCCCGCACCCGCATGCCCGTGGACGAGGTCAGCCTCGGCGATTTCGTCCTGGCCGGCGGGGAGGTCGCCGTCCTGGTGATGGTGGAGGCGATCGGGCGCCTCCTGCCCGGCGTCCTCGGCAACGCCGACTCGGTCGCGGACGACTCCTTCGCCCCCGGCGCCATGGAGTCACTCGTGGAGGGCCCCGTCTACACCAAGCCTCCCGTCTGGCGTGGTCGGCCGGTTCCGGACGTCCTCCTGTCGGGACACCACGGCGCGATCGCCCGCTGGCGGCGCGACGAGGCACTGCGCCGGACGGCCCGGCACCGTCCCGAACTTCTCGCCCGCCTCGCACCGGAGAGCCTCGACAAGCGGGACCGTGCGGTCCTGCGCGAGGCCGGTTTTCCGGTTGACGGCGAAGATATGGCAGACTAGAGCGTCCGTGCGTCCAGAACGCACGGCACCCACAGACCACTTCCCGCGGCGCGACGCCCCCACGCATGTCCCATCGGGGCCTCTCGGCGCCCGCGTTCGACCACAAGGAACCGCTGCGATGCACACCCTGATCCAGGAGATCGAGAAGGCCGCGATGCGCCCCGACGTCCCGGACTTCCGTCCGGGCGACACGCTCAAGGTGCACGTGCGCGTCACTGAAGGCAACCGTAGCCGTATCCAGATCTTCCAGGGCGTGGTGATCCGGCGGCAGGGCGGCGGCTCCCGCGAGACGTTCACCGTCCGCAAGGTCAGCTACAGCGTCGGCGTCGAGCGGACGTTCCCGGTCAACAGCCCGTCGATCGACAAGATCGAGGTCGTCACCCGCGGTGACGTCCGCCGCGCCAAGCTCTACTACCTGCGCAACCTCCGCGGCAAGGCCGCGCGCATCAAGGAGAAGCGCGAGCACTGAGCCGATGGACCACGACGCCCCGGGAACCCAAGGCGGTGACCGGGGCGTTGCCCGTTTCGGAGGGGCACGGCCGGCTCGAACCCCGGCGACACGCCCGCGTGCGGCGTTCCGTCGACCTTGCGCCGCTAGGCTTTCGCTCTGATGACTGACGAGGACGATCGGAGAGACGTGCGATCCGAGGCCGAGGGCGCGGTGCCCGAAGAGAAGGAGCCCGTGAACCCCGCCGAGGAGACGGCTCACGACTCCGAAGACGACGGCAAGGACAAGAAGAAGCAGGGCTCGTTCTGGAAGGAACTCCCTGTCCTCATCGTCGTCGCCGTCGTCCTGGCCCTCGTCATCAAGGCATTCGCGGTCCAGGCGTTCTACATCCCGTCCGGCTCCATGGAGAACACCCTCCAGGTCGGCGACCGCGTCCTCGTCAACAAGATCGTCTACCACACGCGGGACATCGCCCGCGGTGACGTCATCGTCTTCAACGGCCTGGACTCCTGGGACCCCGAGGTCCAGGTCGACGAGCCCAGCAACCCGGTCTCCAAGGCGCTGCGCGCCGTCGGTACCGCCTTCGGCGTCGCGCCCAACGAGAAGGACTACATCAAGCGCGTCATCGGAATCCCCGGCGACCACGTCAAATGCTGCGACGCCCAGGGCAGCGTCACCGTGAACGGCGTCCCGCTGGACGAGAAGTCCTACCTCTTCACCGACCCGATCACGCACGAGCAGAACAAGCCGTCGAACGACCCCTTCGACGTCACGGTCAAGCCGGGCCAGCTCTGGGTCATGGGCGACCATCGCGAACTCTCCTACGACTCCCGCTCCCACCGCGGAGACCCCGGTGGCGGCACCATCCCGACCGACCGCGTCATCGGCCGCGCCTTCGTCATCGTCTGGCCCCTCGACCGCCTGGGCACCCTCCCGATCCCCGGCACCTTCAAACAACGCGGCCTGGAGAAACCGGCCGCCGCCGCCATCCCCGCCACCCCCTACGTTCTGGGCATCCTCTGCACCCTTCCGTTCGCCTACCTCCGCCGTCGGCACTACCGGAGAACCACCTGAACCCCGCCCCGCCGCACCGCCCGGCCGGCGAAGGATCGCACGGGACTTAAGCCGGCCCCACCATGGGGCGGTGGGCCGCGAATGTTTCTCCAGGGCCCTGGAGTGCGCCACTGCATGTGGTCGTGGTGGAGCGAGCCGGGGGCGATCGCGGGCATTCGGGGAGCGGTGCGGAGGTAGGGGACGTACGCTGCGGTGCATGAGGGGACGTCCACTCCGCTTCACGCCGCGCCGGGACGCCGGGCTGTTCGCATATGAGCGCGCCCTGGCCCACGGCGGGTTCAGCCCGGTGGCCGGCGTCGACGAGGCGGGGCGGGGGGCCTGCGCGGGGCCACTGGTCGTCGCCGCGGTGATCCTGCGGGGGGGACGGGGCGGGATCGACGGTCTCACGGACTCCAAGCTGCTCACCCCAAGGCGCCGCGAAGAGCTGTACGCCGAGATCACCGAGCGTGCGTGCGCGTGGAGCACGATCGTCATCCCGTGCCACGACATCGACCGGATCGGCCTTCACCGATGCAACATCACCGGGATGCGGCGGGCCCTGGCCGTCCTGCACGAGCGGCCCGCCTACGTCCTCAGCGACGGCTTCCCGGTGCCCGGCCTCGACGTTCCCGGGCTCGCGATGATCAAGGGGGACCAGGTCGCGGCCTGTGTGGCCGCCGCGTCCATCGTCGCGAAGGTCACCCGAGACCGGATCATGACCGGGCTCCATGAGCGGTACCCCGAGTACGGCTTCGACGTCCATAAGGGCTATGTGACCCGCGCGCACGGCGAGGCGCTCGCCGCGCACGGTCCATGTCCGGAACATCGGTTCTCCTACGTCAACGTCATGCGGGCCTTGCGTAACAATGGAGAGGTGGCCGTGGGGGAGGAGACCGAAAGAGAGGTCTCCGGCGAGGGCCGCACGGAAGGGGCACGAGCGTGAGCGCCGAGGATCTCGAGAAGTACGAAACCGAGATGGAGCTGCAGCTCTATCGGGAGTACCGCGACGTCCTCGGGCTGTTCAGCTACGTCGTCGAAACCGAGCGCAGGTTCTATCTCACGAACTCGGTCGACCTGCAGGTGCGCAGCACCGACAACGGCGAGGTCTTCTTCGAGGTCACGATGCAGGACGCCTGGGTCTGGGACATGTACCGTCCCGCCCGCTTCGTCAAGAACGTGCGTGTTGTCACGTTCAAGGACGTGAACGTCGAAGAACTCGCCAAGAGCGACTTCGAACTCCCGGCCGACGAGTAGCCGAGACGCGGCGAGCGGCAGCGTCGGCTTATGACCCCTCCCAGGTGATGCGCGGGGCCTGGGCCATGCGGTGGGCGGGGCACGTACGGGTCCCTCTGTACATCGAGTGAGTTCTCTCGCATCGGCCGTCGTAGAGGCCGATGTCACCGCCAAACCGCGCATCTCGGTGATCCCGTGTGGCTTTGGTCTGCCGGTGGTGGATAGTCGGCGGGTCATTCCGGCTCCTCGGGACGGTGCTGGACGATCCCGGGGTCGTCGGCGGGCCCCTTGGGGGATTTCCCGGACTTGGTCAGCCGCCAGCCGGACGGGGCGCGTTCGATGAAGCCGCCGGCCGCCAAGAGACCGATCTTGGCGTTGACCGTGGTCAGGTCCACGCCCGCCTTGACGGCGAGTTGCGCCGGCCCGGCCGCGCCACGGGCGGGGAACGCCTCCAGAACGGAGCGGGTCACCGGTTCGAGACGGTCGCGGGGGAGGACGGGCGTGTGCGGTGGCGGGGCCAGGTCGGCTCCGATGCGTCCCACCGCCTCGATGATCTCCTCGGGGCGGGTGACCAGCGTGGCGCCCTCTTCCCGCAGGAGCCGGTGACAGCCGGCCGAGGAGCGGGAAGTGATCGGTCCGGGCATGGCCATGACCACCCGGCCGAGCTTCGATGCCCACCCGGCGGTGTTCAGGGCGCCGCTGCGCGCCTCCGCCTCGATGATGACCGTGCCCCGGGACAGGGCGGCGATCACCCGGTTGCGGACGAGGAACCGGAGGCGGTGCGGATGAGTGCCCGGCGGCGACTCGCTCACCAGCAGGGAACGCCGCGCCATCTCGGCGAACAGGCCCTCGTTCGACGCCGGGTAGGGGACGTCGACCCCGTTGGCGAGGACCGCGACGGTGCGGCCGTCGGCGGCCAGCGCGCCGCGGTGGGCGGCCGCGTCGATTCCGAGGGCGCCGCCGGAGAGCACCGTCCAGCCCGCGTCGGCCAGGTCGGACGCGAAGTCGGCGGCGGCGCGCAGCCCGTAGGGGGACGCGGCGCGGGACCCGACGATGGCGACCGAACGCAGGCAGCAGTAGCGCAGGTCGCCGGGGCCGCGCAGCCACAGGGCGTAGGGGCGTCCGGCGCCGAGATCGTCCAGGGTCGTCGGCCATTCGGGATCTCCCGGGCAGATGAGGCGGCCGCGGAACCGTGCGCAGACGGCCATGTCCTGGTCGGGTTCCGCCGCGATCAGCCGGATCCGCCAGTGGCCGAGGCGCTGAACCTCCTTGGGGGAGGCGTCCACGCCGCCGGGGAGACGGCCGGTGCGGATCGCTTCGAGCGCCTCCTCCGGCCCGCAATGGTCGATGATCCGGTTGAGGAAGGCGTCGCCGGGCTCCGCGACGGCGGTGAGGGTGGCGCGGGCGGTGCGCTCGTCGCTCATTGGCGCCCCGCGGACCACAGTGCGAGCGCGCCGCCGACGTCGTCCGGGCAGGGGTCGTCGTGGCCGGCCAGGTCGGCGATGGTCCAGGCGACCCGCAGGACACGGTCGAGGCCGCGTGCGCTCAGCGTGCCTCTCTGCAGGGCTTCGTCGGCGCTCTGCATCGCTTCGGCGGACGGTGTGAAGCGGCGGCGCAGCTCCGGTCCGGGAACCTCGGAGTTGGAGCGCCAAGGGGTGCCCGCAAGGCGGCGGAGCGTCCGCTCCCTGGCGAGCTGGACGCGTTCCGCCACGACCTTGCTCGACTCGGCGAACTCCAGGTCGTAGCGGAGTTCGGCCCGGCTCGCGGGAGTGAGCTCCAGTTTGAGGTCGATGCGGTCCAGCAGCGGGCCGGACACGCGGCTGGCGTATTTGCGGCGGACGCCCGGGGCGCAGGAGCAGTCGATCTGTTTCGCGGCCGCGCACGGGCACGGGTTCGCCGCGAGGACGAGCGTGAACCGCGCGGGGAAATGCGCGATGCCCTCGATCCGGGTGATCCGCACCTCGCCTTCCTCCAGGGGCTGGCGGAGGGCGTCCAGCGTTCCCGCCATGAACTCCGGTGCCTCGTCCAGGAAGAGGATGCCCCGGTGCGCGAGGGACACGGCGCCCGGCTGGAGCACACGGCCCGACCCGCCGCCGACCATCGACGCCCGGGAGGCGGTGTGGTGCGGGGCGTAGAACGGCGGCTGGGTGATCAGCGGCTGGCCCGGGCGGAGGGTTCCGGCGACCGAGTGGATCGCGGTGACCTCCAGCGCGATCTCCGGCTCCAGGGGCGGCATCAGTGTCGGCAGCCGCTCCGCGAGCATCGTCTTCCCGCACCCGGGCGGCCCGGCGAAGAAGAGATGGTGCCCGCCCGCGGCGCTGATCTCCAGGGCACGCCGGGCCTCGGCCTGCCCCCGGACGTCGGCCAGATCCAGATCTGGCGGGACCTCCTGCTGCCGTATGGGGTACCCGTCCGCGGGGATGGCCAGGGAGCCGTCCTCGTCCTCCTCGATGGGCGGGGGCTCGTCGCGCAGGAGGCACAGCAGCCCGCGCAGCGTGCTCGCCGACACCACCTGCATGCCGGGGACGAGTTCGGCTTCGGCGGCGTTCGCGCGGGGCACGACGACCGTGCGGCAGCCCCGGTTGGCGGCGGCCAGCACGGCGGGCAGTACGCCTTGGATCGGGCGCATCCGCCCGTCCAGGCCCAGTTCGCCGATCAGCACCAACCCCGCGCAACTGCGCGCCGGAACGGCCTCCGCGGCCGCGAGCAAGGCGATCGCGATGGCGACGTCGAAGGTCGACCCCTTCTTCGGCATGCTCGCCGGGAACAGCGACACCGTGACATGCCGGTTGGGCCAGTCCTCGCCCGAATTGAAGATCGCCGCGCGGACCCTGTCGCGGGCCTCGCTGAGCGCCGTATCGGGAAGCCCGACCAGATGCAGGCCGGGGACGCCGCTGGTGATGGCGGCCTCTACGTCGACGACGAAACCGTCCACGCCGACCAGGGACACCGAGCGTGTCTTGGCGAGCGTCATCTAGCACACCTCCCGCAGGTGGTCGATGGAGAAGCCGTCGCCGTCGCCGGTCAGGCCGAGGACGTCCACCCGCATGGGCGCGCTGACCCCGTGTGCGGCGGCCCACCGCCAGGCCAGCCGGCGTAACCGGGCCGCCTTGTCGGCGGTGATCGCTTCGAGGGGGTCGCCGAACCGGGTGGAGCGGCGGGTCTTCACCTCGCAGACGATGTGCCTGCGCCCGTCATGGGCGACGATGTCGAGCTCTCCTTCGCGGCACCGCCAGTTGCGGTCGAGGATCGTCCAGCCGAGGCCGACGAGGTAGCCGGCGGCGGCGTCCTCGCCGCGCTGTCCGAGACCGATGTGGGCGTTCATGGGGCCTCACCTCCTGACTTCGACGGTGCCGGAGAGTGACGCCGCGTATCCGCTGAACGACTTCCTGTGGATAACGTGGCCGAAGATCCGCGGCAATTCACTCGAAACCGCCTGCGGGTGCTTGCGTCGGCGGGGGCGTTGGCGGACCGTGACGCCTGTGACCAATGCGCTGGAGGACGCAGTCTCCGACTTCGGACGCCATCTGCGCGCCGAACGCGACGTGTCGCCGCACACGCTGCGGGCGTATCTCGGTGACCTGGCCGACCTGTGCGCCTATGCCGCCGTCGCCAGCGTGACCGATCCCGCGGAACTGGACGTCTCGTTACTGCGGGCCTGGCTCGCGCGCCAGCACGCTCTTGGCCGGTCCCGTGCCACCCTGGCTCGCCGTACGGCTGCCGTCCGCATGTTCACCCGGCACCTGCATCGGTGTGGCCTTCTCCGGGACGACCCAGGGCTGCTCCTGGGCACACCCAAACGACAGCGCGACCTCCCTAGCGTCCTCACCCAGGACGATGCGGCACGCCTACTCGACACCATGGACGTTCAAGGGCCTCTCGGGCTTCGCGATCTGGCCGTCCTGGAGGTGCTCTATGGGGCGGGCGTCCGCGTCAGCGAACTTTGCGGACTCGACGTCGATGACCTGGACACAGGGCGCCGGACAATCCGAGTCCTCGGCAAGGGCGGACGTGAACGGAGCGTCCCCGTAGGCGAACCCGCCGTCCGCGCCGTCCATGACTGGCTGCGCGCCGGACGTCCCGAACTTGCGACAGAAGACAGCGGCCCGGCCCTCTTCCTGGGTGCCCGCGGGGGACGCCTCCATCCGACCAGTGCACGCCGCATCGTCCATGCGCGGATCGCCGAGGTCGGCCAAGTCCCGGACCTGAGCCCTCACGGACTCCGGCACAGCGCCGCCACCCACCTGCTGGAGGGCGGCGCCGACCTGCGGAGCGTCCAGGAGATCCTCGGCCACGCCTCCCTCCAGACCACGCAGATCTACACGCACGTCTCGGCCGAACGCCTGAAACAGGTCCATCGCCAAGCCCACCCTCGCGGTACGCGGCCCGAATGACCGGGGTACACGACCCTGCCACGAGGCCAGGAGCCGCGAGCGGGGGCACCCCGGCCGCGCAGCGCGAAGGCCGCCCGCCTCACCGGCATTCCTCCCGGGGAGCCTGGGAGCAGCCGCGCGGGCTACGGGGTGCGGCGTAGCCGGCGTTCTTGGGAGAGGTTGATGACGCCTGGGGGCGGACGGCGATGGCGGTGGAGGCGGAAACGCAGCCGGGTGCGGCGCCAGGCGAAGGCCAGGGACAAGGTCAGGACCACGCCCGCCAGTGCGCCGCCCGTCGCCGTGGTGGCGTCGCGCAGGACCATCCGAGGCTGCGCCGGCCCTGCGGCGGGCCGGCTCTGGGACGGTGCAGGGCGTGGCCAGCGCGGGAGAAGTCGTACCTGGCGTTGGACGAGAGTGAGCGGGTCCAGGTAAAGGGCGCCGCGGCGCAGACCCCAGTGCAGGCAGGGCACGGGGCAGTGGAGCAGGACGCCCTCCACAATGCCGATTCGGGTGCCGGACGCGACCCGACGGCCAACGTGAACGCTCGGCCGCACGGGCAGGTACGTCGTGCGCAGCACGCCGTGGTCGATCGCGACGACGCCTCGTCCGGCCAGATGGTCGGCGTAGGAGACGCGGCCCGGTCCGGCGGCGTAGACGGCTTGGCCGGGGTGTGCCGCCAGGTCCACGCCGCGGTGGCCGGGACCCCAGGGGGAGGACGGCGGTGAGAAGGCCCGGACGATCCGCGGTGCGGGCGGACCCAACGGCCATCGCCAGGCGTCCAGACCCGGTGGGCCGGCCGTGATCAGGCAGGTGAGCAGCAGTGTGAGCAGCGTCATGAACCGCAGCCTGCCGAGGCCGCGGCGGCGCGTCGACAGGGTCGGCCAACTGTGGATAACCGCGGAGGCCGAGGAGACCCGGCCGCGTCGGCGCCCTGATAATCTGTAGGGGTGCCTGGAAGGGCACCGGCCAGGGCCAGGCCGTCATCGACCCACCGAGTGCGGGGAGAAGAGAAGCCGCTCCCAGAACGGACAGGCTCAGACCCGGCAACGGGCCAGCCGCCTGGGTTTTCCCACGGCGGCTGATTTCACGCGTCCGCATGCCACCGCAGACCTGGTGGGGCGCAGTCCCTTGGTCCGTCGCCTCGGCGGCGGTGGGACGGCACCCGGGCGCAGGCAGACAACCAAATGCGGCCCGGCAGGGCCAGAGAAGGAGAACACGGGCAATGGCACCCGTCGTCACCATGCGGCAGCTCCTTGAGAGCGGCGTCCACTTCGGCCACCAGACCCGCCGGTGGAACCCGAAGATGAAGCGCTTCATCCTCACCGAGCGCAACGGCATCTACATCATCGACCTGCAGCAGTCGCTGTCCTACATCGACCGCGCGTTCGAGTTCGTCAGGGCCACGGTGGCCCACGGCGGCACGATCCTGTTCGTCGGCACCAAGAAGCAGGCCCAGGAGTCCATCGCCGAGCAGGCCACCCGGGTCGGCATGCCCTACGTCAACCAGCGCTGGCTGGGCGGCATGCTCACCAACTTCTCCACCGTCCACAAGCGGCTGACCCGGCTCAAGGAGCTGGAGGAGATCAACTACGACGACGTGGCCGGCTCCGGCATGACCAAGAAGGAGCTGCTCGGCCTGCGCCGTGAGAAGGACAAGCTGGAGCGCACCCTCGGCGGTATCCGCGACATGGCGAAGGTGCCGAGCGCCATCTGGATCGTGGACACCAAGAAGGAGCACATCGCGGTCAACGAGGCCAAGAAGCTCGGCATCCCGGTCGTGGCGATCCTCGACACCAACTGCGACCCCGACGAGGTCGACTACCCGGTCCCGGGCAACGACGACGCCATCCGCAGCGTCAGCCTGCTGACCCGCGTGGTGGCCGACTCCGTCGCCGACGGCCTCCTCGCCCGCGCGGGCGCCGCGACCGGCGGGGACGAGAAGCCGGCCGAGGGCGCCGCGGCGGCGGGCTCCGCCGAGCCGCTGGCCGAGTGGGAGCGCGACCTGCTGGAGAACAAGCCGGCCGAGGCTCCGGCCGTGGCGCCCGCCGAGGCTCCGGCGGACGCCGCCGCGAGCACCGAGGCTCCGGCGGACGCCGCCGCGAGCACCGAGGCCGCCCAGTCCGAGCAGGCGCAGGCCGCTCAGCCCGAGCAGGCGCAGGCCGCCGAGGCCGAGCAGGCTTGATCCCGCGGTCCCGGCGGCCCCGCGGGCGCCGCCGGGACCGTCGCGGGTCCCACGACCAACGACGAGAGAAGCGAAGAGAGCGATGGCCAACTTCACCGCCGCTGACGTCAAGCGGCTCCGCGACCTGACCGGCTCCGGCATGATGGCCGTGAAGAACGCCCTCACCGAGGCGGACGGCGACTTCGAGAAGGCGACGGAACTGCTGCGCCTCAAGGGCGCCAAGGACGTCGGCAAGCGCGCCGAGCGCACCGCCGCCAACGGGCTGGTCGCCGAGTACTTTGCCAACTCCGGGGACGGGGCGCTCCTGGAGCTCAACTGCGAGACCGACTTCGTCGCCAAGAACGCGCAGTTCATCGAGCTGGCCCAGCGTCTTGTCGAGTTCGCCGCCGGCAGCGGCGCCGCCGACGCCGAGGCCCTGCTGAAGGCCGAGATCGAGCCCGGCAAGACCGTCCAGGCCCTGATCGAGGAGAACAGCGCCAAGATCGGCGAGAAGCTGGAGCTGCGCCGCTTCGCCCACTTCCAGGGCGCCTTCGTGGCCAGCTACCTGCACAAGTCCGACCCGTCCCTGCCGCCGACCACCGGCGTGCTGGTCGAGCTGGACACCGAGAACGCCGAGGTGGCCAAGGACGTCGCGCAGCAGATCGCCGCGATGGCGCCGAAGTACCTCGCCCGCGAGGAGATCCCCGCCGAGGCGATCGAGAAGGAGCGGGCGCTCGCCGAGCAGCTCACCCGCGACGAGGGCAAGCCCGAGCAGGCCATTCCCAAGATCGTCGAGGGCCGGGTGAACGCCTACTTCCGCGACTTCGTGCTCCTGGAGCAGGCGTTCGTGAAGGACGGCAAGAAGACGGTCGCCAAGGTCCTCGACGAGGCCGGGGTGAAGGTCGTCCGCTTCGCCCGGTTCAAGGTCGGGCAGGCATAAGGGCACTCTGGAGACAGGTACCCGAGACATCGCAACGCAACGAGGAGGCCGCCGACGTGCAGGACAAGACGACCACCAGCGCGACGGCGGCCTCGTCGTCCGACCGGGCCCCATCCATTCGGAGCGCCTCCGGCCAGCACGCGCCGCGGGCCGGCTGGAAGCGGGTGCTGCTGAAGCTGTCGGGCGAGGCGTTCGCCGGACGTGACCCGCTCGGCATCGACCCCGAGGTCGTGCAGCACGTCGCCGAGGCCATCGCCGAAGCCGTCCGGGACGGCGTGCAGGTGGCGGTCGTGTGCGGCGGCGGCAACATGTTCCGCGGCGCCGTCATGGCCGAACGCGGCATGGACCGGGGCCGCGCCGACTACATGGGGATGATCGGTACCGTCATCAACTGCCTGGCCCTCCAGGACTTCCTGGAGAAGCTCGGGCTGGACACGCGCGTGCAGACCGCCATCACCATGAGCCAGGTGGCGGAGCCGTACATCCCGCGGCGCGCCATGCGGCACCTGGAGAAGGGCCGCGTGGTCATCTTCGGCGCCGGACTCGGCCAGCCGTTCTTCTCCACCGACACCACCGCCGCGCAGCGCGCGCTGGAGATCGGGGCAGAGGCGGTACTGAAGGCAACCCAGGTGGACGGCGTGTACGACGCCGATCCACGAAAGAATCCAGAGGCGGTCAAGTTCGACCGTTTGGAATACGGTGAAGTTCTACAGCGGGGCCTGAAGGTCATGGACGCCACGGCCATCAGTCTCTGCATGGACAACGCGCTCCCCATCGTGGTCTTCGACCTCATGGGGCAGGGCAACATCGTCCGGGCCGTCCGGGGTGAGAAGATCGGCACGCTGGTCAGCCCGGCACAGGGCTGACCGCAGCCCGCGGCGGCGCCGTCCGTGCCGCCCGACCGCAGGACCAGGGCCGACCAGATGACATGGGAGTCGCAGTGATCGACGAGACCCTCCTCGAAGCCGAGGAGAAGATGGAGAAGGCGGTCGCGGTCGCCAAGGAGGACTTCCAGGCCATCCGCACCGGGCGGGTCACCCCCGCGATGTTCAACAAGATCACCGCCGAGTACTACGGGACGCCGACGCCGGTCAACCAGCTCGCGTCGTTCACGCTCCCGGAGCCGCGGATGGTCATCGTCCAGGTCTTCGACAAGTCGTCCATGCAGGCGGTGGAGAAGGCGATCCGCGACAGCGACCTCGGCGTGAACCCCACCAACGACGGCAATGTCATCCGGGTCGTGTTCCCCGAGCTGTCGGAGGAGCGCCGCCGCGAGTTCATCAAGGTCGCCGGGACGAAGGCCGAGGAGAGCCGGGTCTCCATCCGCAACATCCGCCGGCGCGCCAAGGACACCCTCGACAAGCTCGCCAAGGACGGCGAGGCCGGCGAGGACGAGGTGCGGCGTGCCGAGAAGGATCTCGACGACATGACGCACCGTTACGTGGCGCAGGTCGACGAACTGCTCGAGCACAAGAAGGCCGAACTGCTCGAGGTTTGATGGAACTCGACGATGCCGGGGGGCCTTCGGGTTCCCCGGATGAGCCGGAGGTCGACATGGCCGGCCCACCCCCCGGAGAAGCACTGGACTCGCCCTCCGAGCAGGACGGCTCCGCGAAGAACGTCCCCCCTGCGGACGTGCCGCCCTCCGGTGCCACCGCCGCGTTCCCTTCTGGGACGTCGAATACGACGCATTCCGACGCGTCCCCTGAAGGCCCCTCTGGGGAGGCCGAAGGGAAACGTGAGAGCAAGACCGGCCGTAACCTGCCGCTGGCCATCGGCGTGGGCGTCGCCCTGGGCGCGCTGGTCCTGGTGTCGCTCTACACAGTCAAGGAGATCTTCCTTGGCGTGATGGTCGTGTTCCTCTTCCTCGGTATGCGCGAGATCACCGAGGCGTTCAAGAGCCGCGACATCCACGTCCCGTTCATTCCGGTCGCGGCGGGCATGGTCGGCACACCCATCGCCGCCTACATATGGGGGCCCACCGCCACGGTGGCGGCGGTGTCCCTGACCGTGCTGGCGCTGTTGATGACGCGCATGACCGAGGGCGCCGCCGGATACGTGCGGGATGTTGCCGCAGGGTCGTTCATAGCGGGCTACCTGGTGCTCATGGGCGGGATCGTCGCGCTGCTCATGCGCCCGGACGACGGCGACCACCGCATCGTCATCTTCATCGCCACGACCGTCGCGAGCGACATCGGCGGTTATTTCGCCGGGTCCTTCTTGGGCAGGCACAAGCTGGCGCCCACGATCAGCCCCAAGAAGACATGGGAGGGCGTCACCGGCTCGGCCATCACGTGCATGGCCGTCGGTGGCTGGCTGGTGTGGTGGCTCCTGGACGGCGGGCACGTCTGGCAAGGTGTGCTCATCGGGCTCGCCGCCGTGGTCACCGCGACCGCCGGCGACCTCGTCGAGTCGATGGTCAAGCGTGACCTCGGCATCAAGGACATGGGAACACTCCTTCCGGGCCACGGCGGGGTGATGGACCGCCTCGACTCCCTGATCGCGACGGCCCCCGTCGTGTGGCTTCTTCTGGAACTGTTCCTTCCGAGCTGAGACGCCGCCAGGGCGCGTTTCGAGGACAGGTCAGCCAGAGCGCTCCTGGGAAATGACCCAGGAGCGGCCCTGCTGGGCAAGACGCCGGATGAGCGCGTCCGATCCCTCGCTCTTGGCGTAGCGGTGATCCTCACCGGTGATGGGCACGAGCCACAGCCATCGGACGGCGTCGCCGTTGAGTGTCAGCCCGGTCAGCGCGGGCGCTTCAGTGCCTGCCAGACGGCTCGGGTCGTCCAGGAGCAGTACGCCTTCCCAGGACGACTCGCCGCCGCCCAGGGGGAACGTGCGGGCCTCGTGGTACCACTTGACGACGTCTCCAGGCGCGAACCATGTCACCGACCGCCATGGGTACTGCGCCAGCCAGGGAAAGATGCTGCCGGCCTTCTGGCTGGGGAGTGTGCTGGCGACGGCGAGTTCTATCCGTCCGTATGGGGCGACGTCGTCTTCGTACAGTTCGACCGTGGGCATACGTTGGCGGCTCATCCCGACCGTGCTCAACACGGTGAAGTCACGATCGCCTCTCGCGGGACGTTCTGACACGCCTACAGTCGGGGCCACCCCGGTTCTGCCGCTCGCCAGTTGCCGTCCAACGTCGTGCCAGTAGTGGCCACTTGGTCCGAGCCTTTGCAGCAGATGGCCGAGCACCGACTGCTGGAACTCAGCCCAGGAACCGTCGGCGTGGCACCGCTTCCAGTGCTCACGCGCCTGGTCGATGCGTGGCCCGAAGTCCTTGATCTCCTCGTCCAGGGGGAACGCGAACGGGCTCTGCCGTGTGGCGTCGCGGGCGTATCCGGGGATGCCGCGTCCCATGTCCGACCAGCCGGGGATCACGAACAGGGGATCGCCCGCCTCCAGGACGGCGACACCGTCGCCTTCCTCGAACCACACCACTTCCAGGGCCTCGGCGTCCAGCGCGGCGCGTCCCGGCGGATGGTGCACGTGGGACTCCGGCAGGAGGGGCGCACGGCCCGCGTCCAGCCGGGACTGGTCCAGCTCCGGCGGGGCCTTGCGGTGGTTGGCGACCCACGTTGCCCCGACCACCGAGTCCCGTGCGTCCTTCAGGTAGGCCACGGTGACGTCGCCGTCGGTCTCGACGATGAGCCGCCGACTGCCGTACGGGCTCGCCGCGGCGTGAACGACCTTGGCCGCGGACCCTCGGGGCGAGGCGTCGCCCCTACGCAATACCGCCATGATCGAGACCTTAGTCGCAGACAAGGTCATGTGCAGGAATGTCGCCCTACACGTCGTTCGCGGACGGACGAGGCACCGGCCGGTGTTTGCGACACTGGAAGGACCATGTCTACGACCCCGCCCGACACCAGCGGCACCAGGCCCGCGAAGACCCCGGCGAAACTCGTCTTCGCCGCCCCGAGGCGCGCCAGGCCGCCGAGGCACCTGGCCGACCTCACCACGGCCGAGCGCCGGGAGGCGGTCGCCGAGCTGGGGGAGAAGCCGTTCCGCGCCGACCAGCTGTCCCGGCACTACTTCGCCCGTCTTGTCGACGACCCCGGCAAGATGACCGATCTGCCGGCCGCCGTCCGCGAACGCCTCGTGTCCGAGCTGCTGCCCTCGCTGCTGACGCCCGTGCGCGAACTCGACTGTGACGGCGGGACGACGCTGAAGACCGTCTGGAAGGCGTTCGACGGCGTCCTGTTCGAATCCGTGCTCATGCGCTACCCGGACCGGGCCACGATGTGCGTCTCATCCCAGGCGGGGTGCGGCATGAACTGCCCCTTCTGCGCGACGGGGCAGGCGGGGCTCACCCGTAACCTTTCCACGGCCGAGATCGTCGAGCAGGTCGCCGCGGGCGCGCGCGCACTCGCGCGTGGGCGCATCCCGGGTGGGCCGGGACGCGTCTCGAACATTGTCTTCATGGGCATGGGTGAACCCCTGGCCAACTACAAGGCCGTGATAGGCGCGGTGCGTCGTATCACTGATCCGGCGCCTGCCGGGTTGGGCATCTCCCAGCGGTCGGTCACGGTCTCCACGGTCGGGCTCGTCCCCGCGATCGAGAAGCTCGCCGCTGAGGACATGTCCGTCCGGCTGGCGGTGTCCCTGCACGCGCCCGACGACGAGCTACGGGACGATCTGGTGCCCATCAACAACCGGTGGAAGGTGTCCGAAGTCCTGGACGCGGCGTGGGCCTACGCGGATCGCAGTGGCCGCCGTGTCTCGATCGAATACGCCCTCATCAAGGACATCAACGACCAGGCATGGCGGGCCGATCTTCTCGGCAGGCTCTTGCGCGGGCATCTCGTACACGTCAATCTGATCCCGTTGAATCCGACACCGGGTTCCAAGTGGACCGCCTCCCGGCCCGAGGACGAGCGCGAGTTCGTCCGGCGCCTGGAGGCCCACGGGGTCCCGGTCACGGTGCGCGACACCCGGGGCAGGGAGATCGACGGGGCCTGCGGCCAGCTGGCCGCGTCGACCAGGGACTGAGCGCGCCGCGGACGTGTCCCCGGCGTCCCGCGGGCGCGGGACGCCGCTGAGGAGCACGGTACGGGTGAGGACGAGCGCGCGGTTGCCGGTGGCCTTGCGCGGCTACGACCGGAACCAGGTCGACGCCCTGCTGAAGCGGATCTCGCAGGCGCTGGACGGCGGGCCGCCGGTCTCCGCGGACGAGGTGCGCGCGGCCCGTTTCGACGTCGTCCTGCGCGGCTACGACAACCGCGCGGTGGACGAACTGCTGCGCGAGTGCATCAGGGAACTCCAGGCCAGGGCGCCGATCAGGGAACGTCCCGGACGGCCCCGCGCGCACCCGGCGTGGCTGATCACCTGGATCCAGAACGCCCGGTTCTCCGGGGCCGGCCTGCGCCCCGGCTACGACGTGCGGGACGTGGACGCGTTCCTGGACCGGGTGATCGCCGGCCTGCGCGGCGCGGCCCCGCCCGTGACGGCCCGGGATGTTCGGGAAAGCGCCTTCCGCGTCGTCCGGCTGGGGCCCGGCTACGACGAGCAGGAGGTCGACCGGTTCCTGGTGCAGCTCGCGAGCGCCCTGGAGCACTGACCGGAGTTATCCACAATTTCGGCCGCGGCTGCGTGTGGCCGCCGCGCGAGGTCACGCTACGCGCATGGACAACTTCGTGGCACAGCGGCAGCGGCTCCGCGCCCTGTTCGACGTCTTCCTCACGCCCGAGCTCTCGGCGGTCCTGCTGCCCCTGGCCAGGCCCGCGTTGCGGCCCGGCGCCGGGGACGGGGTCCACGTCCGCCTCGGCGGTACGCCCCTCCTGCCGCCGGGCGAACCCTGGCCCACGTGGGAGGGCCGCTCCCTGGCCTTCCTCGGCGCGATCGACTTCACCGGGCTCGCCCGCTTCGGCGGGATCCCCGGTCTGCCGTCGTCCGGCAATGCCGCCTTCTACTACACCGACGAGATCCCGCGGCCCTGGGGCGACAAGGCCGCACAGCGGAACGGCTGGCGCGTCTTCACCGGCGACCTCCGCGAAACGAGCCCGCCGCCGGGCGCGGCCATCTACCCCCAGGCCGCGCTGAGTGCCACTCCGTTCCTCTCCCTGCCCTCGCCCCAAGAGGCCGTGGTGCGGCGCATGGACACCATCTACAGCGGCCTCCTGCCCGTCTACGAGCAACTGCACGCAGCCTGGACGCGCCACACGTGGCCGGACGACATGCCGGTCCACCAACTGGGCGGATGGCCGACCCTGATCCAGCGTCCGATCGGCCCTGACTGCCTGTACGCGTCAACGGGCCGCACCCTGGACTCCGTCAAGCCGCCATCCCTCACCCCCGAGGAGCAGCGCGCCGTGGAGGAGTGGCGCCTCCTCCTCCAACTCGACTCCGACGACCGCCTCGGCTGGTACTGGGGCGACCCGGGCCGCGTGTACTTCTGCAACCGCCAGGACGACCCCTTGGAACGAGCATGGCTGACCCTGCAAGCCGCCTGATTCTGCAAGCCGCCTGACCGCGCGCCACACCCGCCGCGGTGAGGTCAGGGGCGGCGGTGGGCGGTGGCGACGTAGGCGGCGCCGACGACGGCGGACCAGAGGAGGAGGTGGAGCGCTATCGCGGGGAAGCGGGAGGTGAAGGCCGCCGGGCCGTGGTGGGCCGCACGCAGCCAATCGATCATCGGGACGGAGAGCCAGGCGAGGCGTCCGATGCCGAGGAGAAGAAGCGCGGTGGCCCCGCCGAGGAGAACGAGCAGGGATACGCCCGGATCGGGGATGAGCGCCCGGCTCGTCCAGGCGCCGAGCAGGGTGCCGGGAACGGCGACGAGAGCGTTCAGGGCACAGCCGGCCAGGATCGCTGATCCGGGGCACTCCAACCGGACGGCCTGAAGGAGGGGAACGAGCAATGCGACGGCGCCCAGGGAGAGGTTCGTTCCGTACGCCGCGAGCAGCCCCGCCCAGATGGGAGTGGAACGGTGGCGGACGGCGGTGGCCGTCAGTGCGCGCTGCTCGTCGGGCTGGGTGTCGAGCAGGGCGCGCGCCGCCCAGGCCCACACCGGGAACATGAACGCGGCCGTGTCCGCGAACGTCCGGGCGGCGAGGTCGGCCGCATGCGGTCCGCTCGGCCCCTGCAGGAGGAACAGCGCCACGAACAGCGCCACGATGATCAGCGGCTGCAGGACGCGCAGCGAACCGGCGTAGCCGGCGACCTGAAATCGGACGAGCGCGATCATCGCTTGGGCCTCCGTACCCGGTAGCCGTCCGCGCGGAGCTTGGTCTCCACGGTGTCGGCATGGTCCTCGGGTACCTCGACCTCCAGGACGGTCCAGTCCGTGGCCGCACCGGACGGGAGCCGGGTGACCGTCGCCTCGGCCACACGCAGCCGGTCGACGTCCGGGAGAGCCTCGATGCACCGCTGGTGGTCGCTGACGACCACGGTCGCGCCGTCGCCTGCGAGGTCGGAGATCAGCCCGGGGAGGGCGCCGCGCGTGGCCGCGTCCAGACCTGCGAACGGCTCGTCCAGGACCAGGAGTTCCGGGTCGCCCATGAGGGCCTGCGCGAGCCCGATCTTCTGGGCGCTGCCCTTCGACAACTCGGGGAGCCGCACGTCGAGGAGGTGATCGAAGCCGAGCCGCTCCGCCCATGTGCCGGCCGCGTCCGCCGGCACGCGGCGCATCGCGGCCATGTGCCGCAGATACCCGCGGACGCTGAACGGCTGGTCCACGGGGAAACGCTCAGGCGCGTACCCCACCCGTGCCGGCCGGTCTTTGACGACGCCCGCACGAGGTTTCCGTAAACCTGCGACCATGCGCAGCAAGGTGGACTTCCCGGCGCCGTTACGCCCGGTCACCTCGGTCACGCTGCCGGGATCGAGGGACAGCGTGACGTCCTTGAGCACCCAGGGGTCCGACCGGCGATAACGAAAGGCGACACTCTCAAGCCGCATGAGAACCGCACGATAAGCCCCCGCCCGTAAGGGCGGCGTTAATCGCACTCGCCCCCACCCGCGAGCGTGTGGCGGCCCGCAGGTTTCCTCGGCGGGGGGCCGGTGAACGGCAGGTGGGACGCGAGCGATCCGGCCATCGCCTTGCTGATCTTGGCTGCGGACCGCGATCGACGCCACCGAGCCGGCAAGGCGGCCGCCTCCCTGCTCACCGCCGCTTGACACAGAGAGGTGCCGGAACCCGTACGTCCCCTCAGCGGTGTGCGGGGGCTGCGGGACTGTGCGGGGGCGGGAGAATGAGGGGATGGGTGAGCCGGCGGGCAAGGGCTGCGCATTCTGCGAGATCGTTGCGGGGGAGCGGGCGGCGCATGTCGTGCTGGACGCGCCGGACGCGGTGGCGTTCCTGGATGCGCGGCCGCTGTTCAAGGGCCATACGTTGCTGGTTCCGCGGACGCACTACGAGACGCTGGGCGATCTGCCCGGGGACTTTCTCGGCCCGTTCTTCGGGCACGCCCAGCGGCTCGCGGGGGCGATGGAGTCGGTGCTCGGCGCGGCGGGATCGTTCGTGGCCATGAACAACCGGATCAGCCAGAGCGTCCCGCATCTGCATGTGCACGTGGTGCCGCGCAATCGGAAGGACGGGCTCCGGGGTTTCTTCTGGCCGCGGCACAAGTACGACTCCGACGGGGAGGCGGCCGGGTATGCGGCGCGCCTGTCCGAAGCGGTCGCCGGCCGTTCATGACCCCACCGGGTGCCCGGGGTGTGTCCGCGGCCGTTGCTCATGGCCGGCGAGGACGAGGCCGGGAAGGTGGAGGCCGCTCTCTTCACGCAGTTCGCGGACGGCCGCTTCGAGGGGTGTTTCGCCCGGTTCGATGCGGCCCTCTGGTAGCTCCCACTGGTGGCGGTGGCGGTGGCGGTCGAAGACCAGGAGCAGGTGGTAATCGTGCCAGACGGCGGCGAGGGCCGCGGGCATCGGCGCGTCGAGCGGTGCGGCGGGGGTGTGCGTGGCCGCCGGGAAGCCGAGAAGCGCGTTGCCCTCGTCGTCCTCCGCCAGGGCTTCGCCCATGGACCGGTCCTCCGGTTGCGCGGTGGTGTCCTCCCGCCGAGCCCGCCCGAAGCCACGGGGTGTCCGCGCACCCAATCAGGGTGGCCGGTTCGGATGCCCGTGGTCGGGCGCGCTCGGTGGGAGGCGGGGGATGCTCGGGAGCGTTGGTGGCGGGGCGGGAGACTCCTCGGCCGGTGCGGCGCTCAGGTCAGTGCTATCAGGAGAGCCACGTAGGGAGGTGTCGGGTCGACGTCGGCGGGGGGCGCTTGGCAGGTGGCGTGTTCGTGGAGGTCGCGTTCGGCTCGGTCCAGGGCGGCGGAGAGGACGTAGTCGGTGATCGTCCAGCCGATCAGCTCGGCCGCCTTGCGGATTGCGTGGAACTGGTCCGCGGAGGTGCAGAAGGCGATGTGGTCATCGGTGGCGGGAAGGTCCTGGCGGACCGACTCTGGCATGGCCGGTCTCCTTCCTTGCGGCTCTTAAAAGTACGCCGCGAGGTGTTGCCAGGACATCCCCATTGAGAACGAGAATCGTCGGGTGTGCGGAGGAGTCAGCGGGTCCCCCAGGAGTAGGTCTGTTTGCGCAGCTTGAGGTAGACGAACCCTTCCGTGGAGACGACCCCGGGCACGGCGCGGATACGGCCGAGAAGTTCCAGCAGACGTGCGTCGTCCTCGCAGACCAGCTCGACGAGGATGTCGAACGAGCCGGCCGTGATGACGACGTAGTCGATCTCGGGGAGGCCGGCGAGCTCGTCGGCGATCCTCTCCAGGTCGCCCTCGCACTTGACCCCGATCATCATCTGCCGGAAGAAACCGAGCATGAGCGGGTCGGTGACGCCGACGATCTGCATGACGCCGGCGTCGAGGAGCTTCTGGACGCGCTGGCGGACGGCGGCCTCCGACAGGCCGACGGCCTTGCCGATGGCAGCGTAGGAGCGGCGGCCGTCCTGCTGGAGCTGCTCGATGATGTGCTTCGCGGTCTCGTCGAGCTGGACGCGGGATGCGCGTTCCATGGGCGGTCTCCTAGTTGCGGCATCGAGAGTGGGAGGCGTCTGGACCAAGCGAATCAGTCGTGAAACTGGATCGTAACAACGGAATCACTTGTGTTGGGCTGAATCCTCTGTCAGGGTCGGGCCAACAGGACACAACGGGCGACGTTGCCCAGGAGGGACCTGAGGATGAGCGGCGAGCGGCTGCGCAACTTTATCGGCGGCGAGTACGTGGACGCCAAGGACGGGCGGACGCTGGAGGTGGTCGACCCGAGCACCGGCGAGGCGTACGCGGAGGCGCCCGTGTCCGGCGCCGAGGACGTCGATGCCGCGTTCCGCGCGGCGGCCGACGCGTTCCCCGCTTGGCGCGACGCCACGCCGGGTGAGCGCAGCCTGGCGATGCTGCGGTTCGCGGACGCGGTCGAGGCACGGGCCGAGGACCTGGTGAAGGCCGAGGTCCGCGACACCGGCAAGCCGGTCCAGCTGACCCTGGACGAGGAGGTGCCGCCGATGGTGGACAACCTCCGCTTCTTCGCCGGGGCCTCCCGCGTGCTGGAGGGCAAGGCGACCGGCGAGTACATGGCGGACCACACCTCCTCGATCCGGCGGGAGCCGATCGGGGTGTGTGCGCAGGTGACGCCCTGGAACTACCCGATGATGATGGCGGTCTGGAAGTTCGGGCCGGCGCTGGCGGCGGGCAACACCGTCGTGCTCAAGCCGTCGGAGACGACGCCGGCGAGCACGCTCATGCTGGCGGAGATCGCGGCCGAGGTCCTGCCGCCGGGCGTCTTCAACGTGGTCTGCGGCGACCGCGACACCGGACGCGCGCTGGTGGAGCACCCCACGCCGCAGATGGTGTCGATCACCGGCAGCGTCCGGGCCGGCATGGAGGTCGCCGCGGCGGCGGCCAGGGATCTCAAGCGCGTGCACCTGGAGCTCGGCGGCAAGGCGCCCGTCATCGTCTTCGACGACGCGGACGTCGAGGCGGCGGCGACGGGCATCGCCGAGGCCGGCTACTTCAACGCGGGGCAGGACTGCACCGCCGCCACGCGCGTCCTGGTCGCCGAGCGGCTGCGGGGCGAGTTCACCGAGGCGCTCGTGGAGGCCGCCAAGGGCACCGCCGTCGGGCCGCCGAGCGACGCGGACGCCTTCTACGGGCCGGTGAACAACGAGAACCAGCTCGCGCGCGTCCAGGGGTTCATCGACCGGGCGCCCGGCCACGCGAAGGTCCTGACCGGTGGCGAACGGGTCGGGGACCGCGGCTACTTCTTCGCGCCCACCGTCGTCGGCGGCCTGAAGCAGGACGACGAGATGGTGCAGAACGAGGTGTTCGGGCCGGTCATCACCGTGCAGAGCTTCTCGGACGAGCAGCAGGCCATCGCGTGGGCCAACGGCGTCAAGTACGGCCTCGCCGCGAGCGTGTGGACGCAGAACCACGGCCGCGCCATGCGGATGAGCAAGGCACTGGACTTCGGCGCCGTGTGGGTCAACACCCACATACCCTTCGTGTCCGAAATGCCGCACGGCGGCTTCAAGCACTCCGGCTACGGCAAGGACATGTCGATGTACGGCATCGAGGACTACACCCGCATCAAGCACGTCATGCACTACATCGGCGGCTGACCACCGCCGCCCGAGCCCGTGAAGGAAGACCCGCCATGACCGAGACCCAGCAGGCCCCGGCGCGCGACGACCCGGGTCGCGCAGTTCCCGCCATCGAGCTCACGGGAGTGGAGAAGGCGTATTACGCCCATGGCGAGACCGTGGCCGCGGTCCGCGGTGTCGACCTGGAGATCGGGCAGGGGGAGTTCTTCTCCCTGCTCGGCCCGTCCGGCTGCGGCAAGACGACGACCATGCGCATGATCGCCGGCTTCGAGGAGCCGACGGCGGGCGCCGTCCACTTGCACGGCCAGGACGTCACGGGTGTGTCACCCAACCGGCGCGACGTGAACATGGTGTTCCAGTCGTACGCGCTGTTCCCGCACATGAGCGTCTTCGAGAACGTCGCGTTCGGCCTGCGCCGGCGCGGCGTTCCGAAGGCGGACATCACGCGGCGGGTGGGGGAGATGCTGGACATCGTCGACTTGGCGGGGCGGGAGCGGCGCCGCCCCGCCGAGTTGTCCGGCGGCCAGCAGCAGCGGGTCGCGCTGGCCCGCGCGCTGGTGAACCGGCCGCGCGCCCTGCTGCTGGACGAGCCGCTGGGGGCGCTGGACCTGAAGCTCCGCCAGGCGATGCAGGTCGAGCTGAAACGCATCCAGCGCGAGGTCGGCATCACGTTCGTGTACGTGACGCACGACCAGAGCGAGGCCCTGACCATGTCGGACCGCATCGCCGTCATGAACGACGGGCTGATCGAGCAGCTCGGCACGCCGCGGGAGATCTACGAGCATCCCGCGTCCCGGTTCGTGGCCGGGTTCATCGGGACGTCCAACCTGCTCGACGGCGAGGTCGCCGAGATGGGGCCGGGCACCGCGGTGATCTCCTACGGGCCGGATGGGCGGATCGAGGTCCCGGTGCGCGACGGGGTGAAGGTCGCGGCGGGGCAGCGGCTGGAGCTGACCATCCGCCCGGAGAAGATCGACATCGGGCTGGACAAGCCGGCCGACGGGCTGTGCGCCGTCCGCGGCACCGTGACCGAGGTCGTCTACCTCGGGACGTCGACGAGCTACAACATCACCACCCACACCGGCGCCGATGTCGTGGTCTTCCTGCAGAACGCCACGTCCGCCGATGACATCGCCACCCGCGGCGACAGTGTCTGGCTGTCGTGGGAGCCGCGTCACTCTTACGCCATAGGAGCCCCCCAGTGAGCAGCATCGACCCCGCTTTCCTGCGCGGCCTCACCCGCCCCCGCCTGGCACGTTCCAGTTATGCCCGCAGGGACGTCCTCCGGATGATGGGCGCGGCCGGTGCGGGACTCGCCCTGTCGGCCTGCGGCGTGCAGGGGCAGGGCGGCAAGGAGAAGGTCAGCCAGAGCGACGTCCAGAAATACTGGGCGGGCAAGACGAGGAACGGCCGGCTCAACTGGGCGAACTGGCCGGGCTACATGCAGGACGACCGCGAGACGATCAAGGCGTTCGAGAAGGAGACCGGCATCAGGGTGACCTACAAGGAGGTCATCCAGGAGATGGCGCCGTGGTTCGGCAAGATCCAGGCGCCGCTGGCGGCGGGCCAGTCCATCGGCTTCGACCTGATGATCATGACGAACGGCATCCAGCTGGAGCAGTGCCGCCAGCTCGGCTACCTGGCGCCGCTCGACCTGTCGAAGCTGAGGAACTTCCAGGCGAACGCGGGCGAGGCGTTCAAGAACCCGTCCTACGACCCGGGCAACGCCCACACGATCCCCTACGAGTCGGGCGTGACCGGCATCGCGTACAACACCAAGTACGTCAAGGAGGAGATCACCAGCATCGCCCAGCTCTTCGACCCGAAGTACAAGGGCAAGGTCGGCATGCTGGGCGACTCGCAGGAACTCGGCAACTTCGGGATGTTCCTGCTCGGCATCGACCCGGAGAAGTCGACGAAGGCCGACTGGGAGAAGGCCGCCGAGAAGCTCCGCGAGCAGCGCGACAAGGGCATCGTCCGCAAGTACTACAGCCAGGACTATGTCGATGCCGTCAGCAAGGGCGACGTGTGGCTGACGATGGCGTGGTCCGGTGACGTCTACAGCCTGACGAGCCCGGACGTGAAGTTCGTGGTGCCCAAGGAGGGCGGCACGATCTGGACCGACAACCTGTGCATCCCGAAGACCGCCGAGAACCCGGTGGACGCGCTGACCCTCATGGACTGGCTGTACGTCCCGGAGAACAACGTCCCGCTGACCGAGTTCATCAACTACATGCCGCCGATCCCGTCCACCCAGCGGCTCATCGCGCAGAAGGCGGAGAAGGCCACCGGATCGCAGAAGAGGGACCTGACCCGGCTGAGCACCAGCCCGCTGATCTTCCCGTCCGAGAGCGACCTGGCCCGGCTGCGGCACTACCGGCGGCTCACCCAGGCCGAGGAGCCCGAGTACCAGAAGATCTTCGAACCCATCGCCAAGGGGTCGTGATGGCGCGCGGACGGGGGCGGCTCGCGCCGTACCTCATGATCCTGCCGAGCGGGCTGTGGATGGCGGTGTTCTTCCTCATCCCGATGGTCTTGATGGTGTCCCTGTCGCTGCAGACGGGCAACCTCATCGAGGGGTTCCGGCAGACGTTCCACTGGCAGAACTACACCGACGGGCTGAACACCTACGGCGACAAGTTCGTCCGGTCGCTCTGGTACGGGCTCCTGGCGACGGTCGCGTGCATCGCGCTCGCCTACCCGGCCGCGTACTGGATCGCGTTCCGCGGCGGACGGCACAAGTCGACGTACCTGTTCCTGCTCCTGCTCCCGTACTTCGTGTCGTTCATCCTGCGGACGGTGTCGTGGAAGCTCGTGCTGACCGACAACGGGCCGATCCTCGGGCCGCTGCGCGGCAGCGGGATCCTGCCGAAGGACTTCCACATCCTCGACACCGGCGTCGCGGTGGTGTCCGGGCTCGCCTACAACTTCCTGCCGTTCATGGTGCTGCCGATCTACGTGGCGCTGGAGCGGATCGACCACCGGGTGGTCGAGGCGGCCTACGACCTGTACGCGAGCCGGCTCCAGGCGTTCACGCGGGTGATCCTGCCGCTGTCGCTGCCCGGTGTGTTCGCCGGCGTGATCATGACGTTCGTGCCGGTGTCGTCGGACTACGTCAACGCCGAGGTCCTCGGCGGACCGCAGAACACCATGATCGGCAACGTGATCCAGACCGAGTACTTCAACAACAGCGCCTACCCGATGGCGTCGGCGCTGTCGTTCTCGCTGATGGCGATCCTGCTCGTCGGCATCTTCGCCTACGCGCGCACCCTCGGCACACAGGACGTTCTGGAGGCGGCGGGACGATGACGACGCTCACCACCACGAAGACCCCGGTACGGGGCCGTCCGGCCCGCCCGAAACGCCGGATCTCCGGCCTGCACGCCTACACGCTCGCGCTGATCGCCTGGCTGATCCTGCCCATCGCGATCATGATCCTGTTCGGGTTCAACGACACCCGCAGCAAGCAGAACTTCGAGTGGCAGGGCTTCACGCTCAAGTGGTACGCCCACCTGTTCGACAAGGGCGACCTCACCACCGCGGTGATCAACTCGCTGACGATCGCGCTGCTCAGCACGCTCATCACCACGATCCTCGGGACGTTCGCGGGCCTCGCGCTCGGCCGGTACCGGTTCCGCGGCAAGGGCTCGACGAACCTCGTGCTGTTCATGGCGATCTCCTGCCCGGAGATCGTGATGGGCGCGTCGCTGCTGTCGATGTTCGTCACGTTCAACCTGCCGCGCGGCTACCTGACGATCCTCGTCGCGCACGTGATGTTCTCCATCGCGTTCGTCGCGGTGACCGTCCGGGCCCGCGTCGTCGGCCTCGACCCGGCGGTGGAGGAGGCGGCGCAGGACCTCGGGGCCGGGCCGTGGACCCGGTTCCGCCTGGTCACCCTGCCGATGATTATGCCGGGTGTGGTCGCGGGCGCGCTGCTGGCGTTCGTGCTGTCCATCGACGACTTCATCATCACCAACTTCACCAGCGGCTCCACCATCACGTTCCCGCTGTGGATCTACGGCTCGACCCGGACGGGAACGCCGCCGCAGGTCAACGTGATGGGAACGCTCATCTTCGCGGTCGGCATCGTGATCGCGGTCGTCTCCGCACGGCGCAACATGCGCGCGCCGCGCTGACGACGTCCGCCGGAGGACGACATGGACGTTCAGAAGGCGCTCGCCGACGCCGAGCCGAAGCCGTACTGGCTGCAGGACCCGGCCCGTCCCGGGGCCGGGTCCCCGCTGGAGGGCGCGCGGGAGTGCGACCTCGCCGTCATCGGCGGCGGGTACAGCGGCCTGTGGGCGGCCCTGCTGGCCAAGGAGCGCGACCCGTCGCTGGATGTGATCGTGCTGGAGGCCGGCCGGATCGGCGGTGCCGCGTCCGGCCGCAACGGCGGGTTCTGCGCCGCCAGCCTCACCCACGGGCTGCAGAACGGCATCGGCCGCTGGCCGGACGACATGCACACGCTCGAACGCCTCGGCTGGGACAATCTCCGCGCCATCGGCGACACGCTCACCCGGTACGGCATCGACGCCGAATGGGAACCCACCGGGGAACTGAGCGTCGCCACCGAGGAATGGCAGGTGCCCGCCCTGGAGGAGGCGGCGGAGACGGCGATCGAGCTCGGCTGGGAGCCCGTGCTGCTCGACCGGGACGCCGTCCGCGCCGAGGTCGACTCGCCGACCTACCTCGCCGGCCTCTGGGACCCGGACGCCACCGCGATGGTGCATCCCGCCAAGCTCGCCTGGGGCCTCGCGGACGCCTGCCGTTCCCTCGGCGTCCGCGTCTTCGAGAACACCGGCATCACGGGCCTGCGCTCCGGGATCCGCGGGCTCCACCTGACCGCGCGCCACGGCGCCGTGGTCACCGCCCGGCGGGTGGTCCTCGGGACGGGCGCGTTCCCGCCGCTGCTGAAGCGCCTGCGCGGCTTCGTCGTCCCCGTGTACGACTACGCGCTCATGACCGAACCGCTCACCGCCGCCCAGCGCGAGGCGATCGGCTGGAAGAACCGGCAGGGCATCGGAGACAGCGCCAACCAGTTCCACTACTACCGGCTCACCGCGGACGACCGGATCCTGTGGGGCGGCTACGACGCCATCTACCACTACGGCAACGCGATACGTTCCGACCTGGAACAGCGTCCCGCCACGTTCGGCACCCTCGCCCGGCACTTCTACGAAACGTTCCCCCAGCTCGAAGACGTCCGCTTCACCAACGCCTGGGGCGGTGTCATCGACACGTGCAGCCGCTTCTGCGCGTTCTTCGGGACGGCCTACGACGGCAGGCTCGCGTACGCGGCCGGCTACACCGGCCTTGGCGTCGGAGCCACCCGCTTCGGCGCGGACGTCATGCTCGACCTCCTGCACGTCGGCCTCGCACCTGGTGAGGAGACCGAGCGGACCCGGCTGAAGATGGTGCGGACCAAGCCCGTCCCGTTCCCGCCCGAACCGCTCCGGTACGGCGTGATCGAACTGACCCGGCGCGAGATCGCCCGCGCCGACCGCAACGCCGGCCGCCGCGGCCTCTGGCTTCACACCCTCGACCGCCTCGGCCTCGGCTTCGATTCGTGAGTCAGTCGGGGGAGGCGTCGGTCGTCCCGAAGATCACTGAGGAGATCTCCAGGTAGAGCTGCTCGGGGTACGGCATGAAGTTGATGCTCTGGAGCCACTGCTTCTGGCCCGCGGACTCGGTGCGGAACTCGCCGTAGCCGAGCATCCGGCCGAGCATGGACCGGTTCAGCGCGATGTCGGTGAGCTTGGTCAGCGGCATCATCACGACGTTCCGGTTGAACACGCCGCTGATCACCATGACCCGGTGCTCGGTGACCAGGAAGAACTCCAACGACCAGGCGATGACCTTCCAGACCAGGTAGGCGATGGCGATCAGCCACAGCCACCAGATCCAGGCCGCGCCGGTGACCGCGCTGACCGCGCCGCACACGATGAGCCCGGCGACGACGGCGGAGACCGGCACGAGCAGGACGGCGGGGTGCCGGCGCACCGCGATGACCCGTCCCTCGTAGGCCATCAGGTACTTGTCGACGGTGCGCGACGAGTTGTCGCGGTGAACGATCATGTCCTGCAGATTCACGGCGGCGTCCTCGTCATGATCCGGTTGGTCCCAACGGTAGCCGACGGCGCGCCGGCCGCGCAGGGGGCCGCGTGGTAAGGGCTCTGGGGTCGTAAGGGATCTTGTCGGCGGAAGGCCGGGCGCCCGAAGATGGGCGCCATGGAGTTCGCTCCGGACGTGACGGCGCGCCCCGTCTGGCGGCTGCTGCTGCGGGGCCTCGGCGTGTACCTGCCGGGCTGGGAGATGCCGGCGGGCGTGCTGCACGTCCGGGACACGGCGGCGGCCGGCGGGTTCGGGCCGCCCGCCTACCTGGACGGCGGCGCCGGGTTCGGCATCCAGATCCCGGACCGCCGCCGGGGCCTGGAACCGGACCGGGAGATCTACGTCCGCGGCCGGGAGAACCCGAGCTTCGGCATCGTCGTCGCGGGCCCGGCCGCGGCGATCGGCAGCCGGGTCGTGGACGCCGGCGTGCTGCTGCGGTTCGCGCGCCGGCTGACGTTCGAGGAGCTGTTCGACACCCGCGACGCCGGCTCCGTCCCGTACGCGGTGCGCGGTGCGCGGGCGGTGGAGAACGTGGTGTTCCTCGACCGCGCGGCCGGGATCGGGCTGTGCGCCGAGGTCGACCCGCTCACCCGCGCCGCCGCCTGCCCGCTGTACGTGCGCATGGGAAGCCCGGCGGAGCGGACCGTGCGAACCTACGGGGCGCCCCGCCCTACGGGCCGGCCCAGCCGGTGAGGTCCCACAGCTGATGGGACGGCAGCCGCCGCAGCCGGACGGCCGCGGCGGCCGGATCCCAGAACACCTCGTCACTCTCCAGCTCCAGTGACTGCGCGGCGGTCAGCACGGCGCACAGCAGTTCGCCGCGCGTCCGGACGGCCAGGAGCGGGCCGATCTGCGCGACGGCGCCGGAGCACTCCGCGAGCGTCCGCAGGAGGGCCTTGAGCGCGGCCTCGTCCTCGGGCGGGCGCGCTGGCCTCACCCCGGACGGGACGCCGGGCTCCACCCGGGCCAGGCCGTGCCCGGACCCGCGGGCGCCGCCCCCCGGCAGGTCGGCGCCCGTGGAGATGAGCAGCGCGCTGAACACGCCGGCGAGGTCCTCGCAGGCATGCCCGCCGAGGAAGTAGCGGCGGCGTCCGGGGGAGCCGGGCGCCGGGTCGTCCGCGCCCTCCGCCGTGCGGAACCGGACGTTCAGCCGGTTCACGCGGACGCACCGCTCGTACACCTCGCAGAGGATGTCCTCCAACTGGCCGTCGCGGGTCCAGAGCCGCCCGGCGGCGGTGACGGCGTCGCCGGGCGCGCGGGGACGCCCGGTGAGCGCGGCGGTGACGGTGCCGTTCAGCTCGCCCTCGGTGAACTGCAGCAACTCGGCGACGATGTCCTCGACGTCCTCCAGCGTGCGGGTGAGGGTGCGCTGCAGCTCCAGGATCTGCGTGCCGCCGCGTTCGAGGTCGGCGAGCCGTTCGAGGGCCGCGTCGACCTTCCCGGCGGCCGTGCCGGCGTGCGCGCGGGTGACGGTGCGCACCGACGTCTCGACCTCGCCGAGCTTGCGGCGCAGCGCGGCCAGCGTGATCCGCTGCTGCTCCAGCTCGTGCAGCCGTCCCGCCTGCGCGCGCAGGTGGTCGTCGGCCCGGTGGACGAGGCCCGCCAGCTCCTCGACCTGCCCGGTGTTGCGCCGGAGCCGGTCATCGAGCGCGGGCAGTACGTCCTGCTTGACCCGCGCCAGCTCGGCGGTGAGCCGCTCGCCGACCGTGACCAGGACGTTGTTCTGCTTGGTGACCTGGTCGTTCAGCTCCTCGATCCGCCGGGTGAACGCGTCGGCCTGGTCGCGGCTCTGCTTGCCCGCGTACAGTTCGAGCGCCCCCACCACGACGCACATCACCACCAGGATGACGGTCGTCATGGCACTCCTCGGGGCGTGACGGCGATCGCCGGATCCAGTTTTGATCGCGACCATAACTTGCGATCATGTGCGCCGACCGAAACTTACGTAACCGACTGATCTCAGTGACCGCCCGCTCCCGCCAGCCCCTTCCATGTCATTCCGTAATCGGTTACGTGCTATAAGTCGCGGACTTTCAGACGCAGCCCTCGAATTGCGGGACGGTGGTGGTGAGCTTCAGCCCGGTGTTCCCGAACCACCGCTTCAGCAGTTGCGGCATGGTGCCGTCCTGGTACAGCCCGGTGATCGCCTTGTTCACCGCCTCGCAGCCGTCCACGTCGCTCCTGCGGATGCCGACGCCGTACGGCTCGTCGGTGAAGGAGGCGTTCACGATCGTGAGCTTCCGGCCGTTCGCGGCCGCCTTCCCGGCGAGTCCGGCGAGGATCAGGTCGTCGGTCGAGACCGCGTCCAGCCGGTTCTCGACGAGATCGGTGAGGCAGGCGGAGTAGCCGTCCTCCTCGACCGGCAGCGCGGCGACGCCCTGCTCGTCGTGGATGCGCGGGAACGACACCGAGCCGCGCACCTTGCAGAGCCGCCGGCCCTTCAGGTCGTGGATGCTCCGGATCTTCCCGGCGTCGGACGCGCGGACGAGGACGTCCTGGTGGGCGACGTAGTAGGGGCCCGCGAACGCGACCTTCACCTTGCGTTCGGGGGTGACGGAGTAGCTCGCCACGACGAGGTCGACCTCGCCTTCCTGGAGCATCTTCTCGCGCGTCGCGGAGTACACCCGCTTGAACGCGACGTTCTTCCCTGCGACGCCCAGCCGCCCGGCGATCGCCTTGGCGACGTCGATGTCGAAGCCCTTGTACGGACCGTCGCCCTCGCGTTCGCCGACGCCCGGCTGGTCGGCGTTGACGCCGATGACCAGCCGATCCTTCGTCGCGACGGAGGTCTCGCCGGCGTCGGCGAGGCCGCACGCCGCGGCCGGGCCGAGCATGGTGAGCGCGGCGGCGGCGGCCGCGGTGCGCCGCGCCCTCACTTCGACCACCGGTACTCCGCCAGGCGGGGCCGCACCCCGGCGAGCACGAGCAGGGCGATGGCGGCGCCCGCGGCCGGCAGGACGGCGTACCAGCCGCTCGTCCCGCCGTCCCCGTCCCGCACGGCGTCGTCGAACGCCTTCCGGTGGATGCCGATCAGTGCCTGCAGCGACCGGTCGTACCGTGTGAAGTCCGCGCCCGCGGCGCCGCGGGCGGCCACGGCCTGATCCCGCTGCCCGCCCTTGACGAGGTCTCTCATCCGCCGGTCGTTCGCCTGGACCTTCCGGTAATCGCGCAGGACGCCGTTCATGACGTTCACCAGCTGTGCTTTCTGCTCGGCCGACTCCGCCGGGCGGTTGGCCTCGGTGCCGAGGAAGCCGAGGAACGGCGCCCGTCCGGGCTCGAACGACAGATCCTTCTGCACGGCCGCGTTGTACTGGGTCAGGTTGCCCGCCTTCAGATAAAGGACGGTCTGGGATTTGCTCAGATACACCTGCTCGTAGGCGTCGGCTCGCCCGGGGTCGAGCAGGAACCGGGTCTCGTCCGCGTTCGCGCTGTTGCTGATGGCGCGCGTCCGGGAAAGCGCGAGGATCGAGTCGAAGCCCTCTTCCTTGGCCTTGCGCAGATGGCCGGCCTGGCCGGACAGCATGAGGGTGCCCGCGCCCACCAGGACGAGCGTGCCGATCGTGGCCAGCGCCAGTGGCACGTTCAGCAGCCGGCGGAAGCGCTTCGCGAGGTACAGCTGGAATCCGGCCAGGGTCGCCAGCAGCGCCACGCCCGCGACCAGGACGCCCGTGCGGCCCATGAGGACGGCCGACCGCCTGTCCTCGTAGGTGTGCCGGACGAGGGTCCCGTTGTCGAGCGTCAGGTTGTACGCCTTGGGCAGCAGGTCCAGCTTCATCAGGTCGGCCGCCTGCCGGTAGAGCTCGGTGACCTGCTGCGACGGCGGACCGGACGGGTGCGGGGACTGCCGGTCCAGCAGGAGGGCCTGCCCGGCGAGGCGCTCGTAGCGGCCCAGGGCGTCCAGCAGGTCCCGGGCCGTGTTGTTCTCCGTCGTCTCATCGGCGAGCTTGGCGGCCTTGAGCAGCGCGTCCCCGGCCTTGCGCCGGTTGTCGTCGTAGCGGGCGACGGCCTGATCGCGTCCGCCGCCCGGTGCGTCGCCGATGAGCAGCGCGTTGGCGAGCTGCGCGTCCATGTCGGAGAGCTGGAAGTACAGGTCGCCGGTGGCGACGACCTGCGGGCCCGCGTCGTGCCCGATGACCCGCACGCCCTCGCGGGCGTTCGCGACCGCCGCCCAGCCGATGCCGAGCAGCACCACGAGCAGGACGAGCGACAGCGCGGTCAGCGCCCGGACGCGGGCCGCGACCGTGCGGGGCAGCAACCGCGCGACGCCTGCCGGCGGTTTCTCGGGCGCATGCCGGAGCCGCCCGGCGGAGCCGCGGCGGGCGGGCGGCGCCTGCGTCGCAGGGGCGGGCGGGCCCGCCGGGGGAGACTGCTGAACGGCGGTCATGTCGCCTCGCCTCGGATGAGCGTGATGGTGGTCCAGGCGCCCACGTGGATCCGGTCGCCGTCAGAGACCGGGACCTCCACGTTGTACGGGATGGGTTCGGTGGACCCGTTCAGGCAGGTCCGGTTGGTGGAGCCGGGGTCGACCAGCGTCCAGGTGCCGTCCGGCTTGCCCAGCAGCACCGCGTGGACGTGCGAGACGCCGGGATCCTCGGGCGGTTCGCGCAGATCGATCTCGGGCGGGGACGGCTGCGCCGAACTGCGCCGCCCGATCCGCACCTCCCGCCCGGTCAGCGGGATCCGGCGCTCGGGCGCGTACGGGGGGAACGAGAGCGCCGCCGAGTCGGGCCCCTCCTCGGCGATGACCGTGGCGAAGTACTCGCGGTCGGCCGTCACCACCGCCGTCCAGGCCGTGCCGGGAACGGGCGGGGAAGGGACGGGCGGCGCCGGAACCGGGGGCGCCGGCGCGGGATCCGGCGGCGTGGGAACCGGCGGGCCGGGCACCGGAGGGGCCGGTACGGGCGGCGCGGGCCGCGGATCGGAGGGCGCCCGGTCCCCCGCCGGCGCCGTCCGCGGTGTCGGCTTGCCGCCGCCGGTCGCGAAGTCGTAGCCGCAGGCCTCACAGAACCGGTCGGTGCCGGGCGTCCCGCAGTCCGGGCAGGGCCGGGCGGCACCGCCGGACGGGGCCTGGAGCCCGGCCGTGCCCGGCGGCCCGGCCGCAGGGGCGTCGCCGATGCGCTCGCCGCAGACGTCGCAGTAGTCCGCCGCCTGCGAGGCGTGTCCGTTGGGGCAGCTCGCCATGCTCAGCCCTCGCCCCTCCGCGTGGTCACGGTCTCGTCCTTGCGGGTCCGGACCGTCTTGCTGGAGCGGGTGTCCAGCTCCATCTCGGCGGCCTTGTCGATGTCGCGCTTCAGCCGGACGGTCCCGGTCGCCGGGTCGATGACGTCCACGACCCGGCGCAGCATCGCGGTGATCGCGTCGTTGCCGGCCTCGTCGGCGAGCACCACGGCCCGGCCGAGCCGCGCCGTCGCGGTGTCGAGGTCGCCGTCCTTGCGGGCCTGCAACCCCTCCTGGATGACGGCGGCCAGTTCCGCCTGCCCGGTGTAGTGCGCCACCCGCGCGTTGATCTGGGTGGACCGCGCCTCGTCGTCCGTCCACTGGGCGAGCACGTTCCCGGTCGCGAGGACCTTCGCCTCCTCACCCGGCCCGCCCGGCACGACCAGCTTCACCCACGCGGCGCGCAGTTCCTTGCCCACCGGACCCGGCGGCACGTCCACGCAGATGTGGTAGTCACGGCTCTCGGCGCCCCACGCGCCCAGCGGGTAGTCGCCCGCCTGCGGCGCCGACTCCACGCGCTTGCCGGTCAGATCCTCCACCGACGGCATCACCTGCTTGACGAACCGCAGCGTCGCGGTCTGCGGCGTCCACACCCGCAGCGCGACGTCGGCGACGGACTTGCCCATCGCCGCCTCCGTCATCGCCTGGAAGTCGGCGACGAGGCCGGCCGGGTCGGCGACGATGTCGACACCGCCCAGCATCGCCGAGGCGACCTTGCGCAGTTCGGCCACCTCCCAGTCGGTGCCGACGCCGCGGCAGTCGCACACGAAGCGGCCGCCGCACTCCGCCAGCGCGGCGTCCAGTTCCTCGGGCGTCTCATGCTGGTTCTTGCCGTCGGTCAGCAGGATCGCGTGCCGGATACCGCCCTGGACCGTGTCGAAGAGCCGGTTCGCCAGCCGCAGCCACGACCCGATCGCGGTGCCGCCGGCCGCCTTCAGCCCGCTCAGCGCGTGCTTGGCCGCCGCGCGGGTCTCCGGCGACGCCGCGACCAGCCCCTGATGCCGGGGAAAGACCATCGTGGCGGTGTTGGACCCGGAGACGACGGCGAACTCCACACCGTCCCGCAGCGTGTCGATCGCGACCTGGGCGGCTGCCACCGCCGCGCGCAGCTTGGTCTCCGGATAGGACATCGAGCCCGAGGTGTCGATGATGATCACCTCGGATGCCCGGGTGGTGGACGGGACCGCCGCGCCGCCCGCCGCGGTCGCCTCGACGGACACGATGGCGTGCACCTCGCGTCCGCCCTCGGGCAGGAACCGATTCTGGTCGATCTTGATGGTGAACTGCGGCTCGCTCATCGGGGCTGCTCCGTGCTCTGCGGGATGTCGCGGCTCTGGGCGGGGAGACGGGGAACGGACGAGGCGGGGGACGGGAGGGGGATCACGGCGACGGTGATGTTGTCGCGGCCGCCCGCGTCCAGGGCGTGCCGCACCAGCGCCCGGGCCGCGCCGAGCGGGTCGGCCGCCGGGTCGGGCCCGGTCCCGGCGCCGCCCGGACCGCCGGCCAGCAGCGCCGCCAGGTCGCCGGCCGCCGGGAAGTAGTTCCACAGGCCGTCGCTGCAGACCAGCAGCGTGCCGGGGCCCGCGGGCCGGAACGTCGCGACGTGCGGGCGGACCTCCCCGGCGTCCACGCCCAGCCACGCGGTGATGACGTGCGCGTTCGGGTGCGCCTCCGCCTCCGCCTCGGTCAGCGAGCCCTCGGCGACCATGAACGCGGCCCACGAGTCGTCCTCGGTGAGCCGGCGGGACGGGCCCAGCTCGGCCATGTCGCCGGTGCTGACCTCGGCGGCGCCCGCGCCGGTCTCGTCGGCCGCCGGGCCCGATGCCCCGTTCTCGCCGGGGCCGGCCGCGCCGTCCGCGGACAGCCAGTAGGCGCGGCTGTCGCCGACCCAGCCGACGGTGACGGCCCCGCCGCGCGTCACCGCGGACACGTACGTGCACGACGGTGCGTCGGACGGGGACGTGGCCAGCGCGGCGACGGCCGCCGCCGCCGCCAGCGCGGCGTGCCGGGTGGCGTCCTCGGGGTCCTCACCGGCGTCGAGCCGCGCCGCCAGCTCGGCGGCGCCGACGTCGGCGGCCGCGCGGGACGCCTGCTCGGGACGCTGCGACGATCCGACGCCGTCGGACACCACGGCCGCGATCCCGGTGGCGTGGGCGGTGAGGGCGAGCGCGTCCTCGTTGCGGCTGTAGCGGCGGCCGCGGTCGCTGGCGCCCGCCGCCACCACCGGCCGGCCGCCGGCACCGCCGGGGGCGGGCAGCTCGATCTCGACGTGGTCGCGTTCGGCGGGCTGGCGCAGCCCGCAGCGCTCGCAGTAGCCGTCCGCGTCGATCGCGGCCCCGCCACAGCCGGTGCACGGCCGCGCCGCCGCCCGCTGCCGCGCGGACGGCGGCTCCTGCTCGATCGCCTCGTCCGGGCGGCCCGCCCCGGACGAGGCCGCGGACGGCGCGTCGGTGAGGCGGTGCCCGCACTCCTCGCAGAAGACCTCCTCCGGGTACACGAGCTCGCCGCAGGCGGGACAGGAGAGTTCGGCCGCCTTGATGTGATCGGCGGTGGTGCGGTCGGCGGCCGCCTGGTCGGTTCCGGCGTGGTCGGTGCCGGTCTGGTCGTCGGTCACAGCAGCGTCCTCGGGCGTACGGCGTTGGCGGAGTCGACGAGCCGGCGGCACTCGTCCCGGTCACGGGTGCGGCGCGCCAGCTCCCGGTACGTCGCCTCCAGCAGGCGGCGCAGCGAGGTCTCGGTGAGCGGCGCGCCGAGCAGCGACCCGCCCTGCGTGCCGCCCGCCGCGGCGGACCCGCCGAGGAGCCAGTCGAGCGCGGCCTCCAGCACCTCGGCGGCGAGCCGGTCGCGGCGCTCGGCGTCCAGGTCCAGGGCGGCGAGCCGGTCACCGGCGGCGACCAGCTCGGCGGCCGTCAGTTCCGCGGGCGGACGGCCGCGCACCGCGGTCGCCACCGCCGCCACCTGCGCGGGCACGTACCGGATGGAGATCTTCGGCACCGAGTCGAGCGCGGCGACGGCCGCGCCCCGGTCACCCGCCGCGAGATGCACACGGGCCAGGCCGAACGCCGCGTTGATGTAGTTCTGGTCGGTGCGCCACACCGTCTCGTACAGGCGGATCGCCTCGGCCGGCGCCGTGGACTCCCGGCAGTAGGCGAGCCCCAGCCTGGGCGCCGGCTCGCCGGGCAGCAGCCCGTACAGCCGGTCGAAGAGCGGCTCGGCGTCGGCCACGCGGCCCCGCGCCAGCAGTGCGACCGCGCGGTACCAGCCGATCCGCCAGTCGCCGGGACGTTCGGTGGCGAGCTCGTCGAGCAGCCGGTCCACCTCCTCGGCCGCGCCCAGCTCGATCTTGATGCGGGCGAGCGCCAGCCGGACCTCCGGGGTGCGCGCCGGCGCGCTCGCCGCCGCCTCCGCGGCCTGCGCGGGCTCCAGCGCGGACAGCCCGGACACGAACCCGGCGGCGGGGTCGGTGCCGTCCACCAGCGGCACCGGCAGCGCCGCCGCGGCCGCCTCCGGCGGGACGGGCGGCAGCGCCTGCTCGCCGGCCGCCTCGCCCGTCCGCGTGGTGAACCGCTCCGGGCCGAACAGCCCGGACGGGGCGGGACGCGGCGTGCCGTCCCCGGCGGCGAGCACCTCGCGCAGCACGCCGGTGAGCTGCTCGGCCATCTCCGCCGCGTCCTGGAACCGCTGCGCCGGGTCACGGTGCGTCGCGCGGCGCAGGAACCGGTCGTAGGACTCGAACCGCCGCAGGACCGGGACGTCCGAGCGCGGCGGCAGCGAGTCGACGAACGTCCTGGTGTAGCCGCGGAACGGGAAGCTCAGCACGGCCAGCGCGCGGCCGACCGTGTACAGGTCGGAGGAGACGGACGGCCCGTCGGCGGCGATCTCCGGCGCCTGGTAGCCGACCGTGCCGTAGATGGCGCCGTCGGGGTCGGCCAGCCGGCGGACGCCGCCGAGGTCGATCAGCCGCAGCTGCTCCTCGGACTGGATCACGTTGTCCGGCTTGAAGTCGCAGTACACCAGGCCCTGCGCGTGCAGGTACTCGAACGCCCGCAGCACCTCCAGCCCGTAGGCGATGGCCTGCGCGAGCGGCAGGTGCTTCTCGCCGGGCGGCTGCGGCTGGCGGAGCAGGATGTCCTTCAGCGACTCCCCGCCGACGTACTCCATGACGATGTAGCCGTCGCCGCCGTGCTGGACGAAGTTGTAGATCTTGACGATGTTGGGGTGCTCGACCTCGGCGAGGTAGGCGCGCTCGGCCGCCGCCGCGGCCATGGCGTCGGCGTCCCCGCTGTCCAGCAGGCCCTTCAGCACCACCCAGCGATCGCTGACGTTGCGGTCCTTGGCCAGGTAGATCCAGCCGAGGCCGCCGTGGGCGAGGCAGCCCAGCACGCCGTACTGCCCGCCGACCAGGTCGCCCGGGCTGAGCTTCGGGGTGAAGGAGAACCGGGCACCGCACTTGGGGCAGAAGCCCTCGGTCCGGCCGGGCCGGTCGCCGCGGCCCCGGCCGACGGGCTCGCCGCAACTGCTGCAGAACCGCTTGGCCTCGGCGACCTGCGGGTCGCTCATCACCGCGCCGGCGGGGTCCCGGTAGGGGACGCGCGGCACCTCGACCAGACCGGCGCCGAGCATGCCGCGGCGGCCGGACGAGCGCGACGACCCGGTGCGGGTGCTGCCCGTCCGGGTGCTGCCGGTCGTGGCGGCCGACGCGACGCGGGAGGTGTGCGCGGGCGGCGAGCCGCAGACGTCGCAGTAGCCGTCCATGACCGTCCCGGGGCAGCCGGCCTGCCCGCATCCGTCGTCCGGCTGCTCGGCGGGCGGACGCGGCGCCGGCACGCCCGGCGCGGTGCCCGGTGCGATGCTCGCCGGGGGGCTGCCGCAGATGTCGCAGTAGCCGTCCGAGATCGTCCCGCCGCAGCCCGGCTGCATGCACGCGTCAGGCGCGGACGGTGCCGCGGTACCGGGCGAGGCTGCCACGCCGCATAGGACGCAGTAGCCGCCGTCGACGGTTCCGCCGCAGCCCGGCTCGGCGCACTGGCTCATCGTTCCGCTCCCTTCGTCCGCGACATGATGGCCCGCTGGTACTCCGACAGCGTCACGGTCGCGCGCCGCAGGTCGCAAGGGGAGGTCCACAGCAGCTCGCGGGCCTGCTCGTAGATCCGGGCCAGTTCGGCGTCCTCGGCGTGGCCGAGCCGGGCGGCCTTCACCCGGTAGGCCGCCAGCCGGCCGCGCAGTTCCTCGCGGCGGTCCAGCAGCCCGCGGATCACGCCCGCGGTCTCGCGGGCCTGCTCCAGCGCCGTGGCGGCGGCGCGTTCCAGGCCGGCGACCCGTTCGGCCAGATCGTGCCAGCCGCGGCGCGCCGGCGCGCCGGCCCCGCCGACCGCGGCGAGCCGGTCGGCGAGACTCGCCGACCGCTCGGGCAGCTCGGGCAGCACCGGGGAGGCGATCTTGGCGAGCACCTCGTCCCGGACCGCGCGGGCCTCCGCCTCCGCCTCGCGCAGCAGGTCCAGGACGGCGCCGACACCGCGGATCCTGTCGGCGAACCCGTCGCGCAGCCGCTCCGCCTCCGCCAGCCGCCGGCGCACCCCGGCGAGGCCGGTGAGGACCGCGTCCAGCCGCGCGGTGTCGGCACGGCCGTCCCGCGCGAGGGCCAGCGGGTCGCCGCGCACGGCGGCCGCGACGGCCTCCAGCTCGTCGCGGAGACGTTCGAACTCCGGGTCCGTCCCGCCGAGGGATTCGAGCAGTTCCCCGGCGGCCCGCCGCTCGGCCTCCACCTCCGCGAGCCGGGACAGCAGCGTCGACCAGACCGTGTCCAGTGCCGCGACCGACCGGGCGACCCCCTCGTACAGCGCCGTCATCCGGTCGACCGCCGCCCGCAGCGTGAGCCGCTCGCCGGACGGGACGGCCAGCAGCGTCCGCCGCTCCAGCGGGACCTCGGTGACGGGCAGCTCCACCGACGGGCCGGTGAGCAGCCGGGTCAGCTCCACGAGCTGCGCCTGCCCGGGCCTGGGGTGGCGGGCCCGCAGGCCGGCGGCCGCGTCGACCGCGCGCCCGTACAGGTCGAACAGCGTCCAGAGGGACGTCGTGCGGGACCGCACGTCGGACTGTACGCGCCGCGTCTCCCCATCGAGTACCGCTCCGTCCAGTAACTGGTACCCCTGGTGGGCCTCCAGTTCGAGCAGCGCGCCGCCGATGCGCTCCTTCTCGTCCTGGAGCCGTGCCAGCGCCCGGTCGGCCTCCTCACGGCTCATCGGGGGGCCGCCCACGCGCGCGTCACTCAACGCCGGTCCACGCTTGGCCCATGTCCGCCCCTGATTCCCCCGGATGGAGCACGTTTCGGGGCCTCAGTGTTCCGCATGCACGGCCGCCTTCTCAACCGCGGAGCGATCACCGGTCCCCGGCGTCCGCGCCCTGCGTCACGCGACGCGATCCGGCCGCGCCTCGGGCCTGTAAAATGTCGGTGTTCGAACGTATCATCGAAGTATGGCGAACGTTGTGACGCACCTCCAGACCGCGCCCACCGAGCCGGCCCCGCTCACCGCGGCCGAGATCGCCGCCCTCGCGCTCTCCCTCGCGCACCTCGGCACCGGCCCGCAGGCCACGACAGCCCGCCGTGCCCTGCACACCCTCCTCGACGCCGCCCCCCACGACGACGTCGTCACCACCACCCTCGCCACCCTCACCACGCCGCTCGACACCGCCACGTCCGACCGCGCCCGCGTGATCGCCGCCGCCATCACCGACCACCGCGTCGTCCGGCTCTGCTACGGCGACGCCGGCGCCAACGTCACCATCCGCGAGGTAGAACCCGTCACCTGCCTCGTCCACCGCGACCACTGGTACCTCGTCGGCTGGTGCCGCATGCGGCGCGGCATCCGCGCCTTCCGCTTCGACCGCATCCTCGCCGTCGAGTCCACCGGGCTGCGCGCCCGTCCCCGCCGCGCCGAGCGCTACCTCCCGTTCCAGCGGAAGGCGGGCTGACCGCCGCGCAGCAGACGGCCCACGGCGCGGCCGACGTGTTCGCCCGTGCCGTGGGCCAGGCGCCGCAGCGGGGTGCGCAACGGGTCGGCGGCCTGTTCGGCACGGAGGACGTCGATGATGTCCTGGACGGACTTGCGGACCAGGTCGCGCACCTCCGACATCGCCGCGTCGTCGTCCGCGTGGCCCGCCCAAGGCGTGGTGTCGATCGGCTCGCCGAAGCCGAAGTAGAGGCGCTCGGGACGCGGGATCGGCGTGAGACCGAGGCCGCGCGAGACCGGCGGCAGCAGGTCGTCGCGCTTGCCGCGTTCACCCATCACCACACGTCCCAGCGCCCGGGCGGGGGCGAGAAGGCGGCTGTCGGACTCCAGGAGCGGGGTGAACATCTCCTCCACGCCGACCGACCCGAACGGGACGATCGGGCAGCCCGCCTCCACGGCGAGCCGGGCGAAGCCGAGCCGGCCGTCCCACTGCAGCCGGTACCGGTCGTGGCGGGCGCGGGTGGCCTCCCGGGCGCCGCCGGGGAACACGACGACGATCTGCCCGGCCCGCAGGAGGGCGCGGCAGTTGGCGCGGGTGCCGTCGACGGAACCGCCCATGGTCATCAGCGACCGCCAGCCGGGCAGTTGCCAGTGCAGGTGGTCGGCCATCGAGCGGACCCAGACGCCGTGGCGGCGGTGGATCTCGAAGAAGATCAGCGGTGCGTCGACGATCCCGTAGACGGTGTGGTTGCCCGCGAGGAGCGCGGGCCCCCGCCGGGGGACGTTCTCCAGCCCGTGGAAGACGGGCGACGTCCACGCGCGCCACGGTTCGAGCGCCATGTCCGCCGCGCGGATCAGGTGCTCGGGCGGTGGGGTCCAGTCGATGGGGGAGGCCATGTACGCAGCGTAAACGGGGACCGGTCATGCCTCCGCCATGAGATCTGCGTGCGGTTCACGGGCGGGGCCGGCGCCCGTCAGACCGCCACCGTGCACTCGACGGCGCCGGCCACGACGGCCTTGATGTCGTGGGTCCGGGTGTAGGCGGCGCGCTGGAACCGGGCGCCGTTGCCGCGTTCGAGGAGGCGGCGCAGAAGGAGGGTGACCGATTCGAGGTCGCCCGACCGTTCGAGTGCGGGGGAGAGGTGGTCGAGCAGCGCGGTGACGACCAGGCGGGCGGGGGCGGCGCGGCGGGTGCACGGGTGGACGAGGTCGTCGCGCAGCCCGGAGCGGCCGGCCCGCCACATCGCCAGCCGTATCAGGTCGGTCCGCACCCGGTCGGGCGGCTCCCCGGCGTGCCAGGCCCCGGCGGCGGTGTCGACCAGCGCCCGGACGAACGCGGCCATCAGCACGGCGTCGTCGGCGTCCAGGCACACGTCCGGCACCCGGATCTCCACGGTCGGGTAGCGCCGGGACAGCCGGGCGTCGAAGTAGATCATGCCCTCGTCGAGGAGCGCGCCGGTCGCGAGCAGCGCCTCGACCGTCGCCCGGTACGCCTTCGCCGAACCGAACAGCTCGGTCGGGCCGCTGGACGGCCAGCGGCTCCACACCTGGTGCCGCCAGCTGTCGTAGCCGGTGTCGGCGCCCTGCCAGAACGGCGAGTTCGCACTGAGCGCGAGCAGCGGCGGCAGCCACGGCCGGATGCGGTCCAGGACGGCGACGCCCTCGTCCGGGGACTCGATGCCGACGTGCACGTGGCAGCCGCAGGTGAGCTGCTCGTCGGCGGTGCGCCCGTAGGCGTCCGCCATCCGCAGGTAGCGGTGCGACGGGGTGAGCGATGGGCGGACACACGCCGGGGACGTGGCGAGCGCGGCCACGGCGGTACCGACCCCCGCCGCCGACTGGGCCGCCGCCAGCCGCGCGGACCGGATGTGGTCGGACAGTTCGCCGAGCGACGTGCAGACGGGGGTGGCCGTTTCCAACTGCTCGCGCTGGAACTCGGTCTCCAGCGGTTTCGACCGCCCGCCGCCCGCCAGGAACACTTCGTCATGGCACTGCGCGTAACGGATGACGGATCCGGACACCGCCTGCGGGGCGCCGTTCGCCGGGTCGACGAGGAGGAGCTCCTCCTCCACCCCGAACGTGCGCGGACCTGTGTGAACGGTCACGAGGGTGTCCTTCCCCGTGAGTGCACCGATGTGCGTCCGGGACGGGAATCGTCCCGGTCGAAGGGCCGTGCCCGCAACGCGCCCGTCCGCGATCGAGCGCTTGGCCGAAAGCTGGACGTGGACGTTGCCTGTTTCGCTGAGCCACCCGGCGAGCGGTGTCCCCGTCTCCTGGCAGCGGACGAGGTGGAGCAGGGGCCGGCCTTGCTGATCATGAGCCCGGCCGACCTGCTTCAGAAGGTCAGAGCCGGTCGATCTCCGTCAGATCGATGTCGATGTCGAACGGCACCGTGAGCTTGAGCCGGTCGTGGTGAACGCCGGTCGCGACATAGGTCTTGGTGGCCACGTCAAGCTCGAAGACACAGACCATGGGGCGCCCGCCGGTGTTCTCCACGCGCCAGAAGTGAGGAATGCCGGCCTCGGCGTAGAGTTGCGGCTTGCGTTCTCTGTCTCGTATCGCGGATTCTTGCGAGACGACCTCGATGGCGAGGAGGACGTACTCGGGCTCGTATGAAGTTTGGTCCCGTCCGGTGATGCCCTTGGCATCCAGGACGAGGACGTCGGGCTCCGGCCGCTGGCGATCGGCCAACGTGACCGTCATCTCTCGACGAACACGCAGGCCATCGGGTAGCTGCCGACGCAGGGCGCTCTCAAGGAGCGAGACCGTCAGCATGTGGAAGTCGGCTTGGGGGCTCACGAGGATGATGCTGCCATCGATCAACTCTGCGTGAGATGGCAATTGCGGAAGGTGGTCGAGATCTTCTGCCTTGAAGCCCTCCGGCGGAGGAAGGAGCCACCCGGGCACGGGCGGGTCATGGCGGTGCTCTTCCGCCTGGCCGTTGTCCGTGGAGTGCTGGACGTAAGGCGCCCGCTCAGGGTCTGGCATGTCGTCCACTGGCAGTGCCCTCATGGTGTCCTCCCAGGCGAACGGGTTCTCAGCCACTTCGTCTTGCCCTAGGCGAGCCTACCAACTGAGCCGGTTCCGTATTGGCTAAGTCACGGATCGTAAGCCGGTCAGGGGCGTTCCCAGCGGACGGAGCTCAACGCCAGCAGCGCGACGTGGAACGAGACGCAGGACTCCACGTCGTCGAGATCGGCGTCGAGGACGCGTTCTATACGGCGCAGGCGTTCATAGAAGGCGGGACGGGAAAGGTGGGCCTGCTGGGCGGCGACGGCCTTGTTGCGCCCCGACTCCAGATACAGCTCCAGGATGCGGGTCAGGTCGCTGCCCCGCTGGGCGTCGTACTCCAGCAGCGGCCCCAGCTCGCGCTCGACGAACGTCTGGACGCGGGCGTCGTCGCGCAGCAGATGGAGAAGCCCGCGAAGGCGCAGGTCGGGGAGCCGGTAGAACAGCCGGGCGCCGGAACCGCGGGCGGCGACGTCGGCGACCTGCTCGGCCTCCAGGAACGACCGCCGGACGTCCTGGATCGTCTCCACCACCGACCCGGCGGCCATGACGGTGCCGCCGGACTGGTTGCGGATGCGGGTGGCGACCTCGGTGAGCGCCGTCTCCGCGTCGGCGCGGGCGGGCAGCGAGGCGAGCACGCCGACGCGGGCGTGCGGTCCGCCCTCGTCCAGCACCCCGACGAGCGCCGCGAGGCGGGCGTCCTTGCAGGCCGCGGCGGCCGTCTCGGCGAGCGCGGACAGCTCGCCGACCGGCGGCGCCGCCGTGCCGGGCCCGCGATGCCGGAGCACCACGCCGAGCAGCCGCCGCCCGGACAGCGGCACGCCGAGCGCGCGGGCGCGGGCCGCGGCCTCCTGCGGGTCGGAGTAGGCGTGCGCGAGGATGCGGGCGATGATCGTCCCGTGCGCCTGGCGCTCGACGCTTTCGGCGTGCCGGTCCAGCAGCCGGCCGAGGGCGAGGGTGGTGGCGGCCCGCTCGATCAGCACGGTGTCGCGCGGTGACGGCGGCGAGCCGAGGACGATGATCAGCCGGCCCCAGTCCTCGCCGCGCGCGCCGACCATGGTCACCAGCCAGCCGGAGGTCGGGTCGTAGCCGGTGCGGCGGCCCGGCCGGACGGCGCGCGAGCGGGTCTCCCACGCCGACAGCAGCTCCGCCGGGTCGGCGCCGCCGGCGTCGGCGGCGAGGACCTGGTGCGCGAGGTTCTCCAGCACGACGGGATGCCCGCCGAGCGCGGCGACCTGCCGGACGACCTCGTCGGTGGAGGCGCCCTCGACCGACAGCTGCGTGAAGATCTCGTGGAGCCGCTCGGACGCGCGCAGCTCGGCGAACTGGTCCTGCACGATCCGCGCGTGCACGGATTCGGTGATGTCCACGAACGCGGGCTCGTGCGCGAGGACGATCACCGGGAGGCCGTGGTCCTCGGCGGCGGTGGTCAACGCGGACGGCAGGACGCTGGCGTAGCGCCGGCCCAGCTCGATCATCAGCCCGCTGACCCCGACCTCGGCGAGGTCGGCGATGTAGGCGCGCAGCCGCTCCGGCTCGTCCGGCAGCGCGATCCCGGTCGTCAGGACGAGCTCACCGCCGTGCAGCAGGTGCGCGATGTCGGTGACCTCGGCGACGTGCACCCAGCGGACGCGGTTGCCGGTGCGGTCCGCGCCCGCGACGACGTGCGGCTGGCCGCGGCGGACCGCGTCGAGCTGGAGGACGTCGTCGACAGTGGGCAGCATTGCTCGCGATGATATCCGGACGCGGTGCCGGCGGTGCTGATCGCGTCGTTGCAGGAGGTCAGCCGCCAGCAGACCGTTAACGGGAGGCGCCCGGTCGTGACACTCTGCGGGTGGCCCGGGCCGTCCGGGCGGCCGAGACTTGAGTCATGTCGGAACACGCGAACCTGCTCCGGCGCCACAGGGCGGTCATGCCGTCGTGGATGGCGCTCAACTACACGGACCCCATCGAGATCGTCGGCGGCAAGGGCGCCCGCGTGACCGACGCCGAGGGGAACGTCTACCTCGACTTCTTCACGGGCATCCTCACGAACATGCTCGGCTACGACGTCCCCGAGGTGCGCGACGCGGTGGAGCGGCAGCTCGCCACCGGGGTCGTGCACACCTCCACCGCGTACCTGCTGCGCGGGCAGATCGAGCTGGCCGAGAAGATCGCCCGGCTGTCCGGCATCCCGGACGCGAAGGTCTTCTTCGCCAACTCCGGCACGGAGGCGAACGAGACGGCGCTGCTGCTGGCCGCGTACGCGCGGCGCAGCGACCAGGTCCTGGCGATGCGGCAGAGCTACCACGGCCGGTCGTTCGCCGCGGCGGGCGTCACCGGAAACCGGGCCTGGACGAACCTGTCGTTCTCGCCGCTGGACGTCCACTTCCTGCACGGCGCCGACCGGCACCTCCCGCAGTTCGCCGGCATGTCCGACGAGCAGTACATCGACGCGTGCGCGCAGGACCTGCGGCACGTGCTCGCCACCGCGACCGGTCCCGACGTCGCCGCGCTCATCGCCGAGCCGATCCAGGGCGTCGGCGGCTTCACGATGCCTCCGGACGGGCTGTTCGCCGCGTACAAGAGCGTCCTGGACGAGTCCGGCATCCTGCTCATCTCCGACGAGGTCCAGACCGGCTGGGGACGGACGGGCCAGGGCTTCTGGGGCATCCAGAACCACGGTGTGACCCCGGACATGATGACGTTCGCCAAGGGGCTCGGGAACGGCTTCGCGGTCGGCGGCGTCGTCGCGCGCGGCGACCTGATGGACGCGCTGCCCGCGCTCGGGATCTCCACGTTCGGCGGCAACCCGGTCTCGATGGCCGCCGCGAACGCGACGCTCGACTACGTCCTGGACCACGACCTGCAGGCCAACGCGGCGAAGCAGGGCGCGAAGATCATCGGCGGCCTGCGCGGTGCCGCCGGGCGGCTGCCGGTGGTGAAGGACGTCCGCGGCAAGGGCCTGATGTTCGCGGTCGAGCTGGCCGATCCGGGCACCGGTGAGCCGAGCCCGCCGCTCGCCGCCGCGGTGATGGAGGCGGCCCGCGAGCGGGGGCTGCTGATCGGCAAGGGCGGCCTGTCCGGCAACGTGGTGCGCATGGCGCCGCCGATGACCCTGACCGACGCCGAGGCCGCGGAGGGGCTCGGCATCCTGATCGCATCTCTTGAGACGGTGAACGGGGAAGCCGCATGAGCCGGCACGTCACGCACTGGATCGGCGGCAAGCCGTTCGACGGGGAGGCGGCGCGGCGCGGCGACGTCTACGAGCCCGCGTCGGGGCGGCTCGCCGGGACGGTCGACTTCGCCGGCCGGGCCGAGGTCGACGCGGCGGTGGCCGCGGCGAAGGCCGCGTTCCCCGGCTGGCGGGACGCCTCGCTCTCGCAGCGCGCCAAGGTGCTGTTCCGGTACCGCGAGCTGGTCAGCGCGCACCGGGACGAGCTCGCGCGGCTCATCTCCGCCGAGCACGGCAAGGTGATCTCGGACGCGGCCGGCGAGGTGGCCCGCGGCCTGGAGGTCGCCGAGTTCGCCTGCGGCATCCCGCACCTGCTCAAGGGCGGGTTCTCGGAGAACGTGTCCACGCGGGTGGACGCCTACTCGATCCTGCAGCCGCTCGGCGTGACCGCCGGGATCACCCCGTTCAACTTCCCGGTGATGGTGCCGATGTGGATGTTCCCGGTGGCGATCGCGTGCGGGAACACGTTCGTCCTCAAGCCGTCGGAGAAGGACCCGTCCGCGTCGGTCCGGCTGGCGGAGCTGTGGGCCGAGGCCGGCCTGCCGGACGGGGTGTTCAACGTCGTCCACGGCGACAAGGCCGCGGTGGACGGGCTGCTGCACCACCCCGACGTCAAGGCCGTCAGCTTCGTCGGCTCCACGCCGATCGCGCGGTACATCTACGCGACGGCGGCGGCGAACGGCAAGCGGGTGCAGGCGCTCGGCGGTGCCAAGAACCACATGCTGGTGCTGCCGGACGCCGACCTCGACCTCGCCGCGGACGCCGCCGTGTCGGCGGGATTCGGCTCGGCGGGGGAGCGGTGCATGGCGATCTCCGTCGTCGTGGCCGTCGACCCGGTCGGGGACGAGCTGATGGCCAAGATCCGCGAGCGGGTCGCCAAGCTCAAGGTCGGTCCGGGCGACCACCCCGAGTCGGAGATGGGCCCGCTCGTCACGCGGGCGCACCGCGACAAGGTCGCGTCCTACCTGGACGGCGGCGTCGCGCAGGGCGCCACCCTCGCGATCGACGGACGCGACCCGGACGTCCTCGGCGGCGCGGGCGACGGATTCTGGCTCGGCCCGACCGTCCTCGACCACGTCACCCCCGAGATGGACGCCTATAAGGACGAGATCTTCGGCCCGGTGCTGTCGGTCGTGCGCGCCGGCTCCTACGAGGCGGGCATGGAGCTGATCGCCGCCAACCCGTACGGCAACGGCACCGCGATCTTCACCAACGACGGCGGGGCGGCGCGTCGCTTCCAGAACGAGGTGGAGGTCGGCATGGTCGGGGTGAACGTGCCGATCCCGGTGCCGATGGCGTACTACTCGTTCGGCGGCTGGAAGGACTCGCTGTTCGGCGACAGCCACGCCCATGGCATGGAGGGCGTCCACTTCTATACCCGCACCAAGGCCGTCACCGCGCGCTGGCTTGATCCCAGCCACGGCGGTGTGAACCTCGGCTTCCCCACCAACGGCTGACAAAGCGGACATACGGCCGGCGGCCCCAGGCTGCCGGCCGTATGCCCGGGTCGCCGGCTTTGTTTGGGAATTTCCCACCACCGCCGTTCTTGGTCGTCAATTTTCGTCGCGCGGAAATAGTGACGGCACCCATTGACGGGCTCTGTGCCGGGCGACACAATCTCACTGTCTCAATTAATTGAGGCGAAATTGAAAGTCAGGGTGCGCAGTCAGGGAGTCGCGCTATGGCCGCAGGCGACCACGCCGCAGAGGTGGACGCGCTCGGAAGGCGATTTCCGGGCTGGACCATTTGGTTCGGCCTGTTCACCGGCCATTGGTGGGCCCTGCCGCCCAAGGGCCGCGATGTGGGCGACCTCGTCGAGGCCGACACCCCGCAGCGGCTCATCGCACGGATCGAGGTGGTCAAGCACGCCGCCCCGAGGCGGCCGCCGGCCGATGGGCCGGCTTCGGGTGACGGCCCCGCGCGGCCGTCCCGCGACACCCGGCAGGACGCGCGGCGTCCCTCGAACCTCCTCCGTCTCGAGGGCGTCACACCGCCGCCGTTCGGCCGGGGACCGGTGATCGCGTGGCCGGGCAGCACCGCAGGATGATCCGCTGTTCCCCACCCTCGCCACGCCCGCCGGTGCCGCCGCGGTCCCGGGCAGGACGGCAGCCCGCGCCATATCCCTCTCCAGCAACCTCCGTGTATGGCGCGGACGCCAGCACCCGCCGTCCCCCGGGGCCCCGGCGGTTTCTCCGTTGACGACCCGGCCGTAAAGTCTCAGGAAATGGTGGGGCAATGGTCATGGGGTTCTTACCTTCAAGAAAGATTGCGCGGGCGGGCCCGGGGGCCGTTCTTCGGTAATTGGCCGCCGCTGCGTCGTCTGCCGGAGGAAAAATTCCCGGAGACCGTCGATTGAATCGCGCCCGCCCGCCCGGACGGCGGGAATGGCGGTGTGGACGCTCCGCGGGAAACCGGCTCCGGGCGGGTGCGGGCCGCCCGGCCGCGCCGGAGACGCTACGCTGCGCCGACGGGCCCGTTCACGAGGAGGAGGGCCCTGGGCACGGATCGGGAGCGACATGCGGTGGACGGCCACGGCACGGGTCAAGGCGGCGGCGGCCCTGGTGGCGGCCGCGGCGCTCGCCGCGGCGGGCCTCGCCGCCTGCAGCGAGGACGCGGACGTGCCCGCCGGCGTCGCCAAGGTGGCGAGCACCCTCGGCCCCGGTGAGGGGATGCTCAACCTCCTCACCCTCCCCGGCTCCATCGAGAGCGGCGACACCGACCCGCGCGTCGACTGGGTCACCCCGTTCCAGGAGCGCACCGGCTGCAAGGTCGGCCTCAAGGTCGTCAAGACGCCCGAGGAGATGGCCGACCTCATGCGCGACCGGGACCGCCGCTACGACGGCGTCGCCGCGCCGCCCGAGGTCGCCGGGCGGCTGGTCACCGAGAAGCAGGTCGCCCCCGTCAACACCGACCTCGTGGACGGCTACAAGAAGCTGGAGCCGAAACTCCGCGGGCTGCTGGAGCGCGAGGGCAAGCACTACGGCATCCCGTACGTATGGGGTTCCAACCTGCTCATGTTCGACACCCGGACGGTCCCGCCGCCGGCGAGCTGGGCCGCCATCTTCGAGCCCGGGCAGGCCCGCCGGTACTCCGGGAAGCTGATCATGCGGGACAGCCCGCTCGCCATCGCCGAGGCCGCGCTCTACCTGAAGGGCCGGGAGCGCAAGCTCAAGATCCGCGACCCGTACTCGCTGACGCCGAAGCAGCTCGCCGCCGCCGGGCGCGTGCTGGCGAAGCAGCGCCCCTACGTCGGCGAGTACTGGGACCTGCCCGCCGACGCGATCAGCGCGTTCGCGGGGCAGCGGGCCGTGCTCGGCCAGGCGTGGCCCTACCAGGTGGACGTGCTGACCCGCGCGGGCCGGGCCGTCCGGGGCGTCATCCCGTCCGAGGGCGTGACCGGCTGGCTGGACGCGTGGATGATCGGCGCCCGCGTCCAGCACCCGAACTGCATGTACCAGTGGTTGCAGTGGACCGCGTCGCCGGACGTCCAGCAGCAGGTCGCCGAGTGGACCGGTGTGGCGCCCGCGAACCCGCAGGCGTGCTCGGGCGACCGGCTGAGGTCCGGCTTCTGCGCCGCCTACCACGTCGGCGACCGCGACTACATCAACAAGATCATCTTCGCGCACGCGCCGGCGAAGGCGTGCGGCGGCGAGTCGAAGAAGAACGACTGCACCGATTACGCGGAGTGGACGAGGACCTGGATCGAGGCGACGCATCCGCAGGCGGGCGGGCAGCCGAAGGCGAAGCCCTGACGGCCTGGGAGGTCTCTCCGGCGCGCCCGGCCGCCCCCAGCCGGGCGCGCCTGCCGGGTGGTCCCGGGCTTCCCCCCGAATGCCCGGGTCACCCCTCTCCCTGGAGAGACCTCCACGGCGGCGGGAGTCGGGCCCGCCGCCCTCGCCGGCGCCGGCCCCCCGACCGGCCCGCCGGCGTCCGTGCGCGACTCCCCGAGGCCCCGCCGTAGGCGGGGTACCGGCGGGGCGGGTGCGCAGTCGGCGCACGCGAACACCCCGGACGAGTCCGGCAGGCGGCCGGCGCGGACGCGCGGCCGGGGCCACTTCTTGCGGCGGACGACGCACGCGTCACCCGGGAACCGGGCCGTGCCCAGCCCGCCCGGGTCCACGACCGGCTCGCCCGTCTGGCCCATTCCCATCCCCCTGGAGGGAGTCGCTTCACGTGACTCCTTTATAGGTGGGGCCGGGTGTTGTCACCGTTACCAAAAGTGAAAAGGGCGGCAAAGGCTGTCATGTCGGCCGCCTGTTCACCGGGGGGCGGTCCTAGCCGGCTCCTCGGCCACCGCGACTGCCGCAACCGCTTCGACCAGGGGCTTTGCAGACCAGGGTTATGCGACCACGGGCTGGGTGCTTTGCAGTGCTTTGGCGGTGTTGTGCGTACAAAGGAGACATGTCGGCACGGAACGTCGGTTCTCCGCACGTCCGGCCGCACAGGCCCCGCTCCGCACGGGCTCGCGGGACACCGGCCGCGGTGAGCGCGCTCGGTTCCCTGCTGGTGGCCGCGGTGGTCGTGGCGGCCGCCGTGCTCCACCTGCTCGCCGGAGTCCAGCACACCGGTGTGCTCCTGCTCGTCACGGCCGTGCTCTGCGTGGTCGTCGTCGCGCTCGCCTCCTGGGGCGTCCGGCACGCGGTCGCGCGGGCGCTGGAGCCGGTCGACCGGCTCCAGGCGGAGATGGCGGAGCTCGGTGACACCGATCTGAGCCGCCGCGTCGGCGTCCCGCCCGCCGGGGACGGCGCCGAGCAGCTGGCCGGCCGCGTCAACGAGCTGCTCGGCCGGCTGGAGAACGCGGCCGAGCAGCGGCGCGCGTTCATCGCCGGCGCCTCGCACGAGCTGCGCACGCCGCTGACCGGCCTGCGCACCCGCATCGAGCTGGCCCTCCTGGACGACCCCGCCGACAGCGACCTCGTCGACAACCTGAGGCGCGCCCTGGGCGACGCCGAGCGCCTGCACCAGATCGTCGACGACCTCCTCGTCCTCGCCCGGCTCGACTCCGGCGACCCGCCGGCCGGCGAGCGGCTGGATCTCGGGGCCCTGGTGGAGAGGGAGGTGGCCCGGCAGCTGCCGCCCATCCCGGTGAGCGTCAAGGCGGAGACGGGCGTCATGGTCACGGGCAGCGGGGTGCGGCTCGGCCGCGTCCTGGTCAACCTGCTCGCCAACGCCCAGCGCTACGCCGCCGCGCGGATCGAGGTCGCGGTGCGCGCCGAGGACGGCGAGGCCGTGGTCGAGGTGTACGACGACGGCCCCGGCATCCCACCCGCCGACCGCGAGCGCGTCTTCGAGCGCTTCGCCCGCCTCGACTCGGCCCGCAGCCGCGACAAGGGCGGCAGCGGCCTCGGCCTCCCGATCGCGCGGCAGATCGCCGTGGCCCACGGCGGACGCCTCTACATCGCCGACGGCCCCTACGGCGCCCGCCTCGTCCTCCGCCTTCCCCTTGCGCGCTGACCCGGCGGACCGCGGCCACGAGGGGAGGCCGGGCGGGCCGATGACCGACAATGGAGCGGTGAACTCTCCCTCTCACCACGACGCGTCCGCCCGTGAGGTGGTCGTCCTCGGCTCCACCGGTTCGATCGGCACCCAGGCGCTGGAGGTGATCCGCCGCAACCCCGGCCGGTTCCGGGTGACCGGGCTCGCCGCCGGCGGCGGCCGGGTCGGCCTGCTGGCCGAGCAGGCGCTGGAGTTCCGGCCCGAGATCGTCGCGGTGGCGAAGGCGTCCGCCGCGCAGGAGCTCCAGCTCGCCTTCTACGCCGAGGCCAAGCGGCGCGGCTACGCCTCCGGCGACTACGCCATCCCGAAGATCGTCGCGGGTCCGGACGCGGTCGCCGAGGTCGCCGCCTGGCAGTGCGACGTGGTCCTGAACGGGGTGACCGGCGCGCTCGGCCTGGCCTCGACGCTGGCCGCACTGGACGCCGGGCGGACCCTCGCCCTCGCCAACAAGGAGTCGCTGATCGTCGGCGGCCCGCTCGTCAAGGAGCGGGCACGGCCGGGGCAGATCGTCCCGGTGGACTCCGAGCATTCGGCGCTGGCCCAGTGCCTGCGCGGCGGCCGCGCCGAGGAGGTGCGGCGGCTCGTGCTGACCGCGAGCGGCGGCCCGTTCCGCGGCCGGAGCCGCGCCGAGCTGTCCGGTGTCACGCCCGAGCAGGCGCTGAACCATCCGACGTGGGACATGGGGCCCGTCATCACCATCAACTCCGCGACCCTGGTCAACAAGGGGCTGGAGGTCATCGAGGCGCATCTGCTGTTCGACGTCCCGATGGACCGGATCGAGGTCATGGTGCACCCGCAGTCGGTCATCCACTCGATGGTCGAGTTCGTCGACGGCTCCACGCTCGCGCAGACCAGCCCGCCCGACATGCGGCTGCCGATCGCGCTCGGCATCGACTGGCCGGGCCGGGTCCCGGACGCGGCCCCCGGCCTCGACTGGACCAAGGCCCACACGTGGGAGCTGTTCCCGCTCGACGACGCGGCGTTCCCCGCCGTCGCGCTGGCGCGGCACGCCGGTGAGCTGGGCGGGACCGTCCCGGCCGTTTACAACGCCGCGAACGAGGAATGTGTGGACGCGTTCCGCGCGGGACGGCTCCCGTTCCTCGGGATCGTCGACACGGTCGCGCGGGTGGTGCAGGAGCACGGTTCGGGTACGCCCGGGGAGCTGACGGTGGACGACGTCCTCGCGGCCGACGGGTGGGCGCGGGCCAGGAGCAGGGAACTGACCGGAACCGACTGACCCCGGGCACCCCGGGATCGAGCCCAAGGGGACCTGGATGGCCTTCTTCCTGGGCGCGGTGGCGTTCGTCATCGCGCTGCTCGCGTCGGTGATGCTGCACGAGGGCGGCCACCTGCTCACCGCCAAGCGGTTCGGGATGAAGGCCACGCAGTACTTCGTGGGTTTCGGGCCGACCCTGTGGTCGATGCGCCGGGGTGAGACCGAGTACGGGGTGAAGGCGATCCCGCTCGGCGGCTTCGTCAAGATCGTCGGCTATACCCCGCTGGAGAAGATCGATCCGGCGGACCGGGATCGCGCGTTCTACCGGCAGCCCGCCGGCCGTCGCGCGGTCGTCATCGGGTCGGGTGTCGTCGCCAACTTCGTGTTCGCGTTCGTGCTGCTCATGGTGATGGCCATGACCGTCGGCGAGCCGCGGCCCGGCACGGTGACCAACACGGTCGACAAGGTCACGACCTGCGTGCCGGCCGGGCTGCGGGGCGGCTGCGGCGGTGACCGTCCGCCCTCCCCGGCGACGCGGGCGGGGCTGCGGGCCGGTGACCGCGTCGTCGTGTTCAACGGCACGCCGATCTCCGGCTGGGACCAGCTCACCGGGGCGATCGACAAGACGAAGCCGGGTGAGACGGTGAAAGTGGTCGTCCAGCGGCCGGGTACGGGCGGGCAGGTCACGCTGCCGGTCACGCTCGCGGACGTGGAGGGGCGGCCGTTCATCGGCATCTCCGCGAAGGTCGTCGGCGGCGGCTACGACCGGGCCGGGCCGCTGGACGCGGCGGCGTTCGCCGCGCGCGGCATCGGCCGGACGATCCAGGGCATCGGCAAGGTCGCGGCGGACCTGCCGTCCGCGGTACCGAAGCTGTTCTCACCCGCCCGGGAGAGCACGCCCGGCGGCCAGGTCGGCAGCGTGGTCGGCGCGACCGAGGTGTCCGGGCAGATCTTCTCGTCCCAGAGTTCCGCCCGGGACAAGCTCGCCCTGTACCTGTCGCTGGTCGTGTCGGTGAACATCTTCCTGGGCGCGGTCAACGTCCTGCCCCTGCTTCCGCTGGACGGGGGGCACCTCGCCGTGGTCGCGTACGAGCGGCTGCGCGCGGGCGTCAACCGGATCCGGGGACGGCCGGATCCGGGCACGGTCGACATGACCAAGCTGCTACCGCTGACGTACCTGGTGGTCCTGTTGCTCGTGGGGTTCGGGGTGCTGCTGATCCTCGCCGACCTGTTCAACCCGCTCCGGCTACCGGGATGACGCGCGATGTTCGCGCAATGGAGTCGTATGGTCCCGGTCTTCGTCACCGGGTGCCGTCAAGACGGCCGCCCGTGGCGCTTAGGCTTTGTACCGGGGCCGCGAGTAAGAGGAGAGGGATGAGCGTTTCACTGGGAATGCCGGGTGTCCGCGGGGACGACGACGAGCAGAGGGCGCAGGGGCTGAGCGTGCCCCGCCGCGCGTCCCGGCGGATCATGGTCGGGAACGTTCCGGTCGGGGGTGATGCGCCGGTGTCGGTGCAGTCGATGACCACGACGCTGACCGCCGATGTGAACGCCACGCTGCAGCAGATCGCGGAGTTGACCGCGGCGGGGTGTCAGATCGTGCGGGTGGCGGTGCCGTCGCAGGACGACGCCGACGCGTTGCCGGCGATCGCGCGCAAGTCTCCGATCCCGGTCATCGCCGACATCCACTTCCAGCCCAAGTACGTGTTCGCGGCGATCGAGGCGGGTTGTGCGGCGGTGCGGGTCAATCCCGGCAACATCAAGAAGTTCGATGACAGGGTGGGGGAGATCGCGCGGGCGGCTTCGGATGCGGGGGTGCCGATCCGGATCGGGGTGAACGCCGGGTCGCTGGACAGGCGGTTGCTGGAAAAGCACGGCAGGGCCACTCCCGAGGCGCTGGTGGAGTCGGCGCTGTGGGAGTGCTCGCTGTTCGAGGAGCACGGTTTCGGTGACATCAAGATCTCGGTCAAGCACAACGATCCGGTGGTGATGATCGAGGCGTACCGGCGGCTGGCGGCGGCGTGTGATTATCCGCTGCATCTGGGGGTGACCGAGGCGGGGCCGGCGTTCCAGGGGACGGTGAAGTCGGCGGTGGCGTTCGGTGCGCTGCTGAGCGAGGGGATCGGGGACACCGTCCGGGTGTCGTTGTCGGCGCCGCCGGTGGAGGAGGTGAAGGTCGGTATCGCGATCCTGGAGTCGCTGGGGTTGCGTGAGCGGGGTCTGGAGATCGTGTCGTGTCCGTCGTGCGGGCGGGCGCAGGTGGATGTGTACACGCTGGCCGAGCAGGTCACCGCGGGGTTGAAGGACTTTCCGGTGCCGCTGCGGGTGGCGGTGATGGGTTGTGTGGTGAACGGTCCGGGTGAGGCGCGGGAGGCCGATCTGGGGGTGGCGTCGGGCAACGGCAAGGGCCAGATCTTCGTCAAGGGGAAGGTCGTCAAGACCGTTCCGGAGGCGCAGATCGTCGAGACGCTGATCGAGGAGGCCATGCGCATCGCCGAGGAGATGGGCATCGAGATCGGCGAGGACGGCTCGGTGAGCGGGCCGGGGGCCGACGTCGTGGTCGGCTGACCGGCGACGAGCCTGCGCCATGGCGCACAGGGCCCCGGGTGTGAACCCGGGGCCTTTTCGTGTGTGCGCAAAGGTCGCGTGAAGGTGCGCCCTTTTTGCAGCTCCGGGACCGGAACGTCCGGGGTTGTCACAGAGTTCCGCTGATCTTGTCACGATTCGGCATCCACTTGTGAGGGCCCCTGTCCTGGCGCACGCCGAAAACGCCACAATCTCCTGTCGTTTACCCGGATGCCTGACTCAACGGAGTCGGCACGATAGGGGGATATGTGAAGAGGATCGTTGTCATGGCCGCAGTGGCCGGGCTCGGTCTCACCGGTCTGGGCGCCACAAGCGCGCAGGCCGCGGGCCCCTCCGCCGGAACGGCCGGAGGCTTCAATCCCGCCGCGCTGAACTGGCACGCCTGCCCCGCGGACTTCGTCCAGACGGTGCACGACTTCTACGACGCCCTGTACCCGGTCTCCAAGATCGTGCAGTGCGCCGAGCTGTCGGTGCCGCTCGACTACGCCAAGCCGAACGGCACGAAGATCACCCTCCAGCTCACCAAGACGCCCCACACCGGCGAGGGTGAGGCCAAGGGCGACATCGTCGTCAACCCGGGCGGACCGGGCGGCGGCGGCGCGCTGTTCGGGCCGCGCGTGTTCGCGCAGAACTCCGCCCCGATGCGCGAGGCCTACAACGTCATCGGGTTCGACCCGCGCGGCGTCGGCATGAGCGTCCCGGCCCTCAGCTGTGACCCGAACTACACCAACGCCCCGCGCCCCGACTACGGCACGGGTGACCGCAAGTCGGTCAGCACCTGGCTGAAGATCTCCAAGAACTACGCCGAGGCGTGCGGCAAGGCAGACAAGATCGGGCTGCTGAACCACATCAAGACGATCGACTCGGTCAACGACATCGAGTCGATCCGCCGGGCGCTCGGCAACAAGAAGCTCGACTACTACGGCGCCTCGTACGGGACCTACCTCGGTTCCACCTACGCCACCGTGTACCCGCGGAACGTCGGCAAGATGGTGCTGGACGGCAACGTCGGCCCGTCCGACGCCTGGTACCAGGCCAACCTGAACCAGGACGTCCAGTTCGACATCAACATCGAGTACTACTTCGGCTGGATCGCGAAGTACGACTCGGTGTACCACCTGGGCACCACCCAGAAGCAGGTCCGCGACTACTTCTACAAGCTGCGCCACGACCTCAAGTACAAGCCGGTCTACTACACCGACCCGGACAGCGGGCAGGCCCTCGCGGTCGGGCCGGACGAGCTGACCGACGTGATCCTGAACGCCGGCTACCGCCGCAGCCGGGCCATCTGGCACGGCTACGCCGCCGCCCTGTCGGCGTACAAGGCCGGCGACACCGCCACCTTCGCGCAGACCTTCGGCGCGCAGACCACCGGCGGCTCCGACGACAACGGCTTCGCCGTCTACCTGGGCGTGCAGTGCACCGACGTCCAGTGGCCGACGAAGTGGAGCAAGTGGCAGCGCGACAACGAGCGGATCAACCGCAAGCACCCGTTCGAGACGTGGGGCAACGCCTGGTACAACGCCCCGTGCCTGTACTGGCCCGCCAAGGCCGGCGAGCCGGTGAACATCGGCCACACCCGTGACCTGCCGCGCAACATCCTGATGTTCCAGTCGACCGCCGACGCGGCCACCCCGTACGAGGGCGCGCTGGACATGCAGCGCCGGCTCAAGGGCTCGCGCCTGGTCGTCCAGGACGGGGACCGGACGCACTGCATCGTGCACCGCGGCTCCGCCGAGGTCGACGCCTACTTCGACGCGTACTTCCTGCGGGGAGAGCGGCCGGAGAAGCGCACCGTGCACGTCCCGCAGCTCGGTGACCCGACCCCGCCGTCGCAGGCGTCCGCCCGGACGCTGAGCGGCACCCGGGTGCCGGACGCCGCGCGCCTGGAGGCGGACGTCATCCGCTGACCGGCGCCGGACGGCCTGTCCTGAGGGCCCCGGGGAGCGATCCCCGGGGCCCTTCGGCGTCCCGGCCCGGGACGCGCCGCGACATCACGAAGTTCCACGGAAATTGTCACGATTTCGCATCCAGTCACCCAGTGCTCTGCCGTCATAAGCGACATAACCGTCACAATCTCCACGCAATCCGCATCCGTTTGTATCGGCGTGGCTCCCCTCTCCGGCCCAATGGGGCGTCGGAGCCGCCGATCTGAGGGGGTCTAGTGAAGAAGATCGTTCTCGTCACGACCGCGGCGGTCGTGGCGGCGGGGGGCGGCACCGTGGCCGCCGTCTCCGCGAGCGCGGACGCCGGCCGGGCCGGCGCCGCCACGGTCGCGGCCCAGAGCATCGACTGGGGCAAGTGCGAGGTCAGCGGTCCGAACGACCCGATGAACAAGGCGCAGTGCGCCGAGGTCGAGGTGCCGCTCGACTACAGCCGGCCCAACGGCCGCAAGATCTCCATCGCGGTGTCGCGCTTCAAGCACACCGACGAGAAGAACTACCAGGGCGTCCTGTTCGTGAACCCCGGCGGCCCGGGCGGCTCCGGCCTGCGCTACGCGCCGGCCCTCGCCCGCTGGATGGGCGGCGTCGGCCACGCGGACGTCGCGGCCAAGTACGACATCATCGGCTTCGACCCCCGCGGCGTCGGGTCCAGCAAGCCCGCGCTGACCTGCGACCCGAACGTCAACGACCCGATCCGGCCGGACTACGTCCCGCGCTCGGCGAAGCAGGAGCGGGCCTGGATCGCCAAGTCGAAGAAGTACGCGCAGGACTGCGCGAAGAACTTCGGCTGGATGCTGCCGCACATGCGCACCACCGACGCCGCCCGCGACGTCGACTCGATCCGCGCGGCCCTCGGCCAGCAGAAGATCAGCTGGTACGGCTTCTCCTACGGCACCTACTTCGGCGCCACCTACGCCACGCTCTTCCCTGGCCGCGTGCAGCGGATGGTGCTGGACGGCAACGTCAACCCCAAGACGGTCTGGTACGACGCCCAGCTGGAGCAGGACAAGGCGTTCGAGCACAACATCCGGGCCTGGTTCGCCTGGATGGCCAAGTACGACTCGATCTACCACCTCGGCACGTCCGAGAAGGCCGTCCGCGCCACCTACTACAAGGCGCTCGACGGGGCCAGGAAGTCCCCCATCGGCGGCAAGATCGGCCCGGCCGAGCTGACCGACATCGTGCTCAGCGCCGGGTACAACACCGGCTACTACATCCCGTTCGCGCAGGCGCTCTCGGCGTGGGTCAACGCCAAGGACCCGTCCGGCCTGCTCGACTGGCTCAACACCGGCGGCCAGGACAACGACTTCGCCGTCTACAACGCCGTCCAGGCGGCGGACGCCCGCTGGCCCCGCAACTGGAGCAAGTGGCACCACGACGCGGCCGAGCTCTACCGGCAGGGCTACAAGTTCGAGACGTGGGGCAATGTCTGGTTCAACGCCCCGGTCGCGTTCTGGCCCTTCCAGGGCGGCCCCGCGTTCAAGCTGAAGGGCGCCAAGGGCCTGCCGGGCATGCTGCTCGTCCAGTCCACGGAGGACGGGGCCACGCCGGTCGTGGGCGGGCTGGAGATGCACAAGGTCTTCCCGTCCTCGCGGCTGGTGTTCGAGGTCGGCGGCAAGACCCACGCCAACACGCTCAACGGCAACGCGTGCCTGGACGACAAGGTCGCGGCGTACCTCGACACCGGCGCGCTGCCGGCGAGCCACCGCGGCCCGGACGCCTACTGCAAGGCCGTCCCGGCGCTGAACGACCCGGACCCGACGGGCATGACGATGAAGGCCGCCCGTGCCACCACGGGCAAGGACCTTCCGGTCGGACGTCCGTAGGACTTCCCTAGCACGCCGTTCCGTGGCGTGTCCGTCCCCCGCCGGGACGGGCACGCCACGGTTCGTTTGTGCGGTCTCGCCCGGGACCGCCGTTATCGAACCCGCGGGGGTGTCCGGCAGCCGGACCGCATAGGCTTGGGCTCGTGGAGCTTTCAGTGGTGAGGGCCGACCGGGGGCCGTTCCCGTCCCGGGGCCGGTAGCCATGCGCATGCTGGGCTCGATGCCGGTGCGCGTGCTGGACGATCGGTACCGGGCCGAGGCCCTCGCGATCCTGGACGCCGACCCGGTGTCCAACGTGTTCGTCAGCTCGCGCGTGCACGCCGCGGGCCTCGACCCGCGGCGTCTCGGCGCCCAGATGTGGGGTTACCTGCGTGACGGGCGGCTCGTCTCGCTGTGCTATTCCGGTGCCAATCTCATCCCGGTCGCGGCCGGGCCGGAGGCGGTCCGCGCGTTCGCCGAGCGGGCCCAGGCGCAGGGGCGGCGCTGCTCGTCCATCGTCGGGCCCGCCGGCGCGGTGGGGGAGCTGTGGGAGATCCTCGCGCCGTACTGGGGGCCGCCGCGGGCCGTCCGCGCGTCCCAGCCGGTGATGGCCACCTCCGCCGTCTCCGGCGTGCCGGCCGATCCGCGTGTCCGGCGCGTCAGGATGGAGGAGTTCGACATCGTCTACCCGGCCTGCGTCGCGATGTTCACCGAAGAGGTCGGGGTGTCGCCGAACGCCGGTGACGGCGGCGTCCTCTACCGGGCCCGCGTCGCCGAGCTGATCCGCGACGGCCGCGCGTTCGCCCGGATCGAGGACGGCCGCGTCATGTTCAAGGCGGAGATCGGCGCCGTCACCCCGCGGGCCTGCCAGGTGCAGGGCGTGTGGGTGCCGCCCGACCTGCGCGGCCGGAGACTGTCGGAGACCGGGATGTCCGCGGTGGTGCGGGAGGCGCTGCGCAGCATCGCGCCGATCGTCTCGCTGTACGTCAACGACTACAACACGCGGGCACGCGCGGCCTACCGGCGGGTCGGATTCAGCGAGCAGGGTTCTTTCATGTCGATCCTCTTCTGACCTGCGTCCGGCTTGTCGCTGCGTGCCCGATCTGCCCCGATCACCTGATTTGATCTTGCCGGACGGGTACCATCCCGCCGTGGAGTTCGCCGGGGCACTGCGGCAGGCGATCCAGGCGAGCGGGCTGACCCTGGAACGGATACGCCACCGCCTCGGCCGGCGGGGGCTGACCGTCAGCGTGGCCACCCTCAGTTACTGGCAGCGGGGTCGCAGCCGGCCCCGCTCACGCACCGTCGTGGTCGTGCTGGAGGAGATCCTCCAGGTGCCGCCGGGCACGCTCACCGACCTGCTGGACGATCCCGCCCCCAGCACGGCGCCCGGCCGGGGCACGGCCGGACGCGGCGGGCTCACCGGGCCTCCCGGCGCCGGGGAGCGGGGCCGCACGGTGCGCGAGCTGTGGCCCGACCCCGAACGCTACGCCTGCCTGGTCGGGCAGCTCGACCGGTCCGGGGACCACCGGCTCGAACGGCTCAGCATCCACGACGTGTACCGGCTGGACGGGACGCGCGGCTGCTGGACGCTGTCGGTCCGCACCGTCCTGCGCGCCGCGGGCGACGACATCGACCGGGTGGTGTGCGTCCACCGGACGGGCGGCGACCAGGCGGGCAGGGCCGGCGGCGGGACGGGCGGGCTCGCGGCCGTGCGGTACTGCCGGCCCGGCCGCATCCGCGCCGAGGGCGGGCTGATGGCGTTCGAGCTCGTCTTCGACCGGGTGCTGTCCACGGGGGACACGGCGGTCGTCGAATACGAGGTGGGGCCGGTCGGGGAATCCCCGCCCGACAGCTACGACCGGCGCTTCTCCCATCCCGTCCACGACTACGTGGCGATCATCCAGTTCGACGGCGACCGGCTGCCCGCCCGCTGCTACGGTTTCACCGCGGAAAGCTCGCAGGCCCCGCGGCAGCGGCTCGGCGAACTGTGGGTCGGCACGTCCGGCAGCGCGAACCTCGCGGTCGGCGCGGTCCGGCGCGGCATCGTCGGCATCGAATGGGAGTGGCATTGACCGGCATCGGCGCTGGGGCGCCGTTGCGGGGCTCGCCTGTTGGCATCGGGGCCCGCGGGTTTTACAGTGAGCGCGGAAGTGGCAATTCCAATAGTCAAGGCCGTTTGGCGGGGGGCCGGCCGGAGTGGATCCGGGAGGCCGCAAGTGCAGAGTGTCGCAGAGGATGATCTTCTACAGGTCCTACAGTACGGTCCGTTCAACGTCGCCCTCCACGCCGCCATCCAGGCGCGTGGCCTCAGCCTCGACTCGCTGCGGCGCCGCCTTGAGGAACAGGGCATCGCCGTCAGCCTGTCCACGCTGAGCTACTGGCAGCGCGGGCGGACCAGGCCCGAACGCGCCGACTCGCTGCGCGCCGTCCGCGGCCTTGAGGTCATCCTCGAACTGCCGCGCCATTCGCTGCTGACGCTGCTCAAGCCCGCGACCGAGCGCACCGCCGGGCCGTGGCTGCCGGTGGAGGAGCTGTGCCCCGAGCCGGGCGTCCGCGACCTGCTGGACGAGATCGGTGACCGCGGGGAACGGCTGATCACCGGGCTCAGCCTGCACGACCAGTACCTCGTCGGCCGCCGCCGGGAACTGCGCGAGGTCCGGGTCCGCGCGGTGTTCCAGGCGCAGCAGCGCGGCGTCGACCGGTGGGTCGCCGTCTACCACCATCCGCAGGGCGTCCTGCCGTCGTCGCGGACGGTGCGCGGCTGCCGGTTCGGCCGGGTCCGGATGGACGAGTCGAGCGGGCTCATCGCCGCCGAGCTGCTGTTCGACCGGGCGCTCGGCCGCGGTGAGACGTACCTGCTGGAGTACGGCTTCGGGTTCGAGGAGACCGGCCCGCCCATCTGCGAGGAGGGGCGCGGCTTCCGCACCCCGCAGCACGAGTACCTCATCGAGGTGCGGTTCCACCCGTCCGCGCTGCCCGCCCGCTGCTACCGGACGTGGCGTCCCGACGGCCACACCGCGCTCAAGGACTCCGCCGACCTGCGCATGTCCAGCTACCACAGCGTCCACTTCATCGAGTTCGGCGTGGCCGCCGGCTGCCACGGCATCCGCTGGGAGTGGGATTAGCGGGGGAGCGGGACTAGAGGACGAGCAGGCGCAGCAGGCGGTCGAGTTCGGCGGCCGGGTCCCCGGTGAGGCCGGCGTGCACCGGGCCCGGCTGGACGATCGTGCTGCGCGGCGCGGTCAGCCACCGGAACCGCCTGCCCGGGCTCTGCGACGCGGCCTGCCCGGCGCGTTCGCCGCCGTGGCACACCGCGTCCACGCCCTTGAGCGCCGACCGGACGCCCGCCAGGTCCAGGGACGGGTCGAGGGCGGACAGGCGGCGCTCGTCCAGGTGCGTCCGGCAGCCGAGGTAGTCGAGCGCACGGCAGTACACCACCACGCCCACGTTCATCGACTCGCCGCGTTCGACGCGGGGGACGACCCGCAACGCCGCGTACTCGAACACCGTGGGCTCGGCCGCCGCCCTGATGTTGCTCGTCCCGCCGCCGCCCGTGCGGGTCCTGCGCGGCGGGGCGCCCCCCCGCGCCTCCCGGTCCGTCCCGCTCATGCCGGGCCTCCCAGCCGGCCGGGACGGTTCTGCCCGCGCCGCGCGGACGTGTCCGGCGCGTGCCCGCCGACCTCCAGGTCGGGCAGCCAGTCGCGCGGCTTGCCGGCGCGCGGCAGCAGGATCTCGACATAGGCGTCCCGGAGCTGCTGCGGGCCGGCGAAGCCGGGCTCGCCCTCCAGCCACAGGTCGGGCACGAGCGCGGTCACCTCGCGCAGCAGACCCTCGGTGATCTTCGGGGCGAGGTCGGCCTCGGCGGCCTCCAGCCGGGTCGCGTACGGGGTCAGCACGTGGTCGTCCACGTCGTAGGGGCCGGAGAACAGCCGGGCCGCGTTCGCCCAGGCGTGGTGGAAGATGAGGCTTGCGCCGTGGTCGATCAGCCACACGTCGCCGTGCCAGACGAGCATGTTCGGGTTGCGCCAGCTGCGGTCCACGTTGCCGATGAACGCGTCGAACCACAGCACCTGCGACGCGAAGCCGGGGTCGGGACTCCAGCCGAGCGGGTCGAAACCGAGCGACCCCGGCAGGAAGTCGACGCCGAGGTTCCAGCCGGGACTGGCCTTGAGGAGGTCCTGGACGTCGGGGTCGGGCTCGTGCCGTCCGATGGCCGGGTCCAGGTCGATGAGCACCTGCTCGGGCACCCGGAAGCCGAGCCTGCGGGCCAGCTCGCCCGCGATCACCTCGGCGATCAGCGCCTTGCGGCCCTGCCCCGCGCCGTGGAACTTCATGACGTAGGTGCCGAGATCGTCGGCCTCGACCACGCCCGGCAGGGAACCGCCCTCGCGCAGCGGCGTCACGTATCGGATGGCCGTCACATGTGGCAACACGTCGCAACGCTATCGGGTGGGGGTGTGCGCGGGATAATCGATGACATGGGCGTTGAACTGCTCGACCTGTCGGTGCCGATCAGCACGGGCATGCCGGTGTATCCGGGTGATCCCGAGGTGGAGGCCGTCGCGGCGCTCACCGTCGCGGACTCCGGCGTGAACGTCCTCGCGCTGCACATGGGGTCGCAGTCCGGCACCCACGTGGACGCCCCGTTCCACATCGACGACGCCCTGCCCCGCCTGGACGAGATTCCGCTGACCCGCTTCACCGGCCCGGCCGTGGTCATGGACGTCCGCGGGCTGCCGCCCCGCACGCCCATACCGCCGGAGGCGGTCCCGTCCGGCCTCGGGCCCGGCGACGTCCTGCTCATCGCGACGGGCTGGTCCGCCCACTGGGGGACGGACGACTACCTGGCCCATCCGTATCCGGCGCCCGAGACGGCGGAGGCGATCGTCGCCGCCGGTGTCCGGACGGTGGCCATCGACGCGCTCAGCGTGGACCGCACCCCGCCGCCGGGCTCCGCCGAGTTCTCCCTGGCCGCGCACCGCGTCCTGTGCGGGGCGGGCGCGGTGATCGGCGAGAACCTGACCGGGCTCGGGCTCCTGGTCGACGCGCAGGACGAGGGCTGTGCGATCGAGGTCTCGCTGTTCCCCATCGCGCTGGCCGCCGCCGACGGTGCCCCGGTCCGGGCCGTGGCCCGCGTGGACGACCGGGCCGTCCTGGTGTGAGGGACGGAAGGGACTGGCATACGGCGTGGAGCGGCCCGCGCGTACCGGCGGGCTACCGGATCATGCGGAAGCAGAAGAAGGTCGGGAACCGGTAGTACTGCCCCTTGCCCGCCTTCACCGCGCCGAGGATGATGAACGTCCACCCGGCGATCAGCAGCTCCAGGTACGGGACGAGCAGCAGGGCGAGGAAGCCCGGCTCCTTCAAGGCGATCGCCGGCGGCACGCAGACCGCCACCACCACGAGGACGTGGATCAGCATGGTGAGCTGCTGGTTCATCGACTGCGCCGCGTGGAACCGGGTGAGCGGCGAGGTGTTCTTCTTCACCAGGTAGATGATCAGCGCGGGGAAGAAGCCGATCAGCACGTTCCCGACGTAGGCGAAGATCGCCCAGGTCGTCTCCTCGGGGGGACCCTGCAGAGGCACGCCGTTGGGGACGCCCGGGGGCCCGTACCCCCACCGCGGGTCGTAGGGGCCGGGAACCGCCCCGGGCGGCTGACCGTAGGGCTGCGAATACGGCGGCGGCTGCTCGGGCGGTGGCGGCGGGGGCTGGTCCGTCACGTGCTGTCCTCGCGCTCTGTGGGCGGCTATGGGAGATACCGCAGGAATCTATCTGAACCGGGTTCGCCGACGCGGGTCCCCCGGAAGGCACGGCGCCGTTCCCGAACCGCATGGGCCGGGCCGCGGAACGGACCCCGCCGTCCGGAGCGGACGCCCGGCTAATTTAGAATTTCGTTCGGCTAATAGGGCGGTGTTCCGGGGACGCCGCCCGCGAGGAGGCTGAATGAGCGCGATCCCGATGGAACGGCCCGAGCTGGAGGAGGACGAGGCGGCGGCCCTGAGCGGCCTCGCCGCCCGCGTCCGCGAACTGGCCGAGGCCACCGTCCTCACCGGTGTCGACCCGGCCGAGGCCGCCGCGGTCGCGGCCGAGGTCGAGGCGCTGACCGCGCGGCTCGCGGCCGAGCGCCGGGACGCCCCGCCGTTCGTCCGGTCCTCCCCGCAGCGGATGGACCGGCAGATCGCCAACCCCGTCACCGGCGCCCTCAACCCCCTCGCGCCGCCCGTCGAGCTGACCGTCAGCACGGACGGCATCGTCCGCGGCGAGTTCACCCTCGGCGCCGTCTACGAGGGACCGCCGTCGTACGTGCACGGCGGCATGTCCGCGATGGTGCTCGACCAGGCCCTCGGCATGGCGGCCGCCGCCACCGGCACACCCGGCATGACCGCCGCCCTGGAGACGCGCTACCGGCGTCCGACCCCGCTCGGCGTCCCGCTCTCGGTGGAGGCGAAGGCCAGCCGGGTGGAGGGGCGCAAGGTCTACGCGTCCGGGACGATCTCCGGGCCGGACGGCCGCGTCACCGTGGAGGCCACCGCGATGTTCGTCATGCCGCAGTGGTTCGTCCCGCACTCCTGACGCCGGCCGGCCGCCCCGCCCGCGTCTCGGCCCGGCCGGCGGCGGGCCGCCGCCCGTGGCGTCTCAGTATTCGTAGACCTGCACCTTCGGCGCGTGCTGGAACCACGACGCGATGACCGACGAGGTGTGCTCCTCGTCGTCGATGAAGTCGACGCGAAGCCATCCCTCGGCCTGCGTCACGCGTGTCTCGTAGTCCGGATTCGGCGTCGCCGACACGAGCCGCACCCGGTTCTTCTCGAACGACATCGCGGCGCGTCCGCCGAGGGTCGCGTAACTGCGCACATTGCCGGGCGGTTTCGAGGCACCCCCGGGCCTGCCGGGTGCCGGCTTCGGTGACCTGGACGGCGCGGGCGCGTTGTCCTCGCCGTCCGGCGGGCTCGGCGATCCGGTCGGCGGTGCGGCCGGGCTGGAGTGGATGACGGAACCCGCGATCGGCGGCGCCGACCGTTCCGACACTGCACCCCGGACGACGTCGCGGATGCCGAACCACGAGAACGCCACTGCGAGCGCAGTCACTCCAACCCACGGAGTAACATACGACATTGTGCGACGCATGGGCACATGGTGGCATACGGTTCCGCCATGGCAAGCGTTCTGGTGGTCGAGGATGACGCGAATGTCCGGACCGCCTTGATCCGGGAACTGGGCGCGCGGGCACATGTCGTACGCAGCGTCGGCACCGCGATGGACGCGCTGCGAGAGGTCACCCAGGCACCGCCCGACGTCGTCGTCCTCGACCTCGGGCTGCCCGACCTCGACGGTGCGGAGGTGCTGAAGATGCTGCGCGGCATCTCCGACGTCCCGGTCATCATCGCGACGGCGCGCGACGACGAGCCGGAGATCGTCCGGTTATTGAACGCGGGCGCCGACGACTACCTCATCAAGCCGTTCTCCATCGAGCATCTCAGCGCCCGGCTCGCCGCGGTGCTGCGGCGGGCGACCCGGGCCGGGCCGACCGCGGAGCTGCGCGTCGGCGGCCTGCACATCGACCTCGACCGGCGGGAGGCGAGGCTGGACGGCAAGCCGCTGGCGCTGACCCGCCGCGAGTTCGACCTGCTCGCCTACCTCGCCGCCCGCTCCGGCCGGGTGGTGGCGCGGCGCGAACTGCTCGCCGAGGTGTGGCGGCAGGCGTACGGCGACGACCAGACCATCGACGTCCACCTGTCCTGGCTGCGCCGCAAGCTCGGCGAGACCGCGGCCGCCCCCCGCTACCTGCACACGGTGCGGGGTGTCGGGGTCCGGCTGGCCGAGCCCGACCCGCGCTCATGAGGAAGACGCTCGTCCTGGTGTCCCTGGCGGTCACCTCGATGGTCGCGCTGGCGTTCCTGATCCCGCTGGCGCTCACCGTCCGCGAGATCGCCCGGGACCGCGCCCTCACCACCGCCGAGCGGCAGGCCAGCGCGCTCGGCCCCGTCCTCGTCGTCACCGAGGACCCGGCCGCCCTCGAACGCGCCGTGGCGAGCACCCAGGCCGGCGCCGAGGGACGGATGAGCGTCCACCTGCCGGCCGGCGGCCTCGTCCCGAAGCACAACCGCGGCGGTTTCAGCGCACGATCCGAGCAGCTCACCGAGGCCCGGCGGCGCGGACGCTCCTACACCGCCCGCGTCGACGGCGGATACGCGCTGCTGCAGCCGGTGTCGCTGGACGCGGGCCGCACCGCCGTCATCGAGGTCTTCCTGCCGGACGAGGACCTGTCGCGCGGCGTCTGGAAGGCCTGGCTCGTCATGACGGCGGTCGCCGGCGCGCTCGTCGCGGGGTCCGTCGCCGTCGCGGACCGGCTCGGCAACCGCATGATCCGCTCCACCCGGCGGCTCGCCGAGGCGGCGGGCGCGTTCGGGGACGGCGATCTGTCGGTCCGCATCGAGCCGGACGGGCCGCCCGAACTGGTCGAGGCGGGGCTCGCGTTCAACGCGATGGCCGACCATGTCGTCCAGCTCCTGGCCGCCGAACGGGAGATGGCCGCGGACCTGTCGCACCGGCTCCGCACCCCGCTCGCCGCGCTGCGGCTGAACGCCGAGGCGCTCGGCGACGGGCCCGTCGCCGACCAGACCCGGCAGGCCGTCGACCGCCTCGAACACGAGGTCGACCAGATCATCCGGACCGTCCGGCGGCCCACCGGGCGGGGCAGCTGCGACGCGTCCAAGGTGCTGCGCGACCGGATCGAGTTCTGGTCCGTCCTCGCCGAGGACGAGGGCCGCTCCTGCGAGCTGATCGGCGCCGACGAGCCCGTGCCGCTGCCGCTCCCCGGCACCGAGCTGGCCGCCGCCGTCGACGCACTGCTCGGCAACATCTTCCGGCACACCGCCGAGGGCACCGGCTTCGCCGTCACCCTGCACCAGGGGCAGGGCATCACCGGCATCCTCGTCGCCGACGGCGGTCCCGGCATCACCGACCCGGACGCGGCGCTGAAGCGCGGCAGCAGCGGCGGCGGCTCCACCGGCCTCGGCCTGGACATCGCCCGCCGCGCCGCCGAGTCCACCGGCGGCTACCTGCGCATCCACCGCAGCATCCTCGGCGGCGCCCAGGTGCAGATGTGGTTCCGGACCCGGTGGCTGCCGCCCACCCGCCGCTCCCGCCGCCTCGTCGGCCGCCGCCACTCCCGCACCTGACACCCCGGCCCAACGACAAGGCCCAGGCCACCGGACCCGGCTTCGGACCTTCACCGGGGACGATGCCGCCCCGATGGACGCTTCTCTAGTCCCGGGCGTGGTCGCCGGTCGCACCGTCGATGAGTTCCCGGATGATGTCCATATGGCCGACGTGCCGGGCGGTCTCCTCGATCATGTGGATGAGCACCCACCTCAGCGTCACGGTCGCCCCATGCCACGCCGTCCCGCGTGACTCGACGTCCAACTCCTCGATCATCCGGTCGGCCGCCGCGCGTGCCCGTCCGTAGAACGCGACGATCTCCTCCGCGGTCTCACCGGGCTCGACCCTGAGATCGGCGTCTGGATCGTCATCGTCGAACGGCAGCGGCTCCGTCTCCCGCCCGAACGTCTCGCAGAACCACCCGTACTCGACGGCCGCCAGATGCTTGGTCAGCCCCAGAAGGCTCGTCCCGGACGGCGTCATCGGCCGCCGCACCTGCTCCTCGTCCAGCCCTTGGAGCTTCCACAGCACCGCGTCACGATGCCGGTCGAGGGCGATCTTCAGACTTTCCTTCTCACCACCGGTAAACGGCACCTGTTCCATTCCGCGACGGTACCGCCCGCCCTCCGCCACCGCGCGGGCGGGATGATGACCTTCCCGCGACCACCCGATCGCCGGCCACCCCTGAGAAGGCGGACCCCCAGCCAGCGAGACAAGACCGCCGCCCCTCCTGTTTTCGCAGACGAGTGACTTCCGACGTGCCCTCTCCAACGGCACCACCTGAAGCCTGAATAAGGGCGGCTCAGCACTTCCCTAAGTGAGGCCCAAGCCTGGATTCTGCGTTGATCCAGGTGGGGGAAGGGCGCCGTGTCGTCCGGAGTCTCGGGGAGCCAACTCGGGAGCCGCGCCTACGCGGACTTGGTCTTGAAGATGTCGTTCATGTGCTCGGCGCCGTCGCGGATCTCGGGCTTGAGCTGGTGGCGGTAGACGGTTTCGGTGATCTTCGTATTGGAGTGGCCTACGAGGACGCTGATCTTCTCTATGGGCACGTCGTGGTCACTCATGATGGACACGAACGTGTGCCGCAGTTCGCGGGGGCACCACTCGGCGGGATTCAGGTTGGCCGCCTTGAGAACCATGCGGAAGCGGTGGCGGACGTGTTGCGCGGTGTACGGGCGCCCGTCCTCGTGACAGAAGACGAGGTCGTTGTCCTGGTACGCCTTGCCCGCCTTGAGACGTTCCGCTGCCTGTCTCGTCTTGAGGGCGCGCAGGGCGTCAACGGCCATGTCGGCGATGCCGAGACCGCGTCGGCTGAGCGTCGTCTTGGTCTCACCCTTGTGCCGGTCGGCGCGGAGGACGTAGACGGTTGCTTTGTCGAGATCGACGTCACTCCATTTGAGGGTGCGGAGTTCCTCCGTACGGAGTCCGGAGACGATCGCCAGGACGACGTACGCGCCGAATCGGTGCTTCGGCTTGCTCGCCTCCTCAAGGAGCGCGCTCGCCTGCTTGAGGGTGAGTGAGCGTGACTTGCGGGCGGGCTTGCCGTCTGGCGTGTCCACCAGTTCGGCGACGTTCCGGCCGATGCGGTCATGGCGTGCCGCTCTGCGGATCGAGCGCTTGAGGATGCTGTGCACGATGCCGAGAGAGGACGAGGTGAGGTGTTCGGCTCTGCCGTTGAGCCACGTCTCGACGTCGTCCGCCGTGAGGTCCTTGAGACGCGTCCGTCCGATGAACGGGATGAGTTGATGATCGACGAGTGACCGGTAGACCTCGTTGGTAGCAGGTGACTTGCCGGACGTGGCGAACGCGGTGAGGAACTCTTCTACCGCGTCCCGGACGAAGTAGTTCCGATCCGTCTTGATGCCCTTGTCCAGCTCTTCTACGGCTTCCTTGAGCTTGTTCTTGACCTCTGTCTTGGTGCGTCCCTTCCTCTTGAGCCGCTTGCGCTTGCCGTCCGGGCCGAACCCGAGTGAGAGAGCGCCGGTGTACCCGTCGCCCTCCTCGTAGATCGACCCTTCGTACGTGCCGACCAGGATCTTTGCCAACGGATCCCTCCTCGTATCGATCGAGGTCACCACCGACCATAGCTCAAGACGTCCCAAGACGTCCCTTGGTTGGGAGGTCCGTTCGCGGACGAGGTGTCCGGACGGACCTCCCGCGCGGGTGTCAGCGCTTGGCCTCTTCGAGGGAGGGCTCTTCCAGGGAGGTGACGAACTCGGCGAGGTGCCGGTCAGTGATGCGGCGCAGCTTGCCGATTTTGATGCTGCGGAGTTGGCCGGTGCGGATCAGGAAGTAGACCTTGTCCCGTCCGACGTTGAGAATCTCGGCCACTTGCTCGACGGTGTACGCCTGCAGGGGACACCACCTCCTCTCACCCCGGCTTGATCCGGGGGCGTGCGTGATGTGGGTGGGGATCATCTCCTTGGTTACGGTGGGTGCTCGTCTCCGTCTCGTCTCACGGGCTTCTCAGCCGCCCATACGTGCAGGCGCGCGCGTGAGACGAGACGTTGAGACGACTACCGGACGTGATCGGACGCCTTGTAGCGGCCTCGTCCGACCTGGACGGCGCGGCCTGCCTTCACCAACTCGGAGAGGCGCCGGTAGAGGGTCGGCCGGCTCAGTTGCGTGATCATCAGAAGGTGCGCGATCGGAAGACCCTCGTCCGGCGCACCGTCCAGGGCTTCCCGTAGCGCGTTCTCGGTGCGGTCTTCACGGGACGGCGTCACGAGGACGGACGGCTCGGAGATGGGCGTCATGCGCGCTTCGTCCAGCGCGCGCCGGGAGACCTCGTCCAGCGCCGGACGGACGGACGCATGACGCTCTGCCGTCTCGGCCACGGTCACATCGGTGAGCAGGTACGCGCGGCCTCGCCGAGGTGTGTCGTGTTCGGGCGCGGAGAGCAAGAACTTGCCGGGCGCATCGAGGGTCTGGGCGTGCCATCCGGCGCTGAGCATCCCTTGCCCGAGAATGAGATCGACGTCCTTACGCTCACGGACGCGGAAGCTCACCCGGACGTCCATCTGAGACCGGACAGCGCCCTTACCCATGGCTTTCTGCGTGGGCCGCTGGGTGGCCGCGATGAGCGTTACGGCGACGGCGCGCCCCCGCCGCGCGATGGAGTCCGTGTCTCCGGCGGCATCGGGGGCGTCATCGGCGAGTTCGGCGTACTCGTCCACGACGATGACGAGCGCGGGAAGTTCTGGCGTCGGCTCCCACACGCGCCGACCGTTCGCCGCAAGCCAGTCGGCGCGCGCCTCAAGAACGGCGATGGCATCGCGCAGCATGGCGCGGGCTTGCTCCGGTGTGGTGGCGAGTCGATCGATACAGGACGCCCATGGCTGCAGCTCCATGCCGCGTTTGAGGTCGATGGCCCAGATGACCACGTCCCGGCATGCGCTGAGATTGCCCATCAGCACATTGATTCCACCGCTCTTCCCCGAACCGGCCACGCCACCGATAAGGCCGTGACGTCGCAGCAGCAGAACACGCGCGCCGGTGGCGTCTTCGAACGGGCCGAGGCTGATCGGCTCGGTAATGGAGGAGACGGACGGTCCAGGCCACGGGATCGCGTCGGCGTGCGGGTCGGAGTCCAGTACCCGCAATTCGAAACGGTTGGCCTTGTCATCCCGTGTCGGAAAGACACGGACCGCGCCCCGGAACGTCCCGAGAGCCGACTCGATCGCGGGAACCTTCGCCATGACGTCCTGGATCGTCTGGCCGCGTGCCAGGGCAAAGCGTGCGCGCCATCCCCACACGTCCACTACCGCGGATTGCGCGCGTGATCCAGCGAGACCGACCGATTGGGCGATTTCCGGCCACGCGGCTATCTGTCGATCGACACGCACTTTCGTGCGTCGTCTCCGATGCGTCCACCAGGGAACGGCGAGCAGGAAGCCGCCACCGGCGAGCAGCATGGGAAGCGGCCCGAACATGACGCCCAGCGCGGTAGCGGCAGACAACCACCCACCGCCACCCATGGCGACGGTAGCGGCATAGAACCGCTCGATTCGCAGCGAGAGCCCGACCCGTGCCCCGAACATGGCGAGCGCCCAAGCGGCCACCGTCGCGACGCTCAACAGCCACGGCCACCATTGCGGGTGTGTGAGGTGCAAGACCGCGCCCCCAAGGGCGAGCACGGCGAGCAGGTAGGCCGGTGCCAGCTCCGACCGATACCGCCACAGAGCCCGCGCAACGAGGATGCCGGCGACGTCCGGGAACGGCCCCTCACTGTCGATGATCACCATGGGCTGAAGCCCGCTGTGGCGCATCTTCCGCGCATGCCGCCGCATCTGACGCGTCCGGCTCACGAGCGCCCCCATACGTCCGGGGGCAGATACCCTTGCGCGCGTAGTTCGTCCCGCAGGTAGTACAGCGGATCCGGTTCGGCATCACGTTCGGCCTTGAGGGTGGCGCGCCCGGCGGCCACCAGGTTTGCCCGGTCACGCCGCACCTTCGAAAGCGCGGCGGCAAGTCGCCTGATCTCGGAGACGAGAACGGGAACATCGGCGAGCGCGGCGTAGAGACGAACCCACAAGTCCTCAACGGACGGCATCGCAGCGGACAGATTCGAGACGATCTCACGCGCGGCGAGATTACGAGAACGGACCTCCTGAACGTTGACCTTGACGTGCGACGGCGTATCAGGCACCAGGGCATCCCTCCCTTCGGTCGGGGGACTTCAGTGCTGAGAAAGGGACTGGACGAGAACGGCCACTAGTCGGCGGATCTCAGGTGCGGCACTGGTCGCGGCGAGGAAGAACCCGAACAGCAGACACACCGCGATGTGCCAGCCGCGAAGCCCCATGTACCGCCACGCGACCCACACCACCGCGCCGAGGATCACCACCAGGGGAACCGAGACGTTCACGGGGTCACCTCCTCACAGCCACAGGTCCGGGTACCGAGAGCCACGCCCCCGCCGCAGCCACCGGGCGCGGGCGCGGCACTTGCGGCACCGCCGGTTACCGGGCTCGACACGCGCGCCACACACGCACGCATGGCCAGTGATGACGCGAGGCATACGCCGCATCCTCACCGCCCCACCGGAACACGACGCGGAACCTCGTCGCACGTCCGAGTGCTGAGCAGACGCCGGGAGGCCGCCCCGGAGCGCGACGACTCGGCGCGCCCCCGCGCAACCCGCCGCTCCTCGGCGTGAATGCCGATGACGAGCATGGCGAAGATTCCGCAGGTGGAGCCCGCGAGGAAGACGGCGATGATCGATGCCAGGACGAGGATCATGTGCGATCCCTCCTCTCATAAGGCCCGGATCCGGCGGGGGCGGTTTCGGGCGGTCGGTGGCTTACGAGAAAGAGAGTGCGCCTGACCTGGGGGACGAGATCACTACATGACTGGACGTGTTCATGACGTCCTCATAGGGTTGACGGCGTCCTAGGACGTCCCGGAACCCGGACGGGTGCATGCCGAACGAACGCCTACGCGCCACACTGCTAGAGCAGGGCTTGACTATCGCCATGCTCGCCGAGTCGATCGACGTGGACCCCAAGACGGTAGAACGGTGGATCACCAAAGACCGAACTCCGTACCGGCGACACCGTTACGCAGTGGCTTCGCGCTTGGGCGTAGACGAGACGTTCCTCTGGCCGGACGCCCTCACCAACGAGCAGGTCACCGCAGCATCCAGCAGTGAACTAGTGACGATTTACCCGCACCGGACGTCCGTCCCAAGGGACGCATGGGGACGTCTCTTCGCCACAGCCAAGGAAGAGATCGGCGTCCTGGTCTACGCGGGCCTGTTCCTCTCCGAAGACGCCGGAATCCAACAAACGTTCGCAGACAAGGCCAGAGCCGGTGTCCGCGTCCGCATCCTCCTCGGCGACCCCGACAGCCCACAGGTATCCGAACGCGGAACAGATGAAGGCATAGAAGAGGCTATGGCCGCGAAGATCCGCAACGCCCTCGTCCTCTACAAGAACCTGCGCAAACAGGACGGTGTAGAGTTCCGCTTTCACCGCACGGTCCTCTACAACTCCATCTACCGTGCCGATGACCAGCTCCTCGTCAACACCCACGTCTACGGTGTCACGGCCCCACACGCTCCCGTTTGGCACCTACGCCGCATAGCTGGCGGAGACCTGGTGAACACCTACCTGGAGAGCTTCGAACGCGTCTGGGAAGGCGCCACACCCATACTGGGGGACTGGCCATGAGTCGCAGAATCGACTACTACGACGACCCCAACGCCCCCAAGGCCAACAGCCTCGTCCCATCCGTCAACGTCGTCGTAGAAAACGACAAGGGCGAGATCCTCATGATCCGCCGCACCGACAACGACAACTGGGCACTCCCAGGCGGAGCCATCGACCTAGGTGAGTCCGTCGCTCAAGCCGCGGTTCGCGAGACCAAAGAAGAAACCGGCATCGACGTCGATGTCACCGGCCTTGTCGGCATCTACAGCAACCCCAAGCACGTCATCCACTACACCAGCAACGACGAGGTCCGCCAGGAGTTCAGCATCGTCCTCACCGCTCACCCCCACAGCGGCCGTCCTACCCCCAGCAAGGAATCAAGCGAAGTCCATTGGATCCATCCGGCCAACATCTCGGACCTGCAGATGGATCCCTCCATGCGGCTTCGCATCAACCATGGCCTCACAGGTTCCGAGACCCCGATCATCAACTAGACAGTCTGGAACTGACTCTAAGCCTCAGAGTCCGGAAGCGCCTCTTCGACGGGTCTGTGGCTGACGACGGTGTTGGAATGACGTCACAAAGGATGACATTTAAGATCCGAGGGATTGCAATATGAATAATCGAAACGTGGGATATCTAAGAGGGCGCGTTGTTCTTCGACCGTGGCGCGTAGGGGTATTGATTGATCAAGATAACGTCGACGACGTTCGAGCTGCAATGCTCTCATTGAGTGGCGTTTGGGGTGGCTGCTATATGCCAATCCTGGACAAAAACGAGGATGTGAGTTTGTTGAATGATATCGCCGAACGATATCAGCTGGATTCGCTGTATTGCGAGTCGCCGGGTGATGGACTGCAAGAGATGATATCGGGCCCAGGGTGGCGGTGGAGAGGACGGGGTCAGTGGGGGCCGCTTGCGTCTAGAGCGGACTTCCGTCGTGGACTTATCAAGACCGAGTCGCTAGTGGGTTCTGAAGTAGATTTCGCCGTTCCGATCTGGGACAACAGTGATCCTTATAGTCTCTTCTATCTTGCCTCGTGGGGATCTGCTGACCAGTCCGTCTCTCGGAATGGGGTTGAGGCGCGGAGGGTTCCCTCTTCGAATGAGGTGGGAATGGGCTATCTTTTCACCTCATCTATCCCCTATGAGAAGGTTGGATGGCTTCAGGCTTCCCGCATGGAGATCAGTATTTCGCCTTATGCCGAGAGGGTTGGACCGGGTATATATATTGTACGAAATGACTCACTGTCCGATATAATAGAGTTCTGGAATTTGCGTTCAACGGGAGCAAATATCATTGCAGTTCCAGCGAATGCCCAAGATGCCCTTCTCGGCTACTTTATAAGAACGGTTGAGCGAATTTTTGAACTTCCGGATGAATCGGGAGGAATGGTAGACGTTAGAGCCGGATTCAATATCTGGGGAATTGAGCATGCAAACGCTGAGGTTGCGGAAGCCATAACCTCCGCTACAGCGCAATTGGGTGAGGTCGAGTGCCGGCCGGGAGATTATTTGACTCGGGAGTTGTTCTGGTTCCCCGGCATCACTACAAGATTTCGGAAGTCTTTTCACGTGAAATTTGATTCAGGCTCCCATTCTGCACATCTGCAACTACCTGAATTTCCGTTGCCTAGCGGCTCTCACATGCCGTTCATTGGCGTTGTGGCTGCGGATGTAAGCATCCACAGTGACGCCGGACAGGATCCTCGGCTCAGCTCAAAAGCTCCACCATATCGTCGTCACTCAAATCTTATCGAATCACGACTTGCCCGCTCGAGTGTCGATCAAGCCCGGGTGACAAGAGATGGTTTGGTGCTAGGCATCCAAGCTGGTGAAAATTATGTCGAGATACCATTCATCTATAACCTTGACATAATGGAAGTGCTCTTCGATGACAAAGGACTAGAATTGTCGCAATCAAACGAAGGGAAATTTCAGACTCGTGCTGCTGAGATGATTGGAGGAGCTTTTAGTGGTGCAACGACCCAACCGGGATTTCGGCTGGCGATTGAGCTTGCGGCAAACAAGGCGAGTGGTATTAGTCTTCAAGAGCTAAAGGCTACTTTTGAGAAAGGGCGGGGTGAGTGGCCCGACCCTCTATATCATCATGACATGAGTCCGAAAGATTATGTGGATCACCAGGTGAAACTTCTTCTCAATTCGGGCCTGTTGGTGCCCACGTTGGCCGTTCACTGCAGTCACTGCCGAGTGGTGAGTCAAGTTCATCCTAAAGATCTCGACGCGTCAATCAGATGTGAGTTCTGTGGCGAAAATTTTAGTCTCGCTCTTTCGCTAGCATTGAGTAAGCCAAATTGGCGCTACAGGCTCGCAGCTCATCTATCTGCGGAGAAGGTGCAGGCGCTTCTTCCTGTACTAGCTGTTCTTTCTACACTGGGTCAGTTGCTGTCCATGGAGCGCCCCGCAATGAATCATGTCTTGGGGCTGGAAGTTGTCGACAAGGGACGCATAAATGCTGAGATAGATATCGCTGTTATCCTCGACCATCGGCCAATTGTCACAATCTTGGGTGAAGTCAAGAATCGGAATCGGATCGACCTGGTCGATATTGAGAATCTTGAGATTGTTCAAAAGCATCTCCTGAGCAAAGGGGTAAGATGTTTGATTATGGTTGGCTCTCTAAAAGATAATCTGACGCACGATGAAATTGCTGTTCTTCGAGGTTATGCAGAAAGGAGTAATGGGGTGGCGCGCATCGGGTATGGCAGAGTCGTCCCTACTATGCCGCTAATTCTAATGGGTCCCGATCTCTCTCTCCCTTGGGGGCATGATGAACACCCCTGGCGCTGGGGAGAGCCTGGTAGTGGCATGGGCGTATATGGAACTGCAATTGAGTCGTGCCGTCGACACCTCGGGCTTGTTGGCTATAGTACGCGTTCGACTGAAGATGACCTAGTCGCTGATTATGAATGGTCGTCTGATAGTTAGGCTCCGGGCCCTTCGCTCGACAGTCAAGTGGGAAAGTACTGGATTATCATTTTCTATCTTGAATGCTGCGGACTGCGTCCGTTAGTTGAGGTTCGGCGTGGTCAATGAAGCGGGTAACCAAGCTGCCGGGTCCGTAGCGGTTGCGGATCTCGGCTAGGCGGGTTTTTACGTCTACGGGGGCGCCATCGGGAGTTGTGGTCATGTCGCAGTAGGTGAGGGCACGGCTCAGGTGAGGGTCGGCTGGCGGGAATTCCTGGGTGAGGGTGTCCGATAGGCCACGCTCGCGAGCCTCGAGGATGGCGCACGAGTGATGAGCAACGAGTTGGCATAGCGCTGGCTGAGCGTTATGAGCGTCGCGGAGATAACGTGCGCCGTCGAGAGGGTGGAAGCCTGTCTCAACAAGATCAGGGGCGTAGCCGATGTCATGTAGCCATGCTGCGCCCTCGAGGAGATCAGCTTGGCAGCCAAGGAGGGGGGCGAGGCTGCGGGCCTGGCCAGCGACACCCTTTGTGTGGGCCCAGCGGCGGGGCAGCGACTCTTCGAGGTGTTGACGTGCGATCTTGCGTGCCCACATGGCTGTGTTATTCATGTCTCAGACGCTACGTGCGCATCGGTGGACGTTCACGGACGCCAGCGGATCATCTAGGGACGTCTTGATTGACGAAGCGTCCCTTGCCGTGGACGCAGGTGACGAGGCCGGCGGCTTCGAGGGCGAGGAGGGCCGCGCGGGCTGTAGTGCGGGATACGCCGTAGCGGCGAGAGAGTTGAGCTTCGCTTGGTAGGGCGTCGCCCGGTTGGAAACGTCCGGTCTCGACCTGGTGGCGCAGGTTCGCCGCTATGTTCTCGGACCGCGTGTGCGGTTGCGTGGCGCCGTCCTGGACGAAGCGTCCTACGCCGGTGCGGGCGGTGATGAGTCCCTCGTCCCGCAGGGCGGACAGAGCCCGCCGCACGGTGTTGCGGGCAACGCCGAATTCGGCGCAGAGCGCGGCCTCGCTCGGTAGGCGGGTGCCGGGGGCGTAGGTGCCGTCTGTGATGCGTTGGCGTAGTGCGGTGGTGATGCGCGTGTAGGTGCCCCATGCCGTGCGGCGGGTCATGTCAGGACTTCTCGTCTCTCATGGCATCGAACGCCGCTGAGATCCAGGGGGTGAGGAGGATGTTCAGCTTGTCCGCGGCGAGGTCGGTGCGGTTGCAGGGGGCGAGCCATAGGCCGGTGGTGGATTGGTACCACCAGGCGCCGTTTCCCCAGGCGACCGTGACGCTCTCGCGAATGGTCGGCGCGGCCTTGGCGAACACGCGCAGGACATGACGGCGTCCGATGGTGCGGAGTTGCGTTGTCCAGCCGTTGCGGCGTACGGCGAGTGCGAGGCGGGTGAGATGCCAGCGTGCGCGCCATGGGCCGCTGTAGGTGGGCAGAGGGAGCGCGGGCGGTGCATCCGGGGTGATGAACACCGGCCGCGCCACCTCCGCCCCACCCCAGGGGGCCGCGCTCCCCTTCGCGGCCCCCGCTGGTGACGTGCGCGGGGATCGGTCCCGCGCCATCACCAGGTCCCGGCGCGCGCCACCTCGGCGCGCGCGGCCTCATTGACGAGCGCCTCGCGCAGGGCGGCGGGGCTCGATCGGATCACCGTGGGGTCCACACCTGCGTGCGGGTCGTGCAGGCTCGCCACCCAGTCCCCGAGCCGCCCGTCCGATCGCACCGCGCGCCAGATCCGGTGACCGGTGAAGTCCCGGCGCAACGCGGCGAGCGCCTCGTCCGCCGCGCGCGTGTCGGTGTCGTTGGGGGACGGGGTGGCCTTCTGGGGCCGGTCGGTGGACATGGGGACTCCTCGGCTTGTGTGTGCTTCCTTGAGGCGAGGTGTGTCTTCGCCGTATGTCTTGAGCCTTCCGTCCGGATCGGGACCTCTCTATCGGCATCTAGGGACGTCTTGGGACGTCTTCTGTTAGCGTCGCTTGTGCGTCGTTCTCACTTGCATCCGTGGGAGGTCCGGTGAACGACTTGTTGCGGCGTGCCCTTGCCGACGCGCGCCTGACCGAAGCCGGCGTTGCGGCCCGGTTGGGTGTGGACCCCAAGACCGTTCACCGATGGGTCACCGGACGCGTGCCTTATCCGCGCCACCGGACGAGGGTTGCGGCCCTGGTCGGACGGGACGAGGCGGACTTGTGGCCGCAGCTTGCAGCGGCGAAGGTCCGCTCAGAGCCGCCGGTGATCGACGTCCTTGCGACCTACCCGCATCGGTGGGCCGTCCCTCGTCTGGTCTGGCAGCAGCTCTTTCAGGGCGCGCGGGAGGAGATCGGCGTTCTGGCCTACGCGGGCCTCTTCCTCGCCGAGGACATGGGCATCATGCGCACGCTCGCCCAGAGAGCACGGAGCGGCGTCCGCGCGCGGATCCTGCTCGGTGACCCGGACGGGATGTGCGTTGCAGAGCGGGGGAGTGATGAGGGCGTGGGCGAATCCATGGCCGCCAAGATCCGCAACGCCCTCGTCCACTACCGGGTCCTGCGGGGTGTGGACGGCGTTGAGATCCGGCTGCATGACACCGTCCTCTACAACTCGATCTACCGCGCCGACGACGATCTACTGATCAACCCGCACGCCTACGGCATCGCAGCGTCCCATGCTCCGGTCCTGCAACTGCGCAGGGCCGAGGACGGCGACATGGCGAGTACGTACCTGGAGAGCTTCGAACGCGTCTGGGCCGGTGCATCGCCGATGGCGTAGCAGCATGTGAAAGCCCCAGTCACGGCCCGGACGGGACATGACTGGGGCTTTGTGGTTCACGCCGGGGCGGAGCGCTCCGCGTTGGTGATGATCTGCTTGACCTTGCGGCGGTCGATGCCGTGTTTCTCGGCTAGGTAGCGCTGAGAGAGGGGGCGGCCCGGACCGTTCAGGCTTGCCCGGTACTCGTCCAAGACTGCTTGTTCCGGCGTCCGCTCCACTTTGGTACGAGGTTGCGCCGGTTCGGTGCCCTCCTCGTCCTGGACGAGGGCTGAGCGTGCCGCGTTACGGGTGAGGGTCATCAGGAGTTCGAACGAACCCACCAGGGCGAGTGCTGGCCATGCGCTGACTATCGCGCCTATGGGGCCGTGGGACGCGCCGTGTGCCACGTTGGCGCCTACCGTGGCCACGATGCCTACGGCGAGGCTCCACTTCGCCAACGGTGGTGCTGGGTGCTTCCGGCGGCTTGCGTCCAGGATCACCATGGAGGCCGCCCAGATGAGGCCGTCCACTGTGAAGGGGACGAGGCGTGCGGTGGTGCCTGCCTCGCCGTGGGAGCGGACGAGTTCGTAGGCGTGGCGGTACGAGATGATCGCGGCGACGCCGGCGACTGCCACCACGGCGAGGGCCGTTGTGATGCGGGTTAGGCGGTCAACCACGCGTCAGCTCCTCTCGGAGGTCGATGACGCACGGGTCGTCCTTGCCGTGGGTGATGGTGAGTTCGGCGAGGGTCAGGGCCGTGATGGCGCCGTTGCGGTCGAGCGGCGTCGGCCATGTGGTGGCGTGCCAGACCTTGCCGGTGCGGGTTGCTGTGGCTATGACCTTGCCGTTTGTGGTGGCGGTCATCGTGGTTTCGGTGATTTCGAGGGCCATGGGTTGGGCCTCCTCCCTGCTGGGAGGGAGGGAGCCGGGGGAGCCAATCTCGGGAGCCAACGTGAGTCGAGATGGTCCGACTCGCTTCGACTGTGCCGGACGGTTCCCCTGGGCTCCTTCCCTTGTTTTCGCAGGTGAGCGGCTACCGGATCGGCTTCCCCGGACGGCCCCGGACGGTGCCTGAATAAGGCTTGCTCAGCGGTTCCCTAAGTGAGGCTTAAGGACGTCCTGTTATGGGGGGCGGGGGCCTAGCGTTGCGGGTGTCAGAGCTGAGAGACGGCGGAGGTGCACAGGCGAAGAGCAGAGTGAACGTCGGCTGAGGTTCCGACGAGATTCCTGATTGAGACAGGCTTCCGGCCCGCACGGCCCCTCCCCCCGCTCTGGGCCGTGCGGGCCGGAAGCCTGTCTTCAGTTTCTGGGGAGGGCGCCCAGGAGGAGGAGGCGGAGGGCGTCGGCGGTGCCGGTGGCGGTGGTGTCGCCGGTGGCGAGGCGGCGGATCGCGAGGCCGTAGAGCATGGCGACGACCGCGGGGGCGTGGTGTTCGGCGTCCGGGATGCCGAGGGCCTTGAGGACGGCGGTGGCCAGGCGGTCGTAGGCCTCGACGGAGCGTTTCGAGGTTTCGCGCAGCGCGGGGTCGCGGGCGGCGTGGAGGTGGAGTTCGAGGTTCGCGACCTGCTCGGGGCCGTAGGTGAAGTCGACGATGGCCTTCTCGACCTGCTCGGCGGCCTGGACCGGGGCGATGCCGGATTCGGCGAGGGCCGTGACATAGGCCGTGATGCGGGTGATCTCCGCTTCCACGAAGGTGTGCAGGGCCTCGCGGAGGAGGTCCTCCTGGCTGGGGAAATGGTAGGTCAGGGAGCCGAGGGAGACGCCGGCCGCGCGGGCGACGGCACGGTTGGTCACGGCGCCGATCCCTCGCTCGCCGATGAGGCGGAGGGTGGCTTGCAGGATCTCGTCACGGGCGCTCATCAGTGGCCAGTCTTCCGTAGAGACAGGGGGTTCGCTATCGTTCGTTCGAACGAACGATAGCGGGAGGTCGTGTGGTGCTGGGGCTGGCGGGGCAGGCGGAAGCGCTGGCGAAGGGCGAGGTCTCGTCGAGGGAGCTGGTCGAGCGGAGCCTGGAGCGGATCGAACGGCAGGAATCGCTCGGGGCGTTCCGGGTGGTGCGGCCGGAGGCCGCGGCGCAGGAGGCGCTGGAGGCCGACAAACGGCTCGCGGAGGGGGAGCGGCTGCCGCTTCTCGGGGTGCCCGTGGCCATCAAGGACGACACCGATCTGGCCGGGGAGACCACGCCGTTCGCGGTGGCGGGGGATCACCGGCCCGCGGCGCGGGACGCGGAGGTCGTGCGGAAACTGCGGGCGGCCGGTGCCGTGATCGTCGGCAAGACCACGACCTGCGAACTCGGATTGTGGCCTTTCAGCGAGTCGGCCGAGTACGGGTGCGCGAGGAATCCGTGGAATCCCGAGTACACGCCGGGCGGGTCGTCGGGCGGCTCGGCGGCGGCCGTGGCGGCGGGAATGGTGGCCGCGGCGGTGGGGTCGGACGGGGCCGGGTCCATCCGGATTCCGGCGGCGTGGACGGGCCTGGTCGGCATCAAGCCGCAGCGGGGACGGGTTTCCGGGTATCCGCAGACCGACCCGTTCAACGGGATCACCGTGTGGGGGCCGCTGGCCAAGAGCGTCGAGGACGCCGCCCTGATGCTCGATGCGATCAGCGGGAGTCATCCGGAGGACGTGTACCAGGTCGATGCGCCCGTGACGTCCTTCGTGGAGGCCGCGCGGCGGGAGCCGCGGAGGCTGCGGATCGCCGTTTCGTTCCGGACGGCCTTCGGGGTGAGCGGCAGGCTCGATCCGGAGATCCGGGCGGCGGTCGAGCGGCTCGCCCGGAGGCTGACCGACCTGGGGCACAAGGTCTTTCCCGCCGATCCCGACTACGGGCCGGTGGGGCTCGGGCTCATTCCGCGCGGGACGGCCGGCGTCGCCGACTGGCTGGATTCGCTGCCGAACCCGAGACCCGACCGCCGCACGGAGGCGGAGGCGCGCATCGGGCGGGTCGTCGGGAGACGGCTGCTGCCGCTGGCGAAGAAGATGGACCCCTATCTGCGGAGGAGGGTCGGCCGCATCTTCCAGTTCGCCGATGTCGTGATGACGCCCACCACCGCGCAGCCGCCCTTGAGGGTCGGGGCCTTCGACGGGGCCGGATACCAGAAGACCCAGTCGGGGGTCGCGGCGGCGTGCCCCTACGCGTGGACGTGGAATGTGCTGGGCTGGCCGGGCGTGAACGTCCCCGCCGGATTCACCGGGGCCGGGTTGCCCATCGGGGCCCAGCTTCTCGGGCACGACTCCGACGAGGCCACGCTCATTTCGCTCGCCGCCCAGCTGGAGGCCGTCGAAGGGTGGGTCGAGCGGCGTCCCTAGCCCGTGGCGGCCGCCGGTGCGGGACCGGACCGGCGGCCCGCCGCGCTCAGTACCCCGCGCCGGTCAGCATGCCGCCGTCCACCAGGACCTCGCTGCCGGTGCAGTAGGACGAGTCGTCCGAGGCCAGGTAGACGATCAGGCCCGAGACCTCCTTGGAGTTGCCCATGCGGCCGAGGGGCAGCGCCTTGAGGAACGCGTCGGCGCTGTCGACCGTGGCCGCGACGACGTCGTCCTGCATGGACAGGGGCGTCAGCACGCCGCCGGGATGGACGGAGTTCACCCGGATGCCGTACTGCCCGAGCTCGCGGGCGGCGGACTTGGTCAGGCCGCGGATGCCGAACTTGCTGGCGCTGTAGGCGGCGAGGCCGGCCGCCCCGATGAAGCCCTCGGTGGACGACACGTTGACGATCGAGCCGCCGCCCGCCTCGCGCATCGGCCCGGTGACCGTCTTCACCCCGAGCCACTGGCCGATCAGGTTCACCTCCAGGATCCGGCGGAACTCGTCCAGCTCCATGTCCTCGATGCGCTTGTGCCGGATGATCCCGGCGTTGTTGACGAGGACGTTCAGCGCCCCGAACGTCGACGTCGCGGTCTCGACGGCCGCGTCCCAGTCCTGCGGCGACGATACGTCCATCCGGACGAACCGGACGGCGTCTCCGAGTTCGGCGGCGAGCTTGGCGCCCTCCTCCTCCAGGACGTCGCCGAACACGACCTTGGCGCCCTCGTCCAGGAACCGGCGCACGTGCGCCTTGCCCATCCCGCGCGCGCCGCCGGTGATCAGCGCCACCTTCCCGTCAAGCTGCCCCATCAACGCTCCTCGTCGCCCGTTGCCACCCCGCTAACCTAGCGAACGCTTGGTCAATGCAACAAGGCGCCCCTACCCGGTGCGGAGGCCGTCGAAGAGCAGGGTCAGCATGCGGTCCGCGTACGCGCCGGGCTCGGGGGTGCGCTCGGATGCGACACCGATCGCGTTGGTGAGCCGCAGCAGGTCGCGCGGGTCGATCTCGGTGCGGATCGTCCCCGCCCGCTGAGCCCGGTCCAGGAGCCGGCCGAGCGCGTCGCAGATCGCGGCGGCCGCGGCGCCGAGGCCGGTGTCCGCCCACTCCGCCGACATCGCCTCGATGATCACGGTGGACGTGCCGCGCGGGGTCGCCGCGCCCGCGAGATAGGTCCGCAGCCAGCGTCCGAGCGCGGCCTCGGCGTCCTCGGGCCCGGTCAGCAGATCCTCGGCGTGCGCGAGGAGAGCGTCGATCCGCTCCCGCAGGACGGCGTGCAGCAGCGCGTCGCGGGTGGGGAAGTGCCGGTACAGCGTCCCCGACCCGACGCCGGCGCGCTTGGCGATGTCGTCGAGGGACGCGCCCGTGCCGTGTTCCATGAAGGCGGTGCGGGCGGTCGTGATGAGTCGCTCGTAGTTGCGGCGGGCGTCGGCCCGCATCGGCCGGGTGTCCATGGGCACCGTCCAGCGGTGTGGCGGATGGCCCGGGGGCTCCGCCTGGCTTTCGGACGAGCCTGCCATCTCCGCGGGCGGTGCGCTACCCGGCCAGGGCCTCCCGGGACAGCCGGTCGGCTCTGCGCGTGGTCTCCGGCAGCCGGTATTCGGGCGTAAGAGCGAGGACGTTCCGGCACGCCGTATCGAGGTCGGTGCGGTGACCGACGGACACGAACACCGGCTTCACGCCGTCCCGCGTGCGCAGCACCCGTCCGACGACCTCGCCGCCGTCCCTCAGCGGGCTGGAGTCACCGCGCCGCGGACCCGGCTGCTCGTACGTGCCGATGAAAGCGGTCTTGCCGACGCCGATGGCCGGCAGCCCGGTCAGGACCCCCAGATGGCAGGCGAGCCCGAACCGCCGGGGATGCGCGACCCCGAACCCGTCGCAGACGAGCAGGCCGGGCGTTGTCCTGAGGTTGCGGAGCGCGTCCAGCAGCGTCGGCAGCTCCCGGAACGCGAACAGGCCCGGTACGTACGGAAACGCGGCCGTGCCGACGGCCACCGACTCCTCCAGCACCTCCAGCGTCGTGCCGTCCAGGACGACCACGGCGGCGGCCAGCGGTGTCCCGACACCGCCGCCGTCGCCCGCATAGGAGACGTCCAGCCCCGCGACCGTGCGCGGCCGGACCGGCCCGGGGACGCCCGGTTCGAGCATCGCGCGCAGCCGGTCCTGGATCGCCTCCGCCTCCTCGACCGTCGACGGCCAGGTGTGCAGGTCACGTATCTCCATGCGTCCGTGTCTACACGGTCGGGACAGCGAGGCGTAGGCGGCCCCGGCCGCGGGGCGCCGCTAGCGGCCGAGGTGGTGGACGGGTTCGGCCAGCGGCTCCTCGGCCCGCCGGGGCAGGCGGGTGCGGCCGAACTCCAGGGTCAGCAGCGCGGCGGCCAGCAGGCCGATGTCGAACCAGGAGCGGAAGACGACGTTGCGCGGCTTGTAGGACGGCCTGAACTTCTTGTTGAACAGATACAGGGACTCGACGGCGATCCACGGGTCCAGCAGGCGGAGGGCGTGGTAGCCGGCCTTCTCCAGGGGGCGGCGCTCGTCGTTGTCGAGGAGTTCGCGGAACGCGGCGAAGTTCAGCGAGACGACGCCGTGGCCGTGCTCGGCCGCGTACTCGATCATCTCGACGATGAGGCGCTCGTTGACGCCGTTGGGGCCGCCGGGGCTGCGGCGCATCGCGTCCAGGCTGAGGCCCTCGCCGGCGGTGACGTAGCGTTGGAACGCGATGGGCTCCTCGCCCGCGTCGTAGGCGATCGCGACGATGGCCCCCGGGTGGTAGCCGGTGAGCAGTTCGTCCAGATTCATGGCGAAGCCGCGTTCGGCCGCGCCGCCGAGCGAGCGGGCCGCGACGTCCAGCAGCCGGTCGCGCAACGCCGGGGACAGTTCGTTCTCCGGGACGATCCGGGAGGTGACCCCGGTGTTCTCCGTGCGCTTCACCGCCTGGCGGACGTTGCGCATCCGGCGGCCGGTCAGCGTGAACTCGGCGGGCCGGATGACGACCTCGTCGCCGAAACCGATCGTCCGGCACCGCCCCCAGGCGGGGAGGATGCCGTCGCTCGCGCCGAGGACGGCCGGGCGCCACCCCGCCGTCCGGCACATCGCGAGGAACGCGCGGACGGCGTCGGCGTGCGAGGCGGGGTCGCCGACCGGGTCGCCGCCCGCGACCGCGACGCCGAACAGGACGCGGTAGCCGATCGCGGCCCGGCCGTCCGCGCTGAACACGTACGCCTTGTCGCGGCGCAGCGCGAACGGGGCCAGGGTGTCGGAGCCGGGATGCGCGACGAGGTGCGCGACGCGGCGGCGTTCTGATGCGTCGCCGGGGGGCGGCGGGGGGTCGGGCGCGAGCAGCGTGGTGACCAGGACGAGGAGCCCGGCGGCGCCGGCGAGGCCGAGCACGCCGGGCAGCCAGGACGCGCCGTCCAGCGGCGCCCCGGTGGAACCGAGGCCGGCCGCGACGTCGCCGACCGACCGGACCGACACGCCGCCGAACAGCAGCGAGCCGGAGACGGCGGCGACCACCAGCAGCGCGCCCGTCTTCACCGCGGTGCGGACCCGTTCGTGGTGCGGGCGCACCGGGAACCGGGCGCGCTCCAGCCACAGCCCGCCGAGGGCCGCGGCGAGGAGCGGCAGCCGCCACAGCGGGTCCTCGCCGGTGACGACGGCGAGCAGGCCGAGCGCGATCAGCACGACGAGGCCGTACCAGGCGGCGCGGCGGCGCAGCAGCACGCCGCGGGCGACGAGCGCGAGCGCCAGCGCCAGCGCGATGGCGTGCGCGTGGATGAGCGGGCCGCCGGTGACCAGCCGGGACAGCCGGCCGAGCCAGTGCGGGGACCCGGGCAGCGCCGGCACCGCGATCAGCACGGCGATGAGCGCCGTGGCCAGTGCGAGCGGCCAGACGGGCCGTGCCGCCGCGCGCACGGCCGGTTTCCCCGGTTCCACGAAGGACACCTCCGCTGAGCCCCCAACCAAGATCCTTTGGAACTCATTCCCTGGGCCGGGCGTCGATCACGCCTCTCAGGGCGGCCCGCGGTCGCAAGCGCAGACCGCTCACCGATCTCTTGCCCCGCCGGACGCCCGACGAACCGGTACCCTCCAGATGATGAAGCGGCTCCTGCTCGTCCATCACACGCCGTCCCCGTCCGTGCAGGCGATGGTGGAGGCGGTGCGCGCGGGCGCGTCCACCGACGAGGTCGAGGGCGTGGAGCTCGTGACCCGGGCGGCGCTGACGGCCTCCGCCGTGGACGTCCTGGAGGCGGACGGGTACCTTCTCGGCTCGCCGGTCAACCTCGGCTACCTCTCCGGGGCGCTCAAGCACTTCTTCGACCAGATCTACTACCCGTGCCTGGAGGAGACGGGCCGCCGCCCGTTCGGGGCGTTCCTGCACGGCAACAACGACGCCACCGGCGCCCTGCGCGCTCTCGACGCCATCACGACCGGGCTCGGATGGAAGGCCGTCCAGCCGCCGGTCGTGGTGACGGGGGAGCCCGGCAAGGCCGACCTGGAGGCGTGCTGGGAGCTCGGCGCGATCACGGCGGCGGAGCTCGGTTCCGGCTGACCGGAGGCCGCCACCGATAGTTTGCCCGCATGAGTGGTTTCCGTCATGTGGCGATGTTCAAGTGGGTCGAGGGAACGACGACCGGCCAGCAGGACGAGGTCGCGGCGAAGCTGGGTGAGCTGCCCGGCCTCATCCCGGAGATCAAGGTGTACAGCACGGGGGTGAACGCGGGCGTGAACCCCGGCGGCTATGAGTTCGCGATCGTCGCGGACTTCGCCGACCGCGACGCCTACCTCGTCTACCGCGACCATCCCGCGCACCGCGCGGTGCTCGACGAGTTCATCACGCCGATCGTGGCCGAGCGCGCCGCCATCCAGTACGAGATGTGACGGAGAGTAAAACCGAGCAAGCGCTTGTGCTTGAACGATTTTCGGGTTAGTTTCGACAGAGACGCCCGCTGGGGACGGATCGCGCCCCGTTCCCGGCGGGCGGCATACGCTCCGGACCGTCCCCCGGCGTGGGCGCGACGTCGTAACGTTGCGGCGTGAGCCACACTCCCGACGGGCGGAACACCCGATGATCCGCGTGCTGCTCGCCGACGACCAGTCCCTCGTGCGGGCCGGCTTCCGCTCGCTGCTCGCCGACGGCGAGGACATCGAGGTGGTGGGCGAGGCCGACCACGGCGCCGAGGCCGTCGCGCTGGCCCGCGAGCTGCGTCCCGACGTGATCCTCATGGACATGCGCATGCCCGAGATGGACGGGCTCGCCGCCACCAGGGTGATCGCCGCCGACCCGGGGCTGCGGGACGTGCGGGTCGTGGTGCTCACCACCTACACCGAGGACGAATACGTCTACCAGGCGCTGCGGGCGGGTGCGTCCGGGTTCCTGGTGAAGGACATCGAGCCGGAGGAACTGCTGCGGGCCGTGCAGGTCGTCGCGGGCGGCGAGTCGCTGCTGGCCCCCGCGGTGACGCGCGCGGTCATCGAGGGCTTCGTCGCGCGGGCCCCCGAACCGCCCCGGCCGCGGGCCGGGGCGCTCGGGACGCTCACCGGCCGCGAGCGCGAGGTCGTCCGGCTGGTCGGACGGGGCCTGTCCAACGAGGAGATCGCCGAGCGCCTGCTGGTCAGCCCGTTCACCGCGAAGACGCACGTCAGCCGGGCCATGGGCAAGGCGGGCGCGCGGGACAGGGCCCAGCTGGTGGTGCTCGCCTACGAGTCGGGACTGGTCACCCCCGGCTCCGCAGGCTCATGATCTCCTCGCGGAGCTGCTGCGGCGAGGGAGCCTCCAGCAGCCGCGGGCCTTCCCGCAGCGGCACCATCGCCCACCAGGACCCGGTCGCCTCGCCGTACCAGACTCGCACCCCCGGGAACTGCTGCTGAAGGCCACGCGCCGTGGCGGCGCGCTGGGCCGCGGGCGTGGGCTCGTCGCGACCGCCGGTGCCCCGTTGAACCGTCATGTCGCCCTCCCCCCGTAGAACTCTTCAGTGGCAGCATCCCCACGGGCCAAGGCGACACCCCTACTCGGCAAATTATGACTAAGTCCACTATGGGGGTTAGGGACGGCGCACAGTGGGATACCGCGCCGGATGTACTCCAACCGAAGTATTCGGACAGCCGAATGACGCCGCCAGCCGGATGCCCCGGGCGGCGCCGCGGAACCACGCTGGAGCGGACGGTATCCCTCCGAGTGCGGTGCGTCCGCAAAAGGTGGTTCCCATGAGGTTGGCCAGGCTCGCCCGGTTCTGCTATCGGAGACGGCGCCTGACGGTGGCGGGCTGGATCATCGGCACGATCGTCGTGATGGTCCTCGGGTTCGGTTTCGCGGCCGAGCCGCTGAACGACTTCTCCGGCGGTGACTCGGGTTCGGCGAAGGCGTCCGACCTCCTGGACGAGCACTTCCCGGGCAACAGCGGCGACTCGATCACGCTGGCGGTCCGCGCGGACGGCGGCGTCCGGTCCCCGCAGGTCAAGGCCCGCGTGGAGCAGGCGATCGACCGGCTCGCCAAGACGCGGCACGTGGCGTCGGTGTCGTCCCCGTACGAGCGGCCGGGCCAGATATCGCGGGACGGGAAGACGGCGTTCGCCGTCGGCGACCTGGACGTCCCCTCCGACGACATGCCCAGGTCCGCGGTGACCGCGCTGCTGGACGACGTGCGCACCGGCGCCGGGCCCGTCCGGCTCGAACTCGGCGGATCGGCGGTCGACACGGCCGAGACGCCCGGCGGCGGCCCCTCCGAGGCCATCGGCGTGCTCGCCGCCATCGTCATCCTGCTGGTCGCGTTCGGGTCGGTGCTGGCGATGGGGTTGCCGATCGTGACGGCGCTCTTCGGCATCGGCTCCGGCCTCGCGCTGATCATGTTGATCGGGCACCTGCTGCCGGCGCCGGCGTTCAGCCCCATCATCGCCGCGCTCATCGGCCTCGGCGTCGGCATCGACTACGCGCTGTTCATCGTCACCCGCCACCGGGAGGAACTGCACGCCGGCAACGATCCCGAGGACGCCACCGTCACCGCGGTCAGCACCGCCGGACGGGCCGTCCTCTTCGCCGGCAGCACCGTGGTGATCGCGCTCATGGGCCTGTTCATCATGCAGCAGAAGCTGCTCAACGGCGTCGCGGTCGCGGCCGGCGTCGCCGTGCTGATGACGATGCTCGGCGCGGTGACGCTGCTGCCCGCGCTGCTCGGCTTCGCCGGGCACGCCATCGACCGGTTCCGCGTCCCCGGCCCGCGTTCCGGTCGGGCGGGCAGGGCCCGCCGCCCGCTCGCCGAACGCTGGGCGCGGACCGTCCAGGCCCACCCGGTCGCCGCCGGGCTGTGCGCGGCCGTGGTGCTGCTGCTCCTCGCCGTCCCCGCGCTGTCGATGCGGCTGAGCCTGCCCGACTCCAGCACCCAGCCGCACGACCACAGCGGCTACCAGGCGAGCCGCATCATGGCGGAGGGCTTCGGGCCCGGCACCGCCGCGCCACTGATCATCGTCACGGAGGACGGGAACGGCGGGGCGGCGGCCAGGCTCGCCGGGGCGGTCCGCGAGACGCCGGGCATCGCCGCCGTCCAGCCGCCGCGCACCAGCGAGGACGGCCGGGCGTCCATCGTCATCGCGTTCCCGAAGACGGGCCCGCAGGACGAGGAGACGCCGAAGCTCGTCCACACGCTGCGGGACGAGGTGATCCCGCGGACGGGCGTGCACGCCCACGTCGGCGGGCCGAACGCCGCGTCGATCGACTTCGCCGACGAGGTCGGCGGCCGGCTGCCGCTGCTGATCGCCGTGGTCGTCGGCCTGTCACTGGTGCTGCTCGTCGCGCTCGTCCGGTCGGTCACGGTGGCGGTGCAGGCCGCGCTGATGAACCTGCTGTCGATCGCGGCTGCGTACGGGGTGGTGACGGCCGTCGTCCAGTGGGGCTGGGCGGGACGCCTGCTCGGCTTCCCCACCGACATGCCGGTCACGACGTGGGTGCCGCTGATGATGTTCCCGATCCTGTTCGGGCTCTCGATGGACTACGAGGTGTTCCTCGTCTCCCGCGTCCGCGAGATCTACGAGGCGGGCATGCCGACCCGCGAAGCCGTCGCGCTCGGGCTGTCGCGCACCGCCCGCGTGATCACCGCGGCCGCCGCGATCATGGTGATGGTGTTCCTGTCGGTGCTGCTCGGCGCGGACGTCGCCGTCAAGCAGATGGGCCTCGGCCTCAGCGTCGCGATCCTGATCGATGCGACCGTCGTGCGGCTGGTGCTCGTCCCGGCGCTGATGGAGCTGTTCGGGGAGGCGAACTGGTGGCTTCCCGGGCCGCTCGGGCGGCTGCTGCCGTCCCGCCCCGCGCACGCGGTGGAGATGCGGCCGGGCGCGCGGGTCTAGTGCAGGTTGATGCCGTCGAACATCACCTTGAGGTAGTGCTCGGCGAGGCCCTGGGCGTCCAACTGCCCGCCGGGCCGGAACCAGCGGACCGCCACCCACACGGTGTCGCGGATCATCCGGTAGGTGAGCTTCGGGTCGAGGTCAGGACGGAACAGCCCTTCCGCCTGGCCCGCCTGGAGCGTGGACACCCACATCTTCTCGACCTCGTCCTCGGACTTGGTCAGGTAGGCGAACCGCTCCATCCCCTTCAGGTAGTTCCAGTCGTTCTGCATCACCGTGATCGCGGCCCGGTGCGGCTCCAGCGTGCCGAACGCGACGCGGACGAGCCCGGCGATGGTGTCGCGCGGGTTGCGGCCCTCGTCGATCACCGCCCGGTAGGACTCCATGATCTCGGTGAAGAACCCGGAGAGGATCTCGTCCACGATCGACTCCTTGGAGTCGAAGTGGTGGTAGAGACTGCCGGAGAGGATGCCCGCCTCATCGGCGATGTTGCGGACCGTGGTGGCCTGGAAGCCCTTCTCCGCGAAGAGTTCGGCCGCGAGCCTGACCAGGTGCTCGCGCCGTTCCGACGCCAGGGCGGGCGAGCCCCTGCCGCGGCGGGATCCGCCCTCGCCCGCGGCACGGGTTCTGGATCGTCCGGACTTAGCGCTCGTGGTCGTCACCCTCTCATTATGCCGTGTCGCCCAACCGCTTGCTCGATTCGATCGCCGCCCCAGCGTACGGGCAATACCAAGCGCTTGCTACATTTCCGGGCGAGTGTCTCATGCGGCATCTAGGGTCGAAGGCATGCCCGACGTGATCGTGTTCGACCTGTACGGAGTGATCGCCCGCACCCAGAGCCCCGAGGCGGTGCGGCGCATCGAGGACATCGCCGGGACGTCCGGCCCGGCCTTCTGGGACGCCTACTGGGGCTGCCGCCCCGCCTACGACGCCGGCCAGGAGAGCGCGGCCTACTGGGCGGAGGTCGCCGGCCGGCTCGGCGTCACCTTCCCCGACGTCCCCGCGCTGATCGAGGCCGACCTCGGCAGCTGGACGGACGTGGACGACGAGATGGTCGCCCTCGTCCGCGAACTGGCCGATGAGGGACGCACGCTCGGGCTGCTGTCCAACATCATCGACGACCTGGTGCCCCGCTTCGAGGCCCGGCACGGAGCCTGGCTCGGCCGCTTCGACGCCCTCGTCTACTCGTGCCATATCGGCGTCGCCAAGCCCGACCCGCGCGCCTACGAGATCTGCGCCGAGCGCCTCGGCGTCACCCCCGCCGACGCCATCTTCTTCGACGACACCGAGCGCAACGTCCTCGCCGCCCGCGAGGCGGGCATGCGCGCCGAGGTCTTCACCGGCCCCGCTCAGGTACGCGCCCTGGTCGGCTGAACCGCCCGCGCCCCCGGCGGACCGCCGGGGGCACGCGGCCGGCGTCGTTCAGGGCTTGCGGGCCACGCCGCCGAAGGAGTCGATGGGCCGGGGCGCGCCGACCTGCGGGAAGTCGGGCCGCCACAGCGGGGTCGACACGACACCGGGCTCCACCAGATCCAGGTCCGCGAACAGCGCCTCGATGTACTCGGGGGTGCGCGCGTGGTACGGGACCGTCCCGGCCTCCGCGCAGAGGCGGAGCGCCTCGCCCCGAGCGGTGGCCTCGGCGGGCGTCCACTCGTTCACGCCGAGGACGTTCGTGCCGTCGTTGACGACCACGAAACTGCCGGACGGCAGCGCCCGGACGAGCCGCCGAACAATCCCCGGCGGGTCGTCCTCGTCCGCCACGTTGCCGACGATGCCGAGCAGCAGCAGCCCGATCGGCTCGGTGAGGTCGAGGAAGGCCGCGGCCTCCTCGATGATCGCCTCAGGCTCGCGGATGTCGGCCTGGATATAGGCGCAGGCCCCCTCCGGAGCGCTGGTCAGCAGCGCACGGGCGTGCGCCACGACCACCGGGTCGTTGTCGACGTACACGATCCGCGAGTCCCGGGCGTCCCGCTGCGCGACCTCATGGGTGTTGTCGACGGCGGGCAGCCCGGTCCCGATGTCGAGGAACTGCCGGACACCCTGGCCGGTCATGAAATGCACGACCCGGATCAAAAACGCCCGCGACTGCCGTGCCACGTCCGCGATCTCCGGATACACCGCCGCGATCCGATCGCCGATTTCACGGTCGATCGGATAGGTGTCCTTGCCGCCCAGCCAGTGATTCCACAACCGCGCCTGATGCGGCCTCGTCACATCGACGACCGGACCCGGCTGCGCCGTCCCGTCCTGTGCCATGCCACCTCCCCGGGAATGGTCCGCACCACCCTAGAACCGCCGGCCGCATAACCGTCATGCAGCGAGTGAACGCTTTCCCCCGGCTGTCCGTATGTGGCCATGATGACCCGAGCACACCAGACCCACCCTGGAAACGGCCATCTGTTCCGACCCCGATTAAGGTCGCAGCGATCACCCCTTTCGGGCATCTCTTTGAGAGGTATCCCGTGCAAGATGAGTGATTCGATCGGTCGCCGCGGCGGAGCCTCGACATCGGATGGTCCATATCCGGGGCGATTTCAAGGTCGCCTGCCGCGCGGCGGTTGTGTCGTCATGTGCTGAGCGGGATCGGCACCGATCGGCTCGCTGCCGGCGGCGATGGCCGGTTCCCTTGATAGTCGGCAGGTAGTCGCCCTGTTCGTCTTCGGCTAGGTAGCGGGCGGTGTCGAAGGTCACCAGTGCCCGGTGACGTCCAGCTCGCCGTCGTCCAGCAACCGCAGCGGGTGCCGGAACCAGCGCAGGTCCGCGACGCCGCTGTGGCTTGCATATGAAGTGACCGGATGCGGTCAAGGGTGCATAAAAAGACTCCAGGTGAGCCCATAAAAGGCAGCCAATCCCGGACAGAGGTCACGGTCGCCGATATTTATTTTTCCGGGCGGCCCTTATGGAGTTGAACTGGGCATGGCGCCCCCATGGGACGCCGAGCCTTTGAGGGTCTACTCGTTATGGATGGGGCATATTTCGAAGCCGATGGAGTCGATAATTCGACTCAGATGCCGCCGGGATCATCGGAGGTCGGCCGTGAAGAACCTCCGATGGATGTGAAAATTCTGTAGTTTGGTGATCTTGCATGGGAGTCGCGACCGCCGCGCCGATGTCATGAATGCGGTTCGTGAATGTGCGGGATTGGTCAGGTGTGAGCAAGGAGTCTGGTAAGGAGGAATGCGACGGCCATGACGGCCATGCCGGCGAGAGTGAGGGCGGCCGCACGTTTGCCGTTACTTTTTGCTCCGCGGAGGAACAGATATCCTCCGATGAGAAATCCCGTGGCGCCTACGAGACCGCCGAAGTAGAGGTATATCGCGGATGAGGCTCCAAGGGCTGCACCTGCAGCCATGGCCATGCCACCTACAAAACACAGACGAAAGCGATGATCCATGGTGACCCTCCTTTTTGGGTATATCGATGGCGGGCAAGATGTTGGCAGGAGGCGGAGGCGATTGCAAGTCGAGCGGGAACCTCGGTCTTCCGGTAGAAGGAGAATGCATGTCGTTCCGTGTTGAGCCGGGTGCGCTGGAGACATTCGCTCAGTCTCTGGGGGTGCTCGCCGGGGACGCCAAGAAGGCAAAGGGTTATGTGCAGGGCAATCAGAAGGCGGTGGACAGTGAGAGAGGACTGCTCTTCGGGTATGTATATGCCCTCCGGCCGCGACAAGCTGGACCATCGTGGGGCCGTCCGTCGGAATGGCCGTGATCATGGCACAGATCGGCCTGGGCATCCAGAAGTGGCTGGAGGTCCTTGGATATGTCGGATTGACCGTCGCCGCGGTCTTCGGGTTCATCGGCCTGGTCAGCGGGACGCTCGGTTCGATCCACGGCCTGGACGCCCAGCCGTTCCCGAAAGGCTCCTACGACAACAAGGTGATCTAGCGATGACAGAGTTCGACGAGACCGGTCAGCCGATGATGGACATTGCGCGGGGTGACCAGCGGGCCTCCATGCGGATTCGCCGCGATCTCGAGGTCCTCAAGGACAACTCGGCGAATCCCGAGTTCCAGCGGCTCGTCCAGGACGTTCTGGCCGGTCGCAGGTCGCTACGGGAGGCGGCGGGCAGTGCGATCTTCGGTGCCGAGATGTCGCCGCGCATCGACCAGGTCGAAGAGAAGTGGCAGGAGGCGATGGCCGAGGATCAGGAGGTGGTGGACGAAGAGCAGGTGGAGCAGTACAGGCGCCTCCAGGCGGAGGCGCGGAACACGATGCGGGAGATCACGGAGAAACTGCAGGAGCTACAGCGGCTCCAGGACGATCTCGATGCCGGATAGGGGGATCAGGGGGCGGGTGGGAGTTCGCTGCCGGCTTCGGCGGCCTTGGCCAGGCGTTCGCGGAGGGTGCGCAGGAGTTCGTCGCCCTGTTCGGTGAGGCGTTCGATCGCGGGGAGCGCAAGGTCGTCGCGGACGGTGTCGGCGAGCAGTTCGTCGTACTCGTGGGCCTTCTCGGCGATGGCCTCCAGGTGGCGCTGGGCGTGCAGGACCTCGTCGGCCGACTTGGCGCGTTCGGCGTAGCGTTCGAGCGCCTCGACGCGGCGGGTCACCGCGTCGACCGAGATGTCGAGCTTGTCGCGCAGCGGGCGGAGCGCCGCCTCCACTTCGGGGATTGCCGCGGTCCCCGACATCGTGGCGTGGTCGGCGCGCAGCTTCGACTGCTTCGCGAGCACCTGCGCGATCTCCCACTCCTGGCGGGGCAGGGTCACCGCGTTGTCCACCGCGTCCAGCAGGCCCTCGCGGTTGACGTCGGAGTCGCGGACGGTGTCGATCGCGCTCTGCACGCGGGCCAGCATCGCGCGGCCCTCGCCGTCGAAGTCCTCGGGGGTCAGGTAGCGGTCGCGGCGCCGTTCCAACTCGCGGGCGCGGCGCAGGTCGAGGGAGACCGACGGGGTGCCGAGCGCGACCAGCACCGCGAGCATGCCGAGGCCGACCAGCCACAGCGAGCCGAGCAGCGGTGAGCCGACCAGGCCGAGGGCGAGCACCGACAGCGGCGCCAGCCACAGCAGCGGCCGGCGGCGCTCCACGATCGTGTCGAGTTCCGCGCGGAGCGTCGGGTCGGCGACGGGGCGCGGCTCGGCGGGGGAGCCGTCCTCGGGGGCGCGCGGGGGCGCTGTGCGCCGCCAGGACGTCGGGACGTGGGTCTCGAACGCGAAGTCGGTGCACGCGATCTCGATCTCGGTCGGGCCGGAGGGCAGCGGCCACGAGCCGACGGGGTCGCCTCCGCCGGGGCCGGTGAACCGCACCCACCAGCCGCCCTTGCCGTCTTCGCATCTGTAGCGGCCCGGGGCGATGTCGATGCCGACGAAGAACGTCCCGATTCCCGGTATGGAATCACTCCACGCGCCACTGGTCACCGGAGACCTCCCGTACCTGAACGACGTCCGGGGGACGGTAAGAGGTGCATTACCCACACTCCGACCCCGGAAAGCCGGATCGGGTTTGGAATACTCCACGGGTGCGACCCGACTACGACCCCCTCGATGATCCGCCTTGGGCGATGCAACTGGTGGTACACGCCGAGAAGGCCGATCCGCCCGGCCATGACGCGGTCTGCGAGGCGGCGGCGACGGCGGTCGTCCGGCTGCTCACCGATCCCCGCGCGACCGAGGGCGAATGGCGGGAGGCCGTCGGCGAGTGGGAGTCGCGCCGTATCCGGAAGGTGACGCGGCGGGCACGCGGGGTGCGGTGGCCGGAGGCGGAGGCACTGCCCGGTGTCACCGTCGAGCACGCGGGCGCGCAGGTCCGGGCCTTCCCGCCCGGGCCGGTGGCGGACGTCCCGCCGCAGTTGGCCAGGCTCCAGGTCGCGGGTCTGGATCTGGCCGAGGAAGCGGAGCCCGGGCCGCCGCCCGAACCCTCGTACGCGGTGATCGCCCTCAACCCGGACGTGACGATCACGACCGGCAAGGCCGCCGCGCAGTGCGGGCACGCCGCGCAGCTGCTTCTCCGCCAGGGACGCCGCAAGGACGTGGCGGCGTGGGCCGAGGCCGGTGCCCGCGTGCACCTCGCCCGCGACGTCCCGTGGAGCCGGTGCGTGAAGAAGGCGGCGGTCGCCGTCCGGGACGGCGGGTTCACCGAGGTTCCGCCCGGCACGATGACCGCCATCGCGTGGATCGTCCGTAAGTAGGACGTGGCGCGCCGGGGTCGCCGGCGCGCCACGGTGAGCGGTCAGGGCAGGGTGACGGCGACCGGTTCGATGCCGGCCGCGCGGATGAGGGACGGCAGGCGTCCGGCGAACGGGTGGTGGTCCACCGGCAGGCCCCGCGGGTTGTCGATCACGTAGTGGACGACCCCGCCGGAACGGGTCTCGGCCCACCGCGCACCGGCCGACCGCAGGACGGACGCGGCCTTCGCGGCGTCCGCCGCCTTCACCGACACGCGGATCGGCGACTCACGCGACGGCAGTTCCGCCGCCGCCCGCACGGCCTTCGCCGTCCCCTGCGGTGCCGGGGCCTTGGCCGGGTCGGGCCCGAGGATCGCGTTGTAGAGCAGCTTGGCCGTGCCGTCGCTGAACGCGCGGAAGTTCGGTTCCGCCGCGAACAGCACGGAACGTCCCGCGCCGACGGGCTGGTCCACGACCGCCGCGGTGCCGCCCAGCTCGGATGAGCCCCGCTCGAACCCGGAGACGAACCAGTCGGGCGAGTCCGCCTGCGGATACGACACCACGACGCCGGTCGACGCCCGCATGACCAGGTCGTAGGACGTGAAGTTCCAGGCCGTCGCGCCGACGCCCCGCGCCAGCGGGCTCGACCGGTCCACCTTCACGCGGAACATCGTGCCGGGGATGTCGGACGTCGGCTCCGCCAGCACCGCGGTCGTGAGCCCCAGCCGGGCGGCGAGTTGCGTGCCGCCCTGCCAGCCGATGTACCGGCCGCCGTCCCGCGTCCAGCGCTGGAGTGCGGCGCGCCCGGCATCGCCGAGCGCGGTGTAGGCGGACGAGGCGGGACCGTCCGGGGTGACCAGGACCTCGATGCCGTCGAGCCCGCCCGCCGCGACGTCCGCCGGGGTGAGCGGCGTGAACGGCAGCTTCCACTCGCGGTCGAGGCGGTGCCGCAGCCACCCGGCCGACTCGCGCGCCGACGAGGAGGTCTTCGACAGTTGCAGGACGCCGAGCTTCGGCGCCCTGCCCTCATGCCCCGGACGCGGCGCGGGCAGCGTCCGCACCGGAACCGCCCGCGGGCGCAGGACGGCGCCCGACGACCCGCCCGGAACGTTCCCCAGCAGGGGCAGGCTCCAAGCCGTCACGTCGTAGAAGTACGGGAACGGCGTGTAGGAGTCCTCGCCCAGCATGGCCTGGATCCAGTGCTTCTGCCCCTGCGCCATCGTGATCCAGTACGTGCCCGCGGGAAGCGTCGTCTTCGCCTCGGCCCGCCCGTACGCCTTGAAGTCCGGGACGGTCAGCGGCCGGACGAGCCTCTCGACGCGCACGCCCATGCGCTGCAGGCGCCGCACGATGAGGCGGACCTCCGCGCGCTTGGCCGGGTCGTCGTCCCGCAGGAAGTAGCCGCGCACCTTCCGGTCCGGCACCTGCCGGTCGATCTGGTTCGGCGGGTTGTAGATCTGGTTGGGCTCCAGCTCGCCCGCCTTGCCCTGCGCGTAGGCGTCCACCGTCATCCGGCGCCACTCGGTGAGGACGCGGTGCCGGCTGTGTGCCGCCGCCGACAGCGACACCCACTGGGTGAGGTACTGCTCCTTCACCCGCTCCGGGTACGGGCTCTCGTCGCCCTTCTCGTACGTCATCCCGGCGGCGAGGAACCCGCTGGTCGGCACCGAGTCCCCATACCCCTGGTAGAAGAGGTCGTAGACGTCGCGGTTGAAGAAGTCGATGCCCTGCCGCGTGAACTCGGCCGCCATCGCCGCGCCGTACAGGTCGTTGATCCAGCCGATGGCCTGCTCGGGCGTCTCGTGGTAGATCGGGTCGGCGTTCGGCGGGAAGAAGTACGACGTCCCGCCCATCTCGTGCGCGTCGATGTAGAGCGCCGGCGGGTAGGTGTTGAGCATCGCCAGCTTGCCGTCGGTCTCCGGCTGGGTGCGCGCGAACCAGTCGCGGTTCATGTCGAAGCCGTAGGCGTTCTGGCGCGTGTTCAGCTCGCGGCCGTCCGGGTTCTGGGTCGGCAGGACGACGACGAGCGCGTTGTCGAGGATCGCCGTGGCGGCGCAGTCGGTGCGGTCACCGAGGTCGCGGAGCACCTTGAGCGCCGCGTCCGTGCCGCTCGGCTCGTCGCCGTGGACGTTGCCGCTGATCCACAGGATCGGGACGCCGTGCTCGGTGATCCGCCGCGCGAGCGCCTCCGGCGTGCGCGGGTCGCGCAGCAGGCCGGCATCGGACCGGACCTTGGCGAGTCCCGCCTTGGACATCAGTGCGGGACGTCCGGCGATCGCGTACTTGAGCGGACGTCCCTGCGCGGTCGTGGCCAGTGTCCCGGACACGACGCGCTCGCTCTCGGCGGCGACCGTCTCCAGGTAGGCGTCGGATTGGGCGGCGCTGACCGGCCGCTCACCGAGGTCGAAGCCGAGGACCTGCTTGGGGGAGGGAACCTTGCCCCGGTACACCGGGGCCGTCTGTACCGGGTCGCAGCCGGCCGGGGCGGCGGGCCGCGCCGCGGCGGGCGCCGCGAGCGACGCGGGCACCGCGAGCGATGCCGCCAGGACCACCGGCCATGCCAGTCTTCGGGCTCTCATGGGCCACAACGTGACACCGGGCGGGGGTCACACCAAGGGCAACATCTGCCAAGATCAGTCGCGCCTTTCGGGGCGCGGGCGCGGCCCGGTCAGCGCGGCGGCCCGGTTGATGGCCTGGAGGGCGAACTCCTGCGTGCGGGTGAGCCCCCGCGGCCCGATGGGGGACGAGCCCGGCGCGGCCTCCCGCGGCGCGGCGGCGAGCTGGGCCTTCGCGCTCAGCCCGTAGGACAGGAACAGCAGCACGACGAACGCCGCCAGGTACAGCAGGTGCTCGGCCAGGCCGCCCCACCGGCCCTTGAACACGTCCAGGACGGCGAACATCGTGAACCCGGCCATCCATCCCGCCAGCGGGGGCACGAACAGCATGTCGCGGCGGAGCAGCACCCCCGCCACCGTGCCGAGGACGAGCAGCGCCTCGATCGCCTTGACGAAGATCAGGACACCGGCCGCCGGGCCGGACCCGAAGTAGCCCTCGATCTCCTCCACGCGGTCGCCCCACAGCAGCACCCCGCTGACGAGGCTCGTCACGCCGTACGCGACGAGGAACACCCCGACCGCGTAATGGAACCGGTGCCACGTCCGCGCGCCCCGTGCGGCGCCGCCCGGCGGTGCGGCGGCCGGGCCGGCTCCAGGCTGGGCACCCGCGCCCACCGTCATCTTCGCCCCCCATGTTCCGGTTCCTGTGCTACGCGCAAGATATCCCGGATAGGGTCCCCGGGACCTCCAAAACGCGGGCCGCGCACGCCTTCGGTGCCGCCTCACACCCCGCTGACCAGCCGATGTGCTTGCGCCGGGGCCGGTGAAGCGGGAGGCTGAGCACACGTCGGGCCGTGCGGAGTCCGTGAGGAAGCAAGGATGACGCCTGACGATACGGGAACGGCCGCGCTGTCGAAGACGCGGATCGAATATCTGGAAGAGCTCGGCGGTGAGCTGGTCAAGCGCGGCCTCCGGGTGCGTCTTCTCCTGCCCCGCGGCCAGTCGCCGAGCCTGCACGTGGTGAACCCGGACGTCTCCGCCCTCACCGAGAACATCCTGGTGGAGCAGGGCGCCGGCGGCTGGTGGTACTGGTGGTCGTGGGCCGAGCGCATCGCCGCAGCCGACGACGTCACCGCCGCCGCCGACCGCGTGGCCCGCGTTCTCGCCGCCCGCTGAGGGCGCCCGCCGCCGGGGCGGTCCTCCCGCACCGTCCCGGCGCTCTCGCACGCCCGTCCGCTGCGCCGCCCACGGGACCGGCGGTTGGCCGGGTGAATGTTGAGGCGCTAAACATTTCGCCGACCTTGGCTGTCGCAGGAACGCGTGGACGGTGGACGCCGCTCGCCGGCACCGGGCCCGTCATGTCGCGTTCCACCCTCGTTGATCTCGTGTTATGTGATTGTTACCGCGCACAACAAATCAGCGAGCCGACGGGTCTGGCGTTCCGGGCGGGCGCGACATAAGTTGCGGGGCACAACATTCACGCCGGTGAACGTGTGACCTGGCTCATCGGCATGGCTTACCCCCCGGCCGCGGCACGCGGCCACCCCCAGAAAGGACCCGGGCAATGCGCAAGGGGATCCTCAGCCTGACGGCCCTCACGACAGCCGCGGCGCTCAGCCTCACCGCGTGCGGGGGCGACGACAAGGGCGGCTCCAGCGGATCGGCCAAGGGCAAGGTCGGTGTGATCCTGCCTGACACGACCTCGTCCGTCCGCTACGAAAGCTTCGACCGGCCGTACCTGGAGCAGGCGTTCAAGGCCGCCGGCGTCGACTACGACATCCAGAACGCCGAGGGCTCGACCCAGCGCTTCCAGACGATCGCCGACCAGATGCTCACCAGCGGCGTCACGGTCCTGATCGTGGACGGCCTCGACTCCAACTCCGCGGCGGCCGTCCAGCGCAAGGCGCAGGCGCAGGGCGTCAAGACCATCGACTACGACCGCCTCACCCTCGGCGGCGTCGCCGACTACTACGTATCGTTCGACAACGTGAAGGTCGGCGAAGAACTCGGCAAGGGCCTGCAGAAGTGCCTCGGCGACAAGGCCGCCAACATCGCCTACCTGAACGGCGCCCCCACCGACAACAACGCGACCCTCTTCGCCAAGGGCGCGCACAACGTCCTCGACCCGGTCTCGAAGTACAAGAAGGTCGCCGAGCAGCCCGTTCCGGACTGGAAGGCCGAGAAGGCCGCCACGCTCTTCGAGCAGATGTGGACCGAGCAGCACGGCGAGATCGACGGTGTGCTCGCCGCGAACGACGGCCTCGGCGGCGCGGTCGTCTCGATCCTCAAGAAGAACAAGGAGGCCGGCAAGGTCGCCGTCACCGGCCAGGACGCCACCCTGGAGGGCCTGCAGAACATCCTGGACGGCAACCAGTGCATGACGGTGTACAAGCCGGTCAAGCAGGAGGCCGACGCCGCCGCCAAGCTCGCCGTCTCACTCATCAAGGGTGAGAAGGCCGAGACCAACGGCACGACGAACGACCCCGTCGGCAAGCGGGACGTCCCGTCGGTCCTGCTGAACCCGATCGGCGTCTTCAAGGAGAACGTCAAGCAGGTCGCCGACGACGGCTTCGTCAAGAAGGAAGACCTGTGCAAGGGCGCCTACGCCGCCAAGTGCAAGGACGCGGGCATCCAGTAGCGAGCCCACGCCGACCTCGTGGCGGGCCCCGCACCGCTGAGTGCGCCCCGGGTACCCGGAACCCGGGACGCCAGGGGCCCGCCACGGGCAGGACACAGATCCTCGCGGAAGGAAACACGTGGCTGAAAACGGAGACCCCGTCCTGCGCCTGACCGGGCTCAACAAGAGCTTCGGTGCCGTCCATGTGCTGCACGACGTGGACTTCACCGTGCGGCTGGGCGAAGTCATGGCCCTCGTGGGCGACAACGGCGCCGGCAAGTCGACCCTCATCAAGTGCATCGCCGGGATCCACCCGATCGACTCGGGACAGATCGAGTTCGCGGGCCGCCCGGTGACGATCGACGGCCCCCGCACGGCGTCCGACCTGGGCATCGAGGTCGTCTACCAGGACCTCGCCCTCGCCGACAACCTCGACATCGTGCAGAACATGTTCCTCGGCCGGGAGCGGCGCAAGGGCATCGTGCTGGACGAGTCGTCGATGGAGGAGGCGGCGCGGGAGACGCTCGCGAAGCTGTCGGTCCGGACCGTCAAGTCCGTCCGCCAGCAGGTGTCGAGCCTGTCCGGCGGGCAGCGGCAGACCGTCGCGATCGCCAAGGCCGCGCTGTGGGAGTCCAAGGTCGTCATCCTGGACGAGCCCACCGCCGCACTGGGCGTCGCCCAGACCCGGCAGGTGCTCGACCTCGTCCGGCGTCTCGCCGACACCGGGCACGCGGTCGTGCTGATCTCGCACAACATGAACGACGTGTTCGAGGTCGCCGACCGCATCACCGCCCTTTACCTCGGCCGCGTCGCGGCGGACGTCGCCCGCTCCGAGGTCACCCACGGCCAGGTCGTGGAGCTCATCACCGCCGGCCGTTCCGGTGATCTCGGCCTCGCGCCGACGACCGCCGCCGAGAGCATCTGAAGGGGGAGCAGGTGTCCACCGACATCCCCGAAGGCAGGGAGGCCGCCGTCATGAAGCTGGCGGACTCCGACTTCGCAGGCGACCGCCGCGAGCACGACATGAGGTCCGCGGCGCTCGACTACCTGAACAAGATCAAGGCCGGGGAGCTGGGCGCGCTGCCCGCCATCCTCGGGCTCATCTCGCTCGTCGTGCTGTTCACCGCGCTGAAGCCGGACACGTTCCTCAGCAAGGCCAACCTCGCGAACCTGTCCACGCAGGCGATGCCGATCACGATCCTCGCGATGGGGCTCGTGTTCGTCCTGCTGCTGGGCGAGATCGACCTGTCCGCCGGCGTCGCGAGCGGGCTGTGCGCGGCCGTGCTCGCCAAGCTGATCACCGATGCCGGGCAGCCCTGGTACGTCGCGGTGATCAGCGGCGTGGCGATCGGCATCGTCATCGGCACCGCCATCGGCTGGCTCGTGTCGGTGCTGCGGATCCCCTCGTTCGTCGTCACGCTGGCGTTCTTCCTCGGCCTGCAGGGCATCACGCTGCGGCTGATCGGCGAGGGCGGAACGGTGCCCGTCCGCGACGACGTCATCGTGGCGCTGTCCAACACGAACATGCCGATCTGGCTCGGCTGGCTGCTCGCCGCGCTCTGCGCCGCCGGCTACGGCGCGACGCAGCTGCTGCGCTGGCGCCGCCAGCACGTCCGCAACCTGCACTCCAGGCCGCTGCAGTTCGTCCTCGCCCAGTGCGCCGTCGTCGCGACCGCCCTGCTCGGCTCCACCTATGTGCTCAGCCAGGACCGTGCCGTCAGCCCGCTGATCTTCCTCGGCGGCATCCCCTGGGGCGTGCCGCTCGTCGGCGTCCTGCTGATCGTCTGCACGTTCGTGCTCGGCCGCACCGCCTACGGGCGGCACATTTACGCCGTCGGCGGCAACGCCGAGGCCGCGCGCCGCGCCGGCATCAACGTCACCCGCATCCGGATCTCCGTCTTCATGATCGGATCCGGGCTGGCCGCGATCAGCGGGATCGTGGCCGCGTCCCGGCTCAACTCGGTCGCCACCGACGCGGGCGGCGGCAACACGCTGCTGTACGCGGTCGGCGCGGCCGTCATCGGCGGGACCAGCCTGTTCGGCGGCCGCGGCAAGGCCCGCGACGCCGTGCTCGGCGGCCTGGTGATCGCGATCATCGAGAACGGCCTCGGGCTGCTCGGCACCAAGGCCTACCTGAGCTTCCTCATCACCGGCCTCGTGCTGCTGCTCGCCGCCAGCATGGACGCGCTGGCCAGGCGGCGGCGGTCGGCCGCCGGGCGGTGACATCTATGCGGGGGGCGGAGGACGGCTGGGAGCCGGTGGCCCGCACCATCGGCTCTCCGGCCCTGCCGGGGGGCGCGGCTGATACGCTCACTGACCACGACCGCCTGGCGCGCGGCGGCGGTGCGGCACGGTGGGAGCCCCTCGGCATGTCAGTGACGCCAGCACTGGACCTCCGCGGCATCGACAAGAGCTACGGGTCCGTGAAGGTTCTGCACGATGTCGCGTTCTGCGCCCACCCCGGCGAGGTCACCGCGCTCGTCGGCGACAACGGCGCCGGCAAGACGACCCTCGTCAAGTGCATCGGCGGCATCCATCCCCCCGATCGGGGCGAGTACCGCTTCGAGGGAAGACCGGTCCGGGTCGGCAGCCCGCGCGACGCCGCCCGCCTCGGGATCGAGATCGTCCACCAGGACCTCGCGCTCTGCGAGAACCTCGACATCGTCCAGAACCTCTTCCTCGGCCGCGAGCGGCGCCGCGGCCTCGCCCTCGACGAGGCCGCGATGGAGGAGATGGCGCGCAGCACGCTGTCCGGCCTCGCCGTCCGCACGATGGGCTCGGTCCGGCAGCGGATCGCGACCCTGTCCGGCGGGCAGCGGCAGACCGTCGCGATCGCCCGCGCCGTCCTGTGGGACAGCAAGGTCGTCGTGCTGGACGAGCCCGCCGCCGCGCTCGGCGTCGCGCAGACCCAGCAGGTCCTGGAGATCGTCCGGCGGCTCGCCGACAGGGGCCTGGCCGTCGTGCTGATCTCGCACAACATGAACGACGTCTTCGCCGTCTCCGACCGGATCGCCGCGCTCTACCTCGGCCGGATGGTCGCGCAGGTCAGGACGGCCGACGTCACCCACCGGCAGATCGTCGAGCTGATCACCTCCGGTGTCAGCGGAGAGCTGGGGCTACGCCGATGATGAAGGCGGGCCCGTCACAGGAGGACATCCGGCGGCACAACCTCGGGACCCTGCTGCGTTTCGTGCACCTGCGCGGCCCCGCGTCGCGGGCGACGCTCGCCGAGTCGCTCGGCCTCAACCGCAGCACGATCATGGCGCTGACGTCCGACCTCACCGCCGCGGGGCTCGTCCGGGAGGAACTGCCGCGCGGCCCGGGGCGCCGCGCCGGGCGGCCGTCCCTCGTCGTCCGGCCCGAGTCGACCCGGGTGTACGTGCTGGCGTTCGAGGTCGGCGTCGACCGGCTCGTGGTCGCGCGCGTCGGGCTCGGCGGTGTCGTCCTGGACCGCCGCGAGGGCGTGCGGGCCCGCGGCTCCGACCCCGCCGAGCTGCTGGGCGTGCTCGTCGCGGGCGCCCGGTCCCTGGTCCGCAAGGCCGAACGCGACGCCGTCTGCGTGGGCGCCGCGCTGGGGTTCCCCGGCATGGTGCGCCGGTCCGACGACACCATCGTGTTCGGGCCGAACCTCGAGGCCGGCGACCTCCGGCTCGGTGACGCGCTGTCGCGCCGGCTCGGCCTCGGCATCCCCGTCTCGGTCTGCAACGACGCCAACCTCGGCGCCCTCGCCGAACATGAGCGCGGCGCCGGAGTGAACTGCGACAACCTCATCTACCTGCACGGTGACGTCGGCGTCGGCGGCGGCATCATCGCGCACGGCCGGCTGCTCGGCGGCGAGGAGGGCTTCGGCGGCGAGATCGGCCACATGATCGTCAATCCGGGGGGACGGCCCTGCGCGTGCGGCTCCAAAGGCTGCCTGGAGGCGGAGGTGGGGGAGCGGGCCCTGCTGCACCACGCCGGCCGCGCGGAGATGCCCGGACAGGCGGGGCGGGACGCGGTCCGCGAGGTGGTGGCGTCCGCCGACGCGGGCGACATCGTGGCGCGGGAGGCGCTGCACCGCGTCGGCACCTGGCTCGGCCTCGGCGTCGCCAACCTCGTCAACGTGTTCAACCCCGGCATGGTGGTCTTCGGCGGGACGCTCCGCGACATCTATCTCGGTGCCGCCGCGCAGATCCGCAGCGTCCTTGCGACCGGCGCGCTCGCCGCGCCCCGAGAAAAGGTCAAGCTCCGCACCACCGCCCTCGGCGACGACACCACGCTCGTGGGCGCGGCCGAGTTCGCCTTCGCGGAGGTCCTGGCCGACCCCGTCCAGGTGCTGGCCCGCCTCAGAGCCCCCGAAGACAGCCCGGTGTGATCGCGTCGCCGCAGCGGCGGATCTCGGGGGTGCGCAGGGGGACCGCGGTATAAGGGGTGACGAACGCGAAGGCCATCATGCCGTCCATCAGGAGGGCGCCGGCGGTGGTGAGGCGGCCCTTGACGCGGGCTCCCAGGCGGCCGTGTTCGTGGAGGACGCCCCAGGCCATCCAGCCGACCGCGACGACACCCCAGTACGACACGAGCCGGTAGAGGCCGACGGCCGCGGCGGCGGGTGACAGCGTCGCGCCGAACGCGACCAGCGACGCGGCCATGCTGCCCTCGATCGCGCCGAGCCCGCCCGGCAGCAGCGGTAGCACGCTGCCCGCCGCCTGGGCGGCGAAGTAGGCGAGGGCGATGCCGTTCGGCGAAACCTCGATGCCCACCGCGTGCGCCGCCGACAGCAACGCGAGGATGTCGAACCCCCAGTTCAGCAGGGCGAGTGCGGCGAGTGCCGCCCAGTCGCGGCGGGCCGGGCGCAGGACGTCGCGGACGCCGGCCACCCGCTCGGCGTGCGGGGCGATCCCGGGGTGGGCGAGCGCGGCGCGGTAGCCCCGGCGCAGCGGCGCGGTCACCAGGGCGCGCAGCGACGGCCGGCGCAGCACGGGGACGAGTGATACCGCCAGGATCAGCGGCAGGCCCAGCGCGATCAGCGCAGGCCCGCGGGCGTGCGGGTCGGCGAGCAGCGCCAGCAGGCCGATCAGCGAGTAGGCGGTCGTGGTGATCACGCCGCCGGCCAGGATCACCGCCGTGGCGAGCTGAGCCGACGCTCCGCCCCGCCGGAACTGGCGGAACGTGTAGACGATGCTCACCGCCGGGCCCGCGGGCAGCGTGGTGGACAGTGCGTTGCCCGCGTACGTGATCGCGAACGCGCGGCGCAGCGGCATCCGCAGCCCGCCGATGCGCAGCAGCCGGCGCTGCAGCCGGGCGAACGCGCCCATCGACCCCGCCACGGCCAGGACGACCATGGTGAGCCAGCCGGGATCGGCGTTCGATGCGGCCGTCCAGATGGCACCGAGGTCGGGAAGCTCGTCCCGGTAGAGGGGGAGGAGGGCGAGGGCCGTCAGGACCAGTGCCCACTGGACGAGCAGGCCCGCCTTGCGCCGCCACCAGGGGCGCCGGTCCTCCCGCTCGTCATGGGGCGGGAAAGGGGATTCGACGTCGGCGGGGGGATCAGCCGGTGCCGTGACTGTCTCATGCATGTCCCGGTCACCTCGCAAGCTAGCCCGCATTGCGCAACCTACGGCCCACCTATGACATTCCCGCCGGTGCGGAAACGAACCGCAAAGGGGCCCGTGTCACACGCGTCACCGGCGGCCGTGATCGGCTGCCGGCCAGGGGGCTCGCCCCGGCGCCCGCACCCGGCCCGTGCGGGCGCCGGATGCGGTCAGGGCCGGCGGGTGGGGTGCACGGCGTCGGCCTCGGCGGGGGTGTCCGGATGCGGCCGATCCCGGTCGCCCGGCCTGGCCGCCTCCTTTTCGTACTCGGTGATGCTCAGTCCGTCCCGGCTCTGCTCGGGTTCCTCGATGACCAGGTCCTCGGGCGGGTCGGTCACGTACTCCTCGGTCAGGCGGATCTGCTCGTCCTGATCGTCGTCGCCCATGTGGTCGATGTCCGCGCGGAAGTCGCGGGACTCCCCGGGCTCGCGTGCCCTCATGGATTCCTCCCGGTTTGTCGTGATTTCATGTGATCGGACCGGTATCCCCGCTGACCCGGCCCCTACTCGCGGACGGCGACGAGCCCGCCGAGGACACCGGCGTACGCCGTCCGGGTGGTTACGATCCGGTGCATGGGCGTACAAGCTGTGATCTTCGACTGGGGCGGCACGCTGACCCCCTGGCACGACCTCGAACTGGCCGACATGTGGCGCGCGATCTGCTCCGCCCACCTGCCCCCGGAGACGGTCGAGAGGGCCGCCGCCGCGCTCGCCGACGCCGAGATGGAGCTGTGGCGCCGCGGCACCGAGGAGCACCGCAGCGCCACGCTCGACGAGGTGTTCGCGATGGCCGGGGTGGAGCCCACCGAGCCGCTCCTCGCGACGCACTTCGAGACCTGGACCCCGCACACCCACACCGACCCCGCCGTCCCCGGCCTGTTCCACGCCCTCCGCGAGCGGGGCATCAAGATCGGTGTCCTGTCCAACACCATCTGGTCCCGCGAGTGGCACGAGCGCGTCTTCGTCCGCGACGACGTCCTCGGCCTGCTCGACGGCGCCGTCTACTCCAGCGAGATCCCCTGGACGAAGCCGCACGCCGAGGCGTTCCGCGCCGCCATGGACGCCGTCGGCGCCACCGACCCCGAATCCTGCGTGTTCGTCGGCGACCGCCCGTACGACGACATCCACGGCGCCAAGTCCGCCGGCCTGCGCGCCGTCCAGATCTGGCACCAGACCACCCACACCTTCGAACGCCCGGGCCTCACGCCCCCGGACGCGCTCATCCACGGACTGGACGAACTGCTTCCGCACGTGGAGCGGTGGCATTCACCGTGAGGGTTTCGCGGCAACGATCAGGTCGCGGGAGATGGCCTGGTCCACGCGGTGGCGGAAGTCCTGGTAGGCGCCGGAGTCCCGGACGTCGAGCCCGCTGGAGGTGAGGATCTCGGCGAGCTGCTCACGGCGGCCGACGAAGGTGTTCCAGGAGATCCCCATCGCGCCGCCCGGACGCAGCAGCCGCGTCCACTCGGGCACGGCGGCCGTCAGCAGATCGATCGGGCTGCGCGACAACTGCGGCTTCCCCTTGCCGCCGGGCCCCGCGCCCTTGGGACGGCTCCCGTGCTGGACGCCGTACGGAGCGTCGGTCACGATCAGGTCGAACGAGGCCGGGCGGAAGAACTTCCCGGCCAGCAGCGAGTCGGCGTTCACGACGGTGATCTCCATCGTCTCGCCGCTCTTGTAGCGCTCCTTGGACGCGCCGAGCGTGACGTGGAGACGGCGCCCGAGGACCGCCTTCTCCCGGCGGACGCTGGTGATCTCGGCCTGGTGCTTGACCCGGTTGTTCTTCAGCCAGGTCTTGATGAAGGCCGAGTAGGCGTCGAAGTCCTTGCCGTCGATATCGATCCCCGCGGCGTCCAGCCCGTACATCATGGCCTGGTTGAGGGTCGTGCCCCGTCCGCACATGGGGTCGAGGACGCGGGGACGGCCGGTCACCAGGTCCATGGGCGAATCGGTCGCCATCGCGGTGACGTTCAGCAGCAGCTTGGTGAAGTACTCGTTCGTCTTGCCGGAGTACTTCTGGATGGTCAGCAGGTCGCTGCCGAACACGTCGAGGGGCCGGAGCAAGACCGGACGGAGCAGCCCGTCCTCGATCTGGAACAGCGCGTAGAGCGACGACAGGTTCGACAGAAGGCGCACATCCTGGTCCGACAGGTCGTCGGCGGAGAACGTCACGTACGGGACGCCGCCGATGGCGGTCTCCTGAATGTCGCCGACGCGTCCGCCGAGGGCCTGTTCGCTGAACACCGTCAGCTCGGCCTTCACCAGGCGGGAGGCGGCCTGGGCATAGACGCGGTTGTGCGAGGGAGAGACGAGGAGGCCGTACGCGGTCATCTGGCGAACTCTACTGGTGACAAGAGGGGGACCGCCGGGACCGGTGGACCCGGCGGTCCCCGCACGGCCCTTGGGCGGGCCGTTCCTCCTCTGTCAGGCCGCGCGGGTGTCAGGCCGCGTGGGCGGGACGGTTCGGCCCGTCCCCGGCGGGGAGCTCTGCCCTGGCCCGGCCTTCCACCGCCGGCGGGACCTCCGCGGCCGGAAGGTCCGGCAGGTGCCGCGCGGCGGCGTTCAGCAACTCGGCCACCCGGCTCTTGAGGCTGGCGAGGTCGGCGCGCGCCACGTCCGCCTGCGCCTGCGCCCTGCGCGCCTGGCGCCGTGCGGCGTCACGCTCGGCCGCGAGCCGGTCGAGCTGTTCGCGGTAGGTGTCCCGCAGCTCGTCGAGGGCGCTGCGCCCGCCGTCCTGCGGAGTGGTGGTCACGTTTGGGCTCCTCCCCCGAGTGGTCCCTGTGGGTAGTCCCTGCACCACCGGGACCAACGCGATCGATCGGGCGCATTGTTCCCATCGTGCGGAAGATCACTCCCCCGGTTCGGGACGCGGCGACAGGGCCGCGGACGGCAGCCCGGGGAAGGCGTCGCGCGGCGCCGGGACGCCCGCCCGGGAACGCCAGCGGGCCGACCGCGCCATCGCCCGCTGCGCGCTGTCGGCGGCGAACGCCCGCAGATCCGGGGAGGAGAGCCCGGCGAGGCCGACGTAGGCGGGGACGAGGTCGTCCTCCAGCACCACCGCGAGCCGGGCGGCGCCGCGCGCGTCGGTGACCTTGACCGGCAGCCGGTACGCCGGCGCCGCCGCGACCGGCACGGCGGACAGGATCGACACGAGCGCGTCGCGCTGGGCCCGGTGCTCGTTCCACATCTCCTTCGCGGTCTCCCGCAGCGGCCCGCGCAGCCGGGCGCCGAGCACCCCGTACCCGTACACGGCCGCGTGTTCGGCGGCCAGCGCCGTCTGCACCGCCCGGGTGTCGGAGGCGGCCCGGACCGCCGGAGCCCCGCCCTTCACCGTCATGGCGTGGCCCGCCTCGCACGCGCCGATGCTGGCGAGCAACTGGGCCAGCGCAGGGCCCGCCTTGGCGGCGTCGGCCGTCCGTGCCCGCGCCGCGCGCTCCTCCGCACCGCGCAACTCCGCGAGCGCCCCGGAACCGCCGACGGGGATCAGGGGCGCCGTGCCGGGGGAGGGGGTGGCGCCGCCCTGGACCGCCCGGTCGCCGGAGCCGGGCACGTAGTGCCGCTTCAGGACCGCCAGATGCTCCCGGTGGTGCGTGAGGGCGAGGCTCAGGCGCCCGGCCAGCGAGGGGGCGACGGACAGCGCCGCCTCGTACGCCGCGATCAGGCTCTGCTCGGACGCGATCGCGCCGATGAGCACGGACACGTCCGTGCGCGGGGCCGCCTCCGCCGTGCAGCCCGCGAGCCAGGGCGGGACGAGCGCGCCACCGGCCAGCGCGGCGGCCCGGCCGAGCAGGGCCCGGCGTGACACGATTTCCGGCATGCGCGGCACGGCCTCTGGCAAGGGAGTCTCCTCACCCGGTGGTGTGGTGGCGGTGGCCCTCCGCGGTCGCGGGCTCTGGACGCGTCATCAGGCCAGCTCAAGCATTCCATATCCGCCGCGCCGCCGTGCCGCCGGAAAGACCGCTGTGGTCCCCGGCTGTCGATAGTCTTGAGGTGTCGACGGACGAGCGGTGACATCCGCGATCGCAGGCGCAACAACAGAGGGAGGACCCATGAGCGTCGAGTCCCGTGGTGGCCGCGCTCACGGGGGGCGCGGTCCGGGCAGGGGTGCCGACGGCTCCGCGCGCCCGTCGCGCGATGCCACCATCGCCGCGCTGACCCGGCTGCTCGCGCCCGCGGTGAACGCCGCGGGCTTCGATCTGGAGGAGATCGATGTGCGCCCGGCCGACCGCCGCCGGCTCGTCAAGATCGTCGTGGACGGGGACGACGGGGTCAGCCTCGACGACATCGCCCGGCTGAGCGAGACGGTCTCCCGGCTGCTCGACGAGTCCGATGCCATGGGGACCTCGCCTTATGTGCTGGAGGTGACCTCGCCCGGCGTCGACCGACCCCTCACCGAGCCGCGGCACTGGCGCCGTGCCGTCGGCCGGCTGGTCGTCGCCCCGCTGGCCGACGGGAGCCAGATCGAGGGCCGTGTGGTGGCGGCCGACGACGAGGCCGTCGAGATCGACGTCGTCCAGAAGCGCCGGAGCAGGGGAGCCGGGGGCGGCGGGAGGTCCGCCGGGCCGAAGAACGCCGGGCCGGAGACGGTGCGGCGCCGGTTCGGCCTCGGCGAGCTGGGGCGCGGTCGCGTGCAGGTGGAGTTCAAGCACCTCCCCGGGGAGCCCGGGGGGTCGTCCGCCGAGAGCGGCTCTCCTTCGAACCACGCGGCCGAGGAAAAGCGTTCTCCGGCTGAGCCGGATTAGAGGGGGGAACCTCGTGGACATCGACATGACCGCCCTGCGGAGCTTGGAGAGCGAGAAGGACATCTCGCTCGATGTGGCCGTCAAGGCCATCGAAGACGCCCTGCTGATCGCCTACCACCGGACGGAGGGCGCGGCGCCGAAGGCGCGCGTCGAACTGGACCGGGAGAGCGGGCACGTGACCGTGTGGGCGACCGAGACCGACGAGGAGGGCAACGACCTCCGGGAGTACGACGACACCCCGACCGGGTTCGGCCGCATCGCGGCGACCACGGCCAAGCAGGTGATCCTGCAGCGGCTGCGGGACGCCGAGGACGAGCTGACGTTCGGCGAGTACGCCGGCCGCGAGGGCGACATCGTCAGCGGCATCATCCAGCAGGGCAAGGACCCGCGGAACGTGCTGGTCGACCTCGGCAAGATCGAGGCCGTCCTCCCGCCGCAGGAGCAGGTGCCCGGCGAGCGCTACGACCACGGCGATCGGCTGCGCGCCTACGTGGTGCAGGTCCGCAAGGGGCACCGCGGGCCGTCGGTGCAGCTGTCGCGGACGCATCCGAACCTCGTCCGCAAGCTGTTCGCGCTGGAGGTTCCGGAGATCGCCGACGGCACCGTGGAGATCGCGGCGATCGCCCGCGAGGCCGGCCACCGCACCAAGATCGCGGTGCGCTCGCGCAAGCCGGGGGTGAACGCCAAGGGCGCCTGCATCGGCCCGCTCGGCAGCCGGGTCCGCAACGTGATGGCCGAGCTGCACGGCGAGAAGATCGACATCGTGGACTGGTCGGACGATCCCGCGGAGTTCGTCGGGAATGCCCTGTCGCCCGCGCGGGTTTCCCAAGTCAAGGTGGTCGACGCCGACGCCCGGGTCGCCCGGGTGGTCGTGCCCGACTACCAGCTGTCCCTGGCCATCGGCAAGGAGGGGCAGAACGCCCGCCTCGCGGCCCGGCTGACCGGCTGGCGGATCGACATCCGCTCCGACACCGAGCCCGAGCAGGCGCCCGTGAAGACCACCGAGTCCGGCCAAACCGGATCTTCTACGTCAGGAGAGCATGCGACAGGCCCCGCCGACGCCTCGGCGCGGTAGACTCATGAAACGTGGCCGGGCGGCCCCTGTACGTACGTGTGTGGGCTGCCGGGTTCGCACGGTCAAGTCCGACCTGCTGCGCCTGGTGGTGGTCGAGGGCGTCATCGCCCCCGACCTCGACGGGTGCCTGCCGGGACGGGGTGCGTATCTGCATCCCGAGCCGGGGTGTCTCGAGCTCGCGGAGCGGCGTCGGGCGTTCCCGCGGGCGTTCCGCCTGCCGGGGCCGCTCGACGGTGGCATGCTGCGGGAGCGGCTTGCGGCCCGCGCCGCGCGGCAGCAGGATGGCCGAATGGTAAGCGACGTCTAGTCGGAAGCAGGTCGAGATTGCTATGAGCGCTCGATGAGCACGCCGCGATGAGTACGGCAAGTTAGCGACGGTCCGGAGGCCGCACCCCCGGACCGAGTAGGGAGTGCAGTGGCGAAGGTCCGGGTTTACGAACTCGCCAAGGAGTTCGGTGTCGAGAGCAAGGTCGTCATGGCCAAGCTCCAGGAAATGGGCGAGTTCGTACGGTCGGCGTCCTCCACGATTGAGGCGCCGGTCGTTCGCAGGCTGACAGAAGCCTTCTCAAATTCTTCTTCGTCCCCCAAGCAGGGGGACAAGCGGGGCGCGCCGAAGCGACCTTCGGCTCCGCGTCCCGCCGCGCCGCGTCCGGGTCCGCCCGGCGGCGCGTCCGACGGGCAGGGCGCGCGCCCGCAGGCGCCGCGTCCCGCCGCACCGCGTCCGGCGGCACCCCGTCCGGGCCCCGGCGGCTCCGGTGGTCCCGGTGGCTCTGGTAGCCCCGGTGGCGCCGGTGGCCAGGGGGGTGGCGTGCCCAAGCCGGCTCCGCGTCCGCCGGTCCCGCCGGCGCCGAGCACGCCGGTGAACGCGCCCGTGGCGCAGGGCCCGGGTGCCCCGCCCTCGGGTGGTCCCGGCGGCGGCAACCGCGTGCCGGGCGGCCCGAAGCCGGGCCCCCGCCCGCCCAAGCCCGGCCCGCGTCCAGGGCCCCGGCAGGGCGGTGGAGGCGGCGGCCGGCCGCGTCCGGGCAACAACCCCTTCAGCTCGACCAACACCGGCATGGGCCAGGCGCCCAAGCCGGGGCCGCGTCCCGGCCCCCGTCCGGGCGGTGACCGTCCGGGCGGCGGCGGTGCCGCGGGCGGTCCGCGCCCCGTTCCGCGTCCGGGCGGTGCCCCGGGCGCCGGCGGTCCGCGTCCGAACCCCGGCAGCATGCCGCCCCGTCCGGGCGGTCCGCGGCCGAGCCCGATGAACATGCCGTCCTCGCGGCCCGCCGGCGCCCCCGGGCGCGGTGGTCCCGGTGGTGGCGGCCGTGGTCCGGGTGGTGGCGGCGGCGGTGGTCGTCCCGGTGGCGGCGGTCGCGGTCCGGGCGGCGGCGGTCGTCCCGGTGGCGGCTTCGGCGGTCCCCGTGCGGGTGCCGGTGGTCGTCCGGGCGGCGGCGGTGGCGGCTTCGGCGGTCCCCGTCCCGGTGGCGGCGGCCGTGGCCGCGGCGGCACACAGGGCGCCTTCGGACGTCCCGGAGGGCGCCCCGCGCGCGGACGCAAGTCGAAGCGGGCGCGTCGCCAGGAGTTCGAGAACATGCAGGCGCCCGCCGTCGGCGGCGTCTCGGCTCCGCGCGGCAACGGCAAGACGATCCGGCTGCCGCAGGGCGCGTCCCTGACCGACTTCGCCGAGAAGATCGGCGCCAACCCGGCGTCGCTCGTCGCGATCATGATGCATCTCGGCAAGATGGTCACCGCGACCCAGTCGGTCGACCCCGACGACCTGATGTCGCTCGGGCTCGAACTGGACTTCGACGTCCAGGTCGTCAGCCCCGAGGACGAGGACCGCGCGCTGCTGGAGTCCTTCGACATCGAGTACGGCGAGGACGAGGGCGGCGAGGAGAACCTCCAGTCGCGTCCGCCGGTGGTCACCGTCATGGGCCACGTCGACCACGGTAAGACCAAGCTGCTGGACGCCGTCCGGCACGCCAACGTGCAGGCGGGCGAGGCCGGCGGCATCACCCAGCACATCGGCGCCTACCAGGTCGAGACCGAGGTCGACGGCGAGGACCGCAAGATCACCTTCATCGACACCCCGGGTCACGAGGCGTTCACCGCCATGCGTGCCCGCGGTGCCGACACCACCGACCTGGTGGTGCTGGTGGTCGCGGCCGACGACGGCGTCAAGCCGCAGACCACCGAGGCGATCGACCACGCCACCGCGGCGGGGGTCCCGATCGTCGTCGCGGTCAACAAGATCGACGTCGAGGGCGCGGACCCGAACCGGGTCCGGGCGCAGCTCACCGAGTACGGCCTGGTCGCCGAGGAGTTCGGCGGCGACACGCAGTTCGTCGACGTGTCCGCCAAGCAGGGCACGAACATCGACGGGCTGCTGGAGGCGATCATCCTGACCGCCGACGCCGAGCTCGACCTGAAGGCCAACCCCGACATGCCCGCCCAGGGCTCGGCCATCGAGGCCCACCTGGACAAGGGGCGGGGCGCCGTGGCGACCGTGCTGGTGCAGCGCGGCACGCTCCGGGTCGGCGACTCGATCGTCTGCGGTGTGGCCAGCGGCCGTGTCCGGGCGATGCTGGACGAGAACGGCACGAACGTCGAGGAGGCGGGCCCGTCCCGTCCGGTGATGGTGCTCGGCCTCGCGGCCGTGCCCGGCGCCGGTGACAACTTCCTCGTCGTCGACGACGACCGGGTCGCCCGGCAGATCGCCGACAAGCGGGTGGCGCGCAAGCGCAACGCCGAGCTGCTGCGCAGCCGCAAGAGCAGCTCGCTCGAGGACCTGTTCAAGGACCTGGAGCGCGGCGACCGGCAGGAGCTGCTGCTCATCCTCAAGGGCGACGTGTCCGGTTCCGTCGAGGCGCTGGAGGACTCGCTCCTCAAGATCGACGTGGGCGACGAGGTCAACCTGCGGATCATCCGCCGCGGTGTCGGCGCGATCACGCAGGACGACGTCAACCTGTCGCTGGCGTCCGAGGGCGCGGTCATCATCGGCTTCAACGTGCGGCCGGAGCGCAACGCGCAGGAGCTGGCCGACCGCGAGGGCGTCGACATCCGGTACTACTCGATCATCTACCAGGCGATCGAGGAGATCGAGGCGGCCCTCAAGGGCATGCTCAAGCCGGAGTTCGAGGAGGTCCAGCTCGGCACCGCCGAGGTCCGCGAGATCTTCAAGGTGCCGCGGATCGGCAACATCTCCGGCTCGATGGTCACCTCGGGGATCATCCAGCGCAACGCCAAGGCCCGCCTCGTCCGCGACGGCGTCGTGGTCGCCGACAACCTCACGGTGTCGTCGCTGCGCCGCTTCAAGGACGACGCGACCGAGGTCCGCGAGGGCTTCGAGTGCGGTATCGGCGTGGGGTACAACGACCTCAAGCTGGGCGACGTCATCGAGTGCTTCGAGATGCGGGAGAAGCCCCGCGACTGAGGCAGCCGGCACGCCCGCGGGCCCGGCCCCCACCGGCCGGGCCCGCGGACGGCCGTTTCGCCGCCGATGTGATCGTTCGATCGGGCGGCACGACGCCGGGCGGATCTTCTGGCCTGGCGTCCGTCATGTCCGGCGCGCCCACCGCCCGCGGGCGCGGCCGGGAACACGGCGGGTGATCCCCGTCGTTCCATCTTTGAAGATCCCGAGGTGATCGACCAGGTGTACGTGGGTGCGCTGACACTCGACCTGCTGCTGGGGGACGTCCGTTCGCTGAAGCAGAAGCGGTCCGTCGTCCGGCCCGTCATCGCGGAGGTGCGCAAGCACTTCCCGGCGGTGGCCGTTGCCGAGACCGGTGACAACGACCTGCACCGCAGGGCGGAGATCGGGGTGGCGGTGGTCTCGGGTACCGCCGCGAACTGCACCCAGGTGCTCGACCAGTGCGAACGCCTGGTGGCCGGGCGGCCGGAGATCGAGCTGCTGTCCGCCCGCCGGCGGATCTTCAACGATGACGACTGAAGGACGGCTGGAACGGGGCTCTGGCGGGGTGGAAGACGACGTTGCGTCCATGTCGCCGGGGTGCGGAGGGTCATCCCCCGCAAGGAAACGACCCGAGGTGTGGGTACGGGTCGTCGTTGGACCATAGAGGGTCGGCAGACCAGAGAAAGGGAGTGCGATCATGGTGGACGCAGCCCGGGCGCGTAAGCTCGCCGACCGCATCCAGCAGATCGTGGCCGAGATGCTGGAGAGGCGGATCAAGGATCCGCGGCTCGGCTTCGTGACCGTGACGGACACCCGCATCACCAACGACCTGCGCGACGCGACCGTGTACTACACGGTGTACGGGTCGGACGGCGAGCGCGCCGAGACGGCCGCCGCGCTGGAGAGCGCCAAGGGCGTGATCCGGTCGGAGGTGGGACGCAAGACGGGGGTCCGGCACACGCCCAGCATCACCTTCGTCATGGACTCCCTCATGGAGAACGCGGCGCACATCGACGACCTGCTGGCCAAGGCGCGCGCCAAGGACGCCGAGGTGGCGCGGGCCGCGCAGGGCGCGGCCCCGGCCGGTGACGCGAACCCCTATCGCGAGGCGGCCGCGGACGAGGAGGACCTCGACGCCGACGACGCCGGCTCCGCGGGGCACGAGGCGGCGGGGGACGGTGAGGACGGCAGTTCCGGGCGCCCGTCATCGTGAGCGGACCGGAGGTGCGCGCGGAGCCTCCGGGCGCCGGCCGGCCCGAGGAGTGCCACCTGCACGATGCGGACGGGTACGGCGCGGGCGGCCATGACACCGTCCCGCGCGGTGGCGGTGGCGGACGGGCCGGCGCGCACGCGGGCACGTCCGCCGATCTCGAATGGGACCGCGCGGTCGGGCTGATCAACGCGGCGGAGGAGGTCTGCCTCGTCTGCCACGTGACCCCGGACGGGGATGCGCTCGGCTCGATGCTGGCGCTCGCGCAGGTGCTGCGGGCGCTCGGCAAACGGTGCGCGGCGTCCTTCGGGGAGCCGTTCACCGTGCCGGCGATCCTGCGGTTCCTGCCGGGGCAGGAGATGCTGGTGGAGCCCGCCCGGCTGCCGGAGGCGCCGGAGCTGATGATCTCGCTGGACGCGGCGGGCCGGGCCCGGCTCGGCTCCCTCGCCGGACGCTCCGACCGGGCGGGCGCGCTGATCGTCGTCGACCACCACGCGTCCAATGTCGGGTTCGGCGGCGTGCGGCTCGTCGATCCGGCCGCCGCCGCCACGGCGGTCCTGGTGGAGGAGTTGATCCGCAGGCTCGGCGTCCCGCTGGACCGCGACGTCGCGCAATGCCTGTACGCGGGGCTCGCCAGCGACACCGGTTCGTTCAAGTACCCGTGCACGACCCCCGAGGTCCACGACCTGGCGGGGCGGCTGCTGACCGCGGGAGTCCGGCCGGACGCGGTCGGCCGCGAGCTGTGGGACCGGGCGCCGTTCGGCTACCTGCAGGTGCTCGCGGGCGCGCTGGCGCGGGCCCGGCTGGAGCGCGACGCCGCCGGCGGCCGCGGCCTGGTGTGGACGACGATCCCCCGGGCGGACCGGGACGCCCGCGACGTCCGCTACGACCAGCTCGAAGGCGTCATCGACCAGCTCAGGCGCACGGATGAGGCCGAGGTCGCGGTCGTGTGCAAGGAGAACGACCGGGGCGAGTGGTATGTGTCCACCCGGTCCAAGGGCTCGGTCGACGTGGGCCGCGCCTGCGTCGACCTCGGCGGAGGCGGGCACCGGACCGCCGCCGCGTTCACCATGGGCGGGGAGCCCGCCTGCATCATCGACCGGCTGCGTGCGGCGCTGCGCGTGCCCGGCGACGGCGACGACTGAGATTGCGGAGCGCGCGTGGACAATTCGGGACTCGTCATCGTGGACAAGCCCGCCGGCTGGACGTCGCACGACGTGGTCGGGAAGATGCGGCGGATCGCCCGGACCCGGCGGGTCGGGCACGCGGGCACGCTCGACCCGATGGCGACGGGCGTGCTCGTCCTCGGGGTCGGCAAGGCCACCCGGCTCCTCGGTCATCTCGCGCTGACGGAGAAGGGGTACGACGCGACGATCCGCCTGGGCCAGGCGACCAACACCGATGACGCCGAGGGCGAGATCACCGCGACGGCTTCGGCCGGGTCCGTCACGGACGAGACGCTGCGCGCGGGCATCGCCGGGCTGACCGGGACGATCCAGCAGATCCCGCCGCAGGTCAGTGCGATCAAGGTGAACGGCGAGCGGGCCTACAAGATGGCGCGCAAGGGGGAGGAGGTCGCGCTCGCGGCACGTCCGGTGACCGTGCGCGAGTTCACGGTCCTGGACGTCCGGCGGCGGGGCGACGTGGTCGATGTGGACGCCTCCGTCTCCTGTTCGTCCGGTACCTACATCCGCGCGCTCGCCCGCGACCTCGGTGCCTCCCTCGGGTGCGGCGGCCATCTGACCGCGCTGCGCCGCACCCGCGTCGGCCCTTACGACCTGCCGATGGCGCGGACCCTCGACCAGCTCGGCGAGAAGCTGGAGATCCTCCCGATGGGCGAGGCGGTCGCGGCGGTGTTCCCGCGCCGGGACGTGTCGGACGACGAGGCCCGCAAGGTCGCGCACGGCGGGCGGCTCCCGGCCGCGGGGCTGGGGCCGGGCCCGGTCGGCGTCTTCGCACCGGACGGGACGCTGCTCGCCCTCGTTGAGGAGCACGGCGGGGCCGCCAAGCCGCTCGCCGTCTTCGTGTCCTGAGCCGGATGTCCTGACCGGATGTCCTGACCGGGGCGTCCTGACCGGGCGACAGGGCAGGTGGTAGGGCGGGCGATGCGCCCGTGGCGAGCATCACCGGACGAAAGTAATGCACGGCAACCTACGCTCACGTAACCTACGTGGGCGTAGGTTAGTTGGTGAGGAGGTGTCCGTGACCACTGTGAAGGACCACCCCCCGGTGGCGTCCCCGACCCGGCCCCGGCTGCGCGGCTGGCTGCACCTCGGCGCGTTCCCCGCGGTGCTGATCGCCGGGCTGGTGCTGGTCGCGCTGGGCCCGAGCGTGCAGGCGCGGCTCGCGTCGGCGGTGTACGTGGCGACATCGGGGATGCTGTTCGGAATCTCGGGGACGTACCATCGGCAGCGCTCGCATCGGCTGATCGAGGTGCTGCGCCGCTTCGACCACGCCAACATCTATCTGATCATCGCCGGGACGTACACGCCGTTCGCCGTCGTGGCGCTGGACGGCGGCGTCCGTCTCGCCGTCCTCCTCACCGTCTGGACGGGCGCCGTCGCCGGCGTCGTCTTCCGGACGACCTGGATCGGCGCCCCCCGCGCCCTCTACGTGACCCTCTACATCGTGCTGGGCTGGGTCGCGGTGTTCTTCCTGCCACAGTTCCTGGCCGGCGCCGGCGTGGCCGCCTGCGTGCTGGTCGCGACCGGCGGCATCTGCTACAGCGTCGGCGGCGTCGTGTACGGGCTGCGCCGCCCCGACCCGTTCCCGCACTGGTTCGGTTTCCACGAGGTGTTCCACGCCTGCACCCTCGCCGCCTACATCCTGCAGTACATCGCGGTATCGCTGGTCGTCTACCGGTCCGGGTGACGGGTACCCCCTGGGTGCGACCGGCGCGGCCGGCGCATGGCAGTCTTAAGGACGCAGGAGAAGGCCGGCAGGCACGTCCTACGCAGGGAGACAAAGGTGCGGCGTTGGAATGGCCTCGACGAGGTCCCCGCGGACTGGGGCCGTTCGGTGATCACCATCGGGGTGTTCGACGGCGTGCACCGCGGCCATCAGCGGATCGTCGGCGCGGCGGCGGAGGAGGCCCGCCGCCGCGGCCTGCGCTCGGTGGTCATCACGTTCGACCCGCACCCCGACGAGGTCGTCCGGCCGGGCAGCCATCCGCCGCTGCTCGCCACCACCAGGCGCCGCATCGAACTGCTGGAGGGCCTCGGCACGGACGCGGTCGTGGTCGTGCCGTTCGACCTTGAGCTGTCCAAGATGCCGCCGGACGAGTTCGTCCAGTCGGTCCTGGTCGACCGGCTCCACGCGGCGCACGTCATCGTCGGCGAGGATTTCCGGTTCGGGCACAAGGCCAAGGGCGATGTCGCACTGCTGCGGGAGCTCGGCGAGAAGTACGACTTCACCGCCGAGGGGATGCCGCTCGTGGCCAACGGCGACACCATCTCGTCCACCTACATCCGGGGACGTCTCGACGCCGGCGAGGTCGAGGCGGCGGCGCGGGCGCTCGGCCGCCCGCACCGCGTCGAGGGCGTCGTCGTGCGCGGCCACCAGCGGGGCCGCGCGCTCGGGTTCCCCACCGCGAACCTGGAGACGCTGCCGCACACCGCGATCCCGGCCGACGGCGTCTACGCGGGCTGGCTGGTCTGCGACTCCGACCGCTACCCGGACTTCCGCTGGCCCGCCGCGATCTCCATCGGCACGAACCCGACGTTCGAGGGCGCGGGGGAGCGGACCGTCGAGGCGTACGCACTGGACCGTGACGACCTCGACCTGTACGGCGAGCACATGGGCGTCGACTTCGCCGCCCGCATCCGCGACACGCTGAAGTTCGACTCGATCGAGGCGCTGATCGAGGAGATGCACCGGGATGTCGCGCGGGCTCGGGAGGTCACCTCCGGCCGGCCCCGGTGAGCCGTCCCCGCAGACCACCCCGGTGTGGTGCGTACCCTGCGACAACAGAGGCTTTCGCTTCGTGACGGACGGCGTTTCCGGCATGGTACGGTGAAGAGTCGCCGGGAAGGGCCCCGGCGCGGCTGGCTGCACCCTCATGCGGCCCGCCACTCTCTTAAACGCACCATGCGGACCGTGCGCCCTCCGGGTCCGGATCTGCGGGTGACGATCCCATCGAAGGAGCCACGTGTCGCTCGACACCGCCACGAAGAACCAGATCATCGCCGAATACGCGACCACTGAGGGTGACACCGGATCGCCGGAGGTCCAGGTCGCGCTGCTGACACGCCGCATCAACGATCTGACCGAGCACCTCAAGGAGCACAAGCACGACCACCACAGCCGCCGGGGCCTCCTGCTGCTGGTCGGCCGTCGTCGCCGGCTCCTGAAGTACCTCGCCAACAAGGACATCAACCGTTACCGGCAGCTGATCGAGCGTCTCGGCCTGCGCCGCTAGACGGTAAGGGAGTGGCCCGTGGGGCCACTCCCTTCCTTTGTGGCCCCCCGCGGCCGGAGGGCCCGCCCGGCCCCGGCCGCACAACTGCAGACAAGCCTCGCGGACACCGCTGGTGCGGGCCGGTCCTCGGTAGTGGCTTCCGGATCCGTTGCGCCGCATCGGCGGCGATCTCGATCCGGGTGCTTCGATCGAAGACCGGCAGCGTGACAAGCCGGCGGGAAACGGCCGCGAGGACCGACATGGAACCCTTGAGGAGGTTTCCCGTGACAGAAGCCGTGCGCATCGACGGTGCGCAGAGCACCGAAGCCGTGATCGACAACGGCACGTTCGGCACCCGCACCATCCGCTTCGAGACCGGCCGGCTGGCCCGGCAGGCGGCCGGCTCCGCCGTCGCCTACCTCGATGACGAGACGATGGTGCTGTCGGCGACCACCGCGTCCAAGAAGCCCAAGGAGAACCTGGACTTCTTCCCGCTGACCGTGGACGTCGAGGAGCGGATGTACGCGGCCGGGCGCATCCCCGGCTCGTTCTTCCGCCGCGAGGGCCGTCCCTCCGAGGACGCGATCCTCACCTGCCGGCTGATCGACCGGCCGCTGCGCCCGTCGTTCACCAAGGGCCTGCGCAACGAGATTCAGGTCGTCGAGACGATCATGGCGCTGCACCCCGACCACCTGTACGACGTCGTGGCGATCAACGCCGCCTCGATGTCCACGCAGCTGGCGGGCCTGCCGTTCTCCGGTCCGATCGGCGGCGTCCGCGTCGCGCTGATCGAGGGCCAGTGGGTCGGCTTCCCCACCCACCCCGAGCTGGAGCGCGCCACCTTCGACATGGTCGTCGCCGGGCGCGTCCTGCCGGACGGCGACGTCGCGATCATGATGGTGGAGGCGGAGTCCACCCGCGACACCCTCAAGCTCGTCGGCGAGGGCGCGACCGCCCCGACGGAGGAGACCGTCGCCGAGGGCCTTGAGGCCGCCAAGCCGTTCATCAAGGTCCTGTGCAAGGCGCAGAGCGACCTCGCGGCCGTCGCCGCCAAGGAGACCGCCGAGTACCCGATCTTCCTGGACTACCAGGACGACGTGCTCGCCGCCGTCACCGAGGCCGTCGGCGACGAGCTGGCGCAGGCGCTGACCATCGCCGGCAAGCAGGAGCGCGAGACCCGGCTCGACGCGATCAAGGCGGCCACCGCCGAGAAGCTCGCCGAGCGGTTCGAGGGGCGCGAGAAGGAGATCTCCGCCGCCTACCGTGCCGTCACCAAGAAGCTGGTCCGCGAGCGGGTCACCCGCGACGGGCTGCGCATCGACGGCCGCGGCCCGAAGGACATCCGCCAGCTGACCGCCGAGGCGCACGTCGTCCCGCGGGTGCACGGCTCGGCGCTGTTCGAGCGCGGTGAGACCCAGATCCTCGGCGTGACGACGCTGAACATGCTCCGCATGGAGCAGACGATCGACACGCTCAACCCCGAGCGCACCAAGCGCTACATGCACAACTACAACTTCCCGCCGTACTCCACCGGTGAGACCGGCCGGGTCGGCTCGCCCAAGCGCCGCGAGATCGGGCACGGCGCGCTCGCCGAGCGCGCCCTGATCCCGGTGCTGCCGAGCCGTGAGGAGTTCCCGTACGCGATCCGGCAGGTGTCGGAGGCGCTCGGCTCCAACGGCTCCACCTCGATGGGCTCGGTCTGCGCGTCCACCATGTCGCTGCTGGACGCGGGCGTCCCGCTCAAGCAGATGGTGGCGGGCATCGCGATGGGCCTGATCAACGAGGGCGGCGAGTACGTCACGCTGACCGACATCCTCGGTGCCGAGGACGCGTTCGGCGACATGGACTTCAAGGTCGCCGGCACCCGTGACCTGATCACCGCGCTGCAGCTCGACACCAAGCTCGACGGCATCCCCGCGTCGGTGCTGGCCGCCGCGCTGAAGCAGGCCAAGGGTGCCCGCCTGGCGATCCTGGACGTGATGCAGGAGGCCATCGAGGCGCCCGCCGAGATGAGCCCGAACGCGCCGCGGATCATCACGATCAAGGTCCCGGTCGACAAGATCGGCGAGGTCATCGGCCCCAAGGGCAAGATGATCAACTCGATCCAGGACGACACCGGCGCCGACATCACGATCGAGGACGACGGAACCATCTACGTCGGCGCCACCGACGGCCCGTCCGCCGAGGCCGCCCGGCAGGCGATCAACTCGATCGCGAACCCGCACATGCCGGAGGTCGGCGAGCGGTTCCTCGGCACCGTCGTCAAGACCACCACGTTCGGCGCGTTCGTGTCGCTGCTGCCCGGCAAGGACGGCCTGCTGCACGTCTCGCAGATCCGCAAGCTGCACGGCGGCGCCCGGATCGAGAACGTCGAGGACGTGATGGGCGTCGGCGAGAAGGTCCAGGTGGAGGTCACCGAGATCGACCAGCGCGGCAAGCTGTCGCTGGTGCCGGTCGAGGTCATCGAGCGCGAGGCCGCCGAGAGGGCCGAGAAGGGCGATGAGGACGCCGGCGCCGAGGCGTCGGGGGGCGACGACTCCGGCGAGCGCCGGGAGCGCCGCGACGACGGTGGGCGCGGCCCGCGCCGCCGCCGCACCCGCCGCGGCGGCGACGACGCCGGCCAGCACAACTCCTGATCCCGGCTTTGACCGGCCGGCCGGTCCGCAGCAGAACCTCCAGCGCAGCCGTCCTGAGAAGGGACGGCTGCGCTGGGGGCTGTGGGATGGCCGGCCGGCCGCTTTCCAACGACGGAATGTGAGCGATACGTGACCCTGCCGGCGCGGGCGCAGGAGCCCGGCACCACCACCACGATCCATGCCGACGGCGCCGGCGCGGTGCGCCGCACCGTCCTGCCCGGCGGGCTGCGCGTCATCACCGAGACGATGCCGACCGTGCGGTCCGCCGCGTTCGGCATCTGGTCGGCGGTCGGCTCCCGCGACGAGGCGCCCGCCGACGCCGGCGCCAGCCACTACCTGGAGCACGTGCTGTTCAAGGGCACCCGGCGGCGGTCGGCGCTGGAGCTCTCCGCGGCGATCGACGCGGTCGGCGGCGACCTCAACGCGTTCACCGCCAAGGAGTACACCTGCTACTACGCGCGGGTCCTGGACGCCGACCTGCCCCTCGCCGTGGACGTCGTCTCCGACATGGTCGCCGAGTCGGTCAACCGCCCCGAGGACGTCGAGGCCGAGCGCGGCGTGATCCTCGAAGAGATCCACATGCGCGACGACGACCCCGGCGACCTGATCCACGACGAGTTCGCCACCGCCCTGTACGGCGACACCCCGCTCGGCCGTCCCATCCTCGGTACCGAGGAGTCGATCAACGCCCTGTCCCGCGACCGGATCCACGGGTACTACCGGGAGCACTACGTCCCGTCCAAGCTGGTGGTGTCGGTGGCGGGCAACATCGACCACGACGAGGTCGTCGGGCTGGTGTCGCGCGCGTTCGAGGGCCACCTGACCGGGGACGCCGCGCCCGCCGCACCGCGCCTGGACGGGACGCCCGCGCCGCTCGACCCGCGCAGCGTGGTGATCGACAAGGACACCGAGCAGGCGCACATCATCCTCGGCGGCGCCGGTGTGTCCCGCACCGATGACCGCCGGTTCGCGCTCGGCGTGCTGAACGCGGCGCTCGGCGGCGGCATGTCGTCCCGCCTGTTCCAGGAGATCCGGGAGAAGCGCGGGCTGGCGTACTCGGTGTACAGCTACACCGCCCAGTACGCCGACTCGGGCATCTTCGGCGTCTACGCGGGCTGCCAGCCCGCCAAGGCCGAGGAGGTCCTGTCGATCTGCCGGGACGAGCTCGCCAAGGCCGCCGATGAGTGCCTCACCGATGAGGAGCTGGACCGAGGCAAGGGGCAGCTGCGCGGTGCCATGGTCCTCGGCCTGGAGGACACCGGTTCCCGCATGAGCCGCATCGGCAAGAGCGAGCTGGTGTACGAGTCGCTGCTGCCGGTGGAGGAGGTACTGGCCCGCATCGAGGCCGTCACCCTCGACGACGTCCGGGCCATCGCCCGTGAGCTCCTCGCCGGGCGCCAGGCACTCACCGTCATCGGCCCGGTGGGGGATCGGGACTTCACCGCCTGAACGTCGTCGGTGGCCGTGAACGGGGCGGGTTGTTAAGCGGACCATAGTCCGCTATCTTCCGAAGGGTAATCGGACCATGGTCCGTATGCCTTCGTTGAAGGGACCCTCATGTCTCGTCTGCTGCACATCTCCGCCTCGCCCCGCGGTGCCGCGTCCGAGTCGCTGGCGATCGCCGGAACGTTCACGGACGCCTACCGCGAGGTCCACGGCGACGTCGTCGACCACTTCGACCTGTGGGACGGCACGCTTCCGGTGTTCGGGCCGGCCGGAGCCGGCGCCAAGATGACCGTGTTCGCGGGAGAGGACCCGTCCGGTGAGCAGGCGACCGCCTGGCGGGCCGCCCGCGCCGTCTTCGAGCGCTTCGACTCCTATGACCGGTACCTGTTCAGCGTGCCCATGTGGAATTCCAGCGTCCCGTACGTCCTCAAGCAGTTCATCGACGTGGTCTCGCAGCCCGGCTGGGTGTTCGGCTTCGACACGGAGAAGGGCTACACCGGCCTGCTGCGCGGCAAGAAGGCGGCCGTCGTCTACACCAGCGCCGTCTACGGGACGGGGCGCCCGCCGGAGTTCGGCTCCGACCACCAGGCCCCGTTCCTGGCCGGCTGGCTGCGCTGGACCGGGATCACCGATCTCAGCAGCGTCGAGTTCCGCCCGAACCTCGCCACGGGCGACGCCGAGAGCGGACGCCGCGCCGCACACGCCGAAGCGCGCGAGCTGGGCAAGCGCTTCTGACGATAGGCTCGGGCAGGGAGCCAACCGGGAGGAACACGTGACAAAGGTCGGGGTGCTGGGCGCGCGGGGCCGCATGGGGGCCGAGGTGTGCCGAGCCGTGCAAGAGGCCGACGGCATGGAACTCGTCGCGGCCGTCGACCATGGGGACGCGCTCGACGCGCTCACCGCCGCCGAGGTCATCGTCGACTTCACCAACCCCGCCGTCGTCATGGACAACCTGAAATGGTGCGTCGAGCGCGGCCTGCACGCCGTCGTCGGCACCACCGGGTTCGACCCGTCCCGCCTCGACACGGTCCGCTCCTGGCTGACCGATGACTCGTCCGGGAACGTCCTCATCGCCCCGAACTTCGGGATCGGCGCGGTGCTGATGATGCACTTCGCGCAGCAGGCGGCCCCGTTCTTCGAGTCCGTGGAGATCGTCGAGACGCACCATCCGAACAAGGTCGACGCCCCGTCCGGCACCGCCTACCGCACCGCCGAGCTGATCGCCGCCGCACGCGCCGAGGCCGGCGTGTCCCCGTCGCCGGACGCCACCACCTCCGAGGTCGCCGGTGCCCGCGGCGCGGACGTGGACGGGGTGCGCGTGCACGCCGTCCGCATGTCCGGCGCCATCGCCCACCAGGAGGTCGTCCTCGGCGGGCACGGCGAGCTGTTCACCATCCGGCACGACTCGATGAACCGCGAGTCGTTCATGCCCGGTGTGCTGCTCGCCGTCCGCAGGGTCCCCGAACTCGACCGCCTCACCATCGGCATCGAGGCGCTCCTCGGCCTGTGATGGACTTCGCCGCCGAGCCCTGGGACTACCTCGCCGCGTCCGAGGCGATCGACATCGAGCATCCGCTCGTCCAGTCGATCGCCTCGGAGTTGCGGACCGGTGACGACATCGCCTACGCCCACGCGGCCTTCGACCACGTCCGCGACCGGGTCACGCACTCGATGGACGCCACCGACCCACGCGTCCCCTGGCGTGCCTCCGACGTCCTGGACCAGCGCACCGGGCTCTGCTATGCCAAGTCCCACGCCTATGTGGCGCTGCTGCGCGCGGGCGGCATCCAGGCGGGTCTGTGCTACCAGCAGTCGTCCGGCATCCTGCACGGCCTCACCGCCGCCCTGGTGGACGACCGGTGGGTGCTGCTCGACCCGCGTGGCAACAAGCCGGGGATCGACGTGCGGTTCTCCGCGTCCGAGGACCGCCTCGCCCACCCCGGCGACCCGGTCCACCCGACGATCTACGCGGCGCCGCCCGGCTTCGTCCTCGAAGGGCTCAAGGCCATGTCCGAGCCCGCCGCCCTGCCCGCCCTGCTCTGACGGACCCGCGCGTACCCGTTCCACTTGCTCGGGTTGGTGCGCCGCGGGCCCGGGCGGCGATCCTCAAGGGCGGTACTCGGCGAAGTCACCTCCAGCGCGAGTTCGAGGTGCTCGGGGAGTGCCTTCCTGAGCTGGGCACGCCGTCCCCTGATGGCGGTCTTCTCGTCGAGGACGCAGAGATCCGGAACCAGTGGTCCTCACCGGGAACCGGATCAGCTGGGCGGGGCCGGGCTCGGAAAGCCGTACTTGTGGAAGAGCTTCTGCGCGGCGGGGGCGAGCAGCCAGGACACGAAGGCGTCCGCCTCGGCCTCGTGTTCGGAGTCGCGGACGGTGGCGGCGGGGAAGGCCGCGGTGACGTTGAGGTCCGCCGGGATGGGGACGCTGCTCGCCGCCACCCCCGCCGAGCGCAGGTCGGTGATGTAGACGATGCCCGCGTCGGCCTCGCCGGAGCGGATCCTGTCCAGGACGGCGCGGGCGCCGATCTCCTCCGAGTTCCACCGGACGGACAGCCCGGCCTTCGCGAACACCTGCCGCGTGTAGCGGCCCACCGGGACCGTTCCGGCGCCGACGGCCACGCGCAGGCCCGGCCGGGTCAGGTCGTACAGGCTCCGGATGCGCCGGGGGTTGCCGGGCCCGACCGCGATCGTGAGTGAGTCGTGCGTGACGATCGAGCGGCGTCCGGTCAGGTACTCGGCCGCGTCGTCCATGCTCGCCCTGTCCGCCGTCACGAGGACGTCGCCCGGGGTGTGGTCGGACAGCCGGTCGACCATCTCCGGGGAATCGCCGAACACGAAGCGCAGCTTCACGCCCGGATGCTCCTGGTGGTAGGCCGTGCCCATCTCACCGAAGACCTCGGTCAGGGACGAGGTGGCCAGGACGGTCAGCGTCGCCGGCCCCGGCGAGCCGCCGCAGCCCGTGAGGACGCCGGGCAGGACGAGTACGGTGAGCAGCGTGGAGGCGCGGAGACGCCGGCGGCCGGGGAAATCGGGCATATGGCCTCATCCTAGGGTCGGGATCCTTTCGTGCCGGTGATTCAGCGTGGTGTGTCAGTGGTGCGCACTAGTGTTTCCGGCAACTGAAGATCACGTCCTCGGAGGCCCGACGATGTCCCTCGACCTGATGGAACTGCTGCCCGGCGACTGGCGGGAGCGGCTCGATCCGCTGCTCGACCCGATCGCCACCGCCGCGCTGGGCGCGTTCGTCGCGGGGGAGTACGCCGCGCAGGCCGTCTACCCGCCGCGCGAGGACCTGTTCAACGCGTTCCGGCACTGCCCGTTCGACGGCACCCGCGTGCTGATCCTCGGCCAGGACCCCTACCACGGTGCGGGCCAGGCGCACGGGCTCAGCTTCAGCGTCCGCGACGGCGTGCGGCTGCCGCCGTCGCTGCGCAACATCTACAAGGAGCTGGCCACCGACCTCGGCGTTCCGGTTCCGCAGTCCGGTGATCTCACCCGCTGGGCCGACCAGGGGGTCCTGCTGCTGAACGCGGTGCTGACCGTGCGCGCCGGCGAGGCCGGATCGCACGCCGGCAAGGGCTGGGAGGACTTCACCGACGCCGCGATCCGCGCGCTGAACGACAAGAGCGAGCGTGTCGTGTTCGTGCTCTGGGGCGCCTACGCCCGCAAGAAGGCGAGGCTGATCACGGGCCCGCAGCACACCGTGATCGAATCGGCGCATCCGAGCCCGCTCAGCGCCAAGAAGTTCTTCGGGACGCGCCCGTTCAGCGCCGTCAACAAGGCTCTCGTCGACGCCGGGCTTCCCGAGATCAACTGGGGCTAGTCTCCCTCTCCCGGGGGAGGGGGCGGCCGTGGATTCCCCCGGCGGCGGGAGGCTCGGGCCAGGCGGTTGCGGGCATCGTCGGGGGCATGACCGCTTCAGTTCAGTTCCCCGGCCGGACGCACGCCGCGTGCGGCGGTCCCGGCCGCCTGCGCCTGGCCGTCTGCGCAGCGACGGTCGCCGCGTGCGTTCCCTACCTCACCATCAAGATCGCCTGGCTGTCCGGCAGCACGGTCGGATGGAACGATACGGCCTCCGCGCGGGACTCGGCGCTCTACGTCGCCAACGCGATCACGATGGGCATGGACGCGCTGGCCGTGGTGATCGTGCTGGCGTTCACGTTCCGGTGGGGGCTGCGGATTCCGGCGTGGCTGGTGCTGACGCCGATCTGGATCGCCGTCGGGCTGCTCACCCCGATCGTCCTCTCCGTTCCGCTCGGCGTGCTCCTGCAGACGCTCTTGTCCTCGGAGCCGCTGACCACCGGCGATCAGCCGATCCAAGGCTGGGTGTACGGCGTCGTCTACACGGGCTTCTCCCTGCAGGGCCTCGGCCTGCTCACGGCCTTCGTCCTGTACGCACGGAGCCGCTGGGCGGACGTCTTCACCGTCCGCACCAAGGACGTCCCTGAAGGCGCCACCCACTCGCTGCAGGCGCTGCTGGCGCGCACGGCGAGCGTGTTCGCGGTCGCCTTCGCGGCCGTGCACCTCTACTGGGCGTTGGGCGGGACGGCAGGGCTCCGCGAAGCGGAACTCGACCATAGGAATGTGGCCCAGCAACTGAGTGACGGCATCTGGGGAGGGCTGGCGCTCGCCGGTGCCGCCGCCCTCCTGGTGATCGTCCAGCGCCATGGCCGTCCGGACCGGTTCATAGCGCCGCTGGCCGTTGCCTGGGTCGGCGCCGCCACCACGTTCGCCTGGTCGCTCTACGGGCTCCTCGTGACGCTCGCGCAGCCGGGCTTCCTGGGGGACGACTCCACCGTCACGGCCAACCTGACGGCTCTCGGCGGGCTGCTGGCGGGGCTTCTCATGGGCGTCACCGGTGCCGTCCTGCTCGCCGAGCGTCAGACGGCCAGGCCGATCGCCAGCAGCACGCCGTAGGCGATCTGGAGCCGGCCGGTCTCGCCCAGCACGGGGATCAGGGCGGGGCCGGTCGCGCCGTTCAGCACCTTCTGCGTCGGCGGCAGCGACAGCGGCGCCGCGAGCAGCGCGATCAGCACCCACGGGTGCGGTGCCGCCAAGGCCAGGGCGAACATGAACGGCAGGGCCGTGCAGGCCGCGTACAGGATCCGGGTCCAGGGACCGCCGAGCATGACGGCGAGGGTCCGCTTGCCCGCCTCCCGGTCGGTCGGGATGTCGCGCAGGTTGTTCGCGACGAGCAGCGCGCAGGCGAGCAGCCCGATCGGCACCGCCGCCGCCCACGCCTCCCACGGCAGCCCCTCGACCTGGACGTACACCGTCCCGACGACGGCGACGAGACCGAAGAAGACGAACACCGCCACCTCGCCCAGCGCCCGGTAGCCGTACGGCGTCCTGCCGCCCGTGTAGAACCAGGCCGCGAGGATCGCGAACGCGCCGACGAGCAGCAGCCACCAGGTCGTCACGGCGGCGAGCGCCAGCCCGGCCACCGCCGCGGCGAGGAAGCAGCCGAGCGCGGCGGCGAGGACCTGCCTGGGCGGCGCGGTCTTCGATCCGACGAGCCGGAGCGGGCCGACGCGTTCCTCGTCGGTACCGCGGATGCCGTCGCTGTAGTCGTTGGAGTAGTTCACCCCGATCTGCAGGGCGAGGGCGACGAACGCGGCGAGGGCGGCGCGCCACCAGACGGGTTCGCCCTCGCCGACGGCGACGCCGGTGCCGACGACGACGGGAACGAGGGACGCGGGCAGGGTGCGGGGCCGGGATCCGGCGACCCATTGGGAGAGCGTGGCCACAGTTACCGCTTGTTCTCGTGGGACGACAGGGGGACTACTTCTCTGATTCTTCCCGATGAAGATCACCGCTCGGGCGCAGCCGCAGTGACACCCCGAGCCCGAGCGCGAGGATCGCCGCGGTGGTGAGCGCCGCGTTCCGGGTCGCGATCGCGAGGCTCTCGTCGGCGGCGTGCGCCGCGGCGGCCAGCGCGGGGTTCTCGTGCAGGTCGCGCCCGTACGTTCCGGCGCTCTCCCGCAGGTCGTGCGCCATGGCGGCCTGCCGTTCGGGGGGCAGCGCGGAGCCCGCCAGCCGGTCGGTCATCGCGTGCCCGAGGCTCGTCGCGAACACCGTCCCGATCGCGGCGATGCCGAGCGCCGCGCCGATCTGCCGGGCCGTCGACTGGGTTCCGGACGCCTGCCCCGACTGCGCCGGCGGGACGTCCGCCAGCGACACGTTCGTCAGCTGGGCCGAGGTCAGGCCGAGGCCCAGCCCGTACAGCAGCATCCACGGCGCGAGCCCGAACCCGCCGGTCGTGGCCGACACCGTGAGGCCCAGCGCGATGACGGCGCCGACCTCCAGCACCATGCCGAGCTGCACGACCCGGTGCGCGCCGCGCTTGTTCGCGAGCCTGCCCGCGTACCCGCCGGACAGGAACGCGCCGATGGCGAGCGGCAGGATCGCGAGGCTGATCTGCAGCGGATTCGTGCCGTGCACGCCGAGCAGGAACAGCGGCAGGACGAACAGCAGCCCCAGTTCGCCGACGTTGATGAGGGCCGAGGCCAGGTTGCCGCGGCGGAAGTTCGGGATGCGGAACAGTTCCAGGTCGAGCATCACCGGACGCCCGGCCGCCGCCCGGGACCGCTCCACCAGGACCAGCGCCCCGATCAGCAGGACCCCGAGCACGAGGACGACCGGGACCGGCGACGGCGCCGTCTCCGGCCAGTGGAACCCGGCCGGCGAGAGCGGGCGGGTCACGGTCCACCAGCCGTAGGTCTGGCCCTCGATGATCCCGAACACGAGCGCGCCGAGCCCGAGTGCGGACAGCAGCCCGCCCGTCCAGTCGATCTCGCGCCGTGCGCTCCCGGCGCTCGGCTGCCGTGTCTCGGGCAGCAGCCACAGCGCCCCGGCGACGAGCGCGGCGCCGAGCGGCAGGTTGATCCCGAACGCCCAGCGCCAGCCGCCGCCGGTGGCGACGGCCCCGCCGATGAGGGGGCCGAGCGCGGCCATACCGCTGATCATCGAGCCCCAGATGCCGAACGCGACGGCCCGGTCCCGCCCGGTGAACATCGTGTTCAGCGTGGACAGCGTGGCCGGCATGATCATCGAGGCGCCGGCGCCCTGCAGCGCCCGCGCACCGATCAGCGCCGGGCCGCTCCCGGCCAGCGCGGCGGCGAGGCTCGCCGCCGCGAACACCGCCGTGCCGAGCACGAACAGGCGGCGCCGCCCGAACAGGTCGCCCGCCCGGCCGAACGGGATGAGCAGCGCCGCGAACACCAGCGCGTACAGCGACGTGACCCACTCGGCGCCGGTGGTGGTGAGGCTCAGGTCCGTGACGATCCGGGGCAGCAGCACGCCGACGATCGTGGCGTCCACGACGATCAGCGACACGCCGAGGCTGATGACGGCCATGCCGAGCCAGCGATGCCGGACGGCGGGTGCCGCCGCGGAGGTGCGCGGCGGTGTCAGGGAGGTGGACTCGGGCACGACTTCAAAGATATTGCGGAGTCACGGGTGCACCTCACCGGCCCCTGCTTCGGCGCTGATGTCGGTGTGGAACCGGATCTGCCGGACGGGTTCCCCCATGTCGAGCGTGCGGGCCGTGCCGTCGGGCGCCCAGCCGGCCGAGCCGAGGAACGTCCGGGTCACCTCGTCGGCCTCGAACACCCAGCTGATCAGGGTGGTGAAGCCGTCCTCACGGAGCAGGTCGGCGGTCGCGGCGAGCAGCCGGCTGCCGTGCCCGGCGCGGGTGTGCAGCGGATCGACCAGCAGTGTGATCAGCTCCGCGGTGCGGGCCGGGTCGAGGTCGGCGTCCTCGGCCGGGCCGTGTGCGGCGAACCCGACGACCAGGTCGGACGCCACGGCGACCAGCAGCCGGTGCCGGGGGGTCGGCGGCGCCGCGGCCGCGTCCGCCCAGCGTTCCCGCCACGTCTCCACCGCGGCGGGGGAGGTCACCTCGTCGAGGACACCGGCGGGCAGGACGTCGCGGTACCCGTGCCGCCACGCCCGCACCTGGATGTCGGCGACGGCGGCCGCGTCCGCCCGCCGTGCGGGCCGCACCCCCACGTCCGCCATGCCGTCCTCCGCCCTCTCAACGCGCCCTCTCAACGGAAACCCGGCGTCCACACTAGCGAGCCGTGCGGCCGGTCAAGCCCGCGGCCTACGGCGAGCGCGGTAGGCGCGGGTCTTGGTGCGGTTTCCGCAGACGCTCATCGAACACCAGGCGCGGGAGCGGTTCTTGGAGGTGTCGAGGAACGCCCAGCGGCAGGTGTCCTCCTGGCAGACCTTCAGCCGGGGCCAGGTCCCGGCGGCGACCGACTCCATGATCGCGGCGGCGAGGCGGGCGAGGCCGGCGGCCGTCCCGGGCGGGTCGAGCGGGACGAGCGCGGGACGCGGGCCGGTGAGCGTGACCCGCAGCGGGAGGGCGGCCAGGGCGTCCTCCAGGGCGTCGGGGAAGCCGGCCTCCCGCGGCCCGTGGTGGGCGGACATGGCTTCGCGGAGGCCCTCCCGGAGCGCGACGGCCGTGCGCAGGTCATGCTCGTCCGCCCGGGTGCCCTCGGGGACGAGGCCGCGTTCGGCGAGCCAGCCGGCGAGCGCGCCGGGCGTCGCGATGTCGTCGGCCGCGGACTCGGTGTCGAACGTGTTGACGAAGTCTCTCAGCAGCAGCGCGGGGTCTCCGTCGATGTGAGCGTCCGCCATCACCCCTCCTGCTCGTCCACTCGGCACTCTACCAAGGTGCGACACCGTCATAAGGGTTTGACTGGTTGCGTTTATCCGACACCATCGTTACGGTTTAGGTGGTGTCAATGAAGGGGGAGGACGAGATGAACACGTTGCCCTACCTGGCCGGGCTCGCCATGCGGCACGCATGGGCGGAGCGCGAGTACGCAAAGCTCCACGCGGACATCGTCGAGGCGAGGCTCACCGCCCGCGCCAAGTCGATGGACCGCGCCGCACGGACACGGGCCCGGCTCCGTGACCGGCTCAGCGGGACTCGTCCGGCGCGCCATCCGCAGCCCGCGGTGTACTGCGCACGCGCCGCCGCGCACTCGGCCGGCATGGTCCGGGTGGCGGGAGGCGCGCGATGAACGACGTCACCCCGACGGTGGGCAACATCGTCATCGACTGCGCCGAGCTGGACGCCATGGCGGCGTTCTGGGGCGGGCTGCTCGGCATGAAGACGACCATGTCGAGCGACAACTGGCTCGACCTTGAGCCGCTTGGCGGGAACGGACCGACGCTGTCGTTCCAGCGCGTCCCGGAAGGGAAAACGATCAAGAACCGGCTGCACCTGGACCTGGACGTCCCCGACATCCACGCCGCCGGCGAGCGGGCGGCGCGCCTCGGCGCGACCCCGGCCGCCGAGCCCGTGGAGGGCGCGAGGACGTCGTTCCAGGTCTGGCGTGATCCCGAGGGCAACGAGTTCTGCTTCTGCGGCACGTCATGAACGCCGCGACTTCATGACCGGAGGACCGTGGCGAGCCGGCGGACGCCCTCGGCCAGCTCCGGCTCCGAGGCGGCCGTCCCGTAGCTGATCCGCAGGTACGGGGCGGGCGCCTCGGCGGGGAAGAAGGGCCGTCCCGCACTGACCAGGACACCGGCGCGCAGAGCGGCCTCGGCCAGCGCCGCGTCGTCGGTACCCTCGGGCAGCCGCGCCCACAGGTGGAGACCGCCGGCCGGCCGGTTCACGTGCAGCTCCGGCAGCTCGCGGGCGAGCGCGGCGCGCAGCGCGTCCCGGCGCGCCAGCAGCGCGGCCCGGACGGTCCGCAGATGCCGCGGCCATCCGGGCGAGCTGACCAGTTCGAGCAGCGTCTCCTGCAGGGGCCGGGCCGGGAAGAACTCCTCCACGAGCTGCGTCGCGCGGATCCGCTCGGCGACCGGGCCCCGCGCGATCACGGCCGCGACCCGCAGGCTGGGCGCGGTGGCCTTGGTGAGGGACGCGATGTGGACGACGCGGCCCTCGGCGTCGGCCGCGATCAGCGGCGGCGGGGGCGGGTCGACGCCGAGGTGGCGCGCGTAGTCGTCCTCCACCACGAACGCGCCCGCCGCGCGCGCCACGTCCAGCACCCGCGCCCGCCGCTCGGCGCTCAGCACCGTGCCGGTCGGGTTGTGGAAGGCCGGCTGGCTGTAGAACACCCGTGCCCCGCTCATCGCGAACGCCTCGGCGAGCAGGTCGGGACGGACCCCGTCCCCGTCCACCGGAACGGGCACCGGGTGCAGCCCGCTCGCCCGCGCGACCGCGAGGACGCCGAGGTAGGTCGGTGACTCGACCAGGACGGGCGCGCCGGGCGGCAGCAGCGCGCGCAGCACGGTCGTCAGCGACTGCTGCCCGCCGCTGGTGATCACCACGTCGGCGGGGGAGACCACGCCGCCGACCGTCCGGGCGAACCAGGCGCGCAGCGCGGGCAGCCCGCCGAGCGCGGGCATCTCCCAGGCGTCCGGGCGCCGGGCGGCCCGCGCCGCCGCCGTCGCCAGCGCCCGCGTGGGCTGCAGCGTGGGATGCAGGTAGCCGCCGCTGAGCGGCACCACGCCGTCGGGCGCCGGGGTGAGCAGCCAGGCCACCCCGGACGGGTCCACGGACCGGTCGCCGAGCGTCACCGCCTGCCAGCCGAAGTCGGCCGGTTCCGCACCGGCCGCGCGGCGGTCGGCGGCGAACGTCCCGCTGCCCGGCCGCGTCACCACCAGACCCTCGGCGGCGAGCAGCCCCAGCGCGCGCGACACCGTCACCGGGCTGACCCGGTGCCGTTCGACCAGCGCCCGGCTCGACGGCAGCCGCTCGCCGGGACTCATCCGGTGGACGCCGGCGCGCAGCGCGTCGGCCAGCGCCGTCACACTGCTATCGTTTTTCATGAAGACTCAGGATAGCGCTACTGCCTCCATACCGATAGCGGAGCACCCCTCCGGGAGGGGCCTCTGGCTCGCCGCGCTCGGCGTGCTGATCTACTCGTTCACCCTCCCCGCCACGGTCTTCGCGCTGGAGGGGGTCGACCCGTACGTGGTCGGCGTCGGCCGGTCCGCCGCCGCGGGCGTCCTCGCCGCCGTCGCACTGCTATCGGTGCGGGCCCGTCCGCCGCGCCGCGACCAGTGGGCCGGGCTCGCGGTCGCCGTGGCCGGGGTGGTCTTCGGGTTCCCGGTGCTGTCCACGCTCGCTCTCGATCACGGCGCCTCGTCCGCGCACTCGGCCGTCGTGGTCGGACTGCTGCCCGCCGCGACCGCCGTGTTCGGCGTGCTGCGCGCGGGGGAGCGGCCGTCCCGCGCGTTCTGGCTCGCGGGCACGGCCGGTGCGGCCTGTGTCACCGGCTTCGCGCTGATCCGCGGCGCCGGCCGTGTCACCGCCGCCGACCTGCTGCTGTTCGCCGCGCTCGTCGCCGCCGCGGCCGGCTACACCGAAGGCGGCCGGCTGACCCGCGACATGCCGGGCTGGCGCGTCATCTCCTGGGCGCTCATCCTGGCCGCGCCGATCACCGTCCCGGTCACCGGATGGCTGCTCGCCACGACCCACCCGCGGTGGACGGGACACGCCGTCCTCGGCTTCGGCTATGTCACCGTCTTCTCCGCCTACCTGGGGTTCTTCGCCTGGTACGAGGGCCTGGCGCGGGCCGGGATCGCGCGCGCCAGCCAGACCCAGCTCGCCCAGCCGATACTGACCCTGATCTGGTCCGGGCTCCTCCTCGCCGAGCCGATCGACGCCACGACCGCGCTGGCCGCCGTCGCCGTGCTGGTCTGCGTGGCCCTCACCCAGCGGGCCCGGATCGGCCGCGTGCCGACCACCGCACCCGGCGCGCGAACATGCTCTGGCAGGGATCGTTTCCCGACCGGGCCGTGAGCGGGCCCGAGGGCGCGGCCTGGCGCACGGCGTCCGAAGCATCCCGCCGATCCGAGATCATGGCGTGATGAGGCACAAGGGGCGGGTTGGGGGGATTCGGTGCGGGGTGCCGCGCTGGGCGGTGTGGACGGCGGCGTACCCGCTGGGGCTCATCGCCCTCGTCTTCGCGGGGGCGTGGGTGTGGTGGCAGCCCGAGCCGAAGGCGCGAGGCACCGAGGTCAACGCGCTGTGGGCCCGGCACCAGTGGGTGGGGGAGCCGCACGGCGACGCCGAGTACCGCGCGTTCGGGAACCTCCTGAAGGAGAACCGCATCACCGACGTGTTCTTCCACGCGGGTCCCTTCGAGGCGGACGGCACCGTCCCCGCCTCCAAGTACCGCAACGCGCGGCGGCTCATCGGCGCCATGCGCGAGCACGCGCCGGGCGTCCGCGCACAGGCGTACCTGGGGCAGATCCGGGTGGTGGACGGGGAGGGCGTCATCGACCTCGACGACCCGGCCGTCCGGGAACGGGTTCTCAAGACCGACGCGGCCTTCCTCGACCTCGGCTTCGACGGCATCCACTACGACTTCGAGCCCATCTATCCCGACGACGACGCGTTCCTGACGCTCATGGCCGACACCCGCGAGTTGACCAGGTCGCGCGGCAGGCTGCTTTCGGTCGCGCTGGAGCAGCCGACGCTCGCCGACGCCCTGCAGCCCGTCTACAGGATGCTCGTCCCGCGCACCGGCGCGGTCCACTACCCGCCGCGTCCGACCGAGGACTTCCTGCGCGCCGTCGCCGACCGCGCCGACCAGGTCGCGATCATGACCTACGACGTGGCGCTGCCGACCCGCTCCCTCACCGGGTGGCACTTCGCCCGGCACACCCGCGCGACGCTGGAGCTGATCGGCGACCGCACGACCGTCTTCATGGGCGTCCCCACCTACCGTCCCCTCATGGAGTGGGCGGAGGACCTGCCGGTCGCGCTGCGCGGCGTCCGCCGCGGTGTCGGCCAGCTGGAGCGCCCGCCGAAGCGCCCCTACGGCGTCGGCGTGTACGCGGACTGGACGACCCGGCCGGACGAGTGGGCCCGTTACCGCACCATCTGGCCGCCTCCGGCGACAGGAGGTCCTGGCGGTTGAGAAAACCGGCCGCCGACGTTTCCATTCCCTTGTCTTCGCAGGTAGAAAGGTTGGGGTAACCGCGCACCCGCGGGGTATTGCCCGGTGCGGAGGTAAAGATCCGACCTGCGGATGGCAAAGAAAGTGGGGGACGAGCCGATGGGCAGTCAGCAGACCGCGGCGCGCGATGCCGACCGGATCGGCGAGCTGTCAGCCGAGTTCACCGGCTGGCGGATCGGCCGGGGCGGATCCGGCCACTGGTGGGCCGTCCGCGGGAACGATCTCGTGCGCACCCCCGACGTCGAGGAGCTGCGTGTCCGGTTGCATGAGATGACCGCTGGGTCACGTTACCCAACCGAGGCCGGGAAGTGGCCGGACTGACCCCGTAACGCCGCATTTGCGTGCCACGATGTGGAGAGAGAAGCCGCCGCCACGCGTACCCCCGAGCGTGTGGCGGCGGCTTCTCCCTTTCACTTCGGCCGTTCCACTTGCACCTGCGGGTCCAAGTGGACGGCCGGAACGGTACCGTTCGTTGCATGGCACCCAGCACAACGACTGACGCTCCGTTTGGACGGATGCTGACCGCCATGGTCACCCCGTTCCTGCCGGACGGCGGCGTCGACTACGACGGCGCCGCGCGCCTCGCGACCCACCTGGTCGACGAGCGGCGCCACGACGGCCTCGTCGTCAACGGGACGACGGGCGAGTCGCCCACGACGAGCGACGACGAGAAGAGCAAGCTTCTGCGCGCGGTCATCGAGGCGGTCGGCGACCGCGCGGTGATCGTCGCCGGTGCCGGAACGAACCATACCGAGCACACCCTGCAACTCGCGCGGCAGGCCGAGGCCGCCGGCGCGCACGGGCTGCTCGTGGTCACGCCCTACTACAACAAGCCGCCGCAGGAGGGCCTCGTCCGGCACTTCACGGCGGTGGCGGACGCGACGGGGCTGCCCTGCATGCTCTACGACATCCCGGGGCGCGCCGGGGTGCCGATCGAGAACGACACCCTGATCCAGCTCGCCGAGCATCCGCGGATCATCGCCGTCAAGGACGCCAAGGGCGACCTGTTCGGCGCGTCCCGCGTGATGGCGCAGACCGATCTGGTCTGGTACTCCGGCGACGACAACCTCAACCTGCCCTGGCTGTCGGTCGGCGCGGCGGGGTTCGTCAGCGTGGTCGGGCATGTCGTCGGCGTCGAACTCCATGAGATGATCGACGCATACCGCGCCGGTGAGCACGGGCGGGCGCTGGAGATCCACCGTCGGCTGCTTCCCGTGGTCACCGCCATCATGACCCGTACGCAGGGCGCCATCGCCGTCAAGGCAGCGCTGAACCTGCTCGGCCTTCCCGGAGGCGGTCCGCTCCGTGCGCCGCTGCTGGAGGCTTCGCCGGAGTTCGCGGCGCGCCTGCGTGAAGACCTCACGATAGGGGGAGTCAAAGTGCCCGAGGTCGCCATCCCGGAGGTCGCCCGGTGAGTCATCCTCACCCGGAGCTCTCGGAACCGCCCGCGCCGCCCGAGGGCGGTCTGCGCATCGTCGCGCTGGGCGGGCTGGGGGAGATCGGCCGCAACATGACGGTGTTCGAGTACGGCGGACGCCTGCTCGTCGTCGACTGCGGCGTGCTGTTCCCCGAGACCGAGCAGCCCGGCGTCGACCTGATCCTGCCCGATTTCGAATACATCAGGGACCGCCTCGACGACATCGAGGCGGTCATCCTCACCCACGGTCACGAAGATCACATCGGTGCCGTCCCCTACCTGCTGCGCGAACGCCGCGACATCCCCCTCGTCGGCTCCAGGCTCACGCTCGCGCTGCTGGAGGCCAAGCTCACCGAGCACCGCATCAAGCCGGTCACCGACGTGGTCGCGGAGGGCGAGCGGCGCGACTTCGGGCCGTTCGACTGCGAGTTCCTCGCCGTCAACCACTCCATCCCGGACGCGCTCGCCGTCGCCATCCGCACGCCCGCCGGTCTCGTCCTGAACACCGGCGACTTCAAGATGGACCAGCTGCCGCTGGACGGCCGGCTCACCGACCTGCCCGGCTTCGCCCGGCTCGGCGCCGAGGGCATCGACCTGCTGATGGCCGACTCGACCAACGCCGAGGTGCCGGGATTCGTCACCAGCGAGCGCAACATCGGCCCGGTCGTGGACGAGGTGTTCCGCACCGCCAGGGAGCGGCTCATCGTCGCCTGCTTCGCCTCCCACATCCACCGCGTCCAGCAGGTCCTCGACGCCGCCGTCGCCAACGGCCGCAAGGTCTGCTTCATCGGGCGGTCGATGGTCCGCAACATGGGCGTCGCGCGCGAGCTCGGCTATCTCGACGTGCCCGAGGGCATCATGGTCGAGCAGAAGGAGCTGGACGGCATCCCCGGCGACCGGCTGGTGCTGGTGTGCACCGGGTCGCAGGGCGAGCCGATGTCGGCGCTGTCGCGGATGGCGAACCGCGACCACTCGATCCGCATCACCGAGGGCGACACCGTGATGCTGGCGTCCTCGCTGATCCCCGGCAACGAGAACGCGGTCAACCGCGTCATCAACGGCCTCACCCGGTGGGGCGCCCGCATCGTCCACAAGGGCAACGCGCTCGTGCACGTGTCCGGGCACGCGTCGGCGGGCGAACTGCTGTACGTGCTGAACGTGACGAAACCGGCCAACTTCATGCCCATCCACGGGGAGTGGCGGCACCTGCGCGCGCATGCCAAGCTCGCCGCGCTCACCGGCGTCCCCGACGACGGCATCGTCATCGCCGAGGACGGCGTCGTCGTGGACCTCGTGGACGGGCGCGCCCGCATCGCCGGCGCCATCCCCGCCGGCTACGTGTACGTGGACGGGCTGTCGGTCGGGGAGGTCACCGAGACCTCGCTGAAGGACCGGCGCATCCTCGGCGAGGAGGGCTTCGTCTCCATCGTCGTCGGCATCGACTCGACGTCCGGCAAGCTCGTCGCCGGGCCGGAGGTGCACGCCCGCGGCGCCGGCATCGTCAACGAGGACTTCGACGAGGTCATCGCGCGGATCGAGGACGTGCTACGGGACGCCGCCGGCAACGGCGTCAACGACCCGCACCAGATGAGCCAGCTCATCCGGCGCACCGTCGGCAAGTGGGTGAGCGACAGCTACCGGCGCCGCCCGATGATCGTCCCGGTGATCGTCGAGGTCTGAGCCGCCTTCGGCCGGCCGCGGGGCCCCGCGCCCCGCGGCCCGCCGTCCAACACGCCCGTCCGCCATCCCGGGAACCTCCAGGGTCCTTGGTTACTCTCATAACCATGGCCACACGTACGTCCGGGAGCGCAAAGGGGGCGGCGGGGCGTAGTCAAGGGGGTGCGAAGAAGACCTCCTCCTCGCGCACCGGGGGCGGTGCGGCCCGCAGGTCCGCGGGTTCCTCCCCCCGCAAGCGGCCGAGCGGCCCCGCCAGGGGCGGCCGCGGTTCGGGACGGGGGCGTCCCCCGCAAAAGCCCGATCCGGCCTCGCAGGCGGTCCTCGGGTTCTTCAAGCTCCTGTTCAAGCTGTACCTGCTCGCGGCCGTCGCGGTCGGGTCCGTCTTCCGCGCCTACGGGCACGGCGCCCGCAGCCTCGACCCCGAGCACCGGCGGGACGGGCTCGGGCTGGCCCTGCTCGGCTCCTCCATCGTGCTGGCCTCGGTGACCTGGTTCCGGCCCGACGGCGTCGTCACGGTCGCGCTGGAGAAGGTCGTGCGCGGCGGTCTCGGCATCATGGCGATGGCACTGCCGGTCCTGCTGGCGCTGCTCGCGTGGCGGACGCTGCGCCACCCCGAGCACCACGAGGACACCGGCCGCGTCGTCATCGGCGTCACCGCGCTCGGCGCCGGCGTGCTCGGCATCCTGCACATCGCCGCGGGCGTCCCGTCCCCGGCCAAGGACATGGACGGCGTCCGCGAGTCCGGCGGCGTGCTCGGCTGGCTCGTGTCGGCCCCGCTCGAAACGGCGCTGAGCGGCTGGGTCGCCGTCCCGCTGCTGCTGCTCCTGTCCGGGTTCGGGCTGCTGGTCGTCACCGCGACACCGATCGCGAAGGTTCCCGAGCGGATCGCCGACCTGTGGGCGATGGCGACGCTGCAGAGCCGCCCGGAACCCCCGTCCGCCGCCGAGGGCGAGGGCGAGGACGCGCCGAAGAAGCGGCGCCGCAAGAAGAAGACCGAGGACGGCGACGACGAGCTGGAGGTCGGCGAGCACTCCCGGCCCTACGACACGCCGCTGCTGGAGGACGAGCCGAAGAAGGCCGCCCGCCCGAAGCGCGACCTCGCCGACGAGCTGTTCGACCCCGACCCGTTCGGCGCGGACGTCCCGCCGCCCGCGCCGCCCGTCGACGACGAGCCGATGGACCGGCACGTCGCCGGCGAGTCCATGGCCGAGGCCGAGCCTCCCGAGTCTCCCGAGGTGCGCGACCCGACGCCGGCGCCGCGCCGGTCCGAGCAGCTGCCGCTGTCGTCGTCCGGCGAGATCTACGTGCTGCCCGACCCGTCCGAGCTGCGTCCCGGCAGCGTGTCCAAGCCGCGGACGAAGGCCAACGACACGGTGGTGAACGCGCTCACCGGCGTGCTGGAGCAGTTCGACATCGACGCCCAGGTCACCGGGTTCACCCGCGGCCCGACGATCACCCGCTACGAGATCGAGCTGGGCCCGGCGGTGAAGGTCGAGAAGGTCACCGCGCTGACCAAGAACATCGCCTACGCGGTGAAGAGCGCCGACGTGCGCATCATCTCCCCGATCCCCGGTAAGTCCGCGATCGGGGTGGAGATCCCGAACACCGACAAGGACATCGTCAGCCTCGGCGACGTGCTGCGCTCGCCCGCCGCGACCAACGAGCACCACCCGATGATCGTCGGGCTCGGCAAGGACGTCGAGGGACGCACGGTCGTGGCGAACCTGGCGAAGATGCCGCACATCCTCATCGCGGGCGCCACCGGCGCGGGCAAGTCGACGTGCATCAACGGGCTCATCACCTCGATCCTGATGCGCGCCACGCCCGACGAGGTGCGGATGATCCTGGTCGACCCCAAGCGGGTCGAGCTGACGATGTACCAGGGCATCCCCCACCTGATCACGCCGATCATCACCAGCCCGAAGAAGGCGGCCGAGGCCCTGGAATGGGTCGTCGGGGAGATGGACCGCCGCTACGACGACCTCGCCGCGTCCGGGTACCGGCACATCGACGACTTCAACAAGGCGGTGAAGGCGGGCAAGCTCAAGCCGCCGCCCGGCAGCGAGCGCGTCTACACGCCGTACCCGTACATGCTGGTCATCGTGGACGAGCTGGCCGACCTGATGATGGTCGCGCCCCGCGACGTGGAGGACTCGGTCGTCCGCATCACCCAGCTCGCCCGCGCCGCCGGCATCCACCTCGTCCTGGCGACGCAGCGGCCGTCGGTGGACGTCGTCACCGGGCTCATCAAGGCGAACGTCCCCTCCCGGCTGGCGTTCGCGACGTCGTCGCTGTCCGACAGCCGCGTCATCCTCGACCAGCCGGGTGCGGAGAAGCTGGTCGGGCAGGGCGACGCGCTGTTCCTGCCGATGGGCGCGAGCAAGCCGATGCGCATCCAGAACGCCTACGTGGCGGAGAAGGAGATCCACGGGATCGTCGACCACTGCAAGAAGCAGATGGAGGCGGACTACCGGGACGACGTCGCCGAGTCGAGCAAGCCGAAGAAGGAGATCGACGAGGAGATCGGCGACGACCTGGACCTGCTCGTCCAGGCGATCGAGCTGGTGGTGTCGACCCAGTTCGGATCGACGTCGATGCTGCAGCGCAAGCTCCGTGTCGGGTTCGCCAAGGCCGGGCGGCTGATGGACCTGATGGAGAGCCGCGACATCGTCGGGCCGAGCGAGGGATCCAAGGCCCGGGACGTTCTGGTCAAGCCGGATGATCTTCCCGGGGTGCTCGCGGAGCTGCGCGGTGGCGGCTGAGCGGCGGCGGACCCGGACCCGGACGGCGCATTGCGGAATGATGCGAAATCTTGCCCTGTTTCGAACGTGTTGTCAGTCGCCCAGCGGGCATTGCCGTTCCTAGACTGGTGCCGCAGTAACGCGGAATCGGCCGCGAGCGCCCTCGAAGGAGGCCCGAGGTGAGCATCGGTGAGACCTTGGCGGAGGAGCGTCAGCGGGCCGGTCTCTCGATGACACAGGTGAGTCTCCAGACGCGGATCCGCGAGACCGTGATCCGCGGCATCGAGGCCGACGATTTCTCCGCCTGCGGCGGCAACTTCTACGCGCGCGGCCACATCCGCAGCATTTCGCGGGTCATCGGCATCGACCCCGAGCCGCTGGTCGCCGAGTTCGACGCCGCTCACGGCGGCGCCCCGCAGCCGGTCTCGGCGATGTCGGCGTTCGAACCCGAGCAGCCCCTCGCGTTCCGCGAGCGCAAGGCGCCGAACTGGAGCGCCGCGATGGCGCTGGCGCTCGCTCTCGTCGTCATCTACGGGATCGTCCAGGTGGTGGGGCATGACCGCGGCGGCGAGCGGCGCACCGCCCAGCAGGTCGCCGGGACGCCCGCGCCGTCGCCGTCCACGCCGCCGAAGAGCAGCGCCCCGATCGCCGAGGCGCCGCGCACGAAGGTCGAGGTGCGGGTCGAGGCGAAGCGCACGACGTGGGTGAACGTCATCGGTGACAAGGGCAGGACGCTGTTCAGCGGCACGCTGCACAAGGGCGACGAGAAGGACTTCACCGCCAAGAAGAAGGTCAAGCTGGTGATCGGTGTCGGGGGCAGCGTCAACCTGACCGTCAACGGCAAGGACCTCGGCTCGCCCGGCAAGGGCAAGGGCGTCCAGCGGCTGAGCTTCGACCGCAACGACCCCGAATCCGCTTGAGCCGGGGGCAGGGGTCGCTGGTACGGCGGGGTGCCGGAGCCCATTACCTTTAGGGGCATGTCCACTCGCCGCAAGGTCTCGCTCATCACGCTCGGCTGCGCCCGCAACGAGGTCGATTCCGAGGAGCTCGCCGCGCGCATCGAGGACGCGGGCTGGGACCTGGCGGACGGCGCGGACGGCGCCGACGTGGTGGTCGTCAACACCTGCGGGTTCATCGAGGCCGCCAAGAAGGACTCCATCGACACGCTGCTGGCCGCGCACGACTCGGGCGCCAAGGTCGTGGCGGCCGGCTGCATGGCCGAGCGGTACGGCAGGGAGCTGGCGGAGGCGCTGCCGGAGGCCGACGCCGTGCTCGGCTTCGACGACTACACCGCGATCGGGGAGCGGCTGGACGACGTCATGGCGGGCCGCCGGCATGACGCGCACACCCCGCGCGACCGCCGCACGCTGCTGCCGATCAGCCCGGTCGAGCGTCCCCGGTTCGTGCGCTCGCCCGCCGAGGGGCCGTCCCCGCGCACGCCGCAGGCGTCGCCCGTGGCGGTCCCCGGGCACGGCGGGGCGGAGGACCTGCCGGACGGGGTGGCGCCGGCGTCCGGCCCGCGGGTGCTGCGGCGGCGGCTCGGCGGCGGGCCGGTGGCGCCGCTGAAGCTGGCGTCCGGCTGCGACCGGCGCTGCACGTTCTGCGCGATCCCCGCGTTCCGCGGCGCGTACGTGTCGCGCCGGCCGGCGGAGGTGGTGGAGGAGGCGCGCTGGCTCGCCGGGCACGGCGTCCGCGAGCTGGTGCTCGTCAGCGAGAACTCGACGTCCTACGGCAAGGACCTCGGTGACCTGCGCGCGCTGGAGAAGCTGCTGCCGGACCTCGCCGCCGTGGACGGGATCGAGCGCGTCCGGGTCAGCTACCTGCAGCCCGCCGAGACCCGCCCGGGGCTCATCGAGGCGATCTGCGGCACGCCCGGCGTCGCGCCGTACTTCGACATGTCGTTCCAGCACGCGAGCGGCCCGGTGCTGCGTTCGATGCGCCGGTTCGGCGACCGGGAGCGGTTCCTCGGGCTGCTCGGCCAGATCCGCGCGCTGGCGCCGGACGCGGGCGTGCGGTCCAACTTCATCGTCGGCTTCCCCGGCGAGAGCGAGGACGACTTCGAGGAGCTGGTGGAGTTCCTGTCGGCCGCGCGGCTGGACGCGATCGGGGTGTTCGGCTACTCCGACGAGGACGGTACGGAGGCCGCGGATCTGGACGGCAAGCTCGACCCGGCCGAGGTCGCCCGCCGCGTCGCGGAGCTGTCGGAGCTGGCGGACGAGCTGACCTCCCAGCGGGCCGAGGACCGCATCGGCTCGCGCGTCCGCGTGCTGCTGGAGGAGGAGGCGGAGGACGGCGGTTTCGAGGGCCGTGCGGAGCACCAGGCGCCCGAGGTGGACGGGACGGTCCTCGTCCGCGGCGAGGGCCTGGCGCCCGGCGAGATCGTCGAGGCCCGCGTCGTCGGCAGCGACGGCGTGGACCTCATCGCGGAGGTGCCATGATCGCGGACTCGACGGATCCGGTCGCGGGCTCGCCGGCCCCGCCGCCGGCCGGCGTGTGGAACATCGCCAACGCGCTGACCATGCTCCGGATCGCGCTGGTCCCGATCTTCGTGTGGCTGCTGTTCCTGGACGGCACCGGCTGGCGGCTCGCCGCGTTCGCGGTGTTCGCCGTCGCCTCGATCACCGACAAGATCGACGGTGACCTCGCCCGCGCGCGCGGCCTGGTCACCGACTTCGGCAAGATCGCCGACCCGATCGCCGACAAGGCGCTCACCGGGGCCGCGCTGGTCAGCCTGTCGGTGATGGGGGAGCTGTGGTGGTGGGTGACGATCGCCATCATGGTCCGTGAGGTCGGCATCACGGTGCTGCGCTTCGTCGTCATCCGGCGCGGTGTGATCCCGGCCAGCAAGGGCGGGAAGCTGAAGACGATGCTCCAGGTCATCGCCATCGGCTTCTACATCCTGCCCGGCCCGCTGGACTATCTGCGCTGGATCACGATGGGCGCCGCGCTCGTCGTCACCGTCGTCACCGGCGTGGACTACGTCGTCCGGGCGTGGCGGATGCGCCGCGCGCCCGGCGAGTCCTGACCCGCCCCGCGGGCCGCCGGGAAAGGCGGTGATACCTGACACCGGTTCGTCGGCTTGGAAGTCGGCCGTGACGCGCGCGGGAGACCGCGAGGCCACGCCCACCCCGGTCGTGGCCCCGCGGCCCCGTTGCGCTGGCGCCACGCTATTCGATTATCCCTGTCCGCGCCCGAACAGACGAATCGGGCCGATGAGTTTTGACTCACATTGTGACCTGCGCTTCCCGGTTCTGTCGGGTTCACGGCCGATGACGTGCGGCGACGATGCGCGTCCGTCCTCGTGGGCCGTCCGCGCACGGTGACGGGCAGGGTCCCGTCCGCGGGAACAAAAGCGCGCCGTGTCTTTTCCGCCGCGACGGAAAAGGGATATGCCGCTTGGACCGGTTCGAACACGCCCGCGGCGGCGCCGTCCTCATTCGGCCGTCTTTCCCGGTCAACCGCCGGGCGGGCGGGGCCGTCCCGGGCGGGCGCCGGTAGATTCGAGACGCTCGCGACGAACCGTGATCACCGAGGATGGGGACGCCATGCGGGTCGAACTGCTCACCGTCGGGGACGAGCTGCTCCTCGGCGACACGATCAACGGGAACGCGGCGTGGCTCGGCCGGCGGCTCGCCGACCACGGCGTCGAGGTCACCCGCAGCGTGGTCGTCGGCGACGAACTGGAGGTGATCGTCGCGGCCGTGACGACCGCGCTGGAGCGTGCCGACGCGGTCATCACCACCGGCGGTCTCGGCCCCACCTACGACGACCTGACCCGGGACGCGCTGGCCGAGGCGGCGGGCGCCGCCCTCGTCCGCGACCCGGACCTGGAGCGGCGGCTGCGCGAGCGGGTCGCCCGCGCCGGCCGGGAGTTGCAGCCGATGGCGCTGCGCATGGCGGACGTCCCCAAGGGCGCACGGGTGCTGGCCAACTCCGCGGGCTCGGCGCCGGGCCTGCGCGTCGAACTGCCCGGCGGGGTCGTCTACGCGCTGCCCGGCGTCCCGTTCGAGATGCGCACGATCATGGACGAGGTGGTGCTGCCGGAGCTCGCCCGGATCGCCGGGCTGCCCGCGGTCGCCCGCCGCACGCTGCGCACCGCCCGGATGTGGGAGTCGGTCGTCGCGACCCGGCTCGCCGAGGTCGAGGCGATGGACGGGGTGAAGCTCGCCTACCTGCCCGACCCGGCGGAGGTGAAGATCCGGATCACCGTGGCCGGTCCCGACGCCGCCGGGCGCCTGGCGGGCGTGGAGGCGCGCGTCCGGTCGCTGCTCGGCTCGGCCGTCTACGGGGCGGAGGAGGAGTCGCTGGACCGGGTCGTCCACCGGCTGCTGGCCGCCCGCGGCGAGACCGTCGCGGCGGCGGAGTCGCTGACCGGCGGGCTCATCGGCGCGGAACTGACCGCGATGCCCGGTTCGTCCGCCACCTACGCGGGCGGCATGGTGACGTACGCGACGGAGGCGAAGGAGCGGTTGCTGGGCGTCCCGGCGGATCTGCTCGCCGAGCACGGGGCGGTCCATCCGGTTGTGGCCGCGGCGATGGCCGCGGGCGTCCGCGACGCGGTCGGCGCGACCTACGGGCTCGCCGTGACGGGCGTGGCCGGCCCCGACACGCAGGACGGGCGCCCGGTGGGAACGGTCTACATTGCTGTGGCCGGACCGAAAGGTTCACGCACCGTGGTCAGCCCGCGACTCCCGGTGTCCGGTGCCGGGCCGGAGATTCGCGCGGTGATCCGCCGGATGACCGTGGTGCACGCCCTTGAGCTGCTAAGACGCGTCCTGATGGGGCTTGACGTCGAGGACGGGAGCGAGGAGGCTCGGGCAGATCGGGAAGACCTGGACTGATTACAGCGTTACGTTCCGAGCGAACACGAAATCAACGGTCTGCCATGGCCGCCGTCAAGGCGGGTACGGTGGAACCGGCAGATGGTCCGAACTGAGGGAGGGAGCGAGACGATGGTCCTGCTTCGCCAGCTGCTCGGTGACGTACTGCGGCAGCTGCGGCTGCGCCAGGGACGCACCCTCCGTGAGGTGTCCGCGGCGGCGCGGGTGTCACTCGGCTATCTCTCCGAGGTCGAACGGGGGCAGAAAGAGGCCTCTTCGGAGTTGCTGTCCTCGATCTGCAAGGCCCTGGGCGTCCCGCTGTCGCACGTGCTGAGGGAAGTAGCGGATCAGCTGGCCCTCGCCGAGCTGCAGCACGAGCCCGTCATGGCGGGCGCGCCGCAGCATGAGCGCATTTCCGCCGAGAGCATTCCGGAGACGCCGGAGGAGATCACCGGGGAGTTCCGCGCCGACATGGTCGCGGCCTGACCCGTTCTTGGTGCGTTCATGCCCGACCGGGGGCCGCGGGTGTGCGCGGTCTCACGCATGAACGCGGCATTCGAGGGGATTTCCGTGTCGTAGCGGATAACCGTAAACGACGCGGAAGGAGCCTGATAATGGGGACGGTCAAGAGCCCGCTTCCGGATGAGGCCGCGAAGGTCGCGGGACAGGCCCTGCAGGGCGCCCTCATCGATCTGATCGATCTCGCTCTCGTGGCCAAGCAGGCGCACTGGAACCTGACCGGGCGCAACTTCAAGGTCGTCCACGAGCATCTGGACGAGATCGTCGCCCTCGCCCGCAGCGGGCAGGACGATGTGGCCGAGCGCGCCGTGGCGATCGGCGTGAATCCCGACGGCCGTGCCCGCACGGTCGCCGACCGTACCGAGCTGCCGCAGCTCGATGCCGGCTACCTGGTCGACGACAAGGTCGTCGCCGCGATCACCGACACCCTGGCGCAGATCATCGGCCGGTTCCGGGAGCGCATCGCGGCCACCGACGAGCCGGACCAGGTGACCCAGGACCTGCTCATCGGCATCACGCACGAGCTCGAGAAGCAGCACTGGATGTTCCAGGCGCAGACCTGACCGGCGCGACCGGGCCCGGCGCCGTGCCGCCGCGATCCAGGCACGGAACGGGCGCCGAGTGCGATGGGCCCCGGCCCCGTCCCGCACCGGCGGGGCCGGGGCCTTTTCGCGTTCCGGGCCCGCCGGCGCCCCGAATGCGGTGATCATTGGGGGATGAACGTCATGGCGGCGGCGCCGCTGAGATACGCCGCGCTCGGTGCCGCGCTGCTCGCCCTGGCCGCCTGCGGCGCAGAGGGGCACGGCGCGGGGCGTCCGTGCACGGAGATCGGCGCACAGCCCGGCTTGAGCGTCGCCGTCTCGGCTCCCGACGCGGGGCGCGTCGAGTCGGTGGCGCTGCGGGTGTGCTGGGACGGGACGTGCCGGGAACCGCGGGTCGAGCTGCATCCGTCGTCGACGGCCGTCCCGATGGGCTGCGACGGCGCCGAACCGGACGCGGGCTGCGGCGCCGCCGCGTCGCCGGACGGCGGCAAGGCCGGGTTCGCCCCCGTCGAGGGGCTGCCGAAGGCACCGGTGCGGGTCACCCTCACCCTGCGCGGCGCCGGCGGCCGGACGCTGCTCGACGAGCGCGTCGACGTCACCCCCGAGGCCACGTTCCCGAACGGCCCGGACTGCGGCGAGGGCGCCCCACAGGCCGGGCTGACCGTTGCGGGCGGTGCGGTGACCGTCCGATGATCATGGGCGCGGGGGCCGGGCGGGCGCCGGCCCGGTACCGGGGGCGGGCTGGCAGCGCGGGCACCAGAAGGTGACGCGCTCACCGGCATGGGAGGGCTGGTCCGCGCGCTCGATCGGGGTCCCGCAGCGCCGGCAGGGACGCCCGGCCCGCCCGTACACCCAGTGCTCCCTGCCTCGTCCCAGGTCACCGGTGGTGATGTGGCCGTGCCGCGCCTTGTTGGCGTCCAGGAGCCGGTGTGACAGCTCCACGAGACCTTCCAGGCCGGGGACGTCTTCGACCCGCGTCCACGGGTTCACGCCCCGCAGGAACAGGATCTCGGCCTTGTAGATGTTGCCGATGCCGGCGAGCCGTGTCTGGTCGAGCAGCGCCTCGCCGGCGGCCCGCGCGGGCTGCTCGCGCAGCCGCCGGGCGGCCTCGGCGGCCATCTGCGGGCCCCACGACGGATCGAGCAGATCGGGGCCGAGGTGGCCGACCGCCGTGTCCTCCTCGGCGGTGCGCAGCAGTTCGACCAGGCCGAGGGAGTGGCCGACCGCCTGCCACTCGGCGTTCGCCAGGACGAGCCGGACCCGGTGGTCGCGTGGCACGGGTCCCGCCCGGCGGATCTGCCAGCGGCCCTCCATCAGCAGATGCGTGTGGACGGTCAGCCCGCCCTCCACGCGGACGAGGAGATGCTTGCCCCGCGACACCGCGTCCAGGACCGTCCGCCCGCGCAGGTCGGCGGTCGCGAACCGGGGGACGCGGAAGTCCGAGCGCGTCAGCACCCGCCCGGCGAGCGCCTCGCGCAACCGCCGGGCGGTGAACCAGACGACATCGCCTTCCGGCATGGCGGATTCAGATCAGGGACGGGCTCTCCCAGGCGGACGGGTCCTCGGTGAGCTTGCGGACGGGGGCGGGCAGTTCCCCGGCCGCGATGTGCGCGAGCGTGACCTGCTCCAGGATGGCGCGCTCGCTGGCGCGCAGCGCGATCCACACCTCCTGCAGGGATCGCGCCGGCCCCTCGTAGCCGACATGCTCGGGACGCTCGCCCCGCACGCCGAGCAGCGGCCCGTCGATGGCGCGGATGATGTCGGCGAGGGAGATCCGCTCGGCCGGCCGCGCCAGCCAGTAGCCGCCCTCGGGCCCCCGCTGGCTCCGGACCAGGCCGGACCGGCGCAGCTGGCCGAGGATGTTCTCCAGGAATTTGGGCGGGATCCGCTGCGCCTCGGCGAGCTGTACCGCGGTCACCGGGCGACTCCCGGCGACCGCCAGCTCGGCGGCGGCGCGCAACGCGTAGTCGACCCTGGCGGACAATCGCATGCGGGTATTATCCCTTGCCGATCGGACCAGTCGGACACCGTGTCGAAATCGGGCGCCGCGGGCGACGCGGCGCGCCCGCCGGAACCGGGCTCCTCCTCCGGCGGGCACGCCACGGACCTAGCCGGCCGCGGTCAGGCCGAGCAGCTCGGCGGCGGCCTGGGCGTTGGCGGCGGCGGCTCCGTAGGTGGCCAGGTAGACGGCCGAGCCGGGACGCCAGACGGGGAGCCCCATCTCCACGACGACGGTGTCGGGACGGGCGGTCAGCAGGGCCGTGGTGAGGGCCCGCTGGCCGGCGTGCCGGTGCGCGTCGCGCAGGACGACGATGAGCCCGCGTCCCTTGGCGCGGTCCAGGACCCGGTCCGCCGCCCCGTCCGTCCCGTCGGCCTGGACGGCGTCGGGCGCCCACGGGTGCAGTCCCCACGGGGTCGGGCCGACCGCGATGTTGCCGGCCGACTCCGTCTCGACCACCAGGGGCGCCGCGTCCCAGCCTGGGAGCGCCCCCGCGACCCGGATGGCGCGGCGGGCGGCTTCGAGCCCCGCCGCGCGGTCCACGACAGCGGAGCCGTGCCCGGCCAGCCACTCCTTGAGACGGGCGGTGCGCTCGGCGGCGTCCGCCAGCCGGGTCATCGGCAGCCGCCCGGTCCGCACCGCGTCGTCGATCGCGGCGAGCGTCGCCGCGACCGTCTCGGCGTGCTCGCGCGGGCCGAGGCACAGCAGATCGGCGCCCGCGATGAGCGCCCGGACGGACGCCTCCGGGATGCCGATCGCGCCGCTGGCGCCCTGCATGTCGAGCGCGTCGGTGACGATCACGCCCGGATGGCCCAGCCGCTCGCGGAGCAGCCCGGTGATGGCCGCATGCGACAGCGTCGCCGGGACGCCCCCGGTGATCGCCGGCAGGTTGAGATGCCCGGTCATCACCGCGCGGGTGCCGGCCGCGATCGCGGCCCGGAACGGCACCAGCTCGCGGCGTTCCAGCAGGTCCAGGTCGGCGTCGACGAGCGGGACCGACAGGTGCGAGTCGTCCACCGTCGCGCCGTGGCCGGGGAAGTGCTTCGCGCAGGCCGCGACGCCCGCCTCCTGCGTTCCGGTGACGGACGCGGCGGCGTGCCGGGCGACCAGTTCGGGGTCGGAGCCGAACGAGCGGGTCCCGATGACGGGGTTGTCGTCGGCGGTGTTGACGTCCACCGACGGCGCGAAGTTGACGTTGACGCCGACCTCGGCCAGCTCGGCGCCCAGGGAGCGGTAGATGCGGCGGGTCAGTTCCGGATCGTCCACGGCGCCGAGCGCGGCGTTGCCCGGATAGGGGCTGCCGGTGGCGTGGCCGCCGAGGCGGGTGACGTCACCGCCCTCCTCGTCGATCGTGATGAACGGGTCGCCGGCCTCCCGTAGCCGCGCGGTGAGCGCGGCGAGCGACTCCGGGCTCGGCACGTTGCCGGTGAGGGCGAAGAGCGTGACGCCGCCGAGGCCGGCCTCCAGCTCGTCCAGCAGCCAGCGCGGCGCGGTCGCCCCGGGGAACGACGGGAGCAGTGTGCCGCGCGCCAGCCGGGCGATCTCCGCCGTGGTCGCGATGTCGCCGGCCGTCACCCCTTCACCGCCCCGGCGGTGAGGCCGGACACCATACGGCGCTGGACGAGCAGGAAGAAGGCGATGACGGGAATGGTGAGCAGCGTGGACGCTGCCATGATGGGCCCCCAGGCGTTGCCGCTGCGGCCGAAGAAGAACTGCAGCATGATCGGCAAGGTGTACTTGTTCTGGTCGTCGAGGAACGTGAACGCGAAGATGAACTCGTTCCAGGCGGTGATGAAGGAGAAGATGCTGGTCGCCACGAGTCCGGGCGCGACCAGCGGGAGCAGGACGCGCAAGAACGTGCGGACCGGGCCGGCGCCGTCGATGGCGGCCGCCTCCTCCAGTTCGCGCGGCACCGCGGCGACGAAGCCGCGCAGCATCCAGATGGCGAACGGCACCGCGAAGCCGACGTAGACGAGCGCGAGCCCCGCCAGGCTGTTGAGCAGGTCGAGCCGCTTCAGGTCGAGGAACAGCGGGATGACCAGCGCCTCGCACGGCACCATCTGCACGATCAGCAGCATGATGAGGAACGTCGTGCGGAACCGGAAGCGGAACCGGGCGACGGCGGTGGCGGCCATCAGCGCGAGCAGGCCCGACGCCAGGACGGTGACGAGGGCGAGGATCGCGCTGTTGCGGAAGTACTCCCAGAAGGAGACCTCGGCGATGCCGCCGTTCAGCACCAGGTCGAAGTGCTCCAGCGTCGGGTGGGCGGGGAGCGGCTTCGGTGTCGTGCTGAAGATCTCGGTGTTCGGCTTGAACGCGGTGGACGCCATCCAGAAGACGGGGAAGACCGCGATCAGGAAGACGAGCAGGCCCGTCCCGTTCAGCAGCATCCCGCGCGCCCGGCGTTTCATCGCGCGGGGACGGCCCCCCGCGCCCCCCGGCCGCTTCGCGGGTCTGAGCCTCATCGTGTCTCCCCCTGACGGACCATGACCCGCACGTACAGGGCGGTGACGACGAGCAGGATGAGCGTGAGCACCAGCGCGATCGCCGAGCCCATGCCGAGCTTCGGATTCAGTGAGCCGAACGCCTCGGAGTAGCCGTAGAGCGACAGGTTGAACGCGTCGCGGTTGGCCGTCCCGGACATGATGAACAGCTGGGTGAAGACCTTGAAGTCCCAGATGATCGACATGACGATCAGCACGAGGAAGATCGGCTTGAGCATCGGGTAGGTGATGCTCCAGAACGTCCGCCACGGGCCCGACCCGTCCACCCGTGCCGCCTCGTACAGTTCGCCGGGGACGCTCTTCAGCCCGGCCAGCACGGACACGGCGACGAACGGGCACGCCTGCCACACGACGCACACGGTCAGGACGGTGTAGGTGGACAGCGGCGTGGCGAACCAGTTGTGGTCGTTCCAGCCGCCGCCGGCGAGGAAGTCCGGCAGCAGGGCGAGGAACCAGTTGACCAGGCCGCCGGTCGTGCCGAACAGCCAGCTGAAGATGATCGCGGCGGTGACCGGCGGGGTCGCCCAGGCGACCATGACGCCGCCGGCGACGAAGCCGGACATCTTCCTGCCGAGCTTGTTGAGCAGCAGGCCCACGAGCGTCCCGATGAGCAGGGTCAGGGACACCGCGACGACGGCGAAGAGCACCGTGTGCCGGAGGGTCTGCCAGAAGAACGGATCATTGAAGATCTTGTCGAAGTTCTCGGTCCCCACCGGCTCGGCCGGCTCGCCGCGCAACTGGCGGTTGCCGACCTTCTGGAACGACATGATCCCGATCTGGATCATCGGCCAGAACATCAGCACGGCGATCACGAGCACGGTCGGCGCGATCAGCAGGTAGGGCCCGCGGCGGGGCCGGCGGCGGGGGCGCGCCCGGCCGGAGAACCTCCGGCCGGGCGCTCTCCGCACCGCGGGTGCGGTGTCGAGCATGGACGTTCCGATCAGCCGGGGCTACGGGTTCAGCAGGGTGTTGGCCTGCTCGTTCGCCTTCTTCATCTCCCCTTCGGCGGGCTTGCCCTGCATGATGGCCTTCACCGCGTTCGGCAGCACCTTCTTGGCCTGCTCGAACTCGCCCCAGCCCGGGCTGATCGGCGGGAACTCGGTGTTGCCGGCGATCTCGGTGAAGATCTCCAGCTTCGGGTCGGAGAACTTCACGTCCGAGCGCATGGAGGAGAAACCGCTGTAGTCGGCCCACGCCTTGGCGTTCTTGGCGTTGTTCAGGACCGTGATGTAGTCGAACGCCGCGGCCTTGGCCTTGCTGTCGTTCCAGACGGCGAGGTCCGAGCCGCCCGCCATGACCGGGGCGTTGCCGCCGGCCTTGCCCGGGATCGGGAACACACCCCACTTGTCGGCGTTCTTGTCGGAGACCTTCTTCATCTCCTTCAGCGCCCAGCTGCCGTCGATGTACATGCCGAGCTTGCCGAGCGCGAAGTCGCGCTGCGGGCCCTCAAGCTCGTTCTTGCCGACGTACTTCTCGGGCGCGACCTTCTCGGTGGTGACGAGACCGGCGTAGTACTCGACCGCCTCGACGGCGGCGGGCTGGTCGAGCTTGCCGGCCCACTTGCCGCCCTCCTTGGCGGCCACGTCGCCGTTGTTGCCCCAGATGAAGCTGAGCAGGGCGTTGGTCTGGTCGCTCGGGATGCCGATGCCGGGCACCTTCTTGGCGTCCTGGACCTTCTTGGCGGCGGCGGTCAGCTCGTCCCAGGTCTTCGGCGGCTGGATGCCGAGGTCCTGGAACCAGTCCGTCCGGTACCAGACGCCGCGGACGCCGCCGTACCACGGCACCGCGTAGATCTTGCCGTCGGCGGTGTCGTTGCCGAGCGCGGTCCTGTTGAGCGTCTTGCCGTCCGCCCAGCCGTTGAACCGGCCGGTGATGTCGGCGAGGCTGCCCTGGTCGATGTGGGACTGGACGTCGGTGTTGCCGAGTTCGGTGACATCGGGCCCCTCCCCGCCCGCCGCCGCCTTCTGGAACGTGGTGGCGACCTGCGGCCAGGGGACGTATTTGATCTGGACGTCGGTGTTCGGGTGCTTCTGCTTGAACTCCGTCTCGACGTCGTCGAGGAACTTGGTCTGCTCCGGCGTCCCGTCGCCCATCATCCAGACCTTGAGCCGCGCCGGGTCCTTGTCCGCGCCGGCCCGGTCGTCCTTGCTGTCGCCGCCGCAGGCCGTGGCGGCCAGGGCGATCGCGGCCGCCGCGGCCGCCACCTTGATGTACTTCACTGGGGGTTCCTTTCCGGCATCGCCTCGCGCGGCCTTATGGCCTGCGGAGCGAGTGGGAACGGCGCGAACCCTTTAGGGTCCTGGCCATGCCCTCCTCGCGTTCGCATCGCTCGCGGGCGCCCTGCTCGCCAGTCCGCGCTCTGCGCGCGCCCCCGGCCCGGGGTACCGGACCGGCCGGCGCTTGGGCGTAAACTAACAAGAAACTTTCCTAAACAAAACCGCCCGTTAGCGGATTGAGACATCGAGGGGGCCGGCATGGCCACACGCCCGGGAACGCCGAGGCTGCTGCGTGAGCTCAACGACCGCGCGGCGCTGGACCTGCTCGTCGAGCGGGGCCCGCTGACCCGCGCCCAGATCGGGGAGCACACCGGGCTGTCGAAGGTGACCGCCTCCCAGTTGCTGTCGAGACTGGAGGAGCGGGGGCTGGTCTCGGTCGTCGGCGAGCAGGCCGGGGGACGCGGGCCCAACGCCGCCCTGTACGCGGTCGTCCCGTCCAGTGCCTATGTCGCCGGGCTGGAGGTCGGGCCGGACGGCGTCACCGCCGGTGTCGCCGACATCACCGGACACATCGCCGCCCAGGTCACCGTGGACCCGAACGGCGCCGGCGAGCCGGTGAAGATGGTCCACAACGCCGTCGTCAAGGCGTGCCGGTCGGCCCGGGTCGCGGTGTCGAAGCTGAACGCCTTCGTCATCGGGACGCCCGGCGTCGTCGACCCGCGCTCCGGGGATGTCCAGTTCTCGTTCGACCTGCCGTCCTGGCACGAGGGCGTGCTGGCCGCGCTGAGGACCGACCTGCGGCGGCCCGTGACCATAGAGAACGACGTCAACCTGGCCGCGATCGCCGAACGGGCGTACGGCTCCGCGCAGGGCGCCGACGACTTCGCGCTCATGTGGTTCGACCGCGGCATGGGCCTGTCGGTGATGCTGGGCGGCCGGCTGCACCGCGGGCGCTGGGGCGGTGCGGGGGAGATCGGCTACCTGCCGGTCCCGGGCGCGCCGCTGCCGCTCGGCGCCGCCCGCCGCGCCCCCGAGGACGAGGGCGTCACCGAGTCGACGACCTGGGGGATCCCGACCCTCGCCGGAGGTTACGGGGCCCTGGTCGGCGCCGACGCGGTGCGCGCCCTGGCCCACGAGCACGGGATCGCCGAGCCGACCGCGTTCGACTGCGTCAGCGCGGCCGCCGCCGACGAGAGCCGCGGCGGCGCGTTCCTGGACGAACTCGCCAACCGCATCTCCTACGGCGTGACCTCGGTCAACATCGTCCTGGACCCGGGCCTCGTCGTGCTGTCGGGAAGTCTCGGCCGGGCCGGCGGACGTCCCCTCGCCACCCGCATCGAGCGGATCGTCGGCCGGATCAGCCCCACCCGTCCGGCCGTGGCCGTCACCGGGGTGGAGGGCAACCCCGTTCTGCGCGGCGCCCTGTACGCGGCGCTGCAGAAGGCCCGCGACGAGGTGTTCTCTGCGGGCGGGACGCCCTAGCGGCGAGGCGGCTCAGGCGAAGCCGAGCGCCCCCCCCGCCGGCCGGCGGGGGGTGTCCCTATGGGATTCGTCAAGCTGCTCGGGCGGCGGGTTTGCGTGAGGGCTGGTAGGGCTGTTTGTCGCGGAGCATGGCGTAGATGACATCGCTGCGGCGGCGGGCCAGGCAGATGAGGGCGGCGTTGTGTTTCTTGCCCTCGGCTCGCTTGCGGTCGTAGTAGGCCCTGCTCAGCGGGTCGGAGAGGGAGGCGAACGCGGCCAGGAACATGGCGCGTTTGAGGGCCTTGTTGCCGCCCTTGGGTGGGTGTTCGCCCTTGATGGAGGATCCGGAGCGGCGGGTGACGGGCGCCAGTCCGGCGTAGGCGGCCAGGTGTCCGGGGGTCGCGAACGCTGTGATGTCGCCGATCTCCAGCAGGATTCGTGCGCTGGTCCTGATCCCGATGCCGGGCATCGAGATCAGGACCCCGGCGAGAGGGTGGGCATCGAGGATCTCCTCCACCTGGGCCGCGACCTGGTCGCGTTGGTCGTGGACTGATCGCAGGGATCGGGCCAGGTGGGGCAGGACGGTCGCGGCCGCGGCGGTGCCGGGAACCACGACGGTCTGGGCGTCCAGGGCCGTGGTGACCGCCTCGATCAGGCGTCCGGCCATGCGCGGTGCCAGCGGCCGGGTGGTGGCCAGCAGCTGGTCGGCGGTGGCGGCGCGCAGCCCGTCCGGGCCGCCGCAGGTGATCAGCAGCTCCAGCGCGGCGGGGTGGTGCAGCCGTGGTCCCAGGGCCCTCTCCAGGGCGGGGTGGATGGTGACCAGCAGCCCGCGGATCCGGTTGACCAGCCGGGTTGATTCGCCTGCCAGGTCGTCGTCGAACCCGACCAGGACCTCCAGCTCGGCCAGGGTTTCCTGGCCGGTGTCGACGCGGCGCAGGGAGTGCGGGAGGGTGCGGGCGGCGTCGGCGATGATGCAGGCGTCGCGGGCGTCGGTCTTGGCGTTGCCGGGGTGCAGGTCGGCCAGGCGCCGCATGGTCAGGCCGGGCAGGTAGGCGACCTGGCAGCCCTGGTCCCGGGCGACGGCGACGGGCAGCGCACCGATCGAGGCGGGCTGATCGACCACCACCAGTACCCGGCCGCGGCGGCCGAGCTGGGTGAACAGGGTGCGTAGCCGCTGTTCGTCGTTGGGCAGGGGCTTGTCGTGCAGCTTCTTGCCGGAGGGGTCCAGGGCGCAGGCGTGGTGTTCGCCCTTGCCGACGTCCAACCCCAAAAACACCGCGTACTCGACGCTCACGTCTACCTCGATCCGGGGTGTTTGGCCTGGTCACAAGTCCTGGCGACGGCTGCCGGCATCCACGTTACGGCGAGACGATCACTTCGTCACAGAAGGTGCCTTGTCCCTATGAGCGGTCCACCGACGCCACCCGGGCCCGGTGACAACACCCCCCGGATCATGCCTGCGACAGGGGGCTTGAGTCATGCCGGGCCGGGTGACCTGGCTCCCCACCGTGGCGGGGACGTGAAAACGGTAACGGGGGGCGCTTTTGTGGACCGTTCCTTCAGCGGCTACCCGGCGACGCCGCCGCGACGGCGGCCTCCTTGTGGCGCCGCGGATCGTTCAGCGCCCGGTCGATGACGGTCTGGCTGATGATCTGGCGCTTGCGCCGGAGCGCGGCTGCCTTCCGTGCCGTAGGTGTCATGGCGAAACCCCGTTCCGCGGTGACGCTTTCCCCTTGGCCACCGCAACCCCGTGATGACCTCATGATCTCAAACGGAAGGGGCGGAAGGGATCCAACCAAGGAATGAAATCGGACTCAGACCAACAGCGGAGAACGCCCTTGGCGGCACTGGCCTCCACACTGGGATCATGGAGGGGAACGCCGTCTCGGACCCGCCCGCGGGGGGGACCGCGACAGATCGACCGAGGGGACGCCATGGCGCTGCGTGACCGGCTGCGGAGGCTCGCCCAGAAGCCGGGCAGCGTCGACCTGGCGCCCTTCCGCGCGCTGGCGGACGAGGCGGGAAGGCGCGAGTCCCGGGTCCGGGAGCTGTCCGATGCCGAGCTGACCTCCGCCGTGTCCGCTCTCCGCGCGGAGGACGACCCGGCGGAGCTGTGCGCCCTCGGCCGGGAGGCCGCCCGCCGGACGCTGGGGGAGCGGCCGTTCGACGTCCAGCTGATCGGGACGCTCGCGCTGCTGTCCGGGCACGTCGCCGAGATGGCGACCGGCGAGGGCAAGACCCTGGCGGGGGCCCTGGCCGCCGCCGGGCACGCGTTGCGCGGCCGTCAGGTGCACGTGCTGTCGGTCAACGACTACCTGGCGCGCCGCGACGCGCAGTGGATGGGCCCGCTGCATGCGATGCTGGGCGTCTCCGTGGGCTGGGTGGGGCAGTCGTCCACGCCCGGCGAGCGGCGGTCGGCGTACGCGGCCGACGTGACGTACGCGCCGGTCAGCGAGGTCGGCTTCGACCTGCTGCGGGACCGGCTCGCCACCGACCCCGGCGACCTGGTCCTGCCCTCGCCGTCCGCCGTGCTGATCGACGAGGCCGACTCGGTGCTCGTGGACGAGGCCATGACGCCGCTCGTCCTCGCCGGGGCCGCCGGCCTCGACGCCGCCGACCCCCGGCACGCCGACCTCGTCCGGCGGCTGCGGCCCGGCCTGCACTACGCCACCGACGACGAGGCGCGGAACGTCCAGCTCACGCCGGCCGGGGCACGCGAGGTGGAACGCGTTCTGAACCTGGACCTCTACGCGCCCGAGAACCTTTCCACGCTCACCGCGGTGAACGTGGCGCTGCACGCCGAGGTCCTGCTGCACCGCGATGTGGACTACATCGTCCGGGACGGCGCGGTGAAGCTGATCAGCGAGTCGCGGGGCCGGGTCGCGCTGCTGCAGCGCTGGCCGGACGGGCTGCAGGCCGCGGTGGAGGCGAAGGAGGCCCTGGAGGCGTCCCCGAGCGGCGAGATCCTCGACTCGATCACCGTCCAGGAGCTGATCGGGCGCTACCCCGTCCGGTGCGGGATGACCGGCACGGCGATGGCCGTGTCCGGCCGGCTCACCGAGTTCTACTCGCTGCAGATCGCGATCATCCCGCCGAACCGGCCCTGCGTCCGTGTGGACGAGCCCGACCGCCTCTACGCGACCACCGCCGACAAGGACGTCGCGATCGTCGAGGAGATCGCCGCCGCGCACGCCGCCGGGCGGCCGGTGCTGGTCGGCACCGGCGACGTCGCCGAGTCCGAGCGCCTCGCCCGCCGCCTCGCCCGCGCCGGGCTGGACGGGGTCGTCCTCAACGCCAAGAACGACGCCGAGGAGGCCGCGATCATCGCCGAGGCCGGGGCCCCCGGCGCGATCACCGTCTCGACCCAGATGGCGGGCCGCGGCACCGACATCCGCCTCGGCGGCAGCCCGTCCACCGCCCCGGGCACCGCGCCCGCCGACGCGCCGGGCTCCGACCACGACCGCGTCGCCGAGGCGGGCGGACTCCTCGTCATCGGCACCGGCCGCTACCACAGCAGCCGCCTGGACGACCAGCTCCGCGGCCGCGCCGGCCGGCAGGGCGACCCCGGCGGCTCCGTCTTCTTCACCAGCCTCCAGGACGACCTCGTCACCCGCTACGCGCCCGACGAGAAGAGCAGGGCACCCTCGGACGACGACGGGCTGATCACCGACAAGGGCGCGCACTGGATCGTCGGCCACGCCCAGCGCGTCGCCGAGGGCGTCGCCCTCGAACTGCACCGCAACACCTGGCGCTACAACCACCTGATCGGACTGCAGCGCCGCGAGCTTCTCACCGAACGCGACGCCGTCCTGCACGGCGACGCCGCCGGCCGGGCCATGGCCGCCGCCGCCCCCGGACGGCACGCCGAGCTCACCGCGATCGCGGGCGCGGGCGCGGTCACCGCCGCCGCGCGCCAGATCGTCCTGTACCACCTGGACCGCTGCTGGGCCGAGCACCTGGCCTACCTCGCCGACCTGCGCGAGGGCATCCACCTGCGCTCCCTCGGCCGCGGCCTGGACCCGCTGATCGAGTTCAACCGCGAGGCCGTCCCGGCGGGCAAACGCCTCCTCGGCGACGCCCGGAACCGCGCGGTGGCCGCCTTCGCGGCCCTGACCGCCGATGAGAGCGGCATCGACCTGGCCTCCGCCGGCCTGAAACGCCCCTCCGCGACCTGGACCTACCTCGTCCACGACAACCCGTTCGGTTCCCTGGACGAACGAGCCCTCCGGGGCCTGATCGCCATGTTCAAACGCCGCCGCTGACCCCGGGCCGCCTCCCCGGAACGCGTCCGCCGCGATCACGCATGATCAGGAGCGGAGGCGCAGGCCCCGGGGGGTCGGATGGAAACCCGCGGACTCCAGGGCGGCGGCCAGCGGGGAGTCGCTGATCGCTTCCCCGTCGGCGCGTTCCACGGTCAGCTTGCCCAGGGCGCCCTCGCGGACGGCCAGCGCCAGGGCGTCCACCGCCGGTTGCCGGATGCCCGGATCATCGGACCAGGTCAGCAGGGTCCGGCCGCCGCGTTCGACGTAGAGGACGAGGCGCCCCTCGACCAGCACGACCAGCGCGCCCGCCTTGCGGCCGGGCTTGTGGCCGCCGGCGGCCTCCTCACCGCGTTCCGGCCAGGGCAGCGCCGCCCCGTACGGGTTGGCCGGGTCGGTGGCGGCGAGGACGAGGGCCCGGCCGCCGGGTTCGCGGGGCGTCTCCCAGAGTGCGGGGACGTCGCCCGGGGGAGCGGCCGCGGGGCGGAGCGCGCGGAGCCGGTCGACGGCGCCCGGCAGGGCGAACTGGGCGGCTCCCAGGCCCTCGACGAAGTAGCCCCGGCGGCACCGGCCCGTCTCCTCGAACGCGCGGAGCACCGGGTAGACGGCGGAGAAACCGCCGGGGGTGCGTTCGGCGGCGACGGCACCGCGTATCACGATGCCGTACCGCTCCAGGAGGGCTTCGGCGAGGGCGTGGGACCGCAGTGTCGCGGTGGCCTCCCGCTCGGGGAGCGGCCACCAGCGTCCGGCGACCGTGGGCGGGCCCGTCCTGGACGGCAGGACGGGACGGCCGCGGCGTGTCGTCCGGGAACGGTGCGCCGGACGGCCGGACCCCAGCGCGGCGCGCAGCGGCGCCATCGTGTCGTTGGTGAGGTGCCCGGACCATACGAGGTCCCACAGGGCGGTGACGAGGTCGGCATCGTTCGCGGTGACGTCCTTGTTCACCCGGTCGGACAGCGTCCGGAAGAAGTGGGCGCCGCCGTCACCGAGCGCGTCCAGGACGGCCCGATGCACGGGCGTGAGGGTGATCTCCGCGGGTTCCGGCATGAGGAGCGGCGCGGTGTCGGCCAGGTAGAGCGCCACCCAGCCGTCGCCGCCCGGCAGACCGCCCTGCCCCGCCCACACGACCTCGCCGGCGGACGTCAGCTCGTCCAGCATGGCGGGGGTGTAGCCGGGCACCCGGGACGGCAGGATCAGCGACTCCAGCGCGGACGCCGGGACCGCCGCGCCCTGCAACTGCTCGATCGCCTGGACGAGCGCGTCGACGCCCCGCAGCCGCGACCCGCCGTAAACGCCGTGCCAGGCGGGCAGGAAACGGCCGAGTGACTCCGGCGGGGACGGTTCCACCTCGGCGCGGAGCCGGGCCAGGCTGCGGCGCCGCAGCACGCGCAGGACGCCGGTGTCGCACCATTCGGCCGTCAGCGGGCCCGCAACGGCCTGGGCGGGCAGGAACTCGCCCTCGACGACCCGGCCCGCGCCCGCCAGCCGCCGCAGGGTCTCCACGACCACGGCGATGCCCAGCCCGAAGCGGGCGGCGGCCTCACCCGCCCGGAACGGCCCGTGTGTGCGCGCGTACCGGGAGATCAGGTCGCCGAGCGGGTCGCCCACCGGTTCGAGGAACGCTTCCGGGACGCCCACGGGCAGCGGCGCCCCGAGCGCGTCGCGGAGCCGCCCCGCGTCCTCGATCACGGCCCAGCGCTCCTGCCCGGCGACCCGCACCCGGATCGCCCGCCGCGCTCCCTCCAGCTCCACCAGCCACCGCGCCACCAGGGCGAGTACCGCGCCGGAGTCCGGAGCCGCGTCCGGACCCGCCGCCTCGCCCTCCAGGGCGGCGTGACCGCTCGGCGCGGCACCCGGGCCGAGGGTCCGTTCGGCGACCTCCGCCGTGGTGAGGGGCCCGAGGACGCGGAGGAGGTCGGCGACGCCCTCCATGTCGCGGGCACGGCGGTCGGCGGCCAGGCGCTGGAGTTCGCGTTCGGTGTCGGCGACGGCGTCGGGGTCGAGCAGCTCGCGGAGATCGGCCTGGCCGAGCAGTTCGGCGAGCAGCGCCGAGTCGAGCGCGAGTGCCTGGGCGCGGCGTTCGGCGAGCGGGGAGTCGCCCTCGTACATGAACGCGCCGACGTAGTGGAACAGCAGGGACCGCGCGTAGGGCGACGGCTCCGGCGTCTCCACCTCGACCGTGCGGACCTTGCGTCCCGACAGGTCGCGCATGAGCTGCACCAGGCCAGGGACGTCGAACACGTCCTGCAGGCACTCGCGGATGGTCTCCAGCACGATCGGGAACGAGGGGTACTTGCTCGCGACGGCGAGGAGCTGCGCGGCGCGCTGGCGCTGCTGCCAGAGCGGCGTGCGCCTGTCGGGGCGACGGCGGGGGAGCAGCAGGGAACGCGCCGCGCACTCGCGGAACCGGGCCGCGAACAGCGCCGAGCCGCCCAGCTCGTCCACGACGACGCGCTCGATGTCGTCGGCGTCGAAGACGGCGAGATCGAGGCCGGGCGGCTCGTCCATGTCCGGGATGCGGATGACGATGCCGTCGTCGGCGTGCATGGCCTGCGCGTCGACGCCGTACCGTTCGCGCAGACGGCCCGCGATGGCAAGGGCCCAGGGCGCGTGCACGCGCGCGCCCAGCGGAGAGTGGACGACCATACGCCAGTCACCGAGCTCGTCGCGGAACCGTTCGACGACCACCGTGCGGTCGTCGGGGACGTGCCCCGTGGCCTCACGCTGCTCGCTCACGTAGGAGACGAGGTTGGCCGCGGCCCAGGCGTCCAGCCCCGCGGCGGAGACGCGCTCGCGGGCCTCCCGCGCGGGCAGGCCGGCCAGCTCGCGGGTGAACGAGCCGAGCGCGCGGCCCAGCTCGGCCGGCCGCCCCGGTGTGTCGCCGTGCCAGAACGGCAGCTTGCCGGGCCGGCCGGGGGCGGGGGAGACGAGCACCCGGTCGGGCGTGATGTCCTCGATGCGCCACGAGCTGGCGCCGAGCACGAACACGTCGCCGACGCGCGACTCGTAGACCATCTCCTCGTCCAGTTCCCCGACGCGGGACCCTCCGGAGGCCGTTCCCCGGGCGGACGGAGCCCCGCCGGCGAGGAACACTCCGAACAGGCCGCGGTCCGGGATCGTCCCCCCGCTGGTCACCGCGAGGCGTTGCGCGCCGGGACGGCCGTGCAGGACGCCCGTCACCCGGTCCCACACCAGGCGTGGGCGGAGTTCGCCGAACTCGTCACTGGGGTAGCGCCCGGCGAGCATGTCGAGGCACGCCTCCAGGGCCGAACGCGGGAGCGTGGCGTAGGGAGCGGCGCGCTTGACCAGTGATTCCAGATCGTCGACGGTCCATTCGTCCATGGAGACCATCGCGACGATCTGCTGCGCGAGGACGTCCAGGGGGTTGCGCGGGTAGCGCAGCTCCTCGATCTCGCCGTCGCGCATCCGCTCGGCCACCACCGCCGTCTGGACGAGGTCGCCCCGGTACTTGGGGAAGATCACGCCCTTGGAGACGGCACCGACCTGGTGGCCCGCGCGCCCCACCCGCTGGAGCCCGCCGGCCACCGACGGCGGTGACTCCACTTGGACGACCAGATCGACGGCGCCCATGTCGATGCCCAGTTCCAGGCTGGACGTCGCCACGACCGCCGGAAGGCGCCCCTCCTTCAGAGCGTTCTCGATGCCGGCCCGTTCCTCCTTGGAGACCGAGCCGTGGTGCGCTCTGGCGATCTCCAGAGGGGCGCCTCTGGCCGCACCCGCCTGGGCCATCGTGGCGGCGGGGGAGTGGTCCTCGGGCAGGGGCTCGCCCGTCGTGCGTTCGTAGGCGAGCTCGTTCAGCCGTCCGCAGAGCCTTTCGGCCAGCCGCCGTGAGTTGGCGAACACCAGTGTCGAGCGGTGTGCCTGGATGAGGTCGAGCAGACGGTCTTCGACATGGGGCCAGATGCTGCGCTGCCGGGGGTCGGCCGTACCGGAGTCGTCAACGAACTGGCCGACCTCGCCCATGTCCTCCACGGGGACGACGATGTCGAGATCGAAGACCTTGTCGGACGGAGGCTGGACGACGGAGGCCGAGTTCGTCCCGCCCAGGAAGGCCGCCACCTCGTCCGCGGGACGGACGGTCGCCGACAGGCCGATCCGCTGGGCGGGCCGATCGAGGAGGTCGTCCAGCCGTTCGAGGGAGAGCGCCAGGTGCGCGCCGCGCTTGGTGCCCGCCACCGCGTGCACCTCGTCCACGATGACGGTCTCGACACCGCGCAGCGACTCGCGCGCCCGCGAGGTCAGGATCAGGAACAGCGACTCGGGCGTGGTGATCAGGATGTCCGGAGGCTTGACGGCGAGCCGGCGGCGCTCGTCGGCCGGGGTGTCGCCCGACCGCATCCCGACCCGGACCGCCGGCTCGGGCAGGCCGAGCCGGCGCGCCGCCTGCCGGATCCCGGTCAGCGGGGCGCGCAGGTTGCGCTCGACGTCCACGGCGAGGGCCTTCAGCGGCGACACGTACAGGACGCGGCAGCGCCGCAGCGGATCGTCCGGGACGGGCCCGGTGGCGAGCCGGTCCAGCGACCACAGGAACGCCGCCAGGGTCTTGCCGGACCCGGTGGGCGCGACGACGAGCGTGTCGCCGCCGCCCGTGATGGACTCCCACGCCCCGGCCTGGGCGGGGGTGGGCGCGGCGAACGCCCCGCGGAACCAGGCGCGGGTCGCCGGGGAGAAGCGTTCGAGCACGTCACCGCCCATGGCGCCATACTGCCTCGCGGGGCCGACAGAACGCGACGGGGTGGCGGGCGTCACCTTGTAAGCAAGCACTTGTCCGGGCATGGTTCTACGGATGGGACACTCGCCGCCAAGGGGATCTCGATGACCTACGTCCTGCTCGTCCTCGGGATCCTGCTCGCCCTGGCCGCCGCCAACGCGCACGCTCCCCGGCGCAGCGCCGTCCTGCTCACGCCGAGTTTCTTCCTGGGGTGGCTGACCATCGAGATGGCGCCGCACGTGCTCGTCACCGGGGCCGTCGCCACCACGCTCACGGCCGTGTTCGGTGGACTGGACGGCTGGCCCGGCTGGACGGGTCTCGCCCTGGCGGCGCTGGGCATGGCGGGCGTCGCGGCCACCATCGTCGCGTCCCGCCGTACGGTCGTCACGCTGCGGGGCAGCGGCGCGCCCATCGACCTGGACCCCGAAGGCGCTCCCCACTATCCGCTCTCGCATCTGATCGTCCCGCCGCTGTGCCTGATCCCGCGCAAAGGCGTGCGGGTCGAACGCAACGTCGTCTACCGCGAGGACGGCCGGCTGCGCCTGAAGCTGGACGTCTTCCGGCCGACCGGCGAGCTCCCCGGCGATGAACTGCGTCCCGGGCTCATGCAGATCCACGGCGGCGCGTGGGTCATCGGAGACAAACGCGAGCAGGGATTGCCCTTGCTCAACCACATGGCCTCGCAGGGATGGGTCGGCTTCAACGTCAACTACCGGCTCAGCCCCCGCGCCACCTGGCCCGAGCACCTCATCGACCTCAAGCACTTCCTCGCCTGGTACAGGGAGCACGCCAGGGAGTACGGAGCCGATCCCGGCTTCCTCTGTGTGACCGGTGGTTCGGCCGGCGGGCACCTCGCGGCGATGGTCGCGTTGACGGCGAACGTGCCCGAATTCCAGCCGGGCTTCGAGGACACCGACACCAGCGTGCAGGGTGCCGTCCCGTTCTACGGCGTCTACAACCTCTTCGAACCGGGGCCGTGGCCGCGTCCCATGGGCGCCACCGGCCTCATGGAACGAATGGTGATCAAGCAGCCCTTCGAAGGGAACCGGGAAGCGTACGCCAAGGCGTCCCCCGTCACGTACATCAGTGAGGACGCGCCGCCCTTCTTCGTCATCCACGGAAGCCGCGACTCGCTCATCCCCGTGGCCGAAGCACGCCGGTTCGTGGAACGGCTCCGGGACGTCTCCAAGTCACCCGTCATCCATGCCGAGATGAAGGGGGCCCAGCACGCCTTCGACGTCTTCCCCTCCTACCGGACGGCCCGCGTCATCGAGGGCGTCGAGCGCTACCTGACGGGTCTGCACCGCCAGCACCGCCAAGGGACCGGACCCGCCGTCCCCGGCGAGGTCACGCGGTCCTTGGGGGAGTCCTCCGTCGGATAGCGTGGAGCGGTGCGGCTCACAGTTTTCTGGGATCGGATGAAGCAGCAGTTCGGCGAGCGCTACGCCGAGAGTGTGGCCAAGGACTACGTCATGGCCGAACTGGGCGGCCGCACCATTGAGCAGGCACTCACCGACGGGGAACCCGCCAGGAAGGTCTGGGAGGCCGTCGTCGCGAACTTCGACGTGCCGTCCACCCTGCAGTAGCCGCTACAGCCGAATGCGGTGCGGGACGAACGACGACGTGTCGTCGGTGATGAGTCCCGACGTCTCCCTGATGCCGAGGCCGGCCGCTTCATCGTGGACCACCCACGCCCCCAGCACCGGGTGCTCGCCATCGAAGTCCGGCAGCGGGCAGAACTCCTGGAAGACGAACCCTTCCGTGCCGTAGTCGCCCTCGGTTCGCTGCTCGGTTCCGTCCGGCAGGACGATGCGCATGCTCGCCCCCTCCCGCCCCAGCAGCGGCTTCTGCACGTAGGACGTGAGGTCCGAGGGTGTGTTCAGGTAGGCCGGCAGCAGGTTGGGGTGCCCGGGGAAGAGCTCCCACAGCAGGACGAGCAGCGCCTTGTTCGACAGCACCATCTTCCAGATCGGCTCTATCCACGACGTGGGCGCTCCCGGAATGTTCTTCCCGAACGGCTCGGCGACGATCCACTCCCACGGGTAGAGCTTGCAGAGCGTCCCGATCTCCCGCTCGTCCAGGTCCACGAAACGCCCGCGTGCGGAGTCCCAGCCGATGTCCTCCATGGCGATCGCCATGCCCGGCAGGCCGGCCTCCTCGGCCGTCTCCTGCATGTAGGCGATCGTCATGACCTCCTCACCGGTCTCGTCATCGGCCGTCCAGGCGAAATGGACCGGCCCCCCGCCCGCGGCCGGAGCGATCTCCTTCCAGCGGGCCACGAGCCGCTCGTGAATGGAGTTCCACTGGTCGTCCCCCGGATGGGTGTCCTGCAGCCAGTGCCACTGGACGACGGAGCTCTCGACCAGGGCCGTCGGAGTGTCGGCGTTGTACTCCAGGAGCTTGGGCGGGCCCTGGCCGTCGTAACGCAGATCGAACCGCCCGTACAGGTGCGGATCGCCGCGCCGCCACGACTCCTCGATCAGCGGCGCCACCCAGCCGGGGATGCCGAGAGCGTGGTAGCGGCCGGTGGACACGACGTGCTCGACCACGTCCAGGCACATCCGGTGCAGCTCTTCGACGGCCGTTTCAAGGGCCAGTACCTCGATCATGTCGAAGACGTAGTGCACGGACTCGTCCCAGTAGGGCCGGGTCAGGTACTCGGGGTGCGCGGTGCGGTGGAAGGCCAGGCCGTGCGCCTCGATCTTCTCCGCCCAGCCGTCACGCGGCGTCGAACGCATACGGTGCACGGGTCAGCCTCCGCTCCGGCCGCTGCCGCCGAACCCGCCACGGCTCAGCGTCCGCCCGCTGCTCGACTTGATCTTCCCGTCGGGCCGGATGCCGCTGCCGCCGGACGCGAACCCGGAGGTGCTCTTCCCGCCGTAGTACCAGAAGTACCGGCCGTACGCGTGGGACGTGCGGTCGATGTCGCCGGGGTCGCAGTTGCCGTCCGGGACGACCCGGTAACCGCCCCTGCCGGGCGAATTCCGATCGACGCATCGCGCCGTGGTCGAACCGGCGCCGCACGCGACGAGCGTCAGTGACAGCGCGCTCACCATTCCCACTTTCACGACGCGGGAGCTGAACCGGCGATCGGTCTCCTGTGGGGACACGGGCACACGTCCTTAGTCAAGCATCAGTGATCAGGCAGCCTAGAACTGCGGATCATGAGACGGAAGAGGCATGTGTCCCGGTTCCGCGCCGACCGGTCATTCGGGTACGGGCAGGTGGGCGTAGAGATCCATCGCGTCCACCGACGACGGCAGATCGCTGACCTGACCGTCGCCGACCTCCACCACGCGCCATGCGCCGTCCGTGCGGCGGGCCAGGTCGGTGGTGATGAAACGGCAGCCGAGCGCGCGGACGGCCGGCGCCACGGCGTCCACGTCCGGATCGAGTTCCACATCAGGGCTGTCGGGATGCGGGCCCACCAGGGCGGGCTCGCCGTCCACCCACCACACGCGCGCCTCACCCTCGCCGTCGTACTCCTCGAACTCGCGCACGACGAGGCCGCCCGCCAGATGGTCGTCCCGTAGCGCGACCATCTTGGACGCGACGTCGTGCAGCCGTGCGAGGTTCTTCACGTCGGGGACGAAGCACGCCTCCTCCCACTCGTGCTTGCACGACTTCACGTAGTCCTTGACCACGGCCGGGCCGCCGCGCAGCGAACGGACGAGCTCCTCCAGTTCATGGAGGGCACCGGGGTCCTGCCCCGGGCCGAGGGGCCGCCACACGCTGTGCGGGGTGAGCCCCGCGAACGTCTCATGCCAGCCCGGCAGCTCGTGCGCGCGCCTGTAGTCGTCCGGATGCGTCAGCAGGACCGTCCCGCGCCGCTTCAAGGCGGCGGCCATCGCGCCGTACTCCTCCGCCGAGAGCATCCAGCCGCGATACCAGGCGGGCCCCAGGCCGGAGGGCACCGCGCCGACGGCGTCCTCTGCGTCGCCGCGCCGCAGCGCGTCGTGGTCGATCAGGGCGATCTCGCCGTAGTGGTCCCGCACGGCGGCGGCCTCGCGGGAGAAGTGGGGGTCAACGCGCCGGGGATGGAGCGGATCGACGCAGAAGAGGACGGTCAGCGTCATGTTCGGAACCCTCCGTGGACTGCGCCAGCGTACGGGGTCGGGACCAGAGAGCGCACGGCCATTCATGCTCGAATCGGCATAACGAGCGATGATCGAACGGATGTTCGGTAAGCTGGTCTCTGACGCGCGGCGTCGTCCATGGCGGTGCCGTCCATGGCGGCGTCGTCCACAATTGCGCGGGGGCTCGAAAAGTGTCGGTGGCCCGCCGTAACGTCGCCCTCGACAGCGCAAAGCAGCGGCCGAGAAGCCGACAGTCACGACGAGAAGGACATCTCATGGCAGCGAACGACCGGGAGAAGGCTCTCGAGACCGCACTCGCCCAGATCGAGCGGCAGTTCGGCAAGGGGTCGGTCATGCGGATGGGCGAGGAGGCGCGGGCGCCCGTCGAGGTGATCCCCACCGGCGCGATCTCCCTCGACATCGCGCTCGGCATCGGCGGCCTCCCGCGCGGGCGCGTCGTCGAGGTCTACGGCCCCGAGGGCTCCGGCAAGACCTCCATCGCGCTGCACGCGGTGGCCAGTGTCCAGAAGAAGGGCGGCATCGCCGCGTTCGTCGACGCCGAGCACGCGCTCGACCCCGAGTACGCCGCCAAGCTCGGTGTCGACATCGACGCCCTGCTGGTCTCCCAGCCCGACACCGGCGAGCAGGCCCTGGAGATCACCGACATGCTGATCCGCTCAGGCGCGATCGACATCGTCGTCATCGACTCCGTCGCCGCGCTCGTCCCGCGCGCCGAGATCGAGGGCGAGATGGGCGACAGCCACGTCGGTCTCCAGGCCCGCCTCATGTCCCAGGCCCTGCGCAAGCTCACCGGCGCGATCAACCAGACCAAGACAACCGCCATCTTCATCAACCAGCTCCGCGAGAAGGTCGGCGTCATGTTCGGCTCCCCGGAGACCACCACCGGGGGCCGGGCGCTGAAGTTCTACGCCTCGGTCCGGCTGGACGTCCGCCGTATCGAGACCCTCAAGGACGGCACCGAGGCCGTCGGCAACCGCGTCCGCGTCAAGGTCGTCAAGAACAAGATGGCTCCGCCCTTCCGCGTCGCCGACTTCGACCTCCTCTACGGCCAGGGCATCAGCCGCGAGGGCGGCCTGATCGACCTCGGCGTGGAGCACGGCTTCGTCCGCAAGTCCGGTGCCTGGTACACCTACGACGGCGACCAGCTCGGCCAGGGCAAGGAGAACGCCCGCAACTTCCTCAAGGCCAACCCCGACATGGCCGACGGCATCGAGAAGAAGATCAAGGAGAAGCTGGGCATCGGTCCCAAGGTCGACAAGGAGGCCGAGCCCGCCCCGGCCGCCGCGCCGCCCGCGCCCCCGGCTCCGGCCGCCGCCGGCCGGACCACCGCCGCGAAAAGGGGGGCGAAGGCCACCAAGACGGGTGATTCATAACCAAGAATCCGCGGCGGTGGGTGACTCTTGACGAAGGGTGAGCGATGATCTCGTATGCAGGGCGGCGGCGCCTCACCCGGCACCGCGCGATCGGTGCACGGACCTTCCCCGGCGGCGCCGCCGCTCCCACGGCCGCATGAGCGATCCCGAGGCCAGGGCCCGCGAGATCTGCCTGCGTCTGCTGTCGGCGTCGCCCCGCACGCGGGCCCAGCTCGCGAGCGCCCTGCGCCGCAAGGACATCCCGGACGAGGTGGCCGAACGGGTCCTCTCCCGCTTCACCGACGTCGGCCTCATCGACGATGAGGCGTTCGCGCGGGCCTGGGTCCGGTCCCGGCATGCCGGCCGCGGCCTGGCCAGGCGAGCCCTGGCCGCCGAGCTTCGCCGCCGCGGCGTGGCCGAGGACACCGTCGACGAAGCCGTCGAGTCCCTGGACCCCGCCGAGGAGGAGGAAACCGCCCGCGCCCTGGTTCACCGCAAACTCCCGGCCACCAGGGGCGCCGACCCCGCCAAGCGCATGCGCCGCCTGGTGGGCATGCTCGCCCGCAAGGGCTACCCGCCCGGCCTCTCCTACCGGGTGGTCAAAGAGGCGCTGGCCGAAGAGAGCACCGACCTGGAGACCATCCCCGACGACGCCTTCGACTGACCACCTTCCATACGGGGCGGGTCATATGGGGCAGGTCATACGGGGCAGGCCCGCGCCCCGCGCACGGACGTGGGCCGGTGACACTCCGGGTTGCGGAGCGGGGTGACTGCCGGGTGAGGTGTTTTCTGACTCTCCCCCACAAGAGTGATCGGCCTGGTGAGAAGGGGCGTGGAGGGTCGGGAAGGGCGGTAAGGAAGGAGTCACGCTGACGTTCGGTTAGTCCGGAATGCCCTTCGTTTGCTTGCTCATTACCTCCGCGCCGCTTACCGTTACGGCAGTGAGGAGTTACTCCGCGTCTTGCGGATTGCCATACGACCGAGCACGTTCCAGCAGCTGAGAGGCACACAGGACACCGTTCGCCGACCGGATACGGCCGGGGCATCGGGGCGCGCCGCGCGTGGCCCCGCGATGTCGTGCATCCGAGCGCGAGTAAATCCTCGCTAGGCAGGGTCCCGAAGTCCGGAGGGGCCCGCGGCGAGGAAGGATCTGCCTCATGGAGAGCGTCCTGCTGGGTGCAGCTCTGCTGGTGACCCTGGTCGCTCTCATCATCGTCGTCCTGTGGCGCCCCGGCACGCCCGGGAAGGCCGCGGCGGAGATGGCCCGCGCGCAGAGCGAGGCCGACGAGATCCGGTCGAAGGCGAAACGGGACGCGCAGGAAACCCTGGAGAAGGCCGAGCAGGAGGCGCAGCAGATCGCGTCCGCGGCGCGCACCGAGGCCGAGGAGGAGGGCCGGACCCTCCGGGACGACCTGCGGACCGTCCGGGAGGATCTGGAGCGCCGGGAGGCGCGTCTCGCCGAACGCGAGCAGCGGCTGGACGGCGAGGTCCGCCGGCTGGAGGAGTGGCAGGAACGGCTCGCCGCGGCCAAGCACGCGCTGGAGGCCCGCAAGGAGGAACTGGCCGGCGTCGCCGAGGAGCGGCGCAAGATCCTGGAGCGGGCGGCCGGGCTCACCGCCGAGCAGGCCAGAGGCGAACTGGTCGCGGCGATCGAGAACCAGGCGAAGCGGGAGTCGATCCCCATCGTCCGTGAGATCGAGAACGCGGCGCGGGCGGAGGGCGAAAAGCGCGCCCGCAAGATCGTGACACTGGCGATCCAGCGGGTCGCGAGCGACCAGACGGCCGAGTCCGTCGTGTCGGTGCTGCATCTGCCGAGCGACGAGATGAAGGGCCGCATCATCGGCCGCGAGGGCCGCAACATCCGCGCGTTCGAGACGACGACCGGCGTCAACCTGATCATCGACGACACGCCCGAGGCGGTGCTGCTGAGCTGTTTCGATCCGGTGCGGCGGGAGGTCGGCCGGCTGACGCTGGAGAAGCTCGTCCTGGACGGGCGCATCCACCCGCAGCGCATCGAGGAGATCTACGAGCGCAGCAAGAGCGACGTGGAGCAGTTGTGCGTGCGGGCCGGCGAGGACGCACTGGTCGAGGTCGGCATCGGCGACATGCACCCGGAGCTGATCGCGCTGCTCGGGCAACTGCGGTACCGGACGTCCTACGGGCAGAACGTGCTGAAGCACCTGATCGAGTCCGCGCATATCGCCGGGGTCATGGCGAGCGAGCTGAGGCTTCCCGTGGAGGTCGCCAAGCGATGCACGCTGCTGCACGACATCGGCAAGGCGCTCACCCACGAGGTGGAGGGCAGCCACGCGCTGATCGGCGCCGAGATCGCGCGCCGCTACGGCGAGCACGAGGATGTCGTCCACGCGATCGAGGCCCACCACAACGAGGTCGAGGTCCGGACGGTGGAGGCCGTCCTCACCCAGGCGGCGGACGCGGTGAGCGGCAGCCGGCCCGGAGCGCGCCGGGAGTCCCTGGAGGCGTACGTCAAGCGCCTGGAGCGGCTCGAGCAGATCGCCCGCGACAAGCACGAGGGCGTGGAGAAGGTCTTTGCGATGCAGGCCGGACGCGAGATCCGCGTGATGGTCAAGCCGGACACGGTCGACGACATCCAGGCACAGGTCATCGCCCGCGACATCGCCAAGCAGGTCGAGGACGAGCTGACCTACCCGGGCCAGATCCGTGTCACCGTGGTGCGGGAGTCCCGGGCGACCGAGTTCGCCCGCTGAGCCCCGGTCCGGCGCCCGCCCGCCGGAGAGCGGACGGGCGGGACGGATCAGCCGACCGTGAGGTTGATCGGCTCCACGCCGCGCGGTTCGAAACCGAGGGTCTGGCCGTAGAAGGCGAGTTCCGCCTCCAGGCAGCGGATCATCGTGTCGGCCTTCCGGAAGCCGTGCGACTCGCCCTCGAACGTGAGGTAGGCGTACGGCATCTTCTTGTCGGCCAGCGCCAGCGCGAAACGCTCGGACTGGTCCGGCGGCACGACCGGGTCGTTCAGCCCCTGGAGCAGCAGGACGGGGCACGCCGTCCGGTCGGCGCGGCCGAGCGGTGAACGCTCCTCGTAGGCGCGCTCGAAGCCGGGCAGGGGGCCGATGAGCCCGAACAGGTAGTGCGACTCGAAGTCGTGCGTGGCCTCGGCGAAGCTCTGCAGGTCGCTGATGCCGAAGTAGGACGTCGCGGCCTTGAACAGGTCCGTCTGGGTGATCGCAGCGAGCGTAGTCCAGCCGCCCGCGGAACCGCCCCGGATCGCCAGCCGTGCCGGATCGGCTATGCCACCGTCCACGAGTGCCTGAGCCGCGGCTATGGCGTCCTCTACGTCGACGACGCCCCACTGGCGGCGCAGCCGTTCACGGTAGGCGCGGCCATAGCCGGTCGATCCGCCGTAGTTGACGTCGATGACCCCGATGCCGCGGCTGGTGAAGTAGGCCCGCTCCAGGTCGAGCACCGTGGAGACCCGCTGGGTGGGGCCGCCGTGCACGAACACCACGTACGGCGGCAGTTCACCCTCGGGCCCCGCCGCCTCCGGGTTGGTCGGCGGGAACACGTACGCGTGGACGGGACGCCCGAACGGCCCCTCCAGGCGTTCGGCGCGCGGCCTGGACAGGTACGCGACGTCCGGCAGCTCGGCCAGCTCGCGCCGCAGCCCCTCGACGCGCCCGGTCGTGGTGTCGACGCGGACGACCGAGGGCGGCAGGTCGGGCCCGCCGGCGATGCCGACGATCGTCGTCCCGTCCGCGGACAACTGCGTCGCCCAGTGCTCGTACGGGACCTCCAGGTCGACGAGGTCGAGGGTCTCCGGATCGTAGACGCCGAGCCGCATGTCGCCCTCGCCGTGCAGGACGGCGAGCCGCCCGTCGCTGAGCAGCGCGTACGGCATGCCGCCGAGCTGCCACAGCGGGCCGGTGAACTCCTCCTCGGCCGGGTAGAGGGCCTGCGGCGACTCACCGTGCAGGCCGACCTGGTAGATGTTCCACCAGCCGGGCCAGTCGGAGATCACGTACAGGGACTCGTCGTCGCGCCACAGCGGCGCCAGGGCCGACTCGGTGAGCCCGCCCTTGACGGTCCTGGGCGCGACCGTCGCACCGTCCTCGATGGCCGCCACGCGCAGCTCGGTGCCGTCCCACGGCATGCGCGGGTGGTTCCACTGCACCCACGCCAGGTGCCCGCCGCCCGGCGACGGGACGGGCGAGGCGTAGAACTGCGCACCGGTGACCAGCTCGCGGATCGCGCCGGCGTCCCCGGCGGCGCTGCCGTCCAGCGGGACGGCGACGATGGCGCGCCGGATCCCGGTGGTGCCCGGCTCCTCCGCCGGAGGGTGCCCGGCGTCCTCGCCCTCGGCGGGCGCGGGCTCGGCCGGCGCCGTGATGTGGCCTTCGCACACGCACCAGATCTCCGTCCCGTCCGGGGACAGGACGTAGTCGGCGTAGCGCAGCCCCGCCGGGACGGCCGGTTCGGGCGTCAGCGGGTACGGCTTGGGGTCGCCCTCGTCGAGCCGGTGGAGCCGCTGGTCGTCGTAGTTGGAGAACACGACCGACCAGCCCTCGCCGGTACGGATCGGCAGGTAGGACCGGCCCCCGTACTCGTGGACGCGGGTACGGGCGTCCCACGGCGCCTGGAGCAGATCCGTGCGATGACCGCCGTTGAGATGGACGACCGTGGTCCGCCCGCCCTCCTCGGGCCGGGTCTCCTGCCACCACACGTCATCGCCCGCGACGGTGGGAAAACTGAGGCGCAGCCGGGCGCGGGCGACATCGGCCGCGGAGATGGGGGAGGGCCAGGAGCCGTAGGGGAGGGTCGCACGAGCGGTCATAACAGGAATCGTCCCGCATACGGGGATCGGTTGGGGCCATGACGGCCTGTTTGACTTCGGAAAGATACATGCAGGCCACCGGCGGACTCGCCGGCAACAGAGCGGGGGTGCCGCCGGAACCGGCGGCACCCCCGCACGGGCGCTCAGGAGGTCAGGCCAACGGGACGGGCTGCCCGGTGACCCCGACCCCCGGCACGGGCGGCGGCCCGCCCGCGTCCATGGGCCTGGCCTGGGTCTTGCGGCTGCGGCGGCTGCGGGACTCCAGCGCCGTCGCCAGCCGGCTCACCGACATGTTGATCGCGATGTAGATGACCGCGACCACGATCCCGGCCTGCAGGACGTTGTTGCTGTAGTTGGCGGGTACCTGCTTGAAGCCGGCCTGCAGCAGTTCGGGGTAGGCGATGATGAACCCGAGCGCGGTGTCCTTGAGCAGGACGACGATCTGGCTCACGATGGCCGGCATCATCACGGTGATGGCCTGCGGCAGCAGGACGAGCCGCATGACGCCGTTCTTGCGCAGCCCGATGGAGTAGGCGGCCTCCGCCTGCCCCTTCGGAATCGACAGGACGCCCGCGCGGACGACCTCGGCGAGCACCGACCCGTTGTACAGGGTGAGGCCGAACACGACCGCGGCGAACGCGGGCACGGTGACCACGCCGGCGTTGCTCTCCACGCCGAAGATCGAGAAGAAGTAGTCGACCGACAGGCGCTGCAGCTGGCCGAACTGGGACTCGGCGATCGCCGGGCTGATCTTGTTCGGGACGAAGAACGCCAGGAAGATCAGGATCAGCAGCGGGAGGCCGCGGAAGAACTCCACGACGGCCCCGGCGGGGAGCCGGATCCACCAGTGGTCGGAGAGCCGGGCCAGGCCGAACACGACGCCGAACAGCAGCGCGAGGACGGTCGCGACGGCGGCGGCCTTCAGGGTGCTCAGCAGGCCGGGGATGATCAGGTGCCGCCAGACGGTCCACTTGGTGAACGGCGTCCAGAGCTTCTCCGCGAGCTGGCCCTTGTCGGCGAGGCGCCAGATGAGCGCGGCGAAGACGGCGGCGATCACCACCGACACGATGACGGTGAGGATCGTGTTCCGCGTGCGCGCCTTCGGCCCTGGGATGTCGAAGAGTACGGTCGCTTCCTTGCTCATCGCGCCACCGCCATCCGCTTGGCCAGCCAGCCGAAGAAGTATCCGGTCGGCAGGGTGAGGATCAGGAAGCCGACGGCCACGCCGAGGAACAGCGGGATGACGCCGTTGGCGAACGTGGGCTTGTCAACGATCGTCTTGGTGACCAGCGCCACCTCGGCGTAGCTCGCCGCGGCGGCCACCGTGGTGTTCTTGATCATTGCGATGAAGACGCTGCCCAGCGGCGCGATGATCGCCCGGAACGCCTGCGGCAGGATGATCGTGCGCAGCGACTGGGTGAAGGTCAGCCCGATCGACCGCGCCGCCTCCGCCTGCCCCAGCGGGACGGTGTTGATGCCCGAGCGGAGCGTCTCGCAGACGAAGGCCCCGGTGTAGGCGGACAGGCCGAGGACGGCCCACCAGTAGTAGGTGACCGACGAGTTCGAGGAGAACTTCAGCGCGAGGATGTCGTTGAGGCCGAGGCTGCACATCAGCAGCACCAGCGTCAGCGGCGTGTTGCGGACGATGCTGACGTAGCCCGTGCCGAAGGCGCGCAGCACCGGCACCGGGGCGACGCGGAAGCTCGCCAGGACCGTGCCGATGACGAGGGAGAGCACCGCCGCGGCGGCCGCCAGGCGGATCGTCGCCCAGAACCCCTGGAGGATCTCGTCGAAGCTGTCGAAGAACGGGCTGAAGTCAAACATTGCTCAGCTGTTTCATGGCGTTCCAGCGATGTCGGGCCGGCCGTCGGCCCCGGCCGTCGGGCCGGCGGCCGGGGCCGACGGGGTCAGGCCGGGCCGGTGCGTCCCCCGGAGAACCTCTCCCGGGACGCACCGGCCTGACGGGCGTCGGGCGCCGTCCCGATCAGGAGCAGCCCTCCATCTGCGGGACGGTCGTGGTGAACTTCAGCCCGGTGCCGACGAAGTGCTTCTCCAGCAGCGTCTTGGCGGTGCCGTCGGAGTACATGTCGTTGATGGCCTTGTTGACGGCCTCGCAGGTCTCGGTGTCGCCCTTCTTGAGGCCGACGCCGTACTTCTCGTCGGTGAAGGGGTCGTTGATGACCTTGAAGGCGCCCTTCTGCTGGTTGGCGAACCCGGCGAGGATCAGGTCGTCGGTGCTGACCGCGTCCAGCGCCCCGGACTTCAGCTTGCTCACGCACTCGGAGTAGCTGCTGGCGTCCACCAGCGTGACGCCCTTGATGTTGAGCTTGCCGTCCGGCGGGCCCTCGGTGATACGGCGGAAGGAGTTGGACCCGGCCGCCTTGCAGAGCTTCTTGCCCTTGAGGCCGGCGGCCTTCTTGATGCTGTTGTCGCTGGCCTTCACCATCGTGTCCTGGTGCGCGATGTAGTAGGGACCGCCGAAGGTCACCTGGCTCTTGCGCGCCTCGGTGATGGAGTAGGTGGCGACCACGAGGTCGACCTGCCCGCCGCCCAGGAACGACTCACGGTTCGCCGAGGTCGTCTCCTTGAAGGTGATGCCGCTCGCGGGGACGCCCAGCTTCTGGGCGATGTACTTGGCGACGTCCACGTCGAAGCCGTCGTAGGTGCCGTCCGGTTTCTTCAGGCCCAGCGCCGGCTGGTCGAATTTGATGCCGATCGTCAGTTTCTTGTCGGCCTTGGCCTTCTGGACGACCGTCTTGGCCTCGGTCTTCTCCGCGTCGCTGCCACATGCGCTGAGCGCCAGGGACAGCGCCATCCCCGCTCCGATGAGGGCTCCGAAACGACGTACTCGCATTTCTCGTCCTGCCTTTGCTCTCAGTGGGTGAGGATCTTGGAGAGGAAGTCCTTCGCGCGGTCGGTGCGCGCGTTGGTGAAGAACGCGTCGGGGGCGTTCTCCTCGACGATCTGGCCGTCCGCCATGAACACGACCTTCTGCGCGGCCCTGCGCGCGAACCCCATCTCGTGGGTGACGACGATCATCGTCATGCCCTCGCGGGCGAGGCTCGTCATGACGTCCAGCACCTCGTTGACCATCTCGGGGTCCAGTGCCGAGGTCGGCTCGTCGAAGAGCATCACCTTGGGCCTCATCGCGAGCGAGCGCGCGATCGCCGCCCGCTGCTGCTGTCCGCCGGACAGCTGCGCCGGGTACTTGCCGGCCTGGTTGGCGATGCCGACCCGGTCGAGGAGCTCCATCGCGTACTTCCGCGACTCCTCTTTGCCCTGCTTGCGGACCTTCACCGGCCCGAGCGTGACGTTCTCCAGGATCGTCTTGTGGGCGAACAGGTTGAACGACTGGAACACCATGCCGACGTCCGCGCGCAGCCTCGCCAGCTCCTTGCCCTCCTTGGGCAGTTCCTTGCCGTCTACGAGGATCCTGCCGCTGTCGATGGGCTCCAGCCGGTTGATCGACCGGCACAGGGTCGACTTGCCGCCCCCGGACGGGCCGATGACGACGACCACCTCACCCGGGTTCACGGTGAGGTTGATGTCCTTGAGGACGTGGAGGTCGCCGAAGTGCTTGTTGACGTTCTCCACCACGACGAGAGGCCGGCCGTCCGGGGAGGAGGCCGACTCCTGGATGGAGTCCTCCGGCCCGCCTTTGGTGAGGTCGAGCCCGCCTTCGCTGTCCGTCATGCGGTCGGACTCTACGTTATCGGCGGACCCGCAGAAGTTGCCACGCGGTACCGATCCGATCACGAATCCCCATGTCGGACGGGGTCTGTCGTTGCGGAGAGTGATCATCGGAGCTGAGGGGCCGGGTGCGCCTCGTGCGGCCGCACGCGTTCCATCGTGGCGTGACGTGCCCGTACCCTTGGTTACCGTCATGAGTGCGCCAATGGAGACGGCCCCCCGTACGTACGAGATCCGTACCTACGGGTGCCAGATGAACGTCCACGACTCCGAGCGGCTGTCCGGGCTGCTGGAGGCGGCCGGGTACGTCCGCGCGGAGGACACCGAACCGGACGTGGTGGTGTTCAACACCTGCGCTGTGCGGGAGAACGCCGACAACAGGCTCTACGGCAACCTCGGCCATCTGCGGCCGGTCAAGGACGGCCATCCCGGCATGCAGATCGCCGTCGGCGGCTGCCTCGCGCAGAAGGACCGCGACACCATCATCAAGCGGGCCCCCTGGGTGGACGTCGTGTTCGGCACCCACAACATCGGGTCGCTGCCCGCACTGCTGGAACGGGCCCGCGTGCAGAGCGAGGCACAGGTCGAGATCGAAGAGTCCCTGGTGACCTTCCCCTCGACGCTGCCGACGCGCCGCGAGTCCCCGTACGCCGCGTGGGTGTCGATCTCCGTCGGCTGCAACAACACGTGCACGTTCTGCATCGTCCCGTCGCTGCGCGGCAAGGAGAAGGACCGCCGGCCGGGGGAGATCCTCGCCGAGATCGAGGCGCTCGTCGCCGAGGGCGTCCTGGAGATCACGCTGCTGGGGCAGAACGTCAACGCCTACGGCTCGGGTTTCGGTGCGCTGTCCGCCGCGCCGGACGAGGTGCGCGCGATGACCAGGGGCGGCAACACGGCCTTCGCCGGGCTGCTGCGCGCCTGCGGGGGCGTGGAGGGGCTGGAGCGGGTCCGGTTCACCTCGCCGCACCCCAAGGACTTCACCGACGACGTCATCGCCGCGATGGCGGAGACGCCGAACGTGATGCCGTCGCTGCACATGCCGCTGCAGTCCGGTTCGGACGCGGTGCTGCGCGCGATGCGCCGGTCGTACCGGCAGGAGCGCTACCTCGGCATCATCGAGAAGGTCCGGGCCGCGATCCCGGACGCGGCGATCACCACCGACATCATCGTGGGGTTCCCCGGCGAGACCGAGGCCGACTTCGAGGAGACCCTGCACGTGGTGCGGGAGGCGCGGTTCTCGTCGGCGTTCACGTTCCAGTACTCCAGGCGTCCGGGAACCCCGGCCGCGACCATGGACGGGCAGCTCCCGAAGGAGGTCGTCCAGGAACGCTACGAGCGGCTCGTCGCCCTCCAGGAGGAGATCTCCTGGGAGGAGAACAAGAAGCAGCTCGGCCGCACCCTGGAGCTCCTGGTCGCCGAGGGCGAGGGGCGCAAGGACGAGGCGACCCGGCGGCTGTCCGGCCGCGCGCCCGACAACCGGCTGGTCCACTTCGCCGTCCCGGCGGAGCCGGTCCGTCCCGGCGACATGGTCACCGTCGAGGTCACCTACGCCGCACCGCATCACCTGGTCGCCGACAAGCCCGTGCCGGCCGTCCGCCGGACGCGCGCGGGCGACGCGTGGGAGGCTCGTCAGGGCGGGAACGGCGGTCAGAAAGGCGTGTCGCTGGGGATGCCCTCGATCGGGCGCCCGGCCCAGCCGTCGTCCCCCGGCCACGGCTGCTCCTGAGCGGGTCATCGCGGCCGGTCCGGTTCCCAAGGAGGCAGCGTGCTGGTAGCGGCGGCGGTGTGCCCGCATCCGCCCGTACTCGTCCCGGAGATGGCGGGGGAGGCGGCGCCGGAGCTCGACGCGGTGCGCGCCGCGTGCGACCGGGCCATCGGCCACCTCGCGGGAGCGGACGTCCTGATCGTCGTCGGAGGAGGTGCGCAGACGTGCTCCTATGGGACGGACGCCTACGCGACGCTCCGGCCCTACGGGCTCGACTGGACGAGCCCAGGCGACCCCAAGGGCGACGCTGAGGCACTGCCGTTGTCGTTGACGATCGGGCACTGGCTGCTGGAACGGCGGGGCTTCGAGGTCGGCGCGCACTATCAGGCCGTCGCCTTCGACGCCGAACCAGAAGAGTGCCTGGCGCTCGGGCGGGGTCTGGCAGGGGCGGCCGACCGCGTCGCGCTGCTGGTGATGGGTGATGGGTCGGCCTGCCGCTCGGAGAAGGCGCCCGGGTATCTCGATGAGCGCGCGCTTCCCCATGACGAGGGCGTGGCGCGCGCGCTTGGCACGGCCGACGCCGCCGCCCTGGCCGCCCTGAGCCCCGAGGTCTCCCGGGACCTCCAGGCGGCGGGGCGTGCGGCGTGGCAGGTGCTGGCCGGTGCAACCGGTGGTGCGGCCGGTCTCGCCGGCGACCTGCTCGCCCACGAGGCGCCGTACGGTGTCGGCTACTTCGTGGCGTGCTGGTCGCGGACCGGCCGCCCGGCGGGTTAGGACGGCCGCCCGCCGCGCCGGCCGGGCTCACCGCCCGCCCGTACCCGCACCGCCCGGCCATGCCCGTTCTGTTGCGACAATCGATCCCGTGACCTCACCTCATGCCCCTGTGATCGCGGTGGTCGGGGCGACGGCCGCCGGCAAGTCCGATCTCGCCGTGGAGCTGGCGCTGCGCCTGGACGGGGAGGCGGTCAACGCCGACTCGATGCAGCTCTACCGCGGCATGGACATCGGCACGGCCAAGCTGTCCGCGGCCGAGATGCGCGGGGTTCCCCACCACCTGCTGGACGTCTGGGAGGTGACGAAGACCGCGAGCGTCGCCGAATACCAGCGGCTCAGCGCCGACGCGATCGCCGGCGTCCGGGGCCGCGGGCGGACGCCGATCCTGGTCGGCGGATCGGGCCTTTACGTGCGGGCCGCCCTCGACCACCTGGAGTTCCCGGGGACGGACCCGGCCGTCCGGGCGCGCCTGGAGGACGAACTGGCGCAGGCCGGGCCCGGCGTGCTGCACGAACGGCTGCGCGGACTGGACCCCGCGGCGGCCGAGGCGATCCTGCCGAGCAACGGCCGCCGGATCGTCCGGGCCCTGGAGGTCATCGAGATCACCGGCCGCCCGTTCACCGCGACGCTGCCCGAGCACCGGTACCGCTACGACGCGGTCGTGCAGATAGGGCTGAGCGTCCCGCGCGAGGCGCTGGACGAGCGCATCGCGCTGCGCGTGGAGCGCATGTGGGACGCGGGCCTGGTCGACGAGGTCCGCGAGTTGGAGAAGAAGGGCCTGCGGGACGGCCTGACCGCCGGGCGCGCCCTCGGCTACGCGCAGGTCCTCCGGTTCCTCGCGGGGGAGTGGACGCAGGAGCGGGCGAAGGAGGACACCGTCCGGACGACCCGGCGTTTCGCCCGCAGGCAGGAGGCGTGGTTCCGCCGCGACCCCCGCGTCCAGTGGCTGCCCTACGACGCTCCCGACCTGGTCGAACGCGCGCTCGCCCGGATCGGCTGACGCGCCGGGCGGGGTCGTCCGGCGCAGGCAATACGATCGGGGGATGCGGTTCGTCAAAGGCCACGGCACCGAGAACGACTTCGTGATCCTCCCCGACCCGGACGGCGCGCTCGACCTCACTCCGCGGGCCGTCGCGCGGCTGTGCGACCGGCGGGCCGGGATCGGCGCCGACGGCGTCCTGCGCGTCGTCCGGACGAAGGCGGCCGGGTACGAGGCCGACGCCGAGTGGTTCATGGACTACCGCAACGCCGACGGCGGCATCGCCGAGATGTGCGGCAACGGGGTGCGCGTCTTCGCCCGCTACCTGGTCGACGCGGGCCTGGCCGCGCCCGGCGAGTGGGACGTGGCGACCCGCGCGGGCCTGCGGCGCGTGACGCTCGGCGCGTCCGGCGACGTGAGCGTGGACATGGGGCCGCCCGAACTCCTCGGCTACGGCGAGGCGACCCTGGCGGGGGCGACGTTCCAGGGCCGGCGGGTCAGCATGGGGAACCCGCACCTGGCGTGCCGCGTGGACGGGCCGGTCGACGCCCTGGACCTGTCGCGCGCCCCCGGCTTCGACCCGGCCGCGTTCCCCGACGGGGTGAACGTCGAGTTCTTCCGCGCCGTCGGGGAGCGGCACGTGGAGATGCGGGTGTACGAGCGCGGCTCCGGCGAGACCCGCTCCTGCGGCACCGGCACGGTCGCCGTGGCCGCCGCGGCGTCCCTGGGGACGCCGGGCGCGTCCGAATGGACCGTGGACGTTCCCGGTGGCCGGGTGACCGTCACCTTCGACGGGGAGACCAGCCATCTGCGGGGCCCCGCCGTGCTGGTCGCCGAGGGTGAGACCCACCCCGGCTGGATCTGACGGAACCCCTTCTCACCAGGGAATGCGCGCGTTCCGCGGCCGTCCCGGCTTGAACGGGACAAGTGTCCCTCTCCAACGGGACCTTCCGCCGCATAACTTCTTTCTTGCACACCCTCTGGTGAATGGCCCGTATGGACCGGGATGGGAGCCCCGGAGCCGTACGGAGCCAGAGGGCCGGTGGCGACCTTCTTGGCGGGGGGCGGTCACCGGCCCTCCCACCAGGGGTGATGCCGAAGATCCCCGTGAAGGGCACGTCAGGGATGGACGCCGTTGACCGGCAGCCTGGCCCGGACCAGTGTCCCGCCCTTGGGGCCGGGCCCCACCGTGCAGGACCCTCCGAGTTCGGCCGCGCGTTCCCGCATGGACGACATGCCGACGCCGGAACGCACGTGCGCGGGCAGCCCCACTCCGTCGTCCCCCACCGTGACGTGCAGGTCGCCGTTCAGGCACAGCCGCACCTCGGCGCAGCCGGCGCCGGCGTGCCGGTGGACGTTCGTCAGCGCCTCCTGGACGATCCGGTACGCGGCGACCTCGGCCGCGGCCGGCAGGCCCTGCAGGTCGCCCTCGACGCGCACGTCCACCCGCGGACCGTCCCCGGTGGCGACGACCCCGCCGAGCGCCTGGATCGCGCCTTCCAGCCCCAGATCGTCCAGTGCGGGCGGACGCAGGCCGTAGACGAGCTCCCTGATGTCGCCGATGGTGCGTCCCATGGTGGCGCGCAGATCCTCCAGGAGCGCGTCCACCGCCCCGGGGTCGGTCTTCAGCGTGATGCGGGCCGCGTCCACCGTCATGGCGAGGCTGGCGAGGGTGGGGCCGAGCCCGTCGTGCAGGTCGCGGCGCAGCCGCCGCCGCTCCTCCTCCCGGGTGCGCAGGATGTGCTCGCGGGAGCGCTGGACGTCCGCGGCGAGCCGCACCGCGTTCGCCAGTTCGGCGAGGTTGCGGGCGAGGACGCCCGACAGCCGCGCGTCCGGGGTGCGGGTGACGCCGAACAGCAGCCGGCCCACCGGCTCCCCGTGCCACACCAGCGGGATGAGCTGCGGCCGGCCGCCGAGGACGCCGTCCTCCGCGGAGATCGTCCGGCCGTCGCGGTCCAGGACCTCGATCACCGCGCCGGTCGCGTGCAGCGCGGAGCGGGCGACCTCGGCGGCCACGGCGAGCGCGGCACCGGGGTCGGCGGCGGTCTGCAGCCGCCGGTTGAGGCGGTCGGCGATCCGGTACGGGTCGCGTTCGCCGTGGATGAACCCGTCCACCGTGCGCTGGAGACGCCGCCGGACGGGCTCGAACACCGCGCCCGCGACGATCGCCCCGGCCAGGCCGGCGAGGGTGCCCCTGCCGTGCGCCAGCAGGCTCGCGGCGCCGACCAGCGCGAAGTACACGCCGGTGATGACGACGACGAGCCCCGCGTACACCAGCGTCCGGCTGATCACGAGGTCGATGTCGTACAGCCGGTAGCGGGAGATCGCGATGGCGATGCAGATCGGGACGGCGACGATGGTGATGTTGCGCAATGGATCCCCGATGGGGCTGTTCTCGCCGATGTAGATGACCCCCTCGGCGAGGATTCCGGGGTAGACGACCCAGGCGATCTGGCGCCGGACGTCCGGCGCCGACCGCACGAACCGGACGAGCACCGAGAACAGGCCCGCGGCCAGGGTCGCGATGATGATCGCGCTGATCGGCGGCGGGATCGCGTCGAACGGGTAGACCGACACGCCGTCGTGCCAGCGCCGCACCCCCGGATCGATCGTCAGATGAACGCAGACGATGACGGGAACGAGGCAGGCCAGGACGAGCACCGGGCGGAACCAGCGCGACACGAGCCGCCCGTCCGGGAAGATCAGCGGCAGGACCAGAGTCAGGGCGTAGGTGTCAACGGCCCACAGCCAGGTCCCGAGCCACGTGATGAATCCGGCGCCGGGCCAGCCGTGCAGGTCCGCCCATGGGCCGAGATTCAGTGACAGGACGTATACCGACGCGCTGGCACCGGCGCCGACCATCAGCCACGCGACCTTCAGCCTGGGCCGGTGCGGCAGCAGGAAGGCGCCGACCGGCGTCCAGGCGAGCGCGACGAGGATCTCCGGGTGCCACCAGACCATCCGCAGGTGGGCGGGCATCCGGGTGCCGATGATGAGCGACGTGGTGACGAACGCGACCGCGGTCAGCGCGAGCAGCGCGCCCACGCGTCCTGCCGCACGGCCGTGTTCTGCCGTTTCCATCATCCGCTCCCCGCCCGAGGTAATGGAATGTTAAAGCGTCTTGGTCACCGTCCCGCACTCCGAAGGGCGTCCGTCTCAGGACACCGGGATCCGGTTCGGTGGACGCCGGCCTGGGGCACGGTGCACTGGGACGTGCCGTGATGGTAACCGCGTAATCCGCCGAGGAGAACGGAAGACGCAGGTCAGAGTCGCAGGAATCGGACTTCGCGCACTTCGCCGCCCGGCGCGGGTGACGGCTCCGCGCCACGAGAAGGAGGGGCCTGGTCGCACCCCCGCCGCCCCCGGCCGGCCCGCGCGCACCCGCGGGTTACCGGTTCGGGTGGCCGGGTCAGGCCAGTGGAGTCAGCATGCCGTCGCGCGTCGGCGCCTTCCGCCCGGCCGGCGCCGCGGGCCGTCCCGGGGTCCTGGCGGGCGGCTGCGCCGATCTCCCGGCTCTCGGCGTTTTCCGGCGCGGTGAGTGATTGATCGATAGCATTCCGTGGCTGTTGCTGCGTGATCCCGGGAGGGGAGACATTGGCGGGGTTCCTGGTGCGGCGGCTGGTCGGCCGCGGAGTGCTGGTCGTTCTCGCCGGGAGCCTCGCCTATCTGCTCGCCGCCGGTGTGCTCGATCCGCGGGCCGAGTTCGAGGGGCGCGCGCCACGCCCGCCGGAGGCCGTCGTGGAGGCCCGCCTCAGCGCCCTCAACCTCAGCGACCGGGTTCCCCTGGCGAGCCGTTACCGCATCTGGGCCCGGGGTGTCCTGCACGGTGATTTCGGCCGGACCCAGGAGGGGGAGCCCGTCAACGCCGAGTTATGGCGTCGTCTCGGTGTGAGCCTGCGGCTGTCGGTCCCCGGAAGCGTCATCGGGAGCGTTCTGGGGGTGCTCCTCGGGGCCTATGCGGCGGTCAGGCGTGGACAGGGCGCCGACAGGGTCATCACGGCCGGGTCCTATCTGCTCCTGGCCGTCCCCGTGTTCGTCCTGGCGGCGCTGTTACAGATGGCCGCCGCCACGGCGAACGATGCCATGGGCGTGCGGGTGTTCGCGTGGGTCGGGGAGTCCACGCCGGGAGAGCCGGGCGCCTTCCGCGGGCTCGTTGACCAGGCACGGCATCTGGTGCTCCCGACGGCCACGATCGCGCTGGCCCAGTTCGCCCTCTACTGCCGCTATCAGCGGGGCTTGATGCTCGATGTCCTGCACGCCGATTTCGTCCGGACCGCGCGGGCCCGGGGGCTCCGGCGGCGGCGCGCCCTGCTGCGGCACGGGCTGCGCACCGCGCTGATCCCGATGATCACCTACTTCTCCTACGCGTCCGGCCTGCTCGTGCTCAGCGGCGTGTTCACCGAGAAGATCTTCGGCCGGCACGGGCTGGGGGAGTGGCTGGTCGACTCGATCACGCGCGGCGACGTCAACGCGGTCGCCGCGATCGAGTGCGCGGCCGCCTGCGCGGTGCTGCCGGCCGGCCTGGTCTCCGACGTCCTGAGCGGTCTCCTCGACCCTCGGCTGCGTGCCGGGGCCGCGGCATGAGGACGCGGCGGGGCGCGGCCGGTGCGGTACTGCTCGTACTGGTGTTCCTGCTGGCGTTCGCCGGGCCGCTCGTGTCGCCGTGGGGCTGGGACGAGACTGACTTCACGGCGTTCCACCAGGAGCCGTCCGCGCGTCACTGGCTCGGCACGACGCAGAGCGGACGGGACGTGTTCGCCCTCACCCTGCGCGGCGCGCGGAGGTCGCTGGCGATCGGGCTGCTCGCCGCCGTGCTGTCCACCGGCGTCGCCGCCGTGATCGGGACCGCGGCCGGGTTCGCGGGCGGTGCGCTCGACCGCGCCCTGATGTGGGGCGCCGATCTTCTCCTGGTGCTTCCGCCGTTCCTCGTCGTCGCCCTCCTGGCGCCGGGCGGGGCCTGGCCGATGCTCGTGCCGGTGCTCGCGGCGTTCATGTGGATGCTCACGGCCAAGGTGGTGCGGGCCATGACGCGGTCGCTGCGCGAGCGCGAATACGTGCTCGCCGCCCGGTTCCTCGGGGTGAGCGGGCCGCGCGTGATCGTCCGGCACGTTTCGCCGCGGCTCGCGTCGCTGCTGGCCGTGGACGCGAGCCTGACCGTCGGCGTCGCGATCATCGCCGAGGGCGGGCTGTCGTACCTCGGCCTCGGGGTTCGGCCGCCGGACGTCTCGCTCGGCACGCTGGTCGCGGAGGGGCACGGCGCGGCGGCCACGTGGCCGGCCGGGGCGGCGGCCGGGCTGCTCGTCCTGATCGTCCTCGCCGTGAACCTGCTGGGGGACGGGCTGCGGGACGTCCTCGATCCGCTGAGGGACGGGCGTTGACGGTTCTTCGGGTCACCGACCTGGAGGTCGGTTACGCGGGCGGTGCGCGCGCCGTGCGCGGGGTGAGCGTCACGGTCGGGGCGGGCGAGGTCCTCGGAATCGTCGGTGAGTCGGGGGCGGGCAAGACGGCGCTCGCGCTCGCCGTGATGGGGCTCCTTCCCGGCGGTGCCACTGTGGCGGGGTCCGTGCGGCTGCACGACGAGGAACTGGTCGGACGGTCCGACGCCGAACTGTCCCGGGTGCGCGGCAAAGACCTGGCGATGGTCTTCCAGGAGCCGGCGCTGACGCCCGTCCACACCGTGGGCGACCAGATCGCTGAAACCGTCCGGGTGCACTGCGGGGTCACGCGGGCGGCGGCGCGCGCGCGAGCCGCGGAGTTGCTCGATCTGGTCGGCATCCCCGGTGCGGCGCGGCGGGCTCGCGCGTACCCGCACGAGTTCTCCGGCGGGATGCGGCAGCGCGTGATGATCGCCATGGCGATCGCCAACGAGCCGAGCGTGATCCTGGCCGACGAGCCGACGGCCGCGCTGGACGTGACCGTCCAGGCGCGGGTCTTGGACGTGCTCCGGGCCGCCAAGGAGGCGGTGGGCGCCGCGATCGTGCTGATCACGCATGATCTGGGGGTCATCGCGGGCTTCGCCGACCGCGTCATGGTGATGCGCGGGGGAAAGGTCGTGGAGACCGGGCCGGTGGAGCAGATCTACCGGGAACCACGCGCGGCCTACACGGCCGGGTTGCTGCGCTCCATTCCGCGCATAGGCGGGGCCGACGCGCCTCGGCCCCGGCCTGAGCGTCCGGTGGTGCTGCGAGTGGACGGCCTTGTGCGGCATCACCCCGTCCTCAAGGGGACGCTGGTGCGGCGCCGGGCGGGGACCGTGCGCGCCGTGGACGGCATCGGATTCGACGTCCGGGAAGGCGAGACGCTCGCGCTTGTGGGGGAGTCGGGGTGCGGCAAGACCACGGCCCTGATGGAGATCCTGCGGCTGTCGCGCCCGCAGGAGGGACGCGTGGTCGTCCTCGGCCAGGACACGGCGTCCTTGAACGCGGCCCGGCGGAAGGCCCTGCGGCGGGACGTCCAGGTCGTGTTCCAGGACCCGGCCGCGTCGCTCAACCCGCGTATGCGCGTGGCCGGTATCGTCGCCGAGCCTCTGACCACGCATGGCGTTCCAGCATCACTGATCAAAGGCCGCGTGGGGGAGTTGCTGGAGCAGGTGGGCCTGAAGACTGAACACGCTAGGCGCTACCCCCACGAGCTTTCGGGCGGGCAGAGGCAGCGTGTGGGCATCGCCAGAGCACTCGCCCTGGAACCTCGCATTCTCCTCTTGGACGAGCCAGTCGCAGCCCTGGACGGTTCCGCGCAGGCGGCCGTCATAGCTCTGCTGGAGGGGCTCCGTGAGCGTCTCGGGCTGACGTATCTCTTCGTCGCTCATGACCTGGCCGTCGTCCACCGCATCGCTGATCGGGTCGCCGTCATGCATATGGGACGCATCGTCGAGATCGGGCCGGTGGGCGACCTCTACCGCGCGCCCGCCCATCCGTACACGCGTGCGCTCTTGGACGCGGTCCCGGTACCTGATCCGCTGCTGGAACGCGGTCGTCGTCGTGTCCTCCTACGGGGAGATACGCCTGATCCCATGACACCGGTCAGGGGATGCCGGTTCCGGTCTCGCTGTCCTCGCTACCCCATGCTCCCGGCGGCCGACGGGCGCCTATGTGAGGAGCAAGACCCGTCACCGGGGCGAGAAACGGATCGGTTAGTCGCCTGCCACCACCCCCTAGTCACCATCGGAGCAGAATGATGAGACGGATACTCGGCGCAGTTTTCTTAGGCATCGTGCTGATGACCGGGTGCAGCGGCACTGAGAAGCGGGATCTGACCAATGCGTCCGGCGAGCTACCCGCGTCCGATGTCAACCCGGCCCCGCGCGACCGCGTCATGAACGGCGGGACGCTCCGCTGGCCGCTGCCGGAGTTCCCCGCCCAGTGGAATTTCAACCACGTCAACGGCACCAAGGGCGCGGTCGAGCACGTCCTCCAAGGCGTCCTGCCGTACCTGATGCGCGCGGACGAGAAAGCCGTTCCGCATCCCGTCCCGGAGTATCTGCAATCGGCCACGCTGAAACGGGCCGAGCACGGCCAGAGCGTTACCTACCGGCTCAACCCGCGGGCCAGATGGTCGGACGGCCGGCACATCGGATACGCCGATTTCGTGGCTCAGGCGCGTGCGCTTTCCGGACGGGACCCGCGCTATGAGGCGTCCACCGTCACCGGCTACCGCCAGATCGAGCGCATCGAACAAGGCGCCGGCGAACACGAGGTCAAGGTGACGTTCGCCAAGACCTATGCCGACTGGCGTAGCCTGTTCAACCCTCTCTATCCGGCCTCCGCCTACTCCAGCCCGCACGCATTCAACATCGGCTGGGTGAACCGGCTCCCCGTCACTGCGGGCCCGTTCACGATCGACCGGATCGACCGGACCGCCAAGACCGTCATCTTGGCCCGCGACCCCGCCTGGTGGGGCGTGCCCGCGAAACTCGACCGCATCGTCTATCGCGCAATGGACACCAGCGCGATGCCCGGCGCGTTCGCCAACGACGAGATCGACCTCATGGACATCGGCCTTGACGCAGGCGCGTTGCAGCGCGTCCGGAGCGTCCCCGGGGCCGAGGTGCGCCGGGCCGGCGGACCGGACTGGCGGCATTTCACGCTGAACGCGGCCGGGGCCGCCCTGTCGGACGTCCGCGTGCGGCGTGCGGTCATGCTCGGCATCGATCGACGGGTCATCGCACGCTCGGACCTGTCCGGCCTCGGCGTGCCGGTCCAGACGCTCGGCAACCACTTCTACGTCAACACCCAGAACGGCTACCGGGACAACTCCGCGGTGCTCGGCGCCTACGACCCCCGGCGTGCCCGACGCCTCCTGGACGAAGCGGGCTGGAAACCGCACGGCAAGTACCGCGCCAAGAACGGGCGTACGCTCGCCCTCCGGTTCGTGGTGCCGTCCGGCGTCCCCATCGGCAAGCGTGAAGCGGAACTGGCGCGCGCACTGCTCGAACGCATCGGCGTCCGTATCGACATTCGGCTGATCCCCGCCGATGACGCCCTGGACAGCTATGTCACGCGGGGGGACTTCGACATCGTCCCGTTCTCATGGCTGGGCACGTCGTTCCCGGTGTCTCCGATGAGGGCGGTGTTCGCGCGGCCGCGCGGCGGCAATGTCCGGCAGAACTACTCGCGCACCGGAACCGCCGCCATAGACACGGCGATGGACCGGGCCATCGCCGAGGCCGACCCGGCGAAGATCCACGTCCTTGTGAACAGGGCCGACCGGCTCATCTGGCGCCAGGCGTCGGTCCTGCCGCTGTACCAGCGTCCCCAGCTCGTCGCGGCCCGCGCGAACCTGGCCAACATGGGAGCGTGCGGCTTCTCCGAACCCGCCTACCAGGACATCGGGTTCACGAACCGATGAGATCCGGACGGTTATGGGAAGGCGAGCCGGATGCCCTTGCTGTCGTTGGCGTACCGCGCGCTCCACACGTACAGCCGCAGATCGTCGGCGGAGAGGTCCTCGTTCACCGGCAGGTCCGAGGCGATCCGGACCACGTAGGAGGCGCCGCCCGGCATCATCATGCTGCCGTTCTCCTCGACGGGCGCCTTGGCCCCCTCGACACGGGCGGTGACCTCGCTGTGGTTGGGCAGCGTGCACATGTCGTCGGGGATGCCCGCCTGCGGCATGCACCGCTCCCGTGCCGACTCCGGGACCTGCGCCTTCGGCATGAACAGGTCGGCGGGGAAGTCCAGGAGGACGGGCCGCCGCTGGCTGTTGGTCAGGACGTAGTCGGCGTAGGCGTAGGTCGTCCCCGACGGCGGGGCCTTCGTGGCGCCGAGCGGCTGCCGGTCCGTCCCCGCCCGGACCGCGGCCAGGCTGTAGCCGTAGCCCTCCGGGGTCGTGAAGTCCACCGGCGGGCCGGCCTGCGGCGAGGGCACCGCCGAGCCCGCCTTGGCGCTGTCGCCCTGGCTCGCCAGGGTCGGCTGGGCGGACCCCTCACCACCGTCCGCGCCCGGCCGCAGGATCACGATCCCGGTGGCCACCGCGGCGATCCCGACGGCCCCGGCGACGGCGGCGGCCAGGCCGAGCCTCCCCGCGCCGGCCTTCTTCCTCCGGCGATGCGAACGGTACGGCTGGTGGCTGTTGGACATGGCGATGCGGGCTCCCTCGGGCCTGGTGGGCGCAGTAGGCGTGTCCTGTCTAGCCTCGGTCGGCGATGGCGGCTGGACAGGATACCCGACGCCGGATCGGCGGCATTCAGGGGCTGTGGGTTACGAACCGCGTGAGATGAGGGCGTCGCGGCCAAGGCCCCGCAGGGAGGCGTCCAGCACCTGCGCGGTGTGCGCGACCGCGATGCCGGCGCCGCGCCCGCGCAGCGCGGTGGCGATCTGCATGGAGCAGCCGGGGTTGGCGGCGACCAGGAGTTCGGCTCCGGTGGCGTCCACGTTCCCCGCCTTGCGGTCGCCGAGATCTGCGGCGGCCTCCGACTGGAACAGGTTGTAGGTTCCGGCGGAACCGCAGCAGACGTCCGGTTCGGCGATCTCCCGCACGGTCAGCTCGGGAATCGCGGCCAGCAGCGCGCGGGGCTGGCTCCGCACGCCCTGCGCGTGGGCGAGGTGGCAGGCGTCGTGATAGGCGACGGTGACCGGAAGCGGCCTCCGCTTCGCCCGGGGCCCGAGTTCCACGAGGTACTCGGCGAGGTCCCGCGTCTTGGCGGACAGCGCCTCCGCCCGCGCCGCCCAGGCCGGATCGTCGGCGAGCAGCGTCCGGTATTCCTTCATCGCCGACCCGCAGCCCGCCGAGTTCACCACGATGACGTCGGCGGACTCGAACGCCTCGACCGTCCGGCGGGCGAAGGCGCGGGCCTCGTCCTCGCGTCCGGAGTGCAGGGAAAGCGCCCCGCAGCACCCCTGGTTCCGCGGGATGACGACGTCGCAGCCTTCGAGGGCGAGGACGCGCGCCGTGGCGGCGTTGACGCCGGGGAAGAACTCGCCCTGCACGCAGCCGGTCAGCATCCCGACCGTGGCGCGGCGCTCCCCGCGTGCGGCGACCCGCCCGGGCAGCCGCGGCGCCCTGCCGAGGGGCGGTGCCAGCCGTTCCATCGCCGCGAGGGACGGTGAGATGCGCTCCAGGATGCCGCTGCGCCGGACGAGCCGCTCCAGACCCGACTTCTGGTAGGCGCGCAGGGGGCCGCGCAGAGCACGCAGCCTCCGCCTGTAAGGGAACAGCTGGAACACCATCTCCCGTATGGCCCGCTCCTTCAGCGAACGTGGATGTTCGCGTTCCACGTCGGCGCGGGTGATCTCGATGAGACGGTCGTACTGGACGCCGGACGGGCAGGCCGTCACGCACGCCATGCAGCCGAGACAACGGTCGAAATGCTCGACCATCGGCCCGCTGAGCGGCGCGCCCTCCACGTGCTGCTGCATGAGATGGATGCGGCCCCTGGGGGAGTCCATCTCCTCACCCCACAGCACGTACGTCGGGCATGTCGGCAGGCAGAAACCGCAGTGGACGCAGTCGTTGAGCAGATTCGGGAGATCGTCTTGGGCGCCCATCAGATACCTCCCGCGAAACGGCCGGGTGACAGCCGGTGTCCAGGGTCGAACTGGTCTTTCACGCGCCGCATCAGCGTGAGCGCCGGAACCGGCCCCCACAGGTCGATCACGCCGCGCACCTCTTCGGGGGCGTAGCGGACGACGGCGTGGCCATGGTGACGGGCCAGGACGCCCCGTAGCCGGCCTAGGAGGTCGGCGACCTCGTCTGGTGCCATTTCGGGGGGCAGGCCCACATGACCATGGCCGCTTCCACTCCAGGTGGCGGCAATGTCAGGGCCGAGCATGGTGAGGAGGGCGCGGAGCGAAGGCGGGGGCGCACTGATATCGATGAGGGTGGTGCCGTCCGGGTAGCGGCCCCACCCTTCCGGTGCGGTCTCGGTGATTTCGGCGTTCTCGTCGAGGAGCCCTGCGGTCTGCCCAGCGCGCGCGGAGACACCGTCGGGTACGCCTTCCAGAAGGACCGTGACCGTCCCCGGGCTGGTGTACTCGACGGCGCTGGGCGCAACAGGGGAGTGGAAGACGGTCTGGACGGCGTCGTGTGCGTCCTCCGGCCCGCGCACGGCACACGTCACGTACGCGGAGGCGGCCGGGATCGGGTGCAGGCGGAACGTCGCCTCCACGATCAGGCCCAGGGTTCCGTACGAGCCGCAGAAGAGCCGTCCGAGGTCGTACCCGGCGACGTTCTTGACGACCTTGCCCCCCGACCGGGCGACCTGACCGTCCGCCCGGACGATGGTGAGCCCGATGACCAGGGCCCGGGGCGTCCCGTACAGCGTGCGGAGCGGACCCGCCGCGCCCGTGGCGATCGTCCCGCCGACCGTGGAACCGGGCAGGGGCACGTCCAGGGCCAGGCGCTGCCCCCGCTCCGCGAGCCTCTGGCCGAGCCGCTCCATGGGAAGGCCCGCCTCGGCCTTCGCGACGAGATCTCCTGCGGTGTGCTCGACGAGTCTGTCCAGCCGGTGGGTGTCGATCAGCAGATCGCAGCGTTCCGGAGGCGCCCCCCAGTCGAGGCGTGTCTCGGCCCCACGCGGCACGACGGCCAGGCCCTTCTCGGCGGCGACGCGCATGACGTCGGCGGCCTCCGCCAGGTTCTTCGGCGCGGCGACGAGCGCGGGCTCGACACCGAGCACGCCTTCCGCCGGCTCGCCGGGCCGTACGTCGGCGCAGACCTTCGCCAGGGCGTCCAGGGGCCGCATCAGAAGATGTCCGCCTTTCCCTCGTACGGGTGGGGGCCCTTGCGTTTGCCGGGCACCTCGCCGCACAGCCGCGGTGTGGGGAAGACCTTGCCGGGGTTGCACAACCCCGCCGGGTCGAACCCGCAGCGGACCATCTGCATCGTGTCCAGGTCGGTGTCGGTGAACATCCGGGGCATGTAACGGGACTTGTCGACGCCGACGCCGTGCTCACCGGTGATGGAGCCGCCGTGCTGGATGCAGAGGTCGAGGATCGCGCCCGACACCGCCTCGGCGCGCTCCTCCGCGCCCGGCTCGGCGTCGTCGAACAGCACCAGCGGATGCAGGTTCCCGTCGCCCGCGTGGAACACGTTCGCGACCCGCACGCCCGACTCGGCCGACAGCGCGTCGATGCTCGCGAGGACGTCCGGCAGCACCGTCCGGGGGATGACGCCGTCCTGGACGAGGTAGGCGGGGCTGATGCGGCCCACCGCCGCGAACGCCGACTTGCGTCCCTTCCAGATCAGCGCCCGCTCCGCGTCGTCCGCGGCGATCCGGATCTCGAACGCGCCCGCGTCCCGGCACAGCCGCTCCACCTCGGTGAACTGGGCCGCGACCTCCGCGTCCGGGCCGTCCAGTTCCACGATCAGCACCGAGCCGGCGCCCGGCGGATAGGCGCAGTGCACCGCGGCCTCGGCCGCCTCGATCGCCAGCGCGTCCATCATCTCGATCGCCGCCGGGACGACGCCCGCCCCGATGATCGCCGACACCGCCGTGCCGCCCGCCTCGATCGAGTCGAACGCCGCCAGCAGCGTCTGCACGGTCTGCGGGACCCGTGTCAGCCGCACCGTGATCTTGGTGGTGATGCCGAGCGTGCCCTCCGCCCCGACGAACACGCCCAGCAGGTCGTAGCCGGGCCCGTCCGCCGGCAGTTCGACCAGTTCGCCGTCCGGCGTCACGACCTCGCAGGCCAGCACGTGGTGCGCGGTGAACCCGTACTTCAGGCAGTGCGCGCCGCCGGAGTTCTCCGCCACGTTCCCGCCGACCGAGCAGATCTGCTGGCTGGACGGGTCGGGCGCGAAGTAGTACCCGTACGGGCGGACGGCCCGCGTCACGTCCAGGTTGATCACACCGGGCTCCACCACGGCCCGCTGGCCCGGGACGTCGATCTCCAGGATCCGGCGCATCCGGGACGTCACGATCAGCACGCCGTCCGCGCGGGGGAGCGCCCCGCCGGACAGCCCCGTCCCGGATCCGCGCGCCACATACGGCACGCCCGCCGCCGCGCATTCCCGGACGATCGCGGCGATCTGCTCGGCGGTGTCGGGCAGCACGACGATCCCGGGCGTCGACCGGTGGGTGGTGAGGCCGTCGCACTCGTACGTGCGCAGCCGCACCGGATCGGTGATCACCCGGCCGTCCCCGAGCAGTGCCTCCAGCCGGGGTCCGAGCGCTGTGAGCATGGACTCCATCTTTACCACCCTCCGCCGCCCCCGAAACCCCTGCACAGCCGGCGAACCGGTTCGTACCGCGGCATCGCCTCGGAGTGCCGCGGCCCCCTTCCGCGGCGCCCCGGCGATCTGCGCGGGTCCCCCGGTGGCCGGGCGCCGCGGGACGCCGGCCACCGGGAACATCGCCCGGCTTACGGGAACTGCTGGTAGGCGGGGGTGGTGAGGAACTCGGCGTACTCGCCGGCCAGGGTGACCTCCTTGAAGAGGGCGACGGCCTGGTTGTAGCGGGGCTCGTTGTAGGACTGCCCCAGCTCCTCGCGGATCTTGCCGAGCTCCTCGTCCAGGAGCTGCTCCACCCACTCCCTGGTGATCTTCTTGCCCTCGGCGGTGGAGACGCCGTTGTAGATCCACTGCCACACCTGGGAGCGGGAGATCTCCGCGGTGGCCGCGTCCTCCATCAGGTTGTGGATCGCGACCGCTCCGGCGCCGTCCAGCCAGGTGGCGAGGTAGCGCAGCGCCACGTCGATGTTGTTGCGCAGGCCGGCCTCGGTGATCTCGCCGGGGGTGTCCTTGATGTTGAGGAGGTCCGCCGCGGAGACCCGGACGTCCTCGCGGAGCCGGTCGAGCTGGTTCGGCCTGTCGCCGAGGACGCCGTCGAACACCTCGCGGCAGACGGGGACGAGGTCGGGGTGGGCGACCCAGGAGCCGTCGAAGCCGTCGCCGGACTCGCGGGTCTTGTCGGCGCGGACCTTCTCCAGCGCGACCCTGTTGACCTCCTCGTCCCGGCGGGACGGGATGAACGCCGCCATGCCGCCGATCGCGTGCGCGCCGCGCTTGTGGCACGTCCGGACGAGCAGCTCGGTGTAGGCCCGCATGAACGGGGCGGTCATCGTGATCGCGTTCCGCTCGGGCAGGACGAACTCGGCGCCCCGGTCCCGGAACTTCTTGATCACCGAGAACAGGTAGTCCCAGCGGCCGGCGTTCAGGCCGGCGGAGTGGTCGCGCAGCTCATAGAGGATCTCCTCCATCTCGAACGCGGCCGGGATCGTCTCGATCAGCACGGTCGCGCGGATGGTGCCGCGCGGGATCTCCAGGGCGTCCTGGGCGAGGTTGAACGCGTCGTTCCAGAGCCGCGCCTCAAGGTGGCTCTCCATCTTCGGCAGGTAGAAGTAGGGGCCCTTGCCCTTGTCCAACTGCCGGCGGGCCGAGTGGAAGAAGTACAGCCCGAAGTCGAACAGCGACCCCGACATGGGCTCGCCGTCGACGAGGAGGTGCTTCTCCTCCATGTGCCAGCCGCGCGGCCGGACGACGATGGTCGCGAGCTCCTCGTCGGCCTTCAGCGCGTAGGTCTTGCCGGTCTTCCCGTCGGTGAAGTCGATGGTGCGGTCGAGGGCGTCCCGCAGGTTGAGCTGGCCTTCGATCATGTTCGTCCACAGCGGCGTGTTGGCGTCCTCGAAGTCGGCCAGCCACACCTTCGCGCCCGAGTTCAGCGCGTTGATCGTCATCTTCCGGTCGGTCGGGCCGGTGATCTCGACGCGGCGGTCCACCAGGCCGGGCGCGGGCTCGGCGACGCGCCAGGAGTCGTCGCCCCGGATGCTCGCGGTCGCGGGCAGGAAGTCCAGCGTCCCGCCCGCGGACAGCTTGCGCTGCCGCTCCGCGCGGGCTTCGAGGAGCTCCTTGCGGCGGGCGCCGAGCTCGCGCTGCAGGGCGGCGAGCAGGCCGAGCGCCTCGGGGGTCAGGATCTCCTCGTAGCGATCGCCGAGGGGCCCGGTGACCTCGATGCCTTCCAGTCCAGCCATCAGCCTGCCCTTTCGTATAGCGAAATTTGACTTCTGTTACGTGGAGAACGGTACTCGGCGGTACAGAGCCGGGTCAAAGCGGGTGCCCTCGCTGGATCTCCCCGGGTGCGCTTACGCCAACCCAGGGCGGGAACCATGGCGATAACCACGTGACCACCGTGGAAGACCCGTGAGACGATCGCCGGGAAGATACGGCCGCGAGGCGGCGTTCTACCGAGGACATATGACTCAACCTTTCTCTGCAGACCAGACCCAGGACCAAGACGAGTTCGAGTACGAGCCCATGACGGGCGAGCTCGACCTGGAGGACCGCCGGGCACTGCGCCGCGTCGCGGGCCTTTCCACCGAGCTGACCGATGTCACCGAGGTCGAGTACCGCGCCCTGCGGCTGGAGCGGGTCGTCCTCGTGGGCGTCTGGACGGACGGCACGGCCGCGGAGGCCGAGAACTCCCTGCGCGAGCTGGCGCTGCTCGCCGAGACCGCGGGCTCGCAGGTGCTCGACGGGCTCATCCAGCGCCGGTCCCGTCCCGACCCGGCCACCTACATCGGCTCCGGCAAGGCCGCGGAGCTGCGCGACATCGTGATCGCCACCGGCGCCGACACCGTCATCTGCGACGGCGAGCTGGCCCCGAGCCAGCTGCGGCACCTGGAGGAGACCGTCCAGGTCAAGGTCATCGACCGGACCGCGCTGATCCTCGACATCTTCGCCCAGCACGCCAAGAGCCGCGAGGGCAAGGCGCAGGTCGAGCTCGCGCAGCTCGACTACCTGCTGCCGCGGCTGCGCGGCTGGGGCGGCAACCTGTCCCGGCAGGTCGGCGGGCGCGCCGCGGGCGGCGTCGGCATCGGCGGACGCGGCCCCGGCGAGACCAAGATCGAGCTGGACCGGCGGCGGATCCGCACCCGGATGGCCAGGCTGCGCCGGCAGATCGCCGAGATGTCCAAGGCGCGCGACACCAAACGCGGCGAGCGGCGCCGCCACCGGGTGCCCGCCGTCGCCATCGCCGGCTACACCAACGCGGGCAAGTCGTCCCTGCTCAACCGGCTCACCGGTGCCGGGGTGCTGGTGGAGAACGCGCTGTTCGCCACCCTCGACCCCACCGTCCGGCGCGCCGAGACGCCCGGCGGGCGCGCCTACACCCTGGCCGACACGGTCGGGTTCGTCCGGCATCTGCCGCACCAGCTCGTCGAGGCGTTCCGGTCGACGTTGGAGGAGGTCACCGACGCCGGGCTGATCCTGCACGTCGTGGATGGGTCCGACGCCGACCCCGAGGCGCAGATCGACGCCGTCCGCGAGGTGCTGCGCGAGATCGGCGCCGACGAGATCCCCGAGATCATCGTCATCAACAAGGCCGACGCCGCCGACGAGCTCGCGATCGCGCGGCTGCAGCGCCGCGAGCCGCACAACGTCGTCGTGTCCGCCCGCACCGGGTTCGGCATCGAGGAGCTGCGCGCCGCCATCGAGGCCGACCTGCCCGGACTGGAGAACGAACTCCACGTCCTCGTGCCCTACGAGCGCGGCGACCTCGTCGCGCAGGCGCACGAGCGCGGTGAGGTGATCAAGCAGGAGCACGTCGCCGAGGGCACCGTCCTGCACGTGCGTGTGCCGGCCGACCTCGCGGGTGAGCTTTCCCGATACGAGACCGTCTCTCCGGTGGCCTGAACCCGCCCCGCCGGGTCCCACGCGGGACCCCGCGGGTTCGGGGCGCCTTCTGCAAATTTTTTTCGACCGTCTGGAGGCGGTCGAAAAAAACAACCTGATCGCCGAACGGTGACAGCTTGCCCGATCCGCTTGACGACCCGGTTGAAATCCGTACGGTCTGTAGAGCTAGGGGCGGGGTGATTGCTGTCGATGAGCTGCGATCAAAGGTTGTCGTACGGGCCTTCGGTGCACTACCGTGACGAAACCGATACCTCCGGTCTCGTTGCCCATGGCGGCCGTCCGGCCGCCCGGCCCTCCAACGGCGGGTCGCCGGCATACGGCCGGTGTTTCGGATCGAGAGCAGGTGGCCATGACAGGTCCGAACACCGGCGCGAGGGCCGGCGGCCCCATCCCGCGCCCCGCGGCGCTCGGTACCGCGCTGCGGCGCGCCTGGCTCCCCCCAGGTCGGTGACCCCATGACGGTACGGCTGTTGACGAACATCGGCAGGCTCTGGACGGGCACCGACGTCTGCAGCAACGCCGCGGTGCTCATCCACGACGACCGGATCGTCTGGGCCGGGCCCGCGTCCGATCTCCCGGAGAGCGTCCCCGGCGTCATCGACGACATCGTCGACGTCGACCACGTCGAGAACCTCGGCGGCGGGCTCGTCACCCCGGGGCTCATCGACGCGCACTCCCACCCCGTCTACGCGGGCAACCGCTGGGCCGAACTCGCCATGCGCACCAGCGGGTCGTCCCACTCGGCCATCACCGCGGCGGGCGGCGGCGTCAACTCCACCGTGACCGTCACCCGGGGAACCGACCCCTGGACGCTCTGCAACGGCGTCCGCGAACGGCTCCGCCAGTGGATTCTCGCCGGGACCACCACGGTCGAGGCCAAGACCGGCTACCACCTCACCCGCGACGGTGAACTCGCCGACATCCGGATGCTGCGGTCGCTGGAAGGCGAGCCGTCCATGCCGCGCATCCACGCGACGTTCCTCGCCGCGCACATCCTGCCGCCGGAGTTCTTCGGCCGCCGCCGCGACTACATCGAGGCCGTCCGGCTGTGGGCGGGCGACGCCGCCGTGGCGGGTGCCGACTCGATCGACGTCTACTGCGACGAGGGCCACTTCACCGCCGAAGAGGCCCGCGCCCTCCTGCTCACCGGCAAGCGCGCCGGGCTCAAGGCCCGCATGCACGCCTGCGCCAACGAGCGCGTCGGCGCGGCGCAGGTCGCCGCCGAGGTGGGCTGCGCGTCCGCCGACCTGCTGACGCAGGCCAACGACGACGACATCAAGGCCCTCGCCCACGCCGGGGTCACCGCCACCGTCTGCCCCGGCAGCGCCCTCAACAGCAGCCGGCCGCCGGCACCCGTCCGGCAGATGCTCGACCGCGGCGTCACCGTCGCGCTCGGCACCGACCACAACCCCGGTCAGTGCGGCATCACGTCCATGCCGCTCGTCATCGGGCTGGCCGTCGCGATGTTCGGGCTGAGCGTGACCGAGGCCCTGCGCGCCGCCACCCTGGGCGGGGCAGCGGCCCTGCGGGTCGGTGACCGCGGTTCCCTCGCGCCCGGGATGCTCGCCGACATCGTCCTGTGGGACGCCGACCACGAGGGCGCGTTCGCGTGGGCGTTCGGGCTGCGGGCGCTGCGCATCTGGCGCGGCGGCGTACCCGTCCAGCCCTGACGCGCCCGGCCCGCGGCGGGTAAAGCGGGCAATACGGGTAATGTCCCCATCATGGGGAGTGCGGTCGCGGTCGTCACGGATTCCACCGCCTACCTTCCCCCCGGGCTCGCCGAACGCCACGGGCTGACCGTCGTCCCGCTGCAGATCGCCGTGGGCGGCACCACCCGGGATGAAGGCGACATCAGCACCGCCGAGGCCGCACAGGCGCTGAAGGAATGGCGTCCCATCACCACGTCCCGGCCCGCGCCCGAACGCTTCACCCGCGCCTACGAGGCCGCTGCCTCCGCCGGTGCCCGCAGCATCGTCTCCGTCCACCTGTCGGCGGCCCTGTCCGGGACGGTGGAGGCCGCACGCCTCGCGGCGGACGCCGCGCCCGTGCCCGTAACGGTCATCGACAGCGGAACCATCGGCATGGGGCTCGGGTTCGCCGCGCTCTCCGCCGCGGCCACCGTGATGTCCGGCGGCACCGCAGAGGAGGCCGCATCCGCCGCCTCACGCCGAGCGGAGCTCACCCGGTCGCTCATCTATGTCGACACCCTGGAGCATCTGCGGCGAGGCGGCCGGATCGGTGCCGCGGCCACCCTCCTCGGTTCCGCCCTCATGGTGAAGCCTCTCCTGGACATCACCGACGGACGGATAGCGCCGCTGGAGAAAGTCCGCACCTCCTCGCGCGCGCTCGCCCGGCTGGAGGAACTCGCCGCCGCCGAGGCCGGCGACCGCCGGGTGGACCTGGGCGTCCAGCATCTGTTCGCCCCGGCCCGCGCGGAGACCCTGGCCGCCCGGCTGCGCGCACGCATCCCGCACGTCGAGGACGTCTACGTCGGCGAGGTGGGCCCGGTCATCGGCGCCCACGTCGGCCCCGGCATGCTCGGTGTGGTGGTGGCGCCGCGACTCTGACCGCCCGCCGGGCTACCGGGAGGCGAGAAGGCGGCGGAGGGCGGTCGGAGGATGGCCCGTCTCCTCCTTGATCGTCCGGGTCAGGTGGGCGTGGTCGGCGAAACCGAGATCGCCGGCGAGACCCGCCAGGTCGCGTTCGCCCTGTTCGATGCGGTCGAGTGCGCGGCCGACCCGGATCCGGTTCCGGAAGCGGGTGACGGACATGCCGGTCTCCCGGCGGAACGTCCGGCTCAGGTGGGACGGCGAGACCTCCAGGAGCCGGGCCAGCGGGACGAGCGCCGCCGCTTGCGGATGGTCGCTGACGATGGCCTCGCGGGCTTCGTCGACCAGGGCGCGGCGGATGCGGCCGGTGTCGTCCAAAGCCAGGTGGACGAGAAGCCCCAGCAGCCGTTCGGCTGTCTCGTAGCCCACGTCGGGGCCGGCTCGCAGCAGGAGCCGGTGGGCGACGTCCGCGCGCGCGCCGACCCTGACCATCCCGGCCGATCCCCGCCACAGACCGGGGGAGAGCGTGATGGCGGTGCACACGTCACCGCCCGCCGGATGCGCGAACCGGCCCTCCCCGCCCGGAGCCTCCGCATACCCCATCGTGGGGTCGATCACGGCGCGGCCGTGGCGAGAACGCATGCGGAACCGTCCCACCCGTACGAGGACGATCCGGTGAGCGGTGAACGACTCCGGCTCCGACCAGCCGGGCCGGTGATCGGTGCAACGCACCGTGTGGACGGCGAAGTCCTCCGTCACGGCCACGGCCGTCGACTCGCGCATGGCCGCCATCGTACGCAGATCAAATATCTTCAAGCGCCGTTACGGGCTGGGCGCGCACACTCGCCGAATGGTCAGGCGATGGCTGCTGGTGGTCCTGCTCACGGGCCAGACGATGGTTTCCATGGACGGCTCCATCGTGGCGGTGGCGCTGCCCAATATCGCGGCGGGGCTGCACTCGTCCGGGGCATTGCTGCAACTCGTCACGGGCGGATACATCTTCGCCTTGGCCGTACTGGTCGTCACGGGGGCACGCCTAGGCGACAAGCACGGCTACCGCAAGATGTTCTTCTTCGGGCTGTTCGGCTTCACCGCCGCGTCCCTGGCCTGCGGACTTGCGCCGACCGGTGCCGTGCTCGTCGCCGCGAGGGTCATTCAGGGAGCGTCGGCCGCGCTGCTGCTGCCCCAGGTGCTCTCGCTCATCCAACTGGCCTTCGACGGCCCTGCCAGGGCACGTGCACTCGGCCTCTACTCGATGGTTCTGGCGCTAGGGGTGGCCCTGGGACAGGTCGCGGGAGGCGTCATCGTGACCTTGGGAGGCAGTTGGCGTCCCATCTTCCTGGTCAACGTCCCCATCGGCGCCCTGCTCCTTGCCATAGGACCCCGAGTGATGCCCCCAGAACCTACGAGGGCAACGCGCCTGGATCTCCCCGGCGTGGCCCTGCTCTCTTGCGGAATGGCCGCGTTCGTGGTGCCGCTGGTGCTGGGCAGGGAACAGCACTGGCCGCTCTGGACGTGGCCGTCCCTGGCGGCAGGCTGTGTTCTTCTCGCGGTCTTCCGCGTCCATGAACTGAGGGTCACGTCGCCGCTTCTGGATCTGTCGGTGTTGCGGCGGCCTGCCGTCCGTCCCGGCCTGTTCGCGGCCTGTGCGGTGATGGGCGCCTACACCGGATTCCTGTTCCCGCTCGCGCTCTACCTACAGGACGTTCTCGGCTTCTCGCCGCTTCATGCCGGGTTGACGTTCGTCCCGTACACGGTGGGTTTCGCTACGGCGGGCCTGGGCTGGACGCACCTGCCGGCGCGCATGCGGCCCGCTCTCCCGCCCGCCGGACTCCTCTCCTTCGCGGTCGCGGCCTCGGCCTTGGGTCTTGCGGCGGGAGACGGATGGCCGACACTCCTGTCCGTCCCGCTGCTGTTCATCTCCGGCGCGGGCCATGCCGCGGGCTTCAGCCCCCTCGTGGACCGGGTAACGGGCTCGGTGGGCCCCGACCAGGCATCGTCGGTCTCCGCGCTGACCAACACCGGGACACTGCTGGCGAACGTCCTCGCGATCGCCGTCTTCGGTGGCGTCTACCTCTCAGGGCCGGGCACGCTGTCCCACGTCACGGCGCTCATCGCGGCCCTGCTCGTCCTCGCCGCCGTGGCCGCCGGGCGCCGCTGACCGGGAGTTGTCCACAATTGCGCAACCCGGCGCGGCCCCCCGCGGGCTCTCCTTACCGTCAGGCGGCATGAGACCCGACCCGCAGGACCGGCTGCACACCCTCATGGGCCGGCTGAAGCCGCCCACCGCTCCCGACGCGCCCCCGGCGGCCCGCTTACGTGCGATGCCGGAGAAATCCCACGTCCGCACCCTCGTCCTCATCGGCGTGGTCGCCGCCCTGGTCGCGGCCGGCTACCTCTGGCTCGCGCGCCCGAGACCCGATGACCGGGCGGTCCCCGCCGCGAGCGCCTCCCTCACCGACCCGCGGCCGGCCGTGTCCGTGAGCCCGGCGGCGGCCTCCTCCCCGGTGGTCGTCCACGTTCTCGGCAAGGTCGAGCATCCGGGCGTGATCACGCTCCCGTCCGGCTCCCGGGTCGCCGAGGCCATCAAGGCCGCCGGCGGTGTCCGCCCGGGAGCGAAGACCGGCACCCTCAACCTCGCCCGCACGCTCGTGGACGGCGAACAGATCCCGGTCGGCGTCCCCCGGCCGACCCCGCCACCGGGAGCCGCCCCCTCCGCCGGCCCGTCCGGAGCGCCCGGCACTCCGCTCGACCTGAACACCGCCACCCCGGACCAGCTCGACGACCTCCCCGGCGTGGGCCCCGTCCTGGCCCAGCGCATCGTCGACTACCGCGCCCAGCACGGCGGGTTCCGCTCGATCGACCAGCTCCAGGAGGTCAACGGCATAGGCGCCCGCCGCTTCGCCGATCTGAAACCCATGGTCCGCGTATGACCCACGACATCCGCCTGCTGATCCCCGCCATCGCCACCTGGGTGGCGGCCGCAACGACCATGGGCCTCCCCCCGAAACTCACCTACGCCCTGGCGGCAACGGCGGCCCTGGCGTCCCTCTGCCTGCTGATCCCGCGCTCCCGCACAGCGCACCCCGGCGGGACGGGCGGGCGGGTCGTCATCGGGGTCGTGCTGGCGTGCGCGGCGGCGTCGGCGTGCGGGGTGGCGCTCCGGGCGACCGCCGTCGGCGGCGGGCCGGTGCGGGACCTCGCCCGCGCCGGACGGCCGGCCGCGGCGGAGGCGGTGGTGACCGAAGACCCGCGGGCCACCCCCGGCCATGGCCGCCGGATGGTCGTCCTCCGGGCCCGGATCGAGGCGGTGCGGCGGGCCAAGGTCCGCGTTCCGGTGCTGCTCATCGCGGGCGACCCCCGCTGGCTTCGCCTCCTTCCCAGCCAGCGGGTACGGCTGCGGGGCCGGTTCACGACCCCCGAGGGCGCCGGCCTGCTGGCCGCGGTCGTGATCGTGCGCGGGCCGCCCACCGTCCTCGGCACGCCGTCCCCGGTGCAGCGCGCCGCCGAGCATGTACGTGCCAGACTGCGGGCGGCGGTGGACCGGCTCCCGCCGGATCGGCGCGGTGTCCTGCCGGGCATGGTCGTCGGCGACACCTCGCGCATCGACCCCGCGCTGGCGGAGCACTTCCGCACCGCGGGCCTCACCCACCTCCTGGTGGTCTCCGGCGCGAACCTCGCGATCGTCGTCGGCGCCGTTCTGGGGCTGTGCCGCCTCGCCGGTCTCGGGCCCCGCCGGGCCCCGCCCTTCGCCGTGCTCGCGGTGTTCGGATTCGTCATCGTCGCGCGGCCGGAACCGAGCGTCCTGCGGGCGGCGGTCATGGGGTCGATCGGCCTGCTGGCCCTGGTCACCGGCCGGGAACGCCAGGGGCTTCCCGCGCTGGCCGCCGCCGTCCTGCTCCTCGTCCTGATCGATCCGGAACTCTCGCGCTCGTACGGGTTCGCGCTCTCGGTCCTGGCCACGGCCGGGCTGCTGGTCCTGGCCCCGCCGTGGCGGGAACGGCTCGGCCGGTGGCTGCCCGGCCCGATCGCCGGCGCCCTCGCCGTCTCGGCCGCCGCCGAGGTCGCCGTGGCACCCGTGCTCGTGACGCTCTCCGGCGAGGTGGGCGTCGTCTCCGTGTTCGCGAACCTGCTGGCCGCCCCCGCCGTCGCCCCCGCCACCCTCCTCGGCGCCCTCGGGGCCGTGACCGCGCCCGTCTCGCTGCCCGCCGCCCGGCTGATCGTGTGGCCCGCCGGCCTCGCCGCCGGCTGGATCATCTGGGTCGCCCGCACCGCCGCGAAACTGCCCTACGCGACGATCCCCTGGGCCGGCGGCGGGCTCGGCGCCGTGACGCTGCTGGCGGCGGGCGGAGCCGCCGTCCTGATCCTGCGCAGTGGCCGCCTGCGTCTCATCGCCGCCGCGGCCATGACCGGTGTCCTCATCGCGGTCGTCGCCATGCGCGCGATGTCCCCCGGCTGGCCGCCGCCCGGCTGGCAGATGGTCGCCTGCGACGTCGGCCAGGGCGACGCCCTCGCGCTGTCCGCAGGCCCCGGCCAGGCCGTCGTGGTGGACACGGGCCCGGACCCCGCCCCGGTCGACCGCTGCTTGCGGCGGCTCGGGGTGAGGGACGTCCCGCTCCTCGTCCTGACCCACCCGCACGCCGACCACATCAACGGCACGTCAGGTGTCAGACACGGCCGTACGGTCCGCCAGGTGCTGACCACGCCCCTCACCTCCGGCCGCGAGGCCCGCTACACATCCGGCATCCCCATCGGTCCCGCTGAGCCGGGCCGGCAATGGCGCATAGGCGAGTTGACGCTTTCGGTCCTGGCCCCACCCGGCAACGGCCCGACCCTCTCGGCCCAGGACGACGGCACAACGGTCAACAACGCGAGTGTGGTCCTCCTCGCCCGCAAGCCCGGATTCAGTGCACTCCTGGCGGGCGACATCGAAGCGGACGCACAGCGAGCCCTGGAATCGGCCGTCCCCCGCGTCCAGGTTCTGAAGATCCCCCATCACGGCTCCCGCAGCCAGGACCCGCGCTTCCTGGCCGCCGCTCACGCGGCCGTTTCCCTGATCTCGGTCGGCGAGCACAACGACTACGGCCACCCTTCCCCGGCGACCCTCAACCTCCTCAGCCGCCTCCACACCCGGATCTACCGCACCGACCGGGAAGGAGACATAGCCATAGTCCGCACCGCAACCGCCGTAACAGTGGTCTCTCGCCACTGACCGAGCGCGAGAACCGCCGGATGGCACGGGGCGAGGGACGGGCGTGGCATGCTGCTGGGGTGTCGGTTGAGCCCATCATCTTGATCATCGGTGACGAAGAGCTGCTCGTGGAGCGGGCCATCGCCGATGTCGTCGCGTCCGTGCGGGCGAAGGATCCCGATGCCGAGGTGACCGACCTCGCGCCGGGCGGGCTGGAACCCGGGCGGATCTCGGAGCTGACGTCGCCGTCGCTGTTCGGAGGCGGGAAGGTGCTGGTGCTCCGGTCGGCGCAGGATCTCGGGAAGGACCTGACGGCCGAGGTGCTCAGGTACGCCGGGAACCCGGCGGACGAGGTGGTGCTGGTCGCCGTCCACTCCGGCGGGGCCAGAGGGAAGGCGCTGGTGGAGGGGCTGACCAGGCTCAAGGCGCGCAAGATCTCGTGCCCGAAGGTCACCAAGGTGGGGGAGCGGGTCGATTTCGTGCGGGCCGAGATCCGCCGGGCGGGCGGGAAGATCTCGGCGGACGGGGCGCGCGGTCTGCTCGACGCGGTGGGCAACGACCTGCGGGAGCTGGCGGCGGCCTGCAGCCAGCTGGTCGCCGACACCGGCGGGAAGATCGACGACGCGGCCGTCGCCCGCTACTACCGGGGACGCGCCGAGGTCAGCGGGTTCACGGTGGCGGACAAGGCCGTCGAGGGGCAGCTCGCCGAGGCCCTGGAGCAGCTCCGCTGGGCCCTCGCGACGGGTGTGGCGCCGGTTCTGATCGTCAGCGCGCTCGCCCAGGGGGTGCGGGGGCTGGCGAAGGTCGGCGGGGCGCCGCGGGGTGCGCGTGGCGCGGCGCTGGCGAAGGAGCTGGGCATGCCGCCGTGGAAGATCGACCGGGTGCAGAAGCAACTGCGCGGCTGGTCCGGCGACGGGGTCGCGCGGGCGCTGAGCGCGATCACCGAGGCGGACGAAGCGGTCAAGGGGGGTGCCGCCGATCCGGCGTACGCGCTGGAGAGGGCGGTCGCCCAGATCGTCGCCGCTCGGGGCCGGCACCCCGCGCCGTAGGTGCCGCACCGCGCGCCGGTGACGGGCTCGCGGGTGATCTCGGCGGTGAGGGGTGCGTTCTCGGGCGCTTCGGACATATCGCGCCGGTGAGGGTGATTCACGGCGGGTAATCTCACGAATCGTATGCGGGTGGATCGATTCTGTGACGATGATGGGGCATGAGCTTCCCATTGATGCAGGGGTACGACCGCATCGAGATGGTCGCCGACCTCGATCCGGTGGCGGCGGTGCGGGACCGGGAACTCGGCGAGCGGATGCGGGACTACCCGAAACTCTTCCCGGCCGGGTCGCCCGACTTCGGGTTCGCGATCCAGAGCGGGACGCGCTGGCGCATCGGGTCCGTCGGGGCGTCCAACCCGGAGGAAGGGCGGCGGAGCCTGGCCGCCCATCTGCGCCGGACGGTGACCGAACGCGAGCCCGCCCCGGAACTCGCCCGCGCGATGACGGCCGCCGCCGACCGGCTGGATCCCGAGGAGGGCGAGCAGCTCGCCAAGGACGAGTGGGAGATCGGTGACCGGCGCTACCGGGTGATCCGGATCGAGAAGTTCACCCTGGTGGGCGGTGGTGCGATGGAGCCTCCCCGGTCCACCGACACCGATCCGGCCGGGGCTCCGACGCTGCTTCGCGGCCACCCCATCGATCCGCTGGCGCCGGCCGGGCACTGGGAGACGCAGTTGAGGCTGAACCTCCTCGGGCACCGGCCCCACCCCGGTACCGTCCCGGACATCGTCCAGACCGAGGCCGACCATGCGATCCGCACGCACCCGGGCGTGCTCCTGCTGCCGCCGACCTTCATCGTGGTGGAGATCGAGGACGGTGCCTGGAAGCCCCTCACCGGGGGAGAGGGCCCCGATGTGGCGCGCCATCACCTGGCCTGCCACTTCACCGAACTGCTGCCCCTGCTCCGCGAGTTCCAGGGAGATCCGGCCTCGGCGGAGGAACTCGCCGGGTGGGCGCGGGCGGCGGAGGAGATCAGGGCCACGGACGGCCACGAGTTCGCCACCATGGGACGCGTGTTCCGCACGGTGCGGGTCTCGCGGATGATGCGGATCGGCCGGGACGGTCCCGAGGGGCCGCGGCCGTCCGACCAGGAACGCTACGGGAGGGCCGCCGCCCAGTAGGCCGCGGCTGCGCGGGCATGGGGAGAACCTAGCGTTCGGCTTTGGCCTTCAGGCCGTTGGCCTCCATGGTCACGTAGCGGCGGGTCAGGCGGCCCGTGAGGAGGGAGACCAGGGGAACCAGGGGGCCTTTCTGGTCGACGCTGAGGCGGACGGTGACCGTTCCGCCGGGCCTGGGGACGATGTCGTGGCCGCCGGTCGTGGTGACGCCGGGGGAGCGGGATTCCCAGGTGAAGCTCTTGCCCTCCTCGAACGCGGTGACCGTCCAGACGGCGGCGGGAAGCTTCGGCTGGTGGACGCGGGCCCGGCTGGAGAGGGTGAACGGTTCGTCGAGGATTTCGACGCGCTCGATGGAGGCCGTCATCTCGGGCCAGCGTTCAACGTCTTTCAGGAGGGCCCAGACGGTGTCCGGAGCGGCGTCGATGTCGACGGATACCTCGAAATGCACGATGTGCCCCTCACGGCGGTGCGGACGGCGGTCGGGAGGCCGGCCACCGGGGAACGTCAGCGAGGCCCCGCGGGCGGAGAGCGTAGCGGGGACGCCGGCAGGCCGATGATCTCGCAGGCCGCCAGGCCGGGAGGCAGGGGGTGGCCGTTCACGCCGGCGGGGCCGCCGCGCGGGGATGCGAAGTGCGGCACATGCCCGATCGGGCCGCCGCCGAGGTCATTCGCGGATATATTCCGGCGGCACGAAGCCGGCCAGCCACACGCCGTTCGCGCTGACCCGGAACTCGTGCCCGTCCGCGGCCATCCGCCCCGCTTCGACGGCGAGGACGACGGGCTTCCCGCGGCGGGCGCCGACGCGCCGGACCGTTTCGCGGTCGGGGGAGAGATGCACGGCGTGCCGCCCCATCGGCAGCAGGCCGTCGCGCAGGATCGGCTCCACGGAACGGCGGACGGTGCCGTGGTAGAGGAACTGCGGCGGGGACGCCGAAGGCAGGTTCAGCTCGACCGGGACCGAATGCCCCTGGGCGGCCCGGATCCGGTTCCCGTCCAGCTCGAAGCGCTTCTTGTCGTTCACGTTCACCACGTGCTCCAGTTCGGAGCGGGTGAGCGCGAAACCGTGCCGGGAACACGCCGCGAGCAGTTCGGTGACGTCCACCCAGCCTTCGGCGGAAAGGGTGAGGCCGATCCGCTCGGGGCGGTGCCGCAGATGCCTGGCGAGATACTTCGAGATCTTCACCACGCGGCGTTCGTCCATGGACATGCGTCGGGGCCGGCGCCCGAAACGGCCGGCCCCGGGCGTGCGGCTCTTACTTGGCCTGCAGCGTGGCGGCGCGCTTGGCGATCGCCGACTTGCGGTTCGCGGCCTGGTTCTTGTGGATGACGCCCTTGCTGACGGCCTTGTCCAGCTTGCGTGCCGCGTTGTGCTGCGCCGCGACGGCGTCGTCGACGTTGCCGGCCTCGGCGGCCTCGCGGAACTTGCGGATCGCCGTCTTCAGCTCGGACTTGACGGCCTTGTTGCGCAGGCGGGCCTTCTCGTTCTGCTTGTTGCGCTTGATCTGGGACTTGATGTTAGCCACGTCGTAGTGCCTCAGCTTGGTTGCGATCCTTGCCTGCTCACGCGCAGGCTCTGACGAATGTCTGAACGGGGGCGGACGGTGCCCCGGGGCACGACGCTACGCCACACGCAGTCGCACAGCCTACCAATCACCGGAGCCCGTCCCAAACTGGGCCGTGCGCGGAGCATCGCGTCCAGCATGGGACTATGGAAGCACCTCTGTCCATGCCCGCCAGTGAGTTTTGCGAACGGACCCCGGTGCCAGCACCCGAGCCTGACAAGACCGATCCCGCGATCATCCGCAACTTCTGCATCATCGCGCACATCGACCATGGCAAGTCGACCCTCGCGGACCGGATGCTGCAGCTGACGGGGGTGGTCGAGGAGCGCCAGATGCGCGCCCAGTACCTCGACCGCATGGACATCGAGCGTGAGCGCGGCATCACGATCAAGAGCCAGGCCGTCCGGCTGCCGTGGACGTCCGGCGGCGTCGACCACGTCCTCAACCTGATCGACACCCCGGGGCACGTCGACTTCTCCTACGAGGTGTCGCGGTCGCTGGCGGCGTGCGAGGGCGCGGTCCTGCTGGTGGACGCGGCGCAGGGCATCGAGGCGCAGACGCTCGCGAACCTGTACCTGGCCCTTGAGGCCGACCTGCACCTGATCCCGGTGCTGAACAAGATCGACCTGCCCGCGGCGCAGCCGGACAAGTACGCCGAGGAACTGGCCGGGATCATCGGCTGCGACCCGTCGGACGTGCTGCGCGTGTCGGGCAAGACGGGCGAGGGCGTCCGCGAGCTGCTCGACAAGATCGTGGCGGAGGTGCCGGCGCCGGTCGGCGACCCGGACGGCCCCGCCCGCGCGCTGATCTTCGACTCGGTGTACGACACCTACCGGGGCGTCGTCACCTATGTCCGGATCATGGACGGACGGCTGTCCCGCCGCGAGAAGAGCCTGATGATGTCGACCGGGGCGGCGCACGAGACCCTGGAGGTCGGGGTGATCTCCCCGGAGCCGAAGCCCGTGCACGGTCTCGGCGTCGGCGAGGTCGGCTACCTGATCACCGGGGTGAAGGACGTCCGGCAGGCGCGGGTCGGCGACACCGTGACCGGCGCGTCCCGTCCGGCGCCCGAGTCGCTCGGCGGCTACCGCGACCCGAAGCCGATGGTGTTCTCCGGCCTGTACCCGGTGGACGGCGACCAGTACCCGGAACTGCGCGACGCGCTCGACAAGCTGCGGCTGAACGACGCCGCGCTGGTCTACGAGCCGGAGACGTCGGCGGCGCTCGGGTTCGGGTTCCGCTGCGGCTTCCTCGGCCTGCTGCACATGGAGATCGTCCGGGAGCGGCTGGAGCGCGAGTTCGACCTCTCGCTGATCTCCACCGCGCCGAACGTCGTCTACCGCGTGGTGATGGAGGACGGGACGGAGCACACCGTCACCAACCCCAGCGAGTTCCCCGAGGGCAAGATCGGCGCGGTGTACGAGCCGGTGGTGAGGGCGACGCTGCTGAGCCCGTCCGAGCACATCGGCGCGATCATGGAGCTGTGCCAGGGCCGCCGCGGCGTGCTGCTCGGCATGGACTACCTGTCGGAGGACCGTGTCGAGATCCGCTACACGCTGCCGCTCGCCGAGATCATCTTCGACTTCTTCGACCAGCTGAAGTCGCGGACGCGCGGCTACGCGTCGCTCGACTACGAGCCCAGCGGCGAGCAGGAGGCCGACCTGGTGAAGGTCGACATCCTGCTGCAGGGCGAGTCGGTGGACGCGTTCAGCCAGATCGTCCACCGCGACAAGTCCCGCGAGTACGGGCTGATGATGACGGCCAAGCTCAAGGAGCTCATTCCCCGGCAGCAGTACGAGGTGCCCATCCAGGCGGCGATCGGCGCCCGGATCATCGCCCGTGAGAACATCCGCGCCATCCGCAAGGACGTCCTCGCCAAGTGCTACGGCGGTGACATCTCCCGCAAGCGCAAGCTGCTGGAGAAGCAGAAGGAGGGCAAGAGGCGGATGAAGACCATCGGGCGGGTGGACGTCCCGCAGGAGGCCTTCGTCGCCGCCCTCTCCACCGGTGGCGGCGACACAGACAAGGGCAAGAAGTAGCGGCTACTTCAGCAGGGGCCAGGCGACGACGGCCGGGACGCGGCGGAACTCGCCGCGGTTGGCTGCCCGGCCCGCGAAGACGAGGAAGACCATCACGGCGGCCGTGAACAGGACCGGCACCCAGATGAAGGCCTCGACGGCCAGGGACAGCAGGCCGCCGACGATCCACACGGCGGTGGCGGCGATGCCCATGTTGAGGCCCTGCGCGGCGTGCCGCCGGACGAACGGCGACCGGGCCTTGCCCAGGTAGACGATGGCCGGAGCGATGACGCCGACGAGGAACTGCCCCACGTACGCCATCAGCGACCACGTCTTGTCGTCGTCACTGACGGGGCCGTAGTGACCGGGTATCTGGACGGTGCCCCCACCCTGCTGGGGCTGGGGCTGCTGCCAAGCCGCATTGTGCTGTTGCTGCTGAGGCTGCGGGGATTGCTGCCAGGCATTGTTACCGGGCTGCTGCCAGGGGGTCTGCTGGGGCTGCTGCCAGGCGGAGCCAGGCTGTCCCTGGCCGGGCGACGGGGGAGGCCCGTAGGCCATGGCGGACGTCCTCTCCTTAGTTCGCTACGCGTTCGGTATGCGAGTCATTGCGCGAAGTGTACGACTCTTAGGACGCGCCAGGAGTTCGGACGGGTTCCGTTCCACCGCCCGGCCCGTGGCCGTTTCGCGCCACCGGCCGGGGAGCGCGCGTCAAAGGATCCGGAGCGCGCCGAGCGCGGCCGGCGGCTGCAGCGACACGGCCGTGAACCGGTCCGCCTCACCGGGCCGGTAGAGGGTGAGGCCCGACGCCGCGAGCCGGACCGTCCTGCCCCGCGTGACGATCTCGTGGCCCAGTTCGCGCAGCAGCGCGGTCACGTCGCCGGCGGGCTGGTCGAGCAGGTCGATGCCGTCCAGCCGGAAACGCAGCTCCGGGTTGCCGCTCCAGCCGGGCGCCCGTGTCCCGCAGATCTCGGCGAGCCGCTCCACGCCGTCCTCACCCCGGTCGGTGGACAGCGCCAGGGTCCCGCGCCCCACCCGGACGCTGCGGTGATCGGCCCAGCCGCACAGGAACGACGACTTCGGCGGAGGGGTGCCGCAGCGCTCGGCGATCGTGGTGAGGGTCGTCCACGCGTCCGGGGCGTGCGTGGAGAACAGCAGATTCGCCTGGGGCAGCAGCGCTCCGCGGCCCGGTTCCAGCGTGATGACGAACGGGGCGACCCGGCCCGGGAACCGCGCGGGGTCGGCCTCCTTGAGTGTGACGAGACCCTCCCACGCGACGGGCTCGTCCACCGCGAACCAGGTGATCACGGCCTCGGCCCCGAACTCCCGGAACGCCGCGTCGGTCAGCCGCTGGCCGACCGATTCGCGCAGCCCCTCGGCCGTCTCGGCGAGCCTGCGCCGCCACCACGGCGGCTCGGGGTCGGCCCGGCCGCCGGTCGACCAGCGGGTTCCCGCGCCGGGCAGATCCGAACGCCGCTCGCCGCCCGCGCCGTCGACCACCACGCAGTGCCAGCCGTCCGGCTCGCCCTGCAGCAGCACCCGCGCCGGCGCCCGGTCCTGCTCGGCCGCACCCTCGTCCACCATCCCGATGACTTTATCCACCCAAGAGGTCCGGCACGCCTCATTCCGCCCGCGCGGCGGACGGGTCCATTACGACACGGCGGGGTTGCTCGACCTGGGCGCGTATGTCGGTACGGTCGAACCAGCGGCCTGACCCGACCTCCCGGAGGTAGCGTGACCGACCCCGAGCAGGTTCTGCGTTCCGCGAAGGAGCGGGAAACGGTGAACGACGCCGTCCGCGCGCTGCGCTCCGCCGCCCCGGAGGGCTGGGAGCTGCTCGAGTTCGAGTTCCGCGCGACGGTCGGCATCGACAGCGCCTCGCTCGAGGTCGAGGACGCGGGCGGCGGGCGCCGCGCGGTCATCCCGCCGGGGCAGGCCATCGGGAAGATGGACGAGTTGCGCCGCGTCATGTACCGCGGCGGCAAGGGCGCGTGGTTCACCGCCCGCCTGCGGGTCGAGCGCTCGGGCCGGTTCAGCGCCGAGTTCGACTACGACGGGGAACCCGATTTCACCCCGCCCCTGACCCCGTCCGCCTACGCCCAGGACCTCGACCGCTTCCCCCGCTCGGACGCCCACATCCCCGACTGGCTCCGCGTCAAGCTCGGCGAGGTCTGAGCAGGGAGCCGGGCGGGGCAGACTTGAGGGGTGCCCTCGACTCTTCCTGACGGTGACCCCGTACCGGCGGACGGTGCGCTGCCCCGCACCGCCCTGGACGGGCTGGGAACGCGGCCGTTCGCGTTCTACGTCCATGTGCCCTTCTGCGTGACGCGGTGCGGGTACTGCGACTTCAACACCTACACGGCGACGGAGCTCGGCCCGGGGGCGGGCCGTGACTCCTACGCCGACACCGCCATCAGCGAGGTGCGGATGGCCCGGCGCGTCCTCGGAGACGTGGACCTGCCAGTCGAGACGGTCTTCGTGGGCGGCGGTACACCGACACTGCTCCCCCCGGACGACCTGGGCCGCGTCCTGGCCGCCATTGACGCCGAGTTCGGGCTCGCCCAAGGCGTGGAGGTCACCACGGAGGCCAACCCCGAGTCGGTGGACGAGGCATACGTGGCCAAGCTCCGAGAGGCCGGGTTCACCCGGATCTCGTACGGTATGCAGAGCGCGCGCGAGCACGTCTTGGCCGTCCTGGAACGCACCCATACGCCGGGACGCATCCCGCAAGTCGTCGAATGGACGCGCAAGGCGGGGTTCGAGCACATCAATCTGGACCTCATCTACGGCACGCCCGGCGAATCCGACGACGACTGGAGAGCCTCCCTGGAGGCGGCCCTGAGCGCCGAGCCCGATCATGTATCGGCCTATGCGCTCATCGTCGAAGAGGGCACCCGCCTGGCCGCCCAAGTGAAACGCGGCGAACTCACGGCCCCCGACGACGACGCCATGGCCGACCGCTACCTCATCGCCGACGAGATGCTGGGCGCCCACGGCCTCCACTGGTACGAGATCTCCAATTGGGCGACCGACCCCACGGCCGCCTGCCGCCACAACATGCTCTATTGGACGGGTGCCGACTGGTGGGGTGTCGGCCCCGGTGCGCACAGCCACGTCGGCGGAACACGCTGGTGGAACGTCAAGCACCCCGCCGCCTACGCCGCCCGCCTCGCAGAGGGCACCACCCCTGCCTACGCCAGGGAGGTCCTCACCGGGGAGGACCGCCACATCGAACGCGTCATGCTCGAACTACGCCTGGCCCAGGGCTGCCCCACCACCCTCCTGGACGACAGGGCGGCCCGCACCGCGATAGCCGACGGCTTCCTGGAACCGGCTCCCTACGAACACGGCCGCGCCGTCCTGACCCTCCAGGGCCGTCTCCTGGCCGACGCCGTAACCCGCGCCCTCACCTAGGCCGTGGTCACGAAATCGATGAGTTCCTCCACCCGGCCCAGCAGGGCGGGTTCCAGGTCGGTGTAGGTGCTGACGGAGTTCAGGATGCGTTTCCAGGCGGCGCCCGTGTCGTCGCCCCAGCCGAGTTCGGCGATGACGCCCTCCTTCCAGGGGACGCCGCGCGGGATGCGGGGCCAGGCGCGGATGCCGACGGCCGCGGGCTTGACCGCTTCCCAGATGTCGATGAAGGGGTGGCCGGTGACCAGGACGTACGGGGACGACACCTGCGCGGCGATCCGGGACTCCTTGGAGCCGTCCACCAGGTGGTCGACGAGGACGCCGAGGCGGCGGTTCTCGTCCGGGGCGAACTCCTCGACGATGGCGGGCAGGTCGTCCACGCCTTCGAGGTACTCCACGACGATGCCCTCGACCCGCAGGTCGTGGCCCCAGATCTTCTCGACCAGCTCGGCGTCGTGGACGCCCTCCACATAGATGCGGCTCTCCTTCGCCACGCGGGCGCGCAGGCCCCGCACGGCGATCGAGCCGGACGCCGAGCGGGCCGGTCCCCTGGGCGAGGCCTGCGGGCGGACGAGCGTGACCGTCCTGCCGTCGATCAGGAAGCCCGACTTGGTCAGGGGGAAGACGCGGCGCTTGCCGAACCGGTCCTCCAGGGTGACGCCGAACTTGTCGCAGCCGACCACGGCACCGCAGAAACCGCTGTCGGGATCCTCCGCGACCAGCCCGGGTTCGGCCGGGATCTCCGGAATCTGGCCCTTGCGGGGCCTGCGCCAGTCGCCGGCCAGCACGTCGTTTCCGTAGTTGTCACTGCGCACGGGTCCGCACATTAACCCGGCGGGACGGCTGCGCGGGGTCGTCCCTCGTCCCTCGGCGTGGCGCCGGTGTCCGATGCGGATAGGATCGCGCAGCCGTGCGGGGAGTGCGGGGGCACTCCGATGAGGGGCTTCGGGGCCGTACAATTGGCACTCTAGAGTAAGGAGTGCCAGCGGTAGGGGTCGGGACGAAGGAGGTGACGCCGTGCTGGACGACCGGAAACTCGCGGTCCTGCGCGCCATCGTCGAGGACTACGTCTCCACCAACGAGCCGGTGGGCTCCAAGGCCCTGGCGGACCGGCACAATCTCGGGGTGTCGCCCGCGACGATCCGCAACGACATGGCGGTGCTGGAGGAGCAGGGCTACATCGCCCAGCCGCACACCAGTGCCGGGCGCGTCCCCACCGACAAGGGCTACCGGCTGTTCGTCGACAGGCTGTCCACGATCAAGCCGCTGTCGGTCGCCGAGCGCCGTGCGATCGAGACGTTCCTGTCCGGCGCCTACGACCTCGACGACGTCGTCGGCCGCACGGTGCGGCTGCTCGCGCAGCTCACCCGGCAGGTCGCCGTCGTGCAGTACCCGTCGCTGACCCGCTCGTCGGTGCGGCACGTCGAGCTGGTCCCGGTCGCCGAGGGACGGCTGCTGCTCGTCCTGATCACCGACACCGGGCGGGTGGAGCAGCGGGTCATCGAGACGCCCGGCAGCGTCTGCGAGGAATCGATCGGGCATCTGCGGGCGTTGCTCAACACATGCCTGGACGGGCTCGGCCTCGGCGATGTGCCGGCCGCCGTCGCCGACCTCCCCGAGAGGGTGGGGCCGGACGACCGGCCGGTTGCGGCCGCGGTGCTGTCCGTCCTGCTGGAGACGCTCGTCGAGAAGCACGAGGAGAAGATCGTTTTCGCCGGCGCGGCCAACCTCGCCGCCGTGGACTTCTCGCAGAGCCTGCGGGAGGTGCTGGTGGCGCTGGAGGAACAGGTGGTCCTCATGAGGCTGCTCGGCGAGACCGGGGACTCCTCTACAGTTACGGTGCGGATCGGCACCGAGAACCCCGATCTGGGGCTCCGATCGACCTCGGTCGTCGCCGCGGACTACGGGGTGGGCGACCTCACCTTGGCCCGGCTGGGAGTGCTCGGGCCTACACGCATGGATTACCCCAGCACGATGGGAGCGGTACGGGCAGTGGCACGCTACGTGGGACAGATCCTGGCGGGGTCGTAAGGTGGCGAACGACTACTACGCGACCCTGGGCGTCCGGCGCGACGCCAGCGCCGACGAGGTGAAGAAGGCCTACCGCCGGCTTGCGCGGGAACTCCACCCGGACGTCAACCCGGATCCGGAGACCCAGGAGAAGTTCAAGGAGATCACCCAGGCGTACGAGGTGCTCTCCGACCCCAAGAAGCGCGAGATGTACGACCTCGGCGCGGACCCGTTCGCCTCCGGGGCCGGCGCGGGCGCCGGCGGGTTCGGCGGTGCCGGGTTCCCGTTCAGCGACATCATGGACGCCTTCTTCGGGACGGCGACATCCCGCGGCCCCCGGTCGCGGGCGCGGCGCGGCCGGAACGCGACGCTGCGGGTCGAGCTCGACCTGAGCGAGACGGCGTTCGGCACGACCCGCGAGCTGTCCATCGACACCGCGGTCGCCTGCGCCACCTGCGAGGGGTCGGGCTGCGCGCCCGGCACCCACCCGGAGACGTGCGAGACGTGCCACGGGCGCGGCGAGGTGCAGCAGGTGCAGCGCTCGTTCCTCGGTCAGGTCATGACGGCGCGGCCGTGCCCGGCGTGCGGCGGGTTCGGCTCGGTGATCCGCAACCCGTGCACCGAGTGCTCCGGCGACGGCCGGGTCCGCACCCGGCGGACCGTCAAGGTCAAGATCCCGGCCGGGGTGGAGAACGGCATCCACATCCAGCTCGCCGGCGAGGGCGAGGTCGGGCCGGGCGGCGGCCCGCCCGGCGACCTGTTCCTGGAGATCGTGGAGAAGCCGCACGCGATCTTCGAGCGGGAGGGCGACGACCTGCACTGCACGGTCGAGATCCCGATGACCGCGGCGGCACTCGGCACCAGCGTCACGATCGAGACGCTGGACGCGGCCGAGGCCGTCGACATCAAGCCCGGCACGCAGTCGGGGCAGGTCATCACGCTCTACAACCGGGGCGTCCGGCACCTCAACGAGAGCGGTCGCGGCGACCTGATGATCCACGTGAACGTGGAGACGCCGACCCGGCTGGACGAGGAGCAGGAGGAGCTGCTGCGCCGTCTCGCGGCGCTGCGCGGCGAGGAGCGTCCGCCCGGTAAGTTCGCCCCCGGGCAGCGGGGCGTGTTCTCCCGCCTCAAGGACGTGTTCAACCAGCACTGAAGCGCCGTGGCGGCGGCCTACCAGGAGGGCCGCCGCGGCGAGCATGGTGACCAGGGAGGACGCCCATGAGCCCGCCGGTGTTCCTCGCCGCGACGGACGCGCTGGAACGCGGTTCCGTCGTTCTGGACGGGCCCGAGGGGCGGCACGCCGCGGCCGTGCGGCGGCTGCGGCCCGGGGAGCGCGTCGATCTGACCGACGGCGCGGGCCTGCTGGCCGAGTGCGTCGTCACCGCCGTCGACCGCGCGTCCCTCACGCTGGATGTGCTGGACCGGCACCGTCAGCCCCCGCCGTCGCCGCGTCTCGTGGTCGTCCAGGCCCTCCCGAAGGGCGACCGGGGTGAGCTGGCCGTCGAGACGATGACCGAGGCCGGCGTGGACGAGATCGTCCCGTGGGCGGCGGAGCGCTGCATCACCCGATGGCGCCCGGACCGCCGTGCGAAGGCACTCGGACGCTGGCGTGCGACCGCGCGGGAGGCGGGAAAACAGGCGCGGCGCAGCCGGCTGCCCGAAGTAGCGGACCTCGCGTCCACCGAGGACATCGCCGGAAGGGTCTCCGCCGCGTCCCTGGCCCTGATCCTGCACGAGGAGGCGGAGTCGCCGCTGAGCACGGTGAAGCCGCCCGCGGAGGGCGACATCGTCCTCGTCGTCGGTCCCGAGGGCGGGATCAGCGAAGCCGAACTGGAGCGGTTCTCGGCGGCCGGCGGGCGCCCCACCAGGCTCGGCCCGACCGTCCTGCGCACGTCGACGGCCGGGGTGGCGGCGGTGAGCGTGCTGCTGGCCGCCACCGGCCGCTGGTAGCCGCCGCGCGTCAGGGCACGGCCCCGGCGTCAGGGAGTGGTCGCGGCGCCCTGCTCGCCCGGGTTCACGGGGGCGCTCGTCGGCGTCTGCGTCGGCTGATCGGTGGGCTGCGGCGTCGTCGGCGGCGTGGTGGGCTCGGTCGGCGTCGTCGGCGTGCTGGGCCGGGCGGTCGGCGTCTCGCTCGGGCACGGCTTGGTCGTGGGCGACGGCGTGGCGGCGGTGCTGGGCGAGGCGGAGGCGGTGCCCGACGCCGGCGGCGGGATGCGGCAGGACGACAGCCCGGGTGACGAACTGGGGCGGGCCGTCGACGTGGTCGTCGGCGCGCCGGACACGCTGCTCCCCGGCGAAGCCGGGTCGGGGAACTCGGGGCTGCCCTGGGAGTCGCTGCGGTCCCCGTCGGCGTCGCCGTGCCCGCTGTCGGACGGCCCGTTGCTGCCGACCGACTGCTGGATGAGGTTGATGGTCTGCGGTGCCGTCACGCCGAGGCCGGCGATCACCACAGCGGCGGCCACGGCGAAGACGGGCCGCGCCCAGCCGACGGTGAACCGGTCCCACCCGAACCGGGCGGGGCCGAACCGTCCGAGACCGAACCGGCGGCCCTGCCCCTCGGCGATCCGGGCCCGGATGCGCTCCAGGCCGTCGCCCGCGGGGTTGACCGAGTCCGCCTCCGCGCGCAGGGCGCGGCGCAGGATCTCGCCGTGCTCGTCGTGGGGGTCGGTGGTCATGAGAACTGCTCCAGGACGTTGCGTAGCGCGGTCATTCCGCGCGCCGTATGACTTTTCACGGCGCCGCGGGAGATGCCCATCGTGTTGGCGATCTCCGCTTCGGAGAGATCGGCGTAGTAGCGAAGGACGAGCGCCTCCCGCTGGCGGGCGGGAAGCCGGGACAGCGCGTCGATGACCGCCGAGCGTTCCAGCTCCCCGATGGCCCCGGCCTCCGCGCTCGGCGCGTCCGGCAAGCCCTTCGGGGCGTACTTCTCGACGACGGCGCGGTGCCGGAGCACCGATCGCGACCGGTTCACCACCGATTGGCGCAGGTACGACAGGGCCTTGTCGGGATCGCGCAGGCGGCGCCATCCGCCGTGCATCGCCACGAAGGCGTCCTGGACGACCTCCTCGGCCGTCCCGGCGTCCCGTACGAGCATGGCCGCCAGGCGTACTAGCGAACGGTAGTTGGCGCTGTAGAGCGCGGTCACAGCCTGGTCGGCGTCCCAGGCGACGGCCACCGCCCCCGCCGTGCCCCTGGCCACGAGGGTCTCGGTCACGTCAGTTGGACGCGCACCCTCGTCGCCCGGTTTACGAAAGGGCATGTCCTGGTCTGCCTCGGTCACCTATCCGCCGCCTTCGCCGGCCCCGGCCGTCCATTCGGACGGTCGCCCTCGGGGTGGCGTGAATCGGGCGCCCCCGCCCGGCCGAGACGTGCCGCAACGCCGTGCGAACCAGGGGGTACGCCTTGAGCTGACAACCTTAACCAGTGACCGGTCGGAATGGTGACCGTAACCGGAGAGTCGATGGGGGAAAAACCGATCCACCACGGGGCGCCGCGGGCCGTGCCGGCGCGGGGCTCGATAGGATTCCGGGGCGGTCGCGGCCGCGGCGAGGGGAGACAGATGACCGACTGCCTGTTCTGCAAGATCGTTTCTGGTGACGTGCCCGCCAAGATCGTCCGCGAGTCGGCGGGGGTGGTGGCGTTCCGTGACATCAACCCCCAGGCGCCCACGCATGTGCTGGTCATCCCCAGGGAGCACCACTCGACCGCCGCCGAGCTCGCCGCGTCCGACGCCGAGCTGCTGGCCGAGGTCGTCCGCGAGGCGCACCAGGTCGCGGTCGACGAGGGCATCGCCGACACCGGCTACCGGGTCGTGATCAACACCGGCGCCCAGGCCGGCCAGACCGTCTTCCACGTGCACGCCCACGTGCTCGGCGGGCGTGGCCTCAACTGGCCGCCCGGCTGACCCCCGGCCGCGGCCCCGCAGGGGCGTTCGGCGCGCGAAAAATCCTTCGGCGCCGTGGCGGGGGTGCCCAGTACGATGGATGTGGCATACCTGGACACCCTGAGTACACAGAAGGCAGGTCCGAAAGGCCGCAAGGCCCGGCTGATGGTCGAATCAACTCACACGAGGTCAACTCGCCCGGAGCGCGACGACCGGAACGGCGCGCGCTCGCAGATCAAGATCGTGGTGCCGGACGACCATTCGATGGTGAGCCTGCTGGGCTCCCGGGACGAACTGCTCCACACGATCGAGCAGGCGTTCGGCAGCGACATCGACATCCACGTCCGCGGCAACGAGATCACCGTGACCGGGCCCGAGAGCGAGACCGACCTGGTCTCCCGGCTCTTCACCGAGATGTTCGAACTGCTGAAGGGCGGCACGCAGCTCACTCCCGACGCCGTTGAGCGCAGCCTCGCGATGCTGCGCGGTGAGAGCGACGCGCGTCCGGCGGAGGTCCTCACCCTGGACGTGCTGTCCAGCCGGGGCCGGACGATCCGCCCGAAGACGCTGAACCAGCGGCGCTACGTCGACGCGATCGACAGGCACACGATCGTGTTTGGGATCGGCCCCGCCGGCACCGGCAAGACGTACCTGGCGATGGCCAAGGCCGTCCGCGCGCTGCAGGACAAGCAGGTCAACCGCATCATCCTGACGCGTCCCGCGGTCGAGGCGGGGGAGCGGCTCGGGTTCCTGCCCGGAACGCTCTACGAGAAGATCGACCCGTACCTGCGGCCGCTGTACGACGCGCTGCACGACATGCTCGACCCCGACTCGATCCCGCGCCTGATGGCCGCCGGGACCATCGAGGTCGCCCCCCTCGCCTACATGCGCGGGCGGACGCTGAACGACTCGTTCATCATCCTGGACGAGGCGCAGAACACCTCGCCCGAGCAGATGAAGATGTTCCTCACCCGGCTCGGGTTCGGCTCGAAGGTCGTCGTGACGGGCGACGTCACGCAGGTCGACCTCCCCGCCGGGCAGATGAGCGGGCTGCGCGTCGTCCAGGAGATCCTGGAGGGCGTCGAGGACATCGACTTCTGCCGGCTGACCAGCCGCGACGTCGTCCGGCACAGGCTCGTCACCGACATCGTCGACGCCTACAACCGCTGGGACGAGGCGCGCGTGCCGGAGATCAAGCAGGGTGCGGCCGGACGCGGCGGATCCCGCAAGCGAGGGCGGCAGTGAGCATCGAGGTGCTGAACGAGTCCGGCGTCCCGGTCGACGAGAAGGCGATCGAGCGGCTGTCGCGGCACGTTCTGGACGGCATGCGCGTCCACCCGCTGGCGGAGCTGTCGGTCCTGCTGGTCGACGAGGCCGCGATGACCGAGCTGCACGAGAAGTGGATGGACGAGCCGGGCCCGACCGACGTGCTGTCGTTCCCCATGGACGAGCTGCGTCCCGGCCACCTGTCCGGCGGCGCCGACGAGGACGGCGAGACCGATCCGGGGCTGCTCGGCGACGTCGTCCTGTGCCCGTCGGTGGCGGAGAGGCAGGCGCGGGAGGCCGGGCACAGCACCGGGGACGAGCTGGAGCTGCTGTGCGCGCACGGCATCCTCCATCTCCTCGGTTACGACCATGCCGAGCCGGAGGAGCACAAGGAGATGTTCGGCCTGCAGGCCGAGCTCCTCACCTCCTGGCGGGAGAAACGCGGCGGCTGATGAGCACCGCGCAGGCGTGGCTGTCGGCCCTGGCGGTGGGCCTGGTCCTCTTGGCGGGGCTGCTGGCCGGCACCGAGGCGGCGCTCGCCCGGGTGTCGCGCGTCACCGTCGATGAGGCCGTCCGCGAGGGGCGGCGCGGCGCGGAACGGCTCGCGGAGGTCGTCGCCGACCCGGCCCGCTACGTCAACATGGTGCTGCTGCTGCGGATCGGCTGCGAGCTGGTCGCGACCGTGATCGTGGCGGACCTGTGCATCTCCTGGCTGAACGAGACGTGGCGCGCCTACGTCACCGCCGCCGCGATCATGATCGTGGTCAGCTATGTGGTGATCGGGGTCGGACCGCGCACCCTCGGCATCCAGCACGCCGAGCGGATCGCGCTGGCGGGCGCCGCCGTGATCCATCCGGTGACGCGGGTGTTCGGGCCGCTGCCCCGGCTGCTGATCGCGCTCGGCAACGCGCTGACGCCCGGCAAGGGGTTCCGGGAGGGCCCGTTCGCGTCCGAGGCGGAACTGCGCGACCTCGTCGACCTCGCCGAGCAGCGCAGCCTGATCGAGCCGGTCGAGCGGGAGATGATCCACTCGGTGTTCGAGCTGGGCGACACCCTCGTCCGCGAGGTGATGGTGCCGCGCACCGACATCGTGTTCATCGAGCGCACCAAGACGCTGCGGCAGGCGCTGTCGCTGGCGCTGCGCAGCGGTTTCTCCCGCATCCCCGTCGTCGGCGAGAACGAGGACGACGTCGTCGGCATCGCCTACCTGAAGGACATCGTCCGCCACACCCAGGAGCACCGGGAGAGCGAATCCGTGGAGACGGTCGGCTCGGTGATGCGGCCGGCCACCTACGTCCCCGACAGCAAGCCGATCGACGAGCTGCTGCGCGAGATGCAGGCCCGGCAGATCCACGTCGCGATCGTCATCGACGAGTACGGCGGCACCGCCGGCCTCGTCACCATCGAGGACATCCTGGAGGAGATCGTCGGGGAGATCACCGACGAGTACGACCGCGAGACCCCGCCCGTCACCTGGCTGCCGGACGGCGCCGCCCGCGTCACCGCCCGCCTGCCCGTCGAGGACCTCGCCGAGCTGTTCGGCGTCGAACTCGACGCCGAGGAGGTCGAGACGGTCGGCGGCCTGCTCGCCCACGCCCTCGGCCGGGTCCCCATCGAGGGCTCCACGGCCGCGGTCGGCTCCGCCGAGAACGGCCCCGTCCTGTCCCTCAAGGCCGAGACCATCGCGGGCCGCCGCAACCGCATAGGCACGGTGCTGGTGCGCAGGCTGGGCGCCACCGCCGCGCAAGCGCCGGACACCGAGGATTCCGGCCAGACCCGCTAGGCGCCCATCACCGGCTTACCGGCGCGTCCGCATCACCCACCGGCGCATCACCCACCGGCGCATCACCCACCGGCGACGCCATGGACACTGCCGTCGGGGCCGGCGATGAGGACGGGAGCCTTGGGGCCGAGGTCCCGGACGGCGGTGATGTCGGACGGGTCGGGGGCGTCGGCCGCGGTGACGACGGCGGCGGCCTCCAGGTCCTCGGCGCCGCTGGAGACGGCCATCGCGACGGCGACCTTGAGGGCCGAGAGCTTGAGGGACGGCAGGTCCACGCTCGTGGCGGAGTAGGTGCGGCCCGTCTCGTCGCGCACGGCGGCGCCCTCGGCGGCGCCGGTGCGGGCCCGCGCCGACCGGGCCAGGGTGATGATCTTCGCGTCCTCGGGGTTCAGCTCGCTCACGTCGCCCAGCGTACGGGGTGCGGCGGGACCGCAAGTCACCGCCAAGTGGGCGCCAAGGGCGCCGCGCGATCCTCAGCCGGTCGGAGAATGCCGTTTCTGGGGAGAAAATGATGTCCCGTCTGCTTTACCGCCTGGGGAGGGCCGCGGCGTCGCGGCCCTGGCGGTTCATTGCCCTGTGGCTGACCCTCGTCGCCGCGATGGCCGGGCTCGCGGGGGTCGCCGGGGGCGCCCCGCACGACGACTACACGCTGGCCGGGACGGGGTCGCAGCAGGCCACCGACCTGCTGCGGGAGCGGTTCCCCGCGCTGTCGGGCGCGGACGCGCGGGTGGTCGTGCACGCGAGGTCCGGGACGGTCGACCGGGCGAGGCTGGCCGCGGCGGCGGGCGAGCTGCGGAAACTGCCGCACGTCGGCGAGGTGAGCCCGGCGCGGCCGAGCCCGGACGGCGCGACCGCGCTGATGACCGTCCAGTACTCGGTGCCCGTCACGGACCTGGCGCCGCGGGAGACGCTCGACCTGCTGCGGTCGGCGACGCGGAGCCTGGACGCGGCCGGATACCAGGTGGAGTTCGGCGGCCAGGTCCCCGAGAACGTGACGGCGCCCGGCGGGGTCGCCGAGGCGATCGGGATCGTGGCCGCGCTGATCATCCTCTTCCTGGCGTTCGGGTCGCTGGTCGCGGCGGGACTGCCGCTGGCGGTGGCGCTCACCGGGCTCGGCGTGGGCGTGTCGGGGATCACGCTGGTGGCGGCGTTCACCGATGTCGCGACCACCGCGCCGACGCTGGCGACCATGGTGGGGCTCGGCGTCGGCATCGACTACGCGCTGTTCATCCTCACCCGGCACCGGGAGGGGCTCGCGGCGGGGCTCGGCGTGCCGGAGGCGGCGGGCCGGGCCATCGCGACCGCCGGCCTGTCGGTGATCTTCGCGGGGTTCACCGTGCTGCTGGCGCTGTGCGGGCTGGTGCTGTCGGGCATTCCGGTGTTCATGACGATGGGCTTCACCACGGGCCTGGTCGTCGCGGCGACCGTGCTGAGCGCGGTCACGCTGCTGCCGGCGGTACTGGGGCTCGCCGGCCGCCGCGTCCTGCGCCGCCGCGACCGGGCCGACGGCGCGACGATCACGGTCGAGTCGCCGCGGGTCCGGCGCTGGGCCGGGCACGTCGGACGGCACCCGTGGCCGTGGCTGCTCGCCGCGTCGGCGCTGATGCTGACCCTGGCCGCGCCCGCGCTCGGCATGCGGACCTGGCCGAGCGACGCGAGCAGCGAGCCGACCTCCAACACCGTCCGGCAGGCCTACGACCTGGTCGCGGACGCCTACGGGCCGGGCGCGAACGGGACGCTGCTCGTCACCGTCGATCTGCGCAAGACCGATCAGGCCGTCCTGGCGGGGCTGTGGGACCGGCTCGCCCGCACCGACGGGGTCACGGCGGTCGCGCCGGCGCAACTGTCCCCGCACCGCGACGCCGCCGTGATCATGGTGACGCCCGAGTACGGGCCGCAGGACGAGCGGGTGACCGGCCTCGTCGACCGCATCCGCGCGGACGCGCTGCCACCGGGCGCCGAGATCACCGGGCTGACCGCCATCTATGTGGACCTGTCCCGGATGCTGGCCGACCGGCTCTGGCCCGTGATCGGCGTGGTCGTCGCCACGTCCTTCGTCATGCTCATGATCGTCTTCCGGTCGCTGCTGGCGCCGCTGAAGGCCGCCGTGATGAACCTGCTGTCGATCGGCGCCGCGTACGGGGTGCTCACGGCCGTGTTCCAGTGGGGTTGGGGCACGGACCTGCTCGGGCTGCCGCACAGCGTCCCGGTGTCGTCGTTCATCCTGCTGCTGATGTTCGCGGTCCTGTTCGGCGTGTCGATGGACTACGAGGTCTTCCTGCTGTCGCGGGTCAGGGAGGAGTGGCTGCTGCACGGGGACGCGCGCGGCTCGGTCACCACCGGCCTCGCCGCGACCGGCCGGGTCATCTCCAGCGCGGCGCTGATCATGGTGGCGGTCTTCCTCGGCTTCGCCGCCGACCCCGGCCTGGTGGTCAAGCAGATGGGGGTGGGGCTCGCGGTCGCGGTGGCGCTGGACGCGAGCGTCGTCCGGCTGGTGCTGGTGCCCGCCACGATGGCGCTGCTCGGACGGGCGAACTGGTGGCTGCCGGGGCCGCTCGCCCGGGTCCTGCCGGCCATCGATCCGCATGGCGGCGCCGGGCCCGCCGCCGCGGCCGAACGGGAGCCCGAACCGAGCCGGGCGTAACCGGGGGACGCCCGGGATGGGCGGGCGCGTCCCGGCTAGGCTGAGCGGGACATGTCGCCTGTCGTACGCGTTCTCGGGGCCTTCGGCGCCGAGGTGGCGGGGGTGCCCGCCGACCTCGGCGGACCCCGGCAACGCTCGGTGCTGGCGCGCCTCGTCGCCGCGCGGGGCGCGATGGTCCCCGCCGGCCGGCTCGTCGAGGACCTGTGGGCGCAGGCGGCGCCGTCCCGCGCCGCCGCCGGCCTCCAGTCGTTCGTGTCGCACCTGCGCCGCGCCCTCGAACCGGAGCGTCCGCCCCGCACGCCCGCGCGCGTCCTGGTCACCGAGCCGCCCGGGTACGCGCTCCGGCTGCCGGACGACGCCGTCGACGCGTGGCGGTTCGACGCGCTGGTCGACGCCGCCGCCGAACTGCTGGAGAGCGATCCGGCCGAGGCTCGCCGCCGGGCGGAGGCCGCGCTCGCCGAGTGGCGCGGGCCCGCCTACGCCGAGTTCGCCGACCTGCCGTGGGCCGCCGCCGAGACCGCCCGGCTGGACGAGCGCCGCCGCCTCGCCGTGGAACGCCGGGCCGAGGCCATGCTGCGGCTCGGGGCCGCGGCCGAGGCCGTGCCCGACCTGGAGACCCACGCCGCCGCCGAGCCGCTGCGCGAGGAGGCGTGGCGGCTGCTGGCCCTCGCCCTCTACCGCGCCGGACGCCAGGGTGACGCGCTCGCCGCGCTTCGCCGGGCCCGCGCGACGCTGACCGAGGAACTCGGCGTCGATCCCGGTCCCGCGCTGCGCCGCCTCGAAACCGACATCCTGGCCCAGTCGCCCGGCCTGGGGGAGGATGTCGGTTTCGAGGCGGCACCGGCGCGTCCCGTCCTGCGGCTCGCGCCCGCGCCGCAGGAACCGGCGGCCTTCGTCGGGCGCGTCCGGGAACTCGCCCGGCTGACGGACGCGGCCCGCGACGCCGCCGCCGGCCAGGGCGGCCTGGTCCTCGTCGCAGGCGACGCGGGCATGGGCAAGACCGCGCTCGCCGAACGGTTCGCGCGCGGCCTCGCCGGCGAGGGCTGGATGTGCGCGTGGGGCCGCGCGCCCGAGACCGGCGGCGCGCCCGCGGCCTGGCCCTGGGCCGAACTGCTGCGCGAACTGGCCGCCACCGCGCCGCCCGGCGCGGACCTCGCCGCACGCCTCGGCCCGCTGCTGGGCGACGCCGCCGGACGCGCCGACGCCGACGCCGTCACCGGCCGGTTCCGGCTCCACCTGGCCGTCGGCGACTACCTCACCGCGATCACCGGCACGGCGCCGCTGCTGCTCGTTCTCGACGACCTGCACTGGGCGGACGAGGAGACCCTGGCGCTGCTGATCCGGCTCGCCGGGCGGCTCCGGGACCGTCCCGTCCTGCTGGTGGCCACGTTCCGGCACACCGAGGTCGCCGACGGTCTGGCCGCGGCGCTCGCCGCCCTCGCCCGCCACGAGCCCGTGCGGATCGCCCTCGGCGGCCTGTCCCCGGCCGAGGTCGCCGCCCTCGTCCGCGGCATCTGCACCACCCGCGTGGACGACGCGGAGCTGTCCGCCATCGCCGAGCGGACGGGCGGCAACCCGTTCTTCACCCGTGAGACGGCCCGGCTCCTCGACGCCGAGGGCCTGCCCGCCGCGACCCGCCGGGTGCCCGCCGGCGTCGGCGACGTGCTGCGCCGCCGCATCGCGCGGCTACCGGGACCGGTCCAGGGTGTCCTGCTGGACGCCGCCGTCCTCGGCCGCGACGCCGACCTGCGCGTCCTGGCCGAGCTGGCCGGGGACGACGACACGGTGCTCGACGCGGTCGAGGCGGGGCTCGGCGGCGGCCTGGTCACCGAGCCCGCGCCCGGCCGGATGCGGTTCGCGCACGCCCTCGTCCGCGACACGCTCTACGGGGGCCTGTCCCGCGCCCGCCGCACCCGGCTGCACGGCCGCGTCGCCGCCGCGCTCGAACGGCACACGCCCGACGAGGTCGCCTCGATCGCGCACCACTACCTGGAGGCGGGCACGGACCCGGACAAGGCCGTCCGCTACGCGCGCCGCGCCGCCGCGGCCGCCGAGGCCCGCTTCGCCCACGCCGCCGCCGCCGACCTGTGGGTCCGCGCCGTCGACACGCTGCGCGCGCAGGGGCCCGGCGCGACCCGGGAACGGCTGGAGGCGGAGATCGCGGCGATCCGCTCCAGCGCGCTGGCCGGGCAGGTGGTCAACGCCCGGAAGCGGCGGATGGCCGCGATCGCCGACGCCCGCGCGGCCGGCGACGTCCGGCTGCTGGCCCGGATCATCGCGAGCTTCGACATTCCCACGCTGTGGACGAGCCGCGAGTACGGGACCATCGACCGCGTCGTGGTCGAGGCCACCGGCGAGGCGCTCGCCCGGCTGCCCGGCGACGAGCCCGAACTGCGCGTCCGGCTCCTCACGACCCTCGCGATGGAACTGGAGGGCGAGCAGGACGACCGCGGGCTCACCGCGTCGCAGGAGGCCGTCGCCACCGCCCGCGCGCTGGGCGCCCCCGAACTGCTCGCCGCCGCGCTCAACGGCGCCTACGTCAACGGCTACCGCACCGCGGACGGCCTCGCCCGGCGGTGCCGGATCGCGACCGAGCTGCTCGGCCTCGCCACCGAGCACGACCTCGGCACCTACCGCGTCCTCGCGCACCTGCAGCTCCAGCAGACCGCCGTCGCCGCCCTCGACCTGCCCGTCGCGCGCCGGCACCTGGAGGAGGGGCGGCGGCTCGCCGACCAGTACGGGCTGCCGCTGCTCGCGCAGATCGGCGGCTGGTACGCCGGGCTCGTGCACGCCTTCGCCGCCCGGTTCGATGCGGCGGAACGCGCGTACGAGGAGGTCGGCGGCGCCATCGGCCGGAGCGGCATCTGGTTCAGCGAACGCGGCATGGTGTTCGTCGGCCTGTTCTGCGTGCGGCTCGCCCAGGGCCGCGTCGGCGAGCTGGTGGACGGCGCCGCATGGCTGTACCGGCAATGGAGCCATGTCGAGGCCACCGCCGACCTGTACGCCCTCGCCCTTGCCTCCGCCGGACGCGTCGCCGAGGCGAAGCGCGTCGCGGCCGGTGCCGGTCCCGTCCGGCTCGACTACTTCTTCGACCTCACCATGTCGATCCGGGCGCTGTGCGCGATGGCCCTCGACGACCGCGACCTGGCCGAGCGGGCCTACACGGCCCTCCTGCCCTACGCAGACCATGTGACCGGCGGCGCCACCGCCGCCGCCACCATCGGCCCGGTGGCCCACATCCTCGGCGACCTGGCCGTGTACTTGGAACGTCCCACCCGGACGGCCGCCGCCCACTACCGCAGGGCGGCCGAGGTCGCCGACCGCCTGGGCGCCGCCCAGTGGTCGGAGAAGGCCGGCGCGGCCATCGCCCGCCTCGGCACCCCGGCGGCGTGAGGGGACGTGCCGTCCGCCCGGCCGGGTGGGCGACAATTGGGGGATGACCAGTCTGGGGAACGGGACGGCCGAGGGGCATCGAGCGGGGTTCGCGTGCTTCATCGGGCGGCCCAATGTGGGGAAGTCGACCCTGATGAACGCCCTGGTCGGGACCAAAGTGGCGATCACCAGCAGCCGGCCGCAGACGACGCGGCGGGCCATCCGGGGTATCGTGCACCGGCCGGACGCCCAGCTCGTCGTCGTCGACACGCCGGGCCTGCACAAGCCGCGAACGCTGCTCGGGGAACGGCTCGACAGCCTCGCCCGGTCCACGCTGACCGAGGTCGACGTGATCGGGTTCTGCGTGCCCGCCGACCAGCCCGTCGGACCCGGCGACAAGTACATCGCGCGTGAGCTGGCGGCGGTGAAGAAGACGCCCGTGGTCGCGATCGTGACGAAGACGGACCTGGCCGCGCCCGAGCAGGTCGCCGAGCAACTGCTCGCGGTCGGGCGGCTGGGAGAGTTCGCCGACATCGTGCCGTGCTCGGCCGCGAACGGATTCCAGGTCGGCCTCGTCGGCGACCTGCTGATCTCGCATCTGCCGGAGGGCATGCCGCTCTACCCGGAGGGCGACCTCACCGACGAGCCCGAGCAGGTCCTGATCAGCGAGCTGATCCGCGAGGCGGCGCTGGAGGGCGTCCGCGACGAGCTGCCCCACTCGATCGCCGTGGTGGTGGACGAGATGGCGCCGCGCGAGGGACGCGACGACCTCGTCGACGTCTACGCGCACCTGTACGTCGAGCGGTCCAGCCAGAAGGGCATCATCATCGGGCACAAGGGCTCGCGGCTCCGCGAGGTCGGCGCGGCGGCGCGGCGGCAGATCGAGGCGCTGCTCGGCACCAAGGTCTTCCTCGACCTGCGCGTCAGCGTCCTCAAGGACTGGCAGCGCGACCCCAAGCAGCTCCGCCGGCTCGGCTTCTACGACTGATCTTTCTTCGCCTCGTCTTCCGCGGGGTCCTGCGGGCGGCCCCAGACCTGCTCCTCCCGGGGCCAGGCGGCGTATTCGCCCGGCTGGTCCGGGGAGGCGAACTGCCGCTGGTACACGTCCTGCTGCTGGTAGGCGTCCGGCCGCCCGGTTCTGGACACCCGTTCCCCGATGGGGCGGGCGAGGCTGAAGCCGATCACGAACAGGGACGCGATGACCGCGAGGTACCAGCCGTAGCGGACGGTGATCTGGTAGCCGAGGTCCAGCCCGGTCTCGGGCAGGTCGTCGCGGACGTCGCCGAGGCGCAGCACGAAGATGCCGCAGACCAGCAGGGCGAGCGTGCCGGGGACGGCGGCGAGCCCGCCGATCCGCGCGTCGCGGCCGAGGAGGTCCCAGCAGGCGAGCGCGATCGCGATCACGGCCAGGACGGGGACGGCGAGGATCATGTCGTCGGCGTCGATGCCGGCGACGCTGCCGAGGTCGCGGCTGAGCGTCCGGCCGAACAGGTCGACGGCGACCTGGGCGTGCGCCCACGGCAGGAACGCCGAGACGAGCAGCGCCGACGCGGCGGCGATCAGGGCGAGGATGACGGCGGTGCCGCGCCGCCGCGGGGGCTCGCCGGAGGGGGCGGGGACGGCCTCGGCCGGGGTGCCGGCGGGCGGCGGGTAGCCGTCCACGGGCGGCAGGAAGGACGGGCGCGAATGCGCGCGTCCCGCGTCGGAACCCAGGTCACCGGTCATGAACCCAGCGTAAAGGCAGGAACGGCATTGGCCGGGACGGCCACGTCGGCGCCGCTGGGTCGGTACTTTGGACCAAGTCCGTTATGGGAGGAGAACCCCGGTGTTGCTCGTTTTCGGACTGACGGCGGTGTTCCGTACGGTCAGCGAGGGGACGTTCCACTGCCCGCAGTGCGGGGGTGACCGTGCCTACCGCAGGCGCGCCGGGCGCCGCTGGCTCTCGGTGTTCTTCGTCCCGACCGTGCCGCTGTGGCGGCTCGGGAACGCGGTGGAGTGCCGCACGTGCCGGGGCCGGTTCCCCGGCTCGGCGCTGCGGACGCCGACCGCGCAGCAGATGGCCGAGACGCTGGCCGCCGGGATGCGGGCGGCGGCCGCGCTGGTGCTGCGGGCCGGCGACCCGGCCGACCCGGCGGCGCGCGCCCGCGCGATCGCGACGGTCACCGGGTACGGCGAGCCCGATTACGACGCGGCCGCCGTGAACGCCGACCTCGCGCTGCGCCGCACGTTCCTGGAGCGGGAGGTCGTCCGGGCCGGGGCCCAGCTCGCGGTGGAGGCCAAGGAGTGGTTCCTCGCGCAGGCCGTCCGGATCGGGCTGGCGGACGGGTCGCTCGGCGAGGGCGAGCGGCAGGCCCTGCACGGCATCGCGGACCTGCTCGGCATGTCCCCCGCGTACGCGCTGGGCGTGATCGTGACCACCGAGGGGGCGGCACGCTGACATGACCGCCGCCACGGACACGAACCGGGCCGGGAGGGCGCTGGTCCGGCCCCCCGGGCCGCGGATTGCCGAGGGAATCGTCACCTATGCCGCCCGCCGTCCCGTGGACGCCGCACTCGCGGCGCGCCAGCACGAGGCGTACGTGGCGGCGCTGCGGTCGGCGGGCTGGCGGGTCCGCGCGGTCGCGCCGGCCGACGATCAGCCCGACGCCGTGTTCATCGAGGACGCCCTGGTCGTCGCCGACGATCTCGCGATCCTGTGCCGGCCGGGGGACGCGCGCCGCCGGGGCGAGGCGCAGGGCGCCGAGCGGGCCGCGCGGGAGCTGGGCCTGCGGATCGAGCGGATCGAGGAGCCGGGCACCCTTGACGGCGGCGACGTGCTGAGCGTCGGTGACACCGTCTATGTGGGACGCGGCGCCCGCACTAACGAGGAGGGCGTCTGCCGGCTCGCGCGCCTGCTGGGCGGGCGGAGGGTCGTCCCGGTGGAGACCCGCGGCTGCCTGCACCTGAAGTCGGCGGTCACCGCGCTGCCGGACGGCGGCCTGATCGGCGTGCCCGGCATGGTGGACACGTCGGTGCTGCCGTGCATGCGCGTCGCCCCCGAGCCGTCGGGCGCCCACGTGGTGGTGCTCGGGCCCGACCACGTCCTGATGGCCGCGTCGGCGCCGCGCACGGCGGCCCTGCTGGCGGCGGACGGGCTGCGCGTCACGAGCGTCGACATCAGCGAGTACGAGGCCCTCGACGGCTGCGTGACCTGCCTGTCGGTACTCGTCCGCTGACCGGGCCGGGGGGAATGCCGCGGGCGCCGCGGGGCGTTCGGTGAGACGGAGGAGAGTCCTGTCGTCTCATCATGCGGACGCCGGTTTCCGTAACCCGGATGGCATCTGTTAACTTGGCGGACGTGTTGCGTGAGCTGCTCCTCCTTAGCGGCCGCAGCGGGGGCCTGTAAGACCAGGTCGGCTCCCTCGCTGCGGGACTTTGACGTGGACGTCGGCCGCGAGGTTCGAGCAGAGAGATCCCAACGGATGTATCCGCAACAGCAGTCTTCCGGTATGCCCTTCCAGCGCTACCGCCCGTTCGCCCCGATCAAGCCGGCGGACCGGACCTGGCCCGACAAGGTGATCACCGAGGCGCCGCGCTGGTGCGCGGTCGACCTGCGGGACGGCAACCAGGCACTGATCGACCCGATGGACGCGCACCGCAAGCTCAAGATGTTCGAGCTGCTGGTACGGATGGGCTACAAGGAGATCGAGGTCGGTTTCCCGGCGGCCAGCCAGACCGACTACGACTTCGTCCGGCAGATCATCGAGGAGGACCGGATCCCCGGCGACGTGGTGATCCAGGTCCTGACGCAGGCCCGTCCCGAGCTGATCGAGCGGACGTTCGAGGCGGTGCGCGGCGCCGAGCAGGCGATCGTCCACCTGTACAACTCGACCAGCACGCTGCAGCGCCGTGTCGTGTTCGGCCAGGACAAGGACGGCATCACCGCGATCGCCGTCGAGGGCGCCAAGCTGTGCGCCAAGCTCGCCGAGGACATGGGCGACACCGAGATCTTCTTCGAGTACTCGCCGGAGTCGTTCACCGGCACCGAGCTGGAGTACGCGGTCGAGGTCTGCAACGCCGTCAACGACGTGTGGAAGCCGACCCCGGACAAGAAGGTCATCGTCAACCTGCCGGCGACCGTCGAGATGGCGACGCCGAACGTGTACGCCGACCAGATCGAGTGGATGAACCGGAACCTGGCCTACCGGGACTCGGTCGTCCTGTCGCTGCACCCGCACAACGACCGCGGGACGGCCGTCGCCGCCGCCGAGCTGGGCTACCTGGCGGGCGCCGACCGCATCGAGGGCTGCCTGTTCGGCAACGGTGAGCGCACCGGCAACGTCTGCCTGGTCACCCTGGGCCTGAACCTGTTCACCCAGGGCGTCGACCCGCAGATCGACTTCTCCGACATCGACGAGATCCGCCGGACCGTCGAGTACTGCAACCAGCTGCCCGTCCACGAGCGGCACCCCTACGGCGGCGACCTGGTCTACACCGCGTTCTCCGGCTCCCACCAGGACGCCATCAACAAGGGCTTCGAGCACCTGAAGCGGGACGCCGAGGCCGCCGGCGTGCCGGTGGAGGACTACCGCTGGGAGGTCCCGTACCTGCCGATCGACCCGCACGACGTCGGCCGGACCTACGAGGCCGTGATCCGGGTCAACAGCCAGTCCGGCAAGGGCGGCGTCGCCTACATCATGAAGACCGAGCACGCGCTGGAGCTGCCGCGTCGGCTGCAGATCGAGTTCTCGCGGGTCGTGCAGGCGCACACCGACAGCGAGGGCGGCGAGGTCACGCCCGAGCGCATGTGGGAGATCTTCCAGGCCGAGTTCCTCACGGGCGGGCCGCGTGCCGGTCTGCTGGCGCACCGCACCACCTCCCGGGTGGATGAGAAGGACGCGCTCAGCTGCGACGTCCGCATCGACGGCGAGATCCGCGAGATCGAGGGCGTCGGCAACGGCCCCGTCTCGGCGTTCGAGGACGCGCTCGCCACGGTCGGTGTCGACGTCCGGGTCCTGGACTACGCCGAACACGCGATGAGCGCGGGCGGCGATGCGCGCGCCGCCGCCTACGTGGAGTGCGACGTGGACGGCACGACGGTGTGGGGCGTCGGCATCGACGGCAACATCGTGACCGCGTCCCTCAAGGCGATCCTGTCCGCGGTGAACCGGGTGGCCCGCACGCGCGGGATGTGACCGTGCCCGGCCCTGGTCTCAGGCGGCCCCATGCACCTGAGACCAGGGCACTGCGATTGGCGTCAGTGGACGCGGCTCAGGACGTGGTGGACCAGCTCACGGAGGGGGCCGTGGAGCTGCGCCTCACCGACGGTGGCCCGGTCGCCGTCGATGTCGATCTCGTACAGGAACTGGTCGGGGATGCGGCCCGGCGGCGGGACGTTCTTCAGGTCCACCCGGCCGACGAGCCTGGTCAGCATGGGGTCGCTGGCACTGTCGGACTGGGCGCGCCGCTCGATCCCGGCGAATCCGCCGCTGCGGACGACTGTCACTTTCACTGCGTTATCCGTTCGCCTTTGGGGGGACACCTACCCCCGTCCAGGCGCGATTCACCGCCTTCGTTTCGACGGAGTCGGCGCCGTACAGCCGGGTCGCGGTCTGGACGGTCGCGGCGGCGAATCCGGCGAAGTCGATGTCGGCGGCCAGGGAGCCGCCGGTGAGCGTGTCGTACCAGACGCGACCGGCCTTCTCCCAGGCGTTGCCGCCGATGCCGGTGGCCGCGAGGTAGAAGGCGTGGTTGGGGATGCCCGAGTTGATGTGGACGCCGCCGTTGTCGCGGTAGGTCTCGACGTAGTGGTCCATGTGGGCGGGCTGCGGGTCCTTGCCGAGCCGCGGGTCGTCGTAGGCGGTGCCGGGTTCCTTCATCGAGCGGAGCGCGACGCCGCCGACGCCGGAGGCGAGAAGGCCCTGCCCGATGAGCCAGTCGGCCCGGTCGGCGGTCTGCCCGAGATGCCACTGCTTGATGAGCGAGCCGAACACGTCCGACATGGACTCGTTGAGGGCGCCCGCCTGCCCGTAGTACTCCAGGTTCGCGGTGTGCTGGGTGACGCCGTGGGTGAGTTCGTGGCCGGTGACGTCGAGCGGCCCGGTGAACGCGGTGAACAGGACGCCGTCGCCGTCCCCGTACACCATCTGCTCGCCGTTCCAGAAGGCGTTGTCGTACCGGTCGCCGTAGTGGACGGTCGAGACCATCCGCAGTCCGGCGCCGTCGATCGAGTTGCGCCGGTACGCGGCCTCGAAGAAGTCGAACGTCGCGCCGAGCCAGTCGTAGGCCCGGTCGGCGGTCTCGTCGCCGCAGGCGGGGGCGCCCTCCGCGCGGACGGTGCGGCCGGGCAGCTCCTCGCGGTTTCCGGCGTCGCGGATCGTCCGGTCGGGGACGAAGTCCTCCGACGGGGCGGGCGCGCCGGCCGCGGTCAGCCTGCGGTCGGCGAAGTGCGCGGAGGTGAGCGCCAGCGTACGGCGGGCGCGGTCGCGGAGGGCCGGGTCATCGGCGTGGCGGGCGATCCGCTCCAGCATGTGCGGGGGCACGATGTGGCATCTCATGCCCTAACGCTGCCAGCTCCGAGTGATTCAAGCCACAACTTTCGGTACGCCGCCGCGGCCGATTCCGGTCTCGGTGCGTGTTCGGATCGTAGCGCAGCGGCACCGGCCGGGGTGACTTGTGGTGATCCGGGGAAGATGTACCGGCACCGCACCGAGGCATCGGGCGGCGTGCGCCAGAATGAACAGGTGACCCTCTACCGCGACGAAGGCATCGTCCTGCGCACCCAGAAGCTGGGCGAGGCCGACCGCATCGTGACGGTGCTGACCCGGCGGACCGGCCGGATCCGCGCCGCGGCCAAGGGGGTTCGCAAGACCAGGTCCCGTTTCGGCGCCCGGCTGGAGCCGTTCACGCACGTCGACCTCCAGTTGTACGAGCGGCGCTCCCTCGACCTCATCACGCAGGCCGAGACGATCCGCCCGTACGGGGAGGCCCTCGTCACCGACTACCCCCGCTACACGGCGGGCACGGCGATGCTGGAGACCGCGGAGAAGCTGACGAGCGAGGAGGGCGAGCCCGCGCTGCGGCAGTTCCTGCTGCTGGTCGGCGGGCTGCGCACCCTGGCCGAGCGCTGCCACGACCCGCGGCTCGTCCTGGACGCCTTCCTGCTGCGTTCGCTGTCGGTCGCCGGCTGGGCCCCCGCGCTGGACGAGTGCTGCCGCTGCGGCACCCGCGGCGGGCTGCGCGGGTTCGCCATCGCGGCGGGCGGCGCGGTCTGCGCGAACTGCCGGCAGCCGGGCGCCGCGACCCCCGCGCCGCCGACGTTCGCGCTGATGCTGGCGCTGCTGCGCGGCGACTGGGAGTACGCCGACGGCAGTGAGCAGCGCCACCGGACGGAGACCAGCGGGCTGGTCGCCGCCTACCTCCAGTGGCATCTGGAGCACGGAATCCGTTCCCTCCGCCACGTGGAACGGGACGAACACACCGACGACATCGACAGGGAGCGAGTTTGAGAAGGGCCGTATCGCCGCCGGAGCCGCACCGCGACGGAGCCGCACCGCCCGCGATCCCCGCGGACCTGGTGCCGCGGCACATCGCCATCGTCATGGACGGCAACGGCCGCTGGGCGAAGGAACGCGGGCTGCCGCGCACCGAAGGGCACAAGCGCGGCGAGGACTCGCTCTTCGACGTGATCATGGGGGCGATCGAACTGGGCGTCCCCTACCTGTCGGCGTACGCGTTCTCCACCGAGAACTGGAAGCGCACGCCTGACGAGGTGCGCTTCCTCATGGGCTTCAACCGGGACGTGATCCGCCGCCGCCGCGACCAGCTCCACTCGATGGGGGTGCGGGTCCGCTGGGCGGGCCGGCGGCCCAGGCTGTGGCGCAGCGTCATCAGGGAGCTGGAGACGGCCGAGGAGATGACGCGCGACAACGACGTCCTCACCCTGCAGTTCTGCGTGAACTACGGCGGCCGGGCGGAGATCGCGGACGCGGCGGCGGCGATCGCCCGCGACGTCCGGGACGGCCGGCTCGACCCCGGCAAGATCACCGAAAAGGTCTTCGCGCGTTACCTGGACGAGCCCGGCATTCCGGACGTCGATCTGTTCCTGCGCTCGTCGGGGGAGCAGCGCACGTCCAACTTCCTGCTGTGGCAGTCGGCGTACGCGGAGATGGTGTTCCTCGACACGCTCTGGCCGGACTTCGACCGGCGGCACCTGTGGCACGCGTGCGAGATCTACGCCTCCCGCGACCGCCGGTACGGCGGCGCGGTCCCCAACAAGGTGGAACCGGCCGCCGCCGGCTGACCGCTCACACGAGAGCGGCGTCCAGGGTGATCGTGGTGCCCGCGAGGGCCTTGCTGACCGGGCAGCCCGCCTTGGCGTCCTGCGCGGCCTTCTCGAAGTCGGCCGCGGACAGGCCGGGCACGCTCGCCCGGACGGTCAGGTGGATGCCGGTGATGCCCTCACCCGGCTGGAAGGTGACCTCGGCCTTGGTGTCCACCTTCTCCGGCGGCGTCCCGGCGCCGGCGAGGGCGTGCGAGAGCGCCATCGAGTAGCAGGTGGAGTGCGCGGCGGCGATGAGCTCCTCCGGGCTCGTCCGCCCGCCCGGCTCCTCGGCCCGCGATGCCCAGGTCACGTCGTAGGTGCCGAGCTTGGAGGAGTCCAGCGAGACGGTTCCCCGGCCCTCCAGGAGCGAGCCTTCCCAGTGTGCGTTTGCGGTGCGTGTCGTAGCCATGTCCCTGATTCTTCACCATCGCCCCGCCCCGAGGATCATCAACGCGCGATCCCCCTGGAAGGTGATTCGCGGGAAGGCCCCGCGTCCGCGCGGCACATCGGGCGCGGACGCGGGGCCGGCTCCCCGGCGAAGGGGACTTAGTTGACGTTCACCGCCGACCAGGCGGCGGCCACGGTGTTGTACTGGGTGCTGCCCGAGCCGTAGAGGTCCCTGGCCGCGTTCAGGGTCGCGGTGCGCGCGCCCTTGTAGTCGGTCGAGGACGTCATGTACGTGGTCAGCGCCCGGTACCAGATCTTCGTGGCGGCGTCCCGGCCGATGCCGGTGATCGTGGAGCCGTTGGACGTGGGGCTGTCGTAGGAGACGCCGTTGATCGTCTTCGCGCCGCTGCCCTCGGACAGCAGGTAGTAGAAGTGGTTGGCGACGCCCGAGGAGTAGTGCACGTCGAGGTTCTTGGTGCCGGTCGACCAGGAGTCGGCGGAGTTGCCGTCCCTGCTGGGCCGGTCCATGAAGCGCAGCGCGGGGCGGCCGAAGCCGGGCAGGACGATCTTCTCGCCGACCAGGTAGTCGCCGACGTCGTTGGAGTTGCCGGCGTAGAACTCGACGGCGGCGGCCATGATGTCCGACGTCGCCTCGTTCAGCCCGCCGGACTCCCCGGAGTAGGTGAGGTTCGCGGTGGAACTGGTGACACCGTGGCTCATCTCGTGCGCCGCCACGTCCAGGGACGTCAGCGGGCCGAGCTGGGTGCCGTCACCGTCGCCGTAGGTCATGCAGAAGCACGAGTCGTCCCAGAACGCGTTGGCGTAGCCGTTGTCGTAGTGGACGCGGTTGAACGAGCCCTTGCCGTCGCCGGCGATGCCGGTGCGGCCGAAGACGTTCTTGTAGAAGTCCCACGTCATGCCGGTGCCGAACTGGGCGTCGACGGCGACGGTCGCGCGGTCGGCCGTGGTGCCGCTGCCCCAGTGGTTGTCGGCGTCGGTGAACACCGTGGCGGGGGCGCGCATGAAGCACCAGATGAGGAAGCAGAGGTCGGCCTGGTTCCCGGCGTCGCCGGTGTAGGTGTTCCCGCGCGTCGGGTCCTTCAGCTGGTACGTGCCGCCCGACTTGGTCGTCTCCAGCGGGACCGTTCCGGTGTAGAGCGACTTGCCGTCGCCCGCCTCGGTGCGGATCGTCTCCTCGCGCAGCAGGACCTTGCCGGTCGCGGCGTCCACGGAGGTGAAGATGCGGCTCGGCGTCCCGTCCGCCTGCTTGCCGATGGTCTGGACGCGCCAGGCGAGGCGGGGCCGGTGGTCGGCCGTGCGGGCCTCGACCACGAGCGCGGGGGAGCCGTCGGCCTTGCGGTGCCTGGTGACGGCGCGCTTCTCGGCCGTCCTGGCGGAGACCTCCGGGCGGGAGCCGGCCGGCGCCTTGGCGAGGGTGCCGCTGCTGCCGCGCCACGCGCCGGACGCCGACTGGTGGACGACGATGTCCCCGCCCAGCACCGGCAGGCCGGCGTAGGTGCGGGTCATCCGGGTGTGCGAGGTGCCGTCCCGGTCCATGGCGACCCGGACGACCTGGAACGCCTGCCCGTCCCCGGTGCGTACCTGCGCGGCGTGCGTGCCGAGCGCGTGGAGCGCGCGCTCCGCCGCCTTCTGCGGGGTGGGTGGGGACGGCGCCTGCCGTGCGGACGCGGGCAGCGCGGTGCCGGCCGCCGCGAGCAGGGTCGCCGAGGTCAGGAGCACGATCCTTCGGCTGGTGAACGCCCGTCTTGTCATGAACGCCCTCTCGTGCGGGCGCCACGCACCCCCCGGGGGCCCGCCGCGGGCCTGCGGTGGCGATGGGACATTTATGACATAGGCGTACTCACAAGTAGATGTAGCAATCTGCCAAGGATTGCCTACAGTGCGTGTGAAGTGCGCGCCTTGCTACCGCTTGGTAAACATCGAGCGCGAGGTCAGCGCTGTTTCGCGGCGCACCCGGCGCAGGTGCCGAACACCTCGACGGTGTGGGTGATGCCGGTGAACCCGTGCTCGGCGGCGATCGCGTCCGCCCAGCGCTCCACGGCCGGGCCCTCGACCTCGACCGTCCGGCCGCAGTCGCGGCAGACCAGATGATGGTGGTGCTGCTCGGTGCTGCAGGCCCGGTAGACGGCCTCGCCCTCGTCGGTGCGCAGGACGTCGACCTCACCGGCGTCGCTGAGCGCCTGCAGCGCCCGGTACACCGTGGTGAGGCCGATCTTGGAGCCGCCGGCCCGCAGATCGGCGTAGATGTCCTGCGCGCTGCGGAAGCCCTCGCAGCCGGCCAGCACCTGCCGTACCGCGTCCCGGCGGGCCGTCGTCATCCAAGCACCTCCGCCTCGGCATCAACGCGCGCCTCCACGCCGGGCCCGGCCGCGACCCCGTCGAGCGCGGCGCGGGCGCGCCTGCGGCGCACCACCGAGCCCCCGGTGACCGCGGCCACGAACGCGGCGAGCGCGAGCAGCACGATCGAGGGGCCCGGAGGCAGATCGTACTCGAAGGACCCGGCGAGGCCCGAAACGGCCGACAGCACGCCGATCCCCATCGCGGTCAGCATCGTCCCCCAAAAGCCCCGGGTGAGCTGCTGCGCCGCCGCCACCGGGACCACCATCAGCGCGCTGACCAGCAGCAGCCCGATCGCGCGCATGGAGATCACGACCGTGACGGCCGCGGTCGCGGCGATCAGCACGCTGAGGAACCGGACGGGCAGGCCCGCCGCCCGCGCGACCTCCTCGTCCAGGCAGAGGAGGAACAGCTCGCGGCCGAACAGCGCGATGATCGCCAGGACGGTGGCGGCGAGCCCCGCGACCACGTACAGATCGGACACCGTCACGCTGCTGATCGAGCCGAACAGGTAGGACTGGAGGGTCGCCGAGCCGCCGCCGTTGGCGTTGGTCAGGATCACGCCGCCCGCGAGCCCGCCGTAGAACAGCAGGGCGAGCGCGACGTCCCCGCCGCTGCGGCTGCGGGCCCGCAGGACCTCGATCGCCACCGCGCCGAGCACCGACACCACCAGCGCGCCGAGCACGGGGGAGGTGCCGGTGAGCAGCCCCAGCCCGATGCCGGTCAGCGCGATGTGCCCGATGCCGTCGCCCAGCAGCGACAGCCTGCGCTGGACGATGAACGTGCCGACGGCCGGGGCGGTCAGCCCGATCAGCACCGCCATCACCAGGGCGACGCGCATGAAGTCGTACTGCAGCATCTCGCTCATGCCGGCCTTTCGAGGGTGTCCAGTGCGGTCTCGCGGACGATCCGGCCGTGGTCCAGCTCGATCGTGCGGGTGATGAGCGGTTCCATCGGGCCCAGCCCGTGCGCGACGAGCACCACCGTGCGCCCGGCCGTGGTCAGCTCGTGGAGGGTGGAGGCGAGGGCCGCCTGGCTGCGCGCGTCCACGCCCGCGGTCGGCTCGTCCAGCACGAACACGTCCGGCTCGCCGGCGAGGGCGCGGGCGATCAGCATCCGCTGCTGCTGGCCGCCCGACAGCAGATGCGCCGAGTCGCGGGCCCGGTCGGTGAGCCCGACCGTCCGCAGCGCGCGCTCGACGGCGGCGCGGTCGGCCGCCCGGTCGGTGAACGGCGCGGGACGCCGGCGGGACCGCCGGGCCACCCGGCCGGACGCCACGACCTCCCGGACGGTCGCCGGCACGCCGCCGCCCGCCGGCAGCCGCTGCGGGACGTACCCGATCCGGTTCCAGTCCCGGAACCGGGCGGGCGGCACACCGTAGATCTCGGTCCGGCCGCCGGCCAGCGGGACGAGCCCGAGCAGCGCCTTGACCAGCGTGGACTTGCCCGCGCCGTTCGGGCCGAGGACCGCGAGCACGTCGCCGGCCCCGACCCGCAGGTCGATGCCCGCGAGGACCTCGCGGCCGTCCCGCCGGACGAGCCCGCCCGTCATGGCGAACGGCGGGGCCGGGTCCTTGGCCGGTGGGTTCATGAGCACTCCAGGGCGGGACGCAGGGTCCGCAGGTTCCGTTGCATGATCGTCATGTAGTCGTCGGACGAGCCCGCCTCGACGCCCTCGACCGGGTCCAGCACGGCCGTCCGCACGCCCGCCTCGCGGGCCAGCGCCTCGGCGACCTTCGGGCTGGTCAGCGTCTCGGTGAAGACCGTCGTCGCGCCGGTGGCGGACACCAGCCGGGTCAGCTCGGCGAGCCGCTTCGGGGAGGGCCCGCCGGACGGGTCGACCCCGGCGACCGGGATCTGCCGCAGCCCGTAGCGGTCCGCGAGGTAGCCGAACGCGGCGTGCGCGGTGACGATGTCCCTGCGCGCGCAGGTCTTCAGGCCGTCGTGGAACGCGTGGTCGAGCCCGGTCAGCTCGGCGGCGGTGGCCGCGGCGCGCCGCCGGTGGCCGGCCGCGTGGCCGGGGTCGGCGGCGGCCAGCCGCTCGCCGAGCGCGGTCGCGACGGCCGCCATGCGGCTCGGGTCGAGCCACAGGTGCGGGTCGTAGGACGCCTCCCGGTGGTGGACGCCGTCGTGCGCCTCTTCGTCGTCGGTCTCGCCCGGCGGCGGCAGCGTCCGCACCAGGGCGGCGGCGTCCAGCGACCTGCCCTTCGCGTGCTCGCGGACGGCCTCGTCCACGGCCGGCTGGACGCCCCCGACGTAGACGGCGAGACCGGCGTCCTCGATGTTCGCGACCTGCCGGGCGGTCAGCTCCAGGTCGTGCGGCTCGGTGCCGGGCCTGGTGAGCGTCCGCACGAGGACGTCGTCCCCGCCGACCTTCTCCGCGAGCCACGCCATCGGGTAGAACGACGCGACCACGGCGGTCTTGCCGGCCGGGACATCGGCGTCCGCGTCGGCGCAGGCAGTCAGCCCCGCGGCGAGCCCGGCCAGGGCGAGGGCGGCGCCCGGCAGGAGGCGCAGGGGGTGACGGAGGCGGAGCATGCACCGATTATGGACGAAGATGAAAATGATTGTCAAAACCGTCCGATGCCGCGTCCCAGGGCGAAGCCCACCAGGACCGCCAGCGCGGCGATCCGCAGGACCCTTCCCGAGCCGTCCAGCGCGGGCCAGTTGAGATAGGCGAACCAGCCCAGCGCGGCGGCGAGGACCAGCAGCCCGGCCGCGGCGACCCATCCCGTCCCGGCCATGCCGATCACCAGCAGCACGAACACCGCGGCGAGCAGCACCCACCGCGGCAACCGGTGCAGGAACACCACCGGCGCCGCGCTCCGCCGCTCGACGGCCGCCCGCAGGCCGGCCCCGCGCTCACCCTTCGTCTCCACGTTCCCCAACGTACTGCCAGGATGGAGGGATGATCGCGATAACCCGGTACCGGGTGCCGGGCGAGGACGCCGACGGTTTCGCCGAGCGGATGACCGCGGTGCTGACGGTGCTGTCGGCGAGCCCCGGCTTCCGCTCCGGCCGCCTCGCCCGCACCGTCGACGACCCCGGCCTGTGGGCCCTCGTCACCGAATGGGACGGCGCGGGGCACTACCGCCGCGCCCTCGGCGCGTACGAGGTGCGGGTCCAGTTCATCCCCCTCGCCGCCATGGCGGTGGACGAGCCGGGCGCCTACGAGGTCGTCAGCTCCGCCTGACCCGGGAGCGCCTGGGGCGACGTCCCCGGCATCGTGGCCGGACGCGCGTTTTATCAGTCCTGGTCGGCCGCCCGGGTGCCCTAAGCTGGGGAATGCTCTCCGGCGCCGGCGATGACCGCGCCGGGGCGACCACCGGGGATCACACTCGCCACCGCCCGCCGTTCCGCGGGACCGGGGCGCACACACTGTCCCGCCGACCGCCAGCCGGATGGAGAAAACTCTCATGGCACGCCGTTCCGATGTGCTGGAAACGATCGTCAACCTCGCCAAGCGGCGGGGCCTGGTCTACCCGTCGAGCGAGATCTACGGCGGGCTCCGCGCCTCCTGGGACTACGGGCCGCTCGGCGTCGAACTGAAGAACAACGTCAAACGCCAGTGGTGGAAGTCCATGGTGCAGGGCCGCGACGACATCGTCGGCCTCGACTCGTGCGTCATCCTGGCGCGCGAGGTCTGGGAGGCCAGCGGCCACGTCCAGGCGTTCGTCGACCCGCTCACCGAATGCCAGTCCTGCCACAAGCGCTTCCGGGCCGACCACCTGGAGGAGGCCTACGAGGAGAAGCACGGCCGCCCGCCCGCGAACGGCCTCGCCGACATCGGCTGCCCGAACTGCGGCGTCAAGGGCTCCTTCACCGAGCCGAAGATGTTCAACGGCCTGCTCAAGACCTACCTCGGCGCCGTCGAGGACGAGTCCGGCCTCGCCTACCTGCGCCCCGAGACCGCGCAGGGCATCTTCATCAACTACCTGAACGTCCAGCAGTCCGCGCGCCGCAAGGTGCCGTTCGGCATCGGGCAGATCGGCAAGTCGTTCCGCAACGAGATCACGCCCGGCAACTTCATCTTCCGGACCCGCGAGTTCGAGCAGATGGAGATGGAGTTCTTCGTCAAGCCCGGCACCGACGAGGAATGGCACCAGTACTGGATCGACGAGCGCATGCAGTGGTATGTCGACCTCGGCATCCGCAAGGAGAACCTGCGGCTGTACGAGCACCCGCAGGAGAAGCTGTCGCACTACTCCAAGCGCACCGTGGACGTCGAGTACCGGTTCGACTTCGTCGGCGGCGAGTGGGGCGAGCTCGAAGGCATCGCCAACCGCACCGACTACGACCTGACGACGCACTCCAAGGCGTCCGGCGCCGACCTGTCGTTCTTCGACCAGGAGGCGGGTGACAGGTTCGTCCCGTACGTGATCGAGCCCGCGGCCGGCGTCGACCGCTGCACGCTCACGTTCATGATGGACGCCTATGCCGAGGACGAGGCGCCCAACGCCAAGGGCAAGATGGAGAAGCGCACCGTCATGCGGCTCGACCGCCGGCTCGCCCCGATCAAGGTCGCGGTGCTGCCGCTGTCGCGCAACGCCGACCTGTCCCCGAAGGCACGCGACCTGGCCGCGCGGCTCCGCAAGAACTGGAACGTCGAGTTCGACGACGCCGGCGCCATCGGCCGCCGCTACCGCCGCCAGGACGAGATCGGCACGCCGTTCTGTGTCACCGTCGACTTCGACACGCTGGAGGACGACGCGGTGACCGTCCGGGAACGCGACTCGATGAGCCAGGAGCGCATCGCGATCAGCCAGGTCGAGGCGTTCCTCGCCGCGCAGCTGGTCGGCTGCTGACCGGAGACCGCTGCGGGCCGCCCCCCGTCTTGGGGGGCGGCCCGTTCTCTCGTGGAAGCGCGTCCTGGGAGCGTTTCCTTGCTGGGAGCGATGGTGCGGGGAGCGTCCGATCAGCTCGTGACGTACAGGGTCTGGTCGAAGGTGCCGGATCCGGCGGTGGTCTCGCCGCGCAGCGCGTAGGTGGCGGTGACGGTGGCGGTGCCCGGGCACAGGAAGCTGCCGCCGGTCTTGGTGACCTTGGCGTTCTGGACGCTCACCTGCGCGTCGGTGTTGCTCTTGTCCGGACGTGAGGCGTTGTCGCCGTTGAAGCCGTCGGCGGTCAGGTTGCCGCCGAAGTCGCAGGTGATGCCGCCGAACATGTCCACAACGGCCCGGACGCTGAAGTTCGCGATCGTCACCGTGGCGTCGCGCCCGTTCGTGTGGCCGGCGTCGTAGGTGACGTTGCCGCCCGTCCAGGGCAGGTTCCGCGCGGTGATCGTCGAGGTGCTGCTGCCTGAGCAGGGGCCGCCGCCGTTGCTGCTGAAGGTGGCGCTGGTGACGGTGAGGCTGCTTCCGTCGGAGTTGATGGAGCCGGTCATCGTCGACTCGTTGCAGGATCCGCTGCCGATCGACGTCGAGACCGTGGCGGTGCCGAGCAGCGAGGCCTGGACGTTGCCGGCGTAGGCGCCGGCCGTGGCCGAGCCCTTGCGGATGGTCGTGCCCGTGGCGGCCGTCGCGGGCGTGATGCCCGCGGCGAGGAGGGCCAGCGCGGCGGTTCCGACGAGCATGGTCTGTCTTGTACGTGCCACCGGATGCTCCTTTGTCCGGTTCGGGGTGGGCATACGCGAAAGTAATTCACGTTGAATCTCCGGGCAATGGATGCGGGCCGATCGCGGCTTGGCCGCATTGGGACACCAGACGGTGTCTGCTGGTGAGGCGCACGGGACGGGACGGGTGACGGCAATGTCACGCGAAGTCACCTTGACGGGAATCGGCTTGCGTGTTCAGCCGACGGAGAACGAAGACGTCTCCGGCCCGGAGAACCTGGGCTAGGTTGGCTGGGACGGCCGGACGGGCCGCACGGCGACAGGGAGGCGGAATGCGCGACATGCGACGCGCCGCCCTGCCCTTGACGCGCGTTCCCGCCGCCAGGGCGCTCGTCGTTCTGCTGGGCCTGCTCGGCTTCGTCGTCGGGCCGGTCGGCGCCGCGAACCACGGCGGGACGTCCGCCACCGGGGCGATCTCCGGTGTCCGGACGGTACCGGCGCAGAAGGCCCCCACCCGCACCCGGACGTCCACCAAGCCGCGGGTGGCCCGGCACGGCCAGGCCGTCATCGCGGCCGTCGCACGGCACGCCGCCGGGGCCGCGCCGGCCGCGCAGCCGGGGCACGCCGCGCTCCCGGCCGCCGGCACCGACGTCCCGCCGCCGGCGGGGCGCCCGAGCCCGCCCGCCGCCGCGCCCGCCGCGCCCGACCTCGCGCCGCGCGCCGTCCCGCGCGGGCGCGCCCCGCCCTCCACCGGACGAGTCTGAGTCACCCGTCCGCGGTGCCGCATGCTGAGGTGCGGCGCCGAAGCCCCCGTGTGGAGGTTCCCTCTTGACTCGCGCCACCCTGGTGCGGGCGGTACTGGCGTTCGCCGTGCTCGCCACATCGTTCTACTTCGCCTGGTCCAAACCCGCCCGCCTCGGCCTCGACCTCCGCGGCGGCACCCAGATCGTCCTCGAAACCCAGGACTCACCGACCGTCAAGGCGGACCGCGAGTCCACCGACCGCGCCCGGGAGGTCCTGCACCGGCGCATCGACGCGCTCGGCGTCGCCGAGTCGTCGATCACCCGGTCCGGCGACCGGCGGCTGATCGTCGAGCTGCCCGACGTCCAGGACCCGACCCGCGCGGCCGCGGCCATCGGCAAGACCGCGCAGCTCACCGCGCACCCCGTGCTGCCCAACGACGGCAAGGCCGACAAGGGGCAGCAGCTGATCGCCGACGAGAGCGGGCAGCAGATCATCATCGGCCCGGCCGCGCTCACCGGTGCCGGCATCGGCTCGGCGGGCGCCACCTACGACTCGCAGAACCTCGGCGGGTGGGCCGTCAACGTCGACTTCAAGGGCAGCGGCGGCAAGGCGTGGGAGCAGCTGACCGCCAAGGCCGCGTGCGCGGTCGGTGACGAGCGGCGCGCGGCGATCGTCCTGGACGGCAAGGTCATCTCGTCCCCGCAGGTCACCGAGAGCGTGCCGTGCGGGGTCGGCATCACCGGCGGCTCCACCCAGATCACCGGCGATTTCACCGCCGAGGAGGCCAAGGACCTCGCGGCGCTCATCCAGGGCGGCTCGCTGCCCGTCCCCGTGAAGACCATCGAGCAGCGGGTGGTCGGCCCGACGCTCGGCGACGAGGCGATCGACGCCAGCGCCCGCGCCGCCGTCATCGGCATCATCCTCACCGGCCTGTTCATCGTGGCCGTCTACCGGCTCGTCGGCCTCCTCGCCACGGTCGCCCTCGCCGGCTACGCGCTGATCTCCTACGGTGCGCTCGTCGCGGTCGGTGCCACGCTGACGCTGCCGGGACTCGCCGGATTCGTCCTCGCGATCGGCATGGCGATCGACGCGAACGTGCTGGCGTTCGAACGCGCCAGGGAGGAACGGGCGGCGGCACCGGGCCGCAGCGCGCGGGCGGCGCTGGCGACCGGGTTCACCAAGGCGTGGTCGGCGATCGCGGACTCGGCCGTCACCACGCTGCTGGCCGGTGGCCTGCTGTTCTTCCTCGCCTCCGGGCCGGTCAAGGGGTTCGGTGTCACGCTGACCATCGGTGTGCTCGGCTCCCTGGTCTCGGCGATGCTGCTGAGCCGCGTCCTCACCGACGCCGCCGCCGCGCGGATGCCGAAGATCACCAGGGGCCGGGCCGGCGGGCTCAGCGGCGCCGGGCGGATCCGGCGCTGGCTGGAGACCAGCGGCCCCGACATCATGAAGCGCAGCCGGATGTGGATCGGGATCTCCGCGCTCGCGGTCGTCGTGGCCGTGACCGGGATCTTCGTCCGCGGGCTGAACTTCGGTGTGGAGTTCACCGGCGGGCGCCTCGTCGAGTACTCCACCAGCCGGCACATCGAGATCGACAAGGCCCGCGCGGCCGTCGCCGACGCCGGGTTCCCGCGCGCCGTCGTCCAGACGTCCGGGAAGGACGACATCTCCGTCCGCACGACCGACCTGACCAACGAGGAGGAGAAGCGGATCCAGGACGCCCTGGCGAAGGAGGGCGGCGGCGCCGCCAAGCAGCGCGACGAGCTGATCGGGCCGAGCCTCGGCGACGAACTGCGGAAGAAGGCGCTGATCGCGCTCGGCGTCGCCCTGCTGGTGCAGCTGGCCTACCTGACGATCCGGTTCCGCTGGACGTTCGCGGCCGGCTCGGTGATCGCCATGTTCCACGACATCACGATCGTGACCGGCGTTTTCGCCTGGCTCGGCAAACCGATCGACGGCGTCTACCTCGCCGCGCTGCTCACCATCATCGGGTACTCGGTGAACGACTCCGTCGTCGTGTTCGACCGCGTCCGGGAGATGTGGACGGCGAACCCCAAGGGCCGCTTCGCCGACATCGCGAACCGGGGCACGCTGCAGACCGTCCCGCGGACGATCAACACCGGTATGGGCGCGCTGTTCATCCTGGCGGCACTGGCGTTCCTCGGCGGCGACTCGCTGACCGACTTCGCCATCGCCCTGCTGATCGGCATCGTCGTCGGGACATACTCCAGCGTGTTCACCGCGACACCGCTGGCGGTCGTCCTGGAGCGCTACGCGAAGACCCCGCCGCCGCAGGGCAAGAGCAAGCCCAAGCCCGTCCACCGCACCGCCGACAGCTCCGGCGCCGTCCTCTGACACCCGTGGCCGCCGGTGCCCTCCCGGCACCGGCGGCCACGGCATCGGCGGCCACGGGAACGTCGGCTATGCGAGGGGTGGCTGGGGCTCGTTGTTCTCCGCGCTGATCACCTGCATCACCGCGTTGATCAGGGCCAGGTGGGTGAACGCCTGCGGGAAGTTGCCGAGGTGCCGGCCGGTGTGCGGGTCGATCTCCTCGGCGTACAGCTGCAGCGGGCTCGCGTACGACAGCAGCTTCTCGCACAGTGCCCGTCCCCGGTCCAGTTCACCGATCATCACCAGTGCGCTGACCAGCCAGAACGAGCAGATCGTGAAGGTGCCCTCCTCCGAGTCGAACCCGTCGTCGGTCTCCGCCGCCCGGTAGCGCAGGACGAGGTCGTCCTCCGACAGCTCGTCGGCGATGGCGAGGACGGTCTCGCGCACCCGCTTGTCGTCGGCGGGCAGGAAGCCGAGCAGCGGGATCAGCAGCGCCGAGGCGTCCAGCGCCGTCGCGCCGTAGTGGGCGGTGAAGACGCCGCGCTCGTCCAGCGCGTTCGCCAGCACGTCCGCGTGGATCTCGTCGGCGGCGGCCTGCCAGCGGCGCGCCCGGTCCTGGTCGCCGCGGATCCGGGCGAGCCGGGCGCCGCGCTCCGCCGCCACCCAGCAGAAGAGCTTGGAGGAGGTGAAGTGCTGCGGCTCGCCGCGCACCTCCCACATGCCGCAGTCGGGGGTGCGCCAGGTGGCGAGCGCGTCCTCCACCTGCTTGATGATGATCTTCCAGAGCCGGTCGTCGAGCCGGTCCCGTTTGCGCACGAACAGGTAGATGGAGCCGATGATCGCGCCCCACACGTCGTGCTGCGCCTGCATGTACGCCTCGTTGCCGATCCGCACGGGGCGGGCGTTGTCGTAGCCGGTGAGATGCTCCAGCGTGGACTCGGGCAGTTCCTCCCGCCCGTCCAGCCCGTACATGATCTGCAGCTTGCCCTCGGCCGCCTCGGCGACGTCGGTGATGAAGTAGAAGAAGTCGTTGGCCTCCCAGTCGTAGCCGAGCGTGTAGAACGCCCACAGCGCCATCGTGGAGTCGCGGATCCAGGTGTAGCGGTAGTCCCAGTTCCGGTCGCCGCCCGGCGCCTCCGGCAGCGACGTCGTCGCGGCGGCCGCGACCGCGCCGGACGGCGCGAACGTCAGGCCCTTCAGCGTGAGCGCGCTGCGCTGCAGGTGGCTGCGCCACGGATGGTCGGGGAAGCGGCCGCGGTCCAGCCAGTGCTGCCAGTGGTGGACGGTCCAGACGAGCCGCTCCTGCGCGTCCTCGTAGGACGAGGGCGCCGCGTGCTCGCTCCACGACAGCGCCACGAACCGCGACTCGCCCTGCTTCAGCAGCGTCCGGGACGTGGCGAGCGACCCCTCGAACCCGACGTTCATGTCGGTGCTGAGCCGCAGCCCGATGCCGTTGCCGCGCGCGATGGCCTCGTGGTAGCCGGCGCCGGTGTGCTCCCAGCGCGCGGGCGTCTGGCCGTAGTCGAACACCGGCATGCAGTCGAGCCGGACCTGGACCTGACCGTTCACGCACCGCACCATCCGCAGCAGGACGTGATCGGCGTCGTAGTCGGTCGGGGCCCTGCGGTGCGTGTGGGACCGCTCCGTCTCGTGGTGCCACGGCCCTATGAGCAGCGCGTCCGTCACCACCAGCCAGCCGCCGTGCACCCACCAGGTGGTCTCCATCACCATGGTGCCAGGGATGTAGCGCTGCGCGGCGGGCACCTCCACCCCCGCGGGGCCGACCCGGAAGTAGCCCGCGTCACGGTCCAGGATCGACCCGAACACGCTCGGCGAATCCATTCGCGGCAGGCACATCCACTCGATGTTGCCGCTCGGTGCGACCAGCGCGGTCGTCTCGCAGTCGGACAGGAACCCGAAATCGGCTATAGGGGCGAACGGATCTCCCGCCCGGCCGCCGGCGACCTTCGGCCTCACAACAACCTCACCTCCTTGATCCATCATTCCTTCCCCACCGCGGTGAGTACGTCCGCAGTGGGTACGTCATAGAGACGAGAACCGTTCCCCCCGACGGGCTCACGGGTCTCGGTGTGGCGTTGGTCTCCCCAGTGGAATAGACCATTATCTGGGGTCTGAGCTGGGAGAACTCCCTCCGGCGCACCGGGCGCCGAGCAAGCGCGGAGTTCGCGGGTACAGTCCCCGCAAACAGGACAGCGGACCCGCCGCCGCCTGGGGGAACGCGACGCTGCGCCCTCCCGAGCGGGCGGGCCCGGAACTGTCACTGGGTGGAACCGGAGCGAGAAGGAGCTCCCCGTGCCGAAGTTCGTGTACGACTTCACTGAGGGAAACAAGGACCTCAAAGATCTGCTGGGCGGCAAGGGCGCCAACCTGGCCGAGATGACCAACCTCGGACTGCCCGTGCCCCCCGGGTTCACGATCACCACGGAGGCCTGCCGCCACTACCTCGAGCACGGGAAGCTGCCCGAGGGACTGGCGGACGAGGTAGGCGCCCATCTCGCCGATCTTGAGTCCGCGATGGGCAAGAAGCTCGGCCAGAGCGACGACCCGCTGCTGGTCAGCGTACGGTCCGGGGCCAAGTTCAGCATGCCCGGGATGATGGAGACCGTCCTCAACGTGGGCCTGAACGACGAGTCCGTGCACGGGCTCGCGACACAGGCGGGGGACGAGCGGTTCGCGTGGGACTCCTACCGGCGGCTGATCCAGATGTTCGGCAGGACCGTGCTGGACATCGACGGCGACCTGTTCGAGGACGCCATCGAGGACGTCAAGCGCGACCGCGGCAGCGACCACGACGGCGACCTGACCGCCGAGGACTTCAAGGACCTCGTCGGCCGGTTCAAGGCCATCGTGCGCGAACAGGCGGGGCGGGACTTCCCGACCGATCCGCGCGAGCAGATGGATCTCGCCGTCAAGGCCGTGTTCGACTCCTGGAACGCGCCCCGCGCGATCCTCTACCGGCGGCAGGAGCGCATCCCCGTCGATCTTGGAACCGCGGTCAACATCTGCTCGATGGTCTTCGGCAACATGGGTCTCGACTCCGGCACGGGCGTCGCCTTCACCCGCGACCCCGCGTCCGGGCAGCAGGGCGTCTACGGCGACTACCTGCAGAACGCGCAGGGTGAGGACGTCGTCGCCGGCATCCGCAACACCGTCCCGCTGACGGAGCTGGAGCGCATCGACAAGGCCTCCTACGACCGGCTTCTCGCAATCATGGAGACGCTGGAGAACCACTACCGCGACATGTGCGACATCGAGTTCACGATCGAGCGCGGGAAGCTGTGGATGCTGCAGACCCGGGTCGGCAAGCGGACCGCGGCGGCGGCGTTCCGCATCGCCTGCCAGCTGCTCGACCAGGGGCTCATCGACATCGACGAGGCCGCCCGCCGCGTCACCGGCGACCAGCTCGCGCAGCTCATGTTCCCCCGGTTCGCCAGCAGGGTGGACGGCGTCCAGAAGCTCACCACGGGCATGAACGCCTCGCCGGGCGCGGCCGTCGGCAAGGCCGTGTTCAGCTCCGGCCGGGCGGTGGAGCTCGCCGATCGGGGGGAGGAGGTGATCCTCGTCCGCCGCGAGACCAACCCCGACGACCTCGCCGGGATGGTCGCGGCGAAAGGCGTGCTGACGTCCCGGGGAGGCAAGACCTCCCACGCCGCCGTCGTCGCGCGCGGCATGGGCAAGACCTGCGTCTGCGGCGCCGAGGAGCTGGACGTCGACGTCAAGAGCGGGTTTTTCACCGCCCCCGGCGGCGTGACGGTGACCGAGGGCGACCTCATCTCCATCGACGGGTCGTCCGGCGACGTCTTCCTCGGCGAGGTCCCCGTCGAGGACTCGCCCGTCGTCCGGTACTTCGAGGGGGAGCTCTCCCCGGATGCCGCCGACGACCTCGTCAAGGCCGTCGACCGCCTCATGAGGCACGCCGACACGCGCGCCATGCTGAAGGTCCGCGCGAACGCCGACAACCCCGAGGACTCCGCGCGCGCCCGCCGCTTCGGCGCCGCCGGCATCGGGCTGTGCCGCACCGAGCACATGTTCCTCGGCGACCGGCGGCAGCTCGTGGAGAAGCTCATCCTCGCCGAGGACGGCGCCGAACGGCAGGCCGCGCTGGACGCCCTGGAGCCGCTGCAGAAGAGCGACTTCGAGGGCATCTTCGCGGCCATGGACGGACTGCCCGTCACGATCCGGCTCATCGACCCGCCGCTGCACGAATTCCTCCCCGACATCACCGAGCTGTCGGTCAGGGTCGCGCTCGCGGGCGGCGACGCGGACGCCAAGGACCGGAGACTGCTCGAAGCAGTCAACCGACTGCACGAGCAGAACCCTATGCTCGGACTGCGCGGCGTGCGGCTCGGTTTGGTGATTCCGGGCCTGTTCGCCATGCAGGTGCGCGCGATCGCCGAGGCCGCGGCGGCGCGCAGGAAGGCGGGCGGCGACCCGCGTCCGGAGATCATGATCCCGCTCGTCGGCGCCGTGCAGGAGCTGGAGGCCGTCCGCGACGAGGCCCGCGGCATCCTGGAGGGGGTCAGGCAGGCCACCGGGGTCGACGTCCCGGCGCTGATCGGCACCATGATCGAGCTGCCGCGGGCGGCGCTGACCGCCGGGCAGATCGCCGAGGCCGCCGAGTTCTTCTCCTTCGGCACCAACGACCTCACCCAGACGACGTGGGGCTTCTCCCGCGACGACGTCGAGGCGGCGTTCTTCTCCCGCTACCTGGAGCTCGGCATCTTCGGGGTTTCGCCGTTCGAGACGCTGGACCGGGAGGGCGTCGGGCGGCTCGTCCGCATCGCCGCCGAGGAGGGCCGCAAGGCGCGTCCGGACCTGCACCTCGGCATCTGCGGTGAGCACGGCGGCGACCCGGACTCGGTGCACTTCTGCCACGAGGTCGGCCTCGACTACGTGTCCTGCTCGCCGTTCCGCATCCCCGTCGCCCGGCTGGAGGCCGGTCGCGCGGCGATCGAGGCGGCGGACGCGGCGTCCGGCATGTCCGGCGGCAGCGACAGCCGCTGACGCCGCCGGCCGGCGGCCGGTTCCCGCACGCGGGCGACCGGCCGCCGGAAGGCCGCGGGTTCTTCGCCACACGCCGTCCTCGCGAACTTCGGGCACGTGCCGCACGATCTCAATAGTGTGTCCGATGCGATGACGTTGGAAGTTGAAATGCCGGAGCCCCAGCCCGAAGAGCCCGCCGCCGAGGAGCCGGAGGCCCGCCCGCGCCGCCGCCGGTCGCCCTGGTTCACGATTTCGCTGAGCATCGTCCTCGGGCTGCTCGCGACCGTCGTGCTGACACCGCTGACCGTCGGCGCGCGGGTCTGGTACCAGGGCCGGCAGGACGAGCGGCCCCGTTCCGACGCGATCATCGTGCTGGGCGCCGCGCAGTACAACGGGGTGCCGTCCCCGACGCTGAAGTGGCGCCTGCAGCACGCTCTCGACCTCTACCGCCACGGTGTCGCGCCCGCCATCGTCACGGTCGGCGGCAAGGCGCCCGGCGACAACTACACCGAGGCCGGCTCCGGCCGCACCTGGCTGATCGAGAAGGGCGGGGTGCCGGCGGCCAAGGTCTTCGCGGTGCCCGTCGGACGGGACACGCTGGAGAGCCTCCAGGCCGTCGGCCGGGAGTTCGACCGGCACCACTGGAAGTCCGCGGTGATCGTCACCGACCCGTGGCACGGGCTGCGGTCGAAGAAGATGGCCGCGGACCAGGGCATCGAGGCCGCCGCGTCGCCGACCCGCAGCGGACCCAGCGTGCAGACGCGCGACACCCAGTTCAACTACATCGTCCGCGAGACCGGCGGGTACCTGTCGTACGTGCTGCTGGGCAAGAGCGTCCAGGTGCCGGACGAGACCGCCAAGCGCATCCGCACCGACCCGTCCGGTACGCCCGCGGCCCCGTCGTCGTCCGTGTCGCCGAGCCGCTGAACCTGATCGTGCCCCGTACCCTGGAGGGACATGACGAGCGACATCACCGAAGGCTATGCCGCCCGCGACCGGCGGCGGTGGGCGCCCGAGCCCGCCAAGCGCCGCGACCGGACGGCGTTCGAACGCGACCGCGCCCGTGTCCTGCACAGTGCGGCGCTGCGCCGGCTGGCGGCCAAGACCCAGGTCGCCTCGCCCGGCGCGGACGCGGCGGCCGACACCGTGCAGAGCCTGCGCACCCGGCTGACCCATTCCCTCGAATGCGCCCAGGTCGGCCGCGAGCTGGGCAAGTCGCTCGGCTGCGATCCCGATCTGGTGGAGACGGCGTGCCTGTCCCACGACATCGGGCATCCGCCGTTCGGCCACAACGGCGAGCACGCGCTCGACATCGTCGCGCGCGACTGCGGCGGCTTCGAGGGCAACGCGCAGAGCCTGCGCGTCCTGACCCGGCTGGAGCCGAAGTCGTTCGCCGCGGACGGCCCGCCCCTGCACGGGCGCAGCGTCGGCCTCAACCTGACCCGCGCCGCGCTGGACGCCGCCATGAAGTACCCGTGGCCGCAGGCCGACGCGGTCAACGGGAAGTTCGGCGTGTACGACGACGACATGGACGTCGCGCGCTGGGTCCGGGAGGGGGCGCCCGCGGGCCGGACGTGCTTCGAGGCCCAGGTCATGGACTGGAGCGACGACGTCGCCTACTCCGTCCACGACCTGGAGGACGCGCTGGTCGCCGGGCACGTCGACTTCGCCCGCCTCGCCGACCCCACCGAGCGCCGTCTCGTCGCCGCCACCGCGGTCAAGCTGTACTGCCCGGACGCCGCCCTCGCCGAACTGGAGACGCGCTTCACCGCGCTGCTCGCCGAGCCGTACTGGCCGGACCGCTACGACGGCACGCCGCGCAGCCTCGCCGCGCTGAAGAACCTGACCAGCACGCTCATCGGGCGGTTCTGCCTGGCCGCCGAGACCGCGACCCGCGCGGCCTACGGTGACCGGCCGCTGACCCGGTACGCGGCGGAGCTGATCGTCCCCCGGGCGCAGCGGCTGGAGAACGCGCTGCTCAAGGGCATCACGGCGCACTACGTGTGGATCAGCCACGAGGAGGTCAGGGCCCGGCAGCGGACGCTGATCACCGAGCTGGCCGAGATGATGCTCGCCGGCGCGCCCGGCACGCTCGATCCCGGGTTCCGCGCCGCGTTCGTGGACGCCGCCGACGACGCGGCCCGGCTGCGCGCCGTCATCGACCAGATCGCCTCGCTCACCGACCTCTCCGCGATCGCCCGGCATCGGCTGCTGGGCGGCCGGCCCGGCTGATCAGCGCGTTTCCGGCGGGCGTGGTGCGGAATATGCCTCTGGACGCGCCCGGCGCCCCTTGTTTCGGCAGAGGGGCCGCTGTAGGGATGGCTAAAGGTCAACTACAGGAGGTCGCCATGCCCGAGGAGACGTTCGTCATCGCCGGAGCGAGCCTGGCCGGAGCCAAGGCGGCGGAGACGCTCCGCGAGGAGGGCTTCGCGGGCAGAGTCCTGCTGATCGGGGACGAGATCGAACGGCCCTACGAACGGCCGCCGCTGTCCAAGGGCTTCCTGCTGGACAAGGAGCCTCGCGAGAAGGCCCACGTCCACGAGGCGGACTGGTACGACGAGCACGGCGTGGAACTGCGGCTCGGCACGTCCGTGGCGTCGATCGACCGGGGCGCGCACCAGGTGCGGCTGTCCACCGGGGAGCCGGTCTCCTACGACAGGCTGCTGCTGGCGACGGGCGCGTCGGTGCGGCGCCTGGAGGTGCCCGGTTCCAAGCTGCAGGGCATCCACTACCTGCGCACGATGGCCGACTCGGCGGCGCTGAAGCAGGCGCTCGCGCACGGCGGCCGGCGCGTCGTGGTGGCGGGCGCGGGCTGGATCGGGCTGGAGACGGCCGCCGCCGCCCGTTCCTACGGCAACGACGTGACGATCATCGACCCGGAGCCGACGCCGCTGCACGCCGTCATGGGGCCCGAGCTCGGCGGGATGTTCGGCGACCTGCACCGGGAGCACGGTGCCGACCTGCGGCTCGACCAGGGGGTCGCCGGGTTCTGGGGCGCCGGGCAGGTGTCGGCCGTCGTCACCTCCGGCGGCGCCGAGGTGCCCGCGGACGTCGTGATCGTCGGCATCGGGGTGCGGCCCAACACCGGGCTGGCGGAGGAGGCCGGCCTGGAGGTCTCGGACGGCGTTCTCGTCGACCAGTCGCTGCGCACGTCCGACCCCGACATCTTCGCGGCCGGCGACGTCGCCAACGCCTACAACCCGCTGCTCGGCCGGCGCATCCGCGTGGAGCACTGGGCGAACGCGCTGAACGGCGGGCCCGCCGCCGCCCGCGCCATGCTCGGCCAGGACGTCGTCTACGACCGGATCCCGTACTTCTTCAGCGACCAGTACGACCTCGGCATGGAGATGTCGGGCGTCGCGGCGCCGGGGGAGTACGACGAGGTCGTGTACCGCGGCGAGGTGCCCTCCCGGGAGTTCATCGCGTTCTGGCTGTCGGGCGGCCGGGTCGTCGCCGGGATGAACGTCAACGTGTGGGACGTCACCGGGGACGTCCAGGCGCTGATCCGCTCCGGGCGCCCGGTGGACACCACCCGCCTCGCCGACCCGGCGGTGCCGCTGGCCGGCCTCGCCTGAGCCGCGCCGCCGGGCACACCGCGGGAAAACCGCACTGGGAGGTCCGGCAGGCCACGTACAGTCTTCCGGATGGCCTCGGAGCAGTTCGCGGCGCTCGGCCGGGCACGTGTCGCGGTGACGCTGGCGTTCACCGCGCATGGGCTGCTCGCCGCCGCCTGGGTCGCCCGCATCCCGCAGATCAAGGGGCATCTCGGGCTGGGCGAGGGCGCGATGGGCGTCGCGCTGCTCGGCGCGCCGGTCGGCGTCGTGGCCGCCGTCCGGTTCGCGAGCCGGATCGTCGCCCGGTGGGGAAGCCGGGGGACGACCGTCGCCGGCGGGGTCGCCGCCGCGCTGTCGCTGGTCCCGCTCGGCCTCGCCTGGAACCTGGGCGCGCTGGTCTTCTCGCTGCTGCTGCTGGGCGCCTCGCTCGGGCTGATGGACGTGGCGATGAACGCGCAGGGCGTCGCCGTCGAACGCGGCTACGGGCGCCCGCTGATGTCCGGCCTGCACGGCGCGTACAGCATCGGGACGCTGATGTCCGCGCTGGCCGGGGCGGGCGCCGCACACGCGGGCGTCCCCGTCGCGCCGCATCTTTCCGCCGCGGCCGTGCTGCTGGGCGCCCTCGTGGTGATCGGCTGCCGCGGGCTCCTGGGCCGTTCGGCCGACGTCCGCCCCGGGCCGGCGGACGGCCGGGCGGGTCCCGCGCGGTCGTCGTCGCGGTGGCCGCTGACCATGCTCGGGATCATCGGGCTGTGCTCGTTCGTCGGCGAGGGGGCCATGGCCGACTGGAGCGCCGTCCACCTGCGGGAGGACCTCGGCGCCGGCCCCGGTACCGCGGGCCTCGGCTACGCCGGATGCGCGGTGGCGATGACCGCCGGGCGGCTCGGCGGGGACCGGATCGTCGCGCGGTTCGGTCCCGTCCCGGTGCTGCGCGCCGGGTCGCTGGTCGCCGCGCTCGGCCTCGCGGGCGGGCTCGCCGCCGGTGACCCGGTCGCGGCCGTGGCCGGATTCACGCTGTTCGGCCTCGGTGTCGCGGTCGTGGCGCCGGTCACCTTCAGCGCGGCCGGGAACCTCCCCGGGGTGCCCGCCGCGGCCGGGATCTCCCGGGTCACCGCGGTCGGCTACGCCGGGCTGCTCGGCGGCCCTCCCGTCATCGGGTTCGTCGCGCAGGGCGTGGGGCTGGCATGGGCGCTGGCCATTCCCGTGGTGCTGGCCGGGCTGATCGTCCTGCTGGCGCCGGCGGCCGCCACGGCGGAAGGCTGACGGCGGCGCTCGTTGATCTTTTCTCCGGGTGGACACATTCGCATAAGTCCCCCTCGGGTAAGGTCTGGACGAGTGAGTACCACGCAGCGGTCAAGACCGATGGAAACGGTCTCGTCCGCCCCGGCGTACCGGACATTTCTCCGCGAACTGCTGAGCTTCGGCTTCGTGGGGTGCGTCGGCACGCTGATCATGATCTTCGGCGCCAACCTGATGCGCGCGTGGCTCGGCGGCAGCCCGGTCACCAGCGTCGTCGTGCCGACCGTCGTCTCGACGCTGACGTCCTACCTGCTCAACCGGCACTGGACGTTCCGGCACCGGGACAGCGACGGCTCCGGCCGGGAGGTCGCGATCTTCTTCGCGCTGAACGGCGTCGGGCTGCTCATCCAGGTGCTGTGCACCGGCTTCACCTACTACACCCTCGGCCTGCACGGCGGTATCGCCTACAATCTCGGGCTGCTCGCCGGCCTCGGCCTCGGCTCGGTGTTCCGCTACTGGTCGTACAAGAAATGGGTGTTCACCCCGGCCACCGTATGAACCGGGGGCGTGGGGGACGAGGCCCGCGACCTGCACGCCTGGCCGGTCACGGTGGCGGCGCGCCTGCGCCGTGCTCGGCTCCCCGGTGTCAGCGGCCCGCCGGGACGATCTTCTCGGTCCGGGTCTGCGCCTCGCCGAGGACGCCCGCGAGGTCCTGACCGGTGCCCTGGGAGAAGATCACCTGGTCGATGCCGTGTTCGGCGAGCCGCCCGACGGCGTCCACGACCTGGTCCACCGACGGATCGCCGGTGAAGCGGCCCAGCGACGTCTTCTCGATCTCGGCGTAGTCGCGTCCCTCACGCTCGCAGTGCTCCCGCAGGACGTCCAGCTTCCGCGGCAGTTCGTCGCCGTCGAAGAGGTTGCACGCGTCGGCGTACCTGGCGACCAGCCGGAGCGTCTTCTTCTCGCCGCCGCCGCCGATCAGGATCGGCGGGTGCGGGGTGCGCAGTGCGGGCGGCGAGTTCAGCGGCCGCTCCAGCGTGAAGTGCCCGCCCTCGAACGCCGACTCGTCGCCCTTCCACATCCGGTGGGCGATCTGCAGCGTCTCCTCCAGCCGTTCGAACCGCTCGGCGGTCGGCGGGAACGGGACGCCGAGGCCGCGCGCCTCCTGATCGTTCCACGCCGCGCCGATGCCCAGCCACGCGCGCCCGCCCGACAGGACGTCCAGCGTCGTCACCGTCTTCACCAGGATGCCGGGATGGCGGTAGACGGCGCCGGTGACCATGGTGCCGAGCGTGATCCGCTCGGTCAGCGCCGCCGCGTACGCGAGCGCGGAGTAGCCCTCCAGCATGGGCTCCTCCGGCGGGCCCACCATGTCGATCTGGAAGAGGTGGTCCATCACCCAGAACGAGTGCAGCCCCGCCTGGTCGGCCGCGCGGGCCATCCGGCCGAACGCCGGGCCGATCTGCTCCGGCCCGCCGGGAAAGGTGAAGCTGGGGATCTGGATTCCGATGCGCATTGCGGTCCTCGGCATTCCTCGTGGTCGGCTGTCCCTCACGCTCCATCCTGGAGGACGCGAGCTCCGGCCTCCAGCGGAGAACGCCGGCCGGTTCGGGTGCGGGCGCACCGGATGTCGGGCCTCCACCGTAGACTCCTTCGTCGTGGCAGGCCGGATTCGCAACGAGGACATCGCGCTCGTCCGCGAGCGCGCCTCCATCGCCGACGTCATCGGTGAGTATCTGCAGCTTCGCAGCGCGGGCGGCGGCAACCTCAAGGGCCTCTGCCCGTTCCACGACGAGAAGTCGCCGTCGTTCAACGTGACGCCCTCGCGCGGCCTGTACTTCTGCTTCGGCTGCGAGGCGGGCGGCGACGTCATCAAGTTCGTCCAGGAGATCGAGCACCTGTCGTTCTCCGAGGCGGTGGAGCGGCTCGCCGCCCAGGCCGGGATCCAGCTTCGCTACGAGGACACCGGCGGGCACGGCCCCCGGCGGGACGGCGGGCAGCGCGCGCGCCTGATCGAGGCGCACCGGGCCGCCGCCGAGTACTACACCGGGCAGTTGAACTCCCCCGAGGGGGCGATCGGCCGCAAGTTCCTGTCCGAGCGCGGCTTCGAGGCCGCCGACGCCGCCCGCTTCGGCGTGGGGTTCGCGCCCCGCGAGTGGGAGGGGCTCGTCCGGCACCTGCGCGGACGCGGGTTCGCCGACCGCGACATCGTCGCCGGAGGGCTGGCCAAGGAGGGGCGGCGCGGCCCGATGGACCGGTTCCGCGGCCGGCTGATGTGGCCGATCCGCGACCTGTCCGGCGATGTCATCGGGTTCGGCGCGCGCCGGCTCTACGAGGACGACGACGGCCCGAAATACCTGAACACCCCCGAGTCGCCGCTCTTCCACAAGGGCTCGGTGCTGTACGGGGCGGACCTGGCGAAGAAGGAGATCGCGCGGCGCAGGCAGGCGGTGGTCGTCGAGGGCTACACCGACGTGATGGCCTGCCACCTCGCGGGCGTCCCGACGGCGATCGCCACGTGCGGGACGGCGTTCGGCGACGACCACATCAAGGTGCTGCGCCGGCTGCTGATGGACCAGGACGAGTTCCGCGGCGAGGTGATCTTCACCTTCGACGGCGACTCGGCCGGCCGCAAGGCGGCGCTGCGCGCGTTCGACGACGAGCAGAAGTTCGTCTCGCAGACGTTCGTGGCCGTCCAGCCGGACGGTCTCGACCCGTGCGACCTGCGCATCCGGCACGGCGACGCGGCGGTGCGCGACCTGGTCGCCTCCCGGCTGCCGCTGTTCGAGTTCGCGGTGCGCAGCGCGATCGAGCAGCACGACCTCGACACCGTGGAGGGGCGGCTGGCCGCGCTGGACGCGGCGGCCCCGGTCGTCGCCGCCATCAAGGACCGGTCGCGCCGGCACATGTACACCGTCAACCTGGACCGCTGGCTCGGCATCATGGACGAGCAGTTCGTGCTGCGCCGCGTCCGCGAGCTGGCGAACCGCCGGCACGGGCGCGCTCAGGCCGCAAACGGCCACCCCGGCCGGCGCGCGGAGCACGGGCGGGGCGAGCACGGGCGGGGCGGTGAGCCGCAGGCGCCGAAGCGGCCCGCGTTCGACCTCGCCGACCCCGAGGTGCAGCGGGAGCGGGAGCTGCTGAAGCTGGCCGTGCAGCGTCCGGCGCTGCTCGGGCCGGGGTTCGACGAGGTTCCGGCGGAGGCGTTCATCGCGCCGCCGCACGCCGCGGTCCGCGCGGTGATCGTCGCGGCGGGCGGCGTGACGGCGGCCCGGAACGTCGCGGAATGGGTGTCGCTGCTGCTGGAGAGCGCGCCGGACGACCAGGTCAGAGACCTGATCACCAAGCTCGGAGTGGAACCGGTACGGTCCGCGCAGGAATCGGATGACCGTTATGCCGCGGACCTGCTCGCCCGTATAAAGGAACGCCAGCTCACCCGCATGATCGCGGATGTGAAATCTAAACTCGGACGGCTGAATCCGGTCGAGGCGCAGGAGGAGTACCACCGGCTCTTCGGCGATCTTGTCGCGCTTGAGCAGCAGAGACGGGTGTTGCGGGAGCGAGGGCTTGGATCACAGTAAGTCAAGGGACCGCAAAAATGGGTCCTGTGATCTAGGGCTTCTTTGACGCAGACTGTCTGCGTGGGCCCTTCGGTGCTGCCAAGCGAGGCGCCATCGGTTGATCAGGTGGCGGACCTCGTCGCACGTGGTAGAGAACGCGGCGGTGTGACCGTCGAGGACGTCGCTGCCGCGCTCGATCGCTCGGACTTGCCGGACGACTCCCTGGAGCGGGTCGTCCGGATGCTCGCAGAGCAGGGGGTGGAGGTCCTCGAATCTCAGCATGAGACCGAGGACGTCGCGCGAGCGGATGAGGGAGACCTCGGCAAGCGGGCGCCGACGAGCGACCTGGTTCGGATCTACCTGAGAGAGATCGGTCGCGTACCGCTTCTCACGGCAGAAGATGAAGTAGAACTCGCGAAATCGATCGAGGCGGGGCTGTTCGCCGAGGAGAAGATGGCGCGTACCGCCGTCCTCGCCCGCGGCGAACTGCTGGACCTCGAACTGCTCTCCCGCGAGGGTATGCGGGCGAAGCAACGCCTGATCGAGGCGAACCTGCGGCTGGTGGTCTCGATCGCGAAACGCTACGTCGGCCGGGGAATGCTGTTCCTCGACCTGATCCAGGAGGGAAATCTCGGACTCATCCGCGCGGTCGAGAAATTCGACTACACCAAGGGGTTCAAGTTCTCGACCTACGCCACCTGGTGGATCCGGCAGGCGATCACCCGGGCGATCGCCGACCAGGCCCGGACGATCCGGATCCCGGTCCACATGGTGGAGACGATCAACAAGCTGGTCCGGGTGCAGCGGCAGATGCACCAGGACCTCGGCCGGGAGCCGAGCCCGGAGGAGATCGGCCTGGAGATGGGGCTCCCGCCCGCCCGGGTGGTGGAGATCCAGCGGATCGCCCAGGAACCGGTCTCGCTGCAGTCGCCGATCGGTGAGGAGGACTCCGACCTCGGCGACTTCATCGAGGACGCGGACGCCGTCGTGCCGATCGAGGCCGCGGCGTTCATTCTTCTCCAGGACCAGCTGGAGGACATCCTCGGCACCCTGTCGGAACGGGAGCAGCGCATCATCCAGTTGCGCTTCGGCCTGGCCGACGGCCATCCGCGCACCCTGGAGGAGGTCGGCCGCGAGTTCGGCGTGACGCGGGAGCGCATCCGGCAGATCGAGTCCAAGACGCTGGCGAAGCTGCGCCACCCGTCCCGCGCGCAGATGCTCCGCGAATACCTGGAGTGACGGCCGGCCCGCGAGGGCGCCCCCGGCTCCACCGCCGTCCTCCCGGCCACGCCGCCGGGAGGACGGCCGTTCGGCCACGACTCTGGCGATTCGTCGCATTTCGTCCTGACGGTCCTTTACCGTGGTGCCATGCTGATCGTGACGACCGATGGCGTGGCAGGGTATGAGATCAGGAGCGTCCTCGGGGAGGTTCTCGGGACGTCCCTCCAGGTCGATCAGGGGGCGGGGCCCCAGCCCGGGCAGGGCGGCAGCAGCGCGACGTTCCGGGTGACCGGGGAGCGGCCGGCGGTGAGCCTGGCCGCGGCGCGCCGCGAGGCGGTGGAACGGCTCGGTGAGGAGGCGCGCCGCAAGGGCGCGAACACGGTTGTCGGTATGCGCTTCGACACCGCCGCGGTGGGCGGCGGCTTCGAGGTCTGCGCCTACGGAACGGCCGTCTGGGCGGAGCCGGCGGGGCAGCAGCGCGACCAGGGGCCCCAGTACCGGCAGGCACCGCCCCAGCAGCAGGGGCATCTTCCGCCCTACGGGGACCCGCAGCCGGGCGGTCCGCCGATGGCCGCGCGCAACCTCACGATGGGGCTGCACGACCGCCCCCGCTGAACGGCGCCGCCGCGCCGCGCGACGTGGGATGACTCACTGTCGCGGGGGTCACTTGACGAGCTGAGGTTAGCTTTCGCTAATTTAGGTAAGCCTAACCATTTGCTCGCTCCTGGAGACCCTGATGCGTCCTGTGTCCGTCCTCGCCCTCACCGGTGCCGCCGCCGTGTCGCTGTCCCTGCTCTCGGCGTGCGGCGGTGACGGCGGCAAGGCGGACGCCGCGGGCGCCGTCCCGGTGACGGCGACCGACGACACGTGCGAGGTCGCCAAGACCGACCTCAGCGCGGGCAAGACCACCTTCAAGGTCGCCAACAAGGGCTCGAAGGTCAACGAGTTCGAGGTCCTCAAGTCGGACGGCAAGATCCTCGCCGAGCGGGAGAACATCGGCCCCGGCACCACCGTCGACTTCGTCGTGAACCTGCCCGCCGGCCAGTACAGGCTGCTGTGCAGCGCCGGGCAGACCGGCAAGGGCCCGTCCCAGAACATCACGGTCAGCGGCGGCTCCGCGAGCGGCGACGCGCGGCTGGGCAAGGCCGCCGCCGACTACAGGGCGTTCGTCATCGTCCAGCTCGACGACACGATCGCCAAGACGCGCACGTTCGTCGACGCGGTGAAGGCGAACGACGTCGAGAAGGCCAAGGAGCTGTACGCGCCCTCCCGCGTCGGCTGGGAGACGATCGAGCCGGTCGCGGAGAAGTTCGGCGACATCGACCCCAAGGTCGACGCCCGCGAGGCCGACCTCAAGCCGGAGGAGAAGAAGGACTGGTCCGGCTGGCACCTGCTGGAGAAGGCCCTCTGGAAGGACGGTTCGGTCAAGGGCAAGGAGAAGTACGGCGACCAGCTGCTGAAGGACCTGGACGTCCTGAAGTCGCGGCTGCCCGGCCTCACCCTCGACCCGGTCAACGACATGGCCGGCGGCGCCAAGGAACTGCTGGACGAGGTCGCCACCGGCAAGGTCACCGGCGAGGAGGAGGCGTTCAGCCACACCGACCTGGTCGACTTCAAGGCCAACGTGGACGGTGCCAAGAAGATCTACGAGCTGCTCAAGCCGGTCGTCCAGGAGCGGGACGCCCAGCTCGCCGGGGACCTCGACGACAACTTCGCCAAGGTCGAGGCGCTGCTGAAGAAGCACGAGAAGGGCGACGGCTACGTCTCCTACGACAAGGTCGGCGAGGGCGACCGCAAGGAGCTGGCGGACGCGGTGAACGCGCTGGGCGAGCCGCTGTCGAAGCTCGCCGGGGCCGTGGCGAAGTGATCGGCGAGGACGAGAGGGCGGTGGCACGATGACGCGGACGCGGTCCGGGATGTCCCGGCGCAGGATGCTCGGCTTCTCCGGCGCGAGCCTGCTGGCCGGCGCCGCCGCCGGCGCGGGCCTGGACCGGGTGGCGCTGGCCGAGGGGGACGAGGGCGCCGGCGCCGCCGTCGCGTTCCACGGCGCGCACCAGGCGGGCATCGCCACCCCCGTCCAGGACCGGCTGCACTTCGCCGCGTTCGACGTGACGACCGGCGACCGCGGCCGGCTCGTCCGGATGCTCAGGGAATGGACGGCCGCGGCGGCCGCCATGACCGCCGGCAGGCCCGTCGGGGACGGCGCGGTCGGCGGGCCGCCGGTGGCGCCGCCGGACGACACCGGCGAGGCCCTCGGCCTGCCGCCGTCCCGCCTCACGCTGACGATCGGGTTCGGCCCGACCCTGTTCGAGAAGGACGGCGAGGACCGGTTCGGTCTCAGGGCGCGCCGCCCGGCGGCGCTGGTCGACCTGCCGCACTTCCCCGGCGACAACCTCGACCCCGCCCGCAGCGGCGGCGACATCGCCGTGCAGGCGTGCGCGGACGATCCGCAGGTCGCGGTGCACGCCGTCCGGAACCTGGCGCGCATCGGGTTCGGGACGGTGGCGGTCCGCTGGTCGCAGCTCGGGTTCGGCAAGACGTCCTCGACGACGCCGGACGCGCAGACCCCGCGCAACCTGTTCGGGTTCAAGGACGGCACCCACAACATCGGCTTCGACGACACGGCGTCGCTCGACCAGCACGTGTGGGCGGGCAAGGGCGACGGCGCCGGCTGGATGGCGGGCGGCTCCTACCTCGTCGCCCGCCGCATCCGGATGCACATCGAGACGTGGGACCGGACGTCGCTGCGCGAGCAGGAGGACATCTTCGGCCGCAGCAAGGGCGAGGGCGCGCCGGTGGGGGAGAGGAAGGAGCGCGACAGGCCCGTCCTGGCGCGGATGAAGCCGGACTCGCACGTCCGCCTCGCTCACCCCGACTCCAACCACGGGATGCGCATCCTGCGGCGCGGCTACTCGTTCACCGACGGGACGGACGGCCTGGGCCGGCTGGACGCGGGCCTGTTCTTCGTCGCGTTCCAGCGCGACCCGCGCACCGGGTTCATCCCGATCCAGAAGTCGCTGGCCACCGACGCGCTGAACGAGTACATCCAGCACGTCGGATCGGGCGTCTACGCGTGCCCGCCGGGCGTCCGCGAGGGCGGCTACTGGGGCGACACCCTGTTCGCCTAATGGTTCGCCTAGTGGTTCGCCTAAGGGGTCGTCTAGCGGGTCGCCCGGGGGGTTCGCCTGGGGCCCTAGCCCCGCGCGGCCCGTTCCGCGCGGATGCGGGTCACGACGTCGCCCGCGGCGGTCGTGATGGCCTCCAGTTCCTGGAGGTAGGCCCAGTAGTCGGGGTTGACGCCGGTGAGCCGCTTCGACGCGTTCTCCAGCCGCTCGACGAGCCCGTCGAGCACCCGGACGTGCTGCGGCGCGGGCCCGCCCGGCTGAGCCATGGCGAGGCGCTGCGCGTCCCGCACCGCGAACCGGGCGCCCTCCGCCGGCCCCGCCGGGTCGGCGGCGACCTCCCTGAGCCGGTCGACCCGGCCGGTGACCTGGCCGGCGCGGCGGTCGGCGGCGTTCAGCTCGGTGCGGGCCGCGGTGAGCGCCTGCTGCGCCTGCCTCCACTCGGCCCGGGCGAGGTGCGCGGACGCCTCGTTCAGCCGTTCCCGGGCCCGGGAGACGGCCGCCTCGATGGCATCCGGTGCGCCCCTGAGGTCCTGCCAGCAGGTCTGCGAGTAGCCGCGCACCAGTACCCTCATCGCGTCCTGGACGGGCCCGACGCGATGGGCGACGGCGTCCGCCCGCGTCCTGGCGGACGCGAGCGAGTTGCGCACCTTCTGCGCCATCTGCGGCAGCTCCGCGGCGGCCTCGCGGGCCCGCCCGGCGATCTCGCGGACCTCCTCGGCCTTGCGGATGGCGCCGTCCAGGCCGAGCCCGCCGAGGCCCTGCGAACCGAGCTGCGCGAGGGCCTGCCTGGCGCGGTCCAGCTCCGCCTCCGGGCCGGAGGCGTCCATGCCCGCGTTCTTCGCGGCGGTGACGGCGTCGGCGGCGGCGGCCACCGCGTCGCGGGCGGCGGTCAGCCGGGGCGGGAGCTGGTCGAGCGCCGCCTCCAGCCGGGCCATGCGCGGGGCGAGCCGCTCGGCGAACCCGTTCAGGTTCCGGGTGATCTGCTGCAGCCGCTCGGTGGACGCGGTGAACGCCCGGCGGGCGGCGTCGTACTCGGCCGGGGAGCGGTCCCGGTCATCGAGGTCGTGCGCGTCCAGGACGGAGATGTAGGCGACGGCCGCCGCGTCCGCGGCCTCCGACAGCCCGGCGAACTCCCGCCGGGCGGGTTCGGCCGCCGCCGCGTCCAGATCCTCGAACACCGTCACACGGCCGTCGATGTACTTCTGCGCCTGGTCCATGTCGTAGAAGGCGGTCGCGGCCGCCTCCCTGGCCTCGATGGCCGCGGCAGCCGCCTGCGTCCCCCTGCCACCCCGGCGGCGCTGGTCGCCCGGTCCCCGCAACGCTGCCTCCCTTCGTCCCTGCCCAGTCTGGCGCAGCCGGCCGGTATTCGCCCCCTTCGGGCGGCAGACCAGGACCCAGGAGGTATCGGACAGCATCACAGGTGCACAACGGATGGAACGGATAGCATCGCTGCAGCGTCGATAAGGCTGAGGCGCCAGGTCGGCGCCCGGTCCGGCATGCGATCTTGGAGGCCAATCGTGCCCGTCAGCCTGAGCAAAGGCGGCAATGTCTCGCTCACCAAACAGGCGCCCGGACTGACCGCGGTGACCGTCGGTCTCGGCTGGGACCTGCGCACCACCACCGGCACGGATTTCGACCTCGACGCCTCCGCCCTGGTGCTGGACGCCTCCGGCAAGATCATTACCGACCAGCACTTCGTGTTCTTCAACAACCTGCGCACCCCGGACGGCGCGGTCGAGCACACCGGCGACAACACCACCGGCGCCGGCGAGGGCGACGACGAGCAGCTCAAGATCAACTTCGGTGCGATGCCGGCCACCGCCGAGCGGGTGGCGTTCGCCGTGTCGATCTACGACGCCGACAGCCGCGGGCAGAACTTCGGGCAGGTCCGCAACGCCTACATCCGGGTGATGAACCAGGCCGACGGGTCCGAGATGGCGCGCTACGACCTGTCCGAGGACGCCTCGATGGAAACCGCGATGGTCTTCGGTGAGCTGTACCGCAACGGGACGGAGTGGAAGTTCCGCGCGGTCGGCCAGGGCTACGCGTCCGGGCTGGCCGGCATCGCGATGGACTTCGGCGTCACCCTCTGACCGGACTCCCCGGCCTGAACCGCCTCGTCAGGCCGCACCGCCTCATCAGCCTCATCAGGAAGGGAGTGGCCCGAACATGGGAGTATCACTCGCCAAGGGCGGCAACGTCTCACTGACCAAGGCCGCGCCCAACCTCACCGCGGTCACCGTCGGCCTCGGCTGGGACGTGCGCGCCACCACGGGCGCCGACTTCGACCTGGACGCGTCCGCGCTGATGCTGGGCGCCACCGGCAAGGTCATGTCCGACCACCACTTCGTGTTCTTCAACAACCTGAGGAGCCCGGAGGGCTCGGTCGAGCACACCGGCGACAACCTGACCGGTGAGGGCGAGGGCGACGACGAGTCGATCAACGTCGACCTCACCTCGGTGCCGGCCGAGTGCGAGCGCATCGTGTTCCCGGTGTCGATCTACGACGCAGACAACCGGCTGCAGAGCTTCGGCCAGGTCCGCAACGCCTTCATCCGGATCGTCAACCGGACGGACGGCACCGAGCTCGCCCGCTTCGACCTCACCGAGGACGCCTCCACCGAGACGGCCATGGTGTTCGGCGAGCTGTACCGCTACAACGGCGAGTGGAAGTTCCGGGCCGTCGGGCAGGGGTATGCCTCCGGTCTGGCGGGTATCGCGACGGACTTCGGCGTCAACGTCGGCTGAGGGCCGGCCACCCCGCATCCCGGCCGTCCCGCCCGGCCGCCTCTCTCACGGAAATACGCCCATGATTCTTCGCACCTTCGGTTGGTCCCTCGGCGTCACGGCCCTCGGGCTGCTGGCCGCCCTCCTCTACGATGGGCCGACCGGACTGGCCCTCGTCGCCGTGCTCGCCGTCCTTGAGGTCTCGCTCTCGTTCGACAACGCCGTGGTCAACGCCAAGGTGCTCGACCGGATGAGCCCCTTCTGGCAGAAGATCTTCCTGACCGTCGGCATCGCGATCGCGGTGTTCGGCATGCGGCTGGTCTTCCCCCTGCTGATCGTGGGCATCACGGCCAAGCTGAGCCCCGTCCAGGCGGTCGACCTCGCGCTCAACGACTCCCACCGCTACCACCAGCTCATGAACGACGCGTATCCGATGATCGCGGCGTTCGGCGGCATGTTCCTGATGATGCTGTTCCTGGACTTCGTGTTCGAGGAACGCGCCGACAAGTGGCTGCCGTGGCTGGAGCGCCCGCTCGCCCGCATCGGCAAGCTCGACCAGCTGTCGGTGGTCGTCGCGGGCGGCTCGCTGGCGTTCGTGGCGTGGCTGTCGGCCGCCGACCCGGGCAACGTCATGATCGCGGGCGTGCTCGGCATGGTGACCTACATCCTGGTCAACGGGCTCGGCGAGCTGTTCTCCGAGGCGAGCGAGGAGGACGAGGACGGCGAGGAGGAGGGCGAGGACGAGGCCCGCGAGGTCGCGGCCGGGCGGTCCGGGCCGAGCCGGCTGGCGCTGGCCACCGGCAAGGCCGGGTTCTTCCTGTTCCTCTACCTGGAGGTCCTGGACGCCTCGTTCAGCTTCGACGGCGTCATCGGCGCGTTCGCGATCAGCACCGACCCGATCGTCATCGCGCTGGGGCTCGGCATCGGCGCCATGTACATCCGGTCCCTGACCGTCTTCCTGGTCCGCAAGGGGACATTGCACGAGTACGTCTACCTGGAGCACGGTGCGCACTGGGCGATCGGGGCGCTCGCGGTCTGCATGCTGGTCAGCATCGGCCACCACGTCCCCGAGTGGGTCACCGGCGGGCTCGGCGCCGGCCTGATCATCGCGGCGTTCGTCAGCTCCGTCGTCCGCAACCGGGGCACGCGGGACGAGTCCTCCGGTCCGGCGGCCGGCGAGGAGAAGCGGCTGGACTCCAGCAATGTCTGACCCGCGAACCCCGCCCCGCGACCCGTACTGATCACCGAAGGAGCCGAACGATGTCGATCTCGCTGCAGAAGGGCCAGAAGGTCTCGCTCGCCAAACCCGGCGGCGGGACCCTCACCCGGGTCAGGATGGGGCTCGGCTGGGACGCCGTCGCCAAGAAGGGCCTGTTCGGCAGGGGCAAGGCGCAGTCGATCGACCTGGACGCCTCCTGCCTGCTGTTCGACGCCGCCGGGAACCTCGCCGACCAGGTGTGGTTCCGGCAACTGCGCAGCAAGGACGGGTCCGTCCAGCACACCGGCGACAACCTGACCGGCGAGGGCGAGGGCGACGACGAGGTCATCAACGTCGACCTGCAGAGCGTCCCGGCGAACATCACCCAGCTGGTGTTCACGGTGAACTCCTTCACCGGGCAGGACTTCTCGCAGATCGCGAACGCGTTCTGCCGGCTGGTGGACGAGAGCACCGGCCAGGAGATCGCCCGCTACGACCTGAGCGGCGCCGGCCGGCACAACGCGCAGATCATGGCCAAGGTGTCGCGGGACGGGCAGGGCTGGTCGATGACGGCGATCGGCGCGAGCGCGACCGGGCGCACGTTCCAGCACCTGCTGCCGACCGTGGCGACGCACCTGTGACACGGTGCCCGCGGTGCTGATCCGCCGCGTCTGACGAGGGGTCCATGCGGCATTTCGACCACATCGACGCGGCGCGTCGCAAGCATCTGTTCTACCGGCATCCGCGGTCGTTCGACCGGCACGACGATCCCGCGGTGCTGGCGGTCGCGCTCGGCGCGACCCTGTACACCCCCGCCACCCGGCCGGGTCTCGCCGACGACGTCGAGCGGGCCGCGCGGCGCGGCGTGATGAGCATGGTCGTGTGCCTGGAGGACGCGATCGCCGACGACGAGGTCGAGGCCGGCGAGGCGAACCTCGTGGCGCAGTTGCGGGCCCTGGACGGGCGCGGCACGGACGTGCCGCTGCTGTTCGTCCGGGTCCGCGACCCCCGGCAGATCGGTGACCTGCTCGGCCTGCTCGGCGACGCCGCCGCGCTGATCAGCGGGTTCGTGCTGCCGAAGTTCAGCGCGGTGGCCGGTGGAGCGTTCCTGGACGCGCTGGAGGACGCCGCCGTCCGCACGGGGCTGCCGCTGCTGGCGATGCCGGTGATCGAGAGCCCGGAGGCGGTGTACGCCGAGACGCGGGCGGAGATGCTGCACGACGTGGCGCGTCTGCTGGCCAAGCACCGCTCCCGGATTCTCGCCGTCCGGCTGGGGGCGACGGACATGTCCGCCGCCTACGGGCTGCGCCGGCCGCCGGATCTGACGATCTACGACATCCGGCCGGTGGCGAGCGTGATCTGCGACGTGGTGAACATCCTCGGCCGTGCCGACGGGACCGGGTACGTGGTGACCGGGCCGGTGTGGGAGTACTTCTCGGCGGGGGAGCGGATGTTCAAGCCGCAGCTCCGCCAGTCGCCGTTCGAGGCGCAGCAGGCGGTTCCGCTGCGGCAGCGGCTGATCACCTCGGACCTGGACGGGCTGATCCGCGAGGTGCACCTGGACAAGGCGAACGGCCTCACCGGCAAGACCGTGATCCATCCGAGCCATGTGGCGGCCGTCCACGCCCTGTCGGTGGTGACGCACGAGGAGTACTGCGACGCCGCCGACATCCTGGGCGTCGCCGGGGGCGGGGCGATGGCCAGCTCCTACGCCAACAAGATGAACGAGGCCAAGCCGCACCGCGCCTGGGCGCAGCGGCTGATGCTGCGAGCTCAGGTGTTCGGGGTCGCGGCGGAGGGCGTCACGTTCGTCGAGTTGCTGGAAGCGGCGGGTGGCCAGTGACTTCTTTCTGGGTGGCCTCGCGGCTGGGGGTGCGGCTGGCGGACGGTTCACGCCCGGCCGGGGCGGGGCTGTCGTCGCTGGTGGGGTTGGCGGTGCGGCGTAATCCGCGCCGGGCGCATCTGCTGGTGTCGGCTGTGCTGGGCAAGCACATCCCGACAGACCCGCGGCTCGTGTACGGGTCGGGGTTGCTGCTGGGGGAGCTTGTGCGCGCGCGCCTGCGGGGCGAGGAGGCGGTACATCCCGGTTCGCTTCTCTCCGATGCCCTGGATGGTGTCCCTGGCGCTGCCGCCGGTTTGCGTGACCTCATGCGTGCGCCTCGGGTTCCTGCGGACGCGATCGTCCTGGGCTATGCCGAGACGGCCACGGCCTTGGGGCATTCGGTGGCGGACGCCCTGGACGGGGCCTGCTACCTGCACTCGACACGGCGTCCCGTGCCCGGGTTCGCCGCTTACGGCGGGTTCGAGGAGGAGCACAGCCATGCCACGAGCCATCTGCTGCTGCCCGCCGATGCGGGGATGCTCGATCGGGACGTCCCGGTCGTCCTGGTGGACGACGAGCTCTCGACCGGGCGGACGGTGGTGAACACCATCCAGGCGTTGCATGCCGTCCGGCCCAGGGGGCATTACGTCCTGGCGGCCCTGGTCGACTTGCGCGGCGAGGCCGACCGGGCCCGGATGGACGATCTCGCCGGCCGGCTGGGGACCCGTATCGACGCGGTGGCGCTGGCCGGGGGGCATGTCGAGCTTCCCGAGGGCGTTCTGGAAGCGGGGCGGGCGCTCGTCGCCGGGCTCTCCGGAGGGTCTTCCGGCCCGGGCGAAGGGGCGTCCCTGGGCGAAGGGACGTTCGGCGTGTCGCGGGTCGCGCTGGACTGGCCCGCCGGGGTACCGGACGGAGGACGGCACGGCTTTCTCCCCGCGCATCGGGACCTGCTGGAAAAGGACCTGGCCCGCATGGCGGGCCGTGTCGCCGCGGGGCTCGGAGACGCCTCGCGCGTTCTCGTGCTGGGATTCGAGGAACTGATGTACGCGCCGCTGCGGCTCGCGGAGGCACTCGCCGATGCGCTGCCCGGCGTGGACGTCCGATACTCGACGACCACACGTTCGCCTGTGCTCGCTGTGGACGACCCCGGGTACGCGATAAGGACGCGCCTGGTCTTCCCCTCCCATGACGATCCCGCCGATGGGCAGGGGGAGCGGTACGCCTACAACGTCGCTCCCGGCTTGGGTCAACGCGGGTTCGATCGGATCGTGTTCGTGGTGGACGACGTTGGAGACACTGAGGCACTCGCCGGCGGGCTCTTGGAGCGGCTGCGCGCGCTTGCCCCCGTGCTGGTCGCCACCGTGCCATCCCATAGGAGGGGTTTGTGAAGCCGCTGTACGGGCCGTCTTTCGGCAGCTACCCGGCGGAGGACGTCGCGTGGCTGCTCAAAGACCTCTCGCATGTGCGGCTGGAGGCGCCCACAGAGGATCGTGAGGCGGCGATCCAGGCGGGCCAGGCCCACTACGCCGAGTCGCTGCCCGTCGAATACCAGCCGGGCCCGGAGTACCTGAGGCTGTTCCACCGGGCGCTGGAGGCGTCGGCTGAGCGGCTCGCATACGCGACCGGACTGGTCACCGAGCTGGTCCTCGCCGAACGCGGCCCGGACGCGGTCCTGGTGTCGCTGGCCCGCGCGGGGACGCCCGTGGGAATCCTGATGCGGCGCTGGGCCCGATACGCGCACGGCCTGGACGTCCCGCACTACGCGGTGAGCATCGTCCGGGGCCGGGGCATCGACACGGTGGCGCTGCGGTACCTCGCCGGGCACCACGACCCGGCGTCCGTGATGTTCGTGGACGGCTGGACGGGCAAGGGCGCGATCACGCGGGAGCTGACCGCGGCGCTGGCGTCGCATCCGTTCCCGTCCGATCTCGCCGTCCTCGCCGACCCGGGGCGGTGCACCCCGCTGCACGGCACGCGCGACGACTTCCTGATCCCGTCCGCCTGCCTCAATTCGACGGTGTCGGGCCTGGTCAGCCGGACCGTGCTGAACGCGTCCCTGATCGGCCCGGACGACTTCCACGGTGCGAAGTCCTACCGGGAGCTGGCCGGCGACGACGTGTCCGCCGTGTTCCTCGACGCGGTGTGCGCGCGGTTCCCGGACGTGGCCGAACGCGTCGCCAAGGACCTGCCGGAGGCGCGGGCCGCCGACCGCGCGCCCGACTGGTCCGGGTGGGAGGCCGTCCGGCGTTGCGCCGAGACCGAAGGGATCGACGACCTGAACCTCGTCAAGCCCGGGATCGGGGAGACCACCCGGGTGCTGTTGCGGCGCGTCCCATGGAAGGTGCTCGTGCGGGCCGACGCCGGTCCCGAAGTGACGCACATCCGGTTGCTCGCCGACGAACGGGGGGTGCCCGTCCACGAGGTCGAGCCGGAGCGGTTCCCCTACGCGTGCATGGGCTTCATCCATCCTCGCTTTGGCAAGGGGGCCGTCCAGTGACCGTCCTGGTGTGCTCCGACCTCGACCGTACGCTCATCTACTCCGCCGCCGCGTTCGCTTTGGACGGGCCAGACGAGACCATGCCGCGTCTCCTGTGCGTGGAGTTCTACCAAGGCGCGCCGCTGTCCTACATGACGGAGGCTTCTGCGCGGACGCTCGAAACGCTCGTGACGGCCGCGACATTCGTCCCGACGACCACGCGCACACCGGAGCAGTACCGGCGCGTCCAACTGCTGGAGAAGCCGCCCGCGTACGCCATCTGCGCGAACGGCGGCCATCTCCTTGTGGACGGCGAGGACGACCCGGAGTGGGCGGAGACCGTCCGGAACCGGGTCGCGGAGGGATGCGCGCCGCTCGCGGACGTCCAGCACCACCTCGTCCAGGTGAGCGGTGACTTCGTCTTGAAGCGGCGTAGCGCGTCCGGCCTGTTCGCCTACATGGTCGTGGACCGGGCCTCGCTGCCCTCCGGATGGGTCGAGGACCTGACCGGCTGGTGTGCCGAACGCGGATGGCGGACGTCCCTGCAAGGCCGCAAGGTCTACTGCCTGCCCGCCCGCCTGACCAAGGCCGCCGCCGCCGCGGAGGTCGCCCGCCGCGCCGGCGCGTCCACGACGTTGTCCGCCGGTGACTCGCTCCTCGACGTCGAACTTCTCGAAGCCGCCGACCTGTCGATCCGTCCCGCCCACGGCGAACTGCACGACACCGGCTGGACGGCCCCCACGACCGCCGTCACCGCCGCGCGTGGCGTCGCCGCGGGGCAGGAAATCGCGGACTGGCTCCTGGAACGCGCGGCGGAACCGTAAATAATCACGTTCCGGCCCCTGTCCGCGTTGAGAAAAGACTCTCCCCAAGGGGTCGCCGTGGCCGCCATCTGAGGCGACAATCACGGTGAACCCCTCTCGCTCCGGAGGAGGGCACCTGGACCACATGAGCTCCCGTCTGACCGGCGACGAGACCGCGCTGTGGAAGGCCGCGGCCCGGGTCCTCGACGCGAACTGGACCGGCACGGCCACCGCCGCGTCGCCCGGCCTTTACCCGCACCAGTGGAGCTGGGACTCCGCGTTCATCAGCATGGGGCTTGCCCGCCACCGCCGCGACCGCGCCGAGGCCGAACTGCTGTCCCTGTTCCGCGGCCAGTGGGCCGACGGGATGCTCCCGCACATCGTGTTCAACACGCGGCTCGCCCGGCACGCGTTCTTCCCCGGCCCCGAACTGTGGCGCAGCGAACGGCAGCCGGACGCGCCGCACGGCGTCCACACCTCCGGGCTCACCCAGCCGCCGCTGCACGCCCTCACCGCCCTCCGCCTGCACGAATGCGCCTCCGACGGGGAACGCAGCCGGGCGTTCCTGGCCCGCCTCTACCCCAAGCTGGCCGCCCAGCACCGCTATCTCGCCCGCGCCCGCGACCTCGGCTCCGGCGGGCTCGTCGCGATCTGCCACCCGTGGGAGTCCGGGCTCGACAACAGCCCCGCCTGGGACCGTCCGCTCGGCGAACTCCGGCTCCCGCCGTCCTCCTACGCGCCCGCGCAGCGCCCCTGCCCGCTGCCGAACGGCGAGGACTACGACCGCTACGTCCGGCTCGCCGCCCTCATGCGGGACGCGGACTACCGTCCCGGCTACCTCCGCGACACGCACCCGTTCGCCGTCGAAGACCCCCTCGTCAACGCCGTCTACCTGGCCTCCACCCACGCCCTCGCCGACATCGCCGAGATCATCGGCGCCGATCCCGTCCCGCACCGGGAGGACGCCGACCGCATCCACCGCGCCGTCCTCGACCGGCTCTGGGACGCCGAGGCCGGCTGCTTCCGCGCCCGTGACCTGCGCGACGACCGGCTGCTGCCCGTCATCACCGTCGGCTCGTTCGGGCCCCTCCTCGACCCCGAACTGCCCGCCCCCCTCGTCCGCAACCTCGTCGACCTGCTGCTGTCCGCCCGCTTCGCCGGCGCCGCCGGATACCCCGTCCCCACCTGCGACATCCAGGCTCCCGCGTTCGACCGCGCCGGCTACTGGCGCGGCCCCACCTGGATCAGCACGAACTGGCTCGTCTGGTACGGCGCCCTCGGCCACGGCCTGCCCGTCGTCGCCGACCTGCTCTACGGCTCCACGATGCGGCTCGTCCGGCAGTCCGGCTTCCGCGAGTTCTTCGACCCGTTCGACGGCACCGGGCGCGGCAGCCACGACTACGCCTGGTCCGCCGCGCTCGTCCTCGATCTTCTCGGGGCCCGTCGTGCGTCCCAGGCGGCCTGATCGCTTACCGTTGAGGCATGCGCCCACTCCGGGGTTCCCTGCCCGCCACGGTGCGTGACGCGCTCCCGCTGGAGCGCGGTGAACGCGTCCTCGCCGCCGCCCCCACCCGGGGCGGCTCCCACGTCGCCGCCACCACGACGGCCCTGCACCTGCCCACGCCGTCCGGCGGCTTCACCCGCATCCCCTGGGAACGCGTCGACCACGCCACCTGGAAGGACGGGTGGCTCCACGTCCAGGAGACGGCCGCGGGCCCCGACCACCACGTCCGGCTCACCGCCCCGGGATCGGTGCCCGAAACCGTCCGGGAACGCGTCACCGCCACCATCGCCGTCAGCCACCAGGCGCAACTCCCCGCCGGCAAGGTCCGCATCGTCGGCCGGCGTCCCGCCGCCGGCGGCGAGGTGCGCTGGACGTTCGTCTTCGACAGCGGGCTGGACCCGTCCGACCCGGGCCTGCGGGCCCAGGCCGAACAGGTCCTGGAGGATCTGCGCCGCCAGACCGGGCTCTAGCCGGGATGCACCTGCGGCCGGTCCTCCTCCGCCGTCTTCTGCCGGCCCTGCAACTGCTCGGGCACCCGGCCCTTCGCCGACGAGGCCAGACCACCGGCCTTGTCGCGCGCCGCACCCGCGAACTCCTCGCCCTTCGCCCGCAGCCGGCCCGCCGCCTCCTGCACGTTCGGGTTCTCCGACACCTGCTGCGACAACCGCTTGATCTGCTCGTACCGCTCGCGCCCGGCCTTCGTCCCGAGGACGTAGCCGACCGCGGCGCCCGCCATGAACATCATGCGCGTCTTCATTCGAACTCCCACTACGGCGGAATCGTGCCACCCCCATACCCGCCGGCGCCGCCCCCATCCATAACGCGTGCGCGAACAGCCCCGGACATGCGCTAACCTAGACGCGCCGACAGGGGCCGAGGGCCCCTCCGGCCGAACGATCCCGCGTAGCTCAATCGGCAGAGCAGCCGGCTGTTAACCGGCAGGTTATTGGTTCGAGTCCAATCGCGGGAGCCGAGGCGGGCAGTCCTGCTCGCCGAGCTTTGCTCGGCTTCGCCGGAGGCCCGCAGTGTTGACCCGGGGGGCGACCCCCCGGACCCCCGATGGGGAGCTTCGCTCCCCCTGCCGGTTGCGGCTCGGGGTTGCGTTCAGGTGTTCTCGGGAGAGCCGAGACGGTTCACTCCGTTCACCGAATTTCGCTCGGCTTCGCCATGGCTCCGCACTCCCCGAAGCGGGGAACTGCGCTCTCAGGCTTTATGGGGGCTCGGTGTCCTCTCAGAAACTGCGGGGCGTCCTTTCTGTTCATCGAGCTTCGCTCGGTTTCGCCGAGGGGCTGCCGGCCGGGGTTGTCCTAGGTTTCTCCGGGTGTCCGTTGGGCTTCGCTCGCCTCGCTGCGGCTCGCCGTGCCTGCTCTGGGCGGGATGCCGCGCTTTCTCTGCCGCCCGGCGTCGTGGACGAATTCCTGGTGAAGTCTTCCCTGTTTCGCCGAGCTTTGCTCTCCGGCCGTGCCTGCGCCGTGGCGTTTCGAAGTCCTCGGGTGTCTCCCGATGTTTTTCCCGAGGAGCCATGTGCCGGACCCGGAGCCGGGGATTTCCAGTGGCGCGGGGTTCGCGGCGCCTATTCGGATGAGCGATCGGGGGCTGCGGGGGCCGGAACGGGCATCGGGCGGTGGCCGGTGGGGCGACGGGTCTCTTCTCGTGCAGTTTTGGGGGCGCTCCTCGGGTAGATCGCTTGCGATGGCGGGGAGGGGGCTGCGGCGGCATGGGGATGTTGGTCGTCGGCTATGCCGTCGTGGCGGTTGTCGTGCCGTGGGTGCTGGGGCGGTATCGGCGGGGGATGGCGTGTGCCGCGGCTCTGCTGCCCGCGGCGACGGCCGTGTGGGCGGCCAGCCGGGTGGGACGGGGGGAACTGTCCGCGCGGCTTGCCTGGGCGTCCGATCTTGGGCTGGTGTTCGACTTTCGGCTGGACGCGCTGTCCAGCGTGATGCTTTTGCTGGTCGGCGGGGTGGGGGCCGTCGTCCTGTGTTACGCGGGCTGGTATTTCGAGCGCCCCGAGCCCCTGATGATCGGGACGCTGGTGGCGTTCGCGGGGGCGATGACGGGGCTGGTGCTCGCCGACAACCTGCTCACCCTCTATGTGTTCTGGGAGCTCACGACGCTGAGCTCGTTCATCCTCATCGGGCACCCGCGGCCGGATCGGGCGGCGGACCGGCGGGCGGCCACGCAGGCGCTTTTGACGACCACGGCGTTCGGCCTGGTCATGCTCGCCGGGTTCGTCGTGCTCGGCCAGGCCGGGGGGACGTACCGCATCTCGGCGCTGGTCGCGGACCCGCCGGGCGGTGCCTCGGCGCGGGCCGGTGTCGTCCTGGTGCTGCTGGGGGCGTTCGCGAAGTCGGCGCAGGTGCCGCTGCACGCCTGGCTGCCGGCCGCGATGGTGGCGCCGACGCCGGTCAGCGCCTACCTGCACGCGGCGGCGATGGTGAAGGCGGGCGTCTATCTCGTGGCGCGGCTGGCGCCCGCGTTCGCCGAGGTGGATCCCTGGCGGCCGATGGTGCTGTCCGTGGGGTTGCTGAGCATGCTCGTGGGCGGCGCCGTCGCCCTGCGGCAGGACGATCTGAAGAGGCTCCTCGCCTACGGGACGGTGAGCCAGCTCGGCCTCCTCATGGTGCTGCTGGGGAACGGGACGCGGGTGGCGGCGCTGGCGGGGGTCGCGCTGCTGCTCGCGCATGGCCTGTTCAAGGCGCCGCTGTTCCTGGCCGCCGGCGTCATCGAGCACCGGATGGGGACGCGTCGCGCGGACCGGCTGTCGGGGGTGGGGCGGCGGCTGCCCGTGCTGGCGATCGCCGCCACCGCGGCGGTCGCCTCCATGATCGGCCTTCCGCCGTTCCTCGGGTTCGTGGCGAAAGAGGCCGCCCTTGAGGCGTTCGCCCACGGCGGCCTGGACATCGCTGTTCTCGCCGGGGTGGTGGCGGGATCGGCGCTGACCGTGGCCTACGGGGTGCGGTTCCTGCACGGCGCCTTCGCGGGCGGGACGGGCGAGGAGCGGCCGGCGGACCCGTGGGGGCTGGTCGTGCCGGTCGTGGTGCTGGCCGCCGCGGGCCTGGCGGGCGGGCTCGTTCCGGGGGCGGTGCAAAGAGCGATCGGGCCCTATGCCGGGACTCTGCCCGGAGCGGCCGGCTACGAACTCGCGGCGTGGCACGGGCTCGGGCTGCCGCTCGGGCTGTCCGCGGCCGCCCTCGCCGCGGGCGCCGGGCTGTACGCCGCGTTCGGGCGGTCGTTCCCCGGCAGGTCCACGCGGTGGCGGCTCCCGGATGCGCAGCGCGCCTACGACGCCGTGATCGAGGGGACGCTGGCCGGCGCGCACGCGGTGACACGGCGGCTGCAGATCGGCTCCCTGCCGGTGTACCTCGGCGTGATCGCGCTGATGGTCACGGCGGTGCCGGGCACGGCGCTGGTGGCGGGCCTGATCCGCGGCACCGGGCCGGATCCGCCGGCGGGCGGGCCGCGGGCCTGGGACGATCCGGCGCAGCTCGTCCTGGCGGCGGTCGTGGTCGCCTGCGCGCTGGCGGCGCTGCGGACCGGCGGCCGGCTGTCGGCGGCCGTCCTGCTGTCCGGGGCGGGGTACGGGGTGGCCGGCCTGTTCGTCGTGCAGGGCGGGCCCGATCTCGCGCTGACCCTCGTGGTCGTGGAGACGCTGTCGCTGATCATGCTCGTGCTGGTGCTCCGGCGGCTGCCGGAGCGGTTCCCGCCGCGGCGCCGGACGGTCTCCGCGCGGGCCGCCGCCGCGGTGATCAGCGTCTGCCTCGGCGGGTTCGTCGCGACCTTCCTGGTGGTGGCGGTGCTGAGCCGCAGCGCCGACCCGGTCGGCCCCGGCTACACCCGGCTCGCCGCGCACGAGCGCACGAAGAACGTGGTGAACGCGATCCTGGTCGATCTGCGCGCGCTCGACACGCTCGGTGAGATCGTGGTGCTGGCCGCGGCCGCGATGGGCGTCGTGAGCCTGGTGCTGACCGGGCCGGGGGCGCGCCGACGGTCCCGGGAGGCCCGGGGCGGGACGGGCGGGCGGGCGCAGAGCCGCTGGCTCGCCACGCCGGGCCGTCCGCCGCTCGGCGGTTCGTCGGTCGTGCTGGAGGCGGCGGCGCGCATGCTGACCCCGACGATCCTGGTGTTCTCGGCGTACCTGTTCTTCGCCGGGCACGGCCGTCCGGGCGGCGGTTTCGTCGGCGGGCTCGTGGCGGGCATGGCGTTCGTCCTGCGGTACCTGCCGGGCGGGCGGCGGGAACTCGCCACCGCGCTGCCCGTCCGTCCCGGCGTGCTGCTCGGCGGCGGGCTGGGGCTCGCGGTCGCGGCGGGCGCGTCCGGCTGGGCGTCCGGCGGGGAGTTCCTGGACTTCACGACGCTGACGGCCACGGTGCCGCTCGCCGGGCACGTCAAGGTGCCGACCAACCTGTTCTTCGACGCGGGCGTGTATCTCCTGGTGCTCGGGCTGGTGCTGACGATCCTCACCACGCTGGGCGCGAGCCTGGAGGAACCGGACGTCCCGGACGAGGGGCCGCCATGACCGGGCCCGGCATCGTCCTCGTGGTGGTGGTCGCCGTGCTGTTCGCGGCCGGCTTCTACCTGCTGATGGAACGGTCCCTCATCCGGATCGTCGTCGGGTTCACCCTGCTCGGGCACGGGGCGAACCTCGTCCTGCTGCTCGCCGGCGGGGCCGCGGGGGCGCCGCCGCTGCTCGATGCCACCGGCCCGCGCCCGATGGCCGACCCGTTCCCGCAGGCCATGGTGCTGACCGCCATCGTGATCACCTTCGGGGTCACGGCGTTCCTGCTGGCCATGGCCTACCGGAGCCGGCAGTTGCGCGGTGGGGACGAGGTCCAGGACGACGTTGAGGACCGCCGGATCTGCGCCGAGCGGCACCACCGCGAGCCCCCGGACGCCACGCCGCTGGAAGCGGAGAACCCCGGGCCGGAGGACGGGGCATGAACGTGCTCGTCCCGCTGCCGTTCGCGCTGCCGCTGTTCGGCGCGGCCCTGGCGACGCTCGCCCGCCGCCGGGGAACCTGGCTGCGGGTCCTCGGCCCGCTGGTCGGCGCGGGCGTGGTCGCGGCCTGCGCCGGGCTGGTGGCGGCCGTGGCCCGGGACGGGGTGATCGCCGTCCAGATGGGCGGCTGGGCCGCGCCGCTCGGCATCACGCTCGTCGCCGACAGGCTGTCGGCGCTGCTGCTGGTGGTGTCCGCCACCGTGCTGCTCGCGATCATGCTGCACGCCGTGGGGGAGGGCGCGGGCGGGCTCAGCGAGCACGAGCCGGGCGTGTTCTACCCCGCCTACCTCACGCTGACCGGCGGGGTCTGCCTGGTGTTCCTCGCCGGCGACCTGTTCAACCTCTTCGTCGCGTTCGAGGTGATGCTCGCGTCGAGCTACGTGCTGATGACGCTGACGCCGACCGGGGAACGGGTGCGGGCCGGGATGACCTACACCGTGGTCAGCCTCACGTCCTCGATCCTCTTTCTCACCGCGCTCGGGCTGACCTACGCGGCGACGGGCACGGTGAACCTCGCGGACCTGTCGGAGCGGACCGCGGGCCTGCCGGGGACCACCCGGACCGCGCTCGCGCTGCTGTTCCTCGTGGTGTTCGGCATCAAGGGCGCGATCGTCCCCATGCACCTGTGGCTGCCCGACAGCTACCCGGCCGCCCTCACCAAGATCACCGCGGTGTTCGCCGCGCTGCTGACCAAGGCCGCCGTCTACGCGCTCATCCGCGTCGAGACGCTGGCGTTCCCGCGCGAGCACGGATCATGGCCGATGCTCGTCCTGGCCGCCGGGACGATCATCATCGGCACCCTGGGCGCGCTGACGCACGACGACATCCACCGGGTGTTCTCCTTCATCCTCGTCGGCCACATCGGCTACATGCTGTTCGGGCTGGCGCTGTTCGACGTCGCGGGCCTGACGGGGGCGATCTTGTACCTCGTCCACCACATCGTCGTGCAGGCGACGCTCTTCCTGGTCAGCGACCTCATGCAGGGGCTCACCGGGGAGACGTCGCTGCACCGGCTCGGCGGGCTGGCGGGCCTTTCGGCGTTCATCGCAGTGCTCTTCTTCATTCCCGCGATGAGCGTGAGCGGCGTACCGCCGACGTCCGGGTTCGTGGCCAAGCTCGCCCTGTTCCAGGCGGGTCTCGGTTCCGGGAGCACCCTGGCCTACGCCGTCACCGGGGTGGCCGTGCTGGGCAGCGTCCTCACCCTGATGGCGATGACCCGGATATGGACGCTGGGGTTCTGGCGCCCGCGCCCGCGGGAGGCCGACGAGGCCGCTCACGCGAGGTCGGCGGAGCGCAGGGCCCGCATGGCCGAGCCCTACACGCGCGGCGGTGTGCGGCTCATGCAGTCGGTGACCGCCGTGATGGTCGCCGCGGGGCTCCTCGTCGCCGTGTTCGCGGGGCCGCTCGCGTCCTGGAGCCGGAGCGCCGCGAGCGACCTGGTCGACCGGACCGGCTACCGGCACGCCGTCCTGGACGGAGGGAGCCCGTGACCCCCGCCGTCCGCGCCGCCGTCTCCCGGCTCGGCATGGCCGCGTGGCTGCTCGCCGTCTGGCTGCTGCTGTGGGGACGAGCCGGTGCCCAGATCCTGATCGGCGGCGTCGTCATCGTCGTCATCGTCTACCTGGTGACCCGCCTGCCGGCCGTCCCGACGCTCAAACGGGTACGGCCGCCGGCGCTCGCCTTGGCGGGCTTGGAGTTCGCGTGGGACCTGCTCGTGTCCAGCGTGGTCATCGGCCGGCACGCGCTGCACCGGCCGCGTCAGGTGCGCGGCGCGATCATCGAGGTGAGCGCCCGGACCCGCTCCGAGCTCATCGTGCTCGCCGTCACGGCGAGCATCAGCCTGCGTCCCGGCACGCTGCTGGTCGATCTCGACTGGGAGCGGCACCTGCTGCGCATTCACGCCATGCCGGTGCGTTCTCAGGACGAGGCGGACTCCACGCGCGACGGCGTGCTCGGCACCGAGCGCAGGCTGATGCGCGCCCTCGTGACCTCCGAGGACGCGTTGGAAGAAGACGAATCGACCGGGGAGGATCGATGACCATCGTCTACGCGGTGGCCCTGGCGCTGCTGGGCGCCGCGTTCCTGATGACGGCGGCGCGGCTGGTCCGCGGCCCGTCCACCTTCGACCGGATCATGGCGCTGGACGTCCTGGCCGTCCTGCTGGTGAGCGGCATCGCGGTGCACGCGGCCGCGCGGGGGGAGCCCGCGCACGCCACGATCCTCGTGGTGGTGGCGCTGATGGGCTTCGTCGGCTCGGTCAGCGCGGCCCGTCTGGCGGCGGCGCGGGCGGAGCGCCGCCCGTGAGGGCCGCCGACGCCGTCACCGCCGTGCTGCTGCTCGCGGGGTCCGGCTTCTGCGCGGTCGGCGCGCTCGGCATGCTGCGCTTCCCGGACCTGCTCACCCGGCTGCACGCCGCGACGAAGCCGCAGACGATCGGGCTCCTGCTCGTCCTCGCCGGGGTGGCCCCGCAGGCCGGTCCGGTCACCGCCGTCACCCCGCTGGCGCTGGTCGCGGTCTTCCAGCTGATCACCGCCCCCGTCACCGCCCAGGCCATCGCCGGCGCCGCCTACCGCGCCGGCGTCATCGACCCCGCCACCCTCACGCTGGACGAGTCCGGGCGCGGATCCGGAGCGGGGCCCTGACTCACTCCCGGGTGGCCGGGCCGGCGGTGACGGCCTCGGCGAGCAGGTCCTCCTCGGTGGCGCCGCGCCGCCAGTAGCCGGTGAACGTGACGGCGCGGCGGTCCAGGCCGCGCTCGGTCACCAGGTGCCGGCGCAGCGCCTTCACCATGGCGGACTCTCCCGCGATCCACGCGTACGCACCGTCCGGGATCGTCGCCGGGCGGACGGCGTCCGGCAGGCCGCCGGGGGAGACCCAGGTGATCTCCGTGCCGGCGGCGGTCGGCAGGTCCCGGCGATCCCCGGGGTGCGGGATCTCGACCCACACCTGGGCGGACGTTCCGGCGGGCAGCCAGGCGAGGTTCCCGGCGATGGCGGGCAGCGCGGTCAGGTCGCCCGCGATCACCACCGGGGCGCCGGGCGGCGGCCGGAAGTCGCAGCCGCCGTTGTCGGGACCGGTCGGGCCGAGGACGGTGACGCGGTCGCCCGCGCTCGCCGCCGCGGCCCACCGGGCGGCCGGCCCGGACGCGCCGCCGGTGTGCAGCGCGAAGTCGATGTCCAGTTCGCCCGGACGGTGGTCGCGGACGGTGTAGGACCGCATGATGCCGCGCTCGGCCGGATCCAGTGCCCGCCAGTCGGCGAACCAGGTGGCGTCCGTGCTGTTCTCCGGCATGACGGGCGCGTCCTGGTGCGGGTGGGGGAGGAACAGCTTGATGCGCTGGTCCCGGCCGCCGGTCGCGAAACCGTCCAGGGCCGTCCCGCCGAACGTGACCCGGACCATGGACGGCCCGAGCCGGGCGGACCGGACGACGTGCAGATCGAAGAACGCGTAGGGGTGGGCCGGGGGCTCGCGGCGGGTGAGGGGACGGGCACCGGTGTTCGGCATGACGGGCGTGCTCCACCATCGACGACGGCGGCCGGAAGATCGGCCAAGAAGAAGTTAGGTTAACCTAACCTAAAATCTCGCGTAGCGGATGTCGCCCGGAACCACCTCCCCGTCCGCGCCGGCTCCCGAGGATCGTTGTACGCTTATAACGTTTATACGTCTACAATGATCGGAGACCGGTTGTCCGAGCTCAGCCCTCGCCGCCGGCTGCTCATCCTGGCCATCTGCTGCATGAGCCTGCTCATCGTCAGCCTGGACAACACGATCCTGAACGTCGCGCTGCCCACGCTTCAGCGCGACTTCGGCAGTTCCCTGTCCGGGCTGCAGTGGACGATCGACGCGTACCTGATCGTCCTCGCGTCGCTGCTGATCCTGGCCGGGTCGACCGCCGACCGGATCGGGCGGCGCCGGGTGTTCCAGACCGGGCTCGCGCTGTTCGTCACCGGGTCCGTGCTGTGCAGCCTCGCGCCGTCCCTCGGCTGGCTCGTCGGCGCCCGCGTCGTGCAGGCCGTCGGCGGGTCGATGCTCAACCCGGTCGCCATGTCGATCATCACGAACGTGTTCACCGAGCCGCGCGAGCGGGCCCGCGCCATCGGCGTGTGGGGCGGCGTCGTCGGGCTCAGCATGGCGATGGGGCCGCTCGTCGGCGGGGTGCTCGTCGAGTCCGTCGGCTGGCGGTCGATCTTCTGGCTGAACGTGCCGATCGGGCTCGCCGCGCTCGCGCTGACCGCGCTGTTCGTGCCCGAGTCGCGCGCCCCGCGCCCGCGCCGGCCCGACCCGGCCGGCCAGGCGTTCATGATCGTGCTGCTCGGGACGCTGACCTACGCGATCATCGAGGCGCCCGGCCGGGGACTCGGCGACCCGGCCGTCTACGGTGCCGCGATCATCGCCGCGGTGTCGCTCGCCGCCTTCGTCGTGCACGCGCTGCGCGCGCCCGAGCCGCTGATCGACCTGCGCTTCTTCCGCAGCCTCCCGTTCTCCGGCGCGACCCTCGTCGCGGTCAGCGGGTTCGCGGCGCTCGGCGGGTTCCTGTTCCTCAACACCCTCTACCTGCAGAACGTGCGGGGGCTGTCGGCGCTGCACGCCGGGCTGTACCTGCTGCCGATGGCCGCGATGACCGCCGTGTGCGCCCCGCTGTCGGGACGGCTCGTCGGCGCCCGGGGGCCGCGGCTGCCGCTGCAGATCGCCGGGGCGACGATGCTCGCCAGCGGGCTGCTGTTCGCCGTGCTCGACGGCGAGACCCGGAACGGCACGCTGTTCGCCTCCTACGTTCTGTTCGGCATCGGGTTCGGGACGGTGAACTCGCCGATCACGAACACCGCCGTGTCGGGGATGCCGCGCGCCCAGGCCGGTGTCGCCGCCGCCGTCGCCTCCACCAGCAGGCAGATCGGGCAGGCGCTCGGCGTCGCGGTGATCGGCGCCGTGCTCGCCGCCGGGACGTCCGGCACGCGGACGTCCGGCGCGGCCGGCGCGGACGCCTTCGTGTCCGCCGCCCGCCCGGCATACTGGATCCTGGCCGGCTGCGCCGCCGCCGTGCTCGTGCTCGGCACGGTCACCACCGGCCGGCGGGCCGCCCGCAGCACCGCGCGCGTCGCCGACCTGTTCGAGGCCGGCGAGCCGGCCCCAGACGGACCCCACGTGACGGGAGCGAGCGCCCGATGACCGAGCCCGCCGTCCAGTCCGCCGACCCGTCCGGCGATGTCGCCGCGCGGGCGTGGCACAACCTGCGGGTGCTGATGCACGAGCGGGGCGACCGGCGCCGTGCGGCGACCGAGGCGCTCGGGATGAGCTTCTTCCGGGTCAAGGCGCTGCGCTGCATCGCCGCCGCGACGACACCGCTCACGCTGCGCGACCTCGCCGAGGTGCTGCTCACCGACCGTCCCTACGCGACCCTCGTGGTGGACGATCTGGTCGGCCGCGGCCTGGTGGAGCGGAGCCCGAACCCCGCCGACCGCCGCTCCAAGATCGTCACGGTGACCGAGGCCGGACGCGGCGCGGCGGCGGAGGCCGAGCGGATCCTCGACACCCCGCCGCCGGAACTGTACGACCTCCCGGCCGAGGATCTCGCCGTCCTCGACCGGGTGGCCGCGCGTCTCGTCGCCGGGTGCTGATCGCGCGTTCGACCTTTTGAACGCGTCCGTGCGTATGTTCCGTCATGAGGGAGACCGCACGGAATCATCGGCGGCGCACCGGAGTGGCCGTCGTCGGTGCGCTCGTGCTGACCGGCGCGTTGACGGGCGCGTGCCGGTCCGAGCCGCGCCCCGCGGCGGGCGGAGACACCCATCCCGCCGCGCAGAGCACCAGGGCCGGAAACGGTTCGCCCGCGCCGCCGCCGACGGGCATGTTCGACGAGGCCGGGTTCCAGGAGGACATGCGCGCCGCCGAGACGACCATCGACGACTTCTGGCGGCGGCACTGGGACCGACTGTTCACCGGCTCCTACCGCTCACCGCGCGTCGCCGGGCTCTACGACGGGCGCGACCCGCGGTCGGCGCCGCCCTGCGGGGACGAGCGGCTGAAGCGGGACAACGCGGCCTACTGCCCGCCCGGCGACTACGTGGCGTGGGACGCGCACCTCATGCGGTCCGGGTACGCGCGTGGTGACGCCTGGGTCTACCTGGTGATCGCGCATGAGTGGGGGCACGCGGTCCAGGCGAGGCTCCGCCGCGGCCTGGTGTCGCCCGCCGCCGAACTGCAGGCCGACTGCCTGGCGGGGGCCGCCCTCTACGGCTCGTCCGCCGACGGCACGCTGGAGTTCGAGGACGGCGACGAGCGGGAACTCGTGGACGCCTTCCAGTTCATCGGCGACAGGGCGCCGTGGACGAAGCCCGGCGACCACGGCAGCGCCGCGCAGCGTCTCCGGAACTTCTCCCGCGGCGGGGAGAACGGCGTGCGGGCCTGCTTCACCTGAGCCGGCGTTCCACCGATTCGACCTTGGCGTCGAGAGCGCCGGTCACACCGGGACGAATGTCGGCCTTGACGACGAGGCTCACCCTCGGGGCGCGCGCCGCGACCGCGTCGGTGGCATCCTTCACCACGGCCATCACCTCGTCCCATTCACCCTCGATCGTGGTGAACATCGCGTCGGTCCGGTTGGGCAGGCCGCTCGCCCGCACCACCCGGACCGCCTCCGCGACGAGTTCGCCGACCTCCTCGCCCGCACCGAGCGGGGTCACCGAGAACGCGACGAGCATCGCGCACCTCCCGAAATCCAGGGTTGGACGACCTGCCTCACCACGATCTCATCCGCCCCGTGCCCGGCGAACGACGGACCCGGCCCCCTCCGGCGAGGGGCTGACGTAACGTCGGGACCATGAGCGACGACAACGATGTCCTGGTTCACCGCGACGGCCCGTTCAGCACGATCACGATGAACCGGCCCCGCCGCCGCAACGCGCTCTCCCGCGCCTTCCTGCTCGCGCTGACGGACGCGTTCCGCGAGGTCGGCGCCACCGACGCCCGGGGGGTGATCCTCGCCGCGAACGGCCCGGTCTTCTCCGCCGGGCACGACTTCGCCGACATGGCCGGGGCGTCTCACGCCGATGTCCGGGACCTGCTCCGGGTGTGCGCGGAGCTGATGCGGACGATCCAGAACGTCCCGCAAGTGGTGGTGGCCCGGGTGCACGGCCTGGCGACCGCCGCCGGCTGCCAGCTCGTCGCGAGCTGCGATCTCGCCGTCGCCGCCGAGAGCGCCGGCTTCGCCGCGCCCGGCGGGAAGGGCGGCTGGTTCTGCCACACCCCGCTCGTGGCCATATCGCGCAACATCGGCCGCAAGCGCGCCGCCGAGATGGCCCTCACCGGCGAGATCTTCGATGCCGCCACCGCCGCCGGCTGGGGCCTGATCAACTACGCGGTCCCGGACGGCGAACTCGACAAGGCCACCCACGACCTCCTGCGGCGTGCCACGCAGGGCAGCCCGCGCAGCAAGGCCCTGGGCAAGCAGGCCATGTACGTGCAGCTCGACCGTCCCGAGCAGGACGCCTACGCCTACGCGACCGAGGTGATGGCCGCATCCAGTCAGACCCCGGAGGCCCAGGAGGGCATGACCGCCTTCCTGGAGAAGCGCCGTCCGAGCTGGCCCGCCTGACAGGTCTGGCCACATCTGGCCACCGGTCCTGGACTGCGGACTTTACCCTGTGTCCGATGTCTCCATCGAGAACCTCTGCCACGGCTTGATTTTCACTGTCAGCAGCAATAAATACAGCTTGCGTTAGTAGAAATCATTCCTCTCCCCCTGGAGGACCTGTGGCACTGTCCACGGAGCCGCCGACCCGCCGGGACCGGCTCATCGGCCGCGGCTGGGTGCAGGCGGCGGCGCTCATCATCCTGTTCGGCATGTTCGTGATGGTGCTGATGGGGTTCATGACCTACCGGTCCAGCCCGCCGATCCCCGAGCGCGCCGTCACCCCGTCCGGCCAGACCCTCTACACGCGCGCCGACGTCTTCGCGGGCCAGGACGTGTTCCTCAAGAACGGGCTGATGGAGTACGGCTCGATCTTCGGGCACGGCGCCTACCTCGGCCCCGACTTCACGGCCGACTACCTGCACCGGTCCGCGCAGATGGTGGAGCGCGTCTACGGCGGGACGGGCGATGTGACGCGCCGGGTCCAGGACGACTATCGAACCAACCGGTACAACTCCGACACCGGCACGCTGACGGTCTCCGACGCGCAGGCCGCCGCGTTCGCCGAGCTGACCAAGTACTACGGGGACTTCTTCGCCTCCCCGAAGGGCGAGACGGGCCTGCGTCCGAAGGCCATCACCGACCCGACCGAGATCCGGCAGCTCACGAGCTATTTCGCGTGGAGCGCGTGGGCGGCGTCGGCGGAACGTCCGGGCAAGAAGTACAGCTACACCAACAACTGGCCGTCCGAGCCGCTGGTCGGCAACACCCCGACGGCCGACACCGTGGTGTGGAGCGTGATCAGCCTTGTGGCGCTGATCGGCGGGACGGGCGCGCTGTTCGCCGCGTTCGGCCGCTGGAACTGGCTCGGCTGGCACGGCCGCGACCAGCAGGAACTCCGGTTCCGGGAGCCGCGCTCGGTGGCCTTGACCACCGGCCAGCGGGCGACCGCCGGGTTCTTCCTGGTGATGGCGGTGCTGTTCCTCGCCCAGACGTTCGCCGGGGCGGCGAGCGAGCACTACCGGGCCGACCTCGGCAGTTTCTTCGGCATTCCGCTCGACCGGTGGCTGCCGTTCAACGTGGTCCGGACGTGGCACGTGCAGTTGTCGCTGTTCTGGGTGTCCACCAGTTTCCTCGCGGCCGGCATCTTCCTGGTGCCGATGATCACCAAGCGGCGCGACCCGAAGGGGCAGGGCGCTTTGGCCTATGCGCTGCTCGGCGCCCTGGCCGTCGTTGTGGGCGGCTCGATGCTCGGCGAGCTCGCGGGCATGCGCGGGGCGTTCGGTCGGCTCTGGAGCTGGCTCGGGATGCAGGGCTTCGAGTACCTGGATCTCGGTAAGTTCTGGCAGATCCTGCTCACCCTCGGCATGTTCGTGTGGGTGGTGATCCTGTGGCGCGGGATGCGGCACCGCCTCGCGACCGAGAGCCGGGTCAACCTGCCGTGGCTGTTCTTCTTCGCCGCGCTGGCGCTGCCCGTCGTCTACGCGACCGGCCTGCTGGCCAAGCACGACTCCCCGTACGCGATCAGCGACTTCTGGCGTTTCATGATCGTGCACCTGTGGGTCGAGGACTTCCTGGAGTTGTTCACCACCGTCATGGTGGCGTACATCTTCGTGCTGCTCGGTGTCGTCCGCGAGAAGGTCGCGCTGCGCGTGGTCTTCCTCGACATCATCCTGTACAGCGTGGGCGGGGTCATCGGGACGGCGCACCACTGGTATTTCAACGGCGAGCCGGCCGCGGTGCTCGCGCTGGGCGCGTTCTTCTCGGCGTTCGAGGTCATCCCGCTGACGTTCCTCACGGTGGAGGCGTGGAGCTTCATCCGGCTCGGCGCCCGGCAGGAGTCGAAGAGCCCGACGCCGTTCCCGCACCGCTGGGCGGTGATGTTCCTGGTCGCGGTGGGGTTCTGGAACTTCCTCGGCGCCGGCATCTTCGGTTTCCTGATCAACCTGCCGATCGTGTCGTACTACGAGATGGGCACGGTCCTCACCGCGAACCACGGCCACGCGGCGATGATGGGCGTGTACGGCATGCTCGCGGTGGGCTTCGCGGTGTTCGCGCTGCGTTACCTGGTTCCGGAGAAACGCTGGTCGGACAAGCTCGTCTCGATCAGTTTCTGGTCGTTGAACGCGGGCCTGGCCTGGATGGTGTTCGTGACCCTGCTGCCGATCGGCCTGCTGCAGCTGTACCACTCGGTGGACGTCGGCTACACCGACGCCCGCTCGCTCGCCTACGCCGGAAGCAGCCCCAACAACATCTTCGAGTGGCTGCGCCTCCCGGGTGACGTCCTGTTCATGGTCGGCGGCGTGGGCCCGCTGGTCTGGCTGGCGTGGCTGGGCGTCCGCTACCGAGGCCGCCATACTGATTCCCCGGTGGAGCCGCCCACCGAGGATCTGGCCCTGTTCACCGAGGTCACCGAGGTCACGGAGGCCACCGAGTCAACGACCGAAGTGAAGAGCTAGCGAGGATCCATGCGCTTCGAAGCCGGTTTCGTGGCCTGTTACGCACTCGTCATGCTGCTGGGTGCCGTGGGCCTGCACCGTCTCGGGCGAAAGGACAGTTCCGCGTGGACGAGCCGGGCGCTCGCCGGTCACCGCCGGCAGGCTCCCGGCCCGCCCCCGGAGACGGACCCGGCGGACTGGCCCCACTCGGATGCCGGCCGCCTGCACACCCTGGTCGCGCTGGTGATAGCCGCCGCGTCCCTGACGCTGACGCTCGTCGAGCTGTTCCGCCACCACAACGCGATCGAACTGCCCGTCCTGGCCCTGACGGCCCTGGCCGCCGCGGCCGCCCTGACCCACCTGACAACCCAGTTCACCCGCAAACCCGAGGACCACCCCTGACCAAGGCCCCGGCCAACCGGCCGGGGCCCCCAGAGCCGAAGAGCACACCCCAAAGCGGAAGGGAAGAGGGGCGAAGCCCCACCCCCGCGCAGTGAGAAGGGTGACCGTGGCCCTGAGCCGGGAGGGGGCAAGGGGCGTAGCCCCCAAAAAACCGGCGCAGTGAGAAAGGTGATCGTGAACCCGAGCCGGGAGGGGGCAAGGGGCGTAGCCCCCAAAAAACCGGCGCAGTGAGAAAGGTGATCGTGAACCCGAGCCGGGAGGGGGCAAGGGGCGTAGCCCCCAAAAAACCGGCGCAGTGAGAAAGGTGACCGCGGACCCGAGCCGGGAGGGGGCAAGGGGCGTAGCCCCCAAAACCCCCGCGCAGTGAGAAAGGTGACCGCGGACCCGAGCCGGGAGGGGGCGTGGGGGCGGAGCCCCCACATCGGGGGTCCGGGGGTCGCCCCCGGGAAGACATGCCGGAGGAGCAAGGTCCGCGCTTTCCGCGGACACACTTCGCCCAGCTCCGTAGGGCGGGCGGGACTCGAACCCGCGACCGGGAGATTATGAGTCTCCTGCTCTGACCAGCTGAGCTACCGCCCCGAGCCGTTCCCCGGTGACGGTGGGGTTTGGCCGCGTGCAATCTTAGCGGCGGGGCGGGCGGTGGGGCGACCGTGATGGGGATGTCCTACTTCTGGCTGGGGAATGCCATACCTGGGAGCGAGTGACGGGTGCGGTGACCCGTCGGTAGGGTCCCGCGTATGTCCAGACGCATTTTCGCTGTTGTTCCGGTTGTGCTGGCGCTGGTGTTCTCCGGTGCGTGTGACGGTGGTGGGTCGGGTGGGGCCGGGAAGAAGGCGGATTTTGATGCGGTGCGGACGCTTGGTCAGGCGGCGCAGGCGATGGGGGGTCTGAAGAGCGTCGGGTTCTCGCTGGAGTCGGACGGCAGGACGCCGGTCGTTGTGAAGAGCGGTGACATGAAGTTGCTCCGCAGCGGGGACGCGGAGGGGACGCTGACGGTGGAGCAGCAGGGCCAGAACGTGGAGATGAAGGTCGTGGCGCTGGGGGACAGCATTTTCCTGGACGCGGGGACGGGCGGCTGGCGGAAGTTGCCGAAGGCGCTGGCGGCGAGCGTGTACGACCCGTCGGCGGTGCTGGATCCGCAGCGGGGGATCGCGATGTTGTTGTCGTCGGCGAAGTCGCCGGTGCCGCAGGCGGTGGAGAAGGTGGACGGCAGGGAGACGTACCGGGTGGGCGCGAAGCTGCCGAAGGAGCAGATCGCGGGCCTGATCCCGGGGATCAACGACGACATGGACGGCCAGGTGTGGGTGAGCAGGGCGGACCATCGGCTGGTGAGGGTGCGGGGGCGGTTCCCGGAGGGGCGGGGCGCGGTGGTGATCTCGTTCACCGAGTTCGACGCCCCGTACAAGATCAGCGCGCCGAAGTAGGGCGGCGGGGGTGAGGGGGCGGCGCCGGCTCGCGATCGGGGCGGGCGGCGCGGTGGTGCTGCTGGCCGCGTTGGACGCGTATGTCGTCACGACGGTCTTGGTGCCGATGGTGAAGGACCTCGGGGTTCCGGTCAACCGGCTGGAGCGGGTGACGCCCGTCCTGACGGGGTTCTTGCTGGGGTATGTCGCGGCGATGCCGCTGCTCGGGCAGTTGTCGGACCGGTTCGGGCGGCGTCCGCTGCTGCAGGCGTGCCTGGTGTTCTTCGCGGTGGGGTCGGTCGTGACCGCGGTGGCGCATGACGTGCCGGTGCTGACGGCGGGGCGGGTGGTGCAGGGTGTCGCGGGCGGGGCGCTGCTGCCGGTGACGATGGCGCTGGCGGGGGATCTGTGGGACGGGCGGCAGCGTCCGGTGGTGCTCGGCGCGGTGGGGGCCGCGCAGGAGCTGGGGAGTGTGCTCGGCCCGCTGTACGGGGCGGGGGTCGCGGCGGCGCTGGGGTGGCGGGCGATCTTCTGGATCAATGTCCCGCTGGCGGTCGCGGCGATGGCGGCCGTGCAGTTCGCGGTGCCGGGCGGGCGCGGGCGGGGGCCGCGGCCCGGGGTGGACGTCGTCGGCGGCTTGCTGCTGGCGTTGGGGCTGGGGCTGCTGGTCGCGGCCGTCTACAACCCGGAGCCGGAGGAGTCGGCGCTGCCGTCGTGGGGTCTGCCGGTGCTGGGCGCGGGCGCCTTCGTGCTGGTGGTGTTCGTCGTGTGGGAGGTCAGGTCGAGGACGCGGCTGCTGGATCTGTCGGGTGTGCGGCGGGGTCCGCTGCTGGCGACGCTGGGCGTGAGTCTGCTGTCGGGTGCGGCGTTGATGGTCACGCTCGTGGATGTGGTGCTGGTGGCGCAGACCGTTCTGCGCAAGGACACCACGGAGGGCGCGCTGCTGCTGACCAGGTTCCTGGTGGCGCTGCCGGTCGCGGCGGTGGCCGGTGGGCTGGTCGCCCGGCGGGTGGGGGAGCGGTGGCCGATGGCGGCGGGCATGGCGGTTGCCGCGGGCGGTTATCTGCTGATCGCGGGCTGGCCGGCGGATCTGGCGAACGCCTCGTACGGTCCGCTGCCGCGGATGGACGTCGATCTCGTGGTGACGGGGCTCGGGCTGGGTCTGGTGATCGCTCCGGTGTCGTCGGCGGTGCTGGCGGCGGTCCCGGCGGTGCAGCACGGTGTGGCGTCGGCCGCCGTGGTCGTGGCGCGGATGATGGGGATGCTGCTCGGTGTGTCGGCGCTGTCGGCGTGGGGGTTCTACCGGTTTCACGCGCTGACGGCGGATCTGAAGCCGCCGCTGCCGTTCCTGATGTCGAAGGGTGAGTTCGCGCGGCAGATGGAGGTCTATAACGCGGCGTTGCAGGACGCGCTGCGTGCCGAGTACCGGGAGATTTTCTGGATCACCGCCGGGATGTGCGTGCTCGGTGCCCTGCTGGCGCTGGCCGTGGGGACGCGGCGGGACGCTACCGGTCTGGGCGATGACCTAAAACGGTCATCAACCCGGCATATCGGGCGCGATCCGGGAAATGATTCGGCCACCGGCGATGTGCCGATCAACGAACTCGGGAATATCCTCGGTAAAGAAGGCTGAGGGCCTCTTGCCGGGAGGGCGCTCCCCGGGGAGGTGAACCGCAGATGCGCAGGTCAGGCATCCGCCGCGGCGGCAGGATGCTCGTCAGGGTGCGCCGCAGGCTCGGTTTGGAGCCGAGCGTGCTGCGCCGCCGGGTCGACCGCGTCCAGCAGCTGATCGCCCTCGGGCTGCTGCTCCTGCTGCTCGGTACCGCGCCGCCGCTGGCGTCCTGGGCCGCGTCGTGGTCCTACAGGGCCGGGACTCGCGCGGAGCACGCGGAGCGCATGGATCGGCGGCAGGTCGTCGCCACCGTCACCTCCACCGGCGGAGTCGGCTCGACCAGCGACCGCTACATCCACGAGACCGTTCAGGCGACCTGGCCGGGCGTGAACGGCGAGCCGCACGCGGGGGCGCTGCCGAGTTGGAAGGACGCCAGGATCGGTGCGCACCGGACGATCTGGATCGATGGCCGGGGCGACCCGACCGTGCGTCCCCGGCCGCACAGCCGTACGGTGACCGACGCCGTCTACGCGGGAGCCGCCGCCGTCCTCGGCTGCTCGGTCCCGGTGCTGTTCGCCTATGCCCTCGTCCGCCGCCGCTGTGACCGGCACCGCGACGAGATGTGGGAGGCCGACTGGGCGCGGCTGGACGCCGCGGGCCACAACCCCCGCTCCTGACCGGCCGGTCCCGCCGGGGCGGGTCCGGAGCATGGTCCGGCCATTTCGGGCGCAGGTCAGGGCGTGATGACGCAGGGGCCTCCTCCGGGATCCGCGGCGTGCAGCGGGATCTTGATCTCACCGGAGGCCGCGGTCAATAGGTGTCCGAGGGTGGCCACCGCGCTTCCCGGCCGGAGCCTCAGCGGCGGTGCCGTCCGCCGTGCGGCGGGTCCTCGTGCTCCTCGTCCTGGCCGGGGCCGGCGGTGCCGTACGGACCGGACCGGTAGGGATCGTGAGTCCCGGAGATGTACGAGCCGGACGCCCTCCCGTGATCGTCGCGGTTGTGGGGTTCGGCGGGGTACGCCTCCCGCGCGAACTGGCCGCCCTCCTGCCGGCCGGTCGGGTACCGGCCCGTCGGATAGGGGCTTTCCGGAACGCCGGGCCGGCGGTCCGCGGGCCACGTCCCCGGCTCGTACTCCTGGGCCGGGGGGACGTCCCAGCCGCCGGGCGGGTGCGGTGCCGGCTCGCCCCGGTGCGGGACACCGCCGGGCGGCGGGGGACCGGCCGGCAGGGCGCCGGGCGGCGGCGCGGGGGCCAGCGGGGCGGCGACCGGGCGGTCCGGCGGCGGCGCGTCCAGCAGCAGCTTCATCTGGCTCTTGCGGCGCCCGTAGATCAGGTACAGGACGATGCCGACGGCCATCCAGATCGCGAAGTACGCCCACGTCTGGATCTTGAGGTTCAGCATCAGCCAGCCGATCGCGAAGATCGACACGACCACGATGAGCGGCGCCGCGGGCATCCGGAACGGCCGGTGCAGGCCGGGCTGGGACCGCCGGAGCGCCAGCACCGCGGCGGCGACGAAGAGGAACGCGAACAGCGTGCCGATCACGACGAGCTGCTCCAGCGTCAGCACGTCGATCGTCTGCGACATCACGATCGCCGCGCCGCCCGCCAGCAGCGTCGCGCGGGACGGCACCCGGTAGCGGCTCATGGCGGCGAGCGGACGCGGCAGCAGCCCGTCCCGGGCCATCGAGAACAGCACCCGGGTCAGGCTGATCACCACCACCAGGATGACGGTGGTCAGCGCCAGCACGGCGCCCACGTCGACGATCTTGCCCATCGCGCCCGCGCCGACCTCGTCGAACGCGGCGGCGATCAGCAGCTTGTCCGGGTCGAGCTTGGCGAAGCCGTCCATGCCGACCATGCCGACCAGCGCGATCGCGACCGCCGCGTACAGCACGATCGCCGTCAGCAGGGCGGTGAGGATGCCGCGCGGCACCTTGCGGGGCGCGTCGTCGGTCTCCTCCGACGCGGTCGCGATCAGGTCGAACCCGATGTAGGCGAACGCGATGGTCGGCGCGGCGGCGAACAGTCCCCAGACGCCGAACACGTGCGGGGTCCCGCCGCCGAGCGCGCCGAGCACGGCGTCCAGCACCGTCTGGTCGCCCTCCGGCGCGGGGCGCGCGGGCGGGAGGAACGGGGTGAGGTTGCCGGCGTCGAAGAACTTCAGGCCGGTGGCGATGACGAGGCCGATCACGATGACCTTGGCCATCACCATGAACCACAGCGACTTCAGGCTCATCCGGCTGCCGGTGGCGAGCATCAGCACGACCAGCAGCAGGATGCCGAGGGCCAGCAGGTCCGGGCCCTTCACCTGGCCGATCAGGTCGCCGAGCCGGCCGGGGATCGGCACCCCGAAGTCGTGCAGCGCCTGCGTGGCGTACAGCGACCACACCCGCGCGAGCACCGACGCCGCCAGCAGCAGCTCCATGATCAGCGCCCAGCCGACGACCCACGCCCAGACCTCGCCGAACGCCACGTAGGCGAAGGAGTAGGCGCTGCCCGCGACCGGGATGATCGAGGACAGCTCGGCGAACGCCAGCGCGGCCAGCACGCACACGCCGCCCGCGATGAGGAAGGAGATGAGCACGCCCGGACCGGCCGTCGAGCTGGCCTGCTCACCGGCGATCTTGAAGATGCCGGAGCCGATCATGACGCCGAGGCCGAGGACGACGAGATCGCGGGTCCGGTAGACCACGCGGAGCCGGTGCCGCCCGCCGTAGAGCCGGCCCGTGGCCTGTTCCACGGGCAGTCTGCGGAACATGTTGTTGCGCATGCGCATGTCCAAGGTCATAGGTGGTCTCCCCAGGCCTGAACCCGCGCCGCTGTTCGCGAGGTGCCGGCTTACCGAAGGCCCTAAGAATTCACCACGTATGGGGGTATTCGCAACGTTTTCCCCCGTATCGATGCCGTCTCATCGTTGTTGCACCCTGCCAAACCGCAGGTCGGCAGGGTGCCGCAGCGGCCCCTTCGCGCTCGGCTCACGATTATCGAATCGTTTTCTAATTGGATCGTTCCGAGCAAATATCCCCGATTTCCCATGGGGAAAGTGTTCTCGATCTTTCCCGGTTCGGGCATCCGGCCCGTGCGGGTTCCGCGCGTCCGGGGCCGGCCGGTGCGGACGGTGGCGCCGGACGTAGATCGGTGACACCGTAGGGGCGCCGCGTTCGTCTGGAGGTCCGGTGTTCCGCTCCCCCTCGCCCACGCCCCCACCCCCATCCCGTCCGCCGGCCGCGTCGCGCGGGCCGTCCCGCGTCCGGCGCCCTACGGCGCTGGTCGCCGCGCTGGCCACCGCCGCGTCACTCACCGTCCCCGGCGCCGCGATCGCCGCGCCGGCGTCCGTGCCCGCTCCGCTCGCGGGCGATCCGCGTCCGCCGGTCAAGCAGCCGGTCGCGACCGGCTACGGCGGCGCGGTCTCCACGGTCGACCCGGATGCCAGCCGGACCGCGCTGGACGTGCTGAAGCGCGGCGGCAACGCCATGGACGCGGCCGTCGCCGCCGGCGCGACGCTCGGTGTCACCGAGCCGTACGTGTCCGCGATCGGCGGCGGCGGCTTCATCACCTACTACGACGCGAAGAAGCGCCGCGTCTACGCCCTGGACGGCCGTGAGTTCGCGCCGAAGCGGATGGGGCAGGACGCGTTCCTCGACCCCGCGACCGGCAAGCCGATCCCGTTCGGCGAGGCCGTCACCAGCGGGCTCGGCGTCGGCGTGCCCGGCACCCTCGCCCAGTGGGACCTCGCGCTGCGCCGCTTCGGCACCCGCGATCTCGGCACCCTGCTGCGCCCGGCGATCAAAGTCGCCGACCGCGGATTCGTCGTCGACCAGGAGTTCCACGACCAGACCGCGGTGAACGAGGCCCGCTTCCGCGACATCGTCCCCACCCGGAAGCTGTTCCTGCCCGGCGGGAAGGTGCCCGAGGTCGGCTCGGTGTTCCGCAACCCCGATCTCGCCGGCACCTACCGGCAACTGGCGAAACGCGGCATCGGCTGGTTCTACGAGGGCGGGCTCGGCCGGGAGGTCGCCGGGACGGCCGCCGCACCGCCGGTCGACCCGAAGGCGGCCCGAACCGTCCGCCCCGGCCTGATGGAGCGCGGCGACCTCGCCGCCTACCGGGCGGTCATGCGCGAGCCCACGCACGTCCCCTACCGGGGACTGGACGTGTACGGCATGCCGCCGTCGTCGTCCGGCGGGTCCACGGTGGGGGAGGCGCTCAACATCCTGGGCAACTTCCGCCTCGACGCCCGCGACCCGGTCACGGCGCTGCACTATTACCTGGAGGCGTCCAAGCTCGCCTACGCCGACCGTGGCCGCTATGTGGGCGATGCCGACAAGGTGGACGTCCCGCTGGACGAGCTGCTGTCGCCCGGGTTCGCCCGCGAGCGCGCCTGCCTGATCAGGCCGGATCGGGCGGCGCCCGCTCCGGTCGCCCCCGGCTCGCCCGACGGGAGCTACGAGCCGTGCGTCCCGGCCGGCACGCAGACCCGTGCGCTGGCGTTCGAGGGCCCGCAGACCACCCACCTCGTCGTCGCCGACAAGTGGGGGGACGTCGTGTCCTACACGGTGTCGATCGAGCAGTTCGGCGGCAGCGGCATCACCGTTCCCGGACGGGGTTTCCTGCTCAACAACGAGCTGACCGACTTCTCCTTCCAGCCGCCCGCGCCCGGCCAGGCCCCGGACCCGAACCTGCCCGGCCCGCACAAGCGCCCGCGCAGCAGCATGTCGCCGACGCTCGTCCTCCAGGACGGCCGGCCCAGGCTCGCGCTCGGCACCCCCGGCGGATCGACGATCATCACGACCGTCCTGCAGATCCTGATGAACCGCATCGACCTCGGCATGACCCTGCCGGCCGCGCTGACCGCGCCCCGCGCGACGCAGCGGGGCACCCCGCAGGTCTACGCCGAGCAGGCGTTCATCGACCGGTACGGCCGTGAGCTGGCCGCGCGGGGGCACCGGCTGGAGCTCTTCCCCGGCCCGCCGACGGGCGTGATCGGCGCCGCGACGGGGCTGGAGTTCCTGCGGCCGGGACTCGTCCAGGCGGTCGCGGAGCCCACCCGGCGGGGCGGCGGCAGCGCGCTGGTGGTGCATCCCGTCCGCTAGCCCCGCCGGGGCGTGCGCGGACGCCGAGCGGGAAGGAGTCGTGCCATGGCCCACTCTTACGTGCAGGTGACGACCACGACCGACTCCCGCGCGGAGGCCGCCGAGCTGGCCCGGTCGGCGGTCGCCGAGCGGCTCGCGGCCTGCGCCCAGCTGGTGGGCCCCATCGCCAGCACCTACTGGTGGGAGGGCGAGATCGAATCGGCGGAGGAGTGGATGGTGTTCTTCAAGACCTCCGCCGACCGTTTCGACGAGCTGGCCTCCCTGATCACCGAGGGGCACTCCTACGACACCCCGGAGATCATCGCGACCCCCGTCGTGGCGGGCAGCATGGACTACCTCGCCTGGATCACCGAGCAGACCGAGCCGGAGGCACGCGACGAAGCGGTGGAAGACGACTGAACCTCTGGACCGTGTGATGCAGGTCATGGCAGGGTAAGTTCTTGTTTACCCTGGCAGGACATGGTTTGCCCCCGGCCAGGCTGGACAAGGGGGGCGAGCGGAAAGGCGGTCGACGTGCACGAGTCGAGCGAGGCGGGCGTGGACCACGGCCTGTTCGGGCCGGGCTCGGTGACCTGGCGGGTCATGGGCGAGCCCGTGCTGCTGGTCGGCGGGATCAGGGCGCTGCTGCTGCAGGCCCTCCATCCGCGCTCGATGTGGGGGACCGCGCAGAACTCCGAGCTCATGGACCCCGCCGCCGCGTGGGCGCGGCTCACCCGGACGGTCGAGTTCGTCCGCGTCCGCACCTACGGGACGGAAGAGGAGGTCGAGCGGGTGGGGCGCCGCGTCCGGCGGATGCACGCCAAGCTGACCGGCCTCGACATGCGCACCGGCGAGACCTTCCCGATCGACGACCCGGAGAACCTGCTCTGGGTCCACATGGGCGAGGTCGACTCGTACCTGGACGTGGCGCGCCGTGCCGGGGTACCGCTGACCCCCGAGGACGCCGACACGTTCGTGGACGAGCAGCGCCGCGCCGCCGAGGTCGTCGGGCTCGACCCGGCGGACGTGCCCGCCACGGTCGCGGAGATGCAGGAGTACTACGCGCAGATGCGGCGCCGGGTCTGGGCGTGCCGGGAGGCCCGCGAGGGGCTGCGCCGCATGTTCAGCCCGGCCGTCCCGCGGCAGCTGCTGCCGCTGAAGCTCGCCGCGCCCGGCATCGGGGTGCTGACCGTCGCGACGCTGCCGCGCTGGGCCCGCCGCATGTACGGGCTGCCGGGGCTGCCCACGTCCGACCTGGCGGCGACGCTGACGCTGAAGGGCCTGTACCGCACCTCCCAGGTCGTCCCGGAGCGGTTCCGGTACTCGCCGGACGCCCAGCGGGCCAGGCGTCTCACGCGTGCGCGCGAGACGGGACTGGCCACCTGGTCGATCGCGTCCTAGCCCAGCGGCGGTGCGGCGTCCGCCGGCGCGCCGTGCCGGGCTCCGTGCCGCGGCAGCAGCAGCGCCGGGAGGATCAGCACGGCGGTGAGGACGAGCGCGACCCAGAACGTGCTGCCGAACGCGTCGGCCAGTTTCGGCGCGAGCTGCTCGCGGACCCGGTCGGGGATCTCTCCCACGCCGGCGCCGCCGCCCCCGGCCGCCTGCGGGATCCGGTCGCTGATCTGGCGGGACAGGATGACGGCCAGCAGCGCCGTGCCGACCGAGCCGCCGAGCTGGACGATGATGTTCAGCGTGCTGCTGGCCCGTGACACCATCGCCCGGCTCAGCGTGGTCAGCGCGGCCGACATCGTCGGCATCATCGTGCAGCCGAGTCCGAGGCCGCGCACGAAGAGCGTGCTGCCGAGCAGCCAGTAGGACGTGTCCGCGCCCACCATCGCGAACGGGACGGTGCCGGCGACCAGCAGCGTGATGCCGACGGGCACGATCCGCCCGGCGCCGAACCGGTCGGTGATCACGCCGGCCAGCGGCATCGCGGTGGCGGCGCCGAGGCCCTGCGGGGCGAGCAGCAGGCCCGCGGTGAACGCGCCCTCGCCGCGCGCCGTCTGGTAGTACAGCGGAATCAGCAGCATCGACCCCATCAGCGCGATGCCGACGAAGAACACCGCGACGGACGCGGTCGCGAACGTCCGGTCGGCGAACAGCCGCACGTCGATCAGGGCGCGCTCCCGGCGGTTCAGGCTGTGCAGCGCGAACAGGCCGACCAGCACCACCCCGGCGACCAGCCAGGCGATCGTGGCCGGCTCGCCGAAGCCGCCGTTGCTGCTCGCCGTCGACAGCCCGTAGATCAGCAGGACGAAACCGGGCGGCAGCAGCATCAGCCCGCGCAGGTCGAGGCCCGGCGCGGTGTGCTCGCCGTGGTCGTGCGGAATCTTCCACCAGGCCAGCGTGAGGGCGAGCGCGCCGACCGGCAGGTTCACGAAGAAGATCCAGCGCCAGTCGACGTCCTCGACCAGCCACCCGCCGAGCACCGGGCCGAGGACGGGCCCGAGCAGCATCGGGACGCCGATGACGCTCATGATGCGGCCCAGCCGGTGCGGCCCGGCCGCCATCGTCAAGATGGCCATGCCGGTCGGCATCAGCATGCCGCCGCCGAGTCCCTGCACCACCCGGAACACGATCAGCGATCCGATGTTCCAGGCCGCGCCGGACAGGGCCGAGCCGATGACGAACAGCACGATCGACGTCATCCACACGCGCCGCCCGCCGAACCGGTCGACGGCCCAGCCGGTGAGCGGGATGACGGTGCCCATCGCGAGCATGTAGCCGGTGATGACCCACTGGATCGTCGACAGGTCGGTGGAGAAGTCGTGCGCGAGCGTCTCCAGCGCCACGTTCACGATCGTGGTGTCCAGGATCGCCATCACGGTGCCCGCCACGACCACGAGGCCGAGCACGATGGTCCTGCGGTCGAGTGGTTCGGCGCCGCCCGGGCCGCCCGGCGGCGCCACCTTGATGGACGGGCTTTCGGCCATGGTCGCCCCCTTGCCTGAAGTCCCGGTAGCCGGGGGTCCCCGCCGGTCCGGAGGTGAAACATCTTGAAGTTCAACGGTTTGCAGTGCATCACGGAATATGTTGAACTTCAAGGTATGTCCGAGGATCAGTTCGCCGGCGACGCCTCGATCGACGCCGACCTGGAGACGCTGGTCCAGCTCGTCGGCCGGGTGGTCCGCGGCATGAAGGGCCACGGGGAGACCGAGGAGCTCATCGACCGGGTGCGGGCCGCCGGGCTCGGCCCCCGGCACGTGCCCGCGCTGACGCAGCTCGTCCTGCACGGCCCCCTGCCGGTGGGCGTCCTCGCCCGGCACATGGCGCTCAGCCCCGCCACGGTCAGCCAGCTGGTCGGGGAGCTGCAGCGCGGCGGCTTCGTCGAACGGCGGCCGGACGAACGGGACCGCCGCCGCATGATCGTCAGCCTGGCCGAGGAGCACCGCGAGATCATCGAGCGGTTCGCCTGGCAGCGGCTGCGCCCGCTGCGGGCGACGCTGGAAGCGCTCACCCCGGCCGAGCGGGCGCACTTCCTGCGCGGCTGGCGCACCCTCGTGGAGAACATGGAGCAGCCCGGCCCCCCGCGCGGCGGCTGCGACCGCGGGGGCCGGTGACTCAGCCCCGGCGCATCAGCCGCCCGACGGCCGCCATCAGCTCGGTGGACATCTCGTCCCCCTTGCCCTCCTCGGCACCCTCCGCCACGCAGTGCCGGACGTGCCCGTCCAGCAGGCCGAGCGCCACCTTGTCCAGCGCGGCCTGGACGGCGCTGATCTGGGTGAGGATGTCGATGCAGTAGCGGTCCTCCGCGACCATCCGGTCGATGCCGCGCACCTGCCCCTCGATCCGGGCCAGCCGTGTCTGCAGCTGGTCCTTGGTGGCGGTGTACCCGCGGGTGGGGGTCTCGCTGGTAGCCATCTCCGTCCTCCGCAATCCATCCGGGGCGCACGCCCGGGTACCCCTGGGGGACATCCCCCAACAGGTACCTTATGCGCTGCCCGGGATTATGGAGCCGGGACGTTCCAGGCGGTGATCACCGGCCGGCCGTGCTCGGTGCCGAGCACCGACAGCGTTCCGGTGGCGAGCGCGAACAGCCGCCCGAGCGCGGGCTCCAGGCCGAGCCACCGCGCGGTCAGCACCCGCAGGAAATGCGCGTGCGCGACGAGCACCACGTCGCCGTCCGCCGGCGGCGGCCGGACCCGCGCCAGCACCGCGTCCGCCCGCGCCCCGACCTGCCGGACGGTCTCGCCCGGATGGCCGGCGTCGCCGGGGACGACCCCGTCGTCCCACAGGTACCACCCTGGCCGCTCCTTCTGGATCTCGGCGGTGGTGATCCCCTCGTAGCCGCCGTAGTCCCACTCCCGCAGGCCCGGGTCGATCTCGTCCACCGGGAGCCCCGCGAGCTCGGCCGTCCGCCGCGCCCGCCGCGCCGGGCTGACCAGCGTCCGCACGATCCGCCGCCCGTCCAACGCACCGCGCAGGGCCCGCGCCTGCCCCTCGCCCCGGGCGGTCAACGGCACGTCCGTGAGCCCGGTATGCCGCCGCTCCCGGCTCCAATCGGTCTCCCCATGCCGCACCAAGACCAGCTCGCCCATGGGGAGTGTCTACCACGCGACACACGGCCATCCCGGGCGCCGCGATCGTGGCGGAGGAGGACCCCTCTAGGGCTCGACGCCGAGGACGTCGCCGAGGGGCACGTAGGGCAGGTCGTGGGCTTCGGCCACGTGGTCGTAGGTCAGGGCGCCGGCGTGGGTGTTGAGGCCGCGGGCCAGGGCGGCGTTCGACTGGAGGGCCCGGCGCCAGCCCTTCTCGGCGATCTGGACGGCGTAGGGGAGCGTGACGCCGGTGAGGGCGTAGGTGGAGGTGTTCGGGACGGCGCCGGGCATGTTCGCCACGCAGTAGAACGTCGAGTCGTGCACCCGGTAGGTCGGGTCGGTGTGCGTGGTGGGGCGGGAGTCCTCGAAGCAGCCGCCCTGGTCGATGGCGATGTCCACGAGAACGGAACCGGACTTCATCCCGGCGACGAGGTCGTTGGAGATCAGCTTGGGGGCGCGGGCACCGGGGATCAGGACGGCGCCGATGACGAGATCGGCGGCGCGGGCCTCCTGCTCGACCGTGTAGACGCTGGACACGAGCGTGCGCAGGCGGCCCCGGTAGATGGCGTCGATGTGCCGGAGGCGGTCGACGTTGACGTCCAGGATGGTCACGTCCGCGCCCATCCCGGCCGCGATCTGGGCGGCGTTCAGGCCGGCCACGCCGCCGCCGATGACGACGACCTTGGCCGGGGCCACGCCCGGCACGCCGCCGGGCAGGACGCCGCGCCCGCCGTTGGACGCCATCAGGTTGTACGCGCCGACCTGCGGGGCGAGCCGCCCGGCGACCTCCGACATGGGGGCGAGCAGCGGCAGCGAGCCGTCCGGCAGCTGGACGGTCTCGTACGCGATCGCGGTGACGCCGGCGGACAGCAGCGCGTCGGTGCACTCGCGGGACGCGGCGAGGTGCAGGTAGGTGAACAGGACCTGGCCGTCGCGCATCCGGTGGTACTCGGGCTCGACGGGCTCCTTGACCTTGAGGATCAGGTCGCCCTCGGCCCACACCTCGTCCGGGCCGTCCAGGATCTTGGCGCCCGCGGCGATGTAGTCGTCGTCCGGGATCGCGGAGCCGAGGCCGGCGCCCCGCTCGACGAACACCTCGTGGCCGTGCCGGGTCAGCTCGTGCGCGCCCGCCGGCGTGATGGCGACCCGGTACTCGTGGTTCTTGATCTCTTGTGGCACGCCGATCTTCACCGGGGCTCCTCTGTCAACGCTGACCAGGATGTACGTGTACAGCGTGCGGGGCGGAGCCCGCCTCCGACTATCGGCAGTGTGTCAAGTCATCGACCGTTTCGGCGACATTGTGTAAAGCGTGCCTGGCCGGCGGGCAGGCGCTCGCGACGCGGTCCGCCGCGCCCGCCCTGGGGCACGTTCAGGGTTTGCGGGCGATACCCCCGTACATGAGGCGCTGGCCGACGGTCAGCTCGTCCGGGACGTCCCCATCGGGGCGCCACAGCGGCAGCGGGACGACGCCCGGGTCGAGGAGGTCGAGCCCGTCGAAGTACCGGGTGATCTCCTCCGGTGTCCGGAACCGGCCGGTGCCGAGCATCCCCTGGTACTGCACCTCGGCGTCGATCGCCTCCTGGCTGGACGCGCAGAAGCTCGTGACGAACAGGTGGCTGCCGGACGGCACCGCGGCCATCAGCGTCTCGACGATGCCCTGCGGGTCCTCGTCGTCGTGCAGGTGGTGCAGGATGCCGACCAGCATCACCCCGACCGGCCGGTCGAAGTCGATCAGCCGCCTGACGTCGGGGTGCGCGAGGATCTTCTCCGGCTCGCGGACGTCGGCGGTGATGACCGTGGTGTCCGCGTTCTCGGCCAGCAGCGCCCGCCCGTGCGCGAGGACGATCGGGTCGTTGTCGACGTAGACGACCCGCGCGCCGGGCGCGGTGGCCTGCGCGACCTGGTGGGTGTTCTGCACGGTCGGCAGCCCCGAGCCGAGGTCGAGGAACTGCCGGATGCCCGCCTCGCCGGCCAGGTACCGCACCCCGCGGCCGAGGATCTCCCGGTTGTAGGCGGCGACGTCGTAGATCTCCGGGATGATCTTCACGATCTCCGCCACGAAGGTCCGGTCGACCTCGAAGTTGTCCTTGCCCCTCAGTACCACGTCGTAGGTCCGAGCGATGCTCGGCTTGGTGGTGTCGATCCCGAGGGACGCCCAGTCGTACTGCTCTTCGGCCATACCGTGTCCGCCTAGTGCCGCTGTTGAGTTCTGGAAGGCCCGCCGCCTGGACCGAATGGTAAACGGCTGACCACGTGGTCGTCACGGAGGTGGCGTATGTTCGTTGGAGCGTTTCACATCACGGGTGCGCGGGGAGCCACTCGTCCGCGATCGCGACCGTGAGCTGCTCCAGCAGCGGCCCGGCCCGGCGGACGCGGCGCTCGTCGTCCGGCTCGATGTCGGCCAGCGCGTACGCCGCCTGGATGCGCGCCTTGCGGAGCTGCTCGCCGGTGAGCCCGCGCCGCCCGGCCACCGCGACGACCGGCGCGCCGGCCCGGGCCGCCGCGCGGGCCACCCCGATCGGCGCGGTGCCGCGCAGCGACCGGCTGTCCAGGGTGCCCTCGCCGGTGACGACGAGCCGCGCCCCGCGCGCCTTCTCGGCGAATCCCAGTAAGCCGAGCATCAGCGCGGGGCCGGGCTCGATCGTCGCGCCGAGGAAGATGAGCGCGGCGAACCCGACGCCGCCGCAGGCTCCGGCGCCGGGCAGGTCGCGGGCCGCCTTGCGGGCCGCCGCCTCCGCCAGGTCGGCCCAGCGGCGCAGCCCCGCGTCCAGCAGCCGGACCTCCTCGCGGGTCGCGCCGCAGCGCGGCCCGTCCACGGCGGCGGCGCCGGTGCGGCCGAGCAGCGGTCCCGCCGGGTCACCCGCCATCACCACCTCGATGCCCGACATGTCGGGCAGGCCGCGCAGGTCGAGGGCGTGCAGCGAGCGCAGCGCGGCCCCGCCCGGCGGCAGGTCCTTGCCGAGCGCGTCCAGCAGCCGCCCGCCGAGCCCCTGCACGAGGCCCGCGCCGCCGTCGGCGCAGGCGCCGCCGCCGAGCCCCAGCACGATCCGGCGGGCGCCGAGCCGGACCGCGTGCGCGAGCAGCTGCCCCGTGCCGAGGCTGGAGGCGGCGAGCGGGCGCGGCTTGCCGCCGGGCAGCCGGCGCAGCCCGGACGCCTCGGCCAGCTCCACCACCGCGCTGCGCCCGTTCAGCGCCAGCCGCGCGGTGACCGGGCGGCCCGTCGGCCCGCCCACCTCGACCTCGACCCGCCGCCATCCGGCCGCGACCGCCGCCTCCACGGTGCCCTCGCCGCCGTCCGCCACGGGCAGCTCCAGCAGTGGGACACCGGGCCGGGCACGGCACAGCCCGGCCGCGAGGTGCCGGGCCGCCTGCGCGGCGGTCAGCGCTCCGGGGAACCTGCCGGGCGCCAGCAGGACGTGACCCGGCGGGGACGGACGGGAGGGAGAGTCCGCGGACACCACAGCCACGCCTTTCACGCCGGGGGTAAGGCTCTACCTTCTACTTACGTCATGACGGCACTATTTGACACCCGCAGGCGTGCCCAAGACTCTCAAATGGCAGTAGAGGCGTGTTCGTCCCGAGTGGTCACCGCACGTTCAGCCACTGCTCGATCGGGTTGATCGCGAAGAAGACCAGGAACAGCGCCACCACGGGCCACAGCCACACCGACACCTCGCGGATCCTGCCCCGGGCGAGCTTGATCAGCGCGTAGCTCACCATCCCGCCGCCGATTCCGATGGTGATCGAGAACGTGAACGGCATCAGCACGATGGTGAGGAACGCCGGGATGGTGATGTCCAGGTCGTCCCAGTTCACCTTGGAGACCTGCGTCATCATCAGCGCGCCGACGACGACCAGCGCGGGCGCGGCGGCCTGGGCGGGGACGGTGGCGGCGAGCGGGGTGAGGAACAGCGTCACCGCGAACAGCGCGCCGGTCGCGATGTTGGCCAGGCCCGTCCGGGCGCCCTCCCCGACACCGGCCGCCGACTCGACGAACACCGTGTTGGCGGACGAGCTGGTGATGCCGCCGAACGCGGCGGACAGGCCGTCCACCGACAGGATCCGGCCGAGCCGCGGCACCTCGCCCCGCTCGTTCACCAGGCCCGCCTCGTCGCTGATGCCGAGGATCGTGCCCATCGCGTCGAAGAACCCCGACAGCACCAGGGTGAACAGCACGACCAGCGCGGTGATCACCCCGGCGCGGCCGAACCCGCCGACCAGGTCGATCTCCCCGAACAGCCCGAAGTCGGGTGCCGCGAACAGTTTCTCGGGCATGTTCGGCGTGACGACGCCCCAGCCGCCCTGCTCGATGGACGCGTTCTCCTGGACGGCGACGGCCCCGATCGTCCCGGCGATGATGCTGATCAGGATCGCGCCGGGCACCCGCCGCACGTACAGGACGATCATCAGCAGCAGGGTGAGCGCGAACACCAGCGCCGGCCATGTCGCCAGGTGGCCGCCGGTGCCGAGGGACAGCGGCGGGCTGGTCGCGCTGGAGGTGACGAACCCCGCGTCGTAGAAGCCGACCAGCGCGATGAACGCGCCGATGCCGACCGCGATCGCGTGCTTGAGCGCCAGCGGGATCGAGTTCATGATCCGCTCGCGGATGCCGGTGAGCGCCAGCACCACGATGACCGCGCCCTCGATCACCACCAGCCCCATCGCCTGCGGCCAGGTCATCACCGGCGCCGCCTGGAAGGCCACGACCGCGTTGATGCCGAGGCCCGCGGCGAGCGCCAGCGGCGCGTTCCCGACGAATCCCATGATCACCGTGGTGACCGCGGCGGACAGCGCGGTCATCGTGGTCAGCTGCGGGATCGACAGTGTCGCCCCGGTGACGTCCTTCGCCCCGCCGAGGATGATCGGGTTCAGCAGGATGATGTAGGCCATCGCGAAGAAGGTGGTGACGCCGCCGCGCAGCTCACGCGGGACGGTGCTGCCGCGCCCGGTGAGATCGAACAGCCGCTCCAGCGGTCCGCCCCCGCCGGCCGGCGGTGAATCGTCGGTCTTCGCGGTACTGGTCTCGGACATGACGGGCGCTCCGCTTTTCGCAGCGTGGTTCCGGCAGGGGGTCTCCGGAATGGGCGAGCACAGGTTAACCGCTTGGGGACTCCGGAGCGTGACGGGGGCGATCTGTCCGCTATAGCCTGCCGTCATCGACTTTCTTCCTCGCCCCGCACGCGGCGCGGCCGGCGAGCACCCTGCGGTGAGAACCCAGTGGTGAAACCCTGTAGGCGGTGGTCACACGATGGATAGGGAGACCCTGGGGCAGCGCATCCGCGCCCTGCGGATCCGGCAGGGCGTGAGCCAGGCCCAGCTTGCCTTCCCCGAGCTGTCCGACAGCTACATCTCGCTGATCGAGAGCGACAAGCGGGTGCCGGCCCCGAGTGTGGTCGAGCTGCTGGCGGCGAAGCTGAACTGCTCGGCGACCTACCTCGTCAGCGGTGTCAGCGAGGACGTCGTGGACGAGCTGCGCGTCACGCTCGACTACGCCGAGATCGCGCTCAGCAACGGCGCGGCGGACGAGGCGCGGGCCCGGTTCGCCGAGGTGCTCGCGAACGCCGACGCGGTCGCGCTGCCGGAGATGCTGCACCAGGCGCGCTGGGGCCACGCCCTCGCGCTGGAGGCCGCCGGCCGGCTGGAGGAGGCGATCGCCGGCCTGACCGCGCTGACCGAGGAGGCGTCCGCCGAGGCCGATCTCGACCACTGGGCGAAGGTGCACGTCGCGCTGAGCCGCTGCCTGCGCGAGCGCGGTGACGTCAGCGCCGGGGTGGAGGCGGCCGAGAGCGCGCTGCGGCACCTGATCGCGACCGGTGCCGACTCCACCGACGCCGCCGTGCACCTCGGCGCGGCGCTGCTCGCCGCGTTCATCGAGCGCGGCGACCTCGTCCGGGCCCGCCAGCTCGCCGTCCAGCTCGTCGAGCGGGCCGAGCGGATCGGCAGCCCCCGCGCGCGGATGGTCGCCTACTGGGAGGCCGCCTACGTCGCGGAGATCCGCGGTGAGTACGAGGACGGCGTCACCCTGGCCGAGCGGGCGCTGATGCTGGCCGGTGACGGCGAGGATCCGCGCGACCTGAACCGGCTCCGCGTCCTTTACGCCGGGCTGCTGCTGCGCGCCCGCCCGGACCAGGCGTCCCGCGCCCGCGAGCTGCTCGGCCGGGTCCGCGCCGAGATCAGCGCCAGCTCGTCCGGGGAGATCGACGTGGCCTGGTGCCTGACCGAACTGGCCCGCGCCGAGACCGCGCTCGGCCGCCCCGCCGAGGCGGTGGCGCTCGCCGAGGAGGCGCTCGACCTGCTCGGGGACGCCCCGCGCCGGGCCACCGCCGGGGCGCTGACCGTGCTCGGCGAGGCGTCGGTGCGGCTCGGCCGCCGCGACCGCGCGGTGGAGGTGCTGACCCGGGCCGCGACCTGCCTGGAGGAGATGGAGTCCTCCCGGGAGGCCGCGCAGGCGTGGTTCGACCTCGCCGAGGTCCTGGCCGAGACGGGCACCGCCGAGGAGCCGCGGATGGCCGCCTACCGCCGCGCCCTGACCTGCGTGGGGGTGTGACCGAACCAACTCGGGCGGCGCCGCGTCCATAATGCTGCGAGTTGCCCGAGTTGGGGAGTTGCCGGTGTTCGGTGTGGTCAGACCATGCAGGCATGTCCTGTGCGGATCGTTGTTCAAGGACTGGATGGCCCATCTCTGCGGGCTGTGCCTGACGTTGCGGGCCGAGCACGGCCAGGCCGCGCGGCTCGTCACCAACTACGACGGGCTGCTGGTGTCGGTGCTGGTGGAGGCGCAGGCGCCGGCGTCGTCCCCGCGCCGCAAGGCCGGGCCGTGCGCGCTGCGCGGGATGAAGACCGCCGAGGTGGTCACGGCGCGGGCGCAGGGCGCGCAACTGGCCGCCGCCGCGTCGCTGCTGCTCGCCGCGGGCAAGACCCGTGACCATGTCGCGGACGGCGACGGCCCGTACGCGCGCCGCCTGGTCGCCGCCGCGGCGGGGCGGATGGCCGACCGCTGGGACGCCGCCGGCGGGCGGACGGGCGCCGCGGTCGGCTTCGACCCGTCGGCGCTGCGCGACGCGGTCGCCCGGCAGCCCGTCCTGGAGTCCTCGCCCGGACTGGGGCTGCTCGACCTGACCGAGCCCACCGAGACCGCCGTCGCGGCCGTGTTCGCGCACACCGCCGTCCTCGCGGGCAAGGAGCGCAACGCCGAGCCGCTCGCCGAGGCCGGCCGCTTCTTCGGGCGGCTCGCCCACCTCCTCGACGCGGTCGAGGACGTCGCGGACGACGAGGCCACGGGCGCCTACAACCCGCTGCTCGCCACCGGCACCACCCTCGCCGAGGCCCGCCGCCACGCGGACGACGCGCTCCACGGGCTCCGCCTGGCCCTCGCCGACCTCGAACTGGAGCGGCCCCGGCTCGTCCGGGCGCTGCTGGACCGCGAGGTGGGACGTTCCGTCGACCGGGTGTTCGCCGACCCCGAGAACCTTTCCAGGCGCGGGCCCCGGCCGCCCCGTCCCGGCTGGCCGGTGCCGTGCTTCACCGGGGCGCTCGTCTGCGCGACCTGCGGTGTCTTCCAGCCCGAGTGGAGCGAGCACCACGGCGAGTCGTGCGGGGACCGCTGCTGGTGCTCCCGGCATGGCGACGGTTGCGACGGAGGCTGCGGCGACTGCTCGGGCTGCTGTGATTGCTGCAGTTGCTGCGACTGTGACTGCGACTGCTGCGATTGCGACTGCGGGTGCAATTGATCGGGGTTTTCCGCGGGTTGCGGTACTTCCCGCCCCGGGACGTGCCATGGTGGCGGGCTCAGTAGGGTGGACACAGCCCTTCAACTCACCTAGAAAACCCGGCCCTCCATGAACATCTTCAAGTCCCGCCGACCCGTCCGCCGCGCCGGCGTCGTCGCCGCCCTCGCCCTCGTCCTCGGCGCCGTGACCGCGCCCCCCGCACTGGCGCACACCCGCCTGGTCGAGAGCACCCCTGGAAAGGGCGGGTCGGCGGAATCGGTCACCGAGGTCAAGCTGGTCTTCAGCGACAAGATCAGCGTGGCGAAGGTCGTCGTCAAGGACGACAAGAACAAGACGTACCAGTCGGGCCCGGCCGAGCGTTCGGGAACGACGGTGACGCAGAAGCTGACCGGGCCGCTGCCCGCCGGCTCCTACACGGTCGCCTACCGGGTCGTCGGTGAGGACGGGCACCCGATCGAGAACAGCGACCTGACGTTCACCGCGGCCGGTGGCGAGGCGGCCTCGCCCGCGCCGTCCGCCGGCGGGGTCGGCGCCGAGCAGCAGACGGGCGACGCCGCCACCGCCAACGAGCAGCCGCTCAAGCTCGACCAGGAACAGGCCGCCGAGAAGGACTCCGGCTCCGGGATGATCCTGTGGGTGCTGATCATCGGCGGCCTCCTCGTGGGCGTCGGCATCGGTGCCGGCATCGTGTTCCGCGCCAAGCGCAAGCACCCGGCGGCAACCGGAAGTGAGTAAGGGGAGCCTGGGCGTCTGGCGGGCCGGCGCGGCGGCGGCCGCCGCGGCCGGCGCCGCCCTGGTGGCCGGTCTCGTCCTCGGCGGCTCGGTCACCGAGGAGGTCATCCCCGGCCTCGGCGACGCGGGCGCCCTCACCCGGTGGGGGCTGCCCGTCTCCCGGGCCGCGATGGACCTGCTGTCCGTGCTCACCATCGGCGCCCTGCTCGCCGCCACCGCGTTGCTGCCCTTCGAAGGCGGGCGCGGCGCCGCCCGGCTGTCCAGGGACGCGATCGGCTATCTGAACGCCGCGTCCTGGCTGGCCGCCGGCTGGGCCGCCGCCGCGGCCGCCACCCTGGTCTTCACCGTCGCGGACGTCCTCGGCCAGCCGGTCGGGGAGGTCCTCACCGGCAGTGAGCTGAGCAGCTACGTCGGCTCGCTGCCGCAGGGCACCGCCCTCATGATCGTGGTGCTGCTGGCCGTGGTGGTGGCGCTGCTGGCCCGCACCACCACCACGCCCGCCGCCGCGTTCGGGCTGCTCGCCATGGCCGGGATCGCGCTGCTGCCCGCGCCGCTGACCGGGCACTCGGCCTCGGCCGCCAACCACTCCACCGCGGTGACCGGCGTCGCGCTGCACGTGGCCGCCGTCGCCCCGTGGGTCGGCGGGCTCGCCATCGTCGCCGCGCACGCACTGCTCCGCCGCGACCGGCTGCCCGTCATGGCGGAACGGTTCAGCCGCATGGCCCTGTGGTGCTACATCACCGTCGGCGCCAGCGGTCTGGTGAACGTGATCGCCCGGCTCCCGGACCCGTCCGAGCTGGTGACGACGGACTACGGGCGGCTGGCCCTCGGCAAGATCGTCGCTTTCGGGGTGCTCGGCTGGTTCGGCTGGTGGCACCGGACCCGGACGCTGCCCGCCCTCGCCGGTCGCGGGCCGGGGGCGTTCGCGCGGTTCGCCTCCGTCGAGGCGGCCGTGATGGCCGCCACCATGGGCCTCGCCGTCGCCCTGGCGCGTACCGCGCCGCCCCCGCCGGCCGCGCCGGAGTCGGCGGTCAGGTCGCTGCTCGGCTACGACATGCCGCCGGAGGTCACCCCGCTGCGGCTGCTGACGCTGTGGCAGTTCGACCTGTTCTTCGCCACCCTGTCCGCGGTGCTCGGCGGCCTCTACCTCGCCGGCGTCGCCCGGCTGCGGCGGCGCGGCGACTCCTGGCCGATGGGACGCACCGCCGCCTGGTTCATCGGGCTCGTCACCATCCTGGCCGTCACCCAGACCGGCGTGGCCAAGTACGCGCCGATCCTGTTCAGCGTGCACATGGCGCAGCACATGGTGCTGAACATGCTGACGCCGATCTTCCTGGTCCTCGGCGCGCCGGTGACGCTGGCGCTGCGGGCGCTGAAGCCCGCCCGGGTGCGCGGCGACCGCGGCCCGCGCGAGTGGCTGACCGCGTTCCTGCACAGCCGCTACCTCTCCGTCGTCGCGCATCCCGCGGTGGCGACGATCATCTTCGTGGTCAGCACGTTCGCGCTGTACTTCACGCCGCTGTTCGGGGCGGCGATGCGCAACCACCTCGGCCACATCGCGATGATGGTGCACTTCCTGGCGGCGGGATCGCTGTTCTTCTGGGTGCTGCTCGGCGTCGACCCCGCGCCGAAAAAGCTGCCCTACCCGGCGCGGCTCATCCTGCTGTTCGTCACGATGCCGTTCCACGCGTTCTTCGGCATCGCGCTGATGAGCATGAGCCAGGCCCTGGCGCGCGGCTGGTACGGGGCCGTCGACCCGCCGTGGGGCACCACGACGCTGCACGACCAGCACACCGGCGGCGCGATCGCGTGGGCCTTCGGGGAGGTTCCGACGTTCGTCGTCCTCATCGTCATGGCGTTCCAGTGGTACCTGGACGACCAGCGGCAGGCGCGGCGGATGGACCGCAAGGCCGACCGGGCCGCGAAGGGCGGCGGCCGCGGCGAGGAGGACGAGCTGGCCGCCTACAACGCGCGTCTCGCCAAGCTGGCCGAGCGCGACCGCGCGGTGGCGGAGCAGCAGGGCAAGCGGACCCCGTCCTGAGCCCCGGTTCCCCCGCGCGGGGGAGTGCCGCCGCCGCCGCGTCTGCCAGGATCGACGCGTGCTCCGTGTGCTCCGGCCGCTGATCGAGCGGACGACCTGGCGGCGCTGGTCCCACCTCGTGGTGGGCGGCGCGCTGCTGATGCCGTACTGGTTCTTCACGATCAGCTTCACGCCGCTGCTGCCGATCGGCGGCGCCGTCGTGAAGTTCGTGCTGATGCTGCTCGTGCTGCCGGGCGCGGCGACGTTCGTCACCGGGCTCGTGCCGACGGTCCGGCTGCTGGAGGGGGCCCTCGCCAAGGAGCTGCTCAACGGGCCCGCCGCGGCGTTCGTCCCGGAGCCGGGGCGCTCGTGGGAGAGCCGGATCCGGGCCGCGGCGTGGTTCGGCCTGCACCTGTTCGGCGGCGTGGTGGTGAGCGGCCTCAGCCTGGCGGTGCCGCCGTTCGCGATCGTGATGCTCCTTGCGCCCGCGGTGAGCTGGGACACCCGCTTCCTGGACACCTGGGGGTGGGAGAACGCCTGGCACCAGTGGCCCGCGCCGCTCATCGGGCTGGCGTCGCTGGCGGTGCTGCTCGCGCTGATCGTGGGGGCGGGGACGCTGCTGTCCCGGCTGGCACCGTGGTTCCTCGGGCCGTCCGCCGCGGAGCGGCTCGCCGACATGGAGGCGAGGGCGGTCCGGCTCGCCGAGCGCAACCGGCTGGCGCGGGAACTGCACGACTCGGTGGGGCACGCGCTCAGCGTGGTGACCCTGCAGGCCGGGGCGGCCGGGCGGGTTCTCGACAGCGATCCGGCGTTCGCCCGGGCGGCGCTCGGCGCGATCGAGGAGTCGGCCCGTGCCGCGCTGGAGGACCTCGACCACGTGCTCGGGCTGCTGCGCGACGACCCGTCCCGGCCCGCCCCGCAGGCCACGCTGCAGGACCTCGGACGGCTGCTGGAGCAGACCCGGATCGCCGGGGTGAAGCTGGACGCGGAGGTCGGCCCCGAGGTGGAGCAGGTCCCGGCGGCGGTGTCGCGGGAGGCGTACCGGATCGTCCAGGAGGGCCTGACGAACGCGTTGCGGCACGCGGGGAAGGTCCCGGTACGGCTGCGGCTCGGCATCGCGGGCGAGCGGCTGGAGATGGAGATGAGCAACCCGCTCGGCGCGCCGCGGGGGGAGGGTGCCGGCCACGGCGGGGGGCGCGGCCTCGCCGGGGTCCGCGAGCGCGTCCTCGTGCTGCGCGGTGACATGACCGCCGGGGCGGACGAGGACGGCTGGCGGTTCTGCGTCTCGCTGCCGCTAAGGTCCGGAACATGACGATCAAGGTTCTGCTGGTCGACGACGAGCGGCTGATCCAGGCGGGTCTCGCCGCCATCATCAACGCGGAGGGCGATCTGACCGTGGTCGGCGAGGCGTCCGACGGGGCCGGGGTGCCGGGCGAGGTGAACCGGCTGCGCCCGGACGTGATCCTGATGGACGTGCGGATGCCGCGGCTCGACGGCATCCAGGCGACCCGCCGCGTCCTGGACACCGTGCCGGAGCCGCCGCGGATCATCGTCGTCACCACGTTCGAGAACGACGAGTACGTCTACGACGCGCTGAAGGCCGGCGCGCACGGCTTCCTGCTCAAGCGGACGCGGCCGGAGGAGATCGTGCAGGCGATCCGGATGGTCGCGCACGGCGACAGCCTGCTGTTCCCGGCCGCGATCCGGGAGCTGGCCGCCGCGCACGGGCGGCGGGGCGGGGACGGCGGCGCGCGCTGGCACGACCGGCTCACCGAGCGGGAGGGGGACGTGCTGCGGCTGATGGCCAAGGGCCACTCGAACGCGGAGATCGCGCAGGAGCTGTTCGTGAGCCCGCAGACGGTGAAGACGCACGTCGGGAACATCCTCGCCAAGCTGCAGGCCCGGGACCGGACGCAGGCCGTGATCCTCGCCTACGAGACGGCCTTCATCACCCCGGGCTGAGCGGGCGGCCCGGCACGGTCTTCGGCCCGCGCTTACACCTCGTTTACCAATGGGTGGCTACAAAAGAGACATAAGCGAACAAGGCTGACTAATCGGGGGATCATGGACGCCGCTACCCTGTCCGAGCTGCGCAAGCCGCGGGCCTACCCGGCCGTGTCGGTGCTGATGCCGACGCACCGGGCCGTCACGGGCAGCCGCGAGGACCGCATCCGGCTGCGCAACCTCCTGGCGGAGGCACGGCGGCGGCTGCACGACGACGCCCGGGTCCCGCCCGGCGCCGCCGACCACGTCGTCCACGGGCTGGAGCGCGCCGCGGAGGAGGTCGACCTGCGGCACGCGTCCGACGGGCTGGTGCTGTTCGCCGCCCCGGGCGGCGAACACCACGCGTTCACCATCGGCCAGCACGTGGACGAGCGGGTCATCGTGAACACCGGGTTCGCCACCCGCGACCTCGTCGCCGCCTACACCCGCACCCCGCGCTACTGGCTGCTGTCGCTGTCGGACCAGCGGGCCCGGCTGTGGGACGGCCGCGGCGAGGAGCTGACCGAGCGCACCGGCGGCGGCTTCCCGGCCGTGCCCGCGCCGATCGACGAGGCCGGCTCCGGGCGGCAGGCGCGGCGCGCCGCGCAGGGCGGCGACGGCGAGCGGCAGCGGCAGCTCATGCGGGACGTGGTGGCCGCCCTCGACCGCGTGCTCGGCCGGGACCGCCGCCCGCTGATCGTCGCGGGCGTCACCCGGCACCAGGCGTTCTTCGACGAGGTGGCCGGGCCGCACATCACCGTGGCGGGCCGCGTCGACGGCAGCTTCGAGGGCGCCGCGCCCAGCACCCTCGCCGACGCGGCCCGCCCGGCGCTCGCCGCCTACGAGGACCTGCGGGAGGTCGGCGTGCTGGCGGAACTGGAGGCCGCGCGCAGCATCCAGCGGTACGCGGGCGGGCTCCGCGAGGTCGGCCGCCTGGCCGAGGAGGGCCGCGCCGAGCACCTGGTCGTCGAACGCGGCTACTACGCGCCCGCGGTGCGGACCGGCGGCGAACTCGTCCCGGTCGACGGGAGGCCGGGCGACCTCAAGGGCGCGGACGTCGTCGACGACGCCGTGGACCACGCCATCGAGACGGTGCTGGAGTACGGCGGCGAGGTCACGTTCGTCTCGGACGGCTTCCTCGTCGACCACGACCGCATCGCGCTGGTGACGCGCTACTGAGCCGCCGGGCAGACCGGGGCCCGCCAGACCACCCAGCCGTTCGGGTGGTCCCGCCGCGGGTACGGCCGCCAGCCCGCCGGGTGCGCGGGCCATGACGCCTCCGGGGACGTCCCGTCCGGCAGGGAGGTCAGCACCGTGCACACGCCGGGCGCGGGCGGGCGGCCGTCGCGGACGTCGACTCGGCCGATCCGCGTCCACCACACCGGGTGCATGAGCTTGATCCGGACGTCCCAGCCGACCGCCACGTCCGCGACGACCCCGCCCGCCGCCGGGCCGGGGAACGGCCGAGCCGGGTGGATGCGGTCGGGCGACGGCCCCATGAGGAACGTCATCGCGGCCAGGTTGATCCCGGCCACGCCGAGAGCCAGGAGAGGCGTCCTGGCCGGCCTCGACAGCAGGAGCAGCCCGCAGAGCAGGACGCCCGCGCTGAGCGCCGTCCACTGCAGGTGCAGCGCGGTGCGGTCGCCGGTCAGGAACATGGTCTCGGGGAAGTCGAAGCCGATGAACGTGTGGGTGCGCAGCCGGTCGCCCGCGTAGCCGGCGACCCACAGGCCCGCGCCCTCCATGACGAGCAGCGCCGCCGCCGTCAGCCGCATCGCCGTCCGGGCCTGCGACCGGACGAGCGCCGCCGCGCCCGCGAGCGCGTAGACGAGGGCGAGGCAGGACAGGTACCGGCCGTAGGCGAAGTTGCCGACCCGGTGCTCGTCCGGCAGCGCGGCCGTCGACGCGTACGCGATCCCGCAGGTCACGGCGGTCAGCACGGCCGCCATGAGCCGGTCGGCCGGCGGTGTCCGCCGCCGCACCAGCGCCGCGGCGACGACCACCAGCCCGATCCCGGCCAGCCCCCAGGTCGAGACGATCAGGTACCAGACCTGCCCGGCGGCCCCGGCCAGCGCCCGCTCCTGCCCCGCCACCGTGGTCATCCGGCGTTCGAAGTTCCCGGCCAGGTCCCGCGTGCCGTGCCGGTACATCGTGTTCTGCAGATGCGCGTTGAACACCGCAGCCGCCGCGTACCCGGCGGCGGCCACGCCGCCCGCGACCAGCGCCGCGCGCCGCCGCAGGGGTTTCACCGCGAGCACGGCCAGGGCCAGCGCGTGCACGGCGAGCAGGACCGTCCCGCGCGTGTGGACGGCCGGCGTGTAGGCCGCGACCACGCTCGCGAGGACCCCGTCCACGGCCCGGCCTTTCCGGGCGAACCGGTCCAGGCTCAGCAGCCACGCCAGGACGAGCGCGGGCAGCACGGCGTCCGCGAGCACGAACGCGCCGAAGAACGTGGTGGCGGGCAGCAGCGCCGCCGTGAACGCGAGCGGCAGCGCGGCCCGCCGGGCCAGCCCGAACCGGCGCGCCGCCGCGTACCCGAGCGGGAACAGCGCCGCGCCGATCAGCGCGTTGATCACCATGACGGCCGTGTAGACCGTCACCGGGTCGTGCGACGACCAGGAGGCCGGGGTGAGCAGGAGGGGATAGCCGCCCCGGTAGAAGGTGTTCCCGGACAGGTCGGCGGCCGGCCCGCCGGTCAGCCACCGGGCCGCGACCAGGTAGCCGGTCTCGTCCGGGTTCGCCACCGGCCCGGTCCGCGCGCGGGCGAACCACAGCCGTACCGCCACCTGGGCGAGCACACCGGCGGCGAGCAGCCAGCCGAGGGCGCGCGGCCGGGCGGGGGACGGGGAGTCCGGCGGTGCCTGCGGAAGGGCCGGAGTGATCGCGAGCGTCATGACGATCACGCTCCCCGCCGTATGTCATCGCCGTGTGCGAGAAGTGTCCGGATTTCGTGACACAGTGCGGTGCTTGATCGCGGGTGTCCAATAATGGCCCGGTGGCGAGCATTCTGTTTGTCGAGGACGATCCGTCCGCGCGGACCGCCCTGGAACTGGCGCTGACCCGGCAGGGGCACGGGGTGACCTCCCGCGCCACCGGCGAGGACGGCCTGGAGGCACTGCGGGCCCGGCGCCCCGAGATCGCGATCCTGGACGTGATGCTGCCCGGCATCGACGGCATCGAGGTGTGCCGCCGCATCCGCCGGGACGACTCGCTGCCGGTGATCCTGCTGACCGCGCGCGGCGACGACCTCGACATCGTCCTCGGCCTGGAGGCGGGCGCCGACGACTACGTGGTGAAGCCCGTCGAGCCCCGCGTCCTGGACGCCCGTATCCGCGCCGTCCTGCGCCGCGCCGAGCACACCCGCCTCGACCGTTCCGTCTACGGCGACCTCGTCATCGACCGGGCCTCGCTGAAGGTCGCCAAGGGCGGCGCCGATCTGCGCCTCACCCCGACCGAGCTGCGGCTGCTGCTGGAGCTGACCCGGCGGCCGGGCCAGACCCTCACCCGCCAGTACCTGCTCGCGGAGGTCTGGGAGCACACCTACCCCGGCGACTCGCGGCTGGTGGACGCCTGTGTGCAGCGCGTCCGGGCCAAGATCGAGGACGAGCCCGCCGAGCCCCGGCTGATCGAGACCGTCCGCGGCTTCGGCTACCGCTTCACCGCGCCGTGCTGAGGCTGCGCCCCCTCACCGGGCTGCGGGTCCGGCTCGCCGCGGCGTTCACCGCGGTCGCGCTGCTGGCGTCCGTGCTGGCGTCCGGCCTGTCCTATGTGCTCGTGCGGCGGGTGATGCTGCAGCGCGCCCAGGATGCGGTGCTGAGCGAGGTGCGCACCGCCCTCGCCCAGCACATCCCGGACCAGCTTCCGCCGGACACGCAGGAGGACGTAGGTGAGGAGCTGCTAGAAGCCCTCACCGCCGAGGGACACCAGGCGGTGTGGGTGCCCGTACCACTGGACGGTTCGGTGAGGCTGCCGGAGCCCGGCCATCTCGACGTTCCCGTCAGCAAGGAGTTCGCGCGGCGCGCGATGCGCGGAATGGTCTTCCAGCGCGTCGTCCGCAAGGAGAGGATGAACCGGAGCCGCCCCTATCTGCTGGTCGGGGCGCGCGTCACCGGCTACGAGACGACGATGGACGAGCCGCAGCGGACCACCCCGCCGATGGTCTTCCTCACGGCGAGCCTGGACCGGGAGGCGTCCGACCTCCGGCTGTTCACCCGGGTCCTGTCGATCGCCGACGCGGTCGCGCTGCTTGCGGCGCTCCTACTCGCGCTGCTGGCCACCCGGGGTGTGCTGCGCCCGGTGCGCCGCCTCGGCGCCGCCGCCCGCGCGCTCGGCGCGGGCGAGCTGGCGACGCGCGTGGACGTGCGGGGCCGGGACGAACTGGCCGACCTCGCCCGCACCTTCAACCGCACCGCCGAGGCGCTGGAGCGGACGGTGCTCGAGCTGCGCGCGATGGAGGCCGCGTCCCGCCGGTTCGTCGCCGACGTGTCCCACGAGCTGCGCACCCCGCTCACCTCGATGATCGCGATGACCGACGTGCTCGCGGACGAGGCGGGCGGCGACGACGGCGATGCCGCCCGGCTCGTCGCGGACGAGACCCGGCGGCTCGGCCGGCTCGTGGAGCACCTCATCGAGATCAGCCGGTTCGACGCCGGCGCCGCCTCGCTCGTTCTGGACGAGGTGAACCTGGCCGACGCGATCGCGGGCACGCTGGACGCGCGCGGCTGGCGGTGCCGGGTGACCGTCGAGGGCCCCCCGGACCTGTTCGCCCGCCTGGACCCGCGGCGCTTCGACGTCGTCATCGCCAACCTGGCCGGCAATGCGCTCAAGCACGGCGGCCCGCCGGTCACGTTGCGCTTTGCGCCGGCCGACCGCGACGGGACCTCCGGCGTGGAGGTCGTCGTCGCCGACCGCGGCCCCGGGCTGCCCGGCGAGCTGATCGCCGTGGTCTTCGACCGGTTCGTCAAGGCGGAGGCGGCCCGTTCCCGCAGCGACGGCAGCGGGCTCGGCCTGTCGATCGCGAAGGAGAACGCCATGCTGCACGGAGGAACCCTGGAGGCGGCCAACCGCCCGGACGGCGGGGCGGAGTTCACGCTCTGGCTGCCCGCTGGGAACGGTGGTGGGCCGGCATGAGACGGTCGCGTCTCCGCCGGGCCGCCGCCGTGGCCACGGCGGTCCTCGCGACCGCCGGCTGCGGCGTCCGGCCGACCGGGATCATCAGCGCGGGCGACCCGCCGGACGCGCACGGGAACGCCGCCGCCATGACCGTCTACCTGGTGCAGGGCGGCAGACTGGAGGCGGTCACGCGGCCGGGGCTCCCCGGCCGCCCCTACCTGGCCATCGACCAGTTGTCGGTGACGCCCACATCGTTCGAGCGCAGCTCCGGCCTGCGCACCGAGGTTCACCCTCCGGCCCGTGTCGAAGAGGCCGCCGCCAAGCCGACCGTGCTGATCGTCCACCCGGCCGGTCCGCCGAGCGGCCGGCGGCAGGTCTGGTCGCGTCTTGCGGTGGCCCAGATCACCTGCACCGCGGCCGCCATCCCCGGCGTGGAGGCGGTCAAGCTGGCCAAGGTGCACGGCCCGATGGCCAGGCTCGGCCCGTTGACCTGCGACCAGTTCTCCGACCTGCTGTCCTGATCAGTTCCTCGTCAGCCATTGGGCGGTGATGTCGCCGAGGACCGACCGGATGGCGAGGACGGCGATGCCGAGGGTGAGGACGGGCATCACCACCCAGCGCTCCACCTTGCCGTCCGTCCGCGGGACGACCGGGATGTCGATCCGCCACGGCAGCGGCCAGAACACCGGGCAGCCCCTCGGGGTCAGGCAGTCGCCGGCGACGTGCGCCAGGCAGCCGAGGGTCACCGCGAACCCCGCGAAGCTCATATCGATCTTGTGCATGAGCCAGACGGCGATGAGGGCGAGCGCACAGTCGGCGAGCGCGGACTGGGGCTCGCGTCCCTCGAAGTCCAGCCCGACGCCGCGCAGCCCGAGCCCGACGATCATGAAGAGGCAGGCCCACCAGGCGTAGACGTAGTGGGTGGCGAGCGTGTCCATCGCCCAGCCCATGCCGACCGCGAACAGGATCGAGTGGGTGGCGTGCCGGTGACCGCCCGAGAGCTTCCCGATCCACTTGCACATGTGGTGGGTGATGGGGCCGAACGTGTTGGCGATGCGCCCGTTGTGGTGGTCGATGTCCGGCAGGATCGCCGCGCCCGCGCACACCACGGCGCCCGCCGCGATCTGCTCCGGCGACAGCGTCACCGCGTACTCGCCGAGCAGCCGCTCGTAGCCGAGCACCGGGACGGCGGCCAGCCACGCCAGCGCGCCGCTCAGGGCATGCGTCTTGCCCATCATGTGCCGTTCCCCCGCCTTCCAGAGCGTCCGCCGCCCGTATTCAGGGCGGGACTCTAACCCGCTACTGATCGTTTTCAGCGGCGACGCGCCGAAGGTGGCGCCACGTCCCTTTGATGCGGGGATGGGGGTCTCGGTTCCGGGTCACCCGGCCGGGACCGGATCAGCGGATGAAGACGGCGTAGTCGGCGACGTCGCTCGTCAGGGACGGCGGCAGCCCCGCGATCGCGGACAGCTCCTCGGCGGACATGAACCCGCCCGTCTCCGCCCGCACCCGCTCGATCTTCTCCGCCAGTTCCGGGGTGATGCCGGGCAGCAGCGTCAGCGCCTCCGCCGGGGCGTGGTTGACGTCGATCAGCCCCCCGTCGTTGTACTGGCGCGGCAGGTCGGGACGTCCGATCCGCAGCTCCTTGGCAAGGCCCGGGTCGGCCGCCGCCAGCTCCCGCGCCTTCTCCCGCAGCAGCCGGCGCCGCTTGACCCGCTCCACCACGGCCTCGTTGTCGACCGCCGACAGCCCGTGCGGGTCGAACACGCGGCGCCGGATCAGGAACGCGTGCCCGCATCCCACCACCGCGAGGACGAACAGCAGCATGCCGAACACGCGCTCGGTGCCCTCGTCCTCGTTGATGCCGGGGAGCAGGAACATCGCCAGCGCGAACACCCCGAGATACGCGGCCGTGGACACCGTCAGGTGCAGGCTGCGCCGCCACAGCGCCGCCGCCGCGAACGTGAACGGCGTGGCGTAGCCGAGGGTCAGGAACGGCAGCGCCGCCCACGTCACGCTCAGGGCCGCCCGCCCCGGCGGCATGCTGTCGGACGGGACCCTCGGCTCATAGGGCGCTGGGGCGTTCATCTGGAGAGGTTCTCCCGGCCGGGTGTGTGACGTAAACCGGACTCTAGATCAAGAGGACCGTCACGGCAGGGTGAGGATTTCATGGCCGTCGTCGGTCACCAGGAGCGTGTGCTCGAACTGCGCCGTGCGCTTGCGGTCCTTGGTGACGACCGTCCAGCCGTCCGGCCAGATGTCGTAGTCGTAGGTGCCGAGCGTCAGCATCGGCTCGACCGTGAACGTCATCCCCGGCTCGATGACCGTCGTGGCGCTCGGGTCGTCGTAGTGGGGGACGACCAGGCCGGAGTGGAACGTCGTGCCGATCCCGTGGCCGGTGAAGTCGCGGACGACCCCGTACCCGAACCGCTTGGCGTAGGACTCGATGACCCGCCCGATGACGTTCAGCGCCCGTCCCGGCTTGACCGCGCGGATGCCGCGCATGGCCGCCTCGTGGGTGCGCTCGACCAGCAGCCGCGACTCCTCGTCCACGTCCCCGCACAGGAACGTCGCGTCGGTGTCGCCGTGGACGCCGTCGATGAACGCGGTGATGTCGATGTTGACGATGTCGCCGTCGCGCAGGACCGTGTCGTCCGGGATGCCGTGGCAGATCACCTCGTTGATCGAGGTGCACAGCGACTTGGGGAACCCGCGGTAGCCCAGCGTGGACGGGTAGGCGCCGTGGTCGAGCAGGAACTCGTGCCCGATCCGGTCGAGCTCGTCGGTCGTGATGCCGGGCCGGATGTTCTCGCCGACCTCCCGCAGTGCCTGCGCGGCGATCCTGCCCGCCACCCGCATCTTCTCGATGATCTCGGGTGTCTTGACGTCCGGCTCCCCGGTCTTCGGCCGCTTCTTGCCCACGTACTCCGGTCGCGGGATGGAGGACGGGACCTTGCGCATGGGGGAAACGTTTCCGGGCCGGAGCAGCTGGGTCGTCATAGTGATGGAGTGTAGTCAGCGGGATCGCGGCAACGAATCCCTGCGGAAGCGAGCGAGAGGAGCGCCGATGGCCGGTGACGATGGTGACTGGTGGTTCTGCCTGAAGCACATGAAGGTCGAGCATGGGCCCGGCTGCCCCGGCAAGGACCGGATGGGGCCGTACGCGTCCGAGAGCGACGCGGCGAACGCCCTCGTGCTCGCCCGCGAGCGCAACGAGGCGTGGCGCAAGCAGAACGAGAACTGACTTCATCCGGGGGCGCCCCCCAGGCCCCCGCCGACGACTGAGGGGCACCGCAGCGAAGCGAGGATGCCCCTCAGTCGACGACCGGGCCGGAGACGGCGTCGAGGAACCTGGCGAGGCGGTGGCGGAGCCCGCGCGGGCTCCGCGCCGGCTCCTGCCCGGCCGCGGCGCTGACCAGATGCTGGGCGCCGTCGAACGACATGAGGGCCTCGTCCTTGGGGACGGTCAGCGCCTCATGGGCGAGGCCCCGCAGCTCCCGGTCGCCGCCTTCCAGCGCGAGGACGGTCGCGCCGGTGCGGCGCGCGTCGTCGACCCGCTCCAGCAGCGGGACGGGCGCGTCCTCCTCGGCGACGACGAACAGCGTCTCGCCGCGCCGGGCCGCCTCCAGCCGCTCCAACCCGATCCGCAGGTGCGCGGGCGCGTCGGCGGGCGGCGTCCAGCGGACCAGTGTGGGGGCCAGGCCGGGGACGCCGCCGAGCCGGCTCTCGTCGTCCAGGTGCGCCGCCAGATGCCACGGGTCGTCGCCGGGCGTGCCGACGAGCAGCAGCCCGCCCGGGGTGCGGGAGGTGACCCGCAGCGCACGGCCGAACTCCTGGGTCCGCTCCAGCCAGCCCGTCGTCGACAGGACCTCGCGCAACATGGTGATCTGCTCGGCGTCCACGGGCACCATGCTGCCGCACCGGACGCCTTGATCAGGCGGTTTTCGCCGATGAGGGCGCCCGGGGCGGAGCGTGCGGGGAGCCGCCTGGCAGACTCGATCGCATGACTGAGCAGCAGAAGACCCCCTACGACCTTCCCGACGCGAGCGGCCTGTCGATCGGCATCCTCGGCGGCACCGGCGACCAGGGCAAGGGCCTCGCGCGCCGGTTCGCGCTCGCCGGGCACCGGGTGACGATCGGGTCGCGCAAGGCCGAGCGCGCGCAGGAGGCCGCCGCCGGGCTCGCCGCTGAACAGGGCGCGGACCTGCCGGTCTCCGGCGCGGAGAACCCGGTCGCGGCGGGGGAGTCCGATGTGGTGATCGTCGCGGTGCCGTGGGAGGGCCACAAGGCCACGCTGGAGTCGCTGCGCGCCGAACTGGCCGGCAAGATCGTCATCGACTGCGTGAACCCGCTCGGTTTCGAGAAGGGCAAGGGCGCGTTCGCGCTGCCGGTCGAGGAGGGCAGTGCCGCCGAGCAGGCCGCCGCCGTCCTGACCGGCAGCCGCGTCGTCGCCGCATTCCATCACGTCTCCGCCAAGTTGCTGCTCGACCCCAGCGTGGCCGAGATGGAGCTGGACGTCCTCGTCCTCGGTGACGACCGCGAGGCCACCGACCTCGTCCAGGCCCTCGCCGGCCGCATCCCCGGGATGCGCGGCGTCTACGGCGGCCGGCTGCACAACGCCCACCAGGTCGAGGCGTTCACCGCCAACCTGATCTCCATCAACCGCCGCTACAAGGCCCACGCCGGGCTGCGCGTCACCGACGTGTGACCGGCGGCCGGTCCTGGACCGGCCAACCGCTCGTTAAGCTCGGTGCGGTGCCGAGCTTGAACGATCCGGAGGCGGCGGGGCGCCCGCTCGTCCTGCTGCCCTCCTCCAGGACGGCGCCGCTGCGCGCGGTCGCCAAGCGGGTCGGGATCGCGCTGGTGCTCCTGCTCTCCGTGGTGGCCGTCGTCTACGCCGACCGCAGCGGATACAAAGACTCCGGCGACGGGGAGCTGTCGCTGCTCGACGCCTTCTACTACGCGACGGTGACCGTCTCCACCACCGGCTACGGTGACATCACCCCGGTGGGGGACGCGGCCCGGTTCATCAACATCGTCTTCATCACGCCCGTGCGGGTGCTGTTCCTCATCGTTCTCGTGGGCACGACCCTGGAGGTCCTGGCGGAACGCACCCGCGAGGACTGGCGCAAGTCACGCTGGAGGGCACGCGTGCGGGACCACATCGTGGTGGCCGGCTATGGCACGAAAGGCCGCAGCGCCATCAAGACCCTGCTGAGCACCGGCGTCGACCGCGGGTCGATCGTCGTCGTGGACCCGGACCCGCGCGTGGTGGCCGAGGCGGCGGAGGCCGGGTTCGTGAGCATCGTCGGGGACGCGACGCGCAGCTCGGTGCTCAGGCAGGCGGCGGTGCAGCGCGCCCGGGAGATCGTGGTGGCGAGCGCCCGCGACGACACCGCGGTGCTGATCACCCTGACCGCGCGGCAGCTCAACCCGCACGCCGGCATCCAGGCGTCGGTGCGCGAGTCGGAGAACGCCCCGCTGCTGCGGCAGTCCGGCGCCGACCACGTGGTGACCTCGTCGGAGGCGGCCGGGCGGCTGCTCGGGGTGTCCACCACCCAGCCGAGCGTCAGCGAGGTCATCGAGGACCTCCTCGACCAGGGCAGCGGCCTCGACCTGGTGGAGCGCGAGGTCCGCCCGGACGAGGTCGGCGGGCCGCTCACGGCGGTGCGCGAACCGGCGCTCGCGGTCGTCCGGGGCGACCGGACGCTGCCGTTCGACCATCCCGGCTGCGCGACCCTCGCCGCCGGCGACCGGCTGATCGTGGCGCGGTCGTCGCCGCGGCAGCGCGCCCGCCCCGAAAGCGCGGGAGCGGACGGCGGCTCCGGCGCGTCGTAACAGTGACATAGCATCAGGGTGGCGACAGGCAGGTGGACATGCGAGAGAACCGGTCGGCGGATCCGTGGAGCGCGTTCCTGGCGCCTCCGGGACGCGGCGCCGCGCCGCGCAGGCCGCCCGGCGCGGAGCCCGGCGGCGCGGCCGAGGCCGAGCCCGCCTCGCAGGACGCGTGCCGCCGCGTCCTGGCCCGGCTGCGCGCGGCGAACGGCCCGCTGTCGCTGGAGCAGCTTCACCACGCGACCCGGCTCGGTCTCCTGGAGGTCGCCGACGCCGTCGAGACGCTGCGCGAGCGCGGCCTGGTCGCCGTGGAACGCGAGATCGACGAGGTCGTCCGGCTGACCGAGGGGTGAGCGGGTGCTCGGATACGCCGTCGCCGTCTCGCTGAGCTGCCTCGTCGGCATCGCCGAGCTCGTCAGCCGGTACCGGGACCGGCCCACCACGCTGGTCCGGGTGCCGAGCACCTGGGCGTACGTGCTGATCAACGGGGGAGCGGGCGCCGGTTCGCTGCTGCTTCTGCACACGTTCGGCTGGAAGTTCGGCGTCCGGTCCCCCGAGGTCGCGGGGGCGACGCAGGTGCTCGTCGCGAGCCTCGGCTCGATGATGGTGTTCCGCAGCGCGGTGTTCACCGTCCGGGTCGGGGACGAGGACGTGGCGGTCGGGCCGAGCACGCTGCTGACCTCGCTGCTCGCCGCCGCCGACCGCGGCGTGGACCGCATGCAGGCCAAGACCCGCGCACAGGAGGCGGGCGAGATCATGCGCGGCGTGTCGTTCGCGAAGTCGCGGCTCGCGCTGCCGACGTACTGCCTCGGGCTGCTGCAGAACGTGTCCGCCGAGGACCAGGCCGATCTGCGCACCGCCGTGGACGCCCTGGCCGGCAGCGAGATGACCGACGGGCAGATGGCGCTCAACCTCGGGCTGCTGCTGATGAACGTCGCCGGGCCCGACGTGCTGCGCTCCGCGGTGGAGACGCTGCGCGCCGAGATCATGGCCGACGACCCCGACGGGCATCGCGTCCCGCCGCCCCGCGGCGGCCGGGTCCGCGAGGCCCGCCCCGAGCCGGTCCGGGGCGGGCCCGACCGGTGACCGGGCCCGCGGCCCGGCCGGTGCGACGGCCGGGCCGCGCTGCGGCTCAGCGGTAGGAGTGCTCCGGCGCGGGGTAGGCGCCGCTGACGACCTCTTCGGCGTAGGTGCGTGCGGCCTCGCCGAGCAGGGTGTTCATGTCGGTGAACTTCTTGACGAACTTCGCGGTGTGCGGGGTGAGGCCCGCCATGTCCTGCCAGACCAGGACCTGCGCGTCGGTCTGGTGGCCGGCGCCGATGCCGATCGTCGGGATCGACAGCGACGAGGTGACGCGGGCGGCGAGGTCCTCCGGCACGCATTCGAGGACGACGGAGAACGCGCCGGCGGCTTCGAGGGCCTTCGCGTCCGCCATCAGCTCCTCGCCGTCCTGGCCGCGGCCCTGCACCCGGTAGCCGCCGAAGACGTTCACCGACTGCGGGGTGAGGCCGAGGTGGCCCATGACGGGGATGCCGGCGGCGACCATCGCCTCGGCCTGCGGGATGATCCGGCGGCCGCCCTCCAGCTTGATCGCGTGCGCGCCGGTCTCCTTGAGGAACCGGGTGGCGGCCGTCAGCGCCTCCTTGACGCCCGTCTGGTACGAGCCGAACGGCAGGTCGGCGACGACCATGGCGCGCTTGGAGCCGCGGACGACGGCCGCGGTGAGCGGGATCAGGTCGTCCACGGTGACGGGGATGGTGGAGTCGTAGCCGTAGACGACCATCGCGGCGGAGTCGCCGACGAGCAGCACGGGGATGCCGGCCTCGTCGAAGATCCGCGCGGTGAGCGCGTCGTACGCGGTGAGCATCGGCCACTTCTCGTGCCGCTCCTTGGCGGCGGCGATGTCGCGTACGGTGACCCGGCGTCCGCTCGTACCGCCGTAGAGCGCGGTCGGCTGCGCTGGGGATGCAGCAGAAGAAGACATGCGAGAACCTCCGGTCTTGAGGCGCCACGGTGGCGTACCCAGACGGAACCGATCGTGCCACTTCGAAAACGATTCGGGTACCCCTCGCGATTCCCCGATTTCCCGTGCCGCGCCCCGCAGGCGATGACTCCGAGGCACCGGAACCGCCCCGGAATGACGCGCGGACGACGGAAGTGACGCAATTTCGGCACGGTAGGCGTGATCTTCTCCCCGTTCGGCTGTGTCATGCCCCATACTGGCGCTGGGTAGTGCTAAATGACCGGCTGTCTGGAGCGCGTCAGGTGAGATCCGTCATGGCGCCGCAAGGCGATGCGCCCGCCACCGATTCCGCGTCCCGGACCCTTGTCCTGGGCATAGACGGTGCCAGGCGGATCGTGCAGTGCGGGCCGAACGCCCGGGCCGTCCTCGGCCGGGCCCCCGAGGACCTGATCGGCCGTCCCGCCACCGACCTGGTGGGGGACGAGGCGAAGGCCGAGCTTGAGGCGCTCCTGGAGGCGAACGACCAGGAGCGCAGCGGCGTGATGTCCGTGCTGCGCGGCGACCAGGGCGCCTCCGCCCTCGTCACCGTGCAGCCGATGATCGGCACCGGCCCGGACGCCGCGCCCGCCGCGCTGCTGTTCATCCGGGTGGAGCTGCCGCCCAGCGAGCGCTACCAGGACCCGGCGCTCATGCGCCGCGCGCTGATGGACGACCAGCTCACCCGGTTCGGCGCGTCCCTCGACCTCGACCAGTCCGCCCGCGGCCTCGTCGAGGTCGTCGTCCCGCACTACTGCAACGCCGCGTCGGTGCTGGTCCTGGAGAGCCTCGTCGCCGCCGACGAGGTGCACACCGAGACCGGCTCGGCGGTGCTGCGCCGCATCGCGGTCACCTCCGACGACGGCAACCCGGCGTGGACGTCCACGTTCCCCGTCGGCGAGGTGCTCGTGTTCCCGGAGGGCACCCCGTACCGGCAGGTCATGGAGACGGCCCGGCCCGTCCACCTGCGGCACATCCCCCTGGACGAGGCGACCGAGATCGGCCGGCTGTGGCGCCGCGGCCCGGCCGGGGAACTGCTGTCCGGCGTGTCGATGGTGCTGCTGCCGATGATCGCCCGGGACACGCTGCTCGGCTTCATCGCCTGCACCCGCGTCCCCGGGTTCCGCAAGTTCGACGCCTACGACGTCGAGATCGGCATGGAGTTCGCCAGCCGCGCCGCGATCGTCATCGACAACGCCCGGCTGTTCAGCCGGGAACGCGCGACCGCGCTGGCGCTGCAGCGCAGCCTGCTGCCGATGCGGCTGTCCGCGCCGTCCTCGGTCGAGGTCCGGCACCGCTACCTGCCCGGCAGCAAGCTCGTCGAGGTCGGCGGCGACTGGTACGAGTCGATCGCGCTGCCCGGCGCCCGCGTCGCCCTGATCGTCGGCGACGTCGCCGGGCACGGCGTCCGCGCCGCCGTCACGATGGGGCGGCTGCGCACCGCGCTGCACACGCTCGCGAACCTGGAACTGCCGCCCGCCGACGCCCTGCACGTCATGCACGAGCTGATGATCGAGCTCGGTGAGCAGGAACCCCACTTCGCCACCTGCGTGTACGCGGTGTACGACGCGACCACCGGCACGATCGAGATCGCCTCCGCCGGTCACCTGCCGCCGCTGCTGGCGGGCCCGACCGGCGACAACGAGTACCTGCAGGTCCCGCCCGCCCCGCCGCTCGGCGTCGCGGGCGGCGCCGCCATCGAGAGCCGCGAGTTCACCGTCGAGGACGGCAGCCTCTTCGTCATCTACACCGACGGCCTCGTGGAGAACCGCGGCCGCGACATCGACGACGGGCTCGCCCGCCTGCAGAAGATCTTCGGCCCGGACTCGGTCGACCGTCCCATGGAGGACCTCGCCAAGGCGACCCTCGCCGGCGTCTACGCCGACCAGCACCGCGACGACATCGCCGTCCTCATCGCCCGGCTGCGCCGCCTCCCCGAGGACCGCTACGCCTCCTGGACGCTGCCCGCCGACCCGGCCGCCGTCCGCCGCGCCCGCGGCCTCGTCCGCTCCCGGCTGCAGGAGTGGGGCCTGGAGGAACTCGACTACACCACCGAACTGCTGGCGTCGGAGCTCATCACGAACGCGCTCCGCTACGCGCCCGGCCCGATCCAGCTGCGCCTCCTGCTGGAGCGCACCCTCGTCTGCGAGGTGCTGGACCGCTCTGCCGCCCTGCCGCGCCTCCGCCGCGCCGAGGACGACGACGAGAACGGCCGCGGCCTCCTCGTGGTCAGCCAGCTCGCCCACCGCTGGGGCACCCGCCGCACCGCGGCCGGCAAGGTCGTCTGGTGCGAGCAGATCGTCCCGGGCATCGACCCCGACGCCTCCGAACAGGTCCCCGCCTGGCCCGAGGAGACCTGGCCGGGCGAAAGCCATCACCGCGGTTAGCCCAGGGGGCAACCCCCCGGAACCCCTGCTACGGCCGAGGGGCTGAGGTTCTGGGGGCTACCTCTCTCGCCAGGCGTTGGTGATGGGGAGGCGGCGGTCGCGGCCGAAGTTCTTCGGGGTGATCTTGGGGCCGGGCGGGTACTGGCGGCGCTTGTACTCGGCCATGTCGACCAGGCGGATGACGCGGTCGACGAGGGCCGGGTCGTGGCCGGCGGCGACGAGGGCCTCGCGGCCCATGTCGCGTTCGACGTAGTCGGCCAGCATCGGGTCGAGGACGGTGTACTCGGGGAGGCTGTCGCGGTCGCGCTGGCCGGGGCGCAGCTCGGCGGACGGCTCCTTGACGATGATCGCCTCGGGGATGGGCTCGTGCCCGAACGGGTGCAGGAACGGCAGGTCGGCGCCGGCCTGGGTGTTGCGCCACCGGGCGAGGTCCCAGACGGTGAGCTTGAAGACGTCCTTGATGGGGGCGAAGCCGCCGGCGGAGTCGCCGTAGAGGGTGGAGTAGCCGGTGGCGAGCTCGCTCTTGTTGCCGCCGGTCAGGACGAGGTGGCCGTGCTCGTTGGACAGGGCCATCCAGATGTTGGCGCGGATGCGGGCCTGCAGGTTCTCGGCGGCGAGGCCGTGCAGGTCGAGATGCTCCTCGAACGCCTCGACCATGCCGGAGATGGGCACGATCCGGGAGTTGACGCCCTGCCGTTTGACGAGGTCCTCGGCGTCCACGATGGAGCCCTCCGAGGAGTACCGGCTCGGGAGCAGGACGGCGTGGACGTTCTCCGGGCCGATCGCGTCGGAGGCGATGGTGGTGACGAGGGCGGAGTCGATGCCGCCGGACAGGCCGAGGACGACCGAGCGGAACCCGTTCTTGCGGACGTAGTCGCGGGTGCCGAGGACCAGGGCCGCGTAGATCTCGGCGAGGTCGTCCATGGGCTCGGCGGTGGTCTGCGGCCGCACCGGGTAGGCGGGCAGCGGGGCCGGGGTCAGGACGTGCCGGTCGATGGTGATCGTCGTGCCGTCGAGGGCGTCCACCGGGGTGCGGCCCGGCCGGGCGGACGGATCGGCGGCGGGCAGCGCGAGGTCGGCGACGAGGAGGTGCTCGACGAACTGGGGCGCGCGGGCGAGCGGGGTGCCGTCGGGGCCGACGATGACGGAGTCGCCGTCGAAGACGAGTTCGTCCTGGCCGCCGACCATGTTGACGTAGGCGAGGGCGCAGCCGGCCTCGCGGGCGCGTTCGGCGCACAGGTCGAGGCGGACGTCGTCCTTGTTGCGCTCGTAGGGGGAGGCGTTGACGGACAGGAGCAGACCCGCGCGGGACTCGCCCGTCACGCTGACGGGGCCGCCGTCCTGCCAGAGGTCCTCGCAGATGACGGTGGCGACGTCGACGCCGTGGACGCGGACGACGGGCAGCCGGTCGCCGCGCACGAAGATCCGGTACTCGTCGAACACCCCGTAGTTCGGCAGGTGGTGCTTGGCGGTGCGGACGAGCACCTCGCCGCCGTGCAGCCACGCGGCGGCGTTCAGCGGTGCCCCGGCGGGCTGCCCGGACCGGACGAGCCCGACCGCCCGGCGGTCCAGGTAGCCGGTGACGACGGGCAGGTCACCGAGGCCCTCGTCGGCGAGCCGGCGGGCGAGCCGCTCCAGGGCCACCCGGCACGCCTCGACGAAGGACGAGCGCAGCGCCAGGTCCTCCACCGGGTAGCCGGACAGCATCATCTCGGGGAAGGCGACCAGGTGCGCGCCCGCGTCGGCGGCGCGCCTGCTCCATTCCACGATCAGGTCGGCGTTGCCGTCGAGGTCGCCGACGGTCGGGTTCACCTGCGCGAGCGCGATCCTGAGCTGTGCCACGCCCCAAGGGTAGAACGTCGGAGGCGGTTTCGTCACTTTGACGAGAAGGACGTGTCGAGGACCGCGGCGCGGCGCCGCCTGATCGCGGGGGCGAGCGCGAGCTGTGCCGCCGCCGCGGTGAACGCCAGGCCCGCGCAGGTCAGCCACAGCATGATGGCTCCGCCCGAGCCGAGCAGCTGGGTGCCGCCGAGCGGCGCCAGCAGGAAGCCGCCCGACCACGCCATCCCGTACAGGCCGCCGTACCGGCCGCGCAGGCCGGCGGGCGCGAGATCGGCGACGACGGCCTGCAGGACGGCCGCGGCGGCGATCTCCCCGAGCGTCCACACCAGGATCGTCGCGGTGTAGGCGGCCACCGTCGACGCCAGCGAGGTGAGCCCGTAGCCGATCCCGACCAGGGCGAATCCCGCGGCCAGCACCAGGCTGTGGTCGCGCCGCGTCAGCCACGCGTTGACCAGCGGCTGGACGATGATGATCAGCACCCCGTTCGCGCCGATCGCGAGGCCGTAGGCCCGCGGGCCGAGCCCGTCCTCCTTCATGGCCAGCGGCATCGTCGTCATGCCCTGCATCAGGACGAAGGTGTAGACGAGGGTGATCAGCACGTAGCAGACCATGACCCGGTCGCGCAGCACCCGCCCGAACCCGCCGGAGTCCCCGGCACGGGCGTCCCGCGACCGCGTCTCGGGGACGGCCCGCCACACCAGGATCCCGAACCCGGCGCAGGTGAGCGCGTCGATCCAGAACAGCCACAGGAAGCCCTCCTGCGCGAGCGCCCCGCCGAGCACCATCGCGACCGCCCAGCCCAGGTTGACCGCCCAGAACAGCAGCCCGAACGCGCGCGGGTGGTCCGCCGGGGAGATGACGTCGGCGACCATCGCCTGCGCGGCCGGCCGGTACATGTCCAGCAGGACGCCGAGCAGCAGCGCCGCCGCGACGATCGCGGCGAACCCCTGCGCGTAGCCGAGCGCGAGCATCGCGGTGCCGGTGCCGACGGTCGCGAGCGTCAGCGTCGCGCGCCGGCCGAGCCGGTCGGCGAGCGCGCCGCCGGCCATCTGGCCGCCGAGCGAGCCCGCGCCGAGCACCGCCAGCACCACGCCGGCCTGGGCCAGCGACAACCCCCGGGCGGTGGTCAGGTAGAGGCCGAGGAACGGCTCGACCATGGTGCCGAGCCGGTTGAGCAGCGTCCCGGCCCACAGCACCCAGAAATGCCGGGGGAGTCCGCCGACCCGCGGATGCAGGAACGCCGCGAGCCGCCCCGGAACGGGACCGACAGGAGTGTCTTCCAGAGTGGTCACTGCACGATGGTGGGCGCTCCACCGGGTGCGCGGTATTCATTTAGCCTGGGCTAAATGATTGAGTTCGTGTTCGCGCCGGACGATGTGGCCCGCGTCCGGTTCGCGTTCTCGCCGCTGTGGGAGATGGTGCTGAGCCTGCGGGTGCTCGGCGACCCGTCCGGGCACGCGCTGCACCTGCCCTGGGTGCACGCCGTCCGGCCCCGGCTGCGCGGGCTCGATCTGGAGCCGCTGCTGGAGGTGGTCCCGCCCACCGGGTACGCCCCCGACTTCCTGACCCCGCCGCCGGAGAGCCCGCTGCCCGACCTGGCCGCCGAACTGGAGACCGTCCTGGCCACTCCACCCGACGTGGTCGTGGCCGAACTGCTGAGCGGCGACCGGGTGCGGCGGCCGGGACGGCGGCGCGCGGAGATGGCCGCCGACCCCGGGCGCACCCTCCGGACGCTCGTCGGCCTCCTCGAACACTACTGGGCCGCCGCCGTCGAGCCGTTCTGGCCGCGCATCACCGACCTGCTGGAGGGCGACGTGCTGCGCCGCACGCGCGCCCTGACCGCGTCCGGCACCGCCGGGGTGTTCGGGGACCTGCACGAGACGGTCTCCTGGCGCGCCGGGACGCTGTCGGTCGAGCGGGCCTGGAGCTTCCGCGGCGAGCTCGCCGGACGCGGGATGCTGCTCGTCCCGAGCGTGTTCGTGTGGCCGAGCGTGTCGGTGATGGTGCCGCCCTACCAGCCGCTGCTCAGCTACCCGCCGCGCGGTGTGGCGACGCTCTGGGAGACCGGGCGCCCGGCCGGGGCCCGGGAGGAGGCGCTCGCCGCGCTCATCGGCCGCCGCCGCGCCGCCCTTCTGGCCGCGCTCGCCACACCCGCGTCGACCACCGATCTGGCCGGGCGGCTGGGCGTGACGGCGGGAGCGGTCAGCCAGCATCTCGGTGTGCTGCGCGCCTGCGGGCTCGTCACCGGGCACCGGATGGGACGCCGTGTCCTGTACGTCCGCACGCCCGCCGGTGACGCCCTCGCCGGCGGTCAGGGCAGCGAGGCGAGCGCGTCCACGCGCGGCGTGCCGGGCTCGTAGCGGCCGGTCTCGGCGAGCCAGTCCAGGTGGGCGCGCGGGACGGCCAGCAGCACCGTGACGACCTGCGCGGCGGCGGCGCGCTGCGCGACGGTCAGCTCCAGCCGGTCGAGCATCGCGGGCAGCCGCCGCGCCGCCGTGCCCGCCTCCTCCAGCCGGTCGGTGATCTTGCCGGTGACCGCCGCGGCGGCCTGCGCGGCGTCCAGCCCGTGCGCCCGGGACAGGACGGCGGGCAGGTCGTGGACGTCGCCGCGGGCCGACTCCAGATCGTGCGAGGCGAGGTCGTTGGACCAGGCGACGGCGTCCGCGACGCCGTCGGTGAGGGTCTTCCACGGGGGTGTGCGCAGCAGCCGCGCCGGCAGTTCGACCCCGAGGACCGGCTCGATCAGGTCGTACAGGAACGGCGCGCACGCCCGGCGGCGCAGCGGCGCGTACTCCGCCTCCGTCGGGACGTGCCGGATCCGGCGGTTGACCGCCTCCTCCGCGCACCCGTCCCGGTGCGCCTCCAGTCGCAGCCCGAACCGGCGCCGCCAGTCGCGGCTCATGCCCCTGGACGTGGTGGCGTGCCACAGCTCCACCAGCGCCGCCTCCAGCGGACGGGCACCCGGACGGGGGTGGCCCCGCCGCATCGCGCGCAGCAGGTCGTCGTACAGGGCGTGCACGGCGCTGCCGCTGCCCGCGAACGGCGCCCGGTCCAGCGTGTCGTCCAGCGCGAGCGCCCAGGTCAGCCAGCGGGCGAACAGGTCCACGCCGGCGGGGCCTGCGGAGGGGAACGCGCGGGCGGCGAGCCGGCCGCAGCGGGCCCGGCCGAGGGGCGAGGCGTCCGGATCCGCGATTACCAGGCCCAGGTCGCGTGCCCAGCCCTCCACCTGCGCGCACAGCCGGCTCGACTCAGGATGCACGGCCGACGGGGTCGCCAGCGCGCTCACCCGGTCGGCCGTCGAGAGAAGAAGAGAGATGTCCACGGCCCTGCCCACGCTAACGATCACTTCGCCGGGCGAGCGGGACCGGCACGTCAAATCCCGGGAAACGGATCTCCATGAACGGTCATGGAACCGGCCGCCCCGATCCGGCCGCGACACGGATCGGGGAGGGTGAGTAGTCGGATATGTTCCGGTCAGCGGGAATGGTCAGGCGTAACGTCGCGGTAACAGCCGCCGGGCATACTTCGAGGTGGGCCGGACCGTCTCTCGCGGCCGGCATGAGTCCCCGCCCCATGTCGCCGGCAGGGCAGTATCGAGGGAGAAGGCTTTGGAGCGTCAGCAGGAGTTCGTGCTCCGCACGCTGGAGGAGCGCGACATCCGCTTCATCCGGCTGTGGTTCACCGACGTGCTCGGGTTCCTGAAGTCGGTGGCCGTCGCCCCCGCCGAACTGGAGGGCGCCTTCGGCGAGGGCATCGGCTTCGACGGGTCGGCGATCGAGGGCTTCGCCCGGGTGTACGAGGCCGACATGATCGCCAAGCCGGATCCGTCCACGTTCCAGGTGCTGCCCTGGCGGTCGGAGTCGCCCGGCGTGGCCCGCATGTTCTGCGACATCCTCATGCCGGACGGGGCGCCGAGCTTCGCCGACCCCCGGTACGTCCTCAAGCGGGCGCTGGCCCGCGCCGCCGACCTCGGGTTCACCTTCTACACCCATCCCGAGATCGAGTTCTTCCTGCTCAACGACCGGCCGGAGGACGGAAGCGAGCCCGAGCCGGCGGACGCGGGCGGCTACTTCGACCACACCCCGCACAGCGCCGCGCACGACTTCCGGCGCAACGCGATCATGATGCTGGAGGCGATGGGCATCTCGGTGGAGTACAGCCACCACGAGGGCGCCCCAGGCCAGCAGGAGATCGACCTCCGGTACGCCGACGCGCTCACCACCGCCGACAACATCATGACGTTCCGGCTGGTGATGAAGGAGGTCGCGCTGGAGCAGGGCGTGCACGCGACCTTCATGCCGAAGCCCTTCACCGAGCACCCCGGCTCGGGCATGCACACCCACATGTCGCTGTTCGAGGGCGACCGCAACGCCTTCTACGAGCCGGGCGCGGAGTACAAGCTGTCCAAGGTCGGGCGGGCGTTCATCGCGGGGCTGCTGCGGCACTCCGCGGAGATCACCGCGGTGTGCAACCAGTGGGTCAACTCCTACAAGCGGCTGTGGGGCAACGTCGGGTCGGCCGCCGGCGCCGGGGGAGAGGCCCCGTCCTACATCTGCTGGGGGCACAACAACCGGTCCGCGCTCGTCCGCGTCCCCATGTACAAGCCGCACAAGGGGCACTCGACCCGCATCGAGTTCCGGTCGCTGGACAGCGCCGCGAACCCGTACCTGGCGTTCGCGGCGATCCTCGGCGCCGGGCTCAAGGGCATCGAGGAGGGCTACGAGCTGCCGCCGGGCGCCGAGGACGACGTGTGGGCGCTGACGCCCGCCGAGCGGCGCGCCCTCGGCATCGAGCCGCTGCCGCAGAACCTGGACGAGGCGATCCACGCGATGGAGCGCAGCGAGCTGATGGCGGACGTCCTCGGCGAGCACGTGTTCGACTTCTTCCTGCGCAACAAGCGGCAGGAGTGGGAGGAGTACCGGCGGCAGGTGACCGAGTTCGAGCGCAGGCGGCTGCTGGCGGTGCTCTGAGCGGGCCGCCGGATTACGGTTGGTCCTGTGACCGAGTCGCGGACTCCCGAACGCCGTTCCTCCCTCGCCGGGCGCCTGGCACGGCTCGGCTTCACCGACGTGCCCCGCGCGGAGCGGCTGCTGCGCGCCGCCGAGCGCGCCGCCGGCTCCCGGCCCGGCGACGACCTGCTCGACGCCCTCGGCGGCACCGCCGATCCCGACCTCGCGCTGGACGGGCTGCTGCGCCTGCTGGAGTCCGCCGATGACGGGCTGCGCGCGGCGCTCGCCGACGAGCCGGGGACGCGGGAGCGGGTCACCACCGTCCTCGGGGTGAGCGCCGCGCTCGGCGACCATCTGGCCCGGCACCCCGGCCACTGGCGGGTACTGCGCGACGGCCCGGGCGCGCCGGCCGGGAGCCCCCGGGACGACCTGCTGGCCGCCGTGGGCGCCGACCCGTCCGCCGGGGAGCCCGTCGCCTCCGCCGGCGACGCCCTCGCCGCCCTCCGGGTCGCCTACCGCCGGCGTCTGCTCGCCCTGGCCGGACGCGACCTCATCGGCGTCGCGGACGTCGCCGAGGTCGCCGCCGAACTGGCCGACCTCGCCGCCGCCGCGCTCGAAGCCGGGCTCGCGATCGCCCGCGCCGGCGTCCCCGGGCACGACACCTGCCGGCTCGCCGTGATCGGCATGGGCAAGTGCGGGGGCCGCGAGCTGAACTACGTCAGCGACGTCGACGTGGTCTTCGTGGCCGAGGCGCGCGAGGGCCGGGACGAGGCCGCCGCGCTGCGCACCGCGACCCGGCTGGCGTCGGCGACGATGCGGGCGTGCTCGGCCGGCACCGAGGAGGGCGCGCTCTGGGAGGTGGACGCGGCGCTGCGTCCCGAGGGCAGGGCGGGGCCGCTCGTGCGGACCCTCGCCAGCCACCGCGCCTACTACGAGCGGTGGGCCGAGACGTGGGAGTTCCAGGCGCTGCTGAAGGCCCGCCCCGTCGCCGGGGACGCCGATCTCGGCGCCCGCTACCTCGACACGATCACCCCGATCGTGTGGAAGGCGGCCGAGGGGGAGAGCTTCGTCGAGGACGTCCAGGCCATGCGGCGCCGTGTCGAGGCCGACCTGGGGCGGCGCACCGCCGACTCCGAGCGGCAGCTCAAACTCGGCCCCGGCGGGCTGCGGGACGTCGAGTTCTCGGTGCAGCTGCTCCAGCTCGTGCACGGCCGCGCCGACGAGACGCTCCGCAGCCCGACCACGCTGGACGCCCTGGCCGACCTGTCGCGGGGCGGCTATGTCGGACGCGACGACGCGGCGGCGCTGGCCTCGGCGTACCGGTTCCTGCGGCGGGTGGAGCATCTCGTCCAGCTGCACCGGCTGCGCCGGACCCATCTCGTCCCGGCCGACGAGGACGGCCTGCGCCGCCTCGGCCGCGCCCTCGGGCTGCGCACCGACCCGGTCGGGGAGTTCACCGCGCTGTGGCGGCGGCACGCCCGCGAGGTCCGCCGCATCCACGAGAAGCTGTTCTACCGGCCGCTGCTGCGGGCCGTGGCGCGGCTGCCGGGGGAGGAGGCGAGGCTCACCCCGCAGGCGGCCCGCACCCGGCTGGAGGCGCTCGGCTACGCCGACCCGGCGGGCGCGCTGCGGCACATCGAGGCGCTGACCGCGGGCGTGTCGCGGCGCGCCGCGATCCAGCGGACGCTGCTGCCGGTGATGCTCGGCTGGTTCGCCGACGCGCCCACCCCCGACGCGGGCCTGCTCGGGTTCCGGCAGGTCAGCGAGGCGCTCGGCACCACGCCCTGGTATCTGCGGCTGCTGCGCGACGAGGTGGGCGTCGCCGAGCGCATGGCGTGGGTGCTCGGGTCCAGCCGGTACGCCACCGACCTGCTGCTGCGCGCCCCCGAGGCGGTCGCGCTGCTCGGCGGCGACGGTGACCTGACCCCGCGTGCGGGCGCGGCGCTGCGCGCGGAGGCGCTGGCCACCGTCCGGCGGCACGCCGAGGGGAGCCGCCCGGCCGAGGAGGCGGTCGGCGTGCTGCGCGCGCTGCGCCGCCGCGAGCTGTTCCGGGTCGCCGCCGCCGACCTGCTCGGCCTGGCCGGCGTCCGGACGGTCGGGGAGGCCCTCACCGGCATCGCGACCGTCACGATCGAGGCCGCCCTGCAGGCCGCCGCGACCAAGATCGAGATGCGGTCGGGGGAGCCGCTGCCGACCCGGCTGGCCGTCGTCGCGATGGGCCGGTTCGGCGGCCACGAACTCGGCTACGGCAGCGACGCCGACGTGATGTTCGTGCACGAGCCGCTGCCCGGCGCGGACGAGGGCGCGGCCGGACGCGCCGCCCACGCGGTCGCCGAGGAGCTGCGCCGCCTCCTCGCGCTGCCCGCCCCCGACCCGCCGCTCGTGGTCGACCCGGACCTGCGCCCGGAGGGCCGGCAGGGGCCGCTGGTGCGGACGCTGGCGTCCTACGCCGCCTACTACGCCCGCTGGTCGGAGCCCTGGGAGGCGCAGGCGCTGCTGCGCGCCGACCCGCTGGTCGGGGACGAGGGGCTGCGCGAGCGGTTCCGCGCGCTGATCGACCCGGTCCGCTGGCCGGAGGACGGCATCGACGACGACGCCGTCCGGCAGATCCGCCGGCTGAAGGCGCGGATGGAGTCCGAGCGGCTGCCGCGCGGCGCCGAGCGGCGGCTGCACACCAAGCTCGGGCCGGGCGGCCTCGCGGACGTCGAGTGGGTCGCGCAGCTCCTCCAGCTTCAGCACGCCCACGAGGTGCCGGGGCTGCGCACGACCCGCACCCTGGACGCGCTGGACGCGGCCGTCCGGGCCCGGCTGCTGGACGCCGCCGACGCCGACGTCCTCGCGCGGGCGTGGTGCCTGGCCACCCGCATCCGGGGGGCGATCACGCTGGTGCGGGGCCGCGCGTCCGACCTGCTGCCGACCGATCACCACCGGGAGCGCAGCGCCGTCGCCCGCGTCCTCGGCTATCCGGGGCCGGGGGACCTGCTGGAGGACCACCGCCGCCACACCCGCCGCGCGCGGGCCGTCGTCGACCGCGTGTTCTACGGCTCAGACTGAGCCGCCGCGTACTCCCGGGGAAGTAGCTACTCCCGGTGCGGTAGGCCGGTCAGGAGCGGCCCGTGCGGCAGGCGGCGGAACCCGCCCTGGAGCCGCCCGCGGACCGCCCGGTGCGCTGCGCCAGCCGGTGCGTGATCTGGGCCCGCGCGAGGATGAGCGGCACGGGGCACCGCAGGTAGAGGAACCAGGACACCCAGAGGGCGCCGCTGATCAGCGCCATCCCGGCCACCGCGTCCAGCACGTAGTGGTTGGCGGTGGACAGGATCACGAACACGGTCGTCGCCGGGTAGAGCACGCCCAGGACCTTGATCCACTTCTGCGTCGTCAGCCTGACCAGGATGAGCCCGCACCACAGCGCCCAGCCGGCGTGCATCGACGGCATCGCCGCGTACTGGTTGGTCAGGCTCCCGGACGCGTCGCTGGCGTACAGGCCGAGCGAGTGCAGCGCGGTCACCGGGTCGACGAAGCCCGCGGTGTGCAGGAACCGCGGCGGCGCCAGCGGATACAGCCAGAACCCGAGCAGCGCCACCCCGGTGGCGAACATGATGGACGTGCGGAGCCACCGGTAGTGCTGCGGCCGGTAGCGGTACAGCCAGACGACGACGCCGAGCGTCACGATGAAGTGCATCGTGGCGTAGAAGATGTTGGCGGCCCGCGCCAGCCACGGCACGGCCAGCAGCGTCTGGTTCAGGTGCAGCTCGACGTCCAGTCCCAGATAACGTTCCAGGCGCATGATCTCGTGGGCGTGGGCGAACGCCGGGGCCGTCCCGTCCTGGACCAGGACGACGCGCGTGAGCGTATATCCGGTGTAGAAGAGCACGACCAGCAGGAGCTCACGCCACACCGGTGGCGCGGCGAGCGCCCGGTGCCGCATTCTCGCGACCCCGTGGCCTCTGCGGACTGCTGGGGGGGCTGGTTGAGCCATGATACCTATCTTTGCCCCACGGCCCCCTGGATGAGATCACCACGCCGGACGGTCTTCATCTCAGTCTTGAGTAGTACGACCCTGAGGGGGCATCCGGACTTTCGGGGGAGGGCCCCGGGGACGCCAGAGTGATCTTCCTTTCCGGGGGACGGGCACGTTTCCGTTACGGGACGACCTGCTCGACCTTCATCGGTTCGCGCAACGCGCTGCCGACCGTGCAGTACTTCGCGTGCACGCGCCCGGCGACGGCCTTCAGCACGTCCTCGGCCTTGTCATCCCCCGCGGGGAGTTCGACATCGTAGGTGATCGTGATCGTGCCCAGCATGCTCGTCGCGATCTTGTCCGCCTGGACGGTCGCGGCGAGCCGCGCCATCCGGTGCCCGCGTTTGGCCGTCAGCGGCTCCACGGTGACCAGCTCGCAGCCGCCGAGCGCCGCCAGCAGCAGCTCGACCGGTGTGAAGACGCCCTCGGTGTCCCCGTCGCCGATCGCGACCCGCGCGCCCCGCGCGTTGACGGCCTGGAACCCGTCCTCGGTGCGCTCCACCCTGACCTCGGCCATGACATCCCCTTCCGATCGTCTGATCTTCGCCACGTCAACACGGGCGTCCCGGCTGTTCTTCCCCTGTTTCAGGACGCGCCCAGCCGCTCCCGCTCCTCCGCGACGATCTGCCGCGCGAGCTCCTGCTGGGAGATGTCGACCGCGTCCGGGGTCCGCTCCGCCAGATCGCTGCGCCGCGCGTACTCGTCGAACAGCCTGGTCTTGACCTGGAGGATCTCCAGCATCCGCTCGTCCACCGTGCCGGGAGTCAGCAGCCGGTGCACCTGCACGGTCCGCACCTGCCCCATCCGGTGCGCGCGGGCGACCGCCTGCGTCTCCATGGTCGGCTTCACCTGCGGCTCGCAGATGATCACCACCGAGGCGGCCTGCAGGTTCAGCCCGACCCCGCCCGCCTGGATCTGCGCCAGCAGGACGGCGTGCCCGCGCTCGCGGGTGAACGCGTCCACGATCTCCTGGCGGCGCGGCACCGGAGTGCCGCCCGAGATCGGCCCGCGCGCGTGCGGGCCGAGGGCGTCGCGGACGGCGGCCAGCACGTCCCGGAAGTAGGAGAACACCACGACCTTCAGCTCGTTCTCGGCGGCCTCCTGGACCAGTTCCCGCAGCCGGCCGAGCTTGGCCGACCCGTCCGGGACGGCGTACGCGGCGCGGCGCATCGCCATGAAGTTGCCCTCGATCACCGCGGCCCGGTAGGCGGCCTCGTCCGCCGCGCTGAACTCCTCCCACTCGTCCACGTGCACGACCTCGGGCAGCTCGACGAGCACGTCCTGCTGGTTGCGCCGCAGGTAGACCGGCGCGACCGCCGACCGGAACGCCCGCGCGCCCATCGCCGCGTCCCCCGGGCGGATCCGCTCGGCCGTCTCGGGACGCAGGTGGGCGACCAGGCTGCGGAACTCCTCCACCCGGTTCTCCATCGGGGTGCCGGTGAGGAAGAGGACGTGTTCCGTCCGCCCGCACCACGCGGCGACGGCCCGCGCCCGCCGCGTCTCGTGGTTCTTGGCGTAGTGGGCCTCGTCCACGACGAACATGCCGAGGCCGACGCCGTCCGGGACGTCGAGGCTGTGGAGCGTCGCCAGCGTCGTCACCGCGATGCCGCCCTCCGCGATCCAGCTGCGCTGCGCCGCCGCCCGTCCGCCGCCGTGCAGCGGATGCGCGGCGATCGAACTGCGCGTCTCGATCTCCCGGACCCAGTTGATCAGCACGCTCGCCGGGCACGCCACCAGGAAGTGCGTCGCGCCCTCGGCCCGCAGATGGGCGATCGCGGCGATCGCCTGGATCGTCTTCCCCAGCCCCATCTCGTCGCCGAGGACCACCCGCCGCTGGGCGAGCGCGAACCGCGCCCCGAACGACTGGTAACCGCGCAGCGACACCCGCCGGAACGTGTCGTCGAGCGGCTGCGCCTTGACGCGTGCCGCCAGATCACCCGGGAGGAAGCCTTCGGCGGCGTCCTGCTCGGGCTCCAGCGCGGCCAGCTCGGCGAGGAGGGTCTGGTAGTCGGACGCCCGCAGCTCGAAGTCGATCCACGCCTCGTCCGGCGAGACGTGCGGGCGCAGCAGATCCACCGACGCCTGCGAGATCAGCAGCCCGGTGCCCCGTGCCCGGCGCAGGGCCTCCGCCAGCTCGCCGACCGCCCGCCGGGCCCGCTCCCGCTTCGCCGGCCGCGCGAGGACCCGCCGCCACCACGACCCCGCCGGGCGCGCGTCGTGGACCAGCGGCCCGATCCGCTCCTCCACCTCCTCGGCGGCGGCGCGGGCGCGCGCCAGCTCCGGCCCGGCGTCGACCAGCCGGTGCAGCGCCACGACCAGCGGCGTCAGCGCCTCGTCCCGCCGGTCGGCGTCGATCCGGATACCCGCCGACTGTTCCGCCGCCTCCGCCAGGCTCCCCGCCGCCGCGTGCAACTGCTGCGCGGTCTGCGGCCCGATCCCCGGCAGGAGTTGAAGCCGGTACGGGGTCGCGGCGAGGACGTCCGCAACGCTGGTGAACCCCGCCTCCTCAAGCGGCCCGAGGCGCAGCCGCCCGTCCGTGACGTCCTTCAACCGGGCGAGGGGAATCGACGCGAGCTGCTCCCGCGCCGCCCCCTCGCGCAAGGGCGCGAGCGCCCGGTGCACGTCGGCGAGGGCGCGCCGATGGTCGGCCAGCAGCTCACGCGCGGCCCCCAGCAGCGAATGCCCGTCCCGCAGGACGTCCCCGGCCTCGTACGCCATCCCGCTCCTCACCCGAAATCCCCGCACATCATGCCAGGTCCCCATCCGGCCGTTCTCCGGGAAATCCACGGCGCCCACGCCTAGCCTGGAAGCGGCGGACGGCGGAGGCGACGATGTTCGATGATCTGGCGGGGAAGAGGACCGGCGAGCGCATTCAGCTCATTCGCGAGCGCCGCGGCCTGACACGGCCGACGCTGGCCGGGCTTATCGGGAGATCCGCGTCCTGGCTCAAGGGCATCGAGAACGGCCGCCGCCTCCCGCCCCGCCTGCCCACCCTGGTCAGGCTGGCCGAGGCGCTCGGCGTGGGGGACGTCGCGCTGCTCGCGGGAACCGACATGAACATCGGCGATGCGGCGTCCATACCGCTCGCCTCGTTCTCCCGCATCCCGCACGCCGCGATCCCGGCGATCCGCGACGCCGTCCGGGAACCGCTGCTCGCCGTCGCGGACACGCGTGCCGATGTCCCGGCGCTGGCGGCCCGCACCTCGCAGGCATGGCGGCTCTGGCACGGCTCGCCCACCCACCGGACCGACGTCGGGCGGATCCTCCCCTCCCTCCTCCGGGACGCCCGTATCGCGGCCAGGGTCACCGCAGGCGAGGAACGCAGGACCGCGAACGCGGTCCTGGCCGACGTCTACGCGCTCGTCCAGCACGAACTCGTCTGGGCGGCCGAACCCGAACTCATCTGGGTGGTCGCCGACCGCGGCGTGACCGCCGCCCACGCCGCGGACCGGCCGATCCCGCTGGCCGGGGCCGCGTGGACGCTGGCGATCGTTCACCGATCCATGGGCGACGTGGACGGCGCGCTGCAACTCACCGGTGAGGCGGCCGACCTTCTGCGGCCCCGCCTTGAAGACGGCCCCGTGGAACTCCAGGCCATGTGCGGCGCACTGCACCTCCATGCGGCCACGTCCAGCGCCCGGGACGGCCGGGAGGGCGACGCGCTCCGCCACCTCGACGAGGCCCAGGCGATCGTGGAGCGGCTCCCTCCGGGCTACCACCACCCGTGGACGCAGTTCGGCGCGTCCAACGTGGCGGTACACGCGGTGTCCGTCCGTGCTGATCTGTCCAAGTCCACGGCCGCGCGCGACGAGGCGCGCCACATCGACCCGGACACGATCCCGAGCCGTGAACGCCGTGCCCGCCTCATGGTGGAGACGGCCCGCACCTACCACCGGCAGCGCGACCACTCCGCCGCGCTGGACTGGCTGGAACGCGCCTACCCGGTGTGCAACGACTCGGTGCACTACTCGCCCGAGGCACGGCAGATGGCCTCGGACGCCGTGGACCACGGCGGCCCCATGATCGACCGCCGCGCCCGCACCTTCGCGCGCCTCCTCGGCCTCCCCGTCTAGCGGCACTCCGCGTCCCGCGCCGAGGGGCGCGAACCGCACCCCTCCACCTACGGTCGCGGACTGCGCCTCCTCCTCTGCGTGACGGAGCGCATGCTCTCCGTCACGTGACGAACACGAGCAGGAGGGCGCGTTGCGCATGCCGTGCAGGAAAGAGCCACCAGAGTTGTACGCGTGGGACGTCCGCGCGTCCGATGCCGGGCAGGGCGGGGTGACCGATGACAAGGACCGCGCGATCCGGAACGTGCACCGGGCGCTGCGGGACTTGGAGCCGCGGGGCCGGGGGAAGGTGCGGCGGGTCGCGCTCGCGCCGGACGGCACCCCCCGGTACGTCGACCTGCGCACGGTCGGTGAGGCGTGGCTGGACGAGGCCACCGGCGCGATCGTCTGGCGCACCGGATGAACGCCCCGTACTTCCTCGACCGGCTGAGCGAGGCCCTGACCGCGGACGGCTGGCACGCGACGCGGCGCTACGCGGAGTCCCCTCCCCGGCTGCGGATCTTCGCGCCCGACGCGCCGGTGGTCGGGGAGAGCATCCGGGTGAAGGCGGGCGTGGGCGGCGTGCCGTGGTTCATCTCCTCCACCGGCGTCCCGCTCGCACCGTGCCACGACCCGGCCAGGGCGTGCGCGGAGATCGCCGCGCGGCTCCCCGCACCCGCCCGCGCCCCGGCGCCCCCGCCACGGTGGCGGGACCGGGTGCGGACCGTCCTCAGGTGGCGTAGGGGTCGGTCAAGGTCATGGGCGTGCCCGCGATGCCCAATGCGTCCTGCGGGAAGCGGGGCCCGGCGGTGTAGTAGCGGGCTCTCGTTCGTCCGACCGGGGCCAGGATCTCGGCGGCGACGAGGTCGCGGAGGTCGCGCTGAGCCTGCTGGAGACTGAGCCCTTCGGCGTGCTCGTAGCGCAGGCGGCGGACGCGGCCGCTCATGGCGACGTCGTGCAAGGCTGAGATGTTCCGCTCGTCCCGGCCGGTCCGCTCCACGAACGCGGCCAGCGCCTTCCAGACCCCGGCGGCTCGATCGAAGCGGCCCCGTACCGTCTGGGCCTGCTGGTGGTACGCGGTGAGGTTGAACCGGACCCAGTTCGAGACGTCCTGGTCGGGAAGGTATTTCGCGCCTCGGCCGGCGAGTTCGCGGTAGTACTCCCAGGTGTTGCCCGGCCGTCCGAGCCAGGCCTCGATGGAGGAGAACTCGGGGGCCAGCACTCCCTCCCGGGCGATCACCAACGTTTGCAGGGAACGGGACATGCGGCCGTTGCCGTCGGCCCAGGGATGGATCGAGACGAGGTGGAGGTGGGCCATCGCCGCCCGGACCAGCGGATGGGCATCGTCCTCGTCGTTGAGCCAGTCGACCAGCTCTTGCATGAGGGCGGGGACCTCGTCGGCGTCCGGTCCCGTGTAGGCGGCGATGCTCGGGTCTCGTGCGTCGGTGATGTAGACGGGGCCGCGGCGCCACTGCCCGGCGGGCTTGCGCGGGGCGTGGCGGTGTCCCTGGAGCATCCAGTGCAGGGCGTTGAGGAACCCCTTGCCGTAAGAGAAGTCCTCGACGTCGTGAAGGCTCTGGATGTAGGTCATCATCCGCTGGTAGGCGAGAGTCTCTTCGCGGTCCTCCTCGGAGACCTCGACGTCACGTTCGCCTTCCATGAGGTCCTCGACGTCCACCGTGGCGACCTTGAAGCCCTCGATGGAGTTGGACGCCGCTACGGCGTCGGCGGTGAGGAACTTCCGCAACCCCTGCGTCCACTTCGAGGGGGCGGCGCGCACCTGGTGCCGAAGTGCGTCGCGCATCCGCTCGATCTCGCCGAGTACGCGCTTGTCCTCGCGGGTGAGCGCAGGGGTCGGGAACAGCATGGAAGTGATGATAGTTTGACGCAATCATTGCGTCAAACTCAGATGTCGTAGTAGAGCTCGAATTCGTGGGGGTGGGGGCGGAGGCGGATGGGGTCGAGTTCGAACTCGTTCTTCATGGTGATCCAGGTCTCGATGAGGTCGGGGGTGAAGACGCCGCCCTCAAGGAGGTAGTCGTGGTCGGACTCCAGGGCCGCGAGGACCTCGGGCAGGGAGCCGGGGACCTGGGGGATGGCGCGGGCCTCCTCGGGCGGGAGCTCGTAGAGGTCCTTGTCGATCGGCTCGGGGGGCTCGATCTTGTTGCGGATGCCGTCCAGGCCGGCCATCAGCATCGCGGAGAAGGCCAGGTACGGGTTGCAGGACGGGTCCGGGACGCGGAACTCGACGCGCTTGGCCTTCGGGTTCGAGCCGGTGATCGGGATGCGGATGCAGGCCGAGCGGTTGCGCTGGGAGTAGACCAGGTTGACCGGGGCCTCGAAGCCCGGGACGAGGCGGTGGTAGCTGTTGACGGTGGGGTTGGTGAAGGCCAGCAGGGACGGGGCGTGCCTCAGCAGGCCGCCGATGTAGTAGCGGGCGTTGTCCGACAGGCCCGCGTAGCCGACCTCGTCGTAGAACAGGGGCGCGCCGTCCTTCCAGAGGGACTGGTGGCAGTGCATCCCGGAGCCGTTGTCGCCGAAGATCGGCTTCGGCATGAACGTGACGGTCTTGCCGGCGGCGCGCGCGACGTTCTTGACGATGTACTTGTAGAGCTGGAGCTGGTCGGCGGTCTTCAGGAGGGTGTCGAAGCGGAAGTCGATCTCGGCCTGGCCGGCGGTGCCGACCTCGTGGTGCTGCATCTCGACATGGATGCCGGCGGCCAGGAGCTGCGCGACCATCTCCGAGCGCAGGTCGGTGTAGTGGTCCATCGGCGGGACGGGGAAGTAGCCGCCCTTGTAGGGGGGCTTGGCGCCGAGGTTGCCGCCGGGCTCCTCGCGGCCGGTGTTCCACGCGCCCTCGACCGAGTCGAGGTAGTAGTAGCCGGCGTTCGGCCTCGTTTCGAAGCGGACGTCGTCGAAGATGTAGAACTCGGCCTCCGGGCCGAAGTAGCAGGTGTCGGCGATGCCGGTGCCGCGCAGGTAGTCCTGCGCCTTCTTCGCCACGTTGCGCGGGTCGCGGCTGTAGGGCTCGCCCGTCAGCGGGTCGTGGACGAAGAAGTTCAGGTTCAGGGTCTTGTGCTGCCGGAACGGGTCCACGACGGCGGTGCTCGGGTCGGGGAGCAGGAGCATGTCCGACTCGTGGATCTCCTGGAAGCCGCGGACGGACGAGCCGTCGAACATCAGCCCGTCGGTGAAGACGCTCTCGCCGAAACTCTCCACCGGGAACGTGAAGTGCTGCATCTTGCCGGGCAGGTCAACGAACCGGCAGTCGACGAATTGCACACCCTCGCTGCTGATGTAGCTCAGGACGTCTTCGGCGTTGCTGAACATCCGGCCTCCTCTGAGCGCTTCTCGGCTTCCTGAAAGCTATGGCGGCACCGTTTCCCGGTCGTGTCTCATATGTTTCCGCCGTGTTACGCGTCATGCCCGGCGCGGGGGAGGCCCGTCGGGGCCACCGAAAGGACGGGATAGCGTAGAGGCCATGAGCAGTGGTAAAGGGCGGCAGGAGGCGGCCCGGCCGCGGTGGACGCAGACGTGGCTGAGCGGGGCGGGCGCCGCGGGCGCCGACCTCGGCCGTCCCGGTGAGCGGCTCGGCCTGCCCGGCGGCGGCAGCGGCGCCGTCGCGTCCTACGGCCGGCGGCTCGTCGCGCTGTTCGTCGACTGGGGCCTGTCGATGCTGGTGGCGAGCCTGCTCGCGCGCCAGTTCGGCTGGGAGCAGGCCGATCGCAGCCTGTGGACGCTGGTCATCTTCGGTGCCCAGGCGTGGATCCTCACCGCGTTCCTCGGCACGACGATCGGCAAGCGGCTGTGCGGTATCCGGGTCATGCGGCTGGACGGACGGCCCGTCGGCCTCGGCTGGGCCCTGGCCAGGACGGCGCTGCTCCTCCTCGTCCTGCCCGCGCTGTTCTGGGACCGCGACTACCGGGGCATGCACGACCGCGCCGGCAACACGGTCGTCGTCAACAGCTAGCCGGGAAACGAGAAAGCGCCCCCGCGGGGGCGCTTTTCCCATGTCGCGTCAGCGCATCTTCGGCTTCGGGCCCTTCGGCATCTTCGCGCCCTTCGGCTTCGGGCCCTTCGGCATCTGCATCGACCGGGGGAGCGCCTGCAGCCGGTCGTTCAGTTCCGCGACCTGCCCCTTGGTCAGGTTGCGGGGCAGCTTCATCAGGTGGCGCTGCAGCTTGTCGACCGGGATCTGGCCCTCGTCGGTGCCGACCTGCACGTCATAGATCGGCACCTGCTGCGCGGCGCGGGAGATGCGCTTCTTCTCCGCGCCGAGGAGCTGGCCGACGCGGTTGCGGGGGCCCTCCGACACCAGCACCACCCCGGGACGGCCCACCGCCCGGTGCACCATGTCGAGGTTGCGGTTCCCGCTGACGGCCTCGGTGACCGTCCAGTTGCCGCGCATGTTCTTCAGGATCGCGGCGGCCGCGCCCGGCTGCCCCGCGATCACCTTGTACTGTGCGCGCTGCGCCAGCTGCCCGAAGACGATCAGGCCGACGGCGAGCGCGGCCAGGATGGCCAGCGGCACGAAGAACCACAGCTGGCCGATGAGCAGCCCGATGAGGATGACGACGACCAGGGTGCCGATCGCCGAGGCGAACACGATCGGCAGGGCCTTCGGGTCGGCTTGGCGCAGCACCTGGGCGACCATGCGGATCTGCTTGAAACGGCCCGGACGCTCCTGGGCCCCGTCCGTCGGCTTTTTCGACATGGCCCCAAGGATAGACGGGTCGCCCCCCTGACCCGACAACCCCCGCCCCGTCAGGAGCGCGCTTCGACGGCCTGCTTGTAGAGGCGCCCGGCGCGGTAGCTGGACCGGACGAGCGGCCCGGACATGACGCCCGCGAAGCCGATCTCCTCCGCCTCCGCCGCCAGCTCCACGAACTCCTCCGGCTTCACCCACCGCTCGACCGGGTGGTGGCGGGGGGTCGGCCGCAGGTACTGGGTGATCGTGACCAGCTCGCAGCCGGCCTCGTGCAGGTCGCGCAGCGCCTGCGAGATCTCCTCGCGCGTCTCGCCCATGCCGAGGATCAGGTTCGACTTGGTGACGAGACCGTCCTCACGCGCCTTGGTGAGGACCTCCAGCGACCGCTCGTACCGGAACCCGGGCCGGATCCGCTTGAAGATCCGCGGGACGGTCTCCACGTTGTGCGCCAGCACCTCCGGCCGGGCCGAGAACACCTCGGCGAGCCGCTCCGGCACGTTGTTGAAGTCGGGGATGAGCAGTTCCACGCCGCAGCCGGGGACCGCCGCGTGGATCTGCCGGACGGTCTCGGCGTACAGCCAGGCGCCGCCGTCCTCCAGGTCGTCGCGGGCGACGCCGGTGACGGTCGCGTACTTCAGGCCCATCGCCGTGACGGACTCGGCGACGCGGCGCGGCTCGTCGCGGTCCAGCGCCTGCGGCCGGCCGGTGTCGATCTGGCAGAAGTCGCAGCGCCGGGTGCACTGGTCGCCGCCGATCAGGAACGTGGCCTCCCGGTCCTCCCAGCATTCGTAGATGTTGGGGCAGCCGGCCTCCTGGCACACCGTGTGCAGGCCCTCGGATTTCACCAGTCCGCTGAGCTCGCGGTACTGCGGGCCCATCTTCAGCCGCGTCTTGATCCACTCGGGCTTGCGCTCGATCGGGGTCTGGCTGTTGCGGGCCTCGATACGCAGGAGCTTGCGCCCCTCGGGTGTCACCGTCGTCACGCGTCCCAGACTACGTCCCGATCTCCGGTGGCGGCACACCGGCCGGGGCCGTCCGATGGGGCCTCAAAGCCGTATCGGAGGGATCTCGAACGTATGACAGTACCCCGTTCCGCTGGCGGATTCGCGTGTTTCGGCCATGTTCACCAGCGGATCTCTCTAGGGTGACTCCCTGTCGTCACGCAACAGCGTTAGCAGGAGGACCGCAGTGGGGCTGGCAATGTCGTACCTCAGGGTGCCGCCGGTGCTGGAGGGAGAGTCGGATCCCGGCCGCATCGCCCGCCACATCTTCGGTGCCGCCGACTGGCGCCGCCGCGGCGCACCGGGACTGTTCGAACTCGGTTGGGCGTGGCAGGCCGTGCACTACCTCGTCACCGGCGACCCGTGGGACGGGCGGCAGCCCGAGGCGGACGTCGTGTGCGGCGGGCGGCTGCTCACCGAGGACGGCACGGACGAACTCGGCATGGATGTGATCTACCTCGCACCCGACCGGGTCAAGCCCACCGCCGACCACCTGGTCGCGACCCCGTTCGGCGCGGTCGCCGGACGCTACGACCCGGCGGCGATGGGCAAGGCCGGCGTGCAGGACGCGGGCAGGCTGGACGCCGCCGCCCGCGACAGGGTCCTCAAGCCCGCCTACGAGGGCCTGACCGAGTTCTTCAAGGCCGCCGCCGGGGACGGGCAGGCCGTCTACAAGGTCATGGCCTGAGCCTCCGGGGGCGTGCCCCCGGAGGGATGCGCCGTGGTCAGACGCCGAGCTGGGCCGTGGTGCGGTGGAGCGTCTCCGCCGCACCGAGCGCCGCCGCCAGGTGCCGTTCGACCAGCGGGACGATCTCGGCGACGGTGACGCTCCGGCCGAGTTCGCGGCTGAGGTTGGTCGACCCGACGTCCCGGATGCCGCAGGGGACGATCTTGTCGAACCAGCCCATGTCGTTGTCGCAGTTGAGCATGAAGCCGTGCATCGCCACGCCCCGCGCCACCCGGATGCCGATGGAGCCGATCTTGCGGTCCGGGGCGCCGGGCACCCACAGCCCGCTGCGGCCCTCCACCGTGACGGTCTTCAGGCCGAGGTCGGCGCAGACGTCCATCATCATCTGCTCCAGCTGCCGCACATACCCCACGACGTCCTTCGGGTCGGGCAGCCGGACGATCGGGTAGCCGGTGAGCTGCCCCGGCCCATGCCAGGTGATCTTGCCGCCGCGGTCCACGTCGACGACCGGGGCGCCCGGGTCGCCGAACGGCCGGTCGAGCGCCTCGGTCCGCTTGCCCGCCGTGTAGACCGGCAGGTGCTCCAGCAGCAGGACGGTGTCGGGGATCGCGTCGTCCACGCGCAGCGCGTGGGTGCGTTTTTGCAGCTCCCATCCGTCCTCGTAGGGGACGGCCGCCGTGCCGAACCCCGCGTGCACCACCACCAGCTCGCGTACGTCCACATCGCTCACCCGGCCAGCTTATGCCTCGCGCGGGCGGGGGCGCGTCAGAGGTCGGCGAGCAGGCGCGGCTCCAGCCGGGTCTCCTTCGCGCTTCCCGGCCCGTCCGGTTCGACGCGGTAGGCGCCCGCCTCCTGCCGGTACGAGACGGCCTGGACGAACTCGGTGCCGACGTAGTGCAGCCCCACGGACTCGTCGGCCGCGTACCCGCCCGGCAGCGTCCCCTCCCCGACGAGCTGCTGCAGCAGCGGGCGGCGCTGCGGCTCGCTGTCGTAGTGCACGCCGCACGAGTACGGCAGCAGGCCGAGGCCGTCGAGCATCGGGGTGAGCTGCGGCCCGAAGGAGTCGGTGGTGCCGCCGACGTGCCAGCACAGCGCGCCGGCGCTCTGCCCGGACAGCACGATGCCCTCCTGCCACGCATCCCGCATGATCTCGTCGAGCCCGTGCAGCCGCCACAGCGCGAGCAGGTTCGCGACGCTGCCGCCCGACACGTAGATGAGGTCCTGGGTGAGCAGGTACGCCCGGATGTCGGAGACGTTCGGCATCGGGAACAGCGCGAGGTGGCCGACCTCGGCGTCCATCGAGGAGAACGCGGAGTAGAAGCGGGCGACGTACTCGGCGCCGTCGCCGACCGCCGTCGTCAGGAAGCAGACCCGCGGCCGGTCCTGCCCGGTCAGGTCGAACGCGTAGCGCAGCAGCGGGCTCGGGACGATCCCGTCCCGGCCGTCCGGCAGGAACGTGCCGCCGCCGATCGCGAGGATGTGCGGCTGTCCGTCAGTGCTCATTCACCCTCCTCTTAGGCTCGTGGTCAAGCCGTCTCAATGTCACCGTATGGTCACCCATTGGGGCCGGCCGGGTCTTTGACGAGTCTTGGGATTTACAGGACGGCGGGTTCACAGAACGGCGGCGAGAGCCTCGTCCACGGTCTCGTGCGCGAACCGGAACCCGGCTCCGGCCAGCCGCCGCGGCAGCACCCGCTGGCTGACCAGCGGACCCTCCCCGGCGAACTCGCCCAGCGCCGCCCGCAGCACGAACCGCGGCACCGCCAGCCGCACCGGACGGTGCAGGGCCCGGCCGAGCGCCCTGGTGTACTCCGCGTTCGTCACCGGGTTCGGGGCGGTCAGGTTGACCGGCCCGTCGAGGTCGTGGTCGATGAGGAACCGCAGCGCCGCGACCTGGTCGGCGAGGGAGATCCAGCTCGTCCACTGCCCGCCGCCGCCCAGCGTGCCGCCCAGGCCGAACTTGAACAGCGGGAGCGTCCGCCCGAGGATTCCGCCCTCACGCGCCAGCACGACGCCGGTGCGGGGGAAGGCGACGCGGACGCCCGCCTCCCGCGCGGGCGCGGCGGCGGCCTCCCAGTCGCGGACGACCCCGGCGAGGAAACCCCGCCCGGCGGGGGACCGCTCGTCGACTTCGCGCCCGCCGGTGTCGCCGTAGTAGCCGATCGCCGACCCGCAGACCAGGACCCGGGGCCGCGGGTGCGCCGCCGCGATCGCCTCCGCGATCGTCCGGGTGCCGACGATCCGGCTGTCCCTGATCTTCTGCTTGTACGCCTTCGTCCACGGCCGGTCGCCGACCCCGGCGCCCGCCAGGTGGACGATGGCGTCCGCGCTCAGCGCCTCCTTGTCGACGCATCCGTCCGCCGGTGACCAGCGCGCCTCGTCCGGCCGCGCCGGCTCCCGCCGGACCAGCCGGACGACGTCGTGGCCGTCCTCCCGCAATGACTGCACCAACGCCGAGCCGATGAGGCCCGACGAGCCCGTGACGGTGACCCTCATCCCTCCACCCTAGGCGGACGCCGCCGCCGAACGCTGAGATTCTCAGCGCACTCCCGGGTTTCCCCGGACGTGCGGAACCCCGCCGGCCGTGTGGCGCGGCGGGGTCGCGGGGCCCGGATCGGGACGGGATCAAAGACCGAGGTCGGCCTCGAAATTGCCCTCCTCCAGGCGGTGCTTGACCGTGGCGAGGAAACGGGCGGCGTCCGCGCCGTCGATCAGCCGGTGGTCGTAGGTCAGCGCCAGGTAGACCATCGACCGGACCGCGATGACCTCGCCCAGCTCCGGGTCGTCGATGACGGCGGGACGCTTCACCACGGCGCCGGTGCCGAGCATGCCGACCTGCGGCTGGTTGAGGATCGGGGTGTCGAACAGCGCGCCCCGGCTGCCGGTGTTGGTCAGCGTGAACGTGCCGCCGGTCAGCTCGTCCGGGCTCACCTTGTTGGTGCGGGTGCGCTCGGCGAGGTCGGCGATCCGCTGCGCGAGGCCGCCGAGGTTCAGCTGGCCCGCGTTGTGCACGACCGGGACCATCAGGCCGCGCTCGGGCACGTCCACCGCGATGCCGAGGTTCTCGACGTCGTGGTAGGTGACCTCGTTGGTCTCGCTGTTGATGACCGCGTTCAGCTTCGGGTGCGCCTTGAGCGCCTCGACCGCCGCCATCGCGAAGAACGGCAGGAACGACAGCTTGACGCCCTCGCGTGCCGCGAAGTCGGCCTTCGCCTGCTCGCGCAGCCGCGCGATCTTGGTGATGTCCACCTCGACCACCGTGGTGAGCTGCGCGGACACCTGCAGCGACTCCACCATGCGGCGGGCGATCGTCTGCCGCATCCGGGACATCTTCTCGGTCCGGCCGCGCAGCGCGAGCTGCTCGGCCGGGGCGGCGGCGGGCGCCGGGGCGGCGTGCCGGCCGGCCGGGACCTGCGGCGCGGCCGGGGCCGGCGCCGGCGCGGCCTGCTGCTGGGCGGCCTGCTGCGCCGCGCGGGCGGCCTCCAGGACGTCCTGCTTGCGGATGCGGCCGCCGACGCCGGTGCCCTTCACCGCGCCGAGGTCGACGTTGTGCTCGGCGGCGAGCTTGCGCACCAGCGGCGTCACGTACGGGCCTTCGGCCGGGGCCTCCGGCTGGGCCTGCTGCCGGGCCGCGGGTGCGGGCGCGGGCGCCTGCGGGGCCGGCTGCTGCGGGGCCTGCTGCGGCGCCGGGGCGGGCGGCGTGGGCGGTGCCGCGGGCTGCTGCTGCGCGGGCGGCGGCCAGGCGGCGGGCGGCGGCGCCTGCTGCTGGGGCGCCTCCTGCGGCGGCGCCTGCGGGGCGGGCGCCTCCTGCGCGGGCGCCTGCTGCTCCGCGGCGGCCGGGGCGCCGCCGGTGGACGGCGCGGCGCCCTCATCCCCGATGACGGCAAGTTCGGCGCCGACCTCGACGGTCTCGTCCTCGGCGACGGTGATGCTGGTCAGGATGCCCGAGGCGGGCGAGGGGATCTCGGTGTCGACCTTGTCGGTCGACACTTCCAGGAGCGGCTCGTCGGTCTCGACGCGCTCGCCCTCCTTCTTGAGCCAGCGGGTGACGGTGCCCTCGGTGACGCTCTCGCCGAGCTGGGGCATGGTGACGGAGACCGGCATGTCTCAGCGACTCCTTTTGAATACTGTGCGGCGTTCAGCCGTGCACATGCAGTGGTTTGCCGGCGAGGGCGAGGTGAGCCTCGCCGACCGCCTCGGACTGGGTCGGGTGGGGATGGATCAGCTGGGCGACCTCGCCCGGCAGGGCCTCCCAGTTGTAGATGAGCTGGCCTTCCGCGATGAGCTCGCCGACGCGCGCCCCGACCATGTGCAGGCCGAGGACGGGACCGTCCACGGCCGCGATCACCTTGATCTCGCCCTGCGTCCCCAGGATCTTGCTCTTGGGGTTGCCGGCCAGGTCGTAGGTGACCTCCTTGATCTGGTACCCGCGCTCGCGGGCCACCGCGGACGTGATGCCGACCGAGGCCACCTCGGGGTCGGAGTAGGTGATGCGCGGGACGCCGTCGTAGTCGATCGGCGGCGGGGTGAGCCCGCTCAGCCGCTCGGCGACGAGGATGCCCTCGGCGAACCCGACGTGCGCGAGCTGCGGCGTCGGGATCAGGTCGCCGACCGCCGAGATCGTGGGGACGCTGGTCCGGCAGTACTCGTCGACCTTGACGAACCCGCGCTCGGTCTCGACGCCGACCTCGGCCAGGCCGATGGCGTCGGAGACGGGGCCGCGCCCCACCGCGACGAGCAGCAGCTCCGCCTCGATGGTCTTGCCGCCTTCGAGGGCGACGGAGACGCCGCCCTGCGTCGCCTTGACGCTCTCGAACCGGGTGCCGAGCTCGAACTTGATGCCGCGCTTGCGGAACGCGCGCTCCAGCCGTTTGGAGCTGGACTCCTCCTCCAGCGGCAGCAGGTGCGGCAGCGCCTCCACGATCGTGACCTTGGCGCCGAACGAGCGCCACACGCTGGCGAACTCGACGCCGATGACGCCGCCGCCGAGGATGACGACCGAGGCGGGGACGTGCTCCAGCCGCAGCGCGTGGTCGCTGGAGATGACGCGCTCGCCGTCGATCTCCAGGCCGGGCAGCGACTTCGGCGCCGACCCGGTGCCGAGGACGATGTGCCCGCCCTCGATCGTCGTGGCCTGCCCGTCGGCGCCGGTGACCTCGACCGTGGTCGGGCCCGTCAGCCGCCCCGTGCCGTGGACGACCTCGATGCCCCGGGACTTGATCAGCCCGGTGAGGCCCTTGACGGTCGTGGAGACGACCTTGTCCTTGTAGGCGTTCACCCCCGCGATGTCGATGCCCTCGAACGTGGTCTTGACGCCGAACTTCGCCGCCTCGCGGGACTGGTCCGCCACCTCGGCCGCGTGCAGCAGCGCCTTGGTGGGGATGCAGCCGCGGTTGAGGCACGTCCCGCCGAGGGTCTCGTCCCGCTCGATGAGCGCGACCGACTTGCCGAGCTCGGCGGCGCGCAACGCGCACGCGTAACCGCCGCTGCCGGCACCTAGGACGACGATGTCGAAGGGGCCGCTGTTGGCCACTGGACGCTCCCTTTCGCCTGAGGTGGCACCGCGTGGATCGCGGCGCCGCGGGCGGGGCGCACCGTCGCCGGGCCCCGCCGCCACGAGAAAACTATTCTGTTCTGCACCGGTACCAGCGGGCGGGGTCGCTACAGAATTCCTGCGGCGACGTCCTCGGCGATCTGGATCAGCGTGCGGGCCGCGGCGCCGGTGCCGCCCTTCGGCGTGTACCCGTACGGCTCGCCCTTGTGGAACGACGGGCCCGCGATGTCGAGGTGCGCCCACTTGACGCCGTCCGGCACGAACTCCTTCAGGAACACCGCGGCGACCAGCATGCCGCCCCAGCGCTCGCCGCTGATGTTGGCGATGTCGGCGACCGCCGAGTCGAGGCCCTTGCGCAGCTCCTCCGGCAGGGGCATGCCCCAGGACGGTTCGCCCGCGCGCTCGGCCGCGGCCACCACCTTCTCACGGACGTCGTCGTCGTTGGCCATGACGCCGGTGGTCCGGGTGCCGAGCGCGACGAGCTGCGCGCCGGTCAGCGTGGCGACGTCCACGATCAGGTCGGGGGAGTCCTCACCGGCGCGGACGAGGGCGTCGGCCATGACGAGGCGGCCCTCGGCGTCGGTGTTGAGGACCTCGACGGTCTTGCCGCCGTAGACCCGCAGCACGTCGGACGGACGCTGCGCGGTCCCGCTCGGCATGTTCTCGGCGATGGTGAGGTAGCCCACCACGTTCACCTTGAGGCCGAGCTCGGCGATGGCGGCGAGCGCCCCGAGCACCGCGGCGGCGCCGCCCATGTCGGACTTCATCCAGTCCATCGCCTCGGTCGGCTTGAGGGACAGGCCGCCGGAGTCGAACGTGATGCCCTTGCCGACCAGCACGAGGGTCTTGGACGCCTCAGCGTGGGTGTAGGCGAGCCGGACGAGCCGCGGCGGGTTGACCGAGCCCTGCCCGACGCCCACGAGGCCGCCGTAGCCGCCCTCCACCAGGGCCTTCTCGTCCAGCACCTCGATCGCGAGGCCGGTCTCGGCGGCGACCCGGCCGGCCTCGGCGGCGAAGTCCTCGGGGGACAGGTGCGACGGCGGGGTGTTGACCAGGTCGCGGACCAGCTTGACGGACGCGGCGAGGGTCCGTGCTCGCTCGACGGCCGCCTCCTCGGCGACGGGCCCCACCAGGCGGATCTCCTCGACGGGGCTCTTGTGGCCGTCGCCGGTGCGGTAGGCGTCGAAGGAGTAGGCGCCGAGCAGCGCGCCCAGCGCGACGGCCTGCACGGACTCGGCGGACTCGGCGGGCAGTGCGACCGCGACGCGCCCGGTGCCGGCCAGGGACCGGACGGCGGCGCCCGCGGCGCGGCGCAGGTCCTCGGCGGAAGGGTCCTCGCCCAGCCCGGCGGCCACGATGACCTTGGCGGTGACGGCGCCGAGCGAGGGGAGCCTGGTGATCTCGCCGGCCTTGCCGGTGGCGCCGAGCGCGTTCAGCGCGTCGGCCAGCCGGCCGTCCATCGCGCGGTCGAGGCCGTCGGCGCCGGCGGCCGGCGCGGCACCCGCCTCGCCCGGGGAGACACCGATCACGATCGCGTCGGCGTCGAGGCCGACCAGGTCTGCGCTGTCAAGGCTGATGCTCGTCACGTAGCACGATGGTAGTCCTCCCGGTGACCGTTTTCGTCCTTTTCGATCAAGCGCCGCCCGGCCTGGAGACTTCGGTGCGCCGCGGGTCAGCGGGGAACGGCTGCGAGAACGGTCAGGGCGGCCGTGGTGGTGATCTCGACGAGGGCGCCGAGGACGTCCCCGGTGACGCCGCCCAGCCGGCGGACGGCATGGCGGAGCACCAGCAGGGCGGCGGCCAGGGAGACGATCACCGCCGCCGCCGTGTGCACGGCGCCGCCCGGTCCGTCCGCAGCCGTGCCGGTGGCCGCGGCGGCGGCGAGGACGACGCCCGTGGCCAGGAGCGCGGCGCGGGTGGCGACGGTGCCCGCCACCAGCGCGCCCAGCCCGCCCGGACGCGCGGACGGGACGCCGGCGCGGCAGGCCCAGAGCAGCGCGAGCCGCCCGGCGACGGCCGCGACGAGCACCGCGACGGCCGGATGCGGGGCCGAGGCCACGGCGGCGACCTGGATCAGCAGGGTCAGCACCAGCGTGACGACACCGAAGGGACCGATGTCGGACCGCTTCATGATCGTCAGGGCGTCGGCGGCGGGGCGCCCGCTGCCGAGGCCGTCGGCGAGGTCGGCCAGGCCGTCCAGGTGCAGGGCGCGGGTCATCGCGGCGGCTACGGCCACCGCCAGCGCCGCCGCCAGCGGGCGGGAGAGGCCGAGCAGATCGCCGGCCTGCAGTACCAGGGCGGCGGCGCCGCCGGTGATCAGGCCGACGGCCGGGGCGAGCAGCATGGCGGCGCGCGCGGTGCCCCGGTCGACGTGCGCCGTTCCCAGCGGGACGACGGTGAGCAGCGTGACCGCCAGCCGCAGACCGCTGATCACCCGAGCTCCGTGACGCGTCCCGCGACGACCAGCGCGGTCTCCTCCGACTCGCCCGCGAGCCGCTGGTTCAGCAGGCCGAGCAGGTCGCGGAACGCCCGACCGGACGCCGTCGAGGGCACCAGTGACAAGCCGACCTCGTCGCTGACCGCGACCACCCGTGCCGCCGTGTCGCGCCAGGCGGAGACGAGGCCGTCGAGAAGGGGACGCGCCCGGGACGGGTCGTCCCAGGCGTCCGCCTCGTCCATGGCCGCGGCCAGCCAGGTGCCGATGCCGTCCACCAGGACCGGGCCTTCCGCGGACTCCAGGACGCCGGTCAGATCGGTCGTCTCGGCGGTACGCCACCAGGCCGGACGGCGAACCCGGTGCGCGGCGACGCGCTCCGCCCACTCGGGGTCGTCGTCACGGACCGGGCCGGTGGCGACGTACAGGACGTCCGGGCACGCGGCCAGCCGCAGTTCCGCCTCGGCGGACTTGCCCGACCGGCTCCCGCCGAGCAGCAGGGTGCGGAAGGGGCCGTCCGCCGGCCGGTTCCAGAAGGCCGTGCGCCGGTCCAGTTCGGCCGGCGAAGGCAGCCGGTGGTCGATGTGAACGGCCACCACCTGGGACCGGGGCGTCACAGCCCTGACATGACGCAGATATCCGAGATGTTCTGGGGAGCCCGCAAGATCCAGGAGGACGGCTTCGTACTCCACCCCGGGGGCCGGTTCCGGCCGGAGGCCCGGGCCCGCCGCCACCAGGACGCGTCCGCCGCCGGGGCCGCGCACCTCATGACCGCCGGGCACGTCCCTCCGCGGCAGGTCCTCCAGCGGGACGCCGTCGATGACGACCGAGAGCGGTTCGTACCGGACGCCGGCGGCGCGCAGCCGGCCGCAGGACGCGCACCGGCATCCCGGCGCGGGCCAGCCGTGCGCGGCGGCGGTGCCGCGAAGCTCGATGTTCATCATCGGCGCGAACTCTACGGATACGCTCCCCTGGAAGGATCACCCCGCCCCCCAGCCGGAAGGAGACCCGGTGGGCACCCCCCCGAACGCGCCCTGGCCGCACCAGCCGGGACCGGGCGGCCAGCCGCCCTATGGCCCGCCGCCCGGCGGCCTTCTGCCCGGCGGTTTCCCGCCCGGCCTGCCCGGTCCGCCCCCGCCCGGGCGCAGGGGCGGCGCCGGCCTGGCGCTCGCGCTGATCGGCGGCGGCCTCGTCATCGTGCTGATCATCGTCGGGGTGGTCGTGCTGGCCCTGCAGGGCGGCGACGACGACAAGGGGGACGGCGCTCAGCTGCGGGTCGGCAAGATCGCCGGGGGAGCCGAGGCCATCCCGCTCTCCGACGGCAGCCTGGTCATGGCCCGTCCGGGCGTCACCGGCCCCGTCGTGGACGTCTACGAGGACTTCGCCTGCCCGCCCTGCGGCGCCTTCGACCGCATGCACGACCCGATGCTCAAGGAGATGGCGGTCGCCGGGCGGGCCAAGATCGTGTTTCATCCGATGGTGGTCTTCGGCGAGAGCACCCAGCCGGCGCACGGCAACTCGCTGCGCGCCGCGGCGGCGCTGCGCTGCGTCGGGGACGGCGCGCACTGGCTGTCCTACCAGGACGCGCTGTACGCCCACCAGCCCGCGGACCACGACACCGAGGGCTACGCGATCGGCGACCTGATCTCCTACGCCGCGCCGCTCGGCCTCACCGGCGACGACTTCACCTCCTGCGTGAAGAGCCAGCGCCACGCCGAGAGCGTGAAGCAGGTCAGCCAGGGCTACCTGGCATCCGGTGTCCAGGGCACACCGAGCGTGCGGGTCAACGGGACCATGCTCGGCACGTCCGCCACCGAGAGCCCGGACGCCCTGCGCCGTGCCATCGCGGAGGCTTCGTGACCCGCTAGTCTCACCGCGATGAGGGAGGGCGACGCGATGGCGTGGAGCTGGCGTTTGGAGAAGGCCGACGGGCGCGCGGCCGGCAGGGCGGAGGAGACCTTCTCCACCCAGGCGGACGCGGAGAGCTGGCTGGGGGAGAACTGGCGGGGCCTGCGCGCCGACGGGGTCGACAAGGTCGTCCTGCTGGACGGCGAGACGCTCGTGTACGAGATGAGCCTGCAAGACCCCGAGTGAGGGCCGCGGGGCCATGGCGGCTCCGCGACCCCCGCCCGGTGCTCGCTCAGGGGCGCCTGGCCGGGCTGACGGTCTTGGCCGGGTCACGGATGACGACCGGCCCGAGGACGTCGTCGATGCGCTTCAGCACGTCGGCGTCCAGCTTCACCCCGGCGGCCCTCGCGTTCTCGGTGACCTGCTCGGGACGGGACGCGCCCACGATCGCCGCCGACACGTTCGGGTTCTGCAGCGTCCAGGCGATCGCGAGCTGCGCCATCGACAGCCCGACGCCGTCCGCGATCGGCTTCAGCTCCTGCACCCGGGTCAGCAGGTCGTCGTTCAGGTAGCGCTTGATCATGTCGGCGCCGCCATTGGCGTCGGTGGCGCGCGATCCCTCCGGCAGCGGCCGTCCCGGCCGGTACTTGCCGGTCAGCACGCCCTGCGCGATCGGCGACCAGACGATCTGGCCGATGCCCTCGCGCTCGCACAGCGGGACGACCTCCTCCTCGATGACCCGCCACAGCATCGAGTACTGCGGCTGGCCGGAGATGATCCGGTCGAAGCCCATCTCGTCCGCGATCTTGAGGGCGCGCTCGATCTCCTCGGCCCGCCACTCCGACACGCCCACGTACAGGACCTTGCCCTGCCGGACGAGGTCGTCGAACGCCCGCAGGGTCTCCTCCAGCGGCGTCTCGTAGTCGAACCGGTGGGCCTGGTAAAGGTCCACGTAGTCGGTGCCGAGGCGGCGCAGGGAGCCGTGGATCGACTCGAAGATGTGCTTGCGGGACAGGCCCCGGTCGTTCATGCCGGGACCGGTGGGCCAGTAGACCTTGGTGAAGATCTCCAGCCCCTCGCGGCGCTGCCCCTTGAGCGCGCGCCCGAGGACCTCCTCGGCGCGCGTGCCGGCGTACACGTCCGCGGTGTCGAAGGTGGTGATCCCCTCGTCGAGGGCCGTCCGCACGCATGCGCGCGCCGCGTCCTCCTCGACCTGGGAGCCGTGGGTGAGCCAGTTGCCGTACGCGATCTCGCTGATCTTCAGACCGCTCCGGCCCAGGTTTCGGAACTCCATGGTCCCCGACCCTAGCCCGATGCTGATCGTGGAACCCGCGCCGGACGGCCGCGCGGGCGGCCGGCCACCCCGTAGATCAGACCTTCTCCTTCTCGCCGATCCGCACCTGCGGGTTCGGGACGCGCAGCCGGCGGATCTGCATCGCCCGCATCGCGGCGTACATGCCGACGCCCTTCGCGTCCTCGCCGGGGAACCGCTCGGCGGCCAGTTTCTTGATGCCGTGGCTGAGCAGCAGGCCCTCCCCGAACACCACGAGGAGCAGCACCGGCGGCGCCAACAGGACCAGCAGCCGGGCGGTCGGAACCGGCAGCATGCTCAGCAGCACGATCACGAACATCGCGTACATGAGGTACGAGCCGACGGTGCGGCGCGCGTCCACGTAGTCGCGGGCGAGCCGGCGGACGGGGCCCCTGTCCCGCTTGAGCAGGTGCTTCTCCTCGCCCTTCGCCATTCCCTGGCGGGCCTTGGCGCGCTCGGTCGCAAGCTGCGCACGGCGCCGCTTGTAGGCCTCCTTGCCGGTGGCCGGCGCGGTGATCGGCTGGCGGCGGCGCTTCTCGGCCTCGCTGCGCTTGGGCGTGGGGCGGCCCTTGCCTCCCGGCTTTACTACCTGAGGAGGATTCGCCGGGGCCTCCGGGGTACGACGCTTGAACACGGAATCAGCCTACCGGCTGCGAACATCGTGACTGCCTCGCGCGTTACCGCGTAGGGTGATAAGAACCCCAGCAGTGGTCATTGAGCCCAGTTCACGACTGAGGCGACAGCACGAAGGGACCGGCGCCGCGCGATGAGCGTGATGAAGCGAATGTCGATGATCTTCAAGTCCAAGGCGAACAGGGCCCTGGACCGCATGGAAGACCCTCGGGAGACCCTCGATTACTCCTACCAGCGCCAGCTGGAGATGCTGCAGAAGGTTCGCCGCGGGGTCGCCGACGTCGCCACCTCCCGCAAGCGTCTCGAACTCCAGATCAACCAGTTGGAGCAGCAGCAGAACAAGCTGACCGACCAGGGCAAGAAGGCGCTGCAGGTGGGCCGCGAGGACCTCGCCCGCGAGGCGCTGACCCGCCGGGCCGGGCTGGAGGGCCAGCTCAACGACCTGCGCGGCCAGTACCAGCAGCTCCAGGGCGAGGAGGAGAAGCTCACGCTCGCCTCCCAGCGGCTGCAGGCCAAGGTCGACTCCTTCCGCACCCGCAAGGAGACCATCAAGGCGACCTACACGGCCGCCGAGGCGCAGACGAAGATCAACGAGGCGTTCACCGGCATCTCCGAGGAGATGGGCGATGTCGGCCTCGCGATCCAGCGCGCCGAGGAGAAGACCGACACGATGAAGGCCCGCGCCGGCGCGATCGACGAGCTGCTGGCCTCCGGCGCCCTGGAGGACTTCACCGGTCCCAAGGACGACATCCAGGCCGAGCTCGACCGGGTGGGCTCCGGCCCCGGCGTCGACCTGGAGCTGGAGCGGCTCAAGGCGGAGCTGGGCCAGGGGCCCGCGCCCAAGGAGCTGAACCAGGGGACGCCGACCGCGCGGCCCCAGCAGCAGGACACCCCGCAGCAGGCCCAGTGGCCGAACAACCCCGGGGGTGCGCAGTGATCGTCCGCCTGATGGGCGAGGGCCAGCTGGACGTGGCCGAGGAGGATCTGTCCTCCCTCAACACGCTCGACTCCGAGCTGGAGTCGGCGATCGAGTCGGGTGACGAGACGGCGTTCCGCGCCGCCCTGCACGCCCTGCTGGAGAACGTCCGCAAGGTGGGCAGGCCACTGCCGCCCGACAGCCTGGAGCCGTCCGAGCTGATCCTGCCGCCGGCCGACGCGCACATCGACGAGGTCCGCTCGATGCTCGGGGACGAGGGGCTCATTCCGGACTGAGCCGGGCACGTGGGCCGGGGGAGGCGCCCGCAGCGAAACGGGGGCCCGGGGATGTGCCGTCCGTTCTGGACATTCAGGCACAAAACCCGGGTCTCGTGCGTTGGGACGAGTGAACGGGAGTAACGACTGGGGGTGGCCGTATGGCCAGGACGCGTTACGCCTCCGACCGGGGGCTGACGTCACGGATGCTTTTGACGATGTTCCTGCTGGGGCTGTTGTACGTGGTCGCGGTGGGGGCGTTCTTCGTCTTCGTGCCCAAGCTGGCCTTCGTCGCGCTGGCCTTCGCGCTCGTGTTCCTGATCGCCCAGTTCTTCTTCTCCGACCGGATGACGCTGTTCGCCATGCACGGCCGCGTCGTCTCGCCGCAGGAGGCGCCGGAGCTGCACGGCGTCGTCGACCGCATCTGCGCGATGTCGGACACCCCGAAGCCGAAGGTCGCGATCGCCGACACCGACGTGCCGAACGCGTTCGCCACCGGACGCAACCAGAAGAACGCGGTCGTCTGCGTCACCACCGGGCTGCTGCGCCGGCTCGACCCGGTGGAGCTGGAGGGCGTGCTCGCGCATGAGATGGCGCACGTCGCGCACAAGGACGTCGCGGTCATGACGATCGCCTCGTTCCTCGGCATCTGCGCCGGGCTCATCACCCGGTTCGGCCTGCAGATGGGGCTGTGGGGCGGCTTCTCCCGCCGCAGCAACGACCAGAACACCGGGCTGATCCTGCTCGCCGTCGTCGCGGCCAGCGCGCTCGCCTACGCGATCAGCTTCATGCTCACCCGGGCCCTGTCGCGCTACCGCGAGCTGTCCGCCGACCGCTCCGCCGCGCTGCTGACCGGCCGCCCGTCCGCCCTCGCCAGCGCGCTGACGAAGGTCAGCGGCGACATCGCGCGCATCCCGACGAACGACCTGCGGTCCGCGCAGGCGTTCAACGCGTTCTTCTTCACCCCGGCGTTCGGCAAGGGCTTCAGCGTCGCCTCGCTGTTCTCCACCCACCCGTCGCTGGACAAGCGGCTCGCCCAGCTCTCAAGGATCTCCGACCAGCTCAGCAGGGGAGTCTGATCCGTGGGTTTCCTGGACACGCTGCTCGGCCGCTCCAAGCCGGCCAAGCCCGACCTCGACCAGATCTTCGGGCTGTCGTCGGCGGCGATCACACTGGAGGCGGCGACGGGGTTCACCCCGACCGGTCGCGGCTCGGTCTGCTTCCGCGCGGCCGAGGGCGGGGCGTTCGCCCGGCTGCAGACCGACGTCCAGCAGTTGCTGGACGCCGACGAGGGCCCCAAGGTCGAGATCAGCAACGACGCCTACGGCTACACCTGGCTGCTCGCCACGCACCGGCCCGAAGAGCTGCCCGACCTCGTCACCGACCTGCACGCGGTGAACTCGACGCTGGAGGCGGGCGGGTTCGGCCCGCACCTGCTGTGCTCCCTGGCGAGTTTCCGCGGCCCGGAGGGGCAGCGGCTCGCCCTCGTCTACCTGTACAAGCGCGGCACCTTCTACCCGTTCGCCCCGCTCCCCGGCGACCGGCGCGACAACGCGCTGGAACTCCAGGTGCGCGGCGCGATCGGCGCCGACCTCCCCTTCGAGGAGGACCTCGGCCGCTGGTTTCCCGTCTGGGGCGCCCCCGGCCTGTGATCCTTTCTGTGTCACGGGACGCTGACCGGCGGCCCGCGATGGTCTAACGTCGGGTCATGGCGCCCTCCCGTGCCGCCGCCGGGCCCGGCCTGACCCGGCGGATGCTCGCCGCGGTCGTCCTGGTCGCGCTGGTCTACGCGGCCGCCGTGCTGCCCGCGTTCCTGGCCGGTCCGGTCTGGGGCACGGCCGCGGTGGCCGCGGCCATGGTCGTCGCGGCCTGCTCGGCGCGGATGGCGGACCGGCTCGTCCTCCACGCGATGGACGCGCGCCCGGTGGACGCCGCCGCCGAGCCGGAGCTGCACGCGGTGCTGGACCGGCTGTGCCTGTCGTCCGGGCTGCCCAAGCCGCGCCTCGCGATCTCCTCGAAGGACGTCCCCAACGCGTTCGCCGCGGGCTCCGGCCCCGGCTCGGCGGTGGTGTGCGTCACCGAAGGGCTGCGCGCACGGCTCGGACCGGCCGAGATCGCCGCCGTGCTCGCCCATGAGACCGCGCACGTCGCGAACCGGGACGTGCTCGTCGCGGCGGTCGCCTCGTTCCCCGGCCTGGTCGGCGGCCTCGTCCTCGGCTGGTGGACGGGCCTGTTCACCGGCCGCGACCGGGGCGCGGCCGGCCGCGTCGCGGCGCCGGTCCTCGGGATCGTCCTGCTGCCCCTCGGCCTGGCGGCGGCGGTGCTGCACACCGCGGGCACGCTGGCGTGGCTCGCCCTGTCGCGGCACCGGGAGCTGTGCGCCGACTCCACCGGGGCGCTGCTGACCGGGCGCCCGGCCGACCTCGCGTCCGCCCTCGCCAAGGTCAGCGACGAACTGCGCGACGCGTCCCGGGACGACCTGCGGTCGCTGCGCCCGGCCGGTGCCCGCTGCGTGGTCGCGGCGCGCGGCGACGGCATGGCCGGCCTGCTGTCCACGCATCCGACGCTGGAGCGGCGCAGGGCACGGCTGGCGGATCTCTCCTGGCGGCTCGCGAGCGGGGGCTGACCGTGGGAATCCTGGACGGGCTCCTCGGCCGCCCCGCACCGGCCGAGCCCGACTCCGGTGTGCTGTTCGCGCTGCCCGCCGCGGCGCCCGCGCTGGAGGCGGCGACCGGGTTAACCCCGACCGGCGAGGGCGGTGTCTGCCACCGCCAGGTGGAAGGCGGGGCGTTCGGCGCGTTCGAACGCGTGCAACGCGAGGTCGCCCGGCTGCTGGCCGGCGACGCGGCCCGGCGGGTCGAGACGAGCGCCGGCCCCTACGGCTGGGGCTGGACGCACCTCACCCGCCCGCCCGGCGCGTTCGGCGAGCTGGTCGCCGACCTGCACCTGGTCAACGCGACCCTGACGGCCGCCGGATTCGGGCGCTACCTGCTCTGCTCGGTCGCCGCCTTCCGCAGGGGCGCGGACCCGCAGCGGCTCTTCCTCGTCCACGTTCCCGGCCGCGGGGCGTTCTACCCGTTCGCGCCGCGTCCGCCCGGCGGCCCGGACGCCGGGCGCCGCCGCAGCAACCTGGTCGAGACGCGCGCCAGGGACGCGCTCGCGGGAGACCTCGCCATGGAGCCGGACACGGCCCGCTGGTTCCCGCTGTGGGACGTCCCCGGCCTGTGACGTGCCGGGGACGTCTCCGGCGCGTCAGGGGAGCGCGAGCATCTGGTCCAGGGCGACGCGCGCGTAGTGCGCGGTCTCCTCGTCCACCGCGATGACGTTCCGCACGTCGCCCGCGGCCAGCGACTCCAGCGACAGGACCAGGTGCGGCAGGTCGATGCGGTTCATCGTCGAGCAGTAGCAGACGGTCTTGTCGAGGAACATGACGTTCTTGTCCGGGTGCGCGTTCGCCAGCCGCCGGACGAGGTTCAGTTCGGTGCCGATCGCCCAGGACGAGCCGGGCTCCGCGGCCTCAAGCGCCTTGATGATGTACTCGGTGGAACCGACCCGGTCGGCGGCCGTGACGACCTCGTGCCGGCACTCGGGGTGCACCAGGACGTTCACGCCGGGAACGCGCTCGCGGACCTCGTCCACCGACTCGCGCGTGAACCGGCCGTGCACCGAGCAGTGGCCGCGCCACAGGATCATCTTGGCGTCCCGCAACTGCTCGCGGGTGAGCCCGCCCTCGTGGCGGTGCGGGCTGTAGACGACGCAGTCGTCCAGCGAGAAGCCCATGTCCAGGACGGCGGTGTTGCGGCCGAGGTGCTGGTCGGGCAGGAACAGGACCTTCTTGCCCTTGCCGTAGGCCCAGTCCAGGGCGCGCTTCGCGTTGGACGAGGTGCACACCGTGCCGCCGTGCCGCCCGACGAACGCCTTGATGTCGGCCGAGGAGTTCATGTAGGTGACGGGGACGACATCGTCGGCGATTCCCGCGTCCTCCAGGACGTCCCAGCAGTCCTCGACCTGATCGAAGGTCGCCATGTCCGCCATCGAGCAGCCCGCGGCCAGGTCGGGCAGGATCACCCGCTGGTGCCCGGCGGTCAGGATGTCGGCGGACTCCGCCATGAAGTGGACACCGCAGAACACGATGTAGGGCGCCTCGGGACGGGCCGCCGCCTTCTGCGCCAGCTTGAACGAGTCGCCGGTGACGTCCGCGAACTGGATGACCTCGTCCCGCTGGTAGTGGTGGCCGAGGACGAACACCCGGTCGCCGAGGGACGCCTTGGCGGCGCGGGCGCGTTCGACCAGCGCGGGGTCGGAGGCCGGCGGCAGCTCGCCCGGACAGTCCACGCCGCGCTCGCTGTTCGGGTCGGCGCCGCTGCCGAGCAGCAGCAGCGGAAGGTCGCTTACCGGGGTGGTCATCGGGAGTCTCCCTTCGGCGACGGGACTTATCGTCGCTTTGACGACTAATGATGGCACATCCTCCGGCCGGCGGTGATGTGACGTAGACCGCACCGTTCCCCCGGTGTTAAACACGGTCGATACGCGGAATGGCTATCTACCGAGGTACGTTGTCCTACGGGAAGAGGCGCACGACGTCCTCGGACAAGCGACAGCCCGCCGCATCGCGGCGCAGCGAGACCCGGGAGCTGAACACATGACGGTTTCAGGCGAGACCACGCAGGAGACCACGCAGCAGGGCGTCGTCCTCACCGACGCCGCCGCCGAGAAGGCCAAGGGCCTGCTTGAGCAGGAGGGCCGCGATGATCTTGCGCTGCGTGTCGCCGTGCAGCCGGGCGGCTGCTCCGGCCTGATCTACCAGCTCTTCTTCGACGAGCGGGAGATGGACGGCGACCAGATCCAGGACTTCGACGGCCTGTCGGTGCGCGTCGACCGGATGAGCGCCCCCTACCTGGCGGGCGCCACCATCGACTTCGTCGACTCGATCGAGAAGCAGGGCTTCACGATCGACAACCCGAACGCGTCGGGCTCCTGCGCCTGCGGCGACTCCTTCAACTGAGCGCCCGCGACGCGAGCGGAACGCCCGGAAGGGGCGGTCCGGGCACCGGCCCGCGGCCGTCCCCTTTCCGTTGCCCGCTGCGGTCCTGACGCGATCTGTGGTGCGATGGGCAAGTAGTCTTTCCGGGTTCGAAACAGCCGGTGAATCAGCCGGACGACCACGACGAGGAGAGCGACGCCGTGCGCATCGCCGTGACTGGCTCCATTGCGACCGACCATCTGATGACCTTCCCCGGGAGGTTCACCGACCAGCTTCTTCCCGACCAGCTGGCCCGGGTGTCGCTGTCCTTCCTGGTGGACGAGCTGGAGATCCGCCGGGGCGGCATCGCTGCCAACATCTGCTTCGGCATGGGCAGCCTCGGCAAGGAGTCGATCCTCGTCGGCTCCGTCGGCGACGACTTCGCCGACTACCGCTCCTGGCTGGAGCGCCACGCCGTCGACACCGCGTCCGTGCACGTGTCCGACATCCACCACACCGCCCGGTTCCTGTGCACCACCGACCAGGACCAGAACCAGATCGCCACGTTCTACGCCGGCGCCATGAGCGAGGCCCGCTCCATCGAGCTGAAGCCGGTCGCCGACCGCGTCGGCGGCCTCGACCTCGTCGTCGTCAGCCCGAACGACCCGGACGCGATGATCCGGCACACCGACGAGTGCCGCACCCGCGGCATCCCGTTCGCCGCCGACCCGTCCCAGCAGCTCGCCCGCATGGACGGCGCGGACGTCCGCCGCCTCATCGACGGCGCCGCGTACCTGTTCAGCAACGACTACGAGAAGGCGCTCGCCGAGGAGAAGACCGGCTGGAGCGGCGAGGAGATCCTGTCCCGCGTGGAGGCCCGCGTGACGACCCTCGGCGCCAAGGGCGTCGTCATCGACCGCGAGGGCGAGGAGGGCCTGCACGTCCCCTGCGTCCCCGTCGAGAACGTCGTCGACCCGACCGGCGTCGGCGACGCCTTCCGCGCCGGCTTCCTGTCGGCGACCGCCTGGAACCTGCCGCTGGAGCGCGCCGCGCAGGTCGGCTGCGCCCTGGCCGCGCACGCCCTGGAGGCCGCGGGCCCGCAGGAGTACACGCTCGCCAGGCAGGCGTTCCTCGACCGTTTCGCCGCCGCCTACGGCTCCGACGCCGCCGACGAGGTCGCCCCCCACATCACCTGCCCGAACCCGTAACACGACTCGCCCCGGGGCCGCGCCGTCAGGTGCGGCCCCGGCGTGTTCCGTGGGCCGCGGGTCAGTACGTCCGGCGGATGTGGAAGCCCCACCCGCCCTGCTGCAGGGTCTCCTCGCGGACGAAGTCCTGCGACTTCATGCGGCACCAGGCGGGGACGTCGGTGCGGGCGGCGGCATCGTCGGCGAGAACGGCGACGATCTCCCCGACCGGCACCTCGCGGATCCGCTCGGCCAGCATGATGATCGGGATGGGGCACTTGCGGCCGAGCGCGTCGATGACGAGCACGGGCGCCGGGCCGATCGGCTCGGCGGGGGGCGGTGCCGCGTCGCTGGGCTGCGTCCCGTTCTTGGCCCGGCCTCGGAACCTCATGGGCGCGACCGCCTCCCTGTCTCGAAGGTGTTCATCGTCCGGCGGCCCTCATCGTCTCGCGGAGGCGGGCGACGGCGCCGGGGAGCACGGTGAGGAACCGCTCGACGTCCGCCGCGGCGACCCCGCGTGGCAGCGATACCCGGACGTTTCCATGGGTGAGCACCCCCATCGCCTCAAGCACATGACTGGGACGCAGCGTATCCGCCGTGCACGAGCTGCCGGAGGAAACCGCGAAACCCAGCCGGTCCAGTTCGGTCAGCAGCGCCTCGCCCTCCACGTACAGGCACGAGAACGTCACCAGGTGCGGCAGGCGCCGGACCGGGTCGCCGACCACCTCGACGTCGGGCACGGCCCGCGGAACCTCCGCGCGGATGCGGTCCACCAGCGCGCGGACGCGCGGCGCGTCCGCCGCCATGTCCGCACGGTACGCCTCCAGCGCGGCCGCCGCCGCGACGATGGAGGGAACGTTCTCGAAACCGGGGACGCGGCGCCCCTCCCGCTCGTCGTCGGGCAGCGGGGAACGCCACCGCGTGCCCTTGCGGATCACGAGCACGCCGACGCCCGCCGGGCCGCCCCACTTGTGGGCGCTGCCGGCGAGGAACGACCAGCCGGCGGGCACGTCCATACGCCCGAGGGACTGCGCGGCGTCCACGAACAGCGGCACGCGGGCGGCGCGGCACGCCTCGGCGACCTCGGCGACGGGCTGGACGGTGCCGACCTCATGGTTGGCCGACTGCAGGCACGCCAGCGCCGTGTCGGAACGCAGCGCCGCGGCGAACTCGCCGGGGTCGACGCGGCCCGCCCGGTCCACGCCGACGACGGTCACCTCGCCGCCGCCGCGCTCGTGCGCCTCCGCGGCGTGGAGCACGCTGGAGTGCTCCACGGCGCTCACCACCAGATGCCGCCCGACCCGCCGGCGCGCCTGGAGCCCCCCGAGGACCGCCAGGTGCACCGCCTGGGTACCCGAGGACGTGAACGACACCTCGTCGGCCCGGACGCCCAGGACTCCGGCGACCCGCGCGCGGGCCCGGTCCAGCAGCAGCCGGGTGCCGCGGGCCGTCCCGTACAGCCGCGCGGGATCGGCCCAGCCCGCGTCCAGCGCCTCCAGCAGCGCGGACCGCGCCGCCGGGTGCGGCGGCTCGGTGGAAGCGGCGTCGAAGTAGGCGCCCGCCGTGCTCGGATCGACCACGCTGAAACACTAACCGGGCACCCGATCGGGGGTTCGCGCGACCCTCGCGCTAGGGTGTCCTCCACACGTGTAAACAGTGATCTCACCGCCCGGCCGACCGGGCTTCATCCGTGGGGAAGGCATTCCGTGAGTCCGACCCGCTCTGGGGAGCGGCGTACGCCTGTGCGCAGTCGCCGCGCATTGAAAAGCGCCGGTGCGCTAGGGCTGCTGGCGCTGTCCGCCACCGGCTGCAGTGGAACCCGGCTGGGCCTGCCCGAGCCGATCAGCGTCCAAGGCGAGCGCATGCTGCACCTGTGGCAGGGCTCCTGGATCGCGGCTTTCGCGGTCGGGGGCGTCGTCTGGGGCCTGATCATTTGGGCGGTGCTGTTTCATCGCAAGCGCTCCGACGATCTGCCGCCGCAGGTCCGCTACAACATGCCGATCGAGATCCTCTATACGGCGGTCCCGTTCGTCATCATCGCGGTTCTGTTCTATTTCACCGCGCGCGATGAGAACTTCGTCGAGAAGACCACGGCCAATCCCGCCGTGGTCGTCGACGTGACCGGGTTCCAGTGGAGCTGGCAGTTCGACTACAAGGAGAGCGGCAAGACCGTCGCCTCCGTCGTCGGCCAGCCGGTGGCGCCCAACGGCCCCGCGCCGGGCAAGCCGGTCATGACGATCCCCGCCGGCAAGACCGTGCGGGTGCGGCTGCACGCCAACGACGTCATCCACTCGTTCTGGGTTCCCGCGCTGATCTACAAGAAGGACGTCATGCCGGGGTACACCAACGAGTTCGAGTTCACGGCGAACAAGCTCGGCACCTATGAGGGACGCTGCGCCGAGCTCTGCGGCGTCGACCACAGCCGGATGCTGTTCCAGCTGAAGGTCGTGACGCCTCAGCAGTACGACAAGTTCATCGCAGATTCGAAGCAAGCACTGGCCGCGGGAGGTGGGAAGTGACCACGACGAGTCACGCCCCGAGCGCGCCGATCGCCGCGCCGCGGACGAGCAAGGGGCGCATCATCGCCTCCTGGCTGTCGTCCACCGACCACAAGGTGATCGGCTACCTCTACCTGATCACCTCGTTCTTCATGTTCCTGTTCGGCGGTGTGCTCGCCCTGGTGATCCGGGCGGAGCTGTTCGAGCCGGGCACGCAGATCGTCAGCAACGAGCAGTACAACCAGCTGTTCACCATGCACGGCACGATCATGCTGCTGATGTTCGCGACGCCGCTGTTCGCGGGCTTCACCAACGTCATCATGCCGCTGCAGATCGGCGCGCCGGACGTGGCGTTCCCGCGGCTGAACATGCTGGCGTACTGGCTGTTCCTGTTCGGCAGCCTCATCGCCCTCGCCGGCTTCCTGACCCCGGGCGGCGCGGCCAGCTTCGGCTGGTTCGCCTACACCCCGCTGTCGGACGCGGTGCGCTCGCCGGGCATCGGCGGCGACATGTGGGTGATGGGCCTGGCGATGTCGGGCTTCGGCACCATCATGGGCGCGGTCAACTTCATCACCACGATCCTGTGCATGCGCGCCCCCGGCATGACGATGTTCCGGCTGCCGATCTTCTCCTGGAACGTCCTGCTGACCTCCATCCTGATCCTGATCGCCTTCCCGCCGCTGGCGGCGGCGCTGCTCGCGCTGGAGGCCGACCGCAAGCTCGGCGCGCACATCTTCGACGCCGCGCACGGAGGCGCGCTGCTCTGGCAGCACCTGTTCTGGTTCTTCGGGCATCCGGAGGTCTACATCATCGCCTTGCCCTTCTTCGGCATCGTGACTGAGATCCTCCCGGTGTTCAGCCGCAAGCCCGTCTTCGGCTACATCGGCCTGGTCTTCGCGACGATCAGCATCGCGGGCCTGTCCATCACCGTGTGGGCGCACCACATGTTCGTCACCGGCCAGGTGCTGCTGCCGTTCTTCTCCTTCATGACGTTCCTCATCGCCGTGCCCACGGGGGTGAAGTTCTTCAACTGGGTGGGGACGATCTGGCGAGGGCAGTTGACGTTCGAGTCGCCGATGCTGTGGTCGCTGGGCTTCCTGGTGACGTTCCTGTTCGGCGGCCTGACCGGCGTCATCCTGGCCTCCCCGCCGATGGACTTCCAGCTGTCGGACTCCTACTTCGTGGTGGCGCACTTCCACTACGTCGTCTTCGGCACCGTGGTGTTCGCGATGTTCGCGGGCTTCTATTTCTGGTGGCCGAAGTTCACCGGCAAGATGCTGAACGACAAGCTCGGCCACGTGCACTTCTGGCTGCTCTTCATCGGCTTCCACGGCACGTTCCTCATCCAGCACTGGCTGGGCGCGGCGGGCATGCCCCGCCGGTACGCCGACTACGCCGCCGAGTTCCACGCGCTGAACGAGATCTCCACCATCTTCTCGTTCATCCTCGGCATCTCCATGCTGCCGTTCTTCTACAACGTCTACATCACGTGGAAGAAGGGCAAGCGGGTCGAGGTCGACGACCCGTGGGGCTACGCGAACTCGCTGGAGTGGGCGACGTCCTGCCCGCCGCCGCGGCACAACTTCAACTCGATCCCGAAGATCCGTTCCGAGCGGCCGGCGTTCGACCTGCACCACCCCTACGCGGGTGTCAAGGGCGAACTGGCCGGGGCGAAGGGAGAGTAGCCGATGCGCGTCCAGGCGTTCATGTTCTACGGGTGCGCGGTCTTCTTCCTCGTGACCGACATCGTGTACTGGCTCTGGTCCAAGGACTGGACGGGCACCACCGCGCTCGCGCTGGCCGTCGGCCTCGCCGGGCTCGTCGGGTTCTACGTCCACTTCACGATCCGCCGTCTCGAGCGCGCCAACGCGGGTCCGCTGTTCGAGGACGACCCCGAGGGCGAGATCGCGGACGCGGCCGGTGAGCTGGGCTTCTTCAGCCCGCACAGCTGGTGGCCGCTGTTCGTGGGGCTGTCGGCCGCGACCGTGACGCTCGGTGTCGTGTTCGGCTGGTGGCTGGTCATCCTCGGTGCGGCCGCCGCGATCCTGACCTCGATCGGTCTGGTCTTCGAGTACTACCGGGGTCATTTCGCCCACTGATCAGTAAAGGATCCCCATCGGGGGCCGGTGCCCGCTTTCCAGCGGGTACCGGCCCTTTCACATACTGGGCGCCGTTCCAGCGACCGGGCTGGGCAGGCGGACCGATCGCCCAGGAGGACGACCGGGGGGACCACATGCCGGTAGGTGGCTCAGGACCGGGGGACCGGGGACGGCGCGCCGCCGCCGTGCTCGTCGGCGCGAGCGTGGTGGCGGGAGCCGCGGCGTGCTCGGGCGGCGGCGAAGCAGACGGCGGGAACGCCGTGCGGCTCGCGGTGTCGCCGATGGGCGGCACGGGCAGGCTCAGACCGGACAGCCAGATCGACGTCCGGGCGCACGGCGGCACGATCGAGAACGTCACGGTGTCGGCCAGGGGCCGCGAGGTCGCGGGCGATCTCAGCGCGGACCGGACGCGGTGGCAGTCGCGCTGGACGCTGGAGCCGGGCGAGACGTACCTGGTCAACGCGACGGCGCTCGGCAAGGACGGCAGGACCCGCACGGTCTCCAGCCGCTTCACCACCGCCGAGGTCACGAAGACGAACAACGTGACGATCGAGGCGCCCTACAACAGGGAGACCGTCGGCGTCGGCATCCCGATCATCGTGCACTTCGCGCGGGCGGTGAAGGACCGGGCGGCGGTCGAGCGGGCGCTGGAGGTCACGGCCGACAAGACGGTCGAGGGCGCCTGGCACTGGTTCGGTGACCAGGAGGTCGTGTTCCGGACGAAGGACTACTGGCCCGCCCACACGAAGGTGAAGTTCGAGGCCCATCTCGCCGGGGTGCGCACGGGCGGGGACGTGTACGGCGGCAAGAACTACACCGTCGGCTTCAAGGTCGGTGACTCGCACATCTCCACGGCGGGCGAGGACACCCACAAGATGGTCGTGATGGTCAACGGCAAGAAGGCCCGCACCATCCCGACCAGCATGGGGCGTGGTGGCAGCCGCATGTACACCACCACCAATGGGGTCCATCTGTCGATGGACAAGGAGGACCCCACCGTCATGACGTCGGACTGGATGGGCTGTGGTGCCGGTTGCGCGGGCTACTACAGCCTGACCGTGTACAAGGCCGTGCGGATCTCCGACAGCGGCGAGTATGTGCACAGCGCGCCGTGGTCGGTCGGGTCCCAGGGCAGCGAGAACGTCAGCCACGGCTGCATCAACGTCAGCCCGTCCAACGCCAAGTGGTTCTACAACCTCAGCTACCGGGGCGACCCGGTGAAGGTGACGGGGAGCAACCGGGAACTGGAGCCGGAGAACGGCTGGGGCTACTGGCAGCTCGGCTGGCGGAACTGGGTGAAGGGCAGCGCGCTGAAGCGGTCGGTGACGACCGCGCCGCACGCGGACGCCGCGACGCTGGCGGCCCAGCAGGGCAGGGGGGCCGGACCGAAGGCCCCGGCCAAGCGGGGGACCCAGGGGAACTGACGCGGCTCACCGCAACGGCGGCGGGACCTCGGTGTGATTCATGCGGGCCCAGTCACGGGCCATGGCGATCCGGTCGGGCCCCGACGGGTGGGTCATCCACAGCAGGTACTCCATGGCGTCGGGGCTCAGATCGGAGATGTTGCGCACCGACAGCGCGCGCTGCATCGACACGAACGTCAACGGGTCGCGGGTGAGGTTCAGGGCGTGCGCGTCCGCCCGGGCCTCGATGCGCCGGCTGACGAGGTTCTGGACGGGCGCGGCGAGCTGCGTCCCGGCGGTCACGAGCGCGAGCAGGAGGGCGAGGGAGCGCGGGTCCGCCGCCCCGCGCGTCCCGCGCCCGCCGGGCGCACCCGGCGGGGCGCCGCCGGGATCGACTCCCGCGCGCCGCAGAAGCCGCGGAGAGGTCATCAGGGGGTACAGCAGGCACAGCGCCCCGGCGATGCCCAGCGCGCCCACCAGCGTGCCCCACAGGACGTCGTCGCGCTTGGCGTGGCCCAGCTCGTGCCCGACGATCGACTCGATCTGCGGGCGCGGTGACTTCAGCAGCGTGTCGTACAGGACGATGCGGCGGGTGGAGCCGAACCCGGACACGTAGGCGTTCAGCGACGTCGTCCGGCGGGAGGCGTCCGCGATGAGGACGTCCTCGACGGGCACACCGTCGCGCTTCGCCATCGCGAGCAGGTCGCTGCGCAACTGCCCCTGCGGCAGCGAGTGGAACCTGTTGAACACCGGCTCGACCGCGATCGGGTAGATGAACGACACGAGTACTACGAGGACGAACCCGCCCGCGGCGGCGCCCGCCCACCAGTAGCGCGGGAACCGGCGGATGAGGGCGTACAGGAGCAGCAGGGCGACGGTGGAGACGACCCAGGTGACGCCGAGGGACTTCAACTGGTCGACGAGCCACGCGGGCCAGCCCTGCGTGGACAGCCCGTACCGGCGCAGCACCGACTCGCTCCAGATGCGGAACGGGAGCCCGGCGAGACGCAGCAGCGTCGTGAGCGCGATGGCCGCGACGATGATTGTGAGCGGGCGGCGGCGGGTACGGGCGGTGACCCGGCCGATGAAGCGGGCGCCGAGCGGGGTCAGGCCGAGGACGAGGATCAGCGCGAGGCCCGCGAGGAGCCCCGCGTAGGCGGGCGGGTTGACGGCCGAGTCGAACGCCCCGGAGCGGGAGATCTCGGCGGGGGAGAAATCGAGCGCGGGATCGGCCTTGACGCGTCCGCCGGGGACGTGGCCGGGGAGCGGATTCCACGGGGTGGTCAGGGCGAGGACGGCCGCGACCGAGGCGAACAGCACGGCGGCGGCGACCGCGGCGGCGATCCGGGGACGCCGCGCCCGGGCGGTCCGGCCGGGCCCGCCGGCGACGGCCTCGCTCCCGTTCCCGTTCCCGTCCACCCGGCCCTCGTCCGCCTCCGCCTCGCTCATGCGAGCTCCTTCTTCACATAGTCGCGCCACAGGGTGGTGAATCGGTCCCGGGGGAGGCCCAGCACGTCGCGCAGCGCGGCGGCCTCCGGGACGCGCCCGGCGGCCCGGTAGAGCCGCACGAGCGCCGGCTCACCGTACCGGTCGGCGACCATCCGGCAGGCGAGCCATGCCTCCTGGTATGCCTGGGAGAGTCGCGGGGAGCCGCCGGCGAACTCGGCCGCCGCGGGCAGGGCGTCCGGCGGCCGTCCGGCGGTGACCTCGCGGCGCAGCTCGCCCGCCGCCGACCGGACGCTGATCTTGACCCGCCGGTAGCCGACATAGTCGGCGAAGCCCTCGATGAGCCACAGCGGGGTGCGCCGGTCGCGGGCGCCGCCGGTGGCGACGTGGGTCAGCTCGTGCGTCAGGACGACGTCGCGGCCGAGTCCGTTGAGGCGGCCGAAGGTGCCGGGGGAGACGATGACCCTGTCCTCGCCCCGGCCGCCGGTGGACGGCGCCGGGGACATTCCGGAAGGTGTGGGGGGCCGTTTCCCCTCGTCCGCCTCGACTCGCGCGGGGGGCACGACGGTGGCGAGCGCGGCGATCTGCCCGAGGCTCTGGCCGGGCCCGGCCAGAGCGGAGGCGAGGGCCGTGCCGGCGGGGACGAGCGCGACGACCCGCTGGGCCCACCCCTTGCCGACGACGCCCGTGACGACCGGCGCGGCGGCGTCCAGCCGCTTGGCGATGCCTTCGAGGCCGGTGGTGTCGCCTATGACGAGGCTGGCGCGGCCCTTGACCACGGTCAGGGGGCCGGCGTCCCAGATGTCGGCGTCGTCCTTGAAGCCGTGGGCCGTCCCATCGCCGACGATCGTCCAGGTGCCGGAGCCGGGGGCGAGCGTGAGGTAGCGGGTGCGGCTCACGTATCCCTTGTCGAAGCCCCGCAGTTTGTAGCGCACCTCCAGGCGGACCACCGCGCTCTCGTCGTCCATGGCCTGGGTGCCGGAGATGTGCTCCTGCCAGCCTTCCAGCGGGAGCTTGCGGAGGTTGCCGTATATGCGGGCCTGGACGTCCTGGAACGCCTTGGGCGCGTCGCCCACTGTGGCGAGGAACGCGACGCGGTCGCCGTCCCGCACGGCGCGGGCGCGGTTGGCGAGGGTGGCGCGGGCGGCGTCGAGGCTGAACGGCGCGGCGGCCCTGGGGGTGCGGGCAGGCGATGCCGCGCCGCCGCCGGACCGGAAGCCGAGCAGGCCGGCGCCTCCCGCGGCCAGCACGGCGGCCCCGCCCGCGCCCAGGGCGAGAGCCCTGCGTCGCGTCACGGGACCGCTGTGCTCCGGACCGCCGTGCTCCGGACCGTCCTCCATGGGCGTGATCCTATGCAGCCCGCGTCGTCCGGGGGCTCATCACGGCTTGTAGTCGGGGTAGCCGTAGCCGACGATGTCGTCGGCCGAGCGCTCCTTGATCCTGACGGCGTTGCCGGTGTTGCCCTCGACGGCTTCGATCGTGCTGTCGTCGACCTTCTTGGCCACCATGCCGACGTGCCGGATGTCCTCGACGTCCTTGCTGCCGTCCCAGGCGTAGAAGACGATCGCGCCCGGCCTCGGGTCGGTGCCCCAGCGGCCGTGCTCCTGGAACCAGCGGGCGTGGGCGACGGTCCAGGCGTCGCTGCCGATCTGGTCGGTGAAGCCGATCTGCTCGCCGATCCAGGAGATGAACATGTCGCACCACTGGGCGTCGCCGTACTCGCTGATGGAGCCGCCGTCGCGGGCGACGGTCTCCCCGGCGCGCGCGGTGCCCATGTACCACTTCTGGAACTTGGTCTCGCCGCCGCCGTCCTCTTCCACACCGACCTGGGACTTGGCGAGCTTGATGGCGTCGTCGGCGGTGGGCCGGGCATCCCCGGTCTTCTGGGGGGCGGCCTTCGGGCGGTCCTGGGTTTTCTGTGCGGGGGACGTCCGGGGCTCGGCCTTGGACGTGCTCTTGGCCGGGCCCTTGTCCGCCTTCTTGGTGTCCGTCTTCTTGATGGGGGTGGCACCGGCCGCCGCGGCCGTCGCCGGGGCGGAGCCGAACGGCAGGACGGACGCCTGCGCGGTGGCCGCCGCGGTACCGAGGACGGCGGCGCTGACGACTATGCCGCCGGTCGTCCGCCATGTCAGGGACAGGGGGCCCGGCTTGCGGTGCCGGCCCGGGACCTTCTTGCAATGCTCGCGTGGCAAGGGGGGATCTCCTCGACTTCCATGCCGCCTACCGGGTTAGCTGACGGGTTCGGGCCTGGAAGGCGCCCTACGGCCTGCGGGCAGGCCGATTCACCCCGAAAGGGAAAGGACACGATGGGTCCCCGGCTCCGCGTCCGGTGCACATGCGCACGGCGGTCCGCGGACTCGGCGGTGGCGTGCCCAGGGGACGGGCACACCGGTTTCGGATGGGGGCTCGCGCGGGCGGAGGCGCCCGCGGAGTGCAGGGAGGGTCCGGGCGTGGCCGCACGATGGGCGGCCACGCCCAGGTAACGCTGCGGAACTCACTCCTTCGCTCTTCCAGACGCCTACCGGGTTAGCTGACGGGTTCGGGCGTGGAAGTGGCCCTACGGCGGCTCTCACCGGGGGTGGGAGAGACACGCCGATTCACCCCGGGTGCCGGAATGCCCGTCCGGGAGGTCTCCCGGACTCCGGCGATGTGGGTCCCCGGTTCCGCGCTTCGGCGGATTCGGCGCTGCCGCTGCGATCCTGGGGGCGAGATGGGGCCCGGCGCGGGACCTGTCTCCCGCGTGCGAACGAGCGGCGCCTGATGTTGTGTGCGGACGCCGGCCCGGTTCCGGGGGCGTCCGGGATGCCTGACCCGGGGGAACCGCCGTGGCTGCGCGCTCAGCGCCATGCACGCCGTGAGCGTGCGCACGGTGGCCCAGGTCGGCCGTGCGGTCCGGGTGGGACCGCTGTGCGGCACCGTCCGGTGCCGCGGGGGCGACGCGTGGGTCGTGCCGCCCGGGTGGCGGCACATGGCTCGTGCCGCCGTCACGCGGCGGACGAACGCGCCGCGCGGGGTCGGGGCGCCTGGCGGGCGCCGCGGGGCCACGGCGTCTGGAGGGCGCCGTGAGTGGTGACAACGTACCAAAGCCCCAACAGAAGGCAAACCCCTACAAAATTAACAACGGACCAGGTCAAGCCTGGTCCGTTGCGAAAAAGAGAGCTCCGTCACGCCCTCCGCGGGGTGTGGGGCGGGCCGTCAGGGGCGCCCGGCGCCGTAGTAATTGCTCAGGTAGTAGCCCGAGGTGATGTCGCTGATCTTGACGACGTCGCCGGTGTGCGGGGCGTGGATCATCTTGCCGCCGCCGATGTAGAGGCCGACGTGGCCGAGCCCGCTGAAGAACACCAGGTCGCCCGGCTGCAGGTCGCTCTTGGCCACCCGCTTGGTCGCGGCCCACTGCGAGTTCGTGGTGCGGGTGATGCTGACGCCCGCCGCCGCCCACGACTTCATGGTCAGGCCGGAGCAGTCGTAGGAGCCCGGGCCCTCCGCGCCGTACTGGTACGGCTTGCCGAGCTGGGCGTAGGCGAAGTTGAGCGCCGTGCGGGCCGGGCCGCTGGCCGGGCCGTTGTAGGTGCCGCCCGAACCGCCCGAACCGCCGGACCCGCCGCGGTGGCCGCCGCCGGAGGGCGTGCTGGTACCGAACCGCCGCAGCAGCTTCTTCTGCTTCTCGACTTCCTTGTCGAGCTTGGTCTTCTGGTCCTTCAGCTCCTTGGTCTTGGCCTTCACGTCGTCGTAGGCGGCCTTGGCCTGCGCCTGCTCGCGGCGGAGCCGCTGCGCGGTCGCGAGGAACTGGGTGAGCTGGGAGCTGCGCTCGTGCGACAGGTGCGAGAAGACGGCCGCCTGGTCGAGGATCGCCTGCGGGTCGTTGCTGCCCACAAAGCCGGTCACGTCCGCGGAGTCGCCGTTCTTGTACGCGGCGGCGGCCATCTGGGCGATCTTGGAGCGCTGCTCCTCGAAGGCGCTCTCCTCCTGCTTGCTCGCCTTCGACGCGCTGTCGAGCTTCTTCTTGGCGACCTTGAGCTTCTCGTTGAGCTGGTTGTACTGCTCGACCTTCTGGTCCATCTGCTCATTGAGCTGGTTCAGCTTCTTCTGGACCTGCGTCTTGGTCGGCTTGGGCTCGGCGTGCGCCACCATCGGGGGCGCCATGAGGGAGGCGGTCACGGTCAGGCAGGCGGCTGCCGCCAGACGACGGGAGGCGCCTCTGGTCGCGGGGCCACCTCTCCGGTCACGCTTCTGCGCTGGTGCCCCGTTGAGATCCTTGGCCACGATGGGTCTCGCCCTTCTCGTCCACGACATCAGCGGACGACACTAGCGAGGGGGGACAACCGTCACAACCGATTCGTCACTCTTTGATTGATATCGAGAAGCGTCATCTACTTTTCGTGACGCCGTGATCACGGATGGCGAGGGTTTCTTTGGCGGCCTCGGGGATTCCTATGACCGGCCCAGCCGCCGCAGCAGCAGGGTGGACGGGCAGGGCCGGGCATCGGCGCGGCGGGCCGCGTCGGCGACCTCCCGGTCCGAGGACACCACCACCACGGGACGGCCCGACGGCTCGGCCCGCACCAGCTCGCCGATCAGCTCGTCCGCGGTCTGGCCCGGGGCGCTGAACCGTACCCGGACGCCGCGCGGCGCCGCGACCGCCACCGGCGTGTCCAGCTCCGCGCCGTCGAACACGCACGTCACCTCGGCGCGGGTCTGCGCCGCCAGCCCGCCGAGCCCGGACACCAGCCGGTTGCGCTGATCCGCCAGCGGCAGTTCCCCGTAGCCGGTCTTCGTGACGTTGTAGCCGTCCACCACCAGATGCACCTGCGGCAGGGTCAGCAGCCGGTCGAGCAGCTGCGGGTCGCTGTCGGACAGCGCCCGGCCGGGCAGCGCCCGATGCGCGAGCCGGTCCGGCTCCAGCCCGCCCGCCGCGTCCGCGGGACGGCCGATGGTGGAGGGCAGCGCCAGTTCCCGGCGGATGCCCTGCGCCGCGTCCACGAGCGTGTCGAGCAGCATCCGCAGCCGGACGTCGTCAACGTTGCGCCCCTCGCGCGCCGCCCGTCTGGCGGCCTCCGCGTTCGCCTCCGCGTGCGCGGTGCGGGCGCGCAGCCTGCGCAGCTCCTTCTCGGACGCGGCGGTCGACTCGCGGGCGGCGGCCAGTTCCCGCGCGGCCTGCTCGGCGACCGCGTCCGCGCGTTCCTCCGCCGCCCTGAACCGGGTGCGGGCGTCGTGCAGCTTGTGGCGCAGCTCGGCCACCTCGGCCTTGGTCTCGCGCAGCTCGGCGCGCAGCTTGTCCAGCTCGGCCGAGCGCGCGGCGCGGGCGGCGGCCAGCTCCTCCTTCAGCGCGGCGACGCGGCGCTCGGCGGCCTCCTCCTCCGACGCGGTCGCGGAGCGCTCCAGTTCCGCGCGTGCGGCCTCGACGAGCACCGTCCAGCCCGCGGGCCGCAGCAGGTAGGCCAGCACCGCCACGCGCACCGGGTCGGCGGCGGGCGGCACCCGCCCGCCCTCGACCACCTCGACCAGGTCGGCCTGCGTTTCCCGCAGCGGCTCGGCGACCCGCTCCCGGAAGCCGGAGTCCTTCTCCAGCGCCGCGGCGATGTGCTGCCCGGCGAGCTTGGCGCGCTTGCGGCGCTCGAACCGCGCGAACCGGCGCAGCGGCGCGGGGACCTCGTCGGCGGGCAGCGACCCGATCAGCTCGGCGGCGGCCTCCACCACGCTCTGCCGCACGGGTTCGGGGAGGGGCCGGTCAAGACGCTCTTCCCGGTGGGGCTGCGGGGCCGGTTCCCCGGAACGCGCCGGCTTCTGCCCGGACTCCACGCCGCCGGGGGTCGCTTCGGGGCCGCTGTCGATGATCCCGCTCCTTCCGGGCTGCGCCGCCGGTGGGCTGTGTCTTCCCGAGCACCCACGCCTTAACCGGCATTCGACCAGGGCGAACGTGTCATCGGACCGAGCGCGCCGGAGCTCCCCCTGACCGTCCCGCGGCCCCCGCCCGGCGGGACGTGCCGGCGCACCTCAACCCTAGCGGCCCGGGGTTGTGTCGGTGGTGTCCTCTACGGTCGCGCACATGACGGCTGCGCACGGGGTCCAGGGGACGCTGGACGACCTCGGCACTCCGCTCCGCGAGGTCACCTTCGTGGTGGTCGACCTGGAGACGACGGGCGGCTCGGCCGCGGACTCGGCCATCACCGAGATCGGCGCGGTGAAGGTGCGCGGGGGAGAGGAACTCGGCGAGCTCGGCACGCTGGTCGACCCCGGCGGGCCCGTCCCGCCGTTCATCACCGCGCTGACCGGCATCACCACGGCGATGGTGACGGCCGCGCCGCGCATCGAGTCGGTGCTGCCCGCGTTCCTGGAGTTCGCGCGCGGCTGCGTGCTCGTGGCGCACAACGCCCCGTTCGACATCGGCTTCCTCAAGGCCGCCTGCGCCGCGGGCGGCTACGCCTGGCCCGCGTTCCCCGTCATCGACACCGTGGACCTGGCGCGGCGCGTCCTGTCCCGGGAGGAGGTGCCCAACTGCAAGCTCGGCACGCTGGCCCGGTTCTTCCGGACGTCCAACGAGCCGACGCACCGCGCCCTCGCCGACGCCCGCGCCACCGTCGAGGTCCTGCACGGCCTCATCGAGCGGCTCGGCTCGTTCGGCGTCACCTCGCTGGAGGAGATGCGCGGCTTCGCCAAGGCGCCCACCCCCGAGCAGCGCCGCAAGCGGCATCTCGCCGACGGCGTGCCGAGCACGCCCGGCGTCTACCTGTTCGAGGACCGCGCCGGCGAGGTGCTCTACGTCGGCAAGAGCGGCGACCTGCGCTCGCGCGTGCGCAGCTACTTCACCGGTTCGGAGACGCGTCCGCGCGTCCGCGAGATGGTGGGGCTCGCCGAGAACGTCCGCACGATCGTGTGCGCCACCGGCTTGGAGGCCGAGGTCCGCGAGCTGCGGCTGATCGCCGAGTACAAGCCGCGCTACAACCGCCGTTCCAAGTTCCCCGAGCGGGTGATCTGGCTGAAACTGACCGTGGAGCCGTTCCCGCGGCTGTCCATCGTCCGGGAGTGCCGCGCCGACGGCGCCCGCTACCTCGGGCCGATCTCGTCCCGGCGGCAGGCCGAGGAGGCGCGCGCCGCGCTGCACGAGGCGATCCCGCTGCGCCAGTGCACCCAGCGGCTGACGCCCCGGCTGATCGAGCGCGGCAAGGCGCGCGCGTGCGCGCTCGCCGAGATCGGACGCTGCGGCGCGCCCTGCGACGGCCGCGAGTCCGCCGACGCCTACGCCATGCACGCCGGGACGGCCCGCGCGGTCATGGAGGGCGATGTCCGCCCGGTGGTGGCCGCCGCGCGGGTGCGCATCGACCGGCTCGCCGCCGAACTGCGGTACGAGGAGGCCGCCGTGCAGCGCGACCGGCTCGCCGCGTTCGTCCGCGCCGCCGCGCGCGGGCAGCGGCTCGCCGCGCTGGCCCGGCTGCCGCAGCTGGTGGCGGCCCGTCCCGCCTTCGACGGCGGCTGGGAGCTGTCGGTCGTCCGGTACGGGCGGCTCGCCGCCGCCGGCACGGTCCCGCCGGACGCCCGGCCCCGCCCGTACGTGGACGCGCTCATCGCCACCGCCGAGACCGTCTTCCCGCCCGCCGGGGAGGCGCCCGGCGGCGTCGCGCTCGGCGCGCCGCCGTCGGCGGGCGCGACCGCCGAGGAGATGGAGTGCGTGCTGCGCTGGCTCGACCTGCCCGGCGTCCGGCTCGTCGAGGTCGACGGCGCGTGGACGTGCCCGGTCCACGGCGCCGAGGGGCTGCGCGAATGGATCGACCGCGCCTACGACAGGGCGTACGAGCGGCACGAGCCGTCCCATCCGCGTGCTGCCCGCCCACTAAGGTGAAGACGTGGCCCTGCCCCTCTACGACAGCCAGCCGGCCCGGCGCGTCCCCTGGGTGACGTACCTGCTGATCGCGGTGAACGTCGTGGTCTTCCTGATCACCCCGATGTCGCGCTTCGCCACCTGGTATGGCGAGGGCGCGGTCCGCGAGTGCAGGGCGACGCAGTTCACGTTCGAGTACGGCGCGGTGCCCAAGGAGCTGACGACCGGCGACCAGCAGCCGCTGCCGTCGGACGTCGCCCGCGACTGCGGGCCCGCGACCTTCCACAAGGCGCCCTGGACGTCGGCGTTCACCTCGATGTTCCTGCACTCCGGCGCGCTGCACCTGCTGGGCAACCTGGTCTTCCTGTTCGTCGTCGGCATGGGCGTCGAGGACCGGCTCGGACGGTGGCGCTATCTGCTCAGCTACCTGTTCTTCGGGCTCGTCGCCGTCTACGGGTTCGCGTGGACGTCGCCCGGCTCGACCGTCCCGCTCATCGGCGCGTCCGGGGCGATCGCGGGGGTGATGGGCGCCTATGTGATCCTCAACCCGCGGGGCCGCGTCGTCAGCTGGGTGCCGCCGGTCATCGTGATCCGGCTGCCGGTGTGGGTGGTGCTCGGGTACTGGTTCATCCTGCAGTGGCTGTCGCTGGGCAGCGAGGAGAAGAGCAACGTGGCCTACACGGCGCACATCTACGGCTTCGCGGCCGGCGTGGTCTTCGCCCTCCTCGCCCGCCGCGCGGGCCCGTCCCGCCGCCTGGCCGCGCTGAGCCGCGGCTAGTACTTCCCGGTAGGGTCGAAGCGTCCGAATCTGCGGGGAGGGTGAAGTGGTCACTGCGATCGTGTTCGTCAAGGCCGACGTCGCGCGCATCCACGAGGTGGCCGAGACGATCGCCGCGCTGGACGGCGTCAGCGAGGTCTACTCCATCACCGGGGGCCACGACCTCATGGCGATGGTCCGGGTGCGCCGCCACGAGGAATTGAACGACATCATCCCGGGCCGGCTCAACAAGGTCGAGGGCGTCATCGGTACCGAGACCCATATCGCCTTCCGCACCTACTCCCAGCACGACCTGGAACAGGCATTCGCGTTGGGCCTCCCCGACGCCGACTAACGCATCGCCGCGTTGCCCGTTGAAGGAGGGCCTGCAAGGCCCGACGCCGAGGGCGACGCAATCAACCCGCGCCGAGGGCGACGCAATGGACACCATCCCCGCAGGGGAGGGTGTTGTAGCCGGGGCTTTCGCGGTAGACGGCGCCCGGGGGCCAGTGCGCGGTGTTGGACGCCATGACGCGGCCGGGGGCGTTGACGACGAACGCGGGCGCCGGGATTTCGCGCAGCGCGGGGACGATCTCGTTCTCGAACGTCCGGGCGAACACGTCGGCGGCGGCGACGCCGGCGAACGTCCCGGCGGCGTGGACGGGCGCCGACAGGGTCAGGACGTACTCGTCGCTGCACAGGTAGTCGACGTAGGGGCCGCAGACGGTCCGCTCGGCGCCGTCCTCCGGGCCGGTGAACCACTCCCAGCGCGTGTAGTCGTACAGGGCGCTGCTCTCGGGGTTCAGGTCGCGCAGCAGTTGGGCGGGGCGGCCGCCGGGGCCGGCCTGCCACCATTCCATGTACCAGGCGGCGTCGGCGAGCAGCTGGGGCGCGGCGATGAAGCCGAGGCCGCAGATGAGCGGGCCGAGCCGGGCGGACAGCAGCGGGCGCAGCGGGGCGAGGTCGGCGCGGACGGGGGCGCGGCCGGTGCGGTGGACGTCCTCCAGGCACCGGGCCGTCGCGTCGCGGACCCGGGCCACGGTCGCGAAGACGTAGTCCAGGGTCGCGCGGACGTGCGCCGCCGCCGCGCCGACGGCCGGTGGCTCGGCGGGCATGGGTCCCCCTCAGAGTGCGAGCCGTCGTTCAATGAGACGTTCTACCGCATTCAGGACGTGACTTTCAGCCACCTCGCGGGCCCGGGCTTCGTCGGCGCCCTCGATGGCGTCGACGAGCCCGGCGTGTTCGGCGTCCACCCGGCCGCGCCGGGCCCGCAGGTCGTGCACGGCCCAGATCAGCGGGCCGATCTCGGCCTGCAGCCGGATCTCCTCCCGGGTGAGCCGGCCGGACTGGGACGCGGCGGCGACCTCCAGGTGGAGCCGGCCGTCCAGCCTGCACATCCCGGCGCCGGGCTCGGTTTCCGCCATGTCGTCCAGGGTGCGGCGCAGCCGCCGGACGTCGGCGGGCAGCGAGCGCAGCGCGGCCAGGCGCGCGGCGGCGCCGGCGATGGCGGCGTAGTGGTCGCCGAGGTCGCGGAGTTCTTCCGCGCTGAGCGAACGGAGCCGCTCGTCGAGATCGAATGGCCTGGCCGGGGCGCGGACGAAGCTTCCGCCGCCGCGCCCGCGCCGGGTCTCGATGAGCCCCTGTTGACGCAAGGCCATCAACGCTTCGCGTAGTGTGACCGTTGAGACACCGAGATGTGCCGCGAGGTCGGTTTCGCTCGGCAGATGCTCGCCGTCGCCGAGGAGCCCGAGCGCGATCGCGTCGCTCAGCCGCCGCACGACGGCGTGCACCCGTGCGGTGTTGTCGACGGGAGCGAACACGACGAGATGCGCGCTGTCCATGGCCCCCTCCCGGTGTTAACACAGTGATACCGGAACATCACTTGAACTTAAACTTATGAATCCATATGTTTTCGTTATGCCGGTGACAGCGGTGAGGATCCGCGATCTGCGTAAGACCTTCGGCCCCGTCGAGGCGGTGGCGGGCGTCGACCTCGACATCGGGGACGGCGAGTTCTTCTCCATGCTGGGCCCGTCCGGGTCCGGGAAGACGACCGTGCTCCGGCTCATCGCGGGCTTCGAACGCCCGACGTCCGGGACCATCGAACTCGGCGGCACGGACGTGACGGCGCTCGCGCCGTTCGACCGCGACGTCAACACCGTCTTCCAGGACTACGCGCTGTTCCCGCACATGGACGTGCTCCGCAACGTCGAGTACGGCCTCAAGGTGCGGCGGGTGCCGCGCGCGAAACGCCGCGAGCGGGCGCTGGAGGCGCTGCGCGGCGTCCGCCTGGACGGGATGGAGTCGCGCCGTCCCGCCGAGCTGTCGGGCGGCCAGCGCCAGCGGGTGGCGCTCGCCCGCGCCCTGGTGAACGAGCCGAAGGTCCTGCTGCTGGACGAGCCGCTCGGCGCGCTCGACCTGAAGCTGCGCGAGGAGATGCAGGTCGAGCTGAAGAGCCTGCAACGGCGGGCCGGCATCACGTTCGTGTTCGTCACCCACGACCAGGAGGAGGCGCTGACCCTGAGCGACCGGGTCGCCGTCCTCAACGGGGGCAGGGTCGAGCAGGTGGGCACGCCCGCCGAGGTGTACGAGCACCCCGCGACGGAGTTCGTGGCGGGATTCGTGGGGACCTCCAACCGGATCGACGGCGTTTGCGTCCGGCCGGAGAAGATCCACGTCGACACCGAGACCGGCGCCGGCGCGAGCGCGCCGGACGCCGGGGACCGGCACGCCTTCGGCACGGTCGCGGAGGTCGTCTACGCGGGCGCGGTGACCCGGTTCGTGATCGACCTGGAGTCGGGGGACCGGGTCGTGGCGCTGCAGCAGAACCTGCGGACCTCCTCCATGGACGTGCTGGGCCGGCGCGGCGCCCGCGTCCGGATCGGCTGGCACGAAGCGCACGAGTTCCACGTCTCGGGCGCCGGTACGGGTACCGACCCCGCCCCGGCCCCCACCTCCTGATTCACCCCCATCCCCCCGAAATAAGGAGTTCCCCATGTGGTCCACGCGCAAGGCGTTCGCCGTCGCGGCGACGCTCGCGATCGGACTGACGGCCGCCGCCTGCGGCGACGGCTCAGGTGACAAGGCGTCCGGCGCCGGGCAGGGCGGCTTCACCGTCCCGAAGGTCCCGATGCGGCAGTCGCTCGGCGCGGGCGAGGGCGCGGTCAACCTGGTCGCCTGGGCGGGCTACGCCGAGGACGGCTCCAACGACCCGAAGGTCGACTGGGTCACCCCGTTCGAGAAGCAGACCGGCTGCACGGTCAACACCAAGGTCGCCGGGACGTCCGACGAGATGGTGACGCTGATGAAGACCGGCGAGTACGACGCGGTGTCGGCGTCCGGGGACGCCTCGCTGCGGCTGATCGCGTCCGGGACGGTCGCGCCGGTCAACACGGGGCTCGTGCCGAACTACGCCGACGTGTTCTCCGGCCTGAAGATGAAGCCGTGGAACTCGGTGAACGGCGTCTCCTACGGCATCCCGCACGGCCGCGGCGCCAACCTGCTGATGTGGCGCACCGACAAGGTGAAGACGGCGCCCGACTCGTGGGGTGCGGTGTTCGACGCGAACTCGCCGTACAAGGGCAAGATCACCGCCTATGACTCGCCGATCTACATCGCCGACGCCGCCCTCTACCTGATGTCGGCCAAGCCCGAACTCGGGATCAAGAACCCGTACGCGCTCGACCAGAAGCAGTTCGACGCGGCCGTCGGCCTGCTGAAGACCCAGCACGGGCTCATCGGCGAGTACTGGTCCGACTACACCAAGGAGGTCCAGGCGTTCAAGAGCGGCGACTCCGTCCTCGGGACGACGTGGCAGGTCATCGCGAACCTCGCCGAGGCGGAGAAGGCGCCGGTGCAGGTGACGCTGCCCAAGGAGGGCTCCACCGGCTGGTCGGACACCTGGATGGTCGGCGCGAAGGCCAAGCACCCCGACTGCGCCTACAAGTGGCTCGACTGGATCGTGTCCCCGAAGGCGAACGCGCAGGTCGCCGAGTGGTTCGGTGAGGCCCCGGCCAACGCCAAGGCGTGCCAGGAGACCTCGGACAAGAAGTTCTGCGACACCTTCCACGCCACCGACGAGACCTACTTCTCCAAGGTGCACTTCTGGACGACGCCGATCGCCCAGTGCCTGGACGGGCGCACGAACGTCAAGTGCGTCGACTACTCCAAGTGGACCCAGGCGTGGACCACGATCAAGGGATGACCGCCCCCGCCTCCACCGGCGGAGCGGACGCCCGCCCGGCGCCGGGCCCCCGGCGCCGGGCGGCGGCCCTGCTGCACCGCCGTCCGCGGCTGCGGCTGTCGCTGCTGCTGTCGGCGCCGCTCGCCTGGCTGGTCGTCGTCTACCTCGGCGCGCTCGCCGCCATCTTCCTCACCGCGTTCTGGACGACCGACGTGTTCACCGGCGAGGTCGTCCGGCAGTTCACCCTCGCGAACTTCCGGACGCTGCTGGACGAGCCCGTCTACCGGACGGTCGCGCTGCGCAGCCTCGGCGTCGCGGTGGCCGTCACCCTCATCGACACCGCCATCGGCTTCCCCATGGCGCTCTACATGGCCAAGGTCGCAAGGCCCCGGTACCGGCCGTATCTGCTGATCGCGATCCTGGCGCCGCTGTGGGCCGCCTACCTCGTCAAGGCGTACGCGTGGCGGGTGATGCTGCAGCAGGGCGGCCTGCTCGACCAGGTGCTCGAGCCGTTCGGGCTCTCCAGCCCCGGCTACGGCCTCACGGCGACCGTGCTCGTCCTGGCCTACCTGTGGCTGCCGTACATGATCCTGCCCGTCTACACGGGCCTGGAGCGGCTCCCGGACTCGCTGCTCGACGCGTCCGGCGACCTCGGCGCCCGGCCGCTGCGCACGTTCCGCACGGTGATGCTGCCGCTGGTGTTCCCGTCCCTGGTGGCCGGGTCGATCTTCACGTTCTCGCTGTCGCTCGGCGACTACATTACCGTGAAGATCGTCGGCGGCCGCCGGCAACTGCTCGGCAACGTCGTCTACGACAACATCGGCGCCGCCAACAACCTGCCGTTCGCCGCGGCCGTCGCCACGATCCCGGTGGTGGTGATGCTCGGCTACCTCGCCGCGGCCCGCCGCACCGGCGCCCTCAGGGAGCTGTGATGACCTTCTCGCCCGCCGCACGGATCGCACTGCGCGTCCTCATGGCCCTCGGCCTGGCCGTCATCTACGTGCCGCTGCTGGTGGTGCTCGTCAACTCCGTCAACGCCGACAAGACGTTCGGCTGGCCGCCGCCCGGGTTCACCGGACGCTGGTGGGCGCAGGCGCTGGACAACGAGGGCGCCCGGCAGGCCGTCCTCACCAGCGTCAAGGCGGGTCTCGGCGCGACCGCGACCGCCCTCGTCCTCGGCACGATGGCGGCGTTCGCCGTGTCGCGCCACCGCTTCTTCGGCCGGGAGACGGTGTCGCTCGTCGTCGTCCTGCCGATCGCGCTGCCCGGCATCGTCACCGGCATCGCGCTGAGCAACGCCTTCCAGGTCGTGCTGAAGCCGCTCGGCATCGGGCTCGGCCTGTTCACCGTCATCGTCGGGCACGCCACGTTCTGCGTCGTCACCATCTACAACAACGTGCTCGCCCGGCTCCGCCGGACGGGCACCCGCCTGGAGGAGGCGTCCGCCGACCTCGGCGCCGACACGTTCCAGACGTTCTGGTACGTGACGTTCCCGGCGCTGCGGTCCGCGCTGCTCGCCGGCGGCCTGCTGGCGTTCGCGCTGTCCTTCGACGAGATCATCGTGACCACGTTCACCGCCGGTCCGGGCGCGACGACCCTGCCCATCTGGATCTTCAACAACCTGTTCCGCCCGAACCAGGCCCCGGTCGTCAACGTCCTCGCCGCCGCCCTGATCGTCCTGTCGGTCATCCCGATCTACCTGGCCCAGCGTCTCTCCAGCGGCGCCCGGAGCCCCGTCTGACCCCGGGGGGCGACTCCCTGGAACCCCGCCACGGCGCAGGCGATCCGCGTGCCTGCGCCGTGCTCTGGTGACCGAGGTGGCTAGCGCATGCCCTGGCTCGTGTCGATCCAGCGGTCGAGGAGGGTGCTCGTGGCGCCGGAGTCGACGGCCTCGGCGGCGCGGTCGCGGGCGTCCCGGAGGGCGCCGGTGAGCTCGGCGGGGGGCGGAGCGCCCTCGTAGGCGGTGATGAGCGCGGCGGCGTTCAGCAGGACCATGTCGCGAACCGGGCCCCTGGCGCCCGCGAACGTCTCGCGGGCGACCCGGGCGTTGAAGGCCGCGTCGGCGCCGCGCAGGTCCTCCGGCGCGGCCGGCGGGATGCCGAGGTCGGACGGGTCGAACGTCGTCTCCGTCGCCGTCCCGTCGCGGACGACCCACACCGTGGACGTGCCGGTGGTCGTCAGCTCGTCCAGCCCGTCGTCGCCGCGGAACACCAGCGACGAGCAGCCGCGTGCGGCGAACACCCCGGCGATGACGCCCGCCATCCGGGGGTGGAACACGCCGACCGCCTGGGCCGCCGGAAGCGCCGGGTTGGTCAGCGGGCCGAGGAAGTTGAACACCGTCGGCGTGCCCAGCTCGCTGCGCGTCCGCGACGCGTACCGCAGCGCCGGGTGGTAGAGCGGGGCGAAGCAGAACGTGATGCCGAGCTCCTCGGCGACCCGGGCGGTGGCCTCCGGCGGCAGGTCGATGGCGACGCCGAGGTGCTCCAGCAGGTCGGCGGCGCCGCACGAGGACGACGCGGCGCGGTTGCCGTGCTTGACGACCCGGACGCCGGACGCGGCGGCGACCACCGCGGCCATCGTCGAGATGTTGACGGTGTGGGCGCGGTCGCCGCCCGTGCCCACCAGGTCGGCGATGGGCCCCGGCACGTCGATGCGGGTGGCGTTGTCCATCATGCCCTGGGCGAGTCCGGTGACCTCCTCGACCGTCTCGCCCTTGGCGCGCAGTGCGACCGCGAAGCCCGCGATCTGCACGTCGGTGGCCTCCCCGGCCATGATGCTGTTCATGGCCCAGGCGGTCTCCTCGCTGGACAGCGAGTCGCCCGACAGGAGGGCGTTGATCAGTGCGGGCCAGCTGGTGCGCGCGTCCATGTCCCCTACCGGGTCTCGTGGGCCGACGTTGTCCACGGGGTGGTGAAGGCGGTCTCTACAGGGTTCTCAGCGGGTCTACAGGGTGGTGAGGCGGTTCTCGCGGCGCTGCCGCATGAGGCCGGCGAGCGCGCCGGCGAGTGCCATCGGGTCGAGCGGCAGGCCGACGACCGCGTCGGCGCGCGACCAGGTGGCGAGCCAGCCGTCGTCGCGGCGGCCGATGACGGCGAGCACGGGCGGGCAGTCGTACACCTCGTCCTTGGCCTGCCGGCAGACGCCGAGCCCGCCCGCGGGCTGCGCTTCGCCGTCCACGACCATGATGTCGATGCCGCCCTCGTCCAGCCGCGCGACCGCGGCGGGCTGGGTGGCGCACTCCACGAACTCCACCTTCGGGAGGTCGGCGGCGGGACGGCGGCCGATCGCCATCCGGATCTGTGCGCGGGTGTTCGCGTCGTCGCTGTAGACGAGGACCTTCATCGGGGTCTCCGGGGCGGTGCTCATGCACGTGAGGGTACCGGGTCGGGGGCCCTGGGACACCCGCGGGGAACCATATGAGGGGGGTCATGCGTCACTCACGGGACGGGGGCGCAATAATGCTGCCCGTGACAGCATCCGCGATAGAGACAACACCTCACGCACGGGCGAACCGTCCCAATCTGGTAAGCGTGGGGACGATCGTTTGGCTGTCGTCCGAGCTGATGTTCTTCGCGGCGCTGTTCGCGATGTTCTTCACGATCCGCTCTGTGACGATCGGCCAGTCCGGGCATGGCGCATGGCCCGGTGCCCCGCTGGACCTGCCCCTGTCGGCGGTCAACACGACCGTCCTGGTGCTGTCCTCGGTGACCTGCCAGATGGGCGTGTTCAAGGCCGAGGCGGGCCAGGTCGGACGTGACGGCGGCCTGCTGAACTTCAGGCGCTGGGGACTGCGCGAGTGGTACATCCTCTCGTTCCTCATGGGCGCCTACTTCGTCGCAGGCCAGGCCTACGAGTACTTCAACCTCGTCACGCACGACGGGCTGACCTTCTCGTCCTCCGCCTACGGCTCGGTCTTCTACCTGGCCACCGGCTTCCACGGCCTTCACGTCATCGGCGGCCTGGTCGCGTTCCTCTTCCTGCTCGGGCGCACCTACGCCGCCAAGCGGTGGACGCACGAGCAGGCGACGAGCGCGATCGTCGTGTCCTACTACTGGCACTTCGTCGACGTGGTGTGGATCGGCCTGTTCTCCGCCGTTTACCTGCTCGACCTCTGACCTACCCGACGACATGACCCGAACGGGGATTTCCGTGAAAAGGATCACCGCATGGCGACGGCGCCCGTGGGCGGGCTACGCCGTCGTGCTGGCGGCCCTGGTGGCGATCGGCGTGGTCTACGCCGGCTTCTCGCCGCGGACCGACCGCGCCGAGGCGCAGAGCACCGCGCAGGCCGCGGAGGACTTGAAGAACGGGCAGAAGCTGTTCGACAAGAACTGCGCGAGCTGCCACGGGCTGAACGCCCAGGGCACCAAGGACGCCCAGGGCAACGCGATCGCCCCCAGCCTCATCGGGGTGGGCGCCGCGTCGGTTGACTTCCAGGTCAGCACGGGACGCATGCCCGCGGCGAACCCCGGCGCGCAGGTGCCGCGCAAGACGCCGATCCCCACCTTCAACACCTCGATCAAGACCGACTACGAGGAGAAGGACAAGCGGGAGGCCGCCGAGAAGCAGAAGGCCCAGGCCGAGAAGAACCTCGCCGACCTGCGCGCCTACATCGCGTCGCTGGGCGGCGGCCCCGAGGTCCCGCCGGCCTCGGCCGTCGACCCGGCCAAGGGCAATGTGGCGCTCGGCGGGAAGCTGTTCCGCACCAACTGCGCGCAGTGCCACAGCTTCACCGGCCAGGGCGGCGCGCTGACCGGCGGCAAGTACGCGCCCCCGCTGTCCAAGAGCGACGTCACGCCCACCCAGATGTACGAGGCGATGCTGACCGGGCCGCAGGCGATGCCGGTGTTCAACGACACCACGCTGACGCCGCAGGACAAGCAGGCGATCATCTCCTACCTGGTGAAGACCCGCGAGGAGCCCAACCCGGGCGGTAACAGCCTCGGCCGCATCGGCCCGGTGACCGAGGGCCTGGCCGGCTGGCTGGTCGGCATCGGCCTGCTGGTCCTCGCGGCCATGTGGATCACCGCGAAGAAGCCGAAGAAGCTGAAGAAGTCATGAGCGACGACAACAAGGAGACCGCGGGCTCGACCGGCCCGCACGAGCAGGGCGGCCGGCGCGAACGCGTGATCGGCACGCCGTCCCCGGCGCGGGAGAAGGCGCTCCTCGCCGAGGACGACATCTCGGCGCCCGCGGGTGTGGGAGAGCAGCTCGACGAGCGGTCGGCCAAGCGCGCCGAGCGGATCGTCGCCGCGTTCTTCCTGCTCGCGTTCCTCGCCAGCGTGGTGTTCATCGCCTACTTCATCGGCTGGAGCGGCCGCGACGGCGGCATGCACGGCGTCACCGACGCCCGCGAGACCAACTTCTGGCTCGGCGGGACGATGGCGCTGGCGTTCCTCGCGATGGCGGTCGGCGTCACCATCTGGGTGCGCCGGCTGATGACCAGCAAGCCGATCGTCCAGGAGCGGCACGAGCTGGCCGCCGACGAGGCGTCCAGAGCGGCGTTCAACCGCGACTTCCTGGAGGGCGCGCAGGACAGCGGGATCACCAAGCGTCCGCTGCTGCGCCGCACGCTGCTGCTGGCCGCGGCGCCGCTCGGCCTGGCCCCGCTGGTGCTGCTGCGCGACCTCGGGCCGCTGCCGGAGAAGAAGCTCCGGCACACCTTCTGGGGCGAGGCGGTCAAGCTGGCGCAGGCCCAGGGCAAGAAGGGCGTCCGCCTGGTCGTGGACGGCACCAACAGGCCGCTCAAGGTCAGCGACTTCGCCACCCCCGGCTCGATGATCACCGTCCTGCCGGAGGGCATAGAGGAGCACCTGCCCGAGGACCAGGTCCTCACCCAGGTCGCCAAGGCGGTCACGATCCTCATCAACGTTCCGCAGGAGCAGTTCAAGCCTGCCAAGGGACGTGAGAACTGGCACGTCAACGGGGTCGTCGCGTACTCCAAGGTCTGCACGCACGTCGGCTGCCCGGCGGCCCTGTACGAGCAGACGACGCACCACATCCTGTGCCCGTGCCACCAGTCCACCTTCGACGCCACCGACGCGGCGAAGGTCATCTTCGGCCCGGCGGCCCGGCCGCTTCCGCAGCTGCCGCTGTCGGTCGAGGACGGTTACATCATCGCGACGAGCGACTATCACGAGCCCATCGGCCCGAGCTTCTGGGAGCGCGGATGAGCGAGGCGACAGCTCCGAAGGCGGTCGAGGCTCCGCTGACGTTCCTCGACGACCGTCTCGGTTCCACCACCTTCTTCAAGCGGAACATGAAGAAGGTCTTTCCGGACCACTGGTCGTTCATGCTGGGCGAGATCGCCCTGTACTCCTTCATCATCCTGCTGCTGACCGGGACGTTCCTGACGCTCTGGTTCAAGCCCAGCATGGGCGAGGTCGTGTACAACGGCTCGTACACGCACCTGCGGGGCGTGACGATGTCCGAGGCCTACGCCTCGACGCTGCACATCAGCTTCGACGTCCGCGGCGGACTGCTCATGCGGCAGATCCACCACTGGGCGGCGGTCCTGTTCATGGCGGCGATCCTGGCGCACATGCTGCGGGTGTTCTTCACCGGCGCCTACCGCAAGCCGCGCGAGCTGAACTGGCTGATCGGCATCGGCATGTTCACGCTCGGCATGCTGGAGGGCCTGTTCGGATACTCCCTCCCGGACGACCTGCTGTCCGGCACCGGCCTGCGGATCACACAGGGCGTGGCGGAGTCGATCCCGGTGGTCGGCACGTATCTCTACATGTTCCTGTTCGGCGGTGAGTTCCCCGGCCAGGACATCGTGCCGCGGCTCTACATGCTGCACATCCTGCTGATCCCGGGTCTGCTGCTCGGCATGGTCACCGCGCACATGATGATCATGTGGGTGCAGAAGCACACGGCGATGCCGGTGAAGAACCAGACCGAGCACCAGGTGTACGGCTACCCGTTCTACCCGGTCTTCATGGCCAAGACGGGCGCCTACTTCCTGTTCACGTTCGGTGTGCTGGCGCTGCTGGGGGCGTTCGCGCAGATCAACCCGATCTGGCTGTTCGGCCCGTACGACCCCGGTGCGATCTCCTCGGGCTCCCAGCCCGACTGGTACATGGGGCCGCTGGAAGGCGCGCTGCGCATCATGCCGAACTGGGAGATCACCGCACTGGGGCACACGCTCAGCCTGAACGTGCTGATCCCGGCGCTGGTGCCGCTCGGCATCATCTTCGGCGGCGCCGCGGCCTGGCCGTGGGTCGAGGCGTGGGTGACCGGCGACAGGCGGCACCACCACGTCAACACCCGGCCGCGCAACGCCCCGGTCCGCACCGCGACCGGCATGGCCGCCGTCGCCTTCTACGGGCTGCTGTGGCTCGCCGGCGCGAACGACATCCTGGCCGACAAGTTCCACATCTCGCTGTTCGCGACGACGTGGTTCTTCCGGGTCATGGTCTTCGTCGGGCCGTTCCTGGCGTTCATCATCACCAAGCGGGTCTGCCTCGGCCTGCAGCGCAAGGACGCCGACGTCATCGGGCACGGCGTGGAGAGCGGCGTGATCATGATGTCGCCGGAGGGGAAGTTCTCCGAGCGGCACGAGCCGGCCCGCGACGAGGAGAAGCAGGTCATCCTGTCCAAGGAGAACGCGCGGCTCCAGCCGCCGGCACGGGACGCCCGCGGCATCCCGGCGCCCGGCGCCAAGGGCCCGCTCGGGCACCTGCGCGCGCGGCTCAACCGCGCGTGGACCTTCGACGACATCCCCGTCGAGGAGCACGGGCACGGCGAGCAGGAGGAGATCGAGGGCGGCCGCACGTCGCAGGAGATCAGTCACTGACCGCCGCACGGCGCTAGGAGAGGCCCGTCACCGTCCGCGGTGGCGGGCCTCTCCTATGCTGGCGGGCGATGACCAAGACCCTGTTCGTCACCAATGACTTCCCGCCTCGTCCGGGCGGTATCCAGGCGTTCGTGCACGGCCTCGCGTCCCGCCGTCCACCGGGGTCGGTGGTCGTGTACGCGCCGGCGTGGAAGGGCGCCGCGAAGTTCGACGCGCGGCAGCCGTTCCCGGTCGTCCGGCATCCGGGCTCGCTGATGCTGCCGGAGCCGGGCGTGCTGCGCCGGGCCGCGGACGTGCTGCGCGCGCAGGGCTGCGACTCGGTCGTGTTCGGCGCGGCGGCGCCGCTCGGGCTGCTGGCCCCGGCGCTGCGGCGGCGCGGGGCCGGGCGGCTCGTCGGGATCACCCACGGCCACGAGGCGGGCTGGGCGGCGCTGCCGGTGGCACGGCGCCTCCTGCGCCGCATCGGGGACGATCTGGACGTGCTGACCTACCTGGGCGAGTACACGCGGTCCCGGATGGCGCGGGCGCTGTCGCCGGACGCGGCGGCGCGGATGGCGCGGCTCGCCCCCGGTGTGGACGAGAAAGTCTTCCACGCGGGCGCGGGCGGCGAGGAGATTCGGGCGCGGCACGGGCTGGCGGGGCGTCCCGTGGCGGTGTGCGTGTCCCGGCTGGTGCCGCGCAAAGGGCAGGACGCGCTGATCCACGCATGGCCGCACGTCCTTCGGCGGGTGCCGGACGCGGCGTTGCTCCTTGTCGGCGGCGGGCCTTACCGCGCAGAGCTGGAGCGCCTGGCCGCGTCCCTCGGGGTGGAGCGCTCGGTCGTCTTCACCGGCGGCGTGCCCTGGGAGGAATTGCCCGCCCACTACGACGCCGGCGACGTGTTCGCGATGCCGTGCCGTACCCGCCGCCGCGGCCTGGACGTGGAGGGGCTCGGCATCGTCTACCTGGAGGCGTCGGCGACGGGCCTGCCGGTGGTCGCGGGCGACTCCGGTGGCGCGCCCGACGCCGTCCTGGCCGGGGAGACCGGGGTCGTGGTGCCGGGCCGCTCGGTCGCCCGGATCATCGATGCCGTCGCCGGCCTCCTGGCGGATCCGGGCCGGGCCCGCGCCATGGGGGACAGAGGCCGCGCCTGGATCGAACGCGAATGGCGCTGGGAAATTCAGGCCGCCCGGCTGGGGCGCCTGCTGACGGGCTGAAATGGCAGGATGCGGCTATGGACATCGAGGATGCTTGGGTCCGCGTTCCGGGGGAGGCCGCCCGGTGGCTGCGCGAGCTGGATCCCGACCACGGCCATTCGGGGTTCGAGCCGCCGCGCCGCCCCGATGCCGCCTGGCTCCTGCACGCGATGTACGTGTGGGAGGAGGGTCTGGTCACCACGACGCACGACGATGTCCACCAGTCGGTGGCGGCGGCGGGGCTGGCCGGGTCGCCGGAGCCGGACGTCCCGGGCGACGTGGGCGACCTGCTGGAGGGCGCGATCGTCACCGGGGTGGAGCTCGGCCGCAGCGGCGACCCGGGCACGGGCTGGCGGCGGCTGCGCTGGCGGGAGCTCGCACGCGGCTTCGGTGAGCCGGTCGTCCCGGAGGGGGCGCTGCCGGGCAGCCGCTGCCTGCGGCAGGGGCATCCGGCGGGAAGCTGGTCGGCGGCGGTCCGGCCGCCCGCGGAGGGCTGCCTGGACCGGGAGGGCTGGTACCGGCTGATCGGGGTGCTGCTGCGGCACAGCCCGTCCGGTGCGGGGACCCGCTGCCTGGCGTACTACTGCCCGCTGGTCACCGCGGACTGGGAGGACGACACCGTCCTCGCGGGCCGTCTCGGTGACGCCGCCGCGCTGTACGACCATCCGGGCCTGGGCAGCTGCCCGTCCGACCTGTGGGCCGAGGACTGCTCGTGGGTCGTCTACTGCGACTGGGATCTGTGGGGGACGAAGGTCGTCGGCCCCACGTCCCTGATCGAGGTCCTGCTGACCGACCCGGAGTTGGAGGCCGTCCGCCTGCCCTGGACCCGCTGACCGGTTCCGCGGACCGCCCCTGCCAAGGTGGGGCGGTCCGCGGAATCCGTTGCTCGAATGCGTGAACATGTCATGGCCTTTGTGCGTACTGCTTTGGAGAGCACAACGGCCACGGGATAAGGCCGGCTCGTACGGATTTTTCGTGCCGTCTCGCTTTTGAGCGGTTCTTGGGGCGTATGCTCCCGAAGTGATCGAGCGGGTTCACCGAGAATCCGTTCCGGAATCGCGGTGGGAGCGGAGCGGGCTCCGACACCGCGGTTCCGGATGTCTCAGCAGGACGGCCGCCGGGCGGGAAGTTCGGCGGCACGGAACCGACCGGCGTTCGCCGAGCCTTTGTCTCCTCCACGGGAGAGGGCATGGCGCGACGCGATATCGGGCATGCGTCCCGGAGCAACACGCGTGTTTCAACGTGGGCGGAGACGCCCGCGCGCCCCTCATCGGGACCGGCGACCGGACAGGGGCGCCGGTCCGAGGAGCCCCAGTGGCCCGAAGGGTCCTGGTGGTCGCAGCAGCCGGACTGGACCGGGCGGGGGCGCAGGGCGTCCCGGCGTGAGCCGAGCCGGCGCGTGATGAAGCGGCGCGAGGCCGGGGCCCGCGCACGCCCGCACCGTCGGGCACGGCCGCGCCCCGGCCCGAAGGCGAGGCCGCCCCGCGGCAGGCACCCCACCGACCGGCTGGGCATCGGCGCGATCACGCTGACCGCCGTCGTCGGCCTGTCCCTGCTCGCCATCGCCGAGCGGGCGCTGCTGGACGGCGGCGCGTCCGGCGCCGTCGGCTCGCATCACTCGATGAAGTCGCCGGAGCCGGGCGCGGACACGCCCGCGCAGCCGCGGCGGCCGTCGCGGCGGCCCCCGGTGGCGGCGGCACGGGCACGGAGCCGGCCGGGCCGAGCCTGCGGGTGCTCGCCGCGCAGGTGCGCGGGCTCACCCTGGGCGAGCGCGGCGCCGCCGCCCGGCAGGACTACGGCGCCGCGCCGACCCGGCCCCCGATCGTGGGCGCCATCCGGACGAGCACCGACCGGACCTGGGTGTTCGGCACCACCGCGATCCCCGTCCCCGCGTCCAGCACCGCCAGCCCCGAGGTCGCGTTCTACGCGGCCCACTGGGCCGGTGGGCGGTGGCGGGTCGGGCTGTCGGGCGGCAGGGTGTTCGCCGCCCTGCTCCGCACGGTCCCCGCGGATGTGATACCGGTCTCGGAGGCGCGGCTGCTGCGCAGGTACGGGGCGGTCACCGCCGCGCAGGCCGCCGCCCTCACCCACGGCAGGGCGGGCGGCGGGCTGATGCTGCCGTGGAAGATCGGCCAGACCTGGGCGATGACGACCTCGGACGGCTCCACGTCCCCGCGTCCGCTCGGCTCGCTGGCGTTCTCCGGCGGGGACGGCCGCGTCCTCGCGGCCGGCGCCGGCCGCCTCTACCGGTTCTGCGCCGACCCGGCCGGCCGCGCGATGGTCATGCTGATCCACCCGAGCGGTCTCGCGACCACCTACTACCGGCTGCGGGACGTGACCCGGCTGCGCGACGGCACCGCCGTCGGGCGGGGCGCCGTGCTCGGCCGCACCGGCACCACGGTGCCGTGCGGCGGTGCCGGGGCACCCCGCGCCGAGATCGAGTTCGGCCTGCAAGACGGGACCGGTGCGGTCCCGCTGGACGGCGCCGAGATCGGCGGCTGGACGTTCCGGGAACGGGCCAGGCCGCTCCTCGGCTTCGCCGAACGAGGCGCGCTGCAAGTGCTCTCCGGGGGCCTGCTGGCCAACCTCGGCCCCGTCCCCGCGGCGGACGGCCCTTCGTCGCCGTCCCCGTCCCCGTCCCCGTCCTCCGGCGGGCCGCCGAAGGACGGTGCAGGACCGGCCGGCGCCCCGCCGGCGGCCGCAATAGAGAAGAGGAGCCCGAAAGGTGCGAATTCGCAGCAGTGATGATCCCGTGGTGCCCTCCTGGGCGCTGCGCATCGTGCTCGCCGGCGCGGTGCTGGTGCTCATCGGCGCGGCGACCCCGCCGGGAGCGGTCGCGGTCGCGAACGTGCGGTATTTCCTCGACTACTACGCCGGCGTCTTCGCGCTCGTCTCGCTGACGATCGCGGTGATGGGCGGGCTCCTGGCGACCGAGCGGCTGATCCTGAAGATCCGGCACCGGGTGCTCGCGCAGGCCGTGCACCACGCCTGCGCGGTGGTGGCGACGGCGACGCTGGTCGCGCACATCGTGGTGAAGGTCATGGACGGCCTCGCGTCCCCGGTCCAGATCGTCGTCCCGGACGGCGGTGCCATCGGAATCGGCACGATCGCGGCCGAGCTGATGTGCCTCATCGGGCTCACCGGCATGGTGCGCCCGCGGTTCGCGGTCCGCGGCAAGGCGTGGATGTGGCGGTCGCTGCACGTGTTCGCCTACGTCTGCTGGCCGCTGGCGATCGTGCACGGCCTGATCGCCGGCCGGTCCGCGGCGAACTGGGTGGTGCTCAGCTATGTGCTGAGCGCGGTGTTCGTCGTGCTCGCCCTCGTCACCCGCATGGTGGTGGTGTTCAAACCGCGCGAGGTGCACCGGGCCGGCGCCGGGACCGGTGTGTTCACCGGCCCTGACGGGGCCGGCCGGCGCCGTGACCGCCGCATGACGGCCGAGCGCGAGCACGCGCGGGGACGCGCCGCCGCGGCCGCCCGCGACCTCGGCGGACGCGACTCCGGCGACCCCCGGCAGACCGTCACCGACCCGCGCGGCATGCCGGTCACCGGGGCGGCCCGTGACACCGGGGTCCTGCGATGACCTCGGCCGTCACCGTCTCCAGCATCGGCGGCCCCCGGCTGACGCTCGGTTTCGACCGGTTCGACCGGCTGGACCTCGACCGGCATCTGGCGGTGCACGGCAGGCTCCGCGCGCCGGGGCTGGACGACCTGGTCCGCATGGCCGAGCAGGTCGACCTGCGGGGACGCGGCGGGGCGGGCTTCCCGCTCGCGCGCAAGCTGATGGCGGTCGCGGCGCGGGTCGCCCATCCGGCCGCCGACCGGACCGTGCTGCCCGGCGAGAAGGCCGGTGAGCGCCGCTCCAGCGAGGACGTCGTCGTGGTGAACGGTGCCGAGGGCGAGCCGGGCAGTGCCAAGGACAAGCTGCTGCTCCGCCGGGCGCCGCACCTGGTGCTCGACGGCGCGCAGATCGCCGCGTCCGCGCTCGGCACCCGGCGGATCGTGCTGGCCGTCGAGAGCGACGAGGCGGCCCGCTCGGTCCGCGCGGCGATCGGCGAGCGGCGGATGCCGGCCCGGGTCGTCCGGCTGACCGAGCGGTTCATCTCCGGGGAGAGCGGCGCGGTGATCCGCGCGATCAACGGGGAGACGCCGATCCCGCCGGGCGTGAAGGTCCGCGCGTCCGACTCCGGGGTGGACGGCTGCCCGACGCTGCTGTCCAACACCGAGACGTTCGCCCAGCTCGCGGTGCTGGTGTCGCTCGGTCCCGACCTGTACGCCTCGACCGGGACGGACGGCGAGCCCGGCACCACGCTGCTCACGGTCGGCGGGACCCGGGTCGTCGAGGCGCCGCTCGGCACCCCGCTGCGGACCGTCCTCGACCACTGCGAGGTGCCGCCGTCGCCGGGTGTGCTCGTCGGCGGCTACCACGGCATGTGGCTCGATCCGGCCGCCGTGTCGCGGGCGGTGCTGTCGCGCGCCGGGATGCGGCGCGTCGGCGGGACGGTCGGCGCGGGCATCATCCTGCCGCTGACGCGGGGCACCTGCCCGCTCGGCGAGGTCACCCGGATCGCGGCCTACCTCGCGGCGCAGTCCGCCGGGCAGTGCGGCCCGTGCCGGCTCGGGCTGCCCGACGTCGTCCGCTCCCTGCACACGCTCACCGAGGGCACCGGCACGGCGGAGGACGTCCGCCGCGCCGCCGGTGTCGGCCGGGGCCGCGGCGCCTGCACCCACCCGGACGGGACGGCGAAGTTCGTGCTGTCGGCGATGGAGGCGTTCGCCCCTCACATCGACGCGCACCGGTGGGACGGCGGCTGCGGCCTGTCGACCTACGGCGTGCTGCCGCTCCCGGTGCCCGACGGGTCGGAGGGGCGGGTGGCGATCGACTGGAGCCGGTGCGACGGGCACGGGCTGTGCGCCTACCTCGTCCCCGAGCTGATCCAGCTCGACCGGTACGGGTTCCCCGTGGTGCTCGGCACCGACATCCCGCCGTGGCTGGAGAAGGACGTGCAGAAAGCGGTCGCGATGTGTCCCGCCTTGGCGCTCCGCGTCGTCGGGGGGATGCCCCGGACGCCCTCGCGGCGGTGAATTCCCGGGGCGGAAGAACGACATCGGGTGGAAACGATGTGATCCGCACCGGCCGCGTCCGCGCGTGCCCGGCGCCCGGGCGTCCTACGATCGCGGCATGGACATCGTGATCGCGGGCGGGCACGGGCAGATCGCGCTGCGGCTGTCCCGGCTGCTGGCCGCACGGGGGGACACCGTGCGGAGCATCATTCGCGACCCCGGCCACGCCGGGGACGTCGGGGACACCGGCGCCCGGCCGGTGGTGTGCGACCTGGAGTCCGCGGACGCCGCCGAGGTCGCCGGCCACCTCACCGGGGCGGACGCGGTCGTGTTCGCCGCCGGCGCGGGACCCGGCAGCGGCGCGGCCCGCAAGGACACCGTCGACCGGGCCGCGTCCGTGCTGACGGCGGACGCGGCGGAGCGCGCGGGCGTACGCGGCTTCCTGCAGATCTCCGCGATGGGCGCGGGTGAGCCGCCCGCGCCGGGGCGCGGCGAGGCCTGGGAGGCCTACATCAGAGCCAAGGGCGCGGCCGAGGACGACCTGAGACGCCGCGACGCGCTCGACTGGCTGATCCTGCGCCCGGGGCGGCTCACCGACGACCCGGGCACCGGGCTCGTGCGGCTGGAGGAACCACCGATCGGGCGCGGCGCGGTGACCCGCGACGACGTGGCGGCGGTCATCGCGGCGCTGCTCGGCGCCCGCGACGTCCGGCGCCGTACGCTCGACCTGCTCAACGGCGGCACCCCGATCGCCGACGCCGTCGCCTCCCTGCGCCGGCCCGGCGGTCAGGAGGTGTAGAGGGAGTCGATCTCGGCGGCGAAGTCCTTCATCACCATGTTGCGCTTCACCTTCAGGCTCGGTGTCATGTGGCCGGCCTCCTCGGTGAAGTCGACGCCGAGGATGATGTGCTTCTTGATCGCCTCCGCGTGGCTGACCGACTTGTTGGCCTCGGCGACCGCGGTCTCGACCTCGGCGATGAGATCGGGATCGGTGCGCAGCTCCTCGATCGTCATCGCCGCGGGCTTGCCGTGCCGCGCCTTCCAAGGGCCGAGGGCCTCCTCGTCCAGGGTGACGAGCGCGCTGATGAACTTGCGGCCGTCGCCGACCACGAGGCACTGGCTGACCAGCGGATGCGCGCGGAGCCGGTCCTCCAGCGGAGCGGGCGCCACGTTCTTGCCCGCCGCGGTGACCAGGATCTCCTTCTTCCGGCCGGTGATCGTGAGGAAGCCGCCGTCGTCGAGGGAGCCGAGGTCGCCGGTGTGGAGCCAGCCGTCCTCCAGAGCCTCCTTGGTGGCGGCCTCGTTGTTCCAGTAGCCGCGCAGGACGTTGACGCCGCGGACGAGCACCTCGCCGTCGTCGGCGATGCGGATGTCCACGCCCGGGATCGGCCGGCCCACCGTGCCGATCTTGATCGCGGTGGGGCGGTTGACGCTGGCCGGCGCGGTCGTCTCGGTGAGGCCGTAGCCCTCCAGGATCGTGATGCCGACACCGCGGAAGAAGTGCCCGAGCCGCTCGCCCAGCGCGGCCCCGCCGGACACCGCGTACCGCACCTTCCCGCCGACGGCGGCGCGCAGCTTGCCGTACACGAGCACGTCGAACACCTTGTGCTTCGCCTTGAGCGCGAGGCCGGGGCCGCCCGCGTCCATGGCCCGGCTGTAGGCGATCGCGGTCTCGGCCGCCGCCTTGAAGATCTTGCCCTTGCCCTGCGCCGCGGCCTTCTGCTCGGCGCCGTTGTAGACCTTCTCGAACACGCGCGGGACGGCCAGCAGGAACGTCGGCTGGAAGGACGCGAGGTCGGGCAGCAGGTTCTTGATGTCGCTGTGCCCGAGGACGATGCCGGCCTCGATGGTGGCGACCTGGATCAGCCGGGCGAACACGTGGGCCAGCGGGAGGAACAGCAGGGTGGAACTGCCCTCGACGGCGATCTCGGCGATCGCGCCCTGCACGGCGTTGCGCGCGGTCGACACGAGGTTCCCGTGGGTGATCTCGCAGCCCTTGGGGCGCCCGGTCGTGCCCGAGGTGTAGACGAGCGTGGCGATGTCGGCGGCGGTACGGGACCGGCGGCGCTCCTCGGCCACGTCGTCGCCGACCTCCGCGCCGAGCCGGACGACCTCGTCGACGTCGCCCGCGTCGATGCCCCACACGTGCGCGAGGTCCGCCAGCCGGTCCCGGGCCTCGGTGATCCGCGCCACGTGCTCGGCGGTCTCGGCGAACACGGCCTTGGCGCCGGAGTCGCCGACGATCCACTCGATCTGCTCGGCGGACGACGTCTCGTAGATGGGGACGGAGATCGCGCCGGCCGTCCAGATCGCGTAGTCGAGGACGGTCCACTCCCAGCGGGTCCGCGACAGCAGGCACACCCGGTCGCCGGGCTCGATCCCGGCGGCCACCAGGCCCTTGGCGACCGCGGCGGCCTCGGCCGCGAACTCGGCGGCGGTGACGGCGCTCCACGCGTCGCCGCGCTTTCGGCGCGCCACGATCGTGCCGGGCTCCTCGGCGGCCCGGGTGAAGGGCGCGTCGGTCAGATTGGCGGAGTCGGAAACCTCCACCATCGCGGGGACGCTGAACTCGCGCACGGCCCACTCCCGTAGTCGGTGTTCCAGGTCGGCGGGAAGCCTCCGGGGCTTCCCGCACCCGAATGATACCCATGAGTAGGGATTTCTCCCTGCAACCGATCATGCCCGCCGGGCGGTGCGGGACACGCGCCGCCGGCTTAACGGCACGGCAAAGACCGCCCGCCCCGGCGCACTCGTTCTCCCGGGTGGTCCGCCCCATTAGAGTCGGTTCATGAGGATCCACGTGGTGAGCGACGTCCACGGCCGCGCGGACGCGCTGACGAGCGCGGCGGACGGCGCCGACGTCCTCATCTGCCTGGGCGACCTGATCCTGTTCATCGACTACCACGACCACGGGCAGGGGATCTTCGCCGAACTGTTCGGACAGGAGAACGCCGCCCGCTTCATCACGCTGCGCACCGAGAAGCGCTTCGACGAGGCGCGGGCGTTCTCCCGGAGCCTGTGGGCGTCGCTGGACGGCGACGCGTGGCCGCACATCGAGCGCGCGGTCGACCGGCAGTACGCCGACCTGTTCGCGGCCATGCCGGCCCCGGCGTACCTGACGTACGGCAACGTCGACGTCCCGCGCATGTGGGGCCCCCATCTGCGCGAGGGCCACCATGTCCTCGACGGGCAGACCACCGAGATCGGCGGGCTGCGGTTCGGGTTCGTCGGCGGCGGTCTCCGCACCGAGTACCGCACCCCCTACGAACTGGACGAGGAGACGTTCGCCGCCAAGGTCGAGGCCGTCGGGGAGGTGGACGTGCTGTGCTCGCACATCCCGCCCGCCGTCCCCGAACTGCTGTACGACACGGTGGCGCGCCGGTTCGAGCGGGGCAGTGAGGCGATCCTGGACGCGGTCCGCCGGACGCAGCCGAAGTACATGCTGTTCGGGCACGTCCACCAGCCGCTCGCGAGCCGGATCCGGATCGGCCGCACCGAGTGCGTGAACGTCGGGCACTTCCGCGCCCGCGGCGTTCCCTACGTCCTGACGGTGTGACGGATACCGTCTCTACGAAGAGCGGGTCCGGCCGCGGGCCCGACGACAGCCGGAGGGAGACGCAGATGGCGGACCGCACCAGTTCCTCCATCACGGTCAAGGCGGGCAAGGCCGAGATCATGGCGGTGATCGCCGATCTGGAGGCGTACCCGCGGTGGGCGAGCGGCATCCGCGAGTTCACCGTGCAGGAGACGGGGGAGGACGGCCGCGCGAAGCGCGCCAGGCTGACCTTCGACGGGGGCCCGTTCAGCGACACGGTCGGGCTCGCCTACGTCTGGGAGGGCGACGACCGGGTCACCTGGGAACTGGTGGAGCCGGGCACGGTCGTCACCGGCCTGCACGGCACCTATGACCTCGTCGAGGAGGGCGGCGTCACCGAGGTGACCTACGAGCTCGCCGTGGACGTCCGCATCCCCATGATCGGCATGGTGAAGCGCAAGGGCGAGAAGCGGATCATCGACTCGGCCCTCAAGGGCCTCAAGCGGCACGTCGAGCGCTGAACCCGGCACGGGGAGGCGGGTACCGTGCACGCCGGTGACAGATGGATGATGGAGCCATGAGCGACGACGCGGGCAGCGTATGGGACCGTGCCATCGCCGCCGAGGCGGGCCCGGAACCGGCCGCCGGGCCGGCCGCTCCGCCGGCCGCTCCGCCGGCCGCTCCGCCGGACGCGGAGCCGGACGCGGTGCGGCACCTGTGCGAGGCCGGGCGATCGCTGCTCGCGGCCGCGCGGGACGCGGCGGCCGCGCTCGACCGGACCCGGCCCTTACCCGGGAGGGAGAACCCTCCGGCTGAGGCGTCGAAGCGCCCGCGGGCGGGTACGTCCGATCGGTCGGGACGTGCGGAGCCGGGCGAGCCGTGGGCGGCCGCCACCGGCGGTCCCATCGACATCGGGTAGCGCGCAGTGGCTCCAGCCGGGCCGCGCGAGGAGGAGGAAGTGCTACATGGCCCTGACCATCGGCGTGGATGTGGGCGGTACGAAGGTGGCCGCGGGGGTCGTCGACGACCGGGGAACGATCCTGGAGAAGGTCCGCCGGCCCACCCCCTCGACGAACCCCAAGGAGACCGCCAAGACCATCGCCGAGGTCGTCGACCTGCTGAAGGGCAAGTACGACGAGGTGTCGGCCGTCGGCCTCGGCACCGCGGGCTTCGTCGACGAGGACCGTTCCACCGTGCTGTTCGCACCCAACCTCGCCTGGCGGGACGAGCCGATCAAGGAGAAGGTGGAGAGCCTGGTCGGGCTGCCGGTCGTCGTGGAGAACGACGGTAACGCGACCGCGTGGGGCGAGGCCCGGTTCGGCGCCGGCCGCGGCGAGGACTTCCTCGTCCTGGTGGCGCTCGGCACCGGCATCGGCGGTGGCATCATCCTGGGCGGCGAGCTGTACCGGGGCCGGTTCGGCATCGGCGCCGAGATGGGGCACTTCCGGGTCGTCCCGGACGGGCGCCGCTGCGGCTGCGGCAACCGCGGCTGCTGGGAGCAGTACGCGAGCGGCAACGCGCTGGTCCACGAGGCCCGCGACCTGGCCCGGGTGGCGCCCGCGATGGCGGGGCGGCTGCTGGAACTCGGCGGCGGCCGGCCGGAGGGCATCAGCGGACCGGAGGTGTCGCAGGCGGCCCGCGAGGGCGACAAGGCGGCGCTGGAATGCTTCCGGACCATCGCGCACTGGGCGGGGCAGGGCCTCGCCGACCTCAGCGCGATCCTGGACCCGGGCGCGTTCATCATCGGCGGCGGCCTGTCGGACGCCGGCGACCTGCTGCTCGACCCGGTCCGCGCCGCGTTCGAGGACGCGCTGACCGGACGTGGCCACCGCCCGCTGCCCGACATCCGCATCGCCGAGCTGGGGTCGGCGGCGGGCATCGTCGGCGCCGCGGACCTCGCCCGCGTCCGCCCGCTCCAGGACGTGGCCGTCCAGGCGTGACCGCCGTCCGGCTGCTGAGCTACAACATCCGTTCGCTGCGCGACGACGCGGCGGCCGTGGCGCGCGTCGTCCGCGCCGTCGCCCCCGACGTGCTGTGCCTGCAGGAGGTCCCGCGCTTCCGGGCGTGGCGCCTGCGGCGGCGCCGCCTGGCGAACGCGTGCGGCATGCGGATCGCGGCGGGACGGCGGGCCTGCGGGCTCGCCGTCCTGACCGCGCCCCACGTGCGCCGGGTGCACCGCGAGTTCCACCTGCTGACCCCCGACCGCGGGCTGCACCGCCGCGCCCTGGCGATCGCCGTCCTGGAGATCGGCGGCACCGGCGTCATCGCCGCGAGCACCCACCTGGACCTGGAGGACGCCCCGCGCCTGCGCCACGTCCACGAGATCCGCGCCCACCTCGACCGTGCCCGTGCCCGTTACGGCGCGCCCGCCGTCCTGGCCGGTGACTTCAACGAGGAACCGGGCGGCGGGTCCTGGTCACTGCTGACCGGCTGCTTCCGGGACGCCTACGCGACCGCCCCCACCGGCGGGGAGGCGACCTTCTCCGCCCGCAACCCGACCCGCCGCATAGACGCCGTCTTCGTCGACCCGGCGATCGGTGTGACGGCCTGCGGCGTCCCCCCGGACGAAACCGGCGACCACCCCCGGGCCACCGACCACCGCCCGCTCCTGGCGGACCTGCGCCTCGGCTAGACGACGGCCCCGTCGTCGGGGTCCCTCGGCTCGTCGCCCATGCGCAGGACGAGGGTGACGAAGCCGCCGATGAAGGCGGCGACGGCGAGGAAGGCGGCCCAGCCGGGCACCTCCCAGTCGAGGACGACGGTGACGAGCAGGTAGATGGGACCGCCGATCAGGGCGATCCAGGCGCCCTTGGTGAGCGGGTCGGCGCTCGGCAGCGGCGGGGGAGGGGGCGGGACGTAGTGCCCTTCCTCCTCATCATCATCGTCGTCGGGCGGGAACTCCGGCGGCTCCGTCGGCTTGATCACGCGGGCGCGGGGAAGGCGGCCGGAGCGGTCGTCGCCCTCCCGCGGGGGGTCGGCGGGCTCGCGGATGTTCTCCTCGTCCGGCCAGGGGGGCTCGCCCTCGGGGACGTCGTCGAAACCGGCGATGATCTCGGCCCAGATGGCGTCCTCGTCGCGTTCCGGGGGGCCGCCCGCGTCCGTCCCGGAGCCGCCCTCGGCGGGCTCGGCGAAGCCGGTCTCGGCGCGTTCGCCCTTCTCCGCGCGTTCGGCCTTCTCCGCGCGTTCGGCGGGCTCGGCGCGCTCCTCCGGGCCGCGGGCGGACGCCTCGCGCAGCCGGGCGAGGTGGACGCGCAGGATGCCCTCGGCGGCGGGCTTCATCTCGACGTCCACGTAGAGCCGGTCGAGGACGTCGCCGGACGCGGGTTCCACGACCGGCCCGCTGATCTCCGGCAGGCCGGTCGGCGACGCCGCGTAGGCGGCCACGCCGGCCTCGCCGAGCGCGGTGAGCATCGCGTCCGCCAGATGCGGGGCGAGGTCGACCAGTGGGGCGTAGGTGTCGGCTGACAGTCCATTGCCACGGCGATTCACGGGGCCGGCTCCTTCGACGACTCCGGCGTGACCGACAGCACCGGCATGGCGGCCTCCGCTTCCCCAACGACAGTGCGGTGCCCGGACGCGCCCGCCGCAGGCGGCGGCATTCCCGGACACCCCGAAACGTGTGTCCCACGGTATTCGCTGCGCCGCGTGGGACAAGCCCCCGGGTGCAACCGATTGAGATTCACCGTTCAGAGCCTACGTTCATTCCCGTCCCCGCCGCCGGGCGGACCGGTCCCGATTTGAGGGGTACCGGCCGGTAGAGCGGTAAGAGGGGGAATGGGAAGATGTCCCAACATCCCCCGTCGGCCAGGGGCCGATCGTGCTCGCCCCCGGGCACCGGTCCGAGGAAGGTGCCCGCATGCTGTGGTTCTGGATCCTGCTCAGGATCGTGCTCTCGCCGATCCTGTACCTCGGGTGGTGGCCGCGGAACAAGGGCATGCGCAACGTCCCGAAGCGGGGGCCGGCGCTGATGGTGAGCAACCACCTGTCGTTCGCCGACCACTTCTTCGGGCCGCTGCCGCTGATGCGCCCGATCTACTTCATCGGCAAGGGCGAGTACTTCACCGGCAAGGGGATCAAGGGGCTGATCAGCAAGGGGTTCTTCACCGGCGTCGGTGTGGTGCCCGTCGACCGGACCGGCGGGCCGGCGTCCGAGGCGGCGCTGCAGACCGGGCTGCGCATCCTCGCCGAGGGCAAGCTGCTCGGCATCTACCCGGAGGGCACCCGCGCACCCGACAACCGGCTGTACCGGGGCAAGACGGGGGTGGCGCGGCTGGCGCTGAAGTCCCGCGTCCCGGTGATCCCGATGGGGATGATCAACACGCATGAGCTGATGCCGCCCGGCCGGCCGTACCCGCGGCTCGGCGTACGGCCCGGCGTCCGGTTCGGCAAGCCGCTGGACTTCTCCCGGTTCTACGGCCGCGAGGACGACCACGAGGTGCTCCGGGAGATCACCGACGAGATCATGGAGGCGATCCGGGCGCTGTCCGGGCAGGAGTACGTCGACCGGTACGCCGCCGAGGTGAAGGCCGAACTGGCCGGCAAGCCGGTGCGGCCGGTGGAGGACGACAGCGGGCTGAGCGACCCCGGATGAGCGGAGCGGGCCGGGGGCGCGGGGGCCTGCCCGGCGGGGCGCGGGGATGAGGCGGGCGGGGACGGGCCCGGCGGGATTGGGGCTGGAGACCGCGCTGTGGCGGGCCGTGGCGGTCTACCGCGGGCTTGCGCTGGGCTACGCCGCGCTCGTGATCGCGATGAACTTCGACGGCTACGCCCATCCGGCCGGCGGGTGGGCGGTCCTCGCCGTCATGGCCGTGTGGACGGCCTACGCGGTGGCCGCGTTCGGTGATCCGCGCCGGCGCGGATGGCCGCTGCCGGCCGCCGACCTCGCCGTCGCCGCGAGCTGCGTGCTGGCGACCGCGTGGGTGGAGACGCCCGCGAACATCGCCGCGGGACGCCCGACGCTGCCGGTGTCGTGGGTGGCGGCGGCGGTGCTGTCGTGGGCGGTGGCGGGCGGGCGGCGGCTCGGCCTCACCGCCGCGCTCGTGCTGGCCGCCGCGAACCTGATGGTCCACGTCCTCGCCGGGACGGCCGGCGGCATCGGCGGCACCACGTTCAACGGCATCGTGCTGCTGGTTCTCGCCGGGCTCGTCGTCGGGCACGTCGTCCGGCTGGCGCTGGAGGCGGAGGCGCGGCTGGCGCGGGCCGTGGAGCTGGAGTCGGCCGGCCGGGAGCGGGACCGGCTGGCCCGCGGCATCCACGACTCGGTGCTGCAGGTCCTCGCGATGGTGCAGCGGCGCGGCGGTGAGCTGGGCGGCGAGGCGGCCGAGCTGGGCCGGCTCGCGGGCGAGCAGGAGGCCGCGCTGCGCGCGCTCATCGGCACCGGCCCGGCGGCGCCGATCTGCGTCCGCTGCTGACCGCGCACGCGTCCACGTCCGTCACGGTCTCGACGCCGGCGACGGAGGTGCCGCTGCCCGCGCACGCCGCCCGCGAGGTCGGGGCGGCCGTCGCGGCGGCACTGGACAACGTCCGGCGGCACTGCGGCGGCGGTGCCCGCGCCTGGGTGCTGCTGGAGGACGGGCCCGGCGGGGTCACCGTCAGCGTCCGCGACGACGGCCCCGGCATGCCCGCCGGGCGGTTGGACGAGGCGGCGGCGGACGGCCGGCTCGGCGTCGCCCAGTCCATCCGGGGCCGCATCGGCGACCTCGGCGGCAAGGTCACGATCTTCTCCGCGGAGGGTGAGGGCACCGAGATCGAGATGACCGTGCCCCGCCGCCCGGACGGGAGCGTCCCCGGCCCCCGGTCTTAGGGTGTGACCCGTGAGCCTGCGAGTCATGGTCGTGGACGACCATCCGATGTGGCGCGAGGCGGTCGCCCGCGATCTCGCCGAGGCCGGCCATGACGTGGTCGCGACCGCGGGGGAGGGCGGCGCGGCCGTCCGGATCGCCGCCGCCGCGCGTCCCGAGGTCGCGGTCGTCGACCTCCAGCTCCCCGACATGAGCGGTGTGGAGGTGACCCGCCACCTGGCCGCCGCAGACCCGCCCGTCCGGGTCCTGGTGCTGTCGGCGAGCGGCGAGCAGCAGGACGTCCTGGAGGCGGTGAAGGCGGGCGCGACCGGCTACCTGCTCAAGTCCGCGGCCCGCGAGGAGTTCCTGGACGCCGTCCGGCGAACCGGGGAGGGCGACGCCGTCTTCACCCCCGGCCTGGCCGGTCTCGTCCTCGGCGAGTACCGCCGGCTCGCCGCCGCGCCCGCCCGCGAGGAGGCGGACGCGCCGCGCCTGACCGACCGCGAGACCGAGGTGCTGCGGCTGGTCGCGAAGGGCCTGACGTACAAGCAGATCGCGCAGCGTCTCGTGCTGTCGCATCGGACGGTGCAGAACCACGTGCAGAACACCCTCGGCAAACTCCAGCTCCACAACCGTGTCGAACTCGTCCGCTACGCCATCGAGAAGGGCCTCGACCAGGAGGAATAGGCTGGATGAAGCACGGCCGGGGCCGATCCCGGCGGGCCTCGTGCGACAGGGCGATCTCACCGGCGCCGCGGCGCGGGAACTGGCGATGGCCGAGGCCGGGTGATCCCATGGCGCAAAGGCCCCGCCGCGGCTGTGCAAGGCCGGGCCACGGCGGCCGCCGGGGAAGTGGCGGCGCGGGGCGAACGGTGTGCCGCCGCCCGCGGCAGCGGCTATGGTCTAGACCAATGGCGGCACCGGGACGCCCGGCGGCCGCCCGGCCGTGTGCGGACGCATGGCCGGTCATTGGCAATCGAGGGAGGAGCCCGGTGGCGGGAGAAGGAGACGGCATGCGCGTCGGAGTGCTGACCGGTGGCGGGGACTGCCCCGGACTGAACGCGGTGATCCGCGCGGTCGTCCGCAAGGGCGTGCAGGTCTACGGCTACGAGTTCGTCGGCTTCCGGGCCGGCTGGCGCGGCCCTCTCGAAGGCGACACCATGGCCCTCGACGTGCAGGCCGTGCGCGGGATCCTGCCGCGCGGCGGGACGATCCTCGGCTCGTCCAGGACGAACCCGATCAAGGTCGAGGGCGGCATCGAGCGCATCAAGGACAACCTCGCCGGGCTCGGCGTGGACGCGCTGATCGCCATCGGCGGCGAGGACACCCTCGGTGTCGCGCGCGAACTGTACGCCGAGGGCGTCAACGTCGTCGGCGTCCCGAAGACGATCGACAACGACCTGAACGCGACCGACTACACGTTCGGGTTCGACACCGCGGTGAACATCGGCGTGGAGGCCGTCGACCGGCTGCACACCACCGCCGAAAGCCACCACCGCGCGCTGATCTGCGAGGTCATGGGCCGGCACGCGGGCTGGATCGCGCTGCACGTCGGCATGGCCGCGGGCGCCAACGTCATCCTCATCCCCGAGCGGCCCTTCGACATCCAGAAGGTCTGCGAGTACGTGGAGAGCCGGTTCAAGACCCGGTACGCGCCGATCATCGTCGTGTCCGAGGGCGCGCACCCCGTCGACGGGCAGATGCGGCTGCAGACCGGGGAGAAGGACTCGTTCGGGCACGTCCGGCTCGGCGGCGTCGGCCAGGCGCTCGCCGACGAGATCGAGGCGCGCACCGGCAAGGAGGCCCGCGCCACCGTGCTCGGGCACATCCAGCGCGGCGGCACCCCCACCGCGTTCGACCGCGTCCTCGCGACCCGCTTCGGTCTCCAGGCGATCGACGCCGTCAAGGACGGCGACTACGGCAAGATGGTCGCGCTGCGGGGCACCGACATCGTCCGCGTCGGGCTGGACGAGGCGACCAAGGAGCTGAAGACCGTCCCGCTGGAGCGCTACGCCGAGGCCGAGGTCTTCTTCGGCTGACCGGCCCTCCTGGCGGGAACACGGTTTCCGGGTCGCGGTGTTGGGTCCTGTGGGCCACACTGGAGACCCGCCCTTTACACGTTCCCGCCGGGAGGACCACGCATGACCACGCTCGACACCACGCCGGCGAAGGTCCGGGAGCACTCGCCGGTCGACGGCGAGCCGTGCGTGCTGCTCAAACTGGGCGAGGTCGTCCTCAAGGGCAAGAACCGCGAGCAGTTCGAGCGGCGGCTCGCCGACAACGTGCGCGCCGCAGTCCGGCCCATCGCCCGGGTGGACGTGATCCGGCGGCACGGCGTGTTCATCGTGCGCAAGCACGACGCCGACCTGGCCACCATGGAACGCGTCGCCCAGCGGATCACCGACGTCATGGGCATCGTGTGGGCGCACCGCGCCTGGCTGGTCGGCAAGGACCTCGCCAGCGTCGAACGCGCCGCCCTCGAACTCATGGACGGGCGGACCGGCACGTTCGCCGTCCGGTCCCGGCGCCGCGACAAGCGATTCCCGATGACCTCCACCGAGCTGGACCGGCACATCGGCGGCATCGTCGCCGAACGCTACGGCCAGCCCGTCAAGCTCAAGGACCCCGAGCACACCCTGTCGATCGAGGTCGACCGCGACGAGGTGTTCGTCTACTCCGGCGGCCTGCCCGGCCAGGGCGGACTGCCCGTCGGGATGAGCGGACGCGCCCTCGTGCTGATGTCCGGCGGCATCGACTCGCCCGTCGCCGCGTACCGGATGATGCGCCGCGGCCTGCGCGTCGACTACCTGCACTTCTCCGGTATGCCGTTCACCGGCCCCGAATCGATCTACAAGGCGTACGCGCTGGTCCGCGAGCTGGACAAGTTCCAGGGCGGGTCCCGGCTGCTCGTCGTCCCGTTCGGCAAGGCGCAGCAGCAGATCAAGGCGTCCGGCGCGGACCGGCTCGCCGTGATCGCGCAGCGCCGGCTGATGCTGCGCACCGGGGAGGTCCTCGCCCGCCGGCTGCGCGGCGGCGCGCTCATCACGGGCGACGCGCTGGGCCAGGTGTCCAGCCAGACGCTCACCAACATCACGGCGCTGGACGACGCCGTGCAGATGCCCGTCCTGCGGCCCCTCGTCGGCATGGACAAGGTCGAGATCATGGACCAGGCGCGCCGCATCCGCACCCTGTCGATCTCCGAGCTGCCGGACGAGGACTGCTGCACCCTGCTCGCGCCCCGCCGCGCCGAGACCAAGGCCAAGATCGACGACCTGCGGCAGATCGAGAAGCGCCTCGACGCCGGCGAACTCGCCGACCAGCTCGCCGACTCCGTCCAGGAGCACCGCCCCGCCTACGCCGGCCCCGCCGCCTGACGGTTCCTTGCGGGGGTCCCGGAGGGACCGGGTTCAGCGCGCGTCGAAGTCCGTCGGACGGGGCGGCTCGGGGCCGCCCGAGCCCATCAGGGTGATCCGCTCGATGCGGACGATGCGGACGATGCGGAACCGGCGGCCGGCGACCGCGATGCCGTTGCGGCGGGTCTCGCCCTCCAGCAGCGCCGCCGCCTCGGCGAACCGGGCCACGTCCGTGTGGGCCGGGCTCTCCACCGCCGGCACCACATGCCGGAAGTAGGTGATCAGCGCCTCGCGGGCCTGCTGCGGCGCGTCGTGCAGCCGGCCGACCGGATGCCAGCGCCGCTCACCGCGCTCGGCCACCGTGAACACGGGCGCCAGCGCGACCGGGGTGCGGAACGTCCTGGACGGCTCGTCGCCCGGTGCCGGGGCCGCGTCCAGCATCTGGCCCAGCAGCTCCGCGGTCGCGAAGCCGGACGCCGGGCCCTGCTCGGGCAGCAGCTCATGCGGCCGGCCCCGCCGAACCCGGTGGTCGGCGGGCAGCGGGTCCAGATCCGTCGGGCGGGGCGGTTCGGGCCCGTCCGGGCCGATGCGGATCCGCTGCTCGATCCGCACGATCCGGAACCGCCGCCCGCCCGCGGTCAGCTCGTCGGCCGGCCCGCGGCGCAGCGTCCGCGCCGCGGCGCGCAGCTCGTGCGCCTGTGCGCCGTCCGCGCCGTCCGCCTGGTCCTCCAGCCGGTCGGCGAGCAGCTCGCGCGCGCCCTGCGGCAGCGGGTCGCAGGGGCACACGATCTGCCAGCCTCCGGGGACGTGCTCCGCGGCCGTGAACAGGGTGCCCACGACCACGAGCTCCGGATAGGCGGAGAGGGCGCGGCGCGCGTCCGCGAGCATCACCGCGGCGACCGGATCGACGCCGTCCAGATCGTCGGGGAACAGCCGCCCTCCGGCGTCACCATCGCCCGTTGTCATGCCGGACATCATCCCCGCCGCGCCCGTCCCGGCCAATGGTTCAGACCATTTTGTTACCGGCGCGTTTTCCGCCGGGCCGGCAGCACGAGCACGACCAGGCTCGCCGCCAGCAGCGCGAGGCCGCCGACCGCGGCGGTGTCGAGCCGCTCGCCCAGCAGGGCCGTGCCGAGGACCGCGGCCACCGCCGGCTCCGCCAGCGTCAGCGTCGTCGCCGTCGTGGCCGGGGTGGTGCGCAGGCCCCGCGCGAACAGCAGATAGCCGCCACCCGTGGTGATCACGCCGAGGTAGAGCGCGATCAGCGCGCCGGACCCGGTGAGCAGCCACCCGGAACCGGAGAACAGGGTCGGCGCCAGCAGGACGGCCGCCGCGGTGAACATCGCCCCGGCGACGGCCCGGTCCTCCTCGCCCCGCGTGATGAGGACGGACGCGACCGTCGCGTACACCGCGTACGCCAGCCCGGACAGCAGCGCGAGGGCGACGCCGGCCGGTTCGACGCCCGCGTCCCGGCCGCCGCCGACCAGCAGGGCGCAGCCGGCGACGGCCCCCGCCGTCGCGATCGCCCAGCGGCCGGCCGGTCCGGGGCGCCGGGTCAGCAGCCCGATCACGCCCGCGAACGCGGGCGCGCTGCCGATCGTGACGACGGTGCCGACCGCCACCCCGGTGCGGCCGACGGCGAGGAAGAACGCGACCTGGTACACCACGATCGTGACCGCGCCGAGGCCGATGAGCGGCAGGTTGCGGCGGTCGCCGAGCAGCCGGCGCAGCCCGGCGCCGCGGCGCGCGCACGCGAAGGCGAGCAGCACCAGGCCGCCGATGACGATGCGGATCGCGGCGACCGAGAGCGCCGACGCGTCGCCGGCGAACGTGCGGACGGTCCCGGTCGTCCCCCACAGGGACGCCGCCAGCAGGATGTCGCCGCCGAGCCGGGGGCGGGCGGACGCGGCCCGCCGTGGCGCGCGCCGGACGGAGGTGTTCTGTGACACGAAGGCTCCTGACCTCGAATCGGAAGGAAGAATCCGGATTCGGGGCGCAGGAGGACGCGGCCGGGCGCATACCCGCGCCGGGCCGTGTCAGAACTCGGCAAGAGTGCGGTCGCCGCGCCCCGTCAGGAGCGCGGCGGCCCGCAGTTGGAAGTCCAGTACGCCACGTCTCGGACGATACCGCCTTTGTCAGGCGGGGACGGCGTCGGGGTCCTCGGCCTGGGTGAGGCCGCGTCCCACGAGCGGGGGCAGGTCGCGGACGAGCTTGGCCAGTTCGCGCAGATCACCGTCCACGAGGGCCTGGGGCCCGTCGCACAGCGCGGTCTCCGGGTGCGGGTGCACGTCGATGATCACGCCGTCCGCGCCGACCGCGATCGCGGCGCGGGTCAGCGGCAGCACGAGATCGCGGCTGCCGCCCGAGTGCGACGGGTCCACGATGACCGGCAGGTGGGACAGGCGCTGCGCCACCGGCACCGCGGAGATGTCGAGGGTGTTGCGGGTCGCCTTCTCGAATGTGCGGATGCCGCGCTCGCACAGCACGATGTCGAGGTTGCCGCGCTGCGCGACGTACTCGGCGGCCATCAGCCACTCCTCGATCGTCCCGTTCATGCCGCGCTTCAGCATGACCGGCTTGCCCGACTCGCCGGCGGCCTGGAGGAGGGAGAAGTTCTGCGCGTTCCGGGTGCCGATCTGCAGCATGTCGGCGTAGGAGGCGACGAGTTCGACGTCGTGGGCGTCCACCACCTCGGTGACGACCGGCATGCCGGTCTCCTCCCGCACGTCGGCGAGGATGCGCAGGCCGGCCTCGCCGAGGCCCTGGAAGGCGTACGGGGACGTCCGCGGCTTGAACGCGCCGCCGCGCAGCAGCGTCGCGCCCGCCGCCCGCGCCATCTGCGCGGCGCCGAGCGTCTGCTCCGGGGTCTCCACCGCGCACGGGCCGGCGATCAGCGTCATGCTGCCGGGGCCGATCGGCACCCCGCCGACCCGCACCACCGAACGCTCGGCGTGGTTCTCGCGGCTCACCAGCTTGTAGGGCGCCGAGATGCGGATGACGTCGCTGACGCCGCGCATCCCGCGCAGGTTCAGCGAACCGAACTGCTGGACGTCGCCGACGAGCCCGACGATGGTCCGCTCCACGCCGCGGCTGACGAAGGCGTCACCCCCCGCCGTCTCGACCAGTGAGACGACGGCCTTGATATCCGCTTCGTTGGCCTCCGGGGCCATGACGACGACCATTGCTGTGCTGCCTCTCCTGTTTTCGCCCGGAATCCGGTGGACCCCGTGGCCAACCCCTGAAACGACGAAAGCCCCGGGCCGCTGTGGCCCGGGGCTTGTCATCGTGTGGTCTGTCAGCGCAGCGCCTGGCAGACCAGCCGGCCGGGCTGGTCGAACCAAAAGAAATACACGACGTTGCGCACGGGCCCAAGCGTAACCGATCCCGGGACCGCGGGTTCGCCCCGCCCCCGAATATGGCTCAGCTCACGCCGGATGGCAGGATGGCCGCGTCATGACCCACCCCGAACCTTCCGCGCCGCAGCCACGGGATCTGCCTCCCGGCCAGTACGTCCCCCGGGGCTGGCCCGTCCTCCACTACGGCCCCGTGCCGAAGTTCCGGCCCTCGGCCTGGGACTTCCGGGTCTTCGGCGCCACCGCGTCGGGCGGGCAGTACCGCTGGACCTGGGAGGAGTTCGACGCGCTGCCGAGGGTCACGTCGGTCGCCGACTTCCACTGCGTCACCAAGTTCACCGTCCCCGGCAACGTGTGGGAGGGCGTCCCCGGCACGGCGATCGCGGAGCTGGCGCCGCCCGCGCCGGACGTCACGCACGTGATGGTGTGGGCCGAGTACGGCTACAGCGCCAACATCCGGATGAGCGACTTCCTCGCCGGCGGAACGATGTTCGCCACCCACCACGGCGGCGATCGGCTGACCGCCGACCACGGCTTCCCGCTCCGCATCGTGGTCCCGCACCTGTACGCGTGGAAGAGCGTGAAATGGGTTCGCGGCATCGAATACCTGGTGCAGGACCGCCGCGGCTTCTGGGAGGAGCGCGGCTACCACAACGTCGCCGACCCGTGGCGGGAGCAGCGCTACTCCTACCAGGAGGAGGAGGGCGAGGCCCCGCCGCTCTGACGGGCCGCTCCGAGGGGTTCGTAAATCGGCGACAGGCGGATCTCCGGGGGCGGCGAATGTTACCTTCGGTCGTCATGACCCTACCGTCCGTCGCGAAGACCGATAGGTGCATGCGCCATATCCGCGGCGACGAGTGCGTTCTCACGGGCGAAACGGTGGTCGGTGGTGCGATCAAGCCTCGTTTGAGTGTCCTGAAGGACCCGTATGGGGGTGTTTTCGGACTGGCCGGTGATCCGGTGACGCGGCACTCACTTCCTGGAATCGATTGCGGACAGACGGTAATCGCGGCAAAGTCGGCCTCATGCTCCACGTCCTCGCCGTCGACGATGAACGCCCCGCACTAGAGGAGCTGACCTATCTGCTCCGCAAGGATCCGCGGATCGGGCAGGTCACCGGCGCGGGGAACGCCGCTGCCGCGCTTCGCGACCTGTCCCGCATGCTCGTCGAGGGGGAGCGCCTCGACGCCGTCTTCCTGGACGTCCGGCTGCCAGGACTCGACGGGCTCGACTTCACCCGGCTGCTCACCGGATTCGCCGCGCCCCCGCACGTGGTGTTCGTGACCGCGCACGACGACTGCGCCGTCACCGCCTACGAGCTGGGCGCACTCGACTACCTGCTGAAGCCCGTCCGGCCGGAGCGGCTCGCCGAGTCCGTCCGCCGGGTCGCCGAGGCCGCGCAGCGGACGGGTCCGCGTCCCGCGGACCGCCCCGCCCCCGACCCCGACGACGACGAACTGATCCCCGTCGAGCTCGGCGGCCGGACCCGGCTCGTCTCCCGCCGGTCGGTGACCCACGTGGAGGCGCAGGGCGACTACGTCCGGCTGCACACCGCCGAGGGCGGCTACCTGGTCCGGATGCCGCTGTCGGCGCTGACCAAGCGCTGGGAGGCGGCCGGGTTCATCCGGATCCACCGCAGCACCCTGGTCGCGTGCGCGCACATCACCGAGGTGCGCTTCGACGGCGGGCGCGCGGCCGTCCGGATCGGAGACGACCTGCTGCAGGTCAGCCGCCGGCACACCCGCGAGGTGCGGGACCGGCTGGTGCGCAAGTTCCACCATCCGGACGAGGACGAGGCGGGGAAAGGGCGGCGATGACCGGTGAGCGCCGGGCCCGGCGCCCGATGAACGTCCGAGATTCGTCCGCGAACGGCGCCTCCGCCGCGTGGACCGTCCCCGCCCGACCGCTCGTCCCGCATAACCGACCGCTCATCGCACGACTACACTACGCACATCTCTGATTACATACCGCTTATCGAGGGCTGCGTTTTCCTGGTGCCGCCCACCACACCCCGCGTCTAGTGTTCTCAGTGACACCACAAGCCACACCGCCACCGGAGGGGCGGGCGGCCGTGCCCCGGCCGCGACACCTCCCACAACAGCAAATCCGGAGATCCGGCCACGCCGGATCGTGTCGCCGGATCCCGTACCGGGGGGGTGGGATCCGGCGACCTGCGGCTCGGGCGTCGCTGAACAGTCGGGGGGTTGTTCAGCGACGCCCGAGCTCTTTTTTTATTGCTTTGCTCTCGGCGTCAGGCGCTGGCGCGCCTTCCTTCAACGAGCAAAGCGGCGATCGCTGGCATCGCTCCGGCTCGCCCAGGGGCTCGCTGCGCGATCAGGTTCTCGCTTCGCTTGAACCTGCCTTCGGACGCGATCGCAACGCGGCGGGTTGTTGCGGGCCGAGGTTAAAGACAGCGTGCCTTTCGGTTGCCGCATGGCTGGGTGGGCGTAGCAGGTGGGTTTCTGCCGCGTCGTATCGGATGGGTTTTGGTGGGCGTTTTAGGGGGTGCGGAGGCGTTTCAGGGTTTTTATGTCGTTGGCGTGGGGGGCGGGGGCCCGGCCGGGGGTTTCGATGATGAAGGGGACGCCTGCGGTGGCGGGGTGGTGGAAGAGGTCGGCGAAGGGCTGTTCGCCTATGTGGCCGGCGCCGATGTTCTCGTGGCGGTCTCTCGCGGACGCGCAGGGATCCTTGGAATCGTTGGCGTGGATCAGTTTCAGGCGGCCCTCGCCTACGGTGGCGACCAGGGCGTCGATGGTGTTCTTGACGCCGCCGGGGGCGGCCAGGTCGTGGCCGGCGGCGAAGGCGTGGCAGGTGTCGAGGCAGACGCCCAGCTTCGGGTGGTGCTCCAGGCGCTCGAAGAAGGGGCCCAGCTCCTGGACCCTGCCGCAGAGCATGTTGCCTTGGCCCGCCATGGGCTCCAGGAGGAGGTCGGGACCGTCCTCGGGGATCTCGTCGAGGAGGGGGAGAACGTGCTCGTGGATCTGCGTCATGGCCTCGTCGTAGGTCTGGCTGACCGCGGAGCCGGTGTGGACGACGACACCGCGGGCGCCGATGGCGCGGCCACGGGCGAGGGAGTGCCGGACGGTCGCGATGGACTTCGCGAGGGTCTCGGGGGTGGGGGAGCCGAAGTTGACCAGGTAGGGGGCGTGCACGTAGACGGGGATGCCGTGTTCGCGGAGTTTCGCGTCCTCGGCGGGGCGGCCTTCGGGAAGCGCCCAGCCGCGCGGGTTGGCGACGAACACCTGGACCGCCTCGGCGCCGATCTCGGCGGCGTATTTCAGGCCGCCGGTGGCGAGGCCGCCGGCCACGGGGACATGCGCCCCGACGGGGCTGTGCGGTGAGGTCATGGCCGATTCAGCCTAACGGGTCACGGCCCCCGGACGATGGTGACGGTGGAGCCGCGCGGGAGCTCGCCGCTGGACGGAGACTGGAAGCGCACGATGTCGCCGCCGAAACCCGTCACGTTGACCTTGAAGCCGGACTCCTTCAGGGCCTTCCTGGCTTCTTGCACGCTGCGGCCGGTCATGTCGGGCACCGGGACGTTCTGGTCGTCGCCGCCGTCGTCGCAGCCGAACTGGAACGGGCCCGCGTCCACGATGCAGTCGCGCTTGTTGACGACGATGGTGACGTCGTCGCCGCGGGAGACGCCGGTTCCCTCGGCCGGGTCCTGGCTGACCACGGTGTTCGGCTCCTTGCCGTCCACCCGCTTCTTCTGGACGGTGACGTTCAGCCCCATGGAACGCAGCCGGTTGGCTGCGGCGTCGCCGTTCTGGCCGACCAGGCCGGGCATCGACATGCCGCCGGAGACGACGATGTCGACGGGCTCGTCGGGGGACTGCCTCTCGCCGGCGTCCGGGTCGGTGCCGATGACCCTGTCCTTGGCGACGGTCTGCGAAGGGCTCGTGCTCGTCCGGCCGACGGAGAAGCCCCTGTCCTTGAGGGTCTGCCTGGCCTCCTCCAGGGTCTTGCCCTCGACGTCCGGCACCTCGCGGGGAGTGATGCCCTTGGACGGGGTCAGCGTGACCGTCTGGCCCTTGGCGACGCGGGCGCCCGCGGGCGGGTCGGACTTGACGACACCGCCCCGGTGGACGCGGTCGTCGTAGACCGCCTTCGCGGTCCGCACGTCCAGCCCCTTGGACTCCAGCAGATCGCGGGCGTCGGAGACCTTCATCCCGATGATCGAGGACGGGACGTGCTCGTACTGGCCGGACGTCTGGTACCAGACCGCCCACCCCAGGATGAGCGCCGCGACCGCGCCGATGGCGACCATGACGTAACGGCCGGTCAGCGCTCCGATCGCGCGGTCGGTCCTGGTCTGCGGCGGGACGTGCTCCGGCGGCGTCGTGTGCGCGTCCAGGACGGCGGTGCGCTCGTGGACCGGTGCCTCCAGCACGCTCGTGGCGTTGCGGGACGCCTCCTCGATGCGCCGGTCGAGGTCGCGGGGGAGGCCGCCGGCCACCTCGGCGACCTCGGCGAGGTACTGGTTCGCGTCCTGCGGACGGCGGGCCGGGTCGTGGCTCGTCGCGTCGGTGACGAGGGCGTCCACCCGCGGTGGCAGCCCGGGGACGACGCCGGACGGCGGCGGGACGGTCTCGTTCACGTGCTTGTAGGCGACGGCGAGCGGCGTGTCACCCCGGTGGGGGAGATGCCCGGTGAGCAGCTCGAACAGCATGATCCCGGCCGCGTACACGTCGGAACGGACGTCGGCGTTGCCCGACAGCACCTGCTCGGGGGCGAGGTACCCGACCGTCCCGATGATCATGCCGGTCTTGGTCATCTTGCTCGCGGTCTCGGCGCGGGCGAGACCGAAGTCGGCGACCTTGACCTGGCCGTCCTCGGTGATCAGGACGTTCTCCGGCTTGACGTCGCGGTGCACGAGACCGGCGCGGTGCGCGGCGCCGAGCGCGGCCAGCACCGGCTGCACGATCTCCAGCGCGGCGCGCGGGCCGAGCCGTCCGAGCGAGGTCAGCGTGTCGCGGAGCGTGCGGCCCGCGACGTACTCCATCACCAGGAAGACGTGCTCGCCGTCGGTGCGCTGGTCGTAGACCGCGACGACGTTCGGGTGGGACAGCGCCGCCGCGGCCTTGGCCTCGCCGATGAAGCGGGCCACGAAGTCCTCGTCGGAGGCGAGCCCGGCGTGCATCACCTTGATCGCGACGGTGCGGTCGAGGCGGAGGTCCCGCGCGAGGTAGACCGTGGCCATGCCGCCGCGTGCGATGCGGGACTCAATGCGGTAGCGCCCGTCGAGCACCCGCCCGACGAGTGGATCTGCGACCGTCGTGTCCATCGGTGCGAGTTTACGGGTGAACCCCCGCGGATCTCATCAACCGAGAGTATGAGCCTCGATGAGGCCGGAGGGAGACTCCTCCCGGGCGCCCGGTTCGGGAGCGGCCGGCCGACCGCGGCGGCCGGCGCCGCGGGACACGGCCACCCCGGCCAGGCAGAGCAGGCCGCCGGCGAGGGTGACCAGGCCCGGGACCTCGCCGAGGAACAGCCACGACATCGCCACGACGAGCGCGGGGACGGCGTAGGTGGTGGCGCCCATCTTCCCGGCGGACGTCCGGGCCAGCGCGTAGCCCCAGGTGGTGAACGCGAGCGCGGTCGGGAAGACGCCCAGGTAGAGCATGTTGAGAGTGGCGCCGGCCGGGGCGTCGGCGGCCTGCGCGATGAGCTGCCCGGAGAACGGCAGGCAGACGAGCGCGCCGATCGCGCACGCGAACGTGGTGAACTGCAGCGCGGAGGCGTGCCGCAGCGCGGGCTTCTGGCTCACCACGCCCGCCGCGTACGTCACGGCGGCGACCACGCAGAGCAGCACCCCGCCGACGGACGCGCGGCCCTCGCCGGACATCGACAGCCCGACGACGGCGGCGCCGGTGAACGACACGGCCAAGCCGATCACCAGCCGGGACGAGACGCCCTCCTTCAGCAGCCAGCCGCCGAGCAGCGCGATGAGCAGGGGCCCGATATTGACGACGAGGGCGGCGGTGCCGGCGTCCACGAGCTGCTCGCCCCAGTTCAGCGCGACCATGTAGGCGCCGAACCACAGCACGCCCGCGGTGACGATGCCGGGCCAGGCCCCGCGCGGCGGCAGGCCCTCCCGCCGGACGAGCCACAGGACGCCCAGCACGAGCGTCCCGGACAGGAGGCGGCCGAGGGCGAGGGCACCGGGCCCGTACTCGGCGCCGGCGCTGCGGATCGAGACGAAGGCGGACGCCCAGAGCACCACCGAGACGGTGGCGGCGGCGACCGCGCGCTTGTCGACGCGATCCGTGTTCATCTGCTGCATGTCACGCACCTTAGATCGGGGTCGTTTCCACGAACACCGAAGTGAGACGCCGGGTTGCGGCATGTCCGCGGGGTGCGGCAGACCCAGTCTGGTAACGCGCAGATTTCAGGTCCAGCGAATATTTCTACAGGGAACGCTTTAGTGATTCTACGAAGTGGCGAGCCCCTCGAACGGGGAGGACGCCTGCGCGTAGCGGCGCATCGGGATGCGTCCGGCCAGCCGGGCGAGCCGTCCGCCCTCCACCGCGTGCCGCATCGCCGCGGCCATCCGCGCCGGATGCCGGGCGCGGGTGACGGCGGTCGCGAGCAGCACGGCGTCGCAGCCCAGCTCCATGGCGAGGGCGGCGTCGGACGCGGTGCCGAGCCCGGCGTCCAGGATCACCGGGACGTTCGCCCGCTCGACGATCAGCTCGATGTTGTGCGGGTTGCGGATGCCGAGACCCGACCCGATCGGGGACCCGAGCGGCATCACCGCCGCGCACCCGATCCGCTCCAGGCGATGCGCCAGCACGGGGTCGTCGCTGGTGTACGGCAGGACGACGAAGCCGTCGGCGACGAGCTGCTCGGCGGCCTCGACCAGCTCGATCGGGTCGGGCAGCAGCGTGTGCTCGTCCGCGATGACCTCCAGCTTGACCCAGTTCGTGCCGAGCGCTTCACGGGCGAGCTTGGCGGTGAGGACGGCCTCCCCGGCGGTGAAGCAGCCCGCCGTGTTCGGCAGCACCCGGATGCCGCACTCGGCCAGGACGTCCAGCACCGAGCCGCGTGCGGACGGGTCCACCCGCCGCATCGCGACCGTGGTCAGTTCCGTGCCCGACGCGGTGAGCGCCTCCCGCAGCACGTGCATGCTGGGCGCGCCGCCGGTCCCCATGATCAGCCGTGAGTCCAGTTCCTCCCCGGCGATGACCAGCTTGTCCACGTTTCAGCCTCCCTGTGCGGTGTCCTTACGGGGACCGACCTCAGCCGCCCTGGACGGCGGTCAGCACCTCAAGGCGGTCGTCGTCGCGCAGCGTCGTCGCCGACCACGCCGACCGCCGGACGACCTCGTCGTTCAGTGCGGCCGCCACACCGGTCCCGGCCGAGGTGACGGACGCGACCGCGTCGGCCACGCTCGCGCCCTCCGGCAGCTCGCGCGGCTCACCGTTGACGATCACCTTCATGCCTGCACCTCGGCGGAGAAACGGTCGGGGGAGAACGGCCCGGCGATCTCGGGGACGGGACCGTCCAGCAGCATCGCCGACAGGATGTCGGCGCTCAGCGGGGTGAGCAGGATGCCGTTGCGGAAATGCCCGGTCCCGGCGATGAGGCCGGGCAGCGCGGTCGGGCCCATGACCGGCGCGTTGTCCGGGGAGCCGGGACGCAGCCCCGCGGTGACCTCGACGAATTCCAGCTCGGTGACGCCCGGCACCAGCTCGCGTGCGTCCCGCAGCAGCTCCCACAGCCCGCCGGCGGTGACACGCGTGTCGAACCCCAGCTCCTCCTGGGTGGCGCCGATGACGACCTCGCCGTCCGCACGCGGCACCAGGTAGACCGGGGAACCCTTCACCAGGCCCCGGACGGTGCGCCGCAGGAACGGGACCCGGGTGCGGAGCCGGATCACCTGGCCCTTCACCGGGCGGACGGGCGGTACCGTCCCGGGCGGCAGGCCCTCCAGGTCGGCCGACCACGGTCCGGCCGCGAGCAGCACCCGGTCGGCGCGGATGACCGTCCCGTCGTCCAGCCCGACCCCGGTCGCCGCGCCGCCGTCGACGACGATCCGCGCGGCCCGCCGCCGCACGAGCCGGGCCCCGAACCGCTCGGCCGCCGCCAGCAGCGCCGTGCCGAGCCGGCGCGGGTCGATCGAGCCGTCCCGCGGGGCGAGCAGCCCGCCGCGCACGCCGGGTGCGAGCATCGGCTCGGCCCTGCGGCACTCCCTGCCGGTCAGCGCCTCGGCGGGCAGGCCGAGGCTCTCCTGGAAGCGGCGCAGGTCGTCCAGGTACCTCAGGTCGTCGGCGTCGAACGCGACCTGGACGAGCCCGTCGGTGCGGTAGCCGGTGTCCAGGCCGGTCAGCTCCTCCAGTTCGGCGACGAACGCGCCGTAGCGGTCGCGGGACGCGAGACCGAGCCGCAGCAGCGGCTCCTCGCCGTAGGTCAGCTCGCCGACCGGGGCGAGCATGCCCGCCGCGACCGATGAGGCGCCGCTCATGGGGGAGGGGTCGACCAGGGTGACGGCGGCGCCCCCGGCGGCGGCCCGCCAGGCGGTGGCGAGGCCGATGACCCCGGCGCCAACGATGACGATCTCCATGTGCGCTCCCTTCGCCGGCATGATCCGGATCAGGTCCGGCGGTCGGCGGCCCGTTCAGCCGCCCTCTCAGCCCGGTCGCACCGGACTCCCGCGCTCTGTGTGGTTTTATCCGGTCCCCACCTTACGACCTCGGTAAAGCGCACCGGTGCCTGGACAGGTGTCCACCCGAAAAACGCGGCCGAATAGGGTGGCCGTCATGCAGAGGGTCATCGTCGTGGGAGGCGGGCTGGCCGGCGTGCGCGCCGTGGAAGCCCTGCGGAGCAAGGGGTACGAGGGGGCGCTGACGCTCGTGTCGGCGGAGCGGCACCGGCCTTACGACCGGCCGCCGCTGTCGAAGGCCGTCCTCAAGGGCGAGTCCGACGACACGACGGTCGACGCGGACTGGGCCGCGCTGCGCTGCGACCTGCTGCTCGGCGAACGCGCGACCGGCCTGCGCCTGGACGAGCCGGGACGCGGCGGCGTACTCGCGTCCACGGCGGGCGACCTGCCGTTCGACGGGCTGGTCATCGCGACGGGGGCGACTCCGATCACGCTGCCGGGGGAGGGGCGGCAGCACGTCCTGCGGACCATCGACGAGGCCCGCGAGCTGCGCGCCCGGCTCACCGAGGGCGCCCGGGTCGTGATCGTCGGGGCGGGCTGGATCGGCGCCGAGGTCGCCACCACCGCCGCCGGGAAGGGCTGCGCGGTCACCGTCGTGGAGGCGGCCGACACCCCGCTCTCGGGCGCGATCGGCCCCGAGGTCGGCGCGCTCACCGCCCCCTGGTACGCCGAGGCGGGCGTCGAACTGCGCACCGGCGTGAAGGTCGCGGAGGTGCGCGACGACGGCCTCGCCCTGGCCGGCGGCGGCCGGATCGAGGCCGACGAGGTCGTGGTCGGCATCGGTGTCCGCCCGGCCGTGTCCTGGCTGGACGGCTCGGGCCTGCCGACCGAGCGCGGCGTGGTCACCGACGGCTCGTTCCGCGTCTACCAGGGCGAGGAGGACCCCGGCGCCCTCCGCCCGGACGTCGTCGCGGTCGGCGACTGCGCCGCGTGGTGGTCGGCGCGGTACGGGCGGCGGCTCCTGGTCGAGCACTGGGACACCGCTCTCAACGCCCCCGAGGTCGCCGCCGCGTCGCTCCTCGGCCAGGACGCCTCCTACGACGCGGCCCCCTACTTCTGGTCCGAGCAGTTCGGGCGCATGGTGCAGTACGCGGGCAGCCACGCCGCGTCCGAGCGGCTCGTCCACCGCGGCGACCCGGCGGAGCGCAAGTGGGCGGCCGTGTGGCTGACCGGTGACCGGCTCGACGCGATCCTCACCGTCGACCGGCCCCGTGACCTGGTGCAGGCGAGGCGGGTGATCGCGGCCGGGACCCCGGTGGACCCCGAGGCGATCGCCGACCCGGACGTCCCCGTCCGGCAGGCCGTTCGCCAGTAGCGGGCGGTGCCGGAAGGTAACGGCTGTTCAGGGGGTTTGAGGCTTTCGAAGGCGTGGTAGCAAGGGGGCGTGACGCAGATGCACGCAACCGTTGACAGCGCACTCGACCCCCGGACCGACGCCCTCGCCGGCGAATGGCTCACCCTGAAGGAGACGGCCGAACGGCTCGGGATCAAGCCCAACCGGATCAAGCAGCTCATTCACGAGCACCGGATCCTCGCGGTGCGGCGCAGCGGCGAGCCGATGGTGCCCGCGGCCTTCATCAAGGACGGGCAGGTCGTCAAGGGGCTGCCCGGTACGCTGACGCTCCTGTCGGACGCCGGATTCGACGAGGTGGAGACGATCCGCTGGCTGTTCACCGCCGACGACACGCTGCCGGGGACGCCCGTGGAAGCGCTCGCCGAGAACCGCGGGACCGAGGTGCGCCGCCGCGCCCAGGCCCTCGCTTTCTAGAGACCACCCGGTACCAGCGGACGAAGCAGCACATGGCACGATCACGGGGTCACCCGGGACGGGACCACTCCCGCCGCGTGACCCCGTGACCACCCGTGCGGCGATCTGATCTGAAAGGACGTGCCCCGGCCGTGTCCAGGCACCTGCCCTCCGAACGCGCCGTCGCGCTGCGCGCCCGGCTCAGCCGGGCCCGCCTCTACCTGTGCACCGGCGCGCGGGAACGGCAAGGAGATCTGCCGGAGTTCCTCGACGCCGTCCTCGGCAACGGCGTCGACATCGTCCAGCTCCGCCAGAAGGGCCTGGAGGCCCGGCAGGAGATGGCCTACCTGGAGATCTTCCGGGCGGCGTGCGAGCGGCACGGCGCGCTGCTGGCGGTCAACGACCGGGCCGACGTGGCGCACGCCGTCGGCGCGGACGTGCTGCACCTCGGCCAGGACGACCTGCCGGTGCCCGCCGCCCGCGAGATCGTCGGCGGCGACATGCTGATCGGCCGGTCCACGCACTCGGGCGAGCAGGCGTCGGCGGCGGCCGTGGAGCCGGGCGCCGACTACTTCTGCGCGGGCCCCGTCTGGCCCACCCCGACCAAGCCCGGACGTCCGGCGCCGGGCCCGAAGCTGCTGGAGTACCTGGCGGCGCAGCGTGTCGCGCGGCCGTGGTTCGCGATCGGCGGCATCGACCTCGGCAACCTCGACGAGGTCCGGGCGGCGGGCGCGAGCCGGGTGGTGGTGGTCCGGGCGATCACCGAGGCGGACGATCCGGGCGCCGCGGCGGCGGAGTTCGCGCGCCGGCTCGCCACCTGACCTTGTCGGGGTTTGACCTGGATCACGGTGCGGGCACCCGGACCGATCACCGACAATGGGGATCATGAGCGAGGGACCCGACGACGACCGGCTCGTCGACCTGGACGACGACCTGGAGATCCTGCCCGACCAGACGTCCGACGACACCGACATCGGCTGGGGCGAGTGGCGCGGCGGTGACGGCGGTGACGACGACTCCCGGCTGCTGGAGGACCGCCCGCCGCACTGGTGAGCCGCCGGTCAGAACAGCATGCCGAGCGCGAAGCCGGCGACGACGACCACGCCCAGCGCGACCATCATCCGCCACCGGTAGCGCGGGATCGCGGTCGGGCGCGGCTTCGGCGCCGGGCCGTGGCCGTCCCGCAGGGCCCGGACGAGCTGCGGCGCGGTCGGCCGCGCGGCGGGATTCTTGTCCAGGCAGCGGGCCGCGAGGTCGCGCAGCGGGCCCTGCATGTCGCCGAGGTCGGGCCTGCGGGACGTCACCCGCCGCATGACGGCCGCGCTCGGCCCGGTCCCGAACGGTGGCCGCCCGGTCGCGGCGTACACCATCGCGGCGCCCCAGGCGAAGACGTCGGCGGCCGGCCCGACCGGCTCCTCCTCGATCTGCTCGGGCGCCATGTAGGCGGGGGTGCCGACCGGGCCGGTGGTGAGCGGTGTCGCGTCGGCGGTGCGGGCGATGCCGAAGTCGATGACCTTGGCGCCGTCCGGGCCGAGCAGCACGTTGCCGGGCTTGAAGTCGCGGTGCACGATCCCGGCGCGGTGGATCGCGGCGAGCGCCGCCGCGGTGCGCACCGCGAGCTTGCGCAGCTGCGGCGCGGACAGCGGGCCGCGGTCCCGGACGACGTCCTGGAGCGACGGCCCCTCGACGAACTCGCTGACGATGTAGGGGCGGTCGCCGGTCATGTCGGCGTCGAGGACGCGGGCGGTGTGCCGCCCGGACACCTGCAGGGCCGCGTCCGCCTCCTTGACGAAGCGGCTGCGCGCCCGCTGCCCGGCCGCCACGCCGCCGCGCAGCAGCTTGACGGTGACGAGCTCACCGTCGCCGTCCCGGCCGAGGTAGACGATGCCCTGGCCGCCCTCGCCGAGCCGTCCGAGCAGCGTGTAGTCGCCGAGACCGCGCGGGTCGTCGGGGCCGAGCGGCGTCTCGTGCCGCCGGCCGCCGCCGTGCGCCGGGCAGGCGGCGCCGTTCTGCCGCCCCTGCCCCGCCCGTGCCTGGGTGCTTCGGGGCTTACCGGGGCGGCCGGGGTGCCCGGGACGCCCGGAACGGGCGGCGGGACGTGCGGAGTGGGGATTCGTCCTCCCGCGGGAGGTGTCGTGCGGCACTGGAAAACTCCGACTCGGCGGGGACGGACGAAGATTTCCTTATTTGTACCGCGTAACGGCTGAGCACGGCAGGAGAACCCAGATCTTTGTTTTTACCCGCATGTCCCAAGCGTCCCGGTCTGGGGGATGTGCCGGCCGCCCGGGAGACCCGGCCGGACCATGTCATTGCTCACTCACGTGGTCCGGGTGGTGGCGGCCACCGCGAGTTCCGCCAGGGCGTCGCGGGCCTCGGCGGTGATGGGGGCCGACTCCAGGTTCCTCTCCGCCTCGCGCAGATAGCGCTCGATCAAGGTCTCGCAGGCGGCGAGGCCGCCGGTCTCCTCGATGATCGTGCGCAGCTCGTCCACCCCGGGACGGTCGAGCCCGGGGTCGCCGAGGCGGCGCTGCAGCGCGGCGGCCTGCGCGGCGGACGCGCGTTCCAGGGTCAGCGCGACCAGCACCGTCCGCTTGCCCTCCCGCAGGTCGTCGCCGGCGGGCTTGCCGGTCTCGGCCGGGTCCCCGTACACGCCGAGCACGTCGTCGCGGAGCTGGAAGGCGATGCCGAGCGGCAGGCCGTAGCCGGTGAGGGCGGCGGTCACGTCCGGGCGGGCGCCGGCGAGCGCGGCGCCGAGGTGCAGCGGACGCTCGATCGTGTACTTGGCGCTCTTGTACTCGACCACGCGCAGCGCCGTCGCGACCGTCGCCCGGCCGCGGGTCCCCTCCAGCATGTCGAGGTACTGGCCGCACATGACCTCGGTCCGCATCAGGTCGTAGACGGCCCGGCCGCGCCGGCGGCGTTCCTCCTCCAGCCCGCTCGTCTCGAACATCTCGCTCGACCAGGCCAGGCACAGGTCGCCGAGCAGGATGGCGGCGCCGCCGCCGAACGCCTCCGCGTCGCCCGGCCACGCCTGCGCGTGGTGCAGCGCCTCGAACCGGCGGTGCGCGGACGGCTGGCCGCGGCGGGTGTCGCTGGAGTCCATCACGTCGTCGTGGACGAGCGCGCTGGCCTGGAGCAGCTCCAGGGACGCGGCGGCGGCCACGATGCCCGGGCCGTCCTCGCCGCCCGCGGCGCGCCACCCCCAGTAGCAGAACGCGGGACGCAGCCGCTTGCCGCCGCCCAGCAGGGCGTCGAGCGCGGACAGCAGCGGCGCGAGGTCGTCGCTGATGGTCAGCAGCGCCGGGCGCTGCCGGTCGACGAAGCCGAGGAGGGCCTCGCCGACCTCCTTGCGGATGCGGCTGGTCGACATGCCGAGATCGTATCCACCTGGGGTGATTCAACCCTCCCGCGAAAACGTGAGAAGTCACTGGATCCTCAGAAATAAGGCCATAACGCCCGCGCGCTGTGGCGAGCATCACGCGAATCGGCGGCTCCGGGCGCTCTCCGGCGGCTTCTGTAGGCTTGGGGGATGCGACGCGCACGCCCCGACCGGCCCCCGACCGTCCGAGAACTGCTGGCCTCGGGCGGCAGATCCTTCTCGTTCGAGTTCTTCCCGCCCAAGACCGACAAGGGCGCGCGGACCCTGTGGCGTACGATCCGCGAACTGGAGGTCCTGCACCCCACGTTCGTGTCGGTGACCTACGGCGCCGGCGGCGGCACCCGTGACAAGACCGTCGACATCGTCGAGCGGATCGCGACCGACACCACGCTGACGCCCGTCGCGCATTTCACCGCCGTGAACCACTCCCAGGCCGAGCTGCGCAACCTGATCGGGCGGTTCGCCGCGGCCGGCGTCCGCAACGTCCTCGCGCTGCGCGGCGACCCGCCCGGCGATCCGATGGGCGAGTGGGTCAAGCACCCGGACGGCGTCGAGTACGCCGCCGAACTGGTCCGGATGATCCGCTCCTACGGCGACTTCTGCGTCGGCGTGGCCGCGTTCCCCTACAAGCACCCGCGCTCGCCCGACATCGAGAGCGACGTCCGCCACTTCGTGGAGAAGTGCCGGGCCGGCGCCGACTACGCGATCACCCAGATGTTCTTCCGCGCCGAGGACTACTTCCGGCTCCGCGACCGCGTCGCCGCCGCGGGCTGCGACGTGCCGATCCTGCCGGGCATCATGCCGGTCACCCGGATGAGCACGATCGAGCGGTCCGAGCAGTTGTCGGGCGCCCCGTTCCCGCCCGAGGTCAGGGCCCGGTTCGAGGCCGTCGCGGACGACCCGGAGGCGGTGCGCCGGCTCGGTATCGAGCACGCCGCGCAGCTGTGCCGCGAACTGCTCGACCAGGACGCGCCGGGGATCCACTTCATCACGTTCAACAAGTCCACGGCGACGCGCGAGGTCTACTCCCTCCTCGGCGCCGGGGAGTACGGCGCCAGGGGCAGCGTCCCGCCCATGACCGCGTAGCGCGGCCCGCCGCCGGGGAACTCGAAGCCGGTCAGCAGGTCCACCATGCCGACCGACCGGTAGAGGTGGCGGGCCGGGGTCTCCGGCCGCCTGTCAAGCGTGGACAGCACGGCCGTCCGCTCCGGCCTGCCCTCGCACAGCGCGTTGAGCAGGCTCCGGCCGAGGCCCTTGCCCTGCGCCTGCGGATGGACGTGCAGCTCGGCGACCTCGAACGTGTCGCCCAGCCACGTCTCGGCGTGCTCGGGACCCTCCAGGTCCGACAGCGCCTGGTGGACGACGTCGTGCCACCACTGGCCGCGCATCCCGTGGAATCCATAGGCGAACCCCAGGACGGGACTGGCCAGCATGGGCAGCGCGCCGCGCCGCTCGACCACGAACGCCCGGAACCCCGGATACGAGGCGTGCCGCTCCATGATGGTGTGCCGGCCGGGGAGCTGATCGCTCGGCGGTTCCATCGCGGCCGCGTACACGTCCACCATGGGGTCGAGCCTTCGCAGGAAGGCGCGTTCGTCGATCTCGCGCAGCTTCGGGTCCCTCACCCGACAGAGACTAGACCCGCGGGATGGTGCGCTGCGTCGCGGAAAGGCGATCGTAGATGTCCCAGAGGATGCGGTCCGCCGCCTTCCTCAGCGTCCTGCGGTTGGCGTCGAGCTGCCCGCCCCACACGCGCGCCTCCGGCCCCAGCCACGCGTCCGTTCCCCGCAGGATCTTCACCGGCGCGTCGAGGGCCCCACGGAGCCGGTCGATGCTGCCGTAGGCGTCGGCGTACGCCTGGTAGAGCCGCTGGTACTCGGGATTGGGCTGCTCGGCAGGTGACAGCTTGGCGGCTGCGGCACCGGTGAGCGGCAGGGGCAGGCTCCCGGGAGGGGGCGGAGCGGCCATGGCGACCTCTCAGGCGACGTTGGTTGCTTCCAGGGTGGTTGCTTCCGGCTTGTGCAGGTTCAGCTTTGCGATGGCCTCGCGCGTCCGGCCGCTCATGTCGGCCCCGGTGAGCACCTGGACGGCGGCCGGGCGGACTCCCGCGCGGTCGGCCTCGGCCAGGAAGGCGCGCAGCCACTTCACGTCCATCGTCATGTGGTGGCTCGCCACACCGAGCGACTCCTGGACGGCCTCCAGCTTCGCCCTGTCTCCATGAGCGGCCTTCAGCAGGCCGGCCGTTGCGGTGGGCCCGAGCCGCTCGTACAGCTTCTCGGTGTAGTCGGGGTCGTCGGCGTTGGCCTTGAGGTGCTTCCACACCGAATCGGGGACGGGCTCGCCGTCCTGGACGGACGCCACCACCGCCAGGGCATCGGCCCTCGCGGCCTTGGCGGCGGCCTGCCGGGTGGGGAAATTGCCGATGTCACCGGCACCCCTTGGAGTGGGCTTAGGTGCCGTCTTGCGGGGCGGAGGCGTGACGGGGCGGGGCGTCCCGACCGGAGCGCCGCCGGGCCTCCCCGGTGCCGGAGCGGGCGCGGGCGGCGGCGGAGCGTCCACCCCGCCGCCCGGGGACGGATGGGTGATCGCGTAGTTGTAGCGCCGCGACAGCATCCCGAGCTGGTCGGCGGCCCACTGCGCCACCTGGTCGGCCTGCCGGTACCCGGCCGTGGACACCCCGGGAGGGGGACGATGCGCGTTCAGCCAGCCCTGGATCTCGTTCTGCGCGTCCTGCAGCCGCCTGATGACCTGATCGAGCGCGGGCGGGTCGATCCCCCGGAACTCCGGGTCGCGCGCCGCCGGACCCGTGCGCATCTGCGCGGTCATCGCCCCTCCGGAGGTCACCGGTCGTCGTGTCCTGACTCCCCAGAATCACATCCGTGTCACCGGCTGTCGAGAGCCCTCTGCACCGATTCGTCATCACGTGCCACGACGGCGGTATCGCCGGTCAGGACGATCGGACGCTGGATCAGCGCCGGATTCGCCACCATGACCTCGATCCACCGGGCCCGGTCACGCTCCATGTCCTTGAGGCCCAGTTCCTTGGCGACCGGCTCGTTCAGCCGCGCCACGTCCCACGGCTCGGCGCCGATCCGAGTGAGCACGGCGTCCAGTTCCTCCGCGGTGGGCGGCTCGTCCAGGTAGCGGCGCTCGGTGTACTCGACGCCCGCCTCGTCCAGCGCGGCCTTCGCGGCGCGGCTCTTCGAGCAGCGCGGGTTGTGCCAGATCTCCATGAAGGGAGGTTATTGGATGCGAAGCCCCGTATCCGCAGCCGACAGCACGCTGACGGAGAACAGAACTGATTCATCTGGTGGCCCGTCCTATAGCCGGCGAGGCCGAGTGGATCGGGGGCCGGGGTGGAGCAGAGTCCAGCGGACAGTGATGCGACGTCGACGGTGAGGGCGGCGGTGAGGGCGGCGGTGGCCCGGTGGGCACGACGCCGGGCTCCGGACGAGAGCGCGCGGGGGGACGCGAAGGGCCGGTCGGCCTGGACACGGGGCCGGGTGCTCGCCGCGCTCGCGGCGGGGACGGCCGGGCTGCTGGCGTTCCACCGGGCCGTGCCCAACTCGGTGGGCCGCACGGGCAGTCTGCTGGAAGCGTTCCTGCCGTGGCTCGGCCTGATGGTCGTGGTGCTGCTCGTCCCGGCGCTGCTGCGCCGTTCGGCCACGGCGCTGGTGGCCTTGCTGCTGCCGGTGGCGGCTTGGGCGTACCTTTTCGGCGGGCTGCTCCTGCCCGAGGCCAAGCCCGGCGCGCACGACCTGCTCGTGGTCCAGCACAACGTCAGTGACGAGAACACCGACCCGGCGGGCACGGCCCGCGCACTGGCCGGCGCCGGGCCGGATCTCATCGCGGTGGAGGAACTGGTGCCCTCGGCGCTGCCGGTCTATGAGAAGACCTTCGCCCCGGACTTTCCGTACCGCGCGGTCCGGGGCACCGTCGGACTCTGGTCGAAGCACCCGCTGACCGGCGTCCGGCCGTTGGACATCAAACCCCGGGGGATCACGCAGACCTGGAATCGCGGGCTGCGGACCGTGGTGCACACGCCCCACGGCGAGATCGCCGTGTATGTGGCGCACCTGCCGTCGGTCCGCGTCCGGGCGGGCGGGCTGGCATCGTCCTGGCGCGATGAGAGCGCCGGGCTGCTGGGCAAGGCCGTCGCCGCCGAGAAGCTGGCAGCGGTGATCCTGCTGGGCGACCTCAACGGCACGGTCGACGACCGCGGGCTGGCCCCGCTGACCGCACAGATGAACGTGGCGGAGCGGGGCCTGGCCTTCAGCTTCCCCGCCGCCTTCCCGCTGGCCCGGATCGACCAGGTCATGGCCCGCTCGGCGACCGTCGGCCACATCCGCGCCCTGCCCGCCACCGGCAGCGACCACCTGCCGGTCGCCGCGCGGATCACACCGGGCTGAACGAGCCGCCGCTCCTCCGCGCGAGGCCGGCGCCCCGCCGGGGCCGCGGACCGGCCGTCGGCCCGCGGGGGCGCCGCATCTCCGTCACTCCACCTCCGCGGGGGTTCCGCCGGTGATCCTCAGCAGTTCCTCGTACGACGTGGGGAAGACGGTGTGCGGGTGGCCGCCGGCCGCCCAGATTTCGTCGTACCCGTTCAGCCAGACGTCCACGAGCGTGCGGATCGGTGCCGGATGGCCGAGTGGCGCGACGCCCCCGATCGGCTGCCCGGTCGCCTCCCGGACGAACTCCGGTGTCGCGCGTCCCACCTTCGCCGCGCCCACCAGAGCCGCCACCTTCGCCGTGTCGACCCGGTGCGCGCCGCTGGTCATGACCAGCAGCGGCGCGCCGTCGGCGTCGAACAGCAGGCTGTTGGCGATCGCGCCCACCTCGCAGCCCAACTGGTCGGCGGCGGCCTGCGCCGTCCGCGCGGAGGCGGGAAGTTCGATGATGGTCCCGGTCGCGCCCTGGTCGAGCAGGGCCTTCGCCACGATTTCGGCATTCGGATGCATGGGAGGCACTTTAAGCTTCGTCCATGCGAGGGAGATCGATCGACGTGCGGAAAAGCGCGGTCCCGCTGATCGCGGCCGTCGTCCTGGCGGGCTGCAACGGGACGGAGCAGACGGCGCCCCCGGCGCCGGAGCCGTCACCGTCCACGTCGGTGACGGCGGCCCCGCCCTCCACGCCCGCGCCCACACCCGCGCACCACAAGCTGAAGCCGGGGGCGAAGGGCGCCGACGTTGAGGACCTCCAGCGCCGCCTCAAGGAACTCCACTATGACCCGGGCAAGGCGGACGGGAAGTACGGGCCGTCCACGCAGATGGCCGTGTGGGCGTTCCAGGCGGTCAACCGCCTCAAGCACAAGAGCACCCCGGACAAGTCCTTCTGGGAGGCCCTGGACGCGCCCAAGGAGCCGCGTCCGGTGGCCGGGAAACGCGAGAAGGACCGGGTGGACGTCGACCTGAAACGCCAGTACCTCGTCCTCTACAAGGACGGCGAGCCGCGCCTCATCTCGCACATCTCGCCGGGCTCGGGGGAGTACTACTGCGCCAAGGACCCCGGCGCCACCGTCCCCAGGTGCCGGTACGCCACCACGAGCACGGGCGACTTCCGGACGGGGCGCCGCTTCACCGGCTGGGAGACCTCACCGCTGGGGCGCCTCTACAACCCCGTCTACTTCAACGGCGGCATCGCCTTCCACGGCGCCCTGGACGTGCCCGACTACCCCGCCTCGCACGGCTGCGTCCGGATGCCGATGCACATCGCCGAGTACTTCCCCGGCCTGCTCGGAACGAACGTCCCCGTGCACGTCAGACGGCCCGGTTAGGCCCTGGCCGGTGCTGCCGCCGGTCAACTGTCGTACCCCGCTGTTGTACTGCCGTCACACCCGTTGACCTGCGGGACACGACACACATTCGAACACGTTGACGAATCGCCGTCAGGGCTGTTTACTGGGAAGTGCGTCGAACTTATGTTCGACGTTGGTGCGGGACTCGCGGCCCGCGCCAGGGCGACGTCCCCGCCGATCGCGGTGTTTCGGCGGGACGGACGGCCGGGCGGAGTGAGGGGAAGCTCTCCGCCCGGCCGGCCCGAGCCCGGAAGGAGGCACACATGTCCGGAACGATGACCGCACGCGGAATCCACTCCGCCGCCGAGTCCATGCCGCCGAGTCCACGCCACCGTCCGCTGCCCGCGCCCCGTCCGGCGCACACGGCCGTCGGCCAACTGCACGCCGCCCGCATGGGCCTCGCCGAGGCCGCCGAGGCCACCTCGCCGGCCGTCCGCTATGTCTGCGCCCACCTGGCCGCGCTGCGCGCCGCCGCCGCGGTGCTGGCGTCCAAGGAACCGCTGGAGACCCACCGCCGCGGCCGTCCGCGCAGCGTGTGGGTGCTGCTGCCCGAGGCCGAGCCCGCGCTGCGCGAGTGGGCCGCCTTCTTCGCCGCCGGCGCCGACAAGCGCGCCGCCGCCGAGGCGGGCCTCCCGCGCGCCGTCACCCCGCGCGAGGCCGAGGAACTCGTGCACGACGCCGAAGTCTTCGTCACCCTCGTCGAGGACACCCTCGGCATCGACGGGCAGCCCACCCTGCCCGTCCCAGAGGCCAGCTAGCCATCTCCGAGGGCCGTCCCCGCCTCCCCACGGGACCGGCCGCGCCGGAGGCCGGGGCGGGCGTCCCGCCGGCCCTCACCGCGGGGCGCAGGCCCGGCCTCCGGCGAACCCCCGGGCGATCGCGCCGGCGGTGACCGCAACCCCCCGAGCCGATGCCGCCGGCGCGATCCCATGCCCGCCCGCGGGCTCGATCCCATGCCCGCCCGCGGGTGGTGGGGAGGAGCCTGATAGACAACGCCCATGACCGGAACGCCGCCGCTGGACGGGATGCGCGTGGTGGAGCTGTCCAGCTTCGTCGCGACGCCGCTGGGCGGGATGACCCTGGCGCAGCTCGGCGCGGACGTCATCCGGGTCGACCAGATCGGCGGCGGACCCGACATCGACCGGTGGCCGCTCGCGCCGTCCGGCCGGAGCCTGTACTGGGCCGGGCTGAACAAGGGCAAGCGGTCGGTCACCGCCGACCTGCGGTCCCGGGAGGGACGGGAACTGGTCGCCGGGCTCGTCGCGGAGAGCGGCGTCGTCCTGACCAACGCGCCGCCGCGTCAGGGCCTCACCTGCGAGGAGCTGAAGGCGGTCAGGCCCGACCTCGTCCATGTCCGGCTCCAGGGGACGCGTGACGGCGGCAACGCCGTCGACTACACGGTGAACGCCGCCATGGGCTTCCCGCTGGTCACGGGACCGCCCGGCCAGGAGACCCCCGTCAACCACGCCCTGCCCGCGTGGGATGTGGCGTGCGGCCTCTACATGGCCGTCGGCCTCCTGGCGGCCGAGCGGCACCGTCTGCGGACGGGCGAGGGCCAATGCCTCCGGGTGGCGCTGTACGACGTCGCCCTGGCCACCGCAGGGAACCTGGGTCACCTCGCAGAGGCACAGCTGACCCGTGCGAGGCCGCGGCTGGGGAACCATCTGTTCGGCGACTTCGGACGGGACTTCGCCACGGCCGACGGCCGGGTCATGGTCGCGGTGCTCACCGCCCGCCACTGGCGGGACCTGGTGGAGGCGACCGGCGTCGGCGAGGTCGCCGCCGCCCTTGAGCGGGCGTTCGGCGCCGACTTCCGCGAGGCGGGCGACCGCTACGCCTACCGCGACGCGCTCGGCGGCGTCCTCGGCCCGTGGTTCTCGTCCCGTACGTGCGACCAGGTGGGGGAGACGCTGGCGAAGACGTCGGTCCTGTGGTCCCGGTACCGGGACTTCGCCGAGGTGGCCGCCGCCCTTCACGACGAGCCGCTCATGGGGCGCCTGGACCAGCCGGGCATAGGCGTCCACCTGGCCCCGGGCTCGCCGCTGCGGCTCGGTGACGCCTCGATGCCCCCCGTGCCGGCCCCGACGCTGGGCGAGCACACGGACGAGGTCCTGCGGGACGTCCTGTCCCTGTCCGCGGACCGGATCGCCGCCCTGCGCGACGCGGGGACGATCCGCTGACCACGGATACGCCACGGCTACATCTATGAATCCGGATCTGGCCATGTCGGCATATGGATAATTACACTTGCCCGCATGATGGATGATCCCTCTGTCCGGATCATGGACGTGCTCGGCGAGCCCCTGGCCCCCGGTGAGGAGCCGCTGCGCTCGGCCCTGGAGGACCTCGGCACGCCCGTGCAGTTTCCGGCCGGGCACACGATCTTCTGGGAGGGGCAGCCGTCCCATTCGGTGCTGCTGATCCAGAAGGGCAGCGTCAAGGTGACCCGGAAGGCCGCCGACGGCACGGAGATCATCCTGGCGATCCGCGGTGAGGGCGAGGTCATGGGGGAGGAGGGCGTCCTCATGGGCGAGCCCCGGGCGGCGACGGTGACGACGATCACCGACCTCGCCGGCCTGGACATCGCCGCGGAGGCGCTGCTCGCCTTCGTCCGGGACCACGACCTGTGGCCGCTGATGTACCGGGCGGCCGTCCGCCGCCGCCGCCAGTCCGACCAGCGGGCGCTGCTGGCGCGGCTGGATGTGAAGAGCCGGCTGGCCCGCTGGCTGCTCGACCTGGCGAGCGAGGTGGGCGAGGAGGACGGGGAGGGCTGGACGCTCGCGGTCACCCTCTCCCAGCAGGATCTCGCCGGGCGGATCGGCGCGTCCCGCGACGCCGTCGCGATCGAGCTGCGCAAGCTCCGCGAGGAGGGGCTGGTGAGCACCGGCCGGCGCAAGATCACCCTGCACAATCTCGAAGGTTTGCGTAATATTGCACATAGCTAGCCTGTAGACATACATTCTTCTCCATGTGTTAATACACATAAGAGAAGTCGCAGTGGCTTCCCCGGGAACGTCCGGAGGGCACTTCATCATGACGCTGCAGGTGGTAGGTGCGGTGTGCATCGTGATAGCGCTGATCGGCGGAGACTTCGACGTCGGCGGGGTGGAGATCCCGCGGCTGTCACGGGGGCGGATCGCCGCGCTCGTCACGGCGGGCGTCATCCTGGTGGGGCTCGGCCTGCTGGCCGACGCGGGGCAGGTTCCCGACCCGCCCCAGGTGCCCTCGCCGGTGGCGCGGACCACGCCCGGGGGGCCGTGACGATTTCCGTACAGGAGGGACGCGTGCACATGACCGATCCGCTCGGGCCGTTCCAGCCCATGTGGGACGCCTGGGACGAGGCGCACGAGGAGATCACGCGTAAGCCCTTTACGCATTTCCGCCGCGCGGTCGACATCCAGTTCGACGAACTGGACGAGCACCTGGCGCGGGGGGACGAGGCGGCCGCCGCGCGGGAGGCCGCCGACGTGATCAGCATCGCCCTCAACCTGATGCGCCGCCTCGGGCACGGCCCGGACGAGATCGCCGAGATCGTCCGCTCCCGGGCCGAGCACCGGATGAAGGGCCAGGCGCTCGCCATTCTCGACAAGTACCAGCAGGTCTATGACATCTGACGGCCGCGCCGCCAGGGCGCGCCGTGCGTGCTCCGTCCCCGTATGAGATTGTTAGGGCGGCGAAGTACGGGAGGCTCGGGTGGCGGCGCAGGGCGGGCGCGGGCTGGTCCCGCTGCTGGCGTTCCTCGGTGTGATGGCCTACTCGCTGTCCATGGCCGTCGTGACGCCCGCGCTGCCGCAGATCCAGGACGGCCTGGGCACCACGCCCGCCGGCGCCGCGTGGGCGCTCACCGCGATGACGCTGTCCGCGGCGGTCGCCACACCGGTCGTGGGCCGGCTCGGCGACCTGTACGGGCCGCGGCACGTCCTGCTCGCCGTGCTCGTGATCGCGACCGCGGGCATGGTCGTCGCGGCCCTGGCGTGGTCGGTGCCGGTCATGCTCGCCGGGCGGGTGCTGGGCGGCATCGGCGGCGGCGTCTTCCCGCTGGCGTACACGATCATCCGGGACGTGATCCCGCCCGCCCGGACGGCGTCGGCGGTCGGGCTCATGTCGTCCATGCTGGGCCTCGGCGGCGCGGTCTCCTGGTGCCTGGCGGGGCCGATCATCGACCTGCTGGGCTGGCGGTGGCTGCTCTGGGTGCCGGTCGCCGGGCTGGTCCCCGGCGTCGTCCTCGCCTGGTGGCTCGTCCCGCGGTCGGCGCCCCGGGACGCGGCCAAGGTGGACTGGTGGGGCGCCGTCCTGTTCGCGGCCTGGCTGGTGGCCGCGCTCACCGCGCTGACCGAGGGCATGGACTGGGGCTGGACGTCCCCGGGCGTCCTCGGCCTGCTGGCGCTGTCGGCCGTGACGGCCTGCGCGTGGTGGCGGGTCGAGTGCCGCGTCCCCGAGCCGCTGATCGATCCGCGGCTGATGCGCGTCCGCGGCGTGTGGACGGCGAACGCCGCGTCGCTGCTGTCCGGGTACGCGCTCATGGCCGGAGGGCTGCTGTTCCCGCTGCTCGTCCAGCTTCCCGGAGACACCGGGTACGGCTTCGGCGGCACGGCCACCCAGGCGGCCCTGCTGCAACTGCCCGCCAGCGTCGGGATGACCGCCGCGGGCATGGCGGCGGGCCTGCTCGACCGGCGAATCGGCTCGCGCATGGTGCTGTTCGGCGGCGCGCTGGCGACCGGTCTGGGGTATGCGTTCGTGGCGTTCCAGCATGCCGCCATGTGGCAGCTGTACGTCGGCGGCCTGGCACGGGGCATCGGCCTCGGCTTCGCCTATGCCGCCGGCGCGAACCTGGTCGTCGCGGCCGTCCCCGCGGGTGAGACGGGTGTGGCGACCGGCGTCAACACTCTGATCCGCACGGTCGGCGCCTCCCTCGGGACGCAGATCAGCGCGGTCGTCATCGTGGCCGTCCCCGGCGAGAGCGGTTACACGGCCGGCTTCGCGGTGAGCGCCGCCGTCATGGCCGTCGTCCTGCCGCTGGCCCTCCTCGCCCCGCGCCGCCGCCGGGGGACCGGCCGCGTCACCGTGCCGGACGCCGGCGAGCACCGTGCCGTGGAGGCGCACTGAGAACACGGGACGGGGCCCGGCGTGAGACCGGGCCCCGGCACGGTGGCGGGTGTATCAGAAGGACTCGACGGCGCGGCGCGCCTCCGGGTCCAGGACGCCCCAGCTGATCAGCTCTTCGGTCAGCTCGGTCGGGGACTTGTCGTAGATGACCGCGAGCGAACGCAGGTCTTCCTGGCGGATGGACAGGACCTTTCCGTTGTAGTCGCCCCGCTGGCTCTGGATCGTCGCGGCGTAGCGGGCGAGAGGACCGGCCTTGTCTTTCGGAAGCTGCTGCAACCGCTCTAGATCGATCACGAGCTTGGGTGTAGGCCCGAGCGGGCTCGGCGCGGCTCCGCCGGGCAGCAACTCGGAAACCGGCACGCCATAGAAATCGGCGAGCTCGGCCAGCTTCTGAACGGTGACGGCGCGGTCGCCCCGCTCGTACGAACCCACGACGACGGCCTTCCAGCGGCCGCGTGACTTCTCCTCCACGCCGTGCAGGGACAGGCCCTGCTGGGTGCGGATGGCGCGCAGGCGCGCGCCGAGAGCCTTAGCGTATTCAGACGGCATTCTGCGGCCCCCAGGCTCACTTTCGTCGTCGTTCGGACCCCGGCTGGTCACCGGGGGGAGACGGATTCGCGAAGCCGGGGGCTCCGGGAGTCCGCCTCCAGGGATGGTTACGGACAGTGACGGTAAAACGGGTACGGCCCCAGGTCAAGTCGATTGGAGAAAAGCGGTCGAATCCGCAGCACCCGATCCGGGCCGTCCGGATCGCGCGCGGCCCGTGCCCACGCGTTGTGCCGCGCCTGTCACGACGCCGCCAGGCTCGTCGAGTGTGACCCCTTTCACCTGCGAAGACAGGGGCAGGTCCGGGTGCGGAGCGGTTCCGGCCTGCTGCTACCGTGGGGGAGACACAACGTCCTTTAAGGCCCGTCCTGTGAGGCGGGGAAGGAGGTTTCGCGGTGAATGCTGCCTCCCGGCCGGAACGGCCGGTAGCGGCGCGCGTGGCGGACGGTGATCCCCGGTCCAAGGCCGTTCTGGAGGGTCCCGACATCAGGCGCGCGCTGACCCGTATCGCACACGAGATCCTTGAGCGGACCAAGGGCGGCCATGACGTCCTGCTGCTCGGCATCCAGACCCGCGGCGTGACGCTGGCCGAGCGGCTGGCCGGTGCGCTGCGCGAGGTCGAGGGCCGCCCGGTGCCCTGGGGCTCGCTCGATGTGACCATGTACCGGGACGACCTGCGGATGCGGCCCGCCCGCGCCCTCGGCCGCACCGAGCTGCCCGCGGAGGGCGTCGACGACAAGATCGTCGTGCTGGTCGACGACGTGCTGTTCTCCGGGCGGACGGTGCGCGCCGCGCTGGACTCCCTCAACGACCTCGGCCGGCCGCGCGCCGTCCAGCTGGCCGTCCTGGTCGACCGCGGGCACCGGGAGCTGCCGATCCGCGCCGACTACGTGGGCAAGAACCTGCCCACCTCGATGCGGGAGACCGTGAAGGTCCTGCTGGACGAGAACGACGGACGCGACGCGGTGCTGCTCGGGCCGGTGCCGTCCGACCCTGCGGGGGGTGCCGAATGAACCGCCATCTGATCTCCGCCGCCGACCTGAGCCGCGACGACGCGCTGCTCGTCCTCGACACGGCCGAGGAGCTCGCGCAGATCGCGGGCCGCTCCATCAAGAAGCTGCCGACGCTGCGCGGCCGGACGGTCGTCAACCTCTTCTTCGAGGACTCCACCCGTACCCGCATCTCGTTCGAGGCCGCGGCCAAGCGGCTGTCCGCCGACGTCATCAACTTCTCCGCGAAGGGGTCGAGCGTGTCCAAGGGCGAGAGCCTGAAGGACACGGCCCTCACGCTGGAGGCGATGGGCGCGGACGGCGTCGTCATCCGGCACGGCGCGTCGGGCGCGCCCCACCGGCTCGCCGGCTGGGTGCAGGGCAGCGTGGTCAACGCCGGTGACGGCACGCACGAGCACCCCACCCAGGCGCTCTTGGACGCGTTCACGATGCGCAAGCGCCTCGGTGACCTGGAGGGCCGCAAGGTCACGATCGTGGGCGACGTCCTGCACAGCCGTGTGGCGCGATCCAACGTTCTGCTGCTGAACACGCTCGGCGCGGACGTCACCCTGGTCGCGCCCCCGACGCTGCTGCCGGTCGCCATCGACACGTGGCCGTGCTCGGTGTCCTACGACCTGGACGGCGTCCTCTCCAAGAGCGACGTCATCATGATGCTGCGCGTCCAGCAGGAGCGGATGAACGCGGCCTACTTCCCGACCGTGCGCGAGTACAGCCGCCGCTACGGGCTGGACGCCGAGCGCATGGCGCAGCTGCCCGAGCACGCCATCGTCATGCACCCCGGGCCGATGAACCGCGGCGTCGAGATCGCCGCCGAGGTCGCCGACTCCGTCCGTTCCACGATCGTCGAGCAGGTCGCCAACGGCGTCAGCGCCCGCATGGCCGTCCTGTACCTGCTGCTCGGAGGCTCCGAGTCGGCGATCGGCAAGGAGGTCTCCCAGTGACGACGTACATCATCAAGGGCGCCCGGATCCTCGGTGGCGAGGCCGCCGACATCCTGGTCCGCGAGGGTGCCATCGCCGAGGTGGGGCGGGGCCTGGACGAGGCCGGCGCGCAGATCATCGACGCCGATGGGCTCATCGCCCTCCCCGGCCTGGTCGACCTCCACACCCATCTGCGCGAGCCCGGCCGTGAGGACGCCGAGACCGTCGAGTCCGGGACGAAGGCCGCCGCGATGGGCGGATACACCGCCGTCCACGCGATGGCCAACACCGACCCGGTCGCCGACACGGCCGGCGTGGTGGAGCAGGTGTGGCGCCTCGGGCGCGAGGCCGGGTACTGCGACGTCCAGCCCGTCGGGGCCGTCACGCGCGGCATCGCCGGCGAGCAGCTCGCCGAACTGGGCGCGATGGCCGACTCGGCCGCGCGGGTGCGGGTGTTCTCCGACGACGGCCACTGCGTGTCGGACGCGGTCATCATGCGCCGCGCGCTGGAGTACGTGAAGGCGTTCGACGGCGTCGTCGCCCAGCACGCGCAGGAGCCGCGCCTCACCGAGGGCTCGCAGATGAACGAGGGCGAGATGTCGGCCGCGCTCGGCCTGCGCGGCTGGCCCGCCGTCGCCGAGGAGGCGATCATCGCCCGGGACGTGCTGCTCGCCCAGCACGTCGGGTCGCGGCTGCACGTCTGCCACGTGTCCACCGCCGGGTCGGTGGAGATCATCCGGTGGGCGAAGAGCAAGGGCTGCCCGGTGACCGCCGAGGTCACCCCGCACCACCTGCTGCTGAACGACGCCAAGGCCGGGACGTACGACCCGATCTTCAAGGTCAACCCGCCGCTGCGCACCGCCGACGATGTCACCGCGCTGCGGCACGCCCTCGCCGACGGGACGATCGACTGCGTCGCCACCGACCACGCCCCGCACCCGGTCGAGGCCAAGGAGACCGAGTGGGCGGTGGCCGCGATGGGGATGATCGGGCTGGAGACGGCGCTCCCGGTCGTCCAGGAGGCCATGGTCGAGACCGGCCTGCTCGACTGGGCCGGGGTCGCCGACCGCATGTCCCGCCGTCCCGCCCGCATCGGCCGCCTTTCCGGACAGGGTCGTCCGCTGGAGGCAGGTTCGCCCGCCAACATCACGCTGTACGACCCGTCGCCGCGCCGTGCCGTGGACCCGTCCGCGATGACCTCCAAGAGCCGCAACACCCCGTTCGCGGGGCTGGAACTGCCCGGCCGGGTCGTCGCGACGCTCCTGCGCGGCAAGCCGACCGTCCTGGAAGGGAAGCTTCAATGAACCCTGCTCTGCTCGTTCTGGAAGACGGCAGGGTGTTCCACGGGGTCGCGTACGGGGCCGAGGGGGAGACCTTCGGTGAGATGGTCTTCAACACCGGGATGACCGGCTATCAGGAGACGCTCACCGATCCCTCCTATGCCCGGCAGATCGTGGCCATGACGTCCCCCCACATCGGCAACACCGGCGTGAACGGCGAGGACCCCGAGTCCGGCCGCATCCAGGTGGCCGGCTATGTGGTGCGTGAGCCCGCCCGTGTGGCGTCCAACTGGCGCGCCACCGGGTCGCTGGGGTCCGCGCTGCGCGAGCAGGGCGTGGTGGGCATCGCCATCCCGGGCACGCGCGCGCTGACGCGGCACCTGCGCGACAGGGGGGCGATGCGCGCCGCCATCTTCAGCGGGCCGGCGGCCATGGCGCCCGATGAGGACGCCCTTGTGGAGCGTGTGCGGCAGAGCCCTTCGATGGAGGGCGCCGACCTTGCAAAGGACGTTTCCACCAAGGAGCCTTACGTCGTCCCGGCGAAGGGTGAGAAGCGCTACACCGTCGCGGCGGTGGACCTCGGCATCAAGGCGATGACGCCGTACCGGATGTCCGAGCGGGGCTGCGAAGTGCACGTCCTGCCCGCGGCCAGCACGGCCGAGCAGATCCTCGCCCTCAGGCCCGACGGCGTGTTCTTCTCCAACGGCCCCGGTGACCCCGCCGCCGCCGGCTACGCCGTGGACGCGCTCAAGGGCGTCCTCGACACCGGAACCCCGTTCTTCGGCATCTGCTTCGGCAACCAGATCTTCGGCCGTGCGCTCGGCCTCGGCACCTACAAGCTGAGGTTCGGCCACCGGGGCATCAACCAGCCCGTCCAGGACCGCGCGACCGGCAAGGTCGTCGTCTCGGCCCACAACCACGGGTTCGCGGTCGACGCGCCCGCGGACGGCCCGTTCGACACCCCCTACGGCCCCGCTGAAGTCAGCCACATCAACCTCAACGACGGCTGCGTCGAGGGGCTGAGGCTCCTCGAACGCCCCGCGTTCAGCGTCCAGTACCACCCGGAGGCCGCCGCAGGCCCGCACGACGCGTCCGGGCTCTTCGACCGTTTCTGCGAGCTCATGGAGGCGTCGAGGTAATGCCGCGTCGTGAAGACCTGAAGTCCGTCCTGGTCATCGGCTCCGGGCCGATCGTCATCGGTCAGGCGTGCGAGTTCGACTACTCCGGCACCCAGGCGTGCCGGGTGCTGAAGGCCGAGGGCCTGCGGGTGACGCTGGTCAACAGCAACCCGGCCACGATCATGACCGACCCCGAGTTCGCCGACGCCACCTACGTCGAGCCGATCACCCCCGAGGTCGTCGAGAAGATCATCGCCAAGGAGCGGCCGGACGCGCTGCTGCCGACCCTCGGCGGCCAGACGGCGCTGAACACGGCCATCGCGCTCTACGAGGGCGGTGTCCTCGCCAAGTACGGGGTCGAGCTGATCGGCGCCGACGTGGCGGCGATCCAGGCCGGCGAGAACCGCGAGCGGTTCAAGGAGGTCGTCGCCAAGGTCGCGCGTGAGCAGGGCCTGAACGCCGAGTCCGCCCGGTCGGTCATCTGCCACACGATGGACGAATGCCTCGCGGCGGCCGGCGAGCTGGGCTACCCGCTGGTGGTGCGGCCGTCGTTCACGATGGGCGGGCGGGGCTCCGGCTTCGCCCACGACGAGAACGACCTGCGCCGCATCGCCGGCGCCGGGCTCGACGCGTCCCCGACCAGCGAGGTCCTTCTGGAGGAGTCGATCCTCGGCTGGAAGGAGTACGAGCTGGAGGTCATGCGCGACCGCCACGACAATGTGGTGATCGTGTGCTCCATCGAGAACCTCGACCCGATGGGCGTGCACACCGGCGACTCGATCACGGTCGCGCCCGCGCTGACGCTGACCGACCGCGAGTACCAGAACATGCGGGACGTCGCGATCGCGGTGATCCGCGAGGTGGGCGTCGACACCGGCGGCTGCAACATCCAGTTCGCGGTGCATCCCGGCACCGGCCGGATGATCGTCATCGAGATGAACCCGCGGGTGTCGCGGTCGTCGGCGCTGGCGTCCAAGGCCACCGGCTTCCCCATCGCCAAGATCGCGGCGAAGCTGGCGATCGGCTACACCCTGGACGAGATCCCGAACGACATCACCCGGGAGACGCCCGCGTCGTTCGAGCCCACGCTCGACTACGTCGTGGTGAAGGTGCCCCGGTTCGCGTTCGAGAAGTTCCCCGGCGCCGACGGCACGCTCACCACGCACATGAAGTCCGTGGGCGAGGCCATGGCCATCGGACGCTGCTTCACCGAGGCCCTGCAGAAGGCGCTGCGGTCGCTGGAGCAGAAGGGCTCGTCGTTCAGCTGGGCCGGTGAGGCGGACGCCGCCAAGCTGGTCGAGTCCGCCAAGCGCCCGCATGACGGACGCCTCAAGGACGTCCAGCGCGCGCTCTGGGCCGGGGCCACCATCGAGGAGCTGTACGAGGCGACCGGCATCGATCCCTGGTTCCTCGACCAGATCGCCGCCATCAACGAGGTCGCCGAGGAGATCCGCACCGCCGACGACGCGCTCACCAAGGACAAGCTGCTGCGCGCCAAGCGGCACGGGTTCTCCGACGCGCAGATCGGCGAGCTGCGCGGCCTCTCCGAGGAGGTCGTCAGGGAGCTTCGGCACGCGCTCGGGATCCGCCCCGTCTACCTGACGGTCGACACCTGCGCCGCCGAATTCGAGGCACGGACTCCCTACCTGTACTCGGCCTACGACGAGGAGACCGAGGTCCCGCCGGGGACCAAGCCCAAGGTCATCATCCTGGGCAGCGGCCCCAACCGCATCGGCCAGGGCGTCGAGTTCGACTACTCGTGCGTCCACGCGTCGTTCACACTGGCCGAGGCCGGCTACGAGACCGTGATGGTCAACTGCAACCCCGAGACGGTCTCCACCGACTACGACACCTCCGACCGGCTCTACTTCGAGCCCCTGACACTGGAGGACGTCCTAGAGACCGTCTACGCGGAACAGCAGTCCGGTGAGGTCGCGGGTGTCATCGTCCAACTCGGCGGCCAGACGCCCTTGGGGCTGGCCCAGAAGCTCAAGGACGCCGGAGTGCCCATCGTGGGCACCTCCCCGGAGAGCATCCACCTCGCCGAGGAGCGGGGCGCGTTCGGGCACGTCCTGCACAGGGCGGGGCTGCTCGCGCCCAAGCACGGCACCGCCACGTCCTACGAGGAGGCACGCGAGATCGCCGAGGAGATCGGCTATCCCGTGCTCGTCCGTCCCTCGTACGTGCTCGGCGGGCGCGGCATGGAGATCGTGTACGACGACGTCACGCTGGAGTCGTACATGACCCGTGCCACGGAGGCGAGCCCCGAACACCCCGTCCTGGTCGACCGCTTCCTGGACGAGGCCATCGAGATCGACGTGGACGCCCTGTTCGATGGCGAGGAGCTCTACCTCGGCGGTGTCATGGAGCACATCGAGGAGGCCGGCATCCACTCCGGCGACTCGGCGTGCGCCCTCCCGCCGATCACTCTTGGGCACGACGACATCCGCCGCATCCGGGAGTCGACGGAGGCGCTCGCACGCGGCGTCGGCGTACGCGGGCTCATGAACGTCCAGTACGCGCTCTCCGCGGGTGTCCTGTACGTGCTGGAGGCGAACCCGCGGGCGTCCCGCACGGTGCCGTTCGTGTCCAAGGCGACGGCCGTGCCTCTCGCCAAGGCGGCGGCTCGCGTCATGATGGGCGCCACCATCGCCGAACTGCGCGCGGAGGGCCTGCTGCCCGAGACGGGCGACGGCGGCGACCTGCCGCTGGACGCGCCCATCGCGGTGAAGGAGGCCGTCCTGCCGTTCGACCGGTTCCGCAACGAGCGCGGGCAGGGCGTCGACATCGTCCTCGGCCCCGAGATGCGCTCGACCGGCGAGGTCATGGGCATCGACGAGGTGTTCGGCACCGCGTTCGCCAAGTCGCAGCAGGCCGCCTACGGGTCGCTGCCGACCAAGGGGCGCGCGTTCGTGTCCGTGGCGAACCGCGACAAACGGCACATGGTGTTCCCGGTGAAGCGCCTCGCTGACCTGGGCTTTGAGATTCTTGCCACGGAAGGGACCGCGGAGGTCCTGCGCCGCAACGGCGTGCGTGCCAAGATCGTGCGCAAGCACAGCGCAGGTCCGGGCCCGTCCGGCGAGCCCACGATCGTGCGGCGCATCCTGGACGGCGAGGTCGATCTCATCGTCAACACGCCCTTCGGCAGCCCCGGCCAGTCCGGGCCGCGGCTCGACGGTTACGAGATCCGCACCGCGGCGGTGCTGCGGGGCGTACCGTGCGTAACGACCGTGCAGGGCCTCGCGGCGGCCGTGCAGGGCATCGAGGCCGTCGCCGGCGGCCAGGTCGGCGTCCGCTCCCTCCAGGAGCACGCCGAGCGGCTCAGCGGCGCGCACGGCCGGACGGGAGCGCCGGACGGCACCGTGACGCCCGGGTGACGACAGGCCGCGCGGGACCGGCGGGCGGTGCGTCCGCCCGGCCCCGCGCGGCGCATGACGAGGAGAGGGAGACGGGTGTCCGACACGCCGGTGCAGACCTCGGCGACGGTCCTGACGGTCCGCCAGGTGCAGGACTACCACGCGATGACGCTGGTGGCCCCGGCCATCGCCGAGCGGTTCCGGCCCGGCCAGTTCGTGGCGCTCGCCGTCGGCGGCGAGTACACGTCCCGCCTGGTCCGCCGCTGCTTCGGGGTGCACGAGGTCAAATCCGACTACGGCGGCACCGTCGAGCTGGTGTTCGCCGACACCGAGCCCGGCACCGGCTGGCTCGCCGGCCGCCGCTCCCGCGACCAGATCGACCTCGTCGGGCCGCTCGGCCGCCCGTTCCGGCTGCCCCGCGACCCGGTGAACTGCCTGCTCGTCGGCGGCGGGCCCGGCGGTGCGTCGGTGTTCGCGCTCGCCGACACGCTGCTGCGGCGCGGCTGCCGGGTGCACTTCGTGCTCGGCGGGGCCTCGGCCCGGCAGGTGTTCGGCTCCCGGATGGCGCAGCGCATCGGCGACAGTTCCACCGTCGCCACCGAGGACGGCTCGATGGGGGAGAAGGGCACGGTCCGCGACGTCCTGCCCCGCGTCATCGAGGAGACCGGCGCCGACGTCGTCTACGGCTGCGGCCCCACCGGCCTGCTGCGCTCGGTCACGCAGGTCGCCGGTGACTTCGGCCTCCCCTCGCAGGTGTCGGTGCAGGAGTTCCTCCAGGAGACCGGCGCGTGCGGCATCGGCGTGTGCATGACGTGCATGCTCCCCGTCCACGGTGATGACGGCGTGACCCGCATGGTCCGCGCCTGCGCGGACGGTCCCGTCCTGCGCGGCGACCGCGTCCGCTGGGGCGACCTCGGCACCATCCCGTTCGACGCGCTGGGCGCGCCGCGCGTCCTGAACGTCTCCGAGGGGGGCTCGCGGTGAGCGACCGGCTCAGGGCCGCACTCGGGCCTTTGGAACTCCCCAACCCCGTCATGACGGCCTCCGGGTGCGGCGGGACGGGACGTGAGCTCGCCCAGTTCTTCGACCTCAACCGCCTGGGGGCGTTCGTCACCACGTCGGTGACGCCGCAAGCGCGCGCGGGACGTCCCACACCACGCGTGGCCGAGACACCCAGCGGACTCCTGACCGCCATGGGCCTGCCCGGGCCGGGCGTGGAGGCGTTCTTGGAACGTGACCTGCCGTGGCTCATGGAACAGGACGTCCGCACGATCGTCTCCGTCGCCGGCGGCAGCATCGAGGAGTACGGCGACCTGGCGCGCCGCCTGCGGGGCGTCCCCGGCATCGCCGCGATCGAGGTCAACGTCGCCTGCCCGAACGTCGAGGACCGCGGCCGCGTGTTCGCCTGGCACCCGGCCGCCGCCGCGTCCGTCGTCCGCGCCGTCCGCGACCACACCCGGCCCGGCGTCCCGATCTTCGCCAAGCTGGCCCCGGACGTGACCGACATCACCACGATCGCGCTCGCCTGCGTCGACGCCGGCGCCGACGGCCTCACCCTGATCAACACCATGGAGGCCATGGCGATCGACCCGAAGACGCTCCGTCCCGCCCTCACCGGCGTGTCGGGCGGCCTGTCGGGCCCCGCCATCCGGCCCCTCGCGGTCCGCTGCGTCTACCAGGTGCACGCCGCGCTGCCCACCACGCCCATCATCGGCGTCGGCGGCATCGCCACCGGCCTGGACGCGCTGGAGTTCATCCTCGCCGGGGCGTCCGCCGTCGCCGTCGGCACCGCCCTCTTCCACGACCCGGCGGCCGGCCCCCGCGTCCTGCGCGAGTTGGAGGAGGCCCTCGCTGCCCGCCGCATCGGGCGCCTCGCCGACGCCGTCGGCCTCGCGCACAAGCCCGCCGGCTACGTCCCGCCCCAGGTGCGCCCGCAAGAGCCCGAGAAGGAGAAACTGTGACCGCCCCCATCGCCGTCGCGCTGGACGCGCCCGACCTGGAGACGGCCGCGCGCTGGGCCACCCTGGTCACGCCGCACGTCTCCACCGTCAAGGTGGGGCTGGAGCTCTACCTGCGGTACGGGCCCGACGTCGTCGCCAGCGTCCGCGGCGCCAGCCGCGTCCAGGTCTTCCTGGACCTCAAGCTCCACGACATCCCCGCGACCGTCCGCGGCGCCGCCCGCGCCGTGGCGCGCCTCAAGCCGTCCTACCTGACCGTGCACGCCGCCGGGGGACCCGCGATGATCCGGGCCGCCGTGGAGGCCGCCCCCGCCACCAAGATCGCCGCGGTGACGGTGCTGACGTCCCTCGGCGAGGCCGACCTCACCGCCCTCGGCATCGCCGGACCGGCCCCCGACGCCGTCCGCCGCCTCGCCGCCCTCGCCGTCGAGGCGGGCGCCCAGGCGCTCGTCTGCTCCCCGCAGGAGGCCGCCGCCGTCCGCGCCGAGGTCGGCCCCGGCATCACGCTCATCACCCCCGGGGTCCGTCCCGCCGGCGCCGCCAACCAGGACCAGGCCCGCGTGGCCACCCCCGAAGCCGCCCTGGCGGCCGGCGCCGACCTGCTGGTGATCGGCCGCCCCATCACCGGAGCCCCCGACCCCGGCGCCGCCGCGGCCGCCATAGCCGCCGCCCTGCGCAGAGCCTGCTGACCCCGGAGCGCGGCGGTGGGCGCACCCCGGGTCGGTGGGCGGGGTCCGGCCCGCCGGGCCGGGATTGGGGTGCGGCGCGAGTATGACCAGAACTGCATTCTGGCAAGTTTCTCTGGCGCGTGGGATCGCGCATTGTGGTTTTAGTCGCATGCGAAAATCGAGACCGGTGTGTTCGCATTGCGAGTGCGCGTCGAACGAGGAACTCGTTCACGCGGAGTGGCGTTTCCCGCCGGAGACGCCTCCGATGGGGCGGCCGGTCGTTCCGCGTCCATGGGGCGCCCTGGCGGTGGGCGGGGAGCTGAGTGCGGTGGCGCGGTCCTCCGAGCGGGAGCGGATCTTGGCGGGGCCGGATGTTGTCGAGGATGACAGTAACGGTGCCGCCGCGACGTGCGGAACGGCCGGGCGTGACGAGGGTCACTCGGTCGGGATCGTTTGTGGGGGACCTCACAGGGGAGTGCCCGGCGGCCGCCGGACGGGCCCGCCGGCGGGGGCCGGAAGCGCGGCGGGAGGGCCCCCGGCGGACGCGAACCGCAGCGACATGCGGGGATCGAGTGCCGCATTTGGGGGCAGAAAGGGGGGATTTTCACGATCATGCGAAAGTCCCAGCACGGCGCGGGGATGCGCCGCCGACCCTCCGCGATTGTGTACACTCTGTATTCAGGACACTCCGGGGAGTGATTTTCGCGAATTTATGGTGGGCTAAACGGCACTTCACGTTGCCTTATGGGCGGTGAACTCGCTAGTTTCCCAACCCGTCCGACTCCGTCGAGTGGAAACCTGAGGTGACCCGGCGTGGCTCTTCCGCCCCTAACCCCCGAACAGCGCGCCGCAGCCCTGGAGAAGGCTGCCAAGGCTCGCAAGGAGCGGGCCGAGGTTAAGAACAAGCTCAAGCACGGGGGAACCTCGCTTGCCGAGGTTCTCAAAGAGGGTCAGTCCGACGACGTCATCGGCAAGATGAAGGTGTCGGCCCTCCTGGAATCGCTGCCCGGTGTGGGCAAGGTCCGTGCGAAGCAGATCATGGAGCGCCTCGGCATCGCCGAGTCCCGCCGCGTGCGGGGTCTCGGCGCGAACCAGCGCGCGTCCCTGGAGAGCGAGTTCGGCGGAAGTGCGAACCGCTGACGCGCGACTCGCGGGCGGGCGCGGCGGTCAGACCGCCGCGGCCGGCTCGGGGCGACCCGAAACCGGCACCATCCCGCCCGGCTCCGGCGCACCCATCGCTGCGCCGGAAGGCTCCAGAACGCCTGGCCCGCTCGCGCGGCGGCTGACGGTCCTGTCCGGACCGTCGGGCGTCGGCAAGAGCACGGTCGTCGCCGAGATCCGGCGATCACACCCGCGGGTGTGGCTGTCGGTCTCGGTGACCACCCGGGCCCCCCGCCCGGGTGAGACCGATGGTGTGCAGTACTTCTTCGTCGACGACGCCGGTTTCGACCGGCTCGTCGCCGAAGGAGAGCTCCTCGAATGGGCCGAGTTCGCGGGTCACCGCTACGGCACCCCGCGCCGGCCCGTCGAGGAGCGCCTGGCCCGCGGCGAACCGGTGCTCCTGGAGATCGATCTGCAGGGCGCCCGGCAGGTCCGCCGGTCCATGCCGCAGGCGCGACTCGTCTTCCTCGCGCCGCCCAGCTGGGAGGAGCTCGTCCGCCGGCTCACCGGCCGCGGCACCGAGTCCCCCGAGGTGATCGAGCGCCGGCTCGACGCGGCCCGCGTGGAGCTGGCCGCCGAGAAGGAATTCGACGTCACGCTCGTCAACACGTCCGTCCAGGACGTATGCGACGAGCTGGTAGCCTTGATGGCTGTTCAGTAAGCGACCTACCAGGGGAAGGCCACCGAGTGGTAGCCAGCAACGAGGGCATCACCAACCCGTCGATCGACGAGCTCCTGGAGGTCGTCGACACCAAGTACGGCCTCGTGAGCATCGCGGCCAAGCGCGCCCGGCAGATCAACGCCTACTACGCCCAGCTGGGCGAGGGCCTGCTGGAGTACGTCGGTCCGCTCGTCGAGACCCAGGTGCAGGAGAAGCCGCTGTCGATCGCGCTCCGCGAGACGCGCGAGGGCCTCCTGAACGCCGAGCCCATCGAGGGCTGAGGGCACCCCCGCCGCGCGTCCGCCCGGCGCCCGATGGGATGGTGGCGGCATGACCTCCCGTAAGCCGCGCGTCGTCCTCGGCGTGAGCGCCGGAATCGCCGCGTACAAGGCGTGCGAGCTGCTCCGGCGGCTCACCGAGTCCGGGCACGACGTCACCGTCGTCCCGACCGCCGACGCGCTCCGCTTCGTCGGCGAGCCCACCTGGGCCGCCCTGTCGGGCAACCCCGTGTCCCCGCAGGTGTGGGACGGGGTCGCCGAGGTTCCGCACGTCCGGCTGGGGCAGACCGCCGACCTGGTGTTCGTCGCGCCCGCCACCGCCGACCTGCTCGCCCGGGCCGCGCACGGGCTGGCGGACGACCTGCTCACCAACACCCTGCTCACCGCCCGGTGCCCGGTCGTGTTCGCGCCCGCGATGCACACCGAGATGTGGGAGCATCCGGCGACGCGGGCGAACGTGGCGACGCTGCGGTCCCGCGGCGCGCTCGTCGTCGAGCCGGCCTCCGGGCGGCTCACCGGAAAGGACACCGGCCCCGGCCGGCTGCCCGACCCCGCCGAGCTGTTCGAGGTCGCCCGGCATGTCCTGGCCCGGGGCGCGGACGGCCGCGACCTGGCCGGACGGCACGTCGTCGTCTCCGCGGGCGGCACCCGTGAGCCCATCGACCCCGTCCGGTTCATCGGGAACCGCTCGTCCGGCCTGCAGGGCTACGCCCTCGCCCGGACGGCCGTGGCCCGCGGCGCCCGGGTGACGCTCGTGTCCGCCAACGTGGCCCTGCCCGACCCCGCCGGAACCGGGATCGTCTCCGTCGGGTCGGCGGAGGAGATGCACAAGGCCGTGGTGGAGGCCGCCGCCGACGCCGACGCGGTCGTGATGGCCGCCGCCGTCGCCGACTTCCGGCCGTCCGGCTACCGCGGTTCGAAGATCAAGAAGTCGGAGGGGGCGGGGCCGGAGCCGATCCGGCTCGTCAAGAACCCCGACATCCTGGCCGAGCTGGGCGAGAACCGGCGCCCCGGCCAGGTGATCGTCGGCTTCGCGGCCGAGACCGACGACGTCCTCGCCAACGGTCGCGCCAAGCTCGCCCGCAAGCGCTGCGACCTCCTCGTCGTCAACCAGGTCGGCGAGGACCTCACGTTCGGGCGACCCGACAACGAGGCGGTGATCCTCGGCTCGGACGGCTCACAGACCGAGGTGCCGCGCGGTGCCAAGGAGGCGCTCGCCGAGATCGTCTGGGACCTCGTCGGCGCCCGGCTGAAACCGTCGTCTCCGCCGTTCCCGCCGGAGGGCCCGGGAGGCCGTCCCCTCCCGGGGGACGCCGGATGAGGGAAGAGGCCCTTTGACCGGCGAGCATGGCGGGGCCCGGCACCGATCCCGCTAGACTTCTGGCCCTAACACCCGTGGGGAACCTGTGCGGGGGGCGGCGTCCCCCGCCGAACTCGACAAAGAATCCGTCCTGCGACGTCAGTCAGCAGCCGCTGCAAGGAGTTCACGTACGTGTCTCGCCGCCTGTTCACCTCCGAGTCCGTCACCGAAGGACACCCGGACAAGATCGCGGACCAGATCAGCGATGCGATCCTCGACTCGATGCTCAAGGACGACCCGAAGAGCCGGGTCGCCGTCGAGACGTTGATCACGACCGGTCAGGTGCATGTGGCCGGTGAGGTCACCACCGAGACCTATGTGGACATCCCGGGCGTGATCCGGGAGAAGATCCTGGAGATCGGCTACGACTCGTCCAAGAAGGGCTTCGACGGGAACTCCTGTGGCGTGTCGGTGTCGATCGGCGCGCAGTCGCCCGACATCGCGCAGGGCGTCGACGACGCCTACGAGACCCGCGAGGGCGAGGGCGTCGACGACCTGGACCGGCAGGGCGCGGGCGACCAGGGCCTGATGTTCGGCTACGCCACCAACGAGACGCCCGAGCTGATGCCGCTGCCGATCACGCTGGCGCACCGGCTCGCGCAGCGGCTGTCGGCGGTCCGCAAGAGCGGCGACGTCCCCTACCTGCGCCCGGACGGCAAGACCCAGGTCACCATCGAGTACGACGGCGTCCGCGGCGTCCGCCTCGACACCGTCGTGGTGTCCAGCCAGCACGCTCCCGACATCGACCTGAAGGAGCTGCTCGCGCCGGACGTGAAGGAGCACGTGGTCGACCCGGTGCTCGCCCAGTTCGACCTCGACACCGAGGGCTACCGGCTGCTGGTGAACCCGACCGGCCGGTTCGAGATCGGCGGCCCGATGGGCGACGCCGGCCTCACCGGACGCAAGATCATCGTCGACACCTACGGCGGGATGGCCCGGCACGGCGGCGGCGCGTTCTCCGGCAAGGACCCGTCCAAGGTCGACCGGTCCGCCGCGTACGCGATGCGCTGGGTCGCCAAGAACATCGTGGCCGCGCAGCTCGCCGACCGCGCCGAGGTCCAGGTCGCCTACGCGATCGGCAAGGCGCACCCGGTGGGCGTGTTCGTGGAGACGTTCGGCACCGAGAAGGTCGCCACCGAGAAGATCGAGAAGGCCATCGACGACGTGTTCGACCTGCGTCCGGCCGCGATCGTCCGCGACCTGGACCTGCTCCGCCCGATCTACCAGCAGACCGCCGCCTACGGCCACTTCGGCCGGTCGGGGCCCGCCTTCACCTGGGAGTCGACCGACCGCGCCAAGGACCTGGCCTCCGCCGCCGGCTTCTGACCCGGTCACACGGGAGAGGGCCCCGGGGACGTCCCCGGGGCCCTCTCCCGTGTTCGCGGCTCGTCAGGCGTCGCAGTGGTTGCCGCGGTGCAGGCCGTAGCGGGCGGCGATCGTGTAGCGGCCGGGCCTGTGCGCCGTCAGCCGCACGAAGTCGCCCGCGCGCGCCAGGCAGGCGTCCCCGCCGGTGGCGCTCAGCCAGGGCGACCAGGAGACCCGCATCAGGACCGACCCGCTGGACGGCATGTCGACGACGAGTTCACCGGCGTTGAGCCGGTGGACGGACGCGGGGCGGTCGACCAGCGGTACCGGACGTGCGACGCGGAACAGGCGCCAGTGCTCGTCCCGCCAGATCTCCGTGAGGTACGGCTGGTTCCCCTCGACGAGGGCGGCCTCCTCCTGCGCCGCCCAGTCGACCTCCTGCTCGGGCAGGACGACGTACTGCACGGCCCATTCGTGCAGCCAGTCGCGGTAGGAGCCGGGCGTGAGCGCACCGTCCTCGTAGAAGAGCGTGTGGCGTTCCGCGTCGACCTGGCGGTTCCAGCCGCGTGCCAGGATGAAGTGCCGGCTGAGGCCGGACGACTCCCAGTGGGAGCGCAGTGGCACGACCTCGATGCGGCCCTTGTCCGCGCCGAGGGCGTCCAGTTCGGCGATGAGGCCGCGGGCGTGGTCGGCGGCGGATCCGGCGGGCTCGGTGTGGATCAGGTCGTCGACGGGCTTCACGACTTGCCAGGACGCCGTGACGATGAACGCCAGGGACAGCACGGCGATGCGGACGCGTCCGTGTGCGCGCGCGACGGCCGACAGCAGGAGCATGCCGCCGAACAGCAGCGCCAGGCGTTCGACGTTGCTGCCGACGGGGGAGGGGGTCAGCCAGGTGAGGACGATCCCGGCCAGGTAGACGCCGGCGCCGATGCGGACGAACGTCCAGCTCTTCGGCGCGCACAGCAGGATCGCGATGACGCTCGTGATCGCGGGCAGCACGATGGCGGTGAGCGAGATCGGCTGCACACCGCTGAACGGGAACAGCAGGCTCGTCGTCCCCACCACGACGGGAAGGCCGATGGCGAGGCAGGCGCCCGCGCGGCGCCGGCCGGTCAGGACCAGGGCGGCGGCCAGCACCAGCAGGAACAGGCCCGCTACGGGGCTGGCGAGCGAGGCGAGCAGGCTGAGGCCGGCCATCCCGGCGGCGCGCAGCGCGGGTGTGCCGCGCGGGGTGAACACCACGATCGTCGCCATGAGCGCGAAGAGCAGGCCCAGGCCGAACGTGACACGGCCCGAGGCGGCGTTGCACACCAGCGCGAACGCGGCCCACAGCGACGCGGGCAGCGCCACCGGGGCCCTGAACCGCTTGAGCAGGTGCGCGGTCAGGGCGGCCGAGAGCGTGCCCGTGACGACCGCGACCGTGCGTATGCCGAACAGCGCCATCAGGTGCGGCGACATGACGCTGTAGGACGCGGGGTGCATCCCGCCGTACCAAGCGAAGCTGTACGCCGCCCCTGGGTGGTTCCAGGCGAAGTCCGTCCATGCGGCCTGCGCCGCCAGGTCGCCCCCCTCGTTCGCCAGGAACAGCGCCCACACCAGGTGAAGGACGGCGGCGGCCGCGGTGGCCGCCACCACCGGGTGGCGTACCCGCTTCCTCCACACGGACGAGGGGCTCGGGGGACGGTGCGGCGACCCATGCCGGGCCTGGGCGTCCGTCAGCTCTGGAGTATGCGCTGTGGTCACTTCGCCTGCACGGGCTCGTCGGACGGCGGGGGGACGCGGAGGGCATCGGGCAATGGGCCGGCGGATGCGCGCCCCGTTCGAACGGACCAACCGTTCGAACGGATCAACCCTAGCGCCCGCACCGGGCTGTCGGGTTGGTCTGGTAGGACGGGGGCGTGACGAAGGACGGCGGGGGAGGCGGCGGGGGACCGGACCTGATCCCGGGGCTGGACGACCTTCCGCGGGCCCCCGCCGACCCGCCCGGCAGGCCTGACGGGCGGAAGAGGCCGGGAAGGCCCGGCAAGAAGGGGACGCGCCGCCCGGCCGCGGAACTGCCGGTGGCGCGGGTCGCGGTCGACATGTCCCTGCCGCATCTGGACCGCCCGTTCGACTACCTGGTGCCCGCCGAGATGGACGCGAGGGCGGTGCCGGGGTGCCGGGTGCGGGTGCGGTTCGCCGGGCAGCTCGTCGACGGGTTCCTGCTGGAGCGGGCCGCCGAGAGCGGCCACGACGGGAAGCTGCTGTTCCTGGAGCGGGTCACCTCGCCCGAGCCGGTGCTGACGCCGGAGATCGCCGCGCTGGCCCGGGAGGTGGCCGACCGGTACGCGGGGATGTTCGCGGACGTGCTGCGGCTGGCCGTCCCGCCCCGGCACGCCCGCGTCGAGGCGGAACCCGTGCCGGTACCGGACGGTCGTGCGGGGCCCGGTGACCGCGCGGTGCCCGATGCGGCGGATGCCGGGGTGTGGCGGGACTACCCGGCCGGGCCGTCGTTCCTGGGGGCGCTGGCCGCGGGGAGGGCGCCGCGGGCGGTCTGGACGGCGCTGCCGGGGCCCGGCTGGGCGGCGGCCATAGCGCGGGCCGTGGCCGTCACCCTGCACGGCGACCGCGGCGCGCTCGTCGTCGTGGCCGACGGGCGTGACGTGGCGCGTGTGGACGCCGCGCTCGAAGCCGAGCTGGGGGAGGGCCTGCATGTCGCCCTCACAGCGGACCTGGGCCCCGCCGAGCGCTACCGGAGATGGCTCGCGATCCTGCGCGGCAAGGCGCGGGCGGTCGTCGGCACGCGCGCCGCCATGTTCGCGCCTGTCACCGATCTCGGGCTGGTCGTGCTGTGGGACGACGGAGACGACGTCCACGCCGAACCTCACGCCCCTTACCCGCATCCCCGTGACGTCCTCGCGTTGCGTGCGCACAGGGTGGGGGCCGGGGCGCTGATCGGCGGGTTCACCAGGACCACCGACGCCACGCAACTGGTGGAGAGCGGCTGGGCGCACGCGCTCGCGGCCGACCGGACCCGGATCCGCACGGTGATGCCCCGCGTCCGGTACGCGGGGGAGGACGCACAGCTCGCCCGCGACGCCGCCGCCCACACGGCGCGCCTGCCGAACGTCGCGTTCGAGGCGGCCAGGCACGCGCTGGAGGACGGGCCCGTTCTCGTGCAGGTGCCAAGGCGCGGTTATGTACCGGGCATAGCGTGCGGGCGTTGCCGTACACCGGCACGGTGCGACGCGTGCCAGGGACCCTTGTCGCTAGCGTCGCCCCATGCCGCCCCCTACTGCCGGTGGTGCGGACGTATCGCGGGCGGCTGGCACTGCCCCGAATGTGGCTTCTTCCAAGTACGCGCGGTCGTGGTGGGCGCCAAGCGCACGGCGGAGGAGCTGGGCAGAGCGTTTCCCGGCGTGCCCGTACGGACGTCGGGGCGGGACGCGATCCTTGAGCAGATCGGGCCGGAACGGGCTCTCGTGGTGTCCACGCCGGGGGCCGAGCCGCCCGCGGAAGGGGGCTACCGGGCCGCGCTGCTGCTGGACGGCTGGGTCCTGCTCGGACGCCCGGATCTGCGCGCCGGGGAGGAGACGCTGCGCCGCTGGCTCAACGCGGCGTCGCTCGTCCGCCCGCAGGCGCCGGTGATCGTGGCCGCCGAAGGGTCTCTTCCCGCCGTCCAGGCCCTCGTCCGGTGGGATCCGGTCACCTACGCGGAGCGCGAACTGGCCGAACGCAGGGAGGCGGGCTTTCCCCCGGCCGCGCGCATGGCCTCGCTCACCGGGTCCCCGGCCGCCATACGGGAGCTTCTGGCCGATGCCCGGCTGCCCGCCGGGGCCGAGGTGCTGGGGCCGGTACCCGTCCCGCAGCCGGGGGCCGGCGCCCAGGAGAAGGAGCGCGCGTTGATACGCGTGCCCCGGGCGGCGGGACACGCCCTGGCTCACGCGCTGAAGGAAGCCCAGGGCGTACGCAGCGCGCGCAAGGCGACGGAGACGGTACGCGTCCAGATCGACCCCCTGGAGCTGATCTGACCAATAGGGTTCTCGGGTGGCCGACAACTGGGTGGAGAGCACCGTCGCGGATCTGCGGCAGTGGACGGATGAACGAGGCGAGACGCTGGACGAGCAGGGGGTCCGTATCCTGCTCGGTCTTGCCCGGGAGGAGATGGGCCTTGCAGGGGCGCACGAGCTGACCCCGGACGGGCTGCGCCGGCTGCTGCTGGAGGTCTTCCCCGAGACCGTGGTCGCTGGCAGCGACGACGTTCCCACCGTCCTCGACGCCCTCCGCAAGATCGTCGGTCAGCTGCGCGACACCGGCGCCGTCCCGGCACCGGACGCCGCGGCGCTGGCCGCGGAAATCGACCGGACCGGGCCCGAGTTCGCCCAGGTCGTCGCCGCGGTCGACGGCGAGGAGCGGCAGGCCGCCGCCGAGGTGATCGGGGGGCTGCTGCGGGCCGACGGGATCTCCCTGGACGACCAGGAGGCCGTCGACGCGTGGATGCGCGAGTTCGAGGCGCTGCCCGAGGAGGAGCGGTACGCGCGGACCGAGGCGTACCTGCGGGAGGCCGGGGAGCTCGTCGTCCCGCCCGTCCGGCTGGCGCCGCGGGCCGCGGTTGCCGCGGCCGCGCGCGGTTCCCGGCTGACCGGGACGATCCTGGCCCTGGCCGACTGGACGGGCGAGCGGACCCTCACCGAGCACGACACGCTCACCGAGACGGACGCCGAGGACGCCGCCGCCGACCTGGGGCTGGACGCCCCCCGCCGCTACGGGGAGGTGGAGGACGAGGGCGAGCTGGAACGCCTGTGGTGGGCCGCCGTAGAGGCGAACGTCATCACGGCCGGGAACGGCACCGCCGCCCCAGGGCCTGCCTGCGGAGACCTCCGGTCGGATGACGACGCGGAACTGCTCGCCGCCTGGCTGCCGCTGTTCGAGGCCGTGGTCGTCCCTGGGCACGACTACGCAGACGGCCTGGACGCGGTGGAACTCGTGCAGAACGAGATGACCGGCGTCCTGATCCACCTGTACGAGCAGGAAGAGCCGACCGAGCCGGACATCCTGGCCGGGGCGCTGCTGGGCCATGTCGCGGAGGCCTACGACCTCACCGACGCCGAGGCGATGCCCGCCCTCGTCTCCGACGCGTTCCGGCTGGAACTGGCGACCCTTGAGGACTGGGGCATCGTCGAGAAGTCCGGCGAGGGGCGTGCTCTGACGCCGCTCGGCGTGTGGGCCGTCCGCGAGCTGCTGGTGGCGGACGGGTTCACCGCCCCCGTCATCGGCGAGCTGGCCGGAGCGCGCGCGTCCGAGCTCATCGCCGGGCTCACCTGGTACCGGCCCGAGGCCGCCGACGAGGAGATCGACGGCTGGCTGGCCTCCCACGACCCCAAGGACGCCGCCGCCGACCTGCTGGACGTCATGCGAACCGGAAGCCCGGGCGCCCGCAACCTCGCTGCGGCCGTCCTGCACCGCATCGGCCCGGAGGCCGCCGGCGTGGTCCGGGCCGCGCAAGAGCATCCTCTGGTCTCGCCCTACGCCGCGCTCTGGCTCAACGCCGTCGGAGACTCGGCCGGACGGGAGCTGGCCCGTGAGGAGTACCTCTGGGTGTTCGTCGACACCGTCGCCGGGATGCTGGAGACCGCCGAGCCCGGGGAGGCGGTCGAGGCCGCCCTCATCGACGCTCCGCCGGAGGCTGAGATGAAGGTCATGGTCGAGGAGCTGTGGCGCACGGAGCATCCCGGTGTGGCCGACGTCCTGGAGGCCCTGGGCGCGCACCATCCCGACAAGGCGACCGCCAAGGCCGCCCGCACCGCCGCTTATAAGGCACGCTCGGTGCGCTAAGGGGTCCATCGCGGAGTGTGAATCACCAAGGCTCGCCCTCCGTAGACTGGGCGAGCATTCCTTACCCAAGAAACCCCGCAACGCAAGAAACCTCGCAAGAGATCTCGCAGGAAACGGAGTCCTCGTTGGCCGTCAAGCCCATCCGCCTCTTCGGAGACCCCGTCCTGCGCACGCCCGCCGAGCCGGTGAAGGACTTCGACAAGGAGCTGCGCCAGCTCGTCAAGGACCTCACCGACACGATGATCGACGCTCCCGGCGCGGGCCTCGCCGCGCCGCAGCTCGGCGTGGGCCTGCGAGTGTTCACCTACTACGTCGACGACCGGCTGGGACATCTGATCAACCCCAGCCTGGACCTGTCGGACGAGCAGGAGACCGATGACGAGGGGTGCCTGTCCCTGCCCGGCCTGGCGTTCCCCACGCCGCGCTCGGTCGGCGTCGTGGCGAAGGGCTTCAACATGCACGGGGAGCCCATCACGCTGGAGGGAAGCCACCTGCTGGCCCGCTGCGTCCAGCACGAGACCGACCACCTGGACGGGATCATCTTCATCGACCGGATGGACCCGGAGCAGCGCAAGGCCGCGATGAAGGCGATCCGGGAGGCCGAGTGGTTCGGCGACCCGGTCCCCGTCGTCAGGGAGTCGCCGCACCGGACCTTCGGGAAGGCGATCTAGGTGCGGCTGGTCTTCGCCGGAACCCCCGAGGCCGCGCTCCCGGCGCTGACGGCGCTTCTGGGGTCCTCGCACGAGGTGGCCGCGGTCGTGACCCGCCCCGACCGGCCCGCGGGCCGTGGGAGGCGGCTCAGCGCCAGCCCGGTCGCCGAGCTCGCCGCCGAGGCCGGGGTCGAGGTGCTCAAGCCCGCCAAGGCCCGCGACCCGGAGTTCCTCGACCGGCTCCGCGAGATCGCGCCCGACTGCTGCCCGGTCGTCGCCTACGGGGCGCTGCTGCCCCGCGAGGCCCTGGACATCCCCCGGCACGGCTGGGTGAACCTGCACTTCTCGCTGCTGCCCGCGTGGCGCGGCGCGGCGCCCGTGCAGCGCGCGATCCTGCACGGCGACGACATGACCGGCGCGGCCACGTTCCAGATCGAGGAGGGGCTCGACACCGGCCCGGTGTACGGCGTCCTCACCGAACCGATCCGGCCGGCCGACACGGCCGGTGACCTCCTGGGACGGCTCGCCGTCGCCGGTGCGACCCTCCTGCTGGACACGATGAACGGCATCGAGGCGGGCGTCCTCGAACCCCGGCCGCAGCCGGCCGAAGGCGTGTCCCACGCGGCGAAGCTGACGCCCGAGGACGGCCACGTCGACTGGGGGAGCCCCGCACTGCACATCGACCGCCTCGTCCGCGCGTGCACACCGGCCCCCGGTGCTTGGACGAACTTCCGTGACACGCGGATCAAGCTGGGACCGGTCCGTCCCGCCCCCGACGCGGACAAGCTGCCGCCCGGCGAGATCCGCGCGGGAAAGAACGAGGTACTGGTGGGAACGGCCACGCACCCCGTCGCGTTGGGCGAAGTACAGCCGCAGGGCAAGCGCCGCATGGCCGCCGCCGACTGGATCCGCGGCATCAACCTCACCGGCAAGGACACGCTGCACTGATGCCACCCGCCCGCAACCGCCGACACGTCCAGAACCGCAGGCCGGGCGGCCCCCGCAGGACCGGCCGTCCCCAGGACCTCGTCCGCCGCACGGCGTTCGACGTGATCCGGGCGGTCGAGACCCGCGACGCGTACGCGAACCTCCTGCTGCCCACCCGCCTGCGCGACCGCGGCCTGTCCGGACGCGACGCCGCCCTCGCCACCGAGCTCACCTACGGCACGCTGCGGGGCCGGGGCACCTACGACGCCGTCCTCGCGCTGTGCAGCGACCGGGAACTGCGCCGGATCGACGCCCCGCTCCTGGACGTCCTGCGACTGGGCGCCCATCAGATCCTCGCGACCCGCATCCCGCCGCACGCGGCGGTGGGGACCACCGTGGAGCTGGCCCGGTCCGTCGCCGGCCCCGGCCAGGCGAAGTTCGCCAACGCGGTGCTCCGCAAGGTCGCCACCCGCGACCTGGACGCCTGGCTGCAGATCGTGGCGCCCGCCGACACCGATGCGACGACGCGCCTGTCGGTCCTGTACAGCCACCCCAAGTGGATCGTGTCCGCTCTGCGCGACGCCGTCGGGCCGGACGAGATCGAGGATCTTCTGGCGGCCGACAACGCCCGCCCCCGGGTGACGTTGGTGGCGCGCCCCGGGCGAGTCACACTCCAAGAGCTCTACGGGGCCGGTGCGGAACCCGCCCTGTACTCGCCCTATGCCGCCGTGCTGCCCGAGGGTGATCCGGCGGGCATCGCCGCCGTCCGTGACGGGCGCGCCGCCGTCCAGGACGAGGCCAGCCAGATGGTCGCCCTGGCGCTGGCCGACGCTCCTCTGGACGGCCGCGACACGCGCTGGGCGGACCTCTGCGCCGGTCCCGGAGGCAAGGCGGGCCTTCTGTCGGCGCTCGCGACCCAGCGTGACGCGCGGCTGCTGGCGGCCGACGTTCAGCCGCACCGCGCGGGGCTCGTCCGGCGCGCCGTCGACGCCCGTGCCGGTGTGGTCGCGGCCGACGGCACCGCCCCCGCATGGCGTCCGGGGTCCTTCGACCGGGTCATGGTCGACGCGCCCTGCACCGGCCTGGGCGCGCTTCGCCGCCGTCCCGAATCCCGCTGGCGCCGCGGCCCCGAGGCGGTCGCCGGACTCGGCGCCCTGCAGCGGAAACTGCTCGCCACGGCGCTGGAGTCCGTCCGGCCCGGCGGTGTGGTGGCCTACGTCACGTGCTCACCGCACTTGGCCGAGACCCGTGTGGTGGTGGACGACGTTCTGGGTAGGCGTGATGACGCCGAACGGCTCGACGCGCCAGCGGTCCTGACATCGCTCTCCCCGGATCTCACCGGCGTGGGGGACGGCCCGTACGCCCAGTTCTGGCCGCACCGCCACGGCACGGACGCGATGTTCCTGGCCCTCCTGCGCCGTACCTAGACCTGGGGGATCTCCGTGCTGACCGGCTTCATGCTCTTCATGTCGTACCTGGGCAGCGCGGCGTTCTACGTGCCGTTGCTCATCGCGCTGTTCTGGTGCGTGGCTCCGCGTCTGGCGGCACGGGCCGCGGTTCTCCTGCTGTTCGGCGCGCTGCTCAACACGCTCCTCAAGCTGGTCTTCCACGATCCCCGCCCGTACTGGACGGACCCCTCCGTCAAGGGCAGGCAGTCACTGGAGTCCTTCGGGATGCCGTCCGGCCATGCCCAGAACGGCATCGCGGCCTGGGGTTTCTTCGCCGCCCAGACAAGGCGGTGGTTCCTGTGGGCGGGTGCCGCCGTCATCATCGTCTTGATCGGCGTGTCCCGCGTCTATCTGGGCGTCCACTCGATCGGCCAGGTCCTTGCGGGGTGGGCCATCGGCTTGGCCATCCTGGTGGCCGTCATGGGGCTGGAGCCGATCGTCGTCCCGTGGTGGACCCGCCGCCCCCTGGCCGTGCAGATGGCCCTCTCCCTGGCGGTCTCCCTGCTGTTGCTGGCGGCGGCGTGGGGCGCGGTGCAGCCGCTGCAGAACTGGCAGTGGCCCGAAGCCTGGGCGGAGGCCATCAGGGGGGCCGGAGGCCGGATCGAGCCCATCACGCTGACCGACTCGGCCAGAGCCTCCGGCGGGCTCTGCGGCGGACTGGCGGGCCTGTCCCTGCTCGCCGCCCGCGGCTGGTTCGACCCCGGCGGCGGGCCCTGGCAGCGTCTGGCGCGCCTCCCGGTCGGCTTCGCCGGCGCCGCCGCCATCGCCCTGACCGACCTGCTGCCCGGCGGGACGAACCTGGCGCAGGCGTTCGCCGTCCAGGTGCTGCTCGCCCTGTGGGTCACGGCCGGTGCGCCGGAGTCCTTCGTCCGCCTCCGCCTGGCCGCGCGTCCCACCCCCGCCGTCACCCGGCCGGGTGAGGAACGGGCGGAACTGCGCCAATAGACTCTGGGCATCATGGCTCCTCAGATCGCACCCAGCATCCTGTCCGCCGACTTCGCCCACCTGGCCGAGGACGTCGCGCTCATCGCCGACTCCGCCGACTGGGTGCACGTCGACGTCATGGACAACCACTTCGTCCCCAACCTCACCCTCGGGCTGCCCGTCGTCCAGGCCCTGCTGAAGCACAGCGCGCTGCCGCTCGACTGCCACCTCATGATCGAGGACCCCGACCGCTGGGCCCCGGAGTACGCCGAGGCGGGCGCGAAGAGCGTCACCATCCACGCCGAAGCGGCGAAGGCCCCGATCCGCACCCTGCGCGCCATCCGCTCCGCCGGCGCGCGCGCGGGGCTCGGCGTGAACCCGGCCACGCCGGTGGACGGTTTCGAAGACCTCCTCGGCGAGATCGACATGCTGCTCCTCATGACCGTCGAGCCCGGCTTCGGCGGCCAGAAGTTCCTGGACGTCGTCCTGCCGAAGGTGCGCCGCGCCCGAGAGCTCATCAAGGGCCGAGACCTCCCCGTCTGGCTCCAGGTAGACGGCGGCGTCAGCGCCGAGACCATCGAACGCTGCGCCGAGGCCGGGGCGGATGTCTTCGTCGCCGGCAGTGCCGTCTACGGGGCCGACGACCCGGCCGAGGCCGTCCGTAAGCTGCGCGCCCAGGCCGACGAGGCGACGGCCAAGGCGGACTGGTGATCCTGCCCTGCGCGGCCGTCCTGTTCGACGTGGACGGCACCCTCGTCGACTCCACGCCCCTCGTCGAGCGTGCGGCCCGCGAATGGGCCGCCGAGTACGGCATCGACCCGGACGAGTTCCTGGCCGACGCCCATGGCCGCCGGACGAGCGACCGCGTGGCGGACTTCCTGCCACCGGACCGGGTCCGGGAAGCCACCGCGCGCCTGGACGACCTCGAAGCGACCGGTACCGACGGCATCACCGCCCTCCCCGGCGCGGTGGAACTCCTGGCCGGCATGAACGGCCTGCCCCACGCCTTCGTCACGTCCATGGACAGGGCACAACTGGAGCTCCGCACCGGCGCGGCGGGCATCCCCCTCCCGCCCATCGTCATCACCGCGGAGGACGTCCCGGACGGCAAACCGGACCCGTCCGGCTACCTCCAGGCGGCCGGGCACCTGGGCGTGGACCCATCCGGCTGCCTGGTCATCGAGGACGCCCCCGCGGGCATAGCCGCCGGCCGTGCCGCCGGAGCCACCGTCCTGGCGGTGCTCACCAGCCATCCAAGGGAATCCCTGACGGCGGCCCATCACACCGTCGAGAACCTGGCCCGGGTGGCGGCGGCCCCGGACGGGCTCCACCTTCGGCTCTGACACAGGCTCACGCGTCCTTGGGGAGGATCCCCAAGGACGCGTGGAACATGTCGTGGACGCGGAAGCGCTGGACGGCCGCCAGGTTGAGGTGCTGCACCTGGTGGCTCCCCAGGAAACGGCCGCCCTCGGTCGGCCGGGCGGTGAGGAGCCCCGCCCGCCACAGGATCTCGATGAGGTCGTCGGGGTCGCACAGCGGCAGCCATGACCCGGTGCCGTGCGTGGGGATGTCGCCGAAGGCCAGTTCGAGGCAGAGCAGTTCGAGTTCTTCGCGGCTGAAGGTGGGCGGGTGGTTGCGGAAGACCTCGAACACGCTGAGCAGCCCCGGGTACTGGGAGCGGTACTCGGCGGCGATGTCCTTGGTGCGTTCCGCGGAGTAGCCGTACTCGGAGCGCTCGATCGCCGAGTAGGGGACGGGCAGCTTCGACGCGCGTCCTCTGGCCTGCTCAAGCGCCTCCGAGCAGAACTGGATCAGCTCCCTCGGCCGGTACAGGGTCCTGTCGACCATGTAGCCGAACGAGGCGTCCCGCGCCATGCCCGGCGGCGCGGCGAAGACCGCCGACCAGCACTCATGGTCGGCGGCCCGTTCGAGCGCCTCGGTGTCGAAGCCCTTCTCGTGCGCGGAGTACCGGATCCGCTTGGCGATCAGTTCGAGCAGCGACTCCTCCGACCAGTAGATCCTCTCCAGCAGGTCGCGGTGCTTCTGCGCGTCCTCGTAGAGGGCGGGGATGTCGTCGTACAGCTCCTGCCGCAGCGACACGTACACCCGCAGGTTCCGGTGCAGCCCGTTGATCGACACGCACGCCTGGAACAGCCCGGAGACGAACGCCTTGGCGTCCTCGGAGGAGTCCCAGCCGCGGTCGAGCTCGTCGACCAGCACCACCACCCGCTGGTCGTCCAGCACCTTCCGCAGCGCCGGCAGCAGGTTGTGGATCTCCTCCAGCTTGTAGAGCCGGTCCAGCTCCCGGGTCCGCACCCCGGCCTCGATCGGGCCGATCTTGACGGCCTCCAGCCGCTTCAGGTACGAGACCAGCAGGGACAGGGGGCCGAGCTGCCGGGCGCCGTGGTTGTCCCTGATGTAGTTGTGGATCTCCCGCCCGCCGCCCTTGGTGAGCCGCATCCCCTTCCGCGCCAGCGCCTTCATCACGAGGATGTAGATCAGGTACTTCCAGGCGGCCGCGTAGGCGCCCGTCTTGGCCCAGGCGCCCGCGTGCTCCGCGGCCATCGTGGAGCTGAGCAGCTCGTAGGAGTAGTCCTCCGGCGACAGCTCGATGACATGGCTGCCGGCGGTGCGCTCCCGTTTCGCCAGCACCTGGAAGATCGCGCTCTTCCCGGCCCCGCGGTTGCCCATCAGGATCGTCTTGGCCCCGGACCGGACGCGCTGGTACGCCGCGGACTCCACGAAGTACTTCTCCAGCCCGCGCGAGATGTCGCGTTCTGCCGAGGGGGTGCCGAAGTCGAGGACGTCGAAGATCTTTGGGGATAAGGACAGCTTGGCCATGGGCCTTCCCGAGTCGGCGGAGGGTCCTTCCGCGAACGAGTTTCTCCTTGCCTCCCGGATCCGGCAAGACCCGCCGCCGGCGAGGAGGCGGGGGAGAGGCCGGCCGTGGCGATGGTCACATGGGGTGCGGAATGGAATACGTGGCACACTGGTTGGCAAAGCATGAACGCGTGCTCCGGGGTCGGTGAAATTCCGAACCGGCGGTGACAGTCCGCGACCCGGCCGAAGCCATCGGCCGGTTGACCCGGTGGAACTCCGGGACCGACGGTGAAAGTCCGGATGGGAGGCAGCGCGCGGTACGCCCCTGGCCAGGGGCGTACGCCGACGCACGTACGTCCCCCGGAGCCCTGATCTAGGAGGCCCGGGAGATGTTCACCGGCATCGTCGAGGAGCTCGGCGAGATCGTGGCGATCGAGTCCCAGGGGGATTCGGTGACGCTCGCGATCCGCGGGCCGCTCGTCACCGAGGACGCCGTCCACGGCGCGTCGATCGCGGTCAACGGCGTCTGCCTCACCGTGGTGGACGTCGAGAACGGGATCTTCACCGCGGACGCCATCAAGGAGACCCTCGACAAGTCCAGCCTGGGCGCGCTGGAACCGGGCGCCAAGGTCAACCTGGAACGTCCCGTCCGGCTGTCCGACCGGCTCGGCGGGCACCTCGTCCAGGGCCATGTGGACGGCGTCGGTGCGATCATCTCCCGCGAGCCGGGGGAGCGGTGGGACGTGGTGACGGTGTCCCTGCCCCCGGACCTCAGCCGCTACCTGGTGAACAAGGGCTCGATCACCGTCGACGGGATCAGCCTGACGGTCGTCGAGGCGGGCGCCGACCGGTTCAGCGTCGCCCTCATCCCGACGACGCTCGCGCTCACCACGCTCGGCCACAAGAAGCCGGGCGACCCGGTCAACCTCGAAGTGGACGTCGTCGCCAAGTACGTCGAACGCATGCTGGGCACCGGTGCGGCGGGGAGCACGCCGTGAGCTGGCCCGTGAGCTGGCTCGGCGCCGGGTTCGGGGTGTTCGGCGAGCACATCCTCTGGACCGACCTCGTCGGGAACGCGCTCTCGCTGGCCGTCGTCTGGCTCGCCATGCGCAAGACCCTCTGGACGTGGCCGGTGCAGCTCATCGGCGCTCTGCTGCTGCTCGCCGCGTCCCTGCATGCGCACGTCCCCGGGAACGCCCTCAAGCAGGTGCTCTTCTGCGGGCTCGCCCTCTACGGGTGGGTCATGTGGACGCGCGGGCGGCGGGAGGCCGGCGGTCTCGCCGTCCGGCAGGCGACCCCTGTGGAACGCGCCGTGCTCCTCGGAGCGCTGGTCCTCGGCACGGCCGTGGTCGCGCAGCTGTTCGTGCACCTCGACTGGCTGAAGATCGCCTGGTCGCCGTGGGCGAACGCCTACATCTTCGTCGGCAGCGCCGTCGCGACGTTCGCGCAGAGCCGCGCGCTGGTCGACTTCTGGATCGTGTGGGTGCTCGTGGACCTGGTCGGGGTGCCGCTGGCGCTCAAGTCCGGGCTGTACGTCTCCGGCGCGGTCTACGGGATCTTCTTCGTGATGGTGATGGTCGGGTTCAGGAACTGGCTCCGGGAGTCCCGGGGCCTGCACACTCCCAGGCAGAAGGCGGTGACCGCATGAGCGGCAACGACACAGGGATCTTCGACTCCATCGAATCGGCGATCGCCGAGATCGCGGCGGGACGGCCCGTCGTGGTCGTCGACGACGAGGACCGCGAGAACGAGGGCGACATCATCTTCGCCGCGGCGAAGGCGACGCCCGAGCTGCTGGCGTTCACGATCCGCTACACCAGCGGCGTGATCTGCGTCCCGATGGAGGGCGCCGACCTGGACCGGCTGCAGATCCCGCTGATGACGGCGCAGAACGACGAGCGGATGCGGACCGCGTACACGGTCAGCGTGGACGCCCGCACCGGCGTGACGACCGGCATCTCCGCGGCCGACCGCGCCAGGACGATCCGGATGCTGTGCGACCCCGCGGCGGAGCCGGGCGACCTGACCCGTCCCGGCCACGTCTTCCCGCTGCGCTACCACGAGGGCGGCGTGCTGCGCCGCCGCGGCCACACCGAGGCGGGCGTGGACCTCGCGCGGCTCGCCGGCCTCCCGCCCGCCGGCGTCGTCTGCGAGGTGGCGAACGACGACGGCACCATGGCGCGCCTGCCCGAACTCCAGGTCTTCGCGAAGGAGCACGGGCTCAAGCTCATCTCCATCGAACAGCTCGTCGAGTACCGCCGGCGCACCGAGACGATGGTCACCCGAGTGGTCGAGACCCGTCTGCCCAACCGGTTCGGGACATGGCGCGCCATCGGCTTCTCCAGCGCCATCGACGGCGGCGAGCACCTCGCCCTGGTGCTGGGCGACCTCGGCGACGGCGAGGACGTCCTGATCCGGGCGCATTCGGAGTGCCTCACCGGCGACGTCCTGCATTCCGAACGCTGCGACTGCGGGACGCAGTTGGACGCCGCCATGGAACGCATCTCGCAGGAGGGGCGCGGCATCGTCCTCTACCTGCGCGGGCACGAGGGACGCGGCATCGGCCTGCTCGCCAAGCTGCAGGCGTACGCGCTCCAGGACAACGGGTCCGACACCGTCGACGCCAACCTGGAGTTGGGGCTCCCCGCCGACGCGCGCGAGTACTCCAACGCGGCACATATGCTGCGTGACCTCGGCGTACGCTCGGTGAGGGTGCTCACCAACAACCCCGCCAAGCTGAAGGGCCTGGACGGGTTCGGCGTGGAGGTGCGCGGACGCGAGTCCATGCCCGTCATCGTCACCGAGCACAACCGGCGCTACCTGACGGTCAAGCGCGACCGTCTCGGACACCAGATCGAGGGACTCTCATGAGCGGCGCGGGACGCCCGGAGGACACCGCCGTCGACGCGGCCGGGCTCACACTCGGCATCGTCTGCACCCGCTGGCACGAGCCGATCACCGACCGGCTCCTGGAACGCGCGCTCGCCGCGGCGAAGGCGTGCGGCGTCGACGAGCCCGTCGTCGCGCGCGTCGCCGGCGCGCTCGAACTGCCCGTCGTCGCCCAGCAGATGGCCCGCGACCTCGACGCCGTCGTCTGCCTCGGCGCGGTCGTCCGGGGCGCCACCGCCCATTTCGACTACGTCTGCGACTCGGTGACCGCCGGTGTGACCCGTGTCGCGCTCGACGCGTCGACTCCGGTGGGCAACGGGGTCCTCACGTGTGACACCATTGAGCAGGCGATGGAACGCAGCGGGCTGCCGGGCAGCTCCGAGGACAAGGGATGGGAGGCGACCGTGGCCGCACTCGACACGGCACTGACCCTGCGAGGTCTGCGGCATCACGGTCACGCCGGGCATGGCCTGGAGCATCGGTAGCGGGTACGGGGGTTTCGTCCCCGAACGGCTCGCGAACCAGGGCTCCTGAACGTCCCCGGTATCCCGTACGCATCCTCACCGAAAGGCAATTCCGTGCTGTCACTCGTTCTGCCCAAGGGGTCGCTGGAGAAGGCGACCATGCAGCTGTTCGACGCCGCCGACCTCACCGTCCAGCGGACGTCGGACCGCGACTACCGCGCCTCCATCGACGACCCCCGCATCGACCGGGTCCGGGTCCTGCGCCCGCAGGAGATCCCGACCTATCTGGAGCAGGGGCTGTTCGACCTCGGCATCACCGGCCGCGACTGGATCACCGAGACCAACGCCGACGTCGTCAGCCTCGGCGAGCTGAAGTACTCCAAGGCGACGTCCAACCCGGTGCGCGTGATCATGGCGGTGCCGGACGGCGCACCGTGGCGGTCGGTGTCCGATCTGCCGGAGGGCGTCCGGATCTCCACCGAGTTCCCGGCGATGACCAAGCGGTTCCTCGACAAGCACGGCGTGAAGGCGAAGGTCGTCCCGTCCTACGGCGCGACCGAGGCGAAGGTGCCCGACATCGTGGACGCGATCGTCGACCTCACCGAGACCGGCTCGTCCCTGCGCAAGAACGGCCTGCGCATCCTCGACACGCTCCTGACCAGCTACACCGAGCTGGTCGCCAACCGCGAGGCCTACGAGGACGCGGAGAAGCGCGCCGCGATGGAGGACATCGCCCTGCTCCTGCAGGGCGTGATCCGGGCGCGCGGCAAGGTGCTGCTGAAGCTGAACGTCGCGCAGGCCGACCTGCAGAACGTCCTGGACATCATGCCCGCGATGGCGTCCCCGACGGTCACCTCGCTCGCCGGCGGCGCGTCGAACGCCGTGGAATCGGTGGTCGCCAAGCGCGGCGTCAACACGCTGATCCCGGCGCTGAAGGCGGCCGGCGCCCACGACATCCTCGAAATCCCCATCGCGAAGATCGTTGACTGAGACACCGGCGCTGCCGGCCGTGTGGCGTCCCCGCACCACCCGGATCGTCGCCTACACCACGGCGGGTGTGATCATGCTCGGCCTGATCGCGCTCGCCGTGGTGGTGCCGGAGCAGTACAAGCTGTCCGACCGCCTGCTGATGGTCGGCTTCGGCGCGGTCGTCTCCTGGATCCTGCACATGCTCGCCCGCTGCCGCGTCGCCGCCGACGACGCCGGCGTCACGGTCGTCAACGCCTTCAGCACGCGCCGCCTCGAATGGCCCGAGATCCTGGACGTCGCCATGACCGTCGGCGACCCGTGGCCCACCCTCGACCTGGCGGACGGCACCTCGATCGGCGCCATGGGCATCAACGGCACGGAGAAGACCCTGGCCGCCCGCCAGCTGGCCGAACTCCAGGCACTCCTCCACGCCCGGGGCGAGACCCCCGACCCCCTCTGACGGCTCTGTTCTAGGCTGTTGCCAGGACCGGGAGCGCGTTCGTGTGCAAGGGTGTGCACATGACCGCTCAGAGTGCCGAGGCGATCGCAGAAAGTGGCGACATGGACGCTGCACCGCTGCCAGACTGGGTGATCCCCCCGCCGGGCGGCTTCACCGCCGACGGCTTCCTCCGCATGCGTGATCTGCCCCGGCACACGGAGCTGATCGACGGGAGCCTGGTCTTCGTGAGTTCGCAACGCAAGTGGCACCGCAGAGTGGTCGACCTGCTCAAGGACGAACTCAAGCGGCAGGCGCCGGAAACGTTGCGGGCCGAGCGCGAGATGGCGGTCAGACTCGCCGACCGGCAGGTCCCGGAACCGGACGTGTTCGTCGTGACGGCCGAGGCGTACGAGCGGGACGAGCCGTCCACCCACTACTTTCCGGAGGACCTGGTCCTCGTGGTCGAGGCGGTCTCCCCGGAGTCGGTGGACCGGGACCGGGAAACCAAGCCGCGCAAGTACGCCGCCGCCGGGATCAAGCATTTCTGGCGGGTTGAAGAGGTCGAAAGTCGTACGGTCGTGTATGTCTATGAGCTCGATCCGGCCACCGGGGTGTACGTCCCGACCGGCATCTATCACGACCAGCTCAAGCTGACGGTGCCGTTCGACATCGAGATCGACCTCACGAGAGTCTCCAACTACTGAGCCCACGGTTCGGCGGGGTGGAGTGAGATCCCAGCCTTCCCAGGACGCGGTCTCGGGGTTCATGCCGCGTGAGTCCGTCGCACTTCGCACACCTCGCGCTGAGTCGGCGGTCGCTGCCGGGGTGTGGTTCCCGGCCTTGGCCATCCCCCTGCCGGTGAGGAGCGGGAGATGCAGGGGGGCGGGGCGTGTGAGACTCGTCTCTTGCCGAGTAGCCTCGGAGCCGTGGGAGAGACGGTGGCCACGGACCAGGTCGGATCACCTGCGGAGCTGGCGGAGCTGCTCGATCGGCACGCCTATCTGTGCGACGAGGGGCTCGCGACGGCGTGCTTTCTCGCGCTGCGGATGGGCAGGCCGCTGTTCCTGGAGGGGGAGGCCGGGGTCGGGAAGACCGAGCTGGCCAAGACGCTTGCGCGGGGGCTCGGCGCACCGCTGATCCGGCTGCAGTGTTACGAGGGGCTGGACGCCTCCCAGGCGCTGTACGACTGGGACTTCCCGCGTCAGCTTCTGCACCTGCGCGCCGCCGAGGCCGCGGGCGTCAGCGACATCTCGCGGCTGGAGGGGGAGCTGTACGACCGGCGGTTCCTGCTGGCCCGGCCGCTGCTGCAGGCACTGGAGACCTCGCCGAGCGTCCTTCTCGTCGACGAACTGGACCGTGCCGACGACGAGTTCGAGGCGTTCCTGCTGGAGGTGCTCAGCGACTTCACGATCACGGTCCCCGAGCTGGGCACGATCCGGGCCGAGCGCCCGCCGGTCGTCGTGGTCACCTCCAACCGGACGCGGGAGGTCCACGACGCGCTCAAGCGGCGCTGCCTGTACCACTGGCTGGAGCATCCGTCGTTCGACCGGGAGGTCGCGATCATCAGGCGGCGGCTGCCGGACGCGGCGGAGCGGCTCGCCGGGCAGGTCGCCCGCGCCGCGCAGCGGATGCGGGAGACCGACCTGCTGAAACCGCCCGGCGTCGCCGAGACGCTGGACTGGACCGAGGCGCTCGTCGCCCTCGGCGTCCGCGAGCTGGATCCCGGGACGGCGGCGGTGACGCTCGGCGCCGTCCTGAAGTACCGCGAGGATCAGCAGCGCGTGCTCGCCGCCGGGCTAGAGGCCCTGCTCAACGGGGGCTGAGCCGTGCGGCGGGACGTCACCGAGACGATGGTCGGGTTCGCCAGGACGGTGCGCGCGGCGGGCGGCGCGGCCGACCCCGAGCGGGTGCAGGCGATGCTGGCGGCGCTCGACCACCTCGACGTGCTCGACCCGAACGACGTGTACTGGGCCGGACGCCTGACGCTGTGCGCCGACCCCGACGACATCCCCGGGTACGACCGGTGTTTCGCCGCGTACTTCTCCGGCGCGACGGCGCGGCCGGGACGCAGGCCGCCGCCCGTGGTCGTGCACCGGATGACGCTGCCCGATCCGGGCGCGCAGGCCGGGAACGAGGAGGCCGGGGAGCTGAAGTCGGCGACCGCCAGCGAGGTGGAGGTGCTGCGCGACCGGGACGTGGCGCGGCTGAGCGCCGCCGAGCGCGCCGAGGTCGCGCGGCTGATCGCGGTGCTGGACGCGCGGGCGGAGCAGCGCCGGTCGCGGCGGTTCACGCCCGCGTCCGCCGGACGGCTCGATCCGGCGCGGACGATCCGGGAGACGCTGCGGCGCGGCGGCGAGACGTCGCTGCTGCGGCGCCGCGCGCACCGCACCCGGCCGCGCCGCGTGGTGCTGATCGTGGACGTCAGCGGGTCGATGAGCCCGTACGCGGACGCGCTGCTGCGGTTCGCGCACGCCGCCGTCCGGTCCGGCGGGCGGGACGTGGAGGTCTTCAGCGCCGGGACGCGGCTCACCCGCCTCACCCGGGAGCTGCGGCACCGCGACCCGGACGCGGCGATGGCGGCGGCGTCCGCGGCGATCCCGGACTGGAGCGGCGGCACCCGGCTCGGCGCGGAGCTGAAGGAGTTCCTCGACCGGTTCGGGCAGCGCGGCCTGGCCCGCGGCGCGATCGTGGTGATCGCCTCGGACGGCTGGGAGCGCGGCGACGCGACGCTGCTCGGCGAGCAGATGGCGCGGCTGCACCGGCTCGCGCACCGGGTCGTGTGGGCGAACCCGCACAAGGCGCGGCCCGGTTACGAGCCGCTGACCGCCGGGATGGCGGCGGCACTGCCGCATGTGGACGACTTCACCTCCGGGCACAGCCTCGCCGCACTGGAGGAGCTGGCGCGCCTGGTGGCCGGAGCAGGCCCAGTGCCCGGAGCAGGAAAGGGAACGGATCATGCGTGACGTGCTGGAGGACATCGCCGGTTGGTACGCCTCCGGGCAGACGTTCGGGCTCGCGACCGTCGTGCACACCTTCCGCAGCGCTCCGCGCCCGCCGGGCGCGGCGATGGCGGTGTCGCCCGGCGGGGAGGTGGCGGGCAGCGTGTCCGGCGGCTGCGTGGAGGGCGCCGTCTACGAGCTGGCGCAGTCGGTGCTGGAGACGGGCGAGCCGGTCGTCCAGCGGTACGGGGTGAGCGACGACGACGCGTTCAGTGTCGGCCTGACCTGCGGCGGGATCCTGGACGTGCTGGTGGAGCCGGTCGGGCCGGACACCTTCCCCGAGTTCACCGAGGTCGCGGAGGCGATCAGGAGGCACGAACCCGTCGCCGTCGCGACCGTCGTCGCCGGCCCCGGCAGGATCGGTGCCCGCCGCGTCGTCTGGACCGGCCGCGCCTCCGGCTCGCTCGCCCCGGGCGCCCCGCACGCCGCCCGCCTCGACGCCGCCGTGGACGACGACGCGCGCGGCATGCTCGCGCAGGGCCTCACCGGGCAGCGCCACTACGGGCCCGAGGGGGAGCGGCGGCTGGACGACCTGACCGTCTTCGTCCACTCGTTCGCCCCGCCGCCCCGGCTGCTGGTGTTCGGCGCGATCGACTTCGCGGCGGCGGTCGCGCGGATCGGCAAGTTCCTCGGCTACCACGTGACGGTGTGCGACGCGCGGCCGGTGTTCGCGACGCCGAAGCGGTTCCCCGAGGCCGACCAGGTCGTGGTGAAGTGGCCGCACAAGTTCCTGGACGAGACGCGCGCCGACGTCGACGCGCGCACCGCCATATGCGTCCTCACCCACGATCCCAAGTTCGACGTGCCGCTGCTTGAAGTGGCGCTGCGCACGGGCGCCGGCTACGTCGGCGCGATGGGCTCGCGCCGTACCCACGACGACCGCCTCGCCCGGCTGCGGGAGGCGGGCCTGTCCGACGAGGAGCTCCGGCGGCTGCGCTCGCCGATCGGTCTCGATCTCGGTGCCCGGACGCCGGAGGAGACGGCGGTGTCGATCGCGGCGGAGCTCGTCCAGCTCCGCTGGGGCGGTTCGGGGCGTCCGCTCACCGACACCAGCGGCCGGATCCACGCCGACACGCCCTGACCGCACTACTCTCGCGGGATGACGGTGCACGGTGCGGAGACCCCGGCGGGCCTGCTGCTCGCCGCGGGGGAGGGCAGCAGGCTCGGACGCCCCAAGGCGACCCTGGAGCTGGGCGGCGAACGCCTGGTCGACCGGGGAGTGCGGACGCTGCGGGACGGCGGCTGCTCCCCGGTCCTGGTGGTGGCGGGGGCGGCGCAGATCGAGGTGATCGGCGCGGTCGTCGTCCCCAACCCGCACTGGCGGGACGGCATGGGCTCCTCGCTGCGCGCCGGGCTCGCCGCGCTGCCGCCGGCCTGCCCCGCGGTGGTGATCGCGCTCGTGGACCAGCCGCGCGTCACCCCCGCCGCGGTGGAGCGCCTCATCGCCGCGTACGAGCACGGCGCGGGGATCGCCGTCGCCACCTACGGCGGCGCGCCGCGCAACCCCGTCCTGCTGGGCGCCGAGCACTTCGCGGGCGCCGCCGAGGCCGCGGCCGGTGACCGGGGTGCGCGCGGCTACCTGCGCGCCCATCCCGAGCTGGTCACGCCCGTCCCCTGCGACGACATCTCCGCGCCCGACGACATCGACACTCCCGAGGACCTCGCCGCCTTCACCCGCGACGAGCCTCGGTGACGGCCCGGCAGGGCTAGGACGCGGGCAGGACGCTCTCGTCCAGCGCGCCGCAGTCGACCGCGCGGCGGAGCCGGGACGTGAGCGCCTTGATCGTGGCGGGCTCGTCCAGGACACCGCCCGCGTCGCCCGCCGCCTGCTCGTGCCACGCCCTGACCCGCCCGATGACGTCGTCGACGCCCGTCAGGTGGAACGCGTACACGGCGGCGTACCGGCTCGGCAGATGCGCGGGGTGCAGGTCCCAGCCCTGGTAGAAGCCGTGCGCCAGCGAGTGCCGGACGTGTGCCGCGTGCACCGCCCACGTCGCGTTCACCTCGTCGGGGCCGTCGTTGCGGGGGATGAGGTTGGTGGAGCCGTCCGACAGCCGCACACCGGTGCCCGCGAGCGACACCTGCATCAGGTGCCGGGCGAAGTCGCAGGCCGGATGGTCGAGCCGCTGCTCGTGCGGGGGCAGCCCCAGCGCGGCGGTGTAGTCGAACACGCCGAAGTGGGCGGCGGTGATCCGGCCCTTCGCCGCGGCCACGAGCGGGCCGAGCCCGACCCGTTCCTCCTCGTGGTCGATGAGCGACGGCGGCGTCTCGACCTGGATCTCGAACCGCAGGATGCCCTGCGGCAGCCCGAGCGAGGTCTCCAGCCGCTCCAGGAACTCCACGAACAGCCGGACGTGCTCGCCCGTCACCACCTTAGGGAAGGTGATCGTGAACCCGCCGGGCAGCCGCCCCAGCCGGTCGCGCAGCGCGGTCAGGAACCCGTCCAGCGTCCGCATCGCGCGCTCGTGGCCGCCGTCGGTGAACGACTTGACCCGCAGCCCCCAGTAGTGGGGGAGGCCCTTCATCTGGTAGGCGGCGGCGACGGCCTCGACGACCTGCTCGACGTGCGCGTCCTCCTCGGCGTCCTCGCGGACGCCGTAGCCGTCCTCGAAGTCGATCCTGACGTCCTCGACCGGCTCGGCGGCGAGCTTCGCCGCGACCCGCTCCCGGACCGGGGCGGCCAGCTCGGGATCGAGCCCGAACGCGGCGCCGAACGACCCGGCGCCCGGCGTGTGGGTGTTCAGCAGCCGCAGTGCCTCGGCCCCGAAGTCGGCGGGCGTCGAGCGGGAGAACCGGTCGGCCGGCACGTAGACGGTGTGCACCGGCTGCCGCCCCTCCGCGCCGCCGGGGAAGCGCTCGCCGTGCGCGTCACGGGCGGCGGCGATGCGCGCGGACAGATCCTCAAGCGAGGGCACACTGAGATTCACCCCGCCATGATCCCCCAAACGCCGCCCGCCGGGGAACCGGTCGCGCCGGATCGGATCAGGCGCCGGCGACGATGCCCCAGGTGCCGTGGAACCCGGCGCCCGGCTCCAGGTGCACGACGCCTTCACCGGACGCGAACGCGTTCGGCGGGCACGTCATGGGCTCCACACCGAGACCCTCGCGCGGCTTCGGGGTGTCGTCGGCGGTGTAGATCTCCATCCACGGGTGCGACTCGTCGGCCCAGAGCCGGACCGTCCGGCCGCCACCGGAGAGGACCGCCCAAGCGCGGCCGTCACCGTCGCGGTTCAGCCCGGCGAACGCGTTGTCGATCCGCCGGCCGCCGAGCACCGGGCCTTCGCGCAGGTCGTACCCGGTGCCGGTGACGTCCTCGGACGGCCCGGACGGGATCATCCGGTCGTCCACCGGGAGGTACCGGTCGGCGCCCAGCGTGACCGTGCAGGCGTCGATGGGCTCGCCGACCGTCAGGTAGGGGTGGGCGCCGTGGCCGTACGGGGCGGTCACCGTCCCCGCGTTGCGGGCGGACATCCGCACGCGGAGCCCGCCGGAGGCGTCCAGGGAGTATTCGGCCTCCAGGTCGAGGCGGAACGGGTAGCCGGCCGTCGCGAGGAGACGGTGGGTCAGCCGCACCCGGTCCGGCTCGTGCTCGGCGACCTGCCAGGACGCCCAGCGGACCAGCCCGTGGATCGCGCAGTCGCGGGCGGGCTCGGACACGTCGAGCTGATGCTCGGCGGCGCCGTGGGAGTAGCGCCCGCGGTCGATGCGGTTCGGCCACGGGATCAGCAGCTGCCCGGACGCGGCGGGGGCCGGCTCGTCCACGCCGTGCGGCAGCACCAGCGGGCGGCCCCCGCAGGTCAGCTCGCGCAGGCTCGCGCCCGACTCGGTGACGACCGCCTGGTACGGCCCGGCGGCGAGGGCGTACTGCTCTCCGGTGACCGGCTCGCTCATGGGCGGCACGGTACCCTCCGCGGCCACCGCTATGCGATCTCCGCGAGGGCGTGCAGGGCGTCGCTGAACACGTTCGGCGGCGGTTCGACGAGCCCCGCGCCGACCTGCCCGGTGCCCGCCTCGCGTCCCGCGATGCCGGTGTCGATGACGGGCAGGATGCCGGTGCGGACGACACGCGTGACATCGATGCCGGCGGGCGTGCCCCGGAACGACAGCAGCGGGATCTGCAGCCCCGGATGCTCGGCCAGCGTGATCTCGTACATGCGCTGGGTGGCGGCGACCGCGTCCGGGACCTCGCCGCCGACGAACCGGACGATCGCGGGCGCGGCGGCGAGCGCGAACCCGCCCACCCCGGCCGTCTCGGTGATCGCCGAGTCGCCGATGTCGGGGTTGGCGTCGTCCGGGCCGTAGCCGCCGAGGTAGAGGCCGTCGGGGACGCCGGCGGGGCCGGTGAACCAGCGGTCGCCCGTGCCCGACACCTGGATGCCGAAGTCGGTGCCGTTGCGGGCCATGGCCACGACCAGGCTGGACCCCGGCACGTCCCGGGCCGCGTCCGCGCACGCCTTCGCCGCCGCCATTCCCGCGTTCAGGAAGAAGTGGTCGTTGCCCGCGGCGAACCGCAGCGCCTCCGCCGCCCTGCCGCGGGGCACGTCCTCGGCGGCGGCGAGGTCGGGTGCGAGCTCGCGCAGCAGCAGCGACGTCGCCGCCCGGTTCCGGTTGTGCAGCTCGTCGCCCATCTGGAGCGCCTGCGCGATGACCGACATCAGGTCGAGCGGCCCGTGCCGCCGCACGGCCGCCCGCAGCGCGGGGCCGAGGACCTCCCCCATCCAGGTCAGCCGCTCGATCACCGCCGGCCCGTACGCCCCGTACCGCAGCACCTTCCCGAGCCCCTCGTTGAGGGAGCAGTACGAGGTGCCGCCGTGCTCGGCGTCCTCGACCACGAACATCCACATGGACGGGCTGACGACGCCCGCCATCGGCCCGACCGTGGCGTGGTGGTGGCACGGTTCGAGCGTGACGGTCCCGCGTTCCAGCGCGTGCCGGGCGCCGAGCGGGGTCTCGGCGAGCCCTTCGAGGAGCATCGCGCCGATGAGCGCGCCCCGCATCGGGCCGGACGCCCGCTCCCACTCCAGCGGCGGGCCCGCGTGCAGGAACGTGCCGGGGTCCAGGCCGAGGACCTCGCGGGCCGGGCGCACGTCCACCAGGTGCGGACGGGCCGTGAGCATGCGCCGCACGGCGCGGGCGTTGGCCTCGGCGTGCCCGGGGGCGCCGAGCACCGCGGCGAGCGCCGCCTCCGTCCCGGCCGGCGGGGGCCGCCAGTCGACCGTCCGCACCGGGACGGCCTGGTCCGCGAGCGCCTCGGCCAGCACCTCCACGCCGGCGGCGACGACCCGGGGCTCGCGGGACAGCAGCCCGCCGAGCCGCTGATCGGTCATGCCGAAACCCCTTCCACCAGCCGCAGGGCGTGCCGGGTCGCCTGGGCGTTGGAGGCGAACACGTCGGCGCCCGCCTCGCACAGCGCCGTGGCCTGCCGGTCGCGGCCCTGCGGGTCGGCCGGCGTCCCGCACAGCGACACGACGACCGCCAGGTCGGGACGGTCCCGCACCGCCGCGGTGACGGCCGGGGCGAGCGAGGCGGCCGGGTCCGGCTCGGCGCCGTGACCGAGCACCACGTCCAGGAGCAGGACGCCGCAGCCGGGATCGGCGGCTTCGGCCCGCAGCGCGTCCAGCCGCAGCGTCGGATCGATCATCGGATGGGCGCGGCCCCGCGTGTAGGCGTCGTCGCCGAAGTCGGTGAACCGGTGGCCGCGCGCCTGCAGATCCCAGCCGAGCGCGCCCCGGGCGATCATCTCGGCCTCGTCGCGCAGCGTGCCGCCCGCGAACAGCCCGCGCAGCGCCCGCCCTTCCGCCGCGTGCCCGGCCGCCGGGGCCGCCCGCCGCGGCGCCGTCCACCGCGGCCACCGCGGGACAGTCCGCCCGAGCGCCGTCAGCACCTTCTCCGCGGCCTGTGTCAGGTCGTCCTCACCGGCCGCCGGCAGCGCGAACACCACCGGCGTGTCCAGCCGCCGCGCCGCCTCCCGGATCAGGTCCAGCACCTGCGGCGCGGGCGGCTTGGACACCAGCACGATCAGCTCCGTGCCGGGGTCGGCGTCCAGCGCCGCGAGCGCGGACAGCGCCGACCGGCCGCTCACCTGCGGCGACAGGTCCCGGCCGCCGACGCCCAGCACATGGCTCACCCCGGTGCCGGCCGCGTCCAGCAGGCACATCAGCTGCTGCGCGCCCGTCCCGGACGCCGCCACGACGCCGACGGGCCCCGGGCGGACCGCGTTCGCGAACCCGAGGCCCGCGCCGCCGATCACCGCCGTCCCGCAGTCCGGGCCCATCACGATCAGCCCGCGCCGCGCCGCCGCCTCCTTCAGCGCGATCTCCTGGGCGAGCGGCACGTTGTCACTGAAGATCATCACGTTGAGGCCGGCGTCCAGCGCGTCCATCGCCTCGGGGAACACGTGCGGGCCCGGCACCGACAGCAGCGCGACCGTCGCGTCCGCGCCGGCCGCCGCCGACCCGGTCGTGCGCGGCGGCGCCGGCGCGCCCAGCGGCCCGCCCCCGGCCGGCGGACGGGACGCGCCGTGCAGCAGCCCGTCCAGCGCCTCACGCGCCTCATCGAGCCCGCCGCCGTCCACCCGGATCGCCACGACGAGGTCGTCGGGGCCCGTGCCGTCCGGCACGGCGAACCCCATCCGCCCGAACATCTCGCGGTTCAGCTCGGTGCCCATCGCCACCATCGCCCCGGCGACGCCCGGCCGCTCCGACAGCAGCCGGCCGGCCCGCATGAGGGTGACCGAATCGTGGTAGCTCCCCCGCCGCACCTCGACCCAGTCCTTCATGCGGCGTCCCCCGCGGGCCTCCAGCCGGCGCCGTGCCCCTCCGGCCCGCTCACGCGGTGGCCCTCGGCGCGCGGCGGGCGGACGCGGTGGCGGTGAGGGCGAGGGCGGCGCGGCAGCCGGCGAGGACGCCGTGCGCGAGGTCGGTGCCCGAGGTGTGGCCCACCGACAGCAGCCGGCGGACGGCCCCCCGGCCCGCGCCGCCCGGGGGTTCGCAGCCCGCGACGCGGCGCAGCACGGCCGCGACCTCCGCGCCCGCGCCGCCCGCCGCCGCGCAGTGCAGCAGCGTCGCGGCCAGCGCGGTCGTGCGGGTGCCCGCGTCGGTGGTGACGGCGGCGCCGAGCCAGTCGGCCAGCCGCACCGCCGCTCCGCCGTGCCGGACGGCATCGCCGACCAGCCGCAGCGACACCAGCAGCCCGCACAGGATGTCGTCGCCGGACGGCGTCAGCCCCGGCCCGAGACCCACGATCCGCTCCGCCGCCTCCACGGCCCCGGCGAGGTCACCGGCCGCGCACGCGGCGGCGAGCGCCGCCGGGTCGGGATGCCCCGCCAGGCCGCCGCCCGCCGGGCCGGCCGCGGTGAGCGCGCCGGCCGCGGTGAGCTCCTCCTCCAGGGCGTGGACGCCGCGGGCGAGCGTGGCCGGCTGCATCCCGCTGAGCCGCGGGGACGGGTCCCACCAGCGGCGGACGCGCACGTTCAGCCCGTCCGCCTCCACCCGCCCCTCGCCGACGGCGGCGTCCGCGCCCTCGCGGACGGACCGGAACGGGTGCTCGCGGCGCGACGCGACGACGACGACCGCGTTCGGCAGCCGGCCGGCGTCGGAGGTGACGACGGCGAGCACCCGCGGCTCGGCGCCGCCCCGCATCTCCAGGTACAGCGCCGCCGGGAACACCGCGATCACGCGGGCCGCGCGGCGTGGCGAGTCGAGCAGCGGCCGCAGCGCGAGGCTCGCGGCGCCGGCCGCCGGCGGACGCCGTCCGGGCCGGGCCGGGAGCGGGATCGGGGCGCGGGCGAGGGCAGTCACGTATCCTCCCGAGGCCGGTGTCGGCGGCCGTCCGGCACCCGGACGGCCCGGCCTCTGCGGAGACGGTAGAACGGGCCCCGCACCGGACGTATGGGGAAAACTGCCAAGGATGGTTGTCATCGTTCGTCTTTGTTGTCATTTTTGATCAGGAACCGGTAGCGATCACGCCATTACGGGCGATGTACGCACCAAAAGGCGAGGTGACCCCTGGCATGAGTTACACCACTGCGGACCCGGGCCCACCGGCCCTCCGGCTCGCGAGTACCGGCACACTGACCTACGGCCTGTCGGTCGGCGAGGTCCTCGGCGTCAGCACCCTGAACGGCGCCCGCCTCATCGCCGGACGGTCCGGACTCGGGCGCGTCGTGCAGCGGCTCAACGTGATGGAGGTCCCCGACATCCTGTCGTGGGTCAAACCGAACGAGCTGCTGCTGACCACCGGCTACCCCCTCCGCAACACCCCCCAGTCGCTCGACAACCTGGTCGCCGACCTGGACGAGCGCGGCCTCGCGGCCCTGGCCATCAAGCTGGGCCGCTACCTGGACTCGCTCCCCGCCGAGATGATCGCCCAGGCGGACCGGTGCGGCTTCCCCCTGATCCTGCTCCCGAACGACGTCGGCTTCGACGACATCCTGAACCAGGTCCTGACCGACATCCTGAACCGGCAGGCGGCCGTCCTCGCCCGCACCGAGGAGGTGCACCGGGCACTCGTGCAGATCGTGCTGTGCGGCGGCGGCCTCCAGGAGGTCGTGGACGAGGTCGCGTCCCTGCTGGACGTGGCGGTCGTGGTGCTGGACGGCGAGCAGCGGGCGCTCGCCGGCGCCGGTCCGGACGAGCACGTCCAGGCGATGCGCGCGTTCGAGGCGGGCCGGCACGCCGCCTGCGGGTGCGGCGGCTGCGGCATCATCGGCGCGCACGGCACCGGCGACCACCTGGTGGTGCCCGTGATGGCGGGCGGCTTCGACCACGGCCGGATCGTCGCGTTCAGCCCCGGCGGCACGCTGCGCGGCACCGACCTCGGCATCCTGGAGCGAGCCGCGACCGTCGCCGCGCTCGTGGTGACCAAGCAGCAGGCCGTCGCGGCGGTGGAGAGCAAGTACCGCGCCGACTTCCTGCGCGACATCCTCGCCGGGCGCGCCGGCGACGACGACCGGGTCGTCGCGCACTGCGGCGGGTTCGGCTGGGACCTGGACCGCCCGATGATGGTGGTCGTCGCCGAGCTGGACGGCCGCCCGCGCGGCACCGAAACCGAGGCGAAGAACCGCGGGAAGGCGGCCGAGACCGACGGCGGGACGCGCGGCGGACGCGGTCTTGAGGAGCGGTCCGCGCAGGAACGGCTCGCCGCCGCGTGGACGACCGCCGTCCGCCGGCACGACAAGGGCGCGGCCGTCGCGAGCTTCGCGCACGAGGTCGTCGCGGTCGTCGGCGCCGACGGTGAAGATCCCGCCGAATGGGCGGCCGGGCCCGTCCAGGCGATGGTCAAGGAGGCGTCGTCGATCTTCGCCGAGCATCTGTCGGGGCGGCGGACCTTCTCCACCGGCATCAGCCGGACCGTGGCCTCCCCGGCCGCGCTGCCCGAGGCCTACGACCAGGCGGTGAAGGCCGTCCGGGTCGGCCGCCAGCTCAACGGCGCGGGCGCGCGGGCGCATTTCGACCAGCTCGGCGTGTACCGGCTGCTCAGCCTGGTCTCCGACCCCGGCGAGCTGCACGCGTTCGTCCGCGAGACGCTCGGTGAGCTCGCCACCGACGACGAGCCGGAGCTGGTGGACCTGCGCCGCACCCTGCAGGTGCTGCTGGAGACCAACCTCAACGTGGCCGAGACGGCCCGCCGGCTGCACTTCCACTACAACACGCTCCGGTACCGCATCGGGAAGCTGGAGCGGATGCTCGGGGCGTTCACCGAGGACGCGCATCTGCGGCTCAACCTCACCCTCGCCCTTCACGTCCTGCGCATGCGCGGTATCTGAAGGTAAGGGCACCGCCCCGTGCCCACCGGACGACGCCCCGGAACGGGTTCACACCGGCCGGTCCTCCCAATCGGGCGGGCGGGCTTTGGCAGAAGTCGCCGATGCCCGCCCACCAGGGTGGATCTACCTTGCCCGCATGAACGCGGTCGGCTGAGCAGGAGGAACCCCGATGGTGATCGGCTGGAAGCTGCACGGTGACGGACGAACGCCGCCGCCCGGGGAGGTCGTCAGGCCGGACGAGCGGCTGTCGTGGCCGCGCACCGCCGGCATCGGCGCCCAGCACGTGGTGGCGATGTTCGGCGCGACGTTCGTGTTCCCCGTCGTGATGGGACTCGACCCCAACCTCGCGATCATGATGTCCGGGGTCGCGACGATCCTGTTCCTGCTGATCGTCGGCGGCCGGGTGCCGAGCTACCTCGGCACCAGCGCCTCCTTCGTCGGGGCGGTCGCGGCGATCCGCGCGGCGGGCGGCGACAGCGCGACCGTCACCGGCGCGATCCTCGTCGCCGGCGTCGTCCTCGCGCTGATCGGCGTGCTCATCCACGTCGCGGGCGGAGATATCGTCCACCGGGTGTTCCCGCCCGCCGTGACCGGCGCCGTGGTGATGCTCATCGGGTTCAACCTGGCCCCCGTGGTCGCCACCGTCTACTGGCCGCAGGACCAGTGGGTCGCGCTGGCGACGCTGGCCTTCGCCGTCCTGTGCGCGGTGCTGCTGCGCGGGTTCTGGGCGCGCATCACGATCCTGCTCGCGCTGGTGTTCGGGTTCGTCCTTTCGTGGATTCTCGACAACACCGCCGGGAAGATCACCTCCGTGCTGCCGGGGCAGAACCTGCTGGACGGGGCGGGCAAGACGTGCCCGGCCGAGGGCCCGTACTGCCTCGCCACCGCGTTCCCGCACGACCGGGTCGGCTTCGCGGGCGTGCGGGAGGCCGACTGGTTCGGGTTCCCGAGCCTGCACGCGCCCGACTTCAAGACCTCGGCGATCCTGCTGGCGCTGCCGGCGGTGATCGCGCTGATCGCGGAGAACACCGGGCACGTCAAGGCGGTGGCCGCGATGACCGGCGACGACCTGAACCCCGTCCTCGGCCGCGCCATCGCCGCCGACGGAATCGGCACCACCCTGGCCAGCGCGGTCGGCGGCTCGCCCACCACCACCTACGCCGAGAACATCGGTGTCATGGCCGCGACCCGGATCTACTCGACGGCCGCCTACTACGTCGCCGCGATCGTGGCGATCCTGTTCGGGCTCTGCCCGAAGTTCGGCGCGCTCGTCGCCGCGACGCCGGGCGGCGTGCTCGGCGGCATCACCGTCGTGCTGTACGGGATGATCGGCCTGCTCGGCGCGAAGATCTGGATCGAGAACCGGGTCGACTTCGCCGACCCGGTCAACCTCGTCCCGGTGGCGGCGGCGATCATCCTGGCGATCGGGAACGTGACACTGCAGATCACCGACGACTTCCCGCTGCAGGGCATCGCGCTCGGCACCATCGCCGTGCTGCTCGGCTACCACGTCCTGAACGTGCTGCGCAGGCCGGAGGACGCCGGCGGCGGCATCATCGCACCCAAGGAGGAGGAGATCGGCGGTCCCGTCCGGCCGGGGAGGGGCGGCGCCGCCACGGGCGGGGCGCCCGGGACGGAGGCGGGCTGACGCGTGAAACCGCCCCCGTTCGGCTACCACGCCCCCGGCACGCTCGATGAGGCGCTCGGCGTGCTGGCCGCCGTACCGGGCGGCAAGGTCCTCGCCGGCGGCCAGAGCCTCGTCCCGCTGCTGAACATGCGGCTCGCCGCGCCGTCCGACCTGGTCGACATCAACCGGGTCGGCGAACTCGACACCCTGCGCGTGACGGCCGGCGGGGTGCGGGCCGGCGCGCTCGCCCGGCACGCGCGGGTGGAACGCTCCGCGGCGGCCGCGGCCGTCCAGCCGCTGCTCGGGCGGGCGCTCCGGCACGTCGCGCACCCCGCCATCCGGAACCGGGGGACGGTCGTCGGCAGCCTCGCGCACGCCGACCCCGCCGCCGAACTGCCCGCCGTGCTCGCCGTCCTGCGCGGGACGGTCGAGGCGGCGTCGGCGCGGGGCCGCCGCACGATCGCGGCCGCCGAGTTCTTCCGCGGCCCGCTGGAACCGGCGCTGGAACCCGGTGAGCTGGCCGTCTCGGCGTTCTTCCCGGCGGCGCCGCCCCGCACCGGCACGGCGTTCGCCGAGACGGCGCGGCGGCACGGCGACTACGCGCTCTCCGGCGTCGCCGCCGTGGTCACCCTCGACGAGGACCTGCGCGTCGCCGCGGCGCGCACCGGCCATCTCGGCATCGCGCCGGTGCCGGTCGTGTTCGACCTGACCGGCGCCGCGGGTCCGGGCGGCGACTGGGCGGCCGCCGCCGCGCACGTCCGCGAGCGCATCGACCCCGAATCCGACATCCACGCCGGCGCCGGCTACCGGCGGCATCTGACCGGCGTGCTCACCGAGCGCGCCCTGAACGCGGCGGCGTCGGAGGCGCTGCGGAAGGCGGGAGAGTGATGGAGGAGAGCTTCGAGGTCGCGCTGACCGTCAACGGGACGCACCGCACGGCCCGCGTGCCCGCCAGGCGGCTGCTGTCGGACCTGCTCCGGCACGACCTCGGGCTCACCGGTACGCACGTCGGCTGCGAGCACGGCGTCTGCGGCTGCTGCACCGTCCTGCTGGACGGGGAGCCGGTGCGCTCGTGCCTCATGTTCGCCGTCACCGCCGCCGGCCACGCGGTCACCACCGTCGAAGGGCTCGCCGCCGAGGACGGGACGCCGTCCCCGGTGCAGCGCGCCTTCCGCGAATGCCACGGGCTGCAGTGCGGCTTCTGCACACCCGGGTTCCTCTGCACGGTGACGGCGCTGCTGCGGGAGACGCCGAATCCGACCGAGGAGCAGGTCCTGGAGGGGATCTCGGGAAACCTGTGCCGCTGCACCGGCTACCAGAACATCGTCAAGTCGGTGCACCGCGCCGCCGTCCTGCTGGCCGAAGCGGCCGGAGAAGGGGAGTCGTGAATGGGCACGCGCGTCTTCGGGGAACCGGTCCAGCGCCGCGAGGACGGCCGGCTGCTCACCGGCCGGGGCCGCTACCTCGACGACCTCGGGCGGGGCGCGCTCGCGGCGGCGTTCGTCCGGTCCCCGCACGCGCACGCCCGGATCACCGACATCGACGTGTCCGGTGCGCTCGACGTGGACGGCCTCGTCGCCGTCTACACCTGGGAGGACCTGCCCGGGCGGGTGGGGGAGCCGCTGCCGCTGCTCATCCCGCATCCGGCGCTGACGCACGGCCGCACCGGGCATCCGCTGGCGCGCGACGTCGTGCGGCACGTCGGTGAACCCGTCGCGATGGTCGTCGCCCGCGACCGCTACCTGGCCGAGGACGCCGCCGAGCGCGTCCGCGTCGAGTACGAGCCGCTGCCCGCCGTCGTCGGCATCGAGACGGCGGAGCGCGCGGAGCATCTCGTCCACGACGACGTGCCCGGCAATGTGGGGGCCGTCCTCGTCCAGGAGAACGGCGACGCCCGCGCCGCGATCGACGCCGCGCCGCACGTGCTGGAGTTCGGCCTCGCGATCGAGCGCAGCGCGTCCATGCCGCTGGAGGGACGCGGCGTCTACGCGCGGTGGGACGCCGACGACGGGTCGCTGCGCGTGTACTCCTCCACGCAGGCGTCCACCAGCGTGCGGGCCGCGATCGCCGCGCGGCTCGGGCTGCCGAACGGGAAGGTCGAGGTGATCGCGCCGGACGTCGGCGGCGGGTTCGGCGTCAAGATCGTCCATCCGTGGCCGGAGGAGATCCTCGTCCCGTGGGCGGCGCGGCTGCTGGGCCGCGAGATCAAGTGGACCGAGGACCGCCGCGAGCACTTCGTGTCCGCCGCCCACGAACGCGGCCAGCTCCAGGACGTGCGGGTCGGGTTCGACGACGACGGCCGCGTCCTCGGCCTGGACGTGCGGATCAGGCACGACCACGGCGCCTACACCCCGTACGGGATCATCATCCCGATCGTCACCTCCACCCAGCTCCTCGGCCCCTACAAGATCGGCGCGTACCGGGCGGAGGTCGTCAGCCTCTACACCAACACCCTCATCGTCACCCCGTACCGGGGCGCGGGCCGCCCGCAGGGCGTGTTCTGCATGGAGCGGACGATGGACCGCATCGCCCGCCACCTCGGCCTCGACCGCGCCGACGTGCGCGCCGCCAACTTCATCCAGCCGGGCGAGTTCCCCTACGACCAGGGCCTCACGTTCCAGGACGGCCGCCCGCTGATCTACGACTCGGGGGACTATCCGGAGCTGCTCCGCAAGGTGCGGGAGCTGATCGGCTGGGACGGGTTCGAGGCCGAGCGCGCCGCCGCCGCGGCCCGCGGCCGCCGTATCGGCATCGGCCTCGGCGTGTACGTCGAGGGGACGGGCGTCGGCCCGTACGAGGGCGGGCACGTCGAGATCGACACCGCCGGGCGGGTGCACGTGTCGACCGGACTGACCTCGCAGGGGCAGGGCCACGAGACCGTGTTCGCGCAGATCGCCGCCGCCGAGCTGGGCGTCCCGATCGAGGACGTGCGGGTGACGACGGGCGACACGCGGCGCTTCGGGTACGCGGTCGGGACGTTCGCCTCCCGCGCGGCGGTGATGAGCGGCAACGCGATCGCGCTGGCCTGCCGCAAGGTGCGCGGCAAGGCGCTGCGGATCGCCGGGGAGGCGCTGGAGGCCGATCCGGACGATCTGGACATCACCGACGGCGTCGTGCATGTGCGGGGCGACCCGTCGGCGTCCGTCCCGCTGCGGACGGTCGCGGTGCTGTCGAACCCGCTGCGGTACGCGTTCGACGAGGAGGCCGCGGCGGCGACGCAGTTCGCGGTGGGCCGTCCGGTGACCGAGCCGCCGGTCGCGTCCGGGGACGAGCCGGGGCTGGAGGGACGCGACTACTACTCGCCCGTCCGGTCCACGTTCGCGGCCGGGGCGCACGCCGCGATCGTGGAGGTCGATCCGGACACCGCCGAGGTCGCGATCCTGCGGTACGCGGTCGTCCACGACTGCGGGCGGCTCATCAACCCGATGGTGGTGGAGGGCCAGATCCACGGCGGTGTCGCCCAGGGCGTCGGCGGCGCGCTGTACGAGCGGATGGTGTACGACGAGTCGGGGCAGTTGCTGAACGCGTCCTTCATGGACTTCCTCATGCCGTACGCGACGGAGATCCCGCACATCGAGACCGACCATCTGGAGACGCCGTCGCCGCTGAACCCGCTCGGCATCAAGGGCGCGGGGGAGGCGGGCGTCATCCCGGTGTCGGCGGTGATCGCCTCGGCGGTGGAGGACGCGGAGGGCGTGCGCGTGGACGCGATGCCGCTCTCCCCGGACGGCCTCCACACGCTCCGGGAGCGCGCCGCGGGCGACGCGTCGCTGCGCGTCCGGGAGGGGGCGCGGGCGGGCTGATGCCGGCGGGCGGTGCCGGCGGGACCGGCTCGGGTTGCGGGGGACCTCGGCCCCGCCGGCGTGTCGACCCTAGTGAAGGAGACCCGGAGCCTTCGGCGTAACCGGGTTTCCTCCGGGAAGGTCGGAAATCAGCCGTGCGAGGGCGTGTCGGGGGCGTTCCCGCCGAGCGACTTCGGCAGGTAGTTCTCGACGGCGGCGGGCCGGAAGCCGGCCTGCCTGATCCAGCCGAGGATCATCTGGAGCTCCTGCGCGAGGCCCGTGCGGTAGTGCATGAGGATGATGTCGCCGGGCTTGAACCCCTTGCCGCCGTCGCCGCGTGCGAAGCCGTTGTACCCGACGCCGGGCCCGGTCGTGCCGTTGTAGAACTCCGCCGACCACAGCAGCACCGACTTGATGCCGCACTCCTTGGCGACCTGCCGGGTCGTCTGGTTGAAGCTGCCGAACGGCGGCCGGAAGACCTCCGGCCGGCGGCCGTACTGCGTGTGGATGGCGTCGGACGCCCCGCAGATCTCCTTCTTCTGCGCCTCGGCGCTCAGCGTCGCCATGTTGGGATGCGTGATCGTGTGGTTCTCCATCGGCGAGCCCGCGTTGCGCATCGCCCAGAAGTACTGTCCCTGCCCCTTGATGTAGGTCGAGGTCAGGAACGTCATGATGGGAACCTTCTCCTTGCGGACGAGGTTCACGAACTCCGAGTCGTAGGTGTAGCCGTCGTCGATGGTGAGGAAGACGACGCGCTCCCCCGTCTCGATGCGGCTGACGACCGGCGGCAGCCCGTCGGGGGACGGCTTCGGCATCGTCCAGGACCCGGGCTTCGGCGTCGCCCACTTCTGGTCGCCGAGCACCGAGGTGAGCTGCGTCCGCATGGACGGGCCCGAGTCGCCGGCCTGGGCGGCCAGGACGGGCCAGCCGCCCGCGGCCACGCCGAACACTCCGGCGGCAACCATGGCGATCACGGGCGTCTTCCCTCGCATCGGCCGCGTACTCCGTTTCGGTGAGGTCCAGTTAGGTTCGCATCGGTTGACGCGCCAAGGGCGGTCCCGGTTCGCATCCTGCCGGAACCTGCCGGACATATCTGACCATTTCCCACCGCCCGCCGGGGCGTATCTGCCCAATCCCCGGCGTGTACTCGGCAGATGTTGCCGTTCGGCGGGGCCACGGCGTTCTCTACAGTCGGGTCATGCAGCTGAACGGCAGTGCCAGTGTCGCCGCGCCGCTCGACCGCGTCTGGGACGCGCTCCAGGACCCGGCCGTCCTGGCCAGGACGATCCCCGGATGCCGTTCCCTGGAGGAGACGGCGCCCGACACCTACCGCATGACGGTCACGGCGGGCGTCGCCTCCATCCAGGGCACCTACGTCGGGCAGGTGGAACTCGCCGATCCCGACCCGCCGCGCTCGTTCGTCCTGAAGGCGCGCGGCCAGGGCGCGCCGGGCACGGTGGACGCGACGGTCCGGGTCCGGCTCTTCGACGGCGGCGGCGCGACCCGCATCGACTACGACGCGGACGCGGTCGTCGGCGGGATGGTCGGCGGGGTGGGGCAGCGGATGCTGGGCAGCGTCGCCAAGCGCACCGCGGGCGAGTTCTTCGCCGCCGTCGAGCGCGACCTCACCGCGCCCGTCACCGAGGCCGCGCCCCCCGGCGAGGCCGCGCCCGCCGGGACACCGGCGCCCGCCGGCGTCCCGGCGGGCACCGGCACGCTCTACCCGGGACGCGCCGCGCAGGCGCCGGAGTGGCCGGCGATGGCCGTCGCGTTCGCCTCCGGCGGGGCGGTCGCCCTCGCCGGCGTCGCGCTCGGCTACCTGCTCGGCCGCCGCTCGCGCCGCTGAGTCAGCCGACCGCGACCAGGTCGACGACGAAGATCAGCGTCTCGCCCGGCTTGATCGCCGGGCTGGGGCTGCGGTCGCCGTAGGCGAGGTGCGGCGGGATGACGAGCTTGCGCCGCCCGCCGACCTTCATGCCGGCGATGCCCATGTCCCAGCCCTTGATGACGCGGCCGGTGCCGAGCTGGAAGTCCAGCGTCGAGCCCCGGTTCCAGGACGCGTCGAACTCCTCGCCGGTGGACCACGACACGCCCACGTAGTGCATCGACACGTGCGAGCCCTTGACGGCCTCGGGGCCGTCGCCCTCGGTGATGTCGGTGATGTCGAGGTACTCGGGCGGCTGGCCCTCGGGGAAGTCGATCTCGGGGCGTTCAAGCGCCATGGACGGGCTCCAGCGTCGTCGTGTGATGGATCTGCGGTGAATCCGCGGATGAAAAGGCCCAGCCTAGTGCTCCACGCCCTCACGAAAGAACGGCGCCCCCGTTGGCAGATTGCGACGGTTTCGCAGCTGGGCGGGGACCGGTAGACCCTTGCGTATGGCGAGGCGGCTGCGGATAGGGATCGACACGGGCGGGACGTTCACCGACGTCGTCGCACAGGACGAGCACGGCGGGCTCGTCACCACCAAGACGCCCTCGACGCCCGCCGACCCCGCGGAGGGCTTCGCGAACGGCGTCGCGAAGGTGCTCGGCCTGCTCGGCGCGCGGCCCGCGGACATCGCGGCGCTGTCGCACGGCACGACGGTCGCGACGAACCGGCTCCTGGAAGACCGGATCGACGACCTCGGGTTCATCACGACCGAGGGGTTCGAATCCGTCCTGGAGATCGCGCGGCAGAGCGTCCCGGACGGCTACGGCAACAGTTATTTCTGGGTGAAGCCGCCGCGGATCGTCCCCGCGCACCGGGTCCGGGGAGTCGGCGGGCGGCTCGACCACACCGGCGCGGAGATCCGCCCGTTCGACGAGGGGGCGGCGGTCGCGGCGGCCCGCTGGTTCCGCGACCGGGGCGTCCGCGCGATCGGGGTGTGCCTCCTGCACTCCTACGCCGACCCGTCGCACGAGCTGGCGATGCGGGACGTCCTGCGCCGCGAGCACCCGGACGCGGTCGTGTCGCTGTCCTGCGAGGTGCTGCGCGAGTACCGCGAGTACGAGCGGTCGGTGACGACGCTCGTGGACGCCGCCGTCAAGCCCGCGATGAACGGCTACCTGGCGCGGATCACCGAACGCGTCGCGTCCCGCCTGCTGGTGATGAAGAGCAACGGCGGCGTGCTGTCGGCGGAGGAGGTGGCCGGGCAGCCGATCACGACCGTGCTGTCCGGCCCGGCCGCGGGCGCGCTCGGCGCGGCGTTCGTCGTCGCGCGCAGCGGACACGGTTCGGTCGTGACGCTGGACGGCGGTGGAACCTCGACCGACGTCGCCGTCGTCCTGGACGGCGAGCCGACGCTGACGACCGAGGGCTCGATCGGGCGGCACCCGGTCAAGATCCCGATGATCGACATCGTGACGGTCGGCGCGGGCGGCGGCTCGGTCGCGTGGCGGTCGCCGGAGGGCGCCCTGAAAGTGGGGCCGCGCAGCGCGGGCGCCGACCCCGGACCGCTCTGCTACGGCCGCGGCGGCACCGAGGTCACGGTCACCGACGCGCACGCCGTCCTCGGCCGCATCCCGCCGCATCTGCTCGGCGGCGAGGTCCCCCTGGACGTGGCCGCCGCCCGCCGGGGCCTGGAGACCCTGGCCGGGGATCTCGGCCTGCCGGTCGAGCGGGCCGCCGCCGGGATCCTGGAGATCTCGGCGTGGAACCAGGCCAACGCGATCCGGCAGATCACCGTGAAGCGGGGCCTGGACGTCCGCGACTACCCGCTCGTCGCGTTCGGCGGCTCGGGGCCGCTGCTCGCGTGCCGGCTGCTGGACGTCCTCGGGCTGCCCGCCGCGCTCGTCCCGGAGAACCCCGGCAACCTGTCGGCGTTCGGGCTGCTCACGGTGGACGCGAGGAACGACCATGTGCGCACCCGGGTCGTCCGCGACGCCGAACTCGACCCCGCGCTCCTGGCCTCGGTCTACGCCGACCTCGAAGGCGAGGCCGCCGCCACCCTCGCCCGCGAGGGGTTCGCGGAGGACCGGCGCCGCTTCGCCCGCTCCGCCGACCTGCGCTACCACGGGCAGGCGTTCGAGGTCCGCGTCGCCGCCCCCGCCGGGCCGCCGGACGAGGGGTTCCGCGCGCAGGTCGTCCGCCGGTTCCACGACGCCCACGAGGCCCTCTACGGCTACTGCTACCGCGACGACCCGCGGCATCCGGTCGAGTGGGTCAACCTGCGCGTCTCCGGCATCGGTCCGATCGAGCGCCCGCGGCTCACCGCGCGCCCGGCCGGTGACGGCGACCCGTCGCGGGCCCGCACCGGCACGCGCGGCGTGTACTTCGACGCCTGGGCGGAGACGCCGGTCTACCGGCGCGAGAAGCTCGCCCCCGGCGACACGATCGAGGGCCCGGCGGTCATCGAGGAGTTCGGCTCGACGCTCCCGCTCCACCCCGGCTTCACCGCGGCCCTCGACCCCTACGGAAACCTGGTGGTCACGCGATGATCGACCCGATCCTGCTGGAGATCGTGGAGGGGACGCTGGCGTCGGTGGAGCGCGAGGTCGAGACGGCCATCGCGCGGACGGCCCGGTCCCCGATGATCCGGGACGCGCACGACTTCCGCGCCGGGATCCACGACCGCCGCCTCCGCAAGCTGACCGGGCGGTCGTACTCGGCGCTCGTCCAGCCGGTCGCGCGCGACTTCCCGCTGGAGACGATGCGTCCCGGCGACGTGTTCTTCCACAACGACGTGTACCTGTCGGAGGGCGGGATCGGGCACCTGCCGGACCTGTGCGTGACGGTCCCGGTGTTCCATGACGGCGAGGTGGTCGCGTTCGTGCAGGCGTTCGGCCATCACGACGACATCGGCGGCGCCGTCCCCGGCTCGATGCCGAGCCATGCCCGCAGCGTGTTCGAGGAGGGCCTGATGGTCCCGCCGATCAGGCTATGGGACCGGGGCGTCCCGAACGAGGCGGCGCTGACCATCATGACCCGCAACTCGCGGATGCCCGACTCGCTCGCCGGCGACCTGGACGCCGAGTGCTCGGCGTGCCTGATGGGCGCCCGCCGCCTCGGCGACCTGTTCGCCCGGTACGGCCGCGCGGACGTCGAGGCGTGCTTCGACGCGATCATCGACCGGACGACCGAGACGTTCCGCCGCGAACTGCTCGCCAAGATCCCGGACGGGACGTTCGTCTGGGAGGACTACGCCGAGCACGACGGCGTGGACCCGCCCCGCCTGCACGCGCAGCGCATCACGCTCACCGTCGACAAGGCGGCCGCCGTCCCGCTGATCATCGACTTCACCGGTACGTCCCCGCAGGCCAAGGGGCCCATCAACCACGCGGGCGACTATGCCGGCGGCGTCTTCCTGAAGAAGTGGCTGGCACCCGTCCTGCGCAACCTCGCCGACACCCCGGAGCGGGCCGCCGAACTGGACGTCAACGAGGGCGTGGTACCGCTCGTCGAGATGCGCTTCCCGGAGAAGGGCACGCTGCTCACGCCCGTCTTCCCGGCACCGACGAACGCCCGCACGTTCGTGATCCTGCGGCTGCTCGGCGTCCTCGCGGGCGTCCTCGCCAAGGCGACGGGCGGGCGGATGCCCGCCGACCAGGAGACGATCCGCTACACCGGCGTCTACGGCGAGGACGACCGGGGCCCGTACCTCATGCGCGAGGTCCTCGGCGGCGGCTCGGGCGGCCGGTACTACGCCGACGGCGAGGACACCATCCACATCGTGCCCGACTCCCGCAACATCCCCGCCGAGTTCGCCGAGGCCCGCTGGCCGTTCATCGTCGAACGCCTCGGCCTGGCGACCGACTCCGGCGGGCCGGGGGAGCACCGCGGCGGCCTCGGCTACGACAAGCACATCCGGATGCTCCGCGACGCCCGCTACATGTCGATCGCGGACCGCTCGATCCTGTCGTGCTGGGGCGTCAACGGGGGCCGTGCGGGACGCCCGTTCCGCGTGGACATCGACGGCGAGGAGATGGACGGCCTGGTGGACGACCACCCGGTCAAGGCCGGCCAGATCATTCGCATCCGCACCACGGGCGGCGGCGGCTGGGGCGACCCACTGAACCGCGATCCGTCCCGCGTGGCCGCCGACGTCCGCGACGGCAAGGTCTCCCTGGACGGCGCCCGCGACGACTACGGCGTCGTCCTCACCGACGGTGTCGTTGATGAGGAGGCGACCCGGACCCTGCGCGCGCGCCTGCGCGCCGAACGCGGCCCCCTCCCGTTCTTCGACCGTGGCCCCGGCTACCCCGAACTCTCCGGCGGCGCCGCCACCGCCGAAGTCGACGCCCTCGAAGCCGGCCCCTCGCTCGGCGAGGCATGACGAGAACGAATTCAGAGTAGGACCCGGCATCCTCGCTTGCGGTGTGACGAGCGCGAGGGCGACTGACGCACCCCTGGTCAGGTGCGGGTCAGTCGAGAGGTCTGGTGGCGCGGAGGGTGTACATCAGGGGGATGCGGGGGCGGCCTTCGGGGAGGCGGTAGGCGGGGCCGTGGCGTTCTAGGACGGAGAACCGTTGCCAGAGCGTGTGGTCGTGTTCGTGCAGGAAATCGAGGCGCAGTCCTGCGGTGGTCAGGGCGGTGACCACCTCGCCCAGTCCATGGACGAACTCGATCGAGCGGGTGTGCTGGACGGGGGCCTGCGGGTCGGCGTAGCTGCCGGCGTCCGGCTCGTCCCAGATCTGGGGTCCCTCGGCGAAGTAGTCGTAGGTGACCGAGCGGCCTTCCTCGTCGTCAAGGGTGTCGGCGAAGGGGTGGAACTCCGCGAGGTAGACGAACCCGCCCGGACGCAGAAGGGACGTGACGGTCTCGGCCCAGCGGTCGATGTCGGGTAGCCAGCACAGGGCGCCGAGGCCCGTGTAGACGATGTCGTAGGTTTCGCCGAGAACCATCGGCGCGTCGTATACGTCGGCTACGACGAAGCGGGCTTGCAGTCCTGTTTCGTCCGCCACTGTGCGGGCGGCCTCGACGGCCTTCTCGGAGAAGTCCAGTCCGGTCACGTGCGCGCCTCGCCGGGCCCAGGAGAGGGTGTCGAGGCCGAAATGGCACTGCAGGTGGACCAGCCGCCGGCCGGTGACGTCCCCGACTTCGGCCGGCTCGAATTCCCGGAGGGTCTGGCCGCCGGCCTTGAATCCGGCCACGTCGTAGAAGTCGCTGGCAAGGTGGATCGGGACTCGTTCGTCCCAGAGCGCCTTGTTGGTCCTGAGATAGTCGGCATCCGCCATGGTCGTGAGCGTAAGGCAGTTGTGGCCTCATCGGGTTGAGAAGCGGTGTGGGGTGAGGGTGGTGCCGTCCACGTGGAGGTCGCAGCGGGACTGCGTTCCGTCTCCGGTGAAGTGGGCCTGCTCGCGGGCGGCCCAGCGCTCCCAGGCGTCGGCGAATTCGGGGCCGTCGCGGTCGAGGGCGCGGGCGCGGCGGAGGTCGCGCGGGGCGTCCAGCCAGATGCGGTAGGCGGCGGGGGAGCCGGTCCAGGCGGAGCCGACGCCTTCGATGATGAGGATGGGCGGGGGCGGGATCTCCTCTGCGGGGCCGTAGGAGTCGTGGCGCCAGTCGTAGCGGCGGAGGACGGCCGGCCGTCCGCCGCGGAGCGGGTCGAGGACGGACGTGCGGAGCGGTTCCCACCAGGTGAGCGGGTCGGCGTCCCAGGGGATCCGGAAGTCGTCCGAGCGGATGACGGGCGCACCGGCCAGGGCCTCCGCCAGGTGGTCGGCGAACGTCGACTTGCCGGCGCCGCTCGGGCCGTCCACCGCGACCAGCCGCACCGGGCCGCAGGACGGCGGCAGCGCGAGCAGGCGCGCCGCGAGGACGGGGTAGCTCAGGGTCGGGTCCGGCACGGACGGCATACTTCCAGGTGCCGGACGAGAGGGAGAGGGGCGAGTGATGGACCTGCTCGGCGGGACGGGCGGCCCGGTGCGGGTCGCCGGCCGGGAACTGGCGCGCGACGAGCTGCTCGGCCGGGCCTGCGCCGTCGCCGCGGAGATCGCGGGCGCGGACGCCGTCGCGGTGCACGCCACCGCGTCACTGGAGACGGTCGTCGCGGTCGTCGGCGGCATCCTCGCGGGCGTCCCCGTGGTGCCGCTGCCGCCCGACTCCGGGCCCGCCGAGCGCGCCCACATCCTCGGCGACTCCGGCGCGGACCTGCTTCTCGCCGCGGGCGGCGCCACGGAGCAGGCCGATGGCGAGCCGCCCGTGCTCCCCGTCGACGCGCTGCCCCGCGGCGGGAGCGTCCGGGGCGAGGTTCCAGCCGACGCCACCGCGCTGATCCTCTACACGAGCGGCACGACCGGCGCGCCGAAGGGCGTGCTCATCTCGCGGAGCGCGATCGCCGCCGGGCTGGACGCCCTCGCCGGCGCGTGGGCGTGGACGCCCGACGACGTCCTCGTCCACGGACTGCCCCTGTTCCACGTGCACGGTCTCGTCCTCGGTGTCCTCGGAGCCCTGCGGGTGGGGTCGCCGCTCGTCCACACGGGGCGGCCCAAACCCGAGCTGTACGCGGCGGCGGCGCGCAGCGACGGCGGAAGCCTGTTCTTCGGCGTCCCGACCGTCTGGTCGAGGACGGCGGCCGACCCCTCCACCGCCGCGGCCCTGCGCGGGGCGCGGCTCCTCGTCTCGGGCAGCGCGCCCCTGCCCGTGCCCGTCTTCGAGCGGCTCTCCGAGCTCACCGGGCACCGCCCGGTCGAGCGCTACGGCATGACCGAGACCCTCATCACGGTCAGCGCGCGCGCCGACGGCGACAAGCGGCCCGGCTACGTCGGCACACCGCTGCCCGGCGTCGAGACCCGCCTCGCCGCCGACGACGGCACGTCCGTCCCGCCGGACGGGGAGACGCCAGGGGAACTGCACGTCCGCGCGCCGCTGCTGTTCAAGGGCTACCTCAACCGCCCCGACGCCACCGCGAAGTCGTTCACGCCGGACGGCTGGTTCCGCACCGGCGACATCGCCGCCATCGGCCCGGACGGCTGGCACCGCATCGTCGGCCGCGCGTCCACCGACCTGATCAAGAGCGGCGGCTACCGGATCGGCGCCGGCGAGATCGAGAACGCGCTGCTCGCGCACCCGGCCGTCCGGGAGGCCGCCGTCGTCGGCACCCCGCACGACGACCTCGGCGAGCAGGTCACCGCCTACGTCGTCGCCGACGGCGTCGCGGAACGCCAGCTCATCGACTTCGTCGCCGAACGCCTGTCGGCGCACAAGCGGCCCCGCGTCGTCCACCTGGTCGACGCGCTGCCGCGCAACGCCATGGGCAAGGTCGTCAAGGCCCGCCTGAGCGAGCTCTAAGGCGGCAGCTCCGCGAGGACGGGGGACCAGGCGTCCACCGGCCGCGTCGGCAGCGTCGTGGGTCGGGAACATGACACCTGTCATGCCGATCGGGTGCCAGGCGCCGCCCGAACCGGTGACACGCGCCCCTACCGGCGCGCACGCGTGATCACGAGGCTGGGGACATGGAGAATCCAGCCATCAGCGTCGACGGCCTCCGCCAGCGGTACGGGGACTTCGAGGCCGTCGCCGGCATCTCGTTCGACGTCGGCGCGGGCGAGCTGTTCGCGCTCCTCGGCACGAACGGCGCCGGCAAGACGACCACCCTCGAAACCCTGGAGGGACACCGGGCCGTCCACGAGGGCACGGTCCGGGTCCTCGGGCACGACCCGCACGGGGAGCGCCGCAAGGTCCGCCCGCGGATCGGCATCATGCTGCAGGACGGCGGATTCTTCGCCGACCTCACCGTCGCCGAGACCATCGACCACTGGCGCGGCTTCACCCCGGGGGCACGCGGCCGGGACGAGGCCCTCACCGTCGCCGGGCTGGCAGGCAAGGCCGGGGTGCGGGTGCGGCAGCTGTCCGGCGGCCAGAAACGCCGCCTCGACCTCGCGCTCGCGCTGCTCGGCCGCCCCGCCGTCCTGTTCCTGGACGAGCCGACGAGCGGCATGGACCCCGAGGCCCGCCGCGCCACCTGGACCATCGTCCGGGACCTGGTCGCGGACGGCACGACCGTCCTGCTCACCACGCACTACCTGGAAGAGGCCGAGCACCTCGCCGACCGGCTCGCGATCCTGCACCGCGGCCGCATCGAGACGTCCGGGACGGTCGCCGAGGTCGTCGCCGGGCACGGCGACCGCATCAGCTTCCAGATGCCCGGGCACCTGCGGGTCGCCGAGCTTCCCGACCTGCGCGGCGCCCGCGCCGACATCCGCGTGGACGGCGGCCGCACCGTCGCGTCCTACACCGTCGACGGCACCGGACTCCAGACCGGCCTCTACGAGCTGCTGCGCTGGGCCGACGCGGAAGAGGTCCGGCTGGACGGCCTGCGGGCGCGCAGCGCGTCCCTCGAAGACGTCTTCCTCGGCACCGCCGAAGGAGCGGCCCGATGAACCCGTCCGCCGTCCTGCGCGTCGCCCGCCTCGACCTCACCCTGCTCTGGCGGAACCGGACCGCGCTGTTCCTCGTCTTCGGCCTGCCGGTCCTGTTCGCCGCCATGCTCGTCCCCGTGCGGGGCGAAAGGATCGGGGGCGTGGACGGAGCGCTGCTCCAAGGCACCGGCCACCTGGGGTTCTTCCTCATCTTCGCCGTCTTCATGAACCTGGTGAACGTGTTCACCGCCCGCCGCGAGGACCGCACGCTCAAGCGGCTGCGGGGCACCGCCCTGGCGGACGCCGAGATCGCCGGCGGCAGCGTGCTCACCGCGGCCGCGCTGTACGCGGTGCAGGCGGTGGCGCTGCTGGCCGTGCTCGGCGGCGCGCTGGGCGGCCGGTTCCCCGCCGACCCGGTCCTGCTGCTGGCCGGCCTCGGGGGCGGTGTCGCGGTGTTCGCGGCGCTGGCGTTCGCGGTGTCGGGGATCACCCCGAACGCCGAGCTGGCGCAGCTCACCGTGCTCCCGATCATGTTCGGCTGCATGCTCGGGGCCGGGGTGATGTTCCCGCTGGACGGCCTGCCCGGATGGCTCCAGGAGATCTGCCGGTTCGTCCCGCTCAGCCCCGTCGTGGAGATCGCCCGGACCGGCTACTTCGGGCAGGACTTCGTGCACCGGGCCGACCATCCGTCCGTCGGCATCGCCGAGGGGTGGCTCACCTGCGTCCGGTCCTTCTGCGTCCTGGTCTTCTGGGCCGCGCTCGGCCGCGCCCTCGCCGCCCGCTGGTTCCGCTGGGAGCCGCGGCGCGGCTGAACCGTCACCCATTACAGTGCGAGGCCGGAGGGACGGGGACATGACGGTCGCGACGACGGCGGACATCGAGGAACAGGCGGCCCGCAGGCTGGAACGCTACCGGCGGGTGACGTACCGGTCGTTCCTGTTCGCCGCGTTCGGGTTCCTCGCGCCGGGCCTGGCCGGCGCCGGGGCCGCCTACGCCGAAGGTCACGTCGGTGTCCCGGCCGTCATCGCGGTGGTCGCCGGGCTGGGGCTGATGACCTGGTGCTACGCGCGGCTCGTCCGGACCGGCCTGGAGGGCGCGGCGTCCCGGCGCGACATCGCGGTCAGCGGCGCCGTCGCCGGGGCGCTGAGCCTCATGATGCTCACCGACCCGCTGTTCAGCGTGATCCCCGTGTTCTGGGTGTCCGCCGTGGTGCTGTCGCCGATGGGCCGCGGGCGGATCATCGCCCTGTGCGCGGCCGCGGGCATGTTCTGCGGGGTGCTCTCCACGGTCGGGGTGACTCGCCTGCACGGCGCCGGGAACCTGCCGTGGTTCGCGGTCCTCCCGCTGACGACCGCCCTCTACACCGCGGTCTGCGGGGTCGTCGCGTTCGTCAACCGCTACCAGCGGCGCATGTGGGACCTGCACCAGGAGGCGTACGCGGCCCGCGACGCCCTCGCCCGGCTCGCGGTGACCGAGGAACGGCTCCGCTTCTCCCGCGACCTGCACGACCTGCTCGGCCACAGCCTCTCGCTGATCGCGGTGAAGAGCGAGCTGGCGATGCGGCTGGCCCGCGACGATCCGGACCGGGCGGGGGCGGAGATGGCCGACGTCCGGCGCGCCGCCCGGGACGCGCTGCGCGAGGTGCGCGCCGCGGTCCGCGGCTACCGGGCCGTCGAACTGGACGCCGAGCTCGCCGGGGTGCGGGCCGTGCTGGAGGCCGCCGGCGTCCGCTGCGCGATCGGGGACCCGCCGGACGGGCTGCCGCCGGAGGTCCGCTCCGTGCTCGCCTGGGTGATCCGCGAGGGCGCCACCAACGTGATCAAACACAGCGAGGCGCGGCACTGCTCGATCGCCCTCACCCTCTACGGTGGCTCCGTGGTGGTGGAGATGCGCAACGACGGCGTGCGCGGCGCGGAGACCGGGGAGGGCTCCGGGCTGACCGGCCTCACCGAGCGGGCCGCCGTCCTCGGCGGCGAGATCACCGCGGGCCGGCACGGCCGCGACGGGTTCCTGCTGCGGGCCGCCGTCCCGGTGCCGTGCCCGGACGGGCGGGAGGCCGGCGAGGCGATCACGGCGGGCAGGCCCGCGTGATCCGCGTCCTGCTCGCCGACGACGAGCACCTCATCCGCGGCGCGGTCGCCGCACTGCTCGGCCTGGAACCCGACCTGGACGTCGTCGCCGAGGTCGGCCGCGGCGACGAGGTCGCCGCCGCGGTCGCGGCGCACGACCCGGACGTGGCCGTCCTCGACATCGAGATGCCCGGCGCGGACGGCCTCACCGTCGCCGAGGAACTGCACGCGTCCGGGGCCGGCTGCGCGGTCTGCATCCTGACCAGCTTCGGCCGTCCCGGCTACCTGCGCCGCGCCATGGCCGCCGGGGTCCGCGGGTTCGTCGCGAAGGACGCCCCTACCCAGGAACTCGCCACCGCCATCCGCAAGATCCACGGCGGCGGCCGCTACCTGGACGCCGAACTGGCCGCCAGCGCGATGGCCGCCGGAGACAACCCGCTCACCGCACGGGAACGCGAGATCCTCCGCCTCACCGGCGCCGGGACGGAGACCGCCCGCATCGCCTCCGCCCTGCACCTGTCGGAGGGCACCGTCCGCAACTACCTGTCCACCGCCATGGCGAAACTCGGCGAGCCCACCCGCCTGGCCGCCGCCCGCGCCGCCGAGCGGATGGGCTGGATCTGACGACATTTAGAAACTACTCTGCTACATTCTGTCAATGCTCCTCGTGTATACGGGGATGGCCCTACGGGGATGGCCCATGGGGCAGGGGTTTCCCGACACTGGCGGACGGTGCTCCCCGCGTACGCGGGGCTGGGCCTAGGCTTGCGGCGTGAGTGAGTCACTGGTCGAGCGCATGCAAGGATTCGGCGAGACGATCTTCGCTGAGATGTCGGCTCTCGCCGTCCGGACCAGTTCGATCAATCTAGGCCAGGGTTTCCCGGACAGTTCGGGCCCGGAGTCCATGCTGGACGTTGCCGTGGAGGCCATCCGGTCGGGGGCGAACCAGTACCCGCCCGGCCCCGGACTCCCGGACCTGCGGGAGGCGGTGGCGGCGCAACGGCTGGAGCGGTACGGGCTGTCCTACGACCCGGCCACCGAGGTGTTCGTGACCGTCGGGGCCACCGAGGGCATCGCCGCATCGGTGCTGGCGCTCGCCGAGCCGGGCGACGAGGTCGTCGTTTTCGAGCCCTACTACGACTCCTACGCGGCCGTGATCGCGCTCGCCGGGGCCGTCCGCCGGGCCGTCACCCTCCGGCCGGTGCAGGGCCGGTTCACCTTCGACCCGGACGAGTTGCGCGCCGCCGTCGGACCGCGCACCAAGGCCATCCTGGTCAACTCGCCGCACAACCCGACGGGCACCGTGTTCACGCGCGCCGAGCTGGAGACCATCGCCGGCGTCTGCCGCGAGCACGACCTCGTCGCGATCACCGACGAGGTGTACGAGTACCTGACCTTCGACGGGACCGAGCACATTCCGCTGGCGACACTCGACGGCATGCGCGAGCGGACGGTGTCGGTGTCGTCCGCGGGCAAGTCGTTCTCCGTCACCGGGTGGAAGACCGGATGGGTGACGGCCCCCGCGCCGTACATCCGGGCCGTCCAGACGGTGAAGCAGTTCCTCACCTACGCGGTCAGCGCCCCCTACCAGCGGGCCGCCGCGTACGCGCTGCGGACCGAGATCCCGTGGGTGGAGGAGCTGCGCAAGTCGCTCCAGGCCAAGCGGGACCGGCTCATCACCGGGCTGGAGACCGCCGGGTTCACCGCCCACCGGCCGCAGGGCACCTACTTCGTGCAGGCCGACATCCGGCCGCTCGGGTTCACCGACGGCATGGAGCTGGCCCGCGCCCTGCCGCAGAAGGCGGGCGTCGTCGCGATCCCGACGCAGGTGTTCTACGACCACGCCGAGGCCGGCGCCCACTTCGTCCGGTTCGCGTTCTGCAAGAAGGACGAGGTCATCGACGAGGCCGTGGAACGCCTCGCCCGCCTCCGCTGAGTCCCCGAGAACTGCCGAAGAAACGGCGTTCGTTGGGCGGTTTTCGCCCGTGAGCACCGCCTCCCGTGCGGCTAGCGTCCGACCCGTGACCGGGGTGGAGACCGATCATCCGATCAGCTGAGGAGCGATGACGTGCCCGATCCGATCGAAGTCCGCAAGATCCCCATCGAGAGCGTGACCGACGCGTCCGGGCTGGCCCGGCTGATCGACGACGGCGTCCTGGAGGCCGACCGGGTCCTCGCCGTCGTCGGCAAGACCGAGGGCAACGGCGGCGTGAACGACTACACGCGGCTGCTGGCCGACCGGGCGTTCCGCGAGGTGCTGATCGCCCGGGGCACCCGGACGGCGGACGAGGTGGCGCGCGTCCCGCTCGTGTGGTCCGGCGGCACCGACGGGGTGCTCAGCCCGCACGCCACCGTGTTCGCGACCGTCGACCCCGCGAAGGCGCCGGCGTCGGACGAGCCGCGCCTGTCGGTGGGTGTCGCGATGAGCGACGTCATCCGGCCCGAGGACATCGGGCGGCCCGCGATGGTCGAGACGGTCGCGGCCGGGGTCCGCGCGGCCATGGAGACCGCCGGGATCGACGACCCGGCCGACGTCCACTACGCGCAGACCAAGACGCCGCTGCTCACCCTCGACACGATCAACGACGCGAAGTCGCGCGGCCACGACGTCGTGACCGAGGACACCCTGAAGTCGATGGACATCTCCAACTCCACCACCGCGCTCGGCATCGCCGTCGCGCTGGGCGAGATCGAGATGCCCTCCGCCGAGCAGATCCACCGGGACCTGGCGCTGTACTCGTCGGTGGCGTCGTGCTCGTCCGGTGTGGAACTGGACCGGGCGCAGATCGTCGTCGTCGGCAACGTCCGCGGCATCGGCGGCCGGTACCGGGCCGGGCACGGTGTGATGAAGGACGCGCTGGACGCCGACGGCATCTGGGACGCGATCAGGACGGCCGGCCTCGACCTGCCCGAAAGGCCCCGCGCGTCCGACCTCGGCGACCGGCTCGTCAACGTGTTCATCAAATGCGAGGCCGACCCGGGCGGATCGGTCCGGGGCCGCCGCAACATCATGCTGGACGACTCCGACGTGCACTGGCACCGGCAGATCAAGGCGTGTGTCGGCGGGGTGGCGGCGTCCGTCACCGGCGATCCGGCGGTGTTCGTGTCGGTCGCGGCCGTTCACCAGGGGCCGTCCGGCGGCGGCACCGTCGCAGCCATCGCCGACCTCGGCTGACCCGCGCGGGAAGAACCGGGGGGAGGGAGAGTGCCCGGGTAGCCGCCCATGGCGGTCGCCGGAGGTTATAGCCTTCCTGCCGTGTCCGGACTGACCATTCCCGAACCGCAGTTCCCCGGTGACGACGGAAGCGCCGACCCCCGGCTGGCCGAAGTGCTCGCCGGGTACGCGGCCGGGCGCATCGGGGCGCACGCGGTGCTGCGGCTGCTGCAGGGCGCCCGGCTGCTGGTGCCGATCGTCGCCGTCCTCACCGAGGAGGAGGACGTCGAGCCCGGTGAGCTGCGGCGCGAGAAGACCAGCGAGATGGCGCTGCCGACGCTGATCGGGGACGACGGGCGGCGCGGCGTGCTCGGCTTCACCTGCACCGAGACGATGAAGGCGTGGCGCGCCGACGCCCGCCCGGTGTCGGTACTCGGCGCCGACGCGTGCCGTGCCGCGCTCGACGAGGGCGCCGACGCGCTGGTCGTGGACGTGGCGGGCCCCGTCCCGTTCGCCGTGGAGGGCCTGCACCTGCATCTGCTCGCCGAGGGCGGTCCCCTCCCGCCGCCGCACGAGGACCCGGACGTCCTCGCGGCGGTCGAGGCGGCGTTCGGCTCCGAGCCGTCCGTGACCGGTGTCCGCGTGCTGGAGGGGACGTCCGCCGAGGTCGCCGTGCGGTTCGCCGTCGTTCCCGGGCACGACGAGCGCGCCACCGTGCAGCGGGTGTCCGACCGGCTCGCCGAAGTGCTGCGCGGCCGCGTCGTCGGCGCCGTCGAGCTGAACGTCGTGCGCCCGTAGATCGTTCGCGCCGGCCCCGTCGGTCTTCGTCAAGACTGGCCGTTGCCGTTCCCGCCGCGCCGTGGTCATGATCAAGTCACCCGGCATGGAAGGGGTCGATGGTGACGGTCCTTCACGACGCACAGGAGTTCCGGCGGCGGGGCTGGTGGCGGGACGGAACATTCCTGGACGATCTCGACCGGTGGGCGGCCGCCGCCCCGGACCGTCCGGCGGTGGTCGGGCATGTCTGGGAGACCGGGGACGCGCCCGACACCGTCCTCACCTACGCGCGGCTCGCCGAGCTGGTGGACCGGTGCGCGGCGGGCCTCGCCGCGCTGGGGATCGGCCCCGGCGACCGCGTCGCGATGCAGCTCGTCAACCAGTGGCAGGCCACCGTCCTCGCGCTCGGCTGCGGGCGCGCCGGAGCGGTCGTGGTGCCGTACTACATCGCGACGGGCGCCGTCGACACCGAGTGGATCCTGCGCGAGTCCGGGGCCCGGGCCGTGGTGTCGCTGGACGGGGTGCGCGGGCTGGACATCGCCGCGACCATCGCCGGCATGCGGGACCGGCTGCCCGCGCTGCGCCACCAGATCGTGGTGGGGGAGAAGGTCCCCGATGGCGCGATCGGCTTCGAGGACGGGCTGCTCGCGGCGGACGGCGCCGCGCCCCGGCACCGGCCGTCCGGCGACGACGTGTTCCAGATCATGTACACGTCGGGGACGACCGGGCGGCCGAAGGGCGTCCGGCACTCCCACAACACGCTGTACGCGATGGCACGTTCCTACACCGTCCCGCTCGGGCTCGGCGAGGACGACGTGCTGTCCACGCCGTGCATCGTCGGCGGGCAGGGCGGCTGGCTCTACGGGATGCTGGCGCCGCTCGTCGCCGGCGCGACGGCCGTGTGGGCGGACGCGTTCAACCCCGGCGACTTCCTCGACCTCGCCGCCGAGTACGGGATCACCGCCGCGTACTTCACCCCGCTCATCCTGGACGAGCTGGTGGCCGAGCAGCGGGAGAACCCGCGGACGGTGGCGCTGCGGCACATGGTCACCGGGTCCACCCCGATCCCGCCGGACCTGCCGGGACGGTTCCACGAGACGTTCGGCCTCCCCGTCCGGTCGCTGTGGGGGATGACCGAGAACGGCGGCGTCACGATCAGCCGCCCGGACGACCCGCCGGACTGGGCGTCCCGCAGCGACGGCCGGCCCGTCGAGTGGATGTCGGTGCGGCTGGTGGACGAGGACGGCGCCGTCGTCGAGGACGGGCCGGGACGGCTGGAGGTCCGCGGCGCGAACATGTGCCTGGGCTACGAGGGCGCCGACGAGGTGTTCGCCGCCGCGCTGCACGACGGCTGGTTCGCCACCGGCGACCTGGCCCGGCCGGACGGGCGCGGCGGCATCAAGATCATCGGCCGTACCAAGGACATGATCAACAAGGGCGGGCTGCACGTCCCCGGCGTCACCGTCGAGGACATCGTGCGCGCCGACCCGCGCGTCGCCGAGGTCGCGGTCGTCGGGGAGCCGGAACCGCTGCTCGGCGAGACCATCGTCGCCGTCGTCGTCCCCGCGCCGGGCACCGCGCCGCCCACGCTGGAGGACCTGCGGAAACGGGTCGCGGACGCGGGGATGACGCCCGGCTACGAGCCCGACCGGCTGGAGATCGTCGCCGAGCTGCCCAAGACCCCGACGGGGAAGGTCCGCAAACGCGTCCTTGAGGAGGAGTTCGCCCGGAGGGCGCGCACCGACACCGCGCGGTGAGCACCGGGTCGCTCGCCGGACGGCCCGCCGCGCCGGTGCGCCCGTCCCGGCGCCGGGGCCTGGCGCTGACGTCCGTCATCCTCGCCAACGTCATGGCGGTGATCGACTACAACATCGTCAGCGTCGCGATCCCGCAGCTGCTGCGGGCCTTCCCGGGCAGCACCCTCGCCGGGCTCTCCTGGACGATCACCGCGTACACGGTGGTGTTCGCCGCCGTCCTGCTGCCCGCCGGCGGGATGGCCGACCGGCTCGGGCCGAAGCGGATCTTCCTCGGCGGGCTCGCGGTGTTCACCCTCGGCTCGGCCGCCTGCGCGCTCGCCGGCGGGCCGCTCGGGCTCGTGCTGGCGCGGATGCTGCAGGCCACCGGCGGCGGCGCGGTCGTCGCGCTGTCGATCTCGGTCGGGCTGAGCGAGTTCCCCGGCCGGGCCGGGCACGCGTTCGGGCTGCTCGGCGCCGCCGCGGGCGTCGCCGGCGCGAGCGGGCCCGCGCTCGGCGCCGCGCTGCTGGCGCTCGGCGGCTGGCGCTGGATCTTCCTGATCAACCTGCCGCTCGGCGCGCTCGCCCTGGCCTGCGCGGCGGCCGGCGTCCCGGCCCGCCGCGCGCACGGGCACGGGATGCCCGATCTGCTCGGCACGGTGCTGCTCGCGGGCGGTATCGCCGCACTGGTGCTGGGCGTCGTGCAGGGCCCGGAGTGGGGCTGGACGGACACCCGGACCGGCGCCGCGATCGCCGCCGGCGCCGCGCTGACGTGCCTCGGGGTGCGCCGGTCGCTGCGGCATCCCCGCCCGGCGGCCGACTTCACGCTGCTGCGGGCCGCGTCCACGGCGGCGGGCAACGCGGCGATGGCGCTGCTCAGCGTCACCCAGTTCGCGGTGGCGCTGTGTGTGGCGCTGTTCCTGACCGCGCGGTGGGACTACTCGGCGCTCGCCGCCGGGTTCGCGCTCACTCCCGGCCCGCTGACCTCGGCCGTCGTCTCCTGGCGGAGCGGGTCGCTGGTGCGCCGGGCGGGCGCGCGGACGGTCACGGTCGCCGGCGGCGCGCTCGGCGCCGCCGGCTGGTGCTGGCCCCTTGCGGCGGAGGCGCTCGGCGCCGGGCGGAGCTACCCGGTGGTGCTGCTGCCCGCGCTGGTGGCCGGGACGGCCGGGATGGCGGCCGCCGCCGTGGCGATCGAGACGATCGCGATGGAGGCCGTCCCGCCCGCCCGGTTCGGCAGCGGCAGCGCGCTGATCATGCTGGCCCGGTCCGCCGGCGCGGCGGCCGGCATCGGCGGCCTCGCGGCGGTGCTGCACGAGCCGACCGGGACGGCGTTCCACGTCGCCTGGGCGGGGCTCGCGGCGGGCCTGCTGGCGACGGCGCTCACCGGCGCCGCCGCGGTGAAAGGGGGGCGCCCGCGGCCCTGGAGGGTACCGCGGGCGCCGCTGCGCCGGCATCGGTGATCCGGCGCCCACTGCCGCGAATCAGTACGACCGAAATTGCTCGGTTGAAATGTGGATGACATCAACGGCATCGGCACGTGGCCATTGTTGTGATGCCTTCCTGTTGTTCGCGGAGTGCCGGTGATGGCTTACCACGGAGTCGTGCGCATTTTTCCTCCTCGGGGGTGAAGAATCGTCGAGGGTGCGGATGAAATCACCACGGCTTCGTGCGCATGCGATTCACCTCCTGGTCTCGCCGGGACGGGAACGGGCGCGGAACGTCACCACGGGGGCGTGCGCATACGGGTCACCTCCACTTCTCGGCTTGCACGGGTCCGGACATCCGGGCCCGGGGGAGCGGTGCGGCCGGATCGGGCACGGCGGGGGCGCCCGGGGCGACCGCGTCCGGGGGAGCCGAAGGGCGGGTCAGAGGGCGAGGAGGAGGAAGTGCTGGGGCAGGTGCACGGCCAGGCCGAGCCGCATCGCGGCACTGATCGTCGCGTCCCCGTCGCCGGCCGGGCGGCGCAGCGCGAGCGTCGACTCCTCCCCGTCCAGCAGGGTGATGCCCGCGCGGAAGTCGCCGAGCAGCACCCGGTCCCGCCCGATCATGCGGGTGCGGGTGACGCGCAGCCCGGCCGCATCCAGCGAGGGCAGTGCGCCGCCGCCCACGAGCCGCCAGTACAGGGCGGGGTGCATGACCAGCCCGTCGCATGAGCCGCCCATCTCCTCGACCTCGGCGCAGCCGCTCATCAGCGCGTCCATCACCCCGCCGGCCCGCGCGTCCCGCTGCGGCGCGGCGCGGCGGCGCAGGCCGTCCAGGCGCAGCAGGCCGGGGATCGCGCCGTCGCCGCTGCCGTGCAGCAGCACCTCGTTCTCCACGGTGCACAGGCGGACGGTCACGCGGTGGTCGACGAACCGGGCGAGCAGGGCGGGGTCGGCGCACAGGTCGGCGGGGACCGGGACGGCGACGGAGATCTCCGTCAGCTCGGCCTTGGCGACCGCCGGGCGGAACACCGCCTCGGGCGTCGCGTCGTAGCGGGTTCCGCGTTCGGCGTCGCGCCCGGTGTCCCGGTGCTCCCGCACGTAACGCAGGGTCCGGTCGGTGACGGTGCCGCCCTTGGCCTGCTCGCGGACGGTCGGCCGCGGCCGGGTCGAGGCGAGCGGGAACAGCGTGGTCAGCGGCGCCCGGAGCCGGACCGCCGCGTCGCCGCCGGCCGCCCGCGCGACCGCGATCGCCAGTTCCTCGCCCGGGCTGCGGACACGCAGCGCGGGGTCGTCGATGAGGTAGTCCAGCACGGAGAACTCCCCTCAGCCATGCTTTGCGCGGCCACCCGGATCTCGGGCCGGCCGACAAATGCACGATGCCGGTCCTGCACCGTGCCAACCCAGAGAGTAAGCACGGAGAAGGAGAAATGAAAAGGGCCTCCGTCGATCTTGTTTGAAAAAATTGGCCATGGTAGAACTTCGTAGCGTATTGCAAGGGAGGTGACATGCCGGAGACGGATAATGACACCGGGTGGGCCATGGGATTCGCCGATCCCGTGCTCGATCCCCTGCGCGGAACGGGCCCGCGCCCGGCCGTCCGCCCGGCCCCCGGCTGCCCCCTGCGCGTCCTGACCCGCGACGGGGAGCCGAAGGCCGGCGGCGCGCCGGGTGACGCGGGATGAGCACCGCGACGGCGGCCCGTTCCGGTGCCTCCGGCGACCTGGGCGGGCTGGGCCTGCTGGAGATCGCGCGGCCCCTGATCGGCGCGGCGCGGGACGGCCTGCGCGACCGGCTGCGCGCGCTGCCCGCGCTGCCGGACGGGCTCGCGGAGCCGCTCGTCCGCGAACCGCCGCTCGGCTGGCTCGCGATGGCCGTCCAGCCGGCGCTGACGCGCGAACTCGCCGCGGCGAGGCGGCGGGGACTGCCCGGGGCGACCCCTGAACAGCGTTACGCGTCCTTCCTGCGGAGCCTGCGCGAACCGGAGAACGCACGGCGGATCTGGGCGGAGTACCCCGTCCTCGCCCGGCAGGCCGCCGCCCTGCTGGACGGCTGGGTCGCCGCCCGCGCGGCCTTCGCCCGCGACCTCGCCGCCGACCTGCCCGCCCTCACCGAGACCTTCGGGGAGCTCGGGGCCGTCGCCGACGTCGTCTTCGGGTCCGCCGAGACGCACCGCGGCGGGCGGACGGTCGCGCTCGTCCGCTTCGAGCGCGGCACGGTCGTCTACAAGCCGCGGAGCCTGGCCATCGACCACTGCTTCGACCGGCTCCTCGGCTGGTTCAACGCGTCCGGCGGCGTGGCGCACCCGCTGCGGCGGCCCCGGGTGCTGGACCGCGGCGACCGGGGCTGGAGCGAGTACATCGAGCCCGCCCCCTGCGCGCGGGAGCGGCTCCCGGCGTTCTTCTGGCGGATGGGCGCGCTGCTCGCGCTGACCCACCCGGTGCACGGCTACGACCTGCACGCCGACAACGTGATCGCCGCGGGCGCCGACCCCGTGGTGATCGACCTGGAGGCGCTGTTCCACACCGAGGGGACGCAGCCGATGGCGCGCCGCGCGCGGCTCGGCGACCCGGCCGCCGAGCGGCTGGCCGCGTCCGTGCTGCGCACCGGCCTGCTGCCCGGCCCGCTCGTCATGCCCGACGCCGGCACCGAACGTCCCTTCGGCGTCGACATCAGCCCGCTCGGCATCTCCCCGGGCCGCCGCTCCCTCATCCCCACGCCGATCGTCGAGGAGCCGGGCACCGACCGGATGCGGGTCAGGCTCGGCTACCGGAGCGTTCCCGCGCCCGCCGGGCGGCTGCGCACGCCGGACGGCGGCACCGTCGACCCGCGCCCGTACCGGGACGCGCTCGCCGCCGGGTACGCCTTCGCCTACCGCCGCCTGGCCGCCGCCGGAACCGGCCTGCTCGCGCCGGGCGGGCCGCTGCACGGCTGCGCGGACGTCCCGGTCCGGCTGATCCAGCTGTCGACGTTCCTCTATGTCCGGCTCCTGCTGGAGGGCTGGCGGCCGGAGGCGGTGCGCGATCCCGCCGTCCACGAACGCGGGCTCGCCCGGCTCGACGCCGGCTGGCCCGGCGTCCCGCACCGCGAGACGCTCATCGGCGCGGAGAAGGCGGCGCTGCGGCGCGGCGAGGTACCGGTGTTCGAGATCCGCCCCGGGCACCGCGACGTGTGGCTGGAGGACGGGACACGCCTGCCCGGCGTCCTGCCGGCCGCGCCGCTGGAGGAGACCGCGGTGCGGCTCGCCGCGCTGGGCGAGAGCGACCTCGCCGCCCAGACGGAGATCATCGACGCGAGCCTGGCCGCGCTGGACACCCGGCCGCGCGCCGGGCACCGCGTCCCCGCCGCGCCCGGCGACGACCCCGTCCGGCACGCCCTGCAGATCGCCCGGCGGCTGGAGGAGACGGCCGTGCGGGACGGCGACCGGATCGGCTGGCTCACCGTCGAGGTCGTGGACGCCGCGTCCCGCCGCGTCGTGCCCGCCGGGCTCGACCTCTACGGCGGCCTGCCCGGCATCGGGCTGTTCCTGTCGTACCTGTCCGCCGTGACGGGCGAGCCGCGGGCCGGGAGGCTGGCGGAACGGGTCGCGGACGAGGTCGCCCGCCGGGTCCGCGCCGGCGCGGCGGGCCCCGGCCCCGTCCACCATCTCGCGCACGCCGCCGCCGTCCACGGCCGCGCCGACCTGGCCGAGACGGCACGCGACGCGCTGCTCGCCACCCCCGCGGCGCCCGGCCCGGACGTCCTGGACGGCGAGGCCGGCGTGCTCCTGTCCGCGCTCGCCCTGCACGCCGTGCTGCCCGACGGGCGGGTGAGGGAGGCGGCACGGGCCGCCGGTGAACGGCTCATGGCCATGGACCCGGCCGGCCCCGGCTTCGGATACGGCGCGCCCGGCGCGGCGGTCGCCCTGGCCCGCCTGCACGCCCTGCTCGGCGACCCGCGCCACGCGTCCCGCGCGCGGGCGCTCGCCGCCCCGGCCGCGGGCGCCGAGCCCGGCTGGTGCCAGGGCGCCGCCGGGACCGGCCTCGCCCTGCTGGAACTGCGCTCAGTGCTCGGCGACACCGTGTTCGCCGACACCGGCCTGGAGCGTTCCCTCGGCACCGCCGCCGCGACCGCCCGCGCGGCCGGCCCGCTCCCGGACGACTCGCTCTGCCACGGCACGTCCGGGCTGCTGGACCTGCTGACCGCCCTCGGCGAGCCCGCCGCCCGCCCGCCCGCCGGATGGCGCACCGCCCTGCCCGTCCCCGCCCCCGGCCTGCTCGCCGGCCTGTCCGGCATCGGCTTCGGGCTGCTGCGCCGCGCGTTCCCCGCCGACGTGCCCCCAGTGCTCACGCTGGCGCCCCCGCACCCCTGAGCCATGCTCCCGTTCCCCGTGGAGGAGACGACATGACCGTGGACGTTCAGCCCGGCCTGCTCGCCATCGACGGCGCCGCGCCGGTGCGCACCGACCCCTGGCCGACCTACGACAAGGGCGACGTCTTCATCGACGAGGACGACCTGCACGCCGCGCTCGACGCGATCCGGGACCGGCTCTACTTCCGCTACGACCACCGCCCCTACGCCGAGACGCAGACCGGCCGGTTCGAGCGGGACCTGTGCGCGTACTTCGGCGTCCCGCACGCGCTGTCGTGCGCCAGCGGCACCGCCGCGATCACCCTGGCGCTGCTCGCGCTCGACCTGCCGCCCGGCTCGCCCGTCGCCTGCCCCGCCTTCACCTTCGCCGCGACGCCCAGCGCGATCCTGCTCGCCGGGCACCGCCCCGTCCTCGTCGAATGCGACGACGATCTGCACCTGGACGTGGCCGACCTGCGCCGCCGCCTCACACCCGACGTCCGCGCGATCGTCGTCGTGCACATGCGCGGGTTCGCCTCCGACATGGACGCGATCTGCGCCCTCGCCCGCGAGCGCGGCGTCCCCGTCGTCGAGGACGCGGTGCCCGCGCTCGGCGCCCGGCTCAACGGCCGCCCGCTCGGCACGTTCGGCGACGCGGGCGCGTTCAGCACCCAGTCCGACAAGTCGCTCAACACCGGCGAGGGCGGATTCCTGCTCGCCCGCGACCCCGCCGTGCACGCCCGCGCGGTCGTCTACTCCGGCGCCTACGAGGGACGCATGGCGCGGCACTTCGACGGGCCGCCGCCCCCCGTCGACGACCTGGCGCTGCCGATCTACAGCCTGCGGATGGACGAGATCCGCGCCGCGCTCGCCCGGCCGATGCTGCGCCGGCTGCCCGACCGGCTCGCCGCCCACCGCCGCAACTACGACGACGTCGCCGGGCGGCTCGCCGGCGTGCCCGGCATCGCGCTGCGCCGCCCCGTCGCCGACCACGCCTACCTCGGCGAGGCGCTCGTCTTCCGGCTGCCCGGCGCCGGCGCCCGCGCCACCGCGTGGACCGCCGCCGCGCTGCGCGCCGAGGGCATCGGCGCCCGCGCCCTCGGCGACCCCGGCGACACCAACGTCCGCGCGTTCTGGAACTGGCGGTTCCTGTTCCCGGACGCGGACCGTGCCCGCGCCGAGTACCCCGCGACGGCCGCGCGGCTCGACGAGTCGATCGACATCCCGCTGTCGGCCAACCTCACCGAACGCGACCGGGACCACGTCGTCGAGGCCGTCCGGAAGGTCGTCGGCTCCGGCACCGGACGCGTCTGATGGTCCGCGTCCTGTACGTGACGGGCTGGTGCCGCAGCGGAACGACCCTGCTCGGCAACCTCCTCGGCGAGGTGCCCGGCGCCGTCCACACCGGCGAACTCCGCTACCTGTGGACGAACGGCGTCCTCGGCCGCGGCACCAACACGCTCTGCGGCTGCGGGCGGGAGCTCGCGTCGTGCCCGCTGTGGAAGGCCGTCATCGGGCGGCTCGCCGGTGACGATCCCGCCTGGCACGCCGAACGCGCCGCCGGGCGCCAGCGGGCCGCGCTGCGGACCCGGCACACCGGCCGCCGGCTCGCCGACGCCCGGCACGCCCGCCCTCCCGTGCCGGCCGTGCGCGACCTGGTCCGGCTGTACGAGGCGATCGCCGCCGAGACCGGCGCCGGGCTCGTCGTCGACACCGGCAAGTTCCCCGCCGAGGCCGCCGCGCTGTGCGGCGCGCCCGGCGTGGACGCCCGCGTCCTGCACGTCGTGCGCGACCCGCGCGCCACCGCCGAGTCGTGGCGGCGCGCGAAGGAGTACATCCCGGCGATGGGCCCCGCCCGCAGCACCGCCTACTGGACGGGGTTCAACCTGGCGTCCGAACGTGTCGCCCACGCGTTCCCCGGCCGCTGCCTGCGGCTCCGCTACGAGGACTTCACCGCGCGCCCCCGCGCCGAGCTGATGCGGGTGATGGCGCACGCGGGTCTCACCGGAGACCCGCCCGTCGGCGGCGACGGCACCGCCCGGCTCGGCGTCAACCACACCGTGACCGGCAACCCCGACCGGCTGCGGCAGGGCCGCGTCCGGATACGGGAGGACGACGCATGGGTGCGCGCCCAGCCCGCCTCCGCCCGCGTCGTCGCCACCGCGCTCGCCGCGCCGCTGCTGGCCCGCTACGGCTACCCGCTGCGTCCCGTCCCCGCCCGCGTCCCCGAGGGGGTCTGATGGATCTCGGCCTGTGCGGCCGGGTCGCGCTGGTCGCCGCCGCGACCAGCGGCCTCGGCCTGGCCACCGCCCGTGAACTCGCCGCCGCCGGCGCGGACGTCGCGTTCTGCGGGCGCGACGAGGCGAAGCTGGAGGCGGCCGCCGAGCAGATCGGCGCGGCGGGCCCGGGACGAGCCGTCCCCGCCCGGCTCGACGTCCGCGACCACGCCGCGGCGGCCGCCTGGGTGGAACGCACCGCCGCCGACCTCGGCGGGCCCCACGTCCTGGTGACGAACGCGGGCGGCCCGCCGCCCGGCCCCGGACTCGGGTTCGGCCTGGACGCCTACCGCGACGCGGTCGACCTGTGCGTGCTGTCGCACATCGCGCTCGTCCAGGCGGCGGTCCCGCACATGGTGGAGGCGGGCTGGGGCCGCGTGCTCATGATCGCCTCCGAGACGATGCGGCAGCCGACGCCCCGGCTCGCGCTGTCCAGCACCGTGCGGCCCGCGCTCGCCGGGTTCGCCAAGGCGCTCGTCCGCGAACTGGGCCCGGCCGGGGTCACCGTCAACGTCCTGGCACCCGGCTACCACCTCACCCCCGCCGTCGAGGCGCTCCTCGGCGCCGACCGCGACGCGGACCTGGCGGAGATCGCCGCCGGCGTCCCGCTCGGCCGCCTCGGCGCGCCCGGCGACTTCGGCGCCGCCGCCGCGTTCCTCGCCTCCGAGCGGGCCGGGTTCATCACCGGAACGACGCTGCTGGTCGACGGCGGCCTCAGCCAGGGCATCTGAGAACGGAGACGCAGTGGAGTTCGACGATGTGCTCGCGGCCCGGCGGATGGTCCGCCGCTACCGGGACGACCCCGTCCCCGCCGAGACCGTGGAGAAGATCGTCCGGGTGATCCGCAGGGCACCGAGCGCCGGGTTCAGCCAGGGCCACCGCCTGGTCGTGGTGACCCGCCGCGCGACCCGCGAGCGCATCGCCGAATGCGCCGAGGAGCACCTCTACCCGGACAGGTGGCTGTCGGTCGCGCCGGTGCTCATGGTCCTCGGCATCCGCGAGGACGACTACCACGACCGCTACACCCGGCCCGACAAGCTCATCGACGGCGAGGAGATCGACTGGCCCGCCCCCTACTGGTGGGTCGACTCCGGGGCGTTCCTCATGCTGCTCCAGCTCGCCGCGATCGACGCGGGCCTCGCGGCGGGGTTCGCGACCGTCCGCCGCACGGACGAGCTCAAGGCGCTGCTCGGCCTGCCGGACGACATCGCCGTGGTCGGCGTCATCACGATCGGCCACCCCCGCGAGGACGCCACACCGCCGTCCGACACCGCCCGCCTGCGCTCGATGCGCAAACCCCTCGACGCCCTCGTCCGCCACGAATCCTGGGAGCGGCCCGGCTAGGACCGGGCCGCCGGACCCCGCGGCCGGGCCTCTCAGATGGTGGACGCCGTCACGGGCGGGTGCGCGGACTCAATAGGATCGTTCGCATGCTGCGCTGGTTGACCGCGGGGGAGTCCCACGGCCCGGCCCTGACCGCGATCGTGGAGGGGCTGCCGGCCGGTGTGCGCGTGACCTCGGCGGACATCGTCGAGGAACTGCGCCGCCGGCGGCTCGGGCACGGGCGGGGCGCCCGGATGAAGTTCGAGCAGGACGAGGTGACGATCCTCGGCGGGGTCCGGCACGGGGTGACGCTCGGCGGGCCGGTCGCGATCGAGGTCGGCAACACCGAGTGGCCCAAGTGGGAGACGGTCATGTCGGCCGACCCCGTGGACGCCGCCGTCCTTGCGGCCCAGGCGCGCAACGCGCCGCTGTCGCAGCCGAGGCCCGGGCACGCCGACCTCGTCGGCATGCAGAAGTACGGGTTCGACGACGCCCGCCCCGTGCTGGAGCGGGCGAGCGCCCGGGAGACCGCGGCGCGGGTCGCGCTCGGCACGGTCGCCAAGGCGTTCCTCAAGCAGGCCCTCGGCGTGGACGTCCTCAGCCACGTGCTCGCGCTCGGCGAGGTCGAGGCGCCGGGCGGCGTCCTGCCGGGGCCCGGCGACCTCGCACGGGTGGACCAGAGCCCGGTGCGCTGCTTCGACGCGGAGGCGTCGGCCAGGATGGTCGCGCACATCGACGAGATGAAGAAGGCCGGCGACACCCTCGGCGGCGTCGTGGAGGTCCTCGCCTACGGCCTGCCGCCCGGCCTCGGCAGCCACGTCCACTGGGACCGGCGGCTCGACTCGCGGCTCGCCGGCGCCCTCATGGGCATCCAGGCGATCAAGGGGGTGGAGCTGGGCGACGGGTTCACCACCGCGCGGCGCCCCGGATCGCGGGCGCACGACGAGATCGACGGCACCCCGGAGGGCGTCCGCCGCCGCACCAACCGGGCCGGCGGCGTCGAGGGCGGCATGACGACCGGCGAGGCGCTGCGGGTCCGGGCCGCGATGAAGCCGATCTCGACCGTGCCGCGCCGCCTCGACACCATCGACGTGCGGACCGGCGAGCCCGCCAAGGCGATCAACCAGCGCAGCGACGTCACCGCCGTCCCCGCCGCCGGGGTGGTCGCCGAGGCGATGGTGGCGCTGGTCCTCGCGGACGCGGCGCTGGAGAAGTTCGGCGGCGACTCCGCCGAGGAGACCGCGCGCAACCTGCGGGGATACCTGTCCGCCCTGACGATCAAGTGAACGGGACCATGCGACCGAAGGCAGTCATCATCGGGCCGCCCGGCTCGGGCAAGACCACGATAGGCGGCGCGCTCGCCGAGCGCCTCGGCGTCCCGCTGCGCGACACCGACACCGATGTCGAGGCCGTGGCGGGCAAGCCGATCGGCGAGATCTTCATCGACGACGGCGAGGAGCGCTTCCGCGAACTGGAGCGCGCGGCCGTCGCGGCGGCCCTCGCCGAGCACGGGGGCGTCGTCGCGCTCGGCGGCGGCGCCGTCCTCGCCGCCGAGACGCAGGAACTGCTCGGCGGGCACACCGTCGTCTACCTGAAGGTCGGGCTGCCGGAGGCGATCAAGCGGGTCGGCCTCGCGACCGCGCGGCCGCTGCTCGTGCTGAACCCGCGCAGCCAGATGCGCAAGCTCCTGGAGGAGCGCCTGCCGGTCTACGAGCGGCTCGCCACGGTGAGCGTCGACACCGACGGCCGCGACCCCGCCGAGATCGTCGAAGAGATCGCGGCGGCGCTGGACGCCGCCCCCGCCGGCGAGCGCGGGGAGGAAGAGTGACACCCGCGCGGGTGCGCGTCGGCGGCCCCGACCCGTACGACGTCGTCATCGGGACGGGCGTCCTCGGCGAGCTGCCCGCCATGGTCGGTGGCGGCGCCCGCACCGTCGCCGTCGTGCACGCCGAGGGCCTGCCGGAGATCGCGCACCCCGTCCGCGGCGTGCTCGAACAGGCCGGACACACCGTCCACGCGCTGCCCGTCCCGGACGGCGAGGCGGCCAAGGAGGCCGGTGTCCTCGCCGGCCTGTGGTCGTCCTTCGCCCGGTCCGGCATGACCCGCACGGACGTGGTCGTCGGCGTCGGCGGCGGCGCCACCACCGACCTCGCCGGGTTCGCGGCGGCGTCGTGGCTGCGCGGGGTGCGGGCCGTGCTGGTCCCGACGACGCTGCTCGGCATGGTGGACGCGGCGGTCGGCGGCAAGACCGGCATCAACATCCCCGAGGGCAAGAACCTCGTCGGCGCGTTCCATCCGCCCGCCGGCGTCCTGTGCGACCTGGCCACGCTGATGACCATGCCGCGCGAGGACTACGTCAGCGGCCTCGCCGAGATCATCAAGGCCGGTTTCATCGCCGACCCCGCGATCCTGGACCTGGTCGAGGACGACCCGGAGGGCGCCGCGTCCCCGGACGGCCCGCACACCCGCGAGCTGGTGGAACGCGCCGTCCGGGTCAAGGCCGACGTCGTCTCCGCCGACCTCAGGGAGAGCGACCTCCGCGAGATCCTCAACTACGGGCACACCCTCGCCCACGCCATCGAGAAGGCCGAGGACTACCGGTTCCGGCACGGCCACGCCGTCGCGATCGGCATGGTCTACGCCGCCGAGCTGTCCCGTCTCGCCGGGCGCCTGCCCGCCGAGACCGTCCAGCGGCACCGCGACATCCTCGGCTCGGTCGGCCTGCCGGTCTCCTACGCCGCCGACTGGCCCGGCCTGCGCGCCACCATGACCATCGACAAGAAGTCACGCGGGAAGACGCTCCGCTTCGTCGTCCTGGACGGCATCGCGCGGCCGGGCCGCCTCGAAGGCCCGGACGAGGAGCTGCTCGCCGCCGCCTACCGGGAGATCGGCCGATGACCCGCGTGCTCGTCCTGAACGGCCCCAACCTCCGGCGCCTCGGGACCCGCGAACCCGACGTGTACGGGACGACCGGGTTCGACGACCTCGCCGCCCTGTGCCGCGACACCGGCCGCCGCCTCGACCTCAATGTCGAGGTCCGGCAGACCGACGACGAGGCCGAGCTGGTGCGCTGGGTGCACGAGGCCGCCGACGAACGCGTCCCGATGGTGCTGAACCCGGCCGCGTTCACCCACTACTCCTACTCCCTGCGCGACGCCCTCGCCCAGCGCACCGCCCCGCTCGTCGAGGTCCACATCAGCAACCCCGCGGCCCGCGAGGAGTTCCGCCACACCTCCGTCGTCGCGGGCGTCGCCACCGGCACCATCGCCGGCTTCGGCCCCATGTCCTACGTCCTGGCCCTCCAGGCGATCGCCGGGATGCTCGCCGAGGAGGAACGCGCGTAGCTCCGGCGCCGTCACCTCTCCCGGACGGCGGTCCGCGTCAGGTCCTTGAGCTCGGCCACCACGTCGTCCAGGGGGGCCACGTCGCGGTGGGCGCGGCAGAGGATGGTGGCGCCCTCGACGGCGGCGACGATGAGCCGGGCCAGGCGGGCGGCGCGGTCGTCGGGGACACCGGCGTTGCCGAGGCCGGTGGCGAGGGTGTCCTGCCAGCGGCCGAACACCGCGGCGGCGGCCGCGGCGAGCTGCGGGGCGTCGTCGTGGGACTCCACGGTGACCGCGACGACGGGGCAGCCCGCCCGGAACTCGCTCTTGATGAGGACCTGCCGCCACCAGCCGACGAAGGCGTCCACGGCGGACGCGGCGTCGCCGCCCTCGGTGGCGGCGAGGATGCCGGCGTTGAGGAAGTCGCCGGCGTAGCGGACGGCCTCCTCGGCGAGCTGCGCCTTGCCGTTCGGGAAGTGGTGGTAGATCGACCCGCGCGGGGCGCCGCTGTGCGCGATGACGTCGCGGAACCCGGTCCCGCTGTAGCCGCGCTCGCGGAAGAGGTAGGCGGCGCTGCGCACCATGCGTTCCCGGCTGTCGGTCCCCATGAGCCGATTATGACATTCATCATAGGGTGTTCGCGTTGCCCATGACGACCGTCATAGAGGAAGGTGCCCATGACGGGCGTCCTGCCGATACGATCTGGCTACTCGCGAGTAGGGCCCGGTCGGGCCCGGATGAAGGAGAACCTCGTGATCGACCTCCAGCGTGACGGAGACGTGTACGTCCTGCGGTTCGACGCCGGTGAGAACCGGTTCGGCCCCGACTTCCTCGGCGCGGTCGAGGGCGCGCTCGACACCGTGGCCAAGAACGACGGGCCCGGCGCCCTGGTCACCGTGGGCACCGGCAAGTTCTACTCCAACGGCCTCGATCTGGACTGGCTCGGCGCGAACCGGGACAAGTTCGAGGAGTACCTGCGGCGCGTCCACGGCCTGTTCGCGCGCGTCCTGGAGTTGCCGATGCCCACGGTCGCGGCGCTGAACGGGCACGCGTTCGCCGGCGGCGGCATGCTCGCCCTCTGCCACGACTTCGCCGTCATGCGGACGGACCGCGGCTACTTCTGCCTGCCCGAGGTCGATCTCGGGATGAGCTTCACGCCGGGGATGAACGCGCTGATCAAGGGACGGCTGTCGAAGGCCACCGCGCACGAGGCCATGCTGACCGGCCGCCGGTACACCGCCGAACAGGCGCGGGAGGCCGGGATCGTCCAGCGGATCGCCGCCGAGGAGGAGGTCCTGCCCGCGGCCGTCGAACTGGCGGCGTCGCTGGCGGGCAAGAACGGCGGGACCGTCGCGAAGATCCGCACCGACCTGTACCGGCCGACGCTGGACGCGCTGCGCGGTCCCGCCCTGCCCTGACCCGGGGGCGGCGGAATGGGTTACGGTCCACTGGAATCAGATTCGGTTTAGGGAGGGGATGTCGATGCGCATCGGGATGGCGCTCAGCTACTCGGGCGGTTTCAAGGAGACCGTCGCGGAACTGGCCGACTACGAGAAGGCCGGCCTCGACATCGTCTATGTCGCGGAGGCGTACAGCTTCGACGCGGTGAGCCAGATGGGCTACATCGCCGCCAAGACCGAGCGGGTGGAGATCGCCTCCGGCATCCTCAACATCTACTCGCGGACGCCGACCGCGCTGGCGCAGACCGCCGCCGGCCTCGACTACGTGTCGGACGGGCGGTTCACGCTCGGCATCGGCGCGTCCGGCCCGCAGGTCATCGAGGGTTTCCACGGCGTCCCCTACACCGCGCCGCTCGGCCGCACCCGCGAGGTCATCGAGATCTGCCGCAAGGTGTGGCGGCGCGAGCGGCTCCAGTACGACGGCAAGTACTACACGCTGCCGCTGCCGGAGGACCGGGGCACCGGCCTCGGCAAGGCGCTGAAGCTCATCAACCACCCGGTGCGCGCCGACATCCCGATCCTGGTCGCCGCGATCGGCCCGAAGAACGTCGAGCAGACCGCCGAGATCGCCAACGGCTGGGAGCCGATCTTCTACATGCCGGAGAAGGCCGCGGACGTGTGGGGTGCGTCCCTCGCCGCCGGCAAGGCGCGCCGCGACCCGGCCCTCGGCGAATTGGACGTGGTCGGCCAGGCCGCGCTCGCCATCGGCGACGACGTCCAGGACTACCTGGAGTTCGGACGCCCGATGGCGGCGCTCTACATCGGCGGCATGGGGGCCAAGGGCAAGAACTTCTACAACGACCTCGCCCGCCGGTACGGCTTCGAGAAGGAGGCCGAGGAGATCCAGGACCTGTACCTGGACGGCAAGAAGGACGAGGCCGCCGCGAAGGTGCCGCACGAACTGCTGGAGAAGATGTCGCTCATCGGCTCCGAGGGGCACGTCCGCGAGCGGCTCGCCGCGATGAGGGAGTCCGGGGTCACCACGCTGAACGTGTCCCCGATCGCCGGCGACCACAAGGGCCGGCTCGCCCTGATCGAGAAGGTCAAGGAGATGGCCGCCGACCTTTAGCCGCCCGGGCCGGCCGGAGCGGGCGGCCGGCCCGCTGTCAGAGGGCGGCGTCGACCTCCCTGGCGACGCGTTCGCCGGAGCGGACGGCGCCGTCCATGTACCCCGTCCAGTAGCCGGACGTCTCGGTGCCCGCCCAGTGGATCGGCCCGCACGGCGCGCGCAGCGCGGGGCCGAACGCGGTGAGGACGCCGGGCGGGGCGACCCCGACCGGCCCGCCGCCGCTCCATGTCTCGTTGTCCCAGCGCTGGAACGCCGTGATCTTCGGGAGGGCGGCCCTGTCGCCGAACAGCCTGGTGAACGAGTCGAGGCCCGCGGCCCGCACCCGGTCCGCGGACGCGCCGTCCAGCCCGCGGACGTTGGCCTGGTTCATGAAGCCCATCAGGATGCCGCGCGACCCGTCCGGCGGGCTGTTGTCGAATGTCGCGTCGATCGCGCCGCTGTCGGCGATCGCCTGCCCGGTCAGGCCGTCCGCCCGCCAGAACGGGGTGTCGTAGACGGCGACGAACTTGGCGATCGAGCCCATCGGGTAGCGCTGCATCAGCTGCGCCCGGCTCGCGGGCAGGGCCGGCGAGTAGTCGATCCTCCCGGCGACGGCCGGGGACATCGCGACCACGACCCGCTTCGCCGACACCGTGAGCCCGTCCGCGGTGACGGTGACGCCGCCGGACCCGGTCACGATGGACCGCACCGGCGCGTCGTAGCGGACGATGTCGCCCAGCTTCGCCGCCAGCCGGACCGGCACCTCCTGCGAGCCGCCGGCGAACCGGGACTCCTGCGCGCCGCCCCTGGTGCCGATCAGCCGGTCGATCGTCCCCGGGGTGCTCTCGTTGCCCGCCGAGGCCGCGTAGTTCAGCAGGTACAGCAGCGAGATCTCCTGCGAGCGCACCGACAGCGTCGCGGAGGCGAACGCGTCCATCAGGAACCGCGCGCCGCCGCTCAGCGCGTTGGACCGCGACCAGGTGTGGAACGTCTGGGCGTCCCACTCCTCGGCCTTCGCCGCCTTCCACGGCTCGCCGGCCGGCACCTCCTTGATCATGTCGCCGAGCTTGAGCAGCGCGACCTCCAGGTCGAGGACGCCCCAGTCCGGCGGGACGGCGCCGAGGACGCCGTCGGTCGCGTACAGGGACCGCTTGCCGTCGCGGTAGTAGACGTTCTTGCCCTCGTTGTAGGTGGCGAAGGTCGCGACGCCCATGTCCTTGGCGAGCGCGGCGATGCGGTCCTGCGTCGGGCCGATGAACTCGGCGCCGCCCTCGCTGGTGGTGCCGTCGCCGAGCGGCAGGCCGTACACGCGTCCGCCGGGCCGCTCCCGTGCCTCCAGGACGAGCACGGACCGGCCGGCGGCGACCAGGTCGCGGGCGGCGGTCAGGCCGGCCAGACCGGCCCCGACGATCACCACGTCGGTGCTGAGGGGCGCGGTGCGGGCGGCGGCGGACGGTGCCGCGGCGGCGGAGACGGCCGCTCCGGCGGCGGTGAGCGCGCCCGTGCCGAGCAGTCTGCGGCGGCTGACTCGGGTCAAGGGGATCCCTCCCGGGGGAAGTCCATGCGGGGACGGAAGAGTCACACGGTCGGTCACGGTAGGCCGACCCTCAGGTATAAGTCGAGGGTTCTTCATGTTTCGTGACCGCGTCGAGACGGCCGCCACCGCGCCCTGCCGGGCGATGATCTAGAGTCCTGGAGTATGGGGGAGACGCACTTCGCGCGGCGCCGCAGGCTGGCCGCGCTCGTCGCCGCCGGCGACGCCGACGCGCTGCTGGTCACGCGGCTCGTGAACGTCCGCTACCTGACCGGCCTCGACAGCTCGCGGGCCGCGCTGCTCATCCCGGCCGACGGCCCGGCCGTGCTCGCGACCGACGGCCGGTACGCGGGAACGGCCGCCGAGGTCTGCCCGGAACTGCCCCTCGTCGTCGATCGGAAGGTCGCGACGGCGCTGGTGGCGCGGGCCGCCGCGGGCGGCCACGGCCGGCTCGGCTTCGAGGCCCACGACCTCACCGTCGAACAGCACACGGCCCTCCTCGCGGACACGGAGGCCGAGCTGATGCCGCTCGGCCACCTCGTGGAGGACCTGCGCAGGGTCAAGGACGAGGAGGAGATCGCGCTGCTGCGCGAGGCGTGCGCGATCACCGACCGCGCCTTCGAGGCCGTCCTCCCCGAGATCCGCGCGGGCGTCACCGAGCGGGCCGTCGCGGTCGCGCTCGAACGGGCCATGGTGGACTTCGGCGCCGAGGGCACCGCGTTCGAGACGATCGTCGCGTCCGGCCCGAACGGCGCCGTCCCGCACCACCACCCCGGTGGACGCGAATTCCAGGCGGGCGACCTCGTCACCATGGACTTCGGCGCCCTGTACAGCGGCTACCACGCCGACATGACCCGCACCGTCGCGATCGGCGAGCCCGCCGGCTGGCAGCGCGACGTCTACGACCTCGTCCACCGGGCGCAGCGCGCCGCAGTCGACGCGGCCGTCCCCGGCGCGGACGTCAAGGACGTCGACGCCGCCGCCCGCGACATCATCACCGCCGCCGGGCACGGCGACGCGTTCACCCACGGGCTCGGGCACGGGGTCGGCCTGGAGATCCACGAAGCGCCGCTCATGGGGTACGACCAAACCGGTAAACTGGTGGATCGAGTTCCGATCACAGCGGAGCCCGGGGTCTACCTCACCGGCCGGGGCGGCGTCCGCATCGAGGACACGTTCGTGGTCCGCGCGGACGGCCCGGAGCTCCTCACCACGACGACCAAGGACCTGCTCGTCCTGTAGACGCGCGGGGCCCACGACTGGGAGAACAACGCAGTGGCGACGACGAACGACCTGAAGAACGGCATGACGCTGAACCTCGACGGCCAGCTGTGGACCGTCCTGGAGTTCCAGCACGTCAAGCCCGGCAAGGGCGGCGCGTTCGTCCGCACCAAGCTCAAGAACGTGCTGTCCGGGAAGGTCGTCGACAAGACCTTCAACGCCGGCACCAAGGTCGAGGTGGCGAGCGTCGACAAGCGGGAGATGCAGTACCTCTACCGCGAGGGCGAGGACTTCGTCTTCATGGACACCGAGACCTACGACCAGCCGCACATCCCGGAGGCCGTCGTCGGCGACGCGGCGAACTACCTGCTCCCCGAGCAGAACGCCGTGATCGCGTTCAACAACGAGACGCCGCTGTACGTCGAGCTGCCCGCGGCCGTCGTGCTGGAGATCACCGAGACCGAGCCGGGCCTGCAGGGCGACCGCTCCACCGGCGGCAGCAAGCCCGCCACCGTGGAGACCGGCGCGCAGATCCAGGTTCCGCTGTTCATCACCACCGGCGAGAAGGTCAAGGTCGACACCCGCTCCGGCGAGTACCTCGGCCGGGCCTGATGGCCGCTCGCACCAAGGCGCGCAAACTCGCCCTCGACATCCTCTTCGCGGCGGAGCTGCGGGAGGAGGAGCCGGCGGCGGTGCTCGCGGCGCGGGGCCGTCCCAACCAGGACGAGCTGGCCGAGTTCCCGCATGCCGTCCGGCTGATCGAGGGCGTCCAGGAGCACCGGGAACGCATCGACGAGCTGATCGCCACCTACGCGACCGGGTGGACGCTGGAGCGGATGCCCGCCGTCGACCGCAACATCCTGCGGATGGGCGCGTTCGAGCTGCTGTGGGTCGACGACGTCCCGGACGCCGTCGCGGTCAGTGAGGCGGTCGGGCTGGCGGCCGAACTGTCCACCGACGAGTCGCCGCGCTTCGTCAACGGCCTGCTGTCGCGCCTCCAGCAGCTGAAGCCCTCCCTCGTCCTGTAAATGCCGAGCGGCACCCGCCACTGCGGCCACCTCAGCCGGCGCAGTGACGACCTCAACGTCGGCGATCGCGTTCGAAGGCGGTGCCGAGCCCGCGGGAAGCCGATCGTGCAGCAGGCCGCCAGGGGAGCCGGAGCGGTGCGGCGATCGCACGCGGTTCCCGGCGCCGGAGGGCCGCCAAGGCCCTCCGGCGCCGGGAACTGCAATAAGCTCTTCGGGAATGAACGACGTTAGGGGAGTGGCCGTGACGGGCCGGCAGCAGAAGCGGGTGCGAGGCGGCGCCCGGGTGCGCAACGCGGTCCTGTGGGATGCCCTGCGCACCGTTCTCGCCCGCATCGCCCCCGAGGCCGGCCCGAGCGACGTCGTGGACGTCGGCGGCGGCACCGGCGGGTTCGCGGTCCCGCTCGCCGAGCTGGGGCACCGGGTCACCGTGGTCGACGCCAACCCCGACGCGCTCGCCGCGCTGGAGCGCCGCGCGGCCGAGTCCGGGGTGCGGGTCCGCGCGATGCAGGGCGACGCCGCCGACCTGCCCGACCTGCTCGGCCCGGACGCCGCCGACCTCGTGCTGTGCCACAGCGTGCTGGAGTACGTCGACGAGCCCGCCGCGGCGATGGCCGCGCTGACCGGCGCCGTCCGCCCGGGCGGCTCGGTCAGCGTGCTGGCCGCCGGGCAGATCGCCGCCGCGCTGCACCGCGCCGTGTCCGGGCACTTCGACGATGCCCGGCGGGTGCTGACCGACCCGTCCGGGCGGTGGGGCGAGGGCGACCGGATGCCCCGCCGCTTCACCCGGGAGACGCTGACCGCGCTCGCCCGGGGCGCGGGCCTGCGGGTCGCCGAGCTGCACGGCGTACGGATCTTCACCGACCTGGTGCCGAGCGGCCTGCTGGACGGCGACGCCGACTCCGCCGACGCGCTGATCGCGCTGGAGTCGGTCGCGGCCGTCCACCCCGTCCTGCGGGACCTGGCGGCCCAGCTGCACCTGGTGGCCGACAAGCCGGCCGGGTAGTACCCGTGAGCCGCAAGCAGCAGTTGCATCGGCCCGGTCCGCAGCCGGGGCCGCCCGCCGACGACACCGGCTGCGCCATCCTGCACGTGGACATGGACGCGTTCTTCGTCAGCGTCGAGCTGCTCGAACGTCCCGAGCTGCGCGGACGCCCCGTGATCGTGGGCGGCGCCGGGCCGCGCGGGGTGGTGTCCGCGGCCTCCTACGAGGCCCGCGCGTTCGGCGTGCACTCGGCGATGCCGATGACGCGGGCGCGGCGGCTGTGTCCGCGGGCGATCGTGCTGCCGGTGAGCCACGGCAAGTACTCCCGCGTGTCCGCCGCGGTGTTCGAGCTCTTCCGATCGATCACGCCGCTGGTGGAGGGCCTGTCGCTGGACGAGGCGTTCCTCGACGTGGCGGGCGCCCGGCGGCGGCTCGGCCGGCCCGCCGAGATCGCGCGGATGGTCCGCGAGCAGGTGCGCGACCAGCAGGGCATCACCTGCTCGGTCGGCGTCGCGAGCACCAAGTTCATCGCCAAGCTCGCCTCGACCCGCTGTAAACCGGACGGGCTGCTCGTCGTGCCCGCCGACGGCGTCGTCGGCTTCCTGCACCCGCTGCCCGTCGCGTCGCTGTGGGGTGTCGGAGAACGGACGGAGCAGACCCTCACCCGGCTCGGGCTGCGGACGGTCGGGCAGCTCGCCCAGGTGCCGCCGGCCACGCTGCAACGCGAGCTGGGCACCGCGTTGGGCGCGCACCTGCACGAGCTGGCCTGGGGCCGCGACCCGCGCGAGGTCGTCCCGCACACCCCGGACAAGAGCATCGGTGCGGAGGAGACGTTCGACACCGACGTCTCCGACCCGGAGGTCATCCGCCGTTCGCTGCTGCGGCTGGCGGACAGGACCGGCGCGCGGCTGCGTGAGAGCGGGAACGCCGGCCGGACGGTCGGCGTCAAACTGCGGATGGCCGACTTCAAGACGATCACCCGGGCGCGCACGCTGAGCGAGCCGACCGACCTCGCTCGTGTGATCTATGTCACAGCCTGCGAGTTGTACGAGGCGGCCGGGCTGGAACGGGTACCACTCCGTCTGGTCGGGGTACGGGTGGAGAACCTGGGCCCCGCCGGCGAGGCCCCCCGTCAGCTCGCCTTCGACGAGCCGGAACGCGGCTGGCGTGAGGCCGAGCGAGCCATGGACCAGGTCGCGCACCGGTTCGGCCACGGTGCGGTCCGCCCCGCCGCGCTCGTCCGGCGTGCGGCGGATGGTGACGGACGTGACGGCAGGGACGGAAGACAATGAAAGAAAGCGGTGAGGTGACCGGTACCGGGCCCTCGGTGGGCCGTTTGCTTCCGCACGCTCGACAGTGCTCGTATTCTGGGCATATCACCGTTGACGTTCGCGTCCCGCATCGGAGAACCGGTCGCGGAGCTGTCGTTGGGAGGTGCCGTGCCGCTCTCTGAGCACGAGCAGCGCATGCTCGAACAGATCGAATCGGCTCTGTACGCCGAGGATCCGAAGTTCGCTCACGCGGTTCGCTCGACCAACCCCCAGGTCCACTACAAGCGCCGGATCATCAAGGCCGCCCTCGGGTTCCTCGTGGGCGTCGGCGCCCTGATGGCCGGCCTCGTGATCAATGAGGGCACCGTCACGATCGCGATCAGCGTGACCGGTTTCCTGCTGATGGTGGTGTGCTGCGTCTGGGCGTTGACGAGCTGGAAGCGGATGACCGGCATCGGAAACGAGCCCCCGCGCGGCGGAAGCCCGGCCCGTCCCGCCAAGGCGGGATTCATGGAGCGCATGGAAGAGCGCTGGCGCCGCCGCACCGAAGGCGACTGACCCCGGCATGACGAGCGTCCCGGCTCCGCGGATCGATCGCGGGCCGGGACGAACGCGTATCCCGGGGGCGTGACCCCCTGCTAGCCGCGGCGGCGCAGGCGGGCCGGCAGCTCGCTCAGGCGGGCGGTGGCCTCCAGCGCCCGGTCCCCGGCGGCGCGGAACGCGGTGTGCGTCTGCGCCACCGTCGACGGCGGCAGCAGCCGGGCGCGCCAGCGGGCCCGGCGCCCCACGGACGCGGCGAACCCCGCCCGGACGGTCTTGACGTCGGCGCGCAGCCGCTCGGCCGGCTCCGCCGAGCAGGACCGGGAGTAGCGGGCCAGTTCCTCGGCGCGGGCGATGCGGGTGAGGGCCTGCGCGCTCGCCGTGTCCAGTTCCAGCAGTTCACCGAGGCGGCGGGCGGTCGCACGCGGAGAGTCGCTGGCCCGCCATTCGAGCCCGTGGTCGAGCGCGTCGGCGCGCATCTCCCGCCACGCCGCGTGCGCCGCACCCGCCGGATCGGGCGCCGCCCGCGTCCCGTCCCGCCGGGCGCCGGGCGGCGGTGGGACGGGCGCCGAGGCCAGTGCGGTCCAGCGGCGACGCCGGGTCACCATCCGCAGCGCCATCGGCACCCCCATCAGCAGCAGTGCCAGGAGCGCGCCCGCCAGCCAGGGCGCCGGGGTGAACCCGCTCTCCGCGTCGTCTTGCGCGGTGACGGTGCCGCCGGCGCCCTCGTCGTTGCGGTGCCGGTCGCCCGCACCGGGGGAGGCCGTCGCGGGGCCGCCGGGGGAGGGGGCAGGCTCCGGCGCGACCTCGCCGCCGGTTCCGCCGCCGGTGCTGATGGCCGGGCGGCTGTAGGGCGGCGCGACCGCGGTGCCCTGCCCGCCCGCGCCCGCCGGGGTCGGCTCGAAGCGGACCCAGCCGGAACCGGGGAAGAACAGCTCGGGCCAGGCGTGCGCGTCCCGCGACCGGACGACCCACTCGCCCGGCTTGACCTCGCCGCCCGGCGTGTACCCCATCGCCACCCGGGAGGGGATGCCGAGGATGCGGGCCATCAGCGCCATCGACGCGGCGAACTGCTCGCAGTAGCCGCGCTTGCTGTGCAGCAGGAAGTCGACCAGGTCGCTGCCGCGCTGCGGCGCCGGCGCGGACAGGTCGTAGGTGAACCCGCCGGTGGCGGTGAACCAGCGCTGCAGCCGCACGGCCTGGGTGAGCGCCGTCGCCGACCCGGCGGTGATCTGCTCGGCGAGCCTGCGGATCTGCTGCGGGATGTTCTTCGGCACCGCCGTGTAGTGCGACACGATCTCGGCGGGGTAGCCGCCCGCGGCGGCGAGCTGCCCGGTGGAGGGGTCCGTGCGCACGCTCCGCACGGTGTAGGAGCGCCCGCCCGCGGAGTCGCGCAGCGAGTAGACCATCAGCGACGAGGCGTGCACCCGCCAGTCGCCCTTGATCGACACCTCGGCCGGCGCGTACGGCACCGGCAGGAACGTCATGTTCTTGACCTCGGACCGCACGCGGACCGTGGTCGTCACGTCGTGCGTGCGGGCGATGGACAGCCCCGGCGGCGGCGGCAGCGTCCGTCCCCCGGCGACCCGGTCCTTGGAACTGCTCTTCAGCGGGCTGTAGGTCCACCGGTCGCCGTCGAACCGGTCGAGCGAGTAGAGCCGCAGGTAGTCGGGGCCTTCCGGGTCGTCGGTCTGGTAGGTGAGGACGATCGAGTCGTCCAGCCGGGTCAGCTCCCGTTTCAGGCTGACGAGCGGGTCCGGGGTGGTCACGGTCTGCGTGCCCTGACCGGAGCGGCCGCCCAGCCCGAACGCGCCGCGCGGCTGCAGGCCGGGCACGGCGGCGGGCAGCACCACCGCGACGGCGACCGCGCCGATCGCGATCCGCCGGCCGCTCGCCGCCAGCCCAGCCGCGTCGGGCCGCACCATCTCCTCGTCGGGACGCGGGTCCGCCCCGGCCAGCGGGACCTGCGGGGGCCGGCGGTGCGCGGTGACCGTGCGGCCCCAGCCGCCGACCCGCTCGCGGGCGTCGGCCATCAGCAGGCCGAGGAAGCCGAGCGCGCCCACGCCGAACGCCAGCCAGCCCACGCCGTCCTCGCGGACCGCCGCGGGCACGCTGTACATGGCGAGCAGCGGCAGCCCGGCGGTGGCGGTGCGGCGCAGCCGCACGGCGAGCAGGTCGACCAGGACGGCGACCAGCCCGATCCCGGTGGCGGTCAGCATCGTGATCCCGGGGACGAGCGGGACCGGCGCCGCGTACCGGTTCGCGGCCCGCCAGCCCTCCCCGGCGAGATCGGCCAGCTCGCGCACCGACTCCGGCGACGGGATGAGCCACAGCCACGCCTTGCCCGCGGCGTAGACGAGGTCGAGGTAGAGCAGCAGCGCCGCCAGCCCGAACACCGGGTTCAGCAGCGCGGGCAGCCGCAGCCGCCGGGCCAGCAGCCCGCCGCCCGCGACGGCGAGCACCGCGCCGAACCCCGCCCAGAACCAGCCGGCCCTCTCGAACAGCGGGTAGAGGCCGAGGGAGCCGGCGAGCGTCGCCAGCCCGGCCATGACCGTCATCCGGATCCTCATGAACCGTCCCTGACGAAGTCCTCGCCGGCCTTGCCGGCCGTCGTCCACGCGTGGGCGAGCTCCGCGGCGGACTGGATGGACAGCACCCGCCATCCGGCCGCGCGCAGCAGTCCCGCGGTCGTCTCGGCGGCCGGCTGCGCGGGCGCCGAGCCCGCGTCCGCGCCGCCGCCGTCCGCCGGCGCCCGCCCGGCGGGCCCGCCGCCCACCAGCACCGCGACGCAGGTCCCGGTGCCGCGCCGCGCCGCCGCCACCGAGCGGGCCTCGTCCCCGGACAGCGCCCCGAACACCGCGATGACCAGGCCCTCGCCGTCCCGCCCGCGCTGGGCGGCGCGCAGCGCGGCCAGCCCCGCCGTCAGGGAGCTGCCCTTGGACCTGCGCGCCACGGCCAGCGTGTCGAGCAGCAGCGCCTCGAACGCCCCCTCCGACGGCGCGGCCGCAAGCGCCTCGCCGGCGTCGGTGACATAGCGCAGGCTCATCCCCGTCCGGACGAGGTGCACGCCGATCGACGCGGCCGCCGCCACCGCCTGCTCGAACGAACCGCTCGGGCCCTCACCCCGGTGCGAGGCCCAGCGCGTGTCGAGGAACAGCGTCCCGCTGCTCTGGAAGTGCTGCTCCTCCCGGCGCACCATCAGCTCTCCGTGCCGGGCGGTGGACCGCCAGTGCACGCGGCGCAGGTCGTCGCCGTGCCGGTACTCGCGGGGCGCCACGTCGTCCTCGCCCGCCGCCGACACCGCGCGGGCGACGCTGTCGCCGCCGCCCGACCACCCGCCCGCCCGCCGGCTGTGCGGCAGCGGGACGATCGCGGGCGTCACCGTGAGCGTGTCGGACAGGCTGAACGAGCGCACCAGCTCCACCATCCCGAACGGGTCGGCGAGCCGGACGGTCAGCGGCCCCACGCGGTACCGCCCGCGCGCGTCCGAGCGGATCCGGTAGCCGAGCCCGCGGGAACCGTGCGGCTCGATCCGCTCCAGCACGAACCGGGCCCGCCCGCCGAGCGCGTGGGGGACCCGGTCCTCCACCATCAGCAGCCCGCTCGGCAGCCGGGACACGTTCTCCAGCCGCAGGTCGACGCGGGTCTCGTGGCCGACCGGCAGCCGCGCCGGCTCCAGCCGCCGCGCGCACGCCAGCCGGTACCGGGTCCGCGACACCGCGAGCATGCACAGCAGCGGCAGCACCAGCACGAGCACCCCGGCCCGCAGCAGGTCGCGCTCGCCGAGGACGATCGCGCACGCGATCGCGGTCACGCCGGCGGCCACGAAGGACCGCCCGCGCGTGGTGAGGCCGGCCAGCGCGCGTCCCACCGGTCACTTCCCGGGGGAGGGCACCGGCAGCCGCTTCACCAGGTCGGCCACGACCTGCTCGGGCCGCCGCCGCTCCACCTGCGCCTCCGCGGTCGGCAGCAGCCGGTGCGCGAGGACGGGACCGGCGAGGTCCTGGATGTCGTCGGGGACGACGTAGTCGCGGTCGTCGAGCGCCGCGTAAGCCCGCGCGGCCCGCACCAGGTGCAGGGTCGCCCGCGGGGACGCGCCGAGCCGCAGCTCGGGATGCTTGCGGGTGGCGGCGACCAGGTCGATCGCGTACTGCCGCACCGCCGGCGCGACGTGCTGCTGCCGCACCACCTCGATGAGGTCGCGGACGTCGGAGGCGTGCGCGACCGGGGTGAGCCGGTCCAGCGGAGACGCCTGGCCGTGCGTGTCGAGCATCTCCAGCTCGGCCGCCGGGTCGGGGTAGCCCATCGAGATGCGGGCGGTGAACCGGTCGCGCTGCGCCTCCGGCAGCGGGTAGGTGCCCTCCATCTCGATCGGGTTCTGCGTGGAGATCACCATGAACGGCGGCTCCAGCGCGTAGGTGGTGCCGTCCACCGTGACCTGGCGTTCCTCCATGCATTCCAGCAGCGCCGACTGTGTCTTCGGGGACGCCCGGTTGATCTCGTCGCCGACCACGATGTTGGCGAACACCGGGCCGGGCTTGAACTCGAACTCGCGCAGCTCCTGGTTGTAGGCGCTGACCCCGGTGATGTCGCTGGGCAGCAGGTCCGGGGTGAACTGGACGCGCCGCACCGAGCAGTCGACCGAGCGCGCGAGCGCCTTGGCGAGCATCGTCTTGCCGACCCCGGGCACGTCCTCGATCAGCAGGTGCCCCTCCGCCAGCAGCACCGTGAGCGCGAGCCTGACCACCGAGGACTTGCCCTCGATCACCGACTCCACCGCGTCCCGGATCTTGTCCGCGACATGGGCGAGTTCGTCGAGCCCGCGGCCCGCCCCCTCGCCTCCCGAGGCGCCGCGACGGGCAGGGTGGGATGCCGGGGGGTCGGTCTCCATGAACGACTCACCGTGCGTACCTACTGCCACCAAACCCTCCTCAGCCGTTCCACCCGACAGTACGTCGTCGGAAGGCCCACTGTGATGTTCGCGGGGAACGCGAGCCCATTGTGCTCCACGGGAAGGACGTCGAACGCCGTCCCGCCGCGCCCCCACTTCACTCCACCAAGATCATCCAGTGTCCGCGGCCGGCTCCGGAAGGGCGTCCAGGACCGCCGCGCCGCGGCCCGGCGCGCGGAGCGGCACCCGCCGGGCCCCACTCCGCACCACCCCCTCTGACCTGCGCTTTCCGGCGCCGAATTCGCCCGTGGACGGTGTTTTTCTTGTTGACGGTGGGGAAGAGTGGAGTAGAGTGGGGCGCCGTGGGGAGCTGGAGCACCCCCATGCGGCGCGGGAGGTGGGCCGGTGTTCCTCGGCACCCATTCCCCGCGCCTCGACGACAAGGGACGGCTGTTCCTGCCGGCGAAGTACCGCGAGGAGCTGTCGGGGGGATTGGTGATCACGAAGGGCCAGGAGCGCTGCCTGTACGTCTTCCCCATGGCGGAGTTCCAGCGGATTACCGAGGCTCTGCGCGCCGCGCCGGTCACTGAGAAGGCGGTCCGCGGCTACAGCCGGGTCTTCTTCGCCAGCGCCTCCGACGAGGTGCCGGACAAGCAGGGCCGCGTCACGATTCCTCCGCCGTTGCGCAGGTACGCGGGCCTCACCCGCGACTGCGCGGTCATCGGGGCCAACACACGTCTGGAGATCTGGGACGCCCAGGCCTGGGAGACCTACCTGGAGCAGGAGGAGCAGACGTTCTCCGATGTCTCGGAGGAGGTGTTGCCAGGGATCCTCTGAGATGACGACTCGCCGGTCCGTTGACCGCCGTGGCCCACGTTCGGCCAGGTCTCCAGCCGCTCTCCAAGCCAGCTGGCGCAGCTTCCCCGGTGCCAGACGGCGACCCCCCGCGGATACCGCGGTGATCTTCCTCTAGGGCAGCGGATGGGGACCTGGCCGGGCGAGGCCCCCTGCGGGGGCAGGGGGGCGGTCCGGTCCGGCGATGCCACACAGTCCGCGAGCGAGGTGGCAGTACAGGGGGTGAAGCATGGATGTGGACGACCACGCGTCCGAGAGCCGGGAGCCGGGCCACGGCCACGTACCGGTCATGCTCGGCCGCGTCCTCGAACTTCTCGTCCCCGCCGTGGAGGCCGTCACCGGCCGCGACCCCGTCTACCTCGACGCCACGCTCGGCATGGGAGGCCACGCCGAGGCGATGCTGCGGGCCGTCCCGCGGCTGCGCCTGATCGGCCTCGACCGCGACACCGTCGCGCTGGAGCGCTCTGCGCTCCGGCTCGCCCCGTTCGGCGACCGGGTGAGGCTGGAGCACGCCGTCTACGACGAGATCCCCGCGGTGCTGCGCCGGCTCGGCGTGCCCGCGGTGGACGCCGTCCTGTTCGACCTCGGAGTGTCGTCCCCGCAGCTCGACGAGACCGGCCGCGGCTTCGCCTACTCCTACGACGCCCCCCTCGACATGCGGATGGACCGCACCCAGCGGCTCACCGCCGCCGAGGTGGTCAACGGCTACCCGCCCGCCGAGCTCGCCCGGATCCTGCGCGAGTACGGCGAGGAGCGGTTCGCACAGCGCATCGCGGCGGCCATCGTCCGCGAGCGCGAGCGCGCCCCGCTGGAGTCCACCCGCCGGCTCGCCGACCTCGTGCGCACCTCCATCCCGGCCGCGACCCGCCGCACCGGCGGCAACCCGGCCAAGCGCACCTTCCAGGCGCTGCGCATCGAGGTGAACGGCGAACTCGACGCCTGGCGCCGGGCGCTGCCCGCCGCCCTGGACGCGCTCCCGGTCGGCGGCCGGATCGCCGTTCTCAGCTACCACTCCCTGGAGGACCGCATCACCAAGCGGGTCCTCGCCGCCCAGGCGGCCGACACCACCCCGCCGGACCTGCCCGTCCCGCTGCCCGAGCACGAGCCGAGGTTCCGGCTCCTGACGCGCGGGGCCGAGCTGCCGTCCGACGCGGAGACCACGACCAACCCACGGGCCGGATCGGTGCGGATGCGCGCCGCGGAGCGGATCCGGGAGGCGACATGACGACGACGAGCAGGCGCCGGCCGGCCAAGGCGCCGAAGAAGCCGAAGAAGGGCACCGCCGCCGTGAAGACGACGGCCACGCCGCGGACCGCCGCGGCGGCGGCCGCGAAGCCCGCGCCCAAGCCCGCGCCCAAGGCCCCGTCCAAGAGCACGGCCGCCAAGCCGGCGGCGAAGAAGAGCGTGAAGCAGAGGACCGCGGGGGCGGCGGGCCGGTCCCGCCCGGCCGCGTCCCGCCGGGCCGCACCGCGCACGCCGTTCGTGCTGCTCGTCGTCGGGCTGCTCGGCGGCGCCCTGGTGAGCCTGCTGCTGCTCAACACCGTCCTCGCGAGGGACGCGTTCACGCTGACCAGGCTCCAGCAGAGCACCAAGCAGCTCGAACAGCAGCGCCAGGCCTACGAGGAGGAGAACGCGCGGGAGGGCTCCCCGGCGAACCTGGAGAAGAAGGCCAGGGCGCTCGGCCTGAAGAAGGCCGAGGACCCGGTCTTCTTCAACCCCGAGACCGGCCAGGCGAGCGGCGGCGCGATCCGTCCCGTCCCGCCCGCGGCAGCCGCGTCGGCCGGTGCCGCGGGCGTCGTCGGCGTCCCCGGCACCGTGGTGCCCGGCGACGACGTCCGGCCCGGGACCGGGGCGCCGTGACGGGCCGCGGCGCCCGGAAGCGGGAGACACGGTGACGAAACGGCCGGGAGACGGGAACACCGGCCCTTCGCCCGGCAGACGACGCGCCGGCGGGCGGGCCTCCCGGGGTTCGGCCGGGCGGGACGACAAGAGCGGCCCGGGCGCGGCGCGCGCGTCCGGGCATCAGACCGGCGGCACTCCGCGCTCCCCGGGCGGGAGGGCGGACGGCGCGGGACGGCCCGGCAAGAAGGGCGGCGCGCCCCGCCGCCCCGCGCGCACCGGGACGGGCACCACGCCCCGCAAGGAGACCCAGCGCAAGGGACAGGCCGGGCGCAAGGGGACAGAGCGCACGGCGGCGCAGCGCAAGCAGGCGCCCAAGGGCGCGTCCACGGGCAAGCCCGCCCGGAAGAAGCCGCCCGCCGGCGCCGGCAAGAAGCCGCGGGCCGGGAGCGGCGCGCCCGCCAAGGGCGGCACGGGAACGACCCGTACCGCCCGGCCGCGGGCGGGCACCGGCGGCGGCTCCGGCCGCCGGCCGCGCGCCCGCGCGGCCTTCAACCGCCGCGACCCGATGAAGCGGCTCAACATGGGCCTGCTCGCCGTCGCGTTCGTGCTGTCGCTGTTCGCCGGACGCCTCGTCCAGCTGCAGACGATCGAGTCCGGCAAGTACACCGAGCAGGCGATGAGACAGCGGCTGCAGACGTTCAAGCTGCCCGCGGTCCGCGGCGACATCACCGACGCGCAGGGCCACCCGCTGGCGATGACGGTGGAGGCGCGCGCGATCTACGCCGACCCGTCGCTGATCAAGGCCGGCAAGCGGCAGGAGATCGTGAACGCGCTGGCCTCCACGCTCGGCCTGAACCCGGCGACGCTGATGAAGAAGATCAGCAAGCCCGACACCCGGTTCGTGTACCTGGCGCACGGCGTCCGGCCCGACCAGGCGCGGCTGATCACGTCGTGGAACTACCTCGGAATCGGGACTTTGCCGGAATATCGCCGCGAGTATCCCAACGATTCGCTGGCCGCGAGCGTCATAGGTTTCGTGAACGACACGGGGAAGGGCGCCGCGGGCCTGGAGAGCTCGATGGACGACGTGCTCGCCGGGCAGCCGGGCTGGCAGCGGGTGGAGATCAGCCTGGAGGGCCAGCACATCCCGATGGGCGAGGAGCAGAGGCGTCCCCCCGTGCCGGGCCACGGCGTCCGGCTCACGCTCCAGCGCGACCTGCAGTTCAAGGCGCAGGAGGCGATCGAGCAGCAGGTCAGGGCGACCCGCGCCGACAGCGGCAGCGTCATCGTCATGGACCCGCGCACCGGCAAGCTCCTCGCGATGGCCTCGGCGCCCGGGTTCGACCCGAACCGCTACGCCGAGTCCGACCGCGCCCTGTGGGGCAGCCCGCTGGTGCAGGAGGCGTACGAGCCGGGCAGCACCGGCAAGGTCGTCACGGCCGCCGCCGTCATGGAGCACGGCGGCGTCACCCCGCGGACGCCCTACACCGTCCCCGACAAGATCAAGAAGTACGACGTCGTGTTCCACGACTCGCACCCGCACGCGCCGGAGCGGCTCACGTTCGGCGGGGTGCTCGCCAAGTCCAGCAACGTCGGCACCATCATGGCCAGCGAGAGCATCAACTCCCAGCGGCTCTACCAGACGCTGCGCGAATTCGGCTTCGGGCACAAGACCGGCCTGCCGCTGCCCGGCGAGACGCCCGGCCTGCTGAAGCCGCCGCACCAGTGGTCGGGCACCGACCGCTACCCGATCGCGTTCGGGCAGACGGTCTCGGTCAACGCGGTGCAGATGGCGAGCGTGTACGCGACCATCGCCAACGGCGGCGTGCGCGTCGCGCCCACCCTCGTCGAGGGCACGGTCGGCGAGAACGGCAAGTTCACGCCCGCGCCCGCGCCGGAGCGCAGGCAGGTCATCAGCGCACAGACGGCCCGCCAGATCAGCGACATGCTGGAGGGCGCCACCACGAACGAGGGCACCGCGCCCAAGGCCCAGATCAAGGGGTACCGCGTCGCGGGCAAGACCGGCACCGCCGAGATCGTCAACCCGCGCTGCGGCTGCTACGACGGCGGCGGCTACACCGCGTCGTTCGCCGGGTTCGCCCCGGCGGACGACCCCCGGCTGGTCGTGCAGGTCGTCCTGCAGGACCCCAAGCGGGGCAGCCACTATGGTGGCGATGCGGCCGCTCCGGTCTTCAAGGACGTGATGAGCTTCGCCCTGCAGTCCGAGAAGATCCCGCCGACGGGGAGCCGAGCGCCGACCACCGAGATCTACGCCCGAAACTGACCGCAGCGAGTACCCTCCTCGCCTGTGAGTCCACCACCCGTGTCCCACCAGTCCCAGCCCGCTCGTACCGAAAGAACCGCCATGCGTCCCACCACCAATCCGGCCCGCCCGCTGAGCGGGCTCGCGGAGCTTCTCGGGATCGAAGGGGGCGGCTGGGACGACGTGTCCGCCACGGGGATCACCCACGACTCGCGGGCGGTGCTGCCCGGCGACATCTACGTGGCGCTGCCCGGCGCGCGCGCCCACGGCGCCCAGTTCAGCGTCCAGGCCGCGGAGGCGGGCGCGAACGCGATCATGACCGACCCGGACGGGTACGACCGGGCGGCGGCGACGGGTCTGCCGGTCCTGGTGGTGGCCGACGTCCGCGCCCGGCTCGGCGACGCCGCGTCGTGGGTGTACGGCGAGCCGGGCAGCGACATCACGCTCATCGGCGTCACCGGCACCAGCGGCAAGACCACCACGGTGTTCCTCATCGACGCGGGGCTGCGCGCCGCCGGGATCGAGACGGGCCTGGTCGGCGGCGTCGAGATCCGGGTGGGCGGCGAGCGGGTGCCGAGCGCGCTCACCACCCCGGAGGCGACCGACCTGCACGCGCTGCTGGCGATGATGCGCGAGCACGACGTCGGCGCCGCCGCGATGGAGGTGTCCAGCCACGCCCTCGTGCAGGGCCGCGTCGGCGGCGCCCGCTACGAGGTCGCGGTGTTCACCAACCTGTCCCAGGACCACCTGGACTACCACCCGACCATGCAGGACTACTTCCTGGCGAAGGCGCGGCTGTTCACGCCGGAGTACTCCCGCGTCGGGGTCATCAACCTGGACGACCACCACGGCCGCGAACTGCTGGAGATCAGCCGGGTGCCGGCCACGACGTTCTCGGCGTCCGGGGACCCGGCGGCCGACTGGCGGGCCGAGGACGTGCGCGCCGGCGCCGACGGCAGCGTGTTCCGCGTCGTCGGGCCCGGCGGGATCGAGGCGGACGCGCAGGTCCGGCTCGCCGGCCCGTTCAACGTCGCCAACGCGCTCGCCGCGATCGTCGCGCTGGTCGAGGCGGGCATCCCGCTGCAGGCCGCCGTCCGCGGGGTCGGCTCGCTGCCCGGCGTCCCCGGCCGGCTGGAGCGCGTCGACGAGGGCCAGGACTTCGTCACCCTCGTCGACTACTCCCACAAGCCCGGCGCGGTCGAGGCCGTGCTGAACGCGCTGCGTCCCGTCACCGAGGGCGACCTCGCGGTGGTGCTCGGCTGCGGCGGCGACCGCGACCGCGGCAAGCGGCCGCTCATGGGCGAGGCCGCCGCGCGGCTGGCCGACATGGCGTATTTCACCAACGACAACCCGAGATCGGAAGATCCGCTCGCCATTCTCGCCGCTATGGTCGAGGGCGGGCTCAAGGTGCCGCAGCGCGAGCGCGCGCACATCGTCGTGGAACCCGACCGCGCCGCCGCGATCGGGCTGGCCATCGGCCGGGCCCGCCGCGGCGACGTCATCGTCGTTGCGGGCAAGGGCCACGAGCAGGGTCAGAACGTGGCGGGCGAGGTGCATCCGTTCGACGACCGCGAGGTCGTCCGCGCGGCCCTCCGGCGCCGGACACAAGGGATTAGAGGGGACGGGACGCAGGCGTGATCCCACTTCCGCTGTCGACGATCGCGGAGATCACGGGGGGTACCCTTCACGGGCCTCCGGACGTCGTGGTGAGCGGCCCCGTGGTCATCGATTCCCGCGCGGTGGAGCCCGGGGCGCTGTTCGCGGCGCTGCAGGGCAAGCGCGCGGACGGGCACGACTTCGCGGCCGGGGTGCTGGCCGCCGGGGCCGCCGCGGTGCTCGCGCAACGCCCCGTGGAGGGGCCGTGCGTGGTCGTCGCCGACGTCCGGGAGGCGCTCGGGCGGCTGGCCCGGGGTCTGCTGGAGCGGCTGCCGGACGTGACCGTCGTCGCGGTCACCGGCTCGGCCGGCAAGACCTCCACCAAGGACCTCATCGCCCAGGTGGTGAGCCGCGCCGGCCCGGTGGTGTACCCGCCGGGCTCGTTCAACAACGAGATCGGGCTGCCGCTCACCGTGCTGCGCGCCGACGCGCGGACGCGCCATCTCGTCCTGGAGATGGGCGCCCGCGGCATCGGCCACATCGCCTACCTGACCGGGATCGCGCGCCCGGACGTCGGGGTGGTGCTGAACGTCGGCACCGCGCACGTCGGGGAGTTCGGCGGCAGGGAGAACATCGCCCGCGCCAAGGGCGAGCTCGTCGAGGCGGTGCCGCCGGGCGGGACGGCCGTCCTCAACGCCGACGACCCGCTGGTCGCCGCGATGGCGTCCCGCACCCGCGGCGAGGTCGTCACGTTCGGCCGCTCGCCGGACGCGCTCGTGCGGGCCGAGGACGAGACGCTCGACGAGCGGGGCCGGGCCCGGTTCACCCTCGTCACGCCGGAGGGGGCGGCGCCGGTCGCGCTGCGCCTGCACGGCTCGCACGCCGTCCAGAACGCGCTCGCCGCGGCCGCCGCGGCGCGGGCCGCCGGGCTCGGGCCGGAGGTGATCGCCGAGGCGCTGTCGGCGGCCGTGCCGGTCAGCCGGTGGCGGATGGAGGTCACCGAGCGGGCCGACGGGGTGACCGTGGTGAACGACGCCTACAACGCCAACCCCGACTCGACCCGCGCCGCGCTCGACGCGCTGGTGCACATGGCGCGGGGCCGCCGCGCGTACGCGGTGCTGGGCGAGATGGGGGAACTCGGCGCCGTTTCTGTGGCGGAACATGCCAAGATCGGGCAGCATGTCGCGCGCAGCGGGATCGCCGGGCTCATCGTCGTCGGCGCGAACGCCGCCGCGATGGCCGAAGGGGCCGGGCAGGTCGCGTCATGGACGGGAGAGTGCGTGCAGGTGGATGACGTCGGCGCGGCGGTGGCCGCGCTCAGCGAGCGGCTCGCGCCGCGGGACGTCGTGCTGGTGAAGGGCTCCCGCGTCGCCGGCCTGGAACGGGTGGCCGAGGCGCTGCTCGCGGAGGATGCCCGATGACCAACATCATCATCGCCGCGGGTGTCGCGCTGATCTTCGTGATGGTCGGCACGCCGGTGTGGATCCGGATCGTCAACCGGCTCGGCTACGGCCAGATGATCCGCGACGAGGGCCCGGAGGCGCACCTCAACAAGCGCGGCACCCCCACGATGGGCGGGACGGTCTTCATCGTCGGCTCGCTCGTCGGCTACGGCGTGGCGCACCTGGTCACCGGGGACGAGCCGACGATCTCCGGCCTGCTGGTGCTGTTCCTGATGACCGGCCTCGGCCTCGTCGGGTTCGTCGACGACTACATCAAGGTGTTCAAGCAGCGCAGCCTCGGCCTGCGCAGCGGCGCGAAGATGATCGGGATCATCCTGGTCGGCGTCGTGTTCGCGGTCGCGTCGCTGAACTTCCCGAACGGCTACGACGTCACCCCCGCCGACCCCCACCTGTCCTTCCTGCGCGACTTCGGCCCCTCGATCGGCCCGTACCTGTTCGTGGTGTGGGCGCTGCTGCTCATCGCGGCCATGTCCAACGGCGTCAACCTCACCGACGGGCTGGACGGTCTCGCCGCGGGCCCGGCCGGCATGGTGCTGGCCGCCTACGTGATCATCGGGAACTGGCAGCTGCGCAACAGCTGCGCCGCCGCCCTCGTCCCCAACTGCTACAGCGTCCGCGACCCCCTCGACCTCGCGGTGGTCGCCGCGGCCGTGCTCGGCGGCGTGTTCGGCTTCCTGTGGTGGAACGCCCCGCCCGCGAAGATCTTCATGGGCGACACCGGCTCGCTGGCCCTCGGCGGCGTGCTGGTCGGCCTGGCGATCCTCACCCGCACCCAGTTCCTGCTCGCCATCCTGTGCGGGCTGATCGTGATGATCACCCTGTCGGTGATGATCCAGGTCGGCGGGTTCAAGCTGACCGGCAAACGCGTGTTCAAGATGGCCCCGCTGCAGCACCACTTCGAGCTGTCCGGCTGGGCCGAGACCACGATCGTCGTGCGCTTCTGGCTGATGTCCGCGCTGTTCACCGCGATCGGCATCGGCCTGTTCTACCTGGAATGGATGCCGAAGAAGTGAGCGAACCCTGGGACGGCCTGGCGGTGTGCGTGGCGGGGCTCGGCGTGTCCGGCCGCGCCGCCGCCCGCGTGCTGGCCGCCCGCGGCGCCCGCGTCACCGTGGTGGACGCCCGCGACGGAGCGGAGCAGCGCGAGCACGCCGCCGAGCTGGAGGCCCGCGGGGTCACGGTCCGGCTCGGGGACGGCGAGAGCCTCCCGGAGGCCACCGGCCTCGTCGTGACGTCGCCCGGCTGGCGGCCGGACGTGCCGCTGCTCGCCGCGGCGGCCGCCGCGGGCATCGAGATCATCGGCGAGGTCGAGCTCGCCTGGCGGCTCCGCGGGCCGGACGCGGCGCCGTGGCTGGCCATCACCGGGACGGACGGCAAGACGACCGTCGTCCGGATGCTGGCGTGCATGCTCACCGCCGCCGGCCACAAGGCCCTCGCGGTCGGGAACGTCGGGACGCCGATCGTCGAGGCCGTCACCGAGCCGTACGACGTGCTGGCGGTGGAACTGTCGAGCTACCAGCTGCACTGGTCCAGCTCGCTCGCCCCGCGGGCGGCGGTCGTGCTGAACGTCGCCCCCGACCATCTCGACTGGCACGGCTCCATGGACGCCTACGTCGGCGCCAAGGGCAAGATCTACGCGCCGGGCACCGTCGCGGTCTACAACGCCGACGACGACACGTCCACGGCGCTCGCCGAACGCGCCGAAGGCGTGGACCGGCGCGTCGGGTTCACCCTGCGGGTGCCGCGGCCGGGCGAGCTCGGCGTCGTCGAGGACCTCCTGGTCGACCGGGCGTTCACCGGCGACCCGGCGCGGCACGCCGCCGAACTGGCCGAGCTCCGCGACGTCCGCCCGTACGCGCCGCACAACGTCGCGAACGCGCTGGCCGCCGCCGCGCTGGCCCGCGCGTTCGGGGTGCCGCCCGAGGCCGTCCGGGAGGGCCTGCGCTCGTTCGTCCCCGACCCGCACCGCATCCAGCACGTCGCGGACATCGCGGGCGTCGCCTACGTCAACGACTCCAAGGCGACCCAGCCGCACGCCGCCGCCGCGTCCCTGGCCGCCTACGAGTCCGTCGTGTGGATCGCCGGCGGCCTTCTCAAGGGCCTGGACGTCGACGACCTGGTGCGCTCGTGCGCCGGACGGCTGCGCGGCGTCGTGCTGATGGGACGCGACCGGCACCGGATCGCGGAGGCACTCGCGCGACACGCCTCGAATGTCCCGGTCGTGGACGTCTCCGACACCGACACTGGGGCGATGGAACGCTGCGTCAACGAAGCCTCCGGCCTCGCCCGTCCGGGAGACACCGTGCTCCTCGCGCCCGTCGGGGCGTCCTTCGACATGTTCGCCGGCTACCCGGCCCGCGGTGACGCCTTCATCGCGGCGGTCGAACGCCTCGCGGGGGCGTCCGGCTCCGGGGACGACCGGTAGCCGTGACCGCCGCGGCGGAGGAGGAGGGCGGCGGACGCCCGGGACCGCGCGAGCAGGTGGTCGCCGCCGTCGGGCTGCTCGACCGGCCTCTGACCTCCTATTACCTGGTGCTGGGCTGCTCGGTGATGCTGCTCGCGCTCGGCCTGACGATGGTGCTGTCGGCGTCCAGCGTCAAGCAGCTCCAGGCGACGGGCTCGGCGTACACGCTGTTCCAGAAGCAGGCCGTGTGGATGGCGATCGGGCTGCCCTGCATGTGGCTGGCGTCCCGGCTGCCGGTGAAGACGTTCCGCGCGCTCGCCTACCCGCTGCTGCTGCTGTCGGTCGTCGCGCTGGCGATGGTGCTGGTCCCCGGGCTCGGGCGCAGCGCGGGCGGCGCCACCCGCTGGGTCGATCTCGGGCCGGTGCAGATCCAGCCGTCCGAGCTCGCCAAGCTCGCGCTCGTGCTGTGGGGCGCCGACCTGCTGGCCCGCAAGGACAGGCTCGGCCAGCTCACCGAGTGGCGGCCGCTGCTCGTCCCGCTGATGCCCGGCGCCGGGATCCTCGTCCTGCTGGTCATGCTGGGCAGCGACCTCGGCACCACGCTGGTCCTGCTCACCGTCTTCCTCGCGCTGCTGTGGGTGGTCGGCGCGCCCGGGCGGCTGTTCGTCGGCATCGCGGGGCTCGTCGGCCTGCTGGTGTCGATCCTCATCCTGGTCGAGCCGTACCGGATGCAGCGCCTCACCGGGTTCCTCGACCCGTCCGGGAACCAGCTCACCACCAACTACCAGGGCACCCAGGGGCTGTTCGCGGTCGCGTCCGGTGGTCTCTTCGGGACGGGCCTCGGCGAGGGATGGGCCAAGTGGGACTACCTGCCGCACGCCGAGACCGACTTCATCTTCGCGATCGTGGGGGAGGAGTTCGGGCTCGCCGGCACCCTCGTCGTCCTCGGCCTGTTCGGGATGCTCTCCTACGCCGGCCTGCGGATCGCCCGCCGGGTGAAGGACCCGTTCACCCGGCTCGCCGCCGCGGGCGCCACCGCCTGGATCATCGTGCAGGCCATCGTGAACATCGGCGCCGTCATCGCCGTCCTGCCCATCACCGGGATCCCCCTTCCGCTGGTGTCGTACGGCGGTTCGGCGCTCGTTCCGACCCTTTTCGCGCTCGGGATGCTGCTCGCCTTCGCCAAACGTGAGCCCGGCGCGCGGCAGGCACTCTCCGCACGTGGCCCCGGACCGGTCGTGAGGGCTCTAAGCTGGCTGGGTCTGGCACGGCGGTGAAATCCCCCTTTCGAACACGCTGAGGAGTTGTCAACGAGCATGAGGGTTGTCCTGGCCGGCGGGGGCACCGCCGGACACATCGAGCCCGCCCTGGCCCTCGCCGACGCGCTGCGCCGCAACGACCCGAACACCGGGATCGTCTGCCTCGGGACGGAGCGAGGGCTGGAGACCCGTCTCGTCCCGCAGCGAGGGTACGAACTCGCGCTGATCCCGCCGGTGCCGCTGCCGCGCACGCTGACCCCGCAGCTGCTGTCGGTGCCCGGCCGGCTGCGCGGCGCGATCAACGCGGCGGCGGCCGTCCTCGACCAGGCCCGGGCCGACATCCTGGTCGGCTTCGGCGGCTACGTCGCCACCCCCGGCTACCTCGCGGCCCGTAAACGCAAGGTGCCGATCATCGTGCACGAGGCCAACCCGAAGCCGGGTCTCGCCAACAAGCTCGGCGCCCGGTTCACCGAGCACGTGGCGGTGTCGCACGCCGACTCGCCGCTGCCGAACGCCACGTTCGTCGGCATCCCGCTGCGCCGCGAGATCGCGACGCTCGACCGGCTCGCGATGGGCGACAAGGCCCGCTCCTACTTCGGGCTGCTGCCCGACCTGCCCACGCTGCTGATCTTCGGCGGCTCGCAGGGCGCCCGCTCGCTGAACCAGGCCGCGGTGGCCGCCGCGCCGTACTTCCGGCAGGCCGGCATCCAGGTGCTGCACATCGTCGGGCCGAAGAACACCGAGGAGCCCGAGCCCTCGTCCGGCGGCCCGCAGTACGTCACGATCCCGTACTGCGACCGGATGGACCTCGCCTACGCCGCCGCCGACATGGCCATGTGCCGCGCGGGCGCGATGACGTGCGCGGAGCTGGCCGCCGTGGCGCTGCCCGCGGTGTACGTCCCGCTCCCGATCGGCAACGGCGAGCAGCGGCTGAACGCCGAGCCGATCGTGGCGGCGGGCGGCGGCATGCTGGTCGACAACGCCGAGCTGTCGCCCGACTGGATCGCCCGGCATCTGCTGCCGGTGCTGGCCGACCCGGGCCGGGTCGCGCACATGTCCGAGGCGGCCGGCCGGATGGGGCGCCGGGACGCCGACGTCGCGCTCGCCCGCATGGTGTACGACGTGGTCCGCTCGGCGGGCGCCGCGCGATGAGCCTGATCGACCCCGGTGAGGTGGTCCCCGCCGGCGAACTCGGCAGGGTCCACTTCATCGCGATCGGGGGCGCCGGGATGTCCGGCATCGCCCGCATCATGCTGCGGCGCGGCATGGCCGTGTCCGGCAGCGACGCCCGCGACTCCGAGCTGCTCGCCCAGCTCGGCGGCCTCGGCGCGAAGGTGTTCGTCGGGCACGACGCCGCCCATGTGGGCGATGCCGACACGGTGGTGGTCTCCACGGCGATCCGGGAGGGCAATCCCGAGCTGGTCGCCGCCCGTGAGCGGGGCCTGCGCGTCCTGCACCGGTCCGCGGCGCTCGCCTCCCTGATGATCGGGCGGCGCGCGGTGGCGGTCGCGGGCACGCACGGCAAGACCACCACGACGTCGATGCTGACGGTCGCACTCCAGCACGCGGGCGCCGACCCGTCCTACTGCATCGGCGGGCAGCTCGTCACCACGGGGCTCGGGGCGGACGAGGGAAGCGGCGACGTCTTCGTCGCGGAGGCCGACGAGAGCGACGGCTCGTTCCTCATGTACACCCCGCACATCGCGGTCATCACGAACGTCGAGGCCGACCACCTCGACAACTACGGCGGCTTCGAGCGGGTGAAGGAGAACTTCGCGCGCTTCGTCGAGCGCGTCGAACCGGGCGGGACGCTCGTCGCCGGCGCCGACGACCCGGTGGCGATGGAGCTCGCGGAGCACGCGCGGGCGCGGGGGCTGACCGTCCGCACCTACGGGGAGGCCGAGCACGCCGACCTGCGGGTGACGGGATTCACTCCGCGCGGTCTCGGCTCCCGGTTCGAGATCGAGGGCGCCGGCGAGGTCCTGCTCGCCGTCCCCGGACGGCACAACGCGCTCAACGCCGCCGCCGTCATCGCGGTCGCGCGGTCGCTCGGGGTGGACGACGCGGCCGTGCGGGCGGGCCTCGCCGCGTTCGGCGGCGCGATGCGGCGGCTGGAGCGCAAGGGCGAGGCGGGCGGCGTCGAGGTGTTCGACAGCTACGCCCACCACCCGACGGAGCTGACCGCCGACCTGGAGGCCACCCGCGACTACCTGGGGGAGAAGGGCGGCGGCCGGATCATCGCGGTCTTCCAGCCGCACCTGTACAGCCGCACCCGGTTCTTCGCCGCCGAGTTCGGCGCGGCGCTCGGGCTCGCCGACGTCGCGGTCGTGCTGGACGTCTACGGCGCCCGCGAGGATCCCGAGCCCGGCGTGACGGGGGCGCTCGTCGCGGACGCGGTCCCGGCCGGCACCGAGACCGTGTACGCGCCCGTCCGGGATGAGGTGCCCGGCATCGCGGCGTCGCTCGCCCGGCCCGGTGATGTCGTCATCACGCTGGGTGCCGGGGATGTGACGCAGCTCGGCCCGCCGGTTCTCGATCGGCTCGCGGGGTGACACGCCGCCGCCCGCCCGGTGGGCGGCGCAGGAGGGGAAGACTGTCAGGCTTGGGTGATGACCGAGGCGCAGACGGACCGGCGCGCGGCCCGGCGGGAGGAGCCCGCGGGCGATGGGCGCGGCCGGCCGAACCGGTGGAAGGCGATCTTCGTCACGCTGCTGGTCGCCGGCGTGCTCGGGCTGGTGGCGTGGGTGCTGCTCGGCTCCCGGCTGCTGGTGGTGCGGCACGTCGAGGTGACCGGCGCCGATCTGGCGCCCCGCGACCGGATCGCCGCGGCCGCCGAGATCCCCGTCGGCACCCCGATGGCGCGGCTGCGCACCGGCGCGATCCGGGAACGCGTCGAGCGGCTCCGCGAGGTGGAGTCGGCGGAGATCGAGCGGCACTGGCCGGGGACGGTCCGTATCGTTGTCCGGGAGCGGGTCCCGGTGGCGGTGTTCGCACGCGGCGGGCGCTACCACCTCCTTGACCGGTACGGGGTCACGGTGGCCGACCGAGGGTCCCGCCCGCCCGGGCTGCCCGTGCTGACGGTCGCCTCGCCGGGGCCGTCCGACACGGCGACTCGCGCGGCGCTCACCGTGCTGTCCGAGCTGCCGGAACGGCTGAGCGGGGGGCTGGCCGAGGTCGAGGCCACCGGCCCCGAGGCGGTCACCTTGTACATGAAGGACGGGCAGACGGTGGTGTGGGGGGCCGCCGAGCGGGCAGGAGAGAAGATCCGGCTGCTGGACGCCGTTCGGCGTACGGTGGCCGGCCGTGCCCTACGCACCGTGGACATCAGTTCACCCGAGGTCCTCAAGACGAAATGAGGGGATATTCGGGTCCGGTGCGACACGCCGGGGGAGTTAGGGGGAGGTTAGTTGACCCTGGCCGTAAGGCCGCCCTACTGTCCGTATCAGTCCTCAGGTTGACATAACTGTAAGCCTCAAGTTGAGGGTGAGGGTTTACCCCACCCCAGCGCACAGGTCGGAAACACCGCGGCGGCACGGTCGGCAGACCGGTCAGGGCGGTCGGAGAGAGCGGAAAGGCCCCTCGTCGTGGCAGCACCGCAGAATTACCTCGCGGTCATCAAGGTCGTCGGTATCGGCGGCGGCGGCGTCAACGCCGTCAACCGGATGATCGAAGAGGGCCTCAAGGGCGTCGAGTTCATCGCGATCAACACGGACGCCCAGGCGCTGCTGATGAGTGACGCCGATGTGAAACTGGACGTGGGCCGTGAGCTCACCCGCGGCCTCGGCGCCGGCGCCAACCCCGATGTCGGGCGCAAGGCCGCCGAGGACCACCGCGAGGAGATCGAGGAGGTCCTCAAGGGCGCCGACATGGTGTTCGTCACCGCCGGGGAGGGCGGCGGCACCGGCACCGGCGGCGCACCCGTGGTCGCCAACATCGCCCGCTCGCTCGGCGCCCTGACGATCGGCGTCGTCACCCGCCCCTTCAGCTTCGAGGGCAAGCGCCGCGCCATGCAGGCCGAGGCCGGCATAGAGACGCTGCGCGACGAGGTCGACACCCTCATCGTCATCCCCAACGACCGGCTGCTGTCGATCTCCGACCGGCAGGTCAGCGTGCTCGACGCCTTCAAGGCCGCCGACCAGGTGCTCCTCTCCGGTGTTCAGGGCATCACCGACCTGATCACCACCCCCGGCCTGATCAACCTGGACTTCGCCGACGTCAAGTCCGTCATGTCCGGCGCCGGCTCGGCGCTGATGGGCATCGGCTCCGCGCGCGGCGACGACCGCAGCGTCGCCGCCGCCGAGATGGCGATCTCCAGCCCGCTGCTGGAGGCCAGCATCGACGGCGCGCACGGCGTGCTGCTGTCCATCTCCGGCGGCTCCGACCTCGGGCTGTTCGAGATCAACGAGGCCGCGCAGCTGGTGTCCAACGCGGCGGCCTCGGACGCCAACATCATCTTCGGCGCGGTCATCGACGATGCGCTCGGCGACGAGGTGCGGGTCACCGTGATCGCCGCGGGGTTCGATGAGGGCAGCCCTAGCAAGCCGGCCCCTGAGCCGGAGGCCAAGAGACTTCCGCCGCCGCCCCGCCCGGTGCCGCCGCCGCCGGTGTCCGCGCCGCCCGCCGCCCCGGCCAACCCGATCCCCAGCCGGATCGGGCGGTCCGAGCCGGCGGGCACGCACCAGGCCCAGCAGGGCTCGCAGTCGTCGGTGGCGCAGGCCGCCGCCGCGCCGCCGGCCCCGGTCCTGCCGCAGCGGGCCGAGAGCGATCGCCCGCAGCCGTCCGCGCAGGGCCACGACGACCGGACGGCGGGACGCGACGAGCCCGCCCGGCCGGGGAGCACCTCCCCGGGGCCCTCGGGCGACCGGGACGCCGGCGAGGCCGCCGGGTCGCGCGCCCCCGCGCCGCGCCAGCCCTCCGAGCAGACCTCCTCTTCCCGCGTGCACGCGGGCGAAAGCGACGGCGGCTCCGCCTCCTCCGGGCAGCGCCGCCGTCCCGTGGTGTTCGACGAGGATGACGACCTCGACGTCCCCGACTTCCTGAAGTGATCACCACCGTCGCCCTGGGCGACGGCGTCGGCGCCGCCTTCACCGGCCGCGCCGGCGGCGTGAGCGGGCCCCCCTACGACTCCCTGAACCTCGGCGGCGCTGTCGGCGACGACTCCGCCGCCGTGCTCGGCAACCGGCGGCGCGCCGCGTCGGCGCTCGGCGTCGACGCGGGCCGCACCGTCTTCATGCGGCAGGTCCACGGCGCGGACGTCGCGTTCGTCACCTCCCCCGAGACCTCCGGCCCCGTCGACGCCGTCGTCACGACCGTCCCGGGCCTCGCCCTCGCCGTCCTCGTCGCCGACTGCGCGCCCGTCCTGCTGGCCGACCCCGCCGCCGGGGTCGTCGGCGCCGCGCACTCCGGCCGTCCGGGGACGGCCGCCGGGGTCGTCCCGGCCCTGGTGAAGGCGATGTGCGAGCGGGGTGCCGACCCCGCCCGGATGACCGCCGCGATCGGGCCGGCCGCGTGCGGCCGCTGCTACGAGGTTCCCGCCGAGATGCGGGACGAGGTCGCCGCCGTCGTGCCCGCCGCGTACTCCACCACGTCCGAGGGCACACCCGGCCTGGACATCCGCGCCGGCATCGCCGAGCAGCTCGCGTCCGCCGGGGTGGCCGGAACGCGCATCGACGCCCGCTGCACGATCGAGGACCCGGGGCTCTTCTCCTACCGCCGCGAGGGGCGAACCGGGCGCTTCGCCGGATATGTCTGGCTCAAGGACGACGCGTGACCCACCAGGAACACCTCACCCCCGAGCAGCGCCGGGCGGAGCTGGCCGAGGGCCTCGCCGCGGTCCGCGCCCGCATCGCCGCCGCCTGCGCCGCCGCCGGCCGCGACGAGGCCGAGATCACGCTCATCGCGGTGACCAAGACGTTCCCCGCCTCCGATGTGCGGCTGCTCGCCGGGCTCGGCCTCACCGATGTCGGCGAGAACCGCGACCAGGAGGCCCGCCCGAAGGCCGCCGAATGCGCCGACCTCCCGCTGACCTGGCACTTTGTCGGCCGGCTGCAGAGCAACAAGGCTCGCGCGGTCGCCGGCTACGCCGACGTCGTGCACTCGGTCGACCGGTCCCGGCTGGTGTCCGCCCTGTCGGAGGCCGCCGTCCGCGCCGACCGCACGCTGCGCTGCCTCGTCCAGGTCTCGCTGGACGAGGAGGAGGCCGCGCAAGGCCGGGGCGGAGCGGCCCCGGACGCGGTGCCGGGGCTGGCCGACGAGATCGCCGGGGCCGCCGGACTCGAACTCGGCGGCGTGATGGCCGTCGCGCCGCTCGGGGCCGACCCGCTGCCCGCCTTCACCCGGCTCGCCGGGGTCGCCGGGGAGGTGCGCCGGAACCATCCGGGCGCCCGGATCGTCTCTGCGGGTATGAGCGGCGATCTGGAACAGGCGATCGCGTGCGGCGCGACACACCTGCGGGTCGGTACGGCGTTGCTCGGCGGTCGGCGGGCAATCGTCAGGTAATGTCCCCCCAGTGGCGCCTGCCCGTACGTACGCAGGTCGCCACGGCGGATCAGTCCAACGACGGCACCGGACGCTCCCGGAGCCGCGGCCACAGGACACGGAGGGGCGTATGGCCAGCGCGATGCGCAAGATGGCGGTCTACCTCGGCCTTGTGGAGGACGACCGCTACGACGACAAGTACGGCGACTACGACGAGTACGAGGTCTACGACGACGAGACCGACACCGGGCAGGGCCGCCGTCGCGAGGACGAATCCGGCGGTCAGCTTACCCGAGCGGAGGAGACCGCGGACCGGGATCGTGACCATCACTCTCCGTCGACCATCGAGCGGCGGTCCGTGGCTCTCTACGAGACCGGTACCACCGACCTTGCTCGTATCACTACCCTGCATCCAAGGACCTACAACGAGGCAAGGACCATCGGAGAGCACTTTCGGGAGGGCACGCCGGTGATCATGAATCTGACCGAGATGGTGGACAGCGACGCCAAGCGTCTGGTCGACTTCGCGGCAGGTCTCGTGTTCGGCCTGCACGGGAGCATCGAGCGTGTTACCAACAAGGTGTTCCTCCTGTCGCCCGCCAACGTGGAGGTGACGGCGGAGGACAAGGCCCGGATGGCCGAACGTGGGTTCTTCAACCAGAGCTGAGATTTACATGCGAGAGTGTCCGTGAGCATCGTTGGATCCATAGTGCAGGGCGTCCTGTACCTCTTCCTGCTCTTCCTGATCGGGAGGCTGGTGCTGGAGGTCGTGCAGTCCTTCGCCCGGCAGTGGAAGCCGAGCGGGGTGGTTCTCGTGATCGCCGAGGTGACGTACACGGTGACCGATCCGCCGCTGAAACTGCTCAGGCGTTTCATCCCGCCGGTCCGGCTGGGTAACGTTGCGTTGGACCTCAGCTTCACCGTCCTCATCCTTGTGGTCTGGGTCTTGATCATCTTCGTCCGCTCGATATTCGGCGGAGGGTAGGTCGATCGGATACGGTCCTCCGGGGACAGACTCCAAGCGCGCCAAGGAGACGAGAGCATGCCGCTGACACCCGCTGACGTGCGGAACAAGCAGTTCAGTACCACCAGGCTGAGGCCGGGGTATGACGAGGAGGAGGTGGACGCCTTCCTCGACGAGGTCGAGGCGGAGCTCGACCGCCTCATCCAGGAGAACGAAGAGCTGCGCGCCAAGCTGGCCGAGTGCCTGCGCGGCAAGGTCCCCGCCATGGCCGCCCCCATCGTGGAGCCCAAGCCGGACGTCCAGAAGATCCCCGAGCCTCCCCGTCCCGAGCCGCAGCCGCAGCCCGAGCCGGAGCCCGTCCTCGGCCTCGGCATGTCCCCCGCCCCCACCGGCGAGGACAACATGGACACCGCGGCCCGCGTGCTCGCGCTGGCGCAGCAGACCGCCGACCAGGCGATCGCCGACGCCCGCCGGGAGGCCGACGAGACGCTCGGCCGCGCCCGCCGCGAGGCCGAGGAGATCCTCGGCAAGGCCCGCCGGCAGGCCGACCAGATCGTCAGCGAGGCCCGGTCCCGCGCCGAGGCCCTCGACCGCGACGCCCAGGAGCGGCACCGCCAGGTCATGGGCTCGCTGGTGCAGCAGCGCGAGGAACTGGAGCGCGAGGTCGACAACCTGCGCGCCTTCGAGCGCGAGTACCGCAGCCGCCTGAAGGTCTACCTGGAGGGGCAACTGCGCGACCTGGAGGCGGGCAGCACCGAGACCGGCGCGTTCGCCGCCGTCCCGGGCGCGGTCCCGGCCCCGTCCCCGCAGGCCCCGCCCCAGACCGGTCCGCAGACGGGCCCGCAGAGCACCCTGTCGCACGGCGAGAACCGCAACGGCGTCCCCGGCGCACCGTCTCCCGCGCCGGGCACGTTCCCGCCGCCCGCCGAGCACGCCCAGCAGGTCCAGCACTCGGCGACCGGCGCGTTCCACGCGGGCGGTGACAACCCGCCGCACGACAGGCGCTGACGCGGCCGCCGCAGGCGATAGGGTCGTCCCCATCTCCGGGCCGGGCGTGGCGATGGCGCCATCCCGGCGGTGCCGGACGGTCGTGCGGGACGGCCACCGGTTCCGTCCGCGGTCCGGAGCCGAGCGGCCCGAACGAGTGGGAGAGACCCTGTGATCATCCTGAGTGGCGTTCTCGTGGTGGTGGCGATCGCCCTGCTGGTAGCGGGAATCGTCGCCGGCAACGGAGACAGCGCCCAGGTCTTCGGCCTGGATGCGCTGGTGGTGATCTACATCTCGATCGCCGTCAGCATCGTCTCCGCGCTGTGCCTGGCCATCGGGGTGTTCCTGCGCCGCAAGGAGCTCTGGGGTCCCGGGGCCACGACAGCGCCGGCCCGTCCGGCCGCCAAGAAGGCCAAGAAGGACAAGCGCGGGAAGGCCGCGCCGCCGGTACCGGCCAAGGGCGCCACGAGCCTCCCGGCGGCCGCGATCCCGGCCGCCGACCCGGCCGACGACGCGTTGGAGATCCCGGCCCCGTCCGTCGACGTCCCCGACGACGCCATCGTGTACGTCGTCCGCGGGCGCAAGCGCTACCACCTCGACACGTGCCGGCAGCTCGCCGGGCGTGACGCCGAGGAACTCACCTACGCCGAGGCCATGGAGGAGGGGTTCAGCCCCTGCACCGCCTGTATGCCCGACACCGCACTGGCGGCGCGCGCCGCGGCGTCGGCCCCCGCGTCCCCGGACGCGGGTAAGGCGGCAGAGGCCGGCTCCCCGGGCCGTGAGCCCGGTGCGGAGCGCTCCAGGGGCGGCCTGGCGGGGCTCGCCGGGCCGGCGTCCTCACCTCACGCCGCGCCGGCGTCGTTCACCAGGCCCGGTTCGTTCGAGGAACCCGCGTCCTCCGGCAGGCCGGGCGCGTTCGACAGGACGGCCGAGATCCCGCGGGCGGACGAGCCCGCCGCGCCGGAGCGTCCGGCCGCGAGTCCGACCGGCCCGACGCTGACCGACGTGCCCGTCGCGGGGCTGTTCACGTCCGGTGCGGCGGCCGGAGAGCCCGCCACGGCGCCGGAGACATCCGAGGAGCCCGAACCGGCGGCGAAGGCCCCGGAGGGCCGCTCCGGCGGCGACGAGGCCGCCGAGACCGAATCCGCGTCGCCTGACGCCACCGCCGATGTCACCGCCGACCTGAGCGCCGCGGCCCCCGGGCCGCGCCATGCCGCCGACACGGCCGATGACGAGTCCGCCGAGTCCGCCGAGACCGGGGTCGCGGACGGCGATGAGGACGCTCTCGCCCCGGAACCGGCCGCCGAGCCCGAGCCGGAACCGTCCGCCGCGGCCGCGGCGGACCAGGAGCCGGCGGACGAGCCGGCGGACGACGGACCGGAGGTCCGCATCCTCAGCGGCACCAAGCGCTACCACCGCGTCGACTGCGCCCTCATCGAGGACATCGGAGACGAGGCCGAGGACCTGGAGTCGCTGTCGCGCGCGGAGGCCAAGTCGCGGGGCTGCACGCCCTGCCTGGTCTGCCAGCCCGACCGCGAGCACGCCCGCGACTGAACCCGCCGGCCGCCGCTCAGCGGCGGCCGCGCCGCTCGTCGCGCAGTTCCCGCAGCCGGTCCCGGCGCTCGTCACGCACCCGCCGCCGTTCCTCGTGCCGCTCCCGCTGCAGCTCGCGGACCTCCTCGCGGTGCAGCCGGTGGACGTCGCGGTGCCGGTCGCCGCGCCCCTTCTCGCCGACCGCGCGGCGGCTGACGGAGATGCCGCCGAACAGCAGCATCCCGGTGATCCGGATGACGGGCGCGTCCGGGTCCACGGTGTCGTCCTCCGGCAGATCGTTCCCGCCGAAGATCGCGACATTGGACCCGACGACCCGGACGCCCGGCGGGACGACCATGTTCACGCCGCCGAAGACGCACGTGACGTTGACGGTCACCTCGCCCTGGCTGAGGACCGCCTGCCGGAAGTCCAGCTCGGCGCCGCCGAACACGCAGGAGACGTTCGTGGTGGGCTCGACGAGCCAGCGGCCCTTCCGCTCCACCCCGGAGAAGATCGCCACGAGGTTGGCCGACTGCGGCGCAGGCGGTGCGAGCGCGGGTTCCTTGCGCAGGTCCACCCGCGGCCGCGGGGCCTGCTCCGCGGCCGGCAGGTCGCTGAGAACGGGCTCCAGGTCGGCGTACGTCTTGGCCCTGTAGACGGCATCGATGCGCTCGGCGTGCTCCTCCGCCGTGATGCGCCCCTCCGCCAGTGCCTCGCGCAGGCGGTCGGCCACCTCGTCGCGGTCGGCGTCGGATGCGCGCATGCTCGCGGGCGACGGTCGTGCCGGAAGCCCGGAGTCGGCGGGCTGCTCGGGAAGATTCACAACCCAATCATTGCAAACGCGATGTGTCGCGAAGAACCCCCGGCGAAAAGTTCTCCGCCGCGTCCGGACGCGTCCGGACGCGGCGGAGAGGGTCACGCCTTGCGGAGGTAGTAGGTGAGGCCCAGGTCCTCGTCCCTGGTGGCGGGGACGCCCTCGGGCCGGCCCTCGGTCACCGTGGTCGCGAGGACCTCGCCGGCCACCTCCGCGGTGTGGGCGCGCAGCGCCTCCGCGAGGTCCGTGCCGGTCGCCTCCCACCACAGCTCGATGCGGTCGGTGACCTCCAGCCCGGCGGCCTTGCGGCCCTCCTGGACCAGCCGGACGGCCTCCCGCACCAGGCCCGCGCGCCGCAGCTCGGGGGTGACGGTGAGGTCGAGCGCGACGGTCTCGCCGGCGGCGCTCTCCACCGCCCATCCGCTGCGCGGACGCTCGGTGACGATCACGTCGTCCGCCGCCAGGGGCACCGTGCCGAGGTCCCCCGCCTCGACCTGCGCCTCGCCCGCGCGCAGCGCCCGCACGAGGGCCGCCGCGTCCGCCGAGGTGATCGCCTTGGCGACCTTCGGGGTGTCCTTGGCGTAGCGCCTGCCGAGCTCCCGGAAGTTCGGCTTGACCTCGTATTCGACGAGGTCACCGCCGATCGAGGACAGCTCCTCGAAGCCGAGGACGTTCAGCTCCTCGGAGATCTGCGCCCGGAGCTGCTCGGGCAGCGCCGGCCAGCCGGCCGCGCCGACGAGCGCGCGGCCGAGCGGCTGGCGGGTCCGTACGCCGCTCGCGGCCCGCGCGGAGCGGCCCAGCTCCACCAGCCGGCGGACGAGGGCCATCTGGGCGGTCAGGGTCTCGTCCAGCAGGTTCTCCTGGACCGTGGGCCAGTCGGCCAGGTGCACCGACTCGGGGCCGTCCTCCGGCCGGATGACGTCCCACACGTGGTCGGTGACGAACGGGACGATCGGCGCCATCAGCCGGGTGAGGGTCTCCAGGCACTCGTAGAGGGTGGCGAACGCGGCCGAGCCCTCGGGGGTTCCGGGGCCTTCCCAGAAGCGCCGCCGGGAGCGCCGCACGTACCAGTTGGACAGGTCGTCGATGAACTGCGAGAGGCGCCGTCCCGCGCGGGCGGTGTCGAACTCCTCCAGCGCCGCGTCGACCTCGCGGACCGTGCGGTGCAGTTCGGCGAGCGCCCAGCGGTCCAGCAGCGGGCGGTCGGCCGGGGCGGGCGCCTCCGCCGCCCGGTCCGGCGTCCACGCACGGCCCTGCGCCTCGGCGGCGTTCGCGTAGAGGACGAAGAACGACGCGGTGTTCCAGTAGGTGAGGAGGACCTTGCGGACGATCTCCTCCAGGACGCCGTGCCCGACGCGGCGGGACGCCCACGGCAGCCCGCTCGCGGCCATGAACCAGCGCACCGCGTCGGCGCCGTGCTGGTCCATCAGCGGGATGGGCCGCAGGACGTTGCCGAGGTGCTTGCTCATCTTCCGGCCGTCCTCGGCGAGGATCAGCCCCAGGCATACGACGTTCTCGTAGGACGACCGGTCGAACACGAGTGTCCCGACCGCCATGAGGGAGTAGAACCAGCCGCGGGTCTGGTCCTGCGCCTCGCAGATGTACTGGGCCGGGTAGGCCTCCTCGAAGACATCGTTGTTGCGGTAGGGGGCGCCCCACTGCGCGAACGGCATCGACCCGGAGTCGTACCAGGCGTCGATGACGTCCGGCACGCGGCGCGCCTCCGTCCCGCACCGCGGGCAGGGGAACGTGACGTCGTCGACGTGCGGGCGGTGCGGATCGAGCGCCGACAGGTCCTGCTCCGCAAGCGCGCCGAGTTCCTTGAGCGACCCGACGCAGGTGACGTGGTCCTCGTCGTCACCGCAGACCCACAGCGGCAGGGGAGTGCCCCAGTAGCGGCTGCGGGACAGGGACCAGTCGACGTTGTTGCGCAGCCACTCCCCGTACCGGCCGTGCTTGACCGTCTCGGGGTACCAGTTGGTCTTCTCGTTCTCCTCCAGCAGCCGGTCCTTGATCTGCGTGGTGCGGATGTACCAGGCGGGGAGCGCGTAGTAGAGCAGCGGCGTGTGGCAGCGCCAGCAGTGCGGGTAGCTGTGCTCGAAGTGCCCGCCGCGGAACAGCAGCCCGCGCGCGCGCAGGTCCTCGGTGAGGGGCTCGTCGGCGTCCTTGAAGAACTTGCCGCCGACCTGGGGGACCTCGCGCAGGAAACGCCCGTCCGGCCCGACCGGGTTGACGATCGGCATCCCGTAGGCCTTGCAGACGGTCATGTCGTCGCCGCCGAACGCGGGCGCCTGGTGGACGAGCCCGGTGCCGTCCTCGACGGTGACGTAGCCGCCCAGGACGACGTAGTGCGCGTCCGGGATGTCGACCAGGTCGAACGGCCGCCGGTACGCGGTGTGCTCCAGCTCGGTGCCCTGGAACGTCGCCAGCCGCTCGGCACCCTCACCGAGGACCCGGTCGAGGAGGGGCTCGGCCACGACGAGCACCTCGTCCGATCCCTGCGGCCGGGCGGCGACGTACGTGACGTCCGGGTGGACGGCGACGGCGGTGTTCGACACCAGCGTCCACGGGGTCGTCGTCCAGATGAGCAGCGCGGCGCCCATCTCGGCGAGCGGACCGGACGTGACGGGCATCCGCACGTACACCGACGGGCTGGACACCGTCTCGTAGCCGCCCGGCTGGCCCAGCTCGTGGTCGGACAGGCCCGTCCCGCAGCGCGGGCAGTACGGCGTGATGCGGAAGTCGCGGAACAGCAGGCCCTTGTCGAACACCTGCTTCAGGGACCACCACACGGACTCGACGTATTCGGCGTCCATCGTCCGGTACGCCTCGTCGAGGTTGACCCAGTAGCCCATGCGCTCGGTCATTTCCTCGAACGCGTCCACGTGGCGCAGGACCGACTCGCGGCAGCGGGCGTTGAACTCCGCGACGCCGTACTCCTCGATGTCCTTCTTGCCGGTGAGGCCGAGCTCCTTCTCCACGGCCACCTCGACGGGCAGCCCGTGGCAGTCCCAGCCCGCCTTGCGCGGGACGTGGTGGCCCTTCATGGTCTTGAAACGCGGGAAGACGTCCTTGAACACGCGGGCCTCGACGTGGTGGACGCCCGGCATGCCGTTGGCGGTGGGCGGACCCTCGTAGAACACCCACGGGGTACCGGACGCGGTGCGCTCCAGCGACCGCTCGAAAACCTTGTTCTCCTGCCAGCGGCGCAGCATGTCCCGCTCCAGGGCGGGCAGATCGACCTGCGCGGGCAGCGGCCGAAACGCTCGGCTCACGATGGCGGACCTCCGGATCGACGCGAACACGTTGACCGGAGGGACGAGGCGCGCGGCCCCGCGGTACCACCCTCCTTGACCGCGCCCGGACGGCACGGCCCGCTTCGTTCGAGTCCCGGCTGCCGGTTCTACTGCGCCCGCGGGCGGTTCCTCCGGCGGCTCCGGGGTGATCAGACCGCCGTGCTCGCCCCCGGGCTCACACCGTCCCCGGGTCGCTCATGGCCGCGTGCGGCGGCAGGTGTCCCCATCAGCGCCTGCCGTACAGACTGCTCGTCTGAACTTTAACGCACCCGGCCTGCCCACTCTTCCCGGTTTCCCGGCCGGCCCGCGGTTTCCCGGCCGGCCCGCGGTGGTGTCCCCGTGGGCCGACCACACCCACCCTTTGCGATCTCGTGCGTTGCGCTGGGGTTTCCGGGCGTTCGGCGGGCGGGCATAAGCGGTCGGTAACACGGCCCAGGTTGTTTACCGCTCCCGAGAAAAGGGGACTTATGCTGCCCGTCGAGGCGATCAGCGCGAGGGAGGCCGACATGGCCGGCGCGACGAGGGACGCGAAGCCCGCCGAGGAGACGCCCACCGCGGCGAAGACCCGGGACAAGACGTCCGGTGCGAAGAACTCCGCCGGAAAGCGGGGCAGACCGGCGGCCGGGCGCGGTCCCGCGAAGACGGGGAAGGCGGCGCGGGACGGCCGGGCCCCGGCCAAGGCGGCGGCCGCGGAGCTGCCGGTCCGCGAGGGGGAGCACCGCTGGACGCCCGGCGAGCTCGCCGAGGTGCGGGCCGGGCTGCAAGAGCAGATCGAGACCCTGCGCGCCGAGATCGCCGCGTCCGCGAGCCAGATCGCCGAGGGCGACGCCAGCGACGGCGCCGGCGACGACCAGGCCGACGCGGGCGCCAAGACCTACGAGCGTGAGCACGAGCTCGCGCTGGCCTACAATTCACAGGACCTGCTCGCCCAGATCGAGCGGGCCGTCCAGCTGATGGACGCCGGCACGTACGGGATCTGCGAGTCCTGCGCCAAGCCGATCGGCAAGGCGCGTCTCCAGGTCTTTCCGCGTGCGACCCTGTGTGTGACATGCAAACAACGCGAGGAACGTCGCTGAGCGACTCAACGAACCCAGAGCGCGGGGCCGGGGAATCCACGGGATCTCCTCGGCCGCGCCGCGTCGGCGTGCTGGTCGCCGTGGCCCTGGCCGCGCTCGCCGCCGACATCGTGTCCAAGATCATCGTGGTGGCGACGCTGCAGGACCGGGAGCCGGTCCGGCTGCTCGGCGGGGCGGTGACGCTGCTGGAGACCCGCAACAGCGGTGCCGCGTTCTCGATCGGCACCGGCTACACGGTCGTGTTCACCCTGATCGCCTGCGGCGTGGTGGTCGCGATCCTGCGGACCGCCCGGAATCTGCGCAGCACCCCGTGGGCGGTGTGCCTCGGCCTGCTGCTCGGCGGCGCGCTCGGCAACCTGATCGACCGGCTGGTGCGGGCCCCGGCGCCGCTGAAGGGCCATGTCGTCGACTGGATCCAGTTGCCGCACTGGCCGGTGTTCAACCTGGCCGACTCGGCGATCGTCTGCGGCGGCGCCCTCGCCGTCCTGCTGGCGGCCCGCGGTCTGCAGGTCGACGGGACCCGCATCTCCGGCAAGGGCGACGACCCTGAGGCCGACGACCCTGAGACGGAGCGGCCCGAGGCGGAGCGGCCTGAGACCGGGAAGCCGGACACCGCCGGGGACGGCGGGCCCGGAACCGGCGCCGAGGTCGCGACCCCGGAGGAGAAGGCCTGATGGGCGGCGAGGTGCGTAGCCTTCCCGTGCCGGACGGGCTGGAGGGCGAGCGGGTCGACGCCGCGCTGGCACGGCTGTTCGGGCTGTCGCGCAGCAGCGCCGCCGAGATCGTCGCCGCCGGCGACGTGCTGCTGGACGGCACCGCGGTGGTCACCAAGTCCGAGCGGCTGCACGCCGGCGCCTGGCTGGAGGTGACGCTCCCGCCGCCGCCCGCGCCGCCCGCGCCGGTCGCCGAGCCCGTCCCCGGAATGAGCGTCCTGTACGAGGACGACGACATCGTGGTGGTGAACAAGCCGGTCGGTGTCGCGGCGCACCCCACCACCGGCTGGACGGGCCCGACCGTCCTCGGCGGGCTGCTCGGCGCCGGGCACACGATCGCGACCAGCGGTGCGTCCGAGCGGCAGGGGATCGTCCACCGGCTGGACGCCAACACCACGGGCGCGATGGTCGTGGCGAAGAGCGAGGTCGCGTACTCGCGGCTCAAGCGGGCGTTCAAGGAGCGCCGCATCGACAAGCGCTACCGGGCGCTCGTACAGGGCCATCCGGACCCGTTCCGCGGGACGGTGGACGCGCCGATCGACCGGCATCCGTCCGGCGACGGCCGGTTCGCGGTGGTGGCGGGCGGCAAGCCGTCGGTCACGCACTACGACACGGTGGAGGCGTTCCGGGCGGCGACGCTGCTCGACATCGACCTGGAGACGGGCCGCACGCACCAGATCCGGGTGCACATGGCCGCGATCCGGCACCCGTGCGCGGGCGACCTGGCGTACGGCGCCGATCCGACGCTGGCGGCTCGGCTCGGCTTGAAGCGGCAGTGGCTGCACGCCGTCCGGCTCGGGTTCGAGCACCCCACGAAGGGCGAGTGGGTGGAGTTCGAGAGCCCGTACCCGGACGACCTGGCCCGCGCCCTGGAGATCGTCGAAGCGGAGTCGTGACCGCTACAGGCCGAGGAGGCGCAGCCCGGCGGTGACGGCGGCGGCGGCGATCAGGACCACCAGGAACGGCGCCCGCAGCGCGAGCGCGGCGACGGCCGCGCCGAGGCCCGCCAGGCGGGCGGCGTCGAACTCCAGGGACCTGCCGTCGGCCAGCGCCTGGACGGCCGTCAGCGCGGTCAGCAGCGCCACCGGCACCAGCCCGGTGAACCGGCGCACGCGCGGGTCGTCCAGGACCCGCTGCGGGATGACGAGCCCGGAGAGCTTCAGCGCGTAGCAGCCGAGCCCGGTGGCCAGCACCGCGATCCACACGCTCACGACGTGGCCCTCCCGCGGAGCAGGGCGGGCAGCGCGGCGACGGCGGCCAGCATGACCGGCACGCCGGGCGGCAGCAGCGGCGTCGCGGCCACCGCGATCACGGCCGCCGCCAGGGCGGTCCGCACCGCGTCCCCGCCCCCGGTCAGCCGGGGCCACAGCAGCGCCAGGAACGCGGCGGGGCCGAGGACGTCCAGGCCGATGGCGTCGGGGTCGCCCAGCCGGGCGGTGCCGGCCGCGCCGAGCAGCGTGGTGGCGTTCCACGCCAGGTAGAGGCTGATCGCGGTGGTGTAGAACCCGGCGCGGGCCGCCGCCCGGCCGTGCTGCGCGGTCGCGACGGCGGCGGTCTCGTCGATGACGGCCTGCGCGGTGAGCAGCCGGCGCCAGCCGCGCACGCCGAGCGTCCCGGCGAGCCGCAGCCCGTACAGGGCGTTGCGCCCGCCGAGCAGCACCGCGCCGAGCGTCCCGGCGACCAGCCCGCCGCCCCCGCCGATCACCCCGGCCAGCGCGAACTGGGACGCGCCGGTGAACGTCAGCAGGCTCAGCGCGCACGCCTGCGCGACCGTGAGGCCGGCGGTGACCGCCGCCGCGCCGAACGCGAGCCCGGACACGCCCACGGCGATGCCCACGCTCAGCCCGTCCCGGACGGCGGCCGCCCGCGCGCGCTCGTCCCGCGCGGCCGCGGGGTCGATCACCTGGTCGTGCATGACGGATTCCCTCTCGTGCTGCGGCGGGCCGCGCAGGGAGGCCGATGCCCGGGGCCGCGCCTGGCCGGCGGAGAAGCGGAGCCCGGGAGGGGCTCCGCCTCGGCCGGCTCCGGGGTCGTCGCTCAGGTCGCGATGGCGACCGGCTCGCCCGGAGCCGGCGGCGTGAACCCGCAATGGCGACGTTTCATGCCCGGGAGCGTATGCGCCGCCGGGTCCGCGTGTCGAACTGCGGACACGTCGTCCCGCCTGCTGAGACACCTGGACGGCGGCGCCGGGATCGGGCGCGTCGGGGCGCGTGGGACCCGCGATGAGGGTTAGGCTCTCAGCATCGCGTCATCCCGGCGCTCCCGTCCGGGTTGACGGTCTTCCCCCGGGACCGATAACGCCACCACGTGCCGGCCAAGCACGTGGGCGGTCGCATGCGACGAGCAGGAGGCGCAACAGGCATGGCCGACTCTTTCGTTCATCTGCACGTCCATACGGAGTACTCCATGCTGGACGGCGCCGCCCGGCTGAAGCAGATGTTCGAAGAGGTGGACCGGCAGAAGATGCCGGCGATCGCCATGACCGACCACGGCAACATGCACGGCGCCTACGAATTCCACAAGCACGCGACCGCGGCCGGGGTCACCCCCCTCATCGGGATCGAGGCGTACATGGCGCCCGAGTCCCGGTTCCACAAGAAGAAGGTCCAGTGGGGGGAGCCGAGCCAGAAGCGCGACGACGTCTCCGGCGGCGGCCTGATCAACCACATGACCCTGTGGGCGCGGAACAGGACCGGCCTGCACAACATGTTCAAGCTGTCGAGCCGCGCCTACACCGAGGGCTTCGTCTTCAAGTACGCCCGCATGGACGAGGAGCTCCTCGCCGAGCACGCCGAGGGCGTGATGGGCACCACCGGCTGCCCGTCCGGCAAGATCCAGACCCGGCTGCGGCTCGGCCAGTTCGACGAGGCGCTGAAGGCCGCCGCCACCTTCCAGGACATCCTCGGCAAGGAGAACTACTTCCTGGAGCTGATGGACCACGGGCTGGAGATCGAGCGCAGGGTCCGCGACGGCCTCATCGAGATCGGCAGGAAGCTGAACATCCCGCCGGTGGTCACGAACGACTCGCACTACACCCACGAGTCGGAGGCCACCGCGCACGACGCGCTGCTGTGCGTCCAGGTGGGCAAGCAGCTCGCCGACCCCGACCGGTTCCGGTTCGACGGCAGCGGCTACTACCTCAAGACGGCGGACGAGATGCGCGGCATCGACTCGTCCGACATCTGGGCCGAGGGCTGCAGGAACACGCTGCTGGTCGCCGAGCGCGTCGACCCGGCGGGCATGTTCGAGTACCGCGACCTCAGCCCCCGCTTCCCCGTCCCCGAGGGCGAGACCGAGGAGAGCTGGTTCCGCAAGGAGGTCTGGAAGGGGCTGGAGCGCCGCTTCCCGGACGGCCTCCCCGACGGCTACAAGGAGCAGGCCGAGTACGAGATGGGCGTCATCCTCGGCAAGGGGTACCCGTCCTACTTCCTCGTCGTCGCCGACTTCATCATGTGGGCCAAGCAGAACGGCATCCTGGTCGGGCCGGGGCGAGGGTCCGCCGCGGGCTCGCTGATCGCCTACGCGATGGGCATCACCGACCTCGACCCGATCCCGCACGGGCTGATCTTCGAGCGGTTCCTGAACCCCGAGCGCGCGTCCATGCCCGACATCGACATCGACTTCCCTGAAGACCGGCGCGCCGAGGTCATCAGGTACACGACGGAGAAGTGGGGCGCCGACAAGGTCTCGTTCATCGCCACGTTCGGCACCATCAAGGCGAAGGCCGCCATCAAGGACGCGGGCCGGGTCCTCGGTTTCCCGTACGCGCTCGGCGACCGGATCTCCAAGGCGTTCCCGCCCGCCGTGATGGGCAAGGACATCCCGCTGTCGGGCATCTTCGACGACAAGCACCCCCGCTACGGTGAGGCGGGCGAACTGCGCAAGCTGTACGAGGAAGAGACCGACGTCAAGCAGATCATGGATCTGGCGCAGGGCCTGGAGGGGCTGATCCGCCAGACCGGCGTGCACGCCGCCGGGATCATCATGTCCGGCGAGACGATCACCGACCACATCCCGATCATGCGCAGGGACGCCGACGGGGCGATCATCACGCAGTTCGACTATCCGACCTGCGAGACGCTCGGCCTGCTGAAGATGGACTTCCTCGGCCTGCGGAACCTGACGATCATCGACGACGCGCTCAAGGGCATCAAGAAGAACAAGGGCGTCGACGTCGACCTGCTCGCGCTCCCGCTCGACGACAAGAAGACCTACGACCTGCTCGCACGCGGCGACACGCTGGGCGTCTTCCAGTTCGACGGCGGCCCGATGCGCTCGCTGCTGCGGCTGATGAAGCCGGACAACTTCGAGGACATCTCCGCCGTCGGCGCCCTGTACCGTCCCGGTCCGATGGGCGCGAACTCCCATACCAACTACGCGCTCCGCAAGAACGGCCAGCAGGAGATCACCCCGATCCACCCGGAGCTGGAGGAACCGCTCAGGGAGATCCTCGACACGACCTACGGCCTGATCGTCTATCAGGAGCAGGTCATGGCGATCGCGCAGAAGGTGGCGGGCTACACGCTCGGCAAGGCGGACCTGCTGCGCCGCGTCATGGGCAAGAAGAAGAAGGCCGAGCTGGACGCGCAGTTCGTCGGGTTCGAGAAGGGCATGATCGACAACGGCTTCTCCAAGGAGGCCGTCAAGACGCTGTGGGACATCCTCGTCCCGTTCTCCGACTACGCGTTCAACAAGGCGCACTCCGCCGCGTACGGGCTGGTCTCCTACTGGACGGCCTACCTGAAGGCGAACTACCCGGCCGAGTACATGGCGGGCCTGCTCACCTCCGTCGGCGACGACAAGGACAAGAGCGCCCTCTACCTGTCGGAGTGCCGCCGGATGGGGCTGAAGGTCCTGCCGCCGGACGTCAACACCTCCGAGGCCGACTTCACCCCGCTGGGCGACACCGAGATCCGGTTCGGGCTGTCGGCGGTCCGCAACGTCGGCCACAACGTGGTGGACGGGATCGTCGCGGCCCGCAAGGAGAAGGGCGCCTACACCGACTTCAACGACTTCCTCGGCAAGGTCCCCCCGCAGGTGTGCAACAAGCGGGTCGTGGAGTCGCTGATCAAGGCCGGCGCGTTCGACGAGCTGGGCCACCGGCGCAAGTCGCTGCTGATGGTGCACGAGCAGGCCATCGACTCGGTCATCGACATCAAGCGCAAGGAGGCCGTCGGCCAGGACTCCCTGTTCGGCGCGCTGGAGGACGACGGCGGCGAGGACGCGTTCGCCGTGGCGATCCCCGAGGGCGAGGAGTGGGACAAGACGACCCTGCTCGCGTTCGAGCGGGAGATGCTCGGCCTGTACGTCTCCGACCACCCGCTCCTCGGCGTCGAGCACATCCTGGAGCGCGAGGCCGACTGCACGATCGCCGTCCTGAACGGGGGGGAGCGGCCGGACGGCCAGGTCGTCGTCGTCGCCGGCCTGCTGTCGGGCCTGCAGCGCAAGGTCACCAAGCAGGGCAACTCGTGGGCGATGTTCCAGCTGGAGGACCTGGGCGGTTCCATCGAGGTGATGTGCTTCCCGTCGTCCTACCAGCTGTGCTCGACGCTGCTGGCGGAGGACGCGATCCTCGTCGTCAAGGGCCGCCTCGACCGCCGCGAGGACGTCGCGAAGATCATCGCGATGGAGGTCACCCAGCCCGACCTCACGATCACCGACGCCACCGGCCCGTTCTCGGTCACGATGCCGCTCGGCCGCTGCACGCCGCCGACGGTCTCGCGGCTGAAGGAGGTGCTGATCACCCATCCGGGCACGGCGGAGGTGCACCTGCACATCCAGAATGGGCCGCGCACCACGGTCGTCCGGCTGGACGACAGGCTCCGCGTGGCGCCGTCCCCGGCCCTCATGGGCGACCTGAAACAGCTTCTCGGCCCCTCCTGCCTGGGCTGACGCTGTTCATTGCACTGCCCTCGGCGTCAGGCGCCGGAGTGCCTTCCTGCAACGGGCACCGCGGCGATCGCTGCATCGCTCCGGCTCGCCCGGCGGCTCGCCGCGCGATCGGTTTCTCGCGGGCTCGAAACCGGCTTCGCACGCGATCGCAACGCCTGAGGTGGACGCGTGGCTCAGGCGGCGGTCGACGTGGTCGGGTTCGATGGCACTGTGCTCAGCCATGAGCGGTGCCGGACGTCAGGTGGCGACGGCGGCGGGGGTCAGTTCAGCTTTCCAGTCGACGAAGCGGCCGAGGCCGTCGAAGGTGGCGTGGGCGGTGCCGCCGCCGGGGAGCATGACCTCGGTCCGCATGTCGGTCTGCCGGTAGGCGATGCGGTGGTGCGACAGGAACCCGGCGAGCGTCAGCCGGGGCTCCCGCGGGAACAGGCCGGCCGCGTTCGCCAGCAGCCGGGGCAGCGGGACCGGGTCCCACTGGGCGGCCGGCACCCGCGGGTCGTCGACGTGCAGGTAGGCGGAGCCGCCGTCGTAGCCGACGCCGATGTAGCCGGCGCCGCCGAGGACGCCGCCCGCGGCCATCGCCATGAGTTCGCCGCCGTGCCCGGCCGGGCCCTCGTACCCGGACAGGTCGACCTCGGGGGTGGTGAACTCGGTGATGCCGAGCCGCTCGCCGAGCGTCCGGAGCAGCAGCGTCGGGACGACCGCGGGATGCGCGGCGCCGAACGGGGGGTTGGCCCACCCCCACAGCCAGGTGCGCTCGCGTACCGCGTAGCTGCCGAGCAGCGAGATCCGGACGGTGACGCCGCCGCTGGTGTAGGTGCGGGCGGTCAGGTCGGCGCTCCAGTCCTCGCGCGGCAGGAACTCGGCGAGCGTCTCCTGCTGCTGCAGGACGACGGCCGCCAGCGCGGCGCCGAGGCGTTCGAACGCGGGGCTGAATCCGGCCATGTCGGGCACATTATCCCAGTAATCGAGGCGGTCGTGGGCGGGAATCGGACACCCTTCGAGAGTCGATCGGCCGAACCGGGCAGGCTAGGCTTTCGCTGTCAGAGGACTTACCCCTAGGAGGGTACGAGGTGCGGCGACCTGCCGGGAGGCTCTTCGCGACGAGGCTCTTGGCGACATGGGCCGTCGCCACCGCCGTCGTGGCGCTGCTCGGGCCGCCGGCGGGCCTGCTGTGGGCGAAGACCGTCCCCGCGGTGACCTATGTGGTCGTGCAGGGTGAGCCGCTGATCGCCGATCCGGAAGGGCAGGGCCCGATCGGGGTGGACGCGCGGTTCGCGCTGATCGCCCTGGTCGCCGGGATCGCGTGCGGTGTCGCCGGCTATCTGGCGGGCGGCCGCGGCAACGATGTCGCGCTGCTGCTCGGGCTGGCCGCCGGGGGCTGCGCCGCGGCCGTCCTTGCCTGGAAGACCGGCCACATGATCGGCCTCAGCGGCTTCCAGGACGCGGTCCGGCACGCGCGCGACGGCACCGCCGTCACCGGCGTCGCCGACCTGCGCGCCAAGGGCGTGCTGATGTTCTGGCCGCTGCCGGCCGTGGCGGTGTACGGGCTGCTGGAGCTGGTCGTCGGGCGGCTACCCGCGGGCGATGGCGGCGACGCGGGCGCCGGTGAGGCGGACGAGGTCGGCGGGGGCGAGTTCGATCTGGAGTCCGCGCCGGCCGGCGGAGACGTAGACGGTCCCGAGCGCTGACACCGACGTGTCGATCACGGCGGGCAGCCGGCGGCGCTGCCCGAGCGGGCTGATCCCGCCGACGACGTAGCCGGTGGCGCGCTCTGCGTCCTTCGGATCGGCCATCCGCGCCTTCTTGCCGCCGGCGGCCGCCGCGAGCGCCTTCAGGTCCAGGCTGGACGACACCGGGACGATCCCGACCGTGAGCCGCCCGTCGACCTCGGCCAGCAGGGTCTTGAAGATCTGCCCGTGGGGGATGCCGAGGGCGTCGGCGGCGGCCTCCCCGTAGGACCCGGCGTTCGGGTCCACCTCGTAGGCGTGCAGGGTGTACTCGATCCCGGCGCCGTCCGCGGCGGCGGTCGCCGGCGTCCCCCGGCCGCCTTTGCCCGCCCTGTCCCGCTTGGCCTTGGCAGTGCTCATGAGGGCAGTCTGCCGTGCTCGTTCAGTTGGGGGCGAACGACCCGTCCAGGAACTGCCCGGCGGGGATCATCGGGAGCACGTCCAGGATGCGGTTCTCCCGGTCCAGCAGGTCCCGTTCGGCGGCCAGCCGCAGTGCCGCGTCCTCGCACTCCAGCAGGCGCTGCTTGTCGTGCCCGTCCAGCACGAGCGACGCCGCGATCACATACGACAGGGCGACCGGGTCGTCCGGTGGCTCGATCTCCTCGAACGGCCCCGCGCCCGCGGCGCCGAGCCGGCGCCGGTACAGCCGGAACAGCCGGCGGACCTGCGCCGCGATCGGCCCCGGATCGCTTCCGGCCTCCTCGGGGAGGAACTCGACCTCGCCCTGCAGGTAGGGGCGGGACTCGTCCAGCTCCTTCACCCGGAACCGGCGGGCCCCGACCGTCACGATGTCGTACCGCCCGTCCGGGTGCGGGGTCACCTCGTGCAGCTCGGCGACGCAGCCGACCTCGGCGAGCCGGTGCGCGGCGCCCTCGCCGACCTCGTGGCCGAGCTGGATGCCGATGACGCCGAACCCGCGGGGTTCGGGCCGCTGGAGCAGGTCGCCGATCAGCCGGCGGTACCGGTCCTCGAACAGGTGCAGGGGGAGCACCAGCCCGGGGAACAGCACGGTTCCCAGGGGGAACAAGGCGAGCCGCTCGGTCACATTCCCACTCCCGCGCTCCTGGACGCCGCCGGGAAGACGCCCTCGGGTCAGGGTACGTCCATATTGATGATCTTGGTAAGAGAGGTTTTTCAGAGTGTGAAGCCAGTGTCGCATCCGGGGGCCGGCAGGTCGATCGCGTTCATCGGCCATGCCGCCGGGCGCGGGACGGCCGGTAGCGTCGGCGTCATGAGGATTCTCGCCGTCGACGCGTTCACCGACCGCCCGTTCGCCGGAAACCCCGCCGGGGTGTGCCTGCTGGAGGACGCCGCCGATCCCGGATGGATGCAGAGCGTGGCCGCCGAGATGAGGCACTCGGAGACGGCGTTCGTGCGGCCCGTCGACGGACCCGGCGCCGACTTCGAGCTCCGGTGGTTCACGCCGGTCACGGAGGTCGCCCTCTGCGGGCACGCGACGATGGGCTCCGCGCACGCCCTCTATGAGACCGGGACGGTCGCGCCGGACCGTCCGATCCGGTTCCGGACGCTCAGGAGCGGGGTGCTCACCGTCACCCGGGAGGAGGACGGGAGCCTGGCGATGGACTTCCCGGCCGCGCCCGCCGCGCCCGCCGGCGTCCCCGGGGGGCTCGCCGAGGCGCTCGGCCTGCCGGTGCTCGGCGCCGGCCGCAACGCCCAGAACGACCTGCTGGTGGAGGCCGCGGACGAGACGGCCGTGCGCAGGGCCGCCCCGGACGTCCGCGCGCTCGCCGCGATCGACGCCCGCGGTGTCATCGTCACGGCGGCGGCCGACCCCGGGCGGGAGCACGACTTCGTGTCCCGGTTCTTCGCGCCGCGCGTGCTGCCCGGGGACGCCGAGGACCCGGTGACCGGCTCCGCCCACTGCGCCCTCGCCCCCTTCTGGGCCGAGCGGCTCGGCCGCGACACGCTGACCGGCTACCAGGCGTCGGCGCGCGGCGGGTACGTCCGCGTCGCGCTGCGCGGCGACCGGGTGACGCTGGCGGGCCGGGCCGTCACCGTGCTGGACGGTGCCCTCCTGGCCTGACGGCGCGTCTCGGCACCTGAGACGATGCGCGAGGGGCGGAGGGCACTCCGTAGACTGGGCGGGTGATTTCCCGTATCGACCTGCGCGGCTCGCTTCCCCGCGACCTGCGCTCCGTGCTGCCCCGCGCCGAACTCGACGTCGAGGCCGCCCTGGACAAGGTGCGGCCCATCTGCGCGGACGTGCGCCATCGCGGCTCAGCGGCGGTCCGGGAGCACACGAAGGCGTTCGACGGGGTGGAACTGGAGAGCACGCGGGTCCCGGTGGCGGCCGTCCACCAGGCCCTCGCCGACCTCGATCCGGCCGTCCGGGACGCCCTTGAGGAGAGCATCCGCCGCGCCCGCATCGTGCACCGCGCGCAGCGCCGCACCGACGTGACCACGCGGGTCGTGCCGGGCGGCACCGTCACCGAGCGGTGGATCCCGGTCGAGCGCGTCGGCCTGTACGTGCCGGGCGGGCGGGCGGTGTACCCGTCCAGCGTGGTCATGAACGTCGTCCCCGCGCAGGAGGCGGGTGTCGGCTCCCTCGCCGTGACCTCGCCCGCGCAGCGGGAGTTCGGCGGCCTGCCGCACCCCACGATCCTGGCCGCGTGCGCGCTCCTCGGGGTGGAGGAGGTGCACGCCGCCGGCGGCGCGCAGGCGATCGCGATGTTCGCCTACGGCACCGACGAGTGCGCCCGCGCCGACCTGGTGACCGGGCCCGGCAACGTCTATGTCGCCGCCGCGAAGCGGCTGCTCAAGGGCGTGATCGGCATCGACGCCGAGGCGGGCCCGACCGAGATCGCGATCCTCGCCGACGACACCGCGAGCCCGGTGGACGTCGCCGCCGACCTGATCAGCCAGGCCGAGCACGACACGCTCGCCGCCGCCGTCCTGGTGACCGGCTCGGTGCGGCTCGCCGACGAGGTCGAGGCCGAGTTGAAGGCGCAGGTCGCGCGCACCAGGCACACCGAGCGGATCACCGAGGCGCTCGCCGGGCGGCAGTCCGGCATCGTGCTGGTGGACGGCATCGAGGACGGCCTGAAGGTCGTCGACGCCTACGCCGCCGAGCACCTGGAGATCCAGACCGCGGACGCCGCCGAGGTCGCCGCGCGGGTCCGCAACGCCGGGGCGATCTTCGTGGGCCGGTACGCGCCGGTGTCGCTCGGCGACTACCTCGCCGGGTCCAACCACGTCCTGCCGACCGGCGGGTGCGCCTGCCACTCCTCCGGGCTGTCGGTCCAGTCGTTCCTGCGCGGCGTGCACGTCGTCGAGTACGACCGGGACGCCCTCGCCGCGGCGACCGGCCGGGTCGTCGCGCTCGCCGAGGCCGAGGACCTGCCCGCGCACGGCGCGGCGCTCAAGGCCCGCTTCGACTGGGAGATTCCTTCGTGACCTCGCTGAACGACCTGCCGCTGCGGGACGACCTGCGCGGCAGGGAACCCTATGGCGCGCCCCAGCTGGACGTCCCGTACGCGCTGAACACCAACGAGAACCCCTACCCGCCGTCCGAGCGGCTCGTGAAGGCGCTCGGCGAAGCCGTCATGGACGTCGCCGGGTCCCTCAACCGCTACCCCGACCGGGACGCCGTCGCGCTCCGCGAGGACCTCGCGGCGTTCCTCAACACCGACACGCCCGGCGCGGGCCTCACCGCGGACCGGGTGTGGGCGGCGAACGGCTCCAACGAGATCATCCAGCAGATCCTGCAGGCGTTCGGCGGGACGGGCCGCACCGCGCTCGGCTTCGAGCCGTCCTACTCGATGCACCCGATCATCACCGCCGTGTCCGGGACCCGCTGGGTGAACGCCTCCCGCGACGAGGACTTCGGCCTCGAACCCGGGCGCGCCCTCGCGGCCGTCGAGGAGCACCGTCCCGACATCGTGTTCCTCACCTCACCGAACAACCCGACCGGCACCGCCCTGCCGCTGGAGGCGATCAGGGCGGTGCTGGAGGCCGCGCCCGGCATGGTCGTCGTGGACGAGGCGTACGCCGAGTTCCGCCGCGCGGGCACCCCCTCCGCGCTGACGCTGCTGGACGGTCACCCCCGCCTGATCGTCACCCGGACGATGTCGAAGGCGTTCGCGATGGCCGGGACCCGGCTCGGCTACCTGGCCGCCGACCCCGCCGTGATCGACGCGCTGCTGCTCGTCCGGCTGCCGTACCACCTGTCGGCCGTCACCCAGGCCGTCGCCCGCACCGCCCTCGCGCACGGCGGGGAACTGCTCGGCGGCGTCGAGGCGCTGCGCCGCGAGCGTGACGGGATCGTCGCGTGGCTGCGCGCCGAAGGGTTCCGGGTCGCCGACTCCGACGCCAACTTCGTCCTGTTCGGGACGTTCCCCGACCGCCGCGGGGTCTGGGAGGACCTGCTCGAACGCGGTGTGCTGATCCGGGAGGTGGGACCGCCCGAGTGGCTGCGGGTGAGCGTCGGCACCCCCGCGGAGATGGCCGCGTTCCGCACCGCACTCAAGCAATCGCGAGGGGGGACGGCCCCCCGCACCCCCCGGGCCGGTTCCGTGGGGAACAGTGAGGAGAGCCTGTGACGCGCAAGGGACGAGTCGAGCGCGGGACCAAGGAGACCCAGGTTCTCGTCGAGATCGACCTCGACGGGACCGGGCAGGTCGACGTCGCGACCGGCGTCGGATTCTTCGACCACATGCTGGCCCAGCTCGGCAAGCACGGGTCGTTCGACCTGACCGTCAAGACCACCGGTGACCTGCACATCGACAGCCACCACACGATCGAGGACACCGCCATCGCGCTCGGCCGGGCGTTCCGCGCGGCGCTCGGCGACAAGGCTGGCATCCGCCGCTTCGCCGACGCCTCGATCCCGCTGGACGAGGCGCTCGCGCAGGTCACCGTGGACGTGTCCGGCCGCCCCTACCTGGTGCACGTCGAGCCGGACGGCATGGCCCCGATGATCGGCCCCGAGTACGACACCACGATGACCCGGCACATCTTCGAGTCGTTCGTGTCGAACGCCCGGGTGGCGCTGCACGTCCACGTCCCGTACGGGCGCAACGCCCACCACATCGTGGAGGCGCAGTTCAAGGCCCTCGCCCGCGCGCTGCGCGACGCGGTGGCCCTCGACCCGAAGGTGCACGGCATCCCGTCGACCAAGGGGGCACTGTAGCCGTGGAGATCGGCGACCTGCACTTCACCTACGGCAATGTGGCGGTCTTCGCGATCGCGGCGTTCCTGCTGGCCGGCGTCTACAGCTTCATCAAGCAGGGCATCAAGATCGGCGCGCTGATCCTCCTCGTCCTCGCCGGGCTGGCGTTCGCCGGGGGAGTGGTGTGGCTGTGACGAAGATCGTCATCCTCGACTACGGTTCCGGCAACCTGCGCTCCGCCGAACGCGCCGTGGCCCGCGCCGGCGCCGAGGTGACCGTCACCGCCGACTGGGACGCCGCGCTGAACGCCGACGGCCTGGTCGTCCCCGGCGTCGGCGCGTTCGCCGCCTGCATGGCGGGTCTGCGCGCGGTGCGCGGCGACCAGATCATCGGGCGCCGCCTCGCGGGCGGGCGCCCCGTCCTCGGCATCTGCGTCGGCATGCAGATCCTGTTCACCAAGGGCATCGAGCACGGCGTCACCACCGAGGGCTGCGGCGAATGGCCGGGCACGGTCGACCGGCTGCACGCGCCGGTCGTCCCGCACATGGGCTGGAACACGGTCGAGGTGCCCGAGGGCTCCACCCTCTTCGCCGGCCTGGCGGACGCGCGGTTCTACTTCGTCCACTCCTACGCCGCCCGCACCTGGGACCTGGAGCCCGACCCGACCGGCCTCATCGAGCCGCCGCTGGTCACCTGGGCCGAGCACGGCGACCGCTTCGTCGCCGCGGTCGAGAACGGCCCCCTGTGCGCCACCCAGTTCCACCCGGAGAAGTCCGGTGACGCCGGCGCGCACCTCCTGCGCAACTGGCTCACCACGATCGCCTGATCAGCCCGCCCCTCTGCCTCGATAGGGTTTCCGCATGACTTTGACGCTCCTTCCCGCGGTCGACGTCGCCGACGGCCAGGCGGTCCGCCTGGTCCAGGGCGAGGCCGGGACCGAGACCTCCTACGGCGCCCCGCTGGAGGCGGCGCTGGCCTGGCAGCGGGCGGGGGCGGAGTGGATCCATCTCGTGGACCTGGACGCCGCCTTCGGGCGCGGCTCCAACCGGGAGCTGCTCGCCGAGGTGACCGGGAAGCTGGATGTGAAGGTCGAGCTGTCCGGCGGCATCCGGGACGACGCGTCGCTGGAGGCGGCCCTGTCCACCGGGTGCGCCCGCGTCAACATCGGCACCGCCGCGCTGGAGAACCCCGGCTGGTGCCGCAAGATCATCGCCTCGCACGGCGACAGGATCGCGGTGGGGCTGGACGTGCGCGGGACGACGCTCGCCGCGCGGGGCTGGACGCGGGAGGGCGGCGACCTGTGGGAGGTCCTCGCCCGGCTGGAGGACGACGGCTGCCCGCGTTACGTCGTCACCGACGTCACCAAGGACGGGACGTTGCGCGGCCCCAACACCGAACTGCTCCGCGAGGTCTGCTCCCGGACGGACAAGCCCGTCGTCGCGTCCGGCGGCGTGTCCTCGCTGGACGACCTGCGCGCCCTCGCCGCCCTCACCGGTGACGGCGTCGAGGGCGCGATCGTCGGCAAGGCCCTGTACGCGCGGGCGTTCACGCTGGAAGAGGCCCTGGAGGCCGTGAGATGACGGTGGCCGTGCGGGTGATCCCGTGCCTGGACGTCGACGCCGGGCGCGTGGTCAAGGGCGTCAACTTCCAGAACCTGCGGGACGCCGGCGACCCGGTGGAGCTGGCGCGCCGCTACGACGCCGAGGGCGCCGACGAGCTGACGTTCCTGGACATCACCGCGTCCAGCGCGGACCGGTCCACGACGTACGACGTGGTGCGGCGCACCGCCGAGCAGGTGTTCATCCCGCTCACCGTCGGCGGCGGCGTCCGCACCGTCGAGGACATCGACCGGCTGCTGCGCGCGGGCGCCGACAAGGTCTCCGTCAACACGGCCGCGATCGCGCGGCCGGAGTTCCTGCGGGAGGCCGCGCACCGCTTCGGGTCGCAGTGCGTCGTCCTGTCGGTGGACGCCCGCCGCGCCGCGGGCACCGAGTCGGGTTTCGAGGTCACCACGCACGGCGGCCGCAAGGGGACGGGCATCGACGCGATCGAGTGGGCCCGCCGCGGCGCGGAGCTCGGCGTCGGGGAGATCCTGCTGAACTCCATGGACGCCGACGGCACCAAGGCCGGTTTCGACCTGGAGATGCTCTGCCGCGTCCGCGCGGCGGTGCCGGTGCCGGTGATCGCCAGCGGCGGGGCCGGCGCCGTCCGGCATTTCGCGCCCGCCGTGGCCGCGGGCGCGGACGCCGTCCTCGCCGCCAGCGTCTTCCACTTCGGGGAGCTGACGATCGCCGAGGTCAAGGACGCCCTGCGCGAGGCCGGCCACCCCGTTCGCTGAAGAGGACCCCCGCATGACCATCGCGTTCGCGACCTGTTCCCTGCTGCCGGGCGGCAGCGACGATGTCCAGGACCTGATCGGCGCCCTCGCCCGCCTGGACATCGGCGCCGAGCCCGTCATCTGGGACGCCGACGTCGACTGGTCCCGGTACGACCTGGTGGTCATCCGCTCCACCTGGGACTACACGTCCCGCCGCGAGGAGTTCGTGGCGTGGGCGCAGGGCCTGCCGCGCGTCCTGAACCCGGCCGGGATCGTCCGGTGGAACACCGACAAGCGCTACCTCCGCGACCTCGCCGACGCGGGCCTGCCCGTCGTGCCGACCCTGTGGGACCCCGGCGACATCCCGTCCGGATGGCCGGAGTACGTCATCAAGCCGGCCGTCTCCATCGGCTCGGGCGACACGGCCCGATGGGGCCCGGGCGAGGAGGACCGGGCCCGCGCCCACCTGCGTTCCCTGCGGGACGCGGGACGCACGGCGATGGTCCAGCCGTACCTGCCCGCGGTCGACACCGCCGGCGAGACGGCCCTCGTCTTCTGCGACGGCGAGTACAGCCACGCCGGGCGCAAGGCCCAGATCCTCACCGCCGGAGCCGGAATCCAGGGTCCCGTCCGCGACGACACCGCACGCGGCCAGGTCACCGCCGCGACGGCCACCGACGCCGAACTGGACGTCGCCGTCCGCGCCCTGGCGGCCGTCCCGGGCGGCGAGGACCCCCTCTACGCCCGCGTCGACCTCGTCCCGGGCCCGGACGGCGCCCCGCTCATCATCGAACTCGAACTGACCGAACCCAGCCTCTACCTCCACCACGGCCCCGGCAGCGCGGAGCGGTTCGCCAAGGCGATCGCCGCCCGCCTCTAGGCGGCTACAGGGGGTCCTCTTCGGGGGCCGGGGTCGCCGACTCGGGCGAGTGCTCGGCGATCGGGAGGATGATCGCCGACGGGCGGCCGGGGTCGTGGAAGACCTCCTGGTTCGCCTTGAGCATGCGGGTAGCGGGGGTGGCGAGGGGTTCGCCGGTGCCGGGGTTGGCGGCGACCTTGGGGTGGGCGCCGCTGGTGACGTGGACACGGACGCGGTGGCCGCGGGCGAAGCGGTGGCCGGCGGGCCACAGGTCGACCGCGATGCGGCGGACGCCGTCCGTCCCGACGGGCTTGTCGGCGACGGCGGGCAGGCGCAGGCCGCCCTCGCAGACGTTGCGGGACGTCCCGTCCGGGGCGACGTCGCAGAGCCGGACGACGAAGTCGGTGTGCTCGCGGTCGGAGCGGACGAACAGGTCGGCGCCGACCGGGCCGATCACGTCCAGGTCGTCGGTGAGGACGGGGGAGGTGAACACCAGGACGTCGGGGCGGCGCTCCAGCGGCCGGTGATCGACCGGTCGGGAGCTGCCGAGCAGGGTGGGGCCGCCGAGCGCGGGCGTCGGGCGGGCCGGGTCGAAGGTGTAGGTGCTCGGCGGGTGGTCCTGCGGGCCGTCCTCGCCGAGGCCGCGGCCGGCGTGCAGGTGCCAGCGCACCTGCCGCATGCCGGGCGGGGGCCAGTCCCGGTAGCCGCGCCACTCGCGGGCGCCCGTGATGTAGAGGCGGACGGGGTCGGGCCGCAGCCCGGACGGGTCGCCCTGCAGGTGGGCGCGGAACCAGGCGAGCGACTCGCGGATGCCGGGCAGGCCGTGCCGGGCGTCGGTGTGCCACCAGGGGCCGATGGTCAGGTACGGGGCGTGCCCGGCGGAGCGCAGCGCGAGGTAGTCCTTGATCTCCCAGGGCAGGAACACGTCGTACCAGCCGCCGAGGAGGGTGACGGGCGCGCTGACCTGGCCGACGGTCCCGCTGAAGTCGCGCCGGTCCCAGTAGCCGCCGGGGGTCGCGTGGTTGGCGAGGAGGTCCTGGTAGAAGCGCATCGACTGCCCGCCGGCGAGCATGTCCAGTTCGGAGAGGGGGCGGCCGGACCGGGCGGCCCGCACGGCCCGGCGCCGGGAGACCAGCGGCGCGGTGATCATGCCGAGCGGGCGCTGCTGCCGGTGCGTGAGGTCGGTCCAGGTGAGCGTGGACTCCAGCGCGAACGACCCGCCCACGTACGCGGCGTCCCGGAAGGAGGACGCGGTGATCTGCAGCGCCATCGCCTTCAGCTCCGGACCGGCCTCGGCGGCGAGCGCCCACGCCGAGTAGCCGAGATAGCTGGGGCCGAACGTCGCGAACGAGCCGTGGAACCAGGGCTGCCGCTTCAGCCACTCGACGGTGACGAGCCCGTCGTCGCGTTCGTGGCCGAGCGGGTCGAACTCGCCGCCGGAACCGGATGTTCCGCGCGTGCTCTGCACGACCAGCTGGAAGCCGAACGGGACGAACAGCAGCCCGTTGGCGAGGGCGGCGGGTCCGCGCCGCCCGTAGGGGGTCCGCACCAGGATCGTGGGCGGACGCTCCACACCGGCGGGGGTGTACCGGTCGGCGAGCAGCGTGACGCCGTCCGGCATGGTCACCGGCAGGTCGCGCTGGACGGTGTAGCGGGTCAGCCCGTGGGGGCGGGGCAGCCTGATCGATGGAGCTGGCAGTCGGTTCCAGAGAGCCATGCCGCCTCCATCCGCGATTTCCCTACTACTCGGTAGGATATCCGCCCGCGGAGGTGGGCGGGCATCACGTTCCGGTGTCGCCCCCGGTCAGGACATGAGCTCGCGTTCCAGTGGGGTGCGGAAGCGGGGGATCGCGCGGACGTCGCCGTACCAGGCCGACATGCGCGCCGCCTCCCGCTCGATCGCCGCCCCGGCCTCGGCGCCGACGTCCTCCAGGACGCGGACGGCGATCTCGCCGTCCTTGCGCTGCGCCCAGCCGCCGACGATGCGGCCGTCCCACCACACCGACGGGCCGATGTTGCCGTTCCGGTCGAACAGCGCCGGGCCGTGGCCGCCGAGGAACCAGCCGCGCTCCCGCCAGCCCATCGGCGTCGGGTCGAGCGCGGGCAGCAGCGCCGCCCACGGCTCCGGTTCGGGCGCCGGCTCCAGGTCGTCGGACAGGACGAGCCCGGTGCCGCCGCCGAGATCGACCTCGGTGACATCGAGCGGCGCGAGGGCCTTCTTGACGTCACCGGCGGTCCAGCCCGTCCACCACTTCAGGTCCGCGACCGGGGCGGGGCCGAACGCGCGCAGCCAGCGGCGGACGAGCTCCGTGCGCGCCTCGCCGGCCGGGACGTCCTCGATGCCGCCGGGCAGCCACGCCTCGACGGGCGACCACCTGTACTGGCTGCTGGTCCACGATCCGTTGGGCCGCCCCCGCACGATGCGGCCCTCGCAGCCGAGCGTGACGAGGACCCAGGTGGTGACGCTCGTGGGACGGGAGTAGGACTTGCCCGGGGCCGGGTCGACCTGCGTCCGCAGCACCGGCACGTCGGCGCTGAGCTGGGCGCCCGTCGCCTCGCCGCGCGCCAGCAGCGCCTTGTGCGCGGCCTCCTCGGCCTCGGCGAACCAGGACGGGACGCCGGAGATGTCGCTGCCGCGCTCGATCAGCCGCGCATAGGTGGCGCGCTGCTTGGCGGCCAGCCCGTTCGCCGTGGACGCCTGCAGCACCGGAACGAGATCGACGGGCGCGACGAACATCGTCCGGCGCATCGCGAGCATCCGCAGCAGCGTCCGGTCGTCGTACAGGGCCCGCTCCACCGCGCCGGGGCCGGCCTCGACGCTGCGGGCCGCGACCGACAGGAACACCGTCGCCGGGTCGGTGGCGTGCAGGACCACCATGGACCGGGCGATGCCGAGGACGTCGTCGGTCCGGGCCGGCGGGGCGAGCCGGTGGCGGAGCGCGAGCCGGGCCCGCCGCTCCGCCGGTTTCATCGAACGCATGTGCGAATCTTAACGGGTTCAGCCGTTGTTGGAGATCTTCACGACGACGTTGTCCTTGGTGACCGACTGGACCGAGACGGTGAACCCCTCCGCCTGCTCGCCGTCGCCCACCGGCACGGTCACGGTCTGGCCCGCGATCTTGAGGGTGACCGTCTCGCCCTGCACGCTCACGAGCTCCGCTTTCACCCCGAGGACGGACGCGCTCGCGTCGACGCCCCGGTCGAAGGTCACCGTGCAGGAGTTGACGTCGCAGGAGGTCTTGCTGTTCTCGCCGCCGCACGCGGCCACGGCGCCGAGCGACAGCGCGAGAAACGGGAGGACGGCCAGCTTCCGCCGGAGGGGCAAGGAGGTCATGCCGGGAGTCTAGGGGCATGCCGGGCCGCCGCCACCCTCCCCGGGGCCGATCTCACCGGGACGAATGCGGTACCGCGCGGTGACGCGGCTGGATCTTCCGGTGACCTCGTGTTTCGCTGGACGGGTGACCGCGGATCGTGAGGACGGGGATGCGCCGATGCTCGGCCCGGTGGTGTGCGCCGCGCTGCGCGTCGAGGCCCGCGCGGTCCGCCGCGGGCTCATCCGGACGCCGGTCGTGGTCGTCGGCTACCGCGCCCGGCGCGCGGACCGGCTGCCGGACGCCTGCGCCGCCCTCGTCACCGTCGGCTTCGGCGGCGCGCTCGACGGGCGGCTGCGGCCGGGCGACGTCCTGGTCGCGGACGAGATCCGCGGCCCCGAAGGCACGGTGGTGCCGTGCAGCGCCCCGCGCCTGCTCGCCGGGGAGCTGATCCGCGACGGCCTGAACGTGCAGGTCGGCCCCCTCGTGACCACCGATCATGTCGTCCACGGCAAGGAACGCGCGGTCTGGGCGGCGCAGGGCGCGCGAGCCGCCGACATGGAGTCGGCCGTGATCGCCGCACGCGCCGCCACGCTGCCGGTCGCCGCCGTCCGGGTCGTCGTGGACGGCCCCGGGCATCCGCTGTGGCATCCGGGCACGATCGGCCGCGGGCTGGCCGCGCGGCGCGTCCTGGCGCGCACCGGCCCCGCCCTGGAACGCTGGAGCGTCCTGCTGGTCCGCGGCGGAGAGGGCACCGCGGCCCGGTGAGCCGCGGGCCGTGCCCCGGCCCGCGCCGTGCCCCGGCGCGGCTCGACGCGGCTCGGCGGGTGCTCAGGTCATCAGGCGGGCGGCCGCCGCGGCGCGCACGTCCGGCTCCTCGGCGCCGTCGTGATGCAGCCGCTGCAGCCGCAGCCCCGTCTCGCGGGTCAGCGGCGCGTACCGGGCGGCCTCGGCGCGGACGCCCTCTTCGCAGTCCCACAGCCCCTCGACGGTGTAGGACTCGGCCGTGTGCGGGGCCGTTCTCGTCAACGCGGTCAGGATGCGGGGTCTCAGATAGGCATAGGTGGACTCGGCCCAAGCGGTCTTCAACAGGGGGACGGCCTCGCCCGCGCGCAGCCGCCCCAGCCCCTCGATCGGGCTCGCGGCACCGGCCCATTCGCGCCGGGCGACGGCCCCGCGAAGCTCGTCCATCAGCAGCGGGATGTCCTGCCGGGTGCCGTACCGGGCGAGGATCCGCAGCCCCATGTCGGCGCAGCCGCCCCGCGCGGCCGCCCACGCCCGCGCCCGCGGCAGCGTCTCCGGCCCGTACTCGCCGAGCGCCCGGCACACCGCCCCGCCGAATCTGCTCGGCCGCTGCGGCAGCAGCTCCTCCGCCAGATCCAGCAGCGCCGGCGTCCGCCGCCGGCCCAGCTCGAAGATCGCCGCGATCGCGCCCTCCCCGCGCCGCCGCGCCAGATCCAGCAGCTCCGCGTCGCTCTGAGTGTCGCGCGCCGGGGCCGCCACCATCGCCCGCCGCGCCGCCCGGCCCGCCTCCCGCTGCCGCGCCAGCGCCTCGGCCACCCGCGGCTGCCGCGCCGCCCACGCCTCGATCACCGGGTTGCGCCGGCCCGGGATCAGCAGCGTCAGGTCCGCGTCGTCGCACCGCGCCGCCACCAGCTCGTCCAGACCGGCCGCCAGCGACGGATCCGCGAGGTCGATCAGCTCGGCCACCGCGTCGAACCACTGCGCGCCCTCCTCGGCGTACCGCCGCAGCGGCACCGCCGCCTCCCGCCGGCTCAGCCGCACCAGGTCCGCGAGCACGCCCAACGCCAGATCGACCCGCCACTCGTCCGGATCGGTGTGGTCGGCCGCATCGAAGAGATGCTCCGCCAGCGGCCCCGACGACAACTCCAGGTCCACCATCAACCGGGCGTAGTACAACCGCCGTGACTCGCACTGCCGATCCCACCGCGGATCCCGCCGGATGCAGGCGTACACGTACTCGCCCGCCCCCGGCCTGTCCGCCGCGCGGCGCGCGGCCCTCCCCAGACCTCGCTGCAGCTGACCGTGCAGCGTGCCCGCCGATTCCACCACGACCTCATTGCTCACCCCAGCAGAATGCGCACGAGACCAGATAACGGGCAAGTAGTTTGTGCTCGCCCGTCACAGGGTGCGCTGGGCGATCCAGGAGGCGTGCAGGTCCGCGTAGACGCCGGGGCGGCTCACCAGCTCGGTGTGGGACCCCCGCTGGACGATGCGGCCCGCTTCGAAGACGATCACCTCGTCGGCGGCCTCGGCGGTGGAGAGGCGGTGGGCGATGGCGATCGCCGTGCGGCCCCGCGTCACGCCGTCCAGGGCGCGCTGGATGCGGACCTCGGTGGCGGGGTCCACGGCCGAGGTCGCCTCGTCCAGGACGAGGAGGTCCGGGTCGGCGATGTAGGCGCGGGCCAGGGCGACCAACTGCCGCTCACCCGCCGAGAGGGACTCGCCGCGCTGGCCCACGGGGGTGCCGAGGCCCTGCGGGAGACCCTCCAGCCAGTCGGCCAGGCCCAGTTCGGTGAGCGCGAGGACGAGGTCCTCATCGGACGCGCCGGGCCTGCCGTAGCGGATGTTGTCGCCGAGGGACGCGTCGAACAGGAAGCCGTCCTGCGGCACCATGACGATCCGCTCGCGCAGCGAGGAGAAGCGGACGCGGTCGAGGGGCACCCCGTCCACCAGGATGCGGCCCGAGGCGGGGTCCATGAGCCGGGTGAGGAGCTTGGCGAACGTCGTCTTGCCGGAGCCGGTCTGGCCGACGATCGCGACGCGGCTGCGGGGCGCGATGTCCGCGTTCACGTCGTGCAGGACGGGCGGGCCGCCCGGGTAGGCGAAGCCGACCGACTCGAACCGCACCTCGATCGGGCCGCGCGGCAGCGTTTCGCCCGCCTCGCCCGGGTCGGCGACGTCCGGGACGGTGTCCAGCACGCCGAGCACGCGGCGCCAGCCCGCGACCGCGTTCTGCGCCTCGTTCAGGACCTCGGTGGCCGTCTGCATCGGGCTGACGAACAGCGTGACCAGGAACAGGAACGCGATGAGCTTCCCGGCCGACACCTCCCCGGCGATGCCGAGCAGGGTGCCGGCGACGACGACACCGGCGGTGGCGACGGCGGCGACCAGTTCGGTGACCGGGAACGTCAACGCGACCATCGCCTGCGCGCGGGTCTGCGCCGAGCGGTACGCCTCGACGGTCTCGTCCACCCGCCGGCCGGTGCGCTCCTCCGCGGCGTACGCGCGGATGACCGGGGCGCCCACGACGGACTCGCCGACCGCGGCCAGCAGGTCGCCCATCCGCTCCCGAACTCCGAAGTACGCCGCCGACAGGATCCGCTGGAAGCGGCGCAGCGCGAACGCCAGCGGCAGGAACGCCGCCCACACCAGCAGCGCCAACGGCCACGAGTAGACGGCCATCAGCACGCTCGCCACGAGCAACTGCCCGATCGAGACGATGAACATCAGCCCGCCGGACTGCATGAACTGGCTGATCTGGTCGACGTCGCTCGTCACCCGCGACACCAGCGCGCCCCGCCGCTCCCCGCTCTGGGTGAGCATCGACAGGTCGTGGACGTGCCGGAACGCCCGCACCCGCAGCCCCGCGAGACCGCCCTCGGAGGACCTGTAGAGCCGCACGTTCATCAGGTACGCGCACACGGCCGTCACCAGCACGGCCGCCGCGCACAGCAGCACCGCCGTCCGGATGAAGGCGATGTCGGGGCCGTCCGGGCGGCCGAGGCCCTTGTCGATCGTCTGCTGGACGGCGATGGGCACCACCACGCGTCCCGCCGTCGACGCCAGCGCGAGCGCCAGCGTCCCGGCCAGGCCCGCGCGGAACTCCGGGCTCAGCCGCAGCCCGCGTCTCAGGGTGCTGATCGCGCCCTCGGCCGCCGCCGTGCCGTTCAGGACCGTCATGCCAGTGCCTCCTCGCCGCCTTCGACCGCCTCTTGCTCCGCCTCGGCCCGCTCGTAGGCGTTGACGAGGTTGCGGTAACCCTCCGGGCCCTCCAGCAGCCCGGCGTGGGTGCCGCGCGCCACGACGCGGCCGTGCTCCATGTAGACGACCTCGTCGGCCAGCGCGATCGTGGCCTTGCGGTAGGCGACCACCACGACGGTCGCGCGGCCCGCCTCGTCCGACCGCGCCTCCCGCAGGCTCTGCAGGATGCGCGCCTCCACCTGCGGGTCGACGCTGGACGTCGCGTCGTCCAGGACGAGCAGCCGGGGCCGCCGCACCAGCGCGCGGGCCAGCGCGAGCCGCTGCCGCTGACCTCCCGACAGGGTCGCCCCGCGCTCGCCCACCTTCGTGTCGAGCCCGTCCGGGAGCGCCGCGACGAACCCCTCGGCCTGGGCGAGCCGCAGCGACTCCCAGACCCGCTCGTCCGGGACGTCCAGGCCGAGCGTGACGTTGCCGCGCACGGTGTCGTCGAACAGGAACGTCTGCTGCGGGACGAGCGCCGCCGTCGCCGCGACCCCGCCGCGCCGGACGTCGCGCAGGTCGACGCCGTCCAGCAGCACGGCCCCGTCCGCCGGGTCGACGAGCCGGACCAGCAGCGAGGTGAGCGTCGACTTGCCGGACCCCGTCGGGCCCACCACCGCGATCGTCCGGCCCGGAGTCGCCGCGAACGACACGTCGTGCAGGACGCGGCGCTCACCGTCCCCGTTCTCCTCGGCCGTCTCGTAGGCGAACCGGATCTCGCGGACCTCCAGCTCGGTCGCCCCGCCGGAGCCGCCCAGCACCCCGTCCCCGTACGGGAGGGAGCCGCTCGCGTCCAGCACGCCGCGGACCCGCTTCCAGCCGACGACGCTGCGCGGCACCTCGCCCAGCACCCAGCCGAGCGCCCGGATCGGCCACGACAGCAGCGTGAACAGGTAGGCGACGTTCACCAGGTCGCCCGGCGACATCGCGCCGGACTCCAGCCGCACCGACCCGATCAGCAGGACGGCGAGCACACCGAGGTTCGGCAGCGCCTCCAGCACCGGGTCGAACAGCCCGCGGATCCGGCCGACCGCGATGTTGGCGTCGCGCAGCGCCTCGGCCCGCTCGGCGAAGCGCCGGGTCTCCGCCGCCTCCCGGCCGAGGGTCTTGACCACCAGGCCGCCCTCGAAGCTCTCGTGCGCCACCTCGCTGACCTCCGCGCGCAACTGCTGCGCCCGGGTCGCCACCGGTGACAGCCGGCGCTGGTAGACGATGTTGATCAGCGCGACGGCGGGAAAGACCAGGAAGCCGACCGCGGCCACCACCGGGTCCGTCACCAGGATCGACACCGCCGCGATCAGCAGCATGAACACCACCCCGACCGCCATCGGCAGCGGCGCGATCGGCGCCCACACCGCCTCCACGTCGGCGTTGGCGTTCGACAGCAGTTGCCCGGTCGGGTGCCGGTGGTGCCACGCCAGTGGCAGCCGCAGGTACTGCCGGGTCACCGAACGGCGGTAGGACGCCTGCAGCCGGTACTGCATGAGGCCCGCGTAGAACCGGCGCCCCGCGACGCCGAGCGCCTTCAGCGCCGCCACCGCCATGATCACGGCGGCGGCCCCGGCCAGTGCCCCGGCCGTCGTGTGCCCGGCCGCGAACGCCGGCAGCACGACCTTCTCCGCCGCCCAGCCCAGCACCCGCGCGGTCGCCACGGTCATCGCCGCGTACAGGGCGCTGGCGAGCACCGACACCGTGAACACCCGGGGCTCGGCCTTCACCGCCACCCACAGCACGCCCATCCCCTCCCTGAGCACGTGTGGGCTGACGCGTCTGGACGCAGGTGGCACGGCGACTCCTCGATCACGACGGTGCCCGGGACAGGCCCCCGAGCGACCGCGCCAGGGGGTGTACCGGGCCTGCCCATTGCCTACCATCCGGCCGCGGCGCTTATTCCCGGCGGTCCCCGGACGGCTTACGATCACCAGATGAGCACCTCCGAGGACGGCCCCGCCGAGCCGGGGCCCGTCCGCCGCGAACGGCTGCTGCTGGCCGCCGCGCTGGCGCAGGCGGGACCGGACGCGGCCACGAAATGCGCCGGCTGGACCGCCCGCGACCTGGCGGCCCATCTCGTCGTCAGGGAGAACCGCCCGGACACCGCCCCCGGAATACTGCTGCCCCCGCTGTCCTTCTACACCGAGCGTGTTCGGCGCCGTACGGCGCGGTCCGTCCCGTTCGACCGGCTGGTGGAACGCTTTCGGGACGGACCGGCGAAGTTCTCGCCCTACGCGCTTCCTGGAGTCGACAAAATCGCGAACGGTGTCGAGTTCTTTGTTCACCATGAGGACGTCCTGCGCGCACGTCCCGACTGGGAGCCGCGGGAGATCTCCCCGGAACTCCGGGAAGTGCTCTGGCGACGGATAAAAATTGCCCGCTTTGTCCTAAGAAAGGTTCAGGTCGAGGTAACGCTGGTGCAACCGGACGGCCGGAGCCTGCGGGTGCCGGCGCACGGCCGGCACCCGCGCGGAGCCGTGCGCGTGCACGGCCCGGTCGGCGAACTCGTCCTGTGGGCGCTGGGCCGCCGGGACGTCGCGAACGTCCGTATCACCGGGGACACGGGCGCTGTCAAGGGCCTGACCGAGGTCGGTTGGAGTCTTTAACGGGCAGGTAACGGCAGGGTTCGCCAAGAGAAGAATCACGTGCCTTGCGGCTCCTCCGCTTTACGGCGGAGCGGTGATACTGTGGGGCGGTCGGTTGCAGTCGTGGTTCTCGATCGTGCAGACGCCCGCGGACTGATGGCAGCGGGCGTTTTGGCTTTTCCGGGACCGTACCGGGGGCGAGAGCGTTCCGCAGCGACCGCACGGGCCCGCGAGGTGTGGGCCCAGGTTTTGCCGCAAGGAGAAAGACATGCCCCAGCAGGGCACCGTGAAGTGGTTCAACGCCGAGAAGGGCTTCGGATTCATCGCCGTGGACGGCGGCGGTCCGGACGTCTTCGTGCACTACTCGGCCATTCAGAGCTCCGGCTACCGCACGCTGGACGAGAATCAGCGCGTCCAGTTCGAGGTGACGCAGGGCAACCGAGGCCCGCAGGCCGACCAGGTCGTCCCCCTGTAACACCCGATAGCCGTACGTCCGGGCCCGCCCCCTCCGCCGGGGGAGCGGGCCCTTCGTGCCGGTGGGGGCCGTCGCCCGCAGAGGTCGGAGGCGGACGCGGCTGCAATAAACTCTCGGTCATGTCCGTACGACCGTCCAGCAATCTGGACCCGAAGATCGCAGCTCGACTGAAGCGCGACCCGAACGGGCTCGTGCCCGCCATCGCCCAGCAGTACGACACCGGCGAGGTGCTCATGCTCGGCTGGATGGACGACGAGGCCCTGCACCGCACCCTCACCACCGGCCGCTGCACCTACTGGTCGCGCAGCCGGCAGGAGTACTGGGTGAAGGGTGAGAGCTCCGGCCACCAGCAGTGGGTCAAGTCGGTCGCGCTGGACTGCGACGCCGACGCCGTGCTGGTGAAGGTCGACCAGGTCGGGGGCGCCTGCCACACCGGCGACCGCACCTGCTGGGACGCCGACGTCCTTCCCGCCGTGGTCGGGGAACGCCCTGACCCGACCTCATGACACCCGGGCGTGAACGCGGACTGACGGCGCTGCTGTGCGCCACCGGCGCGGGCCTGGTGCTGCTCGCCGCCGGGCGCGGCTGGGCCACCGTCAAGGCCGAGGACGCCATCACCCCGTTCACCCAGACCCTCACCGGCGGCGACCTCGGCGGCGCGGCGGGCGCCCTCGGCTGGGCCGGCCTCGCCGGGCTCGCCGCCCTGTTCGCCACCCGCGGCCGGGTGCGCGCGGCCGTCGGCGTCCTCATCGCGCTGTTCGGCGTCGGGATCGCCTGCGCGTCGGCCGCCGCCGTCCGGCGTCCGAACGTGCTGTCCGCGGCCGGCGACAAGAGCGCCCTGCTGAAGCTCGGCGCCGACCCGGCCCTGCACGTGAACCTGTGGTGGACGGTCTCGGTCGCCGGCGGGATCCTGCTGGTCGCCGCCGGTCTCCTCACCGCCGCCCGCGGGACGCGCTGGCCCGGCATGTCGGCCCGCTACGAACGCGCAGCCCCGCGCGGGCCCGCCGCGAAGGAAGCCGCCGTGCCGGACGACCCGTCCGCGATGTGGCGCTCCCTGGACCGCGGTGAGGACCCGACCGCCCGGCGGAACGGGCGGTCATGAGCACCGACGGTGGCGGTGGCCTCGTCCTCGTGATCGAGCACGATCCCGCCGTCGCCGAGTTGCAGCGCCGCTACCTCTCCCGGGAGGGCTTCGACGTCGAGATCGAGGCCGACCCCGGCCGGGCGCCCGCCGCCGCCGAACACAGCCGCCCCGACGTCGTCGTCCTCGACCTGTCCACCGCCGCGCTGCCGGCCGACCTCTACCGGCGCGTCGCCGACGCCGCCCGTCCCGCGCCGGTCGTCGCCGTGACCGGCCCCCTCGACCCCGCCGCCGCCCGCGTGCTCGGCGACCACCACATCGCCCGCCCGTTCGGCCCGCGCGCCCTCGTCGGCGCCGTCGCCGAGGCCCTCCGCCGCGGTACCCCCGCCGCCGCGCCCGCCCCCCTGCGGGCAGGCTCCATCGCCCTCGACCCGCATGACCGGATCGCCGTCGTCGGCGACCGCCGCGTCACCCTCACCGTCACCGAGTTCGACCTCCTCGAATACCTCATGGCCAACCCCGGCCGCGTCTTCACCCGCGAGCAGCTCCTCGACGCCGCGTGGGGGCCGGGCGCCGGCGCCGGAAGCCGCACGGTCGACGTCCACATCGCGCAGCTCCGCGCCAAACTCGGTGAAGGGAGCCCCATCCGGACCGTCCGCGGCGTCGGTTACGTCCTGGACGGGTGAGGGCGCTCGGGGGGGTGTCGCCTATCGTGGACCCCGTGACTGGCGTATCCGTCCCACCACAGGAGCACGCGCACGGACCGGCGCGGCACGGACCGGCGCGGCACGGACCGGCGCGGCACGGACCGGCACGGGCGCTCCTGCCCCAGGCGGCGGTGCTCGGCGGCGTCGTCGCCGGAACCCTGATCGTGGCGTTCCGGGGCGACCCCAACGAGGCGGGCCACTACCCGAGCTGCCCGTTCCTGATGATGACCGGGTACTACTGCCCCGGCTGCGGGATGACGCGGCTCGTCTACGCGCTGGCCCACGGCGACGTGGGCACCGCGTTCGGGTTCAACCCGCTGCTGTTCCTCATGCTGCCGGTCTTCGCCTACCTGTACGTGAGGTGGACGGTGATGACGGCGCAGGGGCTGCCCATGCGGACCGTCCTGTTCAAGCCGGCGGTGGTGTACTCGTTCGTCGGCCTTCTGATCGTCTACTGGGTCGTCCGCAACCTGCCGTTCGCGCATGTACTCGCGCCCTGAGCGCCACAAGCCCGCCGGACGGCCCTCCCGGGTGGGGAAGGCGTCCGAGGGGGCGGCTACGATCGGTGCACGGAACGACCTGAAATAGGGGGCCTGCGACCTTGAGTGTTTTGGACGAGATCATCGAAGGCGTCCGGGCCGATCTCGCCGACAGGCAGCGCGAGGTCCCGCTCGACGCCCTCAAGGAGAAGGCCGCGAAGGCCCCGGCCCCGCGGGACGCGCTCGGGGCGCTGCGCGGTCCGGGCGTGACGGTCATCGCCGAGGTCAAGCGCAGCAGCCCGTCCAAGGGCGCGCTGGCCGCGATCGCCGATCCCGCCGCGCTCGCCCGCGACTACGAGGCCGGCGGCGCCAAGGTGATCAGCGTGCTGACCGAGCGGCGCCGGTTCGGCGGCAGCCTGGACGACCTCGCCGCCGTCCGCGCGAACGTCGACGTCGCCGTCCTGCGCAAGGACTTCATCGTCACCTCCTACCAGCTGTGGGAGGCGCGGGCGGCGGGCGCCGACCTCGCGCTGCTGATCGTCGCCGCCCTGGAGCAGGACGCCCTCGTGTCGCTGGTCGAGCGGGCCGAGTCCATCGGGCTGCTGCCGCTCGTCGAGGCCCACACCGAGGAGGAGGCGGCCCGCGCCGTCGACGCCGGCGCCAAGGTCATCGGCGTGAACGCCCGCGACCTGCGCACCCTGCAGGTCGACCGGGGGGTGTTCGCCCGGGTCGCGCCGACCCTCCCCAAGGAGGTCGTCAAGGTCGCCGAGTCGGGGGTGCGGGGCCCGCACGACCTGCTCGCCTACGCCTCCAGCGGCGCGGACGCCGTGCTGGTGGGGGAGAGCCTGGTCATCGGCCGGGACCCGCGGGCCGCGGTCGCCGACCTCGTCGCCGCCGGCGCCCATCCGGCGCTGCGGCAGGGCGGCTGACCCGCGTTGCCGGGACGCGGGGGCGTTCCCGCCGGCGCTGGCCGGGCCGGGCCCGCGGACTTGATGGACGGACTCGATAGGGTCTCGATAGCCGGACTCGATAGGGTGAGGGGCATGCAGGTCGAACCGCTCCGGGAGCGATGGCGGGGCTAGTCGAGGACCCCACCGATCCGACGGCCACTTCTCCCACGACAGGACGCGTTTACCCATGACCATGGACACCGCCGCGCGCGGTGCTGAAGCCGTACCCGACGCCACCGGCCATTTCGGACGCTTCGGCGGCCGGTTCGCGCCCGAGGCGCTGATGGCGGCGCTGGACGAGTTGACCCACGAGTTCGAGGCGGCCAAGCAGGACCCCGCCTTCACCGCCGAACTGGAGGACCTGCTCGCGAACTACGCGGGCCGTCCCAGCCTGCTGACCGGGGCCGAGCGCTTCTCCGCGCACGCGGGCGCCCGCGTGCTGCTCAAGCGCGAGGACCTCAACCACACCGGCTCCCACAAGATCAACAACGTGCTGGGCCAGGCGCTGCTCACCCGCCGGATGGGCAAGTCCCGGTTGGTCGCCGAGACCGGCGCCGGCCAGCACGGCGTCGCCACCGCCACCGCCGCCGCGCTCCTCGGCCTGAGCTGCACCGTCTACATGGGCGAGGTCGACACCGAGCGGCAGGCGCTCAACGTCGCCCGGATGCGGATGCTCGGCGCCGAGGTCATCCCGGTGAAGACCGGCAGCCGCACCCTCAAGGACGCCTGCAACGAGGCGTTCCGCGACTGGGTCGCCACCGTCGACCACACCCACTACTGCATCGGCTCGGTGATGGGCCCGCACCCGTTCCCGGTGATGGTCCGCGACTTCCAGCGCGTCATCGGCGTCGAGGCGCGGCAGCAGTGCATCGACATGACCGGCGCCCTGCCGGACGCGGTCGTCGCCTGCGTCGGCGGCGGCTCCAACGCGATCGGCACCTTCCACGCCTTCATCCCGGACGAGTCCGTCCGGCTGTACGGGTTCGAGGCGGGCGGCGACGGCGTCGCCACCGGCAAGCACGCCGCGACGCTCGTCGGCGGCTCCCTCGGCGTCATCCACGGCATGCGGACCTACCTGCTGCAGGACGACAACGGCCAGACCCTCGACACCCACTCGATCTCCGCCGGCCTCGACTACCCCGGCGTCGGCCCCGAGCACGCGTGGCTGCACGACACCGGCCGCGCCGAGTACCGCGAGATCACCGACGCGGAGGCGATGGAGGCGTTCGCGCTGCTGTGCCGCACCGAGGGGATCATCCCGGCGATCGAGTCCGCGCACGCGCTCGCCGGCGCGCTCAAGGTCGGCGGGGAACTGGGCCCGGACGCCACGATCATCGTGTGCCTGTCCGGACGCGGCGACAAGGACATGCACACGGCCGCCACCTTCTTCGGCCTGATGCCCGAGGAGGAGGGCCGGTGACCGTCCAGACCACCTACGACAAGGCCAAGGCCGAAGGGCGTGCCGCGCTCGTCGGCTACCTGCCCGCCGGGTTCCCCACCTGCGACGGCGCCGTCGCGGCCGCCAAGACCATGGTCGACGCGGGCTGCGACGCCATCGAGATCGGCCTGCCCTACACCGACCCGATGATGGACGGCCCCACCATCCAGGACGCCGTCCACCGGGCCCTCGTCGGCGGCACCCGCGTCGCCGACGTGTTCCGCACGGTCGAGGCCGTCGCCGCCACCGGCGTCCCGACCCTCGTCATGACGTACTGGAACCCCGTCGACCGCTACGGCGTCGACCGGTTCGCCCGCGACCTGGCGTCCGCCGGCGGCTCCGGGCTGATCACTCCCGACCTCACGCCCGAGGAGGGCGGCGAGTGGCTGGAGGCGTCCGACGCCCACGGCCTGGACCGCGTGTTCCTCGTCGCGCTCAGCTCCACCGACGAGCGCATCGAGACGATCACCGGGGCGTGCCGCGGCTTCGTGTACGCGGCCTCGCTGATGGGCGTCACCGGTGCCCGCTCCGCCGTCGACACCGGCGCCCCGCGCCTGGTGGAGCGGACCCGCGCGATCATCGACAAGGCCGGTACCGGGCTGCCCGTCGGGCTCGGGCTCGGCGTCGGCAACGGCGCCCAGGCCGCCGAGGTCGCCGGCTTCGCCGACGGTGTGATCGTCGGGTCGGCGTTCATCCGCCGCCTGCTGGACGCCCCCGACCTCGCCTCCGGGCTGGCCGGGGTCCGCTCGCTCACCGAGGAACTGGCGGCGGGCGTCCGCGCCGGCCGCTGATTCCGGACGGTCCCGTGACGGCGTTCCGGACCGCCGGAGCGCCGTCACGGGAACTCGGCGCGACCGCCGCCGAGTTCATGCTTGTGGTGCCGGTGCCCTCCACTAGGGTGTGTCCGCCGGCGAAGGCGGTTCCGGAAGGATCACGATGACGCAAGAGACGACGGCCAAGAACCGGGCCAAGGCGGCGGCGTCGCCGCCGCTGCCTCCCGCGTGGTTCCAGGTCGCGGCCTGGGTGCTGACGCTCACCGGGCTGGGGATCTCCGTCTATCTGACGATCACGCACTACGACGAGAAGGCGCTGGTGTGCTCGGCGTCCTCGGCGATCGACTGCCACGCGGTCACGACGAGCGAGTACTCCACCCTGCTCGGCGTCCCGATGCCGCTGTTCGGGCTGGCCTTCTTCGTCGCGTTCGGTGCGCTGCTGACGCCGTGGGCGCTGCGCTCGACCTGGCCGCCGCTGCGCTGGGGTCGGGTGGCGAGCGTCGCGGTGGGCATGCTGTTCGTCGTCTACCTCGTCACCGTCGAGCTGGCGATCCTGCACAAGATCTGCCTGTGGTGCACCGGGGTCCACGCCGTCACCGTGCTGCTGTTCCTTCTCGTCCTGGCCGACGAATTCCGACGGGTCGGCCAGGTCGACTAGTCTCGCCGTTACCGCGCCGCAGGGTGGCGGCGCCGGGTCCGCATCCATAGGAGAACCTAATGAGCAAGGCCGCACGAGAGCGGTCCGCGAGAGAGCGCCTGGCCGCTGAGCGCAAGCGGCAGGCGGCGCGGGAGAAGCAGCGGCGGCTGCTCGCCATCGTCCTCGGATCGGTGGTGGCCGTGGCGGTGATCGTGGTCGCGACCGTCCTGATCGTCGACCAGCAGCGCAAGAACGGCCGGGCCGAGGCGCACAAGGGCCCGCTCGCCCCGCTCAGCCGGCAGGCCGACGGCTCCATCCTGATGGCGAAGGCCGGGGTGACCAAGCCCGAACTGGAGATATTCGAGGACTTCCAGTGCCCGGTCTGCAAGCAGTTCGAGGACGCCACCAGCAAGACCGTCCAGGAACTGGCGCTGCAGGGCAAGGTCAAGGTCGTCTACCGGCCGTTCCACCTGTTCGGCGGGCAGCCGGACCCGGTCCGGAGCAACTCGCTGCGCTCGGCGGAGGCGGCGCTGTGCGTCCCGGCCGACAAGTGGATCTCCTACCATGACGCGCTCTTCAAGTTCCAGCCCGCCGAGGGCCAGAAGGGCTTCTCGCCCGACGACCTCGTCAAGTGGGGCAAGGACGTCGGCGTCACCGACCCGAACTTCGAGAAGTGCGTCCGGGACGGGCAGAAGAAGTCCACGGTCGACGCGATGACCAAGTACGCGTTCCAGGACCGCGGCGTCCAGGGCACGCCGACGGTGTTCCTGGACGGCAAGAAGCTCGACCAGGAGCAGTTCATGAACCCCGCGGGGCTGCGCGTGTCCATCGACGCCGCCCGCGCGGCCGGGAAGAAGTGACCCCGCCGGGCGAGTGACCCCGGCCCGGCGCTTCCGGGCGCCCCGGCCCGCCGCCCCCGCTACGCTCGTAGGTGCATGGAAGTACGCAGAGTAGTGGCCGATCGGGGGATCGATGAGCGAGCAGGGCAGGGAGCCGACCGCACGGCGGCGGCTCGCGGAGGAACGGGCACGGGCGGCGGCCCGGGGACGGCGGCGGCGCGCGCTGCTGGTCGTCCTCGGCGCCGTCGCCGCCGCGGCGGTCGTGGTCGTGGTGGTCGTGGTCGCGCTGTCCGGCCGGGGCGGCTCGCCCGCCCCCCGCGGCTACCAGGGCGCGCTCGCGCCCGCGACCCGGCAGCCGGACGGCTCGGTCGCGATGGCGCAGCCGGGGGTGAACGCCCCCGTCCTCGACGTCTGGGAGGACTTCCAGTGCCCGGCGTGCAAGGCGATGGAGGCCCGGCTCGGCGGGACGATGAAGCAGCTCGCCGCGGACGGCCGGCTCAAGGTCGTCTACCGCCCCTTCCAGCTGTTCCAGCAGGAACCGCTGATGTCGAACTCGCGGCGGGCCGCGAACGCCGCCGCCTGCATGCCCGCCGGTCATTGGGTCAAGTACCACGACCGGCTCTACGCCGAGCAGCCCGTGGAGGGGGACAAGGGCTTCGAGCCGCAGGAACTGATCAGGTGGGCGGCCGACCTGGGCGTCACCGACCCGTCCTTCGCCTCCTGCGTCAACGGTGAACAGCAGATGAAGACCGTGAACCAGGCGAGTGCCCAGGCCGGGAGGGCCGGGGTCGACTCCACCCCGTACCTGGCGCTGAACGGGAAGAAGGTCGGCAACGATGTTCTCGGCTCGCCCGACGCACTGAAGAAGGCCGTCGCGAAGGCCGGCGGCAACGCGCCCACGTCCGGCGGCCCGCGGTCCAGCGGCGCGGCGACCGGCGGGCGGGACGGCACGTCGCAGGCCGCGGCCTCGTTGCGGTGGTAGAGAGGGCGCGCGCCGCGCCCGGGAGGCGGTAACGTCAACGGTCATGCACCAGCTCGCCTACATTCCGAGTCCCTCGCAGGGCGTCTGGCACCTCGGGCCCGTCCCGATCCGCGCCTACGCCATCATGATCATCCTTGGCATCGTCGCCGCGGTCTGGCTGGGCGAGCGGCGCTGGGCCGCCAAGGGCGGCGCCCCGGGCGTGATCGTCGACGTGGCCGTGTGGGCGGTGCCGTTCGGCCTGGTCGGCGGGCGGCTCTACCACGTGGTCACCGACTACCAGCGGTACTTCGGGGAGGGCGGCGACCCCGTCCGGGCGCTGGAGATCTGGAAGGGCGGCCTCGGCATCTGGGGCGCGGTCGCGCTCGGCGCGGTCGGCGGGGTCATCGGCTGCCGGCGGCGCGGCATCTCGCCCCTTGCGCTCGCCGACGCGGTGGCGCCCGGCATCGCGCTGGCGCAGGCGATCGGCCGCTGGGGCAACTACTGGAACCAGGAGCTGTACGGCCGCCCGCTGGACACCTTCTGGGCGCTGGAGATCGACCAGAACCACCGCCCGATGCTGGACGGCGGGCCCGCCCTCGACCCGAAGTACGCCGACGTCGCGACCTACCATCCGACGTTCTTGTACGAGTCGCTGTGGTGCGTCGGTGTCGCCGTCCTCGTCATCTGGGCCGACCGCCGCTACAAGCTCACCCACGGGCGCGCGTTCGCCCTCTACGTCGCCGCCTACACGGTGGGACGCGGCTGGATCGAGGCGCTGCGCATCGACGAGGCCCACCACATCCTCGGCCTGCGGCTGAACGACTGGACGTCGATCATCCTGTTCCTCGGCGCGGTCGCCTACCTGTACCTGGCCCGTGACCGCACCGGCCCGGAGAACGTGGGCCGCCCGGTGGCCGAGACGGCCTCCGGAGCCCCCGCCGCCGTCCCCGCGACGGCGGACACCGGGGCTGCGGACACCGAGGCTGCCGAGACCGGGACGAAGGCCGGCGCGGCGGACGAGGCGGATCCCGCGGACGAGGCGGATCCGGCGGCCGAGGCCACCGGCGACGCCGGGGAGCCCGCGGACGGGGCGGACGGCGAGGAGGATGCGTCCGGCCCCGAGGACGAGACGGGCGCGGACGAGCCGGAGGAGGGCTCCGGCACGGACGAGCCGGCGGACGAGGTCCCGGACGAGGCCCCGGAGGCCGAACCGGTTCCCGAGACCGGCGACAATGAGGACGACGGTGCCACCGAACCCGGCCGGGTGCAAAAGGGGGAGCCCGTCACGGACGGGAAGTAGGAAACGGCGACGGTGTCGGACGCAGGCGAGATGTCCGGTGAGAAGTCCGGTGTGCGACCGGAGCACCACCACCAGCACCGCGACGTCACGGGGGGCTGGCTGCGACCCGCGGTGTTCGGCGCGATGGACGGGCTGGTCTCCAACTTCGCGCTGATCGCGGGTGTCGCGGGCGGCCAGGCGAGCCAGAAGGTCGTCCTGCTGGCCGGTCTCGCGGGCCTGGCGGCGGGCGCGTTCTCGATGGCGGCGGGGGAGTACATCTCGGTCGCCTCCCAGTCGGAGCTGGCGGAGGCGGAGATCGAGGTGGAGCGGCTGGAGCTCGCCCGCCATCCGGCCGCCGAGGAACGCGAGCTGGCCGAGGTCTTCGAGGCGCGCGGCGTGGACCCGGAGACCGCCGCGGAGGTCGCCCGGCAGCTGTCCCGCGACCCCGACGAGGCGCTGGAGGTGCACACCCGGGAGGAACTCGGGGTGGCGCCCGGCGACCTGCCGTCGCCGGTGCTGGCGGCGGGCTCGTCGTTCCTGTCGTTCGCGATCGGCGCGGTCCTGCCGGTGCTGCCGTACCTGCTGGGCGCCACCTCGCTGTGGCCCGCGGCGATCATCTCGGCGCTCGGCCTGTTCGGTGCCGGTGCGCTGGTGTCGCAGATCACCGCCCGGCCCTGGTGGTTCGGCGGGACGCGGCAGCTGCTGTTCGGCGCCGCCGCCGCGGGCATCACCTACGCCGTCGGCGCGCTGATCGGCACTAACGGGTTGTAGCTCATACGAATACGGATGAAGCGCCCTTTCGGTCACGCGAAGGCATCCGGACCGCTAAGCTCCGGGGCGTGATCGAGGCTCGTGACACAGATTCCGCCGAGGCCGCGCAGAAGGGCCGCGGGCGGGACTTCTGGCCGGATGACAAGCCCGGCCGCAAGCTCCCCAGTCCAAAACTGCTGTTCGGCGGGGCCGCCGCGGCGGTCGTGCTGATCGCCGCCGCCGTGGCCGTCGTCCTGCTGACCGGCGGGGGCGGGGAGCCGGCGCCGAAGACGGCGGTGCCGACCGCGTACACCCCGGACTACCTGGGGGAGGGCTTCGGCCAGATCGCGTCCCGGTCCGCCGACGGCCGCGCGATCACCGAGGGCGAGGCGTTCTCCGCCAAGAACGTGAAGTCGGGCCAGTACGCGTTCACGCTGGCCGCGTCCAAGCTGGCGGCCGACTGCAAATCCGGCACGTGGGGCGCGCGGCTGCAGGGCGACCTCGCCAAGTACGGCTGCAGCCAGCTCGTCCGCGCCGCGTACGTGAGCGCCGACAAGAAGCACGTCGGCCAGTTCATCGTGATCAACCTGGCGAGCGAGGACGGCGTCAAGCAGATCCTGCGCGACCTGGACCCGGCGACCGGCGCCGGCTGGGTCGTGCCGTTGAAGGCGCCGGGTGTGCCCGCGTTCGGGCCCGGGTTCAGCGCCGCCTACGCCAAGACCTACGGCCACTACGCCGTGATCACGTGGGTGGAGCGGGCCGGCGGGCGGCAGCCCGCCTCGCTCAACGAGATGATCGATGTGAGCCTCGCCATCGAGAACGCCGCCGACTTCCTGTACGGGCGGCTCGAACTGGCGTCCGGAAAGCCGGGGCAGTGAGCGGCCCGCACGCGGGCGCGGCACCGGCCGGCGGGCGGTAGTCTGCGCGCCCGTGGACTCCGATGAACCCCGCCGCCGCGGCCGCGGGCGCGCGCCGGTGAGCCGGCCGGGCCGCCGGCAGCCCGGCCCCCGCAGGACGCCGTCGGCCCGCGCGGGCGGTTCCCGCCGGGGCGCCCCGGCCCGCCGCCCGTCCCCGCGACCGGAACGCCCCGCCCCGCCGCCCGTCCCCCCGCATGACGACGCGCCCTATGACGACGCCCCGTACGGGGACGCGCAGTACGAGGACGCCTCGTACGGGGACGCCCAGTACGGAGACGCGTACGAAGCCTCTCCGCCCCCCGGTCCGCGCGGTGGGAAGGCGAAGAAGCCCGGCAAAGCGAAGAAGGCTCGCAAAGCGAAGAAGGCGGACAGGCCCGCCGGGCGTTCCACCGGGCCGGGGCCGAAGCTGTACTTCGGCGCGGCGGCCGTCCTCGGCGTGCTCATGCTGATCGGCCTCGGCGTCTGCGTCCTGCCGCGTGGCGGAGACAGGCCCGCCGCCGGTCACCCCGCCGACGCGAAGATCGGTGAACCCGCCGGGAACGGGCCTTCGCCGGCGTCCTACTCCAGTTCGCCGTCGACCTCGGCGTACGCGGGCATCACCACCCGCCGCGCGGACCCGGGGCCGCTGACGGCCGGGGAGGTGTTCCCGCCGGAGGCGGCGACGCTGCCCGTCCCGGGCGGGAAGGCCAAACTGAAGCTGCGCGCCAAGCGGCTGGACGGTGACTGCGCCGCCGCCGTGTGGGGCCGGTCCGTGGGCGCCGAGCTGCGCCGGGGCGGCTGCACACAGGCGGCGCGCGGGCTCTACTCCGATACGGGACGCGGCTACGCGCTGGCCGTCGCGGTGTTCAACCTGAACGGGTCGGCGGATGCGGACCGGTTCGTCGCGAAGCTGGAGGAGACGATCGGCGCCGGATTCGTCCTGCCCCCGCAGGCGCCCGCCCCGCTGGACGGCTTCGGACGCGGCTTCGGCATGGCACGCGGCCTCGCCATGGGACATTTCGCCGTCGTCTCGTGGGCCGCGCGCCTGGACGGCAAGGGCGACGAGACGGACGAGACGCTCCTGTCGCTGCTGATCGAGGGCGGCAAGTCCCCGGCGGTGCTCGGCCGGGCCGCCCGCGCGTCCCACTAGCCGCCCGCGATCCGGCCGGGGAATCTCCCGGTAGGTCATCGGAGTCCGGTGGTAAACATCGCGTCTTGGTGACGATGCTCACCGGGGGCCGGTGCGCGGGCCGGTCACGGCGAACCATTAGCCTGGTCTAAACCACTCGGAGATGACGCATCCGGGATCACCACCGAGAAGTTTCGCGATCGGGTGTATTCGGGCATGTTCCCGACAGTGATGTAATGTCATCCCACCGCAGCAGGGCCAACGTCGTCCCACGACTGCACTGACATCGAAGCAGTGACACGAGACGACGACGGGAGGGTTGATGGCCGCTGTTGCCTTCACACCTGCTGCCCGCACGCAGGGCCGCCCCCATGCGCAGGGGCTGTACGACCCGGCCAACGAGCACGACGCCTGCGGCGTCGGCATGGTCGCGGACATGCACGGCCGCAAGAGCCATGACATCGTCCAGAACGCCCTGACCGTACTGAAGAACCTCGACCACCGCGGCGCGGTGGGCGCGGAGCCGGACGACGGTGACGGCGTCGGCATCCTCATCCAGATCCCGGACGCCCTCTTCCGCGAGGTCTGCGACTTCCCGCTCCCCGAACCCGGCGCGTACGCGGCCGGCATCGCCTTCCTGCCCGCGGACGGCGACGAGCGCGCCGCCGCGGTCGCCCGCATCGGGACGCTCTGCGCCGAGGAGGGCCTGTCGGTCCTCGGGTGGCGTGAGCTCCCGCACGACCCCGACTTCACCGGCCCGGCCGCGCGCCGGGTCATGCCGCACTTCGCGCAGCTGTTCCTCGCCCCCGCGGAGGGCGGCCCGCACGCGGGCAAGACCGGCCTGGAGCTGGACCGCGTCGTGTTCTGCATGCGCGAGCGCGCCGAGCAGGACGTCCGGGTGTACTTCCCGAGCCTGTCCAGCCGGACGATCGTCTACAAGGGGATGCTGACCACCCCGCAGCTGGAGCCGTTCTTCCCCGACCTGTCCGACCGCCGCCTCACCAGCGCGATCGCCCTGGTGCACTCGCGGTTCTCGACCAACACGTTCCCCGCCTGGGAGCTGGCCCACCCGTACCGGTTCATCGCCCACAACGGCGAGATCAACACGGTGAAGGGCAACCGGAACTGGATGCGGGCCCGCGAGGCGCTGCTGAAGTCCGACCTGATCCCCGGTGACATCTCCCGGATCTTCCCGGTGATCGACATCGAGGCGTCCGACACCGCCTCGTTCGACGAGTGCCTGGAACTGCTGCACCTCGGCGGGCGGTCGCTGCCGCACGCGGTGCTGATGATGATCCCGGAGGCGTGGGAGAACCACGCCGAGATGGACGCCGGCCGCCGCGCGTTCTACGAGTTCCACTCCACCCTGATGGAGGCGTGGGACGGCCCCGCCAGCGTCAGCTTCACCGACGGCACCGTCGTCGGCGCCGTCCTCGACCGCAACGGGCTGCGTCCCGGCCGGTACTGGGTGACCGATGACGGCCTGGTCGTGCTGGCCAGCGAGGCCGGTGTGCTCGACATCCCGGCGAGCAAGGTCGTCCGGAAGGGCCGGCTGCAGCCCGGCAAGATCTTCCTGGTCGACACCGCCGCCGGGCGGATCGTCGAGGACGACGAGGTCAAGGCCGAGCTGGCGGCCGAGCACCCCTACGGGGAATGGCTGCACGAGGGCCTGGTCCGGTTCGAGGAGCTGCCGCGGCGCGAGCGGGAGGTCCCGACCCACGAGACGCTCGTCAAGCGGCAGCAGATGTTCGGCTACACGCTCGAAGAGCAGCGGATCATCCTGACGCCGATGGCCAGGACCGGTGCCGAGCCGATCGGGTCGATGGGCACCGACACCCCGATCGCGGTGCTCTCGGAGCGCCCGCGGCTGCTGTTCGACTACTTCAAGCAGCTGTTCGCGCAGGTCACGAACCCGCCGCTGGACGCCATCCGCGAGGAGCTGGTGACCTCGCTGCAGTCCACGCTCGGCCCGGAGGGCAACCTCCTCGCGCCCGGCCCGGACTCGTGCCGCCGCCTCGTCCTGCCCACCCCGATCCTGGACAACGACGAGCTGTCCAAGATCATCCACATTGACGACGAGGGGGCGCTGCCGCACCTGCACGCCCACGTCGTGCACGGCCTGTACGAGGCCGCCGGCGGGGGAGAGGCCCTGGAGGCCCGCCTGGAGGAGATCAACTCCGAGGTGAGCCGGGCCATCGCCGCGGGCGCCCGCATCATCGTGCTGTCGGACCGCGGCGCCGACTCCGCCCGCGCCGCGATCCCGTCGCTGCTGCTCACCGGGTCCGTCCACCACCACCTGATCCGGGAGAAGACCCGCACCAGGGTCGGCCTGGTGATCGAGACGGGCGAGGCCCGCGAGTGCCACCACATGGCGCTGCTCATCGGGTACGGCGCGTCCGCGATCAACCCGTACCTGGCGATCGAGACCGTCGAGGACCTGGTCCGCGCCGGCGTCATCGAGGGCGGGGAACCGGGCGGGGCCGTCCGGAACCTGGTGAAGGCGTACGGCAAGGGCGTCCTGAAGATCATGTCGAAGATGGGCGTGTCCACGGTCGCGTCCTACACCGGCGCGCAGATCTTCGAGGCGATCGGCCTCGGCGCGGGCGTGGTGTCCCGCTGCTTCACCGGCACCACGTCCCGGCTCGGCGGCGTCGGCTTCGACGTGCTGGCCCGCGAGGTCGCCGAGCGGCACGCCCGCGCCTACCCGCCGGGCGGCAACGAGCCGGCGCACCGGACGCTGGAGGTCGGCGGCGAGTACCAGTGGCGCCGCGAGGGCGAGCCGCACCTGTTCAACCCGGACACGGTGTTCAAGCTGCAGCACGCCACCCGCACCCGCCGCTACGAGATCTTCAAGGAGTACACCGCGAAGGTCGACTCGCAGGCCGAGAAGCTCATGACGCTCCGCGGCCTGTTCCGGCTCAAGGAGGGCGAGCGGGAACCGGTGCCGATCGAGGAGGTCGAGCCCGTATCGCAGATCGTCAAGCGGTTCTCCACCGGCGCCATGTCGTACGGCTCCATCTCCGCGGAGGCGCACGAGACCCTCGCGATCGCGATGAACCGGCTCGGCGGCAAGTCCAACACCGGCGAGGGCGGCGAGGACCCGGCGCGCTTCACCCCCGACGAGAACGGCGACCTGCGGCGCAGCGCCATCAAGCAGGTCGCCTCCGGCCGGTTCGGCGTGACCTCGGAGTACCTCACCAACTCCGACGACATCCAGATCAAGATGGCGCAGGGCGCCAAGCCCGGCGAGGGCGGCCAGCTGCCCGGCCACAAGGTGTACCCGTGGATCGCCAAGACCCGGCACTCCACCCCGGGCGTCGGCCTCATCTCGCCGCCGCCGCACCACGACATCTACTCGATCGAGGACCTGGCGCAGCTCATCCACGACCTGAAGAACGCCAACCCGGCGGCGCGCGTGCACGTCAAGCTCGTCGCCGAGGTCGGGGTCGGCACGGTCGCGGCCGGGGTGTCGAAGGCGCACGCCGACGTGGTGCTCATCTCCGGGCACGACGGCGGCACCGGCGCCTCGCCGCTGACCTCGCTGAAGCACGCGGGCGCGCCCTGGGAGCTGGGCCTCGCCGAAACTCAGCAGACGCTGCTGCTGAACGGGCTGCGCGACCGCATCGTCGTGCAGACCGACGGGCAGATGAAGACCGGGCGGGACGTCGTCATCGCCGCGCTGCTCGGCGCCGAGGAGTACGGCTTCGCGACCGCGCCGCTGGTGGTGTCGGGCTGCATCATGATGCGGGTCTGCCACCTGGACACCTGCCCGGTCGGCGTCGCCACCCAGAACCCCGTCCTGCGCGAGCGGTTCTCCGGCAAGCCGGAGTTCGTCGTCAACTTCTTCGAGTTCGTCGCCGAGGAGGTCCGCGAGTACCTGGCGGCCCTCGGGTTCCGCTCGCTGGACGAGGCGATCGGGCAGGTCGAGATGCTCGACACCCACGCGGCCGTCGAGCACTGGAAGGCGTCCGGGCTGGACCTGACCCCGATCCTGCACATGCCCGAGGTGCCGGGCGGCGCGTCGCTGCGCCGGACCGCCGAGCAGGACCACGGGCTGGAGAAGGCCCTGGACAACACGCTGATCCAGCTCGCCGAGGGGGCCATCGAGCATGGCGGGCAGGTGAATCTCGAACTGCCCATCCGCAATATCAACCGCACGGTCGGGACCATGCTCGGCCACAAGGTGACCCTGCGACGGGGCGCGGAGGGGCTGCCCGACGACACCATCGACATCACCTTCACCGGGTCGGCGGGCAACTCGTTCGGCGCGTTCGTGCCGCGCGGCATCACCCTCCGGCTGATCGGTGACGCCAACGACTATGTCGGCAAGGGCCTGTCCGGCGGGCGGCTGACGCTGCGTCCCCCGGCGGACGCCGGGTTCGCGGCCGAGGAGCAGATCATCGGCGGCAACGTCATCCTGTACGGCGCCACGTCCGGTGAGCTGTTCGCCCGCGGGGTCGTCGGCGAGCGGTTCTGCGTCCGAAACTCCGGCGCGACCGCCGTCGTCGAGGGGACCGGCGACCACGCCTGCGAGTACATGACCGGCGGCCGGGCCGTCATCCTCGGCCCGACGGGACGCAACCTCGCGGCCGGCATGTCCGGCGGCATCGCCTACGTCCTGGACCTGGTGCCCGAGCGGGTCAACGGCGAGATGGTCGACCTGGAACCGCTCGACGGCGACGACGTGGACGTCGTCCGGTCGCTGACCGAGCGGCACCTGGCCGAGACCGGTTCGCAGGTCGCCCGGCGGCTGCTGGACGACTGGGACGCCGCCGCGGCCCGCTTCACCAAGATCATGCCGCGTGACTACCGGCGCGTCCTGGGCGCCATGGCCGAGGCCGAGGCCGAGGGACGCGACGTCGACGAGGCCGTCATGGCCGCGGCGCAGAGCTGAGAGGGGGACTTGCGACATGGCTGACCCGAAGGGTTTCCTGACCGCCCGGCGGGAGCTCCCGAAGCGCCGCCCCGTCGACGTGCGGATCAAGAGCTGGTCCGAGGTCTACGAGGACTTCGGCCGCGACCGGCTGGAGCGGCAGGCGAGCCGCTGCATGGACTGCGGCATCCCGTTCTGCCACCAGGGCTGCCCGCTCGGCAACCTCATCCCGGAATGGAACGACCTCGTCTACCGCAAGGACTGGCACGAGGCCGCCGAGCGGCTGCACGCCACCAACAACTTCCCGGAGTTCACCGGGAGGCTGTGCCCGGCCCCGTGCGAGAGCGCCTGCGTCCTCGGCATCAACCAGGAGCCGGTGACGATCAAGCGGATCGAGGTCGAGATCATCGACCGGGCGTTCGCGGAGGGCTGGGTGCGCCCGCGGCCGCCCGCCGTCAGGACCGGCAGGACGGTCGCGGTCGTCGGCTCCGGGCCCGCCGGCCTCGCCGCCGCGCAGCAGCTCACCCGCGCCGGCCACGACGTCACGGTGTACGAGCGCGCCGACCGGATCGGCGGCCTGCTGCGCTACGGCATCCCCGAGTTCAAGATGGAGAAGCGGCACCTCGACCGGCGGCTCGCCCAGATGCGCGCCGAGGGCACCGTCTTCCGGACCTCGGTGAACGTCGGTGTCGACATCACCGCGGACGACCTGCGCGCCCGCCACGACGCCGTCGTCCTCGCGGGCGGCGCCACCGCGTGGCGGGACCTGCCCGTCCCCGGGCGTGAGCTCAAGGGCGTCCACCAGGCGATGGAGTACCTGCCGCCGGCCAACAGGGTGCAGGAGGGCGACTACGAGGAGTCGCCGATCTCCGCGAAGGGCAAGCACGTCGTCGTCATCGGCGGCGGCGACACCGGTGCCGACTGCGTCGGCACCGCGATCCGGCAGGGCGCCGCGTCCGTCACCCAGCTGGAGATCATGCCGCGGCCGCCGGAGTCCCGCCCGGACGCCCAGCCGTGGCCGACGTACCCGGTGCTGTTCAAGGTGGAGAGCGCCCACGAGGAGCTCGCCGGCATGGGCGGCGAACGCGTCTACGCCGTCTCCACCAGCGAGTTCACCGGCGACGAGGACGGCAACGTCCGCGCGCTGAAGCTGGTGGAGGTCGGCGGCCCGCAGACGGGGTTCGCGCCGGTCGAGGGCACCGAGCGGGAGATCCCCGCCGAACTGGTCACGCTGGCCATGGGCTTCGTCGGCCCGCAGCGCGAAGGGCTGCTGGAGCAGCTCGGCGTCGAGCTGGACCGGCGCGGCAACGTGGTCCGCGACCGCGACTACCGGACGTCCGTGGACGGCGTGTTCGTCGCGGGCGACATGGGCCGCGGCCAGTCCCTGATCGTCTGGGCGATCGCCGAGGGCCGCGCCGCCGCCCACGGCGTCGACGCCCACCTGACCGGCCGGACCCACCTGCCCTACCCCATCCCGCCCACGGCCCGTCCGATCGCCTGATCGGCGGGTGCGACGGCACGGGCCCCGGGGGCGGACCGCCTCCGGGGCCTTCGCCATGCGAGCATCAGGGACATGGGAATCGCGCCGTCCACCCCGGGCACCGGGGCACTGCGCCGGATGAGGGCCGCCCGCGACACCATGGACCGCGACTGGGCCGAGCCGCTCGACGTGGCCGCCGTCGCGGCCCGCGCCGGGTACTCGCGCTACCACTTCGTCCGGCTGTTCAACGAGGTCTACGGGGAGACGCCGGGCGCCTACCTGGCCCGCCGCCGCATCGAACGCGCCCAGGACCTGCTGCGCACGGCCAACCTGACCGTCACCGAGATCTGCATGCTGGTCGGCTTCACCAGCCTCGGCACGTTCTGCACCCGTTTCAAGCGGCAGACGGGGATGACGCCGACCGAGTTCCGGCGGCACGCCCGCACCCCCGGCGCGTCCTCGATCCCCGGCTGCTTCGTGCTGCTGTGGGCGGGCGGTTTCCGCGCGGACCGGGGCTGCGCAATTATCGAGAAGCCCGCCCGGCCGGCCGCCTCCTACGGTGATGCGTGATCGCCCTTCACGAAGGAGACAACGACATGATCACAAAACTGGGGCTGGCCACCGTCTGGGTGCTCGACCAGGACTCGGCCCTGGAGTTCTTCACCGGCAAGCTCGGCCTGGAGGTCCGTGACGACATGACGCTCGGCGAGGGCGGCATGCGCTGGGTCACCGTCGGCGCCAAGGACCAGCCCGACCTGAGCCTCGCCCTCATGGTGCCCGGCCCGCCGACCATGGACCCCGACTCGGCCGCCGCCATGAAGGCGCTCATCGCCAAGGGCGTGCTCGGTGCCGGCGCGTTCAACACCGACGACTGCCAGGCCGAGTACGAGCGGCTGTCGGCCGCGGGGGTCGAGTTCGTCCACAAGCCGGAGCGGCGCCCCTACGGCATCGAGGCCGTCTTCCGCGACGACTCCGGGTGCTGGTACAGCCTCACCCAGCCGTTCGGCGAGCTCGACGAATCGGTCTCCTGGAACGGCGCCGCCGGCTGAGGAGGGGCCGGGAAACCCGGAGGTCTCACCGGGCCGGGACGGCGCCGCGGTCGACGTCGAGACCGCCGTCCCGGCGGATCTCGCCTCCCGCCACGTCCCCGCGCTCCGCGACTGGCTGGCGAGCCGGGACGCCGACCCGGAGCACCGGCCTGAGCCGCCCCCACCCGGGCAGGTCTGATCGGCGTCCTGTACGGGGCCGAGCAGGGCGGCGGCCCGTCGGGGACGGGTACGGCTCCGCGGCCCGCGCGGAACCGCCACGACCGGGCGGCCCCGGCCCCCTTGTGGTCTTGAAACCGGTCGGCTACCGTCCCGCCAGGGTTCACGCGCGGCGGCCGGACGGCCCCGTCCCGTCACGCCGCCGTGGGCCACGCGCTCCCGCACCCCGCAACGCGGGACATCAGGGGCCCGGCCACCCACCGCTGGGGTGGCCGGGCCCACCGCGTCCCCGGCCCAGGACGTCCGTTTCCTGCAAGACGGGCCGGACGCGGCCGCCTACCGTCGAGGGTATGAGAGTCCTGCACGCCACCGACCTGGCCCGTGCCGAGCGGTTCATGCTGCTCAACGCCCGCCTCATCGACCGGCACCGGTTCGCGCTCCACTTCCGCGGCGGGCCCGCTGCGCCCGTCCTTGCGGCACTCAGGGCCTACGAGAACCCCGACGGCGGCTACGGGCACGCCCTCGAACCCGACCTGCGCGGCGAAGGCAGCCAGCCCGTCCCCACCCAGCACGCGCTCCAGTTCCTGCACGAGGCCGGCGCGGACGGCGACCCCGCCGTGGCGCGCGCCGGCGGCTACCTGGCGTCCATCACCGGGGCGGGCGGGGGAGTGCCGTTCGTGCTGCCCACCGTCCGCGACGCCCCGCACGGCCCCTGGTGGCAGGCGCCCGGCGAGCCGTTCAGCCATATCAACCCGACCGGAACCCTCGCCGGGATGCTCCACCGGGCCGGCTCCGACCACCCCTGGCTCGGGCCCGCCACCGGCTTCTGCCGGCGCTACCTGGACGACCTCACCACGGAGCCCGGCGCGTACGACGTCCTGGCCGTCCTGGCCTTCCTCGACCATGTGCCCGACCGCGATCGCGCCGAGGCCGCCTTCACCCGTGTCCGCGAGACCCTCGCCGCCGCCGCGCACAGCGACCACCAAGGGCCCCTCGACTTCGCTCCCGCCCCGGACGGATACGGACGCCGCCTGTTCACCGGCGACGTCATCGACGCCGAACTCGACGCCCTCATCGGCGCCCAGGGTGAGGACGGCGGCTGGGACATCGCCTTCCCCAGCTGGACGCCCGTCACCCGGCCCGAGTGGCGCGGTTTCACCACCGTCGAGCGCCTCCTGACGCTGCGCGCGTACGGCCGGCTCAAGCCGTAGCTCCCAGCAGGTTCCGGAGGGGCTCACCCGCCAGGTCGCGCACCTCGTGGGCGAAATGGGCCTGGTCGGCGTAGCCCGCCGCGTACGCGGCGTCCGCCCGTGTCCGGCCCGCCCGGACCAGTCCCAGCGCCCGCTGGAACCGCAGCACCCGCTGCAGCGTCTTCGGCCCGTACCCGAACGCCGCCAGCGACCGCCGCCGCAGCTGCCGCTCGCCGATGCCCAGTTCGTCCGCCACGTCCCGCACCGAGGCCCGCTCCAGCGCCGCGACCACCGCCGGCACCAGCGGATCGGGCGGGGGCATCCGGTCCAGCACCGCCGCGACCAGCGCCGCGCGCCGGTCGCCCGCGTCCGCCACGGTGCCGGCCAGCCGGTCCGCCTCCGCGCCCCACAGCTCGCGCAGGGGGAGGCGCCCGTCCCGGATCGCGTCCGCCGGGACGCCCAGCACCGGCGGCGCCGTCCCCGGCCGGAACCGCACCGCCACCATCGCCTCACCCGGCCGGACGGTCGCGGGGACGGGGCCCGTGTCCGGCCCCGCCACCAGGATCCCGGCGTCCGACCAGATCAGGTCGACGCAGCCGTCCGGCACGACGCGCTGCACGAACGGCTCGGCGTCCGGCGGCAGCGCCGCCGTCCACGCGCACGCCAGCCCCGGCGCCCGGTACTCGCGATAGCCGGTCGGACTCACCCCTCCTGCATACCACCCGCCCCTCGGGGCAGGAGCCCATGAAACCCACCAAATGCAGGAGAAATCATGTCGAACGATCTCCAGGGCAAGACCATCGCGTTCCTGTGCGCCCCCGAGGGCACCGAGCAGGTCGAACTCACCGAACCCTGGACGGCCGTCGAGCAGGCGGGCGGCACCCCGCGCCTGGTCTCCACCCAGTCCGGCCGCCTCCAGGCGTTCAACCACCTCGACAAGGGGGACACGTTCCCCATCGACACGACCGTGGACGTGTCCGGCCCCACCGAGTTCGACGCCCTGCTCCTGCCCGGCGGTGTCGCCAATCCCGACTTCCTGCGCACCGTTCCCAAGGCGGTCGCGTTCGCCAGGTCCTTCTTCGACGCGGGCAAGCCCGTCGCCGTCATCTGCCACGGCTCGTGGACGCTCATCGAGGCCGACGTCGTGAGGGGCCGCACCATGACGTCCTGGCCCAGTGTCCAGACCGATCTGCGCAATGCGGGCGCCACGTGGGTGGACGAAGAGGTACAGGTGTGCGAGGACGGGCCGAACGTCCTCGTTAGCAGCCGCAAGCCCGACGACCTCAAGGCGTTCTGCCAGGCCGCCGTCGAGGTGTTCAAGCGCTGAAGGGCCCTATGGTCTAGACCTCTGCCCTAGACCAATCGATGAACCGGAGGCGACCATATCCTGCACGAATATTCGTACCGCCAAGTAACTAAGTACGGTTGTGCGCGTGACCCGTCGAGCGAAGATTGTCAGCACCATCGGTCCCGCCTGCTCCAGTGCCGAGCAGATCCACGCCCTTGTCGAAGCCGGCATCGACGTGGCGCGCCTGAACATGAGCCACGGCGACCACGCCGTCCATGAGGAGGTCTACCACCGGATCAGGGCGGCCGCCGACGCCACCGGGCGCGGCGTCGGCATCCTCGCCGACCTGCAGGGCCCGAAGATCCGGATCGGGCGCTTCCCCGACGGGCCGGTACGCCTCACCCTCGGCGATGAGTTCACCATCACCACCGAAGACGTCCCCGGCACGCGCCGCGAAGTGTCCACCACCTACCAGGGGCTGCCGGGGGACGTCGGCCCCGGCGACACCGTCCTCATCGACGACGGCCGCGTCGCCCTCAAGGTCGTCGACGTCGACGGCTGCCGCGTCCGCACCACGGTCACCGTCGGCGGCATGGTCTCCGACAACAAGGGCCTCAACCTGCCCGGCGTCCCGGTCAGCGTCCCCGCCCTCACCGAGAAGGACGAGCGCGACCTGCGCTGGGCCCTGCGCCTCGGCGTCGACCTCGTGGCGCTGTCCTTCGTCCGCACCCCGGCGGACGCCGACATCTGCTACCAGATCATGGAGGAGGAGGGCGTCCGGGTCCCCCTCATCGGCAAGATCGAGAAGCCGCAGGCGGTGGAGCGGCTGCCCGAGATCGTCGCCGCCTTCGACGGCATCATGGTCGCGCGCGGCGATCTCGGTGTCGAACTGCCGCTCGAACAGGTCCCGATCGTGCAGAAGCACGCGATCGAACTCTGCCGGGAGAAGGCCCGCCCGGTCATCGTCGCGACCCAGATGCTCGAATCCATGATCTCCGCGCCCCGGCCGACCCGCGCCGAGACCTCCGATGTCGCCAACGCCGTCTTCGAGGGCGCCGACGCCGTCATGCTCTCGGGCGAGACCAGTGTCGGCCAGTATCCGATCGAGTCCGTGCTGACGATGAGCCGGATCGTGCAGACCGCCGAGCGGGCCGCCCTCCAGGCCACCCACACGCTGGAGCGCATGCCCGAGACCGTCGGCGGCGCCATCGCCCGCGCCGCGGCCGAGGTCGGCGCGATCGTCGGCGCCGAGGCCCTCGCCGCCTTCACCATGTCCGGCGAGACCGCGCGGCGGCTGTCGCGCTACCGCTCGCCGATCCCGCTGCTGGCGTTCACGTCGGTCCCGGCCGTGCGGGGACGCCTCGCCCACGTGTGGGGCGTCGAGACCTTCATCGTCCCGCAGGTCGACCACACCGACGCCATGTTCGGCCAGGTCGAGCAGGCTCTCCTCGAACTCGGCCGCTGCCAGAAGGGCGACAAGGTCGTGGTCGTGGCCGGCTCGCCTCCCGGTACCCCCGGCTCCACGAACGCCCTCCGCGTCCACAGCATCGGCGACGTCATCGCCATCCAGCATTGACGCCGCCCGGCACCGGCCGCCCACTCCGCCGGTCACCCGCGCGACACGCACCCCGCGCGGTGACCGGCTCCCGGCGGACGTTGCCGCGGACGAGAGTCTTGTGTACCGGGAGCGGGATTCGAACCCGCACGCCCTTTCGGACAAATCCTTTTGAGGGATTCGTGTCTACCGTTCCACCATCCCGGCATTTTTATGGACATATGCCTTTATGTCCGGTTAGTCGCCCTGGTGAGGGGCGGCCAGGACCAGGGTAGCGGGTTTCGATAGGCTCGTGCGCGTGGAGAGTGCTCGGCGAGTTGTGATCGCGGAAGATGAGGCCCTGATCCGGCTGGACCTGAAGGAGATGCTTCAGGAGGACGGCTACGAGGTCGTCGGAGAGGCGGGGGACGGCGAGACCGCCGTGCGGCTGGCCGGTGAGCTGAAGCCCGACCTGGTGATCCTCGATGTCAAGATGCCGGTGCTGGACGGGATCTCGGCCGCCGAGCGGATCTCGGCGGAGCGGATCGCCCCGGTCGTGATCCTCACCGCGTTCTCCCAGCGCGAGCTCGTCCAGCGGGCGACGGACGCGGGCGCGATGGCCTACCTCGTCAAGCCGTTCTCCAAGACCGACCTCGCGCCCGCCATCGAGATGGCGGTGAGCCGCTACACCGAGCTGCGGGCGCTGGAGGCGGAGGTCGCCGGGCTGCAGGAGCGGCTGGAGACCCGCAAGGTCGTGGACCGCGCGAAAGGGCTGCTGCAGGAGGCCCACGGGTGGTCCGAGCCCGAGGCGTTCCGGTGGATCCAGAAGACCTCGATGGACCGCCGGCTGACGATGCGCGCGGTCGCGGAGGCCGTCGTCGCGGGCGCCGCGGGCGGCCGGGACGAGCCCGCCGCGGGCTGACGACCGGCACCTCCTCCGGTTGCCCTGTCAAGGTCCAATCGGCGGTCCCGGACTGACCACGGATAACTACTCTGTGTAATCGTCCCAGGCAACGGCGGGTATCGGTTAGGCACGGGGGAGTAACGAACGAGTAACCCTTCGATCCGGGGGTCCTGTTCTGGGGCGGGCTTACGGTGTACGACATAGCTGATCCCCGACTGACCGGTTTCCTTGCCCGGAGCCGGCGCCGGGGCATATCTCGTACCCGATCCCCTCCCGGATCCGGATGGAAAGGTTGGGCACCTTGCGGCGCAACAAGATGAGGATCACCGGCGCGGTGGCGGTGAGCGCGGCGCTCGCGCTCAGCGCCGTGGCCTGTGGTGGCGACGATAGCGACTCCGGTGGCAACGGCAACGAGGTCACGATCGGGTTCATGGGCGACCTGACCGGCACGGACTCCGGCCTGGTGATCCCGCCCAAGCAGGGCGCGCTGCTGGCCATCGAGCAGTACAACGCCACGAACCCCAAGGTCAAGATCAAGTTCAAGACCTACGACAGCCAGGGCAAGCCGGAGCAGGCGACCTCGCTGGCGCTGGGCGCGGTCAAGAACGACAAGATCGCCGGCCTGATCGGCCCGGCGTTCTCGGGCGAGTCGCAGAGCGTCGGCCCGATCCTGGAGGAGGCCAAGATCCCGAGCGTGTCGCCGTCGGCGACGAACATCACGCTGGGTGACAAGGGCTGGAAGTACTGGCACCGCGTGGTGGCCGACGACGCGGCGCAGAGCGCCGGCGTGGCGAACTTCGTGATGAACTCGGCGAAGGCCAAGAAGGTCTTCCTGGTGTCGGACAACCAGGACTACGGCAAGGGCCTCGCGGACGCCATCGAGAAGGCGGTGAAGGAGAAGGGCGCCCAGACCCAGAACGACGCGGTCGACGACAAGGGCACCGACTACTCCTCCACGGTCAACAAGGTCAACCAGTTCAAGCCGGACGTGGTGTACTTCGGCGGCTACTACTCGGTCGCGGGTCGGCTGTTCAAGCAGCTGCGCGAGGGCGGCTACAAGGGCAAGATGATGTCGGGCGACGGCTCGCTCGCCACCGGCCTGATCGAGGGCACCGGCCAGCAGAACGCCCAGGGCACGCTGATCAGCTGCGGCTGCCTCATCGACCCCGAGGGCAAGACGAACCCGAAGGCCAAGAAGTTCGCCGACGACTACAAGGCGAAGTTCAACTCCGAGGTCGCCATCTACTCGACCGAGGGCTTCGACGCGGCGACGGCGTTCATCGAGGCCGTCAAGGCGGGCAAGACCAAGCCCGAGGAGATCAACGAGTTCCTCAAGACCATCGCCGCCCCGGGCGTCGGCAAGCAGATCAAGTTCGCCGACAACGGTGAGCTCGCCACCCAGGACATCTTCATCTACCAGGTCGAGGGCAACAAGCTGCCGCTTCTCGGCAACAGCAACGAAGCGAAGGTCTCGTAGGCGTCACCAACGCCCCGACGAGATCCCCTGATGGCGCGGGAGCGGGAGCGTTACAGCGCTCCCGCTCCTTCTCTGACTAAGGCGACCAAAGGTGCTCGACGACTTCATCAATCAATTCTGGCCGTCGACCATCGACGGGCTGGCGCTGGGCGCGATCTACGCGTTGCTGGCGCTCGGCTACACGATGGTCTACGGCGTGCTGAGGCTGATCAACTTCGCGCATGCCGACATCTTCATGGTCGGCACCTTCGCGGCCCTGTGGACGGTCCGCTCGCTGGGCGTCTCCGCCGTCGGCGGTTTCGCGCTGGTGGGGGTGGTGGTGCTGACCGCCGTGGTGGCCGGTGCGGTCGCCGGCGGGGGTGCGATGCTCCTTGAGGTGACGGCCTACCGGCCGCTCCGGAAGAGGGGCGCGTCCAGGCTGGCCGCGTTGATCTCGGCCATCGGGGCGTCGATCTTCATCCAGCAGCTGTTCGCGACGGTGGTCGTGCACCGCGTGTTCGGGACTTCGAAGGAGGGCGGGAAGCTCCCCGTCGACGAGCACTTCAAGAAGCTCACGGACGTGGTGGACTTCGGGCCGATCCAGATCAGCAACGACAAACTGATCGTCTTCGTCGGTGCGGTGCTCATGATGATCGCGCTCGACCAGTTCGTGAACCGGACGAAGCTCGGCCGCGGCATCCGCTCCACGGCGCAGGACCCGGAAACGGCCGTGCTGATGGGCGTCAACATCGACCGCGTCGTGTCGGTGACGTTCGTGGTCGGCGGCGTCATGGCGGGCGTCGCGGCGGCCCTGTACATCCTGCGTTTCGAGCAGACGAACTACTTCGTCGGCTTCCTGCTCGGCATCAAGGCGTTCACGGCGGCGGTCCTCGGCGGGATCGGCAACATCCGCGGCGCCCTGGCCGGCGGGTTCACGCTGGGGCTGCTGGAGATGTACGGTTCGAGCCTGTTCGGCTCGCCGTGGCGGGACGTGGTCGCGTTCACCGTGCTGATCCTGGTCCTGATGTTCCGTCCCACCGGCATCCTCGGTGAGTCTCTCCAGCAGGCGCGCGCATGAACCTCACGAAGAACGGCAACGGCGGCCGGTTCGGTTCCGGCCCGTCCCTCGACCCGCTGCGCCACTGGTGGGCCGGCGCCCCCGGATGGCAGCGCTGGATCGTCTACACGCTGCTCATAGTCGGCGCGGTCTTCCTGCCGAGCGAGTCGATCGGCAGCTTCATGGCGCCGAGCGGCGCCAACTGGCCGTCGATGCTCAGCGACCAGATCGCCATCTACGTGCTGCTGGCACTCGGCCTGAACGTCGTCGTCGGCATGGCGGGCCTCCTGGACCTCGGCTATGTCGCCTTCTACGCGGTCGGCGGCTACACCATCGCGATCTTCGCGGTGCGGTACCACTGGAGCTTCTGGGAGACGCTCGTCCTCGCGATCCTGTTCTCGGCGCTGGCGGGCGTCATCCTGGGCGCGCCGACGCTGCGGCTGCGCGGCGACTACCTGGCGATCGTGACGCTCGGCTTCGGTGAGATCGTCAAGCGGACGGCGAACAACAGCTCGTTCGTCAACGGCCCGCGCGGTGTGCAGGGCATCCCGCACCCGCCGACGCTCTCGGAGTTCGAGATCCTCGGCGTGCAGCCGCTGAAGTACGGGCTGCTGGACTCGCGGCCGTACTACTACCTGCTGCTCGTGTTCATCATCCTCGCGATCGTCTTCGTGCGGCGGCTGGACGCGTCCCGGGTCGGCCGGGCGTGGGCGTCGATCCGCGAGGACGAGGACGCCGCCGAGCTGATGGGCGTCCCGACGTTCCGGTTCAAGCTGGCCGCGTTCGCGATCGGCGCGGCGATCGGCGGCAGCGGCGGCGTGGTGTTCGCCGCGAAGCAGACCTCGATCCTGCCGGCGAACTTCGACTTCCTCGTGTCGGCGCTGATCCTGGCGGCGGTGGTGCTGGGCGGCTCGGGGAACATCCCGGGCGCGATCCTGGGCGCGTTCGTGGTGGCCTGGCTGCCGGAGCGGTTCCGGTTCCTGGACGACTACCGGATGCTGATCTTCGGTGGTGCGCTGGTGGTGATGATGATCTTCCGTCCGGAGGGGCTGTGGCCGTCGCGGCGGCGCAAGGCCGAACTGGCGGAGGGCACCGGCGGCATGGGCAGCATGGGTGCCGAGGTCGCCGGGCCGGGTCAGTCCGAGGCCGCGGAGGTGGGCAAGTGAGCGGGACGGACGAGCGCAAGCCGGTCCTGGAGCTGCGCGACGTCGTGATGCGGTTCGGCGGCGTCGTGGCGCTCAACAAGGTGCAGATCACCATCCGCGAGGGGGAGATCTTCGCCCTGATCGGCCCGAACGGCGCCGGGAAGACGACGGTGTTCAACGTGACCACCGGTGTCTACCGGCCGACCGAGGGCGCGGTCGTGTTCGACGGCAAGCGCATCGACGGCAAGAAGCGCTATGTCGTGACGAAGCTGGGCATCGCCCGCACGTTCCAGAATGTGCGGCTGTTCCACAACATGACCGCGCTGGAGAACGTCCTGGTCGGCACGGACGCGCACCACCGCACGGGCCTCGCCGGCGCGGCGCTCGGCCTGCCGTGGCACCGGCGCGAGGAGCGCCGGGGCCGGGAGCGGGCCCGCGAGCTGCTGGAGCTGGTGGGGGTCGCGCACCGGGCCGAGGAGGCCGCGAAGAACCTGCCGTACGGCGACCAGCGGCGGCTGGAGATCGCGCGGGCGCTGGCCACGGAACCGAAGCTGCTGCTGCTGGACGAGCCGGCGGCGGGCATGAACCCGGCGGAGAAGGTCGCGCTGCAGGACCTGATCCGCAGGATCCGCGACACCGGGGTGACGGTCCTGCTCATCGAGCACGACATGAGCCTGGTGATGGGGATCAGCGACCGGGTCGCGGTGCTGGACTTCGGGCAGAAGATCGCCGACGGCCTGCCGGCCGAGGTGCAGAACGACCCGCGGGTGATCGAGGCGTATCTGGGGGCTCCGGCCGATGCTTCTTGAGATCGAGGACATCCACGTCCACTACGGAAAGATCGCGGCGCTCAAGGGCATCACGGTGTCGGTGGACCAGGGCGAGATCGTGACGCTGATCGGCGCGAACGGCGCCGGGAAGACGACCACGCTGAAGACGATCTCCGGGCTGCGGAACCTGACGTCCGGCGCGATCCGCTTCGACGGCCGGGACATCAGCAGGATGCCGGGCCACAAGCGGGTGTCGGCCGGGATCGGGCAGGCGCCGGAAGGACGCGGGATCTTCCCCGGCATGACCGTGGAGGAGAACCTCCTGATGGGCGCGTACGCCCGCAGGGACGATGTGTCCAAGGAGCTGGCGGAGGCGTACGAGCTGTTCCCGCGGCTGGCCGAGCGCAGGTCGCAGACGGGCGGCACGATGTCCGGCGGCGAGCAGCAGATGCTCGCGATCGGGCGGGCGCTGATGGCCAAGCCGAAGGTCCTGCTGCTCGACGAGCCGTCGATGGGCCTCGCGCCGATGCTGGTCCAGCAGATCTTCTCGATCATCGAGGAGATCAACCGGCGCGGCACCACGGTGCTGCTGGTGGAGCAGAACGCCCAGCAGGCGCTGCAGATCGCGAACCGCGCGTACGTCCTGGAGACGGGCCGGGTGGTGAAGTCGGCGCCGGCGGGCGAGCTGCTGGACGACCCGCAGGTCCGCGCCGCCTACCTGGGCGGCGGGGCGGCGCCGGACGCCGAACCCGAACCCGAGGCCGAACCCGAGGCCGAACCCGAGGCCGGGGACGGCGGTCAGGCAGGCGGAGGCGGTGAGGGCACCTCGCGGTAACGCCCTTTCCCGAGCGCGCCCGCCGGGTCCGGACTCGTCCGGGCCCGGCGGGCGCGCCTTTTGCCGGGGACGCGCCCTCGATCGCGCATTGCCACCGTGTTCCGGCCTGGCCTTCGCCTACCGTCAGGCAGCCGCGGGATATGGCGCCCTGGCCGGATGAAATGAGGCGTTGATGCCCGCCGCGTAAAAGTCAAGCTGGTTGAATCAGCTTCTAACTGGTACTGTCATTGCCCAATGCCGTGCTGATCACCAACGGTTCGATGATTGTGAGGGGTGTCCCTCACCGGCCCCTGCTCCCGGGGCTCGTCCAGTCGGAGAGTGGTTGATGCAATATCTGGCGATAGGCGTCCGGTGCTTTCTCGCGGCCATCTTCCTGGTCTCCTTCGCGAGCAAGGTCAGCGGGCGAGCGGCGTTCACGGCTTTTGAGGCTTCGGTGGCTGAGCTCTCACCCTTTCCGGCCTTCTCCCATCGGGCGACCGCCGTCCTTGTGTTATGTGTCGAGGGCGGCGTTTTCGTGCTGATCGCCATGCCCAGCGGAACGGCCGTGCGAAGCGGATGCGTCGCCGCGCTGGGAATCGTGCTGGCGTTCACGTTCGCCATCATCCCGGCGGTACGGAAGAAGGGGATCGCCGGCTGCCGGTGTTTCGGCTCGTCGAAGACCCCGCCGGGCGTTCACCATCTTGTCCGCAATCTGGTCATCATCGTCATCGCCGCGACCGGGATCACGCTGACCCCCGCCCTGCACCGGCCGGCCGCGGGCGGCGTCGTGATCTCGGTGTGCGCCGGGCTGCTCATGAGCGCGGTCATCATCATGTCGGACGACCTGGTGGAGCTGTTCCGGCTGCCGCCGCGGACTCGCTAGTGCTCACCGGCGAACCCACTGTGCGCACCGAAGGGAGAATCCATGGCGTTCCTCATCGCCGCGACCGTGTTGGTGGGGCTCCTCTGCTGCCTCAATCTGATCCTGCTGTACGGGGTCATCAGACGGCTCCGGGTGCACGCGGAGATGCTCGCCGGCAATCCTCTGCCCGGCGCTCCGGCCATGATCGCCGCGGGGGACGCGGTGGGCGACTTCAACGCCCGCACGGTGGACGGTGAGGAACTGAGCCGAGCGGAGATCTCCGACAAGACGATGGTGGGCTTCTTCTCGCCGAGCTGCGAGTCGTGCAAGGAGAAGATTCCGCGTTTCCTGGAGCTGAGCCGGATGCGGCCGGGCGGCCGCGGGCAGGTTCTGGCCGTCATCGTCGACGACCACGATGAGGCCGGCGAGTTCGTCGACGAACTGAACCCGGCCGCCCGGGTCATCGTCGAGAGGTACGACGGGCCCGTGAGCAAAGCGTTCGGGACCAGCGCTTTTCCGGCCATGCTGACGGTCACCCGGGACCATCATGACCGGCTGGTGGTGGAAACCGCGCAGGTCGGGATCAGCTGACATGCGGGCCACGGGCTTTCGCACCATGATCTCCCGTGCCCGGCTGGCCTTCTCGCTCGCCGCGCGGGCGAGTCCGGGACCGTTCGTCCTCTACGTGGCGATGGCCCTGGTCGGCGGCGCGGTTCCCGTGCTGAACGCATGGCTGCTCAAGATGGTCGTCGACGGCCTGGCCGGACACGCTCCGATGACCGGGCTGACCGCCATCGCCGCCGGGATGGCCGTGACCGGGCTGGTCATCACGTTGACGCCCCAGACGACCCAGTATCTCCGTGCGGAAATGGATCGTTCGGTCGGATGCCTCGTCCAGAACCGGCTGTTCTCGGCGGTCGAGCGCTTTACCGGGCTGGCGCGTTTCGAGAATCCGCACTTCCTGGATCATCTTCGGCTGGCGCAGCAGACCGGGGGGATCGCGCCGAGCCAGGTCGTCGACGGCATTCTGAGCCTCACCAGGGTTTCCATCACCATTATCGGTTTCCTCGTGTCCCTGTCCGTGATCAGCCCCATGCTGGCCGCTCTCGTCCTGGCCGCCGGCGTGCCGACGCTGGTCGCCGAGCTCGTACTGTCTCGTAAACGTGCTGGGATGCTCTGGGAGATCGGCCCGGCCGAGCGGCGCGAAATCTTCTACAGCGAGCTCTTGACCAGCCTTGAGGCCGCGAAGGAGATCCGGCTGTTCGGCATCGGCGGGTTCCTGAAGAACCGCATGCTGGGGGAGCGGCGCACGGCGAACGCCGCCAAGCGCGCGGTGGACCGCCGGGAACTGCTCGTCCAGACGGGACTGGGCGTTCTGGCCGCCGCCGTGGCGGGCCTCGGCCTCCTGTGGATCATCGGCGAGGCGGGGAACGGCCGGATCGCCGCCGGCGATGTGATGATCTTCATAACCGGGGTGGCCGGGGTGCAGAGCGCGCTCGGCGTGCTCGCCGGGGACGTCGCCCGCTCCCATGAGGCTCTGCTCCTGCTCCGGCATTTCGTCGCCGTGACCACCGCCGAGCCGGACCTGCCGGTGGCCCCGCGACCGGACCGCGTGCCGCGGTTGAGCCGCGGCATAGAGTTGCGCGACGTATGGTTCCGCTATTCGCCGGATCACCCCTGGGTGCTGCGGGGGGTCGATCTCTTCATTCCCGCGGGCGCGTCCGTCGCCCTGGTCGGGCTGAACGGGGCCGGGAAATCGACCCTGGTGAAGCTGCTGTGCAGGCTCTACGATCCGACCAGCGGATCGATCCATTGGGACGGTGTCGACCTGCGCGACATGGAGGTCGCCGATCTCCGGCGGCGAATCAGCGTCGTGTTTCAGGACTACATGAACTATGACTTCACCGCGGCGGAGAACATCGCGCTCGGTGACCTCGAAGCCCTGGACGACGGGGAGCGTATCCGGCGGGCCGCCGAACGCGCCGGCATTCACGCGAAACTTGCCGGGCTGCCCCGCGGTTACCAGACGCTGCTGTCGCGAATGTTCTTCATGGAGTCGGAGAAGGGCGACCTTGAGAACGGTGTCGAGCTTTCCGGCGGGCAGTGGCAGCGGCTGGCGCTCGCCCGGGCCTTCGTCCGGGACGGATGCGATTTCATGATCCTCGACGAGCCCTCGTCCGGACTCGACGCGGAAGCGGAGCACGATATTCACGCATCGATCCGCCGGCACCGTGCCGACCGGACGAGTGTGCTCATCTCCCACCGGCTCAGCACCGTCCGGGACGCGGACGCCATCGTGGTGCTGTCGGAGGGAAGAGTGGTGGAGCGCGGTGACCACCAGGCGCTGATGAGGCTCGATGGCAGGTACGCGGAACTCTTCGGGCTCCAGGCTTCCGGTTACCGGGATGCCGCCGAGTCAGAGATGCAGTTTGCGGACGACGACCCCGAGCATACGGCTTCCCGGTAGCGGGCCGAAGTGACGGGAGTCGAAGCTCGCGGCCGGATTGTCACCGAGAACGAAGAGATGACCGGGAGGCACCGCCGGCTTCTCGGCGAGGCCCGGATCGCAGGACGGCATCTCGTCCCCGGCGGTCGCGGAGACCCTCTTGATGATCCAGTTCCTGGTGCCGGGCGGGTCCGGCGGGCCGGGCGGAGGGGACGTGGACCAGTGCGGCTCGGCGAGTTCCCCCTGAACGACCGTGGTCGGGGACTCCACCACGACGACGTCACCGTTCCGGACATGCCGGCAGGGGAGGCGCTTCACGAGGACGCGGTCGCCGTCATGAAGGGCCGGTGCCATGCTGTCGCCGGACACCGTTACCACCGTCATGGCCGCCCGCCCGTAACGAGGCCGCAAAAAGACGCGGCAGAGGCTCAGCAGGGTGCTTTTCAAGCCGCCATGGCGAAAATCTGCATTCCCGCCGTTCGCTCTGATGGTCATCGCCCGATCTCGGAGAGATGCCGCAGCGAACACGGATCGATCACGTGGACACTCCTTCGGCTTCCCCGGGGGGACGATGACGACGCGTGAGCTATCGGCTCAACTGGGGTCCGTGCCTCCGGCGGCGGCCGCGAATGGCGATCGCAGTGCGGCCGAGGTACGGGTCGCACTGCGATCACCTTGAGACGTTCGCATCGATGAGGACCGGATGCATGGCCCTGTCTTCGGACGGAAGCGGCAAATCGGATTAGCGGCAGGAGCCGCATCCGTAGTTCTTGTGGACCAGCCAGGAGGTTCCTCCGGAGGAGCAGCGCCAGGTCTCCCGCCATTCCTGGCAGGAACAGCAGCAAGTGTTGATCCGGGTGCATGATGCCGCGGACGCTTCGGCCTGCGGTACGAATCTGGCCACCGCCCTGTCGGTCCATCGAGTGATGACTGTTTTCATGGCTGCCACCTTTCCTGGTGAGGATGCCGACAACGTAAACTACCGATCTGGCCATAGTCAATGATCTTGTAACTGAATTTTGGAACGTTGAGGGCGGGGGGCAATTTACGGTGTGCGGAGAGCCGGGCTGGAGGATGTCCGTAACATGCGGGACGGTAATCCCGGGAAGTCAGGGCAGCGCGATCTCGGCCGGGGCCGGGTCGGTGGCGGCGCCGACCGGGGGCGACCCGTAGAGCCGGACCGCCTTGGTCCTCGCGCCGCGCGGTATGTCGAACCAGAGGTCGAACTCGACGCGCATGGACGATCCGACGGACAGCCGCTCGGGCTGCCGTTTGATCATGGTGGCGTTGACGTCGGGGGAGTACGTCCTGCCGTCGGTGGTGACGAGACGCTGCTTCCAGGTGTCGAAGACCTGGATGTCGCGTCCGGTGTTGACGGCGAGGACGCGGACGCGGGTGAAGGCGCCCTTGGCGTCCATCGCGGCGTGGGTGCCCATGACGTCGGTCATGGCGCCGCTGAAGCCGATGACGGTGAAGCTCATGTCGGCGCTGCGCCCGGTCTTGCCCCGGGGGACCGACTCGCCCTCGCGGGCCTTCTCGGCGGGGATCTTGTAGGTCGGGAGCGACGTGGCGTGGCCGGAACCGGAACAGCCCGCGAGCGCGAGGATCGCGGCGAGGGCCCCGGAGAGGGCGGCGGCGGCCGGGCGGGTGCGCGGGTCACGGTGGCGCATGGTCCGGAACGTACGGCCGATCGGGACGCGGTGGAAGGGACGGCGTGTTTCCCGCCGCGACCGCAACCGGTCATCCGTCTATGCCGGTGTCGGGACGGAGGCGCCCCCGGACATGAGGTGACCCGGGATCACCTTTGGGGCCGTACGAACCTTCCCCGGGCGCGTACGTTGTCTACTCGGTGATCCCGGGCCGTGTCGATCCACGCTACAGACCCCGGGCGGCGTGCCGCAAAGAAAGCTTCGATCACGCTTTCGTCAGGTGGCGGGAGCGTCCCGCAGCATGCAGGTGAGCCGCGCGGTGCAGACCCGCCGGCCGTCCTCGTCGGAGATCACGATGTCGTAGGTGGCGAGGGTGCGGCCCCCGTGCGTGCGGGTCGCCACGCCCGTCACGTATCCCTCGGTCGCGGACCGGTGGTGGGTGGCGTTGATCTCGATCCCGACGGCGATGCGGCCCCGGCCGGCGTGCAGCGCGGCCCCGACGGATCCGAGCGACTCGGCGAGGACGCACGACGCGCCGCCGTGCAGCAGCCCGTACGGCTGGGTGTTGCCCTTGACCGGCATCCGGCCCACGACCCGCTCGGCCGACACCTCCAGGTACTCGACGCCCATCGTCCGCGCCAGGTCGCCGTGCCCGTCGAACTCCTCACCCGCGCTGATCTTCGCGGCCACCTCCCGCGGGCTCATGCCGCCGGTGTCAGTCACATCGCCTCCACAAAACTGTCGTACGCGCAGACTAGAGTCCTGGTGTGGTGACGACAGCAGCGACCCCTGACAAGCGTGACCGGCTTCTTCTGCTCGACGGGCATTCCCTGGCCTACCGGGCGTTCTTCGCGCTGCCCGTGGAGAACTTCTCCACCACCGACGGGCAGCCGACCAACGCCGTGTACGGCTTCACCTCGATGCTCATCAACGTCCTGCGCGACGAGCAGCCGACCCACATCGCCGTGGCGTTCGACCGCTCGGAGCCGACGTTCCGGCACGAGCAGTACGTGGAGTACAAGGCGGGGCGGCAGAAGACCCCGGACGAGTTCCGCAGCCAGGTCAGCCTGATCTTCGAGGTGCTGGACGCGCTGCGCGTCCCGCGGCTGTCGGTCGCCGGGTTCGAGGCCGACGACATCATCGCCACGCTGTCGGTCCAGGCCACCGAGGCCGGGATGGACACCCTGGTCGTCACCGGCGACCGGGACGCGTTCCAGCTCGTCAACGAGCACGTCACCATCCTGTACCCGGTCCGCGGGGTATCGGAGCTCGCCCGGATGGACCCGGCCGCCGTCGAGGCCAAGTACGGCGTCCCGCCCGAGCGCTACCGGGAGCTGGCCGCGCTGGTGGGGGAGAGCAGCGACAACCTGCCCGGCGTGCCCGGCGTCGGCCCGAAGACCGCCGCCAAGTGGCTGACCAAGTACGGCGACCTCGACACGCTCGTCGCCCGGGTGGAGGAGATCAAGGGCAAGGCGGGCGACAACCTGCGCGAGCACCTCGCCGGCGTGCTGCGCAACCAGCAGATCAACAAGCTCGACACCGAGGTCGGGCTGGAGCTGACGCCGCCGCAGCTGACGATGGGCCAGTGGGACCGCGAGGAGATCCACACCCTGTTCGACTCGCTGCAGTTCCGCGTCCTGCGCGACCGGCTGTACGCGACGCTGTCCGCCGCCGAGCCCGAGGCCGACGAGGGCTTCGAGGTCGAGATGGACGAGCTGGAGCCCGGCGCCCTCGGCGCCTGGCTGGAGGCCAATGCGGGCGACCGGATCGGCATCGCGGTCACCGGCACCTGGGGGCGCGGCACCGGCGAGATCACCGCGCTGGCCCTCGCGTCCAAGAAGGGGCCGGCCGTCCACCTCGACCCGGCCGAGCTGATCGAGGACGACGAGCGCGCCCTGGCCGCCTACCTCGCCGACCCGGGACGCCCCAAGGCGGTCCACGACGCCAAGGGCCCGATGCTGGCCCTCGCCGCGCGCGGCATGACCCTGGCCGGCGTCACCAGCGACACCGCGCTCGCCGCGTACCTCGCGCTGCCCGGGCAGCGGACGTTCGACCTCGCCGACCTCGTCCTGCGCTACCTCCAGCGTGAGCTGCGCAGCGAAACCGAGGCCACCGGGCAGCTCACCCTGGACGGCTCCGGCGAGGAGGAGGCGGCCGAGGCCCTCGCGGTCCGCGCGCGCGCCGTCGCCGAACTGGCCGACGTCCTCGACAGGGACCTGGAGAAGCGCGGCGCCACCCGCCTGCTGCACGAGGTGGAGCTGCCGCTCGTCCGCGTCCTGGCCGATATGGAACGCGCGGGCATCGCCGTCGACGCCGACCACCTCGCGCACCTGTCGGCGTCCCTCGGCGGCCAGGTCAAGGACCAGGAGCAACAGGCGCACAACGCCGTCGGCCACGACTTCAACCTGGGGTCGCCCAAGCAGGTGCAGCAGGTCCTGTTCGACGAGCTGAACCTGCCCAAGACCAAGCGGACCAAGACGGGCTACACCACCGACTCCGAAGCCCTCACGACCCTGCTGGAAAAGGACGGCCACCCCGTCCTGGAGCACATCCTGCGCTGGCGCGAGGTCGCCAAGCTCAAGAGCATCGTCGACTCCCTCATCCCGATGGCCGACGACGCCGGGCGCATCCACACCACGTTCAACCAGATGATCGCCGCGACCGGCCGGCTGTCGTCCACCGACCCGAACCTGCAGAACATCCCGATCCGCACCGCGGAGGGCCGCCAGATCCGCGAGGCGTTCGTCGTCGGCGACGGCTACGAGTCCCTCCTCACCGCCGACTACTCGCAGATCGAGCTGCGCATCATGGCGCACCTCTCCGAGGACGAGGCCCTCGTGGAGGCGTTCGGCTCCGGCGCCGACTTCCACACCATCACCGCCTCCCGCGTCTTCGGGCTCCCGCCCGAGCAGATCGACTCCGAACTCCGCGCCCGCATCAAGGCCATGAACTACGGCCTCGCCTACGGCCTGTCCGCCTACGGCCTCTCCCAGCAGCTGCGCATCTCCCCGGACGAGGCGCGCGGCCTCATGGAGGAGTACTTCGAGCAGTTCGGCGGCGTCCGCGACTACCTCCGCGACGTCGTCGCCAAGGCCCGCCAGGACGGCTACACCCAGACGATCCTCGGCCGCCGCCGCTACCTGCCCGACCTCACCTCCGACAACCGCCAGCGCCGCGAAATGGCCGAGCGCATGGCCCTCAACGCCCCCATCCAGGGCTCCGCCGCCGACATCATCAAGGTCGCCGGCCTCAACGTCGACCGCGCCCTCCGCGAGGCCGGCCTCACCTCCCGCATGCTCCTCCAGGTCCACGACGAGCTCGTCTTCGAAGTGGCGCCCGGCGAACTCGACGCGCTGAAGACCCTGGTGAGCACCCAGATGGCCGGCGCCTACAAGCTGCGCGTCCCCCTGAACGTCTCCATGGGCACCGGCCGGACCTGGCAGGACGCCGCGCACTGACCGCTCCCCCCGGCGCCAGGCGCCGCGGTCTTCCTTGAGCCACATTTGGCGGAAGCGGGGGCGAGGGCGGGTGGTGGGCGGGGATCACGCGGGTACGCCAATGGGTGTCCATGATCGTCCGGGGGTCGTAGGCTGTCCCCCTGGTCCTGTCCGGGTCTAGCGGCGGGGGTGTCGTGCCTCTCCTTCACAAGATCGCTGGAGTCATGATCGTTTGCGCCGTGATCCTGGGGCTGACGTTACCGGGGGAGCGGCGGGGGCGGGACGAGGGGAACGCGGCCGAGCGGGCCGGGGCGGCGTCCGGGGCGACGCCCCCGGCGCGGGCGGCCAGGGCGGGCGGGACGGTGCCGCCGACGGGGTCGGCCTCGCCGCGGGCGTCCGCACCGACGTCCGCGCCGCCGACGCCGATCGCGGCGGCCGCCGCCGGGGCTGTGGCGGTCAAGGCCAACGAGCTGGGGCAGGTCCCGGTGCTCATGTACCACCGGATCCTGAACAAGCCCCAGATGTCGCTGGACCGGTCGACCAAGGAACTGCACGACGAGCTGACACGGCTCGCGAAGGACGGATACTGCCCGATCACGGCGGCGGAGTTCGTCGGCGGGCGGTTCAACGTGCCGGCGGGCAGGCACCCGGTGGTCCTGACGTTCGACGACAGCACGCCGGGGCATTTCGGGCTCGACGCGCAGGGCGGTCCGAAGCCCGACACCGCCGTGGGGGTCATCGAGCAGGTCGCGCGGGAGAACCCCGGATTCCGGCCCGTGGCGACGTTCTACCTGAACAAGGACCTGTTCGGGATGGACGACGCCCAGGCGGCGGCCGGGCTCGCGTGGCTGCGGCAGCACGGGTACGAGCTCGGCAACCACACGGTGAACCACCCGAGCCTCTCCGGCATGTCCGAAAAGGGCGTCCGCAAGGAGATCGGGGACATGGAGGACCGGATCGTCAAGCTCACCGGTGCCCACACGACGACCTTCGCGTACCCGTTCGGGGCCGTCCCCAAGAAGAAGGCGTGGGCCGAGAAGGAGGACGGGCGGTACGCCTTCCAGGGGATGTTCCTCGCGGGCTGGCGGCCGTCGGTGTCGCCGTTCGACGGCGACTTCGACCGGTGGCAGATCGACCGGATCCGCTCCGAGGGCAAGATCAAGGAGAACGACTGCACGAAGTACTGCTCGGTCGCGTGGCTCGACTATCTGGACAAGAACCCCGATGAGCGGTACACCTCTGACGGAGATCCGAACACCGTGACGTTTCCGAAGAGCGCCGAGGACCGGCTCGCCAAGGAGTACCGGGGCCGTGCGCGAACATACTGATCATCGCCGCCCCGGGCGGATTGACCACGGGAGACCTGGTCCCATATCCTGAGCGCTGCGCTGTGGGCTTGCGCGTGCTTCGGACGGAGCAGGCTCGCGCTCGGTCAGGTCGGCGACAACGGTTCGGTTCACTGACACGGCACTGTCCGCGTCCCATTCCGGTCTTCGGCAGGGCGGATAACGGCCCTCCGCGCACAACCCATACGACTTCCATGTCCGTACCGGAGCCAGCCGACATATGACGAGCAGCACCGAGGCCACCTCGACCACCCCGCAGGTAGCGGTCAACGACATCGGGTCCGAGGAAGCCTTCCTCGCGGCGATCGACGAGACCATCAAGTACTTCAACGACGGCGACATTGTCGAAGGCACTGTCGTCAAGGTCGATCGTGACGAGGTCCTCCTCGACATCGGCTACAAGACCGAGGGGGTCATCCCCTCGCGTGAGCTGTCCATCAAGCACGACGTCGACCCCAACGAGGTCGTCTCCACCGGCGACCACGTCGAGGCCCTCGTCCTCCAGAAGGAGGACAAGGAGGGACGGCTGATCCTGTCCAAGAAGCGCGCCCAGTACGAGCGCGCCTGGGGCACGATCGAGAAGATCAAGGACGAGGACGGCATCGTCACCGGTACCGTCATCGAGGTCGTCAAGGGCGGTCTCATCCTCGACATCGGCCTGCGCGGCTTCCTGCCCGCCTCGCTCGTCGAGATGCGCCGGGTCCGCGACCTGCAGCCCTACGTCGGGCGCGAGCTCGAGGCCAAGATCATCGAGCTGGACAAGAACCGCAACAACGTGGTCCTGTCGCGCCGCGCCTGGCTGGAGCAGACGCAGAGCGAGGTCCGCCAGACCTTCCTCAACACCCTGCAGAAGGGCCAGGTCCGCAAGGGCGTCGTGTCCTCGATCGTCAACTTCGGCGCGTTCGTCGACCTCGGCGGCGTCGACGGACTGGTGCACGTCTCCGAGCTGTCCTGGAAGCACATCGACCACCCCTCCGAGGTCGTCGAGGTCGGCCAGGAGGTCACGGTCGAGGTCCTGGACGTCGACATGGAGCGCGAGCGCGTCTCCCTGTCGCTCAAGGCGACCCAGGAAGACCCGTGGCAGCAGTTCGCCCGCACCCACCAGATCGGCCAGGTCGTTCCGGGTCGCGTCACCAAGCTGGTGCCGTTCGGCGCGTTCGTCCGGGTCGAGGAGGGCATCGAGGGCCTGGTGCACATCTCCGAGCTCGCCGAGCGGCACGTGGAGATCCCCGAGCAGGTCGTCCAGGTCGGCGACGAGATCTTCGTGAAGATCATCGACATCGACCTCGACCGGCGCCGTATCAGCCTGTCGCTCAAGCAGGCCAACGAGGGCGCCGTCGGCATCGAGGAAGAGGACTTCGACCCGACGCTGTACGGCATGCCCGCCGAGTACGACGAGCAGGGCAACTACAAGTACCCCGAGGGGTTCGACGCCGAGACCGGCGAGTGGCTGCCGGGCTTCGACGAGCAGCGCGAGACCTGGGAGCGGCAGTACGCCGAGGCCCGCGCCCGCTTCGATGCCCACCGCAAGCAGATCGAGGAGGCCCGCAAGGCCGAGGCGGAGGCCGACACCGCGCCCGCGGCCGGCGGCGAGACCTCCTACTCCGGCGGCGGTGAGAGCGAGTCCGGCGGTGGCGCCCTCGCCACCGACGAGGCGCTCGCCGCGCTGCGGGAGAAGCTCTCCGGCGGTCAGTGAGCCCCTCGCGGACGAGATGGATCCGGTGACGGCCCGCTGACCGCGGGCCCGGCCGCCCGCGCGGCGACACCGGCGCAATTCCGGGCACGGCCGGAGAACGATCTTTCTGGATCGGCCTCCGGCCGTGCTTCGGTTGCGCCACCATTGCCGTGCGGACCGCGTCGCCGCAGCCTCGCGTCCGCGGAGGGCCGCGTCATCCCGAAGGTCCGCTCGTCACGCTCGTCCCCCGGGAGCAGTCGTTCAATTGGCCAGCACAGACGCCAACACCGCCGTCGGCACCAGGACCGGCGACCCCGCCGCGGCCGGCCCGTCGATCGTCCCGCAGGGCCCCGCCCGGATCGCGCTGATCGCGGTCACGGTCGCGGTGCTCGCGCAGACCCTGCGGTTCTCGCTGCCGCAGCTCGACCACTTCGCCGACCAGACCGGCACCGCGGTCGCCGCGCTCGGCGTCCTGGTCGTCTACCTCGCCGGGTTCACCGCCCCGCTGATCCGCCGCGCCGCCGGGCCGCGCGGGCTGCTGCTCGCCGGTGTCGGCGGGCTGTTCGCCGTCCGGCTCCTCGCGCAGGCCATCGACCCGGGCACCTGGCTGGCGTTCGCCGGGACCGCCATCGGCATGATCGCCGTCGCGGCGCTGTACGAGGGCGCCCGCGGGCTGTCCGGCGTCGGGTTCGCCACCGCGGTCGTCGCCGGCCTGTCCATCGACAGCGCCGTGCGGATGTGCTTCGCCACCTGGGACCCGGTGTGGCGGGACGGCATCGGCCCGTGGCTGGCGTGCCTGGCGTTCGTCGGCGTCGGCGCCGTCGCGCTCTACCGCGAGCTGGTGTCCGGGCCCGTCGCCGCGCCCGGGGTGTCCTGGCGGGACGCACTGGGCGCCGCCGCGCTCGGGCCGTTCCTGGCGCTGCAGGTCCTCGTCCTCGCCAGCCCCGCGTTCGTGGCGTCGTCCGGCTGGCAGTCGCTGACCGGGGCGCATGTCGCGATCGTCATCGGGCAGGGCCTCGCGCTGGCGTTCCTCGCGTCCGGCCTCGCCGTGCGGGCGGTGCCGGGCGGCGTGTGCGTGCTCGGCGGAACCGTCCTCGGGGTCGGCGCGGGCGCCGTCGCCGGGACGTACGCGATCTCCGGTATCGAGGTCGTCCCCGTCGTGATCGTCGGGCAGGTGATGGCGGCGTGGCTGCTGGCCGTCGCGTGCCGGGCGCCGCTGCGCCGCGCCGGGACCGGCGGCCCGGTCTGGCGGGTCGACGCGGGTGCCGCGCTCGGCGGCCTGCTCATCGCGGTGATCCTCATCCCGTACCAGGTCAGCGCCGTGTCGCCGCTGCCGTTCCCGAACAACCTGCTGCCCGGTCTCGCCGGCATCGCGCTCGGCGCGCTCGCGGCCATCGCGGCGGCCCGCGGCGGCCCGCTGCCCGCCCGCGCCCCGCTGCGCGCCCTGACCGCCCTCACCGCCGCCGCCCTGCTGCTCATCGGCACGCTGGTGTTCACCGTGGTGGCGCCGGACGGGAAGGCGCCGGCGGCGCCCGGCCCCGGCCAGGTCCGCGTGGTGAGCTACAACATCCACGACGCGGTCGACCAGTCCGGGCGGCTCGACCCGGAGGGCATCGCCCGCGTCATCGAGGGCCAGCGTGCCCAGGTCGTCCTGCTGCAGGAGGCCGGGCGGGGGTCGCTGACGTCGGGCACCACCGACGTCGGCGTGTGGCTGTCGCGGCGGCTCGGCATGAAGCTGATCTGGGGCCCGGCCGCCGACGGCCAGTTCGGCAACGCGATCCTGACGTCGCTGCCGGTGCGCAGCTCGGGGACGGGCCGGATGCCGCGCGGCGACTGGTCGCAGATCCGCGGGTACGTGTGGGCGCGGCTGGCCGTCGGCAAGACCACGATGGACGTGTGGTCGACGCACCTGGAGGGCGGCGACGACCGGGCCGGTGAGCGGTCCCGGGAGATCGCGGCGCTGCTGCGGGCCTGGGGCGGCGCGCCCCGCACCCTCATCGGCGGCGACTTCAACACCGACGCGGGCAGCCCGGAGCTGGCCGCGATGACCGAGGGCACCGACCTGCGCAGCGCCGCCCTCGGCGGCGAGGCGTACCCGACCCGGCCGGACGGCGCCACCAACGACTGGATCTTCGGCTCGGACGGCGTCCTCGTCACCGACTACGACGTGCCGAAGTCGGACGCGTCCGACCACTATCCGGTCGCGATCACCGTCCGGGTCGGGCGGTGAGCGGACCCGGCGGCGGGCCGCCGCCCGGGTGTGCGGCATGAGGATCGAGCGGGCGGTCCCCGCCGACGCCGGGGAGATCCTGACCGTCCAGCGCGCCGCGTACGTCGCGGAGGCGCAGTTGTACGGCGACCCGTTCATCCCGCCGCTGGTCGAGTCGATCGAGCAGCTGCGGAAGGTCCTCGCGGGGGACGCGGTGGTGCTGAAGGCGGTGCTGGACGGCCGTCTCGCCGGTGCGGCCCGCGCCCGGTTCAGTGACCGCACGTGCCTGGTGGGGCGGCTCGTCGTCGCCCCCGACCTGCAGGGCCGCGGCATCGGGCGGCGCCTGCTGACGGCTCTGGAGGACGAGGCCGCCGGCCGCGCCGACGCGTGCGTGCTGTTCACCGGGCATCTCAGCGAGGCGAACCTGCGCCTGTACCGCCGCCTCGGCTACACCGAGACGCGCCGCGAGCGCGTCGCCGCGCACCTCACCCTCGTCCACATGCGCAAGCCGCTCGTCCCCGCCGGAACCGCGTAGCGGCCGCGCCGCTAGGGTGACTCCCGTGCTGAAAGTGGGACTCACCGGCGGAATCGGGTCGGGCAAGAGCGAGGTGTCGGCGCGGTTGCGCGAGCGCGGCGCCGTGGTCATCGACGCCGACAAGATCGCCCGGGAGGTCGTCGAGCCGGGCACGCCCGGCCTCGCCGCCGTCGTGGCGGAGTTCGGCGGGGACGTGCTGCTGCCGTCCGGCGGCCTGGACCGCGAGAAGGTCGGCCGCATCGTGTTCGGCGACCCCGCACGGCTCGCCGCGCTGAACGCGATCGTCCATCCGCTGGTGGGGGAGCGGATGCAGGAACTGATGGACGCCGCCCCCGCCGGCGCGGTCGTCGTCTACGACGTCCCCCTGCTGGCGGAGAACGGCCTGGCCCCCATGTACGACGAGGTCATCGTGGTGGACGCGCCGGAGGAGACCCAGCTGGACCGCCTGGTCGCCCGCCGCGGCATGACCGAGGAGGACGCCCGCGCCCGCATGGCGAACCAGGCGTCCCGCGCGGACCGCCGCGCGATCGCCACCCGCATCATCGACAACTCCGGCACCCTGGACGACCTGAGAACCCAGGTCGACGCCCTCTGGGAGACCCTCACCCGCCGTGCCACGCCCTAGAAGGGGGCGTCGAGGGGAAGGCGGTGGACTTCGGGGAGGTAGGGGTCCAGTTCGCCTGGTTCGAAACGGCACATGCCGACCGCGTACCAGAATTCGGCGGTGGCGTTGCCCTCCGATTTGTAGCGGCCGTCGGGGGCCAGGGCGGCCCAGCCTTCGGGCAGCCCGAGGAGGGTGGCGCGGCGGGTGGGGGCCGCGTGGCCGGCGACGTCCCACAGGATGACGGCGCCGTCGTCGCCCGCGGTGGCGAGGAGGTCGCCGTCGGGGTTGAAGGCCGCCGACCAGACGCGGCGGGTGTGGCCGGGGAGGGTGTGCAGGAGACGCCCGTCGGACGGGTCCCACAGGCGCACCACCAGGTCGTCGCCCGCGCTGGCGAGCATCGTGCCGGACGGGTGGAACGCCGCGGTCCACAGGCGGCCCGTGTGGGCGGTGAGGATGTGCAGGACGTCGCCTGTGGCGGGGTCCCAGATCCGGACGGTGCCGTCGTTGCTTGCACTGGCGAGGATCTCACCGGACGGGGAGAAGGCCACCTGGTAGACGCGGTCGGTGTGGCCGCGCAGGACGGCGGCGAGGGCGCCGGTGCGGGGGTGCCAGAGCCGGACCAGGCCGTCGTCGCAGCCGGTGGCGAGCAGGTCGCCGTTCCGGTGGAAGTCGATGGAGCGGACGCGGCCCCGGTGGTCGGCGAGTTCGACGATCTCGCGGCCGGTCGTCCAGTACCAGATGCGGACGGAGTCGTCGTCGTTGGCGGTGGCGAGGAGGTCGCCGCCGGGCGCGAACGCCTGCGCCCACACGTGGTCGGTCTCCACGTTCAGCTCGCGTTCGAACGTGCCCGTCCCCGCCTGCCACAGGTGGACGCCGCCGTCGTTGGTGGCGGTGGCGAGCTGGGTGTGGCGGGTGTTGAACGCGGCGGAGGTGAGGTTGTCGGCGACGCCGCGCAGCTCCCGGATCATCCGGCCGGTGCGCGGCTCCCACAGCCGGACGAGGCCGTCGTTGCCGCTGGAGGCGAGCATGCCGCCGTCCGGGCTGAACGCGACGCCGGTGACGCGGCGGCCGTGGCCGCGCAGCACGACGCGGCACCGCCCGGTCTCGGCGTCCCACAGCCGGGCGGTGCCGTCGTTGCTGCTGGTGGCGAGCTGCGTGCCGTCGGGACGGAACGCGAACGGCCACACGGCGCCGCGGTGCCCGGCGAGTTCGAGGCGCTGCCGCCCGGTCCCGGGGTCCCACAGCCGGACGGAGCCGGCGCTGTCGGAGGTGGCGAGACGTCCGCCGTCCGGGCTGAACGCCGCCTGGTAGATGGCGCCCTCGTGGCCCGGCAGGACGCTGCGCTGCCGGCCGTCCGCCCAGATCCGGACGGACCCGTCGGTGTCGCCGGTGACGAGGAGGTTGCCGCCGGGGTGGAAGGCGATGGCGTAGACGCGTCCGGTGTGGCCGAGGAGTTCCCGCCGGATCTCGCCGGTGCGGATGTCCCAGAGCCGGACGACGCCGGCCTCGTCACCGGCGGCGAGGACGGAGCCGTCCGGGTGGAAGACGGCGCGGAACACCGCGCCCCGGTGGCCGGTCAGCTCGCGCCGCAGCGCGCCCGTGGCGAGGTCCCAGACGCGCAGGGTTCCGCCCGCGTCGCCGGTGACCATGAGGGAGCCCGCGGAGTCGAACACGGCGGTGTAGACGGGCGCGGTGTGCCCGGGCAGCTCGTGCAGGAGGGCACCGGACGCGATGTCCCACACGCGGACGGTTCCGTCGGCGGCGCCCGCCGCGAGGAGGCCGGCCCCGGAGGGGGAGAGCCCGCCGGTGACGACCGGCCACACCCCTTCGGGATGGACGGTGAGGATGTGCGCGCAGTGCCCTGTGGCGAGGTCCCAGATCCGGACGGTTCCGTCCGCCGAACCACTCGCCAGGAGGTTGCCTTCCGCGTCGAACGCCACCGCGTAGGTGCGGTCGGTGTGGCCCTGGAGCGTGCGCAGGGGAGTGCCCGAGACGGCATCGCACACGAGGACGCCGCCGTCCTCGCTGCCCACGGCCAGTACGGAGCCGCCAGGGCTGTAGACGAGCGGCTGGGGGAGGCGGCTGGTCTGGAAGTGGAAACCGTAGGGGACGCCCACCGCGGGCGGTGCGAGCTGGATGTCGATGGGATGCCCGGGGGCGATCGCGGCCTCGCGCAGCTCGGGCGCGGCGGCGACCCGGGCGGGGAGCGCGGCGTCCACGAGGGCGGCGCGGGTCCAGCGGCTGCCGTCGACGGCGACGTCCCGCAGGTCGGCGCGGGCGAGGCGGGCCCGGGACAGGTCGGCGCCGCGCAGGTCGGCCCCGGTGAGCCGCGCCTCGTCCAGGCGGGCCCCGGCCAGCGACGCGTCCCGCAGGACGGCGCGCGACAGGTTCGCGCCGACGAGTTGCGCGTCGGTGAGGTCGGCGCCCGTCAGGTCGACCTCCTGCAAGTCGCGGTAGGACAGGTCCTCGCCTTGCAGGCGGGCGCCGCGCAGGTCGGTGCGCGCGGGGGTGCGCAGCCGTGTCGTGATGCGGATCGCGTTGGCGCGGGCGATGTCGTCGGCGTCGGGGTCGGCGAGCACGCCGGCCGCCCAGTCCTGGCAGGCTCGCGTGTCGGCCAGGTCGCACAGGAAGTCGACGGTGAGCTGGGTGAGCGTGCGATGCCCCAGGGCGGCGGGGGCCGCGCCGCCGGCGAACTCGTCCGCGATGTGCCGCGCGACGAGCCACTCCATCACCGAGGTGTGGATGAACCCGAACAGGCCCTCGTCGGTGCGGACCAGCAGGCTCCCGGCGCCGACGGCGTGCGTCACCTGGTGCGGGGACATCCGGCCGCCGGCGAGGCCGGTGAGGGTGTCGGCGACGTCGGCGAGCTCGGCGAGCCGCAGGAACTGCTCGTTGCCCTCCCACAGGCGCAGCGCGAGCGTGCCCACGGCCCGCCACATGTCCTCGGCCTTCAGCCCGGAGGGCCCGCCGGCGCCGCCGACCCGGTCGGCCTCGTGGGCGAGCCAGGACGACAGGATCTCGTGGTAGAGGTCGGCGGGGCTGACCGCGCGGCGGGCCTGCGCGACCGCGTGCAGCCGGTCCTCGGGCAGGTCGGCGATGAACGAGAGCATCCGCGGGTTGGGCGTCAGCGCGAGCAGCTCCTCGATGCCCGCGAGCAGGCTCAGCCGGGCCTCGGCCGCGCCCTCGTCCCCGTACCGGTTCACCAGGTACGAGCGGACCTGCGGCGGCGTGAACTCCTCCAGGCCGAGGACGCGCCGGTGCGGCAGCACGCCGACCTTCTCGCCCAGCGCGGTCAGTACCTGTGCCTGCGACTTGAAGTGCTGGGTGCGGCTCGCCACCACGATCTTCGCCTTGTCCCGGGCGGCCTGCAGCAGCGTGTCGAGGTGGTCGGCGGCCCGGTCGTAGGTCATCCGCGTCACCAGCTCGTCGAACCCGTCGAAGAGCAGGACGATGCGTCCCTGGCGGAGCATGTAGTGGAACGCCTTGAGGTCGATCAGCTCCTCGCCGTGGTTGGCCAGGTGCGCGGCGACCAGGCCGTCCACCGAGTGCGCCTTGTCGAGGGCCCGCAGCTCGATGAGGATCGGGATGACGTGCGGCAGCTCCTCGGGGATGCGGCGGGCCAGCTCGCGCAGCGCGAACGTCTTGCCGCGCCCGAAGTCGCCGAGCAGCAGCAGGAACCGGCCGTGGTCGGCGGCCAGCAGCCGCAGCATCTCGGCGACGACGTCCTCGCGGGCGCCCCCGGCGGGCGCGTCGTCGCCGGCCGGGGTCCCGGAACGGAACCGGTCGAGCTCGCGGTACCGCTGCGGGACGTACAGGGACGGCGGATACAGCCCGTCGCCGGCCAGCCGCCGCGTCTGCGCCGTCACGTACTCCGACAGGTCGAGCAGCCCCTGGAACTCGGTGAGGCTGCGCACCCGGATGCCGCGCCGCAGCGCGTCGTCGCGCAGGGCACGAGGCGGTGCCGGCCCCAGGTACACGAGCTCGGACCCGTGGTCGGCCCCGTCGGCGTGCACGTGCCGGACGAACGCGTCCACGTCCGCCTCGGTCACCTGCCCGACGTGGGCGCCGATGCGGTACTGGCGGACGAACCCGTCCTCCAGGTGGGTCAGCAGCAGGTGCGGCGGGTCGGACCGGCCCTCCTCGCGCGCGGGCGGGACGATCCGGCGGATGGTCGCGCGCTCGAACCGCGTCTCGCACGCCTCCGTCAGCCGGTCGAGGAGCCGCGCCGTGGGATCGGGCACCGGATCGGCGGCGCCGTCGCCGGCCGGACCCAGTTCCGGGGCGGGCGGGGCGGGCGGGGTCTCGGCACGCGGCGGCGGGAACGTTCCCCGGACGTTCGGCCATGACCGTTCGAGCCGCTCCGGGCCGCGGCGGGCGGCGTCCTCGGGAATCCACCGTTCCAGGCCGTCCCGGCGCAGGACGACGATCTGGTGGCGGCCGGGGCCGAGCGCGGGGACGGCCGGGACGCCGCCGCCGAGCTGCGGAATCGCACCGAACTCCGACCCCGTCCCCTGGAAGAACAGGTTGACGTGGCCGCCGAGAAGCGTTTCCACCGTCTCGGGGTCGCGCAGCGCCCCGGGCTCACCGGAGATGGGCGTGTGCTCGATCGCCCCCAGGCGGAGCCAGCCCTCGTCTTCGAAATGGCGCAGCCGCTCGTTGAACCAGGCGGCCTGGGCCTGTCCGACACGTCCGTACCGGTCCTCCTCGCGGTGGGTCTGCGGCAGGGTCGAGTTGAGACCGGCCACCACGACCCGCAGGTCCGGGACGGGGAACAGCGTCCACGGCTGCGCGCTGTCGAAGATCAGCGCGTCGATGCCCTGGTAGAACTCCTTGAACAGGCCCGCGTAATGCCGCCATTTCGGCCAGTACGGCGGCTGCGGCTCGATGTCGTCGGCCTCGCAGCCGGCGAAGTACGCCCGGCACGCGGCGCGGGTGACGTCGTGGGTGCCCGGCACGATGACGACGCGCTGCGCCTCCAGGCCGAGCAGCGCCCGCAGGCTCGTCAGGAACGACAGCGCCTCGGCGAACTCCTTGCGGCTCCCCGAGTGGGTGAGGTTGCCGGTGACGACCAGCAGGTCGGGCCGCGGCACGCCGGAGTCGGCCAGCCGCGTCACATCGCTCCAGATGCGGTCCTGCAGCTCGGTGGCGGTCGTCGGCTCGCCCGGTTCGGCCAGCGTCCGGCCGAACCGGGGCCCCGAGACGTGCAGGACGCTCAGCTCCTCGCGCGCCTCGTGCCCGGTGCCCGCGGCAGGGAACGCGGGCGCGGCCACGGGCGCCCGCCGGACAGGACGCTCCCCGACCGGCTCCTGCGGCCCGTCAGGCGGTTCCAGGCGGCCCGGCAGCACGTCACCGCCGCCCGGCGGCGAGAAGCCGCCGGGGAAGCCGGGGCCGTTGAGGGGCCGGGCGTGACCGGCGAGGGCCTCCCGGATGCGCCGCATCAGCAGCCCGCGCGCCTCGTCCGGATCGTCGATCCCCACCAGGTCCACATAGGTGATCGTGGACAGCAGCCCGTCGATCGGGCAGTCCTCGATCCGGACCGTCACGAGCTTGCGGGCCGGGTCGTCCGGATCGGCCCGCAGCGCCGCCATCCACTCCAGCCGCCCGTACCGGGAGCGCAGGTAGTTGCGCGACAGCACCGCCACCACGGCCTTGGCCTCCGACAGGCCCCGGTCCATGAAGTCGATGAAGTTGGTCCCGGGCACGAAGTCCCACGCCTGCATCATCGTCCGGTGCCCGGCGGCCTCCAGCTGCCAGGCGATCCAGGACGCCCATCGCTCGTCCGCGGGCGAGTAGCTGACGAAGAAGTCGGTCGGACGCTCCTGCCTGGGGTGGCCGCCGGGGGGAGTCATGCCGCCAGTATCGCGCGGCGGCGTGCGGAAAGCAGCGATCCGCGCCGCCCGAAGACCGGGCCGTCCGGGCGGGCGGGCTGTGGGATCATGACGGCCGTGCCGCCCCCGATGAAGACCCTGCGCCGAGCCGCCGGCGCCCTGGGCGTGCTCGACTGGATCCGCATCGGGGTGCTCGCGCTGGGGCTCGTGTTCGTCGCCACGGGCCTGCTGCCCGCCGACACGGCCCGGTCCAGCATCGGGCGGATCGCGCCCCTGCTGCTCTTCCTGTTCAGCGTCATCGTCCTGGCGGAACTCACCAAAGAGGCCGGGGTCTTCGACGCGATCGCGGAGCGGATGGCGCGGGCCGGACGCGGGAACTACGTCGCGCTCTTTCTGCTGTGCGTGGTGTTCGCGTCGCTCACCACCATCTTCCTCAACCTCGACACGACCGCCGTGCTGTTGACGCCGGTCATGCTGGCGCTGGCGGCGCGCGCGCGGATCGTCACCCTGCCGCTGGCCATGACGACGGTGTGGCTGGCCAACACCGCGAGCCTTCTGCTCCCGGTGTCCAATCTGACCAACCTCCTCGCCGCCGACCGGGTGGCTCTGCAGACCCGTGCTTTCGCGGCCCGCATGTGGATGCCGCAATTGGCCGCCCTAGCCGTCACCATGGCGCTGCTGTGGGTGTTCTATTGGCGGCGGCCCATGCGCGGTGAGGACGCCTATGACCCGCCCGACCTCGCGCCCGTGCGCGACCGGGTGCTGTTCTCCGCCACGGGGATCGCGTGCCTGCTGTTCATCGGGGCGATCCTGGCGGGCGTGCACACCGGGATCCAGCTCGGCATCGCCGCGGCCGTCGCCGCCGTCGTGGCCGTCGCCGCCTTCGCCGTGCGCGACCGTTCGGCGCTGCGCCCCGTCCTCATCCCGTGGCAGCTCATGGTGTTCGTCACCGGGCTGTTCCTGGTCGTTCCCACGCTCGAACGGTTCGGGCTGGACGATGTCATGCGCGCCCTCGTCGGCCACGACGGCGACGCGGCGGGGGCGCTCCGGGCGGCGTTCTCCGGGGCGGGCCTGTCGAACGTCCTCAACAACCTTCCCGCCTATGTGGCGGGAGAGTCGGCCGTACCGGCGTCCAACAAGGACCAGCTCCTCTCCCTGCTCATCGGGACCAACGTGGGGCCGGTCATCACGCCGTGGGGCTCGCTCGCCACGCTGCTGTGGTTCGAATGGTGCCGGCGGTGGGACGTCCGCGTCCCGATCCGCAAGTTCGTGCTCACCGGGACCGTCCTGGCGGTGCTGGGCTGCGCAGCCGCCGTCGGTGTTCTTCCGCTGACCCGGTAGGCGCCCCGCAAGGCGGCTTGCAGGACGGCTTACAGGGCGACGTGGAAGCGGCCGTCAGGGCGGGCTATCCGCGTCGTGGTCTCCAGGAGGCGGCCGAGGAGGTCGGGACGCGCGGCCACGAACCCCAGCTCGGACGCCGGGCGGTCGATGCCCATCTCGTACGGGCCGCCGTCCAGGCGGCGTAGTTCCGCGCCCGCCTCGGCGGCGACCAGCGCCCCGGCCGGCAGATCCACGATCTCGGGCAGATAGCCGACGATCCCGTCGATGTCACCGCGCGCCAGCATCGTCCACGCCACCAGCGGTGCCCACAGCTGGAGCATGCGGGCGCACTGCTTCTCCAAGGATGTGCGGAAGGCGAATGCGACGGGATCGTCCGACTTGACCTGGTGCCCCTGCGTCCATGCCAGCACGGGGTTCTCAGCCCGGCCGGGCCGCGGACGGTCAGGCAGCCTCAGCGGTGCCCCGTCCGGCCCCAGGGCGCCCTTCCCGCGCATCGCCGACCACGTCCGTCCCGACACCGGGTCGTGGACGACGCCCAAGACCGGCCGGGTGTGCGCGCACAGCGCCAGCCCCACCGCGTAGACCGGCATGCCGATCGCCACGTTGTTGGTGCCGTCCAGCGGATCGACGAGCCACACCAGCTCCTCGCCTCCGCCGGTGTCCTCGCCGGGCGCGCCGTCGAGGACACCGGACTCCTCCGCGATGATGCGATGCCCCGGATACGCGGCCCGCAGCCGCCCGACGATCAGTTCCTCGGCGGCCGTGTCCAGCGCCGTCACCACGTCCCCGCCCGCGCCCTTCGGGCGGACCTCCAGGGGACCGCCCATGCCCGCGCTCAGCAGGGCGCCCGCCGCCTCGGCGGCGTCCACCGCCACGCCGCGGGCCTGGCAGAGATCGACCGGAAGGGCCGCTGACGGGGTCGTGGGTTTCATCGGGGCCTCTCCAGTCGGGTTCCGGCGGCGGCCTACCGGCGCGCCGAGCATTGGGCGGCGGCGATCCTGCGCACGGAACGACGCAGGGCGCGCACCGTGTCGGCGAAGTCGGAACGAGAACGACGCACGCTATGCGTGGGCGTGCCCAGAGGGCCGAGGGACAGGTCGCCGCCACCCGGTATTTGGCGGCCCAAGGCGATCGTGGCCGCGTCCATGCCGTCCTCTATCAGCGTGCTATGGAACACGCCCGCCGGGAGGGTGTACGACTCCCCGGTCCGGTGCGCGGTGGAACGCCTCGGAGAGCAGCGGACGGCGCGCCCCGTCGCTCTCAGCTCGTCCACGTCCCCCTCGCTGACGACCTCGAACACCTGCCGCGCCGCCCCTCCGGCGGCCTCCCCGGCGGCCTCCTGGACGTCCATCCGCACGTTCCGCACCGTCCCGTACAGGACGAAGCTGAGCAGATCCCAGCTGTGGCAGTGGACCGCGGACGTGGTGGACGGCGCCGGACGTACCTCCGGCGTCCAGAGGTGCAGGCACACGCCGAGACCACCGCTGCGCTCCACCGGGAGGCACAGGAAGCCCAGCGGGTGCCGCACCGCCGGGACCGGCGGCCCGCCGTCCGCCGCGATGCCGTCCAGGATGCCGCCGAGGACGCCTCTCGCCCACGCCGGCAGCGTCCGCGCCGCCGTCCCGGCGCGGATCTCCCCGCGGATCTCCTCGTACTTCACCCCGGCGGCCTCGCCCCTCCGCGCTCCCGGCTCACTCGTACGGGTCCTTCGCCCGCAGCGCCTTACGGATGATCTCGATGACGTCCCGGTCGGTGTAGTCCCGCGCGAGGCCGATGCCGAGCACCTCGAACAGCTTGCGGACCTCCTCGACGGTCGGCTCGTCGTCCAGCGGCGCCAGCCTGGCCTGCTCGACCGGGACGCGGCGCGCCTGGTCCAGGCTGGTCTGCAGCTCCGCGCTCACCCAGCTGTAGTAGAACTTGGCGCTGTCGACGACCAGCGCCTCCCCGCGCGGATCGTCGCGGGTCACCACCACCCGCGACGCCGCCAGGTCGTAGCGCAGCGTCGTCATCGTCCGCGCCAGGCCGATGTCGATGTCGAGCATGGCGAACCGCTGCTTGTGCCAGCACGCCGCCAGGATCGTCGCGTACGCCTCCTTGCGGGTGCGCTCCAGCGTCCACGGCTCACCGGTCGCGTCCGGGCCGTCCGACACCGAACGGCGGTGGCGCGCGTACGCCTCGCACACCTCCACATCGGTGGGGTCGAGGATCTCCAGGCGGAACAGCAGCGTGCGCCGCTCCCTGCGGGCCGCCGCCACGCACTCCGGCAGCGTGCGCGCGCGTATGTACGTCCCCGTCCCGCCCTTGAAGAACCACCGGTCGGTGTCGCGGCGGGCCTCTTCCAGGACCTGCGCCACCTGCGCCCCGCTGATGACACGGACGACCGTGGTCTCGTCCAGCGTGTGCTTGGTGTCGGCCAGGACGTTCTCGAACCCCTCGATGTGGGCCAGCCTGCCGCTCAGGTCGTCGAGCGTCGCCGAGGACGCCCGGAGCGTGTCGCGGACCTCCGCCTCGACCGGGATGCGGCGCCCGCGGTCCCGCAGCACCGACGTCGCCAGCAGGCCGATCACCGCGAGGATCCCGCTGTTGGTGATGTCGGCCTCGTGCGGCAGGTTCACCCCGAGACCCAGCACCGCCACGACGATCGCCAGCACCAGCGCGATCACTGCGTCGGCGTTCTTCCCGAACCAGTTGGCGAAGCGGGTCATCTTCTGCGGTCATCCCGTCCTAGTCGGCGCCGCGGGCGTCCAGGGGGGCCAAGGGACCCGGAGGACCCACGGGATCCGCCTCGGACGGCACGGTCGGCGCCGTCATCGTAACCACAGCGCATGGACCGCGGAAAAGCCCCGCGGGTGAGGGCTTTGGTCCCTTGCGCGACCGGGTTCGGCCCCCATGCGCTATAGGCTCATCGCATGTACGTGCGGGGCTGGTGGACGGGGGCATGGCCCACCCGGCGTTCGCGCGCGCTCGACGTCTTCCTGGCGGTGTCCCTGGCCGCCGGCGACGGCGTGTTCCTGTGGTTCGCCGACCAGAAGTTCTGGCTGCCGCCGCCCGTCGTGTCGGCGTGCAGCGTCGTCCTCGGCCTGGCGCTCGTCGTGCGGCGCTCCCACCCCGTGGGGCTCGCCCTGTTCCTGCTCGTGTTCGGGACGATCACCGGCGCGGGCGTGTTCGCCGTCCTGGTCGTGCTGTACTCGCTCGCCGCCTACACCGCGTCCCGCTGGACGGTCCTGACGATCGCCGCCGTCACCTACATCGCCGCGCTGGCCTTCCCGTCCCCGACGGCGACGACGGACAACTTCGCCGTGCAGGCCATCTTCGGCATCGCGTTCATCGCGGTTCCCGTCCTGCTGGGCCTCTACATGGGGGCGCGCAAGCAGCTCCTCGCCTCGCTCCAGGAACGCGCGGCGAGGCTCGAACGTGAACAGCACCTCCTCGCAGAGCGCGCGCGGGGCGAGGAACGCACCCGCATCGCGCGGGAGATGCACGACGTGGTCGCCAACCGGATCAGCGTCATGGTCGTGCATGCGGGCGCGCTCAAGGCGATCGCCGCCCGCGACCCCGAGCGGGCCGCCGAGACCGCCACCATCATCGGGGACATGGGGCGGCAGGCCCTGGAGGAGCTCCGCCACGTCATCGGGGTCCTGCGCCAGGGCGAGGAGGCCCTTCCCCAGGAGGCGGTGACACTCGCTCACGTCCGCGAGCTCGTCGGCCAGTCCGGCGCCGCCGGCCTCCGCGTCGACCTGGCGGTCCGCGGCGAGGAGCGCCCGATGCCGATCGCCGTGGGACGGACGGTGTACCGCCTCGTCCAGGAGGCCCTCACCAACGTCCACAAGCACGCCGGGGCCGCCGACACCCGCGTCGGCCTCGGCCTGCTGCCCGAGGCGATCGAAGTGGAGATCGTCAACGACCCGCCCACCGCACGGCCCGAGCACCGGCTGCCGAGCGGCGGGAACGGCCTGGTCGGGCTGCGCGAGCGCGTCACCGCCCTCGGCGGCAGCTTCGAGGCCGGGCCCCGCGGAGGCGGCTACGCCGTCCGGGCGAGGCTGCCGCTGCCCGCGTCCTGACGGCGCGGACGCGGAATGTCGGGGCCCCTGAATACAGTGGTGGAAAGCAGGGGAGTACGCCGGACCAGGCCGGACCAGGGGAGTGCCGATGCGCCCAGTCACCGATCTGCGGCGCCGCGTGGCGCCGTTCGAGGTCGTCACCGAGATGACGCCGTCGGGCGACCAGCCGCAGGCGATCGCCGAGCTGACCGCCCGGATCGAGGCCGGCGACAAGGACGCGGTGCTGCTCGGCGCCACCGGCACCGGCAAGACCGCCACGATCGCGTGGCTGGTGGAGAAGCTGCAGCGGCCGGTCCTGGTCATGCAGCCGAACAAGACGCTCGCCGCCCAGTTCGCCAACGAGCTGCGCGAGATGCTGCCGCACAACGCCGTCGAGTACTTCGTGTCGTACTACGACTACTACCAGCCCGAGGCGTACATCCCGCAGACCGACACCTACATCGAGAAGGACTCCTCGATCAACGACGAGGTCGACCGGCTGCGGCACTCGGCGACCAACTCGCTGCTCACCCGCCGCGACACCATCGTCGTCGCGTCGGTGTCCTGCATCTACGGCCTCGGCACCCCGCAGGAGTACGTCGACCGCATGCTCCGGCTGCACACCGGCCAGGAGATCGACCGCGACGACCTGCTCCGCCGGCTCGTCGGCATGCAGTACACGCGCAACGACCTCGCCTTCACCCGCGGGACGTTCCGGGTCCGCGGCGACACCATCGAGATCATCCCGCAGTACGAGGAGCTCGCCGTCCGCATCGAGATGTTCGGCGACGAGATCGAGAAGCTCGCGACCCTGCACCCCCTCACCGGCGAGCTGATCACCGAGGACGACGAGCTGTACGTCTTCCCCGCCTCCCACTACGTCGCCGGCCCCGAGCGCATGGAGCGGGCCATCCGCGACATCGAGGCCGAGCTGGAGGAGACCCTCGCCGTGATGGAGCGGCGGGGCAAGATGCTGGAGGCGCAGCGGCTGCGCATGCGCACCACCTACGACATCGAGATGATGCGCCAGGTCGGCGCCTGCTCCGGCATCGAGAACTACTCCCGGCACATCGACGGCCGCGGCCCCGGTACCGCCCCCAACACCCTCCTCGACTACTTCCCGGAGGACTTCCTCCTCGTCATCGACGAGTCGCACCAGACCGTCCCGCAGATCGGCGCCATGTACGAGGGCGACGCGTCCCGCAAGCGGATGCTGGTCGAGCACGGGTTCCGGCTGCCGTCCGCGATGGACAACCGCCCCCTGAAGTGGGAGGAGTTCCTCGACCGCATCGGCCAGACCGTGTACCTGTCGGCGACGCCCGGCCCGTACGAGATGAACCGCGTCAAGGGCGACGTCGTCGAGCAGGTCATCCGCCCGACCGGCCTCATCGACCCCGAGATCGTCGTCAAGCCCACCAAGGGCCAGATCGACGACCTCATCCACGAGATCCGCGAGCGCACCGAGCGCGACGAGCGCGTCCTCGTCACCACCCTCACCAAGAAGATGGCCGAGGACCTCACCGACTACCTCCTCGAACTCGGCATCCAGGTCCGCTACCTGCACAGCGAGGTCGACACCCTGCGCCGGATCGAGCTGCTCCGCGAGCTGCGCTCCGGGGAGTTCGACGTCCTGGTCGGCATCAACCTGCTCCGCGAGGGCCTCGACCTGCCCGAGGTCTCCCTCGTCGCGATCCTGGACGCCGACAAGGAGGGCTTCCTGCGCTCCGAGACGTCCCTCATCCAGACGATCGGCCGCGCGGCCCGCAACGTCTCCGGCCAGGTCCACATGTACGCCGACACGGTCACCCCGTCGATGGAGCGCGCGATCGACGAGACCAGCCGGCGCCGCGCCAAGCAGCAGGCCTACAACGCCGAGCACGGCATCGAGCCGCGGGCCCTGCGCAAGCGCATCGCCGACATCCTCGACTCCCTCGCCCGCGAGGACGCCGACACCGAGACCCTCATCGGCGGCGCCGGGCGGCAGCAGTCCCGCGGCAAGGCCCCCGTCCCCGGCCTGGCGTCCAAGGCGGCCTCGCGCTCGGGGGAGGTCGGCCGCCACGCCGCCGACCTCGTCGGCGAACGGCCCCGCGAGGAGCTGGAGGCCCTCATCGAGCAGATGACCGACCAGATGCACCAGGCCGCCACCGACCTGCAGTTCGAGCTCGCCGCCCGCCTCCGCGACGAGATCAAGGAACTCAAACGCGAACTCCGCGACATGAAGGAGGCCGGTGTCAGGTGACCGCCGGGGCGCGCGTGCGGAAGGCGGCGTTCTCCCCGTGCCCGCGTCGGGCGATCGGCGCCGTCAGGTGAAGGAGAGCGCGACGCGGTCCTCCACGGGCCGGTAGCCGAGCCCCTGGTAGATGCCGTTGCTCGTCGGGTCGGCGAGGTCGGTGAACAGCACGACGTGTGCGGCGCCCGCGTCCAGCGCACCCGCGGTCACCGCGGCGGTGACCGCCGCTCCGTAGCCCCGGCGCCGGTGCGCGGCGGGGGTGTACACGGGCGCGACCCGCGCCATGCCGGCGACGACCGGCGTCCGCCCCGCCATCGACACCGGACGGCCGCCGGCCTCCCACAGTGTGAGCCCGCCCTCCGCGAGCCTGCCGTCGACCAGTTCGGTGTTCACGGGCCGGGACTGGCCGGCGTCGCGGTAGAAGGTCGCGAACCATTCCAGCACCAGCTCGCGGTCGCCGCCGCCGGCCGTGCGCGCGGCGCCCTCCGGCGGCGGATCGGGGACGTCCAGCCTGTCGAGCCGGTAGAGCCGCTGCCGCATCCTGACGCCGCTCGCGGCCCCGGTCCTGCTCGTCCACGCCTCGGCGAACGCCCCGGCCGCCGCCCGTGCCCCGTTGACCTCCGGCACCTTCGCGTCCCGCCCGGCCAGCGCGTCCGCCAGTTCCGCGGCCGCCGCCTGCGGCATCGCGCTCAGCAGCAGCGGATGTGCGCCGGTCCACATGCACACGCCCGCCACACGCCCCGCCGCCGTCCACCATCCGAGCAGCGTTTCCCCGTAGAGGCCGGGGCCCTGCCTCCGCAGGGCCTCGGCCACGGTCAGCGCCACGGTGTTCGCGACGGGATCAGCGCGCAGGAAACCGCTCGCCCGCGTGAGGAACTCCTCAAGATCATCGGTCAGCGTCCATCCCATACCCGAGCATGCGCACACCCCTGCCCGCCTCGCACCCCGTTTTCCGGCGGCGGCCATGCCCGGCACCCTCGCCCGCGGCCCGGACATTAATGGGAGGACGCGGCCCGGGGCGCGGCCTACGATCGCGGGATGGGGCATGAGGTTCGGCCGGCGCGGCCCGAGGATCTCCCGGGGCTGGCGGAGATCGAGAACTCGGGCGACCCGATGTTCGAGGAGATCGGGATCGTGTTCCCGCCCGGTCCGACCGTGATCGAGCAGGTGATCGGCAAGGGCGCCGGGATCGTGGTCGCCGGTGACCCGCCGGTCGGGTTCGCGGCGACCCGGCAGGTCGATGGCGCCGCGCACCTGGAGCAGATCTCGGTGCGCGGCGACCTGACCGGGCGGGGCATCGGCGTCCGGCTGCTGGAGGAGGTCGTGGCGCGGGCGGCGGCGGCCGGATCGCCCGGTGTCAGCCTGCTGACGTTCCGGGACGTCCCGTGGAACGGCCCCTGGTACGCGCGGCACGGGTTCGCGGAGCTGCCCGAGGACCGGTGGGGGCCGGGCCTCAGGTCCTACTGGGACGCCGAGGTCGAGGCCGGGCTGCACGAGCTGGGTCCGCGGGTCGTCATGTGGGCGCCGGCCGGGGAGCGGTAGCCTCGGCACCGGCGCCCCGGTGCCGATCATCCGCGGCATCCGGCTGATGATCTACAATGTAAAGGCGGGAACCGGGAGCGGCTCGTGGACGTCTGCCCCAGGGACGTACAAGGAGGACGATGACCAGCCCGGTGGCATGGATGCGGGCCCGTCTCGGCGAACGAAGGGCCGCGCTCGTCCTGCTGGTGGTGCTGCTGGCACTGGCCGTCGTCCCGCTGGCGGCGATGCCCGCGGTCCGCTGCGAGGTCTTCGGCGGCGGCTGCCCCAGGCCCGCACCGGAGAAGCGCACCGACCCGGTCGCGGTCCGCAGGGGACCCACGCCGCTCGAAGTGGCCACGCGGGGTTCGTATGTCGCGCTGGGGGACTCGTACTCGGCGGGCGTCGGCGCGGAGGCGACGGTGGCCGACCAGAACCCGCTCGACCGCTGCCATCGGACGTCCAAGGCGTACTACCACGAGGTCTCCCAGGCGTTTCGTTTCGCCAGGGGCACGTCGTTCTGGGCGTGTTCCGGCGCGACGACCGACGACGTCCTGGACGGGCGGGGCGGTGAGCCCCCGCAGATCGGGCGGATCGGACGCGACACCAGCCTGATCACCATCAGCATCGGCGGCAACGACGTCGGGTTCTCCAAGGTGCTCGCCGGATGCGTCGTCAAGCTGCCGTGGGGCAGGGGCTGCACCTCGCAGGGCGAGGAGATCGCCGGCAAGATGTCCGAACTGCGGCAGGATCTTCCGGCCCTGCTCGCGAAGATCACCGCGCGGGCCCCCTACGCGCGGGTGATCGTGATGGGGTACCCGAAGGCGTTCTCCGAGGTCAGCGGCGTGGACGGGGACAACATCACGGTGTCGGACCAGCGTTGGCTGAATGCGCGCGCCTACGATCTGGGGCGGCTGATCCGCCAGTCCGTCATCGAGGCGGACGCGCGCAAGGCCGCGACGCACGGCCGCGGCAGCGTCGAGTTCGTCGACGCCTACAGTGCGTTCGCCGGCCACGAGGTCGGCAGCCCGAACGCGTACATGAACGGCCTGACACTGAACCTGTCGGCGCTGGAGGCCGAGCCGCGCAGCTACCACCCGACGATCGCCGGGCAGCACGCCCTGGCCCAGTTGTTCACCGAGCAGATCAAGAAGGGACCGGGCCGCCCGCTGTCCTAGCGCGGGACGGCGCGTTCCACCGCGATCGCCACAAGGTCCTGTACCTCCTCGTCGGAGAACACTCCCGGGAGGGTGAGGTGCTCGACGATCAGCCAGTTGAGGGCGAGGTAGAGCAGCCGGACGGAGGTGGCGTCGCCGGGCAGGCCGCTGTCCAGGTGGTAGGCGATGTTGGCGTCGATGTCCGCCCGCACCCGCTCGGTCAGCACGGCGCGCAGTTCCGGGCGCCGGGTCGCCTCCAGGCGCAGTTCCAGCAGTGCCAGGTAGCCGGTGCGGAAGCCGGAGATACGTCCGATCACGTCGCGGAGGAGTTCGGTGACCTTGGCGATGTCGCGGGGCCCCTCCAGGGTCCCGGCCACGGTGGACGCGTCGGGCTGCAGGCGCTCGTAGATCCGGCCGCCCGCCTGGGTGAGCAGGTCGTCCCGGTTGGCGAAGTAGTTGGACGCGGTGCCGGCCGGGACGCTCGCCTCGGCGTCCACCGCCCGGAACGTCAGCCCGCGCGCCCCCTCCCTGGCCAGGACCTCGATGGCGGCGTCGACCAGTGCCGCCCGCCGTTCGGTGTTCCGCCGCATGTTGACACCACTCCAGTTGTAGTACTACGTTCTAGCCACTACAAGCAGAGTACTACGTATGGAGTTCATTTATGCGAAAGCTCGTCTACTACGTCGGCGTCAGCATCGACGGCTACATCGCGGGGCCGGGCGGCGAGTTCGACTTCTACCCGCTCGGGGACGACATGGCGGCCTGGATCAACGAGCGCTACCCGGAGACGATCCCCACGCACGTCCGTCCGCATTTCGGCCTTGAGGGAGCGCCGAACAAGCGGTTCGACACGCTGGTGATGGGGCTCGGCACCTACCGGCCGGCCCTCGACATCAACGTGACCAGCCCGTACGCGCACCTTCGGCAGTACGTCGTCTCCACCACGCTCGACGAGATCGCCGACCCCGGCGTGGAACTGGTCAGAGAGCCGCTCGACGTCGTCCGCGAACTCAAGGCCGAGGACGGTGACATGGACATCTGGCTCGCCGGTGGCGGCAGGCTCGCCGGTGCCCTCCTCCCCGAGATCGACGAACTGATCGTCAAGTCGTATCCGGTGGTGGCCGGGGACGGCATCTCCGCCTTCTCCGGCGGGTTCCGACCGACCCGGTTCGCGCCGGCCGAGCGGAAGCCGTTCGGCAACGGCGCCCAGGTCACCTGGTTCACCCGCGTTCCGTAGTGTGGAAACCAGGGGGTCCGTGGAGGGGAGGAGCCGATGGCCGTCACGATGGCGCTCGCCGGGGACACCATGCTGGGACGCGGCGTGGCGGACGAGATCGCGGTGTCCGGTCCGCACGGCCTGTTCTCGGAGGGGGTGCGCGAGGTCTTCGCGGAGGCCGACCTCGTGCTGCTGAACCTGGAATGCTGCATCTCCGAGCGCGGACGGCCCTGGGGCGCCCCGGGCAAGCCCTTCCATTTCCGGGCGCCGCCGGCCGCCGCCGAAGCCCTCACCGACCTCGGTGTCGACTGCGTGACGCTCGCCAACAACCACGCCCTGGACTTCGGGCCCGACGCGCTGGCGGACACACTCGCCATTCTGCGGCGGGCCGGCGTCCGGACGGTCGGGGCCGGTGCCGATCTGGAGGAGGCGCGGGAGCCCGTCGTCCTGGAAGCCCGGGACACCCGGATCGCGGTCGTGGGCATCACCGATCATCCGGCCGATTTCGCCGCCGGGCCCGATCGTCCCGGTGTCGCGCACGTCGATCTGTGGGGCGGCGTCCCCGATGACCTGGTGAGGCGGATCCGCCGGCTTCGGGACGAGGCCGATGCGGTACTGGTGATGCCGCACTGGGGGCCGAACATGACCGATGAGCCGCTGGGTTACGTCCGGCGTGCGGCCGAGGCGCTGGTGGACGCCGGCGCGTCGCTCATCGCGGGGAGTTCGGCGCACGTGTTCCACGGTGTTTCCTGGCCGGTCATGTTCGACATGGGGGATTTCATCGACGATTACGTCGTTGACCGGCAGCTCCGCAACGACCTGGGCCTGGTGTTCCTGGTCACCGTGGACGGCGGTGGCCCGTCCCGGATCGAGGCGGTGCCGGTCCGGCTCGACCTCGCGCACACCCGGCTGGCCGAGGGCGCCGACCGCGCCTGGATCGTCGACCGCTTCACCGCGGCCTGTGCCGCCTTCGGGACGGAGGTCACCGTCCGGGGTGACCGGCTCGTCCTTGAGCCGAGGCCCGGCGCGCCATAGCGGATCGCCGAGGGGTGGGTACTCGTCCGCCAGCGCGTCGGCCGATCTCGCGCCGGAGCCGTTCCGGCAGCGTCCCTCACCGCGACCGCAATGTTACCGAATGCACTCAATGGGTAGCTAAGCGCAATGGCAGGTCCGGTCCATCCCGCACGCGGTGTTTCCTATCCCGTCACCGCGCTGTTCATGGTGGGCGTCTTCCTGCTCGGCGCGGCGTTCATCGCCTCCTACGTGGGCGGACTCCACGCACCGCATCCCCACCGGGTGCCGGTGGCGGTGGCCGGCCCGGCGGACGCCACCGCACGGGTCGATGCCGCACTGCGCCGCGAGGGCGACGCGTTCGACCTGCGCACCTACCCGACCACCGCGTCCGCACGCCAGGCGATCCAGCACCGGGACGTGTACGGCGCCTACCTGCCCCAGCAGGGCCGGCTGCTCATCACCTCCGCCTTCGGCCCGACCACCAGCGGCCTCCTGCGCAGCGCCTTCGCCCCGGTGGCCGCCGCCGACGGCCTGCGCCTGTCCGTGCAGGACGTGGTGCCGGCCGACCCCGGCGACCCGGAGGGACTCGTCCCGTTCTACCTGGTGATCGGATGGATCGTGAGCGCCTACCTGGTCGCCGCGATCGTCGGCCTCTACCGCGGCATGGCGGCCATCACGCTCCGCGACGCCCTCGTCCGCCTTGCCGCCTTCGCGGTGTACTCGGCGGTGGCCGGCGCGATGGGCACCCTCATCGTGGAAACCGGCTACGGCTACCTGCCCGACAGCCCGTGGCCGCTCACCGGCGTCGGCGCCCTGTGCGTCTTCGCCGTGGCGGCGGCGACCGCCGCGGCCGAGAGCCTGCTCGGGATCATCGGGACGGCGTTGACGATCCTGGTGTTCGTGGTGCTCGGCAACCCCTCGGCGGGCGGCCCGTGGCCGCTGCCGCTCCTGCCGGCGTTCTGGCGGACGGCCGGCCCCTGGCCGCCCAACTGGGCCGGCACGGAAGCCGTACGGAACGCCGTCTACTTCGACGGCCACGCCTTGACGCGCCCCCTGCTCGTCCTCGCCGCCTACGCCGCCGCCGGAATCGTGCTCTTCCTCCTCCTGGCCGGACGCACGAACCCCGTGATGCGCTTCCCCGCCCACTCCACCGCCTGACCGGCATGTGCGAAGCCGGACCGAGAACACGGCTGTGGACAGCCCTGACGCTCCTGCAGGACCGTTTCCGCGACCTTGCATTATGTGTGCCGCGTCCTCATGGGCCGGTACCAGAAGTTGCTCAACTGGAGCATCGTGGAAAACCCCTACAAAAAAGGGGGGGTGACCCGTAACTCTTCGGTTCTCCTGACAAGACCTTTGCTCAAGATCACTGCTGTTGTTATGGTCTCCATGCTTTCCGGAAATTCCGACCATCCGGTGAACCAATCGAGGTGCCGGAGGTGACGGAAACAGCGGGTGGACCCTGAGAGACGCCGAACGCGGCGGCCGAAAGGCCGCCGCGCTGGGCATACATGCACTCCCAGAGTACTCCCTGTCCGGTGGGCAATGCCATGTCCGCATCACGGAGAGGGTCTCCATGCGAAAGACACTGAAGGGCGGCCTGGTCATGGCCGCCACGGCCGGCGTCATCATCCTCGGCGGGGCCGGTGCCGCCATGGCCGAGGGGAACGCCGCACCTGCCCCCGACCCGACCGCCACCGAGGGCTCGGTCACCTTGGACCCGGGCACCGGTGACGTGACCGCCCAGGGCACCAAGAACGTCGGCGGCGGCACGTGGAACTACGGCTCCAACCGGGTTCAGGATTACGGCTGGTCGGACTACTACCACCCCACGAACTGCCACGGCTCGTCCGCGAGGTCGGGCAGGCACTACGCCGCGGATCACGGCGTCGCGGCGAAGCGGTGGTCCGAGGCCACGGTCACGAAGGACGGCACGGTCAAGGTGTACTGGACGAACAAGTGCTGATCCTCGGTGAGGCCGCCTACGGCCGATCTGTCTGAGTGAGCGCGCCGCAGGGGTGACGGGGTGACAGAAGTCATCGCGTCACCCCTGTGTGCCAGTGAACGACCTTGGATTGCGAGGGAATGCTCCCATGCGTCACCCCGGTTTGAAGATCGTCCATGCCGTCATGCTCGCCGTCTCGGTGCTGCTCGCGTTCTTCGTATTGCAGGATCTCGACGAGGAGCCCGCAACGGGCGAGGCGGCCTCGATCTGGATTCTGGATAATCGTGATGCCGTGAGTGGTGCACAGACCGCACGGATGGTGGACTCCTTCGCGCGTGGGCATCGGGTGTCGGTCGTGCGGGAGGTCCAGGACTTCCGGGAACCCGATCGCCTCCTGCATCTTTACATCGCCTCAGGCGACGCCGGATCGGCTCCGGAGTCATGGGCGCGGCGGGGGGTCTCCTCCTTCGGGCACGGCATCCGTACCGAAACCCATCCGTTGAAGGAGAGCGGCTTTCTCGACCCCAGGGGCATGTACAAGGTGTACGGCTCTCGTCGCGCCATCGAGGAACTACGCGCCGAGTTCGCCGGGATCGGCCTCGTCGGGGAGTTGGTCGAGCCTGTCGGGTTCGGCGAGCGTCTCGTGCGTTACGCGCATTCTTCGCTGGGATCGGCCTATTACGTCGTCGCGCTGACCGTGGTGCTGACCGTGGGCGCGAGCGTGCTGCTGAGCGCCAAGGGCTACGGAGTGCTGCGGCTTCAGGGCATGTCGTTCCCGGCGATTCTCCGGCTGGATCTGCGCCGGTCGGCGCCCTTCTGGCTCATCGCCGTCGCGGTGGTCACGACGATCACACTGGTCTTTCTCGGCATGTACAACGGCTTCGCTCACGTCGGGCTGTTCGTCATGGTCGCGGGCGGTTTGGCGGGAGTGCTGTGCCTGCTCTCCCTCATCACCCATCTGGGCGCGTTGGCCTTGGTGACCCGTACCGGTGTGCTGCGGGGGCTGAAAGGGGAGGTGACGGCCAGGCCGGCGATGGGGAGCGTCTATCTGCTGCGGGTCATCGCCGCGCTTCTGGTCCTCATTATCGGCGGTGCCGCCCTGGCGTCCGCACGGGATTTCGCGCAGCGGCAGGCGAGTCAGCAGCGCTTCGCCGCGCTGGGAGAGGCCAATTACATCAGGCTTCCCGGCAGCCGGACGGAGAATGCCTCCGAGGAGGCGGCGGCGCGGGTCGGCCGGTGGTTACGGCGGGTCGATGAGCGGGGGCAGGTCATCGCGATCTACCGGTGGTACCTGAACGATTTCAGCTCCGCGAAGCAAAGACTTCCCGAAGGTGAACTGCTGTTCGTCAACGACACCTTTCTCGCCGAGCAGCCGATCCTGGACCCGTCAGGGAGGCGATACGGCCCGGATCCTCGGGGGCGGTTGCGGGTCATCATCCCGGAGCGCCTGCGTGAATACGCCCAGACCATCATCGACAACGTTCCGGCGGGAGTTCACCCCGCAGACGGCGGGAAGCTGGTGCGCAGGGCCGGTGTGGACCAGGTGTGGGCGAAAGACGGCCAGACGGTCTTCACCTTCGGCTCCGAGAGCGAAGGGCTGGACGAACCCCTGCTACACGATCCCGTTCTCGTCGTCATTCCCAACGGATCGTCCCTCACCTCGGACGCCGACTATACGGCGATGGCGACCCATAACGGGATCATCTTCAAGAACCCTCAGGATCTTCTGTCCGCCCTCGGACGGGACATCCCGAGAGAAGACATCGCGGACATGAATCCGGTCGGTCAGAACGCCGCTGGGGAATACGCCGAATCTGCGCACGAGTTACGGGTCAGCGGGTTGAGTCTGACTGCGGCCCTAGTTGTGCTGTTCACCACCGGGCTGGGGGTGTGCATGATCTACGCCCGCAAGAACGCCCAGGCCATCTTCGCCAAGCACATCAACGGCTGGTCGTTCTGGACGATCCATCGCCGCCTGTTCGCCCTGGACGCCCTCGTCGCCTGCGGGCTGCTGGGCTGGGTCGGCTGGGGGATCTGGACCAGGGTCAAAGCGCTCGACCGATTCACCGCCAGGGGCGTTCCGGCGCCGCCAAGCCTGCCCCCGGCCGACTGGTGGGAACTGGCGCCCGCCGCGGGGGTGGCCGCACTGGCGACGATCCTGCTGACGGCCGGGCTCGCCTTCGCCCACCGCCGCATCGTGACCGAACACGCCGCCGATGTCTGAGCACACCGGGAGCCCGCCCATGATCACCGTTAAGAACCTGTCCAAGTCCTTCGGCCGCCGTACGCTGTGGTCCGACCTCGCTCTCACGGCCAAGGCGGGCGAGATGCTCGCCGTGACCGGCCCCAGCGGATCAGGCAAGTCGACCCTGCTCAACTGTATCGGCCTGCTGGAGTCGCCGACCAGCGGACAGATCCTCTACGAGGGCACCGACACGACGCGGTTCGGCAGGCGGGCCGCGCGTCGCTTCCGCCGTGACGTCCTGGGCTATCTGTTCCAGAACTACGCGCTGATCGAGAACGCCACCGTCGCCGAAAACCTCGACATCGCGTCCCCCAACCGACGCGACCGCCATGCGCGCCACCTCGACGCGCTCGACCGCGTGGGTCTGGTCGGACGGGAGAAGGAGAAGGTCCACCATCTCAGCGGCGGCGAACAGCAGCGCGTCGCCCTCGCCCGCCTCCTGGTCAAGCAGCCCTCCCTGATCCTGGCGGACGAGCCGACGGGGGCCCTCGACAGCACCAACGCCGCCATGGTCATCGACACGCTGCGGCAGCTGAGCGACACCGGCTGCACCGTGATCATCGCCACCCACAGTGACTATATCCAAGGCAGATGTGACACCACCTTTGAGATCACCTCTGCAGAGGCCGACCTGGTGGACCGCACGCCGGTGGTGGTCAAGCGTCCCGGGTCCTGAAGGCGGGACGGAAGGCGGAGTGGACGCGGTTTCCCGGGCCGTCGCTTCGGTGACCTCAGCGGGGGCAGGGGCGCAGTCCGGGGGCGGCGTCGCCGCCGTTCAGGCAGCCGCAGATCGGGGTGCGGGTCTTCAGCGTGACCTTGATCAGGGTGAGGCCGCGGTTGTCCGGTGCTTTGGGCGGGCCGTCGTCCTTGTGCGGGTCGTTGTCCTCGTGTGGGTCCCGGTGGAAGTCGATCTCGCCGGTGGCCGCCTCGCGGACGTGCAGGTGACGCAGTGCCAGCAGTACGGTGCCGGACGTCACGGAGCGGCTGCCGGTGACCCGGGGCGGTCCGGTGTCGGTGAGGCCGAGGCCCTTGAAGACGTCCTGCGCGGCCTGGCTCAGGGCGACGGTGGCGTCGTAGGTGAGGGCCATCTGGCCGTCCACCAGAAGGGGCTCATCGGGGCGGACATGCGGCGCGCCGATGCCGAGGAGGTTGCGGGCGAGGAGGAAGAAGCCGTTGGTCTGGTCGGCGTTGCCCGCGACCAGGAACGGCAGGTGGACGAAGGCGGTGTGGTAGATGACCGTGTTGTCGGGGATCGGCACCTCGTGCGGTCTGGTGCCGAACCGGGTCTTGGTCACGTCGTCGCCGGCGAGGAGGACGAGGCGGTGCCGGGTGCAGCCGCCCTGGACGAGGCCGTTCATCAGTCCGGGGAGGTCTTCGGAGCGTCCGGCGAAGTAGACGAGGGGCGCGGGGGCCTTCTCGCAGACCTTCTTGACCTCGCCGGCGATGTCGTCGGTGCCGGTGTAGTTGACCGGGTCGACGGCGCGGGGCTTGAGCGCGCGGGTGACGTCGTCGGCGATCTCGCTGCTGTAGGCGTCCCGGGACGGGCCGGGTTTGCGGTGGACGAGCATCAAGCGGGAGATCGGCCGGCCCTTCAGTTCGATGCGGACGGCGGCGCGGGTCGCGGCGGCCTCCTGGTAGTTGGTGGACGCGAGACCGTAGTAGTGGGGCAGGGCCGGGAGCTGGTCGGAGGAGTTGACGGTGTCGATGATCGGCAGCCCGGCGGCGATCAGCCGTTCGATCGCCGCCCGGGAATGCTCGGTGTTGCGGCCGAAACCGAAGACGCCGATGAGGCTGGGGTCGCGGCGGGCGAGGTCGAGGATGCGGTCGGCGGTCTCGGCGGAGAAGGCCATGTTCTGCCCGGTGTTGGCGGGCAGCAGGCGCAGCTTGAGGGGGTTGTTGACCTCGCCGGGGTGTTTGGAGCGGTTGTTGCGCATCTGGGCGAGGTAGGCGCCGGCGAGTTCCCGGATGCTGCTCACCGTGAGATCGCTCTGCCCCGGGCTGGCGGTGAACACGCCCGCGTAGACGACGGTGACGTACGGCTTGGGCGAGTCGATGACGGCCTTGTTCTCGTCCTCGATGCGGCGCTGCAGGTCGGCGAGGGTGAGGCGGGCGCCGGTGTTGCCGGGGGAGGAACCGCCGCTTCCTCCCTTCATGCACAGGAGAACCGTTAGGGTGCAAGGCATGGCGCGGTAGGTGAAGCGGGCGTTTCGGTACCGTTTCTATCCCACTCCCGGACAGGCGGCGGAACTCGCCCGCACGTTCGGGTGTGTGCGGCTGGTGTACAACCGGGCGTTGGAGGAACGCACCCGCGCCTGGTACGCCGAGCGGCGGCGGGTCTCCTATGTGGAGACCTCCGCGATGCTCACCGGGTGGAAGAAGACCGAAGAGCTGGCGTTTTTGGGCGAGGTGTCCAGCGTGCCGCTGCAGCAGGCGCTGCGGCACCTGCAGACCGCGTTCACCGGCTTCTTCGCCGGGCGCGCCAGGTACCCGCGGTTCAAGTCGCGCAAGAAGTCGCGCGCCTCGGCGGAGTACACCCGCTCGGCGTTCCGCTGGCAGGACGGGTGCCTGACGCTGGCCAAGATGTCCGAGCCGCTGGCGATCGTGTGGTCGCGGCCCCTGCCGCAGGGGGCGGTGCCGTCCACGGTGACCGTCAGCCGGGACGCGGCCGGGCGCTGGTTCGTCTCGATCCTGTGCACCGATGCCATCGCCCTGCTGGAGCCGGTGGAGCGGGCGGTGGGGGTGGACGCGGGGCTCACCTCGCTGGTCGCCCTGTCCACCGGGGAGAAGGTCGCCAACCCCCGGCACGAGCGCCGCGACCGCGAACGCCTGGCCAGGGCGCAGAAGGATTTGTCCCGCAAGGCCAAGGGCTCGGCGAACCGGGACAAGGCCAGGACGCGGGTGGCGCGGATCCATGCCCGGATCGCCGATCGGCGCCGGGACTTCCTGCACAAGCTGACCACTCGGCTCGTCCGTGAGAACCAAACGGTCGTGATCGAGGACCTGAACGTGCGCACCATGGTCAAGAATCACTCGCTGGCGCGTGCGATCTCAGACGCGGCGTGGCACCAGTTGCGGTCGATGCTGGAGTACAGGGCCGGCTGGTACGGCCGTGAACTCATCGTGGTCGACCGGTGGTTCCCCTCCACCAAGACGTGCGCAAAATGCGGAACCATCACCGACACGTTGTCCCTTGAGGTGAGGGAATGGGAGTGCGGCGGGTGCGGCGTCCGGCATGACCGGGACGTCAACGCCGCGAAGAACGTTCTGGCCGCCGGGCCGGCGGTATCGGCCTGTGGAGCCGACGTAAGACCCAAACGGCGCAGGCCCGGCGGGCGGACGGCGACGAAGCGGGAAACCCGATCGGCGACGGTCGGAATCCCCTGCCCCTAGGCAGGCGGAGGATGTCAACCAGTCGAACAGCGCGAGATCGCGCTCGGAGTCGGCGGGGCGGGGGTTGCCCACGGCTGGTCCTTCCCTGTCCAGGGACGGATCTCGGCTCTCGCTGCGAAAGCGTAAGGCCGTGGCGGCGGGGTGTCACGCCGTGGCAGGAGGGGCGCCCCCGTCGCGGCGTCCGGTTCCGGCCGTTCAGCTCTCGCCGGTGATGGTGTTGAGGCGCTCCACGGCGCCGGCGAAGTCGTCGACCATGTCGTAGACGACCTGGCGGGCGGGTTTGACGGTGTTCATGAGTCCGACGCACTGGCCGACGAAGTAGTTGGCGAGGGCGCGGGCGCCGGGGTTGCCGGACTCGGCCACCTTGGTGATCTGCCGCATGGCGCCCTCGGCCACGATCATCTGCAGCGGCATGCCGAGCGGGCCGGGGCTCGCGGGGCCCTCCCACTCGTCCGTCCAGGCGGAGCGGAGCTGGCGGGCGGGCTTGCCGGTGCGGGACCGGGACCGGATCGTGTCGCGGGAGGTGGCGGCGAGCATCTTCTCCTTCACCGCCGGGGACGTCTCCGCCTCCTCGGTGGTGAGCCACACCGAACCGCACCAGACGCCGGACGCGCCGAGGGCGAGCGCGGCGGCCATCTGGCGTCCGGTGGCGATGCCGCCCGCGGCGAGGACGGGCACCGGCGCGACCGTGTCGACGACCTCGGGGACGAGCACCATCGTGGAGATCTCGCCGGTGTGCCCGCCGGCCTCCCCGCCCTGCGCGACGATCAGGTCGGCGCCCGCGGCGACCTGGCGGCGGGCGTGCTCGGGCGTCCCGACCAGCGCGGCGACGGGGACGCCCGCCGCACGGGCCTTCTCCACCATGAGCGGGGGAGGGGTGCCGAGCGCGCTGGCGATGAGCCCGATGGGGTGGGCGAGTGACACGTCGATCAGCTCGGTCGCGCCCTCCTTGGTGACCTGGCCGCCGCCGCGTGCGTTGGCGCGCCTGGCCCTGTCGAAGTCGGGCAGCGGGACGTCGTACTTGGCGAACAGGCCGGTGAGGAACGTCCAGTGCTCGTCCGGGATCGCGGCGAGCATGGCGTCGAGGCCGCCGCCGCTCTCCGCCGCCTTGTCGATCTTGCCGGGGACGAGGACGTCCACGCCGTAGGGGCGGCCGTTCACATGGTCGTCGATCCAGTGCAGCTCCTCTTCGAGCCGGTCGGGGGTGTACGCGACGGCCCCGAGGACGCCGAGCCCGCCGGCATTGGTGACGGCGGCGACGACGTCGCGGCAGTGGCTGAAGGCGAACAGCGGGAACTCGATGCCGAACCGTGCGCAGACCTCGGTGTTCATGCCCCGACGCTAATGGACCGAATGCCATTCGGTCCAGTGGGTCGGGGGCGGAACAGGATGTAGGTCTCGCCCTCGTCCGGCCGCTCGAACGTCACGTGCAGCGGCAGGCCCTCGCGGAGGTCGCCGCGGGTCACCCCGTCCAGCCGGGCGTGCAGCCACGGCCCCTCGGCCAGCTCGACCAGGGCCAGGTACGCCGGGGGCTCCTCGGGCAGGACGGTCCAGGTCACCAGGGTCGCCTCGCCGCTCGCCTCCGCCCAGCCGGGGTCCTCCTCTCCGCAGCCGGGGCAGCCGGACGCGTCCGGCGCGAACCAGCGGTCGCACGCCTCGCACCGCCGGATGACGAGCCGCCCGGCGGCCGTGCCGTCGAAGAACGGGTCGGTGCGCCCGTCGCGGCGCAGAATCCCGATGTCCATGGCTAGGCCCCCTTCGGGTGCGGGCTGACGATCAGCGTGGAGTGGTGGTCGAGGATGCCGCCGTTCCCGCTGACGAGGATCACGTCGCGGGCCGGCACCTGCCGCTCGCCGCCGTCCCCGCGCGCCTGGATCACGGCCTCCGACAGCGGGGTCATGCCCCACATGTAGTACGCCGACAGCTGCCCGCCGCCGGTGTTGGTCGGCAGCGACCCGCCGGGACCGAGCGCGCCGGACGCGGCGAACGCGCCGCCCTCGCCCTTGGCGCAGAACCCGTAGTCCTCCAGCGACACCAGGACCGTGTAGGTGTAGCAGTCGTACAGCTCGCACACGTCCACATCGGACGGGGTGATCCCGGCCATCTTCATCGCCGTGGCCCCCGCGGAGGCGGCGCCGGTCGTCAGGCCGAAGTCGCTGCCGCGCTCCTTGCGGTGCCCGGGATGGCCCTGCCCCCATCCCCACAGGTGGACGGGCGGGCGGGCGAGGTCGCGGGCCCGGTCGTCGCCCGTCACGATGACGGCGATGGCGCCGTTGGAGACCAGGCAGCAGTCCAGCAGGTGCAGCGGCTCGGACACCCAGCGGGAGTTCTGGTGGTCGTCGAGGGTGATCGGGTCGCGCATCTCGGCGAGCGGGTTGCCGGCCGCCCACGCGCGGGTCGAGACGGCGATCGCGCCGAGCTGCTCGCTGGTCGTCCCGTAGCGGGCCATGTGCCGCTGGGCGGCGAGCGCGTAGAAGGAGGTGACGCTGCGCAGCCCGAGTGCCGCCGTCATCCCCGCGAATCCGTGCCATTCGCGGGCGCTGCGGTTGTAGGCCGCGCCCGCCGACTGCTTCGGCTTGCGCGGCGCGTCCGCGAACACGCAGGCCACGGTGGTCGCGGTCCCATTCAGCACCGACATGGCCGCGTACGACACCATCGCCCCGGCCGTGGCGCCGAACGCGTTGACCTGCGCCAGCAGCCGCAGGTCACCGAGCCCGAGCGTGCCCGCCAGTTCGATGCCGGGGGACCCGCTCACCCCATGGCTGACCAGCAGCCCGTCCAGGTCGCCGAGCGCCAGCCCCGCGTCGGCGGCGGCGAGCCGCACCGCGTCCGCGGCGAGCCGCCGCGGACTCCGCCCGTACACCCTGCCGAGCTCGGTCATGCCGAGCCCCACGATCGACGTGCCCCTCGAAGTGCGCATGGCCCCGCTCTCCTCGTCCGTAAGCGCTACGGTACAGAATGTCGTTCGGTGGAGGGCGGGCCGGGAGATCAGGAGCGGGTGCGGAAGGCGTTGCGGTAGGCCAGCGGGGACGTGCCGACCCGGCGGGCGAAGTGGGCGCGCAGCGTCACCGGCGAACCGAACCCGGCCTCGGCGGCGACCCGCTCGACCGGCAGGTCCGTGCTCTCCAGCAGTTCCTGCGCGCGGTGCACGCGGGCGCGTGCCAGCCACTGCCGCGGCGTCGTTCCCGCCTGGTCGCGGAACCGCCGGGTCAGCGTCCGGACGCTGACCGACGCGTGCCGCGCGATGTCGTCCAGCGTCAGGGGACGGTGCAGATTGGCCTCCAGCCAGGCCAGCGTCGGCTGGAGGGCCGTCTCGCCGTCCGGCGGCTCCTCGCGCCGGATGAACTGCGCCTGCCCGCCGTCCCGCTGCGGCGGCATGACGATCCGGCGGGCGGTGCGCGCGGCCGTCGCCGAGCCGTGGTCGCGCCGGACGAGATGCAGGCACAGGTCGATGCCGGCTGCGACCCCCGCCGAGGTGAGGATCTGCCCGCCGTCCACGTAGAGCACGGACGGATCGACCTCGACGTCCGGGAACCGGCGGGCCAGCGCCCTCGCGTAGCGCCAGTGCGTGGTGACGCGCCGTCCGTCCAGCAGCCCGGCCGCGGCGAGGACGAACGCGCCGACGCAGATCGACGCGATCCGGGCGCCGCGCGACGCCGCGTGGCGCAGGGCGTCCAGCACCTCGGCGGGCGGATCGGACCGGACGTCCTCGTGCCCCGGCACCACGACGGTGCCGGCCGTGGCCAGTGCGTCCAGCCCGAACGGGGTGTCCACCCGGATCCGGCCGAGCATGGCCGACGTCTCCGCGCCGCCGGGCGGCGTGCACACCCGCGTCTCGTACAGCGGGACGTTCCCGGCGGTGGTCGTCGAGCCGAACACCTGCCCCGGGACGGCCAGGTCGAACGCGACCACGCCGTCAAGCGCGAGTACGGCCACTACGTGCATGGCCAGAACGTAGCGCATATCGGCAGTCCGGACACTGTCGGAGACATCCGGCGGCATCGGACGATCAGGAGCGTTCGCAGCACCACGTCCGAGGAGCTTTCGTGTCCGACCATTTCGCCGAGTTCTCGATGCCCGACACCGACCTGACCCGCATGGCGTACGACCTGGTGTCCTCGATGGCGCCGGTGGCGCTCACCCACCACAGCGTCCGCACCTACCTGTTCGGCCGCGCCCTCGGCGAGGCGCGGGGCGCGCGTGCGGGCGCCGACTACGACGACGAGGTGTTCTTCCTGGCGAGCGTCCTGCACGACGTCGGCCTCACCGAACAGGGCGACCGGGGCGGGCGCTTCGAGGTGGACGGCGCCGACCTCGCCGCCGGGTTCGTGCGCGAGAACGGCCTGGACGACGAGCGGACCCGTGTCGTCTGGGAGGCGATCGCGCTGCACACCAGCAGCGGCATCGCGCACCGGATGCGTCCCGAGATCGCCCTCACCCACGCCGGAACCGCCGCCGACGTCACCGGGCTGGGCGCCGGCGCGCTCCCCGGCGACCTGGCGGGACGGGTGCACGCCGCGTTCCCCCGCGGTGAAGCCGGCCGCGGGCTCACCGAGATCATCGTCGACCAGATCGCCCGGAACCCGGCCAAGGCCCCGATGGGCACGTTCCCCGCCGAGATCGCCCGCCAGCACGGCGCCGGCGATCCCGTCCCCGGCTGGGCGGAGATCGTCGCAGCCGCCTGGCCCGGGGTGCGCTGAAACGAGAGTCGCCCGCGTCCCCGGGGCGACGGGGGCGCGGGCGACGCGCGGGATGGCCCGCGGTCTCGGGAGATCCTCGTCAGGATGCCAGCACGGCCTGCAGGAAGTCCCGGGTGCGCTGCTCCGAGGGCTCGCCGAAGATCTGGTCCGGCGGACCCTCCTCGACGATCTGGCCCTGGTCGAACATCAGGACCCGGTTGGAGATGTCCTTGGCGAAGCCCATCTCGTGGGTGACGCACAGCAGGGTCAGGTCGCTCTGCCGCGCGATGTCGCGCAGCAGGTCCTGGACGCCGACGACGAGTTCGGGGTCGAGCGCGGAGGTGACCTCGTCCAGCAGCAGCACCTTCGGCTGCATCGCGAGCGCCCGCGCGATCGCGACCCGCTGCTGCTGGCCGCCCGACAGTTGCGTCGGGTGCGCGTTCTCCTTGTCGGTGAGCCCCACCATGTCCAGCAGGCCGCGGGCGCGCTCGACCGCCTCGTCCTTCGAGAGGCCGAGCACCCGTACCGGGCCCTCGGTGAGGTTGTGCAGCACGTTCATGTTGGGGAACAGGTTGAACTGCTGGAACACCATGCCGACCTGCTTGCGCATCTCGTGCAGGTGCTTCTGGTCGGCCGGGACGCGTTTACCGCCGCGCTCCCTATGCCACAGCGTCTCGTCGCCGATCCAGATGAGGCCCCCGTCCAGTTTCTCCAGCGTCATCAGCAACCGCAGGATCGTGGTCTTACCCGACCCGCTCGGCCCGATGAGCGTCACGCGCTCGCCGGGCGCCACGGTGAAATCGAGTTCGCGCAGCACGACGTTGGAGCCGAACCGCTTGACGACCTTCTCGAAGCGGATTCCCGGCGCGGTGCCGCGCGGAAGCTCGGCCGCCTGCTCGCCCCCGGGAACCTCGCCCTTCTGCGTGGCGACGCCTTTCTCGGTGACGACGTTCGGCGCGGAGCCGGACCCGCCGTCCCCGGGCGCCGGGGCTTTCGGTGCGCCGGGTATTTCGGAAGGGGGGCGATCCCCCACTCCTCCCGGGCCGGCTTCGTCTGTATCAGATGGTGGCATAACGCCTCTCCAAGCGGCGGACGAGTATCGAAGATATGACGCTGACCACGACGAACAACAGCCCGACTATCGTGATGGGCTCCAGGAACTGCAGCGTCTTCGCGCCGACCTTGTACGCGGAGAACAGCAGCTCCGAGACGTTGATCGCCAGGAGCATCGGCGAGTCCTTGAACATCGCGATCAGGTAGTTGCCGAGCGTCGGGATCACCCGGCGGATCGCCTGCGGCAGGATCACGTCCAGCCACACCCGCGACTTCGGCAGGTTCAGCGCGGTGCACGCCTCCCACTGCCCCTTCGGGACGTCGGCGATCCCGGCCCGGTACACCTCGGCCGTGTAGGTCGAGTAGTGGAGGCCGAGCGTGATGATGCCCGCGGTGAGCGACCCGATCGTGATGCCCCAGGCGGGCAGGACGAAGAACACGAAGTACAGCTGCGGGATCAGCGGCGTGGACCGGATGAACTCGGTGATCCACCGGATCACCTGGTTGAAGATCCTGCTGGGGGTGCGGCGCAGCAGCGTCCACACCAGGCCGAGGACGACCGCGATCACATAGCCGGCCAGCGTCGCGATGACCGTGTAGCGCAGGCCGTCCAGCAGGTCGGGGAGGATCTCCCCCGAGTAGTGCCAGTCCCAGTTCATCAGCCGGTCACCCCCGTTCCGGGAGCGCCCGCCGCGACCGTCTCGAGGGACGGCTCACTGGGCAGCCGGCGGCCGAGCATGCGGTCCACCCGGCGTTCGGCGTAGCGGACGAACAGTTGCAGTACCTGCGCGATGATGAAGTACAGGACGAGGACGACCGAGAACGCCGCGACGGTCTGGCCGGTGCTGCCCTGGATGTTCTTCGACACGCGGGTCAGGTCGACGAGCCCGACCAGGGACACGATCGCCGTTCCCTTCATCAGCTCGATGAGCAGGTTGCCGAACGGGGGCAGCATCAGCGCGAACGCCTGCGGCAGCAGGACGCGCCGCATCCGCTGGAACGGGGTGAAGTTCAGCGCGACCGTCGCCTCGTACTGGGCCTTCGGGACGGCGTTGATCGAGCCGCGCACCACCTCGGCGCCGTAGGCGCCGACGTTCAGGCCGAGGGCCAGCACCGCCGCGGACAACGTGGTGAACCGCAGGCCGAGGAGCGGCAGCGCGTAGAAGAACCAGTACAGCAGCACCAGCGTGGCGTTGCCGCGGAAGAACTCCACGTACACCCGGTTCAGCACCCGTACCCACGCGTGGCGCGAGGTGCCCGCCATGCCGAAGAGCAGGGCGAGCACCAGCGCCAGCGCGCCGCCGAGCAGGGTGAGCCGGACCGTGACCCACGCGCCGTCCAGCCACTGCGGGTAGCTGTCGAGGACGTCGGACACGGGCGATCAGCCCTTGCAGAACTTGGCCGCGGTGTCGTCCGGGCCCGGCATGTCCGCCTGCGTGAACCCGAAGGGCTGCAGGATCGGCAGCAGCCCGTTCTGCTGCTTGAGCTTTTCGAGTTCGGTGTTCCATGCGCTCACCAGGTCCGAGTCGGCCTTGCGGAACGCGAACGCGCCGGCGCCGAGCTGCTCCTTGCCGTCGATGACCGGGACGAACGGCGCGGTGACCTCGAAGCCCTCGCCCTTGTGCTTGGACAGCAGGTCGGCGAGCGAGATGCGGGTCAGCCAGATGCAGTCGATGCGCCCGGCCTTGAGGCCCTCGAACGCGCTCGCCTGGTCGGCGAACGACTTGATGTCGCCCTTCTTCACGCCGGTCTTCTCGGCGTACCCGGCCTCGACCGCGCCGGTGAGGACACCGACCGTGACACCCTTCTTGGCCGGGTCCTCGGCGGTCGTCAAACCCTTCGGGTTGCCCGCCTTCACCATGAAGGCGCTCTTGGCGACGTATTCGGGGTTGGCGAACGCCGCCGACGCGCACCGCTCGGGCGTGATGAACATGCCGGCGGCGATCGCGTCGAACCGCTTGGCGTTCAGGCCGCCGATCAGGCCGCCGAAGTCGACCTGGACGCCCTTGATCTCATCGATGCCGAGGTTCTTGAAGATGGTGCGGGCCAGTTCGGGCGCCTCACCGGTCAGCTTGCCGGACTTGTCGGTGTAACCGTAGGGCGCCTCATTCGCGAAACCCACCGTGATGGAGCCCGCGTTCTTGGCCTTCTGCAGCGTGCCGCCGCCCGCCTGCTCCGCCTCCGGATCCGTCGTGGAGCAGCCCGCCGCGGCCAGCGGGGCCGCGGCGGACAGCAGCACGGCGGTGCGGAGGAAGTCTCTTCTCGAAGAGGTCATCGTTGAACTCCTGTGGGTGTGCCATCGCGCCCGCGGGGGCCATGCGCGGCCCCCGCGGGCGCGGGGCGAACGGTCGGGGTTATCGAATTGTTGCCGGCCGGTCAGCCGGCGACCGGCGTGAAATCACGCGCGCCGATGAACGTCGGCCGGGGCGCGGACGCCGAGAACGGCTCGACGCACGTGTTCTCCACGCTGTTGAACACGATGAACACGTTGGAGCGCGGGAACGGGGTGATGTTCCCATTTGAGCCGTGCATGCAGTTGCAGTCGAACATGGTCGCGGAGCCCGCCGGTCCCGTGAACAGCTCGATCCCGTGCTTGTCAGCCAGAATCGAGAGGCTGTTGGGATCGGGGGTGCCGATCTCTTGCCCCCGCAGAGACTCCTTATAGTGGTCGGCCGGGGTCTCTCCCACGCACGCCACGAAGGTCTTGTGCGAACCAGGCATAATCATTAGCCCGCCATTGTGCACGAAGTTCTCGGTGAGCGCGATGGATATGCTCACCGCGCGCATCCGCGGCATGCCGTCCTCGGCGTGCCAGGTCTCGAAGTCGGAGTGCCAGTAGAAGTCCTTGCCGGTGAACCCCGGCTTGTAGTTGACCCGGCTCTGGTGCACGTACACCTCCGAGCCGAGGATCTGCCGGGCCCGTCCGACGACGCGCGGGTCGCGGACGAGTTCGGCGAAGACCTCACTGATCTTGTGGACCTCGAAGATGGAGCGGACCTCGTCCGAGCCGCGCTCGGTGACCGTGCGCTCGTCGGCCAGGATCTCCGGGTCGGACGACAGCCGGCGCAGCTCGGCGCGGTAGTCCTCGACCTCCTCCGGCGCGAGCAGCTGGTCGACGGTCAGGAAGCCGCCGGCCTCGAACGAGTCGAGGGTGGCCTCGTCGATCGGCCCGTCCTGCGGCCCGCCGTACACGACCGGGTCCTGCCGGTACAGCAGCGCCGCCTCGACGGCCTTCCGGGTGGGGTAGGCGTCGTCGAGCGTCGGATGGGACTCGATGATGCTCATGCGTCCTCCTCGGTCAGCAGGGGGTAGACACCGTTCTCGTCATGGACCTCCCGGCCGGTGCAGGGCGGGTTGAAGACGCACACGGTCTTCACGTCCGTGTGCGCGCGCAAGGTGTGGTGCTCGTGGCCGTCCAGCAGGTACATCACGCCGGGCCGGATCTCGTGCTTCTCCCCGGTCTCGTCGTTGGTGAGCTCCCCGTGGCCCTCGATGCAGTAGACGGCCTCGATGTGGTTCGCGTACCACATCTTCGTCTCGGTCCCCGCGTACAGGATCGTCTCGTGCAGGGAGAAGCCGACGCCCTCCTTGGCCAGCACGAACCTGCGGCTGCACCAGGTCGGCGCCTGTACGTCGCGCTCCGAGCCGACGATCTCGTCAAGGGAACGAACGATCATGAATCTCCTCTTTCCAGGTGTACCGGCGGCGGCTCAGACGGTGACTTTCTCGCGGACGGCCTCGACCGAGTCCGCGATGATCTCAAGGCCGTGGGCCAGTTCGGCCTCGGTCGTGGTGAGCGGCGGCAGCAGCTTGACGACCTCTCCCTCGGGGCCGGACGTCTCCATCAGCAGGCCGCGGTCGAACGCCTCGGCGCACACCTTCGACGCCATCTCCGGGTCGTTCATCACCAGGCCCCAGGCGAGGCCGCGGCCCCGGATCGTGCTGATCGCGCCGGCGTGCGCGAGCGCGATCTCCTCCAGCGCCGCCTGGACCTGCTGGCCCTTGGAGAGCGTCTGCTTCTCCATGTCGTCGCCGGTCCAGTAGTGCTCCAGCGCGGCGACGGCGGTGACGAACGCGGGGTTGAAGCCGCGGAAGGTGCCGTTGTGCTCGCCCGGGTCCCACACGTCCAGCTCGCGCTTCATCAGCGTGACCGCGAACGGCAGCCCGTAGCCGCTGAGGGACTTGGACAGGCAGACGATGTCCGGGACGATCCCGGCCTCCTCGAAGCTGAAGAACCGCCCGGTGCGGCCGCAGCCCATCTGCACGTCGTCGACGATGAGCAGGATGTGGTGCCGGCGGCACAGGTCCTGCAGGTGGCGCAGCCACTCGGCGGTGGCGACGTTGATGCCGCCCTCGCCCTGCACGGTCTCCACGATGACGGCGGCGGGCTTGTCCAGGCCGCTGCCGCTGTCGTCCAGCATCGTCTCGAACAGCAGGAAGTCGGGCGTCCGGCCGTCGAGGTAGTTGTCGTAGGGCATCGCGACCCCGTGGCCGAGCGGGACGCCGGCGCCGGTGCGCTTCATCGAATTACCGGTCACCGCGAGCGCGCCGAGCGTCATCCCGTGAAAGGCGTTGGTGAAGCTGACGACGGTCTCCCGGCCGGTGTACTTGCGGGCGAGTTTCAGCGCCGCCTCGACCGAGTGGTTGCCCGCGGGGCCTGGGAACTGCACCTTGTAGTCGAGCTCCCGCGGACGCAGCACGTACTCCTTGAAGCGTTCCAGGAACTCGCGTTTGGCCGCGGTGTACATGTCCAGGCTGTGCACGATCGCGTCGCCGGCGAGGTAGTCCAGCAGCCGGCGTTTCAGCTGCGGGTTGTTGTGCCCGTAGTTGAGCGTCCCGGCACCGGCGAAGAAATCAAGATAGGTTTTACCGTTCTCGTCGGTCATGTGGCTGCCCCGCGCGGTGGTGAACACCGTGGGCCAGCCCCTGCAGTAGCCGCGGACTTCCGATTCCAGACTGGCGAAAACGTCCATGTCTGCCTCCAGACAGGTCGGGATGGAGCGGATGGGGGAGTGGGCGGGATCAGTTCGCGTCGGCGATCGGGCCGATCCTGAAGAGCACCTCGGGCTCGTGTCCCCCCTCGGGGAAGTGCTCCGCGCCGAACAGCGGGCTGCGGACGAGCTCGCACCCGCGGTCCCGGGCGAACGATTCGAACATCGCGGTGGAAGCGGTGTTGTCCGGCGTGACCGTGGCCTCCATGTACCGGTGCCCGCGGGGGGCGAGCCGGTCGGCGAGGTGGTCGAGCATGCGGCGGGCGAGGCCCTGGCCGCGGTGGTCGTGGTCGACGGCGACCTGCCACACGAAGAACGTGTCCGAACGACCGGGCCGGACGTAGCCGGTGATGAAACCGCACGCGCCGGCGGCATCGCGCGCCACCACGGACGTTTCCGCGAAATCGCGGCACCAAAGGGTGTAGCTGTACGGCGAGTTGACGTCCAGGACCTGTGAGTCCCGGGCGAGCCGCCACAGCCCTGGGCCATCGGTCAGGCTCGGCTCCTGGAGTTGCACTTCCGCGTTCGTCTCGTGCGTGTCGGGGCGTCGAGTCGGTGTTTCCAGGGATTGCGCTGCCATGTCCAGGCAACTTAGCGAATCGCGCGCCGTGATCGCAGAGGAATGTTATCTACGGGATGTTTAGTGGCGCGGTCAGCTGGGTAGGGTTAATTGCTTTGCTGAATTCGGTGCAATTTGAATGAGCCCCATGCGGGCGGCGATCCGCCTTTCCCGCTGATAAGCAGGAGGTACGGCCGGGTGCACCGGAGAGCCTGACAGGACGCTTCCTGAATGTCAGCTTAATGTTCCGGTGCCGGGGAAGGAGGGCTTTTGTGTATCGGTTGTGTGAGGTAAGTCACTCAGATTTGGTGTCAACGTGACCGGTGCGATGGGCGTCACGTCGCGTTGTGCGAGGTCGTCCGCTCGCGCGCGCTCCGGGGCGGATCGGAGCCGCGGACGAGCCGGCCGGGGCCCGGCGTTACCGCCGAACCCCGGCCACATTACGGCCGCACTGACGACCGTGTTGTGGTGCGACCGAATTATGAGGCTCTGCTTACTGGTTCTTTGCCGCGGCGAAGCGGTCGGTCGCCTCGATCAGGTGATGCAATATGCCCGGCTCGGTGAATGCGTGGCCCGCGTCGTCGACGATGTGGAACTCCGCCTCCGGCCACGCGCGGTGCAGATCCCACGCCGTCGCCGCCGGCGTGCAGACGTCATAGCGGCCCTGCACGATCACCGCCGGAATGTGGCGGATCTTGTCAACGTTCCTGAGTAGCTGGTCCTCCTCGAAGAACCCTTCGTTGATGAAGTAGTGATTCTCGATGCGGGCGAACGCCACCGCGTAGTCCGGGTCGGCGTACCCGGCCGCCAGTTCCGGGTCCGGCCGCAGTGTGATCGTCGACCCCTCCCAGGTCGACCACGCCTTCGCCGCCGCGATCCGTACGTCCCGGTCGGGGGAGTCGAGCCGCTCGCGGAACGCCGAGATGAGGTCCTCCCGCTCGTCCTCGGGGATCGGCTCGACGTACTTCTCCCACAGATCGGGGAACAGCAGCGAGGCGCCCTCCTGGTAGAACCAGTACAGCTCGAACGGCCGCATCATGAAGATGCCGCGCAGCACCAGTTCGGTCACCCGCTCCGGATGGGTCTGCGCGTACGCCAGCGACAGCGCGCTGCCCCAGCTCCCGCCGAACACCTGCCACCGCTCGATGCCCAGGTGCTCCCGCAGCCGCTCCATGTCGGCGACCAGATGCCAGGTGGTGTTCGCCTCCAGCGACACCCCCGGGTCCTTCGCGTGCGGCAGGCTGCGCCCGCAGTTGCGCTGGTCGAACAGGACGATCCGGTATGCGTCCGGGTCGAACTGCCGGCGGTGCGCCGGGCCGCATCCGGCGCCCGGCCCGCCGTGCACCATGACCACGGGCTTGCCGGCGGGGTTCCCGCAGACCTCCCAGTAGATCCGATTGCCGTCGCCGACGTCGAGCAGCCCGGATTCATGCGGCTCGATCGGCGGATACAGGGTGCGAAGCTCCATGAGGCGCGATTGTCCCACTTGTTCCGCCCCGCGCGCGGATGTGACCCATGGCACCGTGCGGCGCTCCTCATCGGCCGCCAACCGGCACCCTGCGTGCGAGAACACCGCACGAGAGAGAAGAAAGTAAACCCCAAACAGGGCAAACGCTCCGCTGGTCGGGACTAGAGTGCCTTCAGTGAGCGAAGCGAGGAGCCGCAGGGCCGGCGGAACGAGCGGTGTCACGCCGGTCACCGGGCTCCCGGCCGTGAGGCGAGGAGAACGGTGAGCGAGCTGAACGGATCGGGCGGCGACCGCGGCATCCCGGACGCGGCCCAGCCCTGGCCCGCGATGGGACGCGACCCGGGCCGCGCGCCCGAGGGTACTCTGCCGGCCGCCCAGCAGCCCATCCAGATGGCCAAACCGGGGCAGGGCGGGCACGGCCCGACAGGCGAGATGGTGCGCCCCGACGTCGAGCAGCCCGAGGCCCAGCCCTGGGACATCGTCGAGCGGCTCCGCCAGATGGCCGACCTCATCGGTGACGCGCTCGCCGCCGGGGAGCGCAAGGTCACCGAGGCGCAGACCGAGACCGCCGCACAGGTCGCGGCCATCCAGCAGGAGAAGGAGTCGGCGCAGCGCGACGCGGCCGCCGCCTGGGGTGAGGTGCAGCGCGCCCGCGGCCAGACCGAGCAGGCCGACCGGCGCGCCGTCGAGGCCGAGCGCCGCCTCACCGAGGCGCAGACCGAGACGGCCGCGCAGGTCGCGGCCATCCAGCAGGAGAAGGAGTCGGCGCAGCGCGACGCGGCCGCCGCCTGGGGTGAGGTGCAGCGTTCCCGCGGCCAGGCTGAGCAGGCCGAGCGCCGTGCGGTCGAGGCCGAACGGCAGGCCGCCGACGCCGAACGCCGCGCCACCGAGGTCCAGAACGACGCCGTCGCGCAGATCGGCGCGCTCCAGACCGAGAAGGAGAACGCGCAGCGCGACGCCGCCGCCGCCTGGAACCAGGCCCAGCAGGGACGCGTCCAGGCCGACCAGGCACGAGCCCAGGCCGACCAGGCACGGGCTCAAGCCGACCAGGCGCGCGCGCAGATGGAACAGTTGCAGGCCCAGGTCGAGCAGGCCGAGCGCCGGGTCGCCGAGGCCGAGGCCACCGTCCGCCAGGCGATCCAGCAGCGCGACGCCATGAGCGAGGCCCGTGACGACGCGCTGCGCGCCGTCGAGGACGCCGCCGGCGCCCGCCGCTCCGCCGAGGCCGATCGCGACCGCCTCGCCGAGCAGGCAGCGGAGCTGTCCCGCGCGCTGGAGACCGCGCACGGCGAGCTGGCGGCATTGCGCGCCAAGGTCACCGACGCCGAGATGACCGCGCAGAACCTCCAGCACGCCGTCGTCGCCGCCGGCAAGGAGGCCGACGACCAACGCCGCCGCGCCGAGGTCGCCGAACGCCGTGCCCAGGAGAACGAGCGCCGCGCGCAGGAGGCCGAGCGCCGCGCGCAGGACGCCGAGCGCCGCGCCCAGGAGGCGGTGGCCCGCGCCGACGTCGCCGAGGCCGAGCGCCAGCAGGCCCTGGACACCGCCGCCCAGTCCCTGGAGGCCGCCAAGAAGGCCGAACGGGAACGCGACGCCGGCGCCAAGGCCAGGGAGGCCGCCGAGCGGACCCGCGAGGCCGCCGTCCAGGCCCAGGCCCGCGCCGAGTCCGAGCTCACCCTCGCCCGCGGCCGCGCCGACCAGGCCGGCCGCGAACGCGACAATGCGGTGACCGGCATGCGGCAGATGGCCGCCGAACGCGACGCCATCGCCGAGAAGCTCGCCGAACGCGACCAGTGGGTCGACCAGCTCGCCCAGGCCGTCACCGAGCAGCGCGCCCAGATCGCCGAGCTCTCCCAGGAGCGCGACGCCGCCCGCCAGGCCGCCGACCAGGCCCGCTCCCTGATCGACGAGCTCACCCGCCAGCTCCGCACGATCATGCCCTCCGCCGCCACACCCCGCCTGTAGCGGCCGGCGGCGCCGTCTCGGACGTCCGCTGCCACCCTGGGCGCGGCGGCCTCGGCCGTCGCCGCGCCCACGCGGCGCCCCCGGCGCCGCGATCGGGCCCGGGGCCCGGGTCCGGGGACGAAACGGCGGTGAACCCGGCGCGGGACTGCCGGTGACGTCTCTTTAGGTCGGCGCACTTGTTATTCTGGTGGCCCGTGGACAGTGAGCCTCGTCCGCCTCGCAACGACCACGGGAGCATCTTCTTGCCTTCGGCAGCCACTGGTAGGGCGCGTCCTACCAAGCATCTCTTCGTCACCGGCGGTGTCGCCTCCAGCCTCGGCAAGGGGCTGACGGCGTCCAGCCTGGGACGGCTTCTCACCCTCCGCGGCCTCCGGGTCACCATGCAGAAGCTCGACCCCTACCTCAACGTCGACCCCGGCACGATGAACCCGTTCCAGCACGGAGAGGTGTTCGTCACCGACGACGGCGCCGAGACGGACCTGGACATCGGGCACTACGAGCGTTTCCTCGACACCGAGCTGCACGGATCCGCGAACGTCACCACCGGGCAGGTCTACTCCAACGTGATCGCCAAGGAGCGGCGCGGCGAGTACCTCGGCGACACCGTCCAGGTGATCCCGCACATCACCAACGAGATCAAGGACCGGATCCGGGCGATGGCGGTCGCCGGGGGGGCCGGGGGGTCCTCCCCCCGCAATGACTGGGCCGAGGACGGCGACGTCGACATCGTCATCACCGAGGTGGGCGGGACGGTCGGCGACATCGAGTCGCTGCCGTTCCTGGAGTCGGTCCGGCAGATCCGGCACGAGATCGGCCGGGAGAACTGCTTCTTCCTGCACGTGTCGCTGCTGCCCTACATCGGCCCGTCCGGGGAGCTGAAGACCAAGCCGACGCAGCACTCGGTCGCCGCGCTGCGCTCCATCGGCATCCAGCCCGACGCGATCGTGTGCCGGTCGGACCGGCCGATCACCGACGGGCTCAAGCACAAGATCAGCCTGATGTGCGACGTCGACCGCGAGGCCGTCGTGTCGGCGGTGGACGCCGCGTCCATCTACGACATCCCGAAGGTGCTGCACTCCGAAGGGCTGGACGCGTACGTGGTGCGGCGGCTCGACCTGCCGTTCCGCGACGTCGACTGGGGCGCCTGGGACGAGCTGCTGCGGCGCGTCCACAAGCCCGCCCGCGAGGTCACGATCGCGCTGGTCGGCAAGTACATCGACCTGCCGGACGCGTACCTGTCGGTCACCGAGGCGCTGCGGCACGGCGGGTTCGGCAACGACGCCAAGGTGCACATCCGCTGGGTGAAGAGCGACGACTGCGAGACGCCCGAGGGCGCCGAGCGGGAGCTGGACGGCGTGGACGGCGTCCTGGTCCCGGGCGGGTTCGGGGTGCGCGGCATCGAGGGCAAGCTCGGCGCCGTCCGGCACGCCCGGGAGAACCGGATCCCGCTGCTCGGCATCTGCCTCGGCCTGCAGTGCATGGTCATCGAGGCGGCGCGGACGCTCGCCGGGCTCGCCGACGCCGGCAGCGCCGAGTTCGACGCCACCACCGCGCATCCGGTCGTCGCGACGATGACCGACCAGCTCGACGTCGTCGCCGGCGAACGCGACATGGGCGGGACGATGCGGCTCGGCCTGTACCCCGCCGACCTGGCCGAGGGGTCGGTCGTGCGGGAGCTGTACGGGGAGGCGAAGGTCTCCGAGCGGCACCGGCACCGCTATGAGGTCAACAACGCCTACCGCGAGCAGTTGGAGCGGGCCGGGCTGCGGTTCTCCGGCCTGTCCCCGGACGGCCGGCTCGTCGAGTACGTCGAGCTGCCCCGCGAGGTGCATCCGTTCTTCGTCGGCACCCAGGCGCACCCGGAGTTCCGGTCCCGGCCGACGCGCCCGCACCCGCTGTTCACCGGCCTGATCGCCGCCGCCCTCGACTACGCCGAGGCCCGCGCGGGCGAGGGCGGGACGGTGACCGCGTCGTGAGCGGCGGCCTCGGCGTGGACGACGTCCGCGACCGTCCCGAACGCCGTCCCGTCGTGGAGTCGTCCCCGGTGTTCCGGGGACCGGTGTTCGGGGTCCGCCGCGACCGGGTCGAGCTGCCGAACGGCGACGGCACCGAGGTCGTCGGCCGGGACGTGGTCGAGCACATCGGCGCCGTCGGCGTCCTCGCCCTCGACGACCGCGACCGGGTGCTGCTGCTGCGCCAGTACCGGCACGCGGTGGGGCGGCTGCTGTGGGAGACGCCCGCCGGGCTGCGGGACGTGGACGGCGAGCCGCTGCACGAACTCGCCGCGCGGGAGTTGCTGGAGGAGGCCGGATACCGCGCCGAGCGCTGGGACACGCTGCTCGACGTGTTCCCCTCGCCCGGCATGACCGACGAACGCGTCCGGATCTTCCTGGCCCGCGGCCTCACCGAGGTGCCCGCCGACCAGATCGGCTTCGAGCGCGTCCACGAGGAGGCCGACATGCCGGTCGTGTGGGTGCCGCTGGACGACGCGGTCCGCAAGGTGCTGGCGGGCGAGCTGCACAACATGATCGCCTGTATGGGGGTGCTGGCGGTGCGGGCGGCGCGCGACTCCGGTTTCCGGGGCCTGCGGCCCGCCGACGCGCCCGAGGACTGAGCCGGATGAGATCCCCCTCCGGTCGCCGGAGGGGGCATGATGGGCGGGTCCCCGGAGTCCACGGCCGGAAGAGGTGGCGCACTGTCCCCGACCCCGTCCCCCCGGAGCACCGCGCAGGGCGCGGGTCCCGCGCTCGGCTCGGCGGTGCGCGCCTATCTGGGGCATCTGGCCGTCGAGCGGGGCCTGGCCGCCAACACGCTCAGCTCCTACCGGCGTGACCTGCGCCGCTACGTCGAGATGCAGGACGCGCGGGGCCGCGCGGCGATCGGCGAGATCACCGAGGACGACGTCCGCGCGTTCCTGATGGGGCTGCGGGAGGGCGACGACGACCATCCGCCGCTGTCGGCGGGTTCGGCGGCGCGCGCGCTCGTCGCCGTCCGGGGCCTGCACCGGTTCGCGCTGCGGGAGGGCCTGGCCGCCGGGGATCCCGCCCACGACGTCAAGCCGCCGGCGCCGCCGCGCCGGCTGCCGAAGGCGATCTCCCTGGCGGACGTGGAGCGGCTGCTCGCCGCGGCGGCCGGCCCGCCCGGCGATGCCGGCACCGCGCGCGGGCTCCGCGACCGCGCGCTGCTGGAACTGCTCTACGGGTCGGGGGCGCGCATCTCGGAGGCCGTCGGCCTGGACGTCGACGACCTCGACCTGCGGGACGGGTTCGCCCGCGTCGCGGGGAAGGGCGGCAAGGCCCGGGTGGTGCCGATCGGCGACTACGCCCGCGAGGCCGTGGACGCCTACCTGGTGCGGGCGCGGCCGGAACTCGCCGGGGCGGGACGGGGCGGCCCGGCGCTGTTCCTGAACGCGCGCGGCGGGCGGCTGTCGCGGCAGGGCGCCTGGATGGTGCTGCGCGCCGCCGCCGACCGGGCGCGGCTGTCGCAGGTGTCCCCGCACACGCTGCGGCATTCCTTCGCGACCCATCTGCTGGACGGCGGAGCCGACGTCCGCGTCGTCCAGGAACTGCTCGGGCACGCGTCCGTGACCACCACGCAGGTGTACACGCTGGTGACGGTCCAGTTGCTGCGCGAGGTCTACGCGACGTCGCATCCGCGCGCCCGGAGCGGCCCGCCGAGAGGCGCACCAGGGGACGAACCGGACGGACCGGCACACTGACAAATCGCGACGTTCGGCGCGCGTCGGCTTGTGGCCCGGGGACGGACGGCCCTAGAGTCCCCGTTCTGGATGGCATTTCCGGGCCGCCGGGGAGGGATCTGGTGACCAGCACCAACCGTGCGGATGGAGTCCTTTCCTCCGCCACCATAGAGACCGATCCGAGCCGGGCCCTCGGACCCACTCAGCGACCCGTTCCGGTGTTCCCGGAGCCGGAGCCGCCGGCCGAGCACGGGCCCGCGCGGATCGTGGCCGTCTGCAACCAGAAGGGCGGCGTGGGCAAGACCACCACGACGATCAATCTGGGCGCGGCGCTCGCCGAGTACGGCCGCCGGGTCCTGCTCGTCGACTTCGACCCCCAGGGCGCCCTGTCGGTCGGTCTCGGCAAAGGAGATCCGCGCCAGCTCGACGTGACGATCCACAACCTGCTGCTCGAACACGACACCGAGTGGGAGGACGTCGTCATCGAGACCGGTGTCGACGGGATGGACCTGCTGCCGAGCAACATCGACCTGTCCGGCGCGGAGGTCCAGCTCGTCCACGAGGTCGGGCGGGAGTACATCCTGCAGCAGGTGCTGAAGTCGGCCGTCCCGCACTACGACTGCATCCTCATCGACTGCCAGCCGTCGCTCGGCCTGCTGACGGTGAACGCGCTGGCGGCCAGCGAGGGCGTGCTGATCCCGCTGGAGTGCGAGTACTTCGCGATGCGCGGCGTCGCGCTGCTGATGGAGACCATCGACAAGGTGCAGGGCCGCATCAACCCGGACCTCGTCATCGACGGGGTCCTCGGCACCATGTACGACTCGCGGACGCTGCACACCCGTGAGGTTCTCGGCCGCATCGTCGAGGCGTTCGGCGACAAGGTCTTCCATACCGTCATCAACCGGACGGTGCGTTTCCCCGACGCGACCGTCGCCGGGGAGCCGATCACGTTCTTCGACCCCAGTTCGATGGGTGCGAACGCGTACCGGAGCCTTGCGCGGGAGGTCCTGGTGCGATGGGCCGACGATGCCGAATGAGCGCCGGGTGAGGTCGTCCGGCGGCTCCTGACCCCCCACGGAGCGCACCTATGGGGCACCCCCCGCCACTTCCGTACGATCCGCCGCCAGGCGTCCCTTCGCCCGCCCCCAGGCGGAGCGGGGGCGCGATGGTCGTCGTGCTGTTCGCCGCGTTCCTCACCGTCCTCCTCGTGATCGGCGGCGCCGTCGGCTACCTCGTCGTCACCGCCGCCGACGGCGACCCCGCGCCGCTCGTCTCGGTCGGCCCGGTCGAGCTGCGGGAACCGCTGACGTTCGCGCTGGTCGAGCAGGTCTCCGACCCGCCGTGCTCCGCCCCGGCGGTCACGGTCGCGGGGGCGTCCTCCTGCTACACGTTCGGCGCGGACCGGCTGACCGTGCGGAGACTGGAGAAGGTCGGGACGCTCGCGCCCGACCCTGCGACCGGCCGCACCGGCTGGAGCGTGTCGGTGACGCTGGCGCCGGCGGACAGGTCCGGGTTGGCCGCGCTGACCGGCAGGGCCGCCCAGGCGTCCGCTGACGGGCTGCCGAGCGGCCGGATGGGGATGCTCGTCGGCGGGACGCTCCTCTCCGAGCCTCCGCAGGTGATGAGCGCCATCCCGGGAGGTGCGATGGAGATCTACGGTGGGGCGGCCGGGTCCGGCACCCGCAGCGAGGCGGAGCTTCTCACCCGCCGGCTGACCGGGCGGTAGCGGCCGGACGCCCCCGTCACCGCTCGTGATCGTCCGTGGTGCGAGCACGCGCCGGGCATGGGACGATGGGGCCGGTGAGCACAGCGCGGGAGGAGTTCTCCGCTACCGTGAGCGATGTGGACGAGACGTCGCCGGAGCCGGAGCGGGAGGCCGAGGAGGAGCACGGGTTCCGCGTCCACCTGGACAACTTCGAGGGCCCGTTCGACCTGCTGCTCGGCCTGATCTCCAAGCACAAGCTCGACATCACCGAGGTGTCGCTGCACAAGGTCACCGACGACTTCATCGCGCACATCCGCTCCTACGGCAGGGAGTGGGACCTCGACCAGGCCAGCCACTTCCTGCTGGTCGCCGCGACGCTGCTCGACCTCAAGGCCGCGCGGCTGCTGCCGTCCGGCGAGGTCGACGACGAGGAGGACCTGGCGCTGCTGGAGGCCCGCGACCTGCTGTTCGCGCGGCTGCTGCAGTACCGCGCCTACAAGGAGGTCGCGCAGGTGCTCGCCGGCCGGATCGCGGAGGCGAGCCGCCGGTTCCCGCGCCTGGTGCCGATGGAGCCGAGATTCGCGAACCTGCTGCCGGAGGTGCTGCTCGGCCTCGGCCCGGACGAGTTCGCGCGGCTCGCCGCCAGGGCCCTCGCGCCGAAGGCGCCGCCCGCGGTGTCGGTCGAGCACATGTACCAGCCGAAGGCGAGCGTCAAGGAGCAGGCAGCGATCGTCGTGGAGCGGCTCCGCCGGCTGCGCCGCACGACGTTCCGCGTTCTCGCCTCCGACGCGGAGGGCGCCTTCGAGGTCGTCGCGCGGTTCCTGGCGCTGCTGGAGCTGTACCGGGAGCGGGCCGTCACGTTCGAGCAGGACGAGCCCCTCGGTGAGCTGCACGTGATCTGGACCGGCACCGACGAGGGCGACGTCGAGGTCGGCGACGACTACGAGGGGGCCCCGAAGAAGGACGAGGCCCAGACGAAGGACGAGGACGACGATGAGTGAGCAATCCGGCGCGGGTGTGCCGGAGCTTCCGGGGCTGCGCGCCTCGATCGAGGCGCTTCTGCTGGTGGCGGACGAGCCGATCACGGTGCTGACGCTCGCGCAGCTGCTGGAGCGTCCCCGTGCCGAGGTCGCCGGGGCGCTGCGGGAACTGGCCGCGGAATACACCGGGCAGGGCCGCGGGTTCGATCTCAGGGAGGTCGCCGGCGGATGGCGGTTCTACACCCGGGACGTGTGCGCCCCGGTCGTGGAGCGGTTCGTCACCGACGGGCAGCAGGCGCGGCTGACCCAGGCCGCGCTGGAGACGCTCGCCGTCGTCGCCTACCGGCAGCCGGTGAGCCGTGCCCGTGTGTCGGCGATCCGCGGCGTCAACAGCGACGGCGTCATGCGGACGCTGACGCTGCGCGGCCTGATCGAGGACGCCGGGCAGGACCCGGAGTCGCAGGCGCACCTGTACCGGACGACGGGGTACTTCCTGGAACGGCTCGGTCTGCGCGATCTCGACGAGCTGCCGGAGCTCGCCCCCTATCTTCCCGATGACCTGCCAGAAGACATAGTTGAGGATTCGTGAGCGACAACGAGGGCGTGCGGCTGCAGAAGGTTCTGGCCGAGGCCGGGGTCGGCAGCCGCCGCCACTGCGAGGAGCTGATCGGCGAGGGCCGCGTCACCGTCAACGGGAAGAAGGTGTTCCGGTTCGGCGAGCGCGTCGACCCGCGGACCGCCGTCATCCACGTGGACGGCAAGCGCGTCGAGACCCGCGCCGAGATGCGGTACTACGCGATCAACAAGCCGCGCGGGGTGGTGTCCACGATGTCGGACGAGCGGGGCCGCAAGTCCCTCGCCGACTATGTGGAGGTGCCCGAGCGGCTGTTCCACGTCGGCCGGCTCGACACCGACACCGAGGGCCTGATCCTGCTCACCAACGACGGGGAGCTGTCGCACCGGCTGACCCACCCGTCCTACGGGGTGTCCAAGACGTACCTGGCGGAGATCCACGGCCCGGTTCCGCGTGACCTCGGCAGGCGGCTGAAGGCCGGGGTGGTGCTGGACGACGGGCCCGCCAAGGCCGACGGGTTCCGCATCTTCGACCAGGTCGGCCGCCGCGTCCTGGTGGAGATCACGCTGCACGAGGGACGCAAGCACATCGTGCGGCGGCTGCTGAAGGAGGCCGGGTTCCCCGTCCAGCAGCTGGCCCGCATAGAGTTCGGGCCGATCAGGCTGGGGTCGCTGAAACCGGGCACGATGCGGGCGCTGACCGTGCGGGAGGTCGGCGAGCTGTACAAGGCCGTGGGGCTGTAGCGGCACCGGAGACGAGGAGGAGACGACTGTGGCGGTACGCGCGGTCCGCGGGGCGACGCAGATCGACGCCGATGACCGGGACCAGATCCTGGAGGCGACGACGGAGCTGGTCTCGGAGGTGATGGCCCGCAACGGGCTGAGCACCGACGACGTGATCAGCGTCATCTTCACGGTGACACCGGACCTGACGGCGGAGTTCCCGGCGCTCGCCGCCCGCAAGCTCGGCTTCCACGAGGTGCCGCTGCTGTGCGCGACCGAGATCGGGGTTCCCGGTTCGCTGCCGCGGGTGATCCGGCTGATGGCGCACATCGAGACGGACCGCCCCCGCTCGGACGTCCAGCACGTGTACCTGCGCGGCGCCACGGCGCTGCGGCTCGACATCGCGCAGTAGCGCCCTCGCGGAGCGAGGCAGGGTGCGGGGCGCGGTGGCGCCCGGGCGGAGCGAGGCAGGGCATGGGGCGCAGTAGGGTTGCGGCGTGAGTGAGGACGTGGTGGCGCGGCGCATCGTCGTGGTCGGGACGGGGCTGATCGGCACGTCGATCGCCCTGGCCATGCGGGAGCGCGGCGCCGAGGTGCTGCTGACCGACCGGGACACGGCGGCGCTGGGCCTTGCCGTGGAGCTGGGCGCCGGTGAGGCGCTGCCGGACGGGGCGCACGAGGAGCCCGCCGACCTGGCGGTGCTGGCGGTGCCGCCCGCGGCGGTGGCGGTGACGCTGCTGGACGCGCAGAAGCGCGGCCTCGCGACCGCCTACACCGACGTGGCGAGCGTGAAGGCGCTGCCGCTGGCGCAGGCCGCCGAGCTGGGCTGCGACCTGACGACGTTCGTGGCGGGCCATCCGCTGGCCGGAAGCGAGCGGTCGGGGCCGGGCGCCGCGCGCGCCGACCTGTTCCTCGGCCGCCCGTGGGCGCTGTGCGCGCCCCCGGAGGCGACGCCGGAGACGGTCCGGATCGTCACGGGGCTGGTGCGGGCGTGCGGGGCGATGCCGGTCGAGGTGGACGCCGCCGAGCACGACCGGGCCGTGGCGCTGGTGTCGCACGCCCCGCACGTGGTGTCGGCCGCGGTCGCGGCCCGGCTGACCGGCGCGGACGATGTGGCGCTGGGCCTGGCCGGGCAGGGCGTCCGGGACGTGACGCGGATCGCGGCGAGCGACCCGCGGCTGTGGATCGGCATCCTGTCGGCGAACTCCGCGCCGGTCGCGGACGTCCTGGAGGCCGTCGCCACCGATCTGGCGGTGGCCTCCTCGCTGCTGCGCGACGGCAGCGAGGAGGCCGCCGCGCACGTCGCGGACCTGCTGCTGCGCGGGAACGCGGGCCGGTCCCGCATCCCCGGCAAGCACGGCGGCCGCCAGCCCGCCTACGCGACCGTCCAGGTGGTCATCCCGGACCGTCCGGGCGAGCTGGCGATGATCTTCCAGGCGGCGGGGATCGCGCAGGTCAACATCGAGGATGTGACGATCGAGCATTCGCCGGGCCGCCCGGTGGGGGTGCTGGAGCTGTCGGTGGTGCCGGAGGCCGCCGAACGGCTCGCCGCCGAGCTGCGCGCCCGCGGCTGGTCGGTCCCCGGCTAGTCTGCGGGACCGGTAGCCTGGTTCGCCGGGGCTTGTCCGGGGGGATTCCTGCGCCGGTGCGGCGACGAGCGCCGCCCGCTTCGCCCGCCCTTCGCAGGCGGGCGCTCCAACGAAACAGAGAGGGAGCGATCGTGCCGCTCGTCATCGCCATGGACGGACCCTCCGGTTCGGGCAAGTCAAGCGCGTCCAAGGGGGTCGCCCGTGCGCTCGGGCTGCGGTACCTCGACACCGGCGCGATGTACCGGGCCATGACGTGGTGGATGCTGGAGAACGGCGTCCCGGTCGAGGACGGCGCCGCCGTCGCGGCCCGCGCCCTCGACCCGGAGATCGCGTGCGGCACCGACCCGGACGCGCCCGCGATCACGGTGGACGGGACGGACGTGTCCGGCCCGATCCGCACCCGCGAGGTGACGAACGCGGTCAGCGCGGTCAGCGCCGTCCCGGCCGTCCGGGCCCGGCTGGTCGAGTTGCAGCGCGAGATCATCGGCGCCGGCGGGATCGTGGTGGAGGGCCGCGACATCGGCACGGTCGTCGTGCCGGACGCGCCCGTGAAGGTGTACCTGACGGCCAGCGAGGAGGCGCGCGCCGCGCGCCGTGCGAAGGACCTCGCGGCCGACCCGGGCGCGTCGGTGTCGGTCACGCAGGCCGAGCAGGCGCGCCGGGACCGGCTCGACTCCACCCGGAAGGCGTCGCCGCTGGCGAAGGCGGCCGGCGCGCACGAGATCGACTCGACGGAGCTGAGCCTCGCCGAGGTCATCGAGGCGGTAGTCCGCCTCGCCAAAGAGCATGAGTGAGCATTTGAGCGAATACGAGATCGAGACGGCGGACGTCGCCGAGGACGCCGCCGGGGACGCGGGACCGGCGCCGGTGGTGGCGGTGGTGGGGCGGCCGAACGTCGGCAAGTCCACCCTCGTCAACCGGATCCTCGGCCGCCGCGAGGCCGTCGTGGAGGACGTCCCGGGCGTGACCCGCGACCGGGTCGCCTACGACGCGACATGGAGCGGGCGCCGGTTCACCGTCGTCGACACCGGCGGATGGCTGCCCGACTCCTCCGGCCTGGCCGCGGCGATCGCCGAGCAGGCGCGCCTGGCGGTCGACCTGGCCGACGTGGTCATGTTCGTGGTGGACGCGACCGTGGGCGCCACCGACGTGGACGAGGCCGTGGTGGAGATCCTGCGCCGGTCCGGGAAGCCGGTGGTGCTGGTCGCCAACAAGGTCGACGACGCGGGCGCCGAGTCGGACGCGGCGCTGCTGTGGTCGCTCGGCATCGGCGAGCCGCACCCGGTCAGCGCCCTGCACGGGCGCGGCAGCGGTGATCTGCTCGACGCGGTGCTGGAGGCGCTGCCGGAGCAGGCCCCGCCGGAGACGTTCGGCGCGGAGGGCGGCCCGCGCCGGATCGCGCTGCTGGGGCGTCCGAACGTCGGCAAGTCGAGCCTGCTGAACAAGCTCGCGGGGGAGGCCCGCGCGGTCGTGGACTCGGTGGCCGGGACGACCCGCGACCCGGTGGACGAGCTGATCGAGCTGGGCGGCAGGACGTGGCGGTTCATCGACACGGCCGGGATCAGGCGGCGGCACCGGGAGAACCAGGGCGCCGACTTCTACGCGACGCTGCGCACGCAGTCGGCGCTGGAGCGCGCCGAGGTCGCGGTGGTGCTGGTGGACGCCGACCAGCCGCTCGCCGAGCAGGACCTGCGGATCATCTCGATGGTGGTCGACTCGGGCCGCGCGCTGGTGATCGCCTACAACAAGTGGGATCTGCTGGACGAGGAGCGCCGCCACTATCTGGAGCGCGAGATCGACCGGCAGTTGCACAACGCGCGGTGGGCGCCGCGGGTGAACATCTCCGCGAAGACCGGCCGGCACGTGGAGAAGCTGGTGCCGGCCATCGAGACGGCCCTGGAGGGCTGGGGGACGCGGGTCCCGACGTCCAAGCTGAACCAGTTCTTCGCCGACCTGGTGAACGCGCACCCGCATCCGGTGCGGGGCGGCAAGCAGCCGCGTGTGCTGTTCGCGACGCAGGCGGGGGTGCGTCCGCCGCGGTTCGTGCTGTTCACGTCCGGGTTCCTGGAGGAGGGGTACCGGCGGTTCATCGAGCGGCGGCTGCGGGAGGAGTTCGGTTTCGCCGGGACGCCGCTCGACATCACGATGAAGATCCGCGAGAAGCGCGGCAAGGGCAGGAAGTAGCGGTGCGCGGGTGCGGCCCGCCGGGGATCTTCCCTGGCGGGCCGCGGCATGTCAGGATGCCTGCTACGGGGCGCGGGTAAGTCTTCCATTACTCGACGAAGGGTGCGATGTGAAGCTGCTGCTGCTCATCTCCGCCGCGGCCGTCTGCGTGGGTCTCGGTTTCGCCTGGCGGGAGCCGTGGATCGGCGGGGTCGGTCTGCTCGTCGCGTTCGCCGCGATGTTCACCGACCGTGACGACGTGCCGACGGACGAGGAGCGCGGCAGCTACGAGACCACCGCGGCGGTCCGTAACATGCGCGCCCGCAACCGCTGACGGCCGTCAGCGGTCGTAGCGCGGCTCGCCGGCGACGTGCTGGTCGTCCTGCCGCGGCTGCCGTCCGGGCTGGTTCTCGGGCGCGTGGCGTCCGTAGACCAGTGGCTGCGTGGTGTTCGAGCCGCCGGGTTCGGGCTCGTCCAGCAGGGCTCGTTCCCGGACGCCGACGACGGCGAACCGGCCGAGCGCGGACGCGGCGAGGAACACGATGACGACGCCGAGGCCGGTGAGTCCGGCGAGCTGTTCGGCGATCCGCTGCCCTTCGCCCGTGCCGAGCGGGGCGCCGACGCCCTGGGCGTCCCACAACGGCGCGAGGAGCGGGCCGACGGCGAACCAGGCGCCGCCGAGCGCGGCCAGCCAGCCGCCGAACATGCCGGACACCCGGTTGGCGCTGAAGAGCAGTATGAGCCCGCCCAGGACGACGGCGGCGGCGGGCACGATGCTGAACTGCAGCCGGGCGGTGGTGTAGACCCAGGTGTCGTCCGGCGCGAAACCGAAGCCGAAATAGGGGCCGACGAAGGGCAGCAGGCCGCCCCACAGGCCCAGCGGGATCAGCAGGATCCCGCTGAGGGCGCCCCGGGTGCGCGGGACTCGCATGGTCCCAGTCATGATCATTCCTCCTGACCGGGCTGTCCGATGTTGTTTTGGGACACCGTTTACCCCGAGCTGGGCGCTCCACACGGCCAGGAAACCCTCACTTGTCCCAAAAGGGGACATTTTCGAAGGGCACGGCAGGGAACGGCTCGGAGACAGGGCGAAGGTGGGAATGACCACAGAGGCGGCGCCGAAGGGGCGCCTGTCGCACCTGCGGGTCGGATAGCCCTGGTCAATCCATGTTTTCCAGCCATGGAGCGCTCTTTCCCTTGTATATGCGGTTGGGTAGGGTTGCCGCGTGACCACGTTCAGGATCGGTGAGGCGGCCGCGCTTCTCGGGGTCGGCGCCGGCACCGGCTCGCATCCCGGCGTGCTGGGCCGGGCGGGCTTCGAGGCGCCGTGAGGGAGCGGTCCGGAGCCGGGCGCCCGCCATGGATCCTGCTGCTGCCCGCGCTGGCGGGGCTGGGGTTCCTGGTGCTGCCGCTTTTCGGGCTGCTCGTCCGGGCGCCCTGGTCGACGCTCGGCACCCGGCTCATGCGGGCGCAGGTCCTGGACGCGCTGCGTCTCTCCCTGCTCAGCGCCACCCTCGCCACCTGCCTGTGCCTGGTGCTCGGCGTGCCGCTGGCCTGGACGCTGGCCCGCGTCCGCTTCCCCGGTGTCCGTCTCGTCCGCGCGCTGGTGACCGTGCCGCTGGTGCTGCCGCCGGTCGTCGGCGGTGTCGCGCTGCTGCTGGTGCTCGGACGGCGCGGCCTGGTCGGCGGCTGGCTGGACTCGGCGTTCGGGATCACGTTCCCGTTCACCACCGCCGGGGTCGTGCTCGCCGAGACGTTCGTCGCGATGCCGTTCCTGGTGATCAGCGTGGAGGGTGCGCTGCGCGCCGCCGACCTGCGCTACGAGGAGGCGGCCGCCACCCTCGGCGCCGGCCGCTGGACGGTCTTCCGCCGGGTCACGCTGCCGCTCGTCGCGCCCGGAGTGGCGGCCGGCGCCGTGCTGTGCTGGGCGCGGGCGCTCGGTGAGTTCGGTGCCACGATCACCTTCGCGGGCAACTTCCCCGGCCGGACGCAGACGATGCCGCTCGCCGTCTACCTGGCGCTGGAGACCGACCCGCAGGCCGCGATCGTGCTCAGCCTCGTCCTGCTCGCCGTGTCCGTCGTCGTCCTGGCCGCGCTTCGGGACAGGTGGGTGAACACCTCCACATGAGCGGGAGCACCGGGGACAGGGGGCTGGACGCGCGGCTCGTCGTGCGGCGCGCCGGGTTCGATCTCGACCTGGCGCTCACCGCCGCGCCGGGCGAGGTCGTCGCGCTGCTCGGGCCCAACGGCGCGGGCAAGAGCACCGCGCTGCGCGCGCTGGCCGGGCTCGTCCCGATGGCGGGCGGGTACATCCGGGTGGACGGCGAGGACCTGCGCCCGCTGCCGCCGGACCGCCGCGGCATCGGCATGGTCTTCCAGGACTACCTGCTGTTCCCGCATCTCAGCGCGTTGGAGAACGTCGCGTTCGGGCCGCGCTGCCAGGGCGCGGGCCGCCGCGCCGCCCGCCGCGTCGCCGCCGGATGGCTGAAGCGGGTGGGGCTCGCCGAATACGCCTCCGCCCGGCCCCGGGCGCTGTCGGGCGGGCAGGCGCAGCGCGTCGCCCTCGCCCGTGCGCTCGCCGTCGATCCGGGCCTGCTCCTGCTGGACGAGCCGCTCGCCGCCCTCGACGCCCACACGCGGCTGGAGATCCGGGCCGCGCTGCGCCGCCACCTCGCCGGGTTCGCGGGCGCGGCCGTGCTGGTCACCCACGACCCCCTGGACGCGATGGTGCTGGCCGACCGCATCGTGGTGATCGAGGACGGGCGCCTCGTCCAGCAGGGGACGCCCGCGGACGTCGCCCGCCATCCCCGCACCGGCTATGTGGCGCGGCTCGTCGGGCTGAACCTGTACCGGGGACGGGCGGAGGGCGGCACCGTGACGATCGGCGACGGCGACCGGACGCTGGACACGGTGGACTCCCTCGACGGTGAGGTCTTCATAGCCTTCGCGCCGTCCTCGGTGGCGCTGTACCGGACCCGTCCCGACGGCAGCCCCCGCAACCTCTGGCGCGCCCGGGTGGCGGCGGTCGAGCGGCAGGGGGACCGCGTCCGGGTGCGGCTCTGCGACCCGCCTTTCGACGCCGTCGCGGACGTGACCCCGGCGGCCGTGGCGGAACTCCAATTGTCGGAGGGCAGCGCGGTCTGGGCGGCTGTGAAGGCCACCGAGACCCACGTTTACCCAGCTTGAGCCGATCAAGGCCGGGAAGCGCCGGACGCCGCCCCGTCCCGCCCGACTCCAGGTGATAACAATCACAAAGCGGGCATGATGCCCCAAAAGTGGACGGGATTGGTCCAGACCAAATGGCAAAAACGACGGGTCTTGTTCATCATGCAAACATCCTGCGAACAGCTGAAGGAGTTGCCCGTGTCCATCCAGGTCCCCGGCCTCGACCAGGCCCCAACCGGCCACACCGAACTGATTGAGTGGGTGCGCGGGATCGCCGAGCTGACCAAGCCGGACCGCGTCGAGTGGTGTGACGGCTCGGACGAGGAGTGGGAGCGGCTGACCGGCCTCCTCGTCGAGCAGGGCACGCTCACACGGCTCGACCCGGCCAAACGGCCGAACAGCTTCCACGCCGCGTCCGACCCCACCGACGTGGCCCGCGTGGAGGACCGCACGTTCATCTGCTCCGAGAAGGAGGAGGACGCCGGTCCCACCAACAACTGGGTCGCGCCCGCCGAGATGAAGGAGACCCTGGACGGGCTCTTCGACGGTTGCATGAAGGGCCGCACCATGTACGTGGTGCCGTTCTGCATGGGCCCGCTGGGCGGCAACATCTCGCAGCTCGGCGTCGAGATCACCGACTCCGCCTACGTCGCGGTGTCCATGCGGATCATGACGCGGATGGGCGAGCGCGCGCTGCGGCTCATCGAGGAGCGCGGCTCGTTCGTCAAGGCCGTCCACTCCGTCGGCGCCCCGCTGGAGCCCGGCCAGCAGGACGCCAAGTGGCCCTGCAACTCCACCAAGTACATCACCCACTTCCCCGAGACCCGGGAGATCTGGTCGTACGGGTCCGGGTACGGCGGCAACGCGCTGCTGGGCAAGAAGTGCTACGCGCTGCGCATCGCGTCCACGATGGCCCGCGACGAGGGCTGGATGGCCGAGCACATGCTCATCCTGAAGCTGACGCCGCCCACCGGTGAGACCCGCTACGTCGCCGCCGCGTTCCCGTCCGCGTGCGGCAAGACCAACCTTGCGATGCTGGAGCCGACCATCCCGGGCTGGAAGGTCGAGACGATCGGCGACGACATCGCCTGGATGCGGTTCGGCGACGACGGCCGCCTCTACGCCATCAACCCGGAGGCCGGGTTCTTCGGTGTCGCGCCCGGTACCGGCGAGAGCACCAACTCCAACGCGGTGAAGACGCTCTGGGGCAACAGCATCTTCACCAACGTGGCGCTCACCGACGACGGCGACGTGTGGTGGGAGGGCCTCACCGACGAGCCGCCCGCGCACCTGACCGACTGGAAGGGCAACGACTGGACGCCGGACTCCGAGACCCCGGCCGCCCACCCGAACGCCCGCTTCACCACCCCGGCCGGGCAGTGCCCGATCATCGCCGACGAGTGGGAGGACCCCAAGGGCGTCCCGATCTCGGCGATCCTGTTCGGCGGCCGGCGCGCCTCCGCCGTCCCGCTCGTCACCGAGTCGTTCGACTGGCAGCACGGCGTGTTCCTCGGCGCCAACATCGCCTCCGAGAAGACCGCCGCCGCCGAGGGCGCCGTCGGCGAGCTGCGCCGCGACCCGTTCGCGATGCTGCCGTTCTGCGGCTACAACATGGGCGACTACTTCGGCCACTGGCTGGAGATCGGCAAGGCCACCGACGCCGAGAAGCTCCCGCGGATCTACTACGTCAACTGGTTCCGCAAGAACGCCGACGGCAAGTTCGTCTGGCCCGGCTTCGGGGAGAACAGCCGCGTCCTCAAGTGGATCGTCGAGCGGCTGAACGGCAAGGCCGACGCCGCCAAGTCCCCGATCGGGCACCTGCCGACCAGGGAGGCCCTCGACACCGACGGCCTCACCATCGACGACGCCGACCTGGAGATGCTCCTGTCGGTCGACACCGAGGTGTGGAGGCAGGAGGCCGCTCTCGTGCCTGAGTTCTTCGAGAAGTTCGGCGACCACATGCCGAAGGCGCTGTGGGACGAGTACCACGACCTGGTGCGCCGCCTGGAGAACTGACCCGGGGCCCGGCACCGGGCCGGCACCGGCGTGACCCGAGGGCCGGGCGCGGACTTTGCGAAGTCCGCGCCCGGCCTTGGCGTTCCCCACGGGGAACGGCGGTTAGCACTGGAGGAAGTCCCCGTCCCGGAAGGCCCGGAATGTTCGACCTGATGACCCGCCACTGGTGGGTGCTCGCGCTGCGCGGCACGTTCGCGATCCTGTTCGGCATCATCGCCTGGGTGTGGCCGGGCATCACCGTCTTCACACTGGTGCTGCTGTTCGGCGCGTACGCCCTGGCGGACGGCGTGATCGCGGTGGTGCAGGCGGTCCGCGGGACGACCGGCGGGCCGCGCGGCCTGCTCGCACTGTCGGGGGCCGCCGGGATCGCGCTCGGCATCGCGGCACTGGTGTGGCCGGGCATCACCGCGTTCGTCCTGCTGATGCTGATCGCCGCGTGGGCGGTCGCCACCGGCGTGCTGGAGATCGTGGTCGCGCTCGCACTGCGCAAGGAGCTGAGGGGCGATTGGGTGTACGTGCTGACCGGCGCGATCTCGCTGCTGTTCGGGATCCTGCTGTTCGCGTGGCCGGTCTCCGGCGCGATCGCGATCGTCTGGCTGATCGGGCTGCTGGCGATCATGACCGGCGCCGCCATGATCGGCGTGGCGTTCCGGCTGCGCCGGCTCGGCCGGGCGTCCGGAGGGTACGGCCGGACGGGCCAGGCCGTCCGCTCCTAGCCGCCCGGCCCCGCGTCCCCGACGGAACCTCAAGTCTGGTTGAGGTCGCCTAGGATGCGGGCCATGACACGGCTGGAACACCGGGTGCACGAACTGACCGTCGGGCAACTCGCCGAGCGCAGCGGCGTGGCCGTCTCGGCGCTGCACTTCTACGAGTCCAAGGGGCTGATCAGCAGCCGCCGGACGGCCGGCAACCAGCGCCGCTTCACCCGCGACACGCTCCGCCGCGTCGCGTTCATCAGGGTGTCGCAGCGCGTCGGCATCCCGCTCAGCGACATCCGCGCCGCGCTCGCCACCCTCCCCGAGGAACGCACCCCCACGGTCGCGGACTGGGCGCGCCTCTCGGAGACGTGGCGGAGCGACCTCGATGAGCGCATCCGGCAGCTCGAACGGCTCCGCGACGACCTCACCGACTGCATCGGCTGCGGCTGCCTGTCGATCAGCAAATGCGCCCTGGCCAACCCGTACGACCGCCTGGGCGACGAGGGCCCCGGCCCCCGCAGGCTCCTCACCGGCCGCCCCGCCGGGGACGCCCCGCCCGGGAAGGGCGGGGCGGCGGCGGACGCGCTGCCCGCGGCCTGCGTGGACGCCTGCACCTCCGCGGGCGCTCACGGCCACGCGGACTGACCCCCGGTGCCGGTGTTCCTATGGTGCCGGTGGTCGCGGTGTCAGCGGCGGGGGGCGCGGACGTGGGGGTCGAAGCGGCGCGGGGTCGGTTCGCGGCCGGCCGGCTGGGCCGGCGCCGGGCGGGCCGGGACCTGCTCGATCGGCAGTTCCACGGCCTCGTCGGCGAGGGTGAACTTCTCGCCGTGATGCCACAGGGCGAGGCCCGGGCCGTCCAGCAGCTCGTAGCGGGCCTCCTCCCCGGTCACCCCGACCTTGATCAGATTGCCCCGGTAGCGCATCCGGAACGCCAGCCGGCTGATCCCGCCGGGCAGCCGCGGCGCGAACCGGAGCTCCCCCCTGCGGGCCCGCATGCCGCCGAACCCGGCGACGAGCCCGCTCCACGCCCCCGCCATCGAGGCGATGTGCAGGCCGTCGCGGGTGTTGTGGTTGAGGTCGTGCAGGTCCACCAGCGCGGTCTCGCCGAGGTAGTCGTGGGCCAGTTCCAGCTGGCCGACCTCGGCCGCGATGACGGCCTGGGTCTGCGCCGACAGTGAGGAGTCCCGGACGGTCAGCGCCTCGTAGTAGGTGAAGTTGCGCTCCTTCTGCTCGTCGGTGAACGCTTCCCCGCACAGGTGCATGGCGAGGACGAGGTCCGCCTGCTTGACGACCTGTTTGCGGTACAGGTCGAAGTAGGGGAAGTTCAGCAGCAGGGGGTAGTGGTCGGGTTTGGTGGACGCGAAGTCCCAGCGGGCGTGGTTGGTGAAGCTCTCGCTCTGCGGGTGGACGCCGAGCCGGTCGTCGTAGGGGATCAGCATGGCCGCCGCCGCGTCCCGCCACGACGCGGCCTCCTCGGCGTTCACCCCGAGCCGGTCGGCGACGTCCGGGTGGCGCATCGCCGTCTCGGCGGCCGCCTGCAGGTTCCGGCGCGCCATGAGGTTGGTGTAGACGTTGTTGTCCGCGATCGCGCTGTACTCGTCCGGGCCGGTGACGCCGTCGATGCGGAACACGCCGCCGACGTCGTGGTGGCCGAGGCTGCGCCAGAGCCGGGCGGTCTGCACCAGGATGTCGAGGCCGATCTCTCGCTCGAACTGCTCGTCCCGGGTGGCGTCCACATACCGGACGATGGCGTCGGAGACGTCGGCGTTGATGTGGAACGCGGCGGTTCCGGCGGGCCAGTAGCCGGAGCATTCCTGGCCCCGGATCGTCCGCCAGGGGAACGCGGCACCGTGCAGGCCGAGCTGGCGGGCGCGCTCGCAGGCCAGCGGCAGCGTCATGTGCCGCCAGGCGAGCGTGTCCGCCGCCGCGCTCGGGGACGTGTAGGTCAGCACGGGCAGGACGAACGTCTCGGTGTCCCAGAACGTGTGCCCGTCGTAGCCGGGCCCTGTCAGCCCCTTGGCCGGGATCATGCGGCGTTCCGCGCGCGCGCCCGCCTGCAGGATGTGGAACAGCCCGAACCGGACCGCCTGCTGGATCTCGGCGTCGCCCTCGACCTCGACGTCCGCCCCCTCCCAGAAGGCGTCGAGATACTCGCGCTGCTCGTTCAGCAGGCCGTCCCAGCCGGTCTGCCGCGCGCCCGCCAGCGCCCCGACCACCTGGTCGTGCAGCGCGGGCCGGGAGCGCCGGCTCGACCACCCGTACGCCAGATACTTGACGATGCAGAGTTTCTGCCCCGGCTCCAGCCGTGTCGCGATCGTCAGCCGGCCCACGTCCGGGGAGCTCTCGGTCTCGATCGCCATCGACTCGGGCCCGTCGATGTGGTGCGACATGCCGGCGGCCATCCGCAGCCCGCTCTGCCGCGTACGGTGCAGCAGCAGCACCTTGGTGCCGTTGGCGAAGTGCTCCTCGCTCACCAGCGGGCTGTCCAGGATCGCCGACGAGCGCGGGTCCTTGCCGCCGCCGGGCAGCGCCTCGTTGGCCACGAGCTCGGACTGGGCGACCACGCGGACCGCCTCGCCCACCGGCTCCACCTCGTAGCAGATCGCCGCGACGGCCCGCTGGGTCAGCGACACCAGCCGTACCGAGGTGACCTTGATCGTCTTGTCGGCGGGGGAGGTCCACTCGACGTGCCGGGTCAGCGTGCCCGCCCGCATGTCCAGCACCCGCTCGTGGTGGTGGACGCGGCCGTACCGCACGTCGAGCGGCTCGTCGTCCACCAGGAGGCGGATCACCTTGCCGTTGGTGACGTTGATGACCGTCTGCCCCGATTCGGGGTAGCCGTAGGCGGTCTCGGCGTGCGGCAGCGGGCGCAGCTCGAAGAACGAGTTCAGGTAGGTGCCCGGCAGGCCGTGCGGCTCCCCCTCGTCCAGGTTGGCGCGCATGCCGAGATGCCCGTTGGACAGCGCGAACACCGACTCGCTCTGCGCCAGCCGGTCCAGGCGCAGCTCCGGCTCGCGCACGCACCAGGGCTCCACCGTGAACACCGGCCGGTCGACGGCGATCCGCCCCTCCCGCTCGGTCACCGCTCCTCCAGCAGCTCGGACAGGTCGTCGACCACCACGTCGGCGCCGTGCTCGGCGAGCGCCTTCGCGTGCGCGTCGCCCACCCGGTTGACGCCCACCACGTACGCGAACCCGCCGGCCCGTCCCGCCTGGACACCGGCGAGCGCGTCCTCGAACACCACCGCCTTCTCCGCCGGGACGCCGAGCTCCCGCGCGCCCTCCAGGAACATGTCCGGGGCGGGCTTGCCGGGCAGGTGCCGCTCCGCCGCGACGACGCCGTCCACGCGGGCGTCGAACAGGTCGGTGATGCCGACCGTCCGCAGCACCTGGACGGTGTTGGCGCTCGACGACACCACCGCCGTCTTCAGCCCGGCCTTGCGCGCGGCGCGGACGTAGCCGATGGAGCCGTCGAAGGTCTCGACGCCCCTCTCCTCGATGATCTTGAGCATCAGGGCGTTCTTCCGGTTGCCGAGACCGCGGACCGTCTCCCGGTCCGGCGGATCGTCCGGATCGCCCTCCGGCAGCGTGATGCCGCGTGACGCGAGGAACGAGCGCGTCCCGTCCTCGCGCTTCTTGCCGTCGACGTACCGGCCGTAGTCGTCCACCGGGTCGAACTCGGTGTACGGCCCACCCGTCCTTTCCGCCCGTTCGCGCAGGTAGCCGTCGAACATCTCCTTCCACGCCGCGGCGTGGACGGCCGCCGTCCGGGTCAGCACACCGTCGAGATCGAACAGACACGCCGCCGCCGCGTCCGGCAGTCCCAGCATCCGCACCCCCTGGAATGTCACCATCGAAGAGAAGGCCGAAGGCGATCCGCACCGCGAGATCCGTTCCCGTGCCGAGCGCCGGCATGGGGGCCCGGCCGCCCGAACGAGGGGATCGCGATCCGCGTACAACCCCTCGGTCAGGGTCGCACACGAGGAGGAGTGAGCCAATGCAGAAGGCGCGAATCGGCGTCACCGGGCTGGCGGTGATGGGCCGGAACCTCGCCCGCAACCTCGCCCGGCACGGACATCCCGTCGCCGTTCACAACCGCACCTCCAGCCGGACCAAGGCGCTGGTGGAGGAGTTCGGCGACGAGGGGACGTTCCTGCCGGCCGAGACGCCGGAGCGGTTCGTCGCCTCCCTGGAACGCCCCCGCCGGCTGGTGATCATGGTGAAGGCCGGCGCGCCGACCGACGCCGTCATCGACGAGTTCGCCCCGCTGCTGGAGCCCGGCGACATGATCGTGGACGGCGGCAACGCCCACTTCGCCGACACCCGCCGCCGCGAATCGGCCCTCCGCGAACGCGGCGTCCACTTCGTCGGCACCGGCATCTCCGGCGGCGAGGAGGGCGCGCTGCACGGCCCGAGCATCATGCCGGGCGGCTCCGCCGAGTCCTACGCGGCGCTCGGCCCGCTGCTGGAGGACATCGCCGCCAAGGTGGACGGGACGCCCTGCTGCACCCACGTCGGCCCCGACGGCGCCGGGCACTTCGTCAAGATGGTGCACAACGGCATCGAATACGCCGACATGCAGCTGATCGCCGAGTCCTACGACCTGCTCCGGTACGCCGCCGGGCTCGAACCCGCCGGGATCGCCGAGGTCTTCCGCACCTGGAACACCGGCCGGCTGGAGTCCTATCTGGTCGAGATCACCGCCGAGGTCCTCGCGCACACCGACGCGTCCACCGGCAAGCCGTTCGTGGACGTCGTCCTCGACCGGGCCGAGCAGAAGGGCACCGGCCGCTGGACCGTCCAGACCGCCCTTGACCTCGGCGTCCCGGTCGGCGGAATCGCCGAGGCCGTCTTCGCCCGCTCCGTCTCCGGCCATGCCGCCCTGCGCGAGGCCGCCCGGGACCTGCCCGGCCCGTCCCGCGGCGCCGCCGCCGGCTCCGGCTTCGCCGACGCCGTCGAGAAGGCCCTCTACGCGTCCAAGATCGTCGCGTACGCGCAGGGCTTCCACGAGATCCAGGCGGGCAGCGCCGAGTACGGCTGGAACATCGACCTCGGTGCGATGGCCGCGATCTGGCGCGGCGGCTGCATCATCCGCGCCCGCTTCCTGGACCGCATCCGCGCCGCCTACGAGGCCGACCCGCAGACCCCCACGCCGCTGACCGACGGCCACTTCGCCGAGGCCGTGGGCGACGCCCAGGACGCCTGGCGCGACGTCGTCGCCACCGCCGCCCGCCTAGGCATCCCGGCGCCCGGCTTCGCCACCGCCCTGGCCTACTACGACTCCCTGCGCGCCGGCCGCCTCCCGGCCGCGCTCACCCAGGGCCAGCGCGACTACTTCGGCGCCCACACCTACCGCCGCGTCGACCGCGAGGGCACTTTCCACACCCTCTGGGGCGGTGACCGTACCGAGGTCACCGGGTGAGGAACCTTGATGCTCTGGGCGTCACGGGACCGGAATGGCAAGAGATCGGCGAGATGCTCGATCCGGTGGCGGCCGGAATCGGGGCGGTCGCGGTGTGCGCCGGGAAGCGCCGGTGACGCGGGCAGTGGGCGATTGGGGGCAGGATGGAGGGGTGAGCCTGATCGATGAACTTCCCTCCGGAAACGACGCCGACGCCGATTCGCTGTTCGAGGCGTTCGAGCGGTGGGTGTCGGGGCGCGGGATCACGCTGTATCCCGCGCAGGAGGAGGCGCTCATCGAGGTCGTCTCGGGCGCGAACGTGATCCTGTCGACGCCGACCGGGTCGGGGAAGAGCCTGGTGGCGGCGGGGGCGCTGTTCGCGGGGCTCGGGAGGGATCAGGTCGGGTTCTACACCGCGCCGATCAAGGCGCTGGTGTCGGAGAAGTTCTTCGACCTGTGCGAGATGTTCGGGCGCGAGAACGTCGGGATGATGACCGGCGACGCCAGCGTGAACGCGGACGCGCCGATCATCTGCTGCACCGCCGAGGTGCTGGCGAACATCGCGCTGCGGGACGGTGCCGACGCCGACATCGGCGTCGTCGTCATGGACGAGTTCCACTTCTACGCCGAGCCCGAGCGCGGGTGGGCGTGGCAGATCCCGCTGCTGGAACTGCCGCAGGCGCAGTTCCTGCTGATGTCGGCCACCCTGGGGGACGTCTCGTTCTTCCAGAAGGACCTCATGCGGCGGACGGGACGGCCGACGGCGCTGGTGACGTCGGCGGAGCGGCCCGTCCCGCTGATCTACGACTACCGGGTGACGCCGCTGCACGAGACGATCGAGGAGCTGCTGGCCGAGCAGAAGGCGCCGGTGTACCTGGTGCACTTCACGCAGGCGGCGGCGATCGAGCGGGCGCAGGCGCTGATGAGCGTCAACGTGTGCACCAAGGCGGAGAAGGCGCGGATCGCGGAGCTGATCGGCAACTTCCGGTTCACCACGAAGTTCGGGCGGAACCTGTCGCGGTTCGTCCGGCACGGGATCGGGGTGCACCATGCCGGGATGCTGCCCAAGTACCGGCGGCTGGTGGAGCGGCTCGCGCAGGCCGGCCTGCTCAAGGTGATCTGCGGGACCGACACCCTGGGGGTGGGGGTGAACGTGCCGATCAGGACCGTGGTCTTCACCGCGCTCAGCAAGTACGACGGGCATCGGGTGCGGCGGCTGCGGGCGCGGGAGTTCCACCAGATCGCCGGGCGGGCGGGACGGGCCGGGTTCGACACGGTCGGGTTCGTCGTCGCGCAGGCGCCCGAGCACGTGGTGGAGAACGAGAAGGCGCTCGCCAAGGCGGGCGACGATCCGAAGAAGCGGCGGAAGGTGCAGCGCAAGAAGCCGCCCGAGGGGTTCGTCGGCTGGGACGAGGACGTCTTCAAGAAGCTGCAGGAGGCCGAGCCGGAGATGCTCCGGTCGCGGTTCCAGGTGAGCCACGCGATGCTGCTGTCGGTGATCGCGCGGCCGGGCAACGCGTTCCAGGCGATGAAGCGGCTGCTGACCGACAACCACGAGGAGCCGGCCGCGCGGCGCAGGCACATCTCCCGGGCGATCGCCATCTACCGGTCGCTGCTTGCGGGCGGGGTCGTGGAGGTGCTGCCCGAGCCCGACGAGCAGGGCCGGTACGCGCGCGTCACCGTGGATCTCCAGGAGGACTTCGCGCTCAACCAGGCGCTGTCGACGTTCGCGCTGGCGGCGTTCGAGGTCCTCGACCCGGCGTCGCCGTCGTACGCGCTGGACGTCCTGTCGGTGATCGAGACGACGCTGGACGACCCGCGGCAGATCCTCGCGGCGCAGGTCAACAAGGCGCGGGGCGAGGCCGTCCAGGCGATGAAGGCCGAGGGCATCGAGTACGAGGAGCGGATGGAGCTGCTCCAGGAGGTCGACCATCCGAAGCCGCTGGAGGACGAGCTCGGCGCCGCGTACGAGATCTACCGGGCCGGGCACCCGTGGGTCGGCGACCATCCGCTGCGTCCGAAGTCCGTCGTGCGCGACATGTACGAGCGGGCGATGACGTTCACCGAGTACATCGGGTACTACGAGCTGGCGCGGGCGGAGGGTCTCGTCCTGCGGTACCTGTCGGGGGCCTACAAGGCGCTGCAGCAGACCGTGCCGGAGTCGATCAAGACCGATGACCTGATCGACCTGATCGAGTGGCTGGGCGAGCTGGTCCGGCAGGTCGACTCCAGCCTCCTGGACGAGTGGGAGCAGCTCGCGAACCCCGCCGAGGAGGACCTGGACGAGCCGATCGAGGAGCGGGTCACGAAGGTGACCGCGAACGCGCGGGCGTTCCGGGTGCTGGTCCGCAACGCGCTGTTCCGGCGGGTGGAGCTGGCCGCGCTGGAGCGCTACGACCAGCTGGGCGAGCTGGACCCCGACTTCGGTGCGGACGCGTGGGCGGACGCGATGGACGGCTATTTCGCCGAGCACGAGGAGCTGCTCACCGGCGCCGACGCGCGCGGGCCGAAGCTGCTGCGGATCGAGGAGGTCCCGCAGGACGCGCTGTGGCGGGTCCGGCAGGTGTTCGACGACCCGGAGGGGCATCATGACTGGGGGATCAGCGCCGAGGTCGACCTCGCGGGCTCGGACCAGGAGGGCGAGGCCGTGATCCGGGTGACCGGCGTCGACCGGATGTAGGGGAGGCGGTACATGCTGCGGATCGCGGTGGCGCAGTTCGCGCCCGGTGTCGACAAGGACGAGAACCTGGCGGCGGTCGGGAAGCTCGCCGGTGAGGCGGCCGGGCGCGGCGCGCGGGTCGTGGTGTTCCCCGAGTTCGCCATGTTCACCGCGCCGGCGATGGACGGCCGGTTCGCCGAGTCCGCCGAGCCGCTCGACGGCCCGTTCACCGGCGCGCTCGGCGACCTGGCCCGGCGGTACGGCGTGCACGTCGTCGCGGGCATGAACGAGCGGCTGGACGAGCCCGGACGCATCTCCAACACGCTCGTCGCGGTGAGCCCGGCGGGGGAGATCGTCGCCGAGTACCGCAAGCTGCACCTGTACGACGCGTTCGGGTACAAGGAGTCGGAGCTGGTCAGGCCCGGCGACATCACCGACCCGGAGACGTTCACCGCCGACGGCGTCACGTTCGGCATGCAGACCTGCTACGACGTCCGGTTCCCGGAGGTGACGCGGCGGATCGTGGACGCCGGCGCCGACGTCCTGGTGCTGCCCGCCGACTGGGTGCCGGGCCCGCTCAAGGAGGACCACTGGCGGACGCTGGTCCGGGCCCGCGCGATCGAGAACACGATCTACGTGGCGGCCGCCGGCCAGTGCGCCCCGACGGGCGCCGGCAACAGCATGCTCGTCGATCCGATGGGCGTGGTCACGGCCGCGCTGGGGGAGGGGCCGGGCGTCGCGTGCGGGGAGGTCTCGCCGGAGCGGATCGCCGCCGTCCGGGAGAAGAACCCGGCGCTCGGCCTGCGCCGCTTCACGGTGACCTGGACCGAGTAGACCCGTAGCGCACCCCGGAGCCGCCCGTATCGGCTTGACGATTGAGTGAGTGCTCACTCAAGATGGTGGGACGGCGACACGGGGAGGCGCGACGATGGCGGATCGGCGGTTCCGGTTCGGAGTGATGGCGGCCTGGGGACGGGACGGCGCGGACTGGGCGGCCCAGGCGCGCCGCGCCGAGGAACTCGGCTACGCGACGCTGCTGACACCCGACACGTCCGGCACGGCCATGCCCGCGGCGGCCCTCGCCGCGGCGGCGGGCGCCACGACGACGCTGCGGGTCGGCACGTTCGTGCTCTCCGCGGCGACGCGGCCCGCGCACATGATCGCCTGGGAGGCCGCCTCGATGGCGTTCGCCACCGGTGACCGCTTCGAGCTGGGAATCGGCGCCGGCCGTCCCGGCGGGGAGGATGACGCGGCGCTCTTCGGCGTCCCCTACGGGTCGCCCGCCGAGCGGTTCGCCCAGGTGGAGCGGGTGCTCGACGCCGTCGAGCGACCGCCCGGCGGACTGTTCGCCGGAACGGGCCGCCGGCCGCGGGTGCTCGTCGCCGCGTCCCGGCCGCGGATGCTCGGGCTGGCGGCGCGGCGGGCGGACACGGTCGCGTTCGGCGTCCCGCCGCTGACGGACGACGCGCGGCTCGCCGAGTACGTGGCCGTCGTCCGGGCGGCGGCGGGGGAGCGGTTCGACGATCTCGAACTGTGCACGCAGGTGCACGTCGTCGGCGACGAGGTGCCCGGATGGCTGAGCGCCCGGATGGGCGTTGACCCGGCGGCCATGGCGAGGTCCGACGCGATCGCCAAGCTGTCCGGGACACCCCGCGAGATGGCCGGCACGCTCGCCCGGCGGCGGGACGAGCTGGGTGTGTCGTACGTGTCGGTCGCGTCCGCGTTCATCGAGGAGTTCGCGCCCGTGGTGGAACTGCTCGCCGGACGGTGACCGCGGGCCGGGACGGCCGCGTATCAGGGCGTCCCGCGACGCCCGGCTCGGCGGCCGGTCATCCGGTCACGCGGCCCTGGCGGTGAGCAGCCGCCGGATGTGTGCGCGCAGTTCCTCGACGTCCGCGCCCGCCTCCGTCGCGAGCCGCACCGACAGGAAGCCGTCGTCGTGCAGGACGCCGAGCAGGACGTGCCCGCTGCCGATCTGTTTCTGCTTGAGCCGGAGCGCGTGCCGCAGGCTCAGCTCCAGGGACTTCTTCGCCTTCGGTGTGAACGGGAGGTGCCCGGTCCGGGGGCGGCCCGGCTTCGCGGCGGGGACGTCGAGGGCGCCCTCGCCGAAGCTCTGCTCGGTGGCCTCCCGGACGGCGTCGAGGTCGATGCCGATCGCCCGCAGCGCGTCGGGGTCGAGGGCGTCTCCGCCGGGCCGGCCGGCGCGGGCGATCCTGGCCCGCAGGTCGCCGGCGGTGAGCCCGTGCTCGCGCAGGGCGCGCCCCGTCGCGTCGTCGCCCGCCGCCAGGGACAGCAGGATGTGCTCGGTGCCGATGCGCTCGTCGCGCAGCTCCCGCGCCTCCTTCTGGGCGCCGATGACGGCCTCGCGGGCGGCCAGCGTGAAACGCTCGAACATCTCGCTACTGCTCCTTCTTCAGAAGGCGGCGCCCGCCGCCGTGCTTCTTGTGGACGGCCTGCCTGCTCACGCCGAGGCAGACCGCGATCTCCTGCCAGGACCAGCCCTGGTCGCGGGCGCTGGCGACCTGCAGCGCCTCCAGCCGCTCGGCCAGCTCGCGCAGCGCCCGCACGGCCCGCAGGCCCACCGCCGGGTCCCGGCTGCTCGCCTCCTGGGCGAGCGTCACTCCATCGCTCATGATGTCAATGTAGGTTGACAGTCGGAGTGTGTCAACCGATGTTGACGCGAAGGCGGGGTCAGCGGACGGTCAGCAGCGTGGTGAGCAGGTCGTCCAGGCTGATCAGGCCGGCGATGCGGCCGTCCGGGGCGATGGCCAGGCCCAGATGGCTGTGATGGGCCCTGAGGGTGGTGACGGCCTCGCCGACCGGGGTACCGGCCGGCAGCGCGGGCACCGGGTGCGCCAGTTCCCCGGCGGGTGTCGCCCGGCCCCGCGCGCGGGCCAGGTAGGCGTCGCGGACGTGCACCATCCGGGCCTGGCCCGGCCCGCCGGAACCGCGCACCATGAGCCGGATGTGCCCGGTGCGGGCGGCGGTGTCCACGACCTCCTGCGGGGACGCCGTGGCCGGGACCGACACGATGTCCGAGACGGGGACGACGAGGCCGGCCAGCGGGGCGCGCGGCGCGTCCAGCGCGGTGGTGAGCAGCGTCAGCTCGTTCTCCCCGATCAGCCCGAGCCGCCGCGACTCCAGCGCGATGCTGCGCAGCTGCTCGGGCGTCCGCGACACCTTCCGCGCGTCGGCCGGCCGGACGCCGGCCATGCGCAGCAGCAGGTTCGTCGCGCCGTTCAGCGCCGCCAGCACCGGGCGGACGACGGTCGCGAACGCGCGGAACGGCAGGCCCAGCACGATCGCCGAGCGTTCCGGGTCGGCGATCGCCCACGACTTCGGCGCCATCTCGCCCACGACCATGTGCAGGAACGTCACCAGCGCCAGGGCCAGCACGAACGCGACCGCGTGCGCGGCCCCCGCCGGGAGGCCGGCCTTGTGGAACAGCGGGGTCAGCGCCCCCGCGAACACCGGCTCGGACACCAGGCCGAGACCGAGCGAGCACATCGTGATGCCGAGCTGCACGCCCGCCAGCGTCAGCGACAGCTCGTCGATGCCGGCGACGGCGGCGCCCGCGCCCCGCCCGCCGCGCGCCGCCGCCCGCTCCAGCCGCGGCCGCCGCGCCGCCACCAGCGCGAACTCGGTGGCGACGAAGAACCCGTTGCCGGCCAGCAGTGCCAGCGTGACGGGCGCGCCGAGGGCGAGGTTCACCGATCCTCCCCGGCGCTCTCGACGGTGCGGACGCGGATCAGCTCGGGCACGTGCCGGTGGATCGTGAGGACCTCGATCACGGCGGTGCGCGGCGGCTCGTCCAGCCGCTCCGGCGGGAGGCGGACGCGCACGACGTCGCCGGGCCGCGCGACCCGGCCGAGCCGTTTCAGCAGCAGCCCCGCCACGGTCTCGTAGTCGCCCTCCGGGAGCGCGATGCCCGTCTCGTGGGCGACCTCGTCCATCCGCAGCCCGGCGTCGGTCGTCCACCACTCGCCGCTGCGGATCGCGAGCTCCTCGCCGGGCTCGTTCTCGTCGGCGATCTCCCCGACCAGCTCCTCGGCGACGTCCTCCCAGGTGACGATTCCGGCGAAGCCCCCGTACTCGTCCACCACGCAGGCCATCGGCTCGGCCGTGCCCCGCAGCCGGAGCACCACGTCCGGCAGCGGCAGCGAGGACGGCAGCAGCAGCGGCGGCCGGGCGATCTGGCCGACCGCGATGCGGCCGGCCGCGGCCGGGCCGAGCGTGATCAGCTCCTCCAGCCCGACGACGCCGACGACGTCGTCCACGCCCTCGCCGAGGACGGGATAGCGGGTGTGCCCGCTCGCGGAGATGATGTCGCTCAGCTCGGCGGCGCGTGCGGACGCCGGCACGGTCACCACGTCCACGCGCGGCACCATGACCTCCTCGGCGTCGCGCTCGGAGAAGGCCAGGGCCCGCTCCAGCAGGTCGATATGGACTTCCGGGAGCTGCTCGCCGGACTCGCCGATGATGTGCCCGATCTCCTCCAGCGTCGCGCCGTGGTGCAGTTCCTCCACCGGCTCGATGCCGGCCGCGCGCACGAGCCGGTTCGCGGACGCGTCGAACAGCCGGATCAGCGGCCCCGCCACCGCCAGGTAGCCGAGGGTGGAGGCGGCGAGAGCGCGCGCCAGCGGCTCGGCCCTGGCCAGGGCCAGGTTCTTGGGGAACAGCTCGCCCAGCAGCATCTGGATCACGGTGGCGAGGGCGAACCCGAACGCGACCGCCATCCCGCCGGACGCCCCGTCCGGGACGCCGGCCGCGCGCAGCGCCGGGTCGATCAGGTCGGCCAGCGCGGGCTTGGCGATGAACCCCACCACCAGCGCGGTGACCGTGATGCCGAGCTGGGCGCCCGACAGCATGAACGACAACCGCCCCATCACCCGCAGCGCCCGCGCCGACGCCCGGTCGCCCTCCGCCGCCCGCTGGTCGAGGACGGGGCGGTCCGCGGTGACGAACGCGAACTCCTGCGCCACGAAGTAGCCGGTCGCCGCGGTCAGCACGAGGATGGCCAGCAGCCCGAGCACGGCGTTCACCCGGCCCTCCCTCCGCTGCTCCTGCGCCGGCACCAGCGCCGGCACCCGTTCAAGATCTTCCTTACCCCGGTGCGGCGGTGACTCTCCCGATCCGGCGACGGTTATCGACCGTTCTGTGTGGAATGAACCCCTGAACGAAAGCATCGGCACGAGCAGGAGCCGCGGCGTCCCCGGGGTTGGACGGCGGAACGCGGCAGGGAGGTGGGGGCGGAGCTCCAGGACCGGTGGCCGGTGCCGAAGGAATGTCCGGATTCTGTGACAAAGCGGAGTGAGCCGGATCGTGTGTGCAAGGCTCGGCTCATTCCGCGGGCCCAGGAGTCCAAGAGTCGGTGGGGAGTGGGCGATGAACGAGCAGGACCGCCCCCGTCCGGTGTTCGATCCCGGCATCAGTGAAGGCGATCGCGTGCTGCTGGCGGCGGCGCCGGGGCGGCTCGTCCCGGCGTGCATGCCCGCGCCGCCCGTCCCGCGGCTGCGCGCCGCCACGGTCGTGGCGCGGCTGGTGTGGATCCCCGTGTTCGCGTTCTTCTACGGCGTCCTGCCCGGCGGCTGGCTGCGGGTGTTCTTCCTCGCCTCACTGGACGGCGACGACCTGGTGGGCGACGCGGCGCGATGGGGCCGGCTGCCCGTCGTCACGATGATGCTCACCCCGGCCCTCCAGGTCCTCCTGCTGATGCTCGGCCAGGTGGAGGCCGCCGCCGTCCTCGCCGCCGTCAGCTTCACCGGCTGGGCGATCGGCGCGCTGCGGCATGTCCGGGAACCGGCCGCCGCCCGCGCCGCCCGCGAGCACCACGGCTCCTACCTGCTGCCCGCCGACTTCGACCGGCCCGCCGCGCGGCTCCTCGTCCGCGCGCAGCGCGCCATCGACGCCGTCCTCGGGTCGCAGGCGCACGGTGCGGGGCTGCTGGACGACATCAGCAACACGGTCGTCCTGCCGCGGCAGGAATGGGCGATCGCGGGCGCCCTCGCCGAGCACACGCGGCTGCGCCGGGAACGCCTCGCCCAGCAGCCCGAGCGGCTCTCGCCGCGCGTCCGGGCGCTGCTGGAGCCGCAGGACCGCGCGCTGGAGCTGTCGGTCCGCTCGGTCACCGGGCGGATCGAGGCGCTGGAGGCGTACGCGCGCCGGGCGGGCGAGGCCGACGACGCCTACCACGAGTCGCGGGTGCTGCAGACCCTGCCCGAGCAGAACGCCCGCTACCGGGACCTGCTGGCGAGCACCGTGGGGGACGAGATGGCGGGCGCGGAGATCCGCGGCATGGCCGAGGACGCCCACCGGGCCGAGACGGCGCTGCGCGAGCGCGGCACCGGCGCCGTGCGCGCGGGCCACGACCTCGCGCGGCCCGGCGAGCGGGGGGTCAGTTCTCGGCGAGCACGATGACGCGGTCGTCGGCGGACAGCGTGAGCGGTGCCGTCTTGCCCGGGTTGAGCACCACGCCGTAGCCGGGCGGCTCGTGGAAGTGCGCGGTCAGCCGGTAGCCGAGTGCGACCTCGCCGCGCCGCCGCGCCGACTCGATCAGCGTCGCGAAGTCGGCCTCCAGGCCCGGCACCAGGTAGTCGCACGCGGGCTTGAGGTAGATCTCCGACCCCGCCGGATCGAGCAGGTCGACGAACACGTCGTACAGGTGCCGGTTCTCGCTGAGCTGGGTCAGCATCAGGCTGATCAGCTTCTCGCTGACCACGAAGTCGTCGGCCTTGGTGACCTGCGCGATCTCCCGGTTGGCGTCATCGTTGATCTCGCTGACGATGGCGAACGGGTCGCCGAGCGCGTCCTCCATGTCGCGCAGGTGCAGCAGCGTGACGAGGGTGCGGGCGTCGGCGTGCTCGCGGTCGTGGTCGGCGTCCGACAGCACGATCACGTGCTGGTAGGCACCGACGTCGAGGGACTCCAGCGACGGCCGCTCGGTCGGCTCCGCCCGGACGAAGCCGAGCTTGAGGTTCACGGGCGTGGGCAGGCCGCAGGTCGGGTCCTCGCGCGGCGCCGCCACGACGAGCTCGGAGGCCGGGGCGAGGAACGCGTCCAGCAGCTCGATGATCTTCGGGGCGCGGTGGTTCCAGCCGAGCATCAGCGTGCGCTCGGGCACCGGCAGGTGCGCGGTGGCGGTGGTGATCGCCTCCTCGCGCACGGGCGGGGCCGGGCCGCCGGCGAGGCTGATGAGCAGGTCGTCCTCGGCGAGGACGATGATCTCGTCGTCGGCGCGGATCACGGTGTCCATCGGCGGGTTCAGCAGCACGGTCCCGTCGCCGCGCCGCAGCCCCGCCGGGACACCGAGCTCGTAGGCCGACAGCGCGTCCCCGAACGGCGTCCCCGCGAGGGACGGTTCGGGCCGCATGTAGAACTCGTGGCCGGCGAAGTCCAGCAGGTCGGTGCAGACCTGCGACAGGCCGGACTGGCGGTGCGACTGCACGATCAGCCGGATCGCGACGTCGTCGGCGTCGATGACGTGCGCGCGGTCACCGCCCGCGAGGCGGGCGGCGGGCAGGTTCGCCGAGTCGTGCACGGCGGCGACGACGTGCGGGCGGTGCCGGCCCCATTTCCTGGCGCCGAGCGTCAGCAGCACCTTGATGACCCGGGTGTCGGCGTCCGCGACCTCGGGCGTGACGACGAGGATGGAGCGCGCCGTGCCGGGGCTGACCAGTTCCACGTCGGAGACCTTCAGCGGGTCGCCGGTGCGGCACACGATGCGGGTGCGGCCGAGATCGCCCACCCGGGCGCGGATCGCGTCCTCCATCTCGACCTTGTCGCGGTTGGCGAGGATCGCCACGCACGACCGGCGCCGGCTCTGGTTGGCCTCCACCAGCTCGGCGACCACGGTGAAGACCTGTTCCGACCAGCCGAGCAGCACGGTGTGGCCGTGCTCGACGATCCGCGACCGGCCCTTGCGCAGCTCGGTGATCTTGGTTTCCAGGCCGGTGGTGAGCACGCCGATCAGCGAGCTGACGATGAAGATGCCGCCGATGGTGGAGACCAGCATCAGCGCCAGGAAGGGGCCCGTCCCGGTGTCGCCGCCCATCGTGCCCGGATCCAGGGTGCGCAGCAGGCTGCGCCAGACCATGCCGGGCCAGCGGCCGTTCTCCGCGCTGTCGCGCGGCGCGATGACGACCGCCGCCGTCGCGACGACGAGGACCAGTGCCCCGGACGCGAGCCCCAGCCAGCCGATGAGCGCCGGCGTCCCCTTGGACATCGTCCGGTCGAACCAGTAGCGGACCCGGTCCCGCCGTGTCACCCGTGCCAACCGGTCAGCCCCCTCAGCCGTCGCCCCTGCGGCCACCCTATTGTGATGTCCCGCACTATTCCCGGCATTTTGGCCTAATGGCATTTTTGCCCGGTGTGCAGGTAAGGGCCGGGGTGGTGAGAATTCCACCCCGGCCCTCGGTGCGGTGCCGGAACGCCGCCGGCCGCGCCGACGCTAGTGCGCGGCCTCGTACTGCTCGATCACATTGGCGGGGATACGGCCCCGCTCATTGACCTTGATGCCGTGGTTCTTGGCCCACTCGCGAATCTCGGCGGAGCGCTCACGGCTGCCCGCGGTGCGCGCCCCGCGACCGGCGCGGCCGGTGGGCTTGCGTGCTTTGCGGGCGCTGGCCACGAACGGCTCCAGGCCGTTGCGCAGCTTGGCGGCGTTCTTCTTGCTCAGGTCGATCTCATAAGCCGTGCCATCGATGGAAAAGCTGACGGTCTCGTCAGCCTCGCCGCCGTCGATGTCGTCAACGAGAAGGACTTCGACCTTCTGTGCCATGCGGGGACTCCCTCTAGCTATGCGTCCGGCTTCGCGTCCGGATGTGCCTCGATGAATGCAGCATAGACCTCATCCGATATCTTGCCACGTTCGGAGACTTCGATGTCCTGACGCAATGCCCACTCGCGGACATCGCCGTTCGTGTAGCCCTTGATCTTCGCGGCGCGGGACTTGCGGCCCTTCCCAGCGGGCTTCACCTCTGCGGCGTTCTCGATGAAGGGCGCGAGGGCGTCCAGCATCTCGTTCAGCCGCTTGTAGTTGTCATCGCTCAAGTCGATCGTGAACGTCCGACCCAAGACTTCGAAGTCTCGCTTTGCGACATCGACGCCTTCGGAGCCGTCGATGTCGTCGACGCGAATGACCTTCTCGGCCATGTGCTCTGTGTCTTCCTTCCCCTCGCCTACGCGGCGTCCCCGACCGTAGCGGATTCCGGGCCCCGACATGGCGGCAAGACGCGCGGACCTGCGATCAACCACACGAAGTGCTCCAAGGCGGGCGCGATCGCCCCCTCGGCGACGGTGCCGCCTCCCGATCACCTGCCATGCCGGTAGCCGCGCCACCGCACGCCGGGACCCGGGCACCGGGCGCGATGGGCGGGCCCCCGGCCGCCTCCCACCATGCCGGACGGCGTGCGCCGCCCCGCCGCCAAGCGGTCGCGGGCCGCCACGAACGGGTGCGCCGGACACGACTCAAGTTCCGGTCAAACCGCGCATGTCGCAATAAACAGGGGGTAGCCGCCCTCAGATGACCATTCATCGTTGAGGGAGCTGGATCATGGCTGACCCCGCCGGCCGCGAAGACCGGAAACAGGAGCAGATGGACCAGCGGCGGGTGAGCCCGCAGGGGACGGAGCTCACCACGGACCAGGGGGTCCGGGTCGACGACACCGACAACTCGCTTTCCGCGGGCGAGCGCGGCCCGTCGCTGATGGAAGACTTCCATCTGCGCGAGAAGATCACCCATTTCGACCATGAACGCATTCCCGAGCGGGTCGTGCACGCGCGTGGTGCCGGCGCGTACGGCCATTTCACGCTGCACGAGTCGCTCGCCGAGTACACCACCGCCGAGTTCCTCACCGACACGTCCCTGACGACGCCGGTGTTCGTGCGGTTCTCCACCGTCGCGGGATCGCGCGGCTCGGCCGACACCGTCCGCGACGTCCGCGGGTTCGCGACGAAGTTCTACACGCGGCAGGGCAACTTCGACCTCGTGGGCAACAACATGCCGGTCTTTTTCATCCAGGACGGCATCAAGTTCCCCGACTTCGTGCACGCGGTGAAGCCCGAGCCGCCGAACGAGATCCCGCAGGCGTCGTCCGCGCACGACACGCTCTGGGACTTCGTGCAACTGCAACCCGAGACCATGCACATGATGATGTGGCTGATGTCGGACCGGGCGCTCCCGCGCAGCTTCGCGATGATGCAGGGCTTCGGCGTCCACACGTTCCGGCTGGTGAACGCGCAGGGCCGCGGGACGTTCGTGAAGTTCCACTGGAAGCCCAGGCTCGGCACCCACTCGCTCGCCTGGGACGAGACGCAGAAGATCGCGGGGAAGGACCCGGACTTCAACCGGCGCGACCTGTGGGACCGCATCGAGGCCGGCGACTTCCCCGAGTACGAGTTCGGCGTCCAGCTCGTGCCGGAGGAGGACGAGCACCGGTTCGACTTCGACCTGCTCGACCCAACCAAGATCATTCCAGAGGAGGAGGTGCCGGTGCGCCCGGTCGGCACGCTGGTGCTGGACCGCAACCCCGGCAACTTCTTCGCCGAGACCGAGCAGGTCGCCTTCCACCTGGGCAACGTCGTGCCGGGCATCGACTTCTCCAACGACCCGCTGCTGCAGGCGCGGCTGTTCTCCTACCTGGACACGCAGCTGATCCGGCTCGGCGGGCCGAACTTCCCGCAGATCCCCGTCAACCGTCCGGTCGCGCCGGTGCGCAACCACCACCGCGACGGCTACCACCAGATGGACGTCCAGCAGGGCCAGGCGAGCTACCACAAGAACTCGCTGTCGGGCGGCTGCCCGGCGGTCGGCGGCGAGGGATCGTTCACCCACTACCCGGAGCGGGTGGACGGCGACAAGATCCGCAAGCGGAGCGAGAGCTTCGCCGACCACTACTCCCAGGCGACGCTGTTCTGGAACAGCATGGCCGACTGGGAGAAGGAGCACATCGTCGGCGCGTTCCGGTTCGAACTCGGCAAGTGCGACCACGTGCACATCCGGGAGGGCATCGTCGAGCATCTCGACCATGTCGACCACGACCTCGCCGTCCGGGTCGCCGAGGGCATCGGCGTGGAGCCGCCGAAGACGCCCGTGAACGCCAATCACGGCCGCACCTCGCCCGCGCTGAGCCAGGCGAACACGCCGGCGGACTCCGTGCAGGGACGCAAGATCGCGATCCTGGTGGCGGACGGAGCCGACCCGGCGGCCGTCGAAATGGTCGGTGAGGCGCTCACCGAGGCGGGCGCGCTCTGCGACGTCCTCGCCGCCAAGGACGGGTTCGTCCAGGCGGCCGGCGGCGGCCAGGTGAAGGTCACCCGCGCGATGCCGACCGTCGCGTCCGTCCTCTACGACGCCGTCGTCGTGCCGGGCGGCGAGGAGAGCGTCCGGGCGCTCGCGCAGGACGGCGACGCCGTGCACTTCGTCGCCGAGGCGTTCGTGCACTGCAAGGCGGTCGGCGCCCTCGACGCGGGCATCGGGCTGCTGGAACGCGCCGGGATCACCGGGGTGCGGTTCGCCGACGGCGACATCGTCAGCGACCACGGCGTCGTCACGGGTGAGGGACCGTCCGCCGACTTCCCCGACAGGCTGATCGAGGCGGTCGCGGCGCACCGGCACTGGACGCGCGACAAGGCCCACGTGCCGGCCTGACGCTCATCCGCCGTCCCGCCGGGCCCGGTGCGGCGGCCGCTCCGGTAAGGCCGCCGCACCGGGCCCGCCGCATTCCGCGATCACTTGCGGGCGATCTCGCCGTCCGCGAGGTGTCCGGTCACGCGGACCCCGCCGCCGAACCCGGCTGCAGCAGCACCTTGATCGCGCCGTCCTGCTTCTTCTGGAACATCTCGTACGCCCGCGGCGCCTTCTCCAGCGGCCAGCGGTGCGTCGCGAGGTCCATCACTCCGAGCGGGTCGGCGTCGTCGGCGACGAGCGGCATCAGCCGGTCGATCCACTTCTTGACGTGCGCCTGGCCCATCCGCAGCCCGATGCCCTTGTCGAACATCCGCAGCATCGGCAGCGGGTCCGTCATCCCGCCGTACACGCCGATGACGGAGATCGTCCCGCCGCGGCGGACGACCTCGATCGCGGTGCCGAGCGCGGCGAGCCGGTCCACCCCGACGCGCGACATCAGCGGCGCGGCGGAGTTGCCGGGCATCAGCCCGGTGAGCGTCTGCGCCAGCTTGGCGCCCGGCGAGCCGTGCGCCTCCATCCCGACCGCGTCGATGACCGAGTCGGTGCCGCGGCCCCCGGTGAGCTGGCGGACCGCGTCCGGGACGTCGCCGGCGTCATCGGAGTCGATCACCTCGATGCCGTGCCGGCGCGCCATCTCCAGCCGTTCCGGCACGAGATCGACGGCGATCACCCGGTAGCCGAGGTGGCGGGCGACCCGCGCGGCCATCTGCCCGATCGGGCCGAGGCCGAGCACGGTGACCGACCCGCCCTCCGGGATGCCGGCCCAGTCGACGGCCTGCCATGCGGTCGGCAGCACGTCCGACAGGTAGACGAACCGCTCGTCCGGTGGCCCCTCCGGCACCTTGATCGGCCCGAAGTGCGCCTGCGGCACCCGCAGGTACTCCGCCTGCGCGCCCGGCACCTGGCCGTACAGCCGGGTGTAGCCGTACAGGGCCGCGCCCATGCCGTGCTCGCGGACCTGCGTCGTCTCGCACTGCGCGTACAACTGCAGGTCGCACATGTGGCAGCGGCCGCAGGAGATGTTGAACGGGATGACCACGCGGTCGCCCGGCTTGACGTGCGTGACGTCCGGCCCGGTCTCCTCGACGACGCCCATCGGCTCGTGGCCGAGGATGTCGCCCTCGCTGAGGAACGGGCCGAGCACCTCGTACAGGTGCAGGTCCGACCCGCAGATGCCGGTCGAGGTGATCCTGATGATCGCGTCGTCCGGTTCCTTGATCTTCGGGTCGGGCACGGTGTCGACGCGGACGTCGCGCTTGCCGTGCCAGGTGACAGCCTTCATCGTGCTCCTCCTCCGCCGCGGTGGCCCGTCCCAGGCGGCCCTACCCCGATGGGCCCGGCGAAACGTTGACCTCGCGCGGTGCACCGCTGCGCGCCGTCCCCGGCCCCGGCGGCGACGGGGGCGGAGGAGGGGCTCAGCGGGCGTAGGTGCCGGTGAGCGTGGCGGTGGCGAGCACCTTGCCCTTCAAGGCGGCGCGCATGTCCGCGGAGGTGAAACCGGAGGTCAGGCCGGACGGCGGGCGCAGCGCGTACAGAGTGAACACGTACCGGTGCGGCGCGTCGCCGGGCGGGGGGTGCGGGCCGCCGTAGCCGAGGTCCCCGAAGTCGTTGCGGCCCCGGGCGATGCGCGGGTCCTCCACGCGGGTGGCGAGCCCGTCGAGGTCCCGGGGGATGCCGGCGAGCATCCAGTGCACGAAGGTGCCGCCGGGCGCGTCCGGGTCCTCGCACGTCAGGGCCAGCTCAACGGCCGCGGCGGGCACGCCCGACCAGCGCAGCGCGGGGGAGGCGTCCCCCGCCCGGCGGGAGTGCGCGGCCGGGATCGGGCCGTCGTCGGCGAACTCGGGACTGCCGAGGGTCATCTGCTCCATGCCGCCGTTGTGCCCGGTCGGCGGCGGAGAATGCCGCGTTCCGCCCCGCGTTTGAAAGGGACCTGCGCGGTTAGTGCCCCGTTGGGCTCGGACGAGGGAGGGAGGGCCGGCGATGACGGCCGTGCGGGGGAGGGACGACACCAGCGTCGCCGACGCGCTCGCGCGGCACCGCAAGGGCACGAAGATCAGCCACATCCTGGCCACCACCGACCACAAGATGGTCGGTTACCTGTATCTCGCCACCTCGTTCACCATGTTCCTGATCGCCGGGATCATGGCCATGCTGATGCGGGCGGAACTCCTGAAGCCCGGGCTGCAGATCGTGACCAACCAGCAGTACAACGAGCTGTTCACGATGCACGGCACGATCATGCTGCTGCTGTTCGCCACCCCGCTGTTCGCCGGCTTCGCCAATGTGATCGTCCCGCTGCAGATCGGCGCGCCGGACGTGGCGTTCCCGCGGCTGAACACGCTCAGCTACTGGCTGTTCCTGTTCGGCGGGATCATCGTGCTGACGGGCTTCATGGCGCCGGGCGGCGCCGCGGCGTTCGGCTGGTTCGCCTACTCGCCGCTGACCTCGCAGACCTACTCGCCCGGCCCCGGCGGAGACCTGTGGGTGATGGGCCTCGTGCTGTCCGGATTCGGAACGATCTTCACCTCGGTCAACCTGATCACCACGATCATCGCGATGCGCGCGCCCGGCATGGTGATGTTCCGGATGCCGATCTTCACCTGGAACGTCCTGCTGACCAGCCTGATGGTGCTCATCGCCTTTCCCGTGCTCGCCGCCGCGCTGCTGTGCCTGGAGGCGGACCGCAGGCTCGGCGCGCACATCTTCGACGCCGCGAACGGCGGGGCGCTGCTGTGGCAGCACCTGTTCTGGTTCTTCGGCCATCCCGAGGTCTACATCGTGGCGCTGCCGTTCTTCGGGATCGTCACCGAGATCCTCCCGGTGTTCGCCCGCAAGCCGCTGTTCGGCTACCTCGGAATGGTGGGGGCCACCATCGCGATCACCGGGCTCTCCATGACGGTGTGGGCGCACCACATGTTCGCCACCGGCGGCGTGCTGCTGCCGTTCTTCTCCATCACCTCGTTCATGATCGCGGTGCCGACCGGGATCAAGTTCTTCAACTGGGTCGGGACACTGTGGAAGGGGCAGCTGACGTTCGAGACGCCCATGCTGTTCGCGATCGGGTTCCTCGTCACGTTCCTGTTCGGCGGCCTGACCGGGGTGATCCTCGCCTCACCGCCGCTGGACTTCCACGTCACCGACTCCTACTTCGTCGTCGGCCACTTCCACTACGTCCTGTTCGGCACGGTCGTGTTCGCGATGTTCGGCGGCTTCTACTTCTGGTGGCCGAAGATGACGGGCCGGATGCTGCACGAGGGCTGGGGGAAGGTGCACTTCTGGTCGCTGTTCGTCGGGTTCCACACGACGTTCCTCGTCCAGCACTGGCTGGGCGCCGAGGGCATGCCGCGCCGCTACGCCGACTATGCCGACAAGTTCACCACCCTGAACTTCGTCTCGTCCATCGGCTCGTTCATCCTCGGCGCGTCGACGTTCGCGTTCCTGTGGAACGTCCTGCGGACGTGGCGGCGCGGCGAGAAGGTCCACACGGACGACCCGTGGGGCACCGGCGGCTCGCTGGAGTGGGCGACGTCCTGCCCGCCGCCGCGCCACAACTTCACCCGGATGCCGCGCATCCGTTCGGTGCGTCCCGCGTTCGACCTGCATTACCCGCCGGCGGAGCCGCCGCAGGAGGCCGAGCCGGCGCTTCCACCGCCCCGGAGCTCGTAAGCCCCGCCCGATGATGAGCGCCCGGCGATGAGCGCCTGACGGGGACATGACGGGGACATCCCGCCGGGCGCTTTCGTGCGCGCCGGGTCAGCCGCCGCTCCCGCCGTCCTCCGGCGGCCTGCGCTTCAGGTCGCCCTGGCCGCCGCCGTACGACTCGGACTGGTAGTCGAGGTAGAAGCGGTTGGCGCGGGTCCGCACCTGCGTGCGGACCCGGTCCGGGGTCGGCAGCGGGATCAGGTGGTGGGGATAGGGGGCGACCAGCTCGCCCGGCTGCCGGGACCGCAGCACGGCCTCCCGCTCCTCGGCCGGCCGCTCGTGCCGCTCCTCGAACCCGCCCTCCGGGCTCAGCGAGACCAGCCCGCTCTCCACGCCCTCCGCACGGATCCGCAGTTCGTGGCGCTGCAGGCTGAGGCAGACGCGCCGGGCGATGATGAACGCCGCGACCGGCGCGACGAAGAACCCGGCCCGGAAGAACCAGGTCGTCCAGAACAGCGGGATCTTGAAGGTGGTCGCGATGACGTCGTTGCCGCCCGCCGCCAGCAGGTTCCCGTACCAGGCGATGGCCGCGGCGCCGATGCCGGTCCTGGTCGGGGCGTTGCGCGGCCGGTCCAGCAGATGGTGGATGCGCTCGTCCCCCGTGGCCCAGCGCTCCGCGAACGGATACAGCCCGAGGAGCGTGAAGAACAGCCCCGGCAGGACGACGGCGGGCAGCAGCACGTTCCACGAGATCGTGTGTCCGGCCAGGGTCGTCGACAGGCGCGGCATGATGCGCAGCGAGCCTTCGAGGAAGCCGACGTACCAGTCCGGCTGCGACCCGAACGAGACCTTGTCGGGATCGTAGGGGCCGTAGAGCCAGACGGGGTTGATCTGGAAGAACGTCGCCAGCCCGGCGAGGACGCCGAACGTGAACAGGAAGTACCCGGCGCTCTGGGTCGCGAAGTGCGGGAACGTCTTCTCGCCGCTCACCGTCATCTCCCGCCGGCCCCTGGCCGGCCACTGGGTGTGCGTCTGGTGCCAGAGGATCATCAGGTGGGCGGTGATGAGCGCGATCAGGATGGCCGGCACGAGCAGGATGTGCACGGTGAACAGCCGGGGGATGAAGTCCTCGCTCGCCGGGAACTCGCCGCCGAAGATCCACAGGCCGAGGTAGGTCCCGACGACGGGGACCGACAGCAGGATGCCCTGGAAGATCCGCAGGCCGGTGCCGGACAGCAGGTCGTCCGGCAGCGAGTAGCCCGCGAACCCCTCGGCGACCGCCAGCGCGAACAGCGTGACGCCGATCAGCCAGTTGATCTCCCGCGGCTTGCGGAACGCCCCGGTGAAGAAGATCCGCATGAGGTGAATGGTGATCGCCGCGAGGAAGATGTCGGCGGCCCAGTGGTGGATCTGCCGCATCAGCAGCCCGCCCCGGACGTCGAACGTGAGATGCAGCGTGGACGCGTACGCCTCGCTCATCTTCACGCCCTTGAGCGGCGTGTACGAGCCGTCGTAGACCTGCACCGCGCCGCTCGGCTTGAAGAACAGCGTGAGGAAGACGCCGGTGAGCACCAGGATGACGAACGAGTAGAGCGCGATCTCGCCGAGCAGGAACGACCAGTGCTTGGGGAACGCCTTCTTGATGTTCGCGTCGAGGAAGGACGTCGAACCGAGCCGGTCGTTCACACCGCCGACCAGGTTCTCCAGCCTTTTGGGCTTCGACCGGCCGTTTCGTCCCGCCATCGCGCGTCTCCCCTGGCCGTACGGTGTTCTCCGCTGGGCGGGTACCCGGGCCGGATCACGGCAAACGCCGCTGCGGACCGGCCCGCCGGCACGGCCCCGCAGGTCAGGGCCCGCAGGTCAGGCCACGCGCGGGTTCCCCTCGGAGGCGTGGAGACGGTGCCGCAGGATCTGGATGTCGGCCCGCAGCCGGTCGGCGGCCAGCGGGTCCGGCTCCAGGCCGCCGAGACCGTCCTCGATCAGCGCCAGCTGGTCGGCGCGCATCCGGGCGAGCAGCCGCCGCGGCTCCCCGGCGGGCACGTCCCACCGCTCCTTCCGGCGCCACTTGCGGAACGAGAGCACGTGCCCCTCGCCCGGAACGAGGACCCCCTTCGCGGTCTCCGCGCGCACCGTCCGGCGGAAGTGCGCCAGGTAGCGGCGCCGCGCCAGCCGGTACGCGACGATCGCCGCGAGCAGGATCGGCGCGCCCTTCACCGGCAGCAGCAGCACCCCGGGCAGGACGGGCGCGTCCCACCACGAGTGCAGCGCCATCGCCAGCACGAACGCGGCGGCGGCGATGGCGCGGGCCGTCCGGGACGTCCGCCCGAGCAGGCAGCCGAGCCCCGCGCCGCCGACCGCCGTCATCGCCCAGTGGCTCCACCACGCCCCGCCGACGACCCGGCTGCCGAAGGAGAAGAACGCCGCGTTCGCGTCCTGCGTCGCGCCCGTCAGCACGATCGTGTTCAGGACGTACAGGAAGTTCTCCGCGAACTGGAAGCCCAGCCCGGCGAGCGCGCCGTACCCCCAGCCGTCCAGCGGCCCGCGGACCGCCGCCGGTGCCATCAGCGCCAGCGTCAGCACGCCGAGCAGCTTCAGGATCTCCTCGTCGACCGGTGCGGCGATCGCCGCACCCCACGCGGAGTTGAACTCCGGCCCGGTCGTCTTGCCGAGGACCGCCTGGAACGCCGAGTTCGCCGGCAGCGCCATCCCGAACGCGGCGAGCCCGCCCCACGCGACCGTCATCATCGCGTATCCCAGCGGATGCGACCGGACGGGGTGCGCCCGCCGCAGGAGCCAGATGCCCAGCACCAGCGCCGGAACCAGCAGGATCCCTCCGATGACCGCGCCGACGGGGAACGCCGCGACCTGCGCGCCGATCCCCCGGAAGGCGATCCAGGCCCCGAGCGGGCACGCGACCGCCCACAGCCAGAACGCCGGGCGGCGCGTCATGGCGCCGGCGCCGAGATCGTCAGGGTCCGCACCATGGCCTCGACCTCCCCTGCCAGCCTCCGGTAGGCGTCCGGGCGCCCCGATGCCGTCGCCGCGGCGCCGAGCGTGGCCCCGGCGAACACCGTGGCCATCCCGGAGCGCTCCCGTCCGGCGAGGTGCCCGGTCAGCCCGGTCAGGCCGTGCGCGGTGGTGATCGGAACGGGCTGTGCGCGCAGCCGCGACCGCCCGCCCGCGGCGACGATCCGGCCGAGGCCGTCCCACAGGTCCCGCGGGTTCACCGGTGCCAGCGGGACGACCACGCTCACGGAGAAGTACACACCGGATTTGGACAGTTCGACGTTGTTCGCCAGCGACGTTTCCGCGGTTTCGAGCATCCAGCCGCCGGACGGGACCGAGAACGTCACCGGGCGGGCGCCGGCGCGTTCCGTCCCGAGCGACAGGACCGCCCCCGGTGCGAGCGGCGTCGCGCCGCTGCCGAGGGCCTTGTCGAGTAACGGCAGTCCCGCGGTGAGAATCAGCAGCACGAGCGCCACGCCGCCCGTGCCTCCCCATTTCCCTAAAGCCACGCAACCCCCCGATGACGTGCAGATCGGAAATGCCCCTTGACGGGGGAGCTAAACCGAAATGCCCGGTAGGGGGTTACCAGTGAGCAGGCCGTTCCACGCCCATCGGCAACCGGGTGGCGGCATCGCCCCGCGCCGAGTTCAGCTGCGCCTGCGTGAGGAAAAGGCAACCGGTGAGATCGGCGCCGCGCAGATCGGCGTCCCGCAGATCGGCCCCGATGAGGTCGGCCGACCGCAGGTCGGCGCCCCGCAGATCGGCCGCGATCAGGTACGCGCCGCGCAGGTCGGCGCCCCGCAGGTCGGCGCCTTTCAATGCGGCCCCGATGAGATCCGAGCCCCGCCGGCTTTTCTTGCGGCCGGGGACATCGGCCCTGGCCAGCTCGCTGGCGCGCAAAAGGAGGGCGTTCACCCTTTCCCGTACCCCGTGGAGGTCCACTTCGGCGAGTTCTCCGGGGCCGCCCCGGGTGAGACGGTCGACGTCGTCGAAGGCCCGCCGGAGTTCCGCGCGGACGGGCCCGGCGGCCGGCAGCGCCACGGCCTCGTTCAGGTACCAGAGCAGCTCATGGAGCCCCCGCATGACGGGGAACACCTGGAACATGCGCCGCGCGGCGTCCGGGTCCCGCCGCCAGTCCCGCCCGCCGAAGGTCTGCTGCGACACCTTCTGACCGGCGCCGAAGCAGTCGAAGACCGTGCACCCCCGAAAGCCGCGCCGCCGGAGTTCGGCGTGGACGCCGCAGCGGAAGTCGGCCAGGAGGTTGCGGCACGGCTCGCCCGCGGCCTTGTCCACCGCGAAGTCGGCCGATCTGGCGAACGGCAGCGCCACGCAGCACAGGCCGGAACAGCTCGCGCAGTCGGCCTTCAGATCGGCTCTCTCCGGCAAATCCACGACCCCCCTTGGACGAGGTCCATTCTCCCGCCATGCCGCCTGTGCTCCGGACGCCGTGGGATACAGTCCGAGCACATGCCCACCTCCCTCACCGAGTCCGCCATCGTCACCAGGCTGCGCGCCGCCGGCTGCGTGTTCGCCGAGGACGAGGCGCGGCTGATCCTCGCCACCGCCCGCGACGCGGGTGACGCGTCCGCCATGGTGGAGCGGCGCGCCGCCGGGCTGCCGCTCGAACACGTCCTCGGCTGGGCGGAGTTCTGCGGCCTGCGGATCGCCGTCGAACCCGGCGTGTTCGTGCCGCGCCGCCGCACCGAGTTCCTCGTCCGGCGGGCCGCCGCGCTCGCCCCGCCGCGCCCCGTCGTCCTCGACCTGTGCTGCGGGTCGGGCGCGCTCGGGGCCGCGCTGGTCTCCGGCCTGGACGGATGCACCCTGCACGCCGCCGACATCGAGCCCGCGGCGGTGCGCTGCGCCCGCCGCAACATCGCGCCGTTCGGCGGCCGCGCCCACGAGGGCGACCTCTTCGCGCCGCTCCCGGACGCGCTGCGCGGGCGCGTCGATGTCCTGCTCGCGAACGTCCCGTACGTGCCGACGGGTGAGGTCGCGCTGATGCCGGCGGAGGCGCGCGACCACGAGCCGCGGGTGGCGCTCGACGGCGGCCCCGACGGCCTGGACGTCCTGCGCCGCGTCGCCGCGCAGGCGCCGCGCTGGCTCGCCCCCGGCGGCCGTCTGCTGTTCGAGACCAGCGAGCGGCAGCTCCCGGCCGCGGTCGCCGCCGCCCGGCGGGGCGGGCTGACCGCCACGGTCGAGACCTGCGAAGAGTCCCATGCCACGGTCGTCATCGCGGCAAAGCCCGTGTAAAACGCGACACCGGGGTAAAGGTCGGGATAGGACGACCTGAAGGAGTGAATCCCATGCGCCGCATCAGTGCAGCGCTCAGCGCCATCATCGGCACGATCGTCAGCATCGTGACCCTGCCGTTCCGGGTCCTGCAGCGGCTGCTGACCCCCGGGCGGGGCCGCTCGGCCCGAGCCCGCCGGTAACGGTCATTACGCGTGACCCGACGCCCCGGGCCAATGTCCCTCCGTATGGCCCGGGGCGTCCTCACGCCAAAAACACTTTGCGCTTCCGCCGCGTTTTCCTGCACCCTTTCTTATGCATGCCGAGGGTCTGTAGCTCAATGGGAAGAGCGCTCGCCTTGCAAGCGGGAGGCTGCCGGTTCGAATCCGGCCCGATCCACCCGGCGGAACCGCTGTCGTTCCGCCGTCATGTCGCACAGGCCGAAATGGTGAGGCACCTGACTTCCACTCAGGCGAACCGGGTTCGATTCCCGGGTGCGGCTCTGGACTGGGCCCGGCGGGAGTAACGACCCCCGGCTGGTCCTCCGGTGCCCGGGCGGGCGGACGCCACCGCCGCCGGCGGGCACTCGGGTGCGATGCGGGCGGGCTCCGCCGTCCGGGCACGCGGCGGACGCCGTCCCGTACCGGCGGGGGATGCCGGAGCCATGCCGAGCCCGCCCCGCCCCGCCCCGCCCCGCGCCCGCCCCGCGCCCGCCGAGCCGCTCCGCTGCCGTGGACCCGTCTTGACCTGCTCCGGTGTCGTGAATTATTTTGTCGTCCAAATATTGGTCTTCAAAGTATCGGTCCACGCCGCCCTGGAGGAATGATGAGCGACTATCCCGCGTATGCGCCGTCTGAGGAGCATGAGCTGCTGCGGCGTACGGTGCGTGAGCTGGCCGAGGCCAAGATCGCTCCTTTCGCGGCGGAGGTGGATGAGGAGTCCCGGTTCCCGCAGGAGGCGCTGGAGAGCCTGGTCGCCAATGACCTGCATGCGGTGCACGTGCCCGAATCGTACGGGGGTGCGGGGGCGGACGCGCTGGCCACGGTGATCGTGATCGAGGAGGTGGCCCGGGTGTGCGGGTCGTCCTCGCTGATCCCGGCGGTGAACAAGCTGGGCACGGTGCCGGTGCTGCTGGCCGGGTCGGCGGAGCTCAAGGACAGGTACCTGCCGCCGGTGGCGCGGGGGGAGGCGATGTTCTCCTATGCGTTGTCGGAGGCCGATGCGGGGTCGGACGCGGCGGGGATGAAGACCCGTGCGGTGCGTGACGGGGATGCCTGGGTGCTCAACGGCGCCAAGATGTGGATCACCAATGCGGGGGTGTCGCAGTACTACACGGTGATGGCGGTGACCGATCCGGCGGCGGGGGCGCGGGGGATCTCGGCGTTCGTGGTGGAGATGTCGGATCCGGGGGTGTCGTTTGGGGCCAAGGAGCGCAAGCTGGGCATCAAGGGGTCTCCGACCCGGCAGGTGATCTTCGATGACACCCGGATCCCGGCCGATCGGATCATCGGCGCCGAGGGCGGCGGGTTCAAGACCGCGCTGGCCACGCTGGACCATACGCGCATCACGATCGCCGCGCAGGCGCTGGGGATCGCGCAGGGGGCGCTGGACTTCGCGCTGGGGTATGTGAGGCAGCGCCGGCAGTTCGGTAGGCCGGTCGCCGATTTTCAGGGGGTGCAGTTCATGCTGGCCGACATGGCGATGCGGTTGGAGGGGGCGCGGCAGTTGACCTATCACGCCGCGGTCAAGTCCGAGCGGGCGATGCGGGGGGAGAGGGTCGCGGATCTGACGTTGGTGTCGTCGGCGTGCAAGGCGCTGGCCTCGGATGTGGCGATGGACGTCACCACCGACGCGGTTCAGCTTCTGGGGGGTTATGGGTATACGCGGGAGTTCCCGGTGGAGCGGATGATGCGCGACGCCAAGATCACCCAGATCTACGAGGGCACCAACCAGATCCAGCGCATGGTCATCGCCCGCCAGCTCCTCAAATAACCGGCAACCGCGCCTCGAAGAGCGCGCCGCCACCGGGAGCCTCACGGGCCGTGAGGCTCCCGCCGTGCGCCCGCACCAGATCGCGGGCGATGGCCAGGCCGAGCCCGGCGCCGCCCTCGTCCCGGCTGCGGGCGTCGTCCAGCCGCACGAACCGCTCGAAGATCCGCTCGCGGTCGGCGGCCGGTACGCCCGGCCCGTCGTCGGCGACCCCCAGCACCGCCGTGCCCGCCTCTTCGCGCAGCGACAGCCGGACGGTCTCGCCGGCGTGCCGCTGGGCGTTGTCGAGCAGGTTGCCGGCCACCCGGGCGAGCCGGCCCGGGACGCCCATGACCCGCGGGTCCGCCTCGATCGACGCCCGCACGGCGATCCGGTCGCCCGCCGCGCGGCGCTCCAGCTCCTCCCGGACGAGCCGCCCGAGCGCGACGGGACGCGCCGGTGGCCGGTCACCGGCGTCGATACGGGCGAGGAGCAGCAGATCGGCGGCGAGATGCTGGAGCCGCACCACGTCCTCGACGAGACCGTCCACGTCCAGCAGTTCCGGATGCGCCGCCGCGACCTCCAGTTGCGTGCGCAGCGACGCGATCGGGCTGCGCAGCTCGTGCGAGGCGTCCGCGACGAAGCCGCGCTGCCGCGCCACCGAGTCCTCCAGCGCGGCGAGGGTCTCGTTGGTCGTGGCGGCGAGGCAGGCGATCTCGTCCCGCGCGTCCGGGACGGGCACCCGCCGGCCGAGATCACCGGATGCGGTGATCTCCGCCAGCTCCGCCCGGACGGCCTCCACCGGGCGGAGCGCCCGCCGCGTGACCAGCCATGTCACGCCCGCGACCACGGCGAGCAGCAGCGGCAGGCCGGCGAGCATCGCGCGGGTGACCGCGGCGACCGCGTCCCGGGTGGCGGCGAGGCCGGCGCCCGCGTACACGGTGACGGTCTCGCCCCGCGGGGTCGTCACCTCGACCGCCGCGAACCGGTAGTCGGCGGTCCGGCCGTCCACGGTCGCGCTGCCGGTGGTGAACGCCGGGTCGTCGCCCGACACCTTGCCGCGCCGCGGGTCGTCGTCCCGGCCCTCATCGTCGTCGTGCCCGCGCCCCGAGCCGCCGGGCCGCACGGCGGGGGAGCCGGTGCCGTGGATCGCCTCCAGGTCCTTGCTCGCTGCCCGCACCCGTCCGTCCTCGCCGACGACCTGCACGGGCCGGTCCTCGGCGTCCGGCAGGTCGAGGCCCCCGAAGGAGGCGCCGGCCGCGAGCTGCGAGGCGACGTCCCGCGCCGCCACCTCGGCCCGCAGGTCCGCCTGCCCGGCCAGGTTCGCGCGCAGCAGCAGGACCACCGCGAGCCCGGCGGCGACCAGCGCGCCGGCCACCACCGCAGTCGCGCCGAGTGTCGTCCGGGCCCGGACGGACGCCGGGCGGCGGGCCATGTCAGGCGCCCCCGTCCCGGGCCAGCCGGTATCCGGCGCCGCGCACCGTCGTGATCGACCGGCGTCCGAACGGGACGTCCAGCTTGCGGCGCAGCGCGCTCACGTACACCTCGACGATGTTGGGGTCGCCCTCGTAGGCGAAGTCCCAGACCGCCTCCATGATCTGCGCCTTCGACACGACCTGCCCCGCGTTCGCCGCCAGGTGCTCCAGCACGGCGAACTCCTTGGCGGTCAGCTCCACCTCCGCGTCGCCCCGCAGCACCCGCCGCGCCCCCGGGTCCACGGTGAGGTCGCCGAGCACGATCGCGGGCGCGGCGCCCCGCGTCCGGCGGCGCAGCAGCGCGCGGACGCGCGCCACCAGCACCACGTAGGAGAACGGCTTGGTGAGGTAGTCGTCCGCGCCCGTGTCCAGGCCCTCGGCCTCGTCGTACTCGCCGTCCTTGGCGGTCAGCATCAGGATCGGGGTCTCCTCGCCCGCCGCCCGCAGCGCCGCGCACACCCGGTAGCCGTTCATCCCGGGCAGCATGATGTCGAGGATGATCAGGTCGTACTCCCCGCCGAGCGCCCGCCGCAGGCCCTCCGCCCCGTCATGGACGGCATCGACCACGAAGCCCTCGGCCGCCAGCCCCCGCGCGAGGGAGGTGGCCAGGCGCTTCTCGTCCTCCACGATCAGCAGGCGCATGCCCCCCAGGGTGCCAAACGCCACCTGAAGACGGCTTCAGGTTGCTTCAGCCGCGCTACAGGAACGCCCTGCATCGTCGGTTCCGCAACGGAGACGACACCGGAAGGCGGGAGTTTCGATGGGGATCGACGTACGGCGCATGTTCACGGGACGCGGGCTGGTGGTGACGGTGGTCGCCGCCGGCGTCCTCGCGGGCGGGGGAGCGACGGCGGCCGTCGCCGCCGGCCACGGCGACGACCGGGGCCGCGGCGCGGTGCCGTCCGACGACGACCGGCACGATGACCACCCCGCCGACGGCTCGCCCGAGCCGGCGGTCTCGCTCGCGCAGGCGGTGGACGCGGCGCTGAAGGCCGTCTCCGGCAAGGTCGAGGAGGTCGAACTCGACGGGGAGCACGGCAAGACCGTCTGGGAGGTCGGCGTCCTCGCCGGCAACGGTGCCCGGCGCGACGTGACTGTCGACTCCGGCACCGGCAAGGTCCTGGCGAACCGTGCCGACGACCGGGACGAGGAGGGGAAGGCCGACTCCGCCGCGCTGCGGAAGGCGGAGGTCACGGCGCCGGCCGCGGCCGGGGCGGCGCTGAAGGCCGTCCCGGGCCACGCCGTGTCCGCCGAGTTCCGGCGCGGGCACCGCGGCGCCGTCTGGGAGGTCGAGGTGATCGGACGGAACGGTGCCGAGCACGAGGTCGCCGTGGACGCCGCGACCGGGAAGGTCCTCGGCGGCGGGCACGGCGAGGACTGACCGCGCCCGCGGCGGGGAAGGAACGCGCCGAGGAGGTGCGGATGAGCGAGCAGAGGCCCGGTCCCGGTATTGACACGAGCGTCCCGCACGTGGCGCGCATCTGGAACTACTGGCTGGGCGGCAAGGACAACTATCCAGTGGACCGTGAGGTCGGTGACCAGATCCTGGGGATGCTGCCGGACGTGGCACGGCTGGCGCGCGCCTCCCGGCGGTTCCTCAACCGGGTCGTGTGGTATCTGGCCGCCGAGGCGGGCATCCGCCAGTTCATCGACATCGGGACGGGCCTGCCCACGGTCGACAACACCCACGAGGTCGCCCAGCGGGCCGCGCCCGAGTCGAGGATCGTCTACGTCGACAACGATCCCCTGGTGCTGGAGCACGCGAGGGCACTGCTCACCAGCACCCCCGAGGGGCGCACGGCCTACACCCAGGCCGACCTGCGCGAGCCCGACCTCATCCTGGAGGCCGCCGCCGAGACGCTCGACTTCGGCAAGCCGATCGCGTACACGCTGATGGGCATCCTGGAGTTCGTCCCGGACGACGAGCAGGCGTACGGGATCGTGCGGCGGCTCATGGACGCGGTGCCGTCCGGCAGCTACTTCGCCATGTACGACGGGACGAACGTCGTGCACGGTGAGGCGTCCGACCGGATCGTCGAGCTCTGGAACGCCTCGGGCAACGCGCAGCTCGCGCTGCGGACGCCCGAGCAGATCGCGGGATTCTTCGAGGGGCTGGAGGTGCTGGAGCCCGGGATCGTCCCGGTGACGCACTGGCGCCCGGACACGCCCGGCGAGCCCGAGGCGGTCGACGCCTACGGCGGTGTGGGCCGCAAACCCTAGGCCGTCCCCGTCGGCTGCCGGACGGCGGGCACCGTGCGGTCCTGAAGGAACCGGCGCGCGCTCGCCGACCTGAAGACCGCATTGGAGAAAGTCCCGATGACCGCAGGCGAGTTCGTCTACACGACCTACATCAAGACCACCCCGGAACGCCTCTGGGAGGCCCTCACCGATCCCGCCTTCACCCGCCGCTACTGGGGCGTCTCCTTCGAGACGGACTGGAAGCCCGGCTCCACGATCACCTGGCACGAGGACGGCCCGGCGATGGCCGACCCGGAGCAGGTCGTCCTGGAGGCCGAACCGGGCCGCCGCCTCTCCTACACGTGGCACACGTTCACGCCCGAGTGGGCGAAGAGCGTCGGCGTGGACGAGGAGACGCGCCTCAAGCTGATGGCCGAACCCCGCTCCACGGTGACCTTCGAGATCGAACCCGCCGGGGAGACGGTCGGGCTGACGGTCGTCCACACGGCCGGCGAGACGCTGCTCGGCATGTCACGGCACGGCTGGCCGCGCGTCCTGTCCGGCCTGAAGACCCTCCTGGAGACCGGCGAACCCCTCCCCGCCACCTGACCCGCCGCCCGGGTACGAGCGGCGGGTCATGAGCGGCAGGGGGCGGCCGGCGGGGAGTCAAAGGAGCATGCCGCTGCCGCCGGACTCCTCCTCGCCGTCGATGGTGCGTTCGAGTTCCAGGTATTCGTCCTCGGGCCACAGTTCGCTGGCGAGCCCGGCGAGATACTCCTCCTCGCCGGGACCGAGTTCGGCGGTCATGGACTCGGGGTGTACGTGCCCGGACGGGGTGTCGGCGGGCGGCGGGTCGGGAGCGGGCCCTGACGGCATGGGGCGGAGCAGCCCGGCCAGGCAGAGGCCGAACAGGGCGCCCAGCGACATGAGGACCAGGACTGGGATCACACCACACCGTCCTTTCGTGGTCGAGTTCCACATGATTCTTGCGTAAGTAGCAAAACAGTTGAACGTTATCGGGGTGATCCCGTGGATGGGAGCCCGACATGCGGCCGCCGGAGAGAATGACCCGGTGGAGTCTCACGTGGACGCGCACGCGCGCGAACTGGCGAGGATCATCTGGGATCACCTCGTCGTGTCCGGTCCGCTCTCCCAGGCTGACGTGATCCTCGCGCTCGGGTGCCACGACACGCGGGTGGCGGTGCACGCGGCGAGGCTTTGGCATGGGGAATGGGCGCCGCTGGTGATCGTCTCCGGCGGGCGCGGCAAGATCACCGAAGGGTGGGCCGAGACCGAGGCGGAGGTCTTCGGGCGGGTCGTGCGCGAGCACGGCGTTCCGGCCGAGGCCCTGCTGCTGGAGGAGACGGCGACCAACACGGGGGAGAACATCACCGCGTCCCGGCGGCTGGTGCGGGAGCGGGGGATCGCCGTGCGGAGCGGGATTCTCGTCGCCAAGCCCTACATGACGCGCCGGGCGCTCGCGACGGCGCGGCGCCAGTGGCCGGAGGCCCGGTGGTCCGCCTCCGCCCCCGACCTGGGGTTCGACGCGTTCGACGCGGACGAGCGCCAGTTCATCGAGCTGATGGTGGGGGACCTGCAGCGCATGGTCGTCTACGCGGAACGGGGCTTCCAGGTGCCGGTGCCCGTTCCGGCGGCGGCCTGGGCGGCGTACGAGGAACTCGTCCGGCTCGGATATGACAGGCACGTGATCCGGTGACCACGTGCGTTCGCGCTAGGCGGTCGTGACGGGGCGGTGCGGAGCGATCACGCGGCCGTCGGGAAGTAGTTCGCCGGTGTCCTCGAAGAGGACGATGCCGTTGCAGAGCAGGCTCCAGCCCTGCTCGGGGTGGTTGGCGACGATGCGCGCGGCCTCACGGTCGAGGCGGTCCGGTGCCGGACAGGACGGCTCGTGCCTGCAGATGGTGGCGTGCTGATCGGTCACGGGGTTCCTCCACGGTGTCCCTGTGATTAAGGACATAATGCAGCCTGCCGTCGTGCGTCCGAAATATGCAAGTCGATGGCGGATTCTTTACCGTGCGGCGCGTGTGAAGCATGGCGATACCGGGCAATCGGGGCGTTTCACCGCAATAGCCCCCCGTCGGGTTCGTCGCCGTGGTCCACGTCCAGGCCGACGACGGCCGTGCAGCCCGTGCAGATCCACTCGGCGATGACGGCCTCGGAGTTGGTGGCGTGCGTGCGGTACGGGCGGTCGACCGTGCGGCGCCGCATCCCGTGGCCGCAGGACGAGTGCAGCAGCCGGCCGCAGGCGGGGCACGGCCAGACGTCCTCGCGCCGCAGGTTGCACCGCGGGCACAGCGGCGACTGGTAGTGCCCGGCCGGTTCGCCGAAGGCCAGCTCCTCCAGCCACTCGTGCTCCAGGTCGAGGTACTCGTCGCGGGGCCAGTGGTGATCGGCCAGCCACGCGAGGTACTCCTCGTCCCCCGGTTCCAGGACGGCCGTCAGGGACTCGGGGTGCTCGTTCTCCGAACGTTGTCGGCGCCTGCCGCGCCGCGCGGTGGCCAGGAGCGTCAGCAGGCCCAGGAGCGCGGCCGCGGCCAGACCTGTCGCCAGGGGCATCGCGGCGTCCTCAGATGATCTTGCGGCGGGAAAGTCCGATCATGAATGCGGTTCACAAAACGCTGCGAACGCTACAAGAAAGGTCTGACAACGGAAAAGTCGATCAAAAAGATCCTTTACTGGATCATGACGGGCGCCCGGTGTCCGGAACCGGGTGGTACCTCCCGTCCCGGACCGTGCAGCCTGCGGGAACCGGGCCTTCGACCCGTCCGGGGCGGCCCGCGTCTGGAAGGCGTGATTTCACTCTCCGCTGAATCCGGACGGCCGAGTCAGTCCTCGCGGCTCAGCACGGCCACCATCCGGGTGTGCCGGGGGTGCTCCAGCGGCCCCCTGTCCGGGCTCCTGGGGCGAGTGTCAAAAAATCGGACTAACAGCCTTAAACCGGGTATGGGTCACGCACTTGTCCTCAACGCGGAGGGAGAGGTCGTGGCTGACACCAACCGAGGCGTCGTCTACCAGGCGCCGGGCAGGGTCACGGTCGAGGACCTGGACTTCCCCCGTCTGGAGCTGGCCGAGCAGGACGGACGCCAGCTCCAGCACGGCGCCATCCTCAAGGTCCTGGCCACCAACATCTGCGGCTCCGACCAGCACATGGTGCGCGGCCGGACGACCGCACCCGCCGGGCTCACGCTCGGCCACGAGATCACCGGCGAGGTGATCGAGACGGGCAGGGACGTCGAGTTCATCAAGCAGGGCGATCTCGTCAGCGTCCCGTTCAACATCGCGTGCGGCCGCTGCCGCAACTGCAAGGAACGCCATACCGGCGTGTGCGAGAACGTCAACCGGGCCCGGCCGGGCGCCGCGTACGGGTACGTCGACATGGGCGGCTGGCACGGCGGCCAGGCCCAGTACGCGGTCGTCCCGTACGCGGACTTCAACCTGCTCAAGTTCCCCGCCGACCGCGACACGGTCATGGCGAAGCTGCCCGACCTGGCGATGCTGTCGGACATCTTCCCGACCGGCTACCACGGCGCCTACTCGGCGGGCGTGACGACCGGTTCGACCGTGTACGTGGCGGGCGCGGGACCGGTCGGCCTCGCCAGCGCGACCTCCTGCCTGCTGCTCGGCGCCGCCGTCGTGATCGTCGGCGACATGAACGCGGAGCGGCTGGAGCAGGCGCGCGGATTCGGCTGCGAGACGATCGACCTGTCCCGGCACGAGAACGTGCCGGAGCAGATCGAGCGGATCCTCGGCGTCCCGGAGGTGGACGCGGCCGTCGACTGCGTCGGGTTCGAGGCGCGCGGCCACGGGCCCGAGGGCTCGGCGGGGGAGCGGCCCGCGGCCGTTCTCAACACGCTGATGGAGGTCACCCGGGCGGCCGGCGGGGTCGGCATCCCCGGCCTGTACGTGACCGGCGACCCGGGGGCGGAGGACGAGAACGCGAGGGTGGGCCAGCTCGGGATCCGGATCGGGCTCGGCTGGGCCAAGTCGCAGTACTTCATCACGGGGCAGTGCCCGGTGATGTCGTACAACCGGCAGTTGATGATGGCGATCCTGCACGACCGGGTGCAGATCGCGCGGAACGTCAACGCGTCGGTCATCCCGCTCGACCAGGCGCCCGAGGGGTACGCCGAGTTCGACCGGGGCGCGGCGCGCAAGTACATCCTCGACCCGCACGGCGTGCTGGGGGCCGCCGCCTGATCTGCGCCGGCGGGCTCGCGGACACGGTGCCGCGAGCCCGTCAGGCGATGCCGCCGGCGATCCGCAGCGCCATCGCCATGATGGTGAGCTGCGGGTTCACCTCCGGGCACGTCGGCAGGACGGACGCGTCCGCGACGTGCACGCCGCGCACGCCCCGCAGCCGCCCGGACGGGTCGACCGGGGCGGTGTCGCCGGCGCCGAGTTTCGCCGTGCCCGTCGGATGGAACCCGGCCAGGTGCAGGTCGGCGCGCGACGCCGCCGCGGCCGCGCGCGTCAGCTCGTCCTCGTCCCGGACGACGGGGCTGCGGGCCAGTCCGGTGAGCACCTCCTCGGCTCCGGCGGCGAACAGGATGCGGCCCATCGCGACCATCGCGCGGCGCAGCCGGCCCGCGCCCTCCCGGGTCAGGTCGTAGCGGAGCAGCGCGCGGTGCCGCGAGCCGTGCACGCGGCCGGACGGGGCGTCCGCGATCATCGCGCCGAGCACCGCGAGGCGGCGGGCGCCGTCCAGCTCGCCGCGCAGCCGCCGGCCGATCCCGGGCAGCGGGAACGAGGTCATGCCGGGCGGGGTCGCCGTCGCCTCGATGAGGATGCCGTCGCCGTGCAGTTCCTCGATGCCGACGCTCTGCATCACCCCCGACCACGACTCGACCGGCTCGGCGAAGCGTCCCGCCACGTTCGTCGCGGGGTGGACGGCCATGCCCCGTCCCAGCTCCGGATGCCCGCCGAGCCCCGAGCGCCGCAGCAGCAGCGGCGTCTGCGTGGCGCCGGCCGCGATGACGACGCGGGGTGTGATGATCTCGAAGCACGAGCCGTCCGGGCGGCGCGCGCGCACGCCGGTGGCGATCCCGCGTTCGACGAGGATCCGCTCGGCCCGCGCATGGGTCACAATGCGCGCGCCCGCTTCACACGCCTGCGGGAGAGCGTTCAGGTGAACGCCGTACTTGGCGTTGTGGGGGCACCCCACGGCGCATTGGGAGCTGCCCCTGCAGCCCGGCGCGTTGCGGCGCAGCGGGGCGGCCTGCCAGCCGAGCCGCTCGGCCCCCGCGAGCGCGAGCAGCCCGTTGCGTCCGAGCGGCTCGACGGGCTGCCGCGCGACCCGCAGCGTGGCCTCGACCTCGTCCAGGTGGGCACCGAAATCCTCGACCGGGACGCCGAGGGACGCCCACCGGCGCAGGACGCGGTCCGGCGTCCGGTAGCAGGTCCCGCTGTTGACGACGGTCGACCCGCCGACCGCGCGGCCCTCGGGCAGCAGCAGCGGCGGACGGCCCAGCGCCACCGTGGCGCCGCCGTCCCGGTACAGGTCGAGGAACCGGTCGAGCGGCGGGCGTTCCCGGAACTCCGCGGCCGTGAACCGCCGCCCCTCCTCAAGGACGATCACCGACATGCCGCGCCGGGCGAGCGTCCTGGCCGCCATCGCGCCGCCGGCGCCGGATCCGATCACCACGGTGTCGGCGGTCGAGCAGGCCGGCCATTCGCGGGACGGCGTGCAGTCCAGCGCGGCGTCGGGCCGTGCCGGCGCGTCCGGTTCCGGCGGTCCCGGCAGCAGCTCGGTCCCGGCGGCGAGCAGCAGCGGGATCTTCACCGTCTCGACGATCCGGGACGTGGCCGCGTGCGAGGCCAGCCGCGCGCAGAGCGCGTCCCGGCCCCGCGCGTCCAGCCGTTCGAGCGGGCGCCCGGTGGTGAGCCGCGACAGCGCGTCCAGCGTGCCGGTGCCGGCGGCCAGCCCGAGCCGCGCGGGTCCGGGCAGCGTCCGCGCGATGGCCTCGGCGCCGGCGGTGACCCGGGCCAGCTCGCCCGCGTCCTCGATGCCGAGCAGCAGCGAGATCGTCCCGGACATGGCGCTCACCGCAGCCCCACCTCCGCATGGCCGGTGCCGGCCAGGTGCCACTCGCGCTCGGTCTCCCAGGAGCGGCCGGCCCTGCGCGCCAGGAAGATCCGCACGTCCGCGCGTTCGGAGTTGTGGCAGACGGCGGGCGCGCCGTCCGGGTCGGCGTAGTCGACCGCGACGGTCTCCTCGGGCCGCTGCGTCACCTCGACGCGCAGCCACCGGTCGCCGAGGCGTCCCTGGACGGTCCACGTCGGCAGGCCGATGCCGGCGCGCAGCCGGAGCGCCGCGAGTAGCGGATCGCCGGACGGCAGGTCCGTCCCGTCCACCCGCAGCCGGACCAGCGGGAGCGGGGGCAGCCGGTCCAGGCCCGGCCGCGTCGAGACGGCCGCCACGATCTCGCACACGTCGCCGCCGCCGAGATCGGCGTGCAGCCATGCCCACCGCCGCGCGTTGCCGTGCCCGTAGATGTGGGCGGACCCGCCGGGCGCGCCCCGCAGGGTCAGTGTCCGGTCGCCGAAGCGCACCACGCCGTCGTAGACCGCGGTCGGCTTCGGGACGATCTGCGCGGCCGGCAGCAGCTCCCGCTCCCAGGCCCAGCGCGGGAAGGTGTGGAGGGGGCGCCCACCGCCCGATTCGCGCAGGTCCCAGCCGATCGTCCCGGCGGTGCCGGTGAGCCTGCCGGCGGTCTGTACGACGGGACCGGCGGTGAACACGGCGTCCTCGGGACGGCTCCACCCGTGCGGGCCGAACCGGGCGAACACCGGTGATCCGCCGGGCGGGAAGACGGCGGCCCAGCCGTGCGCCCGCGCCTCGCCGGTGTCCGGCGCGACCAGCTCGTGGTGGAGCCAGACGCCGGTGCCGGTCGCGGGGTCGGTCAGCGTCGTGTACCAGACCTCCAGCCGGCCGGGCCGGCCCCGCCAGCGCGATCGCATCGGATCGTCCGGCCGCGCGGGGAGGCGGAAGCTCGCCAGGAACGCGGCGAGGTCGCGGCGCAGGTCGAACCGCAGCCGCGCCTCGCCGAGCACCGTCCCGTCCTCGTCGGTCACGGTGACGGGAAGGGACGTCATCGACCGGACGGGCCGGCGCGGTGCGACCGTTTTCCAGCCGTCCAGATGGAGGCGGCGCCCGTCCGCGGCGGTGAAATCCATCGTGTACCGGATGCGGCGGGCGGCGAGCGGCGCGACGCGCAGCCGTCCCGAGGCCGCCTCGTCGTCCGCCCAGCCCGGCACGACGACACGTCCGGTGAGGGCTCCCTCCGTGTCGCCCCAGGGGCAGAGCACCCCGGGGAGGTCGACGTCCAGCTCCAGCCGCATCGGCCGCGGGCGCTCCTCCCCGGCGAGCCGCAGAGTTCCCGCCATGACCTCGCTGAACGTCGTACGGCGGCCGCTCATCGCGTCCCCTCCAGCATGATCGCCTCGGTCTCGGTGAAGTACGCGGCGGCGGCCGCGCGGGCCCGCTCCGCGTCGCCGCCGCACAGCGCGCCGATCAGCGGTGTGAGCCGGTCCGCCGCCGCCGCGGGGTCGGCGAACGCGTGCGTGAACCCGTCCCGGACGGTCAGGTACGCGTTCAGCAGGGCGTTGACCATGAACCCGTACACCCGGTTGCCGGTGGCCGCCGCGATCACCCGGTGGATCTCGCATTCGGCGAGCTGCGCCGTGTCCGCGTCCTGGGCGTCCCGGACCTCGCCGGCCAGTTCCCGCAGCCGCGCCCGCTGCGCGTCCGTCGCGTTCGCGGCCGCCTTGGCCGCCACCAGCGCGCCGACCTCGCGCCGCACCTGGAAGATCTCCGCCTTCCAGGCCGGCCCGACCGTGCTGACCAGCATGGGCAGCAGCTCCGGCCCGCCGAGCCGCTCGTAGTCGCGCACCCGCGTGCCCACCCCGTGCCGCGTCTCCAGCAGCCCCGCCTGCGCGAGCCGGACGATCGCGTGCTTCAGCGACGTGCGGGTGACCGCGTAGCCGGCCGCCAGCTCCCGCTCGGGCGGCAGGTACGAACCGGGCGGGTAGCGGCCGCTCAGCACGTCGTCGCGCAGCCGGCCGACGAGCGAGTCCACGACGGTGTCGCGGGGGATCGGCGAGGACGGCACAGAAACCTCCAGTGGTCCAGTGGCTCAGCCACTGGACCACGTGCATCGCTCCGGCGTCAAGACCGGGGCTTTGGCGCCCAGCCTCGGGGGCCCTGTCCGGTCGCGGGGACGGCGTCGACGGGGTAGCGGCTTCCGCCGATGCCCAGCGCCCGGTCGAGCAGGCGCCGGTTGGCGGCGAGCATCTCCGCGACCGGTGCGCAGCCCGGTGAGGCGGTGCGCAGGACGCCGAACAGGACCGGGTCGTCCGGCACCGCCAGCATCGGGACGTGGCCGACCCGCAGCGCCTTGATCAGGATGACGCCGAGACCCAGGTCGGCCGGCGTCATCTCGGCGAGCGTCGCCTCGATCACCGCGGCGGCCCGGGACGCGGGCAGGAAGACCATGCCCCACGGGTGCGGGCGCGCCCACTCGCCGAGCGCGATCAGCTCCTCCACGTCGGGACGCAGCCGGTCGGTGAACTCGGGGTAGGCGAGGTCCTCGGTCCGCGCGGTGCCGGCCGGCGGGGCCGCCCCGGCACGGTAGAGGACGGCCTTGGCCTCGAAGCGCCAGCCGTCCTCCGACGGCTTGACCTGGCCGGAGATGTGCTCGGCCCGGACCTCGCGCTGGACGCGGAGCAGGTCCGCGGCGTCCCGGCAGGGGATCGTGCAGCTCAGCACCCGCCGCGGCGCGGGGACGAGCCGCAGTGTCGCCCCGGTGATGACGCCGTGCCGGCCGAGCCCGGCGCGGACGGCGTCGAAGAGCTCGGGGCGGACGCCGGGGGAGCAGGCCACGGGCTCACCGTCCGCGACGACGTCGAGGGCGAGGACGTTCTCGGCCTGCGTCCCGTAAAGGTGCGAGGTCCCGCCGATGCCGCCCGCGGAGATCGTCCCGCCGACCGTCACGTCCAGGTGGTCGGTCAGGACGGGCGGTGTCAGCCCGAGCGGCAGCGTCGCGGCGAGGACCTCGCGCCAGCTCGTCCCGGCGCCGACGGCCGCGTGCCGCGCGCCGACCTCGCCGACGCCCGCGAGCCCGCGCAGATCGAGTGAGATGCCCGTGGTCAGCGACTGGCCGTGGGCGGAGTGCCCGAGGCCGCGCGGGACCACCTCCAGCCCGCGCGCGGCGGCCTCGCGGACGGCCGCCGCGACCTCCCGCGCCGACCCCGGCCGCACGACCCGCGCGGGGCGCAGCTCGACGATTCCCCCGAAGTCGCGCATGCTCATGCTCCTCGCAGGTGGCGGCGGCGCCGCGGCCGGCGTGCGCGGAGCCGGCCGTGCGGCCGGGCGCGCCCCCCGGGTGGATTGCTCTCCTCCGGCGGCGGTACGCCGCCGAGCGTCTCACGGGCGATGGAACTCCGGGCAGGGTCCTGCCCGGCAGTGTGATATGGACAACTTTTCCGCCCTCTGCCGCGCCGACTGACCGCCGAATCAACAGTGGTAACCCGGACCGGAAAGGAATTTGGCCTGCTCTCATCCGGGGAGAGGGTGCTCCCGCTCGCCTGACAGCGACCTTTTCCGGCCGCCGCCTCTTAGCGTCGAAGTGACAAGATGTTCCTGATGACCGTTTTTGGGCATGAGTGATCGCTGAAGGGTTCCTGGAGAGGCGGGTCGCAGGTGTCGCGCGGTAGCGAGTTCGTGGTGGTGGCCAATCGACTTCCGGTCGACCGGACCGTGGACGGGGACGGCGCTCCCCGCTGGCGGCGCAGTCCCGGGGGTCTGGTGAGCGCGATCGCCCCGGTCATGCGGCGGCGTCAGGGCACCTGGATCGGCTGGGCCGGTGCGCCGGACGAGGAGCTCGAGCCGTTCGAAGAGGACGGCATGTCGCTCCACCCCGTCGTGCAGTCCGCGCGGGAGGTCGAGCTCTACTACGAGGGCTTCTCGAACGCGACGCTGTGGCCGCTCTACCACGACGTCGTCGCCACGCCCGTCTACGACCGCTCGATGTGGGACGCCTACGTCCAGGTCAACCGGCGGTTCGCGGAGGCGGCGGCCGAGGTCGCGGCCGAGGGCGCGATCGTCTGGGTGCAGGACTACCAGCTCCAGCTCGTCCCGCGGATGCTGCGCGAGCTACGTCCCGACCTGCGCATCGGCTTCTTCCTGCACATCCCGTTCCCGCCGCTGGAGCTGTTCTGGCAGCTGCCGTGGCGGCGGCAGATCCTGGAGGGCCTGCTGGGCGCCGACCTGGTCGGCTTCCAGTTGCCGGGCGCCGCGGCGAACTTCGTGCGGCTCTGCCGGCGGCTCCTGGACGCCCGCCACGTCAAGCAGGACGTCTTCTGGGACGACCGCGTCGTGCGGGCCCGCGCGTTCCCCATCTCCGTGGACGTGAGCGAGCTGAACGAGCTGGTCGGACGCGCGGACGTCCAGGAGCGGGCGCGGGAGATCCGCGCCGACCTGGGGGAGGCCACCGTCCTGCTCGGCGTCGACCGGCTCGACTACACCAAGGGGATCACGCAGCGGCTCCAGGCGTTCGGGGAGCTGGTCCAGGAGGGCCACATCAAGCCGGGCCAGGCCGTGTTCGTGCAGATCGCCACGCCGAGCCGGGAGCGCGTGGAGCAGTACCAGCTCCTCCGGGAGGAGATTGAGCAGCTGGTCGGGCGGATCAACGGGGAACACAGCGAGATCGGGTTTCCGGTCATCCACTATTTGCACAATTCGTATGACCGTGCCGAGCTGACCGCGCTCTACCTGGCGGCGGACGTGATGGTGGTGACCCCGCTGCGGGACGGCATGAACCTGGTCGCCAAGGAGTACGTCGCCTGCCGCAGGGACCTGCGCGGGGCGCTGGTGCTGAGCGAGTTCACGGGCGCCGCCGCCGAGCTGAAGCGAGGCGCGTTCCAGGTCAACCCCTACGACATCGACGGGCTCAAGGGCACGCTGCTGGCCGCGCTGAACGCCGGGCCCGCCGAGCAGGCGCGGCGGATGCGCTCGATGCGCCGCCGCGTGATCGAGCACGACGTGGACCGCTGGGCCCAGTCGTTCCTCAGCGAGTTGGAGCGTCCGGAGCATCCGGTTCCGGCCGAGCCTGCTGCGGCGGCGCCGGAGGGCTGACCCGGAGGTCGAAGGCCGCCCAGACGGCCTTCCCGCCGGTGGCGAGCCGTGCCCAGCCCCATGCGTCGCTGACCGCGCCGACGACGACGAGGCCGCGGCCGCTCTCGGCGAACCGGTCCGGGTCGCTCGGGAGGGGCTCGGGCGTGCGCCTCGACGGGTCGGTGACCGAGACGACGAGCCGCCGCGGGTGACCGACCAGCACGAGCTGGATCGGGCACAGCGGCAGCGGCTGGGGGAGCCCCTCCAGGCCGTGCCGCAGCGCGTTCGTCACCAGTTCCGACACCGCGACGACCACGTCCCCGGCGTCGCCGGTGAACCCCCACTCGTCCAGTGTGGCCTGCGTGAACTCGCGCGCCGACCGGGGCGCGGTGATCTCCGCGGGCAGCACGCGCCGCGCCGTGCGCGGGGTGCCGGTGTGCGGTGCGGGCCAGAGCCCGGCCAGGCCCGGCACGGCGACCGGGACCAGCGCGAGCGGGTTCGCGGGGCCGTTCGGGCCGGCCGGGGCCGGCGCCGAATCCTGCCAGGGCGCGTGCGCGGAGGCGGCGTGCCGCGGCCGGCGGCCCCCCATGGCGGCGGGAGCTGCGACTTCGTCTGCCTGGTCAACGGTCATTTGTCAAACCTCAGAGGCGTGCGGGGTGGTCACCGGCGAGTGTTCGCTATCTTGCTCCCCAAGTCGTGCAGATGCAAGACCGTCTGCATGAACGAATGCAAGAACGAATGCACGTGCATCTCGTACCATTGTGTGGGGTGGGGCGAGATCGTGGCCTCCCGTGCGGAGGCTGAGACGCCTAAGGGGGCAAACATGGACGGCCACCACATGTCGGACGTCCGGCGCAGCGGACTCGTCTGGCAGAAGAGCCGGCGGAGCAACCCGTCCGGGAACTGCGTCGAGATGGCCGAGCTCCCCACCGGGGAGATCGCCGTGCGCAACTCCCGGGACCCCGAAGGGGCGATCCTCGTCTACACGCGCGAGGAGGTGGAGGCGTTCGTAGGGGGAGCCAAGGACGGCGACTTCGACCACATGCTCCTCTGACGAACCACAAACCGAACGGCATTCCATTCCGCGGTCCGGGCGGGTAGCGTGCGGCCATGCACCTGGGGCAGATCGCGGCTCAGACGCCCGACAAGCCCGCCGTGATCATGGCGGGCTCCGGACGGAGCATCACCTTCCGGGAACTGAACGAGGAGTCCAACCGGCTCGCGCAGCTGCTCCGCGCGGAGGGGCTGCGCCCGGGGGACCACATCGCGTTCATGCTGGAGAACCATCCGCTCTACCTGGCCATCGCCTGGGCCGCCCAGCGGTCGGGGCTCTACTACACCGCCATCAGCTCGCGGCTCCAGCCCGGGGAGCTCGCCTACATCGTGGAGAACTGCGAGGCCAAGGTCTTCATCACCGGTGCGTCGATGGAGACGGCCGCGCGGTCCGCGCCGGACGTGCCGCTGCGCCTCATGCTCGGCGGCACGGCCCCCGGCTACGAGTCCTACGAGGAGCGCGTCGGCCGGTACCCCTCCACCCCGATCGAGGACGAGTGCGAAGGCATGGACATGCTCTACTCGTCCGGCACCACCGGCCGCCCCAAGGGAGTGAAACCGCCTCTGTCCAAGGCGTCCATGGGCGAGGCCGGGCCGCTCTACATGCTGATCTCGCACCTGTTCTCGGCCGACGCCGACTCGGTCTATCTGTGCCCGGCGCCGCTCTATCACGCGGCCCCGCTGCGGTACTCGCTCGTCTTCCACCGGCTCGGCGCCACCGTCGTGGTGATGGAGAAGTTCGACCCCGAGCAGGCCCTCGCGGCCATCGAGAAGTACCGCGCCACCCACAGCCAGTGGGTGCCGACCATGTTCATCCGGATGCTCAAGCTCCCGGAGGAGACCCGCGCCCGCTACGACATGTCGTCGCTGACCTGCGCCGTGCACGCCGCCGCGCCCTGCCCGGTCCCGGTCAAGGAACAGATGATCGGCTGGTGGGGGCCGATCCTGCACGAGTACTACGCCGGCACCGAGGGCAACTGCTTCGTCTACACCAACACCGAGGACTGGCTCGCCCACAAGGGCACCGTCGGACGTCCCATCCTGGGTGAGGTCCACGTCTGCGACGAGGACGGCCGGGAGCTGCCGCCCGGGGAGCCTGGAACGCTCTATTTCGGCAACGGCCCCACGTTCGAATACCACGCCGACGAGGCCGGGACCGCCGCGTCCCGCGACCCGCGGGGGCGCGGCTGGACGACCCTCGGCGACGTCGGATACGTGGACGAGGACGGCTTCCTGCACCTCACCGACCGCCGCGCCTACATGATCATCAGCGGCGGGGTGAACATCTACCCGCAGGAGGCCGAGAACGTCCTCGCGGTGCACCCGAAGGTCGCCGACGTGGCGGTGTTCGGCGTCCCGGACGCCGAGATGGGCGAGGCGGTGAAGGCCGTCGTCCAGCCGCTGTCCATGGACGACGCGGGCCCCGAGCTTGCGGCCGAGCTGATCGCGTACTGCCGCGACCGCCTCGCGCACTACAAGTGCCCGCGGACGGTCGACTTCCGTCCCGAACTGCCCCGGCATCCCACCGGGAAGCTCTACAAGCGGCTCCTGAAGGACGAGTACCGGGCCGGCGAGCGCCTTGCGACGGCCTGAGAGCCCCCTGAAAGGGAAAACCCCGGCCCGGGGACCTTCGGAACCCGGCCGGGGTCTGGAACGCACCAGAAGCGTCCTCAGTGAGCCCTTACCTCTTCGCGGAGAGACTTCAGTGCATCGGCATCGGCGCGTCGGCCGCCGTGGTCTCCGGCTTCTTGCGCGGCAGCAGCAGCGCCGGCAGGAACGCCAGGAGCAGCAGCCCGGCCGAGTACCAGTAGGTGTGCTGGAACGCGTTCGCCATCGGCCCGGCGATCACCTTCATGATCTCCGGCGGGATCTTCTCCGCGCTGCCGATGCCGCCACCGGCGCCGCCGCCCAGCCCGCTGAGCTCGGCCGTGAGCCGGTTCGCCAGCAGGACCGAGATCATCGCGGTGCCGATGGACGCCGACACCTGCTGGATGATGTTCAGCATCGTGCTCGCGCGCGGCACCTCGTCGTGGACGAGCGTCTGGATCGCGGCCGCCATGGTCGGCATCATCGTCATGCCCATGCCGAGACCCATCACGAACAGCGCCCCGCCGAGCGCCCAGTAGGACGTGTCCGCCTCCAGGACCGCGGCGAACCCGGACACCGACAGCACCACGATGACCATGCCGACCAGCACGACCCGTCCGGGCCCGATCCGGTCGGTCAGCTTGCCGCCGATCGGCATCGTGACCATCGCGCCGAGCCCCTGCGGGGCCAGCAGCAGGCCGGACTGCAGCGCGCCCTCGCCGCGCACCGTCTGGTAGTACAGCGGCAGCAGCAGCATCGCGCCCATGAACGCGATCATGAACAGCACCATCGTCCCGGACGCGGCCGCGACCGAGCGGCGCTTGAGCAGCCGCAGGTCGATCAGCGGGTTCTTCGCCTTCAGCGCCCGGACCACGAACCCGAGCACCAGCACGGCGCCGGCCGCCCAGAAGACCAGCGCCTCGGTCTTCAGGAAGTCCTTGAGCTCGGCGCCCTTGGCTATGCCGTAGATCAGCGAGGCCAGGCCGGGGGAGAGCAGGATCAACCCGATCAAGTCGAGCCGTTCCGCCGGCTTCGGCTCGTCCCGCTTGAGGATCCGCGCCGCCATCAGCAGCGCCACGATGCCGATCGGCAGGTTGATGAAGAAGATCCAGCGCCACGACACGTCGTCGACGAGATAACCGCCGATGATCGGGCCGAGGATCGGGCCGAGCAGCATCGGCACGCCGACGATGCTCATCACCTGGCCGACCCGCTGCGGCCCCGCCGCCTGGGTCAGGATCGTCATGCCGGCCGGCATGATCATGCCGCCGCCGAGGCCCTGGAGCACCCGGAACGCGATCAGCGACTCGGCCGACCAGGCGACCCCCGCCAGCATCGAGCCGATCACGAACAGCCCGATCGAGATCATGTACAGGCGCTTGGTGCCGAACCTCGCCGAGGCCCAGCCGGTGATCGGGATCACCGTGGCCAGCGCCAGGGTGTAGCCGGTGGCGACCCACTGGATCGTCGCCAGCGAGGTCTTGAACTCCTTCGCGAGGTCGTTGATGGCGACGTTCACGACGGTCACGTCCAGGATGGACATGATCGCGCCGAGGACGACGACCATGGCCACCGCGAGCACACCGCGGTCGAGACCGCCGCCTGCCTCGGGTTCCTTCAACGAACCGTCCGCCGTCTGCGCAGATGCGGGAGCGGTCAACTCTTTTCCAATCGTCAGGGCCCGCATGCAGGCGTGCAGGACCGTGGTCAGGTCAGGTCTTCAGGGAGTACGTCGCAAAATACTGCAGCGACTGACACTTTCGCGAACCGTTAAACTTCGCGCGCTCCGGGAGTATTCCAGCGGGGTCCGACAGAACCGCCCTGCTCCTCCCCGTCCACCCTGCGGACGCACCCGCACCTGAGGCCAACGAGATGTGACGCACGCGACACCGAACCCCTCCCTTCACGAGTCACGGGGGTAGACCACGCCCCCACCCCGAACTCATCGCACCAGGGAAGGAAAAATCTCTCCGCAGCCGCTTGTGGGGCCACTGGCCCCTGTCGGCGGTCGATCCGGCGGCTCCGCTCGGACCTGGGGCCGGGGTGATCGACCCACGTGATCGGGCCTTTGATGACGTCGGGATCACGGATCGCGACATGTCCGTCGTCCCGTGTGATGCCGTCGACCTCGCTCACGCCACCCGATCCGCTCGGCCGGTCATCGCCGTCGGCCGTGATCAGAGTGGTCAGCCCCTGGTCGGCCGGGCCGTGCGGGCGACGGCCCGGCGTTCGGCCTCTTCGCGTTCGGCGGCCTCCCGCTCGGCGGCCGCGCGCCTGTCGTAGGCGGCGCGCGCCGCGGCGATGGCGTTCTGGTGCTCCTCGGTCCAGACGACCAGGGCGCGGATGGTGCTGTGCAGGGTCACGCCCATCGGCGTCAGCTCGTAGTCCACCCGCGGCGGGACGGTCGGATGTACCGTCCGGCTCACCAGCCCATCGCGCTCCAGGTGCCGCAGCGTGCGGGTCAGCATTCGCTGGCTGACCCCGTCGATCGCGCGGCGCAGCTCGGTGAAGCGCAGGCTCCGCTTGTCGAGCAGTGCGATCACCAGGAGCGACCACTTGTCGGCGACGCGGTCGAGGATCTGCCGCACCTCGCAGTCCGCGCGCTGGTCCCACTGGAGAACGTCGTCGTCGATGCCGGTATCCCCGCAGTAACCGAGGGACTCGAAAGTGCCGTCTTCCATGGTCACCGATGGTGCCTGACGATGCTGCCAGTTACAAGAGGGAACTGGCAGGCGCTCGGGGAACCACTCCGGGCCGGTTCCCGGAGGAGATGGGGTCAGACTCCGATGTCCAATTCCGTCAGCGGATCCGGCGCCGCCGGCCACCCCGCCCGAATGACAGGGCGCGCGTGGGGCGTACTGCTGGTGCTTTGCGGCGCGATCTTCCTGGAGGGGATCGACGTGGCGATGCTGAACGTGGCACTGCCGTCGATCCGCGCCGACCTGGGCCTGTCCACCGGGATGCTCAGCGGCGTGGTCAGCGCCTACGTGCTCGGCTACGGCGGGTTCATGCTGCTGGGCGGGCGTGCCGCCGACCTGCTGGGGCACCGGCGGATGTTCGTCCTGTGGCTGGCCGTCTTCCTGGCTTTCTCCGGGCTCGGCGGGTTCGCCACCGAAGGCTGGATGCTGTTGGCCGCACGATTCGTCACGGGGGTCGCGGCCGCGTTCATGGCGCCCGCCGGCTTGGCGCTGGTCACGTCCAACTTTCCCGAGGGGCCCGTGCGTACCAAGGCGCTCGGCGTGTACGCGGGGACGGCAGCGGGCGGATTCTCGCTCGGCCTGGTCGCCGGCGGCGTGCTCACGTCGTTCGGCTGGCGGTGGGTGTTCTTCGCGCCGGTCATCCTGTCGATGGTGATCCTGACGGCGGCGCTGGTCCTCGTCCGCGACACCGGTGGCGAGCGGCCCTCAGACGGCTTCGATCTGGCGGGGGCGTTCGCCATCACAGGGGCCATGTTGCTGCTGGTGTACGGGGTGGTCCGGTTGGAGCACCCGGGCGACGGCCCCGGCCTGACCGGCGGCGTGTTCGCCGCGGGGCTGGCACTACTGGGGCTGTTCGTCGCGGTCGAGCGGCGGTCGTCATCGCCCCTGGTGCGGCTGGGCATCCTGCGCACCGCGCCGCTGGTACGAGTGAACGTGGGGGCGCTGCTGTTCCTGTTCGCGTTCGCGGGCTTCCAGTTCCTGGCCACCCTGTACTTCCAGGAGCTACGCGGCTGGAACACGATGCAGACCGGCCTGGCCATGCTCGTGATCGGGATTGACACGGTGCTCGCGCCCACGCTGACGCCGCGCCTGGTGAACCGCTTCGGCAACACCCGGGTGCTGTTCGGCGGCATCGTGGTCGCGGCGGTCGGGTACGCGCTGTTCCTGCCCGTTGGAATGGACTGGACCTACGCCGCCATGCTTCCGGCGCTGCTCCTGCTCGGCCTGGCCTTCTCGCTGGCGTACGGCCCGCTGACCATGGCCGCGACCGAGGGTGTCGACGAGGACGAGCACGGCCTGGCAGGCGGCCTGCTCTACACGGCCATGCAGTTCGGCACGGCGCTTGGGCTGTCGGCCGTCACCGCCGCCAGCGTCGCCGCCGGGTCGGGGCTGGACGCGCTGCGGACCGCGCTGGTCGTCCCGGTGGTGGCGGCGGTGCTCGGCGCGGTCGTCATCGCGTTCGGCCTCCGCACCCCCCGTGCGGCCTCAGGACCGGCTCAGAGCGCCCTGGCCGAGTCGGCCACGACCACCGTCTGAGCAGAGCACGTACAGGAGGGAGAGAGCGTTGGCCGCGCACGTGACCTCGTTCACCGAGATCAAGAACCAGTTCGACGCCTACATCGGCGACATCGTGTACGCGACCATGACCACCGTCGACAAGAAGGGGCGGCCCCGCGCACGAGTGCTGATCCCGGTCTGGGAGACCCTTGAGGGCGACCCGCTGGGCTGGCTCGCCACGTACAAGACGCCGGTCAAGGCCGCCCATCTGGCGGGCAACCCGCACACCACGTTCTCCTACTGGACGCCGCGGCAGAACGCGGTGAGCATCGATGCCGTCGCCGCCTGGGCCGACGACCTGGAGACCAAGCGCCATGTGTGGGAGCTTTACCGGCGTACGAGCCCGAAGGGGGCCGGGTACGACCTGGGCAACTTCTGGCGCGGCGGGCTCGGCGACCCAGAGCTGCACCTCCTACGGCTGGAGCCTTGGCGCGTCCAGGTGATCAGAGGAGCCGACCTGCGCAGCACGATCTGGTACGCCGAGGGAGAACGCTGACGAACTCCCTCACCGGGCGTTTGATCCCGCGGAGCCAGCCGGAGATCAGCCATGAGGTGCTGGGGGAGTGTTCGGGACTTCCAGGGCGTGGGGTTGAATCGCCCTGGCGCGGGAGGTGGACTGCTCGCACGAGGACATCGCGACCTGCCCGAACTGCCGGGCCCACCTCGCGGAACTGGTGGACGTTCAGGACTCGGTGTAGACGCCCGGCGGGGATGGCGTGCTCGCGAGCGAGCCGATCAGTCCGTGCCGGTCGTCGCCAGCAACCTGCACGCGCGCCATCGCCGGATGGACCGCACCGCGATCGAAACCGCCATCCGCACACGCTTCGCCGGAAGCTGCGCTGCTGCCCCACCGCGCCGGACACCTCGCCAAAGCCATCCACACCCTGCAACTCCGCGAGACCCCGCCACGCTGAAAAAGACTCAGTGTTGGTGCTGGGACAGTCCGTGTGGGCGTCGCTGCTCGCGGGCATCAAGGGCGGCTCGCTCGGCCGCACTGCCTGACGCCAGGGTCTCGGGGGACGGTGTGGACGCGGCCGCCCGAAATACGTTTGTCCGGTGTTCCGGTGCGGCATTACCGTGCCGCGGTGGATCTCTTCTCGCGCTCTTGGACGGCGTTGCTCGCGGCGGTCGCCGATGTCGCGGACGAGGACTTCGAGCGGCCGTCCGGCTGTACCGGCTGGCTCGTACGGGACCTGGTGTGCCACCTGGTCATCGACGCCCAGGACGTCCTGATCACCCTCGTCACGCCCGCCGAGACCGAACCGACCGTGGACGCGGTCACCTACTGGAAGCTCGTGGAACCCCCGACCGGCGAGGACCCGCTCGACGCGCTGATCCCCCGGCTGGCCGCCGCGTACGGCGAGCCGCGGCTGCTCAAGTTCCATCTGGACGACGTCGGTTCCGCCGCGGGCCGCGCCGCCGTGCTCGCCGATCCCGCCGCCCGTGTCAGCACCCAGGACATGGTGCTGACCGCCGGTGACTACCTGTCCGCGTACGTGCTCGAATGGACCCTGCACCATCTCGACCTGATCGCGTATCTGCCGTCCGCCGCCGAGCCGCCCGCCGAGACCCTCGCGGCGGCGCGGGCGTCCCTGGAGAAGATCGCCGGGACTTCGTTCCCCGCCTCGTTCTCCGACAAGGACGCGCTGCTGATCGGCACCGGACGCCGTGCGCCCACCGATGCGGAGCAGGCCGCGCTCGGCGGTCTCGCCGCGAAGCTCCCGCTCGTCCTCGGCTGAGCGGTCCGCTCTCCTTTGCCGTCGCGGGTGCGTCGAACTCCGCCATGGTGCGCGGCGTCTTAATGATCATGCGTGATCTGGAATGGGAAGGGGCGCTGAACGTCCGGGATCTGGGCGGGCTGCGGACGGGCGATGGGCGGGCGGTCCGGCCGGGGGCGGTCGTGCGGTCGGGGATGCTCGACCGGTTGACCCCGCGAGGGTGGGACGAGCTGATCGGGTACGGGATCCGCACGGTCGTCGACCTGCGCAACGAGGAGGAGCGGACCGTCCTGCCGCCGGACCCGCTGACCTGCGTCCACGCCCCGCTGGACGACACCGCCGACACCGCGATGTGGGAGCTGATCTGGGGCCGGGACCTCGACGGGACGCCGCTGTACTACCCGGTCTTCCTGGAGCGGAAGGCCGAGCGGTGCGCCGCGGCGGTCAGGGCGGTGGCGCAGGCCGAGCCGGGAGGCGTGCTCGTCCACTGCGGGGCCGGGCGCGACCGGACGGGACTCGTCAGCATGCTGCTGCTCATGCTCGCCGGTGTGCTCCACGACGAGATCATCGCCGACTACGAGATCAGCAACCCGCGCATAGCGATGGTGTACCCGGAGTACTGCTCACTGGAAATCCTGGAGCGGCACGGCACCACCGAGCGGGAGGCTCTGCTCGCCGTTCTCAACTCGCTGGACGCCGTCTCCTATCTGGGTGGGGCCGGTCTTACGGCGAGCGAGGCCGAGGCTGTGCGGGATCGGTTGCTCCAAGGGGGCGTTACCCACACCTGATAGCGGTGGCCACCGCGGTGGTGTAAGCCATAGTGAATTCGCCGCCCATCGTGTCGATGGCCGTGCCCATGGCCGCCAGGACGTGTTGCTGCTTGTCCGGCGGAAGCTGGCTGTGGCCGCCGAACGTGGGCACCTGGTCCAGCCACTCGGCGCGGGTGTAGTGGCGTTCCCAGGGGAATCGCCACTGTTCCGGGTCCTCGAAGGCGCCTGCCCGGCGTATGCCGTCGGACGCTCGGGCGCACATGAGCTCGTACGCCTCCGGGCCGGGCAAGCCCCGCTGGAAGATGGGGGAGTCGGGCACGGCCTCGCGATACGCGGCGAGGGTGGCCTCCGCCAGTTCGGGCGGGAGCTGGAACGCGTTCCAGAACACCGCCAGGCGTCCGCCCGGGCGCAGCGCCTCCGCCGCCTTGGCCGCGCCGGCGACCGGGTCGATCCAGTGCCAGGACTGCCCGGCGATGACGGTGTCGAACGTCCGTCCGGCCGGGTCCCAGGCTTCGAACGTCGACACCTCGGTCTCGACGCCGCCGTGCCGGGCCAGGTCGGCCATGCGCGCGTCGGGGTCGACGCCGAGCACCCGGCAGCCGGCCGCCTGGAACGGGCGGGCCGTGATGCCGGTTCCGCAGCCGGCGTCGAGGACGGCGGTACCGGCGGCGGCGAGCCGCTTCACCAGGGCGCCGGGGTAGGCGGGCCGGGTGCGGTCGTAGCGTTCGGCGTCGGCGCCGAACGACTCGGCCACCTGGCGCGCCCGATGAGGCTCATTCGGTAAAGTGGGCATGTGCCCATTTTAGTGGGCGCTTGCCCACTTGTCCAGGAGAGGATGCGCGGTGCCGACAGGGGTGGCCCTTCGCGATGTGCGCGAGCAACTGTTCGACGCGGCCGAGCGCGTCCTGCTCCGGGACGGACCCAGCGTGCTGACCAGCCGGGCGGTCACCACGGAGGCGGGCGTCGCCAAGGGGGTGCTGCACCGGCACTTCGCCGATTTCGACGCCTTTCTCGCCGAGTTCGTCCGCGACCGCGTCGGCCGGATGGATCCGCAGGTCGCGGCCCTGCGCGAGTCCGCGGGGACGGGGACGGTCGCCGGCAACCTCACCGACGCGCTGATCGGCCTGTTCGGGTCGGCCGCCGTCGCGATCGTCGCGCTCATCACCTTCCGGGACGAGTTGCGCGCCCGGCTGCGGCACACCTGGCCCGCCGGCGTCCCGGTCCTGACGGAGGCGGTGACCATGATCGAGGGCTATCTCGGCGCCGAGCGCGAACTGGGCCGCATCGCCTCCGACGCCGAGGTCGAGATGCTCGCTCCGACATTGATCGGAACCGCCCACCTGCTGTTCGCCGACCGGACCGGACCGGCGCCCGAGCGCGACTCCGTCCGCAAGATGGTGACGACGGTCCTCGCCGGGGCCGTCCGATGAAGCGCGAGCGTCTTCCCGCGCGTTCCGGGGCGGCCTATCGCGCGGCGGGGCGTGTGCGTTCCGCGTGCTGCGTGCCGGGGTGTCCGCCGGTCAGGCGGGCGTAGACGTCGCCGGAGCGGCCGCGTGGGCGGATGCGCTCCAGCCCCCGCCTCAGCTCGGACGCGTCGAGCCACCGGGGGCTCGCCAGCCGCATCGTCTCGACGGGGGAGTAGTTGTACTCGTACGCGCCGAGCCCGTCCACGATGCGCAGTGCCTCCATGGACGCGTCGTGCGCCGACGGGACGTACTCGAACGACAGGGAGGGAACCGGGTGGGAAAGCCCCGCGAGGACGTCCGCCTCGAAGCCCTCGACGTCGATCTTGCAGAAGGCGGGCATGCCGTGGGCCGCGATGAGGTCGTCCAGCGTGGTCACCTCGACCTCGGCGGAGCGGTCCCAGCGGACGCGGGCGAAGCCGCGGTCCGCCGTCACCGACTCGATCCAGCCGGGCGACATCGAGGACACCGTCGGCGTCGCGCTGGACAGCGCCAGCCGCGCCGTGCCCGGCTCCGCCCCGGCGGCACCCGGCACGATGGCGACGTCCCGGTCGCGGCCGAAGAGGAGCCGCAGGACGCGCAGGCAGTCGGGCTGCGGCTCGACCGCGACCACGCGCGCCCCCAGATGCCGCCACACGCGCACCCGGCCGCCCACGTGCGCGCCGATGTCGAACGCGACGTCGCCGGGCCCGAGGAACTCGCCGTAAAGGCGCAGCGCACGCCGGTGCTTGCCCGGGATTCCGTGGTACATGACCAGCGACCGGGCGATCCCGTAGGCGCGCGACAGCATGACCCGACCTTAGCGCGCCGCCCGGCGGCCGCCGTGCGTCCGGGCGGCGCGCAGGTCCGCCGGCGTCAGGACGGCGGCAGGCCGAGGGCGCGGGCGATCAGCATGCGCTGGACCTCGGAGGTGCCCTCGCCCACTTCGAGGATCTTCGCGTCGCGGTAGAAGCGGCCGACGGCGTACTCGTTCATGAAGCCGTAGCCGCCGAAGATCTGCGTGGCGTCGCGGGAGTTGTCCATCGCGGCGTTGGAGGCGACCAGCTTCGCGATCGCCGCCTCCTTCTTGAACGGCTCGCCGCGCAGCATCTTCGCCGCCGCCGCGTAGTAGGCGAGGCGGGCGGTGTGCGCGCGCATCTCCATGTCCGCGACCTTGAACTGGATGGCCTGGTAGCGGCCGATCTCCTTGCCGAACGCCTCCCGCTCCCGCACGTAGCGGAGGCTCTCGTCCACGCAGCCCTGGGCGAGGCCGACCGACAGGGCGGCGATCGCGATGCGCCCCTCGTCCAGGATGCGGAGGAACTGCGCGTAACCCCGGCCGCGCTCGCCGACCAGGTTCTCGGCCGGGACCCGCACGTCGTCGAACGACAGCTCGCGCGTGTCGGAGGCCGACCAGCCGACCTTGGAGTACTTGCGGCCGACCGTGAAGCCGGGGGTGCCGTTCGGGACGATGATCGTGGAGATCTCGTTCTCGCCGGTGAACGCGGTGACGGTGACGAACGCGGTGATGTCGGTGCCGGAGTTGGTGATGAACGCCTTCGACCCGTTGATCACCCAGGAGTCGCCGTCCAGCCGGGCGGTGGTGCGCATGCCGCCGGGCACGTCCGACCCGCCGCCCGGTTCGGTCAGCCCGAACCCGGCCAGCCTCTCCCCGGAGGTGAGCTGCGGCAGCCAGCGCTTCTTCTGCTCGGCCGACCCGAACCGGTAGATCGGCATCGCGCCCAGCGAGACACCGGCCTCCAGCGTGATCGCGACGGACGAGTCGACGCGGGCCAGCTCCTCCAGGGCCAGGCAGAGCGCGAAGTAGTCGCCGCCCATGCCGCCGTGCTCCTCGGGGAACGGGAGCCCGAACAGCCCCATCTCGCCCATCGCGGCGACGATCTCGTAGGGGAACTCGCCGCGCTCGTACAGGTCCCCGATCACCGGCGCGACCGTCTCGCGGGCGAACCGCTCGACCGTGCGCCGCAGCTCCTCCTGCTCGTCGCTGAGCGTGAAGTCGATCATTGGGGCTACTCCGATTCCGGTGAGAGGGCCTGGACTACGCGGGACGGGCTGGGGCGGCCGAGGCGGCCGGCCATCCAGCGGCTGGTGGCGGCGAGCCTGCCGAGGTCGACGCCGGTGTCGATGCCGAGGCCGTCCAGCATCCAGACGAGGTCCTCGGTGGCCAGGTTGCCGGTGGCGCTCTCGGCGTACGGGCAGCCGCCGAGGCCGCCCGCGGACGCGTCCACCACGGTGACGCCGGCCTGCAGCGCGGCGAGCGTGTTGGCGAGGGCCTGCCCGTAGGTGTCGTGGAAGTGGACGGCGAGCCGCTCGGTGCCGATGCCCGCCTCGCCCAGCGCCTGGATGAGGGCGGTGACCTGGCCGGGCGTGCCCACGCCGATGGTGTCGCCAAGGCTGAGCTGGGAGCAGCCCATGTCCATCATGCGGGACGCCACGGACACGACCTGCGCGATGGGAACGTCGCCCTCCCACGGGTCACCGCACACCATGGAGACGTAGGCACGCACCCAGAGGCCCTCGGCGCGCGCGCGTTCCACGACCGGGGCGAACATCGCGAGGGACTCGTCCACGGTGCGGTTGAGGTTGCGGCGGGCGAACGTCTCGGTCGCGCTGCCGAAGACGGCGATCTCGGTGACGCCGTTGGAGAGCGCCCGCTCCAGGCCCCGCTCGTTCGGGACGAGGACGGGATAACGCAACTGCGGCGAACGCGGCAGGATGTCCAGGAGGTCCTCGGCGTCGGCGAGCTGCGGCACCCACTTCGGATGGACGAAGCTGGTCGTCTCGATCGTGCGCAGCCCCGCGTCCGCCAGCCGGGTCACGAACTCGGACTTGACCTCGGCGGGGACGACCGCCTTCTCGTTCTGCAGCCCGTCCCGCGGCCCGACCTCGTAGATCGTGACCCGCCCGGGAAGACCGGAGAGGGGTACCCGCATCGTCATGCCTCCTCGATGACGGCCAGCACCGCGTCGAGGGCGACCTGCGCGCCCGCGCGGACCGGCAGCTTCGCCACGACGCCGGCGAGCGGCGCGGTGACGGTGTGCTCCATCTTCATCGCCTCGACGACCACGAGCGGCTGCCCGGCCTCGACCCGGTCGCCCTCGGCCGCCTTGACGGCCAGGACCGTCCCCGGCATCGGGCTGCGCAGCACGCCGTCGCCGGCGGCGCCCGACGCGGCGCCGCCCTCGGCGCGGACGTGCTCGCTCAGCGCCCACGCGTGCCCGTCGCGGCCGAGCCACAGCGTGTCGCCGTCGCGGGCGGCCTCGAACGAGGTCGTCCTTCCAGCGTAGGTGAGCGTGAACGGGCCGCTCAGCGCCGCGGCGACCGGCGCGCCGTCGCCGACCGCGACGCGCGCGGACGCGGCGCGGCCCTGGACACGGACCTCCACCGGGTCGCCGCCGGACGGGGTGATGATCCACGGCGTCCAGGCGTGGGCGCCGGGACGCCAGCCGTCCGGGACGTCCCACGGGTCGTCGCCGGATTCGAGCGCCCGCATCCGTTCCAGCGCGGCGGCGGCCAGCACCTCGGGCGGCACGGACGCGCCCGCGACCAGCTCGTCCAGGACGCGTTCGACCAGGCCCGTGTCCAGCTCGCCCGCCACCACGGACGGGTGCCGCAGCAGCGCGCGCAGGAACGCGACGTTCGTCGGGACGCCCAGCAGCGTGTACCCGGCGAGCGCCCGGTCCAGGCGGTGCAGGGCCTCGGCGCGGTCCGCGCCGTGGACGATCACCTTGGCCAGCATCGGGTCGTAGGAGCCGCCGACCTCGGTGCCGACGTCGAGCCCCGAGTCGACCCGCGCGGCGGGCTCGCTCAGCGCCAGCACGCGTCCGCCCGTGGGCAGGAAACCGCGTGCGGGATCTTCGGCGTAGACGCGGGCCTCGATGGAGTGGCCGTCCAGCGCCACGTCGTCCCGCGTGACCGGCAGCGGCTCCCCCGCGGCCACCCGGAGCTGGAGTTCGACCAGGTCAAGGCCCGTGACCAGTTCGGTGACCGGGTGCTCGACCTGGAGCCGGGTGTTCATCTCCATGAAGTAGAACTCGTCCGGCCGGTCGGCGGAGACGATGTACTCGACCGTCCCGGCGCCCGTGTACCCGACGGCCCGGGCCACGGCGACGGCGGCGGCGCCCATCCGCTCGCGGGCCGCGGCGTCCAGCAGCGGGGACGGCGCCTCCTCGATGATCTTCTGGTGCCGGCGCTGCAGGCTGCATTCGCGTTCGCCCAGGTGGACGGCGTTGCCGTGGGTGTCGGCGAAGACCTGGATCTCGATGTGCCGGGGGTTTTCCACGAACCGCTCGGCGAGCAGCGTGTCGTCGCCGAAGGAGCCGCGCGCCTCCCGGCGGGCGGACGCGATGGCCCCGGCGAGATCGGCCGGGTCCCGGACGAGCCGCATGCCCTTCCCGCCGCCCCCGGCGGACGGCTTGAGCAGCACCGGCAGCCCGATCTCCAGTGCGGCGGCCTCCAGTTCGGCGTCGGACAGCCCGGGTTCGTCCCGCCCGGGAACGACCGGGACACCGGCCGCGGCGACGGTCCGCTTCGCGCGGATCTTGTCGCCCATCGCCTCGATCGCCTCGGCCGGCGGGCCGATGAACGTCAGCCCGGCCTCGCCGCACGCCCGCGCGAACGCGGTGTTCTCGGCGAGGAACCCGTACCCGGGATGGACGGCCGACGCCCCGCAGGCGCGCGCCGCCGCGATCACCGCCTCGATGTCCAGATACGACGGAATCCACAGGGCCTCGTCCGCCTCCCGGACATGCCGGGCCAGGGCGTCGGCATCGGTGTGGACCGCCGCGGACCGGATGCCGAGCCGCCGCAGGGTCCGGAACACCCGGACGGCGATCTCCCCGCGGTTGGCGACCAGCACGCTGTCGAACATCAACACCCTCACATCCGGAAGACGCCGTAGCCGACCGGCTCCAGCGGTGCGTTGGCGGCCACCGACAGCCCGAGACCCAGCACGCGCCGGGTGTCGAGCGGGTCGATCACTCCGTCGTCCCACAGCCGCGCCGTCGAGTAGTACGGATTGCCCTGCGCCTCGTACTGCTCGCGGATCGGCGCCTTGAACCGCTCCTCGTCCCCGGCGGGCCACCGCTCGCCGCGCGCCTCCACCTGGTCGCGGCGCACGGTCGCAAGGACGCTCGCGGCCTGCTCGCCGCCCATGACCGAGATCCGGGCGTTCGGCCACATCCACAGGAAGCGCGGCGAGTACGCCCGCCCGCACATCGCGTAGTTGCCCGCGCCGAACGAGCCGCCGATCACGACGGTGAACTTGGGGACGCGGGCGCATGCGACGGCGGTGACCATCTTCGCGCCGTGCTTGGCGATGCCGCCCGCCTCGTACTCGCGCCCGACCATGAACCCGGTGATGTTCTGCAGGAACACCAGCGGGACGCTGCGCCGGTCGCACAGCTCGATGAAGTGCGCGCCCTTCTGCGCCGACTCGCCGAACAGGATGCCGTTGTTCGCGACGATCCCGACCGGGTGCCCGTGGATGCGGGCGAACCCGGTGACGAGCGTGGCGCCGTACTCCTTCTTGAACTCCTGGAAGCGGCTGCCGTCCACGATCCGGGCGATGACCTCGCGCACGTCGTAGGGGGTGCGCGAGTCGGGCGGGACGATCCCGTACAGCTCGGACGGATCGGCGGCCGGTTCCCCGGCCGGGACGACGTCCCACGGGCGCGGCTCACGCGGCCCCAGCGTCGCGACGATGTCGCGGACGATCCGCAGCGCGTGCGCGTCGTCCTCGGCCAGATGGTCGGTCACGCCGGAGGTGCGGGAGTGCAGCTCGCCGCCGCCCAGCTCCTCGGCCGTGACGACCTCCCCGGTCGCGGCCTTCACCAGCGGCGGCCCGCCGAGGAAGATCGTGCCCTGGTCGCGGACGATGACGGCCTCGTCGCTCATCGCCGGGACGTAGGCGCCGCCCGCCGTGCACGAGCCCATCACCGCCGCGATCTGCGCGATGCCCCGCCCCGACATCGTGGCCTGGTTGTAGAAGATGCGGCCGAAGTGCTCGCGGTCGGGGAACACCTCGTCCTGCCGGGGCAGGAACGCGCCGCCGGAGTCGACCAGGTAGAGGCAGGGGAGCCGGTTGTGCAGCGCCACCTCCTGCGCCCGCAGGTGCTTCTTCACCGTGACGGGGTAGTAGGTGCCGCCCTTCACCGTCGCGTCGTTGGCGACGATGACGCATTCGCGGCCGGAGACGCGCCCGACCCCGGTGATGATCCCGGCGCCCGGGGCCTCGTCCGCGTACATGCCGTCCGCGGCCAGCGGCGACAGTTCCAGGAAGGGCGAACCGGGGTCCAAAAGCGTGTCGACCCGGTCGCGGGGAAGCAGCTTCCCCCGCGCGACATGCCGCTCGCGGGCCCGCTCCGGACCGCCGCGCCCGGCCCGGTCGATGCGGTCGCGCAGCTCCGCGACCAGGGCCTCGTTGTGCGCGGCGTTCGCCTTGAACGCCTCGCCCGCGACGTCGGCGCGGGAGCCGATCTCGGGTCCGCCCATGACCCCCCTTCCCGGTTAACGCTCATTAACAATGCCGATGTTAACGCTCGTTAACAACTCTAGTCTAGACTGGGCGCATGACCTCCCAGCCGGCCGCGGCGCTCGAAGGCCCGCCGAACCCGCGCCGGGCCGAGATCCTCGGCGCCGCCGCCGAGCTGTTCGCGCGCCGCGGCTACCACGGGGTGTCCATCGGCGACCTCGGACGCGCCGTCGGTCTCACCGGCCCCGCCCTGTACCGGCACTTCAGCGGCAAGGACGCCGTCCTCGCCGAGATGCTCCTCGACATCAGCGAGCGGCTGCTCGCCGAGGGCGTCCGCCGCGCCGCCGACCCCGACCCGGGCCGCGCCCTGGACGCGCTGCTGCACTGGCACATCGCGTTCGCCCTCGACAACCCCGCGCTGATCACCGTCCATGAGCGCGAGCTGGACAACGTTCCCGAGCCGCAGCGGCACCGCATCCGCCGGCTGCAACGCGCCTACGTGGAGGAATGGGTCGCCGTCCTGCGCCGGCTGAACCCCGGGCTCCCCGCCGGCCGCACGCGTGCGGCCGTCCACGCCTGCTTCGGCCTGCTCAACTCGACCCCGCGCAGCGCCGCCGGGCTCGACCGCGAGGCGATGGGCGGCCTCCTGCACACCATGGCCCGGGCGGCGCTCGAAGCCGTCCGCTAACAGGACGCCGGACGCCCGTCCAGGGAGCGTTCGACGGCCCGCGCGAACGACGCGGCGTCCGTCCCCTCCCCGTTGAAGATCTTCTGGACGCAGCCCCGGAACGTGTCGCTGAACGTGCTGTAGTGCGGCGTCACCGGACGTGGCCGCACCCGGCCCAGCGCGGTCACCACGGCCCGGCCGAACCCGGTCAGCTGCGCTTCGTCCGGCGGGCCGGCCTCCCCGGACCGGGACGGGCAGGCCGGCGCCCGCACATCGGCGGGGGAGCGGTGACCGGGCGACAGCCCGAGCGCCGAGTAGCGTCCCGGAACGAAGCCGCCGCACGCGAACAGCAGCCGCTGGCTCTGCGCCCCGCTCAGGAACCCGACCAGGCGGGCGGCCGCGTCCGGTCGGGGGGAGTACTTCGACACGGCGAGGTTCTGGCCGCCGAGCACCGTGCGGCCCGGCAGCGCCGTCACCCCGAACCGCAGCCGCGCGCCGTCGCGCATGCGCGGCTCGGACGCGAGCGCCGAGAACGCGTACGGCCAGTTGCGCATCAGCGCCGCGTCCGCCGCGAACGCCTCGATGCTCTCCGGCTCCTTGTACTGCCGTGACAGGCCCAGCCGCCCCCGCAGGCGGGACGCCAGCCGGACCAGTGCCGGATACACCTTCGCCCGCAGCTCCTTCCCGCTCGGCCGGCCCTCGCCGGTGAGCACCCCGCCGCCGCCGTCGTTCCAGACCGCCTCCAGCGCGTTCACCGTCAGGCCCTCGTAGCCGGCGAGCTGCGTCGCCACATCGGAGGTGAGAAGCCCCTGCCATGTGGTCGGCGGCGTCACGCCCTCCCGGTAGTAGAGGAGGCCGACGTCCACGTTGAACGGGACGGCGTACTGCTTCCCCTTCCACCGACCCGTGCGCAGCGCCACCGGGAAGAAGTCATCCAGATCTTCGACGCCGTCGAGCGGGCGCAGATAACCGGCGTCCGCGAACTGCGCCGTCCACGTGTTGTCCATGATCAGGACGTCGTAGGCGCAGCCCTTCGACTCCTCGACCGCCTTGATCTGGCTGTGCTGGAGGTCGGTGGAGTCCGCCACCTCCACGAGCGTGGCGTGCGGGCGGTGGCCCTTGTTCCACTGCTGGATCAGCGCGCGGCGCTGGTTCTTCAGGCTGACGTCCGTGCCGCCCGCGACGAACAGCTCCCCCCGGTCGCAGCCGGCCTTCAACGCCGGATACGACGCGTCCGGCCGCAGCACCACGACCAGCCACGCGGCCAGCACCAGCGCCGCCCCGGCCACGGCGCTCACCCGGGCCCGGCGCCCGCTCGGCAGCACCCTCATCGCAGCTCCGCCAGCAGTGCCGCGGCCTGCTCGACCTCGGGCGCGCCGGTCAGCGGCACGCAGCCGCCGCCGTCCTTGCCGAACGCCGCCACGATCTCCTTCACCGGCGAGGACGCGCACGTCGCCGGGCCCGTCAGCACCACGGTCAGCCGGAGGCCGGGGTGCCGCTTGCGGAACTCGCCCGACAGCCACGCCGTCCGCGCGCCGAGCTGGGGGTTGGTGCCGGGACTCTGCCCGTCGGTGACGAGGATGAGATTCTGCCGGCCGGACCCGACGCCGGCCGCCGCGATCGCGTCGCCGAGCGCCCGGTCGGTCCCACCGGAGGCGGTCGCCTGCAGGTCGCTCAGGACGGTGTTCTTCTGCTCCGGTGACGCCGCTTCCTGCGGGACGTTCCCCACCAGATCCGGGTCGTCCGGCGACGCCGACGACGACACCTGCAGACCGACGCGGTCATTGCTCTGCAACTGCGACACCAGGCTCCGCAGGAACGACGTCCCGCGGGCGAGCCGGGAACCCCCGCGTCCCTGCGCCGCGCCGCCCATCGACCCGGACGCGTCCAGCAGCAGCGCCAGCGCCGTCCGCGGACGGGCCGCGCCGACGCGGTCCAGGCTCCGCTGGACGTCGTCCGGCGTCGTCGGGCGCACGGCGTCCGGCATCACCCGGCTTCCCATGACGCCCTGCAGCCGTGCCAGATAGTGGTGCCGGCCGTCGCCCTCCCGCACGGACGGGATACGGCCCTCACCGTTCCGGAAACCCTGCAAGGTCAGCGGGTTGCGCTGCAGCCAGCGGTAGAACGCGGTCACCGCCGCGTCCCGCTCCCGCGTGTCCTGCCCGCGCCACCGCACCTGGACGAACGGGTAGTCGAGCGTCGGCAGGCCGTTCGCGTAGTACGGATACAGGCGCCACTTCACCGACTGGGGGGCGTCGGGATCGACGGCGCCGCAGCGGTCGTCCCCGAGCGGCAGCCCCGTGTCGTAGTCGTGCAGCACCTGCTCGGGGACGGCGACCGCGATGTCGTCGGGAGGGTCGGCCTGCCCCGCGGCGGCCCGCTGCCGGAACCGGCACAGCAGCGACACCGCGTCCGACGCGACCAGGTCGGCGGGCTCGGCGAACCGCTCGTCGCTCCGGTCGTCGCCGGGCAGCGCATCGTAGAGCGCGGGCGCGACGGCCAGCGACGCCGACGACGTCTCCGGGACGGGCCGGGCGATCGCGCGCAGCTTCACCCCCGCGTCCGCGATCCGCGTCAGCAGCGCCGCCGGGTCGGGCGCGATCGGCATCCTGCTCGGATCGGCGACGGACCCGTGCGCGCCGGGGAACAGCGCCAGCACCAGCGGCGACGACCCGAGCGAGCCGAGCATCCGGAAGGACGGATCGCCCTCCCCGCCGCCCGGACCCGCGGCCGGGCCCCCGCCGGCCAGCGCCGCCGTGCGGGTCACCGGAGACCCGCCCCCTGCGGCGTTCCGGGTGTCGATCTGCCCCGGGCTCTTAGGGACGAAGTCGTACTCCGCCGTGGACGAGGGGAGCCAGATGTCGGGCTGCGGGCCCAGAAGCTGCTCGTCGTCGGCACGCCCCACGCCCGCCGGCTTGCTGCGCCGCCACAGAAGGCTGAACCCGTCGTACAGGGAGAGGGGCCCGGCCTCCGGGACGACGGTGACGCTGTACTTGCGGCAGCCGCGGTCCTCGTCGGCGTTCACGAACTCGGCCGCGGCGGCGCGCAGCGGCGTCAGCGTCTCCGGCGCGGTCAGCACCCGCAGCTCCAGCGGCTGCCCGCACGCGTCGGTGTGCCGCCACACGCGATGCACGCCGGCCCCGGCGAGCAGGACCAGCGCCATCGCCGCGGCTCCGGCGCACCCCCACGCGAGCGCCGTGCCGCCCCGCCGCAGTGCCTTCCACACGCGTTCCAGCATGGTGCGCGCCGTATCGGGATAGAAGACGAACAGTGCCGCGGTCGCCAGCGCGACGACCAGCAGCGTGATGGCCGCGTTCAGCCAGAACGAGCCGTGGACGAGCGTCACCCCCAGGCTGACGACCACGGTGGAGGACGCGTCGAGGATGACGACCTGGAGGGCGCGGCGGAGCCAGGGCGGTAAACCGTCCGGGCGTCCCGGCTCCGGTGATCGGTTGCCGTCGCCGCCGTGCGGTCCCGTCATCCACGCCCCATCGCCGTGTAGGTCCCGAATCCCAAGCCCCCCGGCACTGGCCACTCATGATACGTAACCGGACCGTCGCGGTCAGCGGGATCCGCTGACCGGGGCCGGTCGATCCCCGCGGCGTCCACGGTCCGTCCCGTCGGCCGGCCCCTTGCGGGGACCACCTGCGGAACACGCGGGCTGACCGCCTGCCGGGGAACGTTCGGGAAGCCGTCGCCGGGAACGTCGAACGCCTCCGGCTGTTCGTGCGTACAACGGCACATGGAAGAAGGTCGCCCCGCTCGACGACGCCACGCCCCCCGCCGGTTGACCGTCACGCAGGCGACGCGACACACGGGTAGGAGGTGAGGCTCGGATCCCAGACTGCTGTGGCCCTGAAACCGGCCGCCGTATCCCACCGGGGTGGTACGGCGGCCGGTGCTAATTGCTGGGGGTTTCCAGGTAGCGGGCGTAGTCGAGCGCGCCGGCGTGGACGGCGGCGTGCACCGCGCGGGCGATCCTCGCGCCCCAGATCGAGCGGGGCCCGGCGAAGATCTCCTCCGGCCCGGCGGTGGGGGCCGCGACGCAGATGGCGTCGGACGCGGTGCCCGTGCACGGGAAGCCCGCCTCCAGGAGCGCCTGGGTCTTGGCCTCGGTGGCGGTCACGACCGCGTTCACCAGGGCCGCGTCGCTCAGCGGGACGGGCACGGCGACGACGATGTTGACGGTGCCGGGCTGCCAGGCGGGTTTCCCCTCCAGCGGCGCGAGCTCCGGGTCGGCGGCTCCGGCGGGGGCGGCGGCCCAGGTCGGCACGCGCAGCCCGACCGTCGCCGAGGCGCCGACGCCTTCGTCCTCCCGCCGCATCGTGCGGGACACGGAGGCGGCCGTGAGCATCCCGACGCCCGGCCCGTCCAGCCCGTACGACGCCGCCAGCTCGGCCAGGTGAACGACCGGGTCGGTGCGCGCGTAGGCGCCCGGGACCTGCGCGTTCAGCACCCACCGGGCCGGGCCGATCCCGCCGCCCAGCATCGCGGACGAGATCGCCCGGTGGCCGTCGCCGGGCCGCCACACCGTCGCGGCGAGCCGTTTTCCGCCCTCCTCGCGCCACACGGTCTCCAGGTTCACGGGCGCTCCAGCGACAGGAGCGGCCGGCCGCCCGGACCGGTGGTGACGTGGACGCGGGCGTCGAAATGCTTTTCGACGGTGGGCCCGGTGAGGACCTCCTCCGGCGTTCCGGCCGCGGCGACCCGGCCGCCCGAGATCAGGACCAGCGCGTCGGCGTACTGGCCGGCGAGGGTGAGGTCGTGGATGGTGGTCACCACGGTCAGCTCGTCGGACAGCCGCAACCGGTCGACCAGCTCCATCACCTGCTGCTGATGGCCGATGTCGAGCGCGGACGTCGGCTCGTCCAGCAGGAGGACCGGCGTCTGCTGCGCCAGCGCGCGCGCCAGCACGACGCGCTGCCGCTCCCCGCCGGAGAGGTGATCCAGGGGACGGGCCGCGAAGGCCGTGAGGTCCAGGCGGTCGAGGACCTCCTCGGTGATGGACCGGTCGCGGGCGCTCTCCCGCCCGAGATGCGGGATGTAGGGGGAACGCCCCAGAAGGGTGTAGTCGAACACCGTCATGCCCACGGGGAGGTTCGGGCTCTGCGCGGCATAGGCGACGAGGCGGGCCCGCTGCCTCGGTTTGAGGCGCTGCGAATCCTCGCCCGCCACGCTGATCTCGCCGCGCGAGGCCACCAGGCCGAGGACCGCGCGCAGCAGCGTCGACTTCCCGGCGCCGTTCGGCCCGATGACGGCCGTCCACGACCCGGCGGGGACCTCCAGCGACACGCCTGCCAGGACCCGCCGGCCGCCGAGCGACACCTCCAGGTCCCGCACCCGGACCGTCACGTCCCCACCTGCCTGCGGGACGCGCGCAGCACCACGACGAAGAACGGGCCGCCGACGAACGCCGTCACCACGCCGAGCGGAAGCTCGCCGGGGCTGGTCGCCGTCCGCGCCACGAGGTCCGCCACCTCCAGGAACGCCGCCCCGCCGAGCAGCGACAGCGGCAGCACGACCCGGTACGAGCCGCCCGCCAGCCGCCGCACCACATGCGGCACGACGATGCCGACGAACCCGATCAGACCGCTCACCGCCACCGCCGACGCCGTCGCCAGCGACGCCGCGACCAGCACGGTCAGCCGCACCCGCGGCGCCGACAGCCCGAGGCTCGCGGCCTCCTCGTCCCCGACGCTCAGCACGTCCAGGAGCCGGCCGTGGGTGAGCAGCACCACCGTGGAGATCAGCGCGTACGGGGCGACCAGCGCGAGCTGGTCCCAGTCCGCCGAGCCGACCCCGCCGAGAAGCCAGGAGAAGATCCGCTGCAGCTCCTCGGCCTTCAGCTGCTGGATGAACGTCTGTGCCGCCGCCAGGAACGACGACACCGCGACGCCCGCCAGCACGAGCGTCGCCGCCCCGTCGCCTCCCGCCGCCCGGCCGAGCACGTAGGCGAGGCAGACCCCGCAGAGCGCGCCGGCGAACGCGGCGAGCGGCACGCCGTACCCGGGATCGCCGGGCACCAGGACGATCACCAGGGTCGCCCCGACCCCGGCGCCCGCCGCCGCGCCCAGCAGGTACGGGTCGGCGAGCGGGTTGCGGAACACGCCCTGGTACCCGGCGCCCGCCATGGCGAGCATCCCGCCGACCAGCGCCGCCATCAGCGCGCGCGGCACCCGCAGCTCGAACAGGACGCTCTGGTCGATCACCCCGAGGCCGGAGTCGACGTGCACGAACGGGATCCTGTCCGCCAGCGCCTTCAGGACCCCGCCGGCGGGCAGCCCGGCGGCGCCCACCAGCACACCGGCCAGCAGGGTCGCCGCCAGCAGCGCCACCGCCACCGCGAGGGGCAGCGCCCGCAGCCTGGCGTGCGGCTGCCCCGTCCGCTTCGCGCGGGGGAGCCCGCGGGGGGACCTGAAGGCCGTGGTCACTGCACCTTCTGGACGGCGTCGCCGATCGCCTTGACGAACTGGGGCAGGCGGGGGCCCCAGCGGGACGCGATGTCGTCGTCGAGTTCGACCACGTTCTCGTTCTTCACGGCGTCCAGGCCGGACCAGCCGGGGCGCTTGGCCAGGGCGGCGGCGCCCTGGCCGCAGCACTTGGTGTCGGCCAGGAAGATCAGGTCGGGGTCCTGCTTGAGCACGTGCTCACGGGACAGCTGCGGGTAGCCGCCGGCCGCCTTGTCGGCCTTGTCGGCGACGTTCTGCAGGCCGAACAGCCCGTACACCTGGCCCACGAACGTCTTCGAGGTGACCGAGTGCAGCTGGGGGTCGAGTTCGTGGTAGTACGTCCGGCCCTTGGCCTTGGCCGCCGCCGCGACCGTCTGCTGGATCTCGGCCCGCATGTCGCCGGTGAGCTTCTTCGCCTCGGCGGTGTGCCCGGTGGCCTGGCCGAGGTCGTTGATCTCGTCGTAGGTCTCGTCCATGTTCGCCGCCGCGGGCTCCAGCAGGACGGGGACCTTCACCTTCTCCAGCGCCTTCACGATGCCGTCCATGTCGTCCGACAGGACGACGAGGTCGGGCCGGTACTTGATGATCGCCTCGGCGTTCGGCTTGAAGCCGGACAGCTTCGTGCGGGGCGCGTTCGCCGGGTAGTTGGAGTAGTCGCTGACCGCCACCACCTGCGAGCCGGCGCCGATGGCGAACAGCGTCTCGGTGTGGGTGGGGGAGAGCGACACGATCCGCTTGGGGGCGGCCGGGACGGTCACCGCGCCGTTCGCGGCCTGGACGGTGACGGTCCCGGCGCTGCTCGCGGCGCCGGCCTCGCCGTCATCGCCGCCGCATGCGGCCGTGACCACCACGACGCCGATCGCCATCACCGCGCCGAAGGTACGTACGGGTCTCACAGAAGCCTCCAGGCTGCCGGGAAGCCGCGGCCCGCTCATGACTCATGACGGATCGCCCTTCCACGAGGTCGAAAATCGTCGGCGCGCGAAGGAGGCGACCTGGCTCGGCCACTTCGAGAGGGGCACCACAGTTGCGGGACAGCGCCGGGTTCACACCGGACTTCGCTCCTGGGCGCGCAGCATCGCAACGGTATCAGCCGGCGAATCCGGTTCCACCAGGTGCGCGGGGTGAGCATCGTCCCATCCGCCCCTTGACGGAGTGAGTACTCACTCCGTACCGTGGGCGGCATGGAGGGCAAGAGCCGGCGCCGGGCGCCGGGAATGCGCCCGCAGCAGCGCCGGGAGATGATCGTCCGGACCGCGCTGCCGCTGGTCGCCGAGCACGGCACGGCCGTGACCACCGGGCAGATCGCGCGCGCCGCCGGCATCGGCGAGGCAACGATCTTCCGGGTGTTCGCCGACAAGGACGAACTGCTGGACGCGTGCGTCGCCGAGGCGCTGCGGCCCGACCACGTCCTGGCGGAGATCGAGGCGATCCCGCTCGACCAGCCGCTGCCGGCCCGGCTCGCCGAGGCGAGCGCCGCGATCGACGCCTACCTGGCCCGCATGGGCATGGTCATCGGCGCCCTGCACGCCACCGGCCGCCGCGGGCGCGGCATGCCCGGCCCCGGCGACCCCGGAGGCGGGATGCACGGGGGCGGCGGGAACGGGGCCGGCGGGAACGGGGGCGGGGAGAGCGCCGGTGCCGTCCCCGACCGCGGCGCCGCCATGGACCGGACCCGCGACGCCATCGCCGAACTGTTCGAACCCGAGCGCGACCGGCTCCGCCTGCCCGTCGACCAGACCGCGAGCCTGTTCATGGGGCTGGCGTTCACGCGCGCCCGCCCGCCCGGCGGACCGTCCGCCGGGCCCGGCACCTCGGAGCCGTCCATGGAGGAGTACCTCGACGTCTTCCTGCACGGCGCCCTCAAAGAAGGAACCGCCGAATGACGATCAGCCTGAACCACGCGATCGTGACCGCCGCCGACAACGACGAGGCCGCCCGCTTCTTCGCCGCCGTCATGGGCCTGGAGTACACGGGCACGCATCCGCACGCGCGGCATTTCGTCCCGATCCGGGGGAACGAGGGGCTCACCCTCGACTTCATGACGGTCGCCTACCCGCAGGGCCACCACCTGGCCTTCGACGTGGACGTCCTGACGTTCGACACGATCGTCGAACGCCTCGACGCCCGCGAGATCCCCTACGGCGACGAGCCCGCGCACCCCGACAACGGACGCGTGGACTCCTCCCACCCGCTCGGCGGGCGGCGCGTTTACTTCTCCGACTCCAGCGGCAACCTTTACGAGGTCATCTCGCCCTGACGGGCTTGAACGTCCGCCCGGCACGCTCGTTCGGCGGAACGGCGGCCCGCATCAGCGGCCTCCACATTCACTGGCCGCCTTGCCGGGGAGCCGTCAGGGGTGGCGTTCGGGGTCGTGGGCGGCCCGGTCCCTGGCCTCCATGAAGAAGTCGAACAGCGCCGTGGTGCCGGGTAGCAGGCGCAGGGGACGCGCCGCGCCGAAGGACGCGTTCCAGAACGAGCCTTGGCGTGGCTTCCACGGACCCGCATACGCGTACGGCTCGTCCAGGTGTGCGTCTCCCGGGGAGACGCCGTAGTTGACCTCGTCGAGGCTGATGGCCAGATCGAAGTGTTCGGGCCACAGCACGGACGCGATCTCCGGGGCGAACCTGGACAGGGCATCGTGCGCGCGGCCGAACGCCTCCTGGATGCGGTGCGCGGCCTCGGCATCGACACTGAGGACGTCGTCCAGGCCGACGCCGCTGCCATCCTCGTAGAGGTTCTCCGCCGCCCCGGCCTCGATGTTCGCCGCCGCGGCGAGTTCACGGCATGTGGCGCCGTTCAACGGGATCTCCCGGTCGCCGCACACGAGCTCCGTCTCCCGTACGCGGAGGTCGGGCGCCCGGACGGTACCGAACCCGCCCGGGACGGCCTTAAGCCGGATCGTCCCGCTCTGGCGGTATTGCGGGCCGGCGAGCACCAACTCCGCCACCCCGTGCAGCGAGCGGCGCGCGGTTCCCAGAGTCCGCGGATCGACGGTCATGCTCCATCCTCCGTTAGGGTGCGCATCCACGCCGGACGGCCTCGCTCACGAATCGCCCGGGTCCCCGCCTCGGGGCGCGTACAACTGTGCCAGCTCACGGTCGTTCCGTGCCCACCTGCGATGGCGGGCGGCCGACTGCAGATGCAGGTCGGCCTCCTCGGGGTGGGCGGCGGCCATCTCCTCCAGCAGCGCCGCCGCCCGCTCATGGGCGCACGCCGAGGACACCATCGCCCGGCACGCGTACTCGTCGCCCTCACCCCGCCGCGGTCCGCCCGGGGGGCCGGCCTCCCGCCGGGTTCCGCGCGCCTTCACCCCGAGCGCGCGGTCTTCGCTGTCCATACCCGCCCGCCCGACGCCCGAGCCCGCCGATCGGCCACCCCACCAGACACGCTCCCTATCTACCCCGCGGCTCGTCCGCCCAGCCCCATCCAGGAGCAAATGCGGAGGCACGTCACCCGATGACCGACCATGGAGGTGTGGCGCCACCCGAACCTCTCACGCTCTACACCGCCGACGGCGTGCGGATCGACGCGGGCCATCTGCGGGGCGACGGCCGCGTGTGCTTCGTCCTGGCGCACGGGTTCACCTGCTCGTGGCGGCTGCCCGCGCTCCGCCGGATCGCCGGCGTCCTCAACGCGCACGGCGGTGTCATCGGTCTCGACTTCCGCGGGCACGGCAGGTCCGGCGGGCGTTCCACGGTCGGTGACCGGGAGATCCTGGACGTCTCCGCGGCCGTCGCGGCGGCGCGCCGCAGGGGCTACCGGCGGGTCGCCGTCGCGGGGTTCTCGATGGGCGGCGCGGTCGCCGTCCGGCACGCCGCGCTGCACGGCGGGGTCGACGCGGTGGTCTCCGTCAGCGCGCCCGCCCGCTGGTACTACCGCGGGACGGTGCCGATGCGGCGCGTCCACTGGGTGATCGAACGGCGCCTGGGCCGCCTGGCCGTCCGGATGGCCCGCGGCACCCGGATCGCGCCCGGGGGGTGGGAGCCCGTCCCCGAAGCGCCTTACGAGGTCGCCGGGCGCATCGCTCCGGTGCCGCTGCTGGTCGTCCACGGCGACGCGGACACGTTCTTCCCCATGGAACACGCCCACCAGTTGTACGAGGCGGCGTCCGACCCGAGAGAACTGTGGATCGAGCCGGCCTTCGGCCATGCCGAGGTCGCCGCCACACCGGACCTGATCGACCGCATCGGCAAGTGGGGGCTTGACGCGGTCTCCCGCTGACCTCTGGAACGCGATCGCGTGGAAAACCGGGAGCAGGTGGCCGATGAACTGCGAGAACGCGAAGTCGTCCACCTTTTTGCGCCCGCCGCCGTCCGCCGAAGCAGCCGGGCACCATGGCCGCATGAACGGTTCCAGTTTCACGTGGAAGCGAACGGCCGCCGGCTCGATCGTTCCCGCCGGCCCCGGCGTCTGCTTCACCCCCGCCGGGGACTCGTCCCTCACCGCCCGCGCCGCGGCCCTGAGCGGCCTTCTCCCACGAGAAGTCGTCATAGCCCGCCGCACCGCCGCCTGGATATGGGGCCTGGACGTCCTACCCCCGGGAGCGAACGAGGCCGACTGGGACGTTGAGGTCATCGGCCCCGGTTCGTCCGGCCCGGTCACCGCCGACACCGCGGAACTGCCGCCCGGTCACGTCCTGGAAGAGTCCGATGTACGCCTCACATCCCCCGCCCGCACGGCACTGGACTGCGCCCGCTGGCTTCCCCGCGTCGAAGCGGTGGCGGCGCTGGACCAGTTCCTCCGGCGGGGCGTGGCCACCGGCGAACTCACCGCGATGGCCCGGACGCTGCCCGGATACCGCGGCAACAGGCGATTACGCGAGATCATCCGCATGGCCGACCGAGGCGCGGCCTCTCCCGGCGAATCCTGGGCCCGCGTCGCCGTCGTGAACGCCGGCTTCCCCCGCCCGCGAACCCAGGTACCGGTGACGGGTCCCCGAGGCCGGCCGCTCTACATCGACCTCGGCTACCCGGAATTCCGGGTGGGCCTCGAATACGACGGCGAACGCCACCACACGGGCCCCCAGGCCCGCGCCCACGACGCCGGCCGGCGCCGCTGGCTCGCCGAAGAGATGCGCTGGGAGGTCATCCCCGTGACGAAGACCTTCCTGGCCCGCCCCGCCCCCTACCTGGAGGCGCTCCTGACCGCCCTCCTCCACCGGGGCTGGAATCCCGAAAACGCGACCATGGACCGGATAGCCGCCCGCCTGGCGACCCTGCGACGCCGCTCCCGCTAGATGAGCGGGACCGGAACCGGGAACGGGCCGGGGCCGGACCGCGCGGTCCGGCCCCGGCCCGGTGTTGCGGGACGGTCGGCGTGTTGCGGGACGGTCAGCCGAAGGGGCCGAGCTCCGGGAAATGGCAGGCCACCTCGCGCCCGGCCACCGAAGCGAGCGGCGGGCGCTCGGTCCGGCAGCGGTCCTGCGCCTTGAAGCACCGCGGGTGGAACGAGCAGCCCGGCGGGGGAGCCGACGGGCTCGGCGGGTCGCCGCGGAGCACGATGCGTTCCCGCGTCCGCTCCGCCACCGGGTCGGGCAGCGGGATCGCCGACAGCAGCGCCCTGGTGTAGGGGTGCGCCGGCGAGCCGTAGATCGCGTCCCGGTCGCCGATCTCGACGATCCGGCCGAGGTACATCACGGCGATCCGGTTGCACACGTGCCGCACCACCGCCAGGTCGTGCGCGATGAACACGTACGCCAGGTCGAGCTTGCGCTGCAGCCGTGCCAGCAGGTTGACGATCTGGGCCTGGATCGACACGTCGAGCGCCGACACCGGCTCGTCCGCGATGACGAGCCGGGGATGGGTGATCAGCGCCCGCGCGATACCGATCCGCTGCGCCTGCCCGCCGGAGAACTCGTGCGGGTACCGGTCGATGTGCTCGGCGTGGAGCCCGACGAACTCCAGCATCTCCTGCACGCGGGAACGATGGTTGCCCTCGTCCATGCCCTGCACCTGTAGCGGCGCGGCCACGATGGAGCCGACCGTGTGCCGCGGGTTCAGCGATGCGAACGGGTCCTGGAAGATGATCTGCAGGTCGTTGCGGAGCGGGCGCATCTGCCGCTGGGACAGCCCGGTGATGTCGCGCCCGTCGAAGGTGATCCGCCCGCCGGTCGGGTCCAGGAGCCGGACGAGCATCCGCCCCGTCGTCGACTTCCCGCAGCCGGACTCGCCGACCAGCCCGAGCGTCTCCCCGGCCCGCACCTCCAGATCGATCCCGTCCACCGCTTTCACGGTCCCGCGCCGGGTCTGGAACGTCTTGGTCAGCCCCTCCAGGTGGAGCAGCGCCGTCATCCCGCCACCTCCTTCTCGATCGTGAGCAGATGGCAGGCCGCCGGGTGTGGCGCGCCCTGGAGTGCCGGGCGCGTCGTCTCGCACACGTCGATCCGCTCCGAGCACCGGGGGTGGAACGGGCACCCCGCCGGCGGGCGCAACAGCGACGGCGGGGCACCCGGGATCGGGGTCAGCTCACCGGGTGGTCCGGTCAGCCGGGGCAGCGAGCCGAGCAGGCCGCGGGTGTAGGGGTGGCGCGGCCCGGCGAACAGCTCGTCGGCGGTCGCCTGCTCCACGGCCCGGCCCGCGTACATGACCAGGACGTCGTCGGCGACCCGCGCGACCACCCCGAGGTCGTGGGTGATCATCAGGACGGCGAGGCCCCGCTCGCGCTGGATCCGCGCGATCAGCTCCAGGATCTGCGCCTGGACGGTCACGTCCAGCGCGGTGGTCGGCTCGTCGGCGATCAGCAGGTCCGGCTCGCACGCCAGCGCCATGGCGATCATGACGCGCTGGCGCATGCCGCCGGAGAACTGGTGCGGATAGTCGCCGGCGCGCTCGTCCGGATGGGGAATGCCGACGTCGGCGAGGAGCTGCACGGCGTGCTTGTGCGCGGCGCGGCGGGACGCGCCGAAGTGCAGCCGCCGCGCCTCGGCGATCTGCTCGCCGACGCGGTAGTGCGGGTGCAGCGACGACAGCGGGTCCTGGAAGATCATCGCGACCCGCCGGCCGCGCAGCGCCCGGACCTTCTCCCGGTCCGCGCCGACGACCTCGGTGCCCGCGATGTCGATCGACCCGGACACCTGCGCCTTGTCGTGCAGCCCCATGATCGCCAGGCTGGTCACGGACTTGCCGGAGCCGGACTCGCCGACGATGCCGAGCGTGCGGCCCTCGTCCACGGTGAACGACAGCCCGTCCACCGCGCGGACCGTGCCCTTCGGCGTGGGGAACTCGACGACGAGGTCCCGGACGGTCAGCAGGCTCATGCGTACCTCACCTGGGGGTCGATCGCGGCGTAGAGCAGGTCCACGACGAGGTTGGCGAAGGTGATGAAGAACGCGGCCAGCAGCGCGACGCCCATCACGACCGGCTGGTCGGACTTGTTGATCGAGTCGATGGTGAGCTGGCCGAGGCCCGGCAGCCCGAACACGCTCTCGGTGATGACGGCGCCGCCGAGCAGCGCGCCGAGGTCCATGCCGAAGACGGTGAGGACGGGGGTGAGCCCGGCCCGCAGCCCGTGCTTGGTGACGACCGTCCGCTCGGGCAGGCCCTTGGCGCGGGCCGTGCGGATGTACGGCTCGGCCATCGTCTCCACCATCGACGCCCGCGACAGCCGGGCGTACATGGCCGCGTACAGCAGCGCCAGCGCCACCCACGGCAGGATGAGGTTCTTCGTCCAGCCGATGGGATCCTCGGCGATCGGCACGTAGCTGGAGTACGGCAGCAGGCCCCCGATCTGGACGACGACGACGGTCAGCGCCATCGCCGTGAAGTAGATCGGCAGGGACGCGGAGGTGAGCGTGCCGACCATCATCGTCCGGTCGAGCAGCGAGTCCTTGCGCAGCGCCGACACGACGCCGACGGTGACGCCGCCGACGAGCCACAGGAGGGCGGCGCCGACGCCGATCGAGACGGTGGTGGGGAGCCGCTGCATCATCAGGTCCCAGACCGGCATGTTGTTCTGGTAGGAGAACCCGAGACACGGGAAATGGCACTGGACGGCGAGCGGCCCCGAGCCGTAGGAGCGTCCGGCGAAGATGCCGACGAGGTAGTCGGTGAACTGCTGCCACAGCGGACGGTCCAGCCCCATCTGGTGATGGAGCATGGCCAGGCGTTCCGGCGTGCACGACTTCCCGCACGCCTGCAGCGCCGGGTCGGCGGGGAACACGTAGAAGATCGTGAAGGTGACCGCGCAGATGACGAGCAGCACGCCCGCGAGTCCCGCGAAGCGCAGCGCGAGGTAGCGGATCATCGGCCGGCTCCCCGCGGGTCGAGGGCGTCCCGGAAGGCGTCGCCGAGCAGCGTGAACGCCAGCACGGTCAGCAGCAGGCACACGCCGGGCACCACGAAGAACGTCGGATCGACCTGGTACCAGTCGATCGCCTTGGACATCATCTGCCCCCAGGACGAGTCCGGCGGCCGGACGCCGATGCCGAGGAACGACAGCGCCGCCTCGGTGCCGATGTTGATCGGGATGGTGAGCGTCGCGTAGACCAGCACCGGCGCCAGCAGGTTGGGCAGGACCTCGCGGAACACGATCCGCGTGCGCAGCATGCCGGTGGCCCGCGCGGCGTCCACGAACTCCCGGTGGCGCAGGGTGAGCGTCTGCCCGCGGACGATGCGCCCGATATAGGGCCAGCCGAAGAAGCCCATGACGAACACCAGTTCCAGCATCCGGTTCCCCTCCGGGAGCACCGAGACGAGGGCGATCATGAAGATGAGCTGCGGGAACGACAGGACCATGTCCATGATGCGGCTGATGAAGGTGTCGATCCGGCCGCCGGCGAAGCCGGCGGTGAGCCCGAGGACGGTGCCGACCACGGTGGCCACGCCGGTGGCCGCGACGGAGATCAGCAGCGAGACGCGGGCGCCGTAGACCATGCGGCTGAAGACGTCCCGGCCGGTGCCGGGTTCGACGCCGAGCCAGAAGTCGCCGTCGATGCCGCCGAACGCGCCCTTGGGCGCGCCCGCGAGCGCCTTGTCGATCTTCTCGGGGTGGAACTCGTTGGGACCGTGCCCGTTGAGGGCGGTGAGCAGCGGGGCGGCGATCGCCATCAGCACGAACAGCGCGATGATCGCCAGCCCGGCGAGGGCGGCCGGGTCACGGCGCAGCCGCCCGCCGACCAGTCGCCACGGCGACTGGCCGGCGGGCGCGGACGCGCTGCCCGCCGCCTCGGTGGTGAGGGGCGGGGCGGCCATTACTTGACCCCGATGGTGGCGAAGTCGAACTCGCCCTCCCAGATGGGGTGACCGAAGGTGCCGGTGACCTTGGAGCCGTGCAGCAGCGGCAGCTTGTCGTGGATCAGCGGGATCATCGGCGACAGGCCCATCAGGTCACGGTCGACCGCCTGCCACTGGGCGGGGTCGTTCGCCTTCATGGCCGCGGCGATCTTCTCGTTCATCCCCTTGTCGTTCAGCTGGTGAACGACGGTGTTGCCCTTCGGGGTGATGTTGTTCCCATCGAAGATGGGCGGGATGAACGAGCTGGCGGACGGGTAGTCGGCGCACCAGCCGTAGAAGACGAGCTCGTCCTCCTTCTTGATGTCGCCGATGGTGTCGTAGTAGACGCTCTTCGAGACGGCGTTGATCTCGACCTTCACGCCCACCCGCGCGAGTCCCTGCTGGACCGCCTCGGCCTCGGCCTTGCCCTGCTCGCTGCTGGTCGTGGTCAGCTTGATCGAGAAGCCCGCGCTCTTGCCCGCGGCGGCGAGCATCTGCTTGGCCTTGGCCGGGTCACCGTTGGGCGGCGCCTTGTAGACGTCCTGGGGCTGCCCGCCGGTCATGGCGGGCGGGAGGTAGGAGCCGGCCAGCTCGCCGACGCCGCTGCCGCCGTGCGCGGTGCGGTACGCCTCCTTGTCGATGGCGTACTGCATCGCCTCCCGCACCTTGGGGTCGTTGAACGGCGGCTTGGAGGTGTTCATGCCCAGGAACCGGGTGCAGAGGCTCGTCGCGCTGACGAACCGCTTCTTGACGTCCGGGCGGGTCAGGATGCGGGGCATGCTCGGCGAGGCGACGCTGTAGAGCGTGATGGCCCGCTGGTCATTGCCCTGGTCGGCGATCAGCCGCTGGTCGATGGTGGGCTGGGCGATGCCCTCCTCCACGACGATCTTGTCGGGGTTGGCCTGGCGGACGCCGTCGCTCGACTTCTGCCAGTACGTGTTCCTGACGAGCGCCAGCTTCTTGCCCCGGTCGTAGGACTCCACCTTGTAGGGGCCGGAGGAGAAGGGCCGCTTGTCGAAGTTGACGCCGGTGTCCTTGGCCTTCGGGACGGGCGCGAACGTCGGCAGCGTCGTGATCAGCGGCCAGTCCATCGACGGTTCCTTGAGGTGGAACACGATGGTCTGCGGGTCCGGCGTCTCGATGGAGGCGAGGCCGTCCTTGTCCTTGTAGGGGCCCTTGTACTTGTCGCCGCCCTCCAGCATCGTCCGGGCGTATCCGGGGCCTTCGGGCAGGTCGGGGGCGAAGGAGCGCTCCACGCCGTACTTGACCTCGGCGCTGGTGATGGGCGAGCCGTCCTCGAACTTCAGGCCGGGCTTGAGGTGGAAGGTCCAGGTCTTGCCCTTATCGGACGTGGTGCCGGTGTCGGTCGCCAGGTCCGGGACGACCTTGGTGCCCTCCTGGTCGGGTTTCGCGGCGTATGTCGTCAGTGTCCGGTAGAGCAGCCGCGTACCGAAGTCCATTGCGAACATCACGTAGTTGCGCTGCGGGTCCAAATGGGCGAAGTCATCGTTGAAGAGGACCGTGAGGGTGCCTCCGGACTTGGCGGCGGACGAGTCGTCGTCCCCCGAGCCGCAGGCGGACAGCCCGCCGGCGACGGCGAGCGAAAGAGCGAGAGTGAAGCAGGTCCGTACCGGACGTTTCATGGCATCTCCGTGCATTGTCGGGCGGAGTGCCATATAAAATAGTACAGTGCAATTGCACTGCAAGGGCCGTTATCGAATCTCCACATCCGGGACTTCAAGATGGAGGATATGTCCGACATGGACACACGCCCCGCCGACCGCTTCGCTACGGGCAGTCACGATCTGCCCGTTTCCGAGGCTCTCGCCTCCTTCATGACCCGCGACTGGGCCGCGGGCGAGAAGCCACCCCCGGCCCAGCTGTCCGTCGCGCCGTATGCGGAGAAACGACGCGCCGCCCTGTCGGCTCAGTTCCCCGGCGAACGACTCGTCCTGCCCGCCGGGCCGCCGAAGGTCCGCAGCAACGACTGCGACTACCGCTACCGTCCGCACACCGTCTACGCCCACCTCTCCGGTGACACCACGGCGGACACCGGGACCGATGCCGTCCTGGTGCTGCAGCCTACAGCCGCAGGCCATGACGCGGTCCTGTATCGCAGACCTCGGTCCCCCCGCAGTGACAGGGGCTTCTACCGCGACCACCGGCACGGGGAGTTCTGGGTCGGCCCGCGCGAAACCCTCGCCGAGACCGAGGAGAAGCTCGGGATCACCTGCGCGCTCCTGGACGACCTCCCGGGCGCGCTCCGCGGCCCGTGCCCGACCCGGGTGATCCGGGGCGTGGACCCCGCGGTGGACGCGGCCGTCCCGGTGCGGGACCCGGACCTCGACCGCGAGCTCGCCGCCGTCGCCGCCGAGCTGCGCCTGATCAAGGACGAGTGGGAGATCACCCAGCTCCAGGCCGCCGTGGACCACACGGTGAAGGCGTTCACCGCCGTCGCCGCCGTGCTGCCGCAGGCGACGGGGCTTCCGCGCGGGGAACGCTGGGTGGAGGGGACGTTCGAGCGCATCGCCCGCATGGAGGGCAACGGCGTCGGGTACGAGACGATCGCCGCCTCCGGCGCGCACGCGTGCGTCCTGCACTGGATCCGCAACGACGGCACGCTGCGCCTCGGCGAGATGCTCCTCCTCGACGCCGGCGTCGAGACCGACACCCTCTACACCGCCGACATCACCCGCACGCTCCCGATCAGCGGCTGGTTCACCCCGCGGCAGCGGCAGGTCTACGACCTCGTCTACCACGCCCAGGAGGCGGGGCTGGCGGCGGTCCGGCCCGGCGCCAGCTTCCGCGACTTCCACATGGCCGCGATGCGCGTCATCGCCGAGGGCCTGCAGGACTGGGGCGTGCTGCGCAGCGCGGAGGAGGCGCTCGATCCCGAGTCGGGCGTCTACCGCCGCTACACGCTCTGCGGCAGCGGGCACATGCTCGGCATGGACCTGCACGACTGCGCGGCGGCCCGGGCGTCCCAGTACCTCGACGGGGTGCTGCGTCCCGGGCATGTCCTGACCGTCGAGCCGGGTCTCTACCTTCAGCCGGACGACCTGACGCTGCCCCCGGAACTGCGTGGCATCGGAGTCCGCATCGAGGACGACGTCGTGGTCACCGAGAACGGCGCCCGGCTGATGTCCTCCGACCTGCCGCGCCATCCCGAGGAGATCGAAATCTGGATGCAGTCCCTCATGGCGTAGCCGACGGGGAGCGCGAACAGGAGGGCGGTGCCGCACCCGCGACCGGGTACGGCACCGCCCCCTTCTCTGTGAGGGGCCCGAGCCGGAGATGTCAGCCGCTGAGCAGCGACACACCCAAGCTGGACAGTGCCCGGCCGATGGGTTCGTGGATCATGCCGCATCCGGAGTTGGGGCCGCCGCTCAGGATGCCGTGGGCGTAGTTGCCGTCGAAGACGCCGCTGCCGCTGTCACCGGGACCGTCGCACGCCTCGCTCCAGGTCATGCCGGAGAGCGTCCGGTCCGGGTAGGAGACGGTGGCGTCGATCTCGGTGATCGCTCCGCAGGTGTACCCGGTGGTCGAGCCCTGCTTGCAGACGTATCCACCGACGTAGTCGCTTTCGGTGCCGTAGATGGATGTCTGCGGGTACACCCATCCGCGCGGCTGCCACCAGCCCGGATCGTCGACCGAGACGATCGCGTAGTCGCCGTACCAGCCGAAGTTGTAGTCGACGGCGCCGCCGACGTTCTGGTAGCCGTAGCTGTAGGTGGACACGTCCCACCAGTAGCCCATCTCCGCGCAGTGCCCGGCGGTGAGCATGTAGTAGCTGCTGCCCGAGTACGCGGTGAACGCGCTGGTGCACCGGCCGCCGCCGGTGAAGATCGCCAGCCCGGACCGCAGCGGCGGGTCGCAACTGTAGTCGTCGTAGCAGTACAGCGGGACCGACTTGTGCGCGTAGGTGGAGACCTTCACCGCACCGCCGTACGTGCGCTTCGCCCAGCTCAGCACGTTCTTCTGCGCGGGGGTGAGCTTGGCTCCGCGCAGCGTGCTCAGCTTCACCACGTTGCCAGAGGTGACGAGGCCGGTCTGAAGGCCGCTCTTGGCGCCCTTGTTGGCCTTGGCGATCCGCTTGGCCAGTTCGCCGGACACCTTCTGAAGGTGATCGAAGCTGTACCGGACCTTGACCGTGCTCGTGTCGCTCATGCCGGACGCTTTCGCGGCCACTTGCGCCTTGGGCGCCACCGCGTTCTTGGTCACGCCGACGGTGAGCCTGCCGCCGTGCGCCTGGTCGATCCAGGCGCCGCCGTACGCGGCGCCGAGATCCTTGCCGAGCTTGTCCGCCAGCTTGAACTGGGCGGGCTGGCGGTCGGCGCGGCGCTGCGCCTCGGCGGCGGAGACGCCGTGGTCCTTCGTGATCTGCTTGATGAGTGCCTGCTTGGCCTCCTTCTGGAGTTGCTGGGAGCTTTGGCGGGGGGACGGGGCGGGGGGCGCACCGCGGTCGCCCGGCACGGCGGCGTGCGCCGGCAGGGAGAGCGAAGCCGCGGACAGTGCGGCGGCCACGGTCAGGACCGTGACGGCGCGTCTGCGCTTCTGGCGGACCATTCGGGGGTTCCTCCTTCGCGGACCGGGGGGTGCCACGGCCCGGTGCCGTGGCGTCCGCTATGCAATGTGAAATTGCACTGTAAAATGTAAAATGGTCTTTGCCAAGGGGTCAGGTCGCACAGATCTAGCGCCGGAGGCTCAGGCGCCGACGTTTCGCACGTGGTCGAGGTGGCGCATCATGATGGCCCTCGCCTCGTCGGCATCCCCGGCGACCAGCGCGTCCAGCAGCCGGACGTGCTCGTCGGCCGCCGTCATCCGCGTCTGCGTGGCCGTGGGCTGGATGAGCCCGTACATCCGGGACCGGCTGCGCAGGTCGAGGACCGTCCGGACGAGCGTCTGATTGCCGGTGAGCCTGAGCAATTCGGCGTGAAAGCTGCGGTCGGCGTCGATGAACCGCAGAAGGTCGTCCTTCGCCGCCGCCTCGGTGACCTCGGCGGCCAGGGCGCGCAGCCGTACGCGGGCCTCCTCGGGGACGGCGCCGGCCAGCCCCAGGACGGCCGGGATCTCGACCAGTTCGCGGATCTCGCTGAGTTCGGCGAGATCCTGCTCGGACAGGGGGACCACCCGGAAGCCGCGGTTGCGGACGGCCTCGAACAGGCCGTCCCGCACCAGGTCGATCATGGCTTCGCGCACGGGCGTTGCGGAGATCCCGAACTCCTCCGCCAGCGTGGGCGCGGAGTACACGACGCCCGACCGGAGTTTTCCGCTGGCCAGCGCGCCGCGCAGCGCCTCGGCCACCTGCCTGCGGAGGCTGCTGTGACCGCCGAGGTCCGGCAATCCGACCACGGCATCGGCCACCGTATCCATGACGCCTCCTCCCCACCCGCGATCAGAATACCGTTCCACGTGGGGGTAGCAGCGGCAGGGCATGATCACAGCAGCGGATGGACGTGCGGGTGCGCGTGCCACCAGGCGCCGAACGCGGGATGCCGGTCCGCGTGCTCCACGAAAGCGGCCGCGAGGCCCCGGTAGAGGGCGGTGGCGTCCTCGTCGTTCAGCCGGTCCCGGCGCCATGCCACGATCAGCTTCGCGACCTGCGGTTCCCCGGTCAGCGGCCGGACGACCGTGCCGGGCTGCGGCGGCCACGACGGATCCACCAGGCGCACCCCGTGCCCCGCCGCCACCAGCGGGCAGGCCGCGCCGCTCGGCGCCTCGAAGCGCACGACCGGCTCGAAGCCGGCGGCACGGCAGGACGCGCGCAGCGACGCGAGCGAGCCGTCGTCGGCGCCCGGCGGGCCGATCCAGGACTCGTCCTTCAGGTCGATCAGGTCGATCTCGTTCTGCCCGGCCAGCGGATGGTGCGCCGAGAGGGCGACGAAGATCGGGTACCGGGGCACCAGCGTGCGGCTGACCACCGGCGGGTTCAGCGTGACGTCGAACCCCTCCATGATCCCCAGCAGCGCGGCGTCGAGATGGCCTCGGTTGAGCGCATCTCCGAGCAGCGCCGAGGACGGCTCGATGCGCAGCGAGACCTGCCGTCCCGGCACCTCCTCGCTGACCCGCGCCACGATGCTTCCGACACAGGCCAGATGGACGCTGCCGAGCCCGAGGGCCGCGTTCGGCTCTCCGCTCCCGGGCAGGTCGCCGATCAGGGTGTCCAGTTCGGCCAGCACCGTCCGGGCCCGGGAGATGATCTGCTGCCCGAGCGCCGTCGGTTCCAGGCCGGAGCGGCTGCGAACGAAGAGCCGTCCGCCGACCAGTTCCTCGACTTTGCGCAGCTGGCTCGACATGGCGGGCTGTGACACGCCCATCCGCGCCGCGGCCCGGGTGACGCTTCCCGTTTCCGCCATCGCGCACACCATGCGCAGATGACCGATATCGAGATCCATAGCCGGAGATTATGCCGTAGCTGATGCCTCCCGGCTGAGCGAAACGGCCATACTTCCCGTACTCCTCCACAAGAGTGAGCGATCACGGGAAGCAGCGGTAACCGAGCCCACGGTCGTTGACGTGATCGCGCCGACGGCAGAAGGGAGCCGCTGTCCCCTCCGGCCGCCGGGAGAGGGCTCCTCACCGCTGCCCTCTCCCGGCGGTCCCGCGCGCACCGGCCAGTGAACTCGTGGAAAGCGAGCGTCATGACGGAGAAGTCACACATGGACGAGGAAGGGGTCGCCTCACTGAGCGGCGGTGCCTTTCCGGTCTGGCCGCTGCCGCCCGATCCGAAGGCGGCGGCGATCGCGCGGTCCATCGTCCGTTCCGTGTCCATCGGGCTGGGGATGGCCCCGGACACGGTCCAGGACGCACAGACGATCATTTCGGAGCTGGCCGCGAACGCGATCCTGCACGGTGACCGTGAGCGGGCCGAAGTGTGGGCGTACGTCAGCCGATTGAACCGGCCGCGGGTCATGTTCACGGTGTTCGACGCCGCTCCCTGGCGGGGTCCCGCCTATATTCCGGCCGGGCCCCTTGCGCCGTCCGAGGCCAGTTGCGGGCGCGGGCTGACGCTCGTGAGCGCGCTGACGTCGGAGATCGGCGGACGCTGGGGCGTTCATCCCACCCGCTGCAGGCTTGGGACGGCCCAGGTCTCCGGTAAGGCGGTCTATTTCACCGTCCCCCTGCCGGAGGTGCCGCTGACCGCCTCGATGCCGCAGGTGCGATGGCCCGCGCCCGGCATCCGGCACCCGGTGGCGGACGACGTCGAGGTCATCGAGCAGATCATCCGGCATCGGGAGGAACTCGCCGCGGCCGGGGTGATGCCCTGCGCGCACTCCTGGGATCTGCGGTGAGTCAGCGGTGCTCGGGACGGTCCGCCCAGATTCCGCGGATGTGGCGCAGATGGTGGTTCATCAGCGACTCGGTGCGCGCCACGTCGCCGGTCGCCGCGGCTTCCAGCAGCTCCTCGTGCTCGCGGGCCGACGGCTCCAGCTCGCCGCGCTCCGCCAGTTGCGGCACGCCGTACAGCCGGGACATGTAGCGGAGTTCGCTCACCAGTCTCAGGATGTGGGAGTTGCCGCCCAGCCCGAGCAGCGCGAGATGGAAGCGGTGGTCCGCCTCGATGTAGGCGAGAACGTCCCGGTTCTCGGCGGCCTGCACGATGGCCTCGGCCAGCGGGAGCAGCGCGCGGATCTCCTCGGGGCGCACGGTCTGCGCGACCCGGACGACGGTGGGGACCTCGATCAGCGCCCGCACCTCGGTGATCTCGTCCAGTTCCCGGTCGGACAGCTCGGTGACGCGGAATCCCTTGTTGCGGACGACGGTGACCAGTCCCTCCCGGGCCAGGTCGATCATGGCCTCCCGGACCGGGGTCGCGGACACCCCGAAGCGATCGGCGATCGCCGGGGCGGAGTAGACCACGCCCGGCCGCATCTCGCCGCTGACGATCGCGGCCCGAAGCGCGTGGGCGATCTGGACTCGCACGCTCTTCCTCGGGCCCAGGGCAGGCAGGTTCAGCATCTGGGTCGGGACTCTCCTCCGGGTCGGGGCCGTCCGGCGGCGCGACGGCCCTGCAGGTCAGTGAGATGTAGTATTGCACTGCAGGTTCCCCGCCGGGCCGCCGGTACACTTGCCGTTCGACACGTCGAACGTCGGTGGATGCGGAGCGGGGGCGCGAGCGTGAGCGCAGCGGGAGAGTCGGTACGGGACGTGCTGGCCGGCAATCTGCGGCGTGCCCGGCTGGAACTCGGCCTGTCGCTGTCGGAGCTGTCGCGCCGCTCGAAGATCGGCAAGGCGACGCTCTCCCAGCTGGAGGCCGGCGCGGGCAACCCCACCATCGAGACGGTGTTCAGCCTGTCGCGCGCGCTGGAGATCCCGATCTCCGATCTGCTCGACAACCAGGAGCCGTCCGGAGTGACCGTGGTGCGCGCCGCCGAGGTGGAGGTGCTGCGCGGCGAGGGCGTCGACCTGCGCCCGCTGCGCGGCATCGCGTCCGGCGGTGCCATGTTCGAAGTGTACGACCAGCAGGTCAGGGCCGGGCGCAGGCAGGATTCGCTGGGCCATGTGGGGACCGAGCACACCATCGTCCAGACCGGGCGGCTGGCCGTTCGGGTGGACGACCGGGACGTGGAGCTGGGCCCCGGCGACTACGTCAGCTTCGACGCCCGCCTTCCGCACTCCTATGTCGCGCTGGAGGGGAATGTGCGGTCCGTCCTGCTGCTCCAGTACGACGCCGACCAGCGACTTCACTCCGCGCCCGCGGAACCGCCGCACCGGTTCGACGGCCCCTGACGGGCGGTCCGATCCGGAGCGTTGACATTCGGCTCGCGGCGGACGTACGCTCGGCATCGTTCGGTTTATCGAACGAATGGAGTGGGGATGACACGGGTCGTGGTACTGGGCGCCGGGATCGTCGGCGCCGCCTGCGCCCGTGAGCTGGCACTCGCGGGCTGCGCGGTCACGGTCGTGGAGCGCGGCCGCCCCGCCGCCGCGACCACCGCGCACGGCGAGGGCAACGTCCTGGTCTCCGACAAGGGCCCCGGCCCCGAACTGGAACTGGCGCGGCTGTCCCGGCGGCTGTGGCCGCAGATCCTCGACGGGCTCCCGGACGCCGGGGGAGTGGAGTGGGACCCCAAGGGCGGCATCGTCGTCGCGACGACCGAGGCGGGTGCCGGGGCGCTGCGCGATTTCGCCGCGAGCCAGCGCGCCGCCGGTGTGGACGCCGGGGAGATGGACGCCGCCGCGCTCGCCGATGCCGAACCGCACGTCACCAAGGACGTCACCGCCGCCGTCCACTACCCCGAGGACGCCCAGGTGCAGCCCGCCGGCGCCGCCACCGCCCTGCTCGCCGACGCGATCAGGGCCGGCGCCGTGCTGCGCACCGGACGCGAGGTCCTCGGCGCGGTCACGCGCGGCGGCCGGATCACCGGCGTGCGCACCTCCGCCGGGATCATCGAGGGCGAGGCGTTCGTGAACGCGGCCGGGCCGTGGTCCGGCGAGGTCGCCGCGCGGCTCGGCGTCCGGCTGGGCGTGCGGCCCCGGCGCGGCGAGGTGCTGGTCACCGCGCCGCAGCCGCCGACCGTGTTCCACAAGGTCTACGACGCCGACTATGTGGGCGCGGTCGGCAGCGGCGCCGAGGAACTGCAGGCGTCGGCCGTGGTGGAGTCGACCCGCGCGGGAACGATCCTGCTCGGTTCCTCGCGCCGCCGGGTCGGGTTCGACGACCGGATGCGCCCCGAGGTGCTGTCGGTGATCGCCCGCAAGGCGCTGCGTCTCTTCCCGTGCCTGGCCGAGGTGCCGGTGATGCGCGCGTACGGCGGGTTCCGCCCCTATGTCGCCGACCATCTGCCCGTGATCGGCGCGGACCCGGGCCTCGCGGGGCTCTGGCACACCACCGGGCACGAAGGCGCCGGCATCGGGCTGTCGGTCGGGACGGCCGCCGTCCTGCGCGACCTGATGTTCGGAAACGAACCGGAGATCGATGCGAAGCCGTTCCGGGTGGATCGGCCCGCCGTCCGGTCGGAAGGGGAGAGCGGATGAGCCCGAGACTCGTGCGCGCGGCCGACGATGCGACCGGCCGCCGCGACACCCCGCTGCGCATCACCGTGGACGGTACGCCGCTCGACGGTGTCGAGGGCCAGACGATCGCCGGCGTGCTGCTGGCGTCCGGCCGGCTGACCTGGCGGGAAAGCCCGTCGGGTACGCCGCGCGGCGTCTTTTGCGGCATCGGCGCGTGCTTCGACTGCCTGGTCACGGTCAACGGCGTCCGCGATGTGCGGGCCTGCCGCCGCCGCGCCCGCGACGGCGATGACGTGACCACCCAGTCCCGCGCGGAGGAGGACGCCCGATGACCCGGCATGTCGTGATCGTCGGCGCCGGCCCGGCGGGCCTCGGCGCGGCGGCGGGCGCGCTGCGCGCCGGCGCGCGGGTGACGCTGGTCGACGCCGCCGAGCATCCGGGCGGCCAGTACCACCGGATGCTCCCCGACGCCTACGCCGCCGAGCATCCCGGGCGCCTGCACCACGGCTGGCACGGCTTCGAACGCCTCCGCGACCATGTGCTCGGGCACCCGCGCTGCGACTGGTGGCCGGAGAGCACCGTCTGGTCGATCGAGCGGGACGAGCCCGCCGCGCCGCATGTCCACGTGCTGCGCGGCGAGATCGACGCGGCGGGACGGGAACGCCGGGTGCTGCGGCCCGACGCGCTGGTCCTCGCGCCCGGCGCCCACGACCGGGTGCTGCCGTTCCCCGGCTGGGAACTGCCCGGCGTGCACACCGCCGGGGCGGCGCAGGCACTGGCGAAGGGCGAGCGCCTCGTGGTCGGCGACCGGGTGCTGATCGCCGGCTCCGGACCGTTCCTGCTGCCGGTCGCCGCGTCGCTGCTGGAGGCGGGCTCGACCGTCCGGGCGGTGCTGGAGGCGAACCCGGCCTCGACCGTCGCACGCGGCTGGATCCGCCGCCCCTGGGAACTGGCGTCCGAGACCGGCAAGGCCACGGAACTCGCCGAGTACGCCGGTCTGCTGGCCCGGCACCGCGTCCCCTACCGGACGGGCCGCGCCGTGATCGAGGCCCGGGGCGACGGGCGCGTGGAGGAGGCGGTCACCGCACGGCTCCGTCCCGACTGGTCGGTCGTCCCCGGCAGCGAGCAGACCGTCGCGGTGGACGCGCTGTGCGTCACCCACGGCTTCAGCCCGCAGCTCGAACTCCCGGTCGCGGCCGGCTGCCGGCTGCGCGACGGCGCGTTCGCCGAGGTGGACGACGACCAGCGCACCACCGCCCCGGCCGTCTATGCGGCAGGGGAGATCACCGGCATCGCCGGGGCCCAGTCCGCCCGCACCGAGGGCCTGCTCGCCGGCTGGATCGCCGGCGGCGGCGCCCCGGACGCCCCCGGCCTGGCGGGCACGCGCCGCCGCCGCGACCGGGCCCGCGCGTTCGCCGCCCGCCTGGCCGCCGCGCATCCGATCGGCCCGCAGTGGCGCGGCTGGCTGCGCCCCGGCACCATCGTCTGCCGCTGCGAGGACACCACCTACGGCGACCTCTGCCGCGTGGCCGAAGACCCCGCACAGGGCGCGGCCCGCGCCGTGAAACTCTCGACGCGCGCCGGGCTGGGCCCCTGCCAGGCCCGGATCTGCGGCCCCACAGTCGCCGATCTGCTGTCCGGCCGGGTGGACGCGGCGAACCCGCACCACCGCCCCATCACCCAGCCGATCCGGCTCGCTGAACTTGCCAATCCCCCTAGTGACACACATGACCCAAAGGAGAGCGCCCGATGAGTGGCACCCAGCTTCAGAGTCTCGGCGGCGTCATCGTGGCCACGGCGCTGCCGTACCGCGAGGATGCCGCCGCCCCCGCCGGGCTCGCCGTCGACCATGACGCCTACGCCGAGCACTGCCGCTGGCTGGTCGACAACGGCTGCCGTGGAGTCGGCCCCAACGGGTCGCTGGGCGAGTACTCGGCGCTCACCGACGAGGAGCGCCGCCGCGTCGCCCGCACCGCCGTCGAGGCCGTCGGCGCCGACGGTGTCGTGGTCGTCGGTGTGCACGGCCCCGGTTTCCACCAGGCGCGGCAGTGGACGGAGATCGCCGCCGAGGACGGCGCGGACGGCGTGCTGTGCCTGCCGCCCACCATGTACCGGGCCAACCCCGCCGAGGTCATCGCCCACTACGAGGCCGTCGCGTCGGTCGGGCTGCCGGTCATGGTCTACAACAACCCGATCGACACCAAGGTCGACCTGACGCCCGAGCTGCTCGGTGAGATCGCGCAGATCGACGGTATCGTGGCGGTGAAGGAGTTCTCCGGTGACGTCCGGCGCGTCCTGGAGATCAAGGAGAGGGCGCCCGGCCTGGAGGTCGTCGCGGGCGCCGACGATGTGGTTCTGGAGTCTTTGCTGGTGGGTGCGACCGGCTGGTTCGCCGGCTTCCCCAACGTGTTCCCCGCCGAGTCGGCGCGGCTGTACGAGCTGGCCACCGCCGGGAAGCTGGAGGAGGCCCGCGCCCTGTACGAGCCGCTGGTCGCGGCGTTCCGCTGGGACTCGCGGACCGAGTTCGTCCAGGCCATCAAGCTCGGCATGGACCAGGTCGGCCGGTACGGCGGCCCGTGCCGCCCGCCGCGCGGGCCGCTCAGCGCCGCGCAGCGCGCCGCCATCACCGCCGACATGGACCGCGCTATCGCCGCGCTCCGGGAGCAGGCCGCCTGATGCGCTCGATCCGGTCGATCAGCGCGGTCGACTCGCACACGGAGGGGATGCCGACCCGGGTCGTCACCGGCGGCGTCCCCCCCGTCCCCGGCGCCACCATGGCCGAGCGCCGCGACCACGCCATCCGGCACCTGGACGGGCTGCGCCGCTTCCTGGTGGACGAGCCGCGCGGCCATTCCGCGATGAGCGGCGCGCTGCTGCAGCCCCCGACCCGGCCGGACGCCGACTGGGGCGTCCTCTACGTGGAGGTCAGCGGGTTCCTGCCGATGTGCGGGCACGGCACCATCGGCGTCGCGACCGTCCTGGTCGAGACCGGGATGGTGCCGGTGACCGAGCCCGAGACGATCGTCCGGCTGGACACCCCGGCGGGGCTGGTCGAGGCGCGCGTCGCCGTCCGCGACGGTGTCGCCGAGCACGTCACCCTCCGCAACATCGCCTCGTTCGCGCTCCGGCAGGACGCCGTCGTGTCCGTGCCGGGGCTCGGCGACGTCCGCTACGACCTGGCCTACGGCGGCAACTTCTACGCCATCACCGACCTTGAGCCGCTCGGCCTGCCCTTCGACCGGGCGCGCAAGGACGACATCCTCAAGGCCGGGCTGGCGATCATGGCCGCGATCAACGACACCGATCCGCCCGCCCACCCGGCCGATCCGCTGATCACGGGCTGCAAGCACGTCCAGTTCCTGGCGCCCGGATCCAGCGCCCAGCACTCGCGCAACGCGATGGCCATCCACCCCGGCTGGTTCGACCGCTCACCCTGCGGCACCGGCACGTCCGCGCGCATGGCGCAGCTGCACGCGCGCGGCGAGCTTCCGCTGCACACCGAGTTCGTCAACGAGTCCTTCATCGGCACCCGCTTCACCGGACGGCTGGTGGGCGCCACCGAGGTGGCCGGGCTCCCCGCCGTCATCCCCGAGTTCACCGGGCGGGCCTGGATCACCGGCACCGCCAACTACCTGCTCGACCCCGCCGATCCCTTCCCCGAAGGTTTCGTTCTCTGACAAGGAGTCGCGATGACACCGGACCAGGCCGTCAGCGCCGCCGTGTCCGCCGCGCCCGGATGGGCGTCCGCCGCACCGGAGACGCGTGCCGGTGCCCTGGTGGCCGTCGCCGGCGCGCTGGAGGACGCCCGGGACGAGCTGGTCGCCCTCGCCGACGAGGAGACCCACCTCGGTCCCGCCCGGCTGAACGGCGAGCTCACCCGGACGACGTTCCAACTGAGGCTGTTCGCCGACGAGGTCCGCGCGGGCGCCTTCTATGACGCCCGCATCGACGCACCCGACCCGGCATGGCCCACCGGCCCCCGCCCCGACCTGCGCCGGTACCGCACGGCCACCGGGCCCGTGCTGGTGTTCGCCGCGAGCAACTTCCCGTTCGCGTTCAGCGTCGCCGGCGGCGACACCGCGTCGGCGTGGGCGGCGGGCTGCCCCGTCGTGGTCAAGGCGCACCCCGGCCATCCGCGGCTGTCGCGCCGGACCGCGGAGGTCATCGCCGGCGCCGGTCTCCCGGACGGGGTGTTCGCCCTGATCGAGGGCGAGGACGCCGGCGTCGAGGCGCTGCGGCACCCCGGTCTCGCCGCCGCCGCGTTCACCGGCTCCGAGCAGGGCGGCCTCGCGCTCGCGCGGATCGCGGCGGAACGCCCGGTGCCGATCCCCTTCTACGCCGAGATGGGCAGCGTCAACCCGGCCGTGGTCACGCCCGGCGCCGCCGAGGCGCGCGCCAAGGAGATCGTCAACGGCTACACCGCGTCCCTCACCCTGGGCGCGGGCCAGTTCTGCACCAACCCCGGCCTGATGTTCGCCCCCGCCGCGCTGCTGGACGGGATCGCCGGGCGCCTCCGGGAGATCGCCGGCGCCCCGATGCTGAACGACCGCATCAGGTCCGGTTACCTGGTCGCCGCGAGCACGCTGGACGCACGTCCCGGCGTCCGCCGCCTCGTCTGGCCGGACGACGAGATGTCCCTGACGCCCCGCCTGCTCACCATGGACCTGGACGCCTTCAAGGCCGACCGCGACGCGGCGTCCGAGGAGTGCTTCGGGCCGCTCGGGCTCGTCGTCACCTACGACCGCCTCTCCGACCTCCCGGACGTCCTCGCGGCCCTGCCCGGCCAGCTGACCGCCTCCCTGCACGCCGAACCCGGCGAGACGGGGGACCTCGCGGACCTCGCCGCCGTGCTCACCGGCCGCAGCGGGCGCGTCCTGTGGAACCAGTGGCCCACCGGCGTCTCCGTCACGAACGCGATGCAGCACGGTGGCCCCTACCCGGCCACGACGGCACCCGCCACCACCTCGGTGGGCACCGCCGCGATCGAGCGCTTCCTGCGTCCCATCGCGTTCCAGGGCTGGCCGCAGGACCTCCTCCCGCCGCCCCTCCGCGACGACAACCCGTGGAAGGTCCCGCAGACCCTTCGCTGACCGGCCGGTCTCAGGCGCGCGGGTACGCGGTGGGATGGGTGTCGTCGGTGTCGTAGCCGAGGTCGTGCACGACATCGACGACGCCCTCGGTCGCGGCCGTCATGCGGACGACGATGGGGATGAGGCTCTTCAGCTCGACGCGCCCGGTGAGGTGCACGACCCCTTCCTGGACGCGGACGTGCAGCTCGGCGGGGTCCTGCCACAGCTTGCAGATCAGGACGTCCCGGATGACCTCGTCCCGGATGTCGGCGTCGGAGCGGTGGAACACGCGCAGCAGGTCGCGGCGGGCCACGATGCCGGCGAGGCGCCCGTCGTCGGCGACGACGGGCGCGGCCTTGAAGCCGTGGGCGTTCAGCAGCCGGGCCGCCTCGGGGATCGGGGTGTGCGGGGCGACGGTCACGACCGGGGCGCTCATCAGCCCGCGGGCGTCGACGGCCCCCGCCTTGGCCTCGGCCTCGGCGTGCCGCCGCAGCCTGAGCCGCCGCTGCTGGACGGGGCCGCCCTTGTACTCCTCCTTGCGGAGCAGGTCGGCCTCGCTGACGATGCCGGCGAGGCGGCCGCCGTCGTCCAGCACGGGGACGGAGCTGATCCCGTGCTCGGCCATGGTGTCCGCGATCTCGGCGAACGGGGTGTCCTCGGTCACCGTCACGACCTTGGTCGTCATGACGTCCGCTACGGTCCGGCGTTTCATGGTCTCCTCCAGGGCTCGGCGGTGGTCAGACGGTCTCGGTGGACGTGGCGGTGTGGTCGGCGCAGATCACGACGGGGCAGGTCGCCCTCGTGCGCACGACCGGGACGGTGTCGCCGCCGAGCGGGTTGCCGTGCTCGGAGTGCGCCCGGGCGCCGAGCACCAGCAGTTCGGCGTGTTCCGCCGCCTTGACCAGGGCCATTCCGGGTTCCCCGCGCACGATCCGGAGCCGGGTCGTCAGGTGCTGGCCGCGGGGCAGCGCGTGCGCCACCAGGTCGCGCAGCCGCAGCCATTCCCGGGCGGTGCGCAGCGGGCGGGGCCCGGCACCGCCGTCCGGCTCCAGGACGCGGACGACATCGAGGCGTGCGCGTCGCTCGGTGGCCTCGCGGGCGGCCCGGCGCAACGCGGCCATGGAGTTGGGGGACCCGTCGACGCCGACGACGACGGAGCGGTATTCGGGCAGGACCTGCATCGCTGACCTCCGTGTCTCACCTCCACACTCACACCCGGACCGGGCACGGGTCAGTGCCGAGCGTCCTTCCTGCCCGGGACCTTCGGCTCTTACCCGCAAGGACCACGCGCCTCACGCTGGACACACGCCAAGGAGCCTGAAACAGGAGGTGAGCGAGGTGCTCGTCGTCCACCGTGAGAACGATGCCTTCGCCGTGCTCGTCCGGGACCACGTCATCCATGTGGATCAGCCGTACGCGGCGGGCGGGATGGATCGCGGGCCGACAGCGGTGGAGTTGTTCGTGGCGTCGCTGGCCGCCTGCGCGGCGCACTACGCGCGCCGCTACCTGGCGCGGCACGGCCTGCCCGCCACGGGGCTGGAGGTCAGCGCCGACTTCGCCATGGGCGCGGGCAGCCCGGCCCGGGTGTCACGCGTCGACCTGCGCCTGCGCCCGCCCGCCCGGCTCTCCGACGAGCAGATCAAGGGGATGATGGCCGCGGTCGGACGCTGCACGGTCCACAACTCGCTGATCGATCCGCCGCGTATCGGCGTTCACCTGGAGAGCGAGGCCCAGGCCGCTTGACCGGGCACGGGCGGGACGGAGGGGGACGGGACCGGCGTGTCAGCCGGTCTCGTCCGAGGTGTCGATGCGCTCGGTGGTCACGCCCCCCGCGTGCAGCGGGATGCGCCGGCCGGTGATCTTGTGCGGGGTCAGCCGCACGATGTACGCCTTGGTGGAGCGGATCCACGGGGCGAGCGCCAGAGCCCGGAGGCGCTCGATCTCGGCCGGGTCGGTGATCAGCTCGGGGCGGCCGGTGACCAGCACGCTCCACGCGGTGCGCAGCGCGGGTTCGAAGTCGTCCGCCTCGAAGGTGAGGGGACGGCCGTTCCGGATGGCGTCGAGCTTGGCGCCGGCCGCGGTGGCGAAGACGAGCGCGTCCCCGTCCAGGAGGAAGTTGACCGGCAGGACGGTGACGGTCCCGTCGGTCTCGGCCCAGGCGATCCGCCCCACCGGGATGTTCTGGAGCAGGTCCAGGCAGGCGGCGGTGTCGAGTGGCTGCAGGTCGGCGGTCATGTTCCCTCGATGATGTCACACGCGCCCGGGGGCGCCGGAGGCGAGTAGACCCGCGCCCAGCGCGGTGGTCATGCCGCCGAGGCAGCTCACCAGCAAGGTCAGCTGCCAGGCCTGGTACGCCGACATCAGCGAGGCCCGCAGCATCTCGCCGGTGAAGGCGGTCCGCTGGAGTTCGGCCAGTTTCTCGTCGTCGCCGCCGTTCGCCCGCGCCTCGGCCAGTTCGGCGCCGAGCTGCGCGTAGGTGCGTCCGCCGGTGGCGCCGGCGAGATTGCGCTTGATCAGCCTGGCGTAGGCCCGGGCCTGTCTCCCGGTCTCCACCCGCCGTCCGGCGTAGGCCGCCAGGTCGTCCGGGATACGGCCCTCGTCCGGGAAGGTGATCTCCTGTGCGTCCAGTTCGCCGCGGATCTCCCTCCTGCCCTGGCCGGCGCGCACCAGCATCGCCGGCCCGGCGACGAGCATGGCGGCGCCGACGGCGTCGAGCGGGGACACTCCACGACAGGACTTCTTACGCATGCGGTGCATCTCCTTCACGGCCTTCCACACCTGTCCGAGCCTGCCGTGACAACGGGGCGGCGAGTAAGGGCTTTGGTCCTGATCAGCGGGGCCGTTCGGCCCCGGACACGGTCACGGGACGTTCGCCCCTGCCGTCCCCCGCCCCGCCGATTCCACGCTGGAAGCGGACAGACGACTGACGAAGGAGGGGGCTCATGCAAGCGCTGGTGTACCACGGACCCGGCCGCAAGGCATGGGAGGAGGTTCCGAAGCCGCAGATCGTCGAGGACGGCGACGCGGTGGTGCGGGTCGACGCGGTGACGATCTGCGGAACCGACCTGCACATTCTCAAGGGGGACGTTCCGGCGGTGACCGACGGGCGCATCCTCGGCCACGAGGCGGTCGGCACCGTCGAGTCCGTCGGCCCGTCCGTACGGACCGTCAAGCCCGGCGACCAGGTACTGGTGTCGTGCATCACCGCGTGCGGGACGTGCCGGTTCTGCCGCGAGGGCCGCTACGGGCAGTGCCTGGGCGGTGGCGGCTGGATCCTCGGCCACAAGATCGACGGAACGCAGGCCGAGTACGTGCGGGTGCCGTTCGCCGACACCTCGGTCTACCCGCTTCCCGAGGGCGTCCCCGCGCAGGACGTGCTGATGCTGGCCGACATCCTGCCGACCGGCTACGAGGTCGGCGTGCTGAACGGCGCCGTCCAGCCCGGCGACACCGTCGCGGTGGTGGGCGCCGGCCCGATCGGCCTTTCGGCGATCATGGGCGCGCAGCTCTTCAGCCCCGGCGGCATCATCGCGATCGACCAGGCCGACAGCCGGCTGGACGCCGCCAAGCGGTTCGGCGCCGACACCACGATCAACAACTCCCGGGAGGACGCACTGGAAGCCGTCCGGGAACTGACCGACGGACTCGGCGCGGACGTGACCATCGAGGCCGTCGGCGTCCCCGACACCTTCGAGCTGTCGGTGGCACTGGCCCGCCCGGGCGGCCGGATCGCCAACATCGGGGTGCACGGCGCCCCCGCCTCACTGCACCTGGAGGAGCAGTGGATCCGTGACATCACGATCACGACGGGCCTGGTGGACACCTTCTCCACGCCCACCCTGCTCCGCCTGCTCGCCGGCCGCCGCCTCGACGCCGGCCGGTTCATCACCCACACCTTCCCGCTGAACGAGTTCATCGAGGCCTACGAGATCTTCGCCGACGCCGCCCACACCGGCGCCCTGAAGGTCGTCCTGACCCGCTGAACCCGGGAGAGCCGCAGCCGCGCCGTGCTCGACGGCGCGGCTGCGGCTCTCCCCGGTCTCAGCCATCGGCGAATCCGGCGTCGGTTCCCCTGGCCTGCTCTTCCTCGGTCATGCGTATCCGGAAGAGGCGGAATGCGCATCGTCGGTTTCGGTGGGCTGCTCAATGGGAGCGCCCGTTCGCGGGCCGCGCGGGAAGAGGCGGTCACCCGGATGCACGCATGGGGTTATCTGGACACCGAGGCGCCGGGACCCGACGGGGGCGGCGACGGGCACCGGGCACCCTCCGAGCGCGCCAAGGCGGGCGCCTCCCGGTCGAGGAAGGGCTGACGGCGATGACGACGATGTCTCGCGAGAAGTACGCGAGCATGTACGGCCCCTCCGAGCCCAACGTGCTGCCGGCGTCGACCAACCCGACGCTGCCGTACACGGCGGGCTCGGTCGACGAACTGCTCGACATGACCATGGTCTGCCATCACCACAGCTACGACGTCCCCGAGGACCTGGCGTTCGCCGAAAGCCGCGTCCGCGCCGAGACCATCGCCGCGGAGACCGTCCTTCACGACCTCGGCATCATCAGCATCATCGGCTCGGACTCCCAGGCCATGGGCGGGTCGGTGAGACGGTCACCCGGGCCTTCCAGGTCGCGCACCACTGCAAGGACAAGCGCGGCCCCCTGCCCGAGGACTCCTCGCGCAACGACAACCACCGTGTCCTGCGCTTCCTGGCCAAGGTCACCATCAACCCGGCCCGCACCTGCGGCATGGCCGACACGATCGGGTCGCTGGAGGACGGCAAGCTCGCCGACATCGTGCTGTGGCCGATCCGCTCCTTCGCGGCGAAACCGTTCATGGTCATCAAGGGCGGGCTGATCAGCTGGGCCCAGACGGGGGACCCGAACGCCTCGCTTCCCACCCCGCAGCCGGTGTACTTCCGGCCGGCGTTCGGGGGGGTCGGCAAGGCGCTGCAGAAGACCTGCGTGACCTTCATGTCGGATGCGGCGATCTCCGAGGGCGTGCCCGAGAAACTCGAACTGGAGCGGCTCGTCCAGCCGGTACGGCAGTGCCGCACCGTCGACAAGCGGCACATGATGCACAACTCCACGCTGGCGGAGGTCAGGGTCGACCCGGAGACCTACCGGGTCACCGTCGACGGGGAGCCCGTCACCATCGAGCCGGCGACGAAACTGCCGTTGAACCGGCTGTTCTTCATCGCATGACACGCGGGGCCGCGGAGACCGAGGGGCTGGAGCGGCTGCTGGCGCAGCTCCAGCTCACCGACTCCGGTTTTCCCAGCGGGCTGTACACGCTCTCGCACGGCTTGGAGGGCTACGTCCAGCTCCGTCTCGTCGAGCCGGAGGACCTGCGCGACCTGGTGCGCGCGGCGGGCACCGCCGATGCCGCGGCGCTCGCGCCGGCGCACCGGGCGGTGGCCGCGGACGACTGGGACCGGCTGGTGGAGACCGACCGGAGACTGCACTCGATCAAGCTCAACCGGGAGCAGCGGACGGCCTCGGTGCGCACCGGCCGGCAGGTCCTGGGACACCGCCGGCCCCGCGTTCGGGTCGGTCCCCGCGGCACGGCTGGCCCGGCTGGTCGCGGACGGTGCGGCGCCCGGCAACCACGCGGTCGTCGTGGGGGCCGTGCACGCGGGGCTCCGGGTGCCCGTCCGGGACCCCGGCGGTCCGCCGCCGGCGAAGCGATCGGCGGGCTTGCGCGCCGGCTACGGCTGCTGGCCCGGGCGCTGTCGCAGACCCGCCCGGTACCCGCCGAGGAACCGCCGGCGGCCGGCGGTCCCGTCCGCCGCCCGCAGGCGGCACAGAGGACCACGGGGGAGCGGGCCAATGGCCGGAACGACCTGCTCGGCGCGGCCGTCATCGGGCAGATCACCCGGTCCATCGATCGCATCGACAGCATTCTCGAGTCGGCCCGGCGCACACTCGGCGGCGGGCTGCGACTCGCCCCCGCCGTCCACTGGAAACGGCCGCGGGGCGCGCCCGGCACGGTGGCGGCCGCGATCGTCCAGGCCGCGCGGGCCCGGTCCCCGCAGTTCCGGCACGCCGCCCGGGTCGCCGTACTGGTCACCCTGGCGATGGCGATCTCCACAGGTCTCCGGCTCGCGCACGGGCAGTGGATGGCGGTGACGGTCCTGGTCAGCCTGCGCGACACCTACGGGCAGACGATGGCGCGGGTCGGGCAGCGGATCATCGGCAGTGTGCTGGGCAGCGTGATCGCGGCGGTGGTGCTGGCCCTGGCCCCCGCCCCACCGCACGCCGTGCTGCTGATGATGGTGTTCGCCATGGTGGGATTTACGCTCCGGCCGGTGAGCTACGCGTTCTGGATGGTGTGCGCCACACCGCCGCTCATGATGCTGATGGATCTCACCTTCGTCTCTCACTGGTCCGTCGCCCTGGAGCGCATCGGACTCATCGCCGGCGGAGGGCTGATCGCGGCGGTGGGAGCCAGGGTGCTCTGCCCAGGGGAGCAGCGCAGCAGTTGCCCGCAAGGACGGCCGGACTGCTGTCGGCGACCGCGGATCTGACCCGCGCCGCCGCGTCGGTCGTCGACGGGGATCTGCCCGGCCTGCCGGCCGACCGGCTCGCCGCCACCAGAAAGGCCATCGACGGCATCGCGGACCTGCGGACCAGGCTGGAGAACGAGCCGGGTCGCGACACCGGGCGGATCGGGCGGCTGACCGCGATCGTCCGGGCCGCCCGGCACATTCGCGACCGCCTCATCGCGGTGGCGGGCCTGCCCCCGCAGAACCTGGGGGAGAACGCCCCGGTCGCCCGCGTCCTCGACCGGCTGGCCGACGTCGTCGAGGCCGCCGCCGCTCACGATGACTCCAGCACGTCCGGCCGGCTCGACCTCACCGGCCAGTTCGCCGCCCTGGACGATCAGATCGCGCTCCTGACCGGTCCGGGTCGCCGGAGCGGCGCCCGGGAGCGAAGGCTGAGCGGGCTCGTCCCGGCCCGCCACATCCTGAGCGCCTTGGCGGACGACGTCAACGAACTGATCACTGCGCTCGCCCCGGCACCGCCGCGATGACGTTCTCCTGCCCGCCGCCCGGAAGGCACAGCACGGAGGGGTGCCGTTGGTCGTGGAGCACCGTCTGGTGGGCGACCACGTACTCCCAGGGGTGCGCGGACGCCTGCGGGGCGCCGGTGTTGCGGTTGGGGTCCTTGGCCGGAAAGTCGCTGCTGGTGACCTGGAGCCGGATCCGGTGCCCTGCCCGGAACCGCCAGGACGTCGGGTTCATCGGGATGCGGAACTCCGTGACGGCATTCGGGGTGAGCGGTTCCGGGTCGGACAGCGATCGCCGGTAGCGGGCACGCAGCGTGCCCTGGCTGACGTTCACCGCGCGCTCACCGGGACCGACATCGACAAGCCGGACGACCCAGTCGGTGTCCACGGCCGAGGACGCGGCGTAGAGGGTGACCGTGGGCACTCCTGTGCACTCCAGGCCGTCGGTGAGGGGCTCGGAAGAGTACACCAGGACGTCGTTGCGGACTTCGACCGTGGCCTGGCACGCCTGGCCCATGGGGGAGGCGGCACGATTGCAGCAGGAGTTGCCTCCGGCGCTGGGCACCGGGTTGCTCGGGTCGCAGATGAACACATCGGCCGGGGAGTCCGGTGCCGGAGAATCGGGCGACAGCCGGCCGTCACCGGACCGCGAGTTGGCCTGCCCCTGCGACGCGAGGTACAGACGCACTGTTGTTTCGCCGGGCGGCCAGGTGGGTGCCGTCTTCCACTGGTTCGCGCCCATGACGAAGTAGCTGACCCCCGGATCGTCGTCGGGTGCGTCGCCTGGCCGGGTGCCCCGTGGTGGTTTCAGCCACCGGTCGAACCACGCGGTTTGCGCGGGGTCGACGCGGTTGCGGAAGCTGGGCCCCAGCGTGGGGCCGGCGGCTTCCGGCGCCCACGGCATGTGGATCCACGGGCCCATCATCAGGCGCTGTTCGCCTGCGCCCGCTCGCCGGGCGAGTTCCCCGTAGTTGCGCACCGTGCCGGCGGCGAAGACGTCGTACCAGCCACCGATGTGCAGGCATGGCACGGTGATCCGGTCGTAGCGTTCGGGGAGTCCGATCGAGGACCAGTAGTCATCGCGTGTGTCGTGCTTGAGCCAGTCGAAGAAGTAGGGGGCCACGCCGGTCTCCCGCAGCAGGCGCAGCTGGTCCAGGGGGCGCTCGTGGAACATCCGGGGGAAGTCATTGGCCTGGGCGTGGAGCCGGGCCGCCGCCTTCCAGTCGCGGGCATGGACGGCCTCTTGCATGGCGAGCATCTGCACGGTCCACGACAGGACGAACGCGAGGTTCAGCACGCCGCCCTCATACATCCAGCCGTCGAAATAGTCACCGGCTGTGAACGCGGGTACGCAGCACTTGAGGGACGGAGGGTTCTCCGCGGCGGCGAGTAGCTGGGTGGCTCCGGCGTAGGAGAACCCGTACATCCCCACGGAGCCGTTGCTCTCCGGCAGCGTGGCCGCCCACTCGACGGTGTCGTACCCGTCGTGGGCCTCCTGGCGGAGCGGGTCGAAACGTCCGTCGGAGGCGTACCGGCCACGGCAGTCCTGGATGACGACGACATAGCCCTGGCCTGCGTACCAGGAGGGGTGCTGGTAGACGAACGACTGCGCGACGTCCTTGTTGTAGGGCACCCGCATCAGCAGCACCGGATACTCGCCGGCGTCTGCGGGGCGGTACACGTCGGATCGCAGCACGGTGCCGTCGCGCATGGTCGCCGGGACGTTGCGGGACACCCGAACTCCCCCGGCGAGCACGCTCTCGCGAACCGCGGCCCTGCCGGCTTCCGTCGATGTGCCGTTGGCTGCACCCATGTCCATCATTGGACCCGCTGCGGTGTCGCGGTGTCGCGGCGGGCGGCCATGAGCTCGATCTCGACGCAGATGCCGAACGGCAGTTCGGCCACTCCCACGGCGCTGCGGGCGTGTGTTCCGCGCTCGCCCAGCAGCTCGTAAAGCACCGAGGAGGCGCGGTCGATGACAGTGCTCTGCCGAGTGAAGCCGGGGGCGCTGCGGACGAACGCCGTGAGCTTGATGAGCCGGTCCACCGACTCGACGCCGCCCACGGCCGCACATGCGGAGGTGAGCGCGTTCACCGCCGCGACGGCCGCGGCCTGCTGCGCCTGTTCGACGGTGACGTCCCCGCCGACATAGCCGCTGTGGAGACGCCGGCCGTGGAGCATCGGGCCGACGCCGGAGGTGTAGATGACGCCGCCGTGGATCACCGCGGGGCGGTAGCTCCCCTTGGGGCTGGGCGGGTCCGGCAACTCGATTCCCAGCAGCGCCGCTCGCTGCTGGAGCACTTCCGCGGTCAGCGGGGGTTCGGTGGACATGGTGCCTCTCGTTCGCTGGTCGGTCCGGTCGCGGCTAGAGCATCGCCACCACGTTGGCCGGTGATCCGATGCCACCGCGCAGGTTCATGGGGGCGCTGACGAGCAGGAAGTCCCAGGCGCCTCGCGCCCGGCACCGCTCGCGCAGGTCGCGCAGCTCCCACAGCTCGCCGATCGCCATTCCCAGATGGCCGATGAGGCTGGAGTGCAAGAATCCGAACGGCCGGGCCTCGGGGCTGCGGTCCGGTGGCCACACCTCGACGCCGAGCGAGTCGGCGGCCACGGCTGTCACGCCGCTGTCCCACAGGAAGCGGGCGGTGTCCTCGGTGTGGGCCAACCCGGCGGCCGTCACGTCCGGACCGGCCTGGGACACCGCGGCGCGTGCGTCGCCGTCGAGGCCGAGGTACCAGTCGAGATATCCGGTGTAGAGCAGCAGGATGTCGCCGAACCTCAGGGTGGTCTGCTGCGCCGTCAATGCGGCCTGGACGTCCTCGACCGACATCGCGATGGGCTCACCGGGGCCGTAGTCGCCATGCCGCTGCCTCATGGCGGTGTCCATGTCCACCAGCACGCCGCGCCCGGCGATTCCGCTCCGAGCCCACACGTCGATGCCGTTGACCTCGCCGGACAACTGCTGCTCAAGGGTCGTCCCGCCGAAGAACACGCCGGGATGGGCGCCGATGTGGTTCAGGGCGTCCCACTGGGAGCTCACCTGCGGGTACAGCGCGTCCACACGGTCGTCGAGGACGAGCCCTTCGCGTTTGGTCTCCACGCTGTGCTCCAGCCGCGCACGGCCGAACAGCGGCGGGTCGATGACGTCCAGGGCCGCGTTCAGGCTGACCAGTTCGCCGGTCCGCGCCGAGCGCAGTGCCTCCAGGCGGGTCTGGTCGTCGATCAGGCCGAGCGCCCCGACCCCGGCGCATTGCGGGAGGTCCCAGGCGTGCCGGCCCCCGTAGGGGGACAGCGGAAGGTCGTCGTAGCGGGGAACAGGGCGCTGAGGGGTGCTCATGGGTCGGCTCCGGTCGGTTCGTTGGTTCGATGTCGGGATGGGTTGAGCCCGTCTCAGGAGGCCGTTTCCCCGCCGTGGGCGATGTCGAGGTATCGGGCGGCCTGCTGTTCGAACTCGGCCCAGTTGTGCTCCTCCAGGTTGGTGCCCCCCAGGAGCTTGTGCCCGACCCCTACCGACACGGCTCCGCACTGGAGGAACTCGTGGGCCATGGACGCGTCGACGCCTCCGGTCACCAGGAAGGGGACGTCCGGGATCGGCTCGCGCAGCAGCCGGAAGTAGTCGACTCCGGCGGGGGCGGCGGGGAAGAGCTTGACCAGGTCGGCGCCGAGTTCGCGAGCGGTCACCGCCTCGGTGGCGGTGTAGGCGCCGGGAATGGCGAGCATGCCGTTCGCCCGGGCGGCCGAGATCACGGGTCCGCTGGTGACCGGGGAGAGCACCATCCGCGCACCCGCGTCGCGGACACCGAGAACGTCATCGACCGAGCGGACGGTTCCCGCGCCGATGAGCGCCTGGTCCCCGAAGGCGTCCGCGAGCAGGCGGATCGCGGTGAGCGCCTCCGGTGTCGTCAGGGACACCTCGAATGCGCGGTAACCGACGTTGACGAGGCGCTCGGTGGCGGTGGCGATGTCCTTGGGGGAGGGGCCGCGGAAGATCACGACCAGGCTGGGCACCGGTGAGCCGGTGGTCTCGGACTTCATCTGCTGGATCGTCTCCTTCTGGGCGTCGATTCGGTTTCCCCCGGCGGCGGGTGTCAGGCGGTGCCGGCGGCCGGCGTGGCCATGTAGTCGCGGATGGAGCGGGCGAGGTCGAACCGCGGGGTGAACCCGGCACGGCGGATCATCCGGTCGTCCACCGCCGGGACGTTCAGCCATGGTGCGGTGCCGGCCACGTGAATGGGCGTCTCGGGCGCCGCCTGCAGGACGGCCTCGCGCACCTGGCGTACCGACGCCTGATAGCCGTTGACGAGGACGATCGGGCCCAGGTCCTGCTCCGTCAGCCAGGCGACGGCTCTTCCGGCGTCGCGGACGTAGAGAAGGTCCCATGGCTCGGTGGAGTCCGGCACGGTCACCTCGTGTCCCTCGACGCCGGCGTCGACCATGTCGCCCAAGCAGGACTGAACCCCTCGGTAGCGCAGCCCCGGGCCCCAGATGAGGGTGGGGCGGACGGCGGTCGCCCGCACACCGTGGGTCGTCCGGTAGGTGCGGATCAGCTGCTCGCCGAGCACCTTCGTGGCGGCGTAGACCGAGCCGGGGGCGAGCAGGGAGTCTTCGGAGACCTTGGGCGCGGTGTAGCTGGCGGTCGGACCGTAGACGGTCGTCGAGGAAAGCCACAGCACCCTGGTCCCGGGTCGCCGGGCGGCGATCTCAAGGATGTGGAGGAGGCCGTGCACGTTCACGTCAACGGCGCCCGGGGGATTCTGCTCGGCGGACTTCCCCAGCCCGAGACCGCGGTGGGAGTAGGACGCGAGGACGATGATCGTCTCGGCCCGGGCTTCGGCCACCGCCTCCTCCAGCGTGTGCCGGTCGGTCACCGACCCCTGGTGCCGGCTGTAGCGGTCCGGCTCGCCGGGCGCGGCGGCGGGCGGCGCCGAGCCGGGCCGGTCGAAGATGTGGATCGAGGCGCCGCCGGCCGCGAGCGCGGCGGCCGTGTGCCGGCCGAGGAAGCCGTTTCCGCCGACGATCAGCACGTTGCCGGGGCTCACGCCGTCCTGCCCTGCGAGCCGTCGGCCGAGCGGACATCGGCTTCCTTGTGGCGGCTCGCCAGGTTGTGGCGGATGCGCGATATGTGCGCTCTGGCGACCGCCTCGGCCGTTTCGGGCGGGCCCTGGCGGATGGCGGTGTAGATGGCCTGATGCTCCAGGAGCGCCTGCTGGTGCCAGGTGGCGTCGGCCGCCATCATCGCAAGGGCGACCATGTCCTGGACGCGTTCGAGCGAGGCCCGCAGGTGCTCGTTGCGCGCCGCCGCGCGGACCCGCGCGTGGAACTCCATGTCGAGCGTGAGGTGCCGGTCGTGGGCATCCGCGTGCAGCGCCCGGGAGTGCTCCTGCAGGAGCGCGCCCATCTCGGCGATCTCCTGCTCGGTCGCCCGCTCGCACGCCAGGCGCGCGGCCATGCCCTCAAGCGCTTCCCGGAGCTCGTACAGGCGCAGCACGCTGGACACGTCCATGGCGGCCACCACGGCACCGCGATGGACCTCCTCGGTGGCCAGCCCCGCCTGGACCAGCCGCTGGACGGCTTCGCGGACCGGGCTGCGGCTGAATCCCAGTTCCTCGGCGAGACTTGGCACACTGAGCCGGGTGCCCGCGGGCAGCTTGCGGGCCAGGATGTCGGCTCGCAGCCGTTCGTAGACGTCGTCGGCCGTTCGGGACCGCCGGGGCATGCTGTCCAGCTCGTTCGGCACCTGCCGCGCTCCTTTTTCCTGCCCGACCCCTCCCGGGGCCGCGCCAACCCTTCGGAATATTACATGCAACATCATCGCATCCCGCCACCCGGCCGCGCAGGAGTTCTGGTGCGTTCTCCCAGAAATACCTGCGTATGCTGGGTCGGCAGCCTATTTACATGCAACATGCAATCCGCTACGGTCATGCGACCTGGAACACACCTCGACGTGAGGGAGGCCCGATGTCGATCAAGTGCGGCGTCACAGGAGCCCGGAAGCTGCTCGCCATCGCCACCGTTGCCGCGCTGGCCGTAATGGGCTGCGCTGCGGAGGAGAAGAAGGGATCCGGTGCCGGCGGCAAGGACCTGACTCAGGTCCGTGTCGCGTTCAACCCCGGAACGGCGACCCGCCTGTACGCGGCGCTCGCGAGCGGGCTGTTCGAGAAGCACGGGCTGGACGTCAAGCTGGTCCAGTTCGAGAGCGGGGCCGCGACGAACGCCGCGTTCGCCTCGGGCGGTGTGGACGTCGGCTACGCCGGCATCCCGGGCATCCTGGCCAGCCGCCTGTCCAGCGACACCCGCGTCTTCATGGTCGACAACGACGGCGCGGACGCCGGGGGGCTGGTGGTCACCAAGGACTCGGGCATCTCCCGCATCGAGGACCTGAAGGGCAAGAAGATCGGCACCATGGTCGGCACGACGGCCTGGATGGGGCTGATCAGCGCGCTCAAGGCCAAGGGCATCGACCCGTCCCAGGTCAAGATCGAGAACGTCAGCCCGCCCGCGTGGATCCCGGCGTTCAACAAGGGGGACGTGGACGGCATCTGGGGCTGGGCCCCGCTGATCTACCAGATGGACGACGCCGACGGCACCATCGTCGCGACGGACTCCGCCTACATGCGCAACCCGCTGCTGTGGCAGGTGCGCGGCAAGTTCCTGAGCGAGCACCCGGAAACGGTGAAGTCCTTCGTGGCCGCCTACGACGAGGCGTCCGCGCTGGTCGAGAAGGGCGACGCGGCGTTCCTCGCCAGGATGCAGAAGATGACCGGGACCGACGAGGCCATGGTGAAGCGGACCGTCGAGGCGGTGAAGCCGGTGGGGGTGAAGGAGACGGCGACCGGTGACTCGCCGTACTCGATGACGGACCCGCAGGGGCTGGAGGCGATCATCCGCTCCTGGACGGACGTGCTGGTCGAGCACAAGATCCTCCAGAAGCGCCCCGAACTCAAGGGCCTGGTGGACCCGTCCGCGATCCAGAAGTACCTGGCCGAGTAGGTGCCGGTCCGTTCCGCGCGTCCCGTGGACAGCCGTCGCGGAGAGGTGCCATGAGGAGAAGGAGTACGGGTCCAGGTATGGAGCAGAGCATGACTCTCGCGCCGCAGAAGACCACCGACACACCGCCACGTTCCCGCCGGCCGGTTCGAGCGCTGGGCCGAGTGCCCCTGGGGCTCGTCGGGCTGCTCGGCATCCTCGCGCTGTGGGTGATCGCCGTCGACGGCGGCCTGGTCGAGGAGAAGTGGCTGCCCGGCCCAACCGATCTCGTCGCGCACACCTGGATGTTGATCACCGAAGGCTACCGGGGTACGCCGCTGGCCACGCATGTGCTGGTGAGCATCCGGCGCACCGCGATCGGGTTCTCCATGGCCGTGCTCTTCGGGATTCCGATCGGTCTGGCCATGGGCCGCTACCGGTCCGTCGGCGCTCTGCTGGGCCCGGCCTTCGCGCTGCTGCGGCCGATCCCCCCGATCGCGTTCATCCCCCTGGCCGTGCTCTACCTCGGCCTGGGGGAGTCGTCGAAGATTCTGCTGATCTTCCTGGCGCCGTTCATGTTCATCGTGCTCAACGCCGAGGCCGGCGTCCGGTCGGTGTCCTCGTCGTGGATCCGGGCCGGGCAGATGCTCGGGTTCTCCCGGCGCCAGATGTTCACGCGCGTGATCCTGCCGGGGTCCCTGCCCAGCATCATGGTGGGGGTGCGCACCGGAGCCGCCGTCTCGTGGGCTCTGGTGGTCGCCGCGGAGCTGATCTCGGCCCAAGAGGGCCTCGGCTACATGGTCGCCTCGGCGGGCAACTTCTTCGATCTGAAGACCGTCTACGCGGGGATCTTCCTGATCGGCATCATCGGTTTTCTGCTCGACATCGCCGCCCGAGAGGTCGAGAAGCGGCTCTTGCACTGGCAGGGAAGGTAGGACATGACGGCGACGCACGAGGACGCCTTGCTGCTCCGGGAGGTCGGCAAGTCCTACGGGGACTTCACCGCGGTGACGGACGTGTCGCTGACGGTGCGGCAGTCGGAGATCGTGTGCCTGGTCGGCCCGAGCGGCTGCGGGAAGAGCACGCTGCTGAACATCATCGCGGGGTTCGAGAAGGCCACCGGCGGTGACGTGCTGATCGGCGGCCGGCCGATCACCGGCCCCGGTCCCGACCGCGCCGTGGTGTTCCAGCAGGACGCGCTGTTCCCCTGGCTGAGGGTCTTCGAGAACATCACCGCCGGGGTGAGGGCGCGCAGAGTGCAGGGGTACGAGGCGCGGGCCGAGGAACTGCTGCGCCAGGTCCGGCTTGAGGATTTCCGGCGCAGCTACCCCTACCAGCTGTCGGGCGGCATGCGGCAGCGGGCGTCGATCGCCCGCGCGCTGATGAGCGACTCCAAGGTCCTGCTGATGGACGAGCCCTTCGGTGCCCTCGACGCGCAGACCCGCGGCGAGATGCAGGGGCTCCTGCAAGAGATCTGGACCGCCTACCGGCCGACGATCGTCTTCATCACCCACGACATCGAGGAGGCGCTCGTCATCGGTGATCGCGTCGTCGTCATGGGGGCCTCGCCCGGCCGGATCCTGGAGACCCTCCAGGTCGACTTCCCCCGGCCGCGCTCGCTGGAGCTCACGACGAGGCCGGACTTCAACGAGATGAAACGCCGGATCCTGCATCTGCTGCACCCGAAGATCTACACGGCCTGAACCAGGTGGGTGCCCCGCGGCGTGCCGGGCAACGGAGAAGGGATGAGCCGGTGAGCTCACTGATCGCCGAGCGACTACGAGTGACGATCCTCTCGGCCGCGCTCGATGACGAGGTGCGGATGTCGTTCTCAAGTCTGCGTGCGCGGCGTGCCTGCATCGTCGAGGTCGAAGCCGGCGGACTGGTAGGCGTCGGAGAAAGCTGGATCAACTATCCCGACTGGGGGTACCGCGAGCGCGTCGCCACGCTGTGCGATGGCATCGCCCCGCTCCTCCTTGGTACGGACGTCTCCGATCCGGTCGCGGTCCAGCGGAGGCTGACCACGACGATGCTGTCCATCGGCCGTCAGTGGGGCGCCCCCGGGCCCATCTGGCAAGCGATCAGCGGGGTGGACCTGGCGCTGTGGGATCTTCGGGGGAAGGCCGAGGGCAAGCCCGTCGCGGCTCTGCTCGCGTCCTCCCCGGCAAGGACCTCGGTGAGCGCGTACGCCAGCGGCATCGGCCCGGACCGCGTGGACCACTGGTGCAAGATCGCCGTCGCCGGCGGGTTCCCGGCGGCGAAGGTGAAGCTGGGGTTCGGCCCGGACCAGGACCGGGCGACACTGCGGACCGCGACGGCGGTTCTCGGTGCGGACGTCGACCTGCTCGCCGATGTCAACCAGGGCTGGACGGTCGACGAGGCGTGCGAGATGGCGCCGGACCTGCTCGCCCATGAGGTGAGATGGCTTGAGGAACCCGTCGCCGGGGACCGCCTGGAGGATCTGGAGGAACTGGCGGACCGGACCGGCGTACCCCTCGCCACCGGCGAGAACGTCTACGGTCTGCCGGAGCTGCTGCGCTATGCGGACTCCCCGGCGGTCAGCACGATCCAACCGGACCTGGCCAAGTGCGGCGGGATCACCATGACATCGCGGGTCGCCGCTCGCGCGGCCGAGACCGGCACCGCACTCGCCCCGCACTGCTACGGCTCCGCGGTCGGTATCGCGGCCAGCCTCCAGCTGGCCGGAGGTTTCCCGGCCGTTGGACCGATCGAACTGGACGTCCGCGACAACCCGTTCCGCACCGATCTCGTCTCCCCGCCCCTCCGGCTGGACGGTGGCCGGCTGGAAATCCCGACCGGACCCGGGCTGGGGTTCGAGCTCGACCACGACACCATGACCCGATACCGGCTCCACCAGGAGGAACGCACCCGCCATGACCTCTGACTCGACCGCGACCGCCCTCCTGCCCCGGGTCGAGGGCGTCTGCGCCGCCGCCGTGGTGGCGGGCACACCCCGTGGCGGCCCCGACCATGAAATCCCGGACCCGGCGACCGGAGGCCGCTACGACCGGGTCGGGTGGGCATCGCGGGGCGACGTGCACGATGCCGTCCAAGCGGCGCGCGGCACCCTCCCGGCATGGGAAGGCACCCGGCCACGACGGCGTGCACAGGTGCTGCGCGCCATCGCCGCCGAGATCCGCGACCACGCCGACGCCCTTGCCGTCCTCATCATGCGGGAGACCGGCAAGCGCGCGGCGGAGGCACGGGCGGAGGCCGTCTTCTCCGCCGAGTACTTCGACTGGTTCGCCGACGCCGCGACCATGCCGACCGGGTCGCACCTGCTCAACGGCGACAAGAGATACCTCGTGGGGAGCCGGCCCGTCGGGGTGGTGGCCGCGGTGACGCCGTGGAACTTCCCGCTGTCCATCCCCGCCCGCAAGGTCGCGGCCGCGCTCGCGGCCGGCTGCCCCGTCGTGCTGAAGCCGTCCGAACTGACCCCGCTGTCCGCCCTGGCCATGCTGACCATCATCGAGCGGCACGCCCCCGCGGGCCTGGTGAACATCGTCAACGGCGATGGCGAGGAACTCACCGGCGCACTGGTCGACCACCCGGACATCGCCGCGGTCACCTTCACCGGGTCCACACGAGTCGGCACGCTGGTGGCCCAGCGGGCGATGAAGACCATGACACGCGTCACCATGGAACTGGGCGGGATGGCGCCTTTCATCATCGACGCGGACGCCGACACCGAGCTCGCCCTCGACGTCCTGCTGGTGGCCAAGTTCAGGAACAACGGCGCCTCCTGCATCGCGGCCAACAACGTCTACATCCACCGCGACCTCTACGCCGAGATCGTCCCGGCGCTCGCGGACCGGATCTCCTCACTGCGGGTAGGCGCGCCCGAGGCCGGCTCCACCGACGTCGGGCCGCTCCTGCGTCCCGAGCACACCGAACGGCTGCACACCCTCGTCTCCGAGGCCGAGCAGCAGGGGTGCCGCACGTGGAAGGCCGAGATTCCGGAGCAAGGCTGGTTCTATCCGCCCACCCTGGTCGCCGCCTCGACCCGGACATCCCTGTGGTCGGAGGAGATCTTCGGTCCCGTATGCGCGGTGCGTCCCTTCCAGGACGTCGACGAGGTCGTCAATGAGGTGAACTCCCGGGGCACCGGCTTGGCCGGCTACATCGTGTCCGCCGACACCGAACGCGGCCTCACGACCGCGGCACGCCTCAACGTGGGCATCGTGGGCATCAACAACGGAGCCCCCAACACGCCCGAAGTCCCGTTCGGAGGCGTCGGCCTCGCCGGAATCGGCCGCGAAGGCGGCATCGAAGGGATGCGCGAATTCCTGGAGCCCCAGACGATCACCCTGGCGCGGTAAGGGGGCGCCCAGAAGGCCCGGGGCAGGGACGAGTTCGACCGGCAAACCATCTTCTTTCGGGATGTAACCGGGAAATCGCCCATCCAGTGATCTTGCCGGTCTAGGCTGGGCGGTGGCCCAGCACCGGGAAGTCTGGAGGTCCCCTGATGGTCAGTGAGAGGCCCGAGTACGAGGGGACGCCGGACCCGCCCCCCTTCGACACCAGCGTCGCGCACATCGCCCGCGTCCAGGACTACTGGCTGGGCGGCAAGGACAACTACGCGCCCGACCGGGAGGCCGCGGAACAGGCGATGGCGGCGCTGCCCGACCTGGTCGCCTCGGTGCGCAACACCCGGGCGTTCCTGGCCCGCGCCGTGCGCTTCCTGGCCGCCGAGCGGGGCGTGCGGCAGTTCCTGGACATCGGCACCGGCATCCCGGCGGCCAACAACACCCACGAGGTCGCGCAGGCCGCCGCCCCCGAGAGCCGCGTGGTGTACGTCGACAACGACCCGATCGTGCTCGCGCACGCCCGCGCCCTGCTCACCGGCACCCCGGCCGGCGCCACCTCCTACATCGACGCCGACATCCGCGACACCGGCACGATCCTGAACGCCGCCCGGGAGGTCCTGGACTTCGACCGGCCGGTCGCGGTGATGCTGATCGCGATCATGCAGTACGTGCCGGACGAGTCCGACCCCTACGGGGTGGTCCGCACGCTGGTGGACGCGGTCCCCGGCGGCAGCTATGTGGCGATCTCCCATCCGGCCACCGACATCCAGGCCGCCAGGATGGCCGACATGGCCGACCGGCTGAACCAGACCATGGCCGAGAAGCTCACCCTGCGCAGCCGCGACCAGGTGGCGGCCTTCCTCGACGGCCTCGACCTGGTCGACCCCGGCCTGGTGCGGGCGCCCGAGTGGCGCCCGGACGACCCGGCCCTGGCCTCCACCCCGTCCACCATGTGGAGCGGCGTCGCCCGCAAGCCCTAGCGGGCGGCGTTGGGGGCGTTGCACACGCGGCCGGCGGTGGTGGCCGCCCGGCCCCCCGCCCGTGGCGACCTCCAACACCGAGGTCTGCGCCTTTTCATCTTGATCGCGCTGGTCACAGCGCGGTTCCGTTAGACCGGAGCCGGTACATCGCGCTCTGATCGCTCATCGCGGGCTCACGCCCGTCCGCCGCCGGCGAGCACGATGCGCTCGAGACCGGCCGGGGAACAACGCAGCCGCGCGAGGACGCCGCGCCACTCGGTCCGCCGGATGTTCACCGTGACGTACGCCGAAGTGCCGGGACCGTGGGCGATGGGGAGACCGTCGCGGTGCATCCCGTGATGACGCCGAACTTGGTCAGACGCTCGACTTGCGCGTAGGCGTTGGCGCGAGAGATGTGGACGCTCTCGGCGAGCTGCCGCATCGAGATCCGCCCGTCGAGTTCGAGCGCTACACCCGGCCGGCCGGCTCGTGGACCAGCCGCCGGCCCCGCTGCCGCCGGATGAGGTTCTGGTGCGCGCACACCAGGCGCTGGTGGTCGGACGCCGCATCAACGACCAGGCGTACGCCTCCGTCCTGGGCGAGCGGGACTGGCTGTTCCCCACCCACCGCGACACCGTGTCGATCGTGGGGCGGGGCGTCGATCCCGTCGACGCCCTCGTGCTCCTGCGCGGTGACTGGCACAGCGGATACGACCCGGCGGCCACCCGTGTCGCGCCGCAGCGACGCCGCTCGCGACGCAACGAATGTGGTCCGGCGACGCCGCGAGCCGTTCCCTCGGCATGGAGATCGTGTGCGTCGGCCGGGTGCGGCGACGGTCACCATGGTCGTCCGCCCTGACATGATCAACAGCTGGGACATCTGCCACGGCGGGTTCGTGGCGAGCCCGGCCGACTCGGCGTTCGCTCTCGCCTGCAACTCCTACGGGGAGGTGACGGTGACGGCGGGGTTCGACATCACGTTCCTGGAGCCGGCACGCCTGGGCGACACGCTCGTTGCGGACGCGTCGAAGCGGTCGCGCCGTGGCCGCAGTGGCCTGTACGACGTGACCGTCACCCGGATCTCTGGTCAGGCGCCCGTCGTCGTGTCCGCCGCCTCAGCCATGAACCTCAGTTTCGCGCAACCCCGCGCCGGAGTTGTGCTCGCTGATGCCCCCATGACTGATGGGGGCATCGACCTTCAAGATCGAAAAAGGGCTTCGGAGTGATCTCCGAAGCCCCTCTGACCTGGTCTCCCGTGTCGGGACGGCGGGATTTGAACCCACGACCCCTTGACCCCCAGTCAAGTGCGCTACCAAACTGCGCCACGTCCCGGTGCCCGTTGGAGCGGGCTTGATTACTGTAGCGCAGTCCCGGGGGTCGTGCGTACCGGATTGCGGCCCGATGATCTCTGGTGGGCGGGCCGGAGGGTGCGGGTGGCGGTGCCGGTCATGAGGTGGCCGCGGAGGGGCGGTGAGCGTTGTGACCGGGGTCACATGGTTGGGAAGGGTTCTCTCCGGAGAGGGTCAGCGGAAGTGGTCGACTTCGGGTGTGAACGGAAAACTCGGGCAAAGATTTGGGTTGTTTGCCAGGTTATGGGCGAATAGTCCGTCGCTGACGTATGTAGCTTTTTTCTCCCAGGGCAGGTGACGCCGAACGGGGGACAGGGTTGGCGGAAGCGGAGGGCACCCAGCCCGGGATGGACGTTGCGGACCTTCGGGACGCCGCGCACGACCGTGCGGTGCTGGCTGAGGCGCGGGTCGTGCTGGCCCGTCGGCTCGGCGTCCCGCCCGGTGAGGCCCTGCAGCACCTGATCTGGCTCGCGCGCGACCTCGACATGGACCTTGCCGAGGCGGCGTCCGTGCTGGTCAAGGACGGGGGCGGCGGGCCCGTGGGAGCCGTGGTCGCCGGGCGGCGGGCGCCGCGTGCGGAGGGTGTCACGGCGGAGCGCAAGGCCGTCCTGTCGGAGGCCGAGGACGTTCTGCGCCGGCTGGCGGACGAGGACACCTCGGCGGACGCCGGGACCCTCGCCGGGTTGCCGGACGATCCGGTGGCGCGTGCGGTGCTGGACGGGGCGCTCGACTCGTGTGCCCACCTGGTGCCGGTCCGGGACCCCGACGGGGATGTGACGGACTTCCTTTTCGCGGAGCTCAACGGCGTCGCGCGGGACATGTTCGGGCGCGGCAGGGATGAGCTGACCGGTCTCCGGTTGCTGCGCACGGACCCGGGCGCCGTGCTCAGCGGCCTGTTCGACGAGTACGTCGAGGTGCTGGAGACCGGGACGCGGCTGGAGCGGGACTCGTTCCCCTACTCCACCGCGCAGCGCGGCCTGTCCCGTGCGTCCCGGATGAGCGCGCGGTGCGTCCCGGTGCCGACCGGCGTGTGCGTCACCTGGCGCTACCACTTCGCCGAGGACCGGGTCGCACGCCGGCTGGAGCGGGTCGAGCGGCTCGCGCTGATCGGCTTCGGCGAGTGGGACCTCGCGACCGGCGAGGCGGACTGGACGCCGCAGATGCTGGCCAACTACGGCCTTTCCTCCGACGAGGTGCCGCCGATGCCGCACGACCTGCCGAAGGTCGTGGCGGAGGACGATCTTCCGCTCGTGGAGGAGGCCGTCCAGACGATGTTCTCGCGGCGGGAGCCGGTGGAGGCCGAGCACCGCGTGATCGGCAAGGACGGGACGCCGCGGCACCTGTGGGTGTTCGCCGAGCCGGTGCTGGGCGACTCCGGGCTGCCGATCTCGATCAACATCGTCTCGCAGGACATCACCCGCCGGCGCGGCGTGGAGCGGGCGCTCGCCGAGACCCGGCGGCAGATGCTGAGGCAGCAGGCGCGGACGGCGCAGGAGCGGAAGGTGGCGGTGACGCTGCGCCGCGCGATCCTGCCGGACGAGGACCAGGTGGAGCAGTTGCCCGGCCTCTCCATGGCGGTCCGCAGCCTGGCGGCGGAGAGCACCGCCCGCATCGGCGGGGACTGGTTCGCGACCCGGGTGCTGCCGGACGGGCGGGCGATGTTCGCCATCGGGGACGCGGCCGGGCACGGGCTGCCGGCGGCGGCCGCGATGGCGCGGACCCGGAACGGGCTGCTGGGCCTCGCCTGCACGGGCGAGCCGGCGGGACGGCTGGTCGGCTGGCTGAACGAGCTGGTCGGGAACATGGACCCGCCCGCGACGGGGACCGCGATCGTCGCGCATTTCAACCCGTCCCGCCGGCTGCTGGAGTGGACGTGCGCGGGGCATCCGCCGCCGATCCTGGTCCGGGACGGGCGGGCGGTGCCGCTGGACGCCGTCCGGGACCCGATGCTCGGTGCGATGCCGGGCTGGCGCTACACGACGATCACCACGGATCTGCACCCCGGGGACCTGCTGTTCCTGTACACCGACGGCCTGGTCGAGCGCCGGGACGCGGACATGGACGAGCGCACCGAACGCCTCACCGGGATCCTGCGGGACTGCTCGGAACGCCCCGAACGCGTGCTGGACGAGGTGCTGGCGCGCATGGAGCACGACCGGGCTGCGGATGACACCACGCTCTTCGCCCTGCGCGTGGAGTGACGAAGCACACTCGGACCTGCGAAGATCACCCAGTGTGATGTAGACCTCACTTGGGCGGGTGCTGATGGTGGGCGTGTGACGGACGATCACTTTCCGGCCGCTGCTTTCCTGGTTTCTTTACCTTTTTCTGATCTTGCGGTAAGCCTTGCCTGCAAAGGGTTGAGGGCCGGTCAGAGAAAGATCGGGAAGGCCCGGCGGGCCGGCGGTGTTGGGTGTTCCTTGGAACGGCTTTGAGCAGGCAAGATCGAGCTTTGTGCCGGGTTTGCTTTTCTTGAGAAGGTTGGTACCTTCTATTCGAATCACGCAACGCACCCCATGCGTTGCCGCCGGCCGTTCGCCATACGGCCGAGGATCGCGGAGCGGTATTCGCACGCGATGCGCGCCAGACGATGCGCGCCACCTCACCGAGATCAGTCGCTGAGATAAATCCGAATAGAGCACCGCGTCCGCGGTGCGAGGCCGAGTCCGTTCCGGTCGCCACGACCGGCACGGAGCCGGGGACCCAATGTTCCAGGGGTGAATCGGCGCGTCCGAGAGCCGCGCCGTAGGGCTGCTTCCATGCCCGAATCCGTCAGCTAACCCGGCAGGCGTCATGGAAGACAAGGAGATTCCCTGCATGACCGGTCGTTTCAATCGACTTTCCCTGAGCGCCTTCACCCCCGAGGACAAGGCCGTCGGCGTCGCCGTCAGCACCGTCCTCGCCGGAGCCGTCGGGCTCGCGGTCCTGAACCCCCTCGCCGGTGGCCGCGCCGCGGCCGAGACCCCGGCGCAGGCCGCCGCGGCCACGGCCGCGGCTCCGGCCCCGGCCCAGGCGGCGGCGGTCGCCGAGAAGGGCACCGCGTCGAAGGATTCCACCTCCTCCATCGCCGACGAGGCACGCAAGGCGGGGTACAAGGTGCCGCCGCGCGCGGTCAAGCCCGCCGAGGTGCTGAAGCTGGCGAAGAAGCAGGTCGGCGTCAAGGAGGGCAAGCGCGGCCAGACCAAGTACCACGACTGGTACGTCTCGACCTCGCACGCCAAGGCCACCGCCAAGCGCGACGGCGGCTTCTCCACCAAGGCGTACAACGGCGCCCAGTGGTGCGACATGTTCGTCTCGTGGCTCGGCGCCCAGACAGGCGTGAAGAACATGGGCTGGGACGCCTACACCGTCCAGCACGCCTCCTGGTTCAAGAAGACCGACCGCTGGGGTCACAAGGCCAAGCCGGGCTCCATCGTGTTCTTCGACTGGAAGAAGGGCTCCAAGGGCCGCATCGGCGACATCGACCACGTCGGCATCGTCGTCAAGGACAACGGCAACGGCACCATCAGCACCATTGAGGGCAACACCGAGAACGCGGTGAACAAGAAGGTCCGCGCCAAGTCCACGGTCGTCGGCTACGGCTACCCCGACTACGCGTCCTGACCCGTCCTCCCCTCCAGCGGGCGCCCGGTTCCGGCCGGGCGCCTTCTGGCGTCCCCCGGTGACGGTCCCCAGGTCTGCGGCGAAGTCGGGTAATGGGAAGCATTGACAGCCTTTGATCCTCATTGGACCTCGATAAGGCGTTCCTGGATAGGAATCACTGGCGACCGTCCGACCGGCGCCTGGGGGCCGTCCCCAGAGGAAGGGTGAAGGGGGACGCCCATGCGGCTGCGCCCGGATGTCAGTGTGGTGGTTATCGCCTACAACGACGCCCGGCGGCTTCCGCGGGCGGTCGCCTCGTCGCTGGCGCAGTCGCTGGGCGGCGTCGAGACGGTCATCGTCGACGACGCGAGCACCGACGGCACCGGGGAGATCGCCGACCGGCTCGCCGCCGCGCATCCGGGACGGGTCCGCGCCGTGCGCCTGCCGTCCAACTCGGGCGGCTGCGGACGTCCCCGCAACGCCGGGATCGAGGCGTCGGCCGGCCGGTACCTGATGTTCCTCGACAGCGACGACCTGCTGGACCGGCACGCCTGCCTCAACCTGCTCGCCGCCGCCGAGGACACCGGCGCCGACCTGGTGTCCGGGCGGTGCGACCGGATCTTCCTGGACGTGCCCGAGGGCGCGAAGGGACGTGTCCGCCCCTGGTATTCCTGGCTCTACCGGCGCAGCGCCGTGTACGGGTCGCTGAGCGAGAACCCCCGTCTCCTCTACGACACCCTCTCGACCAACAAGGCGTACCGGCGGGGCTTCCTGGACGAGCACGGGCTCCGGTTCGTCGAACGGCTGCACTACGAGGACCTGCTGTTCACCGCGGAGGCGTACCTGGCGGCCGAACGGACCGCGCTGATCCCGCCCCGCGTCTACAACTGGTTCGTTCAGGAGCGGACGCCGACACCGTCGATCTCGAACCGGCGCGCCGAACCGGCCAACTTCGCCGACCGGCTGGAGATCCACCGGCGCATCGACATGATGTTCGCGCTGCGCGGCGCCCACGACCTGCGGCGCGCCAAGGACGTCAAGTTCATCAACCATGACCTGGGGCTCTACCTGCGGGAGCTGCGCGACCGCGATCCGGGCCGCCGGGAGCGTTTCCTCGACCTGGCGGCCGCGTACCTGGCGGAGCTGGACCCGTGCGCGTTCGAGCTGGCGCGCCCGCTGCCCGCGATCGCCGCGTACCTGATCCGCGAGGGCGACCACGAGGGGGCGCTCGCCGCCGCCGGGTACCGGCCGGACGAGCGGCCCGAACTGCGGGCCCGGCTGGTGGAGCGGGACGGGCGGGTGTTCTGGGGCGCGGGCCGTCCGCGCGGGAGGCTCGGCCGCCGGATCCTGGACGTGACGGGCCTCGGGTTCCATGTCCGCCCGCTGAGGGAACTGCGTCCGGCCAACACGGTGACGCGGCTGGAGATGCGCGGCGACCGCGTCCTCATGGCCGGGCACGTGCTGAACCCGCTGGATCGGATCCCCCCGGACGCGGAACTGGCCGGGACGCTGGAGTTCCGCGACCGGCGCCGCCGGTCCCGCCGGGCGCGGGCTCGCGCCACCGTCCGGCACGAGGGCGACCGGCTGGCCTGGCGGTCGCAGTTCGCCCCGGCCGAGCGGATCAGGCCGGTCGGATTCGTCGATCCGGTCTGGGACGTGCGGCTCCGCATCCGGGTCGACGGTGAGGACGTGGTCACCCGCCCCGGCGAAGGGCACGGGTCACCGCCGCTGAGCGGGGTCGCGCTGCCCGTCCGGCCCCGGCTGACCAGGCTCGCCGCCGACCGGCTCCGCTCGTACGTCACCGAGGGCGGGCATCTGGCGTTCGCGCTGGAGGCGGCGGGCCCGTGGGGGCGGCTCGCGGGGGCCGCCGCGCGGTGCGCCGCCCGCTCCCCGGCCGGGCGGCTCGCCCGGCGTGGCGCGCGCTCGCTGGGGGAGGCCGTCCGGGGGAGGCTGACCGCCCGCGAGACCAAGATCGCCGTGTTCAACCGGGTGCTGAGCCGGCTGCCCGTCCGGCCCGGCCTGGTCGTCTTCGAAAGCCACCTCGGCCGCGACTATTCGGATAATCCGAAGTACATCTACCGGGAGTTGCGCCGGACGGGCCGTCCCGTGACGGCGGTCTGGTCGTACGCGTCGTCACCGGAGGGGTTCCCGGGCGACGCGACGCTGGTCCGGCGCGGCTCGTGGGCGTACTTCCTGGCGCTGGCGCGGGCGCAGTTCTGGATCGACAACCAGGGCTATCCGGATGGTCTTCGCAAACGCCCGGAGACCACCTATGTCCAGACCTGGCACGGGTCGGCGTTCAAGCTGATGGGCCTCGACCAGCCGCGCCTCAAGAGCGGCCCCGCCGCCGACAGGGCGCGGCTGCGGCGGATGGCGGAGCGCTACGACTGCTTCCTGGTGCGCTCCCGGCACGACGCCGAGACGCTGTGCCGCGGGCTCGGCGTCCGCGCCGAGCTGCTCCCCTCCGGCTACCCGCGCAACGATCCGCTGGTCAACGGGGTGGACGGCGACCCGGAGCCGGCCGCCGAGGCCGCCGCCCTGCGGGCGTCGCTCGGCCTTGCCGACGGGCGCCGCGCCGTCCTGTACGCGCCGACGTTCGCCACCGGGCCGGGGGGACGCCCGGTCGGGCTGCTGGACCCGCCCGTCGACCCGGAGAGGTTCGCGCGTGAGCTGGGCGAGCGGTACGTCCTGCTCGTCCGGCCGCACTACCTGTGCCGGGCCAACGTCCCGCCGGGCGCCCGCGCGGTCATGCGGGACGTCGGCGCGGTGCCCGACGTCACCCCGCTGCTGCTGCTCGCGGACGCGCTGATCACCGACCACTCCTCCCTCATGTTCGACTTCGCGCTGCTGGACCGGCCGATCGTCCTGCACCTCCCGGACGGCCGTGATCTCACCACCGGCTACTTCGACCTGGAGCGGCACGGCCCCGGGCCGATCACCCGCACCGAGGACGAGCTCGTCGCCGCGCTCGCCGGGCTGGACGCGGCCGAGGCCGTCCACGCCGCCCGGCGCCGCGCGTTCGCGGCGCGGTTCGGCGAGCACGACCGGGGCACCGCCGCCCGCACGGTGGTGGACCGCCACTTCCCAGCCGCACGGCCGAGCCACAGGGGGAAACGCAATGGCCGCACCGCGTGAGGTCTTCATCGTGTGCAACAACGCCGACGAGATGGGCGGGCTCCAGCGCTGGGCGCACCACATGGCGCGGCTGCTGGCCGGCCGCGGCGACCGGGTGACCCTCGTCGGGATCACCCGGGGCCCGGAGCCGTACCACCACGGCCGCGACGGGTCCTACGCCGTCGAGGTGCTGCACCGGGAGTGGCGTGCGCCGGCGATGGCGTGGCGGCCGGCGAAGCCGCTGGAGCACCTGAACGCGGTGGCGCGCGGACGCGAGCTGTGGCGGTCGGCGGCCCAGCGGCGCGGGGCGGCCCGGCTGTCGGAGCTGTTCGCCGCCGCCGGGCCCGGGGCGGTGGTGATCGTGGCGCAGGTGTGGGCGATGGAGTGGGTACGGCTGGCCGACACCTCCGGGCTGCGCGTCGTGGCGATGAGCCACGAGTCGTACAAGGCGACCCGCATGTCCTCGCGGTACCGGCGGGTCAGGGAGCACTATGCGGACGCCGACCGGATGCTGGTGCTGACCGCCGAGGATGCCGACGCCTGGGCCAGGGACGGCATGACCAACGTCGACCACATCCCGAACGCCCTGCACGTCACGCCGACCGTCCATCCCACGCTGGATCTTCCCGTCGTCGCCTGTGTCGGGCGCCTCTCCCAGGAGAAGGGCATGGACCTGATGCTGGAGGTGTGGGAACGGGTCTCGGCGGCTCACCCGGGCTGGCGGCTGCACGTCTACGGCGGCGGCCCGGACGAGGAGGAACTGCGCGCGCAGGCGGCAGGAATATCCGGTTCGGTGGAGTTCCGGGGCGTGGTCGCCGATGTGGAGGAGGCGCTCGTCGAGGCGTCGATCTTCGCGCTGCCGTCGCGGGCGGAGGGCTTCCCGATGTCGGTGCTGGAGGCGATGGCCTACGGGCTGCCCACGGTCGCGTTCGACTGCGCGCCGGGTGTCCGGGTGCTGATCGAGGACGGCCGGGACGGCGTGCTGGTGCCGCCCGGCGACACGGCCGCGTTCGCGGCGGCGCTGGAACGCCTCATCGTGGACCGGGACCTGCGCCGCGCCCTCGGTGCCGCGGCCCGCGCGTCGGTGCTGCGGTTCCATCCGGACGCCGTCCTCGCCCGCTGGGACCGGCTGTTCGACCTGTTCCACCGCGGCCTGGACCACCGGGACCTGCACCACCGCGATCTGCACCACCGGGGCCCGCCGCCGGCCGTGCCGGAGCGTCCGGCCGCGCCGGCTCTGGAGCCGAGGGCGGGACGGGAGGCCGAACCCGCCCTGGGGGGTGATTCTTTCTAACAACTGTTTGGTAGAGTGCGCGGCGTGAACCAGAACGAGTCGCCGGAGGACCGCGCCTTCCGCGCCGAGGTCCGCGACTGGCTGCGGGCGAACCTGTCGGGCGAGTTCGCGCACGCCCGCGGGCTCGGCGGGCCCGGCCGCGAGCACGAGGCGTTCGAGGAGCGGCTGGCCTGGGAGCGGCACATGGCCGCCGCCGGCTGGACGTGCGTCGGCTGGCCGCGGGAGTACGGCGGACGCGGCGCCACCGTCGAGCAGCAGGTCATCTTCCACGAGGAGTACGCGCTCGCCGACGGCCCCGCCCGGGTCAACCACATCGGCGAGAACCTGCTCGGCCCCACGATCATCGCGTTCGGCACCGACGAGCAGCGCGCCCGCTTCCTGCCGCCGATCGTCGGCGTCGAGGAACTGTGGTGCCAGGGCTACTCCGAGCCCGACGCCGGCTCCGACCTCGCCAACGTCCAGACCCGCGCCGAACTCTCCGGCGACCACTGGCTGGTCAACGGGCAGAAGGTGTGGACGTCGCTGGCCCTCGAAGCGGACTGGTGCTTCGTCGTCTGCCGCACCGAGCCCGGCTCGTCCCGGCACAGGGGGCTGTCGTATCTGCTCGTGCCGATGAAGCAGGACGGCGTGGACATCCGGCCGATCATCCAGCTCACCGGCACCTCCGAGTTCAACGAGGTCTTCTTCGACGGCGCCCGCACCGGCGCCGGCAACATCGTCGGCGCGCCCGGCGAGGGCTGGAAGATCGCGATGGCCACGCTCGGGTTCGAGCGCGGCGTCGCGACGCTCGGCCAGCAGGTCGGGTTCCGCCGCGAGTTCGAAGACGTCGCCGACCTCGCCCGGCGCACCGGAGCCATCGCCGATCCGCTGCTGCGCGACCGGCTGACCAGGGCGTACATGGGCCTGGAGATCATGCGGCTGAACGCCGTCCGGACGATGGCGGGCGTCGCCGCCGGCGCGCCGGGGCCCGAGTCGTCGATCTCCAAGCTCGTCTGGGGCACCTGGCACCGGGAACTGGGTGAACTGGCCATGGACGTCCTCGGCACCGCCGGGCTCGTCGCCGACGGCGAACCCTATGACCTGAACGACTGGCAGCGGCTGTTCCTGTTCTCCCGCTCCGACACGATCTACGCCGGGTCGAACGAGATCCAGCGCAACATCATCGCCGAGCGCGTGCTCGGCCTGCCCCGTGAACCCGCCGCAAGCAGAGAGGCACGCGGATGACCCCGCCGCCGTACGTCCCCGGGCACGGCCTGCTCAAGGACCGCGCCGTCGTGATCACCGCCGCGGCGGGCGCCGGGATCGGCGGCGCCACCGCCCGCCGCTGCCTGGAGGAGGGCGCCCGCGTCCTCATCTCCGACACCCACGAACGGCGGCTCACCGCGTCCGCGCGGGAACTGGAGAAGGAGTTCGGCGCCGACCGCGTCGCCTCCCTGGTCTGCGACGTGACGTCCGAGGACCAGGTGCAGGCCCTCTACGGCCTGGCCGTGGAGCGCTTCGGACGCGTCGACGCCGCCGTCAACAACGCCGGGCTCGGCGGGACGGCCGACCTCGTCGACATGACCGACGAGCAGTGGGGGCGCGTCCTCGACATCACGCTCACCGGCACCATGCGCTGCACCCGCGCCGCCCTGCGGATCATGCGCGGCCAGGGGGCGGGCGTCATCGTCAACAACGCCTCGGTGATCGGCTGGCGGGCCCAGAAAGGCCAGTCGCACTACGCCGCCGCGAAGGCCGGCGTCATGGCGCTCACCCGCTGCTCCGCGCTGGAGGCCGCGGACTACGGCGTCCGCGTCAACGCCGTCTCGCCGTCCCTCGCCATGCACCCGCACCTGGTGAAGGTGACGTCGGGGGAACTGCTGGACGAACTGACGCGCCGCGAGGCGTTCGGACGCTACGCCGAGCCGTGGGAGGTGGCCAACGTTATCGTCTTCCTGGCCAGCGACTACTCCTCGTACATGACGGGCGAGGTCGTCTCCGTCTCCTCCCAGCACCCCTAGGAACCACGATGAGTCCACGACGGCGCGACGCCGAGGGCACCGCCACCGCCCGCGCGGAACGGCGAGCCGAACTGCTCGCCACGGCCGCCGAGGTGTTCGCCTCCCAGGGCTACTCCGCCACCACCGTCCGGAAGGTGGCCGACGCCGCCGGCATCCTCGGCGGCAGCCTCTACTACCACTTCGACTCCAAGGAGTCGATGGCCGACGAGATCCTCCGGACGTTCCTGGACGAGATGTGGGCCGGGTACGGCCGCGTCCTGGACGCCGGGCTCAGCGCCCGCGAGACCCTGGAGGCCATCGTCGTCGAGTCGTTCCGCTCGATCGACCGGCACCGGCCCGCCGTCGTCCTCTACCAGAACGAGTCCAAGCACCTCGCGACCAGCGAACGGTTCCACTACCTGCTCGACTCGCAGCGCCGGTTCGAGGAGATGTGGCTGTCCCTGCTGGACCGGGGCGTCAAGGAGGGCGCGTTCCGCGCCGACCTCGACCGGACCCTGGTGTACCGGTTCATCCGCGACACCGTCTGGCTCGCGGCGAACTGGTACCAGCACGGCGGGCGGCTGTCCGCCGACGACATCGCCAAGCAGTACCTCGCCATGTTCCTCGAAGGCATCCAGGCGAGCTAGGACCCCTGTACGAAGGAGAGACCCATGGCCGAGGCATACATCGTCGACGCCGTCCGCACCCCCGTCGGACGCCGGGGCGGCGGGCTCGCCGGCGCGCACCCCGCCGACCTCGGCGCGCACGCGCTCACCGCGCTGATGGACCGCACGAAGGCCGACCCGTCCGCCGTCGAGGACGTCGTGTTCGGCTGCGTCGACACCCTCGGGCCGCAGGCCGGCGACATCGCCCGCACCTGCTGGCTCGCCGCCGGGCTGCCCGAGGAGGTCCCCGGCGTCACCGTCGACCGGCAGTGCGGCTCCTCGCAGCAGGCCGTCCACTTCGCCGCGCAGGCCGTCCTGTCCGGGACGTCCGACCTGGTCGTGGCGGGCGGCGTGCAGAACATGTCGCAGATCCCGATCGGGTCCGCGATGACCGCCGCCGCGCCGCTCGGCTTCACCGAAGGCCCCTTCGCCGGCTCCAAGGGCTGGCGGCGCCGCTACGGCGACCGGGAGGTCTCCCAGTTCCACGGCGCCGAGATGATCGCCCGCGACTGGGACCTGTCCCGCGAGGACATGGAGGAGTTCGCCTACGAGTCGCACCAGCGCGCCATCCGCGCCATCGACGAGGGGCGCTTCACCCGCGAGATCGCCCCCTACGAGGACGTCACCACCGACGAGGGCCCGCGCCGTGACACCACACTGGAGAAGATGGCCGGCCTGAAGACCCTCGTGGACGGCGGACGCCTCACCGCCGCCCTCTCGTCCCAGATCTCCGACGGCGCCGCCGCCCTGCTCATCGCGTCCGAGCGGGCCGTCAGGGAGCACGGCCTCACCCCGCGCGCCCGCATCCACCACATCTCGGCGCGCGGCGAGGACCCGATCCGGATGCTGTCCGCGCCGATCCCCGCCACCGCGTACGCGCTGAAGAAGACCGGCATGACGATCGGCGACATCGACGCCGTCGAGATCAACGAGGCGTTCGCGTCCGTCGTCCTCGCCTGGCTGAAGGAGACCGGCGCCGACCCCGCGAAGGTCAACCCGAACGGCGGCGCCATCGCCCTCGGCCACCCCCTCGGCGCCACCGGCGCCCGCCTCATGACCACCCTGCTCCACGAACTGGACCGCACCGGCGGCCGCTACGGCCTCCAGACCATGTGCGAGGGCGGCGGCCAGGCCAACGTGACCATCATCGAGAAGCTGTGACTCCCTGTTAGCCCAGGGGGCGACCCCCTGGAACCCCCGGCGGGTCGGGTGCCGAGGTTGGAACTCAAGAGGGCGAAACGGAGTCTGCTGTGGACGTGTTCGAACCAGCCCGCCTCGGGCCGCTGACGCTGCGCAACCGGGTGATCAAGGCCGCGACGTTCGAGGGGATGACGCCCGAGGCGGTCGTGACCGGCGACCTCATCGAGTACCACCGGCGGCCCGCCGCCGGGGGAGTGGGCATGACGACCGTCGCCTACTGCGCGGTCGCGCCCGAGGGCCGCACGGAGCGGGGGCAGATCTGGATGCGGCCCGAAGCCGTCCCCGGGCTGCGCCGCCTCACCGACGCCGTGCACGCCGAGGGGGCCGCCGCGTCCGCCCAGATCGGGCACGCGGGGCCCGTCGCCGACGCCAGCTCCACCAAGCTGCCCGCCATCTCGGCCGGACGCTTCTTCAACCCCCTGGGGATGGCCTTCACCAAGGTCGCCACGGAAGGGGACATCGAGCGCATCACCCGCGCGCACGCCGAGGCGGCCCGGTTGGCGGTCGAGTCCGGGTTCGACGCCGTCGAGATCCACATGGGCCACAACTACCTGGCCAGCTCGTTCCTCAGCCCGCGGCTCAACCGGCGCAAGGACGGCTACGGCGGGCCGATCGAGAACCGCGCCAAGGTCGCGCTCGGCATCGCCCGCGCCGTCCGGGACGAGGTCGGCGACCGTATCGCGATCACCGGCAAGCTCAACATGCGCGACGGCGTGCGCGGCGGCCTGGAGATCGACGACAGCCTGTACGTGGCCCGCCGGCTCCAGGAGGAGGGCACGGTCGACGCGCTGGAGCTGACCGCGGGCAGCTCACTGCTCAACCCGATGTACCTGTTCCGCGGCGAAATGCCCATCCCCGAATTCGCGGCCAGCTACAAGCTGCCCATGCGCGTCGGCCTGCGCATGTTCGGCAAGAAGTTTCTGCGCACCTATCCCTACAAGGACGCCTACCTGCTGGAACACGCCCGCAAGTTCCGCGCCGAACTCGACCTCCCGCTGATCCTGCTGGGCGGCATCACCGACCGGGAGAGCATGGACAAGGCGATGTCGGAGGGCTTCCAGTTCGTCGCCATGGCCCGGGCCCTCCTGCGTGAGCCCGACCTGGTGAACCGCATCGCGGCCGACTCGTCCACCCCGTCCCTGTGCGTCCACTGCAACCGCTGCGTCCCCACCGTCTACCAGGGCACCCACTGCCCCCTCATCCCGTCCTGACGTTCCTGGGCGATGGGGCGATGGTCGATCTCGCGGGCTGGGCTTCCCGAGCCGCAGGAGATGACCGGGGTTGTCACCGCCGAGTACGGCGACTGGAAACGCGCGGTGGAGCGGACGCTCGGCTGGATCCGCGCCGGCGAGGACCCGGCCGCCGCGCCCTAGACCCGGTGCCGCTCGATGAGCTGCTTGACGATCACGTTGCGCTGGATCTCGTTGGTGCCCTCGCCGACGATCATCAGCGGGGCGTCGCGGAAGTAGCGCTCGATGTCGAACTCGGTCGAGTAGCCGGCCGCGCCGTGGATGCGGAGCGCGTTCAGCGCGATCTGCATCGCCGTCTCCGACGCGTGCAGCTTCGCCATGCCCGCCTCCATGTCGCAGCGCTCGCCCGCGTCCAGGCGCCCGGCGGCGTCGAGGGTGAGCAGCCGGGCGGCCCGGAGCTGCGTGGCCATGTCGGCGAGGTAGTTGCCGATGGACTGGTGCTGCCAGATCGGCCTGCCGAACGCCTCCCGCTCCTGGGCGTAACGCAGGGAGTCCTCCAGGGCGGCGCGGCCGACGCCCAGCGCGCGTGCCGCGACCTGGATACGGCCCACTTCGAGACCGCGCATCATCTGGGTGAAGCCGCGGCCCTCTTCGCCGCCGAGCACCGCGTCGAGCGGCGCCTCGTGGCCCTCGAACGACAGCTCGCAGCTCTCCACGCCCTTGTAGCCGAGCTTCGGCAGGTCACGGGAGATGGTCAGGCCGGGTCCCGGCTCCACCAGCAGGATGCTGATGCCCCTGTGCCGCGGGGACGCGTGGGGGTCGGTCTTGCACATCAGTGCGATGAGGCCCGACATCCGCGCGTTGGTGATCCACATCTTGGCGCCGTCGATGATGTACCGGCCGCCGTCCCGCCGCGCGGTCGTGGCCATCGCCTGCAGGTCCGAGCCGCCGGACGGCTCGGTGAGCGCCATCGTCGCGCGCAGCTCGCCGGTCGCCATTCTCGGCAGGTAGCGGGCCTTCTGCTCCTCGGTGCCGAACACGGCCAGCAGGTGGGAGACGACCGCGTGCCCGCCGAACGCGCCGGCCAGGGCCATCCAGCCGCGCGCCACCTCCTCGGTGACGAGCGCGTAGCACGCTTTGGACACGCTGACGTCGCCGTACGGCTCCGGCACCGTCAGCCCGTAGACGCCCAGCTCCTTCATCCGGTCGATGAGGCGGGCGGGATAGGTGCCCGCGTGCTCCAGGTCCCGGGCGACCGGGCGGACCTCCCTGTCGACGAAGTCGGCGACGACCTCGACGATGGCGCGCTCCTCGTCGCTGAGCGTGAACACGGCGCCTCGGTCTCCCTTCCGCGCTGGTCCGAGCTCTCATATATTTTGTTTGACGATACACCCCACCTGGCAGGCGCACGGGAGACGATGACTGTGGCCCTTTCCGGTGACCGGGCCCTCGGCCGGCGCCGCCAGCTGAGCGACGAGGTGGCCGCCTACGTCCGCGACCTCATCATGTCGGGCCAGGTCGGGCACGGGGAGTTCCTCCGCCTGGAGCGGATCGCCGAGGACCTCGGGATCAGCGTCACGCCCGTCCGGGAGGCCCTGCTGTCGCTGCGCGGCGAGGGCTTCGTGACGCTGGAGCCGCGCCGCGGGTTCATGCCGGCGCCGCTGACCCGGCAGGACGTCCAGGACCTGTTCGAGGCGCAGGCGTACTTCGCCGGCGAACTGGCCGCCCGCGCCGCCGGGAAGATCACCGAGACCGAGCTGGCATCGCTCGACCGGACGCAGGCGCAGTTGGAGCGGGCTTTCGAGGCCGGGGACGCGGGCGGCGTCGAACGCGCCAACCACCAGTTCCACCGGCTGATCAACCTGTGCGCCGGATCGCCGAAGACGGCCTGGCTGCTGCAGCTCGTCGCCCGGTACGCGCCGGGCCGCTTCTACGCCGGCATCGAGGGCTGGACGAGGGCGTCGGCCGACGACCACCGTCTCGTCCTCGCCGCGCTGCGGGCCGGGGACGCCGACGCCGCACGGCAGGCGATGCGCGCCCACATCCGGCACGCGGGCACGCTGCTGGTCGTCCATCTGGAGGCGCAGGGGTTCTGGGACGCCCAGGCCGAGTGACGCGCGAGACGGAATACCGTATAGGAAATCTCCGGGAGGATGGATGGACGACCGGGTGGTCGTGGTCGCGGATCGTGACGCGACTCGCGTGATCACGCTGAACCGGCCCGAGGCGCGCAATGCGATCGACATCCCGATGCGCGAGCTGCTCCTGGAGGAACTGCTCCGTGCCGTGGACGACCCCGGCGTCCGGGCGATCGTGCTGACCGGTGCCGGCGGGACGTTCTCGGCGGGCGGCGACGTCACGTCGATGGAGGGCGCCGGCCCGGACGCGGTCGACGCCCGGCTCGCGCCCGTGCACCGGGCCGTCCGGCTCATCGCGACCTGCGGGACGCCGGTGATCGCGGCCGTCGAGGGCGCCGCGGCCGGGCTCGGGGTGTCCCTCGCCGCCGTCTGCGACCACGTGGTCGCCGCCGAGGACGCCCGGTTCGTCGCCGCGTTCGGCAAGGTCGGCCTCATCGCGGACGGCGGCCTGCTCTGGACGCTCCCGCAGCGCGTCGGCATGGGCCGCGCCAAGGAGATGCTCGTGTTCGGCCGGACGGTCCCCGCGCTCCGCGCCCACGAGATCGGCCTCGCCGACTCCCTCGCGCCGTCCGGCAAGGCCCTGGACGCCGCGCTCGGCCTGGCCGCGGAGGCCGCCGCGCTCGCCCCGCTGTCGGTCGCCGCCGCGAAGCGGCTGCTGGCCCGCGCCGACCCCGACCTGACGCGGCTGCTGGAGTCCGAGCGCGAGGAGCAGACCGCGCTGTTCGGCAGCGCCGACTTCGCCGAGGGCCGGGCCGCGTTCGCCGGGCGCCGCCCGCCGCGCTTCCAGGGCCGCTGACATCGCAGGAGGAACGGGCATGAGCAGGCTGCAGCAGACCCACGGGCTGTCGGACGAGCAGCGGGAGATCATCGCGACCGTCCGGGCGTTCGTCGACAAGGAGATCCTCCCGGTCGCCACCGCCCTGGAGCACGCCGACGAATACCCGCAGGCGATCGTGGACGGCATGCGGGAACTCGGGCTCTTCGGCCTGATGATCGATGAGGAGCACGGCGGGCTCGGGGAGTCGCTGCTCACCTACGCGCTGGTCGTGGAGGAGCTGTCGCGGGGCTGGATGAGCGTGTCCGGCATCGTCAACACCCACTTCATCGTCGCCTGGATGATCACCCACCACGGGACCGCCGAGCAGAAGGCGCACTACCTGCCGAAGATGGCGGCGGGCGAGATCCGGGGCGCGTTCTCGATGTCGGAGCCCGGCTGCGGCTCGGACGTCTCGGCCATCACGACCCGTGCCGTCCCCGACGGCGGCGACTACGTGATCGACGGGCAGAAGATGTGGCTGACCAACGGCGCCTCGGCCAACCTCGTCGCCACGCTCGTCAAGACCGACCCGGAGGCGGGCCACCGCGGCATGACCACCTTCCTCATCGACAAGACGCCCGGCTTCGGGGAGGTGGCGCCCGGCCTGACCGTCCCCGGCAAGATCGAGAAGATGGGCTACCGGGGCGTCGACACCACCGAGCTGATCTTCGACGCGTACCGCGTCCCGGCCGACCGGATCCTCGGCGGGGCGCCCGGCCGCGGCTTCTACCAGATGATGGACGGCGTGGAGGTCGGCCGCGTCAACGTGGCCGCCCGCGGCTGCGGTGTCGCGAAACGCGCCTACGAACTGGCCCTCGGCTACGCCCGGCAGCGTGAGACGTTCGGCAGGCCCATCGCCGGGCATCAGGCCGTGCTGTTCCGGCTCGCCGAGATGGCGACCAAGGTCGAGGCCGCGCACCAGATGATGGTGATGGCGGCGCGGCGCAAGGACTCCGGCGACCGCAACGACCTGGAGGCCGGCATGGCGAAGTACCTGGCCAGCGAGTACTGCAAGGAGGTGGTCGAGGACGCGTTCCGCATCCACGGCGGCTACGCCTACTCCAAGGAGTACGAGATCGAGCGCCTCTACCGGGAGGCCCCGATGCTGCTGATCGGCGAGGGCACCGCCGACATACAGAAAATGATCATCGGCCGCCGCCTCCTGGAGGACTGACCGGGATACTGCCCCTCGAAGGGATCGCGGTCGCCGTACCGGCGCGGGCGGCGGCGCCCGAACCCGCAACGAGAGGAGCGATCACTATGAGGAACCGTGAGTTCGCGGGCACCCCGGTCGGTGCCGTGGGGCTGGGCTGCATGGGCATGAGCTGGGCCTACGGCGAGTCGGAACGGGACGACGAGGCGTCGATCGCGCTGATCCGGGAGGCGCTCGACCTGGGCGTGACGTTCCTGGACACCGCGCAGCCCTACGGTGACGGCCACAACGAGTCGCTCGTCGGCCGGGCGCTGGCGGGACGCCGGGACGAGGCGGTCGTCGCGACCAAGACGGGCCTGGTGGTGGAGTCGATGGCCACCAGGAGGATCGTCCGGAACGGCCGGCCGGAGCACGTCAGGGCCTCCGCCGAAGACAGCCTGCGCCGCCTCGGCACCGACGTGATCGACCTGTACTACCTGCACCGGGTCGACCCGGAGGTGCCGCTGGCCGACACCTGGGGCGCGATGGCGGAGCTGGTCGAGGCGGGGAAGGTCCGCAGGCTGGGCCTGTCGGAGGTCAGCGTCGGGCAGGCCGCCGAGGCGCACGCGATCCACCCGGTCGCGGCGATCCAGTCGGAGCTGTCGCTGTGGACGCGTGACGCGATGGGCGCGCCCGGCGGGCTCGCCGGCACCCTGCCGGGCGACAGCGTGAGCCCCGGCCGGGGACCGGGCGACGTGGTCGGCTGGTGTGCCGCCAACGGTGTCGCGTTCGTGCCGTTCTCACCGCTCGGCCGGGGCTTCCTCACCGGGACGGTCACCTCCGCCGACTTCGAGAGCACCGACCTGCGGGTCGGCAACCCGCGCTTCCAGGAGGACGCGCTCAAGGCCAACCTGCGCATCGTGGAGGTGGTCAAGGCGGTCGCCGAGCGGCACGGCGCGACCCCGGCGCAGGTGGCGATCGCCTGGACGCTCGCGCAGGGCGACCACGTCATCCCGATCCCCGGCACCAAGAAGCGCCGCTACCTGCACGACAACGCGGGCGCCGCCGACCTGGAGCTCGCCGAAGCCGATCTGGCCGACCTGGACGAGCTCCCGGCGGCCGTCGGCGGACGCTACTGACCGTCCGGGGTCATCGCCGCCCGGACGGGGCGGGCGCCTGAGCGGCCAGGGCCAGCAGGTCATCGACGCTCCAGTGGTCGGCGGCGTGCTCGCCGTACTTGGCGGCCACGAGCCGGCCGCCGGGGCCGATCAGGAAGTCGGCGGGCAGGCCGAGGCGCCCGCCGTCCGGGCGGGACTTCGGCGTCCGCGCCCGGCCCCGGGCGACCTCCCGGGTGCCGGCGGCGACCGAGCGCGCGATCGTCCACCACGCGCGCGGGTCGAGCAGCGCGCGGCGGGCGGACTCCACGCCGAACTCGGCGTACAGCCGCTTCTCCGGATCGCCGATCACGGCGAACGGGAGACCGGGGACGTGCTCGCGCAGTTCCTCGGCGGAGGAGTGGAAGACGACCACCTCGCGGATGCCCGCCGCCTCGATCTCGGCGTGCCGGCCGGTGAACGAGCGCAGGTGCAGGTTGCAGATCGGGCAGCCCGCGAACCGGCGGAACTGCAGATGGACGAGGCGGCCGGGGTCGGGGACGGTGAGCGCCGGGCCGTTGACCGGGGTCAACCGCCGCGCGGGGACGTCGGAACCGGGCGCGAGACGCATGGCTGCTCCTTTAAGCGTAAGGCGTACGCTTACGATCGTAGGTGTATGTCGTACGCTGTCAAGCGCCATGCCTCGACCACGCTCGCTCAGCACCGGGAAGCTCGCCGCGGCGGCGCTCGCCGTCATCGACCGGGACGGCCTCGCCGGGCTGTCCATGCGCGCCGTCGCCAAGGAGCTCGGCATGAGCACCATGGCGCTCTACCGGTACGTGCGCGACCGGGAGGAGCTGGAAGGGCTCGTCCTCGACCTCGTCTACGGCGGGGTCGATCCGACGCCGCCGCCCGAGGGCCTGTGGGACGCGCGGATCGAGACCATGGCCCTGCGGATGCGCGACGCGTTCGGCGCCCACGCGGCGATCGTGCCGCTGACGCTCACCCACCGGCACGCCTCGGCGGGGTCGCTGCGCTGGGGCGAGGCGGTCACCGGCATCCTCGCGGACGCGGGCATCACCGGGCCGCCCGCGGCCATCGCGCTGCGCACGCTGATCGCCTACATCGTCGGCGCGATCCAGCTGGAGCACCTCGGCCCGCTGTCGGGGGAGGGGACCGCCGTCATCGCCGCCCTGCCCGCCGGCGAGTTCCCCCACATGGCGGAGACCGCGCGGCACGCCCGCCACATCGGCCCCGACGAGGAGTTCCGCGGGGGACTGGCGGCCGTGCTGCGCGGCCTCGGCGCGGGCGCGCCCTAGCGCACCAGGAGCGACTGCTGGGCGGCGATCACCTCGGCGGCCTGCCGCACGATCCCGTCGATCAGCTCACCGCAGCTCGGAAGATCGTCGATGACGCCGACGACCTGGCCGGACGCCATCACGCCCAGGTCGGGACGCCCGTCCACCATGGCCGCCTTCAGCAGCATCGGCGTGTTCGCGGCCATCAGCACCTGCGACCACGACAGGTCCTTGCCGTGCTTCATCGCCTTCCCGTCGGCGATCATCGCACGCCACGACATCCCGGACAGCTTCTTGAACCGGGCGCCGTTGCGCACCGCCCGGACGAGCCCGCCCACGCGTCCGGACCTCTCCAGGGTGTTGACCAGCTCGCTGCGCAGCACCCGGTGCGGCATCCCGTCCACCTGCCGCGTCACCACGGTCTCGCCGGTCTTCAGGTACACCTGCTTGACCGCGTCCGGCACCGAGCTGTCGGAGGTCAGCAGGAACCGCGTGCCCATCGCCACGCCCGCCGCCCCGTAGGCGAGCGCGGCGGCGAGCCCGCGGCCGTCGAAGAAGCCGCCGGCCGCGATGACCGGGATGTCCACCGCGTCCACCACCTGCGGCAGCAGCAGCGTCGTGGCGACGGCGCCGGTGTGGCCGCCGCCCTCGCCGCCCTGGACCAGCACGGCGTCCGCGCCCCAGCCGGCGACCTTCTCCGCGTGCCGCCGCGCGCCGACCGAGGGGATCACCACGACCCCGGCGTCCTTCAGCTTGGCGATCAGCTCCTTCCTGGGCGCGAGCGCGAACGAGGCGACCTTCACGCCCTCCTTGATCAGGAGGTCGATGCGGTCGCCCGCGTCGCCCGCGTCCGCCCGCAGGTTGACGCCGAACGGCGCGTCCGTGCGCTCCTTGACCTCGCGGATCGCGTCCGCGAGCTGGGCCGGCGTCATCGTCGCCGACGCCAGGACGCCGAGCCCGCCCGCGTTCGCCACGGCCGTGACGAGCCGCGGCCCGGCCACCCACCCCATGCCGGTCTGGACGACCGGGTGCCGCACGCCCGTCAGCCGGGTCAGCGGAGTGTCGAGCACCTGCTCCATCAGGCGGGAACCTCTCTTTCGCGCAGGCCCTTCGGGTCGAGGACCTCGCGCATGATCCGCAGCTCCTCGCCGTCCGGCAGCCGCGTCTCGGGCACCTCGTCCGGGACGGCCAGCTCGAAGCCCGTCGCCGCGCGCACATCGTCGACGCGCACGCCGGGATGGACCGAGCGCAGCCGCATCCGCCGGTCCGGGGTCTCGAAGTCGAGCACCGCGAGGTTGGTCACCACGGCGCGGATCTCGTGCGCGCCCCGGTCCCAGCCGACGCCGCTCACCATGTCGACCTTCTCGGTGAACACCCGCGTCGAGTGCTTGGGCACCCAGTAGCTCGTCGGGTTCAGCAGCGTGTTGCCCGGCCCGCCGCGCACGCCCAGGAGCTGCCGGGACGGACGCTCCCAGTCGCCGATGCACGAGATGTTGGTGTTGCCGTGCGCGTCGATCTGGCTCGGCCCCATCACCACGTGCCGCCGTCCGTTGAGGACGAGCCACAGGTGGTCGCGGAACGGCAGCCACCCCTCGGCCGTCGCCGCCTGGGCGCCCAGCGGGACGGGCTCGGCGCTCAGCGACGGCCCGCCGTCCGTCGTGAGCAGGCCGGGCGCGAACGTCGCCCGCGCCAGCCGGGACCCCAGCATCGGCACGAACCCGGCGACCGCCGCCGCGACGATCTCCCCGTCGCCCCGGAACAGGTCCGCGCACGCCGCGGCGCACACCTCCGCGCGCGTCACATCGCTCATCGGTTCTCCTCCCGCCACACCCGGACGGCGTCCTGGTAGGCGGCCTCGTCGCCGGACAGGAAACGCTCGCGGAACCCGGCCCACTTCTCCGGGTCGGCCGCCGCCTGCGCGTAGAGCCGCTGGAACTTCTCGTCCCGCCCGAAGTCGGGCACGCAGTCGGTGAAGTGCGCCCCGTTCGGCGTCTCCACCACGCCCGCCACGTGCGACCGGCTGATCAGCATCGACTGCACCGGGCCCTCCTTGGCGAAGTCCGCGGTGTCGACGAGCCGCTCGCACGACACGTAGGTGCGGCCGGCGGCCTTGGCGAACAGGTCGTCCATGTACGGGTCGGGGCCGAGGTACTGGGCGTTGCCGCGGGCGTCGGCGCGGTTCATGTGGATCAGCGCCACGTCCATCGTCAGGGCGGGGACGGCGACCAGTTCGGTTCCGTCCTCGTACGGGGAGCGGATCGTCTTCAGCTCGGGGTTGACCCTCAGCACGTCCGAGCCGAGGCCGACCGGCGTGGGCAGGAACGGCAGCCGGTGCGCCGCCGCGTACAGCCCGAACATGAACATGCCCTCGTCGTACTCGGTCAGCTCGATCGACCCGGACTGCCGGGCCTGCCGGAAGTGCGGCTCCAGCGGGATCGAGTCCATCGTCACGAACGCGGTGACCAGCCTGCGGATCTTGCCGGCCGCGCACAGCAGCCCCACGTCCGGCCCCCCGTAGGCCACCACCGTCAGGTCGGTGACGGGGGAGCGGAGGATCGCCCGGACCAGCGCCATCGGCTTGCGCCGCGACCCCCAGCCGCCGATCCCGACCGTCATGCCGCTCTCCAGCGACCCGGCGACCTCGTCGGCCGACATGACCTTGGAACCCGGATTCATCGAGAACTCCTGAGTGTGGAGACCCCGGGCTTTAGCCCTGGGGAGGAAACACGCCCCCGCCCGGTGCCGCGCCGTTCCTCGAACATGCGGGCGAACATCACAGGCGGGGCCATAGGATGTGAGGCATGGCGCGGCAGGTGAAACGGGCGTTTCGGTACCGCTTCCATCCCACAGGCGAGCAGGCGGCGGAGTTGTCGCGCACGTTCGGCTGCGCGCGCCTGGTCTACAACCGGGCGCTGGAGGAACGCACCCGCGCCTGGTACACCGAGCAGCGCCGCGTGTCCTACGTGGAGACCTCCGCGCTCCTCACCGAATGGAAGAAGACCGGGGAACTGGCGTTCCTGGGCGAGGTGTCCTCGGTGCCGTTGCAGCAGGCGCTGCGGCACCTGCAGACGGCGTTCACGAACTTCTTCGCCGAACGCGCCGCCTACCCGCGTTTCAAGTCGCGGAAGAAGTCCCGGCAGTCTGCGGAGTACACCCGCAGCGCGTTCACGTGGCGTGGCGGCCGCCTGACGCTGGCGAAGATGTCCGAGCCGCTGGCGATCGTGTGGTCCCGGCCGCTGCCCGAGGATGCCGTGCCGTCCACGGTCACTGTCAGCCGGGACGCGGCCGGGCGCTGGTTCGTGTCCCTGCTGTGCGAGGACGCCATCGCCCGTCTCGACCCGACCGACCGGGCGGTGGGGATCGACGCCGGGATCACGTCGCTGGTGACGCTGTCGACCGGGGAGAAGGTCACCAACCCCCGGCACGAGCGCCGTGACCGCGAACGCCTTGCCAAGGCGCAGAAGGACCTGGCCCGCAAGGCCAAGGGCTCGAAGAACCGGTGCACGGCCGCTCACCGGGCCCCCTTGGCGACGAAGGCGTCGCGGTGCTCGTCGCCCGCGCCGACGAGGTTCAGCTCGAACGTGAAGCCCTGCTCGTAGCGGTAGCTGCGCTTGACGTCGACCGGGTCGATGCCGTTCAGCGACTCCTTGGCGCGCCGGATGACGTACCGGTCCTTCGCGGCGATGTTCGCGGCGACCTCCAGGGCCTTGGCGCGCAGCTCGCCGGCCGGGACGACCTCCAGGACCGAGCCGTGGTGGTGCAGTTCGTCCGCCGTGACGTTGCGGCACGTGTAGACCATCGCGCGCATCAGGTGCTGCGGGACGAGCCGGGCCAGGTGGGTGGCGGCGCCGAGGGCGCCCCGGTCCACCTCCGGAAGGCCGAAGTAGGCGTCCTGCGAGGCGATCACGATGTCGGCGTTGCCGGCCAGGCCGATCCCGCCGCCGAGGCAGAAGCCGTGCACCGCGGCGACGACCGGGACCTCGCAGTCGTAGACGGCGGCGAACGCCGCGTAACAGCCGCGGTTGGCGCCGACCAGGGCGGCGTGGCCCTCGGTGTTCTGCATCTCCTTGATGTCGACGCCCGCGTTGAAGCCCCGGCCCTCGGCCCGGAGCACGACGGCGCCGACCTCGGGATCGCGGCCCGCCGCGAGCACCGCGTCGGCCAGCTCGTACCAGCCCGCGACGGTCAGCGCGTTGACCGGCGGCGCGTCCACGACGATCTCGGCGACCCCGTCCAGGGTCGTGGTGGAGACTCCCATGCGCTACCTTTCCACCAAACATTTGTTAGAACAGACGGTAGCAGAGGCGCACGAAGGAGGCGGAATGTCACTGACGCTCGATCTGGGCGGCAGGACCGTCGTGGTCACCGGGGGCGTGCGCGGGGTCGGCGCCGGCATCAGCCGCGCCTTCCTGGCGGCGGGCGCCGACGTCGTCGCGGTCGCCCGCCGCACGCCGCAGACGCTTCCCGAGGCGGACGGCCGGACGGCGCGGTTCGTCTCGCTGGACGTGCGCGACCCGGACGCCGCGCAGGCGTTCGCCGACGGGCTCGACCGCGTGGACGTCCTGGTCAACAACGCCGGCGGCGGGCCGTACCTGCCGGTCGCCGAGGGGGACCTGCGCACCCACCTGAAGATCATCGAGCTGAACCTCAGCTCCGCGCTGATCATGTCGCGGGCGCTGCGGCCGAAGATCCTGGAGCGCGGCGGCGGCTCGGTCATCAACATCGGCAGCGTCAGCGGGGTGCGGCCCTCGCCCGGTACCGCCGCCTACGGCGCCGCGAAGGCCGGTCTCCACAGCCTCACCCAGTCGCTGGCCGTGGAGTGGGCGCCGGACATCCGGGTCAACACGCTGATCCTCGGGATGGTCCGCACCGAACTGGCGCATCTGCACTACGGCGACGAGGAGGGCGTCGCCGCCGTGGGGCGGACCGTGCCGCTCGGCCGCCTCGCCGACCCCTACGACATCGGCGCCGCCTGCGTGTTCCTGGCCTCGGACCTGGCGTCCTACGTCACCGGCTCGTCCATGCAGGTCCACGGCGGGGGAGAGCGCCCCGCATTCCTGGACGCCGCCACCGTCAACAAGGAGGAGTCACGATGATCTGCAAGGACCGGGTGGTCGCCGTCACCGGCGCCGGGCGCGGGCTCGGCCGCGCGCACGCGCTGGAGTTCGCCCGCCAGGGCGCGCTCGTCGTCGTGAACGACCTGGGCGTCGCGCGGGACGGCACCGGGGAGGCGTCCGGCGGCCCCGCGGACGACGTCGTCCGGGAGATCGAGGCGCTCGGCGGGAAGGCGGTCGCCGACCTCGGCGACATCGCCACCGACGAGGGCGCCGCCGGGCTGGTCGCCACCGCGATCGACGCGTTCGGGCGGCTCGACACGCTCGTCAACAACGCCGGGTTCCTCCGCGACCGCATGCTGGTCAACCTGGGCGAGGACGAGTGGGACGCCGTCATGCGCGTCCACCTCAAGGGGCACTTCCTGCCGCTCAAGCACGCCGGGCGGTACTGGCGGGCCGAGAGCAAGGCGGGCCGTGCCGTGGACGCCCGTGTGGTCAACACCTCCTCCGGTGCCGGGCTGCTCGGCAGCGTCGGGCAGGGCAACTACTCCGCCGCCAAGGCCGGCATCGTCGGCCTGACCCTCGTCGCGGCCGCCGAGCTGGGCCGCTACGGCGTCACCGTCAACGCGATCGCGCCCGCCGCCCGCACCCGCATGACCGAGGAGGTCTTCGCGCAGACGATGGCCGCCCCCGCCGAGGGCGAGTTCGACGCCATGGCGCCGGAGAACGTCTCGCCGCTCGTCGTCTGGCTCGGCTCCGCCGGGTCGCGCGAGGTGACCGGACGGGTCTTCGAGGCCGAGGGCGGCAAGATCTGCGTGATGGACGCCTTCCGGCACGGCCCCACCGCCGACAAGGGCGCCCGCTGGGACCCCGCGGAGGTCGGCGACGTCGTCAAGGACCTCCTGGCCAAGGCGCCCGCCCCCGAGCCCGTCTACGGCGCCGGCTGACCCCGCCCGAGGGGATCTGCCCGAGGGGGCGCCGCCCGCGCTCGGCCGCGAACGGAATGCGGTCGTGGCGGGCGGTGTTGTATCCGCGGGAAAAGAGATCGCCCCGCATGGGGTGTTCCGGCTACGGTGCGAAGGCTGTGGGGTGAGCGGGGCCCGGGGGGCCTGGACCCCTATCCTTGTCGATGGTTATGGGGACGAGTGTGAGATCGCCGCTCGCCGACCTGCGTGCGCGCCTGCCGGAGCTGATGCTGCGTGACGGGCACCGGCTGCGCCGCCGGATCGACGGCGTCCAGAAGATGCGCGACGCCCGCCGCCGGGCCGAGGTCGCCGAGGAGATCGCCGCCGAGATCGAGGCCGCCGAGCGGCGGGTCGAGCGGCGGCGGCTCGCCGTGCCCGCGATCACGTACCCGGCCGAGCTGCCGGTGTCGCAGAAGAAGGACGACATCCTCGCCGCGGTCCGCGACCACCAGGTCGTGATCGTCGCGGGGGAGACGGGCTCCGGCAAGACCACCCAGATCCCCAAGATCTGCCTGGAGCTGGGCCGTGGCGTCCTCGGGTCCATCGGGCACACCCAGCCGCGGCGGCTGGCGGCGCGGACGGTCGCCGACCGCATCGCCGAGGAGCTCGGCACCGAGCTCGGCGACGCCGTCGGCTACAAGGTGCGCTTCACCGACCGCTCCGGCGACGACACGCTCGTCAAGCTGATGACCGACGGCATCCTGCTCGCCGAGATCCAGACCGACCGGCTGCTGCGCCGGTACGACACGCTGATCATCGACGAGGCGCACGAGCGCAGCCTCAACATCGACTTCCTGCTCGGGTACGTCAAGGAGATCCTGCCGCGCCGGCCCGACCTCAAAGTGATCATCACCTCGGCGACGATCGATCCCGAGCGGTTCTCCGCGCACTTCGGCGACGCGCCCATCGTGGAGGTGTCGGGACGGACGTATCCGGTGGAGGTGCGGTACCGGCCCGTCGTCGACCCGGACGACCCGTCCGCCGACCCCGACCGCGACCAGATCCAGGCCATCCTCGACGCGGTGGACGAGCTGGGCCGCGAGGGGCCCGGCGACGTGCTGGTGTTCCTCAGCGGTGAGCGGGAGATCCGCGACACCGCCGAGGCGCTCACCAAGCACTTCACCCGGCGCGGGGAGGCCACCGATGTCCTGCCGCTGTACGCGCGGCTGTCGTCGGCCGAGCAGCACCGGGTGTTCCAGCCGCATCGCGGGCGCCGGATCGTCCTTGCGACCAACGTCGCCGAGACGTCGCTGACCGTCCCCGGCATCAAGTACGTCGTCGACCCGGGCACCGCCCGCATCTCCCGCTACAGCCACCGGCTGAAGGTGCAGCGGCTCCCGATCGAGCCGGTGTCTCAGGCGTCGGCGAACCAGCGCAAGGGACGCTGCGGGCGCGTGTCGGAGGGGGTCTGCGTCCGGCTGTACTCCGAGGAGGACTTCCAGGCCCGCCCCGAGTTCACCGACCCGGAGATCCTGCGCACCAACCTCGCCTCCGTCATCCTGCAGATGACCTCGCTCGGCCTCGGCGACATCGCCGCGTTCCCGTTCGTGGAGCCGCCGGACCGCCGCAACGTCAAGGCCGGCGTCGACCTGCTGCACGAGCTGGGCGCCATCGATCCGGTGGAGAAGGACCCGCGCAAGCGCCTCACCCCGCTCGGCCGCAGCCTCGCCCAGCTCCCCGTCGACCCGCGGCTGGCCCGCATGGTGCTGGAGGCCGACAAGAACGGCTGCGTGCGCGAGGTCCTGATCATCGCCTCGGCGCTGTCCATCCAGGACCCGCGCGAACGCCCCGCCGAGCACCAGCAGGCCGCCGACGAAAAGCACCGCCGGTTCGCCGACCCCACCTCCGACTTCCTGGCCTACCTGAACCTGTGGAACTACCTGCGCGAGCGGCAGCAGGAGCTGTCGGGCAGCGCGTTCCGCCGCATGTGCAAGAACGAGTTCCTGCACTTCCTGCGCGTCCGCGAATGGCAGGACCTGCACGGCCAGCTCAAGCAGGTCGCCAAGTCGCTCGGCGTCACGCTCAACACCGCCGACGCGCCGCCCGACCGCATCCACGCCTCGCTGCTCGCCGGCCTTCTCTCCCACATCGGGCTCATCGACGCAGAGAAGAAGGACAGGCAGCGCCGGGGCCAGGAGTACCTGGGCGCGCGAGGTGCGAAGTTCGCCGTGTTCCCGGGGTCGTCACTGTTCCGCAAGCCGCCGCGCTGGGTGATGTCGGCGGAGCTGGTCGAGACGTCCCGGCTGTGGGGACGTGTCAACGCCAAGATCGAGCCGGAGTGGATCGAGCCGCTGGCGCAGCACCTGGTGAAGCGCAACTACAGCGAGCCGCACTGGTCGAAGAAGCAGGCGGCCGTCATGGCGCGCGAGAAGGTCACCCTCTACGGGGTGCCGATCGTCGCCGACCGCCGCGTCAACTACGGCCGCATCGACCCCGTCCTGTCCCGCGAGCTGTTCATCCGGCACGCGCTGGTCGAGGGCGACTGGGAGACCCGTCACCGGTTCTTCCACGACAACCGCGCCCTGCTGGACGAGGTGGAGGAGCTGGAGCACCGCGCCCGGCGCCGCGACATCCTCGTCGACGACGAGACCCTCTTCGACTTCTACGACGAGCGCGTCCCCGAGGACGTCGTGTCCGGGCGGCATTTCGACTCGTGGTGGAAGAAGGCCCAGCGCACCGACCCCGACCTGCTCGGGTTCGAGAAGTCGATGCTCATCAACGAGACCGCGGGCGGGGTCAGCGAGTCCGACTACCCGGACGTGTGGAAGCAGGGCCCGCTGCGCCTGCGCCTCACCTACCAGTTCGAGCCCGGCGCCGACGCCGACGGCGTGACCGTGCACATCCCCGTCCAGGTCCTCAACCAGGTGCGGCCGGACGGGTTCGAGTGGCAGGTCCCGGGCCTGCGCGCCGAGCTGGTCACCGAGCTGATCCGGTCGCTGCCCAAGCAGCTGCGCGTCAACTTCGTCCCGGCGCCCGACTACGCCCGCAAGGTCCTCGACCGGGTCGCGCCGCGCACCGAGCCGCTGCTGGACGCCCTGGAACGCGAGCTGACCGCGATGACCGGCGTGCCCGTCGCGCGGGAGGCGTGGGACCCGTCCCGGCTGCCCGCCCATCTGCGCATCACGTTCCGCGTCGTGGACGACCGGGGCCGCACCCTCGGCGAGGGCACCGGCCTGGACGAGCTGAAACGCCGCCTCGCCGGCAAGGTGCGCGGCACGCTGGCGAAGGCCGCGTCCACGATCGAACGCTCCGGCCTCACCGAGTGGACGGTCGGGGAGCTGCCCCGCACCTATGAGCGGAAGCAGAACGGCTACGACGTCAAGGCGTACCCGGCGCTCACCGACGAGGGCGACACGGTCGCCGTGCGCATGTACGAGACGGAGGCCGAGCAGCGCCGCGCCATGTGGCTCGGCACCCGCCGGCTGATCCTGCTGAACGCGCCGTCCCCGGTGAAGCTCATCCAGGGCCGCCTGACCAACAAGGGCAAGCTCGCGCTCAGCCACAACCCGCACGGCTCCGTCGCGGCGCTGTTCGACGACTGCGTCACCGCCGCCGCCGACCGGCTCATCGCCGAGGCGGGCGGGCCCGCGTGGGACGAGGACGGCTTCCGCGCCCTCTATGATCGCGTCCGCGCCGACCTGCACGACGCGACGGCCCAGATCGTCGGGCTCGTCGAGCGCATCCTGGCCGAGGCGCACGAGGCCGACCGGCGGCTGCGCGGCACCACGAGCCTCACGCTCGTCCCGGCGCTGACCGACATCCGCGGCCGGCTCGCGGCGCTGATCCATCCGGGGTTCGTCACCGCGACGGGCTGGGCGCGGCTGCCCGACCTGCCCCGCTACCTGCGCGCCCTGCGGGTCAGGCTCGACAAGCTCCCCGAGAATCCGGGACGTGACCGGATGCTCGCGCACCAGGTCGACGTCCTGGCGCAGGAGTACGAGCAGACGCTGCGCCGCCTGCACCCGGCCCGCCGGGAGGAGGAGCCGGCCCGGCAGATCCGCTGGATGCTGGAGGAGCTGCGCGTCAGCCTCTTCGCCCAGCAGCTCGGAACCCGCTTCCCCGTCTCCGACAAGCGCATTCGCAAGGCGATGGCCCAGCTCTGACCGGAGAATGCATGATCAGCCGCCTGGTATGACTGGATCATGACATTGAGGGAGTACTACCCGCCGATCGAGCCGTACGACTCCGGCCTGCTCGACGTGGGCGACGGGAACCGGATCTACTGGGAGACCTGCGGGAACCCGGACGGCAAGCCCGCGGTGTTCCTGCACGGCGGCCCCGGCGGCGGGCTGCTCCCCGACAACCGGCGGTTCTTCGACCCGTCCGGGTACCGGATCGTGCTGTTCGACCAGCGGGGCTGTGGGCGGAGCCTCCCGCACGCGGGCGACCCGTCGGTGTCACTGGAGCACAACGTCACCCCGCGTCTGGTGGACGACATCGAGCGGCTGCGCGAGCACCTCGGCATCGAACGGTGGCTGGTGTTCGGCGGAAGCTGGGGCAGCACCCTCGCGCTCGCCTACGCGCAGGCACATCCGGACCGTGTCACCGAGATCGTGCTGCGCGGCGTCTACCTCGTCCGCCCGCCCGACGAGGCATGGGCGTTCACGCCGGCCGGCGCGGCGCACCTGTTCCCGGCCGAGTGGGCGGCGTTCCGGGACGCGATCCCGCCCGCCGAGCAGGACGACCTGCTCACCGCCTACGGCCGCCGGATCGAGGACCCCGACCCGGCGGTGCACATGCCGGCGGCCCGCGCCTGGGTCGCCTGGGAGCTGGCCGCGAACACGCTCCGGCCCGTCCCGCCGCCGGATCTGGACGACGCCACGGTCCTCACGTTCGCCCGCATCACGTACCACTACATCTCCAACCGCGGCTTCCTTCCCGAGGAGGGGCTGCTCGCGGGCGTCGACCGCATCCGCCACATCCCCGCCGTGATCGTCAACGGCCGCTACGACATCAAGACGCCGCCGGACCAGGCGTGGGATCTGCACCGGGCGTGGCCCGAAGCGGAGTTCCACATCGCTGAGGACGCCGGGCACGGCGGCTCCGAGCCGGGCAACCGCGACCGGCTCATCGAGGCCACCGACCGCTTCGCCGCCCGCTGAACGACGACGTGGGCACCCCCACATCTGCCTCCCAATTCACTGCAGTGACGTGGACTAGTGCGTATGGTTCATTCCATGCCTAACAGCGAAGAGCGCGACAACAGCGGCCCCGAGGGGACGGCCGCGGCTCCAGGGGGCGCGGTCGTCGAGGGCGCGGTCGCCGGCATCACGGGGGACAGCGGGACGGGGCCGGGGGAGACGGCCGTCGCCCGCATGGGAGACCCGGTCACGGTGTGGCCGTGCGCGAACTGCGGACGACCCGTCCCGCAGCCCGTGGGGGCGGTCCGCGCCATCCGGTACTGCCAGGACAACGACGGCGCCTGCGCCCGCGAGGCCCGCGAGCGCCGCGACCGGGGCCGGGACGCGCCGGGCCTCACCGGGCAGGTCGCCTCGGCCTGGGAGATGGTCGAGCGGCTGGAGAAGGCCGCCGACGCGCTCGCCGACTCGCTGACCTCCGAGCTGAGCGTCGCCGGCGTCGAGCGGCGCGTCGCCGAGGTCCGCGCGGAGGCCGCCCGTGAGCTCGCCATCGCGCAGAGCGAGCGCGACGCCTCGCAGCGCCGGGCCGAGGAGGCGTGGCAGGAGGCGTCCACGGCCCGCAAACGCGCGGCGGACGCCGAGCGGGACGCCGCCCGCGCCCGGGAGGAGGCCAATCTCGCCACCGCCAAGCGCGACGCCGCGCAGCAGGCGTGGGAGGAGGCGCACCAGGTCGCGCAGCAGTCGATGACGGCGAAGCTCGCCGCCGAGAGCGAACGCGACCGCGTCGCCGCGCGCGAGACCGAGCTGCTCGCCGCGCTGGAGGCGGCGCGGGCCGAGCTCGTCGCCCTGCACGCCAAGCTCGCCGAGGCCGAAGGCGCCGCCGAGGCGCAGCGCGTGGAGGCCGCCGTCGCCAAGCAGGGTGCCGAGGATCTCCGCAACGCCATGCGCGACGCCGAGGCGCAGCGGCAGCGCGCCATGCAGGCCGCCAGCAAGGCCGAGGCCGAGCGCACCGCCGCGCTGCGCGCTCAGTCCGAGGCGGAGGCGGAGGTCGTGCGCGGCAACGCGCGCGCCGAGGAGGCCGCCAAGGAGCGCGACGCCGCCCAGGTGCAGGCCAAGGCTGCGACCGCGGAGCGGGACGAGCTGACCGGCAAGCTCAGCGATCAGGCGGTGCAGCTGCGGCAGCTGGCGCAGTCGGTCGCCGAGCAGCAGGCCGCGCTCAAAGCCCTCGCCGAGGAGCGCGACGCCGCCCGCGCCGAAGCCGACCGCGCCCGCCGCCAGATCGACCAGTTCACGCACAACACGCTGGCGTCCCACATTCCGCCGGGCGGCCGGATGGCGGGCGGCGGCACCCCGGTGCCCCCGCCGGGCATGCCGCACGGCACGGGCCCCCAGCCCGCCGGCATGCCCCCCGGACCGCCGCCGATCGGCGGCCTGGCCCCGGCCCCGCCCGGTTCGCCGATGCCGCTCGGAGTGCCCCTCCCGAACGGGAAGCAGGGCTCCGGTACGGGCGGCCACCAGATGCCGGGCATGCCGGGCGGCGACGCGCAGAACCACGACCGCCCGGTGAACGGCGTGGACCGGGAGGACCCCCTCTTCGCCGGCCCCTGATCGCCGCGCGCCCGGGCGGGCCGCCCGCCCGGGCTCAGCCGTACCTGACGGCCAGGAAGAACGCCAGCGCCGCCGTCCCGGTGACCACCAGCATGTGGCCGCGTTCCCGCACCGCCGCGCGCCGCAGCGTGGCGATCCGCCGGCGGCCGAGCCGCAGATCCGTGACGTTGCGGCGCGCCCGCTCCCAGTGCATCCCCGTGTAGATCGCGAGGGCCGCGAGCGCGAGGATGAGTAATCCGTCTCCGCTCATGAGTTCTGCCTCCGTATTCGCGGAAGCTCAGATTCAACAGCGGATTCGGCCGGGGCGACAGCGTCGGGCGACACATTTCCGCGATCCACCCGGAGCCGGAACGGCCGCCCGGCCGGGTTCAGCGCCCGAACGCCGCGGGGTCGACCTCGATCCAGATCTGCTCGGCGCGGCCCAGCAGCCGCCCGTCCGCCCCGTACAAGGCCGTCGCCGCATGCATCTTGCGGCCCTCGCGGCTGCGCGCGAACCCCGTCACGACGCACTGCTCGCCGGCCTCCGGCACGTCCATGACCTGCGCGGTCATGGTGCCGAGCACCGCCGGGCGGCCCGCTATGTCGAACGACCACCCGCCCGGGCAGTCGAGCGCCGCCCACACCAGCTCCCGCTCGGGTACCTGCTCGGGCACCCACGGCGCCGCAACGGTGCCATCGGCGACCGGCCCCGGTTCGAGCCGCAGCCCGTCGCCCGGCTCACGGTCGAGTCCGCACACGAAGCAGCCCGGGAACGGATGGTTCTCCGCCGCCCGGTACTTCTCCGCCGCCTCCAGCGCCCGCTCGAACGGGACCGGCGCGATCGGCGGCACGACGATCGCCCCCGCGATCGCCTCCGCGATCAGCCGTTCCCCGTCCCAGAGCCGCACGCTGTGCCCGCGCTCGTCCTCCACCGTGACGACCAGCTCGGTCTCCAGCGGCGGCGGCTGCCGCAGCGTCACCGTCACCGTGTCGATCGGCACCCGCCCCGCGAGGTGCCCCGCCACATAACCCCCGTTCCCCGACCCGTCCGGGCCGTGGAACCGTCTGTCAACGATCACCTGCGTTCCCCCGTAATCCCACTCACCACACAAAACGGGACCGATCCTAATGACCCGCACTGACATCCTGCCCCCGGGGGGTAGTCCGCCCCCGACGGTTCAAAGCCCGGCCACGGTCACGGGCCAAGCGTCCGGAGGGAGTTGCGGGGTAGCCCTGGGCTGACACTTCCCCCTGGGCTCACACTGCCCGGGAGGGCTGGGGGCGGCCGGGGCGGGTGGTGAAGAAGACCGAGAGGGAGCCCTGGAGGCGGGCGCGGGCGGTGTCCTCGTCGACGGGGCCGTCCGCCGGGACAGGGGTGTGGGCCAGGGCACGGGTGATGAGGAGGTCGATGTTGCGGTCGGCGACGAGGACGGAGCACGTGTCGCACGCGTACCACGGATAGAGCATGTTGAGGACGGCCACGGCGGTGTCGTCGTCCGAGAGGTCGGTGGTGTCGAGTTCGACCTCGAACATGTCGGTGTCGTCGGGGTCGAGCGTGGGGTAGTAGAGCCAGCTCGGCCCGGTCGCACCGCAGAAGTCGCAGCCCGGTTCGTGCGGGGCGGGCTCGCCGATCGCCAGTTCCAGCTCGTGGTCCCACGGCTCCACCCGCCGGTTGTGGCGGTAGCCGACGCCGTCGAGGGACCCTTCGCGGTTGTGCGTCACGTCGTGCACCTCGCCGCCGCAGCGAGCGCACATGAGGCCGATGTCCTCCATGTCTCTCCCCTGATCGCTGAGGCACCGGATCTCACAGTATCCGTCCGGATGCCGCACTCGAACCCGGTGCCGGCCCTCCGGTACGTTGAAGATCGTCACAGGCGCATCCGTCCCGGCGATCCCGGTTCTCCGCGTCCCCGCATGCCGCACCCTCCCGCGTGCCCCAAGCCGAGTTCTCGAACGGGAGGCCCCGTGTCCGACATCGTGCTGAACGCCGACAAGATCGATCTGGTCCGTGCGCGGCGGCTCCTGCTCGACCGCGTCACGATGACGGTGCTGCGCGGCGAGCACTGGGCGCTGATCGGCCCGAACGGCGCCGGGAAGAGCACACTGCTCGGCATCCTCGGCGCGTACGTCCATCCGACCCGCGGGACGGCGGAGATCCTCGGGCGGCGGCTCGGCCGGGTGGACGTCCACCACCTGCGCACGCTGATCGGGCAGGTCAACCCGCGGCATCCGCTGGAGTCGGCGCGGACCGTCCGGGAGATCGTCCTGACGGGCGTGACGGGCACGATCGAACTGGTCCCGCGCTGGACGCCCACCGGCGGCGACCTGCGCCGCGCCGGCGAGCTGATCGACCTGCTGGGGTTGACGGCGCGGGCGGACGCCCGCTGGCCGACGCTGTCGCAGGGGGAGCGGGGACGGACGCTGATCGCGCGGGCGCTGATGCCCGATCCGCCGCTGCTGCTGCTCGACGAGCCCGCGACCGGCCTGGATCTCGCCGCCCGCGAACGGCTGCTGGCGAGCCTCGACCGGCTGCGCACCGACCGTCCCGATCTGACGACCGTGCTGGTCACGCACCATCTGGAGGAGCTGCCGGTCAGCACCAGCCACGCGCTGCTGCTGCGGGAGGGGCGGGTGCTCGCGGCGGGCCCGGCCGGCGAGGTCCTCACGACCGGGCTCGTCAGCGCGTGCTTCGACCACCCGATCACGATCACCCGGCACAACGGCCGCTGGGCCGCGACCGCCGGACCGGCCTAGCCGGCCGCCACCCGGTGCCCGGCGAGACGGGCGAGGACCGACTGGTTCGCCTCCCACCCGTCCGGGAACTTCACCGGCACGCCGAGGTGCACCGGCTCGGCGGACGGGTGCGCGTCCAGAAGTTCGGGAATGCCCGCCCGCGCCACCACCACGCACGCGTGCCGGTGCCGTGACGTGAGCACGCACAGCCGCCCCGACTCCAGGTGGAAGGCGGTCGCGTCGCGGCGCCCCGACAGCGGGTGCAGGACGACCGTCACGTCGTACTCGCGGCCCTGCAGCCGGTTCGCGGTGTCAACGGTGATCCCGGCGCCGTGCGGGCCGAGCGCGGCGCGGATCGCGGCGACCTGGTCGCGGTGTGCGGCGCCGATCGCGACGCGTGCCGCGTCCACCGGCGCCGAGCCCTGCTCGGAGTGCGCGACGGGCCCGCGCTGCAGCAGCCGGACGGCGAGCGCCGCGGTCGCGCGGACGGCTTCGGCGTCGGTCCGCAGCGTGTGCCGGGCCGGAAGCTCGTAGAGGGCCCAGCCGGTGGCGGCGGCCTCTTCGAGCGCGTGGTCGTAGGCGGTGCCCATGCCGCGCGCCCCGAACTCCAGCCGCCGGTCGCCCGGCCCCGTCCCGGCGCGGAACCCGGTGAACGGGTAGAACGCGTCCGACACGACGGGCGCGGCCGACGCGGGCAGCCGCCACGACACCGGCAGCCGGTGCACGGGCAGCTCCGGGTTGTGCGCCAGCAGGACCGACACGGCGCTGCGCATCGGGTCCCAGGTGAGGCCCGCCCAGCGTTCGACCTCGACCGTGGAGAACGGGTCGAGCTGGCCGGGGTCGCCGACGAACAGCGCCCGCTCGAACCGCGCGGCGATCCGCAGCAGCATGTCCGAGCGCATCTGGTACGCCTCGTCGACGATCGCCCACGGCCACGACCCGTCCTGCAGCGTCGCCCACTTCGCGGCCGTCGCGATCACGATGGCGTGCTCGGCCAGGTCGCCGGCCTGCTGCGCGACCCGCACCGCCGGATGCGCCAGGACCCGCTCGGACGGGACGTACCCCGACGCCGACAGCCGCCCGAGGGTGAGCCGCGGATGCTTCCCGGCGATCCGCTCGATGAGGTCGTCGACCTGCTCGTTCGTCTGCGCCACGATCATCAGCCGCTCACCGGCCCCGGCCAGGTGCGCGGCCGCGTGCACGACCAGCGTCGACTTGCCCGCGCCCGGCGGCGAGTCGACCACCACCCCGCGATGCCCGCCGCCGAGATCGGCGAGGACGTCGCCGACGACCCGCGAGGCCGCCTCCGCCGGGCCGGGAGCCTCCGCCGCCACCAGATGGCGGCCCGCGTGCCGGGTCACGACCATTCCTCCGCGGCGTCCTCGTCGGTCGGCACGTACTCGCCGGGCGGCCCGCCGTGCGTCCACGGCGTGTCTTCACGGTCGGGGAACCGCGCCGCGCCGAACGAGCCCTCGGTCAGCGAGGTGAAGCACACCCGGTCGCCCGCCGCCGGGACGACGCCCGGCTCGGGGGTGAGCCTGCGGCCCATCCCGCCGGTCAGCTCCAGCAGCACCGACCCGTCACCGATCTCCACGATCCTCCCCTTGAGCGCGGGCCGTGCCGCGTCGCAGACGGCCGTCCCGATGTCCAGCCGCACCGGGTCCCGCGTGCCGACCCGCAGCAGGGGGCGCAGCTTCGGGCGCCGGCCCGTCTCGTCCAGGCGGGTGGGGTCGCACTCGGTGACCGTCCCGCCGAACGCCTGGCCGGCCAGCCGGTGCTCGGCCATGACCAGCGGGTCGTCGAACGCGCGCTGCGCGTCGTAGGCGTCCTGCGCGCGTTCGAGGTCGTGCAGCCGCCGCGCCGCCCGGACCGGCGGGTCGCGGCGCGCCTGCGGATACGCCTCACCGAACGTCTGGTGGTAGTAGGTGAAGGCGTCCCGGTCGCGTTCCCAGCGGCGCGGCACGCTCGCGCCCTCCGGCAGCGTGCGGAGCAGCGCGACGGCCCGCCACATCAGGTCCCACGTCGGGGTGAGCTGGTCGGCGAGGACGCTCCGGAGGCGCTCCTCGGCGCGGGAGCCCGGCCCCGACCGGTCGTAGGCGGCGATCGCGGGCGCGAGGACCTCGTTGTCGAACGTCGGGTCGGTCGCGGGGCCCGCCGGCGGGCAGATCACCGGGTCCTCGGCACGGGCCGCCGCGGCGGGGCCGTCCATGCCGTCCGGCGGGTCGATCCAGCCCAGCAGCGCCGCGAGGTTGCCGTCCTCCAGCGAACTCTGGCCCGTCGCCCAGTGCAGCCGCAGCGTCTCCGTCATCGCCTGCAGCAGCGACGAGCCGGGGTGGTCGTGCCGTTCGGTGAACCAGGTCAGCCACCGGCCGAGCACCGGCACCGCGGGGCCGACCGCGTACGGGCCCTCGGTGCTGCGGAACCGCGTCGACCGCCCCATCAGCCGCAGGAACGCGACGCCGCCCCGGTTCGGGACGAGCAGCTGCGGCGCGTCCCCGTACCGGATCCGCTCCTCGCCCTCCTTGCCGGGCGGCAGCTCCTCCACCGCGCCCCGGCTCGTCTCGATGTGGTTGAGGACGAGCTTGGCGAAGGCGGCGGCGAACGCGAACCGCAGATCCCGGTTGCGCGGCTGCGGCACGACCAGCAGTGCGGGATCGTCCGGTGTGCTCCCGGCCATGACGGCCAGCGGTGCCGCCGCTTCTCCGGCGAGCTTCAACGGGACGAGCACCAGCGGCGCGTCCGCGAGGTGACAGTGCCGTACGGTCGCGAGCGGCTGCGCGATCCCGGCGGCCGCCGCCTGCAGCCGCGCGAGCGAGGACAGTGCGCTCATCGACGGCTCACGCGGCCCCGTGCAGGGCCTCGGCGCGCAGGCGGCCGGCGGCGCGCAGCCGCTCGGCCGTCTCGGCGAGGTCGTCGGACGGCGTCAGCGAGCCGTCCGCCAGCGCCAGCGCGGTCGCGATCGCGTCGATGCCGCCCAGGTCGTCGCGGACGGACCGGCCCAGCGCGCCCGTGGCGCCGCAGGACCGCGCCTCGTCCCGGCAGAACAGCGCCATCTCGCAGCCCGACATGCACTCGGGCGCGTACCGTGCCTCGACCGCGCGTACGGATGCCGCGAGCGTCTCGCCCGGCGCGAACGTCAGGCCGCCCGGCAGCTCCGCCAGCAGCGCGTCCACGCGGGTGAGGCGGGCGAGCTGCCGTTCGAGGACGGCGAGCTGCGGCCGCACGTCCAGCGGCGTCGCCGTCGGACGGTTGGAGAAGTTCTCCGGGCAGACCAGGAACACCTCGTGCGACACCCGCGCCGGGTCGTGCCCCAGCTCCGCCGCCAGCCGGCGCAGCGCCAGCACGTACACCGCCGACTGGCGGGCCGCCGCGGCGACCTGCTCCGGCTCGGCCTGCCCGTCCACGACCGCGAACGACTTGATCTCGATGACGTGCAGCCGGCCCGCGAGCTGGAACGCGATGACGTCCGGCTCCAGATAGGCCGGACACCCGGCGATCTCCAGCCGCAGCAGCGGATGGTCGAACAGCGTCCCCTCGCCCGACTCCAGCGCGCGGGCGAGCAGCCGCCGGGTCCGCGAGTGCCGCAGCTCCCGGCTCTCGCTGCCCGCGACCACCTCCAGGTCGTCGTAGGCGACCTCGGGGACGTCGAGGCCGAGCCGCTCGCGCAGCAGCGTCACCAGCTCCGCGCACCCGTCGGCCTTCACCTGCGCCTCGAACACGTTGCCGCGCGTGATCGCGAACTGCGACTGCCCGAACGGCGCGGGGAACCCCAGGGCCCGCGCCACCGCGTCCTTGTCGACGCCCGCCGCGTCCATCACCCCGCGCCGGGCGCAGCCCGGATTGGAGGTGAGCGCGGCGATCGTGCGGGCGTCGTGGTTGCGCGGCGGAGCGTCGCCGCGCAACCGGTCCAGCTCCGGTGCGGTGTCGGTCATCGGTCGGTCTCTCCATCGATGGCAGGGTGCCGCCCGGAGGCCCGCACGGCGCGCAGCCGGCTGCCGAACAGCCGTTCCGCGTCGTCGAGCCGGTCCCGGGCGCGGGCCGCGGCGGCCTCGCGGTGCCGCCGGTCCGGTTCGCGGTGCACGTCCAGCTCGGCCCGGGCGGCCTCGGCGAGCACGGCCGGATCGGCCGTACCGACCGTACCGGTCGTCGCACCGGGAATGTTGGACGCGAAACGCCACAGCAGCCGCTGCACGCCGGGGGACGGGGTGCCGCGCCCGGCGTGCTCGGCGAGCCGTACCGCGGCGGTGAGGAAGTCGGTGCGCGGGCTCAGCGGCCCGACGACCCGCCGCTCCAGAGGCCAGGTGCTCACGGTGAGCAGCCCGCGCGCGGGGGCGAGCAGGTCGGCGGTCAGCGCGACGCACAGGTAGTACGGCCGCGCGTACGGCGCGGTGCGGAAGGAGCGTTCCTCGTCGCGGCGCAGGCTGGTCAGCCGGCTCCCCGGGATCTCGCCGGTGAAGAACGCCGCGTACACCGCCCCGATCAGCTTCGGCGCCGCCGGGACGCCGAGGAGCGTGAGCGCCTGGTGGACCTGCTCGCGGACGGGCAGCAGCCCGCGTTCGCCGTCGTCGTGGGTCGCGGGCCCGCCGAGGACCGCGTCGTCCCACGCCTGCTCGGCCCGGCGCAGGTCGGCGCGCAGCGCGCGGGCGGCCCGCCGGTCCCCGGCCGCCATGGCCCGCCGAACGGCGGCGCGCAGCTCGGTGATGCGCGTCTCCAGCTCGTCGGGGGTCGGGACACCGGGGGACCGGGGCATGCGGCAGACAGTACAGCCACTTCCCGACAGTTCCAGTGTTTTCCAGCTTTTCCGCGTCCCGGCCAGGGATCGGCGCGGCTTGCGCCGCACGACCGGCCACCGCCACGGCACGTGCGGCCGGAACACGGCGCCGGGCAGGATCAGGAACGCGGGTCGCGGCGCAGGGGGTGCCCCTCCGGGACCTCCACAATAACGATCTTCACGCCGTCCGGGTCCTCGATCCACATCTCGACCAGGCCCCACGGCTCCTCGCGCGGCTCCCGGGTGACGCGCGCCCCGGCGGCGGCGAGCCGATCGTGCTCCGCCCGCACGTCCCGCACCTGGAGCCAGATCATCGGGGACGAGCCCGTCTCGCCCGCGCCGTGCCCCGACACCTCCAGGAACCCCGGGCCGAGGAAGAACACCACGCCGGGGGAGCCGGCCGGGCCGAACTCCCGGTGGACGGCAAGTCCCAGGACATCGCGGTAGAAGGACCGGGTGCGCGCCGGGTCGGCCGGGCGCAGCAGGATGCGGCTGCTCAGTACGTCCATGCCCGCCATCCTCACCCGGAGCCGCGCCGCCCCGGGCACCGCCACGCCCGGCCGGTGTCCCGGCGCGGGTCAGGTGAGGAAGCTCGCGCGATACGTGGCGGCCATGTCCTCGTCACCGTGTCCCCGCTCGATGACGCGGCGGAGCCGCTCGCCCGCCGCGTCGTTGACGTCCACCTGGATCTTGGCGGATTCCGCCGCCTCGTGGATCAGCCGGGTGTTGGTCTCGGCGTTGCGGGCGGCGAAGCTCGGCTCGAAGTCGCCCTCGACCATGGCCTTCATCTTCATCTGCAGGTAGGGGCTGTCGAGCGGGCCGCCGGTGAGGACCTCGCCGAGCAGCGCCGGGTCGAGACCGAGGCCCTTCGCCAGCGCGACGGACTCGGCGACGACCGCGGTCAGCGAGATCGCGTAGCCGACCGCGGCGAGCTTGAGCCGGGTGCCCGCGCCGGCCGCGCCGTCCTCGGCCAGCCAGAGCGTCCGGCCGCCGACCGCGTCGAACAGCGGATCCAGGACGGCCCGCGCCTCCTGCCGCCCGGCGGCGAGAACGAGCAGCCTCCCCTGCTCGGCGGGCTGCTTCGTCCCCTGGACGGGTGCGTCGACGAACGTGATCCCGCGTTCGGCGGCGAGGGCGGCGAGCCGTCCCAGGGACGCGAGGCCGACCGTGCCCATCTGTGCCCAGACCTGCCCCCGGCGCAGCGACGGCGACGCTTCGCTCATGACGGACAGGGCCGTCTCGCCGTCCTTCAGCATCGTGATGACCACCTCGGCACCGTCCACGGCCTCGGCGGGGGAGCCGGCCACCACCGCGCCGTCGGCGGCGAGGGGTTCGGCGCGCGCCCGCGTGCGGTTCCACACCGTGACCCGGTGGCCGTTCCGCAGCAGGTTGCGGGCCATCGCCGCCCCCATGATCCCGGTTCCGAGCATCGCGACCCGAGTCATCTCGCACTCCTTTTTGAACTGTTCGATCCATAACCGTGCCGGGGCAAGCCTCGCACACGGCCGCGCGGCGCGCATCCCGTGGGTCCCTACCCGCCCGCGGGAGGATCGGTCAGCCGTAGTGGGCGTGGCCGTCGTCGTGCGCGTCGGCGTGGGCGGCCGCGTACGGCGCGGCGAACGCGTCGAGGGTGCGGTCGAGATGCGCCGACCACCAGGCCACGAGGGGCGCCGGACCGCGCCCGCCCGTGCCGTCCGCGCCGAGGTACCGGTGCCGCAGCGGCGCGACGTCGCAGAGCCGCTCCCACCACTCGCGGTGCACCGCCGCCTGGATCTGCCCGGCGTCCAGCGGATACGCCGAACGGTGGCCCCGCACGAACGCCTGCACGCGGTCCAGATCGAGGCCGCGCTCGTCCTCGCAGGCGAACAGCCGCGCCGCCGAGCGGACCACCTCACCGGCGATCGGCCCCGCCGCCAGCCCGTCCCAGCCGAGGACGGCGGTGACGTTGCCCGCCCCGCCGTAGCGCAGGTGCCCCGCGTGGAACGCGCCGTGTAGGTACCCGACCGTGCTCACCTCGATGTCCGGCGGCTGGTGCCCGGCGAACTCGGTGAGCAGGGCGCGGCGCTCGCGGAGCCGGCGCCCGGTCAGCGCGTCGAAGTCGGTGCCGCCGGCGTCGCCCGGGACGTCCCGCAGCATCTCCGCCACGGCGGCGGAGGCGTCCGCGGCGCGCGGTGTCGGCACCAGCATGCTCTGCTGGACGGGCGCCGTCAGCTCGTCGAGCGCCGCGTGCAGCCGCCCGAGCAACTCGCCGAGCGCCTCGCACTGGCCGAACGTCAGCTCCAGCCCGCCCCGCCGGCGTCCCCCCACCCACGGGTACAGGACGTAGCCGTGACCGGCCGCGGTGACCAGCGTCCGGCCGCCGCGCGCCGGCATCGGGGCGAGCACCGGCAGCCCCGCCGCGTCCAGCGCGGTGGTGACGGTGTGCTGGAAGAGCAGACGGCGCCGGTCGGGTTCGGCGTACTCCCGGAGGAAGAACGTCCCCGCGGATGTGCCGACGCGCCAGCAGCGGCGGCCGGGACCGGCCTCCAGCGGGCTCGTCTCGCCCGGCGCGCCGATGTCCCAGCGCCGCAGCGGCCGTGTCGGCGGACCCGTGTCGGCGGGCGCGGTGTCAGCGCTCTGGGACGTGGGCACGTCGGCACCTCGGCTGCGTCGGACGGACGTCGGTCGAATGGGTGTTCTACGCCGACGCTACACGTCCCGCCCGCACGGCGAAAGGGAACGCGCGTCCGCCGCCTCAGACGCGCTCCAGCACCACCACGGGGATCTCGCGGCTCGTCTTCTTCTGGTACTCGTCGTAGTCGGGCCAGACGGCGGTCATCTTCCGCCACAGCGCCGGCTTCTCCGCGGCCGTCGCGGTGCGGGCCCGCGCGGTGAACTTGTCGCCCTTCACCTGCACCTTCACCGCGGGGTCCGCCTGCAGGTTCCGGTACCACAGCGGCGGCTCGTCGGCGCCGCCCTTGGACGCCACGACGAGGTAGGCGTCACCCTCGGTCTGGTAGATGAGCGGTGTCGTGCGCTCCTTGCCGGTCTTCCGCCCGGTCGTGGTGAGCAGCAGCGCCGTCGTGCCCTGCCAGGCGTGCCCCTCCGCCCCGTCGGTCTCCTGATAGCGCTTGACGTGCTCTTTGCCGAAAAGCATCGAATCCTCCTTTGGTCCGGCCTTGGCCGTTGTCCGGCTGCCCGGGTCAACCCCCGAACGGGAGATGCTCTTCCCGGAGTGCGGCACTCAATGCCGTGCCCTGCCGGCGCGCCGGGCTCATTACGCTGGGCCGGTGGACGACGCGGTGGAAGTGGCGCGGCGATGCGCCGAGACGATGTACGCACGGGACAAGGTGGCGCAGGACCTTGCCATGGAGATCGTGGAGATCGCGCCTGGCCGGGCGAGGCTGCGGATGACGGTCGCCGACACCATGGTGAACGGCTTCGGCATCGCGCACGGCGGCTACCTGTTCCTGCTCGCCGACACCGCGTTCGCCTATGCGTGCAACACCCACGACACCGTGACGGTCGCCGCGTCCGCCGACGTCGTGTTCGTAGCGAGCGCGCGCGGCGGAGACGTGCTTGAGGCGAGCGCGTCCGAACGCGTCCGCTACGGCCGCAGCGGGGTCTGCGACGTGACGGTGCGGCGCGTCCCGGACGGTGAGGTCATCGCGGAGTTCCGCGGCGGAAGCCGCAGCCGGGACCGGCGGGTCATCGGCGCCCCGTGAACCCCAGATCAGTGAACCCCAGACCAGTGAACCCCAGACCGGTGGACCCGGTCAGAGGTCCTTCAGGACGCGGGTGAGGAAGCGCGCCGTGTCGTCGGGACGCTCGGCCGTGATGCACAGTTTGTTCATCACCCGCATGTAGGTGTCGACGTCCGTCGGCTTGTCGAGATAGAGCGCGCTGGTGAGCTGCTCCAGGTAGACGACGTCGGACAGGCCGGGCTCGGCGAAGCGCAGGATTGTGAACGGGCCGCCCGCCGCCGCGTGCCCGCCCGCCCCGAACGGCACGATCTGCAGCGTCACATGGGGCAGCTCCGACACCTCGATCAGGTGCCTGATCTGGGCCCGCATCACGTCCCGGCCGCCGAGGGGACGCCGCACGACCGCCTCGTCCAGTACGGCCCACAGCGTCGGCGCGCCGGGCGAGGTGAACCGCTCCTGCCGCGTCGTGCGGATCTGGACGCGCCGCTCGACCTCCTCCTCGGAGGCGTCGGAGAAGCCGAGCCGGACGACCGCGCGGGCGTAGTCCTCGGTCTGCAGCAGCCCCGGCACGAACTGCAGTTCGTAGGCGCGCAGCAGTGACGCGGCCTCCTCCAGGCCGAGGTACACCTCGAACCAGCTCGGCAGGATGTCGCCGTACCGGTGCCACCAGCCGGGAGTGTTGGACTCCTTGGCGAGCCGCAGCAGCGGGGCGCGCTCGTCGGGGTCGGAGACGCCGTAGAGGGTGAGCAGGTCGGCGACATCGCGTTCCTTGAACCCGACCCGTCCCAGCTCCATCCGGCTGATCTTGGAGTGGGAGCCGCGGATCTCGTAACCCGCCTGCTCGGTGGAGATCCTGCTCGCCTCGCGCAGCCGGCGCAGTTGCGCGCCGAGCAGAATGCGCAGGACGGTGGGGCCGCCGCGTCGCGGATAATTGATCAGCCGTCCGGTGGGATCGCCATCGGGCGGAGGCGCGGAGGCAGCTGAATCCTGGGCCAAGGGGTCACCAGCCAGTCGACAGGTCTGCTCGTTGATGGAACGGCACCGACCTATGTTAGAGGATGCGGACACGCTTTTGGGAGATAGCGAAAACGCGTTCGCGAACGGATCCCGTGCGCGGCGTCGCCCGGGACGCGCCGGCCGAGACATCCGGTGACCAGTGCAGTCGGTGGCTGGGCGGCTGCGGAACGTGGCGCCGCTTCGGGACGGGAGTCGTCCCGATGGTCATTTCGAAGGCGGCCCCGGAGGTGGCTGGCGCGTCAATTGGGCGCCGTTCTGTGACATTGCACACGGCCAATCCTGACAAGTCAATCCGCAATCCGTCGAGTGACACGTGAATGTCGGTTGTCGTGCAATTTGGTGAATCGCCGGGGCGCCCGCGCGGTCCCGCCGGGCGGTACGTGATGAAGCTCTCGTCCCGCCCCGGCAAGATCTCCGGCCGCTCGGACGTTGACCGGGCAGCGGGCGGCCACCGCCGCCCGCTGCCGAGAGGCGACCACCACCGCGCATCTGGGAGAATCATGAACGCGACCCGTGAGCGACCGGAGATCCGGTTCCTGACCTCGGGCGATGTCACGGCGCACGAGCGCGCCGCCGCCGAGCGCGCCGTCCGCGAGGCGCTCACCGCCGCCCACCACGTCACCTCCGTCCAGGTCACGCTGAGCGTCGTCAACGACTCGTCGCTGCCGCGGCCGGCGCTGGCCCAGGCCGTGGCCGAGATCGACGGCCGGCGCGTCCGCGCCCAGGCCGCCGCGCGCCGCATCGACGAGGCCATCGACATGCTCCGCGAGCGCCTGGCCGTCCGGGCGACCTCGCTCCAGGCGGGCTGAACCCGCCCTGCCCGCCTGAGCGCTTCGGCAGCACCTCGCGGGCATGGGAAAGGCGGCGTCCTTCTCCGGGACGCCGCCGTTCGTGCGTTCAGGGGGCGGTCAAGGCGCGTTCAGACGTCGCGCCGGGTCAGGAGGAAGGCGGCGAATCCGAGCGGGACGAGCACGTACGCCACCAGCACGGCCGCCGCGGCTCCCGGGGACAGGAGGTCGCCGTAAACGGAGTTCTCCGCGCTGAGCCCCGCCATCTCCCTGGGCAGGGCACCGGGCATGACCGACCCGATCCGCGCGTTCCACGGCCCCGGCAGGTGGCAGGCGAGCAGCGGCAGGACGTGCCATGCGAAGACGACCGACACGATCGATCCCGCCGTGGAGCGCAGCAGCACACCGAACGCCAGGCCGAGCAGCGCGAAGACCGGCACCACCGTGCCCGCGAGGACGAACCCCGGCAGGTCGTGCGCGATGGACGCCCGCTGGTCGGGGAAGGGCCGGTCGCCGACGATGAGCCGGGTCCCGAGGAACGAGCCGATCGTCACCGCCTCCCCGGCGGCCAGCGCCACCGCCCCGATGACCGTGCTCTTGGCGAGGAGCAGGGTGCGCCGCCCCGGCAGCGCGGTGAGGCTCGTGCGGATCATGCCCGTCCGGTACTCGGACGTGACGGAGAGCACGCCGAGGATCCCGAGGCACAGTGACGCGCCCCAGCCGGCCAGCTCCTGCAGCGGACGCAGCAGGAGCTCATCGCGGCGGTCGGCGGCCAGCCCGTCCCAGACGTGCGCCATCTGGAACGCCAGCAGCAGGACGAACCCGGTGAACAGGGCCGTCACCGACAGCACCCAGTAGGTCGAGCGGACCGAACGCAGCTTCCACCACTCCGCCGCCAGCGCGTCGGTCACGGTGTCACCGCCCCGAACTCGGCGCTGCCCGCGGTCAGTTCCATGTACGCCTCCTCCAGCGAGGCGCTGTGCGGCGTGACCTCATGCAGCGGGATCCCGTGCGCGGCGGCCGCGTCGCCGATGGCGGTCACGTCCAGCCCGGTCACGCTGAGCGCACCGCCCGCGGCCGATTCGACACCGCCTCCCGCGGCGGCGAGCACCGCGGTCAGGTCGGCCGGACGCGGCGAGCGGACGAGGACGCCGCGCCGGAACCGGTCCGCCAGCTCCCGCACCGAGGTGTCCGCGATCAGCCGGCCGCGCCCGATGATGACCAGCCGGTCGGCCGTCAGCTCCATCTCGCTCATCAGATGGCTGGAGATCAGCACCGTCCGTCCCCCGGCCGCCAGGGACCGCATCAGTTCCCGGATCCAGCGCACGCCGTCCGGGTCCAGGCCGTTCACCGGCTCGTCGAACACCAGCACCCCCGGATCGCCCAGCAGCGCCGCCGCGATCCCGAGCCGCTGCCGCATCCCGAGCGAGAACCCGCCGATCCGCTTGCGCGCCACCCCGGCGAGCCCGACCTGCTCCAGGACCTGCGTCACCCGCCGCGTCCCGATCCCGTTGCTGCGCGCCAGCCACCCGAGATGGTCGAACGCCCGGCGCCCACCGTGCACGGCGGACGCGTCGAGCAGCGCCCCCACCTCCCGCATCGGCCGCCGCAGCTCGGTGTACCGGCCGCCGTTCACCAGCGCCTCGCCGGACGTCGCCCCGCCGAGCCCCAGCAGGACGCGCATCGTCGTCGTCTTCCCGGCGCCGTTCGGACCCAGGAACCCGGTCACCGTCCCCGGCCGCACCACGAAGGACAGGTGATCCACGGCGGTGGTCCCGCCGTGGCGCTTGGTCAGCTCGTGTACTTCGATCATGCGGACCAGGCTCGTACGGGGCGGCCCCGTCCCACATCGGAGCATGGGCGGGACCCGCGCGTCCGACCGTGCTCCGAGGGCTCCGCCCCGCCTGCGACCCCGGTCTGACGGCCGCCGGTACGAGGCGCCGGCCCCGGGCGTCCCGCTACCGTCGTGACGTGGACGAATCCGAGCTGCGCCCTCCGTTCTGCACGCGGTTCGGCCGGCGCGGCCTCATCGGGCTGGACGCCGGTGCCGCGGTCCTCTACACGCTGGTGCTCCTGACGCTCTCCGCGGCCTCTGGCGAGTCCGCGCTTGTCGGCGTCCCGCTGGCCGCCGCGGCGGGCCTGCCCCTCGCGGTGCGGCGGCTGTGGCCCGTGCCCGTCTTCGCGGCCGTCCTGGCCGCCTCGACCGCGTCCTTCGCGCTCGGCCTGCCCTGGGACTCCCACGCCGCCGCCGCGTTCGCCCTCTACCCGGTCGCGCTCACCCGGCGCCGCCGCCGCTGGCTCCCCACCCCGCTGATCGGCGCCGCCAGCGCCCTGCTCATCTTCGCCGGCGCCACCGTCGGGCCCGCCGGCCGGCACGCCGAGATCCTCGGCAGGTTCGTGCTCGGCCTCGCCGTCCTCGGCGCGTCCTGGACGCTCGGCCGCGCCGTCCGGGAGCGCCGCGCGCAGACCGCGCACTCCGCCCGCCGCCTCGCCGACCAGGCCGTCTCGGACGAACGGCTCCGCATCGCCCGCGAACTCCACGACGTCGTCGCCCACAGCATGAGCCTGATCGCCGTCAAGGCCGGCGTCGCCGTCCATGTCGCCCCGGCACGCCCCGGCGAAGCCCTGGACGCCCTCCGCGTCATCGAGAGCACGAGCCGCAGTTCCCTCGCGGAGATGCGCCATCTCCTCGGCGTCCTGCGCACCGACGCCGACCTCGGCCCGGCTCCCGGCCTGGCCGGCCTGCCCGTCCTCGCGGAACGCGCCGCGATGGCCGGCGTCCGTGTCGACCTGGACGTGGACGCCTCCGGCCTCCCCGAAGGCGTCGAGCTCTCCACCTACCGCATCGTGCAGGAGGCGATCACCAACGTCGTCAAACACGCCGCTCCCGCGTCCTGCCGCGTCCGCGTCAGGGCCGGCGGACGCCGCCTGTCGATCGACGTCACCGACGACGGGCCCGGCGCGCGCGTCCTGCCGGGCGGTGACGGGCACGGGCTCATCGGCATGCGCGAACGCGTCATGATGTACGGCGGCGACTTCACCGCCGGGCCCCGTCCGGGCGGCGGCTTCGCCGTGTCGGCCGCATTCCCGTACGAACCCTAGGAACCCCGTTGGATCTGCGTGTCCTCGTCGCCGACGACCAGGCCCTGGTGCGCGGCAGCTTCCGCGTCCTCATCGACACCGCGCCCGGCCTGCGCACCGTCGGCGAGGCCGGCACCGGCGCCGAGGCCGTCGAACTGGCCGGCCGGGAACGTCCGGACGTCGTCCTCATGGACGTCCGCATGCCCGGGATGGACGGCATCGAGGCGACCCGGCGGATCTGCTCCGGCCTCCCCGGCGTCCGCGTCCTGATCCTCACGACCTTCGACCTGGACTCCTACGTCTACTCGGCGCTCAAGGCCGGCGCGAGCGGCTTCCTCCTCAAGGACACCCCGCCCGCCGACCTGCTCTCCGCCATCGAGGTCGTCGCGTCCGGCGAATCGCTCCTGGCCCCCACGGTGACCCGCCGCCTCATCGCCGAGTTCATCCGCCGCCCCGCACCCGTCCAGCCGCCGCCCGCGGGCCTGGACACCCTGACCGACCGCGAACGCGAGGTGCTGACCCTCATAGCCAGGGGCCTCTCCAACACCGAACTGGCCGGGCACCTCCACCTGAGCCCCGCCACGGTCAAGACCCACATAGGCCACCTCCTCTCCAAACTCCAAGCCCGCGACAGAGCCCAGCTGGTGATAGCCGCCTACGAAACCGGCCTGGTCCACCCCCAGCAGGGGCCGCAGCGGCAATGACGACAACACGACCCGCCCGTTTCTGCGGCGCGTCCAGCCGTCAGAAGAGGGAGGTCAGTCGCGGAGGTGCAGGACGAGGCGATCGGTGAAGGTGCCGCGGTCGGCGGCTTTGGCGGCGCGTTGCTTCTCCAGGTCTGCGGGGGTGAGCCCGTGAACGGCCGCGAGAGCGTGGACGACCTCCAGGAGATCGGCGAGTTCGGCCGGGTCGCCGCTCGCGGCGTACTCTGCGGCCTCTTCGAAGAGCTTGGCGCGCAGCAGCGCGGCATACTCTCCTTCGCCTGCGACGCGGGTTTGCGGCAGGCCGCCGGCCGCACGGATGATTTCGGGTATCCGGTCCCGGACGAGCTTCTCCGCCGGCCCGTCGCCCTCCTTGGTCGGGTGGACCGTCGCACCGTGCCTTCGGTCCAGGGATTGGATCCATTTCGCGGCGACCGCGGCGGTCTGGACCAGCTCGCCCCGGAGGGCGGCGGGCTCCGATTCGGCGAGGGCCTCGAAGAACTCCTCGGCCAGGATGTGCCGCCAGGTCAGCTCCCCGCGTGACCAGGCGGTACCGCATTCCCGCTTCGCCTCCTCCGCGTGTTCGCGGAACTCCGGTCCGCTCCCGTCGGGGAACTCTTGGACGCCCCATATCCGGTCCTGGGCGTCGCGTTCGGCCGCGATGTCCGCCAGCACCCGCGCCAGCGTTCCCGGCGTGTGAACGTTCTCCATGCCGCTCGACGTTAGCCACCTGGACGATTCGGCGGGGCATGGTCGGGCTCGCAGCTGAGCAACTCGTGCAGGACGGGTGGGAGGTCGTCCCAAAGCCATTCGTTGAGCGTGCCCGGGAAGTCGGCCGGTGGCCGTATGGCCAGGCGTCGGGGTGCGACTTCGGCCAGGTGCACCGCGAGGGGGCCGTCGTCCCACATGGGGTCGCGGTTGCCCCAGAACGTGGAGAAGTCGGTGCTCGTCAGCATCAGCTCGGCCGGCAGCGTGTGGTCGCCGGCGTGCCTGCCCAAGGGGAGCAGCCGTTGCGCGGCCGTGCGGAGGATGTTGAGCGCGGCGAGGTCGTGTGGGCAGGCGACGTCGGTGATCTCCAGTTCGGGAAGCCCGAAGCGGCCCAGTCCGCGGGTCTTGAGGGTGACGCAGGAGCAGCCGTCGATGTCGTCCTCGTCGGCGGTGCAGCGCCCCGAGTTCCGGTACGGCGGCAGGACGGTGCCGAGCCAGTCGTCGGCGAGGACGAACTCGTCGAGGCGTCCGGGGGAGGCCACGGGCAGAATCCGCCCGGTGGCGAGGTCCACGGGCACTCCGCAGAGCGCTTCGGCGATCGCCTTGGCCGCGGCCCGGGCGACATGCGGCCCGGATGGAAGATCGCCGACCGGCTGGACGGACGTGACACCGATGTGCCGGGCGGCCCGGCGCATCCTCTCCGTGTCGTCCTCATCGGCGCCGACCACCCCGCTCAGGTCCCAGGGCGAGCCCGCGGCGGGGTGGCAGGCCAGCACGAGCCGGGGAGTGCCGAGGCGCCTTGCCGCCGCTGCGGCGAACGGGCCGGGGAGCCGCCGGCGGATCACCGTCGGCAGGTCGCCGGGGTCCTTGTCGGCCGCGATGACGAAGCCGGTGGTCGTCTCGTCGGGGACGGTGATGGTGACGCGCATTGCGGCCTCCTCGGGGCGTGGACCGGCGGATGCGGTCCAGCCTCGGGGAGGCCGCCGAACGCTTTCACTAGAACGCGATTCTGTGGATAAGGGGGCGGAACGCGCGGGGCGTTGTCCTCCGGGCCGCCTCAGCGGGCGGAAGGCTCCACGTAGTGGCGCTCACCCGGGCCCACGTAGACCTGGCGCGGACGTCCGATCTTCGTGGACGGGTCGTTCATCATCTCCCGCCACTGGGCGATCCATCCGGGCAGCCGGCCGAGCGCGAACAGCACCGTGAACGCGTTCGTGGGGAAGCCCATCGCCTTGTAGATGACGCCCGTGTAGAAGTCCACGTTCGGGTAGAGCTTGCGTTCGATGAAGTAGTCGTCGCTCAGGGCGACCTCTTCAAGACGCATGGCCAGGTCCAGCAGCGGGTCCGACTTGCCGAGCGCGCCCAGAACCTTGCCGGTGGCCTTCTTGACGACCGCGGCGCGCGGGTCGTAGTTGCGGTAGACGCGGTGCCCGAAGCCCATCAGCTTGACACCGGGCTCCTTCTTCTTGACGCGAGCCACGAAGGAGTCGATGTCATCGCCGTTCTCGTGGATGCGCTCCAGCATTTCCAGGACGGCCTGGTTGGCGCCGCCGTGCAGCGGGCCGAACAGCGCGTCCACGCCCGCGGACACCGACGAGAACAGGTTCGCGTGGCTGGATCCCACGAGCCGCACGGTCGAGGTCGAACAGTTCTGCTCGTGGTCGGCGTGCAGGATGAACAGCATGTCGAGCACACGCGCGATCTCGGGATCGATCTCGTGGGGCTGTGTGGGGAGACCGAACATCATGCGAAGGAAGTTCTCCACATACCCGAGAGAGTTGTCGGGGTAGAGCAGCGGCTGGCCGATGGAGGTCTTGTAGGCGTAGGCGGCGATCGTGGGCAGCTTGGCGATGAGCCGGATGCTCGACTGGTCGACCTGCTCGGGGTCGAACGGGTCGAGGCTGTCCTGGTAGAACGTCGACAGGGCGCTGACCGCGGAGGACAGCACGGCCATGGGGTGGGCACGGCGCGGGAACACGGAGAAGAACGCGCGGAACTTCTCGTCCAGCAGCGTGTGGTTGCGCACATTGTCGGTGAAGGTGCTCAGCTGGTCGGCCGTCGGGAGCTCGCCGTAGATGAGCAGGTAGGCCACCTCAAGGAAGGACGACTTCTCCGCCAGTTCCTCGATGGGGTAGCCCCGGTAGCGGAGGATGCCCGCCTCACCGTCGATGTAGGTGATCGTCGACGTGGTGGACGCGGTGTTGGTGAAGCCGGGATCAAGCGTGACGTTCCCCGTCTCCTTCAGGAGACTGCCCACTCCCAGTCCTGACGGCCCTTCGGTCGCCTCGGTGACCTCCAGAGGCATCCGGCCGCCCGCGTGGTTGAGCTCGAAATCCGACATACTCGCTCACTCCCAACTGGGTCTACACCTGTGTAGACGTTTCGCCCTTCATCGTATCCAGGTGATCATTCACGCCGATCCTGACCCTTCCCATTGACGGATGACCAGCCCGGATGTTCCGGTGGGGGCATGACCGATCACGGAGCCGCCGAGCTCGTCGCACGCACGCGCCGGGAGATCGCGGAGGCGACGACCCCGAATCGCTTCGTCGACCTGCTCGAAACGGGAGACGTGCCCCGGGAGCGCCTGGGCTGGCTGGCCGGTGAGGAGTACCGGATCGTCGGTAGCGATCGGCGCAGTTTCGCCCTGCTGGCGGCCAGGTTCCCCGGTTCACCGTCCGGTGAGCTGTTTCTGGGGCTTGCGCAGGGTGAGGGGCAGGCGCTGGCCCTGCTCGGAGACTTCGCCGCCGCGCTCGGCAAGAGTGAGAAACATCTCATGGCGTACGAGCCGAGACCCCTCGCGCAGGCATACCCGGCCTACCTTGCGCAGAGGGCGGCCTTCGGGACGGCCGGCGAGGTCGCCTTGGCCATGCTCGCCAACCTGGAGGAGTGGGGCGCGTACTGCGCCCGCGTTGCCCGGGCCCTGCGAACGCGGTACGGCTTCGCCGACGCGGCCGTCGGGTTCTTCGACTTCTTCGCCGCGCCGCCGCCCGGCTTCGAGGAGCAGGCCGTGGCCGTGATCGCGGCCGGGCTCGCCTCCGGCGACGATCCCGCCGAGGCCGCTCGCGCGGCCCGCTTTCTGCACGCCTACGAGACCGCGTTCTGGAACGTCCTCGCGGAGGGCTTGCCGTGATGGGTCGTCCTAATGCTCACGGAGCGTTGGCAACTCGGCCGTGATCTCGACCAGGGTCCGTTCGTGGGCGCCGATGAGCTGCTCGATGTCCACGGGCGGCCATTCCTCGTCGTAGTGGGCGTCCAGCAACGTGGACAGGGCGACGAGGACCTGCTCCGGTGAGGGGCGTTCCCCAGGGTCCTTGACCAGGCAGCGGACCACGAGCCCGTGCAGGGGGTCGGGCAGACGGGTGAGGTCGGGGTCGCCGTACACGATCCTGCTGCGGACCTTGTGGCCCGTGCCAAAGGGCGCAAAGCCCGTCGCTGCGAACACGAGCGTCGCGCCGAGGGAGAAGACGTCGCTCTCCGGATGGACGGGGGCGCCGAGAGCCTGCTCCGGTGACATGTAGGCGGGCGTTCCCAGAATCTCCGTACGGGACAGCGGCAGTGCGTCCAGGGGCCTCGCGATGCCGAAGTCGATGACCCTTGGACCGTCCGAAGCGAGCAGGACGTTCGACGGCTTGAGGTCCCTGTGCACGATGCCCGCACCGTGGATCGCGATCAGCGCCTCCGCGAGCCCGGCGCCCAGCCGGCAGGCCGCCTGTTCGCGAAGCGGCCCTTTCTCCTGGACGACCTTGGACAGGCTCACACCGCGGATGTACTGCGTCGCAAGCCAGGGCTGATCCGCGTCCGGGGCGGCGTCGACGACGGGCGCGGTGTAGAAGCCGCTGACCGACCGCGCCGACGTCACCTCCCGGCGGAACCTCGCCCGCCACCTGGGATCGTCCAGAAGCTCCGGACGGATGACCTTCACGGCCACGAGACGCCTGCTGGGCGAGGCTCCAAGGAACACCTCACCCATCCCACCGGCACCGAGCCGGCCGACCACACGGTACGGGCCGATCATCTCTGGAGGTTCTGACTGCATGGCACGGAGATCCGATCATGGTGGGGCGCGCTCAATCGTGCCACGGCGCGGGCCTTCGCCCGACCATGCGCCCGTTCACGTCCAGGGCAGCGCACTCCGTTCCGCCCAATAGCGCTCCGGTGGGACGCTCAGGCCGGCCGGCACTCGCAGTTCGCGCTTGTCCAGGCACATCTTCGCCGCCGCCAGATTCGACTCCAGTTGCGCCGGGCTGACTGCGCCGATGAGAACGATGTCCGCCCAGGGCCGGGAAAGGGCCGCCGCCAACGCCAGGGCATCCGGCTGCATGCCGCTCTTGGACGCGAGCGTCTGCACGGCCACGGGCGGCCGTATGACGAGCCTCCCGTTGGCCAGCACCTCCTTGAGAAGAACACGCAACCCCGAATCGTGCGCTTCGCGCAGAGCGTCCTCGGCCGAGGTCTCCAGGATGTTCCACGTTGATTGGACGGTGCTGAAAAGCCTCTGGCCGGATACGTCCAGCGCCATCGCCCGGCGGATGGTGTCAGCCTGCCTTGGGCCCGACGTGGAGAACCCGACACGGATGCCCTCGGCGCTCAGTTCCGCCAGGGCCTCCTGTAGACGGATGTCCTGGAACAGGGGGCTATCTTCGGTCAGCGAATGCACTTGATAGACGGAGAGGTGTCCGTCCAGCAACTCGCGTGTCTCTCTGTACTGCGCACGGTAGCGGTCAAGACTATGTTCCTTGACCTCGTGCACGGGAGCATCGATCTTCCAATCGCCGACGTAGGTGTATCCCCACTTACTGGACACCGTCACATCATCGGGATCGCGGGTTTCAAGCCAGCCCCCAAGGAACTCCTCGGCCTTGCCGTAGGAGCGTGCGACATCCACCCAGCGGATGCCCGCCGCGTAGGCCGTATCAAGGACGTCCCAGGTCGTCGCACGCATCAACTCCACGCTCCGGCGAGGTGGAAGCTCGCCGGCCCTGCCCAGATTGATGTATGCGGGCCGCCCGAGTGCCGCAAGCCCGATGCCCAGCCTCTGTATAGCGTCCATCTCCCCACCCTTGCACGCCCGGCCGCGCAGCAGAGCCCGGATAATTGTCCGATTTGCCCAATGAAAGGCGCCCTGCCGGGGTCGGCTATCCACAGAATCACGTTCTACTATTCTCGGGGTTCCTCGTCCGCGAGGCTTTGTCCGCGTCAATGTCGATCGCGGTACGAAAGGCACGCCGATGCCCGAACAGATCAACCCCACCCGGTACGGCCCGCACCAGTTCGCCGGCCATCTCGGGCTCGCCCGATGGCAGCTGCGCGTCGGTCTGGAACATGGGCTCCTGCCCGGGCCCGACGTCGACGGGGACCGCTGGTCCGCCGGCCTCGCCGAGGCGGTCCGGGAACGAGGCAAGGAGATCGTCGCCAGATTCGGGGACGAACCGCCGATCGGCTCCGCACGCGCCGCCGCTCGGCTGGCCACCCGGGTGGGCCTCGACGTAGAACGCCGGGACATCGAGGTCCTGGTCGCCGAGGGCGCCCTCAGCGTCGTCAGCAGCTTCCGCGGACACCCGGTCTACCTCATGCGCGACCTCGACCGGCTCGATCCCGACGTCGTGCGGAAGGTCGTCACCGCAAGGAAGGGGCCCCTCACCGACACCGTCGACGCGGGCGGAGCGGCGGCGATCCTCGGATGGCCCCGCCGGACGTTCGACCGGATCGCCGCCGAGCGCGGCCTCATGACGGACCGGCTCGGCCGTTACGCCCTCTCCGACATCCGGGCACTGAGGGCGGACGAGCCCCTGGCCCACGAGGTGGCAGCGGAGAAACGTCACCTCGCCCTGACCAAGACCCGCAGGTCCGAGGCTCGGATCAAGGACGTCATCCGCGCCTGGATCCTGCGCTGCTCGGCCTACACCGACGATGCCGCCGGTCGGCCACCGGACATCGCCCCGCTCAGCCGCGCGCTCCGGAGCCTCGCCTCAGTCCGAGCCGAAATCGCCGAATACGAACGGGCAACGCCCTGAAGACCGTTCACCGGGGGGCGTCTCATGGGGGCGCCGGCCTGGACGATCATGGGCCGCCGTGACGGCGGGCGTTGCCCCTCGGGCACTGAACGACGGCGTGATCGCTTCGGCCGTCCTCGCCGTGAGCACGGCCGATGGCCCGCCCCATGGAGCCTCGCGTGGCCGGGCGCAATCGGGGTTGGCGCCGGTCGCCCCCTAAGCGCCGTATCTGGCCGGTGCCGGCACTTGGCGGACGCCGCGCCCGTCGCGTTCCGGTCGTCCTTCACATGGGCCCGCCGGTCAGGGGCGCCGCGGGGACGAGCGGCGTCTGGGCGAGGATTCCCGAGTCTTCCCGTGCTGCGCCAGCACGGCCAGGAGGTGGTCCCGGGCCTCTGTGCGGGACATCGCCGGGACGCAGCCGGGGAAGCCGAGAGCCAGCGAGGGAGGGGCGCTGACGAGGCCGTTGTCGTCGATCGTGGCCTGCTCGCCCGTCCAGGGACCGAGGAGGATCGCGGAGGCGCCGCCGGGATGCCGGGCGAGGAGCGCCTCGATCCTGCCGATCTCCTGGGCGCAGTCGGCCACCAGGAGGAGCCGGCGTGCCTGCGTCACACCGGTGTTCCGGCGGATCACGAGTTCGGTCTCCAGGTAGGCGACCGCGGCGTCGAGATTGCCGGGGATGAACAGGCCGGGGGTCTCGTCGTCGAGCAACTCGTCCTCGGCCAGCCCGAACAGGGTGGTCGCGTCCGGACGCGGGATCACCACCAGGGAGTCGTCACCGTGATAGCCGAGAGCGGTCAGGGCGAGGACGCGTGCGGTGGAGACGGCGCCGGGGCCCGACAGGCCCATGGCCGGAACGGCGAATGGGTCGAGGACGGGACGGTAGCCGAATGCGGCCGGCCGCCTCTCTTCCACATCGGGTGTGCGGAGCACGGGCAGGCCCGCGCCGGCGAAGGCGAAGACGCGGTGGCGGAAGGGATAGCAGATCACCGCCGCCGCCGGAACGAGCAGGCTCAGCAGCACGACCGGCCGCAACGAGCGAGGAGGAGACTCCACCTCCCGGGCCTGATTCTGTGTGCGAATTGGTCCCGGAGCGGGGGAGGCAGGACGGGATGTGGCCTTCGCGCGGGTGGGAGAGGACGGCCTGCCGCCCGGCGGATCCGGCGGAGCGGGGCGCGGATCCGGCGGAGCGGGGCGCGGATCCGGCAGGGGGGCGCTCGGGCGCGGTTTCGCGAGCGGTGCGGGTGAGGGCGTCCTGCGCCCGGTTCTGGGCTTCCCGGTGTGCCGGTCCGCCCAGCGGGGGAACCCCCGGCCGAACTCCGGCCTCCGGGGAGACCTCTCGTGCATCGACCGCCATGCCTCCCTGCATTTGCGCGCGGTGTGCCGGTCGCCGATGCCCGCGGCGTGACGGCAGATCGGCGGCACGGATCCGCGCGGCTCCGGTCCGGCTCGGTCGGTGGCGTACGAAGGTGCGGCGGCGCCGATGGAGAGGGCGGCGGCGATCGCGGTACAGGCCATCAGCCCGCAGGCGCAGCGGAGCCAGCCGCCGAGCAGGACGGCAAGGCGGGGATATGCCAGGAAACGGTTCATCTCGCCTCGGGGGGATCGGTTCGGTCACCGTGAGAATGCCGATCGTAGTCAATTTGGCTACGGAGCGTTGAACATTGCTCACAGTTGATCATTGATCATGTGCGGCCGACCCCTGCACCACGACCGAAATGAGCGGTATGTGGCAGACGGTTCCGGCATGCCGATGCCCTGCCTCGCGGAAGGTGTGCGGCGCGGTTCGGCGCCCTGGAAACGCACTCCCTCTCCCGCCGCCACGTGCTTTACGAGGACACCGCTCACACGGTCGCGGGTACGCGCCGAAGAACAACTCGTTCTTGAGGAGGCGGAACGGCATGCGCGGGGTGGCGGCGCGATGCCAGAAGCCGCACTCGCCGCCAGCGAGGCAAGCGGCACAGATCAAGCGGCACGCTCTCGGCCCTGGAGTTCGAGGCCCCCAACCTCGAACACCACACTCAGACCGCCACCCCACCCACCCCAACCCAGGACGCCCCGCCCGGGGTGCCCTGCCCTCGCCCCGGGGATGCTCCGCACCTGTTTGGAATGTCCCACCCCCGCCGGGGATGCTCCGTATCTATCCGGGTATCCCGCACCCGCCCCGGGACGCCCCGCACTTGCCCGGGTGTTCCGCACCCGCCCAGGATGCTTCGCCCCCGTCCGGGGGGTGCTTCGCGCCCGCCTAAGAGGCCCTGCATCTGCCCGGGGCGGTGTTCGCCGCTGTTCCTTCCAGCCGCTCGCCGGGTGGCCGGGCGGGAGGCTCGGGTCAGGCGGCGCGGTCTGCGGGGGAGAGCAGGACGTCGTACATGCCCAGGGGGAGTGTGTCGCCCCACAGCCAGTCGTTGACCGTGCCGCCGAAGTCCTCGGGCGGGCCGACGGCGAGGAGGCGCGCGGTCAGCGGGGTGAGGCGGACCTGGAACGGGACCGGTGGGGTGAGGTGGATGCGGCGTGTCGATCCCCAGAACTCGTTGAAGTCGCGCTGGGTGAGGTCGAGCGTGGCCGGGACGGTGCGGGTTCCGGTGGCCGGGCCGCCGGCGAGCCATGACCAGTGGTCGGTCAGGAGGCGGCGGGCGGTCGTCCGCAGGACGTTGAGCGCAGCGAGGTCGTGTGGGCAGGCGACGCCGGTGATCTGCAGTTCGGGGAGGCCGAAGCGGCGGAGGCCGCCGGTGCGCAGGCGGACGCAGGCGCAGCCGTTGACGCCCTCGGGGTCCAGTTCGGGGTCGGCGGCCGTGCAGCGGCCGTTGGCGCGGAACGGCGGCAGGATGTCGCCCAGCCAGTTGTCGGCCAGTACGAAGCGCGTCCTCTCGGTGGTGGACGGCGTCAGGATGTGGCCCGTGATGAGGTCGGCGGTGATGCCGCCGGTGGCCTCGGCGATGGCGTAGGCGGCGGCGCGGGCGACCTGGACGCCACGGGGCTGGTCGGTGATCGGCGCGAAGGCGGTGACGACCGCGAACTCCGTCGCGTCGTGGAAGGTCCGCGCGGCCCGTCCGTCTTCGGGACGGGCCGCGCGGACGTCCCCCGGATCCCAGCGGAGGGTGGCGAGGTCCTCTCGGGTGACCTGGAGCTGGGACGAGCCCAGCCGCCCCGTGATGTGGGCGTGGTACGGGCCGGATGCGGTTCGGTTCAGCAGGTCGGGGAGGTCGTGCGGGACGCTGCCGGCGGCCACGGCGAACCGCGAGGTGGTGGTGGACGGGACCGGGAACGTGATCGTGGTCATCGGGCCGCTCCTTCCGGGGACGGGACACGGCCAGCATGCGCGACCGTCCAGACCGGAAGCAGTAGAACGAGATTCTGGGGATAAGTCACCGGTCGGCCCGGGACGTACGGCACCCGGAGGCCGGCCAAAGTGCTCACGAAGACCCATGTGAAGCGGGCTTGGCGGGCGAATCCGTGCCGGCGGGGCTTGCCGGGCCGGGGCGCGGCGCGATGCACCGGAGGTCAGCCGCGACGATCGGTAAAATTCTCGTCACCCGCGGTGGAGGTCATCGGGGAGGTGACGGCCTGTGGCGGCGGCGTCCGCGGTGACGTCGACGGAGCCGGGCGGGGCCGCAAAGGGCAGGTTCCGGTGCGGGTGCCGCCGCGGACGGTGATCCTGCGGAACGGCGGCCGGCAGTGGCTCGGAGCCCGTCTGTCCAGTTCCGACACGCCGTTCACCACGGAAAAGACCAGCTTCGGCCGAATTCGCGGGGATTCGCGCGGCATCGACGGCGTAATCAGGGGGAATGTGTACCTTGGGGAGATCAACACTGCTGTGAGCTGCGGGGACGGGCCCCGCCGCGCAGCGTTGGAATAGGAGGTCCCCGTGGCTCGAACACTGTCGAGGGGCACCCGCGTGACCGGTGCCGAACGCACGCAGCTCGCCGCCGAGCTCGCTCCGCGGTACGCGGCCGGCGAGAGCATCCGCGACCTGGCCGCCGAGACCGGCCGGTCGTACGGGTTCATCTACAACGTCCTGAAGGAGGCGGGAGTGCCGCTGCGCGGCCGGGGCGGCAACACCCGGCGCAAGAAGAACTGAACCGCTCCCGCGACCAGGTAAGACCAGTCCGTACAAGGAAGAAGCGAGTACATGACCGGACGTCCCCCTCGCCCCCCGGGGGGACCCCGTGCGCTACGAACGGCGGAACGCCCCGGTGACCTCGGAGCGCCCGTTCAGGTTGGCGAGGTCGGCGGCCGCCCGCCCGGCCACCCAGCCCTCATAGTTGGAGACGGAACCCGCCCGCCCCTCGGTGAGGCCGGGGAACATCGTGTCGACGGCCCGCTCGACGGCCCGGTCGCGCGCCGCCAGTACGGGAAGAAGATCCTTCCCGCCGGCGCCCGCGGCCGCCCTGCCGGCCGCCTCACCCGCGACCTCCCGCAGACGCTCCCCGACACGGGCCGCGTAGGCGTTGAGGAACGCGTGGCGGAACGACCGCGTCCGTGACCGTCCCCGCGCGTCGCGGCGGGGACCCGCGTGCACCATGGCGGACGTCGCCTGCACGAGCAGCGATGTGAACAGCATCTCCACGGCGGCCAGATCGGCCGGATAACCCAGGACCGTGGAGAAACCCAGCTCACGATGCCAGACCGCCCGGCAGCGGTTCGCGTCCGCCACGACCGTCAACAGGGCCGCCTTGGGCGCCTCATACGGGTTGTCCACTGCGATGCGCCGCCCGGCCGGCCCGCCCGTGCCGCCCGCCTGCGCGTCCAGCAGCGCCTGGTCGATGCTGTGCCGTGCCATCAGCTCCTGAGCACGCGCACTCAGCGCCTCCGCCTCCTCGGGGAACTCGGTGGACTCGGCCTTGGCGAGAAGGGCCCGGACCCGGCCCAGTGTCCGCTGATCCACCGCCCGCTCACGTCCCCCGGCCGCGTCCGCGAACCGGCTCCCGCCATGCGCGCCCCGGCCGGCCGCGCCGCCGCCGGCCGTGTTCCCCCTGGAGGCACCCTCACCAGGCGTGCCGTCATCGGACGTTCTCGCGCCGCCCTGCCGGGTGCCGTGTGCGGACCCGCCGCGGGGGTCTCGGGGCACCCTGCCGGGCGGTGGGCCCAGGGACGGGAGCTTCGGCAGTGCCTCCAGAAGATGGATGAGCTCGATCGCACACGTCACGTAGACCGCGTGGTGCACGCCTTCCCGGCCGCACCACTCGGACGGATGCGAGTCGTCGCCTGTCCACCAGACGGCGGCGCCGAGGGCGGCGAGCTGGTCGAGCCATTGAGCGTCGACGGAGGTCCGGGGGTAGGCGCGCATCTCGTCCGCGATCGCGTCCGTTGCGAGCCGGGCGTGTCCGGCGGTGAGGCGCCGCGATGCGAAGCGGACCACGTCGGCCGGCTGCCAGCCACGGTCCCAGGCGGTGGTGACCGCCCGGCGCAGCCGCGCGGCGAGGCAGCGATCGGTGTTCGACGCCGGCGACCCGGGGCCGCGCCGCCATGCCTGTTGCACCGGGACTCCCGTCCTCCGACATCGAAGGCCAGGACGCATCATGTCATCCCCGGGCCGGGGACATGCGAAAGCCCCGGCCGTCCGGGCCGGGGCCGTGCCGGTGAGCGGGTCAGGAGCCGGCGTAGCGCTCGCCGCGCATCTCCTCGACCACGACGCTCTGGTACGCGCGGGAGGTGTCGGGGACGTAGCTGAGCCGCGCGAGGGCCCTGCCCTCCTGGTCCCTGATCTCGAAGTGGTAGCCCTTGCGGGCATCCTCGATGTGGGCGACGGCCTGGTCGTGCTTGAGCCGGCACATGGTGTCGACCTTCTCCAGTGCCCCCTTCAGGCTCCCCGCGTCGCTGATGAGCCGCGCCGGCTCGCTCGTCTCCCAGATCTCGAACATTGGTCGCGTCCTGTCGGCGGTCGGAAAGGAACAGACGGAGCTTTGCAGACGTCGGACCAAGCCTGCGCCCATTTGATGGAAAATTCAATCAGACCAGGTCTCGGATTGGTCACCATTCGAAGTTGTCCGCGCTCGCAGCGTCAGACCGCATGCGCGGAGGCCGGTGCTTCCGCGGGCGAGGAATCCGTCGTGAGGAGCCGGGCCGCACGATCGTTTAATCCTCGACGCTGACCACGGTCTCCTTGGCGGCCGGCTCAAGGAACCGCAGGAGCGACTCCCCTTCGGCGGTCAGCTCGTCGATGGCCGCATGGGGGAGGGGCTCGAAGGGACGCATCCGCAAGGTGGCGACCTTGCGCTTGTATTCGGTCTCCCAGGTGCCGCGGGCGAAGCCGTCCCACAGGAACACGGCACGGACCCGCAGATTCTTGGTCGTGAGCATGGGGCGGTGGGCGTCGGCGATGACGCGCCTGCGGTCGGCGTGGGCCAGCACCAGGCTGTCGAACTCAGGCAGGAACCGCGCCGGTGCCGGGACGTCCTCACCGGGTCGCGGGGCGCCGGGAAGGTCGAACAGCTCCCGGCCCTTGTCGTCGGTGAAGACGCGCAAGCGCGGGCGTAGGCGTTCCAGAGCCTCCCCGGTGGAGGCCAGCCCTGACCATGTCTGCGCATCGGCGGCGGAGGCGGGCCCATAGGCCGCCAGGTACTTGAAGACGAGTTCGTCAAGCGCCCCCACAGGCTCCGCAGACGACGCGGGGTCGGCGTCCAGCCACTCGTCGGCCAGCGTGAACCGCGCCGTGCGGGGGAAACCCCACCTGTCCTGAGTGGGGACCATCACCAGCGGCACGCACAGCCGGACGGCGTAGCCGAGGGCACGGTCATTGACGTCGGGGAACTGCTCCTGGAGCAGCGCGCGCACCTCGTTGAACGTGCGCGGGCCGTCCTGGAGCAGGGCACGTGCCGCCGGGACGACCTTCTGCAGGTCCAGTCCCTTGGCGCGGTCGCCCAGGACGCGTAGGGCACCGTCCAGCATGGGCTGCATCGTCGTACGGAACGCCGTGTAGTCGTCCCCGGTCATCAGGTGGAGCGTGGCCCGCATCATCGTGGCGCGCACGAGCGACCGGTCGTGCAAAGCGGTGTGCAACTCGGACGCCTGGAAACCGTCCAGCCGCGTCCACAGACCGAGGAACGGCGGTTTGGGCTCCTGCGCCTGCATGCCGAACAGCCGCCGGACCGCCTCCGGGACGGGGATCGCCTCCCGCGCGAGCAGCATCTGCCGTGCCAGCGTGGCCCGGTTCAGGGCCTGGACGCTCAGGGTTTCGGTCATCGCTCCAGAATGCCGCCGCCCACGTCCCGGATCCACCGCCTTCCGGCCGTGCGGCCGCGCCCGGCGTCCACGTGGCGGACATCACGTCCGCCTCCGGAGGCGGATGACGGAGCCGGGGGAGAGGAGCCGGCCCGGCGCCGCCGCCGGGGACGCCTCCGCCGCGCGGACCGAGACGCTCGGGGAACGCGGTATGCGGCCTGGTCAGGCCGTTCTGGACGCCCGGCGAAACGTGGGATGCAGTGATCGATAACGAGCGACGGGGCTGGGGGTTACGGTGGGATTTTTCCCGAAATGCACGTGCATCAGCTCTTGCACCTGCACGCCATCACTAGCAGGATGATCCCGGACCCCCGCACGTGAACTCCCCGGAGATCGCGATGACCGCACACTTGAGCGACAGTGACCGACAGGCGCTGCGGCTGGCCCAGGATCTCCGCGAGGAGATGCGGGCCGCACTCCCGCAGATGCCGGCCGCCCCTTCGGTCTCCCCGTTCGTCGACCAGGCCGGGATGCCGAGCGTCCTGCTGAAGATGGACGCCGAGACCGCCCGCGCGCTCATGGCCGTGCTGGCCGAGCGCCGTGCGGAGCGCGGCGGCGTTCCCGGCCCCGAGCCGCGCCATGGCGACGGCGCCCCCGTGCCGCCGCTTGCAGCTCCGGCCGTTCCGGCGGCGCAGGGGCCCATCGCGGCGGCGCTCGGCCCGTACGGGGAGCAGCCCTCTCCCGGACCCGGCTACCCGGCGCCCGGCTACCCGGCGCCCGGCTACCCGGCGCCCGAGTACCCGGCGCCCGGCTACGTGGACCCCGGCTACGCAGACCCCGGCTATGCGGAGGCGCCGTTCGTCCCGCAGCAGCCGGGTGCCCCGGTAATCCCCGGTGGGACCGGACTTCCCGGTGGAACCGGTCCGACCCCCCTCGTGCCGTCGGTCTACCCGACCCACTGATCACGGCCCCCTGCGCGATCGCACGGGGCATCGTTCGGGTCGTCCGCTGCCATTGATCACGCCCGTGTGCGGGCCGCTGTGAGCGGCCGCACACCATGCGGTGTGTTCCCGCTCACGTGAACCAGGGGTCGCACGGGTCTGCGCGCCGGCCGGGCGGGCCGGTCCCAGTGCGTCCAAGCTCCCGTTCCGCCCTCGCACCGCCCTGATCTTCCCGGAACCGATAAAGATCGTTTTCTGTGGGCAGAGAGGCCCGGAGCCCCGATGGGAAAGGGGTTCCCGGCGAGTTGGCCGACATAAAGATCCACTTGGGCAAAGGTAAAGAAATCGCCCGTTTGGCGAAAGTACGGTAATGCCGTATATAGTCATCCCCAGGTCCGGTCAAAGAACCGTTGACCTGGCCTGATTGCAAAGCCGTCGCCTCCCGCCCGCCAGGCGGGATCACTTAGCCGAATCGCGGCCGTACCATGCACCGGCCGTGCACCGTGATGGGCCCGTGAGCCCCCGGTCGGCATTCATTCCGCTTCATTGAAGCCCGCGTCACGCGCATGTCCAAGGACGGACGCGCGGAGGGTGCGGGCGCGGTCCGCCATGCCCATGGACCGTTCCAAGCGGATCTCTTTCCCTGCGGCGGCATCTCCCGAGCTCGACGTCTCGGAGCCGTTCTCCCCTGCCCGGAAACCGGCGTATCGCCGGTCCGGCGCTGAACGGCGGCCCTGTACCCCGACCGAAGGAAATCCATGCAGCAGCGAGCGATGAACCTCGTCCTGACCGGCGTCACCGGCACCGCCCTCGCGGGCATGCTGGTCGCCGGCGTCGCAGCGGCGAGTGAGGACTCCGCTCCGGAAAAGCAGTTCCTGTCGCAGCAGGCCGTGGCCGCGCAGGAGCACAAGACCCCCCGTAAGCACGCCGCTGAGAGCGGTTACAACGGCGCGAAGACCGCCGAGGCCGGTTCCAAGGCCGCCAAGGCCGAGGCCAAGCCCGCCAAGAAGGGCCCCAATGTCCTGCTGAGCGGGAAGACCACCGCGTCCTACTTCTGGGACGACGGGTCGGGCGTCAACGGCGACACCGGCGCCCCCGCCGGCGGCAAGCCGATGCAGAAGGGCCTGTTCGCCAGCCCAAGCTGGCCCATGCACACCAAGGTCAAGGTCTCCTACAAGGGCCGCAGCATCACCGGGTTCGTCGGCGACCGCGGGCCTGGCGAGCCCTCGCACCGGGGTGTCATGCTCGACCTCGACACCTACACCTTCCGGTACCTGCTGGACGGCAAGAAGCCCGCCAGCAAGTACAACGCCGGTGGCGGCGAAGGGCACCTGAAGGGCGTCAAGTGGGAAGTCCTCTCCTGGGGCAAGGGCGCCGGGAAGAAGGGCGCGCCCCGGCCTTTCGGCTCATGATCTGAGGCCGTCCGGACGGTCCGTGAAATGGCTCACAGCACAAATGTGAGCCCGCTCACGGTCGTTCGGTGAGGTCTCTCACAGACCCGGCACAGGGCTGCCGGTGCATGGAAAACGGGGATTCCCCGGTATCGAAAGATCACCGGGGGATCCCCATTTTCAGCGCTCCGACCGGCGGAACGGGGCGAGCGGCTCGGTCGCCGTCCGTGCGGCGTAAGGGCGTCACCGACTGCCCCGTTCGCACCGGTCACTTCCCAGGCTGCGTCCCGCCGGCCGGTTTCGCAACCTCCGCGGCCCCCACCTGCTGAGACAGCAGCCGACCCGGCCAGTCGCCGACCTTGAACTCCGCGACGGGCTCGAAGCCGTTGCGCCGGTAGTACTCGACGAGCCGGCCGTCCCCGCCGCCGTAGCAGTCGACGCGCAGCAGGCCGGCCCCCTTCGCCCGCGCCTCGTCCCGCGCCTTGCCGATCAGCGCGCCGCCGACGCCGTGCCCGGCGAACGCGCGGTCGGTCACCAGCAGCGTGATGTACAGCTCCGGCTCGTCGACCGGGGCGACATAGGACGGCGGTCGCGGCGCCACCGCCATGACCCCGGCGGGACGGCCGTCCACCTCGGCCACCCAGATCTCGTCGTCACGGGCGATACCGGTGATCCGCTCCACGCGGCGCGGATCCCGCGACCAGGGCTCACTGCCCCACTGCCCCGTCCGGCCGTTCGCCGCGAGCCACGCCACGGCGCCGTCCAGCATCGCCAGCATCAGCGGCGCGTCACCGGGACCGCCGCGGCGGATCCGCGTCATGAGCCGATGAAGCCGCGTGCGCGGCGGAAGAGGTCGAGGGTGATCGTGTGCAGCATGTCGCCGGTCTCCTTCGGCGCCTTGCCCGCGAACGCGCGGGCGTGCGTGCCCTCCAGGACGATCCCGAGCTTGAAGCAGGCGAGCACCGCGTACCAGGTGATGGACGACAGATCCCGTCCGGCGACGGCGTCCGCGCGCTCGGCGTAGGTGGCGACCAGCTCGTCCGTCGTCGGGAGGCACCCGGCCCGGCCCAGCGGCCCGGCGAGCGCCGCGGCCACGTCGTCGCGGTCCGGCCAGGTGGCCAGCAGCCAGCCGAGGTCCAGCAGCGGGTCGCCGATCGTGCACATCTCCCAGTCGACGATGGCGGCGACCTCCGGGCCGTCGAAGGAGTACATCAGGTTCGCCAGGTGGTAGTCGCCGTGCATGATGCCGGGCCGCCACGTCCTCGGGCGGTTGTCCTCCAGCCAGCGGGCGACATCGTCCAGGCCGGGGATGTCGGGACCGGGGTAGCCGTCGAGCGCGCTGTAGGAGTCGAGCTCGGACATCCAGCGGTCCACCTGCCGATCCAGGAACCCCTCCGGCCTGCCGAAGTCGCCCAGGCCGACGGCCTCGTGGTCGACCGCGCCCAGCGCCGCCAGCGCGCGTGCCGCGTTCAGGCCCATCTCCCGCTGGATGGACGCGTCTCCCGCGTGCAGTTCGGGGAGGGTGACCGAGGCGTTGAAACCCTCGACGGGCGTCATCAGGTAGAACACCGCGCCGCCCATGACGGACTCGTCAGGGCAGGCGGCGATGAGGCGCGGCGCGGGGACGTCGGTGCCGTCGAGCGCCGCCAGCACGCGGGCCTCGCGGCGCAGGACGTCGTTCGTCTTCGCCCGCAGATGGCCCGGCCCGCGCCGCAGCACGTAGTCGCGGCCGCCCCGGCGGAACCGGATCAGCGTGTTCTGCGTACCGCCGGCGAGGGGCTCGACGTCCTCGAACGGGCCGCCCGGCAGGCCCTGGCCGACCATCCACCCGTCCAGGACGTCGAAGTCCACGAGGGCGCGGTCGATCTGCTCAGGCTGCACGGTGGGCCCCTTCCCGGCGAAGTCAACCGGAGAGTAACAGTCATGCACTTGCATTACCGAATCAGGTGGGTCGATTATCGGGGGACCGACATCGGGGAGCACGCGATCGGCAATGAGCAGTGACACGCGGGAACGCCTGCTGGACGCCGCCGAGACCCTCTACGCGGCGCGCGGCGTGGACGCCGTCAGCCTCCGGGAGATCCTCCAGGAGGCCGGCGCGCGCAACGCCACGGCCGTCCAGTACCACTTCGGGGACCGCGCCGGGATACTGCGTGCGATCCTCGACCGGCACGCCCCCGACGTGGAGGCCCGCCGGCACGCCCTGCTCGACGCCTACGAGGACGGCGCGCGGGGCGTCCGGCCCCTGGCCGCGGCGCTCGTGCGTCCCATGGCGGCCCGCCTCGCCGACGCTTCGGGCCGCGCCTACCTGCAGATCTGGGCGGACATGGTGAACCGCCCCGACCCGCTCGTCCCCGTCGCCGTGCTGGACGACCCGCGCGACAGCCTCCGCCGGTGGCGGACCCTCGTCGAACCGCTGCTGGAGGAGGACGCGGCGCGCCTGCACCGCCGCTTCACCGCCATCCTGTACGCGTCGATCGAACTGGCGCGCCGTGCCCGCTCCGGCCCCCGCACCGACGACCGCCTGTTCACCAGCTACCTGATCGACGTCGTCGCCGCGATCCTGGGCGCGCCCGTCTCGCCGGAGACCCGCCGCCTCGCCGCCGAACGCGACGCCGTCCGCCGCTGAGGTCACATTCGTCCAAGACGGGCGGAGCCGCCTCCCGCACACTGGGCGTGTCAGACCAGGGAGGACGACATGACGAGCGAGATCCGCCGGACCCTCTACCCGCTGATCGGGTCCGCCGACCCGGCGCGGTCGATGGCGTGGCTGGAGAAGGCGTTCGGTTTCACCGAGATCGCGGCGCACAGGGACGACACCGGCGCGATCGTCCACGCCGAGATGCGCTTCGACACCGGCATCATCATGCTGGGCGCCGCCAAGACCGCCCCGGCGGCGATCTATGTCGCCGTCGACGACCCCGACGCCCACCACGACCGCGCGAAGGCCGCCGGCGCCGAGATCTTCCGCCCGCTCGCCGACCAGGACTACGGTTCCCGCGACTACGCGGCCCGCGACCCGGACGGCAACGAGTGGTACTTCGGCACCTACCGCCCCTGACGGGCCCCGCCGTCCGAGGCGGGTGAGAAGGTCGCCCCATGCGCTTGCGTGATGTGGAGCCCGGTGATGTCGACGCTTACGTCCGGATGCGGTGCGACCCGGTCATGATGGCCGAGCTCGGCGGCCCGCTGCCCCGGGAGGGCATCGAGGAGAAGGTCCGCCGCGACGTCCGGGACGTGGCGGCGGATACGTTCTGGATCAAGATGATCGTGGTCGAGGAGACCGTCGCCGGGACGGTGTCCCTCTGGTCGCACGACATGGACGGCGATCCCCATGCCGAGATCGGCTGGATGGTCCTGCCCGAGTGGCAGGGCCACGGCCTCGCCAAACGCGCCGCCCGGATGCTCCTGGACAAGGCCCGCGACGACGGCCGCTGGGGGCCCGTCCACGCGTTCCCGGCGCGGACGAACGCCCCGTCCAACGGCATCTGCCGCTCGCTCGGCTTCACGTTCGTCGAGGAGAAGGAGATCGTCTTCGCGGGCAAGCCCCTTTGGGTGAACCACTGGGTCATCGACCCGTCCGCGTCCTCTTGACCGGGAGGCGGGCTCGGCTCGCCCGGCGTGATGCCGTGTCGGGGTCAGGTGAGCGCGTGCGGATTGGGGGCGGTGGTCGCCAGTACCTCACGGAATTCGCCGACCGCCGGACGTCGCCGCTGCTCGATCGGTACCGCGTTCAGGACCCGCTTTCCGGTCTCGGTGATCATTTGGCTGTGGTAGGCGGCGGGTAGCCCGTCCAGCAGTACCGCGGCCTGCCGTGTCCCCTCATCGATGCCGCCTTTCACCACGGTGCAAAGGGCCTCATGGAGTCGGACGTTCGCGGCGTACTGGTACTCGGGGCCATAGTCCAACACTTGGCTCCGCGCTTCGTCTGCCCGTGCCTCATCACCCTTGCCCGAGTAGACCCAGCTTTCGGCGAAGTGGGCTTGGTCGGCGGCCCAGAGGCTCGGAATGATGCTCGGACGCGCGTCACCTCCTTCCCAGCCGACGAAAGTGTTCAGCGAATCCCTGGCGTCGTCGTGCCTGCCGACCATGGTGAGCGCCTTCGCCTTGCTGCCCGCGAGATCCGCCAGCCAGAACGAGGGCCTGTCACCCGCGATCTCTTGCGCCTTCTCGATCAGCCGGAGGACGGTTGCCAGGTCGCGCTGCCCGTAGAGTCCGACGCCTACTTCGCGGCAGCGGACCATCATGCGGACGTCGAGGTCGCCGGAGAGGTCGGCGGCGGTTTTGGCGGTGCGCCACCAGTGGATGGCGGCGCCGTGGTCGCCCAGGCGGGTGACGACGTTGGCCTGGAGTGTGCCGAGTGCGGCCACGATGCGGTTGAGTTCGGTGGCTTCCTTGATGGTGGCCGTCTTGAGTTGGCGTTGGATCGCCGGCAGGTCGATGCTCAGGCCGTCCCGTACCTGTGCGGGAGGCCGTGTGCGGAGGGCGTGCAGGTGGTCGGCGCATGCGATGCCCCAGTCCTCGATCGGCCGGGGTTCGCTGTCCAGGACGAGATCGAGGAGTTGCCGCACCGACTCCGCGGAGGACCCCAACGCCCCGGCTCCCATGCCGAGAGCCGCCAGTAACAGCCGTCGACGCTCCATATCATCCCAATCGTCCGGAGTGTCTCCTATGTTCACGTTAACCGGGGAACGGGCGGCTGTAGAGGGCTGCTGGAGGGTGGGGTGGTCGACTCCGGGGCGGGCCGGCGCCAGGGCCGCGAGTTCCCCGCCGGCGCCGAGAAGCTCATCGAGGCGGGCGGCGAGTTCCTGGGACGGCGGCTTGTGCCCGCGGGAGACGCGCGACAGATGTGACGAATCGTAATGTGCGACTTTGGCCAATTTGCGTAGGCTCATGCCACGCTCGGCCATGAGTGTGAGCATCTTGTCGCCGAATGTCATGGGCATCCGTTCATTGCCGTGTTGACCATTGATTCCGGCTGTCCCGGGGGGTGGGACAGTGGGTCACCGCCTCACGATAGCCACAGAATTCCGTGTGCACGGCGGTAATCGACGACACGGAGATCGGGCCCATAGTGCACAGTGGGGGAAATGCCCCTAAAGAAGGGGCGGAAATGCCCGCAGAACGGCAATTCCGGACAGCGGTCCGTGCGGAACTCGACGTGACGTGCCTCGCGGCCCTGACCGTCCCGGGGATGGCCCGCATGCTGGTGGGACTGCGGCTCACCGAGTGGGGGCTGGACGCGCTCGTCCCGGACCCCCGCGCCCTGGAGCCGGGGCACGGCGACGCGGGCGGCCGGGGGCTTCCCATCGTCGCGGCCCTGGCGTCCGAATGCCGGGTCAGCAGGACCGCCCCGCACGGAAAGTGGGTGTGGGCACGTGTTCGCACCGGGAAGTGACCGGCGGCGCGGGATGGAGCGGTACCTGCTGCGGTGGCGGACGCGCCGGGGGCGCCGGACGCAGATCCGCCACCTGGACCTGCTGGCCCTCGCGCTCAAGGCGCGCGGCCGGCGATGCGTCCCGCTCTACTGGAAGGAGAAGTCCCCGCTTCCCGTCCCGCTCCTGTGGGTGTACGCGACCGGTGCGGCCGAGGACGCCGGCATCATGGTCACCGTGCTCGCCGCGCCCGGAGGAACGTGGGGTTACTACGAGGCCCGGCGCGGACGTCAGGGCTACCTGTACCTCTGCGGGGACACGAAGGCCGCCGCGGAACAGGTCGATCTGCTCCTGAAGCACCGGATGTGCCCGGGCACCGGCGCGTTCCCGGAGCGCGGTTATTGAGAGGCTGGAGGGCCGGGCGCGGTGTTACGGTTCGGGGGCCGGCCGCGGGACTTCGGTGCGACTTCCGGAACCCACCTTTGAAGTGATGATTCGCAGCTCGTGCCCTCCTTCCCCGGCCGGCATCCCGACCCCCCCTGAGCATCCTGGGAAATGATGAGCGAGACGTTCGCGGACCTCGTCGCATGCGAGGACGTGCTGATGTTCGTCAACGCGGCGATCACCTCCACCGGGCAGCGGGAGTTCCATCACGACGCGGGGGAGCAGCGCCTCAGCCTCGATTTCCTGCACGAATACATGCTGGAGAACTACCGGGAGGTGTACGCGGCCGCCCTCGCGCTGGACGTCAACGACCACAACGCTGCGATCATCGTCCGGAATCTGCTGGTGCGCGCCGGTGAGGTCGGGGTCGAGCGGCGCAGGCGTGAAGGGCTCCTGATCGCGCGGCGGCTGGAAACGCTGCCGCCGCAGCGCGTGTACCGGCTGTTCCGGGAATTGCGGCGGCTCGGGGTGAACAACCGGCGGACGCGCGCCGTCATCCGCGACTGGATGGCCGCGCGGCGCGACCCCGCGTTCGACTTCGTGAAGTACCGGGGCGCGGTGAAGGACGTCGTGCGGCACGCGCATCTGCGGCTCGGTGACGAGCAGCACGACTTCCTCTTCACGCCGCACAGGGTGAAGTCGTTCCGGACGCCGATCTTCGAGCAGTGGCGCCGGGCGCATTACGAGCAGGCCGCGATCTATGAGCTTCCGTACACGGTCGCGGAGGGCTTCGCGGCCAAGCACGGGATCGCGCGCGAGGTGTTCCTGGAGCGGATCGAGCCCAAGATGACGCGGCTGGAACGCCTCCGCCTGCACAAGAGCGCGGACGTCCAGGTGGATCTGGGGGAGATGCCGCTGACCCGGCTGGCCTCCTATGTGCTGTCGCTGCCGCTGGACGAGAGGGCCGAGCGCCGGGCCGAACTGTCGCGGGCGCTGCGCACCGCCGCGCGGCGGGTGGCCGGGGCGGCGCGCGGATCGTGGGGCAGGGTCACCGCCGTCCTGGACGACAGCTACTCCTCGCTCGGGTCGGGGCAGAAGCGGCGCCGCCCGCTGGCCGTCGCGCTCGCCGCGCACTACCTGCTGGAGGCGCTCGCGAGGGAGTTCACGCCGCTGTGGACGTCCGGGCGCACCGATGAGCTGCTGCTCTACCCGTCCGGCCCGACGCCGCTGGGCCTGCGGATCATCGACGCGCTCGGCACCGGGCCCGAGCGGCTCCTCATCGTCTCCGACGGCTGGGACAACGCGCCGCCCGGCCTCGCCGCGGACGTCCTGCGGGTCTGGCGGACGCGCCTCGACCCCGGCCACCGGCGTGCCCCCGGCCACCGGGTGCTGATCGTGCACCTGAACCCGGTGTACGACGCCGGCGACTTCGACGTGCGGCGGCTGGCGCCGGGCGTCCCGACGGCGGGCGTCCGCGACGCCGAGAACCTGCCCACGCTGGTCGAGCTGGCGCGGTTCGCCGAGGGGCGGGTCGGCCTCGACAAGCTCCAGGCCCACCTCGACGACCGGGCCGCACGCTTCCTGGGAGTCCCCGCATGACGTTCGCACTGGACGGCCTGGAGACGGGCCCGGCGCAGGTGTGGAGTTCGGTGCGGCTCGTCCCGCTCATCCGGGACGAGCCCGTTCCCCACCTGCGGCTACACCGGAAGGCGTACCAAGAGCCGGTATCGGTCGTGGACGTGGGCGGCGCCGTCTACGTCTCGTTCGTCCCGCACGCCTTCGTCGCGTCCTGGAGCGACGGCGACCCGCGGCCCGCGGCCTCCTACGGGACGCGGCTGCTGGAGCGCGACACCGGGGACGCCCCGCCGCGCATGCCGGTGCGCGTCACCCGGCGCATGGCGCGCAGGGCGGGCAAGGACCGGCTCCGCTTCCTGCCGCTGCACCTGGCCGTCGAGGGCTATCTCGCACTGCACTTCGGCGGCCCCGAGACCGCCTGGGAGGAGTGGGCGCGCAAGACCGTCGCGCACGGGCTGTCGCCGCGCTGCGAGGAGACCTATCTCGGGCTCCAGGTGCGGGGACTGGAGGACGCGCTCAGGATCTTCGAGATCCATCCCGGGCAGTGCGGCGTCATGGTCTACGTCGCGGACGCGCTGGCGAGCGCGTTCGTCGTCCCGCATCCCGACGACTACCGGGCGCTGCATCCGACGCTGGTCGAGGACCTCTTCGGCGAGCTGATCTACATGTACGGCCTGCTGGGCGCGCCCGCAGCCGACCTGTCCGCGCGCATCGACGGCACCGGGATCGGCTCCCTGGACGACCTGCGCGCGGCGGCGGAGCTCAGGCAGGAGGAGTGGGCGTCCTTCCACGACGGGGTCATGGCCGGGCGGTTGTTCGACGCGGACGGGTCCCGCCAGGTCGTCCAGCACCTGCGCGGGTTCGAGCTTTCGCGGTTCCTGCCGTCGTTCGCGCTGCGCGAGGAGAACCACATCGGTGAGACGATCACGGACGAGGCCGGCCGCGTCGCCTACCTGAAGTCGTTCCGGCTCTCGGACGCCCAGGTCAGGCGCGGCTACCTCCTCAAGAAGCTCGCCGAGCACGACTGGCGGCTGAGCGCCACCGCCGCCGCGCTGGGCGCCGACAAGGCGGCTCTGGCGCTGCGGCTGGAGCGGGCGGGGTTCGGCTACCTGCTGCGGCAGGACGTCCTCGACCACTACCGGGCGCAGCGCCGTACTACCTGAGCCCGGCGAACAGGTCGTCCTCCCTGCCGGGGGCCTGGACGCGGCAGCGGTGCCGGATGAACGACTCGGACGAGAACGCCGCCCGCTGCATCTCCTCCGGCAGCCGCAGCAGGAAGATGTTCTCGCCCTGGCTGGCGTGCGCCTCCAGGGCCTTGCGCTTGGCCTCCACGTGCGCGGACACGTCCACCGTGCTCGTGATCAGCTCGTCGGGGGTGCCGAAGTCGTCCGGCGGCTCGAAGCCGATCTCGATGCCCGCCTCGCGGACCGCGTCGAACATCTGCCGGATGCCCGAGCGCGGGATGGCCGCGTAGTACAGCTTGTCCGGCACGCCGCTCCTGTCCGCGGCGGCGAGCGTGATGCGGTGGGCCTGGATGTGGTCGGGATGCCCGTAGCCGCCGTTCTCGTCATAGGTGACGACGACCTGCGGGCGGTAGCGCTCCATCAGCCCGGCCAGCCGCGCCGCCGACTCGTCCGGCGGGACGTTCGCGAAGGCGCGCGGGTCGTGGTTGGCCGACCAGCCGTCCATGCCGGAGTCGCGGTAGCCGAGCAGTTCCAGATGCCCGATGCCGAGCAGCCCGGCCGACTCGCGCAGCTCGGCGAGGCGGCGCCGTGCGACCTCCTCGGCGTCGTGCCCCGGCTCGCCGGGCTTCACCCCGGCCGAGCCGTCGCCCTGCTCACCGTTGGTGCAGGTGACGAGCACCGTCCGGATGCCCTCGGCGGCGCAGCGGGCGAGCAGGCCGCCGGTTCCGAGGACCTCGTCGTCCGGGTGGGCGTGGACGGCCATCAGCGTGAGTTCGTGCGTCATCCGGGCTCCTCCAGGGGTTCCGGCCGTCCACCCTACGTCCTGGACCCCCGAAGTCGATCATGTCTGGGAGGTGGATTCCACCGGCGACAGGTCGGCGAGCGTCACCGGATGCGCCGGCTCGTCGAACGGGAACGACGAGGACGCCTCCAGGCCGTCCACCGTGAGCAGCTCACCGGGCGCGAGGAGCCGCCAGGCCGGGTCGTCGTCCATCCGCTCGCTGGCGAGCACGACCGCCGGGCACGCCTCCCGGTGCGCCGTCACCCGCACGTGGCCGGGCTCGCGGTCGGAGGTCAGGTGCCGGGCCGGGCCGGGCTTGTCGAACCTGGGGTTGAGCACCCACAGCTCGTGAGTATCGGGGTAGCGCAGCGCCCACAGGCGCTTCGACTCGGCCAGCAGGACGTTCAGCGCGAACACCGGCAGTTCGGCGGCGATGCGGCGGACCGCCGCGATCAGCCCGGACGCGGTGTCACCGTGCCGCCGGATCTCCGCCGTGATGTAGGCGAAGACGAGTTCGGAGTCGGTGCGCCCCTGCGTCAGCGCCCGGTCCACGTCGGTCAGCCACGAGCCCAGCATGTCGAGGCCCCGCACCACGCCGTTGTGGGCGAACAGCCGGTCGTCCATGACGAACGGGTGGGAGTTGTGGACCTCGGGCGCCCCCGTGGAGGCGTACCGGACATGCGAGACGAACGTGTGCGACACGACGGTGCGCGCCTCGGAGTTGAAGTCGGCGTCCTGGAACGCCGCGATGGGCGCGCGGTCGCGGACGGGCTCCTCGCCCAGCGAGAACCAGCCGAGCCCCGTCCCGTCCGGCATGCGGCGGCTCTGGAACTCCAGGCTCTCCGGCGCGTCCAGCAGCCAGAACGTGGCGTGGACGCGGGGTCCTCCCGTGGTCATCCCGAACAGGCGGCACATGCCGGGAGGATGCCCAGCGGGACGCCGGATATGACACGGGCACCGGAAAACGACCTTCGACGGCGGGCCCTCGATGGCGTACCGTCCCATGTATGGGGTCGCCGGTGGTTCTCCTGGACGTGGACGGGGTTCTCAATCCTTTCGAAAGGCCCCATCCCGGTTTCCAGCGGCACGAGTGCTCGCCGAACGGCAGGACGTTCCGGCTCTGGCTCAATCCGGAGCACGGCCCGTCCCTGCTCGATCTGGCCGAATCGGCCGGCGCGGAACTGGCCTGGGCGAGCTACTGGTGCGACCACGCCAACGTGTGGGTCGCGCCCCGGGTCGGGCTGCCGGAGCTGCCGTTCGTCCCGATCCCGCAGTTCCCCGGCATCGAGGAGGGCCGCACGCTCGGCGCCTGGAAGGCCCGGCACGTGGCCGCCTGGGCGGAGGGCCGCCCGTTCGTCTGGTTCGAGGACGAACCGGACGCCACCGAGTGCATCGCCGGTGAAACGGACGTCGCCGACCACCTCCTCGTGGAGATCGACCCGTTCCGGGGCCTGACCGACGAGCACCTCGAAACCGCCGCGGCCTGGCTCCGCGCCCTGTCCCGCTGACCGTCCCGCTGACGGGAACGGAGGTTTCATCCGTCCAAGACGGCGTGCGGCGGGGCTCCGTAGCGTCCGGGGGACGAGACGAAGGGGGAACCGACGATGTCGAGATCACCGCTGATGGACCTGGTCTTCGGCTATATGCAGGCGCAGATGATCCACGCGGCCGCCGAGATGGGCGTGGCGGACGCCCTCGCGGACGGGCCGAGAACGAGCGCGGAACTGGCGGAGGCGACCGGCACCCACGCCCCGTCCCTCCACCGGCTGCTGCGCGGCCTCGTCACCCTGGGCGCCGTGGAGCAGAAGGACCGGGACGTGTTCGCCCTCACCGCCGCCGGGCAGTGCCTCCGCACGGACGCGCCCGATTCGATCCGCGCGCTGGTCAGGCTGTTCTGCGGCCCGGAGGTGTGGCGGACGTGGGGCGACATGACCGAGACGGTGCGCACCGGGGAGTACGCGTGGAAACGCGTCACCGGCAGGACGTCGTTCGAGTACTTCGAGTCCGACCCGGAGCTGTCGGCGACGTTCAACGCGGCGATGGCCGAGCACACCCGCGCGGTGGTGCCCGGGGTCATCGAGGCCCACGACTTCTCCCGCTACGGGACGGTCGCGGACCTCGGCGGCGGCGACGGCACGCTGCTCGCCGCGCTCCTGCGCGCCCACCGGGACCTGCGCGGCCTGCTGTTCGACCTGCCCGCCGGGCTCGCCGCCGCGTCCGGCGCGCTCGCGGACGTCGCCGAACGGACCGAGATCGTGCCGGGCGACTTCTTCGAGGCCGTCCCCGGCGGCGCGGACGCCTACGTGCTGAAGAGCGTCCTGCACGACTGGTCCGACGAGAAGGCCACCACGATCCTGCGCAACATCCGCGAGGCGATGCGTCCCGATGCCCGCGTCCTCATCCTGGAGCAGGTGATGCCGGAGACGGTCACGCCGGAGACCGCGGGCATCGTCCGCAACGACCTCAACATGCTGGTCTCGACGGGCGGCCGTGAGCGCACCGAGGCCGAGTTCCGGGACCTGCTGGCCGCGGCCGGATTCACCGGCGTCTCGCTCACCGGCCCGCTGCCGCCCGCGTCCTACCACATCATCGAGGCCCACCCCGCGAGCTGACGCTCGCCGGGGGGCGCCGGCAGGCGGTCATGCCTCGGTACCGCCAGGGCCGCCGCGGCCGGGCGCCGTCTCGCGGGCGTACCGCGCGGGCGGCGTCCCGACCGCGGCGGTGAAGTCGCGGGTGAAGTGCGCCTGGTCGGCATAGCCCAGCTCGGCCGCCAGCGCCGCCCAGTCGGCCGCACCGCCGGACGCGGCCCGTTCGGCGGCCTCCTGCATCCGGAACCGCCGGATCACCCACTTCGGGCCGATGCCCACGTACTCGTGGAACAGGCGCTGCAGGCCGCGCGTGCTCAGCCCGGCCTCCGCGGCCAGCTCGCCCACCCGCACGAGGCCCGGCCGCGAAGCGATCCGCTCCACGATCGCGGCGGCCCGCTCGGCGGACGGATCGGGATCGCCGGGGGCCAGGACCGCGAGAAAGGACTCCAACCGCCCGACGGCCTCCTCCGCGCCGGCGGAGGCGAAGACCTCATCGGCGAGCGCGAGACCCGCCGAGCCGAACACCTCGTCCAGCCCCGCGAACCGGCCGGTCAGCGTGGAGACGGGCGCGTCCATGAACGGCCTGAACCCGCCCGGCCGGAAGGCCGCGCCCACCACCCGGCCCTCGTCGTGGATCTCCTCGACGAAGTCGTCCCGCACCACGCCGACGATCCGGGCCCGTGTCGTCCCGCCGGTCAGCCGGCTCGTGAACGACATGTGGACGGACGGCCGGGTGAGCACCTGCTGCCGGTGCGGCGGCCGGCCCCGCAGATCCCACCGCAGCACCCAGAAGTACTCCACGAACGGGGCGAGCGCCGGGGCCGGCGCGATCCGCTCCACCCGGAACCGCTCCAGGCCCGCCCGCGCCCGCAGGATGCCCCGCGTCCCACCGGGCAGGGATCGTTCCATCGGCTCAGGCTAGCGCTGTCGCGTTTGTTCAAGACCGGCACCGCGAACCCGCTCTACCGTGACCGTGTGTTCGAACAGATGAGCGAGGGAGAGATCATGGACGTCCGGAGCCGGCTGCTTCCCGCCGCGGAGGCCGCGGCGCGGATCGTCCTGGAGATCCCCGCGGTGAAGCTGGACGCGCCGACCCCCTGCCCCGGCTGGGACGTGCGGGCGCTGGTCAACCACCTGATCCTCTGGAACGGGCGGGGCGAGTCGGCCGCGCACCGCGCGCCCGTCACCGGGCCGGGGGAGGACCACGACTTCACCGCCGAGCCGCGCTGGGCCGAGCGGTTCGAGGAGCAGGCCCGCAAGACCGCCGAAGCGTGGCAGGACCCCGCCGCCTGGGAGGGCAAGACCAGTCTCACCGGCGACAAGGAGGGGATGCCCGCCGAGTTCATCGCCGGGATCGTCTTCGGCGAATGCGTCCTGCACGGCTGGGACCTCGCCGTCGCGACCGGCCGTGAGCCGGGCTTCCCGCCCGAGGTCGTCCAGGCCGCCTGGGAGCAGATCGTCCCCATGGCCGAGATCAGCCGGCGGTACGGGGCGTTCGGGCCCGAGGTGCCCGTGCCGGAGAACGCGCCGCTGCTCGACCGCGTCCTCGGGACGGCCGGCCGCGATCCGCGCTGGACGCCCTGAACCCGCCGCGGTGCGGGTCCCGGCGCGAGCGGGGGCCCGCGCGCTCTACCCTTGAGACATGTCTTCGAGTTCTTCGATCCGCGTCCGTTTCGCCCCCTCACCGACCGGCATGTTCCATGTCGGCGGCGCCCGCTCGGCGCTGTTCAACTGGGTGATGGCCGTGCAGTCGGGTGGGACGCTCGTGCTGCGGATCGAGGACACCGACGCCTCCCGCAACAGCCCCGAATGGACCGAGGGCATCATCCGGGCGCTCGCCTGGCTCGGGATCGACGGGGAGCAGTACGAAGGCCCCTACTTCCAGTCGGCGAACGCCGACAAGCACGCCGAGGCCGCCGCGAAGCTCAAGGACGCCGGCCGCGCCTACTACTGCGACTGCGGCCGGGAGGCCGTCGTCGCCCGCACCGGCGACCAGCACAGGGGCTACGACGGGTTCTGCCGCGACCGCGGCCTGGAGCCCGGCCCCGGACGCGCCCTCCGCTTCCGCACCCCCGACGAGGGGCAGACCACCGTCGTCGACCTGCTGCGCGGCAAGCCCGTCTTCGAGAACGCCGTCCTGGAGGACTTCGTCATCGCCCGCGCCGACGGCACGGTCACGTTCCTGCTCGCCAACGCCGTCGACGACATGAGCCAGGGCATCACCCACGTCGTCCGCGGCGAGGAGCACCTGTCGAACGCGCCCAAGCAGCAGCTGCTGTGGGAGGCGCTCGGCGGCGAGCCGCCCGTGTGGGCGCACGTCCCCGTCATCGTCAACGAGAAGCGGCAGAAGCTCTCCAAGCGGCGCGACAAGGTCGCCCTGGAGGACTACCGGGCCGAGGGCTACCTCGCCGAGGCCATGCGCAACTACCTGATGCTGCTCGGCTGGGCCCCGTCCGGCGACCGCGAGATCGTCCCCTGGGACGTCATCGTCGAGGAGTTCCACATCGAGGACGTCAACACCTCGCCCGCGTTCTTCGACGTCAAGAAGCTCCGCGCCATCAACGGCGAGTACATCCGGGCCCTGCCCGCCGAGAAGTTCATCGCCGAATGCCTGCCGTTCCTGGAGCGGGCCCCCTTCGAGGTGAACGTCGCGGTCTTCGCCGAACTGGCCCCGCTCGCGCAGACCCGCGTCGCGCTGCTGTCGGAGATCGTGCAGATGATCGACTTCGCGTTCCTGGACGAGCCGCCCTTCGACGAGCAGTCCTGGAACAAGGCGATGAAGGAGCCCGCCGCCGCGATCCTCGCCGCCGCCGAAGTCGCCTACCAGGACGCCCCCTGGAACGCGACCGAGCTGAAGGACCGCCTGGAGCGCATCGGCGCCGAGCACGGCCTCAAGCTCGGCAAGACCCAGGCCCCCGTCCGCGTCGCCGTCACCGGTCGCACCGTGGGCCTGCCGCTGTTCGAGTCCCTGGAGATCCTCGGCCGCGACCGCACCCTGTCCCGCATAGCCGCCGCTCACGCCCGGCTCGAAGCGTCCTCCTGACGGCCCCGTGTCCGGCCCCGGAACGGGGCCGGACAGGCTGTTCTCAAGGCATGCGCCCGGTCAGGCAGGGGGGCGCTCCTCGCGGTCCAGGGCCCGGCGGAGGCCGGTCAGGCGGTGGATCAGTTCGTCGTACTCGTCGCGGTGTGCGCGCGGAATGCGCTTGCCGACCACCTTGGCCTGCTCCTCCACCGGGGTGAGCCGCTCGTCCAGGCGATGCCGCAGGTCGCGGTCCGTGTCCTCGCCGGGGCGGACGTTCGGGAGGGCGGCCTGGTCGCGGAGTAGCACGGCCTGCTCGCGGAGCAGCGCGGCCTGCTCGCGCAACTGCTTGTTCTTCGCGTGCAGCTCCACGAACACCGACACCTTCGCCCGCAGCACCCACGGGTCGAACGGCTTGGAGATGAAGTCGACCGCGCCCGCCGCGTAGCCGCGGAACGCGTAGTCGGGGTCGCTGTTCAGCGCCGTCAGGAAGATGATCGGCAGATCGCGGGTCTTCTTGCGGCGCTTGATGTCGCGGGCCGTCTCGAACCCGTCCATCCCCGGCATGATGACGTCCAGCAGGATGACCGCGTACTCGTCGGTGAGCAGCGCCTTCAGCGCCTCCTCCCCGGACCGCGCCCGGACCAGCTCCTGATCGAGCGAGCTGAGGATGGCCTCCAGCGCGATCAGGTTCTCCTCGCGGTCGTCCACGAGGAGGATCTTCGCCTTGTCGTCCACGCGCGTTCTCCGATCCCGTCCGCCGCCGGCCGCATGAGCCCCCACCATGAGCCCCCACCATGAGCCCCCACCACGGGCTCCCACCACGGGCCCCCACGGCGACCCTACTGCCCGGGCGTCTCCTCTCTTCAGCGGACGATGGAGGGGTGCAGCCAGTTCCTCATGACGTCAAGGAGATGATCCGGGTCCACGGGCTTCGGCACATAGTCCGACGCGCCCGCCTCCAGGCTCTTCTCCCGGTCGCCCTTCATCACCTTGGCCGTGATGACGATGATCGGCAAGTCGGCGAACTGCGGCATCTCCCTGATGGCGGCCGTGGTCGCGTAGCCGTCGAGGCCCGGCATCATGATGTCCATCAGCACGACGGCCACGTCCGGGTTGCGATGCAGGACGTCGATCCCGGCCTGGCCGTCCTCGGCGTAGAGGACCTCCATCCCGTAGCCCTCAAGGACGCTGGTGAGCGCGTACACGTTCCGCGCGTCATCGTCGACGATCAGGACCTTGCGGCCTGACAGGACCGTGTCGAGAAGGTCTGCGGGCGGCTCCTCCAGCAGCCGGTTCAGGGTGGGCTCCACCTCCCCGGGCGGCTCCTCACCCGGCGGGCGCTGCTCCACCGGCAGCCCGTTTTTCGCAGGGGTCGCGGGACGGGCCACTGTGCCGTTCTCCCGCCCGGCGGCCGCCGCCTCCTCCGCGCCGCCCTCCGGCGCGGTGACCTCCGGCGGGACCGGTCGCCGCCGGTCCTCCCGCTGGCTGTACCGGGCGGGCAGGTACAGCGTGAACACGCTGCCGCGGCCCGGCTGGCTCTCGGCGTGGATCTCCCCGCCGAGCAGCCGCGCGATGTTCCGGCTGATCGACAGGCCGAGGCCGGTGCCGCCGTAGCGGCGGCTCGTGGTCCCGTCCGCCTGCTGGAACGGCTCGAAGATCTCCTGCAGCTTGTCCGCGCTGACCCCGATCCCGGTGTCGATCACCCGGAACGCGATCACATCCGGGGTGTTCCACAGCGCGGGCAGCGTGAAGTCGATGTCGCCGGCCCGCTCGATCAGCAGCCGCACCTCGCCCTCGGCGGTGAACTTCACCGCGTTCGACAGCAGGTTCCGCAGCACCTGCTGCAGCCGCTGCTCGTCGGTGTTCAGCGTGGCCGGGACGTCCGGCGCCACCTCCACGCCGAACTGCAGGCCCTTGTCGACCGACAGCGGGCGGAACGTCGCCTCCACGTAGTCGACCAGCGCCGACACCGACAGCCGCTGCGGGTGCGCCTCCATCTTCCCCGCCTCGACCTTGGCCAGGTCCAGGATGTCGTTGATCAGTTCCAGCAGGTCGGTGCCGGACTCGTGGATCGTCCGGGCGAACTCCACCTGCTTGCCGGTCAGGTTCCCGCTCTGGTTCTCCGACAGCAGCTTGGCCAGCACCAGCAGGCTGTTCAGCGGCGTGCGCAGCTCGTGCGACATGTTCGCCAGGAACTCCGACTTGTACCGGGACGAGATCGCCAGCTGCTCGGCGCGCTCCTCCAGCGTCCGCCGCGCCTGCTCGATCTGGTAGTTCTGGATCTCGATCGCGCGGTTCTGCTGGGCCAGCAGCGCCGCCTTCTCCTCCAGTTCGGTGTTGGAGTGCCGCAGCTCGCCCTGCTGGCGCTGCAACTCGTCCGAGCGCTCCTGCAGCTCCTGCGCGAGCCGCTGCGACTCGCCGAGCAGCGCCTCGGTGCGGGCGTTGGCGCGGATCGCGTTCAGCGTCACCCCGATCGTCTCGATCAGCTGGCTGAAGAACGCCAGGTGGACGTCGGTGAACCGGCTGAACGAGGCCAGCTCGATCGCGCCGAGCACCTCGTCCTCGAACATGATCGGCAGCACGATGATGTTGACCGGGGACGCCTCGCCCAGCCCCGACCCGATCTTGACGTAGTCGGCGGGCGCGTCGGCGATCAGCAGCGGCCGGCGCTCCTGCGCCGCCTGCCCCACCAGGCCCTCGCCCGGCACGAACCGGACCGTGCCGGTCCGGTTCCGCCGCCTCCCGTACCCGGCGATCAGCGTCAGCTCGGTCTCCTCGCCGAAGTTCTCCGCGAGGTAGAACGCGCCGTACTGGGCCCCCGCCGTCGGGGTCAGCTCCCGCATGATCAGCTCGGCGACCTGCATCAGGTCCCGGTGGCCCTGCATGAGCCCGCCGATCCGCGCCAGGCTGGTCTTGAGCCAGTCCTGCTCCTCGTTGGCGCGGGTCGTCTCGCGGAGCGTCGCGACCATCAGGTTGACGTTGTCGGACAGCTCGGCGACCTCGCCGCGCGCCTCCACCTCGATCGTCCGGGTCAGGTCGCCGGTGGCGACCGCCCGGGCGACCTCGCCGATCGCCCGCACCTGGGTGGTCAGGTTGCCGGCCAGCTCGTTGACGCTCTCGGTCAGCCGCTTCCAGGTGCCCGACACGCCCTCGACCTCGGCCTGCCCGCCGAGCCGCCCCTCGCTGCCGACCTCGCGGGCCACGCGGGTCACCTCGGACGCGAACGACGACAGCGTGTCCACCATCGTGTTCAGCGTCGTCTTCAGCTCCAGGATCTCGCCCTGCGCGTCGACGTCGATGCGCCGGGTCAGGTCGCCGTGCGCGACCGCGGTCGCGACCTGCGCGATGTTGCGGACCTGGTAGGTCAGGTTGGACGCCATGCCGTTGACGTTGTCGGTCAGGTCCTTCCACATGCCGCCCGCGCCCGGCACGATCGCCTGGCCGCCGAGCCGTCCCTCGGTGCCGACCTCGCGGGCCACGCGGCTGACCTCGTCGGCGAACGCCGACAGGGTGTCCACCATCGTGTTCAGGGTGTCCTTGAGCTGGAGGATCTCGCCCTGCGCGTCCACCTCGATCCGGCGGGTCAGGTCGCCCTGCGCCACCGCGGTGGTGACCTGCGCGATCCCGCGCACCTGATTGGTCAGGTTGTTCGCCATCGAGTTGACGTTGTCGGTCAGGTCCTTCCAGACCCCGCCCGCGCCCGGCACGGCGGCCTGGCCGCCGAGGCGGCCTTCCGTGCCGACCTCGCGGGCCACGCGGGTCACCTCCGACGCGAAGGCCGACAGGGTGTCGACCATCGTGTTCACGGTGTTCTTCACCTCAAGGATCTCACCCTGCGCGTCCACGGTGATCTTCTTGCCGAGGTCGCCCTCGGCCACCGCGGTGGTGACCTGCGCGATGTTGCGGACCTGGTAGGTCAGGTTGGACGCCATGCCGTTGACGTTGCTGGTCAGGTCCTTCCACACGCCGCTCACGCCCGGCACCCGTGCCTGGCCGCCCAGGCGCCCCTCCGTGCCCACCTCGCGGGCGACGCGGGTGACCTCGTCGGCGAACGCCGACAGCGTGTCCACCATCGTGTTCACGGTGTTCTTCAGTTGCAGGATCTCGCCCTGCGCGTCCACGGTGATCTTCTTGCCGAGGTCGCCCTCGGCGACGGCGGTGGTGACCTGCGCGATGTTGCGGACCTGGCTGGTCAGGTTGTTGGCCATCGCGTTGACGTTGTCGGTCAGGTTCTTCCAGACGCCGCTGACGCCCCGGACGTTCGCCTGCCCGCCGAGCTGCCCCTCGGTGCCGACCTCGCGGGCGACGCGGGTGACCTCGTGGGCGAACGCCGACAGCTGGTCGACCATCGTGTTCACGGTGAGCTTCAGCTCCTGGAGCTCACCCGTCGCCTCCACCGTGACCTTGCGGGTCAGATCCCCCTTCGCGACCGCCGTGGTGACCTCCGCGATGTCGCGGACCTGCGAGGTCAGCCGCGCCGCCATCACGTTCACCGACGCCGTCACGTCCCGCCACCGGCCGGTCATGCCGCGCGCCGGCGCCTGCCCGCCGAGCCGGCCCTCGGTGCCGACCTCGCGGGCGAACTGGGTGACCTCCCAGGTGAACTGGTCGAGCAGCTCCACCATGCCGTTCACCGACTTGGCCATGCGCAGCAGCTCGCCCCGCATCGGCCGGCCGCGCACCCGCAGCTCGACCCGCTGGCTCAGGTCCCCGGCCGCGACCGCCTCCACCACCTGGTGCATGCCGGTGGCCAGGTCGGTGAGCTTGTCGATGATCGCGTTCGCGTCCTCGACCGCGGACGCCCACGTCCCGCGCAGCACCCCGGGCGTCAGCCGCCCCCGCAGCTGCCCGTCCCGGCCGATCTCGCGGCGGACGCGGCTCAGCCCCGAGGCCAGCTCCTCGCCGTTCTGCCGGATCTCCTCCAGGATCGCCGCGGCCTCCGCCACGGCGCCCTCGCCCGGCACGTCCAGCTCCGTCCTCGCCCTGCCGTCCCGCACGGCGACGAGCGCCTTCAGCAAGGGTTCCAGGTCCGCGTCGCTGTAACGCGGGGTGGTGTCGCGGTACCCGCGGTGGCGGGCACGTGACGCGGTACGCGGCATTATCTTCATCCTCCTGGCCCGCGATCGTCGGTCATCCGAGATACCACGGGCTCCTTCTCCGGCCCTGCTTCCGGCTTCCCTGGGCCCTCGTGCGGCCGCACCTGTACTGTACGTCGCCGGACGGCGGCCGGATCCCGCCCCGAGCCGGCTCCGCGCGGACGGGTGATGACCGTGCATCAGTGCTCGTAGCCTTCGTGTTACGGTCTGTCGAGTCGTGGCGGGGGCCGCGTTCACCGAGGCCGGGTGCGGCGCGGATGCCGGTTCACGGCCCGTGGCCACTGACCGGCCGGTCTGCCACGATGGCCAGACCGGGTAGTGACGCTTCGAGCAAGGGACGGCAGTTGGATCGGCAGACGGCGTCGGCCACCTTCCCCTCCGCCGCCACGGCGGTCGCGGACGCGCGCCGGTTCGTCCGGAAGGCGCTGGCCGACTGGGGCATGGACGAGGCCGCCGACGACGCCGTGCTGGCCACCAGCGAACTCGCCACCAACGCGGTCGCCTACGCCGGGACGTCCTTCGAGGTCTCCCTCCGGCTGGAGGACGGCGACATCAAGATCGAGGTCCGCGACCGGCACCCCACCCGGGGCATCGAGATGCCGGGCGTCACCGCGACCAGCGGGCGCGGGCTGCCCTCGATCGCCCGGATCGCCGCGTCCTGGGGCGTCTCCTACGATCACCGCACCAAAGGCGTCTGGTTCCGGCTGCCCCGGCCGGGCACGGAGAGCAAGGCCGTGCCGTCCGTGGCCGCCACAGGCCAGGACGCGGACGCCGGCCCGGCCCGGGCCGCCGGCAACGGCACCGCCAGGCGCGGGAGGGCGGGCCGGAAGTCTCATGACCGGGCGGAACCGGCCAGGGACGGTGCCGGCTCCGCCGGTGACACGATCGACCTCCCCGTCGCCGGCGACCGGCTCCTGAGCTCTCCGGCCGCGGTGGAGGCCATGGAGGACGGCGTCGCCACCGTCCGCGAGGTCCTCGGCGCGGAGGGCGCCGCCGTCCTGCTGACCGAGCGCGACGGCCGCATGATCATGGGCTCGTCCACCGGGACCGCCGCCGAGATGCCGCTCGGCGAACTGTCGGCCGCCGGGCTCGGCCCCGCCGCCCACGCCGGTTCGCCCTGGGTGGCCGGCGGCGCCGACCCCACCGCGACCGCCCTGCGGGCGCGGTCCCTGGCCGCCGCCCCGCTGGAGTCGCAGGGACGCCTGACGGGCGTCGTCGTGGCCGTCTCGTCGGTCCCCGGCCGCTTCGACGAGGCCGACGGCGCCCGGCTCGGACGGCTCGCGGACGAGATGTCGCTCTCCCTGGAGAAGGCCAGGGTGGGGGAGTTGGAACGGTCCTGGCGCGGCTGGCTCAGCTTCGTCGCCGAGGCCAGCGACCTGCTCGCCGGCACCCTCGACCAGGAACGCACGATGGCGCTGGTCGCCCAGCTCGTCGTCCCCCGGCTGGCCACCTGGTGCGCCGTCTACACCGTCGCCGAGGCCGAGCCCGACCGGCTCGCCTACGTCTGGCACGCCGACGAGAACCGCGCCGACGGGCTCCGCGACCTGCTGGAGCACGCGGGCGCCGCCCTGCCGACGGACGGCCCCGGCCCGTGGAACGGGCTCGCCACCGCCCCCGAGGAGGTCCGCGCCGCCGCCGGCGCCACCGCCGCCGACCACGTCTACGCGTTCCCGCTGATCGCCCGCGGGCGGCGCATCGGCACCATCGTCATCGGCCGGCCGTCCGGCGACCGCTTCCCGCGCAGCGCCATCGAGCTGGCCGAGGAGCTCAGCCGCCGCGCCGCCCTCGCCGTGGACAACGCGCGCCTGTTCTCCGCGCAGACCGCCATGAGCAGCGCCCTGCAGCGCAGCCTCCTGCCCCCCGGCATCCCCGAGATCCCCGGCCTGGAGGTCGCGGTGGTGTACGAGCCCGCGGGGGAGGGCAGCGAGGTCGGCGGCGACTTCTACGACGTGTTCGAGACCGGCCCGCGTCCGGGCGGCCCCGCGTCCGCGTCCCGCTGGCGGTTCGCCATCGGCGACGTGTGCGGCACCGGTCCCGAGGCCGCCGCCGTCACCGGCCTCGCCCGGCACGCCCTGCGCATCCTCGCCGCCGAGGACATGTCCGTCCCGGACGTGCTGGCCAGGCTCAACCGGCTCATCCTCGGCGAGGGGGAGCGCGGCCGGCTGCTCACCCTGCTGCACGGCGAGATCGCCGCACGCCGCCGCGACGGCGTGCGGATCAGGCTGGCGAGCGCGGGACACCCGCTCCCGCTGGTGCTCGCCCCGGACGGCAGCGTGCGCGAGGCGGCCTCGGCCCAGCCGCTGCTCGGCGTCTTCGACGGCGTGGACTTCCACACCGACGTCGTCGACCTGCGCCGCGGCGAGGTGCTGCTCTGCGTGACCGACGGCGTCACTGAACGGCGGGCCGACGGCCGGCTGCTGGGCGACGGCGACGGCCTCGAACGGCTGCTCGCGGGCTGCACCGGGCTGAGCGCGGGCGCCGTCGCCGCGCGCATCCAGCGCGCCGTGCGCGACTTCGGGCCCGAGCCGTCGAACGACGACATTGCCCTCATCGTTCTACGGGCGTCATGATGGAGACCAACAATCGGTAAGGTGGGGTGCCGTGGGGCTTGCCTTGCACACGACACGACAGGACGGCCGCGCGACGATCGCCGCGCGCGGCTCCATCGACCTGCACTCCTCCGAAGAGCTGCGCACTCGGCTGACCGAGCTCGTGGACGCGGGCGAGCGAGCGGTCGTCGTCGACCTCGCGGCGGTCGACTTCTGTGACTCCTCCGGCCTGAACGTCCTCGTCCGGGCGTACAAGCACGCCCGCGCGCAGAACGCGACGCTGACCGTCACCGGCGCCTACGGCCGGGTCGAGAACGTGCTGCGCACCACCGGGCTCGACCGGTTCCTGATCGAGGGCTCGGCGGAGGAGGCTCCGATGGGTGGTGAGGGGACGCGATGAAGAACGGCGAGCGGGCGGAGTGACCGACCCGATGACCGAGACCACCCTCCGCGCGGCGCCCCAGACCGAGGCGGTCGAGTACGCGCGGCGTCTCGCCGCCCGCACCATGCGCACCTGGGCGCTGATGGAGCGTGAGGAACTCGTCACCGCGATCGTGGCCGAACTCGTCGCGAACGCCGTCCGGCACGCGGGCACCGCGCTGGAGTTGCGGCTGCTGCGCGGCGCCGGCCGCGTCCGCGTCGAGGTCCGCGACCGCGCCGCCCAGCTACCGCGGCTGACCGTGCCCGGCCCGCTCGACGAGTCGCACCGCGGCCTGTTCATCGTCGACAGGTTCGCCGACTCCTGGGGCGCCGACCCGGTGACCGGCGGCAAGGTCGTGTGGGCCGAGGTCGACATCTGACACAGGGATTCCGCCCTGGAACGTGCCGCCCCGGAAGACTTTCCGTTGGGGTGGCCCACCGGCCGGTGGGCCACCCCAACGTTCAGACGGACTTGCGGTACAGCTCGGCCACCATGAACGCCAGGTCCAGCGACTGGCCCCGGTTGAGCCGCGGGTCGCACGCCGTCTCGTACCGCTGGTGCAGGTCGGTCTCGGCGAGCCCTTCGCCGCCGCCGACGCACTCGGTGACGTCGTCACCGGTGAACTCGATGTGGATGCCGCCCGGGTGGGTCCCGAGCGCCCGGTGGACTTCGAAGAAGCCCGCCACCTCGTCCAGGACGTCGTCCAGACGCCGGGTCTTGTGCCCGCTGGGCGCCTCGAACGTGTTGCCGTGCATCGGGTCGCAGATCCACGCGACCGGTGCGCCGCTCTGGCGCACCTTCTCGATCAGCGGCGGCAGCGCGTCCCGGATCTTGCCCGCGCCCATCCGGGTGATGAAGGTGAGCCTGCCCGGCTCCTGGTCGGGGTTCAGCCGCTCGATCAGCGCCAGCGCCTCGTCGGCGGACGTCGTCGGGCCGAGCTTCACCCCGATCGGGTTGCGGATGTGCCGCAGGAACTCGACGTGCGCGCCGTCCAGCTGCCGGGTGCGCTCACCGATCCACAGGAAGTGCGCGGACACGTCGTACGGCAGGCCACTGAGGTGGTCGATGCGGGTCAGCGCCCGCTCGTACTCCAGCAGCAGCGCCTCGTGGCTGGAGTAGAACTCCACCCCGTGGAACTCGTCGGGGTTCGCCCCGCACGCCTTCATGAACGTCAGCGCCCGGTCGATCTCGGCCGCGAGCTGCTCGTAGCGGCGCCCCGCCGGGCTCTGCTGGACGAAGTCGCGGTTCCACGCGTGCACCTGCCGCAGGTCGGCGTACCCGCCCCTGGTGAACGCCCGGCACAGGTTCAGCGTCACCGCCGAGCAGTGGTAGGCCCTCAGCAGCCGGGTCGGGTCGTTGCGGCGGGATGCGGCGTCGAACGCGAACCCGTTGACCGCGTCGCCCCGGTAGGCGGGCAGTTCGACGCCGCCGCGCACCTCCACGGGCTTCGACCGCGGCTTGGCGAACTGGCCCGCCATCCGGCCGATCTTCACGACCGGGACGCTGGCGGCGTAGGTGAGCACGACCGCCATCTGCAGCAGCGTCTTCAGCTTGTTCTTCACCGCGTCGGCGGTCGACCCCTCGAACGTCTCGGCGCAGTCGCCGCCCTGCAGGACGAACGCCTCACCGCGCGCGACATCCGCGAGCTGTGCTTTCAGCTGGTCGCACTCGCCGGCGAAGACGAGCGGCGGCTGGGTCGCCAGTTCGGCGGCGACGGCCCGGACCTCATCCGGATCGTCCCATTCGGGCTGCTGGGGGGCGGGGAGGGCGCGCCAGGCGTCGAGGTCCCCGGTGACGGCGGATCTGCTCACGCTGAAAGGCTAAGGCACCGCCCGCCCGCGCCGGACGGTGAGCCCGGCCGCGCCCGGAAAAGGGCACGGGGCCGCGGACGCGGAAGCGGGCGGTCCCGGCGCACCGGAACCGCCCGCTTCCGCCGTGCTCAGGCCGCCCGGCTCGCGGCGGTCGCGGGCTCCTGCGCGGAGCCCGATCCGCCGGCCGGCGTCCTGCGGCCGCTCAGGTCCGTCTCGTTCGCCAGCTGCCGCAGCCGCCGCAGCGAACGGTCGGTGATCTGCCGCACCCGGTTGTGGCTCAGGCCGTACCGGGCGCCGATCTGCGCGTACGACAGCGGCTGACCGCTGTCCATCCCGAACCGGGCGCGCAGGATCGCCGACTCGCGCTCCGGAAGCCGGTCGAGCAGCCGTCCAAGGCCCTCGATGTCGTCCAGGGCGAGGATCTCCGCCTCCGGTGTGACGGCGTCCGGGTCCTCCAGCAGATCGCCCATCGACGTCTCGCCGGCGTCGTCGACGGTCGCGTCCAGGCTCGCCGGGTCGCGCCGCCAGCGCAGCAGCTCGTCCACATGGTCGGCATCGGCGCCCAACGCCCCGGCGAGCTCCTCCCGGTTCGGTTCCCGGCCGAGCTCACGGCCCAGCTGGCGTTCCGCGCGCCGCAGCCGCGAAAGTTCCTCCTCCACGTGGACCGGCAGCCGGATGGTGCGGGCCGTGTGACTGAGCCCGCGCCCGATCGCCTGCCTGATCCACCATGTCGCGTATGTGGAGAACTTGAAGCCGCGGCGGTAGTCGAACTTCTCCACCGCGCGCATCAACCCCAGGTTCCCCTCTTGAATCAGGTCGATGAGGGGCAACGAATCGGTCGGATACTTCCGGGCGATCGAGACCACGAGCCGCAGGTTGGCCTCGACGAAGCGCTGCTTCGCGCGCAGCCCCGCCGCGGCCAGCTCCTCCAGCTCCTCACGAGTCGCGCCCGCGGGCACCTTCCCCTCGTCGAGGAGCTGCTCGGCGTACAGGCCCCCTTCGATCGCCTTGGCCAGATCGACCTCCCCCTGCGCGTCGAGCAGGGGGGTGCGGCCGATCCGGTCGAGGTACGCACCGACAAGATCCTTGTCGGTGACATCGACCCTGTCGCCCTTTGTACGGGTTGCAGCCATCCTGACCCTTCTCCGGTGCGATCTCCCTAAGAGGACAACGCTAATTACCGCTCTGTGATTCCCGGGTGGGGAATACTGCGAGGCTGTCAGCCGCTCTATGTCCTGATACCCCGACAGAGGAGAAACCGACATGGCGACGGTCACACTGACCGCTGAGAACTTCGACGAGGTCGCCCAGGCCGACGGCATCGTGCTGGTCGACTTCTGGGCGGAGTGGTGCGGACCGTGCAAACGCTTCGCGCCCGTCTTCGAGAAATCCGCGGGCAGGCACAAGGACATCGTCTTCGGGAAGGTCGACACCGACGCGGAGCCCGAGCTGTCGGAGCGGTTCGGGATCAGGTCCATTCCCACGCTGATGGTGATCCGGGACGGCCTCATCGTCTTCGCCGAGCCGGGCGCGGTGCCCGAACCGGTGCTGGAGAACGTGATCGAACAGGTCCGCGCCCTCGACATGGAGGACGTCCGCCGGCGCGCGGAGACCTGACCGCCGGTCCCGCCGGGTTGCGCGGCCCCGGCGTCCAGCGGACGTGGGGGCGGTCAAAGGACGGCATGAGGGCAAAGAACCGAGTGGCGGCACCCGCCCCGCCCTCCCCATGGACGATGATGGACGGATGCTCGCCGATGTCGTCCCATACCTGGTGTGCCCCGTCTGCGGAGCCGACCTCGAACTGGCCGACCGCGGACTGCTCTGCCCCAGCGGGCATACCTTCGACATCGCGCGACAGGGCTATGCGAACCTTCTGCCCGGCAACGCCCGGCCGGGAACGGCCGACACACCGGAGATGGTCCGCGCGCGCGACCAGTTCCTCAGAGCGGGCTACTTCCAGGAACCTGCGGACAGGCTGGCACTGAGCGTCTCCCGCGCCGGTGCCGCGTTCGTCGTCGACGCGGGCGCCGGAACCGGGTACTACCTGGGCCGCATACTCGACCGGTCGCCCGGCGCGGTGGGTCTCGCGCTGGACATCTCCAAGCACGCGGCCCGCCGCGCGGCCAAGGCGCATCCGCGCGCGGGCGCCGTCGTCGCGGACCTATGGCGCCCGCTCCCGCTGCGAGACGGTGTCGCCGACACGGTCGTGAACGTCTTCGCGCCGCGCAACGCGGCGGAGTTCCACCGGGTGCTCCGCGACGACGGGCTCCTGTTCGTCATGACCCCCTCGCCCCGGCATCTCCGCACCCTCGTGGAGCCGCTCGGCCTCCTGTCGATCGACAGGCACAAGATCGAACGCATGGACGCCGCGCTCGCCGGCTACTTCAAGTTCGATTCGCGTCAGGAGATCGAGACGGAGGTCGTCCTGACCCACGACGAGGTGGCCACGCTCGTGGGGATGGGGCCCAGCGCGCACCATGTCCCGGCCGATCGGCTCCGGAAGCGCCTGCAGCGGCTACCGGACCCATTGTCGGCGCCGTTGTCCTTCGTCCTGTCGAGCTACAGGCGGCTTGAGTAGACGCGCGCCGACGCCCAAGGTGAGCTCCAAGAGCACCTGCGGCACTTCGCCCGGCTCCGCAAGGTCCTCCATGCCCGGCACGTCGCCCGTCTCGTACATGAACGACGTGACGACCGAACGGGCGATGCCGCACAGCAGAAGGCGCTGGAGGCCCTGCCCCGCGCGGAGCCACTCCGCGGGAGAGTCGCCACGGGTCGTGAGAACCGCGCGCCGGCCCTTCGCCCCCCGCTCTTCCGGAAGCGGGTAAAGCGTGGCCCCTTCGAGGCGCGCCGCCTCCCCCAGTTCGTTGAGGACGGGAGGAGCGGGCCGCATGCCCGACGGAGGACGGGCGGCGAGGAAGGGCTTCAAGGTCGCGGCGTAGAGGAGGCGCTCCTCGCGGGTCACTCTGTGGCGGCCGGCCAGACGTACAGAGGCGAGGACCGCCGGGCGTCCGGCGTCCGGAAGCAGCCGCACCACGGCCTCGTACCCGAGTTGGGCGGCGGCCAGGCGAAGGTTCACGAGCGCCGCGCCGCTACTGAGGTGCAGGCTCCGTCCAGCGGGATCGTGCACGGGCCGGAACCTGTCCGGGTCGGCGTGCACCTCGATCAGCCCGGGAACGACCTTGAACCGCCAGGCGTGCACGTCATGGATCGTCGGTCCCATCGTCGCGGCGACCACGAGACGCTCCGCGGAAGTGCGGATGGCGGCGGGCGCATTCACGAGGTGTCCTCCTGACCTCGGCCGAGTGTCGTGCCGGGAGCCAACGCCGCCCCTCGGCCTCGGATACCGCGAGACGAGCGGTCTGCGCACGGTATCTCACTGTGACCCACCGCACGTAGTGCGTGAAGGACGAGGTCAGCAGGGCCGATGGTGTGTTCGGATGACAAGATCGGCCCCATGCGCGGATGACGCGATTTGACGGTGCCTGCGGGGGACCCTAATGTCTCATCTGCCCCGAGGGGACGCGGGACGCCGCAAGGCGGCCGGCCCCGGGGAATCAGACCTCCGAAACGGTTCGAGCGTCGCTCGGACTGATGTAGGATGGCCTGACAGCCTAGAACGGGATGCAGGACGCCGCGAGGTGGCCGGCCCGCAGGGCACCTCCTACGAGATGGTCTTCGCCAGGTCTTCGGCCTGGGGGTGAGTCGTCGCGTGGGGGGCTGGGACGCCTCCGACCGTCAAAAAGATCTTCGCTGATCGGCTTGACAACGGGAGCGAACCGGGTAAGTTAGAAGGGTTGCCCCGGAGCCGGGGTCCGCGGGAGCGGGGTTCGGCGCGGTGGGTGTCCGTTTCTTGAGAACTCAACAGCGTGTTAAAAGCCAGTGCCTTTATCGGCTCGGCCTTTTTGGCCGGGTCGCCCCGTGGCCATCCTCCATTTGTGGGGGTGGTGGGGATTTCTTTGAGGCAATACACGGCCCCCTTGGGGGGTTGTGTGTGCTGGGATTTTCTTCAAGGTTTGGCCGGCCGGGGTTTGTTCCCTGGTGTGGTCGTTGGACCTTAATGGAGAGTTTGATCCTGGCTCAGGACGAACGCTGGCGGCGTGCTTAACACATGCAAGTCGAGCGGAAAGGCCCCTTCGGGGGTACTCGAGCGGCGAACGGGTGAGTAACACGTGAGCAACCTGCCCCTGACTCTGGGATAAGCCCGGGAAACTGGGTCTAATACCGGATATGACCACTCCGGGCATCTGGTGGTGGTGGAAAGTTTTTCGGTTGGGGATGGGCTCGCGGCCTATCAGCTTGTTGGTGGGGTGATGGCCTACCAAGGCGACGACGGGTAACCGGCCTGAGAGGGCGACCGGTCACACTGGGACTGAGACACGGCCCAGACTCCTACGGGAGGCAGCAGTGGGGAATATTGCGCAATGGGCGGAAGCCTGACGCAGCGACGCCGCGTGGGGGATGACGGCCTTCGGGTTGTAAACCTCTTTCAGCAGGGACGAAGCTAACGTGACGGTACCTGCAGAAGAAGCGCCGGCTAACTACGTGCCAGCAGCCGCGGTAATACGTAGGGCGCAAGCGTTGTCCGGAATTATTGGGCGTAAAGAGCTCGTAGGCGGTTTGTTGCGTCCGTCGTGAAAGCCCACGGCTTAACCGTGGGTCTGCGGTGGATACGGGCAGACTAGAGGCAGGTAGGGGAGAACGGAATTCCCGGTGTAGCGGTGAAATGCGCAGATATCGGGAGGAACACCGGTGGCGAAGGCGGTTCTCTGGGCCTGTACTGACGCTGAGGAGCGAAAGCGTGGGGAGCGAACAGGATTAGATACCCTGGTAGTCCACGCCGTAAACGTTGGGCGCTAGGTGTGGGGTCCTTCCACGGATTCCGCGCCGCAGCTAACGCATTAAGCGCCCCGCCTGGGGAGTACGGCCGCAAGGCTAAAACTCAAAGGAATTGACGGGGGCCCGCACAAGCGGCGGAGCATGTTGCTTAATTCGACGCAACGCGAAGAACCTTACCAAGGCTTGACATTGCCGGAAAACCATCAGAGATGGTGGGTCCTTTTTGGGCCGGTGACAGGTGGTGCATGGCTGTCGTCAGCTCGTGTCGTGAGATGTTGGGTTAAGTCCCGCAACGAGCGCAACCCTCGTTCCATGTTGCCAGCACGTAGTGGTGGGGACTCATGGGAGACCGCCGGGGTCAACTCGGAGGAAGGTGGGGATGACGTCAAGTCATCATGCCCCTTATGTCTTGGGCTGCAAACATGCTACAATGGCCGGTACAGAGGGCTGCGATACCGTGAGGTGGAGCGAATCCCTTAAAGCCGGTCTCAGTTCGGATCGAAGTCTGCAACTCGACTTCGTGAAGTCGGAGTCGCTAGTAATCGCAGATCAGCAACGCTGCGGTGAATACGTTCCCGGGCCTTGTACACACCGCCCGTCACGTCACGAAAGTCGGCAACACCCGAAGCCCGTGGCCCAACCACCTTGTGTGGGGGGAGCGGTCGAAGGTGGGGCCGGCGATTGGGACGAAGTCGTAACAAGGTAGCCGTACCGGAAGGTGCGGCTGGATCACCTCCTTTCTAAGGAGCATCAACTGGCTCAGGCGACCCCCTTTAGGGGTGTCTGGGTCGGTGGCCGCCGTTGACGGCGCACGTCCGTCAGGTGGCTGCTCATAGATGTGGAGCACTGGCTATTCAGTTTGCGGGCCGCGCGGCTCGGCAAGTACCGCCTTGACCTCTTGCGGGTCGGGGAGTGGGAACGACGAGCTCCGGGTGGTCGGCAGGCTGGGCACGCTGTTGGGTCCTGAGGGAACGGGCTTAAGCCCGGTGGCCTCGGACTGCGGGACCAGACACCGCACCTTTCCGTGATGGGGGGTGGGGTTCTGGTGGGCCCGGTTGTTTTTTGAGAACTGCACAGTGGACGCGAGCATCTCTGGCGAGAACGCGGTCTTTGGATCGTGTTCTTGTCTGCGATTTGTTTTGATCGTTTCGTGTGTTCAAGTTTTTAAGGGCATACGGTGGATGCCTTGGCATCAGGAGCCGATGAAGGACGTGGGAGCCTGCGATATGCCTCGGGGAGTCGGCAACCAGACTTTGATCCGGGGATTTCCGAATGGGGAAACCTGGCACCCGTCATGGGGTGTCGCCGCCTGCTGAATGTATAGGCAGGTTGGTGGGAACGCGGGGAAGTGAAACATCTCAGTACCCGCAGGAAGAGAAAACAATAGTGATTCCGTGAGTAGTGGTGAGCGAAAGCGGAGGAGCCTAAACCGTGCGCGTGTGATACCTGGTAGGGGTTGCGTGTGCGGGGTTGTGGGATCATCCGGTTGGATCTACCAGTCCAGCGAAGAGTTACAAAATGTTGTGATAGCCGAACGGTATGGGATGGCCGGCCGTAGACGGTGAGAGCCCGGTAGGTGAAATCATGACGTCTCTTGGGTGTGTTCCCGAGTAGCACGGGGCCCGTGAAATCCCGTGTGAATCTGCCACGACCACGTGGTAAGGCTGAATACTTCCTGATGACCGATAGCGGACCAGTACCGTGAGGGAAAGGTGAAAAGTGCCCCGGTGAGGGGTCGTGAAATAGTACCTGAAACCGTGTGCCTACAAGCCGTCAGAGCGTCCTCACTGCCTTCGGGTGGTGTTCGTGATGGCGTGCCTTTTGAAGAATGAGCCTGCGAGTTATGGTGTGTGGCGAGGTTAACCGGTGGCGGGTAGCCGTAGCGAAAGCGAGTCTGAATAGGGCGTTTTCAGTCGCATGCTGTAGACCCGAAGCGGGGTGATCTAGCCATGGGCAGGGTGAAGCGCCGGTAAGACGGTGTGGAGGCCCGAACCCACCAGGGTTGAAAACCTGGGGGATGACCTGTGGTTAGGGGTGAAAGGCCAATCAAACTCCGTGATAGCTGGTTCTCCCCGAAATGCATTTAGGTGCAGCGTCGCGTGTTTCTTGCCGGAGGTAGAGCTACTGGATGGCTGATGGGCCCTACAAGGTTACTGACGTCAGCCAAACTCCGAATGCCGGTAAGTGAGAGCGTGGCAGTGAGACTGCGGGGGATAAGCTTCGTAGTCGAGAGGGAAACAGCCCAGATCATCGGCTAAGGCCCCTAAGCGTGTGCTAAGTGGGAAAGGATGTGGAGTTGCCGTGACAACCAGGAGGTTGGCTTAGAAGCAGCCATCCTTGAAAGAGTGCGTAATAGCTCACTGGTCAAGTGATTCCGCGCCGACAATGTAGCGGGGCTCAAGCACACCGCCGAAGCCGTGGCATTGACATGTGATGTGTTGATGGGTAGGGGAGCGTCCTGCAGCCGGTGAAGCCGCCGAGTGATCGAGTGGTGGAGGCTGTGGGAGTGAGAATGCAGGCATGAGTAGCGAGTCACACGTGAGAAACGTGTGCGCCGAATGACCAAGGGTTCCTGGGGCAGGCTAATCCGCCCAGGGTAAGTCGGGACCTAAGGCGAGGCCGACAGGCGTAGTCGATGGACAACGGGTTGATATTCCCGTACCCGCTGGTATGCGCCAACGCTGAACCCTCTGATGCTAAGACCCCGAATCCCGGGTTGAGCCTTCGGGCTCGGTTCGGTGCTAGCGGTCGGCCCGAGGGGGTAGTAGGTGAGTGATGGGGTGACGCAGGAGGGTAGCTCAGCCCAGGCGATGGTTGTCCTGGGGTAAGCATGTAGCCCGGTGTGCAGGTAAATCCGTGCGCCGTTGAGGGTGAGATGTGATGCCGAGCCGTTTTAGGTGAAGTGAGTGATCCCATGCTGTCGAGAAAAGCCTCTAGCGAGTGTATCGGCGGCCCGTACCCTAAACCGACTCAGGTGGTCAGGTAGAGAATACCGAGGCGATCGGGTGAACTGTGGTTAAGGAACTCGGCAAATTGCCCCCGTAACTTTGGGAGAAGGGGGACCACGCCCGGTGAACGCCCTTGCGGTGGGAGCTGGGTGGGGTCGCAGAGGCCAGGGGGAAGCGACTGTTTACTAAAAACACAGGTCCGTGCGAAGTCGTAAGACGCGGTATACGGACTGACGCCTGCCCGGTGCCGGAACGTTAAGAGGACCGGTTAGATCCCTTTTGGGGGTCGAAGCTGAGAATCTAAGCGCCGGTAAACGGCGGTGGTAACTATAACCATCCTAAGGTAGCGAAATTCCTTGTCGGGTAAGTTCCGACCTGCACGAATGGCGTAACGACTTCCCCGCTGTCTCAACCACAGGCCCGGCGAAATTGCAGTACGAGTAAAGATGCTCGTTTCGCGCAGCAGGACGGAAAGACCCCGGGACCTTCACTATAGCTTGGCATTGGCGCTTGGAGCGTCTTGTGTAGGATAGGTGGGAGACTGTGAAGCCGGCACGCCAGTGCCGGTGGAGTCGCTGGTGAAATACCACTCTGGTCGTTTTGAGCGTCTAACCCGCACCCGTGGATCCGGGTGGGGGACAGTGCCTGGTGGGTAGTTTAACTGGGGCGGTTGCCTCCTAAAGTGTAACGGAGGCGCCCAAAGGTTCCCTCAGCCTGGTTGGCAATCAGGTGGCGAGTGCAAGGGCACAAGGGAGCTTGACTGTGAGACGGACGTGTCGAGCAGGTGCGAAAGCAGGGCCTAGTGATCCGGCACCTACGTGTGGAAGTGGTGTCGCTCAACGGCTAAAAGGTACCCCGGGGATAACAGGCTGATCTTCCCCAAGAGTCCATATCGACGGGATGGTTTGGCACCTCGATGTCGGCTCGTCGCATCCTGGGGCTGGAGTAGGTCCCAAGGGTTGGGCTGTTCGCCCATTAAAGCGGCACGCGAGCTGGGTTTAGAACGTCGCGAGACAGTTCGGTCCCTATCCGCTGCGCGCGTAGGAGAATTGTGAGGGTCTGTCCCTAGTACGAGAGGACCGGGACGGACGGACCTCTGGTGTGCCAGTTGTCCCGCCAGGGGCACGGCTGGTTGGCTACGTTCGGTCGGGATAACCGCTGAAAGCATCTAAGCGGGAAGCCTTCCTCAAGATGAGTTCTCCCACCCCCGTTGTGGGGTGTAAGGCCCCCGGTAGACGACCGGGTTGATAGGCCGGAGATGGAAGCGCGGTGACGTGTGGAGTCGACCGGTACTAATAGGCCGAGTGGCTTGAACACATGATCCGTTCAAACCAAATCGCCGCATGTGTTGCGTGTAGTTGTTCGCGTCCCTGTGTGGTTCCCGGAAAACAACCGGGTACCGCAGCAAAAAGTGAATACCGAGCCTGACGCTCGGACGAGTCTTCCCGCACCCCCGTTTGGTGGGGTGTTGGGGTTGGTCGTTCGGTGGTTTTGGCGAAGGGGAAACACCCGGTCCCATCCCGAACCCGGAAGTTAAGCCCTTCAGCGCCGATGGTACTGCATGGGAGACCGTGTGGGAGAGTAGGACACCGCCGGACTCATATTGTGGAAGGGCCCCGCCGTTACCGGCGGGGCCCTTCTCATTTCTGGGGTTTTCAGTTTTCCAGCAGCTTTTTCGCGTAGTTGGAGAGCGAACGGTTGTAGCGGGGCAGATGCCGTGACAGTGCTTCGAGTGCGAGCCCTGCAGCCTCCCGTTCGCGTCCGACATCGGTGAGCGCGAGCGCCAAGAATGCGGTGACGGCGTCGTCGAGGTCATCGGAGCCGGCATCTCGTTCCGCAGCAAGAAGGGCCACGCTCTCCTCGGCCTGGCCGAGGTTCCGGAGGGTACTGGCGAACTGGATTGTGGCCTGGCGGCGGCGAGGCCCGTCCAGCCCGGCGGCGAAAGCCCGCCGGTAGTGGAGTGCCGCCTCTTCCTCGTTGCCGATGGAGTCATGTGCGGAAGCCAACTCGTATTCGGCGACGGCGTTGCCAGGTGGGAGTTCGCCGGTCAGTTCCATGATCTTTTCAAGGAAGCCCGTGGGCGTGTGGTCGTCGAAAGCGGCCCAGAGATCGGCTATCCGCCGTTCCCAGCCCGGCCCCGGATGGATCATGGACCAAAGGATAAGGCCCCCGGGATGTGCGTATGCGGGGTGAGCTCGCGCAAGAGTTCAGCCGGTCCTCGGATGGTGGCCGATGTGTTCCAGAGGACTTCGTCCGGCGCCTGGTGCAGGCGCGCACTGGGACAGCACGGGGAGCTCCCGCAGGAGCACGCACAGCTCAATCCGTGCGGAGGAAGCGCCGAGACAGACATGCGAGCTGGCGCTGAAAGTCGGATGAGAGTCCGGTGCTGAGGGCCTCGACCCTCGGCCGGTATTGTCCGATCCGGCCCGGCGCGAAGGCATTGCCGACGAGGTCTCGATGAACGCGATGCTCAGGGCGGTCCCACGCTGGCAGCGTCGGGAACGTGGGCGCATACGGTGGAATTCCGTCAGCGGTGGTGCGTGTCCTGCTCTCGCAGCACGCGCAGGCATTCTGTGTGGCCGGTGACGAGGAGCTCCTCGTGCTTTCCGGGAGAATGTCCCGGCATGGGAAAGGTGTCTCGGACAATCCGAAGGCGTCACCTCGGTCCTCGGGACCGCTGAGACTTCACCACTCTCGGCAAAGGTCGGCGGCGACCCCGAGACTGTCTACCCGCAGGACGCCCAGGTGACGCCACGGACAGGCGATACCCGCGGGGACGCAACGCTCGTGCAACCTCCGCTGAGGCAAGATCGGATTGCTCGACAGCGGTCAGAGCCATGGTCGCGTCGGTGCCATCCCACACATTTTGCACCGGCGCGACCATCGTCTGGCTGTGTCTCAGAGGGCGTTTGATCCTGTGGATTCTGTTTGATTCCGGGTCAGGTTCCGCGCCGGGTGAGAGTGGCTTCGCCGGTGAGGCGGCGGCTCATCAGGTCGATCGCGGCTATGTGGATCATGGCTTGGGAGCTGCTCGGCAGGGTCTCGTGGTCACGGGCGAGGCGGCGGTGGAGCATGAGCCAGCCGAGGGTGCGCTCGGCAACCCGGCGGCGTGGCAGTGGGGTGAAGCCGCGGGTCCTGGGATCGCGTTGGACGATCTGCATGTCGATGCCGCGGGTGGCTGCGTGTTCGACCAGGTGCTGGCGGTGGCCGCCATCCACCCGGGTCTTGCGGACGCTGGGATGGTGGGTGGCGATCTGATCGATCAGGGTGGTGCCGGCGGCCGAGTCCTGGACGGAGGCGGCGGTGACCAGGACTGTCAGCAGGAGTCCGAGGGTGTCGACCACGATGCTGCGTTTGCGGCCGACGATCTTCTTGGCGGCGTCGATGCCCTGGTCGGAGGCCGGGACGTTGCTGGAGGTCTTGATGCTCTGGGTGTCGATCACGCCGCCCGAGGGCTCGGCGGCGCGGCCCTTGTGCATGCGCACCGGGCGGTGCAACAGCCCGGAGATCCGCGGGAAGATCTCATCGTCGCGCCGGAGGCGGAAGTGGCCGTGCACCGTCTGCCGGGGCGGGTGGTCGTGGGGCGGGTGGCGCCAGGGGATGCCGGTGCGATCGACATAGAGGATCGTGTCCATGATGGTGCGCAGGTCATGTTCGGGTGGACGGCCGATGTCCAGGACCCCGGCGCGGCGCCGGTCGCGCCGGGCGGTCAGGATCGGTTCGATGAGCTCCCAGCGGGCGTCGGACGGGTCGCTGGGGTAGCGGAGGCGTTCGGTCATGGTACGGGCGTAATGCCGGGTGGATGCCGTGGGCCACGGGCGCGGCCGTCAGGTCGTACAGGTCAGACCGCCGTGGCCATCCGCAAAACCAGACGCGGGCTCTCATTTTGGGATGAGACAGACGAACAGTCATAAACATGGCTCCGGAAGTACCGCTCTTGCCTCGCCTGTCTCAACCGGCTCCCGTGTTGTTCTCCGAGCGAGGTCGCCGCACACAAGGATCGTCACCTATCACCAAATTTCAGGATCAAACGTCCTCTCAGACCGTCGCTCCGCGATCTCCCGTTTCGTGCACTGGCGTCGTGGGCTTGCCGAGGCGGAACACGCCAGGGCGGCCTGGGCACAGCCCTCGGCGGTGGCGACGAAGTGCTGGCCACCGCCATCCTCGACCGCCTCCCGCATCACTGCGAAGTCCTCGCGATCAACGGCCCCAGCCACCCGGCTCAAGAACCGGATGACCGAAGCCACCGCCGCCGGATGAGATTTCATAGACGTCATCCAGTTTGGTGAGGCGATGCCGGCGACTCTGTTCCGTCATCAGGGGAGGTAGCCCAGAACAGGACGTGGCCGCTATCGCCCTCAGGAACGAACTCCTCAGCCTGAACGATCAGACCAGACCGTGTGATCCAGTCCCGGTTGGTGGCCGCGTCGGCGTGGCTCCACCACATGGCAACCCCGCTGCCGAGCCAGTCGCTGTCGGTCCCCGTCCACGCGAGATGCCCCATGGTGCCCAGGAACCATCCACCAGGGCGCAGCCAGGCAGCGATCCGTTCCAGCAACAGTCGCTGCTGCTCCAAAGGGATGTGGATCAATGTATACATCGCCACCACCGCGTCGAACGACGCGGGCGCGAACTCCACGGTTGTGACATCACCGTGCATGAAGGCGGCGCCGGGAACCAGCACGCGAGCCCGACGGATCTGAACCTCGCTGATGTCGATCCCGGTGAGACGATGGCCTGCATCACTCAGATCTCGAGCGACCGGTATGCCGCAGCCGCATCCGATGTCCAGCACCGCAGCCTGCGCGGGAAGCCGCTCACATAGCTCCGCGATCCAAGACTGGTACTTACCGTCGGCCGCGAACTCCTGCTCGTAACGTTCAGATAGCAGGTCATATCCGCGCCGGACCAGTTCCTTGGGATCTTCAGCCTTCACAACCCAGTACGTTATCGGTCGCACCAGGCAGCTCCGCATTTACGTGTACTCGGCTCTGCACATCAAGGAGTACGCCGACATGCAGCATGTGTGCCGCAGGCAAGGGGGCGGGCGGGCCCCGCACTGATGAGCCGGTGGCCTCGGAGGCTCACGCCAGGACCTCTGCGGACGGCTGCGACAGGATCATCGTTCCGTGATGGCCGCCATGCGCGCTCGACCTGCCGAATCAGCGGCTCCGGCGGCCGTCGCTCCGGCGCTGGCCGGGGCGGACGTGCCGGGATCGGGGCGAATCCACCGGGTGGGCGGTGGTGACACCGTAGGCTGCTCGGGTGAGTGAGAAGGTTTGGCAGATCGAGCCGTCGGGGCCGTTGCGCGGGGACGTGACCGTGCGGGGGGCGAAGAACGCGGTCAGCAAGCACATGGTCGCGGCGATGCTGGGGGACGGGCCGAGCACCATCGGCAACGCGCCGGACGTCGGCGAGGTCGGCATAACGGCGGGGATGCTGGAGCACGTCGGGATGTCCGTGGAGCGGGCCGGCGGTGAGGTGACGGTCGTGCCGGGGCCGGTGTCGGACCCGAGCGTCGGCAAGGCGTTCACCGGGTTGAACCGCATCCCGATCCTGATGCTGGGGCCGCTGCTGCACCGGGCGGGGGAGGCGTTCGTGCCGCTGGTCGGGGGCGACCCGATCGGCAGGCGGCCCGTCGACTTCCACGTGGACGCGTTGCGGGCGTTCGGCGCCGAGATGACGTATGCGGCGGACGGGATCCACGCGCGGGCGACGCGGCTGGTGGGGACGCGCATCGAGCTGCCGTATCCGAGTGTCGGCGCGACGGAGACCGTCCTGCTCGCGGCCGTACGGGCGGAGGGGAAGACCGTCATCCGCAACGCGGCGACGGAGCCGGAGATCATCGAGCTGGCGCTGTTCCTGCAGCGGATGGGGGCGCGGATCTCGTTCGCGCCCGACCGGCGGATCGTCGTCGAGGGCGTCGAGCGGTTGAGCGGCGCGCAGACGCGGCTGGACGGTGACCGGATCGAAGCGTTCTCCTACCTGGTGGCGGGGCTCGTCACCGGGGGAGAGGTGCGGGTGCACGGCTGCCCGCAGGACCGGCTGGTCACCGCGATCACGACGCTGACCCGCATGGGTGCGCAGTTCGAGATCACCGATGACTGGATCATGGCGTCGGCGCCGGACGGATTGCGTCCCGCGGCGGTGCAGACCGACACCCATCCGGGGTTCGCGACGGACTGGCAGACACCCCTGATGGTCCTGTTCACACAGGCCGAAGGTATGTCGGTGCTGCACGAGACCGTGTACGAGAACCGGCTTGCGTATGTGCCCGCGCTGCAGAGCATGGGTGCGGAGATCGAGGTTTACGACACGTGCCTGGGCGGCCCGGCCTGCCGGTATCACGACACGGCGGCTCTGCACTCGGCCGTGGTGCGGGGCGTCACCAAGCTCCGGGGCGGGGACGTGACCATGCCCGACATCCGGGCCGGGTTCTCGGCGGTGCTGGCCGCGGCGGTCGCGGAGGGGCCGTCCACGCTCAGGGGCGTGCACCACATCGAGCGCGGCTACCACCGTCCGGTGGAGCAGTTCCGGACGCTGGGGCTCGCGCTGCAGGAGGGGTAGCGGACGACCTGGTCGCGGGTGATGCAGCCGTTCCTTGCCCCCTGATGGCCGAAACCTGCAAGACGAGTGCGCCGCCGGCGGTCACGCTGGAGTCATGAACCTCGACAGGGCATCGGACTTCATGGCCATGCACGCGCGTCCGCTCGACCGCCGCCGCTTCGAACTGCTGACCGGTGACGGCGACAGGGACGCCCTGCCGGCCGCGCTGAACGCCTACCGGAACCCCGACGGCGGCTATGGCCACGGGCTCGAACCCGACCTGCGGTCGCGGACGAGTCAGCCGGGTCCGGCGCTGCACGCGTTCGAGGTGTTCGAGGAACTGGCGCCCGTGACCGCTCCCGAGGCCGTCGCGCTCTGCGACTGGCTGGAGTCGGTGACGCTGCCGGACGGCGGCATCCCCTTCGCGCTGCCCATCCCCGATCCCGCCGGGTGCGCGCCGTTCTGGACGGGCGCCGACCCGGAGGTGTCCTCGTTGCAGATCACCGCGGTGGTCGCGGCGATGGCCCAGCGCGTCGCCGTTCATGATGGGGCCGTGGCCAGGCATCCCTGGCTCGACCGCGCCACCCGCTACTGCCTCGACACCATCCGGGCGAAGGACGAACTGCACGCGCTGGAGCTTGCGTTCGCGCTCTGGCTGGCCGACGCCGTGGAAGACAGCGAAACGATCGCTCTGCTCGGTGAGCACATCCCGGAGAACGGTCTCGTGCACGTCCAAGGCGGCCTGGAGGGCGAGATGATGCGGCCGCTCGACTTCGCGCCCTATCCCGGCCGTCCGGCCAGGGCACTGTTCAAGGGCGAGGTCGTGGAGGCCGAACTGCGGCGTCTCGACGAGCAGCAGCAGAGCGACGGCGGGTGGCTCGTCGACTTCGCCAGCTACTCGCCGGCCGCCCGGCTGGAATGGCGCGGCTACGCGACCGTCAAGGCCGTCTCGATCCTGACCCGCGACACCCGGTACCGGAGCGCGCGGAAGAACCCCGCCCAGGGGTGAGAAACCCTTGCCGCATCGGGCCTCCGGGTAGGTGAGGACGGGCGGTTGGTGGGAAGTGTTCCCTGGGCGAGGGCCGGGCCGCCGGCCGACCGTCGAGAGGGGAGCGTGATGGCGCCCACGGGAAGGCCGACCGGGAACGTGCTGATCGTGGGGGCGGGCCCGACGGGCCTCCTGCTGGCAGGGGACCTGGCCGTGGCGGGCATCGGCTGCACGGTGCTGGAACGCCGCGCGGCGGAGACGAGCAACCTGACGCGGGCGTTCGCCGTGCACGCCCGCACCCTGGAGATGCTGGACGCGCGCGGTGTCGCCGGTGAGCTGATCGCCACCGGGGAGCGGGTGGGCGCGCTGCGGCTGCTCGGCTCGGCCGCCCTCGACCTTTCGCGGTTGCCGGGCCGTTTCCCGTTCGTGCTCGTCACGCCGCAGTACGAGACGGAACGGGTCCTGAAGGAACGGGCGCTCGCGGCCGGGGCGGAGATCGTGTACGGCACCGAGGCCGTCGGGCTCCGCCAGGACGCGGCGGGCGTGGACGTCGAGTGCCGCACGGCCGGCGGCGGGACCGGGACGCGCCGCGCGTCGTACGTCGTCGGCGCGGACGGGGTCCGCAGCACCGTCCGGCGGGAGCTCGGGCTGCCGTTCCCCGGCCAGGCGGTGCTGCGGTCGGTGATGCTCGCGGACGTCCGGCTGGACGAGGCGCCCGCCGATGTGCTGACCGTCGGCGCGGTCGGCGACGCGTTCGCGTTCCTCGCCCCGTTCGGCGACGGCTGGTATCGGGTGATCGCCTGGAACCGCAGGCACCGGGCGCCCGACTCCGAGCCCGTCGACATGGCCGAGCTGCGGGAGGTGACCCGCCGCGCGCTCGGCACCGACCACGGCATGCGCGACCCGCGCTGGACGTCCCGGTTCCGCAGCGACGAGCGGCAGGTCCCGCGGTACCGGGTGGGCCGGGTGTTCCTGGCCGGGGACGCCGCGCACGTCCACTCGCCGGCGGGCGGGCAGGGCATGAACACCGGGATGCAGGACGCGGCGAACCTCGGCTGGAAACTGGCCGCCGAGCTGCAGGGCTGGGCGCCGTCGTGGCTGCTCGACAGCTACCACGAGGAACGGCATCCGGTCGGGCGGCAGGTGCTGCGCGGCAGCGGCGCGCTGCTGCGGTTCGCGCTGGCCGAGCCGCTGTGGCTGCGCGCGGTGCGCGGCGCGGCGGCGTGGGCGGCGGCGCATGTCCGGCCGGTCGCGCGGCGCGCGGCGGGCGCCGTCTCCGGCATCGGCATCGCCTACCCGGCGCCGCGCGGGGCGCACCGGCTGACCAGGCGGCGCGCCCCGGACGTCCCGCTGGCGGGCAGCCCCGGCCGGCTGCACGAACTTCTCGGCGACGGGCGGTTCGTGCTGGTCGTCGCGGCGAACGACCCGGCCGTCACCTATCTGGCGACCAAGCGGTGGGCGGGCCGCGTGCACTGTGCGCTCGCCGGCGGCGCGACCCGGACGACGGCGCTGGTGCGCCCGGACGGCTACATCGCGTGGGCCACCGACGAGACCGCGCCGGACCTGCGGGCCGCCGAGATCCGCGACGCCCTGAGCCACTGGTGCGGGCAGCCCGCCGACCGGACCGTCCACGAACCGCGCCGGATCGGGAGCGTCCCGGGCGAGGACAAGGAGCGGAGGAGCTGACAGGGCAGGCCGGATGTCTCGGGACGGGCCGGCGCCCGCGATCGGCCGCACCGGCCCGAGACCGCCGCCCTCGTCGGCCGGATCCCGCTGCTCCGCGACCGCGCCGTCCGCGGGCAGCCCGCGCGGCGGCGGCTAGTAGCGGCGTTCCTCGCGGCCGTAGCCGAGCTGCTCGGCGACGTCGGCGACGTTCTCGTACTCGCGTTTGGGCAGCGTCCGCAGCAATTCGACCGCGTCGTCGGGTGCGCCGCCCTCGGCGGCGTGCCGGACCAGTTCGTTCGGGCGGGCCGGGTACCGGACCCCGGTGAGCATCCGGGCGAGGGCACTGCGGCCCGCGACGTCCCGCGCGCTCATCCCGGGCGGGGAGCCCTCGCGCGCGTGGGCGCCCAGAGCGGCCGGGTCCGCGGGGTGGTCGTTGGAGAACGGCTCGGTCTCCCTGAACTCCTCGGCGTGCGTGGGATGCCCGCCGCGGACCATGCCCCGCGTCTCGTGGCCGATCTCGTCGTCGAGCTTCGGGCCGTGCTTGTCGCTCTGGTCCGGCATCGTTCGTCCTCCCTGCGCGCCTACGGTCAGAGCGTTCCCGGGCCGCCGCACCCAAACATGCGCCGATCCGGTGAACCCGGCAGAGCGCCCATCTCGGTAGGGGCCCTATGATCCGGGCGGAGTGAGGACGCGCGGCAGGGGGAGGCACGCGGTGGCCGGACACATGACGCCCGAGGAGTTCCGCCGGTACGGCCGGCAGGTCGTCGACTGGATCGCCGACTACCAGGAGAAGATCGAGTCCTATCCGGTGCTGTCCCAGGCCGGGCCGGGCGAGGTGCTGAACGCCCTGCCCGCGAGCCCGCCGGAGAAGGGCGAGGGGTTCGACGCCGTCCTCGCCGACCTCGACCGCGTGATCATGCCCGGGATCACGCACTGGCAGCATCCCGGCTTCTTCGCCTACTTCCCGGCCAACGCCAGCGGCCCCGCGATCCTCGGTGACCTGCTGTCGGCCGGGCTCGGCGTCCAGGGAATGCTCTGGGCGACCAGCCCCGCCTGCACCGAACTGGAGACCCGGACGATCGACTGGCTGGCCGAGCTGCTGGATCTGCCCGGCCGGTTCCGCAGCGACGGCACCGGAGGCGGCGTCATCCAGGACTCGGCGTCCAGCGCCGCCCTTGTCGCGATCCTGGCGGCGCTCCACCGCGCGGACGGCGGGGCCGCCGGACGCGACGGCATCACCCGGCGCCACACCCTCTACATCAGCTCCCAGACCCACTCGTCCCTGGAGAAGGCCGCGAAGATCGCCGGGATCGGGGCCGCGAACGTCCGCGTCGTGGACGTCGACCCCGCGACCCTCGCGATGGACCCCGCCCACCTGGACGCGCTGCTCACCGAGGACACCGCCGCGGGCGCGCTGCCGGTGATGGTCTGCGCGACGATCGGCACCACGTCCACCACGGCCGTCGACCCGGTGCCCACGATCGGCGAGGTCTGCCGCAGGCACGGCGTCTGGCTGCACGTGGACGCGGCCTACGCGGGTGTCGCCGCCGTCTGCCCGGAGTTCCGCTGGGTCAACGACGGGCTCGCCGGGTACGCCGACTCCTACTCCACCAACCCGCACAAGTGGCTGCTCACCAACTTCGACTGCAACGCGATGTGGGTGGCCGACCGGGGACCGCTCATCGGCGCGCTGTCGATCCTGCCGGAGTACCTGCGCAACCAGGCGACCACGTCCGGCGAGGTCATCGACTACCGCGACTGGCAGATCCCGCTCGGCCGCAGGTTCCGCGCGCTGAAGCTGTGGTCGGTGATCCGCTGGTACGGGGCGGAGGGGCTGCGCGAGCACGTCCGCACCGGCGTGCGGCTCGCGCGGGACCTCGCGTCCTGGATCGACGCCGACCCCGGATTCGAGCTGCTGACGCCGCACCCGTTCGGCCTCGTCTGCTTCCGCCCGCGCTGGGACGGCATGCCGGACGAGGAGGCCGACGCGGCGACGCTGCGGCTGATGGAGCGGCTCAACGCGTCCGGCGCCCTCTACCTCACCCACACCAAGGTGGGCGGGCGCGTCCTGCTGCGCATGGCGATCGGCTCGCCCGCCACGCGTGACAAGCACGTGCGGGAGGCGTGGCGCCGCATCCGCGAGGAGGCCGCCGGCTGACCCCCCGAGCGCCGGGCCGGGACGTGGCGGGCCGGGTCAGGAGGACAGGCGCACCATCCGCAGGACACGCCGTACCAGGTTCGCGCCGCTCTCGTCCGGCGCCTCCTGCTCCGCAGCCTCCGCCGCCTCCTCCGCATCGGCGGGGGCGGCGGGCTGCGGCGCCGGCGCGTCACCGGCCAGCTCGTAGGTGACCGGCAGCGACCGCAGGCCGCGGATCAGCGGGGACGAACGCCACGGAAGCTGGTCGGCGGGCAGCGCCAGCCGCAGCGACGACAGCCGCTCGAACAGCCGCTCCACCGCGATCGTCGTGATCGCGGTGGCGAGGTCGCGGCCGAGGCAGGCGTGCGGCCCCGCGCTCCAGGCCAGGTGCGCGCGGGAGCTGTAGATGGGGTCCGGGGCGGTGGACGCGGTGAACGCCGGGTCCAGGTGCGCGGCGGCGGGCGACACCATGACCGGGTCGCCGGCCGCGATCTGGAACCGGCCGAGCCGCACGTCCGCCTTCGCCCACCGGAACGCCAGATTCGCCATCGGCGGGTTCGCGGCCGCCGCCCGGTTGATCACCTCCGGGATCATCCCGGCGGACAGGCTGGCGCGGGCACCGGTCTCGCCGATCAGCACCTCGGTGATGGTGTTGCAGATCAGCGTCCCCGTCACGTCGCCGACCAGCCCGGTCATCATCGACATCTCGCGGGCCAGTTCCTCGGCGGTCAGGTCGGGGGCCGCGGCGAGCAGGTAGGACGGCAGGTCCGCGCCGGGGGCGGCCATCCGCGCCGCGCACACGTCCGCGACCCGGGCGAGCAGCCGGTCCGACGCCTCCCGCGCCTCCGGGCCGGCGTCCATCACCCGCCACAGGTCGATGATCAGTTCGTCGTCGCCGTCCGCCCCGGTGCCGAGCAGCCGCCCGATGACCATCAGCGGCAGCGGGCGCGCGTACTGGGCGGACAGGTCGGCCCAGCCGGCGGGGCCGCTCTCGGCCAGCACGGTGATCAGCTCGTCGGCGTACCGGCGGACGGCCTGCTCCAGCGCCTTCGCCTCCGGCCGGGTACGGTCCTGGAACGGCCGGAGCCCCTCGCTCCAGGCGCTGCGGAGCCGGGTCGAGTCGGCGCCGTCGCGGAACGCCGAGTTGCCGGACTCGACCACCGGCAGCATCGGCCAGTCCGCCGGGACGGAGCCCTCCCGGTACCGGCGCCAGTTCTCCACCCGCCTGCTCCAGATGCCGCGGGTGTCGCGCATGACGTCCAGGGTCTGCGCGTAGCCGATGACGAGCCACGCCGGGACGCCGAGGACGTCCACCGGTGCGACCGGCCCGTACTCCGCGCGCAGCCGCTCGTAGAAGGCCGCGGGACGCGACTCGTAGTCGCGGTTCAGCAGCGGCTGGACGGCGAGCGCGTCCAGTGGCGGGTGGGCGGGGGCGGGGTCTGCCTGCGGTGTCTGGGGCTCCACGGGCACAAACCATAGGAGAGATCGTTTGCCCCTGACATGGTTTGGGGCGGAATCTCCGGAGATGATCTTCCGGTGGGGGCCGGATGGCCGATTCCCCAGGTGGTGTGTGAAGCTGGGGGGGCCACCGACAGAGCTGGAGGTCCGCATGGCCGACTCGTCAGGAGAACCCACGGACGGCGAGGACGACGTGAAGCGCAGGTTCCGGGAGGCCCTGGAGCGCAAGCGCGGAGCGGCGGGCAAGAACGCCGGCGCGGCCGGCAGGAGCGGCTCGAAGGTGCGCGGCGCGCATGAGCGCGCCGATCACCAGCGGCAGTTCCGCCGCAAGAGCGGCTGACCGGGCCGCGCCGACGATGACCCCTGCGCCGCGGGCGCGGGGGTCAGCCGCCGCTCAGCCCCCGTACAGCTTCTTGGAGTAGGTGCCCTCGGAGTAGTACTCCTCCAGCTGCTCCAGGTTCTCCTCGGTGTACTGGACGTCCTTCACGATCCGGGCGTGCGACGGCAGCGAGTCCGGGTTCCAGGTCTCCGGCTTCCACACCTTCGAGCGCATCAGCGCCTTCGCGCAGTGGAAGAAGATCTGCTCGATGTCCACGACCAGGGCGAGCGCCGGGCGGTGCCCCTTGACGACCATCTCGTCGAAGAACGGCGCGTCCCGGACGAGCGTGGCCCGGCCGTTGATCCGCAGCGTCTCGCCGCGTCCGGGGACGAGGAAGATCAGCCCGACGTGCGGGTTGCTCAGCACGTTCATGAACCCGTCCACGCGCCGGTTGCCGGGACGGTCCGGGACGGCGATCGTCGTGTCGTCGATGACGTGCACGAATCCGGGCGGGTCGCCCTTGGGGGAGACGTCGCAGTTGCCGTCCGCGTCGCTGGTGGAGATCAGGCAGAACGGGGACCGGGCGAGCCACTCGCGGTCCCAGGCGTGCAGCGTGACGCGCTCCTTGTCGATCGCCCGCCGCATCGGCGCGCCGAGAAGCTCGCGCAGCTCCGCCGCGGAGGTGATCGCAGTGAACTCGGGGGCGCGCGTCATCGGCGCTCCTTCCACCGGGGAAAACAGAAGATCAGCGTAACCCGGGGGCTTCCCGGGCCTCGGCGGCAGGGGGCGGCGCCGGATCGGTGCCGCGCCGGGAGCGCGGGTCAGCGCCTCGGCGCGTAGCGGCGGACGCCCGCCTCCTCGTGCGCGTCCAGGACGCCCTGGTCGGTCAGGACGTCCAGGTGCGCCTCGATCTCCAGGACGGCCAGCATCCGGCTGAACGCGTCGAGATCGCCGAGCGCGCGCCCGCGGCGCGTCCACGGCATGGCCTCCGCGACCTCGAACGCCGTGCCGCGGCCCGCCCGGACCTGCGCGGCGGCGGCGTCCAGGCGCTGGGCGTGGTGCTCCAGCAGCTCGTCGATCCGGGTGTGGACGCTGGGGCTCACCGGGCCGTGCGCGGGCAGCAGCAGCGTGTCCGGCATGTCGCGGACCAGCCGCAGCGAGTCCAGATAGCTGCGCAGCGGCCTTGGCTCCGGCTCGGTCTCCAGCCCGATCGACGGGGTGATGTGCGGCAGGATGTGGTCGCCCGCGAACAGCAGGCCGGCGCCGGCGTCCCGCAGGACGATGTGGCCGCGCGTGTGGCCCGGTGTGGCGAACACCTCCAGGTCCCGCCCGGTGAGGCCGACGCGTTCCCCGTCGTCCAGCCAGGCGTCCGGCAGCGTGTGCGGGATGTCCCGTTCGGAACGGTCCACATCCAGGGCCGCGATCTCGTCGGCCACGCCGCCCGCGCCGCACCTGCGCAGCATCTCGATCTGGCGGGGATGCAGCCCCCGGCGGACGTCGAACGCCTCGATCGACGGCCGCTCGCCGCGCCCGATCCGGACCCGCGTCCCGAACGACTCGCGCAGCGCGAGCGCCTGCGAGTAGTGGTCCCAGTGCGCGTGCGTGACGAGGAACTGCGCCACGTCGCCGAGCCCGTGGCCGAGCGCGCGGAGGGCCCTCTCCATCGTCGCGCGCGTGTCGGGCATCGCCCAGCCGGAGTCCACGACGACGAGGCCCTCGGCGTCCTCGATGACGTACACGTTGACGGAGTGCAGCGACGGGATGGGCAGCGCCAGCGGGACGCGGTGCACCCCCGGCACCACCGGATGAGCACCCGGCTCGGTCCAGTCAGTCGGCTGCTCCACGACCGGTGCCGTCACCGCGCGCTCCCTTGATTGTCGAATCACGTTCGGATTGAACCTACTTCATCCCGAACATCCGTTCGCCGCCGGGCCCGCGGGCAGACCCGGGTCGGTCTCGGGTCAGTCCCGGCGCGTGTCGCCGCCGGCGCGGCGGGCCTCGGCGGCGGCCGCGCGGGCCTCGCGCGCCGCCTCCTGCGCGCGGTTCCGGTGCTGCTCGGCGCGCGCCGCCCGCCGGGACGCCGCGTCCCGCTCGGCGACGGCCCGGTCCAGCTCGCGGCGGAGCCGGCCCACCTCGGCGGACGCCTCATCGGCCGCGCGTTTCGCCGCGCCGGCCTGGTCCGCCCGCTCGGCCAGCCTCCGCTCGGCCTCCTCCGCGCGCTTGCGCAGCGTCTCCGCCCGCCTTGCCCGCGCCGCGTTCGTCCGCGCGGTGTGCGGCTTCGGCCGTGCGGGCTTCTTCTCCTCGGCCGGCGGCCTCTTCGGCCCGGGTTCCGGTTCGGCGCGTTCCCTGCCGGCCGGGGGCGCCATGGGGAACCCGGCCGGGACGAAGCCCGTGTGGCTGCGGGGCTGCGCCAGCCGTCCCTCGCGGACCTCCTCGGCGATCCCCCCGTCCACCGTGGCGGCCTGAAGGGTGTCCTCGACCTCCCGGACGGCCTGCTCGCGCAGGGGGGCGCCCGCGTCGGCCGCGAGGTCTCCGGCCGTCCGCACGAGCGAGGCGACCAGCCGGGCGCGCCGCTGCTCCAGGTCGTGGAGGCCGCCGCCGGAACCCCACGCCGCGCGCATCCCGGCCCCCACCTCCAGCAGCCGCTCCAGTTCGCCGGCGGCGGAGCGGCTGAGGAGGTTCACCGCCCACGCCGACAGTGTCGGACGCCGCAGCGCGCCGATCCGCCGGGCGAGGGGCGCGTCGCCGTCCCGCTTCGCCTCCCGTGCCAGCCGGTTCCGCGCCGCCACGAATCGTGCGGGCGGGACGCCGTAGAGCTCGTCGGCCGCACTGGAGAAGTCCACGCCCGGTCCCTACCCGCGCCCGCGTCTCCTGGACCGGGCTGGACGGACCGGAGCGCACCCGCCTATACTCGCTTACGAGTACTCGTGTACGAGGAGGGCGGGATGGCCAAGCGGCGCAAGGTGAGCAATCTGCTCGGGCTCGCCGTGCTGTCCACGGTCTCCGCCAGGCCGATGCACCCGTACGAGATGGCCGCGCTGATGCGCGCGCGCGGCAAGGACCGCGACATGGACATCAAGTGGGGCTCCCTCTACACCGTGGTGCGCAACCTGGAGAAACACGGGTTCCTGGCCGTCGAGGGAAGCGTCCGGGAAGGGGCGCGGCCCGAGCGCACCGTCTACCGCATCACGGACGCCGGCCTGGCGGAACTCGCCGACTGGGTCCGGGAACTGATCGCGGTGCCCGAGCGCGAGTTTCCCCGGTTCGAGGCCGGGCTGTCCGTCCTCGGCGCACTGGGGCCGGACGAGGCGGCCGAGCTGCTGCGTCGGCGCCTCGACACGATGGAGCGGCGGATCGCCGAGGACCGGGCCGCTCTCGCGGCGGAGACCGAGGTGCCGCGCATCTTCCTGATCGAGGCCGAATACGACCTGGCGATCAGGCGCGCGGAGGCCGAGTGGGTCCGCGGATTCCTCGCCGAGATCGAGGACGGCTCACTGCCGGGCCTCGGCCTGTGGCGGGCGTTCCACGAGACCGGGGAGATCCCGCCCGAGATCGCCGAACTGGCGGAGAGGGGAGCCTCGAAGGAGTAGCCGAAGCGAGGCCCGGCGGCGGTGCGGCAACACCGCCGCCGGGCCGGAGAACCCACCACCCAGACCTCGCACGGAGCCGGGCCCTGGCGGCGAGCACGCACTCCCAGCCTATCCGGGACCCCTCCGTCGAGCGTGTTGCGCTGCAATGGAGGAGACCATGGCGCACGCCATCGAGGCCGACGGCCTCGTGAAGACCTATCCCGGCGACGTCCGGGCCTTGGACGGCCTGTCCATCACGGTCGGCCAGGGCGAGATCCTCGGGGTGCTCGGCCCCAACGGGGCGGGCAAGTCCACCACCGTCAAGATCTTGACCACGCTGATCCGGCCGGACGCCGGAACCGCGGCGGTGGCGGGGCACGACGTGCTGCGCCGCCCCGACCGGGTCCGCCGCATCATCGGCGTCGTGTCGCAGAAGTCCGGCGCCGACCCCGAGGCGAGCGGCCGGGACAACCTGATCCTGCAGGGCCGCCTGTACGGGCTGTCCGGGACGCGGACGCGGCGCAGGACGGCCGAACTGCTCGCCCGGTTCGACCTGGACGATGCGGCCTCGCGCCCGGTGAAGACCTACTCCGGCGGGATGCGGCGGCGGCTCGACGTCGCCCTCGGCCTCGTCCACCGCCCGCAGGTGCTCTTCCTGGACGAGCCGACCACCGGGCTCGACCCGGAGGCCCGCGCCGCCCTGTGGGCGGAGATCGCCCGGCTCGCCGGGGACGAGGCCCTCGCGATCCTGCTGACCACCCACTACCTGGAGGAGGCCGACCGGCTCGCGCGGCGGCTGGCGATCGTCGACCGGGGGCGCGTCGTCGCGGAGGGCACGCCCGACGCGCTCAAGGGCGAACTGCGCGGCGACGCCGTCCACGTCGAATGGCGGGAGCCGCCCCCGGAGCCGCCGGTGCGCGATGCGCTGGGCCGGCTGCCCGGCGTCCGCGAGATCGTCCTGGACGGGCCGCGCCTCAGCGCCCGCGCCGACGACGGCGCCTCCGCCGTGCCCGCCGTCCTCGCCGCGCTCGACCAGGCGGGCGTCCCGGCCGCCGCGGCGACCGTCGCGCGGCCGTCCCTCGACGATGTCTACCTCCGCTACGCCGGACGCCGTTTCACCCGGCACGAGCCGTCCACCGCCGGAGGCGCCCGATGACCGCCCCGATGACCGCGCTGGTGACCGGAACCTGGTGGATGACCCACCGCCGGCTGTCCGCGCTGCTGCGCAACCCCGTCGTCCTCGTCCTGACGCTGGCGCAGCCGATGGTCTGGCTGTTCCTGTTCGGCGAGCTGTTCGAGAAGGTCGTCGAGCTTCCCGGGTTCGGCGTGCGGTCCTACCTGGACTACATCGTCCCCGGCGTCGTGATCATGAACGCGGTGTCGCTGAACTCGTTCGCCGGGATGGCGACCATGGACGAGATCGAACGCGGCACCCTCGACCGCTTCCTCGTCACCCCGGTGCGCCGCGGCGCGATCGCGAACGCCGGCGTCATCGAGCAGGCGCTCAGCACGGCGTTCCAGTCCCTCGTCATCATCGTGCTGGGCTGGGCGGCCGGCGCGCACTACCCCGGCGGCGCCCCCGGGCTCGCGGTGCTCGTGGCGGCCTCGGTGCTGATCGGCATCGTCCTCGCCGCACTGTCGAACACGCTCGCGCTGCTCGTCCGGGACCGCAACACGATCATCGGCCTGAACGTGATGCTGCTGCTGCCGCTCACGTTCCTGTCGTCGGCGTTCATGGCCAAAGACCTGATGCCGTCCTGGATCCGGCACGTCGCGGCCGTCAACCCGGTGAGCTGGGCCCTGGACGCCTCCCGGGCCGTGCTGTCCGGCGACCCCGACTGGAGTCCGGCCGCCCTGCACGGCTCCTGGCTCCTGGTCCTGACCGCGGCCACGGTGACCCTGGCGACGTACTCCCTCAGGAGCTACCAGAAGACCCAGTGACCGCTAGGAGGCCCGGCGGGCCCGGCCGCCCGCTGTGCGGCCGGGCCCGCGCCCACCGGCGAACCCGGCGGTTGCGCGGAGCCCCGGCGGCGGAGTCCGTAGGGTGGTGGCATGGCACGCAAGGGCAGGCACGGTCCCCGGCCGCGAACCTACGAGATCGCCGGCGGGGAGGCCGAGCTGCTGCGCGACGCCGACCGCGACGGCGGCTGGATGCTGCTCGTCGGCGGCGTGCCGCAGTCCTACGTGGACCTGTCCGACCCCACCTACCTCGACTTCGAGTACATGCGGCTGATGGGCGACGTGGTCGACTCCATCGGCCCGGACGGTGCGGCGCTCGACGCGGTCCACATCGGCGGTGCCGGATGCACGCTGGCCCGCTACATCGCCGCGACCCGGCCCGGCTCGCGGCAGATCGTCCTGGAGCCGGACGCGGAACTGGTGCGGCTCGTCCGCGAGGAACTGCCGGTCAAGGGCGTCGCGGGCCTGCGGATCCGCATCACCGACGGGCGCACGGGCATCGCGGCGCTCCCCGACGACGCCGACGACCTCGTCGTGATGGACGCGTTCGCCGAGGCGTCGATGCCGCCCGAGCTGGCGACCCGCGAGTTCGTCCTGGACGCCGCCCGGGTGCTGCGGCCGCGCGGCGTCTACCTGGTGAACGTCGCCGACGGGTTCCGGCTGCCGTTCGCGCGCCGGATGGCCGCCACCGTCCGGTCGGTGTTCCGGCACACCCTGCTGATGGGCGACCCGGGCGTGCTGCGGGGCCGCCGGTTCGGCAACCTGATCGTGGCCGCGTCGCAGGAGCCGCTGCCGGTCGCCGAGCTGACCCGCCGCGCCGCGGGCGGCATCGTGCGGGCCCGCGTCATGGACGGCGGCGACCTCGCCGCGTTCTGCGCCGGCGCCGCGCCCCTGCACGACGGCGAGGAGATCGTCGCCCCCGTCCCGCCCCCGCAGGTCTTCGGGAACCCCTGACGCAGGAGAAAATCGGCGAAGGAGAGGGACACATGATTCTCGTGACCGGGGCCGGCGGCACGCTCGGGCGGCCCGTAGCGCGGCTGCTGGCGGAGGCCGGCGCGGACGTGCACGGGCTGAGCCGCCGCGCCAGGGAGCCGGAGCCCGGCCTCACCTGGCACAAGGGCGACCTGTGGACCGGTGAGGGCGTCGACGCGGCGGTCGAGGGCGCGGAGACGATCGTGCACTGCGCCAGCGACCCGCTCCACTCCCGGCGGGACCTGCCCGCCGCCCGGCGCCTCATCGAGGCCGCGCGCCGGCAGGGCGCCCCGCACCTGATCTACATCTCGATCGTGGGCGTCGACAAGATCCCCTTCGGCTACTACCGGACGAAGCACGCGGTGGAAAGGCTCATCGAGGAGTCCGGGCTGCCGTACACGATCCTGCGGACCACCCAGTTCCACACGCTGCCGGACATGGTCTTCAACGTCCTCACCAAGATCCCCGGCGTGGCGCTGCTGCCGAAGGGGCTGCGAGACCAGCCGATCGACGTCGCCGAGGTCGCGCAGCGGCTCGCCGGGCTGGTGCTCGCCGCCGGGCCCGCGCGGCGCGTCGACGACATGGGCGGCCCGGAGGTGCTCACCGCGGAGGAGATGCTGCGCGACTACCTCAAGGCGCGTGGCCTGCGGCGGCCCGTCCGGGTGCCGCTGCCGCTTCCCGGACGGGCCGGCCGCGGGTTCCGGGAAGGCCACCACCTGACGCCGGAGCACGCCGTGGGGGAGCGGACCTGGCGGCAGTTCCTGGACGAGGCCCACGGGCACCGCTGAGGTCCGGACTCGCCCCCCGTATCGGCCGCATCGTGCCGCGCGATGACCCATAATCGAGCGATGGAGTCGTCCACACGGATTCTTATTCTCGGCATGGATTCGTCGGGGAGAATTCTGCAGTTCGACCGCAATGCCGCCGCCGTTCTCTCCCCGGATGCGGACGACCTGCTGGGCGCCTACCTGGACGAGGTGATCCCCGGCGCGCGGGACCCGCTGCTGGAGGCGCTGAAGGCCGGGCGTGAGCGCACCGCCATGCTCGCCGTGGAGAGCCCGGTGAGCGGGACGCTCGACGCGGTCGTGACCGTCCACCCGATGAACGGCGGCGTGCCCGACCTCGCGGCGCTCGCCGTCATCCGGGTGCCGGTGCCGCTCGCCGACCGGTTCGTCGACCCGGCCGTCATCCGCCGGGCACTGCTGGACGACGTCCTCCCGCGCATCGGCGCGACCCTCGACCTGGAACTGCTGGCGCGCGGCCTGATGGACGTGCTCGTCCCGCACTTCTGCAACTCGGGCGCGCTGCTGCTGGCGGAGGCCCACATCGACGCCGACGAGCCGCCGGAGCGCCCGGACGGGCCGCAGCTGCGCCGGATGGCGATCGGGTTCGACGACGAGGACCCGGCCTGGGACGCGACGTTCCCCACCGGCGAGTCGCTCGTCTACCCGCCGGAGACGCCGTACATGCAGTGCCTGGAGACCGGCGAGCCGGTGCTGCGCGCGCTCGGCGGCGGCGGCGCGGCCGAGCTCGCGGACGCCTGGCGCCGCCCGCCGGTCGCCGAGCTGCTCAAGGGCGCGTCGATGCTGTTACTCCCGATCGTGTCCTCGGCGGGCGTGCTCGGGTTCTTCGTCTGCACCCGCAACGCGGCGCACCGGCCGTTCGACGCCTACGACGTCGAGATCGGGATGGAGTTCGCCAACCGGGCGTCGATCCTGGTGGAGAGCGCCCGCCAGTACTCCAGGGAACGCGCCACCGCGCTCACCCTGCAGCGCAGCCTGCTGCCGACGGGCCTGTCGGCGCCGTCGCCGGTCGAGGTGCACCACCGCTACCTGCCGGGCAGCCGCCGCATCGAGGTCGGCGGCGACTGGTACGAGTCGATCGCGCTGCCGGGCGCCCGGGTCGCGCTGGTGGTCGGGGACGTCGCCGGGCACGGGGTGAAGGCCGCCGTCACGATGGGGCGGCTCCGCACCGCCATCCACACCCTCGCCGGGCTGGAGCTGCCGCCCGCCGAGGCCCTCGAACGGCTCGACTCGCTGATGCGGACCCTCGGCGAACGCGAACCGCACTTCGCCACCTGCGCCTACGTCGTCTACGACGCGGTCAGCGGCCGGTGCGAGGTCGCGAGCGCCGGGCACCTGCCGCCGCTGCTGGCCCCGCCCGGCGCGGAGCCGCAGTACCTGCCGGTGCCGCCCGCGCCGCCGCTCGGCGTCGGCGGCGACGGCCCGATCGTGACCCGCGAGTTCACCGTCGAGGACGGGACGCTGCTGTTCCTCTACACCGACGGGCTGGTGGAGAACCGGGCCCGCGACATCGACGACGGGCTGGCCCGGCTGCTCGCCACGTTCGGCCCCGGCGCCGCCGCCCGTCCGCTGGAGGAGCTGTGCCAGGCGGCGCTCGACGGCGTCTACGACGACCAGCACCGCGACGACATCGCGATGCTGGTGGCGCGGCTGGCGCGCATCCCGGCCGACCATCACGCCGCCTGGGAGCTGCCCGCCGACCCCGCCGCCGTCCGCCGGGCGCGCGGCCTCGTCCGGGACCGGCTCGCCCGCTGGGACCTGGACGAGCTGACCCACTCCACGATGCTGCTGGTGTCCGAGCTGGTCACCAACGCGATCCGGCACGCGGGCGGGCGCGTCACGCTGCGGCTGGTGCGGGAGGGCGGCCTGGTCTGCGAGGTCTTCGACTCCTCGGACGGGCGTCCCCGCATCCGCATGCACGACGATGAGGACGAGGCGCTCATCTCGGGACGTGGCCTGCACGTCGTGGGACGTCTCGCGCGACGCTGGGGCGTGCGCCGCGCCACCGGCGGCAAGGTCGTCTGGTGCGAGCAGGAGCTGCCCTGACCGCGTCCCGGCGGGCGGCCTAGCGCAGCACCGAGATGTGCACGTGGTCGTAGTGGTTCTGGGTGAGGCCGCCGCGGTCCTCCATCGGCCGCCAGCCGCCGCCCCGCACGTTCCAGATGTGCTGCTTCCAGATGACGTAGGAGATCCCGAGCCGCCGCGCGTTCGCGACCGCGTACCGGGCGACCTGGTCGCCGTGCCGCTGGGCGCCGGCGCTCGGCATCCGCCCGCCGGTGCTCTCCATGAAGTCGCAGGCGCGGCCTTCGCCGTGGTCCTGCGGGTCGCCGGTGGAGCGGTGGCAGCCGATCACGGGGAACGGGCCGAACACGCCGGCGATCTCCAGCAGGACGGTCCGCATCGTGGGCGTCATCATGTTGCCGGTGATGGGGGACCGGTCGCCCGCCGCCCCGTCCGGCCGCCCGGTCACCCGCGGGCGGCCCGTGCCCTTCGCCGGCGTGCCGGAGGTCCGGGACGGCGTCAGCGCCGCCACCTTCGTCCCGCGCGGGAGGATCTTCTTCAGCCGTTTCGCCAGCTTCCCGTGGTCGGCCTTCGGGGCGCTGATGAGGAGCCCGTTCCCGGCCGGCAGGCCCAGCGTGCGGGCCTGGGCGCGGGACACGACCGCGTCGACCTCGCCGATGCCCATCGAGGCGTAGGCGCCGACGCGGACCTTGCCGGGGCCGGTGCTGCGTCCCGCCGGGACGACCGCGCCGAGGGGCAGCGCCCCGCCCCGGCCCTGCTCGAACGAGACGGCCAGCCCGCCGGACGCGACCGTCTGCCACAGCCGGTCGGACTCGGCGGTCGCCGCGGGGGCGAACGCCCGGAACGTGGACGGGTCGACGCCGAGCAGGCCCATGCGGCGTCCGCCGACCCTGGCCTGCGCGGCGTCCACGACCGTGAGACCGGCGACGCCCTTCAGCCGCCGCGTCCGCTCGACCGCGGCGGGCGGCAGCGGGGACGTCCCGGCGACCAGCAGGTGCGGCGTGTAGCGGCGGGTCAGCGGCGCGACGGCCGGTGCCCCCGGCGCGGCGGCCCGGTCCACCGACACGAGGTTCCCCGCCCTGGACGGCCTTCCGCCCACCCGGCCGGAGACGATCGCGGTGATGTCGGCGGCCAGCGTGAGGCCGATCGCCGCCGCGATGCCCCCGGAGAGCGCCCGTCCGCTGCGCCGCATGCGTCTCCGATCCCTCGCCGTTCTCCGCCGCATCGTAGGGGAGCGCGCCGCGACCTGGAATCAGGGTCCGCCTCGCGCGGCGCAAGACGCCCGGTGCGCCGGCCGAGCGTCAGCCGTGCGTCAGTCCCACCAGAACGACCAGTAGGTCTTCCCGCGGATCTCCTCGGCGTACCCGGCGAGGGTGCCGGGCCCCTGGAACAGGATGTCGGGGCAGAACGTCCAGTGCTCGGCCGCGACGTGGACGGCGTGCCGGGTCGTGACCGGCGGGGCGGCGACGCTCAGCTCCAGCGTGTTGAAGCCGAGCGCGACGACGCGGGCGCCGAACCGGTCCTCCCAGGAGCGCAGGACGGCCGACAGCGGCGCCGTCCACTCGTTGTGGTTGAGGGCGCCCTGCCAGCCGACGGCGGCGAGCGCGTCGGCGCCCCGGTCCACCGCGGCGAGAGCCAGCGGCAGGCCGCGCGCGGCGAGGACGCGGGCGTAGCGGTCGGCCATCGTGCCGGGATCGTCCAGCGGGAGGCCGGCGGGCGCGGGGCCGGGGCAGTGCCGGCCGTAGGGGGCGAGGTCGTCGAGGTCGTCGTCGGCCGCCTGCTCGGCGAAGTCGGCCCACACCTCGTACATGAACGCGTGGGGATGGTAGTTGGCGACCTCGCCCACCGGCTCGGGCGCGATCTGGCCGGCCGCCCAGGGCTGGTCGGTCTCGTCCATCAGCAGCGGCCAGAGTCCCGACCGGGGGTGGTCGGCGCGGAGCGCGGCCCACAGGTCTCCGCGGACGGGGTCGTCGCTGAGCCAGAACGCGGGCCGCAGCAGCGGGCGCCGCTGCGGGTAGCCGGGGTCGGGCCAGACGAGATCCCCGTCGGGCAGCGGCACCGACAGCGTCCGCCCGGCGTCGTCGCCCCCGACGCCGTCGTCGAACAGCTGCGGCAGGTCGCCCGGCAGGTGCCGGACCTCCACATCATCCATTTCACGCCGTTCCGATACAGAGCATGCCAGTGGCGATCGTAACGGCGGTGAGGCCGCCAGGGGGACGGCCTCGTGCGGTTCGGCCGTCCCGGGCGGCCCGGATGGGGTACGGTCCGACGCGACCCGCCCTGACCATCAGGTGCGGGACGAGGGCGGCCGGAGGGGAGAAACGATGCCCGGAACGGACCCTGCCGTGCGGCTCATGATCGAAGGGCCCGCCACGCCGCTGGACGCCGGCGTGTCCCCGCGGCGGCGGCCCGCCTGAACGCGTGAGGGTCCGCCGCGCCGTCCGTGCCCTCCTCCTGGACGGTGACGCCCTGGTCCTGTTCCGCCGCACCCGCCCTGACCGGCCCGTCTACTGGACGACACCGGGCGGCAAGATCGAACCCGCCGACGCGTCCCCCGAAGCCGCACTGCGCCGCGAACTGGACGAGGAACTCGGCGCGACCGCGGGCCCCGTCCGCCAGGTGTTCGCGTGCGCGGAGCAGTCACCCGAACTGTGCCGTCTCAACACCTTCTACGTGTGCCGCCTGCTCACCATGGACCTGTCCCGCCGCCACGGCCCGGAGTTCGACGACCCCGCCAACGGACGCTACGACGTCGACCTCGTCCCCTGCGCGCCCGCCGACCTGGCGTCGATCAACCTGATCCCCGGACTCCTCGCCGCCTACCTGGCGGACCACGCCGCCGACCTCGCCGCCCTCGTCCCGGGGGCGCGCCCGTAGGCGGGACGCATAGCGGGGTGGTGATAGGTGGGGGGCGGATCGGTATTTGATCGGGGGCCGGGGGCGGGGAAGGGTGGGGGGAGTGAGCGATCTGGGCGACTGGCCGGGCAGCGAGCTGAGCGACGAGGAACTGGACACCGCCTACAACGTGCGGCGGAAGGCCGGAGAGGAGCTCTTCGCGCGGCACATGGCGCGGTACCGGGAGATGTCGGAGCGGGCCGTGGAGGGGCTGCCCGGGCATCCGGGGATCGTCTACGACGAGGCCGGCGGGGAGCGGCTCGACGTGTGGGGGGTGGGGGACGGGCCGCGGCCGGTGTTCGTCTTCCTGCACGGCGGGTACTGGATGGCGCTCTCGCGGGACGTCTCCTCGTTCATGGCACGGGCCCTGCATGAGCGGGGTGTCGCGACCGTCGTCCCCGACTACACGCTGGCGCCCAAGGCGTCGCTGGAGGAGATCGTCCGGCAGGTCCGGGCGGCCGTGGCGTGGGTGTACCGGCGGGGGCGCGAGTTCGGGCTCGACCCGGAGCGGATCGTGGTGGGCGGCAGTTCGGCGGGCGGGCATCTGGCCGGCATGACCATGGTCGGCGGGTGGCAGGAGCCGCTCGGGCTTCCGGAGGACGTCGTCAAGGCCGCGATGCCGTTCAGCGGGCTCTTCGACATCCGGCCCGTCACCCGCATCTACGTCAACGAGTACGTGCGGCTGGACCTGGAGCGGGCCGCGGCGCTGAGCCCGGCGTTGCTGCCGGCCGGGTATCGGTGCCCGGCCGTCTTCGTGGCCGGGGAGAGCGACGGGGACGGGTTCCTGGCGCAGTCGCGCATGTTCCAGCCGCGGTGGGGTGGCGAGCTGATGATCGTGCCGGGGCGGGACCACTTCGCTGTCGTGCTCGACCTGGCCGATCCGGGGTCGCGGGTGAGCGCGGCGCTGATGGATCTGATCAGCCGGTGAGTTCGGCGGCCTCGCGGCGCAGGTGGTCGAGCATCAGCCGGGCGGACGGGGTCGGGGCGCGGTGCGCGGGGAGCGTCACGCCCACCTGGCGGCGGACGGCCTCCAGCGGGACCGGCAGGGGCGCTATGCCGGCGTCGGTGCGGGCGACGAGTTCGGGGAGCGCGGCGATCATGTCGGTGTCGCGGACGAGGGTGCGGACGGTCAGCACCGAGGTGCACTCCACCAGGTTCCCGGGGAGGGCGAGGCCCTCGGCGCGGAAGAGCTGCACCAGTTCGGTGCGCAGTGCGGTCCGCTCCAGGGGGAGCACCCACGGGTAGGCGAGCAGGTCGGCCAGGCCGAGGTCGGGGAGGGCGCGGGCCGGGTGGCCGTTGCGGGCCACCAGCCGGACGGGTTCGCCGTACAGGGTGATCTGGCGGAGGCCGCGCAGGTCGTCGATCGGGTTGAGGCGGCCGAGGATCAGGTCGATCTCGCCGTCCAGCAACCGGGGCACCTGCGCGTCGAACGTGGCCTCCTGGACGATCACCGTGATGCCCGGACGGTCCCTCTTCAGCGCGGCGATCGCGCGGGGCAGCAGCACGTTCGAGCCCGCGAGGAGCGTGCCGATCGTGACGGTGCCGACCTCGCCGTCCGCCAGGCCGGTGATGCGTTCCCCGGCGCGGCGGAGCTCGGCCAGGGCGGCGCGGGCGTGCTCGATGAACGCGTCCCCGAACATGGTGGGCGTCACGCCGCGCGGGCCGCGCGTGAACAGGTCGACGCCGAGGATGGCCTCCACTTCGCGCAGGCTGCGGGTGACGGCGGGCTGTGCCAGGTGCAGGTGCTCGGCGGCGCGCAGGACGCTGCCGTGGTCGGCGATGGCGACGACGAGCACCAGGTGCCGGAGCTTCAGCCGCCCGTTGAGGAGGTCGATCGCGCGCATGCCGCCTTACTATCACGATTTCGTGATAGCTCACTGGATGATTGGTATTTGCCAGGCATAGCTCGCGGGGCAGAGGATCGAAGACGTCGAGCCGCGCGGGAGGAACAGATGAAGGCCGAGCACTACGTCGCCGGAGTCTTCCGTTCGGACGGTCCGGCCTTCCCGCTCGTCGCGCCCGTGGACGGTACCGAGCTGGGCACCGTTCCCGAGGCCACGCGGGAGGTCGTGGACGATGCCGTGGCAGCGGCACGGGCCGCGCTGAAGGGCGGCTGGGGCGCGATGGGCGCCGAGGAGCGGGCCGCCGCGCTGCGGCGCGTCGCGGACGGGATCGAGGCCCGCTTCGAGGAGTTCGTCGACGCCGAGGTCGCCGACACCGGCAGGCCCCGGGAGTTCGCCGAGACCGTCGACGTCCCGCGTGCGGCCGGGAACTTCCGCGCCTACGCCGACCTGCTGTACGGCCGGCCCGAACGCGCCTACACGACGCGGGTCCCGGGGTGGAGTTCGGGGACCGGGGAGGCGCTCAACTACACGGTGCGCCGGCCGCTCGGCGTGGTGGCGGTCATCTCGCCGTGGAACCTTCCGCTGCTGCTGTCGACCTGGAAGATCGCCCCCGCGCTCGCGTGCGGTAACACGGTCGTCCTCAAGCCGTCGGAGGAGACGCCGTCCACCGCGACGCTGCTCGCCCGGGTCATCGACGAGGCGGGCCTGCCCGGCGGCGTGTTCAACCTGGTGCACGGGCACGGCGCGGGCGCGGCGGGCGAGTTCCTCACCGGGCACGGGGACGTGGACGCGATCGCGTTCACCGGCGAGTCCGCCACCGGCGCCGCGATCATGCGCAACGCCGCCGGCCACGTCACGCCGGTCTCGTTCGAGCTGGGCGGCAAGAACCCCGCGCTGGTCTTCGCCGACGCCGACCTCGGCGCCGCCGTGGACGGGACGGTCCGCTCGTCCTTCACCCATTCCGGCCAGATCTGCCTGTGCACCGAACGCGTCTACGTCGAGCGGCCCGTCTTCGAGGAGTTCGTCCGGGAACTGGCGGCCCGCGCGAAGGCGCTCGGCGGCTACGGTCCGATGATCTCGGCCGAGCACCGCGACAAGGTCCTGTCCTACTACCGGCTCGCCAGGCGGGAGGGCGCCACGGTCGTCGCGGGCGGCGGCACGCCGGCGTTCGGCGACGAGCGCGACAACGGCTTCTACGTCGAGCCCACCGTCCTCACCGGCCTGCCCGAGACGGCCCGCACGGTGCGGGAGGAGATCTTCGGGCCCGTCTGCCACGTCGCCCCGTTCGACACCGAGGACGAGGCACTGGAACTCGCCAACGACAGCCCCTACGGCCTGGCCGCCACCCTCTGGACGGGGGACCTGTCGAGGGCCCACCGGGTTGCGCCGCGGATCGAAACGGGAATCGTCTGGGTGAACTGCTGGAACCTGCGCGATCTGCGCACCCCGTTCGGCGGTGTCAAGGCGTCCGGGATCGGAAGGGAGGGGGGAGAGTACTCCCTGGATTTCTTCTCCGAACCCGTCAACGTCTGCATCCGCATCTGAAAGCGAGCCCAGTGACCACCCACATCGATGCCGCCGCCGAAAGACTGCTCGGCGCCTACGCGACCGGCACGCCGTGCGCGCCCGTCCGCGACCTGATCACCACCGTGGACGACGCCTACGCCGTCCAGGACACGATCACCGAGCGCCGGCTGGGGGAGGGCCGCCGCCTCGCCGGACGCAAGATCGGGCTGACATCGCGGGCCGTTCAGCGGCAGATCGGCGTGGACAGCCCCGACTTCGGCATGCTGTTCGCCGACATGGCCGTCCCGGACGGGGAGGAGATCCCCGCCGGCGCCGTCCTGCAGCCGCGCGCCGAGGCCGAGGTCGCGCTCGTGCTGGAGCACGACCTGACCCACGAGCGGCACACGGTCGCCGACGTCATCCGCGCCACCGCGTTCGCGCTGCCCGCCATCGAGGTGGTCGGCAGCCGCGTCCGCGACTGGGACATCACGCTCGCCGACACCGTCGCCGACAACGCCTCCTCCGGCATGTACGCGCTGGGCAACCGGCCCGTCCCGCTGAAGGACGTGGACCTGCGCCTGTGCGGGATGGTCATGGAGCGGCGCGGCGAGCAGGTCTCCACCGGCAACGGCGCCGCCTGCCTCGGCCATCCGCTGAACGCGGCGCTGTGGCTCGCCGACACGATGGTCCGCGTCGGCCGCCCGCTGCGCGCCGGCGACACCGTGCTGACCGGCGCCCTCGGCCCGGTCGTCCCGGCCGCGCCCGGCGAGGTGTTCGAGGCCCGCATCGACGGGCTCGGCGATGTCCGCGTCGCGTTCGGCAAGGAGGACTCCTGATGGTGGACGTGCACGCTCTCGCGGCGACGCTGGACGAGGCCGCCCGGGACGTCCGGGCCATCCCCCCGCTCACCGGCGCGATGCCGCTGGACCTGGCCGCCGCCTACGCGGTGCAGCGCGCCGGGATCGAACTGCGGCGCCGCCGGGGCGAACGCCTCGCCGGGGTGAAGATGGGCTTCACCAGCCGCGCCAAGATGGCGCAGATGGGCGTCGGCGACGTCATCTGGGGCCTGCTCACCGACGGGATGCTGGCCGGGCCGTCGGTGGACGTGTCGCGCCTCATCCATCCGCGCATCGAACCCGAGATCGCCTACCTGATCGGGCGGGAGGTCCGGTCGGCCACCGAGGTCGAGTCGGCCGTGACCGGTGTCGCGGTCGGGTTCGAGGTGCTCGACTCCCGCTACCGGGACTTCAGGTTCACCCTTCCCGACGTGATCGCCGACAACGCCTCGGCGGCCCGGTTCGGATTCGGCGCCTGGCACCGGCCCCGGGACGTGTCGAACATCGGGCTGCTGCTGGAGATCGACGGGCGGCCCGTCCAGACGGGCTCGTCCGCCGCGATCCTCGGTGACCCGGCGCGCTCGCTGCGGGCGGCGGCGCGGCTCGCGCTCGGCGCCGGGATGGCACTCGAACCCGGCTGGATCGTCCTCGCGGGCGCGGCGACGGCGGCCGTCCCGCTGCCGGAGGGCGCGCACGTCCGCGTCACCGGCGCCGGCCTCGGCGGCGTCGAGGTGACGACGTGACGGGCGAGGCGTTCCTGGTCGCGGGCAAGGCCAGGCCGAGAGGACGGTTCCCGCACCTCAAGCGGGCCGGTGACCTGGTGTTCGTGTCCGGGACGAGTTCACGCCGCCCGGACGGGACGTTCGCCGGGGCGAGCGCCGACCCGATGGGCGTCACCGACCTCGACATCCGCGCGCAGACCCGCGCCGTCATCGAGAACATCCGCGATCTTCTCGCCGCCGCCGGCGGAGACCTGTCCGACATCGTCAACGTCACCGCCTACCTGGTGAGCATGAACGACTTCGGCGGCTACAACGAGGTCTACGGGGAGTACTTCGACGAGACCGGCCCGGCCCGCACGACCGTCGCCGTCCACCAGCTTCCGCACCCGCATCTGCTCATCGAGATCTCGTGCGTCGCCCACATCCCCCGGACCGGTGAGGAGGCCGGAGCATGACCCTGCCGCAACTGTCCTACGGACGGCCGTTCAACTTCGAGTCCTGGATCGACGAGCACCGCGACCTGCTGAAGCCGCCGGTCGGCAACGTCCAGGTGTTCGACGAGGCCGGGCTGATCATCATGGTGGTCGGCGGCCCCAACCAGCGCACCGACTTCCACGACGACCCGACCGAGGAGTTCTTCTACCAGCTCAAGGGCAACATGGTGCTGCGCGTCATGGAGGAGGAGGGCCGCCCGCCGGTCGACGTGCAGATCAACGAGGGCGACGTCTTCCTGCTGCCGCCGCACGTCCGGCACTCGCCGCAACGGCCCGAGGCCGGCTCGATCGGCCTGGTCGTGGAGATCCCGCGGCCGGAGGGGCGCACGGAGGCGTTCGAGTGGTACTGCCCCGAGTGCCACCACCTCGTCCACCGCGCCGAACTCCAGGTGCGCTCGATCGTGGACGACCTGCCGCCCGCCTTCGAGGGCTTCTACGGCGGCGACCGCAAGTGCCCGAACTGCGGCGCCGTCCACCCGGGCAGGACGTGGCCGCGGGCCATGACGCCGACCACGGCTCCCCGTGCCTGACGGGGGCGCCGTGACCGTCATCGACGTCCACGCCCACGTCTTCCCGCGGCTCACCCGCGCGGAGGCCCGCGTGCTCGCCGGCGGGGGGCAGCCGTGGCTGCGCGTCGACGGCGGCGGCACCGGCATGATGATGCGCGGGGACGAGGAGTACCGGCCGGTCGGCGAGGCATTGTGGGACCCGGCGCGCCGGCTCGCCGACATGGACGCCGCGGGCGTGGACGTCCAGGCCGTCTCCTCCACCCCGCTGATGTTCGGGTACGCCGCCGAGCCGTCCCGCGCCGCCGACTGGTGCGAACTGGTGAACGAGCGCATCCTCGCCTTCTGCGCCGCCGCCCCCGGCCGGCTGCTGCCGCTCTGCCAGGTCCCGCTGCAGGACCCGGCGCTCGCCCGCGAGGTCGCGACGCGGGCGGCTGCGGCCGGGCACCGCGGTGTCCACATCGGCAACCACGTCGGCGACCGCAACCTCGACGACGAGGGGATCACCGCGTTCCTCGCGCACTGCGCCACGATCGGCCTGCCGGTCCTGGTGCACCCGTGGGACATGCTCGGCGCCGACCGGATGCGCGGCCACATGCTGCCGTGGCTGGCCGGGATGCCCGCCGAGACCCAGCTGAGCATCCTCGGGCTGATGCTGTCCGGCGCGTTCGAACGCATCCCCGAGTCGCTGCGGCTGTGCTTCTGCCACGGCGGCGGCAGCTTCGCGTTCCTGCTCGGACGGGCCGACAACGCCTGGCACCGCCGCGACATCGTCCGCGCCGACTCGCCGCGCCCGCCCTCGGAGTACCTCGACCGGTTCCACGTCGACTCCGCCGTGTTCGACCCGCGCGCGCTCCGGCTGCTCGTAGACGTGATGGGTTCCGGACGCGTCATGCTCGGCACCGACTACCCGTTCCCGCTCGGTGAGAAGGAGCCGGGCGCGACGATCCGGGCGTGCCCCGGGCTGGACGACGCCGACCGCGCCCGGCTGCTCGGCGGCAACGCGGAGGCGTTCTTCGCGCCCGCCCGGGAACCCGCGCCCGTGCACGATCTGGTGACCACCGAAGGATGACTCAGTGAACGTGAAAGACCCGGCGGGCCTGGAAGAGGAGGCGCGGCGGCTCGATGAGACCGACCCGCTGCCCACCCTGCGCGGCGAGTTCCTCATCCCGCCCGCGCCCGGCGGAGCCCACCCGGAGGCGGCGTACTTCGCCGGCAACTCCCTCGGGCTCCAGCCGCGGAGCGTCGCCGGACGGCTCCGCGAGGAACTGGACGACTGGGCGCGGCTCGCCGTCGAGGCGCACACGCGGGGCCGCCGCCCGTGGTTCGGCTACCACGAGCTGCTCCGCGAGCCCGCGGCGCGGCTCGTCGGCGCGCGCCCGCACGAGGTCGTCGCCATGAACTCGCTCACGGTCGACCTGCACCTGATGATGGCGAGCTTCTACCGGCCCGCCGGGACGCGCACCCGCATCCTCATCGAGGACACGGCGTTCCCGTCCGACGCGTACGCGGTCGCGAGCCAGGCCGTCCACCACGGGCTCGACCCCGCCGCGACGGTCGTGCGGCTGAAGCCCCGCCCCGGCGAGAACATCCTGCGCACCGAGGACGTCCTCGGCCACCTCGAACGCGAGGGCGACACGGTCGCGCTCGTCATGCTGGGCGGCGTCAACTACCTGACCGGGCAGCTCATGGACATGCCCGCGATCACCAAGGCGGGCCGCGCCGCCGGGGCCGTCGTCGGCTGGGACCTCGCGCACGCCGCCGGGAACGTCCCGCTCCGCCTGCACGACTGGGACGTGGACTTCGCCGCCTGGTGCACCTACAAGTACCTGAACTCCGGGCCGGGCGCGGTCGCCGGCTGCTTCGTGCACGAGCGGCACGTCCGGGACGCCTCCGTGCCGAGGCTGTCGGGCTGGTGGGGGACCGAGCCGTCGGTCCGGTTCCGGATGGACCCCGACATCGCGCCGCCCGCGTCCGCCGACGCCTGGCAGCTGTCCAACCCGCCGATCCTCGCGCTGGCGCCCGTCCTGGCGTCCCTGGAGATCTTCGACCGGGTCGGGATGGACGCGCTGCGCGCCAAGAGCCTGCGCCTCACCGGCTACCTGGCGTCCCGGCTCGCCCCCCGCGCCCGGCTGGAGATCATCACCCCGGCCGATCCGGCGGCGCGCGGCACCCAGCTGTCGCTGCGGGTCGCGGACGCGGGCGGGCTCGTCCGCCGGCTCGCCGACACGCGCGGAGTGATCGCCGACGCCCGTGAACCCGACATTGTGCGGCTCGCGCCCGCCCCGCTGTACTGCACGTTCCACGACTGCCACCGCGCCGCCGAGGCTCTCGCCGATCTTGTTTAGGTGTGTCGGTGGGCGAGCCGGGCCCGCATCGGGTAGGTTCGGACATGTTGCACGATGGCGTCGGCCCGGCCGGCCGGTCGCCAGGCAGTCTCGAAGCGTTTTCCCCGGGTGACCGGCGGGCGTGAGATGAGTCCGCTTGCAGCCCGGTCCGCCGCCCGGCGGCCGGTGACGTCCACCCGAAAGGGGAACATCATGGCCGAAGGCACCGTGAAGTGGTTCAACGCCGAAAAGGGCTTCGGGTTCATCGCGCCCGACGGTGGTGGCCCCGACGTGTTCGTCCACTACTCGGCGATCACCACCAACGGGTACCGCAGCCTGGACGAGAACCAGCGCGTCGGCTTCGAGATCACGCAGGGCCAGAAGGGCCCGCAGGCCGAGGGCGTCTACCCGCTCTAGGTCTCACCTGAAGCCCGCTCTAGGTCTCACCTGAAGCGCAGCGAAGGCCGGGGACGCCCGTCGTCCCCGGCCTTACGCGTCCCCGCAGTTCACCCGGCCGGGGCCTTCGGCAGGCGTTCGCCCGAGCGGAGCCGGTCCAGGCCGAGCCAGATGAACTCCACGGCCATCTGCTCGGCGCGCTCGCGCGGCGTGTCGGGATGCTCCAGCCACCACGACACCATCGACAGCATCGACCCGTACATCAGCGGGACGAGCAGCCGCGCGCGCCGCTCGTTGACCTCCAGCGCGGCGGCCGACAGCGCCGGGTCGGCCCGGCGGCGGTGCAGCAGCAGGTCGGCGAACGCGGTGCCGAGCCGGTCGCGCAGCTCCCGCAGTTCCAACCCGACCTCCGGCTTGTCGAGATGCCGGACGACCAGCGCCCACGCGTCCGGCTCCTCGGTGGCGTAGTCGAACAGCACCCGGATCATCGCCCGGATGCCGTCCGCCGAGCCGTGCGCGGCGAGCACCGCCGTGTTCAGCCGGGCCGTGAGCTCGCCGACGATCGTCTCGGTGATCTCGGCGAACAGCTCCTCCTTGGACGCGAAGTGCTGGTACAGCAGCGCCTTGGACACCCGCGCCGCCGCCGCCACATGCTCCATCTGCGTCAGGTGGTAGCCGCGCCGGCCGAACTCCTCCAGCGCCACCTGGAGCAACTGCTCGCGGCGCCGGGCGTGGGGCATCCGCCGCCGCGCGCCCGGCGCGGCCTCCCCCGTGCCGCCGGTCATTTGCCGAGGTACCGGCCCAGCTCGGCGCGGGCGACGGAGCGCACGTGCACCTCGTCCGGGCCGTCCGCGAGGCGCAGCGTGCGCAGGCCCGCCCACATCTCGGCCAGCGGGGTGTCGTCGCTGACCCCGGCGCCGCCGTGCACCTGGATCGCGCGGTCCACGACCTCCAGCGCGACGCGCGGCGCGATCACCTTGATCGCCGCGACCTCGGTCCTGGCCGCCCGCACGCCGTGCTCGTCGATCATCCAGGCCGCCTTGAGGGTGAGCAGCCGGGCCTGCTCGATCGCCATCCGCGACTCGGCGATCTGCTGCCGGACGACGCCCTGCTTGGCCAGCGGCCCGCCGAACGCCACCCGGGACACCGCGCGCTCGCACATCAGCTCCAGCGCCCGCTCCGCCATCCCGAGCGCGCGCATGCAGTGGTGGATGCGGCCGGGCCCGAGCCGGGCCTGAGCGATCGCGAAGCCGCCGCCCTCCTCGCCGATGAGGTTCTCCACCGGGACGCGGACGTCGGTGAACGTGATCTCGCAGTGGCCGTGCTGGTCCTGGTAGCCGAACACGGGCAGCGACCGGAGGACCTCCACGCCGGGCGTGTCGATCGGCACCAGCACCATCGACTGCTGCCGGTACGGGTGCCCGTCCGGGTCGGTCGTGTTTTCTCCGACCCCCTGACGGGGGCCCGCCCCCAGCCTCCCCATCACGATCATGATCTTGCAGCGGGGGTCGGCCGCGCCGCTCGTCCACCACTTGCGGCCGTTGATGACGTAGTGGTCGCCGTCCCGCTCGATGCGGGTGGAGATGTTGGTGGCGTCCGAGCTGGCGACGGCCGGCTCCGTCATCGCGAACCCGCTGCGCATCTCGCCGTTCAGCAGCGGCTTGAGCCACCGCTCCTTCTGCTCGGGCGTGCCGAACAGGTGCAGCACCTCCATGTTGCCGGTGTCGGGCGCCGCGCAGTTGGTGGCCTCGGGCGCCAGGTGGGGGGAGCGTCCCGTCAGCTCGGCGAGGGACGCGTAGTCGGTGACGGTGAGGCCGTGCGCCGGGTCCTCGGCGTCGGGGAGGAACAGGTTCCAGAGGCCGCGCTTGCGCGCCTCCACCTTGAGGTCCTCGACGACCTGGGGGACGTGGTGCTCGCGGCCCGCCGCGCGCAGCTCCGCCCGCTGGGCCGCGTAGACCGGCTCGGCGGGGTAGACGTGGGTGTCCATGAATTCCTGGAGGCGGCCGAGGTACTCCCGGGCCCGCTCGCTCAAACCGAAGTCCATTCCGCTAGAGTAACTGACGAGTCAGTTACTTCGGGAGGGAGCCCCCATGACGGCCTTCGACGGCACCGGCAAGGTCGCGCTGATCACGGGCGGATCCAACGGCATCGGGGCCGCGGTGGCGCGCCGGCTGGCCCGCGCGGGCACCCGGGTCGTCCTCGCCGACGTCGACGTGGACGCCGGCACCGAACTCGCGAAGCGGCTGGACGGGGTGTTCGTCCGCTGCGACGTCCGCGAGCCCGCCGACAGCGAGGCCGCCGTCGCCGCCGCCGTCGAGCACTTCGGCGGCCTGGACGTCGTGTTCCTCAACGCCGGCGTCGCCGGCGGCGGGGGAGTGGGGGACGACTTCGACCTCGCCGCATACCGGCGTGCCATGGGCATCAACTTCGACGGCGTCGTGTTCGGCGCACACGCCGCGCTGCCCGCGCTGCGCGCCCGCGGCGGCGGCGACATCATCGCCACCGCCAGCATGGCGGGGCTCACCGCCACGCCGTTCGACCCCATCTACGGCGCCAACAAGGCGGCCGTCGTCGCACTCGTCCGCGCCCTCGGCCCCGCCTTCGCGGGGGAGGGCATCCGGGTGAACGCCCTGTGCCCCTCATTCGCCGACACCGACATCCTCATCCCGTTGAAGGGGCATCTTCAGGAGACCGGCTTCCCGATCCTGAACCTGGACGACGTCGTCGAGGCGTTCATGCGGATTCTGGGCGCCGACGGCGTGGGCGAGGCGTGGTACGTGGTGCCGGGCCGCCCCGCCGAGCCGTTCACGTTCCGTGGCGTCCCAGGGCCCCGCTGAACGTCCGCCCGAGACCGACAGGAGAAACATGCGCGCGATCCAGATCACCGAATTCGGCGGGCCCGAGGTCCTGAACGTCACCGAGCTGCCCGAGCCGTCCGCGGGGCCGGGGCACCTGCTCATCGACGTCTCGCGGGCCGGGATCAACTACGCCGACACCCACCAGGCCGAGAACAGCTACCTGGCGGCGTCCACGCTGCCGATGGTGCCGGGCGGCGAGGTCGTCGGCACCACCGCGGACGGCCGCCGCGTCGTCGCGCTCGTCGGCACCGGCGGCTACGCCGAGAAGGCCGTCGCGCCCGAGGCGCTGGCCTGGGACGTCCCGGACGCCATCGACGACGTCACCGCGCTCGGCATGATCGTCCAGGGCGCGTCCGCGTGGGTGCTGCTGCGCCGCAGCGTCCACCTGGAGCCGGGCGAGTCCGTCGTCGTGCACGCCGCCGCGGGCGGGGTCGGGACGCTCGCCGTCCAGCTCGCCAAGGCGTGGGGCGCCGGGCGGGTCATCGCCACCGCCTCGTCGGCGGGCAAGCGCGCCCTCGCCCTCGAACTCGGCGCCGACGTCGCGATCGACGCGAACGAGCCCGACCTCACCGGCGCGCTGATCGAGGCCAACGGCGGCAAGCGCGTCGACGTCGTGCTGGAGATGACCGGCGGGACGGTCACCGACCAGAGCCTGCGCGCCCTCGCCCCGTTCGGGCGGCTCGCCTTCTATGGGATGGCGTCGCGCAAGGAGCCGTCGCCCATCCGGCCCGCCACGCTGATGGCGCACTCCACCACGATCGCGGGCATGTGGCTGGCGCACGTCTTCCAGCTTCCCGGCGACGTGATGCGCACGGCGCTGGACGAGCTGTTCGGCCTCGCCGCGGACGGGCGGCTCCGCGTCGTCGCCGGCGGCGAGTACGGCCTCACCGAAGTCAGGCGCGCCCATGAGGACCTGCGGGCCCGCCGGACGGCGGGCAAGCTCGTCCTCGACCCGTCCCGCTAACCCACGAGCCCGTTCTCGTAGGCGTAGACGACGGCCTGCGTGCGGTCACGAAGCGCCAGCTTGGTCAGCACGTGCCCGACATGCGTCTTGATCGTCTGCTCGGCCAGGACCAGCTCGGCGGCGATCTCGGCGTTGGACAGGCCGCGCGCGATGAGCCGCAGCACGTCCAGCTCGCGCGGCGTCAGCCCGGCGGTCGCCTTCGGGCTCGGCCGCTGGTGCCGGCGCCGCCGCGCGAAGTCGCCGATCAGCCGGCGGGTGATGGACGGGGCGAGCAGCGCGTCGCCCGCCGCCACCACCCGGACGCCGGTCACCAGGTCCGCCGCCGAGGCGTCCTTCAGCAGGAACCCGCTGGCGCCCGCGCCGAGCGCCTCGTAGACGTACTCGTCCAGGTCGAACGTGGTGAGCATGAGCACCTTCGGCCGCGCCCCGGCCGGGTCGGCGTCCGGATCGGGCTCGCCGGCCAGCTCGGCGGTGGCGGCGAGCCCGTCCATCTCCGGCATCCGGATGTCCATCACGATCACGTCGGGGTCGAGCCGGCGGGCCATCTCCACCGCCTCGCGGCCGTTGCCCGCCTGCCCGATGACCTCGATGTCCGGATCGGAGGACAGCAGCGCCGCGAGCCCGTCGCGGATCATCACCTGGTCGTCGGCGATCAGCACCCGAATCGTCACGACGCCAACCCTACGGGCCCGAAGATCAGTCCGGGTCCCCGTAGGGCAGCTCGGCCGCCACCGACCAGCCGGCGCCGTCCCGCGGGCCGGCGTCCAGGCGCCCGCCCAGCATCGTGACCCGCTCGCGCATCCCGACCAGGCCGTGCCCGCCGCCCCGCGACTCCTGCGGCGCGCCGCGGGCGCCGTCGTCGGTGACCGACACGGCGAGGGCGTCGGCACCGTACTTCACCTCGACGTGCACCTGCGAGCCCGGCGCGTACCGGGCCGCGTTGCTCAGCGACTCCTGCACGATCCGGTAGGCCGACAGGTCCACCCCGGCGTTCAGCGGACGCGGCATGCCGACCACGGCGGCCGCGACCGACAGCCCGGCACGGCGGGCCGCGGCGACCAGGTCGTCCAGCCGGTCCAGGCCGGGCTGCGGGGCCCGCTCGGCGCCCTCGTCGTCGGACCGCAGCAGCCCCACGACGCGGCGCGTCTCGGTGAGCGCCTCGCGCGCCGCGTCCCGCACCACCCCGAACGTCTGCTTCGCGGCGTCCGGCAGGTCGGGGATCTTGTAGGGGGCGGCCTCCGCCTGCATCGCGATCACCGACATGTGGTGCGCGACCACGTCGTGCAGCTCGCGGGCGATGCGGGCCCGCTCCTCCAGCACCGCCTGCCGGGCCAGGTCCCGCCGGTGCTGCTCCTCGCGCCGGCGCAGCTCCTCCACCGCCGAGTGCCGCCCGCCCACCGCGTCGCCGAACGTCAGCGCGACCCCGGCGATCCCCGTGAGGATCATCGCGAACCAGCTGGGCATGCCGAACAGCACCGCGGGCGCCAGCACCCCGGCGACCGTGACCGCGCCCACCCCGACGGTGGTCTGCCGGTCCGCGCCGACCCCGGTGAAGAACAGGATCACGACCAGGGCCAGGATCGCGGTGACCGGCCACGGCATGAAGCCCGCGCCGTGCCGGACGAAGACCGTCAGCAGCAGGCCGGCCGTCGCGAACCGCCAGGCGGCGAGCGGCCACCGGACCGCGAAGATCAGCGGTGCCGCCTGCAGCACGCCGAGCGGCGCGGCCAGCCCCGGCTTGACGTGGTACACCTCGATCGCGATCGCGATCGACCCCCCGGTGAAGCCGATCGTCATCCCGGCGAGCAGCAGCAGGAGCGGCAGCCGCAGCGCCAGGCGCCGGGGGAGCAGCGTGACGGCCGGGCCGTCCCGGCCGGACAGGAGCGCGGAGCGGACGCCGGCGAGCAGCCGGGCGCGGCCCGCGGACGCGGAGGGGTCTGGTTCGTTCATTGACTCGGAGCCTAGAACCCGCGGCCCCCGGTGGCCTGACCCCGCGGAGGGAGATCCGACCCGCCTCTCGGGTATCACCCGCTGAGCAGCGCGTTCCCGCCGGCCGGCCGACGTGCGGACGATCTTGCGTGCGGCCGGGGTTGCGGCGGAGACTGCAAGAATGACCGATTTCAGCCATCCGATCTTCGCCCGGCTCTATCCGCGGCTGGACGCGGCCTGCGCCAGGGCGGGCGGGGACGCGCACCGCGCCGAGCTGCTCGCCGGGGCGTCCGGCCGGGTGCTGGAGGTGGGAGCCGGATACGGGGCCAACTTCCCGCACTACCCGGCCGAAGTCACCGAGGTCGTCGCGCTCGAACCCGAGCCGCGGCTGCGCGCGAAGGCCGGGCACGCCGCCGGCCGCGCGCCCGTCCCGGTCACCGTGCGTCCCGGCGTCGCCGAGGACCTCGATGCGGACGACGCCTCGTTCGACGTGGCGGTGGCCTCGCTCGTGCTGTGCTCGGTGCGCGACCCCGCGCGGGCCCTGGCCGAGCTGAGGCGCGTCCTCAAACCGGGCGGCGAGCTGCGCTACTACGAGCACGTCAGGGGGACGACACCGGGGAAGCGGCGGCTGCAGCGGTACGCCGACGTGCTGTGGCCGTACTTCGCCGCCGGCTGCCACGTGTCCCGTCCGACGAGCGAGCTGATCGCCGGCTCGGGCTTCACCGTCCGGGACGAGCGGCGCTTCGACTTCCCGGACTCCGGCCCGGGCAATCCCGCCTCACCGCACGTCCTCGGAATCGCCATCCGCGACTGAGCAACGGCAAGATCCCGCATAAAGGTCCGTCTCGCGCATGACCGTGCCCCGCCGCGTATGAGCGTGCCCCGCGCCGCGGCCGTCGGTTACAGTGGTGTCATGCCGTACGTTTTCGTCGAGACGACGACGCCGGGACACTCCCGGCGCGGCGGCGGCATGCCCTGACATGTACGCGGAAGGGCCCCGGGAGCGATCCCCGGGGCCCTTCCGCTTTTCCGGGGATCGCCCTGGGGCCTCCAGGACGAGAGGAGCGCCCATGGCGCCGGCAGCCTCCGGGGGCCACCCCGACTCGATAGCATCGGAACCCACTGATCCCAGTCCACCATCGCGAGGAGTACCCGTGTCCACCGTGCCCGAACTGCGCATCACCCTCGACGGCGGCGAGCGGGCGCTGCCGGCGGGCACCACCGCGGGCGAGGCGCTGGGCGCCGACGGCCGCACCGTCATCGCCGCCCGCGTCAACGGCGAGCTGCGCGACCTCGCCGCCGAGCTGGGCGACGGCGACGCCGTCGAGCCGGTCGAGATCGGCTCCGACGACGGCCGGGCGATCATGCGGCACTCCGCCGCGCACGTCATGGCGCAGGCCGTCCAGGAACTGTTCCCCGAGGCCAAGCTCGGCATCGGGCCGCCGGTCGAGAACGGCTTCTACTATGACTTCGACGTCGCCGAGCCGTTCACCCCCGACGACCTCAAGCGCATCGAGAAGCGGATGCGCGAGATCGTCAAGCAGGGCCAGCGGTTCTCCCGGCGTCCGGTGTCCGACGACGGCGCGCGCACCGAGCTGGCCGCCGAGCCGTACAAGCTGGAGCTGATCGGCCTGAAGGGCTCCGGCCCGGTCGAGGACGCCGCCGACGGCGCGAACGTCGAGGTGGGCGGCGGCGAGCTGACCATCTACGACAACCTCGACGCCAAGTCCGGCGAGCTGCGCTGGAAGGACCTGTGCCGCGGCCCGCACCTGCCGTCCACCCGCGTCATCCCCGCGTTCAAGCTGATGCGCTCCGGCGGCGCCTACTGGCGCGGCAGCGAGAAGAACCCGCAGCTCCAGCGGATCTACGGCACCGCGTGGGAGTCCCGCGACAAGCAGGACGAGTACCTGAAGTTCCTGGAGGAGGCCGAGAAGCGCGACCACCGCAAGCTCGGCGCCGAACTCGACCTGTTCTCCTTCCCGCCGGAACTGGGCTCCGGCCTGCCGATCTTCCATCCCAAGGGCGGAATCATCCGCAAGGAGATGGAGGACTACATGCGCCGCCGCCAGCAGGAGGCGGGCTACGAGTTCGTCAACACCCCGCACATCACCAAGTCGTCGCTGTTCGAGACCTCCGGTCACCTGCCCTACTACGGCGACGACATGTTCCCGGCGTTCGAGGTGGACGACGTCGAGTACCGGGTCAAGCCGATGAACTGCCCGATGCACAACCTGATCTTCCGGGCGCGCGGCCGGTCCTACCGCGAGCTGCCGCTGCGGCTCTGCGAGTTCGGCTCGGTCTACCGGTACGAGAAGTCGGGCGTGGTGCACGGGCTCACCCGCGTGCGCGGCATGACCCAGGACGACTCGCACATCTACACCACCAAGGAGCAGATGGGCGAGGAGATCAAGTCGCTGCTGAACTTCGTGCTCAGCGTGCTGCGCGACTTCGGGCTCTCGGAGTTCTACCTGGAGCTGTCCACCCGCGACGACTCCGGCAAGTTCATCGGCGACCCGGCCGACTGGGCGGAGGCGACCGAGGCGCTGCGCCAGGCGGCGCAGGAGTCCGGGCTGGAGCTCGTGGACGACCCGGGCGGCGCCGCGTTCTACGGCCCGAAGATCTCCGTCCAGGCCCGGGACGCGATCGGCCGCACCTGGCAGCTGTCCACCATCCAGCTCGACTTCAACCAGCCCAAGCGGTTCGGCCTGGAGTACCAGGCCGCCGACGGCACCCGGCAGACCCCCGCGATGATCCACCGCGCGCTGTTCGGGTCGGTCGAGCGGTTCCTCGGCGTGCTGGTCGAGCACTACGCGGGCGCCATGCCGCCGTGGCTGTCGCCGGTGCAGGCGGTCGGCATCCCGATCGGCGACGCCCACGTCCCGCACCTGGAGAAGGTCGCGGCGCGGCTGCGCGAACGCGGTGTCCGCGTCGAGGTCGACACCTCCTCCGACCGGATGCAGAAGAAGATCCGCAACGCGCAGAAGCAGAAGATCCCCTACATGCTGCTGGCGGGCGACGACGACGTGGCCAAGGACGCCGTGTCGTTCCGGTACCGCAGCGGTGAGCAGAAGAACGCGGTCCCGATCGCCGAGGCGGTCGACGAGATCGTCAAGGCGATCGAGGCGCGCATCCAGATCTGACGGTGGGGCCACGACGGGGAGCCAGCGGGATGAAGTCCAGGAGGCCGGCGCGGCGGACCCGGCGCGCCGGGCTCTGGGGCCGGATCGCCGGCTACGGCGGCACCCTGCTGCTCGTGACGGCCGCCGTGATCGTGCTCCTGATGCCGCTGATGGACGACGGCAAGGACGGCGCGGCCGGGTCGGCTGACCCGGCCGCGCCGTCGCCCGGGCGGGAAGGGGCCGGCCCGCCGGCGACGTCGACCAACCCGGTGCCGCGGCAGAACGAGAGCGGCCGGCCGTATCCGGGCGGGCAGGACGGCGGCGGGTCCGGCGGGCAGGGCGGCGGGCCCGACATCCCGCAGCAGAACGGCGGCGGGTCCCTCGGCCGGTGCCCGGACGGCTCGGCGCTCTACCGCGCCACGGCCACCGGCGTGGACGTCCTCGTCACCGTCTCCGGCAGCGGCCTGATCCGGGCGGAACTCGTCCTGCAGGCGCGGGCCCCGCGCTCGCAGCAGGCGTCCGCGAAGGCGGGCAGGCCGCACACCTTCCACTTCACCGGCATCGCGCCGAACCTGGTCGAACGCGTCAAGGTCACCACGGTGTCCGTCGGCGGCGGCATGCAGAGCTGCTATGCGCGCGCCGTCTGATCCGCCCCGCCGCGTGGCCGGGGCGGCGCGGCGGCCATGCGGACGTCCTCGACGGACACGTTGACCGCAGCGACCCGCATCCCCAGCATCAGTCCCGCGACCCGCGCGACGTTCCCCTTCACCACCTGGGCGACGTCCCTGATGACGCTGCCGTACTCGACCGCGATGGCGACGTCGACCGTGACCTCGTCCTCGCCCACGACGACGCGCGCGCCCGCCGGGGCCAGGGCGGCGACCCCGGTCACCTCCTGCGCGGCCAGCGCGGCGATCTTCTCGATCACCGCGTCCTCGATCGTGACGCGGCCCTCCACCACCACGGTGACGTCGCCGGGCGAGCCGTGCAGCGTCATCGGGACCGCGTTCGCCCCCGGCGACTGCACGTCCGGGCCCGGCGCGGGCGGCGCGGGAAGCGGCGTTCCCGGTTGGGGGACCGCCCCCGGGAAGAACGGCATGGATCTGGCCTCCGGCCCCGGCTCGCCGCCTCCGGTCTGCCGCCTGTCGAGCCCGGTCATGATCGCTCCCCACGGTTCGGTTGGATGACCATGGTGGCGGAGCGACCCCGCGCACGTCACGCAAGAACGGCCCGCGGGCGCGTCCGGGGGGGCAGCCCGGCTACGGCCCCGGCCGCGCGTCTCTCTATGCTGCTGGTCAGGCCGTGAACAAAGGAGACCGCCGCCTTGACCGCAGAACCGGAGGAGTCCGTGATGCAGCAGGGGCGCGAGGACGCGCCCGGGGCGGGGGACGCGCACACGCCCCGCTTCGAGGAGGAAAGAGGCGGCGCGGGCGCGCCCGACAACTTCCAGCGGCTCTGGACCCCGCACCGGATGGCCTACATCAAGGGGGAGAACAAGCCGACGGGCGGCGGCGCCGGCGACGGCTGCCCGTTCTGCGAGATACCGAAGATGACCGACGAGGAGGGCCTCGTGGTGGCCCGCGGTGAGTCGGTGTTCACGGTGCTGAACCTCTACCCGTACAACTCCGGGCACCTGATGGTCGTCCCGTACCGGCACGTCGCCGACTACACCGACCTGGAGGAGCCGGAGTACGTGGAGCTGGCCACCTTCACCCAGCGGTCCCTCACCGCGCTGCGCAAGGCCAGCGGCGCGCAGGGCTTCAACGTCGGGATGAACCTCGGCCTCGTCGCCGGGGCGGGCATCGCGGCGCATCTGCACCAGCACGTCGTCCCGCGCTGGGGCGGCGACACCAACTTCATGCCGGTCGTCGGGCGCACCCGGGTGCTGCCGCAGCTGCTGCGCGACACCCGCCGGCTGCTCGCCGACGCCTGGCCGCACGCCGGCTGACCCGGCCGGCTACCCGCGGCGCAGGGCGGGGCGGGCGCGGGCTCCGGGCGGCCTGGGCGGCGCCTGCGAGGCGTTCATCAGCTCCGACAGCGTGACGAACTCGAAGCCCTTGGCGCGCAGGCCGCGGATCATCGGGACTAAGTTGCGGAGCGCGACCAGCCGGTCGCGGTTGCCGGTGTCGTGGGCGAGGACGATCGCGCCGGGGCCGGTGTTGCCGACGATGTAGTCGACCAGCCGTGGCGGGTCGTCCTCGTAGGTCTTCTCCAGCATCTTGATCGACCAGAGCGCGATGTCGTACCCGAACGCGCCCGCGGCGCTCAGCGTGGTCCCGCCCAGGTGGCCGAACGGGGGACGCAGGTAGCGGGGTTCCTTGCCGACGATCCGGTCGATGGCGGCGTGCGCCCGCCGCAGTTGCTCGACGGCCTTGTCGTGGGAGAGGCGGGAGAGGTCCCGGTGCTGCCAGGTGTGGTTGCCGGCCTCGTGCCGGTCCATCCGCCCGTGGACGAGGCGGGCGTGCTCGGCGAGCCGCTCGCCGACGAGGAAGAACGTGGCCTTGACCCGTTCGGCGTCCAGGACGTCGTGCACCATCGGCGTCCAGTTGGGCATCGGCCCGTCGTCGAAGGTGAGGGCGACGAGCTTCTGGGCGGTGTCGACGCCCCAGAGCACGTCCACGTGACCGTTGCCGGGCCGCCACGGGCCCGCGACGGGCACCGCCATCGCCGATGGCGACGCAGGCGTGCCCTCCGGCCCGAGGAGGCCGTCGACCGCCTCGGCCCCGGCCACCAGTGCCACCGCTCCGGCGCCCGCGGCGCCGAACCCCTTCAGGAAGGCTCGGCGGCCGGGGTGCGCCGGGTTCTCGTGGTCCTCCGCGTTGTTCATTATGGGACCACGATGTCACCTGCGCCGCCGTGTGATCATCGGCCGCGCGGCCGAATCACAGATCACCCTGTGGGATGAGCCGGGGATCCCGGAGGGCGAGGGCGGGCGGGCCCGGCGCCGGCACCGCCCGCCCTCCGGTGCGGTCAGGCATCCCTGGACTCGGCGGCGACCTTGTCGGCCAGGTGCGCCGGCAGCGGCTCGTAGCGCAGGAACGTGCGGCTGAACGTGCCGGTGCCCTGCGACATCGACCGCAGATCCGTCGCGTACCGGACGATCTCCAACTGCGGCACCTCCGCCTTGATCATGGTACGGCCGCCGGGCACCGCCTGGGAGCCGAGCACCCGGCCGCGCCGCGAGGTGAGGTCGGACATGATCGGCCCCACGTACTCGTCGGCGATCAGCACGGCCACCTCGTCGACCGGTTCCAGCAGCAGGACCGGCACCTGGCCCGCCGCGTCCTTCAGCGCGAGCGCGCCGGCGGCCTGGAACGCCATGTCGGACGAGTCGACCGAGTGCGCCTTGCCGTCGTACAGGGTGACCTTGATGTCGACCAGCGGATATCCGGCGGACACTCCGCGCGCCATCTGCTGCCGGACGCCCTTCTCGACCGACGGGATGAACTGCCGTGGCACCACCCCGCCGACGATCTTGTCCACGAACTCGAAGCCCTCACCCGAGGGGAGCGGCTCCACCTCGATGTGGCAGATGCCGTACTGGCCGTGCCCGCCGCTCTGCTTGACGTGCCGGCCGAGGCCGCCGGCCTTCCCGCCGAACGTCTCGCGCAGCGGGACGCGCAGGTCGACCCGTTCGACCTCGACGCCGTAGCGGGTCTTCAGCCGGTCGATCAGCACGTCGGCGTGGGCCTCGCCCATGCACCACAGCACCAGCTGGCGCGTCTCGGCGTTGTTCTCCAGCCGCAGCGTCGGGTCCTCGGCGACGAGCCGGGCCAGCGACTGGCTGAGCTTGTCCTCGTCGGCCTTGGACCTCGCCCGGATCGCCACCGGCAGCAGCGGGTCCGGCATCGACCAGGGCGCCATCACCATCGGCGAGCCGGGGTCGGACAGCGTGTCGCCCGTCTCGGCGCGGCTGAGCCTCGCCACCGCGCAGATGTCGCCCGCCATGCAGGACGACACGACCCGCTGCGTCTTGCCCAGGGGGGAGGTGAGCGCGCCGACCCGCTCGTCGACGTCGTGGTCCTCGTGCCCGCGCTCGGCCATGCCGTGCCCGGACACGTGCACCGTGGTGTCCGGGCGCAGCGTCCCGGAGAACACCCGGACCAGCGAGATCCGCCCGACATAGGGGTCGGACGTGGTCTTGACGACCTCGGCCACCAGCGGGCCCTCGGGGTCGCAGGTCAGCTCCTTCGGGGGACCGCCCTTCACCGGCGTGACCGGGGGAATGCCGTGTTCGAGGGGGGACGGGAACGCCTGGGTGATGACCTCCAGCAGCTCCGGCATGCCGATGACCGGGCCGGGGTGGTCGCCGTGCGGTACCGATGTCGCGAGGACAGGGTGGAAGCTGCCGCGCGCGACCGCGGTCTCCAGGTCCTCGATGAGCGCCTTGACGTCGATGTCCTCACCGGACAGGTACCTGTCCATGAGGGTCTCGTCCTCGCTCTCCTGGATGATCCCCTCGATCAGCGACGCGCGCTGCTCGGCGATCTGCTCCAGGTACCGGGGGTCGGGGTCGCATTCGGCGCGCCGGCCGGAGGAGTAGTCGATGCAGCGCTGCGACAGCAGCCCGATCAGGCCCTTCAGCCCGTCCTCGCCGGCGGCCGGGAAGTACAGCGGGGCGACGCCCTCGCCGAAGACCTCCTGGCAGGCCATGACCACGTCGTCGTAGTCGCCGCGCTGCTGGTCGATCTTGGTGATGACGACCGCGCGGGGCATCCGCACCGCCGCGCACTCCTCCCACAGCATGCGGGTGAGGCCGTCGATGCCGTCCACCGCCGAGATCACGAACAGCGCCGCGTCGGCGGCGCGGAGCCCGGCCCGCAGGTCGCCGACGAAGTCGGCGTAGCCGGGAGTGTCGATGAGATTGACCTTGACGTCCCCGTGCGTGAACGGTGCGAGCGCGAGGTTCACCGAGCGCTGCTGGCGCACCTCGACCTCGTCGAAGTCGCTGACCGTGGTGCCGTCCTCGACCCTGCCCGGCCGCTGCAGCGTGCCGGTCGCGGTGAGCAGCGCCTCGACGAGCGTGGTCTTGCCGGCGCCCGAATGGCCGACCAGCGCGACATTGCGCACCTTGTCGCACCCGCCGGCCTCCGGTGCCCTGCCGGGGCCTCCCGGGTGGCCTCCCTTGTCCGCCATGCCTACCTCCTCGGACGGGTCTCCGCGCGGAGGCCCGCGTGCGGCTGAGGCCCGGCCCGGCGGGCCCGGCCCTGACGTCCGAGTGCGGCGTCCGACCTCGTCCATGCGTGCGTGACCGACGTCACACCCGTATCACCACCCTTTCCCGTGATGGCCGGGATCACAAGGGGTGAACGGCAATCAACCGTGGTCTGTCCGGGCCGTGGGACTCCCAAACCCCGCCCGGGGCACGTCTCCGCCGGGTCCGCACTACGATGGGCGCGCCGCGGCGGCCCGCCCGGTCACCGGCGAAAGGGGCCCCGCACCCGTAGACCACGAGAACGGACGGCGATGCTCAACAGAATCAGGCCCGCGCTGGGGCGCGTCCTCACCCCCGTCGGACAGGCGGTCGCGCGGACCGGGATCTCGCCCAACGCCATCACCGTCATCGGCACGGTGGGCGTCGCCGCGGGCGCGCTCGCCCTGTTCCCGCGCGGGGAGTTCTTCTGGGGGACGGTGGTCATCACCGCGTTCGTGCTGTTCGACATGCTGGACGGCGCGGTCGCCCGGGTCACCGGGAAGATCTCCAAGTTCGGCGCGTTCCTGGACTCCACCATGGACCGGGTCGCCGACGCCGCGATCTTCGCCGGGCTGATGATCGGTCTTTACCGGGACGGGCAGGAGCCGCTCGCCGCGGTCGCGCTGTACTGCCTCGTCTCCGGCGTCGTGGTGTCCTACGCCAAGGCCCGCGCCGAAGGGCTCGGCTATACCTGCAACGTGGGCATCGCCGAGCGCGCGGAGCGCCTCATCGTCGCCCTGGTCGCCGCCGGGCTCGACGGCCTCGGCGTCCCCTACATCCTGACCGTCGCCCTGTGGGCGCTCGCCGCGCTCAGCACGGTCACCGTCGGGCAGCGGTTCGCCGCGGTCTACGTCCAGGCCAAGGACGGCGCGGACCCCGCGACCGGGCACGGAACGCGGAGCAACGCCGGGAACGGGGCCCAGAGGACACCGGAGCCGCGATCGTGACCACGCCGCGCCGCGGAGACGACGGCGCGTCCCTCCGCGATGAGGTGACCGGCGCCGTCTACGCCCTGGGCTGGACGGTCGTCCGCAAGATGCCGGAGAGCATGGCGCGGCTGGTCTTCGCCGCGCTCGCCGACCGCACCTGGCACCAGCACGGCCCCGGTGTGCGGCAGCTGGAGAAGAACCTGTGCCGCGTCCTCGGCAAGGACGCGGTCGACGACGAGGTCCGCATCCTCAGCAAGAAGGTGCTGCGCTCCTACCTGCGCTACTGGCTGGAGGTGTTCCGGCTGCCCGAGTACGACCGGGCGCGGATCCTCGGCCGGATGCGGATCACCGGCGAGAAGAAGATCTTCACCAACCTCGACTCCGGGCGCGGCGTCATCCTCGCGCTGCCGCACATGGGCAACTATGAGCACGCCGGCGCATGGCTCGTGCACTGCGGCTACCCGTTCACCACCGTCGCCGAGCGGCTCAAGCCCGAGTCGCTGTTCGACCGGTTCGTCGAGTTCCGCGAGAGCCTCGGCATGGAGGTCCTCCCGCACCGCGGCGCCGCCGCGTACGGGCGGCTGGCCCAGCGGCTCCGCGCGGGACGGCCGGTGTGCCTGGTCGTCGACCGCGACCTGACCGAGAACGGCATCGACGTCGAGTTCTTCGGTTCCACCGCCCGGATGCCCGCGGTGTCCGCCGCGCTCGCGATCCAGACCGGCGCCGCCCTCATTCCCGTGACACTCTGGTACGAGGGGGAATACTGGGCGGCGCGCGTCCACGAGGAGATCCCGGTCCCGGACGAGGGCGGCAGACAGGAGAAGATCCAGGCCATGACCCAGGAGCTCGCGCGCGTCTTCGAGGCGGGCATCGCCGCGCACCCGGAGGACTGGCACATGCTGCAGAAGGTCTGGGTGGACGACCTGGCCGGCGGCCGGGAATGAGAGCCGGCCGATGCGGATAGGAATCGTCTGCCCGTACACCTGGAACGTCCCAGGGGGCGTCCAGCAGCACATCGGCGACCTCGCCGAGGCGCTGATCGGGCTCGGCCACGACGTATCGGTGATCACCCCCGCGGACGACGACGCCGAGCTGCCGCCCTACGTGGTGTCGGCCGGCCGCGCCGTCCCCGTCCCCTACAACGGCTCGGTGGCCCGGCTGGCGTTCGGGTTCCTGTCGGCCGGGCGGGTGCGCCGCTGGATCCGCGAGGGCGGGTTCGACGTCCTGCACGTCCACGAGCCCGCCGCGCCCTCGCTCGGCCTGCTCGCGTGCTGGGCGGCGGACGGGCCCATCGTCGGCACCTTCCACGCGTCCTATGAGAAGTCGCGGGCGCTGTCGGTGACCGCGCCGATCCTGCAGAGCGCGCTGGAGAAGATCACCGGCCGGATCGCGGTGTCGGAGGCCGCCCGCACCACGCTCGTCGAGCACCTCGGCGGCGATGCCGTGCTGATCCCCAACGGCGTCGCGACCGAGCGGTACGCGATGGCCGAGCCGCTGCCCGGCTGGCGCGGGCGCGGCGAGTCGGCGTGCGGCGACGGGGGAACGCTCGGCTTCCTCGGCCGGATGGACGAGCCCCGCAAGGGCCTGCAGGTGCTGCTGCGCGCGTTCGAGATCCTCGGCCGCGGCCGGCCCGCGCTGCGGCTGCTGATCGCCGGGCCCGGCGACGCCGACGACGTACTCGCCCGGGTCCCGCCGGAGCTGCGCGACCGCGTCGTCGTCCTCGGCCTGGTCAGCGAGGAGGACAAGATCCGCGCCTACCACTCGGTGGACGTGTTCGTCGCGCCCAACCTCGGCGGCGAGAGCTTCGGCATCGTTCTCGCCGAGGCGATGTCGGCGGGCGCCCCCATTCTGGCCAGCGACATCGAGGCGTTCGACCGGGTCCTGTTCGGCGGTCGGGCCGGGGCGCTGTTCCCCACCGGCGACCATGAGGCGCTCGCGAGGGCGGCCGGCGAACTGCTGGACGACCCGGCGCGGCGCAAGCAGCTGTCGGTGGAGGCCCGCGCCGCGGTCCGCGCCTACGACTGGGCGTCGGTGGCCCGCGACGTGCTGCGGGTCTACGAGACCGTCACGGGCGGCGGCGCCGGCGTCGTCGAGTCCGGCGCCGGGGTCTAGGAGCGCACCGGATGTCCTACGACTGGATCATCGACGTCCTGTTCTGGATCGCCGTCGTCTTCCTGATCGGCGTGTACGTGTCGTGGCGCGCGACCCGGCTGGACCGGCTGCACGTCCGCGTCGAGACGGCCCGCGCGGCGCTGGACGCCGCGCTCGTCCGGCGGGCCGCCGCCGCGCTGGAGCTGGCCGCGTCCCGGCTGCTGGACCCGGCGGCCAGCCTGGTGCTGGCGACCGCCGCGCACGAGGCGCGCACCGCCGACGCCGAGCGCCGCGAGTTCGCCGAGAGCGACCTGTCCCGGGCGCTGCGCGCCGTCGTCGACCAGCCCGGGTTCGTCGGCACCCTCGCCGCCAAGGGCGCGGGCGACGGCTCCGAGGTGCTGGACGAGATGGCCTCCGCCGCCGCGAAGGTCGCCTACGCCCGCCGCTTCTACAACGACGCCGTCTCCCAGGCCCGGATCGCGCGCCGCAAGCTGCTCATCCGTGTCCTGCCGCTCGCCGGGCGCGCCCCGCTGCCGGACTTCTTCGAGATCGACGACGACCCGCCCGCCCGCCGCGAGATTGATCACATTTAGGACGCGGCTCTGTATCGCCGGACCGGCGGGCACGTCCGATCACGTTCGCTACCCTCTGGCAGACCGTCCAAGGGAGGTACATCGTGCGGTCCGCATGGGACACCACCGTCCGGGGCCGGGCGGCCGCGTGGCTCGGCGTCCTCGTCGTCGGGTCCGCCGTCCTGCCCGCCTGCTCGGACTCCGGCGCGAAGAGCGCGCCGCCGCCGAGCGGCACGGGGACGCCGCAGCCCAGTGAGACCCCCGGGCCGGCGACGCACCCGTTCAACGGCGGGACGAAGGGGCTGGACAATCCCGTCCTCGCGGTCAAGATCGAGAACACCCGGCCGGCGCTGCCGCAGAGCGGGGTGAAGTCCGCCGACATCGTCTATGTCGAGCAGGTCGAGGGCGGCGAGACCCGGCTGATGGCGATCTACTCGTCCCGGCTGCCGAAGCGGGTCGGGCCGGTCCGCAGCGCCCGCATCTCCGACCTGCACATCCTGCCGCAGTTCGGCCGCCCCGCCTTCGCGTTCTCCGGCGTCCAGAGCAAGATGAAGAAGTACATCCGCAAGGCGCCGCTGTACGACATCTCCCAGGAGAACGCGGGCGGTGCCTACGTCAGGTCCGGCGCCAGGCACATTCCCTACAACCTGTACGCCGACCCGAAGAACCTGCTCAAGCGGGCGCCGAAGGCCGCGAAGCCGCGCGACATCGGCTTCCGCTTCGGGGACGCCCCGGACGGCGGCACGCCCACCAGGTCCTTCACCGCCCGATGGCCGGCCGCGACCATGGGCTTCACCTGGTCGGCGAAGGAGAAGCGGTGGCTCGCCAGCTGGGGCGGGCGTCCCGACCTCGCCGCCGAGGGCGGGCGGCTCGGCGGGCGGACGGTCGTCGTCCAGTACGCCAAGACCACCCGCTCGAAGTTCCACGACTTCCTCGGCAGTTACACGCCGCTGATCCACACCACCGGAACCGGGCGGGCGCTCGTCCTGCGCGACGGGAAGTCCTACAAGGCCAGGTGGTCGCGGCCGTCCGAGGACAAGGGGACCGCCTTCACCACCGCCGACGGCAAGCCGATGACCTTCGCGCCGGGGCAGGTCTGGGTCCTGCTCGTCAACGACGGCAAGCCCTACACGCCCTGAGCGGCGCGTGCCGGACGAGCCGCAGGCGGCCACTTCGGCGGACCGGCGGTCACTCCGTAAGCGGCGGAGGCCGCGCGTTGACACTCTGCCGGGTCCAGAGGGCGCCCGAACAGGCAATATCATGGAAACGACTCTGTCGTCCGTCCACGTGAGGAATGCCCGTGTCCACTTCCACTCCCGCCACCGACAACCCTGCGCCGGAGACCGGGACCGCCCGTGTCAAGCGCGGCATGGCGGAGATGCTCAAGGGCGGCGTGATCATGGACGTCGTCACGCCCGAGCAGGCGAAGATCGCCGAAGACGCGGGCGCGGTCGCCGTCATGGCACTGGAGCGGGTGCCCGCCGACATCCGCGTCGAGGGCGGCATCTCCCGGATGAGCGACCCCGACATGATCGACGGGATCATCAACGCGGTCTCCATCCCGGTCATGGCCAAGGCCCGCATCGGCCACTTCGTCGAGGCGCAGGTGCTGCAGGCCCTCGGCGTCGACTACATCGACGAGTCCGAGGTGCTCACCCCGGCCGACTACGAGAACCACATCGACAAGTGGGCGTTCACCGTCCCGTTCGTGTGCGGCGCCACCAGCCTCGGCGAGGCGCTGCGCCGCATCACCGAGGGCGCGGCGATGATCCGCTCCAAGGGCGAGGCCGGCACCGGGGACGTGTCCAACGCCACCACCCACATGCGCAAGATCCGGCAGGAGATCCGCCGGCTCCAGTCGCTGCCCGAGGACGAGCTGTACGTCGCGGCCAAGGACCTGCAGGCCCCCTACGAGCTGGTCAAGGAGGTCGCGCAGGCCGGCAGGCTGCCCGTCGTGCTGTTCACCGCCGGCGGCATCGCCACCCCCGCCGACGCCGCCATGATGATGCAGCTCGGCGCCGAGGGCGTCTTCGTCGGCTCCGGCATCTTCAAGTCCGGCAACCCGGCCCAGCGCGCCGAGGCCATCGTGAAGGCCACCACCTTCCACGACGACCCCGACGTGATCGCCAAGGTGTCCCGCGGGCTCGGCGAGGCCATGGTCGGCATCAACGCCGCCTCCCTCGGCGAGGACCAGAAGTTCGCGGGCCGCGGCTGGTGAGCCGATCCGGGCCCCGGGCTCCACATGGCGCCCTGGCAGGGTTAACCTGGCGGCGCGGCCGGTGAACAAGGCGGTTCCCGAGGGGCTGGGGGCATCCCCCCAGAATGAGGCGATACCCGTGGGCGGTCCCCTTGGGCTGTGCCCGGCCGCGGGAGGGGAGAGCATGGCTTGGTCGGTCGCGCTGGCGTGCGCGAGCGCGGGTGAACCCACCGAGGTGTTCCGGCCGGGCCTGGTGCCCGATCCGGACGCCGCCGCGGCGATCGCGCGCGGCCTCTACCCCGCCGACACCCTGACCGAGACCGGGGACACGGTCCTGGACTTCGCGCTCTGGCCGTACGAGGACGAGTTGTTCGTCGGGGCGTTCGAGCGGGCGCTGCTGCTGTGCGACCGGCGGCTGTTCTGCCTGGACGACGACGCGCGCCGGATCGCCGACACCGCCGCGGCCGCGCTGCCGGACTCGCACTGCGGCGTGCTCGTCCTGCACACCGTGATCCGCGGCTGCTGGTTCCGCTGGTACGAGTCGGGCAGGCTGCTCCGCGACGTGTTCGTCACGGCCGAGGACGGCGTCGTCGTCGACCAGGGCGAGCGGCTGCCCGCCGAGCGGCCGTTCTGGCGCGCCATCGACGCGGGCGCGCCGGACGTCCCGCTGCCGTTCGACCCGGAGGAGTTCGGGCTCGCGCTCGCCGAGGCGCACATGTTCGGCCGCGGTATCGCCGACCGCGGCGAGGACGGCTTCCTGCCGCTGGAGCTTCCCCTCCGCCGCTTCAAACACGCCTGACCCGCCCGGGGACGGCACGGGGCGGCCCGGGAAGGTCGGCCACGTCGTGCGGCGTTGTAAGGACCGTCTAGGGTGGAGACGGCTCCCCGGATCCCCGGAAGGCGCATCCCTGGAAGGTTCCCACGTGACCACTGTGCCGACGATCGGTGTCCTTGCTCTGCAGGGCGACGTGCGTGAGCACGTCCGCGCCTTGGAGGCCGCGGGCGCGCGCACCCTGGCCGTGCGCCGTCCCGACGAGCTGGAACGCGTCGACGGGCTCGTCCTGCCCGGCGGGGAGTCCACCACGATGTGGCGGCTGGCGCGCTCCTTCGAGCTTCTCGATCCGCTGCGCAAGCGGATCGAGGCCGGCCTGCCCGCCTACGGCTCCTGCGCGGGCATGATCATGCTGGCGGACCGGATCCGGGGCGGCGTCGCGGGCCAGGAGACCGTCGGCGGGATCGACATGACCGTGCGGCGCAACGCGTTCGGCCGGCAGGTCGACTCCTTCGAGGCCGCGATCTCGCTGACCGATATGGGCGACACCCCGTATCACGCCGTTTTCATCCGCGCCCCCTGGGTGGAGTCCGTCGGCGACGCCGTCGAGATCCTCGGGCGCGCCGAGAGCGGCCCGAACGCCGGTAGGATCGTCGCCGTTCGTCAGGGACGTCTCATGGCGACCTCGTTCCATCCGGAGTTGACAGGCGATTTCCGCGTGCACCACTACTTCGCCGATCTGGTGCGCCGGACGACAGAGGAGGAGTGACAGATGTCCGGCCATTCCAAGTGGGCGACGACCAAGCACAAGAAGGCGGCCCTCGACGCCAAGCGGGGCAAGCTCTTCGCGAAGCTGATCAAGAACATCGAGGTGGCGGCCCGCACCGGCGGCGGCGACCCCGAAGCCAACCCCACCCTCTACGACGCCATCTACAAGGCGAAGAAGAACTCCGTCCCCAACGACAACATCGAGCGCGCCCGCAAGCGCGGCGCCGGTGAGGAGGCCGGGGGCGCCGACTGGCAGACCATCACCTACGAGGGCTACGCCCCCGGTGGTGTCGCCGTCCTCATCGAGTGCCTCACCGACAACCGCAACCGGGCCGCCTCGGAGGTCCGTGTCGCCCTCACCCGCAACGGCGGCTCTCTCGCCGACCCGGGCTCGGTCTCCTACATGTTCAACCGCAAGGGCGTCGTGATCGTCCCCAAGGCGGGCACCAGCGAGGACGACCTGATGATGGCCGTCCTGGACGCCGGCGCCGAGGAGGTCAACGACCTCGACGGCGACAACTTCGAGGTCGTCAGCGAGGCCGGCGACCTGGTCGCGGTCCGCACCGCCCTGGTGGACGCCGGAATCGACTACGAGTCGGCCGAGAGCAAGTTCCTGCCGAGCGTCACCGTCCCCCTGGACGAGGAGAACGCCAAAAAGGTCTTCCGCCTCCTGGACGCCCTGGAGGACTCCGACGACGTCCAGGAGGTCTACGCGAACTTCGATGTGCCTGACGAGGTCATGGCCGCCATCGACGCCTGAGCCGCCGCCGTCGCGTTGTCACCGCCGTGTCCCTCCGGGGCGCGGCGGTGTTCGTGTCACCGGCATGGAATACGGTCCTGACCATGGAGATCCGCGCGCTGGCACCCGAAGAGGCCGACACCGTCCGCGACATCCGGAGCCGTGCGTTCGGCCCGCTGCCGGACGAGCAGTGGCGGCGGCGCATCCAGATCGCCGGGTCGTCGTTCGACGCCGGGCGGCAGTTCGCCGGATTCGAGGACGGGGAGATCGTCGCCACGGGGGCGCTGCACGAGATGACGCAGTGGTGGCACGGGCGGGCCGTGTCCCTCGCGGGCGTCAGCGCGATCACGGTCGCGCCGGAGGAGCGCGGCCGGGGGCTCGGCCGCCGGCTGATGACCGACCTGCTGGAGCGGTGCGCCGCGTTCGGGCACCCGCTCGCCATGCTCTATCCCGCCACGACGCGGCTCTACCGTTCGCTCGGCTGGGAGCACGCGGGCGCACAGCACCACGTCGAGATCTCCGCCGAGGCGCTGCGCACCGTCGCGGCCGAGCGGGTCCCCGTCCGCAGGGCCGGGCCGCAGGACGCCGCCGAGGTCGCCGCCGTCATCGGCCGCGCGCACGCCTCCGGCCTCGACTGCGGGCCGGTCGGCTGGACGGAGCCGAGGTGGCGCGCGGTCCTCGCCGACCGCGACTACTACGTTCACCTGGCGGAGGACGGATTCCTCTCCTACCGGTGGGCGGACGGCAACAACGCCCTGGAGGTCACCCGGCTCGTCGCGTCCTCGGAGGCCACGCTGAGGGCGCTGTGGGCCATCGTCGGGTCCGGGTCCTCGGTCGCCGAGACCGTCCGGGCGTGCGTGTCGCCCATGGACCCGGTGCTGTGGATGCTCCGCGAGCGCGAACACGAGAATGTCGAGCGGCGCCAGTGGATGCTGCGGGTGGTGGACGCGCCCGCGGCGATCGCGGCGCGCGGCTACCCCGAGGGCGTGTCCGCCGGGGTGGCGCTGACGATCGACGATCCGCAGCGTCCCTCGAACTCGGGCCACTGGCGGCTGGAGATCGAGAACGGAGAGGGGCGGCTGGAGCCGTCCGCCGGGACCCCGGACGCCGTCCGCCTCGGGCCGCACGGCCTGGCCGCCCTCTACGCGGGCGTCCCCGTGCCCACGCTGCGCCGCTCCGGCCTCCTCCAGGGCGGGGACGCCGGCGCCCTGCCGGCCGCCTTCGCGGCGACACCGTTTTCGCTGGATTACTTCTAGAGGCCCCGATTACTTCCAGAGACACGGGGCCGCGCCCTCCACGCGGCGGCCCCGGATTGGTAGCGTTGACGGCCGAACAGATGATCGAAGGAGTGGCCGTGCGGGTGATGGGGGTGGACCCCGGGCTCACCCGGTGCGGGGTGGGAGTCGTCGAGGGCGCCCCCGGCAAGCGGCTCCACCTGGTGCACGTGTCGGTCGTGCGGACCGGCGCCGACGAGGACCACGCCCTGCGCCTGATGGGCATCGAGGCGGGCGTCGAGGCGCTGATGGACGAGTTCCGCCCGGACGCCGTCGCCGTCGAGCGCGTGTTCTCCCAGCACAACGTCCGCACCGTGATGGGGACCGCGCAGGCCGCCGGCATCGCGATGCTGGCGGCGGCCCGCCGCGGGCTGCCCGTCGCGCTGCACACCCCGAGCGAGGCCAAGGCGGCCGTCACCGGGAACGGACGCGCCGACAAGGCGCAGGTGACCCGGATGGTGACCCGGCTGCTGTCCCTGGAGACGGCCCCCAGCCCGGCGGACGCGGCCGACGCGCTCGCGCTGGCCATCTGCCACGTGTGGCGCGGGGGAGCGCAGCAGCGGCTCGCACAGGCGCAGCGGTCGCGCATCGAGGAGGCGGCCCGCGCCGAACGCGCGCGGCTCGCCGCCCGCAACAGAGGAGGAAGCAGCCAATGATCGCCTTCGTCAGCGGCCGGGTGGCCGCCGCCGGGCCGGACGGGGCGGTGATCGACGTGCACGGTGTCGGCCTCGCGGTGCAGTGCACGCCCGCCACCCTCGCCGGGCTGCGGGTCGGCGAGCAGGCGCACGTGCCGACCTCCCTCATCGTCCGCGAGGACTCCCTCACCCTGTTCGGGTTCGCCGACGACGACGAGCGCACGGTGTTCGAGCTGCTGCAGACCGCGAGCGGCATCGGGCCCCGGCTCGCACTGGCGATGCTGGCGGTCCACACGCCCGATGCACTGCGCCGCGCGGTGGCCGCCGAGGACGTCACCGCGCTCACCAGGGTCCCCGGCATCGGCAAGAAGGGCGCCCAGCGCATCGTCCTGGAGCTCAGGGACCGCCTCGGCGGCCCGATCGGCGACGGCGCCGGCGAGGTGCGCACGCCCGCCCGCGCCGAGGCGTGGCGGGAACAGGTGCAGATGGGCCTGATCAACCTCGGCTGGTCGGCCAAGGACGCCGACGCCGCCGTGGACGCCGTCGCCGCCGACCTCGACGGCGCCGAGACGCCCCCGGTCGCCGTCCTGCTGAAGTCCGCGCTCAAGAAACTCAGCAAATAATGAGCGGCGGCAACGGCGGCGATGAATTCGAGCGGCTCGTCTCGGCGGCTGCCGACGGGGCCGAGGAGCAGCGGATCGAGGCCGCGCTGCGGCCGAAGAAGCTGGACGACTTCGTCGGCCAGGAACGCGTGCGCGAGCAGCTCTCGCTGGTGCTGCACAGCGCGCTGCGGCGCGGCCGGACGCCCGACCACGTGCTGCTGTCGGGCGGGCCGGGCCTCGGCAAGACCACCCTCGCGATGATCATCGCGGCGGAGCTGGGGCAGCCGCTGCGGATCTCCTCCGGGCCCGCGATCGAGCGGGCGGGCGACCTCGCGGCGGTGCTGTCGACGCTCGCCGAGGGCGAGGTGCTGTTCCTGGACGAGATCCACCGCCTCGCGCGTCCCGCCGAGGAGATGCTCTACATGGCGATGGAGGACTTCCGCGTCGACGTCGTGGTGGGCAAGGGGCCGGGCGCGACCGCGATCCCGCTGGACATCGCGCCGTTCACCCTGGTCGGGGCGACCACCCGGGCGGGCATGCTGCCCGGCCCGCTGCGCGACCGGTTCGGTTTCGTCGCGCACATGGACTTCTACGAGCCCGCCGAACTGGAGGTCATCGTCCGGCGGTCGGCGCGGCTGCTGGACGTGGAGATCGCCGACGACGCCGCCGCCGAGGTCGCCCGGCGCTCCCGCGGCACGCCCCGCATCGCCAACCGGCTGCTGCGCCGCGTCCGCGACTACGCCGAGGTCCGCGCCGACGGGATCATCACGCAGGAATCGGCGCGGGCCGCCCTCGCGTTGTACGAGGTGGACGAACGGGGACTGGACCGGCTCGACCGATCCGTCCTGGAGTCGCTGATGCGCAAGTTCGGCGGCGGGCCCGTGGGCCTGTCCACCCTCGCCGTGTCGGTGGGGGAGGAGCCGGAGACCGTGGAGGTCGTCGCCGAGCCGTTCCTCGTCCGGCAGGGACTGCTGGCGCGGACGCCGCGCGGACGCGTCGCCACCGCCGCCGCGTGGGCGCACCTGGGGCTGCCTCAGCCGCCCACGGCGCCGATGGCGGGCACCCTGTTCGACGTGGACGAGGACGCCGCCCCGCCCGAATAGTGATCATCTGATAACGGGTTGGGAACTTCCCGGCGTCGCCGATCGTCGCGTCGTTGCCGGGGTCTCGCGTACTCTCTAGACTCCGGGACTTGGTTCACCGTCTCCAGCCGGCGGTCCCCGTGGACGTGACCGATCCGGTCACAGGCTGGTAATCGACATCGGAAGGATGCCCCGGTAATGGGCAGCGACATGATTCTTGCGGCGAGTTCAGGCGGTAGCGGGCCGTTCAACCTGCTCCTGCTGCTCGCCGTTCCTCTGGTCTTCTACTTCCTGCTCATCCGGCCGCAGAGCAAGCGCCGCAAAGAGCAGATGCAGATGCAGAACGACCTCCAGCCCGGTGTCCGCGTGGTGACGACCAGCGGTATCCGCGCCACCGTCGTGGAGGTCGACGACGACGGCGTTCTCCTGGAGATCGCCGACGGTGTCGAGGTGCGCTTCGTCAAGCAGGCCGTCATGCAGATCCTCAAGGACTCCGACTCCGAGGACCTCGACGAGGACCCCGGTGAGGGAGACGAGGACGGCACCGTCGACCTCACCAAGGACGGCTCCGAGGTCGACCTGTCCAAGGACGGCGACACCGAGGACGGCACGGAGACGAAGGACACCGCGGTGGACGAGGACGGGGGGCCCGCGTCCAAGCCGGAGGAGAAGACGAAGGTCAAGGCGGCGGACAAGCCGTCCGCATGACCTTCTGACACTCCCACGGCGCTGACCAAAGACGGGAAGTTAAGACGACAGTGGCTTCGCCCAACTACGCTCCCAAACCCGGGCGCACGCTCCTCGCACTGTTCGCGACGCTGGTCGTCCTCGCCGGCCTGGCGGTCTGGCAGGGCCAGACGACGCCCAAGCTCGGCCTGGACCTGGCCGGCGGGACGACCGTGACGCTCACGGCCAAGACCGCGAACGGCAAGAACCCTCCGCCCGAGCAGATGAACCAGGCCGTCAAGATCATGACCCAGCGGGTCAACGGCCTGGGGGTGTCCGACGCGGAGGTCGCCAAGCAGGGCAGCAACAACATCGTGGTGAACGTCCCGGGCGAGGGGCAGGGGCGCGTCGTCAACCTCATCGGGACCACGGCGAAGCTGCAGTTCCGCCAGGTGTTCGCGGCGGCGGACGGCAAGCCCAAGGGGGCCGTGCCGAACCCGATCCCCTCCATCAAGGACAAGGGCAAGAAGGACAAGGGCAAGAGCCCGTCGCCGTCGCCGTCCCCGTCCGGGTCGTCGGCGTCCCCGTCCGGGAGCGCCTCGCCGTCCACGTCGTCCACCCCGCGTGGCCGGGCCCTGTCGGGGGCGCTGACCGCCCCGACGCCGAAGCCGCCCGCCTCGGGGGACCCGCAGCCGCAGCCGACGCCGTCGTCGCCGCTGACGGTGCCGTCCGGGCAGCCGACGCCACCCGCGCAGGGCTACCCGGGCGTGACCGACAAGGCCGTCATCCAGCAGTTCGAGTCGCTCGACTGCTACAAGGGGGACCGGCACACCCCCGGTGCGAACGACCCGAACCGCAAGTTCGTCGCCGCCTGCGACCAGAACGAGGAGAACGGCCAGGTCTCCAAGTACATCCTCGGGCCCGTCCGGGTGCTCGGCGAGAACGTCGACGCGGCCACCGCGATGCCGCCGAACCCGCAGCAGGGCGAGCCCAGCTGGTCGGTGTCGCTGAAGTTCGACGGCAAGGGCGCCCGCCAGTTCGGCGAGATCACCACCGACGCCTCCCGCGCCTACCAGCAGGACCCCAACTCCCCGCAGGCGCAGGTCGCGATCGTCCTGGACGGGCAGGTCGTCTCGGCGCCCGGCATCCGGGAGGGCGCGATCACCGGCGGCACCGCCAGGATCGACGGGCCGCCCGAGAGCTTCACCCAGCAGTACGCCACCGACCTCGCCAACGTGCTCAAGTACGGGGCGCTGCCGCTGGAGTTCAAGCAGAGCTCCATCGACGAGGTGTCGTCCACGCTGGGCTCCGACCAGCTGGCCGGCGGCCTGACCGCCGGGGCGATCGGCCTCGGGCTGGTGGTCCTCTACTGCCTGTTCTACTACCGGGGCCTCGGCCTGGTGGCGGTGTCCAGCCTGGTCGTGGCGTCCGCCATCACCTACCTCGCGGTGGTGATCCTCGGTGAGGGGATGGGCTTCCGGCTCTCGCTGCCGCACATCATCGGCCTGATCGTCTCGATCGGCATCACCGCCGACTCGTTCATCGTCTACTTCGAGCGCCTGCGGGACGAGCTGAGAGCCGGCCGCAAGCTGCGCTCGTCGGTCGAGAACGCCTGGAAGCGGGCGCGGCGCACCATTCTCGTCGCCGACGCCGTCACCTTCCTGGCCGCGCTCGTGCTGTACTTCCTCGCGGTCGGCGGCGTCGCCGGGTTCGCGTTCGCGATGGGCCTCACGACGCTCATCGACATCGTGGTGGTGTTCTTCTTCACCAAGCCGATGGTCGCGCTGCTGTCGCGCACCAAGTTCTTCGGCCGCGGCCATCCGATGTCCGGGCTCGATCCAAGGCGGCTGCACCGCGCGGCGAGCAAGCCGTCCGCCACCACCGCCCCGTCGACCAGCCAGGAGGCCTGACCATGGGACTGCGCACGGTCACCTCGCGGATCTACCGGGGCGAGATCAGCGCCGACATCGTCGGCCGCCCGAAGATCTGGTACACGATCTCCGGGCTGCTGCTGGTGCTGTCGATCGCCGGCCTGCTCGTCCAGGGCCTGAACTTCGGCGTGGAGTTCAAGGGCGGTTCCGTCTTCACCTTCAAGGCGCCCAGCGCCTCGATCGAGCAGGTGCGCACCGCCGTCACCGGCGGCGGCGCCCACCAGGCGATCGTGCAGAAGGCGGGCGGCGACTGGCGGGTGACGACCGAGAGCATGTCGTCCTCGCACGTCACCGAGGTCAAGTCGAACATCGCCCAGGAACTGAAGGTCCCGGCGGGCAAGGTCAGCACCCAGGTCGTCGGCGCCTCGTGGGGCGGCGAGATCCAGAAGAAGGCCTGGCAGGCGCTGGCCGTCTTCATGATCCTGATCATCGGCTACCTGTCGGTGGCGTTCGAGTGGCGGATGGCCATGGCGGCGGTGGTCGCGCTGGTCCACGACCTCGTCATCACGGCGGGCGTCTACGCCTGGTCCGGCTTCGAGGTCACCCCGGCGACGCTGCTCGGCTTCCTGACCATCCTCGGATACTCGCTGTACGACGCGGTCGTCGTCTTCGACATGATCAAGGAGGTCACCAAACCGCTCGGCCCGACCTCCAAGACCACCTACAGCGAGGCCGCGAACCAGGCGCTCAGCAGCACGCTGGTCCGGTCGCTGAACACCTCGCTGGTCGCGATCCTGCCGGTCGGCGCGATCCTGTTCATCGGCACCACGCTGTTCGGCGCCGGGACGCTGAAGGACCTGTCGCTCGCCCTGTTCGTCGGCATGATCGTCGGGACGTACTCCTCGATCTGCGTGGCGACGCCGCTGCTCGTCCAGTTGAAGGAGCGCGAGCCGAAGTACCGGCAGATCCGGGAGAACATCGCCCGGCGGGAGCAGAGCGCGAAGCGGCAGACCAAGGCGCCCAAGGTCAAGGCCGGCGCGGGCGCGTCCGGCAAGCCCCCGGCCGACGACGGCGACGATGACGGCGAGGGCGCCCCGGCCACCGGTGAGCCCGCCGCCGACATCAGGAGCACCGTCACGGTGCGCAAGGTCGTGCAGACCGGGTCGCGCCAGCAGCCCAAGCGCGGGACGCGGCAGCAGCGGCGCGGCAATTAGGCGGGGGATCGTCGACCGTGGACCTCGGCAAGCTGATCCAGGAACGGATCCGCGACATCCCCGACTACCCCAAGCCCGGCGTGATGTTCAAGGACATCACGCCGCTGCTGGCCGACCATGTCGCGTTCGCCGGCGTGGTCGACTCGATCGTCAACCACCACGGCCGCGGCACCATCGACAAGATCGTCGGTATCGAGGCCCGCGGGTTCATCCTCGCCGCGCCCGTCGCCTACCACTTCGGCGCCGGCTTCGTCCCGGTGCGCAAGAAGGGGAAGCTGCCCGCGGCGACGCGCGAGGAGACCTATGACCTCGAATACGGGAACGAGACGATCGAGATCCATTCCGACGCTCTCGAAGCCGGCGAGCGCGTGCTGATCGTCGACGACGTCCTGGCCACCGGGGGCACGGCCAGGGCGGCCGCCGAACTCGTGCGGCGATGCGGCGGCGACGTCGTCGGGCTGTCGGTCCTCCTCGAACTGTCCTTCCTGCACGGACGCGACAAACTGGGGAATCTGGACGTCCATTCACTGGTTACGGTCTAGTGCGAAATGGGCGCCGGATACACTGGCGCCATCAGGGTCCGGTGGGAACGGGCGCGACCCGCGCGGCGTGCACGACGGGCCCGAACGGACTAGGGAGGCTGGGTGCCCGGTGAGGTGGTATCGACCGGCGCGGTGAACGACGCCGCGGCGCCCCAGGCCGGGAAACATCCGGTGCGGGAGACCGCGGGAGAGCGGGCCGTGCAGGCGGCCGGGGCGTCCACCGTGCCACCGCACCGCGCCGAACGGCGCGATCCGCCGCCCGCGCCGCCCGCCGAAGACCCGCCGCCGAAGGACCCCGCCGCCCGCGACCCCCGAGCCGAGACTCCCCCCGCCGAGCGCACCGGCCCCCCGGAGGACGCCGATGACGCGTCCGAGACCGACGCCCCGTCCAGGCCCACGCCGGCCACGATTCCACCGTCTGCCGCCCGGGTGCGCCGTAGGCTCGCCAGACTGGGCGCCCAGCGCGGCCCCGCTATGAACCCGGTACTGGAACCACTGATCAAGACGGTCCGCAACACGCACCCGAAGGCGGACCTGCGGCTCATCGAGCGCGCCTACGACGTCGCCGCGCACCACCACCGCGACCAGAAGCGCAAGAGCGGCGACCCGTACATCACGCACCCCCTCGCGGTCGCGACCATCCTCGCCGAACTCGGCATGAACACCGAGACGCTCTGCGCGGCGCTGCTGCACGACACCGTCGAGGACACCCCGTACACGCTCGACCAGCTGCGCGCCGAGTTCGGGGACGAGATCGCCGCCCTCGTCGACGGCGTCACCAAGCTCGACAAGGTCAAGTACGGGGAGGCCGCGGAGGCCGAGACCGTCCGCAAGATGGTCGTGGCGATGTCCCGCGACATCCGCGTCCTGGTGATCAAGCTCGGTGACCGGCTGCACAACATGCGCACGCTGCGCTACATGCCGCGGCACAAGCAGGAGAAGAAGGCCCGCGAGACCCTGGAGGTGTTCGCGCCGCTCGCGCACCGCCTCGGGATGAACACGCTGAAGTGGGAGCTGGAGGACCTCGCGTTCGCCACCCTGTACCCCAAGCGGTTCGACGAGATCGCCCGCCTGGTGTCCGAACGCGCCCCGCGCCGCGACGTCTACCTCCAGGAAGTGATCGAGAAGGTCTCCACGGACCTGCGCGAGGCCCGGATCAAGGCCACCGTCACCGGCCGGCCGAAGCACTACTACTCGATCTACCAGAAGATGATCGCGCGGGACGTCGGCTTCGACGACATCTACGACCTGGTCGGCATCCGGGTCCTCGTCGACAGCGTCCGCGACTGCTACGCCGCCCTCGGTTCGATCCACGCGCGATGGAATCCGGTCCCCGGCCGGTTCAAGGACTACATCGCGATGCCGAAGTTCAACATGTACCAGTCGCTGCACACGACGGTGATCGGCCCGGAGGGCAAGCCCGTCGAGTTGCAGATCCGCACCTGGGGCATGCACCGCCGCGCCGAGTACGGCGTCGCCGCGCACTGGAAGTACAAGGAGGAGACGGTCGGCGGCCGCAAGGCCGGCGACATGCAGTGGCTCCGCCAGCTTCTCGACTGGCAGAAGGAGACCGCCGACCCGGCCGAGTTCCTGGAGTCGCTCCGCTTCGACCTGTCGGTCTCCGAGGTGTTCGTGTTCACCCCGAAGGGCGACGTGATCGCGCTGCCGCAGGGCGCGACCCCCGTCGACTTCGCGTACGCGATCCACACCGAGGTCGGGCACCGATGTATCGGCGCCCGCGTCAACGGCCGTCTCGTCCCCCTCGAATCGACCCTCGACAACGGCGACACCGTCGAGGTGTTCACCTCCAAGTCGCCGGACGCGGGCCCGAGCCGCGACTGGCTCGGTTTCGTCAAGAGCGCCCGCGCCCGCAACAAGATCAAGCACTGGTTCTCCAAGGAGCGCCGCGACACCGCGATCGAGGCCGGCAAGGACGCCATCGCCCGCGCGATGCGCAAGCAGAACATGCCGCTGCAGCGGATGATGTCCGGTGAGGCCCTGCTCGCCCTCGCCCGCGACATGCGCTACCCGGACGTGTCGTCCCTGTACGCCGCCGTCGGCGAGAGCCACGTCTCCGCCCAGCACGTCGTCCAGCGTCTCGTGGACGCCCTCGGCGGCGTGGAGAGCGCCGAGGAGGACCTCGCCGAGATCGCCCTCCCGACGCGCCGCAAGCGGAGCCGCCCGGCCGGCGATCCCGGTGTCGTCGTCGCCGACGAGCCGGACGTGTGGGTCCGGCTGTCGCGCTGCTGCACCCCGGTCCCCGGCGACGACATCGTCGGGTTCGTCACCCGCGGTCACGGCGTCTCCGTCCACCGCGCCGACTGCGCCAACGTCGCCAGCCTGAGGTCGCAGCCCGACCGGCTCATCGACGTCAAATGGTCCCCGGGTGAAGACTCGGTCTTCCTCGTCGCCATCCAGGTCGAGGCCCTCGACCGCCCCCGCCTGCTGTCGGACGTGACCCGGGTCCTGTCCGACCAGCACGTCAACATCCTGTCGGCCTCGGTCACCACCACCCGGGACCGTGTCGCCGTCAGCCGCTTCACCTTCGAGATGGGCGACCCGAAACACCTGGGCCACGTCCTGAAGGCCGTCCGCTCCATCGACGGCGTCTACGACGTCTACCGGGTGACCAGCGGCGCCGCCCGCTGAGAACGCCCCAGCCCACCGCCTGAGCCCGAACGTGCGGAGGGGGCAGCCGCCACCCGGCGGCTGCCCCCTCCGCACGTCGGAAGTGCCAGGTCAGGAGGCGGCGGTCTCGTCCTCCGGGATGACGTCCACGCCGGCTTCCGCGCGCTGTTCGGGGGTGATCGGGGTCGGGGCGGCGGTCAGGGGGTCGTGGCCGGACGCGGCCTTCGGGAAGGCGATCACGTCGCGGATCGAGTCCTGGCGGGCCAGGAGCATGACCACGCGGTCCCAGCCGAAGGCGATGCCGCCGTGGGGCGGCGGGCCGAACTTGAACGCCTCCAGCAGGAAGCCGAACTTCGACTCGGCCTCCTGCTTGGAGAGGCCGAGGACGTCGAAGACGCGCTGCTGCATCTCGGCGCGGTGGATACGGATGGAGCCGCCGCCGATCTCGTTGCCGTTCAGGACGAGGTCGTAGGCGTCCGCGAGCGCGCTGCCCGGGTCCTCGTGGAAGGTGTCGGCGTACTCCGGCTTCGGGGCGGTGAACGGGTGGTGGACGGACGTCCAGCCGATCTGCTCGCCCTTGTCGTCCTCGACGGGCTCGAAGATGGGGGCGTCGACGATCCAGACGAACTTCCAGGCGGTCTCGTCGATCAGGCCGCGGCGGCGGCCGATCTCCAGGCGGGCGGCGCCGAGAAGCTCCTGGGTGGCGTGCCGCTTGCCGGCGCCGAAGAAGACCGCGTCGCCGGGGGCCGCGCCGGTCTCGGCGGCCAGGCCGTCCTTCTCGGCGTCGGAGAGGTTCTTGGCGACCGGGCCGCCGAGCGTGCCGTCCTCCTGGACGAGCACGTAGGCGAGGCCGCGGGCACCGCGGGCCTTCGCCCAGTCCTGCCAGCCGTCCAGCTCCCTGCGGGTCTGGGACGCGCCGCCCGGCATGACGACCGCGCCGACGTACGGGGCCTGGAACACGCGGAACGGCGTGCCGGCGAAGTACTCGGTCATGTCGGTCAGTTCCAGGCCGAAGCGCAGGTCGGGCTTGTCGGAGCCGTACCGGGCCATCGCGTCGGCGTAGGTGATGTGGGGGATCGGGCGGGGGATCTCGTGGCCGACGATGTCCCTCCAGAGGCGCGCCACGAGGTCCTCGCCGACCTTCAGGACGTCGTCCTGGTCGGCGAACGACATCTCGATGTCGATCTGGGTGAACTCGGGCTGCCGGTCGGCGCGGAAGTCCTCGTCGCGGTAGCAGCGGGCGATCTGGTAGTAGCGCTCCAGCCCGCCGACCATCAGGAGCTGCTTGAACAGCTGGGGCGACTGCGGCAGCGCGTACCAGTGGCCGGGCTTGAGCCGGACCGGGACGAGGAAGTCGCGGGCGCCCTCGGGCGTCGACCGGGTGAGGGTGGGCGTCTCGACGTTGACGAAGCCGTGCTCGCGCATCACCTCGTGCGTCAGGAACGCGGCCTCCGAGCGGATCTTCATGGCGCGGGCGACGGCGTCGCGGCGCAGGTCGAGGTACCGGTACTTGAGCCGGATCTCCTCGTGGACGTTGACGTCGCCCTCGATGGGGAACGGCAGCGGCGCGGCGTCCGACAGCACCTCGATGTCGGACGCGGCGACCTCGATGTCACCGGTGGGCAGGTCCGGGTTCTCGTTGCCCGCGGGACGGACGCGGACCTCGCCGACGATCTTGACGCAGAACTCCGAGCGCAGGTCGTGCGCGGCGTCCTCCTCGCGGAAGACGACCTGGGCGGTGCCGGACGCGTCGCGCAGGTCGATGAACGTGACACCGCCGTGGTCGCGGCGCCGGCCGACCCAGCCGGCCAGCGTGACCTGCTGCCCGGCGTGCTCCTTGCGGAGCGTCCCCGCCTCGTGGGTCCGGATCATTTCGAAAGCCTTTCCTTCAACGTCGTGGTGAGCTCGGTGAGCGGGACGGCGGTCTGCTCGCCCTCGGCCAGGTCCTTGACCTGGGCGACGCCGTCCGCGATATCTCGCTCCCCGAGGATCACGGCGTAGCGGGCGCCCGAGCGGTCGGCGTCCTTCATGGCGCCCTTCAGCCGTTTGCCGCCGAACGCCATGTCGGCGGCGATCCCGGCGCGGCGCAGCTCGTCGACGAGCGCGAACATGCGGCGTTCGGCGGTGTCGCCGAGCGCGACGCCGAACGCCTCGCAGCGCGGCTTGGCCGCGAACGCCGCGCCCCCGCCCTCCCGGGACTCGGCCTCAAGCGCCAGGATCGTGCGGTCCAGGCCGAGCCCGAACCCGATGCCGGGCAGCGGTGGGCCGCCGATGTCCTCCGACAGGCCGTCGTAGCGTCCGCCGCCGCCGATGCCGGACTGGGCGCCGAGCAGCGGGTGGTCGAACTCGTAGGTCGTGCGCGTGTAGTAGTCCAGGCCGCGGACGAGGGTGGGGGTGTCCTCCCAGGCGATGCCGAGGTCGGCGAGCAGCCCCCGGACCCGGTCGTGGTGGGCCTTGCAGGCCGGGCACAGGTGGTCGGCCATCAGCGGCGCGCCGGTGAGCTGCTCGCGCACCTTGGGACGCTTGTCGTCCAGCACCCGCAGCGGGTTGATCTCGACGCGGGCACGGGTGTCCTCGTCCAGGTCCAGGCCGCGCAGGAACTCCTGCAGCAGGGCCCGGTAGCCGGGACGGCACTCCTTGCAGCCGAGCGAGTTCAGCAGCAGCCGCACCCGCGTCAGCCCCAGGGACCGGTACCAGTTCGACGCGATCGCGATGGTCTCGGCGTCGACCTGCGGGTCCTCGCTGCCGATCGCCTCCAGGTCGAGCTGGTAGAACTGCCGGTAGCGGCCCTGCTGCGGACGCTCGGCGCGGAACGCGGCCCCCGTCGTCCACACCTTCACCGGCAGCGCGCCCTTGTGCAGGTTGTTCTCCAGGACGGACCGCAGCACCGACGCGGTGAACTCGGGACGCAGCGTCAGCGACCTGCCGCCCCGGTCCTCGAAGGTGTACATCTCCTTGGTCACCACGTCGGTGGACTCGCCGACGCCGCGCCGGAACAGGTTGGTGTCCTCGAAGACGGCCAGTTCCAGGTAGCCGTAGCCGGCCAGCCGCGCCTGCTCGGCGAACGCCTCCCGGATCGCGTAGAAGAGGTCCGCGCGCGGCGGGACGTATTCACTGACCCCCTTGGGGGCCCGGAAACTCGAACTCATGGTCTCTTAGGCTCAGAATCCCTTGTTGGGTCCGTCCGCCGGAGTCAACTCCGCGAGGAACGGGTTCGTCGCCCGCTCACGGCCGATTGTGGTCTGCTCGCCGTGGCCGGGGAGGACGGCCGTGTCGTCGGGCATGGTCAGGCACACCCGGGACAGGCTGGCGAGGATCTCCTCATACGATCCGCCCGGCAGGTCGGTACGCCCGATCGACCCCGCGAACAGCAGGTCGCCGGTGAACATCACGTCCGGGATCTGCGGGGTGCGCGGTGTCCGGAACGTCACCGACCCGGGCGTATGGCCCGGCGCGTGGTCGACGGTGAAGGTCAGCCCGGCCAGCTCCAGCGCCGCCCCGTCCGCGAGCTCCCGCACGTCGTCCGGCTCGGCCAGCTCCAGGCCGCCGAACAGCTGCTGCCCGGCGCCCAGGGACAGGCCCTTCGCCGGGTCGGTCAGCAGGTCGCGGTCGTCCGGGTGGATGTAGGCGGGGACGTCTTTGGCGCCGCACACCGGGGCCACCGACCAGACATGGTCGATATGACCGTGCGTCAGCAGCACCGCGACCGGCTTCAGCCGGTGCTCGCGCAGCAACTCCTCGATTCCGGCCTCGGCGTCCTGGCCGGGATCGATGATCACGCACTCCTCACCCGCGGCGGGCGCCACGACGTAGCAGTTCGCGGCGAATGATCCGGCGGGGAACCCGGCGACGAGCACGGTCGTCCTTTCCTGGAACCAACTCGGTGGGCGTGTCCGAGGGTACCGGCGCGGCCATGGCCACCGCGAACGAGATGGGCCGCGCCGTGTCGCGTCGCACCCGTCCCACCGCCGCGGGGAGCGCTTCCGGACGCGAAGGCGCGTTCACACCCGGGTACCGCTACTATGCGCTGCACGTTCACCTGATCACAGCGGAGGGGCGGGGCAGTGGCGGGGAAGGACCGCAAGAAGCATCTCGCGCGGCAACGCTACGAGCGCCAGCAGCAGCGGCGGGCGCAGGAGGCGGCGAAGGCGCGCCGGGTCAAGATCATCGGCTCGGTCGCCGCGGTTGCGGTCATCGCCGCCGGTGCCGCGGCGTTCATGGTGCTCAAGGAGGACAAGTCCGCGGCGGCCGGCCCGCAGTGCGTCTACAAGACGGACACGGACAGCGGCGAGGTCAAGGACGTCGGCACCCCGCCGGGCAAGCCCGCCCGCCCTGGCATCGTCCAGGCCACGGTCAAGACGAACCAAGGCGACGTGGAGATGCAGCTGTACGGCGACAAGGCGCCCTGCACGGTCAACTCCTTCGTGTTCCTGGCGCAGAAGAACTTCTATGACAAGAGCGAGTGCCACCGGCTGACGAGCGGCGGCCTCAACGTCCTGCAGTGCGGCGACCCGTCGGCGTCCGGCAGCGGCGGGCCCGGCTACGGGTACGCCAACGAGAACACCAGCGGCGCGACCTACACCGAGGGCACGCTCGCGATGGCGCACACGCAGGCGCCGGACTCCAACGGCAGCCAGTTCTTCATGGTCTACAAGGACTCGCAGCTCCAGCCGGACTACACCGTGTTCGGAAAGATCACGAAGGGGCTGGACGTGCTCAAGAAAATCGCCGAGGGTGGTTCGGACCCCAAGAGCGACGGAAAGCCCAAGAAGAAGGTCGAAATCCAGGACGTCACGATCGCCGGGAAATAGGCGAACGGGGTACTAAGGTGTGGAGGGTCCGGAAGGCGTGAGCCGTCCGGACCCGCGATTCAGGAGGCAAGGGTGTCCAGCGCGACCGATCCCTGGGGCCGGGTGGACGAGGACGGCACCGTCTATGTCAGGACGGCGGACGGCGAGCGGGTCGTCGGGTCCTGGCAGGCAGGCGCGCCCGAAGAGGCCCTGGCCTACTTCAAGCGCAAGTACGACGCGCTCGTCACCGAGATCGGCCTGCTCGAACAGCGGATCCGCACCACCGATCTGCAGCCCGCCCAGGCGCAGCACAGCATCGAGCGGCTCCGCGAGGCCGTCGCCGGCGCGCACGCCGTCGGCGACCTCGACGCGCTCGGCCGGCGCCTGGACGTTCTCACCGAGCAGGTCGGGCGGCGCCGCGAGGAGGTCAAGGCCCAGCGCGAGCAGCACCGCCACGAGGCCCGCGAGGTCAAGGAGCGGATCGTCGCCGAGGCCGAGCGCATCGCGGCCGAGGAGACGCACTGGAAGAACGGCGGGGAGCGGCTGCGGCAGCTGGTCGAGGAGTGGAAGGCCGCCGACCGCATCGACCGGCCCGCCGAGACCGCGCTGTGGAAGCGGCTGTCGGCCGCCCGCAACGCCTTCACCAAGCGTCGCAAGGCCTACTTCGCCACGCTCGACGACCAGCGCGAGGAGGCCCGCCGGGAGAAGGGGCGCCTGGTCGCCGAGGCCGAGGCGATGTCCGGCTCCACCGACTGGGGCGAGACGGCCGCCGCCTACCGCGACCTGATGCGCCGCTGGAAGATGGCCGGACGCGCCTCCCGGGACGTAGAAGACGACCTGTGGGCCCGCTTCAAGGGCGCCCAGGACACCTTCTTCCAGGCCCGCAGTGCCGCGTTCGCCGAGCGTGACGCCGAGTTCCGCGGGAACGCCGAGGAGAAGGAGAAGATCCTCGCCGAGGCGGAGCGGCTGCTGCCCGTGCGGGACGTCCGGCAGGCGCGGCAGGCGCTGCGCGCGGTCCAGGAGCGCTGGGAGGCCGCCGGCATGGTCCCGCGCGACCAGCGTGACCGTCTGGAGGGCCGGCTCCGCAAGATCGAGGACGCCGTCCGCGCCGCGGAGGAGAACGAGTGGCGCCGCACCAACCCCGAGGCCCGCGCCCGCGCCGAGGCTACGGTCGGCCAGTTGCGCAGCTCCATCGAGCAGTTGGAGAAGCGCCTCGGCAAGGCCCGCGAGGCCGGCCGGGAGAAGGACGTCAAGGAGGCCGAGGAGGCCCTCAACGCCCGTCGCGCGTGGCTGGAGGAGGCCGAGCGCACCCTCGCCGAATTCTCGTAGGCCGCCGGGGGCTCGTCCCACGCCCGCGGCCGGTGGCTCAGGCCGGCGGGACGGTGCGGCCCAGGAAGGCCAGGAGGCGTGTCTGCTCGTCGGCTCCCGGGGACGCCGTGAGCTGCGGGGCCAGGTGCCCGGCGGCGCGCAGGGGAGCGGCGACCATCTGGGCCGTCGCGAACGCGTGGTGGACGAGGTCGGGGTCCAGGCGGGACGGCTGGCCCGTCGCGCGCGCCAGGTCCCAGGCGTGCACCAGCGGTTCCAGGATGTAGCCGCCCAGGAAGTCGCCCAGCGGGAGCTCGCCGAGCCCCCCGAACGGGACGGGGCGTAGCAGCGCCTCCGGGGTGAGGGCCGCCGCGCACTCCTTGCGGGCCGCCCGCCAGCTCATCAGGACGTCGCCCTGGACGAACCGGGCCGGGTCCCGGTTGACGTCCGGCGGGGGTTCCCCGGTGGCCAGCGACCGGATCAGGGACTGCCCGCCGGTCACGTGACCTGCGACGTCCCGTGCGGTCCACCCCTCGCAGGGCGACGGCGCGTCCCACGCGTCGTGCGGGACGCCGGCGACCAGGCCCTCGAAGAGGTCGAGGGTCCGGTGGTAGCCGCTGAGGTTGTGCGCCATGGTGGTCAGTGACCCGCGATCCGGCCGCCATGTCAAGCGATATCCGCAAGGTGATCCATCAGGGTTCCCGGACGTCCGGGAGCACCCGCGCCGCGAGATAGTGTCGGAGCGTGACCAGCAGGGCGGAATCGGGCGAGCCGGAGGGCCTTTTCGACGCGCCGGAGCAGGGCCGTGCCGTACCGGAGCCCGCGCCCCCGGCCACGTCCGGCGCGCCCGTCGCGGCCGGGAGGGGCGGCGCGGAGCAGCCGCTCGCCGTCCGGATGCGTCCCCGCGCGCTGGACGAGGTCGTCGGGCAGGGCCATCTGCTCGGCCCCGGCACCCCGATCCGGCAGCTCGTCGACCGGGACGTGCCGATGTCGCTCGTCCTGTGGGGGCCGCCGGGCACGGGCAAGACCACCCTCGCCACCGTCGTGAGCCATGTCACGTCCCGCCGGTTCGTGGAGATCTCCGCGGTCAGCGACGGCGTCAAGCGGGTCCGCGCCGAGATCGGCCTGGCCCGCCGCGAGCTGGGCATGACCGGACGGCAGACCGTCCTGTTCGTCGACGAGGTCCACCGCTTCAACAAGGCCCAGCAGGACGCCCTGCTCCCCGCGGTGGAGAACCGGTGGGTGTCGTTCATCGGCGCGACGACCGAGAATCCGTTCTTCTCCGTCATCAGCCCGCTGCTGTCCCGCTCCCTGCTGCTGACGCTGGAGCCGCTCGGCGCGGACGACCTGCGCGAGGTGATCCGCCGGGCGCTCACCGAGGAACGCGGCCTGAACGGGGCGGTGACCCTCGACCCCGCCGCCGAGGACCACCTCGTCCGGCTCGCCGGCGGCGACGCCCGCCGCACCCTCACCTACCTGGAGGCCGCCTCCCTCGTCGTCGACGGCGGCGGCGTGATCGACGTCGGCGTCCTGGAGAGGGCCGTCGACCGGGCCGCCGTCCGCTACGACCGCGAGGGCGACCAGCATTACGACGTCGTCAGCGCGTTCATCAAGAGCATCCGCGGCAGCGACGTCGACGCGGCGCTGCACTACCTCGCCCGCATGATCGAGGCGGGGGAGGACCCGCGGTTCATCGCCCGGCGGCTGATCGTGCACGCCAGCGAGGACGTCGGGATGGCCGACCCGACCGCGCTGCAGACCGCGGTCGCGGCGGCGCAGGCGGTGGAGTTCGTCGGCCTGCCCGAGGCCAGGATCAACCTCGCCCAGGCGGTGATCCATCTCTCCCTCGCGCCCAAGTCCAACGCGGTCATCACGGCCGTGGACGGCGCGCTCGGCGACGTCCGCAAGGGCCTCGCCGGCCCCGTCCCCGGGCACCTGCGCGACTCCCACTACAAGGGCGCCGCGAAGGTCGGGCACGGGCAGGGCTACAAGTACGCCCACGACCATCCCGGCGGGGTGGTCCGGCAGCGGTACGCGCCCGACTCCGTGGACGGACGGGAGTACTATCGCCCGACCAGGCATGGCGCCGAGGCGCGGTTCACCGAGGTCCTCGCCCGGATCAGGTCCGTCCTGCGCGGCACCCCGGGGGAGGCGCGGGAACGGTAATGATCGATCTTGCCTGGCCGGTGCGACCGGCACACGGCCCGGCGGACCGGTAAGGTCTGTCAGGCCATGCCCGGCCCCGAGCCGAACTCTCGCGAACGGAAAGCCCTGATGCTTACTGGTGGACAGCTGGCAGGCCTCATCGTGGCCGTGTTCTGGGCGGTGCTCGTCTCGTTCATCGCGCTGACCCTGCTGAAGCTCTCCCGGCTGCTCGCCGAGGCGGGCAGGGTCGTGCGCGAGATCGGCGACCAGGCCGCCCCCCTGCTGGACGACATGACCGACACGGTGAAACGCGCCAACGAGCAGCTCGGCCGCACCGACGTCATCACCAAGCAGGTCGCCGGCGTCACCCAGAACGTCTCGGCCGTCACCACCGTCATGACGTCGGTGGTCGGCGGCCCGCTGGTGAAGGCCGCCGCCTTCTCCTACGGCGTCCGCAGGGCCCTCGGCAGCCGGGACGGCGACGGGCGCTCCCCGTCCGGCCGGCCGCAGCTTCAGGCCCGCTCCTCGGGGAAGGGACGCGGATGAGGCGGCTGTTCTGGCTCTCCGTCGGCGCCGGCGCCGGCGTCTACGTCACGCACCGTGTCAAGCGGCGCGTGGAGCGGGTCGCCCGCAGCCTGTCCCCCGAGGGGGTCACGGTGCGCGCGGTGGCGGCGGGGAAGGGCACCGGGGAGCGGTTGAGGCTCTTCGCCTCCGACGTCCGTACCGAGATGCGGGCCCGCGAGGAGGAACTGCGCGAGGCCGTCCGCATGGACCAGGCCCCGCCGGACGCCGAGGTTCCCGGATACCGGGGCTCCCCGCCCCGCCGGGTGCTCAAGGCGCGATACACGATCATCGACGACGACAAGGATGGCCACTGATCATGGAGTCGGCAGAGGTCGCACGCCGCTTCCTGAAGTTCTTCGAGGAGCGCGGGCACACGGTGGTGCCCTCGGCCAGCCTGGTCGCCGAGGACCCGACCCTGCTGCTGGTCAACGCCGGCATGGTCCCGTTCAAGCCGTACTTCCTCGGCCAGCGCACGCCGCCCTCGCCGCGGATGACCAGCGCGCAGAAGTGCGTGCGGACGCCCGACATCGAGGAGGTCGGCAAGACCACCCGGCATGCCACGTTCTTCCAGATGCTGGGCAACTTCTCCATCGGCGACTACTTCAAGGAGCAGGCGATCCCGTTCGCCTGGGAGCTGCTGACCGCCTCCCGCGCGGACGGCGGCTTCGGCTTCCCCGAGGACAAGCTGTGGGTCACCGTCTTCCACGACGACGACGAGGCCCAGAACATCTGGCACCACAAGGTGGGCGTCCCCCTCGACCGCATCCAGCGGCGCGGCATGGAGGACAACTTCTGGTCGATGGGCGTCCCCGGCCCGTGCGGGCCCTGCTCGGAGATCTACTACGACCGCGGCCCCGAGTACGGCCGCGAGGGCGGCCCGGTCGCCGACGAGGACCGCTACCTGGAGGTGTGGAACCTCGTCTTCATGCAGTACGAGCGGGGACCGGGGGAGAGCAAGACCGACTTCCCGATCCTCGGCGACCTGCCCGCCAAGAACATCGACACCGGCATGGGCCTGGAGCGCATGGCGGCGATCCTGCAGGGCGTCGACAACATCTACGAGACCGACACCCTGTGGCGGGTCCTCGACCGCGCCGCCGGGCTGACCGGCGCCAAGTACGGCCGCGACCACCGTGCGGACGTGTCGCTGCGCGTCGTCGCCGACCACGTCCGCAGCGGGACGATGATGGTCGCGGACGGCATCCGCCCCGGCAACGAGGGCCGCGGCTACGTGCTGCGCCGCATCCTGCGCCGCTCCATCCGCAACCTGCGCCTGCTCGGTGGCCAGGACGCCGGGCTCATGCACGAGCTGACCGCCGTCGCGATCAGCGCGATGGGCGAGCAGTACCCCGAGCTGGTGCGCACGGCGGCGAACATCCACACGGTCATCGACGCCGAGGAGGACTCCTTCCTGCAGACGCTCCGCACCGGCACCGCGATCTTCGACACGGCCGTGGCGGAGACCAGGCGGTCCGGCGGCGCGACACTGCCGGGCGAGCAGGCGTTCAAGCTGCACGACACCTACGGCTTCCCGATCGATCTCACCCTGGAGATGGCGTCCGAGCAGGGCCTGCGGGTGGACGAGGACGGCTTCCGCCGGCTCATGCAGGAGCAGCGGGACCGCGCGAAGAGGGACGCCCGCGACAAGAAGACCGGCAACCTCGACGTCTCCGTCCTGGACGAGCTGCTCACCGGCGCCGGCGGCAAGGTCGACTTCACCGGCTACGGCAGCCTGGCCGGTGACGCCCGCCTCGTCGGGCTGCTGGTCGGCGGTGCCAATGTGCCCGCCGCCGGCGAGGGCACCGATGTGGAGGTCGTCCTCGACCGCACCCCGTTCTACGCCGAGGGCGGCGGCCAGCTCGCCGACCACGGCGTGATCCGGCTCGGCAACGGCGCCGTCATCGAGGTGACGGACGTGCAGGCGCCCCTCGCCGGCCTCGTCGTGCACCGCGGGCGCGTCCGCAGCGGCGAGGCGCAGGCGGGCGACACCGCCTACGCCGAGGTCGACGTGGAGCGGCGCCGGGCGATCTCCCGCTCGCACACCGCGACCCACATGGTGCACGCCGGGTTCCGCCGCGCGCTCGGCGAGTCCGCCGCGCAGGCCGGTTCGGAGAACTCGCCCGGCCGGTTCCGGTTCGACTTCACCGCCTCCGGCGCCGTCCCCCCGAGCGTGCTGCGCGATGTCGAGGACGAGGTGAACGAGGTGCTGGTCGGCGACCTGGACGTCCGGGCGTTCCACACCTCGATCGACGAGGCCCGCGCGATGGGCGCGCTCGCGCTGTTCGGTGAGAAGTACGGCGATGAGGTCCGGGTGGTCGAGGTCGGCGACTACTCCCGCGAGCTGTGCGGCGGCACCCATGTCGCCCGCTCCGGGCAGCTCGGCCTGATCAAGGTGCTGGGCGAGTCGTCGATCGGCGCCGGCGTCCGCCGCGTCGAGGCGCTCGTCGGCATCGACGCGTTCCGCTTCCTGGCCCGGGAGAGCGTGCTCGTCGCGCAGCTCGCCGAGCAGATGAAGGCGCGCAAGGAGGAGCTGCCCGAGCGCGTCTCCGGCATCGTCACCCGGCTCCGGGACGCGGAGAAGGAACTGGAGAAGCTCCGCTCCCAGCAGGTCCTCGCGATCGCCGGATCGCTCGCCGACGGCGCGAAGGACGTGGGCGGCATCGCGTTCGTCGGGCACCGCGCCCCGGACGGCACCGGCGCCGACGACCTGCGCAAGCTCGCCGTCGACGTCCGCGGCCGGCTCCAGGCCCGGCCCGCCGTCGTGATGGTGACCGGTGTGCCGAAGGACCGTCCCGTCGTGGTCGTCGCCGTCACCCCGGGCGCCCGCGAGCGCGGCCTCAAGGCGGGCGCGCTCGTCGGCCTCGCCGCCAAGGCCCTCGGTGGAGGCGGCGGCGGCAAGGACGACCTGGCGCAGGGCGGCGGCGCGAACCCGGCGGCGATCGGCGACGCCCTCGCCGCCGTTGAACGAGCAGTAGGGGCCGCGTGAGCCCGGCGGGACGGGGGCAAGCACCGGGGCGGGCGATATGAGGAACGGCGTCCGGCTCGGGGTCGATGTGGGGAGCGTGCGCGTGGGGGTCGCCAAGTGCGACCCCGGCGGCATCCTCGCCTCCCCCCTGGAGACCGTGAAAAGCGGCAAGGGGGACATCGACCGGCTGGTGGAACTGGCCGCCGAGCACGAGGCGATCGAGGTCGTCGTCGGACTGCCAACGTCGCTGTCGGGCCGGGAGGGCCCGGCGGCGCAGGCGGCGCGCAAGTTCGCGGCCAGGCTCGCGGACCGTCTTCCTCCGGAGACGGTCCGACTGCACGACGAGCGGCTCACCACCGTCACCGCCGAGAGCGGGCTGCGGGCCGGGGGAGTCCATGGTCGGGCCAGGCGCAAGGTCGTCGATCAGGCCGCCGCGGCGGTCCTGCTCCAGGCGGCCCTCGACGCGGAACGGTTGACTGGGCGTCCCCCAGGAGAGATCGTCCGGGGGAGTTCATGAACGATTTGGACCTCTTCCCAGATCCGTACGGCGACGGGCGGCTGCCGGAGGAGCGGCTCGGCCGGCGTGACCAGCGGCGCGTCCGCAAACGGCAGAAGCGCCGCAAACGCAGCGGCCGGGCCGCGGCCCTGTTCGCGATGGCGTTCCTGGTGGCGGTGTTCGGCACGGGCGGCGTCCTCGGCTACGCGTGGCTCGACAACCAGTGGCACCCTCCGGACTACACGGGCCAGGGCTCCGGCAAGGTCACGATCCAGATCAAGGAGGGCGCCAGCGGCCTGGTCATCGGCGCGACGCTGGAACGGCATCGGGTGGTCAAGAGCGCCCGCGCGTTCGTGAAGACCTACAACAAGGAGACGCGCGCCTCCAGCGTCCAGCCGGGCTTCTACCAGATGCGGCTGAGGATGTCGTCGGCCGCGGCGATGGCGCTGCTGCTGGACCCGAAGTCGCGGGCCGGGAACCAGATCACGATCCCGGAGGGCCGGCGGGCCGTCGAGGTCTTCGAACTGCTGGCGAAGAAGACCGGGATCTCGGTCAAGGAGTTCCAGGCGGCGGCGAAACGGCCGCGGAACCTCGGGCTGCCGCCGTACGCGAAGGGCAAGGTGGAGGGCTACCTCCACCCGGGCCGCTACGACCTGGACCCGAACGGCTCGGCGGAGCAGATCCTCAAGCAGATGATCGAGCGGTTCAACCGGGAGGCCGCCTCGGTCGACCTGGTCGGCAAGGCGCGCAAGGCGCACATGAACCCGGCGACGGTGATCACGCTCGCCAGCCTCGTCCAGGCGGAGGGCGGCAAGCCCAGCGACCTGCCGAAGATCTCCCGGGTGATCTACAACCGGGTGGAGCGCGGCATGCCGCTGCAGTTCGACACGACGGTCCTGTACGCGCTCAACAGGCGCACGCTGACCGTGACGAACGAGGACCTCAAGGTCGACTCGCCGTACAACACCTACACGCACAAGGGGCTGCCGCCGGGGCCGATCAGCAACCCCGGACCGGACGCGATCGAGGCGGCGATCGCCCCCGAGGACGGGACGTGGCTGTACTTCATCGCCACCGACCCGACGAACAAGGTCACCAAGTTCGCGACGACGGAGCAGGAACGGCAGGCGATCGAGAAGGAGTTCCGGGAGTGGCAGCGCAAGCACCCGGGCCAGTGACGGGGGACCCGCCCGTCCGGCGCGCCGCGGTGCTGGGGTCGCCGATCGCGCATTCGCTGTCGCCGGTGCTGCACCGCGCGGCGTACGCCGCGATGGGCCTGGACACCTGGTCCTACGAGGCGATCGAGTGCGGCGAGGACGGCCTCGCCGCACTCCTCGCCGGTCTCGGCCCCGAATGGGCGGGCCTGTCGCTGACCATGCCGCTCAAGCGGGTCGCGCTGGGTCTGGTCGACTCGGTGTCCGACCTGGCAGTGCGGGTCGGCGGCGCGAACACGATCGTCCTGCGGGACGGGCGGCGGCACGGCGACAACACCGACGTGCACGGCATCGAGACGGCGCTGACGGAGGCGGGCGTCAAGGCGCCGCCGTCGGTGCTGGTGCTCGGCGGCGGGGCCACGGCGGCGTCCGCGCTGGCCGCGCTCGCCCGGCTCGGCGCCGCCGAAGCGGTGCTCGCGGTCCGGACACCCGAGCGCGCCGCCGGGGCCGCCGAGGTGGGGGAGCGGTTCGGGCTCACCGTCCGGGTCGTGCCGCTGGACCGGGTGCCCGCGCACCTTCCGGCCGAGCTGGTGGTGTCGACGCTGCCGGGACGGGTGGCCGACGCGTTCGCCGAACCGGTCGCCGCGTCGGGCGCGGCCCTGTTCGACGTGGTGTACGCGCCGTGGCCCACGGCGCTCGCGGCGGCGGTGCGGCGGGCCGGCGGGACGGTCGTGGGCGGTTTCCCGATGCTGCTGCACCAGGCCGTCCGGCAGGTGACGCTGATGACGGGCCGCGCGGACGTGCCGGTGGAGGCGATGCGCGCCGCCGGGGAGGCGGAGCTGGCGCGCCGCGCCTGACCGCCCCGGCCGGTCAGGGCGGCGCCGGCGGCGGGCCGCGCGGGGTGCGGCGGCGCTTCACCGACTCGTCGACGCCGGCGAGGACGATGGGCAGGATCACGCTCAGCCAGAAGTCCTTCCAGCCCCACATGCCCGCCGTGACGCCCAGCGCGCTGGCGCCGCACACGAGGCTCAGCAGGAACGCCGCCCAGTGCCGCCGCGTAAAGCCCACCGGGTCGATGACGCGGCGGTGCGGCAGGAGGTCGGCCAGGGGGCGTTCCCGGGCGTGGGACCGCTGCACGACGGTCGCGTCCGGCAGCCAGTGCAGGACGTCGGCGTTCCCGGCGAGCGGGAGGCGGCTGAGCGCGACGAGCGTCTCCAGCCGCCACCACAGCGTCCACAGCGAGGTGCGTCCGCTGCCGGGGTGGCCGTTCCAGCGCGGGTCGGCGACCTCGCCGCGCACCAGCGTCCGGAACGCGCGCGCGACGACCGGGCCGTGCGGGCCGCGCGGGTCGCGCAGCAGCGCGGTCAGCGCGATCGGCAGCCCGTAGTGCCAGAGCGCGAGCCGCCACACCGGGTCCGGCCCCTGCGGGTCCGCGCCGCGGTGCGGGGAGACACGGTGCGGGGAGACGTCGTAGGTCTCGATCCACGTGTGGTCGTCGTCGGGGTCGAGGTGCTCCAGCAGCCAGTCGTAGGCGTCCAGCAGCCGTTCGGTTCTCAGGCCGGGACGGGCCTCCGCCAGCGTGACCAGCGCGAACGCCGTGTGGGTGACGGTGGGCCCGGCCGCGGGGGTCGGCCCCCAGCCGGGACGGTGCGCGGTCCGGTCGGCGGTCAGCCACTCCACGCCCCGGTCGACCGCCGGGTCGTAGGGGTTGAGCTGGCTGAGCGCGCGGAGCGCCAGGCACGTCGGCCATACGCGGGACGGGCAGCCGTGCAGCGAGCCCCATCCGCCGTCGGTGTTCTGGTTGCGCAGCAGCCACCGGTAGGCGCGCCTGAGGTCGGGCGCGTCGTCGCGCAGGTCGCAGCGGGCGCGGGCGAGGAACCGCGCGATCCAGCCGGTCGCCTCCACCACCGGCATGCCGAGGCTGGTCTTGGTGGCCCAGCCGCCGTCCCGCAGCGGGTCGCCGGAGCGGGTCTGCCGCGCGGCGAGGAAGGCCAGGCCCTCGTCGAAGTACTCGAAGGAACGTCCGGCCTCCGCGAACGCCATCAGCCCGAGCGCCGTCGCGGTGGTGCCGGGCTCCGGCCGGGCCAGCTCGTGGTACCAGCCGCCGCCGGAGCCGCGCGCGGGCGTGTAGGTGTCGCGCAGGACGTCCAGCGACTCGTTCAGCCGCGTTTCGAGCACGGCCATGTCGATGACGGGGACGTCGGCGCCGCGGGGCCGGTGCCTTCCGGGCAGGGCGGCGGGACGGTCGGCGCCGGGGGCCGGTGCGGGGAGGGGAGGAGTCTGGTGCACGGTATCGCCTTCTGCTCCAGTTGTTCCCGTCCGGCCAGGCTTTGTACCCCGCGGGTTCCATGTCTGTGTCATGGCCGGACGGACCGCCGGGGCCGTGCGCCGGGCACGCTGGAAGGAGCCTGGAGAGGCATGGTCCCCCGTTCCGTGGTGCTGGAGGAGGCGTGGCCGAGCCGACGGCGTGGAGCGCGCCGGGTCATGAGTGCGTCCTGTGCCCGCCCCTGCGGTTCCGGTTCAACGGCATGGCCGATCTCCCCGGTGAGTCCGGTGTGATCGCCCGCGACCGTGACTTCCTGCTCATCCCGGACGTGGCACCGCTCGCCGAGGGACACGTCCTGCTGGTCACCCAGGAGCATCGCCAGTGCGCGGGAGAGTTCGGCCGGAAGATGTGGGAACGCGCGCTCCGGTGGCGCGACCGCGTCGCCCACCTCTACCGCGTCGCCTACGGGAGCGGTGAACTGCTGCTGTTCGAGCACGGACCGGCGACCTCGCAGGGCGGCGGCGCCTGCATCGACCACATGCACTGGCATCTCCTGCCCGGCACACCGGGCGTGCGCGCGGTGGTGGAGGCGCGCGGGCGCCCCGGAGCGCCCGCCGACCTCGTCGCCCTCCGGGCCTGCTTCCGCGCCGGCCGCTCTTATCTCCTGATCGAGGAGAACGAGGTCATGACCGTCCACCCGGGGGACGGCGTCGAGAGCCAGTTCCTGCGCTGGGCCGTGACGGCCGCCGGGCCGGATGTGACATGGCGCTGGCAGGAGACGTTCGGCCTGCCCGCCGGCAAGCGGCGCTTCCTGCGCACGCTCACCGCGCTGCGCGCGGCGCTGACCGCCCCGCCGGCCGGGGATCAGCCTCCCGACAGCCACCAGTAGAGTTCGCACGCGGCCAGCCGGTCCCCGAACCCGGCGCGCCGCACACCGTCCGCGTAGCCGGTGGAGTACTCCATGAGCAGGCACCCGCGCCGGTAGGCGAGGACGCGCTCCAGGGCCGTCGCGCCGAACCGCAGCAGCCACAGCGGACGGCCCGGCACGGCGCGGTCCAGCACCGGCGGCAGGCGGCGCACTTCGCCCCCGTCCGCCGGCGCCGGGTGCCCGAGGAGGCGCGCCAGCGTGGGCGCCTCGGCGAAGACCAGGTCCGCGCAGGCCAGCGCCGGCAGCACCGCGGACGCCGGGAGCCGCGCGTCGATGTCGTGCGGGACGAGGTCGAACGCGATCCGCGTCCCCGCCGCACGGGCGATGCGCGCCGCCTCCCGCAGCGCCTCCCGCGAGACCGGGGACAGCACCGAGTACCCGTCCATGACGAGCACGTCCGCGGCCCCGATCCCGGCCGCCTCCGCCCGGACCTCCGCCGCGGTGAGCCGCCGCCCCGGCGGCTCGTCCTGGACGACCAGGAGCCGGACGCCCGGCCCGTTCCCGCACGGACGGTCGCGCAGCATCACCGAGACGCCGTTCGGCACGCCCGCCTCGACGCGCAGCCGGCCGTCCGCGCCGATCCGCCGCAGTTCCCGGCGGATCACCGGCGTGTAGTCGTCCTCGCCGATCTTCGCCAGCACGCTCACCCGGCCGAAGTAGCGGGCCGCGTACCGGGCCAGGTTGACCGCCGTCCCCGCGACCACGGCCCGCGCCGGGGCGTAGGTGAGGCGGTCGGCGCCCAGTTCGGCGAACCGGATGTCCGGCAGGGACGCGCGGACCTCCACCCCGGCGTCCCCGATGACGAACAGCGAGAAACGGCGCTCGGCCACGCCGTCAAGACCCGGCCACTCGGCCGGCGAACGCGACGGGCCCATACGCGGCGATCAGACGGCGGGCGGCAGGAACGCCCGCATCACCGGACGCAGGCTCGGGATGAGTTCGTACCGGTCGATCTCGTCCAGCGGCACCCAGGCGCAGCCGTCCAGATGGTCGCTCGTGTCCTGGTTCTCCAGGGTGGCGTCCAGCGTCACCGGCCGGCAGTGGCGCGCCGCCGCGACGACGCGTATCCGCCCGCCCTGCGGTCTGCGGCGGTCGGGCATGAACCACTGCCACAGATGGAACGGCGGCCCCGGATCGATCTTGAGGCCGACCTCCTCCCAGACCTCCCGGCGGATGTGGTCGTCGAGGTCCAGGTCGGTGTCCGGCTCCAGCCGCCCGCCGGGCACCTCCCAGCGGCCCGGATGGAACGGGTCGGACGCGGACTTGCGGACCAGCAGCAGCCGTCCGGCGGACACGATGAACGCCTTCTGCGCGAACTGCAGGCCGATCGTCGACAAGGCGGTGAGGGGGCCGGCGGCGCCGGCCTCGACCGAGGGCATCGCGGGAACAACCTCCCTGGTGCCGGGCCCACCGGGCCGTCTGCGCTCTACCGTAACAATCCCGTGCCCGCGTGCCGAGACGCCGGACGGGCCAGAAGAGCGTCACCGTCCCGGTCCCGGGAATGGGGGGCCGCCCGAGGCTGTTGACACAGGTGGCGTACCTCACGAAGGCGGCCGCGTCCACCGCGGGCCACGGTTTCGCGGTGGCGCGGCGGGTCCCGCCGGGTGGTATTCTTGGTGGCCGACCGGCCCTGTGCGCGCGATCCGAGTGGTGGCGTGTGCCGGGCGCTCAAGCGGAGGCCACCTCCCACCTGACCGGCTGGAAGGCCGGTGGGTTTCGGTCCGGCGAACGGGCTTGAACGTCCGTCTCGCCGTCGTCCCCGGACGGGTGTCCGTCCAGGGAGACCGAAGGTGGCCCCGTACGTGAGTCGTGCGGGGCTTTTCTCGTGGAAGCCTCGGGGTACGACCGGTCCAACGAACTTGAGAACGGCCCCAAGGAGGTCCCATCAGCGCCGAACCGCGTATCAACGACCGCATTCGCGTGCCCGAGGTCCGGCTCGTCGGCCCGAACGGCGAACAGGTGGGCATCGTGCCCATCGCCAAGGCCCTTGAACTCGCACGTGAGGCGGACCTCGACCTCGTCGAGGTGGCGCCCACCGCGCGTCCGCCCGTCGCGAAGCTCATGGACTACGGCAAGTTCAAGTACGAGTCCGCGATGAAGGCGCGTGAGGCGCGGAAGAACCAGGCGCACACGGTCATCAAGGAGATCAAGCTCCGCCCGAAGATCGATCCGCACGACTACGAGACCAAGAAGGGTCACGTGGTGCGGTTCCTGAAGGCCGGGGACAAGGTGAAGGTCACGATCATGTTCCGTGGTCGTGAGCAGTCCCGTCCCGAGCTGGGGTACCGGCTGCTGCAGCGGCTCGCCGACGACGTCGAGGAGCTCGGCTTCGTCGAGTCGCGGCCCAAGCAGGACGGCCGGAACATGATCATGGTGATCGGTCCGCACAAGAAGAAGGTGGCCCGCGGGCAGGAGACCGAGACCGCCTGACGGCCGCCCGGGATCGGCCTCGCGGCGGCCCCGACTCCGCGACCTCGCGGCTGAGCGGGGTCGCGGCGCACGTACATTGAAGCCTGACCTGGCGCGTCCACGGGAGCCGTGTGATGCGCCGATCAGGCGCGCCCCCGTGCGGACCGCGCGGGGGCCGGAATGAGGGAGACGACGGCGACCATGCCGAAGACCAAGACCCACAGCGGTGCCAAGAAGCGCTTCAAGCTGACCGGCTCCGGCAAGGTGATGCGCCGCCGCGCCAACAAGAACCACCTGCTCGAGCACAAGCCGACCAAGCGGACGCGCCGGCTGTCCGGCCCGGCCGTGGTGGCCGACGCCGATGCCAAGAACATCAAGAAGCTGCTGCGCAAGTAGCACTCGACCAGGTACATCAGCGACCGGCCGAGGCCCGTGCGGCCCGGCCCCCACGAAGGAGTTCAGCACGTGGCACGCGTGAAGAGGGGCGTCAACGCCGCCAAGAAGCGCCGGGTCGTCCTGGAGCGGTCGAGCGGCTACCGCGGGCAGCGTTCCCGCCTGTACCGCAAGGCCAAGGAGCAGCAGCTCCACTCGATGACCTACGCCTTCCGGGACCGCAAGGACCGCAAGGGCCAGTTCCGCCGGCTGTGGATCCAGCGGATCAACGCCGCGGCCCGCGCCAACGGCATCACCTACAACCGGTTCATCCAGGGTCTGAAGGCCGCGGAGGTCGAGGTCGACCGCCGCATGCTCGCCGAGCTGGCCGTGAACGACGCCGCGGCGTTCGCCACGCTCGTCAAGGTGGCCAAGGACGCGCTCCCGACCGAGGGTTCGGAGGCGGCCTGAGCCGGGCGACCGGCATACGGGCGATCACAGCGACATGGCGGGCCGCGAGCTGACCTCTCTCCGATCACCACGGGTGAAGGCCGCTCGGCGGCTCGCCAAACGCGCCTTCCGGCGCCGCGAGAACCGGTTCCTCGCCGAGGGGCCGCAGGCGGTGCGGGAGGCGCTGCAGATCCCCGGCGGGCTCGCCGAGCTGTTCACCACCGCCGAGGCGGAGACCCGCCATCCCGAGCTGGTGCTCGCCGCCGAGCGCGCGGGCGCACCGGTGCTGCGCGTCAGCGGCGAGGTCATGGCGGAGCTGGCGCAGACCGTCACCCCGCAGGGGCTGCTGGCGGTGTGCGAGTTCGTCGACGTCCCGCTCGCCAAGGCGCTGGAGACCGGTCCCCGGCTGGTGACCGTGCTCGCGCACGTCCGCGACCCCGGGAACGCGGGCACCGTGCTGCGCACCGCCGACGCCGCCGGCTCGGAGGCGGTCGTGTTCACCGACGCGTCCGTCGACCCCTACAACGGCAAATGCGTGCGCGCTTCGGCGGGCAGCCTGTTCCACCTGCCGGTCGTCACCGGCCCGCGGTTCGATGCGCTGATCCCCGAGCTGAAGGGCGCGGGCCTCACCGTGCTCGCCGCCGACGGCGCGGGTGACCGCACCCTCGACGAGGCGATCGACGGGGGACTGCTCGCGCGGCCCACCGCCTGGGTGTTCGGGAACGAGGCGTGGGGTCTGCCCGACGAGATACTCCGGCACGTGGACGAGGTCGTGCGCGTGCCCATCTACGGACGCGCCGAGAGCCTGAACCTGGCGACGGCCGCGGCCGTATGCCTGTACGCCTCGGCGCGTGCCCAGCGCGGGACGTGACGGCGGGGCCCGGTAAGCCGATCGTCCGCGCTGGTAAGGCCGCCCTCCGGGGGGCGGCAGCCCGTCCGGAAGGCTACAGATGCCTTTCCGCCGGGCGGTTTCCGGGTCCCGCAAGGTGCCCGACTCCGGCTAGAGTCTCTTTTCGACAGGCCGCGTTCCCGTCGGTGTTCTGGAGGCCGCTGTGGGCGGAGAGGAGTCCCCTCTCATGGCCGCGCGCGTACCCGAGCGAGGGTTCGGGCCTGGCCCTGAGCGGGGCGCGGCGGACGACCTGCCCGACGGGCTGCTGGTCGCCGACCGGAACGCCCGCGTGGTGGTGTTCAACGCCGCCGCCTCGCGGATCACCGGGATCGCCGCCGCGTCCGCCGTCGGCCGCGACTTCCGCGACGTCCTGCTGCTGCACGATGCCGAGGGCCGCGACTGGTGGAAGTGCCTGGCCCCCTATGACGGCCTGAACACCCGCACCCGCCACCCCGAGCGCGCGCTGTTCCTTCCCGGCGGCACCGAGGTGCTGGTGACCGCCGCCTACCGGCGCGATGACCGGGGCCGGGTAGAACGGTTCACGGTGTGCCTGCGCGACGCCGTGCACCGCGCCCGCCAGGAACGCGACCGCGCCGACCTCGTCTCCACCGTCGCCCATGAGCTGCGCTCCCCGCTGACCAGCGTGAAGGGCTTCACCGCGACGCTGCTGGCCAAGTGGCACCGCTTCAACGACGACCAGAAGCGCGTCATGCTGGAGACCGTCAACGCCGACGCCGACCGCGTCACCCGGCTGATCACCGAGCTGCTGGACGTGTCCCGCATCGAGGCGGGCCGGCTGGAGATGCACCGCCAGGTCGTCGACCTGCCCGAGGAGGTCCGCAAGGTCATCGCGGGCCGGGTCGCGGCCGGCGATCCCGAGGACCGGTTCCACTTCGAGGCGCGCGGTGAACTGCCCGAGATGTGGCTCGATCCCGACAAGATGGACCAGATCCTCGGTAACCTCCTGGAAAACGCGGTGCGGCACGGGGCGGGTACTGTCACCATTGTGGTGGAGCCGGACGCGCATAAGGAGGGAGCGGCCGTGTCGGTGCGCGACGAGGGCGAGGGCATTCCGCCCGAGGCCGTCCAGCGCGTCTTCCGGCAGTTCTGGCGCGGCCCCGGCGGCAACCGCCGCGGCGGCACCGGCCTCGGGCTCTACATCGTCAAGGGCCTGGTCGAGGCGCACGGCGGCATGATCACCGTGCGGCGGGCACCCGGTGGCGGCGCCGAGTTCCGATTTACCGTGCCCGCAGGGGCCCCCGACCACGCCGGCTGAGCGCGCCGCACGCCGCCGGCACGGCACGGTCACCGGGCCCCTGGACGGGCCAGCGCGTCACGCGCACGCTTTCCGGATTCCCACCGCCCGCGCACTAGACTGCGGGCGTCCCACGCCGACCGGAGTCGATCACACCACCATGTCTGCACCCAACAAGTCCTATGACCCCGTCGAGGTGTCCGCGCTGCAGCCCGAGGAGCTGGAGCGGGCTCGTGGCGAGGCGCTCGCGGCGATCGCCGCGGCCGCCGACCTCGACACGCTGAAGCAGGTCCGCCTGGCGCACGCCGGAGACCGCTCCCCGCTGGCCCTCGCCAACCGGGAGATCGGCGCGCTGCCGCCTGCGGCCCGCGCCGACGCCGGCAAGCGCATCGGCGCCGCCCGCGGCGCCGTCTCCAAGGCGCTGAAGGAGCGCCAGGCCGAACTGGAGGAGGAACGCGACCGGCGCGTCCTCGTGGAGGAGACGGTCGACGTCACCCTCCCGTGGGACCGGGCGCCGCGCGGCGCCCGCCACCCGCTGACCACGATGCAGGAGCGGATGGCCGACGTCTTCGTCTCCCTGGGCTTCGAGATCGCCGAGGGTCCCGAGGTCGAGGCGGAGTGGTTCAACTTCGACGCGCTCAACTTCAAGCCCGACCACCCGGCCCGCACGATGCAGGACACGTTCTTCGTCGGATCGGAGGAGACCGGCCTGGTGATGCGCACGCACACCTCGCCGGTGCAGATCCGGGCGCTGCTGTCGCACGAGCCGCCCGTCTACGTGGTGGTCCCGGGCCGGACGTTCCGCACCGACGAGCTGGACGCCACGCACAGCCCCGTCTTCCACCAGCTGGAGGGCCTCGCGATCGACGAGGGACTGACGATGGCCGACCTGCGCGGCGGCATCGACGCGTTCGTCACCGGCATGTTCGGCGAGGGGCTGAAGACGCGGTTCCGGCCGTCGTACTTCCCGTTCACCGAGCCGTCCGCCGAGGTGGACATGCAGTGCTTCGTGTGCCGGGGCGCGTCCGCCGAGCCGGGCGCCGACCCGTGCCGGACCTGCAGCTCGGAGGGCTGGATCGAACTGGGCGGCTGCGGCATGGTCAACCCGCGGGTGCTGGTGGCCTGCGGCGTCGACCCCGGCCGCTACAGCGGCTGGGCGTTCGGGCTGGGCGTCGAGCGGACGCTGATGTTCCGGCACGGCGTGGAGGACATGTACGACATGGTGGAGGGCGACGTCCGGTTCACCCTCCCGTTCGGGATGGAGATCTGATGCGGGCCCCGCTTTCCTGGCTGCGCGAGTACGTCGAGCTGCCGGCCGGTGTCACGGGCCGCGCGCTGGCCGAAAGGCTGATCGCGGCGGGCCTGGAGGTCGAGACCGTCGAGCGGGCCGGCGCCGACCTCGCCGGCCCGCTCGTCGTCGGCGAGGTCCTGGCGATCGAGGAGCTGACCGGCTTCAAGAAGCCGATCCGCTACTGCCAGGTGAACGTCGGCGACGCCAACGGCACCGGCGAGCCGCAGAACATCGTGTGCGGCGCCACCAATTTCGCGGTCGGTGACCGCGTCGTCGTCATCCTGCCCGGCGGCGTGCTGCCCGGCGGTTTCCAGATCGGTGCCCGCAAGACCTACGGTCATCTGTCCGAGGGCATGATCTGCTCGGTCCGCGAGCTCGGCATCGGCGAGGATCACGACGGCATCCTCGTCCTGCCGCCGGACACGGCGGTCGGCGCGGACGCGATCGAGCTGCTCGGGCTGCGCGACGACGTCCTCGACATCGCCGTCACGCCCGACCGCGGCTACGCCCTGTCGATCCGCGGCATCGCCCGCGAGGCCGCCACCGCGTACGGGGTGCCGTTCAAGGACCCGGCGGACGTGGAACTGCCCCCAGAGGACGGGGCGAGCGGAGCGTATCCGGCGAGCATCGGGGATCCGACCGCGTGCGACCGGTTCGTCCTGCGGGAGGTGCGCGGTTTCGACCCGGACGCGAGGACCCCGCTGTGGATGCAGGTCCGCCTGCACCGCGCCGGGATGCGCCCGGTGTCGCTCGCCGTGGACATCACCAACTACCTGATGCTCGAACTCGGCCAGCCGCTGCACGCGTTCGACCGGGGCAGGCTCACCGGCCCGATCGTGGTGCGGCGTGCCGCGCCGGGCGAGAAGCTGGAGACGCTCGACCACGTCAAGCGGACCCTCGACCCCGAGGACATCCTCATCACCGACGAGTCGGGGCCGATCTCCATGGCCGGCACGATGGGCGGCCTCGCCACCGAGATCGGCGAGCGCTCGTCCGACATGGTCATCGAGGCCGCGCACTTCGACGCCATCGGCACCGCCCGGATGAGCCGCAGGCACCGGCTGCACAGCGAGGCGTCCTACCGGTTCGAGCGGGGCGTCGACCGCGAACTGCCGCTCCACGCCTCCTACCGGGCGGCTCAGATGCTCGCCGGGCTGGGCGGCGCGGAGATCGTGCCGGGCGTCACCCATGCCGAGGCGCCGGCCGGGCGGGTCACGGTCACGATGCCCGCCGATCACCCCGACCGGGTCGCGGGCGTCACCTACGGGCGGGACGCGGTCGTCCGCCGCCTGGAGCAGGTCGGCTGCACGGTGACCGGCGACGGCCTCCTGACGGTGGCGCCGCCGTCCTGGCGTCCGGACCTGACCGACCCGAACGACCTCGCCGAAGAGGTGATCCGCCTCGAAGGGTACGAGGACATCCCGGCACGGGCCCCGCGCCCGGTCGCCGGCAGGGGCCTGACCCCGCGGCAGCGGCTGCGCCGCCGCATCGGCCGCGTCCTCGCCGGCGCCGGCTACGTCGAGGCGCTCGCGTTCCCGTTCGTCGCCGAGAAGGACCTGGACGGCCTTCAGCTTCCCGCCGACGACGAACGCCGCCGGACGCTGCGCCTGGCGAACCCGATGTCGGAGCAGGAGCCGCTGCTGCGCACCACGCTGCTGCCGGGCCTGCTCAAGGTCCTCGCGCTGAACGTGGGACGCGGCTTCGGCGACGTCGCCCTGTTCGAGGTGGGCGTGGTGTTCCGTCCGCGTCCGGACGGGCCGGCCGTCGCGCCGCGCCTGCCCGTGGACCGCGGTCCGACGGCCGAGGAGATCGCCTCGCTGGAGGCCGCGCTGCCCGACCAGCCGCACCGGGTGGCGGTCGTGCTGTCCGGCGACCGCGAGCCGTCGGGCTGGTGGGGCGAGGGACGCCCGGCGCTGTGGGCGGACGCGATCGAGGCCGCCCGCACGGTGGCCCGCGAGGTCGGCGTCGAGCTGACGGTCAAGGCCGACCAGCACGCCCCGTGGCACCCGGGCCGGTGCGCCGCGCTCTACGTGGGCGACACCCTGGTCGGTCACGCCGGCGAGCTGCACCCGCGCGTCACCAAGGCGTACGGGCTGCCGGCCCGGTCGTGCGCGATGGAGCTGGAGCTGCGCCGCCTCGGCGACCCGGTCCCGGTCCGCGCGCCGCACGTGTCGTCCTACCCGGTCGCCACCCAGGACGTCGCGCTGATCGTCGACTCCGCGGTGCCCGCCGCCGAGGTGGAGGCGGCGCTGCGCGACGGCGCGGGCGACCTGCTGGAGGCGATCCGGCTGTTCGACGTCTACACCGGCGAGCAGGCGGGGGAGGGCCGCAAGTCCCTGGCCTACTCGCTGCGCTTCCGCGCCCCGGACCGCACCCTGACCGCCGAGGAGGCGTCGCAGGCCCGTGACGCCGCCGTCACGGCGGCGTCCGACCGCACGGGAGCCGTCCTGCGCGGCGCCTGACGAACACCGCGGCGCCTGACGAACACCGACGTGCCCCGGACCCGTGACGGGTCCGGGGCACGTCCCCGTCTCACCCCGCGTAGCCGAGGGTCCCGTCGCGGCGCCCCACGGCGACCAGCCGGTCCATCGACAGCGCCGCCACCGCGTACCAGCCCGCCCCGACCAGCGCCTCGGTCCCGAGCAGGCTCATGATGTGGCCGGTGGACGCGCCGCCGAGGATGCCGCGCACCGCCTCCAGCCCGTGCACGACGGGAAGCGCCTGCGCCGCGACCCGCAGCGGCCCGGGCCAGACCCCGACCGGGACGTTCACACCTCCGAACGTCATGATGATTCCGTAGGCGAAGTTCAGCACCAGCCATTCGACGCCCCGCAGCCGCAAGGCGACACCCGCCAGCGCGCAGCCGTACCCGTAGCTGCTGACGAGGATGAGCACGATGACCGGCATCGCGTATCCGGCCCGCGGCCACGGCAGCGGCACGCCCAGCAGCGGCGGCAGGACGAGCCACGCGACCGATGCGCTGGTCAGCCCGGTCACCGTCCACTGCAGCCCGCGCCCCAGGTACACCGGCAGGTGCCCGGAGGGGGCGATGGCCAGCAGCGGCAGCGTCCCCGTGCGCCGCTCACCGGCCAGCGAGATCACCACGATCGTGGACTCCAGGCAGGCCAGCACCACGATGTTGCCGACCAGCACGTACCGCATGGTGGCCTCGTCGCCGACGTAGCGGCCCAGCAGGGCGTAGAAGGTGGCCTGGCAGAGCAGCCGCATCAGCCACCCGAACGTCCACGTCCGCCAGGTGTAGACGGCGCCCATCTCGGCGAACCCGAGGATCAGCGACTCCCGGACGATCCTGAGCACGTGCCTCATGCGAACCCCACCGTCCCCTCCCGGCGCGCCCGGTTCACATAGCGCCGCGTCAGCCACAGCCCCGCCGCCATCGCCGCCGCGCCCAGCCCCAGGATCGCCGCGACCGACCAGGGCCAGCCGCGGGCGTCTCCGCGCACCGAGCCGCGCAGCAGTTCCGCGCTCCACGACAGGAACACCACGCGGCTGAGGGGATGCAGCCAGCCGGGCAGCACCGTGACCGGGACGAGGATCCCGCCGAGGATGTAGAACGGGTAGCCGAGGGAGTTCTGGAGGACGTCCCGCGCCCGCGACACCACGAGCACCGCCGACAGCAGCGTCGCGGTCCCGACCGTGGCCAGGCAGGTGACCGCCACCGCGAGCGCGAACAGCGCGGGGTCGGCGACCGCCAGGACCCGGCCGAACCCGAGGGCCGCCACCAGCCACGACTCCGCGAACGCCGCCGCGCCGACCAGCACCACCATCGCGACCCGGCCGGCCACCACCGGGCCGAGCGGGACGGGCGTCGCGATCATCGGGGAGAACCGCCCGGCCCAGCGGTCCTCGGGGACGATGCGCCCGGCGTAGTCGAGCGCGGCGACCCAGAGCCCGATCAGCCCCGGCGCCAGGACGGCGTTCGCCACGACGTCCGGGCGGTGCGCCGTCACGGTCAACGCCAGCATCGTCGTGGTCTGCATGGGCGCGATGAGCAGGATGAGCGTGTGCTCGGGATCGCGCCGCGACAGCGCGAGCTGCAGCAGGACCGCATGCCACATCACCCGGAGCATGCTCATACGCGCATCCCGCGGTCGCCGACCGTGCGCAGGTAGACCTCTTCGAGGGTCGGTTCGCCGCGCCGGGCGGTGAGCACGTCGCGCTCCAGCAGCCAGGCGAGGACGCGGCGGGTCCCGTCCCGGCCGGCCGTGTGGACGCGCCAGCCGGTCCCGTCCCGCCGCTCGACGTCGCTCACGTCGGGCAGCAGGGCCAGGGCCTCGGTGAGGGCCGGGTCGGAGTGGGTGAAGTCGACGCACTCGCGGTCACCGAGGAACCGCCCGACCCGCGCGGGGTCCCCGGTCAGCAGCATCCGGCCGCGGTCGATCAGCGTCACCCGGTCGCACAGCGCCGCCGCCTCGTCCATGTCGTGGGTGGCGAGCAGGAACGTGCGGCCCTCCGCGCGCAGTTCGAGGACGAGCCGCCGGAAGGCCCCGGCCGCGACCGGGTCGAGCCCGGACGTCGGCTCGTCCAGGAACAGCACGCGCGGCTCGTGCAGCAGCCCGCGCGCCAGGTGCAGCCGCTGCCGCATCCCGCGCGAGAACGTCTCCACCCGGTCGTCCGCCCGGCCGGCGAGCCCGACCCGCTCCAGCAGCGCGTCGGCGCGCCTGCGGGCGCTCCGGGTGTCGAGCTTGTGGAGCGCACCCCAGAACCGCAGGTTGCGGCGGGCGGTCAGCCGGTCGTAGAGGCCCCGGTCGCCGCCGAGGACGAGCCCCACCAGCGATCGGACGGCACGCGTGTCGGCCACGACGTCGTGGCCGAGGACCCGCGCCGTCCCGGCCGACGGCAGCAGCACGGTGGAGAGGATCTGGACGAGGGTGGTCTTGCCCGCCCCGTTCGGCCCGAGCAGCCCGTGGATCTCGTTCTGCCCGATGGTCATGGTCAGGTCGTCGAGAGCGACGACGGGGTCCCGGTGCCTGCGCGAGTAGGTGCGGCGCAGCCCGGAGGTGTGCACGGCGGCTTCCATGTCCTCGACCGTCGCCCTAAGACGTGTGCCCGGACCATAAGCCCGCGCCTCAGATCGCCCGCCGGGCGGCTAAGCCAGGCCGCGGTCGCGGGCGGTGGCGGCGGCCTCGGCGCGGGAGGAGGCACCGAGTTTGGCGAGGATGTTGGAGATGTGGACGCTGGCGGTCTTGGGGGAGATGACCAGTTCCTCGGCGATCTCCCGGTTGGTGCGTCCGCGTGCCAGCAGGCGGATCACCTCCGATTCGCGGGCGGTCAGCGGCCCCCCGGACGGTCCGGCGAGGCCGGCGCGGCGGGCGCGTTCGCGGACGCGGCGGGCCAGGGGCGCGGCGCCGAGGCGGGCGGCGATCCCGGCGCCGCGGTCGAGACGGGCGGCGGCGGACGCGCGGTCTCCGGCCGCCAGGTCGGCGCAGGCCGCGTCGAAGAGCGCCCCCGCGAGCGGGTACGGCCGGTCCAGTTCCTCCCAGGTTCGGATCACGGTGTCCCAGGCGGCGGGGCCGCCGGTCAGGGCGGTCACGGCGGCCTTGTGCGCCGCCGCCACGGGCGTCGCGGCGGGCAGCCGCGCCGCGAGCTCCGCGATCTCGGGGAGGCGCGGGCCGCCGGCGTGAGCGGCGGTCTCCAGCAGCGGCCACAGATGGCAGGGCTGGACGGTCAGGCGGGGATGGCGCAGGACGGCGTCCACGGCGGCGCGGGCCGCCGGGCGGTCCTCCTCCGCCAGCCGCCACTCGATGATCATCTGGGCGAGCGGCAGCGCGGTCTGCGGGAACCCGCCGTCGAGGGGGACGGTGAGCGCCTCCGGATCGGGCCGCGGGCCGGTGCCCCTGGCCGCCAGCAGGGCGATCCGCCAGATCATCAGCTGGAGGCGGAAGGCGGGCCCGTGGTGGCGGTCGAGCCGCCGCGCGAGTGTCCCGGCGGCCTCGTCCCAGCGGCCGAGCAGGTACAGCGCCTCGACCTGGTTGACGGCCGGCGCGAGTCCCGCGCTGTGCGTGAGCCCGGCGTTCTCCGCGATGGTGAGCGCCTCGGCGGCGAGGGACAGCGCCTCGGCGGCGCGGCCCGTGTTCAGCGCGCAGTGGGCCAGCTGGTTGATCGTCCGGGCGAGGTCCCACGGGGGGAGGCCGTCGTGCCTGAGCCGCCGCAGCGCCGTCAGGTCGCCGTCACCGTCCGATGCCGCCGCGGCCGCCACGATCGACTCCAGGGTTCCGGTCGGCAGGCCGAGGGCGCGGGCCAGGCCGAGCCCCTCCCGGGCGCGCCGTTCCCCCTCGTCCATCTCGCCGTAGACCAGCAGCCGGGCGCTCATCACGGCGAGCACCCGGACGCGGGCCGGGATGGGCGCGGCGGCGAGCCGCTCGGCCTCCCGGAGGTCGTCCAGTTCGTCATCCCGGCCCTGGAACCCGCGCAACGACGCGCGGAGGATCAGCAGCAGGGCCGCCCGGCCGGGGTCGCGGCCGCGGTCCGTCTCGTCCAGGGCCCGCTGGACGAGGGGCAGCCCGTGCCGTGGGTCGCCGGCCGCCTCGGCGGCCTCCGCGGCGGCCTGCAGGACCCGGGGCCGGGACAGGCCGGTCAGGGATGCGGCGTCCGGTACCCGGTCCCACAGGTCCAGGACGCGTTCCAGCATGGCCAGCGTCTCGGCGTAGGCGGTGGCCGTGCGCCGTTCCCAGGCGGCCCGCCACGCGGCGGCCAGCGCGTGGGCATGGTCGCCGCAGCCCCGCCAGTGAACGGCCAGTGCGCTCGCCGGCGCGTCGCTGAGGTCCGGGACGCGTTCGATCGTCTCGGCGTACCGGCGGTGAAGGGCGGCGCGTTCGCCCGGCAGGAGGTCCTCGTGGACGGCCTCGCGGATGAGCGCGTGCCGGAACGCGTATCCGTCGCCGTCCGCGACCAGCAGGCCGTGGTCGGCGGCCGGGCGCAGCGCCTCGCTCAGCCGGGGATCGGGCAGGCCGGTCACCGCCGCCAGCAGGCCGTGCCCCACCCGGTCGCCGGAGGCGCTCGCGGCGCGCAGGGCCGCGCGGGTCCGCTCGGGGAGCCGGTGGACGCGGGCGAGCAGCAGATCGCGCAGGGACCCGGGAACCGTCTCGCCGGGGCCGGTGACCAGCGCCTCCACGAACAGCGGATTGCCGGCGGCTCGCGCGTGGGCGTCCCGCACCAGGTCCGGGTCGGCGTGGCCGAGGATGCCGCGCACCTGGTCGCCGACCTCGGCCGGGGTGAGGGGCGGCAGGTCCAGCCGGGTCACGTGGGGGAGGCGGGCCAGCTCCGCGAACAGCGGCCGGGTGCCGGGCTCCTCGGGACGGAAGGTGACCACCGGCAGCACGGGACCGCGCGGCGGGTTGCGGAACAGGAAGGACAGCAGGTCGCGCGTGGAACGGTCGGCCCAGTGCGCGTCCTCCACCACCACGGTGACCGGCTCGCTTCCGGCGAGCCGTTCGAGCAGCGTCAGGACGTGCTCGAACAGCCGCAGCCGCCCGGTGCCGTCGTCGGGCGGCGGCGCGGCGGCGGTCAGCGCGGGCATCAGGCGGGCCAGTTCCGGCAGGGCCGCCGCCGACATCAGCGAGGTGACCGTGTCCCGGCCGGCCTGGCGGAGGACGGCGCTGAACGGCGCGTACGGGAGGCCGGCGGCGCCGAGGTCGAGACAGCAGCCGGTCAGTGCGCGCAGGTCGCGCGTGAACTCGGTGACCAGGCGGGTCTTGCCGCCGCCCGCCTCACCCCCGACCAGGACGGCGGCGGCCTCACCCGCGGACGCCCGCGCGTGGGCGGCGCGTAACCCGGCCAGTTCGGCGGCGCGCCCGGCGAACACGGGGCTGACGTTTCCCACCCGATCAAGGATGCCGGTTCTTATCGCTACTTGTGTTGCGATAAGAGGTCGGATAGTCTCGATGCCGTCACATTGCCGCCCGGCAGGGGAGTCCATTGAGGATCTGAGGTCCGACACCGCGCGTACGGCCGTCCTCGGCCCGCGCACGTGACCTCAGAGCGGACCCTCGTCCCGCCGGGCTTTCTCATGCCCGTCGGCGCGTCGCGCGACCCGCGGTGTCTCCATGCAGCCCGAACCGCTCGAAACCCATGGAGGCCACCCGTATGTCTTTCGCCATCGTGTGCTCGGACCTGTCATTCGCCTGGGCGGACGGCACCGTCGTCCTGGACGGGCTGGACGCCGCGTTCGGCACCGGCCGAACCGGCCTGATCGGCGTCAACGGCTCCGGCAAATCCACCCTGCTGAAGATCATCGCCGGGGAGCTGCGGCCCGCGTCGGGAACCGTCAGCGTCGACGGGGAGATCGGCCACCTGCCCCAGAACCTCGTCCTCGCCGGCGCCCCCACCGTCGCGGACCTGCTCGGCATCGGCGAGACCCGCGCCGCGTTGCACGCCATCGAGCGCGGCGAGGCCACCGAGGAGAACTTCACCGCCGTCGGGGACGGCTGGGACGTCGAGGAACGCGCCCGCGCCGAACTCGACCGGCTCGGCCTCGGCCACCTCGACCTGGACCGGACCGTCCCGACACTGTCGGGCGGCGAGGCCGTGATGGTCGGGCTCGCGGCGCAGTTCCTCGCGCGTCCGGGCGTCCTGCTCCTGGACGAGCCCACCAACAACCTCGACCTGGACGCCCGGCGCCGCCTGTACGACGCGGTCGCGTCCTGGACGGGCGTGCTCGTCGTCGTCAGCCACGACCGCGAGCTGCTCGACCGCGTGGATGAGATCGCCGACCTGCGCGACGGTGCGATCCGGACGTTCGGCGGCAACCTGTCCGCCTATGAGGACCTGCTCGCCGTCGAGAGGGAGGCGGCGGAAAGGGCGGTCCGGGTCGCCGAGACCGACCTGCGCCGCCAGAAACGCGAGCTGGAGGAGGCCCACGTCAAACTCGCCCGGCGCAAGCGCTACGGCGACAAGATGTTCGAGAACAAGCGCGAACCGAAGATCATCATGCAGGAGCGCAAGCGGCAGGCGCAGGTCGCGGCCGGCAAGCACCGCCTCATGCACGAGGAGCGGCTCGCCGATGCCCGCGGCCGGCTCACCGAGGCGGAGGAGGCGGTCCGCGAGGACACCGCGATCCGGATCAAGCTGCCCGCCACCCGCGTCCCGGCCGGCCGCACGGTCGTGACCGTGACCGGCCTGACCGCGCCCGAACCGGAGACCGGCACGCTCACCGAACTGATCGTCCGGGGGCCGGAGCGGCTCGCGCTGGTCGGCCCGAACGGCTCGGGCAAGACGACGTTCCTGCGGATGCTCACCGGTGAACGCGTCCCGGAGGGGACGGAGGTCACCATGGGGGTCGACGCGGTCCGCTACCTGCCGCAGCGGCTCGACGTCCTCGACGAGGACGCCAGCGTCCTCGACAACGTCCGGGCGCAGGCGCCGACGACCCCGGTCAACGACATCAGGGCCGGGCTCGCCCGGTTCCTGTTCCGGGGGGCGCGGGCCGGGCAGCGCGCCGGGACGCTGTCGGGCGGTGAGCGGTTCCGCGCGGTGCTGGCGTCGCTGCTGCTCGCCGAGCCCGCCCCGAAGCTGCTGCTCCTGGACGAGCCGACGAACAACCTCGACATGGCCGGCGCCGCGCAGCTCGCGCAGGCCCTCGCCGCCTACGAGGGCGCGCTGATCGTGGTCAGCCACGACCCGCCGTTCCTGCGCACGCTCGGCATCACCCGCTGGCTCCGCATGGACCGCGCTTCCGGCCTGAGCGAAACAGAGCCGATGTAATGGCAAAAATCAGGTGAACTTGCCCTATGACCGCTGTTACCGTTGCGTTCGCATTCGAGGGGGAGTGAACGGGATGCCGACGAAGCTCAATCAGATCATCGCGGTCGAGAAGGGCGTGAAGAGCAAGGCCGTCCAGGATCTGACCGCGGCGCAGCGGTCCGTGCAGAAGGCTCCGCTGCTGTCCGGCATCTCGCGGACCTACCAGCCGAAGGACGAGGACGGCGAGCAGCTGCCGGCGGAGTCGACCCGCGTCCAGGTCACGGTGGACTCCGTGCTGCGGGACGTGACGCGCTCCTTCACCCGGCTGCTCGACGTGACCGCCACCAAGGACTGGGCGAACTGCGTCGCCCGCGCCGATGTGACCGTGGACGGGACCACGCTGGTGCGCGACGTGCCGGTCACCTACCTGCTGTTCCTGGAGAAGCAGCTCTACGAGCTGCACGCCTTCGTCCGGAAGCTGCCGATCCTGGACGCGGCCGAGACGTGGACGCTCGACCCGTCCACCGACGGGTGGCGGACGGAGCCGGTCCGCACGGTGAAGACCAAGAAGGTCCCGCGCAACCACGTCAAGGCGGAGGCGACCGAGAAGCACCCCGCCCAGGTCGAGGTCTACTACGAGGACGTCGCCGTGGGCCACTGGACGACGGTGAAGTTCTCCGGGGCGCTGCCGGCCCGGCGGGTCAACGAACTGCTGGAGCGCATCGAGAAGCTGCGCGACGCCGTGAGGTTCGCGCGGGAGGAGGCCAACGGCGCCGAGGTGACCGACCAGCGCGTCGGCGACGCCGTGTTCGGCTACATCCTCGGCTGAGCCGGGCCCGCTGCGGGCCCGGCCGTCCGCCGACAACTCAATAGGATCCCCCCGCCGCCGCGCGGGGGGTGCGCGAGGAGCGCAAGCTGAAGCTGAAGCCGAAGCTGATCAGGGCGAGCGTTCAGTGCGGGTTCGAATCCCGCCCCCGGCACCCGCGCCGGGGTGGCCCAACAGGTAGAGGCAGCCGCCCGCTCAACCTCAGATTCTCGCTCCAGAATCAGTATTCACCGCCGATCGCCGGATCACGCGGACGTGGACGACAACCCTTGGGATGCCGGTTCGAATCCGGCTCGCTCCGCTCGTGGGGCGATGGCGTAACGGCAACGCACAAGGGCCTCAGCGTGATCCGCGTCCACCTGATGCCGGCGTGCGAAGTGGGCGGTAACCACAGGGGCCCGGGGGATGGCAAAACCCCCGGGCCCCGCTCCTGCGCGGATCAGGTGAGGACGCGCTTGGTGAAGGTGCGGGTCGCGGCCCAGGTGAGCAGGATCGTCCCGCCGACGATGGCCAGCAGGAACGCCCATGCCGGCATGTGCGGGATGGCCGGGGTCAGCGCGCTCCGCAGCCCCTCGCTGATGTACACCAGCGGGTTGAGCAGGCTGAGGATCTGCAGCCACCGGATGTGGTCCAGCGCCGACCACGGGTAGTACACGCAGCCGAGCATGGTCATCGGCAGCAGCACCATCGCGAACATGACCTGGACCTTCTGCGGGTTCAGCAGCGTGCCGAGCAGCAGGCCGCCCGCGGCCGACATCAGCGCCCCCGCGACCATCACCAGGATCAGGATCGGCCAGTCGTCCACGTGCACCTTGGGCGCCTGGCCCTCGGCGTGGATGAGCAGCACCGCGGGGAAGACCAGCAGCCCGCCGATCAGCCCCTGCGTCGCCGCGGCGATGATCTTCTGGACGGCCAGCAGCGGGACCGGCACCGGCGCCAGCGCCCGGTCGGTGATCGACTTCTGCCAGGTCAGCTCCATCATCAGCGGGAAGATCACCGCCATCATCGCCTGCATGATGATGGACGACCCGACCAGTCCCGGCACGAGGATGGTGGAGAACGTCGGCCCGCCGGGTCCGCCCGCCGTCGCGCCGCCGCCCAGCTTGGGCAGGACGTAGGCGAACACGAACACGAACATCACCGGCTGCACCAGCACCCGGATGAACGTCGACAGGAAGTTCTTGCGCATGACGCGCGCCTCGCGCGCCATCATCGCGGCGAACGTGCGCGGGATCGTCGCCCGCGCCGGCGGCGGCGGGGCCAGGACGGCGGTGCTCATCGGATTCCTCGATTCTGGCCACGAATCGTGGCGGGAGCGACGTGGTCAGTGGCGTCCGGGGAACTCGGCCCGGGCGGGGTGAAGCCCTTCGTTTCGGCGGGAGGCGAGGTCAATCGCGGTACTCCCTTCCGGTGAGGGAGAGGAAGACGGTCTCCAGGCTGGGACGCAGCTGGCTGGCGTCGGTGACGCCGACGCCGGCGGTGGATCCGAGGTCGACGAGCTCGCCGAGGATGCCGTCCGGCTCGGTGGCGAACACGCGGACCTGGCCGTCGTTGACCTCGACCTTGCTGATGCCGTCCCGGTCGCCGAGCCTCTTGATCTCCTGCGGGGCGGCGGCGTCGTAGCTGACGGTGATGACGGTGTCGGCGCCCGCGCTGGACTTGAGCTGGTCCACGGTGCCGCTGGCGAGGATCCTGCCGTGGTCGACGACCGCCACCCGGTCGCACAGCGCCTCCGCCTCCTCCATGTAGTGGGTGGTGAGGACGATCGTCTGCCCGCTCGCCTGGAGGCCGCGCAGCACCTCCCACAGGTTGGCGCGGGTCTGCGGGTCCAGGCCGGCGGTCGGCTCGTCCAGGAACAGCACCTCGGGCCCGTGCATGAGCGCCCGGCAGATCATGACGCGCTTGGCCTGCCCGCCGGAGATCTCGAACGGGCTGCCGCCGCGCTGCTCGGTGAGCCCGAACAGCTCCAGCAGCTCGGCGGCGCGCCTGCGGGCGTCCCGCGCGCCGAGCCCGAAGTAGCGGCCGCGGAACTCCAGGTTCTCGGCGACGGTGAGGTCGCTGTCCAGGCTGTTGTTCTGCGACACGACGCCGATGCGCCGCTTGATCTCCACGGCGTCCTTCACCACGTCGAGGCCGCACACCTGCGCGCTGCCGCCGGTCGGGACGACCAGCGTGGTGAGCATGCCGATGGTGGTGGACTTGCCCGCGCCGTTCGGCCCGAGCAGCCCGAAGAACTCGCCGCGCGGGACGTCCAGGTCGATGCCCTGCACGGCGGGCACCGCGGGACGCGGCCCGGACGCGGGATAGGTCTTCTTCAGGTCGACCGTGCGAACGGCGGCCCCCGGGGGTTCGGTCATGCGCTGTCTTCCTCCGCTTCCTCATCGTGGGAGTAGTTCTCGAACTGCGTGATCAGGTTGAGCAGGAACCTGCGGACGGCCGGCTCGTCGCCCTCGTCCACGACGTCGTAGAGCCGGCTCAGGTCCCGGCCGATCGGCCGGGACTTCTCGGCGAGCAGTTGCCGGCCGGAGTCGGTGATGCGCAGCATCACACCGCGCCGGTCCCGGTAGGAGCGCTCGCGGCGCACGTGCCCGTTGCGCTCCAGCGTGTCGACGACCGAGGTGATCGTGGCGGGGGTGACGAGCAGCCGCTTGGCGACCTCGCCGGGACGCAGCCCGTCCTCGACGATGAGCAGGCGCAGCAGGAAGAACCCGGCCGGGCTGATGCCGTGTCTCTCGATGATCCGCCACACGATCGGGCCGGACAGTCGTGTCGCCAGGCCGAACAGGCGGCCGATCGGCCACTCCTCCCTGGGGCCCCATGCCGCCAGATCACCGAAACCGAGGTTCTCCATGCGGGTGATGTTAGGGGCCAGATGCTTAGCCCGCAAATCTTTTGAGGGCTAATTACTCGCTGGATCATGATGTCAATGTAGGTTGACAGATGCGCCATGTCAACACAAGTTGACAGGCGAAGGTGATGGCCGGTGTTGCATAGGAATCCAGCCTCATGCATACTCTTGCCTATTGCTTCCGAAGGGCTGAGTGGTACATGGGAATCCGGACGGCGGTCGCCGGCGCCAGCGGGTACGCGGGCGGCGAGCTGCTGCGCATCCTCGCGGGACATCCAGAGTTCGAGATCGGCGCGCTGACCGCGGGCTCCAACGCGGGCACCCCGCTGGAGGCGCACCAGCCCCACCTGCGATCCCTGGCCGGGCGCGTCCTGGCCGAGACCACCCCCGAAACCCTGGCCGGGCACGACGTGGTGTTCCTGGCGCTGCCGCACGGCCGGTCCGGGCCACTCGCCGAGCGGCTCGGCGAGGACGTGCTGGTCATCGACTGCGGCGCCGACCACAGGCTCACCGACGCGGCCGCCTGGGAGGCCTTCTACGGGACGCCTCACGCGGGCACCTGGCCCTACGGCCTGCCCGAGCTGCCCGGCCGGCGGGACGCGCTGCGCGGCGCCGAGCGGGTCGCCGTCCCCGGCTGCTACCCCACCGCCGTGTCGCTCGCGCTGTTCCCGGCGTTCGCCGCGGGGCTCGCCGAACCCGACGTCGTCGTGGTCGCCGCGTCCGGCACCTCGGGCGCGGGACGGGCACTCAAACCGCACCTGCTCGGCAGCGAGGTCATGGGCTCGGTCAGCGCCTACGCCGCCGGCGGGACGCATAGGCATACGCCCGAGATGATCCAGAACCTGAGCGCGGTCGCGGGGGAGCCGGTCACCGTCTCCTTCACCCCGACGCTCGCGCCGATGAGCCGCGGCATCCTCGCCACCTGCACGGCCAAGGCCCGCCCCGGCGTCACCGCCGCGACGCTGCGCGCCGCTTACGAGACGGCCTACGCGGGCGAACCGTTCCTCGGGCTGCTCCCCGAAGGGCGGTGGCCCGCCACGTCCATGACGCTCGGCGCGAACACCGTGCTCGTCCAGGTCGCCCTGGACGAGGCGGCCGGCCGCCTCGTCGCGGTCGCCGCCGTCGACAACCTCGCCAAGGGCACCGCGGGCGGCGCGGTCCAGAGCGCCAACATCGCCCTCGGCCTCCCGGAAGAACTCGGGCTGACCACGATCGGAGTGTCCCCTTGAGCGTCACCGCCCCCCGGGGTTTCCGCGCAGCCGGTGTCGTCGCCGGGCTGAAGGAGAGCGGGAACCGCGACCTGGCCCTGGTCGTCAACGACGGGCCGTCCCGCGCGGCGGCCGGCGTCTTCACCCGCAACCGCGTGAAGGCCGCGCCCGTCCTGTGGTCGGAGCAGGTCCTCAAGGGCGGCCGCGTCCGCGCGGTCGTGCTGAACGCGGGCGGCGCCAACGCCTGCACCGGCGCCCCCGGCTTCCAGGACGCCCACGCCACCGCGGAGAAGGTCGCCGGCCTGCTGGACGACTCGGCCGGTGAGATCGCGGTCTGCTCCACCGGGCTGATCGGCGAGCGGCTCCCCATGGACCTGCTGCTGCCCGGCGTCGGCAAGGCCGCCGCCGAGCTGTCGCGCGGGGACGGCGGGCTCGCCGCCGCCGACGCGATCCGCACCACCGACACCGTCGCCAAGATCTCCTTCCGGCAGGGCGCCGGCGGTTACATGATCGGCGCGATGGCGAAGGGGGCCGGCATGCTCGCCCCGTCCCTGGCGACCATGCTCTGCGTCATCACCACCGACGCCGACCTGCCCGCCGGGGTCCTCGACCGGGCGCTGCGCGCGGCCACCGGCGTCACCCTCGACCGGCTCGACTCCGACGGCTGCATGTCCACCAACGACACCGTCCTGCTGATGGCGTCCGGCGCCGCCGGGACCGTCCCGGACGAGGAGGAGTTCACCGCGCTGCTCACCGAGGTGTGCGCCGACCTCACCCGGCAGCTGCTCGTGGACGCCGAGGGCGCGTCCAAGGCCATCGCGATCGAGGTCGTCGGCGCCGCCTCGGTGGACGACGCCGTCACCGCCGGACGCTCCATCGCCCGCAACAACCTGCTCAAATGCGCCATCCACGGCGAGGACCCGAACTGGGGCCGGGTGCTGTCGGCGGTCGGCACCACCGACGCGGCCTTCGAGCCGGACGCCCTCAACGTCGCGATCAACGGCGTGTGGGTGTGCCGCAACGGCGCGTCCGGCGACGACCGCGACAAGGTCGACCTGCGCCCCCGCGACGTGACGATCACCGTGGACCTGTCGGCCGGCCCGCACAGCGCCACCGTCTGGACGACCGACCTCACGGCCGACTACGTCCACGAGAACTCGGCGTATTCGACATGAGCGCGATCACCAGCGGCGCGGAGATCCGCGGCAACCGCGCCGGCGTGCTGTCCAAGGCCGAGACGCTGATCAAGGCGCTGCCGTGGCTGGAGCGGTTCCACGGCAAGACCGTCGTGGTCAAGTACGGCGGGCACGCGATGACCGACGAGGGGCTGCGGCACTCGTTCGCCGAGGACATCGTGTTCCTGCGCTACGCCGGACTGAAGCCGGTGGTCGTGCACGGCGGCGGCCCGCAGATCAACGCGGCGCTCGCCCGCAACGGCATCGACTCGACGTTCACCGCCGGGCTGCGCGTCACCACGCCGGAGGCCATGGAGGTCGTCCGGATGGTGCTGACCGGCCAGGTGCAGCGCGACGTCGTCGGCCTCATCAACCGGCACGGCCCGTTCGCGCTCGGCATGTCCGGCGAGGACGCGAACCTGTTCACCGCCGAGCGCAAGCACGCGATCGTGGACGGCGAGCCGGTCGACATCGGCCAGGTCGGCGAGATCGTCGAGGTGCAGGTCGGCGCCGTCCGGGCACTGCTGGACGACGGCCGCGTCCCGGTCATCTCCAGCGTCGCGCGCGGCGACGACGGCGAGGTCTACAACGTCAACGCCGACACCGCCGCCGCGGCGCTGGCCGTCGCGCTGGACGCGGCGAAGCTGGTCGTCCTCACCGACGTGGAGGGCCTGTACGCGAACTGGCCCGGCAGCGACGACGTGATCGACCGGCTCACCACCGACGAACTGGCCGCCCTGCTGCCGAGCCTGTCGGCCGGGATGGTGCCGAAGATGGAGGCCTGCCTGGCCGCCGTGCGCGGCGGCGTCCCGCGGGCCCACGTGCTGGACGGGCGCGTCCCGCACTCGCTGCTGCTGGAGATCTTCACCGACGAAGGGATCGGAACGATGGTGCTGCCCAGCCCCGTGGGCGGGCCCCTGGGGGAGGAGGGGGCATGAGCGGCGAGGAGCTGCGGAAGCGGTTCGAAACCGCGTTCATGCCGAACTACGGCGTCCCCCCGGTGGTGCTGGCGCGCGGCGAGGGCTGCCGGGTCTGGGACGCCGGCGGCCGCGAGTACCTCGACCTCATCGCCGGGATCGCGGTCAGCTCCCTCGGGCACGGGCACCCGGCCCTCGTCGAGGCCGTGTCGGCGCAGGTCGCGACACTGGCGCACACCTCCAACCTGTTCCTGCACGAGCCCGAGGTGCTGCTCGCCGAGCGGCTGCGGGAACTGCTCGGCGGCGACGGCAGGGTGTTCTTCGCCAACAGCGGCACCGAGGCCAACGAGTGCGCGCTGAAGCTCGCCATCAAGTACGGCGGGCAGAACGGGCGGACGTACTTCGTCGCGGCGGAGAACGGCTTCCACGGCCGGACCATGGGCGCGCTGTCCCTGACCGGCAAGGCGTCGATCCGGGAGCCGTTCGGGCCGTTCGCCCTCGACGTCCGGTTCGTCCCCTACGGTGACGCCGCCGCGCTGGAGGCCGCTGTAGACGAGAATTGTGCGGCGGTGTTCCTGGAGCCCGCGCAGGGCGAGGCCGGGGTCGTCCCGCCGCCGGAGGGGTACTTCACCGCCGCCCGCGAGATCTGCGACGCGACGGGCGCGCTGTTCGTCGCCGACGAGATCCAGTCCGCGATCGGGCGGACCGGGACGTGGTTCGCGTTCCAGCACGAGAACGCCAAGCCGGACATCCTCTCCCTCGCGAAGGGGCTCGGCGGGGGCCTGCCGATCGGCGCGTGCATCGCGTTCGGCCCGCACGGCGACCTGTTCGCGAAGGGCGACCACGGCAGCACGTTCGGCGGCAACCCGGTCAGCGCCGCCGCCGCCCTCGCCGTCCTCGACACCATCGAGGCGGACGGGCTCCTCGCCAACGCCGCCGCGGTGGGGGAGATCCTGGCCGAGGGCCTGGACGGCATCGACCATCCGCTGCTCGCCGGCGTGCGGGGCCGCGGGCTGTGGCGCGCCGCCGTCCTCACCGGCCCGCACGCGGCCGCCGTGGAGACAGCCGCCCGCGCCGCCGGCTTCCTCGTCAACGCGCTGCAGCCGGACGCGCTGCGGATCGCGCCGCCGCTCGTCCTCACCGCCGAGCAGGCGCGGTCGTTCACCGGCGCGTTCCCCGCGATCCTCGACGCCGCCCAGAACGGACGGGAGGGATGATGGCCAGGCACTTCCTCCGGGACGACGACCTGACCCCCGCCGAGCAGGCCGAGGTGCTCGACCTCGCCGCGAAGGTGAAGCAGGACCGGTTCGCCCACCGCCCGCTCGACGGCCCGCGGTCGGTCGCCGTGCTGTTCGACAAGCCGTCCACCCGGACCCGCGTGTCCTTCACCATCGGCATCGCCGAACTGGGCGGCAACCCCCTCGTCATGGACGCGGGAACGAGCCAGCTCGGCCGCGGCGAGACCATCGCCGACACCGCCCGCGTCCTCGAACGGCAGGTCAGCGCCATCGTGTGGCGGACGTCCGGGCAGGAGCGCATCGAGGAGATGGCCGCGGGCACCACCGTCCCCGTCGTCAACGCCCTCACCGACGAGTTCCACCCCTGCCAGATCCTCGCCGACCTGCAGACCGTCCGGGAGGCCAAGGGCGACCTCGCCGGCGTCACCCTCGCCTACTTCGGCGACGGCGCCAACAACATGGCCCACTCCTACCTGCTCGGCTGCGCCACCGCCGGGATGCACGTCCGGATAGGCGCCTCCGCATCCCTCCCGCCCGCCCCCGCCGTCGTGGCCCGCGCCACCGAGATCGCCGCCGCGACCGGCGGGTCCGTGACCGTCACCGACGACGCCGCGCAGGCCGCCGCCGGAGCCGACGTCCTCGCCACCGACACATGGGTGTCGATGGGCCAGGACGGCAAGGACACCTCGCTCTACGAGCCGTACGCGGTGGACGAGAAGCTGCTCGCCCTCGCCGACCCGGCCGCGATCGTCCTGCACTGCCTGCCCGCCTATCGCGGCAAGGAGATCGCCGCGTCCGTCCTGGACGGCCCCCAGAGCCGGGTATGGGACGAGGCAGAGAACCGGCTGCACGCGCAGAAGGCGCTGCTCGCCTGGCTTCTGGAGCGCTCCCGGTGACGACCCCCCTGACCAAGGCCGCCCGGCACGCCCGGGTGATCGAGCTGCTGACCCGGCATCCCGTCCACTCGCAGGGCGAGCTCGCCAAGCTCCTCGGCGACGAGGGCGTCGAGGTCACCCAGGCCACGCTGTCGCGCGACCTGGTCGAGATCGGCGCGGTGAAGCTGCGCGCCGACGACGGCAGCCTGATCTACGCCGTCCCCGGAGAGGGCGGCGAGCGGATCCGGCGGGCCCGCACCGGCGCCGCCGAGACCTTCACCGGACGGCTCTCCCGGCTCGCCGCGGAGCTGCTCGTCTCGGCCGAGGCGTCGGCCAACCTGGTCATGGTGCGGACCCCCCCGGGGGCCGCCCAGTACCTGGCCTCGGCGATCGACCACGCCGAGTGGCCGACGATCCTCGGCACCGTCGCGGGCGACGACTCGATCCTCGTCATCGCGCGCGACCCGAACGGCGGGGAGGACGTCGCGCAGGCCCTGCTCAAGCTGACCGGCGGGCGCGAACGACGAAGCTAGGGCCGCGTGCGGCCCCGTCCCAGCCTTCCGAATCCGAACACTTCGCACAGGAGAGACCAGACATGAGCGAGCGCGTCGTACTCGCATACTCCGGGGGCCTGGACACCTCCGTCGCCATCCCTTACCTCGCCGAGCAGACCGGCGGGGAGGTCATCGCCGTCGCCCTCGACGTCGGCCAGGGCGGCGAGGACCTCGACACCATCCGCAAGCGGGCCCTCGCCTGCGGCGCCGCCGAGGCCGTCGTCGTGGACGCCAAGGAGGAGTTCGCCGCGGACTTCTGCGTCCCCGCCATGCAGGCCAACGCCCTCTACATGGACCGCTACCCGCTGGTGTCGGCGCTGTCCCGCCCGCTGATCGTCAAGCACCTCGCCGCGGCCGCCAAGGAGTTCGGCGGCACCACCGTCTCGCACGGCTGCACCGGCAAGGGCAACGACCAGGTCCGCTTCGAGGCCGGCCTGTCCGCCCTCAACCCCGACCTGAAGGTCATCGCGCCCGCCCGCGACTTCGCCTGGACGCGGGACAAGGCGATCGCGTTCGCCGAGGACAAGGGCCTGCCCATCGACGTGTCGGCCAAGTCGCCGTACTCCATCGACCAGAACCTGTGGGGGCGGGCCGTCGAGACCGGGTTCCTGGAGGACATCTGGAACGGGCCCACCGAGGACGTCTACGACTACACCGCCGACCCCGCCCAGCCGCGTGAGGCCGACGAGGTCGTCATCACGTTCGCGTCCGGCGTCCCCGTCGCCCTGGACGGCCGCCCGCTCACCCCGTACCAGGTCATCGCCGAGCTGAACCGGCGCGCCGGCGCCCAGGGCGTCGGACGCATCGACATGGTCGAGGACCGGCTCGTCGGCATCAAGAGCCGCGAGATCTACGAGGCCCCGGCCGCGATCGCGCTCATCACCGCGCACATGGAACTGGAGAACGTCACCGTCGAACGCGACCTCGCCCGCTTCAAGCGGTCCGTCGACCAGCGGTGGGGCGAGCTGGTCTACGACGGCCTGTGGTTCTCGCCGCTGAAGGACTCCCTGGACGCGTTCATCGCCGATGCGCAGAAGCACGTGTCCGGCGACGTGCGGCTGACCCTGCACGGCGGCCGCGCCGTCGTCACCGGGCGGCGCAGCAAGGCGTCCCTCTACAGCTACGACCTCGCCACCTACGACACCGGCGACACCTTCGACCAGAGCCTCGCCAAGGGCTTCGTCGAGCTGTGGAGCCTGCCCAGCAAGATCGCCGCCAAGCGCGACCGGGAAGCCTGACGGGTCGCCCCGCAGGGTACGGCGGTTTCGCCGTACCCTGTGGCGGGACGCCTGTGTCACCGCGCGGGGACGCCGTGCACACGGCGCCCCCGCGCGTGGCGCCACGGCGCGGAAATGACAACGTTCAGCGGTGGGAAGAGGATCTACGTGACGAAGGCACCGACGCGGCTGTGGGGCGGCCGGTTCGAAGGCGGCCCGTCGGACGCGCTCGCGCGGCTCTCGGTGAGCGTCCAGTTCGACTGGCGGCTCGCCCCCTACGACCTGATGGGCTCGCGCGCACACGCCCGCGTCCTCAACCGGGCGGGGCTGCTCACCGGCGACGAGCTGGAACGCATGCTCGGTGCCCTGGACGACCTGGAGGAGGCCTGCCGGTCCGGCGAGTTCCGTCCCACGGTCGCCGACGAGGACGTCCACACCGCGCTGGAGCGCGGCCTGCTGGAGCGGCTCGGCGCCCTCGGCGGCAAGCTGCGCGCCGGCCGCAGCCGCAACGACCAGGTCGCCACCGACCTGCGCCTCTACCTGCGCGACCACGCCCGCCAGATCGTGTCCCGGCTGGTCGAGCTGGAGACCGCGCTGATCGCGCAGGCCGAGCACAACCTCGGCGTCGCCGCGCCCGGCATGACGCACCTGCAGCACGCCCAGCCGGTGCTGTTCTCCCACCAGCTCCTCGCGCACGTCCAGCCGCTGACCCGCGACATCGCGCGGCTGCGCGACTGGGACAGGCGCGCCGCGGTCTCGCCGCTCGGCTCCGGCGCCCTCGCCGGCTCGTCCCTGCCGCTGGACCCGCAGGCGACCGCCGCCGAACTGGGCTTCGACGCCGCCGCGCCCAACTCCATGGACGCCGTCGCCGACCGCGACTTCGTCGCCGAGTTCCTCTTCGCCGCCGCGCTCGCCGGCGTGCACCTGTCGCGCCTCGGCGAGGAGATCTGCCTGTGGGCGTCGCAGGAGTTCCGCTGGATCGAGATGGACGACACCTACGCCACCGGGTCGTCGATCATGCCGCAGAAGAAGAACCCGGACGTCGCGGAGCTGGCGCGCGGCAAGGCGGGCCGGCTCATCGGCCACCTCGTCGGCCTGCTCACCACGCTCAAGGGGCTGCCGCTCACCTACAACCGTGACCTGCAGGAGGACAAGGAGGGGGCGTTCGACGCGGTCGAGACGCTGCTGCTCGTCCTGCCCGCCATGTCCGGGCTCGTCGCCACGATGCGGATCAACACCGAACGCCTGGAGGCCTCGGCTCCCGACGGCTTCGCGCTCGCCACCGACCTCGCCGAACTGCTCGTCCGGCGCGGCGTGGCGTTCCGGGACGCGCACGAGGTCGTCGGCCACCTGGTCGTCTGGTGCCAGGTCAACGACAAGGACTTCGGCGACCTCACCGACGACGAACTCGCCAAGGTGTCGCCGCACCTGACGCCCGACGTCCGCGAGGTGCTGAACGTCCAGGGCGCCCTGGCGTCGCGGAAGGCGTACGGGGGGACGGCGCCCGACCGCGTCCGCGAGCAGATCGGCGCGCTGCGCACCCTGGTCGACGAGCACGCCGCCTGGGCCGCGGGATCGGACAACTGACGTCGTGGGGGAGCCCCCCGAGGCCGCCCGGCCGGCGAACCGTCCCGAAGACGATGGTGAGGCGATGTACGAAGCGCTGCTGCCGCGCGAGTTCTTCGACCGTCCGGTGGACGAGGTCGCGCCGTCGCTGCTCGGGCATGTGATCGCGCACCGCACCGCGGAAGGCGAAGTGGCCGCGCGGCTCACCGAGGTGGAGGCGTACGCGGGGCCCCTGGACCCCGCGTCCCACGCCTACCGGGGACGCACGCAGCGCAACGCGGTGATGTTCGGCCCGCCCGGGCACGTCTACGTGTACTTCACCTACGGCATGCACTTCTGCATGAACCTCGTGTGCGGGCCGGAGGGGACGTCCATGGCGGTGCTGCTCCGCGCCGGCGAGATCATCACGGGCGAGGACATCGCCCGCGCCCGCCGGCCCCGCTCGACGGTCCGCGACCTGGCCCGCGGCCCGGCCCGGCTCTGCCAGGCCCTCGGCGTCACCCGCGAGCAGAACGGCCTGGACGTGTGCTCCCCGGGCGGGGAGATGACCGTGCTCGAAGGCGAGGCCGCGGACCCCGCGCTGATCCGCAGCGGACCGCGGACCGGAGTGAACGGCGCCAAGGAGATCCCCTGGCGGTTCTGGATCGACGGCGACCCGACCGTCTCCCCGTACCGCCCGCACGTCCCGAGGCAGCGCAAGAAGATCCCCGCCGACGACTGACCCCGGCGGGCGTCCCCGGGACGGCGGAGGCGGCGAATGATCGCGGCGTGATCCATGGCCGCGGCTGGATCTTCGCTGGATACGGACCCATCGTCCGTCCGAGGTTCGGATCATCCGTGCAGGGGCCCGCCGCCGAGGCCGTGGACCGGGAAGTCGGCGGCGCCCGGGACACGTTCACCTCCGGACAAGAGCTCTTCGTTCCTGCGCACCACGGCACAGGCCGCCGTTGAATATCGTTGGCGTGACATACGCCCGCCGATGCCGTCTGGTGGGCATACGGAAAGCAAGCCGGAGACGAGGGAGACCGTGACCGACATCCTGGATGATCTCGCGTGGCGCGGCCTGATCGCGCAGTCCACCGACCTGGACGAACTGCGGGCCTTGCTCGCCGCGGGACCGGTCACGCTCTATTGCGGCTTCGACCCGACGGCGCCGTCGCTGCACCTCGGAAACCTGATCCAGATCCTCACGCTGCGCCGCTTCCAGCAGGCGGGCCACCGGCCCATCGGGCTGGTCGGCGGCGCCACCGGCCTCATCGGTGACCCGAGCGGCAAGAGCGCCGAACGCGTCCTGAACTCGGAGGCGACGGTCGCCGAATGGGTCGAGCGGGTCCGCGGCCAGGTGTCGAAGTTCCTCGACTTCCACGAGGGACCGACCGGTGCGACGATGGTCAGCAACCTGGAGTGGACCGGCCCCATGTCGGCGATCGAGTTCCTGCGCGACATCGGTAAGCACTTCCCGGTGAACCGGATGCTCGCCCGCGAGACGGTCAAGGCCCGGCTCGACACCACGGGCATGAGCTACACCGAGTTCAGCTATGTCCTGCTCCAGTCGATGGACTACCTGGAGCTGTACCGGCGGTACGGGTGCCGGCTGCAGACGGGAGGCAGCGACCAGTGGGGCAACCTCACCGCGGGCGTCGACCTGATCCGCCGCGTCGAGGGCGGCAGCGCGCACGCGCTGACCACGCCGCTCCTCACCAAGGCGGACGGATCGAAGTTCGGCAAGACCGCGGGAGGCGAGACCTACTGGCTCGACCCTGAGCTGACCTCGCCGTATGCGTTCTACCAGTTCTGGTTCAACGCGGACGACCGGGACGTGGAGGGGTTCCTCAAGTTCTTCAGCTTCCGGCCCCGCAAGGAGATCGAGGATCTGGTGAAGCAGGGCGCCGACCGTCCTGCCGCACGCATTCCGCAACGGGCGCTCGCCGAGGAGATGACCACTCTCGTCCACGGCGCGGACGAGACGGAACGCGTCGTGGCCGCCTCCCGTGCCCTGTTCGGGCAGGGCTCCCTGGAGGACCTGGACGAGCGCACGCTGAAGGCCGCGCTCGCCGAGGTGCCCCGTGCGGAGGTGCCTTCCGGGGAACTGCCGGCCGTGGTGGACCTCCTGGCGGCGTCCGGCCTCTGCAAGAGCAAGTCAGAGGCACGCCGTGCGATCACCCAGGGAGGCGCTTACCTCAACAACGCCAAGGTCGAGTCGGAGGCCGCCGTGCCGGCGGCGACCGACCTGCTCCACGGCCGCTTCCTCGTCCTGCGACGCGGCAAGCGGAACGTGGGGGGCGTCGAGGTGACCACGTCCTGAGCCGACCCATGACCGCCCGCCCGGACCTGTACCGGGCGGGCGGTTGCCATGTTGGGGACGAACTTCGGTAGATACACGTCACAGTGCGGTTACGAGGGCCCGTCCTGGGTATGTTCAAAGGTCCGAAAACAGCATCTGACCAGCGCCTTCACGTTCCCAGAGGCCGATTTGACGCTTCTGACGGCCGGATCTAATGTTCTACTCGCCCCACGGGGGAGCGGGACGCCGGACAGGCGGCCGGCCTCGGGGGATCCTCTGCAGACCGTCTCGGTGGAATCATGTCTCCATCGAACGGGACGTACGAGGCCGAACTGCCCCAGAGTTGGACAAACGGGGCGGATCGGGTAGGCTTGAAGGGTTGCCCCGGAGCCGGGGTCCGCGGGAGCGGGGTTCGGCGCGGTGGGTGTCCGTTTCTTGAGAACTCAACAGCGTGTTAAAAGCCAGTGCCTTTATCGGCTCGGCCTTTTTGGCCGGGTCGCCCCGTGGCCATCCCCCATTTGTGGGGGTGGTGGGGATTTCTTTGAGGCAATACACGGCCCCCTTGGGGGGTTGTGTGTGCTGGGATTTTCTTCAAGGTTTGGCCTGCCGGGGTTTGTTCCCCGGTGTGGTCGTTGGACCTTAATGGAGAGTTTGATCCTGGCTCAGGACGAACGCTGGCGGCGTGCTTAACACATGCAAGTCGAGCGGAAAGGCCCCTTCGGGGGTACTCGAGCGGCGAACGGGTGAGTAACACGTGAGCAACCTGCCCCTGACTCTGGGATAAGCCCGGGAAACTGGGTCTAATACCGGATATGACCACTCCGGGCATCTGGTGGTGGTGGAAAGTTTTTCGGTTGGGGATGGGCTCGCGGCCTATCAGCTTGTTGGTGGGGTGATGGCCTACCAAGGCGACGACGGGTAACCGGCCTGAGAGGGCGACCGGTCACACTGGGACTGAGACACGGCCCAGACTCCTACGGGAGGCAGCAGTGGGGAATATTGCGCAATGGGCGGAAGCCTGACGCAGCGACGCCGCGTGGGGGATGACGGCCTTCGGGTTGTAAACCTCTTTCAGCAGGGACGAAGCTAACGTGACGGTACCTGCAGAAGAAGCGCCGGCTAACTACGTGCCAGCAGCCGCGGTAATACGTAGGGCGCAAGCGTTGTCCGGAATTATTGGGCGTAAAGAGCTCGTAGGCGGTTTGTTGCGTCCGTCGTGAAAGCCCACGGCTTAACCGTGGGTCTGCGGTGGATACGGGCAGACTAGAGGCAGGTAGGGGAGAACGGAATTCCCGGTGTAGCGGTGAAATGCGCAGATATCGGGAGGAACACCGGTGGCGAAGGCGGTTCTCTGGGCCTGTACTGACGCTGAGGAGCGAAAGCGTGGGGAGCGAACAGGATTAGATACCCTGGTAGTCCACGCCGTAAACGTTGGGCGCTAGGTGTGGGGTCCTTCCACGGATTCCGCGCCGCAGCTAACGCATTAAGCGCCCCGCCTGGGGAGTACGGCCGCAAGGCTAAAACTCAAAGGAATTGACGGGGGCCCGCACAAGCGGCGGAGCATGTTGCTTAATTCGACGCAACGCGAAGAACCTTACCAAGGCTTGACATTGCCGGAAAACCATCAGAGATGGTGGGTCCTTTTTGGGCCGGTGACAGGTGGTGCATGGCTGTCGTCAGCTCGTGTCGTGAGATGTTGGGTTAAGTCCCGCAACGAGCGCAACCCTCGTTCCATGTTGCCAGCACGTAATGGTGGGGACTCATGGGAGACCGCCGGGGTCAACTCGGAGGAAGGTGGGGATGACGTCAAGTCATCATGCCCCTTATGTCTTGGGCTGCAAACATGCTACAATGGCCGGTACAGAGGGCTGCGATACCGTGAGGTGGAGCGAATCCCTTAAAGCCGGTCTCAGTTCGGATCGAAGTCTGCAACTCGACTTCGTGAAGTCGGAGTCGCTAGTAATCGCAGATCAGCAACGCTGCGGTGAATACGTTCCCGGGCCTTGTACACACCGCCCGTCACGTCACGAAAGTCGGCAACACCCGAAGCCCGTGGCCCAACCACCTTGTGTGGGGGGAGCGGTCGAAGGTGGGGCCGGCGATTGGGACGAAGTCGTAACAAGGTAGCCGTACCGGAAGGTGCGGCTGGATCACCTCCTTTCTAAGGAGCACAACTGGCTCAGGCGACCTCTTTAGGGGTGTCTGGGTCGGTGGCCGCCGTTGACGGCGCACGTCCGTCAGGTGGCTGCTCATAGATGTGGAGCACTGGCTATTCAGCTCACCACTGGTGTGAGCCGGCAAGTACCGTCCCGGGTGACCGGGGAGTGGGAACGGCGGTTTCGGGCCGGTGGTGGGCTGGGCACGCTGTTGGGTCCTGAGGGAACGGGCGTAAGCCCGGTGGCCTCGGACTGCGGGACCAGACACCGCACCTTTCCGTGATGGGGGGTGGGGTTCTGGTGGGCCCGGTTGTTTTTTGAGAACTGCACAGTGGACGCGAGCATCTCTGGCGAGAACGCGGTCTTTGGATCGTGTTCTTGTCTGCGATTTGTTTTGATCGTTTCGTGTGTTCAAGTTTTTAAGGGCATACGGTGGATGCCTTGGCATCAGGAGCCGATGAAGGACGTGGGAGCCTGCGATATGCCTCGGGGAGTCGGCAACCAGACTTTGATCCGGGGATTTCCGAATGGGGAAACCTGGCACCCGTCATGGGGTGTCGCCGCCTGCTGAATGTATAGGCAGGTTGGTGGGAACGCGGGGAAGTGAAACATCTCAGTACCCGCAGGAAGAGAAAACAATAGTGATTCCGTGAGTAGTGGTGAGCGAAAGCGGAGGAGCCTAAACCGTGCGCGTGTGATAGCCGGCAGGTGTTGCGTGTGCGGGGTTGTGGGACCGCCTTGATCTAGCTGCCGCTGGGTCGGAGAGTTACAAAATGTTATGATAGCCGAACGGTATGGGATGGCCGGCCGTAGACGGTGAGAGCCCGGTAGGTGAAATCATGACGTCTCTTGGGTGTGTTCCCGAGTAGCACGGGGCCCGTGAAATCCCGTGTGAATCTGCCACGACCACGTGGTAAGGCTGAATACTTCCTGATGACCGATAGCGGACCAGTACCGTGAGGGAAAGGTGAAAAGTGCCCCGGTGAGGGGTCGTGAAATAGTACCTGAAACCGTGTGCCTACAAGCCGTCAGAGCGTCCTCACTGCCTTCGGGTGGTGTTCGTGATGGCGTGCCTTTTGAAGAATGAGCCTGCGAGTTATGGTGTGTGGCGAGGTTAACCGGTGGCGGGTAGCCGTAGCGAAAGCGAGTCTGAATAGGGCGTTTTCAGTCGCATGCTGTAGACCCGAAGCGGGGTGATCTAGCCATGGGCAGGGTGAAGCGCCGGTAAGACGGTGTGGAGGCCCGAACCCACCAGGGTTGAAAACCTGGGGGATGACCTGTGGTTAGGGGTGAAAGGCCAATCAAACTCCGTGATAGCTGGTTCTCCCCGAAATGCATTTAGGTGCAGCGTCGCGTGTTTCTTGCCGGAGGTAGAGCTACTGGATGGCTGATGGGCCCTACAAGGTTACTGACGTCAGCCAAACTCCGAATGCCGGTAAGTGAGAGCGTGGCAGTGAGACTGCGGGGGATAAGCTTCGTAGTCGAGAGGGAAACAGCCCAGATCATCGGCTAAGGCCCCTAAGCGTGTGCTAAGTGGGAAAGGATGTGGAGTTGCCGTGACAACCAGGAGGTTGGCTTAGAAGCAGCCATCCTTGAAAGAGTGCGTAATAGCTCACTGGTCAAGTGATTCCGCGCCGACAATGTAGCGGGGCTCAAGCACACCGCCGAAGCCGTGGCATTGACATGTGATGTGTTGATGGGTAGGGGAGCGTCCTGCAGCCGGTGAAGCCGCCGAGTGATCGAGTGGTGGAGGCTGTGGGAGTGAGAATGCAGGCATGAGTAGCGAGTCACACGTGAGAAACGTGTGCGCCGAATGACCAAGGGTTCCTGGGGCAGGCTAATCCGCCCAGGGTAAGTCGGGACCTAAGGCGAGGCCGACAGGCGTAGTCGATGGACAACGGGTTGATATTCCCGTACCCGCTGGTATGCGCCAACGCTGAACCCTCTGATGCTAAGACCCCGAATCCCGGGTTGAGCCTTCGGGCTCGGTTCGGTGCTAGCGGTCGGCCCGAGGGGGTAGTAGGTGAGTGATGGGGTGACGCAGGAGGGTAGCTCAGCCCAGGCGATGGTTGTCCTGGGGTAAGCATGTAGCCCGGTGTGCAGGTAAATCCGTGCACCGTCAAGGGTGAGATGTGATGCCGAGCCGTTTTAGGTGAAGTGAGTGATCCCATGCTGTCGAGAAAAGCCTCTAGCGAGTGTATCGGCGGCCCGTACCCTAAACCGACTCAGGTGGTCAGGTAGAGAATACCGAGGCGATCGGGTGAACTGTGGTTAAGGAACTCGGCAAATTGCCCCCGTAACTTTGGGAGAAGGGGGACCACGCCCGGTGAACGCCCTTGCGGTGGGAGCTGGGTGGGGTCGCAGAGGCCAGGGGGAAGCGACTGTTTACTAAAAACACAGGTCCGTGCGAAGTCGTAAGACGCGGTATACGGACTGACGCCTGCCCGGTGCCGGAACGTTAAGAGGACCGGTTAGATCCTTCGGGGTCGAAGCTGAGAATCTAAGCGCCGGTAAACGGCGGTGGTAACTATAACCATCCTAAGGTAGCGAAATTCCTTGTCGGGTAAGTTCCGACCTGCACGAATGGCGTAACGACTTCCCCGCTGTCTCAACCACAGGCCCGGCGAAATTGCAGTACGAGTAAAGATGCTCGTTTCGCGCAGCAGGACGGAAAGACCCCGGGACCTTCACTATAGCTTGGCATTGGCGCTTGGAGCGTCTTGTGTAGGATAGGTGGGAGACTGTGAAGCCGGCACGCCAGTGCCGGTGGAGTCGCTGGTGAAATACCACTCTGGTCGTTTTGAGCGTCTAACCCGCACCCGTGGATCCGGGTGGGGGACAGTGCCTGGTGGGTAGTTTAACTGGGGCGGTTGCCTCCTAAAGTGTAACGGAGGCGCCCAAAGGTTCCCTCAGCCTGGTTGGCAATCAGGTGGCGAGTGCAAGGGCACAAGGGAGCTTGACTGTGAGACGGACGTGTCGAGCAGGTGCGAAAGCAGGGCCTAGTGATCCGGCACCTACGTGTGGAAGTGGTGTCGCTCAACGGCTAAAAGGTACCCCGGGGATAACAGGCTGATCTTCCCCAAGAGTCCATATCGACGGGATGGTTTGGCACCTCGATGTCGGCTCGTCGCATCCTGGGGCTGGAGTAGGTCCCAAGGGTTGGGCTGTTCGCCCATTAAAGCGGCACGCGAGCTGGGTTTAGAACGTCGCGAGACAGTTCGGTCCCTATCCGCTGCGCGCGTAGGAGAATTGTGAGGGTCTGTCCCTAGTACGAGAGGACCGGGACGGACGGACCTCTGGTGTGCCAGTTGTCCCGCCAGGGGCACGGCTGGTTGGCTACGTTCGGTCGGGATAACCGCTGAAAGCATCTAAGCGGGAAGCCTTCCTCAAGATGAGTTCTCCCACCCCCGTTGTGGGGTGTAAGGCCCCCGGTAGACGACCGGGTTGATAGGCCGGAGATGGAAGCGCGGTGACGTGTGGAGTCGACCGGTACTAATAGGCCGAGTGGCTTGAACACATGATCCGTTCAAACCAAATCGCCGCATGTGTTGCGTGTAGTTGTTCGCGTCCCTGTGTGGTTCCCGGAAAACAACCGGGTACCCGTAGTGTCATAAGTGGATACCGAGCCTGACGCTCGGACGAGTCTTCCCGCATCCCCCGTTTGGTGGGGTGTTGGGGGTTGGTCGTTCGGTGGTTTTGGCGAAGGGGAAACACCCGGTCCCATCCCGAACCCGGAAGTTAAGCCCTTCAGCGCCGATGGTACTGCATGGGAGACCGTGTGGGAGAGTAGGACACCGCCGGACTCATATTGTGGAGGGGCCCCGCCGTTACCGGCGGGGCCCTTCTCATTTCCCGGCCGGAGATTTCCGCGGGCTCAGGACGACCTTGCCGCGGTTGGCGCGTGCTTCGAGGATGAGGTGGGCATCGGCCGCCTCTTCCAGAGGGAGCACGGCGTGAATTGCCGGTCGCAGGCGACCTGCGATGTGCAGCTCCCAAAGTTCACGTTGATGCCGGTCGTAGACGTCGCGGCGGCGGCCGGCGAGATGCGCCATTGCGAAACCGATGACCGCCCTGCTGTGCATCCGCAGTTCGTTGGTGTCCACCTGGCCGCCGACGGCGTTGAAGCAGACCAGCCGCCCGAAGGGCGCCAAGGCGCGCAGGCTCGCCGCCTGTACATCGCCGCCCACCCCGTCCAGAACGACGTCCACGGGGTCGCCCCAGTCCTCCCGCTCGTAGGTGATGACGTGATCGGCCCCCAGCGAACGCACGAATTCGGCCTTGTCGGCGCTGCCCACCGCGGCGGTCACACGTCCCGCGCCGAGGGCCACGGACAATTGGACCGCCAGGTGGCCGACGCCTCCGGCGGCGGAGGTGACCAGCACGCTGTCGCCCTTGCCGAACCCGCCCGCACGCAGCGCTCCAAGGGCCACCTGTCCGCTGCGTGTCAGGAGCAAGGCCGCCAGGTCGTCGACCTCATCGGGCACGGGCGCCATGAACGGTGCCGGGACCGCCGCGAACTCTGCGTACGCCCCGGCCAACGCGGGGCCGGCGGCGCGCTGCCCGATCCGCCATCCGGTGACGCCCGGGCCGATCGCCGCGACCCGTCCCGCGATCTCACCGCCGGGTGTGCGGGGGAGCGGCGCGCCACCGTCCCCGGGGACGTCGCGCGTGAGCCGGATGACCGGCAGGGTCACTCCGATGACGTCGACCTCGATGAGCAGTTCGCCCGCTCCCGGCTCGGGGCGGGGTACCCGCTCGACCCGCAGCACCTCGGGACCCCCGTACTGGTGAAACCGCACCGTGCGCACACTGACTGCCTTTCTTGTCGATGACGGTGACGATGGCCGGGCCCTCGCACATGCGCGACCCGGATCAGGGCGTCACGGTGTGTTCCGGATCAGCATGGTCCCCCTTCCGGACCTCAACGTCGTTGAAGTTCAACGCTGTTGAAGTCTGCGCCATACTGGTGTCCGCGTCAACCGGATAAAGAGGAGCGGCGATGCGCCTGACCCGTGAACGCGTGATCGACGGTGGTCTCGGCCTGCTCGATGAGGTGGGGCTGGACAAGCTGACGATGCGGGGGCTCGCGAAGGCACTCGGCGTCCAGAACGGCGCCACATACTGGCACTTCTCCAGCAAGGGGGAGCTGTTGGAGGCCATGGCCGACGCCATGCTCGCCAGGGTGACGGCCGGTGTGGACCCGGCCCTGCCTTGGGACGAGCGGATCGTCATGGCGGCGCACCGTCTGCGCCGCGCCCTGCTGTCCAGACGCGACGGTGCCCGCTTGTTCGCCGGGGTGTTCTTCCCCCTGCCCAACGCCCTGGCCTATGGCGAGACCATGATCGGAATTCTGCGGGAGGCGGGTCTCGGCCTGCGGGACGCGGTCTGGGCGGTGGACACCCTCACCTACTATGTCGTCGGCCACGCGGGAGAGGAGCAGCTCGCGGCGGGGCCCGCCGGCGGGGACGAGGCGGTCGCGCGGCTTTCGGCGGCGCTGGACCCGAGTCGTCACCCGAACATGGCCGCCGCGTCCGGCGACCTGGCGGCGCCCCATCCGGAGGAGCACTTCGGATTCGGGCTGGAGCTGATCATGGCCGGGGTTCGTGCCCGCCTGGCCGCGTCGGGTCCGCCGTCCTGATCTGCGTCTCCGCGGCGTTGTGCGCCACGACGGAGGCGAGTCCGGGGGTGTCCCGGCGGACACGGACGCGCGGAGGCGGCTCCGCTGGTGTCGATGCGCGGAACCGCCTCCGGTGACAGCGGATCAGGCCCGGCGAGCCTGCCTGATAAGGAGCCTGAGGCACAGCGCGGCCGCCCATGTCCAGATCACCGCCCCGCCGGCGAGCATCAGCCGGAAGTCGCCGGCGGGGACGGCCGCGAAGGAGAGGGCGAAGGAGGCGACGGGGGCCGCGGTGCTGTAGATCATCCAGCCGGTGTCGCCCTGGCGGGCGAAGCGGCGGGCGAACACCAGACAGGCCGCGCTGAGGGCGAGGCTCATGCCGACGGGCGCGAGGTTGTGCAGCATGCCATGCCAGCTGGGCTCGGCCGGCCCGGCCGGAGTCCCGGACGGGAAGCCTTCGGCGGGATCGGTGGGGAACACTCCGGCCCAGATCAGGCTCGTGCCGTAGAGGGCGATGAGCGCCGTTCCCCAGGTGCGGCCGGGCGAACCCGGGTCGAGGACGTGCCGCAGCCCGATGACGGACGCCAGCACCAGGGCGCCGGCGAGGAGGAAGTTCACCGTCTGGATCCAGCCGTGCGGGCCGAGCGCGAGCATGCTCAGCGGGTGGCGGGCGGCGTCGTAGCCGTCGCGGCCGAGGGCCTGGCCGAGGATCGTCAGCACGAACAGCGGTCCGGCGGCGGCTCCGCCGAGGAGCAGGGCGCGGGTGGAGCGGGTGGGACCCTGCGCGGTGCGGGGCCGGGGTGCGGCGGTCGGCGTGGGGCGCATGACAGCTCCCGTGGGATGGGACGGTCCGGGGTGGAGCGCCCCGGACCGCGGGGGTGGGAAGGGGTCAGGCGTACAGGGGTTCGCCGGTCTCCAGGAGGGTCTTCAGGTCGCTGAGGATGAGACTCCAGCCGCCGCCCGCCTCGGGCGTCTCGCCGGAGATCTGCGCGTCCGTCGCGGGTGCGCCGGTGACGTCGTGGGTGACGGTGAGCGCGCAGACGCCGTCGCCGCCGTCCTCGATCTCGTAGGTGAGGCGGGTGAAGTCCTCCCCGAGGAACAGGGGCCGCCAGGTCTGGACGAGCCGCCGCGGCGGGTCCGCCTCGATGACCTCGCCGTCGATGATGACATCGGGGGCGCCGCCCGCCTTCATCTCCTCGCTCGCCAGGCCGCGGCAGGTGCCGCCGGGCCGCAGGTCGTACTCGATGGGCGCGCGGTAGCCGTACCTGACCGCCCACTCGGGCTTGGTGATGGCGTCCCAGATGGCCTGCGGGGTGGCCTTGATGTGGACGCGGAAGACACGGACGGTGCGGGGCTCGGCGGGGGCCTCGGTCATCGTTTGCTCCAGTTCCGTTTTCAGATCGGTGAGGGCCGCGACGGGCCGCTCGGTGTACTTGCCGATCCACCGGTCGTGGATCAGCCGGATCGGCACGGGGTTGAGGAAGTGGAGTTTCTCCCGGCCGGAGCGGCGCGTGACCACCAGCCCGGCCTCCTCCAGAACCCGCAGATGCTTGGCGACCCCGAACCGGGTCATCTCGACCTCGGAGTCCAGTTCGCCGAGCGTCCGCCCGTCCCGGGTGAACAGCAGGTCGAGCAGGAACCGCCGGGTCGGGTCGCCCAGCGCCTTGAACGCCAGATCGTCGTCGTCCACACCTCGAAAATAGGTGACCAAAAGGTCACATGTCAACCGTGGCGGAGGAACGCTGTCCCATCCGGGTCGTCGTCTCATCGCCGGCGGCGGCGACCCCTGTGGCGGGTGGCCGTCCGGGCGGTGTGCCGGAAGAAGCCGGGTGTCAGCGGCCGAGGGCCTGGTCGAGGGTGGCGGCCCACTGGTTCAGGAGGCGGGCGCGGCGGGCCGAGTCGTCGGTGAGGAGGTCGGCCAGCCCGAGCCCGCGGACCAGGTCGAGGGTCGCCTGGACGGTCTCGCGGACGCCGGGGACGCCCTCGTCCGCCCCGAGGGCCTCGACGGTGAGGCGGTGCGCCTCGCGTCCCACGCGGGCTTCGAGCGGGAGGACCTGCGCGCGGAGCTGGTCGTCGGAACTGGCCGCGACCCAGAGTTGCAGCGCTGCGCGGAACAGCGGGCTCGTGTACATCTCGCCGAGCAGGGTCACGACGTCCCGGGTGGAGGGACGGTGGTCGGCGAGGGCGTCCAGGCGCTCGCGCATCTGGGCCATCCGCACCTCGGACCCGTACTCGACCGCCGCCGTCACCAGCTCCTCCCGCGTCCTGAAGTGGTGCTGGGCGGCGCCCCGGGAGACGCCGGCGCGCTCGGCGACCACCGCGACGGTCGTGCCCGCCCAGCCGACGGAGGCGAGGCAGCCGATGGCGGCCTCCAGGAGGCGGCGGCGGGTGGCGCGGCTGCGGTCCTGCTGCGGTTCGCGGGGGAGTGCCTGGGCGGTCATGGGTTCCTTGGCTCGGGTGGATCTCCAGTCAACCAAATGATCGCGGCAAGAAACAATCATGCGCGATTGATTTTTTTCGTCCGGACTGGCAGGGTTCACCCATGAGCCAACCGTTGCGGGTCGGTAACGCCTCGGGTTTCTACGGCGACCGCTTCTCCGCGGTGCGGGAGATGCTGGAGGGCGGGCCGCTGGACGTCCTCACCGGCGACTACCTCGCCGAGCTCACGATGCTGATCCTGGGCCGCGGCAGGATGAAGGACCCGGACGCGGGGTACGCCGCCACGTTCCTGCGGCAGATGGAGGAGTCCCTCGGGCTCGCGGTGGAGCGCGGCACGACGATCGTCACCAACGCCGGCGGGCTCAATCCGCGCGGGCTGGCGGAGCGGCTGCGGGAACTGGCGTCCCGGCTGGGGCTCGATGTCCGCGTCGCCCATGTGGAGGGCGACGACCTGCTGGCCCGGGCCGATGCGCTCGGTCTCGCCGGCTCGCGTCACGGGCCGCCGCTCACCGCCAACGCCTACCTGGGCGGCTGGGGGATCGCCGAGTGCCTGCGGGCCGGAGCCGACGTGGTGGTGACCGGCCGGGTCACCGACGCCTCGCTAGTGGCGGGACCGGCTGCCGCGCACTTCGGCTGGGCGCGGGACGACTGGGACGCGCTGGCGGGCGCGACCGTCGCCGGGCACGTCCTGGAGTGCGGGACGCAGGCCACGGGCGGCAACTACGCGTTCTTTGAAGAAATCTACAACGTAAAGGCGCCGGGCTTTCCCATCGCCGAGATCCACGCCGACGGCTCCAGCGTGATCACCAAGCACGACGGGACGGGCGGCGCCGTGACCACCGGGACCGTCACGGCACAGCTCCTGTACGAGATCGGCGGGCCGTCCTACGCGGGGCCGGACGTGACGACGCGCTTCGACACGATCGAGCTGGCGCAGGACGGGCCGGACCGGGTGCGGATCAGCGGTGTCCGGGGGACTCCGCCGCCCCCGGCCACGAAGGTCTGCCTGAACCACCTCGGCGGTCACCGGAACGAGATGACGTTCGTGCTCACCGGGCTGGGCATCGAGGCCAAGGCGGAGGGGGTCAAGACCCAGATGGAGGCCGCCTTCGGCGGTGCCCCGCCGTCCCGTCTGGAGTGGACGCTCATCGGCTCCGCCGCCCCCGACCCGGCCACGCAGGGCGAGGCGACCGTCCTGCTCCGCTGCGCCGCCCTCGATCCCGACCCGAACAAGGTCGGCCGCACCTTCAGCAACGCGGCGGTGGAACTGGCCCTCGCCGGATATCCGGGCTTCACGATGACGTCCCCGCCGGGGAAGGGAAGCCCGTACGGGGTCTACACGCCCGCCTTCGTGCCGAACGAGGTGGTCGAGCACGTCGCCGTCACCTCCGAGGGCACCCGCGTCTCCATCCCGCCGGCGCCCGTCACGGCGGCGCAACCCGCCGGCCGCGGAGCGGCCGCCGGCGCGGGGGAGGCCGCACCGGGAACTGGGGAGAACCCGCTCCCGGACGCGCGGGGACCGGTGGTCCGGGCGCCCCTCGGACGGGTTGCCGGGGCCCGGAGCGGAGACAAGGGCGGGGACGCCAACATCGGCGTCTGGGCGCGGACCGATGCCCAATGGGCCTGGCTGGAGCCCTTCCTCACCACTGAGCGGTTCCGGGAACTGCTGCCCGAGACCCGGGACCATCCCGTCCAGCGGCATGTCCTGCCCAACCTCCGCGCGGTCAACTTCGTCGTCGTAGGGCTGCTGCAGGAGGGCGTTTCGGCCTCGACCCGGTTCGACCCGCAGGGCAAGGCGCTCGGGGAGTGGCTGCGGTCCCGCCTCGTCGACATTCCGGAGGCAGTTCTTTGACCCTCAAGAGCACGCTGGACACGCGGAGCCCGGAGTACGCGGAGCGCCGCGCGGCCATGCTGGAGAAGCTGGCGGCCCTGGACGCCGAGCACGCCAAGGCGCTGGAAGGGGGCGGGGAGAAATACCTCGCCCGGCACCGCAAGCGCGGGAAGATGCTGGCCAGGGAGCGCATCGAGCTGCTGCTCGACCCGGACTCGCCGTTCCTTGAGCTGAGCCCGCTGGCCGCGTGGGGCAGCGACTTCCCCGTCGGCGCGAGCGTCGTCACCGGGATCGGGGTCGTCGAGGGCGTCGAATGCATGATCGTGGCGAACGATCCGACGGTGCGCGGCGGGTCCAGCAACCCCTGGACGGTGAAGAAGAGCTTCCGGGCGTCCGACATCGCGCTGGAGAACCGGCTGCCGGTCATCAACCTGGTCGAGTCGGGCGGCGCGGACCTGCCGACGCAGAAGGAGATCTTCATCCCCGGCGGGCGGATGTTCCGGGACCTCACCCGGCTGTCCGCGGCGGGCATCCCGACGATCGCGCTCGTGTTCGGCAACTCCACGGCGGGCGGCGCCTACATCCCCGGCATGTGCGACTACGTGGTCATGGTCAAGGAGCGCGCGAAGGTGTTCCTCGGCGGGCCGCCGCTGGTGAAGATGGCGACGGGGGAGGAGGCGGACGACGAGGAACTCGGCGGCGCGGAAATGCACGCCCGCACCTCCGGCCTCGCCGACTACATGGCCGTGGACGAGGCGGACGCGCTCCGCCTCGGACGCCAGATCGTCAAGAACCTCAACCACCGCAAGCCCGGCCCGCCGCCCGGCCCGGTCGAGGAGCCCCGCTACGACCCGGAAGAGCTGGCCGGGATCGTGCCCGACGACCTGAAAGTCCCGTTCGACCCCCGCGAGGTCATCGCCAGGATCGCCGACGGGTCGCGGTTCGAGGAGTTCAAACCGCTCTACGGGACGAGCCTCGTCACCGGCTGGACGCGCGTCCACGGCTACCCGATCGGGGTGCTGGCGAACGCGCAGGGCGTCCTGTTCAGCGAGGAGGCGCAGAAGGCGGCGCAGTTCATCCAGCTCGCCAACCAGAGCGACACCCCGCTGCTGTTCCTGCACAACACGACCGGCTACATGGTCGGCAAGGAGTACGAGCAGGCCGGCATCATCAAGCACGGCGCCCTGATGATCAACGCGGTGGCCAACAGCAAGGTCCCGCACATCTCGATCGTGATGGGCGCCTCCTATGGGGCGGGCAACTACGGCATGTGCGGCCGGGCCTACGATCCCCGGTTCCTGTTCAGCTGGCCCAGCGCGAAGTCGGCGGTGATGGGCCCGCAGCAGCTCGCGGGCGTCCTGTCGATCGTGGCGCGGCAGGCGGCGCAGGCGCGCGGGCAGGCCTACGACGAGGAGCAGGACCGTGCGATGCGGGAGATGGTCGAGACGCAGATCGAGGCCGAGTCGCTGCCGTTCTTCCTGTCGGGACGGCTCTACGACGACGGGGTGATCGACCCGCGCGACACCCGTACCGTCCTCGGCCTGTGCCTGTCCGTCGTCCACAACGCGCCCGTGCGCGGAGCCGACGGCTTCGGCGTCTTCCGGATGTGAGCGATAAATGATCAACAGAGTGCTGGTCGCCAACCGGGGCGAGATCGCCCGCCGCGTCCTGCGGGCCTGCCGGGACCTCGGCATCGGGACGGTCGCCGTCCATTCCGACCCCGACGCGGACGCGCCGCACGTCCGGGAGGCGGACGTCGCCGGGCGGCTTCCCGGAGCGTCCCCCGCCGAGACGTACCTGGCGGCCGGGCGGCTCCTCGCGGTCGCCGCGAGCGCCGGGGCCGACGCCGTCCATCCCGGCTACGGGTTCCTGTCGGAGAACGCCGGCTTCGCGCGGGCCGTCCTCGACGCGGGCCTGACCTGGATCGGCCCGCCGCCGGACGCGATCGCCGCCATGGGCTCCAAGATCGAGGCGAAGAAGCTGATGGCCGCCGCCGACGTCCCCGTGCTGCCCGAGCTCGACCCGGCCCGGGTGGCGGACGCCGATTTCCCGCTGCTGGTCAAGGCGTCCGCGGGCGGCGGCGGGCGCGGCATGCGGATCGTCCGGGCCCCCGGCGAACTCGACGACGCCGTCGCGGGGGCGCGCCGCGAGGCCGAGTCGGCGTTCGGCGACCCGGCCGTGTTCTGCGAGCCCCTGCTGGAGGACGCGCGGCACATCGAGGTGCAGATCCTCGCCGACGCGCACGGCACCGTCTGGACGCTCGGCGAACGCGAGTGCTCCATCCAGCGCCGCCACCAGAAGATCATCGAGGAGGCGCCGTCCCCCGCCGTCGGCCCGGACCTGCGCGCCCGGCTGTGCGAGGCGGCGGCGAACGCGGCCCGCGCCATCGGCTACACCGGCGCCGGCACCGTCGAGTTCATGCTCGCGCGGGACGGCCGCTTCTACTTCCTGGAGGTCAACACCCGCCTCCAGGTCGAGCACCCCGTCACCGAATGCGTCTACGGGGTGGACCTCGTCCGGCTGCAGATCGAGATCGCCGAAGGCGCACGGCTCCCCGCCGCCCCGCCCGAACCCCGCGGCCATGCCATCGAGGTCCGCCTCTACGCCGAGGACCCCGCGCACGACTGGCGGCCCGCCAGCGGCACCCTGCACACCTTCGAGGTGCCGGACGTGGACGCCGAGTTCGCCGTCCCGGCCGGGCACGGGCTGCGGCTCGACAGCGGCGTGCAGAGCGGTGACGACGTCGGCGTCCACTACGACCCGATGCTCGCCAAGGTGATCGCGTGGGCGCCGACCCGCGCCGCCGCCGCCCGCAGGCTCGCGGCGGGGCTGCGCGGCGCCCGCATCCACGGCCTCAGCACCAACCGGGACCTGCTCGTCCGGATCCTGGAGGAACCCGGTTTCCTGGACGGCGACACCGACACCGGCTACCTCGACCGCACCGGCCTGGACACCCTGGCGAAGCCGCTGGCGGGCGAAGCGGCGGTGCGGGTGTCCGCGCTGGCCGCCGCGCTCGCGCTGGCCGCCGCGAACCGGTCCGCCGCCCCGGTGCTCGGCGGGCTGCCGTCCGGGTGGCGCAACGTCCGGTCCCAGCCGCAGCGCAGGACGTTCGAAGGCCCGCACGGGACGGTCGACGTCGACTACCACCTGCACGGGGGCGTCCTGACCTCCGGGCTCTGCCCCGGCACGTCGCTGATCGCCGCCACGCCGGACCGGGTCGTCCTCGGCCACGACGGCCTCCGCGAGACCTTCACCGTGGCCACGGCCGGGGACGCTGTTCACGTCGACTCCCGCCTCGGCCCGGTGACGCTCACGGCCGTCCCGCGCTTCGCCGACCCGAGCGGCCGGATCGCCCCCGGCTCCCTCCTCGCCCCCATGCCCGGGACCGTCGTCCGCGTCGAGACCGAACCGGGCGCGGACGTCGCCGAAGGGCAGACCCTCGTCGTCCTGGAGGCGATGAAGATGGAGCACCGCATCGCCGCGCCGTCCGCCGGGACGGTCACGGAACTGAACGTCGCCGCGGGACAGCAGGTCGAGTCCGGTGCCGTCCTCGCCGTCATCGAAGGGAAATCCGCATGAGCTTCGTCGAGACCGAGGAACGGCGGGCGCTGCGCGCGGCCGTCGCCGAACTGGGCGCCGCGTACGGGTCCTCGTACTACGTGGAGAAGGCCAAGGCCGGGCAGAAGACCGGCGAACTGTGGGCCGAGACGGGACGGCTCGGCTACCTCGGCGTCAACGTGCCGGAGGAGTACGGCGGCGGAGGCGGCGGCATCGGCGACCTCGCCGCCGTGTGCGAGGAACTGGCCGCCGCGGGCTGCCCGCTGCTGCTCATGGTCGTGTCCCCGGCGATCTGCGCGACGATCATCGCCCGGTCCGGCACCGAGGACCAGAAGAAGCACTGGCTGCCCCGTTTCGCCGACGGCTCGGTCAAGATGGCGTTCGCGATCACCGAGCCCGACGCCGGCTCCAACTCCCATCGCATCACCACCACCGCGCGCCGAGATGGCGCGGGCTGGGTGCTGAACGGGCAGAAGACGTTCATCTCCGGAGTGGACGAGTCGGACGCCGTCCTGTTCGTCTCCCGCACCCAGGACCAGAAGGGCAACCTGCGGCCGTCGCTGTTCATCGTCCCGACCGGCACGCCCGGCTTCACCCACACCCCCATCGACATGGAGATCGTGTCGCCGGAGAAGCAGTTCATCTGCCATCTCGACGACGTCCGGCTCCCGTACGACGCGCTCGTCGGCGACGAGGACGGCGGGCTGCTGCAGTTGTTCGCCGGCCTGAATCCCGAGCGGATCATGGCGTCCGCGATGGGCGCCGGCATCGGCCGCCTCGCCCTCGGCAAGGCCACCGCCTACGCCAGGGACCGGCAGGTGTTCAAGACGCCCATCGGCGCGCACCAGGGCCTCGCGCACCCGCTCGCCGCCGCGAAGATCGAACTGGAGCTGGCGCGGCTGATGGCGCAGAAGGCCGCCTGGCTGTACGACGAGGGCGACGACATGGGCGCGGGCGAGGCCGCGAACATGGCCAAGTACGCCACCGCCGAGGCCGCGATCCACTGCGTCGACCAGGCCATCCAGACCCACGGCGGCAACGGCCTCACCACCGAGTACGGCGTCGGGATGCTCGCCGGTGTGGTCCGGCTGATGCGCATCGCCCCGGTCAGCCGCGAGATGATCCTCAACTTCGTCGCGCAGCACTCCCTGGGCCTGCCCAAGTCCTATTGAGGTCATTTCCGGCGGCGGGGACGGTGCGCGCCCTACACTCCTGACAGCTCAGCGCTCCCGATCAACCCCAACGCGAACTCGAAGGACGTCCGTGTACGGCCCTCCGCCAGTCCCCCCGCCAGTCCCGCCGCCCGTTCCACCGCCGTTTCCCTCGCCCGCGTTCCCCCCGCCCGCCGCCGTGCCGCCACAGGCCGCCGCGGCACCGCGCCGCCGCCGTCTCATGGCCTGGGGACTGGACACCGCCCTTCTCGTCGGTGCCGCCCTCCTCCTCGCCATGATGACGTGGGGACGGCTCAACGGGCTCCTGGGCGATGGCCTGTGGGGTGACGCGCTGTCCGCGGCGGGAGGGCTGCTGCTGACCGGCGGTGACGTCCAGAAGGCCGCCGAGGACTTCGGCATGGGCCTCTGGCAGGACGTCGTCGGCGCGGTCGAGCAGGCGCTGCTGCTCCTCGTGCTGGTCGAGTTCCTGCATCAGTTCGCCGGGCTGGCCTGGACCGGCAGAACCCTCGGCAAGGCCGTCCTGGACCTCCGCCTCGACAACACGGCGGCGACCAAGTCCCGCGCGTTCCGCCGTTCCCTGGCGACCACGGCGGGCGGTACCGGCCTGTACTGCACCGCCTGGATACTCCTCCTGCACGGTCTGTTCTTCTTCGCGGTCCTGACATGGCTGGCGGCCGTCGCGGTCTTCCTGGCCAACAGCGCCCCGGCGCTGGTGGGGCCCCGCCGCACCCTCGCGGACCTCGTGGCGGGCACGACCCTGGTCCGCGCGGGCGGCTACCGCCGGGCCGCGCAGGCCGCCCGGCAGGGCGCCGCCGTCGTCTGGGACGGCACGCAGGCGGCGGGCCAGGTGGCCGGCCAGGCCGCGGGCCAGGCCGTCCGCGACAACGCCGCCCGGCTCGCCCAGGCCGAACGCGTGCAGCGCGCGCTCCAGTCGGACCGCACCCGGCAGGTGCAGGACATGGGCAGGCGGTTCGGCGGGCGCCTGAAGAACGCCTACGGCGAACGCCGGGCGGCCCGCGAACGGCCCGCGATCCCGCCGGAACCCGAACCGCCGGCCATCCCGCCGCCCGCGCCGCACTACGACCCCTACGCCCGGCCGGATCCGTACGGGGCCGGCCACGCGGACCCGCAGTGGTACGCGCCGCGCGAGGGGGAGCGGTAGCGGTCTGGACGGCGGCGGGCGTCAGGCCGGCAGGCGCATCCGGCGGATCGCCAGCCGCTCGATGCGCGCCTCGTCGATCTCGTGGCCGAGACCCGGCTGGGTGAGCGGGACGCCCACGACCCCGCCGGAGGAGCGGACGGGCGGCGTCACGAACACCGGCCCGCCCGCCGGGTCGGACACATCGCTCGGCAGTGTGCAGCCGGGCAGGCTGGCGAGCGCGACGGCGGCGGCCTGCCCGATCCCGAACGCGCCGCACCCGCTGCACCACACGTCCCACCCCGCCGCGTACGCCAGATCGTGGGCGCTGCGGGCCGCGGTCAGCCCGCCGAGCCGGTCGAGCCGCAGATGCAGGGCCCGGCCCGCGTTCAGGGACAGGGCCGCGTCGAGGGTCTCCAGGTCGCCGACGGCCGGGGCGACGGCCGTGCCCACCCGCCGCTGGAGCCGGGCGTGCGCGGCCAGGTCGCCGGCGGGGAACGGGCGCTCGATCGCGGCGAGGCCGTAGCCGCCCAGAGCCTCCAGCACCGCCAGATGCTCGGGCGACTCGGTGTAGGCGTGCCCCGCGTCCGCGATGAGCGCCAGCGCCGGGTACGCCTGCCTGATCGCGCGGACGGGCTCGATGTCCCAGCCGGGGCGGATGTCCAGCGTGACGCGGGTGTGGCCCGCCCCGACGGCCCTGTTGACACGGGCCGTCACCGTGTCCAGCACCGGTTCCGGGGAGATCCGCGCGCCCGTCACGATGGACGTGCGGGTGCCGCCGAGCGCGTGCGCGAGCGGCAGCCCCCGCGTCCGGCACCACAGGTCCCAGCAGGCCGTGTCGACCGCGGCGGCGGCCTCGTTCGCGCCGAGGTCGGCGGCGGCGGACACGTCCTCCGGACGCTCCCAGTCGAGCCCGATGAGCGCCGGGCCCATCCGCTTCTCGATGTCCGCCCAGGCCGCGCCCGGATGCGCGGCCCCGGCCGGGACGGCCATCTCGCCCCAGCCGACCGCGTCGCCGCCGGTGAGGCGGACGAGGACGCTCTCCGGCCGCCGTCCGCGCGGCATCGCCACATGGAAGGCGTCGCAGCCTTGGATCACAGGCACCCGCACCCGCCCTTTCGCAGAGGTCGTCTCCCTCTATGATCCACCTGGCCGGACGCCGCTCGTCACGGGCAGCTGGCCTCCAGCGACACCGGTTTGGTGTCGGGCTTGGGTGAGGCGGTGCCGTCCGGCGAGTTCGGGGACGGGCTCCTGGACGCCTTCGGGGACGCGCCGGCGCTCGGCGCCGTGCTCGCCGGGCGCGGATCGTTGTTGACCGCGTCGGACGCCAGCTTGCGGATCAGCTTGAAGTCGGGGTTCCCGGTGTAGATCAGCGGCGGCACGAACTGCAGGCTCCGGATCTGCGCCCCGTCCTTGACCTTGTTCGACAGCTTCATCAGCGCGGGCAGCAGTTCCTGCGGGATGTCGGTCGACAGCGTCCGCTTGGCGGCCGCGGCGAGCTTGTCGAAGCTGGTGAGGACGGTCTGCGGGTCGGCCTGCTCGGCGATCGCGCGCATCAGGCACTTCTGCCGGCTCATCCGGACGTAGTCGCTGCTGTTGGTGCGCGACCGCCCGTACCAGAGGGCCTCCTTGCCGTTCAGCTTCCGGTCGCCGGGCTGCAGGACCGAGCCCTCCAGCCCGTACGGGATCGGCTCGGTGACCTTGATCTTGACGCCGCCCATCGCGTCGACGATGTCGGCGAACCCGAACATGTCGACGAGGATGTAGTAGTCGACGCGCAGCCCGAGGACGCCGGCGATGGTGGCCTTCAGCAGTTCGGGGCCGCGGTGGTTCTTCGGGACGCCCGGCACCACGTCCGGGTGCTGCTCGGCGTACTCGTACACCTCGTTCAGCAGGCCCGGGTTCAGCGGGCCGTCGCCGGTGAAGCCGTAGGGGAACCGGTCGCGGGCCGGGCCGGGCGGCATCGGGAAGTGCTCCAGGTTGCGCGGCAGGCTCAGCAGCACCGTGTTGCCGGTCTTGGTGTCCACGCTGGCCAGCGTCATGCTGTCGGTGCGCACGCCGGTGCGGTCGGCGGCGGCGTCCCCGCCGAGCAGCAGGATGTTGACGCGGGCCTGCCCGTTGAACGGGTCCTCGGTGTCGACGCGCTTGCCGTTCTGGCTGCCGGTGCGGAAGATGCTGGTCAGCGCGTCCCGGTAGACGTAGGTGCTGTGCGCCGACCACGCCACCGGCACCGCGACGCCGAAGCACATCACCGCGACGGACGCGGCGCCGAGCGTCTTGGCGCTGAGCGCCATCTGCGGCGGCCGCAGGTGCTGGTAGGAGCGGATCACGACGAGGATCCAGAGCACGCCCAGCGCGACCAGCGCGGCGGACAGGCGCTGCAGCACGTCCGGCTGGACGGCGAGATGCAGCAGGTCCGAGCGGTACACCGTCGCGGCGCCCGCCGCGACCGCGGTGAGCGCCGCGTACAGGGCGAGGAGCAGCCCGCCGGCGATCCGGCGGCCGGTGACGAAGTGGGCGATGCCCCAGACCAGGGCGGACGCGAGGGTCAGTGCGAGCGCGCGAGGAAGACCCCGCGCCCCGCCGGAGGAACCGTCCTCGTCCTTCTCCCGCGTATGCCGACTTCGCGTCCGACCCATGTACGCTCCGATTCCCACCCACGGTGTTTTAAGCCCCCGGCTCACATTATGGACGCGCTGAACCGGGCAAAGGTTGCGTGGGAGTCGACCGCATGCGAGCGGGTGTTGCCACTGAGGCAACTGGTGTTCAGGATAGGCAATCCGGCCGGTTTTGGGGAACCGACGCGATCATCACGGGATCGTGATCTTTACCAGCTGGTGGACAGCGGCATGCCCTCGGCGAACCCCGAGGGGTTCTGGATGCCGACCGTCACCCGCTCGTGGAACTCCTCCAGCGTCCGCGCGCCCGCGTAGGTGCACGAGCTGCGCAGCCCCGCCACGATCTGGTCGATCAGATCCTCGACGCCGGGACGCCGCGGGTCCAGGAACATCCGGGAGGTGGAGATGCCCTCCTCGAACAGGGCCTTGCGGGCACGGTCGAACGGGGAGTCCTCGGCGGTGCGCAGCCGCACCGCCCGCGCCGACGCCATCCCGAAGCTCTCCTTGTAGAGCCGGCCGTCGGCGGCCCGCTGCAGGTCGCCGGGCGACTCGTAGGTGCCGGCGAACCACGACCCGACCATCACGTTCGCGGCGCCGGCCGCGAGCGCCAGGGCCACATCGCGCGGATGCCGGACCCCGCCGTCGGCCCACACGTGCCGGCCGAGCCGGCGCGCCTCCGCGGCGCACTCCAGCACGGCGGAGAACTGCGGGCGGCCCACCCCCGTCATCATCCGGGTCGTGCACATCGCGCCGGGGCCCACGCCGACCTTGACGATGTCGGCGCCCGCCTCGATCAGCTCCCGGGTGCCCTCGGCGGTCACCACGTTGCCCGCCACGACCGGGACGGGCGGGTCCAGGCTGCGGACGGCGGCGAGCGCGCTCATCATCTTGTCCTGGTGGCCGTGCGCGGTATCGACGACGAGCAGGTCGGCGCCCGCGTCCAGCAGTGCCTTGGCCTTGCCCGCGGTGTCCCCGTTCACGCCGACCGCCGCGGCGATCCGCAGCCGTCCCGCGTCGTCCACGGCGGGCTGGTAGAGGGTGGCGCGCAGCGCGCCGGTCCGGGTCAGGACGCCGGCGAGCCGGCCTTCGGCGTCGACGACGGGGGCGAGGCGGTGCCCGCGCTCGTGCAGCCGGTCGAACGCCTCCCGCGGGTTCACGCCGGCCGGCAGCGTCACCAGGTCGCGGGACATGATGTCGCGCAGCTGGGCGAACCGGTCGACGCCCTGGCAGTCGGCCTCGGTGACCACGCCCACCGGACGGTCGTCCGCGACGACGATCACCGCGTTGTGCGCCCGCTTGGGCAGCAGCGCCAGCGCGTCCCCGGCGGTGCTGGAGGGGTCCAGCCGGATCGCCGTGTCCACCACCAGGTCGCGGCCCTTGACCCAGCCGATCACCTCGGCGACCACGTCGGCCGGGATGTCCTGCGGCAGCACCGCGATCGCGCCGCGCCGGGCGACGGTCTCGGCCATCCGGCGGCCGGACACGGCCGTCATGTTGGCGACCACGAGCGGGATCGTCGTCCCGCTGCCGTCGGAGGTGGACAGGTCGACGTCCAGGCGCGACCCGACCGAGGAGCGGCGGGGAACCATGAAGACGTCGTTGTAGGTGAGGTCGTGAGCGGAACGCTCACCGTTCAGCAGGCGCACGGCTGTACAACACACCAATCGCGGATCTGAGTGGCTGGACCACCGTACATTCTCGGCCATGCCCGGCTATGGTCCGGTCGAGCCCGCCCCGTATCGCCCGGGTCCGTGGCCCGCGAGGCCGTACCCAGGGGTGATGACTCTGTGTCCCCGGGGCGCGACCGGCCGATCCGCGATGCTGATCCGGCCCTCTTCCTGGCATAACGAAAACGAACTCCCCGAGCGTATGGAAAACGATGCAACGTGGGGCTTGGCTCTCTGTAAAGTTACCTCTTGACGTAACTGCGCCCACGATGCACTTTTTTTACATGTATCGCACGCGGACGGCAGACCCGCCGTAAGGGGCGTGACAGCGGAACACCGGGAGAAGCGCATGCAGGCCACGCACGTGAGCCCGGCCGGCCGTGCCCGCTCGCGCCGTGCGCCGCCCCTGCCGCGCCGCGTCCCGCGTAGTGCCCGCCGGAGTGATCATCACCACCCCGCGCGCCCCCCGCCCCGGGCGGGGCTCGCCGTGCGCCCGGCCCGGGTGCGGCAGCGTTGCGCTGCCGTACCGGTTTTCGGGGCGCCGGAAACGTCGCCGGGCCGAACCGGTCGCCGACGCTTCAACGGCCACCGGGCATGGCGAACACAGGCAAGATCAATATTTGACGTCATACCGTCCTGAAATGGAATGATCTTGCAGTTGCTGGCAAAACGATTCATCACATGTCGAGGAGGAGAGCCGTGCTGGATGCGGTCGACGCCGTGCTCGTCCGCGAGCTCCAGCGGGATGGGAGGGCGACGTTCCAGGCGCTCGCCGACCGGGTCGGGCTTTCCCGCACGGCCGTGCGGGCACGGGTACAGCACCTTCTCGAAACGCAGGTCGTCCGGGTGGTCGGCATCGTGCACGCGGCCGTGGTCGGGGCGGAGGCGATCGGGCACGTCTCGGTCACCGTCGACGGCTCCTCCCGGGAGGTGGCCACGGTCATCGCGGAGCGGGCCGCCGTCAGCTTCACCGCGCTGACCGCGGGCCCGTACGACCTGGTCGCGCAGGTGCGCACCCGCGACGATGCCACGCTCGCGGCCGAGGTGGACCTGATCCGGTCCGTCCCCGGCGTGCGCGCGGCGGAGGTGTTCCGGTCGGTGTCCACCGTGCGCGACACGCATGCGGTGGTGCGCGAGCTCGGCGAGGTCAGCCTCGACGACATCGACTGGCGGCTCCTGCACGAGCTGCAGCGCGACGGGCGCGCCCCCTACACCCGGCTCGCGCACGTCATCGGCCTGTCGCAGGCCGCCACCCGGGCCCGGGTGGTCAGGCTCATGCGCACGGGCGTCATCCAGGTCACCGGGCTGGCCGATCCGCTCGCCCTCGGCGCCGCCGAGCTCGGCGGGTTCGGCCTGGTGGTGACCGGCGGGCTGCGGAAGGTCGCCGAGGCGGTCGCCGCCCAGGACGGCATCCGCTACCTGGCGACCGGCTTCGGCCGCTACGACATCGTCGGGCAGGCCGAGGCGGCCTCCCGCGGGGAGCTGGTGGCCGTGCTCGACGCCGTCCGGTCCGTGCCCGGTGCGACGGTCCGGGAGTCCTGGCATCACCTGGACGTGATCAAGGAGTCCTACGCCGTCGAACTCCCCGAGCATCCCTTCAACGGGTTGCTCTGATCGGAACCGCCGCCCCGGCCACGGTGCCCGCCGTGGCCGGGGCGGCGCATGTCCCGCATCCGGGCGGACACCCGGCCCACCCCGCGGACCGGCGGGCTCAGCGCGCGTCGCGGCCCGCCTCCTTGGCGAACGTCAGGAAGTCGCGGGCGGCGGGCGGCAGCCGGCGGTGCGCGTGCACCAGCCCGATCATGCGGACGATCGGCGGCATGAACGACCGGACGGTCACGCCCTCGGTGTCGTCGATCTGGTTGCGGTACCACAGCAGGGAGCCCATGCCGGCGCGGACCCAGCCGAGCCACGCGCTCCGCTCGTCGGACTCCACCGCGGGAACGGGCGTCGCGCCGATGCGGCGCAGGACCGCGTCGATCTCGGCGCGGCGGGCGCCGCCGCGGGCGGGCAGCACGAGCCGCATGCCGTCCAGCGCGGCCGGCGGCACCGGCTCGCGGACCTTCAGCGCGGGCGGCGAGATCAGCACCACCTCGCGCTGCTCGAACGGGTGCGCGGTCATGTCGCCGGGGACGGGCAGATCCGTCAGCGCGAGGTCGGCCCGGCCCGTGCGCAGCGCCGCCGCGACCTGGTCGCGGTCCGCGCAGCGGAGCACCCGGACCCGGACGGCCGGCTGGTGGCGGGCGAAGCGGGGGACGAGCCGGCCGGTCAGCTCCGGCTCCAGCGATGCGGTGACCGCGATGCGCAGTTCTGCGCCGCGCCCGTCGGCCCGGGTGACCGACAGCCCCTCGATCGCCTCGACGGCGCCCAGCGCGATACGGGCCTGCCGGACGACCTGCTCACCGACGTCGGTGAGGGCGACGCCGCGGCCGGACCGGGCGAACAACTCCACGCCGAGTTCGCGCTCCAGTTCGCGGACGGCCCGCGACAGCGCGGGCTGAGCCACGTAGAGAGCCTGGGCCGCCGACGTCATCGTGCCGTGGTCGGCGGTCGCCACGACATAGCGCAGCTGCCGCAGATTCATGTCCCGACCGTATGCCAACGAACCGCTCGGGGCCTGGACATAGCCGGAATCGGTCCGGCGGACATCGGCCCGGAGCCGCTGATCAAGGCCGCAGGTCAGCCCGTGCGCCCGCGGCGTCCCGCCGCCCGGGCGGTCACCGGATCACCAGTGATCGGGGCTGAACGGCTCGTCCTCGGGACGCGCGGACTCCGACAGCAGCCGCAGGTCCGACTCGACCATCATCGTCACCAGGCCCTCGAACGTCACCTCGGGCTCCCAGCCGAGCTGCTCGCGGGCCTTCTTCGGGTCCGCGCACAGCAGGTCGACCTCGGCCGGGCGCGTGTACCTGGGGTCCAGGACGACGTGGTCCTCCCAGTTCAGGCCCGCCGTGCGGAACGCGAACTCCACCAACTCCCGCACCGACTGCGTCTTGCCCGTTCCGATGACGTAGTCCTCGGGGGAGTCCTGCGCCAGCATCATCCGCATCGCGCGGGCGTAGTCGCCGGCATAGCCCCAGTCGCGCCGCGCGTCCAGGTTGCCGAGCCGCAGTTCGGTGGCCAGGCCCAGCTTGATGCGCGCCGCGCCCAGTGACACCTTCCGCGTCACGAACTCGGCGCCCCGGCGCGGCGACTCGTGGTTGAACAGGATGCCGCTGACCGCGAACATCCCGTAGGACTCGCGGTAGTTCTGGGTGATGTAGTGCCCGTAGCTCTTGGCGACCCCGTACGGGCTGCGGGGATGAAACGGGGTCCTCTCGTTCTGCGGCGTCTCCCGGACCATCCCGAACATCTCCGAGGAGGACGCCTGGTAGAAGCGGATCTGCTCGCGGTCCGGCGTGCGGGACGGGCTGATGCCCGACACCACGCGGATCGCCTCCAGCATCCGCAGCACGCCCATGCCGGTGACCTCGGCGGTGAGCTCGGCCTGCTGCCACGACATCGGCACATAGGAGATCGCGCCCAGGTTGTAGACCTCGTCGGGCTGCACCCGCTCCACCGCCGAGATCAGGCTGCCCTGATCCAGCAGGTCCCCGGTGGTGATCTGCACGTCGCCGATGTGCTTGCGCAGCCGCGACACATGGGGGTTCGCCTGCCCCCGCACCAGGCCCCAGACCTCGTATCCCAGCTCAAGCAGATGCTCGGCCAGATACGAGCCGTCCTGTCCGGTGATGCCGGTGATGAGTGCTCGCCTGGACAGCGGATCCTCCATGGCTGAAATAGGTCCGACGCGGGCCCACCACGGGTGGAACCCGCAACGAGCGTGAAATATGAGATTACCGACCGCGCCGCGACAATGACGAGGGAGGGCGCCGTTTGAACCGAATTCCCTTCTGGTTCGCCCGCCGGGCCCCGGCTGTGCCACGGTGAGATCCATCATGAGCTCTCCGGACGTGCCGCCGCTGCGGCTGAACGGGCGCGAGATCGGCCGCCACGCGATCATGGCGGTGGTGAACCGCACGCCCGACTCGTTCTTCGACAGGGGCGCCACCTACGGCTTCGGCGCGGCGCTGGACGCCGTCGGCCGGGCCGTCGCCGCCGGCGCGGACATCGTGGACATCGGCGGCGTGAAGGCCGGGCCCGGTGCGGACGTCGGCGTCGCCGAGGAACTGCGCCGGGTCGTGGACCTCGTCGCCGCCGTGCGGGAGCGGTATCCGGACGTGGTGATCAGCGTCGATACCTGGCGCGCAGAGGTCGGCGAAGCGGTCGCGCGGGCCGGCGCGGACCTGCTGAACGACACCTGGGGCGGGCCCGACCCGCGCCTGGCCGAGGTGGCCGCCGCGCACGGCGTCGGGCTGGTCTGTGCGCACGCGGGCGGTCTCACGCCCCGCACCCGCCCGCACAGGATCGGCTACGACGACGTCGTCGCGGACGTCGTCGCGCATGTCACGGCCGGGGCCGAGCGCGCGGTGTCCCTCGGGGTGCGCCGCGACGCGATCCTCATCGACCCGGCCCACGACTTCGGCAAGAACACCCGCCAGTCACTGGAGATCACCCGGCGGCTCGGTGAGCTGACCGCCACCGGATGGCCGGTCCTGGTCGCGGTCTCCAACAAGGACTTCATCGGCGAGACGCTCGGCCGCCCCGTCGGCGGGCGCGGCGTCGGCACCATGGCCGTCCTCGGCGTGTCCGCGCTGCTCGGCGCCCGCGTCTTCCGCGTCCACGACGTCCCCGCCGCCCGCCGCGCCCTGGACGCCGTCACCGCCCTCGGCGCCTGATCCGGCGGCGCGCCGCGGCCGCCGTCAGTGCGCGGCCTCGCGCTGGCGGGCCCGGTAGGCCGCCACGTGCATGCGGTTGCCGCAGGTGCGGCTGTCGCAGTAGCGGCGGCAGCGGTTGCGGGACAGGTCCACCAGGACGCGTGAGCAGTCCGGCGCCTCGCAGGTGCGCAGCCGGTCCAGCTCGCCGGCCGCGACCACGTACGCCAGCGCCATGCCGCAGTCGGCGGCCAGGTGCTCGCCGAGCGGTGCGCCCGGCGCGAAGAAGTGCACGTGCCAGTCGTAGCCGTCGTGGTCGGTCAGGTGCGGGGTGGGGCGGACCTCGCCGACGATCTCGTTGATCTGCCGGACCGCGGCCGGCACGCCGTCGGCGCGGAACACCGCGTGGAACCGGTCGCGCAGCTCCCTGGCCCGGCCCAGGTCGGCCTCGGCGAGCTCGCCCACGTCGCTGAACCCGTGGCGTTCCACGAACGCGCACAGGTCGGGCAGCCCGCCGAGCCGTTCGGCGCCGGCCGCCGCCGGGCCGGTGTTGATCAGCTCGACGACGATGGCGAGCGCGCGCTCGGTGTCATGAGTGAAGATCACGATGACTCCAGTCTCAGGGGACCGGGGCGGTCGTGCTCCCGGCGCCGTCGCCGGGGCCGGAACGCGGCCCGTGGACTCCACCCTATGCCGAGGACCGCGCATGCCGGCGCCCACCCCGAGCGGATGGGCGGCCGTGCCCGGTGGCCCGATCCGGCCCTCCGGGTGCGGTCAGCGCTCGTAGTGCGGGTCGGCGACGACCGGGTAGTACGCGTCGGTGTGCTGGATGCGCATCGTGACCGCCGTGCCCTCCAGCGCGTAGTCGGCCTTCACCTGGCGGAACATCGAGTCGCTCGCCCACGGGTTGTAGAGCCGGCCCACGGTGGCCCCGTACCGCAGGTGGACGACGTCGTAGCCGCCGGAGGGCATCGACTCCAGCGCCAGGCCGTCGGCCAGCGAGACGGCGAACCGGAACTCCGAGGGGGCGTCGGGGCCGTGGATCACGGTGAGCAGCCGCACCCCGCCCGCCGTCGTCTGCGCGACGATGTCGGTGTCGACGTCCACGCCCACGAAGACCCGCAGGCTGGGACGCAGCACCTGCGCGACCGTATCGGCCGCGGTGGCGTCGATGCCGAGGTGGATCCGCTGCCCGTCCCTGGTGGGCACCCAGACCCCGTCACGGGCCCGCTGGCCCCATGCCACGTCGGGGTTCTCCATCTCCTGGGGCTCGTTCTTGCCCCGCGCGACGAGAATCCTGGAGGCGGCGTTCATCGCCGCGGCAGCCCCGTCCCGTGCATGCCTCATGACGGGCCCCCTCGCCTTCCTTCACACATGCGTGACTTCGCGCTCATCCTGGGTTCACCACGGGCAAGGCGGACCGGACGTTCGCTGTCCTGCCGCTGGTCGATTCGTGACGTTCGCCCCGTGCGTCGTTGGACCTTACACCACGTTATCCGTGCCAGTCGGGCCGGACGCAGAACGTCCGCGCCGCAGGTCCCGGCCGATTCCCGCGCCGGTCACGCGGGCCGTGACGGTGCGCGCCCGGACCTTCACACAGCGAGCCGCGGGCCGTCCGGCGACCGGGCGGCCCGCGGCTCCCCCCACCCCCCGTCAGGCGAGCGCGGGCTCTCCCGTGGTGACGCTCACCGACAGGTCCTCCAGCACCTCGCTCAGCCGATCCAGGGCGCTCGCGATCCACGGCAGGGCCGCCGGCGCCGGCGCGGCCAGGGCCGCGTGGCGCTGCTCGTCGTCCTCCCCGTAGAGCAGGCTCGGCGCGACCCGCATGCGCAGCGCCGACGGGGCGTCTCCGAACGAGCTGCCGGGCAGGACGCCGACCCCGTACCGCTCCAGCAGCAGGTGGGTGAGGTCGGCGGCGGTGCGGACGCCGTGGTTCTCGCTCAGCACGTCCCGCAGCGGCCCGAAGTCGGGGTAGAGGTAGAAGGCCGCTTCCGGACGGGGTACGCGCGCCCCCGCGGCGGCGAACCGGTCGGCGACCGCGCCGGCGACCGCCGCGTGCAGGCGGCGGCTGCGGTCGATGTGCTCGACCAGTTCGGGCGGCTCCGCGAACGCGTAGGCGGCGGCGTGCTGCATCGGCGCCGGGGCGCTGGACCAGATCTCGCTCGCCACCCCGAGCAGGCTGTCATGCAGCGCGCGGCCGAACGGCCCCTCCGGCAGCCGCGCGACGCCCAGCCGCCAGCCGCCCGCCGCGAGGCTCTTGCTCAGCGCGGTCGTCACGACGGTCCGCTCCGGCGCGTACAGGGCCGGGCTCGGCACCGCGCGTTCCGGCGCATGCACCAGGTCGCGGTAGATCTCGTCGGAGATGACGACCAGGTCGTGCTCCCGCGCGACCGCGCACAGCCGCCGGACGGTCGCCTCCGAGGCGACCGTCCCCGTCGGGTTGTCGGGCAGCGTCACCACCACGGCCCGGACGTCGCGGCCCCGTGTGCGGGCCCGCACCACGGCGTCGGCGAGCAGTGCCGGGCTCGGCACGCCGCCCTCGCCGGGCGGGGTGGCGACACGGATCGGCTCCGCGCCCGCCAGCGAGGCCTGCGCCGCGTAGCTCACCCAGCTCGGCGCCGCCACCACGACGTCGCCGCCCAGCGAGGCCAGCAGCGCGAACAGCAGCGGCTTGCTGCCGGGCCCGGCGACGACCGTGGACGGGTCGGTGGGCAGCCCGCGCCGGGCCCAGTACCCGGCCGCGGCGGCGCGCAGCGCGGCCGACCCGGCGACCGGGCCGTAGGCGCCCCGGCCCGCGGCCGATTCCAGCTCGCGGGCCAGGGCGGGATGTATGGGGATCCCGGCCTCCCCGAAGCCGAGGGGGAGCACGCGTTCGCCCTCCCTGCGCTTGCGGGCGATCGCCTCGTTGACCGCGAGCGTCGCCGACAGCGGGACCTGACGGGGCGAGAAGGACAGCGCCCGGACGGATGCGGGTCGATTCTGAAGGGGCTGGTTCTGGGTAGGCATCAATGCTCCAAGGGCATGACGAAATTACGGTGGGTGACCGTTGAATTCCCGTGTGCGACCCGGCCGGGCACAGATCAAATGTTGCCCGCATCGAGCATCATTACAAGCGAGTCTCATCGATGCTGACCATAAGGTGGTCTGATGCTTGAACTGCGCAGGCTGCGACTGCTCACCGAGTTCGCCCGCCGCGGCAGCATCGCCGCGACCGCCTCCGCTCTCGGATACACCCCTTCCGCGGTCTCCCAGCAGCTCGCCACGCTCGAACGGGAGGCCCGCGTCCCGCTGCTGGACCGCACCGCCCGCAGCGCCGAGCTGACCGACGCGGGACGCCGGCTCGCCGAGCGCGCCGAGGAGATCCTCGGCCTGGTCGAGGCGGCCGAGGCGGAGCTGTCGGCGCAGGCCGACGCGCCGTCGGGCCGGATCGTGGTGACCTCGTTCCCGACCGCCGCCGTCGCGCTGGCGCCCGCGCTGGCGCGCAGCCTCGGCGAGCATCCCGGGCTGACGTTCGTGCTGCGGCAGACGGTGCCCGGCGCCGGCATCGGCCAGGTGCAGAGCGGCGAGGTCGACATCGCCCTCATCGACGACTGGACGGGCAAGGTCCCCGACCAGGCGCCCGCCGCGCTGGAGTTCTTCCACCTGCGCCGTGATCCGCTGGTGCTGGTCGTCCCGCATTCGCATCCGCTGTCGGACCCGGACCGGCCCGTCGACCTGCAGCGGCTCCGGGAGGAGCCGTGGATGGCCGCGCCGCCCGGTGAGCCGTCCCGGCAGGCCGTCGAGCGGCTGCTGGACGCCGTCGGCGGTGCCCGCCCGGTGCCCTGGGAGTTCGAGGGGCTGCACACGATCCTCAGCCTGGTCGCGCGGGGCCTCGGCATCACCGCGGTGCCCGCGCTGGCGCTGGCCGCCGGCGACCGGGGGGTGGCGGTGCGGCGCATCCCCGAGTGCACGCTGGCCCGCGAGGTGTACGCCGTCACCCGGGCCGCGAGCGTGCGCAGGCCGTCGGTGGCGGTGGCGCTGCGCGCCATCTACGCCGCCGCGCGGGACGTCCAGACGATCCCGCCGGAGGGCTGATCCGGATAAAGGTTGACCCGAAAAGAGGGCCAACCCTGGATGAGAACAGCGCCGATCCGCGTTTAAAGTCGTAGTAAGGCCGTTCCACCGGTTCGACTCCGGCCGCATCCCGGCCGCATCCGGCCGCGACCCGCACTTCAGGGGTCCCGTCGCCGAACCAAGGAGGGAACGGGCGCACGGGCCCTGATCGTCCCAAAACGGACGGACGCGTGCGGATCATCACGTACCGTGGGGCGAACCGTGAGCACATCCGAGTCCATGAACATCGATCGGGGAGCACAGCGCTCGATGGAACGACCGGCGACAAAATCCGCAGAACCCCCCGGGGAGGTTCCCGCGTCCGAGGCCCCATCCGAGGCCCCGGGTGGTCTGACCCGGGCGCCGAGGGACGGCCACGCAGGGGCCGGCGGGCACCACCTGTTCGAACTGCCGCGGGTGACCGCGCTGCTCATGCACGCGTTCCCGCGCTTTGTGGAGGGCGTCATCGCGCCCGTGGTGGTGTTCTACACCGCGCTCATGCTGCTCGGCCTGAACGGCGCGCTCATCGCCGCCGTCGTCTGGGTGTACGGCGGCATCGTCTACCGGTATGTGCGCGGCCATCCGGTGTCGGGGATGCTGCTGCTGGCCGCGGTCGGTGTGACCGTCCGCGCGGGGCTGGCGGCCGCCACGCACAGCGCGGTCATCTACTTCCTGCAGCCGACGCTCGGCACGCTCGCCGTCAGCATGGCCTTCCTCGCCTCGGTCCCGCTCGGCAAGCCCCTCGCGATGAAGCTCGCCAAGGACATGGCGCCGATCCCCGACGCGTTCTACAAGCACGCCAGGGTCCACCAGTTCTTCCTGCGGATCTCGCTGCTGTGGTCGGCGGTCCTGCTGGTGAACGTGGGGGTCAGCCTCTGGATGCTGTTCAACGAGTCGCTCAGCATGTACCTGTGGATCCGCACCGGCGTCGTCGCCGGGCTGGGGGCGATCGGCATCGCCCTCTCGGTCTGGGGCTTCAAGCGTGTCGTGCATCACATCAACCGCGAGCCCGTCCCGTCCGGGGCCGCCGCCTGAGCAGCGGTTCCCCAACGAACGCCCCGAACTTCCCCAAGGTTCGGGGCGTCTCCATGTGTAGCTACATTCATTCGACGGGTTTGGGGGAGTTCGTGGCGACTAATGGGCGGCTGGCGCTGGTGCTGACCGGCGGCACGGGCGTGGTGGCGATGCTCGTGACCGGCTGCGGGGTCGGCGGCGCGGGCAAGCTGGCCTCGGGCGGGTCGGACACCGCGGTGACGATCACCCCGGCCAACGGGACCGCCCAGGTCAAGCCGGACGGCACCATCGAGGTGAAGACCTCGGGCGGCAAGCTGCAGAACGTCACCGTCCAGGGCGGGGGCGCGACCATCACCGGCGAGTTCGGCGACGGGCGCAAGACATGGCGCTCCACCCGCACCCTGACCCCCGGCACGTCCTACACCGTGACCGCGCAGGCCCGCGACGGCGGCAAGACCCGCACGGCGACCAGCGCGTTCACCACGCTCAAGCCGACCGGGACACTGTCGATCACGGATGTGACCCCGAACGTCACGGGCGAGAAGGTCGGCATCGGGATGCCGATCTTCGTCCGGTTCAACCGCCCGGTCACCGACAAGGCCGCCGTGGAGCGGACGCTGCGCGTCACGCCGGACAAGCCCGTCGAGGGCGCCTGGCGCTGGCTGGCGCCCGACCAGGTCGTCTACCGGACGAAGACCTACTGGCAGCCGCACCAGACGGTGCGCTTCCACGCCGCGCTGGCCGGGGCGAACGCGGGCGGCGGCGTGTACGGGGCCAAGGACGCCCAGGCGACGATCAGCATCGGCGCCGCGCAGATCACCACCGGCGACATCGGCGGGCACCACATGACGGTGACGCGGGACGGCAAGAAGCTGCGCACGATCCCGTTCAGCGCCGGCAACGGGCAGACGCGGGAGTTCACCACCACCAGCGGCGTCCACCTGCTGATGGAGAAGGGCAACCCCGTCACGATGACGTCCCCGGGCCGCCAGGAGGGCGACGCCGGCTACTACAAGACGGTCGTCAACTACGCGGTCCGCTTCTCCAACAGCGGCGAGTACGTGCACTCAGCGCCCTGGTCGGTCGGATCGCAGGGGTCGGCGAACGTCAGCCACGGCTGCCTGAACGTCAGCCCCGCCAACGCGAAGTGGTTCTACGACGTCGTGCAGCGCGGCGACGTCATCAAGCTCACCGGCAGCGACCGCGAGGTCGAGTGGGACAACGGCTGGAGCTTCTGGCAGATGTCGTTCGACAAGTGGCGCGAGGGCAGCGCCCTCCGCTGAACCTTCCGCTCGAGCCCACCGCCGGGCCCTGCCGCCGGGTCCCGCGGAGGTCCGTCATCGCGTCCGGGGCCGGAGGCCGGCTCCGGATCACCCGCCGTGCAACGCTTTGATCTCGGACCCCCGCCGAAACGCCCGGACGTGGCATGATCTCGATTTTTTGTCGCTAATGTCTCCCTGATAGACGGCGGGGTAGTGGAGGTTCGAGGTGCAGCGGAGGTTTTCCGCAGGGGTCCGGGCCGGCGCGGGGATGGCGGGGGTTGTACTCCTCCTCACGACGGCCTGCAGCGGGGGCGAGAAGGACGCCGGTGTCACCGTGGGCGAGAAGGGCGACGCGAGCGTCCCGCAGGTGACGATCAATCCGGGTGACGGCAACACCAAGGCCGCGCCGGAGAGCGGCGTCGTCGTGACGGCCGCGGGCGGCACCCTGGAACAGGTGTCCGTCACGCTCAAGGGCAAGCCGGTGTCGGGCGAGATGGCCGCCGACAAGGCCAGCTGGAGGTCGCGCACGCTGCGCCCCGGCGCCAAGTACCAGGTCACCGCGGTCGCCAAGAGCCCCAAGGGCAAGTCGACGACGGTCAACGCGACGTTCGCCACGGCGAAGGCGGCGAACACGCTGCAGATCGTCGACATCACCCCGAGCAGTAACGAGAAGGTCGGCGTCGGCATGCCGATCCAGGTCGTCTTCAACCGCGCGGTCGCCGACAAGAAGGCCGTGGAGAAGGCCCTGGAGGTCAAGTCCACCAAGCCCGCCACCGGCGCCTGGTTCTGGATGAACGACACCACCGTGATCTTCCGCACGAAGAACGGGGAGTACTGGCAGCCCAACCAGCAGGTCGCGTTCCGGGCGAAGCTGGCCGGCGTCAAGTCGGGCAAGCAGACCTACGGCGTGTCGGACTTCACGCGCAGGTTCCGCATCGGTGACTCGCACATCGTGCACGTCAGCACCAAGACCCACAAGGCCGTCGTCATGAAGAACGGCAAGAAGGTCCGCAGCTGGCCGATCAGCGCCGGCCGCGGTGGACGCGTGGTCAACGGCGTCGACACCTTCCTCACCACCAGCGGCATCCACCTGACCATGGGCAAGGAGAATCCGGCGATCATGACGTCGGAGTGGATGGGCGTCGACCCCAAGGACAAGAAGAACGGCGGCTACAAGGAGGAGATCCCGTTCGCGGTGCGGATCTCCAACAGCGGCGAGTACGTCCACGCCATGGCCGGCACCGTGTGGGCGCAGGGCCGCCAGAACGTCAGCCACGGCTGCGTCAACTCCCCGCCCAGCCAGGCCCGCTGGTTCTACAACTTCTCCTACCGCGGCGACCCGGTGATCATCACCGGGAGCAAGCGGAAGCTCGACTGGAACAACGGCTGGAGCTACTACGAGATGCCGTGGAGCCGGTGGGTCAAGGGCAGCGCCCTCGACCGGACCGTGACCACCGGATGACGTTGCCGGGACCCGCGCGCGGGAAATGGCCGGACGAGGCCGTCTGCGATCGGGGACCCGGTGAGCGAGTCAGCACGTCCACTGCGCCTGCGGCGCCGCGTCCGGCGCAGGGCACACCGTGTCCTGCGCCGTTCGGCGCTCTGGGGGCTGCGCCCGCTGCGCCTGCGGCGTCGCGTCCCGCCGCCCGGTGACCGGCTCCGCGTCCGCGTCCTGCTGCAGAGCGCGCACGGCGCGGGCGGCACGATCCGCACGGTGCTCAACCTGTGCGGGTACCTGGCCCGTGATCACGACGTCGAGATCGTCAGCGTGGTGCGCAACACCAGGAAGCCGTTCTTCCCGCTCCCCGCGGGCGTCACGGTCACCTACGCCGATGACCGCTTCGCCCCCAAGGGCAGGGCGGCCCGCCTGCTGGAGCGGCTGCCGAGCCTCCTGATACCGGCGGACGAGGCGTCGTTCCGCCACGTGACCCTCTTGACGGACGTCCGGCTCCTGCGCGCGGTGTACCGCCCGCCGGTGGACGTTCTCATCGGGACCCGGCCGTCCCTCGTGCTGCTGGCCGCGGAACTCGGCCCGCGCGGCGTCGCCACGATCGGGCAGGACCACATGAATCTGGGCTCCTACCAGCCTCCCCTGCGGCGGCAGGTCCTCCGCGCGTACCGGCGGCTCACCGTCCTCGCCACGCTCACCGAGGCCGCCCGCGCCGACTACGCGGCGGCGCTCGCCGGGACCGGCGTCCGCATCGTGCGGATCCCGAACGCCGCGCCGCCGCTCCCCGCGGTCCCGTCCCGCCGCGAGCACAAGGTCATCCTGGCCGCCGGGCGGCTCGTCCGTACCAAGGGCTTCGACCTGCTGCTGCGCGCCTTCGTGCCGCTCGCCGCCGAGCATCCCGACTGGACGCTGCGCATCTTCGGGTCCGGGGCGCGGCGGGACCGGCTGCAGGCGATGATCGCCGAACTCGGCCTCACCGGACGGGCCGAGCTGCGGCCGAAGACCCCCGACCTGCCGGCCGAGATGGCGCGCGCGTCGATCTACGTCCTGTCGTCGCGCCGCGAGGGCATGCCGATGGTCGTGATCGAGGCGATGGGCATGGGCCTGCCGGTCGTTTCGTTCGACTGCCCGCACGGCCCCGCCGAGCTGATCACCTCCGGTGCGGACGGGCTGCTCGTCCCCGCCGAGGACGTGGACGCCCTCACCGCGGCGCTCCGCAAGCTGATCACCGACCCGGAGCTGCGGGCCCGGCTCGGCGACCGGGCGCTGCGGTCCGTGCGCTCCCACGACATGGAGCACATCGGCCCCCGCTGGTCGCGTCTCATCACGTCGGCCAGTGCCGGGCGGTGATGCCCGCCGTCACGGCGGCCCTGTTTCCGGTCCCGGCGGGGCAGTGGGAATACTGGCGGTGTGAGTGAGGAGTCTCGTTCGGGGGCGGAGCACGCGCGGCTCGTCCTGCCGGAGCTGAAGCTGGACGATCTGCTGACCGAGCTGCAGACCCGGCTGGAGGCGGCCCGGTCGACGCGTGACCGCGTGCACGCGCTGCTGGAGGCCGTCGTCACGATCGGCGGCGACCTGGAACTGGCGACGGTGCTGCGGCGGCTCGTCGAGGCCGCCACCACCCTGGTCGACGCCCGTTACGGCGCCCTCGGCGTCGTCGGTGACGGGGGGGAGCATCTGATCCGGTTCGTCACGACCGGGATGAGCGACGAGGAGATCAAGGCGATCGGGCACTGGCCGCGCGGCGAAGGCATCCTCGGCCTGCTGATCCGCGAGCCGCATTCCCTGCGGCTGGCGGACCTGACCGAGCATCCCGACTCCGCCGGGTTCCCGCCGAACCATCCGCCGATGCGGTCGTTCCTGGGCGTGCCGATCCGGGTGCGGGACGAGGTGTTCGGCAACCTCTACCTGACCGAGAAGGCCGGCGGCGGCGAGTTCGACGAGGAGGACGAGGTCGTCGTGACCGCCCTGGCCACGGCCGCGGGCGTGGCGATCGAGAACGCCAGGCTGTACGAGGAGACGCGGCGCCGGGAGCGGTGGCTGGAGGCGTCCGCGGAGATCTCCACCGCGCTGCTGTCGGGCACCGACCCGCACGAGGTCATCGACCTGGTCGCGCGTCGGGCCCGGGAGATCGCCGACGCGAGGCTGAGCAGCGTGACGCTGGTGGACGAGGCGGGCGGCGACGCCGTGCTGGAGGCGGCCGACGGCGTGGGCGCCCCCCGCCTGCGGGGCATGCGCATCCCGATGGAGCGCTCGGTGTCGGGGAGGGTGTTCGCCGAGGGCGCGCCGCTGCGGCTGGCGGACGGCTCGGCGGCGGTGCAGGGGGCCGGTGCGCCGCCGGGGCTGCCCGTCGGGCCGCTGCTGGTGGTTCCGCTCGGCACCGGCACGTCCGCGCGCGGCGCGATCACGGTCATCAACCCGCCCGGCGGCGCGGTGTTCTCGGAGGAGACGCAGCGGCTGCTGGAGGCGTTCGCGGGGCAGGCGGCGGTGGCGCTGGAGCTGGCCGACCGCCGCCGCGACACCGAGCGGCTGGTGCTGCTGGAGGACCGCGACCGGATCGCCAAGGACCTGCACGACACGGTGATCCAGCGGCTGTTCGCGACCGCGATGGGGCTGATGGCCGCGATCAAGATCGCCCAGCGGCCGGAGGTGGCGACCCGGGTGCAGCGGGCGGTGGACGACCTGGACGACACCATCCGGCAGATCCGCTCGACGATCTTCGCGCTGCAGGCGCCGCCGGACGAGGAGTCGCTGCGCAGCCGGGTGCGCGTTCTCGTCGACGCCGCCGCCGAGCGGCTGGGGTTCGCGCCGTCCGTGCGGCTCGCCGGGCTCCTGGACACGGCGGTCGACGACCGGATCGGCGAGCAGCTTCTCGCCGTCGTCCGGGAGGCGCTGTCGAACGTCGCCCGGCACGCCCGCGCCACCGAGGCGTCCGTGCGCATCGAGGTCGGCGACGACCTGACCCTGCGGGTCGAGGACGACGGCGCCGGCATCCCCGAGGGCGCCGCCGGCGGCGGCCTGCGCGACATGCGCGAGCGCGCCGAGAACCTCGGCGGGTCGCTGTCCACCCGCGCCCGTCCCGGCGGCGGCACCATCCTCGTCTGGCGCGTCCCGCTCAAGGACGTCGGGGATGAAAGCGGGGAGAAGGAGGGCGGGGAAACGCCGTCCGATCAGGCGCGTTCGAGCATGCCGCGGATGTAGGCGGCCTGCCCCGCGTGCTCCAGGTCGTCGGAGATCACGCTGATCAGCCGCACGGCGAGCGTGACCGGCGGGTCCCACGCGCGGTCCACGATCCGGTCCAGGTCGGCGTCGGTCAGCCCGGACACGTACTCCACGGTCCGGTCGTGCACGGCGTCGTGGTACCCCGTCAGCAGGTCCGCCGACTCGACCCTGACCGCCCCGACCTCGTCGGAGGTGTGCCCGTACCCGGTGTCGGACGCGTCCAGCGGCAGCGCGAACCGGCCGGCCCAGCCGTCCCGCGTCCACAGCTGCGGGGTGCCGGCCACGTCCGCGACGTGGTCGTCCTGGACGCGGGTCAGGTGCCAGACGAGCCATGCGATCGAGTTGGCGCCGGTGGCGGGACGGTGGGCGAGCTGAGCAGCGGTGAGCCCGTCCGCGGCCCCGTGGACCGCCTCCCGGATCCGGCCGAAGGCGTCGGCGAGCAGTTGCGCACTGGTCATTGGGAGGACGCTACCCCGATCGGGCCGGATCTCTCGGCCCGGCCGCGGCGGATTCGGCGGCCGGGCCCGGCACGGGGAAGGGCGCGGGGGAGGGCAGGCGGGCGGTCACGGTGAGGCCGCCGCCCGGTCGCGGCGCCGCCGTCACCGTGCCGCCGTGGGCGGTCGCGGTCGCCCGGACGATCGACAGGCCCAGCCCGGAGCCGCGGTCGGACCGCACCCGGTCGTTGCCGAGCCGCCGGAACGGCTCGAAGAGCGTCTCGATCTCGTAGCCGGGGACGACCGGCCCGGTGTTGGTGACGACGACCTCCGCCCATCCGTCCCGGCCACGGGTGGTGACCGACAGCTCACCGCCGTCGTGGTTGTGCCGGACCGCGTTCTCCACGAGGTTCTGCACGAGCCGCTCGATGAGCACGGGATCACCGGACGTGGGCGCCGGGCCGAGCCGCCGGCCGGTGGTCACGCCGTGCGCCCGTGCCTCGGGCGCCGCCTGGTCGAGGACGTGCCCGGCCACGTCCGCGAGGTCGAACGGCGCGGCGTCCACCACGGCGTTCTCGGTGCCGGCGAGGGTGAGCAGCCCGTCGATGAGGCGCTCGTGCCGGGCGTTGACCACCAGGAGCGACTCGCCGAGCCGCTTGACGTCGCCCGTGGCGTCCGGGCGGCGCACCGCCACATCGACGAGCGTCCGGTTGATCGCGAGCGGGGTGCGCAGCTCGTGCGAGGCGTTCGCGACGAACCGCCGCTGGCCGTCGAACGCCCTCGCCAGCCGGCCCAGCATGGCGTCGAAGGTGTCGGCCAGCTCCTTGATGTCGTCGCGGGGTCCCTCGTAGCCGATCCGCTCGGTGAGGTCGTGGCCGCGCGCCACCCGCCGCGCCGTCTCGGTGATCGCGTGGACCGGCCGCAGCGCCCGGTCGGCGAGCAGCCAGCCGAAGCCGAGCCCCGCCGCGCCGACCAGGCCGAGCGCGATGCCGCCCTGCGTCAGCAGCGCGCTGAGCGTCTCCCGCTGGTAGTCCTTGCGTCCCGCGACCAGCACCTTCTGGAGGGCGGCTTCGGGGGGTTCGCCGGTGAGCGAGCCGGACGGCGGCAAGCCGGAGACGCTCTTGGTCTCGAAGATCTGGTTCTCGGGCGGTCGCTGGCGCAGGTTGTTCTGCACCAGCAGGTACGTCAGGCCCAGCAGGACGATCCCGGCGCAGAGGAACAGGCCGGTGTAGAGCATCGTGAGCCGCATCCGGATCGTCGGCCGCAGCCGCTCGGTGAACCTCGTCATGGAATCCGGTACCCCGCTCCCGGGACGGTTTCGATGACCGGGGGATCACCGAGTTTGCGGCGCAGCTTCATCAGCGTCACCCGGACGGTGTTGGTGAACGGGTCGGTGTGCTCGTCCCACACCTTCTCCAGCAGCCACTCGGCGGACACGATCGTCCCGTCCGCGCGCAGCAGCTCGGCCAGCAGCCCGAACTCCTTGCGGGCCAGGTGCACGTACCGGCCGTCCCGGTACACCTCCCGGCGGGACGGGTCGAGCCGGATGCCGGCGCGCTCCAGCGTCGGCGGCGCCGCCGGGCGGGCGCGCCGGCCGAGCGCCTGGATCCGCGCGACCAGCTCCTCGAACGCGAACGGCTTGGTCAGGTAGTCGTCGGCGCCGATCCGCAGCCCGTCCACCCGGGCCGGGACGGTGACGGCGGCGGTGAGCATCAGCACCCGCACGAGCGCCCCGGACTCCACGACCGCGCGGCACACGTCGTCGCCGTGCACGACGGGCAGGTCCCGGTCCAGCACGAGCACGTCGTAGTCGTTCACGCCGAGGCGTTCGAGCGCGGCGTCCCCGTCGTAGACCACGTCCACGGCGAGGGCCTCGGCCCGCAGCCCCTCGGCGATCGAATCGGCGAGCATCCGCTCGTCCTCGGCGATCAGTACCCGCACCTCTGCCGTCCCGTCTCCGCGAATGCGTGGTCTCTGCGGATCGGCGCCCCCCGGCGCCGTCCCGCCGTCCCAGCTTGGAGGAGCGGGCGTAACGCCGGCATAACCCGATCCGGTTACGCCCGGGTTACCCGCCGCGGGCTGGACTTGCGGTCGCCGCCGGCGGACCGCCCGGCGGAGACGACAGGGAGACCGACCGATGCGACGACAGACGTTCGCGGTGCTGGCGCTCGTCCCGGCCCTCGCCCTCGGGGCGCAGGGCTGCGGGGGCGACGGCAAGGGCGCCAAGGCCGCCGGCACCGCCAAGGCCGCGGATGACCATGAGAAGATGCGCCGGTTCGCCCAGTGCATGCGCGACAACGGCGTGGACATGCAGGACCCGCAGGACGGCAAGCTCACGATCCGGGCGTCCGGCAAGCCGGGCGAGGGCGGCGGTCCCGGCGGCGACGACAAGGTCGAGGCCGCGCAGAAGAAGTGCCGGCATCTGATGCCGAACGGCGGCAAGCCGCCCAAGCCGAACCCCGAGCAGATCGCGCAGATGCGCGGGCTCTCCAAGTGCATGCGCGATCACGGAATCACCGAATTCCCCGACCCCGACCCCAACGGCGGCATCAAGATACAGGCCGGGAAGGGCACCGGGCTGGACCCGGAGAGCCCGAAGTTCAAGGACGCGCAGAAGGCGTGCGCCAAGTTCGAGCCGGACGCCCCCTCCACGACCACGGGCAGGGACTAGTGACCAGGACGCGCACACTCGTCCTGGGCGCCGCCGGGGTGGCCGTCGCGGGCGGCGCGGGTCTCGCCGCCGCCGGGCTCGGCGGCGGCGGCGGCGCCCCGGCCGCCGCGCACGGTGCGCTGCCGCCCGCGACGGCGGCGATCGAGCGGACCACGCTGGTCGAGACGCAGGAGGCGGACGGCACGCTCGGCTACGGCGGCACCCGCACCGTCTCCGCCGCCGGGCGCGGCACGGTCACCTGGCTGCCCGGCGCCGGATCGGTGATCCCCAGGGGACGGCCGGTGTACCGGGTCGACAACAAGCCGGTGCCGCTGCTGTACGGCAGGCTGCCGATCTACCGGACGCTCGCGGCGGGGACGGAGGGCACCGACGTCCTCCAGCTCGAACGGAACCTCCAGGCCCTCGGCTACACCGGGTTCACCGTCGACAAGACCTACAACGCCGCCACCGCCGCGGCCGTGAAGCGCTGGCAGGACGCCCTCGGCGTCGAGGAGACGGGCACGGTCCGGCCGGGGGCGGCCGTCGTCGCGTCCGGCCGGATCCGGGTGGCCGAGCGCAAGGCGAGCGTCGGCGACCGCCTCGGCGGCCCCGTCCTCACCTGCACCGGGACGACCCGCGTCGTGACCGTCGACCTGAACGTGCAGTACCAGCGGCTCGCGAAGAAGGGGGCCGCGGTGGAGATCGAGCTGCCGTCCGGCGACACCGTCAAGGGACGGATCACCTCGGTCGGGAAGGTCGCCAAGCAGGGCAAGGAAGACCAGCCGTCCACCATCGAGGTCGAGATCGCGATCGGTTCGCAGCACAGGCTCGGCTCCTACGACAAGGCGCCCGTCGAGGTGAGCCTGACCGCGAACCGGCACAACGGCGTCCTCGCCGTCCCGGTGGGCGCGCTGCTCGCCCAGGGCGACGGCGGGTACGCCGTCCAGGTCGTCCAGGACGGGCGGGTCCGCACGGTGCCGGTGGAGACCGGCGTGTTCACCGGGGGCCGGGTCGAGATCTCCGGATCCGGCCTGGCGGAGGGCATGAAGGTGGGGGTGCCCTCATGACACCGGTCGTGGAGTTGCGGGAGGTCACCAAGACCTACCCGGGCGGCGTCACCGCGCTGGACGGGGTGTCGCTGACCATCGTGGAGGGCGAGCTGGTCGCGATCGTGGGGCCGTCGGGGTCCGGGAAGTCGACGATGCTGCACCTGCTCGGCACGCTCGACCGGCCGAGCGCCGGCACCGTCCTCGTCGAGGGCACGGACGTGTCGCGGCTGCCGGACCGGCGACTGTCGGCGCTGCGCGCCCGCCGGATCGGTTTCGTGTTCCAGCAGTTCCACCTCGCCGCCGGCGTCAGCGCGCTGGACAACGTCGCGGACGGGCTCCTGTACGGGGGCGTGCCGCTCGCGCAGCGGCGCCGCAGGGCCCGGCACGCGCTGGAGCGCGTCGGGCTCGGGCACCGGCTCGGGCACCGGCCGCACCAGCTGTCCGGCGGGGAGCGGCAGCGCGTCGCGATCGCCCGCGCGGTCGTCGGGGAACCCGCGCTGCTGCTGGCGGACGAGCCGACCGGCGCGCTGGACTCGGCGTCCGGCGCGGGCGTCCTGGACCTGCTGCGGGAGCTGTCGGCCGGCGGCACGACCGTCGCGCTGATCACGCACGACCGGGACATCGCCGCGCTGCTGCCCCGCCAGGTGGGGATGCGCGACGGCCGGATCGTCCACGACGACGCACGGGTGGAGGCGGCACGATGACGAATCCGCGCGGGGACGCGCCGTCCCGGCTCGGGCCGGGGGACGTGCTGCGCGTCGGGGCCGCCGGGCTGCGGTCCCGGCCGATGCGGGTGTTCCTGTCCGCGCTCGGCATCGCGATCGGCATCGCCGCGATGATCGGCGTGGTCGGCATCTCGACGTCGAGCCGTGCCCAGCTCCAGGCCACCCTCGACAGGCTCGGCACCAACCTGCTCACGGTCGGGCCCGGCCGCGACCTGTTCGGCGCCGATGCGAAGCTCCCGGAGGAGTCGGTCGGCATGGTGGGGCGGATGCCGGACGTCGAGTCGGCGTCCGCGACGGCGGCTCTGGAGGACGCCCACGTCTACCGCAACGACCACATCCCGGAGGGGGAGAGCGGCGGGATCAGCGTCCTTGCGGCCCGGCTCGACCTGCCGAAGACCATCGGCCTCACCATGGCCACCGGCAGGTGGCTCAACGCCGGCACCGCCAGGTACCCGGCCGTGGTGCTCGGCTCGGAGACGGCCGCGCGCCTCGGCGTGGCGACGCCGAACGTCCAGGTGTGGCTCGGCTCGCAGTGGTTCACGGTCGTCGGCGTCCTGGCCCCGAACCAGCTCGCCCCCGAACTGGACTCCGCGGCGCTCGTCGGCTGGGACGCCGCCGTGAGCCGCCTCGGCTTCGACGGCCACCCCACCACCGTCTACACGCGCGCCCGCGAGGACGCGGTGGAGAAGGTGCGGGATCTGCTGGCCGCCACCGCCAGCCCGCAGGCGCCGAACGAGGTCCAGGTCAGCCGCCCGTCCGACGCGCTGGCGGCGCGGGACGCCACCGACAGGGCGTTCACCGGCCTGCTCCTCGGCCTCGGCGGCGTCGCGCTGCTGGTCGGCGGGGTGGGCGTCGCCAACACGATGGTGATCTCGGTCCTGGAACGCCGCGCCGAGATCGGCCTGCGCCGCTCCCTCGGCGCGACCCGCGGCCAGATCAGGATGCAGTTCCTCACCGAGTCGCAGCTCCTCGCCGCGCTCGGCGGCGTCGGCGGGGTGGCCATCGGCATCGTCGTCACCGCCGTGTTCGCCGTGACGCAGGGCTGGCCGACCGTCGTCCCGGTCTGGGCGATGGCGGGCGGGATACTCGCCACCCTCCTCATCGGCGGCATCGCGGGCCTGTACCCGGCCCTGCGGGCCGCGCGCCTCCCCCCGACCGAGGCGCTCGCCACGCCGTGACGTCCCTCGCCTGGACCCGCCGGGGGCGGCTCACCGGCCGGTCAGTACCGGCCGGACGGCGCGCAGGCGGCGGGTCCAGGTGGTGAGCGTGGGATGCCGGTACGGCGCGGTGGCGTCGTAGAGCCAGCCCTGGTGGCTGCGCCCGGGGACCTCCAGCCGGACGAGCGGCACGTAGGAGTCGGCGCGGATGCCCTCGTACCCGTGGCGGACGATGGAGTGGTAGATGTCCTCGGACACGATCAGCACCAGCGGCGCGCGGGTGCGGCGCAGCGCGCTCTTCGCCTGCGGCGAGTCGAGCAGCCGGCAGGCGATGTCGAGCGCCTCGCCGAAATTGCCGTGGCCGTCGTTGTGCACCTCTCCGGCATGCACGACGACGCGAATGCGAATTCGCCGGTCACCGCCGGACGCGATCGACTGCGCGGCGTTGTATTCGGCGAGCAGCGCGGACAGGATCGGTACCGCCGGGTGCAGCAGCAGCGTTTTCGGGACCTCATCGAAAGGCTGTACGAGAACCAGCGCGCCATCGCCCCGGTCGACATACTCCTCCCGGTATCTCTCCCCGATTCCGGCCCGGTTGAACGCCTCCTCCAGCAGCCGGTAGAGGGTGCGCCTCAGCTCGGCCTTGACCGGGTCGGTGCGCGCCGTCGAGCCCTCGATGTCCACCGCCAGGATCGCCCGGTACCGCGGCCGGATCCGGGCGCGGTCCACCGCCGGAAGCCGGGGCCCGGACGCGTCCACGAGCACGGGACGCCCGGTCCTCGGCCCTGCGGTCCGCACGGCCGTCTCATGGTTCATTCCCCGCGCCCCTTTCTCGCCTGCCCCATGGTCCCGCAGGAAATGATCCTGACATTACCCCTCTTGTCCGGCAACCCAGGCGAGCCCAGCCGGGAGACCGGGTTTTCCCGGTGAATGTGAATTCCTTTCATCAGGTGTTGAATGGGCGCTGAGCAGTCCCCGGCCGACGGCCGGCCCCGCGTCAAGGGATGCGCGTCCCGAATGCTCCCGGCCTCGCGGGGACTCCGGCCCCACAAGATCGGGACGGAAAGGCCGGAACGGCGCGTGCGTCGATCGGATAACGCCGCCGGGAACGTCCGCCCGGATCCGGGAGACTGCGGGGTGCGCCCGCTCACCGGGAGACCGGCCCGGCGCCGCGTCCGGGAAAGCACGGACCGGCGCTCCGTGGGTTTCCGGTGGCAGGGCATGCCCCGAGGTCCGAGCATGGAGAGGATGGTCGTGGTGATTTCCGCACCGCGGCGGCGCAGGTCGCCACCGTGGTTCGGCGCGGAGACGAGGCGCGCCCTCCTCGCCGGACTGGTGGTCGCGGGGCTGGCCCTGCTCGCCGGCTGGCCGTACTGGCGGCACCATCCGGCCGCCGCCGCGACCACGCTGGTCAGCTGCACCGCCATCGCGGTGGCGGGCGTGCTGCTCGGCACCGGCGCGCGGACCCGCCGCACCGGGCTGCTGTTCGTGGCCGCGTCGGCCTGCTGGGCGGTCAACTGGGCGGCCAGCTGGGACGCGACCATCGGGCCGATCCTGTCGCCGTACGCGCAGGCCGACTTCTACCTCGCGATCGCCGTCGGCGTCCTGCTCTACCCGGGCGGCCGGCTGGAGTACCTCGCCGACCGGGTCTGGACGGTCCTGGCGTGCGTGATCCTCTGCTGCTGCCCGACGGCGCTGTGGGTCACCTCCGAGCCCGAGTGGGCGGCGTTCCGCGGTGAGTCGGTGTGGTGGCCCGCGCCGTTCCCCGACCGGGAGGTCTTCCGGGTCGTCCTGTGGGCGTCCGCCGTGCTGTACGTGCTCCTCGCCCTGTCGTACGCCGTCGTGCTGATACTGCGGCTGCCGAGGATGAGCCGGATGCGGCGCATGCTCACCCTCCCGGTGGCGGTCGTCCTCGCGTTCGTGGGGATCTCGGCCGCGCTCACCCAGCGGCCGATCATGGAGGACTCGATCCCGCTGGACGACCTGCTCGGCGTCTACGTGGTGCAGGGCGCGATGGCCGCCCTCCTGCCGCTCACCCTGCTCGCGTCCGCGCTGCGGATCCGCATCGGCGAGCTGACCGTCGCCGGCCGGATGCTGCGGCTGACCGCGCCGGTGTCGGTCGAACGGGTCCGGGACGCGCTGCGGGACGTCCTGCGCGACCCGACGCTGGAGCTGTGGTTCTGGGCGCCGACGGAGCAGACCTACGTCGACACCACCGGACGCCCCGTCGCCCTCGGCCCGGACGACGGCCTGGACGCCGACCCGAAAGAGAACGGCGTTTACGGCGGCGTCCATGACGGCGGTCACGACGAGGGGGGCCGCTGGCGGCGCCGGGTGCGCGGCGCCGCCGGGGATCCGCTCGCCGTCGTGGAACTCGGCGGCGCGCTCCGCGATCACGGCTCCCTGGTCGAGGCCGCGCTCGCCGCGGGCGGCCGGGCGCTGGAGACCGCGCGGCTGCAGGCCAGCGTGCACGCCGGCCTCGAACAGGTCCGGTCCGCCTACCGGCGGCTCGTCCGCGCCGAGGCCGTGGAGCGCGAGCGCCTCGCCCGCGACCTGCACGACGGCGCGCAGCAGCGGCTGCTCGCGCTCGGCGCGATGCTCGGGACGCTGGAGGCCGTCACCGGCGACCCCGCGGTGAAGGAGCATGCCCGCGTCTGCCGCGCCGAACTGGTCGAGGCGCTGGCCGAGTTGCGCTCGCTCGCCCGCGAGGTGCAGCCCGCGCTGCTCGTCCAGGACGGCCTGGGCCCGGCGCTGGAGGTCGTCGCCGAGCGCGTCGGCATCCGCGTCAAGCTCGATGTCACCCCGCGGCGGTTCTCCCGCGAGATCGAGTCCACGCTTTACTCGGTGCTTTGCGAGACGCTGTCGTACGCTGTCGACCGCGCGCGTGCGACCCAGGTGGACGTCCGGGTCGGCCACGAGGACGGTCGGCTGGCCGTGGAGGTGACCTGTGACGGCACGGGTTCCCGCGATCCCGCCACCGATCTCGCCGGGCTGTCCGGCCGCGTCGGGGCCCTGCGCGGCCAGATGGAAATCGGCGGCGGCCCCGGCGCGGGCACGACGGTAAGGATGGACCTGCCATGCGAGTAGCCGTGGCGGAGGACAGCGGGATCTTCCGGCAGGCGCTGGTCACCCTGCTCACCACGGTCGGCATCGAGGTGGTGGCGTCCGCCGGGTCCGGGGAGGAACTGCTCGCCCGGGTCACCGGCGACCCGCCCGACGTCGCGATCGTCGACCTGCACATGCCGCCGACGTTCACCAACGAGGGGGTCGTGGCCGCGCGGCGGCTGCTGGAGCGCCACCCGGGCCTCGGCGTCCTGGTCCTGTCCGCCTACAACGAGACCCCGCAGGCGATGGAGCTGTTCCGCGACCAGCCGCGCGGCGTCGGCTACCTGCTGAAGGACCACGTCACGGACGTGGAGAACCTGCGGTCCGCGCTGGAGCGGGTCATGCGCGGCGAGGTCGTCATCGACCCGGACGTGGTGAGCCGGCTCGTCGAGGCCCGGCACCGCGAGCAGGAGCTGTCCCGGCTGTCCGGCCGTGAGCGGGAGGTCCTGGCGCTGATGGCCGAGGGCCACTCCAACGCGGGGATCGGCAAGCGGCTGCACCTGTCCGCCCGGACCGTCGAGGACCATGTGCGGGCGATCTTCACCAAGCTGAAGATCGCCTCGACGGGCGGTCCGCCGGGTCCGCAGGACAGCAACAAGCGGGTGCTGGCCGTCCTCACGTGGTTGCGGGCCGCCGAGACCCGCTGAGCGCCGGCCCCCGCCGGGCGCCTTGATCGGGCGCGCATCAATCGGGTAACGGGCCCTCGCGTTCCGTGCCCGGGGTGCGGGAAACTGGCCGCGCGAGTCGGGGGCGGGTCAGGCGAACCGGTGGTGGCCCCCGCGTGCGCCACCGGGACGCGCCACGGCCCCGTGCCCGGGGTACCGCGTCCGGCACGTTCCATGCTCCCGGTGCCGAGGGCCGCGCACATCCGGGAAAACCCCACTCCCGGACGGTGGTTTCCCGGAGACGACACGGAAGGAACGCGGTGAGGGCCGTTCTCCGCCGGCCGTCGTGGCTGGGCGCGCCGGTCCGCCGCGCGCTGGGCGCGGGCACGGCGGTCGCGGCGGTGGCGCTGGGCTGCGGCTGGCCGCACTGGCGCGGGCATCCGGCCGCCGCCGCGGTCACGCTGGCGTGCTGCGGCGGGTTCGCGGTCGCGGGCGGCCTGCTCGCCGCCGGCCGGCTCGGGCGGCGGACGGGCGCGGCGTTCCTCGGCGCCGCCGCGGCCTGGGCGGTCATGTGGTCGGCGGCCTGGAACACCGGGATCACGCCGCTGCTGTCGGTCTTCTCCCAGTCGGTGTTCTTCGTCGCGATCGGCGTCGGCGTCCTGCTGTATCCGGGCGGCCGGCTGGAGGGCGCCGCCGCCCGGCTGTGGACCGCCGCCGCCGTCGTGATCATGGTCGGCGGGCAGGCCCTGATGTGCGCGGTCTCCCGGCCCCGCTGGAACGGCTTCGCCGCCTCGGTGGCGTGGCCGTCCGTCCGTCCCGACCAGGAGGTCTTCGGCGGCGTCCAGCGCGCGCTGACCGCGGCGATGGCGGCGCTCGCGGGCGCGCTGGTGATCATCCTGGTGGCCCGGCTGCGCCGCACCGGGCGGCTGGACCGCGCGCTCGCCCTGCCCGTCGCGGTCGCCGTGCCGGCCGGCGTCACCGGTGCCCTGGCCGTCCAGGGCACACTCCTCGGCATCGGCGTGGAGCTGGACGACGTCCTGTGGGTCTACCTCGTCCAGGGGATCTGCGCCATGGTGCTGCCGCTCGTGTTCCTCATCACCGCGCTGCGCGTCCGGTTCGCCGAGCTGACCGTCGCCGAGCGGATGCACCGCCTCACCGCCCCCGTCTCCGCGGTGAAGGTCCGCGACGCGCTGCGCGGCATCCTGGGCGACGCCACCCTCGACCTGTGGCTCTGGGCCGACGGCGGCTACGTCGGCGTGGACGGCCGCCGGGTGGACGCCCCGCTGGAGCCCCGGCCGGGACGCTGGCGGCACCGGGTCCGCACGTCCGGCGGTGAGCCCCTCGCCACCGTCGACGTCGCCGCCGCCCTCCGCGGCCACGAGCCGCTCGTGGAGGCGGCGCTGCTGGCGGGCGGGCGGACGCTGGAGACCGTCCGGCTGCAGGCCGTCGCGCAGGCCAACCTCGAACGTGCCCGCGCCGCCAGGGAACGCCTGGTGCGCGTCCAGGCCGCCGAACGCGAGCGGCTCGCCGCCGAGCTGAAGCGCAGCGCGCGTGCGCGGCTCCGCGCGCTGGAGCGGACGCTCGCCCGGCTGGAGGACGTGGCCGGGGACCCGGCGGCCCGTGCGCAGGCCCGCGCCTGCCGCCGCGAACTCGCCGGGGCCGTCGCCGAACTGGACGACCTGGCCCGCGGCGTGCACCCGGCGATCCTCGCCGAGGCCGGCCTCGGCCCGGCCCTGGAACTGGTCGCGGCCCGCGCCGCGGTGCCCGTCCGGCTCGACCTGCCCGCCGGCCGCCTCCCGGCCGAGATCGAGTCGACCCTCTACTTCGCGCTCTGCGAGGCCATCGCCAACGCCGTCAAGCACGCCCGGGCCGGCTCCATCGCGCTGACCGTCCGGCCCGCGCCCGGCGAGATCACGGCCGAGGTGCGCGACGACGGGGTGGGCGGTGCGGCCCCGTCCCCGCGCGGCGGCCTGGCCGGCCTGACCGACCGCGTCCGCGCCCTCCGCGGCCACGTCGCCCTCGACAGCCCGCCCGGCGGGGGCACCACCCTGACGATCACCCTTCCCGCCGGGGACTAGTGCGCCGCCAGCGCGTCGAGGGCCTGCTCGGTGGTCGGGTGGGCGATGAGGTGCCGGTCCAGGCCGCTGCGCTCGATGATCGCGCGGAACCGCCGCTCCGGGCGCGCCAGCACGAACTCGCCGCCGGCCTGGTGCGCGGCCTTCCAGATGACGATGAGCGCGTTGAGGCCGGAGGAGTCGCAGAAGCCGACCTCGCCGACGTCCAGGACGACCCGCGGCGGCGGCGTCAGGCCGCGCATGCCGGCGAGGACGTGCTCGCGCAGCAGGTCGGCCGTGAGGATGGTCAGCTCCCCCTCCGCCGCCACGAGCAGGCAGGGGCCGCGGACCTGGCTGCGGACGCGCAGCGTGTCGGCGGTGGAGGGGTCCGACGGCCCGTCGGCTCCGAGAGACATGCTGATCACCTTCCGTTGGTGGCCGGGCACCCGGCGTACCCGCGAAGAGCGAGGTCATGCAGCACCCCGATGTATTGGGGAGGGAGCCGCCTTGAGCGGGCAAGTTAGCTTAGGCTAGCCTCACTTTGTGCTGTCCCCCGCGCGAACGCCGCCGCCGCGCCCCCCGGCGCGGGGGGGACGCGGCTCCCACCGGCTCCGGCTCGTCCTGCTCGCGGCGGCCCTGCTGGCGACCGTCGTGGGGAGCCTCGCGATCGGCGCCGGCCATGTCCCGCTCGGGCGGGTGCTGCCCGGCGTGTTCTCCCCGGACGGCGGGTCACGCGCGGAGCTGATCGTCCACGAGCTGCGGCTGCCGCGCACCCTCCTCGGCATCGCCGTCGGAATGGCGCTCGGCCTCGCCGGCGCGGTGATGCAGGCCCTCACCCGCAACCCGCTCGCCGAGCCGGGACTGCTCGGCGTGAACGGCGGCGCGGCGCTCGCCGTCGTCCTCGTCATCGCCGCGACCCGCGCGGACGACGTGCTCGTCTGCGTCTGGGCGGCGTTCGCCGGCGCGGCGGGCGCGGCGGCCCTGGTGTACCTGATCGGCGCGCGGGGACGCGGCGGCGCCGCACCCGCCCGGCTGGTGCTCGCCGGGGCGGCCGTGAACGCCGTGTCCAGCGCGCTGACGGCCGGCGTCATGCTGCTCACCCCGCACACCTTCGGCGGCTTCCGGTTCTGGCAGGTCGGCTCCCTGGGCGGCCGGGAGATGCCGGTCCTCCTGCGCGTCCTGCCGTTCATCGCGGCGGGCACGGTCCTGGCGCTGCTGCTCGCCCGCCCGCTGAACGCGCTCGGCATGGGCGACGACGCGGGCCGCGCCCTCGGCTCGCGTCCCGGCCGGACGCGGGTGCTCGGGGCGGCCGCGGTGGTGCTGCTGTGCGGGTCGGCGACGGCGGCGGCCGGGCCGATCGCGTTCCTCGGGCTGGCCGTCCCGTTCATCGTCCGGACGGCCGTGGGCCCCGACCAGCGGCTCGTCCTGCCGTACTCGCTGCTGCTCGCGCCCGTCCTGCTGCTCGGCGCGGACATCATCGGCCGCGTCAGCGCGCCCGGCGAACTGGAGACCGGCATCGTCACCGCGTTCCTCGGGGCGCCGCTGTTCGCCGTGATGGTGCGGCGGGGAAGGACGCGCGACCTGTGAGAGTGCTGCGCGCGGGGGCGCTGTCGCTGCGCTGGGAGCCGCGGGCCGCGGCGGTGTGCGGGGTGCTGGCGGCGGCCGCGATCGGCGCCGCCGTTCTCGTCGTCGGCTCGGGCGAGTTCCCCATCTCGCCGCCGGACGTGGTGCGCGCCGTCCTCGGGCAGGGCGATCGTGCCACCGGGTTCATCGTGACGGCGCTGCGGCTGCCGCGCGCCGTCACCGGGCTGCTCGCGGGCCTCGCGCTCGGGCTCAGCGGCGCGATCTTCCAGAGCGTCTCCCGCAACCCGCTCGGCAGCCCCGACCTGATCGGCTTCACCACCGGCTCGGCGACCGGGGCGCTGCTGCAGATCCTGGTGTTCGGCGGCGGCGCCGCCGCGATCACGGCCGGCTCGGTGGCGGGCGCGGTGCTGACCGCGCTCGCCGTCTACCTGGTCGCCTACCGGCGCGGCGGCGGCGTGCACGGCGTCCGGCTGGTGCTGATCGGCGTCGCGGCGGCGGCGATGCTGGAGGCGCTGAACTCCTACCTCATCACCCGGGCCGACCTGCGCGAGGCGTACGAGGCCGCGTTCTGGCTGACCGGCAGCCTCAACGGACGCGACTGGGATCAGGCCGTCCCGCTGGCGCTGGCGCTGGCCGTGCTCCTCCCGGCCGCGCTGCTGCTCGCCCGCCCGCTCGGCATGGGGGAGCTGGGCGACGACGCGGCGCAGGCGCTCGGCGTCCCGGTCCAGCGGACCCGCGCGCTGCTCATCGCCGCCGGGGTGGGCCTCGCCGCGGCGGCGACCGCGGCGGCCGGGCCCGTTCCGTTCGTCGCGCTGGCCGCGCCGCAGCTCGCCCGGCGGCTGACCCGGCGTCCCGGCCCGCAGCTGCTGCCCGCCGCGCTGACCGGGGCCGCGCTCCTGGCCTGCGGCGACCTCATCTCGCTCCATCTTCCGGTCGCGGTGCCGGTGGGCGTCGTCACCGGCGTCCTCGGCGGCGTGTACCTGGCCTGGCTGCTTTCCACCACGGGACGGAAGGGGACGACGTGACCCGGTTGCGCGCGGAGGATCTCACCCTCGCCTACGAGAAGCGAGTCGTCGCCGAACGGCTGGGCGTGCAGATCCCGGACGGGTCGTTCACCGTCATCGTCGGCCCGAACGCGTGCGGGAAGTCGACGCTGCTGCGCGCCCTCGCCCGGCTGCTGCGTCCCCGCGAGGGAACCGTCTACCTGGACGGCGACCCGATCGGGGCGCTGGCCCCGAAGCGGCTCGCGCGGCGGCTCGGGCTGCTGCCGCAGTCGCCGCTCACCCCCGAGGGCATCACGGTCGGCGATCTCGTGGCGCGCGGCCGGTACCCGCACCAGAGCCTGCTGCGCCAGTGGTCGCGGGAGGACGAGGCCGCGGTCACCGAGGCGATGGAGGCCGTCGGCGTCACCGGCCTCGCGGACCGGGTGGTGGACGAGCTGTCCGGCGGCCAGCGCCAGCGGGTGCGGCTCGCCCTCGTCCTGGCCCAGCGGACCGGAATCCTGCTGCTGGACGAGCCGACCACGTACCTGGACATCGCCCACCAGATCGAGGTCCTCGACCTGTGCGCGCGGCTCCATGAGGAGGGCCGCACCCTCGTCGCCGTCCTGCACGACCTCAACCATGCCTGCCGGTACGCCACGCACCTGATCGCGATGCGCGGCGGGGAGGTGCTGGCCGAGGGACCGCCCGCCGAGATCGTGACGGCCGAGCTGGTGGAGCGCGTGTTCGGGCTGCCGTGCCGGGTCATTGCCGACCCGGAGACGGCGACGCCGCTGATCGTCCCGGCCGGGCGGCGGCGCACGTTGACGGCAGAAAACCCCTAAATTAGGTTAGCCTTACCTAATTTGAAAGGGGTTCCGTGCTGACCTGGGAAGAGCTGCAGACCACGCTGGCCGAGATACTGGGCGAGCGCGCGGAGGCGGACGACAACCTCATCGAGCTCGGGATGGACTCGATCCGGCTCATGCGGCTGACCGGCCGGCTGCGCCGCCGCGGCATCGAGATCCGCTTCGCCGAACTGGCCGAGCGCCCCACCCTCGCGGAGTGGTGGGACCTGCTCGCAGAGAAGGGCCGGGCGGAGGTGACCGGGCGTCCTTCCGGACGTGAGCCCGCCGGCATCGAGCCCGGCCGCCCTTTCCCGCTCGCGCTGATGCAGCACGCGTACTGGATCGGCCGCGACTCCGGCCAGCCGCTCGGCTCGGTCGCCGCGCACCTGTACGCCGAGCTGGACGGCCGCGCGATCGACCCCGCCCGGTTCGAGGCGGCCGTCCGCGCCCTGGCGCGGCGGCACCCGATGCTCCGCGTCGCGGTGGCGGACGACGGCACCCAGCGCATCCTGCCCGAACGCCCCGGACCCGCCGTGACCGTCCACGACCTGCGCCCGGCGGACGATCCCGGTGCCGAGCTGGCGCGCATCCGGGCCGAGATGTCGCGGCAGCGCCTGCCCATCGAGGACGGCCGCGTCTTCGACGCCCGCCTCAGCCTGCTGCCCGACGGCACCGCCCGCCTGCACCTGGACGTCGACATGATCGCCGCCGACGCGATGAGCTACCGCGTCATGCTGGCCGACCTCGCCGCCCTGTACGGGGGCGAGACCCTCGCGCCGATCCGCTACGGCTACGCCCGCTACCTCGCCGACGACCCCCGCGCCGCGGCCCGCGAGCGGGACCGGCGCTGGTGGGCCGGACGGCTCGCGGACCTGCCCGGCCCGCCCGAGCTGCCCGTCGTCCCCGAGCCCGGCGACCGCGTCGAGCGCAGGCACCACTGGCTCCCGCCGGACGGCAAGGACCGCCTCATCGCCCGCGCCCATGCCGAGGGCGTCACCCCGGCCATGGCCCTCGCCGCGGTGTTCGCCGAGGTCATCGGCGCCTGGTCGGCCACGCCGCGCTTCCTGCTCAACCTGCCGCTGTTCCACCGCGAGCCCGTCCACCCGGACGTGGACTCCGTCGTCGGCGACTTCACCGGCTCGATCATGCTGGAGACCGACCTGCGCGAGGACCTCCCGTTCGTCGAGCGGGCGCGGCGGCTGCAGGCGAACCTGCACACGGCGGGCGCGCACGGCGACTACTCCGGCCTGGAGGTGCTGCGCGACCTGTCCCGGCTGCGCGGCGAGCAGGTTCTCGCCCCCGTCGTCTACACCAGCGCCCTGAACCTGGGGGAGCTGTTCGGCGACCGCGTCCGCGAGCACTTCGGCGAACCGGAGTGGATCATCTCGCAGGGCCCGCAGGTGCTGCTGGACGCGCAGGTGACCGAGGTGTCCGGCGGCCTGCTGCTGAACTGGGACGTCCGGTGTCCCGCGTTCCCGGACGGCGTCGTCGAGGCGATGTTCGACGCCTACACGGCCGCGATCACCCGCCTGGGCGCGCCCGGCGCCGACTGGTCGGCGCCCCTCGGCATCACCGCGCCGCCGTCGCAGCTTCGCGTCCGGCACGCCCTGAACGCGACCCCGGCTCCGCCGCCGCGCACGCTGACCGGGGGTTTCTTCGCGCACGCCCGCCGCGCCCCGCACGCCCCGGCCCTGCACTGGGGCGACGACGGCACCCTGACCTACGGCGAGCTGGCCTCCCGGGCGCTGCGGGTCGCCTCCGGCCTGGTCGCCGAGGGCGTGCGCCCTGGAGATCGTGTCTCGGTCGAACTCGCGAAGGGGCCGGAGCAGGCCGCCGCCGTCCTCGGCGTCCTGGCCGCCGGAGCCGCCTACGTCCCCATCGGCCCGGAGCAGCCGGAGGCCCGCCGCGCCAAGATCCGTGCCGGTGCGCGCGTCGCCGCCGCCATCACGGCGGGCGGCCTCCCCGGCACCGAGCCGCTGCCGGAACCGGTCGCGGTCCGCCCGGACCAGGTGGCGTACGTCCTGTTCACCTCCGGCTCGACGGGTGAGCCGAAGGGCGTCGAGGTGTCGCACGGCGCGGCCATGAACACCATCGGCGACCTCGTCGAGCGGTTCGCGATCGCCGAGGACGACGTCACGCTCGGGGTGTCGGCGCTCGACTTCGACCTGTCGGTGTTCGACCTGTTCGCGCCCTGGTCGGCCGGCGGCGCGGTCGTCCTGCCCGGCGAGGATGAGCGGCGCGATGCCGTCCGGTGGAACGAGCTGGTGCGGCGCTGGTCGGTGACCGTCCTGAACTGCGTCCCGTCCGTGCTGGAGATGCTGCTGCACGCGGGACGCCCGCGGAGCCTGCGGCTCGTCCTGCTGGGCGGCGACTGGGTCGGCACCCACCTGCCCGCCCTGCTGGCGGAGCGCGCGCCGGGATGCCGGTTCGTGGCGCTGGGCGGGACGACGGAGACCGCGATCCACTCCACGGTGCAGGAGGTCGCGGGCGAGGTGCCGTCCGGCTGGCACGCCGTCCCGTACGGGGTGCCGCTGCGCGGCGTCGCGTGCCGGGTCGTGGACGAGCGGGGCCGCGACCGTCCCGACTGGGTGACGGGCGAGCTGTGGATCGGCGGCGCCGGGGTCGCGGACGGCTACGCCGGGGACCCCGGCCGCACCGCCGACCGGTTCGTCGCCTGCGAGGGCGTCCGCTGGTACCGGACGGGCGACCTGGCCCGCTACCGGCCGGACGGGACCCTCGAATTCCTCGGCCGCCGCGACCACCAGGTCAAGATCCGCGGCTTCCGGATCGAACTCGGCGAGATCGAGGCCGCGCTGCGGGACCATCCCGCCGTGGACCGGGCGGTCGCGCTGCTGTCCAACGGCCGGTTGGCCGCCGCCGTGGTGGCGTCCGGCGACCTTGACGCGGTGCTGGCCCACGCCGGCGGCCTGCTGTCCCCGCACATGGTGCCCGACCTGCTCGTTCCCCTGGACGAACTGCCGCTGACCCCGAACGGCAAGGTCGACCGCGAGGCCCTCGCCGCCCTGGCCGGCGCGCGGACGGCCACGTCCCATGCCGAGCCGGCGACGTCACTGGAGAAGGTGCTGGCCCGGATCGCCGCCGAGGTGCTGGGGGAGGAGCGCGTCGGCGCGGACGCCGACTTCTTCGCCCTCGGCGGCGACTCCGTCCTCGCCACCAGGGTGATCGCGCGGCTGCGCGAGGCGCTCGACACGACCGCGCTGCCGGTCCGGGTGCTGTTCGCCGAGCGGACCATCACCGGTGTCTGCCGCCGCTTCACCGAACTGGAGGACACGCCAGGACGCCTGGAGGCCGTCGCCTCCATCTGGCTGGAGGTCGAGGCCATGACCGAAGAGGAGCTCACCGCCCGCCTCGGCTGATCAGCCCGCTTCGGGCTCCGGACGCAGCCTCGCCGTCCGGAGCCCGGTGAGGGTCAGGGCCAAGGCCAGCGCGAGAACGGCGCTGACCGTCCCGTAGACGACGATGGCGGCGCCCGGCGCCAGATAGCGGCCGAGGGCCCCGGCCCCCAGCGACCCGATCGCGCCGCCGCCCGTCTCCTGCGCCGCCCACAGCGCGTTGACACGTCCCAGATACGAGCCGGGAGTGTGCGACTGGATCAGCCCGTACCGGAGGATCTCCTCGACCGACTCGACGAACCCGTACACGAACAGGATCGCCACCGCGAGCGCCGGGTGACGGGCCAGGCCCAGGCAGGCGAGCGCCGCGAACCCGGCGACGGAGGCGACGAGCAGCGCCAGGCCGGGTGCCCTCGCCGACCCGGCCCATCCGCTCGTCACGGACGCGAGCACGGCCCCGCACGCCGGCGCCGCGAACAGCAGCCCGACCGTGGTGGCGCCGCCGTCCAGGCTCCGGGCCGCGAACGCGGGCATCAGCACGGGGACACCGCCCGCGACCATGAACAGCAGGCCGAGCAGCATGAGCGAGCCCACGACCCGATGGGACGCGACGAAGCGGAACCCGTCCCCGATGGCCTGCAGCGGATTCGCCTCGGCCTTCCCGGCGGCCGGTCTGAGCGGCGGCAGCGTCGTCAGCAGCCCGAGCGTGCCGATCGTTCCGGCCGCCGCGGCGGCGTAGTTCCAGCCGACGCCGAACGCCGACACCACCAGGCCACCGAGCGCGGGCGAGGCCATCGACCCGAGCCGGACGGTCAGCGCGTTCAGCGCCCCCGCCGCGACCAGCTTGTCCGGCCCGACCAGCGCCGGGGTCGCGGCCAGCAGCGCGGTCACGCTGACACCGGTCGCCAGCCCGTCCCACGCCGCCAGCGCGTACACCGCGAGGAGCGACGGCGACGGAAGGAACGCGTTCAGCGCCAGCAGCGCGAACCCGATCCCGGCGGCCGTCCGGGCCCGCAGCATGAGCCGCCGCCGGTCGTGCCGGTCGGCGAGCACACCGCCCCACAGGAACCCGGCGAGCAGCGCGAGCCCCTCCGCCGCCGAGACCCCGCCGACGTGCACGGTCGAGCCGGTCAGGTCGTACACCTGCACCGGAAGCGCGACCGCCAGCATGCCGATCCCGAACACCGAGACGGTGCGGGCGGCGAACACGTTGCGGAACGGCCTGCTGTCGCGCAGGGGACCGATGTCCATGGCCAGTCGCCGGAGCATCCCGGGTTCTCCTCTGCCGATCGAGTAGCTAAGGTAAGCCTAGCCTTAGTTGATCGTGAAGGAGAGGACGAACCCGTGCAGCGGACGCTGATGAACGGAAAGATCCACCGCGCGACCGTCACCCAGGCGGACCTGCACTACGTGGGCTCCCTGACCATCGACGCGGACCTGATGGCCGCCGCCGACATCGTCGAGGGCGAACAGGTCCACATCGTCGACATCACCAACGGCGCCCGGCTCGTCACCTACGCCATCACCGGCGCGGCGGGCAGCGGCGTCATCGGCGTCAACGGCGCCGCCGCCCGCCAGGTCCAGCCCGGCGACCTGGTCATCATCATCAGCTACACGTCCATGGACGACGCGGCCCGCCACGAGCCCCACGTCGTCCACGTGGACGCCGCCAACCGCATCGTCGCGCTCGGCTCCGACCCGTCCGAGCCGGTCCCCGGCGCCCCCGCCCAGCTCGCGGGGCGGTGACCCGCCGGTGAGCATGGACGGCTTCACCCCCTGGCCCGCCGACCTCGAAGCCCGCTACAAGGCCGAGGGCTACTGGACCGGCCGCCTCCTCGGCGACGTCCTGCGCGGCGCCCCCGCCCACACCGCCCTGGTGGCCGGCGCCGACCGCCTCACCTACGCCGACCTCGACGACCGGGCCGCCCGCACCGCCGCCGGCCTCCTGCGCCTCGGCATCCGCCGCGGCGACCGCGTGGTCGTCCAGCTCCCCAACACCGCCGGCTTCGTGGTGACGTTCCTCGCGCTCGTCCGCATCGGCGCCGCCCCCGTCCTGGCCCTCCCCGCACACCGCGCCAGCGAAATCCGCCACCTCTGCGAACTGGCGGAGGCCCGCGCCTACATCTGCGCCGACCGCGACGGCGACTTCGACTACCGCGCGATGGCCCGCGAGCTCCCCGTAGAGCACGTGATCGTGGACGGTGAAGCCGAGGAGTTCCCCCCGCTGGCGTCCGTGGACGCCGAGCCGGCACCGATCGACGGCCCCGCCCCCTCAGACGTCGGCGTCTTCCTGCTCTCCGGCGGCACCACCGGCCTGCCGAAACTCATCCCCAGAACACACCGCGACTACGTCTACAACCTGGAGGCCAGCGCTGAGCTCTGCGGCTTCACGTCCTCCACGGTCTACCTGGTCGTCCTCCCCGCCGCGCACAATTTCGCCCTGGCCTGCCCCGGCATCCTCGGCGTCTTCGCCGCCGGCGGCACGGTGGTCCTGGCTCCCTCCGGCTCACCCGACGAGGCGTTCCCCCTCATCGAACGCGAACGCGCCACGGTCTGCGCGGTCGTCCCCCCGATCGCCCTCCTCTGGCTGGACGCGGTGACCTGGCAGGACGAGGACATCTCGTCCCTCCGGCTCCTCCAGGTGGGCGGCGCGAAGTTCGCCGCCGAACGGGCCGCCGAGGTCCCCGGCGTCCTCGGCTGCGCCGTCCAGCAGGTCTTCGGCATGGCCGAGGGCCTCCTCAACTACACCCGCCTGGACGACCCAGACGACCTGGTCGAACGGACCCAGGGCCGCCCCCTGTCCCCGGCCGACGAGATCCGCATAGTCGACGCCGACGGCAAGCGGGTCGCCCCCGGCGAGGTGGGCGAACTCCTGACCCGAGGCCCCTACACCCTCCGCGGCTACTACCGCGCCCCCGAGCACAACGCCCGCTCCTTCACCCCGGACGGCTTCTACCGCACCGGCGACCTGGTGAGAGAGTTGCCCTCGGGCCACCTCATCGTCGAGGGCCGCGAAAAGGACCAGATCAACCGGGGCGGCGACAAGATCTCCGCCGAGGAACTCGAAAACCATCTCCTCGCCCACCCGGCGATCCACGACGCCGCCGTGGTAGGCGTCCCAGACCCGACCATGGGCGAACGCACCTGCGCCTTCCTCATCCTCAGAGAAGCCGAAAAGCCCCCAACCCTCCGCGACCTGAAGGACTTCCTCCGCACCCGCGGCGTAGCCGCCTACAAATTCCCCGACCGCCTCGAAACGGTAAGCGAGTTCCCCCGAACCCCCGTAGGCAAAATCAGCAAAAAAACCCTCACCACCCGCGCCACGGCAGCTCTTCCGCCTCAACACGCGACCGGGCCTTGAGGCTTGCGGCGCCACCTGAAAAGGCATTAGCAGCCTGGCGGATACAGGGTTTCAGCCGGTTACTGGACGTCGACGTAATCGGTGGCCTGAGCGGGGAAGTCGGTCTTACTGGTGTCGGGGGCGGCGTACGGGCTGAGGTAGTAGGCCATCCAGGTCGCGTCAGCCGGGGTCTGGCACTGCAACCGGAACCAGCCGGTCGAGCTGGTCGCGGCGCCGCCGTTGTGACAGAACGCCGTGCGCCAGGTCGTCTGCCCCTTGAGCCGGTACTGCGCACTGACCCACTTGTCCTTGATCGGCTGCCAGCCGCCCGAGGGCGTCCACCGCATCAACCGGCCGGTGAGCGCCAGATACTGACCCTTGCGCGCGGGCTCCGGGGAGGCGTTGAAACTGGCGATCGCGGTCTTGTAGGACACCCGGAACGGGTAGCCCGACTCGACGTTGGTGTAGGTGGCGTCACCGGCGAAGGTGGTGCGCAGCCACCCGGACGTCCACGCGGTCGCCCGGATCTTCACCCGGCCGTTGGAGTCGGTGACGCCCGAGGTGACCTGCTTCCACCCCGTCTTCGGATAGCCGGAGGTTCCCTTGGGCGCCCACCACAGCGTCACCTTCCGCCCGGGGAGGGCCTCGCCGCGCACCGCCTTCAGCGTCCGGCGGACCTCGAAGGTCTTCCCGTACAGCGGATGGACCGGATTGGTCTCCCGATCGCCCAGCGACTGGTCGATGTACAGCCGGCTGATCCAGCCGAGCACCCGGGCCGAGGTCTCGGTGACCTGCCCGTAGCCGGCCACCCGCGCGATGATGTTCCCTGGCCCCGGAAAGAACGTCGCCTGGAACCGGCCCCCGGTCTGCCCCGTCGCCGTCACCTGCAGTTCCCCGTCCGGGCTGTCGAAGTGGACCACCAGCCCCGCCGGGGCGGCCACCCAGCCGGCCCCGCGGTTCTGCTGCACCTGGCCGGTCACCGTGACATCGGCGTCCCAGTTCTGCACCGCCACCGGATCCACCACGATCCGCTGCGGGATCGTCGTCTCCGCCGCCTGCACGGGAGAAGCGGCCAGCGCCACGGTCAGCATCCCGCCGCACGCCGCAACGGATACCGCATTTTTCATATCAGAACACAACCTCATCAGTACCGTTTGGACTTACTCACCGTGTGTCCCGCACCGGGCCCGCAACACCGGCCGGCCGATACTCCGACCGCCGGGTCTGGCCCGTCGGGATCGGCTCCCCCTGACGGCGATACCGTCCTGCGTCCGCGCATCGGTCACCTCAGGGCGGCGAACCGCCGCCGGATCGTCTGACCGGCGGGGTCGCGTCCCTCAACCTCGTAAGAAATTCTTGGAATGGCATTTGGATACTGTCTTTCGCAGGTAGTTTCAGAAGCTCAATGCAGATTTCAACGACATGTTCCGCAACTGGAGGTCCGGCGGTGCAAGGACACGTCCGGTTTGTGAAAGCGGGTACAGGAGGAGGGCGTGTGGGAGTAGCAGCGTGAGGAGGATCGGACGGGTAAGCGGCTTGATATTCCAGTGCCTCCCAAGTACACCTCGGCTGACTTCCTCAAGAGACTTCGTACTGGCGGAACCAGGGCAAGCTTGATGTGCCCAAGGAGCGGTTCATTTCGTACCCGGGGAGTGGGCTGGACGGGGACTCGTCCATGCTTCTCGGGTGGGCTGGCTGGGATCATCGGGAGCGGGCGCAGGCGCTCATGATCTTGATCGAGGAGCGGGCCACTCAGGATGGGTGGGACGCGGCTCGGTTGACTCCGTTGCTCGCCGGCCTGGCTGAGGTCCTGCCGTGGGTGCGGCAGTGGCATGGCGAGGTTGATCCCGCGTTCGGGCAGAGCCCGGCCGACGCGTACGCCATGTACCTGGAGGACAAGCAGCGCACGTATGGGATCTCGGACGACGATCTCAAGAATTGGCGTCCCGAGAAGCCCAAGCGCGGGGGCCGGAGGAAGAAGACTTCCTGACCGGGCAGAGGTCAGGGTCGTCCGATCAACTCATTCAAAGCGAGTCGAGAAGGACCGTTCACCTTGGTCTGTCGATTCGGTGATTGGGGCGGTGCTGGGAGCCTTAGGAGCCGCGGACATCTTTGGTTAAAACGGTCAGTAGCCGACGCAATATTGACGCAGTTGGCTCGGCTCTCCAGTGATATGCCTTGCGTCAGTAGAAGTCTTTCCCCGGTATCTACTTTTCCCCTGTTACTCGGTTCAGTGGCCCGCCATACACCTCAGTGGAATTGCTGTCTTTGCTGCCCGGCCCCTAAAGCGCAGGCCGCTCTAGATTGGGGGAACCTGTAGCGACCTGCGCATTGCCGTGGATCGCTGACCGGTCTTAACTGTGGCCCTTGATCAGTCGCTTCCTATCGAGTTGCTTGCATGGAGTTGAGCAGAGCGGCCCACTCGGCGCGTGTGAACTCCAGGGTCGGCCCACGGCCGTGCAGCGTGGAGTCTCGAACGCCGATCGTGCCGGAGGTCGAACGGCCTACTTCAACGCAATGCCCGCCTGCTTCGCTGTAGCTGGATACCCGCCAACCTGCAAACTTCTTGGTCATCCACCTGCTCCAGTTGCCCTACGACTTAGTCGATCGGCAGCCTCAGCCAGACACTTGAGGCTGTCTTCTGAGGATAGAACAGCCTCACTCAGAAGTTCATACCTCTTGACGTGCTGGTCGACATCGTCAGGTTCGGTGTAGGCGAGGTCGTGGCTGGGGGCGTCCACTATGACCATTGGGGGGTCTGCTGGATCCGGGAAGGTGTAGAGCGAGAACGCGGACCGAGGGACGGCGACTCCTTCCATGTATGCGTCCACCGGGAGGACGCGCACGTTGGTCTGAGGCTGGGAAGTCACACGGGTGATCAAGAGATGGAGCTGAGCTGCCATGATTTCGATCGGGACGCTGATTCGCCGGAGGACGACCTCGTCAAGGATCAGGTCGTAGACAGGACCTTCCGGATCCAGGATGACCGCCTGGCGACGCTCCCGTGCCTCGGTCATCTTGGACGGGCTGAAGCCGAGTGCGCCTTCAGCGCGCTTGAGTTTGACGAGAGCTGAACTGTACTCCGCGGTCTGAAGAAGCCCCGGGATCGTCGTGTTGTTGTACTCCCGGATTGTTGCAGCACCCGATTCCACGTCGGCATAGAGGCGCTGACGTGCACCCATCGCGTCCCCGTAGCGGTCCCACCAGCCCTTGGTCGCTGCGGCGTGGGCGAGCGTGACGATCTCCTTCCACTTCTGGTCTGGGATCTCAAGCGTGTTGAGGATGGTGATGACGTCGGCGACGTCGGGGCGGCCGTGGGCGTTCTCCAGGCGGCTGATCTTCATGCGCGAGTAGTGGATGCGCTTGGCGAGTTCGTCCGCCATCATGCCGCGCTCCTCGCGGAGCTTGCGGAGTTCGGCCGCCAGACGCTGGCGTCGTACGTACGGGCTGACCATGCTGACCCCCGGGAGCGGAACCGTGACCATGTCACTACCGTATGTACACGACGCGTCCGAGACTCGGCAGAGAAATGAACGGCCGGGCAGCCCGAACAAGGCCACAATTTTGTATCGAACAGGTCCACGCCGGCCAGGAAGACCGTGACTCGCTTTAGCGCGTTCTTGTAGCGGCCCTAGTCTCGACGTCCGGTGCCCTACACGAGGCCAACTGTTCTCACAGTCGCCCCACAGTGGCCTGGCCCCGATGTCCATCGGACCAAGCGCCATACTCCGAATTCCCTGGATGCGAGTCGGTTTTCACTACCTCGACTGCACCCTTCTCATGCGTCGGCGCAGAACCCGTCATGGCGAAGCCAAGACCGATCACGAAGGGATGTCTTCAGGCTCGACCAGTCCTGGGCTCGCACCGGCCGCGCTACTGCGGCGTTCCCCGTTCTGGCCTTGGCTGCCGCGACCGTCTACGCCGCCACCGTCGCCCGTCCCTATCGGCGGCGCCGCTCACCACCGAGGCCGACGATACCCCGCCAGGTGCTATCCGGTTTTGACTAATGGCATTCCTCGGTGTGCGGCGGTGGCGTTGTCACGGAGACGTCGGAGGTCCAGTAGCAATTATTTGGCCCGGCTGTATTTGGCCGTTACTCAGCCCGGGTACCTGTATTTCCAGTCGCCGTCTTCAGGGCGGGCGGCAGTTCGCGCTGAATGGCAAGGACCTGCGCGGCACCTGGACCGATGGGGGCGCCCGGTTCTGTTCTCCGCGCTGGTCACGGCCGCAAGGGCAGGACCCGGTGACACTCGCGCAGGTCGCGGTGCCGGAGGGCACCACCGAGACCGCACAGGTCAAGAGGCTGTTCGCCGGGCTGGAGCACAGGACAGCGGTCCCCGCGACACCGCCGCCCCGCGCACCCTTACCCTCGACGCCCCCTGACCGTCCACGGCATCACCCGGATCACCGAAACTGTCCGGAGGATCGGCCGTGACTACGACCGGGCCGTGCCGCTGCTCATGCTCATATAGCGTCACGACCAGCCATCCCCAACGACTTGAAATCACCCTGCCGGGTCACCCGTCCGGGCAGAGGTCCCTGACCTTGGAGATGACGTCGCTGAGCCACGCCGGCGGATCTACGACCGCTTCGACGGCGGCCTGCCGATAGGTGGCCCACCTCTTACCGTCCACTCCCCGCCCGCCGGAGACGAGGGATCGCCGCGCGGCCTCCCACTCCGGCCACTCGCTCCGCAGATACGTCTCCAGGTTCTCGTGGACGATCGCATAGGAGTCGTGCACCTTCGTCACCGGGAAGTCCTCCGGCACTCCGCCGAGGTATTCGACCAGCGAGCGGTTCTTGCGTTTGTTCTCCTCCACCTTCTCCGGTTTGCAGTTGGCATCCCCATCGAAGACGGCGTAGCAGGGCACGCCCATCTCGGTGAGAATTGCATGGGCAAAGGCGATGTGGTCCTTGCCTCCGACATCGGCCACGACGATGCCGTGCCTGTTCAACGGATCCAGACGTTGACCACAACCCTCCCAGACACCCCGGTCGGTGCTGCCCTCGACCAGGAGTACCGCGTGGCCGAAGAGCGCCTCGGGAAGGTCCATCAGGTACGTTTTCGCCAGCCGCCGGTCGACGGCGGCCCGGTCGAGCAGTGCGCCGAGCCGGGCCGTGACGCTCCCGGCACTGGTCGAATGGATCCGCACGGACGGCGCGCCCGCAGCGAACTCGCGCGTCATCCGCCGGATCTGCGTGAAGCCCTCGATCTCCAGGAAATACGGACTGTGCGTCCCGTACGCGATCTGCACCCCGTGCCCGGTGTCCGCGGCAAGCGCACGCAGGACGGCCGCGAACGCGCGGGCCTGCACCGGATGCTGGAACAGTTCGGGCTCTTCGATGGCCAGGAAGATCGTGCGATCGCTCGCCGTGACGGCGCTCTGCGCGAGGACGCGCAGGGCGGTGACGAGCAGGGCGCGCTGGAAGCCGTGCCCCTGCTGGTCGATCCGGGTGCGCGCGGTGCCGTCCTGGATGGAGACCTGGAACTGCGCCTGCGGCAACAGCAGCTCGGGTACGAGGGAGTCGACCTGAACGCGTCGGCCCATGGTGAGCTGCTCGATCTCCGTGGTCAGCTGATCTGAGAGAGACTCCAGCTGCTTTCCGAAGTGCTTGCTCTGGATGCTCTCCCGGTTCGCGTTGACCAGGACTTGCAACTCGGCCATCTCCTCCTCCGCCTCGCTGCGGTCGATGGCCTGGTTCAGGATCCGCCCGATGACGGAGCCCTTGACATCCCGTCCCTCCTCGCCGGCCCGCAGATCGGCGCTGACGAATACGTAGTCGAATAGGCCGGTCATCTTGGCCTGGCCGGCGAACCCGAAGAAGTGGGTGTCGGCGTCCAGCTCCGTCCCCTCAAGCCGCTCCGGGTGCTCGCGCTCCCACCTGGCCATCGCCTCGTCCAGTTCCGGCGCATTCTTAACGGGCGGCAGGCCGAGCCCGGGGTGTTCGTCGCTCAGCGCCTTGTATCGCTTGCGGCGATCCAGCGCACTCTTGATGGTCCTGATCTCGTCGAAGGGTGGGTAGGTGAGCGCGCGTCCTGACAGCTTGTCGGAACCGTCCTCCCAGCGGCGCCACAGCCACACGGTCTGGATGTCACCGGACGCGTACTTGCCCAGCGCGTCCCGATCCACGTTGGTGAGGTCGGAGAACTCCACCCCGACGCTGATCTGCTTCCGCTCGGCTCCGGCCCACACGTCGTCATCGGTGAGCCCGCGACCTCCCGGCGGACCGTTGAAGAACCAGTCCAGGGCGCGTAGCACCGCGGACTTGCCCACCCCGTTCGGCCCGATGAAGGTCGTGATGTCGTCGAAGCGGATGTCCACGTCCCGCAGACACCGATAGTTATTGATCTTCACTCGCTGTATCCGCACACAGGAACCTCATCGCTCACAGGCGTCCCGCCGCAGCCGAATTCGGTGACTGACCGCAGTGCGCCGATACGCTGGGTTAGGTAAACCGGAGGGTGTCGCCGCACGTCCGTGCGACCTCAAAGAGGCGCTGGTGAGCTTCGCCATGTCCGACCGCCGGTTCCAGGACGCGAACCGCGCGTGAATCGCGCACACTGACGCCATGGAGCCGGTTCGGGAGTGGGTGCCGGGAGAGGTCGTGCTCGGCCTGTACGAGGTGCTCGGCGTGGTGCACAGCGGGGGCATGGGGGTGGTGCACCGGGTGCGCCACCGCGGCTGGCGGGTGGACATGGCGGTGAAGACGCCGCGACCCGAGCTGGTCCAGACCCCGGAGGATCGCGCCCACTTCGAGGCCGAGGCCGGCACGTGGATAGGGCTCGGGCTGCACCCGCACACGGTCGGCTGCGCCTATGTCCGCACGATCGACGGCGTGCCCCGTGTGTTCGCGGAATGGGTCGACGGCGGCAACCTGGCTCAGGCCGTGAGCGGCGGAGAACTGTACGCGGGTGGCCGGCGGGCGGCGCTGGCCCGCGTCCTCGACATAGCCGTGCAGACGGCGTGGGGGCTTGAACATGCGCACGAGGCAGGGCTCGTCCACCAGGATGTCAAGTCCGCGAACGTGATGCTGGAACCGGACGGCACGGCCAAGGTGACCGACTTCGGCCTGGCCAAGGCCCGAGCCGCGACCGGGAACAGCGAGGCGACGCGGCCCGCGGACCATCCGGAGACGGTCAGCTTCGGCGGGATGACGCGCGCCTACTGCTCTCCGGAGCAGGCGGCTGCGGCGGCGGGGGCCCGGGGGATCCGGCTGACGACGGCGACCGACGTGTGGTCGTGGGCGGTGACCGTGCTGGAGATGTTCGCCGGCCGGCTGCCGTCGCGCCGCGGCCAGGCCGCCCGGCAGGCGCTGGAGGCCGTGCTGGACGACGACACGCCGGTGCCGATCCCGCCGGCGATGGTGACCGTGCTGCGCCGGTGCCTCACCGAGGACCCGGCGGCGCGTCCGGCCGGGTTCGGTGAACTGGCGGCGACGCTCACCGAGGTGTACCGCGAGGTCCTCGGCGTCCACTACGAGCGGCCCGCGCCCAGGGCGGCGCGGCTGCTGTCGGACGGCCTGTCGAACCAGGCCCTCTCGCTCCTGGACCTCGGCCGGACCGAGGAGGCCGAGGAGCTGTGGCGGCGGGCGCTCGGCACCGACCCGTACCACCTGCCGTCGGTCTACAACTTCGGCCTGCACAGATGGCGGTCGGGCCAGGAGACCGGCGAAGAAGTCGTCTCCAACACCGAGGCCGCGCTGGCCGCGTCCGGAGCCGGGCAGGCGGGATACGGCGCCTTCCTGCTGGGCGCCGTGCAACTGGAGCGGCACGAGGACGAGCGGGCCGGCGAACTGCTGCGCCGGGCGGTCGCCGCCGACCCCGCCTCCCCGGACGCCGCCGCGGCGCTGGCCGAATGGGAGAGCCGGCCGCCGCGGATCCGCGCCGACCTCGACGGCCGGGCCCGGAAAGACCGCGGCTACGTCGAGGACAACGTCTCCGCGGTCGCGGTCAGCGCGGACGGCGGCCTCGTCCTGTCCGGCGACCGGACGGGCAGGCTGCTGCTGTGGGCGCCCGGTTCCGGCCGGCGGCCGCACACGCTGGCGAAGCGCGGGCAGCCGGTCGACGCCCTGGCGATGGACGCGGCCGGCACGCTCGGAGCCGCCGTCCTGCGGGACGGCACCGTCGAACTGTGGGACCTGGAGCGAGGCCGCCGGCTGCGGAGGCGGCCGGCGGTGAACGACGCCCGCACCGCGGCGGTGAGCGGCGACGGCCGCCGCGTCGCGACAGGGTCCGCGCAGGGCCTGATCCAGGTGTGGGAGGCCGGCGAGGCGCGTTGCGTCGCCCTCCTGCGCGGCCATACCGGACCGGTCACTTCGCTGGCGCTGAGCCAGGACGGCAGCGGCGCCCTGTCCGCCTCGTTCGGTGGAGAATACGACTGCACGGTCCGTTCGTGGGACGTGGCGGGCGAACACTGCGCCGGTGTGCTGGCCGGACCCGTCAGAGGGACATTGCACGGCCGGCCCGTCCGCACCAGCCCGCTGGACGTCGGAGCCGTGTCCGCCGACGCCCGGTACGCCGTGGTCGCCTGGTGGGAGGGGCCGCTCACCCTGTGGGACGCGCGGCGGTGCGCCGTGGTCAGCGAGGTGCCGCACGCATGGCGGCACGTGGAGTCCATCGCGCTCGCCGCGGCGGGGCCGGCCATGGTGACCTCGGCGGACGGCGGCTCCCAGACGCAGGCGTGGGACGCCTCGACCGGCCGCTGCCTGCGCACGCTCGACCGGGAACTGCCGTCCGACGCCCCCTGGGCGTACTCCCTCGCGGTCAGCGCGGACGGCCGGGTCGCGGTGGTCGGCCTGGACGGGGCACGCGTCGCGGTCCGGTCGCTCCCCACCGGCGGCTATCAGGCCCCCTGGCATTACGCGCGGCCACGGCCCGCCCGCGAACTCACCCGGGCGGACGACGTGTTCCGCGAGCTGATGGACCGCGCCGACGACCTGGCGCGCCGGGGCCGGTACCCGGCCGCGGCGGAGACGCTGAGATCCGCCCAGCGGATGCCCGGCTTCGGCCGCCACCCGGACCTGCGGGCGGCGTGGGCGCGGGTGGGCGGGCACGGCCGCAGGTCCACCCTGCTCAGCGCGGCACCGCTGTACTCCTACGACGGGCACGGCGAGTTCACGCAGCCGCCGACGCTGGCCCTGCGCGAAGACGGCCTCATCGCGGCGACGGGCCGGTGGACCGGTGAGGTGGACGTCTGGGACGTCGCCGCGGGCGAGCGGCCGCACACCTTCGACCGCGGCGAGGGCGGCAGCGCCAGGGACATCCGGTTCGCCGTGGACGGGATGCTGCTCCTGGTCCTGACGTCCGCGGGCACGATCCGGCAGCTGAGCCTCGAAACCGGCGGCAAGCGCCTGTTCACCGACGAGTTCGGCGCCATCAGCGCGTTCGCGGTGAACCCGGCGGGCGACCGCATCCTGATCGGCGACCGGACCGGCGGCCTGCGCCTGCGCGACCTGCCCGCGGGCGGCATCCTGCGCGCGTGGCCGGCGCACGGCGGCACCGTCCACGCGGCGGCGCTCAGCCCGGACGGCCGGTACGCGGCCACGCTCGCAGGCACGCACCCGGAGGCGAACCGCTTCGGCGGCCCGCCCGACCAGAACGAGATCCATCTGTGGCCGCCGGGAGAGGACCGCCCCGCATGGACGCTGCGGTCGCGTTCCCGCGACGACCGCCTGGACTTCAGCGCGGACGGCCGGACCCTGTTCGTCTCCCACGGCCTGTTCGCCGGCGCGTGGGACGTGGGCACCGGCGAGCTCCGGTACTCCTTCCTCAGCCGGGCCGCACGCGGCGGGTTCGACACCGCCGCCGCCTTCAGCGCCGACGGAAGGCTGGGCGCGTCACCCGACCCGGACGCGCTGCACGTGTGGGAGACCGGGGCCGGCGGCATCGTCACCAGCGTGCCGATGCCGGACACCCCCGGCGTGTTCGCGCTCAGCGCCGACGGGACGTTCGCGGTCACCGGCCACGACCGGCTGGTGCGGGTGTGGGACGTCGGCTCCGGGCGCTGCCTGCGCACACTGGAAGGCCATGCCGCGCCGCTCTACCAGGCGGCGCTGAGCCGGGACGGCACCCTGCTGGCCACCACCGACCTCGATTCGGGGATGTGGGTGTGGGAGATGGCATGGGACTTCGACGTCCCGCCCGCCGCCGGCACCTGAACAGAGCCCGGCCCGTGACCGGGCCGCGAACGTTCACGGCCCGCACGTGCGGTTCCCGCACGCCGATGCGGGCGACGTTCGCCCGCTGGGCGTGCGAATCAGTGGCCTGACGAGGCATTTTTCGTGCGTTCGGCCGTCGAGATCGTGAAGATGAACACGCACGATGACGAATCGGCCACAACGCGTTAAGGAATCGCATGTCGTATCCACTGCCCGTGCTGCCCGACCCCGCACCCGCGACCGCGCAGCGCTGGCGGCGCGCCTTTCCCGGCGAACTCGTCCAAGCCCGCGCCGCCCGCCGCTTCACCACCATGCTCCTGGACGGCTGCCCCCTGCTCGACGAGGTGCTCCTCGCCGTCGACGAACTCGTGGTGAACGCGCTCCGGCACACCAAGTCGGGCCAGCCCGGCGGGACCTTCACCGTCGAGATCGCCCGCTGGGACGCCGCGGTCGCCGTCGCCATCACCGACGAGGGCGCCCCCTCCGAGCCCGCCGTCATCGACGCCGCCGCCGACGCCGAGTCCGGACGCGGCCTGCGGACCGTCTCCTTCCTCGCCACCGGCTGGGGCTGGTTCGGCAACGACCGCTCCCGCACCGTCGCCGCCCTGTTCGGCATGACCCTCGGTGAGGCGGCGTGACCGGCCCCGACCTGCGCGAATGGACGGTCGCCCAGGTGCGGTCCACGATGACCGCCGCCATGCGCACCGACCCGTACGCCCTGGACCGCCTCGTCCTGGCGAACCCCAACGCCCTCGACCCGCACAGCGCCGCCTTCGCCCGGACCGCCCGGACGCTGACGCTGGCGACGTCGGTGGCGCTCACCACCATCCTCACCGCCCACCGCTACGGGCGCGACGGCCACGACCGCGTGTTCTGCCTGGGCTGCGGCCTTGAGCGCTGCCGGACGATCCGCAGCATCTCCGACGTCCTCGCCGCCTACGGCCAGCGGACCCACCCGGTCGACCGCGCCGAAGCCTGGCGCCGCGCCGACGCCTGGTACACCCGCACGGCCGGCCGCCCGGTCCTGCTTTCCGTCGAATCCTTCGACGAAGGCTTCATCGCCCGGCCCGCGCCCCCGCCGTCCGACACCGTCCTCGTCATCGACCGCCACACCGGCGCCCTCACCGAATGGCCCCCGCTGGACACCGACACCCTGGCGGGCAAGTACCGCGACTACAAACGCGGGACCCTTTGACCCCCTCGTCCGCGATGGGACCAGTCCCAGCGCATCGGCCCCGGCCACGTCCGGCTCCGCGGCGGCCTGCGCCCCGGCGGCTGGCGCGCCGCCGTCCGCGAACTGGTGGACCATCTCGTACCGAACCTCACCGTTTCTCGAACCTGGTCCGCTAGGAGGTTCGGGGGACGATGTGGGGGGCGAGGGTGGTGAGTTTTTCGCAGGTCTCCTCGTATTCGCGGGCGGGGGTGGACGCGCTGACTATGCCCGCGCCGGCGCGGAGCCAGGCGCGGCCGTTCTCGGCGTAGAGGGCGCGCAGGACGAGGGCCGCGTCGAGGGCGCCGTCGTGGGAGACGGTCACCACGGCGCCGGAGTACAGGCCGCGGTGTTCCTCCAGGCGGGTGATGGCCTCGATCGCCGCCGGCTTGGGGATGCCGGACGCGGTCACGCCGGGGAACAGTGACTCCAGGGCGTCCCACGCGGTGCGGCCGGGGGCGAGGGTGCCGGCGACGCTGGAGCCGAGGTGCTGGACGCTGCCGCGCTCCTTCACCGTCATGAAGCCGGTGACCTGGACGGTCCCGGCCTCGCAGACCCGGCCCAGCTCCTCCTGGGAGGTGCGGACCGAGACGGCGTGCTCGTAGATCTCCTTCGGATCCGTTTCCAGTTCGCGGCGGGTGCGGGTGTCGAGGTCGGCGCCCCGGCCGAACGCGCGGGTGCCCGCGAGCGGCTGCGTCATGACCCGGCCGCCGGTGTCCACGGTCGCGAGGACCTCGGGGCTGAACCCGGCCGCCTGGAAGCCGCCGACGTCGAGGAGGAACGAGCGGGCGGGCGTGTTCGCCTCACGGCCGCGGACATAGGTCGATATGACGTCCACGGGATGGGGGATGTCCAGGCGGCGGGACACGATGACCTTCTGGTAGCGGCCCTCGTGGATCTCGGTGACGGCCTCGGCCACGCGCGCCCGGTAGCGGGCTTCGTCCACCCGGACGTCGAGGGGCGACGGTGTTCCGGTGATCGGGGAGACGTCGGTGAGGAGGCCGGCGACCTGGGCGGTGCCGGGGCCGGTGATGCGGGCGCGGCCGTCCTCGACCCGGACCTCGGTGCGCGGGACGATCAGGTGCGCGAGCCGCCCGGTGGGACGGGGCGCGGCGAACTCGAACGCGATCCAGCCGTAGGCGTTCCACGCGGAGAGCGGGGCGGCCCCGGCGAACGCGTCGCGGAGCGCGTCGGCGGGCCGTCCCGACCAGGGGCGGGTGGCGGGGGCCCGGCCCGGCCAGGTGGTGTGGACGGCGTCCGCGTCGAGGACGACCTCGCCGAGCACACCGCCCGCGAACGTCCATGAGCCGGGCCGCTCGTACACGACGTAGTCGCCGAACAGCCCGGACGCGGCCAGCCGGGCCATGGCGGTGAGCGGGTCCGACGTGCACTCCAGCACGAGTTCCTCGGGGGGCGTGTCAGTGCGCAGAGCGGTGGACAAGGCGGTCGACTCCCTTTCACAGAAGATCAAGTTAGGTAAGGCTAACCTTGCACGTTCGATGTAGGCAAGGCTAACCTAACCCGCGATCATGGAGTCGGACGAAAGAGCGGGCGTGCAGACGACGACGGCGCGGCGACGCGAACTGATGCGGCGGATGATGACCGAGGCGGGGCTGGGCCCCGGTACGACCGGGATCACCCCCCGCGAATCGGACGGGCCGGCGCCGCTGTCCTACGCGCAGCAGAGCATGTGGCTGCACCACCGCGCGTTCCCGGAGAGCTGCGCCTACAACGTGTGCCTGCTCGTCCGGATGTCCGGGCCGCTCGACGCCGGCGCCCTGCGTGAGGCGCTGCGCGGGCTGATCCGGCGGCACGCGATCCTCCGCACGACGTACGCCGACACCGGCGAGGGCGAGGCGGTGCAGATCGTCACGGGCGACGACTCGCTGGAGCTCGCGCCCATCGAGTGCGCCGACGCCGAGGCGCGGGCGGCCGAACTGGCGGCCGTGCCGTTCGATCTGCGCGCCGAGCGGCCGATCCGGCTGGAGCTGCTCAGGCCGGCGGAGGACGAGCACGCGCTGGTCCTCGTCGTCCACCACATCGCGTGGGACGGCATGACCTGGGGTTCGCTGTCGCGCGACCTGTCGGCCCTCTACCGCGCGGCCGTGGCGGGGGAGCCGGACGGGCTGCCCGCGCTGGAGGTCCAGTACGCCGACTACGCCGAGTGGGAGCAGCGCCGGCCCCTCGCCGAGGACGAGCTGGCCTACTGGCGGGAGCGTCTCGACCCGCCGCCCCCGCCCCTCGACCTGCCCGCCGACAGGCCGCGCGGGGCCGGCGTCTCCGCGCGCGGCGGGCGCCGGGCGCGGCGCTTCGACGATGCCGTGACCGAGGGGATGCGGAAGCTCGCCGCCGCGGAGAACCTCACCCCGTACATGGTGATGCTCGCCGCGTACGCCGTCCTCCTGCACCGCTGCACCGGCGCGGACGACGTCGCGATCGGGACGGCGGTCATGAACCGGGAGCACGCCGGGACCGAGCGGCTCGTCGGCAACTTCGGCAACACGCTGGTGATGCGGGCCGATCTGGCGGGCGCGCCGACGTTCCGGGAGGTGCTGCACCGCGTCGGCCGGACGGTCACCGGCGGGTTCGCCCACCAGGCGCTGCCCTACGACCGGCTCGTCCAGGAGCTTCGCCCGACCCGCGAACGCGGGCGGACCGCGTTCTTCGACACGATGCTCCTCTTCCTCGCCCAGGAGATCGGCGAGCTGGACCTGCCCGGCATCACGTCGACCTGGACGCACATCCACAACGGCACAACGCATTTCGACCTGTCGCTGGAGGCGTTCGTCCGGCCCCAGGGCATGACGGTCGAGGCCACGTTCCGGCGCGAGCTGTTCGACGACGAGCGCATCGACGCGCTGCTCGGCCACCTGGAGACGCTTCTCGGTGATGCGGTGACCGGCCCGGACCGCCCCATCGGCGCGCTTGAGGTCATGACCGAGGACGAGCGCGCCGTGATCGAGGACGCCAACGCCACCGATCACCCGGTGCCCGATACCGATCTCGTCGCCCTGTTCGAGGAGCAGGCCCGCCGCACACCGGACGCGACGGCGATCGAGAGCGGCACCGGGTCCCTCACCTACGCGGAACTGGACGAGCGGTCGTCCGCGCTCGCCGCCGAACTCCGGGCCCGGGGGGCCGGTGCCGAGACCGTGATCGCTCTGGCGCTGCCGCGCACCCCGGATCTCGTCGTGGCGCTGCTCGGCGTCCTGAAGGCGGGCGCCGCGTATCTGCCGCTCGATCTCGATCATCCCGTGGGACGGATCGCCTACATGCTGGACGATGCCCGCCCCCTCTGCGCGATCGCCACACCGCGGACCGCACGCCTGCTCCCGGACGGGACGAGCATCCTCGTCCTCGACGGCCCCCTGGAGCCCGCGCCCGCGCCGGACACCGAGACAGGCCGGGACCACCTCGCCTACGTCATCTACACCTCGGGCTCCACCGGCCGCCCCAAGGGCGTGGCGATCGCGCACGGCGCGCTGGCGAACTTCCTCCTCGCGACGCGCGCACGGCTGGGCATGAACGCCGGCGACCGGCTCGTCGCGGTGACGACGATCGCGTTCGACATCGCCGTGCTGGAGCTGTTCGTCCCGCTGATCAGCGGTGCGACGGTCGTGCTGGCCGGCGGCGACACCGTCCGCGACCCCGTGGCGCTCGCCGCGCTGCTGGCGGACGCCACGGTCGTCCAGGGCACGCCGTCGCTGCTCGGCACGCTCGACCCGGCCGCGCTGAAGGGCCTGCGGGTGCTGGTCGGCGGGGAGGCGCTGCCCGCCGCGCTCGCGGCGTCGCTGGCGGAGACGGCCCGCGCGACCAACATGTACGGGCCGACGGAGGCGACGGTCTGGGCGACGGCCGCGGACCTGCCCGCGTCCGGCATCGGCGGCCCGTTCCGGAACACCCGCGCGTACGTCCTGGACGCGCGGCTGCGTCCCGTGCCGCCGGGCGTGCCGGGCGAGCTGTACCTCGCGGGCGCGCAACTGGCCCGCGGCTACCTCGGCCGCCCCGCGCTCACGGCGGAGCGCTTCGTCGCCGACCCGTCCGGGCCGCCGGGGTCCCGCATGTACCGGACGGGCGATCTGGCGCGGCGCGCCCGCGACGGGTCGATCGAGTATCTCGGCCGCACCGACGACCAGGTGAAGATCCGCGGGTTCCGGATCGAGCCGGCCGAGACGCAGGCGGTGCTCGCCGCGCAGCCGGGCGTCGCGCGGGCCGCGGTGGCCGTCCGCGAGGACCGTCCCGGCGAACCCAGGCTCGTCGGCTACTACGTCCCGTCGGGCGAACCGGACGAGGCGGCCCTGCGGGACGCGCTCGCCGAGGCGCTCCCCGCGTACATGGTGCCGTCCGCCCTCGTCGCCCTGGACGCGCTGCCCCGGACGGTCAACGGCAAACTCGACCGCGCCGCCCTGCCCGCCCCGCGAGCCGAGGTCCGCGGGCGGGCCCCGCGCGACGCCCGCGAGACGGCCCTCTGCGCGATCTTCGCCGAGCTGCTCGGCGTCGAGGGGATCGGGATCGACGACGACTTCTTCGCGCTCGGCGGGCATTCGCTGCTGGCGGCCCGGGTCGCGGCGAAGGCCCGTGCCGTGCTGGGCGGGTCGCCGGCCATCGCGGACGTGTTCGAGGCGCCCACCGTCGCCGCCCTCGCGCCCCGGCTGGTCCCGGCCGCCGCCGTGCGCGTCCGCGACGTGGAACGCCCCGCGACCGTCCCGGCGTCGGCGGCGCAGCGCGGGCTCTGGCTGGAGGAGCGGCTGCGCGGCCCGTCCGCGTCCTACGCGCTCCCGCTGGGCCTGCGCCTGCGCGGCCCGCTGGACGAGGAGGCGCTCGGCGCCGCGTTCGCCGATGTGGTCGCCCGCCACGAGGCGCTGCGCACCCTGCTCGTCGAGGGGCCGGACGGCCTGCCCGTCCAGCGCATCCTGGAACCGGACGTTCCCGCGCGCCTGCGCGTCATCGACGCCCGCGGCATGGCCCCGGAACGCAGGACGGCCATCGAGCGGGACGCCGCCGCGCACGTCTTCGACATCGGCCGCGACCTGCCCGTCCGCGGCACCCTCGTCCGGACGGGAGACGACGGCTGGTCGCTGATCCTGCTCCTGCACCACGCCGCCGCCGACGAATGGTCGTTCACGCCGCTGCTCGCCGACCTGGCCCGCGCCTACGCGGCCCGCCGGGACGGACGGGAGCCCGGCTGGGAGCCGCTGCCCGTCCAGTACGCCGACTACGCGGCCTGGCAGCGCGAGGCCGCGCCCGACCCGGCGCCGCAGCTCGGCTTCTGGGCGCGGGCGCTCGCGGGCCTGCCGGAGGAGACGGTCCTGCCGCTGGACCGGCCGCGCCCGGCCGAGGCGAGCCACCGCGGCGGCCTCGCGGCGTTCCGGCTCCCGGCCGCCGGGCTGCGGCGGCTGGCCCGCGAGACCGGGACCAGCGTGTTCATGGTGCTGCACGCCGCCGTCGCCGCGCTGCTGCAGCGGTCCGGCGCGGGCGACGACATCGCGCTCGGCGCGCCCATCGCCGGACGCCCCGACGAGGACCTCGCCGGTCTCGTCGGGGTCTTCGTCAACCCGCTCGTCCTGCGCACCGACCTGTCCGGCGACCCGGCGTTCACCGAACTGCTCGGCCGGGTGCGCGCCGCCGACCTCGCCGCGTTCTCCCACGCCGACGTCCCGTTCGAGCGCGTCGTGGACCGGCTCGCCCCGGAACGCTCGCTGGCCCGCAGCCCGCTGTTCCAGGTGATGATCGTCCACCGGCGGCTGGACGATGTGCGCCTCGCGCTGCCGGGCGTGCGCGCCGAGCCGTTCCTGCCCGAGACCGGCGGCGTGAAGTTCGACCTCGACCTCTACTTCGCCGAGGGCGACGACGAGGTGGAGGGGTTCGCCGCGTTCGCCGCCGACCTCTTCGACGCCGCCACCGTCGAGGGGCTGCTGGACGGCCTGGGCGAACTGCTGGCCCGGGTCACCGCCGACCCGCGGCGGCGGCTGTCCGCGCTCGGCGCCCCCGTCGAGCACCCCGACACCGCCCGCGCGTTCCCGGTCCGGACGGTCGCCGCGCTCATCGAGGAGCAGGCGGCGCGGACCCCCGGCAGGACCGCCGTGGTCTTCGCCGGCACCTCCCTCAGCTACGCGGGCCTCGACCGCCGCGCCGAGGCGCTCGCCGACCGGCTCGCCGCCGCGGGCGCCGGCCCGGAGCAGGTCGTCGCGCTCGCCCTGCCGCGCTCGGACGAGTTCGCCGTCGCGCTGCTCGCCGTGCTCAAGACGGGCGCGGCGTACCTGCCGATCGACCTGTCGTATCCGCCCGCCCGGGTGGAGGCGATGCTGGAGACCGTCCGGCCGCTGCTGGTCCTCGGCCGCGACGAACCACCGGCGGACGCGCCCCGCCGCGCACGCCCCGACATCCACCCGGACCACCTCTGCTACGTCATCTTCACCTCCGGCTCGACGGGGACGCCCAAGGCCGTCGCCGGCACCCAGCGCGCCCTGGCCAACCGGCTCGCCTGGGGCGCGGACCTCGCCGCCCCCGGAGTCCGCGTCGCCAAGAGCTCGCCCGCGTTCATCGACGGCACCACCGAACTGCTCGGCGGCCTCGCCGCCGGGGACACGGTCGTCATCGCCGACGGCGACACCGCCGCCGACCCCGGCGCGCTCGCGGACTTCATCGAACGGCACGGCGCCGGACTCGTCACGCTCGTCCCCAGCCTGCTGGCCGCGTTCGCGGAGAACGGGCTGCCGCCCTCCGTCACCACCTGGATCAGCAGCGGGGAGGCGCTGCCGGCCGCGCTCGCCGAGCAGATCCCGGTCCGGCTGATCGACCTGTACGGATGCTCGGAGGCCGCCGGCGACAGCCTCATCGCCGAGGCCGGGGGACTGGCGCCGATCGCCAACACCCGCGCCCATGTCCTGGACGCCGCGCTCCGCGAGGTTCCCGCCGGCGAGCTGTACCTCGCGGGCGACGGGCTGGCGCGCGGCTATCTCGGCGACGCCGCCCGCACCGCCGAGCGGTTCGTCGCCAGCCCGTTCGGCCCGCCCGGATCCCGCCTCTACCGGACCGGCGACCGCGTCCGGCGCCGCCCGGACGGCGGGCTCTGCTTCCTCGGCCGCACCGACGAGCAGATCACGATCCGCGGATTCCGGATCGAGCCGGGTGAGATCGAGGCCGTGCTCGCCGCGCGGCCCGGAGTCCGGCGGGCCGCCGTCGCCGCGCACGGGTCCCGCCTCATCGGATACATCGTCGGCGACCACAGGGCCGGCGATGCCGGTACCGAGGCCCTGCACGACTCGCTGCGAAGGCTGCTCCCCGGCCATCTCGTCCCGGACGAACTGGTCGTCCTGGACGAACTGCCGCTCAACCCGAACGGCAAGATCGACCGGCGCTCCCTGCCCGACCCCGGCCGGCCCTCGGCCGGGCGTGCCCCCTCCACCGAGGCGGAGCGCGTCCTCGCCAGGCTCGCCGCGAGCGTCCTCGGCCGCGACGCCGTGGGCGCCGACGACGATTTCTTCCGCACCGGAGGCGACAGCATCAGCGCGGCGCTCCTCGTCGCCCGCGCCCGCCGCGCCGGCCTGGCGTTCACCGTCCGCGACGTCTTCCGCCTCCGGACGGTCGAGGCCCTCGCGAAGACGGCCGCGCCCGCCGCTGACGCCGTCCCCGCACAGGCCGCCGAACCGCTCGGCGAGCTTCCGCTCTCGCCGCTCCAGGAGGGCCTGCTCTTCCATCTGATGCTCGCCGGCGAGGGCCGCGACATCTACGTCCAGCAGGCCGTCGTGAGGCTGTCCGGGCCGGTCGATCCCGATCGGATGGCGGATGCGGCGCGCGCCGTCCTGGTCAAGTTCCCGAACCTCCGCGCTGGATTCCGGACGGACGGCGACCGCGCCGTCCAGTTCGTCCCCGACGACTTCGATGTGCCCTGGACGTGCGCCACCGTCGCCCCGGGCGACCTCGAAGCCTTCATCGACGCCCAGCGAGCGGAACCGTTCGACCCGGGTCGGCCCCCGCTGATCCGGTTCGCGCTGGCCACCCTCGCCCCCGGCGACCACCGCCTGATCCTGACCTCCGAGCTGATCCTGCTGGACGGCTGGTCGGGCGGCCTCCTCGTCACCTCGCTACTCGGCTTCTACACCGATGCCGCTGCGGAGGAAGCACGTCCCGTCCCGCAGTTCCGCGCGTTCCTCGACTGGGTCGGCACCCGGGACAAGGCGGCCGCGGTGGACGCGTGGCGCCGCGCCCTCGACGGTTTCGACGAGCCCGCCCTCGTCCGCCCCGGCCTGGTCGACAAGCCGGCCGACCTCGCGAACGCCGGGGAAGTGCACCGGCCGCTCCCGCCGTCCCTCGCCGAACGGCTCGCCGCGGTCGCCCGCGACCGCGGCGTCACCCCGGGCACTCTCTTCGAGACCGCGTGGGGCCTGGTTGTCATGGGCCTGACCGGGCGCGACGACGTCGTCTTCGGCGCCTCCGTCTCCGGACGCCACCCCGACGTCGACGGCGTCGAATCCATGGTCGGCCTGCTGTTCAACACCATCCCCGTCAGAGTCCAGGCAGGCCCGGCGGACCCGCTGGCGGCCGTGCTCGACCGCGTCCAGGCGGCGCAGTCCGAACTGTTCGACCACTCGTTCGTCGCGCTCGCCGACGTGCAGCGCGCCACCGGCCTCGGCACGCTCTTCGACACGCTGTTCGTCTTCCAGAACTTCCCGGGCATGCCCACCGGCCGTGGTTTCGGCCCGGACGGCGCCCTGCGCGTCCTCGGCCGCGAGGTCCGCGACGCCACCCACTACCCGATCACCATGGTCGTCGACCCGGACGCCGGGCTGCGCGTCATGTACCGGGGGGACGCGTTCACCGAGACCGAGGCCGAACGCGTCACCGACCGCTACGTCAACGTCCTCCGGCAACTCGCCGAGACCCCGGAGAAGCCCTGCCACCGCCTCGACCCGCTCCTCCCCGAGGAGCACGAACGGCTCCGGCGCGACTGGGACGAGGTGTGGCACCCCATCCCCGAGCTGACCGTCGCCGAACTGCTCGCCGAACGAGCGGCGAAGCAGCCGGACGACCTCGCGCTCGTGTCCCACTCCGATGTCCGCCTCACCTACGGCGAGCTGAACGCCGAGGTCAACCGCCTCGCCCGGCTGCTGCTGGCGGGCGGCGCGGGCCCCGAACGGGTCGTCGCGCTCGCGCTGCCCCGCTCCGCGCGGATGGTCGTCGCGCTGTTCGCCGTCCTGCGCACCGGCGCCGCGTACCTGCCGCTCGAACTCGACCATCCGGCCGACCGGCTCGACTACATGCTGCGGGACGCGGCGCCGGCCTGCCTGGTCTCGCAGCGCGACATCGCCGCCGGCCTCACCTACTCCGGCACGATCCTCGCGCTGGACGACCCGGACACCGCGCGAACCCTCGCGGCCCTGCCCGGCACCGACCTCACCCCCGGCGAACTCGGCGGCTTCGCCCCCGGCACGCCCCGCCGGCTCGACCATCCCGCCTACGTCATCTACACGTCCGGCTCGACGGGGCGCCCGAAGGGCGTGGTGACGCCGCACCGGGGCCTCACCAACATGCAGTTCAACCACCGCGCCGCCATCTTCGGCCCGGTCGTCGCCTCCGCCGGGCGGCGGCTCCGGATCGCCCACACCGTCTCCTTCTCCTTCGACATGTCGTGGGAGGAGCTCCTCTGGCTCATCGAGGGCCACGAGGTGCACGTCTGCGACGAGGACCTGCGCCGCGACGCCGAGGCACTGACCGCCTACCTGCGCCGGCACCGCATCGACGTCATCAACGTGACGCCGACCTACGCCCGGCAGCTCCTCGACGAGGGACTCCTGGACGGCGGGCACCGGCCGCCGCTCGTCCTCCTCGGCGGCGAGGCCGTCCCGGCCTCGGTATGGGACCGGCTCGCGCGGGCCGACGGCGTCCTCGGCTACAACCTGTACGGGCCGACCGAGTACACGATCAACACCCTCGGCGGCGGCACCGAGGACAGCGCCACCCCGACGGTCGGCAGGCCGATCTGGAACACCCGCGGGTACGTTCTCGACGGCTGGCTGCGCCCGGTGCCGCCGGGCGCGCCCGGTGAGCTGTACATCGCGGGCGCCGGGCTGGCGCGCGGCTACCTCGGCCGCGCCGACCTGACCGCCGAGCGCTTCGTCGCCGACCCGTTCCGTGCCGACTCCTCGACGGGCGGCCGCATGTACCGGACGGGCGACCTCGTGCGGGTCCGCGCGGACGGCAACATCGACTTCCTCGGCCGCACCGACGACCAGGTCAAGATCCGCGGCTACCGCGTCGAGCCGGAGGAGATCGAGACCGCGCTCGCCGCCGAGCCGGGGGTCGGGCAGGCCGCGGTCGTCGCCGCCGACACCGATGTTCCCGGCGTGAAACGCCTCATCGGCTACATCGTCCCGGACGGCACCCGCGAGGGCGCCGCCGACGAGCGGCTCGCCGAATGGCGGCAGCTCTACGACGCCGAGTACACCGAGGTCGGCACGGTCGTCCGCGCCGAGGAGTTCGCCGGCTGGGACAGCAGCTACGACGGCGCCCCGATCCCCGTGGACGACATGCGCGAATGGCGCGAGACGACCGTCGAGCGCATCCGTGCGCTGCGGCCCCGCCGCGTCCTGGAGATGGGCGTCGGCACCGGCCTCCTCCTCACCCGCCTCGCCCCCGGCAGCGAGGAGTACTGGGGAACCGACTTCTCCGAACCCGTCATCACCAAGCTCCGGCGCGATCTCGGCCCGGACCTGCCCGTCCGGCTGAGCCGCCGCCCCGCCCACGACACCACCGGCCTGCCCGAGGCGTACTTCGACACGATCGTGATCAACTCGGTGGTGCAGTACTTCCCGGGCGCCGCCTACCTCCAGGACGTCATCGGCAAGGCGATGCGGCTCCTCGCGCCCGGCGGGGCGCTGTTCATCGGCGACGTCCGCGACCTGCGGACCGTCCACTGCCTGCACACCGCGGTCCGGCTCGGCCGCGGCGACGGCGGCCTGGACGCGGTCGGACGCGCGGTCCGGATGGAGAAGGAACTCCTGCTGGACCCGGCCTTCTTCACCGCCCTGGACGGCCCCGCCCGCGTGGACGTCCTCACCAAGCGCGGCACGCGCCACAACGAGCTGACCCGCCACCGCTACGACGTCGTCCTCCACAAGGACACCCCGCCCGCGCCGCCCACCCCGGCCATCGAATGGACGGCGCCCGGCGACCTCGGCGGCAGGCCGGCGGGGCCGCTGCGGGTGCGGGGGATACCCGACCCGCGGCTGGCGGGGGAGGTCGCGGCCTGGCGGGTGCTGCGGGCCGGCGGCCCGGCGGACGAGGCCCGGCAGGCGCTGGCCGCCGCGCCCGAGGGGATCGAGCCGGAGACGCTGCACGCGCTCTTCCCCGGCGTCGTCCTCACGCCGTCCGACCGGATCGGGTGCTATGACGCCGTGTTCGGCGGGGGAGCGGCGTGCCTTCCCGCGGAGCCGGGGCGCACCCCCGCCTCCTACGCCAACGACCCGCTCGCCGCGCGGGACCACGGGGTCCTGGCCGCGCGTGTGCGGGAGAGCCTCAAGGCCAGGCTGCCCGGCTACATGGTGCCGAGCGCGATCGTGACGCTGGACGCGCTGCCGCTCACCGTCAACGGCAAGCTCGACCGGCGGGCCCTCCCGGCCCCCGGGCGGGACGGGCCGCGCCGCGCCGGGCGCGCGCCCCGCACCCCGGTCGAGCGGCTGCTGTGCACGCTGTTCGCCGAAGTGCTGGACGCCCCAGGCGCCGGCATCGACGACGACTTCTTCGATCTCGGCGGGCACTCGCTGCTCGCGACCCGGCTCGTCGGCCGGGCCCGCGCCGTGCTGGGCGCCGAGCTGGCGATCCGCGACCTGTTCGAGGCGCCGACCGTCGCGGAACTGGCGGAGCGCGTGCACCGCGGCGCGGGCGCGCGACCCCGGCCCGCGCTGAAGCCGGGGGAACGGCCCGAACGCATCCCGCTGTCCCCGGCGCAGCGCCGCCTGTGGCTGCTCGACCAGCTCCTCCGCGAGGACGGCGGACCGCGCGATGCCTACCATCTGCCGCTCGCGGTGCGCCTGCGCGGCGACCTCGACCTCGCCGCGCTCGAAGCGGCGATCGGGGACGTCACCGCGCGGCACGAGAGCCTCCGCACGGTCTTCGCCGAGTACGACGGCGCCCCCTGCCAGCGGATTCTCCGGCCGGAAGAGGCCCGCCCGGCCCTGGAGATCGCGACGTGCCCGCCCGCGGACGTCATCGCCCGGCCGTTCGACCTGGCCACCGGCATCCCGCTCCGGGTCGCGGTGTTCCCGGAGGGCGAGCGCGAGCATCTGCTGCTCGCCGTCTTCCACCACATCGCGTTCGACGAGTGGTCGTTCGGGCCGTTCGCCCGCGATGTCGCCGGCGCCTACGCGGCCCGGCTGAACGGGGAGGCCCCGGCCTGGGAGCCGCCGCCCGTCCAGTACGCCGACCACGCGCTGTGGCAGCGGGACCTGCTCGGCGACCCCCTCGACCCCGGCAGCGTCCACGCCCGGCAGCTCGACCACTGGGCCCGGACCCTCGCCGGCCTCCCGGAGGAGATCCCGCTGCCGGTGGACCGGGCCCGCCCCGGCACCGCCGGGCAGCGCGGCGGGACCCTGACCGCCGACCTGCCGCCCGGCCTGACGCGCCGGCTGCGCCGGCTCGCGCGGGACGCGAACGCCAGCGTGTTCATGGTCTGCCAGGCCGCCGTCGCCGCGCTGCTGCACCGGACGGGCGCCGGCGACGACATCCCGCTCGGCTGCCCCGTCGCCGGACGCACCGAGGACGCCGCACGGGACCTCGTCGGCTTCTTCGTCAACACGCTCGTGCTGCGCGCCGACGTGTCCGGCGACCCCGCCTTCGCCGAACTGCTCGCCCGTGTCCGGGAGGCCGGCCTCGCCGGGCTCGCCAACCAGGACCTGCCGTTCGAGGCCGTCGTCGAGGCGCTGCGCCCGCGCCGGGTACCCGGCCGCAACCCGCTGTTCCAGGTGATGGTCGGCTATGAGAACCAGGGCACCGGCGACGTGCGCTTCCCCGGCCTGGAGCAGCGCGAGGCGCTGTTCGGGCCGGGCGCGGCCAAGTTCGACCTGGACTTCATCTTCCGCGAGGGCCCCGGCGGGCTCCGGCTGATCGTCGACTACTCCGCCGACCTGTTCGACCGCGGCACGGTCGCCGCGCTGGCCGGCGGGCTGCTCCGGCTGCTGGAGACCGTCGCGGACGATCCCGGCGTCAAGGTCGGTGCGCTGCCCGCCGGGCCGGCCGCCCGGGCCGTCACGGCCGAGCCCGGCCCCGCGGCGGCGCGCCGCGGCGACGGCAGGGAGGCGGCGCTCTGCCGGATCTTCGCCGAGGAGCTGGACGTCCCGGACGTCGGGCCGGACGACGACTTCTTCGACCTCGGCGGCCACTCGCTGCTCGCCGTGCGGCTCGTCCGGCGGATCAGGAGGGAACCCGGATGCGAGGCGGTGAAGATCGCGACGCTGCTGGCCGCGCCGACCGTGGCGGGCCTGCTCGCACGGCTCGGGTGAGGCGGTCCCCACCCCGGCCCATGGAGTGAAGTTAGGTTAGGCTAACCTAAGATCATCGATCACGAACCTCGGAAAACTCGGAAGGACACCGGTCCTCTATGCGCACCATGATGCGGCGCCTGGCCATCACCGCCGCGCTCGTCCTGAGCCTCGGCACGGCCGCCGCGTGCGGCGGCGGCGAGCCCGCGGGCGGTTCCCCCGGCGGCGGCTCCGCCGGGGCGTTCCCGGTCACGATCACCCACAGGCTCGGCACCACCACGATCGAGTCCGCGCCGAAGCGGATCGTCGCGCTCGGCGAGGTCGACCAGGACGCGCTGCTCGCGCTCGGCGTCACCCCGGTCGGCATGGCGGAGCTGACCGGCGTCCAGCCGGACGGCCTCGCCCCCTGGACCGCACCCCGGCTCACCGGCGCCAGACCCAAGCTGCTCAAGGCGGGCGAGGCCGGGTTCAACCTGGAGGAGATCGCCGCTCTGCGCCCCGACCTCGTCCTCGCCGGCGGCGACTTCTTCATCGACAAGGAATACGACAAGCTCTCCAAGCTCGCGCCGACCGTCGCGTACCAGACCGGCCCGGCCGAGGACTCCTGGCAGCAGATCACCCTGCAGGCCGCGAAGGCCGTCGGCCGGGAGGCCGACGGAAACAGGCTCGTCGCCGGCGTCGAGGCGGGGATCGCGAAGGTCAAGGCGGAGTACCCGCAGCTGAGCGGCACGGGCTTCGCGCTGACGAGCGTCTTCCCGAACGGCAACCTCGGCGTGCTGAAGTCCGGGGACGACACGAGCGTCAAGCTGCTCAAGCAGTTCGGCATGGTGCTGCCCGAGCAGATCGCGAAGCTGCCCGGGGGCGGGTTCGCCGCCGAGCTGAGCATGGAGAAGATCTCGGTCCTGGACGTGGACGTCCTGCTCGGCCACTACAACGACGACCCGGCCACGCAGAGGAAGATCGAGGGCAACCAGCTGTTCACCGGCCTGGACGTCGTCAGGCGCGGTTCCTACGTGCCGCTCGACCTGACGTCGTTCTGGCCGCTGCGCACCCCCACCCCGCTCGCCGTCCCGTACGTCGTCGAGCAGGTCGTCCCGAAGATCGCCAAGGCCGCGGACGCGGCGCAGCCCGCCTGATGCTGGAGGAGCGCATGCAGACCCCCGTCCACGACGTGGCCGGCATCGGGTTCGGCCCGTCCAACCTCGCCCTCGCCGTCGCGCTCGCAGAGGAGCACGACGGGCCCGGCGTGGACGCGGTGTTCTTCGAAAAGCAGCCGGAGTTCGGCTGGCACCGGGGCATGCTGATCGACGGCGCCACCATGCAGGTCCACTTCCTCAAGGACCTGGTGTCGCTGCGCAACCCCGCCAGCCGGTACTCGTTCCTCGCGTACCTGCACGCCAGGGGCCGGCTCGTCGACTTCGTCAACCACAAGACGATGTTCCCGACGCGGGTCGAGTTCCACGACTACCTCGAATGGGCGGCCGCCGCGTTCGCCGACCGGGTCCATTACGGGACGGAGGTCGTCGCGCTCCGCCCGCACGACGACACGGCCCTCGAAGTGGTGGTGCGCCGGGACGACCGGCTGGAGACGCACCTCGCCCGCAACGTGGTCGTCGGCGTCGGGCTCGAACCCGTCCTGCCCGGCGGCGTCCAGGCCGGCGAGCGGATCTGGCACACCGCGGACCTGCTGACGAAGCTGGACGGGCGCGAGGACTGGAACCCGCGCCGGCTCGTCGTGGTCGGCGCGGGGCAGAGCGCCGCCGAAGCCGTCGAATACCTGCACCGCACCTTCCCCGAGACCGAGGTCTGCGCGGTCTTCGCCCGGTACGGGTACGCGCCCGCCGACGACAGCCCGTTCGCCAACCGCATCTTCGACCCGGAGGCCGTCGACCACTTTTACGCGGCTTCCGGGGAGGTGAAGCGGATGCTGCTCGAATACTCGCGGAACACCAACTACTCCGTGGTGGACCTCGACCTCATCGACGAGCTGTACCGGCGCGCGTACGCCGAGAAGGTCGCGGGCGCCGAACGGCTGCGCATCCTCAACGTGTCACGCGTCCTGGACGTCCGGGACGGCGCCGGGGGAGTGCGGGTCCGGGTGGCCTTCCTGCCCACCGGCGAGGCCGCCGACCTGGACGCCGACGCCCTCGTCTACGCCACCGGCTACCGCGAACGCGACCCGCTGGACCTGCTCGGCGAGGTGGCCGGCGACTGCCGCACCGGCCCGGACGGACGTCCCGCCGTGCGGCGCGACTACCGCATCGCCACGAAGCCGGGCCGCGAGTGGGCCGTCTACCTGCAGGGCGCCACCGAGCACAGCCACGGGATCGCGTCGTCGCTGCTGTCGATGACCGCCGTCCGCACCGGGGAGATCGTCCGGTCCATCGGCCGGCGCTCCGCACACGTCTTCGAGGAGGCACGATGACCAACCCGTTCGACGACCCCGACGCGGCGTTCCGCGTCCTCGTCAACGCCGAGGGGCAGCACTCCCTGTGGCCGGCGTTCGCCGACGTCCCCGCGGGCTGGACGACGGTCTTCGGGCCCGCGTCACGGTCCGACTGCATCGGCTACGTCACGGCGAACTGGAAGGACATCCGCCCGCGGAGCCTGACCATCTGACCCGGGGCGGGCGGCGTTCCCCCCGCCGCCCGCCCCTCCGACGCCCGCCCGCGTACCGGCAGCCATGCTGCCGCCGCGAGCGGGCGTCGCGGCGTTCGAGGGGCGCCACCGACGCGCTGGTCCACGGGAATGATCGCGGTGCATCGTCCCTGGTGGACCAGGGGATCGCCCTCGTGTGTGACACATCACGGCGGGCGGGCGCTGTGCATGGTGAGGACCGGACGACGGCGGATGCCGGCGGGCGTCGACGAGGGGGGCCCGCGCGTCAGCCGCCCGCGCCGGTCATCTGCCGGCGGGCTGGACGGTTCCGCGGTGCCGGGGCGGACGCCGCGGAACCGTCCAGCCCGCCGGCCTTTTCCTTTTCGGTCCGAGTCGGGAGCGTTGACGGCTCCGACCACCGAAAATATGCTTGACCGACCGGTCGGTATGTACCGGATTCCGTGCCGGCCGGCCCTTCCCCTCGCTCGCGTGCGCTCATCGGAGAAATGCCATGATCCCCAGCACGATGCAGGACTTTCCGCTGTCCGTCGCCGCCATCCTGCGGCACGGGGCGCGCGTCTACGGCCGCAGCGAATGCGTGACGTGGACGGGCGGAACGCCCCGGCGGGCCACCTTCGCGGAGATCGCGCGGAACGCCGAGCGGCTCGCCGCCGCGCTGACCCGGCTCGGTGTCCGGACCGGCGACCGGGTGGCGACCTTCTGCTGGAACACCCAGGAACATCTGGAGGCGTACTTCGCGGTGCCGGCCATGGGCGCGGTGCTGCACACGCTGAACATCCGGCTGTTCCCCGAGCAGCTCGCGCACATCGTCGACCACGCCGACGACCAGATCGTCATCGTGGACGACAGCCTCGTCCCGCTGCTGGCGCGGGTCGTCCGCGAACTACCGGCCGTGAAGGCGTTCGTGGTGGTCGGTGGGGGTGACGCGTCGGCGCTGGAGGGCGGCGCCCCCGTCCTGCGGTACGACGACCTGCTCGCCGCGGAGGAGCCCGGCTTCGCGTGGCCGGAGGTGGACGAGCGCTCCGCCGCGTCCATGTGCTACACCAGCGGCACCACGGGCGACCCCAAGGGCGTCGTGTACTCGCACCGCTCCACGTTCCTGCACGCGATGGCCGTGCAGTCGGCGTCCTTGATCGGCATCACCGAGGCCGACCGCGTCCTGACCATCGTCCCGATGTTCCACGTCAACGCGTGGGGCCTGCCTTACGGTGCCTTCCTGTCAGGGGCGACGCTGCACATGCCGGGCCCGTTCATGCAACCGGAGCACCTCACGGAGTTCATCGCCGCCGAACGCAGCACGCTGGCGTCCGCCGTCCCCACGATCTGGAACGGGATCCTCGCCCACGGGGAGCGGCACGAGATCGACCTGTCCTCCCTGCGTGCGGGGACGTCCGGCGGCGCGGCCGCGCCCCGCGCCCTGCTGGAGCGCTTCGAGCAGCGGTACGGGCTGCGCATCATCCAGGGCTGGGGCATGACCGAGACCAGTCCGCTCGGCGGCATGGCGTTCCCGCCGCCCGGTGTCGAGCCGGGCACCGAGGAGGACGTGAACTGGCGGATGAAGTCGGGCCGCGTCGCCGCCGGCGTCGAGATGCGGATCGTGGACGATTCGGGCGCCGAGCTGCCGTGGGACGGTGAGTCCGTCGGCGAGATCGAGGTCCGCGGGCCGTGGATCACCGGCGCCTACCATCGCGACCCCGCGCCGGAGAAGTTCGACGGCGGCTGGCTGCGCACCGGCGACATCGGCACCATCGACGACCGCGGCTTCTTCCAGATCACCGACCGGGCGAAGGACGTCATCAAGTCGGGCGGCGAGTGGATCTCCTCCGTCGAGCTGGAGAACCACCTGATGGGCCACCCCGCCGTGGCCGAGGCCGCCGTCATCGGCGTCCCGGACCCGCGCTGGGACGAGCGCCCCCTCGCCTGCGTCGTCCTGCGCCCCGGAACCACCGCGACCGCCGACGACCTGGCCGCCTTCCTCACCGGCAGGGTCGCCCGCTGGCAGGTCCCCGAATACTGGACGTTCCTCGACGAGATCCCGAAGACCACCGTCGGCAAGTTCGACAAGAAGCCCCTCCGGGCCGGCCACAGGAACGCGGCCCTGAAGATCGAGCACATCACCCACTGAAACACCGTCAGGGGCACCCGCGTGGCCGCCGGCCACGCGGGCCGTTCCCGTCCCCCGGGTCAGCTCTTGAGCCCGTTGAGGAACAGGTCCACGTAGTGGTCGCTGATGGCCTCGGTCTTCAGGGTGCCGCCGGGGCGGTACCAGACGCCGATCTGGTGGACGGTGCCGAAAAAGAAGTGGACGGCGATGTCGGCGGGGGTGGCGGTGCGGAAGCCGCCCTCACGCTGGCCTTCCTCGACGAGGGCCCGGAAGCGTTCGTGGTAGCGGCGGCGTTCGGCGCGGACGGCCTCGCGGCGGTCGCGCGAGAGCAGGTGCGTGGAGCGGAAGAACACCGTGAAGTCGTCCAGGTAGAGGAACGAGGTGTTGAGGACGTCGACGGCGGCGGCGCGGAGGCGTTCCTCGGCGGTGCCGGGGCCGTCGGCGATCTGCTCCAGGCGGGACATCTGCAGGCCGAGGAGCCGGTGGTAGATCTCGTAGAGGAGATCGTCCTTGGAGCCGAAATAGTGGTACATGGCCCCTTTGGTGACGCCGGTGGCGTTCACGATCTCCTGGACCGAGGTGTTCTCGAAGCCCTTCTCGGCGAACATGCGGGTCGCCACGGCCAGCAGCCGGTCGGGCAGTGGCAGGGTGCCGGGTAGCCGGCCTACGGGCGCCTGCGTCATGACTCCACCTCCGTTCGGGAATGCCCCGGGGGCCTCGCGCCGCCCCGGTGCGGCCGCCCGTAGATCGCCGACAGCCTACCGGCGGCACGGGCACGGCGCGTATCGGGACGTCCGCGCCGGCGGCGATGCCGGCGGCGGCGACCGCGCCAAGGCGCCGGACCGGGGGTAGGAGTGAAAGGAACCGGTGGTTCATGGTCGCCCGGGCCGATCGTGGGGAGGATGATCGGTGGGGGGGTGGAGCGATGCGCGATGCGGGAGGGGCGTCGTGATCGGGGGCGAGCCGGTCGCGGCCGGAACCGGCGACGAGGCCGGGGGGCGGGCCGCGGCGGCCGCCCGCGAGATCGTCACCGCGCTGGGAGTCCTGGTCGTCTACCTGGTCTTCACACACGCCTTCAGCGGGGACCGCGCGGCCAGCGACGCGCACGGGCGCGCGCTGCTGGAGTTCGAGCGGTGGGCCCGGCTGGACGCCGAGCGTCCGCTGAACGACCTGCTCGTCCGGCACGGATGGCTGGGCGCGGTCGCCGCCTGGGAGTACGCGACCACGTACGTGATCGGCACCTTCGGGTTCCTCGGCTGGCTGTGGTGGCGGCGCAGCCCCGTCTACGCGTGGGCGCGCAACATGCTGATCCTCGTGACGCTGATCGCGATCTGCTGCTTCGCCCTCTGGCCCACGACACCGCCGAGGCTGCTGCCGGGGGAGGGGTACGCCGACATCATCGCGCACCACCATCCGCCGGCCACGTGGGGCACCGGGATGGTGTCGGCGGGCGCCAACCCGTACGCGGCGATGCCGAGCCTGCACATCGGCTGGGTCGCGTGGATCGGGGTGGCGGCGGTCCGGGCGCGGTGCGGTGCCTTCTTCACCTGGCTCTGCGCCGCGCACCTCGCGGTGACGGGGCTGGTGATCGTCGCGACGTCCGCGCACTACGTGGTGGACATCCCGGGCGGGCTGCTGCTCATCCCGGCGGCGGCGGTCGCCGAGCGGGTGCGCGCCGGCCTGCTGCGAGGCCGCCGGGACGACCCGCCGTGGCCGGGACGGCAGCAGCGGATGGCCGCCGCCGACGCCTTCTTCCTGTACGTCGAGAGCCGGGACGTCCCGCAGGTCGTGGGCGGGGTCGCCGAGTTCGCCGGGCCCGGGCCGCCGGCCGAGCGGGTGCGCGCCCTCATCACCGAGCGGCTGCCCCGGCTGCCGCGGCTGACGCAGCGGGTCCGCTCCGGCGGGGCCTTCCGGCGCCCGCGCTGGGTGGAGGCGGGCTACGTCGACCTGCGCCGGCACGTCCAGGAGGTGGACCTGCCGGCGTCCGGCGGACGGCGCGCGCTGGACGGCCTCGTCGCCCGGCTGATCGCCGAGCCGCTGGACCGCGACCGGCCGCCGTGGCGGTTCTTCCTCGTCCGCCGCGAGGGCGGCCCCGACGCCGCCGTCGTCCTGTTCCACCACGCCCTCGTGGACGGCACCGGCGTCATCGACATCCTGCGCGCCCTCCTGGAGCCCGCGCTGCCGGAGGCGGCGGTGCGCGGCCCCCGCGGGCTCCGCCGCGCCGCCGCCGTCCTGCCCGGCCTGGTCCTGCTCGGCCTCGACGGCACCGCCCGGACCGTCTCGGTCACCGGGACGCTCGGCCCGGAACGCGCCTTCGGCACCGCCACGCTGCCGCTCGACCGGGTCCGGGCGGTCGCCCGCGCGGCCGGTGTCGCAGTCGCCGACGTGCTCCTCGCGCTGGTCGGCGAGCTCGTCGCGGACGTGCTGGAACGGCGCGGCGAACGGGTGGACGGCCGGCCGCTGCGCACCGCCGTCCCGATGACGCTGCGCGCCCCCGCGCCGCCCGGCCGGGGCCGCACCGCCGTGCCCGGCAACCTGACCGCCGTGCTCCGGCTGGACGTCCCGGTCGGCCGGATGCCCGTCCGGGACCGGCTCGCGGCCGTGCACGACGCGGCGGAGCGGCGCCGCGGATCCGGCCGGGCGGTGGCGGGCACCGCCGTGCTGCGGCTGATGGGCGCGCTGCCGCCGCCGCTGCACGCGCGCGCCGCGCGCGGCATCCACCGGGCCGGGTCCTTCGGCGGCATCGTGTCCACCATGCCGGGACCGCCGCTGCCGATGTCGCTGGCGGGCGCGCCGCTCGGGGACGTCCACCCGATCCTGCCGCTCGCCGGCGGTGTGCCGTTCGCGGTGGGCGCGCTGAGCTGGAACGGGGCGCTGCACGTGTCGGTGACCGCCGAGCCGCGGGTGCTGCCCGAGAGCGCCGGGTTCCCGGGCGGCCTGCTGCGCGCGTTCGAGCGGCTGGCCGCGGCCGTCCCCACGGGCAGCGGAGCGCAGAGCGGCACGGCCTGATGGCCTGGTCGGTCGGCTTCAGCCTGCTCGCCGCGTTCCTGTTCGCCGCCGCGGCGGCGCTGCAGTACCGGGCCGCGCGGCGGGTGGTGCGCGGCGGCTCGGACGCGAGCGCCGCGCAGGGGCTGATCCGCCGGCTCGTCCGCGACCCGGTATGGCTGACCGGGTGGGGGGTGAACCTGGCCGGCTTCTGCGCGCAGGCGACCGCGCTGCATTTCGGCTCCACCGCCCTCGTCCAGCCGCTGCTGGTCACCCAGCTGGTCTTCACGATCGCCCTCGGCACCGTCGGCACGGGCCGCGGCCCGGCCCGGACGGACCTGCTCGGCGGCGCCGCCGTGTCGGCGGGTCTCGCCGTCCTGTTCACGGTGCCGGGGGCCATCCCGCCGGAGGGCGAGCCGTCCCGGTCCCGGCTGTTCATCGCCGGCCTGATCGCCGCGCCGCTCGTCGCCGTGCTGTCCCGGGCGGCGTGGCTGCGCGCCGGGCCGGTGCGGGCGGCGCTGCTCGGCGTGTGCGCCGGGCTGTGCTTCGCGGCCACCGCCGTGCTGATCAAGCTCACCACCGCCGACCTCGTCGACCGCGGTGTCGCGGCCACCGCCGCCGACTGGCCGGGCTACGCGCTCGCGGGCAGCACGCTGCTCGGGCTGGTGCTGGAGCAGCGGGCGTTCGCCGCCGGGGCGCTGCCCGCCGCGATGACCGCGATGACGATGACCAACCCCATCGCGTCCTACCTGGTGGCCGCGTTCGCGTTCGCGACGCTGCCGCCCCGGACCGCCGCGGCGTTCACCGCCGTCTCGGTCAGCGCCGTGCTGCTGACCGCCGGGGTGGCGCTGCTGTCGCGGTCCGCGCACACCGCACGGGCGGGCGAGCGCCGGCCCGACCCGCGCGCCGGACGCGAAGAGAACCTCCGCCCGCTCCGCGGCGTCCAACCCCCCGACCGACCCTGCCGGGAAGGACCCCCCTCTTGATCACCCGACGCGCGCTCCTGCTCGGCGGGCTCACCGGGGCTAGGCGGTCCGCTCGGCGCGGCCGGACCGCACCAGCCAGCTCAGCATCAGCATGAGGTCGAGCCGCCCGTCCAGCCCGGAGAACCGGCCGCCGGTCAGCTCGGCGATACGGCGCAGCCGGTACCGGACGGTCTGCTCGTGGATGTGCAGCCGCTCCGCCGCGATCACCGCGTTGTCGCCGCACTGCAGGTAGGTCAGCAGCGTCTCGGCGAGTGGCTGCCGGCGCGCCGGGGGCAGCGCCAGCAGCGGCCCGACAACGGCCTCGGCGGTCGCGCCGACCAGCTCGTCCGCGGCGAACGTGGCCAGCGAGGCGATGTGGTCCACGCACCGGACCGGCGTGTCGCACGGCAGCAGGCCCCGCTCGGCCAGCGTCAGTGCGTGCCGGGCCCAGCGCAGCGACACCGCGCCCCGGTCGAGCGGCACGGTCGGCCCGATCGCGGCCGTGCCGAGCCTGCGCAGCGCCGGCCGCAGCCGGTCCTGACCTGGGCCCTCCGGGTCGGGTACCACGAGGAACGGGAGCGGCGCGTCCCAGGCGGCCAGCACGGTGGGCGGCAGGATGCGCGCGCCCGCGGGAGCCCCGGCCGGCAGCGCGACGAGGGCGATGCTCTTCGGCGGCTCCCAGCGGGCCGCGGCCGCCAGCGCGGTGATCGCCTCCCGGCCGGGCGACGGCTCGGCGATCAGCAGGTCGCGCAGCCGTTCGCGGCGGTGCTCCCGCTCGGTCGCGAGCCGCCCCTGCTGGCGGGCGTACCCCTGCGCGGCGGCGTCGGAGACCCGGGCCAGCAGCATGAACAGCGAGTCGGTCAGCCGGCCGAGCGTCTCCCGCGACCAGCCGAGCCGGTAGGCGTCCTTGATGAACCGCCGGCACGCGACCTGGCTGCTCACCCGCATCGCGTTCTGCAGGGGGTCGAGGCTGCGGCCCTGCCGGGCCTCCTCCTCGCCGAGCCGCAGGTACATCTCGGTCAGCTTGCGCGCGTCGGCGTTCGGGTGGTCGACGGAGTCGACGAAGAACGCGACGGTGGCGCTGACCGTCCGCTCCACCCGTTTCGCGTAGTCGCCGCCGTCGCCCGCGTACTCCGGGACCTGGTCGCGGATCTCCCGCTCCATCTCGGCGACGGCGGCCTGGAGGTGCTGCCGCAGCAGCTCGGGCAGCTCGGCGGGCATGGGCCCTGATGTCATCCGGTATCCGTTCGGCGGCTCGGGGCGGGGGGCGAACCGGCCTCACCCTAAGCAAGAAGGTGAACGCTGTCACCACCCGCCCCACGGTCACCGCCGGTCAGGTCAGGTCCGGGCGGGCTGCGGGACGGCCGCCGGGGCGGCGCGGTGCCGTGCCGTCAGCCGCCGTCCGAACCGCTGCGCCGGACGTTCGACGTACCGGTGCGTGAACGCCGCCGACCCGAGGACGGCCGCGACCAGCACCACACCCCACCCCGCGCGCACCGCGCCGGGCAGGTGGCCCGGGTCGCGTCCGGCGACGTGCCAGATCAGCTGGATGACCAGCGGGTGCAGCAGGTAGAGCGAGTAGCTGACCAGCCCCGGCCAGACGAGGAACCGGGGCATGGCGCGGTGCCGGAGCGCGAGCCCGGCCAGGAACGTCAGCCACGCGGCGGCCACGGCGGTGGACCAGTCCGGGCCGAGGGGGTTCGGGTTGGCGTACAGGGCCCAGGAGGTGGGGGCGCGCATGCCCGCCACCAGCGAGAGGACGGGCACGGCCGCGACCATCGCCACGGTCGGCCGGCGGCGCAGCCGCCCCTCCTGGATGCCGCGGACGGCCGTCCCGGCGAACATCGTGGCGATGATGCACAGGCTCTCGATGGCACCGATGCGGCTGTTGAGGACGAGCAGCGCCAGCACCGGCACCGCCACGACCGCGACGCCGGCCCGCCGCGCCGCGCGCCGGTGGCTGAGCATGGCGGCCAGGCCGCCCGCCAGCAGCGATGCGGCGATGAGGACCGTCCCGGCCGGCCATCGGGAGGCGAGCAGCCCGGACGGCAGGACGACGCCGAGGATCGCCGCGCCCATCCCGAACCCCAGCGCGGCGCGGGCGCTGGAGCGGTGTACGCCGGCGACGAACATCGCCGTGATGAGCAGGTAGAAGACCATCTCGTACGACAGTGTCCAGAGGACGTTGACGGCGTTCGGCACGCCCAGCAGATCCTGCAGCATTGTCAGGTGCGCGAGGGCGGACGCCCAGGGACGCTCGCCGAGCGCGGGGGGCAGCCCGTAGGACAGGCCGGCCGCCCCGAGCGCCAGTGCCAGCGTCAGCGACACGCACCAGGCGGGGTACAGGCGGAAGAACCGCCCGGCCCAGAATCGCCGGACGCTGCCGCGCCGCTCCAGCGAGAACGGCACGACGTAGCCGCTGACGAGGAAGAACACGAACACCCCGTACCGGCCGAAATCGAACCATGGGCTGGCCGTTCTGCGTATCTCCGGGAGCAGCACGTCCAGGGAGTGCTCGAACACCACCACCAGGGCGGCCAGTCCGCGCAGGGCGTCCAGCCAGCCCATCCGGGAGGCGCGTTCCGGGGGAGCACCGATGGTCGATTCCGTGGGAGTCAGGGGATTCGTCGGCATCCGGGCCACCATAGGGGCCGGACCGTTACCTTTTCTAACCCCAAATGAGATTTTTTCGGGGAAAAGCCCCTTGTCGCCGTCGGCTGTGACCAACCCCACAGGCCGGTGGGCGGCTCAGCGGACGGCGACGACCCCGTACATGAGCGGAGCGCTCGGGGACGTCCCGCCGGTGAGCGGGGTCACCCCGGGCGGCAGCGGGCGGAACGGTCCGAGCAGGCGCGTCACCTCGGCGCCGCCGCGCGGATGCACCGGGACGCCGCTCGCCTCCCGGTAGAGGTGCGCGGCCTCGGCGACCGCGGCGGGGGCGAAGTCGGCGGTGAGATGCGAGACGACGAGGGCGCTGCCCGGCGCGGCCGGCGCGGCGAGGCCGGCGACGAGGTCGCGGGCGGCGGGCAGGAAGTGCAGGACGGAGGAGAGCACCAGCGCCACCGGCTCGGCCGGGTCGATCAGCCTGCGCACCTCGGGACTGCCGAGGATCGAGTCCGGGTCGCGGAGGTCGGCCCGCAGCGCCGCGATGTTGCCGCCGTCGAGCAGCAGCGCGCGGGCGTGCGCGATGACGAGCGGGTCGTGGTCGATGTAGACGACGCGGGTGCCGCCGATGTGACGGGCGGCCATCTGGTGCAGGTTGTCGTCCCTGGGCAGGCCGCAGCCGAGGTCGAGGAACTGCCGCAGACCCCGTGCGGCCAGCAGCCGGACCGCCTCGGCGAGGAAGCCGCGGGCGGCGCGGGCCGTCTCGGTCGACTGGGGGAGGACGTCCAGGATCCGGTGCGCGAGACGGCGGTCGGCGGAGTAGTTGTCCTTCCCGCCGAGGAGGTAGTCCTGGACGCGCGCCGGACCCGGCCTGTGCAGGGCGAGCGGGGTCTCCGCCGCCCGTGTCTCGGCCATGGTCATCGGTGGTCACCTATCGCCTTCACCGGAGGGGAGTGCAATGGCTCCTTCCCGACGGTAGGCGGCCCAGCCGGGCGCGGGGAAACCGGGGCCGGCCGAGCCGTCCGGACGGCGCCCGCATCATGACCGCATTCGGCCAGCCGTGTTTGGCGGCGTGCCACCGGGACGGGAGTCCTCGGCGGGGGAGATCAGGAACGGGGCGGAAGAACGGGCCGCCGCCATGCCCGCGTCCCGTCGCGCGAACGCCCGCGCCCGGTGGCCGCTTCCGGACATGACAGCACCATGACCAATGAAGTCGATCTCTTGTGGAGAGCGGTTCGCCGACCCCGTCCGGGTCACGCGCAGCGGCGGCGGCGGCGTTCGGTGCGCGGCCGGGACAGCTCCTCCAGGACGAGCGTGCAGCCGATCCCCACCAGCCAGGTGTCCTTGGCGAGCACGATGCCCTGCTGGGTGGGACGGATGCCGCCCTCCTCGCGCATGCCCGGAATCCGCAGGTACAGGCCGGTCAGCCCGGCGGAGAACGCGGTGAGCGCCGCGCCCGCGAGCAGCGAGGGCACCAGGGGCACCAGCAGCGCGGTGCCGAGCGCCACCTCGGTCCGGCCGAGGTTGCGGGTGAAGACCCGCGCGTCCTGCGACTCCAGGAACGGGTAGGCGGTCTTGGCCATGCCGTGGGTCTGTTCGGCCGACTCGTCCAGGGCCCGGAGCTTCGACAGGCCCGAGTTCAGGACGAACGCCCCCGCGGCCAGCCTGGCCGGCATCTGGTGAGCACGGGCGAGAAAACGCATCGTTCCTCACATCGATCGGGAGAGTTCGGGCGCAGGCATCATTCCCGCCGTCCGTCCGCTACACCTGCCGCCGGGTCAAGACTCGGCCGTCGGCCGCCCGGCCCGCTTGCGCAGGTAGACGCGGATCGCGGTGCCGTCCGGGCCGGTATGGACGCGGACGAGGTCGGCGAGGTGGTTGACCAGGAGGATGCCCCGGCCTCCGTGCGGGCTCAGGTACGCGGGGCGGCGCCCGGCCAGCGGGTCGACGATCGTCCCGGCGTCGCGGACCTCGCAGACGACCTGGCCGTCCTCGGACCACAGCCGCGCGGTGCCGCCCCCGCCGCCGTGCAGGCAGGAGTTCGCGGCCAGCTCGCCCGCCGCGCGTCCCGCCAGGATGAACGGGATGGTCCCGGCGAGGTACTCGGTGTCGTCGCGGTAGAAGAGCGCGGGGTGGGAGAACGGGTTCCGGGGCGGCACGCCCGGTTCCCTGAGACTCATCTCGCGGCCGCTCCGTCCCGAGTCGCTGCACTCACCTGTATCCGATCGAGGGTGGGCGCCCCGCGAGCGGCCGTGCGGGACGGACCCGTGCGTACATCCCCCGTGGCCGGGCACTGCCCGGCTCAGGTCGGTGGTACCCGTGGGGCACCGGCGAAAACGGTTGAAAAGGGGAAAGCCGTATTTCTGGAGCGGCGGCCCGCCCGCGGCTCACCGGTCCCGCAGCAGCGCCGCGTCGACGACGTCGGTCAGCCGGCCGCGGCGGCGGTAGGCGGCGCGCTGCCGCTCGGCTCCCGTTCCGCCGGCGAGCAGCCGCCGGACGCCCCGGGTGACGAACGCGAGGTCCCCGGTGTCGCCCAGCGCGGGCAGGACGTGCGCCAGCAGGTCGCCCGCCAGTTCCCGGAAGCCGGCAGGGCGGCCGGTGCACACCTCCACGCCCCGCCCGGCCAGGCCGTCCCGCGCGGCCAGCCAGTAGGCCGCGCGCAGCATCTCCTGCGGCGGGTCGGGCGCCGGCTCCCCGGCGTCCACCGCCTGGGACGACACCTGCACCAGCGCCCGGATCAGCGCGGCGAGCACGGCGGCGTCACCGGCGGTCGGGGCGACGTCGGCGAGCCGGATCTCCAGCGTGGGCAGCCGCGCCGACGGGCGGACGTCCCAGAAGACCGTCCCGGTGTCCATCAGGGCGCCGCAGCCGAGCAGCGTCGCAACGAGGTCGTCGTAGTGCGCGGCAGACCGGAAGAACGGCGGCGGCCCCGCCACCGGCCACCGCGCCCACGCCATCACCCGCCAGCAGGCGTGCCCGGTGTCGCGTCCCGCCCAGTACGGCGAGTTCGCCGCCAGCGCCAGCAGCGTCGGCAGCCACGGCCGCAGATGGTTGCCGACCTGGAGGGCGTGCTCCCGGTCGGGCATCTCGACGTGGACGTGGCACGAGCAGATGCTCTGCTCGTCGTCCAGCCCCCGGTAGACGGCCAGGCTCTCGGCGTAGCGGGCGCCGGCGCCGATCGGCGGGGGGACCACCGCGCCCAGCACGGGCGTCCCGGTCGCGGCGAGCCGGACGCCCTCCGCCGCCGCCGCGGCCGCCATCGCCGCCCGCATCGACCGGATCTGCTCACGCAGCTTGTCCAGGTCGTCGCACGGCGAGGTCTTGGCCTCGGCGAGGAACTCGACCAGTTCGGTGGAGGTGCGCTCGCCCAGCGCCGCGCGGGCCCGCCGCACGACGGCGGCGGCACGGGGAACGACCTCCCGGGAGACGGGATCGACGACGAAGTACTCTTCCTCGATTCCGAATCGCAGGGCCATCCACCACCTCGGGATCGGGGGCGACGCAGGCGGCCACGTCCCTTCGACGGTACTTGGCCACCGCCGCGATCGCACCTGGTGGACGGACCGGAAACCGCGACGGGGACGTCGCTTGGCCGTCTTTTGACCCGCCGATCAGGGGCCGGTGTCCAGGAAGTACATCGACAGCGCGATGAGGTGCGTGACCACGACCACGCCGAGGCCGAAGAAGAACAGCATCTTGGCGGGCCCGTGCGGGAAGACGCTTCCCGGCTTGAGCTCGCCCCGCTCGCGCTGCCGCGCCGCGATTCGCTCCTCGATGGGGGGACGGCCGAACATCGGTGCCACCGGACGCGGCTACTGCCGGGGCTCGTCGACGATGACGTCCGTCATGATGTCGACGGCCAGCGCGACGATGCCGCCGATCACGGTCACCGCGGCGCCCACCCCGAACACGGCCCAGTTCGGGCCCATGGCGATGCCGACGCCGCCGACGACGAACCCGATGAAGATGATGGCCACGGCGACCCAGGACTTCGGGCGCCCGGCGTGGCTGCCAGTCGACATGCGTTGGTCTTCCCTCTACACAGGATCCGGTGGGGCTGTACGACGCCGAACTCTAGCAACGTTCCTAGCCATGGAGCTTTCCGGGGTACCTCGTAGATCGTCCCGGCACGATGCCGCGGGACCGGGACCGGGAACGCCGCCCGCCGCGTTCTGGTCAGCGGGACCCGGTCTCGAACGGGATTCGCCCGCTCACCTACGATCCGTTACATGACGGTGCCGCCTGAGGAACTCGAACTGGCCGCCGCCTTCCCCCCGGCCGAACGCGGCCGGTGGCGGGAGATGGTGAAGGGGGTGCTGCGCAGGTCCGGCGCGGCGACCGACGACACCCCCCTCGACGAGATCGAGGGTCTGCTGACCCGTGTGTCGTACGACGGAGTGCCGATCGCCGCGCTCTACACGCGCGACGAGGCCCCGCCGGGACGCCCCGGTCTCGCCCCCTACGTGCGCGAGGTGCGTCCCGAGGGGGAGGGCGTCGCCGGATGGGACGTCCGGCAGCGGCACGCGCACCCCGATCCGGCGGTGACCCGCGAGGCGATCCTCGCCGACCTGGAGAACGGCGTCACGTCCGTCTGGCTGCGGCTCGGCGACGGCGGCGTGCCCGTCCGCGCCCTGCCGGACGTGCTGCGCGGCGTCCTGCTCGACCTCGCGCCCGTCGTGCTGGACGCCGGGGCCGCGACGGCGGAGGCCGCGGAGGTCTTCCTCGCGCTGGCCGCCGAGCGCGGGAACGCGGCGGACGCGTCCGGGAACCTCGGCGCCGACCCGCTCGGGCTGGCGGCGCGCACCGGCGCCCCCGGATCGATGGACGAGGCCGCCGCCCTGGCCGTCCGGTGCGTGCGCGAGTTTCCGAGGCTGCGCGCGATCACCGTCGACGGCACCCCGTACCACGACGCGGGCGGCTCCGACGCCGAGGAACTGGGCGCGGCCGTCGCCGCCGGCGTCGGCTACCTGCGCGCCCTGACCGGCGCCGGGCTGAGTGTGGACGAGGCGTTCGGGCAGTTGGAGTTCCGTCTCGCGGTGAACGCCGACCAGTTCGGCTCGATCGCCAAGCTCCGCGCGATGCGCCGGCTGTGGACGCGGGTCGCCGAGGTCAGCGGCGCCGCGGAGGGGGCGGCCGCGCGGATCCACGCGGTGACGTCGGCGGCGATGATGACGCGCCGCGACCCGTGGGTGAACATGCTCCGCACCACCATCGCGGCGTTCGCGGCCGGGACGGGCGGCGCCGACGCGGTCACCGTCCAGCCGTTCGACGCCCGCCTCGGGCTCCCCGACGGCTTCGCCCGCCGCATCGCCCGCAACACCCAGACCCTCCTGCTGGAGGAGTCGAGCCTCGCCCGCGTCGTCGACCCGGCCGGCGGCTCCTGGTACGCCGAGAGCCGCACCGAGGGACTCGCGCAGGCCGCCTGGACATGGTTCACCGAGATCGAGAAGGCCGGGGGCCTCGCCGCCGCGCTCGACTCGGGCCTCGTCGCCGATCGGCTCGCCGCGACCTGGGCGAAGCGCCGCGGGGACATCGCCCGGCGCAGGGCGCCGCTCACCGGCGTCAGCGAGTTCCCGAACCTCGCCGAGACACTGCCCGAGCGGGACGAGGCGCCGCCCGGACCCGGCGGCGGCCTCCCGGTCGTCACGTACGCGCAGGACTTCGAGGCCCTCCGCGACCGCTCCGACGCCCACGCCGCGGCCACCGGCGCCCGTCCCCGGGTGTTCCTGGCGACGCTCGGGCCCATCGCCGTCCACACGGCGCGCGCGTCCTTCGCCGCGAACCTCTTCCAGGCGGGCGGGATCGAGACGGTCGGCGGCGCCCCCGAGGAGTTCGGGGCGTCCGGCGCCGCCGTCGCGTGCATCTGCTCCAGTGACCGGCTGTACGAGGAACGGGCCGCGGACGCCGCGCGGATTCTGCGCGAGGCGGGCGCGGTGAAGGTCTGGCTCGCGGGTAAGGGAACCTACGAGGGTGTCGACGACCATGTGCACGCGGGATGCGACGCGGTCGGGGTCCTGGAGACCACCCTCCACGATCTGGGAGTGAGCGAATGATCCCCGACTTCACCGAGATCGAGCTCGGGACGGCGCCCCCCGCCGACGAGGCCGCCAAACGCTGGCGCGCCGCCGTCGCCGACGCCACCGGCGCCGACCCCGACGCCCAGACCTGGGACACGCCCGAGGGCATCGGCGTCAAGCCCCTCTACACCGGCGACGACCTGGCCGGGCTCGACTTCCTCGACACCCTTCCGGGCATCGCGCCGTACCTGCGCGGCCCCTACCCGGCGATGTACGCGACGCAGCCGTGGACGATCCGGCAGTACGCCGGGTTCTCCACCGCCGAGGAGTCCAACGCCTTCTACCGCCGCAACCTCGCGGCCGGGCAGAAGGGCCTGTCGGTCGCGTTCGACCTCGCCACCCACCGCGGCTACGACTCCGACCATCCGCGCGTCTCCGGTGACGTCGGCATGGCGGGGGTGGCGATCGACTCCATCTACGACATGCGCCAGCTGTTCGACGGGATCCCGCTGGACAGGATGAGCGTGTCGATGACGATGAACGGCGCCGTCCTTCCCGTCCTGGCGCTCTACATCGCCGCGGCGCAGGAGCAGGGGGTGAAGCCGGAGGCGCTGGCGGGGACCATCCAGAACGACATCCTCAAGGAGTTCATGGTCCGCAACACCTACATCTACCCGCCGCAGCCGTCGATGCGGATCATCTCCGACATCTTCGCGTTCACCTCGCAGCGGATGCCGAAGTACAACTCCATCTCGATCTCCGGCTACCACATCCAGGAGGCCGGGGCCACGGCCGACCTGGAGCTGGCCTACACCCTGGCCGACGGCGTCGAGTACATCCGCGCGGGACGCGAGGCGGGCCTGGACATCGACGCGTTCGCGCCGCGCCTGTCGTTCTTCTGGGCGATCGGCATGAACTTCTTCATGGAGGTCGCCAAGCTCCGCGCCGCCCGGCTGCTGTGGGCGCGGCTGGTGAAGACGTTCGAGCCGAAGAACCCCAAGTCGCTGTCGCTGCGGACGCACTCGCAGACGTCCGGCTGGTCCCTCACCGCGCAGGACGCCTTCAACAACGTCGCCCGCACCTGCATCGAGGCCATGGCCGCCACCCAGGGCCACACCCAGTCGCTGCACACCAACGCGCTGGACGAGGCCCTGGCCCTGCCCACCGACTTCTCGGCCCGCATCGCCCGCAACACCCAGCTCGTCCTGCAGCAGGAGTCCGGGACGACCCGGACCATCGACCCGTGGGGCGGCAGCGCCTACGTCGAGCGGCTCACCTACGACCTGGCCCGCCGTGCCTGGGGCCACATCACCGAGGTCGAACGGGCCGGCGGCATGGCGAAGGCGATCGACGAGGGGCTGCCCAAACTGCGCATCGAGGAGGCCGCCGCCCGCACCCAGGCCCGCATCGACTCCGGGCGGCAGCCGGTCATCGGCGTCAACAAGTACCGCCCGGACACCGAGCAGGAGATCGAGGTCCTCAAGGTCGACAACGCCGCCGTCCGGGCGCAGCAGATCGACAAGCTGCGCCGCCTGCGCGAGGAACGCGACGAGACCGCGGTGCTGTCCGCGCTGGACGCGCTGACCCGCGCCGCCGAGGCCGCCGAGAACGGCACGCGCCCGCACGGCCTGGAGCACAACCTCCTCGCGCTCGCCATCGACGCGGCCCGCGCCAAGGCCACCGTCGGCGAGATCTCCGACGCCCTGGAGAAGGCGTACGGACGGCACGCGGCGCAGATCCGTACGATCTCCGGTGTGTATCGGGAAGAGGCCGGGCAGGTGAGGAGCATCGAGAGGGCGCGCGCCGCGACCGCCGCGTTCGAGGACGCCGAGGGGCGCCGTCCCCGCATCCTCGTCGCCAAGATGGGGCAGGACGGCCACGACCGCGGCCAGAAGGTCATCGCGACCGGGTTCGCCGACCTCGGCTTCGACGTCGACGTGGGCCCGCTGTTCCAGACCCCGGCCGAGGTCGCCCGGCAGGCCGTCGAGGCGGACGTGCACGTCGTCGGCGTCAACTCCCTCGCCGCCGGCCATCTCACGCTGGTGCCGGCGCTCCGCGAGGAGCTGGCGGCGCTCGGCCGGGACGACATCATGATCGTCGTGGGCGGGGTGATCCCGCCCGGCGACGTGGCCGAGCTGCGCGCCGCCGGTGCGTCCGCGGTCTTCCCGCCCGGCACCGTCCTCGCGGACGCGGCGCTCGGCCTGCTGGACGAGCTGACCGCCAGGCTGGGGCACGCCGCACAGTGAAACCGGGCCTCGACGACTACGCCACCGGGGTGCTGGACGGGTCGCGGGCGTGGATCGCGCGGGCGATCACGCTTGTCGAGTCGACCCGTCCCGATCACCGGGAGCTGGCGCAGAAGCTGCTGGTGGAGCTGACCCCGCACGCCGGGAACGCCCGGCGTGTCGGGATCACCGGTGTGCCCGGGGTCGGCAAGTCCACGTTCATCGACGCGCTCGGCACACGCCTGACGGGGGAGGGGCACAAGGTCGCGGTGCTCGCCGTGGACCCGTCGTCGACCCGGACGGGCGGCAGCATCCTCGGCGACAAGACCCGCATGCACCGGCTCTCGGCCGACCCGAACGCGTTCATCCGCCCCTCGCCCACGGCCGGGACGCTCGGCGGTGTCGCCAAGGCCACCCGCGAGGCGATGGTCGTGATGGAGGCCGCCGGATACGACATCGTCCTCGTGGAGACGGTCGGCGTCGGCCAGTCCGAGACGACCGTCGCCGAGATGGTCGACTCCTTCCTGTTCCTCACCCTCGCCCGTACCGGCGACCAGCTTCAGGGGATCAAGAAGGGCGTGCTGGAACTGGCCGACGTCATCGCCGTGAACAAGGCGGACGGTGAGTACACGATGGCGGCAAAGCGCGCCGCGCGCGAGCTGTCGGGCGCCCTGCGGATGCTGCGCAGCGACGAGCGCGCCCGTGCCACCCCCGTCCTGACCTGCAGCGCCCGTGAGGGAACGGGCCTGGAGGAGGTCTGGGCCGAGATCGTCGGGCATCAGGACCGGCTGCGCGCGTCCGGTGAGCTGGAGACCCGGCGCCGCCGCCAGCAGGTCGGCTGGACGTGGGCGATGGTGCGCGACCGGCTGCTCACCGAACTGCGCGAGCACCCCGGCGTCCGGAGGCTGGCGCCGCGGCTGGAGCAGGAGGTCGCCGACGGGACGCTCACCCCGGCGCTCGCCGCCGATCGCATCCTGGCGGCGTTCCGGGGGGACGGCTGACCCCGGTTCGCGGCACGGGTTTGCCCGGGGCCCCGGTCGCGGCGGGCCGGGATCCGGTACAAAAGGCGGATGGACGTCATCGCGCTCGATTCTCCGACGGACGCGCAGATCCGCGAGTGGCACGACGTGCTCGCGGCCGTCCACGCCGCCGATCCGGCCGCGCACCCCTTGCCCGGCCCGGACCGGACCGCGCGGCTGCTCGGTGCCGGATCCGGCACGCGGCAGCGGCTGTGGGCCGTGCCGGACGGCGGCCGGTTCGCCGCGGTGGCCGCGCTCCGGCTCCCCGGCGAACCCGGCACGGACCGTCCCGGTGAGATCGACGTCCAGGTCCGCCCGTCGCACCGGCGGCGCGGGCTGGGCCGCCGGCTGCTCACCGCGGCCGCCGAGGGGCTGCGCGCAGACGGGCGCCCCAGCGTGATCGCGCAGGTCCTCGCCGGAACCCCGGCCGTGCCGTTCCTGGAGTCGCAGGGCTTCGAGTGCGTGCTGACCCTGCGCGGCATGCTGCTGCGGCTGGACGACGTCCCGCCGGAGCGCATCTCCCGGCTGCTGGCCGAGGGGCCCGCCGGCTACCGCCTCGTCCGCTGGGAGGGCACGGTGCCGGACGAGCACGCGGCCGCGCTGGCCCGCGCCAAGCACGCCATGGTCGACTTCGCCGAGTACGACGGGGCGTCCTGGGACGCCCGGCGGGTCAGGGAGATGGCCGCGACCGTCGCCGGGCGCGGCGATGACCTCTACACCGTCGCCGCGCTGCACGGCGACGTCATCGCGGGGTTCACCGAGATCGTCGTCCCGCACGGCTGCGCCGGCCGGGCCGCGCAGTACGACACGGCGGTCGTCCCGGAGCACCGCGGCAGGCGGCTCGGCATCTGGGTGAAGGCCGCGATGCTCGCGTGGCTGGCCGGGGAACGCCCCGGCGTCCGCGAGATAGAAACGGACAACTCCGGCGATAACCCCCACATGATCGCCGTCAACGAGGAGCTGGGCTTCCGCCTCGAACGCGAATCCCTGGAATACCAGGCACCCACCCCCGCCCTCCCCTGACCCGCGCGGGGGAGCGGACGGGAAAATGCGTTGCCGCCGCCACCCGCGCATAGGCACTCTTATGGAGGCTCTTCCGGGAAATACCCGGAGGCCGGATAATTGCCGAAGTATTTCCCCTGAGTTCAACGGGAGAACGCCGCGTCGAAACATTCTTCGGCCGGGATGGCGCACAGGGGCCCGCCCGGTGCGGGTTCCGGAGGATGCCGGAGGACGAACGTCTCGATGCGGGCGTCCGGGTTCGAACCCCGGCGGGGAGCGGCACACGGGCAAGGAGGTGACCCGGTGAACGTGCTCGTCCTGAACGCGTCGTACGAGCCCTTACAAAAGGTGGACCTGCGGCACGCCATCCGCATGCTGGTGCGCGAGGTGGCGGTCGTCGAGGAGGCGGAGGAGGGCCGGACCTTCGGCCGCTTCCCCGTGCCGCGGGTCCTGCGGCTCGTCCGGTACGTCGCGATGCGCTGGCGGCACGGCAGGCGCCCGCCGTGGAGCAAGCGCGGCGTGTACCTGCGCGACCGCGGTCGCTGCTGCTACTGCGGGAAGCGCGGGAACACGATCGACCACGTCCACCCGCAGTCGCGCGGCGGTGGGAACACCTGGGAGAACACCGTCCTGGCGTGCGGGAGGTGCAACAACCGCAAGGGGGACCGGACGGTCTCCGAGGCCGGGCTGCGGCTGCTGTGGGAGCCGCGCGTCCCGCGCTGGGAGGAACTCGTGAGCCCGTGACGGGGCGCCACGGGGGGGGGGGGCGGATCGCCGTACGGCGACCCGCCCCCTGAGCCGTATGTGGCGCACCGCCCTTGGTAGCCTGGGAGTGACTCTATGTGTTCCCCTAAGCGTCTGAGGTGAAATGGGCGATTGTGGTAGCGTGCCGCCAATCTTGAGCTTTGTTATCTAGGAGAAATCTGTGGCGGCCCTCGATCCCAACGGCAGGACGTCCCGTACGTCACGCGGGCGCACCGCGGCGAGACGCCTCACCGCGCTCATCCTCGCGGTGGGCGTGTCGGCGGCGCTGCCCCCGGTGTCGGGGAGCGCCGCCGGTCTCCCGCAGGAGCCGAAGGATCTCAAGAAGGAGTACGCCAAGCTGAAGGCGCGCTCGGAGAAGCTGTCCAAGGAGTACCGGGGCGAGCTGGTCTCCCTCGAAGAGGCGAAGAAGGCCGCCGAACGCGCGGGCGCGGACGCCGCGAAGGCCGACCGCGAGTACGACGCCGCCCGCATCGGTGTCGCCCGGATGGCGTCCACGACCTACATGACCGGCCGGCTCGACATGGTCCCGATCATCTCCTCGGCCGAGCCCGGCGCCGCCGTCCGCGACGCCGCCGTCATCGAGCACCTCAGCCAGAACAACGGCCGCCGCATCAAGAACCTCCGGGTTCTCACCGACCGGGCGGCGCGATCGCACGAGACGGCGAACAAGAAGCTGGCCGAGGTCAAGAAGGAGATCGAGGACCTGGAGGGCCAGCGCGCCCGCGTCAAGAAGCTGCTCGCCAAGTACAAGCCCGAGGTGACCAAGGCGCCCGCGCCCGCGGGCGGGGGCCGGCCCGACGGCGCCACCGGCGCCAAGTCCCCGATCGTGGGCAACTCGATGACCGCCCGGATGCGCACGGTCCTGCTGGAGGTCGACGGCAAGTTCGGCCCGTTCCCGACCATCGGCTGCGCCCGGCCCGGTGACCCGCAGGACCACGGCTCCGGCCGCGCCTGCGACTTCATGGAGAGCACCGGCGGCCGGATGCCGAGCGCCTCGGCCCAGGCGCACGGCGACCGCGTCGCCCAGTACGTGATCGACAACGCGTCCCGGCTCGGCATCAAGTACGTCATCTGGAAGCAGCGCATCTACGACATGCGCGGCAGCGGCGGCTGGCGCCAGATGGAGGACCGCGGCAGCGTCACCCAGAACCACTTCGACCACGTCCACGTGTCCGTGCTCTGACCGGCTCTGACCGGTGGCCCGCCTCACCCGTCGCCGAGTTCCACCACGGTGCGTTCGCGGGCGGAGCGGGCGGCGGCCTCGATGACCTCCAGGCCGGTGATCGCCTCGGCGAGGGTCGTGGGCGGCGGTGCGCCGTCGCGGAGGGTGCGGACGACGCCCGCGTAGAAGTCCTGGTAGGCGCCCGGGGCGGTCGGTTCGGGCGCCGTGCCGCCCGGGGTGCCGAGGACGCCGTGGGACTCCGGCGGGGCGATGCCGTAGCCGGGGTCCTTCGGGGTGAGGCCCGCGCGCAGCTGCTCCTCCTGCGGGTCCATGCCGGAGACCGTGTAGGACGCGCGGCTGCCGAGGATCCGCAGGCGCGGGCCGAGGTGGGCGGCGGTCGCGCTCATCCACAGGTGCGAGCGGGTGCCGCCGGGGTGGGTGAGGGCCACGAACACGTCATCGGGGGAGGCGGCGCCCCGCCGGCGGGTGTCGACCTCGGCGTAGACGCGGGCGGGACGGCCGAACAGGGCGACCGCCTGGTCGATGAGGTGGGTGCCGAGGTCGAACAGGATGCCGCCCGCGTCGCGGGGATCGGTGCTCTCCTTCCAGCCGTTCTCGACGGCGGGCCGCCAGCGTTCGAAGCGGGACTCGAAGCGCTGGACGTCGCCCAGCGCGCCGGAGGCGACCAGGCGCGACGCCGTCCGGTAGTCGCCGTCCCAGCGGCGGTTGTGGTACGGGAACACCGGCAGCCCGCGGACGGCGCTCAGCGCGGCCAGCGAGCGGGCGTCCGCCACGGAGGCCGCGACCGGTTTGTCCACGACGACGGGGACGCCCGCGGTCAGCGCCGTCCGGGCCAGCGGGACGTGCTGCCGGTTGGGCGCGGCGACGACGACGAGGTCGAAGCCGCCCGGCGCCCCCCACAGCCGGTCCGCGCCGTCCACGACCTCCACGTCCGGGTACCGCTCCCGGACCGCCCGCCGCCGCTGCGGGGTGCGGGTGACGACCGCGGCCAGCCGCAGCCCCGGAACGGACGTGATCAGCGGGGCGTGGAACACCGAGCCGCCGGTGCCGTATCCGATCAGCGCAACACGCAGGTCCATCCCCCGATCATGACCGATGGCGGGGTCCCGGCCGGGACGCGGGGTGCCGGATGAGCCGCCCGGCGGGGCCCTACTCGAACAGGTCGGGCTGCTCCCGGGTGATCTGGTCGTAGAGGGGCTGGTAGTTGATCCAGCCGACCAGGTCGTTGCCGATCTGCTCGTGCGTCAGGACGGCGTTGTCATGCTCGATCGGCACGACCTGCCCGGCGGCCTGGGCGAGAAGCTGCACCTGGCACGACCGCTCCATCGTGATGAACCACCAGGCGGCGGCGTCCACGGTGTCGCCGACGGTGAGCAGCCCGTGGTTGCGCAGGATGACGGCCTTGTGGCCGCCGAGGGCGGCGGCGATGCGCTTGCCCTCCTCCAGGTCGGTGACGACGCCGGTGTAGTCGTCGAACAGGCCGTGGTCCTGGTAGAACGCGCACACGTCCTGCGTGATCGGCTCCAGCCGCCGGCCGAGCGCGGAGAGCGCCCGCCCATAGGTCGAGTGGCTGTGCGCGGCGGCGACCACGTCCGGGCGCGCCTGGTGCACCTGGGAGTGGATCGCGAACGCCGCCTCGTTGACCGGGTACCGGCCCTCCACGACCTTGCCCTCGTGGTTCACCAGGATCAGGTCGCTGACCCTGATGTGCTTGAACGACAGGCCGAACGGGTTCACCCAGAAGTGGTCCGTGCGCTCGGGGTCGCGGGCGGTGATGTGACCCGCCACGCCCTCCTCGAAACCGAACTTGCCGAAGATGCGCAGCGCGGCGGCCAGGCGCTCCTTGCGGTGCCGGCGCTCGTCCGCCACGTCGTCGAAGGAGGGGGGCAGCCGGAAGATCAGGTCGGTCGGCAGCTTCTCCAGGAACTCGTCCTCGTCGGACATCGGCGCACTCCTCGGCTCGGCTGCCCCCACCGAACACCATCGCCGAGAGAGCCGGCTAGACCGGGACCGCCCAACCGTTCCGCACCCGGTTGTCCGGACGGGACAACGAGACGCCAGAATGCCGGGATGGAGATCGGTACGGGCGACCGGTTCCTGCGGCTGCTGATCGAGTACGGCCGCGACCCGGCGCTGCTGGAGGCGACCGTCCGCGCCGCGCGGGGAAGGTCGGAGCTGGTGGCGGCGCTGCCCGAGGAGGAGACCCGCCGGCACGTCCGGGCCCTCGTGGACGGGGTGCTCGCCGCGCTGGAGGACGGCGAGCCCGGCGAGGAGGCCCTCGCGGCGGCGGAACGGCTCGGCTCGGACCGGGCGCGGCAGGGCGTCCCGGTCGCGGCGTTCCTGGACGGCTTCCAGGCGGGCCGCACCCATCTGGTCCGGACGCTCGTCGCCGCCGGCCGCCGGCTGGGCGTCCCGGACGCCGCGCTGCTGGACGGCGTGACCCGCATCGACGAGATCACCGCCGCGCTCGTCCACCGGATGGTGCACGCGCACCGGGTCACCGAACTGGAGATGGCGCGCACCGCGCGGGAGGCCCGCGTCCAGATGCTCCGGCGGCTGCTGCACGGCGAGCCCGTCCCGGTGCTCGCGCCGCTCGACCCGGCGGGCGCCTACCACTGCGTGGTGTCCGACGTCAGCGACCCGGAGGCGGCGGCGCGGCTGGAGACCGGGCTGACCGCCGCCGGGCCGGGCCTGTGCGGGCTGGTGGACGGCCGGTTCACCGCGCTCGTCGCCCGGCTGCCCGACCCGGCGCCGCCCGGCCCGCTGCTGGTGGCCGCGCCGCCCGCCCGTCCCGCCGAGGTCGCGCCGATGTACCGGCTCGGGCGCCGGGCGCTGCTGGCCGGCGCCGGTGCCGGGCTCACCGGGATGCGGGAACTGGCCGACCTGGCGCTGCTCACCGTCACCGCGGCCGAGCCGGAGCTGGGCGGTCTCCTCGCCGCCGCGCTGCTGCCCGGGCTCGACCCGGACGAGCCGTTCCACGTCGAGCTGGCGGAGACCGCGCTGGCCTACCTCGACCACGGCGGCCGGATCGAGCCGGCCGCCGCCGCGCTCCACGTCCACGGCAACACCGTCAAGTACCGGATCAGGCGGCTGCGGGAGCTGACCGGACGCCCGCTGCCCGATCCGGCGGCCGGCGCGGCGGTGTCCAGGACCGCGAACTGGTGGTGGGCCCTGCACCACTGGCTCGCGCGGACCACGTCATGATGGGGTGATGAGAACGGAGAAGCGGGAGACGGCACCGAGGATCGGCACCGTGCTGTGGCCCATGCGGTCATGGCCGGAGGCGGGGGAACTGTGGCGGCGCGCCGAGGAACTGGGGTTCCGGCACGCCTGGGTCTACGACCACATCGCCTGGCGGGGCACGACCCCCTGGTACGACGCGTACACGACCCTGGCCGCGGCCGCCGCGGTCACCTCCCGCGTCCGCATCGGCACGCTGGTGACCTCGCCGAACTTCCGCCATCCCGTCCCCACCGCGCACGCGATCAAGACGATCGACCATGTGAGCGGCGGGCGCCTGTCGGTCGGCATCGGGTCGGGCGGCACCCGCCGCGCCTCCGACGCCGGCGTCCTCGGCGGGCCGGAGTGGACGCCGGACGAGCGCGCCGCCCGCTTCGCCGAATGGGCGGAACTGCTCGACCGCCTGCTGACCGGGCCCGAGACGTCCTTCGAGGGGACCTACTACAGCGCGCGGGAGGTCGTCGGGGAGCCCGGCTGCGTCCAGCGTCCCCGCGTGCCGTTCGTCATCGCGGGGAACGGGCCGCGCGGCATGCGGGTCGCCGCCCGGCACGGCACCGGATGGGTGACCACCGGCCATGCCGAGGGCCGCGGGCCGCACGATGTCGTGCGGTCCCGGCTCGCCGCCCTCAGGGCCGCGTGCGAGGCGGAGGGCCGCGACCTCGACGACCTCGTCCTGCTGACGGGGTTCACCGGGGAGCCGTGGCTGGAGTCGCCCGGCGCGTTCGCCGACCTCGCCGGGCGCTACGCCGAGCTGGGCATCACCGAGATCGTGCTGCACTGGCCGCGTCCCGGCTCGCCGTTCGACGCCGACATGAAGGTCTTCGAGGCGATCGCCGCCGAGTACGGCGAGGTCCGCTGATGCCGTTCGTGCTGCTCGGGCTCGCGATCGCCTTCGAGGTGACGGCGACGCTGGCGATGCGCGCCTCCGACGGGTTCACCCGGCTGTGGCCGTCCCTGATCGTGGTGGCCGGGTACCTGATCTCGTTCGGGTTCATGGCGCGGGCGCTGACGTCGCTGAACGTGGGCCCGGTCTATGCGATCTGGTCGGCGCTCGGGACGGTCGGCGCGTTCGCCGGCGGCGTCCTGCTGTTCGACGAGCCGGTCAAGCCGATCACGATCGCCGGTGCGATGATCATCGTGATCGGGGTGATCGTGATGAACCTCGGCGGCGGTGTGCACCAGGGCTGACCCCGCGCGGTCGCCGGTCAGCGGGGTTCGGCGAGGGTCGTGGTGCGCTGCTGCTCCAGCTGCCCGCCGATCAGCTCGGTCGGCGTGCAGCCGGAGAGCGCCCGGAACTCGCGGTTGAGGTGGGCCTGGTCGTAGTAGCCGCAGGCGAGCGCGGCCTCGGTGAACCCGGTGCCGCCGGACAGCAGCTCGACGGCCCGCTGGAAGCGCAGCACCCGCGCCATGACCTTGGGCGGCAGGCCCGCCTGCTCGCGGAACCGGTTCGTCAGATGCTTGCGGCTCCAGCCGACGTCGGCGGCGAGGCCGGCGACCGTGACGGCGGGGTCGCCGTTCAGCAGCCGCCACGCCCGCGCGACCTCCCGGTCGGGGACGGGACCCGCGTCGAGGCGGCGCAGCAGGAAGCCGTCCAGGAGGTCGAACCGCGCGCCCCAGGACGGGGCGTCGGCGAGCCGCTCGACCAGCGTGCGCGCCTCCCGGCCGAGCAGGTCGGGCAGGTCGGCGGCGGCGTTGGTGAGCCGGGCCATCGGGACGCCGAGCAGCGTGTAGGCGCCGAGGGGGGTCACATCGAGCTGGATGCCGCGCTGCCCGCCGGGGCTGAGGTACATGCCGTGGCCGTCGTGCATCCCGGCCACGAACGACCCGTACTCGCGGTCGCGGACGCCGGGGTCGGGGACCTCCAGGTACAGCGGTGGCCCCAGATTGATGATCATGACCGTGGTGCGGGTGGGCAGCGTCCGCATCCGGGCCGGGAGGGCGGCCGTCTCCCAGTAGCCGTCGTAGGAGCGCAGGAACGGGCGCAGCGCGGGATGCGGGCGCCCTCGCGCCAGCCACCAGCCGCCTCGGTCGGTGATCGCGACCGGCCTTTCGCTCATGCCCCGGTCCTACCACGCGGCACCGACGGAACCGGATTATTCGTATACCTGGCCGCACACCGCGATGCGGGCCAGATCGCCCCAGGTCATCGTGGTGATCGTGCGGACGTAGGAGCGGGCCGGCGGCTCCCCGGGCGGGGCCGGCAGCGGCACGCGGGCGCCGTCGGCGGCGTCCCAGCCGCCGAGGCTGCCGGCGACCGCGCACTCCAGGTACGTCGCCGGGTCGAAGTTGTACCAGCGGGCGGGGGTGGCGCGGGCGCCCGAGCCGGGCGGGCGGGGCGCGTCCGCGCCGAACCGCGCCTGCGGGCCCGGGGGATGGACGAGGAAGTCCTCCAGGTCGGCGATCTGGGAGAGCAGGACCCGCTCCCAGTCGGCGTACCCGCCGGGCTCGTCGCCCGGCAGGGACAGGTCCTTGGTGCTCCACGCCGGGTCGAAACCGGCGGGCGGGACGGCGGAGGCCGCCGTGAACATCGCGGCCACGTCGTCCGGTTCCAGCCGCGTCTGGTCACTCAGCGGAGCGCTCACCTTCCACAGGGCCCGCAGGAACGCCGACAGCGACCAGGATGCCGCGCGGGCCTGCTGACCGAGGTGCAGGAACACCAGATACAGGTCGCGGTTGGTGCGGACGGCCGGGCCGGGCGGCCCCTCCACCCAGTACGTCTGCTTGTGCGGGACGCCGCTTTCCAGCACCATGACCTGTGCCGACGCGGAGATGCGCGAGTCATGGGCGGCCACATGGAAGGTGTTGCCGAGATCGTCCCGGCGCATGACGTCCCAGGTGTGCATGCGGCACCTCCACAGGTCGCGGCCCGGCCTTCACGGCCCCGCTCGGAAAGTGTCCCACCCCCGTGACCGGCCACCAGTAGTGGTCATGTCACTTTCCGGACTCGAAGTCGTGACTTTCCGCTCATCCGGGACGGAGCGGAGCCGGCACGGGCCCGGCGGCGACCGCCGGGCCCTGCGCGGGGGAGCGCTCAGTGCTTCGAGCGGTGGATCACCTGGAGTTCGGTGAACCCGTACAGGCCCCACGGCCCGTTCTCGACGCCCACGCCGCTCCACTTGAACCCGCCGAACGGCTGGTTCGGCGCGAGCGCCAGGTGCGTGTTGACCCAGGCGGTGCCGCACTCCAGCCGGCCGGCGACCTCGGCGGCCCGGTCGGCGTCGGTCCCCCACACCGAGCCGGACAGCCCGAAGTGGGTGCCGTTGGCGCGGGCGAGCGCGTCCTCGACGTCGGTGTACTTCACGATCGGCAGCGCGGGGCCGAACTGCTCCTCGTCCACGATCCGGGCGCCGTCGGCGACATCGGCGAGGATCGTGGGCTCGAAGAAGTAGCCGGGCCCCTCGATCGCCCTGCCGCCCGCCGCCGCGCGGGCACCGCCCGCGATCGCGTCGGCGACCAGTTCCGACACCCGCTCGTACTGCGGCCTGTTGTTGATCGGCCCGTACTGGACGCCCTCGTCCATGCCGTTGCCGACCTTGGCGGCCTTCGCCCGCTCGGCGAGGGCGTCCACGACGTCGTCGTAGAGCGCCTCCGGCACGTACACCCGCTTGATCGCCGAGCAGACCTGGCCGTTGTTCTGGAACGCGGCGCCGAACAGCTTGCCCGCGACCGCGGCCGGGTCGGCGTCGTCCAGCAGGATCGCCGGGTCGTTGCCGCCCAGTTCCAGCGTGACGCGCTTGAGGTCGGGCGCCGCCGCCGCGGCGACCCGCTTGCCGGTCGCGACGCTGCCGGTAAAGCTGATCTTGCGCGGGACGCCGTGCGCGGTCATCCAGGCGCCGAGCTCGTCGCCGCCGGTCACCACGTTGAGCACGCCGGGCGGCAGGACGTCCCGCAGCACCTCGCCGAGCTTCAGGCTGGACAGCGGGGTGTACGGGGACGGCTTGAGCACGACCGTGTTGCCCGCGAGCAGTGCCGGGGCGATCTTCCAGACGCCGAGCAGCAGCGGGTAGTTCCACGGGGTGATCGCGGCGACGACGCCCATCGGGCGGCGGACGACCTCGACCAGCGCGTTGGCGTCGTCCTGGATGACCTCGCGGGGCAGCTCCAGCTCGGCGAAGTACTTCAGCCAGACGCCGGCGCCGACGACCTCCATGGTCGCGTCGGCCAGCGGCTTGCCCTGCTCCAGCGTCAGGATGCGGCCGATCTCCTCCGCCCGGGCGAACATGATCTCGGCCGCCGCCAGCAGCGCTTTGCGGCGCACGGACTCCTCGTCCCGCCACCGCGGGTAGGCGGCCTGCGCCGCCGCCATCGCCGCGTCGAGCTGCTCCCGCGAGGCGTCGGGCGCCTGCTCGGCCACCTCACCGGTCGCCGGATCGATCACGCCGAAGGTGCCGGGCGCGTCCACGGCCGCACCGCCGATGGTCATGGAGAAGTTCTCGGACACCGTTGATCCTCCGCTCAGGGGGTTACCGAACGAGATTCAGTATTCCCGCTGCGTGCCCTCCTGGCGAGAGCCTGCCGGCCCCGCCCGGACGGACCGAAGGGCGCCTCCGCGGTTCGCGGGGGCGCCCAGTAGGCGGGGATGCGGTCCTCTCAGGAGGCGAAGACGCGGTCCAGGAGGTCGCGGTAACCGCGCAGCGCCTGGCGGAGCCGCTCGGTGTCGCCGTGCCCGCCGTCCTGCAGTTCCTCCGACAGGGTCCGCCGCCGCGCGGTGATCGCGCGCCCGAGGGACTCGACGGCGTCGGAGGCGAGTTCGTCCGCGCGGCGCACCGAGTCGCCCGGGTCGTCGACGAACGCGGACTGCACCTCGCGCCAGCGTTCCCGGAACCGCTCGGCCTCGGCCGGGTCGAACAGCGTGTCCGGGGTGGCGGGGGACGTGCGGGACGGGAAGCCGGCGCCGGTCGCGTCCCGCCCCTCGTCCGCCGCCGGCATCGGGTTCGCGGTCGGCATCGGGTCGGGGGCCGTGTCGGGGACGGGGTCCGGCGCGTCCGCCGCGGGGGATCCGGGCGCGGGTCCGGCGACGTACGTGTCACCGGGGACACCCGCCCCGGCGGGCCGGGCCCGCTCGTCGGTGACCGGCCCGGCGGCCGCGCCCGGCGGCCGGTCGTCGAGTCTCCTGTGTTCCATGGGGGTCAGCTCCTCGGGGTGTGGTCGTCGCGGCGTCCCGCCGTCGCCGCGGGGGCCTCGCCGGCGCGGGGCGCGGCGGCGGGCTCGCCGGCGTGCCGGCCGGTCCGCTCCGTGCCGGGCGCGCTCAGCAGTTCCTCGAACAGGGCGCGATAGTGCACCATGGCCTGCCGCAGGTCCTCGGTGGACGCCTGCTTCGACGCGGCCTTGCCGCTGATCGCGTGGGCGCGCCGGTAGTGGTCCATCGTGCGGCCGTGCTCCACCGACAGGTGGGCGACCTTGTCCTCGAACCCGTGCGTCGGGTAGCCGCGCTCGCCCATCACCACCGTGACGAGGCCGTCGGCCTGCTCGACCGCCGCCTCCGGGGCGTCGACGAAACGCTCCTGGACGCGGACCCACTGCTCGTGGTACTGCTCGCGCCGCCGCGGGTCGAGGTCCCGCAGCTTCAGCTCCTCGTGGCGCTCCTCGCGGGAGCGCAGCTCCCGTTCAGCGGCCGCGCGTCCGCCCTCCTGTTGCACGGCCCGGTCGTACTCGGGGCCGAACCGCCGCCTGAGCCGCTGCGTCCGGGCCCTGGACCGGGCCAGGAACACGGCCGCGACGATGACGGCGATGACGATGACGGCGATGACGACCCATATCGCGGTCGACATGGTTTCCTCCAACGTGCGTCGGATCGGTGAGACGGCGATGCCCGGTCAAAAGCGTTCAAAACGAACCACCATGAAACGGGCACCCGTCGATCCGGCGCCGGTGCGGAGGTCAGCCGCTCGGAGGGACGAGGCAAAGCAGCCGCCCGACCCGGCGGTCACCGCCGTATCCGGCGCCTTTGAGCAGGACCACCCCGTGCCTGTCGCGGCGCCACGCGCACGCCACGTCCACCCCGGTGCGCTGCAGGGCGGCCTTCACCGCGCCCGCGTCCGGCTTCTCGCCGTGGGGCGTGCGGACGGCCTCGGAGAGCACCTGCCGGTCGCGGATCATCTGGGCCGGGAGGGGCAGCAACTTCAGGTAGTGGCCGTTGGGGTTCACCGCCTGCGTCCGCGTGGTCAGCAGCGGCACGGCCCGCATGTAGCCGGTCGGCATCAGCACCAACGAGCCCGGGCCGGCGAGGTCCAGCACGTCCCGGCTCGTCCCGACGGCCACCGCCGACACCTTCCACGACGGACGGGAGGCGACGGTCGACCCGGCCGCTTTCGACCACACCGGGACCCCGCCCGCCACGAACGCCGTGACCAGGGCCGCGGCCGGGACGGCGGCCAGGGCGGCGGGCACCGGACCGCGCCGTGCCCCCAGCGGAATCCGGATCGCCGCCGCCAGCCCGATCAGGGCCGGCGCCGGAACCAGCCACATCGTCCGCCAGAGCACCTGGCCCGCGCCCGACGCGTGCGCGGCCGCCGTCAGCACGCCGGGCAGGATCAGCAGGGTCAGGGTCGCCGCGACGCCGGTGACGATCAGCGCGGGGACGCCCCGGCGGGCCGTCCAGGGCGCGAGCCACAGCGCGCATCCGGCGATCACGCCGAGCGTCGCCTGGAGCAGCACCCACCGCCAGCTTCCAGGCGCGTCGTGGACCGTCCCGACCACGCTCGTGTCCTCGTGGAGCAGCATGACCACGAGACCGGACGCGATCGGGTAGGCCATCGCCGCGCACGTCCCGGCAGCGGCCCGGACACGCCCGGCGGCGGCCAGCGCGACGGCCGCCGCGCCGGCCACCAGCGGCACCACGAACGCGGCGGACGAGGTGAGCCCGGCCGCGGCCACCCCGGCGGCGGCGAGCAGCGCGAGGTCCGCGCGGGTCCGCCGCTCGGCCCACCGGGTCAGGTAGACGAACAGCAGCGGCACCAGCACCGATGCCAGCACGGCCTTGCCCTGCCACATGCGCAGCAGATGGAAGGACCCGAGCGACGCCGCGCTCGCCCCCGTCCACAGCAGGTAGGCGGCCCCGACGGCGAAGCAGAGGGCGGCGCGGCGCGGTGCCCACGCCCGGACCAGCCGCCACAGCGCCCAGATCGCCAGGAAGGTGACCAGCGGCAGCAGCAGGTACCACACGAAGGACGCCGCGGGGATTCCGAGTACCCGGGCGACGGCCCCGGCGAGGACCTCGATGGAGGACACCGGCGGCTCACCCGCGATCGGGCCGGACGTCCCCGGGGTGAAGATGACGTCCTTCAACGGGATCTCGCCGGTCGCCGCGGTGGCCACCGAGCGCGACACGAAGTAGGCGTCGTCCCCGTCGGGGTTCACGATGAACAGCGAGGCGACGGCGAATCCCGCGCCGGTCAGCAGCGCCAGCGGCGTTCCCCAGCGCGTCTCGTCCCGGCCGGCGGCGGGCGCGGGGGCGCCGGGGCCGCCGTCCGGGGTCCCGGCGTGCGCCTCCGGCCGGCGGAGGAGCCAGGCGGCGGACGCGGCGATGCTCACGAGCCCCGGCGCCCACGCGCACCACCACGGGACGCCGGATTCGTGCAGGCCCGCGCACGTCCCGGCCGCGACGCCCGCCACCACCGCCACCACCGCCAGGGTGCGCGGGGGAGCCTTCGCCGCCGATCGCGGGCGGTCCGGGCGTAGCGGGCGGGCCCACCACCCGCGCCGGAACGCATACAGTGCGCCGAGCGCGCAGCCGCAGAGCAGCCACAGCACCAGCAGGGACCATGTGGGCGGATGGACGAGCAATCCGAGGTGATAGAGCAGGGTCCAGGCCGCGAACCCCAGCACGGCGCCGTCGGTGACGCCGTCCACCAGCCGTGTCGCCCGGGTCCCGCCCGCCTGCCCGGAGCCGCCCGCGACGGTGCCGCGGTTCAGCAGCTGAACCATCCGATCCCCTTTTGCGCATGCGCGTGCCCAAGGCCGATACGCCTGCCGGCGGGGGGACCGGGAGCGGCCGGGCACGAAGTCCCTTAACGATCTTGTGTAAGTGCGACGCCGCGCCCCTCTCCGAGGTTCACATACCATCGCCCCCGGACGCGGCCCGATGCGCCGAAGACGGTCATTGGTGCGGAATCACTGCGATGCAGCCGGTTCGCGTGCTGTCATTGGGGCGCCACCGGAATCGGCCACCGGAATCATGCGCGCCCGGTGGCGGCGCGTTCGAATGGATGTGGTGCGCGGTGCGTCATGCGTTCGGCTTCGTTCTCGGCGTCCTGCTGACGCCCGCGCTGGTCTACGGTTCCGCCTGGGGATACGTCCAGGCCGGCCAGTCCTTCGACGGCACCGGGCAGGCGATCACCGACCGCACCCGCATCTACGGCGCGTTCGCGCTGCTCGCCGCCGTCGGCCTGGTGATGGGCGTGATCATCGTCGCGCGGTGGGCCTCGCCGCTGGTCTCGCTCGTGCCCGCGTTCGCGCTGCTCGGCCTGTCCGCCTGGTTCCTGGCCGATCCCGGCCGCGCCCTCGACCTGCCCGGCCAGGTGCCGCCGGCCGGTGACCTGGACTCCGGGCTGCGGATGCTGCTCGGCTCCGGGGTGTACGCGATGATGGGGTTCGCGCTGCTGATGCCGGCGTGGGCGCCGCGCCGCTGGGGCTCCGGCCGCGACGAGGACGCCGCCGGCTTCGACTTCTAGCCCGCGATGGACCGCCCGTAGTCCACGATGGACCGCCCGCGCCAGGGGTTCCCCCGGAAACGCTGACGGGCCGGGCCCCCGCGCAAGGCCCGGCCCGCGTCTCAGCGGGGTTCGCTCAGGACTGCTTCGCCTTCACCGCGAACTCGGTCGTGTAGGTCTTCGACAGGTCGATCTCGTCCTTCTTCTCACCGACCTCCGGCGAGAACTGCGCCAGCACCTTCAGCACGTTCTCCGCCCCCTCCTGCTTCATGGCGCCGTCGCTGTTGAACATGCTGATCGAGTCGCCGATCGCCTTCTCGTACAGCTTGGGGTCGCCGCCCGCGTAGTCCGCCGGCATCTTCGCGGCGATCTCGGCGGGCTTGTGCTGCTTGATCCAGCCGAGCGTCTTCACGAACGCGTTGGCGAGCTTCTGGACGGTCTCGCCGTGCGACTTCACGTAGGCGCAGTCCATGTAGAGGGACGTGGACGGGTACAGCCCGCCGAGCGCCTTCCGGGTGCCCTCCTCGGTGCGCATCTCGACCAGGACCTTGGCCTTGTTGGTGCTGATCAGCTTGGCGATGGTCGGGTCGGTCGTCATGCCCGCGTCGATGCCGCCGTTGTCCATCGTGGAGATGAACGTCTGGCCGGCGCCCGCCTTGACCGTCGTGTACTCGGAGGTCTTGACCCCGTTCCGCACGGCGAGCGCGCGGGTGAGGAAGTCGGTGGAAGAGCCCGGGCTGGTGACGCCGAGCTTCTTGCCCTTGAAGTTGGCCGGGGACGTCAGCGTGGCCGCCTTCGAGGCGGAGACCATCTCGGCCTCGCCGGGGACGTCGGCCATCTGCACGACGCTCTCCACGCACTTGCCCTTGGTCTGCAGGTGGATGGCGTGGTCGTAGAAGCCGATGACGCCCTGCACGTCCCCGGCGATCAGCACGTTCTCGGCCTGCGCGCCGGCGGGCTCGGTGAGCAGCTGGACGTCCAGGCCCTGCTCCTTGAAGTAGCCGAGCTGCTCGGTCAGCTTGGCCGGCAGGTAGATGACCTTGTCGATTCCGCCCACCATGATCTTGACGGTGCCGCCGGACTTCTCCTCCCCGCCGGAGTCGCTGCCGCCGCCGCGGCAGGCCGACAGGGAGGACAGGGCGGTGAGGGCGGCGAGCGCGGCGGCGCTCACCCGGATGGGGGTCGTACGCATGAGAGTTCTCCTGGTCGGGGGGTGGGGGTGGTGCGGGGTCGGGTCGAGCGGGGCGGGGCCGAGCGGGGGGGTGAAGTCAAGCGATGGAGCGGGGTCAGATCTGGATATCGGTGCCGGCGACGGACGGGCGCCAGCGCAGCAGCCGGCCCTCCAGCAGCGTGAGCAGCCACTCGGCGAGCAGGGCCAGCACGGTGATGATGATCATCCCGGCGTAGATCCCGGCCGCGTCGAAGACGCCCTGAGAGTGGTTGATGAGCAGGCCGAGGCCCTTGTCGGCACCGGTGTACTCGCCGACGATCGCGCCGATGATAGCGAAACCGAATGCCGAGTGCAGGGAGGCGAGGATCCAGGACGTGGCGCTCGGCACCACGATCGTCCACAGCACCTGCATCCGGCCGGCGCCGAGGATCCGCGCGTTGTTCACCAGGTTCCGGTCGACCTCGCGGGCGCCCTGGAAGGCGTTGAAGAACACCGCGAAGAACACCAGCACGAAGGCCGTTGCGATCTTGGACTGCATGCCCAGGCCGAACCAGATGATGAACAGCGAGGCGAGGATGATGCGCGGGATCGCGTTGACGGCCTTGATGAACGGCGCGCACACGTCCGACAGGAACCGGCTGCGGCCGAGCACGATGCCGAGGACCACGCCGCCGGCGGCGCCGAGCGCGAAGCCCGCCACGGCCTCCTGCAGCGTGACGGAGATCTGCTCCCAGATCGAGCCCTGCGAGGTGCCGTCGGTGAACCAGCCGACGAGCCGTTCCCAGATCTTGGACGGCATCGAGTAGTAGAACGGGTCGATCCAGTGCCGGGCGGCCAGTTCCCATGAGCCGAGCCACACCGCGATGAGCACGATCCGGACGGCGTTGATGCCGAGGGCGCGGCGCAGCCCGGCGGTGCGCGCCCGCGCGATGGCCGCCGCCTCACCGTGGTCGCCGGACGCCTGCGGTGATGCCACGGCGTCCGCCGTCCGCTCGATGGTCGCGGCGCTCTTGGCCGTCTTCGCGTTACGCGGCATTTCCAGTCCCCCTTTCCCGGGTGATCTGAACCTCTTCGCGCAGCGAGTCCCACACCTCGCGGTAGATGTCGAGGAACTCGGGGGTGAGCCGGACCTCCTCGGCGTTTCGCGGCCGGTCGAGCGGCACCGTGAACGTGCTCTTGATGGTGGCGGGGCCCGCGGTCATCACGACGACCCGGTCGGCCAGGACGAGCGCCTCCTCCAGGTCGTGGGTGACGAACACGACGGCGGCCCCCGATCCCGACCACAGCCGCAGCAGCTCGTCCTGCATGAGGCCGCGGGTCTGGACGTCCAGCGCGGAGAACGGCTCGTCCATGAGCAGCACGGACGGCTCGTTCACGAGCGTCTGCGCGAGCGCGACGCGCTTGCGCATGCCGCCGGACAGCTGGTGCGGGTAGTAGCCCTCGAAGCCCGCGAGGCCGACGCGCGTGATCCAGTCGCGGGCGCGGTCGCGTGCCTCGCGCTTGGACGTGCCGCGGTAGCGGGGGCCGGCCGCGACGTTGTCCAGGACGGACCGCCACGGCAGGACGGCGTCGTTCTGGAACATGTAGCCGACGCCGTCCGGGATGCCCTCCACGGGCCGGCCGTGGACGAGGACGCGGCCATCGGACGCCGGCTCAAGGCCGGAGATCAGGGACAGGGTGGTCGACTTGCCACAGCCGGTGGGGCCGACGACGGCGACGAACTCGCCGGAGCCCACGCTCAGATGGACGTCCCGGATGGCCGTGTGTACGCCGCCCGAAGACCGGAAGCGCTTGGTGGCAGCGTAAAGCTCGATCACGGGTGAGCCGGGTGGCCGCTCAGTGCTCTGTTTCTTCGGCAATTCTCGATGAGACACGGCGGAACCGTACGGATGTGGCCTGCATCACCGGAACCCTTGCCCGCGATGTGCTCGCAAGCTGCAAAACCCCACGTTGAGCACGTTATTCAGGCTTTTGCTCGTTCTGCTCACCGGCGGCTGGGCGACCGGGGCCGGCATCGATTACCGTGACACATCATGGCAGTCCGCTCCCGCATCTCCTTCGCCCGGCAGGTCCTGATCCTGCAGGTCGGCGTGGTCGTCGTGGTGGCCTGCCTCGGATACGGGCTGATCGCCTGGATGCTCGACGGCCATCTGCGCGACCAGTACGGCCAGCGGGCGCTCGCGGTGGCCCGCGCCGTCGCCCTCAACCCGAAGATCGCCGACGCGGTCGCGGCCGGAGATCCCAAGCACATCGTCCAGGACCAGGCCGAGCAGGCCCGGGTCCGCACCGGGGCGCTGTTCGTCGTGGTGACCGACAACCGCGGCATCCGCCTCTCCCACCCCAACCCGAGCCGGCTGGGCGAGCACGTGAGCACCGACCCGTCCGACGCCCTGGCCGGCCGCGAGGTCGTCCGGGTCGAGCGCGGCACGCTCGGGCTGTCCGCGCGCGGCAAGGTCCCGCTGTACGGGCGGGACGGCGGGATACTGGGCGAGGTCAGCGTCGGCTTCGACGCCCGCGCGATCGACGGGGAAGTCCGCCGCGTCCTGCGCGAGATGTCGCTGTTCGTCGCCGGTTCGGTCCTGCTCGGCGTGGTCGCCTCCGCCGCGATCGGCCGCCGGCTGAAACGGCAGACGCTCGGCCTCGAACCGTACGAGCTGGTCGAGCTGGTCCACGAGCGGGAGGCGGTGCTGCACGGCGTCGGCGAGGGCGTCGTGGCCGTCGACCCCGCCGGGCGGATCGCGCTCTGCAACGACGAGGCGGCCCGGTTGCTCGGCGTCACGCCCGAGCGCGGCGTGCCCGCCGGCGACCTCGTCGCCGAGGGGGCGCTGCGGGAGGTCCTCACCGGGGAACGCGAGGCCGCGAACCTGTTCGTCACGGCCGGGGAGCGGGTCCTCGTCGTCAACCGGCGGGAGGTCCGCCGGCACCGCCACGACCTCGGCGCCGTCATCACGCTGCGCGACCGCACCGACCTGGAGACCCTCGCCCGCGAGCTGGACTCGGTCAGCACCCTCTTCGACGCGCTGCGTGCGCAGCGGCACGAGTACGCCAACCGGCTGCACACCCTGGCCGGGCTGCTCCAGCTCGGGCACAGCGAGGAGGCCGCCGACTACATCGGGACGCTGATGGAGGACGCCGCCCGGCGCGCCCCGGCGCCCGACACCCTGCCCGATCCGCTGTCGGACCCCTACCTGCGGGCGTTCCTGACGGCGAAGATCGCCGTCGCCGCGGAGAAGGGCGTCCGGCTCGACATCGGCACCGGCAGCTACGTGGCCGGCCGGGTCACCGACCCCATCGACGTGACGACCGTCGTCGGCAACCTCGTCGACAACGCCGTCGAGGCCGCCCGGCTCGGCCACCGGCGGCCCGCCCGTGTCGAGATCGAGCTGCTCGGCGACGGGAGCGACCTGCACGTCACCGTCACCGACTCCGGTGACGGCCTGCCGGAGGGGTTCCGCGACGCCGTGTTCGACGACGGCGTCTCCACCCGCGACACCGCGGCCGGCCGGTCGCGCGGGCTCGGCCTCGGGCTGGCCCGCCGCACGGCCCGCGCCCGCGGCGGCGATGTGACGTTCGTGGACGCCGGGTCGGGAGGACCCGGCGGGAGCGGGGCCGTGGCGGTCGCCCGGCTCACCGGCGTGCTCGGTGCGGAGGCGGTGCGATGATCGGCGTTCTCGTGGTGGACGACGACTTCCGGGTGGCGCAGGTCCACGCGAAATTCGTGGCGGCACTGCGCGGATTCACCGTCAGCGGGCTCGCGCACACCGCCGCGCAGGCACGGTCGATGGCGGCCGAGCTGTCGCCCACCCTCGTCCTGCTGGACGTCTACCTGCCGGACGGCTCGGGTCTCGCCCTGCTGCCCGACCTGGACGCGGACGTCATCATGGCGACGGCGGCGGCCGACCCCGGCGTCGTCCGGGAGGCGCTGCGGCACGGCGCCCTGCACTACCTGATCAAGCCGTTCACCGCCGCCGCGCTGAACGCGCGGCTCACCGCCTACGCCCGGTACCGGGAGGCGCTGGCCGGAGAGAACGACGTGTCGCAGGCCGCGCTCGACAACGCGCTCCGGGCCCTGTACGCGCCGCTGCACAGCCAGGCGCCCCCGCTCAAGGGACAGTCACCGGTGACGACGCGGCTGATCAGCGATGCGCTGCGGCGGGCGGACGGGCCCCGCTCGGCCGCCGAGATCGCCGACCAGATCGGCGTCTCCCGCGCCACCGCGCAGCGCTACCTGGCCGCCCTCGCCGAGGCCGGGCGGGTCGTGGTGACGCTGCGCTACGGCGCCACCGGGCGTCCCGAGCACCAGTACGCGTGGTCGCCCCGGTAGAGCCCGGCCAGCACCTCCTCGATGCCCATCTCCCGCAGCGCGATGTCGCGCACCTCGTGGACGCGGGTCAGCTCGGCGACCACCGCCGCGGCGTTCGCCGAGCGCGGCAGCCGCAGCCACTGCCGCGGCCCCTCCACCCGCTCGGCCTCGATCCCGTCCAGCGCGATCGGCGGGCCCGGCCGGGCCAGCTCGACGACCAGCAGCCGGTCGGCGTCCACGGTGCGGCGCAGCTCGTCCAGCCCGCCGTCGTAGGCCAGCCGCCCATGGTCGATGATCATGACGCGGCGGCAGAGCCGCTCGATGTCGCCGAGGTCGTGCGTGGTCAGCAGGATCGTGGTGCCGCGCTCGGCGTTGACACGCGCCAGGAAGTCGCGGACGGTCGCCTTGCTCACCACGTCCAGGCCGATCGTCGGCTCGTCCAGGACGAGCAGTTCGGGGTCGTGCAGGAGCGCGGCGGCGAGGTCGCCGCGCATCCGCTGCCCGAGGCTGAGCTGCCGGACCGGCGTGTCGAGGAACGGGTCCAGCTCCAGCAGCGCGGTCAGCTCGGCGAGCCGGGCCCGGTGCGCCGCCGCCTCGACCCGGTACAGCCGCCGGACGAGGGCGAGGCTGTCGCGCAGCGGCAGATCCCACCACAGCGTCGTCCGCTGGCCGAACACCACGCCGAGGCGGCGCGCGAGCGTGGTGCGCCGCCGCGACGGGTCCAGCCCGCAGACCCGCAGCGTGCCGGACGACGCGGTGAGGATGCCGGTCAGCATCTTGATCGTGGTGGACTTCCCGGCCCCGTTCGGGCCGAGATACCCGACGAACTCACCGGGCGCCACGGTGAACGACACCCCGTCCACCGCGTGCACGGGCGTGCGCGCCCGGCGCAGCATGCCCGAGCGCGCCCGCACGGTGAACGTCTTGACGACGTCCTCGGCCTCGATCACCGGCACCGGCATCAGCTCCCTGTCGATCGGTAGTGCCGCAGTCCCGCCCGCCACGCGACCGCACCCAGCGCGCACACCAGCACGGCGACCGCCGGGGAGGCGAACCGCGCCGCCGCCGGCAGCCCGAGCGGGTCGGGACGGTCCAGGACGTACAGCGCGGGCTGCCAGTTGACGAACGCCAGCGGGACGGCGAACGTCACCCCCCGCACGAAGTCGCGGGCGAACATGGTCATCGGGTACTGGGTGAGGAACGCGCCGCCGTAGGTGACCGACTTGCTCGCCCCGTGGCTGTCGATCAGCACGAACTGCATCGCGCCGGTCAGCACCCACAGCCCGCCGAAGATCGCCGTCCCGGACAGCACCATGACGGGGACCATCGCGACCCGGCCCGGCGTCCACGGCACGTCCGCGTTCGCCAGCGCGTACGCCAGCACGAGGACCGCCGGGACGAGCTTGCCGAACCGGCGCGGCGAGAACTCCTCCGTCGCGATCTGGACGAGCGGGCTCACCGGCCGCACCAGCATCGCGTCCAGCGTCCCCTGCCGCACGTGGTACCCGAGCCGCTCGGTGGTGCCGAGCAGGATGTCGGAGACGCCGAACGCCAGCGCGGACGTCCCGTACAGGAACAGGACCTCCGGTGCCGCGAATCCGGCGATGCGCGGAGCCTGCGAGAACAGCAGCACGATCGCGGCCACGTCCAGCCCGGTGACGACCGCCGTGGCGAGCGCCAGCAGCACCATCGACACCGGGTACTGCGCCGCCGCGCGGATCCACGCCCAGACGAGCAGGCCGTACATGCGCACCGTGTCAGCCACCGTGCACCACCAGCTTCCGCCGCGCCGCCCGTGTCACCAGTGCGCCGGCCGCGAGCAGGACCGCGGCCCATGCCGCCTGGAAGGCGAGCGCGCCGAGCAGCCCCGCCCCGGTGTAGCGGCCGAGGAACACGTCCGCGGGCACCTGGATCTGCGCGGCCCACGGCAGCGCGTGCGCGACGGTGCCGAGCCGTCCGGGGAAGACGACCAGCGGCAGGATCATCCCGGAGAAGAACAGCGACATCACGAGCGTGACGGCCTGCAGGCCGCGGTCGTCGTGCAGCCAGAACATCCCCAGCGCCACCAGGTACCGCAGCCCGAAGCTCACCGTCACCGCGAGGACCGTCGCCACCGTGAACGCGGCGAGGTTCTCCGGCGCGGGCGGGCGGAACGGGAACACCAGCGCGCCCGCCAGCAGCGGCGGGCCGGCGCGCAGCACCAGGGACCCGGCCGCGCGGCCGAGGTCGTCGGCCAGCCACCAGCCCTGCAGCCCGACCGGCCGGTACAGGTCGATCGCCACGTCGCCGTTGCGGATGCGCTCGGTGAGGTCCATCCCACCGAAGATCTGCACTGGCCCGATCAGCGCCTGGGTGATGAAGCAGAACGTGACGGCGTCGACCGCCTCGTACCCGCCGAGGGACGGCCGGACGTCCCACAGGGCCAGCAGCACATAGGCGCGCATGAAACCGAACATCGTGTTGGTCAGCGACTCGGTCAGGGAACCGAGCGGATACGCGGTGTGACGCCGGAAGCCGTACCACCACACCCACGGAAGAACCCCCACTTGCCGGGACCCTAGACGGGCGGAAAGGATCTCACCACGTATTCCGACACAGAACCGGGCTCCGGCGGATCACGCCGGAGCCCGGTTCTCCTGGCGCGGGGTTACGGAAGCGGGGGCTTGATGGGGGAGTAGAGCCAGTCCTTGAAGAACCCGCTCAGGTCCTGGCCGGAGATCTGCTGCGCCAGTGACGTGAACTGCCCGGTGTTGGCGTTGCCGTACTTGTGCTTGGCGTACCAGGTGCGCAGAAGGGCGAAGAACGCGTCATCGCCGATCTTCTCCCGGAGGAACTGGAGCATCATGCCGCCGCCGCTGTAGACGCGGTCGTTGAACATGGTGTCGCGCTGCGGGTCGGCGGTCAGCACCGACCAGTACGGGCGGCCCTCACGGTCGGGGAACGGGCGGGCGTTGTAGGTGGTGCGCGCCTGGTCGTGGACGGTCGCGCCGCCGTGCTTCTCCGCGTAGTACCACTGGGCCCAGGTCGCGAGGCTCTCGTTCAGCCAGACGTCCTTCCAGCGCTCGGGCGAGACGGCGTCGCCGAACCACTGGTGTGCCAGCTCGTGCGCGATCGTCCCCCGGCTGCGGACGGCGGAGTAGACCGGCTTGCTCTGCGTCTCCAGGGAGAAGCCGAGCGGCTGGCCCTCGAAGCGGGCGTCGTCGGCGATCGCGCCGGTGCTGCCGAACGCGTACTCGCCGAACGTGTCCGACCACAGGTCGGTGACCTCGTCGGTGGTGTCGTAGAAGAAGTTCACCGCGTCCGGCTGCCCGGCGAGGAGCACCGGGTCGACGGCCGTGTAGTTGGGGACGCCGCCGGGCGTGCGGCCCTGCCTCACCTCCCACTTGCCGATGTCGATCGTGGTGAGGTAGCTCGCCATCGGGCTGTCCTCGCGCCACCGGAACACCTCGGCGCGGACCGGCGTGCCGCGGCGGCCGAACGAGGCGCCGGCGGAGCGGTGCCCGGTGAGCCGCCCGTTGGCGACGGCCGTCAGGCCCTCCGGCACCGTGATGGTGTAGTCGTAGGTCGCCTTGTCGCTCGGGTGGTCGTTGACGGGGAACCAGGTGCTGGCCCCGTTCGGCTCGCCGCCGACGAACGCGCCGTCGGGCGTGTGCAGGAACCCGTACGGGGAGCCGAACACGATCGGGGAGCCGACGATGGTCTGCGGTACGCCGCCGTACCGGATGACCGTCTGGAAGACCGACCCCTTCCGCAGCCCCTGGCGGGGCGTGATGATCAGCTCCTGGCCGCTGCGCTGGTAGCGGGCACGCTGCCGGCCGACCCAGATCTTCTCCACGTCCATGCCGGACAGGTCCAGGTCGAAGCGCGAGAGGTTCTGCGTCGCCCGCGCGGTGATGGTCACGGTGCCGTCGAGCCGGTCGTGGTCGGGGTCGTAGCTCAGGTCCAGCGAATAGTGCCGGACGTCGTAGCCGCCGTTGCCCTCCAGCGGGAAGTAGGAGTCGCCGACTCCGGGGGACCCGGGGGTGAAGTGTCCGCCGCCGTGCCCGTCCGCGGTGGCGGCGGGCGCGAACGCGACGACGCTCACGGCGGCGACGGCGATCGGGAGCATCCGGCCGGGGATCGCCCGGGACCGGATGGACCGGGGGTGACGCGCCATCAGAGATCCTCTCTCCGCTTGATCAAGTAGCGCGCTCACGATGCGCCGATTATCGGGCGCTGTCGAGATCCATAGCCGGATGTGGCCGGGAGGAGAGAGCGGGGGAGGGGTGAGGACACCAGAAGGCCCCCGCGGGTGTAGGAACGCGGGGGCCTCCGGGGCCAGGGGGGATCAGGCCGGCAGGGCGGGCCGGGCGCGCCGGTGGCGCGGCCGGCCCGGGAGGATCAGTGGAACTGGCCCTCTTCGGTGGAACCCTTCAGCGCCGTGGTGGACGAGTCGGGGCTGATCGCGGTGCTGACCATGTCGAAGTAGCCGGTGCCGGCCTCGCGCTGGTGCTTGACCGCGGTGAAGCCCTTTTCGGCCGCCGCGAACTCGCGCTCCTGCAGGTCGACGTAGGCCGTCATGCCCTCGCGGGCGTAGCCGTGCGCCAGGTCGAACATGCCGTAGTTGAGCGCGTGGAACCCGGCCAGGGTGATGAACTGGAACTTGAAGCCCATGTGGCCGAGCTCGCGCTGGAACTTGGCGATGGTCGCGTCGTCCAGGTGCGCCTTCCAGTTGAAGGACGGCGAGCAGTTGTAGGCGAGCATCTGGTCCGGGTATTCGGCCTTGACCGCCTCGGCGAACTTGCGGGCCTGCTCCAGGTCCGGGGTGCCGGTCTCCATCCAGATGAGGTCGGAGTACGGCGCGTAGGCCTTGGCGCGGGCGATGCAGGGCTCGATGCCGTTGCGGACCCGGTAGAAGCCCTCGGCGGTGCGCTCACCGGTGGTGAACTCGCGGTCGCGCTCGTCCACGTCCGTCGTGATCAGGGTCGCGGCCTCAGCGTCGGTCCGCGCGATGATCAGCGAGGGAGCACCCGAGATGTCCGCCGCGAGGCGGGCGGTGTTGAGGGTCTTGATGTGCTGCGAGGTCGGGATGAGGACCTTGCCGCCCAGGTGCCCGCACTTCTTCTCGGAGGCGAGCTGGTCCTCCCAGTGCACGCCCGCGGCGCCCGCGGCGATCATGCCCTTCATCAGCTCGAAGGCGTTGAGCACGCCGCCGAAGCCGGCCTCGGCGTCGGCCACGATGGGGGCGAGGAAGTGCGTGTCGCCCTCGCCCTCGGCCCACTGGACCTGGTCGGCGCGCAGCAGCGCGTTGTTGATGCGGCGCACCACGGCCGGAACCGAGTTCGCCGGGTAGATGCTCTGGTCCGGGTAGGTCTGGCCCGCCAGGTTGGCGTCGGCCGCGACCTGCCAGCCGGACAGGTAGATGGCCTTGAGGCCGGCCTTGACCTGCTGGACGGCCTGCAGCCCGGTCAGCGCGCCGAGCGCGTGGACGTAGTCCTCCTCGTGCAGGAGGTTCCAGAGCCGCTCGGCGCCGAGACGCGCGAGGGTGTGCTCCTCCTGGACCGAGCCGCGGATCCGCACCACGTCCTCGGCGGTGTAGGTCCGCTCGATCCCCTTCCACCGGGGATCGGTCTCCCACTGGCGCTGCAGCTCCTGGGCTGCGCCCTTGAGGCGACTTTCGCTCATCGTGTTGCCCTTCCGTGTCGTCCCCTGGGTGCTTGTTATCGACTATGCCCCGGCCGCAACCCCGAAATGAACTCGTGAGTAACGAAAGAACTGCGAAATTTCCGCTACCATGAAGCGGTGACGACCTTGCGCCAAGAAGAACCCCTCAACTTGACGAGTGACGTAGATCTCGTCACGTTCGGGCAGCGGCTCCGGCACCTGCGCCGCGCCCGCGGCCTGACGCTGTCGGAACTCGGCGAGCGCGTCGGACGAGCCCCGTCCCAGCTGTCCCTGCTGGAGAACGGGCGCCGTGAGCCCAAGCTGTCGCTGCTGCAGGCCCTCGCCGCCGCGCTGGCGTGCCCGGTGGAGGAGCTGCTGCGCCGCCAGCCGCCCAGCCGCCGCGCGCAGCTGGAGATCCAGCTGGAGGAGGCGCAGCGCGACCCGCTCTACCGGACGCTCGGGCTGTCGCACCTCAAGGCCGGCAAGCGGATGCCGAACGAGGTGATCGAGCACATCCTCGCGCTGTACGGGGAGCTGAAGCGCAGCCGCACCAAGCCCACCGCGAGCCCGGAGGAGGCGCGCAAGGCCAACGCCGAGCTGCGCCGCCAGATGCACGAGCGCGGCAACCACTTCCCCGGGATCGAGCGGGTCGCCGCGCAGACCCTCGACGCCGTCGGGTACCGGCGCGGCGCCGTGTCGCAGGGGCTGCTGATGACGCTGGTCGGCCACTTCGGGTTCAGCCTCCAGTACGTCCAGGACCTGCCGCGCTCCGTCCGGTCCGTGACCGACCTGCGCAACCGGCGGATCTACCTGGAGCGCGAGCAGCTCGGCATGCACACGCCGCGGACGATCCTGCTGCAGACCCTCGGGCACATCGCGCTCGACCATGACCAGCCGCGCGACTTCGCCGACTTCCTGCGCCAGCGCGTCGAGGCCAACTACTTCGGTGCCGCGATCCTGATGCCGGAGCGCAGCGTCGTCCCGTTCCTGCAGGAGGCCAAGGCCGCGCGGGAACTGTCCGTCGAGGACCTGGCGGACGTCTTCTCCGTCTCCTACGAGATGGCCGCGCACCGCTTCACCAACGTCGCGACCCACCATCTCGACCTGCAACTGCACTTCACCAAGAACGACGAGAACGGCACCATCTACAAGGCGTACGCCAACGACGGCCTGGCCTTCCCCCAGGACGAGGACGGCGCGATCGAAGGCCAGCGGATGTGCCGGGAGTGGGCCGGGCGGCACGTGTTCGGCGCCGAGGACCGCTTCTCCGTCTACTACCAGTACACCGACACCCCGCAGGGGACGTACTGGTGCCTGTCGCACATCGACCCCAGCCACGAGCGCGACTTCGCCATCACGCTCGGCGTCCGGTTCGAGGACTCGCGCTGGTTCCGCGGCCGGGAGACGACCCGGCGGGTCAAGTCGGCCTGCCCGGACGGCGACTGCTGCCAGCGCCCGCCGAAGGAGCTGTCGGACCGCTGGGAGGGGATGGCCTGGCCGTCGGCGCGGGCGCACTCGCACGTCCTGTCGGTCCTGCCGCCCGGTGCGTTCCCCGGCGTGGACGAGGCCGACGTCTACGAGTTCCTGGACAAGCACGCCGCGGAATGACCGGTATCGCAGAACCGCCCGGACGGGAGGGGGAGCGCGTGCCGCCCGAGGTCGCCGCGTGGCTGGCCCGGCGCATGAGCGCGGCGGCGGACTGGCCGGCGCCCCTGCTGCTCGCCGCCAAGGGCGACACCAGCATCAGCGTCGTCCTGCCCGCCCGCGACGAGGAGGACACGGTCGGCGCGATCGTCGCGGCGATCCGGGCCGACCTGGTCGAGCGCATCCCGCTGGTGGACGAGATCGTCGTGATCGACTCCCGGTCCGGCGACCGGACCGCCGCCGTCGCCGCCGCCGCGGGAGCCGAGGTGGTGGCGCAGGACGCCGTCCTGCCCGGGCACGGCCGCATGTCCGGCAAGGGCGAGGCGCTGTGGAAGTCCCTGTACGCGACGTCCGGCGACCTGCTCGTGTTCGTGGACGCCGACCTGCGCGAGTTCACCTCGTCCTACGTCACCGGGCTGCTCGGGCCGCTGCTGACCGACCCGTCCGTCGGCTACGTCAAGGGCTGCTACGACCGTCCCCTCGTGGACGGAGAGCGCCATGTCGAGGGCGGCGGGGGCCGGGTCACCGAACTGGTCGCGCGCCCGCTGATCAACCTGCACTGGCCGCTGCTCGCCGGGGTCATGCAGCCGCTCGGCGGCGAGTACGCCGGGCGCCGCGCGCTGCTGGAGCGGCTGCCGTTCGTCACCGGCTACGGCGTGGAACTCGGCCTGCTGCTGGACGTCTACCAGGACTCCGGGCTGGACGCGATCGCGCAGGTCGACCTCGGCCGGCGGGTGCACGCGCACCAGTCCACCGAGGCGCTCGGCGCGATGTCGGGGCAGATCATGCTGACCGCCTGGTCGCGGCTGGAGCGGCACGGCCGGATGATCCCGCTTGAGCCCCCCTCCACCGCGCTCACCCGGTTCCACCGCGGCGCGGACGGGCACGACGCCCGCACGACCGATGTCGCCGTGGGGGAGCGCCCGCCGATGATCGAGGTGCCCGGCTATGCCGCCGTCCGATCCTGCTCACCGGGCCGCAGGTAGCCCGCCCGCGTGCGCGCGCTGTGACTCCGGTCACGGTGTTACCTGCGGTAACTCTGATTACTGCTACCGTGGGTAACAGTCATATTGGAGGAAGGGTCAATTAATCATGACGAGCACGGAGCAGGCAGGGTTCTCGCTGGAGCCCAGCGAGGACGTCCGCGAGGTCAGGGACTGGGTGCACGAGTTCGCCAGGGATGTGATCCGCCCGGCGGCGCAGGAGTGGGACGAGCGCGAGGAGACCCCCTGGCCGCTGATCCAGGAGGCGTCCAAGGTCGGCATCTACTCGCTCGACTTCTTCGCCACCCAGTGGCTGGAGCCGACCGGCCTCGGCATCCCGGTGGCGTTCGAGGAGCTGTTCTGGGGGGACGCCGGCATCGCGCTGTCCATCGTCGGCACCGGCCTCGCGGCCGCCTCCGTCGCCGCCGTCGGCACCCCCGAGCAGACCGCCGAGTGGGTGCCGCAGATGTTCGGCACCGCCGACGACGTCAAGCTCGGCGCGTTCTGCGCCTCCGAGCCCGACGCCGGCAGCGACGTCGGCTCGATCCGCACCCGCGCGGTCTTCGACGAGGCCAAGGACGAGTGGGTGCTGAACGGCACCAAGACCTGGGCGACCAACGGCGGTATCGCCGACGTCCACGTCGTCGTGGCGTCGGTCCACCCCGAACTCGGCAGCCGCGGCCAGGCCGGCTTCATCGTCCCGCCGAACACCCCCGGCCTGAAGCAGGGCCAGAAGTTCAAGAAGCACGGCATCCGCGCCTCCCACACCGCCGAGGTCGTCCTCGACGATGTGCGGATTGCGTCCCACCTGATCGTCGGCGGCAAGGAGAAGTTCGACGAGCGCATCGCCCGCACCCGCGAGGGCAAGCGCTCCAAGGGCCAGGCCGCGATGAAGACGTTCGAGACGACCCGCCCGTCCGTCGGCGCGATGGCGCTCGGTGTCGGCCGCGCCGCCTACGAGTACGCGCTGCAGTACGCGCAGGAGCGCGAGCAGTTCGGCAGGAAGATCGGCGACTTCCAGGCCGTCGCGTTCAAGCTGGCCGACATGAAGACCCGGCTGGACGCCGCCCGCCTCATGGTGTGGCGGGCCGCGTGGATGGCGCGCACCGGCAAGGACTTCCAGAACGCCGAAGGCTCGATGGCCAAGCTGATGGCGAGCGAGATGGCGGTGCATGTCACCGAGGAGGCCATTCAGATCCTCGGCGGCAACGGCTACACCCGCGACTACCCGGTCGAGCGGATGCACCGCGACTCCAAGATCTTCACGATCTTCGAGGGCACCTCGGAGATCCAGCGCCTGGTCATCGGCCGCACCATCACCGGCCTCCCCGTCCGCTAGCCGGTGACCTGCGCAGACCGTGATCCCATGGTCTCCGCCCGGTGGGAGCGCGGGTCGTTGATCATGAGGCCATGGCCGTCGCTGCGAGGTTCTGGGAGAGCCGGGCCGCCCGGCCTTCTTCAGGCGGGCGGCGAGCAGCTCGTTGAGGATCGGCGCCGGTGACGTCGGCGAAATGGCCGGCCGCTCGTCGGGAGTCGTCTCCCAGCGCGCCTGGAGCCTGGCCCGCGGCTCCTCGCGCATGAGCGCGGAGACGTGCGCGTAGGTGCCGCCGATCCCGGGCATCGAGTGGCCGAACCTGTCATGGGTGAGAATCGCGGGGGTCCCGAGCTCGTCCAGCCACACGCGGTGCGGGCGGCGGAGCTTGCGCGGTGTGAGGTCGTTGCCGACCGGAAGCCAAGACGCGGGCTCCAGCTCCTGGACGTACCCGGCACTGCTGGCGGATGCGATGCGCGGCTTGTGGGCGTTGCGGCCCCCGCCCGGCGATTCGCAGGGCTCGCCGGCGCGGGCGCTGCAGCAGGGCAGTCCACTGCCCGGGCGTCCACCACCGGCTGGTCGTAGCGGAGGATGCCCCGCACGTTCGGAGGCGACCAAGCGGGCCCGCAGGCGGCCGGCCATGCCGGGGTCAGGGGTGTGCCGGGCCACCCCGTGGAGACGTCGACCAGGAGGGGGCGGGCCGGGGCGCCGCTGGCCCGCCCCGTCCGTCCGGGGCGCGGGTGGCGGCCCGGGACCATCCCGGTGACGGCTTGAGGCCAGGGGTAGCTCTCGTTGCAGGTGGCACGCCGATGGTGATCGCCTCTTTTGTTCAGGAAGAGGAACTTGCCGCCGCCGCAGCCGTCGTCGCGGCATTGACGCGGTGCCGGGGGATGGGCGGCCATGTGCAGGGCGAGTAGATCGATCAGGAACGGAGGAAGGCCAACGGCGCCGAAGTAGTCCGGGTGGTCGTTGCGGAGCGAGCCGTCCTTGGGCGGCTTGAGGACAAAGGGCCCGTCCGGCGGGCCGAGTTGGACTTCGACCCTGATTTTGGCGTCGCAAACGTGGTGGCTCCGCAGCCCAAGCAGCTCACCCCACGCAAACCGCACCAAGAGCAGACGATCCACATGACGAAGTCGTCATCGCGTCCGGTGAGGATGGCGCGCCGTCCGGCAAGCAGCAACGCTTGCCGCGGAGTGACCCGGGCGGGCTCCCGCCGGGCTGCCTGTGCGCGCCGCTGAGCGACGCGCCCGCGACGGCGTCGCCGGGACGCCGCGTTGACGCCGACCAGGCCCGCGTCCTTGGCGTCCCCCAGGATCGTCGCCAGGAGATCGCGAGCGTTACTGGTGGTGTTGGGGGAGTACCGCTTGCGGAGCTCGATCTCCCAGGCTTGGACCTGCTCCCGTTCAAAAACGTGTTGATGGGCAAGTGCCCAAAGATTGGGTGGATTCGCAGGCGCAAATGCTGGTCATAGGCGGTGCGGCTGCTGTCCTCGATGTCCTGACCCGGAAGCCGGACCTGCGCGACCCAGTCACGGAAGGTCACCTCGCCGGCGTAGGAGTCGCGTTCCCCGCGGGCACGCCGCTGCCCGGCGAGCATCCGTTTCCACTGATCGATATTGACCCCGTTGACGGGAGGGCCTTCCCAAGGGAACACCAGCCGCCGCAGGCCGGACTTCTTGTCGTCGCCGCGTTAAGAGCCTGTCCTATGTGGTGACTCGAGCAAGCTTCTTGTAGCAGATCAGTGCAGCGGCGAGGGCCAGGAAGGCGGTGAACAGGTGGCCGTGGCGTTCGTAGCGGGGGCGGTCAGCTGCGGGTCGTTCGGGTGCGGCTCCATGCGACTGGGTAAGTCGTCGGGCGGCGGATGACGCTGGCGTCCCAGCGCCATTCAAGGTCTTCGGCTGGGATGGCCGGGCGCAGGGATGGCATGCGCTGGGTGAGGAGTTCGAGGGCCACCTGGAGTTGCAGGCGGCCGAGCGGTGCACCGATGCAGACGTGAGCGCCACTCCCGAAAGCCAAGTGCGGGTTAGGGGTGCGCTCAAGGTCGACGGTGCCGGCGTCGGTGAAGACCCTCGGGTCCCGGGCGGCCGAATCGGGGCTGGGGATCAGAAGTTCGCCGGCGCGCACGAGGACGCCTCCGAGTTCGATGTCGCGGGTGGCGCGCCGGGGCTGTGTCGCGCCCAGGACCGAGTTCGGGACGACCCGCAGCATCTCCTCGACGGCTGTGGGAATGAGCGCGGGACGGGTACACAGCCGGGAGTACAAGGAGGCTCCGCCGGTTCCGGAGGTGGTGAGGAGGCGGTGCGTGGAACACACCAGGGCCCCGCCGGTGCTTTCCCAGCCCCCGGCGACCAGGCTGGCCGCCAGAAGTCCCGCCGATGATGGGTCGGCGTTGGCGAGCTTGGCGTTGACCGCTACCAGGGACACCAGGTCGTCACCTGGGTTCTGGCCTCGACTCTGAATGAGAGCGGCCATGTAGCCGACCATGGCTTGCATGGCGGCGGGACCTGTGCGGTGGGAGTCGGGGCTAACGGAGATGAGTGACTCGCTCCATCGCCGGAACTGTGGATAGTCCTCTTCGGGGATGCCGAACAGACCGCCGATGACGCTGAGTGTGAGCGGCATGGCGAAGTCCTCGGAGAGGTCACCGGGCTCGCCCTTGGCGATCAGCCTGTCCAGAAGTTCTGCGGCTGTGTCTTTGACCATTGGCCGCAGCCGCGCGACCTTGGCTGGACTGAACGCGGACTTGACCAGTCCGCGGATGCGTCGGTGCTCATCTCCGTCTAGAGCGATGATGATCGGGTGCGCCTTGATGAAGGGGGAGACTCCGTCGGCCGGTCCGCGCAGGAAGGTTTCGCTGTCGCGGTAGACCCTTAGCGCCTCGGCATGGCCCGTGACGAGCCATGCCTCGGTGTCGGCCTGCCCGGATGGCAGCCTCACTTTTGAAAGGGGGGCCCGCTGCTGGAGTTCGGTGTGCGCGGCGGGCAGGTCCAGCGGGTTCTCTGGGGGTTCGAAGGGGAAGTACGGGCATGCCGGTGTTGTGGGCCGGGGGGATGGGATCAGAGTCACCGTGTTACCTTTCGGGCGGTTCCCCTGCTGCGCCTCCAAGGCCAGCAGACGTCAACAAACCTGTCAATTCGGCGGAGGCGACACCTTCATCACTCCGGTGGCCGGTGGCCGGCTTTGATCGCCACGACACTGTTCTGCCGCCATAGGTCGTGTGTCCCGGCCCGTCCGGGTTCTGGCCAGAAGCTGAAGGGGTCGGTGGGGGCACGAGCTGCCAGCCATCCGGGAGGAGCTCAGCGAGGCGTTGCCCGGTCCTGAAGTGCACGGCCTCAGGCGCGGACTGGGGCCCGAAGATCTCCGTGATGTGCTCGTTGACCTGAGGAGCCAGGGACTCAGGCGAGGGGCCGGTCAAACTGATGAGAGAGCCGGCGGGGAACTGGGCGCCCAGAACGCCGTACATTCCCTTGAGGTCGTGGGCGTCGGAGACGGTGTTGAGTTCGTGCCGGTCGATGATGGCGACGGGGGCACGTTCATCCTGCGGTTTGTCGAGCTGGAAGAGAGCTCGGATGGCGGGCTCGCGCAGGAGCCGTCGCGTGTCGAGCAGGCTGCCCTCGATGAACTCCACACCGTCCGCGTCGGCGAGGTGCGGGCGTGAATGGGACACCAGTGGGGAGTCACGGTTGGCGTAGACGACGTGAGTGTCTGGGCGGATGAGCTGGGCGACTTTATGGAGGCTGGACCAGGCGGGAGGGAGCGCGCCCAGCTCCAGGAAGCGGGCAATGCCGTAATGGATGACACAAGCTCGAGCGAGGCGGTTGCCGAACTCCATGCTGTCCACTTCCAGGCCGCGCAGCCGGTCCACCAGCGTTGTGTCGGTGATGCATGATGCCCGGTCAAGGGCGGTGCTGTAGCCGGACGTCGGAGTGTCGGTGATGATGGCGGCGCACATGCGGGCGATCGACTGACGGCCGGGATCCGCCCCAGAAGCGATGACCGCTTGGTCGGCATGGGGCAGCGGCGGGAGGTCGACCTCTAGAAGCGACGCGTCGTTGGCGCTGATCTGCATGGCTAGGCGCTGGAGTGCTGGGCCAGGCTCACCGCCGGTCCTGCGGAGGTGGTCGCGGTACCGGCCGTACAGGATGAGGGCGTCGGGACCCCGCTGCTCACGATAGAGGGCGGTCATCAAAAGTCCCCTGAGGTGCTCTCGCCGCCAGAACTGCTGAACGAGCGGCGGCAGCCCGGTGGTGACCTGGTTGTGCAGGCCAAGCTGAAGTTGGACCTCTGCCTGCTGCTCCACCGCTTGCAGGCGCTCGGTGTGCAAGTTGGCGGCGAGTGCGTCCATTGGCCCGTGGGACAACTGGCCTGGGCTGCCTTGTTGAGGATCTGCCGGCTCTCCGCCCCCGGGCTGTGCTTGCTGTCGCCGGACCAGAGGCCGTGTCTCGACAGGGGCTTTGCCGACCTCGGCAGCGGTCGCCGCCTCCAGCGACGACGCAGCCGCACTCCTCCTCCATCCCGACGCCAACGAACAAGGCTTCGCACTCCACACTGCCGGCCGACGCCGCCGCACCCCCATCGACTTCGACGGCCTAACACTCATCACCCTCAACCCCGCCGAACCAGACAACGAACTAAAAGAGCTCTGAGAGCCGAGCGGGGGATCTGGACCTCCTGCGGACCGCTCCCGCTCGCGCGGGGAGAACGCCGCCGATGGTCTTGCCACGGCGGCGGGCCGATTCTTGGCCTTCGAGGGTGCGGTCGCGGATGTACTCGCATTCCATGCCCGACAAGGCGGCCAGCGCGGTGAACACGATCCGCCGGGTCGTGCGAGCCCCGCAGCTCGCCGGTGAGGAACTCCAGGGTGATGCCCGAGGCCCTGAGCTGTTCGGCCAGTGCGGCCCGACCGCCCACGAACTCGGCCTGGACGACCTGGCATGAGCCGTTCCACTTCCTTGAAAGTGGATGGCCACGACGTCGCCGCGGCGAGCACGGCGAATCAGACACGGACGGGCGCCATCCGCTCCAGAAGGGCGTACGGATACGATTTTCGGTACGACCTGGGAATGGGAACCGGGAACGATCACCTCCAGGGAGGAACGGAGCTCGGCTACGCCCGCGTCTCCACCACGAAGCAGTCCCTCGAACGGCAACTCGACGCCTTGGCCGCTGCCGGCATCCCGACCGAGCGTGTCTATGTCGACAAGAAGACCGGCACCAGCACCGACCGTGACGGCCTGAACCGGCTGCTCGCGTACGCCCGGCCCGGTGACACGATCGTCGTGCACACCCTCGACTGGGTCGGCCGCAATCTGCGCGAGGTGTTGAACCTCGTCCACGAACTCTCCGAAAAGGGATCGGCGTACGGTCCCTGGTCGACCCGCTGCCCGTCAACACCACCGACGAGGGAATGGCCCACATCGCCTTCCTACTGCTGACCCTGTTCGCCGAGATGGAACGCACCTTCACCGCCGAACGCGCCGCGCACGCCCGCGCCGTTGCCGAGGCCAGCGGCCGACGGACCGGACGGCCAATCGCCCACCCGGAGGACAAGATCGAACATGCGCGGCTGTTGAAGGCCCAAGGCGACTCGCTGGGAGTCATCGCAGCCAAGACCGGCATCCCAGGACCTCCCTGCACTGCTATCCCCACCACTGCGGACGCCGAGCGGTGAGTCTTTGCTGCGATTCAAGCGCAGCCTGATGCAGGCGCCGACCTGCCGTGTCCCTGTGCGATGCGCTCATCCTTGGCTGGGGGGCTCCTTCAACCACTCGGGCATCGATGCACCCGTGACCTCCTGGAAGCGCCGGGTCACCTCGGCGGGATCTTCTGCATAGGAGCGACGTAAGAGCTCCACTGCCAGCCCGAGGACGCCCCGGGACTCATCTGGAAGCGACTGCCCCAAGCCAAGCGCTGCGACCAGGGGAGCGACGGCTTCACCGAGACGAGTGTTCTCCACAAGAACAAGACCGAGGACCGTCAGACTCTGCACATAAGTAGGCAGGTAGGCGTCGCGGTTGAGGTCGGTCAGTTCGCGGCGGAGGGTGACGGCTTCCTGGGATGCTGGCACTGCCTCGGCCCGGCGGCCGGTCTCCGCCAGCAGTGCGGCGTGGTTGTTCAACGACATCGCCAGGTCGGGCAGGTAGGCGTCGCGGTTGAGGTCGGCCAGTTCGCGGTAGAGGGTGACGGCTTCCTGGGATGCTGGCACTGCCTCGGCCCGGCGGCCGGTCTCCGCCAGCAGTGCGGCGTGGTTGTTCAACGACATCGCCAGGTCGGGCAGGTAGGCGTCGCGGTTGAGGTCGGTCAGTTCGCGGTAGAGGGTGACGGCTTCCTGGGATGCTGGCACTGCCTCGGCCCGGCGGCCGGTCTCCGCCAGCCGAATGGCGTGGTTGTTCAACGACGTGGCCAGGTTGGGCAGGTAGGCGTCGCGGTTGAGGTCGGTCAGTTCGCGGTAGAGGGTGACGGCTTCCTGGGATACTGGCACTGCCTCGGCCCGGCGGCCGGTCTCCGCCAGCAGTGCGGCGTGGTTGTTCAACGACATCGCCAGGTTGGGCAGGTAGGCGTCGCGGTTGAGGTCGGCCAGTTCGCGGTAGAGGGTGACGGCTTCCTGGGATACTGGCACTGCCTCGGCCCGGCGGCCGGTCTCCGCCAGCCGAATGGCGTGGTTGTTCAACGACGTGGCCAGGTCGGGCAGGTAGGCGTCGCGGTTGAGGTCGGCCAGTTCGCGGTAGAGGGTGACGGCTTCCTGGGATACTGGCACTGCCTCGGCCCGGCGGCCGGTCTCCGCCAGCCGAATGGCGTGGTTGTTCAACGACGTGGCCAGGTTGGGCAGGTAGGCGTCGCGGTTGAGGTCGGCCAGTTCGCGGCGGAGGGTGACGGCTTCCTGGGATACTGGCACTGCCTCGGCCCGGCGGCCGGTCTCCGCCAGCCGAATGGCGTGGTTGTTCAACGACATCGCCAGGTCGGGCAGGTAGGCGTCGCGGTTGAGGTCGGCCAGTTCGCGGCGGAGGGTGACGGCTTCCTGGGATACTGGCACTGCCTCGGCCCGGCGGCCGGTCTCCGCCAGCAGTGCGGCGTGGTTGTTCAACGACGTGGCCAGGTCGGGCAGGTAGGCGTCGCGGTTGAGGTCGGCCAGTTCGCGGCGGAGGGTGACGGCTTCCTGGGATACTGGCACTGCCTCGGCCCGGCGGCCGGTCTCCGCCAGCCGAATGGCGTGGTTGTTCAACGACGTGGCCAGGTTGGGCAGGTAGGCGTCGCGGTTGAGGTCGGCCAGTTCGCGGTAGAGGGTGACGGCTTCCTGGGATGCTGGCACTGCCTCGGCCCGGCGGCCAATCTCCGCCAACCGAAGAGCATGGTTGTTCAACGACATCGCCAGGTCCGCCAGGTAGGCGTCATGGTTGAGGGCGACGAGGGCGCGGAAGAGATCGGTGAGGATAGCGGTGATGGCCGCGCTGAGGTGGGCCAGGCTGACCGAGGTCTCCGGGAGCAGAGCGTTGGCACGCCACGCTTGGGTGGTCAAGGCGTCCGGATCGCGATCGCCCAGCCGTTGCAGGCCGGCCAGCAGGAGGCCGCGGTGAGCGGGAATGGCGGCCAGGAACGGAGCAGCGGCGGCGAACGGATCGGGATGGGTCACGATCAAGTCGGTGGTCTGTTCACCGATCAGGTCGCGGAACTCGGGATGAGCGGCGGTGCGCACGAGCGCGAACAACGCTTGCTGGGCCGCGCTCAGATCGTGCACCAGCGCCGCGATCTGGCCAAGCAGCGGCTCCGTGCCCGCCATGGATGACGATACGTTGCCGGTGCGGGTGTCGTTGCAGGTTGAAAGGATGGCTCCCAGCAGGATCTCCGCCAGCCGGTCGGGCTGAATCTCGCCGATCACGAGCGCCTGGTCTGCCCTGGTCTCCTGCGGAGGGGGCGGGTAGAGAGCGGCCAGCCACTCCACCACGTCGCCGGCCCGATCCGCGTGAGCCAGGGTACCGATATCGGTGGCCAGGCCGACGTTGCAGGGACCCAGCATGACCAAGCCGGCCAGGGCCCGGTCCAGCAGCGCCATCGCGTGCCGTTCACGGGTGTTGCGGGCCACCACCGGCGACAGCACATCACGCTCCAGCAGCCCTTGGCCGGCCGCGACCCGGCGGTGATAGTCACGCTCGTGCTGGGCCAGTTGCTGTTCGGGCCGTCTGCCGGTGTCGCGGTGCGAGGAGGGAACCTGGCCGGCAGCCACCTGGAGCAAATCCAGCAGTGCGGTCATCTGCAAGGTCAGCGCATTCCCGAACTCCAGCGACAGATCCGGTGGGGTCTGCGCCAGCTGCCGGGCCAGGACCGGCCACTGCCCGGCTGCGACATCAGCGACCGCAGGTTCGGGCAATCGCTGCAGGCCCGCGGCCAGTCCCCGGACCGCCGCCAGGTAGCCCTCCCGCCGCACCCCGGGGTCGTCTCCTAATGGCGGCAGCGGCATGAGCTGTGCGGCCTGGTCGCCGAGCAGCCCCTGCAGGTCCTGCCACCATGCCCCGCTGGCCCGGGCCACCAGCAGCACCCGCACCGGCTGGGCCGGCGGCCGATCCAGCAGCTCGGCCAGCAACGTCTCGGCAAACAGCGGAGAGGCCTCGGCGTAGTCGCACACCACCAGCACCGGCTCGATACACGCCCGCAGCCTGGCGGCCAGCTGCTCGGCACCCGCCTGCTGCTGGGCGTCACCCGTTGCCCGTGACGCCGTGACCGTGAACCCCGTCACCCAGCCGGCATCGCGGCTGTCGGCGGCGAAACGACGGGCCAGCCGGGTCTTGCCCTGACCGCCCTCACCGGTCACCAGCCGCACCGACACCCCCGCCGCCCCGCCAGCCGCCGCCCCACCGGCGGCCGCCGGGCCGCCATCGCGCCAGGCCACTAACTCCCGCAACTGGTCGGTGCGGCCCTGGAAGGGCACCGTCTCGGCAGCCGCGGCCAGCAGCGAACCCGGAGTCGCCGCCCGCGCCACCACCGGCCGAGCCTGCAGCACCTCAGCCAGCTCCACCGGCTCGGGCACCGGCACGAATCCGATATCGTCTCCCACCAGCCTGACGAACTGCGCGTCCTGCAGACAACGCGTGACAGGGACGGCACGCAATCGGCCCTGGGAGCGCCGATCGTCCACCGTGACGACGCCCACCAGCCACGACTCGACGAACACCGCCGTGCCCGACACCCCCACCCATGGCGAGGACGCCTGCAGATCATCACGCGGACCGTGAGCCTGATTCAGCGCGAACCCGTCATAGTCACACGACAGCTGGTTGACCTCACCCGCCAGCGGCTCGATGAACCGGGTCCTGTCGGCATAACGGGCCAGCCGCGGAAAACCTAAGCCGCTGTAGCGCTGCGTCGCGCCGGTCACCAACCGGCCCCACCGCACCGGCAACCACCCCTCGGCCCCCGGCACCGGGAAGGCCAGACGCAGCAACGCCACATCCTGTGACGGATGCTGCCACAGCAGCGACGCCTCCACCGGCACCGGCTCCGCGGCATCCCCGCCGGAGCCGTCGGCGGGCCGCCCGATGCGCACCTGCAGTTGCGGCCACAGCCGGCACCGCCCGCACCCCTGCGAGGTACCGGACCGTTCAGCATGCTCGGCGCACGCGTTCACCAGCACATGCCGACAGGTCAACACCAAGCTGGGCCCGACCAGATAGCCCGTCCCGCTGCACTTCACACGCTGTCCGACACCGGCCCGCACATCGGCCAGCCGCCGCACGTCGGCTCCCTGCCGCACCTGCTCAGACATCAGTCGTCGAACGACCCCTCGTCATCGTCACCGACCTCGGCGGTGCTCCCACCCAGCGCCTCGTCCTTGACCTCCAGCTTCAGCTTCAGCCGATGCGCATTACCTTTGCTGATCTTGCCTTCAGCACCGACCGACACCACCCCGAACGAGGCCTTGGCCCCGCCCTCCTTCCGCAGCTCGACCAGCAGCTCCATCTCCACCTCGGTCACCTTGAACCGCAACTGCTGATCCGCCCCCGCGTCCTGAGCCACCCCCAGCTCGAACCGCAGCTGCTCAATCGCCTCCGCCAACCCGATCAACGACGACATCCACCCACCCCCGCATACAGTCTGGCCTGACAAGAAACCCCATCCTGCCAAATCATCACGTCTGCCAACCCGGTGATAACCCGGCCCGACAGGCCAGACCCGGCCACCCCGAAACACTCCGCAGCAGCCAGCACAGAACCGCGCCACATAGCCGTGATGCACAGGACTTCGAACATCTGTGCAGACAACTCCGGAAATCGACCGGAAGGCGGGGCAAATCACACCCTCCGTCGAAACCGGGATGCTTCATTCTGAGAAGGAATCGGGTCACTGGGGGCCGGACTCGGGGGTCTCGGGGTCGGCCGCTGGTTCGTTCTCAGAATCGAGTGTTTCTCAGAAGCGCCCGGCCTGAGTCCCGGTCGGGGCCGGCGCCAGGAACGATCAACTCAGCGGTGGTCACCGGCTGGGCTGCGTGCGGCGGCCCCGGTCTCCTGGTCGGCTCTGTGGTCCGGTGTCGAGGGCTGTGCGAGGTGGATCCTGCGCCAGGCGGCGATCCATGTCCGTACTTCGTCGGGGGAGGTGCCGCAGCCGCGGATGAATCCCTGGACGTACGCCAGACGGAGGGGCGGTTTACCGGGGCGGTCGTAGAGGATCTTGGCGACGGTGGCGTGGGAGAACACGGCCCCCGACTGCTTTGCGACCTCGCGGCTGGACGGCTGCCCTGTCCACCTCCAGAACTGGCGCATCTGCTGCTCGAGTTCCTTCAGCGAGGCGGCGGTCGACGGGTCCGGCTTGTAGTTGTCTGCCAGGTCAGCGAGCGTCTCGACCCGGCGGGGCGCTTCTGCGGGCTGCTCTGGTTCCCGATCGACCGCCCTGGAGGGGTCAGCGACAACCCACAGGGCCCTCATGTCCTGCGTCAGGATCTGCCAAGCAGCCCTGTCTCCTCCGGTGCATGCAGCCGCCATCGACTCGATGAACATCCACTCTGGGTGATGGGCGCAGGACAGGCGCTCGGCGATCGCCGAGCGCCCGTACGGCATCCGCTGCTCCAGGACCCGGAGCGATAGACCGTACTGATCGACAACGGCACGCAGCGCCCGAGCCAACTCCCGCGACGCCTCACGCTCCCCGCGCAGCGGCCCCCACCTGCTCATCGGCCGCGCCGGGCGGACGCGTCCGCCCGGGCCACCTTGCGCCGCAGCCGCTTGACCTCGGCCTCCAGGTTTTCGATGCGGCGACCGGCGTCCGCCATGTCCTCAGACACGCTGGTCGCATCAGAGGTGTTGGCCGCACAGGTCCCCTCGGTGGTCGCCGTCGTGGCCGTGGTGGTGGCGCGGGTGCCGAGGAAGTACGTCGCGATCGCCCCGGAGATGGTCACCGCGATCATGGGCGCGGTCTGCGTCACGGTCAGGTGGGCGGTATGGCTGACCAGCCCGATCGTCACGGTCGAGGCGGTAGCGGGGGCCCCGGTGAGGATCTTGGCGCGCATGCGCTCGGTGTTCAGGACGATGTCCACGTCCAGCGCTCCTAGCTCGGAATGGGATTCGACACCGGGACGACCAGGGGAAACGCGTGGGACCCATCCGCCTCTCACTCGGATGGCCCAAACGGCCGGGGGCCCGGAGCTGAGCGCTCCGGGCCCCCGGCTGCGTGCGGATTGTTCGCGGACGCCCGCGCCCGGTCCAGGCCCTTGAACTCATCGACAGCCCGAAGACGGTCTTGCAAGGCCGTCCGGGCGGTCAGCAGGCGGGGATGCCCGGCGCGGGATGGTCGGCCGTCATCGCGTCGTCGACGTAGTGGGTGTTGAGCCAGCCGGAGTCGGAGCGCCCTGCCGCGGTGGGCCGGGAGATGTTGTCGGCCAGATACCAGACCCGGTTGCCATGGGGACCGACCGCGTCGCCCATCGCGTAGCAGCGTGCCCGCACGCGTTCGTTCATGTAGACGCCGAGTCCGGTGATGCGTGGGGTGTCGGCGGTGTGCGGGCTGTCGCGGAACCACACGCCGTCCGGCGGGGTCTCGCTGGTGTTCACCACGGCGTACACCGGCTGCGCCGATCTGGGCGCTGGGGCTGGAGCGGGGTCCGGGGCGATCGAGGCGGTCGGGCCGCCGGGGGTGTTCCAGTTCGAGCCGTTGCGCACGACGGCGTAGACGCCGTCGGCCTCTATGCGGCAGAGCGTGCGCTTGTACCGGTTGTTGGCGAAGGAGGTGTCGCACACCCGCCGCATCTCGGTGAGGAACCGGCTGTCGATCCAGGCCCGGCGGGTCTCGGTGCGGTCCAACTGGAGGCCGTTGCCGAAGTTGCGGTAGCCGAAGTCGTGCAGCTGGCAAGGCTGGTTGAACAGGTTCCGGTAGACGTTGGACGGACCGCCGATCTGGTCCCGGCCGCTGCAGCCGTCGTCGGTCCAGTCGAAAGCATCGTACGGCTGGGGCTTGGTGCAGCCGGGCGTGTGGTAGCCCTTGTAGACGTAGTTCTCCTTGCGGCAGCCGGCCTGCTGGAAGTCGGCCTTGCGCTTGATGAAGTCGGTGTAGCTGAGCCCGACCGTCTCGATCGCGTAGTTCTTCTGCACCTGCCGCTCGGTGGTGGTGTAAGCGTGGCCCGGCGTGGCGCTCAGCACCAAGGTCAGGCCCACGATCGTCCCCAAGGCAATGGGGACGCGCACCGTGATTCCCATGATCTTCTCCCGATCCGGATCTCCACCACGAGATCACCTTGATCGGAATTATGGAGGAAGAACCCCGCTGGAGATGTCCTCCTTTTAGGGGGCAATCCATGATGAATCTTGGCCCTATGCTCCTGCTCTAGCGGCTTAACGACGGGGGTCTGGATGAGCGCTGGACTGTTCAGTGAGGGCGACGCGGAGCACCTGGTCTCGGTGGGAGGGCGCTGTTATGTGGCCGGCATGCGGGTGTGCACCCTGATCCCGGTGGCTGTGGCGGCGGTCGGCGCCGCCGACGACCCGCGGATGCTGATCACTGTGCTCGTCGAGCTCGGTCTCCTCGCTGCATGGAGTCGTGCCTACATTTGCCAGGTCCTGGACGGCAAAGTGATCGGCCCGTCAATCGTCGACGCGGCCGTTCTGTGCGTCCTCATGATTACAACACCGTTGATCGTATCGAAAGGATGGTTGGTCATGAGGAGTTCCTGGTTGAGACCTTTTACAACTTTTGGGGCGGTTGGGTACCAGTATTCGACTCCCTGGCCTCTTGGGGTCGGTCTGGGCGCTGTGGTGTGTTTCGTCGGCTCGGCCGCCACCGTGGCGGCCCAGCCGGGGCCGCTGGGCCTCGACGATGTCATCACCGCCGTGTGGACGTTCCTGTCGGTCATGCTCGCGCGGCTGCTGTGGACCCTGGTGGTCGGCGCGGGACGCAAGGTGGACGCTGTCTTCGCCGACACGGCCCGGGCCCGTCGCGAGCGGGCTGTGGCCGACGGCATCCGCGCCGACCAGCTCGCCATCAACATGGCTCTACACGACACTGCGGCCGCCACGTTGCTGATGGTCGGGCTTGGCCGGGTCGACGACCCCGGCCAGCTGCGCCGCCGGGCCACGCGCGATCTGGAGATGCTCAGCGCTATCCGGTCCGGCACCCCACCCGATGTCCAGATCGACCTGGCCGGTGAACTGCGGAGCCTCGGCGAGATCGAGGGGATCGACGTGGTCTACCTCGGGCCGGGCCAGCTGAAGATCGCCGCCGGAGCAGGCCGGGCGCTGGCCGGTGCCGCCGCCGAGGCCCTCGCGAACGTCCGGCGGCACGCCGGGACTGACATCGCGCTGATCAAGGTGACCGGCTCGCCAGAGCGTGTCGGGGTCGAGATCCGCGACCGAGGCTGCGGATTCGACCCGGCAGCGGTCTCCTCGACCAGGCGCGGTATCCGCGGATCCATCCTCGACAGGATCGCCGCAGCGGGCGGATCCGCCGAGGTCGAATCGGCCCCCGGTCAGGGAACCGCGGTGCGGCTGGTGTGGCCCGATGCATGAAACCCCCGATGCCGCCTACGCCGCCCACCGGCTGTTGAGAGGACTCCGGATCGCGGTCACAGCCATCTGCGCATCGGTCATGCTGACCGCGAGCCTTCCACGCAAACTGGGCGTCTACCATCCGCTCTGGCCGCAGGCCATCGCGTTCGGCACGCTCGCGGCGCTGCTGCTCCTTGAACTGGTACTGCTCGCCCGGGGCAGGCCCTGGGGCCGCTGGTGGATCCCCGGCATCGCCGTCGCGCTCGGTGCTTCGACCCTATCGACCTGGTCGCTCGCATCTGAACACGTCGTGTCGACCGCGAACTGGGGGTTCGGGACGACGGGCTGGGTGTTGCTGGTCCTGCTGACCGGGCAACGCCTCGAGCTGATCGTCGCCTTCCTTGGCGCCCACGCCTGTGTGACGATCCTGCGGGTACTGGTGCTCGGCCCATCCGACCCGCAGTCCCTGCTGCGGCTGCTGGCGGTCTCGGTTGGCACGATCGGCTTCCCCTTGGCGGCGGGCATCGCCACCGCCGTCCTGCGCGACGTCGCCGAACGCGCCCACGCGGCCAGTCTGGAGGCCGCCGCGATCCGGACCGAAGAGGAACTCATCAGCAGGCGCCACGCATCGCGCCAAGACCGCTCCGCCGACATCCAGAAGGGCGTCGAACCCCTGCTGCGCCAGCTTGCCGATGGCACCCTCGCCACCGACGATCCGGAGGTCCGGCGGGAATGCGAGTTCCAGGCCGCCAGGATGCGGCGGCAGTTCGCCGAGACAGACCTCGTCGCCGACCCCCTCCTTCACGGACTGCGCCAGGGCGCCGACATCGCCGAGCGCCGCCATGTCATCGTGCAGTTGGATACAGCCGGCTCCTGGGACGAACCGCCCCAGCAAGTGCGCCGGGCGCTGGCTGAGGCCCCGCTCTGGCTCCTGTCGACAGCGACTTCGTCGGCGAGCATCACTGTCTTGGGGTCCGACGGCGAACTCACCGTCCACGTCCGGGTCGACGGCGTTGTGAACCCCGAGGACGTGCCCGTCCCTGACCTGCCCGAGGTAACGCAGCGGGTCTTTACCGACACCAACTCGACCTGGATCGAGGTGCTATGGCTGACAAGCACGTGACCGCCGTCGTGATCGACGACCATCCTGTCCTCCGAGGCGGGATCGCGTCCTTGTGCCGCAACAGCGACCCGCCGATCGACGTTGTCGCCACCGGCTCAGACATCGACACCGCGTTTAAAGGGCCGGCCCTCAAGGCCGACGTCGTCATCCTCGACCTTCACCTGGAGACTCCAGACCCATCCCTGCAGGGGCTCCGCACCCTCGTCGAAACCAAGCGCAACGTCGTCATCTACACCCACGACGTCAACCTCACCACCGCCCGGCGCTGCATCCGGTACGGCGCCAAAGCCTATGTGACCAAGGGAGAGGCCGAGGAACACCTCATGCACGCAGTCCGAGACGCGGTTGCCGGACTCCGTTACACCACCCCCACGGTGAGTGCAGCCATGCTCTCCGACCCCCAGTTCCCCCGCGTAAAACTGGCCGATCAGGAACTCAGAGCACTCAAGGGCTGGTTCGCCCTCAAGTCCATGCGCTTGGTCGCCGACTCCATGAACGTTACCCAGAGCACGGTGAAGACTTACATCGATCGGGCTCGCGACAAGTACGAGGCCGCCGGACAGCCAGCCCCGAACAGCTTCGCCCTCATCAGGCGGGCCCTTGAAGACGGACTGATCGACCTCTCCGAACTCGGGAGCGGCGACTGGCGCGGATGAGCGGCCCCACCGGGGGAGCAGCGGTCCGGCGTTGGATCACGTTCTGTTCGACGTCTCTGGTGGACCGAGACGAGCGGACCTGGCGCACAATTCAGCTGCCGGAGTTCATCGCTGCCGGGGTAGACGTGCGTTTTGCCTGCGAGGTACTCCCGCATCACGATGTGGCCGAATGATGAACGGCCGAATCAGGTCACCAGAGCAGCAGTCATGACGGATCGTTCATGAAACCGCATCCGAAGCCGTAGGTGAAGGATGGGCGGTCAGGGACCCGGCAAAGTTCTGAAATGAGGTGTGACCTGGGACGTTCATGCGGTCTGGAGCAGTGCGAGGGTGCGTTGTGGGTCGCGGGCGTGGTGGCGGTTGGCGGCGGCGATGTTGTGGTGCCCGTCGAGGCGGAGCAGGCTGATCGCCAGGTTGCGCAGCGTGGTCATTACGCGGGGCGCGTTCCCGGTCCTGACCAGGGATTTGTCCTCTTGGTAGGTGACGTCGCGGACCCAGTGGAGCCGGTTTTCGATGTGCCAGTGACCTCTTACCCATGACGCCAGGGTCGCCGGGTCGGCGGCCCGGCCGTCGGCGCTGGTGACCAGGTAGACCACCTCGACCGTCTTCTTCCCGCGCCGGGTGACGGTCCTGCGCAGCTGCGCGACCTGGGCTGCGCCGGTGAACCCGGTCCATGCCGGGGCGGAGGCGACTTTGATCGTGCGGCGGGTCCGGCGGCCATGGCCCGTGGTCACCGTCGAGACCGCCGGGATCTGGGCCCAGGGCGGCTTCTTCAGCCGCCGGTACAGGCCGGGCATGTTGCCCTTGACCGTCATCACGTAGTCCGCGCCCCGGCCGACGACCAGTTCGGCGGTGCCGGTCTGGGTGTGGAAGGCGTCCATGGTGATCACCGCCCCGGTCAGATCGGTGAAGGCCCGCAGCAGGTCCCGGACGGCGGGGATCTCGTTCGACCTGGCCGCGACCGCGACCTGCCCGAGCACCGCACCGGCGCCGTGCGCCAGGGCCGCGACCAGATGCGGAGCCTTCCCGCCCTCGCGCTTGGCGCCGCGGACGGTCTTGCCGTCGACCGCGATCACCAGCCGGCCGCTCACCCGCACAGCCCGGGTCCACAGCCAGGCCCCCAGGACCGCGTCCAGCCTGCCGGCATCCAGAGCGGCGAACGCCCGCCGGAACGTCGATTCCTCCGCCGCCCCGCGGGTCGCGCCCAGCGCGTCCAGTACCTGGTCACCGGCGTCGGCGGCCCATTGCCCGATCGCGGTGAACGAACGCGACCCGGCCACCACTGCCGCGATCCCCACCGCGAGCACGCTCGCGAGGGTGTGGCGCCGGCCGCGCCTGCGGCGGGGATCAGGCACCTGCGCGAGCAGATCCAGCAGGTACTGGCCACGGGCGGCAGAAACACAGGAGAATGTCATCGGCGGGTGGGCCCTCGCAGCGGCGATGGTGAGCGTCAGAACTTCCATCGAACCGCGCGCGGCCCACCCGCCACGCGTGAACCCGCAAACCCCCGCCTACCGGACCAGCGAACCCGCAGGTCACACCCTCACTTCACGACCTTGCCGGATCCCTGGGGCGGAAGCCGTAGGACACCGGCTGAAGGTCCGCCTCGAAGATCGGTTCCAGCACCAGCGCAAGGGCGGCCTGCACGAGCCTGTCCATCGCGGACGCGATGCCCAGGCGCCTGAACTTCCCCGGTGACCCGGCCTTGGGGATCATGCGTTCCCGGACCGGCAACGGGGTGAACGTACGGGCCTTGAGCTGTTCGCCCGTGTCGTTCGGGAACGCCGTGACCTCGGTCTTGCCGCCGGTGGCGGCCGGGGCGACCCGGTCCACTCCCGGCGAGCGTGCGCCCTTGTTGCCGCTCACCCTCGCCCACGCGACCGTGAGGAAGTCGGGGTGATGGATGAGGTTGTACAGATCATCGAACCGGCGACCTGGATCGTTGGCCGCCCACAGGTGCAGCTTGGCCTGTATCCGTCGTACCCGTCGCTCCGCCCAGAACGGGGCGGGCCACGGCTCGCCGGTATTCACCGGCGTCTCCGCCCATTGCAGTGTCTCGCGTGCGTGAATCCGCTGGACCCCTTCGCCATGCGCACGGGCTTTCCCCGGCTCGGACTACTACGGGTCCTCCGCCCCCAAGGCCGTCGGCGGACAACACGCCAACCCGCTCCATCCCGGCCTGGACGGCCGAGCACGGGCGGGAACCCGGGGGCGGTTCCCACGTTCACCATGAACCGATCGTCGGGTGAGGCGGCCGGCCATGCCCCTGCGGTATCGCCACCACCACGCCGCAGACCTTCACCGTGGCCTCCCGGCCGGCGACCTGAAACCGGCCCGGGAGTTCCCCACCCCGTGATGAGAGGGCGGGTGCGCACCGCGATCCAGCCCATATCCACCGGATTACGAGCTGGCGGGAAACTTGAGGGGCGCCACAGCGCTGCTTCCTCTCGTCCACCTTCCCGTCTCGCTTGCCGGGCCCGGACCATCCGGTAGTACTGGCCCGTCCCGTCGTTGTCGGGGCTGCTGGCCGGCCTCACCGGCGTTCCCCGGATCGGCCTGCCCCCAGCTTCGTTACGCTGCCGCGACAGCACAGCGGCGGAGACCTTTCACCTCCGCTCGGTTGCACGGCGCCCCGTGGCGCTCCAGATCGCCCTCCCAGCGACCGGGCACGGCCCGGTCGTCGGCCTCGGCGGGCCGCCGGCTGATCACCACTTGGTCGGTGACGAACTTCTTGCCCGGCCCCGAGCGCGGGCCTGGGGCACCCGCAACGCTCGGCCGGTCCGCAGGCACGTCGTCAGCTCGCGCCGCAGCGCCTCGCGGCCCTGGATGTACAGGGCCTGGTAGGCCCTGTGCTCGGGTAGCTACGGCAGAGGGACAAGTAGCGTTGAGTAGTCGCCGTGCCCCTGAGTGACAGCTTGGGGTTGTTGCTGCCGGTGGGCGGGCACCGCCCGCGATCCTGGCGTCAGGACGAACGACGGGGTCATACCGTCATGGTGCAGACGAAGCCGAGGCCGGCCAGTCCTTCGGCCTGGCAAAGCCGGTCGGAGGCGTCGCTGGCGGTGGCCTGCAGCAACTGGTGGTCGGCGCCGTTGGCGCTGCCCCAATGCATGGCCGCGCGCCGCAACAGGCGGCCGAGGCCGAGGCCCCGGTACTCGGGCAGCACACCGAACTGCGGCAGCGGCCGGGCCTTGCCGATCGGGTCGGGCATAGTCTCCGTGGGGCCGATGGCGCCCACCACGAGGCCGTCGCGGACGGCGGTCGGGACGGGCCGACGCTGTGGATCCGGGAGTGCAGGAAGGCGAAGCCCTCGCCGGCGAGCTTCTCGCCGAAGGTGCCGAAGGTGGCGCGCGCGGGCTCGGGCAGGGTGTCCAGGTGCTCGATCCCGTCGACAGGTAGGGCCGGCTGGTCGAAGGTGTGGAGCTGGACGCGGGTGAAAGCGGCCACCGGGTCGGGGTCGGCCTGGAACCAGACCACGCGGGCAGTGGCGACGTCGTGGTCAGCGGCACCGGGGGCCTGGTACTGCGCGCCACTGCCGCCCTGGACCCCGCACGCGCGGGCCTGATCCTGGTCCCCGGCGCCTCGGGCCGCGTGGGAGAGCCCGGCGAGGTCCCCGACCACGACGCGGCGGCCGGGGAATGGCAGCAGGACGAATTCATCCCCGTACTGCTGGGCCGCGCCCTGACGACCGAGCTGCCCACACTGCTGAAGGCAGCTGGGGACAACCCCGAGGTGACGCTCAGCGCGGTGTGCGGCGGCTCGCTCGTCCTGGCCATGGCCGGCCTGCTGGAGGGCCGCTACGCCACCACCCACCACATGGGCCTGGACATGCTCGACGCCACCGGCGTCCACGCGGTCAGCGCCCGCGTCGTCGACGACGGTGACCTCGTCACCGGGGCCGGTGTCACCTCCGGCCTCGACCTGGGCCTGTACCTGCTGGAGCGCATGGTAGGCCCCCAGATCGCCCACGCTGTCGAAGAACTATTCGCCCATGAGCGCCGCGGCACCGTCTGGCGCCACGAAGGCCCCGTGCCCGCCGGCCTCTGACCACACATGCCGCCCCGCACTTCAACCGCACCGCACTCGTGAGGAAGAACAGCACCATGGCCGCAGAAGGCGTCTGGGACCTGTCCATCTCCACCCCGATCGGCAGGATCGAAGCCGTGGTCGAATTCGCCCGGCAGGACGGTGTCCTGACCGGGGCAGCCCACGGGGCAGGAGAGAACGTCCCGCTCAGCGATATCGCCCTCGATGGTGACCGACTCACCTGGAGGCAGGCCATCACCAAGCCCCTCCGCCTGAACCCGGCCTTCGCGGTCACGGTCGATGGCGACACCCTGACCGGCACGTCCAAGGCCGGACGTCTTCCGGCCTCGAAGGTCACCGGCCGACGCCGTACTGTCCCAGCGGCCGTGGAACACTGACCATGACGAAACTTCTCCTCTCCCCGCACGTCCTGGCGGCGGTACCGGCCATAGGACCAGTCGCAGTCGCCGCGAGTATGTTCCCCAAAGCGCTGCGTCGCGCTCACAGCGCCCCGGATGACCGTGAGGCGCTCGCTGCCCTGCAAACCTTGCACCGCATCTGCCGCGTCTACGCCGGCATCGGCATCGCGGTTCCCGTCTTCGGGTTCGCCACGGCCAGCGGCCTTGGCGCCCTCGGCAGCGGGTGGCCGATCACCTCGATCGGCCTGACCACCGCAGCGGCCGCCATCCTGGGCCTGCTGATCCTGCCCGCCCAGGACAACGCCCTCACCGCCGCGCAGGCCCTCGGCCGCAGGTCAGCGATGTCTCCAGCGGCCGCCTCGGGAGTCACGCCTGGGTCCTCATCGCGGCGCGGATCCAGCCGCGCCTCAGGCGCGCCGAGCCGTACTCGGTGAACGTCTCGGCACATCCGGCTCGTTCGGCGTGCCCAGGTCCCCGCTCGCACACGGTAGCGATCCACGTACGGCCTCCCGCCCAGCTGGAGTCCAGGCCGGCCGGCCCCCGCTCGTTGTGAACCCCCGGACCGCCGGCTCCTGTGTCCGGGATGGGACGGAGATGGAGATTCGGTTGCGGGGTGGGGCGGGAACCGTTTGACTGATCTGCCGTGGGCTGGATGAAACGCTTTCGAAGCAGGGCCCGGACTGACGCGGCTGGGAGGCGTGCGCCTTGGTAGCGTCCTTCATCGGCTTCGTCCTGCTGGTCGGGGTAATCGGCTCACTCCTCTGGCTCGGCGTGAGGGCGTTGCGCGGGCACTCGGCGCGGCAGGCGGAGCGCTGGGCCCTTCGGCAGGAGGCCGTGCAGGGCCTTCGCCTCCGGGACGGGCGAGACGGCCACCTCGCCTATGTCGAGCGCGTTTACCAGCGCGCCAGGACCGGCGCCAAAGCGATCATCGTCTGGGACGCCACCGGCACCCGGCAGGACGCGTGGTTTCACGACTGGCCCGGCATCTCCGCCGGGACCTACCTTCTCCTCGTCGGAACCACCGGCTATGGCCCCCATAACCACAACCCTCAAGTTTACTACGTCCGCCCCCACCAGGTCCTCACCATGATCTGAGCGCTACGGACTCTGGTGTGAAGCGGTGGGGCAGAGCCTGTCGCCGCCGCGGTCCTCGGTCATGCCCCTAGGAATGGACTGTGAACCGGCTCCCGGTACACGGCGAGCAACGGCTTCCCGGCGTACGCCGGGCGCTGCTCGCGCGCGACCTCTCAGCGGACTCGCCCGCGTGTGGCCGGGGGCCGGGACGAGTCCGGCGTGCCGCCGTCCGGACGGCCCGGAAGAGCCGTGCGTGCCCAGGCGCGTACTGCCGCAAGCGGTTTCGGTCACAGACCGGCGGGATTGCGCGGATCAAACCGGGACCGGCCGCGCGGCTCCGGCGCGGTGGACCTTGAGGTTGTTGGTCATGAGGTGTGCTCCTTGAGCTTGAGGGCAATGGCGGTGCCGACGGCGGCGTCCTGGACGCCGAGGCCGGTCAGGTCGGCGATGGTGATGTCGGCGGGCGAGGCGCGGCCGGGCGTTCTCCCGGCGAGAACGTCGCCGAGCGCGACGACGCGTGGCCTTTCGGGGTCGGTGTACTGCAACTCGCCGTTGCGGCGGGCCTGGTTGATGTCGTCGGCGGCCAACAAGTCGGCCGCGGCCAGGACCGAGGGGGCGAGTTCCCGTTTGCCGGGCTGGTCGGCTCCCACCGCGGTGATGTGCGCGCCGTGGGACAGCCACTCGCGGTAGATGTGCGGCTGGCGGGTGGGAGTCGCCGTGGTGATGATCCCGGCGCCGCGGACGGCCTGTTCGGCCGAGGAGGCGACGGTGACCTTCCAGCCGTGCAGGGTGCGCATGTGCTCGGCGAAATCGGAGGCCTTGGCGTGGTTTGGGCCGTAGACGCGCAGTTCTTCGACCTCGCGCAGTTCCAGCAGGGCCTGCATCTGCGCGCGGCCTTGCATGCCGGGGCCGATGACCGCGGCGACGCGAGCGTCGGACCGGGCCAGGGCGTGGGTGGCCAGGGCGCCTGCGGCGGCGGTGCGGGCCTCGGTGAGGTAGCCGTTGTCCAGGGCGACCGCGACGGGGAACCCGGTGGTGGCGTCAGCGATGATGCTGAGCCCGGAGGCGACCGGCAGGCCCTTGTCGCCGTTGCCGTAGAAGCCGGTGGCGAACTTGACGGCGAAGTACTCGGCGCCGTGCTGCCATGCGCCCTTGACGTGGACCTCGCCGCGGGAGGCGGGGATGTCCAGGTGCCAGGGGTCGGGCTGGGTGACCTCACCCTGGGCTTGGGCGATGAGGGCGTCCCGGGTGACGTCCAGCGCTTCGGACAAGGGCAGCAGCTCGCGGACCTGCTCTTCGGTAAGGACGGCGGGGCGGGTCATGACTGCGCCTCCAGGTAGGTGGGAAGGGGGATGTTCCGGCCCGCCAGGACGGCGACGACCGTGCCCGTCGGCTGGACGCGCCCGGCCAGGATCGGGCAGGCTCCGGCGCCTTCGACGGTCAGGCCGTGCCCGGTGAACGGCCACCGCATCGCCGCTAGGAGCTCCGCGTCGGTGCCCGAGGTGAACTCCGCGTCCTGCAAGAGCGAGGGGGTGATGCAGCCGGCCTCGATATGGCCCGTGATCCCGTCTGCGACCGGCGGCCTGATCGGCACGTCCGCGACCGTCCCGGCCTGCACCGTGCTCGACACCCCCGGCGACTGCGCGGACCCCACTCCGGCGATCCGCATGGCGCCGCAGTGTCCTGCCCACGGGGCGAGACCGGAGGCGAGGCCCCGCCGCCGACCGGGACGACGGCCGTCGCCGCAGTCCCGCTCTTGCCCGCGGCGAACGCGGTCGCCGGACCGCGGCCGCCCGAACTCGCGGGGACCGCCTGGACGTGTCACCGCGGCCGGGCTCGGCTCCACAACGGCGCCGAGCCTCTCCAACGCCTTGTCGAGCTGCTCCGCTGTGGGCGGCGGGACCTGTCGCACCGCCGTACTGCCGGTCATGGCTTCCCTCTCCTCCAGCCTCGCGGAATGCATAATATTTCCCAAAGAGGGCAATCTGTCAATCAATAGTGCAATATGATGCATCATCATGAGTGAAGCGAATCCGTCCGCTATCGGAGAGGTCGTGGCCCGCAACCTTCGCGCCCGCAGAACCGACCGCGGCATGACCCTGGCCGAGCTGGCCGAGCGTTCGAGGATCAGCCGAAGGATGATCACCCTCGTGGAGAAGGGCGAGGGCAACCCCAGCCTCGCCACCGTCGAGCGCCTCGCCCGCGCCCTGGGCACCAGCTTCGCCGCCCTCATCGGCGCCGAACAGGGCGGCGCCCTCAAACTCGTCACCCCCAAGCAGATGGTCACCCCATGGAAGTCCAAGACCGGGCACGGGCGCGTCACCATCACCGGCCAAGGCTCCTCCGCGGTGGAGCTGTGGGACTGGCGGCTCGGCCCCGGCGAACGCTACGACGCCGTCGCCGACCCCACCGGAGCCCAGGAACTGATCTTCGTCGTCACCGGCCGGCTCGTCCTCCTGCTCGGCCGGGACCGCCACGAGCTATGCCAAGGCCACGCCGTCCGCTTCGCTAGCGACCGCACCTACACCTACCTCAACGACACCGAACGCCCCATCCGCTTCGCCCGCGTCACCATTCCCCCACCCCTTCACGGATAACCGTGCGGACCTGGCTCGTGACTGGGTTCGCCGCGCCGGCCGAGTTCATCCGCGAGCTGATCGCGGGGGCACCAAGGAGGGCTGGGGGCCGCACGGGCCCGCGGGCGGCGTCTTGGGCGGGCCGCCCGCGCGACCTCGCGTATGACGGCCGTGAAGTGGCCACTGTTGTCGGGCGCCCCTCGGCGTGCCGGTCCTGACCGGGCTACTGGGGCGACTGGTGTCGACCCTCTGGCTCGGCGCAGGGCACCGACTGGCTGGAGGAGGCCGGGCGCCACCTGCGGATGAACGACTACCGGGCCACCGTCTACGCGGCATGCCAAGCGAGGGACGCCGACGCCTCCAACTCCGAGGCGTGGAGCCTGCTGGCCTGGACCAACCTCGAGTTCCACAATGTGAACGATGCGATCGTCAAGGCCGCGCGGGCGGTGGCGCTCGCTCCACAGGAGCCCCGCCACCACCGAGAACTCGCCGAGGTCCGCGCAGCCGTCGGACGCTGGAGCCAGGCGATCGAGTCGTACAACCGGGCGCTGCACCTCGAACCCGGTCTGGAAGCGGCGCGCGTGGGCTTCACCGATCCGGTGCCGGTGAACGTAGGCGGTCTGCATGACGGATCTGGTTATCCAGTGCGTGATGCAGAAACGTCTCGATGACCTCCAGTTCGGCGACGGTGAATCGACGCAACTCCGCGAGTGCGTCGGTCGCGATCGGTCCCCGTGCGCGTTCGGCACCTTGCTCCCCGATCCGCCACCTCTCCCTGACCTGCCCCAGCAGATCTCAGGAGGTCCCGGCCATTGCGGAGATTCCAAGCTGAGTCCGCAGGTCACGGGCCGGTTGCGTCCCGCGCGGCGTGAGTGACGACGAGGGGGCTCCTGGTAGATCGAGATTTGCGACGATCTTGACCACCAGGAGCTCCGCCGTTGGGCAGCCACGACGTGGGGCGGGGGAGTTCCATGCGGCCAGGACAGTTCAGGCCGTGACTGATTGCGCGGCCTCGGTGTAGACCTCGAAAAGGCGGGGTGCGTTGTGGTGCGGCTTGTTGAGCAGTAGCGCCCAGCATTGCGCGACGAGTTCGCGAGCCTCCGTCCCGGGCCAGGGCTGTGGCAGCAGCTCGGGCGGCAGCAGGGGGTCGGGTTCCATGGCGTGGGTGAACTCGGTGGCCAGTTCGATGGCGATGGTCAGTTGTTCGGTCTCCGGCGGATCGGTCCGCAGCCGGGTCAGGTGCTTTGCGGCGATCTCGATGAGACGGATGTGCCGTTCGGCGATCTCGTCCAGCGGCCAGAGCCCCGCGGCCAGGGCCCGGGGGTCGCGTTCAGTGCCGATGCGCAGGTCGCGGCTGGTGAGAAAGGTGAGGTGATTCGTGACGCCGAGCCTGGCGGCGTCGGCTTCGATCAGGTCCTCCCAGGCGTTCGGCGATACGTAGAGGCCGTTCTGGACGGGGGCGCCGCCGAGATGGACGATCGCCTCCCGCAGCGCGTCCCGCGCGGGACGCGTCGATTCCGGGATCGCGAACCCCGCCAGGTGCCATACCCCGTCCCAAGGTGCCTCGCCGTGGTCCTGCCGGTACATGAGCCGCACGAACTCGATGTCGGGCTCGATCGACCGCCATGTCTCGGCGGTCGCCCGCAGGATGGCCTTCCGTCCGCGCCCCTCCTGGACGAAATGGCCGTCGTTTACCAGCCGCCTGATGGACAGCCGCACCTGCTGGTCGGTCATCCCCAGGTGCCCCGCCACCGTGTAGAGGTCACCGCAGTCCACGGTTCCGTCCGCGCGGACCATCGCCTCCACCAGCAACCGGCCCGGTATCTCCAGCATGACAACTATCGTACTACGTTCGTTCTTGCTACGATCGTGTCAACAATGAACGAAATGAGGTGGCCATGCGAAAACGGATTTGGGTCTCGCTGCTGACGGTGCTGGTGGTGATCGCCGGGGCGGGCGGTTGGGTGATCTACCAGCACGATTACGACCTCAGGGAGGAGAAGGTGACGATCACCGGTGGCGAGCAGCCGCTGAGGGGAGTTCTGGCGATGCCGGAGCATGGTCACGGGCCATACGGGCTGGTGGTGTTCGTTCACGGTGACGGACCGGTCGACGCCACCGCCGACGGCTTCTACCGGCCGATCTGGGAGGCGATGGCCAGGGCCGGCTATGCCTCGCTGTCCTGGAACAAGCCGGGCGTCGGCGGAGCACCGGGCAACTGGCTGCACCAGAGTATGCGGGACCGCGCGGAGGAGACCGTCGCGGCGATCGAGTGGGCCAAGCGGCGCTCCGACCTCGACCGTAACCGGATAGGGCTGTGGGGCGGCAGCCAGGCGGGCTGGGTCATGCCCAAGGCGGCGAGGCTGTCGCCCGACGTGAAGTTCCTCATCGCCGTCTCGCCCGCGATCAACTGGCTCCGGCAGGGCCGCTACAACCTGCTCGCCGAACTCCGCGCGCGGAACGCCTCACCCAGCCGGGTCAAGGCCCGGCTCGCTGAGAGTGACCGCATGCGCCGCGCACTCGGCAACGGCCAGACCTATGAGCAGTATCGGGCCGCGGGGGGTGATGTGCGCGGCATCTCGCGTGACCGGTGGACGTTCATCACCAAGAACTACACCTCGGACGCGTCCGCGGACCTGGCCGCCCTGCGGGTGCCGGTGCTGCTGATCCTTGCGGGCCACGACATCAACGTCGACGTCGCCGATACCGAGGCCGGATATCGCCATCGGTTGCGCATGCCGGGCCAACTGCGGATCCTGCGCTATCCGGCTGCCGTCCACTCACTGATGCGCAAGGACATCGAGGACTCCTCCTTCAAGACCTACGTGACCGCCATCGCCACGCCCAGGGCGCTGTTCGTCCCAGGGTTCCTACGGGACCAGCGACGGTATCTGGAAGAGGCCGAGCGTTGACCGCCATCGCCGCCCGGATCAGTGACACCGACCGCGCCGACGGATTGAGAGCCGACGGGCCCGAACCCCAATGTCGGTGAACCGCCACCCGCCGGCTCACCGTGCGGATGACGTCTGCTCCCGATCAGGAGCATGGGCTCCTCTCGGCAGGCGGACGCGCTGTCGGAGCAGCCGGACGGGTGGCGGTCCGCTCCTGAGGTTCAGCACGTTCGTGTGCTGAGCCGGCCGCAGAACCACCGCTCGCCGTTCCCGAGCCGTGGACCCTGAGACAGGCCGTGGGGTCTGCGGTCGGCCGGGGTCACGAACCGCTGATCGGATGGCGAGCCTTAGTGCCGTTGGTGAGGGTGACCTGCGGGATCGGCTGGAGCGGGAAGCGTCACGAAGTCGCGTTGCTCGCTGAGCACGGCGATACCCCCGACGACGGATCCCGGTTGCGATCGAGACCGGCCGCGGCCTGCTGGTTGCCTGCCTGCGCGCCACCGGCCGCAACGTCTGTGCCATCAACCCGCTCCTGAGGCGATCCGTACCGGGGCGCAGACGAAGGACAACCCGGCCGATCTGATCAACGTGGCGTTGAAGTGGGCAGTGGCTGAGAGGCGCGGGTGCGTGGACTCGGCCAATGGTGGCCGCAGCCGAGGCATTCCCGGTCCGGAGTTCGCTTCAGGGCCGCCGGCAGCGCCCAATGGTCTTGTCAGAGGTGGTCGCTCTTTTGGTCGTCCGCCTGCTGGACACGGCGCCACCACTGCCCCTTGTCCGTGTCGCGTACGAATACGCCGAGCTGCGGGCCAAGAAAGTGAACGTACAAAAGAGAATCATGGCCGGGGTGACCGTGTCTCGCTGCGCGGGCGCCACGGTGGTGTCGACAGCGTGGTCCAGGCACGCAGCAGCCACTCCAGTGGGCCGTAGGCGTGGTGTCGCAGCCACCATCGACTGGCCACTGCCTGCGCCGCGAACAAGGTCAGGGCGATCGCCGCGACGCCGATGGGCGGGACGCGGCCGACCAGCGCGGCCCCGAAGCCGGTGAACAGAAGGGCGCAGACCAGGGACTGCCCGAGATAGTTGGTCAGCGACATACGGCCCGCCGGCGCGAGCGCGGTGACCACGGCCTGGCCGCAGCGGCCGCGGACCATGCGGAGCACGGTCGCCGCGTAGGCGGCGGCCAGCAGGGGAGCGGTGATCACATCGAGGCCCAAGGCGAAAAGCTGGTACGCCGACTCGGGGTGGTCCAGGTTCGCGTTCGCGTACACGATGCCGCCCAGCAGCCCGGCCGTGAAGCCGACCCACTGGAGCCGCCGCAGGAGCCGCCGGTGCCGGTCGGTGTCCGCGAGGGCGCGTCGGCGTCCGGCCGCCAGGCCCAGCAGGAAAGCGGCGAGCGCGGACGGCGCCTGGAAGAAGATCAACAGGGCTGCCACGTCCGGCAGTTCCTGGAGGTGGGCGCCGATGACCGATGCCGGCCCGCCGCGCAGGGCCTCGGTCGCCTGTGCCGCGGCGGATGCCGTGGACGCGGGGATCGAGCCGGCCCCGCCCGCATGGGCGACGGCGAGCGCGAGGAGCGCGTATCCGAGGGCGGTCACCGCCGGCAGCGCCAGGGCGATCCGTATCGCGGTGCGGGGCTGGATGCGGCGCAGCGCGAGCAGGACCAGGCCGAGGACGGCGTACAGGGTGAGGATATCGCCGGGGAAGAGGACGACGGCGTGGATGACGCCGATCACGAACAGCCCGGTCAGGCGCCGCAGGAAGCGTGGCGCGAACCGGGCGCCGTGTCGCTCGGCCGAGTCGATCTGCAGCGTGAAGCTGTAGCCGAACAGGAACGAGAACAGCAGGAAGAACTTCGTCTCGAAGAGCACCGCCACCAGCCGGCGGACACCCTCGCTCAGCGGGCCGCCCAGGCCCGGGTCCTCCAGGCCGGTGCCGTGATAGGCGGAGGCCATGTAGGTGATGTTGACCGTCAGGATGCCGAGCAGCGCGAAGCCGCGCAGCGCGTCCACCTGCGCCAGCCGGGCGCCGCGACCTTGCCGCTGCTCCCATGTCGTGGGCAGGGGGCGCGGAGTGATCTTCGTGCGTCGTCGGGCGCTCACGGCACTCCTTAGAACTATCGAACTCTAAACGTTCGTTCTCCATACGATCGTACTATGATTGCTTCTAACGGTCGACAAGCGGAGGCGCGCACGACGGCCAAGCGCCGGGAGGACGAGAAGGGGCGGGGCGTTCCTCGCCCCCCAGTGCTGTCCGTGTACGGCCTGCTGCGAGGGCTGCCCCGGCTCGCTCTCCTCGCCCTGTTCACCCGGAAACCCGCCGAGGGCGAACTGGATGCGTGGCGTGGAGTCGCAGGTCGTACTCCGGTCGGCGAACCGCCCCGGGTTCGGTGGAGGCTCTGGTGTGCCCTGGGTGTGGCGGAGGTGGATTAGTGGATTCTTGTGCCACTTGATGTTGAAGGAGTGGCATGGGACGACGTGGCTGCCCGCCGGAGCTGCGGCGCGCACTCTCACCGTGGTCCGGCCCGGGCCGTGGTGGGGTGGCCGCCGGTGGCCATCATCCGTATCCAGCGGACGGGCGGGAGTGACAAGTGGTAGCGAACGACGGGCGGCCCGGGGCGGCGGTCCGGATCACGCAGATCGCCGGCGCTGCGCTGCCGTTGTATCTGATGATGATCGCCGCCTCGGCGGGAGCCCTCGTGGACATGGCGGTGCTCGGTCACCATGCGACGGCGTCGCTGGCCGGCCTGGCGGTGACCATGGCGGTCTTCGGTCCCGCGACCGCCGCGATCGCCGGGGCGCAGCGCGGGCTGATGCCATTCGTCACCGAACGGCGGGACGACCCGGACCGGTTGGTCCGCGTGGTGCGCAGCGGGATGTGGCTCGCGATCGTCACCGGGGGGCTGGGCGCCGCCGCGGTCGCCGCCGTTCCGCTGATCGGACGGCTCGGTGGGGTGCCGCGAGAGACGCTCGACCAGCTCGGCTCCTTCCCGCTGCTTCTCGCGATCTGCACGATCACGACCGCCCTGGGGGCCACGGCGACATCCGCGCTGATCGGCCTGGCCCGCAACCGGTCGGCGATGCGCGCCGGGCTGGCCGGCACGAGCGCGGCCGTGGTCCTGTCGCTGGTGCTCGTCGGTGGCGCGGGGCCGGTTCCGGCGCTGGGTCTCGACGGCGCCGGGATCGCGATGCTGAGCTCCAGTGCGATCAGTGCCACCGTGGCGCTCGTCGCGCTGCGCTGCGCGCCGCGGCTGGCCGGCCGGTCCCTGCTGCCGGGGCGGCCGCGTCCGGGCGAGATCCTTGGGCTGGCCCGGGTCGGGATCCCGCTGGCCGCCACCGTGTTGATCAAGTTCGCCGTGCTGGGGGTCCTGGCGTTCGCGGCCTCTCGGGTGGGCACCGGGGAGGCGGCCGTGTACAGCGTCGCGGTGTCGCTGGTGAACCTGATGTTCACCGCCGCCGTGGCGGTGGGGCAGGCGATCGTGCCGGTCGTGGCGGAACGCCTGACGGCCGTCGACCTTCACGGCATCCGTTCCGGTGTGCTGTCGGGGCTGATCGTCGCGGCGGGCGCGGTCATCGTGCTGGGCGGCGCGCTCACCCTCCTTCGCGGGCCGGTGCTGGAGGTCTTCAGCAGCGACCCGCAGGTACGCGCAGGTCTCGTGGACCTGTTGCCGCTGGTCCTCGCGGCGACCGTGGCGGACGCCTTCCAGGCCCTCTTCGGATTCGGACTCATCGGCATCAAACGGACGATGCCCAGCATGATGTGCTTCGCCGTGTGTTACGGGGCGTTGGCGATCGCGGCCGGTCCGGCGGCGGCGATGGGCGGTCTCAGCGGGCTCTGGGGCGCGCTCGTCTCGGCCAACCTGGTGCTGGTCGCGGCACAGGGCTGGTGCTTCCGCCGGCACAGCGCGGCGGCGGCCGTTCCGGCCACGGCCTGAGCGCGCGCCCGGTGCCCGCTCCGGTGCCGGTCCGGGCACCGAAGCGGACCCCGGCTCAGCGCCGGCCCTCGCCGCCGGGCGATGCGGAGAACCTGTGGTCGCCCCTCAAGACCGAGCTGATCTACTGGCCGGGCACCACCTTCGCCACCCGCGCCGAGGCCGAGACGGCGATCTTCCGCTACATCGACGGCCGGTACAACCCCTGCCGCATCCAGCAGGGCTGGGCGGCCTGTCGCCGGACGAGTACGAGGAGGCGTTCTTACCGCCGCCAGCAAGATCAATCCGACCCGGCTACGAATCCGACCCGACCCTACCTGCGCCCGATAACCAGGTCTCCGGCAAAGCGGGGGACCTCACGGCCGGTCAGGGATTTCCGTCGGTAGCCCGCCACGGCGGCGTCTTACAGATCACCACCCCGCCCATACGATCTTCAGGGCGGTTCCCTTTGTATGGCCGGCTTCTGGCGATGCGGCTGGAGATAGGTCAGAACGGCGCGGACCCGGCGGTGGTCGTCGGTGCTGTCCGCAGGCAGGTCGAGCTTTGTGAAGATTGAGTTGATGTGCTTGCCGACGACCTTCTCACTGATGGTGAGCGCTGCGGTGATGGCGGCATTGGAGCGGCCCTCGGCCATCAGGGCGAGGACTTCGCGTTCGCGGGGGGTGAGCCGGGTCAGCGGGTCATGACGGCGGGTGAGGAGTTGCCGGACGACTTCGGGGTCGATCACACAGCCGCCGGCGGCGACCCGCTCGACGCCGTCGACGAATTCGGCTACGTCGAGGATACGGTCCTTGAGCAGGTAGCCGACCCCACCGGCGTCAGTCGATTCGAGGAGTTTGGCGGCGTACGCGGTGGCGACGTACTGGCTGAGGACGAGGACGGGCAGGCCCGGATGCCGTAGGCGCAGAGCGACAGCCGCGTGCAACCCTTCGTCGGTGAACGTGGGCGGCATACGCACATCGGTGACGACCACGTCGGGGCGTTCGTCGTCAACGGTGGCAGCCAGCGCGATGGCATCGCCGACGGCTACCACGTGGTGGTTGAACCGGGCGAGGAGCGCGACCAGGCCCTCGCGCAGGAGGACCGCATCGTCGGCAAGGACTATGCGCAGCATCCGGCTATCCCGTTATCCAGTGCATGGCAGTTCCAGTCGCAGAATGGTCGGCCCGCCGGGCGGACTGGACAGGGCCAGTGTGCCGCCGTGCGCGTCGACCCGGTCGGCGAGGCCTGCCAAGCCGGTGCCGGCGGCAGGGTCCGCACCACCGATCCCGTTGTCGCGGACCTCGATACCGAGGCGGGCGCCGGCGAGTCCGCCGGTGACGGAAACCTGGGTTGCGGTGGCGTGTTTGGCGGCGTTGGACAGCGCCTCGGCGACGACGAAGTACGCCGTTGACTCCACTGCGGTCGGCAGGCGGTGAGGCACGTCGACCGCGACGGTGACCGGGACCGTCGCACGGTCGGCCAGTTCGGCGACCGCGGCGGGCAGGCCGAGGTCGGTGAGGACGTGCGGGTGGATGCCGCGGATCAGCTCGCGCAGCTCGGACAGGGCGGCCTTGGCCTCCTCCGCGGCCTGGTTGACGAGTGCCCGCGCGGTTTCAGGCCGATCGTCGAACTCCAATTGGGCGCCGACCAGCGTCATGCCCAGCGCGAGCAGGCGTTGCTGTGCGCCGTCGTGCAGGTCGCGTTCGATGCGGCGGCGCTCGACCTCGAACGCGTTGACCAGCCGTGCACGTGAACGGGTGAGCATGCGGACCGTCTCGCCGGACCCCGCCGCCAGCAGCAGGTGGGCCACCCTGGCGTGGGCGATTGCGGTGACCGGCACGGCGTAGACGGCGAAGAACCCGACGACCAGCAGGGCGAGGACGCCGAGCGCGCCGATGAGCACGGCGACGACGACGTCGGTGCCGGTGCCCGGATCCGTCGGGGCGCGGGTCGTAGTCAGGTTGATCGACATCAAGGCCAGGACCGGGGCGGACAGGGCGAGGACCGCCGCCAGGTTGAGCACCAGCAGTGCGCTGGCGTGCAGCCCGAGGTAGGCCAGTTCCCGCCAGGTCACGGCTTCCGCGCACCGGAAGCGCAGCCCCGCAATGGGCCCAGGCCGATCAGGGCGGACGTGCGGGTCCGGCAACGGTCTCCCGCCGAGCAGGACCACCCGCCGCCGCTCCAGCGCCACGAGAGGACGCGTCAACGCCGGTGCCGCGACCACGGCGCCGAGCACGAGCGCTGTGGGAAGCCAGATCAAGCAGAGCACGCCGACCACGGCACTGGAGAGCCCGTAGGCGACGGTCCGCAGAAGCCATAGCGAGGCGAAGAAGCGCAGCGGGTTGTCCCGCAGCGCCTCCCATGCCGTGTCCGCCATGACCATCACCGTAGACGGTGACGACGCCTGCGGGCATGGGTGCTGGCCCTCCCCCAAAGATGCGGGAGCACGCTCCTGTGCCACATCGCACCGGCAGCTTGCATGGAGCCCGTGACGACTTCAATCGAGTGCCGGGGACTGCGTAAACGCTACGGACGGACGGTCGCCGTCGACGGGCTTTCGTTCGCCGTGGAGGCGGGCCGGGTGACCGGGTTCGTCGGGCCCAACGGGGCGGGCAAGTCCACGACGATGCGGATGATTCTCGGGTTGGACGCGCCGGACGCTGGCACCGCGCTGGTCTGCGGCCGACCGTACCGAAGCCTGCGTAACCCGTTGTGCAGTGTCGGTGCACTGCTGGATGCCGGCGCCCTCCACCCCGGGCGCCGGGCCCGCGACCATCTGCTGTGGATGGCGCGATCCAACGGGATATCGCCGAAGCGGGTGGACGAGGTACTCGAGACCGTCGGGTTGGCGCCGGTCGCCCGCCGCCGGGCCGGTGGCTTTTCGCTGGGGATGAAGCAGCGGTTGGGCATCGCTGCGGCACTGCTCGGTGACGCGCCGGTGCTGCTGCTGGACGAGCCGGTCAACGGCCTCGATCCCGAGGGCGTCCACTGGATCCGTGGGCTGCTGCGCGGGCTCGCGGGACAGGGCCGGGCGGTGTTCGTGTCCAGCCACCTGATGAGTGAACTGGAGGACACCGCCGACCATCTCATCGTGGCCGCACGGGGCCGGCTCGTCGCCGACATCAGCGTCGCCGACCTGCTCGCCCAGGCGTCCGGCGACCGGGTCGTGGTGCGCACGGCGCGGCCGACCGAAGCGATAGCTGCGCTCACCGGTGAAACCGGCGCCACGGCCGCGTTGACCGGACCCGGGACCCTCACTGTCGCGGGCCTCACCGGTGAGCGGATCATCGCCCTGCTCACCGGCGCCGGACTGCCCTTCTCCGAGCTCACAGCCCACCGCGCGTCCCTGGAGCAGGCGTACCTGGAGATCACCCGCGACGCGACCGAATACACCGCCACAAGGAGCGCGTGATGCCGGCCGTGATCCGATCGGAGTGGACGAAGTTCCGCACCGTGCGCTCCACCGTGTGGTGCCTGCTCACCGCGGTCTCCCTGATGCTGGTACTCGCGGTGCTGCAATCTTCGGCGAGCACGTTCACCCCGCGCGCCGCCGACGAACCGGCCGACCGGTTCCAATTCGTTCGTCAACCTGTGACAGGCGATGTCACCATCGTCGCCCGGGTACGGGCTCAGCAGGCGAGCCACCCGTGGGCCAAGGCCGGCGTCATCATCAAGGAGCACCTGGCGTACGTGGCAGTGATGCTCACCCCCCGCCACGGCGTGCGAATGCGCTCGGGCACGATCACCGATTTCGCCGGCAGCCCGACACCCGCGCCGCGCTGGCTCAAGCTTGCCCGCACCGGCAGCACCATCACTGGGTACGAGTCGAGCGACGGCGCGACCTGGCGTCGGGTCGGTGCCGTGACGCTCAGCGGACTTGCGCAGGCGGTCGAGGTCGGCCTCTTCGTCGCATCGCCGGACGAGGTCCGTGTCGTGGGCACCCCCGCCGCTAAACGGTATGAGACCGTGCACACCGTCGGGCGGGCGACATTCGACATGGTCGCCGTCACGCCGCAACCGTTGGTCGGCTGGAGCAGCCAGGACGTGGCCCCGCCACCCGTGCCCGGCCGCACCGAGCCCCCCGCGCCGCCGGCCGGCAGCACAGCCCGATCCGGCGGCGAGTTCACCCTGACCGGATCCGGTGAGCTCGGCCCGCCCGAGCCCGACCACGACCCCACCCGCCTCGACGCCGCCCTCAGCGGGGTCACCGTGGGCGTAATCCTTTTCGTGACGATCGGAACGCTGTTCATGACGGCCGAATACCGGCGGAACCTGACCTGGACGACATTCGTCGCGACGCCAAGGCGGGGCAGGGTCCTCGCGGCCAAGGCGCTCGTGCTCGGCGTCACCACGTTCGCGGCCGGCCTGGTCGCCATCGGTGCCGCCTTCTGGCTCTCGCAGCCGATCCTGCACGACCATGGCTACCGCCCGCCGTATTTCCCAGACCCGTCGGCCGCGACGGCCGTGCGCGTCATCGTCGGCAGCGCCGCATTCCTCGCCCTCCTCGCACTGTTCAGCCTCGGCGTTGGGGTGATCCTGCGGCGTACCACCGGAGCCATCGCCACCGTCATGGCATTGGTGTTCGTCCCACAGATCACCGCGCCCGCCCTGCCCGCGGACGTCGGCGCCCCGCTGCTTGAGGTCACCCCGGTCGCGGGCATGTCCGTCGGGTACCCCTGGAGCGGTGTGGCCGTACTCGCCGGTTACGCCGCGGCCGCCCTTGGCGTCGGGTATTGGCTGCTGTGCAGGCGCGACGCATGATCCTGCGCGCCGAATGGACGAAGTTGCACACGATACGCAGCACCGCATGGCTGCTATTGGCCGCCGCCACGTCGACGATCGCACTGGGCGCCGCGACGGTCGCCCTGACGACCGGGCCCGACCCGGTAGCAGCCGGTCTCTCGGGCGTCTACTGCGGACAGATCGCCATCGTCGTGCTCGCCGTGTCGGTGATGACCAACGAATATGCCAGCGGCCTTGTATCCACCACCCTGGTCTGCGCCCCGCGCAGGACCGGGGTCCTGCTCGCCAAGGCGGCGACCGTCATCGCGACCGTCATCAGCACCGGGCTGGCCAGTGTGACCGGATCGCTGGTCGCCGCCCGGATCCTGGTGGGGGACCAGGGCCTCACCGTAACCAGCGGACCGACCCTGCGCGCGGCCTTGGGCACCGTGCTCTACCTCAGCCTCGTCACCCTGCTCAGCCTCGGCATCGCGACCGCACTTCGGCACACCGCCGCAGCCCTCACCACCGTCCTGAGCCTGCTCTACCTCTTTCCGCTGCTCGCCCAGTTCATCGGCGACGAACGCTGGCACATCCGAATCGAGCGGTACGCACCGATGTCCGCCGGACTCGCCGTGCAGGCGACCACCAACCTCGGTGACCTGCCCATCGGACCGTGGAGCGGTCTCGGTGTCCTGGCCGCCTACGCCGGCGCCGCCCTGCTGCTGGGCGCGGTCCTGTTCATCACCCGCGACGCGTGAAGGGACACGTCAATGACCAAACGAACTCTCACGATCATCGGGGTTGCTGCCCTGGCTGGCGTCGCGCTCCTGCTGGTCCTCTGCGGGCTCCTTCCGTTGACGGCCGCAGGCCCGTGAGACAGATCGGCAACCTCACACGCGAACCAGCCCCGCACCTCACGCAAGATCAGCACCGTGTACCGCGTTGCCGCAGCACCTGCAACATGGTCACGAACGCCAATGCCGCACTCTCTCGCCGCTCCATGAAGAGCCCCGGTTTCGGCAGAGGCTCTAGTGTCTTGAGTCGTTAATTCTTTGGCAGTATGCGGTGAGGGTTTCGAGGATTTCGTCGGCGGTCTTGGTCCACACGAACGGCTTGGGGTCGGTGTTCCACTCGTTGATCCAGCCGCGGACGTCGCGTTCCAGTTCGATGATGCTGCGGTGCGCGGAGCGGCGGAGTTTGCGGTTGGTGATTTCGGCGAACCAGCGTTCGACCAGGTTGAGCCAGGATGAGCTGGTCGGGGTGAAGTGCAGGTGGAACCGGGGGTGGCGGATCAGCCACTTGTGGACCTGCTCGGTCTTGTGGGTGGCGTAGTTGTCCAGCACCAGGTACAGCCCGACCACGTCGCGGACCTTGTCCACGAACTGCGGGCCGGCCGGCAGCTTCCAGGTCTGCACGGTGTGCGGCGTGAGGCCGAACGCCCGCCAGATCCGCGAGACCGCCGGCTGCGACATCCCCGTCGCCGCCGCCATCGACCTGGTCGACCAGTGCGTGTCCGCACCGGGCGTCTCCTGCAGCGTCGCGGTGACCACCCACTCGACCTGCTCATCGCTGATCACGCGCGGCCGGCCCGGGCGCGGCTCGTCGCTCAGGCCCTCCAGCCGGCCGGCCAGGAACCGCGACCGCCATTTCGACACCGTGTTGCGGGAAGTCCCGGCCTGCTCAGCGACCCGGGCGATCGTGCCGCCCTCGGCGCACAACAGCACGATCCGCGCCCGCAACGCCAAAGCCTGCGAGGTCTTGCGGCGACGCACCCACCCGGTCAGCACCGACCGCTCCTCCTCCGACAACACCACCGGTTCCAGCTTCGGGCTCGGCATCCCCACAACCTACCGACTAACAAAGAATTATTGACTCAGAACACTAGTAGGGGCTTCACTCATTCACAGCCCACATCCGTCGCCCGCAACCGGGCTGTGATCTGCACACTCAGGCTGGAATGGGCTCACTGTGCTGCCAGGTCGCCGGGCGCCCGGGACGCGAGAACTGGCATTTATAGCCGCATTCCATGACCAAATACCCTTTCAGTCATCAGGCCCGGCGAACTATGCCGCGTCAGTGAAGAGCTTCTTCTGGACCTCGAGGTAACGCCGCAGGTCAACAACTGTTCCGCTCTCGGAAGCCGGTGCCTCTTCCTCAAGCTCGCTCAGGTCGATGGAGTTCTCGACGGCAAGCTGCCTCGTGGAATCAACCACGATCTTGACGAGCATTGCGGCCTGCTCAGTGGAGAAGTCCAGACTGATGCTGTCGCCGTTCTCGTCGGAGTAGGCCACGACAGCATCCAGTGCCGAGATGAGCTGGTCGATGATGTCTGCCTCAAGGCGTCCCTCATGGACCGCTTCCAGGTAAGTGCCCAGTGAGGCGTTGTAGCGCTCAACGCACTCCGGCACAGCTGCCTTCTTGCGCTTCCTCGCAGTGGCGAAGGCAGCGCCACCCGCAGTCACCGCCGCACCAACCACCAGCGTCGGGATGAACACGCGGGGGTTCTTCAGCACCGCCGCGACCCGCGCCGCCGCCGCTTCGTTGCTCACGGGAAGCTGGACTTCCTTCAGATGCTTCACGATCTGCCCGAGTTGGTTGCGCACAATGCCGCCGTACTGGATGAGGTCACCGCTGAGGAGCCCTGCCTCGATCTCAGGCGGGATGATGAAGGTTGATTGGCTGAGCACGTTCGTCCTCCGCGCGGTCGGTGAGGGCAGGTCGGCTGGCTCGTGGTGAAGCTCCGGGCAGGTCGGGATGCTGGCCGAAGACGGCGAGGTAGGCCTCGTCCAGCTCGGTCTCCAGCTCCCGGATCTGTCTGCGGGCCGCCGGTAGCTCAGCCTGCTCGGTCGAGGTCGTGCCGGGTGCCTGACCTTTGTCGATGAGGTCCTGTCCGCGCCAAGTGTAGATCGTCTGATCGCTGGCGCCCGGGTCCTGGACGATGGGGTACATCAAAGTCTCCACGCTTCCAGGGGATCGGCACCGGGGCGGTATTCGGCGTGGAGGGTGATGAGGATCCCGGCAACGGTTCCCTGCGTGCGGTGCCGGACGAGGCCGCCGTCCTCGTGGGCGAACCACACCAGGACGGGAAGCCGGTCGAGGGGCTGGCGGGTGAGCCACTCCAGCGCACGGAGCCGGGTGACGGTGGTCTCGATCTCGTGGACGGTCATGGGTTCTGCCCGGGGGAGTGTGGGAGACTACTGGGAGTTGATCAAGTGGGAAAAAGGGTGTTCACAACGGGATCAAGCGTGTCAGGAACGGACTCATTGTGGGGATGACCAGGGAAAATGCAGGTCACGGGTCCGCGCACGAAGATCTTCACGATCTTCGAGGGCACCTCGGAGATCCAGCGCCTGGTCATCGGCCGCACCATCACCGGCCTCCCCGTCCGCTGATGGTCCCGACCCCGGCGGCGAAACGACGTGGGCCGCTACGTACGGGTCCGGCGCTCATCGTCGTCGTGGTGGTGGTGCTGATCGGGCTGGCGGTCGGTGCGGCGGCGTGGCTTCACTCGGGCCGGTCCTTGGACGATTCCGATCCCTGCTGCCGGCTGCCACCCGACACCAGCGCGATCAGGGATGTGCCGCGGCGGTGGCAGACCGCCCTCGCCCAAGGCGATGTCCGGGCCGCGTGGGACCTGCTCACTCCCCAGGCGCAACGGCGGTACGGTTCGGCGGACGGCCTGCGGGCGGCCCTGCCCCGTCTCACCATGCACCCCGAGGGGCCGGCGACATGGCGGCAGGTCGCCGAGACCACCCAGGGCAGAGGCACGCCCAGCGCATTCTTCTACCTGCTCGTCGAGGACAGGACACTGCGCCCGGTCGGTGCCGTCGTCGCCCACTCGATGGCCGACGGATCTCACGACGGACGGATCGACCCCGAGACCGCCGCGACCATGCAGATTCTCTCCCCGGCGTCCCGGGCCACCGTGGGGACCAGGCCGCGGATTCACGTGGCGACGGACTCTCCGCCGACGTACGTCGCCGTCCAGGCCGGCCGGCAGGCCGTTGGCGCTGTAGGCGCCATCCGCGGCACCGATGGTTTCGACGCGCCGTTCCCGGACCCGGGAACGGCGGTGAGACCCGGACTCACCCTGATCGTCGCGGTCGCCAAGGACAATGGACGCTTCTCCTATGGAAGCGTCCTGGTCACGGTTCGCTGAGGGTGGCCGTGTGGTCCGGGACGTAGCTCTGCATGCCGCGCGGTGAACGCTCGTATCCCGCCGGCTGGGGACGCGGCGGCAGCCGCAACGGCGGCCGCTGCACCTCGTAGTACGGGATGGTCGACAGCAGGTGCGCGATCATGTTGATGCGCGCCCGCCGCTTGTCCTCGCTCTCGACGACGTACCACGGCGCCTCGGGGATGTCGGTGTAGAGGAACATCTCGTCCTTGGCGCGCGAGTAGTCCTCCCAGCGGGTCATCGACTCCAGGTCCATCTCCGACAGCTTCCAGCGCCGCATCGGGTCGTTCATCCGCTTGCGGAAGCGGCGCTCCTGCTCGGCGGCGCCGACGGAGAACCAGTACTTGCGCAGCAGGATGCCGTCCTCGACGAGCAGCCGCTCGAAGCTCGGGCACTGGTGGAGGAAGCGCATGTACTCCTCCTTCGTGCAGAACCGCATGACCCGCTCGATGCCCGCGCGGTTGTACCAGGAGCGGTCGAACAGCGTGATCTCGCCCGCGGCCGGAAGGTGCTCCACATAGCGCTGGAAGTACCACTGCGTGCGCTCGCGGTCGGTCGGCGCGGGCAGCGCCGCGATGCGCGCCACCCGCGGGTTGAGGTACTCGGTGACCCGCTTGATCGTGCTGCCCTTGCCGGCGGCGTCGCGTCCCTCGAAGACCACGACGACCCTGGCGCCTTCGGCCCGCACCCACTCCTGCAGCTTCACCAGTTCCGCCTGGAGGCGGAACAGCTCCCGCTCGTAGAGCTCGCGGGGGAGTCTCTTGGCCTTGCCGTCCTTGCCCATCGGTGACTTCTACCTCCGCAGCACGCACCTGCTCCATGGAGAACGGGTGCTGTCAAGGGCGACAACCGCCCGCCGTCCGTATGTCCTAAACGTAGTGACTCGCCCTAGTTGCTCCTCTGGGGTGCTGCTTGTCTCTAGATCGGCCGGCCGACCACCCGGCCGGTCCCCCGAGACCGGGCTCATCCGCCCGCCTCCAGGAGGCAAAGGTGCCCAGGAAACGCTGGACCATCGTGACCGCGCTGGCGGCCACGGGAACGCTCCTCACCGCCGGCCTTGCGGTCCCCGGACAGGCCGCACCCCCACCGCCACGCTCCCAGCCCCCCGGCGAGCATCCCGAACCGCCCGACAAGGACGCCCGAACCGGCAGCCTGGCTCCCACGGCCCGCCAGTTAAGCGCCGCCCGGGGCGTGACGGTGCGGTGGAACAAGCTCGGCACGCCCGCCATTGTGACCGATGCCGGCCCCCTGGCCGCCGGCCTGCCCGGCGATCCGGAGAAGGCCGCCCGCGCGTACCTCACCGCGCACAGGGACCTGTACGGCCTGGACGCCGCCGCGGTCGGCGCACTGGAGAAGGTCGCGGTCAACCCCATCGGGAAGGGCGCGGCCGTGCTGCTGCGCCAGCGCTTCGGCGGCCTGCCCGCCGGCCATGACGGCCTCGTCGCGATCGGCGTCCGCGGCGGCGAGGTCGTCTCGGTCACCTCCACCCTCTCCCGTGCCGGTGCCGCCCCGGCGCCGGCCACGCTCTCCCCGAAGGACGCCGTGGCCGCGGCCGGACGCGATGCCGGGATCGCCGTCCCGGCCGGCGCGGGCCGGCCGGCGCGGCTCGTGGCGGTGCCCACCGCCGAGGGCGCCCGCAGCGCCTACCAGGTCACGCTGATCGAGCCCTCCGGGGCCGAGCCCAGGGCCGTCACCTCCTACGTCGACGCCCGCACCGGGTCCGTCCTGGTGCGGGAGAACCTCGTCGACCACGACGGCGACAACCCGCGCTGGTCGGTGTTCCCGGCGACCCCGTCCGGTGACTACTCCTCCCGCGACACCCGGCGGACGTGGTGTTCCACCCCCGCGCCGGGCTGCCTGCTCGCCGTCGGCGGCGACCCGTCCACCGGGCGGCCCTGGGACGTCGATCCGGCGACCGGCGCCTCGACCACCACCAGCCTGGGGAACGCGGCCCGCACCTACGAGAACCGCGCGAACGGCGACCCGTACTCCGTCGGCACCCGCACCAACGCGCCGAAACCGGACCGGACGTACCACTACCCGTGGGCCAACCAGTGGTTCAACGGCAAGTGCGACCCGGCGACGATGGACAGCCCCCGGGAGGCCGACCTTGAGGCGGCCGTCTCGAACCTGTTCGTCCAGCACAACCGGATGCACGACTGGTCCTACCGGCTCGGCTTCACCGAGTCGGCGTGGAACATGCAGGCCGCCAACGGCGACCGGGGCGGCCTCGGCGGCGACCCCGAGCAGGGCAACGCGCAGGCCGGGGCGAGGATCGCGAGCGTCCGCGACAACGCGAACCAGATCACCCCGCCGGACGGCATCGCCCCGATCACCAACATGTACCTGTGGCAGCCGATCGCGGGCGCGTTCTACTCGCCCTGCGTCGACGGCGACTTCGACATGAGCGTCATCGGGCACGAGTACACCCACGCCATCTCCGGCCGCATGATCGCCGGGCCGGACACCGGGTGGAGCGGGCCGCAGGCCGGGGCGATGAACGAGAGCACCTCCGACCTGTTCGCGATGGAGTACCTCAACGAGTACGGCTTCCGCGCCCCCGGCCGGACCCCGTACGTCGTCGGCGGCTACGTCACCGGTGAGCCGCGCACCGGAATCCGCAACTACGACATGAGCCGGAGTCCCCTCAACTACAGCGACCTCGGCTACGACCTGGTCGGCACCCAGGTCCACGCCAACGGCGAGATCTGGAGCGCCACCCAGTTCGATCTGCGCCGGGCGTTCGTCGAGCGCTACGGCGCCGGCGACGCCGCCCTCCAGCGCAAGTGCGCGGACGGGGCGGTACCGGTCGGCAAATGCCCCGGCAACCGCCGCTGGGTGCAGCTGTCGTTCGACGCGCTGCTGCTGATGGCCACCGGCCGGGTCAGCTATGTCGACCACCGCAACGCCCTGCTCGCCGCCGACACCATCCGCTTCGGCGGCAGGAACCACGAGCTGATGTGGAAGGTGTTCGCCCGGCACGGACTGGGAGAGGATGCGGCCAGCAACGGCCCCGCCGACGCCGACCCGGCGCCGAGCTTCGCGTCCCCCCTGTCGCGCAACGCCCAGGTGACGCTCAAGCCGGCCGGCGACGCCGAGGGCGCCAAGGTCCGGCTGTACGTGGGCGACTATGAGGCGCGGGCCATGCCGGTGGCCGACACCGACCCGGCGACCCCGCTCGGCGCCACGTTCGCCCTCACGCCCGGCCGCTACTCCTTCGTCGCGGTGGGCGAGGGCTTCGGGCACCGGAGGTTCACCGCGACGATCGGCTCGTCCCGGCGGACGCTGCCGGTCGCGATGTCCCGCAACCGGGCCGCGGCCGTCAACGGTGCGACCGCCACCGGCGACGGGACCTCCCAGCCGGCGCTGCTGGACGAGACCGAGGCGACCAACTGGCAGTCGGTGCAGGCCCCGGTCGCGGGCCGCCAGGTGACCGTCGACCTGGCCGGCGACCGCCCGGTGCGGGTCGGCCGGGTGCAGGTCAGCGCGATGCTGCGGCCGTCGGTGCAGGACGACCCCGAGGGCGCGAACGCGACGCAGAACCGGTTCACGGCGCTGCGCGCCTTCCGGCTGCTGGCCTGTGACGCCACGAAGGCCGACTGCTCGCAGGACGCCTCGTACCGCACCGTCTACACCAGCCCGGCCGACGCCTTCCCGGCCGACCGGCCGCGGCCGACGGCGCCCGACCTCACCCTGCGCTCGTTCGACCTGCGCGACACCGAGGCGACGCACCTGCGGCTGCAGGTCGTCTCCAGCCAGTGCACGGGCGCGCCGGCGTACGCGGGCGAGCAGGACGGCGATCCGCGTTCCAGCACCGATTGCGGCACCGCCGCCCCGCTGGCGGGGGTCGTCCGGGCGGCCGAACTCCAGGTGTTCGCCCGGTAGGCGCGGGCTGCCGGGGCAGGGCGGTGTTGTCGCGCGGTAACACCCCCGCTACCGTGCTGCCATGACGAACACGGCGGGCAGGCCGGGGTCCGGATCACGCCGCGACCCCGGCCGGCGCCGTGCCCTGCTGGAGGCCGCCGACCGGGTCATCCAGCGGGAGGGGCCGGAGGCGTCCATGGCCGCGATCGCCGCCGAGGCGGGGATCAGCAAGCCGATCCTGTACCGCCACTTCGGCGCCAAGAGCGGCCTGTACCAGGCACTGGCCGAGCGGCACACGCGCAGGCTGATCCAGGGGATCCGGGACGAGTTCTCCCGCGCCGACCCGATCCGCGACCGCACCCGCTCCACCATCGACACCTATCTGGCGACGATCTCCAGGAACCTCAACCTCTACCGGTTCCTGATGCACCGGGCGAGCGCCGAGGACACGGCCGCGCACAGCGCGGTGAGCACGGTGATCCGCGACGTGAGCCGGGAACTGGCCGAGGTGATGATCGCCGAGGGCGAGATGACCGACCGCACCCGCGCCTACGTGTGGGGCCACGCGATCGTCGGCATGGTGCAGACCGCCGGTGACTGGTGGCTCGACCACACCGCGGAGGTGCCGCGCGAGGCCGTCGTGGACGGACTCACCGACCTGGTCCTCGGCGGCCTCCCGGCCGCCGCGTCCGGCGCCCGCGCCCCGCGGGCGCCCGGCGGCCCGGCCCGGTAGCCCCCATCAGCTCGGCTCCGCGGTGGGGGCGGATGCGCAGGGTCCCGCGGAAGGCCGCAAAGAACGAGGAACGGCCCGTGGCGGACGCTCGGAAGCCGCCACGGGCCGCCGGGGTGGGCCTCGTGCGTCGGGATCAGGTGGTGCCGGTGAGCTCCGGCTCCTTGATTTTTCGGGTCGCCGGGAGGGCGGTCAGACGGTCCGGTCGGCGGCGGTCCTCGGCTCGTGCCGGACGTCCGCCGGCAGGTTCAGCTCCCGCGTCCACGCCGCGAACTCCACCAGGATCCCGTCGGGGTCCTTGAAGTAGATGGAGCGCACGAACACGCCCTCGTGGTTCTCCGGCGCGACGCCGAACTCGCTGTCGTCGTGGTTGAGCAGGACGCCGACGTCGATGCCCTTGGCGACGAGGCGGTCGCGGTACTCCTCGATCCGCTCGGGCGGCACGTCGAAGGCGATGTGGTTCATCGACCCGACGGCCGACAGCAGCTCGCCCCGGTCGGGCAGGTTCTTCGGCGCGGACACGCCGGGGACGGGCTCGGGCGCGTCGGGGAACCAGAAGAAGGCGAGCGCGTTGCCGCCGCCGCAGTCGAAGAAGAAGTGCTGGCCCCAGCCCATCGGCAGCTCGATCGTCTTGATCAGCGGCATGCCGAGCACGCCCTGGTAGAAGTCCACCGTCTGCTTCATGTCGCTGCAGACGAGGGCGAGATGGTTCACCCCGCGCAGTTCGAATTCGGTGTTCTTCCTGGTCATGGCGGCCACTCCGGTGAAGTAAGCAATCCCTTGCATCCGGCTCCATGGTAACCTCGCCGCATGCGAACCGCAGCCTTCCGGTGGTGGTGGCGCCGCTGAGGCGGTGCCGGTTCGTGCGTGCTCAAGACCAGGCGACCGCCCTCACCGGCGGTCGTTTTTCGTGTGCGCCGTCCGGTGGGGGCCCGACAGAGGGGCCACAACGCGGTGGAGACCGTCCCACAGCAGCTGCTGACCAGCGAGTTCGTCACGGCCGGAGGCGTACGGGTGACCCGTACCGCCGTCCCGGTCGACTCCGAGCGCAAGTCCGATGTCCTGAACGCCCTCGTCACCGCCGTGGGGGAGCGGCGCGGCGGCGTGCTCAGCTCGGGCATGGAGTATCCGGGCCGCTACAGCCGCTGGCACATGGCCTACGCCGACCCCTGCCTGGAGATCGTCGCGCGCGGGCGGGCGGTCGCCGTGCGCGCCCTCAACGACCGCGGCCGGGTCGTCATGCCCGCCCTGGCCGCCGTGCTCCGCGACACCGGCGAGGTCCGCGCGGACGAGGCCGGTCTGTTCGAGGTCTACGTCCGCCCGGGAGAGGAGTTCTTCACCGAGGAGGAGCGCAGCCGCCAGCCGACCGTCTTCACCGCCCTGCGCGCCGTCATCGACCTGTTCCGCTGCGACGACCCCCACCTCGGCCTGTACGGGGCGTTCGGCTACGACCTGTCGCTGCAGTTCGAGCCGCTGCGGACCCGGCTGGAGCGGCCCGCCGACCAGCGCGACCTCGTGCTGCACCTGCCCGACGAGATGGTCGTCGTGGACCGCAAGCGCGAGACCTCGCACCGGATCTCCTACGACTTCGAGACCGCGGGGACGAGCACCGCCGGGCTGCCGCGCGCCACCGAGCCGACGCCCGTTCCGGTGCCCGCCGAGCCGCCGGCGCAGCCCGTCCCCGGCGTGTACGCGCAGATGGTGCGGGACGCCAAGGAGAAGTTCGTCCGCGGCGACCTGTTCGAGGTCACGCCCGGCCACGCGATGTACGGACGCTGCGACGCGCCCGCCGTGTTCTTCGAGCGGCTGCGCGAGACCAACCCGGCCCCCTACGAGTTCCTGTTCAACCTGGGCGACGGGGAGTACCTGGTCGGGGCGTCGCCCGAGATGTTCGTCCGGGTCACCGGCGACCGCGTCGAGACCTGCCCGATCGCCGGGACGATCAAGCGCGGCACGGACGCGCTGGAGGACGCCGAGCAGATCCGCGCGATCCTGTCGTCGGCCAAGGACGAGTCCGAGCTGACCATGTGCACCGACGTCGACCGCAACGACAAGTCGCGGATCTGCGTGCCCGGCAGCGTGCGCGTCCTCGGCCGCCGGCAGATCGAGATCTACTCCCGGCTGATCCACACCGTCGATCACATCGAGGGCCGGCTGCGCCCCGGCTTCGACGCGCTCGATGCGTTCCTCACCCACATGTGGGCGGTCACCGTCACCGGCGCGCCGAAGACGTGGGCGATGCAGTTCATCGAGGACCACGAGGACTCGCCGCGCCGCTGGTACGGCGGCGCCGTCGGCTGCGTCGGCTTCGACGGGTCGATGAACACCGGCCTGACGCTGCGGACCGCGCAGATCCGCGACGGGGTCGCGACCGTGCGGGCCGGGGCGACGCTGCTGTACGACTCCGACCCCGAGGAGGAGGAGCGCGAGACGCACCTCAAGGCGAGCGCGCTGCTGGGCGCGCTCGCCGAGTCCCAGGAGGGCGCCGGGACGGCCGCGGCCGGGCAGTCCCCGCCCGCCGCGCCGCCCGGCGCCGGCCTCAAGGTGCTGCTCGTCGACCACGAGGACTCCTTCGTCAACACCCTCGCCGACTACTTCCGCCAGCAGGGCGCCGGCGTCGTCACGCTGCGGCACGGGTTCCCGGTGCGGATGCTGGACGAGCACGCCCCCGACCTGGTGGTGCTGTCGCCCGGTCCGGGCCGTCCGGAGGACTTCGACACCCGGTCGCTGCTGGACGCCCTCGACACCCGTGACCTCCCGGTCTTCGGCGTCTGCCTCGGCCTGCAGGCGATGGTGGAGCACGCGGGCGGCGAGCTGGCGTTGCTGCCCGAACCGTCCCACGGCAAGCCCGGCCTGGTGAAGGTCACCGGCGGCGGGCTGTTCGCGGGCCTTCCCGACGAGTTCACCGCCGCCCGCTACCACTCGCTGCATGCCACGCCGGACCGGGTGAAGGGGTTCCAGGTGACGGCGCTGACCGGGGACGTCGTGATGGCGATCGAGGATCCGGAGCGGCGGCGCTGGGCCGTCCAGTTCCACCCGGAGTCGATCCTCACCGCGGCGGGCGGGGCCGGGCACCGGATCGTGGCCAACGTGCTGCGGCTGAGCGGCACGCGGCGTCCGGCCGTTCCCGCCGCCGAGCCGGCCTAGTCCGCAAGCACGAGGGCGGGGGGCGCGGAACCGGTCCTGAGACCGATGCCGCGGCCCGGGACGCGGCGGAAGACTTGGTCGCGGCCACACCGCGCCGTGCTCTGCGACGCGGGTGACCGCCGTTATCCCAAGGCGGGGGAGGGGCGCTGCCCCTTCCCCGTACATAACGGAATATTCGGACATCCGAAATGAGATTACGGTTTCTTGGCGTTCTGTCGGGGGACGCCGGGAGCCATGATGACACTGCTCTGGCTCATAGCGGTGATCCTGGTGATCGCCGGAATCTACGTGATCCTCGCCCGGCGCGACCTCCTCTGGGGCATCGTGCTGATCGTGGTCGGCCTCCTCGTCGGCCCCGGCGGCGTGAGCATCTTCACCTGACCCGAAATCCCGCGCGGCGGGGACGTAAACCCTGACGTTCCCTGTCAGGTTTGGGTGCCAGCATTGTCCCCATGAGCCGTGCACTGACAGGTAAGACCGCATTGGTCGCGGGAGGCACCCGCGGCGCGGGCCGCGGCATCGCCGCCGAGCTCGGCGCCGCCGGCGCGACCGTGTACGTGACGGGACGGTCCACCCGGTCGCAGCGATCGGAGATGGACCGTCCCGAGACGATCGAGGACACCGCGGACCTGGTGACGGCCGCGGGCGGCGAAGGTATCGCCGTCCGGGTCGACCACCTCGTCCCGGACGAGGTCGCCGCGCTCGTCCGCCGCATCGACGAGGAGCGCGGGCGGCTGGACGTCCTCGTCAACGACATCTGGGGCTCCGACCATCTCTTCCAGTTCGGGCAGCGGCTGTGGGAGCAGCCGCTCGACGACGGGCTGCGGATGTTCCGGCTGGCCCTCGACACCCACGCCATCACCAGCCACCACGCCCTGCCGCTGCTGATCCGCGAGCCGGGCGGCCTCGTCGTCGAGATGACCGACGGGACCGCCGAGTACAACGCGAAGTACCGCAAGGAATGCGGCTACTTCTACGACATCGTCAAGACCGCCGTGATCCGGATGGCGCTCGCCCAGTCCGAGGAGATCGCGTCCTACGGGGCCACCGCCGTCGCGCTCACGCCCGGATGGCTGCGCTCGGAGGCGATGCTCGAACACTTCGGCGTCACCGAGGCCACCTGGCGGGACGGCGCCGCGAAGGACCCGCACTTCGCCATGGCCGAGTCGCCCGCCTTCGTCGGCCGCGCCGTCGCGGCCCTCGCCGCCGACCCCGACCGGCACCGCTGGAACGGGCAGTCCCTGTCCAGCGCCGGGCTCTCCCGGGTCTACGGCTTCACCGACATCGACGGCAGCCGCCCCGACATGTGGCGATACATCGCCGAGGTCGTGGACGCGGGACGTCCGGCCGACGTCACCGGATACCGGTAGGGCCCCGGCTCCGGTTTGGGCGCGCGCTGGCCGGATATCGCGACCTCATAGGCGAAAGGAGGAGCCATGCCGAAGACGAGCAGGAGCGGCAGGCCGAAGAAGGAGGAGCTTCCCGACACGATCCAGCACTCGTCGAAGGAGGCGCAGGAGATCTTCGCCAAGGCCCGCGAATCCGCGGTCAGGACCTATGGCGAAGGTCAGCGCGCGTACCGCACCGCCTACTCCGCGCTCAAGCACAAGTTCGAGAAGCGCGGGGACCGGTGGGTCCGCAGGGGCAAGGGCAAGGGTCCCGGCGGTGTGGACGTCGAGGGCAGCACCAAGAAGGAGCTTTACGAGCGCGCCGCCGACCTCGACGTCCGGGGCCGCTCGAAGATGAGCAAGGAGGAACTGGCCGAGGCGATCGCGCGCAAGCAGGGCTAGGGGCGCGCCGCCATGGACGAACGGGCCGGGGCCGCGACGCGCTGAGCGGGCCCGCCCGCTCAGCCGCGCGGCCCGTACAGCTCCGCCAGCCGCGCGGCGCCGTCGGCCATCTGCTCCCGCAGCTCCGCCGGGGCGAGGACCTCGGCCTCCGGGCCGAGGCGCATCAGCTCGGACGCCGCCACCGCCATCGACTCGACGGGGAGCGTGGTCACCACCCAGCCCCGCTCGTCGGGCTCCCCGGCGTTCTCGGCCGCCCGGCGGGCCGCGTGCGGCTCGACCGCATGCCGCAGCAGCCGCATCCCGGCGGGGGAGAGCCGCACGGTGACCTCCTCGCGCAGCATCGAGCGCATGAACGCCGCCGCCGCTTCGCGCCAGTGCGCGGCGAGATCGAACCGCTCGTCCCGCTCGAAGACCGCACCGGTCGGCCGGACGGCGGTGACGCGGTCCACCCGGTAGGTGCGATATCTCTCGCCGACCCGCGCGACCAGGTACCAGGTGCCGTTCTTCAGGACGAGCGCGTACGGCTCGGCCGTGCGCGTGACCTCGGTGTCCCTGCGGCGGTAGCGCAGCTCGACGGTCTCGTCCTGCCAGACCGCGCGGGCCAGGTCGCGCAGCAGCGGCGGCGGCCCGGTCCCGCCGAACCAGCCCGGCGCGTCCAGGTGGAACCGCTGGCTCGCCCGCGCCGGGGCGTCCCGCAGCGCGGCGGGCAGCGCGGCGAGGACCTTCAGCTCCGCGGCGGCCAGCGCGCCGCCGCGGCCCATGTCCCCGGCCGGGCCGGGCAGCCCGGACAGGAACAGCGCCTCGGCCTCCTCGCGGGTGAGCCCGGTCAGCCGCGTCCGGTACCCGCCGACCAGCCGGTACCCGCCGCCGCGCCCCTGGTCGGCGTAGACCGGGACCCCGGCCGCCGACAGCGCCTCCATGTCCCGGTACACGGTGCGCTCCGAGACCTCCAGCTCACGCGCCAGCTCGCCCGCCGTCATCGTCTCCCGCGACTGCAGGAGCAGCACCATGGAGATCAGCCGGGCCGCGCGCACGGGTCCATCCTGCCGCAGCGGCGGGAAGAACGGGGTTTCTGACGTTTTCCCGGCAGGTTCATCGTCTTCGCCTGTCATGGCGGGCCCGGTGCCTGTTAGCTTCGCGGGCGTGCCCACCGAAACCACATCGCTCGCGGCGTTCATCGACGCCCTCCCGAAGGTCGAGCTGCACGTCCACCTCGTCGGCTCCGCCTCGGTCCCCACCGTGCTCGAACTCGCCCGCCGCCACCCGGACGGGCCCGTCCCCGTGGACGAGCGCGAGCTGCGCGCCTTCTACGCGTTCCGCGACTTCCCGCACTTCGCCGAGGTGTACGAGGCGGTGTCCGGCCTCGTCCGGACCCCGGAGGACGTCGGCACCCTCGTCTTCGGCGTCGCCCGCGACCTCGCCGCGCAGAACGTCCGCTACGTCGAGCTGACCGTCACCCCCTACACCCACCAGCGGGCCGGGATGCCGATGCCCGCGATCACCGAGGCCCTGGACCACGCCGTCCGGGAGGCCCGCGACCGGCTCGGCGTCCGCGTGGCCTACGTCTTCGACATCCCCGGCGAGTTCGGCGCCGCCGGCGCCCGCGGCACCATCGACCACGCGCTCGCCCATCCGCCGGAGGCGCTCGTCGGGTTCGGGATCGGCGGCATCGAGCAGTGCCGCCCGCCGCACCGGGACGCGTTCCGCGACGCGTTCGCCGCCGCCCGCGCCGCCGGGCTGCGCAGCCTCCCGCACGCCGGTGAGATGACCGGGCCGGAGACGATCTGGGAGGCCATCGAGGGCCTCGGCGCCGAGCGCATCGGGCACGGCATCAGCTGCATGGACGATCCGCGCCTCATCGCCCACCTCCGTGAGACGCAGCTGCCGCTGGAGGTCTGCCCGACGTCCAACGTCTGCACGGGCCAGATCGCCGACCTCGCCGCCCACCCCCTGCCGCGCATGCTGGAGGAGGGGCTGTTCGTCACCCTGAACAGCGACGACCCCCCGATGTTCGACACCACCCTCACCGGCGAGTACCGCGTCGCCGCCGAAGTGTTCGGCCTGGACCGCGCCGCCCTCGCCGCACTGGCCCGCAACGCGGTGATCGCCTCGTCCCTGGACGACGCGGGCCGCAAGGCGATCACCGGCGAGATCAACGCCCTGCTGTAGCCGGGGGACGGCTTAGCCCCAGGCCATGCGCCGCCACGGGCTGAACCGTCATCAACTCCTCCGCGCCAAACCGTATCGGCCCCGAGGATCTCGACGGTGCGCCGTGGCCGGGTCGCGGGTGTCGTCGCGGGGTGGTTTCCTATGGGGCGGACGAACCGACCCGTGGGGGGATACGAGAGTGAAGAGCGTCGAGCCAGAGGTGTTCCTCGTAGCGCGGCCTGAACTGGACTACGACGAGGTCGCCCGGTACCTACGGGACGTGGGCGGGGAGAGCTGGCTGGAGCGGCTCGACCGGGGCGACCTCGATGACGAGCTGAACGACCCGCAGAACCTCGCCGAGTTCGCGGGACGGCTCTGCTACCGCTCCTGGGAGCCGGGCCTCAACCCCAATGTGACCAGGATCCGCACCGACCCGGGGCAGTACCTGCAGAACATCCTGCGCAGCCTGCACGGCTCGGTGCTGGAGCACGTCAGCTTCAGTTTCGTCCTGCACAACGTCAGCCGTGTGCTGACCCACGAGCTGGTGCGGCACCGGCCTGGGGTGGCGATCTCGCAGGAATCGCTGCGGTTCGTCCGTCTGCAGGACATCCCGTTCTGGTTCCCCGAGTGGGCCCGTGAGGATGCCGAGCTGATGAAGCGCGCCACCGCGATGCTGGAGCAGATGGAGGAGTTCCAGGGCTGGATGGCCGCGCACTTTGGCCTGGACGACGAGGGCGTGCCGTTCAAGGAAAAGAAGCACAAGACTTCGTTCATGCGCCGCTTCGCCCCCGAGGGCGTCGGCACCGGCCTGGTCTGGACGGCGAACGTCCGCACACTGCGGCACACCCTGGAGAACCGCACCGCGCCGGGCGCCGAGGAGGAGATCCGGCTGCTCTTCGGCAAGATCGGCGAGATCATGCGCAAGGAGGCGCCCGACCTGTTCGGCGACTACGCCGTCGAGGACGGCGCGTGGATCCCCGAGTGGCGCAAGGTCTGAGGCACTCTCGGATCCAGGCCCGGCATCGCGCTTCCCGTGGGTCCCCATGAAGTAAAGATCGTTTTTGGGGCGGGTAAGGGCTGGGAGAACGCCGCCGGCGGAGGGAACCGGACCTGCGCGTTCTCCCGGCGCGTGCCCCGCTTAAAAATCTACAACGTAAAGGTGCTCGCCTGGCGAGCCACACTCCAATGACTCGCTTTGGCCAGGCGCGAGACGTCCCCGGGTTCGGGGGTCTGCCAGGTCAGCACGCGGAGCGTACCGTGTCAGCGCCCGCCCCTCGGGACGGCCAGGATCTCCCGTCCGCGTTCCTGGTCGATCATCTGGGCGAGCAGGGGATCGGCGAGCAGGACGACCGGGGCGATGTGGTGGTCGCCCGCCGGCCGCCACAGCCGGACGGCGTCGCGGATCGCGGGCCATGCCTCGTCCAGGGCCCGGCGTGCTTCGCCGCGCTCCGCGTCGAGCGTCTCCGGGGCCGTGCCCACGGCGAACTCGCCCGGACGGTGGCGGCGCTCCTCGGATTTCGGAACGCCGAACGCGGGCACCGCCGACAGGCGGTCGAGGACGGCGTGCACCGCCCGATCGAACTCGTCGTTGCCGAAACGGATCCGGAATCCGGGCTCCCGGACGCGCGCCCGGTAGTCGGCGATCATCAGCCGGAGCGAGCCGGAGCCCCCCTGACGCATGAGGAACGCCAGGTCGGACGTGCCCGGATACGCCCGCTCGTGCTGGGCGAACATCAGCGGCAGCAGATCGGAGGCGAAGACGGGGTCCTCGTGGATCCAGCCGTCCTCGAAGGCGTGGATCAGGCGCCGGCCGCCGGCGTTCTGGAGCAGCGTCCTCAGCTGGTCGGCGAGAAGGGTGGCGCGGGTGTCGCCGAAACGCTCGGCCTCGGTCAGCACGGTGAGAGGGCCGTCGATCTCACCGCCGAGAGCGGCGAGCCTGGCCTCCTCGACCCGTGCGTCCCAGGTGCGCCGTGTCTCGCCCTCGGGTCTGCGGAGGGCGTGGAAAGAGGCGTACAGGTCGTACATCAGGTCGTAGAACGAGCTTTTGCGTTGGGGGCCCTCACCCGACCATGAGGCGAGCTCGTAGGCGGCCCATTCGCCGTGGTCGTCAATGTCATCGGGGTCGAGGAAGAGCACGGACGCATCGCCGTCGAGCGAGATCTGCACGGCGCGGCGCAGGAGGGCGCCGGTGGCGGCGGCGTATTCGGCGTCGCCGTGGTCGTGGCCGTACGCGGCGATCCATGAGGCGTCCATGTCGCGCATGAAGCCGATCTCGGCGGTGCCGCCGAGCCGGTAGATGAACATGCCGGCGTCCCGCCAGCCGTCCGTCACCTCCAGGAACCCGCGCAGGGACGGCGGGAGCGGTAAGCCGAGCCGTTCCTCAAGTCGGGCGATCGCCTTGGCCGGGGCGGGGGCGAAGCCCAGCCAGCCTTCGCGCGCGACGTCCGCGTCCAGTGCGTGATCGTGCTCCGGGTCGTGGGAGGAGATCCATTCCTCGCTCCACCGTTTCAGGAACGGCCGCCATTCCTCGCGTTCCATACAGGTCCTTCCGTCCGGTTGCGGGACGGGAGGCATCGTGGCAGCGGGGTACGACGGAATCGGCCGGCGGGATCAGGGGCGTAGGACGGCCTGGGTTTGGGTGACCTGGGCGACGTGGCGGCCGGTGTCGTCGTACAGGTCGGTCTGGACGACGATCGACGTCCGGCCGGTGTGCAGCGGGCGCGCGACGCCCCGCACGCACCCCTCCTTCACCCCGCGGAAGAAGTTCGTCTTGGACTCCAGCGTCGTCGTTGACGTGCCCGGCGGCAGGTTGAGGAACGCGCAGGCCGCGCCGAGGGTGTCGGCGAGCGCCATCAGGGCGCCGCCGTGCATCAGGCCGCCGGCGGTGCAGCGCTCCGGGGCCCAGTCCAGCCGGCCGGTGACCTCCGCCGGCCCGGCGGTGTCGATCCGCACGCCGAGCGCGCGGGCGAACGGCATGGCGTCGGTGAGCTGGTCGGGGGTGAACCCGGTGGTCATGCGGCCTCCTCGGTGGGACGTCTCGGACCCACCCTTGCGGCCGGGCCGCACGGCGTCCATTACCCCGGACGTAATCGCGGACCTGATCGGCGGGCGGGTAGCGTCCGTGGGGTGACGACGGCGTTGAGTGACGTGAGACCCATCGGGGACCAGTTGCGGGCCTGGCGGCAGCGGCGCAGGCTCAGCCAGTTGGAGCTGGCGTCGGAGGCGGACGTGTCGACCCGGCACCTGAGCTTTGTGGAGACCGGGAGGTCGGCGCCGAGCCGCGAGATGGTGCTGCGGCTCGCCGAGCACCTGGACGTGCCGCTGCGCGACCGCAACCTGCTCCTGGTGGCGGCCGGGTACGCGCCGGTCTTCGGCGAGACGCCGATCGAGGAGCCGAAGATGGACGCGGTCCGGGCGGCGCTGCGGCAGGTGCTGGACGGGCACGAGCCGTACCCGGCGGTGGTCGTGGACCGGTTCTGGAACCTCATCGACGCCAACGGCGCCGCCGGGCTGTTCATGGAGGGCGCGTCGCCGGAGCTGCTGGAGCCCCCGCTGAACGTGCTGCGGCTCAGCATGCATCCGGACGGCATGGCGAAGAACATCTTGAACCTCGCCGAATGGCGCGCCCACATGATCGACCGGGTGCGGCGGCATGTGGCGCTGACCGCGGACGCGTCGCTCGCCCACCTCTACAAGGAGCTGCGGAGCTTCCCGGGGGACGTGGGGGAGGCGATGGCGCCGCCCGCGTCCCACGACGTGTTCGTCCCGCTGCGGATGCGGATGGACGGCCGGGAGCTGTCGTTCTTCGGGACGATCGCGACGTTCGGCACGCCGGTCGACATCACGGTCGCGGAACTGGCGATCGAGTCGTTCTATCCGGCGGACGAGGAGACGGCGCGGTTCCTGCGGGAGCGGGCCGGCTGGTGACCGGGGTGTCGGCGGTGAGCAGGTCGTGGTGGATGCGCTGCAACGGCATCCCGAGCCGCTGCAGCGCGGTGACCGTCGCCCGGACCAGCGGGGCGGGCCCGGCGACGTAGGCGGCGCGGTCGCGGACGTCGTCCAGGAGGCCGGGCAGGACGTCCGGCACGCGGCCGTTCAGGGCGCCGGGTCCCGGTGACCGCGACAGGACGGGGATGATCCGCAGCCGTGCGCAGGCCGACTCCAGCCGCCGCAGGTCGGGCAGGTCGTAAAGGCCGGCCTCGGCGTGGGCGGCGACGAGGAGGAGGACGTCGCGACCGGCCCCGGCCGCCTCTTCGGCCAGGGCCCTCATGGGGGCGAGCCCGGTGCCGCCGCCCACCAGGAGCAGGCCGCGGCCCGAGTTCGGGTCGAGGGTCATCGTGCCCTCCGCCGGGCCGGCGAGCACGGTGTCGCCGATGCCGGTGCCGCGCACGAGCGTGCCGCTCACCCAGCCGCCGGGGCGGGCCCGCACGTGCAGGCGCAGCGTCCCGTCCGGCCGGGGCGCGTTCGCGATCGAGTACGGGCGCCACACCCGGGGCCAGCGGGGGGTCTGCACGCTCATGTGCTGCCCGGCGGTGAACGGCAGCGGCCGCTCGGGACGCAGGGTGAGGACCGCGAGGTCGGCGGCGCGGCGGTCGTGCCCGGTGACCTCGGCGACCCACCACGGCGGGGTGTCCGCCGCGTCCCGCTCCGCCGCGCCGATCATGGTCTCGGCGGCGTGCCGGTAGGCGGCGGTCCAGGCGTCCTCGGCGTCGGGCGTCCACAGGTCGGCGGCGAAGGCGCGCAGCGTGGCGGTCAGCGCGGCGCCGAAGGCGGTGTAGTGCTCGCGCAGCACCCCGTACTTGCGGTGGGCGCGGCCGAGCCGGGCGAGGTGCCCGGCGAGCTCGCCGGGGTTGTCCTGGCTCCACACGATCCTGGTGAGCGCGTGGAAGAACCGGTCGTGCTGATGGCCCATCGCGGGCGGAAACAGGGCGCGCAGTTGCGGCTCGGCGGCGAAGAGGCGGCCGTAGAAGTAGCTCATGGCGCCCGCGGGGTCGGCTTCCAGCCGGGCGAAGCACTCTTTGACGATGCGGGGTTCTGGTGTCATGTCCCAGCTCACTCCCTGGATCTGCGTGGGCCGGCACCGATGGGCGCGGGACTGGTGTCCGGCTTTGTGAGATTCTCGCGCCGACCCCGTGCGTCCTCAACCGCATGGCCCCGGATGACCGGATGCGGAAGAGGAATCCCCGCCCTGGTGGAAGATTGCCCGCTGAGGGCCCGTCGCGTAGGGCAAGCTGGCCGGAGCGAAGGCAGAGGGGGAACACGCATGTCAGCTACCGTCAGCGGGGCCCGCGGTCCCGCCGCCGGTGACGGCGCGCCGCCGCTCATCGGAATCACCACCTACCAGGAGCCGGCCCGCTGGGGGGTCTGGGTGCGCGAGGCCGCGCTCCTGCCGGTGCCGTACGTGCGCTCGGTCGAGCGGGCCGGCGGCGTCCCGGTGCTGCTGCCGCCGGGCGTGACGCTGCGCGGGGTGGACGCCCTGGTCGCACGGCTGGACGCCGTTGTCATCGCGGGCGGCGGCGATCTCGATCCGGACCTGTACGGCGCCCTGCGGCACAGCGAGACGGCGCCGCCGGATCCGCGGCGCGACCGGTTCGAGCTGGCGCTCGTCCGCGCGGTCGTGGCCGCCGACCTGCCGTTCCTGGCGATCTGCCGGGGCATGCAGATGCTGAACGTGGCGTGCGGCGGCACCCTCGTCCAGCACCTGCCGGAGGCGGTGGGGCACAAGGGGCACGCGCCGGAGACCGGCATCGTCGGCTCGCACCCGGTGCGGATCAGCGAGACCAGCCTCGTCGGCGGGATCCTCGGCGGCTCGGCCGACGTCCCGACCTACCACCATCAGGCCGTCGGGCGGCTCGGCACGGGGCTGACGGCCGTGGCCTGGGCCGACGACCAGGTGGTGGAGGCCATCGAGCTGCCGGGCCACCGCTTTGGCCTGGCCGTCCAGTGGCATCCCGAGGAGGGGGAGGACAAGCGCCTGTTCGAGGCCCTGGTGGCGGAGGCCGCCGGGCGCTGATCCGGGATTGACGCCCCGGTTCCGGGGAAGGCGATTCGGGAGAAAACGCCGCATAATCCCGGAGGCCGCATGCCCGTCGACCCGCAGACCGAGAGGTTCCTGGAACTGCTCGCCTCCTGGACGGCCCCGCCGCCGGACGGGGACGCGGCCGCGGAGCCGGCGATCGCGGAGATGCGCAGCCGGATCGGCGCGGCGTTCCCGGTGGTGCGGCGCGAGCTTGCGCAGGTCCGCGACGTCGCGGTGCCCGGCCCCGGCGGCCCGGTGCCGGTGCGGCTGTACCGTCCGGTGCCGCCCGGGCGGGGGCCGCTGCCCGCGGTCGTCTACCTGCACGGCGGGGGCTGGGTGCTCGGCGGCGTCGACAACGTGGACGCCCTGTGCCGTGACCTCGCGGCCTCCGCCGGGTGCGTCGTGCTGAACGTCGGGTACCGGCTGGCCCCCGAGCATCCGTTCCCCGCGGCGGTGGACGACGCGTGGGCCGTCGTCGCGTCCGCCGCGCGGGAGCCGGAGCGTTACGGCATCGCCCCCGGCGCCGTCGCGGCGGCCGGCGACAGCGCCGGCGGGAACCTCGCCGCCGCCGTCGCGCTGCTGGCCCGTGACCGCGGGCTGCCGCTCGTCCACCAGCTGCTCGTCTACCCGGTGACCGACACGGCGATGGACACCCCGAGCTGGCGCAGGTACGGATCCGGGTACGGGCTGGACGCGGGGTCGCTCGCCCGGTTCATGGACCTGTACCGGGGCGGCGCCGACCCGTCGGACTTCCGGCTGGCCCCGCTGCGCGCCCCCGACCTCGCGGGCGCCGCGCCCGCCACCGTCATCACCGCCGAATACGACATCCTGCGCGACGAGGCCGAGGCGTACGCGCGCCGCCTGGCGGCGGCCGGGGTGCCGGTCGAGCTGCGCCGCTACGACGGCGTCGTGCACTCGTTCTTCCTGCTGCCCGAGATCTTCGACGCCGGTGCCGAGGCGATGGACTTCGCTGTGCGACGATTGCGCGCGGCATTCGACGATCACGCGCGGCAGGGGAATGCGGCATGTACGACGGGTACGAGCGGCTGAGGATCGACTGGGCGGCGGACGGGGTGCTCCGGGTCACGATCAGCACGCCGGGCAAGCTCAACGCGGTCGACACGGTCGGGCACCGGGAACTGGCGGAGATCTGGCGGGACGCCGACGCCGACGACGCCGTCCGCGCGATCGTCGTGCGCGGCGAGGGGACGGCGTTCTCCGCCGGCGGTGACATCGCCATGATCGAGGAGATGATGACCGACCACGCCGCGCGCCGCCGGATCATGCGCGAGGCCCGCGACATCGTGATGAACGTGCTGAACTGCTCGAAGCCGGTGGTCAGCGCCGTGCAGGGCCCGGCGGTGGGCGCGGGGCTCGCGGTGGCGCTGCTGGCCGACATCTCCGTCGCCGGCCGCACCGCCAAGATCATCGACGGCCATGTGCGGCTCGGCGTGGCGGCGGGCGACCACGCGGCGATCGTGTGGCCGCTGCTGTGCGGGCTGGCGAAGGCCAAGTACTACCTGCTGCTCAACGACGTCCTCACCGGGGCGGAGGCCGAGCGGATCGGCCTGGTCTCGCTCTGCGTGGACGACGACGAGGTGCACGAGCGCGCCCTGGAGATCGCCGGGCGGCTCGCCGCCGGCCCCGCCGAGGCGCTGTCGCTGACCAAGCACGCGCTGAACAACTGGCTGCGGCTCGCGGGCCCGACGTTCGACGCGTCCCTGGCGATGGAGTTCTTCGGGTTCACCGGTCCGGACGTGCGGGAGGGCGTCGCGGCGATCCGCGAGAAGCGCCCGCCCCGATTCGGGTAGCCCCGGCCCGGGTAGGCGACCGGACGGACACCGACACGGGAGGGGGAGCGCCATGCGGCCGCGGGACAGATGGATGCTGGCCGGTGGACGGTGGAGCCAGGGCACCGGGGAGGACGTGTTCACGATGACCGACCCGGCGACGGGCGAGCCGCTGGGGGTGGTGGCCGTCTCGACCCCGGCGGACGTGGACACGGCCATGGCCGCGGCCCGCGACGCCGCGCCCGGCTGGGCGTCCACCCCGGCCGCCGAGCGGGGCGCGGCCCTGCACGCCGCCGCCCGGGCGGTGGAGGGGCGCCTGGACGAGCTGGCCGCGCTGGTGACCGCCGAGATGGGCAAGCCGACCGGCGACGCGCTCGGCGGCGTCGAGGCCGGCATGGCCGCGCTGCGCCGGTACGCCGAACTGGGGCCCCTGCACGGCGGGCGCAGCCTGCAGGGCGGCTGGGGCGCAGCCGACTTCACGGTCCGCGAGCCGCGCGGCGTCGTCGCGGTGATCACGCCGTGGAACGACCCGGTCGCGATCGCCTGCGGCCTCATCGGCGCCGCCCTGGTGACCGGCAACACCGTCGTGCACAAGCCGTCCGAGCGGGCCCCGCACACCGGCGCCCTGCTCGCCGAACTGCTGGCCGGATGCCTGCCCGGCGGCGTCCTGAACATGGTCACCGGCGGCGGTGAGACGGGGGAGGTCCTCGCCGGCCACCCGGTCGCGGACGTCGTCGCCCACGTCGGCTCCACCGCCACGGGCCGCCGCATCGCCGAGCTCGCCCTCCGCACGGGCGCCAAGACCCTGCTGGAGAACGGAGGCTCCGACCCGCTGATCGTGGACGCCGGCGTCGACCCCTCCTGGGCCGCCGGCCAGGCCGCCATCGGGTGCTTCGCCAACGCCGGCCAGATCTGCACCTCGGTCGAACGCGTCTACGTGCACGAGGCCATCGCCGGTGCGTTCCTGGATGCGCTCGCCGAGCGCGCCCGGAACCTGCGGATGGGGCCCGGCGCGGACGTGACCACCGAGCTCGGCCCGCTGGTCGACGAACGCCACCGCACCCACGTCCACCAGCACGTCGAGAAGGCGATCGCGGACGGCGCGCGCCCCCTCGCCGGCGCGGAGATCCCCGCCGGGCCCGGCTCGTTCTACCCGGCCACCGTCCTCGCCCACTGCACCGACCACATGCCGATCATGACCGAGGAGGTGTTCGGGCCCGTCGCGCCCGTCCGCACCGTGGCATCGTTCGAGCAGGCCCTGAACGCCGCGCGCCGCTCCCGCTACGGCCTCGCCGCGACCGTCCTCACCCGCGACATGGCCCACGCGCAGGCGGCCTGGCGCACGCTGGACACCGGCACTGTGAAGATCAACGCGGTGTTCGGCGGCGCCCCCGGCGGTGCCGCCACGCCGCGCCGCGCCAGCGGCCACGGCTTCGGCTACGGGCCCGAACTGCTGGACGAGATGACGGCCGTCAAGGTCGTCCATGTCCAGAGCGCCGTCCCGTGACGGTCAGGGGACGGCCAGGTAGCGGGTCACCAGCCGGGCGACGAAGTGCGCGAACGTCTCCGATGGCCCGGAGGGCAGCATGATGTGGCTCATCGTCAGCCGCACCGCCGCGTCGGCGACCTCGGTGAGCGCGTCGCGGTCCAGGTGGGGCCACTGCCGCAGCGCGTGCTCGGCGATGCGGGCGCTCGCGGTGAACAGCACCGGCTCGGCCTGGGTGGTGAGCAGCGGGAGCATCTCCTCGCCGCCCGCGCCGGTCAGCACCGCCTTCTTCAGCTGGTCGTCCGCGGACGTCTGCAGGGTGTAGGTCACCGCCGCGACCACCGCGGAGTACACGTCGTCGTGCTCGGACAGCACCGTGTCGATGCCGTCCAGATAGCGCTCGTTGTCGCGGACCACGACCGCCTGGGCGAGACCCCACTTGTCGCCGAACTCGTTGTAGACGGTCTGCCGGCTCACCCCGGCGGCCTCCGCGACGTCCCGCATGCGCAGGGCCCGGTAGCCGCGCTCCACGAGCAGGCCGGCGGCGGCGTCGAGCAGGGACTCGCGCACGGGACGTCCGGCGGTGCCCATGTGTCGTCGTTCCTCCGGGTGCTGGTCGGGCCCCCATTATCGCCTGTGCTCCGCCCGTCCGGCCATCGCGCCGCCGGGTGCCGCCGGCACGCGCCGCCGGATCATCACGATGCCCGCGGCGGCCCCGCCCGCCGGGGACCGGCCCCGGCCATGGATCGGCACGTGGTGCCGGCCTGGCCGGCGCGGTAGACCTCCCGCACCCGGGGATCGGCGCGGACCTCCGCGGGCGCGCCCGCCGCGATCATCCTGCCGCCGTCCAGGACGTGCAGGACGTCGCAGACGCCCAGCACCGGGTCCAGTTCCCGCTCGGCCACCAGTACCGCCAGGCCGTCGGCGGCCAGGTCGCGCAGCAGCACCTCCAGCGCGCGGGCGCGCCGCACCGGCAGGCCCGCCCACGGCTCGTCCAGCAGCAGCACGGCCGGCTCGGCGGTGAGAGCGCGCGCCAGGCCGGTGAGCAGCGCGACGGCGGCCGGCGCCGTCCGCACGCACTGCTCCGCGTACTCCTCGATACCGACCCGGGCGAGGGCCTCGTCGGCGCGCCGGCCCGCGTTGCGCCGGGCGTCGCGGCGCAGCCGCCACCGGTCCCGCGCCGTCCGCCCCGGGTACTCCCGCGTCATCGCGTGCTTGGCGGCGGCGGCCCGCACCGCCTCCCGGACGGTCGGCGACCCGGACCCGCCCGGCCGCTGCGGCGCGCGGACGATGCCGCGCCGGGCCCGCTCCCGCGCGGCGCTGCCGGTCAGGTCGGCGTCGCCGAGGTGGACGGTGCCCGCCGCCGGGCGCCGCGCCCCGACGATCACGTCGCACAGTGTCGTCTTGCCGGCGCCGTCCGGGCCGACCAGCCCGGTGACCGCGCCGGACGGGGCGGTGAACCCGGCGCCGTCCACGGCCGTCAGCCCGCCGAACCGGACCGTCACGTCACGGACCCGAAGGCCCCCTGGAGCAGCCATCCGCCACCTCGCGGCTCACTGTGATGTGGATCACCGGCGGAGGCTCACCCTACTGACGCGCGGCGGAGGCGGCAATCCCCTCGGGGCGGCCTCCCGGCCGGGATCCGCGGGCTCAGAGCGTGGGCGGCTCCAGCCGGTCGCGGGTCCATTCCTTCACACCGGTGATGAACGCGTCCACGTCGGCGGCCTTGCCGGAGGCCATCTCGTCGAACCAGCCCGGCACGTACCGCTCGAACCGGGTGCTCTCCAGGACCTCCAGGACGGCGTCGGCGACCTCCCGCGGCGGCAGCGCGTCGGACAGGTCGCTGAGCGGCGGCTCGTTGTCCGGCAGCGTGAACAGTTCGGTGCCGGAGATGAGCGCGGGCTGGATCACGTGGGCGTGGACGCCCGTGCCGTCCAGGTCGACCGTCATGCTCTCCCAGAACGCGGTGAGCGCCGCCTTGGACGCCGCGTAGGCGGCCTCGTGCGGCGGGCCGAGCCGGGCCGCGACCGACCCGATCGCGATCAGATGCCCGTGCCCCCGCGCGATCATCCCGGGCAGCAGCGCGAGCGTGAGCCGCACCGGGGAGGCGTAGTTCAGCCGCATCACCTCCTCGGCGTCGGCGGGCGACAGATCCTGGACGCGGCGCCGCTTCGGCATCCCCGCGTTGTTCACCAGCACGTCCACGCCGCCGAACTCGCGCTCCACGGCCGCCGCCAGCGCGCCGACCCCGTCGAGGTCGCCGAGGTCCGCCGCCCACATCGCCGAGCCGGGGGAGTGCCGGCGGCACCGCTTGAGGACCTCGTCGAGCCGGTCCTCGCGCCGCGCCACCAGCCCGACCCGGGCGCCCGCGGCGGCGAGCGCCTCCGCGACGACCGCCCCGATGCCCGCGGAGGCTCCCGTGACCAACGCGGACCGTCCACTCAGAGTCACCATGCGTACCAACGTCACACAGGGCGGTCCCGCCCGGCAAGGCGAAGCACCGTCCGCGGGCGGGTCCGGCGCCGGAGAAAATCGCGGGCGCCGATTTTCCCGGCTCGGTAAGGTCGTGGGTTTCCCCTTGCCCCTCCTCACCGCCGGAGGTCTGCCCGCATGCCCGCCGAACCCGACGAATCGGAGATACTCGCCGCCGAACGCGCCCACCTGGCCGAGTCCCGTGCCGCCCTGCGCCGGATGCGCGAGCACGCCGAGAGCCTGTCCGCCGACGCCGCCGCCGACCGGGTGTCCCGGCAGTACCTGGAGGCGCTGCTCGACCGGCGGGTCGCGGCCCTCGCCGACCACTCGGGCACCCCGCTGTTCTTCGGCCGGATGGACCGCGGCGGCGCGGGCGGCCCCGACCTGCCCGCGATCATGTACGTGGGGCGGCGGCACGTCCACGACGGCGACGAGGGACGCCCGCTCGTCCTCGACTGGCGCGCCCCCGTGTCCCGGGCGTTCTACCAGGCCGGGCCCGCCGACCCGATGGGCTGGCGGCTGCGGCGGCGCTTCGGCTTCCGGGGCGGTGAGCTGACCGCGTTCGAGGACGAGCCCCTCGACGGCGCGGGCGTCGGCCCGTCCAGGATCCTCACCGAGGAGATCGAACGTCCCCGGACCGGCCCGATGCGCGACATCGTCGCCACCATCCAGCCCGAGCAGGACGTGATCGTCCGCGCCGACCTGCCCAGCACGGTCTGCGTGCAGGGTGCGCCCGGCACCGGCAAGACGGCCGTCGGCCTGCACCGCGCCGCCTACCTGCTGTTCACGCACCGGGAGCGGCTGTCGCGCTCCGGCGTGCTGATCGTCGGGCCGAACCGGGCGTTCCTCGCCTACATCTCGGCGGTGCTGCCCGCGCTCGGCGAGGTCCGGGTGGAGCAGGCCACGATCGACGACCTGCTCGGCGCGCCGCTGGGGGAGGAGCCGGCGGCGGTGGCGGCGGCCAAGGGCGACGCGCGGATGGCGGACGTCCTCCGCAAGGCGCTGTGGCTGCACGTCCGCAAACCCGAGGAGGGGCTGGTCGTCACCCGCGGCTCGGCCCGTTACCGGCTCGCCGGCCACGAGGTCCGCGAGATCGCCGCCGGGCTGCGCGAGACGACCCGTTACGGCGCCGGCCGTGCCGCGTTCGCGCAGCGGCTCGCCCACCGGATCCTGGTGCTGATGGAACGGCGCGGCGAGGCGCCCGACGACCGTGTCCAGGACCAGGTCGCGCGGAGCCGCCCGGTCAAGCAGGTGCTCGACGCGGTGTGGCCGAAGGTGACCGCCGAACAGGTGCTGCACCGGCTGCTGTCGGACGCCGATTTCCTGCGCGGGGCGGCCAGGGGCGTCCTGGACGAGGACGAGCAGGCCGCGATCCTGTGGGCCAAGGCGCCGCGGTCGCACCGGTCGGCCGGGTGGAGCGCCGCCGACCGCGCCCTCCTCGACGAGCTGAACGACCTCATCGAGCGCACCGCCTCGCTCGGCCACCTGGTCGTGGACGAGGCGCAGGACCTCTCGGCGATGCAGCTCCGGGCGCTGGGCCGCCGCTGCGGGACGGGGTCGGCGACCGTCCTCGGCGACCTCGCCCAGGGCACGACCGCCTGGTCGGCCCGCTCATGGAAGGAGGTCCTCGCCCATCTCGGGCAGGACGGGGAGGTCACCGAGCTGACCCTCGGCTTCCGCGTCCCGGGGACCGTCCTGGACTACGCCGCCCGCCTGCTCCCGCACGTCGCCCCCGGCCTGGAACGGCCGCGTTCGCTGCGCCCGGGCGCCGGCGCGCTGGAGGTGCGGCGTGTCGCCGAGCTGCTCCCCGCCACCGTCGAGACCGTCCGTGAGACCCTCGCCCGCCCGGGGTCGGTCGGGCTGATCGTGCCGGACGCCGAGGCCGGCGCGCACGCGGCGGCGCTGGCGGCGGCCGGGCTGGACCACGAGGTCCTCGGCCCCGGGTCCGGCGGGACCGCCCGGCTGCTCGTCATCCCCGCGACCCTGGCGAAGGGCCTGGAGTACGACCACGTGATCGTCGCCGAGCCCGCCGCCATCGCCGCCGCCGAGGCGCGCGGCCTCGCCCGGCTGTACGTCGTGCTGACCCGCGCGGTCACCTCCCTGACGGTCCTGCACCGCGACGACCTCCCGGGGGAACTGGCGGCCTGACGCCCGCTACCCGCGCGCGGCGGCCCGCCACCCGCGCGCGGCGGCCCGCTACCCGCGCGCGGCGGCCCGCTCCGGGCGGGTGCGCGGGCGCAGCCCGTCGAAGGCGATCCGCAGGACGTCCTCGCGGGCCCCGGCGCGTCCGGCCGCGTACGCCATGCCGGCCAGCAGCCCCATCACCTCGGCCGGGCCGACGTCGGCGCGGACCGCGCCCGCCTTCTGCGCCCGTGCGAGCAGGGTGCCGAGGGCCGCCTTCAGGCCGGGCCCGGCGCGTCCGGTGGCGCCGCGAGCGTCGATGCCCGCCTCGGCCAGCGCCTCGGTGACGGCCTGCTTGGCCGCCGACTGCGCGACCACCCTGGAGAAGAACCCGAAGAACGCCTCGCCCGGATCGGCGGCCGAGCACAGCTCCTCCGCCTCGCCCGCCAGCCGCTCCAGCAGCGCGACCAGCACGGCCTCCAGCAGCGACTCCTTGGTCGGGAAGTGCCGGAACACCGTGCCGATCCCGACCCCCGCCTTCCGCGCGACCTCCTCGGTCGAGGCCGAGGTCCCCTGGACGGCGAAGACCTCCTCGGCGGCGGCGAGCACCTTGGCGCGGTTGCGCAGGGCGTCGGCGCGCGGCGGCCTGCCGGGCGCGGGTGATGTCATCGCGGCCTTCCGTTGACAAGTGGAGTCTGGACTCCATATTTTCTCATCCGGAGTCCAAACTCCGATTGTAGGGGAGAGCCATGTCCGAGTTCGCCAGCCCCCGCGCCGTCTTCCAGCGGCTGATCGACGGGGTGACCGCGCGGCGGCTCGAGGTGCTGCCGCAGTTGTACGCGGAGGACGCGGTGGTCGTGCACCCGTTCGCCGAGCCCGCCTCGCGGCTGGAGGGCCGTGCGGCGCTGCGCGAGCACTTCGCCCGCAACTTCGCCCGCCTGGAGACCCTGTCGGTGGAGATGGCGGCCCGCAACGTCGTCGTCCACGAGACCGCCGACCCCGAGGTGATCATCGCGGAGTTCGAGTACGCGGGACGCAACACCGGGACGGGGCGCGAGTTCGTCGTGCCCAACATCTTCGTCCTGCGCGTCCGCAACGGGCACATCGTGGAGTCCCGCGACTACGCCCACCACAGCGCGTTCGAGGAGGCGATCGCGTGATCCCGCCGGGGGCCGCCCCGGCGGTTTCCAGTCCGGACGGTCATGCCGACCGGTTGGTATGTTCCTTTGGGCGGCCGGCCGCCGCCCATGCCCCGCGCGGAGGTTCGTCCTGTGAGCACAGCACCGCCCGACGTCGATGAGCTGGACCGGCGAGTCGGCGAGTTCCTCGCCGCCCACGACCCCGCGGCCATGGATCCCCTGGAGTTCCTGCGCGCCCGGTTCGACGCGGGCCTCGCCTGGGTCCACTACCCCGAGGGGCTCGGCGGGCTCGGCGCCCCGCGCGCCCTGCAGCCCGCCGTCGACCGCCGGTTCGCCGAGGCGGGCGCGCCGACCAACCATCCCGAGCGCAACGGCATCGGGCTCGGCATGGCCGCGCCGACGATCCTCGCGTTCGGCACCGGCGAGCAGAAGCGCCGCTTCCTGCGTCCGCTGTGGACGGGCGAGGAACCATGGTGCCAGCTGTTCAGCGAGCCGGGCGCCGGCTCCGACCTGGCCGCGCTCGCCACCCGCGCCGTCCGCGACGGCGACGCCTGGGTGATCAACGGCCAGAAGGTCTGGACGTCCATGGCCCACGAGGCGCGCTGGGCGATCCTCGTCACCCGCACCGACCCGGACGTTCCCAAGCACCGCGGCATGACGTACTTCGTGTGCGACATGACCGCGCCGGGCGTCGAGGTCCGGCCGCTGCGGCAGCTCACCGGCGAGGCCGAGTTCAACGAGGTGTTCCTCACCGACGTCCGCATCCCCGACGCGCACCGGCTCGGCGAGGTCGGGCAGGGCTGGCAGGTCGCCACCACGACGCTGATGAACGAACGGGTCGCGATCGGCGGTGCCGGCGCGCCCCGCGAGAGCGGCATGATCGGCGTCGTCGCCGCGCTGTGGCGGGACCGTCCCGAACTGCGCACCCCCGGCCTCCACGACGCGCTACTGCGGGCGTGGGTCGAGACGGAGGCGGCCCGGCTCACCGGGGAGCGGCTGCGCCAGCAGCTCACCGCCGGGCGGCCCGGGCCGGAGGGCTCGGGCGCCAAGCTCGCCTTCGCCGAGCTCAACCAGCGGGTCTCCGGCCTGGAGCTGGAACTGCTCGGCGAGGACGGCCTGCGCTACGACGACTGGACGATGCGCCGCCCCACCGAGGTCGACTTCACCCGCCGCTCGCCCGGCTACCGCTACCTGCGCGCCAAGGGGAACTCCATCGAGGGCGGCACCTCGGAGATCCTGCGCAACATCATCGCCGAGCGCGTCCTCGGCCTGCCCGGTGAGATCCGCGTCGACAAGGACGCGGCGTGGAAGGACCTGCCCCGATGAGCGACCTGCTGTACAGCGAGATCGAGACCGATCTTCGCGGGAGCCTCCGCGAACTCCTGGCGGACAAGGCGCCCTGGACGTCGGTCCTCGCCGGCACCGAGAAGGACGAGCCGTACGACGCGGCGCTGTGGCACGCCGTCGCCGGCCGGCTCGGCTGCGCGGGCCTGCCCGTCCCCGAGGACCTCGGCGGCGCGGGCGCGACCTGGCGCGAGACGGCCGTCGTGCTGGAGGAGCTGGGGCGCTTCGCCGCGCCCGTCCCGTTCCTGACCAGCTCGGTGATCGCGACGGCCGCGCTGCTGGCCGCCGGGGAGCGGGAACTGCTCGCCGAGGTGGCCGCGGGGGAGAAGATCGCCGTCCTGGCCGTCCCGTTCAGCACCGGGCCCGGCCCGGTGACGCCCACCGTCCGGGCGCCGGACGGGACGCTGACCGGCGAGGTCACCAGCGTCGCCGACGGCATGGCCGCCGACGTGTTCCTCGTCCCGGCGCCCGGTGGGCTCTACGCGGTGGACGCCGCCGGCGCCCGCCGCACCGCCGTGACCTCGCTCGACATGCCCCGGCGGCTCGCCGACGTCGTTTTCTCCGGCGCATCCGCCCGGCGCGTCGCGGACGGGACGGAGGCGGTCCGCGCGGCCCTGCTGACCGGTGCGGCGATGCTGGCGTCCGAGCAGCTCGGCCTCGCCGAACGCTGCCTGGACGACACGGTCGCCCACCTGAAGACCCGGTACCAGTTCGGCCGCCCGGTCGGCTCCTACCAGGGACTCAAGCACCGCCTCGCCGACCTGTGGACGTCCATCACCCAGGCCCGCGCCGTGGCCCGCCACGCCGCTTCCTGCGCGGCCGCCGCCGACGGGGACCTGCCGATCGCGGCGGCCGTCGCGCAGGCGCACTGCTCGGCCGTCGCGCTCAAGGCGGCCGAGGAGTGCGTGCAGATGCACGGCGGCATCGGCTTCACCTGGGAGCACCCCGCGCACCTCTACCTGAAACGCGCGAAGGCCGACTCCATCGCCCTCGGTACCGCCGGCCACCACCGCGCCGTGCTCGCGGCCCTGGTCGACCTGCCCCCGGCCTGACGCCCGGCCGGGCGGCCCCGCGTGCGGGGCCGCCCGGCTAACCGGTGATGACGGCCAGGATCCGCGTGCCCTCCGGGAACGCGCCGCGCCCGGCCAGCGCGAGCACGCCGAACATCATCTTCGCCGTGTAGATCCCGTCGAGGACGATGCCGTGCCGTCCGGCGAAATCAGCGATGAACGCGTCCAGTTCCGGGGTGCGCTTGGCGTAGCCACCGAAATGGAATCCGCCTTCGACACGCCAGGTTCCCCGCCGGCCGCCGTAGGCCGCGCGCTGGAGCCGCTCTACCTCGCCCTCCATGAAGTCGCCCTTCAGCACGGAGAACCCGAGAGCGCGCTGATGCGGGGCCAGGCCCGCCGCCAGGCCCGCGAGCGTCCCGCCCGTCCCGCATGGACAGCAGACAACGTCGAACCCCGGCACCTCCGCGCCCAGTTCCGCGCACCCCTTGACGGCCAGCGCGTTGCTGCCGCCCTCCGGCAGCAGATAGAAATCGCCGAACCGCTCGCGCAGGGCGGCGCGGACGTCCGGCTCGTGCTTGCGCCGGTAAGCGGCGCGGTCCAGGTAGGTGAGGCGCATGCCCATCCGCTCGGCGAAGGCCAGCGAATCGTTCAGCGGCCGGTGCTCCTCCCCCCGGATCACGCCGATGGTGGCGAACCCGAAGATCTTCCCGGCCGCCGCCGCGGCGCGGATGTGGTTGGAGTAGGCGCCGCCGAACGTCAGGAGCGTTCCCTGCCGGCGGGCCGGCTCGATGTTGTGCCGGAGCTTGCGCCACTTGTTGCCCGGCAGCTCCGGATGGATCAGGTCGTCCCGCTTCAGGAACAACCGCAGGCCCCGGCGGGCCGCGCGCTCGTCGGCCAGCTCCACCACGGGGGACGTCATCGCGGCATCATCCTATGCGGGCCGCCGCCGGGGGAGCGGGCCGGTCAGAGCGGGAGCCGCAGCCGCCGCCCCAACCTGCGGAAACGCGAGCCCATGACGTGCTCGGGCGAGGTGTCCCGGGCGGTCAGGCCCTCCAGCAGCGTGTCGAACGAGGGCGGCTGGACGCACACCAGCGTCGCGCTCGCCCGCCGGGCGCAGTGCAGCCGGACCGACGGCCGCAGCAGCCGGGACAGGGGGCCGCGCGACCCGCGCCCGACGACCAGGATGTCGTCGTCGCCCGCCAGCCGCACCAGCGTGGCGCCCGGCTCGCCGACCAGGGCCAGCGCGGACATCCGCACGCCGTCCGGCGGGCCGCCGCTCACCTCGGCCAGCAGCCGTGCGATGAGCTCGGCGCCGGAGCCGCGCAGCGCCTCGGTGACGCCGCAGCCGAGCTGCCCGGCCGCCGACACGTGCGGCGGCAGCGGCGCGGCGTGCACGACGAGCAGCGGCAGCCGGCGCAGCCGCGCCGCGCCGATCGCCCAGGAGAGCGCGCAGCGGGCGCCCGCGGAGTCGTCCACCCCCACCACGACGCGGGGGCCGCCCTCCGGTCTCGCGATCACGATCCCTCCTGTGCCGCGCGGACGCCGGCGGACCGCCGGGTGCCAGCAGTTTAGGCATACCCGCCCGGTACGGGGAGTGCCACATTCGGGAAACACCGGTTTGCGATGAAGCGTGGCCGCTGGACCGGCCACCGCCGCACGCGGCAGACTCCGGGTATGGCCGCACCGCACGAGAGTGACCCTTCCTGCGCCGTCGCGCACGGCGACGTCCCGCCCGAGCCGGTGGAGCGCACGCTGGTCGCGGTGTTCGCCGGCCCCGTCGCGGAGCATCTGCTGCGCTACGGCGCCGACCTCGGCTACCGGACGTTCCTCGTCGACCCCGACAAGGACCGCGGCGGGACGGCCGACCTGCCGCCCCTCGACGGCACCGCCGACGTCGTCGTCACCGACCACCACCGCCCCGAGCTGGGGCCCGTCCTGCGCGACGTCCTGACGCAGCCCGTCCGCTGGGTCGGCGTCATGGGAAACCCGCGGCATCCCGCACCGCACATCCCGGCGCTCACCGAACTCGGCGTCCCCGCGAGCGACATCGCGCGGGTGCACCGTCCCATCGGCCTGAACATCGGCTCCAGGTCCCCGGCCGAGATCGCCATCGCCGCGCTCGCCGGCCTGATCGCCGACCGCAACGGCCGCCCCGGCGGCTTCGAGTTCTGACGCGGGCCGTCCGGTGCGAGCGGTCGCCTACGACGCCTTCGGGGCGCCGCCCGGCGTGCGGGAGCTGCCCGGCCCGCCGGTCCCCGCGGGCGGCGCGGTGATCCGGGTCGAGGCCACCGGCGTCTGCCGGAGCGACTGGCACGGCTGGCAGGGCCACGACCCCGACATCCGGGTCTTCCCGCACGTCCCCGGGCACGAGCTGGCCGGGACGGTCGAGGAGGCCGGCGCCGGCGTGACCCGGTACCGTCCCGGCGACCGGGTGACCGTCCCGTTCGTGTGCGCGTGCGGCCGCTGCCCGTCCTGCGCGGCCGGAGACCAGCAGGTGTGCGAGGCGCAGACCCAGCCGGGCTTCACCCACTGGGGGTCGTTCGCCGACTACGTCGCCATCGACAACGCCGACGTCAACCTCGTCGGCCTGCCGGACGAGATGTCGTACACCACCGCCGCCGCGCTCGGCTGCCGGTTCGCCACCGCGTTCCGGGCCGTCACGGCGCAGGGCGGGATCGCCGCGGGCCAGTGGGCCGCCGTGCACGGCTGCGGCGGCGTGGGCCTGTCCGCCGTCATGATCGCCGCGGCGGCCGGCGCCCGGGTCGTCGCGGTGGACGTCTCGCCGCAGGCGCTGGAGCTGGCGCGGCGCTGCGGCGCGTCCGCCGTCGTCGACGCGGCCGGCCACGACGATGTCGCCGGGGCCGTCCGCGACGCCAGCCGCGGCGGCGCGCACGTCTCGCTGGACGCGCTCGGCAGCCCGGCGACCGCCCGCGCCTCGATCGAGTCGCTGCGCCGCCGCGGCCGGCACGTCCAGGTCGGGCTGCTGCCGCCCGGCGCGGGCCGCGCCGGGCTGCCGATGGACCGGGTCATCGCCTGGGAGCTGGAGATCGCCGGCAGCCACGGGATGGCCGCGCACGCCTACGGGCCGATGATGGAGCTGGTGCGCGCCGGGACGCTGCGCCCCGACCTGCTGGTCACCCGCGTCCTGACACTCGACGACGCGCCCGCCGCCCTCACCGGGATGACCGGACCCGGCATCACCATGATCGAACCTCACCGGCGGGGCGGATCGAAATCCTCGCCGGGGACGTGACGGCGCCGCCGGAACCCCTGCTCGGCCGGCGGGGCGGGCATGGGATGAGTGCGTCGCTCCTGTTCTGTCGGTGGGGTCGCCTACGGTCGGAAGAGACGGGGCCGTCGGCCGCGTTGTCCGGGCGATGCAGCCGAACGAAGGTGACCACCACCATGGCGAACGACATCATCGAGTCAGACCGCGATTTCCAGGAACTCGCCGATCCGTACCGGCGCGAGCTGCTGGCGCACTGCTACCGGATGCTCGGCTCCATCCACGACGCCGAGGACCTGGTGCAGGAGACCTACCTGCGGGCGTGGCGCTCCTACGGCGACTTCGAGGGCCGGTCGTCGCTGCGCACCTGGCTGTACCGGATCGCCACCAACGTGTGCCTCACCGCGATCGACCAGCGCGGCAAGCGGCCGATGCCGTCGGGGCTGGGCGCGCCGAGCGACGAGCCGGAGCGGCCCGTGGTCGCCTCACCCGAGGTCCCGTGGCTGGAACCGGCGCCCGACACCGTGCTCGGCGCCGACGCCGCCGACCCCGCCACGATCATCGCGGCGCGGGAGAGCACCCGGCTGGCGTTCGTGGCGGCGCTGCAGCACCTGCCCGCCAGGCAGCGCGTCGTGCTCATCCTGCGGGACGTCCTGAAGTGGCGGGCGGCCGAGGTCGCCGAGCTGCTCGGCACCTCCACCGCCGCGGTCAACAGCGCGCTGCAGCGGGCACGGGCCCAGCTGGAGCGGGACGCGCCCCTGCGGGACGAGCTGACCGAGCCGACCGACCCCCGCCAGCGTGACCTGCTGGACCGCTACGCGAAGGCCTTCGAGGACGCCGACATCACCGGCCTCATCGAGCTGTTCAAGAAGGACGTCGTCTGGGAGATGCCGCCGTTCCCCGAATGGTTCGTCGGCGCCGACGACGTCGTGCGGCTCATCCTCGCCCAGTGCGGCCCCCTCCCGGGCGACATCAGGATGGTCCCCGCGGCCGCCAACGCGCAGCCGGCGTTCGGGCTCTACAAGCGCGACGAGGAGGGCGTGCACCGCGCCTACCAGCTCCAGGTGCTGAGCGTCACCGGGGACGGCATCGCGCACGTCTCGGTCTTCTTCGACACGAGCCTGTTCCCGCTGTTCGGGCTGGCCGGGCACCTCTGACCGGCCTCCCGGCACCCGGAGGCGTCCCGCCCGCGGCGGCCCGCGCCGCGATCATGGCCCTGCCGGGGCGGCCGCGTGGTGGCCGCCCGGCGCCGCCGGCGCGCGTGATTCCCCATGCGGGCGCGGAAGGTGAGAGGCTTCTGCACTCGCCCGGCGACGCCGGAGGGCACGCGGGGAGCGGGAACCCGCCCCGCGGCGCCGGTTCCCCGTGCGGCCGCCCGGGCCCGAACGACCGAAGGACAGCGATGTGAGCCTCCTCGACCGACCGCCCCGGCCGGACGGGGCCCTGACGCGCCTGCGCCGTCCGGGGCGGCGGGGTGCGCCCGGCACCGCGCGGCCGGACGCGGGGCAGCCCGGCGGGCGGCCCCGGCCCGTCCGCGAGCTGCTGCTGGTCATCGTGCTGTTCGTGCTCTACAAGCTCGGCCGGCTGGTGGCGGACGGCCGGGTCGCGGAGGCGTTCGACAACGCCCGGCGCGTGTGGCATCTGGAACGCCTCCTCGACCTGCCGAGCGAGACCGGCGTCCAGCAGGGCCTGCTGCAGAGCCAGGTCCTCGTGCACGCCGCCAACGGCTACTACGCGTACGTGCACTTCCCGGCGACGGTGGCGTTCCTGCTCTGGATCTACCTGCGGCGACCCGTCCACTACCGGTGGGTCCGCCGGGTCATGGTGGCGCTGACCGCCGTCGCGTTCGTCCTGCACCTGCTCGTCCCGCTGGCCCCGCCGCGGATGATGCCCGCGACCGGGCTCGTCGACACCGCCGCGCGGTTCGGCCCGGCCGTGTACGGGCCGCCCCAGGCCGACGTGGTCGCCAACCAGTACGCGGCCATGCCGTCCCTGCACATCGGGTGGGCGGCCGTCATCGCGCTCGGCCTGATCGTCACGTCCCGGACGCGGCTGCGCTGGCTGTGGCTCCTGCACCCGGTCACGACGATCGCGGTCGTGGTGGGCACCGCCAACCACTACTGGCTGGACGGCATCGTGGTCCTCGGCCTGCTGTCGATCAGCGTCCTGCTCCTGCGTCCGCCCGCGGACCTGCCGGCCGAAACCCCCGGCTAGCCGGCCGGCCGTGCGCCCAGCGTCTCCAGCAGTTCGGTGACCGGCTGCAGCTTCTCGTACAGCAGCAGGACGGGCTCGTCCGGGCCGGCGATGTCCAGCGCCGACGTCAGCGCCCCCTTCAGGTCGCCCGCCGGGTGCGGGCGCACGTCCGGGCGGCCCTCCCGCAGCCCGTGGACGATCAGCCGGGTCATCTCGCCGGAGCGGCGGCCGCGCAGGTCCTCGTCCTCGTAGACGACGACGCGGTCGAACGTCGCGGCGAGGGCCCGTGCCGTCTCGCCGACCAGTTCGTCGGACCGGTCGCCCGGCAGCGTCACCGCGGCGACGCCCCCGCGGCCCCAGCGCCGCTCCATGAACGCGCCCATCGCCGCGACCGCCGCCGGGTTGTGCGCGTAGTCGACCAGCACCGGGTTGGACCCCACCCGGTACACGCAGCCCCGGCCCGGGTTGCGGGTGTGCGGGTCGAACGTGCGCAGCGCCCGCGCCAGGACGGCGACCGGGACGTCGAGCGCGCGGGCGGCGGCGGACGCGGCCAGCGCGTTCGCGATGACGTGGACGGCGTGCCCGCCGAACGCGCCCGCCACCTCCCCGGCCGGCAGGATGCGGGTCCTGCGGTCGCCGCGCGCCTCGGTCAGCCAGCCGTCCGCCAGGCAGTAGCCCACGCCGCCGCTGCGCAGGTGATCCACGAGGACGGGGGCATCCGGGGAGAGCGAGAAGAACCGGAGCACGGGTTCACGCCGCCGCACCGCCCGCCGTCCGGCCAGGCTCGCCGATGCCCCGTCCTCGGCGTTGAGGACGACGTGCCCGCCCCGCCGGATCTCCTCGGCGACCAGCGCCTTGATGTCGAGCAGGTCGTCCAGGGACTCGGCGCCGTCCGTGCCGAGGTGATCGCGGGTGACGTTGGTGACGACCGCGACGTCGGCCCGGTCGTAGCCGAGGCCGCGCCGGACGATCCCGCCCCGCGCGGTCTCCAGCACGGCCGCCTCCACCGACCGGTCGCCGAGCACCATCTCCGCCGAGCGGGGCCCGGACGCGTCCGATTTGTGCACGAGCCGCCCGCCGGCGTACACGCCCTCGGTGCCGGTCACGCCGGTCCGGCGGCCGTCCAGCTCCAGCATGTGCGCGATCATCCGGACGGTCGTGGTCTTGCCGTTGGTGCCCGTCACCGACACGACCGGCACCCGGGACGGCGTCCCCGCCGGGTACATCAGGTCGATGATGCCGCCGGCGACGTCGCGTCCCGTGCCCTCGTGCGGCGCCAGGTGCATGCGCAGGCCGGGCGCGGCGTTGACCTCCAGGACGCCGGCGGCGCCGCGCTCGGCGGGCGGCGGTGCGGCGATGTCGGGCAGCCGCAGGTCGATGCCGCAGACGTCCATGCCGACGGCCGCGGCGGCCCGCACGCACATCGCGGCGACCTCGGCGTGGACGTCGTCCGTCACGTCCCGGCTGGTGCCGCCGGTGGACAGGTTCGCGTTGCGGCGCAGCCACACCCGCTCCCCGCCGCCGGGCACCGATGCCGGGCCGTGCCCCTGCCGCGCCAGCAGCGCCAGTTCCGGGGGCCCCAGCGCCAGCCGGGTCAGCGGCCGGTCGTGTCCCTCGCCGCGCGCCGGGTCGGCGTTGACCCGCTCCACCAGCTCCGCGACCGTGGACGTCCCGTCGCCGGTCACGCATGCGGCGGTCAGCTCGGCCGCCGCCGCGACCCGCCCGCCGACGACCAGGACCCGGTAGTCCGTGCCCGGGATGTAGGGCTCGACGAGGACCTCGCCCGCGTCCCCGGCCGCTGCCGCGAACGCCGCCACCACCTCCGGCGGCGCGGTCAGCTCGATGTGGACGTTCTCGCCCTGGTGACCGGCGAGCGGCTTGACGACCACCGGGCCGCCGATGTCGCGCAGCGCCTCCAGCGCCTGCGCCGGCGACGCCGCCACCCGCCCCTCGGGCACGGGGACGCCCGCGTCCGCCAGCACCCGGTGCGTGAGCCGCTTGTCGCCCGCGACCTCCATCCCGACCGCCGACGTCGCGTCCGTCATCGCCGCCCACACCGTCCGCCGGTACCGCCCGTACCCGAGCCGCAGCAGGTTGAGGTCGTCCACCCGGCGGACCGGGATGCCGCGTTCGCGCGCCGCCCGCGCCAGCGCCGCCGTGCTCACCCCGAGCCGCTCCGCCTCGTGCGCGGCGGCGACCCCGGCCAGGTCCTCCGACAGGTCGGGCACCGCCCCGGCCAGCGCGCCGCCGACCATCCGCACGGCGAGCGAGATCAGCCGCTCCACCACCGTGCTGCCCGCCGGCTCGTGCCGCGGGCACTCCAGGATCACGTCGTACTCGCCGGGCCCGCCCGCCCGGACGGTGCGTCCGAAGAACACCTCACGGCCGATCGACCCGGACAGCTCCAGCGTGACGTGCTCGGTGACATGGCCGAAATAGGTGCCGCGCGCCATCGCCTCCAGCAGCCCGCCGGGACGGCCCGCCGAGCAGTGATGCCCGGCCAGTCCGGGCAGCGCCGCCGCCAGCCGCTCGGCGAAACCGGGATGGTCGGTCGTCTCGTGACCGGTCAGGCCCTGCAGGTCGAGCCGCGCGATCGCGACGGGACGGGACAGATAGATGTTCGGGCCGCTCAGGCGGCGCACATGATCGAGCCGCACGGTCATTCCCCCTCCGGGCCGCGCATGGTGCCGATCGCGGGCAGCTTGTCGTTCATCTGGAACGTGCAGCCGGCGGGCAGCAGGTGCAGCGAAACGTCGAACATCGCCATCGGCTCGTCGTCCGACGCGGCGTAGGCGATGGTGGACTGCCCGGCGTCCACGACCGTGACCACCCCCGTGCCGACGACCTCGAAATGGCCGTCGCCCACCACGATCGCCGTGTCCTCGTCTATGCCGACCCCCAGCAGGCGCGTGTCCAGCGCTATGCCGCTCATCAGCCTCGGCAGCCGGCCGCGCTCGTTGAAATGCATGTCGATCAGCACGTTGCCGAGCAGCCCGAGCCCCGGACCGACCTTCACGCTGGACGCGGCGACCTCGTGGCCGTGCCCGCCCAGGATCATCCAGTGGCCCATCGCGGTCGCGCCGGCGCTCGTCCCGGCGATGACCAGGCCCTCCTGGTCCAGCCGCCGCTTCAGCAGCTCGTTGGTCCTGGACCCCACCAGCGTCCGGATCCGCGACTGGTCGCCGCCGCTGAACAGCACGCCGGTCGCCGACTCCAGCGCCCGCAGCGTCGCCGCGTCGTCGGCCGCGGCCCGGCCGAGCAGCCGCAGTTCCCGCACCGACGGCACGCCGAGCCGCCCGAACACGGCCGTGTACTCCTCGGCGACCTCCTCCGGCACCTCCGTCGCCGTCGTCACCACCACGATCCGCGCGTCCTCGGCGCCGGACAGCTCGACGAACGTCTCCAGCGGCCCCGACCCGCAGGTCCGGTTCTCCGCCCCACCGATGATCAGCAGCCGGCCCTTGCGTCCGGCACTCCCGCTCTTGTCCTTCACATCGGCTAGCTACCCTTTGATCACGCTATGTAGTCACAGGATCGCGAAGAGCCATGGCCGGGTCCGCCGCCGCGGCCGTGCGGGACCGGTGCCGGGAATCTTCCGGCTCGGCGGAACGCTGAATCCTGAACGGGGAATGACCTTTTCGTGGCATTCACCCGTCATGAGAGGCTGACTGCATTGGACGCATCGTCGAAAAAGGGACGGCCGGGCCGTGAGTGACATTCCCCGCCGCGCGGTGACGCGCACCGCCAAGCTGGCGACCCTTCCGCTGGGCTTCGCCGGGCGCACCGCCCTCGGGTTCGGCAAGCGGACGTTCGGCCGCCCCGCCGAGGCCGTCGCGCTGGAGGTCCAGCGCCGCACCGCCGAGCAGCTGTTCGCCGTGCTCGGCGAGCTGAAGGGCGGCGCGATGAAGGTCGGCCAGCTACTGTCGATCTTCGAGGCGGGGCTGCCCGAGGAGATCGCCGGGCCGTTCCGCGCCAGCCTGACCCGCCTGCAGGAGTCGGCGCCGCCCATGCCCGCCGCCACCACCCACAAGGTCCTCGCCGAGGGGCTGGGGGAGGACTGGCGCGAGCACTTCGCCGAGTTCGACGACCGCCCGGCCGCCGCCGCGTCCATCGGGCAGGTCCACAAGGCCGTCTGGCACGACGGCCGCACCGTCGCGGTCAAGGTCCAGTACCCCGGCGCCGCCCAGGCCCTGATGAGCGACTTCAACCAGATCTCCCGCCTCAGCAGGCTCTTCACCCCGCTGTTCCCGGGCGTCGAGGTCAAGCCGGTCATCGCCGACCTGAAGCGGCGCCTGGAGAAGGAACTCGACTACCTCGACGAGGCCCGCGCGCAGACCGCCTTCCACGACGCCTACGCCGGCGACCCCGACTTCGCCGTCCCCGCCGTCGTCGCCCAGTCCGGCAACGTGCTCGTCACCGAGTGGCTGGACGGCACCCCGCTCGCCAAGGTCATCGCCGAGGGCGACCAGGACCGGCGCGATCGGGCGGGACTGCTGCTGTTCCGCTTCCTGCTGTCCGGCCCGGCCCGCTGCGAGATGATCCACATCGATCCGCATCCGGGCAACTTCCGGCTGCTGGACGACGGCCGCCTCGGCGTCATGGACTTCGGCGGCGCCGCCCGCGTCCCGGCGGAGCTGCAGTGGTCGATCGGCCGCCTGACCCGCATCGGCACGCTCGGCGACCCCGACGCGATCGTCGACGCCCTCTGCGAGGAGGGCTTCCTCGCCCCGGAGGCCGAGGTGGACCCGGACGAGGTCGCCGATCTCGTCGCGCCGCACGCCGCGCCCTTCGCCGTGGAACGCTTCCGCTACTCCCGCGCATGGCTCCGCGAGCAGACCGCCCGCGGCCTCGGCCACGCCTCCGACATGCGTCCCGGCGCGCTCGCCCGCCAGTTCCGCATGCCGCCTCAGTACCTCGCCGTCAGCCGCGCCCTGTCCGGCTGCGGCGGCGTCCTCTGCCAGCTGGAGGCCGAGGGCCCCTTCCGTGCCGAAGCCGAACGCTGGCTTCCCGGCTTCTCCGCCGGCGACGGCCCGGACCTGGACGACCAGTCCCGGGCCACCGCCTGACCTTACATCTGCCACCCGGGCAGCTGATCGCCATGGGGGACGAGCACGAACATCACCAGCTCGCCCAGTCGCTGGCCGATCCGGCACGCACCACCGGGGTACTGGCGGTCGCGATGCACGCAGCCAAGATCCCCGACGTCGCCGAACTGGTCAGCGCCGCGTGGCCAGGGGTGTGCACCGTGACGCTGATCGGCAGCCGGGTGCGCAAACTCCTGGCCCGGCTGCTGCCCGAGCGTCCCATCCCAGTAGCAGGCGCCAGGCTCTTCGCCCCCGCCGCCGAACAGGACGTGGTCTTCGCCAGGCAGGCACTGCGACGCCCTTCCTGGTCGGCGCCATTGTTCACCGTCACCGCCGCGGCCTGCGCCCAACGCGCTCCAAGCGGGCAGGCCGCCCAGGCCGTCCGGCTTCTAGACGACCACCCTCGGCTCCGCTCGGTCCCCGGGACCAGACCCCAGACCGCCCCCGCGCCGGCCCACCAGCCAACCCGCTGGCCAACCCACGACGCAGCCCTTGCGCCGCTTGCCGCCCCGCGCGTCCCCGGTCGGTGCACAGCACCACCGCCTTCTCAGGCGGGTCGTGATAGAGCCCGATGATGTCGACGACCTTCTCCGCCAGCAGCGGGTCGGTGGACGGCTTGAAGGTGCCGGTGCGGTGCGGTTTGAGCCCGAAGTCCCGCCAGATCCGTCCGATCGTCGACTTCGACAGGCCGGTACGCTCGGCCATCGAGGCCCGCGACCAGTGCGTGGCGTTGCGAGGTGTCTCCTCCAAAGTCACCACCACCTGTTCCACCTGGTCAAGGGTGATCGACGGCGGCCGGCCCGGCCGGGCCTCGTCCATCAGTCCCTCCAGCCGCAGCGCGGCGAACCGGTTGCGCCACTTGGACACGGTGTCGCGGTGCACCCGCAGCTCGGCGGCGATGTCGATGTTGCTCTTGCCGTCCGCGCACGCCAGCATGATCCGCGACCGCATCACACGAGGCGAATACCTTCCGGACAACCGCCTTCCGTCCCAGCTCGAACTCGCCGCCGAGTTCCACGTCGCGAACCGCACGGTGGCCCTGGCCATGGCCGTACTCCGCGCGGAGGGCTATGTATGGACACAAGCCACAAGGGCACCTACGTCAGCGCCCCGGAACACTGGCGCTGTAGTTAGACGGGGAGTCGTCGGAGCCACCCGCATCCGATGACGGACGTTCGCGGATGCGCGCGCCGCTGCACCTCACGTGTGAGGATGGCCCGGACCGTCCCGTCGTCCGGGTCCCGCGTCCGAGTGGCCGTGCGCCGCTGTACCTCGCCTGTGGGCGTGGCCCCACCCGGCGATAGCACGGTGGGGCCACGCTGACAGGTAGGGTGCGGGGCGGCGCGGGCGGTCAGGTGTTCGACGGGGCCTTGGGTTCGTCGTCCAGCAGGCCCTCGGCGCGTTCGAAGCCCTCGCCGATGCGCCGGGTCAGCTCCGGGCGGAACACGATCATCGCGACCCCGGCGAGCAGCCACGCCGCGACGATGTAGGGGAACAGGTTGTACGGCGGGTCGGGGACCGGCCACACCTGCTTGTAGAACACGTAGGCCAGATAGGCGACCGCCACGACCGGGATCACCGCCTCCCAGCGCGGGGCCAGCCCGCGGGTGAACAGGTACCGCAGCGCGCCGAGGCTCGTCACCGCGTACACGACCAGCAGGCCGATCACGCCGAGCGTGGCCCAGTAGAAGTACATGTCGAACGGCGAGGTACCGGCGATCGCGTGGGCGAGCGTGGCCACCACGGACACGGCCGCGACCGTGAGCAGTGCCGGGATCGGTGTGCCGCCGCGCCGGGGTTCCCGGCCCCAGGCGGCGAACCCGAAGCCGTCGCGGCCGAGCGCGAACAGGATCCGGCTCGCCGCGGTCACGCACCCCAGCGCCGCCGCGAACGAACTCACGGTCGCGGCGCCGGAGAACGCGGTGGCGACGGTACTTCCGGCGTAGGACTTGGCGACGTCCGCGAGTGGCGCGCCGGATTCACCGAACGCCTTCACCCCGGCCGCGTCCGTGCCGAAGCCGAGCGTCTGGGCCAGCATCACCACGAAGTACAGCACGCCGGTCAACAGCACCGCGCCGATGATCGAGCGCGGGATGTTGCGCCGAGGGTCACGGGTCTCCTCGCCGAGAGCCGCCGCGCCCTCGATGCCGGCGAAGGACAGGAAGGCGTAGACCGTGGCCGCCATGATCGCGCCGAAGGAGACTCCGCTCGGCACGAGCACGTCGGAGCTGAAGGTCTGCCCGCGCGGCGCGTCTCCCCCCGCGAGCTTGGCGAACACCACCACCACGATCACCAGCATGAGCACGATGCCGATGGACTCGATGGTCAGCAGCACGCGGGTCGCGTTGCGGGTGTCCATGGTGGCCAGATAGGTCGCGAACGCGAGTGTCGCCAGCGCGATGACCGGCCAGGGGATGTCGAGATGGACCCCGGCGTCGGCGAGGAACACCTTCGTGAACTGGGCCGTCGACCCCAAGGTGCTGATCGCGAGGGCGGTGTAGACGCCGAGGAGCGCGAACCCGCCGAAGAAGCCGGCCCGCGGCCCCATCGTCACCCCGGCCAGCGCGTACACCGAGCCCGCGTGGTTGAAGTAGCGGGTGAGCCGGACGAACCCGTACATCACCGCCGCCACACCGACGAAGCCGATGAGGAACACCAAAGGTACTGCGGAGCCCGCGAGCTTCGCGGGCAACGCGCCGTTGAGACCCATGGCCAGGGTGGGGGCGGTGATGGCGAGGGATAGCCCGAGCGCCCCCCACAAGGTGAGATTCCGACGCACGACTTGCCTCCTCAGCGGCTTGTGAGCTTGTGGGCGTACATATTTGTTTCGTTACAGGTTGCCTGTCAATAGGAGTCGATGTAATGATCTGCACCATGACGGAGTCCACCGAGCCGAGCCGTATGCTGGCCGAGCGGCTGCGCGCCCTCCTCGGCACGCTGCCCCCCGCCGAGCAGAAGGTCGCCCGTACGCTGCTGGCGGGCTACCCGACCGTCGCGCTCGAACCCGTCGCGGCGCTCGCCCGGCGGGCCACGGTCAGCGCCCCGACCGTGCTGAGACTCGCGCAGCGGCTGGGCTTCGCCGGTTACGCCGACCTCCAGACCGCGCTCAAGATCGAGCTACAGGACCGGCTGACCTCGCCGCTCACCCAGTACGACACCAGCTTCGGCGAAGCCGCGGGCCCGCGCTCGCGCGACGTGTTCAGCCGGGGGATACGCGAGACGTTCGGCCAACTGCCCGACGGGGAGCTGGAACGGGCGGCGGCGCTGCTCGCCGACGGCCGCCGGCCCGCGTGGACCATCGGGGGATACTTCAGCACGCTTCTCGCGCGCTATCTGGTCATGCACCTGCGGCAGTTGCGCCCGCGCGCCACGTACGTCTCCGGCGGCGTCCACGAGCACGCCGAATATCTGATCGACATCCGCCGGTCCGACACGGTCGTCGTGTTCGACTACCGGCGCTATCAGTCCGACATCGTCCGCTTCGCCGAGCAGGCCGCGGCTCGCGGCGCCAAGGTCGTGCTCTTCACCGATCCCTGGCTGTCCCCGGCGGCGGCGGTGGCCGACGTCGTGCTGCCCGCGACCGTCACCACGCCGTCGCCGTTCGACGCCCTGACCCCGGCGATGGCCCTGGTGGAGGCGCTCGTGGCCGCGATCGTCGACGAGATGGGCGAGGTGCCGCGCGAGCGGGTTTCGGAGTTCGACCAGCTTCTTACGGCCGACCGGGAGGTACGAGAATATTGACCAAGGACCTTGTCTGCGTCGCGACGAGCGATCTGGTGGCGGTCTGCCGCGGACGCACGTTCCCCGTCGAGGATCTGTCCGACCGGCTCACCACCGGGGTCGGCTGGGTGCCCGCCAACCTGGCGCTCACCGCCTTCGGTGAGATCGCCGACCCCAACCCGTTCGGCTCGGCGGGCGACCTGCGGCTGCGCCCCGACCCCGCGACCCGGGCCGAGATCGAGCCCGTGCCCGGCGGCGGCGCCCTCGCCCTCTACCTGGCCGACTCCGTGACCTGCGACGGAGAGCCATGGGACTGCTGCGCCCGTACGACGCTCCGCGACACGGTACGCGACTTCGAGGCGGCCACCGGGTTGCGCCTGCTGGTGTCGTTCGAGCACGAGTTCACCCTGGACGGCCACGAGCCGTACCCGGCATTCTCGATCCGTGGCCTGCGCGCGGCCGAACCCTTCGGTTCGACGCTGGTCGCGACGCTGGAGGCGGCCGGGCTCGAACCCGAGAACTGGCTGCCCGAGTACGGCACCAACCAGTACGAGGTCACCCTCCGGCCCGCACCGCCGGTGGCAGCCGCCGACCAGGCGATCCTGCTGCGCGAACTCGTCCGCGACGTCGCGGCGCGACACGGGCGACGCGCGTCGTTCACGCCGATGCCCGTCTCCGGGGGCACGGGCAACGGCGTGCACGTGCACGTGAGCCTCCTCCAGCCGGACGGGACACCCGCGACCCACGACCCGACCGGGCCGGGCGGGTTGTCCGCGCCCGCCGGGGCGTTCGCCGCCGGGATCCTCGACCACGCGCAGGCGCTGGTCGCGCTGACCGCGTCGAGCGTGATCTCCTACGACCGGCTACGGCCGCACAAGTGGAGCTCCGGCGGCGCCTTCCTCGGGCTGCGTCACCGCGAGGCGATGGTGCGGATCTGCTCGCCGCTGAACGGCGCGGCCGGCACCGCCAACCTCGAATACCGTGCCGCCGACGCCACCGCCAACCCCTGGCTGCTGCTCGCCGCGCTGATCCGGGCCGGCGCCGCGGGCATCGCCGGCGGCCTCATCCCACCGGAGCCGGTCACCGGGGAGGTCGGCGAGCTCACCGAGCACGGCCGGGCCGCCGCCCGGTTCGCGCCACTTCCGGCGTCGCTGCCCGACGCGCTGCGCGCGCTCGCCGCGGACGAGACCGTACGCGGTTGGTTCCCACCGCGCCTGCTCGCCTGCTTCGAGGCCGTCAAGCACACCGAGCTGGCGCTGGCCGAGACCACCAAAGACGTCCACGAGGTGCTCGCGCATGTCTACTGACTCCCTGGCCATGGTCGACCACCACTGCCATGGACTCGTCCGCACCGACCTGGGTCGCGAGGAGTTCGAGCAGCTCGCGACCGAGGCGACGACACCGCCGGCCCCGGGCACGAGCCACTTCGACAGTCCGGTCGGGCTCGCGATTCGGGCGCACTGCGCGCCGGTCCTCGGCCTGCCTCCGCACGCCGCGCCCGGCGACTACCTCGCCCGCAGGAACGAACTCGGCTGCGCCGAGGTGGCCAGGCGGCTGCTCGCCGCGGCCGGGATCGACACGTTCCTCCTCGACTGCGGATTCCGGGCGGCCGACCTGCTCACCCCGGCGGAGATGGAGCGGATCGGCGACGTCGGCACCCGCGAGATCACCCGGCTGGAGGCCGTACTCGAGAGCACCGCCTGGGAGGGGGCCGAGCACCTGGCGGACGGCTTCGGCGCGACGCTCGCCGCCAAGTGCGCCGAGAGCCGCAGCGTCGGGCTGAAGTCCATCATCGCCTACCGCCACGGGCTGGACTTCGACCCGGCGCGGCCCGGCCGCCGGGAGGTGCTCGCCGCCGCGGACGCCTGGCTGCGCGCCGGCGGGCGGGTCGAGGACCCGGTGCTGCTCCGGCACGCGCTGTGGTGCGGGGTCGACCTCGGGCTGCCGCTGCAGTTCCACGTGGGCTACGGCGACCCCGACATCGTGCTGCACCGCAACGACCCGACGCTGATGACGGAGTTCATCCGGGCCGTCTCCGTACCGATCATGCTGTTGCACTGTTACCCGTACCACCGTGAGGCGGGGTATCTCGCGGCCGTGTACCCGCACGTCCACCTCGACGTGGGGCTCGCCGTCAGTTTCACCGGCCCCTCGGCGGAACGGGTGATCGCCGAGTCGATGGAGCTGGCGCCCTACACCAAGGTGCTGTTCAGCTCCGACGCCTTCGGCCTGCCCGAGCTGTACCTGCTCGGCTCCCTGCTCTTCCGCCGGGGGCTGGCCGCGACACTCGCCCGATGGCAGGACGATGGGCACGTCGACGCCGCGGACGTCGCGCGGATCACATCCCTGGTCTGCGGGGGAAACGCGATTCGGGTCTACGGGCTGGATGTCCATGGGTGACCTGGCCGGGCGCCTGTTCGAGGCGCTCGGCGAGGAGATCCCCCAGGCAGTCGAGCTGCGGCGCCGCCTGCACGCCGACCCCGAGCCCGGCGGCGCGGAACGCGCGACGGCCGAACGGGTCGCCGCGTTCGTCCGCGAGCCCGGCGTCATGGTCGCCGAGACCGGCCGCCTGCTGCGGGTGGGGCCCGTCGGGCCCGCGATCGCGGTACGCGCCGAACTCGACGCGTTGCCGATCAACGAGCGCACCGGGGTGCCGTGGGCCGCACGCGACGGCTACATGCACGCCTGCGGCCACGACGTGCATCTCGCCGCGCTGGCCGCGCTGCTGCGGGCGGCCCGGCGTACCGGGCTGCCGGTGCTCGGCATCCTGCAGCCGCGCGAGGAGGTGTACCCCTCCGGCGCCCTCGACGTCGCCCGTGACGCGGCGCTCGCGGCACAGGCCGTACGCGCCTACATCGCGGTCCACGTGCACCCCGGCATCCCCGACGGCACCGTCGCCGTGGACGCGGGGCCGATCAACGCCGCCGCCGACGAGTTCACGATCACGATCGAGGGGCACGGCGGGCACGGCGCCTATCCGCACCTCGCCGCCGACCCGGTGCTCGTGCTCTGCCAGTGCGTGACCGCGATCCAGCAACTCGTCAGCAGGCACACCGATCCCACCCACGCCGCCGTGGTGACCGTGGGCGAGCTGTCCGCCGGGACCGCGCCCAACGTCATCCCGGAGGAGGCCCGGGCGCGCGGCACGATCCGGACCCTGCACCCGGACGACCGGGATCGGCTGCACAAGGACCTCGTCCGTACGGTCGAGCACACGGCGGCGGCGCACGGGTGCGCCGGTGTCGTCGAGGTGACGCCCGGCGAGCCGGTGCTGACCAACGACCCGGGTCTGAGCGCGGCCGTGCGGGAACGGCTGCACGCCCAGGCGATGCCGGTCAGCGCGCCACTGCGGTCCTGCGGCGCGGACGACTTCTCCTACTTCGGCGCACTGGCGCCCGCGGTGATGATGTTCGCGGGTGTGTCCTCGGCCGGCGCGGCGTTGCACCACGCGGAGTTCCTGCCCGCGGACGACGCGGTCGAGCTGACCGCCCGGGCCATGGCCGCCGGGGTGCTCGCCGCGCTGCCCCTCGTCGACGACGCCTGACAGTGATGATGTGAGTGGTGGTTCTGCTGATGCGTCTGCCCCTCCGCCTGACTGACGCCTTCGGCCGTCCTGTTTGGGATTTGTCGGCGTGTCGGCGGGGCCGCCACGCACGCGGCCGGACGGGCGTTTGTGACCTCATAGGAGCTTGGTCCAGAAGCCCCGTCACTGTCTTGTCCACCCGCCCGACCGGCGCGCGGCTGCGGCCCGGGGCGGACCTGTCGGATCCCCTGGCGGCGACCCGGGCGGCGCTGCGCCGCCTGGCCCGCCGGTACCAGGCGATGGACGCCGAGATCACCGACCTGGACGCCTAGATCGGCCCGCTGGTCCAGCAGGCCGCTCCCGTGCTGCTGGAGCTGTTCGGCGTCGGCGCCCGGACCGCCGGGCAGCTGCTGGCCTCGGCCGGCGACAACCCCGAACGGATGTGCTCAGAGGCGGCGTTCGCACACCTCGCCGGGGTCGCACCGATCCCGGCGTCCTCGGGCCGCACCCGCCGCCACCGCCTCGACCGCGCCGCCAACAACGCCCTGCACACCATCGTGCTGGTCCGCATGCGCCACGACCCGCGCACCCGCGCCTACGTCCAACGCCGCACCACCCAAGGGCTGTCGAAGAAGGAGATCATCCGCTGCCTAAAACGCTTCGTCGCCCGCGAGGTCCACCGCGCTCTGACCGGCACACCAACCGAACAAACCACTCAAAACGATCTCGCTCCTGCAGCTTGACATCTATAGGAGTCAGCCGTTCGCCTGCGGCGACGCCCCGCGGGCGTGAAAATTCGGTGCGGGGCTGCCCGCCGACGCCGCTTGATGTTTGGGTCGTGAGCCCGCATAGGAGTCTGGTGAGGGAGCCGTCCGAGGGGCCGCACACTGTCGCCTTGAGCACGCCGTTCAGCTTCTCCGTTTCCCCTCAGGCCCCCCGGGCGGCCCCGCCCGCACGATCGGCAAAGGGGAGGAAGACCATGCAGGAAACCGGAGAGGATCACGACGACGGAACGGTAGCCCGGGTCGCGGCGATCGATATCGCCAAGGCATCGGGCATGGTCTGTCTGCGAGTCCCGCACGACACCATCGAGGGCCGGCGGGTCCAGCAGGTCTGGAATGTCTCCTCGACCACGAACTCGATCCTGGAACTGGGTGACCGGCTGGTCTGCCAGGGCGTCCAACGCGTGGTGATGGAGGCGACGGGCAGCTACTGGCGGCCCTTCTTCTACCTTCTGGAGAACCGGGGGCTGGAGTGCTGGCTGGTCAACGCGCGTGATGTCAAGAACGTCCCCGGGCGGCCCAAGACCGACAAGCTGGACGCGGTCTGGCTGGCCAAACTCGCCGAACGCGGCATGGTGCGGGCCTCGTTCGTGCCCCCGAAACCGGTCCGTCAACTGCGGGACCTCACCCGCACCCGCACCGTCTTCGTCCAGGAACGCACCCGTCACAAGCACCGGGTGGACAAGGCCCTCCAAGACGCGCAGATCAAGTTGTCCGATGTCGTCTCGGACCTCTTCGGTGTTTCGGGCCGGTCCATGCTGGACGCACTGGTCGCCGGCGAACGCAACCCCCGGACTCTGGCGGACCTGGCCAAGGGCAGCCTGGTCAAAAAGACACAGCCCCTCACCGAGGCCCTCACCGGACAGTTCGAGGACCATCACGCCCACCTGCTGCGGATCCTGCTGGGCACCGTCGACCACCTCACCGCACAACTCGGCGAACTCGATCGGCTGATCACCCAGACCCTGGGAGAGATCACCGGCCCGCACGATGACGCCCCGGCCGCTATCACGTCCGGAACCGACACCACCCCTGGCCACACCGCAGCCGACGTGGCCGAACGCCTAGACAACATCCCAGGCGTCGGAGCGACCACCGCCCACATCATCCTCGCGGAGATCGGCCTGGACATGAGCCGCTTCCCCACTCCCGAGCACCTGGTCTCGTGGGCGAAGCTATGCCCCAGAACCATTCAGTCCGGAGCCAAGAACACCGCCGGTCCCGCCGGACAAGGAAACCCCTGGCTCAAAGGAGCCCTCGGCGAAGCCGCCACCGCCGCCGCACGCACCGACACCTTCCTCGGCGCCCGCTACCGGCGCATCGTCAAACGCCGCGGCCACGCCAAGGCCATCGTCGCCGTCGCCCGCTCCATCCTCGTCATCACCTGGCACCTGATCAACGACCCCGACACCCACTACCAAGAACTCGGCCCCGACTGGCACCAACGCCATCTCAACCCCACCCGCAAAACCCGCGACCTCGTCCGCCAACTCCAAGCCCTCGGCCACCAGGTCACCCTCGAACCAGCAGCCTGACCGCAGTTGAGCAACCGTTCCGCTCCCGCAGAACGGACGCTGACGCCTGCCCGGCTGGGGTTCCATTTTCCGTTCAGCATCCACCGGCCGCTGAGCCGCCGCTCGTGCGGCACCGCACCCACTGACCGCGTAGCGCGTTCCTTCCCGGGCACCATCACGCCATCGCGTTCACGCGGCGGGGTGCGATGGGCGACGCTTGGTGCCGGTATTGCCGTCACGTAACCCGCCGCCCTGTCTCACCGGGCGTACTTACGTCCGTGGCGGTTATGTCTTGCGTCACACCTTCCTGGAGGAGGAGAGATGACGCGATGGCCGAAGCTCCCCGAACTCGCCCGGGAGATGACGGCGGAGTTCGCCGGCACGCTGATCCTGATCCTGTTCGGCGTCGGCGTGGTCGCGCAGGTCATCGCGGGCGGGCCCGCCCTCGGCGACCACGACAGCATCGCCTGGGCGTGGGGGGTGGGCGTGACGCTGGGCGTGTACGTCGCCGCCAGGATCAGCGGTGGGCACATCAATCCCGCGGTGACGCTGGCTCTCGCCGTCTTCAAGGGATTCCCATGGCGCAAGGTGCTCCCGTTCTGGTTCGCGCAGACGCTCGGGGCCTTCGTCGCCGCGCTGATCGTCCGGTGGGACTACACCGAGATCCTGCACAAGTTCGATCCGGGCCTGACCATCAAGTCGCAGTTCGTGTTCTCCACGCTGCCCGGCAACGGCTCGCTGCCGGTCGGCACCTGGGGCGCGTTCCGCGACCAGGTCATCGGCACCGCCATCCTGCTCTTCCTCGTCCTCGCCCTCACCGACGTGCGCAACGCGCCGCCGCTGGCGAACCTGGCCCCGCTCATCATCGGGCTGGTCGTGGTGGGGATCGGGATGGCGTTCGGCAGCGACGCCGGGTACGCGATCAACCCGGCCCGCGACTTCGGGCCCCGGCTCGCCCAGTACCTCACCGGATACGAGAGCGCGTGGCGGGACCAGTACGGGAATTTCTACTTCTGGGTGCCCATCGCCGGGCCGCTGATCGGCGGCCCGCTCGGGGCCGGCCTCTACATCCTGCTCATCGGGCGGAACATCCCCGAAGAGGAGGAGGGCACCGGTATGACTGAGCCGAGGCCGGAATACGACGTTTCCTGACGGGGCCCGGCCCCGCCGGCAGAAAGGGAGAGCCATGGCCGACTTCGTCGGAGCGCTCGATCAGGGCACGACCAGCACCCGCTTCATGGTCTTCGACCACGGCGGCAACGAGGTCGTGCGCCACCAGCTGGAGCACGAGCAGATCCTGCCGCAGAGCGGCCGGGTCGAGCACAATCCGACCGAGATCTGGGAACGGACCCGCGCCGTCATCCAGTCCGCTTTGAACAAGGCGAACCTGAGCCATGGCGACCTGGCCGCGTTCGGGATCACCAACCAGCGGGAGACGACCGTGGTGTGGAACCGGCGCACGGGGCGCCCGTACTACAACGCGATCGTCTGGCAGGACACCCGCACCGACCGCATCGCGTCCGCGCTCGAACGCGACGGCAGGGGCGAGACGATCCGGTACCGCGCCGGCCTGCCGCCCGCCACGTACTTCTCCGGCGGCAAGGTCCAGTGGATTCTGGAGAACGTCGACGGCGTCCGGGAGGCGGCCGAGAACGGCGAGGCGATCTTCGGGAACATCGACACGTGGGTGCTGTGGAACCTCACCGGCGGGACGGACGGCGGCGTCCACGTCACCGACCCCACCAACGCCAGCCGCACCATGCTGATGAACCTGGAGACCCTCGACTGGGACGAGGAACTCCTGTCGTTCTTCGGCATCCCGCGCCCGATGCTGCCCGAGATCAGGCCGTCCTCGGCGCCCGAGCCGTACGGGACGACCCGCGCGGACGGCCCGCTCGGCGGCGAGGTGCCGCTGACCGGCATCCTCGGCGACCAGCAGGCCGCGACGGTCGGGCAGGTGTGCTTCGCACCCGGCGAGGCCAAGAACACCTACGGCACCGGCAACTTCCTCCTGCTCAACACCGGGGAGGAACTCGTCCGGTCCAAGGCGGGGATGCTCACGACCGTCTGCTACAAGTTCGGTGACCAGCCGGCCGTGTACGCGCTGGAGGGGTCGATCGCGGTGACCGGGTCGGCGGTGCAGTGGCTGCGCGACCAGCTCGGCATCATCTCCGGCGCCGCGCAAAGCGAGGCACTGGCCCGGCAGGTCGACGACAACGGCGGGGTCTACTTCGTGCCCGCCTTCTCCGGCCTGTTCGCCCCCTACTGGCGCTCGGACGCCCGCGGCGCCATCGTCGGCCTGTCCCGCTACAACACCAACGCCCACCTGGCCCGCGCCACCCTGGAAGCGATCTGCTACCAGTCCCGCGACGTGGTCGAGGCCATGCGCGAAGACTCCGGCGTCACCCTGGACGTACTCAAAGTCGACGGCGGCGTCACCGCCAACGAACTGTGCATGCAACTACAGGCCGACATCCTGGGCGTCCCGGTCTCCCGCCCCGTGGTGGCCGAGACCACCGCCCTGGGCGCCGCCTACGCCGCCGGCCTGGCCGTCGGCTTCTGGAACACCACCGACGAACTACGCCAGAACTGGAACGAAGACAAACGCTGGCACCCCACCTGGACCGACGAACAACGCAGAACCGGCTACACCGGCTGGAAAAAGGCCGTCGAACGCACGTATGGCTGGGTGGAGGTCGACTGAGGGTGCGCCTGCCGGGGGCGGGGGCGTCCTCTCGTCCCCGGCGGAGGCCGTGCGCTCACCCCTCCGCCAGCAGGCCCACGCGGAGCCGGTCGAGGGTGGCGCGGAGCAGCCGCGAGACGTGCATCTGCGACAGCCCGATCTGCTCGGCGATCTGCGTCTGCGTCTTGTTGCCGAAGAACCGCAGCAGCAGGATCGTCCGCTCGCGCTCGGGCAGGCCGTCGATCAGCGGGCCCAGCGAGTGCCCGTCGATGAAGGCGTCCAGCGCCGGGTCGTCCGACCCGAGATACTCGCCGACCGTGCCGCTCTCGCCGCTCGCCGACCCGTCCGCCGGCGCCTCCAGGGACAGCGGGCGGTAGGCGTCGCAGGCGATGATGACCTCGACCGTCTCGTCCTCGGTGATGTCCATGAGGGAGGAGATCTCCGCGGTCGTGGGGGAGCGGCCGTGCCCGCGGGTGAACTCCTGGACGGTGCGCTGCAGGATCGGCCGGAGCTCCTGGATGCGGCGCGACACCCGGATTCCCCACGTCTTGTCGCGGAAGTGCCGCTTCACCTCGCCGGTCACCACCGGGTAGGCGTAGGTGACGAACCGGTCGCCGACCTCGGGGTCGAACCGGTTGATGGCCTTCACCAGCCCCAGGTAGGCGACCTGCTGGAGATCGTCCAGGGGTTCGCCGCGGTGGGCGTACCGGCGCGCGACGCCACGGACCAGCGGGGCGTGGATGTCGACGATGCGCGCCCGCAGCCGTTCCCGGCGGGGATCGTCCTCCGCCAGCCGGTTCATCTCCGCCAGCAGGACCTCGGTCTGGCCGTCGTCGAACCGGGTGGTCTGCGCCGATGTCATACGAAGCATCTCCTTTGCAGACGAGTGCAGACGAGGGCTGGAGGGCGATTGTTCGGTCCCGTTTCTTTACCCGTCAATCAAGGGGTCACACGGCGCGGCCGGGGACCGGGCGGGTAGACGCATGTCAGGCGGGTAACGGGGCGGTGAACCAGGAGGTGGAGCCGTGAGCACGATCACCGAATCGGTCAACGTCACCGTCCCTATCCGCGCCGCCTACGACCAGTGGACGCAGTTCGAGACGTTCCCGGAGTTCATGGACGGCGTCCAGGAGATCCGCCAGCTCGATGACACGACCCTGCACTGGACGACGCGGATCGCCGGCGTCACCCGCGAGTTCGACGCGCGCATCACCGAGCAGCTCCCCGACGAGCGCGTCGCCTGGAAGTCCCTGAACGGCCCCACCCACGCCGGCGTGGTGACCTTCCACCGGCTGGACGAGACCACGACCCGCGTCACCGCGCAGATGGAGATCGACCCGGAGGGCCTCGCCGAGAAGGCGGGCGACCGGGGCGGCGCGCTGACCCGCCGCGTGAAGGGCGACCTGCAGCGTTTCAAGACCTTCATCGAGTCGCGTGGCGTGCAGACCGGAGGCTGGCGCGGCAGGGTCGACCGTCCCGAACCCTGACCCCGCTACACTCGGAAAGGCCCCGGCGGACGGGGACGCGGCGGTGGGGCCCGCCGTGCCCGATACGGGGTGAAACCGCGGACGACGTCCGCCAACGGTCCCTACCGGTGAACGCTGTCGCTACTGGTAGGAGTACGCCCATGGCCCGCCCTCCCGTGGACCCCGATGTCGATCTGCACGTCCCGCGGCAGCGCGCCGAGCTGCGGCAGGCGCCCTGGGAGACGCTGGGGGCGATCGCGGCGGGCGGGGCGCTCGGCGCCCTCGCGCGGTACGCGGTGAGCGGCGCGTTCCCGTACCGGCCGGGGGAGTTCCCGTGGGCCGTCTTCTGGATCAACGTCTCCGGCTGCCTGCTGATCGGCGTGCTGATGGTGCTGATCACCGAGGTGGGGGGCGCGCACCGGCTGGTGCGGCCGTTCCTCGGCACCGGGGTGCTCGGCGGCTTCACCACGTTCTCGGCCTACAGCGTCGACATCCAGCGGGCCGCGGCGCACGGCGCGCCTCGGGTGGGGCTGGCGTACCTCGTGCTGACGCCGGCCGCCGCGCTCGCCGCCGTCCTGGCCGGGGTGCGGCTGACCAGGTCGCTGGTCCGCCCGCGGACGGTGGAGGACGGCGAGTGACCGTCCTGCTGGTCGCGCTGGGTGCGGCGTTCGGTGCTCCGCTGCGCTACCTGGCCGACCGGGCGGTGCAGGCCGCGCACGATTCGGTGTTCCCCTGGGGGACTTTCACCGTCAACGTCGCGGGCTCATTCCTGCTGGGCCTTCTGGCGGCGCTGCCCGTGAACGGTGATGTGATGGCCTTCGCCGGGACGGGGTTCTGCGGCGCCCTCAGTACCTACTCCACGTTCGGCTACGAGACGTTCCGGCTGGCCGAGGACGGGGCCCGCTCCTCCGCGCTGCTCAACGCCGCCGCGAGCGTCGCCGCGGGCTTGGGGGCCGCCTACTGCGGCATGGTCGTCGCCGAGGCACTGCCCGCGATGTGAAGTCCCGGGGAGAAATGTGGTGCGGCCCAGGCTCGAAGGTCGGGGCACTTGGCTCCGAGCCGGCGAGTGGGCCGCGAGGTGACTGTGCCCATGAGCCCGTGTCCGTAAACCAGAAGGTGTCTGAAGTGTCACGCGAAGGGCAGGGCACCGTGCCACTCCGGCTTCGGACCGGCCGGCCTGGACCCCGACCACGCCGATCCCGCGTCCTACCCGCACCTGGTGTTCGCCTGCGGGCCGCTGCACGGCCCGCCGCCCGTGGAGGCGCCCCGGCACGTTAAGAACTGGACATAACGGGCAGTTCCTGCATCTCGGATATGCAGGAAGGAGCGTCCGTCATGCGGCACGAAGAGTTCATCGGACAGGTCCAGAACCGGGCCCGCCTCTCCGGCATGGGCGAGGCCGAGCGGGCGACCCGCGCGGTCCTGGAGACGCTCGGCGAGCGGATCCCCGAGGGGCTCGCCGACAACCTCGCGGCGCAACTGCCACATGAGATCGGCGAGCATCTGCGGCGCACCGAGGTCTACGGCGGCCGGGGCTCGGGGGAGCGGTTCGGCCGGCACGACTTCCTGGAGCGGGTGGCGGCCCGGTCCGGCGCCGACGAGCCGCGCTCGGCGTACCTGGCGCGCGTCGTGCTGGAGGTGACCGACGAGGCCACCCAGGGCGCCGTCGCGCAGAAGGTGCGCGACAGCCTCCCCGCCGACCTGCGGGACCTGGTGGGGGCCGGGCACACCGGCTGACCCGTCCGGCCGGGACAGGGCTCGCGCCCGTACGCGGCGACGGGCCGGCACCGGCGCGCCACCTCGTGCTCGCCGGGGCCCCAGGCGGGCACGTCGGCGGGCGCCGTGAGCGTGATCGTGGCGCCGGGCACCGCGCGCCGCAGCCCGCGCAGCACCAGGACGCGGCGGGCCGTTACGGCCACGACGGGTCCCGCGACGGGCAGACGACCAGTTCCCGCACCTCGCAGCCGGCGGGCTGGGAGAGCGCGAACGCGATGGCCGCCGCCACGTTCCCGGGCGGGTTCAGTTCGGCGTCCGGGCCCGGCCTGTACCGGTCGGCGCGGTCGTCGAAGAACGCGGTGTCCATCCCGCCGGGCACGATCATCGTGACGGCGACCCTCCCGGCCGTCTCGGCGGCGAGCGCCCGGGTGAACCCGACGACCCCGAACTTGGACGCGCAGTACGCGGTGGCGTCGCCCAGCGCGCGGAACCCGAGCGTGGACGCCACGGTGACGACCCGCCCCTGCGGCTCGTTCTCCAGATAGGGGAGCGCGGCGCGGACGACGGCGGCGGTGCCGAGCAGGTTGACCTGGACGACCCGCTCCCAGTCCTCGGCGGGAACCTCGCACAGCGTTCCGCACGCGTCGATGCCGGCGGCGGTGACGACGGCGTTCAGCCCGCCCGCGGCGCGCGCCAGGCCGTGCACGGCGAGTTCGGTGCGCCGCCGGTCGGCCAGGTCGGCCTGCATGTACTCGACGTCGTCCTTCGGCGGGTGCCGGTCGAGGACGAGAGGACGCCCGCCGTCGTCTGCGATCCTGCGCGCGACCGCCGCGCCGAGCCCGGAGGCGCCGCCGGTGATGAGGACGTTCATGACGCGTTTCCCTTCGTGGTCGACAACAGGCGCGTGGTGAGCGCCCTTCCAGCGGGGGAAGCAGCACGATCTCGCCGTCGTGGGCGCGGACCGTCTCCGCCTCGGGCAGCGCCGTCCCGGTGTAGGCCGTGCGCATGCCGCATCAGGACTCTCATGAGGTGGGGACCTCCTCGACCGATGCCACGATCTCTACCGCCGCGGCGACCTCGTCGGCGGTGACGGACGACAGGCAGGGGTGCCCGTCGACGGGGCAATCGCGGGCGCGGCTGTCCTTGCAGGGCGCCCGCTGGTCGCCGAGCAGCGCCAGCGGGACGCCGAACGGGGCCCACCGGGCGGCCGGCACGGTCGGCGCGAACAGCGACACGACGGGGGTGCCCACGGCCGCAGCCAGATGCGCGGGGCCGGTGTTGCCGGCGACGACGGCGCACGCGCCCGCCAGCACGGACGCCAGCTCCGGCAGCGTGGTGCGCCCGCCGAGGTCGAGACCGGCCTCCCCGGCGACGAGCGCGGTCAGTTCCTTCTCGTCCCCGTGGCCGGTGACGGCGACGCGGTGCCCGGCCGCGTCCAGCAGCCGGACCGCCTCGGCGCAGCGCCCCGGCGGCCAGGCGCGCGCGGGGACCGACGTCCCGGGATGCACCACCACGTACCCGGGCCCGCCGGTCAGGTGGCCGGTGTCGGGCAGCGGCCCCCGGACCCGCAGCCGGGTGTCGGCCGGGGACGGGAACCCGGCGTCCTCCGCCAGCGCCAGCATCCGCAGCGGCTCGGGGAGGTCGGTGTCAGGCCGGTGCCGCAGGTCGAGCAGCGACCCGGAGTAGTCCTCGCTGATGCCGCCGATCCACGGGGTCCCGGCGAGGCGGAGCAGCAGCGCCAGCGGCAGCGGCGACTGATGGAACGAGGTCAAGATCAGCGCCCGGTCGAACCCGCGCAGGTCGCGGACGAGCCGGTCGACCGCGGCCCGCTCGACGGGCACGTGGTCGGGGTCGATCCAGGGGGCGCGCCACTCCAGCACGCGGTCGACACCGGGCAGCAGGTCGGCCGCGGCGCGGCCGCGCGGCCCGCACAGCAGCACGACCTCCTCGGCGCGCCGGGCGACCGCCCGCACGGCGGGCCCGGCGAGCAGCACCTCGCCGATGTTGTCCTGGCGTGCGACGAGAACCCTCATCGGCGCCGCCCTCCGCCGAGGAGGAGATCGACGGCGTCCAGCGGCGGCGCCGTCCCCACCGCCGCGACGGCCCCGCCGCCCGCGACCAGCGCGGCGGCCGGGTCATGGAAGATCGCATTGATTCCGAGCACGCGCATGTGAGCCCCGTTCCGGCGCGGCATTCGGTGAGATGCCGATGGCTCCGTCGTAGACACCGGCTCTCGGCGGTCTCGCGCGAGTGAATCCCCTATGGGTAATTCGGCATTGCCGATAATCATGGACCTAAACGCTGAAGCCAGTAAGGTCGCCGACCGGGCGAAGTGCCAGGCAGTACGGGTACATGGAGGGCAGAGGCCGGGGACGCGCGGGCTCGTGCGCCGCACCGCCGTCATGACCCGGGGCGGGCGGTAGTCCCTCTGGCCGCCGCCGGGCGGGGCTCGCCTGCGTGCCGGAACCCGCCGTCCACCACCACCCGTCGCGGGAGGTCCGCAACCGGCTGCTGACCGCCTGGCCGCGCCGCCCGCTCCCGGCGGCCGCCCGCGCCCGTCCCGCCCACAGCCGAGGCGGCCCGGGCGCGGCCGGCGGGGCACTTGCGCGGTCAGGCCCGCGCCGGGGTCCGGCCGCGGGCCAGGAACAGGGCGCACGCGGCGCCGGCCAGGGTCGCGGCGGCGAGCGCCCAGCCGGTGCCGTACTCGGCGTGCCGGGTCGAGCCGCCGGACTCGGCGGCGGTCAGGAACAGCGTGCCGATGGTCGCGATGCCGATCACCTGTGCGAGCTGCATCAGCGTGAGCAGCAGGCCGCTGGCGTCGGCGGCGTCCCCGAGGGGGACGTGCCGCAGCGCGACCGTCATGATGATCGGCATCACGCCGAGGCCGGCCCCGATGACCACGGTGAGCGCCTCGTAGGCCGGGCCGCCGCCGGCGAGCGGGCCGATGCACAGGTAGCCGGCCGCCGCGAGCGCGAAACCCGCCGGGATCACCCAGCGTTGCCAGCGGTCGGGCAGCCGCTGCCAGTTCAGCCCGACCAGCGCGAACGCCATCACGCACGGCACGAACGCGAGGCCCGACCGCAGCGGCGACATCCCCAGATCGCCCTGCAGGTGCAGGGTGGTGGTGAACAGGAACGCGCCCCAGCTGCACGGCCCGAACACGATCGCCACGCAGGCCGGGACGAGCAGCGGCGCGCGCAGTACCCGCGCCGAGATCAGCGGGCGCCCGCCGGCGGCGCCGGCGCGGCGCTCCACGGCGACGAAGGCCGCCATGAACACCGCGCTCGCGGCCAGCGCCCCCCAGCCCCACAGCGGCCACCCCAGCTCGTGGCCCATGATCAGCGGGACGACGAACAGCAGCACCGCCGGCGCCAGCGTCAGCACGCCCCGCGCGTCCAGCCGGCCGCGGAGGTTCCCCGCGCCGGACGCGACCTCGTCCCGGGGCAGCACGCGCGGGCCGGCGAGCAGCAGGGCCACGCCGATCGGCACGTTGACGAGGAAGACCGTCCGCCAACCGGTGCCGAACAGGTCCGCGCTGACCAGCAGGCCCCCGGCCGCCTGCCCGACGACGACGCCGCCCGCGACCACGGCGGAGTAGAGGCCGAGCGCCCGCGCCCGGGCCTCGCCGGTGAAGTCCCGCTGGATCATCGACATCACCTGCGGCGTCAGCAGCGCCGCCGCCGTGCCCTGCAGGAACCGGAACAGCACCAGCGTGCCGGTGGACGGCGCCAGCCCGCACGCCAGCGATGTCACCACGAAGCCGGCGAGGCCGAGATGGAACATGCGGCGGTGGCCGGAGAGGGCGCCGAGCCGCGCGCCGGTAATGAGGAGAACGGCGTAGGAGATGATGTAGCCGGCCACGACGAGCTGCAGCCCCGCCCCCGAGGCGTGCAGGTCCGCGCGCATCGTCGGCAGCGCGACGTTGACGATGCTCACGTCGAGGATGGCCATGAACTGGCCGAGCAGGATGACGGCGAGCGCGAGGCCGCCGGACCCGTTCCGCGACCCCCGTTCGGGAACAGTCCCACGCAGATCGGTTGTCTGTGTCATGGGGTCAAGCGTGCAGCGACACCGGTACCCGTAACGAGAGCCTGCTGATACTGGTACTGACAGCACCTGGAACACATCGCCGACCGGAGGCAGGCTGGGGACGTGACGACGACCAGTGCGGAGAACACCGCCACCGGCGGACCGCTCGCGCGCCCGCGGACCGGGCCGCGCCGCCGCACCGAACTGGCGGCGTTCCTGCGCAGCAGGCGCGAGCGGATCACGCCCGAGGACGTGGGGATGGCGCCCGGGCCGCGGCGCCGCACGCCCGGCCTGCGCCGCGAGGAGGTCGCGCAGCTCGCCGGGGTCGGTGTCACCTGGTACACGTGGCTGGAGCAGGGGCGCCCGATCAACGCGAGCACGCAGGTGCTGGACGCGGTGGCCCGCACGCTCAGGCTGGACGGCGCCGAACGCCAGCACCTGTACCGGCTCGCCGACGTCCCCGACGGCACGGCCGGCGAGGAGGCCGGAAGCCTGCCCGAGGACGTCCGGGCGGTCCTGGACGCGCTCGTGCCGATGCCCGCCTCGGTGGTCAACGGCCGCTCCGACATCCTCGCCTGGAACGCCGCCTTCGCGGCGATCTTCCCGCACGTCATGACCGCGCGCCCGTGCGAGCGGAACTCGATGTGGATGGCGTTCACGCTGCCGCCGTGCTGCAACCCGATCGCGAACCTCGCGGAGACGGGGCCCCTGCTCGTCGCGACGTTCCGGCACCGCTACAGCCGCCACCTGGACGAGCCGGGCTGGAAGGAGATCGTCCAGCGGCTGCAGGCGGTCAGCCCGGAGTTCGCGCGGCTGTGGGCGTCGCACGACGTCGCGCTGCCGCAGTCGGGCACCAAGGTGTTCCGGCACCATGCAGCCGGGGAGATCCGGACCCGGACCATGAGCTTCGACATCTCCGCCTCGCCGGGCGCGCGGCTCATCACCTGCACCCCCACCGACGAGGAGAGCCGCGAGCGGGTCGCCTGGCTGCTCGCCCATCCGGAGGCCGCCGCCACCGACCACCGCCACTGACGGCCGAGCCCCCCGGGGCGCTCAGGAGCGGGCGCGCCTGGCGATGACGACCAGGTCGATCGCGGCGATGACGGCGACGGCCGCGCAGATGGCCGCCGCCGCCAAGGCCCCGTCGCCCCGCACGCCGACCGCGAACACGATCGCGGCGGCCGCCGCCGCGACCAGCGCGATCCCGGACAGGATCGCCCGCAGCCGCAGCGGGCTGCGGGCGTTCAGCGGCTCGCTGCCGCGCGGCTGCTCGTGCGGGTAGGGCCCGTGCGAGCCCGGCCCGTGCCACCCGGGCCCGTACGGCTCGGAACCGCGCCGCCCGGTGTCCCGCCTGTCAGGCCGGTGCCCGTCGGGCTCGTGCCGGTCGGGTCCGCGCCCGTCGGGTCCGCGCCGGTCGGGGGTGCCCATCACGTCACCTCGCGCGCCGGTGACCGCGCCGGCGGCATCGGCGTGTGCTCGCCGGACGCGGCGTTCCGCGGCGTCATCTCGTCCATGTGCTGCTCGTGCCCGGCCGTGCCGCGTCGATGCGCGGATGATCAGTCCGTGCTGGAGTCCGCCCAGATGTTGATGCCCGCCTCCACGGCGTCCCGGTCGATCGCGGCCAGCTCGTCCGCGGTGAAGCCGAGCCGGTCGAGGGCCGCGATGTTCTCCTCCAGCTGCGCGACGCTGCTCGCGCCGATCAGCGCGGAGGTGACCCGGCGGTCCCGCAGCGACCAGGCCAGCGCGAGCTGGGCGAGCGACTGGCCCCGCTCCTTGGCGATCTCGTTGAGGGCCCGGACGTGCCGCAGGTTCTGCTCGGTGAGCAGGCTGGAGGAGAACGACGTGTCCCTGCCGGCCCGCGACCCTTCCGGAATCCCGCCGAGGTACTTGCCGGTGAGCATGCCCTGCGCGAGCGGCGAGAACGCGATGCAGCCGGCGCCCTCCCGGCCGAGCGTGTCGAGGAGCCCGTTTTCGATCCAGCGGTTGAGCATCGAGTAGGACGGCTGGTGGATCAGCAGCGGCGTCCCCATCTCCCGCAGGATCGCGGCCGCCTCCGCGGTGCGCTCCGGGGAGTACGACGAGATCCCCGCGTACAGGGCCTTCCCGGACCGGACGGCCCGGTCCAGCGCGCCCATCGTCTCCTCCAGCGGCGTCTCCGGGTCGAAACGGTGGCTGTAGAAGATGTCGACGTACTCGACGCCCATCCGGCGCAGCGACTGGTCGAGGCTGGCCAGCAGGTACTTCCGGGAGCCCCAGTTCCCGTACGGGCCGGCCCACATGTCATATCCGGCCTTGGTGGAGATGATGATCTCGTCCCGGTACGGCGCGAGGTCCTCCCGCAGGATCCGGCCGAAGTTGATCTCCGCGGACCCGTACGGCGGCCCGTAGTTGTTCGCCAGGTCGAAGTGCGTGACGCCGAGGTCGAACGCGCGCCGCAGGATGGCCCGCTGGACGTCCAGCGGACGGTCGTCCCCGAAGTTGTGCCACAGCCCCAGCGAGATCGCGGGGAGCAGCAGCCCGCTGCGCCCGCACCGCCGGTAGGGAATCCGCTCGTACCGTTCACTGTCCGCCGCATAAGTCATGTTCAGGAGTATTTCAGGACATGCTGGGGACCTCGCCGACCCGGCCGTCATGTCCGCGGGGCGTGAGCGAGGCCCGAAGATGGCAGGAGGACTCACGAGACAGGGACGAGGAGCTTCCGATGGTCGTGCTGCGCAGTTATGTGTCGGGTTCATGGCGTGCTCCGGAGGACGAGGGGGCGCCGCTGCATGACGCCGTCACGGGGGAGGAGATCGCCCGGATCTCCTCGGCGGGGATCGACCTGGGCGCCGCCCTGCGCTACGGGCGGGCGGTCGGCGGCCCGGTGCTGCGGGAACTGACGTTCCACCAGCGTGCGGCGCTGCTGAAGGCGCTCGCCTCCCACCTCAGAGAGCATCGCGAGGAGCTGTACGCGCTGTCGGCCCGGACGGGCGCGACGCTGAACGATGCGAAGTTCGACGTGGACGGCGGCATCGGGGTGCTGTTCGGCTATGCGGGCAAGGGGAAGCGGGAGCTGCCGAACGACCGGGTGCTGATCGAGGGGGACGTCGAGCCGCTCGGCAAGGGCGGGACGTTCGTCGGGCAGCACCTGTGCACGCCGTCGCGCGGTGTCGCGGTGCAGATCAACGCGTTCAACTTCCCGGTGTGGGGCCCGCTGGAGAAGCTCGCGCCCGCGTTCCTCGCCGGGGTGCCGAGCCTGATCAAGCCGGCGAGCCAGACCGCGTACCTGACCGCGCGGCTGGTCGAGCTGATCGTCGAGTCCGGGATCGTGCCGGAGGGGACGGTGCAGATGGTGTGCGGGGAACCCCGCGACCTGCTCGACCACCTCACCGAGCAGGACATCGTCGGGTTCACCGGGTCGGCGTCCACGGCCCGGCTGCTGCGCACCCACCCGGTGGTCGCCGGCAACGCGGTGCGGTTCAACGCCGAGGCCGACTCGCTGAACTGCTCGATCCTCGGGCCGGACGCCGCGCCGGGCACGCGGGAGTTCGACCTCTACGTCAGCCAGCTCGTCACGGAGATGACCGTGAAGGCGGGCCAGAAATGCACCGCGATCCGGCGCGCGCTCGTCCCCGCGGCGCTCATCGACGACGTCGCCGAGGCCGTCCGCGGCCGGCTGGCGGAGGTCACGGTCGGGAACCCGTCCGACCCGGACGTCCGGATGGGCGCCCTCGCCACCCTCGACCAGCGTGCGGAGGTGCGGCGCTCCCTCAAGGCGCTCAGGGACGCCGGCCGTGTCGTCTTCGGCGACCCCGAGCACGTCGAGGTCATCGGCGCCGACGCCGAGCGCGGCGCCTTCATGTCCCCGATCCTGCTGCGCGCCGACGACGCGAACCGCGCCGAGCCGCACGAGGTCGAGGCGTTCGGGCCGGTCAGCACGCTGCTCCCGTACGAGGGCGCCGAGCAGGCCGTCGAGCTCGCCGTGCGCGGACGCGGCAGCCTCGCCGGGTCGGTCGTGACCGGCGACACCGGCTTCGCCCGGCACATCGTCCTCGGCACCGCGCCCTGGCACGGGCGCCTCCTCGTGCTGAACTCCGAGGACGCCGGGGAGTCGACCGGGCACGGGTCGCCGCTGCCGTCGCTCGTCCACGGAGGTCCCGGACGCGCCGGCGGCGGTGAGGAGATGGGCGGAATCCGCGGGGTCGTGCACCACATGCGCCGCACGGCCGTCCAGTCCGGGCCCGCGACGCTCACCTCGATCACCGGACGCTGGGTCCCCGGCACCGACCGCACCGTCACTCGCGAGCACCCGTTCCGCAAGTACCTGGAGGACCTGCGCGTCGGCGACACCGCCGTCGGCGGCCCCCGCACGGTCACCCTCGACGACATCGAGCACTTCGCGGGGTTCACCGGCGACACCTTCTACGCCCACATGGACGAGGAGTCGGCGAGGGCGAACCCGTTCTTCGGCGGCCGCGTCGCCCACGGCTACCTGGTCGTCTCGTTCGCGGCGGGGTTGTTCGTCGAGCCGTCCCCGGGGCCCGTCCTGGCGAACTACGGGCTGGAGAGGCTGCGGTTCCTCACGCCGGTCAAGCCGGGCGACGAGCTGACCGTCACCCTCACCGCCAAGCAGATCACGCCCCGTGAGGACGCGGACTACGGTGAGGTCCGCTGGGACACCGACGTCACGAACCAGGAGGGGGCCTCGGTCGCCAAGTACGACGTGCTGACGCTGGTGGCCAAACGGCCGAGGCACGACTGACCCTTTGCGAGAATCTCCCCATGGCCGATGTCCTGCTGCTTTCCGCGGCCGACGTGCGCGCGGTGTTCGACCTTCCGGCGGCGATCGCCTCGCAGCGCGCCGCGTTCGGCGCGCTCGGCCGCGGGGAGGCACGGCTCGCGCCCCGGGTGCTGCTGGACGGCCCGGACGGCGACGTCGCGTTCTGCTACGTCTCCCGGCTGCCCGGCACCGGTGCCGTCTCCAAGTTCGGCAGCGTCAATCCCGGCAACGCGGCGCGCGGGCTGCCGACCGTGGCCGCGCTCGTGACCGTCCAGGACCCGGTCGACGGGCGGCCCGTCGCGATCATCGAAGGCGAGGCCGTCACGACGCTGCGCACGTCGGCGGCGAGCGCGGTCGCCGCCGACCATCTGGCGGTGCCGGACGCGTCCCGGCTCGCGGTGATCGGGTGCGGCGTGCAGGGGCGCGCCCACGTCCGGGCGATGGCGGCGGTGCGTCCCATCGGCCGGGTGCGCCTGGTGTGCCGCCACCCGGACACGTGCACCGCCGCCGGGCTCTCGGACGAGCTGGGGATTCCGGTCGAGCACGCGGCGTCCGTCCGGCGGGCCGTCGAGGACGCGCAGCTCGTCGTCACCGCCACCACCAGCACCGAACCGGTCGTCCTCGGCGCGTGGCCGCCCCCCGGCTGCACGGTCCTGAGCGTCGGCTCCTTCGCCCCGGACCGGACGGAGGTGGACGGCGGCGTCCTCGCCCGCGCCGCCGCCGTCGTCGTGGACGACGTGCCGACGGCGCTCGATCATGCCGGGCCGGTCGTGGCCGCCGTCCGCGCCGGGCGCCTGAGCCCCGGCGACGTGCGCCCCCTCGGACCCATCGTCGCGGGCCTGGCCCCCGGCCGGGACGGCGCCGGCGACATCGTCTTCTACAACAGCGTCGGCGTCGGCGTGCAGGACACGGCGGCGGCCTCCGTCATCGTCGAACGCGCCCGCGCGGCCGGCGTCGGCCGGCACGTGGACCTGTGACGCGGATCAGCCGACCCACACCGCCTTGGTGTTGCAGAACGCGCGCAGGCCGTCCGCCGACAGCTCGCGCCCGTACCCGGACCGCTTCACCCCGCCGAACGGCAGCTCCGGATACGACGTGGTCTTCCCGTTGACGAAGACCTGGCCGGCGTCCAGTTCCCGGACGAAGCGCTCCCGCTCGATGTCGTCCCGCGTCCAGGCGTTGGAGCCGAGGCCGAAGCCCGTCGCGTTCGCGAGCTCGACCGCCTCGCAGACCCCGCGGACGCGGAACAGCGACGCGACCGGCCCGAACACCTCCTCGTGGTACATCCGCATCTCGGGTGTCACCCCGCCGAGCACGGTCGGCGGGTAGAACCAGCCCGGCCCGTCCGGGCGCCGCCCGCCGCACAGCACCGTCGCGCCCTTCGCCACCGCGTCGGCGACCAGCTCCTCGACCTCGGCGCGTCCCCGCTCGCTGACCAGGGGGCCGACGTCGGTGGCGTCGTCCATCGGGTCCCCGACCCGCTGCACGCGCATGTGCCCGACGAACAGCCGCTCGAACTCGTCGGCGCAGCCGATGTCGACGATGAACCGCTTCGCCGAGATGCAGCTCTGCCCGTTGTTGAGGCACCGCGACTCCGCCGCCGTCCGCGCCGCCGCCCCGATGTCGGCGGACGGCATCACCACGAACGGGTCGCTGCCGCCGAGCTCCAGCACGGTCGGCTTGATCTCGTCGCCGGCGATCGACGCGACGGACCGCCCGGCGGGCTCGCTGCCGGTCAGCGTCGCGGCCTTCACCCGCGGGTCGCGCAGCACCCGCTCGACCTCGGCCGAGCCGATCAGCAGCGTCTGGAACGCGCCTTCGGGGAACCCGGCGCGGCGGAACAGGTCCTCCAGGAACAGCGCCGTCTGCGGGACGTTCGAGGAGTGCTTCAGCAGCCCCACGTTGCCCGCCATCAGCCCCGGCGCCGCGAACCGGATCACCTGCCAGAGCGGGAAGTTCCACGGCATCACCGCCAGCACCGGGCCGAGCGGCTGATAGCGGACATAGGCGTTGGACGCCCCCACGTCGGCCGGGTCGGCGGGCCGCCGGTCGGCCAGGAACCCCGCCGCGTGCTCGGCGTAGAACCGGCAGGCCGTGGCGCACTTGCGCGCCTCCGCGACGGCGGCCTTCAGCGTCTTGCCCATCTCCGTCGTCAGCATCGCGCCGATCCGCTCGGCCTCCCGGTCGAGGATGCCGGCCGCCGCGTTCATCCACTCCGCCCTCCGCTCCACCCGCGTCGTCCGGTAGGAGGCGAACGTCTCGGCCGCCCGCGCGATGCGCCGGTCGATCTCCTCGCCGGTCAGCGCGTCGAAGGTCTTCTCGACCCGCCCCGTCGTGGGATTGGTCGTGGCGATCGGTGTCATGTCGGGATACTCCCTGGATGTCCGGCCTGTTGCCCGGGAGGTTCCCGCGCGCCCCCGCAGGAAACGCCGCTCGGGGCCGGGCGGCCGCCTGCGCGGCGGGGGGACGGCCTGATACGGTCACGCGCGGTCGACCTATGATCGCCGGGGGACGGCGCCCGGGGGATTCGGCGCCTCCCGCGAGGAGATGAGAGAGGCATGGCAGATATCACCGAGTCGCCCGAATGGTCCGCGCTGGCCGAGCATCACGCGACGCTCGCCGGGCGGCATCTGCGCGAGCTGTTCGCGGACGATCCGGGCCGCGTCGACCGCATGACGGTGACCGCCGGGGACCTCCACCTGGACTACTCCAAGCACCGGGTCACGAGCGAGACGATGACGCTGCTCGTGGCGCTCGCCGAGCGGGCCGGGCTGCGCGCCCGGATCGAGGCGATGTTCACCGGGGAGCACATCAACGTCAGCGAGGACCGCGCCGTCCTGCACACCGCGCTGCGCCTCCCGCCCGGTGAGGCCCTGACCGTGGACGGGCAGGACGTCGCCGGCGACGTGCACGCCGTCCTCGACAAGATGGCCGATTTCGCCGCCCGCGTCCGCTCGGGGGAGTGGACGGGCTTCACCGGCAAGCGCATCACCACCGTCGTCAACATCGGCATCGGCGGCTCGGACCTCGGCCCCGCCATGGCCTACGAGGCCCTCCAGGACTTCGCGGTTCTCCCCGGCGGAGCGGCTCCGGACGGTCGGCCCGGCGCGGGCGTCTCCTGCAGGTTCGTCTCCAACATCGATCCCGCCGACATCCTCGGCAAGCTCGCCGGGCTCGACCCCGAGCAGACCCTCTTCGTCATCAGCTCCAAGACGTTCGGGACGCTGGAGACCCTCACCAACGCCAAGGTCGCGCGGCGGTGGCTCACCGAGCGGCTCGGCGACGACAAGGCCGTCTCCCGGCACTTCGTCGCCGTCTCGACGAACGCCGAGCGGGTCGCCGGCTTCGGCATCGACCCCGCCAACATGTTCGGCTTCTGGGACTGGGTCGGCGGGCGGTACTCCTTCGACGGCGCCATCGGCCTGTCCCTGATGATCGCGATCGGCAGCGAGGCGTTCCGCGAGATGCTCGCCGGGTTCCGCGAAATCGACGAACACTTCCGCGGTGCGCCCTTCGAGGCGAACATGCCCGTGCTGATGGGGCTGCTCGGCGTCTGGTACACCGACTTCTTCGGCGCGCAGACCCGGGCCGTGCTGCCCTACAGCCAGCGGCTGTCGCGCTTCCCCGCCTACCTCCAGCAGCTCACGATGGAGTCCAACGGCAAGTCGGTGCGGGCCGACGGCGCGCCCGTCGTCGCGCAGACCGGCGAGATCTTCTGGGGCGAGCCCGGCACCAACGGCCAGCACGCCTTCTACCAGCTGCTGCACCAGGGCACCCGGCTCGTCCCGGCCGACTTCATCGGCTTCGCCGAGCCGTTCGAGGACCCGGCCGTGGACGGGGCGGCCGGCATGCACGACCTGCTGATCGCGAACATGCTCGCGCAGACCTCGGCGCTCGCGTTCGGCAAGACCGCCGAGGAGATCGCCGCCGAGGGCACGCCCGCCGCGCTCGTCCCGCACAAGGTCATGCCGGGCAACCGCCCGACCAGCACGATCCTCGTGCCGAAGCTCACCCCGAAGACCCTCGGCTCGCTCGTCGCGCTCTACGAGCACATCGTGTTCGTCGAGGGGACGATCTGGGGCATCGACTCCTTCGACCAGTGGGGCGTCGAACTCGGCAAGGTCATGGCGATGGACCTCGCGCCCGCGCTCACCTCGCCGGAGCCGCCGTCCGGGGCGCCCGACCCGTCCACGGCCGCACTCGTCCGCCGGTACCGGGAGCTGCGCGGCCGCCGGGTCTGACCCGCGCACGAGAAAGGGCCCGCCGGCCGCGCCGGCGGGCCCGCCCGCCGATCAGGCGCGGGCGCCCGGCAAGGGCCCCTCGGCCCAGCCCTGGGACTTCAGGATCGCGCGGAACTCCTCGTAGGAGATGAACCCGTCGAGGTTGCCGTCCGCCCGCTCGAACCTGTCCTGGGTCTCGGCACGCGTCCAGGCGAGCCCGAGCTCGTCGAGCACGAGCGTGAACTCCATCAGGTCGAGCTTCTGGTCGCCGCCGAGGTCCGCACGCGTGAACAGCGCAAGAAGGTCGTCCTCGGTCGGTCGTGTCGTCATCTCGCTCCTCGTTCCGTCTGAATGTAGCCACGCATCATGTCACAGGGAGCGAGCCGGACCCTATGCAAAACGCCGCAGGAAGACCCCCGTTCCCCGGCTATTCATCCCCGGTCAGTTCGGGGACGCGGTGCCGGTAGCGGGCCAGCAGCGCGGCGTTCCCCTCGTCGCCGCCGGGGACGTTCGCGCTCGTCCAGCGCGGCAGGTCCACGCCGCGCGCCGCCGCGAGGTCGTCGAGGTCGGCCAGTACCCGCGCCCACGCGTACGCGGCGAGGACGGTGGACACCGCCGCGGTGCGCGGCGCCGCCGCCGGATGCAGCACGTCGCCGGGCGGGACGCGGGTGTCCAGCACGATCTCGGCGTGGTCGGCCAGCGTCGTCCGCGTCCGCGCCGCCGCGCCCTGCGACGCCCGCGCCGAGGTCACCGCGATGACCGGCACGCCCCGCGCCGCGCACTCCGCCGCGACCTCGACCGGATACGGGTTGCGGCCGCTGGTGGAGAACACCACCGCCACGTCGGGCGGGGCCGGCGCCGCCCGGCCGGCCACGGCGCGCCCCACCCCCGCCTCCCGCTCCATGCGGGTGCTGCGCACCGCGTCGTCGAGCGGGAGGCCGGACGGCGACGGCCCGGGAAGCCCCTACAACGTCGACGTCTACGACAACGACGGCGCCTATTTCGCCGCGATGGGCGGCCCGGCGTTCCGCGAGCAGCTCACCAAGATGAAGATGTTCCGCAAGTCGTTCACGTTCGGCAAGCGCGGCTGGCTCACCGCCGAGCTCGCCGCCCGTGACCACGACGGCGACGGCAGGCCGGACCGGCCGCCGGCGCTCACCTCCCGCGAGGGCGTCGCGCACCTGGAGGAGCCGAGCCATCAGGCGGGCGTCGTCTTCGGCGGGCGGCGGGGCGGCTCCTGGGACTACCCGGACGGCCGGATCAACGGTTACTCGCCCGCGGGCTGCAAGACCAACTTCCCGTGGGCCTCGGGCGGCGACTTCGCCAGGCCGGAGTGCGAGTGGGCGGACGTCCGCACCGACTCCAACGGCTTCTACTACATGTCGATCATGGACTACCGGCAGGTGGCGCCGCACAACAACGTCTTCGTCCACGGCCACCGGAAGGTCGCCATGGACGGCTACAACCGGTACAAGTACCGGGGCTCCGGCCTGCTGTACTGCAACCTGGCCACCGGCAAGTACGAACCGTACTCCGCCGGGACGGGCAACGGCGTCAACGCGATCTTCATGACCGACGACCGCCGGTATGCGGCGATGCCGGGCACCGAGTACCTGATGGAGAGCGAGTGCGGCCTCAAGAAGGGCGGCGCGATCGTCTCGACGGTCGACCTGCGGCCCGAACTGCTGCCGTCGGAGCCTTACACGTTCGCGGTCGAGCGGCGCGGCGGCGCGTACACGATGGAGATGTCCGGAGTGTTCGCGCACGCCGGCCGCGCCACCTTCCGGTACACCCGCGCGTTCGTGCAGGACGGTGAGCCGATCTGGCACTACAACCAGCGGCCGGAGGAGTACGACGGCCGGTTCAACGCCGACTGGAAGTGGGAGGGCCGCGGCGGGACGCTCATCGACCGCGACACCTGGCCCGCCGGATCCGGCTACCCGGACCGGTTCATGATCGGTGATCCGCACATGAACTTCTACGAGGGAAGTGCCCAGGTGGACGACATCCGCCTGTACGTTCCGAGGTAGCAACCGGATATCGAAGGCGCGGGCCCGGAGCCCATGGCGATGTGCCCGCGCCTTGCCTTGGGGGCTTCGTGACTCAGCAGACCGCGCCCGGCCGGGCGCCCCAGCCGTCCGTCGCCGACCCCTGCGCCGAGCGGGGGCCGGCGGGGGAGCGGCTGCGCGGGGATGGTGCGGGCCCGCCGCTCGATGTGTTCCTGTCCGGCCGGGTCTTCATGGACATGATCTTCACGGGGCTGCCCGGGCCGCCGCAGCCCGGCGCCGAGATCGCCGCCGGCGGGCTCGGCTCGGCGCCGGGCGGCGCGGCCAACATCGCGGTCGCGATGAGCCGGCTCGGCCTGCGGGTCGGCCTCGCGGCGCCGTTCGGCGACGACATGTTCGGCGCCTACCTGTGGCGGACGCTCGCCGAGCAGGAGGGCATCGACCTCGGGCCGTCGCGGCGGGTGCCGGGCTGGTCCACGCCGGTGACGGTGTCGATGGCCTACGACTCCGACCGCAGCATGGTGACGTTCGCGCAGCCCGACCCGTGCCCGCCGGGCGACCTCGGCGGGCCGCCGCCGGCCGCGCGGGCGTGCTTCGTGGACGTCGACCGCCCCGTGCCGCCGTGGGCGGCGGGGATGCGCGAGCGCGGCGCGCTGGTATTCGGCGACCTCGGCTGGGATCAGACCGGCGCCTGGCCGGCCGAGGTCCTCAACCGGCTCGCGCACGTGGACGTGTTCCTCCCGAACGCCGCCGAGGCGATGTCCTACACCCGCACGCGGACCCCGGCGGACGCCGCCGAGGCGCTCGCCGAGCGGGTGCCGCTGGTGGTGGTCAAGCGCGGCGGTGACGGCGCCATCGCGCTGGACGCGGCGACGGGGGAGCGGGCCGAGGTCGCCGCGCTGCCCGTCGAGGCGGTCGACCCGACCGGCGCGGGCGATGTGTTCTCCGCCGGGTTCGTGTTCGCCACCCTCGCGGGACTGCCGCTCGCCGAGCGGCTCCGGTTCGCGAACCTGTGCGCCGGGCTGTCGGTGCGGCACCTCAGCGGCTCGCTCGGCTCGCCCTGCTGGGGGGACATCGCCGCGTTCGGCGAGTCCGGGGAGGTGCCCGAGTCCGTCCTGGCGGAGTACGCGTTCGTGGTCCCGTTCATCCCGGACACCGCCGGTGACCCGGTCGTCCGCGCCGAGCCCACCCTGCGGGGAAAGCGCTGACCGCGGCTACGGCGCGGGGTACGGCTCCGGGACGGCGCGGTACTCCTGCGGGCTGACGCCGTGCTCGCGCTTGAACGCCGTGCTCAACGCGAACGCGGTGGCGTAGCCGACCCGGCGCGCCACCGCGTCCAGCGTCGCGTCGCTCTCGCGCAGCAGGTCGGCGGCCTGCGCGAGCCGGACGCCGGTCAGGTACGCCATGGGCGGCTCGCCGACCAGTTTCGTGAACCGCTGCGCGAGCGCCGCGCGGGACGCCCCGACCCGGGCCGCCAGCCCGGCGACGGTCCACGGGTGCGCCGGGTCGGCGTGCAGCAGCCGCAGCGCCGGGCCGACGACCGGGTCGCCGTGGGCGCGGTACCAGCCGGGCGCCTCGGCGTCCGGGCGGGCGAACCAGGCGCGCAGCGTCTGGATGAGCAGCAGGTCGAGCAGCCGGTCGAGGACGACCTCCTGGCCGGGCTCGTCCCGGCCGATCTCGTCGGCGAGGACGCCGGCGAGCGGCGACCGGAGGGCATCGCCGGGCACGACCGCGATCGGCGGCAGCGCGGCCAGCAGCCGCCGGGTGACGGCGCCGCGCATCGGATAGGTGCCGATCAGCATGACCGCCGGCCCGTCCGGGGCGTTGCCCCAGGCCCGGACGCCGAGGGCCATCTCCCGCGACAGGCTCGTCCCGTCCGGGGCGGTGCAGACCTGCCCGGGGTGGACGACGACCCGCGGCTCGGTCGCCGGGTCGTCGCTGACCGTGTACGGGTCCGGCCCCCGGAAGATCACCATGTCGCCCGGGCGGGCGCGCCGCGGCTCCCCGCCGTCCGGGATGAGCCACGCGTCGTCCCCGACCATGGACATCAGGGTCAGCGGCGCCTCGTCCTGGATCCGGATCGACCAGGGCGGGGCGAGGGTGGAGCGGAGCAGGAACGCCCCCCGGGCGCGCGGACCGTCGAGGAGGTCGGCCAGAGCGTCCATGCGGCAAGCGTAGACGCTCGCGTATGCGGGCGAGCGCCTCGGCGATGTCCGCCGGGACCGCCCGCCGGTTGACTCGGGGACATGACGAACACCGTGATCGAGACGGAAACCGCCGCGACCGGCAGCTGGAACACCTGATCGGAAGAGCCTCCATGAAATTCTCCTTCGCCGCCGTGTCGGCGGTCCTGTCCATCGTCATGGCGGCCGGAATGGCCGGGACGTTCTTCGGCTTCTCGTCCGGGGTGATGCCGGGCCTGAACGCGGCGAAGCCGGGCTCGGCGATCGACGCCATGCAGGGCGTCAACCAGAAGATCCAGAATCCGGTCTTCATCGCCGCGTTCCTGCTGGTGCCGGTGCTGGCGATCACGGCGGGAGCACTGCTGCTGTCCCTCGGCCGCAAGCCCGCGGCCGCCCTCTTCTTCGCCGCCGCCGCGGTGTACCTCGCCGGCGCGCTCCTCCCGAGCTTCGCGGTGAACATCCCGATGAACGAGAGCCTGGACCGCGTCACGGTTCCGGGTGACCCGGCCGAGGCGGCACGGATCTGGTCGGACTACGCGGGCCGCTGGACGGCCTGGAACACCGTCCGCGCCCTCGCCTCCTGGGCGAGCCTCCTCGCGATGAGCCTCGGCCTCTACCTCTGGGGCGCCGACACCTGACCGGCCGCCGCCGCGGGGACGGGGCTTACGATCACGGGATGGGCGGTGTCTACGCAATCAGCGATCTGCACGTGGGCTTCCCGGAGAACCGCGCGTTCGTCGAGGGGCTGCGACCGGCCGCCGGCGGCGACTGGCTGATCGTCGCCGGCGACGTAGCCGAGCGGTTCTCCGACGTGGAGTGGGCGCTCCGCACGCTGCGCGAGCGGTTCGCGACCGTGATCTGGACGCCGGGCAACCACGAGCTGTGGACCGTGAAGGACGACCCGGTGCGGCTGCGCGGCGAGGCCCGCTACCGCGGGCTCGTCGACATGTGCCGCGCCGCGGGCGTCCTGACCCCGGAGGACCCGTATCCGGTGTGGGAGGGCGACGGCGGCCCCGTGACGATCGCGCCCCTGTTCGTCCTGTACGACTACACGTTCCGGCCCGAGGGGACGTCCACCAAGGAAGAGGCCCTGGCGGTCGCGCACGAGGCGGGCGTCGTGTGCACCGACGAGGTCTATCTTCACCCGGACCCGCACCCTTCACGGGACGCCTGGTGCGATGCCCGCGTCACCTACACCGAGGCGCGGCTGGCCGCCCTGGAGCCGGGGACGCGGACCGTGCTCGTCAACCACTGGCCGCTCGTCCGCGAGCCCACCCGCGTCCTGTGGTACCCGGAGTTCGCGCAGTGGTGCGGCACCGAGCGCACCGCCGACTGGCACGACCGGTTCGGGGCGGCGTCGGTCGTCTACGGGCACCTGCACATTCCCCGGACGATCTGGACCGGCGGCGTCCCGCACATCGAGGTGTCGGTCGGCTATCCCCGCGAATGGCGCAAACGGGGAGGGGCGCCGCGCGGGCCGCGCCGTGTCCTGCCCGTCCCGGAGACGGGCTGACCTACCGCCTGCCCGGCACCATTCCGGTGGCGGCGAGCGACAGCAGCCGGCCCGCGGCCTCCGGTTCCCGCTCGGTGACCGCCGCGATCGCGCCGGTCAGCCACAGGACGTCGGTGAACGCCGCGTCCGCGGGCGCGTCCCCGGACCGCTGCGCGCGGGCGAACAGCGCCTCGCCCGCCTCGCACATCGCCCGGCGGGACGGCTCGGGCCGCTCGTCGCGCAGCGACACCACCGCCGAGGCCGCCATGCCGCGGAACACCGTCACCTGTGAGATGAACGCCCGCAGCCACGTCATCAGCGCCTCGCCGGGGGCGGGGGAGAGCAGCAGGTCGCGGGCCGCCGCGGCGAGCTCGGCGTAGACGTCCGCGAGCAGCGCCTCCAGGAGGTGCTGGCGGGTCGGGAAGTGGCGGTAGAGCGTCCCGATGCCGACGCCGGCGAGCCGGGCGACGCCCTCCAGGGACGCATCGGCCCCGTCGCGCTGGAACGTCTCGCGGGCCGCGGCGAGCAGCCGCGCGCGATTGCGGCGCACGTCGGCGCGCACCGCACGGGCGGGGGCCTTCGGCGTGTCGTCGCTGGTCACGTGGGTCGTCGGTCCTTTCCCGGCGGGGCTGGGGTCTGCGGCGGTACAAGGGAATCCGCGGCTTTGGAACGGTCCCTCGATACTATCCGCGCCGACAGCCCCGGCCCGCGCCGGGATGCGCGGGTCCGCCGCGGACGCCACCGCGGCGGACCCGCGCGGCCGTCAGGAGCCGGACGGGGAAAGCGGCAGGTAGACCTGCCCGCCCGCGGCCTTGAACTCCTCGGCCTTCTCCCGCATCCCGGCGGTGAGTGCCTCGCCGGCGGCCAGCCCGCGCTCGTCGGCGTACCGCCGGACGTCCCGGGTGATCTTCATCGAGCAGAAGTGCGGGCCGCACATCGAGCAGAAGTGCGCGGTCTTCGCCGGCGCCGCCGGCAGCGTCGCGTCATGGAACGCGCGGGCCGTGTCCGGGTCGAGGGACAGGTTGAACTGGTCCTCCCACCGGAAGTCGAACCGCGCGTCCGACAGCGCGTCGTCCCACGCCTGCGCCCCCGGATGCCCCTTCGCCAGATCGGCGGCATGCGCGGCGATCTTGTAGGCGATCACGCCGGCCTTGACGTCGTCGCGGTCCGGCAGCCCGAGATGCTCCTTCGGCGTGACGTAGCAGAGCATCGCGGTCCCGTACCAGCCGATCATCGCGGCGCCGATCGCCGAGGTGATGTGGTCGTAGCCGGGCGCGATGTCGGTCGTCAGCGGCCCGAGCGTGTAGAACGGCGCCCCGTCGCACCACTCCTGCTGCAGGTCGACGTTCTCCTTGATCTTGTGCATCGGGACGTGGCCCGGCCCCTCGTTCATCACCTGGTTGCCGTACTCGGCCGCGATCCTCGTCAGCTCGCCCTGCGTGCGCAGCTCGGCGAACTGCGCCTCGTCGTTGGCGTCCGCGATCGAGCCGGGGCGCAGGCCGTCCCCGAGCGACCAGGTGATGTCGTAGGCGGCGAAGATCTCGCACAGCTCCCGGAAACGGGTGTAGAGAAAGTTCTCCTTGTGGTGCGCCAGGCACCACGCGGCCATGATCGACCCGCCCCGCGACACGATCCCGGTCTTGCGCCGCGCCGTCAGCGGCACGTACGGCAGCAGGACGCCGGCGTGCACGGTCATGTAGTCCACGCCCTGCTCGGCCTGCTCGATCACCGTGTCGCGGAAGACCTCGTAGGTCAGCTCCGCCGGATCACCGCCGACCTTCTCCACCGCCTGATACAGCGGGACGGTCCCGACCGGCACCGGCGAGTTCCGCAGGATCCACTCCCGTGTCGTGTGGATGTCCCTGCCGGTCGACAGGTCCATGATCGTGTCGGCGCCCCACCGGGTCGCCCACGTCATCTTCTCGACCTCGTCCTCGATCGACGACGCCACCGCCGAGTTGCCGATGTTGGCGTTCACCTTGACGAGGAAGTTCCGGCCGATGACCATCGGCTCGATCTCCGGGTGGTTGACGTTCGCGGGCAGCACCGCCCGCCCCGCCGCCAGCTCGTCGCGGACGAACTCCGGCGGCACGCCCTCCCGCAGCGCGGCGAACTCCATCTCCGGCGTGATCTCCCCGCGCGCCGCGTAGGCGCGCTGTGTCACCGCGCCCCCGGTCGCCCGCCGGGGCCGGCGCGGCGGGAAATGCTCGCGGGCCCCCTGCGAGGTGCCGCCCTGCGCACCCCCCGCAGGAGCGGTCCGGGCGGGTGACGGCCGCCGCCCGTCGTCCTCGGGCCGCACGGCCCGCCCGTCGTACGGGGCCGTGTCGCCGCGCTCGGCGATCCACGCCTCCCGCAGCGCGGGCAGCCCCCTGCGGACGTCGGTGTCCTGCTCCGGATCGGTATACGGCCCCGACGTGTCGTACAGGACGACGACGTCCCCGTTGGTCAGCGGCACCTCCCGCATCGGAACCCGGATGTCCGGGCGCGAACCCTGAAGGTAGGTCTTGCGGGCGGCTGGAACCACACGTTCTGTCATGACGACTCGATCTCTCCCTACGCCGGCATTACCCGGTCAGGTTCATGCGGTCAGCGGCCGTCCCAGCCGCTATCTCAGCCCGGTTCGCCGGGCCCCCGCGATCTGTCGTGCCCGACGCTAACCCGGCACACCCCGGTTGCCGCAACCGCCGATCATGGGATAGAACGCGCCCGCGCGACGGCCTGAGAGGATCACCTCATGTCCGACCTTCACCAAGAGTTCACGCTGACCCCGGTGGGGTATGTCTCCTCGCCGCTGACCGACCGGGCGTCCGCGCCCAAGCAGGGAACGGAGGGCGCCCCCGAGGCGTGGCTGGTCTTCGAGCCGGACGTCCTCCCGGCGCTGGAGGGCCTGCGCGCGGGCGACCGGATCTTCGTGCTGACCTGGCTGCACCGGTCGGCCCGCGACGTCCTGCGCGTCCACCCGCGCGACGACGCGCGGGCTCCGCTGCGCGGCGTGTTCGCGACCCGGTCCCCGGACCGCCCGAACCCGATCGGCCTGCACCCGGTCGAGGTCCTGCAGGTCACCGGCCACCGCGTCCGCGTCCGCGACCTGGAGGCCCTGGACGGCACCCCCGTCCTGGACGTGAAGCCGATCCTCGCCCGCGAGCCGGGCACGTGACGCCGGGCGGCCGCGCCCGCGCCCGCGGGCGCCGTCAGCCCACCGCGGCAAGGTAGAGCAGACCCGCCAGGGTGGACGCCGAGCCGATCTCCCCGCGCGCCGCGAGCGCGGGGACCGATGCCAGCGGCACCCACTCGATCCGCTCGGCCTCCACGTCGGCCGGCTCGCCGACGCGCTCGGCGCCGTCCGCCCGGTAGATGTGATGGATGCCATCGTGAACACCCGGTGAGGGCCGTACGTCGAGCAGGTGCCGCAGCGTCCCGGCGCGGTATCCGGTCTCCTCGATCAGCTCCCGCGCGGCCGCCTCGGCGGGATCTTCGCCCGGTTCGACCCGTCCGCCGGGAATCTCCCAACCCCATTGGCCGGTGATGAACCGGTGCCGCCAGATCAGCAGGACCCGGCCGTCCCCGTCGACCGCCGCGACGCCCGCGGCGGGCCGCACCCGCAGGAGGTGGTGGTCGAACCGGCGTCCGTCCGGCAGTTCGACATCGGCCAGCCTCACGCTCATCCAGGGGCTGTCGTAGACCGACCTCTCCCCGTGCACCGTCCAACGCATGGACGGACGCTATCGGGGTCTTTCGAACCCTTACCGGTAGGGTCAGGATCTAGGGGGAGCTGGGGGAGGCGAACGCGTCGGTGAGCACAGTGCAGGAGGCCCCGCAGGACCGGATCTTCACGGTGCCCAACATGCTCAGCATGGCACGGCTCGTGGGTGTCCCGCTGTTCCTTTGGCTCATTCTGGTGGAGGCGGACTGGTGGGCGCTCGGCGTGCTGGTGTTCGCCGGCCTGTCCGACTGGCTGGACGGGAAGCTGGCGCGGGCGCTGAACCAGACCAGCAGGCTCGGCGTGGTGCTCGACCCGGCCGCCGACCGCCTCTACATCCTGGCCACGCTCGTCGGGCTCACCATCCGTGACGTCATCCCGCTGTGGTTGGTGCTGCTGCTGGTCGCCCGCGAGTTCGCGATCCTGCCGATAGCGCCGATCATCCGGAGGCTGGGGTACGCCAGCACGCTTCCCGTCCATTTCATCGGGAAGGCGGGCACCATGTGCCTGCTGTACGCCTTCCCGCTGCTGCTGCTGGGCGACCATGACGGCGGTGCGGCGACGGTGGCGAAGGTCATCGGATGGTCCTTCGCCATCTGGGGAACGGGCCTGTACTGGTGGGCGGCCGTCCTCTACTGGACGCAGACGCGGCAACTGGTGCTGGCCGGCCGCGGCTCGTCCCCGGCCCCCGAGCCGGTACCGGGGGCGGGGCCGGCACGAGAGCCGGACGGCCGGGGCGTCCCGCGCGCGGAACCGCCGGCCGGCGACCAGAAGGGAGCTGAGACCCCCCGATGAAGGCCGTCGTGATGGCGGGTGGCGAGGGGACGCGGCTGCGTCCGATGACCGCCAACCAGCCCAAGCCGCTGCTGCCGCTGGTCAACCGGCCGATCATGGAGCATGTGCTCCGGCTGCTGAAGAAGCACGGGTTCACCGAGACGGTCGTCACCGTCCAGTTCCTGGCCGCGCTGATCCGCAACTACTTCGGCGACGGCGAGGAACTCGGCATGTCGCTCAGCTACGCGACGGAGGAGATCCCGCTCGGTACGGCCGGCAGCGTCAAGAACGCCGAGGAGGCGCTGCGCGACGAGCGGTTCCTCGTCATCTCCGGGGACGCGCTCACCGACATCGACCTCACCGACATGGTGCGGTTCCACAAGGAGAACGACGCGCTCGTCACCATCGGGCTCAAGCGGGTCCCCAACCCGCTGGAGTTCGGCATCATCATCGTGGACGACGAGGGCCGCGTGCAGCGGTTCCTGGAGAAGCCCACCTGGGGCCAGGTCTTCTCCGACACCGTCAACACCGGCATCTACGTGATGGAACCGGAGGTCCTCGAACACGTCGCCGAGGGCGAGCCGGTCGACTGGTCCGGTGATGTGTTCCCCAAGCTGCTTTCCGAAGGCGCCCGCCTGTTCGGGTACGTGGCCGACTGCTACTGGGAGGACGTCGGCACCCACGAGAGCTACCTCAAGGCCCAGGCGGACATGCTGTCCGGTCAGGTCGGCATCGACCTGGGCGGGTTCGAGATGTCCCCGGGCGTGTGGGTCGCCGAAGGCGCCGAAGTGGACGCCGAGGCCGTCCTCAAGGGCCCCCTCTACATCGGCGACTACGCGAAGGTCGAGGCGGGCGTCGAACTGCGCGAGTTCACCGTCCTGGGCAGCAACGTCGTGGTGAAGGAAGGCGCTTTCCTGCACCGGGCCATCGTCCACGACAACGTGTTCGTCGCGCCGTCCACGAACCTGCGCGGCTGCGTCATCGGCAAGAACACCGACATCATGGCGGGCGCCCGCGTCGAGGAGGGCGCGGTCATCGGGGACGAGTGCGTCATCGAGGCGGAGGCGTACGTCTCCAGCGGGGTGAAGGTCTACCCGTTCAAGACGATCGAGGCCGGCGCGGTCGTCAACACCAGCGTCATCTGGGAGTCGCGCGGGCAGCGCAACCTGTTCGGGCCGCGCGGCGTGTCCGGGCTCGTCAACGTGGAGATCACGCCGGAGCTGGCGGTCCGGCTCGCCAGCGCCTACGCGACGACGCTGAAGAAGGGCTCGACGGTCGTCACCGGACGCGACGTCTCCCGCGCCGCCCGCACCCTCAAACGCGCGGTGAACAGCGCCCTGACCGCCAGCGCGATCAACGTCAACGACCTGGAGGCGACACCGCTGACCGTCACCCGGTTCGAGACCGGGCGGGAGGACGCCGCCGGCGGCATCTACATCCGCACCACGCTCGGCGACCCCCAGGGCGTCGACATCCTGTTCCTCGACCCGGGCGGCGCCGACCTGTCGCTGGCGGCGCAGCGCAAGCTGGAGCGCGTCTTCGGCCGCCAGGAGTACCGGCGCGCGTTCCCCGGCGAGATCGCCGAGCTGACCTACCCGCCGCGCGTCGTGGAGAGCTACACCCGCGACCTGCTGCGCCGCGTCGACATGCGGGGCGTCCGCGAGGCCGAGCTGAAGATCGTCCTGGACTGTGCGGGCGGCGTCGCCTCGCTCGTCCTGCCGAACCTGCTCGGCAAGGTCGGCGTGGAGGTCCTCACCCGCAACGCCGGGCTGGACGAGGCCAACCCGACCGAGACGCTCGCCGAGCGGATGCGCGACCTGGAGCGGCTCGGCGTCCTCGTCTCGTCGGCGCGGGCCGCGTTCGGCGTCCGGTTCGATCCGGTGGGGGAGCGGATCTCCCTGGTCGACGAGAACGGCGAGCTGGTCGGCGACGAGCGGGCCCTGCTGGTGATGCTCGACCTGGTCGCGGCGGAGCGGCGCGGCGGCAAGGTGGCGCTGCCGGTGACGACGACGCGGGTCGCCGAGCAGGTGTGCCGGTTCCACGGCGTGCAGGTCGAGTGGACCTCCACCTCCCAGGACGTCCTGACCAAGGCCGCCGCGCAGCCCAGCGTGATCTTCGCGGGGGACGGCCGGGGCGGCTTCCTGATGCCCGAGTTCAGCGGCACCGTGGACGGGATCGCGGCGTTCGTCCGGCTCGTCGGGCTCGTGGCGCGGACGCGGCTGACGCTGTCGCAGATCGACCGCCGCATCCCCGCGGCGCATCTGCTGCGCCGTTCCGTCCCGACGCCCTGGGCGGCCAAGGGCAGCGTCATGCGGCACGTCGTCGAGGCCGCCGGGGTGCGCACGATCGACACCACCGACGGCGTCCGCGTGGTCGAGGACGACGGACGCTGGACCCTCGTCCTGCCCGACCCGGCCGAGGCGGTCACGCACCTGTGGGCCGAGGGGCCGGACGCGGACGCCGCCCAGGCGCTGCTGGAGGAATGGGCCGCCGTCGTCGAGCGCGCGGGCACCTGAACGCCCGCGGCGCGGCGCCGGGTCAGTCGACGGGGAAGTCGTCGGGGCCGCCCGCGGCGATCTCGGCGAGGACGTCCAGCGCGTGCGCCAGGGTGTCCCGCGGCGGTGAGGCGAGGCCGATGCGGACCGCGCGGGGGGCGGCGCCCGTCCCGGCGACGAACGCGGCGGCGGGCGTGACGGCGATCCCGCGCCGCGCGGCCGCCGCCACGAACGTCTCCGCCCGCCACCGCGGCGGCAGGTCCCACCAGCAGAAGTAGGAGCACGGGCCGGACCGGACGGCGGCGCCCGCGAGACGTTCGGCGACGATCCGCCGCCGGGCGGCGGCGTCCGCGCGTTTGGCGCGCGTCACCGCCTCGACCGTGCCGTCGGCCATCCACCCGGTCGCCGCCTCCAGCGCGAAGCGCGAGGGGCCCCACGCGCCCGACCGCAGCGCGGCGGCCACCCGCCCGGCCAGCGGCGCGGGCGGGACGGCGAACCCGAGGGTCAGGCCGGGCGCGAGCCGCTTGGACAGGCTGTCGACCAGCACGGTGCGCCGCCCGGCCAGGGCCGCCAGCGGTTCCGGCCCGTCCGCGCGCAGGAACGCCCAGACGCGGTCCTCGATCGCGTGGAGGCCGAGCCGCTCCAGGGCGGCGGCGAGTTCCGCGCGGCGCCGCTCCGGCATCGTCGTCCCCAGCGGGTTGTGCAGCGTCGGCTGGACGTAGAGGGCGCCGAGCGGGGCGGCGCGGTGCGCGGCGGCGAGGGCGTCGGGGCGCAGCCCGTGCTCGTCGGCCGGGATCGGGACGAGCGTGACGCCGAGCCGCGCCGCGATGCCCTTGATCACCGGATAGGTCAGTGCCTCGACGGCGAGCCGGCCGCCCGGCGGGACGAGCGCGGCCACGGCGCCCGCGAGCGCCTGCCGGCCGTTGCCGGCGAACAGGATCCGGGACGGCTCGGGGGCCAGGCCGGGCGTGGCCAGCAGCGCCGCCGCGGCCTCGCGGGCGGCGGGGGTGCCCGCGACGCCGGTGGGGCCGAGCGCGGCGGCGAGGACGTCCGGGCGCAGCAGCCGCTCCATCCCGGCGGCCGGCAGCGTGCCCTGTTCGGGCACCAGGGGATAGCTCAGCTCAAGGTCGACGGGCGCACCGGCCGGCTCCGCCAGCGCCGGGACGGCGGGGCGCTCGGCCGCGCGGACGAACGTGCCGCGCCCGACCTCGCCGACCACGAGGCCGCGCCCGGCCAGCTCCCGGTACACGCGGCTCGCCGTGGAGGCGGCGATGCCCCGCTGGCGGGCGAACGCGCGCTGCGGCGGCAGCCGGTCACCGGGGCGCAGCCGGCCCGCCGCGATGTCGGCCGCCACCTGATCGGCGACCCGGCGAAAGTCCTCCACCCGTCCTCCATTTATATTGCACCGAGATCAATTTAGATTATTGCACCGAGAAAGGAGGAGTTCTAGCATCGGATCATTCGACTTCATCGGGAGTGCAATGATCTCGCTCAGCGCCGCCGCGGCGATCGCCGTCGTCGCCCTCGGCCTCGTTCTCACGCCCGGACCCAACATGATCTACCTCGTATCGCGGTCGGTGGCGCAGGGCCGCCGCGCCGGGCTGATCTCCCTGTGCGGCGTCGCCGCGGGATTCCTCGTCTACCTCGCCGCCGCCACCGCGGGCATCACCGCGGTCTTCACGCTCGTCCCGGCGCTCTACACGGCGGTCAAGCTGGCCGGCGCGGGCTACCTGCTCTGGCTCGCCTGGCAGGCGCTGCGGCCGGGCGGGACGACCGCGTTCGCGCCGAAGGACCTGCCCGCCGACCCGCCCCGCCGCCTGTTCACCATGGGCCTGGTCACCAACCTGCTCAACCCGAAGATCGCGATCCTGTACGTGTCGCTGCTGCCGCAGTTCCTCGACCCGGAGCGCGGCCACCTCGCCGCGCAGAGCCTGCTCCTCGGCCTCGTCCAGAGCGTCATCGCGCTCATCGTCAACGGCCTCATCGTCCTCGGCGCCGGCGGCATCGCCGTCTTCCTGGCACGCCGGCCCGGCTGGCAGCGCGTCCAGCGGTACCTGATGGGCTCCGTCCTCGCCGGACTGGCCCTGCACATCGGTCTCCGCCCCGCCACCACCTGACCCGTGTCCGGTTCGCCGGTCCTTGCCATCATGGGGCGGTGCATGATGAGGCGGTGAACGCACGACGGGACGACCTCGGTGACCCCCGTCCGGACGGACCGGCACGCCCGCCCGCCCGGCGGCGGCCCGACGCCTCCATGTCGCTCCTGGCCGACCTGTTCGCCGGGAAGCTGCTCGACCACGGCTACGCGGAGGCCGCCGCCCGCCGCGCCGCCGGCGGCACCGGGCCGCGGGCCGGGCGGCTGCGGGGCGCCGGGGTCCTGCTCGTCCTCGTCCTCACCGGGACCCTGATCGCGGTCGCCGTCGCCGAGGTGCGCCGCAGCGAGCCCGTGGCCGCCGAGCGGCGGTCCCGGCTGGTCGAGGCGATCCACGCGCGCACCGCCGAGACGGACGCTCTCCAGCGCCGCCTCGACCGGCTGCGCGCCGACACCGAGCGGACCCGGACCGCCGTGCTGGCCCGCAGCGACACCGGGCGCCGCGTCCGGGGCCGGCTGGCCCGCGCCGCCGCCGCGGCGGCCGCGCTGCCCGCCGCCGGGGCCGGGATCGTGGTGACGCTCGCCGACGCCCCGCGTCCCGATCCCGCCGGGCGAGACCGCGCCGCCGGCGGCCGCGTCTACGACCAGGATCTCCAGGTCCTGGTGAACGGGCTCTGGGCGGCCGGCGCCGCGGCCATCGGCGTCAACGGGCAGCGGATCACGCCGACCACCGCGATCCGCGCCGCCGGCGAGGCGATCCTCGTCGACTACCGGCCGCTCACCGGGCCCTACGAGGTGACGGCGCTCGGCGACCCCGCCCGGTTGCGGGACGCCCTCGCGGGCTCGGCCGCCGACCGGCGGCTCGGCGCGCTGCGCGAGCGGTTCGGGATCCGGTACGAGGTGCGCCGCACGTCCGGGGCGCGGCTGCCCGCGGCGGGGACCGCCCGGCTGCGGTACGCCGCCCCCCGTACGGAGGACGGCCAGTGAGCGGGGGAGAGGTGACCCGGCGATGATCGCGCTGATCGGTCTCGTCATCGGCGTGGCGCTGGGCTTCATGCTCCAGCCGGACGTTCCGCTCTGGCTGGAGCCCTACCTGCCGATCGCGATCGTCGCCGCGCTCGACGCCATGGTCGGCGGTGTCCGGGCCCGGCTGGAGGGCATCTTCGACGAGAAGGTCTTCGTGGTCTCCTTCGTGGGCAACACCGTCATCGCGGCGCTGATCGTCTTCCTCGGCGACCAGCTCGGCGTCGGCTCGCAGCTGTCCACCGGCGTCGTGGTCGTCCTCGGCATCCGGATCTTCTCCAACGTGGCCGGCATCCGGCGGAAGCTGTTCGGCGCATGACCGGCGGTGAGCGCGAGGAGGAGCGCGAGGAGGAGCGCCGGGAGGAGCGCCCGGCCGGGCCGAGGGGCCCGCGCGGACTCCTCGCCCTGCTGCGTCCGCGCGCCGGCGCCGGCCAGATCGCGGGCGGGCTGCTGTGCCTCGTGCTCGGCTTCGCGGTCGCCGCCCAGGTGCAGTCGACCAAGCACGACACCACGTTCGCCACCGCCCGGCAGGACGAGCTCGTCGGCGTCCTGGCCGATCTGGGCCAGCGGTCCGAGCGGCTGAGGGCCGATCTGCGCGATCTGGAGGACACCAAGGCCCAGCTGGAACGGGACGCCGAGGGCGGCACCGCGCTGGAGGACGCACGCGAGCGGGCGACCACCTACGGCCTCCTCGCCGGGACGCTCCCGGCCGAGGGCCCCGGCATCGAACTGCTGATCGGCGACCCCGGGCACGGGGTCAAGGCGATCGACCTGCTGGACGCGCTGCAGGAACTCCGCGACGCCGGCGCCGAGGTCGTCCAGGTCAACGACGTTCGCGTCGGCGTCGACACCTACTTCCTGGACGGCCGGAACGGCGTCCAGGCGGACGGGGAGTCCCTGTCCGCCCCGTACCGCTTCCTGGCCATCGGCGATGCCCATACGATGACCACGGCGCTCAACATCCCGGGCGGCCTCGTCCGCACGCTGCGGGGCGCCGGGGCCACCGTCCTGATCACACCGCGCGCGAAAGTGACCATCGGCGCGGTACGGTCTCCCTAGAGGGAGCGGGGAGCAGCGAAACTCGGGTCGCCGGCCCGGGCGCCGCGATCGCGGCGGTCCGCGCGGCGGCGTAGATCTGCGATCATCGGGGAAGGTAGTTTGGTCCAGCCGGTTCACCGCTCCGGTTGACCCCTCGGGTGATCCCGCGTAAGTTGCGGCGACCGTCGCGTGAGCGGGCGGTGAGTTGGACCGTTGCCGGGGCGGGTCCCCGGCGTGGGTTGGGTGAAGGATGCGCGTGGCGCAGGCGGCCCCCGCTGCGGCGGGAGGTCCGCGGGCGGCACGCCGATGGTAGGAGGCCGAGCCGATCGATGCCGAGCGTCTACTGCACGCAGTGCGGTCACGCCAACCCGGATGATGCCCGCTTCTGCTCGAACTGTGGCACTCCGCTGACCCGGGGGCCGGCCGCGCCGCCGCCGTACCGCGAGTCGCCCGGAGAGTCCACGTCCACCATCTCCATCGGCGGGTTCGAGGCCCTGGACACCGACACGGGCGCCGAGGAGCAGCCGGTCGGCCCCGACCAGATGGCGATGGAGGCGCTCCCCCCGGGCACCGCGCTCCTCGTCGTCAAGCGCGGCCCGAACGCCGGCAGCCGCTTCCTCCTCGACAAGGACCGCACGTCCGCCGGGCGGCACCCCGAGAGCGACATCTTCCTGGACGACGTCACCGTGTCCCGCCGGCACGCCGAGTTCGCCCGCCAGGGCGGCACCTTCTCCGTCCGGGACGTGGGCAGCCTCAACGGCACCTACGTCAACCGGCAGCGGATCGACCAGGCCGGCCTGTCCGGCGGCGACGAGGTGCAGATCGGCAAGTTCCGGCTGGTGTTCCTCACCAACCCGGCGCACGGCTGACGGAACGGGAGGGGCGTTGAAGGCGGAGCCGGCCCGGTCCCTGATGACGATCGGGGACGTGCTCGGGCTGCTCAGGCCCGAGTTCCCCGACATCACCATCTCCAAGATCAGGTTCCTGGAGTCCGAGGGGCTCGTCGAACCGCAGCGCAGCCCCTCCGGCTACCGCAAGTTCGGCGCCGCCGACGTGGAACGGCTCCGGTTCGTCCTCACCGCGCAGCGCGACCACTACATGCCGCTGCGGGTGATCCGGCAGCACCTGGAGGCGCGCGACCGCGGCGAGAACGTCCCGCCGCTCGGCGCCCGCGAGCCGCTCGGTGCCCGCGAGCCGTCCCGGCGCCGCCCCCGCACCCTCGTGGCGGCCGACACCACCGCGGCGGACCCGGCCGTCCGCCTCACCCGCCGCCAGCTCCTGGACGGCGCCGGCATCGACGAGGCGCTGCTGACCCGGCTGGAGGAGTACGGGCTCGTCCACCGCACCGGGGGCCACTACGAGGGCGAGGCGCTGAACATCGCGCGGATCGCCGCCGCGCTCGGCGAGTTCGGCTTCGAGGTCCGGCACCTGCGCGCCGTGAAGGCCGCCGCCGACCGGCAGGTCGGGCTGATCGAGCAGATGGTCGCGCCGCAGCTGCGCCGCCGCAGCAGGGGCGCCCACGAGCAGGCCGCCGAAACCGCCCGGGAGATCGCCGCGCTGTCGGTCAGGCTCCATGCGGCGCTGGTCAACGCGGGTCTCCGTGAAAGCCTCGACCATTGATCATGGCCGCCGCGGAGGATATTCCCGCGCCTGCGGCACGACGAGGTGCCCGAGCCGGGGTGTACGTTGGCTACAGGGTTCGGTCAGGGATCGATCCGCTGCACGTGGTGATCGAGACAGCGAGAACCAGCAGGGAGCCGCAGTGAAGCAGATGGAGGTCGTCGGCGTCCGGGTCGAGATGCCCTCCAATCAGCCGATCGTCCTGTTGAAGGAGACGGAGGGCGATCGGTACCTGCCCATCTGGATCGGGGCGGTCGAAGCGACCGCGATCGCCTTCGCGCAGCAGGGGGTGCTGCCCGCCCGGCCGCTCACCCACGACCTGTTCCGCGACGTCCTGGACGCCCTCAGCGTCCAGTTGCGCACCGTCAACATCACGGCCCTGCGCGAGGGCATCTTCTTTGCCGACCTGATCTTCTCCAACGGCGTCGAGGTGAGCGCCCGCCCGTCCGACTCCATCGCCCTGGCCCTGCGCACCGGCGCCACGATCTTCGCCAGCGACGACGTCCTCGAAGAGGCCGGCGTCGCCATTCCCGACGAGCAGGAGGACGAGGTCGAGAAGTTCCGCGAATTCCTCGACACGATCTCGCCGGAGGACTTCGGCCGGGCCGGCTGATCGCCCGGGCCGCGCGGCGCCCTCCCCGGCCGCTCGCCTGACCGCGTGGTGGTCCCGGGCGTTGTGCATGCGTGCGAAACCCCTGGTCGAGGGGTGGAAAGACGGGCCGGCGAGACCCTGATCGCGCGCCTTGCCCCGGCCCAGAACGGCGCTCCAGCGCCCGGTGCGAGGGCAAAGCAGGAGAATACAGCGGTTTTCCGTGGGGGAGCATCGGGGTAGGAGTGCGTTGGCGGCCAAGGTGCGCGGTTTGCCCACGTGAAGCCGGTTCATCCGGGCATGCGACGCGCCGACGGTGAACGTTGACCACACTCTGACCGGCACCTACCGTGCTGGTGGAACACCCGTGGTGTAATTCGTCAAACCCCCTTGACGAAGCGCCACGGGATGATAGAAGCCGGAGGTCCGCGTGGCGGTGAGCAGCGGCGAGGGCAAGGCGACCCCCGACAGGCACATGGCGTCCCGCCGTGCCGGAGAGCAGGGTCTGCTCTTCGACACGCAGGTGTCGGTGCCGCCGGAGGATGTCGGCTACCGCGGCCCGACGGCGTGCGCCGCGGCGGGGATCACCTACCGGCAGCTCGACTACTGGGCGCGGACGAAACTGGTGGAGCCGAGCGTGCGCGCGGCGCACGGGTCGGGCAGCCAGCGGCTGTACAGCTTCCGCGACATCCTCGTGCTCAAGGTCGTGAAGCGGCTGCTGGACACGGGCGTGTCGCTGCAGCAGATACGCACCGCCGTGACGCACCTGCGTGATCGCGGGGTCGAGGACCTCGCGCGGATCACGCTGATGAGCGACGGCGTGAGCGTCTACGAGTGCACGTCGGCGGATGAGGTCGTCGATCTCCTCCAGGGCGGCCAGGGCGTGTTCGGCATAGCGCTCGGCCGGGTGTGGCAGGAGGTGGAGGGCAGCCTGGCGGAACTCCCCGGGGAACGCGCGGCCGCGGACCCTACGGAACACCCCCACGATGAGCTCGCCGACCGGCGGCGGGCGCGCCGCACCGGCTGACCCTCACAGCACCTCCCTGCGCTGCAGGAACGTGAACGACCCCCAGCCCGGCAGTACCGGCAGCCACAGCGTGAAGAGCCGGTAGAGCAGCACGGCCGATGTCGCCGTGTCCGCCGGGAGCCCCGAGATCGTCAACGCGAGCGTCAGAGCGCCCTCGACGGCGCCGAGACCGCCCGGCGTCGGCGCCGCCGACCCCACCGCGTTCGCGGTGAGGAACACCAGCACCACCGTCGTCCAGGGCAGGGAACCGCCGAACGCGCGGATCGACGCGTCCAGGCACAGCACGAACGCCAGCGTCAGCAGCAGCGTTCCGCCCATGCCGGTGGACAGCTTCTTCGGCGACTGCAGGACGTCCACCAGCCGCGGCACCACACCCGAGAACATGCTCTTCAGCCGCGCCGTGACCACCCGGCGGACGCGGGGGACCGTCATCGCCAGCCCGGCGAGCAGGCCCAGCACCAGCACCGCGAGCACGATCGTGCGGGACGGCGCCAGATCCTGCGTCGCCTTCGCCGTCGACCCGGTCAGGAACCCGAACAGGACCAGCAGCAGGATGTGCGTGACCATCCCGACCAGCTGGGACGCGCCGACACTCGCCACCGCCAGGGTCGGCCGCACCCCGGACCGCTGCAGGTAGCGGGTGTTGACGGCGACGCCGCCCACGGCCGCCGGCGCGACCAGCTTCACGAACGACGCCGCCACCTGCACCAGGACCGTCCGCCACAGGGGCAGGCGCTCCGGGACGAACCCCATCAGCATCAGCGCCGCCGCGACATAGGTCAGGGCCGCCGCGCCGAGGGCCGCCGCCACCCAGTGCCAGCTCGCCGTCGCCGCCAGATAGCCGACGTCCAGGCTGGTCACCTGCGGGATGACGATGTACGCGGCGATCGACAGCGCCACCACGCTGACGATCGTGCGGGGGCGGAAGCGCTCCAGCCTGGCCGGTGCCGCCTCGGTCTCCGGCTTCAGCCGGACGATCTGCTCCCGGATGCGGGTCAGCAGCTCCTTGTCGTGCCGCAGCGCGTGCCGGGTCGCCCGCGACAGCGCCACCCGCTGCAGCAGCGGCACCGCGCCGCCGAGGGCCTCCTCGCCCAGCACGTCCGCGGCCGTCCGGACCGCCCGCTCCGGGCCCGTCCGCAGCGCCAGCGTGGTGAGCAGCTGCGCCAGGTCGAGCCGCAGCGCCAGATCGCCCGCCGCGGTCTCCCCGGACCGCAGGTCGGTGATGTAGGCGAGACCGTCCTCACCGACGAGGATCGCGCCGTCCTGCAGCCGCCGGTGCGCGAGCCGCCCCGCCTGCAGCGACCGGAACTGCCGCCAGATGTCGGTCAGCAGCGCGTCGGTGATCTCGGCGTCGGGGACGTCGCCGAGCCGCCGCCCCGGCACGTGCTCGTAGGCCAGCAGCGCCGCCTCCGTGCCGACCTCGCACGTCCCGGCCAGGTGCGGTGTCCGGGCGCCCGCCGCGTCCACCGCGTACCCCATCAGCGATTCCTGCTCCAGGGAGCGGCGCAGCGACCGCAGCGTCCGCCCGGTCGTCGCGGCGCGCAGCCGCAGCAGCCGCCAGATCCGGTACAGCAGCCCCGCGGTCTGCTGGTCGCGGTCCAGGACGCGGACCTCCAGGTCCCAGTCGCCGTGGACGCCCCGGCCGGCGGGAATCCGGGCACCGTACCCGTTGCCGGGGCAGTGGGCGAGGACGACGCCGTAGCGGCGGCCGTCCTCGGTGTCGTCGGCGGGCTCGTCCAGCCGGGCGCCCCGTTGCGGCCGCAGCCCGAGCCGTTCCAGCGCCGCGACGACCGCCGTCCCCGGCGGCCGCGGGTTCGGGGTGCCGACGGCGTACAGGGTGCCGTGGCCGATGGCGCGTCCCAGCAGGTAGGTGGCCGCCAGCGCGGCGACGGACGCGTAGGACGCGGTCAGCCCCGTCAGCGCCGCCAGCCCGATCATGGTCCAGGTCGCGGCCTGCCAGCGGGCGCGTCCCGCCATGCCGACCGCGGTGACGAACGCGATCACCGGGGCGATGTCGGTGTGCACGGGCGCGGTCGCGGTGCCGCCCCAGATCAGCGAGTCCAGCACCCCGCCGGGCGCCGCCCGCACCACCAGGTCGTCCAGCCCGATCGTGATGCCGGACGCGATCCCGGCGGCCAGCAGCGCGATCGCGACGCGGGTTCCGTCCTTGTTGAACAGCCGCTCGATCGCGAACGCGATCGGCACGGCCAGCACCCCGAAGCTGGACACCAGCGTCGCCAGCGTCAGCAGCAGGCGGGGCGCGTGCGCGGTGCCCTCCGCGATGTCGGTCTGCAGGCCGTGCGTGGTCTGCTGCGCGATCGACACCAGCAGCATCACCACCGCCAGCCCCGCCACCGACGCCGCGAACCTGATCGCGTCGGAAGGCCGGCGGATCCGGTCCGGCTGGGCGGGCTCGTCGACGGGCACACCGGCGGGCACGCCCTGCCGCGGGCGCACCGTGCCGTCGTGGGTTCGCGTCACGCCGTACCGCCGCCCTGACCATCCGTCATCGTGATCAGCGTCCCAGAACCGGCGGGGCGCCGTCGAGTGCCGGGCCGGCATCCGGCCGGTCGCGCGTGCACCTCGCAGCCCCATCTCCGCCCCGTGGCCCGAGGTCCGCCTTGTCCCAGGTGAGTGAGCACATCCTACCGGCCGGTACCGCCCCCGCGCCGTGGCGGCGGCCCCCTGGTCGATGGGGGTCGGAACGACCGCCCGGACCCGTCTTTGGGTAGGGTTTATCCAGGACATGCCGTCGACCCTGTGCGGGAGAGATCCCACGCTGCCACCGTGGGACGCCGAAGGGGCAACCTCCCCGGAACCTCTCAGGCAAAAGGACCGCTCGGGCGAGGCACCTCTGGAAAGCAGGCGCCGATCCCCGCACCCGGGGAGGGGCGGCTCACCGAAGGGGAAATCCCGCCGCGCGGGGGAAGCTCTCAGGTGCCGATGACAGAGGGGGAGACCCGGCCGCCGGCCCGCGCCGGCGGTGGCCCTGAGCGACCGCAGCAGCCAGGAGGCTCTCCATGACCGCCCAGTTCTTCGCCCCCGTGGCTTCGCCGCAGCATCCGCGCACCGTGTTCGCCGACCGGCACATCGGCCCCTCCCCGGACGAGCACGCCCGGATGCTGGCCGCCATCGGCTACTCCGGTGCCGAGGCGCTGATCGACGCCGCGGTTCCGGCCGCGATCCGGACCGCGCGCCCGCTGGACCTGCCGCCCGCGCTGAGCGAGGCCGCCGCGCTGGACCGGCTCCGCGAGCTCGCGTCCCGCAACACCGTCCTCACGTCCATGATCGGGCTCGGCTACCACGGGACGATCACTCCCGGCGTGATCATGCGGAACGTGCTGGAGAATCCCGGCTGGTACACCGCCTACACGCCCTACCAGCCGGAGATCTCGCAGGGCCGGCTCGAGGCGCTGCTGAACTTCCAGACGGTGATCGCCGACCTGACCGGGCTGCCCGTCGCGAACGCGTCCATGCTGGACGAGGGGACCGCCGCCGCCGAGGCCATGGCTCTCGCGCACCGCGTCTCCAAGCGCAGGGAGCCGGGGGCGTTCCTGGTCGACGCCGACGCGCTCCCGCAGACGATCGAGGTCATCCGGACCCGTGCCGTCCCGCTCGGCATCGAGGTCGTCACCGCCGACCTGTCCGGCGGGCTGCCGGACGGCGACTTCTTCGGCGTGCTGCTGCAGTACCCGGGCGCGTCCGGGGCCGTCCGCGACCTGGAGCCGGTGATCGCGCAGGCGCACGAGCGCGGCGCCAAGGCGGTCGTGGCCGCCGACCTGCTCGCGCTGACGCTGCTGCGCCCGCCGGGCGAGTCCGGCGCCGACATCGCCGTGGGGTCCGCGCAGCGGTTCGGCGTCCCGTACGGGTTCGGCGGCCCGCACGCCGGCTACATGGCGGTCGGCGAGGGCATCCAGCGGCAGCTTCCCGGACGGCTCGTCGGCGTGTCCGTCGACGCGGACGGTGCCACCGCCTACCGGCTTGCGCTGCAGACCCGCGAGCAGCACATCCGCCGCGAGAAGGCCACCAGCAACATCTGCACCGCCCAGGTGCTCCTCGCCGTCATGGCGAGCATGTACGCGGTCTACCACGGCCCCGAGGGGCTCGCCGCGATCGCGCAGCGGACGCACCGCCGGGCCGCCGAGATCGCCGCGGGCCTGCGCGCCGGCGGTGTCGAGGTCGTGCACGGCGCGTTCTTCGACACCGTCCTCGCCCGCGTGCCCGGCCGGGCCGCCGAGGTCGTCGCCGCGGCCCGCGAACACGGGATCAACCTGCGCCAGGACGGCCCCGACCGGGTCGGCGTCGCCTGCGACGAGACCACGCTGCCCGAGCACGTCACCGCCGTCCTGGAGGCGTTCGGCGTCGCCCCCGCCGGCGACGCCGCCGAGGCGATCCCGGGCGCGCTGCGCCGCGAGAGCCCGTACCTCACCCACCCGGTGTTCCACGCGCACCGCTCCGAGACCGCGATGCTGCGCTACCTGCGCCGCCTCCAGGACAAGGACATCGCGCTCGACCGGTCGATGATCCCGCTCGGCTCCTGCACGATGAAGCTGAACGCCACCGCCGAGATGGAGCCGATCACCTGGCCGCAGTTCGCGAACATCCACCCGTTCGCGCCGATCGACCAGGCCGCCGGGTACGTCGAGCTGATCGGCGAGCTGGAGGGCGCCCTCGCCGAGATCACCGGGTATGCGAAGGTCTCCGTCCAGCCGAACGCCGGCTCGCAGGGGGAGCTGGCCGGCCTGCTCGCCATCCGCGGCTACCACGCCTCCCGCGGCGAGGAGCACCGCGACATCTGCCTGATCCCGTCGTCCGCGCACGGCACCAACGCCGCCAGCGCCGTCATGGCGGGGATGCGCGTCGTCGTCGTGAAGTGCGACGAGGGCGGCAACATCGATGTGGACGACCTGCACGCCAAGATCGCCAAGCACGGTGACCGGCTCGCCGCGATCATGGTGACGTACCCGTCCACGCACGGCGTGTTCGAGGAGACGATCACGGACGTGTGCGCGGCCGTGCACGAGGCGGGCGGCCAGGTCTACGTGGACGGCGCCAACCTCAACGCGCTCGTCGGCCTCGCCCGTCCCGGCGAGTTCGGGTCGGACGTCTCGCACCTCAACCTGCACAAGACGTTCTGCATCCCGCACGGCGGCGGCGGGCCGGGCGTCGGCCCGATCGGCGTCCGCGAGCACCTCGTCCCGTTCCTGCCCAACCACCCCCTCCGCCCGGAGGCGGGCCCGGGCACCGGCGTCGGCCCGATCTCGGCGGCCCCGTGGGGCTCGGCGGGCATCCTGCCGATCTCGTGGGCGTACATCGCGATGATGGGCCCGGACGGCCTGCGCGCCGCCACCGAGGGCGCGATCATCGCCGCCAACTACCTCGCCGCGCGGCTCGCCCCGCACTACCCCGTCCTCTACACCGGACGGAACGGTCTCGTCGCGCACGAGTGCATCGCCGACCTCCGCAAGATCACCAAGGAGACGGGGATCACCGCCGAGGACGTCGCCAAGCGCCTCATCGACTACGGCTTCCACGCCCCGACCCTGGCGTTCCCGGTCGCCGGCACCCTGATGATCGAGCCCACCGAGTCCGAGGACCTCGCCGAGATCGACCGGTTCTGCGACGCCATGATCGAGATCCGGCGCGAGATCCAGCGTGTCGCCGACGGCGGCTACGACCGCGAGGACAACCCGCTGAAGAACGCCCCGCACACCACCGCCTGCCTGCTCTCCGAGGACTGGAAGCACCCCTACACCCGCGACGAGGCCGCCTACCCCGTCCCGTCCCTGCGCGAGAACAAGTACTGGCCGCCGGTCCGCCGCGTCGACCAGGCCTACGGCGACCGCAACCTCGTCTGCTCCTGCCCGCCCCCCGAGGCGTTCGAGGACTGAGGGAGGACCGCGCGTCTCCCGGGGGACCGGGGGGCGCCCCCGGGAGATAACTGATCTTGGTGGGGTTTCGGGGTGTCGTCGCGGGACGCGGAGAGGGCACCTCGCTAGGCTCGGTGCGACCCCGAACCCCCCAGAGGGCAGAAGAGCGATGAGCGAGTCCCCGGACGCGGTATCCGACGACCCGGCGCAGATGTGCGAGGAGGCCCGGAACCTCGCCGAGAACGGCGAGGCCGACCGCGCGGCGCCGCTGTTCGAGAAGGTGCTCGCCATGGGCGAGACGCCCTGCCGGGCGCAGGCCGCGCTCGGGCTCGCCGTCGTCCTCGACGACGCGGGGGAGGTGGAGCGGGCCCGGGAGGCGGACCGGGACGCGATCGCGACCGGCGACCCCGAGTACGGGCCGCGCGCCGCCTACCACCTGGCGCTCACGCACGAGCGTGCCGGCGAGCCCGAGCGGGCGGCGCCCGCCTGGCGGACGGTGGTCGGGTTCGGCAACCTCGCCTACCTTCCGCCCGCCCACCTGGCCCTCGCCCGGATCGCCGACGACACCGGTGACTTCGACGCGGCGCGGGAGCACTGGGAGGCGGTGATCGAGACGGGGGACGCCGAGTACGGGCCGCTCGCCGCGCACGACCTCGCGCAGCGGCTGCTGGAGCGCGGTGACCCGGCACGGGCGCAGCGGGCGCTGGCCACCGGGCTCCGGCTGATCGACCGCGATGCCGCCCCGCACGCGTACGCGCGGCTCGCCGTCGCGCTCGGCATCGCCTACCTCGACCAGGCGATCGGCGCGTTCGGCGCGGCGCTGGGGGAGGACCCGCCCGATCCGGAGGTCGGGCCGCTCGCCACCGAGCTGCTGGCGCGGACGCTGCCGCTGCGGGGACGCGGCGGCGAGGCGGGCGAGGTGTGGCGGCGCGGGCTGGCCGATCCGGGCCTCGCGGGGCAGGTCCGGGCCCGGCTCCGCCGCGACTTCGGCGAGGACGACGGCGGCGCCGACCTGTGGTGGGAACCGGTCGTCGAGCACGCCGTGTCGGACGGGACGCTCCCCGCCCTCGCCGGGGAGGCGTTCGGCGCCCTCGACCACATGTACGCGCTGCTGGCCGTCCGGTACGCCGAGCGCAGGGGAGACGAGGCGCACGAGGTGCTCGGCAGGGCGGTGCGGGTCCCGAGCGATTATCCGTGGGGCCCGCTGCTGCACGAGAGCTTCGCCGAGCGGCTGCGCCTGGCGATGGGCACACCCGCTCCCGGCCGGCCGGAAGACCGGTGACGGGCGCCGCTACGGTGGGCGCATGGAGGTCGTGACGCCGCACGGGCCCGCCGAGGTGACGCTGGACGAGACCGGCGGCCCGGCGTTCCTGCTGGTCCTGACGCACGGGTCGAATGGGAGCGTGGACGCGCCCGACCTGCTCGCCGTCCGGGAGGCCGCGCTCGGGCTCGGCGGCGCCGTGGCGCGGGTGACGCAGCCGTTCCGGCTCGCCGGCCGCCGGGCGCCCGGCCCGCCGGCCAGGCAGGACGAGGCGTGGCTGGAGATCATCGGGGTGCTGCGGGAGAGGTTCGGGGGCGTCCCGCTCGTGCAGGGCGGCCGCAGCAACGGCGCGCGGGTGGCGTGCCGGACGGCGCGGGCCGCCGGCGCGGTGGGCGTGGTGGCGCTGGCGTTCCCGCTTCACCCGCCCGGAAATCCGCAGAAGACGCGGGTGGACGAGCTTCGTTCGGCGGGCGCCCCGGTCCTCGTCGTCAACGGCGCCCGAGATCCGTTCGGCGTGCCGGACCCGGCGGACGCGGCGCACGTGACGGTGCTGCCGGGGGAGCGGCATGAGCTGAACAGGGATCCCGCCGCGGCCGGGAGGGTGGCGGAGCCCTGGCTGAGGAAGTGGGCGCTGGAAAAGCCGGTGGCCCGTCCGGTGCGGACGGGCCGGTAGTAGCGGTGTCCGGGCCCGCTGCGGGCCCGGAGGTCAAGGACAGGTGGGCGTGCCCCCGAGGATGATCACCCGTTTGAACTAGTCCCCCCATGGGACCGCTCAAGCGGCGGACGGCGTCTTCATGTCCGTCGGCCGGTGCGGTGCGATGACTCCCCCGTCGGGCAGCAGCTCACCGGTGTCCTCGAAGAGGACGACACCGTTGCACAGCAGGCTCCACCCCTGTTCGGGATGTGCGGCCAGCGTCCGGGCGGCGTCGCGATCGGGTGCGTCGTGCGAGGGACAGGGCGGCTGGTGTGGGCACATCGTGTGCCTCCGGTCTCGGCTACGGGTCGGTGGTGCTTTCCTTTATTGACGCACCCCAGTGTGGAGTGGTTCGTCCCCACCGGCCATAGTCCGTTGGGACGGTTGTCCACTGGCACCGGAGTACCGGAACGGTGTGATCACTCTCACCCTGAGGTGTCAGCCACAGGGTCCCGCCCGCGTGATGAGTGATGGAGAACGACACGCCGTGGCGGCGCGAAACCCCTACCATGTCGCCGGGGGAACGCCTTCGGGCGTGGGGGGAGTGAGGCCGATGCGGGTCGCGTTGTCCGTCGCATGCTTCGATGACGCGCTGTTCCCGGGAACGGGGAGAGCCGTGACCGCTCTTTTGGAACGCCTGGGGCACGAGGTGACATTCCCGCCCGGGCAGACATGTTGCGGGCAGATTCACTGGACGTCCGGCTACCATCGCGAGGCCGCCGATCTCGCCCGCGCCTACACCGCGGCGTTCGCGGGCGGCGATGTCGTGGTCGCGCCGTCGGCGTCCTGTGCCGCCGCCGTCCGGGACGCCCATCCGAAGATCGCGCGGGCGGCCCGGGATCCCGGCCTGGCGCGCGCCGCCGAGGGCCTCGCCGTCTACGAGCTGACCGAGTTCCTCGTGGACGTCCTGGGCGTCGTCGATGTCGGCGCGTACTTCCCGCACCGGGTCACCTACCATCCGTCCTGCCAGTCCCTGCGGACCCTCGGGATCGGCGACCGGCCGCTGCGGCTGCTGCGCGCCGTGAAGGGCATCGACCTGGTCGAGCTGCCCGCCGCGCAGGAGTGCTGCGGGTTCGGCGGCGCGTTCGCGATGAAGAACGCGGACGTGTCGGTCGCGATGGTCGCCGACAAGATCCGGCACGTCCGCGAAACGGGCGCGGACGTGGTGTGCGCGGTCGACGGCTCCTGCCTCGCCCACATCGGCGGGGCGTTGTCCCGGCTGCGCAGCGGCGTCCGGACCATGCACTTAGCGGAGATCCTCGCCGAAACGGGGCCGTCGTGACCGGCCCCGCGCCGGGCGGCCCCGTCCCGCCGCCGATGCCGAAGTTCGCCGCCGCCGCGCGGCCCGCGCTGGCCGACACCGGTCTGCGCCGCACCCTGCGCGGCGCGACCGCGACGCTCCGGGAGCGGACGGCCGCGGCGGCCGCCGAGACCGCCGACTGGGAGGACCTGCGCGAGGCCGGCCGCGCCGTCGGGGAGGGGGCGCTGCTCGGCCTCGACACCCATCTGGAGGAGCTGGAGCGGGCCGTCACCGAGGCCGGCGGCACCGTGCACTGGGCGGTGGACGCCGCCGACGCGCGCCGCGTCGTCACCGGCCTGGTGCGGGAGACCGGCGCGACGGAGGTCGTGAAGTCGGCGTCGCTGGCCGCCCGGGAGATCGGCCTGAACGACGCGCTGGCCGGGATGGGCGTGACCGTCCGCGACACCGCGCTCGCCGACATGGCCGTCCAGTTCGCCGGGGACGAGCCGTCCCACCTGCTGTCGGCGGCGGCCCACCGGGACCGCGCGCAGATCGGGGAGCTGTTCCGGCGGGAGATGCCCGCCGCCGGGCCCGATCCGGCCGGTGATCCCGAGGACCTCGCCGCCGCGGCCCGCGCCCACCTGCGGGAACGGTTCCTGCGTGCCCAGGTCGCGATCACCGGCGCGAACTTCCTGGTGGCGGAGACGGGCACGGTCGTGGTGGTGGAGTCCGAGGGCAACGCGCGGATGTGCCTCACGCTCCCGGAGACGCTGATCTGCGTCGCCGGTATCGACAAGGTCGTCCCGGCATGGGATGACATGGAGGTGTTCCTCCAACTGCTGCCGCGTTCATCGACCGGTGACCGGATGACGCCGTACGTCTCCTCCTGGACGGGGGTGACACCGGGCGACGGGCCGCGCGCGTTCCATCTGGTGCTGCTCGACAACGGCCGCACCAGGGCGCTCGCCGACGAGATCGGACGTGCCGCGCTGCGCTGCATCGGCTGCTCGGCCTGCCTGAACGTCTGCCCCGTCTACGAGCGGACGGGCGGGCAGCCGTACGGGCCGGTCCACCCGGGGCCCATCGGCGCGATCCTCACCCCGCAACTGCGCGGCGTGGAGAGCGCCGCCGTCGCGTCGCTGCCGTACGCGTCCACGCTCTGCGGCGCCTGCGCCGACGTCTGCCCGGTGAAGATCGACATCCCGGACGTGCTGGTCCATCTGCGCGGCGCGGTGGTCGAGTCGCGGCGCAGGCGTCCCGTCCCGACGCCCGAGATGGCGCTGATGCGCGGCCTCGCCTGGACGATGGCCGACCCGCGCCGCCACGAGACCGCGCTGCGGCGCGGCGTCCGCTGGGCGCGGCTGCTGTCGCGCGGCGGCCGCATCCGCCGCCTGCCCGGCCTCCTCGGCATGTGGACCGAGGCCCGCGACCTGCCGGCGCCGCCGGCCGAGAGCTTCCGCGCCTGGTGGAACAGGACCCGGCGATGAACGCGCGCGAGGAGGTGCTGCGGCGGGTGCGCGAGGCGCTCGGCGGGTCGCGCGGGACGCGGCCGCCGGTGCCGCGCGGCTACGCCCGCCGGCTGAGCGAGGCGGAGGCCGCGACGCGGGCGGACGTCCTCGCCCTGTTCACCGAGCGGGTCGCCGACTACCGGGCGGCGGTGCGGCACGTCGGCGCGGACGAGCTCGGCACCGCGGTCGCCGCCGCGCTGTGGGGGCGGGAGGCCAAGCAGATCGTCGTCCCGGCGGATCTGCCGTTCGGGTGGCTCGCCGAGCTGGACGGCGTCCGCGCGCTCGCCGACACCCCGGCGGTCGACATCGACACCCTCGCCGCCGCGGACGGCGCGGTGACCGGCTGCGCGGTGGCGATCGCGCAGACGGGCACGGTCGTCCTGGACGGCGGCCCGGCGCAGGGCAGGCGGGCGCTGACCCTCGTGCCCGGTTACCACCTGTGCGTGGTGCGCGCGGACCAGATCGTCGGAACGGTCCCGGAGGCGGTGGCGCGGCTGGACCCGGCGCGTCCGCTCACGTGGATCAGCGGCCCGTCGGTGACCCACGGCATCGAGATGACCCGGGTGGAGGGCGCCCACGGCCCGGTCCACCTGGAGGTCCTCGTCGTGGAGGACTAGCGCACCCCGCCGATCACCAGGTCGAGGCCGGCGGTGAAGCGCGCGTCCCAGCCGGCCGCCCGGTCCGCGCCGGCGTCGTCGCCGGTGCCGCGCACCTCCAGGGCGGTGTGGCCGATCACGTAGCCGAGCAGGGTGTGCGCGGTGACCGCGGCGGTGTCCTCGGCGATGCCGCCGCGGCGCAGGACCTCGCGCAGGGACGCGGCCGTACTGGTGAGCGCGGCGGGGTTGCGGCGGGTGACGACGAGGGGCAGGACACCGGCGTGCGTCATCAGCCGCGCCCGGTAGTCGCCGGCCCAGGCGCGCAGGACGTCCTGCCAGGGCCCGGTCGCCGAGGTGTCGGCGGGGGCGGAGGCGACATGGGTGACGAGACCGTCCAGGAGCTGCTCCTTGCCGCGGGGGAGGTGGTGGTAGATCGCCATCGCCTCGACCTCCAGCGCGTCGCCGAGGCGGCGCATGGTGAGGCGGCCGAGGCCCTGGCCGTCGACGATCCGCAGGGCCTCCTCGATGATCCGCTCGGTGGACAGCGGTGCGCGGTGCTGGGCGTTGATGCTGGGTTGCCGGACCATGAGAACTGACCTTACTGTGTAAAGGGCCGCTGCCGGGTATCCGCTGCCACGACACGCCGGAACCCCGCGTACGCTTACCTGGATCGCACAGTGCAGACCTTCGAGGGAGTACCACCATGCCGCTGGGCCGCCGGGTGAGCAAGGACGTCGCGGAGCGGTACGAGGCCGACCAGCGGCTGGCCGCCGAGTACGAGGACCGGCTCGCGGCGGCCGGTGAGGCGGAGCGGGCGCTGCGCGAGGCGCAGGCCGCGGACGTCACCGGTCCGGAGCTGCGCGCGCTGACGGTCACGTTCGACAGGGCGATGACGGCGGTGCTCGCCGCCGCCGAGGCGTCCGAGCGGGTCGCGATGGGCCCGAAGGTCTACTCGGCCGACACCCAGGACGCCGAGACGCGCCGGGCCGCCGAGATCGCCTACCGGAAGGCGAAGGCGCGCCCGGAGGTGCGCCCGTGGACCGACGAGGTCGACCGGCTGCGCACCGCCCGCGAGGCGCACCGGCTCAGCTTCAGGACGGTGCCGGCCGCGCTCGGCTGAGCCGCCGCGCGGTGTGACGACATCGCGTCACATTTGCGTCACCCGGTGGCACCGTCCGCCGGAACTTTGAGATTCTGCCCTCTCGGGGAACGCCGGGCTGTCCCGCGCCGCCACGCGGCATCGTGCGCGCGGACGCATCCCGGCGGAGAGGGCACACGGTGCTCTGGACGTTGGGGGAGTACACGTGGAGAGCACGCCGCCGGACCGGGGCCGCGTACTGGAGTCCTACCAGGACGGGGTGAGGGCGATCCGCACGCTGGCGGAGGGCGTCGGTGACTGGGACGTGCCGACGCCCTGCGCCGACTGGCAGCTGATCGATCTCGCGGGGCATCTGCGGTGCGTCGCGGAGAACTTCCTGGAGTACCTGCAGGAAGCGCCCGACAGCCGGCTGGCGACGCTGTTCGCGCGGAAGGCGGCGACGGCGGTGCTGATCCGGCAGCAGGCGCGGCAGAACGCGGCGGAGCTCGCCGTGCTGCCGTCCGAGCCCGGCCCTGACCGGATCATGGCGTTCGGGGTGGCGGCGGGCGCGTACGCCGACCTGCTGCCGGACATGTGGGACCGCACCCAACTGATCTACCGGGGCACCAAGTACACCGTCGGTGACCATGCGGGCGCGGCCTGCGTGGAGTGGCATCTGCACGCCTGGGACATGGCCCGCGCGGCCGGCGCCGACTACCGTCCGCGCGACCCGGACCTGCTGGTGTGGGCGTGGCACTGGGGCGTCCCGCATCTGCCGCTGGAGCGGGGGGACGCATGGGAGGCGGTGCTGCGCTCGTCGGGCCGGTCGCCGCGCTGGCCGGAGCCCGGCCGACCGGCCCGGCCGGACGGTCCGGCTGTCAGACGCCGTCCGGCCTCCCCGGACGGGCTCGCAGGTAGACCAGCCAGGTGAGGGCGCAGCACACGGTGTAGAAGGCGATGAACGCGAGGTAGGCGCCGTCGCCGGTCCCGTAGGTCAGGAACGACTGCCGGAAGGCGATGTTGACCAGGACGCCGCCGGACGCGCCGACGGCGCCCGCGATGCCGATCAGCGCGCCGGACAGGCGGCGCGCCTCCTGCTCGGCCGCCACCGGGTCGAGGCCGCCGGCGACGCCGCGCCGGGCCCTGGCCCGGAAGATGGCGGGGATCATCTTGTAGGTGGAGCCGTTGCCGATGCCGCTGAACGCGAACAGCAGGACGAAGCCGGTGAGGAACAGCGGCAGAGATCCGCGCAGCGACGCGGCCAGCACGAGGCCGGCGGAGGCGGCCATCGCGACGAAGGTCCAGAGGGTGACCGCGGCACCGCCGGCCCGGTCGGCGAGCCATCCGCCGGCCGGGCGGACCAGCGACCCGAGCGCGGGGCCGAGGAACGTCAGGCAGGAGGCCTTGACCGGGGTGTCGAAGCCGTCCGCGAACTGCACCTGCAGGACCTGCCCGAACGCGAACCCGAACCCGATGAAGGACCCGAACGTGCCGAGGTAGAGCACCGACATGATCCAGGTGTGGGCGTCCTTGCAGACGTCCCGCATCGCCCGCCGGTCGTTGCGCGCCTGCGCGAGGTTGTCCATGCGCAGCGCGGCGCCGAGGGCGGCGAGGACGATCAGCGGGATGTAGACGCCGGCGACGAGGCCGGGACGGTCCCCGCCCGCGGTGGCGAGGACCAGCAGCCCGACGAGTTGGGCGACGGCGACGCCGAGGTTGCCGCCGCCGGCGTTGACGCCGAGTGCCCGGCCCTTGAGCCGCTGCGGGTAGAACGCGTTGATGTTGGCCATCGAGGACGCGAAGTTGCCGCCGCCGACGCCCGCGACGGCCGCGAGGACCAGCAGTGTGGTGAACGAGACGCCCGGCCTGACCAGGAACGCGGCGAGCACCGCCGGGACGAGCAGCAGCGCCGCGCTGAAGATCGTCCAGTTGCGGCCGCCGAACCGGGCGACGGCGAGCGTGTAGGGGATGCGCAGCGCCGCGCCGACGAGGGCGGGGACGGCGGTGAGGGTGAACTTGCCGGCCGGGTCGATGCCGTAGGAGGGGCCGAGGAACAGCACCAGGACCGACCAGAGCGTCCACACCGAGAACCCGATGTGCTCGGAGAAGATCGAGTAGATCAGGTTGCGGCGGGCGATGCGCGCGCCGCGTGCCGTCCAGAAGACGGGGTCCTCGGGGTGCCAGTCCTCGATCCAGCGGCTCTTCGCCGGCCGGGCGCGGTTCCCGCGCGCGGCTCGGGTGGTGACGGTCATCAGGCGCTCTCCCTGGTCGGCTCGGACGGGCCGACCGTAGGAGGGCGGGGTTTCGCGCGTGTATGACCGGTCGTACGCCGGTGATAACTCCGCCGCACAGCGTGTCCCCGCCGGTTGTGAGGCGGGGTAGATCCGGGCCGTGGCGGGTAGGCAGGTGTTCGCGGGGCGGCGGGGGAAAGGGAGACGGAACTGATGGCGACCTGTGAGGTCTGCGGCAACGAGTACGAGATGTCCTTTGAGGTGCACGCGCAGGGCGAGGTGCACACGTTCGACTCTTTCGAGTGCGCGGTCACCCGGATGGCGCCGATCTGCGAGCACTGCCAGTGCCGCATCATGGGACACGGCGTGGGGGTGAACGGGCACTTCTACTGCTGCGCGCACTGTGCCCGCACCGCCGATCCGGAGGGGGCCCGGGAGATCAGGGACGCGGTTCCGGCCTGACGGCCTCCGGCCGCCCGCGGGCCCGGCCGAACGGCTGCTCGCGGCCGTCCTCCAGATAGACGGTGCGGCCGGTGGCCATGGCCCGCAGGCTGGGGTCCATGCGGCGGGCGACGTGCGGCGGGGCCAGCTCGGGGATCTTCTCCGGGGCCACGAGGATGTGGTCGGACAGTTCCTCGGGCGGCAGCCGGATCGCCGCGATCTCCGCTCCGGTGATCGTGCCGCCGAACACGAACACGTTGACCGCGTCGACGCCGTCGTCGCGCGGCGAGCCCCAGTCGACGCAGGCCAGGCCGTCCAGGCGGGGGACGAGGCCGAGTTCCTCCTGGCATTCGCGCAGGCACGCCGACAGCGGGGACTCGTCGGCCTCGATGACCCCGCCGGGCAGGTACCAGCCCTCGCTGTAGGTGGGCTTGACCAGCAGGATCCGCCCGAGGTCGTCCAGGAGCAGTGCCGCCGCGGCGCCGCGGGCGCGCGGCAGGGAGGCGTAGTAAGCAAGATCGGGCATGTACCGAGGGTAGGTGTGATCACCGCGGCGTGATCAAGGCCGGGCGGGGGCGGAGGCCGCATCCGTCCATGGGATCGCCGGGTCACCGTGAATCCGTTCGGCACCTCGGGCAAAGCCGACGAACCGCCCATTGACAGGGGTCGACAACACTTGACGCGCGTCCGTCAAGGCGGTGGGCGGCGTACGGCCCGCCGTTCTGACCTCGGTGGGCGTGACGCGTGAACGGCATTTAACGCCGGGGTCACGCCGGGGACTTGCCCGTGAAACGGCGCCCGCCGAGTCTCGGCGCATGAACGGGACTCCCACGCACTGCCCGTATTGCGCGCTGCAGTGCGGCATGACCCTGCACACGTCCGGTGCCGGCGCCGTCCGGGTCGTGCCGCGTGACGATGTGCCCGCAAGCGGCGGCGGGCTGTGCCAGAAGGGCTGGACGGCCGCGGAGCTGCTCACCGCCCCCGACCGGCTGAACACGCCGCTGATGCGGCGCGGCGGGGACGCGCCGCTGGAGCCCTGCACCTGGGACGCGGCGTTCGACCGCGTCGCCGCCGAGGCCGCCCGGCTGCGGGCCCTGCACGGGCCGGACGCCGTCGCGGTCTTCGGCGGCGGCGGGCTGACGAACGAGAAGGCGTACCAGCTCGGCAAGTTCGCCCGTGTCGCGCTGGGCACGTCCCAGATCGACTACAACGGGCGGTTCTGCATGTCGTCGGCCGCGGCGGCGTCCGGCCGGGCGTTCGGCGTGGACCGCGGGCTACCGGGCCCCGTCACGGACCTGGCGGCGTCCGGTGCGATCCTGCTCGCGGGCGGCAATCCCGCCGAGACGATGCCGCCGTTCATGCGGCATCTGGCCGGGATGCGGGACGGCGGCGGAGCCCTCATCGTCGTCGATCCGCGCCGCACCGCCACCGCCCGCCAGGCCGACCTGCACCTCCAGCCGGTGCCCGGCACCGACATCGCCCTCGCCAACGGGCTGCTGCACCTGGCGCTCGCCGAGGGGCTCGCCGACGAGGACTACATCGCCGCCCGCACCGGCGGCTTCGACGCCGTCCGGACGGTCGTGAACGCGTACTGGCCGGACCGGGCCGAGCGGATCACCGGCGTGCCCGTCCCCGTGATGCGCGAGGCCGTCCGGCTACTGGCCCGTGCCGAGCGCGCCCATGTCCTGACCGCGCGGGGCGCCGAGCAGCACGCCCGCGGCACCGACATGGTCACCGCGTTCATCAACCTGGCGCTCGCGCTCGGGCTGCCCGGCCGTGCGGGCTCCGGGTACGGGTGCCTGACCGGGCAGGGCAACGGCCAGGGCGGACGGGAGCACGGGCAGAAGGCCGACCAGCTCCCCGGCTACCGCCGGATCGACGACCCGGCAGCGCGCGCGCACGTCGCGGCGGTATGGGGCGTCGATCCCGGCGACCTGCCCGGGCCCGGACGGTCGGCGTACGAGCTGCTGTCGGCGCTCGGCACCGTCGGCGGCCCGAGGGCGCTGCTGCTGTTCGGGTCCAACCCGGTGGTGTCGGCGCCGCGCGCCGCGCACGTGGAGGACCGGCTCGGCGCCCTCGACCTGCTGGTGGTGGCCGACGTCGTCCTCTCGGAGACCGCGCGGCTCGCCGACGTCGTGCTGCCCGCCGCGCAGTGGGCCGAGGAGTCGGGGACGATGACGAACCTGGAGGGCCGGGTGCTGCGGCGCCGCCGGGCCGTGTCCCCGCCGGACGGCGTCCGCACCGACCTGGAGATCATCGGGGCGCTCGCGGAGCGCCTCAGGGCACCGGGGAAGTGGAGCACCGACCCCGAGACGGTGTTCGCCGAGCTGCGCCGCGCCGGCGCGGGCGGCACGGCCGACTACTCCGGCATCACCTACGCGCGGATCGAGGCGGAGGGCGGGGTGTTCTGGCCCTGCCCGTCCACCGGCCATCCGGGCACGCCGCGGCCTTACCTGGACCGTTTCCCCACGCCGGACGGGCGGGCCCGGTTCGTCCCGGTCGAGCATCACGGCCCCGCCGAGGACGTGGACGCCGCCCGCCCCGTGTACCTGACCACCGGCCGGGTCCTCGCGCAGTACCAGTCGGGTGCGCAGACCAGGCGCGTGCGGGCGCTGGCCGAGGCCGCGCCGGGCCCGTTCGTCGAGCTGCATCCCGATCTGGCCGGGCGTCTCGGCATCGAGGACGGCGCGGATGTGCGGGTGGAGAGCCGCCGGGGCGCGGTGACGGTGCGGGCGCGGCTGACCGACGCGATCCGCGACGACACCGTCTTCATCCCCTTCCACTGGGCGGATGAGGGGCGGGTGAACCTGCTCACCAATCCGGCCCTGGACCCGGTGTCGCGGATGCCGGAGTTCAAAGTCTGCGCCGTCCGCCTCCGTGCCTGACGGTGAGGGCCTTTTAACACGGCGGTGACAAGGGAGACCCAGCCGCGAAACCGCTCCCGCGGAGGATCAGGTCATGACCACGACACCCGAAGCGACGATCACCGGGGACCGGGCGGGCCGCCCGGCGGCCCGCTGGTTCGACATCTGCTCGTACGCCGGCCTGCTCCCCGAGCGCGGCGTCTGCGCGATGCTGGACGGCACGCAGGTGGCGATCTTCCGGGTCTTCGACGGCACCCTGTACGCGCTGTCGAACCTCGACCCGTTCAGCGGCGCCCACGTGCTGTCGCGTGGCATCCTCGGCACCCGGAACGGGACGCCGACGGTCGCGTCCCCCATGTACAAGCAGGTGTTCGATCTGCGGACCGGGGTGTGCCTGGACGACCCGCGGGTGGTGCTGCCGGTCTTCCCCGTGCGCCGCGCCGGGGGCCGGGTGGAGGCGGCGCTCACCGATGAGCGCCGGCGGTGAGCCGCCGGCCGGGCCCGCCGGCCCGCCGGTCGGCCCGCTGGCCGGGTTCGCGGTCGGCGTGACCGCGGCCCGCCGCCACGAGGAGCTCGCGATGCTGCTGGAGCGGCGCGGGGCCAGGGTCGTGCCGGCCCCCGCCATCCGTCTCGCTCCGCTCGCCGACGATGCCGAGTTGCTGGAGGCGACCCGGGCATGCGTCGGCGCGCCCCTGGACCATGTCGTCGTCACGACGGGGATCGGTTTCCGGGCGTGGCTGGAGGCGGCGGACGGGCACGGGCTGCGGGACGCCCTCGTCGCACGGCTCGCCGGCGCGGAGATCGTGGCGCGCGGCCCGAAGGCGCGCGGGGCGATCCGGGCCGAGGGGCTGCGGGAGGCGTGGGCACCGGAGTCGGAGGGGTGCGCCGAGGTGGTCCGGCATCTGCTGGAGCGGGATCTCGCGGGTGCGCGGGTCGCCGTCCAGCTGTACGGGGAGCGGCGGCCGGAGCTGGCCGGGGCGCTGCGCGGCGCGGGCGCCGGGGTGATCGAGGTCCCGGTGTACAGGTGGTCGCGCACCGGTGACCCGACGCCGCTGCGCCGTCTCGTCGGCCAGGCCGTCGCGGGCACGGTCGACGCGATCACGTTCACCAGCGCGCCCGCGGTCGCCGCGACGCTGGCCGTCGCCGCCGAGGACGGGCTGGAGGACGCCCTGCTGGAAGCCATGCGCACCCATGTCGTGGCGGCGTGCGTCGGGCCCGTCACCGCGAGGGTGCTCACCGGCCGGGACGTCCCGACCGTCCAGCCGGAGCGGGCCCGGCTCGGCGCGCTCGTCCGGGCCCTGGCCACCGATCTGCCGCGGCGCCGGGCGCGGCGGCTGCCGGTGCGCGGGTCGTCGCTGGAACTGCGCGGGCACGCCGTCGTGCTGGACGGGCGGCTGCGGCCGATCGCGCCCGCGCCGATGGCGATCCTGCGGGCGCTCGCGCGCCGCCCGGGGCACGTGGTGTCGCGGGCGGAGCTGTGCGGGGTGCTGCCGAGCCGGCTCACCGGGGACGGGCGGGGCCGGAACGCCCGGCCGCGGGCCGACGAGCACGCGGTGGAGATGGCGGTGGCGCGGCTGCGGCGCGGTCTCGGCCGGCCGGGGATCGTGGAGACGGTCGTCAAACGCGGCTACCGGCTGGCGTGCGATCCGCGGCCCGCCGGCCGGCCCGCGGCGGGCGCCGGGGGCTGACCGGGGCCGTCCGGCACGGTGAACCGCTCGTCGTGGTGGGCGAGGACCCGCAGCATCAGTTCCTTGAACAGCCGGATCTCGCCGGGGGCCAGCGGTTCGAACAGCGTCTCGTTGAGGCGGGTGCGGTCGTCGAGGCTCCGGCCGAGGAAGAGCCGCCCGTCCTCGGTGGCCTCCAGCGCGTAGCGGCGCCGGTCATCGGGGTCGCGGCGGCGCTCGAGGTGGCCGGCCTCCTCCAGGGCGTCCACGATGCCGACGAGGTCGCCCGGGTCCATCCGCAGCCGCTCGGCGACCTCCCGCTGCGACAGCGGCCCGAGCTGCGCGACGCACGACAGGACGAGCAGGTGCGGCAGCCGGAGCTGTCCGGGGTACATCCGCGTCGCGGTGCGGCGGACGAGCCGCACCATCTCGAACAGCAGGTAGGTGGGCGACTCGTGCAGCGGGTCGGGCCGGTGCTCCACGGCTGCTCCCAGGCATCGTCGGGGGTTTGCGTTGGGACTTCTAATTTCTCTTGACGTGAGAGATAGGGTACACCTAACGTTGGATGGTCCAAAATATGGGTGTGCGCTCCGTATGGAGGGGAGGCCCCATGCCGGACGGGGGACCGGCCGTCGAGGTCGTCGGCCTGACCAAGAGGTTCGGCGACGTGGAGGCCGTGCGGGGGATCGACTTCACCGTGCGGCCGGGGGAGATCTTCGGTTTCCTCGGACCGAACGGCGCGGGCAAGTCCACGACCATCAACATGCTCTGCACGCTGCTGCGCCCGACGTCGGGCAGCGCCCGGGTCGCCGGGTACGACGTGGTGGCCGAGCGCGACAGCGTCCGCCGCAACATCGGGCTGGTGTTCCAGGACCCGACCCTCGACGGCTACCTGTCGGGGGAGCAGAACCTGCGCTTCCACGCCGAGCTGTACGGGGTGCCGCGGTCGGTCACCGGCGCCCGCATCCGCCAGGTGCTGGAGATGGTCGGCCTGTGGGAGCGGCGCGGCGATCTGGCGCAGACCTACTCGGGCGGCATGAAGCGCCGCCTGGAGATCGCGCGGGGCCTGCTGCACTCCCCGCGGGTGCTGTTCCTGGACGAGCCCACCGTCGGCCTGGACCCGCAGACCAGGGCGTCGATCTGGGAGTACATCCGGCAGCTGCAGGCCGCCGAGGAGATCACGATCTTCATGACGACCCACTACATGGACGAGGCCGAGTTCTGCGGGCGCATCGCGATCATGGACTCGGGGCGGATCGTCGCGCTCGACACCCCCGAGGCGCTCAAGGCGGGCGTCGGCAAGGACCGGGTCCGCATCCAGACCGCCGACGACGCGGCGGCGATCGCCGCGATCAAGGAGCGGTTCGACCTGGAGGCGGTCGTGTCGGAGGGCGCGGTCACGTTCTCGGTGGCCTCCGGCGAGGCGTTCGTGCCGCGGCTGTTCGCCGAGCTGGGCGTCCCGATCCGGTCGGTGAACGTGGCGCGGCCGTCCCTGGACGATGTGTTCATGTCGTTCACCGGCTCCACCATCCGGGACGCCGAGGCGTCCGCGAGCGACCACATGCGCATGGCGATGCGCGCGGCGAGGAGGTGACGATGGCGCGCACGGCGGAGACCGCCCAGGCGCCGGACACGGCGGCGGTCACCGAGGTCGTCCGGGTCAGGGTGCCCGAGCGCGGTCTGCGGCAGGACCTGCGCGCGGTGAAGATCGTCCTGCACCGGGAGCTGATCCGGTTCTGGCGCGACAAGCTGCGGATGGTGTCCGGGTTGGTCCAGCCGGTGCTGTGGCTGCTGGTCATGGGCACCGGCCTGTCCAGCCTGATGGCCGGCGGCGGCGGCCCGGCCGGGGCCGTGAACCTGAAGACGTTCATCTTCCCGGGCGTCTGCGCGATGTCGGTGATGTTCACCGCGATGTTCTCCGCCGGGTCGATCGTGTGGGACCGCGAGTTCGGGTTCCTGCGCGAGATGCTCGTCGCGCCGGTCAGCCGCAGCGCGATCGTCGTCGGCAAGTGCATCGGCGGTGCGTTCGTGGCGACCCTGCAGGGCGCGGTGATCGTGCTGCTGGCGGGCCTGGCCGGCGTCCCCTACGACCCGGTGCTGCTGCTCCAGCTGCTCGGCCTGATGTTCATCGGGGCGTTCGCGCTGACCGGTTTCGGCGTGATGATGGCCGCGCGGATCACCAGCATGCAGTCGTTCTTCGGCCTCATGCAGATGGCGATGATGCCGATGATGTTCCTGTCGGGCGCGCTGTACCCGCTGAACGGGCTGCCGGCGTGGCTGACCGTCCTGACCCGCCTCAACCCGCTGACCTACGCCGTCGACCCGCTGCGGCATGTGGTGTTCTCGCACCTGGATCTGTCGCCGCAGTTGCTGCGGACGTTCGACCCGGGCGTGACGTGGGGCGGCTGGACGGTGCCGATGTGGCTGGAGATCCTCATCGTCCTGGGCATGGGGTTCGCCCTGATGGGGGTGGCGATCGCGGAGTTCAGCCGCGCCGACTGACACCGGACGCCAGGAGGCCCGCCCGACCGTTCGGGTCGGGCGGGCCTCATGGCGTTGCGGAGCGGGTCAGACGGCGAAGTCCAGCAGCGGGCGGGCGTTGCTGGGGTGGCGCAGCTTGGACAGCGACTCCTTCTCCAGCTGGCGGATCCGCTCGCGGGTCAGCCCGAGCGCCTTGCCGATCTCGTCCAGGGTGCGCGGCGTCCCGTCGTACAGCCCGAACCGCATCGCCATGATCTTGGCTTCGCGGGGGGACAGGATGTCGAGGGTGCGGCGCAGCTGGTCGGCCATGAGCTGGCGGTCGACGAGCTCGGACGCCTCGGGGCTGTCGGTGTCCTCGATGAGGTCGCCGATGCGGGTCTCGCCGTCCTCGCCGATGGTGGAGTCCAGGCTGATCGGCTGGCGGCTGGTGCGCAGCAGCTCGCGGACCTGCTCGGGGCTCTTGTCCAGCTCGGGGGCGAGCTCCTCCGGGGTGGGCTCGCGGCCGAGACGCTGGTGCATGTCGCGCTCCACGCGGCTCAGCTTGCTGAGCATCTCCAGGACGTGCACGGGCAGCCGGATGGTGCGGGCCGAGTCGGCGAAGCCGCGCTGTATGGCCTGCCGGATCCACCACATCGCGTAGGTGGAGAACTTGTAGCCCTTGGAGTAGTCGAACTTCTCCACGGCGCGGATCAGGCCGAGGTTGCCTTCCTGGACGACGTCCAGCAGCGACAGGCCGCGGTCGGAGTACTTCTTGGCGACCGACACCACGAGCCGGAGGTTGGCCTCCAGCATGTGGGCCTTGGCGCGGCGGCCGTCGGCGGCGATCCATTCCAGGTCGGCGCGCAGGCTGGGGGAGAGGTTCTCGGTCTCCAGCTTGTGCTCGGCGTACAGCCCGGCCTCGATGCGCTTGGCGAGGTCGACCTCCTGCTCGGCGGTGAGCAGCTGGCGGCGTCCGATGGCCTTGAGATAGGTGTGGACCGAGTCGCCCATGGTGGTCGACTGGTCGTCCAGGTCGGCGGGTGCGTCGGCCTCGACCTCGGTGACCTCGAACCCCTCGTCGGCGGGCGCGTCGGCGTCCCCGGTGGTCCTCGCGGCCGTACCGGTGACCGTGCCGGTGACCTTGGCGGCGGTCCTGCGGGAGGTGCGTTTCCGCGCGGTGCCGGACAGGGCGCTCCCGGCGGTGGCCTGGGCGGTCTCGCCGCCGTCGTGGTCGGCGGCCGCGGCCATCTTGCGGACGGCGTCGGCCTCGCCGGCCAGGTTGATGCCGGCCTCGGACAGCTCGCGCAGGATGGAGCGGCCCTGGGCCGGGCTGATCCCGGCGGTCTCGAAGGCCCCCCGCACCTCGTCGAGCGAGAGGCGCCCTTGGGCACGGCCACGCTTCAGGAGGTCGTTGAGCGCGGGGCCCGCCGACTCCGTGAGCGGGGTCTCGACGGCGCTTCGCGGCATGGGGACACCCCCCCTTCGGTGTGTGAGTGCGGCGCGGATTGTGTTCGGGATGGTGTTCGCTCGTGGCGCACGCACTTAACGGAACGTCGCACGGCCGGGGCATTGTTCCCACGGCCGGTGGAGCGGCGGCCCGCGGCCGGATCGCGGAGGAACGATCCAGACGCGCATCGTGCCCGGAAAGGACTGCTTCATACCGTCCTTCCTGAGCCGACGTGACCTTACTGCGTAAAGGCATCGGCCGGTGCGACGTGACGAAGACCACTGCCGGAAAACGAGGCTCAACGGACGGAGACGCGGAGGCGGGCGCGGTCGGGCTTGCCCGACGCCAGCAGCGGGATGGCCTCCACCAGTTCCAGCTCGCGGGGGGCGGCGTAGGCGGGCATCGTCTCGCGGACGAAGGCGCGCAGCTCCGGCAGCTCCGGCGTGGCGGGGGCCGCGGGGACGACGACGGCGGTGACCCGCTCGCCCCATTCGGGGTCGGGCCGTCCGACCACGACGACGTCGCGGACGCTCGGGTGCCGCGACAGCGCGGCGGCGACCTCGCCCGCGACGACCTTCTCCCCGCCGGTGTTGATCACATCGTCGGCGCGGCCCCGGACCCGGAGCCGGCCGTCCTCGATCGCGCCGAGGTCCTGGGTGACGAACCACTCGCCGTCCCTGACCTCGGCGGTCAGCCGGGGCCGCAGCCGGTAGCCGGTGAACAGCGACGGGCCGGCCAGGCGGATCCGGCCGCCGTCGCCGAGGGCGACGCGCATGCCGTCCAGGGGCGCCCCGTCGTAGACGCAGCCGCCGCACGTCTCGCTCATGCCGTAGGTGGTGAACACGCGGGCGCCGCGGTCGCGGGCCTCGGCGAGCAGGCCGGGTGCGGCGGCGGCACCGCCGAGGATGATCGCGCCGAGCCGCGACAGGTCGGCGCCGGTGTCCAGCAGGCGGCGCAGCTGGGTCGGGACCAGGGAGACGTGCAAGCCGCCCGCCTGTGCGACGGCGGCGGCGTCGAAGCGCGGTGCGATCACCGGGTCGGTGCCGGCGACGAGGGAACGGACGAGGACCTGGACGCCGGAGATGTGGCTGGTGGGCAGGCAGCACAGCCACCGGTCACCGGGCGCGGCCTCGATGCGGGCCAGGGTCCCGGCGGCGGAGCGGCGCAGCGCGCCCGCGGACAGCTCGACGAACTTGGGGGCGCCGGTCGAGCCGGACGTGGCGATCAGCACGGCGGTCCCGGCGTCGACCGGTTCGCGGCCGGGGGAGCGGGGGGTCAGCCCGCCCGGTGTCTCGACGACGTCGGGGGCCAGGGCGTCCAGCAGATCACGGAGCGCGGGCTCGGGCAGGTCCGGGGACAGCGGGCAGATCGCGGGGCCGCCGTCGAGCGCGTCCGCCAGGGCCCGCAGCAGGCGGGGGCCGGGCGGCAGGACGACGGCGTGGAGCGGGCGATCCATGACCCGTCAGCGTAGACGACCCCGCTGAACGCGTTCAAACAGGGAACCGGTTGAATGGGGCACCGGTCGCCGCGACCCGCCGGCGCGGTCGTTTCAGGGGAGAGGAACACATGGTCTCGGAGCTGTTCGACGCGGACGCGTGGAAAGAGGTCGAGGGGTTCGGTTTCACCGACATCACCTACCACCGCGCCGTGGACCACGGCACCGTGCGGGTGGCGTTCGACCGCCCGGAGGTGCGCAACGCGTTCCGTCCGCACACGGTGGACGAGCTGTACCGGGCGCTGGACCACGCGCGCATGTCCAGCGACGTCGGGTGCGTGCTGCTGACCGGGAACGGGCCCTCGCCCAAGGACGGTGGGTGGGCGTTCTGCTCGGGCGGCGACCAGCGCATCCGCGGCAAGGACGGCTACAAGTACGCCGAGGGCGAGACGTCGGACACGATCGACCCGGCGCGGGCGGGCCGGCTGCACATCCTGGAGGTGCAGCGGCTGATCCGGATGATGGGCAAGGTCGTGATCTGCGTGGTGCCGGGCTGGGCGGCCGGCGGCGGGCACAGCCTGCACGTGGTGTGCGATCTCACGCTGGCCAGCCGCGAGCACGCCAGGTTCAAGCAGACCGACGCGGACGTGGCGAGCTTCGACGGCGGATTCGGGTCGGCGTATCTGGCGCGGCAGGTGGGGCAGAAGTTCGCGAGGGAGATCTTCTTCCTGGGCGAGACGTACGACGCGGAGGCCGCGCACCGGATGGGGATGGTCAACGCGGTCGTCCCGCACGCCGAGTTGGAGGCGACGGCCCTGGAGTGGGCGCACAAGGTCAACGGCAAGAGCCCGACGGCGCAGCGGATGCTGAAGTACGCCTTCAACCTGATCGACGACGGCCTGGTCGGACAGCAGGTGTTCGCCGGTGAGGCGACGCGCCTCGCCTACGGCACCGATGAGGCCGCCGAGGGGCGGGACTCGTTCCTGGAGAAGCGCGACCCCGATTGGTCTCGTTTCCCGTGGTACTACTAATGTCCGGACGCACGGTGTGATCCGGACTACCGTGAGTCGGCGGCCAGGTCAGGGGGTCTAGCGGGTGCGGGTCTACTCCATCCCGATGCGGACGCGATTCCGTGGTGTGACGCGGCGGGAGGGCGCCCTGATCCAGGGCCCTGCCGGCTGGGGGGAGTTTTCGCCGTTCGCCGAGTACGGCCCGGCCGAGTGCGCCCGGTGGCTGGCCGCCGCCAGGGAGGCCGCGTACGACGGCTGGCCGGCGCCCGTCCGCGGCCGGATCCCGGTGAACGTGACGATCCCGGCGGTCGGCCCGGACCGGGCGTTCGAGATGGTGAAGGAGTCCGGCTGCCGCACCGCGAAGGTGAAGGTCGCCGAGCGCGGTCAGCGCGACGCCGACGACATGGCGCGGGTGGAGGCGGTGCGCGCCGCGATCGGGCCGGACGGCCGGATCCGGATCGACGTGAACGGCGGCTGGGACGTCGACCACGCCGCCCGGATGATCAGGTCGCTGGACCGCTGGGAGCTGGAGTACGCCGAGCAGCCCTGCGCGACGCTGGAGGAACTGGCGCGGGTGCGGCGGATGGTGGACGTGCCGGTCGCGGCGGACGAGTCGATCCGCCGCGCCGAGGATCCGCTGAAGGTGCGGGCGGCGGATGCCGCGGACGTGGCGGTGCTGAAGGTGCAGCCGCTCGGCGGGGTCGCGGCGGCGCTGCGGGTCGCGGAGGCGTGCGGGCTGCCGGTGGTGGTGTCGAGCGCGGTGGAGACGTCGGTGGGGCTGGCGGCGGGGGTGGCGCTGGCCGCCGCGCTGCCGGAGCTGCCGTACGCGTGCGGGCTGGCGACGCTGTCGCTGCTGGAGGGCGACGTCGCCGGTGACCCGCTGCGGCCGGTGGCGGGGGAGATCGAGGTGCGGCGGCCGGTGGTGGACGAGGAGGCGCTGCGCCGCTGGGAGGTGCCCGCGGCCGGGTGGCGGCGCCGGGCGCTCGCCGCGCAGGAGCATATGGACGGTCCGCCGGTGATCGAGGTGGGGCCGTGAACCCGGCGACCGCGCTGGCGACCGTCCTGGTCGACGAACTGCTGCGCTGCGGGATGACCGATGTGGTGCTGGCGCCGGGGTCGCGGTCGGCGCCGCTGGCGCTGGCGCTGCAGGCCGCCGAGGAGGCGGCCCGGGTGCGGCTGCACGTGCGGATCGACGAGCGGTCGGCGTCGTTCCTCGGCCTCGGCCTCGCGAAGCGGTCGGGGCGTCCGGTGGCGCTGGTGTGCACGTCGGGGACGGCCGCGGCGAACTTCCACCCGGCGGTGATCGAGGCGCACGAGTCCGGTGTGCCGCTGATCGTGATCACCGCGGACCGTCCGCCGGAGCTGCGCGACACCGGCGCGAACCAGACGATCGACCAGGTGAAGCTGTACGGGACGGCGGCGCGGTGGAGCACCGAGATCGGCGTCCCGGAGAACCGGCCGGGGATGGTGGCGTACTGGCGGTCGCTGGTGAGCCGCGCGTGGGGGGTGGCGCAGGCGCCGTCGCCGGGGCCGGTGCATCTGAACGCGGCGTTCCGGGAGCCGCTGATCCCGGACGGGGACGAGACGTGGTGCGAGCCCCTTGACGGTGATGTGACGGGCGCGTGGACGAAGGTGCGTCCCGCCACCCCCGGCTCGGTGCTGCACGTCCCGCCGACGCGCCGGGGCGTCCTGGTGGTGGGGGACGGCGCGGTGAACGTCAAGCGGTACGTGGCCGCGGCGTCGATGGCCGGCTGGCCGGTGCTGGCCGAGCCGAACGGCAACGCCCGTTACGGTGACCACGCCCTGTCGTCGCATCATTTCCTGCTGGGCGTCCCGGAGTTCGTGGAGCGGCACCGTCCCGAGGTGGTGGTGACGCTGGGCAAGCCGGGGCTGTCGCGTCCGCTGCTGTCGCTGCTGCGCCGCGCGGAGGAGCACATCGTCCTCGCGCCGGATCTGGCGCACTGGCCCGATCCCGTCCGGTCGGCGACGCAGGTGGCGCCCGAGGTAGAGATCCCCGTGGTGTCGGGCGACGACGCGTGGCTGAAGTCGTGGCGGACCGCGGACCTGGCCGCCGCGGCGGCGGTGGACGCGGTCCTGGACGCGGTGCCGGAGGTGACCGAGCCGCGGCTGGCGCGTGACCTGGCCGCCGGACTGCCGAGCGGGTCGCTGCTGTTCACGGCGGCGAGCATGCCGATCCGCGACCTGGACCAGGTGATGCGGCCGCGCCGCGGCATCCGGATCATGGCGAACCGGGGTGCGAGCGGGATCGACGGCCTGATCTCGACGGCGATGGGCGCGGCGCTGGCGCACAGTGGCCGCTCCTACGCGCTGCTGGGTGATCTGGCGTTCCTGCACGACCAGAACGGGCTGATCCTCGGCCCGTACGACCGGCGCCCGGACCTCGCGATCGTCGTGGTGAACAACCGGGGCGGCGGGATCTTCTCGCTGCTGCCGCAGGCGGCGCTGCACGGCCCGTTCGAGCGCGTTTTCGGCACCCCGCACCGGGTGGATCTGGAGGCGATCGCCGCCGCGCACCGCCTCCCGTACCGGTGCCTGGACGCCGCCGCGGACCTGCCGAAGGCGATCGCGGGGGAGGGGCTGCGGATCATCGAGGCCCGCACCGACAGGGAAGCGAACGCGGTGCTGCACGCCGACCTCCGCAAGGCCGCCCAGGCGGCCGTCCGCGACGTCCTGGCCTGACCTTCTCGAACCCCGGTGGTCCCCACTCCCGGCGACGTCCCAACCTTGAACTTACAATGTAAAGATGTGGGGCTGGTAGCCCACCCACCAGCCAAAAACCAGTCTCAAAACCACTCACCCACCGGGTGGGGCCGCTGTCCTTGTCGGCGGTGTTACGCGGACAGGAGGCGGTCGCGTAGGGCGTGGGTGTCCTCGTCGGTCCAGCCGTGGCCGGACAGCCAGCCGAGGGTCCCGTCGAACTCCTCGTCGATGCGGGCGAGGAGTTTCTCCATGATGGCGGCGTGGGGCCGGTGGGTGTCGGCGGGCCGGGAGTCCAGGTCGGCGGCGTAGGTGTCGCTGGCGCGCAGACGGCGCAGGATCGCCGCCAGCCGTTCACCGGTCTGGGCGTAGTCGGCGACGATCGCCTCGCGGGTGACGCCGGCGACGTCGAGGGCGAGGGCGCAGACGACTCCGGTGCGGTCCTTGCCGGCGGCGCAGTGCACCAGTGCGGAGCCGTCGGTGCGGGTCATGACGCGCAGGGCGGCGACGATGGAGTCGCCCCGGTCGGCGAGGTAGCCGAGGTAGTGGCCGGTCGAGCGGTCCTCTTCGGGGTCGTCGGCGGGACGTTCCTGCCAGGGGAGCGCCTTGTCGACATCGGCGGCGACGTCGGTGTGGCGGCCGCCTTCGGGGAACAGTGACAGATGGTGGACGGTCACGGACGGTATCCGGGTGAGGGGGCCGGGTCCTTCGAGGCGTACTTCAGCGTCGCTGCGCAGGTCGATGACGTTCTTCAGGGCGTAGCCGTCGAGGAGGAGGCGGACGTCGGTGACGGTGAGGTCCTGGAGGTTGTCGGAGCGCAGGAGGCGCCCGAGCCGGGTGGTGCGGCCGTCGGCGGTGGGGAGGCCGCCGAGGTCGCGAGCGTTGACTGCACCGTCCAGTTCGATCCATCGCGAGCCATCGTCCATGACTTGTGACCTTATAGGGCCGCGGTGGCCGGGCTTTTGCGCAGGGTCCCGTTCTCCTGGGAAGACCGACCTGGGAGATGAGGCGGGTATGCCGCGACCGGGACCTGCGAGCCAGAGCGAAGTTGGCTCCACAGCGGGGCGACCGTGCGGTTTCACGCTCCGTAGCTTTCGAGTAGTCGTTTCGGCCCTGTTGGGAATGGAGATTTCATGACCGTCACTCTCTCCGTGTCCGCTCCGCCCCGTTCGTCCGGTAGTGAGTTCACCGTGCTGGCGCGGCGGGTCCGCGAGAGCGGGCTGCTGGAGCGCCGCCGCGGCTACTATGCGCGGGCGATCGGGCTGAATCTGGCCGCGACGGCTGCGGTGTGGGGTGCGGTCGCGTGGGCGGGGGACGGCTGGTGGACGGTCCTGCTCGGTGTTCCGCTGGCGGTCGTGGCGGCGCGGACGGCGTTCCTCGGGCATGACGCGGGGCATCGGCAGATCGCGCGGAGCGCCCGGGCGAATCGGTGGCTCGGGTTGCTGCTGGGGAATCTGCTGCTGGGCATGGGGCACGGGTGGTGGAGCGACAAGCACAACCGGCATCACGCCAATCCGAACCTTGTGGGGAAGGATCCCGATGTAGGGGAGGGGGTTCTGGCGTGGACGCGGGAGCAGGCCGGGCGGAAGCGGGGGGTGGCGCGGCATCAGGCGGTGCTGTTCTTTCCGCTGCTGACGCTGGAGGGCGTCAATTTGAAGGTGGGGAGCCTGGTGTTCCTGCGGGGGCGGCCCGGGCGTGACCGTCTGGTGGAGGGCGGTCTGCTGCTGGCCCACGCGGTGGGGTATCTGACACTGGCGTTCACGTTGCTGCCGGCGGGCAAGGCGGTGGCGCTGATCGTGGTGCAGCACGCGCTGTTCGGTGTGCATCTGGGGGCGGTGTTCGCGCCGAATCACAAGGGCATGGCGATGCCGGGGCCGGGGGAGCGGTGGGGTCATCTGCGGCGGCAGGTGCTGACGTCGCGGAACGTGCGGGGCGGGGTGGTCACCGACTGGCTGATGGGCGGGTTGAACTACCAGATCGAGCATCATCTGTTCCCGGGGATTCCGCGGTGTGGCCTGCGGCGGGTGCGGCCGCTGGTGATGGAGCACTGCGCGGCGGTGGGCGTCCCTTACACCGAGACGGGGTTGTTCGCGTCGTATCGGCAGGCTCTTGGTCACATGCGGGCGGTCGGGGGGTCGTCGCGGTAGGGACGGGGCTATGCTCCGGCCATGCCGGAGGGACACACGATTCATCGCCTGGCCGTCGAGCATCAGCGGATGTTCGGCGGTCTCACCGTTTCCGCCACGAGCCCGCAGGGGCGTTTCGCCGAGGGGGCGCGGCGGCTGGACGGGCGGGTGCTGTCGGTGGCGGACGCGCATGGCAAGCATCTGCTGCTCGGGTTCGACGATGAGCTGACGCTGCACGTCCATCTGGGGATCTATGGGCGGTGGGTGTTCGGGGAGTCGCCGGCGGTGGCGCCGGTGGGGGTGGTGCGGTTGCGGCTGGTGGGTGGCGGGCATGTCGCGGATCTGCGGGGTCCCAATACGTGTGAGGTGCTGGAGCCGGGTGAGGTGAAGCGGCTTCGGGATCGGCTGGGGCCTGATCCGTTGCGGGTGGATGCCGATCCGGAGGTGGCGTGGCGGCGGGTGAGCCGGGCGCGGACGCCGATCGCGGTGTTGCTGATGGATCAGTCGGTGGTGGCGGGTCCGGGGAACATCTACCGGGCGGAGGTGCTGTTCCGGCAGGGGATCGATCCGCTGTTGCCGGGGCGGCGGGTGACGGCGGAGCAGTGGTCGGCGCTCTGGGACGATCTGGTGCTGCTGATGGCGGAGGGTGTGCGGGTGGGGCGGATCGACACGGTTCGCCCGGAGCACACGCCGGAGGCGATGGGGCGTGCGCCGCGGGTGGATGATCATGGTGGTGAGGTGTATGTGTACCGGCGTGCGGGGCAGCCGTGCCTGGTGTGCGGGACGCCGGTGGCGGCGGTGGAGTTGGCGGGCCGGAACCTGTTCTGGTGTCCGGGCTGCCAGCCGTCCGCCGTTTGAGCACCGGCCTCGGGTGGAGCGGAACGCGTGCGTACGGTGTCGCTCGGACCGGTGCGCACCGCCATGTGGGAGTCGCCCGACGGTTACGGTGCCCAGCTCGCTGCCTCACTCGGGCTGGCGCGGGAGCAGCTGGTGGCCGGGCTGCCCGCGGCGATGGGCATGACCACGGGACGGCTCGTGGAACCGGCAGAGGTCGCCGCCCTGGTCGCCTGCCTTGCTTCCCCGCTCGCGGCGAGCACCACCGGAGCCGACCATCTCATCGACGGCGGGTGGGGGCCGTTCGGTTGCTGCTTCAGGCCCTCTCGCCGGCGGGGGCGGGTCTGGAGGGGAGGGGGACGTCGTCGTCGGTCTGGGGTGTGCGGCGTTGTGCGCGCCGGTGCCGCAGGCGGGCGGCGGCGGGTTCGGCGGTGCGGGCCAGCAGGGGGCCGGCGATGGCGAGGATGAGGACGTAGGCGGCGGCGAGGGGGCCGAGGCGCGGGGTGGTTCCGGCGCTGACGGCGAGTCCGGCGATGACGATGTTGAATTCGCCGCGGGGGATGAGGGCGGTGCCGGCGCGTAGTCGTCCGGTGGTGGCGATGCCGGCGCGGCGGGCGGTGATCCAGCCGGTGGCCATCTTGGTGAGGATGCCGGTGGCGGCGAGGGCCGCGGCGGTGCCGAGGACGGGGAGCAGGTCGGCGGGGTCGGTGTGCAGGCCGAAGAACACGAAGAAGACGGCGGCGAACAGGTCGCGCAGGGGGGTGAGGAGCCGCTGTGCGGTGTGGGCGAGGGTGCCGGACAGGGCGATGCCGACGAGGAACGCGCCGACGGCGGCCGACACCTGGAGCCGCTGGGCGATGCCGGCGACGAGGAGGGTGAGGCCGAGGACCTTGAGCAGGAGGACTTCTTCGCTGGGGCTGGTGACGAAGCGTTCGACGAGGGTGCCGTGGCGGAGGGCGATGTAGAGGATGGCGGTGATGGTGGCGGCGGCGATGGCGAGGGCGGTGGCGCCGCCGAGCAGGCCGGCGCCGGCGAGCAGGGTGGTGAGGATGGGCAGGTAGGCGGCCATGGCGAGGTCTTCGAAGACGAGGACCGAGAGCACGGAGGGGGTTTCTCTGTTGCCGAGCCAGCCGAGGTCGCCGATGACTTTGGCGGTGATGCCGGAGGAGGTGACGTAGGTGATGCCGCCCATGGCGACGGCGGCGACGGGGCCCCAGCCGAGCAGGAGGGCGGCGGCGACGCCGGGGGCGGCGTTGAGGGCGAGGTCGGCGAGGCCGACGGGTGCGGAGGTGCGCAGGGTGCCGACGAGTTCGCCGGCGGTGTATTCGAGGCCGAGGCTGAACAGCAGGAGGATGACGCCGACTTCGGCTCCGACGGAGACGAAGTCCTCGCTGGTGGTGAGGGGGAGGATGCCGCCGGAGCCGAAGGCGAGGCCGGCGATGAGGTAGAGCGGGATGGGGGAGATGGAGAAGCGGACGGAGACGGCGCCGAGCAGGCCGAGGGCCAGGATGATCGCGCCGAGTTCGATGAGTTGGACGGCTGAGTGCATGCGTGGTCAGCCGTCGGTGAGGATCTGGGCGACGGCGGCGGTGCCCTCGCCGGTGCCGACGACGACGATGATGTCTCCGGCGGTGAAGGTGAAGTCGGGGCGGGGGCTGGCGATGACCTCGCCTCCGCGGACGACGGCGACGATGGAGGCGCCGGTGCGGGTGCGGGCGCGGGTGTCGCCGAGGGGACGGCCGTCGTAGGGGGAGCCGGCGGGGATGGGGAACTGTTCGGTGACGAGGCCGTCGACCTGGCGGTGGAGTTCGGCGAGGTGTTCGACGATGCGTCCGGTGCCGAGGAGTTCGGCGACGGCGGTGGCCTCGTCGGGGGTGAGGGCGACGGTGGCGATGCAGCTGTCGGGGTCTTCCCTGTCGTAGATGACCAGGTCGCGGCGGCCGGTGCGGTGGGAGATGATGCCGATCTGGCGGCCTCGTGCGGTGGTCATGACGTGCTGCAGGCCGATTCCGGGCAACGCGGTCCGTTCGACGTCCACGGTGCTTCGTCCTCCGTTTCGCTGTGCCGGGTCGTTGGTGACCGTCCCGGGCCGTGGTGGGGTGGGGCGCCGGGTATGGCCGGTCATCATCGCAGATGGGAGGCTTTTGAAGCGTACCGGGTGGCGAGTGCGCGGACGGTTTCGGTGATCATGTCGCGGAGTTCGGGCGGGTCGAGGGCTTCGGCGTCGGCGCCGAGTTTGAGGATTTCGACGTGGGCGTGGCGGACGGATTCGATGGGGAGGGTGGCCTGGACCCATCCGTCCGGTCCGGGGGCGGTGGCGGTGGTGTGGGCGGCGCGGGCCATGACGGGTGGGAGGAGGATCGCGGCGCGGGCGAGGCCGTTGGGGGAGAGCCGGATGGTGGCCTGGCCGGGGTAGGAGTCGGCTTCGAAGCGTTGGGTGTAGGCGGTCCAGTGGGCGGCGAGGTCGAATCCGCCGGGGCGGTCGAAGTGTTCGGTGAGGGTGTGGAGGGTGAGGACGCGGGAGATGCGGTAGGTGCGGGGTTCCGGCGGGCCGGGGTGGTCGGGGTCGGGGTGGGTGGGGCGGGCGATGAGGTACCAGGTGCCCGCCTTGAGGACGACGCCGAGGGGGTCGAGGGTACGGGTGACGTGCTGGGGGTGTTTCCAGCGGTGGTAGCGGACCTGGATGCGGTGCTGGTTCCAGACGGCGTCGGCGATGGCGTGCAGGTGGGGGACTTGGTCGGGGGTGCGGAACCAGCCGGGGGCGTCGAGGTGGAAGCGTTCGCGGATGCGGGTGGCGCGGGTGCGCAGGGCGGGTGGGAGGGCGGCGAGGAGTTTGAGTTCGGCGGCCAGGACGTCGCCGAGGCCGAGTTGGGTGGCGGGGCCGGGGATGCCGGACAGGGGGAGTGAGGCGGCTTCGGCTTCGGTGAGGCCGGTGAGGCGGGTGCGGTATCCGCCGAGGAGGCGGTAGCCGCCGTCGGGGCCGCGGTCGGCGTAGATGGGGACGCCGGCGGCGCTGAGGGATTCGACGTCGCGGTAGATGGTGCGGATGGAGACTTCGAGTTCGGTGGCGAGTTCGCGTGCGGTCATGCGTTCGCGGGTCTGCAGGAGCAGCAGGAGGGACAGCAGCCGGCTCGCGCGCATCGTCTTAGTCTGCCGCGTCCTGGTCTGTCGTTTGTACTGGTCTGTCGTTTGTGCCGGGCGGCGGGTCAGCCCTGGAGTGCGTACTGCATGGGGCGGAACTTGGTGTGGGCTTCGGCGAGTTCGGCGGCGGGGTCGGAGTCGGCGACGATGCCGCAGCCGGCGAACAGGCGGGCGCGGGTGCCGTTGATCTCGGCGCAGCGCAGCGCGATGCCCCATTCGCCGTCGCCGCGGGCGTCGACCCAGCCGACGGGGCCGGCGTAGCGGCCGCGGTCCATGCCCTCGAGTTCGCGGATGAGGTCGAGGGCGATGTCGGTGGGGGTGCCGCAGACGGCGGGGGTGGGGTGCAGGGCGGCGACGACGTCCAGGACGGACCGGTCGGCGGCCAGGTGCCCGGTGATGGGGGAGGCGAGGTGGATGACGTTGGGGAGGGTGAGCAGTTCGGGTTGGTCCGGGACGGTCAGGTGGGCGCACAGGGGGGCGAGGGCGTCGCGGACCATTTCGGCGGCGTAGCGGTGTTCTTCGCGGTCCTTGGCGGAGGTGAACAGGTGCCCGGCGCGGGCCTGGTCGTCGGCGGGGGTGGCGCCGCGGGCGGTGGTGCCGGCCAGGACGAGGGATTCTATGTCGCCGCCGGTGCGGCGGATGAGGAGTTCGGGGGTGGCGCCGACCATGCCGGCGCAGGAGAAGGTGTAGCAGCCGGGGAAGCGGGCGGCGAGGCGTCGCAGCAGGACGCGGGCGTCGATGGGGGTGGTGGAGCGGGCGGTGAGGTCGCGGGCGAGGACGACCTTGCCGAGGTGTCCCTGCCTGATGCGGTCGACGGCGGTGGCGACGGCCTGTTTCCAGTCGTGCCCGGGGAGGGCGCCGCAGCTCCAGCGCAGGTTTTCGGGGGGCCGGGGCGGGTTGGCGAGGGTGAGGGGGTCGGTGTCGTCGCCGATGGTGGTGAGCCATGCCGTGCCGTCGCGGCGGCCGAGGATGCGGCGGGGGATGATGAGGGTGGAGTCGGGGGATTTGGGGTCGAAGCCGAAGGCGCCGAATGCGACGGGCCCGGAGCCGGGGACGGCGACGGGGTCGTCGACGTCGGCGGCGCCGAACAGGTCGGTGAGCAGGCGGGTGGCGGCGGTGAAGCGGTCGTCGCCGCCGGGGAGGGTGAGGCGGGCGGCTTCGCCCCAGCCGACGATGCCCTCGCCGTGCCGGATCCAGGCGAGGGCGGAGGGGTGCGGAAGCCGCGCGATGAGGTCGCCCGGGTCGGGGACCGGGACGGTGCGGACGGTGAGTCGGTCCGGTGCTGTCACGGCGAGCTTCACGAGGCCACTGTACGCCAGATTTGAACCTGTTCAAATGGTCGGGGCGGGGGAGCGGTGTGAGGTGTGCGCCACACGCTCGATCCCCGGGCGGCCCGTGGGCGGCTCGCTGATGTGCGGGGTGCCTATGCCCGTCCGTCCCGTTCCCATGCGCGGGGACGGGACGGACGGGCGGGCGGGTCAGCCGCGGTGGCCGGCGCCGGTGAGCTTCCAGGCGGCGGGCAGCAGCGCGGCGGCCAGCAGCACCTTCAGCGCGTCGCCGGCCAGGAACGGGGTCATGCCGAGGTCGATGGCCTTGGCGAGGTCGACGTGCAGGGCGGCCATCAGGTAGGGGACGCCGGCGGCGTACATGATGACGGTGCCGGTGAGCATGGTGCCGACGGTGCGCAGCGGGGTGCGGTCGCCGCCGAGTTGGGCGAGGCGCCCGACGACGGCGGCGGCGATGACGAAGCCGATGATGTAGCCGAGTGTCGGGAATCCGGTGCCGGAGGCGCCGTCGGTGAACCAGGGGACGCCCGCCATGCCGGCGAGCAGGTAGACGAGCATGCCGAGGGCCGCGCGGCCGAAGCCGAGGGCGGCGCCGGCGAGCAGGACGGCGAAGGTCTGCCCGGTGACCGGGACGGGGGTGCCGGGCAGCGGGACCGCGATCTGCGCGGCGATGCCGACGAGGGCGGCGGAACCGGCGACGAGGGCGGCGTCGCGGGCCAGCGAGCCGGGCAGCAGGTCGCCCAGGACGGCGGGGCGCCGCTGGGCTGCATGGGCAGTAGCCACAAATCCTCCCAAATAGGTTTTGCTAGGCCGAAACTTAGCGAATGGGTTTTCCGAGGTGGGAGCGGGTGGGGCTACAGAAACCTGCCGGCCCGGTTTGTCGGGTCACTCCCCGGTGCGCGGCTGCGCGGCCAGGTAGACGACGTCGGGCTCGCCGCGCGGCACCGGGACCGGGCGGGCCCGCACCCGCGTGAACCGTTCGCGCAGCAGCGCCTCGAACGCCGGTGCGGCGTTCGCGCTCCACACCGCGAGGACGCCGCGGGGAGTCAGCAGCCGGGCGAGCAGGTCCAGGCCGGTGGGGGCGTAGAGGCGGGCGTTGCCGGGGGTGACCGTCCAGTCGGGGCCGTTGTCGATGTCCAGGCACAGCGCGTCGAAACGGCCGGTGCCGGGGGCGGCGACGACGTCGAGGAGGTCGGCGCGCCGCACGGTCACGCGGGGGTCGTCCAGGGCGCCCTGCGACCAGGGCCGCAGCAGCGTGCCGTGCCAGGTGATGACGGCGGGTTCGCGTTCGACGACGGTGACGTGCGCCACCTGCGGCAGGGTGAGCGCCTCGGCGAGGGAGAACCCGACGCCCAGGCCGCCGATGAGCAGCCGCACCGGCCCGTCCAGCCCCTGCAGGGCGGTGCGCACCAGCAGCCGCTCGGACTCGCCGTTGCGGGTGTCCATGAGGAACACGCCGTTGCTGATGATCTCGTAGTCGGTGCCGGCGCGGCGCAGCACCAGCTCACCGCCGACGCCGGCGGCGCGCTCCACCACCACCGGCTCCCCTGCCACAGCGATTCCCATGCCCCGCACCCTAGCCCCACCGCGCCCCCGCCCCGCCCGGGGCAGGGCGTGCGGGGTGCCCTACGACGTGCTGGCCTGGACCCAGGAGTGGTACGTGCGCGAGGACACCCTGCGCGAGGCCAACACGGTGATCGTGAACTATCACCACTCGCTGGAGTCGTCCTTGTCGGGCGGGAGGCGGGTCAAGGTCATGGCGGTCCGAGCGTCCTGGCGTCGGGTGTACGTACGGGGTTCCCTTCCGCACGCAGCATCCGCTTGGCGTGGTGGTGAACCGGCCCTCGGTGTGGCCTGACCGATGATTTTTCCGCGCCGTGCTGGTCTGTACGCCGAGTACCGGCTCACAGGAGGCTGACGCCATGCGGAAACTGACCTACGGCATGAACCTGAGCCTGGACGGCTACATCGCCGCGCCCGGCGACGACCTCGGCTGGAGCGTACCGAGCGACGAGCTGTTCCAGTGGTGGTCCGACCGGGTGGGGGCGACCGGCCTGGCGCTGTACGGGCGCAAATTGTGGGAGACGATGAGCTCCCACTGGCCGACCGCCGACCAGCAGCCCGGCGCCACACCGGCGGAGATCGAGTTCGCCCGCCGCTGGCGGGACATGCCGAAGGTGGTGTTCTCCTCCACGATCAGCACGGTCGACTGGAACACCCGCCTGGTCACCGGCGACGCGGTCACCGAGATCACCCGGCTCAAGGCCGAGGATGGCGGCCCCATGGACATCGGCGGCGCCACACTTGCCGCAGCGGCGATGCGGGCCGGGCTGATCGACGAGTACGTGCTGGTCACCGCACCGGTCTTGGTGGGCAGCGGCACGCCGTTCTTTACGGCCCTGGACAACTGGGTGAACCTGACCCTGATGGAGACCCGGACGTTCCCCGACGGCGTACTCCTGACCAGGTACGAGACCAGGCGCTGAGTACCCCACCTCGGCGCAGCGCCCGTTCCACGGTCGACGTCGACACCTCGTAGCCGTCGGCGCGCATCATCGCGGCGATCTTGCGGTGTCCCCGGGCAGACCAGTCCGCCGCGTACTTCGCCGCGACAGCCTCGACCTGGTCGACCTTCGGAGCCGGCCACGGCCCCTTGACAGAAGTCCTTCCGATCGCGGTCCTCTGCGGGCGAGGCCCGGTCGAACGACTGACGGCCTGGTTCGGTGATCGGTGGAACCACCGGGCGGCCGCGACCTTCAACCGGCACCTGGACGCCCTGCGCTCGGCCATGTCCTTCTGGATCGACCAAGGCTGGCTCAGCACCGATCCGACCCGGCGGCTCCGCCGGCGCGGCCACGCCCCCGGCCGCACCCGGGCACTGTCGACCACCGACATCGACGCCCTCTTGGACCTGGAGGCGCCGCTGTTCGCCATCACCCAAGACACCGTCATCGCCTACGTCGCCGACTGGCCGGGGCCGGTAACCCGCAATCCCGATCTCGACGAACCACCCGCCCCGGCGACGAATGACGCGCTGCCCGCGCCAACACCGCTGATCCCAGCTCTCGGCATCAGTGCAGGTCAGGGATATCCGTTGGTTTTTCGGCGCATACTCCTGGGATCCCCGGTCCCCGCGGACCGGTGGGGGAACAGCCCTTCCGCCCGGATGGTTAATGTGTAATGTTGTAATCATTCGGGAGGTCGTCATGGACGAGACCGAGCCGCTGGACGCCTACTCCCGCGTGGTGTCCGGGGTCGCCCGCGAGCTGACACCGCGCGTGGCGGCGCTGCGCGTCCGGCACCACCGCGGGGAGGGCGCCGGGTCGGCGGTCGTGTTCACCGGCGACGGGTTCCTGCTCACCAACGCCCACGTCGTCGGCTCGGCGTCCGGCGGGCAGGCCGCGTTCGCCGACGGCACCACGGCCGCGTTCACCGTCGCCGGCAGCGACCCGCTGTCGGACCTGGCCGTCGTCCGCGCCGAGGGGCCCGTCCCCGGACCGGTCATCCTCGGCGACGCCGACGCCCTGGTCGTCGGGCAGCTGGTCGTGGCCGTCGGCAACCCGCTCGGCCTGGCCGGGTCGGTCACCGCGGGCGTGGTGTCGGCGCTGGGCCGGTCCCTGCCGACCGCGCAGCCCACCCGCTCCGGCACCGCCGTCCGCGTCATCGAGGACGTCATCCAGACCGACGCCGCCCTCAACCCGGGCAATTCCGGTGGCGCGCTCGCCGACGCCCGCGGCCGTGTCGTCGGTGTCAGCACCGCCGTCGCCGGGATCGGCCTCGGCCTGGCCGTCCCCGTCAACGCCACGACCCGCCGCATCATCGCCGCGCTGATCGGCCACGGCCGCGTCCGCCGCGCCTACCTCGGCCTGGCCGCCGGGCCCGTCCCCGTCCCCGCGCCGCTGCGCGCCCGCCTCGGGCAGGACGGCGCGCTGCGCGTCGCGCAGGTCGTGCCAGGCAGTCCCGCCGAGCGTGCCGGGCTGCGGCGCGGCGACCTGGTGCTGACCGCCGGCGGCGCCCCGGTCGCGCACGCCCAGTCGCTGCAGAGGCTGATGTTCGCCGAGGCCATCGGCCGGCCCCTGCCCATCACCGTGCTGCGCAACGGTGCCCTGGTCGACGTCATCGCCGAGCCCGTCGAACTCGACGCCGAGCACGCCTGACCGCCGCGCGCCGCGAAACCCCGTGCCGGGGGGACGGCGCCGGTGGCGGATGTGGCCCGAGCATCGCAACGGGTGCGTAACAATGGGCGGCTATGGCATGGCGATCTAGGACCCGGGCAGTGGCGGCGGCGGTGACGGCGGGAGTGTCGGCGGGTGCGCTCGCCGCCTGCGGCATCCCCACGCTCGGCGGCACCGGCGAACGCGGGGGAGGCGGGGCCGTGCCCCCCGGAGCCAAGGCCGAGTGCGCGCGGATCTCCGCGCCCGGCGACTCCAAGGCCCGGCGGCTGCGCGGCATGTGGATCACCACCGTCGGCGGCACCGACTGGCCCAAGAACGCCGGCGCGGACGCCGACGCGCAGAAGAGGCAGTTCGTCAAGCTCCTCGACACCGCGACCGTGATGAACATGAACGCGGTGTTCGTCCAGATCCGCCCCAACTCCGATGCGTTCTACGCCTCGCCCTACGAGCCGTGGTCGCAGTGGATCACCGGCACGCAGGACAAGGACCCCGGCTACGACGTCCTGGCGTTCATGCTCAAGGAGGCCCACGCCCGCAACCTGGAGTTCCACGCCTGGTTCAATCCCTACCGGGTGTCCCGCCAAGGCGATGTGAGCAAACTGTCGCCCAAGAGCCCCGCCCGCCGGCACCCCGACTGGGTCCGCCGCTACGGCGAGGGCCTGTGGTACGACCCGGGCCTGCCGCAGGTCCGGGACCTGGCCACCCAGGCCGTCATGGACGTCGTCACCAAGTACGACATCGACGCCGTCCACTTCGACGACTACTTCTACCCCTATCCCGAGGACGGCGACTTCCCCGACGAGGCCACCTACAAGACCTACGGCAAGGGCATGAACCGCGGCGACTGGCGCCGCAAGAACGTCGACACCCTCGTGGAGTCGCTGTCGCGCAAGATCCACGGCGCCAAGCCGTGGGTCCGGTTCGGCATCAGCCCCTTCGGGGTCTGGCGCAACAGGACCAGCGACCCCGCCGGATCACCCACCCGCGCCCTGCAGAGCTACGACGACATCTACGCCGACACCCGCACATGGATCAAAAAGGGGTGGGTCGACTACATCACCCCCCAGCTGTACTGGCCGATCGGCGACCCCCGCGCCGACTACGCCAAGCTCGTCGCCTGGTGGGCCGACCAGGTCAAGGGCACCGGCGTGCAGCTGACCATCGGGCAGGCCGGATACCGCGTCGGCGCCGACGCCACCTGGAGGAACCCCGCCGAGCTGTCACGGCACCTCACCGTGAACGCCCGGTACCCGCAGGTCCGCGGTGACGTGTTCTTCAGCGCCTCCGACATCGCCGCCAACCGCCGCGGATTCGCCGCCCGCCTCCGCGGCGACCACTACAGCCGTCCCGCCCTGCGGCCCGTCGCCGGCAGTGGCACCGCGCCCCCGCCCGTCCACGGCACCACCGCCGCCCCAGCCGCAGGCAAGGGCGTGCGGGTCGGCTGGCGCCCCTCCCAGGGCGCCACGTCCTACGCCGTCTACCGCGCCGACGGCACCCGCCCCGGCTGCGCCCCCGTCGACCCCCGGGACCTCATCGCCGGCATCCGCGGCGGCGGCATCATCGACCCCACCGCCAAACCCGGCCGCACCTACACCTACTACGTCACCGCCCTCGACCGGCTCCACCACGAAAGCGCTCCCGCACGCGGCGCGACGGTCACCGTCCCGAAGGGATAATGATCATGATCTTGGGGGATGAACCAGACACCTGATCACCCCCCGGAGGTTGCAAGCATGGCGCTGTCGATGGAGGAGCAGCGGATCCTCACCCAGATCGAGGTCCGCCTGAGCGAGGACGATCCCCGGCTGGCCCAGCGCCTCGCCCGCCTCGGCACCCCCCGCACGTACCGCATCCGCATCCGCACCATCGTCCTGGCCGCCACCGCCGTCATCCTCGTTCTCGCCGCGGCCGGCGCCGCGGTCGCGGCAGCCGTCCTGTAGCCCCCCGTCCCCCGCAGAACCCCTGCCAGAACCTCCCCGCCCGCGGACACGCGAACGCCGAGGCCCCGGCGAGATCGATCTCGCCGGGGCCTCGGCGTTCAAGCCGGTGTGGTGGTCGCCTCACGGCGAAAGGCACAACGAAGCTCCAGCCCGGACCGCATGGGACCGGCGGTATTCCCCGAAGGCGTCAGGTAGAGCCCGGGGGACACATGCCACACCGACGCATCCACTGTAACGGCTCCCGGCGGGTGCCTCCTCCACCGCCGCCCCGCGTGTGTCGCTCACCTCACCCCCGGGTGAGGGTTGCCTGCGCCCGTGCACCACCCCTCGGCCGCACGCGTCCTGACTATGACCGCGCGGCTGGGGGCCGCCGCCCGCGGCCGTATACCGGACATGCCGCAGAAAACGGGGGACAGTGCAATGAACACCACGGACACCGCGACCGCAACACCCGCCGGCACCGCGGCGGACGGCGAGCAGGACGGCGGGCAGGACGGTGGGCAGGACGGCGCGGACGGCGCCGCCGGCGGGGCGGCGGTCTGGGCGCTGGCCGCCGAGACCCGCGCCGCCTCCCGCGCCCGCGACCTCACCGCCCGGACGCTGCGGCGCTGGCACGTCACCGACCCCGCCGAGACCGGCGACATCGTCCTCATGGTCGACGAACTCGTCACCAACGCCGTCGTGCACGGCACCGGGCCCGTCCGCCTCGCCCTGTGCATCGACGGCGCCGTCCTCACCGCCGAGGTCGGCGACGCCGACCCGGCCGCGCCCGCCGCCCCCGCCGCGCCGCCCGGCGTCCCGGACTGGTCCGAGGGCGGCCGCGGACTGCTCCTTGTCGCCGCCCTCGCCACCGAGTTCGGCGCCCGGCCCGCGCCGCCCGGCAAGACCGTCTGGTTCACCCGCCACCTCACCCCCCGCACCGCACCCGCCCGCTGACCCCGGCCCCGCGTCACGGCTCCCCAGTGAGTGCCGTCAAGACCTTCGCCCCGCTGATCGTCATGACGGCCTGGCAGGCGAACCGCCCATCAACTCTCAGGCTGACACCCGTAGGAGGCGGCGATCGCGGCGGCGCGGTCGCGCAGGGCGGCGCGCAACCACTGCGGGGCCAGGGCTTCGGCGCTCGCGGCGAGCCGCCACAGCGCCCATTCGGCGTGTCTCGGATCTTGGAAGGTCACCTCCAGCCGCAGCCTGCCGTCCGCGTCGGTTTCTTCGGCGCGGACGGCCAGCGCGGTGCCCACCAGGTCCTCCCGCCGCGCCGGGTCCATCCGTACCAGCACGGTGACCTGGTCCCCGCCGGTCCGGAACCGCGTGCTGCGTTCCTGCCAGGCCCGGTCCAGATCGACCCGGTCTGGACGCTGTGCGGGTTCGGCGAGTTCCTCGGCGGCCAAGACCCGGGACAGCCGGTAGGTGCGGTCCGCGCCCGACCTCGTGGCCAGCAAGTAGCCCTGGTCGCGTACGGTGACCAGGCCGATCGGGTCCACCGTGCGCCACTTCGGGGTCTGACCCGCGGCCGCGTAGTAGATGCGCAACTTGCGTCCGGCGAACACCGCGCGCCGAACCTCGGCCACTACGGCGTCAGGCACCTCCTCAACGACCAGCCGGCGCGAGAGGAGATCGGTCTCCGGGTCGATGAGCAATCGCTCGGCCGCGCCGGCCGCGGTGTCCCGATAGCTTTCGGGTAGCGCGTCGACCACCTTGAGCATCGCCGAAGCGAGCGCCGAGCCGAGACCGAATGCCTGCGCGCCGCGCCGCGATCCGGCGACCAGCAGGGCAAGGGCCTCGTCGTGGTTCAGCCCGGTGAGCTCGGTCCGGAAACCGGGCAGCAACGCGAAACCGCCGTGCCGGCCGCGTTCGGCGTAGACCGGGACGCCGGCCGCGGACAGCGCCTCGATGTCGCGCAGCACGGTGCGGGTGGACACCTCCAGCTCGCGGGCCAGCGCGGCCGCGGACAGCCGACCGTGCTGCCGCAGCAGCAACACCAGCGAGACCAGCCGATCGGCGCGCATGCGAGAACTTTATCGAAATACACGACACAGGATGTCGTGATTTGTTGGGAGGCTCATCAGCGCCACCAAAAAGATGGCGGCCACCGAACTGATCGGCATGCGTAATGTCGACGAATCGAATGGAGCGAATGCGGCAATGGAGCGAACGGCGGTCAACCCGTGGGCGTGGTCGGTGGAGATGGGGTACCACCAGGGTGAGATCGTCTCCGGGCACACCCGGACCCTGTACTGCGCCGGGCAGACCGCGATGAGCGGCGACGGCAAGCCCCAGCACACTGATGACATGGCGGCGCAGCTGGCGCTGAGCCTCGACAACCTGGAGGCCGTGCTCGGCGAGGCCGGCATGTCCCTCGCGAACCTGGTCCGGCTCAACGTCTACACCACCGACGTCGATCGGCTCTTCGAGCACTACGGCGTGCTGGCGTCGCGGTTGGGCGCCGCCGGGGTGGCACCGTCCACCACGATGCTCGGGGTGACACGGCTGGCGATCCCCGACCTGATGGTCGAGCTTGAGGGGACCGCCGTCGCGTGATGCGGCCTCGCCGCCTCCGGCAGGGCTGCCGGAGGCGGCACGAGTAGCGGGCGGGTGGGCGATTTCCGGTGCTCAGGATGGGGATCGCGCGTGCCGCGGCTACATTTCCGCTAGTCCCTGGCCATCACGGTGAAGGTGAATCCGGTACTCGTCGGACGGCGCAGCGGAATGTCGCATTTGATCCGGCGCAGTACCTCGTTCCTGCTGAGGCCGAGCCCTTGCGCGATGAGCCGTTCCGGGCGCACCGGAACCGGGTCCTCGAAGACGACCTCCACCGGGACCGGCCACGCCTCCTCGAACCATGCCGACGGGGTGTCCAGCCACCAGGCCCCCGTCCAGTCCAGGGCGAAGCGGTTGCGCCGGGCGAGCAGCGGATCCAGCAGCCTGGACGCCACCAGTTCCGGATCGTTGACGCGGTAGCCGTGGAGCTCGGCCGGATCGAAGGATCTGACCGGCGCCCGCTCGCGCACGGTGAGCTTGCTCGTCCGATCGCAGGATACGCAGCGGACCAGCAGCCACACCTCCAGCAGCTTGCCGTTGGCGTTGACGCGGAACCTGCCCTCGCCGGTGGTGGCCGACTCCGACCGGCAGCCCACGCACCGCAACGACAGCAGAGGCAGCCTGGTCCGACGAACAGCCCAGGGCAGCACGGTATGAGGTTGTGAAGACATGATCTCTCTAGACCTGACACGAGGCCGATTACGCGCGACCTCGAACGCTGTATGACCGGGCGCACAAGGGCAGCCCGGCAGAACCGGCGGGAACGTCGGCTACAGGTGAGCGGAAGAAGGTGTCAGGTCTAAAGAGCAGGCGGGGTCACGCGGTTTTGTCCTCTGTCCTCACTGCGATGGGCCGCAGGCAACGTACAGGAACGCAGAAGGAAGGCTCAAACGGTTTTCCGGCGACTGACCAGCAGCGGCTGAGGCTTACCGCCGGTTCCAAGAATCACAGTTCCGATGTTCCTCAACCCCCGTCACGCCTGCAGGGGGCAGCGGTCCACGATCCACACGTCCTCGTCCTCGTCGCCCAGCGGCAGCGGCGGCTCATCGGCGAGACGGTCCAGATGCCACTCGATGTGGGCGAGGGGGCCGCGCCGGCCCGCCAGCAGATCCGCCAGCGGGCGCGGCGGACCCGGCGGGCCGTAGGGGCGCGGATCGGGCAGCTCGCCCTCCCACAACCCGTCGTCGCAGTCCGCCGCCCAATGCGCCACCGCCCTCAGGACCTCCTCCAGATCGCGCGCCAGCTCGCCCAGCGACCGCAACGCCATCGCGTCCTGGATCATCCGCTCCCGCGCGTCATAGGCCAGCTCCCGGTCGAACACCGGCGGGAACAGCGGGCGGCGCCCCGCGAGCACCGGCTCCTCACCCGTCGCCGCCGCCCGGATCGCCGCCGCCTGCCAGCGCGTCCACTCCGCCAGATGCCCCAGCACCCCGCGCAGCGCCGCGGCACCGGCCCCGCCGCCGCGCGCCTCGGCGGTGGCCTCGCGCAGCCGCGACCGCACGAACTCCAGCCGGTCCAGCGTCCACGCCCGGGCCCGCGCCGCCCCCGCCGGGCCCCGCGGGCCCGCACCCGCACCCGCCCGCGGACGCGGCACCGGCACCCGCAGCACCGCCAGCAGCTCGTCCAGATCCCGCACCTGCCCGCTCCGCCCCGCCAGGAACGCGGCCCCGATCCGGTCCAGCCGGAACATCCGCGGCCCGTCCCGCATCCGGCACCACCCCACCAGGTACTCCCCGTAGGGGGCGATGACCAGGCCGTGCGCCTCCACGTCCCGGAAGCTGCGCGCCCCCGCCTGGTCGGTGTAGGCGAGCCGGACGACCCGGCGGGGGCGGACCGCCTCGGCGAGCGTCTCGCGCACCGGCCCCATCAGCGACTCCACCTCGCTCAGCGGCGCCGGGCCCGGCGGCTCGGGCAGCACGTAGCCGCGGCCCTTCCGCGCCCGCACCGGCAGCCCGCCGTGCGTCAGCAGCTCCAGGTCACGGCGGACGGTCCGCTCACTGACCCCCAGCCGCGCCGCCAGGACCGGCGGGTCCAGCGGCTCGGAGCGGGCGGCAGCAGCCGGTCGATGCGATCCACACACTCATCGTGACCCCGCCCACCGGCATTTCACCGCCCCCGGGACCCAAAAACCTCCCGGCACGGTGAACCGGGCGGGCACGGCGAACCGGGCAGGCGGCGGGGTCAGCGGCCCGACAGTTCCGCCGCCAGCCCCTCGAAATCGGCCGCCGTCAGCGACAGTGCGCTGCCGATCGCCTGCGTCGCCTCCGCGCTGCCCAGATGCCGTGTCGCGGCACGGTCCAGGTAGGACTCCACCAGCCGCGCGCCGGTCAGCCGCCCCCGCGGCCGCAGCGACCCCACCTCGCGGTCCACCACCGCCTGCGCGTCGGCGCTGAGCCGCAGGCTGCGTTCCTCGGCCAGCAGCCGCACCAGCGCCGCCCGTGCCCGCGGATCGGTCAGATCCGGCAGCCGCACCGCCCGCAGGTCCGCCGTCAGCTCCGGCGACGCCGCCGTCAGCTCCCCGACCCGGTCCGGCTCGCACGTCCCCAGCAGCGCCGTGTCGTTCACGCCCTCCAGCCGCGTCCGGTACAGCACGGAGGCGTAGGCGGCGCCGTCGGCCTCGTCCAGGATCAGCCCGTCCAGGCCGTCCAGCAGCAGCACGTGGCCCGCGTGTTCCATCAGCGCGGCGCGCAGCCCGTCGGGGCCGTGCTCACGCAGATCCTCGGCGTGCACGCCGTGGACCTCGCCGCTGGAGGCCTCCACCTCCGCCAGCGCGCGCGCCACCATCCGGGCCAGCCGCCGCTGCCCGCTGGACGGCGCGCCGATCAGCAGCAGCGCCGGCGCCGACGCGCTCGACACCTCCTGCCCGCGCAGCCGCCGTGCCCACTTGCCGCGCCTCCGCACCTCGGTGACGACGCGTTCGATGTCGTCGGCGCCGCACAGGAACCGGATCCCGTACGCCTCGGCGACCTGCGGGACCTGCGCGGGCACCGGGGCGGGCGGCACCGGCGGGGGCGGCTCGGGCACCGGCACCGGCGGCGGCGGAAGATCCGCCTGCGGGGCGGGGTCGAGCGGCGGTGACGGCGCCGGGACCGGCGGTGCGGGAGTGCCGGTGCCGGGCCATGCCGGGCCCGGATCGAGCTGGGTCCTGAACGCGTCGGTGTCCAGCTGCGTCCGCTGCGGCTCCGCCGGCCACACCGGCTCGGGCCCCGGTGGCGGCGCGGAGGGCTGCGCGGGGACGACGGGGGCGGGCGGCGCGTCGGCCGTCGTCGCGTCCGGCCGCGGCCACGACGGCGGCTCGGGCACCGGACCAGGTGGTGGACTGGGCGGCTGGGCCGGTGCCTGCGGCCGGGGCTCGGGCACCGCCGGGGCAGGCGGAGGCGCGATCCGCGGCGGCGGCGCGTCCGCGGCGAACGGATCCGACGGCGCGGGCGGCGGGGACGGCTGCTCGTGGTGGGCCCGCGGCGCTTCGGGCGGCACCGGCGGGGGCGCGGCCGGGGGAGGGGCGGGCGCCACCGCGGGCGGCGGGCCCGGCGCGTCCTGCGCCGGCTCGGGCACCGGCGCGACCGGCTGGTCGGTGCCCGACATGGCGCGCTCGGCGGCCATGTGGGCGCGGGCGGCCTTGATGATGTCCCACGCCGACAACTCGTCGGTGGACGGCGGGGTGTGCATCGCCGGGGACGTCAGTTCCGCCGCGACCGCCTGCGGCACCGCGAACCCGCTCGCCGGCGGCGGGACCTGCGCGAGCCGGCACCACGTCAGCCCGAGGGTGTAGGTGGTGGCCAGCAGCGCGGCCAGGGCGTCGGCGTCGGCGCTGCGCAGCGCGTCGGACAGCCGCCCGTCGCGCGGCCACAGCGACCGCAGCGGATTGGCCGGGTCCGACAGGACGGCCTGCAGGGTGCGGGTGCTGTCGGGGTCCAGCCAGCGCTGCAGCGCCGGCAGCGCGCCCGGCGCGGCCTGCAGGTCGGCGGCCAGCACCGCGATCCCGGCGCGGCGGACCTCGTCGTGGCTGCGGCCGGGCGCGGCCGGGCGCGGCCCGGTCAGCCCCGCGACGATCTCCTGCAGGTCGTACAGGGCCAGGCGCAGGTACTCGCCGGGCGCGGTGTCGCGGACCATCGGGATGGCGTACTCGGCGGGGCAGCGGCGCCGCCATTCCTGCAGAACGGCGTCGGGCCCGTACCGGACGGTGGCCATGTCCTGGTTGACCATCCGCAGCGACGCGGCGGTGACGGCGGCCAGGGCGTCGGCGCCGGGCCGGAACCGGGGGTCGGCCTGCAGCCCGGCGGCCACCTCGTACATGACGCGGGCGATGTGGGCGGCGCCGCCGCCGTCGCCGGCGCCGAGCCGGTGGATGTAGTAGCCGGCCAGGGTGGCGAAGTCGGGCGGCATCATCCAGTGCAGCCGGTCGGCGGAGGTGGTCAGGAACGGGATGAACGACTCGATCAGCGGGTGCTCGGTCAGCACGACCGGGGACCCGGCGCACCACAGCAGCGCGCCCCACGCGGCGGCGACGGTGCTGGGCGTGCCGGGCTGGAACATCGGGTCGCGCTGGGCGAACTGCTGCGGGTCGACCGCCAGCGCGGTGGTGAGGGCCTGGGAGATGCGCGCCACGACGGCGGTGTCGGGGACGGGCCCGAGGAACCCCAGCGGCGCCACCCGCCCCGCCGACAGGTCGGGGCCGGTGGGGAACAGCTGCGGCGGGACCGGCGGGGTCCCGGCGCCGCGCGGCGCGGGGACCGCGACGCGGCGGTCCTCGAACTCGGCCGGGGGCGGGCAGGGGTGCCAGGCGCCGTCCAGGCCGCACCGGTACCAGCGTCCCCAGGCGCCGTAGAGCCACCATTCGCCGGCGCCCCACAGCATCCGCGCGGCGACCTGGGCCGCGCGGTCGGCGGGCGGCGCGGCCCGCCACCACGGTGAGGCCACCAGCTCGCGCACGTTGCCCTCGACCGAGGCGAACAGGTCGCCGCTCGGACCGCCTCCGGTTCCGCCGGGCCCCGCCCCGGCCGCCTGCCAGCTCATCCGGCGAATAGTAGTCGCCCGGTGCGGCCCCGCGGCATCGCGGGAGTCACGGGCCGGTATCCTCCCCTCGGCCCGTAAGGACTGTTGTGGCAGGATGCTCATTAGCCGCCGCGAGGGCGGGCGCGTGACGGGGGTGGTGGATGGACGGCGCGGCGCGCACCCGCGGCCTCGGCCTCGGACTGGCGGTGTTCTCCTCGGTCTGCTTCGGCGCGTCCGGGCCGTTCGGCAAGGCCCTCATCGAGGCCGGGCTCGGCCCGCTGCAGGCGGTGTGGCTGCGGATCGCGGTCGCGGCGCTGGTGCTGGCGCCGCTGGTGGCGGCCCTGCGGGGACGCGCAGTGCTGCGCGGCCTGCGCCCCCACGCGCGCGCCCTGGTCGTCTACGGGCTGACCGGCGTCGCCGGCTGCCAGGCGTGCTACTTCGTCGCCGCGTCCAGGCTGCCGGTCGGCGTGGCGATCCTGCTGGAGTTCAGCGGCCCGGTCATCGTGCTGGGATGGCTGCGGCTGGTGCGCCGCGTCCCCGTGCACCGCACGGCCGCCGCCGGCGTCGCGATCGCCGTGACCGGGCTGGCGCTGGTCGTGCAGGTGTGGGCGGGCCTGGCGCTGGACCCGCTCGGCCTGGCCGCCGGGCTCGGCGCCGCCGCCTGCCAGGCCAGCTACTTCCTCATCGTCGACCGGCTCGCCGGGCAGGTCGACCCCCTGGTCATCACCGGTTCCGGCTGTGTGGTCGGCGCCGCCGTCCTGGTCCCGCTCGCCGCGCCGTGGACGCTGCCGTGGGGCGTGCTGCCCGCGCACGTCCCGCTCGCCGGGCACACCGCCCCCGGCTGGGTGCTCGTCGCCTGGATCGGGATCGTCAGCACCGTCCTCGCCTACCTCACCGGCGTCGCGGGCCTGCAGCGGCTGTCGGCGCAGGTCGGCGGCGCGATCTGCTACACCGAGGCCGTCGCCGCCGCCCTCATCGCCTGGGCCGTGCTCGGCGAGCGCCTCACCCCGGTGCAGCTGACCGGCGGCGCGATCGTGCTGGCCGGCGCCTACATCGCCCAGCGCGCCGCCACCGCCCGCCCGGACGTCCCGCCCGCCCCGCCGCCCTCCGGGTCGCCGGACCGCCGCCTGGGCGCCGACCCGGGAGCCGTGCCCCTGCCCTCGTGACGCCCCCGCCCTCGTGACGCCCCTGCGAAATCCGCCGTCGTGACGGCCGCCGGGGTCAGGCGTTCTCGCGGCGGAAGCAGCGGGCGCCCAGCGTCACCGACACCACCAGCAGCACCACCGCGACCAGCGTCCCCTCGGCGACCGCGGCGGTCGCGTAGTCGCCGAGGAACGCCGCCCGCGCCGCGTCCACCACGTACCGGAACGGCGTGAACCGCGACACCACGTCCAGCCAGCCCGGCGCCAGGCTCATCGGCAGCAAGATCCCCGACAGCAGCATCAGCGGCAGCGTCACCGCCGACAGCAGCGGCGCGAACGCGTCCTCGGTGCGGGTCCGCAGCGCCAGCACATAGGACAGGGACGCGACGCTCACCGCGAGCGACACCACGAACAGCAACCCGACGGCGATGCCGCCGGCCGGGGCGCGCAGCCCCAGCGCCAGCCCCGCCCCCACCAGCAGCACCCCCTGCAACGCCACCACCACGGTGTCGCGCAGGACGCGGCCCAGCAGCAGCGCGGTGCGGCTGGCCGGGGTGACGCGCAGCCGCTCCACCACCCCCGACCGCAGATCGGCGATCAGCCCGAACCCGGCGAACCCGGCGCCGAACAGCGCGAGCTGGATCAGCACCCCGGGCACGAACACCTGCCAGGCGCCGCCCGCGCCGAATCCGCGGACCTGCACCAGGTCCGACAGCAGTGGGCCGAACAGCACCAGATACAGCAGCGGCTGCAGCGCCCCGAACACCACCGCGACCTTGCTGCGCAGCGTCTGCCGCAGGTACCGCAGGAAGATCAGCCGGGTGTCGGACATCGTGCGCGTGAAAGACATCTGCATTCCTCGTGTACTCCTGGTTCAGGCGGCGTCGCGCAGGGAGCGGCCGGTGACGGTGCGGAACACGTCGTCGAGGGTGGGACGCGACAGGCTCAGCGACGCCAGCTCCACCCCGGCGCCGTCCAGGGCCCGGATCAGGCTCATCAGGGCCTTCTCGCCGTCCTCGACGGTGAGGCGCACGCCGCGCCCGGTGACCGTGGCCTCGCGGACGGCCGGGTGCGGCGACAGGGCCCGGCGGGCCGGTTCGGCGCCGGACGCGTCCGCCAGTTCCAGGGTGAGGACGTCACCGGCGACCCGGCGTTTCAGCTCGGCGGGGGTGCCCTCGGCGACGATCCGGCCCCCGTCGATGATCAGCAGCCGGTCGCACAGCGCGTCGGCCTCGTCCAGGTAGTGGGTGGTGAGGAACACCGCCGTGCCGTCCTGCTCGCGCAGGGCGCGGATGTGGTCCCACAGGTCGCCGCGGCTCTGCGGGTCCAGGCCGGTGGTCGGCTCGTCCAGGAACAGCAGCGGCGGGCGGTGCACCAGCCCGAGCGCGATGTCCAGGCGGCGGCGCTGCCCGCCCGACAGCGACCCCGCCGGGCGCGCCTCCAGCCCCCGCAGGTTCAGGCGGGCGCACAGCGCGGCGATCCGCTCACCGCGGCCGGGGACGCCGTAGAGGCGGGCCTGCAGGTCCAGTTCCTCCCCGGCCGGGACGGCCGGGTCGGTGCCGCCGCCCTGCGCGACGTAACCGATGCGGCGGCGCACGCCCGCCGGGTCGCCGCGCAGGTCGCACCCCGCGACGGCCGCGGTTCCCGCGGTCGGCGCCAGCAGCGTCGTCAGCATCCGCAGCGTCGTGGTCTTCCCGGCGCCGTTGGGGCCGAGGAACCCGACGATCTCGCCGGGCGCGACCGCCAGGTCCACGCCGCGGACGGCCTCGACCGTGCCGTGCCCGGTGGTGAAGGTGCGGGCGAGCCCGCGTGCGTCGATCACATGACCTCCTCAAGACGACCCCGACACAGTAACCCCAATTTTGCAGTCACACCAAGTTTTCAGTTACTCCAGTGAAGGTATATTTTCCGGTATGGGAGAGGAGCTCGCCCCCGCCGGGCCGCAGCCGGGGCTGCGCGAACGCAAGAAGCGCGAGACGCGGCGGCGCATCAGCGACATCGCCACCGGGCTGTTCCTGACGCGCGGCTTCGACAACGTCACCATCGCCGACGTCGCCCGCACCGCCGACGTGTCGGTCAACACCGTCTTCAACTACTTCAAGACGAAGGAGGACCTGTTCTTCGACCGGCAGGACGAGATCATCGAGCAGGCCTCACGCGAGTTCCGCGGCCGCCGCCCCGGCGAGGGCGCCGCCGCGCTGTTTCGCCGCCGCTTCTTCGAGGGCCTGGACGCGGGCGCCTACTGGACCGCCTTCCACGAGGGCTCGGAGGCGTGGACGCAGACCGTCCGCGACAGCCCCGCCCTCACCGCCCGCCAGCGCGAGATCGGCCGCCGCGCCCAGGACCACCTCGCCGACCTCATCGCCGAGGACACCGGCGCCGGCCCCGACGACATCGCCCCCCGCACCGCCGCCGCGATGATCTTCGCCGTGCAGACCGTGCTCATCGAGCAGATCGCCGACCGCAAACGCGCCGGGGAGACCCTGCAGGAGATGCGCGAGGACGTCTACGCCGCCGCCGCCCGCGCCTTCGACCTCCTCGAACACGGCCTCGGCGACTACGCCGCCCGCCCCGCCACCGGAAACCGAACGGCCACCGGAAACTGAATGCCGGCCGCCGCGGCTAGGCGTTCCCGGCCGCGAGTCCGGCCGGGGCGGCCGCGCCGCCCGCCCCGTCCAGGTGGGCCTCCAGCACCGACCTGACCCGCGTCGGCATCTCCTTCTTGGCCTTGGACGCCGGGTCGATGAACACGTGCCGCACCTCCCCGTCGGCGATGAGCCGCCCCTCCACCCGGAACACCGGCCGCACGATCAGGCTCGTCGTCCCCAGATGCGCCACCGGCATCGCGATGTCCAGCAGCTCGTCGAACCGGGCGCCCTCCCGGTAACGGATCCGCGCCTCCGCCACCACCAGGTCGCAGCCGTTCTCCACCATCCGCGCATAGTCGCCGAACAGCGCCCGCCACATCTCCGTCAGCGCCACGTCGTAAAAGAACAGGTAGTGGCCGTTGAAGACCACGCCCTGCTGGTCGCACTCGCTGTAGCGCACCCGCAGCCGATGCGTGAAGAGCTCGCTCATACCCGGCATCCTGCCTCATCCCGGCAGACCCGCCCTTCACCACATGGCATAAGCGCTGCTTCTGGCTCGCAGAACATCCATCTCTTGGACTTCTGGACGGGCTGTGACCAGGATGGACGGTGAAACCGGCAGACACCCATGGAGGAAGCCATGACCCACTACGCCAAGGCCATGCGGCCCGAGGACCTCACACGGCTGTTCGTCGAACGCTCCAACGCCGGCGACGCGGCCGGCGTCGCCGCGCTCTACGAGGAGAACGCGGTGCTGGCCTACCCGCCCGGCTCCCAGACCGTGGGCCGCGACGCCATCCGCGCACTGTGGGAGAAGGTGCTGGCCGCCCGTCCCCGCTTCGAGCCGGAGGAACCGCTGCCGACCCTGATCAGCGGCGACCTCGCCCTCACCTCCACCCCGCCCGCCGACGGGACCGGGGCCCGCGCGCAGGTCGCCCGCCGCCAGCCCGACGGCAGCTGGCTCCGCGTCCTCGACCAGCCCGAATTCACCCCGCCGCCCGGCGCCACCCCTCCCGCGGGCGCCTAGGACACCGGCGGCCCCGCGGGCCAGGGGAGGGCGGCGAGCTTGCGTTCCAGGACCGTCCGCTCGCGGTCGTTGCCGCACAGCCGCAGGGCGCGCTCCAGTTCGGTGCGCGCCTCGGCGGCGCGTCCCAGGCGGGTGAGCAGTTCCCCTCGCACGGCCGGCAGCAGATGCGAGTTCGGCAGCGCCCCGGCCGCCGCCAACCCCTCCACGATCGGCAGCGCCGCGGCCGGCCCCTGCGCCATCGAGACCGCCACCGCCCGGTTCAGCTCGATCACCGCGGAGGGCGCGAGCCGGCCGAGCGCCTCGTACAGCAGGACGATGCGCTCCCAGTCGGTGGCGTCGGCCGACGCGGCGACGGCGTGGCATTCGGCGATCGCCGCCTGCAGCCCGTAGGCGCCCAGGCCCCGCCCGGCCCGCTCCGCGCGGGCCAGCGCGGCGCGCCCCCGGCCGATCGCGGCCCGGTCCCAGCGGCCGCGGTCCTGCCGCTCCAGCAGCACCGGCTCGCCGTCCGGCCCGATCCGGGCGGGGAACCGCGCCGCCGTCAGCTCCAGCAGCGCCAGCAGGCCGTGGACCTCCGGCTCGTCCGGCACCAGCCGCGCCAGCACCCGCGCCAGGCGCTGCGCCTCGCCCGCCAGGTCCAACCGGATCAGCTCGCGGCCCGAGCCGGCCGAGGACCCCTCAGTGAAGATCAGGTAGATCACGTTGAGGACCGAGCCGAGCCGCCGGGCCCGCTCCCCGGGCGGCGGCACCCCGAACGGCACCCGGGCCGCGCCGAGCGTCTTTTTCGCCCGGGTGATGCGGGCCTGCACGGTGGCGGTCGAGGCCAGGAACATCCGGGCGATCTCATCGCTGGTCAGGCCGCCGACCACCCGCAGCGTCAACGCCACCCTCGCCTCCCGCGACAGCACCGGGTGGCAGGAGATGAACATCAGCGCCAGCACATCGTCGTCGATCCGGTCCGGATCCCACAGCAGCCCGTCCCCGGGCGGGCCTGCGGGCGCGGCCCCCGAGGCGATGCCGCCCTCGCCCAGGTCGCGGGCGAGGGCGGCGTACCTGCCGTCGCGGGCCGCGCGCCGCCGGAACGCATCGATCGCGCGGCGCCGCCCGACCGTCAGCAGCCACCCCGCCGGGCTGCGCGGCACACCCTCGCGCGGCCAGGTCACCAGCGCCTCGGCCAGCGCCTCCTGCGCCAGGTCCTCGGCCAACGCGAAATCGCCGGTGTAGCGGGCGAGCGCGCCGACGATCCGCGCGGACTCGATCCGCCACACGGCGGCGACGGCCTCCCGGCCCGCCGGATCGGTCATCGCCCCTTGCTCACAGCTGCCCGGTGGCCTCGCGCCACTCCCGCTCCTTCTTGATCCACTCGTTGTCCTGCGGGAACTCGTCGATCGTGGTGACCCGCCGGATCTCGATCTTGAAGCCCCAGCCGGTGACCGGCGACCGCCTGGCCCACTCGACGGCCTCCTCCTTCGAGGCCACGTTCAGGATGTAGAACCCGCCGAACAGCTCCTTGGTCTCACCGTAGGGGCCGTCGGTGACCACGGGCGGCTCGGAGGAGAAGTCGACGACCACGCCCTCGGCGGGGTCGGCCAGCCCCTCGGCGGCCAGCAGCACCCCCGCCCGGATCATCTCCGTGTTGAACCTGCCCATGGTCTCCAGCATCTTGGTGAAGTCGATGTCCGCCATCCCCGCGAGCGCCTCGTCGGTGGCGCGCATGATCAGCATGTACTTCACGATCGGTCTCCCTGCGATCTCCGGGTCCCTGTTCCCGGACCCTCTCATCCCTAGGTCGAACGGGCGTCGCCGCGGATCGACACGGCCCCGGATTTTTTCAGCGAACCCCCGCGGCCTCGGCGGGCCGGACGCGGGCGGCTGAAAATCCCGGCAAAAGTTCGGGCGGGAATGGGGCACGATGACCGGAATAGGGGGTGGGGCGCGGTTAGCGTGCGGAGATGCCGCAGACGCCCGGCGAGACCTCCGCCTACGCGCCCGCAGACGTCCCACCCGACGCCCCAGCCGCGCACCCCGCCGCCCCCGCACCGCGCCACATGCCGCCGTGGCTGCCGAGGGCGTTCGTGCTCGCCGGCGGTGTCGTGCTGGCGTTCATGGCGGGACTGTGGCTGCTGGGACGGCTGCGAGGCCTGCTGATACTCCTGCTCACCTCGCTGTTCCTGGCGTTCGCGATCGAACCGGCGGTGAACTGGCTGGCCCGGCACGGGTGGCGGCGCGGCCCGGCGACCATGCTGATGTTCATCGTCGTCGCGATACTGGGCGCCGGGTTCCTCGGCGGCATCGGGTCGCTGCTGGCCACCCAGGCCAGCCACCTCATCGACGGGTTCCCCGGATACGTCCGCGAGTCCATCCGCTGGATCAACGGCACGTTCGGGACGCACCTGTCGCAGGACACCCTGTTCCAGCGGCTCCCCACCGTCACCGGCACCCTGTCGCGGCACCTGTCGTCGCTCGCGCAGAACGTCTGGGGGATCGGCGCCACCGCGTTCGGTGTCGTGTTCAAGGCCCTCGGCGTCCTGCTGTTCACCTTCTACCTGTCGGCCGAGGGGCCGCGGTTCCGCCGGACGGTCTGCTCCCTGCTCCCGCCCCGCCGCCAGCACGAGGTGCTGCGCGCCTGGGAGATCGCCGTCGACAAGACCGGCGGCTACATCTACTCGCGCGGGCTGCTGGCCCTCATCTCCGCCGTCGCCCACTACATCGCCATGGCCCTCCTCGGAGTGCCGTACGCGGCGATCCTGGCACTGTGGGTCGGGGTGGTGTCGCAGTTCATCCCCGCCGTCGGCACCTACCTGGCGGGCGCCGTCCCGCTGCTGATCGCGCTGACGGTCTCTCCGACGACCGTGCTGTGGCTGTTCTTGATCATCGTCGCCTACCAGCAGCTGGAGAACTACCTGCTGCACCCCCGCATCACCGCCCGGACCCTGGACATGCACCCCGCGGTCGCGTTCGGGCTCGTCCTCGCCGGAGCCGCCGTCGCCGGCCCCATCGGGGTGCTGCTCGCGGTGCCGCTCGGCGCCAGCCTGCAGGCGTTCAGCGGCGCCTACCTCCGCCGCTACGACGTGGAGGACCACCCGCTGACGGTGCCCGACCCGCCCGGCGCACGCTGGTGGCGGTGGCTGCGCCGCTCCTGACCCCGCACCGCGCGTCCCGTCCGCCGCGCGTCAGGCCCCGTGCGCGTCAGACCCTCCGCGCGTCGATCGACTTCATCAGCGCCGGCCAGATGAAGGCCGCCTCACGGGTCCACGCGGGCCAGTTGTGCCGGCCGTCGCCGTAGAAGTGCGCCGTGTAGGGGATCTTCAGCCCGTCCAGCCGCCGCTGGAAGTCCTTGTTGCTCGCGCCGGCCGCGGCCTCGCCCAGCAGGCCGGCGTCCCACGGCGGCACGTCCGGGTCGCCCGGGCCCGGACGGCCCGTCGTCCCGGTCGAGAAGAAGATCCGGGTGCCGCGGAGCCCGGGCGCCAGCGCATACGGGTCGTGCGCCGCCCAGTTGGCGTCGTCGACCCCCGGGATGCCCCAGATGGCGAACGGGTCCTGCCCGATGCCGGCGTTGATGAACATCAGCATCGCCGGTATCCCGACCGAGCGCATCGACAGGACGCCGCTCAGCGACGCCACGTGCTTGAACATCCCCTGATGCCGGGCCGCGTACGCCATGGCGCCCGCGCCGCCGGAGGAGATCCCGAGCGCCGCGCGCCGCGCGCCCGCGCCGTAGTTGCGCTCCACCAGCTGGCGCACCTCGGCGGTGTGGAAGGTCTCCCACCGGGGTGTCCCGCCCTTGCCGTAGTTGTACCAGTCGGTGTAGGAGCCGTTTTCGCCCTCCGGCATGACGACCAGGACGTTGTACCTGGCCGCCCACGCCTCGATGTCGGTCTTCCCCGTCCAGGCGGTGTAGTTGTCCCGCCCCCCGTGGAAGGCGTACAGGACCGGCCACCTCCCCGCCGCGCCCCGCCTCCAGTTCGCCGGCAGCAGCAGGCGGGTCTTCACCGACTTGCCGAGCGCCGGGGAGGCGATCGTGATGTCGACCGTGCGGGGGCCGACCTTCTTCTCCGCGGTGATGCGCGCACCGTCGTCGGCCCGGACCGGGCCCGCCGCCTGCGCCGATCCGGTACCCGCCGCACCGAGCCCGGCGACGAGGACGACACCGACGGAGCCGGCCGCCAGCGAACGCCGCCGGTGCGTCCGGTGCGATCGAGGGCGGATGGGGGGTGTCATCTGCTCACCTCGCGGATCAGGCCCGGCCACCGTGGCCGCGCGACTCCGGGAGAGTGTCCCCGTCCCCAGCCGAAACGATCTACGGGAGCGGGTGACAAGAAACGCCCGCGGGGCTGTGGAGATGTGAGTGCTCGCCGCAGCGGGTCATCCGGGCGGTGATACCGCTCAGGAGCCGGTGCGGGCGTCCCACTCGTGGCGCAGCATCGCGTAGATGACCTCGTCGGTCCACTCGCTCTTGACCATCTCGTTCTGCAGCAGGTGCGCCTCGCGGCGCATCCCGAGCCGCTCCAGCACCCGCGCGGACGCGGCGTTACGGCCGTCCAGGCGTCCGCAGACACGGTGCAGATCCAGGCCCTCGAACCCCAGCCGCAGCACGACCTCGGCGGCCTCGGTGGCGAATCCCTTGCCGTGGTAGGCGGGGTTGAAGACGTAGCCGATCTCGCCCTGCCGGTGCTCCCGGCTACGCCACTGCAGGTTGACCTCGCCGATCAGGTCGCCGGTCTCGCGCCGCACCACCGCCAGGACCAGCCAGTCGCCCTCCCTCTCCACGATGGAGGCGCTCATCTTCTGCTTCAGGAACGACCGCGACTCCTCCAGCGTTCGCGGCTCCCAGTACAGGAACCGCGCGACCTCCGGGAGGGACTGGTAGGCGTACAGACCCTCCAGGTCGCCCTCGTGGAACGGCCGCAGGGTGAGCCGCTCGGTCTCGATCGGGTAAGCGGGACGGAGCATGCCTGTGATCCTATTCCCGATCTTCGGTCCCCTGCGACCCGCGAACGCACACCCGTGAGACCCCCGCCCGGGGGGCCGGTCTCAGGACGGGCCCCCCGCCCCGCGGCGCGTTTCCGGCGCGGCCCCCCGCTCCGGCGCCGCCGAGGTATCGGAGTCCTTGTCCTTGTCCTGGTTCTTGTCCTGGTTCTTGTCCAGGCCGACCTCGCGGCGCTCCTCCTCGTCGAACCCGCGGGTGTCGCGGAACTCGACGTAGGGTTCCTTGTCGGGAGGCGTGCCGGCGGCGATGGCGCGGCTGCGCTCCAGTTCGGCGTTCAGCTCCGCGCCCAGCAAGATCGCGATGTTGGTGATCCACAGCCACACCAGGAAGATGATCACCGCGGCGAGGCTGCCGTAGGTCTTGTTGTAGGAGGAGAAGTTCGCCACGTACAGGGCGAACAGGGACGACGCCGCCAGCCACAGCAGGATCGCCAGGACCGCGCCGGGGACGACCTGGCGCATCCCGCCCTTGACGTTGGGCGCCGACCAGTACAGCAGCATGAACAGGAACGCGACCACGATCAGCAGCACCGGCCATTTGACGATGTTCCAGACGGTCACCGCCTGCGAGCCGACACCGAGGACGTCGCCGGCCTTGCGGGCCAGCGGCCCGGTCACCACCACCGCGATCACCGACGCCGACAGCAGCACCAGCGTGACCAGCGTGACGCTCACCCGGACCGGAACCGTCTTCCAGATCGGGCGCCCCTCGGGGATGTCGTAGACGATGTTGGAGGCGCGCATGAAGGCGCCGACGTAGCCGGACGCGGACCACACCGCGCCCAGAAGGCTCACCACGGCGATGACGCCGGCGCCGCCGGTGCCGCCCTGCAACTGCCGCACCGAGCTGACCAGCAGGTCGCGGACGGCGCCGGGCGCCAGCGTCCCGATGTTCTTGATCAGCTCGTCGGTGGTGGACTGGCCGGCCAGGCCGACCAGCGACACCACCACCAGGATCGCCGGGAAGATCGACAGCACCGAATAGTAGGTGAGCGCGGCCGCCCAGGCGGTGAGCTCGTCGGACTTGAACTCGGCGACGGTGCGTTTCAGCGCCCCTCGCCACGATGTCGCCGGTGCGTCGGCGATGACGCCAGGGGTGCGCATGATCGTCCTCTCCGTGCCCCGTCAGCGTTTTGTGCGGTGTACCTTGACGGCGCGTTTGCGTCCGGTGCGGACGCGGACCTGCACCGGCCCGATCCGCGTGGTGGACGGGCGGCGCCGCCGGCGCATCCACACCGCCGCCGCCGTGACGGCGCCGGCGGAGACGACCACCAGGCCGCCCTGCCGCATCCGGGCCATGTTCTCCCGCGACCCGGCGGACTGCCAGGCCGACGCCGCCGCGTCGCGTGCCCTGCTCCTGGCCTGCTCGGCCTTCTCCCGGGCCAGCGCCTTCACATCGGCCTTGGCGGCCAGTTGCTCGACGGTCTCGCCGAGCTCGTGGCGCGCCCGGTCGACCTCCTGGCGCAGTTCCTCGGTGCCGGCCTCGGCGCCGTGCTTGCCCTGCATGGTCATCGGTGCGTCGCCCTCTCCTTCAGCTCGGCCACGGCCTGCCTCGCCTCGTCCATGGCCTTCTCCGGCTTGGCCGGTGTGGCGCGCCTGGTCTGCGAGCGGCCCATCATGGCCAGCACCCCGGCGACCACCATCAGGAACGCGCCGATGATGAGCGCGGCGGCCCACACCGGCAGCGCCACCGCGATCGCGGCGATCGCCGCGGCCAGCAGCGCCCCCACCCCGTACAGCGCCACCAGCGCGGCGCCGCCGAACATCCCGGCGCCGGTGCCGGCGTGGCGGCCCTTGTCCTTCAGCTCCGCCACCGCCAGCCGCAGCTCGGCGCGCATCAGCTCCGACACCTGCTGGGCGGCCTGCCGGACCAGCTCCCCCGTGCCCGCCTCCGGTCGTTCGCGGTGGAACTCCGGCGCACGCGCCTGCTCCTGCCGGATCACGTCCATGCTCTCGGCCTCGGTTTCGCCGTCATGCGTCGGCCGCACGATGCTCATAGCCCTCAGCCCCCTCCGCGTGTCGTTTCGAAGCCTCCAGGAGGCGTTCCCCCTCGGGAGCGGCTAAACGTGGCCGCATCCCGACAAAGGGTGAACATGCGCGCGGGATCGGGCCGGGCCGTGCGGGGGCGAGGTCGTGGTCGCCCGGCTGGAGCCGGAGCCCCTCGATGCGCCGGGTCCGGGGGTACTTGCGGAGCATGCCGGCCGTTCTCGATGAGCGCCGCCGATCACGCCGACCGGTTTTCCGGTCCTTTCGCGGGCGGGGACGCGGCGGGTCAGCTGACGGTGACGCGGGCGAGGGCGCCCGACTCCAGCGCCACCCACAGCGCGCCGTCCGGGCCGGTCGCGATGCCGTGCGGTTCACAGCCGGGCCTCGGCAGCGGATGCTCGAAGACGCGGCCGTCGAGGGTGACGCGGCCGACGTGGGCGGTGCCCCATTCGGTGAACCACAGGTCCTCACCGGGGCCGGCGACGATGGCGTGCGGGCGCGCGTCCCGGTCGGGCAGCGGGAACTCGGTGACCTTCCCGTCGGTGGTGATCTGCCCGATGTGGCCCGCGCCGATCCCGGCGAACCACAGCGCGCCGTCGGGCCCGGCGGTGATGCCCACCGGCGCCGAGCCCTCGGTGGGCAGCGCGTGGACGACGACGTCGCCGTCCGAGGCGATGCGGCCGACGGCGTTGCCCTGGTTGAGGGTGAACCACAGCGCCTCGTCCGGCCCGGCTGTGATCATCGACGGCATCGTGCCCGCGCCGGGCAGCGGGAACTCGCCGACCCGGCCGTCGGGGGTGATGCGGCCGATGCGGCCGGCGTGCATCTGGGTGAACCACAGCGCGCCGTCGGGCCCGGCCGCGATCCCGCACGGGCCGCAGCCGCCGGGCAGGGGGAACGCGGTGATCTCACCGCCGGTGGTGATCCGGCCGATCGCGTGGTCCTGGAACGCGGTGAACCACAGCGCGCCGTCCGGGCCCGGCGTGATGATCAGCGGGCCGCCGGGGACGGGACCGTAAAGGGTGAGGTCGCCGTCGGTGGTGAGCCGGCCGATGCGGCCGGCGTGCACGAGCGTGAACCACAGCGCGCCGTCCGGTCCGGCGGTGATGCCGTACGGGCCCGCGTCCGGGCCGGAGACCGCGTACTCCCTGATCGTGGCGTGCGAACCCTGCGGCATTGATCGTCCCCCCTCGTCCCTCAAGCTGTTTCCGCCCGGCGGCGAGGTTAACGCAACCGATGTTGCGTTACGATCGGTGCGTGGGAAGTGACCGGCCGAGATCCGGGCGGCACCGGGGGACCGGCGCGTGACGGGCACCGCGCCCGGGACCGTCCGTCCCGGCGGACGGTCGGCGAGGGTACGCGACGCCGTCCGGGAGGCCACGCTCGCCGAACTGTCCGAGCACGGCTACCGGGGCCTCACCGTGGACAACGTCGCGGCCCGCTCCGGCGTGCACAAGACCACCGTCTACCGGCGGTGGGGCAACGCCGACGGGCTCATCGCCGACGCCCTCGACCGCGCCGCCGCCGAACCGTGGCCCGTTCCCGACACCGGCACGCTCGCCGGCGACCTGCGGGTGCTCGCCCGGCTCGTCCTGACCGGCTTCACCGACCCCCGGCAGGGGCCCGTCGCCCGCGCGTTCGTGCTGGCCGCCATGCAGAGCGACGCCGCCGCCCGCGCCCTGCGCGCCTTCTACGCGCGCCGGTACGAGCAGGCCGCGGTCATCGTGCGGCGCGCGGCCGGGCGCGGCGAGATCCCCGCCGGGACGGACGCCGCCGAACTCGTCCGCGCCGCCGTCGCGCCGCTGTTCCACCGGCTGTTCATCACCGGCGAACCCGCCGGCGGGGCCGACGCGGACCGTGCGGCCGACGCCGCCTGCGCCGCCGCCCGCATCGGCGCCTTCGTCATCTGAGCCCGGGGACGGCCGGCAGGCCGTTGCACGCGGCGAAACAGGTGGCCGGACCGGTCAGGAATCGAGAAGCGCCGCCCGCCGGACCGTGGATAGCGTGATCGTCAACGACGCTTCCCGGTCGTCTGCGAACGCCGCAAGACGCACCAGCGTTGCTATGACCCACGACTTCAGGAGTGACCATGACCGGCTCTTCCACCCAGGGAATCAAGACCGTGCTGCACCCCGTGTCCGACCTGGCGGCGGCCAAGGCGGTGTACACCGCACTGCTCGGCATGCCGCCGCAGCACGACGCGTCCTACTACGTCGGCTTCGACGCCGAGGGCCAGCACATCGGGCTGGTGCCGCGCGGCGGACCGCAGGACACGGCCTCACCGGTGGCCTACTGGCACGTGACGGACATCGAGGCGAAGCTGGCCGAGGTGACCGCCGCGGGCGCCACCGTGAAGGAGCCCGCGCACGACGTCGGCGGCGGCCGCCTGGTGGCCACCGTCACCGACCCCGACGGCAACGTCCTCGGGCTGCTCCAGAACTGATGAGCGCCGGCCCCCGCTCCCGCGCCCGGCGCCGCCGCGACACCGAGCAGGCGAGGCCGAGGTCCTGGAGATCGACGCGCTGCCGCGGCGGCGGGGCGACCGGTTCGCCGCGCGCACCGGCTTCGACCCGCGTGGGCCGGCCACGCCGTACCGCCGGTTCCGTATCTCCCCGCGCCGCGTTCAGGCCTGGCGCGAGGTGAACGAGCTGCCCGGCCGCGAGCTGATGCGCGACGGCCGCCGGCCGGCCTGACGCCTCAGCCGGGCGCGCGCCGCATGATAGATGGAGACACCATGAGCATGACCACGAGGACGGACCCGCAGCCGCCCGCGCTGCACGCCGCCGACAGCCACGACCTGATCCGCGTGCACGGCGCGCGCGAGAACAACCTCAAAGACGTCGACATCGAGATCCCGAAACGCCGGCTGACGGTGTTCACCGGCGTCTCCGGCTCGGGCAAGAGCTCGCTGGTGTTCAACACGATCGCCGCCGAGTCGCAGCGGCTGATCAACGAGACCTACAGCACCTTCGTGCAGGGCTTCATGCCGACGCTGGCGCGGCCCGAGGTCGACGTGCTCGAAGGGCTGACGACCGCGATCATCGTCGACCAGCAGCGGATGGGCGCCGACCCCCGCTCCACGGTCGGCACCGCCACCGACGCCAACGCGATGCTGCGCATTCTCTTCAGCCGGCTCGGGAAACCGTACATCGGCTCACCCCAGGCGTTCTCCTTCAACGTCGCCTCGATCAGCGGGGCGGGCGCGGTCACCTCCGAGCGCGCCGGACGGACCGTGCAGGAGCGCCGCAACTTCACCGTCACCGGCGGCATGTGCCCGCGCTGCGAGGGCCGGGGCTCGGTCAACGACATCGACCTGACCCAGCTGTACGACGACGGCAAATCCCTCAACGAGGGCGCTCTCACGATCCCCGGCTACAGCGTGGACGGCTGGTACGGCCGCATCTTCCGCGGCTGCGGCTTCTTCGACGCCGACAAGCCGATCCGCAAGTTCACCGGGAAAGAGCTGGACGACCTGCTCTACAAGGAGCCGACCAAGATCAAGGTCGAGGGCATCAACCTGACCTACGAGGGCCTGATCCCCAAGCTCCGCAAGTCGATGCTGTCCAAGGACGTCGACTCGCTGCAGCCGCATGTCCGCGCCTTCGTGGAGCGGGCGGTCACCTTCGCCACCTGCCCCGAGTGCGGCGGCACCCGGCTCAGCGAGACGGCCCGGTCGTCGAAGATCGGGGGGATCAACATCGCCGAGGCCTGCGCGATGCAGATCAGCGACCTGGCCGAATGGGTGAAAGGACTGGACGAGCCGTCAGTCGGGCCGCTGCTCGGTGCGCTGCACGACACCCTGGAGTCGTTCGTGGAGATCGGGCTGGGCTACCTCTCGCTCGACCGGCCGTCGGGCACGCTGTCGGGCGGCGAGGCGCAGCGCACCAAGATGATCCGCCACCTCGGCTCCTCGCTCACCGACGTCACCTACGTCTTCGACGAGCCGACGATCGGGATGCACCCCCATGACATCCAGCGGATGAACGGCCTGCTGCTGCGCCTGCGCGACAAGGGCAACACCGTGCTGGTCGTGGAGCACAAGCCGGAGACGATCGCGATCGCCGACCACGTCGTGGACCTCGGTCCCGGCGCCGGCACGGCGGGCGGCACCGTCTGCTTCGAGGGCACCGTCGAGGGGCTGCGGGCCGGCGGCACCATCACCGGCCGCCATCTGGACGACCGGGCCGCCCTCAAGGACACGGTGCGCGCGCCCACCGGCACGCTGGAGATCCGCGGCGCCACGACGCACAACCTCCAGAACGTCGACGTCGACATTCCGCTCGGCGTGCTGGCCGTGGTGACGGGCGTGGCCGGGTCGGGCAAGAGCTCGCTGATCCACGGCTCGGTCTCGGGACGCGACGGGGTGGTGTCGGTCGACCAGACCCCGATCCGCGGCTCGCGGCGGAGCAACCCGGCGACCTACACCGGACTGCTCGACCCGATCCGCAAGGCGTTCGCGAAGGCCAACGGCGTGAAGCCGGCCCTGTTCAGCGCCAACTCCGAAGGCGCCTGCCCCGCCTGCAACGGCGCCGGCGTCATCTACACCGACCTGGCGATGATGGCCGGTGTCGCCACCACCTGCGAGGAGTGCGACGGCAAGCGGTTCCAGGCAGCGGTGCTGGACCACCGCCTCGGCGGCCGCGACATCAGCGAAGTGCTCGCGATGCCGGTGGCCGAGGCCGAGGAGTTCTTCGGCGCCGGCGAGGCGCGCACGCCGGCCGCGCACCGCATCCTCGGCCGGCTCGCCGACGTCGGGCTCGGCTACCTGTCCCTCGGCCAGCCGCTCACCACCCTGTCCGGCGGCGAGCGGCAGCGGCTCAAGCTGGCCACCCACATGGGCGGCAAGGGCGGCGTCTACGTCCTGGACGAGCCGACCACCGGCCTGCACCTCGCCGATGTCGAACAGCTGCTCGGCCTGCTGGACCGGCTCGTCGACTCCGGCAAGTCGGTCATCGTCATCGAGCACCACCAGGCCGTCATGGCGCACGCCGACTGGATCATCGACCTCGGCCCCGGCGCCGGCCACGACGGCGGCCGGATCGTCTTCGAGGGCACCCCCGCCGACCTCGTCGCCGCCCGCTCCACCCTCACCGGCGAACACCTCGCGGCCTACGTCGGCACCTGACCGGGGCGGGCGACCGGGAGTTCGAGGCCCGCGACGACATCGGGCACGGCCGGACCCGCCGGCCGGCCCGGCACGCTGGGGTCGGACGTCAGGCGAGGCCGGCGTCGTGGGCCAGCAGCGCGATCTGGGTGCGGTTGTCCAGGCCGAGCTTGGACAGGACGCTGGAGACGTGCGCCTTGACCGTCGCCACGCTCATGAACAGCTCCGCCGCGATCTCGGCGTTGGAACGTCCCCGCGCGATCTGGAGGACGACCTCGTTCTCGCGGGCGCTCAGCCCGGCGAGCGCGGCGCGGGCCCGCTGGTAGGCGCCGGCCCGGGTGACGGCACGGTCCATGAGCCGGCGGGTGACCCGCGGCGACAGGATGGGGTCCCCGGCCGCGACCTGCCGCACCGCCTGGACGATCTGCGCCGGCGGGGTGTCCTTCAGCAGGAACCCGCCGGCGCCCGCGCGCAGCGCGTGCAGGATGTCCTCATCGGAGTCGAACGTCGTCAGCACGATGACCTCGGGCGGGTTCGCCCGGGCCCGGAGCCTGCGGGTGGCGGTGACACCGTCCACGCGCGGCATCCGCAGATCCATCAGGACGACGTCGGGTGCGTGCGCGTCCGCCGCCGCGGGCACCTCGTCGCCGTCGGCCGCCTCACCCGCCACCGTGATGCCGCCCGCCCCGTCCAGCATCATCGACAGCCCCGCGCGGACGAGCGCGTCGTCGTCCACGATCAGGACGCGCAGGGGACGGGTCACGCCGGCCATGGTAGCCAGGCGCGCAGCCGGAACTCGCCCGCGGCGGCCTGATGGTCGAGCCGGCCGCCCGCCAACCGGACCCGCTCGGTCAACCCGACCAGGCCCGTCCCGCTGCCCGGCGGGGCAGCGGCCCCGCCCTCCGGAGGCAGCGGGTTGCGGACGTCGATGACCAGGCCGTCCCCGGGCCGTCCCGCCAGCACCACCCGGACGGCGCATCCCGCCGCGTGCTTGCGCGCGTTCGTCAGCGCCTCCTGCACGACCCGGTACGCGGTCCGCCCGGCGGCCGGGGGGAGGGCCGCCGCGTCGGCCACCTCGTCGCGCAACTCCACCCGCCCGCCCGCGTCGCGGGCCTCCGCCAGCAGCCGGGGCAGGTCGGCCAGCACGGGCTGCGGCCGATCGTCCTCATCGGTGTCGCCGGCACGCAGCAGCAAGATCACCTCGCGGAGCTCGTCCAGGGCCTGGTGCACCCCGGCGCGGACCACCCCGGCGGCCTCGGCCAGCTTCTCCGGCGGGGCGTCGGGCCGGTACTCCAGCGCGCCCGCGTAGGTGGCCAGCAGCGACAGCCGGTGCGCCAGCACGTCGTGCATCTCCCGCGCGATCCGGGTCCGTTCGGCCATCCGCGCCTCGGCGACCCGGCGGCCCTGCTCGGCCTCGGCGCGGCGGGCGCGTTCGCGCAGCGACGCCAGCAGCGCGCGCCGCGCCCGCGCCAGCGCCCCCCAGCTGATCAGCGCCCCGTAGCCGACCACGATCAGCAGCAGCCACCAGCCGAACGAGATCCCGCCATTCGGCCGCCACAGCCCCTGCACGACGTGCGCTCCGATCCCCGCCGCCCCGGCCGCCGCCGCGACCGGGAACGGGCGGCGCTGCGCGACCTGCAGCACGCCCATGCTGGACACCGGGGTGGCCGCCGGGGACAGCGCCGCCAGCGCGCTCAGCGCGAACGCCGCCGGGACCGGACGCCACAGCAGCAGCGGCGACAGCAGCCAGCCCGCCGTCCCCACCACGAGGTCGAGCGTGAGCGGGCCGCCGGCGTTCGACCGGCCCCACACCGTCAGCGCGGTCAGGGCACCCGACACGGCGAACACGGCCGCGGCGCCGGAGAGCCTGCGGCGGTGCCGCGCATCGGTGCCCACCAGGCCGAACGTCGTCTCGTTCACCGGCCAAAGGCTAGCCGTGGGTGCGGCGGCACCGGCACCGACCAAAGTCGATGCCGGCTCCGCCCCCGGTCGGTCCCACCGTCGCCGCCACCGGCACGACCCCGACGGCCCGGCGCGGCTCGCGCCGGCGGGCGCGCTCATTCCCGGTCTCGGGCGCTCGGCGCGATGAATTCCGCCGCCCGGGCGGGTCTCACCCCGGGAAAGGGAGGTGACGATGAACGATCCGGGCCTGTCGGCGGCGCGGCTTCGGCACATGGGGGAGGTGCTGGCCGGGCATGTGGACCGCGGTGACGTCCCCGGCCGCTTCGGCTGGTCGGGCGGCACCGGGACGTCCGTCTACACCGACCCGTCCGAGGGGCTGATCGGTGTCCTGCTCACCCAGCGTCACTTGACGTCCCCGACCCCGCCGTCCGTCCTCCGCGACTTCTGGACCTGCGCCTATGCGGCCATCACCGGCTAACACCATGACGGTGGCCAGAGGGAGTGGCCGTCCGCACAGGCACCGGGGCGGCTCGGCTCGACGGCGCCGTGCTTAGTGCGGTACATCAATCGCGTTTGATGGAATAGCCGTCGAGGAGGTGGGCTGGTGCCCGGACCGGAGCCGTCGCCCGGCGGTGACCGCCTCGCGCGCCGCCTGGGCACCGGGGACGCGGTGATGATCGGGCTCGGGTCGATGATCGGGGCGGGGGTGTTCGCCGCGTTCGGCCCCGCCGCCCGTGCCGCCGGCACCGGCCTGCTGATCGGCCTGGTGATCGCCGCAGTGATCGCATACTGCAACGCGGCCGCGTCCGCGCAATTGGCGGCGGTGCATCCGACGTCCGGAGGCACCTACATCTACGGCCGCGAGCGCCTGGGCCACTGGTGGGGGTTCACGGCCGGATGGGGTTTCGTGGTGGGCAAGACCGCCTCGTGCGCCGCCATGGCCCTCACCTTCGCCGTCTACGCGGTGCCCGGCCCCTGGTGGGCCCAGCGCGCCGCCGCCGTCGCGGCCGTGCTGGGGCTGGCCGCGCTCAACTACCACGGCGTCACCAAGACCGCCCTGCTCACCCGCGTGCTCGTCGCCACCAGCCTGACCGCCCTGGCCGTCGTGGTCGCGGGCATCACGGCGGGCGGGCACGCCGGCGCGGCGCACCTGGACGGCTGGCGGGCCGGCGGCGCCTACGGCGTCCTGCAGTCCGCGGGCCTGCTGTTCTTCGCGTTCGCCGGCTACGCCCGCATCGCCACCATGGGGGAGGAGGTCCGCGATCCGCGCCGCACCATTCCCCGCGCGATCCCGATCGCCCTGTTCATCACCGTGGCCGTCTACCTGACGGTCGGGGTCGCGGCGCTGCTGGCCGCGGGACCGGACCGGCTCGCCGCCTCGATCGCGCCGCTGACCACCGCGGTCGAGGCGGCGGGCGCCGGCGCCCTGGCCCCGGTGGTGCGGGTGGGTGCGGCGCTCGCGGCACTGGGCGCGCTGCTGGCGCTGATCGCCGGCATCGGGCGCACGACCCTGGCCATGGCCCGCCACCGCGACCTGCCCGGCGCGCTCGCCGCCGTCCATCCCCGCCACCGGGTGCCGCACCGCGCCGAGATCGTGCTGGCGATCGTCGTCAGCGCCCTGGTCGCCACCGTCGACCTGCGCGGCGTGATCGGCTTCTCCTCGTTCGGCGTGCTGGTCTACTACGCCATCGCCAACGCCTCCGCGTTCACCCAGCCCGCGCCCGACCGCCGCTGGCCGCGCGGGCTCAACCTGCTCGGCCTCGCCGGCTGCCTGACCCTGGTCGCCGCCCTGCCCTGGCAATCCGTACTCGCCGGCACGGTCATGTTCGCCATAGGGCTGACCGGCCGGTACCTCGTCCTGCGGCGGCGCGTACCGCCCGCCGCATCGGCTGCACGGTGAAACCCGGCCGGCCGGACGAATGGTGCGGCTCGTCCGGAGCGGCGGCACGGTTTGCAACCGCCTGGCAGAGACCTCGCGGGACCTCCAAGCAATTCCTCTGGCCTGGGCCGACACCAATGCGTGCCCCTGGCGACAGCAGTCTCATCGACACCCCGGTTCCACGGCGTCGACGGGCAGGTCGGCCAAACGCCACTCCAGCATGCCGTCGCTGAGGCGGACGGCCCGGTGGCCGCGGCCGGTCAGCAGCCGTACCGCGTCGTAGGCCAGCACGCAGTACTCGCCGCGGCAGTACACCACGATCTCGGTGTCGGCGGGCAGTTCGCTGATCCGGTCGGCCAGCTCGCCGACCGGGATCGAGACGGCGCCGGGGATGTGGCCGGCCCGGTACTCCTCCTCCGGCCGCACGTCCAGCACCAGAACCTCCCCGGCCGCCACGGCCCCGCCCCGCACGCGGGCGCTCAGCTCGTCCCGGGTGACCTCCGCCGCGCCGTCCCGGCCGAGATAGGCGTCCAGGGCGGCGGGGACGGTGGCCTGGTGGGTCTCGGCGACCTTGCGCAGCAGCGCCAGGAGCCGGGCAACGTCGTCGCCGGCGAGCCGGTAGTGGATGCGCACCCCCTCGCGGCGGGTGGCCACGAACCCGGCCTGCTTGAGCGTCTGCAGGTGCGCCGAGGCGGTCGTCAGGTTCAGCCCGGCCGCCCGGGCGAGCGCGTCAACGGTGCGCTCGCCCTGGGCCAGCAGGTCCAGCAACTCCAGCCGTTTACCGCTCGCAAGCGCCTTGCCCGCGGCCGCGAACGCCTCGTACAGGTGCGCCTTGGCCAGGGATTGGGTCTCCATCCGCTATCCTCCATAGATCCATGGAATATTGTAATAGATGGTTTCAGTGCGCGGCATCGCACACCCCGCACCGATCCTGGAGGAACACCGTGGGCTTTGCCGACGATCATTTGCTGCCGCTGGCCGATGAGGGGCCGGGCAACAACTCCCGCCTGGTCGATCCGGGGGACGGCCACGCCCTGCCCGTGGACGCCGGGCAGGTCAAGGCGCTGCTCGCCGACGGTGATTCCCAGGCCACCACCCCGTTCGTCACCCGCGGCCACGGCGAGCGCGCCATGACCGCCGCCCACGGCCGGCGCCCGGAGCAGGGCCTCCCGGGAGGCACCCGATGAGCACCACCGCAAAGACGCCGGCCGGCAGGACCGTACGGCTGGGGCTGCGCGAGAACTGGCCGCAGTTCACGCTGCTGGTCATCGTGAACATCGCCGTGGGCGGCCTGGTCGGACTGGAGCGCACCACCGTCCCGCTGATCGGCGCCGACGTCTTCGGCCTGACCAGCGACCTGGTGGTGTTCTCGTTCATCATCGCCTTCGGGGTGACCAAGGCGCTGACCAACCTGGCCGCCGGGGCGCTGACCGCCCGCTTCCGCCGCAAGCGGCTGCTGCTGGCGGGCTGGGTCATCGGCGTCCCGGTGCCGTTCGTGCTGGCGTGGGCGCCGTCCTGGGGCTGGATCGTCGCCGCCAACGTGCTGCTGGGCATCAACCAGGGACTGACCTGGTCGATGACCGTCAACATGAAGATCGATCTGGTCGGGCCCGCCCGCCGCGGCCTGGCCACCGGCCTGAACGAGGCGGCCGGCTACGTCTCGGTCGGCGCCACCGCCCTGATCACCGGCTACCTGGCCACCAGGTACGGCCTGCGGCCCGCCCCCGAGCTCATCGGCGTGGTGTTCGTGGCCGCCGGGCTGGTCCTGTCGTTGATCGTGCGTGACACCGCCGGGCATGTCGCACTGGAACTGGCCCAGCATCCCAGGCCCGCCACCACCGGTGACAGAGCCGGCCTGGCCACCACGTTCGCGCGGACCTCCTGGCGGGACCGCTCCCTGCGCGGCACCAGCCAGGCCGGGCTGGTCAACAACCTCAACGACGGTCTGACCTGGGGTGTCTATCCGCTGCTGTTCACCGACCATGGTCTCGGCCTGGCCGCCGTCGGCCTGATCAAGGGCCTCTACCCGCTGCTGTGGGGCCTCGGCCAGATTCCCACCGGGCACCTGGCCGACCGCATCGGCCGCAAACCCCTCATCGTGACCGGGATGCTCGTCCAGGCCGCGGGACTCGTCCTCGCCCTGGTGCTGCTGGACTGGCCGCTGGCGGCGGGCATCCTGTCGGCCATCGCCCTCGGGATCGGCACCGCCATGGTCTACCCGGCCCTGATCGCCGCCGTCTCCGACCACGCCCACCCCAGTTGGCGCGCCAACGCCCTGGGCACCTACCGGTTCTGGCGCGACATCGGCTACGCCGCCGGCGCCCTGGTCGCCGGCGTCCTGGCCGACACCCTTGGCCTCAACGCCACCGTCCTCGCCGCCGCCGCCCTGACCGCCGGCTCCGGTCTGCTCGCCGCCCGCTGGATCACCGAACACCACACCATCGTGTCCCGCAGAACCACCCCCGCCCCTGAACGTCACGACCACCGCACCGCGGGCGCAGCCCGACGGCCACCCGCCCAGCCCGTGCGGCGCCCGGATCGGGGCTGAGGAACATCTCTGCGAGAGGTACCGGTGAAACTGGGGGCGGCCCGGTGGGGTGCCGGCGAATTCGACTTGGTGAAGCGTGAGCCGACCGTCCGCGCCCGCCGCGGCGCCGGTCCGCCGACAGGGCAAGGGCCAGATCGAGGATCGTGCAGCATCAGGGCTCCCTGTCGGCGCGCAGCTGATCGCGATCGCCGAGGTAGTCGTGCAGAAGCCGGGCCAGGGTCGCCGGATCGCCCTGAGCCTCGGCCGCCTGACGCCTCATCTCGGCGAGGGCCTCCTCGGCCTCGGCCACTAGCAGTTCCAGACCCGCCTCGCGCAGCTCATCCAGCGTCGAGAAGTAGTAAGTGGTGGCCCCCAGCGGGACGTCGGCGCGCTCAGCGACCCGACGGTGGGTGATATCGCCGCCGCCTTCCACCAGCAGGTCGGCCGCGGCCCGGATGATCGCCCGGCGGCGGGCCTGCGGATCACGTCGGCCGTGGGTGGTGGCGGGCGGTTCGGAGCCGGCAAATGAGGCGGGCAGCGCTTGCGTTCTAGCCGGTCAGCGCCCTCAGTTCGGCGGTGCTCTCCTGATTGTTCTTCCCTCCCATGTCACAGGCGGCGGGGCTGTCTTGTCTCGGGTGGCGAAGGCGGACGCTTACGTCGGGAAGGTGATGGTCATGCGGGTGTTCGTGGCAGGCGGGAGCGGGGTCCTGGGACAGCGGTTGGTGCCGCAGCTCATGGCCCGGGGGCATCAGGTGACGGCCACCACCACGAGCCGGGCGAAGCTGGACCTGCTGGAGCGGTTCGGTGCGGACGGTGTGGTGATGGACGGGCTGGACGCGGCGTCGGTCGGCGAGGCGATGGCCAGGGCCCGGCCGGAGGTGGTCGTGCACCAGATGACCGCGATCTCCATGGCGCACGCCGGCAAGCCCGACATCAAGCATCCGGACCGCTGGTTCGCCAGGACCAACCGGCTGCGCACCGAGGGCACCGACCACCTGCTGGCCGCGGCCGAGGCGACCGGCGTCTCTCATTTCGTCGCGCAGGGGTACGCCTCCTGGAACGGCATCCGCGAGGGCGGATGGGTGAAGACCGAGGAGGACCCGCTGGACCTGCTCGAGGGGACGGCCGCGAACGTGGGGTTGAAGGCGTTGCGGCATGTGGAGGACGTGGTCCTCAAGGCCGGCGGCGCGGTGCTGCGCTACGGCGCGTTCTACGGGCCGGGCGCCATCGACGACCAGGTCGAGCTGGTGCGCAAGCGGCGGTACCCGCTGGTGAGCCGGGGCACCGGCCACAGCTCGTGGATCCATCTGGACGACGCGGCGAGCGCGACGGTGCTGGCGGTGGAGAGGAAGGTGCGGGGGGTGTTCAACATCGTCGATGACGAACCGGCCCCGGCGAGCGAGTGGCTGCCCCACCTGGCGAAGTGCGCGGGAGCGAAGCGTCCGCTGCGGGTCCCGGTGTGGCTGGCCCGGCTGCTGGCCGGGGATCAGGCGGTGGTGATGATGACCGAGGGGCGCGGGTTCTCCAACGCCAAGGCCAAGCGGGAGCTCGGCTGGCAGCCGCGGTACCCGTCGTGGCGGCAGGGTTTCAAGGAGGAGCTGGCGTGACCCGGGCCGAGGAGTTCGAGGAGCTGCGGCCGCTGCTGTTCTCGATCGCCTACCGGATCCTGGGCAGCGTGACCGAGGCCGAGGACGCGGTGCAGGAGTCCTGGCTGCGCTACGAGGCGTCCCCGACCCAGCCCGTGTCGACCAAGGCGTTCCTGGCGGCCGTGGTCACCCGGATCTCGATCAACGTCCTGCGCTCGGCCCGCGTCCGGCGGGAAGAGTACGTCGGCCCGTGGTTCCCCGAGCCGCTGCTCACCGACCCTTACCAGGACCCGGAGCGCTCGGCCGAACTCGCCGACTCGGTGTCGATGGCGGCGTTGCTGCTGCTGGAGCGGCTCAGCCCGCTTGAGCGCGCGGTGTTCGTCCTGCGGGAGGTGTTCGGGTTCGGCTTCCCCGAGGTCGCCTCGGCCGTCGGCCGGTCGGAGGCGGCGTGCCGCCAGCTCGCGGTGCGGGCGCGCCGCCACATGGACGCGGGCCGGCCCCGGTTCGAGGCCGACCGGAGAGAACGCGAGGAACTCGCGACGCGGTTCTTCGACGCGTTCACCGAAGGCGACCTCGACGGACTCCGGAAACTGCTCGCCGCCGACGTGCAGATCGTCGCCGACAGCGGCGGCAAGGCTCCGCAGTGGGCGAGGGGAATCTTCGGTGCCGGCAACGTGGCCCGGGTACTCGCCACGCTCCTCCCGCCATTCGTCCAGATCGGCGGCGTCGTGGAGCCGCGCCAGGTGAACGGCCAGCCGGGGGCGATCTTCCGCGACCGCGACGGCAAGGTCATCAACACCTGGACGCTCGACATCCTCGACGGGCAGATCCAGGCCATCCGGACGGTGAGCAACCCCGACAAGCTCGCCCACGTGGGCCCGGTCGCGGACGCCTGGACGATCCTGCGCGAAACGCAGCAGGCTCGCCGAAGATCGGACTGACCGCGAGCCGATTGCACTGCGACCCCCGTGGTGCCGGGTGCAACGGGCAGGTAAGGAAGACCCGGCGAGAGCAAGCACGCCACGTCGAGCTCCCATTCGCCGTCATGGCCCCAGGAGGCGTGCCGTCCATGGCGCGCCCTTCACACAAGACGGCCCTGAACTCCCAACCCAGACACCAGCGCAAGTCTGCGAGATCGTGCGTCAAGCCCCTGCCGCTCCTGGTCAGCCGGCGGCAAGGGTGGAGCTCGGGAACGATCTTGAGGTCTTGGCGCGGACAACGGCCTGCGGCGGAGGCCGTCGGGCGGTGCACGAAGAGGGCTTGTTGCTTGTGGCAGCGGTCAACATCTGGAACGCCCGGCCGGCGGCGGTGGGTTCGTGGCTGGCATGGTGCCGGGACCGCGACCATGACGCCCCGGCGGTGCCGGTGTGGGCGAGGCGGCCGTCGGCGCCGGTGTTCTGGGAGGCCGGGACGGCCCGGCTGCTGAAGAGCCGGGCACGGGGCCGGTGTTTTGCACCCATCGCCGTCCCGGCCCGGGGAAGGTGACCGGCCCGCGCGACGTGTGCCCGGACACCGGGCTGGTCCGCCTGTCGTACGGACGGGCCCGCGCCCTGCTGGACGGCCACACCGTGCTCGGTGGGCCGGGCACCGGCTGGGACCTGCACGAGTTCGGGCATTCGGCGCTGACGCACCTGGGCGAGGGCGGGGCAGCCTGCTGATGCTGATGGCCAAGCCGCGGCACCGCAAACCCGAAAACGTGCGCCGCTACTTCCACCTCTCGCCCGAGGCCACCGCCGAGCTGACCGGGTTACACGCACCGGGCGACACCCGGCGCTGACCCCGGGCAGGGACCACCCGGAAGCCGGCGATCCGCGCCATGCCGATCACGGCGAGTATTCGCGCTTAGCCGGCACGGGGGCGTGAGGCTCTGCCCGTGAGCACAGGATTCCTGGTGCGGCCCGAAGAGCAGCGCTGGTCTGAGCATGCCGAGGCCGCTCTCCGCGCTGTCGTGCCAGTCCTGCCCCCTAAATGGTTTGCCCGCGGATGGCGCGCACCGGAATGCTCTGCCGAACAGGAACGGAAAGGAAACCCGCAAAGTGGCCGTCACCGCGTCCAGCAAGCCATCCGGGTCCGAGCCGGAAGTCCGCACGGCGGCCGGCGTCCTCCGTGGCGGCCGGGAGGCGGGCCTGGCGGTCTTCCGCGGCATCCCGTTCGCCGAGCCGCCGGTCGGCGCCCTCCGGTTCGCCGCGCCGCAGCCGGTGCGCAGCTGGGATGGTGTGCGCCCGGCGGTCGCGTACGGCCCGCCGCCACCGCAGTCCGGCATGCTCGGGGCGGCACAGGACACCGCCGGCGACGACTGGTTGACGATCAACGTGTGGACACCGGATCCGGGTCCGGCGGCGGGGCTCCCGGTAATGGTGTGGATCCCCGGCGGCGGTTACGTCGCGGGCGACTCCAGCCTCCCGGAATATGACGCCGGGCGCCTGGCCGGGAGCGGAGCCGTGGTCGTGACCCTCAACTACCGTCTCGGTATCGAGGGTTTCGCGCAGATCGACGGAGCCCCGGCCAACCGGGGGCTGCTCGACCAGGTCGCGGCCTTGCAGTGGGTGCGGAACAACATCCGGGTGTTCGGCGGCGACCCGGACCGGGTCACGGTCTTCGGGCAGTCGGCTGGCGGCGGATCGGTCGCCGCGCTGCTCGCCATGCCGCGCGCCGCGGGGCTCTTCCGCCGGGCGGTCGCGCAGAGCGTGCCGGGGACGTTCTTCTCCCCGGGGCTGGCCGCCGACATCGCCGCCGCCTGCGCCGCCGAACTGGGGGTACGGCCCACGGTGTCCGGCCTGTCGGCGGTGGCCCCGGCCCGGCTGCCCGCCGCAGGCGATGCGATCTCCGCCAAGATGGTCCGATGGCGGGAGCGCTGGGGGCAGATCACACACCGGCCGATCCCGTTCGCACCGGTTGTCGACGGTGACGTCCTGCCGGCCACCCCTTGGCAGGCGCTGGCCGACGGCGCCGCCCGGGACGTCGCACTTCTCGTCGGGCACGCTCGTGACGAGCACCGGTTGTTCAGCCTGATCGACGGTGTGCTCGGCCAGGTCACGCACGAGCAGACCAAGACCGCTCTGCACCTGCTCGCCCCCGGCCCGGACGGCGCGCGCCGGTACCGGGAGGCATTCCCGGCCGCGGCCGATGAGGAGCTGTACGAACTGGTCAACGCGGACTGGCTGTTCCGCATGCCGAGCCTCCACCTCGCCGACGCGCAGATCGCCGGCGGCGGCCAGGCCCACCTCTACGAACTGACCTGGCCCGCCCCGGGATTGGGCGGTGGCCTCGGCGCCTGCCACGGCCTGGACGTGCCGCTCGTCTTCGGCAACCTGAGCAGCGGACAGCCTGCCATGTTGATCGGCGACCCGCCCTCCCCGGCGGCGGAGGAGTTGTCCGCGCAGATCCGCAGAGCGTGGACGGCGTTCGCCGCGCACGGCGACCCGGGCTGGCCTCCGTACGACACCGACCACCGCCTCGCACAGCTCTTTGACACGCCGTCGATGACCACCGCCTACCCCGAAGAGACCTCGCGGCTGCTGTGGCAGGACCACACCTTCCCGGCGCTCCCACTGCTCGCCCGGTAGCGGCCATCAGCGGGCCGAGCGCAACCGTTCCCAGTTCGTGGCCCGCGGCTCGTCGTGCTGCGGGCCGGGCCGACCGACCGCGGCCGGCCCCGACAGCCGTGGGCGCTACGGGGCGGGGTTCAGCGACGGAGCCCTCCGGGCATCTCCGGAAGCTGGAGGGACTAGCGGCCCATCATGTTGATGTGGTGCCGCACGAGCGGCGACAGCCAGGCCACGTCCTCGTCGCGGGCGGCGAAACCGTCTGCGCGGGGCTGGGTGAGGGCGGCGTCCATGTAGCGGGTGTTGAACGGCACGACCGCGTTGAGGACGAGGCCGAGCGCGCCGATCTGGTCTTCTATGCCCTGCTGGTAGTTCTGGTGGAGCCGTCCGTTCTTGCCGTGGAAGACCCTGCGGGCCAGGGCGTGGCGGCCTTCTTGCAGGTTGGCCTGGGCCTTGATCTGGTGGCGGTAGCCGGGCGCGTCGGCCATCCGCAGATGTGCAGGTACGTCTGATCCACGTGCGAGAGCCGGTCGCGGGCAGTGCCTCGGCCGAGCCGATGACCGGGTGTAGCCGATGTTGCAGCCGTGCGCGATCGGCAGCGCGGCGATGGTGACGCGCAGGCCGGCCAGCCGCGCCTCGCCGCCGGTGATGGAGATGAAAGCAGCGTCGGCGCCGGTCCGGGCGAGCACTTCCAGCATCACCTCGGGTACTCCAGCTCGCCGTGTTCAGCCGAGGGGCGTGCAGCGCTCCCTCGACGAGTCCGCCTGGATGACCGAGGCGATCGGTGGACGCCCGCGGCCAGCCCGCCGTATGCGACGAGAGACGAGTCATCGACCGCCGCGATAGTCCGTGATCGTCACGAGTCGGTCGTGCCGGGGCGGTGCCTGTGTTCGGAAGAGCTGATCGCCGCGTGGACGTTTGCCGGCCGACTATGACCGGGCGGGACGGTCGATCGAGCGGCACCGGGCGCAGGTCCGTGAGGCGCTGGGGTTCCGTGAGTCCACCCGCGTCGACGAGACGAGCCGATCGGGTGGCTGGCCACCACGATCTGCCCGGAAGTACTGACCGACGAGGGGCTACGGGCGGTGCTGCCGGCACGCTGCCGGACCAGGCGGATTGAGCCGCCGGGCCGGGTCGAGCGAATCGTGGGGCCGCGCGGAGGCGGTTCGAGCGCGAGTTCTGCGTCCAGGTGGTGGCCCGGTTGTCAGCCGAGTCCACCGCAGTTCCTTGATGCCCGGGAATTGGGGGGCGTATCGCGGGCGTATCGAAAATCGCATACGCCACCGCAACAGTCTTGCGTCTTCAGTGGAGGCATGGACCACAACGCATCAACGGTCAGTTCGCCGATCGGGAAAGGACCGTGATCATGGACTCGGATTCCGTACGTGGTGTCGACCGGCGGCGGCTGCTCGGGTGGGGCGGGTTGGCGGCCGCCGGCGCGGTGGCGGCCGGCGCGCCGCTGGTGGGCGCCCAGCCCGGCCACGCCGATCCGGCCCCGACCGACCCGATCCCGCCGGACACCCGGCCCGGCGGAGCCTACGACCGGTACGTGGCGGAGCTGGCCGCGGAGGGCAGGTTCTCCGGCGTGGTGCTGCTGTCGCACCGGGGCCGGACGGTGCTGTCGCGCAGCTACGGCATGGCCGATAAGGAGAAGGGGATCCGCAACAGCGAGGGCGTCGCGTTCAGCCTCAGTTCGGCGGGCAAGCCGTTCGGCGCGGTGGCCATCTTGCAGCTGGCACAGCAGGGCAAGGTGAGGCTGTCGGACACGGTGGGCACCTACCTGAAGGGCTTCACCAAGGAGATCGCCGGGCAGGTGACCATCCACCACCTGCTCTCCGGCACCTCCGGGCTGAACACCCCGGATGAGGATGTGCAACGCATCTTCCAGAGCCGGGAGGAGGTGCACGAGTACTACGAGCAGTGGGCCCGGCAGTCGAAGCTGGTGGCGCCCCCCGGCACACCCACCACGTGGCACGCCGGCGCCGAGGTCGCCATCCCCGCGCTGATCGTGGAGGCCGTGACCGGCACGACGTACTGGGACTACGTCGAAGAACACATCTTCGGGCGCTGCGGCATGACCGGTACGGCGTTCTACACCAGGCCGCAGTGGCTCACCGACAAGCACATCGCGCACCCGTACATGACGCTGGCCGACGGCAGCCAGGTGGACGCGGTCCGCAACCTGGACAAGGGCAGCCCGCACCCGTACGAACTGGGCAAGAACCCGGGCCGTAGCTTCATCGACGCCCCCGGGGACGGCGGCTTCGCCACCGCGCCGGATCTGGTCCGGTTCGCGCACGCACTGGGCGACGGCAGGGTGCTGGACCGGCCCTACGCCGAGTTGTTCACCGGAGCCAAGATCCCCCATGCCCCCCAGGTGAATGGCAGGGACGGCCGGGCAGCCCCCGCCGACGCGTCGTTCGGGGCCTACACGATGCCGGTCAGCCTCGTCAACGGCCAGTGGGTGTGGAGCCGCGCCGGCGCCACCCCCGGTGGCGGCGCCAACTGGACCATCTACCCGTACACCGGCTGGGTCGGCGTCATCCTCGCCAACTGCGACGGCGTGCCACTGCAGGAGATCATCGAGCGGGAGATCCAGGCCGTCACCGGCCACGGCTGACGCGCGGCCACCGCCCGCCGGCACGAAGAGAAGGGATCCCCTGTGCGTGCCCGGCACGCCGGGCACGCACAGGGCGCCATCGGCCGGCGCCGACCGCCGGCGTCGCAGACCCCAGCCGGTCGCCGGTCTCGCATGACTGGTCATTTATGCGAACGAACACCGTCACCATCGTCACGCACAGCTACATGGCGGCTGAGGGCACGTTCGGGAGTGGGACGCCCTATCGGTGTGCGGGCCTATCCGGGTAGTTCCACGGTGATGCGGATCCCGCCCGCAGAGCGCGGGGCGAGGGTGAGTGTTCCGTCGTGTGCGTGGGTGATGGTTTTGACGATTGCCAGGCCGAGGCCGACGCCTGCGTGGTCGGTGCGTATGCGTGCGGTGCCGCGCTGGAATGGTTCGGTGAGAGTCGAGACCAGCTGTGGGGTGAGCTTCTCGCCGGTGTTTTCGACCGTGAGCACCACCGTCTTGGGCCGGACGCTGGTATTGACCCGCACGGCGCCCTGTTCAGGCAGGTTGTGGACGATCGCGTTCTGCACGAGGTTCACGGTCAGCTGCAGCAGGAGCGCGTGTGAGCCGATGGTGGGGGTGATGTCGCCGCAGGTTTCGATGGTGACGCCACGCTTCTCGGCGAGGGGGAGGAGCGCTTCGGTGGCTTCTTCCGCTATGAGGGACAGGTCGACGTGTTCTCGGGTGAAGGACCGCTGGTCAGCGCGGCTGAGCAGGAGCAGTGCTTCAGTGAGGTCGATCGCTCGGGTGTTGACGGCGTGGAGGCGGTCGATGACTTCGCCGGTGTCGAGGTTCGGATCGGTGCGGGCCACGTCGAGAAGTGCCTTTGAGACCGCCAGCGGGGTCCGCAGTTCGTGGGAGGCGTTGGCCGCGAATCTCTGCTGTTCGGCGACGTGTGCTTCGAGCCGTGCGAGCATCGTGTCGAAGGCGTCGGCGAGTTCGCGGAACTCATCTTTGCGGCCTGGTAGCCGGATTCGGTGGGAGAGTGATCCGTTCGTGGCCATTCGTGTGGCGTCCGCGATTCGGGTCAGCGGGGCGAGCATCCGGCCGGCGAGGATCCACCCTCCCACGAGGCCGAACAGCAGCAGGAACGCCAGTACTGCGGCTGCCCTCGGAGCGAAAACGCGCAGGAGGCTGGACCGGATGGGAAAAACACCATTTAAGGGGGTGCCGGAGCGGATGAGAAGCGCGCGGTCGGGGACGTAACGCAGGAGGAACACCCACACCGCCGCGAGCAGCAGGACGCCGGCGAGCATGAGGAATCCGGCGTAGCTGAGGGTGAGTTTGAGGCGAACGCTCAACCCAGGCGCTCTATCCACGGTCTCCTCCCTCGTGTCCGGCCTCTGGTTGCGTGTCGATGCGGTAGCCGACGCCTGGCACGGTGGCGATGATCCAGGGTTCACCGAGCCGTTTGCGCAGTGCCGAGACGGTGATGCGCACGGCGTTGGTGAACGGATCGGCGTTCTCATCCCATGCCCGTTCCAGGAGTTCTTCGGCGCTGACCACACCGCCTTCGGCGGCGATGAGGACTTCGAGCACGGCGAACTGCTTCCTGGTCAGTGCGACGTAGCGGCCATCCCGGTAGACCTCTCTGCGGAACGGGTCCAGCCGCAGACCTGCGATCTCTCGCACCGGAGGCCTGTTGTGGGCACGTCTGCGGTCGAGCGCTCTGAGACGGATACGGCAGCTGTAATTTCGGCTCTGACCTGCTGTGATCATGGGGTGGTTTCGGCGTAGGTGTGCCAGGCGTGGTGGCAGGCTCGGGCTCGTTGCTGGTGGCGTCGGCGCCATAGTGACCATGCGTGTCGGTGCTGGGGGTCGGTGCGGGGCGGGGGTACGACGGTCCCCCGGATGAGCCGTAGCAGTTCGGGGACGGTGATGGGGATCAATTCGGGGTCGCCGGGGTGGCGTTCGGTGGCGGTGGTGACGGCGAGGTAGGTGTAGGCGAGCAGGGCCAGGCAGGTCCAGCGGTGCCAGGAGACCCAGCGGGTGGTCTGGCCTTTGTCCAGGCCGCAGGCCTGTTTGGCGAGCTGGTGGTCTTCTTCGATCTTCCAGCGGACGGTGGCGATGGCCACCAGCCGGGCCAGCGGCACCGGGGTCGGGCTGTAGCAGCGGTAGTAGGACAGTTTGCGGGTGTAGCGGTGCCGGCGCACCAGCAGGACCGTGCATCCGGCCTGGTCACCGGCCTGGTGGCTGTCGGGGGTGTCGTCGGGTGTGATGGCGAGCATGGCCCAGTCGTAGGAGCGGACGCCTTTGGTCCCGGTGCCGGTGCGCATGCGCTGCCACCCGCCGTCACTGATCAGCCGGACGGCCCTGCGGGCGGTGGTGGTGTGCGGGCCGAGGGCCACGGTGTGGTCGTGCTTGACGGCCATCACATAGCCCATGCCCAGGCTCCGGACGCAGGTGCGCAGGTCTCGGCCGCCGTAGACCTCGTCCCCGGCCACGAACCCGGCGCCTATCCCGCGGCCGCGGGCGCGGGCGAGCATCGCGGCGGCCAACTGCGGTTTGGTGGCGAACTCGACCTGTTCGGGGACACCGGCCAGCTCGCGGCGTTCCTCATCGGCCGCCCAGTCTCTGGGCAGGTACAGGCGGCGGTCGATGATGGTGTGGCCATGGCCGGTGGCGTAGGTGAGATTCACCGTCACCTGGCACAACGCGACCCCGCCCAGGCTCCCCGAATACTGGCGCGCCGCCCCGACACAATCGGTGGAGGATTTGGCGTCGCCGGTCTCGTCCACGATGAACACCGCGTCCTGGTCACCGTCGGCGCCACCGTCGCCGCCGGTCAAGTGTTCAACGGCCCAGGCCGCGACCTCGTCCAGGACCTGCCGCTCGTCCCATTTCGCCCTCGACAGCAGGTGCTGCAGCCGGTGCGGGCCTGTGTGCCCGAGCGCCTCGCCCAAGGTCCAGCAGTTGTGGTCCTCCAGCTCCATCAGCAGGCCCAGCACGAACTCCCGGGCCAGCCGTCGCGGCTCACACCTGCGGAAACACCCCGCGATCCGGGTCATCACCGCGTCCAGAAACCGGGCCCGCCGCTGCTGTTCGGCATGCGCTATCGTGCCCCCGACGGTCGTCGGGGTTTTGGTTTTCGTCACACAAAGCAAAGATCACGGCGGCCGTCCCGCATGTCCGGGACTCCACCCGATCGTGATCATCTCAAGCTGCCCCGCTGACCAGCAGCGACATCCCCAAATTCACGATCTACAGCTGCCGTATCATAGCAGCGATCACGGCAACCCTCGGCTACCAGTCGCAGAATTCCTCGTCCTCCTCGCCCACACCACCCTTGAAGTCCTCCTCGCCCGCATCCCCCTCCTCACCCTCGGCCGCGTCACCCTCGAAGGCTCCTCGCAGTGAGCGCCGTGGTGCACTCAGCGAGGCTGACGGTGTCGTCCCCCACGGCGTGACGGTCTTCGATAACGCGATTCCGGCTGTGGCCAACCTCGATCCAGATCTGCTCAAGACCCTCCGCCAGGCTGCAACGGACGCCGCGGACGAGGGCGTCAAGTTCTACGTCAACAACGGCTGGCGTTCCCCGGACTACCAAAATCAGCTTCTTCGCGACGCGGTCTCCAAGTACGGGTCTGAAGACGAGGCCGCCCGATGGGTGGCCACCGCAGCGGCGTCTCCTCACGTGTCGGGAGACGCGGTCGACATCGGGCACTCCAATGCGACGGCATGGCTGTCCGAACATGGTGCCAAGTACGGGCTGTGCCAGATCTACAGGAACGAACCCTGGCACTACGAACTGCGCACCAATGTGATCGATCGTGGTTGCCCGCGTATGTATGCCGACCCCGCCAAGGACCCGAGGATGCAGAAGTGACCGGCAGTGAGCGAGGGCAGACGATGGCGCAGGTGGACACGGCGGAGACCGGACAGGGCGGCGCCGGCAGCCGTGATACCGGCTCCGGTACCTGGCGCGCGGGCATCCGGCGGGCGGTCCGCATCGGCTCCCGGCCGGGGCCCTGGAAGCGCGGCCTGGTCCTTGCGGCACTGGCGTTGCTGCTGGGCCTGCTCATGCTGCTGCACGCGAAGATCCCGAACCGGATCGGGAACCTCGGCAGTCTGGTGGAGACGTTCCTGCCGTGGTTCGGCCTGTTCATCCCGGTGCTGCTGGCCGGGGGGCTGTGGCGCCGCTCCGCCTCCGCGGTGGCCGCACTGCTGCTGCCGGTCATGGTGTGGCTGAACCTCTTCGGCGGGCTGCTCGGCGACAAGTCCCACCCGGGCAGCGACCTCACCGTGGCCAGCCACAACGTCGGCGCCGACAACCCCGACCCGGCCGGCACCGCCCGCGACCTGGCCGCCTCCGGCGCGGACGTGCTGGCACTGGAGGAGCTGGCCCAGCAGGCCCGGGGCACGTACGAGAAGGAGCTGGCGAAGACGTACCCGTACCACACGGTGCAGGGCACGGTCGGGCTGTGGAGCAAGCTGCCGCTGTCGAACACCCAGCCGGTCGACATCAAGATCGACGCTGGGCCGCTGGGGGACACCAAGCCGGTCGAGATCAAGATGGGCTACGCTCGGGCGCTGCGCACCACGGTGGCCACGGACCACGGACCACTGGCGGTGTATGTGGCCCACCTGGGGTCCGCACGCGTGAATCCCAGGGCGGGCTTTTGGACGGCCCACCGTGACAGAGGCGCGCAGGCGCTCGGCAAGGCCATCGCCGCCGAGCAGAACGAGCGGGTGGTGCTGCTCGGCGACCTGAACGGCGCCATGGACGACCGCGCGTTCGCCGACATCACCTCGCAGCTGCGCTCGGCCCAGGACGCGGCCGGGGACGGCTTCGGCTTCAGTTGGCCGGCGAAGTTCCCGGTGGTGCGGATCGACCAGATCCTGGTCAGAGGCGTGGAGCCGGAGAGCTCGCGGGTGCTGCCGGCCACCGGCAGCGACCACCTGCCGGTGGCGGCCGGAATCAGCTGGTGAACACCGCGCCGCACCGCAACCGTAGCCCGCCCCGGCCTAAGCACCACAGAAGCTACTGGCGGGTCACCAGGCGCTTGGTCGGCCGCTCGTTGACGGCACCCCTCTACCCGCCACAGGGGGCCAGTGGAGCCGCTTCACGGAACACGCCTCGCGGGCCGGGTTTCCCAGGTGGTCGCTCGTGAAACAGGCGACCGTCCGGCGGTCCACCTGCGCTGCCCCTGCGGCCTCGCCGTGCCGCACCGCCCGCTTCCCGCCTGGTGCCTCAACTCGCCAAGGCTCTCAGCGTGCCGCCCCCGGCCGTGCGTAAGCCGGGCCCAGTGTGGACCGAGCTGCCTCGGCCCGCCGGCGCCGAGCCGGTCGGACCCGTCCGCCTCGGGTACGCCCGCGCCTCAACAGCCCGCCAGTCCTGGACGCACAACTGGGCTCCCTCGCCGAAGCCGGGGTCACCCGGGTCTTCGCCGAGAAGATCTCTGCCTGCACCGCAATGCGCCCCGAACTGGAGGCCGCCGTCAAGCTCGCCGGAGAGATCCGCTCCTCCGGCGTCGCCGTCGCCCTCGTCGTCCACGAACACGGCGCCTCAACTCACCATGCTCGCCGAGGATGAAGGCTGGCGACGTCGGCCCGGAATTCCTCACCGGGGAGTTGGAGGGCTCGCACGAGCCCTCCGGAATCGTGTTCGCCGTGCTCGCCGCGATGTCGGGCACGGAGCGCGAGTACATCCGCGACCGCACCCTCGAAGGCCACGAGAGCGCCCGCAAATGCGGCAAGACCATCGGAGGCGCCGGCATCGCCGACGAGTCCATGCTGTCCATGGCCCTCCACTTACGCGAGCAGGAGATGAGCCTGCGCGATATCGCCGCCCGGCTCGTCATCAGCAAGAGTGCGAAGAAGGGCCAACACCCCTCGCCCGCGACCGTCATGCGGATGCTGCGCGAACACGACGAACAAGCCGCCGCCGAGCTGGCGAGCGCATGACCACTGTTACGAAGCCCCACGCCTACTTTGCGGCTGGTGGCTGGGGGAGGACTCCAGGGCCGACTTGGCCGCCGGAATGCCGGCCCTACTGGACGCCGATCGCCACGTCCGCAGCACCGTCAGTGTGATCGCCACTGTCGACAACCCCACCTTGTTCCAGTGGATCTGCCACGAAGCGCTCGCCAAGAACTGAACCGATTCGCCTCCACCCTGCCGAGACGCTACCGCAGCGGGCACGCCCCCTTGCGGCCCTCCACTCGGAAGCTGCGATGAGACCTCAAGTAGCCCTGCGTAGTAATCACTACGGCTTGTGACCAGCGTTCGGTGTGGAATTTGGCGTGGTGCTCCGTGTTGCGCTTGGTTCGCAGACGGCCGCCTGCCCGGTGATCCGCAAGGTGCGGGCCGAGTGCCTCACGGCGTGGGCCCGGCTGATGGAGGTGCTGGTGGCCGGGTGCCGCCCCGCCCGGCCGGTACCGCCGCGATCGGGGCGGTTGTGCGTCTGCCGGCCACCGCCATCGAGGAGGGTCGGGACCTGTCCTCGATGAGCGGCGTCCTGGCCGACACCGCCTACCGCCTGCTGCCGGCCTGGCAGCGGGGGTGGTCGGCGGTTAGCTCAGATGCCGGGTGAAGAACCGGGCCGCGGCGTCCCCCTCGAACTGCGGGACGCCGGTGTGCCCGCCCAGATTGGCGTGCAGCGTCTTCTCCCTGGTGCCGAAGGCGTCGAACAGGTCCAGGGCCGCCTGCCGGTCGTTCCCTTCGTCGTCCCACTGCAGCAGGACGTGCAGCGGAATGGTGACCTGGCGGGCCTCCTCGAACAGGGTGCGAGGCACGAAACTCCCGGCGAACAGAACGGCGGCCGAGATGCGCGGCTCGACCACCGCCAGCCGGATGCCGATGGAGATCACTCCCCCCGAGTACCCGACCGGGCCGCCGATCTCGGGCAGCGAAAGGAGGGCGTCCAGGGCGGCCTGCCATTCCGGGACCGCCTTTTCGACCAGCGGGAGGACGAGCCGGTCGACGATCTCCTCGTCGACCGGCTCGCCGGCCTCCAGCGCCCGGTGCAGGTCGGCGCGGGCCTGCTCGGCGGCGGCCGAGCGGGGCCGGTCACCGCTCCCGGGGAGCTCGATGGTGGCCGCGGCGAAGCCGTACTCCGCCGAATGCCGGGCCCGGGCCACCAGTCGGGGGCGCATCTTGTGCAGTCCGCCGGGGTGGCCGATCAGGATCAGCGGGGCCGGTGCGGGTGCGGATGCGGGTGTCCACAGGATGCCGGGGATCTCGCCGAGGATGAATTCGCGTTCGAGGACGCCGTCGTCGAGGCGCTGCTCGGAAGTGAATCGCATGGTCGTGCCTTTCGGGAGTGCTCTGAACGGCGCTCCCGGACGACCTATCGCCCGACCGTGACCCCGGAGGGGAGCACCCATGTCGATACTGCGTTCACGGGTACCACCTCCTCGTTCTCTGGCACGGCCTCCGGAAAGGTAGCAGCGGTCGCCGGGGTCCGCCAACAGGTTTTACGGAGGCTTCGTGGCCGGATGCCACGGAGCCGCTGCCTAAAGGCCAAGGCCGTGTAGTTAAGGGCTTCGGGCCTGTGACGTGATCGCAGCGTGGTGAAATCGGAACACTACGCAGAGCTCTGGGGTCTCATTGCAGCTTCCCGAGTGGAGGGCCCTTGCGGCGGAACACACCTGCTGATGACAGACGCCAGGGTGCGCGTACCGCCTTGCAAGAGGTGCGTGGCCGGGCTTGTTCGGGGAGGGGAGGAGGCTTCACCGGTGCCCCTGCAGCGTCGTCCGTGTCCTCCCGCTGCTCGTGCTCACACGCTCACCGGACACCAGATCGACCAACGGCTCCTGTCAGTCTTAAGCCCCGCAACCGCCGCACCGCAGGCGCAGCCCGACGGCCTTCCGTCCAGCCGGCGCCCGGATCCGGTAGCTGCCTGTTCCTCAGGGGCAGCTGGACGCGCGGGGTGGGGGTAAGGGTCAGGTCGCCGGTTTGGGGCGGGCGGCCAGTTCGGCGGTGACGGCGCGTTCGCGCTGGGCGGCGGCCTCGGCACGGGCGGCGTCGCGTTCGCGGGCCAACTCGGCGGAGCGGGTCTGCTCGGCGCGCAGGTCGAGGCGGGCGTCGGCGAGTTCGTCGCGGAGGCGTTCCAGGTCGGCTCGAAGCCGCCCGGCCTCGGCTTGGGCGATCTTCGCCCGTTCCTGCGCGACCTCGGCGTCCTGGCGGTACCGCTCGTTCTCGGACCTGGCCGCCTCCAGCGCGGTGAGCGCCTCATTGCGGGCGCGCTGGGCCACGTGGAGGCGGTGGTCGGCGCGTTCGCGTTCCTGTTCGGCGGCCCGGGCGCGCGCCTCCTCGGCCGCGCGGAGACGCTCGGTCTCCGCGCGGGCCTCTCTGTCCTGCGCGGCCTGCACGCTGGCCTGCTCGGCGTCGCGGCGGGCGGTGTCGGCGGCGCGTCCGGCCTCGGCGGCCCGCGACCGCGCGTCCTGAGCGTCCAGGCGGGCCTGCTCGGCCTCCGCGCGCGCTTCGGTGGACACCCGGTCGGCTTCCAGGCGGGCCTGGTGGACGATCTCATCGGCGTCGGCGCGTACCGCTGCGATCGTCTGTTCAGCCTCGTCCCGCGCGGCCCGCACGGCGGTTTCGGCTTCGGAGCGCGTGTGCTCGGCCTTCTCCAGAGCGTCGTCGCGTTCCCGTTCGGCCTGCTGGGCGCGCTGGCGGGCGGTGCGCGCGCGTTCGTGGGCCTTCTCCGCGGCCTGCTCGGCTTGCACGGCGCGCGCCTCGGCGTCCTCACGCTCGGCGAGCGCGGCGGCCACCGCCGCCTGCGCCTCGGCGTGGATGGCGCTGATCCGCGCCTCGACGCCTCGCGGTGACAGCTCCGAATCAAGGGCCTGCGCGAGCGGCGCGATGGCCGCCGCGAGGCCCTGCTCCATCCGTTCGTACAGGTCCTCGGCCCGCGCGAGGGCACCTTCCAGACCCGGCGTGCCGCGGCGCAGCTCACGTTCCCGTTTGGCGCGGGCCTGGCAGTCGCCCTCGGGGCAGTATTCGCGCGGCCGTCCGCGTCCCTCGCGCTGGGGGACGGGCCTGCCGCAGTAGCGGCAGGCGCGCTCGGCGGGCCGCACCGTCTCCTCACTCGTCGTCACACCTCCATCCTAGCTTTTCTAGATTTCTATTTCCAGAAAATAAGAATGTGCGGAAAACATGGAGCTCTGACTGACGACAATGTTCGTTCTCAGAAGCCAGCTACGTTAGGCTCCCGCGCATGGACGATCTCCAGCCGCGCACCGCCGGCGTCCCTGTGCGCCCCATGGCGGACACGCGCAACCCCTACCTGGTCTACATCGCGGAACTGGAGAGTCCCCGGTCGCGGCGGGCGATGAGCGCGTGCCTGCATCGCCTGGCCGCGATGATCCATACGGCGTCGGGCCGCGAGCCCGGCGAATCGCCGGGGGAGCGGTTCCCGTGGGCGGAGCTGCGCGCCGAGCACACGGCGGGGCTGCGCGGCCTGATCGGCCGCCAGAACGTGGACGGCCCGGACGGCGAGCCGGTGCCCTGGTCGCCCGCCTACCGCAACCTGCACCTGTCGGCGCTGCGCGGTGTGCTGCGGACGGCATGGCGGCTGGGCGAGATGACGACCGACGACTACCAGCGGGCCGCGGCGGTGCGCAACTTCCGCGGGACGCGGCTGCCCACCGGCCGCAGCGTCCACGCCGCCGAGTTCGCCGCGCTGCTGCGCGCCTGCGCCGCGGATCGGTCTCCGGCGGGCGTCCGCGACGCCGCGCTCCTGGCCGTCCTCTACACCACCGGCGCGCGCCGTGCCGAGGTCGCCGCACTGCGCCGTGAGGACTACAACCCGGGCGAACGGTCCCTGCGGATCATCGGCAAGGGCGACAAGCAGCGGCTGGAGTACGTGCACGAGAGCGCGGCCGCACTGCTGGGCGCATGGCTGGCGCTCGATGACCGCCCATCCGGCCCGCTGTTCAAACCGGTGCACCGCTCGGGCGCGATCCAGCACCGTCCGATGACCGACGCCGCCGTCCGCAACGCGGTCGTCAAGCGCCGCAAGCAGGCGTCCCTGCCGCCGGTGACGCCGCACGACTTCCGCCGGACGTTCATCGGCGACCTGCTGGACCAGGGCGTCGACCTGGCGACGGTCCAGCATCTGGTCGGGCACGCCTCCCCGGCGACCACGGCCCGCTACGACCGGCGGCCCGAACGCCGCCGCCGCAACGCGGTCGACAGGCTGCCCTTCCCGGCCGTCGGTGACACATCCCCCTGACGGCTCCACGCCATGCCCCGGTGGACAGGTGCCACCAAGGACTAGGTCAAGGCCGCGTTGCAGCCGATGGAGGAACTCGTCCCGGCCGACGACGGCGCCGCAGAGGCGGCAATGCGCGCAGCGCTGGCGGACAAGCACAACACTGTGCCGCCGTTTTGAAGCTGCTGGACGAATCGCAGCCCCCTGGCCGCGACGGCAGGTGACCGCAAGGGCCTGACGGCGGTGCCGGGGTTGAGGAACCTGCGGACAGCCGTTAGCGCTAAGAATGATCTTTGGGCAGGTGTTCCGTTAGGGAACCCCCACCGGAACACCGGCCAGCCGAGACGGCGCTCCAGGTCGAGGTGTTCTGTAAGAGTGTTCCGCGAACTGTCCTGGTGACGGGGCTTCTCCGGAACACCGCAGGCTGTGAATGCCGTGGTCACCGAGTTCGAGGTGAACCTGGGCCACATGCGCACCCGCGAGGGCATGGCGCTGGCCGAAAGAACAGCGAACTCAGGGGCAAGCAGCCCAAGTTGCCCGAGCCGGTGCGGCGTTCCATTCGCCGCCGCTACGCCGAAGGTGAGGTGTCGCCGGCGGGCCTGACCACCGACTACAGCGTGGGCCGTTCACCATCCATCGCACCATCCACGGGCCGGCAGAGTTGAGGACCGGCGCGGTGCGTCCGCTGGAACCCCCCAGACCGGGGAGAGGACGTCGTGATGTCCAGTGAGCAGGGGGAAGGGCCGGAGTTCGGGTACGGGGTGGACGTGCGGCCGTTGTGGTCGGCCCGGGACTGGGCGGCCGAACAGGTCCGCGTCGTGCTGCGCGCCGCAGGTTGCGCGGAGTTCCCCGCCGGTGCCGGCTTCTCGGTGGAGAGCCACGACCTGCTCGTGGTGGGAATCTGCGATGACTTCACCAGACCCGCCCGGCCCCCTGGCCGCACGCAACCGGGCCGTCCAGATGCCGGCTACCGCACCGGACCCCATCCCGACGACGAGGAGTTGCTGGCGGTCTGGGCCCCAGCAGCGCAGACCCCTGTTGCACCGGTGCGAGGGGAGCGGGGACGACGCTGCGTCGAGTGGGGGAGACTCTGGCATCGGTGGAGTCGGCCGCTTCACGGCCCACCGCTGGCACGGGCGATGCGCCGACGGTCAGGCCCGAGCGCCTGACCAGGCCACAGATGCCCGGACCAGGACTGACACCGCTCAACATGGCTGGACCAGCTGGCAGCGATCATGGCGGTGCCGGGCGCGCGAAACCCGGCCCAGCTCGCCCGGTGCGACGTATTGATCCGCGGCGAGCTGCGCTCGTTCTGCGCTGACGGGGGAATCGACACCCGCCGGCTGGCCGGCCGTTCCACCGGCTGAACAGTGTCAACCCAATGTCCAGGGGTGGAGTTTCTCCGGGTTGCGTACGACCCAGATCTGCTTGATCCGGTCTCCCACGATCTCGAACGCGAACACGGTCACGGTGACGCCGTCTTGCTGGGCCACCAGACCGGGCTGGCCGTTGACCGTGCGTTGCAGGAGCGTCATGTTGCCCGGCATTCGGTTAGCGATTTCGGCCCAGCCGTGCGCGATCTGCTCGGCGCCCTTGATGGGGTCCAGGAAAGCCATGACGAGGCCGCCGCTATCGGCGATCGCCGTGGCGTCGGGGTCGAGTAGCCCGATCAGGGCATCGATGTCCTTGGCCTCCCACGCCGCTTTGAAGGCCCGGACGACGCCGGCCTGCTGGACCATGGGAGTCACGGGAGCCTGCGAGGCGTGGATGCGACGGCGGGCCGAGGATGCCAGCTTGCGACATGCCGCCGGGGTACGGCCGGTGATGTCGGCCACCTCCGCGAAGGAGTAGCGGAAGACATCGTGAAGGATGAACGCCACGCGCTCGGCCGGGGTCATCGATTCGAGCACGACGAGGAAGGCCATGTTGACCGACTCGTCCAGAGTGACCCGGTCGGCCGGGTCGGCCGGCCGTCCGGTGACCCACTCCGCGGGTTCGGGCAGCGGCTCGGGAATCCATTCGCCCACATAATGCTCCCGGCGGGCCCGTGCCGAGTTGAGCAAGTTGAGACAGATACGGCTGGCCACCGTGGTCAGCCACGCGCCGGGGGACGCAATGGCGTCCCGCTGCTGGCGGGACATGGCGTACCAGCGAGCGTAGGTCTCCTGGACGGCATCCTCGGCCTCGGCCAGCGAGCCGAGCAGCCGGTAGGCGAGATTGATCAGCTGCCGCCGCTCACTGATGATCATGCTGAGGGTTGGATCGGACCGGCCGTGTCCTGGCCTGGACTGGTTGGTCATGGGCGTCGCCAGCCCTCCTCGGTCTCATCTGCCTTCACCACTTCGACAAGACACCGCACCGGAATGTGAGGTCGGCGCCCCGCCTCACATTCCGCGGGGCGATCTTGTCGTACTAGAGGAGACGAGCACTCCGTCCAGCAGGCGGGAAGTTCGGGAGACGCCAGGACCCGCTTCTCCGTCCCCCGCGATCGCGCTTGGACGGCACCACCTGCTCGTTATGACCCGCTACACACGACCAGCCAGGAGGCACCATGACGACTTCGGTTCCAGCAACATCATTCACTGCCCCGGCGCCCGCGGAGACCCTGGAGCGGGTGGCCGCTGCATTGAGGGAGAACAATTTCGCCGTCGAAATCCTCGATGACGCCGCTGCCGCGCGTACCCGCGTCGAAGACCTGGTTCCCGAGGGCGCCAGCGTGTTCACGGGGGCCAGCGAGACCCTCCGCCTGTCCGGCATCGATGAGGACCTCAACAGCAGCGGGCGATACGAGTCCGTCAAGGCACGCAGCGTGACCATGGACCGCGCCACCCAATTGGCCGAGATCTGGCGGATGCTCGCCTGCCCCGACGTCATTGTGGGCAGCGTCGCCGCGGTCACCGTGACCGGCTGCCTTGTGGCAGCCTCGGCCAGCGGAAGCCAACTGGCCGGCTACTCGGGCGCCGCGGCCCGCGTGATCTGGGTCGTCGGAGCGCAGAAGGTGGTGCCTGACCTGAGCACCGCGCTGCGCCGCATCGAAAACCACTGCCTCCCGCTGGAAAACGAGCGCGCCATGAAGGCCTACGGGGTGCCCAGTGCCCTCAACCGCATTCTCGTCCTCAACGCAGAACCCCACCCCGGGCGCGGCACCGTCCTGCTGCTCCGCGAAGCCATCGGATTCTGACACCACCAGGAGTCATCCAGCCGAGGCTGATCCAGATAGGAGGCTGGACGAGGCACCAACCTGAAGGCATCCGGCGCCGACCAACCACCTCGTACCACCTGCAACGCAGAACGGCTCGCCATCATGACCGACCTCTACCGGCCTTGAGGCTGGCAGGAGTCGTTGATCGAGTGATCTGTGTTCCTTGTGCTGGGGACTGTAGAGGTCACTGTCTGTGGTCATCTGGGGCGTAGCGGTTCCAGGCCCCGCCCGCTTGGGCTGCGAGTTGGGTGGTGGTTTTGTCATGGAACCCGAGGGCTTGGGCGATCACGGGGGCGGGGGCTTGGAGGACGAGCTGGCGCAGGGCGGCGACCCGCCCGGCGGCGCCGGGGATGCCCATGCGTCTGACCTGGTCGGCCAGGGAGCGTGAGTGCAGTGGCCTTCCGGCGCGGCTGGGGAACAGCCATGACGCCGTCGAGCCGTTGTCAGTGCTTGCGTTCTTGGCGCGTAGCAGCAGGTCGGAGAAGGGCGCGGGAACGGGTGTGGGCGGGTCTCCGAGCCGGATGAGGACGTCGTTGTCTTCGCGGAGGACGTCGTCGGTGGTGAGCTGGACCAGGCGACTGGCGGGTTGGGCGTAGAGGAGCATGAGGCTGGCCGCAGCGCGGGCAGGAACCGGTCCCGCGGTTTCGTCCAGGACTCGACGCAGTAGTTCCAGGCGCCGGTGCTGGGTGAGGCGGCGGCCCTCGGTGATGTGCAGTCTCGGCAGGGACAGGTGCCGCGGGGCGCGGCCGGTGCTGGTCGCCCAGGTCAGGAAGCCGCGGAGAGAACGCTGCTCGTGAGACGGGTGGGTTGCGTGCCAACGGTCGAGGTGGGCCTGAGTGAGCTGGGCGAGGGCGCTTTGGTTCTGGTGGAGCCAGGTCAGGAACTCATGGGCCCGGTTGAACTGCTGGGCTGCGTGGTTGCCGGCGCTGTCGGTCAAGGGTTTGCGGGTGGCGCGGGCGCGGAGTTTGGGCAGTTGGTGCCAGGTGGCGAAGTGTTCCAGGGTCTGGTGGTGCGGGTGGTCGGCGAGTTCGGTGAGGCGTCGGTGCAGCCGGCTCTCGAAGCGCAGGAGTCTGCCGTCTCGTTCGGGCAACAGCCCGCAAGCCATGAGGAGGTCACGCAGGTGCGCGGCGGTGCGCCATTCAGGATGCCGATGGAACGCCTCGTGGGTGAGCGGCAGCGTGCCGTCGGCGAGATCGGTCAGCAGAGCTTGGTTGGTGGTTCGGCGAAGCCAGATCAGGCGGCTCTTGGGACGCGGCATCTGGATGAGCATGGCGTGCAGAGGTGCAAGGCCGGGGGCGATGCGGCGGCCGGTGCCGTCGTCTAGGAGCTCGGCGAGCTGGTCGGAGAGGGTGCAGCGTTCGCAGAGCCGGCGGCCCAGCAGGTGGGCTTCGTTGCCGCAGCGGTCGCAGTGGAAATCGCGGGTGATCCCGGCGCAGTCCCGGCAGACCGGTGCGCCATCACGTCGGCCGGGCAGTAGTCGTTCAATACCGCAGCCCGGGCAGGTGCCAAAGGTCCGAGCGGCCTTCTCGCAGCAGGTGCGGCATATCAGCCCCTCCCAGTTTGCGGACTTGGCCGCGCGCCGTCCGCAGCGGACGCACTCGCCAAGATGCCAGCGCTCGTACTGCTCCCTGGTCCGGTGCGTCATTCGGGTCGGATGCGGGCGCGCTTGGGCTGGATCGGTGCGATCTGCGGCCCCGGGCCGGTGTCGCCGGTGGCGGTGCGTCGGGGCGCGGCGTTCTCGGCGCGGGTGCCGATCAGGTCCGAGGGGGTGCAGTCGAAGATGTCGCAGAGCGCGGCCAGGATGGGCAGTGAGAGCCGTTCGGGGCTCTGGGTGACCAGGCGCCAGATCTGCACCGAGGACAGGGTGACCCCGCGGTCGGCCAGAGGAGCGGCGAGGTCGGTGGCGGAGAACATGCCGTGGGTAGCCATGACCTCGCGGAGCCGCCATTGGTAGCTGACCTGGCGTTTCATCGCTTGCCCCTTCCGGTGGCGAGAACGGCGTCGGCGGTGTCCTGCATCGCTTTGAGCAGGGTCCGAGTGCGGAAGTCCGAGGACACGCAGGTGTAGATAGAGGTGGTGGAGGCGTGTTCGTGGCCGACCTGCTCCTGGACGAACCGTGGGTCCCAGCCGTCTTCGATCAGGTGCGTGACGTAGGAGCGGCGCAAGGAATGAAAGTCCAGGCCCTGATCCAGCCCGAGCGCATCGCGGTAGGCGGCGAAGCGGGTGTTGATCTGCGAGAATCCGATCCGGGGGCTGCGCTCCGACGGCCAGAACGCCGGTGAGGCAGACGCCTGAGCGAGCCTTGGTCGGACTTCGGTGACCCACTGGTCGAGGGTGTCGACGATCCAGTCCATGCCGCCGATCCCGTCGCGCGGTCCAACCGTCAGGACACTGCGGCGTTTGGGCGGTGAGCCCTTCATCGCCTTGCCCCAGCGGACGTAGCAGACGCCGAAGTCCCCGAAGGTCGGCGCGTGTGGGTTGCGCCCGAAGTCGGCCAGGTCCAGCATCCGATCCTCGCGGCGGCGCAGCCCGTAGGCGTAGGCGGTTTTGAACAGCGTCGCGTCCCGGAACGCCGGGAGCCAGCCCTTGCGGCCGGCGCCGCTGACCCGGTGGACCTGGTCGTCGGCGTGGTCGAAGAACGCCTGGAGCTCATCGCGGGTGAATGCTCGCTTGGACGGGTCAGCCTCGTTGTCCTGAAGATGAACCGTGGTGTTCCACTCGTGGCAGACCTGGATCGGGTGCGAGCCGAACCGGCGCTCACATTCGACCGCCCAGCCGTAGGCCGGGTCGGTGAGGAACGCGCAGAACGAGCGGACCGCCTCGGCGTAGTTGCGCACCGTCGAGTGCCGCAGATGCCGGACTGCCCGCAGGTCACCCAGCCACTCATCCACCATCTGCGGCATCCACTGCCAGAGGAACGCGTCGGAGTAGCGGGTGAATGCCTTCACCGCGTTCACCCGGCCCTCGATCGTAGAGAGCGCCAGGTTGCGGGCGAGCTGCTGATTCCGCCACCCGCTCAGCATCGCCTCAGCGACCTGTTCCTCGGGCCGAAGCAGCACCGTCCCACCGACCAGATGCAGGCTCGCCGCACCCGGCACCGACCCGTCCCGGATCACACTCCGCCACCTTCCGCTGCCTACATCAAACGAAAGAATCTTTCATCAGAAGTAATCGCCTGGCAAACGTGCAGGTGAGAAGGAGGTTTTCGGTGGTTCGCTGGGAGGCATTATGCTGGCCGTGCTTTCACCAGCCGCCCTCACCTCGCCCAGGCCAGCGGTTCCGGCCTGGGCGGCGCGACGTGTGAAGTAGTCGCAGACTTCATCGGCTGAAATAGCGACTGCTTGAACATCGGTACAGCCGTTGGCGCTGAGAACGATCATGGTCCGGCTGTGGCTGCTGGGAGGGCATTGACGCGGTTCTGGTATTCGCGGCGGGCCTTGCGTTGTGCCGGGATCGCCGGGGTGCCCTGGGCGCTGTCGAGGAGCTGGCGGTGGATCGCGGGTGCGGCGCTCACGCGCAGGGTGTAGCCCTGGCCGCGCCTTATGGTCACGCCGTGGTCGAGCGCGGCCCGCTCGGCGGGCTCCAGTTCGGCGCGCGGAAGAAGTCGGCGACCTTGCCGGGCATGTCGAGGGTGACCGGCAGTTGCGGGGCCGGGACGTCCTCGTTGTCGGCGGCGGTGTGTTCGGGCATGAGGTCGGCGACGGCCGTGCGGACGGCGCCCCGGCTGACGCCGTGCTCGCGGGCCAGGGCGGCGATGGATCGGCCGTTCAGGTAGGCGGTGCGGACGGCGGTGGTCTTGTCGGGCTTGATGGCCGGGCGGCGGCCACCCTTGCTGCCCTTGGCCTCGGCGGCCCGTAGCCCGTCGTAGGTCAGTTCGCGCTGGAGTTCACCGGCGGCCGCGAGGGTCTGGACCATGAACTTCACCGTGGACAGCAGTTCTCCGGTGCGCGAGTGGCGGGCGGTGAGGTCCATCGTGGAGAACGCGCCGTCGCGGATGCGCAGGGCGAGACGGTCGCGGTGCAGGACGTCGAGCACGTCAAGGATGTGCTGGGTGCCGCGCACGAGACGGAACATCTCGGAGATGTGCACGATGTCGCCGGGCCGCGCGTACGTCAGCAGCTCGCCGAACTTCGGTCGCTGGAGCGGGTGGAGGCGGCTGGAGGTGCCGGCCTGCTCCTCGAAGGTGACCCGGTCCTCGATCCGGGCTTCGTCCAGGACGAGGTTCTGCCGGGCGGTCGACTGCTGGTCGGTCGAGACCCGCTTGTAGATCAGGTTCGCCACCGGGGGCCTTCCGTGCGGAGGAACGGGCCCCTATCTGTCGTCAAACCCTGTCATCAATCATCATCCGATTTGATTGGATCGGTGCCGTCCAGGCGCCCTGGTCACGCCCGGGTCACTGGACGCGCGCGACGCCTGTCGCTAAACGTTCGTTGGTGACAGGCGCTGGCTTCCAGCGCGACCGGACAGCCCCGGATCATCACGGGCCGAAGACTTTTCTCAGGGTCGGCTCGGGGGAGTTGCGTGCTGTTTCGAGGAGGCACAACAGGAGGCTCTGACCTAGATCGTGTTGTGGGAAACTGGGCTGTTCGCCGGTAAACACGAAGATGGGGGCGTTCGGTGGGAGGCGTGCTGCGGGTTTCGCGGCCCAACGCGCAGTTCCAGCAGTGGGAGGCGCTGCTGCGAAACCGGAACAAGCGGCAGCGGGCGGGAGAGTTCTTGGTGCAGGGCGTTCGGCCGATCAGCCTGGCGGTGGAGCGTGGCTGGCCGGTGCGGGCGCTGATCTATGACGCCGAGCGGCCGTTGTCGCGGTGGGCGGCCGGGATGCTGGAGCGGGCGGGGGCCGAGCGGGTGGCGATGGCGCCCGAACTGCTGGGCCAGCTGAGCGGTAAGGAGCAGGAGGTTCCCGAGCTGGTGGCGGTGGTGGCGCTGCCGGCCGACGACCTGTCCCGGATCACGGTGGGGTCGTCGTTTGTGGGGGTGGTGTTCGACCGGCCGGCCGGGCCCGGCAACATTGGCACGATGGTGCGTTCGGTCGACGCGTTCGGCGGCGGGGGGCTGATCGTCACCGGGCACGCAGCTGATCCGTACGATCCCAAGGCGGTGCGCGCCTCCACCGGGTCACTGCTGGCGGTGCCGGTGGTCCGCGTCCGCTCGCACCGCGAGGTGCTGCAGTGGGTGCACCGGCAGCGGGCGGCCGGTCAGCGGCTGACCGTGGTCGGTACCGACGAGAACGGCGCCGCCGACATCGCCGAGGTGGGCCTGACCGGCCCCACGCTGCTAGTGATCGGGAGCGAGGCTGCGGGGCTGAGCGCGGGCTGGCGGGAGGGCTGCGACACGATGGCGCGGATCCCGATCGGTGGTGCGGCCAGCTCGCTGAACGCCGCCAGCGCCGCCACCGTCGCGTTGTATGAGGCCGCTCGCCAGCGCGCCCGCCGGTCCTAGGGGGAAGCCGGTGGCCTAGTTCGGCGCCCGGGTTCCCCGCCTTCCCGGTGCGGCTGGCCAGTGAGATGTTTCAGCGCCCTTGGCGCTGCACGGGGATCCTGCAGCCCTGGTGTGGGACCCGTGCTGCGGCAGCGGTTACCTGCTGACCGTGCTGGCATTGCTGCACCCCCGCCAGATCACCACCGTGCTGGGCACCGACATCGAGCCCGCCGCGCTGCATCTGGCCGAACAGAACCTGGCCCTGGCGGGCCGGGAAGGCCTGATCGCCCGGGCCGCCGATCTGGACGCGCACGCCGAACGCTTCGACAAGCCTTCCTACACCGCGGCGGCCCGGCGGCTCGCGCGCGGACTGGCGACCGGGCAGAGCGATGTTACGCATGCCGTGCACCGGGCCGATGTATTCGATCCCGACCAGCTTCGCCGGGCGCTGGATGGCCGCCGTCCCGGCGTGATGATCACCGGCGTTCCGTACGGCGGGCAGACCGCCTGGCACGGCCCCGACGGTGCGTCTGGGGCCGCGGGCATGCTGCGCGCCTTGAGGGTGGTGCTGCCCGAGAACGCCGTGATCGCTGTCGCGGTCCGCGGCCACCGGCTGCGACTGGACGACGGGCTGCGAGCGCAGACGACGTTCCGAATTGGCACCAGAACCGTCGCCCTGTTTCGCGCCCGGCCCGCCCCAGCCCATTGACCACCTGGCCCGCCGGACGGCATCGTCATCTTGAGTCAAGATCGGCGAGGTCGTTGCCCGCGTCGGACGCTGGTGAGCCGGCCCTTGGGTGATGGACGGTTGTCAGCCCTGGTCGGCGGTGTTCTTCCGAACGCGTGCCTCGGGCGCGAGCAGCGCCTCTTCTGTCAAGGGAGCTTGACGTCAAGGTGATCTGACGGGAGACTCGGGGCATGTCGACTCCCGACGACCTTGAACGTCATTTCACGCTGCTGACCGCGGTCGCCCGCTACGAGGCGTTGAGGACGCGCGATGCGCTCGCGGCACCGGATGACCACGACGACGGCGAGACCAACGCGGTGCCACTGACGCGCGCCGAGACCCTGGAGATGCTCGCGCTTGGCGAGGTGATCGTGCGGAAGGCCGGCTACGGCCGCCAGTTGTCCGTCCGCTCCGCACGCCGGGTCGGAGCATCGTGGGCCCAGATCGGTGCCGCGCTGGGCACCAGCAAGCAGGCGGCCTGGGAGACCCATAACCGGTGGATCGACGAGCAGGCCAGGCAACAGGACGCCCCGGGGCATTGGGGCTGGGACGACACCGACGTCGCGGCTGCGCGAGCTCTGGCGGGCGAACCGAACGACAAGGAGGAGATATGACCGCGCAAGCGCAAACGCTGATCCGGCCCTTCGAGCTCAATATCCCTCAAGCGGCCCTAGACGACCTGGCCGCGCGCCTCGACGCCACCCGATGGCCCGACGAGACCCCCGTCCCGGGCTGGGCGCAGGGCGTTCCGCTGGCATATCTGAAGGAACTGGCCGCCTACTGGCGCACCGTCTACGACTGGCGCGAGCACGAAGCCGACCTGAACCGGTTTCCTCAGTTCATCACCACGATCGACGGTACCGACATCCACTTCCTGCACATCCGTTCCCCCGAGCCGGACGCGATGCCGCTGCTGATCACCCACGGCTGGCCAGGGTCCATCATCGAATTCCTCGACATCATCGGCCCCCTCACCGACCCCCGCTCGCACGGCGCCGCACATGTCGACGCCTTCGACCTGGTGATCCCCTCCATCCCGGGATACGGCCTGTCGGGACCGACCCCGGACAGCGGCTGGGACATCCACCGGGTCGCACGTGCCTGGGCCGAACTGATGCGGCGACTCGGCTATCACCGTTACGGCGCGCAAGGCGGCGACTGGGGGCATGCGATCACTCTGGAACTGGCCGCCGTGGCCTGCGAGCAAGTGACCGCGATCCATCTGAACACCCTGCTCACTCTGCCCCCCGACGACCCCGCCGCAGCCGCCGAACTCACCACAGACGACTGGGCACGCCTGAACCGAATGCTCCAGGCCGAGCCTGAGATGTCGGGATACGCCAAGATCCAGGGCACCCGGCCGCAGACGCTCGCCTACGCACTGACCGACTCCCCCATCGGACAGCTCGCCTGGATCGTCGAGAAGTTCATGGAGTGGACCGACAGCGCCCGGGCCCCCGAAGACGCGGTCTCCCGCGACCGCATGCTGACCAACGTGATGCTGTACTGGCTGACCTCAACCGCCGGGTCTTCGGCCCGCCACTACTGGGAGGCTGCCCACCCCTCGCACGCGACGCCCCCCAGGCGCCCCGCCACTCCTACCGGCATCGCCGTCTTCGCCGCCGACATCGCCCGTCCCGTCCGCCGCCTTGCCGAAAAGGAGCACAACATCGTTCACTGGTCCGAACTTCCCCGCGGCGGCCACTTCGCCGCCATGGAACAACCTGGCCTGTTCACCGCCGACGTCCGCGCCTTCTTCCGACGCTTCCGCTGACAGCCTCCGGTTCAACGCTGAGCGTCGCCGGGCCCCAGAGATGGAAGTAGCGGCGCACGCTCTCGATCGTGCGGTGCCGGTTCTTGGCCATCAGCATCGGCAGGCTCGCGCCGTCCTCGCCAGATGGGACAAAGTGCCTCAGCGCGTGCAGATCCCAGCCGGTGCCCGACCCGCCGAGCGCGGTGTGGACATCCAGCAGCACGCGGACCTGCCCGTAGGGCAGCCTCGCACCTGGAACCCCGCGTGCTGTTCGGCACGCCGCCTACCTGATCAGGTCGCCGGGTCCGAGAGGAAAAGACTGGGCTGGATCCGGCGACCCGATGGTGTTCGCGCGGATTCCGTCGATCAGGTATCCCAGGCCGCGGTGAAACGCGTCGTCCCAGTCGTTGTCGCTGGGATGCCCGTGCGCGGCCAGCGTCGGATAGGCCTCGCGCTGCGCCGCGAGGATCTTGTCGGCGGCATCGCGGGTGGACGACTCGTCCCTCCCACGCCATGACAGCTGGCTGACCGTGGCCCCGATCACAAAGTGTGACAGTCCGTAGGCGGCGGCGGTGAGCGGTGCGCCCGTGAGCCCGGCGCGTTGCAGTGCCGCATGCAGGAACTCTGTACGCGTGAGGACGTTCGGGCCGAGCATCGGTCGGCCCATCAGCGTCGCGGTCCAGCGATGCCGGAGCATCACCGTGCGCCACCGTTCCACCATCGCGGTGATGTCAGCGCGCCAGTCGTCGGTCGCCGGCGGTACCTCGGCCTCGGCGAACACCGTGTCGAGGGCCAGGTCGAGCACGTCGTCCTTGGTGTCCACGTGCCAGTACAACGTGGTCGAGCCGGTGCCGAGCCGCTCGGCCAGCCGCCGCATGGTCAGCCGGTCCGCGCCTTCCTCATCCAGGAGCACGATCGCTTCGGCGACGATGCGCTCCCGCGACAGCGGTGGCGCTTCCCGTCGCCTGCGTGGCCGCCTCAACCAGATGTCGCCCGCTCGGCTCGTTCCCATGCGCTCACTCTAGTACGGTGAACGAGTACCGGATCAATGTTCTAGTCACCCGATCAGCGTCCAGAGGTGGTTGTGGGGCACATCGATGTGAGCGACCTGGCTTATGCGCTGCCCGATGGACGGCCCTTGCTGCATGAGGTGTCCTTCCGTGTGGGGCAGGGCGCGAAGGCGGCCCTGGTCGGGCCGAACGGCGGCGGCAAGACGACGTTGCTCAGGCTCATCGCCGGTGAACTGGCCCCTTCTGCGGGGAAGATTGCAAACACGGGTGGACTCGGCGTAATGCGCCAGTTCACTCCGGAGGACCGCACCGTCCGCCAACTCCTCCTGTCGGTCGCGCCACCGCAGATCAAGGCGGCGACCGACGCGCTCGCACGTGCCGAAGCCGCGTTGACCGGCGCCTCGGAGAGTCAAATGGCCTACGCCCAGGCCATCAGCGACTTCACTGACGCCGGCGGCTACGACCTGGAAGTCGTCTGGGACGCCTGCACGACCCTGGCGCTCGGCCTGCCGTATGAGGAGGTCCGCGACCGGCCCGCAGGCACACTGTCCGGCGGCGAGCAAAAGCGCCTCATGCTGGAGGCACTGCTCCGCGGACCCGACGAAGTCCTGCTGCTCGACGAGCCCGACAACTACCTGGACATCCCCGGCAAGCAATGGCTGGAGGAACGGCTGCAAGCCACCACCAAGACCGTGCTGCTGGTCTCCCACGACCGCCGCCTGCTCGCCGGCGCCGCCGACCGGATCATCACCGTCGAGTCCGGCACGGTCTGGGTGCACGGCGGCGGCTTCGCCACCTACACGGCCGCGCGCCGCGACCGCGCCGCCCGCATGGACGAACTGCGCCGCCGCTGGGACGATGAGCATGCCCGACTGCGTCGCCTGGTCCACGCGCTGCGTCAGCGCGCCGCCGCCAACGACGCCGTCGCCTCGTCCTACCAGGCCGCCCGCACCCGCCTGTCCCGCTTCGAGGAGGCAGGACCGCCCGAGCCGCCGCCGCGCGAGCAGAACATCCGCGTCCGCCTGCGCGGCGGACGCACCGGGAAACGCGCCGTGATCTGCGAACGACTCGAACTCGCCGACCTGACCAAGCCGTTCGACCTGGAAGTCTGGTACGGCGAACGCATCGCCGTCCTCGGCGCGAACGGGTCGGGCAAGTCACAGTTCCTCAAGCTGCTCGCCGCCCCATCCTCCGTCCCCCACCAAGGCACGGTGCGACTGGGCGCCCGCGTCGCTCCCGGCCACTTCGTCCAGACCCACACCCGCCCCGACCTGCACGACCGCAACCCTGACGAGATCATCACGACCGACTTCGGGACAACCCTCAACGACGCCATGCGCGCACTGGCCCGATACGAACTCGCACCTACGCGACGCCAGCCCTTCCACACCCTGTCCGGCGGGCAGCAGGCACGACTGCAGATCCTGCTGCTGGAGCTGTCCGGCTGCACCCTCCTCCTGCTGGACGAGCCAACCGACAACCTCGACCTCGCCAGCGCCCAAGCCCTCCAAGACGGGCTGACCGCCTACCAGGGCACAGTCCTGGCCGTGACGCACGACCGCTGGTTCGCCGAAGACTTCGACCGCTACCTGGTCTTCGATCCGGACGGCACCGTCCACCACCGCGCCACTCCGACATGGCAGATAAACAGCCGGACGCATGAGAACTGAGCGTCAGGACCAGCGTGGACCCTGGTTTGGCTGTCCCGCCAACCGCCGTCGACACGTCGCCGACCGCATGGCTCGACTGCTCGGTGCTGTCCCGTTTGGGGATCCCCCACCGGAACACCGGCCAGCCCGGACGGCGCCGCAGGTCGGGGTGTTCCGTTTAGCTGTTCCGCGAACTGTCCCGGTGACGGGGCCCTATCCGGAACAGTTGAGGGCATGAATGCTACGGCTCCCGGCGCCGTCCGGGTCGGGTACGCCCGCTGCTCCACCGACGAGCAGGACGTCGTCGTCCAGACCGAGCAGCTGCTCGGTCTCGGTGTCCCGGCCGATCGAATCTAGATCGACCGGGGGGTTCTCCGGGACCACCCGCCGCAATCGCGGAGGGCTGGATCAGGCCCTGGCGGCGGTGTGGCCGGCCAGCGTGTTCACCGTGACCAAGTTCGACCGGTTCGCCCGCAACATGGCCGAGGCCAACCAGATCCTCACCGACCTGTCCGACCGGGAGGTGCTGTTCGGGCTCGGCGGGTCGGTCTACGACTGGAACGACCCGTTCGGCCGGCTGTTCCTGCAGACCCTGGCGATGGTCGCCGAGTTCGAGGCGAACCTGGGCCACCTGCGCACCCGCGAGGGCATCGCGCTGGCCAAGAAGAACGGCAAGCTCAAGGGCAAGCAGCCCAAACTGCCCGAATCGGCGCGGCGTCCCATCCGCCGCCGCTACGCCGAGGGCGAGGTCTCGCTGGCCGACCTGGCAGGCGAGTACAGCGTCGGCCGCTCCACCATCCACCGCATCATTCACGGCCCGCCAACCGAGCCACGCTGACGATCAACCAGCCACGACGCTGATCCGTGATCCCTTTCTGGCGTATTCCAGCCGTCCCCCACGCTGGGACGATCCCCGCGGGCGCGGGGGCGACGAACGAACTTCGGTGGACGGACACAACCGCGAGGGACGATCCCTGCGGGCGCGGGGCCGACCGCTGTGCCGGGCGCGGCCCGTCGGCCGCCAGCGGACGATCCCCGCGGGCGCGGGGGCGACCCGGTGTAGGGGGCCTGGATGACGTAGCCGGGCGGACGATCCCCGCGGGCGCCCGCGGGGATCGTTCCGGTCCATCACGGGTGTGAGAGTTGCAGTGTGCGTCGGCCCCGCGCCCGCGGGGATCGTTCGCGGGGCCGGCTGAACACCGACGCCAGCTACCGGTCGGCCCCGTGCCCGCGGGGATCGTCCGGAGTGCGGCGGGACGCTCCCCGACGACTGGCTGTCAGCCCCGCGCCTGCGGGGATCGTCCGCTGCATTTCACGCTGCCCGTCGTCGTCGCGTTGTCGACCCCGCGCCTGCGGGGATGGGCTCAGGGCGTTGACAAGGTGGGACGGATTTCGTCGTGAGGCTCATTCGAGTGTTCTGTGCAGTGAGGCGGACGTGGTTCGGGCCGCGTGCTTTTCGGTGGTGCGGTCGATGCCGGGTTCTCAGCGTTCGGTCTCGGGGGTTGATGGCCTGAATGGTCCGGGTGCTGGTGTGCGGTTCTGGGTGGGGGCAAGGGGTTTGTCGGTGCTGGACAGTCGTGAAGGGTTGTCGGTGAGCTGGTTGGAGGCCGTGACGGCCTTGCGGGCTTGGGCGGTGTCGGGGTCGACTGTGCCGGGCTGGACGACCATGACCGCGGCGGGCCGTACTACGCGGCCTTCGGACATGTATCCGGGCCGGACGACCCGGTCGACGATCTGGGTGGTGGCGGATGCGTCGCCGATGAGGCCCAGGGCCTGGTGCCGTGTCGGGTCGAAGGTCTCCTTGGCGGCGCCGATGCGGGTCAGGCCGAGCCGGGCGGCTGATTGTTCGGCGAGTTTCCCGATCTGGGCGAATCCGCCGGTCAGTTCGCCATGCCGGCGGGCGTAGTCGAACGCGTCGAGCAGTCCGATCAGTTCTTGGTGGACGCTGTCGCGGTCTGCCGGGGCCGGCGCTGTCCGGGTGGGGGAGGTGGCCTGCAGCGCCGGGGGGTCGTAGGTGCCCAGTGGAGCGTGTTCGCTGCGGGGGAGCCGTCCGCGCAGGTGGGCGGTGGTCTCTTCGGCCGTGTGGTGCAGGAGCCGTAGCGCCTGCCATCCCGCGCCGCTGCGGTTGCCTTTGGTGTTCAGGTGTTCCAAGGCTTGGCGCGTGCCCCAGGCCAAGGTCTCGCATGTCCGTGACCACACTGCGCAGAACAAGCCCATCGAGTAGGCGTCGCGCTCGAACGCCAGCGCGCCTTGGTGGACCTTGTCCAGGACGGAGCGGGCGCTGTTCCAGAGTGCGGACATCTGCCGCCAGGCTGGTGTGGAGGTGATCGCCGTCCCCACGGTGCCTGCCGCGGTGTCCCATGCCTGCCTCATGGCGGTGACGCCCGTGCGCAGTACTTCACCAGTCCAGGTGGGCTCATCGGGTCGTGGCCTGGCGGGGCCGTCCAGCAAAGTGTCGAGGTCGACCCAGCCTTGTTCGAGGTCGCGTTTGCTGCGGAGCGTGCGTCCGGCGGGCAGGGTGCCGGTGAGGCGGTCGGCGTAGTCGCCGGCGTGGCGTGCCAGTTCGCGCAGGGCCCGGACGGTGCGGGAAGCGCCGCTTTCGATGCGTCCGGCGAGCCGGTAGGCGGCGGTGGCGATCGTCCGGGCGCACCGGGCGGTCACCGTCCGCCAGAATCCCCGGATCCGCAGGTCGTCCGCGGCCTGGCGCCGGTAGCTGCCGGGCGTGCCCAGGATGGTGCGGCCCAGTTCGTTGGAGGCTGCGATGACCTCGGCGATCCGCTGCCATTCCTTGGACCGGGCGTGCTCGCCGAGATGCGCGGTCGCCTCCTGCAACGGCGCGGCAAGGGCGTCATCGACCCCTGCGGGCGGCGCGGAGGGTCCGGGACGTTGGCCGTCGCGCGGTTCGGCATCGGCTCGCGGACGGTCGCCGGCGCGGTGCGCGGCCGTGATCGCCTCGGAAATGTCGACGCCCATGTCCGGGTCTTGCAGGGCGCGTCTGATCGCCTCGAACCCGGCGTGGATGTCGCCGAACGACAGCGCTGCCGTGTCGTCTCTCTCGGGCGCATCCGGGATGGTGAGGGGCGTGGGGCCGGATGCCGGTGTCGGGCTGAGCCGCCCATCGATGGTGAAGCGCGGTGAGTTGTCTTCCGCCTCCGGCGGCGATGGGGTCTGGTCGGCGGCCGCGGGTTGGGAGGCGGGTTGGTAATGAGCTTCGGCCAGTGCTGTGAGCGCGTCGTCCAGGCCGGGGAGCGGCGGCGGTGTGTTGTCCGGGTCTTCTGCCGCGGGACTTGTTGCAGCGGGGGGTGCCGGGTCGGCGGGCGTGGATGGTCTCGGTGTGATCGGCGCATCGAGGTCGTCCGGCTTGTCCTCGGGTGCCGGGGCGGCCGGTTCTGGCGTCGTCTCGTCCAGGGTGCCGGGGACGGTGGGTTCGACTTCGGTGAACAGGTCGATCTGGCCGTCCGGCTCCGGAGCCGGACGGCGATTCCTCTCGCCGGAGCGGCGGGCCGAGGCGGCTCTCGTGGTGGGCTTGGCCGGCCGAGGGGGAGTGGGCCGGCCGCCTGCCGGTTCGCAGGCGGGTTCCTCTGCTGCGGGCGCCTCAGCCTGAGCGGGGACGGAGGGCACGCCGTCCGCTGCCGGCACGGGAGCATCAGAGGGCTCAGGCACCGCGTCCACGGCCGCTTCAGGCTCGGGAGCGGGAGCCGGCGGCTCCTGGACGGCGGCCTCGGCGGCCTGCCGGTCGTCCACGGCCGGAGCCGTGGCGACGCCGGGGGCGACTTGCCGACCATGCGGAGCAGTTCGTCGGGTCCGTGCTGGTCGATGAGGCGGACGAACGGCTGCAGGGCCCGCTCCTGCCGGGCGGCCTCCTCGACGTCCGCCCACGTGGCGAAGCGCGACAGCTCCGGGTGCCTGGTGCCGCGCCCGGCCTTGAGATCCTTGGCGGCCCTGGCCAGCTTGGAGATCTCGCCGCCGCCTCCGACGAGCGCGACGCGCTTGCCTGCGTCGAAGGCGCGGAAGACCTCGCTGACCGCGCCCACGTTCGTCCGGCACAGGACGGCGTCGGGGGCGGTGACCTGGCCGACGGTGGAGGCCAGGGCGGGATTGCCGGTGAGCTCGTACGGCGCGCCGAGAAGGCGCAGGAAGTCGTCGCCGCGTCTGGCGATCTCGGGTCCGAAGCGCCAGGACCGGGTGAGGGGCAGGGTGACCTCGGCGGGCCAGTGCGCCAAGGCGTCCTCGGTGCCCCGGAAACCGTAGATCGACTGGAAGGTGTCGCCCACGACGATCGTCTGGGTGGGCTGGTCCTGGACGAGTCGGCGCAGTACTGCGTTGATGTCCTGTGCCTCGTCGAAGAAGATCAGGTCGGCGTCGATCCGGGGCCGCGACAGCGCCCACAGCTTCAGGTGGTCGTCGTGGTCGAACAGGACGGCGCGCGGCCGGTCGCCCTCCAGCAGGCGGGCGTTGGAGGGGTCGGCGATGTCGTCCCAGATCTGCCGGGCCGTGTCCAGGACGGCCCGGCCGGTGCCGGGGAACGCCGTCAGCGCGTCGGGCAGATGCGCCTGGGTGATCTGGGGGTCGGCGGACTCGCGGAACGTCCGCACCACCGCCATGGCGAGTTGCGCGCGGACGGACGGCGCAAGTTCCTGGGGGTCGCCGTCGTGGTCGCGATATGCCACCGCTTCGAGGTTCAGCAGGTCGGCGATGTCGCCGGGATGCCGGACGCCCTTGCCGATCCGCGTGGTCTTGCCGGCGTGGGGGCCGGTGCGCAGGCTGCGCAGTGCCAGGGCGTGCGCGGTCACCGAGGTGACGTTCGGGCCGAACGTCTCCCGTGCCTCTCTGGCGATCGAGGCGTTGAACGCGATGTAGACGATGCGCGTCTGGGGCGAGGCCTCGGCGACCCGCTGGGCGACCATGTTCAGGGTGGAGGTCTTGCCGGTGCCGGCAAGGGCCTGGACGGCGACGTCGAGCTTCTGGGTGACCGCGGCGTCGATGATGGCCTGCTGCTGCGCGGTCGGCGGATGGGAGCGCTTCGGCCTTCCTGCCCGCCGGGCCGGTGTACTCCCAGAGCTCACGCACCCAGCGCCAACGGAAGCCGCTGCTCCTCAGCGCCTCTCTGAGCCGGACGTCCTCGAACCTGGTGCCCCTCACCGTGGGACGTGCGGGGGAGTCGTCGATCCGGATCCGGGCGGCCAGGGCCCGGCGGCAGGCCTGGTGGCAGGCTCGGCGGCCGCGGACTGCTGTTCGGGCATCTGGCCTCCATCACCGGCTGGGACGTCAGCGTCGTGGGCAGGGGCGGGCGGTGCTGGCCGGGCAGCCTCGGGGACTTTCCGGTCCGCTGGAGGCGCGTCCGCGGCGCCGGCATCGTCGGCCCGGTCGTCCAGGGCGCCCTGTTCCCGCTGGATGGCGTCGCGGGCTCTGGACCACACGGGGTCGTCCGGGTAGAGGTGTTCCCCTTCGCCGATCAGCCGCAGCGCCCGGTCGGTTTCCCCGGCCTTCCACGCCTGGTGTGCCCGGCCGGAGATCCGCGCGGCGTCGTCCCTGCGGGTCTTCCGTATGGCCTGGATGCGTTCGCGGCACCTGTCCCCGAAGACGGCGATGCCGTTGCGGTCGCCGCCGGCGAGTTCGGGATGCAGCTGTGCCCAGCTCTCCGCCCAGTCCCATTCCTCTGGTGTCACCGGTGAGTCTCCGGGCGCGAGGGTGTTGTCGATGCCTTCCACGGCGTACCGGGCGGGGTCGCCTGCGCCGGCGTGGAACATGGCGGGTGCCAGCAGCGTCATGGCCTCGATCAGCTCGGCGTGCCGCTCGGGAGTCATGCCCGGCGGCGTGGCGGGTTCGCCCCGGGGTGGGCCGGCAGAGGTGTCCGGCGGGGCCTCGGCGGGGGGCTGCGCCTCTGGCGCTGCGGGCTCGGCAGGTGCGGGCGCGGGTTGGCCGCGTCCCTGCTGGGCATGCAGATCGGGAGAGTGGTCTGGGGCGTCTGCCGCGGAGGGCGATGCGCCCTGGTCGGCGCGGTGCTCTGTGTCCTTCGGCGGCGCGGACGGGGCGTCGAGGGCCGTCGAAGTGCCCGGGGCGGGCCCGCTGGGCTGCTCGGTGGCCGGGGTGGCGGCGGTGGTCGCCGCCTCTGGTGCGGTGGGGGAGTCTGGTTGGCTGAGAAGCCGTTGCTGCCGCCGTTCGTCGGCCACCCCCTCTCGGAGGCGGGCCGCGGCGGCGCGGGCAGTGGCCAGCTCGTCGGGGACCTCGTCGTCGCCGTAGGTCTCCGCGCGGTCGCCGGACCTGGCCGGGTGCTGGAGGTGCAGGGCCTGTACGCGCGGTCGATCGGGGGAGCACTGGGCACCACCGTCGCCTGCGTGCTGATCGACCCCCACACGGGCCACCTGACCTACAGCAGCGCCGGCCACCTGCCGCCCGTGCTGGCCCATCCCGGCGGCAGCATCGACCTGCTGGACCAGGCCACCGACCCGCCGCTGGGAGCCCGCCCCTACCACGTCCCCCGCCCCCAGGCCAGCCGCCCCTACACCCCCGGCGACACCCTCATCCTCTACACCGACGGGCTCGTCGAACGCCGCGGCGAGGACATCGAGAACGGCCTGGCGCACCTGACCGATGCCCTGGCCGCCGACGCCCGGCGACTCGACCAGCCCCAACTGGCCGACACCCTGCTGGACCGCCTCGGCGTCTCCGCCGGCGGCCGCGACGACGTCTGCCTGCTCATCACCCGCCTGGGACCGGCCACCCGACCCGGCCATCAGCCGTTCCCACCTCGGCAGTGGCATCCTGCCGTGCCTTGCAGGACCGGGCCGCATCACCGGAACTAGTGTCCTGCGCCTGAAATCCGTTGTGTAAATCTATGCTGGGCCGATGGCGAGGACAGGACGGCCGAAGACGCCGTTTTCAGTGACCGCGGCTGAGCGGGCGGAGTTGGAGCGTGGGGCGCGGGCGGCGACCTCGACGCAGGCGTATGCGTTGCGGTGCCGGATCGTGCTCGCGTGCGCGCGGCCAGGGGCATTCCATACGCATGTGGCCGCCGAGCTGGGCGTTTCGCCGCCGACGGTGGCCAAGTGGCGCCGCCGGTTCATCGAGCACGGCCTGGCCGGGCTGGCCGATGAGCCCCGCCCCGGCCGTCCGCCCTCGATCCTGCTGGACAAGGTCCAGGAGGTGGTCACGCTCACCTTGGAGCAGACCCCGCCGGGCGCCACGCACTGGTCCAGGGCCTCGATGGCTGAGCGCACCGGGCTGAGCAAGTCCACCATCGGGCGGATCTGGCACCGGTTCGATCTCAAACCGCACCGTGCCGACACCTTCAAGATCTCCACCGACCCGCTGTTCGTTGAGAAGGTCGTGGACGTGGTCGGGCTCTACAACAACCCGCCCGAGCGGGCCGTGGTGCTGTGCGTGGACGAGAAGTCGCAGATGCAGGCCCTGGACCGGTCACAGCCGGTGCTGCCGATGATGCCGGGCATGCCCGAGCGGCGCACCCACGACTATGCCCGGCACGGGACCACCAGCCTGTTCGCCGCCTTCAACATCGCCGACGGCACCGTCATCACCGAACTGCACCGCCGGCACCGCGCGGCCGAGTTCAAGAAGTTCCTGGTCGCGATCGACAAGGCCGTGCCCGCCGAGCTGGAGGTGCACCTGGTCTGCGACAACCTGGCCACCCACAAGACACCGCTGGTCCACCAATGGCTGGCCCGCCACCCCCGCTTCCACGTGCATTTCACCCCGACCGGGTCGTCCTGGCTCAACCAGGTCGAACGCTGGTTCGCCCACCTCACCACCCAGCTCACCCAACGCGGCGTCCACAAAAGCGTCCAAGCCCTCGAAGCCGACGTCCGCGCCTGGGTCCAGCAGTGGAACACCAACCCCAAACCGTTCGTATGGACCAAGACCGCCGAAGAGATCCTCGACTCCCTCGCCCGATATCTGCAACGGATTTCAGGCGCAGGACACTAGGGCCTGTTTAGAAAGTCCTGGTTCGGGCGGCATGGCGCACCTGGAGACGAGTGAGGTCTCCGGTAGATGGATCAACGACCAAGAAGACCATCACCACCGGAGACCTCGTGTTCAGCGTACCGATCGGAGCCCGTAAAGATCTGACGGACCGGCAATGGCGGGTCCTGGAGCCGCTTTTGCCGGCCGGGTGCGGACGTGGCCGGCCGCCCAAATGGTCGCGCAGGCAGCTGGTGGACGGCGTCCGGTGGCGGACCCGGGCCGGTGCGCCGTGGCGTGACGTGCCCGAGCGCTACGGGCACTGGCAGTCGGTCTACCGGCTGTTCCGCTGCTTCCAGCGCGCCGGGGTATGGCCGCTGGTGTGGGCGAAGCTGATGGCGTTCGCCGATGCCTCCGGGCTGGTCGTGTGGAATGTGTCGGTGGACTCGACCATCAACCGGGCCCATCAGCACGCCGCGGGCGCCCGCCATGACGTCGGCGGGCAGGTCGAGCCGCCCGGAGACGAACCGCCCGATCACGGGCTGGGACGTTCACGCGGCGGCCGCACCACCAAGATCCATCTGGCGTGCGAGCAGGGCCGCAAGCCGATGTCGGTGCTGATCACCGCTGGTCAGCGTGGGGACAGCCCGCAGTTCCGGCCGGTGCTGGAGCGGGTCCGCATCGCCCGGTCCGGGCGCGGACGGCCGCGCACCCGCCCGGACCGGGTTCTGGGCGACAAGGCCTACTCCTCCAAGGCCAACCGCGCCTATCTGCGCCGTCGCGGGATTGCGGCCACCATCCCGGTGAAGGCCGACCAGCAGGCCAACCGCAGGGCCAAGGGCTCGGCCGGCGGGCGCCCGCCGGTGTTCGACCCGGCCGCCTACCGGCTCCGCCACTCCGTGGAATGCGGCATCAACCTGCTGAAACAGCACCGGGCGGTCGCGACCCGGTATGACAGGCTCGCCGTCCGCTACCAGGCCACCATTGAGATCGCCGTGATCGACATCTGGCTCCGAGCCATCACCAAGATCACTTACTAAACAGGCCCTAGGGTCGCGGTATGCGCCAGATGCCGTCGTCCGACATGGTCAGCCTGATCTCCTTCCTCGCCGTTCTGCTGATCTTCTTCAGCATCGATGTGCGTTCGAGGGCCTCGGCGTCCTCAAAACCGTGGCATGCCCACCTCTTCGAATGGGCCTCCCGGATCGGCGGGATCGCCACCGCCCTGGCGCTGGCCCTGGGATGGGCGGACCTGTTCCTCCCGGACCAAAGCAGCCCGATCCATGTGGCGTTCGTGGCCGCCCCGGGATCAGTGGGAGTGCTGTGCGCCATCGCGCTGGGTCTGGAAATGCTCTGGCAGCGATGGGAGGCACCGTAGCCGGACACATCAACCTCGGGGCCGGTCATCGACCCGGTGACCGCCTGGCGAGACCGGACCGCGCTGCTGAACGTGCGCGGCGTCACCGCCGGGCGCTGCTGCGCTCGGTTGACCGGCACGGCCGCATCGGCGAACGCATCACCGGCGACGGCATCAACCGCGCGATCCGCCGCCTGGCGGCCGCGGCCCAGGTGCCCGGCACCGAGACCTACACCACCCACTCCCTGCGCGCCGCCAGCGCCACCGCCGCCAGCGCCACCGCCGCCTACGCTGCCGGAGTCCCGGTCTCGGTCATCGCTCGACACGGCCGCTGGGCCCCGCCTCCCCGGTACTGCTGGGTTGCATCCGCGCCGTCGTGGACCTTGCCGGGCAACGCCCCCGAGGTCCACAGGGTCGTCCCGTCCGGCCCGGCGATCACCTGCACGTTCATCCCGTGCACCCGATGCCTGCGGGAGTAGTACGGGCGGTCCGCCCGGACCCTGTCGGCGTGGACGAGCGTGCCGTCCAGCGTCAGATGGGTCAGGCCGTCCTTACTGGCCTTCCGCAGCGCCTGCGCAAGGCTGGGTGAGCAGGCCGACAGCAGCATCACCGTCTCCTCCACATGCCTCCAGGCCGTTGCCGCCGACACCCCGAAACCCGCGCTGATCTCGGTGGACGTCTCGTCCTTGCGCAGATAGGCCAGGACCACAAGCGCCTGCTGACCAGGGTTGAGCAACCGCCACCTCGACCTGATCGCCTTACGCCGCCGGCGGACCAGCCCGGCGACGTAGTTCAGCGTTGAACGCGACAAATCGAGGGCGGCACATAGAACAATAATCGTTTCTTTGTTCCACGCCGGTGAGTTGGGCCATGCGCTGGAGTCCAAGCGCGCCGCCGCCACCAAGCGCCGCTGAACTGGGAGGCCGAGGCGCTGTTGCAGGCGGCCGAGCACGACATGCGCGAAATGCTGCTGGACGAAATCAGGGCGACGCACCCCACGCTGTGGGGAGATCTTTCAGGCGGAAGCGGGCCGGTTCAGGTCGCCCGCCGCGTCCCCAGTTCACGCTGGTGGCGCCCTACACCGGCGACCGTGAGGTGTTCCTGCTGCGCGGATCCAGCGGGAGATCCCGGCGCGGGCGGCCCAGCGGCACGCGAGCCTGCTGGCCGCCCGCCGGCTCCAGGCCGGCACGGGTACCCGATGCACCGCCGTGTCGTTGATCAACCCGGTGCGGTACTGCGGCAGGTCGGACAGGAAGATCCAGGGAGGGGACCAGCAGGCACCGGTCACCGGTCACGGGACGAGCCGGTTGCAGCGGACCTTGGCCGGCACCGGGGTACATCATCACCAGCAGCCCGGCCACCTTCACCGAGTCGAGGGCGTCGTCCAGGCCGGGGATCGCGCGTCCGGTCGGCAGCCCCGCCGCCATGGCCGCACCGATCCACACCGGCAGCCGGCGCTCGCCACCGCGCCCCGGGCGCCGGCGGGCGCGGTCTGCAGATCGGGTTCGAGGCCGGTCATGAAGCAGCCGCGGAAGCAGCCGCGGCGGCCGCACGCGGCCCCAGAATCGCCGACAGCCGCTCCAGGACGCCGGGGTTGAGCCAGTAATAGACCCAGGTCCCGCGCCGTTCGGAGTCGATCAGCCCGGCCTGCTTGAGCACCTTCAGGTGATGGCTGATGGTCGGCGCCGTGAGATCGAAGGCGGCGGTCAGGTCGCACACGCACGCTTCACCGCCCTCATGGCAGGCGATCAACGACAGCAGCCGCAGGCGGACCGGGTCGGCGATCGCCTTGAACAGCGGCGCCAACTCGGCCGCCTCGGCCTGGCTCAACGGCTCGCAGACCAGGGGCGCGCAGCACGTCCCGTCGCCGTCACCGGCGACCACACCCGAATTCACGATCGGCAACTGCTGCTTAGACATGTCTCTAATTTGACATCTATCTAGGCACGTTGCAAACTCGGGCTACCGGCTGCTTAGACAAGCATCTAATCAGCACCGGTACGGGCTCACGCCGGCCTCCATGGTCGACATCGCCCGCATCACGCCGTCCACCACACGAGGAGGAACCGATGTCCCGCGTTCAGCTCGCTCTGCGCGTATCCGATCTGGAAGGCTCGATCGCCTTCTACTCCAAGCTGTTCGGCGCCGAGCCGGCCAAGCGCCGTCCCGGCTACGCCAACTTCGCCATCGCCGAGCCGCCGCTCAAGCTCGTCCTCATCGAAGGCGACGGCGACGAGCCAACCCGCCTGGACCACCTCGGCGTCGAGGTCGAGGACTCCGGCCTCGTCCACGACGCCACCAAGCGCCTGGCCGACGCCGGGCTGGCAACGCTGGAGGAGAACGACACCTCCTGCTGCTACGCCCTGCAGGACAAAGTGTGGGTCCACGGCCCCGGCGGCGAACCCTGGGAGGTCTACACGGTCAAGGCCGACGCCGACACCCTTGCCAAGGCCGACGACTCTGCATGCTGCGCCACTGGCCAGCAGACGGCCGACGTCGAGCCGTCCAAGGCTGCCGCGGGGTCGAACTGCTGCTGATCTCGCGAACCGTGCGTGGTCCTCTTTCGCTGCGGCGGGGAGGGCCACGCCCTTAGGACAAACGCCCCGTGCTCTTCAAATGACCTTGGTCAGGTGAAGATCTGTGACGTCCGTCCAAGGTCACCAACGCTCGCAATCATCTAGAGCCGCGGATCGCCCCCGCGTCGTCGTAGTGCCGCCGGGCCCGTTCGACGTGCTCAAGGTTGGTGGCGGCCCACTCGGCGAGGTGGGCGAAGAGGGGGGCGAGGCTGCGGCCGAGCTCGCTGATCTCGTATTCGACGCGCGGCGGCACCTCAGGATGGTAGGTGCGGACGACCAGGCCGTCGCGCTCCAGTTGACGCAGGCGCTGGGTGAGCACCTTGGGAGTGATGCTCTTGACGCGCCGCTCCAGCTCGACGAACCGCTGGCGGCCGAAGGTGTGGAGCGACCAAAGGATGGGCGTGGTCCACCGGCTGAACACGATGTCAACGACCGGGGAGATCGGGCAGGCCAGCTCGGGGGCGGTCATGGCATCGGCCGCCGGCCGGTTCGTCTCGGTCGCCATGTGTTACACCCCTCTGAGGTAGTTACTTTCCTCTAGGTACCTACTATACGGAGGCTGTTAGCGTCGCCGTCATCGCGAGAAACCACAGGGAAAGACGCGGGGGTTGATCATGATCGTGGTGACGGGTGCGACCGGAAATGTCGGTCGGTCGCTGGTGCGGGCCATGACGGAGGCGGGGGAGCGGGTGACGGCGGTGTCGAGGGGGATGGCCCCGGTGGACCTGCCGAGCGGGACCAGACACGTGCGGGCCGACCTGGCCGCGCCGGAGACCCTGCGGCCCGCCTTCGCCGGGGCCGAGGCGTTGTTCCTGCACGACGGCGGCGCGGGCGGCCATGGGCTCGACCCGAGAGCCATTGTGGACGTGGCCAGGGTCGCCGGGGTCCGGCGGGTGGTGCTGCTCTCCTCGCAAGGCGTGGTGACCAGGCCGGAGTCGCCCTCGCACGGAGGCGTCATGCGGGCTATCGAGGAAGCGGTGCGCGAGTCGGGCCTGGCCTGGACGATCCTGCGGCCCGGCGGCTTTGCGTCCAACGCCTACGCCTGGGCGGAATCGGTACGCGCCGAGCGGACCGTCGCCGCGCCGTTCGGTGACGTCGGGATCCCGGTGATCGATCCGGCGGACATCGCGGAGGTCGCGGCCGTGGCCCTGCGCAAGGACGAACACACGGGGCGTGCCTACGAGTTGAACGGGCCGGCGGCCGTCACGCCCCGGCAGCAGGCCGAGGCGATCGGCGCGGCCCTCGGTGAGCCGGTGCGGTTCGTGGAGCTGACCCGGGCCGAGGCGCACGCGCGGATGGCCGCGTTCATGCCGGAGCCGGTCGTGGAGACCACGCTGGCCGTCCTCGGCGAGCCCAACGCCGCCGAACTGCGGCTCAGCCCGGACGTCGAGCGCGTGCTGGGCCGCGCGCCCCGCCCCTTCACCGAGTGGGCCCGCCGCAACGTCGAGGCCTTCCGGTAAACAGCGACGAGGTCGCCTCCGGCGCCTAAGACCCGCCGGAGGTAGCCAACTCGCTCCTGAGCACCGGATTTCGTTCCACTGCGATGCGCGGGTCCCTCACAGTCATAACCGTAACGCTCAGTTACTTCCCCCTGGTGACCCGGATCTGAGCGGCCCCCAAGACCGCCTGCACATGGCAGCCGCTCGACCCCGACGACCTCGCGCCCGACGGCTCACGGTCGGACCATCCAGCGGGCACCCTGGTCGATGGGGCCGCTCTGCTCGCGGCCACCGCCGCTGCCCTCGTCCTCACCGACTGGCATAGCCACTGAGATCTCAAGCCTGGGCCGACAAGATTGAGGCAGGTCGGCCACAGCACAGACCCGAATGGACCTTCACGTCAGAACTCAAGCCGGTAGGCACTCGACAGGAGCCAACGAATGTACTCTGCACTGCCCGAAGGGGCTTTCCCCCGTGTTTGGCGGGAGCGGTTGCGCCACGTCTACTGGATCGGCGGCGGCAGTGGGGCCGGAAAATCCACCATCGCCCGGCGCATAGCCGACCGGTATGGGATGCGCTTGTACGACAGCGACGCGGTCATGCCCGACCACACCCGCCGCATGCCCATGGAACAGGCTCCTTACCTGGGCGAGTTCGCCGCCATGGACATGGACGAGCGGTGGGTGACCAGAAGTCCGCGCGAGATGCTCGATACCTTCCACTGGTTTCACGGAGAAGGATTCAACCTGATCCTTGAAGACCTTCTCGCCCTCACCGCCGACCGGCCGGTGGTCGTCGAGGGGTTCCGGCTGCTGCCCGACCTCGTCCAACCCCTTCTCACCGAGGTGCGTCACGCTGTGTGGCTGCTGCCGACTCCCCAGTTCCGCCAGGCGGTGTTCGACAGTCGTGGTGGCCCGGCGTGGGGATTCATCGCCAAGACCGGCGACCCGCAGCATGCACTGCAGAACCTGCTCCAGCGCGATGCACTGTTCACCGACCGGCTCACCGAGCAGACCCGGCATCTGGGCCTCTGCCGGCTCAGGGTGGATTTCCAGGTCACCGAGGAAGATCTTGCACAGCGAGTCTCCGCGGTGTTCGGGCTTGGGAACTAGCACTCTGTGTGTATCAGCGCCGGGGCAGATTGGGGGCTGCGCTTTGTGATGGCGGAGGCCGGTCATCGCCGAGGTACCACCCGCAGATCTGGCAGTCCACCGTCGAGGAATGCCTATAAGTGCCTCCGTGACCCTTCCATCGGTGCCACGGATGTCACCTGGAAATCCTGAGCGTCACGCCGGCGGCCGGGCGAGTTTGGCGGCCACGGCGTCGAGGACCCACTCCAGGCCGGTCGCGAAGGACGCCTCGGCGTCCACGTCCGTGCCGTCGTACACGGCCTTGGCCAGTGCCGGGAAGCGGCCCGTGGCCAGTATCCTCCGCAGATGCGGGCCGGAGGCGCGCTGCCAGTCGCGCTTGGACAGGCCCGTGGCGCGCTCGGCCCGCAGGTTCGCGATCTCGCGCCTGATCGCGCCAGTGAAGTAGGCGCTGACAGTCTCCACGGCGCGCAGGACGGTGTCGAGGTCGGTGAGGCCGTCGAGGGCGGCCAGCGTGGTCTCGGTCACGGCGAGGGCGTTCGGGCCCAGGGTCGGACGGCCGCCGAGCAGGTCGGCCAGCCATTGGTGACGGAGGGTGGCCTGTCTGGTGCGGTGGGCGCGGATGCGCAGCGCCTCCCGCCAGTCACCGGGCTGCTCCTCGGGGAGGATCTCGGCGTGGACCTCGTCCACCATGAGGTCGAACAGCTCCTCCTTGGTGGAGATGTATCCGTACAGCCGCATCGGGCCGACGTCCAGCCGGGCGGCGACCTTGCGCAACGACACCGCCTCCAGCCCGCCCTCGTCGGCCAGCGCGATGGCGGCGGCAACGATCCGCTCCCGGTCGAGCGGCGCGGGGCGAGTCGGCGGCTCCGGCCGGTCCCACACAGTCATGGTTACAACGTACTGTTGCGATACGTTGTAAGAGAAAAATACAGTGTATCGACATGAGACACCGTATCGCCGTGATCGGGGGCGGCCCCGCCGGCCTTACCTTCGCCCGCGTCCTGCACCGCCATGATCATCGCGTCACCGTTCTCGAGCGCGATCCCGGCCCCGACGCCCGTCCCCCGGGCGGCACGCTGGACCTGCACGAAGGGCTTGGCCAGCTCGCGCTGGCGAAGGCGGGGCTGCTGGCGGAGTTCCAGGCGCTGTCCCGTCCCGAGGGGCAGGCCATGCGCATCCTGGACACGGACGGGACCGTCCTCCGCGACTGGCAACCCCGTCCGGGTGACCGGGCCAATCCCGAGATCGACCGCGGGCAACTCCGTGACCTGCTGCTCGGCCCTCTGGACGTTCAGTGGGGGCGGAGCGTGACGCAGGTAGTGCCGCAGACCCGGGATGGCGTGCTGGTCCATTTCGCGGACGGGCGACAGGAAACCTTCGACCTCGTGATCGGCGCGGACGGCGCCTGGTCCCGAGTCCGCCCGGCGATCTCGTCCGCGACGCCGCACTACACCGGCGTCACCTCGGTCGAGACCTCCCTGGACGACATCGACACCCGCCACCCCGACCTCGCCCGGCTGATCGGCGACGGTTCCGTGGCTGTGTACGGCGTGAACCGCGGCCTCGTCGCCCAGCGCAACAGCGGCGGCCACGTCAAGGTGTACGCCCAGTTCCGCGTGCCGCTGGACTGGCACACGGACCTGGACCTGGCCGAGGTCGAGGCCGTGCGATCAAGCCTGCTGGCTCTGTTCGACGGCTGGGCCGCTCCCGTCCTCGACCTCCTCCGCCACGGCACCGCTTTCGTCCACCGTCCCCTTTACGTCCTGCCCGTGTCCCACACCTGGGCCCACGTCCCCGGGGTGACGCTGCTGGGCGACGCCGCCCACCTGATGCCCCCATTGGGGGTGGGCGCGAACCTCGCGATGCTGGAAGGCGCCGAACTCGCCGAGTCCATCGCCGCCGCTCCCGGCCCTGGAGATCTGGACGAGGCCGTCCGCGCCTTCGAGGAACAGATGTGGGCACGGGCCGGCAGGTGGGCGAGAATCACGACGGCCGGTCTGGAACGCCTCGTGAGCCCGGACCCCGCCGAAGCCCTCGCCCTCTTCGACGAAGTCCAGCCGTCCTGACTGCCAAGCGCGATGTTCTCTGGTTGCTGTCCGGCCGCACCGCCCACGGCCTCCCGGCCCTCCCGCGGGCCGATGCGCATCGGCCGGTCAGGCTTGTCCGGCTTCGGGATGCCGGATGCCGCGGCCGGTGTTGACGAGATCGGCGAGCAGAGCGACGACGGTGGCCACGCGGTTGGTCAGCGCGTCCTCGAACGGCTCTGGATCGTTCTCGAAAGCTCGCCGTTGAGGTGGAAGTAGCAGCGCCGTCATGCCGGCGATTCTGCGCGCTCGGGCACCGCCCCGGCCACTTCCCGGGAAGCGGTGGTGCGGGCGGGCAGGACGACAACGGCGAGCACCGCGGCAGCGAGGGAGAGCACGCCGCAGACCACCAGCACCAGGTCCATGCCGTGGACGAAGGCCGCGTGGGCCGAGGCGGCCAGCGCGGCGTCGTGCAGTTGCTGCGCCACCGCGTCCGCGCCGGAAACCGAGCCGCGGGCGGCGGCCGCGGCGTCGGCGGGCAGACGGTCGGTCACCAGCCGCCGCAGGTAGCCGAATCCGAGCAGGCTGCCCAGCGCGGCGACCCCGAGGACGCCGCCCACCTGCTGCACCGTCTCCAGCAGGCTGGTGCCCGCCCCGGCCCGGTCGGCCGGGAGGGTACCGATCGCCAGGCTGGTGGCGGGGACGACCGCGAGGCCGAAGCCGAGGCCGGTCAGCACCAGCCAGAGAGCGGCGAAGCCGTAGCCGTCCGCAGGCCCGGTGGTCGCGCCGAGCAGCGCGCCGCCGGCGAGCAGGGTCAGGCCGAGGGCGATGACGGTGCGTGCGCCGAGGCGGGCGACCACCGGCTCGCCGGCCGCGGCGGCGGCCATCAGCCCGCCGATCAGCGGCAGCATCCGCAGACCGGTGCCGAGGGCGTCGGCGCCGAGCACGCCGGAGAGGTACTGCGGGAGGACGAAGAGGACGCCCATGACCGCGAAGTTGACGAAGACGGCGAGCAGCGCGCCCCAGCGGAACCCGGGGTCGGCGAGGAGCCGCAGGTCGACCAGCGGGCGCGGGTGGCGGCGCTCGTGCCAGAGGAAGGCTGCCAGCAACGCCAGGCCGAGCGGGAGCGAGACCAGGACCTGTGGGGCGGACCAGCCCTGCTCCGGGATCAGGATGGTGCCGTAGACCAGGGCCGTGATGCCGAGGGCGCTGAGCACGGTGCCCGTGGCATCGAACGGGCCGTCGACTCCGGGGCGGCGCTCGTGGCCTGCGTCGGAGGGGAGCAGCCAGGCGGCGGCGGCGAAAGCGAGGGCGACGACCGGCACGTTGAACAGGAAGACCGAGCCCCACCAGAAGTGCTGCAGCAGCCAGCCGCCGACGAGCGGACCGACCGGCAGGCCGAGTGCGGTCGCGGCGGTCCAGACACCGATGGCGCGCGGAAGTTCGTCCTTGTCGAAGACGCGGGGCAGGATCGCCATGGACAGCGGCATGATCGCCGCCGCGCCCAGGCCGAGCACGGTGCGGGCCGCGATGACGCCCGCGGCGGAGCCGGCGGCGGCGCCGCCGAGCGAGGCGAGACCGAACAGGGCCATGCCGCCGAGCAGCAGCCGCTTGTGGCCGAAGCGGTCGCCGAGCAGGCCGAACGGCAGCATGGCGATCGAGAGGGCGAGCAGGTAGCCGCCGCCGATCCACTGCAACTGGGCACTGTCGGCGGGCAGCCGGGCGGCCAGCGTGGGCAAGGCGACGCTGATGACGGTGCCGTCGAGCCCGACGATCAGCACGCTCAGGGTCAGCGCGGCCAACGCCAGCCAGCGGCGCGGGGAGCGGGGAAAAGCGGGGGCGGTCATGTCTGCCTCCTGGGGAGTCCGGAAACTGTTGGTGGACGGGGCCATCTCTGACACTGAATTTCCCTGGGGGATGAGCTGGTGGGGGGTTCAGGCGGCGCGGCGGTAGTCGGTCAGGGGCCGGGTGCTGCGGGCCTGCAGGCGGCGCTCGGCCGCGCCGAGAGCCTTCATCAGCGGCAGGCGGGCGAGGGCGTCGCGGACGCACCGGCCGCCGTCGGTCTTGGGGATCATGAGGCGGACGTTCGGGCCGATCTGCTGCTTGCGGTCGACCAGCGGCCGGTGGACGGCGTCGTAGCGGGCGAACGCGGTCCGGTGGTCGCCGCCCGCGGCGGCCAGTTCCCCGGCCAGCCGGTAGGCGCCGGTCAGGGCCAGCTCGGCGCCCGCGCCCGAGGCGGGGGAGGCGCACCAGGCCGCGTCCCCGACCAGCGCGATCCGGCCGTTCGACCAGGAGTCCATCTGCACCTGGCCCAGGGAGTCGAAGTAGAAGTCGGGGTCGGCCAGGGCCGCATCCAGCAGGCCCCGGGTCGGCGCCCACGGGTGGTCGGCGAACTGCTCAGCGACCAGGCGCTTGTGCGCGGCGACGTCGCGGTGGTCGACTTCCAGCCGCTGCGAGCGGAACATGAAGTACGCCTTGGCCTGGGCGTGGTTGCCCGACCGGTAGATCCCGGTCATCTTGCCGGGGGTGTTGAACATCGTCACCCAGCGGTCCTCGCCCAGCGCGGCGTCGGCGTCGGCGAAGGCGAAGTAGTGGTCCTTGAACGCCACGAACCGCTCCTCGGGCCCAAACGCCAGCCGCCGGACGTTGGAGTGCATCCCGTCGGCGCCGATCACCAGGTCGAAGCGGCGGGCGGGCGCGTGCTCGAAGGTGACTGTCACCTCGTCGTCGTCCTGCTCCAGGGCGCGGATCGAGTCGCCGAACAGGATCTCGGCGTCCTCGGTCGCCTCGCGCAGCAGCGCGACCAGGTCACCGCGCATGATCTCCACCGAGCCGGGATCGCGGGTGTCGATCCGGGCGACGGCGCGGTCGGCGGCGTCGACGAACTTCATGCCGCGCACGTCGGTGGCCAACTCCCGCACCCGGGCCATCAGGCCCATCCGCTCGACCACGGTGACCGCGTCGTCGCGCACGTCCACGCCGTTGCCGCCGGCGCGCAGCTCGGGAGCGCGCTCGACGATGGTGGGCCGGAAGCCGTGCCGGGCCAGCCAGTGGGCCAGCGTCAGGCCGGCGATGCTCGCTCCGGAGATCAGGATCCGCTCGTTCATGGGGGGCTCCTCACGCTAGGATTAAGTGAAACGTACGTTCCAGATGATTATGTGGAAGGAGCATTTCACTTGTCAACGCCTTCACCGGAACCCGCGCCCACGCCCAGGCGGCGCGCCGACGCCGTCCGCAACCGGGACCTCACCCTGGACGCCGCCATGGCGCTGCTGGCCGAACCGGGCACCTCCCTCACCGTCGAGGCCATCGCCAAACGCGCCGGACTGGGCGCCGCGACCGTCGTGCGCGCCTTCGGCGGCAAGGACGCCCTGCTGGACGCCGCCGTCGCCCGGCTACTGCAACCCGTCGTCGAGCGCGCCCGCACCCTGCTCGCCGAGACCACCCCCCACCAGGCCCTGTGCACCTTCCTGCGCGAGCTGATCGCCTTCCAGACAGCGCACCACGCCGTCAACGACCAGCTCGGCGGCCTCGACCTGCCCGCCACCACCGCGCTGCGCGCCGACCTGGTCGCCGCCGTCGAGGAGATGATCGACGGCGCCCGGCGCGACGGCGAGGTCCGCACCGACCTCGACCCCGCCGTCACCACCACGCTCATCGGCGCGACCGCCCTGGCCGTCGCCCGCGCCGAGCCCCCCTCACCCGGCCTCACCGACGCCTACCTCACCGTCCTGCTGGACGGCCTGCGCCCCCACAACTGAGGCGCGCGGGTCCAGCCGTGCCGGCAGCCGAGCCTTGCCCGTTTCCCTCCAGCCAGGAGCCCAAGCCCATGAGGCTGCGGGGGTGCCGACCTTGTCGATGAAGGCCGGGAGGAGCCGGGGCTTGTGCGGCTAACGGCCCAGCGGGTCAAAGAGAGCGGAGCTGTCGTGGTGTGGCGCGGTGGACGAAGCCGGCCCATGCTCGTTCGAAGCCCTGCGCAGCCCATCCGGTTCGCTGTCCCCACCGGAGGTGGGAGGGCCGAAACCCCAGGTGCATGCTGTAGCGGGCACCGCGAGGCGCAGTCAGCCGGGTACCGCGGTGGAAGGTCCCGTCTCGAAGGCGATGACCGTACCGGCCGGTCCGGCGCCGGATACCTCCGCCTCGTACAGTTCCAGGCTGCCGCTCCCGGCGAACGCGCGTGGCCTGGCCGCCCGTGGTGCTCGGCGGGCGCGGCGGCCAGGTCCATGTTCTCCACTGGTCCGGCCACGCCGGGCTCGTGCCGCAACGTGTCGGCCGCCCCTCGTGGGTGGTGGACGATGGTGACGTGGAGAACCTGCCCGACGACGTCCGCCATCACTGCGACGACGGCCCGGCGAGCGTGGCCGCAGTCCGTGAGCTGGCCTCAGGCGACCTCGACGAAACCCGGCATGAGACGGCGGTGGACGCGCTGGCGGACCTGATCGTGAACGGTGCGGGACCGGCGGCCCGGGAGTCCGCAGTGATCGCGCTGGCGGAGATCGACCAGGACAAGGCCACCACCGCCCTCTACCGGATGTTCGATCGTCACGGCGGCCACGGTTCCGCCGGGCGGTTGCTGGCGTACTTCACCGGCGAGGACGAATCCCCGACCGAGGAGCTCATCGCGAGCCTGCCAGGAATCGGCAACTTCCTCGGGGCGCTGGCCTCGGCCGCCTTGGGCGAACGCGGCGCCGCCGCGGTCCCGGCGGTGCACGCGGCGCTCCGCGCGTTCCCCTTCCCTTCCCGGCACGGCGCCGACCACTGGTTCCGTGACGAGTCGACCAAGTACCGGCTGATGTACGCCCTCGGGAGGGCCGGCGCGGCCGCGGCGCCCGCGACGCCGACCCTGCTGGCCGTCCTGGAGGACGAGGAGATCTACCGGGACACCCGGCACCAGGCGGAGGTGACCCTGCAAGCGATCGGCCTCCCGGAGACGGCCGACACGATCGCCGCCGAGATCCGGCGGCGGGCCGACCTTGCCGTCCACGACGAGGACGACGGTTTCAGCCTTCTGCTCGATGTGCTGCTGGGCATGCCGCCCTCGGCCCTGGCAGCCTCCCGCGAGGTCGGACCGGCGCTGGAGGCGGTGCGGCGCCGCTTCGGCGACGGCATCAGGACGTATGAGGAAGACGGCGAACTCCGCGAGTACACCGTCTTTGGGATACGGCACGCCGACTGCATCGACGAGAAGATCACCGAGCAGATCAAGAAGTGAGCAGCCCGCGGATGGGGGAGGCGACCGTGTCGAGCGCGATCTTCTGGAAGTCGCCCGTGCCGGGGTCTTCGGCTGATCGATAATCTCAACGTTGAGATGCTTCGGGGAGGTGCGATGGCGGACGCGGTGGACGCGATTTTGGCGCAGTGGGCGCGTGAGCGTCCCGACCTGGACGTGTCGGCGATGGGCGTCATCGGGCGGATCTCGCGGGCGCAGCAGCTGCTGGGCCGGGAGCTGAAGGCCTTCTTCGCCGCGCACGGCCTGGAGCGCTGGGAGTTCGACGTGTTGGCGACGCTGCGCCGGCACGGGGCCCCCTATGAGCTGACGGCGGGGGCGCTGCTGAAGGCGGCGATGGTGACCTCGGGCGCGATCACCAACCGGATCGACCGGCTGGAGGCCAAGGGGCTGGTCGAGCGGGTCCGTGACGCCGGTGACCGGCGGTCGGTGCGGGTTCGGCTGACCCCGCGGGGCCTGGAGGTCGTGGACGAGCTGCTCGGCCTGCACACCGCCAACGAGGACCGGCTGCTGGCGGGGCTGGACCCGGCCGGCCGTGACCGCATCGCCGCCGCGCTGCGCACGCTGCTGGAGTCGCTGGGCGACACCTCTCTCGGCTAGGTGGGCAGGTCGCGGGTGGCGCGGGTGGCGCGGCGGGCGATGGCGGCCAGGTGCGGGGCGAGTTCGGGTGGGTCGAGCAGGGTGTAGTCGACGGGCAGCAGGGCGACGCGGTGGGCGAGGAACCGCAGTGAGTCCGACCGGGTGTGCAGCAGGCAGGCGTGGTCGCCGGCGGGTTCCAGGACGCCCTGCCAGGCGGTGACGTGCTCGGCGGCCTCGGTGATGGGGACGTGCAGCAGGAGCCGCGCGCGGATCGTCCCGGATCCGCCGGCGAGGGCGTCCATGGTCCAGGAGACGGGGTCGGCGCCGCCGGGCAGTTCCCGTTCGGGGCCGCGCATCCCGGTGCGGTGGGGGTCGGTGATGCGGTCGGCGCGGAAGGTGCGCCAGCCGGCGCGGTCCTCGTCGTGGGCGAGCAGGTACCAGCGGCGGGCGGCGGTGAGGAGCCGGTGCGGCTGTGCCAGCCGCCGGGCCCGCTGCCCGCCGGCGGCGGTGTAGGTGAAACGGACCATCTCGCGGGTGACGCAGGCGGCGGCGAGCAGGGCCAGGACGGCGGACTCGGCGGGGGGCGGCGCACCGTCGTGCGGCGGGAGCGGCGCTGCGGCCTCGGTGAGCGCGGCGACGCGCTGCCGGAGCCGGTGGGGCAGGACCTGTTCGAGTTTGGCGAGGGCGCGCAGGGAGGTGTCCTCGATGCCGGTGACGGCACCGGCGGCGGCGGTGCGCAGGCCGATGGCGATGGCGGTGGCCTCCTCGTCGTCCAGCAGCAGCGGCGGCATCGCGGTGCCGGCGGTGAGGCGGTAGCCGCCGGTGTTGCCGTGGGTGGCGTGGACGGGGTAGCCGAGGCCGCGGAGCCGGTCGATGTCGCGGCGGATGGTGCGGGCGGTGACGCCGAGCCGCGCGGCCAGTTCGGTGCCGGACCATTCGCGGGGCGTCTGCAGCAGGGACAGCAGCCGCAGCAGCCGCCCGGACGGATCACGCATGTTCGCCATCCTGCCGTCCTGCTAGGACGTTCGCTGACCTATTGGCGGTCTAGCGTCGCCGGAACCGGGACGGAGGGCCCGTCCCGCAACGGCAAGGGGAGGCACGCCATGCTGCGAGGATTCGCGACCATCAGCCTGTGGGCGGACGACCTGGAGGCCGCCGGGGACTGGTACGCCGAGCTGCTGGGCGTCCGCCCGTACTTCAGCGCCCCGGGCCCGGACGGCCGCGCCGCCTACTACGAGTTCCGGGTGGGGGACTACGCGCACGAGCTGGGCCTGGTCGACGCCCGGTTCCGTCCCGGTGGCCCGGGCACCGGGGAGCCCGGCGGCGCGATCATGTACTGGCACGTGGACGATCTGGAGGCGGCGGTGGCCAGGCTGCTGGCGATGGGCGCCCGCGAGCACGAGAAGATCACCGAGCGCGGTGAGGGGTTCGTGACCGCGTCGGTGATCGACCCGTTCGGCAACCTCGTGGGCGTGATGTCCAACGCCCACTACCTGGAGGTCCTGGCCGGGGCCGCACCGCGCCGGCCCGCCGGGGAGGCGGGCCCCGGCGGGCCGGCGCGGGTCAGGCGCCGACGTACTGGCGCAGGTGGCGGGCGGTGAGGGTGTCGGCCCCGGCGACCAGATCGGCGGGGGTGCCGGTGAAGACGATCTCGCCGCCGTCGCTGCCGGCGCCGGGGCCGAGGTCGATGATCCAGTCGGCGTGCGCCATGACGGCCTGGTGGTGCTCGATGACGATGACGGTGTTGCCGGCGTCGACGAGCCGGTCCAGCAGGGCCAGGAGCTGGTCGACGTCGGCGAGGTGCAGGCCGGTGGTGGGCTCGTCGAGGATGTAGACGGCGGCCTTCTCGGCCATGTGGATGGCGAGCTTGAGGCGCTGCCGCTCACCGCCGGACAGGGTGGTGAGCGGCTGGCCGAGGGTCAGGTAGCCCAGGCCGACGTCGGCGAGGCGGTCCAGGACGGCGCGGGCCTGCGGCGCCGGCGGGCCGGCGGTGAAGAACTCGCGGGCCTCGGCGACCGACATGGCCAGGACCTGGCTGATGTCCTTGCCGCGCAGCGTGTGGGTGAGGACCTCGGCGGTGTAGCGGCGGCCCTCGCACTCCTCGCAGACCGAGGCGACGCCGGCCATCATCGCCAGGTCGGTGTAGACCAGCCCGATGCCCTTGCAGGTGGGGCAGGCGCCTTCGGAGTTGGCGCTGAACAGGGCGGCCTTGACGCCGTTGGCCTTGGCGAACGCGGTGCGGATCGCATCCAGCAGCCCGGTGTAGGTGGCGGGGTTGCTGCGGCGGGATCCGCGGATGGGGGACTGGTCGACCACGACGACGCCGTCGCGTCCGGGCAGCGCCCCGTGGATGAGGGAGCTCTTGCCGGACCCGGCGACGCCGGTGACGGCGGTGAGGACGCCGAGGGGGATCTCGGCGTCGACGTTCTTGAGGTTGTGCAGGTCCGCGCCCTTGATCGACAGGTGCCCGGACGGCTCGCGGACCGTGTCGCGCAGCCGGGCGCGGTGGTCGAGGTGGCGTCCGGTGAGGGTGCCGGACGCGCGGAGCCCGGCCAGGTCGCCGGTGTAGCACACCCGCCCGCCGGAGGCGCCGGCGCCGGGGCCGAGGTCGACGATGTGGTCGGCGATCATGATCGTCTCGGGCTTGTGCTCGACGACCAGGACGGTGTTGCCCTTGTCGCGCAGCCGCAGCAGCAGGTCGTTCATGCGCGCGATGTCGTGGGGGTGCAGCCCGGCGGTGGGCTCGTCGAAGACGTAGGTGACGTCGGTGAGGCTGGAGCCCAGGTGGCGGACCATCTTGACGCGCTGCGCCTCGCCTCCCGACAGGGTGGTGGACTCGCGGTCCAGGCTGAGATAGCCGAGACCGATCTCGACCAGGGAGTCCAGGGTGCCCTGCAGGGTGGCCAGCACGGGCGCGACGGACGGGTCGGTGATCTCGCGGACGAACCCGGCCAGGTCGCTGATCTGCATGGCGGCGCAGTCGGCGATGTTGCGGCCGGCGATCCGGCTGGCCAGGGCGGCGGGGTTGAGCCGGGCGCCGCCGCATGCGGCGCAGGCGCTGAAGGTGACGGCGCGGTCGACGAACGTGCGGATGTGCGGCTGCAGGGTCTCCTTGTCCTTGCCGAGGTACAGGCGCCGCACCTTGACCAGCAGCCCCTCGTAGGTGGTGTTGATCCCGCTGCTTTTGATCTTGGTGGCGGGTTTGTTGAGGAAGTCGTCCCACTGGGCGGGGGTGTAGTCGCGCACCTTGGCGTCGGGGTCGACCAGGCCGGACTCGGCGATCACCTTCCAGTACCAGGAGCCGACGGCAAAGCCCGGGACGGTGATGGCGCCCTCGTTCAGCGACAGGTCGCGGTCGACGAGCTGGTCGATGTCGACCCGCGAGGCGCGGCCGAGGCCCTCGCAGGCGGGGCACATGCCCTCGGCGTTGTTGAAGCTGAACGCCGAGGAGGTGCCGGCGTGCGGCCGGCCGATCCGGCTGAAGATGATCCGCAGCATGGTGTGGGCGTCGGTGGCGGTCCCGACGGTGGAGCGGGCGTTGCCGCCCATCCGTTCCTGGTCGACGACGATCGCGGCGCTGAGGTTGCGCAGCGCGTCGACGTCCGGGCGGCCGACGGGCGGCATGAACCCCTGCACGAACGCGGTGTAGGTCTCGTTGATCAGCCGCCGCGACTCGGCGGCGATGGTGCCGAACACCAGCGACGACTTGCCCGACCCCGACACGCCGGTGAACACGGTGAGGCGGCGTTTGGGGACGTCCAGGTCGACGCCGGCGAGGTTGTTCTCCCGGGCGCCGCGGACCTCGATGACGTCGTGGGCGTCGGCGGCGGCGCGCCCGCCCGGCGGCGGAGCCGTCGGCTGGACGGACATGGGGCTCCTTAATGGCTTAGACTGTAAAGAGAAGGATCAGTTTATGCCATAAGGAGATGTGGCTTGGTCGTCTTCGCCGGGCAGGGTGATCCGCGCCGCTCGATGGAACTGCTGTGGCGCGCGCCGGGGCCGTCCCGCCACGGGCCGGGGCCGAAACCGGGCCTGAGCGTGGAACTGATCGTGGACATCGCGATCGCCGTCGCCGACGAGGCGGGAATGGCGGCGCTGTCGATGCGCGCGGTCGGTGAGCGCCTCGGCCGCACGGCGATGGCCCTCTACACCTACGTCCCGGGCAAGAGCGAACTGGTCGACCTGATGTACGACCGGGCGCTGGCCGAGCTGCCCGCCAGCTACGACCTTGCGGGGGGCTGGCGGCCGGCACTGATGCGCTGGGCGCAGGACTCCTGGGAGTTCTACCTGCGGCATCCGTGGATGCTGCAGGTCTCCCAGGCCCGCCCGGTGCTGGGCCCCAACGAGTACCGGGCGCTGGAGGCGCTGCTGGGCGTCCTGACCGCGACCGGGCTGGACGCGCGGCGTGTCCGGCGGGCGGTGTCGGCGCTGGCGAGCGTGGTGCGGGGCACGGCGCAGACCCTCGCCGAGTCGCGGCAGGCGGCACAGGCGACGGGCCTGTCGGAGGAGCAGTGGTGGTACGGCCGCACCGACGCCCTGGAGGAGGTGGCACCCGGGTTCGGCGAGTGCTTCCCCCTGGTGTCCAGGCTGTACGGCAGTGCGCAGCCCGCCGGCCACGACGATGTCCCGTACCTGGAGCAGGCGGCGCGGGAGGCGTTCGAGGACGGTCTTGAACTCGTCCTGGACGGCATCGACGCCGCCATCGCCCGCACCTGAACCCGGTGCCGGCGGGGCCGGGGTGTGAGGTGCATCTCGCCCGGCCCGGCAGACGTCACATTCGTGAGGCCCGGGCGCTCATATCAGTATGGGAACTTTCGTGGTCCAGCCACGCGAGGCGGTCTGCCACACCCTGCTGTACGCCGCGCACCACGCATTCCGCCGGGACCTGGACCGGCTGGCGGCGGCCGTGGCGGCGGGCAAGGGCGGGGCCGCGCACGTCCGCGCGGGCTGGGACAACTTCAAAGATCAGCTGGACATGCACCATGACCTGGAGGACCGGCTGCTGTGGCCGCGGGTGCGGGAGGCGGTCGCGGGGCGCCGCGCCGAGCGGGCGGTGCTGGAGGAGATCCGCGCCGAGCACACCGGGATCGGCCCGCTGGTCGCCGATGTCGACGCGGCGCTGGGGGACCGCGGCGCCGCGCCGGGCGCGGTGCGGACGTTGCGGGAGGCGCTGGAGGCGCATCTGCGGCACGAGGAGGCGACCGCGCTGCCGCTGGCCGAGGCGGTGCTGGCGCCGGGGGAGTGGCGGGCGCTGGCCGTCGAGGCCGGCGCCCGCTGCCGGGCCGGCGTGCCGCTGTTCGTGCCGTGGGTGGTGGACGGGATCGCGCCGGTCGAGCGGAGCCGGTTCCTGACGGCGCTGCCCCGGCCGCTGCGGGAGCGCAACCGGGTGATGTGGGAGCCCCGCTACCGCAGACGCCGTCTGTGGAGCCCCTGAGCCCGCCCCCCGGGGGGGGCGGCACGGGTCACCGGTGCGGCGCTGGCGGCCAGGACGGGACGGCCGCCGCGGGACGGGGTCGAAAGCAGGTGGTGAGAAGGGCCAGGACGGCGACGCCAGCGGTGAGCCAGGCGGCGTAGTCGCCGATGTGGCCGGAGTGCAGCGCGTGCAGGCGGGCGGCGGTGACCGCGCCGGCGGCACGTCCCGCCCGCCGGGAACGCCGACCGGCCCCGCCGCGCGGCGGGGTGGCGGGCGGCGGCGACGGCGCCGCGGGTGAAGGGCAGCCGCAGCCCGGCGGCCACCGCGGCGACAGCACCGGCCGCAGCGGCCAGCGCCCCGACGGTGATCTCGGTGAGAGATGCCGGACACCAGCCCCAGGCAGAGGGCCAGCAGCGCAGCCCATCAGGCCAGCGGCTGCGCGGCTCGGCGGGCGGACCCGGGGCGCAGCAGCCGGGCAGGGCCGCCGCGGCGCGGCGCGTGCGCACCGGGCAGTGGGGCATGCGGCTGGGCGGGCATGGCCTTCGCCATACCCGGACCGACGGTTCCAACCGTCCCACGCCCGGACCGCCATGTTTACGGCGAGCAGGCCGGGTACGGCAATACCGAGGACGAGGCGGCCACACGGCCGCTGCGCGAGCACACCCCCGGGATGCACATCCGCATCGCGCGTCTACGCCGGCGTCGGCTTCGCCACCGTCTTTGTGACGCAGACCGGTCCCGGCACCGACGGTTTCGGCTTCTGCGCCGGTGAGGCGCCGCCGCGGCCGCGCAAGCGGCCGACCCGGCGCCCGCACGTTTCCCAGACACAAAAGCCCCAGATGGAAGGACGGACGATGGAAACCCCCTCGGTTCCCGACAACGGGTCCGGACAGATGAGCAAGAACGTGACCCGCGCCGGCACGACCGCCAAGACGGCCGCCGGCGAGGCGGGCGGTGCCGCAGGCAGCACGGCCGGCGGTGCGGCCGGCGCCGCGCAGAAGACCGCCGACGCCACCGCGCGGGCCACCGCGCGGGCCGGCGGGCAGGTGGCGGCACTGCCCGGCCATGCGGCGGCCCTGGTCAAGCTGGTGACGCTGCGGCGGTTCCTGCGGGCGGCGCCGGTGGTGGCGGCCGCCGCCGCGGGCGTCGTCGCCGGGCGCCTGACGGCCAGGAAACGCTGACCCCCGAGCCCCGCAACCGCCTGAACGCCCCCGGCCCGCCCCGGGGGCGTTTCGCTCCCGGGGCGGGCCGGTTCGGCCGCCCGCACCGGGCCGGGTGCGCTGACCCGCCGCTGACCGAAACCAGGTCATCCGTTTAGAGAGGTCAGTGAGGGTAAACCCCGGTCGTGCGAAACCCCGACAACAACCCCCATTCGAGGTGATGACATGACTGGGCCGATCGCCCAGCAGACTTCGGGCACCAACCAAGTCCAGCGTGGCGGATCCGGCAGCGGCCTCGCCGACGTCGTCGACCTGATCCTGGAGAAGGGTCTGGTCATCGACCTGTACGCGCGGGTGTCGCTGGTCGGCATCGAGATCCTCACGGTGGACGTGCGGATCGTGGTCGCCAGCGTCGACACCTACCTGCGCTTCGCCGAGGCGGTGAACCGGCTCGACATCGCCCACGACGGCACCTCCCAGGGCCTGCCGCAGTTCGTGGGGGGCATGCAGGAGTCGGGCGCGAAGAAGAAGACGCGCGGCGCGCTGGAGGGCGCTCAGGAGCGGCTGAAGGAGACCTTCGGCGGCTCGGACGAATCCGATGAGGAACAGCAGCCCGCACGGCGCCGCTCGTCCCGCAAGAAGGAGGACGAGGACGAATGAGCACGCCGCACAACCCCCCCGGCTCCGGCGACCGGGTCCCGCAGTACGTGTACGGGGTGACCCGTTCGGGCACGCCACTGCCCGCCGACGTGGCCGGCCTGGACGACCGCCCGGTGTCGCTGGTGGAGAACGGCGGCGTGTGCGCCGCGATCGTCAGCGACCTGCCCACCGGCCGGGCACTGGGTGAGCGCGCCGACCTGGTGGCGCACCAGCGGGTGCTGAACGCGCTGGTGGACGCCGGGACCGTAGTGCTGCCGTTCCGGTTCGGCGCCGCGCTGGCCGACCACGCCGCCGTGGAGAAGGAACTGCTGGCCGCCAACTCCGAACGTCTCGGGCAGGTCCTGGACCAGCTGGACGGACGGGTGGAACTGCGCGTGAAGGCCACCTACGTCCAGGACACGGTGCTCGGCGAGATCATGACGGCCGAACCGGAGATCGCCGAACTGTCGCGGCGGCTGCGGGAGGTCCCGCCGGACGCCGCCGACGCGGTCTACTACGACCGGATCCGGCTCGGCGAGCTGATCGCGCAGGCGATGGAGCGGCGCCGCGAGCACGACGGGCAGGTCCTGCTGGACGGGGTGGCCCCGGCGGCCGAGGCGTTCACCCGCAAGACCCCCGCCCGCGAGGAGGACGTCCTGGACGCCTCGTTCCTGGTCCGCGCCGACCACCGCGAGGCGTTCGAGCAGGCCGTGGACGAACTGGGCCGCGAGCACGGCGACCGGATCCGCATCCGGCTGATCGGGCCGCTGCCGCCCTACGACTTCGTCCCGGAGGAGTGAAGGAGACCATGGGACTGTTCACCGGGCTGGTGACCCTGCCGCTGGCGCCCGTGCGGGGCGTGATGTGGCTGGCCGAGACCCTCACCGAGCAGGCCGAGGCGCAACTGTACGACCCGGGGCGGATCGCCGCGGAGATGCAGCAGGTCGCCGACGAGACCGCCGCCGGTGAGATCACCGAGGAGGAGGCCGCCGCCCGCGAGGAGGAACTGATCCACCGGCTGAACGAGGGCCGCGCCCGCGGCGTGCAAACGGGCTGGTAGGGGAGGCCGCGATGATGTCCGCGTCCGAGGCCGCCAAACGGGCGGTCGAGCACGTCACCGCGATGACCGGCCGCAGCGCCGAGAGCGTGGTGGGGATCGAACGCACCGGCGAGGACGGCTGGCGCGTCACGGTGGAGGTCGTGGAGACCCACCGCATCCCCAACTCCGCCGACATCCTCGCGGCCTACACCACCGAGGTGGACGCGGACGGCGAACTGGTCGCCTACCACCGCGCCCGCCGCTACCCCCGCGGACAAGTGGAGAGGAACTGAGCACACGTGAGCGAGATCTCCTGGACCGGCTCCCGGTCCCCGGCACGGTCGATGTCCGGTGAGCGGACATCGGCCAACCTGGCGGACCTGCTGGAGCGCATCCTCGACAAGGGGATCGTGATCGTCGGGGACATCCGGGTGAACCTGCTCGACATCGAACTGCTGACCATCAAGCTGCGGCTGCTGGTGGCATCGGTAGACCGGGCCAAGGAGATGGGCATCGACTGGTGGGAGCACGACCCCTCACTGTCGTCCAAGGCCCGGCACAACGAGACCGAGAGCGGCCCGTCCGCCGACCGTGAGCTGCTGGAGGAGAACCGGCGGCTGCGCGAGCGGCTCGCCGCCCTGGAAGCAGGGAAGGAACCGACATCATGACCGGGACCCGGTTCGCCGGCGACACCGCCGTCTACCTGTACGGGGTGGCGCGCGGCCTGGACCCGGCAACGCTGCACGACGCCGCCGGGGTGGCGGGCGCACCCGTGCGCGGCGTCGTCGCGGGCGAACTGACCGCGCTGGTCAGCACCGTCGCGCTGGCCGACTACGGCGAGGCGGCACTGCGCGCCAACCTGGAGGACCTGGGATGGCTGGAGGCCACCGCCCGCGCCCACCACGACGTGGTGGGCCGGGCCGCGCACGCCGCACCGACCGCACCGGTGCGGATCGCGACGATCTACCGCGACGACGCGCGGGTCGCCGAGGTGCTGGCCGCGCAGGGCGAGCGGTTCACCCGGGTCCTCGACCTGATCTCCGGCCGGTCGGAGTGGGGCGTGAAGGCCTACGCCGACCCCGAAGCCCTGCGCGGCGACACCGGCGGCGACACCCCAGATCCCGGTGGGGGGCTCGCGCCCAGCGCCGAGCCCCCCACCGGCCCCCAACCCGGCAGCCCGCCCGGCGGCCCTTCGGCCGGCGTGGGAACGGCGTACCTGCGGCGCCGGCAACAGGAACGCCGCCGGCGCGCCGACGCCGGACGCCGCGTGCGCGAGCAGATCGACGCCGTGCACGCCGAACTCGCCGGCCACGCGGTGGCCTCCCGGCACCACCCGCCGCAGGACCCCCGCCTGTCCGGGCGGCCGGGCACGCAGATCCTCAACGTCGCCTACCTGCTGGACGAGGAACAGGTAGAGGGATTCTTGGCGGTGACACGCGCCACCGAAGAGCAACTGGCGGGCATCGAGGTGGAGGTGACGGGGCCATGGCCGCCGTACTCCTTCATCGACACCGCCGACACCCCGGACACGCACTCACCGGAGGACGTGTGACGGCCGTCCTGGACCACGGCACCGACGCCCCGATGGAGCGGATCGCGCTGGTCGACCTGCTCGACCGGCTCCTGGCGGGCGGCGTCGTCATCACCGGAGACCTGGTGATCTCGATCGCCGGGGTGGACCTGGTGGAGGTGTCCCTGCGGGCACTGGTCACGGCCGTCCGCGCCGAACTGCTGCCCGACGAGCCCGGCGAGGAGGAGGAACCATGAGCCGACCCGACCGAGACACCCGTGCGCCGGTGGCGGGGGAGGTGTCGGTACGGGACCCGGCCGCCGGGGACCCGTTCACCGACGACATCCTCGCCGGCCGCACCGGCGGCCCATCCGATCACGCCCCCGTGCGAGCCGCACCCGTCCGGGAGCGGGACCTGCGGGAACGCTCGTCCCGGACGATGCAGCGGCTGCGGTCCGACCCCGAAACCGTCGAACGCGACCTGGTGAAGCTGGTGCTGACCCTGGTCGAACTGATCCGCCAGCTGATGGAGCGGCAGGCACTGCGCCGCGCCGAAGGCGGCGACCTGACCGACCAGCAGATCGAGGACCTCGGGCTGGCGCTGATGCGGCTAGAGGAGGCCATGACCCGCCTCAAGGACCACTTCGGCCTCGACGACCACGACCTCAACCTCGACCTGGGCCCCCTCGGCCCGCTCCTGCCCGAGAACTGACCGGCCGATTCACAGCGGTCGCCTTGAAGAAGGTGTAGTGGAACGTCCCGTTCTGCCCGGCGGCACGGTGCAGGTCGGCGATACCGCGGTCCCAGTCGGCGGGCGTGGCCAGCCCGGCGGCGACCGCGTCATCGCGGACCGCCGCGACCATCGCGGCGAAGGTGTCACGCGTGAACGCCTCCGCCAGCACAGGCCGCGCCCGGTCGGCGTACACGGTCCGGGGGACGACGGCGACCCGCGCATATCCGGCATCGCTCAGCAGCGGCTGCAGACGCCGCCCGATCAGCGCGTCCCCACCCGCCGCGGCCTGCAGCGCCACCTGGTGCGCGATCACAGCGCGGGCATGGGCACTGTCGGGATGAAAGAACGCCGACCCGTGGTCGCCCTCGATCACGGTGAGCGTCCCACCGGGCCGCAGCACCCGCCGCAGCGCCACCAGCGCACCGCACGGATCCCGCAGATGCTCCAGCACGAAACACACGAACACATGGTCGAACGCCCCCTCCCCGAACGGCAGGTCATACAGGTCGGCCCGCAGCCAGCCCACCCGCGCACCCGGACACGCCGCCGCCACCCGCGCACGGGCCTGCGCAAGCGACGCCTCGGACACATCGACGGCGGTCACACGCGCGCCGGGGGAGCGGGCCACCAGATGCACCGTCTGCGCACCGACCCCGCAGCCGGCCTCCAGCACCCGGCTCCCCTCCGGGTACGACGTCCCCTCGTACAGCAGGTCGGCGAGCGCATCGGCCTGGTCACCGAGCCGCCGCGCCTCACGCCCGGAATATCCGTGCACATACCTGGTGGTCTTCATACGATCACCCTGGAGCCCACAATGGTCCAGTGCACAGGTCCAATACCGGCGAATCCGACCGGTCCGTAACGCGAGGGTCGGACTTCCTGCAACTCGACCCCGCCGACGCCCCACCCGGCGGCCTGTCGGACTGGCTCACCGAACGGCTCCGCAACGCCATCGCCGACGGCCGCCTGCCCATCGGCAGCCGCCTGCCGGCGACCCGCGCCCTGGCCACCGACCTGCGCGTCTCCCGAGGCGTCATCACCGAGGCCTACCAGCGCCTCATCGACGACGGCCACATCGCCGGACGCGGCCGCGCCGGCACCATCGTCGTCGCCGCCCCGCTCACCCCGCCACCCGCGCCGACCCCGAACCCACCACCCGGCGCCCCTTTCCCCACAGCGCCCGGCACCGACGCCTTCGACGTGCTGCGCGCCGCACCCGCCCGCATCGACCTGACCCCCGGCGTCCCCGACCTGTCGGCGTTCCCCCGCGCCGCCTGGCAACGCGCCGAACGCACCGTCCTACGCGACCTGCCCGCGGCCGGACTCGGCTACGGCGACCCGCGCGGCACGCCCGCACTGCGCACCGCCGTCGCCGCCTGGCTCGCCCGCACCCGCGGCATCCGCGCCGACCCCACCCAGATCGTCATCGTCGCGGGCACCGCACAAGCCCTCGGCCTCATCGCCCGCACCCTGACCCACGACGGCATCGACACGGTCGCGGTCGAGGACCCCGGCTCCCTCGGCGTCCGCCAACACCTGCGGCACTGGGGGATCACCACCCCTCCCATCCCCGTGGACCACGGCGGCGTCCGCGTCGACCGGCTCCGCGAATCCGGAGCCCCCGCCGTCCTGCTCACCCCCGCCCACCAGTTCCCGACCGGGGTCGTGCTGACCGGAGACCGCCGCCGCGACCTGCTGCGCTGGGCCGCCACCGGCGGCCTGGTCATCGAGGACGACTACGACGCCGAGCACCGCTACGACCGACCACCCGCCCCAGCCCTGCGATCCATGCTCCCCGACCGCGTCTTCCACGCCGGCAGCGTCTCCAAACTGCTGGCCCCCGCGCTGCGGACCGGCTGGCTCGTGCCGCCACCCCGCTTCCTGGACGCCGTCATCGCCGAGAAACGCTTCGCCGACCTCGGCAACGCCGCCCTGCCGCAACTCGTCCTCGCCGAACTGATGACCTCGGGAGAGATGGAACGCATCCTGCGGCTGCTGCGGCGCCGCCACCGGCGCCGCCGCGACACCATGATCGCCGCACTCGCCGCGCACCTGCCGGACACGGCCGTACACGGCGCCGCCGCCGGCCTGCACCTCACCATCACCTTCGGCGAAAACACCGGCAGGCACATCGACGACGCCGCACTCGCCGCCGCGGCCCTGCACGAGGGCGTGAAGGTCCACCCGCTGTCATGGCACGCCCAACGCCCCACCCAGCCCGGCCTCGTCCTCGGCTACGCCGCCGCCACCACATCCGACATCACCGACGGCATCGCCGCCCTCGGCCGAGCACTCAAGAAACACACCCCGAGACACCCAGCGCCCCACAGATCCCGATAGGCACCCACCACCCCGCGGAGGGTGGCCCTGCCACGCGGGCTTCAGCTCGCCCGCACGGCGTGGAGCGCGGTGAAGGCCAGGAGGAGCGCGGCGGTCCGCGGCGGATCCTCAAGCATGGGGGAGTGCCCGACATCGGACAGCAACTCCACTCTCGCGCCCGGAACGACACGGTATTCGGCGGCGGAGGAGGAACGCCATCTCCGGTCCTCCGCACCGAAGATCACCAGCAGCGGCTTACCGAGGGGCGCCAGCCGATCGGGGAGCGCACGCTGCTTCAGGTAGCCCTCGACCGCCCGCGATGTCGCGGTGAGCGCGTGGTAGGTCATGCCGCGCACATCGTTGACGAGCCGCTGGGGAACCGCGTAACCGTGGCGGCTGAACCCGGTGCCCAAACCCCGGCGAAGAACCTTGTCGCTCCGAAACCGCACTGGTCCGCTTCGACCATGCCGCCCACCGCCTGGCCGCGGGCGAAAACGCAGCCCGAGTCGCGGCGGAAGGCGGCTACGCCGACCAGTCCCACCTGCATCGCGACGTCATCGCGTTCACCGGAGCAACCCCGGCGACCGTGGCCGGCGAACCATGGCCGGCGGTCGACGACATCGCATGGCCCGACCACGAAACACCCGACCAAAACCTACGCCCGACCACCCTCGCCCGCCCTGCGCCTTTCGCCTAGCCGCGCCCACCCCAGCACGACCGCCACCACCAGGTACGGCACCGCCGCCACCCCCATCAGCACCCCCGCACCCGCCCACCGCGACCCCAACGCCCACCCCGCGAACACCAGCACCGCCACCGTCTCCGAACCGAACCCCGCCACCGACGTCACCGTCGCCCGCGCCCCGTCCCCGATCCGGTCCTGCAACCGCGCATCCGCCGCCGCCATCGCCCACCGGAACACCCCGAACGCCACCGCCACCCCGACCAGCCCACCCGGACGCCCGCTCAGCGACCCCACCGCCAGGCACCCCCCACCCACCGCCAGCACCGGCGCCAGCCACGCCGCACCCCGCCCCGCCAGCCAGCCGCCCACCGCGTCCCCGACCGTCACCACCAGCACCAGCAACGGCACCGACGCCTCCGCCACCCCCGTCGACCGCACCAGCAGCGGCACGTACTCATCCAACGACGTCACCCCCTCCAACACCGTCACCAGAACCAGCGCCCACCGCACCGCCGGCTCCCGCCGCACCTGCGCCCACCCCTCCCGCACCACCGACCCCGGCGACGGCTCCTGCCCGTCCCCGCCGGGCACCCGCGTCTCCGGCAGGAAACACCCCGCCACCGCACACGCCGCACACGCCGCCACGCTCGCCGCCCCCAGCGCCCGATAACCCCCGACCGCCAGCACCGGCGACGCCACCGCCGACGCCGCCACCACCGCCAGCAGCGACACCGACTCAGAACGCCCGAATAGGCGCGCGTACACGCCCGTCGCCCCCACCCGCTCCAACTCCTCGTACACCAGCGCCTGCGTCGTCCCCGACCGCAACGCCGACCCGACACCCCACAGCACAAAACCCGCGGCGAAAGCCGGATACGACGGAAAGAACGCCCACAACCCGAAACCCGCCCCCGCCAGCAGGGGAGAGGCCACGAGCAGCAACCGGCGCGAGAACAGATCCGCCCACAGACCGGACGGCACCTCAAAGCCGAACGCCGTGACCGACCAGATCACGAACAGCGACGAAATGGCGGCGGGAGACAACCCGGTATCGGCGAACAACACCGCATACACCGGGTACAGAAGAACGAAATCCTCAAAGAACGCGTAGACGTACAGCCTCCGCGCGAGCCCCGCCTCAGCCGAAGATCAATGTCGTTGTCGCATACCCGCACTCTAACCGCCGCGCCGCTCCACGCGCACCCCCCGGATCCGCCGGGGGAGAGGGGTCAGGCAGCGGGATCACGGCCGAACAGCGCCAGCAGCCGCGACTGATCATCGGCATCACCGGCCACGGCGGCCTCCGGGCCGACCTTGCCCATCTCACGCCCGCGCGGCCCCATCTGCCGCGCCGTCTCCAGCGCCGGACCCACCAGATCCGCGTCCAGCGCGGCCGCCTGCCCGGTGGCCCGCGCCAGATCCCACGTGTGGACGAGCAACTCCAGCGGATACCGCTCCACCCACTCGCACACCGTCATCTCCCCGAACGCCAGCCGAATCCGGCGCTCCAGCGCCCCCGGCCGTTCCAGCTCCGCCATCATCCGGGCCCGCACCGCACGCCAGCTCATCACCGGATCGGTACCGGCGACCACCCGCCAATCCGGATCGTCCTGGGGGAGAGGCCGCCCGGCCGCCCGCAGCTCGATCACCGACAGCCCGGCGATCACATGCCCCGCCACATCGACCGCGGCCCAGCCCGCGCACGGCGACGGCGAAAGCCACCGGTCCGCCGGCACCGCCGCGAGCACCGCCTCGAACCCGTCCAACGCGCGAACGAAACCCTCCGGAACCATGCGCCACCACCCGAACTCGGACCGCAGTCGACGGATCCCACCAAGGTAACGATCAGTCTGCCCACAGCAGGGGAGCACGATCAAGACCACCGGCCGCTGCCCGCCCCCGCCTTCCCTCCGCCTCACTTAACATAATGTTCATTATCGACCAAGCTCTGAGGCGGGTTCCGGCAGGTGAGCGCACTCGTCCCAACCTGTCATCACCGCGTCCCTGCAGTCTGAGGCAAGCTGAGCGGCCGCGCGTCGCATGCCGACGTGGGTTTCGCTCGCATGATTCGCCGTCGTGGAGCGGACCCCTTGGCCGTGATCGCCACATGACGTCGACGAGTTCTTCGCCCACACATGGAATCGGCGAGCACGTCGGCCGTCGACGCCGCAGGCCGATTCAAGCCGACGTGGTTGAGCGGCTCAGGAAGGGAACACCGACAGGCCGTCGATCTGCATCCAGCCGTCAGTGCCCATTCCCCAGAACCCGCAGAATACCGTGACCGAAGTGCGATTACCTGGATTGAACGGTTGCACGATTTCCTGATACTTCCCGGCCGGGCTGGGCCCGAAGTGCTGTTCGACCGGCGGCCATATCCCGGACATCCGAACGCCGAAGAAGGCGGTGTTCACATCGGCGCCGTTACCGTGACCGGACGTCCGAACGAACCCGCGTAGGACATAGTTTCGATTCGGGTCCACCGGGATCGTTTGCAGAATCGCATTCCAGTTCCGGCTCGAGGTGCGGATCCACGCGTTGTTCGCGCCGGTGTCGGCCAACCCTCGGCCAATGTCAAGACCTTTGGAATCTGGACCTTCCGTGAACCACGGGGGGACCACCAGCGGCGGCGACTGCGTCCATTCGAAGCCTCCGTCGAGGAGATCATCGATCCGGACATATGCGGTGGCATTATTGATAGTGAACCGGTAAGGCGTGAGTGCGCTCGCCTGTGTCAGGGTGGTGGGTGCCGCACCGAATACCCTGTGGCGCACGGTGACCGCCCGGAGGTCCCAGTTGTCGGTGCCCTCGAAGGGGCCGTAGGCGCGCAAATCGGGCTCTAGGGCGATGGAACTGATGTCGCCTGCCGGAATGTCTACTCCGTAGAGTTGTCGGAGATTGATCCCGATCGTGTGAGAGGTGTTACTTCCCCAACTCGCACCCAGGTTCACGTTCCCTATGGATCTCGGCCCCCGGGCTTCACCGCCTCGAGCCCTGACATCGACGCGTACCGTCAAGCCGACGCCGCCACCGCGCAGGTCGTCTCCACCGGTCTCGAACGTGACCAGAAGGCAGGTTTCGGCCACGGCCGCCGTACAGTCGTTGAATTCACCTGCCAACGCCGCGCCTGCCGGCACCGCAAGCCCGAAAACCGCTGCCGTCGCGGTGATGACCGATGCGATCCTCTTGACAGTGGCCATGGATCCAGATCTCCCATGCGATTGGGCTCGCCCCTCCATGGCAAGTAGAACCCACAATCAAGTTCAGCGGTGAACCGGTGACCAAATGTGGCCACATGTGCCTGAAGTCATATTGTGCCGTTCTAGGCCAATTATTGATCTTTTCAAGATGTTCATCGAGTTTCGGCATTCACCAACCTCAGTGCCCATCTGATGGGGCTCCTTCACAGTTCGATCCAGTAGCGGTCCTCGCCGCGGGCGCGGCCGTCGTGAACACCGCCGTTCGCGATGATCACGCGGCGGGACGGGTCGTTACCGGTGGCGCAGGTCAGCAGGATGCGGTCCAGGCCGAGGCGGCGGCACTCCACCAGGCCGGCGGCGAGCATCCGCGTCGCGTGGCCCCGCCGCCGCCATGGCATGACGACGTGATAGCCGACGTGGCCGCCGACCTCGGCGAGCTCCGGTGTCAGGCGGTGCCGGACGATCAGCGTGCCCAGGTAATGCTCACCCGAGACGTACCAGAACGTCGTGCACGGAACGCCCCAGCGCTCCTGGACGCCGCGGCGCCGCGCGGCGAACGCACCGAAGTCCTCGAATGCCTCGTCCAGCCAGTCCATGGGGTCGCCGCTCGCCAGGTGGTCGGCCTTCTCCCCGGCCAGGAACGACTCGCGCACGGCCTCCGTCGGCGGGACCAGGCGCGGGGGTGGGATGAGGTCGTCCATGCGTGCCAGTCTCGCCCGATACGGGGTGTCCGGCGGTGCGGGGTCCGGCGGGCCGCCGCCTCTCCTCCGCCGGCAGGGCTCGCCCGGGTTTGCGGTCAAACCAGACAGAAGCTGAATTCTGTCTGGTTTGCGACATTTGTGACGTTTTATCCGTTCACGCCCGGTGGTCGGGCCGCGCTTGCACGCCCCCGAGAGCGAGCGGGTCATCCGTGCTCCCCCGGCTCGGAACGAGAGGTGTCGGGGGTGACGAGGGCGGCGAAACGGAGGGCGTCGCGGACGGCGGCGCCACCTGGGTCGTTGTTGAAGTAGACGTAGGCGTCTTCGTCGTGGGCCAGTTCGCCCGCCCAGGTCTGGAGGGTCTGGTCGTCATACTCGGGCCAGGGCTCCGCAGGCCCTTCGTGGAAGCGCAGGTAGAGCCAGCCGGTGGTCCGCCAGAGGGGTGTCTGGGGACGGCCGAGGCTGTCGGCCCAGCACAGGGCGGCGCCGTGCCGTTCGAGGACGCGGCGGGTCTCGTCCGTCCACCATGAGGGGTGGCGGGGTTCGACGGCGATGCGAACCTCCGCGGGGAACTGGCGCAGGCAGGCGGTGAGGCGGTCGGTGTCGGCCTGCAGGGTGGGCGGGAGTTGCAGCAGGACGGGGCCGAGCTTGGTGCCGAGCCCGTTGGCGGCGTTCATGAGGCGGGCCACGGGTTCCGCGGGGTCCTTGAGGCGTTTCATGTGGGTGAGGTAGCGGCTCGCCTTGACCGCCATGACGAAGCCGGGCGGGGTGTTGTCGCGCCACAGCTCGAACGTTTCGCGGCTGGGCAGGCGGTAGAAGGCGTTGTTGTTCTCGACGGTGGCGAAGACGTCGCCGTAGTGCTGCAACCAGCGGCGCTGCGGGAGGCCGGGCGGGTAGAGGACGCCGCGCCAGTCGGTGTACTGCCATCCCGATGTGCCGATGAGCACGGCCCCTCCCCCTCGTCCGGTGGTGCGTGCCCCGGGTCATACCCCGCGGCGGCGGGGTTCGAGGGTGCGGATGTAGTCGACGAGGCGGACGCCGATCTCGAACGGGATGTCGGGGCCGTCGAGGTCGAGGTCGGGCCAGGTTTCGGAGATGCGGCGCCAGGTGCGGCGGCCGAGGAAGACACCGGTGACGGGGTCGTCGCCGAGTTCGGCGCGCCACTGCGGTTCGGTGGTGAGGAGGCGGGTGAGGGCGGCGTCGTTGTCGGGTTCGTTGCGGTGTTCGGCGTGGAAGCCGATTTCGACGGCGTGGGTGCGGGCGCCGGGTGCGAGGTCGGCGGGGATGATCTGGGCTTCGTAGTGTTCGCGGTGGGGTGCGGGGTCGCCGAACCAGGCTTTGACGCCGTTGTGGCGTGTCTGGACGTGGGGGTGCCCGAGGGCGGGCGGGGTCGATCCCCGGATGATCTCGCTGACCTGGTCGAACAGTGCGCGGTCCGTCATCGTGCCGATCTTAGGGGTGTTTGTCGGTGGCGGGCGGTAGCGTCCGGCGGGTGCGTCCTTCCGATGTTCAGCGTCTGACGGTGGCCGAGTGTGCGGATCGTTATGGGGAGATGGTGCGTGCGAAGACTTCGACGGGGGCGTTGGCGCCGGCGTCGGCGGAGGTGTACGCGCGGGACGTGGTGACGTTCGCGGCGCTGGCCGGCCCGGATCGGGTGCTGGACGATCTGACGGGTGAGGACGTCGATGAGGTGCTGCTTCGGTTCGCGCGCAAGCCGGATGAGCGGCGGCGGGTGCGTCCGGTGGCGGCTGGGGGCGGGCCGTTGCAGAGTGCGGCGTCGCAGGCGCGGTTCCGGCGTTCGGTGTCGGCGTTCTTCCGGTATGCGGTGGTGGCGGGGTGGGTGCAGCTGAATCCGATGCAGGCGGTGACGGTGCGGCCGAAGCATCGGGGTGGGTTGCGGGCGGAGCGGCGTGCGTTGACGGTGGAGCAGGCGGAGGGGCTGCTGGGGGCGGCGCGTGAGCTGGCGGAGGAGCCGGTGGCGGCGCGGCGGCGGGTGGATCAGCGGACGGAGTTGCGGGACGGGTTGATCGTGTTGCTGCTGGCGGCGGTGGGGCCGCGGGTGTCGGAGTTGACGGCGGCGAACACCGAGGATTTTTTCGTGAACGGGGGGACGCGGTATTGGCGGATCTTCGGTAAGGGTGGGCGGACGCGGGATGTGCCGCTTCCGCGTCCGGTGGTGGAGGTGCTGGATGCGTATCTGGTGGACGGGCGCGGGCTGCTGGATCGGGGGCGGGAGCCGAAGGCGCTGCTGTTGTCGTGGCGGGGGCGGCGGCTGGCGCGGGGTGATGTGCAGGGGGTGATCGACCGGGTGCTGGAGCGGGTGGAGCCGGGGCGGCGGCGGAGTGTGACGCCGCATGGGCTGCGGCATACGACGGCGACGCATCTGCTGGCGGCGGCGACGGACATGGATGCGGTGCGGCGGGTGCTGGGGCATGCGGATCTGTCGACGCTTGGGCGGTACCGGGATGAGCTGCCGGGTGAACTGGAGGCGGCGATGCGGGTGCATCCGCTGCTGGGGCCCGTGGAGGGGCGCCGGGGCGGCTGACCGTCCCCGCTCCCCCTCTCCCCCCGCCCCGCTGCGGGGGTCAGGTGGTGAGGGTGCGGGCGAGGGCGTAGGCCTCGGTGAGGTCGGTGCCGCGGTAGTCGAGGGCGGCGATGTCGGCGAGGTGCTGGTCGGCGTTGACGGCGACGGTGTTGGTGAGGTGCCGGAAGAGGGGCACGTCGGACATGGAGTCGCCGTAGGCGGTGCATTGGGTGAGGGTGAGGCGGTGGCGGGTGCGGAGCTCTTCGGTGACGCGGACCTTGTCGGCGGGGGTGAGGATGCCGGTGGGGTCGAGGGTGCCGGTGAAGGGCATCGGGGGGAAGCGGGAGGCGATGACGTCGTCGAAGCCGAGATCGAGGAGGTGGCGGGCGAAGAAGTCGGGCGACATGGTGATGACGGCGGAGTGTTCGCCGCGGGCACGGATGTCGGCGCAGACGTCGGCGATGCCGGTGAGCCAGGTGGCGGTGGTGTAGGCGGTGGCGACGATGTCGGGGGTGAGGTCGCGCCAGAGGCGGTGGATCTCGGTGGAGAAGCCGCGGGTGTCGAGGGTGTCGGTGGTGAATCGGGCTTCGAGTTCGTGGAGTTCGGGGAGGGTGCCGAGGTGGCGGGCGATTTCGAGGTTGGCGGTGGTGCCGGTGAGGAGGGTGCCGTCCATGTCGAAGATGTGCAGGTGTCCCACAGGATGTGGAGTGTGGCGGATGGGCGGGTGGGGGTGCGAGTGGTTTTCGGGTGTCTGCCCGCCGGTTTGGCGCGCTGGTGGGCGGCTTTGGAGGGGGGTAGGTCGGCGGTGGCGAGGGCGTCGCCGAGGAGTTGGAGGGTGTGGTCGTGGTCGCAGGCGCGGGTGGCGGCGTCGTGGGCTGGTGTGTTCATGGTGGTCTCCCCTGTCGTTGTGCTCCTTTCAGGGTGGTGGTCGCCGTGGGGGTGGGTCGTCCTTCTGGGTGAGGGATGTGTCGTACATCGTTCGGAGGATGCGGGGTTTGTCCTCTGCCGAAAGTCGGGGGTGGTGATGGTCGTCGGTGGGATCCGCGGGCGGGTGATCGTTTTCTAGTGTCGGGTTCATGGACGTGGTCATGGGGGTGGTGGACACGGCGGTGACGTCGCCGTGGTTCTACGTGGTGTTGTTCGTGGTCGCGGTGGTCGACGGGTTCTTCCCGGTGGTGCCGAGCGAGAGCATGGTGATCACGGCGGGGGTGTATGCGGCGTCGGGGCAGCCGGATCCGGTGCCGGTGGTGGTGCTGGCCGCGCTGGGGGCGTTCGCGGGTGATCATGTGTCGTTTCTGGTGGGGCGCTGGTCGGGTGGGCGGCTGGTGCGGGGGCTGCGGGCGGGGTCGCGGCGGCATGCGGTGTTCGGGTGGGCGCGGCGGGCGATGGCGGAGCGGGGTGGCCTGATCCTGGTGGTGGCGCGGTATGTGCCGGGTGGACGGACCGCGGTGACGGCGACGATGGGCGCGGTCGGGTATCCGGTGCGGTGGTTTTCGTTGTTCGCTGCGGTGGCGGCGGTGTCGTGGGCGGTGTACGGGACGGTGCTGGGTTATGTGGGCGGGGTGGCGTTCGAGGGTGATCCGTTGAAGGGGGTGGTGGTCGGGTTGGGGCTGGCGCTGTCGGTGGCGGTGGTGGTGGAGGGGGTGCGTTTTGTGCGGCGCCGCCGGGCGGGTGCGCGGCCGCGGGGTGCGGACGGCGGCGGTGCGGGGGCGGGGCCGTTGGCGGGCGGGTGATGTGTTGGCGGTGATCGTGGAAAGTGCCGGGTTTCGGGCTCGGGTGGTCGTAGGGTGAACTCCTGCGGTCCGTCCGGGGTCTCAAGGGTGTCGGGCGGGGATCGCTCGTGAGTGTGAGGGAGAGTATGGGAGCGCCGGATTTCAGCGCCGATCTGTACCGGGAGATCACCGGGTTCGCGCAGGGCACGCCGTCCTGGGTGCATGAGGTGGCGGACGTGGGGACGGATGCGGGGCTGCTGTTGTTCGCCGTGTTGTTCGTGGCGGGCTGGTGGCGGGCGCGGGGGCTGGACGCACGCGCGATGGGTTTGGCGTTGGCGGCGCCGTTCGCGGTGGTGTCGGCGTATCTGGTGAGCGAGGTGTCGAAGAGTTACATCCAGGAGGAGCGGCCGTGCCGGGCGGTGGCGGGTGCGGTGCACATCGCGGCGTGTCCGTCGCCGGGTGACTGGTCGTTCCCGAGTAATCACGCGACGATCGCGGCGGCGTCGGCGGCGGCGATCGTGGTGGCGTGGCGGGCGCTGGCGCCGGTGGTGCTGCCGTTGGCGGCTCTGATGGCGTTCTCGCGGGTGTTCGTGGGTGTGCATTATCCGCATGATGTGGCGGCGGGGTTCCTGGTGGGCGTTGTGGTGGCGCCGTTGGCGGCGCTGCTGCTGGTGCGGGTGCTGCGGCCGTTGGTGGAGGCGTTGCGGGGCGTGTCGGTGGGTGGGGTGCTGCTGGGGGCGCGTCCGGCGGCGGTGGCCGGTGCCGTGGGTGTGCCGGGGGCGCCGGTGCCGCATGGGGGGCTGGGGCCGGCGGTGGGTGCCGCCGCTCCGGTGGACGATGCGGCGGTGACGATGCCGGATGTGATGGGTGGGGTGACTCGCCGTCAGGGGCCTGTCCCCTAGCCCGGTGGGGTTCGGCGGGCCGTTCCGGTGGTGTGCCGGGGCGGCCCGTTTTGTGTTCGGTGTTCGCCGTTGACGCCGAGGCGTGTGTCAGGGGGTTTCGCCGGTGTCGTCGACGAGGCCGGCTTCGTAGGCGATGACGGCGGCCTGGACGCGGTTGCGGACGTCCAGGCGGGTGAGGATGGCGCTGACGTAGGCCTTGACGGTGCCTTCGACGAGGTGGAGGCGGGCGGCGATCTCGGCGTTGGGCAGGCCGGCGCCGAGGAGGGCGAGGACGTCGCGTTCGCGGGGGGTGAGGGCGGCGGTGCGGCGGCGGGCGCGGGCGCCGCCGGCGAGGCGGCCGGCGCCGATCTCGGTGATGACGCGGTGGGCGACCTTTGGGGACAGGTAGGCGGCGCCGCCGGCGACGGCGCGGACGCCGGCGATGAGTTCGCGGGGGTCGCCGGATTTGAGGAGGAAGCCGCTGGCGCCGCCGGACAGGGCGCGGGCGATGTAGTCGTCCTCGCCGAAGGTGGTGAGCATGATGATGCCGGTGGCGGGGGCGGTGCGGCGTAGTTCGGTGGCGGCGGTGAGGCCGTCCAGGCGGGGCATGCGGATGTCGAGGAGGGCGACGTCGGGGCGGTGGCGGAGGGTGAGGTCGATGGCCTCGTGCCCGTCGGCGGCCTCGGCGACGACGTCGATGCCGGGGTCGGCGGTGAGGATGGCGCGGACGCCGGCGCGGATCATGGCCTCGTCGTCGGCGAGCAGTGCGCGGATCACGGGTTCTCCTGGTCGCGGTGGCGGGTGCCGAGTTCGGCGGTGTCGTAGGCGTTTTTGGTGGTGAGGCGGCCGCCGGTGAAGCAGAGCCGGTACACGCGGGAGGGGCCGAGGAGGTTGGCGTCGGGGCGGTAGTAGCGGCAGTCGGCGTGGGCGGGTTCGGGGACGGTGGTGTGGACGATGCCGGCGTCGGTGGTTTCCATGGGCGGCAGGGTTTGCTCGACCTGGTGCTGGGGGGTGCCGACGCGGAGGGCGGCGTAGTCGGCGGGCGGGAGGACGGAGTTGAGGGCGGCGTAGATGTAGTAGCCGGCCATGAGGGCGCCGAGGGCGGCCATGAGGGCGGTGGGGACGGCGATGGCGGTGATGAGTCCGCGGCGGACCTGGCGGCGTTCGCGGCCGAGGAGGCGGGCGGATTCGGAGGTCCACTCCCCCGGCGGGGCGGTGGCCGGTTCGGGTGGGGTGGCCGGGGGGACGGCGGGGAGGCAGGCGGTGAGGGTGAAGCCGCCGCCGGGGGTGGGTGCGGTGTGCAGGGTGCCGCCGAGGACGCGGAGGCGTTCGGTGAGTCCGGTGAGTCCGTGTCCGCCGGAGGGCGGCGGTGGCGGGTCGTTGGGTGGCGGGTCGTTGGGTGGCGGGTCGTTGGTGACGGTGATGGTGAGTGCGCTGCCGGTGCCGCGGGTGAGGGTGGCGGTGATGGCGGCGCCGGGGGCGTGCTTGGTGGCGTTGGTGATGGCCTCCTGGACGACGCGGTGGGCGGTGAGCGCCGCCATCGGCGGCAGGCCGGTGAGGGCGTCGTGGCCGGTGAGGTGGATGGGGACGCCGGAGGCGCGGGCGCGGTCGACGAGGTCGGGGATGCTTTCGCGGGCGGGCCGGACCCGGGCCGCACCGCCGCCGAGGCCGCCGTCGCCGTGGTGGTGGTCGTGGTGGTCGTCGCGGAGGACGCCGATGATTTCGCGGAGGTGGTCGGTGGCTTCGGCGGCGCCGGTGCGCAGTTCGGCGGCGGCGGCGCGGTGCCGGTCGTCGAGGCCGGGGGTGACCTGCAGGGCGCCGGCGCGGACGGCGATGAGGGCGAGTTCGTGGCCGAGGGAGTCGTGCATGTCCTGGGCGATGCGGGCGCGTTCGCGGAGGCGTTCGCGTTCGGCGGTGATGCGCTGCTGGTGTTCGAGGCGTTCGGCGCGTTCCCATCCGGCGCGCAGGAGTTCTTGGTGCTGGCGCCAGTAGCGGCCGATGAGCCAGGGCAGGACGCCGAGCAGGACGAGCCAGACGGTGGAGGGGAACCAGGTGGCCACGTCCAGGCCGCGGGCGATCGCCAGGAGGCTGCCGCCGAGGAACACGGTGGTGAATCCCCACAGCAGGGGCTGTGTGCGGGCGGTGCGCAGGCCGGTCAGGTAGGCCAGGACGGGCATGGCGAACACGAAGTTGCCGTGGATGAGGTTGAGGGGGATGGCGGTGAGCAGGGCGGCGGTGGGCCAGGGGCGGCATCCGGCGATGGCGGCGGCCAGGACGGCGAGCCCGGCGCCCTGCAGCCACCAGAACGCGTGGCCGGGCTGCGGCGGGGAGATCATGTCGGCGGTGACGGGGAACGCCAGGACGGCGTAGAGCAGGGTGTCCTTGATCAGGGCGGCGCGGGTGGGGCGGCGGATCGCGGCGCGCAGCGCGGCCGGGCGGGCGGTTTGGAGGGCGGTCCGTGCGGCGTGGGTGAGGGTGTGGGGTGCCCGTGCCGGCGCGGAGTCGTTCACGGGCTTCACGCTACTGGCCGGTGAATCGCGGCGTTACTGACGAAAGTCGGGGTGCGGGTGCGGCGTGAAGATCGCGGGAGGGGCCGGGCTGAACTACGGTTGCCCCCGTGAGGGCGGCCTTGGTGCGCCGCCTCGGCGGTGGCGGGGCCGGGCGTGGCCGCCGCTGGACGGCGCCGGTGGTGAGGTGGAGGGGATCGCGTGATCCGGGTGATGCTGGCCGACGACCAGAGGCTGGTGCGGGCGGGGTTCCGGTCGATCCTGGAGGGTGAGGACGACATCGAGATCGTCGCCGAGGCCGGGGACGGGGAGCAGGCGGTGGCGCGGGCGGGTGAGCTGCGGCCCGACGTGGTGCTGATGGACGTCCGCATGCCGGTGCTGGACGGGTTGGAGGCGACCCGGCGGATCATGGCCGACCCGCGGCTCACCGGTGTCCGCGTGGTGATCTTGACGACGTTCGACCTGGACGATTACGTGTACGGGGCGATCAAGGCGGGTGCGAGCGGGTTCCTGGTGAAGGACACCGAGCCCGCGGAGCTGATCCACGGGGTGCGGGTGGTGGCGCGCGGTGACGCGCTGCTGGCGCCGGCGGTGACGCGGCGGCTGATCGCCGAGTTCGCGTCCCGGATCACCGCTCGGCCGCCGGCGGCGGAGCTGAGCGTGCTCACCGGGCGGGAGCGGGAGGTGCTGGAGCTGGTGGCGGCGGGCCTGTCGAACGAGGAGATCGCCGGGCGGCTGGTGCTGTCGCCGGCGACGGCGAAGACGCATGTCAGTCGTATCCTGGCCAAGCTGGGGGCGCGGGACCGGGCGCAGTTGGTGGTGCTGGCGTATGAGACGGGTGTGATCCGTCCAGGCTGGTTCGGCTGACCCGGCGCCCCGGCTGGACTTGGCTGAGCCGCCGCAACCGGGCAGGGCGGGGCGGTGTTGAACGGATGTGACGGTTACGGACGAGGCTCTCCCCCGCTCCCCCGCCGCCGGCCCGGCGGGCGATCCGGTGGGCGCGGAGGTCGTCGCGGCGCTGGTGCGGGACCTGGACGTGGGGTTCGCGGCCCTGTACGAGGCGTACCGGGGCGCGGTGTTCTCCACCGCGCTGCGGCTGTGCGGGCGGTGGGCCGAGGCCGAGGACCTGTCCGCGGAGGCGTTTCTGCGCGCCTACCGGGCGCTGGCCGGGTATGCGCCGGGGCGGGTGGCGGCGCTGCGTCCGCGGCCGTGGCTGCTGACGATCCTGGCGAACGTGTGGCGCAACAGCCTGCGGTCGGCGGCGCGGCGGCCGGCGGCGGCGCCGTTGGAGGACGCCCCCGATCCGCCCGATCCGGGTGAGGGTGTGGAGGATGTGGCCGCGCGCCGTGAGACGGGCCGGGAGCTGGCGGCGTTGCTGGCCGCGCTGCCCGAGATGCAGCGGGCGGCGGTGGTGCTGCGGCATGTGACCGATCTGCCCGTCGCCGAGATCGCGGCCGTCCTGGATCTCCCGGAGGGGACTGTGAAGTCGCACATCTCCCGGGGGCTGGCGCGGCTCCGTGAACTGCGTGCCGCCGGGCGGGATCCGGGGCAGAAAGGGGGCGTCCGATGAGCGGCATCGATTCAGGTGGCATCGGCCCGGGTGGGGCGGCTGATCGGCTGGAGGCCGAGCTGGCGGGGCTGGCCGCCGACGCGCCGCCCGCCCTGCTGGACCGCATCGCCGCCCGCCGCGTCCACGTCGCGGGGCCGCTGGAGGAGGGGCCGCTGGTGGGGGTGCAGGTGGCGTTCACCGACCGCGGTGTCGCCTATCTGCGCGCCGGGATGGGCGAGCGGGAGTTCGCCGAGGCGTTCCGGGCCCGGTTCGCGCGGCCGCTGCTGCCCGCCGCGCGTCCCCCGGCCGGGCTGGTGCCGGCGCTGCGCACGGGGCGGCTGGGCGGGCTGGCGCTGGACCTGCGGGGGCTCGGTGATTTCGAGGCCGCGGTGCTGCGCGCCGCGGCGCAGATCCCGCGCGGGCAGACCCGCCCGTATGCGTGGGTGGCGCGGCGGGCGGGGCGGCCGAAGGCGGTCCGGGCGGTGGGGTCGGCGCTGGGCCGCAACCCGGTCCCGCTGCTGATCCCCTGCCATCGGGTGACCCGGTCGGACGGGTCGCTGGGCGGCTATGTGTTCGGTGCGGACGCCAAGGAGCGGCTGCTGCGCGCCGAGGACGTGGACGTCGACGCCGTGGCCGAGCTGGCGCGGCGGGGGGTGCGGCTGGTGGGCTCCGACACCACCGGGGTCGTGTGCTATCCGACGTGCGGGGACGCGCGGCGGATCGCGCCGGGGCACCGGCGCGGGTTTCGGGATCTGGCGGCGGCGCGGGCGGCCGGGTACCGGCCGTGCGAGCACTGCCGTCCCGCCTGACCCGCCCCCGGGAGGCGCATAGATCGGTGTCGGCCGGGAATGGGGCGTCCACCTGCGGGGACGATCCCGCATCGAGCACCGCCGACGAGGGGGAGATCGCCATGCGTGTCGTCGTGACCGGCGCCACCGGCAACATCGGGACCAGCACGCTGCGGGCGCTTGCCGAGGATCCGGCCGTCACCGCCGTCACCGGTCTGGCCCGCCGCGCGCCCGGGCCCGGCGCCGTCCGCGACACCGATCCGGCCGGCACCGGCAAGATCGAGTGGGCGACCGCCGATGTCACCGACACCGATCTGGTTCCGCTGATGCGCGGCGCCGACGTGGTCATCCACCTGGCGTGGCTGTTCCAGCCCACCCATCGGCCCGCGGTCACCTGGGACGCCAACGTCGTCGGCAGCGGGCGGGTGTTCGACGCCGCCGCCCGGGCCGGTGTCGCGGCCCTGGTGTACTCCTCGTCCGTCGGTGCCTACTCCCCCGGTCCCAAGGACCGCCCGGTCGATGAGTCCTGGCCTACGCACGGGTGGCCCGGTGCCGCCTATTCGCGGGAGAAGGCGTACGTTGAGCGGCTTCTGGACGCGTTCGAGATCGCCAATCCCGGCTGCCGCGTGGTGCGGATCCGGCCGGGGTTCGTGTTCGAACGCCAGAGCGCGGGCGAGCAGCGCAGGCTGTTCGCCGGTCCGCTGCTGCCCGGGCGGCTCGTGCGGCCAGGCCGTATCCCGGTGGTGCCCGACCTGCCGGGTCTGCGGCTGCAGGTGCTGCACTCCGCCGATGCCGGGCAGGCGTTCCGGCTCGCCGCGACCGGTGATGTCCGCGGCGCGTTCAACATCGCCGCCGAACCCGTCCTGGACTCCGCCGAACTCGCCGACATCTTCGGTGCCCGCACGGTCCGGGTGCCCCAGCGGGGGGTCCGCGCCGCGATCGCCGCCGCGTGGGCGCTGCACCTGGTGCCCGCTTCGCCCGGTCTGTTCGACCTGGCCATGGAGATCCCGGTGATGGACACCGCGCGGGCCCGCACCGAACTGGGCTGGACGCCCCACCACACCGCCCGCGAGGCGTTCACCGAGTTCCTGGAGGGCCTGCGCGCCGGTGCCGGGCGTGACACCCCGCCGCTGGCCCCCGGCACCGGCGGGCCGGGCCGCGCCCGCGAGTTCGCCACCGGCGTCGGCCGTAAACCCTGACCCGCGAACACCGACCCGCGAACACCGACCCGCATCCCCGATCAGCATCCCGGTCCGCGATCACGAATCCGGAGGTCACCCGATGCCGACGATCACTGCCGACCACCTGCACGCCCTGCTGGCCTCCAGCGACCGCGGCGCCGCGCTCGTCGTGGTCGAGGGCCGCGCCGCCGTCGTCCCCGCCGATCCCGGCCGGGGTGACGGGCCTGAGGAGGCCTTGATGATCACCACGCGGGAGGCCGTCATCGCCGAACTCGACACCGGCGCCAACGAGGAGCGGATCGAGGCCCTGGCCCAGCGCCTGGACGTCGCCCTGCAAAGCCTCGGCGGCTGACTCCGCTGACGGCCCGCATCCCCGCCGGTCACCCGGCGGGGGCCTGGCCCGTGTCCTGAGCGGTGCCCGGATCTGTGCCCTGATCTGTGTCGGGGGCCGTGCGGACGCGGCGGCGGTGGCTGGTGTCGCAGAACGGGTAGGAGCGGCTGCGCCGGCACGTGCACAGCGCCACCAGCCACCGGTCCGACACCACCGTCGACCCGTCCTCCAGGACGACTTCGACCGGGCCCTCCACCAGCACCGGGCCACCCGGCATCATCCGCACCCGCCGCCGGTCCCGGTCCCGCGCGGGCATACGCTCAGGCGGGCTGCCGCTCACGCGCGTCCCCCTCCTCGTCCTGCTCGCCCCGATGCCCGGTGATCCGGTCGGCGCGCACCACGACCAGTTCCTCGTGGCGCTGCCCCGGGCCCAGCAGGCCCCGCGCCGCCAGGCCGGCCGCGCGGCGCCGCATCACCGGCCCGAACGGCTCCCGGTGCCGCGCCACCACCGACGCCCGCAGCCCCGCGGCGCGCAGCGACACCAGCGTCGCCGCCACCCCGTTCAGCGCCGAATGCACCACCAGCAGCGTTCCCGACGGCGTGAGGTGCCGCGGCGCCCGCGCGCAGATCCGGTCCAGCAGCACGCGCCCGCCGGGCCCCGCCTCCCACGCCCGGGAACGGCCCCGTACCCGGGCCGGGTCGGTGTCCCCGGCCACGTACGGGGGGTTGGCGACGATCACGTCGAACACCTCGTCCGCCACCGGCGCGAACAGGTCGCCGCGCAGCACCCGGACCGGCAGGCCCCGCACCAGCGCGTTCATCCGTGCGGTCAGCACCGCCTGCGCCGAGACGTCCACCGCGACGACCTCGCAGCCGGCGCGTGCCGCCGCCAGCGCCACCGCGCCCGTCCCGGTGCCGAGTTCCAGCAGCCGTGTGCCCGCCGGCGCCCCGGAGCGGCCCAGGGTGCGGGTCAGCGCGTCCGCCAGCAGCGAGGTGTCGGACTGCGGCCGGTACACCCCCGGCGGTCTCAGCAGCATCACCGGCCCTCCTTCACCGCGCCGGCCGGTGCGTCCGGGAGCGGGCGGCGCAGCGCCGAACGTCCCGCCCCCCAGGACCCCAGCAGGCGGGCGGCCAGCCGGTCCTCCAGCAGCCCCGTCGCCCGCACGCCCAGCGTCACGTCCCCGGCCAGGTCCGGCTCGGCGTCCAGCAGCGCGCCGATCACGTCGTGGCGCAGCACCTGTTCGTGGACGGCGTCGGCCTCGATGTGCTCGGTGTAGAACAGCCGGGCCCGCGGGCCCGCGCCCAGCCGCTGCAGCGCCGCCGCCATCCGCCGCGCGGACGGCGCCGTGGTGATCTCGGCCGCGGCGAAATGCCCGACCAGCGCGCCCCGCAGCGACCGCCGCAGCCCGAACAGCGACATCATGTTCACCGTCGCCAGCATCACCGCCGGGGCCGCGTCCACGTGGGCGCCGTAGGAGGAGTCCAGGCCCAGGTCGTCCAGCAGGCCGGCGTACAGGCCCTGGTGCATCATTTCGGGGCGTCCGCCGCCGAACTCGTCGTTCTCCACCGCCACCAGCGCGGTCTTGGCCCGGCCCCGCAGCCGCGGGATGACCCACGCATGGGGGTCGGCTTCTTTCAGGTGGTATATCGCCCGCAGCGCCGCATGTTCGCGGACCTGCCACCGTTCGCCGTGGTCGCGCAGGTGGTGGGAGACGCCTTGGGCGTCCACCGGCTCCACCAGCAGTTCCTCCAGCGCCGCCTGCACGTCGGTGCCGCCGGGGGTGTCGCGGCGCAGCGCCGCCAGGAACACCGTCTCCAGGGCGCCGCGCAGCCGCAGCAGCGCCGGGTCCCATTCCCAGTCGGGGTCGACGCCGGTGAACCCCTGGTAGTGCAGCTCGTAGCAGGTGTGCAGGGCCAGTTGCAGGTCCTCGCCGTAGGGGTCGGCGGACGCGGCGGCGCCGGCGGGCAGCAGGGCCGGGTCGCCTGGCGGCGGGCCCGCCCGCAGGGCCGTGATCACGGCCTGGGACAGGGGGCCGCGTGGTAGCGGCGGCCCCGGCGCGGTGTCCCGGGCGCGCGGCCGGACCGGGGTGGCGGGCGTCCCGGTGGGAGCCCGCCGTAGGGCGATGGCATGCGGAACGGTCATGTCTCCTCCGTGGTCAAGGGGCGTGGGCGGGGAGGTGCGGTCAGGGGGCGTCCGGCTCCGGTACCCGCTCGCATGCGTCCCATACGTCCGGTTCCTCCCCCGGGGGCGCGGTGGGCAGGACACCGGACTCGGTCTGGCGCGCCAGCATCTCCACCACCGTGCGGGGACCGCCCTCCACACCGTCGCCGGCGGCGTGCTCTGCGGCGGCGCGGCGCTGCCGGTCCGCGCCCGTCCCCGCCCGGCGGACGCCCTCCACCAGCGTGAACACCCGGTCCAGGTCCCCGGTGCCCGCCAGTGCGGGGGCGGCGCGGGCGATCAGGTCGTCCACCAGCCGCCACGCCGGGACGGACCGCCCGGTGACCGGGTCGGCCATCCGCCCGTCCAGGCCGCGGCGGGCCGCGTTCCACAGCGCCGCCGCGCACACCTGCCCGTCCGCGCGCGGCGCCTCCCGGCCGGCCGCCAGATCGGCCAGTGCCGCACCGACCAGGCCCCGTGTCAGCGCCGCCTGCAGCACCGCCTCGTCCGCGGTGGCCGCGGTGTCGGCCGCCCGGACCTCCACCGTCGGCCACCGCGGCGAGGGCCGCGCCAGCCAGAACGTCATGGCCGTGTCCACCAGCACGCCCGCTTCCACCAGCGCCTCGACCCGCGCGTCCCACGCGGCCGCCGACGCCGACCACGGCGGCACCCCCCATCCTGGGAACCGCGCCATCTCCACCATCCGGCGGGCCGCGTAACCGGTGTCGCGGCCGCGGTCGAACGGCGAGTTCACCGACAGCGCCAGCAGCACCGGCAGCCACGGCCGCAGATGGTTCACCACCGCCACCGCGGTCTCCCGGTCCGGGACGCCGACATGGACGTGGCAGCCGCACGCCTGGTAGTCCTCCACCACGTCCCCGTAGGCCGCCATGATCGCGGCGAACCGGTCGCCGCGGGCGGGCGGCGGCGCGGGAGCGTCCAGCACCGGCGTGCCCGAGGCGACCAGCCGGGCGCCGCCCGCCCGCGCCGCCGCCGCCAGCCGCGCCCGCCCGGACCGCAGTTGGGCCCGCAGGCCCGCCAGGTCGCGGCACACCCCCGTCGCCGCCTCCACCTGCGAGGACAGCAGCTCGGCCTGGAACGAGCCGCCCGAACTCTCCCACCCGTGCGGGCCGACCACCGCAAGGACACGTGCCGCATGCGGAACGCACCGCCCCGACACCGCGTCCACCAGCAGGAACTCCTCCTCCACGCCGAGAGTCACGCCCGGTGCCCCGGGGCCGTGTGCGCCCATGTGGTGTCCCCCTCGCTCGTGCGCGCCCCCGTCACCGGTGGCAATGCCCGCGCAGAACGTCCCCTCCCGCCCCCGGGCAAGATCCTTTGCGCCGCCGCCCGGCCCTGGTCGGCCGTGCCGTTCAGTGGTGCCGTTCAGCCGTGCAGGGCCACGTAAGGGGCCAGGGCCAGCAGGCTCACCACCAGCGCGCCTTTCAGCGCGCCGGCCGGCACCGCCCGCGCGATCACCCACCCCGCCAGCACTCCCGCCAGCTCCGGGACGCCCACCACCGCCGCCAGCGGCCAGTCCACCGCGCCCGCCGCGACGTACCCGGCCGTCCCGGCACCGGCGATCACCACCGACTGCGCCTGCGCCGCCGCCAGCGCCGGCAGCACCGGCGTCCCCAGCGCCACCAGCAGCGGGACGCTCAGCAGCGGCCCCCCGACCCCGAACATCGCGCCCACCACCGCCACCCCGGCGCCCACCGCCGCGGCGGCCGGCCGGCCCAGCTCACCGGCGGCCCGCGCGCCGGGCGGGCGCCGCCACAGCACCAGCACCGCCACCAGCGCGAGGAAGATCCCCAGCAGCACCCCGAACATCCGGCCCGTCACCAGCCCGTTCAGCAGCACCCCCAGCGGTGTCCCCACGACCGCGCCGCCCGCCAGCAGCGCCGCCGTCCGCCGCGTGCCCGGCTCCCGCAACTGCCCCGACCGGGTGTAGACGGCCGTGCCCAGCAGGCCCGTCGCGACATTGGTGACGATCGCCGTCCCCGCCACCTGCGCCGGCGGCAGCGCCGTGAACGTGAACAGCCCCACGGTGATCAGCACCCCGCCCGGCCCCACCGCGGTGATCCCGACCCCGGCCGCCAGCGCCAGCAGCATCAGCCCCGCGAGCGCACCCGGCTCCAGCCCGGCCACCGGCCCGTCCCCTCAGCGGCCGGCCGGCGCCGTGGCGGCGGCCGGCGGAGTCCCCGCCCGCCCATGGCCGCCGATGGCCGTGCCCGCGCTCATCGCCGCACACGCTACACCGCCGTCCGCGTCCGATGGCCGGACGGGCGCGGGTCTGGCATCCTGGCCGGCGGGTGGGACGCCCCGCCCGCCGGGACCAGGGGGGCAAGCCGTGCGCTACGTGCTCATGATCTGCAGTGACGAGACCGCCGGGACCGATCCCGCGCGCGCCGCCGCGACCGGCTGCGGCGGCTGGTCGCAGGAGATGACCGGCCGCGGCGTCATCCGCGGCGGCGCCGGGCTCGCACCGGCCAGCAGCGCCACCACCGTGAAGGTGCGCGGTGCGGAGGTGCTGCTCACCGACGGGCCGTTCGCCGAGACCAAGGACCAGATCGGCGGGTTCAGCATCATCGAGTGCTCCGGCCTGGCGGAGGCGATCGAGATCGCCGCCCGGCACCCGTGGGCCGAACTCGGCCAGATCGAGATCCGCCCGGTCGAGGAACCGGGCCCCGCGCAGGCGTGACCGCCACCGCGCAAGGCGCCGCGGAAGCCGCCGGGGCGGGGGGGGTGTGGCGGGGGCCGTCACGGCGGCGTTCCGCGCCGAGTGGGGGCAGGTCGTGGCGACGTTGATCCGGCTGACCGGCGACTGGGACCTGGCCGAGGAATGCGCGCAGGACGCCTTCACCGCCGCGCTGGAACGCTGGCCCCGCGACGGTGTCCCGTCCCGTCCCGGCGCCTGGCTGACCACCGTCGCCCGCAACCGCGCCCTGGACCGGGTCCGCCGCGACGCCGCCGGCGCCCGCAAACTCGCCCGCATCGCACCCCCCGAAGACCCCGCCGAACCGGGTGAGGCGGGTGAGGCGGGTGAGCCGGGCGGGTTCGGTGACGACCGGCTGCGGCTGATGTTCACCTGCTGCCATCCCGCGCTGCCGCTGGAGGCCCGCGTCGCCCTCACCCTGCGGACCCTGGCCGGGCTGACCACCGGCGAGATCGCCCGCGCGTTCCTGGTCGGGCAGGAGGCGATGTCCAAGCGCCTCACCCGAGCCAAACGCAAGATCCGCGACGCGGGCATCCCCTACCGCGTTCCGCCGCCCGACCTGCTGCCCGAGCGTCTCACCGCCGTCCTCGGCGTGCTGTATCTGCTGTTCAACGCGGGCTACACCGCCGGCGGCGGGGACGGGTTGCAGCGCCGCGCCCTGTGCGGGGAGGCGATCCGGCTGGCCCGGCTGCTGACCGCCCTGCTGCCCGCCGAACGCGAGGCGCGCGGCCTGCTGGCGCTGATGCTGCTGCACGACGCCCGCTCGGCCGCCCGCACCGACACCGCCGGTGTCCTGGTCCCCCTGGAACACCAGGACCGGTCCCGGTGGGACGCCGCCGAGATCGCCGAGGGCGTCGCCCTGCTGGAGGACGCGCTGGCGCCCGCCCCGGACCGGCCACCCGCCGGCCCCTACCAGGTCCAGGCCGCGATCGCCGCCTGCCACGCCACCGCACCCGACGCCGCCGCCACCGACTGGCCCCAGATCGCCGTCCTGTACGAGCGGCTGGAGCGGCTCGTGCCGTCCCCGGTCGTGGCGTTGAACCGCGCCGTCGCGGTCGGCATGGCCCGCGGTCCCGCCGCCGGGCTCGCCCTGGTCGACGAACTCGACCGCGCCGGGACCCTGGCCGGCTACCATCTGCTGCCCGCCACCCGCGCCGACCTGCTGCGGCGGCTGGGCCGCCGCGCCGAGGCCGCCGCCGCCTACCGCAGCGCCCTGGAGTCGGCCGCCAACGACGCCGAACGCCGCTACCTCGCCCGCCGCCTCGGCGAACTCGCCTGAAAAAACCCGCCGAAAAATTCCCGCCGCGGGTGTCCGCCTGGGGCCGTGTCGTTCGTCGGTGGGGTGAAACGGCCTGCGGCACCTTCGAAGGCCGCCAGCCTGGGAAGGGACACCCACATGGAAACCGTGTACTCCAAGGACGGCACCCGCATCGCCTGCGACCGGACCGGCGCGGGGCCCGCCCTCGTCCACGTCGGCGGCGCCCTCAACGACCGCGGCGCCGGTGCCGCGCTCGCCGGGCTGCTCGCGGAGCGTCACACCGTCCTCACCTATGACCGGCGGGGCCGCGGTGACAGCGGCGACACCCAGCCCTACTCCGTCGACCGTGAGATCGAGGACCTGGCCGCCGTGATCGACGCGGCCGGCGGGTCCGCCGCGGTGTACGGGATGTCGTCGGGCGCGGTGCTGGCGCTGCGCGGCGCCGCCCGCGGGCTGCCCATCACCCGGCTCGCGCTGTACGAGCCGCCTTTCCACTCCGGGCACGACGACCGGCTCACCCGCGCCCGCGCCTACCACACCGAGCTGACCGTGCTGCTGGCCGACGGCCGCCGCGGCGACGCGCTCGCGCTGTTCATGACCGGTGTCGGGATGCCGGAGGAGATGGTGCGGCAGATGCGGGGCGCGCCGATGTGGCCCGCGCTGGAGGCGCTCGCGCCCACCCTCGCCTACGACTCGGCCGTCATGGACGACGCCGCCGGCGGCGCGATGCCCGAGGCCCTCATCGAGCGGGTCACCGTGCCCGCGCTCGTCCTGGACGGCGGCGCCAGCCCCGCCTGGATGCGCGACACCGCCCGCCGTGTCGCCGCGCTGCTGCCCGCCGGGACGCACCGCACCCTGGAGGGCCAGACCCACGACGTCGCCCCCGAGGTCCTGGCGCCCGTCCTGGCCGGGTTCCTCGCCGCCTGACCCGGGGCCGCCTGACCCGGGGTCAGGTCACCGGGACCTCGATGTGGCCGGGTGTGCCGCGCCGCACCGTGGCCCGCCCGGCGGTGACCTCGGCCGCCCACGCCTCGAACGCCTCCAGGTCCGCTGTGGGCACCGCCACATCGGCCTCCACGCCGGTGCCGTAGCGGACGTCGCCGGGCTGGTGGCCGCGGGCGTGCAGGTCGCCGAGGAACCGTCCCGCCAGCGCGTGGTCGACGCCCACGGTGACCGTCACCACCGGGCGCAGTTCCACCACCCCGACGGCGTCGATGGTGTCGGCGACCGCCTGCGTGTAGGCGCGCACCAGGCCGCCCGCGCCGAGCTTCACCCCGCCGAAGTAGCGGGTGACGACCGCGGCCGTGCCGGTCAGGCCGCGCCGCACCAGCACCTCCAGCATGGGGATGCCCGCCGTCCCGGCCGGTTCGCCGTCGTCGCTGCTCTTGGTGATCTCGCCGTGTCCGCCGACCACGTAGGCGGTGCAGTTGTGGGTGGCGTCGCGGTGCGCCCGCCGGTGCCCGGCGATGAACGCCGTCGCCTCGGCCTCGTCGGCGGCGCGGGCGAGCGTGCAGATGAACCGGGATCTGCGGATCTCCAGCTCGTGGGAGCCGCCCTGTCTGATCGTGCGCATGGCGTCTCCGAGTCTATGTTTGCCGGGCCGCGCTGCCGGTCAGTCTCTGGGGATGCAGACATTGGACGCGCTTTACCGGCGCTGGCTTTTCCAGGTGTGGAACGGAGACTACGCCGTGGCGGAGGAGATCCTCGCCCCCGGCTTCACCGGGCACTGGCCAGACCTTGAGGTGCACGGCCCGGCCGGGGCGATCGAGCAGGTCCGCCGCTCCCGGGAGTACTTCGGCGACGTCAGCACCACCCTCGACGTCGGGCCGGTCGTCGGCGACGGCATGGTCGCCGCCGGGTGGAGCTTCCACGGCTCCTACCGCGGCGGCATTGCGGGAGCGACCGCCGCGCCCGGCACACGCGTGTCGTTCAGCGGGCACGACATCTTCCGCGCCGAGGGCGGCCGGTTCACCGAGTACTGGGTGGTCTCCGACGCGCTGGGCCTGATGACCGCGCTCGGCGCCGTCGGCCGGCCCGCCCCGCACACCGGCCCGGGGCGGGTCAGACAAGGTCGATGAGGTCGATGAGGTCGGCGATCGAGGGGACGACGCGGTGCGGCCGGAACGGGAACCGGGCGATCTCGTCTTTGCGGGTCACGCCGGTCAGCACCAGGATCGTCTCCAGCCCCGCCTCGATGCCGGCGACGATGTCGGTGTCCATCCGGTCACCGATCATCGCGGTGCGCTCGCTGTGCCCGCCGACCACGTTCAGCGCCGTCCGCATCATCAGCGGGTTCGGCTTGCCGACGAAGTAGGGCTCCACCCCCGTCGCACGGGTGATCATCGCGGCGACCGCGCCGCACGCGGGCAGCGACCCCTCCGGGGACGGGCCGACCGGGTCGGGGTTGGTCGCCACGAACCGCGCGCCGCCCTCGATCAGCCGGATCGCGCGGGTGATCTGGGAGAAGCTGTAGGTGCGGGTCTCCCCCAGCACCACATAGTCGGGGTCGATGTCGGTGAGGACGAAATCGGCCTCGTGCAGCGCCGTGGTCAGCCCCGCCTCCCCGATCACATACGCCGACCCCGCGGGGCGCTGGTCGGCCAGGAACCGGGCGGTCGCCAGCGCCGAGGTCCAGATCGACCCGGCCGGGACCTGCAGGCCCGCCGCCGCCAGCCGGGCCGACAGGTCCCGGCGCGTGTAGATCGAGTTGTTGGTCAGGACCAGGAACGGCTTGCCGGACGCCGACAGCCGGCGCACGAACTCCTCGGCGCCGGGGACGGGACGGCCCTCGTGGACCAGCACCCCGTCCATGTCCGACAGCCAGTACTCGATCGGCCCGCGTTCGGTCATGTCCCCATTGTCGCAGGTGAGGATCTTTGCCCGGCCGTTACAGGGTGGCCAAGCCGTTACAGGGCGGCCGGGGCGTGTCGGCTCGGGTCGTGCCGTCAGCCGGCGGTGACGGCGTGCAGGACCGCTGCGATGCCCTGCGCGGACAGGCCGGACGGCGCCAGCGCCGCGACCAGCCGGTCGCGGCGGCGCCGGATTCCCGTCGCCGCCGGGGTGCGCCCTCGGCTCGGCGTTCATGCTCGCCGGGCTGGCCGTCGCGGCGCGGGGTGAGCGGCCGAGCACGGGGCACCCCGCGGACCGGCCGCTTCGCCGCCGTCTCTGGTTCCGCGGGCCGGGCCTGCCCGGCAGCCCCGGCGGCAAGACCCGCAAGACCGGGCCGCGCGCGGAGCTCCTCGGCCGGCCCCGGCCGCCCGAGCGCGTAGGGTGATCTTGTGACAAGCAACGATCCGCGCTCCGGCATCCGGCAGATCGACGCGCCCGGCCTGGCGCCCGGCCCCGGCTACAGCCATGTGATCTCCGTCGACGTGCCCGGCCGGCTGGTGGTCGTCAGCGGGCAGATCGCCCTGGACGCCGCGGGGAACCTCGTCGGCCCCGGCGATCTGGAGGCCCAGACCCGGCAGGTGTTCACCAACCTGGAGGCCGCGCTGACCGCCGCCGGCGCCCGCTGGGAGCACGTCGTGCGGCTCGGGTACTTCCTGCGGGACGCGGGCGGCGTCGGCGTCGTGCGCGCGGTCCGCGCCGAGTTCGTCCCCGAGGGCGTGTCGCCCGCCGCGGCGCTGATCGAGGTGTCCCGGCTCGTCCGCGACGACCTGCTCATCGAGATCGAAGCCCTCGCCGTCGTCCCCGCCACCTAGCCGGACCAAAAAAGGGGGGGCGTCCCGGGTCTCCCGGGACGCCCCAGCACACCCTCGGGTGTGCGCGCCGGACGACGCTCAGACGTTCACGCCGAAGTCGGAGGCGATGCCCGACAGGCCCGATGCGTAGCCCTGGCCCACCGCGCGGAACTTCCACTCGGCGCCGTGGCGGTACAGCTCGCCGAAGACCATCGCGGTCTCGGTCGAGGCGTCCTCCGACAGGTCGTAGCGGGCGATCTCGCTGTTGTCTGCCTGGTTCACCACGCGGATGAACGCGTTGCGGACCTGCCCGAAGTTCTGCTGGCGGCTGTCGGCGTCGTAGATCGACACCGGGAACACGATCTTGGACACCTCGGCCGGGACACCACCGAGGTTGACCTTGATCTGCTCGTCGTCGCCCTCGCCCTCACCGGTGAGGTTGTCGCCGGTGTGCTCGACCGAGCCCTCCGGGCTCTTGAGGTTGTTGAAGAACACGAAGTGCTGATCCGACAGGACCTTGTTCTCCGCCGAGCACAGCAGGGCGCTGGCGTCCAGGTCGAAGTCGGCGCCGGTCGTGGTCCGCACGTCCCAGCCCAGACCGACCACGACGGCGGTCAGTCCGGGAGCCTCCTTGGTCAGCGAGACGTTGCCGCCCTTGCTCAGACTGACTCCCACTGTTGTCTACCTCCGTATCGGCCTGCGGGTGCGGTCACCCGCGATCGGTCTGTCTTACCAGAACGGTAGCCACCCCTCGCCGGTTCCCCCGTCCACTCGGCGGATTCGCGGCGTGGCGTGCCGTTTCGCCCCGTCCCGAGCGTAGGGGACGGGGCCCGGCGGCCGGGACGGAAACGCGGTCAGCGCTTCAGCGCGCGCAGCACCCGGCGGGACTCGGCGCGCCGGTCCCAGGCGACCGCGGCGAACACGACCGCGAACGCGGCGGGCAGCGCGCTCCACGCCGGCTCCAGCACCAGCACCTGGGTGAGGATCGCGCCGGCCATCAGGCCGATCAGCCCGGTCGCGGCCAGCCCGGCCAGCCGCGGGATCACCAGCCCGACCGCGCCGGCGATCTCGACCACGCCGGTCACGTACCGGAACCACTGGCCCCAGCCGATCTCGGTGAACGTCTCGACCGCGTCGGCCTGCCCGGCCAGCTTGGGCAGGCCCGAGGCGACCAGCAGGAACGCGGCGAGCAGGATCTGCGCCGCCCACAGCACCTTGCGCAGGGTGCGGCGGCCGTCCGCGGCCGGGCCGGTGACGGCGGCGCGGGCCTGGGGGGTGCGGGCCTGGGGGGTGCGGGTGGTCTGAGCGGTCATGGCGGTGGTCCTTTCGCGCGGTGCGTCTCATCGGCTTTTCACTGACGCGTCGCGCGGGCTCCCGCCGGATCGACATCCCGCCGGATTTTTTTTCCGCACGATTTTTTCGCCGCCGCCGGCCCTGTCCCGTGGGGGTCAGGCGGTGCGCGGCCAGCGGGCGCGGACGGCGTCGATGCACACCTCGCGGGACACCGGGCCCCCGAACCGCAGCCGGTCGTAGGCGGTGAACGGCGGCTCCAGCGCGTCCAGTTCGTCGACCAGGCGGTGCAGCCGGCGCGTCCAGGCCGGTGTACCGGCGTCCGGCCGTCCCGGCGCCGCGGTGATCGCGGCGACCAGCGCGGCCTTGGCCTGGACGGTGCGGGGCGACACCGTCCGCAGGCACACGTACTGGCCGCTGAGGTAGGCGGCCCATTCCTCCTCACCGGCCGCGGGGTCGTCCCAGTGGGCGACGCACCATCCGTGCAGGGCGTCCACGCCGCCGGCCGCGTCGGCGAGGGCGAACAGGTCGGACGGCACCATCTCGGTGCCGTCCGAGCGCAGGTAGGCGGGCAGCGGCAGCCGCCCGGCCAGCATCAGCCGCCGCGTCTCGCCGGTGTCGCGGCCGGCGGCGCGGCACACCTCCCGCAGGCCGGTGTACCAGGCGGTGACGTAGGCGTCGTCGGCCGCCGTCATCGGGTGGTCGCCGTTGACCTCGCGGAACCGCGCGGCCAGCCGTGCTTTCAGGTCGCGGTTGTCCATGCCGCCGACGCTAACCCGCGGTCGTTTCGGCGCCGCGCGAACCATGGCCGCGTAAAAGGGCGACGCGAAGGACGCTCACGGGGCCGGCTCGCGGGGCCGGTTCACCAGGGCGACAGCACGAGCGCCTGGACGGCCAGCGCGGTCACCGCCTGCGCGGCCATCCATGCCCGCGGGGCGGTCCGGTGCAGGGACGCCGCGGCCAGCGGCCACGCCGCGAACGGCACCCAGATCCGCTCGACCTCGCCGCGCGTCACTCCCGACGCGTCCAGGACGAGCACGCCCACCAGCGCCGCCGCCGCCAGTGCCGCCACCGCCGCCGGTGGTGACACGGCCCGCGCCCGCGCCGCGCCGCGCAGTGCCCCCAGCGTGGTGGGCAGCGCGTGCGCGACCGCCGGGCCGGTCAGCAGCCCCAGCACGGCCACGTTCGCGAACAGGAAGTAGGCGTATGACCGCTGCGCCGACCCGCGGCTGACCAGGTAGGTGTCCAGGGTGGCGCGGACCCCGTCCGGCCACCAGAACCCCAGCAGCGTCAACGCCGTGGGCACCACTGCCAGGCCCGCCGCCACGGCCGCGAGCATCCGGGCCCGCGGGCGGGTCAGCAGCAGCACCGCCAGCGGCACCGCGAACAGCGGCAGCAGCCCGTAGCTCAGATAGGGCAGGCACCCCAGCAGCAGCCCGCCCGCCGCGGCGGGGGCGAGTGCGCCCGCCCCCGCCCGGCGCGCGGCCAGGGCGAGCAGCGCCGTGCCCCACGCGCTCACGGCCAGGAAGAACGCATCCATCGCGGTCGCCACCCACACCGCCAGCGGCGCCAGCACCAGGAACGGCGCCGCCGCCCGCGCCGCCCGCTCGCCCGCCAGGCACCGCACCGTGACCGTGATCGCGGCGGCCGCGGACGTTCCCGCCGCGATGACCAGCGCCGCCGCCCAGCCGGTGCCGCCGAGCCCGGCCTTGTCCAGCGCCCACAGCACCAGCATCGGCAGCGGCGGATGCCCCCGCACGTGCGTGGGGTAGCCGCCGAGCCGCTCGGTGAACGTCCGCAGCCACGCGAGCGGGTCGGGGCGCAACCGCGCCAGGCCCGCCGGGTATTCGGTCGGCGCGTTCAGCGGCGCCGCCGCCGCGTCCGGGCCGTCGCTCACCGCCAGCGCCACCGTCCACGCCGCGGCACCCGCCCAGGTCAAAAGCGGCAGCGTCCGCCACGGCAGCCGCGCCGCCAGCGTCGGCAGCGCCGCGACCGCGACCGCCGCCAGCACCGCCGCCGGCAGCAGCTCCCAGGTCAGTGGCCGCTCCCGCGCCTGCGCATGCAGTGGGGGCAGCCGGTCCTCGGTCGCCAGGCCGGCGCGCCGCAGGTACCAGCCCGTGGCGAACGCGGCCGCGATCCCGGCCGCCCACACCGCGACGGCCACCCACCCGGGCCAGGCCCGCCGCCGCGTTGCCGCCGCGTGCCCGCCGGCATCGGTGAGGGTCACCGGCCCGGTCCCTTCCCGCCGGCGGTGCGGCGCGCGCCGCACCGCCGCCCCGGCGCCCGCGGTGAACGATGACCGCGCGGGCGATGACCGCGCGGGCCACGGCGGCGCAGGCCGCCGCGGCGGCGATGCAGCCCAGCACGACCGCCAGGTTGCGTTCGTAGGGCAGCGGGAGGCGGGACGGCTCGTCGGCGCGGCGCCCATGACCCAGGACGAGTGGGAGCGCGACCGCGGTGACGCACGCGCCGACGAGCAGCGCGGCACGCACGATGCGCCGGTACCGGCCGGGCAGCGGCCCGGTGAGCAGCCCCGCGGCCAGCACCACCGGGACCAGGACGCCGTCGTGCACGAGCACCGCCCCCGCGAACCATGCGGCCCACGCGGTGACGGGAACGTCCATGACGATCCCGCGCAGCCCCAGCGCGATGAGCACCAGGCCCGCCGCGTACGCCACGATCCGGGTCTTCACCAGACCACCACCCGATGCACCCATTTGGTCTGCATGACCCCGGGCCGGTTCGGCGCGATCAGGCGGCAGGGATAGCCGTGGTCCAGGGCGAGGGGCGCCCCGTTCAGGCCCAGGGCCAGCAGGGTCAGCGGGTCGTGCCAGTGCGGCGGATCGACCTGGGAGGCGCGGTGACGCCCGTGGCGTTCCAGCGACTCCACCCGCACCCGCGCGTCGCCCGCGACGCCGGCCAGGTGCAGCACGTCCCGCAGCCGCACTCCCCGCCAGGTCGCTTCCACGCTCCAGCCCTCCACGCAGGAGATGGGCAGCCGCGCGGTGTGCTGCGGCAGTGCGCGCAGGTCGGCCAGGGTCAGGGTGAGCGGCCGTGTGACGCGGCCGGTCACGGTGAGCCGCCAGCCGGGGTCGCGGGCCAGGGAGGTGACGCCGGTCGCGGCGGCCGATCTGTTGACCGGGACGCCCTGCGGCCCGTTTCCCGGGCGCCGCGGCGCCAGCACCGCCAGCCGCGCCAGCGGGGTGGCCGCCTCCCCCGCGGTGGTCAGGGCGACCGCTCCGCTCGCGGCGGCGACGGTCAGCAGGAAGCCGCGGCGCCCCACCGCGTCCTGCGGCCGGGTCATCACGGCCCGGCGCGCCCTGGGCCATTGACCGGCCACGTGGATGACCAGCGCCCCGAGGAGGATGTAGGCCGTCCAGTAGTGCGCGGTGGTGAAAAAGAACCCGAACGCATACCAGTAGCCGATGTTCAGCACCCCGGTGACGGACTGGAACAGGGCCGCGCCGACCAGGGCGAAGACCAGCAGCCGCCGCGCCCCGTGGGCCAGGGACCCGACCGGCGGCCACTGCCACAGCCGGGGGTAGACCGTCCACAGCTTGGCCAGCAGCAGCGGCACCGTCGCCAGCCCGCCGATGACGTGCACGCCCTGGGTGACCCGGTACAGGTTCACCGGACGCGACGGCCACCGCGTCCACCCGGCGGGCTGCTGCATGAAGTGGCTGACCAGCCCGGTGCCGAACGAGACCAGGACGCCGGCGCCGAGCGCGATGCCGAGCAGGGACGCGACCCGCTCGTCGTGCAGCCGGCTGGTGAACCGGCCCGGCAGCGCCGTGACCGCCGCCGGGAGCCGCGCAAGCGCGGGTTTCCAGGCCCCGGGTTTCAGCGACGCGGGTTTCCGGAGCGCAGGGCGACGAACCATCGGTCGGCCTCCTCCCAGAGTTCGGTCACGGTCGCGGTGCAGGCGGCGGCGAGCCCGGCGACGGCGTCGGCGGACACGTGCGCCCAGGTGAACCAGTCGCCGACCGAGCGGCCCGAGCGCAGCCGCAGCGGCTCGACCCGGAACCCGGCGCCGGGCGGCTCGGCCTCCAGCAGGACCCGGCCGCCGGGGGCCAGCAGCGCCAGGACGCGGCGCAGCAGCGCGGCGGGGTCCCCGCCGATGCCGATGTTGCCGTCGGCGAGCAGCACGGTGCGCCAGCGTCCGGTGCCGGGCACGCGGCCGAACACGTCCCGGCACAGCGCGGGCCCGCCGGCCGCGACGGTCAGCGCGACCGCGGCGGGGGCCAGGTCGATGCCCAGTACCGGGACGCCGCGCCGGGCGAGCGCGACGGTGAGGCGGCCCGGCCCCGACCCGACGTCCAGGGTGGCGCCCTCGCAGCGGTCCAGCAGCCCGCCGTCACCGGGCCGGGCCGCGAGCCAGTCCTGGACGGGCAGCGGGCGGCGGCGGCCGTCGGCGTGTTCGATCTCGACGCGCGCGCCGCCCCGCAGCGCCTCCTCGTACAGTTCGCCGATCATGGCCGGACGGTCCGCGTGCCCAGGGCCCGCACGGCGGCGGCGAACCGGCCGCCCCCGGCCATCGCGGCGACGGCGCGCGCGTCGGCGGGGGTGTCGACGTCGGTCAGCTCGGGCAGCAGCCCGACCCGCAGCCCCGCGTCGCGCAGCCGCGCGAGTTGCACCGTCCCGGTGTCGGGGCGCGACATCGGGACGCCGCGCAGCAGCCGCGCCTGGGGGCGGCGCAGCCCGAGCAGCCAGAACCCGCCGTCGCGGGCGGGCCCCAACACCGCGTCGCACCGGGCCAGCAGCCGCGCGGCCCGCGCCAGGAGCGCGGGCGTGACCTGGGGGGTGTCCATCCCGATGAGGACGAGGGGGCGGCCGGCCCACGCGTCGGTGAACGCGGCGGCCAGGCGCTCGTCCAGGCCGCCGCCGCGCTGGGCGACGACGGTGAAGCCGCCCGGCAGCCACGGGCCGGGGGTCCCGGCGAGCGCGAGGGTCCGGCGCACGGCCGGGGCGGCGGCGGCCGCGGCGAGGGTGTCGCGCAGCGCCGCCTCGGCCAGCGCGGCGGCCTCCGCGGGGGTGTAGGCGGAGGTCAGGCGCGTCTTGACCCGCCCGGGCACGGGCTCTTTGGCGATGACGATGAGATCCGCGCCGGGGCCCGCGCCGTTCACGGCGTTCACGGCGTCACCTGCGCCAGGACGCGGCGCATGTCGCGGACGGCGCGGACCGTCCCGCCGACCGTGCCGGTCACCTTCGACACGCCGGTGCGGGGACGGTAGGCGACGTCGATCTCACCGATCCGCCATCCGGCGTGGGCGGCGCGCAGCACCATCTCCAGCGGGTAGCCGAACCGGCGGTCGCGCAGGCCGAGGGCCAGCAGGGCGTCGCGGCGGGCGGCGCGCATCGGGCCGAGGTCGTGCAGGCGGGTGCCGGCGCGCCGGTTCAGCGAGCGGGCCAGGACGGTGTTGCCGAGGCGGGCGTGCGGTGGCCACGCGCCCCGCCCGCACGGCCGCCGCCGGCCGAGCACCAGCGCCGGCCTGCCGGCCTCCTCCAGGTCGCCGAGCGCGGCGGCCAGCCGGGGCAGTTCGGCCGGGTCGAGGGAGGCGTCGGCGTCCATCACGCACACGACCTCGCTTTCGGCGGCCAGCAGCCCGGCGTGGCAGGCGGCGCCGAAGCCGCGGTCGGCGGCCGGCACGACGCGGGCGCCGTGGGCCGCGGCGACGCGGGCGGAGCCGTCGGTGGAGGCGTTGTCGACGACCAGGGGCCGGAACCCGTCCGGCATCCGGGTCAGGACCCAGGGCAGGGCCTCGGCCTCGTTGAGGCACGGGAGAAGCACATCGATCACGGACCTGACGCTACTTTCGGTGCCGGGGGAACGACCCTTACGAACCGGTGACGGGCGGGCGGGCGAACTCGGCCATGCCGGCGGCGAACGCCACCGCGGGGGTGAAGCCCAGTTCACGGCGGGCCCGGTCGGGCCGGGCGACGATGTGGCGGACGTCGCCGAGCCGGTAGCCGCCGGTGACGTGCGGCTGCGGGCCGCCGAACGCGGCGGCGAGCGCGGCGGCCATGTCCCCGATCGTGCGGGGCTCGCCGCTGGCGATGTTGTAGGCGCGCAGCCCGCCGGGTTCGGGCGGCCCGGCCGCGACCCGTTCCAGCGCCAGCACGTTGGCGCGGGCCACGTCCCGGACGTGCACGAAGTCGCGGCGCTGCCCGCCGTCCTCGAACACCAGCGGCGCCTTGCCGTCCAGCAGCCGGGACCGGAAGATCGCCGCGACGCCGGCGTAGGGGGTGTCGCGCGGCATCCGCGGCCCGTAGACGTTGTGGTAGCGCAGCGCGGCGGCCGACCCGCCGGTCACGCGCGCCCACGAGGCGGCCAGGTGCTCCTGGGCGAGCTTGGTGTCGGCGTAGACGTTGCGGGGGCCGGGCGGGGCGTCCTCGGCGACGGCCCCGGGGACGAGGGGCCGGCCGCAGGTGGGGCAGCCGGGCTCGAACCGTCCCGCCCTCAGCGCCTCCTGCGGGCGGGGCCGGGGACGGACGGGCCCGTGCCGGTCGCAGGTGTAGGCGCCCTCCCCGTACACCACCATCGACGACGCCAGCACGAGGGCCGCGACGCCCGCGCGGGCCATCTCGGCCAGCAGCACGGCGGTGCCCTGCACGTTGGCCGAGGTGTAGGCGGGCAGGTCGGACACCTCGACGCCGAGGCCGACCTTGGCGGCCTGGTGGCAGACGGCGTCCACGCCGGCCAGGTGCCGCGCGACCGCGGCGGCGTCGCGGACGTCGGCGGCCGGGCCGCCGAGCCCGTCGGGCCGCAGGTCCAGGCCGCGGACGCGGTGCCCGGCGGCGGCCAGCGCCTCGGCGATGTGCGAGCCGATGAATCCGGCCGATCCGGTGAGCAGTACGTTCATGGCGACGAACGTAGGCCGCACGGCCCGGCCGCGGCGCCGCGCGCGGCCCGGTCACGGCGCCTTGTTCGCACCTTGTAAGAACTTCACCGCGCGGGCCGGGCCCGGCGGGTTCACGGTGTGACGAGCGGGGCGAGCAGGTCGACGGCCTTGTCGACGTCGGCTTCGGTGGTGGTGAGGTGGAACGCGCAGCGCAGCCGTCCCGCCCGGACGGTGGCGATCACGCCGTTGCCGCGCAGCAGGTCGGCGGCGCCGTCCGGGACGGCGAGCGACACGATCGCCGAGTCGCCGGGCGGCAGGCCGAGCCCGGCGCGGAACCGGCGGGCCAGCGCCACGTCGTGGTCGTGGATCGCCGGGACGCCGACCTGTTCGAGGAGTTCCAGGGCGGGGGCGTGCCCGGCCCAGCACTGCCATGCCGGCGACAGGTCCAGGCGGCGCGCGTCGGCGGTGAGCCGCAGCGGCAGCCCGTAGATGGAGTCCCAGATGTCGGCGCCCGCGTACCAGCCGGCGCCGACCGCGGGCAGCGCGTCCAGGGCGTCGGGGGTGCCGGTGAAAAAGCAGGTGCCGCGCGGGCCGAGCAGCCACTTGTAGCCGCCGGCGACGAGCCAGTCGACGCGGTCGGCGGGCAGCGGCAGCCAGCCCGCGGCCTGGGTGGCGTCCAGCAGGACGCGGGCGCCGTGCGCGCGGGCGGCGCCGATCAGGTCGTCGAGGGGGGCGATGCGGCCGTCGGCGGACTGCACCGCCGACACCGCGACCACGCCGGTGCCGCCGGTGACCTGCTCGGCGATCTGCTCCAGCGGGACCGACCGGACCGACAGCCCCGGCCGGGCCGCGAACGGGAACAGCAGCGAGGTGAAGTCGCCGTCGGCGACCAGGACCTCGGTCCCGGCGGGCAGCGACGCTGCGACCAGCCCCACGTAGTAGGACACCTGCGGCCCGCACGCGACCCGCGCCGCGGGCACGCCGAGCAGCCCCGCGAACGCCTTCCGCGCCCGCGTCACCGCCTGGTCCAGCGTGTTGGGGATCATCAGCCCGGCGGCGCGGTCGCGTTCGGCGGTGAGCATCGCCTCGTGCGCGGCGCGCGGCGGCAGCCCGTAGGTGGCGGTGTCGAGGTAGGCGACGCCGGCGCTGAACTCGCGCTGCGCCTCCTGGAGGGAAAGGGTCATACGCCGATCATGCGGCACCCGCCGCCGGACCGGCACCCCCGGGGTGCCGGTCAGGACAGGTGGCGGTGCAGGTCGGTGAGGCGTTCGGCGGCGGCGAGGACGGCCTCGGCCAGGCCGGGCAGCCGGTCGTCGCCGAACCGCACCGCCGGGCCCTGCAGCGCGACGGCCGCGAACACGCGCCCGCCGCCGTCGCGGACCGGCGCGGCCACCGCGCGGACCCCGGCCAGGCGTTCCTCGTCGTTGACCGAGTAGCCCCGCTCACGGACGCGCCGCAGATCGGTCTCCAGTTCGCGGCGTGTGGTGAGGGTGGCGGGGGTGTAGCGGCGGTACGGCTCGTCCATCGCGACGGGGTCGTCGTCGTAGGCCAGCAGCGCCTTTCCCATCGCGCACGCGTGCAGGGGGTTGCGGTCGCCGGGCGGCTGGTCGTAGCGCAGCGGATGCGCCGAGGGCAGGTGCAGCAGGATCGCGACCTCGTCACCGGCCCGCACGCCGAGGCTGACGGACTCGCCCGTGTCGTCGCGCAGCGCGGTCAGTTCGGGTTGCAGCAGCGTGGCGCCCATCCGCTCCAGCGCCAGCCGGCCGAGGATCGCGGTGGTGGGGCCGAGGAAGTACCGCTCGCTCGCCGGGTCCTGCGCGAGCATCCCGGTGGCGTGCAGGGCGTGCACGATGCGGTGCGCGGTGCTGACCGACAGGCCGAGCCGGTGCGCGATCTCGGTGGGGGTCTGCCGGGCGGTGCGTTCGAAGGAGCGCAGCACCGCCACCGACCGGTCCACGGTCTGCGTTCCCGGTTTGGGACGGCATGCCTCCTGTGTGCGCCCGCTCGCCTGTCCGCCGGGGACGGCGCCGCTGTCGTCCGTCACGCGTCCCATCCTCCCACCGCGCCCCGGCGGGCCCCCGGCAGGGGCGTGCCATGGTGGCCGGGTGGCCCCCAACCCCGCTACGCCCGGATGTTGCGCATCGTGCCCGCAGGACGGCGGGTCCGTCGCCGTGGCTGACGGCCCGGCACGGAATCGCCTCCGTGCGCAACCCGTGCGCGAGCCTGCTGCGCCTGCACGCCGAGGCCGGCACGGCGGGATTTGCGTTTTCATCTCTAAAATCATGGTCATGACCGCTGCCCTCGTGCTCATCGACCTCATGCCGCGGATCGTGGCGCTGCCCGTCGCCCCGCACTCCGGGGAGGAAGTGCTGGAGCGGTGCCGCAAACTGGCCGAGGCGTTCCGCGCACAGGGGCGCCCCGTGGTGCCGGTGCGGGCGGAGCGGCCGGACGTGGACGAGCAGCCACCGGGAAGCGACCTGGTCGAGGGCTTGGAACAGGACGGCGACATCGTCGTTGTGAAGCGGACGCTGAACGCCTTCCACGGCACCGGGCTGCATCGGCGGCTGCAGGAGCGCGGCGTGACCACGCTGGTGCTCGGCGGGCTCGTCACGACGATGGGTGTCGAGTCCACCGCCAGGGCGGGGGATGACCACGGGTACGAGTTGGAGTTCGTCGCGGACGCGATGTCCGGGCCGGCCGCCGACGAGCACGACTTCACCGTGGCGAAGATCTTCCCGAGGCTGGGCACGGTGCGCAGCACCGACGCCTACCTCTGACGCCTCGCGAGCCGGCGCCTGGCGGGCGGCGGGCGGCGTGCCCGCCGCCGGCAACCGCGATGCGGCCCCGCGGCGGGCTGCCCGCCGGGGTCCTTCAGCTCTGGCGCAGGCAGATGCAGAACGGGTGCCCGGCCGGGTCGGCCAGCACCCGCCAGCGGTCCTCGCCGGGCTGGAAGCCGAACCTGCTCGCGCCCAGTTCGACGGCCCGCGCCTCGGCCTTGTCCAGGTCGTCGACACCGAAGTCGAGGTGGAACTGCTGGGGCCGCTCCCCCTGCGGCCAGGTGGGGGCCCGGTGCCCGGGGACGCCCTGGAAGTAGACGTCCACGCCGTTCGGCAGCGTGACGGCGGCGGCCTCGGGGGTGTCGTAGGTGACCGCGCCGCCGGTGAACGCCGCGTAGAACGCCGCGAGCGCCGGCGGCTGCGGGCAGTCGAGGGTGACGGCGACGAACTCCGCGATGCCGGACTCCGCGATATCGGACATGGTGCACTCCTTCGTGATCGGGATGCCCCCAGGCTCCCAGCAGAAGCTGACACCTTCTGTCAGGTACGTGCGACCACGGCTACGCGGGACGCGCAGGTGGGACGCACAGGTGGTGCGCGCGGGTGGCTAGCCGCCCGCGGCGCGGGACAGGCGCGCCGCCATGGCCGCCACGCGGTCGCGGAGCTCGGCCGGTTCGCGGATCTCGAAGTCGATGTCGAGGTAGGCGATGCGCAGCGCCGTCCACTCCAGGGAGTCGGCGGCGGTGCGCAGCACGCAGGTGCGGTCGTCGACCGGCTCCACCTCGGCGCCGGTGACCCGGAACCGGTCGGCGAGTTCGTCGGCGGAGGCGTGCACGACCAGCACCGCCCGCCGCAGCGGACGCGACAGCGCCAGCGACCGGGTGACGAACGCGGCGGTGTCCTCGGCGGGCGGCTCGCGCGGCGCGCACCGGGCCCCCGTCGGCTGCGGGGACGACAGCCGGTCCACGCGGAACGTCCGCCAGTCGCCGCGGCCGGTGTCGAACGCGACCAGGTACCAGCGCCGCCCGGCCGACACCAGCCCGTGCGGTTCGGCCACGCGGCGGGTCTCGGCGCCGCCGGCGTCGCGGTAGGTGAAGCGGAGACGTTCGTGGTCGCGGCACGCGGTGGCCAGCACGGTGAGCGTCTCGGGGGCGGCGGCCGGCCCGGCGGGCGGGCCGGTCAGCGGTGTGGTGGCGCTGTGCAGGGCGGTGACGCGGCGCCGCAGCCGGGTGGGCAGCACCTGTTCGAGCTTGGCCAGCGCCCGCACGGACGCCTCGCCGATGCCCTCGACCGCTCCGCCGGCGGCGGCCCGCAGCCCGACGGCGATCGCGACGGCCTCCTCGTCGTCCAGCAGCAGCGGCGGCATCGCGGCGCCGGCCTCCAGCCCGTAGCCGCCGGCCGCGCCGAGGGTGGCGTGCACGGGGTAGCCGAGGCCGCGCAGCCGCTCGATGTCGCGGCGGACGGTGCGGGGGCTGACGCCGAGCCGCTCGCACAGCTCCGGCCCGCTCCATTCGCGGCGGGCCTGCAGGAGCGACAGCAGCCGCAGCAGACGTTCGGACGACATGCCCCCAGTATGCGCCCTCAATGAGGCCAGGTCCTGACCTCCTTCATGGTTAGCGTGGCCGGTATGAACGGCGACGACATCGTGATCACCGGGGCCCGGCACAACAACCTCAAGGACGTCTCGCTGCGCATCCCGAAGAACCGGCTCGTGGTCGTCACGGGCGTGTCGGGATCGGGCAAGTCGTCGCTGGTGTTCGGGACGGTCGCGGCCGAGTCGCAGCGGCAGCTGGGCGAGACGTTCCCCTGGTTCGTCCGCGACCGGATGCCCCGGCGCGAGCGGCCCGACGCCGACGTCATCGACCGGCTCACCACCGCGGTCGTGGTCGACCAGCGGCCGATCGGCGGGAACGCCCGCTCCACCGCCGGGACGATCACCGACATCTCCCCCGTCCTGCGGGTGCTGTTCTCCCGGCACGGCACGCCCAGCGCCGGGGAGGCCGCCGCGTACTCCTTCAACGACCCGCGCGGCATGTGCCCCGGATGCGACGGCCTCGGGCACGTGGCCCGGGTCGACCTGGACCGGTTCCTCGACACCGGGCGGTCACTGAACCAGGGCGCGATCACCTTCCCGCCGTTCGGCGTCGGAACGTTCACCTGGCAGCTGCACGCCGAGTCCGGCCTGTTCGACCCGGACAGGCCGCTGCGCGACTTCACCCCCGCCGAATGGGACCTGCTCCTGCACGGCAAGGGTTTTCGCGTGCCGCGCCTGAACCGGACCGGGTCGATGGGCCACAACGCCTACGAGGGCCTGATCGAGCGGTTCGAGCGCCTCTACCTCGGCCGGGACCTCGATGCGCTCCCGGCCGCGCAGCGGGAGGCGGTGCGGCGCGTCGTCCGCGAGGACACCTGCCCGGCGTGCGGGGGTGCGCGCCTCAACCCGGCGGCGCTGGCGTCCAGGATCGGCGGACGCACCATCGCCGACCTGTCCCGGATGGAGATCGGTGACCTGATCGCGGTGCTCGGCGAGATCACCGACCCGGTCGCCGCGCCCATCGCGGACGCGGCGATCACCCGGCTGCGGCGGCTCACCGACATCGGCCTCGGCTACCTCACCCTGGACCGGCAGACCCGCACCCTGTCGGGCGGGGAGGCGCAGCGGCTCAAGGTCGTCCGGCACCTGGGGTCGAGCCTGACCGCGATGACCTACATCTTCGACGAGCCCAGCGCCGGGCTGCACCCCCGCGACGTGGACCGGCTCACCGCGCTGCTGCTGCGGCTGCGCGACAAGGGCAACACGGTGCTGGTGGTCGAGCACGACGCCGATGTCATCCGCGCCGCCGACCACGTGATCGACATGGGGCCGGGCGCGGGCGTACGCGGCGGGCACGTGGTGTTCACCGGCACGGTCGGCGCACTGCGCCGCGCCGACACCCCGACCGGGCGTGCCCTGCGCCGCACGACACCGGTCAAGGACACCTTCCGGGAGCCGACCGGCTGGATGACGGTGACCGGCGCCCGCACCCACAACCTGAAGGACGTGACGGCCCGGTTCCCGGCCGGGGTGCTCACGGTGGTGACGGGCGTGGCGGGATCGGGCAAGAGCACCCTGGTCATGGACGAGTTCGCCGCCCGGCACCCCGAGGCGGTCGTGGTGGACCAGTCGGCGATCGCGGCGTCCCGCCGGTCGAGCCCGGCCACGTTCCTCGGCGTGATGGACCCGCTGCGGCGCCTGTTCGCGCGGGCGAACGGGGTCCCCGCGGGCCTGTTCTCCCACAACTCCAAGGGCGCGTGCCCGGCCTGCGGCGGCCACGGCGTGATCGTCACCGACCTGGCGTTCATGGATCCGGTGACGACCCGGTGCGAAGCGTGCGGGGGCCGCCGGTACCGGGCGGAGGTCCTGGCGCACCGGCTGCGGGGCCGCACCATCGCGGACGTGCTGGAGATGACCGCCGAGGAGGCCCTGGCCTTCTTCACGGCCTCCTCCCCCCGCCCGCCCTTCTCCGGCCCGTCCTTCTCCGATCCGGCCGGGCGGAAGATCACCGCCGCGCTGCGGGCGCTCACCGAGGTGGGCCTGGGCTACCTGACGCTCGGGCGCCCGCTGACCTCGCTGTCGGGCGGTGAGCGGCAGCGCCTCAAGCTGGCGGCGCGGCTGCGCCGCACCGGCACCGTCTACGTGCTGGACGAGCCGACGACCGGCCTGCACAGGACCGACGTCGGCGCGCTCCTCGCCCTGCTGGACGGGCTCGTGGACGGCGGTGACACCGTCATCGTCATCGAGCACGACCTGGAGGTCGTCGAGCACGCGGACTGGGTGATCGACCTCGGGCCGGGCGGCGGCCGGCACGGCGGCGAGATCGTCTTCGCCGGCACCCCGGCGGCGCTGGCGGCTGCGCCGGACTCGGTCACTGCCCGGTTCCTGCGCCGCGACCTGGCCCGGGATCTGGGGCGGGACGCCGTCGCCGGGTAGTACCGGCGGAGGGGCCATCCGGGGGTAAGGAGGACGATGATGACCGAGCGTGAGCCCGTCGAGGCCCGCAACCTCGACATCTACGGCGGCGGCGAACTGGCGTGGGAGACCGTGCGGGACGCGCTGGCGGCGGCGCTGCCCAAGCCGGAGACGGCGGTGTTCCTGGGGACCGTCCGCCCGGACGGCCGTCCGCACTCGGCGGGCGTCGGCCCGCTGTGGCGGGAGGGCGAGCTGTTCTTCACCAGCGGGCCGGGCACCCGCAAGTCCCGCAACCTCGCGGCGAACCCGGCGTGCACGCTGTCGGTGCGGGCGCCGGTCGCCGACGTCGTGCTGGAGGGCACGGCGGAGCGCGTCACCGACCCGGCCGTCCTGGAGCCGGTCGCGGCCGCCTACCGGGAGGGCGGCTGGCCGGCGCGGGTCGACGGGGACGCGTTCACCGCGCCCTACAGCGCGCAGAGCGCCGGCCCGCCGCCCTGGCATCTGTACCGGTTCATCTACCACACGGTGGTGGCGGTGGGCACGGTGGAACCGTTCGGCGCGACCCGGTGGCGCTTCGCGTCCTGATCGCCACCTCCCGATCATCGACTTTGGTCTGCGGGCCGTGGACGTTCGGGCATCGGGCGGACTCCCGGCCGTGACGGCCACCGCCCCTGCCGGGTCTCCCCCGGCCGAGCCGTCACCGGAACCGTAGACTCTGCGGTCATGAGCGACCAGACCTCCCCCGCCCCGTACCTGTCGGAGCTGTTCTCGCTGGAGGGTCGGGTCGCGGTCGTGACGGGCGGCAGCTCGGGCATCGGCCGGGCGATCGCCGTGGCGCTCGCGCGGGCGGGCGCGGCGGTGGTGGTGGTCGCGCGGCGGGAGGCGGAGCTGGCCGCGACCACCCGGGAGCTGGAGGGGCACCGGTGCCGGGCCGCGTCGGTCAGCGCCGACCTGGGCTCGCGGGACGCGGTCGCCAAGGCGGCCGAGGAGGCGGCGGCGGCGTTCGGGGAGCCCGACATCCTGGTCAACGCGGCGGGGGTCAACCTGCGGCCGCCGATGGACGATCTCGGCGCGCAGGTGTGGGACACCACGATGGCGGTGAACCTGGACGCGCCGTTCCTGCTCGGGCAGCGGTTCGGGCCCGGCATGGCCGAACGCGGGTTCGGGCGGCTGATCCACATCGCCTCGCAGCAGGCGTTCCGTGCGTCGTTGACCAGCGGCGCCTACGGGGTGTCCAAGGCGGGGCTGGTGGCGCTGGCGCGGTCGCAGGCCGAGGCGTGGTCGGCCCGCGGCGTCACCGCCAACACGCTCGTGCCGGGGTTCGTGATGACGCCGCTCAACACCCGGGTGTCGGCGGACCCGGTGAAGGTGAGGGCGCTGGCCGAGCGGACGATGGCGGGCCGCAACGGGCTGGCGGAGGACTTCGCGGGCGCGGCGGTGTTCCTGGCGTCGGCGTCGTCCGGCTACGTCACCGGCCAGTCGATCTTCGTGGACGGCGGTTTCTCCGCCCACTAGCCCGCGGTGCCGCGGCCCCACAGTCCGGTGGCCTCGACGGCGGCGGCGGGCCCGCCGGCGTGCACGATGCCGCCGGCGGGCCGTCCGTCCTGGTCGTGGACGTGCCATCCGCCGAGCTGCACGACGGGGATCCGCCCGGCGCGCATGGCCAGCGCGATCTCCGACAGCGTCCCCCAGGATCCGCCGACGGCGATGAGCGCGTCGGCGGCGTTGACGATGACGTTGTTGCGGGCCTGGCCGAGGCCGGTGGGGATCACGGCGGTGAGGTCGGGTCCGGCGGCGGCGCGGTCGGCGGCGGGCAGCACGCCGACCACGGTGCCTCCGGCGGCGCGGGCACCGGCCGCGGCGGCGGCCATCACGCCGCCGAGCCCGCCGCAGATCACCACGGCGCCGCGGCCGGCCAGCAGCCGCCCGGTCTGGTAGGCGAGGTCCCATTCGCGTGCGGTGCACTCGCCCGGCCCGCACACCGCGACCTGGGCGGGCACCTATTCGGCGTCGTGCCGGGCCGCGATCTGGTCGATCGTCGCGGCGAGGTCGAAGTCCTTGCCGGTGAGGCCGCCGGCGCTGTGGGTGGACAGCGTGAAGGTCAGGGTGCGCCAGCGGATGTCGATGTCGGGATGGTGGTCGGCGTCCTCGGCGGCGCGGGCGACGTCGGTGACCACGTCGATCCCGGCCAGGAACGAGGGCGCCTCGACCTGCCGGCGGATGGCGTCGCCGTCCCGGCTCCAGGCGGGCAGGCCGCGCAGGCGGTCCGCGACGGCGGTGTCGTCGAGCGTGTCGGCCATCGGGCTCACTTCCTGTTGGTCGGTGCCGTTGGTGGTGTTCTCCGCGATCCCGCGGGGACCGGATCCCGCGAGCAGCGGTTCAGTGGTGACTTCGGTGGTGACCTGGGCGGTGGCCTCCGCCCACGCGTCGCCGTCCTGCGCGTCACCGGTCTGCTCGCCGGTCTGCACGGTCGCCTCGACGATGACGGACGCCGTCACCGGCGCGGGACGGGTCGCGGTCGTCCAGGTGGTCTTGGCGACGTCCACGACCACGTCGCGGGACACCTCCAGCATGGCTCCGCGCAGTTCCTCCTTCAGCGCGAGCTTGAGGGCGTCGCGGAGCAGTTCGCGCAGCACGGCCTCCATCGCGGCGGTGGCGGCGCGGCCCGCGGCGCGCACGGCCAGGTCACGGGCGGTGCGGGCGAACGCGCTGCCCGCGGCGGCGGTGAGCAGGTCCCCGGCGGCCCGCGCGGCCTGTGATCCGGCCGCGCGGGAGGCCAGGTCGGCGGCCGCACCCGTCAGGGGGGCCAGTTCGGCGGCCAGGCCGGTGTCCTCGGCGGCGTCGCGGGCGGTGTCGCGCAGCGCGGCGGCCAGGTCCCGCGCGGCCTGCTCGGCGGTCTGCCGGACGACCCGGGCCACGACGTCCCGGCCCACGATCAGGGCGGCGTCGGCGGCCGCGCCGGCGACGGTGTCGATCGCGGCGTCCACGACGGCTTTGGTCGCGGCCTGCACGACGGGCGCGGACGCGGTGCGCCCGGCGACGTCCAGCGCGGTCGCGGTGGCGGCGCGGGTCAGCGGGTGCCCGGCGGCGAAGCGGCGCGCGGCGACCGCCGCCGGATGCTGCGCGGCCTGCTCGGCGAGGACCATCGCGGCGGTCGCGGCCTCGAACGCGCCGGCGGTGGCGGGGTTGGCCGCGGCGGCGGCGCGGGCCTCGGTGACGGCACGCTCGGCGGCGGCGCTCGCGGCCCGGACGGCGGCGTCCCGCGCGGCCTGCTCGATCACCCGCATGGCGGGTGTGCCCGACAGCTGCTCCAGGACGCGGGCCGCGGCGAGCGCGGCGGCGTCACGGGCGGTGTCGCGCACCGGTTCCCCGGCCTGCGCGGCCAGCCGCGCGGCGGTCGCGGCGGCCGGCGCCAGCCCGTCCCAGATCTCCTCCAGCCGCTCGGCGGCGGCCCGGTCGGCCCGCTCCACGAGCCCGCCGTCGCGCCGGTCCCTGTCGTCCCGGTCCCTGTCGTCGTCCACGGTCACGCCTCTCATCGCGATCCGCCCCCCAAATCACCATAACTTCCGAGCGCCCCCGCTGGTTCCGTCGCTAGCGGCCGCGTGTCCGGTAGGTGCGCACCGACAGCGGGACGAAGATCGCCAGCAGCACCACCGCCCAGCCGAGGGTGGCGGCGACGGGGTGCGCGACGGACCACGCCAGATCCCCGGTGCGGGACGCGGCGGGCGCACCGGGGTTGCCGAACAGGCCGCGGCAGGCGGCGGTGAGGGCGCTGACGGGGTTCCAGTCGGCGATGACCTGCAGGACCTTCGGCATGCCGCCGGTGGGGACGAAGGAGTTGGACAGCATCGTGACCGGGAACACCAGCGGCATCAGCTGGTCGGCGGTCTGCTCGTTCTTCACCACGAGCCCGAGGTAGCAGCCGGCCCAGCTGAGCGCGTACCGCATCAGCGCCAGCAGCGCGAACGCCTCGGCGGTGGGCCCGATCCCGCGGTGGGCGCGCCATCCGACCAGCAGCCCGGCCGCCGCCATGACGGCCATGCCGAGGACGCCGTTGAGGATCTCGGCGCCGGTCTGCCCGAACGGGACGGCCGAGCGGGCCATCGGCATGGAGCGGAACCGGTCCATGACGCCGCGGGAGGCGTCGGTGGCGACCCGCATGGTGACGGCCATGGTGGCGGTGAAGGTGACCATGGCGAACAGGCCGGGCATCAGGTATTCGCGGTAGTCGCCGCCGCCGGGGACGGAGATCGCGCTGCCGAACACGTACCCGAACAGCACGACCATGACGGCGGGGAAGATCAGCGCGGCGATGAGCTCGCCGGGTTCGCGGCGGACGCGCGACAGTTCGCGTCCGATGAGGGTGAGGCCGTCGGCGAGGGCCCAGCGCAGCCGTCCGGCGTGGGCGGTGAGGGCGGTCATCGGGCGGTCTCCTTCTCGCGCTCGCCGGCCTGGTCGCCCGCCTGGTCTCCGGCGGGGCCGGCGGTGAGGCGCAGGAACACCTCGTCGAGGGTGGGGCGGCGCAGTCCGGCGTCGGCGGCGGTGATGCCGGCGCGGTCGAGTTCGCGGACGACGTCGGCGAGCCGGACGGCGCCGGCGGGCAGCGGGACCGACAGCCGGGCGCCGTCCAGGGCGGGGTGGGCCCCGGCGAGGGCGTACAGGACGCCGGCGGCGGCACCGGCGTCGGCGGGGTCGCCGAGGACGACGTCGAGGCGGTCGCCGATGGATGCCTTCAGCCGGTCGGGGGTGCCGGTGGCGATGACGCGGCCGTGGTCGACGACGGCGATGTCGTCGGCGAGGTGGTCGGCCTCGTCCAGGTACTGGGTGGTGAGCAGGACGGTGGTGCCGTCGGCGACCAGGTCGCGGACGGCGTCCCAGATCTCGCCGCGGCTGCGGGGGTCCAGGCCGGTGGTGGGCTCGTCCAGGAACAGCACCTGGGGGCGCAGGATCAGGCTGGCGATCAGGTCGAGGCGGCGCCGCATCCCGCCGGAGTAGCCGCTCACCTGCCGGTCGGCGGCGTCCATCAGCCCGAACCGTTCCAGCAGTTCGTCGGCGCGGCGGCGGGCGTCGCGTCCGGACAGGTGGTGGAGGCGGCCGAACATGCGCAGGTTGCCGCGTCCGGTGAGCTTCTCGTCGACGGCGGCGTGCTGGCCGGCCAGCCCGATGCGGGCGCGGACCCGGTCGGGGTGGCGGGCGATGTCGTGGCCGGCGATGCGGGCGTGCCCGGAGTCGGCGTCGGCCAGGGTCGCCAGGATGCGCACGGCGGTGGTCTTGCCGGCGCCGTTGGGGCCGAGCACGCCGCAGACGGTCCCGGCGGGGACGGCGAGGTCGAGGCCGTCCAGGGCCTGGGTGGTGCCGTAGCGCTTGCGTAGCGCCTCGGCCACCACGATCGGTTCGTTCGTCACTCCGCCTCCTCTGGGTACAGCGTACGCATCTACGGTAGACAACCGGGTACGGCGTACGCAACTAGGATGCTCACAACGACGGCGAGCAGGAGGTTCGGTGACCGGCGGCGAGCGGCACGTCAGCATCTGGTCGATGCCCGAGCGGCAGGGCCGGGGGCCGCGCCCCGCCTACAGCCGCGCCCAGATCACCGAGGCGGCGATCCGCATCGCCGACGCCGAGGGGCTGGAGGCCGCCTCCATGCGCCGCATCGCGGCCGACCTCGGCACGGGCGCGATGTCGCTGTACCGCTACGTCCCGTCCCGCGACGACCTGATCGAGCTGATGATCGACCATGTGCTGCTGGAAATGGACATCCCCGACCGTCCCACCGGGGACTGGCGCGCCGACCTGACGCTGATCGCCGAGAACACCCGGGCGGCGTGGCGGCGGCATCCGTGGCTGGTGGGCCTGTACCGCCCGCGCGCCACGCTCGGCCCGAACCGGCTGCGGCTGCTGGAGTTCGCGTTCGGCGCCCTGGACGTCGGTGTCCCCATCGACGAGATGCTCACCCTGCTGGACATGCTGAACGGCTACGTCGAGCGCGTCGTGCGCGGTGAGATCGAGTGGATGCGGGAGATGCGGCAGAGCGGGATGACCCCGGAACGCTGGATGACGCAGAACGCCCCCTACGTCCGCGAACTGCTGGACACCGGCCGGTACCCGATGTTCGAGCGGATCGTGAGGGACGCGCGGCTGCCCCACATGGACCCCGAGGAGCAGTTCCGCTACGGGCTGGACCGCGTCCTGGACTGCATCGCCGGCGCCCTGCCCCCGCCGCCGTCAGCGCCCCGGCACACCCGGCGAGAGCATCGCGAAGGGTCGTAAAGTTCCCTATCACTCCCTATTTCAGCTAGGTTAGGGAGTGATGGAGGAGAAAATGTACTCGGTCGAGGAGGTGGCCGGGCTGCTGGGTCTGCATGTGCGGACGGTGCGCGGCTACATCCGGGACGGCCGGCTCAAGGCGGTGCGGATCGGCAAGCAGTACCGGGTGGCGCGCGCCGACCTGGAGGCGCTGACCGGGCGGCCCGCGCCCGCACCCGCGCCCGGCTCGGTGGAGGTGTCGAGCATCGTCCAGATCGAGGGGGTCGGGCGGGACGCGGCGGGCCGGCTGGCCACGCTCGTGCAGGCCGGCGCCGGCACTGGCGCCGGCGATCCCGGGCGGGCACTGCGCCTGCAGGTCGTCCACGACGAGGAACGCAACCGGATGAAGATCGTGATCCTGGGCGGCGCCGCGGCCACCGCCGATGTGCTGCACATGCTCGACGCGGTGATCAGCGGCGAGAACGGGCTGCTGGACGGGCGGCCGGACGGGGAGGACGACGATGGCTGACCTGGTGCAGGAGCGGGCGGGGATGACGGTGCTGGTGTGCGCCCCGGACGGCCCGCCGATCAGCACCGTGGACGATGCGCTGGAACTGATCGGCGCATCGTTCCTGGGCGCGGAGGTCGTGGCGGTGCCCGCGGCGCGGCTGGACGAGCAGTTCTTCTCGCTGGGCACCCGGCTCGCCGGGGAGATCATGCAGAAGTTCGTCACCTACCGGCTGCGGCTGGCGATCGTCGGCGACATCGGACGGTGGACGGCGGCCAGCCCGGCGCTGGCCGCCCTGGTGCGGGAGTCGAACACCGCCGACCACGTGTGGTTCGTCCCCGACCTGCACGCCCTGGACGCCCGGCTGCGCGAGATCGCCTGACCCTGCCCGGCTGACCCTGCCCGGCCGGGCAGGGTGTCCCGTCCCCAGGGTGACAGCGGGGACGGGACCAGAGACGCCGGTGGGAGTCGAACCCACATCCGCCGGGGGCGTCCGCGTGATCACAGCGTGCCCCGCGGCCGCGCGGCGCCGCAACGGGTTTTCCCCTGGAGGGGCTGCCGCCGCGCGGTTCCCCGGGGGCCGCGCGGTTCCCGAGGGTCAGGGACATCGGGGGGCCCTGGACGGTCACGGGCACGCGGCGGCGCAGGCCGTGCCCGCGGCACGGCGGCCGGGTGACGCGCAGGCCGCGCATCACCGGGCGGCGCGGGCGCTGCGGACCGCGGGAAAGGTCAGGCGGCGGCGCGTACCCGGCGGTCCAGGACGGGGCGGCGCTCACGCAGCCGGATGTAGGCGGCGGCGGAGACGACCACCCGCGCCGCGCCGATCAGCGAACCCATGCGCGTGATCGTAGAGCGGCCGCCCCCACGGGCCCAACGGGTTTTCCCGGGCCGGGTTCTCCGGGCGGGAACAAGGCACCGGCGACGTAGGCTCGGGGACGTGAGGGGCCGCGACCCGCAATACCTGGCGTTCCTGCGGCGCCGCCTCGCCGAACCCGCCGAACCCGCCGAGCCGGGCGGGACGGTCCAGGACGCGCGCCGCGCGCACGCCGCCGACCTCGCCCGCTCCCCCCGCGTGCCCGCCGGCACCGTCCGGGACCTGGTCATGGACGGGGCGGCGGGGCCGCTGCCCGCCCGGCTGTACCGGCCCGCCACCGACGGGCCGGCGCCCGCACTGGTCTACTTCCACGGCGGCGGCTGGGTGCTCGGCGACGTCGACTCCTACGACCCTGTCGTGCGGGCACTCACCGCCGCCAGCGGCGTCGCGTGGGTGTCGGTCGGGTACCGGCGCCCGCCCGAGGACCCCTTCCCCGCCGCGCTGGACGACGCCGTCGCCGCCGTCCGCTGGACCGTCCGGGGCGCCGCCCCGCTGGGCCTGGACGCCACCCGGATCGGGGTCGCCGGCGACAGCGCGGGCGGGCAGCTCGCCGCCGCGGCGGCCGGGCTCCTGCGCCGGCCGGGACCCGCCCGGCCCACCCTGCAGGTCCTGCTGTACCCGGCGCTCGACCTGCGGGACGTCCCGCCGCCCCCACCCGACCCCGACGGGCTGCCGATACCGCACTCCGGGATGCGGTCCGGGATGCGCCGCGCCCTGGCCGCCTACCTGCGCGGCACCGACCGCACCCGCCCCGACGTCTCCCCGCTGCTGGACCCCGACCCCTCCGGACTGCCCCCCGCGATCATCGCGACCGCCGAATACGACCGGCTGCGCCCCCAGGCCGAACGGCACGCCGCCCGCCTGCGCGCCGCCGGCGTCCCCGTCACCCTCATCACCGGGACGGGCCTGGACCACGGTTTCCTCGGCTGGGGCACATTCGCGCGCCGCCCCGCCGAGGCGATCGCGGAGATCGGCGGCGCCGTCCACCGCGCCCTCACCGGCGTTCCGGCCGCCCCCAACCCCGCACAGTCTCGACCTTAAAGACTCTTGCCCCTGCCGTTTAACCACTTTGACGTGGGAAATCCCAAAGAGGCGAGCCTTTACCGGAATCCGCCAACGAATCACCGGGAGGGGTCACCGTCGTACACAGGACGCACGAGATGCAGCTGATCCGGACCGCGGAGTCCGGGCACGAGGAATGGGCGTGCCCCACCTGCGGCCGCCGCATACTCCTGCACTGGCCGCCCGACTACACCAAGCAGGTCCTCACGCCCGGCGACGAGACCGCCTGCCATCTCGCCCGCAGCCCCGACGGCCCGCCCCCCGGCCCCTCCTCCGCCGTCACCGACACCGCCACCGCCGCCCTTGCGGTGGGCCGCCGGCTCCGCGAAACCGGCATCGACACGCTCCGCAGCCCCGCCCGGCCCCGCCTCAACCCCTCCGAACCCGTCTGACCCCTGTCAGGTGCGGGCCAGTTCAGCACGCAGCAGATCCAGGCCCATCGGCCCCAACTCCAGCGCCCGCCGATGGAACTCCTTCAGATCGAACACCGCACCCGCACGGCGCCGCGCCGCGTCCCGCGCCTCCAGCCACACCTTCTCCCCCAGCTTGTAGGCGATCGCCTGCCCCGGACGCCCCAGATACCGGTCGATCTCGAACGCCACCATCGAATCGGGATCCGGGCCCTTCCTCGACCGCAGGAACTCCACCCCCAACTCCGGCGTCCACCGCTCCCCCTCATGGAAACCCGTCCCCTCCGGGATCGGCAGCTCCAGATGCATCCCGATGTCCAGCACCACCCGCGCCGCCCGGAACCGCTGACCGCCCACCAGCATCCCCAGCCGGTGCGCCGGATCCCGGTAATACCCCAGCTCCCCCATCAGCCACTCGGCGTACAACCCCCACCCCTCGCAATACCCGGGATGCAGCTCGCTCGACAGCCGGTGGAACCGGTCCAGCCGCCGATTCAGCGTCGTCATCCCCAACTGCAGATGATGACCCGGCACCCCCTCGTGGAACATCGTCGTCGGCACCGTCCACGTCACGACCTCCGCGTCCGGACCGTCCACCGTCCACCACACCGTCCCCGGACGCGACAGGTCCTCCGCCGGCGCCAGGTAGTAGACCCCCGACTCCACCGGCGGAATCCGGCACTCGATCCGCCGCAACGGCTCCGGAATGTCGAAATGCACCCCGTCCAGCTCCGCGATCGCCCGATCCGCCAGCTCCTGAATCCACCCCCGGAACGCCTCCGCGCCCGTGATCCGGTGCGCCGGGTCGGCGTCCAAAGCCGCCATCACCGCCGGCAGCGGCTCACCCGGCAGGATCTCGGCCGCCGCCTCGGCCATCTCCGCCTCGATCCGCGCCAGCTCCTCCCAGCCCCACGCGTACGTCTCCGCCAAGTCCAGCTCGGTGCCGAGGAACTCCCGCACCCCCAGCCGGTACCGGTCCGCGCCCAGCGCATCCCGCTCCGGCGCCCGCGGCGCCAGCACCCCCGTCAGGAACGACGCGAACTCCCCCAGCGCCGCCCCCGCCGCCCGCGCCGCCTCCACCAGCCCGTCCCGCAGCGGCCCGTCCCCGTACCGGGACGCCAAACCCGCCAGATAACCCGGGAACTCCGCACACTCCCGCGCACTCCGCAGCACCTGCCGCCGCGCCGAACCCCGCCCCGCCCCCGACGCCCGCTCCAGCGACACCCGCAGCCCCGCCAGCGCGCCCGGCAGCGCCCGCAGCCGCGCCCACACCGCCTCCCAGTCGGTCCCCGCCCCCTGATCCAGCAGCTCGAACGCCATCCGCAGCCGCTGAACCGGCCCGTCGGTGGTGTCCAGGAACCCCTCGCGCACCCCCGCCTCGTCCAGCGCCCGCTCCACCTCCAGCCGCTCCCGCAGCACCGCCGCCGCGACCCGCCCCGCATCACCCTCCACCGGCGTACGGTCCAGCTCCGCCAGCGTCCGCCGCGTCAGATCCGCGCGGGCCGCCGCCCCGTCCGGGCCGTAGTCGGTCAGCCGCGCATCCTGCCCCGCGATCCCCATCAACGCCGCCAGGCACGGATCCAGCATGGCGAGCTCGTCGGCGTACCGGTCGGTCAGATCATCCAGAGCGGTCATCGCCCCAGGCTACGACCACCACCCCCAAAAATCGATCATGAAAATGTGACAAAACACCCACCCACTCGTCCGTCAACGCGCCTCCGCCGCCAACCGCACACCCAACCCCACCAGCACCACACCCGACACCTGATCCAGCCGCCGCCGCACCACCGGCCGCCCCAGCAACCGCCGCGCCGCCCCCACCGACCACACCACCGCCGTGTACCAGGCCAAGTCGATCAACACCCACAGCACCGAGAACCCCACCAGCACCCACCCCACCGGCCACCCCTGCGGCACGAACTGCGGAAGAAACGACACCGCGAACACCCCCGCCTTCGGATTGGCGAAATTCGTCACCAGCCCCAACCGGAAACACCGCCACCCCGACGACACCGCACCCCCCACCTCCGGCACCACCCCACCCGGCCGGCCACCACGCCGCGCCTGCCACAGCGCCCGCACCCCGAACCACACCAACACCACCGCACCCGCCACCCGCAACCCCTCATACGCCACCCGCGACGCCGCCAGCAGCGCCGACAGCCCCACCGCCGCCGCCACCCCCCACACCAGCACACCCGCCTCGTTCCCCAGCACCGTCGCCAGCCCCGCACGCCGCCCCGACCGCATCGACTGACGCATGATCACCACCGTGCTCGGCCCCGGCGCCATCGCGATCAGCACCGCCGCACCCGCAAACGCGAGCAGACTCTCCACCATCCCCCCATGATCACCGCCCCCACCCCGCCGGACAACACCGCTCCCCCCGCCTCACCCGCGACCACTCACAACGGCGCACCATCACCCCCGCCACTGCCACCCGACGGCGACGGCGCCGGAGACGGCGACCCCGGACGCGACGGCGACGTCGGCGCACCCGACGGCGACGGCCGCGGCGACGTCGGCACCGGCGACTGCGACGGCGCCCGGAACGACGGCGCCGGCTCCGGCGGCTCCGGCGCCGGCTCCCGCACCACCGGCTGACACGCGAACAACACCCCCATCAGCAACGCCAGCACCAGCAGCGCCCCCGCCAACGCCACCACCGCCGCCACCAGATTCCGCTCCGGCGGACGCTCCCCCACCACACCCGCCGGCGGCCCCGGCACCGGACCCGGCGGCCCCTCCAACGCCGGCTCCCCCGACCCCAACCAATACGGCTGGAACTGCGGGCCACGCCGCCGACCACCCCACCAGCCCCGATCCGCCCCCCGCAACACCACCGGCTCCAAAAACCGCTCCGCCCCCACCCGGTCCGCCTCGTACACCGTCGCCACCCACGGCGCCGGACCATCCGGCTGCGCCGCCACCACCGGCGCCGCACCCCCCGCACCCTCATCCCGCCCCCGCACGGCACCCGGCACCCCGCCCCGCGCGGGCACCGCCGCATTGATCGCCGCACGGAACCGATCCCGCGCCGCCGCATCCCCCGCAGCACCACGGTTCAACACCGCCACACTCACCCGCCGGCCCTCACCGTCCACCCCCAGGAACACGATCCCGGCGGCGGACTCCGACAAGCGCGCCGACAAACGAAACGGCCCCAGATGAACAGGATCACCCGGCGGCAACGGCCTCGACATGGCCGCCACACTAACAACCACGCCCCACCACCGGGCCGAGGACAGCCCCACCACCCCTGGACGATCACCCTTGAACCGATCAGCCCCCGAGCGCACGTATCACGAACGAACGGGTACAGGTGATCGGTAGGGTCTTAAGGCGCCCACCGGCACACGACGGACAGGCACACCAGGGACAGCGAGGGGACTGCCACCATGACCATCGCCGCCACGGATGTCGACGACGCCGCCGCACTCCTGCAAAACACCCTCACCGAAGTCAAAAAAGTCATCGTCGGCCAAGACCACATGGTCGAACGCATGATCGTCGCACTCCTCGCCCGCGGCCACTGCCTCATCGAAGGCGTCCCCGGCGTCGCCAAGACCCTCGCCGTCGGCACCCTCGCCCAAGTCGTCGGCGGCACCTTCGCCCGCCTCCAGTTCACCCCCGACCTCGTCCCCTCCGACATCGTCGGCACCCGCATCTACCACCCCTCCACCGAACAATTCGACGTCGAACTCGGCCCCGTCTTCGTCAACTTCGTCCTCGCCGACGAAATCAACCGCGCCCCCGCCAAAGTCCAGTCCGCCCTCCTGGAGGTCATGGCCGAACGCCAGGTCTCCCTCGGCGGCAACACCTACCCCCTCCCCAAACCCTTCATCGTCCTCGCCACCCAGAACCCCATCGAATCCGAAGGCGTCTACCCCCTCCCCGAAGCCCAGCGCGACCGCTTCCTCATGAAAATCGACGTCCGCCACCCCGCCGCCCACGAAGAACTCCAGATCCTCCAGCGGATGAGCGTCGACCCACCCGAAGCCGCCCAACTCCTCGACACCGACCACCTCGCCGGACTCCAACGCGCCGCCGAAGAGGTCTCCGTCCACGAACTCATCGCCGACTACATCGTCCGCCTCGTCATGGCCACCCGCGAACCCGAGCAGTACCGCCTGCCCGACCTGCGCGGCGTCATCGAAATCGGCGCCAGCCCCCGCGCCACCCTCGGCCTCGTCGCCGCCGCCCGCGCCCTCGCCCTGCTGTCCGGACGCGACTACGTCCTGCCCGACGACGTCCACGCCGTCGCCCGCGACGTCATGGCCCACCGCCTCGTCCTCACCTTCGACTCCCTCGCCGACGGCATCGACCCCGCCGACGTCATCACCCAGATCCTCACCGCCGTCCCCCCACCCCGCGTCGTCTGGAACCACGGAGCGGCGGCGGTGACCACCGCATGAACACCGGGCGCACCACGGGCCGGCGCCGGCGCGACGGCAAACTCGCCCACCTCGCCCCCGAACGCACCCTGCGCCGCCTCGAACTCCAGGTCACCCGCCGCCTCGACGGCCTGCTCAACGGCGAACACCTCGGCCTGCTCCCCGGCCCCGGCACCGAACTCGCCGAAGCCCGCCTCTACCAGCCCGGCGAAGACGACGTCCGCCACATGGACTGGGCCGTCACCGCCCGCACCACCACCCCCCACGTCCGCGACCTCGTCGCCGACCACGAACTCGAAGCCTGGGCCCTCGTCGACCTCACCCCCAGCATGGACTTCGGCACCGGCACCATGATCAAACGCGACCTCGCCGTCGCCGCCCTCGCCGCCGTCGGCTTCCTCACCGTCCGCCTCGGCGACCGCGCCGGCGCCTACCTCCTGCACACCGACGGGATGCGCCGCTGGCCCGCCCGCACCGGCAAAGCCGCCCTCCACGCCCTCCTGCAGACCGTCCTGGACGCCCAGTCCGCCCACGACACCCGCAACGGCCGGGCCCGCACCGTCCCCACCGCACCCCGCGACCTCGCCGCCGCCATCACCGCCCTCGACCGCGGCCAGACCCGCCGCGGCCTGCGCGTCATCATCTCCGACTTCCTCACCCCCGACGGCGACGACCCCGGCCAAGGCCCCCACGGCCGGCCCGGCTGGGAACGCCCCCTGCGCCGCCTCGCCGCCCGCCACCAGGTCCTCGCCATCGAGATCATCGACCCCCGCGAACTCGACCTCCCCGACGTCGGACTCGTCGAGATGGCCGACCCCGAGACCGGAACCGTCCACGAGATCGTGCTCAGCCGCCGCGTCCGCGAACGGTACGCCGCCGCAGCCGCCGCCCAGCGCGAGCGCACCCGCACCGCCCTGCGCCGCTGCGGCGCCCACCACCTCGTCCTGCGCACCGACCGCGACTGGATCACCGACGTCGCACGCTTCGCCCTCCGCCAGCGCCGCGCCGCAGGCCGGCCCGTCACCACCGCGGGAGTGCGCCCATGACCTTCCTGTCACCCGAACGCCTCTGGCTGCTCGGCCTCCTGCCGCTGCTGGCCGCCGGCTACCTGCTCGCGCAGCTGCGCCGCGGCCGGTACGCCGTCCGCTTCACCAACCTCGCGCTGCTGTCCCAGGTCGCCCCACGGCGGCCCGGCTGGCGCCGACACGTCGCCGCCGCCCTGTTCCTCATCATGATCACCCTGATGATGATCGGGTTCGCGCGGCCCGCCAGCTCCGTCAAGGTCCCCCGCGACCGCGCCACCATCATGGTCGCCGTCGACGTGTCGCTGTCGATGATGGCCCGCGACGTCTCCCCCAGCCGCCTCGACGCCGCCAAGGCCGCCGCCAAGAAGTTCATCGGCGACCTCCCTGGACGCTTCAACGTCGGCGTCGTCGCGTTCGCCGGCAGCGCCAACCTCGTCGCGGCGCCGTCCGCCGACCGGGAGGCCGCCATCGCCTCCCTCGACCAGCTCGTCCTCGCCAAGCGCACCGCCATCGGCGAAGCCGTCTTCACCTCCCTGCAGGCCGTCCGGTCCTTCGACGCCGAGGCCCGGCAGGACCCGCCGCCCGCCCACATCGTTCTGCTGTCCGACGGGGACAACACCACCGGGCGGTCCGTCCAGGAGGCCATCGACGCCAGCCGCGTCGCCCACATCCCCGTCTCCACCATCGCGTTCGGCACCCCGTACGGCACCGTCGACATCGAGGGCGAGACCACCAGCGTCTCGGTCAACAAGGAGACGCTGAAGACCCTCGCCGACAGCACCGAGGGCAGGGCCTACGAGGCCGCCGACGCCGGCCAGCTCCGCGACGTGTACACCAACATCGGCAGTTCCCTCGGCTTCAAGACCGAGCACCGCGACGTCGCCGCCCGCTACATCGGCCTCGCGCTGCTGTTCGCCCTCGGCGCCGGCGGCGTCTCCCTCGCCTGGTTCTCCCGCCTGCCCTGATCCGGGCCCGCCCTGACCGCGCCCGTCCAAGCCGCGGGCACTGATAGCGTCGGCGGACGTGGGGGATCACTACTTCGCCGAGCGGCCCGAGGCCGCCAGCCGGCGCCGCACCGTCGACCTCGTCCTGCCCGACCTGCACCTGCGGCTCGAAACCGACAGCGGCGTGTTCTCCCCCGACCGCATCGACCCCGGCACCCGCGTCCTGCTGGAGACCGTCCCCCCGCCGCCGCAGGAGGGGAACCTGCTCGACCTCGGCTGCGGATACGGCCCCATCGCCCTCACCCTGGCGAAGCGTTCGCCGTCGGCGACGGTTTGGGGTGTTGATGTGAACCGGCGTGCGTTGGAAAACGCTGAGAGTAATGCCAAAGCCGCCGGCCTTGACAATGTAAGGTTCAGCTTGGCGGACGAGATCGACCCCGCGCTGCGGTTCACCGCGATCTGGTCGAACCCGCCGATCCGCATCGGCAAGGCCGCCCTGCACGACCTCCTCCTCACCTGGCTCCCCCGCCTCACCCCGGGCGGGCTCGCCCACCTCGTCGTCCAGAAGCACCTCGGCTCCGATTCCCTCCAGCGGTGGCTGACCGCCCAGGGCTTCCCCACCGAGCGGATCGCCTCCCGGTCCGCCTACCGCGTCCTGCGCGTCTCGTCCCGCACGGAAGGCCCCACCCGATGAGCACCCACGACCACACCCAGGGCCGCCGGCAACTGCGCCCCACCGACGTCAAACGCCTCAACCGCGACTGGCGCCGCCGCACCGGCGCCCGCCTCGGCCTGCTCGTCGAGTCCGTCACCCAGCCGTTCAACATGGGTTCGATCATCCGCAGCGCCGCCGTGTTCGGCGTCGAGCACCTCTGGCTCGCCGGCAACGCCACTCCCCCCACCCACCGGGGCGTCGCCAAGACCGCCCTCGGCACCGACCGGCTCGTCCCCTGGGAACACGCCGGAACACCCGCCGAGGCGGCCGCCGCCATCCGCAAGGAGGGCCTGCGCCTGGTCGCCGTCGAGCTCACCGCCGACGCCGTCCCCCTGCACGAGGCGCCGCTGGACGGCGACGTCTGCCTCGCCGTCGGCGGCGAGGACCACGGCTGCTCCCCCGCCCTGCTCGCCGCCGCCGACGCCGTCACCTACATCCCCCAGATCGGGCGCGTCGGCTCGCTGAACGTCGCCGTCGCCACCGCCATCGCCCTCGCCGAGGCCCGCCGCCGCGAATGGAGCGGCTGACCCGCCTGCACCCTCACGCCCCCCGCAAATGGGTGCCACACCCCATGGCAGGCCGTGCCCGCTTGTCCCATGGTGGAGGTTCGCCACGTATTTTCCCGGCGACCGAAGGGAGCCCATCGCGATGACGGTCAACAGCGTGGTCAACGGCGTGCCCGGAGGGTACCCGCCCGGCGGCGCGGCGGCCCGGCAGGCCCGCGAACTGCTGGAGCAGGAGCGCCGGACCCGCATCGCAGAGCTGGCCCTCCTCGACGCCGAGGCCACCGGCGCACCCGACGAGGCCGCCCTCGCCCGCCGCGGCACCCTCCAGGGCAACGTGGAGGAGATCGACGCCGCCCTCATCCGCCTCGACGACGGCACCTACGGCCTGTGCGGGGACTGCCGCAAGCCCATCCCCGAAGGCCGCCTGGAGATCATCCCGTACGCGCGCCGCTGCGTCGGATGCCAGCAACGGCGACGGTGACCACCGCACCGCCGGCGGCCCCGGACGGCCCGCGCGCCGCCCTCGACCTCGGCAGCAGCCGCATCCGCGCGACCCTGCCCGCCCTGGAGGTGATCGTCGACCGCCCGTCCGCGGTCGACGATCACCTCCGGGCACCGCCGGGCGCCGCCGCGCCGGCGCGGGCCCGGCCCGCCCCATCGAGCACGGCATGGTGACCGACGCCGCGGCCTGCACCCGGCTGGCCCGGCTGACACTGCTGGCGGCCGGCGCCGGCGTGCGGCCCCGGCAGGTGCTGCTCGCCGTGCCCGCCGCCGCCAGCGGCACCCAGCTCGGCCGCGCGGCCGGCGCCGTCCGCGCCGCCGCCGAGTGCCCCGTCCGCACCATGGAGGCGCCCCTCGCCGCCGCCATCGGCGCCGGCATCGGCGTCGGCGACCCGCGGCCCCGGCTCGTCCTCGACATCGGCGCCGGGATCGTCGAAGCGGCCGTCATCATGCGGGGACGCGTGCACTGCGCACGAGCCATCCAGTACGTCCCCGAACGGCAGGCCGGGCACACCCTCCCCCGGCTGCCCGACTACGTCCGGGAACGGCTCGCCGCGAACGTCCACCACCTGCTGGCCGACCTGCCCGCCCCGCTGCGCCGCACCGCCCGCGACGGCGGCCTCCTGCTCACCGGCGGCGGCGCCCGGCTGCCGTCCCTGCCCGGACGGCTCACCGCCGAGATGTCCCTCTCGATCACGATCGCCCCCGACCCGGCCCGCGCCACCATCCGCGGCCTCGCCCACGCCTGCCGCTCCCCCGACACCTGGCGCCTCACCCATCCCTGACCCGCGCTACGATCACCCCGTGCAGTTCCTCGTCTGTGCGTAGGACGCCCCGCCGCCGCAGAACGCCGCGGCGGCCTCCGGCGTCCCCGTGAACCGCCCCTCAACGGGCTTCTTCTGAGGAACACTCTCGTGACACCGTCGTACGCGGCCGTGCTGCGCGCACCGCACGCCCTCCGCACCTTCGCCCCCGCACTGCTGGGACGGCTGTCCTACGGGACGGTCTTCCTGTCGCTCACCCTGGCCCTCACCACCGCCACCGGCTCCTACGCCCGGGCCGGCGGCCTCATGGCCCTGCTCGGCCTCGCCGTCTCCGTCCTGTCACCGCTGCGCGCGGGGCTCATCGACCGGCACGGGCCCCGCCGCGCGCTGCCGCCGATGACCGCCGCCTACGCGCTCAGCCTCGCCGGGCTGGCCGCCCTCACCTGGCGCCCCGGCGCGCCGCTCCCGATCCTGACCGCCCTGACGGCCACGGCCGGCGTCACCGCTCCCCCGCTGGGCGTGGTCATGCGCACGCTCTGGAACGTCCTCCTGCCGGACGGGCCGCTGCTCCGGCGCGCCTACAGCCTCGACACCGTCAGCGAAGAACTCGTCTTCGTCACCGGGCCGCTCCTTGCCGGGCTGCTGGCCGCGGTCGCCGTCCCGTCCCTCGGGATCGCGCTCAGCGCGGTCCTGGCGGCCGCCGGAACCGCCGGGCTGATCGCCTCCCCGGTGCTGCGGCCGCGGCCGTCCGCACACTCCAGGGGACGGCGCGTGATCCCGCTCGCCCCGGCCGTCGCCGCCGCGGCCACCGGCGTCGTGCTCGGCTCGACCGGCCTGCTCGCCGTCGCGTTCACCCGGCATCACCACCAGCCCGCCGCGGTCGCCTGGGTGGAGGCCGCGCTCGGGGTCGGCAGCACCCTCGGCGGCCTCGCCCACGGCAGCCTGAGCCGTTCCCTTCCCGGGCGCGGCCGGCTCGCCGCGCTCCTCTGCCCGCTGGGCCTCGCCCTGGCCGCGGCGGGCCTCGCGCCGTCCACCCCCGCGCTGACCGCGATGGCGTGCGCCGCCGGGCTCTTCATCGGCCCGACGCTGACCACCGCCTACCTGCTGGCCGACGCGTCCGCACCGCCCGGCGCCCGCACCCGCGCGGCGGCCTGGGTGAACACCGCGCTGAACCTCGGCGCGGCCGGCGGGACGGCCGCCACCGGCGTGCTCCTGGACGTGCTGCCCCTGCCGCTCTGCTACGCCCTCGCCGCCGCCCCCGCCATCGCCGTCGCGGCACTGCTGCCTGCGTTGCCGGAACGGCAACGCAATTCGCCTTCGGCCCTGGTCACGGCGCACCATCGGGGCATGGACGACTCCACCACCGACCAGGAATTCTGGGACGCCCGCTACGCCGAGCGCGACCACATCTGGAGCGGCGACCCCAACGCCGTCCTCGTCCGCGAGGTCACCGGGCTGACACCGGGCACCGCCCTCGACCTCGGTTGCGGGGAGGGCGCCGACGCGATCTGGCTCGCGCGGCAGGGCTGGCGCGTCACCGCCACCGACATCTCCGGGGTCGCGCTCGACCGCGCCGCCCGCCACGCCGCCGCCGCGGGCGTCGCCGACCGCATCGACTTCCAGCGGCGCGACCTGGCCGCATCCTTCCCGGAGGGCTTGTTCGACCTGGTCTCCGCGCAGTTCCTGCACTCCCCCACGGCCATGCCCCGCGACCGGGTCCTGCGGGCCGCCGCCGCGGCCGTCGCGCCCGGCGGCGTCCTGCTCATCGTGGGCCACGCCGGGCCTCCGCCGTGGGATCCCGACTCCCATCCCGACGTGCACCTGCCCACCCCGGACGAGGTGCTGAAGTCGCTGGGCCTGCCGGACGGCGCATGGGAGGTGCTGCTCAGCGACGAGCACGAACGCCTCCAGACCGCCCCGGACGGGCGGACGATGACCCGCACCGACAACGCCCTCAAGCTCCGGCGCCCGCCGGCCTGACGCTCAGTGGCGGGCCGCCCGCTCCATCAGGGCGGTGAACTCCTCCAGGGAGATCTTGCCGTCCCGGTTGGCGTCGGCGGCCACGACCACCTCCACCGCGCGGGTGCCGGTGATGTCCTGGCCGAGCCTGCTCATCAGGTTCTTCAGCTCGCCGGTGGAGATGTAGCCGTCACCGTCCACGTCTACGAGCTCGAATGTCGCCCGGTAGTCGTCCATGTCCGCCATGTGCGTGTGCTCCTTCGCTGATCGATCGCGGGGCGACGGTAGCACCACGGCCCGGCCCTTTACACAGTAAGGTCGGTGTTGATCACAAGGTCCGCCATAATCGGACGGGTGCGTCGCCCGTACGAATTCCTCGACCACCCGGGGCCGATCCCCTTCGCCCACCGCGGCGGGGCGGCCGGCCTGCCCGAAAACTCGATGGTCGCGTTCCAGCGCGCCGTCGACCTCGGCTACCGCTACCTGGAGACCGACGCCCACGCCACCGCCGACGGCGTCGTCGTCGCCTTCCACGACCGCACCCTGGACCGCGTCACCGACCGCACGGGCGCCATCTCCCGCCTCCCCTACACCGAGGTCGCCAAAGCCCGCATCGGCGGCACCGAGCCCGTCCCCCGGCTGGAGGACGTCCTCGGCTCCTTCCCCGACGCGCGCGTCAACATCGACCTGAAGGACGCCCCCGTCATCGGCCCGCTCGCCGCGACGCTGCACCGCACCAACGCCTGGGACCGGGTGTGCATCACCTCGTTCTCCACCCGCCGCCTGGCCCAGATGCGCGCCCGCCTCCCCCTGTTCACCGACCACGACGTGTGCATGGCACTCGGCCCGCGCGGCCTGATGGCGCTGCGCGCCATCTCCTACGGCGGCCCCGCCGCCAAGCTCGTCCGGCTCGCCGCCACCGGCGTCGCCTGCGCGCAGGTCCCCTACGGCCTCGGCCCCGTCCCCTTCGTCACCGAGTCGTTCATCGCCCAGGCACACCGCCTCGGCCTGCAGGTCCACGCCTGGACGGTCAACGACCCCGCCGCCATGGAACGTCTCCTGGACCTCGGCATCGACGGCATCATGACCGACGATCTCCTCACCCTGCGCCGCATCATGAGGTCCCGTGACCTCTGGCACGCCCCCCGCCCCGCCCCCACCTCCTGACGATCATCGCGCCGCATCCGCCCGCAACTCCGCAACCCCGGCGAACAGCAGCGCCCGGATCCCCGGCGACCGCGCCGAGGTCCCCGAGCCGCTCACCGAGATCCGGCGGCGACGCGAATCACAGGTCAGCGGTTGAAGCCCGGCGGGCGGTACTCGGCCGCGATGCGCATCGGCGGCTGCGGCTGCGGGCGTTCCCCGGGCCGGGACGGCTGTCCCGGCGGGACCGTCCCGCCGACCTGGAGGTCGAGGCGCTGGGCGCGGACCGCCTCCAGGAGTTCCAGATCCTCCGGGGTGACCAGGGCGGCCATCACCTTGCCGCGCCGCGTGAGCTTGACGGGCTCGCCGGTGTAGGCGACCCGGTTCACCAGATCCGCGAACTGGGCACGTGCTTCGGTTACCGGAACATCCACGTGATTCATCGTATAGCGAAACATCCGATCTCCCCTTGGCCCGGCTTCTCGCTCAGCAATACGCTCCTACGTACAGAGCGTACGAAATGTACAGATGATCGAGGAGGGGTCGTGAGCGGCGAACCGAGGCGATGGGACGGCGAGCGGTGGGCGGAGACGTTCGTGGGGAGGTCGCGGGCCGGCGTGGCGGAGGCGCCGCAGCTCGCGGACGCGCATTTGTTCGAGCGGCTGCTGGCGCAGCGGATCGTGTTCCTCGGCAGCGAGATCGACGACCGGGTCGCCAACCGGATCAACGCGCAGCTTCTGCTGCTCGCCGCGCGGGACTCCAAACGCGACATCACGATCTACATCAACTCGCCCGGCGGGGTCGTGGACGCGGGGATGGCGATCTACGACATGATGCAGTTCGTCCCGAACGATGTGTCCACGGTCGCAATGGGTATGGCGGCGTCCATGGGGCAGACGCTGCTGTGCGCGGGGACGCGGGGCAAGCGGTACGCGCTGCGGCACGCGCGGGTGATGATGCACCAGCCGCACGGCGGGATCGGCGGCACCGCCTCCGACATCAGGATCCAGGCCGAGCAGTCGCTCTACCTCAAGCGGACGCTCGCGGAGCGGACGGCGTTCCACACCGGGCAGCCGCTGGAACAGATCGAGGCCGACGGAGACCGGGACGCGTGGTTCACCGCGGAGGAGGCCCGCGACTACGGTTTCGTCGACCATGTCATCGACAACACCGACCGGGTGGGCACATGACACGGGCGGAACGGCGGTACCTCGTCCCCGAGTACGAGGAGCGGACGAGCCACGGCCGCAAGGACACCAATCCCTACAACAGGCTCTTCGAGGACCGCATCATCTTCCTCGGGGCGCCGGTGGACGACACCAGCGCCAACGACGTCACCGCGCAGATGCTGACGCTGGAGGGCATGGACCCCGACCGGCCCATCGCCCTGTACATCAACTCGCCGGGCGGGTCGCTGACGGCGATGCTGGCGATCTGCGACACGATGCGCTACGTCCGGCCCGAGATCGAGACGACATGCGTCGGGCAGGCCGGATCGGCGGCGGCGATCCTGCTGGCGGCGGGCTCACCGGGACGGCGGCAGGCGCTGCGCGGCGCGCGGATCCTGCTGCACGAGCCGGCGATCGAGGTGTCCCGCGGCTACACCACCGACCTGGACCTCCAGGCGCGGGAGGTGCTGCGGCTGCGCGAGCGGACCGAGGCGATCCTCGCGGAGGCGACCGGACGCGCCCCCGAGACCGTGCGCCGTGACCTGGACCGCGAGCGGTATTTCAGCGCCGGGGAGGCCAAGGACTACGGCCTGGTCGACGAGGTGCTCACCTCCCGCGTCTAGGGAGGGCCCGCCGATCTCCGGCCGGACGCGGGCGGCACCGGCCGGCAGTCCCGGGCCGGGACCCGGCCGCCCCCCGATCAGCGGGTATGGCGCCGGGGTTAGAACGCCGGATGTTCGGGGAATCTTGTCACGGTATCCAGCGTTGGTCAGGGCAAGACCGCAAGCCGTCTGGGAGGCACGTGACGATGGCCGAGCGCGCACTTCGCGGTACCCGGCTCGGAGCGACGAGCTACGAGAACGATCGCAACACCGATCTGGCCCCTCGGCAAGAGGTGGACTACACCTGCACCAAAGGCCACCGGTTCACCGTGACGCTCGCGGCCGAAGCCGAGGTGCCGATGACCTGGGAATGTCGCAACTGCGGCGCCACGGCCCTGCGAGTGGACGGGGAGCTGCCCCAGGCCAAGAAGGGTAAGCCGCCGCGAACCCACTGGGACATGCTCATGGAGCGCCGAACCGTCGAGGATCTGGAGGAGGTCCTCGCCGAGCGGCTGGAGATCCTGCGGGCGGGGCGCAGGAAGTCCGCGTGAGCGACTGAGTTTCCGAAGGGCACGGGCCCGTACCGGTGACGGTGCGGGCCCGTCCCATGTCCGCGGTCAGCGGCCCGAGCGCGGCAGGACGAGGCCGCTCTCATAGGCGGTGACGACGGCCTGGACGCGGTCGCGCAGCCCGAGCTTACGCAGGATGCGGCTGACGTGGGTCTTCACCGTCTCCTCCCCCACGACCAGGCGGGCGGCGATCTCGGCGTTGGACAGGCCCGCGGCGACCAGCCGCAGCACGTCGGTCTCGCGCGGGGTGAGGGCGTCCAGGACGCCGGCCGCGGGCGGGCGGGGCCGCAGCCGGGCGAACTCGCCGATGAGGCGGCGGGTGACGGCGGGGGCGAGCAGCGCCTCCCCGGCGGCGACGACGCGGACGGCGTCGAACAGCCGCTCGGCCGTGACGTCCTTGAGCAGGAAGCCGCTGGCGCCCGCGACCAGGGCGTCGTAGACGTGCTCGTCGAGGTCGAACGTGGTCAGCATGAGGACGCGGGGCGGGTCCGGTTCGGCGGTGAGGCGGCGGGTGGCCTCGATGCCGTCCATGACGGGCATCCGCACGTCCATCAGCACGACGTCGGGGCGGTGCTCGCGGCACACCTCAAGCGTCCGCGCACCGTCGGACGCGGTCGCCACGACGGCCAGGTCGGGCTGGGTGCCGAGCAGTGCCCCGAATCCGGCGCGGACGACCTCCTGGTCGTCGGCGACCACCACGCGGACGGTCACGGCGCCGCCCGCGGGAGCGTCGCCTCGACCAGGAACCCGCCGAGCGGGCCGGGGCCGGTGCGCAGGTCGCCGCCGGCGGCGGCGGCACGTTCGCGCATGCCGAGCAGCCCGTGCCCGGCGGGTGCGCCGCCCGGGCCGGGACCGTTGTCGCGGACGCGCACCCGCAGCGCACCGGGCCCGTACTCGATCTCCACGTCGACGGCGGCGCCGGGTGCGTGCCTGCGGGCGTTGGTCAGCGCCTCCTGCGCGATCCGGTAGGCGGCCAGTTCCAGCCCGGGGTCGAGGGCGGCGACGTCCCCGCGGACGATCAGCCGGATGCTCCCCGCGCCGTCTCGGCCTGGACGGAGATCATCGAGATGTGGTGGGCGACGACGTCGTGCAGCTCGCGGGCGATGCGGGCGCGCTCACCGCGCGCCGTGTGCTCCAGCAGCGTCGTCTCGAACGCGCGGCGGGAGGACTCCAGCGCGGCGGCCCGCGCGCGGCGCCGCAGGACCCGCCGCCGCACCAGCGCGGTCCAGACGATCGTGAGCGCGGCGAGCGCGGCGAGCGCGGTACCGCGGTGCAGGACGCACGCGGCCGCGGCCGCGACCGTGATCGTGATCGTCGCGGCGGCGCCGGTGATCCGGTCGCGGGCCAGGACGAGCGGGAGCGTCGCGCACACGTCCACCACAATGGCCAGCGAAAGGACGGCACCGGAGCCGTGCGTGCGGTAGACGGCCTCCACGGCGCCGGCCACGGCGAGGCAGGAACCCGCCACCGGCCACCGTGACCGCCCGCCGATCTCCCCCACGGACGCCATTGTGGCGCGGCCGGCGGTCCGGTGGCGTCCCTCCCGGGAGGGACGCCGCGTCCCCCGGTTCCCGCCCGCCAAGACGGCCCCGCCGCGGGATGACCGCGGGCCGCCGCCGTCCGTAGCCTCCCGGGGCATGGAGGCAACGATCGAAGTACGCGGCCTGCGCAAGCGGTACGGGGCGGCCGTCGCCGTGGACGACCTGTCGTTCACGGCCGGACCCGGGCAGGTCACCGGGTTCGTCGGCCCGAACGGCGCCGGCAAGTCCACCACCATGCGGATGATCATGGGCCTGGACCGGCCGGACGGCGGGACGGCGCTGGTCGGCGGGAAGCCCTACCGGTCGCTGCGGACACCGCTGTGCGGGCTCGGGGCGATGCTGGACGCCTCGGCGGTGCATCCGGCCCGGCGGGCCCGCGACCATCTGCGGTGGCTCGCGCACGCGGGCGGGCTGCCCGCCCGGCGGGTGGACGAGGTGATCGAGCTGACCGGGCTGGGCGGCGCGGCCCGGCGGCGGGCGGGCGGGTTCTCGCTCGGCATGCGGCAGCGGCTCGGGATCGCCGCCGCGCTGCTCGGCGATCCGCCGGTGCTGATGTTCGACGAGCCGGTCAACGGGCTGGACCCCGAGGGCATCACCTGGATCCGGGGGCTGCTGCGGTCGCTGGCCGCCGAGGGACGCGCGGTGCTGGTGTCCAGCCACCTGATGAGCGAACTGGAGGGCGGCGCCGACCGCCTGGTGGTGATCGGGCGGGGCCGGCTGATCGCCGACACCAGCGTCGGGGACCTGCTGAAGGCGGCGTCCCGCGGACGTGTCGAGGTGCGCACCACCGCGCGGCAGGACGTCATGACGGTGCTGGCGCGGGCGGGCGCCACGGTGACGGCGACGGGAGGGAACGCGGTGACGGTCGCGGGCATCCCGTCCGAGCAGATCATCGCGCTGCTGACGCAGGCCGGGGCGGCGTTCAGCGGGATCGCCGAGCACCGGGCGTCGCTGGAGGAGGCGTACATGGAGCTGACCGGGGACGCGGTGGAGTTCCGGGCCGTGACCGGGCGGGAGGCCCGGTGACCGCCCCTGACCCCACCACGGCGCCCTCGTACCGCAGCAGCGTCCAGGCGGACGCCCGCGGCGGGTTCGGGGGGCTGCTGCGGGCCGAGTGGACCAAGCTGCGGACCGTCCCGCGCTGGCCGCTGGCCCTGCTGGCGTCGGCCGCGCTGACGGTGCTGGTGGCGCTGCTGTCCGCGGCGGGCAGCGAATCGACCGCCTCCGGGGACGGCCCGGCCGATCCCGGCCGGCTCCAGATCATCGACCTCGGCCACTTCACGTACCTGCCCCTGGCGGGAGACGGATCGATCGTCGCCCGTGTCACGTCCCAGCGGGACGGCGGCGCGTGGGCGAAGGCCGGCCTCATGATCCGGGAGAGCACGCGGCGGGGCGCCCCGTACGCGGCGCTGATGGTGACGCCGGGGCACGGCGTCCGGCTGCAGACCGGCTATGAGAGCGGCGGCGCGGGCGGCGGGACGGCGGCGCTGCCGCACTGGCTGAAGCTGACCCGCTCCGGCACGGCCGTGACCGGCTACGACTCGGCGGACGGGCGGACCTGGCGCCGGGTCGGGTCGGTCCGGCTGGAGGGGCTGCCGCGGCAGGCGCCGGCCGGGATGTTCGTGGCCGTGCCCGACACGGTGGAGGTGCGGCGGCAGTTCGGCGGGGAGACCGTCTCCGGGCGTCCCGGCGCCACCCGGGCGATGTTCGACCACGTGTCGGTGTCGTCGTCGCAGCCGGGCGCGTCCTGGCAGGACCGGGGCGGTGCGGGCGGGCCCGCCGCCGATCCCGGCGCCGACGGGCGCGCCGAGGCGGGCGGGACGTTCACGCTCAAGGGGATGGGCGACATCGGCCCCAACCGGTTCGCCGACGACATCACCAGGACGACCCTCACCGGCGTCCTGATCGGGCAGGCGGCGATCATCGCGCTCGCGGTGCTGTTCGTGACGGCCGAGTACCGGCGCGGGATGCTGCGCACGACGTTCGCGGCGAGCCCCCGCCGGGGCCGGGTGCTGGCCGCCAAGGCGATCGTGGCGGCGCTCGCGGCACTGGCCGCGGGGCTGGCGGGGGCGTTCGGGTCGGTGCTGCTCGCCGGGCCGGTCCTGCGCTCGCACGGCATGTCGCCGCCGTCGCTGGCGGATGAGGCGGTGCTGCGCGCGGTGCTCGGCACGGCGGCGCTGCCGGCGGTCATCGCGGTGTTCTCGCTGGCCGTCGCGGTGATCGTGCGGCGCAGCGCGCCCGCGATCACGGTCGTGCTGCTGGTCCTGCTCGTCCCGCAGATCGCCGCGACGGGGCTGCCGCTGCCGGCGGCGCGGTGGCTGGAGCGTCTCACCCCGGCGGCCGGGTTCGCGATCCAGCGGACGGTGACGCGGTTCGACCAGGCGATCAGCCCGTGGGCCGGGTTCGGGGTGCTGTGCGGCTACACGGCGGCCGCCCTGGCGGCGGCGGCATGGCTGATCCGGAAGAGGGACGCGTGAGCGGGGCGAACCGGGGCGCGCGGAGGGCCGTCCTCCCGCGGGGAGCGTGGACGAACACGCTGCACGCCGAGTGGACGAAGCTGCGGACGCTGCCGGGCGTCTGGTGGACGCTCGTCGCGTTGGCCGGGCTGACCGCCGCCGTCGGCGCCGCGGTGACCGGGTCGGTGGACACCGCGAACTGCGCGAGCCCCGCCGGGTGCATGGAGGACACGCCGAAGCTGGCGTTGTCGGGCGTCCGGCTCGGGCAGGTCGCCGCGGTCGCGGTCGGTGTCCTCGCGGTCGGCGGCGAGTACACGACCGGGACGATCGCGGCGACGCTGGCGGCCGTCCCGCGCCGGGCCGCGGTGCTGGCCGCCAAGGCCGCCGTGGTCGCGGGCGCCGTGGCCGCCGCCGGGACGGCCGGGGTGCTGGCGTCGCTGGCGGCCGGGCGGAGCCTGCTGCCCGGCAACGGGTTCACCGCCGCGAACGGCTACCCGCCGCTGTCGCCGCTGGACGGGCCGACGGCGCGGGCCGCGGCCGGGACCGTCCTGTACCTGGTGCTGGTGGCGCTGCTGTCGCTCGGCGTGGGGACGGCGCTGCGGGAGCCGGCGGCGGCGATCACGGCGGTGCTGGCGCTGCTGTGGCTCGTCCCGGTCGTCACCCGCCTCACCGCGAGTGCGGTGTGGCAGGACCGGCTGGACAAGGTCGCGCCGATGCCGGCGGGGCTGGCGGGGCTGGCGACGCGGGACCTGGACCGGCTGCCGATCGGGCCGTGGGCGGGCCTCGGCGTCCTGGCCGGCTACGCGGCGGCGGCGCTGCTGGCGGGCGGCGCCGTGTTCGCGGCGCGGGACGCCTGAGCGGTCAGGCGCGGGACGCCGTGTCGTCGTCCTCGTGGATGACCTCGCCGCGGACCACCGGTCCCGGCGGGGTCTCGACACGCTCCGGGCCCCCGTCGAACGGCCCGAAGGGGCCGGTGCCGGGGCCGGGCGGGAACACGGCGGCGGCCCGGTCCTCGGCCGCCCGCATCCGGCGCGCCGCGAACGCCGCCAGCGACCGCCGGACGAGCGGGCGGGTGAACGGCAGCACGAGCAGCAGCCCGAGCACGTCGGTGACGAACCCGGGGAACAGCAGCAGCATCCCGCCGGCCATGACCAGGGCGGCGTCGCCGAGGTCGCGGTCCTGCAGGACGCCGCTGCGGACGGTGTCGTGGAGCGCGCCGAAGGCGCGGCGCCCCTCCCGCCGGATCAGCCACGCGCCGAGGAACGCCTCGGCGAGCAGCAGCCCGACCGTGGGCCAGGCGCCGATCACCCCGCCGACCTGGACGATCACGAAGATCTCCAGCACCGGCAGGAGCAGGACTCCCAGAACGATCAGCAGCGGCAGCATGGCCCCATCTTCGGGTCGGAAAAGCCTCCACCCCGTTCAACGCCGCGGCGGCCCCGAACGTTTCCCCCGCGAACGCCCCGCCGGCGGCGGATCTCAGCGGGGCGGGCGGAGCCTGCCGACACGGTCGGCCATGCCCCACTGGGTGATGCGCAGTGCCGCCTCGGCCATCACGTCCCGGCTCATCTTGCTGGTGCCGTGCTCGCGTTCGACGAAGGTGATCGGCACCTCGACCACGCGCAGGCCCTGCCGCAGCGCCCGCAGCGCCAGGTCGATCTGGAAGCAGTAGCCGCGTGAGTCGACCTCGTCCAGGCCGATCTTCTCCAGTGTCGCGGCGCGGAACGCGCGGTAGCCCGCGGTCGCGTCGTGCAGCGGGATGCCGAGCATCAGCCGGGCGTAGGTGTTGGCGCCGCGCGACAGCGCCTCGCGCCGCTTCGGCCAGTTGCGCACCCTGCCGCCGGGCACCCAGCGGGCGCCGATGACCAGGTCGGCGTCCTCCAGCGCCGCGAGCAGCCGCGGCAGCTCCTCGGGCTGGTGGGAGCCGTCGGCGTCCATCTCGACCATGACGTCGTAGCCGTGCTCGGCGGCCCACCGGAACCCGGCGATGTAGGCGGGGCCGAGCCCGTCCTTGCCCTTGCGGTGCAGGACCTTGATCTGCTCGTCGCGGTCCGCCATCGCATCGGCGACCTCGCCGGTGCCGTCGGGGCTGGCGTCGTCCACCACCAGGACGTCCACCGACGGGACGGCCTCGCGCACCCGCCCGGCGATGCGCTCGATGTTGTCCCGCTCGTTGTAGGTCGGGATGATCACGAGCACCCGGCCGAGGTCGGCTGGGATCTCCATCGGTGTCAATTCCCCTCGTTCTTCCTGGCTGTCCATGCCGCCGCGAACACCGCGCCGAGCCCGAGCAGCGCGAGCGCCCACTCCGGCGCCGCCCCGAGCCGGTCCGCGGGCGTCCGCGCGGTGCGCGCCGGGACGGTCCGGACCAGGATGTCGGGCACGAACTCGCGGGACTCGCCGAGCATCCGGCCGTCGGGGGCGACGATCGCGCTGATCCCGCTGGTGGCGGCAACCAAGATCGTACGGCCATGTTCGACGGCGCGCAGCCGCGACATCGCGATCTGCTGCGGCGGCAGGCTGGTGCGGCCGTAGGTGGCGTTGTTGGTCTGCACGACCAGGACGTCCCCGCGCGCCACGTCGCGGACCTCCTTGTCGTAGGCGACCTCGAAGCAGATCACGTCGCCGACGGTGGCCGGGCCGAGCCGCATCACGCCCGACCGGGTGCCCTTGGCGAAGTCGCGCGGGATCCGCTCGAACCGGGTGATGAGCCTGGTGAGGATGTCGCGGAACGGCAGGTACTCCCCGAACGGCACGGGGTGCCGCTTGACGTAGTAGTCGCCGGGGCCGCCGCGGGGGTCCCAGACGATGCCGCGGTTCTCGACCTTCTCCCCGTCGGGGGTGTCGGTGAGGGCGCCGACGAGGACGGGGACGCCGACGTCCTTCACCGCCCCGTCGATGGCGCTGTAGGCGTCGGGCTCGGCGTAGGGGTCGAGGTCGCTGGCGTTCTCCGGCCACACGACGAGCTCGGGCCGGGGCACCTGGCCGGCGCGGACCCTGGCGGCCAGCTCGTGGGTGGCCTTGACGTGGTTGTCCAGGACGGCCTTGCGCTGGCCGAAGGCGTCCAGGCCGGTGCGCGGCACGTTCCCCTGGATGACGGCGACGGTGACGGGACGCCCGGACGCGGGCGCGGGGATCAGCGCCCCGCCCCCGGCGACCGCGGCGACCAGCGCCAGCGGGACCGCGACCGGCACCAGGGCGCGCCGCGCGGTGGGCGCGTCCGCTCCCCCGCGGCGGGACGCACGGGCGCGATGGGCGGCCACGGCCGCGTACGCGAGGAGACCGCCCACCAGCGCGGTGACGAACGTGACGAGGGGCGCGCCGCCCCAGGACGCGTACGGGGTCAGCGGCGTGGCGGTCTGGCTGAACGCCAGCCGCGCCCAGGGGAACCCGCCGAACGGGACCCGGCCGCGGATGAACTCCTGGCCGACCCACAGCGCGGCCGTCCACACCGGCCAGCCGGGCAGCCGGGTGACGACGGCGATCCCGGCGCCGAGCGGCAGGAAGTAGGCGGCCTCGACGAGGCTGAGGAGGATCCAGCCGTCCGGGCCGATCCGGGAGATGCCCTCCAGGGCGGGGATGAAGAACGCGGCGCCGGCGACGAACCCGAGCCAGGCGCCGGTGCGGGCGGGCCGCCCGCGCAGGACGAGGGCGAGCAGCGCGACGCCGGCCGGGGCGAGCGGGGTGAGGTCGAACGGCGGGAACGCCTGCCACATGAGCAGGCCGGCGCCGACGGCGAGCAGGGTGCGGCGCCACCCGGCGCGGCCGCCGGTGCGCACACCGCGGCGCAGCCGGCCGAACCGGCCGGTGCGCGCCGGGTCGCCGGGTGCGCCTCCGGAGCCCTCGCCGTGGCCCGTGGCCGGCGACCGGTCCGGGAGGGTCTCCTGGGCCACGTCCCACCTCGTTCGCTCGTTCCCTGCCCGGAACGCTACCGGTCCGGGACGGCCGCGGCGACCACGGCCCGCGCGGACGGCGCGTGGCGGCCGTGACCATGGAGGGTCCGGACGCCGGGGATCCCGGCCGGACTCAGGACACTTCGGACACGGAAGAGGGCCCGCGACATCCGTCGGGCCGGAGTCGTCCCACAGGCGGTGAGAGCGAGGCTCCGTTTTCTACTGGATGTCCGGGCCCTTCCCGGGTCCAACCCCCCGCGCGATCGTGTGGTTCCGCCCGGGCCCGGTCCCGGATCACCGCACTGGCTGAGGCGGGCACGATGCCGACCACTCGCGTGATCCCCGTCCCCGTCGTGCTGCGGTGCCCGGCGGCGCCTCGCGCGGCCGATCGGTGAGTCCCGTGCTGGACTGCAGCAAAACTACCGGCTTCCAGGCCCTTGTCAACCGCCTCATGTTCTGCGGTGACTCCCTGTCACCGCAGCTCAACGCCATGATCACGATGCTCGGGGGAATTCCCCGCCGGGCATCGTGATCATGGCGTGGTGGGCCGGTTCAGCCGCCCGGCGGGGGGACGACGACCGTCCCGGTCGCGGTGACCGCGACGATCGGCTCGGCCAGCACCTCGGCGGCCGACTCGCCCTTGTCGGGGCGGCCCCGGCACACCACGCGCGCCTCGAACGCCATCGCGCGGCTGCGGGTGCCGGCGCGGGTCAGCACGGCGGTGGTCTCCAGGACGTCCCCGGCCTTGACCGGCGCGCGGAACTGGACGTCGGAGTAGGACGCGAACAGGCCCTCGTCGCCGTCGGTGCGGACGCACAGCTCCGTCGCCACGTCCCCGAACAGCCCGAGCACGTAGGCGCCGTCGACCAGGTTCCCGGCGTAGTGGGCGTGCGAGTAGGGAATGTAGCGGCGGTGGGTGACGGTCGTCCCCTCACGCGGGTCACTCATCGTCGTCCTCTCCGATCTCACCGGTGTCGCCGGTGTCGCCGTTCTGGCCGGGCAGCAGCGCATGCACGAGGTAGCTGGCCACCTCGGCGGGCGTGGTGCCCTTGCCGAAGATGCGGTCGACGCCGAGGTCGGCCTCGGTGACGGTGTCGAACCGGGGGCCGCCGACCACCAGCAGCGGCCGTCCCATCCCGCCGGCGACCGCGGTCGGGTACTCGGCGTGGAACGCGGCGGCCATCTGCTTGGTGTTGTGCAGGTGCGCGTTGCGCTGGGTGACGACCTGGGAGACCAGGACGGCGTCGGCGTTCTCGGCCTTGGCGCGCTCCACCAGCTCGGCGACGGTGACCTGGGCGCCCATGTTCACGACCTGGATCTCCCGGTAGTACTCCAGGCCCTTCTCCCCCGCGAACCCCTTGACGTTGAGGATCGCGTCGATGCCGACGGTGTGGGCGTCGGTGCCGATGCAGGCGCCGACGACGACCAGCCGCCGGTTCAGCGTGCGCCGGATCGCGAGGTTCACCTCCTGGGAGCTCAGCAGCGGGTAGGCGCGCTCCTCCGGGACGGGGATGGAGGCGTAGTCGATCAGATGCCGCACCTTCCCGTACACGATGAAGAAGGTGAAGTCGGGGCCCATCGGCTTGGCGTGCACGACGCTGGCGGGGTCCAGGCCCATCTTCCCCGCGAGCTGCAGGGCGGCGGCCTCGGCGCGCTTGCCGGCGGGGACGGGCAGGGTGAACGACATCTGCACCATGCCGTCGCCGGTGGTGTCGCCGTAGGGGCGGATGACCTGGCGGGTGTCGGCGGGCTCGGTGGGGGCCTGTGCGCCGGTTCCGGGGCTCTCGACGGTCATGCGGGCACCTCCTGGTCGGTGGCGGCGCGGGCCGCGGCGTGCGGGTCCTCGGTGTCGAGGATCTCGATGGCGGGGTTGAAGTAGCCGTCGGCGCGGGGGACGACGCCGTCCAGTCCCTTGCCGCCGTCGGGCGGGCGGCGGGTGACGCCGAACGTGCCCTCGGCGATCGCGGTGAGCAGCCCGTCGCCCTCGATGCGCTCCAGCAGCTCCACCGACTCCGACAGGACCCGCTTGGCGCGCTGGACGAGCATCCCGTCCGGGCGGGGCATGAAGTCCTCGGCGAGGTTCCCGCACGCGTCGCGGACGTAGCGGACGTTCTCCAGCGCCAGGTCGCGGTCCGACAGCCACGGGGTGTGGATGCCCTCGGTCATCATCCCGATCAGGATGATCGACTGCCCGGTCAGCACCCCGGCGAGGTTGAAGAAGGCGTCCAGCAGGTAGCCGGCGAAGATGTTGCCGGTCATGTGCTTGGTCGGCGGCATGTACTTCAGCGGCGCGCCGGGGAACAGCTCCCGGACGAGCTGGGCGTGCGCGAGCTCCAGCCGGAACGACTCGGGGACCGCCGGGTTGATCTCGAAGGCGTGGCCGAGGCCGAGCTGGGCGTCGGCCAGGCCCGCCTCGTGCCCGAACCGCTCGTTGAGCAGCTGGCTGACGATCACGGTGTGCGCGGCGTCGACCGCGTCGGCGGTGGTGAGGTAGTTGTCCTCGCCGGTGTTGATGACGATGCCGGCGCGGGCGTGGATCTGCCGGGAGAACCGCTGGTCGATGAACGTGCGGCGCGGGTTGATGTCGCGGAAGATGATGCCGTACATGCAGTCGTTCAGCATCATGTCCAGGCGCTCCAGCCCGGCCAGCGTCGCGATCTCCGGCATGCACAGCCCGGAGGCGTAGTTCGTCAGCCGCACGTAGCGGCCCAGCTCGCGGGACACCTCGTCCAGCGCCGAGCGCATCAGCCGGAAGTTCTCCCGGGTGGCGTAGGTGCCGGCGTAGCCCTCGCGGGTGGCGCCCTCGGGAACGAAGTCCAGCAGCGACTGGCCGGTGGAGCGGATCACCGCGACGACGTCGGCGCCCTCGCGGGCGGCGGCCTGGGCCTGCGGGATGTCCTCGTAGATGTCGCCGGTCGCCACGATCAGATACACCAGCGGCCGCGGCGGGCCGGCCATGTCGGGGGTGGGAAGCTCGGCGAGCAGCCGGTCCCGTTCGGCGCGGCGCCGGTCGATGCGGCCCATGCCGCCGCGGGCGGCCTCACCGGCGGCCTTGCGGGCGTGGGCGGCGTCGGTCCCGGACGGGAGCCGGAACGACGCCCGCCCCCGGGCGGCGGCCTCGGCGAGGTCGCGCAGGGAGCCGTGCGGGCCGGTCAGCAGCGCGTCCCAGACCGGCAGGGCGACGCCGTGCTCCAGGCCGACCTGGTCGCGGACGGTGTCGGCGAGGTGGTTGACCCAGGGGCGTCCCTCATCGTCGGCGCCGGTGAGGCCGGCGAGGCGCAGCAGCGCCCGCTCGACCGAGACGGTCGTGTGGGAGCGGGCCATGCGGATGATCGGTTCCGCGGCACGGGCGGCGAGCCGCCGGGCGGTGCGCACCACTTCCGGGTCGAGGTCCAGTTTTCCCTGCGGCCCCATCGCCGTCTCCCCTCACGCAGCCGCCCTTCTCAGGCCGGTCCGAACAATCATCCGCCGTAGCGAGTTCTCTACGGGAGATCTTCCGGCATGACCACCGTATTTCACAAGAACTAGCAGCACATCTCCGTCGCCTTCCCCGGCCGGCCGGGCCCGCCACCGCCGGGCGGCGGACCCCGAAATCCCAAGAAGGCGACGATCAGCGAAAAAGTAATCACCCAGAGTCACCGCCCCTGGGCCGGCAAGGGGCTGATCGTTCACTGCGCGGCCATCGGCACGCCCATCGCGTTCCCCCGCCGAGGGGACGGTCAGGGCAGCCGGGCCACCCCGCCGAAGCCCAGGAAACGCTCGGGGTTCTCGACGGTCTCGCCCTCGTCCGGACGCCACAGCGGCAGGTACACCAGGCCCGGGTCGAGCAGTTCCCAGCCGTCGAAGAACCGCAGGATCCCCGCGTGCGACCGGGACACCGCCGGGGAGGTGGCCCGGTCGTACAGCTTGCCGATCGCGGCGGCCTTGCCCGGCTGCGCCTCATGGGTGAGATGGGAGATCACCAGGTGGCTGCCGGGGGCGGCGGCCTCGCGCAGGGCCTCGACGATGCCCTCCGGGTCCTCCTCGGACTTGACCAGGTGCAGCGCCGCCACCAGCAGGAACGCCACCGGCTCGGTGAAATCGATCAGCCGTTTCAGCTCCGGGGCGGCGAGGATGTCCGCCGGCCGCCGCATGTCGGCCTGCAGGATCGCGCTCTGGTCGTCGCCCGCCAGGATCGTGCGGCTGTGCGCGACGGCGACGTCATCGTTGTCGATGTACACCACCCGCGCGTCCGGGTTCACGCCGCGCGCGATCTCGTGCACGTTGCCCTGTGTCGGGATGCCCGACCCGATGTCGACGAACTGCGCGATGCCCGCCCCGGCGAGGGTGCGCACCGCGCGGCGCAGGAAGGCCCGGTTCGCGCGGGCCAGTTCCCGCGCCTGCGGCTCGACCCGCAGCAGCCCGGTGGCGAGATCACGATCGGACGCGAAATTGTGCGCTCCGCCGAGCAGGAAGTCGTACACCCGTGCGACGCTTGGTCTCTGACTGTCGACCTCGGGTGGGAACCACTCGGAGTCCATGCATCGTCTCCCTTTTGACCGAGGGGTGCGTCCGCGGGGCGGGTTCAGCGTAACGCCGAGCCTCGCCGGGCGTCCCCGGATAAGGGACAGTGAGGACCGATGTCCGATCGACCCCCAGGACCGGGACCGGTGACCGTCCTGCTCGACCCCGGCGGCAGGATCATCGGGTGGAGCGAGGGCGCGGCACGCCTGTTCGGCCGCGGCGCGGGTGAGGCGGTCGGCACCAGCCTGCCCGAGTTACTCGGCCGGCCCGCCGCGGCCGAGCCCCTGGCGACCGCGCTGAAACCGGCCGCTTCCGGCCGCTCCTGGTCCGGTGTGCTGCCGCTGTCGGACGGCGGCGTGTCCGTCCTGTGCGACCCGATGATCCGTGAGGACGGCGGCACCGCCGTCGCGCTGACCGTGTCGCCGCCGTGGGCGGGCGGCCTGGACCTGCTGAACGAGGCGGGCCGCCGCATCGGCTCCACCCTCGACCTGCACCTGACCGCCCGCGAGATCGTCGCCGTCACCGTCCCCCGGTTCGCCGACGCCGGCGCCATCTACGTCCTGGAACGGCTCCTCGCCGACGACGACCACCCCGCCGCGGAGGCCGACGGCTCGGCCGTCGTGCGGCGCCTCGCGGTGGCGTTCGCCGAGGACGACCCGCGCGACTGGTCCCGCGAATTCCCCGTCAACGAGGTGATCGTCTACCCGCCGTCCACCCCCTACGCCCGCTGCCTCACCACCGGCACCATGATCGAGTTCGGCGGCGAGGCCGTCCAGGACACGATGGCGCACCGCACCGGCCGCGTGCTGGACGGGCTCCTCGACCACGTGTCGCTGCTGGCGCTGCCGTTGGTGGCGCGGGGCCGGGCGCTCGGGTTCGCGGTGTTCAGCCGCAAACGCGACCGGCCGCCGTTCACCGCCGCCGACACCGCGCTGGCCTCCGAGCTCGCCGGACGCGCCGCGACGTGCGTCGACAACGCCTGCCTGTACCGGCGCGAGCACCGCACCGCGACCACGCTGAAGGCCGGGCTGCTGCCGGCCGGCATCACCGTCCCGCCCGGCCTGGAGATCGCGCACCGCTACCTGCCCGCCCGCAGCGGCGTCGGCGGCGACTGGTACGACGTGGTGCCGCTGCCCGGCGACAAGGTCGCGGTGGTGATCGGCGACTCGGTCGGGCACGGCGTCACCGCCGCCGCGGCGATGGGGCAGCTGCGGGTCGCCGCGCACACCCTGGCCAGCTGCGAGTTCCCGCCCGGCGAGGTGCTGGAGCGGCTCGACGCGATCGCGCAGGACCTGGACGCCGCGCAGTTCGCGACCTGCCAGTGCCTGGTGTGCGACCCGGCGACGCTGCGCTGCGAGCTGGCGTGCGCGGGGCATCCGCCGCCGCTGCTGGCCCTGCCCGACGGGACGGCGCGGCACTTCACCGTCCCGCACGGGCTGCCGCTCGGGGTGTCCGACCCCGCGCACCCGGCCGAGTACCGGCAGGTGTCGGCGCGGATCCCGCCGGGCGCCGTCCTCGCCTTCTACACCGACGGCCTCGTGGAGAGCCGCCTGCGCAGCGTCGACGAGGGCATCGCCCGGCTGGCGTCCGCGCTGACCGCCTCGCGGGCGGACTCGCTGGAGGAGACCGCCGACGGCGTCCTGACCCTGCTGGCCGACCAGCGGGGCCACGACGACATCGCCCTCCTGCTGATCCGCCCGGCCCGCTGACCCGGCGGCCCCGCCTTACAGGCCGGGGATCTCGTGATTGCGGAACGCGTCCACGAAGTAGGCGTGGTCCTGCCGGACGATCTCGGCGTACTGGGTGCCGAACGCGACCATCGCCTCGACGAACGCGGACTCGTCCGGGCCGATCACCGCGTGGATGGCGTCCTCGACCTGGAAGCCGACCAGGGTGTGGTCGGAGTCGGTGTCGGAGACGCAGTGGACCTTGGCGGTGGCGCGGCCGAGGTCGTCCAGGACCGACAGCATGTCCTCCGGCTCGGTGAGGCCGCCCCAGTCCAGGTCCTCCTCGTAGGGGGACAGCTCCTGCACGACGTAGCCGACGCCGTCGATCTGGGTGTGGCCGAGCCACGGGTCGCTGTTGGCCTGCAGCGCGCGCCGCGACACGGCGGTGCGGTGCCCGTGGTGCTGGAAGTACTCGCGGATGCGCGGGTCGTCGACGACGCGGCTGGGCGCGGCGACGTTGCCCTGCTTCATCGACAGGATGACGTCGTTCTCCAGCGCCTGGGTGTTGCCCTCCACCAGGATGTTGTAGGCCGACAGCCCGGCCGACCCGATGCCGAACCCGGACGCGCCCACGATGTCCTTGACCTCGTAGGTGAGGCTGCCGAACCGCTTCTCGCTCGGGATGGTGGCCAGGTACCCCTGGTAGGCGGCCTCGACCCGGGCGCGTTCCTCGGCGCCGAGGCGGCGGACGCCGGGCCGGTCGCGGAACCGGCGGTCGGCCCCGTCCACGACCGTCATGTCCTTCAGCAGCTCGATCCGGGTGCCGCTCATCGCGGCGACGAGCACGTCCCGGACGTAGCCGTCGGTGGTGGCGAGGGTCAGCGCGAACTTCTCGTCGTCGTCGTGCGCGGCGAAGTGCCGGACCTGGTCGACGTAGGCGCGCACGTAGGCCTCGATGAGCCGGCGGATGTCGGCGTCGGAGATCGCCTTCTGCCAGGCCAGCAGCGCCAGGCTCGCGACGAGCCGCTTGACGTCCCAGGTGAAGTGGCCGACGTAGGCCTCGTCGTAGTCGTTGACGTCGAAGATGAACACGCCGTCGTCGTTCATGTAGGTGCCGAAGTTCTGCGCGTGCAGGTCGCCCTGGATCCACACGCGGGACGTGCGCTCGTCGGCCCACGGGTCGTCGTCGTGGACGATGTCGGCGTAGAACAGGCAGGCGCTGCCCCGGTAGAACGCGAACGGGTCGGAGGCCATCTTGCGGAAGCGGCGGCGGAATTCGGCGGGGCTGCGCTCCATCAGGTCCGAGAACGCGTCGACCAGGACGTCGACGATCTGCGCCCGGCGCTCCTTGGGATCCCGCCCGCGCAGTTCCTCGGTGATGCTCGCCATTCTGTCTCCCTCGATGATCGGGTGAGCCCCGCCGCTGCCGGGGCGTTCCGGGTCATTGTGCCGAATCCGGACCCGTCCGGGAGGTGAACAGTGCGCGGACGGCCGGTATCGTCCGCACCAGGTCAAGGGCGGTCTCGGCGTGCCCGGGGACGTAGCCGTTCCCGATGAGCATCGTGACGTCGGCGGCGAGCCCCTCGGCGCCGAGCGCGGCGGCCGGGAACGAGGTCGCCATCGAGAAGAACACGACGGTGCCGCCGGCGGCGGTGGCGAGGATCGCGCCGTGCTCGCAGCCCGGCACGTCCACGCACACGACGGTGACGTCCACCGGCTCCCCGATCGCGGCGGCGACGGCCACCGGGTCGCGGGCGTCGGCGCGGACGACGACGTCGGCGAGCCCGGACGCGGTGAGGCGGTCCTCCTCCTCGGCGGTGGGGACCAGCCCGATCACACGGGACGCGCCGGCACGGCGCGCGGCGGCCAGCGCCAGGCAGCCGGACTTGCCGGCCGCGCCCAGCACCGCGACCGACGGGGCGTCCCCGGCCGCGACGACCCGCGCGGTGAGGGCGGGCGCGCCGCACACGTCCATGACGGCCAGGGCCAGCGGCACCGGCAGGTCGTCCGGCAGGACGGCGGCGATCGAGCGGGCGAACAGGATCGCGTGGCCGCGCGCGGGCACCTGCTCGGACCGCCCGTCCCAGCCGGCCAGGCCATCGGTGATCGCCAGCGGGGTGAGGGTGAGCGAGACGAGGGTGGCGACGCGGTCGCCGGGCTTCAGGCCGAGCGGCGACTGCGGCCCGGCCTCCTCGACGACGCCGACGAGCATGCCGCCCGACCCGGTGACGGGGTTGTGCATCTTGCCGCGCTCACCGATGATCCGCAGCACCTCGGCGCGGATCGCGTCGGGGTCGCCGCCGTGCGCGGTGTGCAGCTGCCGGTAGGACGCGGCGTCCAGGTTGAGCCGCTCGACGCCGATGCGGACCTCGTCGGGCCGGATCCCCGGGTCGGTGTCGAGCCGGTGCGCGGCCTGCGGCAGCACGCCCTTCGGCTCCAGCACCCGGTGCAGCCCCACGGCCGTCCCCGTGTCCGTCCCGATCCCCCCGCCGTTGGTCATCTCGTGCCCGCCTCTCTTCCGAAAACCCGTCGATGTAGCGCAAGATGTACAGGACACCTCTGGTTTGATCGAAAGTCTTCCCGTACCGTCGGCGTCATACAAGAGTTTTATGCGATCAATGTGAGGCGAGGAGGCGGTCGACGATGACCACAGCCCTGCACCCGGACGCGGCCCCATCCGGCGCATCCGGGTCCGACGAGACCGCGCGCCAGCCGTACGCCTACCGGCGCCGGCCGCTGCAGGAACCGGACTGGCGGCGCCTGCCGGGGTGGCGGGACGTCACGCAGGACGAATGGGAGTCGGCACAGTGGCAGCGCGCCCACTGCGTGAAGAACCTGCGGCAGCTCCGCCAGGTCATGGGCGACCTGCTGGACGAGTCCTTCTACGCCGACCTCGAACGCGACCAGGCCGAGCGCGCCACGATGTCGATGCTGGTCCCGCCGCAGATGCTCAACACGATGGACTGCTCCTCCACCGCCGCCTTCCACGCCGACCCCGTGCGGCGCTACATGCTGCCGGTCTTCAGCGACCGGCGCACCGACTGGCCGTCCCACCCGCACGCCTCCCGCGACTCGCTGCACGAGGCCGAGATGTGGGCGGTCGAGGGCCTCACCCACCGCTACCCCACCAAGGTGCTCGCCGAGCTCCTGCCGACATGCCCGCAGTACTGCGGCCACTGCACCCGCATGGACCTGGTCGGCAACTCCACCCCGAACGTCGACAAGCACAAGTTCACCATCAAGCCGCCGGACCGGCTCGGCGCCATGCTCGACTACCTGCGCCGTACCCCCGGCGTCCGCGACGTGGTCGTGTCCGGCGGCGACGTCGCCAACCTGCCCTGGGCGCGGCTGGAGTCGTTCGTCGGCTCCCTGCTGGACATCGACAACATCCGCGACATCCGCCTGGCCAGCAAGGCGCTCATGGGCCTGCCGCAGCACTGGCTGCAGGACGACGTCCGCGCCGGCATGGAGCGCCTGGCCCGCAAGGCGCACGAGCGCGGCGCGCAGATCGCGATCCACACCCACGTCAACGCGGCCCAGTCGGTGACGCCGCTGGTCGCGAAGGCCGCCCGCGCGATGCTCGACACCGGCATCCGCGACGTCCGCAACCAGGGCGTGCTGCTGCGCGGGGTCAACGACGCCCCGGACGCGCTGCTCGACCTGTCGTTCGCGCTGCTCGACGAGGCCGGGATCCTGCCGTACTACCTGTACATGTGCGACATGATCCCGAACAGTGAGCACTGGCGGCTCGCGGTCTGGGAGGCGCAGGAACTGCAGCACGCGATCATGGGCTACCTGCCCGGCTTCGCCACCCCGCGGATCGTCTGCGACGTCCCCTACGTCGGCAAGCGGTGGGTGCACCAGCTCGCCGACTACGACCGCGAGCGCGGGATCTCCTACTGGACGAAGAACTACCGCACCGGACTGGAGCTGTCCGACCCGGACGCGCTGACCCGCCGGTACGAGTACCACGACCCGATCTACACGCTGCCGGAGGAGGGGCAGGAGTGGTGGCGGGAACGTTCCGGGGGTGCCTGACGCGCCATGGCCGGCGCCTTTACGTTGTAGATCAGGAATGCGGCGGAATATCCTCGGACGGGTGACCACATCCGGCCTGACCGCCGCCGACCTGACCGCCGCCGACCTGGAGGACGACCCGCATCCGCACCTCGCGCGGCTGCGGGAGCACGAGCCGGCCGCCTGGATCCCGGCGCTCGGCGGCCGGCTCGTGACGTCCCGCGCCCTGGCGCTGCGGGTGCTGCGCGACGCGGGCACCTTCACCGTGGACGACCCGCGCTTCTCCACCGCCCAGGTCGTCGGGCCGAGCATGCTGTCGCTGGACGGCCCCGCCCACACCCGGCACCGCGACCCGTTCGCACGGCCGCTGCGTCCCGCGCGGACCCGCGAGCGGTTCACCGCGTTCGCCGAGGCCGAGGCCGCCCGGCTGGTGGCCGCCCTCGCGCCCGCGGGCCGGGCCGAACTGCGCGGCGAGCTGGCGGGGCCGCTGGCCGTCGCGGTCGTCGCCGAGGCCCTGGGGCTGGACGGCGTGGACGCCGCGGTCGTCCGCTCCTGGTACGGCGCGTTCGTCGAGGCGGTGTCCGCCATCACCGCGGGCGGCACCGCCCCGCAACGCGCCGCCGAGGCGTACCGGCTGCTCACCGCGGCGGTCGAGGACGCGATCACCGCGTCCCGTCCCGGGTCGCTGCTGGCCGAGGCCGCCCGCGACGAGGCCGGGCTGACCACCGCCGAACTCGTCGCGAACTCCGCGATCTTGATGTTCGGCGGCATCGACACCACCGAGGGCATGATCGCCAACGCCGCGCTGCACCTGCTCGGGCACCCCGATCAGCTGCGGCTCGTCCTGGACGACCCCGCCCTGCTGCCGGCGACGGTCGAGGAGTCGCTGCGGCTGGAGCCGCCGGCGGCCGTGGTCGACCGGTACGCCACCCGCGACACCGACCTCGGCGGGACACCGGTCCGCGCGGGCGACCTGGTGCGGGTGTCGATCGCCGGCGCCAACCGCGACCCGGCCGTCTTCCCCGACCCCGGCCGCTTCGACGTGCGGCGGCACAACGCCGCCGCGCATCTGGCGTTCGCGCACGGCCCGCACTTCTGCTTCGGCGCCCCCCTCGCCCGGCTGGAGACCCGCGCGGCCCTCACCGCGCTGCTCGGCCGGCTCCCCGGGCTGCGGCTGGACCCGGACCGCCCGGCGCGCCCGCGCGGGCTGGTGTTCCGCAAACCGCCGCAACTGGACGTCCGCTGGGACCGCTGAAGGCCAGTTCAGGCCCTGTCCCCCGTCCAAACGGGCACTCCGGATATGGGAATATGTCGCAATGATCGTGGAACGCCGGGTCGAGCTGCGCTTCGGGCTGGAAAGCCGGGAAGCCGAGACGCACACCAACCTGTCCGCCGTACGCCAGGACGGCCGCTGCCTGTGGGTCGCGGGCGACGAGACGGCCACCATCGAGCGGCTCACCGCCGTCCTGGACGGGGACGGCCGCGTCACCGGCTACGAGGGGCAGGCCACGGTCGCGCTCGCCGACCTCGTCCCGCTGCCCGCCGGGCCCGACGAGGAGGCCGACATCGAGGGGCTCGCCCGGTCGAACGGCTGGCTGTGGGCGGTCGGCTCGCACAGCCTCAAGCGCAAGAAGATCAAGCCGGGGCAGAGCGGAGGGAAGGCGCGCAAGCGGCTGGCCACCGTCGTCCGCGAGGACAACCGCTTCATCCTCGCCCGGCTCCCCCTGGTCACCGGCGACGACGGGCTGCCCCGCGTCGTCCGCGCGGACGGGGACCGCACCGCCGCCGTCCTCGGCCTGGACAAGGACTCGATCACCGACCTGCTCACCGGCGACCCGCACCTCGCGCCGTTCCTGTCCATCCCGAGCAAGGACAACGGCATCGACATCGAGGGCATCGCCGCGCACGGCGACCGCCTCTACATCGGGCTGCGCGGGCCGGTGCTGCGCGGCTGGGCCGTACTGGTGGAGATCCGCCCCGAGACCCATCCGGACGACCCGCGCCGGCTGCGGCTGCTGCCCGTCGGCGACGGCGGGGACCGCTACCGCACGCACTTCCTCGACCTGGGCGGCCTCGGCATCCGCGACCTGTGCCCGCACGGCGACGACCTGCTCATCCTCACCGGCCCCAGCATGGACCTCGACGGCCCGGTCCGGGTCGTGCGGTGGCGGGACGCGGTCGAGGCCGACGCCCCGGAGATCGTTCCGGCCGGGGAACTGGAGACGCTCGGCGACCTGCCCTACGGCGACGGCGACGACCACGCCGAGGGCATCGCGGTCCTCGACGAGCCCGGCACCCGCCTCCTGGTCGTCTACGACAGCCCCTCCCCCGCGCGCCTCACCGCGGAGGGCGGCGTCCTCGCGGACGTGGTCGATCTCGGCTAGCGGTACCCGAATAAGCGCTCGCTTTCGCGCTCTGCTTGGATGGGCCCGGCAACCGGCAGGAGTCGAAGGGGCAGGGCATGATCGAGTGGTCCGAGGAAGACCTGATGATCCGGGACGCGGTGCGCGGCTGGATCGACGCGGAGGTCCGGCCCAACCTGGACGCGCTGGAGTCGGGCGACCTCCCGCCGTACGACCTGCTGCGCAACATGTACAAGACGTTCGGGATGGACGAGATGGCCCGCTCGTCCTTCCACGCCCGGCTCGCCAAGGAGAAGCAGGGCGGGGCGGACGGCGCGGAGGAGCGCTCGGGCGGCGGCGCGGCGATGACCATGCTGCCGGTCATCGAGCTGTGCAAGGTCGCGCCCGGCCTGGTGTCGGCGATGGGCGTCGGCCTCGGCCTCGCCGCCGGGACGATCATGAAGCGCGGCACACCCGAGCAGAAGGAACGCTGGGCGCTCCCCCTGCTCACCATGGAGAAGGTCGGCGCCTGGGCGATCACCGAGCCGAACTCCGGGTCGGACGCGTTCGGGGGCATGCAGGCCACCGCGCGGAAGGTCGGCGACGAGTACGTCCTCAACGGCAGCAAGACCTTCATCACCAACGGCCCCTACGCCGACACGATCGTCTTCTACTGCAAGCTGGACGACGGCGACCGTTCTCCGGCCCCCGCCCACCACCCATCGAGTGAAGAGCCTCGCTCGGCCTCCGCTGACCCCCGCGACCGGGAGATCCTCACGTTCGTCCTCGACCGGGGCATGGAGGGCCTGGAGCAGAGCAGGCCGCTGCGCAAGATGGGACTGCACTCCTCCCCCACCGGCGAGCTGTTCCTCAACGACGTCCGCGCCGGAGCCGACCGGCTCCTCGCGTCCGGAACGCAGGGCGGCAAGGAGTCGGCGAAGCAGAACTTCGTCACCGAGCGCGCCGGCGTCGCGGCCATGGCCCTCGGCGTCATCGAGGAGTGCCTGAAGCTGTCGGTCGAGTACGCCAAGACCCGCGAGCTGTGGGGGCAGCGGATCGGCGACTTCCAGCTCATCCAGCTGAAGCTGGCCAAGATGGAGGTCGCGCGGCTCAACGTCCAGAACCTGGTGTTCCGGCACATCGAGATGCAGCGCGCCGGCCGCGCCATGACGCTCGCCGAGGCGTCGGCGATGAAGCTGTACGCGGCGCAGGCCGCCAGCGAGGTCGCGCAGGAGGCGGTGCAGCTGTTCGGCGGCAACGGCTACATGAGCGAGTACCGCGTCGAGCAGCTCGCCCGCGACGCCAAGTCGTTCCAGATCTACGCGGGCACCGACGAGATCCAGGTGACGCACATCGCCCGCGACCTGCTGTCGCGCTGACCCGGGCGAGGGATCCAGGAAGGCGCGGCCGGCAACGAACTTCCGCGGGCGGCCGGACATCGAACAGGTGGGGGTGGGCGAGGGCGATCACCCACCCCCACCGAGACGGCCTTTCTGGACAGCCGACGATGGGGACTGGATACTCACAGCCATGGACGGTCAGCCCTCATTCCCGGTGAGAGCGTCCGACACACAGCGGGACCGGGTCCTGCGCGTCCTCAGCGACCGCGTGGCCGAGGGCCGGATGTCGAACGACACCTTCGAGCGCCGTGTCGACCAGGTGCTGCGGGCACGCAGCCAGGCCGAGCTGGCCGACATCGTGCACGACCTGCCGCCGCCGAGCCGCGTCGTCGACCGGCTGACCGGCCTGATCTCATCGGTGTCGCACGCGACGGCGCGGATCGAGGCGGCCTGGCGGGCGCCGCGGCTGCCCCGGTTCATGCTGCCGCCGGCCGAGCTGAGGCGCATCGTCATCGGCCGGGCCCCGGCCTGCCAGTTCGTCCTCACCGACCTGACCGTCTCGCGGTTCCACGCCGAGATCTACCCGGCCGGCGAAGGCTGGACGATCTGCGACCTCGGGTCGATGAACGGCACCCGGGTGAACGGGTGGCGGCTGACCGGCCCGGCCCGGCTCCGGCCGGGCGACGAGGTCGGCTTCGGCAACGCCGTCTTCATCGCCACCGCCCCCTGACCCCCGCCCGGCCTCCCCCGGCTACAGGGGCGGGCGGCGCGCCTCCCAGGGGGTGCTGAGCACGACCGTGGTCCGGGTCGCGACGTTCGCGGCGGCGCGGATCTTCTGGAGCAGGTCCTCCAGCTCGTTCGGCGACGAGACCCGCACCTTGAGGATGTAGCTCTCCTCGCCGGCGACCGAATGGCACGCCTCGATCGCCTGGAGATGCGCCAGCCGGTCGGGGGCGTCGTCCGGCGCGGCCGGGTCGATCGGCTTGATCGACACGAACGCGGTCAGCGGCAGCCCGATCCGCTGGGTGTCCAGCTGGGCGGCGAACCCCTTGATGACGCCGCGCTTCTGCAGCCGCCGGACACGCTGGTGCACCGCCGACACCGACAGCCCCGTCTCCTTGGCCAGGTCGGTGAAACTCATCCGCCCGTCGTCGGCGAGCAGCGCCAGAATCTGACGATCGATCTCCTCCACGCGGGAAATGTAGCGTGCCGGAGACGGGGCGTGCGCCCCCATAGATCACGGATCGGCGTTATCCGGGCGGTTTCAGCGGCGCGCGGGCCGCAGCGGGCCGCAGCTGCCGCGCACCACCAGCTCGGTCGGCAGCAGCACCGGCCCTCCCCTGCCGCGCCGGGCCGGCTCGCGCAGCAGCAGCTCACAGGCGCGGTAGCCGATGTCGTGGCCGGGACGGGCGACGGCGGTCAGCGGCGGGTCGCACAGTTCCGCCCACGCCACGTCGTCCACCATCGCGATCGACACGTCGGCGGGGACCCGCAGGTCCAGCTCGCGGGCCACCAGCACGGCCGCCTCCCCGAGCAGGTGCCCGGCGGCCAGGATCGCGGTGACGTCGGCGCGGCGCTGCAGCAGCCCGGCGGCGGCCGCGTAGGCGGCGTCGCGGGCCGGGCGGGCGGCGACGACCAGGTCCTCCTCGACGGGGACGCCGAGCTGGGCGAGCGTGTCGCGGAACGCGCGCTCGCGCACCCCGGCGGCGGCGCCGGGGGCACCGCCGAGGAAGCCGATGCGCCGGTGCCCGAGCCCGGCGAGGTACTCGGTGAGGGACCGGACGCCGCCGGTGTCGTCGGCGAGGACGGCCGGGATCTCCGGCAGCCCCGGCAGCACCCGGTCGGCGAAAACGACGCTGGAGCACACCCGGGCGGCGGCCCGCCAGTCGGCCCGGTCACCGGCCGGCACCGCGATGATCCCGTCCACCCGCTGCTCGACCAGCCGCTCGACGATCTCGGCCTCGCGGGCGGGGTCGCCGTGCGCGGCGTCGACGATGACGTGCTCGCCGAGGCTGCGGGCGCAGGCGAGCACGCCCGCGACCAGTTCGGCGCGGAACGGGTCGGTGACGTCCGGGACGACCAGCCCGATGCCGCCGCTGCGGCGCAGCTTCAGCCCGCGGCCGAGGGCGCTCGGCCGGTAGTCCAGCTCGCGGGCCGCGGCCAGCACCCGCTCGCGGGTGGCGGCGCCGACCGACCCGGTTCCGGAGAACACCCGGGACACGGTGGCGATGCCGACGCCCGCCGACGCGGCCACATCCTTGATCGTCGCCGGCCGTCCGCGCGTCATCCCGCCCCCCCGGGGTTTTCGATCACCTTATCCGCGTCCGGCCTCCCATGGAAACGATTCCATGATGTTTACTCCCCTCAATACCGTAAAGCCCCTGCTCGGCAGGGGGCAGTGAAAACGTTTCCATAGGGGGGCCGATGGCCAAGATCGTGCTGGACCGGGTCGACAAGGTGTACGGCGGCGGCGTCAAAGCCGTGGACGGGCTCGACCTGGAGATCCGGGACGGCGAGTTCATGGTGCTGGTCGGCCCGTCCGGCTGCGGCAAGTCCACCGCGCTGCGGATGATCGCCGGGCTGGAGGAGATCAGCGGCGGGAAGATCCTCATCGGCGACCAGGTCGTCAACGACCTCGCGCCCAAGGACCGCGACATCGCGATGGTCTTCCAGAACTACGCCCTCTACCCGCACATGACCGTCGAGCAGAACCTCGCGTTCGGCCTCAAGCTGCGCGGCACCCCGAAGTCGGAGATCAGGGCGAAGGTCCACGAGGCCGCCAAGATGCTCGGCCTCGAGCAGTTCCTGTCCCGCAAGCCCGCCGCGCTGTCGGGCGGGCAGCGCCAGCGCGTCGCGATGGGCCGCGCGATCGTCCGCGAGCCGCAGGCGTTCCTGATGGACGAGCCGCTGTCCAACCTCGACGCCAAGCTCCGCGTGTCCATGCGCGCCTCGCTCAGCCAGCTGCACGAGCGGCTCGGCGTCACCACCGTGTACGTGACGCACGACCAGGTCGAGGCCATGACGCTCGGGTCGCGGGTGTGCGTGCTGCGCGAGGGCGTCCTGCAGCAGGTCGACACCCCGCAGCGGCTGTTCGACAACCCCGTCAACCTGTTCGTCGCCGGGTTCATCGGATCGCCCGCGATGAACTTCGTCCTCGCCGACCTCGCCTCCGGCGACGACGGCGCGCAGGTCCGCTTCGCCGGGTACACGCTGCCGGTGCCGGCCGCGACCCTCCACGACAAGCCGGGCCTGCGGGACCACATCGGCCGCAAGGTCATCCTCGGCATCCGCCCCTCGGACTTCGAGGACGCCGCGCACGCCGGCCCCGGCTGGGCGCCGATGGAGGTGCGCAGCAGCGTCACCGAGGAGCTGGGCAGCGAGATCAACGTCATCTTCACCATCGACGCCCCGCCGGTCGAGCACAAGGACACCGCCGACCTCGCCGAGGACGCCGAGGACGGCGGCGACATGGCACTCCCGCTCGCCGACAACAAGGCGCTGTGGACGGCCCGTGTCAACTCCCGCTCGCACGTGCGGCCGGGGCAGGACGTCCAGCTCGCCGTGGACACCCGCCGGCTGCACTTCTTCGACCCCTCCAGCGGCCTCGCCGTGTGACCCCAGGGGCGCGCCCCCCGGAACCGCTCGGGCCGGGCGGCCGCAGACCGCCCGGCCCGTGACCCGGTGGCCGAGATTCGAACCGGGAGGGTTACTTCACCGAACCCGCCAGCACGCCCTGGACGAAGTAGCGCTGGAAGGCGAAGAACACGACCAGCGGGACGATCAGCGACAGGAACGCGCCGGGCGCGAGGATGTCGATGTTGCCGGTGAACTGCCGCATCTGGGACTGCAGCCACTTGGTCATCGGCTGCGACCCGGTGTCGGCGAACACCAGCGCGACCAGCAGGTCGTTCCACACCCACAGGAACTGGAAGATGCCGAGTGAGGCGATCGCCGGGCCGCCCAGCGGGAAGATCACCCGGCGGAAGATCGTCCACTCCGAGCCGCCGTCCATCCGCGCCGCCTCCAGCAGGTCCCGCGGGATCGCCGCGAAGAAGTTGCGGAGCAGGAAGACGGCGAACGGCAGGCCGAACGCGACGTGGAACAGCACCACGCCGGTGACCGACCCGAACATGTGGAACCCGCCGAACTCGATGTGGCCGTACAGCTTGGCGACCGGGATCAGCGCGACCTGGACCGGCACCACCAGCAGCGCCACGACGAGCAGGAACAGCCAGTCGCGCCCGGGGAACTCCATCCACGCGAACGCGTAGGCGGCCAGCGAGGCGATCACCACCACCAGCAGGGTCGCCGGGACGGTGATCAGCACGGTGTTCCAGAACGAGTCGACGAAGTCGCCCTTGTCCAGCAGCGAGCCATAGGACTCCAGGGTCAGCTGCGCCGGCTTGGTGAACACCTCCCACCAGCCGCCGGCGTTGTTGTCCTCGTTGGAGCGCAGCGACGCGACCAGCAGCCCGAGCGTCGGCACGAGCCAGAACAGCGCGATCAGCACCAGCAGCGCCTGCGCGGCGCCGCCACCGGCCCGGCCGACGATCCGGGCGGCCAGGCCGCGGCGCGGCGCGCCCGCCGCGCCGCCCGCGCCCTCGGCACCGGAGGGAGCCGGGGCGGTCTTCTCCGCGATGCTCATTTGCGCTCCTGCCGGATTCGCCGGATGTTGAACAGCATGGCGGGCAGCACGAGCACGAACAGCAGCACGGCGATGGCGCTGCCCGCGCCCTGGTCGTTGCCGCCGCCGAACGACACCGTCCACATCTGCAGCGCCAGCACGTTGGCGTTCGGGTCACCGCCGCCGATGATGTAGACGAGGTCGAAGACCTTCAGGACGTTGATGACCAGCGTCACCAGCACCACCATGAGGACGGGCGCGAGCAGCGGGATCGTCACCCGGCGGAACACCTGCCACTCGGTGGCGCCGTCCACCCGGGCCGCCTCCAGCGCGTCGCGCGGGATGGCGGCGAGGCCGGCGGCGATCAGCACCATCGCGAACCCGGACCACACCCACAGGTACGACCCGATGATCGCGGGCGTGATCAGCGTGCCGCCGAGCCACTCCGCGCCCCGGTAGGCGGCGGTGAAGTTGTCCTCGGGCAGCCGGATCGTGTACGTCCCGTCCGGGACCTTCCTCATCGTGAACGTGCCGTCGGCCCCGGTGGTGGCCTTGGCGACCACCTTGCCGTCCTTCACCGCCTCGACCCTGACGCCGGGCAGCCCGGTCTCTCCCGCGTTCGGGACGTTCCGCTGCCCGCCGCCGCCCCTGGTGAAGTCGAACCAGACCGTCCCGGCCAGTTGCCCCGGCTCGGCGGCCGGCGGCTGCGCGGCCGGCGCGGCGTCCTTCGGCAGGTACTGCTGCTGGATCTTCAGCAGCGGGACGAACGCGCTCTGCCCGGCCCGGAAGGACCCGGAGGTGACCACGGCGCCGCCGTCCGCGCGCACGAGCGCGTCCCCGCCGGTGCGGGGCCCGGCGCCCGGGTAGGTCGTGTCCTGCGCGAACGTGTCGTGCAGCGCGACCAGCGCCGCGTTCGCGACGCCCTTGTCGGGGTCCTGCTGGTACACCAGCCGGAAGATCACGCCGGAGGCGAGGAACGAGATCGCCATCGGCATGAACACCACGAGCTTGAACACCGTCGCCCACCGGATCCGCTCGGTCAGGACGGCGAACACCAGCCCGATGATGGTGACCACGGTCGGGGCCACCACCACCCAGATCGCGGTGTTGCGCACCGCGACGAGGTTGTCGTGCCCCTTGAAGACCCCCGTGTAGTTGTCGACGCCGACGAACGAGCCGCCCGAGGCGTCGAAGAAGCTGCGGATCACCGAGTACACGATCGGATAGACCACGAGGAAGCCGAGCAGCAGCAGCGCCGGCAGCAGAAACGTCATGGCGAGCCACGACGGCGGGGCCGGCCGCTCGCGCCCGCGGCGGGCGCCGGAGCGGGCGGCCGGTACGTCGACGGCGGCGGCGCCGCCGGCCGTCGCGGCCGGCGGCACCTCCTCTTGCGGAGCCTTCATCCAGGGATCCCCTACTCGTACGCCCTACTTGTAGGCAGCGGCGGCCTCGGCCTCAAGCTTGGCCTGCGTGCCCTTGACGTCGGTCGGGTGCATCACGAACTGGCGCAGCGCCTCCCACTCGCCCTTGCCGGGCGTCGCACCGAACGCGGCGGGCGTCAGGTCCGACAGGTCGTAGCGGGCCGCGTCACCGGACTGCTGCAGCTGGCCGATCAGCTGCTTGGCGATCGGGTCGGAGTAGGCGTCCGGCGGGACGCTCTTGTTCGGTGTCAGGTAGCCGCCGAGCCCGGCCCAGACCTTGCCGGCCTCCGGGGAGGCGAGGAACTTCATCAGCTCCTGGGTGCCCTTGCCGTCCTTCAGGGCGACCGCGATGTCGCCGCCGAGGATCGCCGGGGCGGTGTCGCCGGCCTTCGGGAACGCGAACACCTTGGCGTCGGTGCCGACCTTGGCCTTGGTGGTGGCGATGTTCGCGGCGGCGAAGTCTCCGCCGTACACCATGGCGGCCTTCTGCTGGCCGAACGCCTGGGTGACCGACTCGTCGAACTTGGTCTTGGTCGCGGTCGCGACGCCGCCGTTCAGGAAGTCGCCCTTGCCCCAGATCTGGGCGAGGGTCTCCAGCGCCTTGCCGACCGTCGGGTCGGTCCACTTGATCTCGTGCTTGGCGAGCTTGTCGTAGCTCTCCGGGCCCGCCTGCGACAGGTAGACGTTCTCGAACCAGTCGGTCAGCGTCCAGGAGTCCTGCGGGCCGGCGGCGAGGGTGAGCGGGGTGGTGCCCGCGTCCTGCAGCGTGCCCGACGCCTTCACCAGGTCGGCCCACGTCGCGGGCGGCTGCACGCCCGCCTCGTCGAACGCCTGCGGCCGGTACCACAGGATCGACTTGTAGGCGGCCTTGACGATCACGCCGTAGGTCTTGCCGCCGGAGGAGCCGAGCTCCTTCCAGTACGGCGAGAAGTTCTGGCCGACCTGCGCGACGACGTCGTCACCGAGCGGCTTCAGCGAGCCCTTCTTCGCGTACTGCTCCATCAGGCCCGGCTGCGGCAGGATCGCCACGTCCGGCGGGTTGCCCGCCTCGATGCGCGGGCCGAGGTAGGCGTCGGTGTTCTCACCGGTGGAGGCGTAGTTGACCTTCGCCCCGGTCTTCTTCTCGAACGCCTGCAGCACCTTGCGGAAGTTGGTCTCCTCCGGGCCGGTCCACTTGGCCGCGACCTCGATCGTGGTGCCCTTCAGCGCTCCCCCGCCGGCGGACGCCGAGTCGTCGCCGTCATCGCCGCCGCCGCACGCGGCGGCCGAGGACAGAAGCAGTCCCGCCGCGACGGCGGCTCCCATCGCGCGTCTGCCATGGCCGGCGGAGCCGGGCGGGGGGGTGTGGGGGGTCCCCCCACGGGCAAAGCTGATCCTCATCCTTCATCCTCCCTGAGCGGGCCGGCGGCGTCCGAGCCCCAGATCGCCGCGCCGGACTCGATATCGAAGAAGTGCAGGCGGCCGGTGTCGACGCGGATCGTCACCGGGTCGCCCACCTTCACGCGGGTGCGCGGGCTGAACCGCGCGACCATGTCCGTGCGGGGGCTCTCCAGGCTCCCCAGCACGTCGGTCCCCGCGTCGCGTGCGAGTTCCCTGGTGTCCTCGGTGACGACCTGGGAGGCCTCGATCGCGAAGTGGACCAGCACGTCCGAGCCCATCGCCTCCACGAGGTCGGCGGTGGAGGTCAGCCCGGATCCCTCGGGCGTCTCCACGAGCTCGGAGTCCTCCATGTCCTCGGGGCGGATGCCGACGACGACGTCGCTTCCAAGGCGGGACGCCAGGGCCGGGCGCTCGGTCAGCACCTCGGCCGGCAGCGCCAGGGTCTGGCCGCCGATCTCCAGCCGCGGGTTCTCCGCGTCCCCGGACAGCGTGCCGTGGATCAGGTTCATGGCCGGCGAGCCGATGAAGCCGGCGACGAACAGGTTCGCCGGCCGGTCGTAGAGTTCCTGCGGCGGAGCGACCTGCTGCAGTTCGCCCTTCTTCATCACCGCGACCCGGTCGCCGAGCGTCATCGCCTCGGTCTGGTCGTGGGTGACGTAGATCGTGGTGACGCCGAGGTCGCGCTGGATGCGGGCGATCTCGGCGCGCATCTGGACGCGGAGCTTGGCGTCGAGGTTGGACAGCGGCTCGTCCATCAGGAACGCCTGCGGCTCGCGGACGATCGCGCGGCCCATCGCGACACGCTGGCGCTGCCCGCCCGACAGGTTGCGGGGCTTGCGGGACAGGTGGTCGGTGAGGCCGAGGATCTCCGCGGCCCGGTCGACCTTCTTGCGGATCTCGGCCTTCGGCATCTTGCGCAGCGACAGCCCGAAACCGATGTTGTCGCGCACCGACAGGTGCGGGTAGAGGGCGTAGCTCTGGAACACCATCGCGACGTCGCGGTCACGGGCGGGGACGCGGTTGACGACCCGGCCGCCGATCGTGACCTCGCCCTCGGAGATGTCCTCCAGCCCGGCGACCATGCGCAGCGCGGTCGTCTTGCCGCAGCCCGAGGGGCCGACCAGGACGAGGAACTCCCCGTCGGCGATGTGGAGGGTCAGGTCGGTCACGGCCCGTGTGCCGTCGGGATAGACCTTCCCGACGCTGGTCAGGTCGACCTCTGCCACGGCATCTCCTCTTCTTCACGGCACGTCTCCGCCGGGGTACGGGCTCCCTCCGGGCATGGTCGGACCCTCCGTCATGCGGAAGAAACCGGCCTACCCCCGCGTAACTATGCATCTAGGTGGTACATGGCCGTCCGCACGCTTGCAATACGCACCGTGCGCGCTGACACATTTAGTGCAGAGATCGTTACAGAGCCGTTTCTCCCCTAATTTGTGCTGTCCGAAATGACGTGAGGGCGTGGACGGAAATCCGTCCACGCCCTGCGCGCCGCCATTCCCGGCGGCCGATCCATATAGTCGGTCCGGGGTTACTCCACGATCACCAGGCCGCGCTCGGTGACGTTCATCGGCTCGTAGCCGTCCTCGGTGCACACGACGATGTCCTCGATGCGGGCGCCGTGCGGACCGGGATAGATGCCCGGCTCGATGGAGAAGGCCATCCCCGGCTCCAGCGGCTCGAGGTTGCCCTCGACGATGTAGGGCTCCTCGTGGGACTCCAGCCCGATGCCGTGGCCGGTGCGGTGGAAGAAGTGCTCACCGTACCCGGCGGCGGCGATGACGCCGCGTCCGGCCGCGTCCACCGCCTCGGGCGTCACTCCCGGCCGGATGGCTTCGCAGGACGCCCGGTGCGCCTCCTCCAGCACCGTGTAGTAGGCGCGGTACTCGGCGGGCGGCTCGCCCACGCAGTAGTTGCGGGTCGAGTCCGAGCAGTAGCCGCTCTGCATCGTCCCGCCGATGTCGACCACCACCGGCTCCCCGGGCCTGATCACGCGGTCGGACAGCTCGGCGTGCGGGTTCGCGCCGTTCGGGCCGGACCCGACGATGACGAAGTCGACCCGGACGTGGCCCTCGGCGAGGATCGCCTCGGCGATGTCGCGGCCGACCTCCCGCTCGGTGCGTCCCGCCTTGAGGAAGTCCGGGACGCGGCGGTGCACCCGGTCGATCGCCGCGCCGGCCTCGCGCAGCGCGGCGACCTCGGCGGCGGACTTGCGCATCCGCAGCTCGCGCAGCACCGCCCCGGCCGCGACCTGCTCGGCGCCCGGCAGCGCGGCACGGAACCGCAGCGCCATCACCGCCCACATCTGGTCCGCGACGCCCACCTTCGCGATGCCGCCCGGCAGCCGGGCGGCGGTCAGCGCGAACGGGTCGTCGGTCTCGTCCCACGGCACCAGCTCCACGCCGAGCGACCCGGCCGGCGACTCCTGCGCGGCGGGCAGCTCCAGCCGCGGGACGACCAGGAACGGCTCCCCGTCCGCCGGCACCGCCAGGCAGGTGAGCCGCTCCAGCTGCTTCGCGTCGTAGCCGGTGACGTAGCGCAGGTCCGGGCCCGGCGTCAGCAGCACCGCCCCGAGCCCCGCCTTGGCCGCCGCCTCCCGAACACGTCCGACGCGCTCCCGCGGATACAACTCCGTTGTCACACCCGTCTCCATTCTTCGGTCCTGTCTGATGACCGCTACCAGCATCGCAGGAGCGGCACGGCCCCGCGACGTCGGACCCGCGTGGGAGCATGTGCGCATGAGCGGGTTGATGCTGCTGGACACGCCGTCGCTGTACTTCCGCGCCTTCTACGGGGTGCCCGAGTCGGTGACCGCCCCCGGCGGGACGCCGGTGAACGCCGTGCGCGGGCTCATCGACATGATCGCCCGGCTCGTCCAGGACCGGGCGCCGGAGCGGCTGGTCTGCTGTATGGACGCCGACTGGCGGCCCGCGTTCCGGGTGGCGGCGCTGCCGTCCTACAAGGCGCACCGGGTGGCCGAGGACGGCGGCGACCAGACCCCGGACGCGCTGGAGGCGCAGCTCCCGGTCATCGACGCGGTGCTGGACGCGTTCGGACTGGCACGGGCGGGCGTCCCCGGCTACGAGGCCGACGACGTGATCGGGACGCTCGCGGTGCGGGGCGGGGCGCAGGGGCCGGTCGACATCGTGACCGGCGACCGGGACCTGTTCCAGCTCGTCGACGACCGCGGCCCCGTCGCCGTCCTCTACACGGCGCGGGGCGTGCGGAACCTGCAGGTGATGGGCGAGAAGGAGGTCGCGGCCAAGTACGGCATCCCCGGCCGCGGTTACGCCGACTACGCGACGCTGCGCGGCGACCCGAGCGACGGGCTGCCCGGCGTGCCCGGCGTCGGCGACAAGACGGCCGCCGCGCTGGTCACCCGGTTCGGGTCGGTCGACGGCATCCTCGCGGCGCTGGACGCCGGCACCGGCGAGGGGTTCCCGGCGGGCGCACGCCGCCGGCTGGAGGCCGCGCGCGGCTACCTGGCCGCCGCCGAGACGGTGGTGCGGGTGGTCACCGACATCGGCGCGCCGGAGCTGGCGACGCTGGACGACCGGCTGCCCGCCGGGCCGCGCGACGGCGAGGCGCTGGCCGAATTGGCCGATCGCTGGAATCTCGGCGGCCCGGTGAACCGTCTGCTGAACGCTCTTTCTCGCTGACGCGGCTTTTTCGCTGCAATTTTCGCCAAAAGTGTCATAAGACGCAGACAGCGCGTCCCTCCGCGGGCAGCATCCGAATCGGTGACGGGTTCTCATGGGCGCATGCAGGCGACCGGTACCCGCGGCACTGGGCCTCACTGCCCCACTCCCCCCATCTGCCGCGGGTGCCGGTTCACCCGATCGCGCACCGGAACGGACGTGCCGTGAGCGAGCGGAGCACATCGCGCGGCGGCCTCGCCGCCCGCCCCGGCCGCGGATTCTGGGACGCGCTGGACGACCGGGAGCGCGCGGCGCTCCGGCAGGCCGGCCGGTCGCGGACCTACCGGCCGGGAACGCCCCTGTGCTACCAGGGCGACGACTCCGACCACATCATCGTCATCGAGTCGGGCTGGGCCAAGGTCGTGTCGTCCAGCGCGTACGGGCACCGGGTGGTGCTCGCCGTGCGCGGTCCCGGCGACCTGGTCTGCGAGAGCGCGGTGCTCGGGCGGCGGGAGCGGTCGGCGACCGTGCAGGCGCTCGACCAGGTCCGGGCGCTGGTCGTGCCGGCGGCACGGTTCACCGCGTTCCTGGACGCCCATCCCGGCGTGTGGATGCTGGTCAGCGGCACGTTCGTGCGGCGGCTCGACGACGCGGGCCGCCGGCTGCAGGCGCACGCGTCGGCGCAGGGCCCGCAGCGGCTGGCGCTCCTGCTGGCGGAACTCGCCGAACTGTCGGCCCGGCACGTCCCGCCGGGGCCGGACGGCGAGATCCCGATCGGGCCCCCGCTGTCGCAGGAGGAGCTCGGCAGTTGGATGGACGCCTCGCGGGAGACGGTCGCGCGAGCCCTCGCCGTGCTGCGCGACGAGGGCCTGGTCCGCACCGGCCGGCGGAAGATCACCGTGGTGGACCCGTCCGGGCTGCGGGCGTTCGCGCAGGACGGCGGCGGCTGAACCGGCCAGCGCCTTTACATTGTAGATTCCAATCGGCCCGGGTGCTCCGTTTCGCGCGCCCGGTGGTGCCCGGCGCGTTCCTCAGCGGCGGCGGCCGGAGCGGCGGGGCCGCCAGGCCGTGGACGCACCGACGCCGGCGAAGTGCAGCGCGATGAGCAGCAGGCCGAGGACGGTCAGCGTCCCGTTGTTGATCGCGTCCGAGGACACGTCGGCCAGGTCGAACAGCAGGGCAAGGGCGAAGACGATCGCGGCGGCGATCGCGAGCATGGCGGCCTCCGGAGGGGGTGGGGCCCAGGGCGGGCCTCGGCTGCCTACCGGATGTCCGCGTGCCCGCCAGGCAAACCGGATCCGGTTTTCGGTCGGACCGAATCCCGGCCAGGCTACGGTCACCCGCGGTCACCCGCCCAGGGCGGCGCGGGCCTCCTCGGCCATCCGGACGACCTCGCGGCGCACCTGGGGGCGTTCGGTGAGCCGCTCGGTGAACGGGATCCGGACGGGGTGCTCGACACCGCCGTCGCTGACGGCGAACTCGATGCCGCCGGCGTCCAGGCCGGTCATCCGCGCCGCGGTCGCGCCGGGCCGGCCGCCCAGCGCGCGGCAGATGGTGAGGCAGTCGGCGGCGTGGTCGTCGTTCATGTGCCGCGTGATCTGCCGCACGACGTCCTCGGTGAACGGGCCGGGGCCGGTCATGGAGCGATCCTTTCCGCCGGGTGAGAGCTGCAAGGACAGGCCCTTGTAGACGCGGAGGGCGTTGCCGCCGAGGACGAGACCGAGGGTCTCCTCGTCCAGGCCGAGGGCGGCGATGGCGCGGGCGTTGCGGGCGATGCCGGGGACACCGGGCCAGTCGGTGCCGAAGATGAACGTGCGGGCGAGGCGGCGCAGGTCGTGCCGGGCGTAGTACTCGGGGAGCCGGTGCGGCGGCAGGCCGGACAGCTCGATCCACACCTCCTCGCGGGAGAGCGCGAGGAACGCGGCGGCGTCGTACCACCAGCCGCGGCCGCCGTGCGCGAGGACGAACGTCAGGCCCGGGAACAGCCGCAGGACGTCGTCGATGGGCGTGGGGTCGGCGTACCGGTTGGCCGAGCCGGGGAACGAGCTCGTCCCGCAGTGCACGACGACGGGGACGCCGGCGTCACGGCACACCTGGTAGGCCGGATACAGGTCGGGGTCGGCGACGCTGAACCCGCCGTGCACGGGGTGCAGTTTCAGGGCGGCGGCGCCGAACTCCAGCTGCCGGGCGACCTCGGCGTCGATCGGGTAGTGCAGGTGCGGGTTGACGTTGGCGATCGGCTTGAAGCGGCGGGGGTTGTGCTTGAGGAGCGGCTGGAGGTCCTCGATGGGCTGCGTGCCGGTCGTCTTCGGGCTGTACTCGCAGAGCAGCAGGGCGATGTCGACGCCCTCGTCCTCGAAGTAGGCGTCGACCTTCTCGGGGACGAGGGCACCGTCGGCGTCGTAGAGGTCCTGCCAGGGGTGGGACGAGCCGAACTCCTCGGCCCACCGCCGCCATGCGGGGGGCAGGGTCGGCAGCCGGGCGGTGTGCACGTGCGCGTCGATGAGCGGACGTCCGTCGATCATGAGCGCCTCCCGCGTCGAGGCCGGGTTCCGCGTGAGTCCGGCGGCGTGCCGCCGGCACGGCCATGCGGCGGAGCCTACCCGCCGTTCCCCGCGGTCCCGGCGGCCGGGGCGCTCACGGTCGTGGCGGCCAGGACGCCGGCGATGGGGCCGGGGAGCCGGATCGCGCACGACCCGAACAGCCCCGTCCGGGTGTTTCAGGCGACGCCGGCGGCGTCCTGGCCGGCCAGCCAGGCCACGATGCCCTCGACGGTCTCGCGGCAGCCGCCGCAGCCGGTACCCGCGCGGGTCTCGCGCGCGACGTCGCCGGCGGCGCGGGCCCCGGCCCGCCAGCAGGCCAGGATCCGCCCCTTGCTGACGTTGTTGCAGTGGCAGACGGTGGCGGCGTCCGGCATCCGCACCGGTGACCCGGCCTCGGCGGCGCCGCCCGCGCCGGGGAACAGCAGGCCGAGTCGTTCGGCGGGCAGCGGCGCGGCACGGTCGTAGAGCCGGGTGAGCGTCCCGGCCGCCGAGGTCTCGCCGAGCAGGATCGCGCCGATCAGCCGCCCCTCCCGGATCACCGCCTTCTTGTAGGTGCCGCGCGCGGCGTCGGTGAACCGGACGACCTCCACGTCGTCGTCATCATCGCCGAAGTGCGTCTCCCCCATCGAGGCCAGCTCGATCCCGGCGGCCTTGAGGCGGGTGATCCGCCGGGCGCCGGTGAAGCGCGCCGCGGGTTCGGTGCCGGAGAGCAGCCCGGCGAGCACCTCCGCCTGCTCCCAGGCGGGAGCGACCAGCCCGTACACCTCGTCGCGGTGCTCGGAGCACTCGCCGATGGCGCGGACGGACGGGTCGGTGACCGACCGCAGCTCGTCGTCCACGATCACGGCGCGGCCGATCGCCAGGCCCGCGTCCCTGGCGAGCCTCACCTCGGGCCGCACACCGCAGGACAGGATGACCAGGTCGGCGCCGACGACCTCCGTGCCGCCCCCCGGCAGGGCCAGCTCGACCCCGGTGACGGCACCGCCGGCGGTGCGCAGGCCGGCGACGTCCGCCTGGAGCCGCGTCGCGATGCCGAGCGCCGCGAGCGTGCGGGCGAGGACCCTCCCGGCGGCGGGGTCGAGCTGGCGTTCCATGAGGTGGCCGGCCAGGTGCAGGACGGTCACGTCCAGGCCGCGGCCCTGCAGCCCGCGTGCGGCCTCGATGCCGAGCAGGCCGCCGCCGACGACGGCCGCGCGGCGCGCCGGCCCGGCCAGCTCGGTGATGCGGCGGCAGTCGTCCAGGGTGCGGAACACCAGCGCGCCCTCGGGCGTCCCGCCGCGCAGGCCCGGCAGCGGCGGGATGAACGCGGTGCTGCCCGTCGCCAGGACGAGCGTCCCGTACGGGGTGACGGTCCCGTCAGAGGCGTGGACGCTCCTCGCGGCGCGGTCGATGCGAGTGACCTCGACGCCGAGGCGGGCGTCCACGCGGTGCGAGGCGTACCAGGCGGCGTCGACCAGGCCGATGCGGTCGGGCCGCGTCACCCCGGCGAGGACGTCCGGCAGCAGCACCCGGTTGTAGGGGCGCTCGGCCTCCGCGCCGAACACCGTCACGGGGGTCGCGGCGTCGCGGGCGCGCAGCTCGCCGACGAACCGCGAGCCCGCCATGCCGTTCCCGACGACCACCACGGTCATCGTCCCACCTCCGCGGGAAGGGGCCGGATCTGCTCCCGCTCGACCTCGAAGGCGATGCTCGGATCCGGGGCGCGCGGCGCGTTGACGAAGGAGACGAACCGGCGGAGCCGCTCGGGATCGTCGAGGGTGTCGCGCCATTCGTCGGAGTAGGACGCGACGTGCCGTGCCATGGCGGCGTCGAGGTCGGCGCAGATGCCGAGCCGGTCGTCCACGATGACCTCGCGGAGGTGGTCCAGGCCGCCGTCGAGGGACTCCAGCCAGCTCGCGGTGCGCTGCAGCCGGTCGGCGGTGCGGATGTAGAACATCAGGAACCGGTCGATGCAGGTGATCAGCTGATCGTCGGTGAGGCCGGTGGCGAACAGATCGGCGTGCCGGGGCCGCATCCCGCCGTTGCCCGCGAGGTAGAGGTTCCAGCCGTTCTCGGTGGCGATGACGCCGAAGTCCTTGCTCTGCGCCTCGGCGCACTCGCGGGCGCAGCCGGACACCGCCGACTTCAGCTTGTGCGGGGCGCGCAGCCCCCGGTAGCGCAGCTCCAGGCGGATCGCCATGGCGGTCGAGTCCCGGACGCCGTAGCGGCACCAGGTGGACCCGACGCACGACTTCACCGTCCGCAGCGCCTTGCCGTAGGCGTGGCCGGACTCGAATCCGGCGTCCACGAGCCGCCGCCAGATGTCGGGGAGCTGCTCGACGCGGGCGCCGAGCAGGTCGATGCGCTGCCCGCCGGTGATCTTGGTGTAGAGGCCGAAGTCGCGGGCGACCTCGCCGATCACGATGAGTCCGCCGGGGGTGATCTCGCCGCCGGGGACGCGCGGGACGACCGAGTAGGTGCCGTTCTTCTGCAGGTTGGCGAGGAAGTGGTCGTTGGTGTCCTGCAGCGCGGCCTGCTCGCCCTCCAGGATGTGGCCGTTGCCGAGGCTCGCCAGGATGGAGGCGACGGCGGGTCTGCAGATGTCGCAGCCCCGGCCCGTCCCGTGCTCTTCGATGAGCCGGGTGAAGCCGGTGATCTCCCCGGTCCGGACGATGTCGAACAGCTCGGCGCGGCTGTAGGCGAAGTGCTCGCAGAGGGCCGTGCCGACCTCGATGCCGGAGGCGGCCAGCTCCGCGTCCAGGATCCGTTTCACCAGGGGGACGCAGCTGCCGCAGCTCGTCCCGGCCCCGGTGCGGTCCTTCACGGCGGGGACGTCGGTGAGAGAGTGCTCGGCGATGGCGCGGCGGACGCCTTCGGCGGTGACGTTGTTGCAGGAGCAGATGACCGCCGCGCCGGGCAGGTCGCCGTCCGCCGTCTCGGTTCCGCCGAACAGCAGCCGCTCGGGCGCGGCGGGCAGGGCGGCTCCGACGCGGGCGCGGAGCGTGCCGTAGGACTCGGCGTCGCCGACGAGGACACCGCCGAGGAGGGTCCGGGCGTCGTCGCTGACGACGAGCTTTTTGTAGACGCCGGCGACGGGATCGGTGTAGGTGACGCCGAGCGCGCCCCGGCCGGCGTCGGCGAACGGGTCGCCGAAGCTGGCGACGTCCACGCCCATGAGCTTGAGCCTGGCCGACATGTCGGCGCCTTCGAACACGGCCGTGCCGGACAGGAGCCGGTCGGCGACGACCTCGGCCATCGAAAAGCACGGCCCGGCCAGCCCGTGGACCGTGCCGCCGGCCAGGGCGCACTCGCCGATCGCCCAGATGGCGGGGTCCTCGGTGCGGCACGTCCCGTCCACGACGATGCCGCCGCGTTCGCCCACGGGCAGGCCGCAGCCGCGGGCCAGTTCGTCGCGCGGCCAGATGCCGGCGGAGAACACCACGACCTCGGCGTCGATCACCGTGCCGTCGTCGAGCGCGATCCGCCGGACGGCTCCGTCGCCGCCGGCCTCCAGGGCGCGCACCGGGACGCCGGCGTGAACGGCCAGGCCGAGACCTTCGATGTGGCGGCGCAGCATCGCGCCGCCCCCTTCGTCCAGCTGGCGCGGCATCAGCCACGGCGCGACCTCCACGACCCCGCCGCGCAGGCCGAGGCCCTGCAGGGCGCGGGCCGCCTCCAGGCCGAGCAGGCCGCCGCCGATGACCGCCCCGCTCGCCCGGCCCCGCGCGTACGCGCGGATCGCGTCGAGGTCGTCGATGGTGCGGTAGACGAACACACCCGGCAGGTCCGCGCCCTCGACGGGCGGCACGAACGGGGACGACCCGGTGGCGAGGACGAGCGCGTCGTAGCCGACGGCGCGTCCGGCCGAGGTGGTGACCGTGCGGGCCGCGCGGTCGATCCCGGTGACGCGCTCGCCGGTGCGGACGGTGACCTCGCCGCCGTGCGCCGGGTAGGCGAGGTCGGCGCCCTCCAGGTGCGTCGTCAGCGCCACCCGGTCGTAGGCGGTCCGGGATTCCTCCCCGATGACGGTGATCGTCCAGGCCCCGGCGGCGTCGCGCTCGCGCAGGGCCTCCACGAGGCGGTGCGCGGCCGGTCCGTGCCCGGCCACGACCAGCCGCCTGTCCGGTCTGCTGCCGGGTCTGCTGTCGGCTCCCATGAGCCCCGATGCTCGGACGCCCGTGTTTCCCGGGGGCGTCCCGGATGTCACCCGCGCGTTAACTGGACCTCACGCGGGCCCGGCGCCCGGGGCGGGGCGCGGACTTTGTGGCGTCGTGCGCGGATTCGTTTCCTTCCGGACGGCGGTGAGGGACACCCGGGGGAAGATGAAACATCAAGCGTCTTGGCGGTTCCGGCCGCGGGCCGGGAGGCGGCCTGGTCCTCGCCCTCGCGGGGCTGCTCCTCACCGCGCGCGGCCGCCCCGGGGGGGGCATCGGGGGCTGCGTTCTTCACGCGTTCCGGTCGTGCACCATGGAGGGGTGACGCGGGTTGCGGAGAACACGGCGGGGACGGGGATCGGGGCGGCGGAGCTGCGGGCTCTGGCCGGGCTGGTCGCGGACGGCGACGTGGTGGTGCTGAGCGGCGCGGGCCTGTCCACCGAGTCGGGCATCCCGGATTACCGCGGCGAGACCGGACGCCGGCGGCGGGCGGAGCCGATGACCTACCAGACGTTCACCGGCAGTGAGGCGGCGCGGCGCCGGTACTGGGCGCGCGGCCATCTGGGGTGGCGGCACATCGCGCGCGCCCGCCCGAACGCCGGGCACCGGGCCGTGGCGGAGCTGCAGCGGCGCGGCCTGCTCGCGGGGATCATCACGCAGAACGTCGACGGGCTGCAGCAGGCGGCCGGCGCGGACGGCGTGATCGAGCTGCATGGCGCGCTCGACCGGGTGGTGTGCCTGGCGTGCGGCGACCGGACGCCGCGCGGGCGGCTGGAGGCGCGGCTGCGCGCCGCGAACCCCGGCTGGGAGGCCCGCGCCGACACGATCAACCCGGACGGCGACGCCGTGCTGCCCGGCGAGGTGATCGAGGCGTTCCGGATCGTGGGCTGCGAGCGGTGCGGCGGCCCGCTCAAGCCCGATGTGATCTTCTTCGGCGAGAACGTGCCGCCGGCCCGTGTCCGGGACTGCTACGCCCTCACCGAGGACGCGGGCGCGCTGCTGGTGCTCGGGTCGTCGCTGACGGTGCTGTCGGGGTACCGGTTCGTCCGGCACGCGGCCCGGCACGGCGTGCCGGTGGCGATCGTCAACCGGGGCGCGACGCGCGGCGACGAGCACGCCCTGGTCACGCTGGACGCGCCGCTCGGCGCGACGCTCACCGCCCTGCTCGACGAGCTCGGCCGGTAGGGGCTCGACGAGCCGGGCGGGCGGGCAGGGTGCGTCGCCGGGCCGCGGGCCCGGGCGGCCTCGGTCCGCGGTGGGGTCAGGTCCAGCCGAGCTGGGCGACGGTGGTGACCGGGGGTTCGCCGCCGGCCTCGGTGAAGGCGTGCAGCGCGGCGACGAGGGCGTGCCGCTGGCCTGCCGGCATCCGGGAGACGACCTCGGCGATCTCGGCGCGGCGGCGGGCGGTGACGCCGTCGACGACGCGGCGCCCCGCGGCGGTGACCTGGATGCGGACCTCGCGGCCGCTGTCCGGGCTGGCCCCGCGGCGCACGAGCCCGGCGGCGGCCAGCCGGTCCACCATCCGCAGCGCGGTGGAGGGGTTGACCTCCAGCAGCCCGGCGAGCGTGACGAGCTTGGACGGCCCCTGCGAGGACAGCACGACGAGCAGCCGGAACTGCGGCAGCGTGACGGCGCCCTCGACCGCGGCGAGCGACCGCGCCGAGATCGCCACCAGCAGCCGGGACGCGGTCAGCAGCGCCGAGGTGACCTCGTCGACGCCGGCGTCCTCGTCCTCGCTCATGGCAACTTTCTACAATGCCGGGCTTGGCGTGTGCCAATACGGCCCGGAGCGTTCCGGTCGGTCATCGGTCCCGGTCTTCGGGAGCAGTTCGGCGAGGTGACGGGGGCGGGCGCCGCCGGGGCCCGGCACCGCGTTCAGCCGGCGAGGCGGCTGGCGGTCTCCAGCAGGAGGGCGTGGACGAACGCCTGCGGGATGTTGCCGCGCAGTTGGCGCTGCTTGACGTCGTACTCCTCGGCGAACAGGCCGCTGGTCGCGGCCCCCGACCGGGTCCGCTCGAAGGTGCCGAGGGCGCGGGCGGTCTCGCCCTGCCGGTGCTCGGCGAGGGCGAGGAAGAAGCCGCACAGGGTGAAGGCGCCCTCGGCGACGCCGAGCGGCTCGCCGCCGACCCGGTACCGGTAGACGAAGCCCTCCTCGACCAGGTCGGCGCGGACGGCCCGCAGCGTCGCGGCGGTGCGGGGATCGCCGGCGGGCAGCGCGCCGCGCAGCGGCGGAATGAGCAGGGCGGCGTCGACGCGGTCGTCGTCAGTGGCGCGTTTCCAGCGGCCGCCGGGGCCGAGCGCGGTGCAGCCGGTCTCGGCGAGGACGGCGTCGGCGAGGGAGTTCCAGGCGGCGGTCTCGGCGGGACCGGCGAGGACGCGGGCGGCCCGCCGCAGCCCCGCGACGCACATCAGCCGCGAGTGCGTCCAGAGCCGGTCCTCGGTCTCCCAGATGCCGGCGCCCGGCTCGCTCCAGCGCCGGCCGATGACGTCGGCGGCGACGCGGGCGGCCTTGCGGATGTCGGGGTCGGCGCGGTCGTGTTCGGCGGCGACGGCGAGCAGCAGCAGCGACTCGCCTAGAGCGTCGAGCTGCCACTGCCCCCTCGCCCGGTTGCCGGTGACGGCGGTGCCGCCGGGGTAGCCGGGCAGGCCGCTGTCCCGCTGCCGCGGCACCGGCCCGCCGGTGACGGTGTAGGCGGGGCGGAGCCGGTCGCCGTCCGCGAGGATGCGGGCGGCGGCGAACCCGGCGGCGGTGCGCAGCAGGTGCGGGGGGCCGCCGTGCGCGGCGACGGCGTGGCCGGCGAATGCCTGGTCGCGGAGCCAGGCGTAGCGGTAGTCGAAGTTGCGGCCCCGGTCGGAGCGCTCGGGCAGCGCGGTGGTGGCCGCGGCGGCCATGCCGCCGGCCTGGCTGGTCAGGCCGGTCAGCACCGAGTAGGCGAGGCGGGCGTCGCGCGGGGCGATGGTGTCGCCGCAGGACGGCACGGCCCGGCGCCAGTCGCGTTCGGTGGCGTCCCAGAGCGCGTCCGGGTCCAGGTCCGCCGGGGGCTGCGCGGGGGCGCCGCCGTCGAGTTCCAGAACGAGGTCGCGGGACTCCCCCTCGGCGAGGTCGAAGGTGACGGCGAGGGCGGCGCCGCCGCCCGGTCCTTCGCGGACGAGCGCCTCGTCGGCGCCGCGCCAGCGGATCCGGGTGCCGCCGCTGCGGGCCGTCCAGTCCGGGTCGTGGTGGTGCAGGTTCCGCATCCGCGGGCCGCCGGCGCGGACGTCCAGCAGGACGCGCACGCGAGCGCCGCCGCGCACCGCCCGGCACCGGCGCAGGATCACCGCGCGGTCGCGGCGGGCGGGGCGGGCGAGCGCCTCGCGGCATTCGACGATGGAGCCCGCGCCGGTCACCCACCGGCTGCGCCAGATGAGGCCGCGGTCCTCGTAGTAGCCGCCCCAGACGAACCGCTCGCAGTCGGGCTGGAGGAGGTAGCCGCCGGGCCCGCCGAGCAGGCTCGCGAACGCCGGCGCGGAGTCCCAGTGCGGGAAGCACATCCACGCGTACTCGCCGTGCGGGCCGACGAGGACGCCGCGTTCACCGTCGGCGATGAGGGCGTAGTCGCGCAGGGCCTTCGGGAGGCAGGCGTGGGTTCCGGGGTCGTTCACCATGCCCGTCCACTACCCGGGAGGCGGCCGATGACCCGGGCCGATCCGCCGGCCGCCGGCCCACCGGTCCACCGACCAAAAAACCTGTCTTGACAATTTGATTTGTCGGTGGCCATGATGGGCGCATGCTGGACGTGACGGTGATCGAGGACCCGGAGGCCGCGGCCGCCTCCCTTGACCCCATGCGGGCGCGGCTGCTGGCCGAGCTGGGCGAGCCGATGTCGGCGGCCGCGCTGGCGGCGCGGGTCGGGCTGCCCCGGCAGAAGGTCAACTACCACCTGCGGACACTGGAGCGGCACGGCCTGGTCGAGCTGGTCGGCGAGCGCCGCAAGGGCAACATGACCGAGCGGCTGATGCGGGCCACGGCGGCGTCCTACGTCATCTCCCCGCTGGCGCTGGCGACGCTGCAGCCCGACCCGGAGCGGCACCGCGACGCGCTGTCGGCGCGGTGGCTGCTGGCGATCGCGGCGCGGCTGGTCCGCGACGTGGGCGCCCTGATCAACGGGGCGGCGCGGGCGGGCCGGCCGCTGGCGACCTACGCGCTGGACGGGGAGGTCCGGTTCGCCTCGGCGGCGGACCGGGCGGCGTTCATCGAGGAGCTGACCGCCGGGGTCGGCGCGCTCGTCCGCAAATACCACGACGGATCGGCGGCGGGCGGCCGCGCGCACCGCGTCGTCATCGCCGTCCATCCCGCGCTGAAGACCGGATCACCGGACAGCGCATCACCGGGCGGCGGGCCCGGGGCACCGGCGGGGGAACGGCCAGGCGCCGCCGGGCGGATCGAAGCCTGAAAGGCGAGGAGGGCATCATGGGCAGGGAATTTGAGATCGTCCGCGAGTACGAGGTCGACGCGTCCCCGCAGCAGGTGTGGGAGGCGATCACCACGGGCACGGCCGGGTGGCTGTGGCCGCTGGAGTACGAGCCGCGCGAGGGCGGCTCGGCCGGAGCCGGCGGGGCCGTCACCACCTGGGATCCGCCGCACCGGCTGACCAGCCGTGAGGAGGACCCGGACGGCATCCACGGGCTCCCGCAGACACTCAACCGGCTCGACACGCTGATCGAGCCGCGCGAGGGCGGGCGGGCCTGGGTCCGCTACGTGCACAGCGGCATCTTCACCGGCGACTGGGACGACCAGTACGACGGCGCGAGCAAGCACACCGACTTCTACCTGCACACGCTGCGGCAGTACCTGCTGTACTTCCCCGGGCGGCGGGCGGCGCACTCCGACGTCCAGGGCCCGGAGGCGTCGATGCGGAAGGGCTCGTTCGCGGCGGCCACCCGGGCGCTCGCCCTCGGCGGCGCCGCCGAGGGCGACACGGTGCGGGTGGACCTGCCGGGCACGGGCCCGGTGGACGCGGTGCTCGACTACCGCACCGAGCACTTCGTCGGGCTGCGCACCGGCGACGCGATGTACCGGTTCTTCGGCCGGGACGCGTGGGGCGGCCCGGTCGGGATCGCGCTGCACCGGTTCGCGCCGGACGCCGCCGCCTCGCGCGAGCAGGCGCAGAAGGCGTGGCAGGACTGGCTGAACGCCCTCTACACCTGACCGGGTGCTCAGGCGTCCCTGCGGTTGAGCAGGAACGCGGCGAGGGCGAGCAGCGCGAACGTCCAGAGCGCGAAGACGCCGTACCCCTGCCAGGGGGTGAGCAGGTCGTCCTGGCCCTGGTGGGCCTTGGCGATCAGGGTGCCCGCCTCGGACGGCAGGTAGGCGTGGACGTGTTCGCCGATGCTGCCGGGCAGCAGCGCGGCGAGCGGCGCCAGCACGAGGACGAACCCGATCACGCCGGTGATGCCGCCGGCGGTGTGCCGGACGATCGCGCCGATGGCGAGCGCGAACAGGCCGAGCATCGCCAGGTAGAGGCCGCCGCCGATGACGGCGCGCAGCACGCCCTCGTCGCCGAGCGAGACCTCCATCCTGTCCCCGATGATCGCCGCGCCGACGAAGAACGACACGAACGACACCGCGACGCCGAGGACCAGGACGACCAGCGCGAACACCAGGGCCTTGGCCCACAGCATCGGCAGCCGCCGCGGCACCGCGAGCAGGCTGGCCCGGATCATCCCGGTGGAGTACTCCGAGGCGATCACCAGCACGCCGAGGACGCAGATGGTGAGCTGGCCGAGGAAGAACCCGCTGCCGAGGATGAAGCTGACCGGGTCGGCGGCGATCCGGGCGCGGTCGCCGGGGTCGGTCTTGTCCCACTGCGCCATGGTGAGGCCGACGAACAGCGCGGTGAAGCCGATGTCGAGGACGATGAGCAGGATCAGCGACCACAGCGTGGACCGGACCGTGCGGATCTTCGTCCATTCGGCGAGCATCACCCGCCCGAAGCCGGGCCGGTCGTAGCCGGCCGGGCCCGTGGCGGGCTTGGCGGTGGCCGTGGTCATCGGGGCTCCCCCTCCTCACTCGGGACAATCCCGGGCACCGCGCCGGGAGCAGGGCCGGGAGCGGGGACGGCTCCGGCGGCGGCGCCGTACTCGACGCTCTCACGGGTCAGTTCCATGAACGCCGTCTCCAGGGAGCCGCGGGTCGGGGTGAGCTCGTGCAGGACGATCCCCTCGGCGGCGGCGAGCTCCCCGACGCGGGGCGCCTCCATGTTGGTCACGGTGAGCAGCCCGTCGTCGCCCGGGGCGGCCTTGCCGCCCTCGGCGGCGACGATGTCGGCGAGCCGCGCGGCGTCCGGGCTGCGCACCGTCACGGTCTTCTCGGTGCTGCGCTCGATGAACTCCTCGGTGGAGCAGTCGGCGATCAGCCGGCCGCGGCCGATGACGATGAGGTGCTCGGCGGTGACGGCCATCTCGTTCATCAGATGGCTGGAGACGAACACGGTCCGCCCCTCGGCGGCGAGCCGCTGCATGAGGGTGCGGACCCACACGATGCCCTCGGGGTCCAGCCCGTTGACGGGCTCGTCCAGGACCAGCACGGACGGGTCGCCGAGCAGCGCGGCGGCGATGCCGAGCCGCTGCCCCATGCCGAGGGAGAACCCGCCGGCGCGTTTGCGGGCGGCGCCGGCGAGCCCGACGAGCTCGACGACCTCCTCGACGCGTTTCCGGCCGATGCCCTGCGTCTGCGCCAGGCACAGCAGATGGTTGTAGGCGCTGCGGCCGGTGTGCACGGCCCGCGCCTCCAGCAGCGCCCCGACGACGCGCAGCGGCGCGTTCAGGTCGCGGTAGTGGCGGCCGTGGATGCGGGCGTCGCCGCGGTCGGGCCGGTCGAGGCCGAGCAGCAGCCGCATGGTGGTCGACTTCCCCGCGCCGTTCGGGCCGAGGAACCCGGTCACCCGGCCGGGCACGACCGTGAACGACAGGTCGTCCACGGCGGTCTTGTCGCCGTAGCGCTTGGTGAGGTTCTCCGCCTCGATCATTCGCACTTCCCGGGCTGGTTCGGCGGCAGGTCCGTGATCGTGATCACACTAGCGCGCCCGGTGCCCCGCCCGGATCCTCCTGGACGCCGATCCGCCTACGACCAAAGTAGGGCGGCGGCGCCCGGTCCGGACACGCCGGGGCGCCCTCCCCGGCGGGAGGGCGCCCCTCGGCACGGTGCGGGTCAGGCGGCGGCGACGCCGTCGGCGGCGTTGATGTCCGTGTGGAACCGCTTGTGGACGTAGAGCCCCTCGCCGAGGGTCTCGCAGTACCACCACAGGCCGCTGGGCGACCCGATGCGGGTACTGCGGGGCAGTTCGCGCAGCACCTCGGTGACCGGGGTCATGCGCAGCCGCCCGGACCGGCACACGAGGATGCGGCGGTCGGTGACCACGATGACGCGGTAGACGTTGGCGAAAAGGGTGAGCCAGAAGAACAGGGCGAGGTACGGGTCGGTCGGCTGGGCGCTGAACACCGCCTGGATGTTCTCGCCCGGCTGCAGGACATGGGCCGCGTTGGCGCGCATCTTGTCACGGATGGCCACGGTCGGGGCCTTTCTCGTGTTCCACGGATGGACCCGGCTTCCCCCGGCGGGTCATCGGACGTCCAGATTGTGACATCGGACACGCCGACTCGGGATGGTTTCTTCTGGTTTGGCCTGATCAGGTCTGCGCCGTGTACCACCCGCGTGACGGCGGCTAGGCCACCGACGAGTACGCGACGACACCGCGGCGCATGGCGTCCATCGCGCGGCGCGCGGTCTTGCGGACGTGGCTGTTGTCCGGGGAGGCGTCGGCGACCTGCCCGAGCAGGTCGAGGAGCTGCTTGACGGCGCGGACGAAGTCACCGGCGGTCAGGTCGCTCTCCAGCAGCACCTCGTCGAGGTCGTCGCCCTTCGCCCACCGGTAGGCGGTCCACGCGAACCCCAGGTCGGGTTCACGCAGGAACGAGACGCGGTTGTCGCGCTCGACGGCGTCCAGTTCGCCCCACAGCCGCACCATGGCGGCGAGGGCGTCCTGCGCGGGCCCGGCCGGGGTACGGGGCGGGGCGGCATCGTCGGGCTGCCGCGACTCGTACACCAGCGCCGACACGCACGCGGCCAGCTCGGCGTGGCCGAGCTTCTCCCACAGCCCGGCGCGCAGGCTCTCGGCGGTGAGCAGATCCAGCTCGTTGTAGATGCGGCCGAGGCGGCGGCCCTCGGCGGTGACGGAGTCGCCGTCGAGGTAACCGAGCTGCTGCAGCACCGCGCACACCCGGTCGAAGGTGCGGGCGATCACCTGGGAGCGGCCCTCGACACGGCGGCGCAGCTGCTCGGTCTCCCGCTCCAGCCGGTGGTACCGCTCGGCCCAGCGGGCGTGGTCCTCGCGCTGGTCGCAGCCGTGCACGGGGTGGCGGCGCAGCTCGGCGCGCAGCCGGGTGATCTCCGCGTCGTCGGTGGCGGCGGAGTCGCCGCGCGCGCGGCGCCGCTCGCGGACGTCGTCCGGCACACGGCCCCGCAGGGTGGCGGCGAGGTCGCGGCGGTCCTGCGGGTTGCGGGGGCTGAACGACTTGGGGATGCGGATGCGGTCCTGGATCGACAGCCGCTGCACCGACCGGTTCACGGTCAGCACGAGCGGCGCCGGCCCGTCCGAGCGGCGCCCCACGCCCGGGTCGAGGACGACCGCGAGACCCGACCGCCGCCCCGACGGCACGATGATCACATCGCCGGGCCGCAGATGCTCCAGCGACCTCGCCGCCTCGGCACGCCGCGCCGAGGACCGTTCCCGCGACAGCTCCGCCTCCCGGTCCGACAGCCGCCGCCGCATCGCCGCGTACTCCATGAAGTCGCCGAGATGGCATTCGGCGGCCTTGGCGTACCCCTCCAGGGCCTCCTCGTTGCGGTGGACCTGCCGGGCCAGGCCGACCACGGCCCGGTCGGCCTGGAACTGCGCGAACGACTCCTCCAGCAGCGTGCGCGCCCGCTCGTTCCCGACGGCGCCCACCAGGTTGACGGCCATGTTGTACGACGGCCGGAAGCTGGAGTTCAGCGGGTAGGTGCGGGTGCCGGCAAGCCCGGCGACCGACGCCGGATCCACGTTCGGGCCCCACACCACGACGGCGTGGCCCTCCACATCGATGCCGCGCCGCCCGGCCCGCCCGGTCAGCTGCGTGTACTCACCGGGCGTCAGGTCGACGTGGGCCTCGCCGTTCCACTTGTCGAGCTTCTCGATCACCACGGTGCGGGCGGGCATGTTGATGCCGAGCGCGAGCGTCTCCGTCGCGAACACCGCCTTGATCAGCCCGCGGGTGAACAGCTCCTCGACGACCTCCTTGAACGTCGGCAGCATCCCCGCGTGGTGGGCGGCGACGCCGCGTTCCAGCGCGGCGAGGAAATCGCCGTAGCCGAGGACGCGCAGGTCATCCTCGGCGATGTCGGCGGTGCGCAGCTCGGCGTGCGCACGGATCTCCTCGGCCTCCTCCTTGGAGGTCAGCCGGATCCCGGCGTGCAGGCACTGCAGGACGGCGGTGTCGCAGCCGGCGCGGGAGAAGATGAACGTGATCGCCGGGAGCAGCCCGGCACGTTCCAGCCGCTCGATCACCTCCGGCCGCGGCGGGGGCCGGAACCGCTGCGGGCGCGGCGCCCGCCGCCGCCCGGTGCGCCGCCCCTGGTTGACCTTGGCGCGCCGGACCTCCTCCACCGCCATCCGGGTGAGCTGCGGGTTCAGCCGGGCCTGCCGGTCCTTGCCCTTGCCGGTGTCGACGAACAGGTCGTACAGGCGGGTGCCGACGAGCATGTGCTGGAACAGCGGGACGGGACGGTGCTCGTCCACGATCACGGCGGTGTCGCCGCGGACGGCCTGCAGCCACTCGCCGAACTCCTCGGCGTTGCTGACGGTCGCCGACAGCGCCACGATCCGCACCGAGTCGGGGACGTGGATGATCACCTCTTCCCATACGGCTCCGCGGAACCGGTCGGCGAGGTAATGCACCTCGTCCATCACCACGAACGCGAGCCCCGCGAGGGTCTGCGACCCCGCGTACAGCATGTTCCGCAGCACCTCGGTCGTCATCACGACGATCGGCGCCTCACCGTTGACGCTGTTGTCGCCGGTGAGCAGCCCCACCTTCTGCGGCCCGTACCGGCGGACGAGGTCGGCGTACTTCTGGTTCGACAGCGCCTTGATCGGCGTGGTGTAGAAGCACTTGCCGCCGCCGAGGAGCGCGAGGTGGACGGCGAACTCCCCCACCACCGTCTTCCCGGATCCGGTGGGCGCGGCGACCAGGACGCCGCTGCCGCCCTCCAGCGCCTGGCACGCCGCAAGCTGGAACGGGTCCAGCTCGAAGTCGTACAGGGTGCGGAAGTCCAGCAGGGCCGGGCCGTGCCCCGCGGTGCGCCTGCGATAGGCGGCGTACCGCTGCGCCGGGGTCTGCTCGGCCGACGTGGTGTCGGGGGAGGTCATACCACCGAGCCTACGGTTTCCGCCGCCCGATACCCAACCGGCCCGGCGGCGGCCCGGCCGGGCGCCGGATCAGCGGGCCCGGTCGCCCTCCTCCAGCTCGGCGTCGATCGCCTCCAGGTCGAGGGGGGACGCCTCGTCGTCGGACAGGCCCGCGTAGGGGTCGGGGCGGCGGGCCCGGCGGCGGTCGTTGAGGAACGCCAGCAGCGCCGCGATCTCGAACAGCAGGACGGTGGGCAGCGCCAGCGCGAGCATCGTGAACGGGTCGGCGCTCGGGGTGGCGACGGCCGCGAACACGAAGATGCCGAACAGCATCATCCGCTGGGTGCGGCGGATCCGGGCCGAGCTCAGCACCCCGGCCAGGTTCAAGACCACCACGAACAGCGGCAGCTCGAACGTCAACCCGAACACCAGCAGCATCGTCAGCACATAGCCGAGATAGCTGTCGACGGTGATCAGCGGCTTGACGTCGTCGGCGACGAACCCCAGGAAGATCGCCAGGCCCTTGTCGACGGTCACGTACGCCAAGGCGGTGCCGACGAAGAACAGCGGGACCGCCGCGCCCAGGAACACATACGTCCAGCGCCGCTCACGCCGGTACAGGCCCGGCGCGACGAACGCCCAGATCTGGTAGAGCCAGAGCGGCGCGGAGATCACCGCGCCGATGATGCAGGAGATCTTCAGCTTCAGGAAGAACGAGGAGAAGATCCCGTTGACGAACAGGGAGCACTCGGTCTTGTCCACCACACGGGACTGCGGCAGCGAACAGTACGGCTGCTTGAGGAAGTCCCACACCGGGTCGAACAGCAGCCAGCCGATGATCGCACCGACCACGAAGGCCAGAATCGCCTTGATCAACCGGTTGCGCAGCTCACGGAGATGGTCCATGAGGGGCATGCGACCATCGGGGGCGGCGTCACGCCTGCTCAGCTTCATCGTCGGCATTCAGGCTCGGGGGTCGGCGGTGGAATCGCTGCGGCGGTCCGGGCCGTCAGCCCTTGCGGACCTGACCGGGGTCCGACACCGGCACCCCCTGGATCGGCTCACCCGAGCCGAGCGCGCCGCGGGGACGCTGCCCGGCCTCACCGGCCGCCGCCTCCCGCTCCAGCCGCGCCGCCTCCTCGCGCAGCCGCGCCGCCTTCTCCCGCGCGTCCTCACCCTGCGCCGCCGCCGGCTGCGCGGGCCGGTCCGCGGGCGCATCGTCATCGTCCTCGCGCAGCCCCTTGGTCTCGGCCTTCAAGATCCGCGCCGACTTGCCCAGCGACCGGGCGAGCTGCGGCAGCTTCGCCGACCCGAAGATCAGCACGACGACCAGCAGGATGATGAGCAGTTCGGGAGCCCCAAGGTTCGGCATGGCAATCCTCTTCAGCAGGTGGCACTCACGCCGATCGTACGCCCTCACCGGGCGGCCGTGGCGATCGCGCGTCGTCCAGACGGGAGAGTTCATCGCGCAGCGCCGACTGCTTCGGCTCCAGCCGCCGCCTGGTGCGTTCCAGTTCACGGCCGAAACGCCGCACCCCCAGCCACACCCTGAAGGCGCACCAGGCGAGCACGGCCAAGCCCGCGAACCCCAGCGACACCGACACCGCGACCCACATCACACCCGCCACGGTATCCGATCCGTCACGCCATGCCGTACCGCGCCAGCGCCCGCGACGCGTCGGCGCGCACACCCGCGGCGACATGCTCGGGCGCCACCACCCGCCCCTGGTCGCCGAGCCGCAGCGCCAGCCCCCGCACCCACCGCGGATCGGGGGTGCGCAGCACGACCCGCAGCCGCCCCTCCCCCAGCTCCCGCACGCTCTCGCACGGGTAGTAGTCGGCCACCCACCGGCCGCGCGGCGTCAGCTCCAGCGTCACCGCCTCGTCCTGCGGCGACGGGCGGAACAGGCCCGCGTCCACATCGATCGGCTCGGCATCGTCCGGCACCTGAGCGGGCACGTCCAGCACCGACAGGTCCGCGATCCGGTCCAGCTTGAACAGCCGCACCGCCTCCGCCCGCCGGCACCACCCCTCCAGGTAGGTGGTGCCCTCCACCACCAGCAGCCGCATCGGGTCGACGTCACGCTCGGTGTTCTCGTCCCGCGCCGGCACGTAGTACGTCAGGTGGACGCGGCGGCCCGCCGCGATCGCATCCCGCAGCAGCCCCACCGCGCTGCGGGCCGGGTCCGCCGTCCCGCCGCGGGCGTCCACCTCCACCGCCACCTGGCTGGACACCGCCGCCGCCGCGCCCGCCGCGCCCTCCAGCTTGGCGATCACCCGGCTCAGCGCGTCCCGGTCGTCCAGACCGGGGATGCCGGCCAGCATCCGCAGCGCCACCAGCAGCGCCGACGCCTCGTCCACCTTCAGCCGCAGCGGACGCGCGATCGACTCCGCCTCCGCCACCGTGATCTCCCCGCCCTCGTAGGACAGGTCGATCGGGCAGTACGGGTCGGGGGCGCGCAGCTCCACGCACCACAGCAGGTTCAGATCGTCGATCAGCTGCTTCTCGGTCACCCCGAACGCGGCCGCCGCCTCACCGAGCGCCACCGAGTCACGGTTCACCACATACGGCACGAGCGCCAGCAGCCGCCCCAGCCGGTCCGTCGACGTCGTCGCCGCCGTCTTCGCACTCACCTGACCTCCCCCTCCTCCGGGTGCCCCGCGGTGCCCGCCAGCACCGACTTCAGATGCTGGATCACCGCCTCCCGCAGATCCGGCGGGTCGAGCACCACCACATCGTCGGCGAACCGCGCCAGATACGGCGCGAACCGCTCCACGTCCCGGAACGTCAGCGTCGCCTCGTCCCACCCGGGGTCGTCACCGGCCGGGCGCACATCACGCGCCCACCGCCGCGGCCCCTGCGCCGCGCCCCGCCGCAGCCGCACCACCGCCGGACGCGGCTCGCTCACCGGATCGTCCCGGTCGAACGCGATCCGCCGCACGTCCACCCCGTCCGGGACCGTCACCGACCCCGCCGGGCCGTCCGCCGCCACCTCCCCCACGATGCGGCTCAGCCGGAACACCCGCTGCTCCTCCCGGTCGCGGTCGAACCCCACCACGTACCAGCGGCCCCGCCGGCTCACCACGCCCCACGGCTCCAGATGCCGCCGCGCCACCGACGTCCGCCCGATCCCCTGGTAGCCGAACGCCACCGGGCGGCCGTCGCGCACCGCCTCCCACAGCGCCGGGAACGCCGGATCATGGGTGTTCACCCGCGGCTCGATCCCCACCGCCGCCGACACGTCCGTCTCCACCCCGGCCGCCCGCAGCTTCAGCAGCGCCCCCGACGCCGCCTCCGCCATGCTCGCCCGCTGCCACACCCGCGCCGCCAGCCCCAGCACCGCCGCCTCGTCCGGCGTCAGATGGATGTCGGGCAGCTCGTAGGCCTGCGGCGGAATCCGGTACCCGATCTCCTCACCGCCGCCGCCCTGCAGGTCACTGCCCACCTCCAGCGGGACACCGAGCTCACGCAGCTCCTCCTTGTCCCGCTCGAACATCCGCTTGAACGCCTCGTCGGAGTCCGGGTAGCCGGGCACCGCCCGGCGGATCTGCTCCGCCGTCAGATAACGCCGGGTGGCAAGCAGGCAGACCACCAGATTCAGCAGGCGCTCGGTCTTGCGCCGCGACACTTCGCCACCTCGTTCCCTCCGTGAACCCGCCCCACCGGACGGGCCGATCATCCCCACGAGCCGTTGTGCAGGACGCTACCGTTTCCCGGTGTGATCCGATGGCGCAAAGGCACAGTCCAGGACATCCGCCGCGAATGGCCGGGGGCGGTCGAACTCAACGTCTCGATCGAGGGCGACGGCACCCACCGCGCCCTGGCCTATCCCGCCCTGGTAGGACGGCCCGAACCCGGCGACACCGTCCTGCTCAACACTACGGCCTTGGCGATGGGCCTCGGCACCGGCGGCTACGCCATGGTCGTCGCCGTCCCCGACCGGCTCCCCCCCGACCCCACCGGCCCCGGCCACCTCGTCAAAGCCCGCTACACGCCCCTCCAGACCACCGTCCTCGGCGCCGACGAACAAGGCTCCCCCCACCACGACCTGCTCCGCGACGCCGACTCCCTGGACGGCATGCCCGTCATCGTCGCCGACCTGCACTCGGCGCTCCCGCCCATCCTGGCGGCGCTGCACGCCGCACGGCCCTCGGCGCGGGCCGTGTACGTCATGCCGGACGGCGGGGCGCTGCCGTCCTGGTTCTCCATGTCCATCGCCCGGCTGAAGGACGCCGGCGCCCTCACCGCCACCGTCACCGCCGGGCAGGCGTTCGGCGGCGACCTCGAAGCCGTCACCGTCCACACCGGCCTCCTCGCCGCGCGGCTCGTCCTGAACGCCGACGTGGCCGTCCTCGCCCAGGGCCCCGGGAACCTGGGGACCGGCACCCGCTGGGGGTTCTCCGGCGTCTCGGCGGGCGAGGCCGTCAACGCCGCCTCCGTCCTCGGCGGCCGCCCCGTCGGCTCCCTGCGCGTCAGCGAAGGCGACCGCCGCGAACGCCACATCGGCGTCTCCCACCACTCCCTCACCGCCTACGGCCGCGTCGCCCTCGCCCGCGCCGACATCCCCGTCCCCGAACTCGGCGGCCCCTTCGGCGCCCGCGTCACCGCCGAGGCCGCCGCCCTCGGCGACCGGCACCGCCTCGTCCCCGTCCCCGTCGACGGCCTCCACGACACCCTGCGCGCCGCCGAGAAGGACTGGGGCGTCCGCCTGTCCACCATGGGCCGCCGCCTCGACGAGGACCTCCCCTACTTCCTCACCGCCGCCGCCGCCGGCCGGCACACCGCGGGCCTGCTCTGAACGCTCACGGGGCCGCGGGCTCCGCGGCCCGCGGCCTCCCCTGCCCTTTCGGCCTCTCCGGACGCGTAGGCCGAGTTGAAGGTGAACGCGGCCGGAGACGGGCCCCGCACGCAAAGCACCGCAAGGCGCTCCAGCGCCTCCGCCGACTCCCACACCGAGAAGTCGACGATCACGTCCTCGCCGGCGGGCCGCATGCCCGTCGCGTCAGGCTCCCCCTCCTCCACCCCGCCACCCTAAGAACACCGAGGACCCGCTCAGAGACCACCAAACGTCAGTGCGCACCCAGCAGATCCACCACGAACACCAGCGTGTCGCTCCCCCTGATCCCGAACTGCGCCAACCCCTTCGCCCCATACCCCAGCGACGGCGGCACCACCAGCAGCACCCGGCTCCCCACCCGCTGCCCCACCAGCCCCTGATCCCAGCCCCTCATCACCTGACCCGTCCCCACCACCGCCGCCGACGGATGCCCCGCCGACCACGACGAATCGAACACCTTCCCGTCCCGCCAGAAATACCCCCCGTACTGCAACACCACCAGCTGCCCCGCACGCACCGCCGGACCATCCCCCCGCACCAACGTCCGCACCTGCAACCTCCCCGGCGGCGCCGACCGCGGCATCGTCACCACCGGCGCCTGCCCCGCAGGCGCATCCGCCACCCTCGGCAACCCCGGATCACTCAGCGGCGCCTGCCTCTCACCACGCGGCCCCGCCGACCTCGGATACACCGCCCGCACGTCCAGGACGTACACCAGCGTGTCATCCGCCCCCACCTGATGCTTCGGATCCCCCTTGCCACCGAAACCGGCCTCCGGCGGAATCCGCGCCACCACACGCGCCCCCGGCCGCGCCCCCTCGAACGCCTTCACCAGACCCGGCACCAGCCGGCCCGTCGGAAACGCCCCCGGCTGCCCCTTCGCATAACTGCTCGCCAGCAGCTTCCGCCCACCCTCACTCCACCGGTAACCCACATAATCGGCCACCACCAGATCACCCTTACGGGCAGCCGTCCCCTTCCCCTCCCTCAACGTCTCCACCGCAAGAGAGTCACCCGGCCCGCCCTTCGGGAACCGCACCTCCGGCAGCTTCCCGAAATCACCCCGCACCGACACATCCACACCGCCGCCACCCCGACACCCCGCCGACAGCACCAACGGCGCGGCGACCGCGACGACCACGGACAACAACCGGAAACGACGGCGCATACGGGGGTCCTTCAAGGGGTGACGGGCGCTCCTGCGCGCACACCCTACCGCCCAGGTGACCTGCCGGTAGCCTCCGGCGCGCGTGTCGCGCCCGACCCCCTACATCCCCGCGATCAGCTTGTCGACCCGCTCATCCACCGACCTGAACGGGTCCTTGCACAGCACCGTCCGCTGCGCCTGATCGTTCAGCTTCAGATGCACCCAGTCCACCGTGAAATCACGCCGCTTCTCCTGCGCCTTCCGGATGAACTCGCCCCGCAGCCGCGCCCGCGTCGTCTGCGGCGGAACCGACTTCGCCTCGAAAATGTCCAGATCCCGCGTCACCCGATCCACCGACCCCCGCTTCTCCAGCAGGTAGTACAGCCCCCGGTCACGATGCACATCGTGATACGTCAGATCCAGCTGCGCCACCCGCGGCGACGACAACGGCAGATCATACTTCCGCCGATACCGCTCGATCAGCTTGTACTTCGTCACCCAGTCGATCTCCCGCGCCACCAGATCCAGATCACCGGTCTCCACCGCACGCAGCGTCCGCTCCCACAGCTCCAGCACCCGCTTCGCCGTCGCGTCCCCGCCCCGCGCGTCCACGAAATCCCGCGCCTTGCCGAAGTACTCCTTCTGGATCTCCAGCGAACTCGCCTCCCGGCCGTTCGCCAGCCGCACCTTCCGCCGCCCCGTCATGTCATGGCTGACCTCACGGATCGCCCGGATCGGATTCTCCAGCGTCAGATCGCGCATCACGACCCCCGCCTCGATCATCCGCAGCACCAGATCCGTCGCCCCCACCTTCAGCAGCATCGTCGTCTCACTCATGTTCGAGTCACCGACGATCACATGCAGCCGCCGGAACCGCTCCGCATCCGCATGCGGCTCATCCCGCGTATTGATGATCGGACGCGACCGCGTCGTCGCCGACGACACACCCTCCCAGATGTGCTCCGCCCGCTGCGACACGCAGTACACCGCACCCCGCGGCGTCTGCAGCACCTTCCCCGCCCCGCAGATGATCTGCCGCGTCACCAGGTACGGAATCAGCACATCGGCGAGACGACCGAACTCCCCATGCCGCCCCACCAGGTAATTCTCGTGACAGCCGTACGAGTTCCCCGCCGAATCCGTGTTGTTCTTGAACAGGTAGATGTCACCCGCGATGCCCTCCTCCCGCAGCCGCCGCTCGGCATCCACCAGCAGACCCTCCAGGATCCGCTCCCCCGCCTTGTCATGCGTCACCAGATCCACGACCGAATCACACTCCGGCGTCGCGTACTCCGGGTGACTCCCCACATCCAGGTACAGCCGCGCCCCATTACGCAGGAACACATTGCTGCTACGACCCCACGACACCACCCTCCGGAACAGATAGCGCGCCACCTCATCCGGTGACAACCGCCGCTGCCCGCGGAACGTACAGGTGACGCCGTACTCGTTCTCAAGCCCGAAGATGCGCCTGTCCACACCAAGACCCTATGCGGCCCGGCCCCCACTTGGCAGTCTCTCGACCCCACCGTTTCCCACGAACACCCCACCGCCCGCAACACCACGGGCCCGCCGAGGCAAGGCGGCGACCACCACCCCGCCCCGACGGGCCCGTCCACGACCGGCCACACGCCGGCCCGCGACTCACTCCTCGCCCGCTCCCGACACCGGCCCCGCGTCCCCGCCGCCCGGCGAACCACCCGGCCCACCGGACTCGCCCGCCGCCGCCAGCAGATCCGCGATCCGCGCCGCCGACAACCGCCTGAACAGCCGATGCTCACGATTACGGTCCAGCACCGCGACCTCCAGCGACGTCGCCTCCAGATGCCGCTCCGAATCCTGCGCCTCCAGAGCCCGCACCGCCGTCCGCAGCGCCTCCTCCAGCGACGACCCCTCGCGATAGCCGTCCTTCAACGACTGCGCCACCGCGTCGGCCTGCCCGCCCATCGCCACATAACCGTGCTCGTCCGCCACCGAACCATCGAACGTCAGCCGGTAGATCTGGTCCGTCTCCGCGTCCTCCCCCACCTCCGCGACGACCAACTCCACCTCATACGGCTTGTTCGTCTCCGTGAAGATCGTCCCCAGCGACTGCGCGTACACGTTCGCCAGCCCCCGCGCCGTCACATCCCGCCGGTCGTACTGGTACCCGTTGATGTCCGCGTACCGGACCCCGCCCAGCCGCAGATTCTCGAACTCGTTGTACTTCCCCACCGCCGCGAACGCGATCCGGTCGTAGATCTCACTGATCTTGTGCAGCGCCCGCGACGGATTGTCCGCCACGAACAAGATGCCGTCGTCATACTGCAGCACCACGACACTGCGGCCACGCGCGATACCCTTCCGCGCGTAATCCGCCTTGTCCTTCATCTGCTGTTCGGGCGACACATAGAACGGCATGGACACCGGTCAGGATCCCTTCTATCGCAGCGGGGCGGTCGGACCGCCCGGCGAGTCGTAACGTCCGTCGACAACGGCCTGCGCCAGCGCGCCCACCTCGTCCTCGCCCAGCCGGCGATACCCCTCCGACGTCACCGCCGCCACCACCGGGAAGATCCGGCGCGCCAGATCTGGCCCGCCCGTCGCCGAGTCGTCATCGGCCGCGTCGTACAGCGCCTGCACGCACACCAGCGCCGCGTCCTCCGCCGACAGGTCCGCCCGGTACAGCTTCTTCAGCGCACCCCGCGCGAACACCGACCCCGAGCCGATCGAGTGGAAGTCCCGCTCCTCATACCGGCCACCCGCCGGGTCATAGGAGAAGATCCTGCCCCCGTCCCGCTCCTCGTCATAGCCCGCGAACAGCGGCACCACCGCCAGGCCCTGCATCGCCATCGCCAGGTTCTGCCGCACCATCGTCGCCAGCCGGTTCGCCTTGCCCTCCACCGACAGCGTCCGGCCCTCGCGCTTCTCGTAGTGCTCCAGCTCCACCTGGAACAGCCGCACCATCTCGATCCCGATCCCGGCCGTCCCGGCGATCGCGATCGCCGAGAACTCATCCGCCCGGAACACCTTCTCGATGTCGCGCTGCGCGATGACGTTGCCCGCCGTCGCCCGCCGGTCCCCCGCCATCACCACCCCGCCGGGGAAGCTCACCGCGACGATCGTCGTCCCGTGCGGGATCTCATCCCCCACTCGCGACACCGGCGGCGTCCGCCCGCCGGGCAGCAACTGCGGGGAGTACGCCCCCAGGAACTCGGTGAACGACGACGTATCCGGGCTCGCGAACAGCCCGGGCAGACGCCCGGTGTGCGAATCGTGGGACGCCACGCGACTCCCTTCCCTCCACCATGGCACCGGCGCTCGACAACCCCACCGGCACGGACGCCTACGACCCTACTGTTCAAGGTCGCCCCAGCGCATGCCACCCGATCCCCGGCCCCGTCAGCCCACGGCGAACCCCGCACCACAACGGCGCTCCGGCTCAGCCGCCCCTCGGGGCACCCTCCGGGTCCGGGCCGCCCCACGCCGGCATGTCAAGCTCCTCATCGAACGGCAACGTTTCCTTGCGATACACGCCGTCCTTCTCCCAGAACGCCTTCCAACCGCCCCTTGGAACCGTCGCCGGATCCACGTCCGGGACCGTCAACGACAACCGCGTCCCGCCGCCCTCAGCGCTCACCCGCTGCACGAGCCGGCCCGTCACGTAATCCGCCGCACGGCGGAGGGCGATCGGGTCGTCCCTCAGTTGCCCCATCCCTGTGTTGCACCCGGCACACGCCAATCCGCGCACCGCACCCGTCACATGGTCGTGGTCCACGTGCTCAGCGGGGAAGTCGAAGCACACTGCGCAGTGGCCGACCTGCAGCTTGAGAAGCCACTTCGCGTCCTCGTCGTTGATCCCGTACTTCTGGCGCAGGTGGTAGTGCCGCGCCGACTTCAGCGTGTTCCCTCTCGTCCGCCAGTACGGATCCCAGCGAACGCGGCCAGGCCCCCCGAAGACCGGAGCACCGATCTCGATGCGCATGCGTCTCGCATGGGAGCCTCGCAACTCCAGGTAGTCCGCCGCGAGGCGGAGACGGTCGGGGTCGTCGTCGAACTGCCCGAGCCCTCCGTTGCACTTGAAGCAGAGGATGCGGCGGACGAGCCCCGTCATGTGGTCGTGGTCCACGTGCTTCGGCTCCGCCCGGAGGCAGATGACGCAGACGCCGCCCTGCTCGGCGAGCATCTGCTCCACCTGCTCCTCGGTGACGCCGTAGCGCAACTTGAGGAGGTAGTTGCGACTGCTCCCGTGGTTGCGCTTTCTGATCTCCGTGATGGCCTCGCTATGACAGGGACGGCAGTAATCGGTCAGCCCCGAACGCGCGGCACGATTCCGTCCGAATTCGTCAACCGATTTGACCTCTTTGCACCGCGCGCAGTACTTCATCCCTTCCGGAACGTCGGAATGTCTTCGATAGGCTCTGGTCTTCTTGCCGAGCTTCGCCCGCTTCTTCCGATACGAGCGACTGTTCCGCAGACCGAAGCAGACCTTGCAGTAATAGGCCAACCCATCGCGAGAAGCCTTCAGCTTCCAGAACTCCGAAGCGGGCTTGATCTCGCCGCAGTCAGGACACCCCTTAGACGACATGGGCGGAACTTTACTTGTCCCGCCCATGCTTTGCGTCTCTCTTTACTTATTAGACAACGACCGAAAGGGCCACTTCCTGCCGTTTATCTATATGTCCGTTTTGTGGGTCATTGTCCGCCTTTTTGCACGTACGCACGGACGAAGTCTTCTGCGTTCTCTTCCAATACTTCGTCTATTTCGTCCAGAATTGAGTCCACGTCGTCCGTGAGCTTCTCCTGGCGCTCTTGCGCGTCCTCGGTGGTCGTGGCCTCGGTCTCCTCGACCTCTTCCGTGCGCCGGGTGGTCTGCTTCTGACCGCCGGTGTCCTTCGTGGCCATTCCGTACCTCCGCTCTGCCGGTGCCTCCGACCCTATCCGGGATCTTGGACGGTGAGCGGATCTTGAACGTCCGTTTCACCGCCTCCACCCGGGGAGCCGGGGGCATGCTCGGGTTATCGCCAGTCCGCCGACCAGCGAAACAGGCAAAGCGGTCACGAAACGGAGACCTCACTCATCCGTGCAGGTCAGCGAGGTGACAATGCTCGATAGTCAAACTATCCAATGGAGATCGGAAAGAGCCGGGCACGCTCGCGCGTCGCCCGGCTCGACCGGTCGCGGGTCAGCCCTCGCCGGTCAGGGTGGCCACCAGGTCGGCAGCGGTGCGGCAGCGGTCCAGGAGGGCGCCCACGTGCTGTCTGGTGCCGCGCAGGGGCTCCAGGGTCGGGACGCGCTGGAGGGACTCCCGGCCGGGGACGTCGAAGATGACGGAGTCCCAGGAGGCGGCGGCGACGGACTCGGCGTACTGGCGCAGGCAGCGGCCGCGGAAGTAGGCCCGGGTGTCCTCTGGCGGGTCCTCCACGGCGGCCTGGACTTCGGCCTCGGTGATGACGCGGTCGATGCGGCCGCGGTCGACGAGGCGGTTGTAGAGGCCCTTGTCGGGCCGGATGTCGGTGTACTGCAGGTCGACGAGTTGCAGGCGCGGGTGGGACCAGTCGAGGCCGTCGCGGCTGCGGTAGCCCTCCAGGAGGGCGAGCTTGGCGACCCAGTCGAGTTCGCGGGACAGCTGCATGGGGTCGTCGCCGAGGCGGTGGAGGACGGATTCCCAGCGGTCGAGGACGTCCTTGGTCATCTCGTCGACGTCGGAGCCGAAGCGGTCCTCGACGTACTTGCGGGACTGTTCGAGGTACTCCATCTGGAGCTGGACGGCGGTCATCTTGCGGCCGTCGCGGAGGGTGAGCAGGTGCTTGCAGGACGGGTCGTGGGAGACGGCGCGGAGTGCGGCGACGGGCATGTCGACGGACAGGTCGACGGTGAGGAAGCCGTCTTCGATCATGGCGAGGACGAGGGAGGTGGTGCCGAGCTTGAGGTAGGTGGACAGCTCGGCCATGTTGGCGTCGCCGATGATGACGTGGAGCCGCCGGTACTTTTCGGGGTCGGCGTGGGGTTCGTCGCGGGTGTTGATGATGGGGCGTTTGAGGGTGGTCTCCAGGCCGACTTCGACTTCGAAGAAGTCGGCGCGCTGGCTGATCTGGAAGCCGTCGCCGCGGCCGTCGACGCCGATGCCGACGCGGCCGGCGCCGCAGACGACTTGGCGGGAGACGAAGAAGGGGGTGAGGTGCCGGACGATGTCGGCGAAGGGGGTTTCGCGGCGCATGAGGTAGTTCTCATGGCAGCCGTAGGAGGCGCCCTTGTTGTCGGTGTTGTTCTTGTAGAGCTGGATGGGGTGGGTGCCGGGGACGAGGGCGGCGCGCTGGGCGGCGTCGGCCATGACGCGTTCGCCGGCCTTGTCCCAGATGACGGCGTCGCGGGGGTTGGTGCATTCGGGTGCGGAGTATTCGGGGTGGGCGTGGTCGACGTAGAGGCGGGCGCCGTTGGTGAGGATGACGTTGGCGAGGCCGAGGTCTTCGTCGGTGAGCTGGGTGGGGTCGGCGACCTCGCGGGCGAGGTCGAAGCCGCGGGCGTCGCGGAGGGGGTTCTCTTCTTCGAAGTCCCAGCGGGCCCGGCGGGCCCGTGCGGCCGAGGCCGCGAGGTAGGCGTTGACGACCTGGGAGGAGGTCACCATCGCGTTGGCTCCTGGTTGCCCGGGTACGGAGATGCCGTACTCGGTCTCGATGCCCATCACCCGCCGAACACTCATATGGTCGAGCCTATCGGGGCGGCGGGGGTGGAGCCACGGGACGGGGGTCCGGTGGAGGGGTGTGGCGTGGCGGTTCCGCCCGGGTATGCGGGCGCGGCGGCCTTCCCGGTGGGAGGCCGCCGCGCGGTTGTCGTCATGTGCGGGGCGTTACAGGTACTGGCCGGTGTTGGCGACGGTGTCGATGGACCGGCCGGCTTCGGCGCCCTTGGTTCCGGAGACGAGGGTGCGGATGTAGACGATCCGTTCGCCCTTCTTGCCGGAGATGCGGGCCCAGTCGTCGGGGTTGGTGGTGTTGGGCAGGTCCTCGTTCTCGCTGAACTCGTCGACGCAGGCGGCGAGGAGGTGGCTGACGCGGAGGCCTTTTTGGCCGGTGTCGAGGAACTGCTTGATGGCCATTTTCTTGGCTCGGTCGACGATGTTCTGGATCATCGCGCCGGAGTTGAAGTCCTTGAAGTAGAGGACTTCCTTGTCGCCGTTGGCGTAGGTGACCTCCAGGAAGCGGTTCTCTTCGCTTTCGGTGTACATGCGTTCGACGGTGCGCTGGATCATGGCCTCGACGGTGGCCTCCGGGGAGCTGCCGTGCTCCTTGAGGTCGTCGGGGTGGAGCGGGAGTCCGTCGAGGATGTACTTGGAGAAGATGTCCTTGGCCGCTTCGGCGTCGGGTCGTTCGATCTTGATTTTGACGTCGAGGCGGCCGGGGCGCAGGATCGCGGGGTCGATCATGTCCTCGCGGTTGGATGCGCCGATGACGATGACGTTCTCCAGGCCCTCGACGCCGTCGATCTCGCTGAGCAGCTGCGGGACGATGGTGTTCTCGACGTCGGAGGAGACTCCGGAGCCGCGGGTGCGGAAGATGGAGTCCATCTCGTCGAAGAAGACGATGACGGGGGTTCCGGCGGATGCCTTTTCGCGGGCGCGCTGGAAGACGAGGCGGATGTGCCGCTCGGTTTCGCCGACGTACTTGTTGAGTAGTTCGGGGCCCTTGATGTTGAGGAAGAAGCTCTTGCCTTCCTGGCCGGTCTTCTCCGCGACCTGTTTGGCGAGGGAGTTGGCGACGGCCTTGGCGATGAGGGTTTTTCCGCATCCGGGGGGTCCGTAGAGGAGGACGCCCTTGGGGGGCCGGAGCTGGTGCTCGCGGAAGAGGTCGGCGTGCAGGTAGGGAAGTTCCACGGCGTCGCGGATCATTTCGATCTGGGAGCCGAGGCCGCCGATCTCGTTGTAGGAGATGTCGGGGACCTCTTCGAGGACGAGTTCTTCGACCTCGGCCTTGTGGATCTTCTCGTAGGCGTAGCCGGACCGGGGTTCGAGCATGAGGGAGTCGCCGGCGCGGAGGGGGACTCCGCGGAGTGGTTCGGCGAGTTTGACGACGCGTTCCTCGTCGGCGTGCGCGATGACGAGGGCGCGTTCTCCGTCGTCGAAGAGTTCCTTGAGCATGACGACTTCGCCCTGCTCTTCGAAGTCGAGTGCTTCGACGACGTTGAGGGCCTCGTTCAGCATGACCTCTTGGCCGCGCTGGAGTTCGTCGATGTCGACGGCGGGGCTGACGTTCACGCGGAGTTTGCGTCCGCCGGTGAAGATGTCGACCGTTCCATCGTCTCGGGTTTCCAGGAAGACACCGAATCCGGATGGTGGTTGTGCGAGCCTGTCGACCTCCTCCTTGAGCGCCACGATCTGCTCGCGAGCCTCTTTGAGGGTCGCTACGAGTCGCTCGTTCTGGCCGGTTACGGCGGCCAGGTTGGCTTGCGCCTCATGGAGGCGTTCTTCCAGCACACGTACTTGGCGCGGGGATTCCGCGAGCTTGCGGCGCAGCACGGAGATCTCCTCCTCCAGGAAGGAGATCTGCGTTTGGAGGTCCCTGACCTCCTTTTCGTGCTGCGCCCTGCGCGCCCCAGCATCGTCACGAGCGGCCACGCCCCGTCACCTCCTCACGAAGAGCCGACGACCTACTGAGACCCTACCTATCTGGAGGGCTTCCGTAACCTGCCCATTCGGTGTTCGTGTCGTGCGGGGGTGTTCGGGGAGGGTTGGGAGGGGGGTCGCGGGGGTGGTGCGGGGTGGGGGGTTACGGGGCGCCGACCTGGGGTTTCGGGGGCCGGGGTGGGTCGTGGCGGGGGGTTTTCCGAGTTCGGTCGGTGTGGGGGTGTGTCGTGGGGTCGGGTGGCCTGGTCGGGTGTGGGTGGCGGTGTGCGCCGGGTGGGGTGCCGGGATGTGATCGCCGCGGGAGTGTGATCTATGACTCGGCGGGATGGCCGGGCGTGGCGTCGGCGCCGGGGGCGGGGTGGTCGCCGGGGGCGGGGTGGGCGGCTTTGGCGGGGCGGCGGCGCCGGGTGGGCGGGGTGACGCCGTCGGCGAGGCGGCGGGCGGTGACGAGGAAGCCGGTGTGGCCGACCATGCGGTGGTCGGGGCGGACGGCGAGGCCGTCGACGTGCCAGGAGCGGAGCATGGTCTCGAAGGCGTAGGGCTCGGCGAAGTTTCCGTGGGCGCGGAGGTCTTCGACGATGCGGGACATCTGGGTGGTGGTGGCGATGTAGGCGCAGACGAGGCCGCCGGGGATGAGGGCTTTGGCGACGGCGTCGAGGGTTTCCCAGGGGGCGAGCATGTCGAGGACGACGCGGTCGATGTCGGTTTCGGTGAGGGCGTCTTCGAGGGAGCCGACGGTGATGCGCCAGGCGGGGTGGGGGCCGCCGAAGAATTTCTCGACGTTGCCGCGGGCGATGTCGGCGAAGTCGGGGCGGCGTTCGTAGGAGGAGACGAGGCCGTGTTCGCCGACGGCGCGCAGGAGGAAGCAGGTGAGGGCGCCGGAGCCGGCGCCGGCCTCGATGACGCGGGCGCCGGGGAAGATGTCGGCCATGGCGATGATCTGGGCGGCGTCCTTGGGGTAGACGACGGCGGCGCCGCGGGGCATGCGGAGGGTGAAGTCGGCGAGGAGGGGGCGGAAGGCGAGGTATTCGGTGCCGCCGGTGGAGCGGAAGACGGTGCCTTCGGGGCTGCCGATGATGTCGTCGTGGGGGACGGAGCCTTTGTGGGAGTGGTAGAGCTTGCCGGGCTGGAGGGTGATGGTGTTGATGCGGCCTTTGGGGTCGGTGAGCTGAACCTGGTCGCCGGGGCGGAAGGGGCCGTGGGGGATGCGGCCTGGGGCGTGGACGGGCGGGTTCGGCTGGGGTTCGCTCATGGGTGTCAAGGCTATCGGCGGGCGTGGGCGGGTCGGTCCGCCGCGGCTCGCCGGCGGGGGCGGGTTCAGATGCCGGTGAAGGTGCCGTCGACGTCGGCGGTGGCGAGGACGCCGTAGACGTGGCCGTCGGGTTCGACGAGGAGGTATTCGGAGGCGGGGGCGCGGCGGAGGGCGTCGAGGAGGTCTTCGCCGGTGAGGTCGGCGGGGAGGGTGAGGTCGTCGTGGATGCCGCGGGACAGTTCGCCGGCGGTGATCCAGGGGCGGCGGTGTTCGGGGGTGGCGGTGACGGCTTTTTCGTTGACGAGGCCGAGGGGGCGGCCGTCGTGGTCGGCGATGACGATGGCGCCGGCGTGGTCGTGGTGGGCGCGGCGGATGGCTTCGGCGAGGGGGGTGCCGGGGGTGACGAGGGTGGCGCGGCGGGCGAGGCGGCGGGCGGACAGCAGGGGGATGCGGTCGCGGACGCGTTCGGCGCGGATGGCTTGGGTGGCGCCGACCCAGATGAAGGAGGCGATGAGGGCGGACCAGAGGAGGGCGAGCCAGCCGATGCCGCCGCCGGTGGCGGTGTAGGTGGCGAGGTAGGCGCCGGCGACGAGGCAGGCGATGGCGACGCCGCGGCCGACCCAGCCGGCGATGATGGCGCCGCTGCGGCTGTGTCCGGTGGCTTTCCATACGGCGGCGCGGACGAGGCGGCCGCCGTCGAGGGGGAGGCCGGGCAGGAGGTTGAAGAGGCCGACGAGGAGGTTGGCGAAGGTGAGGGCTTCGATGAGGAGGACGGCGACGTCGGGGAGGGGAAGGGTGGCGTGGGCGAGGAGGCCGAGGCCGGCGAGGACGAGGTTGGTGAGGGGGCCGGCGAAGGCGATGAGGAATTCGCGGCCGGGGGTGGGGGCTTCGCGTTCGATGGCGGTTTCGCCGCCGAGGACGTGGAGGGTGACGGAGCGGACGGGGAGGCCGAAGATGCGCGCGGTGACGGCGTGGCTGAGTTCGTGGACGAAGACGGAGCCGTAGAGGAGGACGGCGTAGGTGAAGGCGACGAGGTAGCTGAGGGGGCGGTTGACGACGTCGTGGACTTGGCCTTCGAACATGACGGTGACGAGGACGGCGACCAGGAACCAGCTGGGTGAGACGTAGACGGGGACGCCGAGGATGCGGCCTATGCGGAGGCCGGGTCGGGGGGTGCGGCCGTCGTCGGGGCCGGGGCCTGCGGCCGGTGTCCTGCCCTGGGTCGGGGGCGCGCTGTGTGTCACGTCATCGATGCTACGGCCCCGGCGGGGCGGTTGCGCTGCGGGTGGCGGCCCGGGCGGCGGGGCGGGGGCGGGATTTTCGTCGGGGCTGTCGCCTAGTCTGCTGTGTCATGACGACGACCGAGGCGGGTAGTGGGGTGTCCGTTCCGTCCGCGGGGGGCGGTGGGGAGGAGCCGGTGGTGGTCGGGTCGTTGTCGCCGTCGCGGGCGGGCGATTTCATGACGTGTCCGCTGCTGTATCGGTTCCGGGTGATCGATCGGATTCCGGAGCGGCCGAGCGCGGCGGCGGTGCGGGGGACGCTGGTGCACGCGGTGCTGGAGCGGTTGTTCGATCTGCCGGCGGGTGCGCGGACGCCGGCGGCGGCGCTGGAGATGCTGGGGCCGGAGTGGGAGCGGCTGCTGGAGGCGGAGCCGGGGCTGGCGGAGCTGTTCGAGGAGGGGGACGCCGGGGAGGCGGAGCGGGCGGAGTGGCTGGCGCAGGCGCGGCGGATGGTGGAGCGGTATTTCACGCTGGAGGACCCGCGGCGGCTGGAGCCGGCGGAGCGTGAGCTGTTCGTGGAGGCGGTGCTGGAGTCGGGGTTGAAGCTGCGCGGGTACATCGACCGGGTGGACGTGGCGCCGAGCGGTGACGTCCGGATCGTGGACTACAAGACGGGGACGGCGCCGCGGGCCGATTTCGAGGCGCGGGCGCTGTTCCAGATGAAGTTCTATGCGCTGGTGCTGTGGCGGCTGCGGGGGCGGGTGCCGCGGCTGTTGCAGCTGATGTATCTGGGTAACGGCGAGATCTTGCGGTATGAGCCGGACGAGGCGGATCTGCGGGCGACGCAGCGGAAGGTGGAGGCGCTGTGGCAGGCGATCCGGCGCGCGATGGACACCGGTGAGTGGCGGGCGCGGGCGGGGCGGCTGTGCGACTGGTGCGATCACAAGGAGCGGTGCCCGGAGTTCGGGGGCACTCCCCCGCCGCTGCCGGTGGTGCCGGTGCATCGTCCGTCGCCGGCGGATCTGGAGGGTTCGGCGGATCCGGCCGGCGCGGGCCCGGGGCGCGGGGCGGGTCTGGGCGGCGGTGCGCGGGAGCACGACGATCTGTAGCACGGCGATCTGGGGCTCGGCGATCTGTAGCAGGGCGGGGTCATCCTTGGGGAGGACGGCGGATCGGCGTCCAGGAGGGGTCGGGACCTGCCGCGACCTCCTAGGGTGAGTGTCGTGTCACCCCGCATCCGTGGTCTTCACGCCGCCCGTGCCTGGCTGCAGGCGCGGCCGCGGGCGGCCGACGCGCTGCTCGCGGTCGGGCTGCTGCTGGTGGGGTTGCCGCAGCTGTTCCTGCAGGAGTTCCCCAAGGGCGGCGGGTACGAAGAGTTCCGGACGCCGGACGCCTGGAACGCGCTGCTGGTGGTGGCGGTGACGCTGGCGCTGGCGTGGCGGCGACGTCACCCGCTGCCGGTGCTGCTGTTCATCATCGGCGGTGAGATGGTGATGGCGGCGGCGCAGTATCCGCCGGCGGTGCCGGACGTGGTGGCGTTCCTGCTCGCGGTCTACAGCGTGGCGGCGCATCGGGGGCTGGCGCAGAGCGCGCTCGGCGGGCTGGTCGGGTTCGTGTACTTCCTGGTGTATCTGCTGATGCTGCCGGTCTCGTCGGACCCGGTGGTGGTGATCACCGATTCGGCGCTGGTGATCGGGGTGTGGATGCTGGGCCGGAACCTGCGGCTGCGGCGTGCGTACTTCGCCGAGCTGGAGGATCGGGCGGCGCGGCTGGAGCGGGCGCGGGGGACCGACGCGCGGGCGGCGCGGATCGAGGAGCGGTCGCGGATCGCGCGGGAGCTGCACGATGTGGTGGCGCACCATGTGAGCGTGATGACGGTGCAGGCGGGGGCGGCGCGGCGGATCATCGACCGGGATCCGGGCAGCGCGCGGGAGGCGATGTCGACGATCGAGGAGGTCGGGCGGACGGCGCTGAGCGAGATGCGGCGGATCGTGGGGGTGCTGCGGACGGACCGGGACGCCGAGCAGGCGGGTGGGGAGCTGGCGCCGCAGCCGGGTCTGGGTGATCTCGGGGGGCTGCTCGATCATGTGCGGGAGACGGGGCTGTCGGTGCAGCTGTGGATCGAGGGTGAGGCGCGGTCGCCGTCGCCGGGGGTGGATGTGGCGGCGTTCCGGCTGATCCAGGAGGCGCTGACGAACACGTTGAAGCATGCGGGGCCGCAGGCGCGGGCGTGGGTGCGGCTGTACTACGGCGATGACGACCTGACGGTGGAGATCGAGGACGATGGGCACGGTACGGCGACGTTCGTGGCCGAGGACGGGGATAAGCCGGGGCATGGGCTGGTCGGCATGTACGAGCGGGTGGCGCTGTACGGTGGCGAGTTGAAGATCGGGCCGCGGGTCGGCGGCGGGTTCGGTGTGCGGGCTCGTTTCCCGCTGGAGGCGTGAGTCCCGGGCTTGGGCCGGGGCCGTGGCAGGCAGGAGCGTCGTGAGGCGAGGAGCGGGGACGATGGGGCGATCGGTACGGCAGTGGGCCGGGGTGGCGCGATGACGGCGGTTCGGGTGCTGCTGGTGGACGATCAGCCGCTGCTGCGGACGGGGTTCCGGCTGATTCTGGAGGCGGAGGCCGACATCGCGGTGGTCGGCGAGGCCGGGGACGGCGCGGCGGCGGTGGAGATGACGCGGTCGCTGCTGCCGGACGTGGTGCTGATGGACATCCGGATGCCGGGGGTGGACGGGATCGAGGCGACCCGGCGGATCATCCGGGAGGGGGCGGCCTCGCACGATCCGAAGGTGCTGATCCTGACGACGTTCGATCTGGACGAGTACGTCATCGAGGCGGTGCGGGCGGGGGCGAGCGGGTTCCTGCTGAAGGACTCGCCGCCGGAGGATCTGGTGCAGGCGATCCGGATCGTGGCGGAGGGCGACGCGATCGTGGCGCCGTCGGTGACGCGGCGGCTGCTGGACAAGTTCGCGACGCGGCTGCCGGCGGTGCGGGACCAGGCGCCGCCGCCGGGGCTGGACACGCTGACCGCGCGGGAGCGCGAGGTGCTGGCGCATGTGGCGCGGGGGCAGTCGAACGCGGAGATCGCGGCGGAGCTGGTGGTGAGCGAGACCACGGTGAAGACGCATGTGGGGAACGTGCTGGCGAAGCTGGGGCTGCGGGACCGGGTGCAGGCGGTCGTGTACGCCTACGAGACGGGTTTGAGCAGGCCGGGGCAGGGCTGAGGGTCCGGGGGCCCGGCTGGTTTCAGGGTCGGCCCCTGAGCCGCCCCTGGCATTGGGGGGTGGGGGGACTACTCCCTTAGGACGACGGGCGGGGTGGGTCTCCTGCCGTGGGTGGACCTGCGATTCCGTTCGCGGGGTCCATGAAACGGCTTGCGGTGGCTTCTAGTGTTCTGGGTGCCGGATCGCCGGGGGGAATCGCGCGGTCCGGGCACATCCGATCACTCACACACGGGAGTTTCACGTGACGAACACCGCCCCATCGACCGCCGGCGCGCCGAACGCGCCCGGGGCGGGCGACTTCGCCGCACGGACCCAGCAGATCGCGAAGGTGTACGGGCGCGGCGACGCCCAGGTCGTCGCGCTCGACGGGGTCACCGTCGGTATTCCCCGCGGCCGGTTCACCGCGATCATGGGCCCGTCGGGGTCCGGGAAGTCCACGCTGATGCACTGCATGGCGGGCCTGGACTCGGTGGACTCCGGGCAGGTCTTCATCGGCGACACCGAGCTGACGGCGCTGAAGGACAAGCAGCTGACGCGGCTGCGCCGCGACAAGATCGGGTTCATCTTCCAGGCGTTCAACCTGGTGCCGACGCTGACGGCGCTGGAGAACATCACGCTGCCGATGGACATCGCGGGCCGCAGGCCCGACCGGGAGTGGCTGGACCAGGTCATCGACACGGTCGGGCTGCGGCCGCGGCTGAAGCACCGTCCGGCGGAGCTGTCGGGCGGGCAGCAGCAGCGGGTGGCGTGCGCCCGCGCGCTGGCGTCCCGTCCGGAGATCATCTTCGCGGACGAGCCGACGGGGAACCTGGACTCGCGGTCGGGTGCGGAGGTGCTGGGGTTCCTGCGGGACTCGGTGCGGCGGATGGGCCAGACGATCGTGATGGTGACGCATGACCCGTCGGCGGCGGCGTACGCCGACCAGGTGCTGTTCCTGTCGGACGGGCAGATCGTCGACACGATGACCGAGCCGACGGCCGAGCGGGTGCTGGAGCGCATGAAGGGCTTCGACGGCCCCGGCGCCCGGCCCGCCGCGGACGCGGAGGTCTCGGCGCGATGATGGCCAAGGTCACGCTCCGCAATCTCGCGGCGCACAAGATCAGGCTGGTGCTGACGGCCGTCGCGGTGATCCTCGGCGTGGCGTTCGTGGCGGGCACGCTGATCTTCACCGACAGCATGAACAAGCAGTTCGACGAGCTGTTCAGCCGGGTCGGCACGAACGTGGCCGTGGACGTGCGGGCCAAGAAGGTCGTGGACGGCGGCCACGACGACGGCATGGCGGCGCAGCCGGTGCCGGCGTCGGTGCTGGAGACCCTGCGGGGCGTCGAGGGCGTGAAGGACCCGAAGGGCAATGTGAACGGGTACGCGGCGGTCGTCGGCAAGGACGGCAAGGTCGTCGGGACGCCGCAGAACGGGCCGCCGCAGATCGGGGTGAACTGGGCGTCGGGCGGAACGTACGACCTGGCGTCGGGCCGGGCGCCGCAGGGGCCGGGTGAGATCGTCATCGACGCGACGACCGCGGAGAAGGGCGGCCTGTCGGTCGGTGACGTGACACAGGTCCTCACCGCGGGCCCGCCCGCGCGCATGAAGGTCGTCGGGCTGGTGGACACCGGCAACCTGATGGGCGCGACCCTCACCGGGTTCGACACGCCGACGGCGCAGAAGCTGATGCTGAAGCCCGGCTACTTCACCGACGTCGAGATGGGCTCCGCGGGTCCGTCGCAGGCGGAGCTGCGGGACCGGGTCGCGAAGGTGCTCCCCCAGAACCTGGAGGCCGTCACCGGGGAGAAGCTGCGGGAGGAGTCCAAGAGCGACATCGCGCAGATGATGAACTTCTTCCGGACGTTCCTGCTGGTCTTCGCGCTGATCTCGATCTTCGTCGGGGCGTTCATCATCTTCAACACGTTCTCGATGCTGGTCGCGCAGCGGACCCGTGAGCTGGCGCTGCTGCGCGCGATCGGCGCGGCCCGCGGGCAGGTGACGCGGGCGGTGATCGGCGAGGCCGTCGCGGTCGGCGTGGTCGGGTCCACGCTCGGGCTGCTGGCCGGGGTGGGGCTGGCGTCGCTGCTGCAGACGCAGATGGGCGACGCCGGGCAGGGCGGCCTGACGTTCACCGCGACACCGGTGATCTGGTCGTACACGGTGGGGATCGTGGTGACGGTGGTGTCGGCGTACTTCCCGGCGCGGCGCGCCGCGAAGGTCCCGCCGGTGGCGGCGATGCGCGACGATGTGGCGCTGCCGCAGCGGTCGCTGCGGATCCGGGTCGCGCTCGGGTCGCTGCTCACCCTCGTCGGCGCGGGCCTGATCGCGGCCGGGCTGGCCGGCTCCGGCGGCAACCCGGCGGTCCCCGTCGGCGCGGGCGCGTTCGCGGTGTTCATCGGTGTCACGATGCTCGCCCCGGTGATCAGCGTCCCGGTCGTGAGGGTGCTCGGCGCGCCGTTCGCGCGGCTGCTGGGCACGCCCGGGCGGCTGGCGCGGCAGAACGCGCTGCGCAACCCGCGCCGCACCGCCGCGACGGCCGCCGCGCTGATGATCGGCCTGGCGCTGATCACTACGGTGAACGTGCTGGGCGCGACGATGCGGGCGTCGGTGGACGCGCAGGTGGACACCCAGTTCGGCGCGGACTATCTCGTCCTGCCGACGGGTGCCGGGTCGATCGGGCAGGAGGTCCCCGGCAGGATCAAGGCGGTGCCGGGGGTGCAGAACGCGTCGCCGACCTACCGCGCCGAGGCGAACGTCGCCGGGAAGCGGGCGTCGCTGATGTCGGGCGACATCGCCGAGATCGTCAAGGCGGCCCGGCTGAAGATGGTCGCGGGCGGCACCGGCCTCGGCGCCACCGGGATCATGGTGGACGAGAAGGCCGCGAAGGACCACGGCTGGGCGGTCGGGGCGCCGGTGCCGGTGCAGTTCACCGACGGCCGCACCGAGCAGTTGCGGCTCACCGGGATCTACGCCAAGAGCGACCTGATCGGCGGGCACGTCATCGCACCCGAGGTGTACCGGGCGCACACGGTGAAGCCGTTCATCGACGGCGTCATCGTCGACACCGCGGCCACCGGCGCGAAGACCAGGACGGCGATCGAGGGCGCGTTGCGGGACTACCCGGCGCTGAAGGTGTCCGACCAGTCGGCGCTGAAGGACGAGATCGGCAAGCAGGTCGACGGGTTCGTGAGGTTCCTGACGATCCTGCTGGCGATGTCGGTCATCATCGCCGCGGTCGGGGTCGTGAACACGCTCGCGCTGTCGGTGATCGAACGGACCCGTGAGATCGGGCTGCTGCGGGCGATCGGGATCAGCCGCCGGCAGCTGCGCCGCATGATCCGCGTCGAGTCCATCGTGATCGCGGTGTTCGGCGCGGTGCTCGGCATGGGCATCGGGGTCGCGTTCGGCGCGGCGATGCAGAACGCGCTGGCGGACAAGGGCCTCGGGGTCCTCGCCGTCCCGTACGGGACGCTGGTGGTCTACCTGGTGGTGGCGGCGGTGATCGGTGTGCTGGCGGCGCTGTGGCCGGCGTGGCGGGCGGGACGCATGGACGTCCTCAAGGCCATCTCCACCGAGTAGCGGCACCGGCGCGGCGACGAGAACGGCAGGGAATGAGAAAGACCCGGTCCCCTCACGGTGAGGGGACCGGGTCTTTCTCGTGCGGGAGGCCGCGCCGGGGGGAAGACCGGCGGCTGCGCGCTCCGCAGGGACCGCGGTGCGGCTACCCGGCGGACCCGGGGATCTCCCCCGGGCCCGCGTCGCCGGTGGCCGCGCCGGGCGCCACCGCGGCCTTGGCGACCGCGTCGGTGGCGCTGACCGTGGTGTTCTCCGGGAAGTGGCAGGCGGCCTGGTGGCCGGGGCTGAGCTCCACCAGCGGCGGCTCGACCTGCTTGCAGATGTCCTGCGCCTTCCAGCACCGGGTGTGGAACCGGCACGCGGGCGGCGGGTCGAGCGGGCTCGGCACGTCGCCCTGCAGCCGGATCCGGTTGCGCTGGTCGCGCTCGCTCGGGTCCGGGATCGGCACCGCCGACAGCAGCGCGTTGGTGTAGGGGTGCATGGGCCGCTGGTACAGGTCCGCGCGGTCCGCGATCTCGACGATCTTGCCGAGGTACATGACGGCGACGCGGTCGGAGATGTGCCGGACGACCGACAGGTCGTGCGCGATCACCACGTAGGTGAGGTCGAGCTCGTCCTGCAGGTCCTCCAGCAGGTTGACGACCTGCGCCTGCACCGACACGTCCAGCGCCGACACCGGCTCGTCCGCGACGATCAGTTTCGGCTTGAGGGCGAGGGTGCGGGCGATCCCGATGCGCTGCCGCTGCCCGCCGGAGAACTCGTGCGGGTAGCGGTTGTAGTGCTCGGGGTTGAGGCCGACCAGTTCCAGGAGCTCCTGGACGGCCTTCTTGACGCCCTGCTTGGCCTCGATGTTCTGCAGCCGGAACGGGGCCCCGACGATCGCGCCGACCGTCTTGCGCGGGTTCAGCGACGAGTACGGGTCCTGGAAGATCATCTGGAGGTCGCGGCGGAGCGGCCGGAGCCGGCCCTGCGACATCCCGGTGATGTCCTGCCCCTCGAAGGTGATCTTCCCGAAGCTGGGGTCCAGCAGCCGCATGATCATGCGGCCGGTGGTGGACTTGCCGCAGCCCGACTCGCCCACCAGCCCGAGGGTCTCGCCCTTGCGGACCGAGAACGACACGCCGTCGACGGCCTTGACCGCCGCGACCTGCCGGCGCAGCAGCCCCGCGGTGACGGGGAAGTGCTTGCCGAGGTTCTCCACCTCCAGCAGCGGCTCACCGTCCGCGGGCCGGGTCCGCTCCGCGGGCGCCTGGCTGGCGGCCTTGCCGGCCGGGGTCTTCGATGTGCTCACAGTCTCGTTCCCACCCGTGCTCGTCACAGCTTCGGCCGGATCTCGTCGGTCCAGATCTTCCGCTTCTTGTCCTGCGGAAGATGGCACGCCGCCTTGTGGCCGGGCTCGGCCTCGACCAGCTCGGGCCGCTCGGTCCAGCACTTCTCGCCGTTGAGGTCCTTGTAGGGGCAGCGCGGATGGAACGCGCACCCGGACGGGACGTTGATCAGGCTCGGCGGCGACCCCTTGATCGGCATCAACCGCTCGCTGCGCTCGCGGTCCAGCCGCGGCATCGACCCGAGCAGCCCCCACGTGTAGGGGTGCAGCGGCTGGTGGAAGGCGTCGCCGACCGAGGCGTACTCGACGCAGCGGCCCGCGTACATCACCAGGATGTCGTCCGACAGCTCCGCGACCACCCCGAGGTCGTGGGTGATCATGATGACGGCGGAGTTGAACTCCTGCTGCAGGTCGCGGATCAGGTCCAGGATCTGCGCCTGGACGGTCACGTCCAGCGCCGTCGTCGGCTCGTCGGCGATCAGCAGCTCGGGGTCGCACGACAGCGCCATCGCGATCATCGCGCGCTGCCGCATGCCGCCGGAGAACTGGTGCGGGTAGTCGTCGACCCGCTTGTCCGGCTTGGGGATGCCGACGCGGCCGAGCATGTCGATGGCGTGCTTGCGCGCCACCTGCTTCGACACGTCGTTGTGGACCCGGTACGCCTCGATGATCTGGGCGCCGACCGTGTAGAAGGGATGCATCGCCGACAGCGGATCCTGGAAGATCATCGCCATGTCGCGGCCGCGGAGCCGGCGCACCTCGGTCTGCGAGGCGTTCACCAGTTCCTTGCCGTTCAGCCAGATCTCGCCGGACACGTTGGCGTTGCGCTTGTTGTGCAGGCCCAGGATGCCGAGGCTGGTCACGCTCTTGCCCGAGCCGGACTCACCGACGATGCCGAGAGTGCGGCCGCGCTCCAGCTGGAACGACAGGCCGTCCACCGACTTCACCAGGCCGTCGTCGGTCGGGAAGTGGATCTTCAGGTCGCGGACTTCGAGGAACGAGGTGGGAGCCTCGCCGGTGCCCGCGGTGTCCGCGGCGGGCGCGGTGCCGGTCATCAGCCCAGCCTCACTCTCGGGTCGACGATGGCGTACAGCAGGTCCACGATCAGGTTGATGCCCACGATCGAGACCGACGTGATCAGCGTGACGCCGAGCACCATGGGCAGGTCGCCGCTGTTGATCGAGCTGATCGCGAGCTGCCCCAGCCCGGGAATGCCGAAGGTGCTCTCCGTCAGCACCGCGCCGCCCAGCAGCAACCCGAGGTCGAGACCGAAGATCGTGAGGATCGGCGTGAGCGACGCCCGCAGCGCGTGCTTGGTGACGACGGTCGTCTCCGACAGCCCCTTGGCTCGGGCCGTGCGGATGTAGTCCTCGTTCATCGTCTCCAGCATGCCCGCTCTGGTGAGCCGCGCGTACATCGCGGCATAAAGGAACGCGAGCGTCACCCAGGGCAGCACCAGCGACTGGAACCACATCACCGGATCTTCGGTGATGGGCTTGTAGCTGCCGCCGCCGGGGAAGATCTTCAAGGTGTAGGAGAACAGCGCCAGGGAGACCAGGCCGGTGAAGTAGATCGGCAGGGACACTCCGCTCAACGCGATGATCATGGCGGCCCTGTCCCACAGCGAGCCTCTGCGCAGCGCCGACACGACACCGGTGACGATGCCGCCGATGAGCCAGAAGACCGCGGCGCCGAGGGCCAGCGACGCCGTCGCGGGGGCCCGGTCGAGCAGCGTCTCCAGCACCGGCTGGCTGCTGCGGAACGAGTACCCCAGGCATGGCGCGGGGCAGTGGTCGGTGACCGGGCCGGCCTTGTAGTCCTTGCCGACGACGATCGCCTTCAGGTAGCTGCCGTACTGGACCACGACCGGCTTGTCGAGGCCGAGCCGTTCCTTGGTGTCCTGGATCGCCTCGGCGGTGGGCGCCTTGCCGACGTAGGAGGCCGCGATCTGGTCGGTGGTCTGCCCAGCCAGCTTCGGCAGCCAGAAGAAGATGCCGAAGGTCACCAGGCTGACCAGCAGCAACATGAGGACGGCGCCGATGAGGCGCCGGATGATGTATGCGAACACATTCCTCGGCCTCACCCGCCGGCCGGAGGGACCTGTGGGCCCCGTCCCGGCCGGCGGGTGTCGCCTTCACCTGCCTTCAGATGGACGCACGGACGAGCGGATTGTTACTCCACGCCCATGTTCAGGTAGTCGTACATACCGCCGTAGGCGTAGGTGATCCCGGCGTTGGTGACACGCTTCGGCCGGTACATCAGCGCCTTGGCGTACACCAGCGGAACCTCCGCGGCGGTCCCCATGACCAGCTTGTCGATCTCGCCGTACGCCTTCGTGCGCGCCGCCTTGTCGGTGTTCGCGATGGCGTCGTTGAGCGCCTTGTTGACCGTGGGGTCGTTCAGCTCGGCCAGGTTGTTGCCACCGGAGGGCTTGATGGCGTCACCGTGGACGATCTGCGCGAGGAAGCCGTAGCCGGTCGGCCAGTCCGCCGCCCACGCCATGATCATCATGCCGATGCCGTGGTCGTGCACGTACTTCGGCACGCCGACGTACTTGTTGAAGTAGTCACCGGCCGGGAACTGGACGATGTTGACCTTGATGCCGACCTTGGCCAGGCTCTGCTGGATCGCCTGGGCCATGGCGACTTCCTTCGGCCGGTCGGAGCGGGCCGAGATCTTGGTGGTGAAGCCGTTCGGCTGGCCGCAGGCCTGCAGTTCCTGCTTGGCCTTGGCGAGCGTGGCCTCGTCGAGGCCGCCGCCCGAGGCCTGCTTCTGCGGGTACAGGTCGAACTTGGTGTAGCCGTCGACCGACGGGGGCAGCACCGTGGTGGCGAGGTCACCACCGGCCAGCGGGCCTCCGTAGGCCGTCTGCGCGGCGACCTTGTCGGTCGCGTACTGCACGGCGATGCGGCAGTGGACGTTGTCGAGCGGCTTGACGTTCACGTTCAGCGACATGAACCGCAGGAAGCCCTGGACGGGGTTGTCCACGTACGGCTTCTGGTCGGCGGCCAGCACCTTCGGCTGGGTGCCCGACTGCACGCCCACACCGGCGGCGTCCATGTCCAGCGTGCCGGCGAGCAGGCGCTGGTCGATGTCGTCGGCGTTCTGCTTGAGCTGGACCTCGATCTTGTCGGGCAGCGCCTTGCGGATCGGGTCGGTGCTCTGGTTCCAGTTCGGGTTCCGCGACAGCGACATGGACTTGCCGCGGGTGTAGTTGTCGACCTTGTACGGGCCGCTGGAGACGATCGCGGACTCGTACTTCGTGCCGGTGTCCTTGGCCTTCGGCACGGGGATGGTCTGCGACATCGCGACCAGGTAGTCGAACTCGGCGAACGGCTCCTTCAGGTGGAACACGATCGTCTGGTCGTCCGGGGTCTCGATGGACTTCAGGCCCTCGTCGTTCTTGTCCTCGTAGGGGCCCTTGTAGGCGGGCTTGTTGTCGACGAGGTACTGCTTGAAGTACTTCGGCCCGAGCTGCATCTCCTTGGTGAAGTTGCTGCGCTCGACCGCGTACTTCACGTCCTTGGACGTGACCGTGCCGCCGTCGTCGTACTTGACGCCGGTACGGAGCTTGTACGTCCAGGTCTTGCCGCCGTCGCTCGACGTGCCGAGGTCGGCCGCGAGGTCGGGGACGACCTCGAGGCTCTCCTTGCCGGCGCCGGGCTTGAACGTCGTCAGGCCGCGGCCGTACAGACGCGAGAAGTTCTGCGAGAACGCGTAGTAGGTGTTGCCCGGGTCCGGCGAGTCCCAGTCGTCGGAGTGGGCGAACTTGAGCGTGCCGCCCTTCTTGTCCGACTTGTTGACGACGGCGTTGACGCCGGCGTTGTAGCCGGGCCCGCTCCCCGAGCTTCCCGAGTCACCGCCGCCGCAGGCGGCGAGCCCCGAGGCCGCGACCACCCCGGCCGCGAAGACCACGATTGGTCTCATCTTGTTCATGTGCAGGCGCACCCCTTCATATAGACGGGTCGGATGAACCCGAGTCACTTGGCCCGAGGATCGAGAGCGTCCCGCAGCCCGTCACCGAACAGGTTGAAGGCGAGGACGGTGATGAAGATCGCCATACCGGGGATGATCATGTACATCGGGTCCGAGGAGTAGATCGGCACGGCGAGTGTGAGCATGCCGCCCCACGAGGGCGTCGGCGGGATGACTCCGACGCCGAGGAACGACAGCGCCGCCTCGAACAGGATGTTGGTCGGGATCAGCAGGGTCGAGTAGACCAGGATCGGCGCGACCAGGTTCGGCAGGACCTCTTTGAACAGCACGTACGAGTTGCGGGCGCCCATGCTGCGCGCCGCGTCGACGAACTCCCGTTCGCGCAGCGACAGCGTCTGGCCGCGGATGATGCGCCCGATGTAGGGCCAGTTGAAGAACCCGATGACCATGACCAGGACCCCGATCCGCAGCCCGTTCCCGCTGAACCCGAACGCGCCGTCGGAGACGACGCCGACCAGCGCGATCGCGAACAGCAGCAGCGGGAAGGCCAGGAAGGCGTCCATCGCGCGGCTGATCGTGTAGTCGACCCAGCCGCCGAAGTAGCCGGCGATGATGCCCATGACCGTCCCGATGACCACCGACACCAGCGTCGCCAGGAACGACACCAGCAGGGAGATCCGGGCGCCGTGGACGATGCGGGCCAGCATGTCGCGGCCGGTGCCGGGCTCGACGCCGAGCCAGTGGTCACCGCTGATGCCCGAGTGCCAGAACCCGGTCTTCGGCCGGTTGTAGGTGGGGTCGATCAGGTTCTGGTGGTAGGTCAGCGGGTTCTGCGTGAAGAACGGACCGAAGATCGCGATGAGGATGAGCACGATGACCACGAGGGCACCGGTCAGGGCGACCTTGTCGCGCTTCAACCTCATCCAGGCGATCTGACCGAGGGAGCGTCCCTGGATCTTCTTGCCGTCGACACCGGCGAGGACCGCTTCCGGCTGCGCCTCTGTGTCGGACCCTGTCACCTCTATGGGTGCGGCCACGCTCCATACCTCCTACCGTCCGGCCACTGGTTCGGCCCATGCCGCCGGCGCGTGACCGGCGGCCGCGGAGATCATCCGCTGCCCCCGCGCCCGTTACGCCGCGTTTGCTGAAGGGAAACGTAGCCCTTCGGGCACGACTGTCCATGCATGAAGCCCGCTTCGCCAGTACCCGTATCTGACTTGTGATCTCGTCGTCATCTGGGGCACACGCACCCGCGCAGCGCTTCGGATAAATCGCCCGAATAGTACGTTTGCCACTACCCAGGCAGGCAACTCATAGGGGGCCGACGCCGCAAGCTTTACCGTACTGAGGCCTTTCTGAGACCGATCCTCCGCAGGTCAGCCCCTAGACCACAGAAACGACGGGCCGGGACGCGCCCGGATCGCAGGGGAACGTCCCCGGCCCGCCGTCTGCCCCGCGCGTGGTCCCCGCGCGGGGCAGGCCGGGCTCGGATCAGGAGATGCCGCGGTCGCGCAGGATCCGCTCGATCTCCGCCATCTCCGGGTCGGCGCCCTGTGCGGGTCCCTCCACGGCGCCCTTCGGCTTCGCTCCGCGCCGGGCCGCGCCGCGTCCGCCGTCCCCGGCCGCCTTGCCCCCGCCCGTGCCGGCGGGCCGGCGGCTCAGCATCGCACCGGAGGCCAGGTAGAGCAGCACGGCGAGCCCCGCCACCGCCACCCCGGCCCACTTCACCGGGCTGAACGCCAGGTCGACGAAGAACTCGGTCACCCCCGTCAGCGCCGCCGCGAGCGGCACCAGGGACAGGGCGGCGCCGCGCAGGCCGGTGCCCGCGCCGCGGCGGCGGTAGGCGCCCCAGCTGATCACCAGCCCGACCAGGGTCACCCCGAGGCTGATCGCGAAAATGACTGCGTCGCTCATGCCGGCCCCCATTTCATGCGGTGGTGCTCCCCCCATCGTCACACGCGGGCCGCCGGTACCGCTCCTCCCGGCGGACGGTTTGTGCGCCGGTGCCCCTCCTCCTTGCGCGTGACCTCTCCCCCGGCGACCACCTCGGGGGTATCGCCCGGGTCCCGCCCCGGGCGTCCCGGTCAACCGGTCAGGGAGCGGAGCAGGTCCAGGGTCACCTCGCGCAGTGAGCCGACGACGGTGCGGCCCGGCGCCGGCGGGACCGGCAGGACTCCGGGGACGGCCACGGTGGCGCAGCCCGCCGCCTCCGCCGCCGCGACGCCGTTCGGGGAGTCCTCCAGAACCACGCAGCGGCCCGGGACGGCGCCGAGGCGCGCGGCGGCGGTCAGGTACGGCTCGGGGTCGGGCTTGGTCCGCGTCACCTCGTCGCCGGCGACGCTCAGCGCGAAGTGCTCGCGGCCGACGGCGTCCAGCACCGGCTCGATCAGCCGCCGGTGGCTGGAGGACACCAGCGCCGCCGGAACTCCGGCGGCGCGGATCTCGGCGAGCAGTTCCTTGGCGCCCGGCATCATCGGGACGCAGGCGGTGAGCCGCCCGGCCATGCCGTCCAGCATCCGCCGCCCGACCTCGGCGGGGTCGGCGGCGGCGCCGGTCAACTCCAGCATGTAGGCGACGGCGACATCGAGGGACCCGCCGACGAGCCGTTCCTGGTGGGCGGCGCTCCACTCGCCGCCGAGCCACGCCATGACCTCCGACTCGACCTCCAGCCAGATGCGCTCGGAGTCGATGAGCAGGCCGTCCATGTCGAAGAGCACGGCCTGCGGGCCGCCACGGGGCACGGTGCCCACGGTGGGGATGGGGCTGGGGGTGGGGGTGGGGGTGCTCATGTAACCCCACCATAACCGTGAGATCGCGAGCCGCTCACGGCTGCCGGGATGGCGGGACACGGCCGGCGGCGGTCCTCTTGGACGGGGTGTGCAAAGAGACGGTGACGGATGGGTCACCGGACCGATACCGTGCCCCCAGAGACTACCAACGGGTAAGGAACGGCATGAGCGCGTACCGCATCATCCTCGTCGGCACCGACGGCTCGGACTCCTCGTTCCGCGCGGTGGACCGTGCCGCGCAGCTGGCCGCCGCGACCGGCGCCACCCTGCTGCTGGCCTCCGCCTACAGCCCCATGCCCGCGCGCGAACGCGCCAGCGCCGCGGACCGGCTCGGGGACCTGGCCTACAAGGTGCAGGGGTCGACGCCCGCCGACGACGCGCTGCGGGCGGCGCGGGAGCGGGCGGTGGCGGCCGGCGCCACCGACATCGACCAGGTCGCGGCGGAGGGCGACGCCGTCGACGTCATCGCCGGGCTGGCCAAGGAGCGCGGCGCGGATCTGGTCGTGATCGGCAACCGGGGGCTCAACAGCCTCGCCGGGCGCCTCCTCGGGTCCGTCCCGGCCAACCTGTCGCACCGGTCCCCCTGCGACGTGCTGATCGTGCACACCACCGACGGGAAGTGACCTGGTCGTGACCCACCGTCCCCCGGTCCCCGCCCGAACGACGAACCCCGTTCGGCGTTCCGCCGCGGGCGTACAGCGCGGGGGTCTGGCCCGCGGAGGGGTGGGGTAGGTCACTGTCAGGACGTAGGCTGACAGCCACCGATCATGAGCGGGGCCCTCGACCCGGGAATGACGGCCCCCGTCGGTGACGCTGTACCTGAGCGTCGGAAGGAGGCAGCGCGTGATCGAGCTCGAAAGCGTGCCGGAACTCGTCGATCCGGTGCTCGTGGCCGCCTTTGAGGGGTGGAACGACGCCGGTGAGGCCGCCAGCGGGGTGATCGCACATCTGGAGTCGGCCTGGGACGCGGTGCCGATCGCCGAGCTCGATCCGGACGACTACTACGACTTCCAGGTCACCCGCCCGATCGTGGAGATGACCGACGGGGAGACCCGCGGCATCACCTGGCCGACGACGCGCGTGTCGTGGGCGCGGCTGCCGTCCGGCAAGGACGTCGTCCTGCTGCACGGGATCGAGCCGAACATGCGGTGGCGGTCGTTCTGCCGGGAGCTGGTCGGGCTGATGCTGGAGCTGAACATCCGCAACGTGGTGCTGCTGGGCGCGCTGCTGGCCGACGCGCCGCACACCCGCCCGGTGCCGGTGACCGGGGCCGCGTCGGAGGCCGGGCTGGTCAGCACCCTGCACCTGGAGCCGGCGCGGTACGAGGGGCCGACCGGCATCCTCGGGGTGCTGCAGGACGCGTGCGCCAAGGCCGACCTCGACACGGTGTCGCTGTGGGCGGCGGTCCCCCATTACGTCGCCCAGCCGCCGTCCCCGAAGGCGACGCTCGCGCTGCTGCGCCGCGTCGAGGACCTGCTGGACGTCACCGTCCCGCTGGGAGAGCTGCCCGAGGAGGCGCGGGCCTGGGAGCACGGCGTCAACGAGCTCGCCGAGGAGGACTCCGAGGTCGCCGAGTACGTCCGGACGCTGGAGGAGCAGAAGGACGCGACGGAGCTGCCCGAGGCGAGCGGCGACGCCATCGCCCGCGAGTTCGAACGCTATCTGCGCCGCCGCGACCCGGGCCGCGGGCAGACCTGACGGCTAGACTTGATCGCGTTTCGTCTCCGGTGATGGCCCGCGCACGCCGCAAAGTGCGCCGATCATGATGTCTGCTCCTCTGGAGGGCGGTGGCGCCCCGAGCCGGTGAGCGCCCGGTCCGCGGGTCCGGCGATCAGGGTCCGGCCCCCGCGTGAACTGCGCCACCAGCGCCGCCGGCGTGCCCATTCCTGCTGGGACCATCTCGTCGCCGCGCTTTTGTGGCCGATGCACGGCGCCAATCTCGGGACGCTGCTGCGCACGTGCGACGCCGTCGGCGCCTGCATGGCGGTCCCCCGGTTCTCGTGGGTGCCGCAGGCCCTGGAACGCGGTAACACGCTGCGCCGTCCCGCCTGCGTCCACTGGGTGAACGACCCGCTCGGCTGGCTGGCGCGCCAGCGGGACGGCGGGACCCGGGTCGTCGGCGTGGAACTGGCGGACGAGGCTGTACGGCTCGCCGACCTGCCCGCGGCACGCGTGCGGACGGTCGCCGTGCTGGGCCATGAGCAGACCGGCATCCCGGCGGAGGCGCTCGACCTGCTCGACCTCGCCGTCGAGATTCCCATGGTCGGCGGCGGCGCCAGCCTGAACGTCGCGGTCGCCGGGTCGCTGGTCCTCTACAAGCTGGCGGGCCTGCTGTAGCGGCGGCCGGTCAGAGGGCGACGCCGAGGAGGGCGTCGGTGAGGGCCCTGACCCGCGCCGGGGCCTGCTCGTCGGCGCCGCCCGCGGCGGCCCAGGCGTCGATGGCCGCGAGGGCCGCCGGGGTGTCCAGGTCGCCGGCCAGGCGGCCGCGGACGGCGGCGGCCAGCGGGGCGGCGGGCGGCCCGGACGGGCGGGCGGCGGCGGCGCGCCAGCGGGCGAGGCGGCCGGCCGCCTCGTCCAGCGAGTCCTGCGTCCACTCCCAGTCGGAGCGGTAGTGGTGGGCCAGCAGCGCCAGCCGGATCGCCATCGGGTCGGCGCCGGCCTTCCGCAGCTTCGACACGAACACGAGGTTGCCGCGCGACTTCGACATCTTCTCGCCGTGCAGGCCGACCATGCCCGCGTGGACGTAGGCGCGGGCGTGCGGGCGCTCGCCGGTGGCGACCTGCGCGTGCGAGGCGCTCATCTCGTGGTGCGGGAACGCCAGGTCCGAGCCGCCGCCCTCGACGTCGAAGGCCATGCCGAGGTACTCGATGGAGATCGCCGAGCACTCCACGTGCCAGCCGGGGCGGCCCGCGCCGAACGGGGAGTCCCAGCCGGGCTCGCCGGGGCGCTGCGCCAGCCACAGCAGGGGGTCCAGGGGGTCGTGTTTGCCGGGCCGGCCGGGGTCGCCGCCGCGCTCGGCGAACAGCGGCGCCATCTCGTCCCTGCCCAGCCGGCTGACCTGCCCGAAGGACGGGTCGGACGCGACCGGGAAGTAGACGTCGCCGCCCAGTTCGTAGGCGGCGTCGCGGCCGCGCAGCTTCTCGATCATCTCCACGACCAGCGGGATCGCCTCGACGGCGCCGATGTACTGGTCGGGCGGCAGGACCCGCAGCGCGGTCATGTCCTCGCGGAACAGCTGGATCTCCCGGTCGGCGAGCTCGCGCCAGTCCTGGCCGGTGTCGCGGGCGCGCTCCAGCAGCGGGTCGTCGACGTCGGTGGCGTTCTGCACGTAGTGGACGCGGTGGCCGAGGTCGCGCCACACGCGGTTGACGAGGTCGAACGCCAGGTAGGTGTTGGCGTGGCCGAGGTGGGTCGCGTCATAGGGGGTGATGCCGCACACGTACATGCGGGCGGTGGCGCCGGGGGCGGTGGGACGCACCGTGCCCGTCCCGCTGTCGTGGAGGCGCAGCGGCCGGTCGGCGGCGGGCAGGCCCGCATCGGGCAGGCTGGGGACTTCGGGGGCGGGCCACGATCGCATACCGAAAGCTTATCCATGCCCAGCTTGCGGCTTTACTCCGAGATCATGGCAACCGTCCCGCGCTGCCCGGCGGGCGCGGTCGGTGAGGCGGACGAGCGGGTCCGGGCCCGGCTCTTTCCGCCCGGTTCTTTCCGAGGGCGTACCGCCGTTCTACCGGACCCGGCTCCATGCGTCGCCCTCGCCCGGCGCGGCGGAGAAGTCGTAGCGGACGCCGCCGCTGCCGAGCGCGATGAGGCTCACCGAGGTCGTGCCCCACACCCGCCCGTCGCCGAGGTCCAGCAGCGGAAGCAGCGCCCGGTGGTCGGCGCGGGGCAGCCCGTCCCCGTTCAGCAGCGGCAGCCAGGCGCCCCACGCCCGCTCCACCGGCTCGTCCGGGCCGGGCTCGGGCCGCGGCACGGCGGCGAACCGCGGCCGGAAGTACGCCAGCCGCGCCGCCATGTAGGCGTCCTCGGTCTCCCCCTCCTGCTGCCCCTCGCCTTCGAGCCCGCTGTTGACGATCATGTGCAGGCCCGCCCGCAGCTCGCGTTCGGTGAGCGTCTCCCCGTCCCAGCTCCACAGCCGCACCCGGTCGGGTTCCGCGCCGACGAGGTGGAACGGGTCGAAGACCGCGAGATCCAGCGCGCCGAGCTTGCCGTCGGCCGCCACCCGCAGCGGCAGTTCCCCGCGCGACGCCCGCGCCGCCTCCGGCGCCATCCGGCCGCGTCCGTTCAGCACCACCGCGACCCGCGGCGCGTCCGGTTCCACCGCCAGCCACGTTCCGCCCGCCCGCAGGTCGCGCCCTCCGACGAGAGTGGGCCGCTCCGGCCAGTGCCGCCCCGGCCCCGTCCACTCCCGCGCCACGAACTCGTCCCGCACCCCCACCACGACCACGGGCACCGGGGAGGAGGGCTCAACACTGATGATCGCCGTGCACATGCCCCAATTGCAGCACTCCGCCTCGTTCGCCCGGCGGCTGGGGGCGGGCTAGAGCGGCGGCCAGGGGATGGCCGGCCAGTCCTCCGGGGGGTAGGGGTGGATGCGGTGTTTGAGCATCAGTTCCACGCGGCGGCGGGTGGCCTCGACCTCGTCGGGGGTGAGGAGTTCGGCGAGGCGGGTGCCGAGGGCGCCGCCGCGCAGGCCGGCGGCCACCCGGTCGAGTGCCTCCAGGGCCTCGGGGGTGAGGGGTTTGCCGCGCCACTGCCACAGGACGGTGCGGAGCTTGTACTCGGCGGAGAAGCAGACGCCGTGGTCGCAGCCGTAGACATGGCCGTCGCCGGGCGGCAGCAGGTGGCCGATCTTGCGGTCGGCGTTGTTGATGACGGCGTCGAAGACGGCCATCCGGCGGACGGCCTCGTCGTCGGAGCGGGACAGGGCGACGAGGTCGATGTCGGGGTCGGGTTCGACCCACAGCTGGACCATGCCGGGGCCGTAGGGGCCGTCGCGGTGCACGGTGGGCGGGACGGTGCCCCAGCCCATCGTCTTGGAGACCTCGTAGGCGGCGACCTCACGCTCGGCGAGGGTGCCGTCGGGGAAGTCCCACAGGGGACGTTCGCCGGCGACGGGCTTGTAGACGCAGTTGGCGGCCCCGCCGTCGTGTTCGATCGAGCAGTACAGGGTGGCGTTGGACGCCTGGACGAGGCGGCCCTCCACGCCGAGGCGCCCGGCGGACAGCAGCCGCTCGGCGGCGGCGACGTCGCGAGGGGACACCGGGCGGCCGGGCGTGGCCCGGCCGGTGCCGCCGGCGGGTGCCCGGTCCCGGGAGGACTGCGTCATGCGTTCATTCTCCCGGCGTCGCCGCCCGTGATCCAGCACGGCGGATCTTTTTCGTCCGCGCCGGGGCGGGTGGCGCGGCGGCACCCGCGCGGCCGGACGGGAAGGGTTCGGGGATCATGTCAGCCGAGGTATCCGTTCTGGCGGGGGCAGACATGGCCGTCGGTGTCGAGCGGCAGGCCGCACAGCGGGCACGGCGGGCGCCCGGCGGCGACGACCTTCAGGGCGCGCTCGGCGAACGCGCGGGCCTGCGCGGCACTGATCCGGACGCGCAGCACCGCGATGGCGGGATCGTCCTCGCCGACCTCGGGCTCCTCGTCGGACTCGGTGACCTCCTGCGCCTCGATGACGACCTGCTCGTCGTCGGGGTCCCACGCGAGCGCCATCGTGCCGACCTTGAACTCCTCCTCCACCGGCTGGTCCAGGGGGGCGTCGTCCTGCAGTTCGGAGGGGGTGACGGCGGGTACCGGGGCCTCCCCGCCGCTGCGCCGCAGCACCTCGTCCAGCAGTTCCTCCAGGCGCTCGGCCAGCAGCGTCACCTGGAACTTCTCCAGGCCGACGCTGGTGACGCGGCGACCGGAGCGGGCCTGCAGGTAGAAGGCGCGGTCGCCGGGCCGCCCGACGGCGCCGGCAACGAAACGCTCCGGCAGGTCGTAGGAGATGACGGGCATGACTCCGACCCTACGCGCCGCCGCCCACGGGCGCGTCCCCCGACGCGAATCCCTCTTTCCCGGAACCTTCCCGCGGCGGCCGGGGAACCAGGGCGGCGACGTCGCCTCCGGTGTCGTTGAGCCGGACGACGAACGGGCGTGTTTCGGTGTAGCGGATCACGGTGAGGGACGCCGGGTCGGCCTGGATCCGCTGGAACTGGTCCAGGTGGAGGCCGAGCGCGTCGGCGACGATGGACTTGATGATGTCGCCGTGGCTGCACACCGCGTACAGGGCGTCGGGGCCGTGGTCGGCGGCGACGCGTTCGTTCCAGTCGCGGACGGCGGTGACGGCGCGGTGCTGCGCGGCGGCGAGGGCCTCACCGTCCTCGCCGGGGAACCGGGCGGCGCTCGGATGCGCCTGGACGACCCGCCACAGCGGCTCCTCGGCGAGTTCCTTGAGGGGGCGGCCCGTCCAGTCGCCGTAGCGGACCTCGCCGAACCGCTCGTCCGTCTCGATCTTCTCGATGGGCGGGGCGTGCCCGGCGGCGAGCGCCTCGGCGGTCTCGGCGCAGCGTTCGAGGGGGCTGGACACGACGGCGGCGAGCGGCAGCGGCGCCAGCCGGGCGGCGAGGGCGGCGACCTGGGCGCGGCCGCGGTCGTCGAGGCGCACCCCGGGCGTCCAGCCGGCCAGCACCGGGCCGGTCATCGCGGTCAGTCCATGCCTTACCAGGAGAAGGGTCGTCACGGCGGCCACTCTAGGAGATGCTCGGCATAAGGGCGGCGGACGGCACGGTTGCGGGAGGATACGTGCTGTGATCGTGGACAAGGCCATCTACGCGGGCGGGACGCGCCGCGACATCGACGGTGACATCAGCGACGCGTTCGACCTCGCCCGCCAGGACGGCGACTGCTTCCTGTGGATCGGCCTGTTCGAACCCGACGAGGCGGAGTTCGAGCTGGTCAAGGACGAGCTGAACCTGCATCCCCTCGCCGCCGAGGACGCCGTGTCCGCGCACCAGCGGCCCAAGATGGAGCGCTACGACGACACCCTGTTCGTGGTGCTGAAGACGCTCTCCTACATCGACAGGACGTCCGACATCGAGGTCGGCGAGATCATGATCTTCCTCGGCCGGGACTTCGTCATCACCGTCCGGCACGGTGCCGGCAACCCGCTCGGTCCCGTCCGCAGGCGGCTGGAGGAGTCGCCGGAGCTGATCAAGCACGGCGCGACCGCCGTCCTGTACGCGGTGTGCGACGAGGTCGTCGACCGGTACGGGCTCGTCGCCCACGAGGTGGAGGTCGACATCATCGGGCTGGAGAAGGCCGTGTTCGATCCGGGCGCGCGGGACGTCACCGCCGACATCTACTCCCTCAAGCGGGAGGTGCTGGAGTTCCGCGGCGCCGAGGACCCGCTCGTCCCGGTGCTGCAGGAGATCGCCAAGGGCCGGGTCGCCGAGTGCGGCTCGACCCGCGAGTACTTCCGCGACGTCCTGGACCACCTGCTGCGCGTGGACGAGCAGGTCGACGCGCACAACGAGCTGCTCAACAGCGTGCTGACCGCGCATCTGGCGCTGCTCGGCAAGCAGCAGAACGAGGACATGCGCAAGATCTCCGCGTGGGCCGCGATCATCGCGGTGCCGACCGCGATCGCCGGGATCTACGGCATGAACTTCGAGCACATGCCCGAACTGCACTCGATCCTCGGATATCCGCTGGTCCTGGCGGTGATGGCCGTCGCCTGCGTGCTGCTGTTCCGCAGGCTCCGCAAGAGCGGCTGGCTGTGAGCCGGGCGCCGGGCGCCCCTCTCGGCGATCATGCTTCAGCGCCGGAGGGCACATTCAGGGCACTCGGGGCACCGGCCGCCTCCGCGGCCTTCATGAAGTCGTCCACCGCGCGGCGCCCCCGGTCGGCGACGTCGGGGATGAAGTGCCCGTACTTGCGCAGGGTGAAGCCGGGGTCCTCATGCCCGAGCCACAGTGCCAGTTTCAGAACGTCCACCAGAGCGGCGAGCTGCACCGAGGCGTAGGTGTGCCGCAGGACGTGCATCCCGTTCTCGGGGGTGGCCTCGGCCCCGGCGGCGTCGCGCGCCTCGTGCCAGATGTACCCGAAGCCCTGCCGGTGGTAGGGCAGGCCGGACCTGCGCACGAACAGCAGCTCGACGGTGAGGGTCCTGCGGTTGTCGGTGGCCTCCCACGGCAGGGTCACCTTCACCGGAGGGCTGGCCTCGATCTGCTGGGACAGCCGCTGCGACAGGGAGTCCGACAGCGGCGCCTCGCGCTCCTTGTTGCCCTTGGGCGGGGCGAACACCAGGCCGGAGGGCCGGCCGTCCCCCTCCTTCATCCACTTCACCTGGCGCCGGACGCGGATCTTGCGGTCGCGGCCGAGGAACTGGATGTCCTCCTTGGCGATCCCGAAGATCTCCCCCTGCCTCAGCCCGGCGCCGACGCCGAGGTCCGCCATGCCCCCGATGCCGCGCTCGGCGAGCTGCTCGCGCGCGGCGGTCACCATGGGCGCCGTCCAGGGGACGATGGTCCGCCTGGGCGGGGTGGGAAGCCGGATCGACTTGGCCCGGACCGGGTTGCGCGTGGCCACCCCGTTGTCGATCGCGGCGATGAAGATGCTCGACAGGATGTCGACGATCTGCCCGATGTAGGTCGGGCTGAGCCCTTTGCGCTCCAGGGACTTGACCCACTGCTGGATCGAGCTGGGCCGCTTGGCCAGGCTCGACATCGGCACGCCCGCGATACGGGAGTCCTCACCCCAGATGTGAGCGAGGCGCCGGTCGTAGTTGTCCAGGCTGGAAGCGTTGGCCGCGATGCCCGAGCGCCATTCCCTGGCGAACTCGACCAGCGTTTTCTTGCCGAGTTTCGGGTCGGTGTAGTCGTCGGTGTTCAGCTCGTTCTCGATCTTGGCGTCGAGGGCCTCGGCGTAGACGTCGGGGTCGGACTCGTCGCGCTTGCCGCCCTTCTTCGGCCGGTTGAGCTTGCACTGCTTGCCGGCCTCGTCGCGCCAGCGGACCTGCCAGCGGTCGCCCTTGCCGTGCTCGGCGCTGGGATAGGGCTCGGCGGCGGTGCCGCACCTGCGGCACGCCTTGACCGGCTCGCCGGTCTTCGGATCGGTGCGGGGCCTGCGGGTGTGCCATCGGTCGTAGACGGACACGACGAGTCCTCCTGGCGTGCCGGGCGCGGCCCGGGGAGATGTGACGGGCCGGACGGCCCGAAGAGGGGCGGCTCCGCCCGCGGTCCGGGTCAGCCGGAGCGGCGGCGCGTGCGCAGTTCGTCGTCGAGGATGTCGGCGACGGTGTGGGCGATCCGTTGCTGGCGGTGGCCGATCTGCTCCTGGCGGCGGCGCAGGTTCTCGACGTCGGCGGCCAGATCGCCGGCGCGGCGGACGTGCCGCTCCAGGCATGCGTCGATGGAGTCCAGGCGCGCGAGGATCTCCCGCTCCATGGCCGTGGTGATCTCGGCCCGGGTCTCGTCGGCGTGCGCGGTGTGCGCCAGCTCCCGCAGCGCCATGCGGGCGGCGCCGAGGTATCCGGCGTAGCAGCCGGCCAGGCCGGCGGCGATGAGGCCGGCCAGGCCGAGCGTCCACAGGTGGATCACGCCCACGGCCAGGGAGCTCAGCAGCGATCCGATGCCGAGGACGGTGAGGGTGGCCGCACAGGCCGAGGCCATGGTGCGGCGCATCCCCATCACCGCGAGCGGGTCGTCTCCGTACACGATGTCCTGATCCACATTGATCGTCACCGCGAGACCCCTTTCGCAAAACAGATTTCCGGGGGGGGGCTCTCGTTGAGTCTTTTGGGAGCGCGTGGTGTGTGAGACCTCCGCGAGTCCCCGGTTCAGTTGTGCCGCGCCCGTTTCGGACATTCGGACGGGGTCCCCAGATTGTGCGTCCGATTGTCCGAGAATCTCAATACCTGAGGTTAAGTTTCAATGACCGGATGTGTTTACACAGGTCAGAGCGCCATGTTGGCCGGGGTAGGACACCATGATCTGTAAATTTAGGGCCGCCCGCAAATGATTGACGCCAACCATATTCAGCCGGTATCTCTTTCCCCCCACGATTCGAGGATCGTGCGCAGTGCCGGGCCGCGCTCGGGGTCTCGCTTCCACTGCTCGTAAAGGCGATCCATGCGCGCGAACTCGTCCTCCTCCTCGGCGGCTTCGTCGCCGGCCCGCTCGGCCGCCAGCAGGCGCAACTCCCGGGCGGCGTCGCCGCGGCCGACGCTCTCCAGTTGTTCGGGGGTTACACCGACCGCGTCGGCGATGCGGGCGACCGTATCGGCGGGACCGCGCACGGGGGCGTAGGCGCCGGCGCCGACGCTCTGGTAGCCGTGCACGATCGCACGGAGCCGGTTCTCGCTGATCGAGGCCAGGGCGGCGGCCTGACGCTGTGACATGCGGGAGCGCTTGAGGGCTGCCGCGATCAGGGCACCCTCGGGGCGCTGTTCTGGTCGCTCATCCATGGCCCACATCGTCGCACACCGTCGCACCCCGGAGGGGATGGCATCCGGGTTAGCTGCATCTTTCTGAAAACTTGTGCGATGTTGTGCGACGTATATTGACCGTCGCAATACATCGCACTAGTGTTGTCTTCATGCAGCACCCCACCCGCAAGCGGCCGAAGGATCCCCTCGACCACGAACCCGCGGCCGTCGAGTACGCCCGCCGGCAGGCCGGCCTCTCCAAGCAGCAGCTCGCCGACATGTGCGGAGTGAGCCGGAGTCTGATCAGTGAGATCGAACTCGGGACCCGCAACGCCACACCCGCGATGATCCGCAAGTTGGCGGTCGCACTGAACTGCCCGCGCGTCATCTTGGAGCGCAAGCACGCCCCGGCGGGCGACAGCGAGGTGGCCTGATGTCCCCCACGCCCAAGCGGCAGCCCATGGTCCGGTGCCCGCACTGCAACGCCCCCAACGACCCGGCGCGCGGCAGCAAGTTCTGCCGCAATTGCAACCTGCCGCTGGACGGGTGATCGCGATGGCCGCCCGCGCCGACTCCCCCGCCGCCCTGCCCGCGCTCGCCACCCCCGCCGAGGTGGCCGCCTACATCCGCAAGTCGCCCAAGACGCTCGCCAACTGGAGGAGCCGCGGCCTCGGCCCGCGCTGGCGCAAGGCCGGCCACTCCGTGCTCTACCGCCGCGCCGACGTCGAGCGGTGGCTCGACCAGACCTGAGCAGCAGAAGGCCCGGCCGCTGCTACCCGACCGGGCCGAGGTGCTGGAGAGGACCTCCCGCACTTCTGATCGTAAACGAGAGGACCCCCATGGACCTGGTCCTGGAAACGAAGACGCAGCAGGACGAGACCGTCCACGTTGGGCCGGCGATGTTGACCCCGGCCATCGACGAGGACTACTGGCTCTACCGCGTGAAGGTGAGCGAGCGCCAAGCGGTCGTCGGCTTCCCGAAGTTCATGACGATCGGCATCGGCTTCGCGGCCGAGGAGGACTGGAACACCAACCTCCCCTACACGTGCGGCACGGAGGAGATCTACGAGCACATCGCCCACAACAAGGGTGACGACTCGATCTCCCGCGAGGACTGCCTGACCGCGATCCGGATGATCCAGGACGCGGCGGCCGAGGCGAAGGGCAGCCGCTCGTGAGCGCGGCCACCGCCCTGCCGTCCGAGATCTTCGCCGGGGTGACACGCCGCATCACCGAGGCGCACGAGACCTGGGACTCCCCGCACCGCTTCGTCACGCTGCACTGGGACGGCGAGCGGCTCGACTTCGGCACGGTCGCGCTGATCACGGCCGACGTCCACCCGGGCAACTACCCCAACCTCATGCTCAAGACCGCCCGCGAGGCGATGACCGGCGACCGCGCCTCCACCCTGTGCGGCTACGCCCTCCAGATCGAGGGCCACAGCGTCGTCGAACCCGGCCCGGAGGCGAGCGCCCAGGAGTGGGCGCGCTTCCAGGCCGACCGCATCGGCCGCCGCTTCCACACCCGGCCCGACGCCGTCGAGTCCGCGCTGACCTACTGCGCCGACATCCACGGGCGCGTCTGGGGAGCGATCAAGCGGCGCGGCGTGGACGGCATCGACGAGGTCTTCTACGCACCGGGTGAGCGCGCCTCGCACGGCCAGATGGTGGACGCCCTGCTGTCCGTCGCGATCGTCACCCGCACCACGGTGCACGGCCTGTCCACGATCAACCCGTTCGGAGGCCGGTCATGAGGACCTGGTTCAACCGCGTCTGGGGCCTGCGCGTCGGCTGGCTCGACATCGACCCGGTCGCCCACCTCGGCGACGCCGACGAGACCCCCGCCCCGCCCGCCGCCTCCGCGCCGATGATGAGCGGCGACCACGAGTCCGACCCGGACGGCCCGCCCATCGAGACGGCCGAGGACGAGCCCGCGGTGATCGAGCGGCTGGACGTGCCGCCGGAGCGGCGGCCGTGGGACACCGCCCGGCCCACCATCCCGCCGACCGGGGCCTCCGAGCCGCCGCACCAGCCGCACTGCAGCGGCCGGCACGCGATCGAGGAGGGGCTGGCGCGCTGCGAGTGGTGCGAGGTCCTGACCGATGTGATCACGCTCGTGCGCCGCCTGGAGCGCGAGGTCGCCGAACTGCGTGCCGAGGGGTCCGAATCATGAGCGCCCCCAAGCTGCCGCCCGCCGTCGCCGCAAAGGTCCGAGAGGGGCACACCCTCGAAGACGACCCGACGCACGGCCTGTCGTCCGTCCGCCGCTGGACGTGCACGACGTGCGGTGACTCCGTCCTGGACTCCGGCCCCGTCATCTACGGCGGTGTCACCGAGCGGACCTGCGAGGAGTCCCGCGAGTTCTGGGCGAGGCGGTCATGACCGAGCACCTCGACGCCTTCGAGCGCGACCAGCTCCGCCACGCCGAGCGCACCATCCGCCGGGACCTGAAGGCGTTCGTCCGGTGCGGCGAGGCGCTGCTGACCATCCGCGACAGCCGGCTCCACCGGGAGACGCACGCGACCTTCGAGGACTACTGCCGCGATCGCTGGCAGATCTCCAAGACCCACGCGAACCGGCTCGTGCAGGCCGCCGCCGTCATGCGCGAGCTGCCCGCCGAGTCCGCGCCGACCTCCGAGCGGCAGGCCCGCGAGCTGGCACCGCTGCTGACCTCCCCCGGCGTGATGCGCCGGGCGTGGGCGACCGTCGTGCACCGCACCGGTGGCAAGCCGACCGCGAGGGACGTGCGCGACGTCGTGCGCGAGACCATCCCCCAGACCCCCGCCTCCCCGGACGCGAGCGCAGACGCGCCGGGAGCGGCGGGTGCGGGTGCCCCGGCCGGCCTCTTGCGAGGGGGGTCGGCCGGGGACACCCGGTCCACCGAGCCGCCCGCGAGTCACCGCGCGGGCGCAGGAGGCGGACCCGCCGCCGGGCCGCTGGGGGGCGCCCCCGGCCGCCGGTCCGCCCCGGGTGCCCCGGACACGTCACCCCTTGCACCGTCCGGGGCACCCGCCGATCCCCTGTCCGACCCGCAGCCGGCCAGCCCCTCCGGGGGGCCGGAGTCCGGCGGGCAGGCCGCACCCTCCGCTCGCTCCCAGGCGGAGGGCGCGGACGGCGCCCCACCCTCGGCTGGCCCCGTGGCCGAGGGCGGGGACGCCTTCACCGAACCGGTCCTGACCGCCTCCGAGACCCACGCCGCGCTCACCGATGAGACGTGCCCGCTGTACCTGCCGGACTTCGGGTGCCGCCTGGCACTGGTGCACCTGGAGGACGGCGCGGCCATGGACCGCGCGGTCGTCGCCGCCTACCGGCAGTCGCTGGCGGGGGACGCGCTATGAGCGCCGCCCACGCGGTCGGGTGGATCGCCTTCGCGGTCGGGCTGCCCGTCTACTACTTCGTCACCGTCGCCGTCCTGCGCGGATCGGCCGAGGCGTTGCGTCGCGCCTTCGGGTACGGCGCCGCGTCCAACTGGATCGGCTTCGTGGCCGGCGTCCTGGACGGCGACCGGGCGTCGATCATCTGCGGCCTGCTGGCCGTGTGGTTCACCTGGGAATGGTGGCGCCGCCGCCGGGGCGGCCGGGGCCGCGAGGTCCTGCGCGAGCTGGGAGCCAAGTCCCGCGCCCGGATCGAGGCCATGGTCCGGCAGATGTCCCCCTCTCCGATCCCGTCGCCCGCTGGAGGCTGACCATGCGCACACAAGATGAGATCGTCGCCCGCCTCACAACGCTCAGCGTCGGCGAGGACGTGCTCGGCTTCCGCAGGGGGGTGCTGATCGCCGCGCTCAACTTCGAGCACGCCCGCCCGTTCCTCAAGTCGGACGTCACCCCCGAGAAGTGGGACGAGATCCGCGTCCGCCCGGACGACATCGAGGACCGCGCCCGCGACTACTACGCCTTCGCCCTGACCAAGATTGAGGGCCACCGGGGCATCTCGGCGTCCCGTTCGGTGGACAAGCTCGGCGAGTACGCCTGGCTGCTCGGGCGGGACGACGTGGTGGACGCGATGGCCGCCGCGGACTTCGCCCAGTACGGCGCGCCAATAGTCAAGGCGTTCGCCGACGGGTTCGGCGAGACCTGGCCGGACGAGCCGTGGGCGGTGCGGATGGCCAAGGGCCTGCCGTGCGAGCCCGACTGCGACATGGGGTGCGGGCAGTGAGCGCGCTCACCGATGCCGAGCTGCGGGCGCTGGCCAAGCTCGACGCCGCCCTCCCCTCCGACCACATCACGCGGCAGGGCGGGGTCATGCTCGCCGACCTGCTGCGCACCGCCGCCCCCGAGGTGGACGACGTCAACCTCGGCCGGATCGCCCTGGAGCTGATGCGCCACTTCAAGGGCGGGCGCGACACCGCCGTGAAGGCCGCCGAGGCGATCGGCATCCCCGACCACGCCACCCGCGCCGCCGCGCTGGAGGTCGGCATCCGGCAGCTCGCGTGCACGGCCCTGACTCTGACCGAACTTGAGTGGAAGGACCCGCTGTGATCATCACCATGGCCGACCGGGACCGCGTCCCGGTCTCCCTGCGCCGCCGCATCGAGGACCTCGCGCAGCGCTGGCCGCACGGAATGCACGTCCGTCACGTGAACGGATGGACCGGCAAGGTCGTGTGCGACGTGCCCGGCAACGTCCACGGGGGGCTGACCGGCGGCCCCGACGCGCACTGCCTCACCGGGTCCCGGTCGAGCGACGCCGCCGTCTGCGTCGAGGCCGTGATCGGCGGCTACCCGTGCACGGCGTGGTACCGGCCCGCCGTGCTCGTCCCCGCCGGGAAGGGCGGGCCCCGCCCCGCGCCCAAGCCGATCCCGAAGCCGGCCCCGGCCGCCCGCGAGCGCAAGCGCCAGTGGAGGGCGGCATGAGGTCGGTCGTCTTCACCTGGCGCACGCTGCCGCCGGTCGGCCGCTTCGTCGCCGTCGCCGCGCCCGCCGCGTGTCTGGCCGGGCTGGTCGCCCTGGCGATCGGGGGCCGGTCGTGAGCGCCCGCATCCTGGCCATGTCCGAGGTCGCCGCGATCCTCGCCGTGGACCCGCTGGTGGTCCGCACGATGGTCGCCGGGCGGGAGCTGCCCGCCCTGGCGGTCGTCGCCGGGGACGCCCTGATCAGCGAGGGCGCCCTGCGCGAGTTCATCGGGCACTCCTGGGTGGACAAGCCGTGGGAGGGCCTGCGATGAGGCTCCTCTCCCGCCGCCTGGCCCGCTGGGGGGCGCGCCGCCTGGCCGCCGTCCTGGCCGGGCGCGCCCTGACCTGCGCCGTGTACGGCGACTGCGGGCGCGGCCACCGGATCACCGCCGACACGATCGAGCGGGGCGGGCGGCTCGCCGTCGAGAGCGTCGCCGCCGTGTGGTGCGAGGCGATGCTCGATGGCCTGCCGCGCTCGACCCGCAAGAACGGCACCTTCCGGCCGGTCGTGATGGACGGCGGCCGGGTGCTCGACCCCGAGCAGGTGCCGCCGCCCCTGCTGTGGGCGATGCGGCTGGTGGCCGCGCACGCGGCCCGCGACCGGGTGATGTGCGCCGCGCTGATCGGCGCCGTCCCCGACTCCGAGGTCGAGCAGCACCTGAAGGTGCTGCTGCACGTCGCCGCACAGTCCGTCGCCACCCGGTCCGAGGAGGCGGTCCTGTGAACCTCACCGACCGCGCCGCCGTCCGGCTGCTGGGCATGGCGGGCCGCGTCCCGCCCCCGGCCGACCGGGTCGCCCGCGCCGACCACCTCACCTCCATGGCCGACGCCCGCGCCGCACTCGCCCTGGCGCGCGGCGTCCCCGTCCGGCACGTCGACCCGGCGTCCGGCGCCGACCAGTCCCCGCGCGCCTACCGGCGGGCCCGCGCCTCCTGGGTCGCGCACCTGCTCGGGGGCGGCTCGATCGAGACCGTCGCCGGCGCCCTGGACGGCTGGCTGGAGCGCGCCCCGCACATCGTGGCCGCCGTGGAGGCGGCATTGGAGGAGGTCGAGACATCATGACCCACCGCAAGCTGACGCAGGCCGAGTTGCTCGCCGAGGCGCGGGCCCGGTTCGGCGACGACCCGATGGACTGGAAGTTCACCTGCCCGCGCTGCGGGGACGTCGCCTCCGGCCGGGACTTCCGCGAGGCGCTCGCCGCGCACCCCCGCAAGAACCGCGACGGCAGCGACACGATCGCCTCCGACGTGATCGGCCAGGAGTGCATCGGCCGGACGCTCGGTGCGCTCAAGGGCCCGGCGACCGACGGCGGCAAGGGCCAGGCCGAGCGCGGCTGCGACTGGGCCGCCTACGGCTTCATCCCCGGCCCGTGGGAGATCGTCCTGCCCGACGGCCGGAGCGTGCACGGCTTCCCGCTGGCGGAGGCACGGTCATGAGGATCTACCTGTCCGGGCCGATGCGGTCCGAGCCCGACATGGGCCGCACCGCGTTCGCCCGCGCCGCCGCCGCGCTGCGCGGCCAGGGCCACGTGGTGTACGCGCCCACCGAGGAGGACGGCGGCGACGCTCGCGAGGGCGACGCTGTCCGGCTCGCATTCGCCGAGGGCATGGACCGGCTGTGCTGCCACGCCGACGGCGTCGTGGTTCTGCCGGGCTGGCGTTCCTCGCGCGGCGCGCGTGCCGAGGTCTCGACCGCACTCGCACTGGATATCCCCGTCTGGCCGCTGACGAAGTTCCTGCTGGGCGGCGAGGACGCGCCCAGGATCGCCAGTTCCGATCGGATGCTCGGCCTGTTCTTCAAGGACCCCGAATGAGCGCCTGCCCCCGCCCCGACAAGGACGTCTTCCCGTCCCGCGCGGTCGCCGCCGCGGTGATCACCAAGATGCCGCGCCACAAGCGGGTCGGGCTCATGCCCTACCGGTGCCGGTGCGGCCAGATCCACATCGTCCGCCGCCCCCTCGTCGCCTGGAGAAGTGAGCCCTGATGAACGAGATCGAGATGACACAGGAGATCGCCGACCACGCCCAGTGGCTGGCGTCGGCCGCGATGGTCGCCTACATGGGCGACGCCGAGGACACCGCCGTGAAGGCCGTCCAGCGGATCGGCGACGAGTGCGGGCCCGAGGGCGTCGAGCTGGCCATGCGCGGCTGGATCGACACGATGGCCGATCGGCTCGGCATCAAGCCCGGCGGCCGGGCGGTCGCGATCAAGTTCCAGGGCCTGGCCGACGACGGCGAGCCGGACGCGTCCGCCGTGTTCGCCGATGCGGTCGAACGTCCGGAGGTGGTGTGGGCCGGGCGCCTCATGGCCGCCCGCGTCGCCATGGACCAGGACACCTACCTCGCCCTGCTGGACGCTCTGCCGGACGACCCGGCCGAGGTGGGGGCGCACGTTGGCGCTGTTCTGGAGATGTGCTCGCTCACCATGGCCAGCGCCGGGGTGACGCCGTGAGCACGCAGGAAATGGCCGCGATGGTAGGCGACTGCTACTGGGGCGGGCTGATCAGCCCGGTCGAGGCGGTGGACGTCCTGTCCGACGCCGCGCACATCGAGCGGGGCGAGGCGGCGCGGCTGCTGCTGGACGTCCCCGCGCCGCCCCGCCGGGACGACCCGCGCGGGGACGGCTGGCGGTGGGCGCCGTGAGCGTCATCGCCTGGACCTGCAAGCGGTGCGCGCACCATGCCGAGGACCTGTCGGTGGAGGAGTTCGTCGCGCTCGACAACGAGCACGCCTGCAAGCCCGAGGACGAGCTGCGCCGCGCCGCCGCCTACTGCCGCCGCCGCTCCGGTGAGGCGACGCCGCTGCTCGGCACGGTCGCCGACTGGCTGGAGCACGTCGCCGCGACCTGGGCCTTCCACCGAGGGCCGACGCGCAATCTCACCCTCGCGATCGCCCGCGCCACCCCCTGGGAGGAGCCGTGACCGGCCGGAAGATCGGCGCCGCCGTGGAGGTGCTGCCGCATGACGCCGGTCGGGAGGAGTGGCTGGCCGCGCGCGTCCCGCTCGTCACCGCCTCCGACATCGGCGTCGTCCTCGGGATCAGCCCGTTCGGGAGTCCCTTCAATCTCTTCTGGGTGAAGCGGGGCGCGATCCCCGAGGACTACGACAACGAGCGGCTGTCGCTCGGGCGGCACCTGGAGCCCTGGGTCGCCGACCGCTTCGCCGAGATGCATCCCGAGTACCACGTCGAGCGCGCCGGGCTGGTCGTCAGCACCGAGCGGCCCTACCAGGGATCGACGCCCGACCGGGTGCTGTACGAATACGGCGATCCGATCGATGACGAGCGCATCGAGGTCGCCGGAGACCCGGCCGCCGCGCTGGAGATCAAGACCAGCGCGACCTTCGAGGAGTGGGGCCCGGACGGCTCGGACGAGATCCCGCCCTACATCCGCGCGCAGGCGCTCTGGCAGCTCGACACGATGGGCCTGGACTGGGTCGCGGTCGCGTGCCTGTTCCTGCTGACGCAGAAGATCCGCGTCTACCGGATCGAGCGGGACGAGACCGACATCGCCCTCATGCGCGAGCGGGCGGCGCAGTTCCTCGACGACGTCGCGGCCGAGCGGGTGCCCGACATCGACCACACCGAGGCGACCGCGCAGGCCCTGTCGCTGCTGTACCCGCTCGGCGGTGACGGCGAGGCCGAGATCGACGCCGACCTGGCCGCCGACTACCGCGCGGCGAAGGCGGACCTGGACGACGCCCGCGACCACTACGACCTGCTGAGCAACCGGGTCCGCGCCGCCATGGGCGAGGCCGACGCCAAGTACGCCGTCAGCGGCGGCGCGAAGATCGCCGTCCGGTCGGTGTACGAGCAGTCCGGCTGCGACATGGACCGGCTCCGCGCCCGCCATCCCGGCGCCTACGCCGACTGCCGCACCGTCCACCAGGTCGACAAGATCACCCCTTCCAAGATCAAGAAGGACGCGGCATGACCGAGACCACCGCCGGCCGCCTCGCGCTCGCCGCCGAGCAGCTGGCCCTGACCTCCGAACGGCTCGGCGGCATCACCGCCGACGACGCGCCCGCCGTCGCCGCCTACCTGCGCGCTCTGGCCGAGCACGGGCACCTGCTGTGCGCCAGGGCCCTGAACGCCATCGAGACCACGGCGCCGGGCCATCCCACCCGCAGCGCCTCGCACGGCCTCGACCTGCAGGGAGCCCTCATGCACTCCTCCTGCCTGCTCGACGCCGTCATCCACTTCGCGTTCGAGGCCGAGGCGTCCACGAACGCCATGACCGAAGGAGAGACCGCCCCATGAGCACCGTCACCCAGGCCGTGGAGAAGGCGGGCGAGGGACCCGTCAAGATCATGTGGTCGCGTCGCGCCCACTTCGACGCGGTCGCGCCCGCGCACGTGGACGTCGAGGCGTTCCTCGGCACGGCCGCCGCCGCCCTGTACACCAACGACCGGCTGATGGAGGCGGCGACCGCCTCGCCGGACTCGCTGATCACGGCGATGCTGGAGTGCGCCGCGCTCGGGCACCTGCCCGGCACCCCCGACTACTACCTGACGCCCCGCAGGGCCAAGGGCCGCTGGCGCATCCTCGGCATCGAGGGCTACCGGGGCGTGATCGAGCGGATGTACCGCTCGGGCGGCGTCGCCTCCGTCCACGTCCGCGAGGTCTGCGCGCACGACGTCTTCCGGTACGTCGAGGGCCAGGACGACCGGCCCTACCACGAGGTCGGCGGGCGGGGCCAGACCGGCGCCGACTTCTTCGGCGAGCGCGGCAACCGCGAGCGCGGCGAGATGGTCGGCGTCTACGCCTACGCCCGCCTGACCACCGGGGCGTGGTCGCGCGTCGTCCTGCTGGACCGCAACGACGTCATGGCCGCCAAGGCGTCCAGCGACGGCTCCGACGGCGAGTACTCCCCGTGGCAGCGCCTGGACGCCGGTCCCGAGCACCCCGAGCTGCGCGGCCGGTCGATGTGGTGGAAGACCGCGGCCAAGCGGCTGGAGCCGTGGGTGCCCACCTCCGCGGAGTACCGGCGGGAGATGCTGCGCGCCTCCGCCAAGGCGGCCGAGCTGCGCCGCCCGCCCGCGCCGATGCCGCCCGCCGAGGACGTCCAGGACGCCGAGCTGGTGGACGACCCCGCCGAGCAGGGCGCCCCGGCCGGCCCGACCCACTACTCCCCCGAAGAGATCGAGGAGATGTCGTGAACGGCCCGCAGAACTACCGCGAGGCCGAGCGGCTCTGCCGCGGTGGCCGTACCGACGAGGCCCTCGTGCACGCCGTCCTGGCCCTGGCCGCCGCGACCGCGCAGTCCCTCGGCCCCCGTGCCGACCTGCACGCCGAGTGGGCCGGGGCGATCGGCCTGGCCGCCTGGCGCGACCCGGAGGCCGAGGACGGCCCGCCGCCCTGGCCCGCCCACAGCTGCGACCCGTCCGACCCGCGCACCCGCGCGGCCTGCGCGGGATGCGCCCGCGACGGGCGGGCCCGCCGGGAGGCGCCGTGATCGGCCGCGCCACGCCCATGCAGCTGACCGGCGGCGAGGTCATCATCCGCCACCCCGTCACCGGGCGGGCGGGCCGCTGGCCCGTCGCCGGCCCCGCCGTCCGCTACGGCGGCACAGCCGAGATCCCCACCGGCCGCACCTGGCTGTGCGCCGCCGCCGAACAGGAGCTGACCATCTCCACCACGCACCGCCAGGACGTAGTCGCCGGGCTCCGGCAGCTGGCCGACTGGCTGGAGACCCACCCCGAGGTCCCCGTCTCCGCAGACCAGACGATCTCCTACTGGGTGCCGTCCGGGACGCCGCGGCCGGACGCCCGCGCCGAGGTCGACCGGGTCGCCGCGATCCTCGGCGTCACCTCCGGGCCGCGCGCCTGGCCGCGCTCGACCACGCACGTCGCCCGCCGCCGGTTCGCCGGGGTCGTCTTCGAGGCCGCCGCCTACGGCGTCTACCCGGAGCGCGGCTGATGGCCCGGCGCCTGGACCCGTGCGGCACGACGGGCGCGTACCAGCGGCACATCAAGGCCCGCGAGAAGCCCTGCCAGGCGTGCCGCGAGGCCCGCAACGCCTACGAACGCGACTACCGCAAGATCGCACGCCGGCGGCACAGCGAGACCTCCAAGGCGCGGCACCGCGCCCGCGGGCGCGCCCTCACCCGCCTCGCCCGCGCCTACGCCCCCGCATTCCGGGCCCTCTTCGCCGAGGAGCTGGCGAAGCAGGACACGACCAGACAGGAGGAGGACTGATGTCCCGCCCGCCCGCACCGTGCGGCACCCACTCGGCCTACACGCGGCACGTGCGCCTGAGCGAGCCGGTGGACGAGGCGTGCCGCGTCGCCCACAACACCTACCAGCGCGACTACAGCGCCACGCTGCCCGCCGCGGTCCGGCTCCGCTACGCGCTCCGCAAGGACGCCCGCCGCCACGCGCTCATCCGCCTCGGCGAGGCGCACCCGGACCGGCTGGCCGAGCTGATGGCCGAGCTGGCCACCGGCGGCCAGAGGGGATGGCAGGTCAGGCCCGCCGCCCGCCGCCGCCTGGCCACCGAACACCCCGCCGAATTCGCCCGCCTGCACGCCCAGGAGCGGGCCGAGAGAGGACTGAAATGACCACCGAGATCCCCGCCCCGCAGGCCCCCGAATCGCTGCGCGCGGCGATGGCCGAGTGGGGCCGCCACCACGGCGGCATCACCGCGATCGACGCCGAGCTGACCCGCCTGGACGGCGTCATGGCCGACCTGCAGCGCCAGCTCGCCGACGCCACCACCCGGCACGCCGAGCTGGGCCGCCACCGCCACGAGGCCGAGCGCGAGGCCGCCTTCGCCCGGTCCATGGTCGAGCACGGCTGCCAGCTCGCCGGGATCGCGATGCCCGAGCAGCCGCCCGCCCCGTCCTCGTTCCCCGCGGCGCCCGCCCTGCCGCCGGCCGCCCTGGTCAACCGGATCGGCGAGCCGGGCCCACTGCCGACCGGTCCCGAAGACGCCGAGGCGCAGGCGAAGGCCGAGGCATTCCACAAGCTGCAGTCTCTCGGCCGGGCTACCGGACGGGCCGCGTCCGAGACCCTCACCGACCCGGCCGCCCTGGACGCCGGGCCGCAGGACGCCGGGGGTGATCAGCCCGACCCGGGCTTTCAACCCGGCGACCCCGACTCCGACTCCGACTCGCGTCGTCGCCGGGGAGGTCGTCGCAATGGCTGAGCGCGCACCCGGCTGGGGCGTGGTGCTGGCGTGCGTCGCGATCGCGTGCTGGCTGGCCGTGTGCGCTCTGGCGTCCGCCGCCGTCTCGGCGCCCTGCCGGTCCGTCCGTCGCCGCCCCCGCTACGTGGGGGCGCACGGCAAGGGGCGAGTGATCGCGTGAGGTTCCTCGCGATGCTCGCGCTCGCCGCCATCGCGACCCCGATCGAGTCGTGGGCGCTGATGCTCGCGGTCGGCGTGGTCCACGGCGAATGGCTGCCGATGATGCCGACGCTCGGATTCTTCGGCGCGCTCCGGATCAACCTCGCCGTCTCCCTACTCGCCCTCGTCCTCGGCGTGGCATGGGCGGTCGGCCGAGCCATCGAGGAGGACTGATGTCCTACGAATCCCGCACCTACGACAACGGGCATGGCGATCCCGTCGTCGTCCTGGTCGTCACCGGGCAACATGACGTCAGCCGGTTCGCGAACTGGATGAACGGCCGCGTCCCCACCGTCGAGATCATGCAGGCCGGGGAGAAGATCCTCCGGCAGGTGAAGCGGCACAACGGCGGGCGGGCCGCACTCGCCCTCCTCAAAGAGCACGGCGGCCCCGACTTCACCGCGACGCCGGAGGAGACGGTGAAGCTCATCCGGCTGGCCATCTCCGACCCCGGCGCGTTCGTCAAGCGCCGTCGGTTCAACGACGACGATTACGAGACCCTCCCGGCCTGGTGCACCCGCGCCGTGCTGGCCGCGCTGTACGGCGAGGAGGTGCCTTCCTGATGGCCATGACCATCGGCGAAGCGCAGGCCGTCATGCAGGTGCTCCGCTGGATCACCGGCAACTGGGACAAACCCGACTGGCGCATCCCGTCGCCGGAGCAGGCCCGCACCGACGCGATGTGGCTCGCCGACCGAGCGAGCAAGGTCCTCGGCGCCGGGCTCAACGCCGGCGACGTCGCCGAGCACTGGCCGGACATGCCGCCAGCCGAGCACGTGGCACATCTCAAGGAGCGCGTCGCCGAACTGGGCCACCTCGACGCTGGCATCAAGAGCATCACCACCGCCGACGGCACGATCGACATGGACCTGTCCCTGGCACACGACCTGATGCGCATCTTCGTCGCATCGTTCGTCGAGATCCTCGATGCGGCGGACGCCCCGAACTTCGTCGAGCTGATGTTCAAGCTCGCCGGGACGGACGACCGGTACACGGTCACGATCCGGCGGCCGCACGGCGAGACGCCCGGCGAGGTGCTCGGCCGGACGCGCCGGAACCTGGAGTTCGTCGAGCAGGCGATCGAGGCATGGCAGGACGGCGCCGACCCCGGCGACACGCTCCGCGCGATCCGCGATCAGCTCGCCGGCAAGACCCCGGGAGAAGGGGCGCCGTGAGCGCCGCAGTGAAGGCGATGTGCGGCCGGCTCGTGGCCGACCGGACCGCGTCCCTGCTCGCCACCCCGGAAGACCGCGCCCGCTTCGCCGCCTACCTGGACGAGCTGGAGTCCCGCCCGCTCGATCCCGCCATGCGCACCTACGTGGAACGTTCCCGGGCTCTGTTCGCCGGGCGGGAGGCGGGCGTGACGCCCGCCGGAAGGAGGAGGTGGACGCGATGAGCACACCGCAGCAGATGGCCTCCGCGCACGTGCTCGCCCAGAAGGTCACCATCGTCAGCACCGAGCGGATCCACCCGCACCCGGCCAACATCCGTGAGGACCTCGGCGAGGACCTCGGCGACCTGGCCCGCTCCATCGCCAGCCAGGGCATCCTGCAGCCGCTGGTGGTCCAGCCCCACCCCGCCCGGCGGGGCGAGTACCGCATCCTGGCCGGGCATCGCCGGTTCGACGCCGCGCAGCTGGCCGGCCTGAACGTGGTCCCGGTGATCGTCCGGCACGGCGTGGACGACGCACAGGCGCTGCAGCTGATGCTGGTGGAGAACTGCCAGCGCCGCGAATTGAACGCGATGGAACGGGCCGAGGCACTCGGCGCGCTGATCAACCGCGGCATGACCCAGCAGCAGATCGCCGCCGAGACCGGCAAGTCGATCTCCTGGGTGAGCTACTACCTGTCGCTGCTGGACCTGGACGAGGGCTCCCGGGAGAAGGTCCGCTCCGGCGAGCTGGGGGTCACCCACGCGATCGACGCCGTGCGCCGCACCCGCGCGAAGGTCCGCAAGAAAAGCGGGGGCAGGGCCGACTTCACCTGGGAGCCGGACTACTTGACCCGCGCGCACCCGCTGGCCAAGCGCGCGAAGGGGCTGTGCGATGCCCGCGGGCACACGATGCGCCGCCGGATCGGGGACGTGGCGTGCGGGCAGTGCTGGGAGTCGGCGATCCGCATCGACGAGCGCACGGTCATCGAGACCGAGGAGCGGATGTGACCCCCGTGACCTTCACCGTCTTCGGCGCCCCGGCCGGGCAGGGCAACCTCAAGCGCGGTGGCGGTGGCAAACTCCGCCACGCCAACGGCATCGAACTGGAGGGGTGGCGGACCTTGGTGCGCGGGGCCGCCGCGCGAGCCACCGGCTACCACGGCCTGGTGGTGTTCGGGAAGCGGCGGACGTGCGTGCACTGCGGGACCGACCGCGCCGCGCACGGCCTGTTCCGCGGCGCCGTCGCGCTCGACGCCATCGTCGCGATCGCCCGGCCGCCGTCGGTCACCCGCCCCTACCCGACCAGCCGCCGGCATTCCGATTGGGACCACCATGCCCGCGCCCTTTGCGACGCCCTCACCGGGCTGATGTATCCGGACGACAGCCAGGTCGTCGACGGGCACGTTCGCCAGGTGTACGTGGGCGGCCCCGGCTGCCCGCTGCCCGAACCGGGAGCGCTCATCACCGTGTCGGAGGTGGGCGATGCCTGAGCCGTACTTCAAGGACGATCACGTCCAGCTCTACCTCGGCGACATGCGCGAGGTGCTGCCCGCGCTCGGCGTCACTGCCGACCTGATCGTGGCCGACCCGCCGTACACGGAAACCTCTCTGGAGTGGGACTGCTGGCCAGACGGCTGGCCCACGCTCGCGGCCACCGCGACCAGCAGCATGTGGTGCTTCGGATCGATGCGCATGTTCCTCGACCGGCGCGAGGAGTTCGTCGGCTGGAAGCTCAGCCAGGACGTCATCTGGCAGAAGCGCAACGCCACCGGACCCGACGCCGACCGGTTCCGCCGCATCCACGAGCACGCCCTGCACTGGTATCGCGGCGCATGGCGGGACGTCCACCATGAACCCCAGCGCATCACGACAGGGGTCATTCACCGGCGCCCGGTCACGCAGGGCCGCAAGGACATCTATCAGCGTGGCGAGTACCGCACGGGCTCATGGTCCGACGATGGCACCCGCCTCCGCACCTCGATCCTGCAGGCCCGTTCGATGCACCGAAACGGCGGCATTCACCCCACGCAGAAGCCGCTCGACCTCCTCGCGCCGCTGATCGAGTACGCGTGCCCGCCCGGCGGCCTGGTGATCGATCCCTTCGCAGGGTCGGCCTCGACGCTGGAGGCCGCGCGCCTCACCGGCCGCCGAGCGATCGGCATCGAGCGGCACGAGCCCTATATCGAGGCCGCCGCCCGGCGGCTCGCCCACACACCCATGGAGCTGTCATGACCCCCGCCGACGACGTCATCGCCCGCGCCGCTCGGGCGATCGCCCCGCACTTCCGCGAGCACGGGCTGCGGTGGCCGGCCTTCGACGGCAAGGCCGGCACGGTCTTCGTCCCCGGCGAGGCGGAGATCGCGCTGAGGCTCAAGGACATGGTCGCCCGGGTCGAGCCCGGCGGCCGGTTCGACTGCGGGCACCTGATCGTGGAGTGGCCGCTGGAGGACGTCGAGGACGACGGCGAGGAAGACGTGCTCGCCGTCCCCGGCGCGATCCGCATCCTGTTCCACCTGGCCGACATCGAGCCGGAGGAGCCGAAGGAATGACGGTCGACCACGCCGCCGAGGCGATCCGGCTGCGCGTGGATCAGCCGTGGCGCGAGCGGGCCGCCTGCCAGGGCCGGGGCCAGGTGATGGACCCGCCGATGGACCAGGTGCGGGCCGCCCGCGACCTCGGCATCGAGGCCCACCTGTGGCGCGACGCGAAAGAGATCTGCTGGACCTGCCCCGTGTACGCCGAATGCCGCACCTGGGTGATGGGCCTGCGCGGCGCCGACGACCTGACCGGCGTGTGCGGGGGGTTGACCGAGGAGGAGCGCCGCCGCGAGCGGCGCAGGCGCGGGCATCCGCGGAAGGAGACGAGTTGACCGAGATCATCCCCCGGGCGCTGTCGCCCGAGGAACTGACGACCTTCGCCCGGTGCGAGGGCGTCATCGAGCGCGGCCTGGCCACGTTCGTGGACGTCGGGACGGCGCTGCTGGAGATCCGCGACGGCCGGCTGTACCGGAGGGAGTTCGGCACCTTCGAGGACTATTGCCGGGAGCGGTGGGGGTTCAGCCGCCAGCGAGCGCACCAGCTCACCTCGGCAGCGGAGACGGTGACAACAATTGTTGACACCGGCCTGCCCGCCCCGGCCAACGAGGGCCAGGCGCGCGAACTCGGCAAGATCCCCGAGGGCGAGCGCGCCGAGGTGTGGCGGGAGACGATCGAGCGGACCGGCGGCAAGCCGACCGCCGCCGCGACCCGCACCACGGCCCGGATGCGGCAGACAGCCGCGCTGCTGATCGCGCGCGCCTACTCCCCCGCACGCGTCGCCCACTACCTCGGCGAGGTGACGCCGGCCCGCCCGGACGAGACGACGCCGGAGCTGCTGGAGGCGGCCGTGGCGTATCTGAACGCGCGCGGCATCACTTATCCGGGCGTCGCCGCGGCGGCCCAGGCGATCCGCGCCGAGCTGCCCGTGCCCGCCCCGGCGGGCGAGGAGCCCGCGGTCGAATCGGACGCCGAACCCGCGGAGGCCCGGCCGGAGCCGCCCGCGCCCGTCCAGCCCCCACTGCCGCCCGCCCCCGTCACCGAACCCGGCATCTGGTACGGCGGGCCGCCCGAGCCGCCGCCGCAGTCCCCGCCGCTGCCGGACCGGCAGGACGAGGCGGACGCCGTGGTGCACCGGATCGAGCGCGCGGCGGCGGCCGAGCCGCCCGAGCTGACACCGGGCATCGTCGAGCACATCGCCGCAGACCCGGCCTGGCAGGACAAGGCGTACATCACGGCGTTCTCCAAGGCGCTGACGCGCGGCCACGACGTCATGACGTTCGACCCCGCGCGCCTCGGCCGTATCGGCTCGGAGTCGCTGGCCGAAGAACTGGACTCCTATCTGGCCGGCGTCGAGAAGTTCATCGCGGCATTCCGCGCGGCCCGCTGCGGCCTGCGCGTCATCGAGGGGGGCCAGTGAGCAGGCGGTCGTGGTCAGAGGGCGACCAGCGCGAGTTCGAGGAGCTGCTCGACGCCGCGCTCGCCGAGGACGCCGTCGCCGCCCGGCGGGACGCCTTCCTCGCCGGGCTGGACGATGCCGTGCAGGCGCAGCGGTACTGGGCGCTGGACACTCTGCGGGAGATCCGCGAGGGCGGCGCCGACCGGATCCTGAAGCGGGAGCGCAGCTCCCGGCTGCCGCGCGTCCCGGTGTCGGGAGACGACGGGCAGATCGTCGGCAGCGTTCCCCGCGAGTTCGGCGTCAAGCGCCGCGACGATTCCGGCCGCGAGGTGCATCAGCGGACCCTGTTCGACCTGATGACCTGGGAGGAGTTGAGGGTCAAGCGGGCGGAGCTGCGCGCGCAGGCCAAGACCTACGACCTGGACGCCGAGGCCGTGGGTCGGCTGCTGTCGCTGGAGACGCAGGCGCCCGGCACGGCCACGCCCGCCGAGGCGTGCGCCCGGCTCGGCACGACCGTCGAGGCGTGGCTCGCCGAAGGGGCCGCCTGACCATGGCCCGGATCCGCTCGATCAAGCCCGGCTTCTTCGCCTCCGAGGACGTGTCGGCGCTGCCATTGCGTGCGCGCCTGACATGGATCGGCCTTTGGACGCATTGTGACGACAAGGGCCGCACCAAGGACAACGTGAAGCTGATCAAGGCAGCCGTGTGGCCGCTGGACGACGTGTCGCTGCGGGACATCGAGGACGACCTGACCACGCTGGCCGGCCACGGGCGCATTGTGCGCTACGAGGTGGCCGGCCAGCGCTATCTGGCGATCACCAACTGGGGTGACCACCAGAGGGTCAACAAGCCGACCCCGAGCAAGATCCCGCCGCCACCGCCTGTGGACAACACGGCCGATCCCGTGGACGACCGCCCCGCCGACACTCCCCCACCACTACGGGAGGACACCGGGAGCCCTCCCGCTGGGAAAGGAGAGGAAGGGAAGGGAAGGGAAAGGAGTCAGTCCGCGCGTGCGCGCGAGGCGCGGCGCTGGCTGCACGGCCGCTACGGACTGACTGACACCGAAGCCGCCTTCGTGCTCGACGAGATCCACACCCGCGCCCGGGACCCGATCGAGCACCTGATCCCCTACATGGACGGCATGGCCGAGGGCGACCTCGCCGACATCGTGGCCGCCGCCCTGGACCTGGAGGCCGCCCCGGCGCCGACCCCCGGCCACCCCGGCGACCGGCCGCCCTGGTGCGGCGAATGCGACGAGCGCACCCGCATCGCCGGCGAACCCGACGCGCCCCGCCGCTGCCCTGCCTGCCACCCCCTGCGAGGCGAGAACCCATGACCACCTACCTCGAACGCGGCCGGCCCGTCCGGGTCGTGACCCGCCACCGCCCGCCGTCCAAGGCGTGCCCGCCCGCGCCGTGCCCGCCGTGGCTGCACTGGCGGATCCCGCCGCGCGGCGCACCCCGCAACGTGCTGATCGAGCGCGAGGACGGCCGGCCGGTCGTCCGGCCGTTCCGCGGGCTGAGGACGCCGCGATGACCCGCACCATCTGGCACTACACCTGCGACCACGGCGCGCCCGGCATCCGCTCCGGCGGCGTCGTCGTCCCGAACCACCACCCGCTGCTGGGCGTCGAGTTGTCCTGGTTCACCGACCTGGAACGTTCCCACCGCCACGAGGCGGGGCTGACCTCGGCCCGCATCGCCTGCGACCGCATGGCGCACCGCTTCGCCGTCGCCGACCCGGCCGGGCTGATCTGGTGGCCACGCGCCGCCCGCGTCCTGGCCGTTCCCCGGGCGGTCCGCGACGAGCTGGAGGAGGGGCGGCTGCTCGCGCACTGGTGGGTCGCCTTCGGACCGGTCGAGGTGATCACGTGACCGTCGTCGCGATCGCCGCCTTCGTCGTCTACGTGGCCAGCTCCCTGGCGTGGGCCACCGAGTTCCGGAGGCAGCCGTGAACGGGGCCGAAGTGATGCGCGCCGGCCTCGACGGCATGCGCGCCGACGTCGCGGGTGCCCCCGTCTGCCTGGTGGATCAGGGACGCGGCGAGCCGTGCATGGCCGAGGCCACCGTCGTCCTGGAAGCCGGGTGTGTACACGAGCACGTGTTCACCGAACGGATGTGCGAGCCCTGTGCGGCGAGCGTCGAGGCCGGGAAGGCAACGTGCTTCTCGTGCGAGGAGTCCGACGGCCACGCCTGCACGCTGATGGGGCGGAGGCGGCCATGAGCATCCGCGCGATCCACTCCGGCTACTACGACGGGCGCCCGCGCGCCGGCCAGGTCCGCCGCCTCCACGTCATCCGGGAGGACGGCCCCAAGCCGGGCGAGAACGCCATGTGCGGCCAGGGTGTGTGGCCGACGACGAACGCCACGCCCGTCGTCCTTGACTCGATGCCGCCCCGGCCGCCGGACGGGCTGGAGTGGTGCCCGCACTGCCTCGGGCGTCTCGCCGAGCGGCTCGGCGCACTGCCGTGGCTCGGCGAGCAACTCGCCCGATGGGTCAGGGAGGGAACCCCGTGAACTTCGACGACGACGCGCTGCTTGCCGCGGTCGACCTGGTGGGCCGCACCGGCGCGACCAACTTCCAGATCGGCTACCTGCACGACGGGGTGCCCGCCGACCAGGCCGGCTGGTATGCGCACGCGCAGTACCGGGGTGCCCGCATCACCGCCGAGGACCACAGGCATCCGGTCGAGGCGGCCGAGGCGCTCGCGCGGCGCCTGCTGGACGGCGCGAAGTGCGCGCACTGCGGTGGCCTGGTCGCCCTGTCGGACGACGGCGCCATGGCCTACAACACCCGCCTGGTGGACGGCACCAGGTGGACGGTCGAGCAGGCCACCGCCGCCGGACTGTGCCACTGGAGGCGGGTCGGTCCTCGATGGGAGCGCGGCTGCGAGCAGCGCAACCCGTCCCGCTCGTCGAAGGTGCCGCGTCGGCAGCCCAAGCGGACCACCCGGAAGGGACGGCGGTCATGAGCATCCTCACGCCCCCCGATCTCGACGGCTGGACGGCCCGCCCGTCCGGGCTACTCGTGCGGGACGAGGCCGCGCCGCACCCACAGCCCAAGCCGGTCGCAATCGACTGCTTCGCCGGCGCCGGCGGGTTCTCGCTCGGCTTCAAGCAGGCCGGCTGGCATGTCGCGGCCGCCGTCGAATGGGACCTCACCGCCGCCGCCACCTACCTGTGCAACCTCGGCGGCCCGGACACGATCGTCCACGTCAACGAGCCCGACCGGATCAAGAACTGGGATGCCCTGCAGGGCGACGACCAGCGCCGCTGGGTCCGGGCCGGGGCCTCTGCGGGGTTCGGTCGCGCGGGGTCCGGCTGGATCGCCACCTCCGATCACCGTAAATGCCGAGCGCTCGACACCCACGCCGACCTCACCACGGGCTATTGCGTCTCGTGCCACTGGACGCCGGATCGGTGCGGCTGCGCGGTCTGCGTCGACGCCGAACCCTGTGAGCACTTCTGGGTCGCCGACGTCCAGTGCCTGACCGGCGGAGAGATTCTCGACGCGCTCGACATGCGGCCCGGCGAGGTCGGCGCCGTGATCGGCGGCCCGCCCTGCCAGGGGTTCTCCATGGCAGGGCGGCGCGACGTGATGGACCCCCGCAACTCGCTCGTGTTCGACTTCGCCCGGCTGATCCTGGAGATCAGACCGCAGACGATGGTGATGGAGAACGTCGTCGGGATCCAGAACATGGTCACGCCGGAGGGCGTCCCGGTGGTCGATATGTTCTGCCGGATCCTCGCCGACGGCGACTACGCCCCGTACGAGGCGCTGAAGCGGTCGATGGAGGGTATGCCCGGCGCCCGCGCTGCCGTCCGCGCGCCGGCGACGAAGGCGAAGCCCGCCGCCCGCGAGGACCCGGACGAGCGGCAGCTCGGGTTCGACTTCGAGGTGACGCCATGACCGACAAACCCGAGGTCGACCGGCACCACGAGCGGGCGGTCGCCGCCGTCGCGCACCTGCTGCGCGGACGCCTGCTGCCCGGTATGGACGCCGACCACATCGCCCGCCAGGCGCTCGATCTGCTGCACGGCGACCACGACTACCGGCGGGTGCCGCGATCCCCCCGCATCCCCGACCAGGGCCGCAAGGACCCGCGGACCGCGATCCGCGGCGCCGAGGAGGCCCGCAAGCTGCTCGCCGAACGGCGGCGGGCCAGAGAGCAAGGAGATCACGATGGTTGACCCGTCCTGGCGGAGGGCCCGCGCGTGCGGGGCGTCCAACACCTGCGTCGAGGTCCGCGAACGCATCGCCAACGCCATCGAGGCCGAACTTGAAGCCGACGGAGACGGATCGTCCTGGGACGGCGGCATGTCCAACGCCGCCCGCATCGCACGAGGGGAGAACTGGTGACCGGGGACCGCACGCCCGGCCTGCGCATCGTGCCCATGCGGTTCACCGACGCCTGCGGGTTCGTCGCCATGTGGCACCGCCACCACGGCGCGCCCGTCGGCTGCAAGTTCTGCGTCGGCGTGGCCGACGACGCGAACGTCCTGCGCGGTGTCGCGATCGTCGGCCGTCCCGTCGCGCGTTTCCTCGACAACGGCCTCACTCTGGAGGTCACCCGCACCGCGGCCGACGGCACTCCGAACGTGAACTCCATGCTGTACGGCGCGGCCTGGCGTGCCGCGAAGGCCCTCGGCTACCGCCGCCTGATCACCTACACCCAGCACGGCGAGACCGGCGCCAGCCTCCGCGCAGCTGCATGGCGCGTCGTCGCCGAACGGCCCGCCCGCCCCGGCTGGACCTGCCCGTCCCGACCCCGCGCTGCAACCGGCACCGAAGGAATCCCCCGCACCCTCTGGGAGGCATCGTGACCCTGCCCGACGACTGGATCTGCCCGAGCCGCGAGCGCTGCCTGTGCGGCTCCATCTGCGAGGCGCGCGAGGCCATGGACCCGCCCGAGCCGATCTTCTTCCCTGGAGAGGCGTACGCGGAGGATGCGGGCGATGCCTGACCGCACGCCCGGCCTGCGCGAGCGGCTCGCCGAAGCGCTCAACGAGTGGACGCTCAACGCGGCGGGCGCGTCGCGCACGTCCCCGCCGGTCCACCCGCGCACCCTGGAGAACCTTTACGCGAACTCCCTCGCCCGCGCCGATGCCGTCCTGCCCGTCGTCGAGGCCGAGACCGCCGCACTCCGCCAGCGCGCCGAGAAGGCCGAACGGCAGCGGGACGAAGCCGACCGGCGGCACCTGGGCCTGGTGCAGGGCCTGCAGATCGAGCTGCGCGCCGCGGTCAAGGCGCTCGGTGAGGCCGAGCGCGAACGGGACGCGGCCAAGGCCGACGCGGAGCACCTCGACGAACTCCTGATCACCGAACGAGCGATCACCCGCCAGCACCAGCTACGCGGCGATCACGCCGTGGCCGCCGTCGGGCGGGTGCGGGAGGCCATCCGCGACCTCACGTGGGAGCACGCCATGGTGCCGGTCCGCCACATCCGCGCCGCCCTCGCCCGGCCGGAGGGGACATGAGCGGCTGTCCCCGGACCGGCACCGACCGCGCGTTCCGCCGGCTGGCGCGCCTCGGCGCCGACCCTGCCGCCACCCTGGACGACCCGCCGGACGTCACGGCCGAGCTGCCCCCGGTGCCCGAGGAAGCGCCACGGCACGGCCGGCACCGCGCCCCCGCCCGCCTCACCCGCGACCGCGTCGCGTTCGGGATCACCGCCGCGGCGCTGGCCGCCACGGCCGCCCTGGGGGCGGTGATGCTCGCCGGGGGCGGAGACGACCGGCGGCCGGGCGTGACGAGCGTGCCGGCGCCCACGGCGGGCGAGCCGGAGGAGGCGCCGTCGTCCGTGCACCCCTCCCGCATCCTGCCGCCGCCCGCCCCGGCCAAGTCACGCAAGCCGAAGCGGACGCCGAGCAAGAGCCCCACGCCCACTCCGGCGCGGACGGTGACCGTGACGCCGACGCCACAACGCAGCCACTCCCCCGCCCTGCCGTCCCCGTCGCCGACCCTGACGCGGAGCGAGAACCCGCCCCCGCCACCGCCGCCGTGCACCGACGGCGAGGACCCCGGCATGCCGCCGACCTGCACACCGACCGAGGAGGCCGAATGATCTGCCCGTCCTGCCGCAACCGGCGCCACGAGGAGTGCCGTGGCGGCACGTGGTGCTGCTGCCGGCATCGGCCGGGCCGCGCCGTCGAGCGTCCCGCCTCGGCGGCGGCCGCAGGCGCCGAGCGGCCCGCCGAGGACGCCCGACCGGCCGGTGCCCCGTGACCGGCTGCATGTTCTGCGACCGCGCCGCACAGCGGATCATCGGCGAGTCGGCGGCGTGGTACGTCCGGCTGGACAACTTCCCGGCCAATCCCGGGCATGTGCAGCTGGTCACCAAGCGGCACGTGGTCTCAGTGTTCGATCTGTACGGGGACGAGGAGGCCGAACTGCACGGCGTGCGCCTCTATGCCCGCGACCTGGTCGTGGCGCGGCTCGGTCGCGCGCCGGACGGCTGGACGATCGGGATCAATGAGGGCAAGGCCGCCGGCCGCAGCATCGATCATGTGCACGAGCATCTGATCCCCCGCTACGTCGGGGACGTCCCGGATCCGCGGGGCGGGATCCGGCAGTGCGCGCCGCACTGGGATCCGGACGCGTGGGCCCTCGGATGAGCGGAGCCCGATGACACCCACGGGTGTCATCGGGCAGGCAGCCAAAGCATGAGTGACATGCCGAAATAGGCCCGATTTTGTAGTGTTAGATGCCACACGAGGGGGTATTATTTGTAGTACGAGAAACTACTAGGTCAGGCGGGGATCATGACCGGTCAGACGTGGATCACCGGGACGGCGCTGGAGGGCGCCATCGCAGCCGAGCGGCCCGTGACGATCACCTACGAGGCCGCGTCCGGCGACCGCACGACCCGCACGATCGAGCCGTACGAGATCGCCGTGTCGGCGCGCGGCGACCTGTTCTGCCGGGCGATGGACCGCCGGAGCGGCGCCCCGCGCAGCTTCCGGCTCGACCGGATCGTGTTGCTGAGCGTCCGCGACGGCGAGTTCACGCTCGACCGGCACGCCCCTCACGTCGGTGTGGCCGACCTGATGCCGGAGATCCTCGTCCGCTACCACGGGTCGCGCGGCAGCCAGCACGGCGTCATGCGGCTGCTGGGCATCTGCGGGTGCGTCCGGTGCGCCTCCTATGGCGTCCGGTACCGGCTCGCCGAGGTCGGCAGGCATGAGGCGGCCGTGTGGTGCGTGCGCCCCACCTCGCTCACGCCGCTGGACGGCGAGACGGCCGAGACGGCCGAGGACGCCGAGGACGCCGCGCTCGCCCGCATCCGCGCCGAGATCGCGCTCGTCCCCGAGTACGACCACCGGGGCGACGCCGCCTACTGGTCGCCCGACGCCTGACCGCCCCTGCCGATCCGAAGGAGGATCACATGTCCACCGACGTCAACGCCCAGTTCAACGACCAGCGCGCCGCCGAGTTCGCGGACACCGGGGCCGTCCGGCAGGCGGACGGCACCTGGCGCGGCACCGGATGGGACGAAGGCGAGGTCCTCGGCCGCGACGGGCTGGACACCTCGACCGGCCGCGCCGCCCTGTACACCTCCACGCCCGCCTGGCACGGCCTCGGCGAGGTGGTCCCCGGCGGGATCACCGACATCGACACCGTGCTCGACCTCGGCGGGATCTCCTTCGGGGTGGACAAGCGCGCCGTCCGCTACGTCCACGACGGCGACCAGCGGATCATGGGCGGCCGGTTCGTCACCGTCCGCGACGACACCGGCGCGGCTCTCGGCGTCGTGTCCGGCAAGTACCAGGTGATCGGCAACCGGCAGATCTTCACGTTCCTGGAGGACCTGACCGCCACCTCGGGCGTGGTGTGGGAGTCGGCCGGGGCGCTGCGCGGCGGCCGGAAGGTGTTCGTCACCATGCGCGTCCCCGAGACCGTGACGATCGACCGGGGCGGGCTGGACGACGAGGTCGTCCTGTTCATCGCGATGATCAACTCCCACGACGGGCGGTCGCTGTCGGAGGCCGTCGTGACGCCGTGGCGGATCGTGTGCGGCAATACCGAGCGGTTCGCCGTCCGGGACGCCCGCGCCCGGTGGGGCATCCGGCACACCTCCGGCGCGCTGGATCGGCTGGAGGAGGCCCGCCGCACCCTCGGCCTGACCGTCCGCTACGCCGACGCGTGGGCGGCCGAGGAGACCGCGCTCGTGCGCACCGACCTCGCCGTGGCCGAGTTCCACCGGGTGATCGCGGACCTGTGGCCGGTCGACGACGACGCCCCCGTCCGCACCGTCAACGCCGCCGAACGCCGCGTCGAGACCCTCGACGCGATGTTCCGCGCCGAGACGCAGCGCGCCGGGCGCACCGCCTACGCCGCCGAGAAGGCGATCACCGACTACCTCGACCACGTCGCACCCCGGCGCCCCGGCAAGACCATGACCGAGGAGATCGCCCGCGCGACCGCCGTCCTGGAGGGCACCGACGACGAGACCAAGTCGCGCGCCCACCGGCGGCTGCTGGCCCTGACCCGCCGCCCCTGACCCGCTGACCGCACCGACCGCCGGGGCGCGGGCCACTCCCCGCCCGTGCCCGCGCCCCGGCCCCCTTCCCTCAAGGAGATCGCCATGAGCGCCACCGGCCCCGCCGCCGAGCTGGCCGCCCTGCACGCCCGCGCCGTCCGCTGGCAGGCCGGGCGCGCCGGTCTCGCCGCCCGCGAGGAGGCCGGAGACGTCCCGCACCCCTCACAGTGGGAGGCCGGCGACGACGAGGCGGCCGAGATCGCCCGCGGGCTTGCCGCGCTCGATCTCGCCGCCCTCGTGACCGCGCCCCGCCGCCCCGCCCACCCCGGGGAACGTCCCTCGATTTTGTAGTTCCGGCGTTGACAAATCCGGGACGGAGAGGGACACTATTTGTAGTAGTAGGAACTACAAAGCAGGTGATCGGAATGGCCAACCGCCAAGGACGGGACAGCGAGATCGTCGAGCTGATCAGCGAGGAGATCGCACGGACCGCCGGTGCGCTCGCCGACATGCTCGGACTGCCCGAGGACGCCGCGCTCGACCTCGCCTTCGACATGGTCATGGACGTCCTCGCCGCCGAGGCGCCCCACGTGCTGTGCGCCTACCGTCGCGGCCTCATCGCCGAACACCCCGAGATCGTCGCCCACCTGAACTGACCCCGCCCGCCGGGCGGGGAGGCCGCCACCCCTCCCCGCCCGGCCCCTCCCGGAAGGACCGGCGATGCCCGCCCGCCCCGCCAAGACCCCGGCCCCTCGGCCCGCCGCCCGCCGCGCCGCCATCGCCGCCGCCGTCGCGATCACCGGCACCGCGATCGCCGCCGCCGCGCTGATCTGGCCGTCCTCGCCGCCCGCCGGTCCCGCCGCCGCGCCCACCGCGACCAGCGCGTCCCCCGTCCCCACCTCGCCCATGCCGCCCTTGCTCTCCCCGCCCGCCGACCCCACCGACCCGGCGCCGCCCCTCCCGCCCGCCGCACCGGAACCGGCGCCCGCCGTGCCGTCCGCATCCGCGCCGCCCGTGCCCGCGCCGGTCCCGCCGCCTGCGGACCTCCCCGCACCCGCGCCGCCCGCCGCACCCCCGGCCGCCGACGGGCTGCGCCCCCCGCCCGCGCCGCCCGCGCCGCCCGCGCCGCCCGCGACGGTGTGCCCGGCCATGGCACCACCGCCGCCGCCCTCCCCCACGCCCACCGCTACGCCCACCCCGACCTCCCCCACGCCCACGCCCACGACCTCGCCCACGCCAACCGCCTCCCCGACCTCCCCCACGCCCACGACCTCGCCCACCCGTCTCACGCCCCGCCCCGTCCCCACCGATACCACGCCGACCCCCGGCTGCCGGGGATCCTCATGACCGCATTCAGCGCCCCGGCCCGCGACCTCGCCGACGTCGTGCTGCGCGTCGCTCGGTTCGCCCCCACCGAACTGAACGGCCGCCCGCCCGTCTGCAAGGGCGTCCTGCTCACGACCGTCCGGCGCGGCGGCGTGGAAGTCCTCGCCACCGACACGGGCGCCACCGGCCACGGGCGCGTCCTGGCCACCGTGACCGAGCCCGGCCGCGTCCTGGTCGACGCGACACACCTGGCCCGCATCGCCCGCCACCTGCCCGCCCCGCACGTCCGCATCGCCACCGACGGCACGACGGCCGTCATCACCTGCGGCCCCGCCACCTGGCGGCTGCTCACCATGCCCGACGAGGACTACCCCGCCGACCTCCCGCCCGCCGCCGACCTGCGCGCGGTCAGGCCGATCCCGATGGACGGGCACCAGCTCGCCCTCACGCGGGGTGAGGCGTTCGCCCGCCGCATCCGTCCCCGCCGCGCCGCCCGCCCGCCCCGCGCCACCGGCCTGTACGCCCCGTCCGGGCTGGACGTCGGCGCGCAGATCACCTGGACCCGCAAGACCGAGGACGGCCCGCAGACCGTCACCGGCCAGGTCTGGTCGGCCGCGCCCGGCACTCACGCGGTGTGGGCCCTCGCCGAAGGCGAGCCCGCCCCCGCCTACGTCCGGCCGGAGTACGCCCCCCGCCGGGGCGGACGCCCCGACCTGACCCGGCTCACCGAATGCCCGCCGCCCCCCGCCGCCCCGATGAGAGGAACCCCATGAAACCGTCCGACCCGCGCGCCCTGTCCGACCCGCGCGCCCTGTCCGACCCGCGCGCCCTGTCCGCCGGCCCGCCCCTGCTCGCCGTGCGCGACTTCCCCGTGGTCGCCCGCAACGCCCACATCACCGAAACCGACCGGACCCTCGTGACCTCCGGCCGCCTGATCCGCATCACGGTCGGCCGCCGCGCCTACTACCGCCTCGCCGACGTCATCACCGTCGCGCCCGGCGCCTACCCGCTGATCAGCGACCGCCGGCCCGACCTCGCCGGCCGGGCGCACACCGTCACCGTGGAGCGGATCGACCCCGCCACGGCCCGCGCATGGGCCCCGATCCACCACCCGGCCGAGTTGCTCGGCGCACTCGCGATCGTCGAGCGCGGCCACGGGCGCCTGACCAAGGTGTGCGCGGTCGAGCCCGACCTGGAGGACGGCGACATCGAGACCGCCGCCCGCTCCTACGCCGACGGCTACGGCGCGACCTACGTCCCGGCGGGAGGCCGCCGTGCCTGACGTCGACACCCTCAAGGCCGCGCCCAAGGCCACGGTGGTCGAGCCGGGCGCACAGATCGGCGTGTCCGTCGCCGTCCACAAGGACCTGCACACGTGGCTCCGCGACCTGGAGGCCGCCGGGACCCTGATCGGGTTCGGCTGGGAGATCCGCGGCCAGGACGCGCCGGACGACTGGCCGGGCTGGCCCATCGAGCAGGACGGAGACCGCACCGATGGCTGAGCAGATCCACGGGCACGCGCTGCCCGCCCTGGACGTTGAGGACGTCCTCGCCGACCCGGCGGGGGCGTGCCCCAACTGCATCCGGATCGTGATCGAGCGGCTCCGCGCCACCCTGGCCGAGGACCCGGACCGGGCCCAGCTCCTGCACGAGCTGGACGTCCAGCGCGCCGCCATGGCCACGATGCTCGCCGACGAGCGGCAGATGGCCGCCGCGCACACGCAGACCCGCGCCGCGCTCGACGCCGCCCGCGAGCAGGTGGCGCACGTCCGCGCCCAGCTGCTCACCGAGGAGGCGCGCATGCTCGACGCCCGCGCGCACGTCAACCCGCGCGCCAAGCGCAGCCTGGACGCCGCGGCCCGCAGGCTCCGCAAGCTCGCCACCGACCTGGACGGAGAGAACCGTGCCTGACCCGATGACCCCCGAGCGGCCACGGTGCGGAACGCCGTGCCTGAAGCACGCCCACGCCTGCGACCGCAGCCCCCGTCACATCGGCTTCCACCGCGACGTCCAGCAGGCGGGCGAGCACACCTGTGAGTGGGACACGCCGACCCCGAAGGACTTCCCCGCGGTGATGGCCGCGCTGCGGAGCGCCCGCGCCGAGCTGGCCGAAGCGAACTTCATGATCGGCCGCCAGACGGCTGCGCTCGCCAAGGCTCAGAAGGCCGATGCCGAGCAGGGTCACCTCGCCGGGCTGGTGAAGCGCGTCCGTAGCTACGCCAAGGACGGCTGCCTCGGCTCTAAGAGCACCATCTACAACCGCGTCGGACAGGACCTCCTGACGATCGTCGGCGACGGGACGGAGGCCGGGTCATGAGCACGCCCCTGGCCGCCTACATGGACGCCGTCACCGACGCCCTGATGGCCGCCGACGTCGGTGTGCGCGACCACTATGCCGACGAGCACGGCCCGCAGATCGGCATCGACCTCGACCCCGTCTCGGCCGTCCGGCAGCCGACGATGCTGTGGACGCCGGCGGCCGGGTGGCGGATCGCGATGCTGTGCCGGGGCGACGTCCGCCGCGCCACGCTCCGCTGGCTCGCCGCCGGGCCCGTGCCCTATCCGGCCGAGGTCGTCGCCGCCGCCGCCCGCTGGCTCGCCGACCCCGGCGCCCTCACCGGCGTCGCGCCGGTGTACGACACGGTGCCGCACCTGATCGAGCGGGCGCTCGCCGAGGCCGCACGATGACCGCACCCGCACCCCTGCCCGACACGGCACCGCCGGGCAGGGGCGACGACGACGTCGAGCACCTGTACTGCTGCGACCCGGACCGGTCACTGTGCGGGCTGGACATCTCCGGCCACGAGGACCACACGGACGAGCCCGAAAGCGAGGAGGTGTGCCCGTGGTGCAAGGCGCTCGAAGCACTCGGGCTGCCATGCGGGCCCGACTGCAAGGACGAGGCGTGAGCAAGGTCGACTCCCTCGGCGACGTGGCGAGCTTGGAGATCCACGCCCGCCCGCCCATCCTGGAAAGGATCCCGCCATGATCCCGCCGGCCCCCGCGCGCCGGCGGCCCGCCCCGCTACCCTTTGTAGGATCACCGCCTACAAGGACAGGGCCGCCCGTGACCAGCCGACCGCCTGGGGATCCCAAGAAGGACTGGTGGACGATGGACGACATCGCCGCCTACTGGAAGGTCAAGCCGAAGACGATCCGCACCTACCGCACCCGCGACCGCGGCGAGCTGCCGGCGGAGGACGGCAAGTTCGGCGCCACCCCCGTGTGGAAGCCCAAGACCGTCATCGGCTTCAAGCGGCCCAGCGCGCAGACGGGACGTGGCCGGCCCGCCCGCTCCGAGGAGGCTCCCGCCGAAGGAAGGGACGGCGAGTGAGCGGCTGGCTCGACGTCGCGAAGTTCGCTCCCTGACGCTCTTGACCTCCCGCCCCGACCGGGGCCGTGCCGACTCCCACCAACCGCCCCCCGCACCATCGGAGGCGACCGTGAAGGACCACCGTCCTTGACCGCCATCGTCGGCCTGGCGACCGCCGGGGCCGTACACCTGGGTGGCGACTCCGCCGGCGTCGCCGGCTACTCCCTGACCGTCCGCGCCGATGCCAAGGTCTTCGCGACCGGCCCCTACGTCATGGGCTTCACCTCCAGCTTCCGCATGGGGCAGCTGCTGCGCTGGTCCCTGAAACCGCCCGAGCCGGACACCTCCGACCTGGAGCGGTTCATGGCGACGGCGTTCGTGGACGCCGTCCGGGCGACGCTGCGCGACGGCGGGTGGCTCCGCAAGGACCACGATCAGGAGGAGGGCGGGACGTTCCTGGTGGGCGTCCGCGGCCGGCTGTTCTGCGTGCAGGACGACTTCCAGGTGGCCGAGGCCGCCGACGGGTACGCCGCGGTGGGATGCGGTGCGGGCATCGCCCTCGGCGCCCTGTACGCCACGGCGCGGGCGCGCAGGACGCCCCACGCCCGCCTCGGCCTCGCGCTGGAGGCCGCCGAGCGGTTCTCGGCGGGAGTCCGCGGACCGTTCGCCTACGTCACCGGGGAGGCCGCGTGAAGGACCTGACCGCTCGGCTTCGGTGGCGGCGCTCGTACGCGGCCTACGCGCGCGGGATGTACGTGGGGCGGTTCCGCATGTCCCGGCGGGTCGCCCGGCGGCAGCGCAAGGTTGGATGGATCCTCCTCGAAGTCGACCCGATGGGGGGACGTCCGTGACCGCGTGCCCGGGACCGTGCAACTCCCGCCCGGCGCGGATGGCCCTCGACCACAACGAGGCCCTCGACGCCTGGCGTGAAGCCCTGGCCCGCTGGGAGAACGCCCGGCAGCAGGCACTCGACGCCGAGGCCGCCACCGGGACCGACAACGTGACTCGCGCCATGCTGCGACGCCTGGACGAGCTCCGCCCACGGCGCCCGCTCCCGCCCGAGGTCGGCTTCACGACGGGAGATCCGGTGTTCTGCGGTCGCTGCCGGACGGCGATCCGGCGTGCGCTCACCGACCTCGACGACCTCGCCGCCCTGCTGGAGTCATGGTCGGACGGGCACCGCGGCGCGTCGTCCGGGGAGCGGACCTCCTCGCGCCGCACGACCGCCGGGTCACCGTCCCCCATCGCCGACACGCTCGACGAGATGTACCAGATGCTCGCCCGCGTGGAGTCGGACTGGCGCGACGCCCACGAGCACCTCCCGCCCCGCCCGCACCGCGCGGGACCGGAGGCGCGGCCCCGCACGATCGCGTGGCTGCTCGGGCAGCTGGACGCGATCCTCGCCCACCCCGGCAGTGTGCGGTTCGGGAAGGGCGTCCTGGCGTGGCAGCGCCGCCTGCAGGAGGCCGCCAAGTCCGATCCGGTCGTCCGCCGGCGCCCCGCCGTCCCGTGCCCGCGCTGCGACCGCCGCGCCCTCCGCACGCGCGACGACGGCTACACCCAGTGCGGCAAGTGCGGACGCCTCCTCGATGAGGAGGAGTACGACGAGCTCGCCGAGGCCGCCGAGGTCCGGCTGGCCGTAGAGCAGCAGGAGGTATCATGACCGGACCGTTCGGCATCGAGATCATCGAACTGGACTCCATGCCGGAGGGTGAGGCCCTCATCGTCTCGCCACCGCTCCTTCAGCGCGACGATGAAGACCCCCGCCTCTACCGACTGAACCCGCGGCGGATGGCCAAGATCGTTGGCATCGCAGGGGAGGCCGAGGCGTCATGAAGTGCCGCCACTGCAACGTGGACATCGTCGCCGACGCCGAGGGCGACTGGCTGCACCTCCCCACCATGGCGGACCGGCCGTGCGACGATCCGGAGCGGCCGGCCGAGACCGACGAGGCCGTCCTGGCGTGGCTGAGCGAGGTCGCCGAGCGGTGGACGCCCGGCGGTGTGCGCTGGCCGCGTCCGGCACCCGAGGGCGTGCGGGAGCTGTGGCTGGAGTGCCCGCTGTGCTACGCCTGCGACGGCGCCGACCTCAACGTCCCGCACGAGGGCCACCCGTACTCGATCCGGTTCCGCGCCGTCCTTCAGGACGGCACCGCCCTCACCGTCACCCGCGACCTCACCGGCCGCAGTCTGGAGGCATCGTGAGCGAGCCGATCGAGTACGGCGTGAAGCGCCTCGGTGTGGCCCTGCCGGTGTCCCGCGAGCTGCTGATCGAGCACGGCGTGATGGAGCCCACGGACGCCGAGCGCGCCGAGCTGGAGCGGCTGAAGGCGCAAGTCCGGCGACGCGAGCAGGCCCACGCCCGTGCCCAGCTCAACGCCCGCAGGCGACTCGCCGCGATCGCCGATCCGCTCGCCCGCGCCGTCCTCGATCTGCACGCCGAGAACGAACGCGGCGAATGCACGGGGGACGACATGGAGGGCTACGAAGCCGAGTACCCCGCATGGCCGTGCCGGACGGTCAAGGCCGTCGCGGCACACTACGGCATCCCACTGTAGGCGGCGTGAGCAAGCTCAGATTCCCCGAGTGGTTCATCGGCAGCCCGCTCCACGGCCAGGACAGATTGACCGTGCGCCCGACCGTCCGCACAAACGAGATCCGGACGGTCGACTTCAGCGCGGCCGACCTGCTCGACGAGTCGACGACCATAACCGAGTACAGCTACCACCGGACGCGGTTCGCGATCGGCAGGTAGGTGTTGACGCTGTGGATCGTGGACGGGATGGGCGCCCTCAATGCCAGCGAACGCCTCGCCGAAATCCTGCTCGCCCCACACCTGATAGAGGTACCGTGAGCGACCCTTCACTCAGCCGCTCACCGGCACAGTTGCCCCAGGCGCTCACTAAGCCATAGGCATATGGACCCTCACCGGCCGGACTGGGGCCAGATGAGGCTGCCACTCCTTTACGGTCGGCCCCGACGCCAATGAAAGCAGGGCAACAGAGACAGAGGTAACCACCACTTTCGTGACTGGTCTGGCGTCATCAAACTTGCGCCTGCCGATGAGTACGGTCGCGATCAGCAAATACCCAAGTGCCACAAGCATCCGCAGGGGTTCCCCAGGAAGGCCGTCAACACGGTTGCCCCAACGTTCGGCAACCCCCTCCTCCCCGTCTGTGTCAGCACGCCGTGCTACCACATCCATCAGTCGCCTGCTGTGCGCTGTGCACCATGTAAGGGTCTGAGCGACCGCACAGCCAGTCAAGAAGATAATGATCAACTTTTTGGTCATCCGATATCTTTGCCCACCCGGTTCTGTTTGCGAGTACCGCGAGATCCTTTGCTAGCCCGAGGGCCATTCTCTGGGAACCAGCGCGGGTTTGTCTCCCGATCACGCAAACTAGGAGATGTGAGACTCGACCCTGCCGACGAGCTGTCGGAGCTGCTCGATCTGGACGAGGCCGCGCGCGTCGCGGACGTGTCCCGCCGCACCCTCGACCGCTGGGAGCAGGCACGCGTCCTATGCAAGCTCGACTCCCGGCGCCGCACCCTCGTGCGCTGCCAGGAAGAGCTACTGTCGGACATCCCCCGCCTCGTGCACTTCGCGCAGGTGACCCTCCGGGACATGGCGCGGCCCTACCTGGATCAGGAGACGCCGTAACGGCTCTCCTATTCGGCGGGCTTCCCACCCCGGCCCCGCAGCGGCCACGGGCGGCCCAGCACCGTGACCGCCCGTTCCATGCCCGTCTCCCGTTGGTACCCGACCCACAACCCGCCGACCGCGAGACCCGTGCCCCCAAGCAGCAGCACCACCGCCGGATACCGCACCACCCGCCGCAGCGAATCGCACCCCTCTGAAGCCGCGGTCAGCGACCCTCCCGGCAGGCCGAGACCACGTTGATCCCGCTCCATCGCATGCCGGAAATCCGAGACCTCGGCCTCGGAGGTCCCTCTGACCGCCGACCCACACCCCACGCCGTGACTCCGCAGCGGCGCGCACCCGACCGCAATCCCGCCGGCAAACATTGCCAGCCCGACGATCAGCAGCATCCGTCTCATAGCGGGAAGTGTGACAGGCCGCCCGGTGCGCATAGGCGGGCTGGCCGATAACGGGCATTCGGGAGCGGGTCGCCGCACCCATGCGGGCCTACGACCTGCGACAAGTCACCATCCTCCACCAGCGGGCAAGAGCTCCCCGCCGATCCCGCCCCCACCTCGGCCAAGAGCGGCCGTGAGGGCGTGCAATCCTTAACGTACATAGGTACAGTTACACCTATGGGTATCGAGCGGATCACCCGGTCGCTGCTCGTAGTCCTCGGGGTGCTCATCGGCGCCCACAAGGAGGACGTCGAGCTGCACGGCTGGGCGATCATCAAAAAGACGGGCCTTAGAGGCCCCACCGTGTACCGCGTCCTGGACCGCCTCGAAGACGCCGAGTGGCTGACCTCCCGATGGGAGGACGACCCCGAACCCGGCCGCCCCCGCCGCCGCCTCTACCGGCTCACCCCGCACGGCTGCGCCGCCGGCACCGCCCTCCTGAGCCAGCGGCGCAGCCAGCACTTCATCCTCGGGTGGCAGGGCGCCCAGTGAACTGGACCGCCCTCATCGTCCCCGTGGTGATCGGGCTCGCGATCAACGAGTACGCCGACTTCGCGCCATGGATCGCACGCAAGATCGTCAGGCGCGCCGCCCGCCGGATGTACGCCGGCAAAGCCGAACGTGCGGAGATCCGCGCCGAGGAGTGGGCCGCCGTCATCAACGAGCGTCCCGGCAAGCTGTTCAAGCTGGGGACGGCATTGGGATACTGCCTGGCCGCCCAACTGGCGACCGTTCGCCGAAGCCGCTATGCCGGGGCGATTAAGCGACTGGCCATCCGGCACCTGATCGTCTTCCCGATCCTCGCCCCTCAGACGCTCCAGGAGATCTTGGCCGGACGAATCGGCAAAATAAAAGCTCATATCGTAACTCTGGCGATCCTCGGCATTCCTGCCGTGATCAGCTTCTATCTCGCGTTTAGGCTGCATTCCAACCGCGAGCCGCTTACCTTGACCACGCTCGTCGCCCTTACGCTGGCCACCCTCCCCGTGAGCGTTGCACTTGCCATGACCTCCATCCGGCTGTACGTCCGCGGCGCGATCACCGTCGCCTTGATCGTCCTCGTACGCGGGGGCAGGGAAGAACGACGAAAGGCACTCCTCGGCGCACGGATACGCTCAGTGCGGCGCATGCTGAAACTGCCGCCGTATGAAGCGGGCGTGACGCCTCGAATAGCTCGGCTTACCGTCCATCTCGATCAGTCCGAGCACCGCGGCCCGGACAGTTGAACAAGGTGATCGTCTCACGCCTCCAGATCACACACACTGGAGGCGTGAGACTCGACCCGGACGACGAGCTGTCGGAGCTCGTGCCGCTCGACGATGCCCCCGCCCTCGCATGCGTGTCCCGCCGCACCCTGAACCGCTGGATTGCCGCCAAGCGCCTGACCGTGATCGAGGTCCGCGGCTACACCGGCCGGTACGTCCGCGAGGACGAACTGCTCGACGTCGAACACGAGCGACGCAAGGCGCGCAGGCAGGGACGCCCCGGCGCCCGCGTCAACGCCGCTTGACACCTTGACCTAGCGTGTCCCAAACTGATCTCAGCGTGGTGATCTGTCGATAGGGCCTGGCCGTCCGGCCGGGCCTTTCGCATGTGCGGGGAGGTGCCCATGCCCGCCCGCACCGCCGGCCGCAAGGGGCGCCCCTGGCGCCGCGCCCGCGCCCAGGCCCTCGCCGAGGGCGCCGGAATCTGCTGGATCTGCGGGCACGGCGACGCCCGCTACGCCGACCACAAGATCCCCCTCGCGCAGTGGATCGCGATGGGCGGCGACCCGAACGACCCGGCCAACCTCGCGCCCGCGCACGGGGCGAACAACCGGTGCGCCAGGTGCGGCCAGTGCTGCAACGAGCGCAAGGGCGACCGCCCCTACCGGCCACTTGCGGCCGGATCGCGGGACTGGTAGCCCCCGCCGGGCACTCCGCGTCCTACCCTCGCGGTATGGACTCGCAGGAGTACCAGAGGGGACTGGCGGCGCTCATCGCGTCCGCGATCGACTACGCGGACGCCCCGGACGCCGCCACCCGTCCGCAGCCCGACGTCGCCGCCCGGATCGACGCCCTGATGCCGCCGCCGACGATCCAGCGGACCTACAGCCTCGGCGACCCGCCCACCCTGGACGGTGTCCAGGCCCTCCTGGGCGAGTTCGCCCGCGACGCCGCCCTGGCGCACCGCGCCGAGATGTACGCCGCCGTATCGGCCGCCTGCAACGTCGGGATGCGCCTCCTCACCGAGGTCGCGGCCCTCACGGGCGAGACCCGCGCGCAGGTGCTGGCCAGAGTCGCCCTCGACGGCTCCCCCGCCCACGGGCGCGCCTCGTAGACGCCCCGGCGTTTCCGCAGGTCGCCGTGATGCCACCTGCGGAAACGCGGCACCCCGACCGGACCCGAGGAGGCCGCGATGCCCGAGGTGTGGGTGCATGACTACGACCGCACGCTGCGCGACCGTCTCGCCTCCCTGGTGGTGAGCATGCGCCGCATCCACGCCCACCGGGACGCCGGCCGACTCACGAAGCTGCGCTGGTACCTGTGGGAGCTGTACGGGTGGGCGCTCCACCAGTGGCAGTCGCGGCCATGGTGCCTGCGGTACCCGTTCGCCAAGCTCTACAGCCTGCCCCTTCGCGCCCTCCGCGTGCGTCCATGGCGCCCAGGTGACGGAGTGGCCCGCCTCGTCCTCACCGAGCCGTGGTCGGCGTGGGCGAGTTGGAGCGGACGCCTCATGTGCCGCCGGTTCGGCCGCCACAACGACACATGCCGGGGGAACCGTGCCTGCCCACCCTCGTGGGAGAACGGCAAGCCGTAGTTCCCCGCGTTAGGCGTGCTCCCCTCCAGGCCCTCGGAGAAGACGACCATGGCCCTGTACGTGGTGACCGGCCCCCCGGCCTCGGGCAAGTCCACCTACGTGGCCGCCCATGCCGCCCCCGGCGCCGTGGTGATCGACTGGGACGCGCTCGCCGCCGCGCTCACGGCGGGGGGCGGTGACACCCACCGCCATCCCCGGCCCGTGCAGCAGGTGGCCCATCGAGCGAGGCGGGCCGCGATCAAGGAGGGGCTCCGCCAATCGAGGGGGCATGAGGTGTGGGTGGTGCACTCGGCCCCCTCCCCCCAGGCCCTGGCGGAGTACCGTGCCCACTCGGCCAAGCTGATCACCGTCGACCCAGGCCGGGACGTGGTGCTGGCACGGTGCGACCAGCTCCGCCCACCCGCCTCCCGTGACGCCGCCCTGCGCTGGTACGCCCACCTCCCTGCCATCCCCACCACACAGCGTGACGCCACGCAGAGCAACGATCATGGCTCGCGCGACTGGTGACCCACAGCGATGTCACTCCCCGTGCCCACTCTCCCGTGATCACCGTCGCGTTCACGCATCGCGCACGCGCCACGCATGGTCACCGACATCGCCACACTCCGCGACCGATCAGCATGACGGGGCCCTGACCTGCGCAAACAGCCCGGTCTCGGTCGAGAGGGCGGGGGGCACCCCCTGAACGGGTGATCAGGCCCTGCGGGAGACCCGCCGCCAGGTCTCCCTTTTCTCTCTCCGGCCGAGATCATCGGGGCGTCACTCTCCGTGTTCATCAACAGAGAGTAACGATCTTGGATCGGTGATCTTCGCCCCCGTGATCGCCATCACCCTGCGTGACGTGACTCGGTGTAGCGGCGGGCGGCGGCCGGCCGATCGTGATCGAGGGAGGTCGCATGGGTGAGCTGGAGACCGCCCTGCGCGCCGACCTGAAGCGGTGGGGCCCGGAGGTCGAGGGCAGCGCGCTGGCCGCCGCCGCGCTCGACGCCGCCCGCCGCCTCGACGCCCCTGGCGTGAGCGCCGCCTCGGCGAGCCTGATGCACGGCCAGTACCGCCAGTACCTCGCTGACCTGCGAGAACTCGCCCCCTCGGGTGAGGAGGCGGACGAGATCGACGAGCTGACCGAGCGTCGCCGCAACCGCCGGGCCGCCGGGCAGTGACCGCCACCCTGGACGCCCCCGCCGCCGGGGTCGTCGAGCCCCGCATCTGCACGGTGCCCGAGTTCGCGACCTCGGCGGGCCAGGAGTGCATCGACCTGGCGGCCAAGGCCGGGCTGAAGCTGGACCCCTGGCAGCAGTGGGTGCTGCACAGGGCGCTCGGCGAGCGGGAGGACGGCAGCTGGTCGGCGTTCGAGGTCGGCATGATCGTCCCGCGGCAGAATGGCAAGTCCGCGATCTTCGAGGCGAGAGTCCTCGCGGGGCTGTTCCTCTTCGACGAGGAACTGATCATCTACTCGGCGCATGAGTTCAAGACGTCGCAGGAGATCTTCCGGCGGATCCTGGCGCTGATGAACCGGCGGCCCGCGTTCCGCAAGCGGATCAAGGCCGTGAGCCGCTCCAAGGGCGACGAGGGCATCGAGCTGTGGCCCACCGAGGCGTGCCCGAACGGGCAGCGCCTGCGGTTCGTCGCCCGCTCCGGCGGGTCCGGCCGAGGGTTCTCCGGGGACTGCGTGTTCTGGGACGAGTCGCAGCACCTGGGCGACGCACCCGTGGACGCGCTCATGCCGACGATGCTGGCCCGCGACAACCCCCAGCTCTGGTACGGCGGGTCGGCGCCGGACAAGGACATCGCCCCGTGCGAGCAGATCACCAGGGTCCGGAACCGGGCGATCGCGGGCGGCGACGAGGCCGCTGACCTGGCCTTCTTCGAGTGGTCGGTGGAGCTGCACACCGCCGACTGCGAGACCGGGTGCGCCGACCACGACGACCGCGACAACCCCGCCACGTGGGCGAAGACCAATCCGGGCCTCGGCGTCCGCGTGTCGCTGGAGATGATCCAGCGGCTGCACGACTCCATGAGCGTGAAGGGGTTCGACCGGGAGATCCTTTCCGTGGGGAACTACCCGGCGGTCGGCGGCGGCTGGCAGGTCATCCCCCAGCCCGCCTTCGAGGCCGTCGAGGATGCCGAGTCCCGCGCGCTCGACCCGATCGCGTTCGCGATCGAGGTCGCCCCGGACCGGCAGTCCGCCTCGATCGCGGCGGTCGGGCTCCGCGAGGACGGTCTCCTGCACGGCGAGATCGTCGCCTACGAGCCGGGCACGGCGTGGATCGCCCCGTGGATCACCGCGCGGGTCCGCAAGTGGCGGCCGCTCGCCGTGGCGATCGCCCCGGCCGGCCCGACCGGCAGCCTGGAGCCGGACCTGGACGACGCGCTCGCCGAGGCCCAGGAGGACCTGGACGAGGACGACCGGATCGAGCTGACGCTAGTCAAGGGGCGCGACACGGGCGCGGCGTGCGGGGGCCTGTACGACGCGATCGTCCGCCCCCGCAACGCGCCCGAGGGCTGGGAGTCCTCGATCCGGATCCGGCCGCATCCGGCGCTCACGGCCTCCGTGGCGGGCGCCGTGAAGCGCTACATCGGCGACGCGTGGGTGTTCGACCGGCGCGGCACGTCGGTGGACCCGTCCCCGGTGATCGCGCTGACCGTCGGCCGGTGGGCGTTCCTGACCGGCCCGTCCGAAGAGGACAAGCCCGCTCAGCCGTGGGCCATGTACGTCTAGTCGCTGACCGGGTGCTCGGCGACCTGCTCAAGCAGATGCGCGAGCTGGTCCAGCGCCCTGCGGGTGAGCCTGTGGACCAGGCGCCGCTCGGCCGCGCTTCCGGTGCTAACGGGCAGTTCCAGGGTGCGTTCGGCGGCTTCGGCAAAAGCCTTCCAGTTCGGGTTTCCCGTTTCTTCGGCCAGCTTGGCGGCCAGCCTGTCGGTCCAGGTGGGCGCACCGAAGGCGAAGGCGGTAGCGAGCAGAGCCAGCCGGAAGTTCACGCCCTCGGTGCCAAGTCCGGTGGGCCGGTCCGGCGATGTCTCCCTCTGGATGTCTGTGACCTGCTGCAATGCCCTGGCCGCGGCCCTGCTGGTCTTGCGGCTGACCGGGGACAGGACCGCCTCCGGTTCGCCGTCCTGCAGAGGTGGCGTGGTGCTCTGCTCTCCCACCTGATCGAGCGCCTCGTGTGCTTCTTGGGCGCCTTCGGCCAGTTCCACGCTGACGCCCATCGCATCGAACGTCTTCGCCCGTTTTAGGGCGTCGCGGATCTGATCGCGGAACACCAGGACGGCGATCACGAAGACGAGCGGCCAGACCGACGCCTTCCAGTACTCCAGGACGAGCTTGGCGATCTCCACCCAGGTCCCCTCGATTCGCGCGCCGGGTCGATGACGCTACTCAGACCGCGGTCCCGGCGGGCCGGTTCCGCTCACTTGTGACCAGTTCGCGGCCCCATGCAGGCGAGGAGGCGATGTGACGACTGCGGTGTTCGCCCGTGCGGGTGCAATGGCCGATCAGGTGCGTGAGGAGGCGCGCCGCCTCGACCCGGTGAAGGCGCTGATGACGGTGCTGCTCGTGCTGCCGTTCCTGTTGGGCTGGGTCGCTGGCGCGGTCGTGCGGGCCGTGTGGGCGGTGCTGGCGACGGTGTGGGCGGCGCTCGCGGTCGGGTTCCGGACGGCGCTCGGCCGCGAGGATGAGCCCGGCTGATGGGCCTGCTCGAACGGGTCCAGGCCGAGCGCCGGACCCCGCGTCCGCGCGCCCGGAAGGGATGGTCGCAGCCACCGTTCTGGGACCTGGACCGGCTGCGCTACCCGATGCTCGGGTCGTCGTCGCTGAACTCCAAGCGCGAGGAGATCGAGAACGACTTCGAGGGCTACGTCCAGGGCATCCTCAAGCGGAGCGGCCCGGCGGCGGCGCTGATGTTCGTGCGGCTGTTCCACTTCTCCGAGGCCCGGTTCACCTTCCAGCGGATCCGCCAGGGCCGCCCCGGCGACCTGTTCGGCACCAAGGCCCTGAGCGTCCTGGAGGCGCCGTGGCCGAACGGCACCACGGGCGACCTGCTCGCCAGAATGTCGTTGGATATCGACCTGGCAGGCAACAGCTACTTCACTCTCGTCAGCGGCCACCTGCGCAGGCTTCGCCCAGACTGGGTGACGATCATCTCCGCATCGGAGTCCGAGCCGGAGCTGTACGGGGCGGCGCTGGACGCCGAGATCATCGGCTACCTGTACTCCCCGCGCGTCAAGGGCGTCGACCTGGTGGCCGGGCGGCCGGCGCCCGGGACGACGCTGCTGCTGCCGTCCCAGGTGGCGCACTTCGCGCCCATCCCGGACCCGCTGTTCAACTGGCGCGGGATGAGCTGGCTGACGCCGGCGCTGCGCGAAATCTCCGCCGACTCGGCCGCCACGGTGCACAAGCTGAAGTTCTTCGAGAACGGCGCCTCTCCGCAGATGGTCGTCACGCTCGACGCGAGCGTGAAGCGGGAGGACTTCGAGCGGTTCAAGGCAGCGATGGACGCCGGGCACGCCGGGGCCGCGAACGCCTATAAGACCTTGTATTTGGGTGGCGGCGCGGACGTCACGGTCGTCGGCAAGGACCTTCAGCAGCTCGATTTCAAGGCGACGCAGGGTGCCGGGGAGTCGAGGCTGGCCGCGCTGGCCGGGGTGCCCGCGACGCTGGTGGGTTTCTCCGAGGGCCTGGCTGGCAGCTCGCTGAACGCCGGCAACTACGCGAGCGCCCGCCGCCGGTTCGCCGACGGGACGATCCGCCCGATGTGGCGGCAGGCCGCCGGGGCGCTCGCCACCCTCGTGGACGTCCCCGCCGACGCGCGGCTGTGGTGGGACGAGCGGGACATCGCGTTCCTGCGCGAGGACCGCAAGGACGCCGCCGAGATCGCGTTCCGCCGGGCCCAGACGATCCGGACCCTGGTGGACTCCGGCTTCAAGCCGGCCTCCGTGGTCGCCGCGGTCGAGGCCGAGGACTACTCGCTCCTGGAGCATTCGGGGCTCTACAGCGTCCAGCTGCAGCCGCCGCAGGACCCCTCCGCGCTTCCGCCCGCCGGGCAGCCGCCCGCGCTTCCCGCCCCCGCCGACGACCCGGGCGGCGACCCAGCCGACCCCGAAGGCGCCGACCCTGACGAGCTCGCGGCCTGACCCGCGCAGAGGAGATGCGAATGGACGTCAAGAGCCTCCGCGTGGAGGTCAAGGACATGGACGAGGCGAAGGGGCAGGTCAAGGCCGTCTTCGCCACGTTCAACAAGATCGACTCGGACCGTGACGTGACCCGGCCGGGCGCGTTCACCGACGGCGCCGAGGTGCCCATCTCCGCCTACGGCCACACCTCATGGCAGGGCGCGCTCCCCGTCGGCCTGGCCACGATCCGCCAGGATGCCAAGAAGGCGACCCTCGAAGGCCAGTTCTTCATGGACACCCAGCACGGCGCCGACGCCTTCCGGACGGTGAAGAACCTCGGCGCCCTCGGGCAGTGGTCCTACGGGTACGACCCGGTCGAATACTCCTTCGGCGAGCACCAGGGCGAGCGCGTGCGGTTCCTGGACTCGGTGAAGGTGCACGAGGTGTCCCCGGTCCTGCTCGGCGCGGGCGTCGGCACCCGCACGCTGTCGGCGAAGTCCGGTGCGCCGGGCGCGCGGCCGGTCGCCGGGCGGCCGGTCGCGCCGCATGAGACGGCCGTGGTCGACCACGCGTGGGACGGCGCGAAGACGGTCGCCGGGATCGCCGGCGACGCGCGGCCGTCGGAGCTGCGCAGCGTCTTCGCCTGGGTGTCCGGCGACGTGGAGGCCAAGTCCTCCTACGCCTACGCCCACCACCACGGCGTGAACGGCCCCGCGAACGTGCGGGCCTGCCTCGCCGGGATCGCCGCGCTGAACGGCCCCAAGGGCGCATCCCTGCAGGACCGGGACCGGCAGGCGATCCACGCGCACCTCGCAGGTCACCTGCGAGACGCCGACCGGGACGTGCCCGAGCTCCGCTCGGACCCCGGCGGCTCGATGAAGTTCGTCGAGGAGGGGCACGCGGTCATGGCCGCCGTCGCCTCCTACCTCGACCGCGCCACGGAAGTCATGGCTCTCCGGCGCACCAAGGGCAAGGGCATGGCCCCCAGTTCCGCCGAGATCCTCGACTGGATCAAGGCCGACCTGGGACGCCTGGACGCCCTGCTCTCTCACCCCGTCGGCGAGGAAGACCCGACCCGCGAGCAGCTCGAAGCCGAGCTCGCGTCGCTGCAGCTGCGGTCGCTCGCCAACCGACACGGCATCTAAGGAGAGCCATGACCGCCGAGGCGGCAGAACGGCTGATCGAGTTCCCCGCGCTGAAGGAGGCGCAGGGGGCGCTCGACGCCAAGCGCAAGGAACTGCACGACATCATGACCGAGGCCGGTCCCGAGTTCGACATGGCCAAGGTCAAGTCGATCTCCGGCGACACGCAGGCCAAGGTCGCGCACATGCGGGCGCTGAACGAGGCGATCGAGGAGCGCAAGTCCAAGGTGGACGAGCTGCTCATCGTCGCGCGGTCGGCGGCGATCGCGCGCGAGCAGGAGGCCGCGAGCGAGAAGGGCGCCGAGAGCGGGACACGCCGGGGCGAGGGCGGCGACGGCACCCGCACCAAGGACGGCCGCCGCCGCTCCTTCGGCGAGATGTTCGTCGGCAGCCAGGCGTGCAAGGGCTACGTCCGCGGCTCCGGCCAGGGCCCGCAGGCGCAGCTCGACGTCGACCTGAAGACGCTGATGACCACCCTCACCGGCTGGGCCCCGGAGACCACGCGGACCGGCCGCGTGGAGGAGTTCCCCACCCGGCCCGCGCCGGACGTCGCCGAGCTGATCCCCCAGACCACGACCAACCAGATCAGCGTCGTGTACATGGAGGAGACGGTCTTCGACAACACGGCGGCCGAGACCGGCGAGGGAGACCAGTACCCCGAGGCGCGCCTGAAGCTGGAGGAGAAGTCCAGCCCGGTCCGCAAGATCCCGGTCTACCTGCCGGTGACGGACGAGCTGTTCGAGGACGAGCCGCGCGCGGAGAGCTACGTCAACAACCGGCTGCCGTTCATGCTGCGCCAGCGGCTGGACTTCCAGATCCTGCGCGGCAACGGCACCGCGCCGAACCTGGTCGGCACGCAGAACGTCCAGGGCATCCTGTCCCAGCCGCTCGGCGGCGACCCGGTGCCCGACGCGCTGTACAAGGCGATGCGCCGGATCCGCGACACCGGCTTCGCCGAGCCCTCGGTGGTGTTCATCACCCCCGCCAAGTGGGAGCCGGTCCGGCTGCTGCGCACGGCGGACGGCATCTACATCTGGGGTCACCCCTCGATGCCGGGCCCGGCGACCATCTGGGGTGTGCCGGTCAAGGAGACCACGGCCGCGCCCGCGACCTCGGCCCTGCTCGGCGACTACGCCAACTTCGCCGAGCTGGCCGTCCGCCGCGGGATCGACGTGCAGGTGTCCAACTCGCACGACGACTTCTTCATCCGCGGCAAGCTCGCCGTCCGCGCCGACCTGCGCGTGGCGCTGATCCACTACCGCCCGTCCGCGTTCGCCGAGGTCACGGGCCTGTAACCGGCACCCGGCCACCACGGCCGAACCCGCCGTGGTGGCCGGCCCAAACGGCAAGGAGACTGCCATGCCCTACAGGGGCGGATACCCCCGCGCCACCGAGCTGCACGCGGTGCGCGGACGCTACGACTTCGCCGTGGACGGCGGAGCGGTCGGCGACATCGACCTCACCCCGGAAGCCCAGATCCCGGCCAACGCGGTCGTCCTCGGCGGGTTCGCCGAGGTGGACGTCCCGCCGACCTCCGGCGGCGCCGGGACGCTGGCCGTCAAGGTCGAGGGCGCCGGGGACATCATCGCCGCCGCCGCGGTGTCCGGCGCGCCCTGGTCGACCACGGGCCGCAAGTCCGTGGTGCCGGTCTTCACCGGCGCGACCTCGGTCAAGACCACGGCGGCCCGCAAGATCGTCGCCACCGTCGCCACCGCCGCGCTGACGGCGGGCGTGGTCGACGTCGTCCTGTTCTACGTCGAGCTGCCGGACTGACGCCGTGGGAGCCATCGAAGGCGCCAACCCGCGGCCCGGCGCCGTCCGGACGGTCGCGGCCAACGGCGCGCTCACCCTGGCCCGCGACGACCGGGTGGTGGGGCTGTCGAGCACGGACGCCGCCACCAAGGCGGCCACGATGACCGCGACGCAGGCGGGCCACGTGGTCTACGTGTGCCTGCGGTCGCTGTCGTCCACCGGCAAGTACACCCTCGCGGTCTCGGGCGGCACCGTCACCCTCGACGCCGCCGGGGAGGGCTGCGTCATCGCCTACGACGGGTCGGCCTGGCAGCTCGCCGCCCTGACCGGAGGAGCGACGTTCGCATGAGCCGCGTGAAGATCGACCGCCGCGTCTACCTGACCGAGGACCGCAAGCGCACGGTCGGCGAGGACAGCCCGGAACCGAAGGTGCTGCTGTGCCCCGAGGGCGGCGAGGTTGAGCGTGACCTGGCCGACCGGTACGGGCTGCTGGACCCGCCTGCTGCCGAGGAGGACGCCGAGGTCAAGGCTGCCCGCCGCCCGCCGAACAAGGCGCGGCGGGCAGCCGCCAGCGCGTCCAAGGATGGAGCCGAGGACAAGTCCGCCGAGAAGCCCGCGGACAAGTCGGGTGGCAAGGCGGCCGACAAGTCCGGAGGCGGCTCGTGACCCTCGTGGGCGCGGCGGTCACCCCGGTGAGCGGCCAGGGCTGGGCCGACGCGATCACGGCCTTCGAGTCGCTCACCGGGCGGCCGATGCCGGTCCGCCGCTGCTACGAGGGCGCGCCGCCGTCCTCGGTGGGCACCTCGCAGCTGCGGCACGACCTCGGGGCGCGCAAGAGCGTCTACAGCGTCAAGCCGACGATGTCCACGCCGATCGCGACACTGGAGGCCCTCGCCGCCGACATCGTCGCCCGCGGCCATCCCTGCGACGTGATCATCTACCACGAGCCGGTCGACAACATGTCCGGGCAGGCGTTCATCGACCTCTACCAGCGGTCGGCGCCGCCGTTCCGGGCGGCCGGGGTGCCGGTCGGGGTGTGCTTCACCAACTGGTCGTGCAACCTGCCGTATGCCGACCCGCAGTCGGCGCTGCGGCACTACTGGCCGGGCGACCACCTGGTGGACTTCATCGCGATCGACGAGTACCCGATCGGGGAGATCACCTCGACCAAGGACGCCGCGCCGATGGACGTCCGGGCGCGCCGCGTCGCCCAGTTCGCCGACGCGCGCGGCATCCCGCTCGGCCTGGCCGAGTACGGCGTGGACTCCTCCTGGGACACGGCCAAGGCGGACCGGTGGCTGCGGTCGGTCGCCGACTGGGGGCGGAGCCGCGCCGCGCTCGGCAAGCCGCTGCGGTGGGCGTGCTATTTCCACTGCGACGTCGGCGGCGCCTACCGGCTCACCCACGCCGAGCATCTGGACGCCTACGCCGACTCGGCCCGGACGCTGGCCTGATGCTGACCACCGCGCCGGCGGACTGGATCACCGTCGCCGAGGTCAAGACGCACATGCAGAAGACCGGCACGGCCGATGACGACGAGCTGGCCGGGTTCGTGTCGGCGGCCTGCTACTCGATCCGGGACCGGATCGGGGAGGTCTCGGCGGTCACGGCCGTGACCGAGGCGTGCTCGTGGTCGAGCCTCATCGTCTTGGAGCACAAGCCGGTCATCCAGGTCACCAAGGTCGAGCGGCTGCCGGGCCTCGGCCTCGTTCCGGCGGGCGACCGGGGCACCGGCGCCGACGGGTGGCTGATGCAGCAGCCGGGCGCGGGGATCCTGCAGCACACCTCCGCCTTCCCCGGCGACGTCCGCGTCACCTACCAGGCGGGCCGGGTGCCCCTTCCCCCCAACGTCCGGCTCGCCGGGCTGGAGATGGCCGCGCACCTGTGGCGCGCGTCCCAGCTCAACTCCGGCGGCGGCCGTCCCGCGATCGCCGACGACGGGCAGCCCATCATCCCCGGCGTCGCCTACGCCCTGCCGATCCGGGTCCGCGAACTCCTCGGGCTCGGCGACAACCCCACTTCGGAGGTGCTGATCGGATGAGCCTGGACGACCGGATCACCGGCAAGGACGCCCCGCCGCCGGCCCCGCGCCCGGCGCTCCGCCCGCGCCAGGCGCCGCGCGACGCCGTCCCGGTCGCGGGGCATTCGGCTCTGACGGTGCAGCCGGGTCAGGTGCTCATCGTGACGCTGCCGGACGCGCCGAACGCCGAGCACGCCGCGAGCATCGCCAAGGGGCTGAAGGAGAAGCTGCCGGGCGTCGAGGTGCTCGTCCTCGCCGGGGTCCAGCAGATCGCCGTCTATGACCCGGGCACGGCCGCCGAGGGGCAGGCGTGAGCGTCTCGACCGTCCCGGCCGTGCTGGACGCGCTGGTGGCGCGGGCGCGGGCCGCGCTGCCGGAGGTTCAGGTGCTGGACGGGGGTCCGCACCGTGACACCGACCCGGACGTGGTCGCGATCGGCTTCACCGGCGATCCGGGCGAGGCCGCCGTCGAGGACACCCGCACCCGTGAGCAGCTCGCCACCTCCCCCGACCGGGAGCGGTACGAGATCACCTCGCTGGCCTCGTCGTGGCGTGGCGAGGAGCACGACGCCAAGGCCGTCCGGGACCGCGTCTACGAAATGCTCGACGCGCTCGCGGCCGAGCTGGAGCGCGACCAGCGGCTGGGCGGGCTGGTGAACCGGGCCCGGCTGTCGAGCGGCGCGTTCGCCCAGGAGCAGACGAACAAGGGCGCAGTGGCGACCGTCCGGTTCGTGGTCTCCGTGGACGCCTTCACGCGGTGAGCGGCGCCCGATGACCGACGAGATCCGGCGGCTGATCCGCGACCTGGACGGCATCCCGCCCGAGCTGCGCCGCCAGCTCCGCCCCGGCCTGCGCACGGCGGGCCGGATCGTCGCCGACCAGGCCAAGATCAACGCCGCCTGGTCCACCCGCATCCCCAAGGCGATCAAGGTGTCCGTCCGGTTCTCCGGCACGCCGGGGGTGCGCGTCCGGGTCGACCGGCGCAAGGCGCCGCACGGCCGCCCCTACGAGCACGGCGGCCGCCCTGGAACGTTCCGGCACCCCTACTTCGGCGACCGGCGCCGCTGGTACTCCCAGCGGGCCCGCCCGTTCCTGGCCCCGGCCGTCGCGAGCAAGGGCCGCCGGGCCGCCCGCGAGATCGACCGCGTCGTCGCCCGCGTCACCCGCGACGCCGGATTCCACTGAAAGGACCGCCATGCTCACCACCAGGGTCATGTTCGAGCTGTCGGCCGAACTGACCGCCGAATTGGACCTGGCGTCCGGCTCGGTGCCGCTGCGCTACCCGCGCCAGTACATCTGGGGCTCGGGCACCGGCGCGAACTCCGCCGACAAGGTCTTCCACGACAAGCGGACGCTGGCCGCCTCGGCGACCGAGGACCTGGACCTGGCCGGGTCCCTGCTCGACGGGTTCGGGCAGGCGATCACCTTCGCCCGGGTCCGCGGCCTGATCGTCTACGCCGCCCCCGGCAACACCAACGCCGTCCAGGTGGGCGGCGCGGCGGCGACGCAGTTCACCGGCTGGGTGGCCGACGCCACCGACAAGGTCAACGTCCGGCCGGGCGGCCTGCTCGCGCTGCTGGCCCCGGACGCGACCGCCTATCCGGTCGGCGCGGGCGCCAGCGATCTGCTGCGCTTCGGCAACGGCGGCGGCGGGACACCCGTGACCTACGACGTCGTGATCATCGGCGCGTCCGCCTGAAAGGGGGCCCTGTGGACAAGGTCAAGATGCGCCACCCGGAGGTGGACGCGCCCGCGATGGTCCCGGTCAGCGCCGTGCCGCAGCACGTCCTGGCCGGGTGGACGGTCGACGAGAGCGGCGACCCGCCCGAGGCGTGCCCGCTGTGCGGGCGGCCCGCACCGGCCCCGCCTCCCAGCGTCCCGGACTCCAACACTCCGGACTCCATGACTCCGGACTCCACGGCCCCGGCCACCGCCGGGGCTTCGTCATCTCGGGCACCGGCCGGCAGGCGCCGGCGCGGCAGTGAGGAGAGCTGATGTCTGCCACGCCCATCACCGCGAGCAGCCGGTACATCAACCCCGGCGTCACCAAGATCGTCTTCGCCACGGCGGTCGCCAACAAGTCGGCGCCGACCCGCGGGGAGATCAACGCCGGGACGGACGTGACCCGCGAGGTCCAGAACGCCGACGGCTGGGTGACCGAGAGCAAGAACGTCGATACGCCGGACCTGGACTCCGAATTCACCGGCAAGATCCCCGGCCGCACGAGCGCCGAGGACTCCAGCTTCGCCTTCTACGCCGACGAGGCGGGCGCGGACGCCCGGCAGCTGCTGCCGCGCGGCACGTCCGGCTTCGTCATGATCTTCGACGGCGGGGACGTCCCGGGCCGCAAGATGCGCATCTTCCCCGTCCGGGTGTCCAGCGTCGGGATGCCGATCGACATCGAGGGCGGCGACGCGGCCGTGGTCAACATCGCCTTCGCGATCACCAGCGTGCCGGCCGAGAACGTGGCGGTCCCGGCGTGACGGCCCAGATCCTGCCGGGCATCCCGGCGTCGGTGCCGCGCGCGAAGGTCGCCGAACTGGCCCAGTCCCTGGGGTTCCAGGTACGCGACCTGGTGTCACTGGAGTTCCATCCGGAGGCCATCTACGCCGAGGTGTTCGCCCATCACCCCGGTAAGGAGCGCGGCGCGGACGGGCGCGCATGGAGGTACGCCGTCGGCGACGAGGCGGCCACGCACCGGGTGTGCATCCGCATCGCGGACGAACCCGAGAACGAGCCCGAGGGGGGCGACGCATGAGCCTGCTGTCCAGAGACCAGATCCTCGGCGCCGAGGACCGCACCTACGAGGTCGTGACCTGCCCCGAATGGGGCGGAGACGTCCGGTTGCGGTCCCTGACCGGGTCCGAGCGCGACGAGTGGGAGAACTCCCTCGTGCGGCAGGTCGGCGACAAGCGGCGCCTGAACGCCCGCAACATGCGGGCCAAGCTCATCGCGCTGTCGGCCGTCGACGAGCACGGCGCGCCGCTGTTCTCCTCCGCCGACGTGATCAAGCTCGGATCCAAGAACGCCGCGCCGCTGGACCGCCTGTTCGAGGCGTGCCAGCGGCTGTCGGGCCTGTCGGACAAGGACGTCGAGGAGCTGGAGGAGGGTTTCGGCGAGACCCAGGGCGCGCCTTCCGCTTCCGCCTAGCCGCGCACCTGGGCATGACCGTCGGCGCCCTGCTGCGCTCGATCGACTCCCGCGAGCTCACCGAGTGGCAGATCTACGAGCGGATGTACGGGCCGCTCGGCCAGCAGCGCGACGACCAGCTCGCCGCGCTGATCGCCGCGGCCGTGGCCAACGTCTTCCGCGACAAGGGCAAGGCCGCCGAACCCAAGGACTACCTGCCGCGCTGGGAGGCGCCCCAGCGGCCCGCAGAACCCCCCGAGGAGGTGGCCGATCGTGGCGACGATCCGTGACCTGCTCATTCGCATCGGCGTGCGGGACCGGGCCGTCCGCTCGGGCGTCAGCCGGGTCACCCGGCAGCTCGACCGGCTCGACCGCAAGCTCGACGGGATCGGCGCCAAAGCGCGCACCGGCGGCCTGGTCGCCCTGGCCGGGGCGGCGTTCTCGCTGGCCGGCGCGCTGGGCCCGGCGGCCGGCGGAGTCGCCGGGCTGGCGCTCTCACTGGGCGCCGCGCTCGCCCCCGCCGCGGCGCTCGGGCTGGCGCTGCCGGCCGTCGCGGTCGCCTGGAAGACCTCGCTGGCGATCATGTCGCTGGCCGTCGACGGCCTGTCGGACACGCTCAAGGCGGCGATCTCCGGCGACATGAAGAAGTACCAGGACGCGCTGAAGAAGCTGCCGCCCGCCGCGCGGGCGGTGGCCTCGGAGCTGGGCGGCGCGCTGTCGGGCCTGCAGCGCACCGTCCAGCAGGCGTTCTTCGCCCCGGTCGCCGCGCAGGCGCGGGGCCTGGGCGCGCGGCTGCGCGGCCCGCTGCAGGGTGGCGCGGCCCTGGCCGCCGCCGCGTTCGGGCGGCTGGCCGCGCAGGCGGTCATCGTGGCCCGCGAGGGCCGCTCGATCGCCTTCCTGCGCGGCCTGTTCCGCGCGATCGCCGCCGGGGCCGACGGCGCCGGAAAGGGCGTCGCGCCGCTGCTGCGCGGCCTGCGCGACCTGGCGGGCGCGTTCCTTGGCGTCGTGCCCCGCATCGGCGCGGGCCTGGGCGGGCTGGCCGCCGCGACGGGCCGGTGGATGTCGGAGATCTCCCGGTCCGGGAAGGCCGCGGCGTGGTTCACCCGGGCGCTGTACACCCTCACGCTGATCGGCTCCATCCTGCGCTCCCTGGGGGTCACCGTCGCCGCGGTGTGGCGGGCGGCGACGGCGGGCGGCGGGAACCTGCTGGCGACGATCGCGCGGGGCGCGGCGGCCATGGCCCGGTGGGCGCAGTCCGCGCACGGCATGGCGACCCTGATGACGTTCTTCATGAAGGGCCGCGACACGCTGTCGCAGCTGTGGCGGATCGCGGTCAACCTCGGCACGGCGCTCGGCGGGATCTTCGGCTCCGCCTCGGGCCAGGCCGGCTCCCTGCTCGACACGATCGAGCGGCTCACCGCAAAGTTCGCGGCGTGGACGCAGTCCAGCCAGGGCAACCAGCAGCTCACGCAGACGTTCGCGCTGCTGGGCCAGGTAGCGCGGGACCTGATGACAATCCTGCCGGGCGTGGCGGTCGTGCTCGGCCAGCTGGCAAAGTGGTTCAGCTCCCTGCCCGGTCCGGTGCAGGACGTCGTGTCCAAGTTCCTGGCCTGGGGCATCTTCCTCGGCCTGGTCGCGGGGAAGATCGGCCCGCTGATCCGGGGCGTGACGATGCTGACCGGCGGCCTGATCCGGGTCGGGTCGGCGGCCGGGACCGCCGGGGCGGCGCTCGGGCGGGCGGCGGTCGCGGCGGGCCGGTGGGCGGGGCAGATGGCCGCGGCCGCCGGGCGGGCGATCGCGTCGGCGGCGCGGGTCGCCGCGCAGTTCGCGCTGCAGGCGGCGCGGATGGCCGCGTCCATGGCGATCGCGGCGGGCCGGATCGCCCTGCAGTGGACGCTGATGGCCGCGCGCGCCGTCATCTCCGCGGCGATCATGGCCGCGCAGTGGCTCATCGCGTTCTGGCCGATCGCGCTGATCGTCGCGCTCGTCGCCGGGATCGTCATCGTGGTCATCAAGTACTGGGACGAGATCAAGGCGTTCACGGTCAAGGCGTGGGGGGCCATCAAGAACGGTGTGATGAAGGCCGTCGACTTCGTCGTCGGCTTCGTCAAGAACCACTGGCGGCTGCTGATCGCGATCATGCTCGGGCCGCTCGGGATCATCATCGCGCTGACGACGAAGTACTGGGGCAAGATCAAGTCCGGCGTCGCGGCGGCCGTGCGGGGCGTGCTCGCCGCGGCCGGGTGGCTGGCCGCGCTGCCCGGCCGGGTCGCCGGATGGTTCGGCTCGCTCGCGCGCGCCGCGATCGGCAAGGCGATCGGCCTGGTCAACTGGATGTACGGCCTGCCGGGCCGGATCGCGCGGGCGCTGGGCAACACCGGCCGCCTGCTCTACAACGAGGGCAAGAACATCCTGATCGGCCTGTGGAACGGCCTGGTGTCCATGGCGGGCAGGATCGCCCGCTGGATCGGCGACCTGGTCCGCAACATCATCCCCGGGCCCGTCCGCCGGGTCCTGGGGATCAACTCCCCCTCCAAGGTGTTCATGGGCTTCGGCGTGAACCTCGGCGAGGGCCTGGTCGCCGGGATGAACTCCACCCACCGCAGGATCGCCGGCGCCGCCGCCGCGATGGCCGGGGCCGCCGTGCCGTCCCTGGCCGCGCCGGGCGTGCCCGGCATGGGCGCTCCGCCGGGCCTGGCCCGCGCGGGCGGCACCGCGCGCGGCGACCAGGGCGCGCTGAACGCGCGGGCCATCGGGGACGCCGTCGCCGACGCGATCCGCCGCGCCGGGATCAAGGTCGACATGGACGGCAAGGCCGTCGCCGAGATCGTCACCAAGCACACCGGCCGCGCCTCCGACCAGCGGCGCCGGACCGGCTGAGGGAGGGGCGTTGCCGAGCACCTGGAAGTTCGTCGACCAGCCCGCCCTGGTGCACTCCACGCTGCTGGACATGAACGACGGGGCCACCTGGCGGACGCTGGGCGAGGACTTCGACATCTCCCCGCCGCCGGTCACCCGGTCCCTGGTGCGCAACGCCCTCATGGACGGCGGCATCCTCACCTCCGCGTCCTACGACCTGCGGGAGCTGAAGTTCACGCTCCGGCTGGAGGGCGAGACCGAGGCGGCCCGGGTCGCGCAGCTCAAGGCGTTCGAGAAGGAGGTCGGCAAGCCGGCGAACCTGCTGATGTACAAGAGCCAGCTGCACGATGTGCCGGTGTTCTTCCGGACGCTGCGCAGCGACTCCTTCGAGCTGGACACCCAGTTCGTGCCGGGCAAGGTGTGGCAGATCAAGGCGGCGGTCGCGGCCGAGCCGTACGCGATCGGCGTGCGCCGCGACCTGGCCCCGGTCACCGTGGCCAACGACCCGGCGGCGGCGACCAACCCGACCCGTTTCGACATCCCCGGCGCGCAGATCCTCGGGGACGGGCCGACGCCGGCGTTCGTGCGCATCGCGGGGCTCGGCGCGGGCGCGGTGATCCTGCTCGCGCAGCGCACCATCAACAACCCCACGGCGCTGACCAACGTCGCCCAGGCCGAGTCCGGCAGCCTGGACGGCAACTCATCCCTGTGGGACGGCGGCGGGCTGTACTCGGGCACCGGCGTCAACCGCGCCGTGGCCCGCACCTTCTCCAGCAACAACCTGATGGGCCGGGTCGTCACGGTGAGCGCGCCGACCGCGACGTCATCGGAGGCGCTGCGCGGCCGGTACCGGGTGATCGCGCGGTGCGGGGTGAAGGCCGCGCAGGCCACCAGCACCTTCCAGATCCGCTGGCAGCAGCCGGGCACCGACGCCAATCCGGGGCCGGCGGCGACCGTCACCATCGCCGCCGGCGCGTTCCAGCTCGTCGACCTCGGCGTGCTGGAGTATCCGCCCGCCACGACGGCGCCGTCCTCGATCGGCTACTCGGCCCTGCCGCCCGGCTTCGCCGCCTCGAACCTGGACATCTACGCCGCCCGCGTCAGCGGCACGGCGGACCTGAACATCGACTACGTCTACCTGCTGCCCGCCGACGAGCGGCTGTGCTCGGTGTACCAGGCCGCCGCGCCCGGCTACCTGGTGCTGGACGGCCCCAACGACGCCACCTACGGCATGGCCGCCGGGTCCACCCCGTTCGGGCTGACCCGCACCATCGACAACGGCGGCGGGCTGGTGCCGCGCATCGGGGGGCTGCCGATGCTCGTGCCCGGGGTGCTGAACCGCTGGTACATGCTCACCGGCACCGGGACCATCACCGCCTCGGCGACCGTCGAGATCAGCTACTGGCCGCGCTGGCTGGACGTCGCGACCGCCTAGGAGGAACACAGTGAGCAATGGTGTCTTCAACATCGCCCTGGGCAGGGGCGCCTACTACGCGACCCTCCCGGCCGCCAACGACTCGCTCGTCGTGGCGCTGCTCAAGGTCGCGCAGGCCGACGACGCGCTGCGCGACCACGACACCCTCGCGCAGGTGCTCGCCGCCAACACCGAGGCCGACTTCACCAACTACGCCCGCAAGACCGCCACCGGCGTGCTGGTGACCGTCAACGACACGACCAACCTGGTGGACGTCGACATCGACGACATCACCTGGGCAACCGCGGGCGGGGCGCTGAACAACACCCTGGCCAAGCTGATCATCTGCTACAAGCCGGACACCGCCTCGGCCGACTCGGCGATCATCCCCATGACCCACCACGATTTCGTGGTCACCACCGACGGGTCCTCGATCACCGCGCAGGTCGCCGCCACCGGCTTCTTCCGCGCCAGCTAGGCGGCCTCGTGGTCAGCCTGGTCGGCGCCGACTCCGGCGGGGTCGACAACGGCACGCAGATCACCAACCTGTCCTGGCCCGCGGGGGTCCAGGCGGGCGACTGCGCGCTGCTGTTCTGGACGATGGTGAGCACGGCCACGCCCACCGACCCGGGCGGCTTCGCCCTCAAGCAGTCCTATGACGGCGACTCCGGCTCGATCCGGTCGCGCTTCTACCGCAAGGTGTGCGCGGGCACCGAGTCCGGCGCGCTGACGCTCTCGACGCCGGGGACGGCCAACAGGCAATCCGCCGTCCTGCTCGTCCTGCGCGCCGCGCACGCCACTGAGCCGGTGGACACCTGGGCCATCCGCGACGAGAACGCCAATACCGCCTCCCACGCCTGCCCCGGCGTGGTCACCGGGTTCGCCGGCTGCGTGGGCGTCACCGCCGTCGCCGAGCGCGCCTCCACCGGCACCAGCGGCTGGACGACCACCTGGACCGAGCGGGCGGACTCCACCACGCTGGCCGGCGGCGCCGGCGGCACGATCACCGCGGTCGCCGACGACGGCCTGGCCGCCGGCCGCGCGCAGGGCTCCACGATCACCCCGCCCAACTGGGTCAGCGGCAACAGCTTCGCCTCCGACAACGTCACCGTCTGGACCGTCAGCGTCCGCCCGGCGATCACCGACCAGACGGTCCCCGCCGGGCAGGCCGCCGAGGCCGATACCGCGCAGCCGATCACCCCCTCCCGCACCGTCCCGGTCGGCCAGGCGTCCGAGACCGACGCGGCCCAGCTCGTGACCGGAGGCGAGATCGTCCCCATCGGCCAGGCGTCCGAGACCGACGCGGCCACCCGATTCGCCTCACCGACCACCCGGGCCGCCGAGAGCGACACGGCGGGCACCGTCACCCCGCTGCGCACCGTCGCCTTCGCTCAGGCCGCCGAGACCGGCGCGGCCACCGCGTTCGCCGTCCGCAAGACCGTCCCGGTCGGCCAGGCCACCGAGACCGGCGCCGCGCAGCCGGTCGGCCCGCGCGTCGCGCTCGCCCCCGAGACGCTGCTGAACGGCGTCCCCACGCCGCTGGGGGTGCGGATCTACAACAACTTCCATCCGGCGCTGGACGTGTGGGTCACCAAGGCCGTCGACGACTTCACCTTCCGGTCGGCGATCCCCGGCGGGTTCGCCAGCGCCACGATCACCCTGCACCGCCCCTCCATCGCCGGCAGCCCGGCGTCCGGCTACCTGTTCAACGCCGACAAAGAGCAGTTCGACCAGCTCGCGCGGCTGTTCGACCGGGTGCAGATCGTGGACCTGCGCTCGGCGGAGATCGTGTGGGAGGGCCGCATCGAGGGGCCGCGCCGATCGAGCGACTCCGACACCTGGGAGCTGTCGTGTCTCGGCGCCGCCGTGGTCGCCTCCGACATCCAGCGGCCCATGTTCTACATCGACTCCTCGATCGAGTCCTGGCTGCAGAAACCGGAGAACTTCTGGCAGTTCTCCTCCGATGAACAGACCAAGGTCATCGAGGTGCGCTGGGAGGGGAACCTGGTCTGGCCGGGCCCCGCCGGCGGGGGATTTGCGATGTACAAGGCGCTGACGTGGCAGCGCGGCGAGGAGTGCGGCCTGAGCGCCGGCCGCTACGACATCACCTTCGCCTCCTCCGCCCCGGCGGGGTCGGGCAACCAGGCGCCCACGCACCTGTGGAACTCGGTCCAGGTCGCCGGGCAGATCGGGGGCAGCCAGGGGAGCGACGGGAAATTCCACGCCACCAACTACACCCAGAACCGGCGCGACTGGCGCCGGGTCGGCGACACGCTGTCGTCCTTCGACCAGACCGGCGGATGGCAGATCAACAACGTCAACCGGATCGAGATCTGGACGGGCGTCGGCAACTCGGCCACCTTCGGCGACTACACCAGCGCTCCGGACAAGGTCGTCGGCCGCATCGCCAACCCCCGCGTCCAGGTGCTCCGCCTGGACCGCAACGGGACGGCGCTGACCGCCCCGGTCTCCTACCCCGGCGACTACGTGACCGTCCCCCAGGTGGTCGAGGACGTGATTGGCCGGTTCCTGGTGGGCGGCTGGAACCTGTACACCTACAACGGCGTCACCGGCGGCGACCTCCCCTTCCCCGGCCAGGTCCGCCCGATCGACGTCTACCTCGACGCCTCCTCGGCCGCCAAGTTCACCCACCTGACCTACTTCGACGGCGCCACCGCCGCCGACGTCCTCGCCGACATGATGAACGCCCAGCCCGATGCGTACTGGGCGATCTGGGAGTCCAGATACGGCGCCACCGACCAGTCCGGCGACCGCAACCTGTTCGGGCACCGCTTCGAGTGGGCGACCTGGCCCAAAAGCTGGGGCTACCAGGCGTCGTCGCTGGACGGCCTGGAGGAGCAGCCGACCGGCGAGGGGCTGTACAACTACGTCTTCTACAACTACCCGGTGAGCTCCGACTGGACCGGCACCCCCGGCCACAAGCTGATGACCGTGGGGTGGTCGACCTGGCCGGCCGACGACGAGGCCATCCCCTCCGACTTCTCCGAGGGCAACGACCTGGCGGTCGGGAGGGTCGCCAGGTCGATCACCGCCATCCGCGACAGCCCCGTCACCGGCGCGGCCATCGACGACGTGCGGGGCCTGCTGTCGCGCTACCGCAAGACCGGCAACACCGGCACGATCACGATCCGCCGGCCGATCCACTACTACGACCCCGGCGCCACCTCCTACTCGGGCGCGTCCCGGATGGTGCAGCCGTGGGAGATCCGCCCCGGCAAGCTCATCAAGATCACCGACGTGATGCCGCGCGGGATGATCCAGAACCACTCCCACGGGCAGACCCCGCCGCCCGAGGCGCACGACGGCACCGTGTGGCGGGTGATCGCCACCGAGTACTCCAGCAGCGACAACTCCTGCCGCCTGGAGCTGGACCAGCCGACCGCCTGGTCGATCCCCACGCAGATCGTCAACGCCGGCAAAACCGTCGGCCCGGCCGTGCTGAAGGGCTAGGCGAGGTCAGTCGGCCGGCAGTTCGAACAGCGGGTACGCCTCCGGCCGCCCCTTGGAGTCGTGGGCGACCGTCCAGGACGTCAACTCCCAGCCGGCGTCCTCGATCGCCTCGATCTGCTCGGCCCACCCCGCGATCGAGCCGGAGAACCCGTGCTGGGTCATCGGCGAGTTGAGCTTCGGCGTGAAGAACCGCCGCCCCTCCTCGCGCGCGCGGGCCGCCTCCTTGGCGATCGCGTCCCGCTTGGCGTCCTTGATGAAGCCCATGCCCGTCCCTCCCTTGATCGTGGCCGCACCGTACGCCGCCCGCATGCGGCGCCGCGCGGGATCGGCCGCATCCGGCCGCGAGGCGGCACCGCAGGCGCCATGACACCGTCACCACTACCCACCGCGGAGGACACGCTGTGACGATCAAAGATCTCGGCGACCTGATCATCTGGGCGGGCGGCGTCGCCGCCGCGCTGTCGGCGATCGGGTTCCTGGTCTACCGGGTGTTCGTGCGGGCCTTCGTCCGGTGGCTGAAGGAGCAGATCGTCGAGACCCGGCAGGAGCTGGGCGAGACCCGCCAGGCGCTCGGTGAGACCAAGCAGACGGCTGAGGCCGTGCACGCCGAGGTCACTCCGAACCACGGGACGAGCTTGAAGGACGCAGTGACGCGCACCGAACAGAAGGTCGACCAGCTCGATCGGCGATTCACCGACCACCTGATCAACCATCCCGGGAGCTGAGCAGCATGGACATCATCAGCCGGGCGGAGTGGGGCGCGCGTCGCCCGCGGTCCCGCTCGACGGTCACGTGGGGGCAGCGCACCGAGTTCATCGTGCACTACTCCGAAGGTCCCACCACGCAGTCGGTGCGGTCCATCCAGGACTTTCACATGGGCACACGTGGCTGGTCCGACATCGGATACAACTTCCTCGTCGACGTCCACGGCCGCATCTACGAGGGCCGCGGGTGGCTGACCGTGGGCGCGCACGCCCCGGGCCATAACACCTCAGGCATCGGCGTCTGCATGATCGGCCGGGACGGCGACGCCACCCCCGCAGCCGAGCGGGCGATCCGGTGGCTGTACGACGAGGCGTGCCGCCGCGCCGGCCGCCGGCTCGCCAAGCTCGGGCACCGGGACGTCTACCAGACGAGCTGCCCCGGCGATCAGCTGTACGCGTGGGTGCGGGCCGGGATGCCCGCACCGGACGGACCGACCACACAGGAGGACCCATTGCTCGGGCTCAAGAAGGGCGACAAGGGCGAGCGCGTCCAGGCGCTCCAACTCATGATCGAGGCCGCGGGCGTCGCCCTGCCCACGTACGGCGCGGACAGCCATTATGGCAACGAGACCGCCGAGGGCCTGCGCAAGGTCCGCGCCAGCGTCGGCAGCAAGGCCACCGAGGGATACGGCGACCGGGTCGACGCGCGTGCCTACCAGCAGCTGCACGCGGCCGTCGCCCGCAACCAGGGCAAGCTCGCCCTGAAGGAGTAGCCATGTTCGCCTCCGTGATTCGAACCGTCGTCCCGCTCATCGTCGGCGTCATCATCGGCCAGGCTGCCCGCGCCGGCATGGACCTGGACCCTGGCGCGGTGACCGCGATCGTCACCGTGGTCGCGGGCTACGCCTACTACCACGCCGCCCGGCTGGCCGAGGAGCGCGTCCCGGCAGTGGGCCGGTGGCTGCTGGCCCTCGGCCTGACAGATAAGGCTCCTGCCTATATCGACCCTGGCGATCTCGGCCGCATGGGCGTCGAGGAGATGTCTCGACGTCAGCCCTGATCGTAGGGCGGTGGCCTCCGAGCCGTTCCGCGCGAACGTCCCGCTACTCCGGACCCCCGGATGGCGGGGCGTTTCGCTGTTTCGACAGCACACCGCCTAAGAGTGAGCCCGGCCAGACCAAAAAAGTACGTCCGGACGCAGCAACGCCTCTCGCCCTCCTCCGAGATGATAAGGAGCACTCTGCCTCACGCGCCCTCGCTGCCTCCCCGGAGAGCCCCGCCCCATTGGGGGCATTGCCACCCGGTCAGCCGTGACGCGAGACCCAGGTGAACCAAATTTCATAGTTATTTTGAACTACATAAAACGCTTCACGAGCGTTGACTGTCAGCCTCCTCTGGTAGAACCTAGAGAGTGCACGTGCGGTCGTCTGCCACTGGCGACATTGGCACCCGCGATAGCGGCTTCAGCCGACCGACGTGCTCTCACAGGGCCGCCACCCACGGGTAGGCGGCCCTAGTGCTGCCACACCAGGGATGCATCTTGAGCCCATAGGACGTCAGGTTTCCTGACCGGCGATAGAGGCGCTCAACGAGTTCCTGGAGATAGCGGGGCTCGGTGTTGCCGTACCTGTCTCCCTCGAAGGCGGCGAACGTCGCTGACGCGGCGATGTCGGCGATCTGCAAGAACTCCAAGCGCTGCGGCTGGTCCAGCCGACCGCCCCGCGCGTCGAGCGACGACCAGGCGATCTGGCACCCCGGCTCGCTCCTGAGCAGCCGCTCGTACTCGCGCAGCGTCTCCATCTTGAAGCGGATCACGTGCGCGAGAGTGTAGGTCAGCTCCCGTTCGCGATCACGAGCGAGCCATGACATCCGCTCCAGCAGGTACCGCACCGTGTACAGGTAGGCGCGGTCGTCATCCATCTCGTCGACGCCCTGGGTGATGTGCCGCTTGCAGACCACCACGCTGGAGATTGTCAGCCACGGTTGTTCCCCCAGCAGTTTGGCGGCGTGCAGACGCAGCGAGTGCCCGCGCAGATTCTTCCACGTCAGGTGATCGCCCGGATGGCGTCCCAGGTCGGCGCGCAGTTTGGCCAGGCATTCGGCGGCCTGGTCGAGATGCTCCTCATCGATGATCGCGGCGGACATGACGAAGTGGTCACTGGACTTGGGGGTCCTGGACCGCTGCCCGGCCTCGTCGATGAACGCGAGTGCCCGCCCGGGGGGCACGGCGGGAGTGGGCGCCTTCGTGTGCATGGGAGGCTCATCCGTCCATTCGTGTTACTGCACTTGAGGGCATCGATCATTCCATGCCAGAGGCGCGCCCCCCACTCACTTACCACCCAGCGTTACCAACGGTAACGGGCACACAATCAACCAAAACAGGATTTTTGACTTTTATTGACCGCCCTCCAGGTCGCTGGCCGACCCGCACCCCACCACGGATGATCACTTAGTGCTCTCAAATCAACACACTGAGGGTTGATAAAGATTCGGCGACGTCGGCGTGTCGCGATCTTGTGAATTGCGAATCCGTGATTGGGAGGTGTGAAGCCAGAACCCCGACTCACATAAACACGCCCCGCCCCCTCACATCGCGGTTCAACGCGGAGGGGGCGGGGCGCTTTCGCCGTGCTCAATGACGAAGGCCGCGCCGATGCATCGCCCACCGCACGGCCGCGTCCACCACGGCCCGCGCCCACGGATGGGTGTACGCCCAGAACGCCTCCAGCCAGGTCGTGGCCAGCAGCCGCGCGTAGTAGTCGATCACCGCCGGGTCGGCGTCCTTCCATGCGGGCAGGTCCGCGACCACGGCCTCGGCATCGCGGGGAGCGTGCCCGCACGCCACCAGGTTCACCACCAGGTCCGCCGGGTTCACCAGCGCCGCGCCCAGCGACGCCATCCCCCAGTCGACCAGGGACGCACCGTCCGGTCCCACGACGACGTTGCCGGGGTTCAGGTCGGTGTGCAGCAGCGCCTGACCGGCGAGCCGCCCCAAGTGCTGGGGCGCGGCGGCGTAGTCGGACCAGCGCCCCTCGAACCACTGCACCCTCAGCCCGCTTGGAACGGCGACACCGGCCAGGGCGGCGACGGCACCGACGACCGCGTCCAGATCCGGGGAGCCGGGCGTGTAGTCCGCGCGCCGGCCGGCCACGTACTCGAATCCGAGCAGCCGCCACCCACCCGCCGTGACGTCGCACACCAGGGCGGGGCCGATCGCGCCGATGTACGGGGCGACGGCGGCCTCCCGATCGAGCTGAGCGACCGCGCGCCCGTCCTGGGCGGGTGCGCCCTTGATGAACACCCGGCCCGCCGAGGTGTGACCGATCACCGCGAGCGCGGACCGGCGCCCCTGCGGAACGGGCTCGGCCTTCACCAGCGCGCCGATCTCCTCGTGGATCAGCTCGCGGGCCTGGGGCGGCAGGCCCTCCCACTCGATTCGCTCCATCGGGGGAGAGCCTGCCATGCGATCAGGCATCCGCGGTCTTGGCGACGCACGGGTTCGGCGGGCAGCACGGGTACGCCGCACCCGTCCAGTGCTCGGCGTCGACCCGGTATCCGGTGGCGTGCAGCGCCGGGAGCGTCCGGGCGATCTCCTCCTCCCCCATGGTGACGCCGAGCGCGGGCGGCACGTGGTGCAGGTAGTAGCCGAGGTTCTCCTCGCAGAACCGCTCGTAGTCCTGGGAGTGCAGGATGAAGGCGTGCCATCCCGCGTCGACGGTCTCGGACATGGCCAGGCGCACGCCGGGGTTCTCGGCGACGGCGCGCAGCCACACCAGCGTCTGCCCGACCACGCCCTCGGCGTAGGAGCGGGTGACCTCCTGGTGCTTGGCGACGTAAGACGACAGCTTGTCGAACACGCCGGCGTCCAGCAGGTCGCGGGGGTCGAGGGCGGCACCGGCCGCCCTCTCGAAGGTGACGGTCATCGATCCTCCAAGGCGCGCGGAGATGATGCCGCGCCCGGGTTGCGCGCCTGACGGCCCGGGGCGGGTCTGGAAGGGGCGGCGCGGCCGGGACACGGGGGCACATCACCGGCGGCACCGCCCCGGCTCAGGGCCCGGCCGGTGCGGGCGCGCCGAGGGCCGCCGCGATCGAGCCGGCGGCGCGCTCGGGGTCGGCGGGCAGCGGCAGCCCCGACGCCGGACCCGACCGCCACTCGTAGGCGGCGCCGTCCCAGCCGACGAGCCAGGGCCCGGCGTCGCGGTAGGTGACGCGGACCCGGCGCAGGCCGTCCTCCTCGTCGCGGACGATCGCGGCGGCGACCTGCGGGGCACGGCGCCTCACCGCGGCGTGCAGCCGCTCGGCGGGCCCGAACAGGTCTCTCATCGCTCGCTCCCGGAGATGATCGGGCCGAGCGTGTGCGGCCGCTCGTGGCCGGTGGCGTACCGGGCACGGTAGGAGCGGGCCTCCTCGTAGGCGGCGCGGGCGCCGGACGCGGGGGTGGCCGAGGGGGCGGCGGCCAGCCTGTTCAGCGCCTGGCCGAGCTCGGCCTGGGAGGCGGCCTCCACCAGCCAGTCGCGTCCCTCCCCGTCGCGGCCGAGCGCCCACCAGCTGCCGGTGGCTCGGCCGTGCCAGCACACGGGGTCTTGTAGGTTGCTCACAGCCGGACTCCGATCCGGTCAGGCCCCGGACTCGCGGCGTTCGCGCGCCGGCCGGGGCCGTTTTCGTGTCGTCGGCTACACACTCCCCGCGCGGCTCTCCCGGAGACCAGGAGTTTCACAGACTTTCACACCGGGAACGAGCAGGCCGTTAGGAAGAAATCCGGCCAGGGTGGCAATCGGTGTGAAACTCACACAGCGGCGGGCACCAAATGCGCCAGGATCGGCAGCGATGCCAGCTTCACCGTCCTCATCAGCACAGGCCGCGCGACAGCGCCTCGCCGATCAGCTCCGCGAGATGCGCCGCGCCGCGCGGATCACCGGCGTGGAATTCGCCCACCGCGCCGGGTGGCAAGGTTCCTCACAGGTCTCCATGATCGAGCGCGGTCGCCGCACCATCACCGCCGACCACGTCCGGCTGTGGTGCCGCGTGTGCGCCGCGCCCCCCGCCCGCGAGGCCGAGCTGCTCGCCGAGCAGGCGAACGTGGCGTCCATGTGGGTCTCGCTGCGCGAGCATCAGGACCTCGGCCTGAACGCCCGCCAACAGGCCACCATCGGCGACCTGTATTCGCGGATCACCTCCGAACTCAGCTATCAGACCAAGGTGATCCCTGCGCTGCTGCAGACCGAGGAGTACATGACCGAGGTGCTGCGCGGCGTGCGCCGCGACCGGCGCCTGGAGCTCGACGACGTCGCCGAGGCGGTCGCCACCCGGATGGCCAGGCAGCAGAACCTTCACCGCCCCGGCGTCCGGTTCGTGTTCCTGCTGGAGGAGACGGTGCTGCGCTACCTGTACTGCTCTCCCGGCGTGCACCGCGCCCAGCTCGGGCACCTGATGGAGGCGATGCGGCTGCCCGCCGTGTCGGTCGCGATCATCCCCATGGACGCCGACCGCGTCGGCGCCCGGGCACGTGAGTCGTTCGACATCGACGCGTTCGCCGACGGCGGGGTGAAGGCTTACGTGGAGCTGCTGTCGGGGCTGCTCACACTCACTCACCCCGACGACGTCGCGATCTACCGCCGTGCCTGGGACGAGCTGTTCGCGCTCGCTGTGGTGGGCGACGCCGCCAGGGCGCTGATCCGGGCGGCCGTGAACGCCGCCGGTTAGAGGCCGGAGCCGATGTCGAACTCGGCGTGCGGGGTCGCCCGGTTCCACGCCACCTCGAACGCGCCGGCGATGTCGCGGGCAATGCGCGGGTCGGAGCTGTAGGAGTAGACGCGGGGGTTGGAGTCGTCGCCGCGCTGGAAGTTCCACCGGATGACGCGGTTGTCGAAGACCCAGCAGTCCGCGGCCGGGATCAGCAGGTCGGCGGCCTCGTCGCGCCATAGCCACCGGATGTCCTCGCCGAAGGAGACGTTGGCGTCGGTGACGGCGTGCTCCCACCGCATGTACTCCGAGGCCGGCCGCGAGATGATCCGGACCCGCCGCCACCGCACACCGCGCCCCACCGCCTCGCGGACCATGTCGGCGAAATCGCCCCAGTCGTTGCCGCTCACATCGCCGGTCTCGCGCCACTGCTGGAAGCTGCTGGCCTCACCGACGTCGTAGGCGTCCCTGGTCTCGAACCGGATCAGCGACCGCTCGGTGGCCGCCAGGAGCGTCTTGAAGTCGTGCGGGCCCGGCCCCTTCCGCCCGCTGTCGTGGGCGTCGTCGACGGCCTCCCTGATCGCAGGGAACAGCCGGTCGGGGATCCACACGTCCGCCTCGTCCTCGCCCTTGCCGACGTCCTCGCCGAGGCGGCCGGCCACGTCCGGGTCGGTTACGGCCTTGCCGCGGATGTAGAGGCCGCCGGGTGCCCGCCACACGGCCGGGCATTCCTGCTTGTCGGATTCGGGGTCGCCGCCGACGAACTCCACTCGGTCATCGCTCACAGGGGCTCCAAGGGGGGAAGGGGGTGCCGGTCACGCTCGACCTTCGGCCGCCCGGCGCGTCGGCGTCAAGGACTGCGGACGCTATATCGGCGGCCTCGACGGGTTCTGACGTTTCGCTCCATTCTCCGGGCTTCCCCAAGAGTTCCCGCGCCTTCCCGGTCGGGCACATCGAGGGCACACGGGCTCGGGAATTGCCCGGGAACGGCCGGGAACTCTTGGGGAACCGTTTCGCCTGGCCACCCCGGCGTGTCGCCCCTCCGGCCCAGGGTGCCGAAGGAGCGCCAACACATCGAGGACATGCGCAAGATCTCCGCGTGGGCCGCGATCATCGCGGTGCCGACCGCGATCGCCGGGATCTACGGCATGAACTTCGAGCACATGCCCGAACTGCACTCGATCCTCGGATATCCGCTGGTCCTGGCGGTGATGGCCGTCGCCTGCGTGCTGCTGTTCCGCAGGCTCCGCAAGAGCGGCTGGCTCTAGCCCCCGCCCCTCCCCGGCTCTCGTCAGCCGTCCTCGCGGGGGGAGGCGGGCGCGGCGAGCAGGACGGCCCACAGGTGCGACTCGGCGCCCCGCGACTCCAGGCGCCGCCGTATCCGCTCCACGCCGCCGCGTGTCGGCACCGCCAGCCAGACCAGCAGCGGGTAGCCGAGGACGAACCCGGCGAGGAACACCGGTTCGCTGTGCCCCATCATGGCGAGCGGCAGGCCGAGCAGGATCACGCCCTCGGCCAGCGCGAACCGCAGCAGCACCGCCTGCCGGAACATCATCAGCGCCGTCCGGGCCGCGGCGCCGGGCTCGTCGCCCGGCTGCATGGGACGCGGCGCGCGGGGCCCGGCCAGCAGCGCGACCAGCGCGGCGGCGGCGAGCGGGGCGTAGCTCCACGGTGCCGCGTCCCCGCGGCCGTCCGCCACGATCAGCGGCATGATCGCCAGGATGAGGACGGGCGCGGCGAGCAGCACCAGCATCATCGTGCGCATCCGGCCGAGCTCGGTCCCGGCGCGCAGCGAGGCGAGGTAGCCGGGGTCGTCGCCCGGTCCCGCGCCGAACACCGGCGCCACGTCCGGGCCGCCATCGCCCTCCGGGGTCTTCGGCGAGTACATCGAGAAGGGGGGTGGCGCCATGGCTGCGCACTTTAGCCCGCGGACGGGTCCCGGCAATAGTGCTCACCAGGATCTTCGCGCCGCGCCCGGATCCGGGCGGCCGGCCGCTCGCTTTCCGCGGGGTCGTCGCGGGCCGCTACATTGACCGCCTATGAAGGAGCGTCACCTCGGGCGGAGCGGGCTGCTGGTGTCCCGGCTGGGCCTCGGCACCATGACCTGGGGGCGGGACACCGGCCCGGACGAGGCCGCGGCGCAGCTCGTCACGTTCGTCGACGCCGGGGGCACGCTGGTGGACACCGCCGACGTCTACAACGACGGCATCAGCGAGCAGATCCTCGGCCACCTGCTGCGCGAGACCGTCGACCGGGACGGGCTGGTCATCGCGACCAAGGCCGCGATCAGGCCGAACGGCCGCTACGACGGCTCCCGGCGGCACCTGCTGCGCGCCCTGGACGCCTCCCTGGACCGGCTGGACCTGGACTATGTCGACCTGTGGCAGCTGCACGTCTACGACCCGGCCACGCCGCTGGAGGAGACGCTGTCGGCGCTGGACGAGGCGGTCGCGTCCGGCCGGGCCCGCTACGTCGGCGTGTCGAACTACGCGGGCTGGCAGGTCGCCAAGGCCGCCGCCTGGCAGCGCGCCTGGCCGGGCCGCGCCCCGGTCGTGTCGGCGCAGCTGGAGTACTCGCTGCTGCGCCGCGACATCGAGCGGGAGGTGGTGCCCGCCGTGCTGGACGCCGGGGCGGGCCTGCTGGCGTGGTCGCCGCTCGGCCGGGGCGTGCTGACCGGCAAGTACCGCACCGGCATCCCCGCCGGGTCGCGCGCCGCCGCGCCGCACTTCGCCGAGTTCGTCCAGCCGTACCTGGACGAGGAGTGCGCCCGCATCGTGGAGTCGGTGGTGACCGCCGCCGAGGGCCTCGGCCGCTCCCCGCTCGCGGTCGCGCTGGCGTGGGTCCGCGACCGGGAGGGAGTCGCCGCGCCGATCGTCGGCGCGCGGACCGCCGCGCAGCTCGATGCGATCCTGGAGAGTGAGAGCCTGGCGCTGCCGAACGAGATCCGCGGCGCGCTCGACGATGTGTCCGACACCGCGACGGGAAACCCGTGACCGACAACCCCGACCAGCCCGCCGACCAGCCCGCCGACCAGCCGTCGCCCGCCGAGCGGGCCGCGCGCGCCGCCGCGGCGATGCGCGCCGCCGAGGCCGCCGCCAGCGCCCTGGACGACACGGCCCGCGAGCCCGCGGCCCGCGAGCCCGCCCCGGCACCGGCGCCCGGCCCGGCCGCGGCGGGCGGGCCGGGCGCCCTCGGCGAGCTGTTCGCCGCGGCGGGCGTGCCCGCGCCGCTGGCGGCCCGCGCCGCCGCCCGGCTCGGCCCGGACGCCGCCGGGCCGCTGCGCGCCGACCCGTGGCGGCTGCTGCGGGTTCCCGGCGTCCGGCCCGCGCAGGCCGACCACTTCGCGCGCGCCGTCCTCGGGCCGGACGCCCGCCCCGATGATCCCCGGCGCGGGCGCGCCCTCGTCCTGCACGTGCTGACCGAGGCGGCGCGCGGCGGGCACACGGTCACACCCGCCGCCGACGTGCTGGCCGCGCTGGAGCAGATGCACGTCCCCGATCCCCGGGGGGCCGTGGAGGCGGCGCTGGACGAGGCGGAGGTCCTCTCCCTCACCGAGGAACCCGGGTTCGACGAGGAGGCGTTCGACGAGGACGCCGAGCCGCAGGAGCCGGAGGAAAGGCTCGGCCCCGCGCGGTGGGCGCTCGCGGAGGAGGCCGCCGCCGAGGGGTTCCAGCGGCTCACGCTGACCGCCGTGCCGCTGCTGGAGGACACGGCCGTGAAGGCCCTGCGGGACGGGCTGCCCGAGGACCGGTCCCTCGCGCTCACCGCCGCGCTCCGCACCGGGGTGAGCGTCCTGCGCGGCACCCCGGGCGATCTCGCGCGGGCCGTCCTCGGCATCGCCGGCGCCGCCGCGGGCCAGGGCCTGCGCACGGCGATCGCCGCGCCCACCGACCGTGCCGCCGCGGCGCTGCCCGCCCCCGACGGGGTCGAGGTCACCAGCCTGCACCGGCTGCTGGAGCCCCGCGACGACCCGGCCGCCGCACCCGGCGCCGTCGTCTACGGGCGCGGCGAGCAGCGCCCCTTCGACCTCGACCTGGTCATCGTGGCGGATGCGTCCGGGCTCGACGTCGAGCTGTGCGCGGTACTGGTGGAGGCGTGCCCGGACGGCGCCCATCTCGTGCTGTGCGCCGAGCCGGGCGCCGCGCCGCCCGCCGGGCCCGGGCGCCCGCTGGACGACCTGGAGGCGTCCGAGAGCGTCCCCGTCATCGCGCTGGACGCCGCGCCGCCCGCCGATCCGCTCGGCGCGCTGACCGAGGCGGTGCGCGGCGGCGACCTGGCGGCCGTGGACGCGCCCGGCCGCGAGGTCGTCATCGTGCCCGCCGCCGGCGCCGGCGAGGCGGTGCACCGGGCCGTCCAGCTCGTCACCGACTCGATTCCGCGCGCGCTCGGCATCCCGGTCGAGGACGTCCAGGTCGTCGCGTCGGCGACGGGCGGCGAGGCGGGCACCGGCGCGCTCAACGCGGCGCTCAAGGCCCGGCTGAACCCCGGCCCCGGCGCGTTCGGCGGCATGGACCCCGGCGACCGGGTGGTCGTCGCCGGGCCGCTCCCGCACGCCCCGCTCGGCGAGACGGGCGTGGTGACCGGCGGCGGCCCGCACGGCCTGGAGGTCGCGTTCCCCGCGGGCCCGGCCGTCATCGCCCCGGCGGAGGCGTCCCGGCTGCGGCACGGCTGGGCGGTGACCGTCGCGCAGGCACGCGGGACACGCCGGCCCGCCGTCGTCGCGGTGCTGTCCGCCGAGGGGCTGTCACGACCGCTGGTGGCCACCGCGTTCGGGCTGGCGCACCGGCACCTGTCGGTCGTCCAGGCCGCCGGCCCGGCCCTGGCCAGGGCCGTCCGCGAGGGCGGGGCACCCGCGCGGCGCACCCGGCTCGCGACCCTGGTGATCTAGTGAGGCCGTGACAAGGTAAAGAAACCTTCGTGTCGCGGTTTACGCACGCCCCCGTATGGGACACGATGTCAACAAGGGTCAGGCATCGGTGCAGGTGGAGGAGCGACATGCCCCAGCGGCTCAGGCGGCTCGGTTCGGCTTCGGCGGCGGTCTCGGCGGGCGCGCTCGTCCTCGTGCTCGCCGCCCCCGCGGGCGAGGCCGCGGCGGCGGAGACGTGCCGAAAGGGCGTCGACCCCGAGAGCACGGTCGAGAACTGGAAGTGCAACCTCGGCAACCTGCGCGACGCGCTCACCCCGAAGAGCCCAGCGCCGACGCCGAAGCCCACCCCGAGGAAGACCGGCGAGAACAAGACGAAGAGGACCACGCAGCGGCCGGTCAGGGCCCCGGCGAAGGCGCCGCGCACCCCCTCCGGCCTCCCGGGCGGTGGCCGGGGCGCGGCACCCTCCGGGCCGGCCCCCATGACCGGCGGCGACGGGCTCAAACCGTACTCCGGTGAGGCCCCGGCCGGCGCGTCCGGGCTGCCCGGCGTGCTGCCCACCCCGGAGATCGCCGCCGGCCCGAACGCCCACCAGAACTCCCCCGGCGGCACCGCCGCCATGCCGCAGACGCGCCTCATCTCCCCCGTCGCCGACTCCGGCGAGGACAACCGGCAGATGCTCCTGGTGGCCGCGGCCGCGGGCGCGGCGGGCGCCGCCGGCGCCCTCAACCTCAGCGTCGCCGGCCGCGCCCTGCGCCGCCGCCGGACCACCCGCTGACCGGGCCGCGCTGATCCGGCCGCCACAACGGCCGGAGGCCCCTCCCGGAGACGGGAGGGGCCTCTGCGCGTCAGCGGACGGCGCCGGCGGGCGCCGCGGACCGGCAGCGGATCAGCACACGGCGCCGATGGCGTGCAGGCCGCCGTCGACGTGGACGATCTCGCCGCTGGTCGCGGGGAACCAGTCCGACAGCAGGGCCGCGCAGGCGCGTGCGGTGGGCTCGCTGTCCTTGACGTCCCAGCCGAGCGGGGCCGCCTGCGGCCACAGCTCCGTCATGCCCTCGAAACCGGGGATGCTCTTGGCCGCCATGGTCGCCAGCGGGCCGGCCGCGACGAGGTTCACCCGGATGCCCTGCGGGCCCAGGTACTTGGCCAGGTAGCGGGCGCACGACTCCAGGCCCGCCTTCGCCACGCCCATCCAGTCGTACACCGGCCACGCCTTGGTGGCGTCGAAGTCGAGGCCGACGACCGCGCCGCCGTCCTTCATCAGCGGCAGGCACGCCATCGTCAGCGACTTCAGCGAGTACGCCGAGGCGTGCACGGCGGTCGCCACGTCCTCCCACGGCGTGTCGAGGAAGTTGCCGCCGAGCGCGGTCTGCGGCGCGAACCCGATCGCGTGGACGACGCCGTCGAGGTGGTCGAAGCCGTGCTCGCGCAGGTTGCCCGCCAGGGCGCCGAGCTGCTCGGTGCTCATCACGTCCAGCTCGATGACCGGCGGCGGCGCGTCCGGGCCGGACGGGAGCCGCTTGGCGGTCCGCTGGGTGAGCGTCGGACGCGGGTAGGCCGTCAGGGCGACCTCGGCGCCCTGCTCCTGCGCGATCCGCGCGACGTGGAAGCCGATGGAGGCGTCGGTGAGGACGCCGGTCACCAGGATGCGCTTGCCTTCGAGGATTCCCATGATCGTCAGTGCCCCATTCCCAGTCCGCCGTCGACCGGGATCACGGCCCCGGTGATGTAGGCGGCGTCCTCGCTCGCGACGAACCGCACCGCCTTCGCGATCTCCTCCGGTCGCGCGATCCGCCCGAGCGGGACCGCGGCGGTGATGGCCTTGTGCTGGTCCTCGCTCAGCACCGCCGTCATGTCGGTGTCGACGAACCCGGGCGCCACCACGTTCACCGTGATGTTGCGCGAGCCGAGCTCGCGGGCCAGGGAGCGGGCGAACCCGACCATGCCCGCCTTGGACGCGGCGTAGTTGGACTGCCCCGGCGAGCCCATCAGCCCCACGACCGACGACACCAGCACGATCCGCCCGCCGCGCTTGCGCATCATGCCCTTCACCGCGCGCTTGGCCACCCGGAACGCACCGGTCAGGTTGGTGTCGAGCACCGAGGTGAACGACTCCTCGCTCATGATCGCCAGGAGCGTGTCCTTGGTGATCCCGGCGTTGGCGACGACGACCTCGACCGGGCCCTGCTCGGCCTCCACCTTGCTGAACGCGGTGTCGACGTCCTCGGCGTCCGTCACGTCGCACCGGACGCCGAACAGGCCCTCGGGGGGCTCGCCCGACCGGTAGGTGACGGCGACCGCGTCGCCCGCCGCGGACAGCTCGCGGGCGATGGCCAGGCCGATGCCCCGGTTACCGCCGGTCACGAGGACAGAGCGACTCATCACGACCCTCTCGTCGACTACATGCTCGTACATGCTCAGGTGGCTTCGGCACGACGATAGCGGCCTGGAAGGCGCCGCACGGATGTGCCGATCCGACAAGATCCGCCCACCCGGTTTGTTCGCCGCCCCCCGCGCGGCCCGGCGGGTAGGTTGCGGAGGGTGCATGACATCGATCCCGCCTTCACCGCGCTGCCGCTCCGCGCACTGGCCGACGCGGCCCTCACCCGGGCCCGGGAGCTGGGCGCCGAGCACGCCGACTTCCGCCTGGAACGCATCCGCAGCCAAACGCTCCGCCTGCACGACGCCGCCCTGGAGACCGCGCTGGACGCCGACGACGTCGGCCTGTCCGTGCGGGTCGTCAAAGACGGCACCTGGGGCTTCGCCGCCGGCATCGACCTGACGCCCGAGGGGGCCGCGCGCGTCGCCGCGCAGGCCGTCGAGGTCGCGGTGGTCGCCAGGCCCGTCAACCGCGAGCCCATCGAACTGGCCCCCGAACCCGTGCACGGCGAGCGCACCTGGGTCTCGGCGTACGAGACCGACCCGTTCGAGGTGCCGACCGGCGACAAGGTCGCGCTGCTGGCCGGGTGGAGCCGCCGGCTGCTCGGCGACGACCGCGTCGACCACGTGGACGCGACGCTGCTGCAGGTCAAGGAGAACAAGTTCTTCGCCGACCTCGCCGGGACGGTCACCACCCAGCAGCGGGTCCGGCTGCACCCGGCCGTGACCGCCGTCGGCCTCGCCGGCGGCCAGTTCGACACGATGCGGACGCTGGCGCCGCCCGCCGGATACGGATGGGAGTGGCTGTCGGGCAAGCACTGGGACTGGGACGGCGAACTGGCCCGCATCCCCGAACTGCTCGCCGAGAAGCTCGCCGCGCCGTCGGTCGAGCCGGGCGTGTACGACGTGGTCATCGACCCGTCCAACCTGTGGCTGACGATCCACGAGTCGATCGGGCACGCCACCGAGCTGGACCGGGCGCTCGGCTACGAGGCCGCCTATGCGGGCACCTCGTTCGCCACCCCCGACAAGCTCGGCACGCTGCAGTACGGCTCCAAGGTCATGAACATCACCGGGGACCGCACCGCCGAGCACGGCCTGGCCACCATCGGCTACGACGACGAGGGCGTGCGGACCCGGTCGTTCGACATCGTCACCGAGGGCCTGTTCACCGGGTACCAGACCGACCGGCGCATCGCCCGGCTCACCGGCGCCGAACGCTCCAACGGGTGCGCGTTCGCCGACGCGGCGTCCAGCATGCCCATCCAGCGGATGGCGAACGTGTCGCTCAGGCCCGCCGAGGACGGCCCGTCCACCGACGAGCTGATCTCCGGCGTGGAGCGCGGCGTCTACATCGTCGGCGACAAGAGCTGGTCGATCGACATGCAGCGGTACAACTTCCAGTTCACCGGGCAGCGCTTCTACAAGATCGAGAACGGGCGGCTCGCCGGGCAGCTCCGCGACGTCGCCTACCAGGCCACCACGACCGACTTCTGGAACTCGATGGAGGCCGTCGGCGGCCCGCAGACGTACGTGCTCGGCGGCGCGTTCAACTGCGGCAAGGGCCAGCCGGGGCAGATCGCGCCGGTCAGCCACGGCTGCCCGTCCGCGCTGTTCCGCGGCGTCAACATCCTCAACACGCTGAAGGAGGCCGGCCAGTGAACGCGATCAGGCCGCAGGAGGCCGTCGAGCGGGCCCTGTCGCTGTCCCGCGCGGAGGACTGCATCGTCATCGCCGACGAGGCGAGCACCGCGAACCTGCGGTGGGCGGGCAACACCCTCACCACCAACGGCGTGACCCGCTCCAACCGCCTCACGGTCATCGCGCTGCGCCACACCGCCGGCGGCGTCGCGGCCGGCGTGGTGTCGCGGTCGGCGGTCGGCGCGGACGGCATCGAGGACCTGGTGCGCGCCGCCGAGGCCGACGCCGCCGGCAACGAGCCCGCCGAGGACGCCCGGCCACTGATCACGCAGGGGCCGCCGGGGGCCGGGCGGCCCGCCGGGGCGCCGGAGTGGGAGGACGACCCGGCCGAGACCGGCATCGGCGTGTTCGAGGGGTTCGCGCCCGCGCTCGGCGAGGCGTTCGCCGCCGCGCAGGCCGGCGACCGGCGCCTGTACGGGTTCGCCAACCACATGCTGACCTCGACGTTCCTCGGCAGTTCCGCGGGGCTGCGGCTGCGGCACGACCAGCCGACCGGGCTGCTGGAGCTGAACGCCAAGGGCGCGGGCGGCTCGGCGTGGGCGGGCGTCGGCACCCGCGACTTCACCGATGTCGACGTCCCCGCCCTCACCGGCGACCTCGCCCGGCGGCTGGAGTGGGGCGAGCGGCGCGTCGACCTGCCCGCCGGACGCTACGAGACGATCCTGCCGCCGTCCGCGGTCGCCGACCTGATGATCTACCTGTACTGGTCGGCGGGCGCACAGGACGCCCAGGACGGCCGGACGGTGTTCAGCGCCCCCGGCGGCGGCACCCGCGTCGGCGAGCGGCTCGCGAACCTGCCCGTCACGCTGTCCAGCGACCCGGCCGCCGCCGGGATGGAGTGCGCCCCGTTCGTCATCGCGCACGCCTCCAGCCGCGAGTCGTCGGTGTTCGACAACGGCCTCCCGCTCGGCGCCACCGACTGGATCCGGGAGGGGACGCTCACCTCCCTCACCCAGACGCGGCACTCGGCGGAGCGGACCGGGCTGCCGTTGTCCCCGTCCGTCGACAACCTGGCGCTGACCGGGCCGGACGGCGGCGCGTCCCTGGCGGAGATGGTCGCCCGCACCGAGCGGGGGCTGCTGCTGACGTGCCTGTGGTACATCCGCGAGGTCGATCCGCAGAGCCTGCTGCTGACCGGCCTCACCCGCGACGGCGTCTACCTCGTCGAGGACGGCGAGGTCGTCGGGGCGGTGAACAACTTCCGGTTCAACGAGAGTCCCGTCGACCTGCTGTCGCGGCTCACCGAGGTCGGCGAGACCGGGCCGACGCTGCCGCGTGAATGGTCCGACTACTTCACCCGCACCGCCATGCCCGCCCTGCGCGTCCCCGACTTCAACATGTCGACGGTGTCGCAGGCGTCCTGACGCCGCAGAACCCGCCGTGCGGGGCCCGGGCCGGGGACGGGGCCCCGCACGGCGCTCAGACGTCCTCCAGGCGGAAGCCGACCTTCATCGTGACCTGGATGTGGGCGACCTCCCCGTCCTCGATCCGGCCGCGCACCTCGGTCACCTCGAACCAGTCCAGGTGGCGGAGGGTCTGCGAGGCGCGCCGGACGCCGTTGCGGATCGCGGTGTCGATGGAATCCGGGGAGGTCCCCACGATCTCCGTCACCCGGTACGTGCGATCGGTCATGCCGTTCCTCCCATATTTGACCCGTACTGCCGTCGCAGGTCGGACTCCATGGGCTTACCGTGGAATGGTGAAGGTCAATCCCCGCCACCACCACAGGGAGCCGGAGGTCTACACGGTCACCGACGCTCCCCGCCCCATGTCGGAGGACATCGGCTACCGGCAGCGCAGGTACCTGATGTCCATGGGAGTGCGCACGGCGTGCTTCGTCGGCGCCGTCGTGGCCGCGGTCGCCGGCGCGCCGTGGTGGCTGGCGGTGCTCATGGTGGTCGCGGCGGCCCTCCTCCCCTACGTCGCGGTGATCTTCGCGAACGGGGGGCGGGAGCCGACCGCCGCGGCGGTCTTCGACGACCACGGGTCGCGGGACCGGGAGCCGGACCAGAAGCCGGTTTCCGGACAGCGACCGGAAATCGGGTCGTGACGTTCTCTTGACTAACCGCGGGGGGTTTCGGTGTACGATTTGTACCGGCGCTCTGGTCCCCCGTCGGAGCGCCCGTGCCGGTGTTCCGGGCCCCCGTCGGAACACCGATGATGCGGCGCCGGGTGGATTGCCCCCGTATCCACCCGGCGCCGCTTTTCCATGTCCGGGTCCTCTCCTGGGACTTCCCCGGCCGGCGCATGACGCGCCCGTGACCCGCGCCTGACCGCCCGCCCAGGGCCCAAGCACATCCGCGCGAGAACGTCGAGACCCGGTGCTGGCCTGCTCCGGCCACGAACCGAAACCCGGCCGTCCCGAACTTTCCGCCCGCCCGCGCGCGAGCACGGCGGCGCCGGCCGCGCACCCTCCGGCGGAACACTCTCGTAGTTGTTTCTAGAACTACATTCGGGTTAAGTTAGCGTTCCGCTAGTTGCGCAGCGAGAGGGGCACGGCGTGCGCCGCACCGTTTTCAACGAGGACCATGAGGCGTTCCGGGACACGATCCGGGCGTTCATCGAGGCCGAGGTCGCCCCGGTCTACGACGACTGGGAGAACGCGGGCCACCCTCCGCGCGAGTTCTACTCCAAGCTCGGCGAGCTGGGCGTGTTCGGCATCCAGGTGCCCGAAGAGTACGGCGGCGCGGGCGAGACCAGCTTCAAGTACCAGGCGGTGATCTCCGAGGAGTGCGCCCGCGCCGCGGTGAGCTTCGGCGGCTACGGCGTGCACGTCAACCTCGTCCTGCCCTACCTGCTGAAATACGGCAGCGAGGAGCAGAAGAAGCGCTGGCTGCCGCCGTTCGTGTCCGGCGAGATGATGACGGCCATCGCGATGACCGAGCCCGGCACCGGCTCCGACCTCGCCGGCATCCAGACCACGGCGAAACGCGACGGCGACCACTACGTCCTGAACGGCGCCAAGACGTTCATCACCGGCGGCGTCCTCGCCGACCGGATGCTGGTGGTGGCCCGCACGTCCCCCGCCACACCGGACAACCGCCGCGCCGGGCTGTCGATCCTCGCCGTCGACACCAGGAGCGAGGGCTACGCGGTCGGCCGCAAGCTGGAGAAGATCGGGCTGCGCAGCTCCGACACCGCCGAACTGTCGTTCACCGACGTCCGGGTGCCGGTCGAGGACCTCCTCGGCGAGGAGGGCCGCGGCTTCGAATACCTCACCCACAACCTGGCCGAGGAACGCCTCGGCATCGCCACCAGCTCGTACGCGTCGGCCGCCGCGGCGGTCGAGTTCGCCCGCAGGTACGTGCGGGAACGCACCGTCTTCGGCAAGAGCGTCTCGTCGTTCCAGAACACCAAGTTCGTCCTCGCCGAGTGCGCCACCGAGGTCGAGGCGGCCCGCTCCCTCGTCGACCGCTGCATCGAGGCACTGGACGCCGGGGAGCTCACCCCCGCCGACGCCGCCGTCTGCAAGCTGTTCTGCACCGAGGTGCAGGCCCGCGTCGTCGACAAGTGCCTGCAACTGCACGGCGGATACGGCTACATCCTGGAGTACCCGATCGCGCGCCTGTACGCCGACGCCCGCGTCACCCGCATCTACGGCGGCACCAGCGAGGTGCTGAAGACCATCATCGCCAAGGACATCCAGGTCTGACGGAAGGGAGCGGACATGGCCGGCACCCCGATCGCCGTGCGGCGCGCCGGCGTCCCCGAGGACATCGCGGGGACGGCCGCGTTCCTGATGAACGGCGACGCCTCGTTCGTGTCCGGCCAGGTGCCCCACGTGGCCGGTGGTCCGCGCGGGTGAGGGGGCGGCCCGCGGCCGGGACCGGGACGCCACCGAAGAAGCGCTGCGGGCCGCGGCGGTCGCGCTGCTGCGCCGCGGCGGCGTCCTCGCCGGGCTGAACCTGCGGCAGGTCGCCGACGAGGCCGGCGTCAACCGCGGGCTGGTCTACCAGTACTTCGGGTCCCGCCGGGCACTGCTGCGCTCGGCGCTGTTCCACCGGTCCCGGCCGAACGCCGAGGACGCGGTGGACGCGGCCGGGCCGCCGCTGCGCCGCCGGCTGGCCCGGCTGTTCTGGACGAGCCTGCGCAACCCCGAACCGGTCCGGCTGGCGACACTGCTGGTGCTGGACGGCGACGACCGGCCCCGCGTCCTGCTGAACCGGGGCGCGGGCCGCGCGGAACTCGCCGAGGAGGCCGCGCGGGGCGAGCTGCCGGTCGAGGACGTCGAGGCCGTGCAGGCGGCGATCGCGTCCACGATCTACGGATACACGCTGCTGCGCGAGCATCTCGCACGGGAGATCGGCCTGCCCGCCGGGGAACTGGACAAGCGCATGGCCGGCTGCCTGGAGGCCATGTTCGGCCGCCGCCCCGGCTAGTAGGCGCGGGCCGCGTCGAGCCGCCGGGACAGGGCCGCGGGAGCCTCGACCAGCGACGGGCCGTACCAGGTGAGATGACGTCCGCTGACGAGGGCGACGTCCAGGCCGGGGAACGCCTCGGGGCCGTCATCCTCGGTGAACCGGTACGGCTCGTCCGGCAGGACGGCGAGGTCGGCGCCCGCGGCGTTCAGCTCGCCGAGCGGGATCTGCGGGTAGCGCTCGGGGTGGCCGGCGTAAACGTTGGACACGCCGAGGCGGGACAGGACGTCCCCGGTGAACGTGTCACGGCCCACGACCATCCACGGCCGCCGCCAGATCGGGATGACGGCCGCGCGCCGCCGCCCCGGGGTGACGTCCTGCCAGACGCGGGCCGCCTCGTCCAGCCAGCCCGGCACCGGGATCCGGCACGCCTCCGCGAGCATGCGGCGCAGCGACGCCAGGGCCTCCCCGACGGTGCGGATCTCCGTCATCCACACCGGGACGCCGGCGGCGCGCAGCGCCTCGATGTCGGCGGGGCGGTTCTCCTCGGTGTTGCCGAGGACGACATCGGGCCGCAGCTCCGCGATCCGCTCCAGGTCGGGGTTCTTCGTGCCGCGCACACGCGGCACGTCCAGGCCCTCGGGGCGGGTGCACCAGTCGGTGGCCCCGGCGAGCAGGCCCGGCGCCGACACCGCCACCGTCTCGGTCAGGGACGGGACGATCGACACGACGCGGCGCACCCGGTCCGGGACCGGAACCGGGTGGCCGGTGTCGTCCAGCGGGCTCATACGGGTTCCATGTGGGGGACGACCCTCCACGCCCCCCGGCTCACTTCGCTCATGCCCTGCTCCCTGTGGGAGGCGACCCCCCACACCCCCCGGTTCGCTTCGCTCATACGTTGCGGCGGTACTGGCCGCCGACCTCGAAGAACGCGTCGGTGATCTGCTGGAGGCTGCACACGCGCGCCGCGTCCATCAGCACCGCGAACACGTTCTCGCCGGCCCGCGCCGCCTCCTTGAGCGCGGCGAGCGCCGCCCGCGCCTCCTCCCGGTGCGCGTCCTGGTAGCCGTGGACGCGCTCAAGCTGCGAACGCTTCTCGTCCTCGGTGGCGCGGGCCAGCTCGATCGTCTTCGGCGTCCCGTCGCCGGCCTCCGGCGGGCGGAAGGTGTTGACGCCGATGATCGGCAGCGAGCCGTCGTGCTTGCGCTGCTCGTACAGCATCGACTCGTCCTGGATACGGCCGCGCTGGTAGCCGGTCTCCATCGCGCCGAGCACGCCGCCGCGCTCGCTGATCCGGTCGAACTCGGCCAGCACCGCCTCCTCCACCAGATCGGTCAGCTCGTCGATGATGAACGACCCCTGCAGCGGGTTCTCGTTCATCGCGAGGCCCCACTCGCGGTTGATGATGAGCTGGATGGCCAGCGCCCGCCGCACCGACTCGGCCGTCGGCGTCGTCACGGCCTCGTCGTAGGCGTTGGTGTGCAGGCTGTTGCAGTTGTCGTAGATCGCGATGAGCGCCTGCAACGTCGTGCGGATGTCGTTGAAGTGCATCTCCTGCGCGTGCAGGGAACGTCCCGACGTCTGCACGTGGTACTTGAGCTTCTGGCTGCGCTCGTTGGCGCCGTACCGGTCGCGCATGGCCACGGCCCAGATGCGGCGGGCCACACGTCCGAGCACGTTGTACTCGGGGTCCATGCCGTTGGAGAAGAAGAACGACAGGTTGGGCGCGAAGTCGTCGATGTCCATGCCGCGCGCCAGGTAGGACTCGACGTAGGTGAACCCGTTCGCGAGCGTGAACGCGAGCTGGCTGATGGGATTGGCCCCGGCTTCGGCGATGTGGTAGCCGGAGATCGACACCGAGTAAAAGTTGCGGACGCCGTTGGCGATGAACCACTCCTGGATGTCGCCCATCATCCGCAGGGAGAACTCGGTGGAGAAGATGCAGGTGTTCTGCCCCTGGTCCTCCTTGAGGATGTCGGCCTGCACGGTGCCGCGCACGGTCGACAGCACGCGCGCGCGGATCCCGGCGGCCTCCTCCTCGGACGGCTCGCGCCCGTGCTCCGCACGGAAGGCGTCCAGCCCCTGGTCGATGGCGGTATTGAGAAAGAACGCCAGGATCGTGGGCGCGGGACCGTTGATGGTCATCGACACCGACGTGGTGGGCGACGACAGGTCGAACCCGTCGTAGAGCACCTTCATGTCGTCCAGCGTGGCGATCGACACCCCGGACGTGCCGACCTTGCCGTACACGTCGGGACGCTCGTCCGGGTCGCGTCCGTAGAGGGTGACCGAGTCGAACGCGGTGGACAGCCGGGTCGCGGGCTGCCCCTCCGACAGCAGCTTGAAGCGGCGGTTGGTGCGGAACGGGTCGCCCTCGCCGGCGAACATGCGGGCCGGGTCCTCGTTGTCGCGCTTGAAGGGGAACACCCCCGCGGTGAACGGGAACCCGCCGGGCAGGTTCTCGTTCCGCAGGAACCGCAGCAGCTCACCGTGGTCGGTGTAGCGCGGCAGCGCGACGCGCGGGATGCGGCTGCCCGACAGGGACTCGCGGGTCAGCCTGGTGCGCAGCTCCCTGTCGCGGATCTTCACGACCTGCTCGTCGCCGGAGTAGGACTCCACGACGGCCGGCCAGCCCGCGACCAGCTCCGCGTTCCCCGGATCGACGTCGCGGCGCGCCTTCTCCAGCAGCCCCTCGACCTCGGCCGCGTCCGTCAGCTCGGCGCGCACCTCCTCCAGCCGCTGGACGCGGCGCACCGCCTCGACCTGCTTCACCGTGCCGGCGTGGTAGGCGCGCACGGTCTCGGCGATGTCGGACAGGTACCGCACCCGGCCGGGCGGGATCACCGTGGCGGCGCCCGTGGACACCTTCGTCGCGACCTCCGGCAGGACGCCGTCCCGCAACTGCAGCCCGTGCTCCCCCAGCAGCCCGCCGAGGTGCTGGTAGAGCGCGGTGACACCGTCGTCGTTGAAGGTGGCGGCGCTGGTGCCGAACACGGGCATGTCCTCGGGCCGCTGCCCGAACGCCTCCCGGTTGCGGACGAGCTGGCGCGACACGTCCCGCAGCGCGTCCGCCGCGCCGCGCCGCTCGAACTTGTTGATCGCGACCACGTCGGCGAAGTCGAGCATGTCGATCTTCTCCAGCTGGGACGCGGCGCCGAACTCCGGCGTCATCACATACAGCGACACGTCCACCAGCGGGACGATCGCGGCGTCGCCCTGCCCGATGCCGGGCGTCTCCAGGACGACCAGGTCGAACCCGGCGGCCTTGCAGGCGGTGATGATGTCCTCGATGTTCTCCGGCAGTTCCCGCGCGCCGCGTGTCGCGAGCGAGCGGAAGTACACGTGCTCGCCGTCCAGGGAGTTCATCCTGATCCGGTCGCCGAGCAGCGCGCCGCCGCCGCGCCGCCGGGTCGGGTCCACGGCCAGCACCGCGACGCGCAGCCGGTCCCGCTGATCGACGCGGAGCCGCCGCACCAGCTCATCGGTCAGCGACGACTTCCCCGAGCCGCCCGTGCCGGTGATGCCCAGCACGGGGACGCGCCGCCCGCCGGCCTCCTCGGCGAGCCGCGCCCGGTCGGCGTCCGGCAGGCCGCCGGCCTGCAGGCAGGTGATGGCCCGCGCCAGGGCGCGCCGATCCCCCGCCAGCACATCCGCCGCGGGGACGGGCTCGGCGGCGAGGTCCACGTCGCACGCGCGCACCAGCTCGTTGATCATGCCCGGCAGGCCGAGCCGCTGCCCGTCCTCCGGCGAGAAGATCCGCACGCCCGATCCGGACAGCCGCGCGATCTCCTCGTGGACGATCACGCCGCCGCCCCCGCCGAACACCTTCACGTGCTCGGCGCCGGCCTCCTTGAGGCTGCGCGACAGGTACTCGAAGTACTCGACGTGGCCGCCCTGGTAGGAGCTGATCGCCACGCCCTGCGCGTCCTCCTCAAGGACGGCGTCGACGACCTCGCGGACCGACCGGTCGTGCCCGAGGTGCACCACCTCGGCGCCCTGGGACTGCAGGATGCGCCGCATGATGTTGATGGCCGCGTCATGCCCGTCGAACAACGCCGCCGCCGTCACGAACCGCACCGGGTGCACCGGCGCGTGCAGTTCCCCCGTCACCGTCTCCACCCCAAACCTTGGACATCCAATATTTGGAAGTTAAAATAGTTTCCGTGCGCGAGCAGGTCAAGACCGCATACGGTGGTCCGGTGCCCGAGACCCCCGACCCGATCGCCGAGGCCCACCGCCAGTGGAGCGCCCGCTGGCCCGAGCACGCCGACCACATGGCGGCCGTCACCTCGGTGATGCGCGCCCAGCAGCTTCTGCTGAGCCGCATCGAGGCCGTCCTCAAGCCGTACGGGCTGACGTTCGCCGCCTACGAGGCCCTGCGCCTGCTCGCCTTCACCCGCACCGGCACCCTCCCCATGGGCAAGATGGGCGCCCGCCTCATGGTGCATCCCGCCTCGGTCACCAACGTGATCGGACGCCTGGAGCGGCGCGGCCTCGTCGGCCGCGGCCCCTCCCCCGACGACCGCCGCGTCGTCCTGGCCACCATCACCCCGGCCGGCCGCGCCCTCGCCGAGGAGGCCACCCAGGCCCTCAACGAGTCCGGCTTCGGCATCGCCGGCGTCCCCGCCGCCCAGGCCGCCGAGATCACCGCCGCCCTCCGCCCCGTCCGCGCCACCGCCGGCGACCTCCCCTGACCAGAGAGGACGGGATGCCCACATGACCGATGCCGCCTCCACCGGGTCGGACGCGGAGGGTGGTGCCCCCGGTGTCCGGGCGGTGGTGTTCGACCTGGACGGCCCCCTCCTCGACACCATGGCCTCAGTGCCGAGCGCCTACGTGGAGACCATCCGTGCCCTCGGCGGCCCTGGCCTGACCACCGCACAGCTGATCGGGGCATGGCACCTCGGCCCGACCCCCGTGGTCCTGGCGCACTTTCTGGGCAGGCTCGCCACCCCCGGCGACCTGGAGTGCTTCGACGACCATGTCGCCGCCGCGTCCGAGCACCCGTACACGGCCTACCGGCCCGCCGACGTCATCACCGCGCTCGCCTCCGCGGGGCCCGGGTGGACACCGCCGTGATCGCTCAGCGGGCGCGTCCCACGAACTCCTTCACGATCTTAGGCATCCCTTATGCTGCGCATACATCCGTTATGTCGCAAGGAGGCGTGATGGCGGATTCTCCGGCGATGACGTACGGCGGCTATCTCAGGCTCGACGACCTTCTGTCCTGCCAGGAGCCGAAGACCCGGGCGCACGACGAGCTGCTCTTCGTGATCATCCACCAGGTCTACGAGCTCTGGTTCAAGCAGATCCTGCACGAGGCCGAGCTGCTGCAGCGCCGGCTGGAGGAGGGCAACAGCGCCGGGGCGCTGCACACCGCCCGCCGGATCGCCAAGATCCTCAAGACCGTGGTCGGGCAGCTGGACGTGCTGGAGACGATGACGCCCCGGCAGTTCGCCGCGTTCCGCACCGTCCTCGGCAGCTCCAGCGGGTTCCAGAGCGCCCAGTTCCGCGAGATCGAGGCCGTCCTCGGGCGGCGCGCGTTCCCCGCCTCGGACCTGCGCGACGACGCGCGGCTGCGGGCGGCGGTGGCCCGGCCGTCGGTCTTCGACTCGCTGCTGCGCTACCTCACCGGGCACGGGTACCCCGTCCCGCGGGAGGTGCTGGACCGTGACAAGTCCGCGCCCTGGGAGCCGGACCCCGGCGTCCAGAAGGTCCTCCTCGCCGTCTACGCCGACGAGTCCGCGCCGGCCGCCGAGGTCTGCGAGTCGCTCGTCGACGTGGACGAGGGCGTCCAGGAGTGGCGGTACCGGCATCTGAAGATGGTCGAGCGGACGATCGGCGCGAAGATCGGCACCGGCGGCTCGGCGGGCGCCGACTACCTGCGCCGGACACTGTTCGCCCCCGCCTTCCCCGACCTCTGGGAGGTCCGGTCGCAGACCGAGGAGGTTCCCGTCGATGGCGGGTGACGGCGAGCGGGTCGCGGTCGTCGGCGCGGGCCTGGCGGGCTGCCTGCTGGCGGTGCTGCTGGGCCGCCGCGGCATCCCGGTGACGGTGTACGAGCGGCGCCCCGACCCCCGCGTCGCGGGCGCCGAACGCGGGCGCTCCATCAACCTGGCGATCTCGGCACGCGGCCTCGCCGCGCTGGAGCAGGTCGGCCTGCGCGACCAGTCGCTCAAACAGGCGCTGCCCATGCACGGGCGGATGGTGCATCCCCTTCCGGGCGCGCAGAACTTCCAGACCTACAGCGCGGACCGGGAACGCGCCATCAACTCCATCGGCCGCGCCGAGCTGAACCGGTCGCTGCTGGAGGCCGCCGAAGCCACACCGGGCGTCACGCTCCGGTTCTCCCAGCGCGTCACCGGCGTGGACGCCGAGGCCGGCGCGATCCTGCTGGAGGGCGCCGACCCCGAGCCCGCCGGCGTCGTCCTGGCCGGGGACGGGGCCTACAGCGCCGTCCGCCGCTCGCTGGGGTTCGAGCACGACGCCGACTTCCTGGAGCACGGGTACAAGGAGCTGACCGTCCCGCCGAGGGACGGCGAGTTCGCGCTCGACCCGGACGCGCTGCACATCTGGCCGCGCGGCACCTCGATGATGATCGCGCTGCCGAACCTGGACCGGTCGTTCACCTGCACGCTGTTCTGGCCGAAGGGCGACTTCGACGCGCTCGACACCCCCGAGAAGGTCACCGCCTGCTTCCGCGAGCACTATCCGGACGTCGTGGACCTGATGCCGGATCTGACCGGCGACTACGCGCACAACCCGGTCGGGTCGCTGGTGACCGTCCGGTGCTGGCCGTGGACGCGGTACGGCGAAGGAGCGGTCGTGGCGCTGCTCGGCGACGCCGCGCACGCCATCGTCCCGTTCTTCGGGCAGGGCGCGAACTGCGCGTTCGAGGACTGCATCGAGATCGACCGGTGCCTGACCGAGGCCGGCGGCGACTGGCGGCGCGCACTGTCGCTCTACCAGGAGCGGCGCAAGGCCAGCACCGACGCGATCGCCGAGATGGCGCTCGACAACTTCATCGAGATGCGCGACCGGGTGTCGTCCCCGGTGTACCGGGCGAAGCGGGCGGCGACGCACGCGCTGGAGCGGCGCCTCGCGGGACGCTACGTCTCCCGCTACGAACTGGTGTCGTTCTCGACGATGCCGTACGCGGAGATCCCGGCCCGCATCAGGCGGCAGAACCGGGTTCTCGGCGCCGCGATCGCGGGCGGCGCGGCCGCCCTCGGCCTGGCGCTGCGCGCCGCGCGGCGCGGGCGGCGGTAACGGCGGCCGGCGCCGCCGGCACGCGGGCCGGGCCGAAACCCGGGGCGGGAACGTTCCCGCCCCGGCGGCTGTGCCACAGTTGCCGGATGACCGACTCCGCTTCCGGGACCGGCCCCGACGAACTGCAGTGCTCCGCCAAGGGCTGCCGCGCCGCCGCCGTGTGGGCGCTGCGGTGGAACAACCCGAAGATCCACACTCCGGACCGGCGGAAGATCTGGCTGGCCTGCGCCGAGCACCGCGAGAGCCTGTCGGCGTTCCTCGGCCGCCGCGACTTCCTCAAGGACGTGGTCCCCGTCGCCGACCGCGACGCGCCCCCGCGGGAGGGTTAGGCCGGGTCAGGCCTCGTCGAGGACGGGCTCGCCGGCCGGCTCCGGAACCTCGGGCTGCGCGGGCGCTTCGTCCTTCCAGCCCTCGGCCATCTCGGTCAGCCGGGCGGCGGCGTCCCGCGCGGGCGTGCCGCGCCCCACCGCGAGGCCGAGGAGATACGCCGTCAGCGGCGCGCCCGGCCGCGCGACGCCGTGCGCGACGTCGCGGGCGAGGTCGAGGATCAGGCCCTGGTCGATGTCGCCGCGTTCCAGGCCGAGTTCGCGGCACACCGCGCTGATCCAGTCCTCAAGCACCGACATGGGTCCCCCCTTCGATGGTCACGGCCGCCCTGCCCGCTTCCCCACGATCAAAGCAGACGCTCGGCGGCGGCCAGCTCTTGGGGGGTATCGCAGTCGTACCAGGCGGGACGCGTGCCCCCCGGCAGCGCGACCGTGGCGGGCTCCAGGGGGCCGAGGAGGCCGCGCAGGGACGCGCCCGTATAGCCGTCCAGCGCCTCCCGCAGGGCGCCGGCGCGCCAGCAGCCGGCGAGCCACTGCCTGCGGCCCTCCCCGTCCAGCAGGACGGCGCCGGGGCGCTCCCCCATCGCGTCCAGCAGCCGGGCGACGTGGACGGGACGCAGGAACGGCATGTCCGCGGCCAGCAGTGCGAGGCACGGCGCGCGGACCTCGGCGAGCCCGGTGCGCAGCGCGGGCACCGGCCCGGCGCCCGGCGGGTCCTCGCGGACGACGACGGCGCCCGGCAGGACGTCCCGCCGCGGGCCCACCACGATCAGCCGGGACGCGTCCGCCACGGCGGCGGCGGTCCATTCGATGAGGGTGCGTCCGCCGACGGGCGCGGTGGGCTTGTCGGCGCCGAACCGCCGGGCCCGCCCGCCGGCCAGCAGGACGGCGTCGAAGCCCATCAGCCGCCGATCGCCGACATGGGCCGGGCGGGCTGCAGGAACGACGGGTCGTCGATGCCGTGCCCGGCGCGCTTGCCCCAGACCGCCTTGCGCCAGCGGTCGGCCAGTTCGGTGTCGGTGGCGCCGCCGCGCAGCGCGTCCCGCAGATTCGACTCCTCGGTCGCGAAGAGGCAGTTGCGGATCTGCCCGTCGGCGGTGAGCCGGACCCGGTCACAGGCGCCGCAGAACGGCCGGGTGACCGAGCCGATCACGCCGACCGTCTCCGGGCCGCCGCCGATCACGAACGACTCGGCGGGCGCGCTGCCCCGCTCGTGCTCCCCGTCCGGCGCGAGGTCGAACTCGGCGGACAGCAGGTCCAGGATCTCGTCCGCGGTGACCATGTTCTCCCGGGTCCAGCCGTGCTGGGCGTCCAGCGGCATCTGCTCGATGAACCGCAGCCGGTAGCCGTGCTCCAGGCAGTAGCGCAGCAGCGGCGCGGCCTCGTGGTCGTTGATCCCGCGCATCAGCACCGTGTTGATCTTCACCGGCTCCAGCCCGGCGTCCCGCGCGGCGGCGAGGCCCGTGAGGACGTCCGCCAGCCGGTCGCGGTGCGCGAGGCGCTGGAACGTGTCGCGGTCGAGGGTGTCGAGGGAGACGTTCACCCGGTCGAGCCCGGCCTCGGCGAGCGGCGCGGCCAGCCGGTCGAGCCCGATGCCGTTGGTGGTGAGCGAGATCTGCGGGCGCGGCGTCAGCTCCGCCGTCCGCGCCACGATGCCGGCCAGGCCGCGCCGCAGCAGCGGCTCGCCGCCGGTGTAGCGGACCTCGGTGATCCCGAGGTCGCGGACGGCGAGGCCGACCAGCCGGATCACCTCGTCGTCGGTGAGCAGCTCGGGCTTCGGCAGCCAGTCCAGTCCCTCCGGCGGCATGCAGTACGAACACCGCAGGTTGCAGCGGTCGGTGAGCGAGACCCGCAGGTCCGTCGCGGTACGGCCGAAGGTGTCGACCAGCACGGGCGCCCCTTCCTGCTGGCCGGCGGCCCGCTCCTGCGGCCCGCCGGGGATTGCGGTCGGTCCCACCAGCCTATTGCGGTGGTTGACGATTCGTCGCATCCCGTTGGACCGTTACGGTCTGCCGAGCATCAGGGAGGCCGGGGTGGCGACGGTGCGGGAGTGGGAGTTCGCGGGGACGCGGGGCGCGATCACCGCCCGGATCTGGGCGGACGGCGAGCGGCGGTACGTCGCGGTGCTCGTGCACGGCTACGGCGAGCACCTCGGCCGCTACGACCATGTGGCGAACGTCCTGGTCCGGCATGGCGCCGTCGTGTGCGGGCCCGACCACATGGGCCACGGCCGCTCCGCCGGCGACCGCGTGCTGATCGAGGACTACGAGGACGTGGTCGCCGACGTGCACACGGTCGTGGAGGCCGCGCGCGGCGACCACCCCGGGCTGCCCGTCGTCATGATCGGCCACTCGATGGGCGGGCTGATCGCCGCCCGGTACGCGCAGTCGCACGGACGCCAGCTTGACGCGCTGGTGCTGTCGGGGCCGGTGCTCGGCCGCTGGCACGCCGTGGACGAGCTGCTCCCGCTGGAGGAGATGCCGGACGCGCCCATCGACACCTCCACACTGTCGCGTGACCCGGCCGTCGGCGAGGCGTACACCGCGGACCCGCTCGTCTGGCACGGCCCCTTCAACAAGACCACGATCCAGGCCCTCGACACCGCGCTGCGCCGCGTCAACGAGCAGGGTTCCCTCGGTGCGCTGCCGACCCTCTACCTGCACGGCGAGGCCGACGAACTGGTCCGGACGGCGGACACCCGCATCGGCATCGAGGCGATCCGCGGCGGCGACCTGACCGAACGCCTCTACCCCGGGGCCCGCCACGAGGTCTTCAACGAGACCAACCGCGAGGAGGTCCTCGCCGACGTCACGGCGTTCATCGACCGCGCGCTCACCCGGTGACGCGGCCCGCCCCCGGCCGGTGCCTCAGCCCTCCACAACACGGTTCAACGTGGGGGGCGGGGCGCTTCGTCGTGTCCTACTCGCCGATCTTCTTCGAGTAGAGGGTGATCGTCTCGTCCGGCGTGACACGCGTCCCCGCCTTCGGCTTCTGCCGGACGACGACCCAGTTCCGATCCCACAGCAGGAGACGGCCCTGCCCGGTCGCGTCCCGCTCCTGCAGCATGAACAGCCCCTTGGACTGCAGCAAGTTCTGCGCCTCCTGGTGGTTCATGCCGACCACGCGCGGCACACGGATCCGCGCGGCCGTCATCTTCGTCAGAGTCGGGGACGGCACCGCCACCGGTGGCGAGCTGGTCTCCGCAGGGGGCGTTTGCGTCGCCGTGACGGTCACCGGCGGCGCGGCCGGCTGCGGCTCGGACGGTTCACATCCGGTGGCCGTGAGCGCGGCGAGGGCGGCTGCGGCGAGTAAGGGAAGGGTGCGCATGGGGGTCCCGTCTCGGAAGGGTCGGCTTCTCGCAGCGGGGGGTGGTTCTGTGACGCGCTCCGCCCACGTCCGGTTCACCTGGGGGGACACATGGAGAGACGCCCCGCCGAATTCGGCGGGGCGTCTGCGCTCCGCTCAGACCGCGGGCCGGCCGGCACCGGAGCAGCTCGCGCGGCTACCGGGCTTCTGGTGGGCGGGGTCGGCTGCCCCTTACCCGCCGACGTGCTCTGACCGCACGACTGGCAGTTCGCCATGATCACACCTCCTCTCTCTGCTCGAACTCACCTCCCGAGAACGAGGCCCCCGCTGGCGTCATGTGGACGAACACGCCGAACACGTCGGCGCCCGAATGCATATGGACGGTCAGGCCGCACGGGCGCGGGCCCGGGTCCGCCCGGACGGACTTGCGCTCGACCGCGCGGATCTCGTTGCTGCCGCCGCCCGTGATGAGCGCGGCGAGGTGTTCCTCGACGAGCCGGAGCGGCACCCGCCCGGATGCGGGCAGTTCGGGCAGCGTCACCGAGGCGGGTGGCTCGCCGGTGACGGGTTCCTCCGGCTGGTCCTGGTCCTCGCCGCCGGACGCGCTGGTGCGCACCCACTGCACGGCGATCTTCGCGCCGGTGCGCACATCTGGGCAGTCGCATATGTCCTCCTGCTGTCGCGTCACTCTCGCGCGGGTCACGCTACCGGCGCCGGTCTGGAAGGGGCGGCGCGTCACGGCTGGACCGCGCAGGGCGTAGGTGATCCGGTCTGCGGCGGCCTGCACGTCGGTCACGGACCCGATGGCCTGCCCCCAGGCCCACCGGAACTGCACGCCGTCACAGGAGATGCGGTCGTTCAGGCACGGCGTCGCGGGGTTGGTCACCGCCAGGACGCCGCCCTCCAGGCGGACGCGCCAATCAGGCCGCCTCAGCTCGTCGGCGAGGGATGCCAGCGTGGCCGTCTCCTCCGTGGTCTCCATGGCCACGGACGGTAAATCTTCCGGCACACAGGAAGTTCACCAGTGTGAACTCAGTGCGGAATTCTCATCCGTGCTGCGAGTCCGCGCAGCTCACGCCCCATGGCCGCGCTCTTGTTCTGCTGGATCATGACCGCGACCGTTTCGGCGACTTGGCCAGAATTGCGGATTTTATGCGGCGCTGCCCGCTCGGCGCGCAGCAGCCACCGCTCCGCCTGTGAACGGGTCCTGGGGTCGCGGGCCAGGCCGCGGCCCATGTCTGCGAGGAAGGTGGCGTGCCGGCCGCGGCGAATGGCGATGACGTCCTCGTCCACGCCGCGCGCCAGTTCCAGCATCGTGCCGCCGCTCTCGCCGCGCTCGACCCCGAGGGAGACCGTCCAGACGGCGACGTTGGACCTGGAGAACGCCCCCCAGTTGCGGGCGGGGGTGTCGGGAACGCACCCGGCCAGGTCGGCGGCCCGCTCCAGCCAGTCGCGGGCCCGGTCGTGGTGGTGGATCACCGTGGCCTGCAGCGCGGCGGCCAGGGCGGAGATGTGGGAGCGGCGGTCCAGGGCGCGCTGGCCGCGCTCGGCCATGGACAGGAAGGACTTGGACAATCCGGCCAGGCCGGCGAGGCCCCAGACGGGGAAGGTACGCCACGCCCCGGGACGCCTGCGGGCGGCACCAGGATAGGTCAGCTCTCGCAGACCATGCCGTCATGGTCGCGGTCTTCATACCAGGTGTATTCGGGGTCGATGCCGCGCCTGTACGGGCCAAGGCCGTGCCGCCGGGCTTCCGTGCACGTCGAATACCGCGGGTCCGTCGACGGAGCTCTCGTCGTCGCCCTGGGCTTCGGCCGGGGCTTGGCCGTGGTGCGCTTCGGTGTCGGCCGCACCTTCCTGTGCCCGCCCGGGGTGCGGGTCGTCCTCGGCCTGGCCGACGTCGCCGAGGGGTTGGGGTCCGCTGAACTGCTCGCCGCGGCGGGGGTGCCGGAGTCGGGACTGGAGGCGATCGCCGCGCCGCCGACGCAGCCAGCGAGCATGCAGCCGAGGCCGACCAAGACGACACCTAACGCGGGCATACCGTGTCGCTGCCGCGCAGGTGGCAGGGGCGGCGGAAGAGGCGGCGGTAGCGGAGGCGGTGAGTACATGTCGGGCCCCATCGGTCGCTGGTGTGCGCGGCGCATGTGGGACGCGTGAGGCAGCGGGGCCGTTCACACCTGGCGGGATGCGGCCAGGTGTGAACGGCCCCCGCCAGGTCACCTACAGGGCGCTAGCCCTTGACGCAGATGAGCTGGCGGAGGCGGGCGACCACCTCGACCAGGTCGGACTGGGCGGCCATGACGGTCTCCAGGTCCTTGTAGGCGCCGGGGATCTCGTCGACGACACCGCCGTCCTTGCGGCACTCGACGCCCCTGGTCTGCTCGATCAGGTCGTCCACCGTGAAGCTCTTGCGGGCCTTGTTGCGGCTCATCCTGCGGCCGGCGCCGTGCGAGGCGGAGTTGTAGGCGGTCTCGTTGCCGAGGCCGCGGACGATGTAGGTGCCGGTCGCCATCGAGCCGGGGATGATGCCGAGGTCGCCAGCGCCGGCGCGGATCGCGCCCTTGCGGGTGACGAGCAGCTCGGCACCGCCGTACTCCTCCTCCGCCACGTAGTTGTGGTGGCAGGAGATGATCTCGCCCCACCGGCAGCGCTTCCCGCCGAACCGGCCGGTCACGACGTTCTGCGCGAGCGCCATCATGACGGCGCGGTTGCGGCGCGCGTACTCCTGCGCCCAGAACAGGTCATGGCGGTAGGCGTCCATCTTCGCGGTGCCGGTGAGGAACACGGCGAGGTCGGGGTCCGGGAGGTCCTGGTTGTGCGGGAGCTCGCGGGCGGCCTCGATGTGGCGCTCGGCCAGCTCGTTGCCGATGTTGCGCGACCCCGAGTGCAGCACGAGCCAGATCGCGCCGCCGTCGTCCGCGCACAGCTCCAGGAAGTGGTTGCCGCCGCCGAGCGTGCCCATCTGCGCGCGGGCGCGGCCGAGGCGGGGCCGGGCGGCCGGGTGCAGGTCGTCGAAACCCTTCCAGAAGTCGTACCAGCCGCGTTCCTTCAGGTTGGGGAGCGCGGAGGGGTCCACGGCGGTCTTGTGGGAGCCGCGCCCGACGGGGATCGCCTTCTCCAGCCGGCCCCGCAGCCCGGACAGGTCGTCCGGCATGTCCTCGACGGTGAGGGACGACTTGACCGCGGTCATCCCGCAGCCGATGTCGACGCCGACGGCCGCCGGCGACACCGCGTTCTTCATCGCGATGACGGAGCCGACGGTGGCGCCCTTGCCGTAGTGGACGTCGGGCATCACCGCGAGGCCCTCCACCCACGGCAGGGCGGAGACGTTGCGGAGCTGGTCGAGGGCGAGATCCTCGACGGCGGCCGGGTCGGTCCACATCCGGATGGGAACGCGGCCGCCCTTGAGCGTCTGGTACGGCATGCCTTCTCCTTGATCGACGGGAACCGGACCGCGATCAATGAGGCCAGAGTCACCGGCCGCCGTTCAACCGGTTTTCCCGTCCCGGAGGGTTTCGGCGCCGGTCAGGAGCGGCGGCGTTCGGTGAGGCCGAGCCGGTCCAGATGGCGCAGCAGGGCGATGGCGACCTGGCGGCTGGTCGCCAGGGCCTCGCCCGCCTGGCCGGGCGTGAACGGCTGCGGCAGGCCGTTCAGCACGCGCAGCGCCTCCCGGTCGGCCCCCGGCAGCAGGACGGTCTCGTCGTCGATGCGCAGCACGGCGCCCGCGCGCTCGGCGGCGGCGAGCAGTTCGCCGGTGAGGCCGAGCTCTTCGAGGCGCTCGGCGGTGGGCGGCGTGAACGGGGCGCCGGCGAGGTCGGCGCGGAGCCGTTCGACCGGCTCCGCCCAGGGCGGGGGCGGTGCGGTGGCTATCGCGGACGAGGCGGCCGGCCGCGGCGCGGGTTCGGGCTCGGGCGGGGGGCCGTAGACCCGCCCCGCGTCCACCCGCAGCGGCGGCCGGACGAGCGCGGTGACGAGCTGCCGGGCCGGGAGGCCGAGCCGCAGCCGGACGGTCTCCAGCGGGATGCCGGGCGCGCGGGGGCTGCCCGCGGCGTGCCGGGACGTCTCCTCGGCGAGCCGCTCGAACAGCGACGCCCAGTGCGCCGGATCGGCGACCCACTCGCCGTTCAGCGTGACCGCGTCCGGCGGCGGCGCGCAGCCCATCAGCGTCAGCTCCGAGCGGCGCAGCACGCCGTGCCGGCGCAGCACGATCGTGCCGTCCGGGCGGTCCGGCCAGGACGCCAGCTCCCGCGCGCGGGCCACGGAGGCACCGCGCCGCACGAGGGTCGGCGGCCGGACGTCCAGCACGCTCACCCCGGCGATCGAGCGGCGCGCCGGGTCGCGCAGGACGCCGGTGTCGCCGAGGTGCAGGGCGAGCCGGGTGTTCAGGGTGAGCCGGGCGGTGTCGGGGCCGAGTGGCCGCAGCCGCACCGCGACGGCGGCGGCGCCGAGGTGCAGCGTCATCTGCCGCGCGAGCCGGCCGGACGCCGCGCCGAACCGGGTGCGGACGTCGACGCAGGTGGTGCGGGTCCAGGCGCCGGGCGTGACGAGGGCCATGCCGGCGTCCACCCGCCCGGCGTCGCAGAAGGTCAGCACGATGCGGGAGACACCGCCGACCGTCTCGCACGGCTCCCCCGCGCAGCCGATCGTCCGGACCCGGACGCGTTCCCCGGCGGGCATGAGGAGCAGCTCGTCGCCGACCGTGACCGTCCCGGCGGTGAGGGTGCCGGTGACGGCGGCCTGCCGTCCGGCGGTGATGGCGTGGTCCACCCAGAGCCGCACTGGGGCGTCCGGATCGGGGACCGGGAGCCGCCCGGCGAGCCGGTCGAGCGCGGCGGCCAGGTCGTCCATCCCGGCGCCGGTGACGGTGCTGACGGCGACGGTCTCCACGCCGTGCAGCGCGGTGCCGGCGAGCCGCTCGCGGGCCTGCCGCAGCGCCGGCTTCGGGTCGGCGGCGTCGGACTTGGTGATCGCGAGGACGCCGGCCCGGACGCCGAGCGCGCCGAGGGCGTCCAGGTGCTCGCCGGTCTGCGGCATCCATCCCTCGTCGGCGGCGACGGCGAGCAGCGCGGCGGGCGCGGGCGCGGCGCCCGCGAGCATCGCCGGGACGGACTGCTCGTCGCCGGGGGCGTCCACGAACGCCAGGCGCCGGCCCGAGGGCAGTTTCGTCCAGGCGCCCGTCTCGCCGGGCTCCCTGCCGGTGAGGGCGCGCACGAGCGCCGACTTGCCGTGCCCACCGTGGCCGGCGGTGGTGACGACCTGCATCAGCGTCCTTTCCGGGAAGGGACGCGGCAGGAGGGGGCACGGCGGGCCGGGCGGGCGGAGGCCGCGCGGGAACGGGCCGTCCGGGGGAGCGCAGCGCGGGGGTGGTGCAGACGAAGGTCCACGGAGGACAACCCTACGGAGGCCGGGGCTCCGCGCAAAACCCGACCCCGCACCCGCCGCGGTTCAGCGGAACACACTGCTCTCACGTCAACCGCGAACGACCCGGGAACATCACCGGTTCACCCGCGGCCGGAACCGGCATCGCCCGGTTCCGGACACCCCCCGGCGGTAACGAGCGGCAAATCCGGCCTACCTACACTTACCGGACCTGACACTTGACCAACCTGAGCACGGACTGCGCCGCGCGGCCGGACCCCCGCCGACCGGCCACGGGAGGTTCGCATGACCGGTGCCCCGGCCACGGCGCACGCGGCGACCGGGCACCGCGCCGCGGGTCCCGCGCGCACGGGCCGCACCCTGCTCGCGCTGGCCGCCGCCGGGATGGTCGTCTCGGTGCAGCAGACCGTCGTGCTGCCGCTGCTGCCCCAGCTCATGGCCCGCTTCGACGCCCCGATCACCGACGTGACCTGGGTGTTCACCGCGTCACTGCTGGCCGGCGCGGTCGCCACCCCGCTGCTGGCGCGGTTCGGCGACATGTACGGCAAGAAGCGGATGATCCTGCTGGCCCTCGTCCTGCTGCTGGCCGGCTCGGTGCTCTGCGCGGTGTCCGGCTCGCTGCCGGCGCTGATCGCCGGGCGGACCCTGCAGGGCGTCTCGGCCTCGATGATCCCGCTGGCCATCGGCATGATCAGGGACACCTTCCCGCGCGACCGGATCACCACGGCGATCGGCATCGTGAGCGCGACGATGGGCGTCGGCGGCAGCGCCGGCATGATCGTGACCGGGCTGATCGCCGACCGCACCGACAGCCACCACCCGGTGTTCTGGATCACCGCCGCGCTGGCCGCGGTCGCGCTGGTGCTGGTCGCGGTGGCGGCCCACGACGTCGGCGTGCGGGCCGGCGGCCGTCCCGACCTCGCGGGCGCGGCGCTGCTCGCCGCCTGGCTGGTCTGCCTGCTGCTCGGCATCAGCCAGGGCGACGCGTGGGGCTGGACGTCCGGCGGCGTCCTCGCCCTGTTCGGCTGCGCCGCCGCGCTGTGCGGGGTGTGGGTCGCGGTCGAACTGCGGGTCCGTGCCCCGCTGGTGCGGCTGAACCTGCTGGTCGGGCCCCGGTCGCTGTCGGCCAACGCCGTCTCGGCGCTGCTCGGCTTCTCGATGTTCGCCGCGTTCACGCTGATCGCCGGGTTCGTGCAGGCCCCGTCCGGCGCGGCCGGGTACGGGCTGGACGGCTCGGTCCTGGACGTCGGCCTCTACATGCTGCCGAGCACGGTCACCATGCTGGTGTTCTCGGCGATGGCCGGGCGGTTCGCGGCCCGGATCGGCCCCGCCTTCACGCTCGCGGTCGGGTCGGCGTTCGCCGGCCTGTGCTACGGGTGGCTGGCGGTGTCCAACTCGCACGTGTCCGACATGCTCGTGTTCAGCGCCCTCCAGGGCACCGGGTTCGGGATCGCCTACGCGGCGCTCGGCACGCTCGCCGTCCAGCACGTCCCGATGGACCAGAGCGGCATCGCCAGCGGGATCAACTCGCTCGTCCGCACCGCGGGCGGCAGCGTGGCGGGCGCCGTCACCGCGTCCGTCCTGGCCGGGCGGGCGGCCGACGGCACCGGGCTGCCGACCCTCGGCGCCTACGAGCTGTGCTTCTGGATCGTCGCCGCGGGCGCCGCGGTGGCCGCGCTCATCGCCGTCGTCCACGGCCTGCGGCACCCCGACTGACGAGCCCGCGCCCGGGAACCGGACGCAGGCCGGGCGGCGCGGACCCTTGACGAACCGGCCCCGCGCCGTGCCCTATAGGGGTGCGGCCCGAATCACGAACCGGGCCGCACCGCAGACCAGGGCCACGGAGCCCGCTGGAGCCGGGCCCGTCATCGGGAGGACGACATGGGCGCCTACGCGGCCGCGTACGAACGCAGCATCGCCGACCCGACCCGCTTCTGGGGGCTGGCGGCGCGCGACGTCCGCTGGCTCGTCCCGCCGGACCGGGTGCTGGACGACGGGGCGCCGCCGTTCTACCGCTGGTTCACCGGCGGTGAGCTCAACACCTGCGACAACGCGCTCGACCGGCATGTCGAGGAGGGCCGCGGCGACCAGGCCGCGCTGATCTACGACAGTCCCGTCACCGGGACGGTGCGCACCTACACCTACCGGGAGCTGACCGGCCTGGTCGCCCGGTTCGCCGGGGCGCTGCGCGCGCAGGGCGTCGGGCGCGGCGACCGCGTCGTCATCTACCTGCCGATGGTGCCCGAGGCGGTCATCGCGATGCTCGCGTGCGCCCGGCTCGGCGCGGTGCACTCGGTCGTCTTCGGCGGGTTCGCGGCGCGCGAGCTGGCCGTCCGCATCGACGACGCCCGCCCCAAGGCGATCGTGTCGGCGTCCTGCGGGATCGAGCGGGGCCGGGTCGTGCCCTACAAGCCGCTGCTGGACCAGGCGCTGGAGATGGCGCGGCACAAGGTCGAGCGGTGCGTGATCCGGCAGCGCGAGCAGTTGCACGCCGACCTCGTCCGGCCGCGGGACATCGAATGGGACGAGGCGGTCGCCGCCGCCGAGCCCGCCGGGTGCGTGCCCGTCGCCGCCACCGACCCGCTCTACATCCTGTACACCTCCGGGACGACCGGGCGGCCGAAGGGCGTCGTCCGCGACAACGGCGGGCACGCGGTCGCGCTGCGCTGGTCGATGGAGAACGTGTTCGGCGTCGGGCCCGGCGACGTGTTCTGGGCCGCCTCCGACGTCGGCTGGGTCGTCGGACACTCCTACATCGTGTACGCGCCGCTGCTGACCGGCTGCACGACCGTCCTGTACGAGGGCAAGCCGGTGGGGACGCCGGACGCGGGCGCGTTCTGGCGGGTCGCCGCGCAGCACCGGGTGAAGGCGCTGTTCACCGCGCCGACCGCGATCCGCGCGATCAAGAAGGAGGATCCGGAGGGCGCGCTGCTCGCCGGGTACGACCTGTCGGCGCTGGACACGCTGTTCCTCGCCGGTGAGCGGCTCGACCCCGACACCTACCGCTGGGCGTCGCGCGTGCTGGACCGGCCGGTGATCGACCACTGGTGGCAGACCGAGACCGGCTGGCCGATCGTGGCGAACCTGCGCGGGCTGGAACCGATGCCGGTCAAGCCGGGGTCGCCGTCGGTGCCGGTGCCCGGATACGACGTGCGGATCCTCGACCCGGACGGCGCGGACGTCCCGCCCGGCACGGACGGCGACATCGCGATCCGGCTGCCGCTGCCGCCCGGCACGCTGCCCACCCTGTGGCAGGACGACGAGCGGTTCGTCGAGTCGTACCTGACGAAGTTCCCCGGGCACTACCTGACCGGGGACGGCGGGCACATCGACGAGGACGGCTACGTGTGGGTGATGGGCCGCACCGACGACGTGATCAACGTGGCCGGGCACCGGCTGTCCACGGGGACGATGGAGGAGGTCATCTCGTCGCATCCGGCCGTCGCCGAGTGCGCGGTCATCGGCGTCCAGGACACGCTCAAGGGGCAGGTCCCGCGCGGGCTCGTGGTGCTCAAGAGCGGGGTGGTGGCCGAGCCGGAGGAGCTGGCCGCCGAACTCGTCGCGCTGGTGCGCGAGCAGGTCGGGCCGGTCGCCGCGCTGAAGGAGATCACGGTCGTCCCGGCGCTGCCGAAGACGCGGTCGGGCAAGATCCTGCGCGGCGTGATGCGGGGCATCGCCGACGGGCAGGAGGTGCAGGTGCCGTCCACCATCGAGGATCCGGACGTGCTGGACGACCTGCGTCCCGTCCTGCGCGGCTCCTAGGGGCGGGGGCCGGTGCGTTTCGGCCAGCACGCCGCCACCAGGTAGACGCCGACCACCGCCAGCCCGATCTGCAGCGCCGTCTCCCAGGGGCTCCAGCCGCCCTCGCCCAGCCCGAACACATGCGCGAGGCCCGTCCCGGCGAACGCGGCGACGACGCCGGCCGCCATCAGGAGCCAGAGGGGCATGCCGGGGCGGCCCGGCACGAGCAGCCGCCCCAGGGTCCCGATCGTCGCGCCGAGGACGACGGCACCGGTGAGCCCCGTGATCGTCATGTGGCCTGCGCTCCTTCACTGCCCCGCCCGGCGGGCGGGTCTACAGCTCTACCCGTGTCCGGGGCGGCGACACACCGCCGGCGTCCCTCAGCGGACGATGAGCGTGTGCCGTGCCCGCGGGACGAGCTCGCCGATGACCGGGGCGCCCGGGATCTCGCCGGCGACCAGCAGCCCGCCGGAGGTCTGCGCGTCGGCCAGCAGCAGCCGCTCCTCCTCGGCGATCCGGCGGAAGCCGGTGTGCGGGGACACCCACGCCAGGTTGCGCCGGGTGCCGCCGGGCACGAAGCCGTCCCGGACGGCGGCCCGCGCCCCGTCCAGGTACGGCACGGCGGAGGCGTCCACGACGGCCGTGACGCCGCTCGCCCGCGCCAGCTTGTAGAGGTGGCCGAGCAGCCCGAACCCGGTGACGTCGGTCGCGCACGCGGCGCCGCGCTCGATCGCGGCGAGCGCCGCCTCGGCGTTGAGCCGCGTCATCGTCTCCACCGCGTGCGGGAACACCTCCCCGGTCGCCCTGTGCCGGGCGAGGAGGACGCCGGTGCCGAGCGGCTTGGTCAGCGTCAGCGGCATGCCGGGGCGGCCGGCGTCCAGCGTGAGCAGCCGGTCCGGGTCGGCGATCCCGGTCACGGCGAGGCCGTACTTGGGTTCGGGGTCGTCGATGCTGTGCCCGCCCGCGATCGCGCAGCCGGCGAGCGCCGCGACGTCCCGGCCGCCGCGCAGGACCTCGCGGGCCAGTTCGACGGGCAGCGTGTCGACGGGCCAGCCGAGCAGGTTGACGGCCATCAGCGGCTCGCCGCCGACCGCGTAGACGTCCGACAGCGCGTTGGCGGCGGTGACGCGGCCCCAGTCGTAGGCGTCGTCGACCACCGGGGTGAAGAAGTCGGCGGTGGACACCACGGCCCGGCCGCCGCCGATGCGCAGCACGGCCGCGTCGTCGCCGTCCGGTCCGCCGACGAGCAGCGCGTCGTCCCCGCCGGTGAGACCGGTCACGACCCGCTCCAGCAGGCCGGGCGGGATCTTGCATGCGCAGCCGCCGCCGCGGGCGTACTGCGTCAGGCGGGCGGTGGGGATGAGGCGGGCCACCCGCACGATTTAACGCACAAGCCCCATAAATGATCAAGGAGCGGACAGTACGCGGGCGGTCACGATGGGCCGAACACTCCGCCCGACCAGGGCGGAAATCCGGAGACCCCTTGTCCGAACCGCGTTCGGCATGATGCGATTCCCCTCTGCAAGTCAGCGCTTACAGCAAGGGGCGACATGGGGATTCGGGAACAGCGGGCCGAACTCGACCGGGCCGTCGCGGGAGAGACGATCTGCACCAGCCTGGCCGCGACCGCGCGGGCGCACGGCGGGCGGCCCGCCTACTCCGACCGGATCGACGGCGAATGGAAGACCCTGACCTGGGCCGGCACCCGGACCCGCGCGCTGGAGACGGCCGCCGGGTTCGCCGCCCTCGGCCTTGCGCCCGGCGACGTCGTCGCGCTGATGATGCCGAACCGTTCCGAGCACGTCCTCGCCGACCTCGGCGCCGTCCACGCGGGCGGCGTCCCCGCCACCGTGTACGCGACGCTCGCGCCCGACCAGGTCGCGTTCGTGGCCGGCCACTGCTCGGCCAGGTACGCCGTCCTGGACGGCGAGGACCAGCTCGCCCGCTGGCGGCCCGTCCTGGACCGGCTCCCCGAGCTCCGCAAGATCATCGTGGTGGACGCCGGCGCCTGCCCGCCCGGCGACCGCTACCTCACCTGGGACGCCTTCACGGCCCTCGGCCGCGAGCGCCTCGCCGCCGACCCGGATGAGATCGACCGCCGGTGGCGGGCCGTCAAGCCCGAGGACACCGTCACCCTGCTCTACACCTCCGGCACCACCGGCGACCCCAAGGGCGTCCTGATCACCCACTCGATGGTGCTGCAGGAGGCGGAGATGGTGAAGCGCAGCTCCGCGCTGCCCGAGCACCCGGCCGGTGTCTCCTACCTGCCGTTCGCGCACATCGCCGACCGCGTCCTCAGCTACTACCTGCCGGTCCGGCTGGCGTCCCACATCCACTTCTGCCCCGACCCGGCCCAGCTCACGACGGTCCTGCGCGAGGTGCGCCCGCACTCGTTCTTCGGCGTGCCCCGCGTCTGGGAGAAGATCATGGCCGGGATCCAGGCCGTCCTGTCCACCGAGCAGGACCCGGCCAGGAAACAGGCCGTCGCGGGCGCCCTGGACGCCGGCCGCGCCTATGTGACGGCCCAGGAGTACGGCAACACGCCCACCCCCGAGATCACCGCCGCGTTCGAGGCGGCCGACAAGGCCGTCCTCACCCCGATGCGCGCCCTGCTCGGCCTGGACCGCGTCCACCAGGCGTCCAGCGCCGCCGCGCCGCTGCCGGTCGAGGTCGCCCGCTTCTTCGCCGGCCTCGGCCTGAAGATCTTCGACGCCTACGGGATGACGGAGACGACCGGCGCCGTCACCGCCAACCTCGCCGACTCCTTCAAGCTCGGCACCGTCGGCCGCCCGTTCACCGGCGTCGAGCTGAAGCTCGCGGGCGACGGCGAGATCCTCGTCCGCAGCGCCACCTGCACCCCCGGCTACCTGCACCGGCCGGACGCGACCGCCGACCTCCTCGACGCCGGCGGGTGGGTGCGCACCGGCGACATCGGCCGCCTCGACGCCGACGGCTTCCTCACCGTCGTCGACCGCAAGAAGGAACTGATCATCACCGCGGGCGGCGAGAACATCGCCCCGTCCCTGATCGAGAACCACCTCAAGGAGCACCCGCTCATCGGCCAGGCCCTCGCCTTCGGCGACCGCCGCCCCTACATCGTCGCCCTCATCACCCTCGACGGCGAGGTCGCCCCCGTGTGGGCCGCCGCCCACGGCATCGACTCCACCGACCTCGCCGCCCTCGCCGAGCACCCCCTCGTCCTGGACGAGGTCGCCAAGGCCGTCGAGGACGCCAACACCCGCCTGGCCCGCGTCCAGCAGGTCAAGAAGTGGCGCCTGCTGCCCGCCGAATGGACCGCCGAGAGCGAGGAGCTGACCCCGACCCTCAAACTCAAGCGCCGCGTCGTCCACGCCAAGTACTCCCCCGCCATCGACGCCCTCTACGGCGGCTAAGATCGCCTGCGGAGGCGTGTGAGCGCCTGGTGGCCTCCCCGGCCTTCAAAGCCGACGGTCCCGAGGATCTCGGGACGGCGGGTTCGATTCCCGTACGCCTCCGCCACCTCCGCCCGGCCGGGACGGCGTACGGTGGGTACATGAGGCGGCGCAGGCTGGCCTACACGATCATGATGGGGACGTGCCTCACGCTGTTCGTCCTGTCGTGGACCGTGGTGCGGCTGTGGTCGCACCCCGCGGCGATCGCGATGGCGGTGGTGGCGCTGGCCATCCCGCCGTTCGCGGCGATCGTGGCGAACTGGAACATCGACCGCCGCGACTGACGGCGCGTCAGCCGGCGCCCTTCGGCTGCGGGGGCTCCTTCATGGTGAAGCGGACCTGGTCGCCCTCGACCGAGGTGACGGTCACGGTCAGCGGGTAGGTGCCGCCCTTGCCGTCCTTGACCGTGCACTGGACGGTGGCGCCGACCTCGCCCTTGAGGTCCTCTGGGCATTCGGCGGTGGCCGGGCCGATGCCGCCGTCGTCGAAGGGCGGGCCGAACTTCGCGACGATCTCCTTCTCCACCGTGCCGGCGGAGACGGTCTTGGTCAGCTCGCAGCCGGCGGTGGTCAGCGCCAGACCGCCGAGCAGGGCGGATACGAGCAGGAACTTGCGCATTGGTGGTGGTACTCCCCGTGTGTCGGTGCGGCGGCCCCTGGTCCCCGTGGGCCGCCGATCGGTACGTTCCGATGCTCGGTCCCCGGGCGCCCCGTGCGCCAGGGCGTCCCGTCCCGACGAAAAAGGGACCATGAACGGGACGCACCCGTCCGAACTTTTCTTTACCCGCGGGCTTCCTGGGTACGGTTCCGTCCATGGGGCGGATCACCGTGCGCAGGCCCGTGCTGCGGCTGAGCACGACCGGGACTCGGGGCCGCAGGCCCGACACGCTCGCGGTGGAGGAGCCGCTGGAGATCCGCGTCGCCGGGAAGCCGCTCACGATCACGATGCGGACACCCGGGCACGACTTCGATCTGGTCGCCGGGTTCCTGGCGGCCGAGGGCCTGATCGGGGACGCGCGGGACCTCAGGGCCATGCGGTACTGCGCCGACACGGCCGAGCAGAACACGCTGGACGTCGCGCTGGCGCCCGGGGTGCCGCCGCCGGGCGACTCGATGACCCGCGCGTTCACGACGACCAGTGCGTGCGGCGTATGCGGGAAGTCGAGCATCGAGGCGCTGCGCGCCGGCCGGCCCTACGAGGTGGCCGGCGATCCGGTGCGGCTCGCGCCGCAGGTGCTGGCGGCGCTCCCCGGCCGGCTGCGGAAGGCACAGCGGGTGTTCGACCGGACGGGCGGGCTGCACGCCGCCGGGCTGTTCGACGCGGGCGGCGGGCCGCTGGCCGTGCGCGAGGACGTCGGGCGGCACAACGCGGTCGACAAGGTGATCGGGTGGGCGCTGCGGCAGGGACGGCTGCCGCTCGCCGGGACGGTCCTGATGGTCAGCGGGCGCGCGTCCTTCGAGCTGACGCAGAAGGCGATGACGGCGGGCGTGCCGGTGCTGGCGGCGGTGTCGGCGCCGTCGTCGCTGGCGGTGGAGCTCGCCGAGGACGCCGGCATGACGCTCGTCGGGTTCGTGCGGGGCGAGAGCATGAACGTCTATGCGGGTGCGGAGCGCATCGCCCCGTGAGGGCGGCACTCGCCATCACGCACATCGGCTCGTTCCGCATCGTCCTGCCCGAGGGCCCGGGCCGCCGCGCCGCGCGGGCGTCGCTTCGCGCCGTGGCGGGGCTCACGCCGCGTCGCCTTGACCGCGGGACGATTCGGCGATTCATTAGCAGGATGTCCAATAAAGCGGCCGGCGCCGCCCCGGCCCGCAGGCGCCGGGTCCGCGGCGACGGCGTCGACCTGGCCGTCTACGAGCAGGGCGACCGGTCGCGGCCGACGGTCCTGCTCGTGCACGGCTACCCCGACACCCACGCGGTGTGGGACGAGGTGGCCGGGCGGCTCGCCGGGCGGTTCCACGTCGTCCGGTACGACGTGCGCGGCGCGGGCGTGTCGTCTCGGCCGTTCGGACGCAGGCGCTACACGTTCGACTACCTGATGTCCGACATGTGTGCCGTGCTGGACGCCACCGCCCCCGAGCGCGAGGTGCATCTGGTGGGGCACGACTGGGGATCGATCCAGGCGTGGGAGGCGGTCTGCACGATGCCGGACCGGTTCGCCTCCTTCACCTCGATCTCCGGGCCCTGCCTGGACCACGTGGGGCACTGGATGCGGCGCAACCTGGCCCGGCCCACCCCGTCCAACCTGAAGCGGGCGGCGGGGCAGGGCCTGCGATCGTCCTACATCTACTTCTTCCAACTGCCGCTGCTACCGGAACTGCTGTGGGGGGCGGGCCTGGCGACGCTGTTCACCCGCGCCCTCGCCGCGGGCGAGGACGTCGCGCCGCGCCCCGGCCACCCGGCGAGGACGGTGGCGCGCGACGCCGCGGCCGGGGTCGGGCTGTACCGGGCGAACATGCTGCACAGGCTCCGCCGGCCGCGCGACCGGCGCACGGACGTGCCGACGCAGGTCATCGTCCCCACCAGAGACCTGTTCGTGTCGCCGCACCTGGTGGGCGGGCTCGCCGGACGCGTCCCGAACCTGTCGCTCCGTACCGTCGAGGCCGGGCACTGGGTGCCGCGCAGCCATCCCGGCGTCGTCGCGCACTGGATCATCGAGCACATCACGGGCGTCCAGGGCGGTTCGCTCACCGCCGCCGGGCCCCGCACGCCCGGAGCGCGCCCGGGACCGGATCGTCGCTCCGTCCGCTCCGGCCGCCCGTAGGGTGATCACCCGGGAGGTGCCACATGGTGGACGCCGTGGTCATCGGGGCGGGCCACAACGGGCTCGTCGCGGCGAACATGCTGGCCGACGCGGGCTGGGACGTGGCGGTCCTGGAGGCGCAGCCGGAGCCGGGCGGCGCCGTGCGCAGCGACCGGGGCGTCCATCCCGACTACGTCAGCGACGTGTGCAGCGCGTTCTACCCGCTCGGCGTGGCGTCCCCGGCGATGCGCGCGCTGGACCTCCAGCGGTACGGGGTGCGGTGGCGGCATGCGCCCGCCGTCCTCGCCCACCCGCTGCCGGACGGGCGCTGCGCCGTCCTTGAGCGCGACCGTGACGCGACCGCCGCGAACCTCGACGCGCTCGGCGCGGGCGACGGTGCGGCGTGGCTGCGGCTGTGCGGGCTCTGGGACGAGATCGGGGAGGAGGTCCTGCGCGCCCTGTTCACCCCGTTCCCGCCGGTCCGGGCCGCGCTGCCGCTGGCGGCCGCGATGCGCCGCGCGGGCGGGCTGCGCGTCGCGCGGTCGCTGCTGGCGCCCGCCCGCACGCTGGGTGAGCAGGAGTTCGCCGGGCCGGGCGGGCGGCTGCTGCTCGCCGGGTCGGCGCTGCACACCGACCTGTTCCCCGAGTCGACGGCCGGGGCGCTGTTCGGCTGGCTGCTCGCGATGATCGGGCAGCGGTACGGCTGGCCGGTGCCCGAGGGCGGGGCGGGCGAGCTGACGGCCGCGCTGGTGCGGCGGCTGGAGTCGCGGGGCGGGCGCGTCCACTGCGACACCCCGGTCACGTCCGTCGTGGTGCGGAACGGGCGCGCGCTCGGGGTGCGGACCGCGTCCGGGGAGCCGGTGCGCGCCGCCCGGGCCGTGCTCGCGGACGTGTCCGCACCCGCCCTGTACGGCGGCCTGGTCGGCTGGTCCGACCTGCCCGCATCGCTGCGCGCGGACATGCGCCGGTTCGGCTGGGACCAGGCCACTTTCAAGGTCGACTGGGCGCTGTCGGGCCCCATTCCCTGGTCGTCCCCCGGCGCCGGGCGTGCCGGGACCGTCCACCTGTCCCCCGGCATGGACGCGCTGACCGGCCACAGCGCGCATCTCGCCACCGGCCGCGTCCCGGCCGAGCCGTTCGCGCTCCTCGGCCAGATGACGGTCGCCGACCCCGCCCGCTCGCCCGCCGGGACCGAGTCGGTGTGGGCGTACACGCACGTCCCTCACCGGGTGAAGGCCGACGCCGGGCCGGACGGGATCACCGGCACCTGGGACGAACGCGAGCAGGCCGCCATGGCCGACCGCGTGGAGCACATGGTGGAGCGCCTCGCGCCCGGCTTCCGCGCACGGATCGCCGGCCGCCGTGTCATCGCGCCGCCCGCGTTCCAGGCCCACGACGCCAACCTGGTGAACGGCGCGCTCAACGGCGGAACCTCGCTGATCCACCAGCAGCTCGTGTTCCGCCCCGTTCCGGGCCTCGGACGCGCCGAGACCCCGGTCGCGGGCCTCTACCTGGCGTCCGCGTCCGCCCATCCGGGCGGCGGCGTCCACGGCGCCTGCGGAGCCAACGCCGCCCGCGCCGCGCTCGCCCACGCGGGCCCCGCGGGACGCCTCCTCACCCCCGCCCTCAACGCGCTGGGCCGCCTCCTCGCCCCGTAGCCGCGGGGCAAGTGCCGTGAACGGTTTGCCGCGGCGGGCTTTCCCTCGGCGCCGGAACATGCGACCTTGACAGAACAGGCCCGGCGACCGGCACGGCGGCCGTCGCCCCCACGGGCCCGAAACCGGCACCGGAGCGTGAGACATGCGGATTCGCGACATCCTGCGGCGTAAGGGAGACACGGTCACCACGGTGCGGCCCGAGGCCACCGTGCGGCAGTTGCTCGCCGTCCTGGCGGAGCACAACATCGGAGCGGTGGTGGTCTCGCCCGACGGCGCGGCGATCGCCGGCATCGTCTCCGAGCGCGACGTGGTGCGGCGGCTGCACGACGCCGGCGCGGGGCTGCTCGACCGTCCCGTCACCGACATCATGACCACCGAGGTCCACACCTGCGGTCCCGGCGCCGAGGTGGAGGAGCTGCGCGGCACCATGACCGAGCACCGGTTCCGGCACGTGCCCATCGTCGAGAACGGCCGGCTCACCGGGATCGTCAGCATCGGCGACGTCGTCAAGAGCGCCATCGACGAGCTGCAGAGCGAGCGTGAGCACCTCGTCGGCTACATCCAGGGCGCGCCTTGACGCGGGCTCCCGGTCAGACGTAGGCGGGCAGGGGACGGGCGGCGGGGGCCGACCGAACCTCGCGGTAGGCGAGGGCGAGGCGTTCGGCGGCCAGGCGCAGCGTGTCGGGCGGCAGCACGTACGGCAGCCGGACGTAGTCCTCCAGGACGCCGTCCGCGCCGAACACCGGGCCGGCGACGACCCGGACGCCGAGCCGCTCGGCCGCCTCGGCGAGCGCCGTGGCGACGGGCGTGCCGATCCGCGCCCACAGCGACATGCCGCCGCCCGGCAGCCGGAACTCCCAGCCGGGCAGCAGCTCGCGCAGTGCCCCGGCGAGCGCGTCCCGGCCGCGTAGCAGGCTCTCCGCGCGCTCGGCGCGCACCTCCTCCACCCGCAGCAGCAGTTCCCGGACGATCAGCTGGTCGAGCACCGGGCTGGCCATGTCGAACGGCTCGCGGGCCAGCGTCAGGCGGCGGGCCAGCGGCGCGGTCGCGCGGATCCAGCCGATGCGCAGCCCGCCCCACAGCAGCTTGGACGCCGACCCGACCGTGATGACCCGGCCGCCGGTGTCGTAGGCGGCGAGCGGCGGCTCGCGCGGCGCGTCGAGGTCGTGGGCGAGGTCGGCGAACGTCTCGTCGGCGACGAGGAACGCGTCGGCGCGCCGTCCGGCGTCGACGAGCGCGGCCCGGTCGTCGGCCGCCATCAGGTGGCCGGTCGGGTTCTGGAAGTCGGGGATCGTGTACGCCATCCGGACGGCGGCCTGCCGCATGGCGCCCGCGGCGAGTTCGACGTCCCAGCCCTCGTTGACGCCGACGGGGACGAGCCTGGCGCCGCGGCGGCGCAGCGCGCCGAGCGCGTGCGGGTAGGTGGGCCGCTCGACCATGACTGCGTCGCCCGCCTCCACGAGCAGGTGTGACAGCAGCGTGAACGCGTGCTGCGCGCCGGTGGTGACGACGATCTGGTCGGCCCGGGTCGGGACGCCGCGCGCCGCGTACCCGTCCGCGATGACCTGCCGCAGGCTCGCGAGACCGGCGGGCTCGTAGCCGGGTCCGGAGCTGTAGCGGGGCAACTCGTCGACGGCGGCGGCGACGGCCTCGGCGAAGATCGCCGGCGCACCGGGGGTGGCGCAGCCGAGGTCGATGAAGGACGCGTCGTCCGGCGCGGGGTGGGCCCTGCCGAACCGGCCGCCCGGCGGCGCGGGGCGCGGCTCGGCGGACGACATCCGCACCGGGGGCAGCGCCGTCCAGCTGCCCGCGCCCTGCCGGCTCTCGATGTACCCCTCGTCGCGGAGCCGGTCGTAGGCGGTCGTCACGGTGGTGCGGCTGACGCCGAGGGCGGCGGCGAGGTCGCGTTCGGCGGGCAGCCGGGTCCGCAGCGCGAGCCGCCCGTCCAGGACGAGGCCGCGCACGGACCGGGCCAGCGCGGCATAGACGGGGCGCTCCCTCGACACGTCCCCCAGGAGGCGGGCCAGGTGCGGTCCGCTCACATAACGCGTGCTCATGCAAGCCATTTTTACACATTGGCCCTATATCGGCCAGGCCACTTTGCGTCAGGATAGGCGAAAAGATGGCCACTCATGGACTGAGGAGCGGGTAATGGCCTTGATAACGCGTCGGCTGGTGCAACTTTATGCCGGATTGGCCTTCTACGGGCTCGGTATCGCACTCCAGGTGGCGTCCGGACTCGGCAACGACCCGTGGGACGTCCTCCACCAGGGCCTCTCCCGCCGCTTCGGCCTGTCGATCGGCGTGTGGATCATCATCACGGGCGCGGTCGTGATGCTGGCGTGGATTCCACTGCGGCAGCGGCCCGGCATCGGGACGATCAGCAACGTCATCCTCATCGGCGCCTTCGCGGACCTGTTCCTGTGGCTGCTGCCCACGCCGGACGCGCTCGCCGCGCGCTGGGCCTACCTGATCACGGCGGTCCTGGTGGGCGGCTTCGCGACCGGCTGCTACATCGGCGCCGGGCTCGGCCCCGGCCCGCGCGACGGGCTGATGACCGGACTCGCCGCGCGGGGCCACTCGATCCGGGTGGTGCGGACGGCGATCGAGCTGACCGTGCTCGGCACCGGCTGGCTGCTCGGCGGCACCGTCGGCGTCGGGACGCTCCTGTACGCGGTCGCGATCGGGCCGCTGACCCACGTCCTGCTGCCCGCCCTGACGGTCAAGCCTCCCGCCGCGGCGCCCGAACCCGAGCCGGTCCGCGTCTAGAAGTGCACCGAGCCGGGGCGGCGGCGACCCGCGTCAGTGCTCGGCCGCGAGCGCGGTGAGGACGGAGGCGAACTCCTCCGGCAGGATCAGCGTGTCGCCCTCGTAGCGGGTCGCGAGGTAGCTCAGCTCACCGGCGCGCCACCAGTACAGGTGCGGGCTGAGCGATCCGGGGCCTTCCTCATAGGCGCGGTGGGCCTGCGCCTGCAGTTCGGTGGCCGCCGCCACGGCCGCGCGGTAGCGCGCCCTCGGGTGCCCCTCGGAGATCCGGAGCGGGTGGGCGACGATCAGGCTGCGGTTGGGCGCGATCACCAGCGCCCCGTAAGGCCCGATCGACAGGTACTCCTCCAGCCACGCCAGGTGGGTGACGGCGTAGAACGTCCAGCCGTGCAGGACGCAGACGCGGACGCCGCCGAGGTCCTGCTCGTCCACCTGGAGGGGCCCGTCGGCGCGGACGTTGGCACGCCCCAGCATGAACAGCGCGTCGCCGGAGACCGGCCAGCCGTTCATCTCGTCGGTCGTGACCGTCCGGACGGTGGTGGGCGTGTCGACGACGACCGCCTCGATCAGGCCGGGCGCGAACGGCCGGGCCGCAAGGGCGCCGTTATCGGCCGCGGCGGGGTAGATGCGGGTGCGCAGCAGGTGCTGGGCGAGGTCGAAGTCGCTCAGGTCGAGCGGTTCCTCGATCGCGGTCACGATCGTGGTGACGTGGTCGGAGACCAGCGCGGGCCAGTCGTCGCGCGGGACGAGCCGGGCGAGCTGCCGCAGGTCGCGCAGGCTGACATGCAGCCGGCCGGCCCCCTCCAGCAGCATCACCTCGCCGGGCATGCGCGTGCAGCGGTAGCCGAGGCTCTCGGCGACCAGGACCAGCAGCGATTCGAGGGTCCCCTCGTCCCACCGTTCGGGACGGGCATGGCGGCCGCTCATCGGGCACCTCCCGGGGGCGCTTCGAGGGTGAGCGCGCCGGGGTCCGCCGCGGCGGGGCGCGGATCTTCGGGTGCGGCGGTGAGCACCGCGGGGGCGCCGAGTTCGAGGGTCAGCTGGCGCGGGCCGTGCCCGGCGGCGACTCCGGCCAGCACCGGCACGCCGAGCGGCCCGAGCCGCGCGGCGAACACCGAGTCGAGTTCGGCGGGGTCTCCGCAGTCCCGCCAGGAGCCGAGCGCCACCCCGGCCGCGCCGTCGAACCAGCCGGCCTGGAGAAGCTGGACGAGCATCCGGTCGATCCGGTAGGGCGCCTCGGTGACGTCCTCCAGGAAGACGATGCGGCCGGCGGCGGGCGGCGGGGCGTAGGGGGTGCCGAGCAGGGCCGTGAGGAGTGCGAGGGTGCCGCCGGTGAGCGGGCCCTCCGCGCGTCCCGGCCGCAGGGAGCGCGTGCCGGGCAGGGTCACCGGACCGCCGAACAGCGCCGCGCGCAGGCCGGCGAGGGTGTCGCCGTCCGGGCCGGGCTCGGCGAGGACGCCGGCGGGCATCGGCCCGAAGGACGTCGTGACGTTCAGGCGCGTTCCAAACGCGGCGTGCAGGGCGGTGATGTCGCTGGAACCGTGCAGGATTTTCGGGCCGCCGCCGGAGGCGGCGGACGCCTCGGTCGCGGCGCCCAGGGCGTCCCAGTCGAGGTGGTCCAGGACTCGGGTGGCACCGTATCCGCCGCGCGCGCAGATCACCGCGCGGACGCGCGGGTCGCACCAGGCGTCCCGCAGGTCAGCGGCCCGGTCGGGGTCGCTGCCGGCGAGCCGGTGCCAGTCGTCGCGGACGGGCCCGCACGCGCCGAGGTTGACACGGTCGAGGGCGTGCTTGCCGACCACGACGTCAAGGCCGAGGTCGCGCAGGACGGCGCAGCCGGCCTCCAGCCGGGCGGGGTCGGCGGGCCCGCTGGGCGCGATCACCGCGACCCGGTCGCCGGGCCGCAACCGCCCGTACCTGCGGGTCTTGCGGGCTGAGGTCCGGCCGCCGGGCATGCCGACGGCCGGCGCGGCCGGCGGCCCGTCGGCCACCTCCGCGCGGGCGCCCCCGCTGTTCAACCCGATCCCTCCTCGCACCGCAACGGATAGAGCTTGTCAGGATCCGGACGCCAGTGGAAGAGGCGACCGGTCACGACCCGCCAACAGATCATCGCCCCGTGCCGAGCGCGAGGCCGGCGAGGCGCGGCAGCGTCTCGCCGATCGGCCGCCGCAGGACCGCGTCGGCCAGCCCATCGTACGGCGTCTCCTCGGCATTGATGATCACCAGCCGGGCACCGTGGCCGACCGCCTCCAGGCACAGCCCGGCGGCGGGCTGCACCGTCAGCGAGGTGCCGATGGCGAGGAACAGGTCGCAGGAGCGGGCGGCGTCGACCGCCGCGTCCAGCACGTCCGGCTCCAGCGCCTGGCCGAACGAGACCGTCGCGGCCTTCTGGACGCCGCCGCACTCCGCGCATGGCGGGTCGTCCTCGCCGGCGTCGACGCGGGCGAGGATCTCCGGCATGGGGGTGCGCAGGCCGCAGGACAGGCAGACGGCCTCCCGGGCCGTGCCGTGCAGTTCGATGACCTTCGCGGCGGATGATCCGGCGCGCTGGTGCAGCCCGTCGATGTTCTGCGTGATCAGCGCACGCAGCCGCCCGGCCCGCTCCAGGTCGACGAGGACGGCGTGCGCGGAGTTGGGTTCGGCCTCCCAGACGGGGCTGTCGCGCCGCGACCGCCAGGCGCGCCGCCGCACCGCGGGGTCGGCGAGGTAGGACCCGATCGTGGACATCGCCTCCGCCGACGGGTCCCTGGTCCAGACGCCCTCCGGGCCGCGGAAGTCGGGGATGCCGCTGTCGGTGGATATCCCCGCGCCGGTCAGCACGGTGATCGCCCCGGCCTCGGGCAAGAACTCGGCAAGCGTCAGGGAGACGTCCATCCTTCACATCGTAGGTGCCGGGCGAGGGCCCGCGTCCGTCCCGGTTAACGGATGGATATCGGGCCGCCCATTACGCGGAGTCACGGACCGGCCAACCCTCAAAAGGTGACAAACTTGGCCCCGTATGAGGTCGACGCCGCACATCCTGGTGATCAACGGCACCAAGGTCCGCCGCCCGGTGTTCATCCTGGGCGCTCCGCACTCCGGTGCGGAGCTGCTGGCGCGCGCGGTCAAGCGGACCCCCGGCTTCCATCTCACCACCGGCCGTCCGGGCGTCCTGCGCGTCACGTACGCGTTCGCCCGGCAGCCGTCGATCGCGACCGAGCGCGGGAAGGGTGCCGCGCGGGTGCTGCGGGACGCCTACGCCGAGGCGTGGCAGGTGTCGGCCCGGGCCTGCGCGCAGTGCCCGGACGAGTGCCGCGAGCTGGCCGCGCTGCCGCCGCGTCCGCCCGTCCCGCCCGGCCGCCCGATACCCGGGAGCGAGCTGCCCGCGCCGTGCGTGGAGCCGCACGGCCTCGCCCGGTTCGCCGACGCCTCCCCCGACCTGATCTACAGCGCCGACGTGCTCCTGGACGCCTTCCCCGACGCCCAGTTCGTCCAGGTGATCCGGGACGGCCGGGACGTGGTCGCCGACATGCTGGACGACGAGCGCTGCCTCGCCTGGTTCAAGCCCGGCCTGGCCAATCTCGACACGGTGTTCCCCAACCCGTTCTTCGGCGTCGAGGACCACACCGACCGCAACCGGTGGCCGCGCGCGGCACCCGCCGTGAAGTGCGCGCTGCGCTGGCGCGGCTCGGTGCGGCTCAGCGCGAGGCTCCGGCAGCAGGTCCCGGAGGAGCAGCTGTTCACCGTCCGCTACGAGGACCTGATCGCCCGGCCGAGCCGCGTGGGCGCCGACCTCTCGGTGTACCTGGACGCGCCGATCCCGAAGACGGCCCTCTCCGGCCTGGCGCGCATCGGGGACGCCGACGACGGCGGCGTCGGGTCGTGGCGCGAGCGGCTCACGCCGCGGCAGGCCGCCCAGGTCGAGAAGGTCGCCGGGACCGAGCTGCGCCGCCTCGGCTACCGGACCGGCCCGGACGCCTGAGCGGTCACTCGGCGACGAGCGTCTCGGTCTCGCGCCGCCCGTCGCGCTGGTGCGCGAACTGCGTCCGGTAGAGCTCGGCGTACAGGCCGCCCGCGAGCAGCAGTTCCTCGTGCCGGCCGCGCTCGGTGACCCGGCCGTCGTCGATCACCAGGATCTGGTCGGCCTCCCGGATCGTGGACAGCCGGTGCGCGATCACCAGCGACGTCCGGCCGGCGAGCGCGGTGCGCAGCGCCCGCTGGACGGCCGCCTCGGACTCGGAGTCCAGGTGCGCGGTCGCCTCGTCCAGCACGACGACGGACGGCGCCTTGAGCAGCAGCCGGGCGATCGCGAGCCGCTGCTTCTCCCCGCCCGACAGCCGGTAGCCGCGGTCGCCGACGACGGTGTCCAGGCCGTCCGGCATCGCGGCGACGAGGGCGCCGATGTGCGCGGCCTCCAGCGCCGCGCCGATCTCCTCGTCGGTGGCGTCCGGACGGGCGTAGCGCATGTTCTCCCCGATCGAGTCGTGGAACAGGTGCGCGTCCTGGCTGACCACGCCGATCTCGGCGCGCAGCGACTCCAGCGTCACGTCCCGGACGTCGGTGCCGCCGATCCGGACCGCGCCGCCGGACACGTCGTACAGCCGCGACACCAGATGCGTGATCGTCGACTTGCCGGCACCGGACGGCCCGACGAGCGCGACGAGCTGCCCGGGCTCGGCGCGGAAGTCGACGTCGTGCAGCACCTCCCGGCCGGGTGCGGTGTCGGTGCGCGCGATCGACTCCAGCGAGGCCAGCGACACCTCGTCCGCCGACGGGTAGGCGAACCGGACGTGGTCGAACTCGATCGACGGCGCCCGCGGGGGCTGCGCGGGACGCGCGCCGTTCCCCGACGGCTCACCGGCCGCCCGCAGGGCGCGGGCGGCGTCCTTGTCGCGGATCAGCGGCTTGAGGTCGAGCACCTCGAAGACCCGGTCGAAGCTGACGAGCGCGGTCATGACGTCCACGTGGACGTTCGACAGCGCGGTCAGCGGCCCGTACATCCGGGTCAGCAGGGTGGCGAGCGCGACGAGCGTGCCGAGCTGGAAGGTGCCGTCCACGACCAGGTAGCCGCCGACGCCGTAGACCATGGCCGTCGCCAGCGCCGCGACCAGCGTCAGCGCGGTGAAGAACACCCGCCCGTACATGGCGGCCACCACTCCGATGTCGCGGACGCGGGCGGCGCGGCCGGAGAAGTTCTCCTCCTCCTCGGCGGGCCGGCCGTACAGCTTGGCGAGCATCGCGCCGGCGACGTTGAACCGCTCGGTCATCAGCGAGCCCATCTCGGCGTCCAGCACCATCTGCTCCCGGCTGACCCGCTGCAGCCGCTTGCCGACCCACTTGGCCGGCAGGATGAAGACCGGGAGCAGCAGCAGCGCGATCACCGTGACCTGCCACGACAGGATCAGCATCGTGACCAGCACCAGGATCAGGCTGATCACGTTCGACACCACCGACGACAGGGTGGTGGTGAGGGCGCGCTGCGCGCCGATGACGTCGTTGTTGAGGCGGCTGACGAGCGAGCCGGTCTGCGCGCGCATGAAGAACGCGACGGGCTGCCGCTGGACGTGCGCGAACACCTGGCTGCGCAGGTCGTAGATCAGCCCTTCGCCGATGCGCGCCGAGTACCAGCGCTGCACCAGGCCGAGGACCGCCTCCACCAGCGCGAGCCCGGCGACGGCGACGGCGAGCCAGAGGACGATGCCCTGCCGGCCCGGCACGATACCGCGGTCGATGATCGCCTTCAGCAGCAGCGGGTTGGCGACGACGATCAGCGCGGACAGCGAGCTCAGCGCGAGGAACAGCACCAGCTCCCTGAGGTAGGGACGGGCATATCCCGCGATCCGCCCGACGGTGCCGGGCTTGAGCTTCTGCCTGGTGACGGAGCTGTCCCTGCGGAACGACGCCATCACCTGCCAGCCGTTTCCCGGCATTCCCATGTCCGCCTCCGTCACGTCATCGCCATCGATGTAATCAAGTAAGCATCTCAGTATCCGAGGTCGACAACGCCGCACGGACCGCCGTGCTTCCCGGCTCCGCTCACGGCATAACGGCTGTGGACGGCTCGTGGTCACCGCCCGGCCGGTGCCTCCGGGGTCACTTGCCGAACATCTCGCGGAGGCGGCCGATCTGCTCGCGGCGCTCGGCGGCGCACTGCTCCTCAAGGGTGTGCTCGGCGGCCTGCCACAGCAGCCGCTTGGTCGCCACGGCCGCGCCCGGGTTCACCGCGAGCAGCGCCCCGGTCAGGTCGCGGACGGCCCCGTCCAGGCCGTCGCGCGGGACGACGATCTCGGCGAGGCCGATCCTGGCCGCCTCGTCCGCGAGGACGGTCCGGGCCGTCAGGCACAGCTCCAGGGCGCGCCCGATGCCGACGATCTCCACCAGCGGCTTGGTGCCGGTCAGGTCGGGGACGAGCCCGAGCGCGGGCTCCTTCATGCAGAACTTGGCGTCCTCGGCGACCACGCGGATGTCGCAGGCCAGCGCGAGCTGGAAGCCGCCGCCGATGGCGTGGCCGTGCACGGCCGCGACGGTGACGATGTCGGGACGCCGCAACCAGGTGTAGCCCTCCTGCAGTTCGGCGATGAAGCGGTCGGTGGCCTCGGCGTCCGAGCCGTCCGCGAACCCCTCGCCCTCGCCCTCGCCGGAGAACATGCCGAGGTCGATGCCCGCCGAGAAGCACGGGCCCTCGCCCCGCAGGACGACGACGCGCACGTCCGGGGGCAGTGAGCGGCCGATCGCGGCGAGCCCGCGCCAGGTCGTGAACGTCATGGCGTTGCGCCGCTCGGGCCGGTTCAGGGTGACGGTCGCGACGGCGCCGTCCACCTCCAGGCGAAGACCGGCCTGCTCCAGGTCGGTACCCGCCATGACCGGTTCCGGTCGTCCCGTCGTTGTCGCGTCCCCCACTGCTCTTCCTCTCGATGAGCGTGCCCGCGCCGGGGTGCGGCGCGGGCATGGCGGGCCCGCCCCGCCGTCCACGAGGCGGGGCCCGCTTGCCCGGTCCGCCGCCGAAACCGAACCTTACTCGGCCGGTCGCGGCGCCGGATCAGGCGGTGCGCTCATCCGGGGGCCAGGGTCCGTTCAGGACTTCTTGCCCCGGGTCGCGCCACCGCGACCACGCAGGTTGACTCCGGACTCGGTCAGAATCCGGTGGATGAAACCGTACGAGCGGCCGGTGGCGGCTGCCAGGGCGCGGATGCTCTCGCCGGAGTCGTACCTCTTCTTCAGGTCCGCCGCCAGCTTGTCGCGCTCGGCACCGGTCACGCGGGTGCCCTTCTTAAGGGTCTCGGCCACGAGTACCTCCCGTAGTGATGTGGTGACCGCTGCGTTATCCCCCGCCATGATCAGTCATTCCCGGCTGTTCGGCTACCCACTCGGCCAGAAAAGATCTGTGGAAGTCACCTCGCAGGTCACGCGAGCGCCACCAGATCGGCAAACTCCTCACTCCAGATGTCTTCCACCCCATCGGGGAGCAAAATCACTCTTTCCGGAGCGAGCGCGTCGACCGCCCCCTCGTCGTGGGTCACCAGGACGATGGCCCCGGCGAACGTCCGCAGCGCGCCGAGGATCTCCTCCCGGCTCGCCGGATCGAGGTTGTTGGTGGGCTCGTCCAGCAGCAGGACGTTCGCGCTCGACACCACGAGCATCGCCAGCGCCAGCCGCGTCTTCTCCCCGCCGGACAGGACGCCCGCGGGCTTGTCGACGTCGTCGCCGGAGAACAGGAACGAGCCGAGGATCTTGCGGACCTCGACGGGCGCCATGCCGGGCGCGGCCGACTGCATGTTCTCCAGGACGGACCGCTCGACGTCGAGGGTCTCGTGCTCCTGCGCGTAGTAGCCGATGCGGAGCCCGTGCCCGGGCACCACCGTCCCGGTGTCGGGCTCGTCGACCCCGGCCAGCAGGCGCAGCAGCGTCGTCTTCCCGGCGCCGTTCAGGCCGAGGATGACGACGCGGCTGCCCCGGTCGACGGCGAGGTCCACGTCGGTGAAAATCTCCAAAGATCCGTACGATTTCGACAAACCCGCCGCGGTGAGGGGGGTCTTGCCGCACGGAGCCGGGTCCGGGAAGCGGATCTTGGCGACCTTGTCGGCCTGCCGCTCGCCCTCCACCCCCGCGAGCAGCTGCCGGGCCCGCCGGTCCATCTGCTGAGCCGCCTTCGCCTTGGTCGCCTTCGCGCGCATCTTGTCGGCCTGCGACAGCAGTGCGGACGCCTGCCGCTGCGCGTTCGCCGACTCGCGCTTGCGGCGCCGCTCATCGGTCTCCCGCTGGTCGAGGTACTTCTTCCAGCCGACGTTGTAGATGTCGATGACGCTGCGGTTGGCGTCCAGGTGGAAGACCCGGTTGACGACCGCGTCCAGCAGCTCCACGTCGTGGCTGATCACGACGAGGCCGCCCTGGTGGGACTTCAGGAAGTCGCGGAGCCAGACGATGGAGTCGGCGTCGAGGTGGTTGGTGGGCTCGTCCAGCAGCAGGGTGTCGGCGCCGGAGAACAGGATGCGCGCCAGCTCCACCCGGCGCCGCTGACCGCCGGACAGCGTCCCGAGGGGCTGGGCCATCACCCGGTCCGGCAGGCCGAGGCTGGAGGCGATCGAGGCGGCCTCCGCCTCCGCGCTGTAGCCGCCGAGGACGTGCAGCCGCTCCTCCAGCCGCCCGTACCGGCGGACGGCCTTGTCCCGGCCGGCGCCCGTCGCGGTCGCCATCGCGTCCTCGGCGGCGCGCAGCTCGCGGATCACCTCGTCCAGCCCGCGGGCCGACAGGATGCGGTCGCGGGCCAGCTCGCCGAGGTCGACGCCGCGCGGGTCCTGCGGCAGGTAGCCGATCGTGCCGGAGGACGTCACGGCGCCCTGCGCGGGCAGCGCCTCCCCCGCCAGCACCTTGGTGAGGGTGGTCTTGCCGGCGCCGTTGCGGCCGACGAAGCCGACCCGGTCGCCGGGATTGACCCGGAACGTGGCGGCCTCGATCAGCAGCCGGGACCCGGCGCGCAGCTCGATGTCTTTCGCGATGATCACAGTGACAGGGCTCCCCTGAAGGACGGCTCGATGGACAGGCGCACGAAACGGCGCGCCCCGCGGTCATTCGACCGGGGCGCGCCGGGCGCACTGTCAGTTCGGGAGCGGAACCATGCGATCAGTGTACGGGACGGCGGGCCGGGACCGGCCCCGCCGATCCGGCGCGGGGCCCGATGTGTGAACGCCGCGCCGCGGGCCAAGATGCGAAGTGGTGGCGAGCGGCGGGACGGCATCGGGACCGGCCGGTCCCTGCATGAGGGGGTATGAGGCGGATGACCCAGGTCACGGGCAACGTACCGGAGGGGACACCGAACTGGCTCGACATCGGCGTCCCCGACCTCGAACGGGCCAAGACGTTCTACGGGACGCTCTTCGGCTGGCAGTTCGAGGACGCGGGCGCCGAAACGGGCCACTACAACCAGTGCCTGCTGCGCGGGCAGCCGGTCGCGGGGATGATGCGGACCCCGGACGACCAGCCCGGCGAATACTGGTGGAGCGTGTACTTCGCCGCGGACGACTGCGACGGCGTCCTCAAGACCGCCACGGACGCGGGCGCGGAGGTCGTCGCCCCGGCCATGGACGTGATGGACCTCGGCCGCCTGGCGGTCCTGCGGGATCCGCAGGGCGGGCAGTTCGGCCTGTGGCAGGGCCGCGCCCACCCGGGCTCCCGGGTCGTGAACGAACCGGGGTCGTTCGTCTGGAACGAACTGGTCACACCCGACTCCGGGCCCGCCGGCGAGTTCTACCGGGCGGTGTTCGGCTACGAACTGGAGCCGATGCCGGGCGACATGGACTACACCGTCCTGCGCCGCCCGGACGGCCGCTACATCGGCGGCATCCTCGGCGGTTCCGGGATCGTCGTCGGCGGAGGCTCCGCCGAGGTGCCGTCGTGGACGACCTACTTCGCGGTCGACAACGCCGACGAGGCGGTCCGCAAGGTGCGGGCGGGCGGCGGCACGGTCGACGCCGAGCCGGCCGACAGCCCCTACGGCCGGTCGGCCGCCGTCCGCGACCCGTTCGGGGTGCCGTTCCACGTCATGAAGCCGGCACCCGAACCCGGGTCGTGACCGGCCCGCGGGGGCCCGGCGCCCGGGCCCCTGCGGGGTCAGCCCTGGCGCTCGGCGGTGAGCCGCTGCCCGATCACCTGGTGGAGCCGCTGGAGCCCGGACGTGCCGACCATCCCGATCTGGCCTTCGAGGTCGCGCAGCAGCACGTCCTCGTTCATCACGGCCTCCGACGACTGCATCAGCACGGTGCCCTGGCCGGTGAAGTCGAACTGGTGCTCCTCACCGGACGTGCCGCCGATCCCGAACACCATCCGGGCGGCGCCGAACGCACCGCGCATGTAGGAGTGGTCGTAGTGGTGGCAGGGGGACGGGCAGTCGGCCCAGCCGAGCAGCGCCTGCGGGTCGATCCGGATCGGCGGCTCGACGAAGTGGACGGGCCCGTTCGAGGCCGCCACGAACCGTCCCGTGCCGATCAGCGTCAGGAACCCCGGGATGATCGACTGCTTCAGCTCCAGGCCGGGCTCGAACGCCAGCAGGTTCCCCGCCCGGACGGTGAGGTTCCCGTTCTCCAGGTCGAAGGAGTTGACGTCGAAGCCGCGGTCGGCGAGGACGAGCTTGCCCTGCCCCTGCGCGACGATCCAGTCCTGCGCGTACAGCGGCGAGTTGAACGTGTGCGCGACGAGCGAGTCCAGCGGGCCCGCCGACAGCGCCTCGAACCTGATCTGCCCGTAGTAGGCGATCATCTTGCCCTTCTGCGCGAACCACTGCCCGTTGAGGTCGACGCTGAAGGCGTAGGGGTTGACGTTGTCGTTGGACGGAAGCGTGTAGGGGTTCCAGGTCTGCGTGCCGAACGTGCTCACGGGTCAGATCTTCCTCTCGCTGGCCTGGACGTAGACGACGCCGGTACCGCTCAGCTCCAGTTGGAAGCCCTCGCCGGAACCGCGTCCGATCAGGTCGCGCAGCCCCACCGCCGTGGTCAGCCTGTTCTGCACCTGGCCGCGATGGGCCACATACGCCTGCGGGTCGACGTGGACGGGACGCTGCGGCGTGATCGGCAGCTCCATCACGCCGCCGTGCGACAGCAGCGCGCACGAGCCGTGCCCGGTGAGCGTCGTGGTGAACAGACCCTGCCCGGTGACCGCGCCGCGCACGATGCCGCCCACGCCGCCCTGCTCGCCCATGAACATCGTCCCGACCCGCAGTGACGCGTCGTGGACGAGGAGCCGGTCGGCCTCGGCGTACAGGGTGTCGGCACCGTTCAGGTCGATGACGGTGACGTGCAGCCCGCCGTGCCCGAACATGACGCTGCCCTGCCCGGTCACGTGCATCATCGCGGTGCGCTCGCCGGCGACGGCGCGCCCGATCGTCCCGCCGATGCCCTGCCCGGCCGTGGTGGACGGGGCGAACGACACGGGCCCGGTGTAGGCGAGCATCGCACCGCGCTTGCTGTAGACCTCCTGCCCAGGCCCGATCGGCACCTGGAGCATCTTGGAGTTGATCGACTGGTATCCGGGCATCAGATCTCCAGAATTCCGCCGCGCTCGGCCGGCTGGACGTAGACCAGGCCATGCCCCTGGTACCTGAACTGCACGCTCTCCCCCGACCCCTGGCCGATCACCGTCCGCCAGTTGACGTCGGTGACCACGTCCTGCTGGAGCTGCCCGTGATGGCAGACGTAGGCGTGGGGGTCGACGCATAGCGGCGTCTGCGGTGTCACCTCCAGCGCGATGGCCGGCCCTTCGGACAGGATCGCGACCGTCCCGTGCCCGTCCACCTTCGTGGTGGCGAGGCCCTGGCCGGTGCCCATGCCCCGCAGGCCGACGAACTGGACGCCGGTCTGCAGGTTCCCGTCGAGGGCCAGCAGGCTCTCCGACTCCACGTACAGGGTGTCGCCGGTGAGCTGGACGAGCGTCACCTCCGTCGCCTCGCTCGCCAGATAGGCCGTTCCCTGCCCGGTGATCTCCATGAGGGTCATGCCCTCGCCGGCGATCCTGCGCTTGAGGGCGCCCCGCAGCCCCTCGCCGCCCGTCATGCCCTGCCGCTTGAACGTCATCTGGCCCTCATAGGCGACCATGGATCCGTTCAGCGCCCTGATGGTCTCGCCGCCGAGGTCGACGGCGAGCATCTTCGAGCCGTTCAATCGAAATTGCGCCACGAAGCGAGAAGATACAGCCCGGCGCGTTGCCGGTCCGCCCCGTGCGCGCATCGGGGAGGATGTGACCATGTGGATCGCTCCCGAACGCCGCAGTCTCAGCCGGTGGGTCGTGCCAGGGCTCGTCCTGGGCGCGGGTGTGGTGGTCGGGGCCGTGCTCGCCGCCGACGGACGGTCCGGGACGGCCCTCATCGCGCTCGCCGCGCTCATCGGATACGCGGGCTACCTCGCCTACCGGCGCAACGAGCCGGCACTGCCGGTCAGCGAGGGGTTCGGGTCCGGCACCCGGGCCCGCGCGCACCTGCGCGCCGCCGCGATGACGGGCGACGTGCTGACGGTCGCGGTGGTCGGCGCGCTCGTCGTCCAGGCGCTGCGCGGCGCCGACATCACCGCCTACGCGTGGCTCGCGGCCGTGGCCGGCGTGACCTACCTGCTGTCGGCCCTCGCCGGGGCCCGCAGCCTCTGAGACACCGCAACCACCGAGACCGGGTGATGTCCCGCTGAGATCGCCGCTGCGGGCTCAGCAGCGGCCCGATGCCCTCTCGTGCGGCTCACCCCCGGAACGCCCGGCGGCGGCCCTCACGCGCGCGGGCCGCGCACGGCCAGGGTGACGATCGGCAGCTCGAACTCCCCTGCGGCCGTCTCGGGGGTGGCCCGCAGATGCTCCAGCACCCGGCCGAGGACGGCTTCGCGCTCCGCGTCCTGCATGACGAGCAGGTGCGAGTGCGTCCCGATGGTCGCCACCATGGACTCCGCCGTCCGCCGCTGCCCGTGCGGGAACTCCGCCCGCTCGACCCCCGGGAACCATTCCGTCTCGGGCAGCGCCTTCGGCCGCCAGTTCAGGAACGACACGCTGCCGCACGCCGCCCGCTTCATCTCGGCGACCCACGGCACCCGGTCGTCGTCGGTGTTCCACAGGCCGGCGAGAACACCGCCGTCCGCCAGTACCCGGTGGATCTCCGGCAGGGCGCGGTCGAGATCGAACCAGTGCATCGCCTGCCCGACCACGACGGCGTCGACCGTCCCGTCCCCCAGCGGGATGCTCTCGGCGCTGCCCCCGGCCGCCCGCACCCCCGGTACCCGGCGCCGCAGTTCGTCCCGCATCGCCGCGTCGGGCTCGACCGCGACGACATCGGCCGCGTCCACGCCGTTCCTCAGCAGGACCTGCGTCAGTTTCCCGGTCCCGGCCGCCAGGTCCAGCACCCGCAGGGATCCGCGCCCCGCGACCGGCTCCAGCGCCCACCGCACCGCCGCGTCCGGATAGTCGGGCCGCTCCCGCGCGTACGCCGCCGCGCTCCCCCCGAACGACGCCGCCCGCCGCGCCATCAGCTCCGGTTCGCTCCCCGGAAACGCATCCATCACACCGGCCAACCTTAGAGGGGCGAGGTCACGGTCAGCGGTCATGGCGCGGCATGGAACCCACGCCGCGCTCGTCGAGCCGTCCTGGCGGGTCCGGTCTCGTCCAGCGGGACCCGGGAGGCCGCGCTCCCGGGCGGGACGCGGCCTCGTGCGGGTGTCAGACGTTGAAGCCGAGGGCGCGGAGCTGGTCGCGGCCGTCGTCGGTGATCTTGTCGGGGCCCCACGGGGGAAGCCAGACCCAGTTGATCTTGACGTCCTTGACGAGGCCCTCCAGGGCGCTGTGGGCCTGGTCCTCGATCACGTCGGTGAGCGGGCAGGCGGCGCTGGTGAGCGTCATGTCGATGGTGGCCACCTCGTCGTCGAGGTTGACGCCGTAGATCAGGCCGAGGTCGACGACGTTGATGCCGAGTTCGGGGTCGACGACGTCCTTCAGTGCCTCCAGGACCTCTTCCTCCTGGACGGACGTGTCTGTCGCGGGCGTATCGGTCATGATGCCTCTCCGAGTGCGCGGGCGGTCGCGTCCTTCCACGCCATCCAGGCGAGCAGGGCGCACTTGATCCTGGCGGGGTACTTGGAGACCCCGGCGAAGGCGACGGCGTCCTCAAGGACGTCCTCGTCCGGCTCGATGTCCCGGCCGCGCGACTGCATCAGCGCCAGGAACTCCTCGCCGACGGCCATCGCCTCCTTCACTGACTTTCCGATGATCAGGTCGGACATCACCGAGGCGCTGGCCTGGCTGATCGAGCAGCCCATGGCGTCGTAGGAGACGTCGGCGACCGTGGCGTCCTGGCCGTCGCCGTCCAGGTGGACGCGCAGCGTCACCTCGTCACCGCAGGTCGGATTGACGTGGTGCGCCTCGCCCTCGAACGGCTCCCGCAGCCCCTTGTGGAGGGGGTTGCGGTAATGGTCCAGGATGACCTCCTGGTACATCGCCTCCAACTGCATGTCGTCCCTTCCAAGCCTTTTCTCGCTACAACCCGGCCGTCGCTCAGCCTGTTCCGAAGAACTTCTGCGCGTGCCGTACCCCGTCGGCGAGGGCGTCCACGTCGGCGAGGGTGTTGTAGAGGTAGAACGTCGCGCGGGTGGTCGCCGGGATGCCGAAGCGCCGGCAGATCGGCCACGCGCAGTGGTGGCCGACGCGGACCTCGACGCCCAGGTCGTCCAGGACCTGGCCGACGTCGTGCGGGTGGATGTCCTCGACGGTGAACGACACGGCGCCGCCGCGCGCCTCGGTGGTGCCGGGACCGATGATCCGGACGCCGGGGATCTCGCCGAGCCGCTCCAGCGAGTAGCCGACGAGGGCCTCCTCGTGGGCGTGGACGCGGTCCATGCCGATCTCGGCGAGGTAGTCGCACGCCGCGCCGAGCCCGACCGCCTGCGCGGTCATCGGGACGCCCGCCTCGAACCGCTGCGGCGGCGGCATGAACGTGCTCTCCTCCAGGTGGACGACCTCGATCATGGAACCGCCGGTGATGAACGGCGGCATGATCTCCAGCAGCTCGGCCCGCCCCCACAGCACGCCGATGCCGGTCGGGCCGAGCATCTTGTGCCCGGAGAACGCGAGGAAGTCGGCGCCGAGCTCGGTCACCTCCACCGGCTGGTGCGGAACCGACTGCGCGGCGTCCAGCAGGACGAGCGCGCCGACGGCGTGGGCACGCTCCACGATCCGCCGCACCGGCGGGACGGTGCCGAGGACGTTCGACTGGTGCGACAGCGCGACGATCTTGGTGCGCTCGTTGACCAGGTCGTCGAGGTGCTCCAGATCGAGCCGGCCCTCGTCGGTCAGGCCGAACCAGCGCAGGGTCGCGCCCGTGCGCCGGCAGAGCTGCTGCCACGGGACGAGGTTCGCGTGGTGCTCCATCTCCGACACCACGATCTCGTCGCCGGGGCCGACCGCGAACCGCTCGGCCTCCGGGCCCGCGGTCGCGGCGTTGCTCATCGCGTACGCGACGAGGTTGATGCCCTCGGTGGCGTTCTTGGTGAACACGATCTCGCCGGGCGCCGCGCCGATGAACCGGGCGATCGACGCGCGGGCGCCCTCGTAGGCCTCCGTCGCCTCCTCGGCGAGCAGGTGCGCCCCGCGGTGCGGGGCGGCGTTGTGCCGCTCGTAGAACTCTCGCTCCGCGTCCAGCACCCGGAGGGGCTTCTGCGACGTCGCCCCCGAGTCGAGGTACACCAGGGGGCGCCCGCCGCGGACCGTGCGCCGCAGCAGCGGGAAGTCCTTCTTCAGCTCCCCGGGCAGAAGCGTCATAGGGATGCGCCCGCCTTCACGTACTTCTCGTAGCCCTCGTTCTCCAGCTCGTCGGCCAGTTCCGGGCCGCCCTCGGCGACGACGCGGCCGCCGGTGAAGACGTGCACGAAGTCCGGCTTCACGTACCGCAGGATGCGGGTGTAGTGGGTGATGAGCAGGACACCGGTCTCCCCGGACGCGAACCGGTTCACGCCCTCGGACACCACCTTCAGGGCGTCGACGTCGAGGCCGGAGTCGGTCTCGTCCAGGACGGCGACCTTCGGCTTGAGCATCTCCAGCTGCAGGATCTCGTGCCGCTTCTTCTCCCCGCCGGAGAAGCCCTCGTTCAGGCTGCGCTGCGCGAACGCCGGGTCGATGGACAGGCTGTCCATCGCCGCCTTCATCTCCTTGGAGAACTCGCGGAGCTTCGGGGCCTCGCCGCGGACGGCGGTGACGGCCGAGCGCAGGAAGTTGGAGACCGACACGCCCGGCACCTCGACCGGGTACTGCATCGCCAGGAACAGCCCGGCGCGGGCGCGCTCGTCCACCGACATGGCGAGGACGTCCTCGCCGTCCAGCGTGACCGTGCCGGACGTCACCCGGTACTTCGGGTGGCCCGCGATGGCGTAGGCGAGCGTGGACTTGCCGGAGCCGTTCGGCCCCATGATCGCGTGGGTCTCGCCGGCCTGCACGGTCAGGTCGACCCCGCGCAGGATCTCCTTCGCCCCGTCGGAGCCGTCGCCGACGGAGACGTGGAGGTCGCGGATCTCTAGCGTGGCCATAGTGCGTGTAGTCCTTCGTCGTGGGGTCAGTCGCCGGTGAGCGAGACGTAGACGTCGCCGCCCTCGACCTTGACCTTGTAGGTGGCGACCGGCTGCGTGGCCGGCGGGTTGGTGGGCTTGCCTGTGCGCAGGTCGAAGCAGGACCCGTGCAGCCAGCACTCGATGGTGCCGTTGTAGATCTCGCCCTCCGACAGCGAGACCTCGGCGTGCGAGCAGATGTCGTTCAGCGCGTACAGGTCGTCGCCGCTACGCGCGACGACGACGGGCGTACCGTCGACCTCAACACCGAGGGCCCCGTTGACGGGGACCTCGCCCAGCGCGCACACCTTGACATACGTCATCGTCGTCCCGCTCCCAGATCGAGCTCTTCTTCGATCGCCTCGCGCACCTTGTCCCGGACCTCGGCGACCTCGATGCGCTCGACCAGCTGACCGAGGAAGCCCCGGACCACCATGCGGCGCGCCTCGTCGAAGGTGATGCCGCGCGCCTGGAGGTAGAACAGATGCTCGTCGTCCAGCCGCCCGGACGCCGAGGCGTGCCCCGCGCCGGCGACCTCGCCGGTGAGGATCTCCAGGTTCGGGACGGAGTCGACCCGCGTCCCGTCGGTCAGCACCAGGTTGCGGTTCAGCTCGTAGGTGTCGGTGCCCTCCGCCTCCGCGCGGATGATCACGTCGCCGATCCACACGGCGTGCGCGTCCTGGTCCTGCAGGGCGCCGCGGTAGTCGACGCGGCTGCGGCAGTGCGGGACGGTGTGGTCGACGAGGAGGCGGTGCTCCAGGTGCTGGCCGCCGTCGACGAAGTACACCCCGTACAGCTCGGCGTCGCCGCCGGGCTCCGCGTAGGCGACGGACGGCGAGATCCGCACGACGTCGCCGCCGAGCGAGATGTTGTGCGAGACGAACCGGGCGTCGCGGCCGAGCCGGGCGTGCTGGTGGGAGACGTGGACGGCGTCGTCCGCCCAGTCCTGCAGGCTGATCACCGAGAGGCGGGCGCCGTCGCCGACGACGAACTCGATGTTGTCGGCGTAGGTCGCCGAGCCGCGGTGCGCCAGCACGACGGTGGCCTCGGCGAACGGCTCCACCACGACGGTCGTGTGACCGTAGGCGGCGGCCGAGGCGTCCTCGCCGCGCAGCCGCAGCACGGTCGGCGCGGAGGCGACGGCCTCCTTCGGGACGGTCACGACCGTGGCCTCGGTGAAGGAGTTCCATGCCTGGGCGCTGACGCGGTCGGCGGGGACGTAGGCCCTGCCGAGGCGCGGGTCGTCGCGTCCGACGGTCTCGACGGTGACCTCCGGGGCCGCGTCGACCTCGACCAGCACCTTGCCGCCGTCCTCCGCGGTGCCCTTGTGCAGGCCGCGCAGGCGGCGCAGCGGGGTGAACCGCCACTCCTCCTCGCGGCCCGTGGGGACCTCGAAGTCGCCCACGTCGTAGGACGCCTTCTCGTGCAGCGTCGAGAGAGGCTTGGTGTCGAGCCCCATCAGCCGACGGCTCCTTCCATCTGCAGCTCGATGAGCCGGTTCAGCTCAAGGGCGTACTCCATCGGCAGCTCCCGCGCGATGGGCTCGACGAACCCGCGCACGATCATCGCCATCGCCTCGTCCTCGGTGAGGCCGCGGCTCATCAGGTAGAACAGCTGCTGCTCCGACACCTTGGAGACGGTGGCCTCGTGGCCCATCTCCACGTCGTCCTCGCGGACGTCGACGTAGGGGTAGGTGTCGGACCGGCTGACCTGGTCGACCAGCAGCGCGTCGCACTTGACGGTGGACTTGCTGTGCTCGGCGCCCTCCTGGATCTGCACCAGCCCCCGGTAGGACGTGCGGCCACCGCCGCGCGCCACCGACTTGGAGATGATGCTGCTGGAGGTGTTGGGCGCGGCGTGCACCATCTTGGCGCCGGCGTCCTGGTGCTGGCCCTCGCCCGCGAACGCGATCGACAGGGTCTCGCCCTTGGCGTGCTCGCCGAGCAGGTAGACGGCCGGGTACTTCATCGTGACCTTGGAGCCGATGTTGCCGTCCACCCACTCCATGGTGGCGCCCTCGTAGGCGACGGCGCGCTTGGTCACCAGGTTGTAGACGTTGTTCGACCAGTTCTGGATCGTCGTGTAGCGGACGCGGGCGTCCTTCTTCACGATGATCTCGACGACCGCGGAGTGCAGCGAGTCCGACTTGTAGATCGGAGCGGTGCAGCCCTCGACGTAGTGGACGTAGGACCCCTCGTCGGCGATGATCAGGGTCCGCTCGAACTGGCCCATGTTCTCGGTGTTGATCCGGAAGTAGGCCTGGAGCGGGATCTCGACGTGCACGCCCGGCGGGACGTAGACGAACGAGCCGCCCGACCACACCGTGGTGTTGAGCGCGGCGAACTTGTTGTCGCCGACCGGGATCACCGAGCCGAAGTACTCCTTGAAGATCTCCGGGTGCTCGCGCAGGCCGGTGTCGGTGTCGACGAAGATGACGCCCTTCTCCTCAAGGTCCTCGCGGATCTTGTGGTAGACGACCTCCGACTCGTACTGCGCGGCGACGCCGGCGATGAGGCGCTGCTTCTCCGCCTCGGGGATGCCGAGCCTGTCGTAGGTGTTCTTGATGTCCTCGGGGAGCTCCTCCCAGGACGCGGCCTGCTGCTCGGTGGAGCGCACGAAGTACTTGATGTTGTCGAAGTCGATGTCCGACAGGTCGGAGCCCCAGGTGGGCATCGGCTTCTTGCTGAACAGCCGCAGCCCCTTGAGGCGCAGGTCGAGCATCCACTCGGGCTCGTTCTTCCTGGCCGAGATGTCGCGGACGACGTCCTCGTTCAGGCCGCGGCGAGCCGAGGCACCGGCCTCGTCGGAGTCGGCCCAGCCGAACTTGTACCTGTCGAGCCCCTCTAGTTCAGGGTGGGCTGCCGTAGTCATAGGGAGGTCCCTCCGGACTCCTCGTCACTGTTCTGTGTCTGTTCGGGGGACGCCGCCCCCGGGTCTCCCGCGTCCCCGCCGGGGGCGCCGCCCGCGGCGGGCTCGCCGGCCCCGTCCATCTCGCGCAGGGAGCGGGGACTGACGTGGGTGGTGCAGATCCCGTCGCCGTGGGCGATCGTGGCCAGCCGCTGGACGGGGGTGCCCAGCAGCCGGCTGAACGCCTCGGTCTCGGCCTCGCACAGCTGCGGGAACTCCGCGGCGACGTGCGCGACCGGGCAGTGGTGCTGGCACAACTGCTCGCCCCCGCCCGGCTGGGGCGCCTTCGCGGCGGCGGCCGCGTAGCCGTCGCCCGACAGCGCCTCGGCCAGCGTGCGGACCCGCTGCTGGGGCGGGGCGTCCTGCACGACGGGCCGGTACCGCCGCTCCAGGTCGGCGATCTGCCGCCGGGCGAACTCGGCGACCGCGTGGTCGCCGGCCGTGTCGGCGAGGAACCGCAGCGCGCCGGTCGCCAGGTCGTCGTAGGCGTGCACGAAGGCGCTGCGCCCGGCGTCGGTGATGGCGAACCACTTGGCCGGACGTCCCCGGCCGCGCCGGGTCTGCGGCACCCGTGCCTTGCGGACCTCGATCATGCCCTCGGCCAGCAGCGCGTCCAGGTGCCGGCGGATCGCGGCCGGCGTGAGGCCGACGCGTTCCCCCAGCGCGGACGCCGTGACCGGGCCGTGCTCAAGGATCAGCCGGGCCACTCGCGCGCGTGTGTCGCGCTCGGCGTGACCGGCCCCTGACGGCACGCCGGAAGGCCGCGCGGAGGCGGCCTGGGCGGTCGTCTGACCCTTGCTCACGTATTTCACAACATCAGTGTGCCGTAATTCCTTCCCCCGAAACACCGGATCGCCGATGTCGTAGCTCACGCAGGTGAGCCTTACCTAACCCGGGGCCTGCGTCACCGGTGGTTCATCCGGCGGCAGGGGCGGCGGCCCCGGCGGCCGCCGGGGCCGTTACAGCGTGCTCCTCAGCGGCCAGGTGGCGTTGGGGGTGACGATCGTGCCGGCGGTGCCTTCGAGGATCTCGGCGCACTGGTCGAGCAGCCCGATCGCGGCCATGTCGCCGGTCCGCTCGACGAAGCCCGCCGCCGCCTCGGCCTTGGGGCCCATCGACCCGGCGGGGAAGTTCTCGGCCCGCAGTTCGAACGGGGTCGTGTGGGTGATCTCCTCCTGCTCCGGGGTGCCGAAGTTGCGCATCACCCGGGGCACGTCGGTGAGGATGAGCAGCGCGTCCGCGTCCATGCTCTCGGCCAGGATGGACGCGGTGAGGTCCTTGTCGATGACCGCCTCGACGCCCTCCAGCCGCCCGACGTCGTTGCGGAACACCGGGATGCCGCCGCCGCCCGCGCAGACCACCACCGTCCCGAGCCGGACCAGCTCCCGGATCAGCCGCGTCTCGATCACCCGCTGCGGACGCGGGGACGGCACGACGCGGCGCCACCGGTCCCCGTCCTCGCGGACCGTCCAGCCGTACTCGGCGGCGAGCTTCTCGGCCTCCTCCCGGTCGTAGACCTGCCCGACGAACTTGGTCGGGTTCTCGAACGCCGGGTCCACCGCCGACACCAGCGTCTGGTTGACCATCGCCACCACCTGGCGGCCGGGCAGCGCGTTCTGCAGCGCCTGCAGCAGCCAGTAGCCGATCATCCCCTGGGTCTCGGCGCCGATGGTGTCCAGCGGGTAGGGCCGGGTCAGGTTCGGGTCGTTGACGCTCTCCAGCGACAGCACCCCGACCTGCGGCCCGTTCCCGTGCGTGATGATCAGCTCGTGCTTCTCGGCGAGCGGCGCCAGCGACCGGACGGCCCGGTTCACATTGCCGCGCTGAAGCTCCGCGTCGGGCATTTCGCCCCGCCTGACCAGCGCGTTCCCTCCGAGCGCGACGACGACGCGCATGCTGCCTCTCCCCTGTTCCCGGCGACCGGCCCGGCTCAGCCGAGCGTCGCGACCATGACCGCCTTGATCGTGTGCATCCGGTTCTCGGCCTCGTCGAAGACGATGGAGGCCGCGGACTCGAACACCTCCTCGGTGACCTCCAGCGCCTCCAGACCGGTCTTGCGGTAGATCTCCTCTCCCACCGTGGTCTCCCTGTTATGGAAGGCGGGGAGGCAATGCATGAACTTGGTGTCCGGGCTGCCGGTGGCCTGCATGACCTCGGCGTTCACCTGGTAAGGCTTGAGCAGCGCTATGCGCTCGTCCCACACCTCCTTGGGCTCGCCCATCGACACCCACACGTCGGTGATGACGAAGTCGGCGCCCCGGACGCCTTCGGCGACGTCCTCGGTGAGGGTGATGTTCGCGCCGGTCTTGGCCGCGACCGCTCTGGACGGTTCGACCACCATCTCCTCGTTCGGCCAGAGGGTGCGCGGCGCGACGATGCGCACGTCCATGCCGAGCAGCGCACCGGTGGCCACATAGGAGTGGCCCATGTTGTTGCGGGCGTCGCCCAGGTAGGCGTACGTGACGTCCTGCAAGGGCTTGCCGCTGTGCTCGCGCATGGTGAGCATGTCGGCGAGCATCTGCGTCGGATGCCATTCGTCGGTGAGACCGTTCCACACCGGGACGCCCGCGTACTCGGCCAGCTCTTCGACGAGCCTTTGACTGGAACCCCTGTACTCGATGCCGTCGTACATCCGCCCCAGGACGCGTGCGGTGTCCTTCATCGACTCCTTATGGCCGATCTGCGTGCCGCTCGGGTCGAGGTAGGTGACATGGGCGCCCTGATCGTGCGCGGCGACCTCGAAGGCACAGCGCGTGCGGGTGGAGGTCTTCTCGAAGATCAGCGCGATGTTCCTGCCCGTCAGGGCCTGCCGTTCCGTGCCGGCGCGTTTGGCGGCCTTCAGCTCGGCCGCGAGGCCGAGCAGGTGCTCGAACTCCTCGGTCGTGAAGTCGAGTTCCTTGAGCAGGCTGCGTCCGCGCAGGTCGAGCATCATGTCGGTCTCCCGGGGTCGTGGTCGTCAGGCGTCGCGTACGAGCGGGCAGGTCATGCAGCGGGGACCGCCGCGCCCGCGGCCCAGCTCGCTGCCGCGAATGGTGATGACCTTGATCCCGTTCCGGCTCAGATGGTTGTTGCTCGTGGTGTTGCGCTCGTAGGCGACAACGACGCCGGGGGCCACGGCGAGGACGTTCGCGCCGTCGTCCCACTGCTCGCGCTCGGCGGCGAACACGTCCTGCGTCGGGATGAGGACCTTGATGTCGTCCAGGCCGAGCGCCGCGGCGATCGCGCGGTGCATGTCCTCCGGAGGATGATCTGTGATCTTCAGCTCTTTCTCGGTGTCGCCGGGCTCGATGGTGTAGGACGGCAGCATGCCCATCCCGGCGTAGGCGGTGAACACGCCGTGGTCGACCATCGTCATGACGGTGTCCAGGTGCATGAACGCCCGCTTCTGCGGCATCCGCAGCGCGACGATCCGGTCGCAGGAACCGGTGGCGAACATCGACTGCGCGAGCATCTCGACGGCCTGCGGCTGCGTCCGCTCGCTCATCCCGACCAGCACGGCGCCGTTCCCGATGACCAGGACGTCGCCGCCCTCCAGCGTCGCCGGGGCCATCGCCGTCCCGCTGTTCCAGACGTGGAAGCCGCCCTCCTCCGGCCGGCCGTAGCCGAAGGCGAACAGCGGATGCCACCGGTAGACGGCCTCCATGTGCACCGTCTCGCGCATCCGCGCCTTCTTGCGCATCGTGTTGATCGAGACGCCGTCGTAGACCCAGCAGGACGTGTCGCGGGTGAACAGGTGGTTCGGCAGCGGCGGCAGGATGAACCCGTCCAGGTCGATGAAGTGGAACGCGATGGACGCGGGCTCGGGCATCCGCTCGAGCATCTCCCGTTTGGTGATGCCGCCGATGAGGAACGAGCCAAGCTCCCGCACGTCCATGGAGTCGAAGCAGCCGCGGATCGCGTCGGCGGCGAGCGGGCCGAACCAGTGCGGGTCGACGACGGTGTCCAGGATGTGGCCGCGCGCCTCGGGGATCGCGATCGTCTCGCACAGCAGGTCGAGCAGCAGATGCGTCCGGACGCCCTCCGCCCGCAGCACGTCCTCGAACTCCTCGTGCTCCTCGATCGCCCGCCGGACCCACAGCACGTCGTCGAACAGCAGCCCGGCCGCGTTGGACGGGGTGAGCCGTTTCAGTGACAACTCCGGCCGGTGGAGCAGCACCTCCCGGAGCCGTCCGGCCTCCGAATCGACGTGGAACGGCATCCCCACCTCCTCGGGGCCCCGGCGACGGTGCCGGCACCCCAGGCCACCGGGGGCGTCCGGTGACAGATCGGGAATTCCCGCGCGCCCGGCGGGCGAAACTAGATCGACTTCCCCTCGGACCCGGATCACATCCCGCCGGCGTCCCCCCGAAGGCTTTACCTCATCTTCACCTGGCGCACCTGCGGGACCCCGCGCGGAGCTGTCCCGCCGCGGTTCTAAACTCGTCATCATGACACCCCCCGGAGACGGTGGCCGAGACAGCGCGGTCGAGCTGCGCTCGCTCGTCAAGCGCTACGGCGCGGCCGGCCACGAACGGCGGGCCGTGGACGGCCTGACGTTCAGTGCCGCCCGGGGCGCGGTCACCGCGCTGCTCGGCCCGAACGGCGCCGGCAAGACCACGACGATCGAGATCTGCGAGGGCTTCCGGCGGGCCGACTCCGGCACCGTCCGCGTCCTCGGCCTCGACCCGGCCGCCGACGGGCGGGCGCTGAAGCCCAGGGTCGGCGTGATGCCGCAGTCCGGCGGCGTGCCGGGGACGGCCCGCGCGGGCGAGTTCCTGAAGCTCGTCGCCTCGTTCCACGCCACGCCGCTCGACACCTCCGCCCTGCTGGAGCGGCTCGGCCTCACCGAGCACGCCCGCACCCCGTTCCGGCGCATGTCGGGCGGGCAGCAGCAGCGGCTCTCCCTCGCCGTCGCCGTGGTCGGGCGTCCCGAGCTGGTCTTCCTGGACGAGCCCACCACCGGGCTCGATCCGCAGGCCAGGCACGCCACCTGGGAGCTGATCGAGGAACTGCGCGCCGCCGGCGTGTCGGTGGTTCTCACGACCCACAACATGGAGGAGGCCGAGCGCCTCTCCGACCGCGTCGTCATCGTCGACCACGGCAAGGTCGTCGCCGAGGGCGCCCCCGAGGAGCTGACCGGCGCCGAGCGGCAGCTGCGTTTCCGTGCCCGGCCCGGACTCGGCCTGGAGGAGCTGCTGGCGGCACTGCCCGCCGGGAGCGCCGCCAAGGAGTCGCCCGCCGGGCACTACCTGATCGAGGCGGACGTGCGGCCCGAACTGCTCGCCACCGTCACCGCCTGGTGCGCCTCGCACGGCGTCATGACCGAGGACCTGCGGATCGAGCGCCGCACCCTGGAGGATGTCTTCCTGGAGCTGACCGGACGGGAGCTGCGCGCGTGACGACCCCGCCGAAGACCGCCCCGCTGGACCTGTCCCCCGCGCCGGGGGCCGTGCCGCTGCCGCGGATGATCATGTCGCAGGCGGGCTATGAGTTCCGCACCGTACTGCGCAACGGCGAGCAGCTGCTGCTCACGCTGATCATCCCGGTGGTGCTGCTCGTCCTGTTCAGCGCCACGTCCCTGCTGGACCTCGGTGCCGGCCGCCGGGTCGACTTCCTCGCACCGGGCATCCTCGCGCTCGCGGTGATGTCCACCGCGTTCACCGGCCAGGCGATCGGGACCGGCTTCGAACGGCGGTACGGCGTCCTCAAGCGGCTCGGCGCCACCCCGCTGCCGCGCGGCGGGCTCATCGCCGCCAAGACGCTCAGCGTGCTCGGGGTCGAGGTGGTGCAGGCCGCGGTGATCTGCGGGGTGGCGCTGGGTCTCGGCTGGCGGCCGCACGGCGATCCCGGCTCGGTGATCGTCCTGCTGCTGCTCGGCACCGCCGCGTTCAGCGGGTTCGGGCTGCTCATGGCCGGGACGCTGCGCGCCGAGGCCGCCCTCGCCGCCGCGAACCTCGTCTACATCCTGCTGCTGGCCGTCGGCGGCGTGGTGTTCCCGCTGGACAAGTTCCCCGGCCCGGTGCGGGACGTCCTGGAGCTGCTGCCGATCTCGGCGCTGGCCGGCGGGCTGCGCGACGTCCTGCAGGACGGTGCCGCGTTCCCGGCGCAGCCGCTGCTCGTCCTCGCGGCGTGGGCCGTCGCCGGCCTCGCCCTCGCCGCCCGTTTCTTCAGGTGGGAGTGATCGGTGGCGCTCGCTGACGTGCCGGGCGAGGCGTCGCGGGTCGGCCGGTCCGGGCGCCTGCCGCCGCGGACGCTGTCGCTCGGGTCGGTGCCGCCGCCCGCGCTGATCCTGCTCGGCATCATCTCCCTGCAGGTCGGGGCGGGCTTCGCCAAGCACCTGTTCGACCGGCTGCCGCCGAACGCCGTGGTGACGATGCGGCTGCTGACCTCGGCGATCGTGCTGGGGTTCCTGGCCCGCAAGGCGCTGCGGACGGTGCTGCGCGACCACTCCCGCTCCAGCCTCGCCATCGCCGCCTGCTTCGGGCTGGCGCTGGCGCTGATGAACTTCTCGATCTACCAGTCGTTCGCGCGGATCCCGCTGGGCGTGGCGGTGACGATCGAGTTCCTCGGGCCGCTGGCGGTGTCGATCGTCGCGTCCCGGCGTCCGCGCGACGCGCTGTGGGTCGTGCTCGCCGGGGCGGGCGTCGTCCTGCTGGCCAGGGGCGGCAGCGGCGCCCTCGACCCGGCCGGCGTCGCGTTCGCGCTGCTCGCGGCGGCGTGCTGGGCCGCCTACATCGTGCTCACCGCCGCCACCGGCAGGCGGTTCTCCGGCTCGACCGGCCTCGCGGCCGCCAGCGTCGTCGGCACGGTCGCGATCCTGCCGCTCGGGATCGCCTCCGCCGGGACGGCGCTGCTGGACCCGCGGCTGCTGCTCATCGGCCTCGGCGTCGGCCTGCTGTCGTCGGTGATCCCGTACTCGCTGGAGCTGGAGGCGCTGCGGCGGATGCCCGCCCGCGTCTTCGGCGTCCTGATGAGCCTGGAGCCCGCCGTGGCCGCGCTCGTCGGGATGGTGCTGCTCGGCGAGGTCCTCACCGCACGCCAGTGGATCGCGATCTGCTGCGTGATCGTCGCCTGCGCGGGTGCCACCCGCAGCCAGCAGGAACCGCCGCAAGCACCCCAGACATGATCCGGGGGCGGGGTCGTCCCCTCAGGAGCGCGGTGGCGGGTGCGTGTGGCAGCGTGGAAGGATCAAGCCCGACGGATCGTCCAGGATGCGGAGAGGAGCCGCCGTGATCGGCCGGATCGAGGACCAGGGGGTACCGCCCGAGTTCTTCGAGGCGGGGTCGGCGTCGTTCGTCGACCTCCTGCGCCTCCACTCCCCCGAACTGCTCCCGGTCAACCGGGTGCCGGAGGGCGACGCGCCGGACCTGCCGCACGGCACGACCGTCCTGGCGCTGACGTTCCCCGGCGGCGTCATGATGGCCGGCGACCGGCGCGCGACCCAGGGCAACCGCATCGCCTACCGCGAGCTGGACAAGGTCCAGCGCGCCGACGAGTACTCCGCCGTCGCGTTCGCGGGGACGGTCGGGCTGGCGCTGGAGATGGTCCGGCTGTTCCAGGTCGAACTGGAGCACTACGAGAAGATGGAGACCGTCCCGCTGTCGCTGCCGGGCAAGGCCCGCCGGCTCGGCGCCGTCATCCAGGCCAACCTCGCGCAAGCGCTGCAGGGCCTCGCCGTCGTCCCGCTGCTCGCCGGCTACGATCCCGACGCGGGTGAGGGACGCATCTACACCTACGACATCACCGGCGCCCCGCAGGAGGCCCGCGACTTCCACGCGGACGGGTCCGGTTCCCCCTACGCGATGGGCTCGCTGAAGAAACTGTACCGGCGCGACCTGTCCGTGGAGGACGCCGCCACCGTGTGCCTCCAGGCCCTCTACGACGCGGCCGACGACGACGCCGCCACCGGCGGCCCCGACCCGGCGCGGCGCATCTACCCGACGATCGCGGTGGTCACCGGCGACGGCTACCGGCGCCTGCCCGAGGACGAGGTGTCCGCCGTCGCCGAAGAGGTCATGCGCGCCCGGATGGACAACCCCGGCGGCCCCACCGCGCCCCTGCGCTGACGCGAAGAAGGTCCTCGGCCGCGCCGTCCGGCGGGTGGCGGCGGCCGCGCGTCCGCCCGCCGGGCGGTGCGCCCTCAGGCGGGCTGCGGCGCCCCGGCCGGGGAGGTGACGGGCGACGGTTCCGCCGCCGGGACGGGGCCGCGGTCGCGGAGGGCGAAGAACAGGCGGAACGCCGCGATCCACATCAGCACCGAGCCGAGCATGTGCAGCAGCACCAGCCCGGCGGGGACGCCGAGGAAGTACTGGGTGTAGCCGATCGCGCCCTGGACGACGATCAGCCCGGCCAGCTCCAGCGCCCGGCGGCGCGCGGCGGCGGGGGCGGCGGTCCGGTAGAGGGCGACGATGACGGCCGCTGTCAGGCCGATGGTGAGCCAGGCGAGCTCGCCGTGGATCCGGGCGACGTCGGTGATGTCGAAGCCGTAGCGGCGGGATTCGGCGTCCCCCGCGTGCGGGCCGGTGCCGGTGACGACGGTGCCCGCGACGAGGGCGGCGGCGGAGGCGGCCAGCAGCGCGGCGGCGAGGCGGCGCGTCCAGGCCCCGGCGAGCGGACGCGGCGGCGCGTCGCCCTCGCCCGCCCGGACCCACAGCGCCACGCAGAAGACGAGCAGCGCCGGCGAGACGAGGAAGTGCAGCGACACGGCCGCCGGGTGCAGCTCGGTGAGGACCACGATGCCGCCGATGACCGCCTGCGCGACCACGCTCATCGGCTGCGCCAGCGCCCACCACACCAGTTCCCCGCGGCGGGGACGCAGCCGCAGCGCCGCGACGAACACCAGCAGCCCGAGGCCCAGCACCACGAACGTGATCAGCCGGTTGCCGAACTCGATCGACATGTTCAGCACGTGGTGCTCGGGATTGTGGGTCGGGACGAGGCTGTCGCCGGAGCAGCGCGGCCACTCGGGGCAGCCGAGCCCGGACTTGGTGACGCGCACGGCCCCGCCGCTGACGACGATCACCACGTTGCCGATGACGCCGAGGAGCGCGAGCAGCCGCAGCGACCCGGGAGTCGGGTGCCACACGGCGTTCCAGGACCGGGTCAGGAGGTTGGGAGACGGACGCTCTGCCACGGCACCAATCGTATGGCCGGGTCCCGGTGGCCTCGATCCGCCCCCCGGTTACGTCCCGTACGGGCCGGGCGGCGAAGGCGGCAGGAACCCGGACGGGCCCTGCGCCGCCCACGGCGGGCCGGCCGGCCAGTTCGCGCCGGGACGCGGCGGAGTGCGCAGGAACGCCTGCCTGGCCAGCGCCATCAGCTCCAGCAGCGAGTCGCGGCGGGCGACGAACCAGCGCTGCTCGGCCACCCCCCGGTCGGCGCGCTTGTGCAGCAGCGCCAGCTCGGTCGCGGCGAGCTGGTAGTCGGTCATGGCGCGTGCGGCGGGCGGGCCGCCGACGGACCGGGCCCAGCGGCGGGCGGCCCGCCGGGACGGGATGGACCGCAGCATCCGCACGTCCTGCGGCGTCACCAGGCCCGTCCCGGCGTACATCGGCAGGTAGGTCTCGATGCGGCGGACGGTGTGCCGGCGCTCCACGAAGACGATGACGACCAGCGTGACCAGGACGCAGAAGTCCAGCAGGTAGACGATGCCGAGCCCGGCGAGGCCGAACGCGCCGGCGGCGCCGTTCCACAGCCCGTGCAGGATCATCGCGCCGAGCAGCCCGGCGAGCGGCGCGATGAGCTGGCCGCGCCGGTGGGTGGCGGCGTAGGCGACGCCGAGGCCCGTCATGGACGTGAACAGCGGGTGGCTGAGCGGCGCGATCAGGCCGCGCAGGATGAACACCGACTGCAACTGCTGGGCGCCGCCCTCCTCGAACGCCCGCATGTAGTAGGTGATGTTCTCCATCATGGCGAAGCCGAGGCCGACCATGGCGGCGTAGATGATCCCGTCGGCGAAGCCGTCGATCTCGTTGCGGCGGAACCACAGCAGCCCGAACAGGACGGCGCCTTTCAGCGTCTCCTCGATGACGGGCGCGCCGAACGTGGCGCTGACGAAGTGGCCTTCGGTCTCGCCGAAGATGGGCACGGTCACGTACAGCAGGCCCACGGTGTTCAGGACGAGCGCGCCGAGCACGGCGATGCCCGCCCCCCACATGAACGAGAACGCGAGGGCGCGCGGCGGCTCGGGCTCCAGCCGGTCCAGGGTGAGGGCGAGCGCGACCAGTACGGGGATCGGGATGATGGCGAGGAGCAGGCCGACCCAGAACCCCGCCTCCCCGAGCGCGGCGTAGGTGCCGAGCGCTATCACGACGCACAGCCCCGACACGGTCATGCCGAGGATGAGCCCGACCGGAGGCCGGCCGGGGACCCGTCCTTCGAGTACCGCTTTGGGATCCATACGCGCCATGACGCGAGCGTAACGGCGGGTCGGGCGAAGCGCTAAGCCGTACCGGCCGCGGGAGGCGTCAGTGCAGCAGCGGGTCGACCGCCACGGCGGTGAACAGCAGCGCCAGGTAGACGTTGGACAGGTGGAAGAAGCGCATCGGCCGCAGGTGGACGCCGGTCACCCCGGCGCGGACCGCCTTCAGCAGCCGGTGCCCCTCGGCGAGGAACACCCCGCCGAGCACGACCGCGACGGCCCCGTACACCGGGCTCATCCCGGCGACGGGCCACAGCAGCAGCGAGCACGCGACGGTCGCATAGGTGTAGCCGAGGCTCTCGATGACGACGCGGCGCTCGGACGCGACGACCGGCAGCATCGGGATCTTGGCGACGGCGTAGTCCTCGCGGTAGCGCATCGCGAGCGTCCACGTGTGCGGCGGCGTCCACAGGAACACCACCATGAACAGCACGAACGGCGTCCAGGCGACGGACCCGGTGACGGCGGCCCAGCCGATGAGGACGGGCATGCACCCGGCGATGCCGCCCCACACGACGTTCTGCGAGGTGCGCCGCTTGAGCAGCAGCGAGTACACGAAGACGTAGAACAGGATCGCGAACAGCGACCCGGCCGCGGCGACCGGGTTGACGGTCAGCAGGAACCCGGCCGTGGACAGCACGGCGAGCGTCACCCCGAAGATCAGGGCGCGGGCGGGGGTGACCTGGTGGCGGGCCAGCGGACGGCGCCGGGTGCGGCGCATCTTGGCGTCGATGTCGCGGTCGATGTAGCAGTTGATCGCGTTGGCGGACCCGGCGGACATCGTCCCGAACGCCAGCGTGAGCAGCACGGTGGACAGCCGCGGGACGCCGTCGGCCGCCAGGAACATCACCGGGATGGTGGTGATCAGGAGCAGCTCGATGACGCGCGGCTTGGTGAGCGCCACGTAGGCGCGCACGCTCGCGCCCACCGCCCGGCGGCCGGCGAGTTCGGCGGGATCCGGCGCGAGGGCCGGTACGGGCGCCCCCGGCACCCGCTCGTCGAGCTCTATCCCGCGCTTGTTACTGAGCACCGTCACAATCGGGTCCACGTCCAACTAGGGATGAGAAATCGGTCCACCTCGGCGGTGCCCCCGCGTTCCGGGACGGCCTCGGATTGGTGCGACTTCGGCTTCGGTCTGGTTGCCGCGGCCGCTGCCGTCAGCCGCGCAATCACTGTAGTCGGCCCCCTCCGGGAGTCGCGCACCGGGTCACCGGACGCGCCGGACGGTGACCGTCCGGCCGGGCCGGGGCCGTCCCGGATCACCCGCCGGATCACCCGTGCGGGGGGTTAGCCCGCGGGACGTACGGGCAAAGGTGCATGAAGGCGCCGCACCCCCGGTCCCCCGGTCCCCCGACCCCCGGAACGCGGCGTCGCACGGCACGTTCCCGCGCCGGCCTGCGGCGCCTCCCGCGCGATAGGCTCGCTGAGGGCACGGCGTGATCTCGCCCGCCGCGGGCCCGGGCCGCGGCACGGGGCCGGGGAAGCGCGCCGCACCGCCGGACGTTATGGCCAATGGGCCTCGGCGGGGTGCCACGACGCGTGGCGCACAACATCACAGACGCACAACATTCACCGAGTGGCCTTACACCGGTTCGAGAGGAGCCTGGCGTTCCGTGAGCAGGAACAACAGCACGTTTGAGTGGTCCGACCAGGACCGGCGGGCGGTGGACGTGATCCGCGCCCTCGCCATGGACGCGGTCGAGGAGGCCGGCTCGGGTCACCCGGGGACGGCGATGAGCCTCGCGCCCGCCGCCTACCTCCTCTTCCAGCGCTTCCTCCGGCACGACCCGACGGATCCGGACTGGGCCGGACGGGACAGGTTCGTGCTCTCCTGCGGGCACTCCAGCCTGACCCTCTACATCCAGCTGTACCTGTCGGGCTACCCGATGACGCTGGACGACCTGAAGGCGCTGCGCAAGTGGGACAGCCTCACTCCCGGCCACCCGGAGCACGGTCACACGGCGGGCGTCGAGACGACGACGGGCCCGCTGGGGCAGGGCATCGCGAACGCGGTCGGGATGGCGATGGCGGCCCGCCGCGAACGCGGCCTCTTCGACCCGGACGCGCCGCAGGGCGAGTCCCCCTTCGACCACACCATCTGGGCGTTCGCGTCCGACGGCGACATCGAGGAGGGCATCAGCCACGAGGCGAGCGCGCTGGCGGCCCATCAGCGGCTCGGGAACCTGGTGCTGCTCTACGACGACAACCGCATCTCCATCGAGGACGACACCGCGATCGCGCTGTCGGAGGACGTGCGGGCCCGGTACGCGGCGTACGGGTGGGACGTCCACCACGTCGACTGGACCGAGAACGGCGACTACGAGGAGAACGTCGCCGCGCTGGCGGAGGCGTTCGCCGCGGCCAAGGCCGAGACGTCCCGCCCGTCGCTCATCGCGCTGCGGACGATCATCGGCTGGCCCGCGCCGAACAAGAAGAACACCGGCAAGATCCACGGTGCGGCGCTCGGCGCGGAGGAGGTCGCCGCGACCAAGCGGATCCTCGGCATGGACCCGGACAAGAGCTTCCAGGTCCCGCAGGACGTGCTGGCGCACGCCCGCGAGGTGTCCGGCCGGGGCCGCGCCGAGCACGCCGAGTGGACCAAGGCGTTCGATGCGTGGCGGTCGGCCAACCCCGAGCGCGCCGCCGAGTACGACCGGATGGCGTCCCGCACGCTCCCGGCCGGCTGGGAGGAGGCGCTGCCCGCGTTCGAGGCGGGCAAGGACATCGCGACCCGCGCGGCGTCCGGTGAGGTGCTGACGGCGCTGGCGCCGGTGCTGCCGGAGCTGTGGGGCGGCTCGGCGGACCTGGCCGAGAGCAACAACACCACGATGAAGGGCGAGCCGTCCTTCATCCCCGAGGAGTTCCAGACCAAGGAGTTCCCCGGCCACCGCTACGGGCGCACGCTGCACTTCGGCATCCGCGAGCACGCGATGGGCGCGATCTGCAACGGCATCGCGCTGCACGGCGGGACCCGCCCGTACTGCGGCACCTTCCTGGTCTTCAGCGACTACATGCGGCCGGCGGTGCGGCTGGCGGCGCTGATGGGGCTGCCGGTCACCTACGTGTGGACGCACGACTCGATCGGGCTCGGCGAGGACGGTCCCACGCACCAGCCGGTGGAGCACCTGTGGGCGCTGCGGGCGATCCCCGGCCTGGACATCGTCCGCCCGGCCGACGCCAACGAGACGGCGGTGGCGTGGCGCACCGTCCTGCGGCGCACCGACCGCCCGGCGGGCCTGGCGCTGACCCGGCAGAAGCTGCCGACGGTCGAGCGCGGCGGCGAGATCGCGTCCGCGGACGGCGCCGCCAGGGGCGGCTACGTGCTGGCCGACGCCGACAACGGCCGGCCCGAGGTGATCCTCATCGCGACGGGCAGCGAGGTGCAGCTCGCGCTTGAGGCCCGCACGACCCTGCAGGCCGAGGGCATCGCGACGCGCGTCGTGTCGATGCCGTGCGTGGAATGGTTCGAGGAGCAGACCGACGCGTACCGGCAGGAGGTCCTCCCGCCCGGCGTGCGCGCCCGCGTGTCCGTCGAGGCCGGCATCGCGCTCGGCTGGCGGAACCACATCGGCGACGACGGCGAGTCGGTGAGCCTGGAGCACTTCGGGGCCTCCGCCGACTACAAGACGCTGTTCCAGCAGTTCGGCATCACCGCCGAGCGGGTCGTCGCGGCCGCGAAGGCCAGCCTGATCAAGGCGGGCGTCCACTCCGCCGGGCGCGGCTCCACCACCGGCAACTAGGGGCTCGGCGGGGCCCGCGCCGGGCCCCGCCGCCGTCCCCGGCCCCCGGCCAACTCGATGACGAGGAGAAGAGCGATGAGCGACATCTTGAAGCGGCTCTCGGACGAGGGCGTGTCGATCTGGCTGGACGACATCAGCCGGGAGCGGCTGCGCACGGGCGACCTCGAGGAGCTCGTCAAGGACAGGCACGTCGTCGGCGTCACCTCCAACCCGACGATCTTCGCCAAGGCGCTGAGCAAGGGCACCGCGTACGACGACCAGGTCCGGGACCTGGCGGTGCGCGGCGTGGACGTCGAGGAGGCGTCTCGCGCGATCACGACCTACGACATCCGGTGGGGCTGCGACGTGCTGCGCCCGGTGTACGACCGGACGGGCGGCGTGGACGGCCGCGTGTCCATCGAGGTCGACCCGCGGCTGGCCGGCGACACGGCGAGGACGATCGCCGAGGCGCGGGCGCTGTGGTGGCTGGTGGACCGGCCGAACCTGCTCATCAAGATCCCGGCGACGAAGGAGGGCCTGCCCGCGATCACGGCGGCGCTCGCCGAGGGCATCAGCGTGAACGTGACGCTGATCTTCTCGCTGGAGCGCTACGGCGAGGTCATCGACGCGTTCTTCGCCGGCCTGGAGCAGGCGCGGCGGAACGGGCACGACCTGTCGAGGATCGCGTCGGTGGCGTCGTTCTTCGTCAGCCGGGTGGACACCGAGATCGACAAGCGGCTCGACAAGATCGGCTCGGACGGGGCGAAGCGGCTGCGCTCGAAGGCGGGCCTCGCCAACGCACGGCTCGCGTACGCGCTGTACGAGGAGAAGTCCGACACCGCCCGGTGGAAGGCGCTCAAGGACGCCGGTGCCCGTCCCCAGCGGCCGCTGTGGGCCTCGACTGGGGTGAAGGACCCGGACCTCAAGGACACGCTGTACGTGGACGAGCTGGTCGCACCGGGCACGGTCAACACGATGCCGGAGGCGACGATGATGGCCGTTGCCGACCACGGCCAGGTGCGCGGCGACACCGTCCGCGGCGCCTATGACGACGCCCGCGCGCACATGGCGGCGCTCAAGGAGGTGGGCGTCGACTACGACGACGTCGTGCGCGTCCTGGAGGAGGAGGGCGTGGAGAAGTTCGCGGTCTCCTGGAAGGAACTGCTCGACTCCATCACCGGCGAACTGGAGTCCAAGAGGGCCGGCACGTGACCTCGGTGGTGACCGCCGGCGGGATCTCGGTCACCATCCGCGGCGCGGTCGTCGACGACGGCGAGACGGTGCTGGAGCGTCTCGTCTCCGACGGCGTGCCGGGCTCGCTCACGTCCCGGAACTCCAAGCTGTGGGGGCCGGACGCGGCGCCGCTCGCCGCCCGCCGGCTCGGCTGGCTGGACCTGCCGGAGACCTCGCGGTCGCTGCGGGACCGGCTGGCCGGCCCGGCGGGCGCGGCCCGCGACGCCGGTCTCGACCGGATCGTGCTGGCCGCCTCGGGGGGCACGGCACCGGCCGCCGAGGCGATGTGCCGCACGGCGGGCGCCGAGCTGATCGTCCTCGACACCACCGACCCGCACGAGGTCGCGGGCGTCCTGGCCGGTGATCTGGCTCGGACGCTCGTGGTCGTGGTGGGCGGAAGCGTTGAGGCCGAGTCGCTGCGCCGCGTGTTCGGGCACGCGTTCCGCGAGGCCGGGCTGAGCGGCGCCGACCTCGCGCGCCGCTTCGTCGTCGTGGCCGAGGAGGGCTCCGGCCTCGCGCGGGCGGCGCGGGAGGCCGGTCATCATCTCGTCCCGGCCGAGCCCGATGTGGACGACCGGTTCGGCGCGCTCGGCGCCCGGGGGCTGGTGCCCGCGGCGCTCGCGGGCGTGGAGGTGGACGCCCTGCTGGACGAGGCGTCCCGGTTCGCGGGGGTGTTCCGGCAGCCCTACGACAATCCGGCGCTGGCGCTGGGCGCGGCGCTGAGCTCGTCGGCGCTCGTCGGCCACGACAAGCTGGTGATCGTGGACCACGGCTCGGGCCTGGACGGCTTCGCTGGCTGGGCGGAGCAACTGGTCGCCGGCGCGCTGGGCAAGGACGGCAGGGGCCTGCTGCCGGTCGTGGTGGAGAACGCCGATGCCCCCGGCTTCGAGCCGGCCGACGACCTGCGTCGGGTCATCCTGGGCAGCCGCCCGGACGAGCCGGGCCCCGGCCGGGAGGCGGGGGTGAACGTCGCGGGCCCGCTCGGCGCGCAGTTCCCGCTGTGGGAGTACGCGGTCGCGGTGGCGGCCCGGGTGATCGGCGTGCACCCGTTCGACGAGCCGGACGCCCGCACGTCGCGGGAGGGCACGGCCGCGCTGCTGCGGGCGGAGGAGGGCACCGCCCCCGCGGTGGTGCGGCGTTCGCCGGAGCTGGTCGAGGGAGCGGTCGAGGTGCACGCTCCGCGGGACGCGCTGCGCGGCGCGCGGACGCTGGCCGGGGTGCTGGAGACGATCCTCGCCGACGTCCCGGACGGCGGCTACCTCGCGGTGCTGGCCTACCTGGATCGTTCCGGGGATGCGGCGGCGAGCGGGCTGCGCCCGCTGCTGGCCACGCGGGGCGGCAAGCTGCGCCGGCATCCGGCCCCGGTCACGTTCGGGTGGGGTCCGCGCTACCTGCACACGACCGGCCAGTACCACAAGGGCGGCCCGCCGAACGGGGCGTTCCTGCTGATCACCGGCGCGGTCACGACCGACGTACCGGTGCCGGGGCGGCACTACAGCCTGGGTGAGCTGCAGCTCGCGCAGGCGTTCGGCGACCTGCGGGCGCTGCGGTCGCTCGGGCGGCCGGCCGTGCGGCTGCATCTGCGCGACCGCGCCGAGGGCCTCGCGCAGCTCGCGGCGGCGCTCGGCTGAGCGGCGCCCGGGGCGGCGCCCGGGCCGGTGCCCGGACGCAGGGCGACCGGACGAGTTCAGCATGCGACCACAAAGATCGATGGAGATGGTCGCGGATGCCCTTTCTCTCCTGAAACGATGGGGGGCGGGAGGGAACGGTGTCCGGATTCGACGTATTGACGCGTGGGGACGTGCTGGACGCGGCACTGCAGGCGAGGGACTACCTGGTGAGCTGCGGGGTCCCCGGGGCGCTGGCCGCCAAGGACCCGCGGCTGTGGGGGCGGCGCGCGGTCGACCACGGCCGGCTCGGCTGGCTCGATCTGCCGTTCGCCTCCCGCGGGCTGCTGAACCAGGTGGGCGGCCTGGTCTCCGAGGCGCGCTACTCGGGTCTCGACCACATCGTGCTGATCGGCGTCGGGGCGGAGGGCCTCGCCGCCCAGGCGATCACGGAGGCGCATGCGCCCGCCCTCACCGGCTCGGGCGGCGGCCCCGATCATGCGGCGGGCGGGCTGACCGTACTGGACGGCGGCGACACCGCCGCGCTGGCGTTCGCGATGGAGCGCCTGGACCGGACGCTCGTCGTCCTGGCGAGCAAGGCGGGCGTGTCCCTGGAGGGCGACGCCTACCGCCGGATCTTCGCGGAGGCGTTCCGTGAGCGGGGCCTGTCGGACCGGGAGATCGCGAGCCGGTTCCTGGTCATCACCGACCACGGGAGCCCGCTGCACGACTTCGCCCGGCAGTGCGGCTACCGGATCGGCCTCACCGACCCCTATCTGCCGGGTCACTACGGCGCCCTGTCGGCGTACGGGCTCGTCCCGGCGGTGCTGGCGGGCGCGGACGCCGAGCGGCTGCTGGACGAGGCGGCGTCGCTGGTCCCGTCGCTGGCCAAGGACGAGGACAATCCGGGGCTGCTGCTCGGCGCGGTCATCGGCGGCTGCGCGCAGCAGGGGCCGGGCGGTCTCGCCCGCGACAAGGTGCTGCTGCGCGAGCCCGGCGGGCCGGGTGCGCTGAGCGCGTGGATCTCCCAGCTGCTCGCGGTCGGCACCGGCAAGCGGGGCCGCGGCGTGGTGGCGTTCGAGCCGCCCGGCGGGCGCGGCGACTTCCCGGACGTGCACGGCGTGTCGATCAACCCGCGGTCGGCGGCGCAGGATGATTCCGACACCTCGGTGTGGGCGCCGCTCGGCGCCCAGTTCCTGCTGTGGGAGTACGCGACGGCGGTCGCCGGGTGGCTGCTCGGCGTGAACCCGTTCGAGGCGGGCAGCACGGTCGTCCAGGAGGCCGAGGACGACGCGGCGACGCTGCTGCGCACGGCGGACACGGGCTCGCTGACGGCGGAGCGGCCGGTGTACGTCGAGGACGGCATCGAGGTGCACGCCGACTTCCCGTGGCCGCCCGGCGCCGAACTGCGGACCGTTCTCGGCGGGCTGGTCGCCTCGGTCCCCTCCGATGGGTATCTGTCGGTCATGACGTACCTGTCGGGCGACTTCTCCGGGCAGTACCTCGCGCCGTCGCTCGCCCGCGCCTCGGGGCGTCCCGTCGCCTACGGGCCGGGGCCCGGCTACCCGCACGCGACCGGCCCGGTGCACAAGGACGGCCCCGGCAACGGCGCGTTCCTCATCATCACCGGAGACCCTGCGCCGGGCGACGCGCTCGCCGCGCATCCCGTCCCGGGCCGCCCCTACAGCCTGGCGCAGCTGCGGCTGGCACGCGCCCTCGGCGAGCTGCGGGCGCTGCGCGAACGCCGGCTGCCGGTGATCCGGCTGCACCTGCGCGACCCGATCGAGGGCGCGGGCAAACTGACCGAGGCGGTCCGCGCGGTGGCGGGGGCGCGCAGGCCGTGACCTTCACCGCCGTCGTCTCGGGGGAGACGGCCGTCACCGCCCGCGGCCCGCTCAGGCAGGCCGCGGAGCGGGTTCTCGGCCGGCTGTGGATCGACCAGGTCCCGGTCCGGCTCGCCTCCGAGGACTCCTCGCTGTGGCCGTCCGCCGCCACCGCCGGGGTGGCGGGCCGCCCGCTGTGCTGGCCGGGGCAGCCCGGACCGGGCCGCGCGGTGCTGGACCGGGCCGAGGAGCTGCGGGCGCGGGCCCGCGCGGACGGGCTGACCGAGGTCGCGCTGCTGGGCGGCGGCGCCCCGGCCCGCGCCGCCGCGCTGATCGCCGCCGCGGGCGGTACGCCGCTCACCGTCCTGGACGGCCTTGAGCCGGGCCCGCTGCTGCGCGTCCGCGACGACCGGGACGCGCTCACCCGCACCGTGGCCGTCGTCACCGGCGACGACCCGGGCGGCGAGACGCTCCGCCAGGTGCTCGCCGCGATGTTGCGGGACGCGGGCCTGTCCCCCGCCGAGATCGCCCGGCGGTTCGTCACCGTCGCCGAGCCGCGTGCGGCGGCGGCCAAGCACGCGGCCGAGGCGGGGCACCCGCTGGTGGAGGCGCCGGCCGCCACCGCGTTCGGCGCCCTGTCGCCCTACGCGCTCGTGCCGGCCGCGCTCGCCGGCGCCGACGTCCGGGCGCTGCTGAGCGGCGCGGCCGCGGTGCTGCCCTCGCTGACCCGGCCGGAGAACAACCCGGGTCTCGTCCTCGGCGCCATCCTCGGCGGGGCGGCCCGCGCCGGCCGGCGGACGGTGATCCTCGGCGGCTACGCGGCGGCGCTGCCCGGCATCGGCCACTGGGCGGCGGCGCTGCTGGAGGAGACGGCCCGCGGCGCGCTGATCCCGGTCGTCCAGGAGGGCGGGTTTCCGCTGGCGCCCGCGGACGACCTGTTCCTGGTGACGTTCGGCGGCCGGCCGCACCAGGACGACGCCACCGTGGCCGGGCCGCTCGCCGCCCAGCTCGTCGTGTGGGAGTACGCCGCCGCCGTCGCGGCCTACCTGCTGGAGACGGACCCGCTCGAACCGGCCGCCCGTCCCGCCCCGATGACGCTGGACGACGGGACGGGCGAGCCGCTGTTCACCGACGGCGACCACGGCCGGGCCGTCGAGGCGCACACCACCATGCCGTCGCTGCTGGGCGCGTCCGGCCTGCCGGCGCTGCTGGACCTGCTGACCGCCGGGATCGGGCCGGGCGAGCATCTGGAGATCGTCGCCTACCTGGATCCGGACGAGACCCGCGGCCAGGGCGCGCAGGTGCGCCGGCTGGCCGCGCTGCTCGCCGCGCGCTGCGGCCGGCCGGTGCGGATCGGCTGGGGCGCCCGGCCGCCCGCGGCGCGAAACGCCCGGGCCGGCGCAGGCGTGTACCTGCTGGTGACCGGGACCGTCGTCCGCGACGCGCCGGTCCCGGGCCGGCATCACCGGCTGGGCATGCTGCAGCTCGCGCGGGCGCTCGGAGACGCCCGCGACGCGCGCGCGGCGGGCCGCCCGGTGGTGCGGCTGCATCTGCAGGACCGCCGGGCGGGGCTCGCCCGGCTGCTCGACGCGGCCGGCGCGGACCGATGAGCGCCTATATCCGGAATCGGGGCCCCGTGGGACGAGTTGGGGGCAGGATGCTTGGAGCAGTAGAACGAGAAGGCGCAGTGCTACCAGAGGGGGCCATGTGACCAACCCAGCCAATCCGCTTCGCGACCCGCGGGACAAGCGGCTGCCGCGGGTGGCCGGGCCGTGCGTGCTCGTGTTGTTCGGGGTCACCGGGGACCTGTCCCGCAAGAAGCTGCTCCCGGCGATCTACGACCTGGCGAACCGGGGGCTGCTGCCGCCGGGCTTCTCCCTGGTGGGCTTCGCGCGGCGCGACTGGGAGAACGAGGACTTCCGGCAGATCGCCTACGAATCGGTCAAGGCGCACGCGCGCACCCCGTTCCGCGAGGACGTGTGGACGCACCTGTCGGAGGGCATGCACTTCGTTCCCGGCGAGTTCTCCGACCCGGACGCGTTCGACGCGCTGTCGATGGCGGTCAAGGAGCTGGACGAGAGCCGCGGCACGGGCGGCAACTACGCGTTCTACCTGTCGATCCCCCCGAAGTTCTTCCCGCAGGTCGTGGAGCAGCTGCAGCGCAGCGGGCTCGCCGACCGCAGGGAGGGGGCCTGGCGCCGGGTCGTGATCGAAAAGCCGTTCGGCCGCGACCTGAAGACGGCGGTGGAGCTGAACGACACCGTGCACCGCGTCTTCCCCGAGGAGTCGATCTTCCGGATCGACCACTATCTCGGCAAGGAGACGGTGCAGAACATCCTCGCGCTGCGGTTCGCGAACACGATGTTCGAGCCGATCTGGAACCGCTCGTTCGTCGACCATGTGCAGATCACGATGGCCGAGGACATCGGGATCGGCGGCCGGGCCGGCTACTACGACGGCATCGGCGCCGCCCGCGACGTCATCCAGAACCATCTGCTGCAGCTGCTGGCGCTGACCGCGATGGAGGAGCCGACCTCGTTCAGCGCGGAGGCCGTCCGCGCCGAGAAGGCCAAGATCCTCTCGGCGGTGCGGGTGCCCGGCGCCCTGGCCGAGTCGACCGCGCGCGGACAGTACGCGGCGGGCTGGCAGGGCGGCGTGAACGTCCGGGGGTACCTGGAGGAGGACGGCATCCCGGCCGACTCGCGCACCGAGACCTACGCGGCGGTCAAGCTGGAGATCGAGAACCGCCGCTGGGCGGGCGTGCCGTTCTACCTGCGCACCGGCAAGCGGCTGAGCCGCCGGGTGACGGAGGTGGCGATGGTGTTCCAGCAGGCGCCGCACCTGCCGTTCTCGCACACCGACACCGAGGAGCTGGGGCAGAACGCGCTGGTGATGCGGGTGCAGCCGGACGAGGGCATCACGGTCCGGTTCGGCTCGAAGGTACCGGGCACCTCGATGGAGATCCGCGACGTCAACATGGACTTCGCCTACGGCGAGTCGTTCACCGAGTCGTCCCCCGAGGCGTACGAGCGGCTGCTGCTGGACGTGCTGATCGGCGACCCGCCGCTGTTCCCCCGGCAGGAGGAGGTCGAGCTGTCCTGGAAGATCCTCGACCCGATCGAGGAGTACTGGGCGAGCCGGGGCGGTCTCGACCAGTACAGGTCCGGCGGCTACGGGCCCGCCGGCGCCGACGAGCTCATGGCGCGGGACGGGCGCGCCTGGCGGCGGCTCTAAACGAACAGGGGCTCCTAGATGAACATCGATCTCACCGGAACGACGACCCGCAAGATCCAGGACGCGCTGACGCAGTCCCGGCATCTGATGGGCGGCCCGGCCGTCGGCATGGTCCTCACGCTGATCATCGTGACCGACGAGTCGGCGCAGTACGACGCGGTCCGCGCCGCGACGGAGGCGGCGCGCGAGCATCCCTGCCGGGTGCTGACCGTCATCTCCCGCGACCCGCGCGGCGGCTCGTCGCGGCTGGACGCCGAGATCCGGATGGGCGAGACCGGCCCGGGCGAGACCGTGCTGCTGCGCATGTACGGGCCGCTCGCCGAGCACGCCGACTCGGTGGTCGTCCCGCTGCTGATGCCGGACACGCCGGTGGTGACGTGGTGGCCGGGCGGCAAGGTGCCGAAGGTGCCCGCCGAGGACCCGCTGGGCGCGCTGGCGCAGCGCCGGGTGACCGACGCCTACGCGGCCCCCGACCGGCTCGGCACCCTCGCGCAGCTCGCGCGGGGCTACCGGCCGGGCGACACCGACTTCGCCTGGACGCGGCTGACGTCGTGGCGGTCGCTGCTGGCCGCCGCGCTCGACCAGGACCACGAGGAGATCGTGTCCGGCGAGGTGGCGGCCGAGCCGGACAGCCCGAGCGCGGAGCTGCTGGCGGCGTGGCTGTCGATCCGGCTCGGCGTGCCGATCGGGCGGGCGGTCTCCGAGGGGCCGGGGCTCACCGGCGTCCGGCTGACGACGACGGGCGGTGACATCATGGTCCACCGTCCGGACGGGCGGGTCGCGACGCTGTGCCGGCCGGGCCAGCCCGACCGGCAGGTGTCGCTGCTGCGGCGCCCGATGGCCGAGCTGCTGGCCGAGGAGCTGCGCCGGCTCGACCCCGACGAGGTCTACCACGACGCCGCCGCCCGGTTCGCCAAGGACCTCGCGGGCGGGACGGGGTCCCCGGAGGCGCCGTACGACACGGTCGGGGACGCGTGAGCGCCCCGGCGGTCCTGGTCCACCGCGACCGGGACCTGCTCGCCGAGGCCGCCGCCGCGCGGCTGGTGACCCGGATCGCCGACGCCCAGGCGGCGCGCGGCTCGGCGTCGGTCGTGCTGACCGGCGGCGGCGTCGGCACGGCGGTGCTGGCCGCGCTCGCCGCCACCGGGGCGCGCGACGCGATCGACTGGGGCCGCCTGGACGTGTGGTGGGGCGACGAGCGGTTCCGCCCCGCCGGAGACGCCGAGCGCAACGAGACCGGGGCGCGGGCGGCGCTGCTCGACCACGTCCCGGTCGACCCGGCACGGGTGCACCCGATGCCCGCGTCGGACGGCCCGGACGGCGACGACGTGGACGCCGCGGCGGCGCGGTACGCGGCCGAACTGCGCGCGGCCTGCTCGGGTGACGGCCCGGGTGACGGCCCGGTGCCGCCGTTCGACGTGCTGATGCTGGGCGTGGGGCCGGACGCGCATGTGGCGTCGCTGTTCCCGGGCATGCCGGGGCCGCGCGACGAGCGTCCGGTCGTGGCGGTGCGGGACTCCCCCAAACCGCCGCCGACCCGGATCTCGCTGACGTTCCCGTCGCTGCGCGCCGCGCGGGAGGTGTGGGTGCTGGCGTCCGGCGAGTCGAAGGCGGAGGCCGTCCGGCTCGGGCTGGCGCCGGCCGCGGACCCGGCCCGGGTTCCGGTCGCGGGGGCCCGCGGCCGGGAGCGGACCCTGTTCCTGCTGGACCGGGCCGCCGCCGCCGAACTCCCGCCGGCTGGGGAACATCCCTGACGGCCGTCCGGTTCCGGGAGCGAAACAGGCCGTTCACCGGAGAAAACACGAATGGTGCCGTTCGTCACGCATGTCACGCGTTGAACCGTGCATACCCTGACCACAGGCAACTGTTGACCGAGGGTTGACCCGCAGTGCGGGCCGAACGGGCGAGCGTGAGGAGATCTCAGGTGCTCAAGGGCCGGACCGGGACGGCGAGCGCGGCGATCGCGGGGGCGGTGATCATCGCCGTCGCGGGCTGCTCGTCCGGTGGTGACGGCGGCAAGGGCGGGGGCGCCGGGGGCGGGGACGCGGTGAAGCTGACGATCACGCCCGCGACCGGCACGAAACAGGCCGCCCCCGACACGCCCGTCACCGTCACCGCGGACAACGGCAGGCTGACCGGCGTGACCCTCACCTACGGTACGAAGAACGCGAAGGCCGAGGGCGGGTTCGCGGCGGACGGGAAGTCGTGGAAGTCGTCGTGGACGCTGCGTCCGTCCACGACGTACACGGTCACCGCGAAAGGCAGCGGCGGCGGCAAGGAGGTCACCGCGACCTCCACGTTCACGACGCTGACACCGGCGAAGAAGCTGGAGTCCGGCATGTCGCCGCTGGACGGCGAGACCGTCGGCGTCGGCATGCCGGTGCAGTTGCTGCTGTCCCGCCCGGTGACCACGAAGGCCGGGAAGGCCGCGGTGGAGAAGGCCCTTGAAGTCCGCATGTCCAAGCCGGTCGAGGGCGCGTGGTACTGGATCAGCGACAAGGAGGTCGACTTCCGGCCCCGCGAGTACTGGCCGTCCGGGCAGAAGGTGAAGGTCATCGCGCACCTGGCGGGCCTGAAGGCCGGCGATGGCATGTACGGGATGAAGGACCGCACCACGAGCTTCACCGTCGGCCCGCGGCACATCACCACCATCGACGCCAAGAAGCACCGCGCGACGGTGACCGACGGCGGCAGGACCGTGCGGACGCTGAAGGTCAGCCTCGGCAAGCCGGGCCACGACAGCTACAGCGGAACGATGATCGCGCAGGAGAAGGCGGCGCACATCATCATGGACTCGGCGACCACCGGCGACCCCGGCGAGTACCGGATCCCGACGAAGTGGAACGTTCGCCTCACCTACAGCGGCACGTTCGTCCACTCGGCACCGTGGTCGACGGACGCGCAGGGCAACGACAACGTCAGCCACGGCTGCGTGAACGCCTCGCCGTCGGACGCCAAGTGGTTCTACGACTTCACCAACCGGGGCGACATCGTCGAGGTGACCGGCACGTCGCGCAAGCTGCAGTTCGGCAACGGGCCGACGCCGTGGGCGAAGTCGTGGGACGGCTGGCTGGCGGGCAGCGCCACCGGCAGGCCGGTGACGGGCCTGCCGCTCAAGTGACCCCTGCCGGGCGCGCGGGGAGATCGCTGGCACACTGGATGCCATGCAGAAGCTCTCGCTGGACGCACGGGTACGAGACCACCTGAAGCGGGCCGCGGCCGGCTCGGCCGGCCGCAGCGCCGACACCGTCTACGGCGGGCACGAGCACGTCCTGCGCCAGACGCTCGTGGCCCTGACGGCGGGCACGTCGCTGGCGGAGCACGAGAACCCGGGCGAGGCGACGATCCTCGTCCTGCACGGGCGGGTCCGGCTGGTGGCCGGCGAGAACTCCTGGGACGGAATGTCCGGCGACCTGCTGATCATCCCGGACTCGCGGCACAGCCTGGAGGCGGTGGAGGACGCCGCCGTCCTGCTCACCGTCGCCAAGACCAAGACCAAGACCGGCTGACCGGCGTCACAGCGCGGCGAGGACGCCGATGCCGAGCGCGAGCGGCACCGCGGCCGGGACGGTGGTGAGCACGGCGGCGGCCGTCGCCGCCGCCGTCGCGTTCATCTCTCGTCTCGCCTTTCGTGCGCGGGGGTCAGCGGCGGCGCAGGTGCGCCAGGCAGGCGCCGGGTTCGGCGAAGGGCTCCAGCCGGTCGGCCTCGACGGGCGCGTCCAGTTCCCGCAGGGCGCCCTGCATGAGGCCGAGGTGGACGTCGCAGACCAGCGGCCCGTACTCCTCGGCCAGTTCCAGGAACGGGCAGTGCCGCAGCCGGATGACGTCGCCCTCGGGCCGCGGCGCGAAGTCGAGGTCGTCCAGCAGGGCGGTGAGCCGGTCGGCCGCCTCCTCGCCGGTCACGCGCTGGAACGGCGGCGGCCGGTCGACGAGGTAGCGGCCCCATTCGCGGCCCGCCTGCGCGGCGTTCTCGCGGGCGGCCGGCCCGTCCGACGCCAGCCGGCTGAGCAGGATCTGGGCGAGCAGCCGGTAGCCGCGGGTGCCGCCGCGGTCCATGCCGGGGCGCGGGGTGTAGACGGTGCGGGGACGTCCGGGGCCGGAGGGCTGCTCGGTGGTCCGCTCGACCGTGCCGTCGGCGACCAGGGCGTCCAGATGGAAGCGCGCGGTGTTGGCGTGGACGTCGAGCCGGTCGGCGACCTCGGCGACACCGAGCGGGGTGCCGGCGTCGCGCAGGACGTCGAGGACCTCGCGGCGGCGGGAACGTTCGGCCGGCATGCCGCTCACCCCTCCCCCATCGGCGGAAGGGCCGCGACCAGCGGCGGGTCGCGGTCGAGGACGCCGAGCCTGCCGGCCCCGCCCGGCGAGCCGAGGTCGTCGAAGAATTCGGCGTTGACCTGGGTGTAGGCCTTCCACTGGTCCGGCAGGTCGTCCTCGTAGTAGATCGCCTCGACCGGGCACACCGGCTCGCATGCGCCGCAGTCGACGCATTCGTCCGGATGGATGTACAGGGCGCGTGCCCCCTCGTAGATGCAGTCGACGGGGCACTCGTCGACGCACGCGCGGTCCTTGACGTCCACGCACGGTTCTGCGATCACATAGGTCACAGTGCGCTCCTCACGACGTTTTCACTAATACTACTGTATTAATGGTGCGAAACAGGGCCGGGCTCTCTGCGGCACCGCTCCGGCGGCCGGGCCGCCGACCAAAGTCGGTCGTCCCCCGACCTGCGGCCACTGCCCGGGGCGGGCGGCGTGGCTACCGTTGGCGCGTGGACCTCTTCCGGCGATCATGGCGCGACCGGCTCGGTGACGCGGGCCTGACCGCCGCCGCGGCCGCGCTCGGCGTGCTGCTGCTGATGGGCACGAAGGAGGACCTTCCTCCCGGCGAGACGATCGCGGTTCCGCGGGATCTGGCGATCGGCACGGTCACCTGCGTCTTCCTCCTGCTGTTGCGGCGCCGGTATCCGGTGGGCTTCGCGGTGACGATGGTGTTCGCGCAGTGGACCGCGACGATGGCGCTCGGCACGGCCGCGATCGCGATGTACTCCCTGGCGATGCTGCGTCCCTGGCGGACGACCCTGCCGATCGCGGGCGCGAACCTGGCGCTGATCACCACGCTGTTCTGGATGACCTCCCCCTGGCACCAGTTCCGTCAGGGCATCGTCACCTTCGCCCTGATGTACGCGGTGCTGATCACGGTGGGGATGCTGGTCCGGTCCCGGCGGCAGCTCATCGCCTCGCTGGAGGAGCGGGCGCGGGCCGCCGAGACCGAGCAGCGGCTGCGGGTCGAGGAGGCGCGGCTGCTGGAGCGCGAGCGGATCGCCCGGGAGATGCACGACGTCCTCGCGCACCGCATCTCACTGCTGGCCGTGCACGCGGGGGCGCTGGAGTTCCGCCCGGACGCGCCGCCCGAGCAGCGCGAGGCCGCCGGAGTCATCCGGCAGAGCGCCTACGAGGCGATGGAGGACCTGCGCGACGTCATCGGCGTGCTGCGGGACGACTCCGCCGGCGGCGCCCCCGAGCGCCCGCAGCCGACGCTCGCGGACGTGCCCGGCCTCGTCCGCGAGTCGCGGCGCGCCGGGACCCGCATCACCCTGGAGGAGAACGTCCCCGACCCCGGCCTGGTGCCGTCGCGTGTCGGGCGGCACGCCTACCGGATCGTCCAGGAGGGGCTGACGAACGCCCGCAAGCACGCGCCGGGCGAGCCGGTCCGGGTGAGGCTGGACGCCGGGACCGGCCTGGACATCGAGATCGTCAACCCGCTGCCGCCCGGCCCGCCCGCGCTGCCGCCGCCCGTCTCCGGGGCGGGGCTGGTCGGGCTCGCCGAACGGGTCGCGCTGCTCGGCGGGACGCTGGAGCACGGCCGGACCGGCGACGGCCGGTTCCGGTTGCGCGCCCGGCTGCCGCTGGTGATCGCGCATGCCCGCGGGGGCGGGCGGGAAAGGTGATGTGCATGGCAGCGAACTCCTCTGACCGGCCCGTCCTGGAAGAACTCGACCGGGCCGAGTGCCTGCGCCTGATCTCCGGCGGCGGTGTCGGCCGCGTCGCGTTCGACGACGGGGAGGGGCCCACGGTCATCCCGGTGAACTACGCCGTCGACGGGGAGGCGGTGATCTTCCGGACGTCGGCGTCCGCGCGGCTGGGCCACAGCCTGCTGACGTCCGTGCCGGGCGGCGAGGTCAGGGCGGCGTTCCAGGTCGACCGGTTCGACGAGACCGGCCAGGTGGGCTGGAGCGTGCTGGTGCGCGGCGGCGCGCATCCCCTGTCGGACGAGGAGAAGACGACGGTGGCGAACGTCGAGCCGTGGCCCCGCGGCGACCGCGAGGCGTGGTTCCGGCTGGCGGCGCGGGAGGTCAGCGGACGCCGCCTGCGCAAGCCCTGACGGGCCCGTAGGGTGACCGGATGGACTCCCCTCCCATCCGCGTGCTGATCGTGGACGACGACGCGCTCGTCCGCGCCGGCCTGTCGATGATGCTGGCGAACGCCGGCGACCTGGCGGTGGTCGCGGACGTCGCCGACGGAGCCGAGGTCGTCGCCGCCGTCAACCAGCACCGGCCGGACGTCGTCCTGATGGACATCCGGATGCCCCGCCTGGACGGGCTCGCGGCGACCGAACTGCTGCGCGCCCGCCGCGAGCCGCCCGAGATCATCATCTTGACCACGTTCGACACCGACGACCACATCCTGCGCGCGATGCGGGCGGGTGCGAGCGGCTTCCTGCTGAAGCACACCCCGCCGCCGGAGATCGTCCGGGCGATCCGGCAGGTCGCGGCCGGGGAGCCGATGATGTCGCCGGCGGTGCTGCGCAAGATGATGTCCTACGTCGCCGAGCGGGGCGCCGACCCGCGCCGCGAGCGCGCCCGCAAGCTGCTGGACCGGCTGACCGAGGGCGAGCGGGCCGTGGCCGCCCTCGTCGGGCGGGGCCGGACCAACGGCGAGATCGGCGGGGAACTGTCGCTCAGCGTCGCGACCGTGAAGGCGTACGTGTCGCGGCTGCTGACGAAACTGGACCTGAACAACCGGGTGCAGATCGCGCTGCTCGTCCACGACGCCGCCCTCGACGACTAGCGTCCGCGGGGCGCCAGCGGGACGTCGCGCAGCAGCAGCGCCGCCGCGAGCCCCGCCGCGAGGAGGGGCAGCGCGGCGAGGAACAGTACGGAGAACGCGTCGGCGAAGGCCGCCGCGACGCCGTCCCGCACGGCCCCGGGCAGGGTGGCCAGGACCTCCGGGCGGACGGCGTCGGCGAACGGGGGGACCCGCCCGTACGGGACGCGCCGGCCGACCTCCGCCGCGAACCGGTGCGTCACGACGGCGCCGAAGACGGCCATCCCGGCGGCGGTGCCGAGCATCCGGGTCGCGAACACCCCCGAACTGGCCGCGCCTAGGTCCCCGCGTGCCGCGGCGTTCTGCGCGATCAGCATGACGACCTGCTGCGACAGCCCGGCCCCGAACCCGAGCACCGCCATGTAGACGCCGGCGGTGAGCAGGCCCGTGCGCTCGTCCATCGTCGCCAGCAGCGCGACGCCGGCCGCGCTGACCGCCATGCTCGCCGCCGGGAGCCGGTGGTAGCGGCCGGTGCGGTGGATGTACCGTCCGGCGGCCATCGAGGCGGCCACCAGCGCGGCCATCATCGGCAGCAGCAGCAGGCCGGACCTGGTCGCGTCCACTCCCCCGACGACCTGGAAGAACATCGGCAGGTACGTGGCCAGCCCGAACCCGGTGGCACCGCCCACGGCCGCGACGGCGCAGGCCACGCTGAACGACCGGTCGCGGAACAGCGCCGGCGGGATGATCGGCTCGGCGGCCGTCCGCTCGGCGAGGACCCACGCGGTGAACAGCACGGCCGCGCCCGCCGCCAGCATGAGCACGACCGGCGAGCCCCACGCATGCCGCGTCCCGGCCCAGGCGGTGAGCAGTGTGAAGCAGGTGATCGCCGCGCCGAGCAGGACGGTGCCGAGGTAGTCGATCCGTGGCCTGCCCTCCGGCTTGGGCAGGTGCAGGAACAGCACCGTCGTGACCGCCGCCGCGATGCCGAGCGGCAGGTTGACGTAGAACACCCACCGCCACGAGGCGTGGTCGGTGAGGAACCCGCCGATCAGCGGGCCCGCGACGCTGGACACCGCGAAGATCAGCGCCGCGTACCCCTGGTACCTGGCGCGCTCCCGCGGCTCGAACAGGTCGCCGGTCAGCGCGAACATCGAGCTCATCAGGCAGCCGGCGGCGGCTCCCTGCACCACCCGGAACACGATCAGCCAGGTCATCGTCGGCGCCGCCCCGCACGCCGCCGACCCGGCCAGGAACCCGGCGAGCCCGGTCAGCAGGACCGGCCGGCGCCCGAACAGGTCCCCCAGCCGTCCCGACAGGGGGACGGTGACGCTCGTCGCGAGCACATACGCCGTCGACACCCACGCGATCCGGTCGAGCCCGCCGAGGTCCCCGACGATCGTGGGCAGCGCGGTGCCGAGGACCGTCGCGTCCAGCGAGGACATGAGCCCGGCGAGCATCAGCCCGCCGAACACCACCAGCCGATGCCGCCGGCTCATCATCACGACCATGCGCGCACTCCATTCATATGCTTAAGACATATAGATGCTAAGAGCATGTAGTTGTGTTACGCAAGCCAACTAGACTGGCCGTCATGGGCGAGGAGGCGCTGGACTCGGTCGAGCGGAGCATGGTCAGGCTGCGCCGCGGCATGGCGCGGCAGCGGCTCGGCAAGACCGCGATCCGGGAGCACAACCTCCCCGTGGACGTGCAGGTCCTGCACGTCGTGGACGTGATCGACGAGGGGCCCGACGACCCCGGCGAGGAGATGAGCGTCGGCCTGGTCGCCGCCCGCCTCGGCGTGGACGCCTCACGCGGCAGCCGCGTCGTCGCCGAGGCCGTCAAGTCCGGTTACGTCCGCCGCGTCGCGTCCCAGGCGGACGGCCGCCGCATCCACCTCGAACTCACCGGCGCCGGCCGCCGCGTCGTCGAGGCCACCCGCCGCACCCGCCAGGAGCACTTCGCCAGGGCCATGAGCGACTGGACGGACGCCGAACGCGCCGAGTTCGCCCGCCTCCTGGCCCGCTTCGTCCACACCTACGAGGACTGACGGGCAGCCCCGGCGGCCCACCCCGCCGAGGTGGGAAGAGCTGGACTGCCCCGGTGAGCGCGTCCCGTCCGGCCGGGGCACTGCGGGCGGCGGGTCAGGCGAGGACGGCGCAGAGGGCGTCGAGGGCGGCCGGGTAGGTGGGGCCGAGCGGGGTGCTGTAGCCGACGATGAAGCCCCGGGGACGTCCAGCGGGGTCCTGCCAGTGGTCGCGCAGGGGCATGAGGGCGAGGTCGCGGGACGCGGCGCGCCGCATGATCTCGTCCTCGCCGGGGCCGTCCGGGGGGAGCAGGACGAGGGCGTGCAGGCCGGCCGCGATGCCCAGCACGCGGACATGCGGGACGCGGGCGCGCAGGGTCTCGACCAGGAGGTCGCGGCGGCGCCGATAGCGGAGCCGGGATGCGCGGACGTGCCGGTCGTAGGCGTGGGTGTCGATGAGGTCGGCGAGGACGAGCTGGGCGAGCGACTGCGTGTGGGCGTCGGCGAGCCGCTTGGCCTCGGCGAAGGGCTCCACCAGGTGCGCGGGGAGCACCAGCCAGGCGAGGCGCAGCGCCGGGCCGAGGGTCTTGGACGTCGTGCCGCCGTAGACGATGTGGTCGGGCGCCGTCCCCTGCAGGGCGCCGACGGGCTGCCGGTCGAAGCGGAATTCGCCGTCGTAGTCGTCCTCGATGAGGACTCCGCCGGTGTCACGCGCCCAGGTGGTGAAGGCGCGGCGGCGGTCCGGGGCGAGCGTCGCGCCGGCCGGGTACTGGTGCGCCGGGGTGAGCACGGCGATGCCGGCGCGGTCGAGCCCGCCCGGCCGCGCCCCCAGGTCGTCCACCGCCAACGGGACGATGTCCAGCCCCGCACGGCGGACGATCGCGCGGTGGAACGGGTGACCCGGCTCCTCCATCGCGACCGGTCCGGCGCCGGCGAGGACGGTGGCGAGCAGCCCGAGCGACTGCGCGTACCCGGACGTGATCACGATCCGCGCCGGGTCGGCGTGGGCGCCCCGGGCCCGCCCGAGATACCCGGCCAGCGCCTCGCGCAGTTCGGGACGGCCGCGCGGGTCACCGAGCGCATGCGCGCCGGGCGGCGCGGACGCCAGCACGCGGCGGGTCGAGCGCAGCCATGCGGACGAGGGGAACGTGCTGAGGTCGGGGCGTCCGGGCAGCAGGTCGTGCACGGGGGCTCCGGGCTCGCCCGGCTCGGCGGCGGGCGGCCGGGGAGAGCCCCGCGTGGCGGCTTCGGCGACCCGCGTGCCCGATCCGGGGATCGCCGTCAGGTAGCCCTCGGCGGTCAGCTGGTCGTAGGCGGCGGTGACGGTGCCGCGTGACAGGCCCAGGTGGCCCGCCAGGGCGCGGGTCGACGGGACGGGGGCGCCGGGGGCGATGCGGCCGGTCCCGATGGCGGCGCGGAGGGCGCGTTCGAGGCCCGCGCGGCGGCCCCCGGACGTGTCGAGATCCAGATGCAGATCGACACCGGCCCAATCTTTCGGCATGAAACCGGATCTTAAACTTGGTCCGGTCCGCTTCTAGATTCGCCGGCATGATCGTTCTCGCTCAGCTCAGCGACACTCACCTCGACGGCGGCGACCGCAGGGCCGGACGCGCGGCCCGGGTCATGGACCGCCTGAACGCCCTGCCGGTCGACGCCGTCCTGGTCACCGGGGACATCGCCGACCACGGCGAGCCCGCCGAGTACGAGCAGGCCCGCAAGGTGCTCACGTCCGGGCATCCGGTGCTGACCTGCCCCGGCAACCACGATGCCCGGCGTCCCTTCCGCGAGGTCCTGCTGGGCGAGCCGCCCGCGGACGGCCCGATCAACCGCCTTCACCGGGTGAAGGGCGCCGTGGTCGCGATGTGCGACTCCACCGTCCCCGGCGGGGACCACGGGTTCCTGGACGACACGACGATCGGCTGGCTGGACCGGCAACTGGCCGCCAACCCCGACGAACCCGCGTTCGTCTGCTTCCACCATCCGCCGGTGGAACTGCAGATCCCGTACGTGGACGCGATCAGGCAGTTCGGCGAGGAGCGGCTGGCGGCGGTCATCGCACGGCATCCGCAGGTCGTCGCCGTCCTGTGCGGGCACGCGCACACGGCGGCGGCCACGACGTTCGCGGGACGGCCCCTGCTCGTCGCGCCGGGCGTCGTCTCCACTCTCCGCCTGCCCTGGCAGGATGGGGACATCGCCGACCATGACGCTCCGCCGGGCCTGGCGTTCCATGTCCTGACCGGCGAGGGCCGCCTGAGCACGCACTTCCGCACCGTCTGAGCCCGCGCTGGACATGCTCCATCAGGAAGATCGCCGCCGTGCCGGGCGCAGAGCGTTCATGCCGATGAACGATTGTTCGCCACAACGGAGAGGATTGGACATGAGGCATCTCGGCATCCTCGCCCACAGCGCGGAAGGCGCCGCGCTCTGCTTCCGGACGTTCTGCCACGAGGGTTTTCGCGAGCTGGGTCCCGACGACCATCCCGATGTCACGCTCGACCTCATCGCGCTCGCACGGAGCATGCCCGCATGGGACGCCGGTGACCACGACTCGATCAGGGCGACGCTGGCCGAGAGCGTCCGGCGGCTGGCGGCGGCGGGCGCGGACTTCTTCGTCTGCCCCGACAACACCGCGCACATGGCGCTCGAACGTCCGGGCGACGACCTGCCGCTCCCCGGCCTGCACATCGCGCGGGTCGTCGCGGACCGGGCCGCCCGCGACGGCCGGACCCGCGTCGGCGTGCTCGGCACCCGCTACACCATGGACGGCCCCGTCTACCCGCGCGAGCTGGCCGCACGCGGCATCGCCGCCGAGGTCCCGGAGGCCGCCGACCGGGAGATCGTCAACAAGATCATCTTCACCGAGCTGGTCAACGGCGTCTTCACCGGGGACGCGCGCCGCGAGTACGTGCGGATCATCGGCCGGCTGGCCGAGCGCGGCTGCGACGCCGTCGCGCTGGTGTGCACCGAGATCCCGCTGCTGATCACCCCGGACGTCTCGCCGCTGCCCACCCTCGACTCCACCCGCCTGCTGGCCCGCGCCGCCTTCGACGTGGCCGTGGGCCGCCGCCCCCTCCCCGCCTGGCGCGGCGGCCCCGCCGCCATCTCCCGAGACGCCATCTCCCGAGACGCCATCTCCTGAGACGCCCGGCCGGCGGCGAAACGGGCCGTCAGTGGCCGGTGATCCGGTCGGCGACGCGCGCCAGCGGGGACGTGCCCGCCGATGCCGAGGCCGTCTCGCGGGCGTCGGCGGCCCGGTAGAGGGCGTACATCGCATGGACGCCGAGCCACCGCAGCGGCTCGGGCTCCCAGCGGCGGACGCGGCGCCCCACCCACGGCAGCGCGGTCAGCGGCGTGTCGTCCCGCAGGACGAGGTCGCGGAGGGTGCGGCCGGCCAGGTTGGCGGCGGCGACGCCGTGCCCGGTGTAGCCGCCCGCGTGGCCGAGCCCGGTCTCGTGGTCGAGGACGGCGGTCGAGCACCAGTCGCGGGGCACGCCGAGCACGCCCGACCAGGCGTGCTCGACGCGGACCTCGTCGGCGACGGACGGGAACATCCCGGTCAGCATCGTCCAGAGGGCGTCGATCGTGGCGGGTTCGGTGCGTCCGCCGTCGTCGATGCGGGAGCCGTAGCGGTAGGGGCGGCCCCGGCCGCCGAACGCGATCCGGCCGTCGGCGGTGCGCTGCGCGTACATGTAGTAGTGGGCCATGTCGCCGAGCAGTTCGCGGCGCTCCCAGCCGATCTCCTTCCAGGCCACGGCGGGCAGCGGCGTCGTGACGATCATGGAGCTGTTCATCGGGAGCCAGTCGCGGCGATGCCCCGGCAGGCCGGCGGTGAAGCCCTCGGTGGCGCGCAGCACGTACTCGGCGGTGACGGTTCCGTACGGCGTGACGGCCGAGGCCGCGCCGCCGCGCCGCGGGCTGACGCGGATCACCGGCGTCCCCTCGTAGATCTCCACGCCGAGCCCCCTGACCACCGATGCGAGGCCGCGGGCGAGCGCGGCGGGCTGGACGCGGGCGCAGTGCGGGCTCCACGCCGCCCCGGTCGCGCCCTCGACCCGGAGCCGGTCGTCGCGTTCGGCGGCGGGCAGCGGGATGAGATCGTCGTCCGTCCAGCCCCAACTGCGGGCCTCGTCGACCATGGCGGCGAGCCGGGCGCGCTGGGCGGCGTTGCGGGCGACGTGCAGCACGCCGCCCTTCACCAGGTCGGCGTCGATGCCCTCCGCGACGGCGACCCGGACGATCTCGTCCACCGCCCCGAACATGGCGCGCTGCAACGCGATCGCGGCCGGACGGCCGTGCCGGGCGGCGTAGCGCTCCCGGGACCCGGCGATCTCCCCCAGCACCCAGCCGCCGTTGCGGCCGGACGCGCCGAACCCCGCGAACTCGCGTTCCAGCACGACGATCCGCAGGTCGGGGCGGGCGCGCTTGAGGTAGTAGGCGGTCCAGAGGCCGGTGTATCCGGCGCCGACGACGCAGACGTCGGCCGTGCGCGGGCCGGGGAGCCGCGGGCCGGGCGCGGGTCGTCCGGCCGCCCGGTACCAGAAGGACACGCCGCCGTTGGCGAAGCCGGGGGCGAGGGGCGCCCGGCCAGACGAGGAGCTCATGCGCCCATCCTGCTGTATTCCGCAGCAAAATCAACAGGAGGCAACGGATTTCATGGGAAAACGTCGAGGATTCGACGGGATCCGATCCAACGGGAGCGGTCGGCGGCATAGTAGGCGGCACCGTCGGGTCCGGCCGGCCCGTCCCGCCACCGCCGCATGCCGAGCTGCTGGGCGATCTCCGCCGAGGCCGTGTTCGCCATGTCGATCTCGGCGGTGATCCGGTGCACGCCGACCACCCCGAACGCGTAGTCGAGCACCGCGCGGGACGCCTCGGCGGCCAGGCCCTGGCCCCAGTGCTCCGGCTCCAGGCTGTAGAGGATCTCGACGTCCACGCCGTGGCCGAGCGGCCCCTCGTGGTGGCTGAGCCCGGCGACGCCGATCAGCGGGTCGCCCGGGGCGGCCGCGTCGATCCCGGCGGACCGCCGCGCGGTGCGCAGGGCCCACAGCCCGTAGCCCTCGGTCGCGAAGTCCCGCTCGCTGGCCTCGATGATCTCGCTGACCTGGACGGCCGTGACCACCTGGTCGTCGAACAGGTGGCGCCGGACGAGCGGGCCCGTCCAGTGCGTCAGCAGCGCGCGGTGGTCGCGCATCGACACCGGCCGCAGCGCGAGCCGCACCGTGCGCAGCAGCTCAGTCATGCGCGGCCTCCACGGGCCACTCGGGCGCGTCCTCGCCGTCCGGGAGACCGACCCGGAACACGCGGAGCTGCAGCGCGAGCGCCTTGTAGTAGCCGACGAGCGTGACCAGCTCGACGACGGCGGCGCGGCCGAGTGTCGCGACCGCCTCGGTGAACACGGCGTCGGCGAGGTCGTCCTCGGCGGCGAGCTGCCGGGCCGCCTCGTACACGACGCGTTCGCGGACGTCGCCGAGCAGGGGCGCGCGGCCCTCCCGCACCGCGTCGATCTCCTCGTCGGTGAGGCCGTGGCGGCGGCCGATCCGCTCGTGCGCGTACCACTCGTAGTCGGACCGGACGTGCGCGGCGACGACCAGCGTGGCGATCTCCCGCTCGCGCCTGGTGAACGCCGTCCGGAACCGCAGCGCGGCGCCGAGGTCCTGCAGGGGCAGGCCGACGGACGGGCTGTAGAGCATGGCGTTGAAGGGGCCGTGGAGCCGTCCGATGTCGTCGGCCAGGTCGAAGGGCGGGTTGGGGTCATCGGCGCGGGGGCCGCCCGTCACCGCCTCATAGACCGTTCGCTGCTCGTCGCTGAGCGAACCGGGGAGCAGCAGCGGCAGCCTGGCCGGGGACGAGCCGCGCCACGGTCGATTGTTGACATGCTCACCGCTCACGGGGTCGATCACTTACCGCACGCTAGGCGGTCGGCGCGGGCGGCTCAACCCCCGGTCCGGAATGTGAAACCCCCGGCGCAGGATGACATGGCGTCCGCGTAACACGCGCACACTGGCAGGATGGCCGGGTGAGCGGCATCTATGACGATCCGTGGGCGTACGAGCTGGCGTGCTCGTTCCGGGATGTGGCGGCGGAGGTGGACGTCCTGCTGGGCTGGTGCGCCGAGCTGGGCGCGAGGCCCGCGTCGGTGCTGGAGCTGGCCGCCGGGCCCGCCGAGCACGCCCGCGAGTTCGCGCGCCGCGGCCTGGCCGCGACGGCGCTCGACCTGAACCCGGCGATGTGCGCCTACGCCGCCCGCGCCGGTGCCCGGATCGAGGTCGTGCAGGACGACATGACCCGGTTCGACCTGGGCCGCCGGTTCGACCTCGTGGTGACGATGCTCGACTCCACATCCCATCTGATGACGCTGGACGCGTTCGTCGCGCACCTGCGCCGCGTCGCCGCGCACCTGTCCCCCGGCGGCCTCTACGTGGTGGAGATGTCGCATCCCCGGGACCGGCTGGGCGACGATCCGAGCGTCAGCACCGGCTGGACGGTCGAACGCGGCGGCGTCCGGGCGAGCGTCCGCTGGGGCGAGCCGTCCGACCGGCTGGACCCGGTGACGCAGATCGCCGACGACCATGTCACGATGACGATCACGGACGGCGGCGGGACGCGGGTGCTCCGCGACGTCGTCCCCTACCGCTTCTGGACCGCGACCGAACTGGACGCCGCGATCCGTCTCGCCGGCGGTCTCGGCGTGGCCGCGAGGTACGGCGACTTCGGGGGCGGTGAGGACGCCGTGGCCCTCACCGCCCCCGAAGCCTGGCGCATGATCACGATTCTGCGCCGCGCCTAGGGCGTGGGCGTCCAGCCGGGCATCGGGTAGGCGGCGAGCAGTTCCCGGACCTGCCCGGCGACCCGCGCGGCGACCGTCTCGTCCCGCTTGGCGACGGCCTGCACGACCTCGTCGATCCACTCCGCGAGCTGCGGCATCTGCTCCTCGCCGAGCCCGCGGGTGGTGATCGCGGCGGTACCGATCCGCAGCCCGGACGGGTCGAACGGCTTGCGCGGATCGAACGGGACGGCGTTGTAGTTCAGCTCGATCCCCGCGCGGTCGAGGGCCTGCGCGGCGGGCTTGCCCGCGACGCCCTTGTTCGTCAGATCGATGAGCAGGAGATGGTTGTCGGTGCCGCCGGAGATCAGGTCGTAGCCGCGGTCGATCAGCGCGGCGGCCAGGACCTGCGCGTTCGCGACGACCTGCCGGGCGTACCGGGAGAAGTCCGGCTGGGCGGCCTCCCGCAGCGCGACGGCGATCGCGGCGGTCGTGTGGTCGTGCGGACCGCCCTGCAGGCCGGGGAAGACGGCCTTGTCGATCGCCTGCGCATGCTCCGCCGTCGACATGATCATCGCGCCGCGCGGGCCGCGCAGCGTCTTGTGCGTGGTCGTGGAGATCACATCCGCGTGGCCGACCGGGGACGGATGCGCGCCCCCCGCGATCAGGCCGGCGATGTGCGCGATGTCGGCGGCGAGCACCGCGCCGACCTCGCGGGCGATCTCCGCGAACGCGGGGAAGTCGATCGTCCGCGGGATCGCGGTGCCGCCGCACCAGATCAGCTTCGGCCGCTCCCTGAGCGCCAGGTCGCGCACCTGGTCCATATCGACGCGCCCGGTGTCGGCGCGCACGTCGTAGCGGACGGGACGGAACCACTTGCCGGTGGCCGACACCGACCAGCCGTGCGTGAGGTGCCCGCCCATCGGCAGCGACAGGCCCATCACGGGGTCGCCGGGCTCCAGGAACGCCATGTAGACGGCGAGGTTCGCGGGCGAGCCCGAGTACGGCTGGACGTTGGCGTGCTCGACACCGAACACCTCCTTCGCCCGCCGGATGGCCAGCAGCTCGATCGGGTCGACGTTCTGCTGGCCCTCGTAGTACCGCCTGCCCGCGTAGCCCTCGGAGTACTTGTTCGTCAGGACCGACCCGGTGGCCTCCAGGACGGCCGGCGACACGTAGTTCTCCGAGGCGATCAGCCGGATCTTCTCGTACTGGCGGCGGCCCTCGGCCTCCACCAGCCCGGCGATCTCGGGGTCCTGGCTCCGCAGATGGGGAACGGGCGGTTCGTGCATCATGAGCCTCCGCGCTGCTCGCGCCGGGACTTTCGGGCGCCCCGGCCTGGGGCCCGTACACCCAGGCGCGCGGCGTGCGGACTAGATTCGCTCCCCGGTGGTCGTCTCCACCTTGACTGCGCCAGTCACGTGCGCGCCATCATAGCGAAACGAAGACGGCGCGGCCCGGCCCCCCGAGGGAGCCGGGCCGTGGCGGTCCGGTCAGCGGGCCGCGGCTTCCATGGCCTGCCTGACGGCGGCGCGCTTCTGGCGGAGCTTGGCGAGGGCCTCTTCGAGAATGGCCTCGCCGTCCTCGTCGCTGCGCCGCTCCTTCACGTACGCCAGGTGCGTCTTGTACGGCTCGGTCTTCGGCGGCGCCGGCGGGTTCTCCGCGTCCTGACCGGCGGGGAACCCGCAGCGCGGGCAGTCCCACGTCTCGGGAACCGCGACGTCCGTCGCGAAGCTGGGCCGGGTCTCGTGCCGGTTGGCGCAGTAGAAGGTCACCCAGACACGGGGGGCGGCGTCGCCGCGCTCCGCCTCTCCCATCGGACCGGCCCCGACACGGCTGCCCCGGATCGCGTTGCCACTACCCACGGATAACTCCTCGCTCGGTGTTCCGCCGCCGCCCGTGACCTTCGAGGACGGCGCGGCGCTCGCATGTGTTCAGACGGTGGCTCAGCCGACGCCCTTGTGCTTGAACAGCAGTCCGAGCACGACGATCGAGGCGAACCAGAGAATCCCTACGCCGATCGTCAGCCGGTCGAGGTTGCGCTCGACCACGGACGAGCCGCCGAGGGACGACGAGACACCGCCGCCGAACATGTCCGAGAGGCCGCCGCCCTTGCCCTTGTGCATCAGGACGAGGACCACCATCAGCAGGCTCGTGATGATGAGCACGATGGACGTTGCGATGATCACGATTCTTCAGCGCCTTGTCTGTAGGTCGGGACGGAGGGTCCGGCCGGGCGGTTTACCCGTCAGCTACGAAGGGTACGACGAATGACCCGCTGGTTCGGCAAGAACCCCCAGTTCACACAGAATTGATCAGGTTGCTCAGGCCGGGAGATCCCGGTACCGGCAGATTTTGACGAACTCTCCCGGGTCCAGGCTGGCACCACCGACCAACGCGCCGTCCACGTCGTCCTGCGCCATGAGCTTGGCGATGTTGCCGCCCTTGACCGAGCCGCCGTACAGGATACGCACCTCGTCGGCCAGCCCGCCGTCGTACAGTTCGGCGAGCCGCGTGCGGATGGCGGCGCAGACCTCCTGCGCGTCCTGCGGGGTGGCGACCTCGCCGGTGCCGATGGCCCAGACGGGCTCGTAGGCGATCACGATGCGCCGCGCCTGGTCGGCGGGGATCTTCTCCAGCCCGCCGTCGATCTGCGCGAGGACGTGCGGGACGTGCTCGCCGGCCTTGCGGACCTCCAGCCCCTCGCCCACGCACAGGATCGGGGTGAGGTCGGCGCCGAGCGCGGCCCTGGCCTTGGCGTTGACGGTGGCGTCGTCCTCGGCGTGGTACTGGCGCCGCTCGGAGTGCCCGACGATGGCGTAGGTGCAGCCGAGCTTGGCCAGCATCGCGGCGGAGATCTCGCCGGTGTAGGCGCCGGAGGCGTGCGGGGAGACGTCCTGCGCGCCGTACTGGATCGGGTACTTGTCGGCCTCGATGAGGGTCTGCGCCGAGCGGAGCGCGGTGAACGGCGGCATCACGGCGACGTCCACGGCCTCGTAGTCGGCGTCCTTGAGCGCGAACGCCATCTTCTGGATGAGCGCGATCGCCTCAAGGTGGTTGTTGTTCATCTTCCAGTTGCCGGCCATCAGCGGCTTACGGGAAGGGGTCGCGGGGGCCATTGGTCAGTCCTCCAGAGCCTGCAGGCCGGGCAGCGTCTTGCCTTCGAGGTATTCGAGGCTGGCGCCGCCGCCGGTCGAGATGTGGGAGAAGGCGGCCTCGTCGAAGCCGAGCCGCCGGACGGCCGCGGCGGAGTCGCCGCCGCCGACGACGGTGAACGCGCCGGAGTCGATGAGCCCCTGCGCGACGGCACGGGTGCCGTGCGAGTACGGCTCCATCTCGAACACGCCCATCGGGCCGTTCCAGAACACCGTCCGGGCGCCGGCGAGGCGGGAGGCGAACAGCTTGCCGGACTCGGGGCCGATGTCGAGGCCGAGCCGGTCGGCCGGGATCGCGTCGGCGGCGACCACGGCATGGTCGGCGTCGGCCGCGAACGCCGCGGCCGCGACGATGTCGACGGGCAGGACGAACTCCACGCCCGTCTCCTCGGCCCGCCGCAGGTACGCGCGGACGGTGTCGAGCTGATCCTCTTCCAGGAGGCTCTTGCCGACCTCGTGCCCCTGGGCCTTGAGGAAGGTGAACACCATGCCGCCGCCGATCAGGATGCGGTCGGCCTTGCCGAGCAGGTTGTCGATCACGCCGAGCTTGTCGGACACCTTGGACCCGCCGAGCACGACCGCGTAGGGGCGTTCGACGTCCTCGGTGAGCTTCTTCAGCACCTCGACCTCGGCGGCGATCAGCCCCCCGGCGGCGTGCGGGAGCCGCTGCGGCACGTCGTAGACGGACGCGTGCCTGCGGTGCACGGCGCCGAAGCCGTCCCCGACGTAGATCTCGGCGAGGGCGGCGAGCCGGTCGGCGAAGGCGCCGCGCTCGGCGTCGTCCTTGCCGGTCTCGCCCGGCTCGAAGCGCAGGTTCTCCAGCAGCGCGACGCCGCCGTCCGCGAGGCCGCCGGCGGCGGCGCGGGCGGAGTCGCCGACGACGTCGGAGGCGAACGCCACGTCCGTACCGAGCAGTTCGCCGAGCCGCCGCGCGACGGGGGCCAGCGAGAGTTCGGGCTTGACCTGGCCCTTGGGGCGGCCGAGGTGGGCGCAGACGATGACCTTGGCGCCGCGGCCGCGCAGCGCCTCGATCGTCGGCAGGCCGGCCCGGATCCGCCCGTCGTCGGTGATCGCGCCGTTCTCCAGGGGCACGTTCAGGTCGGCCCGGACGAGTACGCGCTTTCCGGCGACGTCGAGATCGTCAATGGTGCGCATCGGGATGCGATGTCCTTCCGTACACGGCCATGCCGTGGCCGCGCGCCCCATCTGGGATACGGCGCGCGGCCACGGCGGTGACGGTCTTCGTCAGAGCTGCGAGCCGACGAGCTTGACGAGGTCGACGAGGCGGTTGGAGTAGCCCCACTCGTTGTCGTACCAGCCGACGACCTTGACCTGGTCGCCGATGACCTTGGTCAGCCCGGAGTCGAAGATGCAGGACGCCGGGTCGGTGACGATGTCGCTGGAGACGATCGGGTCGGCCGTGTAGGTGAGGTAGCCCTTGAGCGCGCCCTCGGCGGCGGCCTTGTACGCCTCGTTGACCTCCTCGACCGTGACCTCGCGGGACACGTTGACGGTGAGGTCGGTGGCGGAACCCGTCGGCACCGGGACGCGCAGCGCGTAGCCGTCCAGCTTGCCCTTCAGCTCGGGCAGCACGAGGCCGATCGCCTTGGCGGCGCCGGTGGAGGTCGGCACGACGTTCAGCGCGGCGGCGCGGGCGCGGCGCAGGTCCTTGTGCGGCGCGTCCTGCAGGTTCTGGTCCTGCGTGTAGGCGTGCACCGTCGTCATCAGGCCCTTCTCGATGACGAAGTTGTCGTGGAGCACCTTCGCCAGCGGGGCCAGGCAGTTGGTGGTGCAGGACGCGTTGGAGATCACCGTGTGCTTGGCCGGGTCGTACTGGTCGTCGTTGACGCCCAGGACGAGGGTGACGTCCTCGTTCTTGGCCGGCGCGGAGATGATGACCTTCTTGGCGCCGTTGTCGGCGTGCACCTTGGCCTTGGTGGCGTCGGTGAAGAAACCGGTGGACTCCACGACGACGTCGGCGCCGACCTCGCCCCACTTCAGGTTGGCGGGGTCGCGCTCGGCGAACGCCTTGATGGCCTTGCCGCCCACGACGATCTCGTCGGCGGTGGCGTGCACGTCCTCGGGGAAACGGCCCAGGATGCTGTCGTACTTGAGCAGCTGGGCGAGCGTGGCGTTGTCGGTCAGGTCGTTGACCGCCACGACCTCGATGTCGGCTCCGCTCGCCTTGACAGCGCGGTAGAAGTTGCGGCCGATCCGGCCGAACCCGTTGATGCCTACTCGGATGGTCACGGAACGACTCTCCCTCACGTCGTATCGCCCGGAGTGGACCCGGACTGTTAACCATGGTGGATCCGGGGTTTCCCCCACTCTCGACCCTATCCAATGACACCCGGGTAGCCCGACACCGGCCGTGCGGGAATCCGGGAGTGAGACCGCCGTCCCCCGGCGGGGGATTCCGGGGTGCGTTCGGCGCCCGGCGATGTCACCGACCGTTCACTCTACTGTCACTCAGGGTGATGACCGTCGTGAGGTGAACGGTCACTCTCCGTCATATGAGAGTTCGAGCAGGGGATGGACGCCATGCCGGATGGGTCCTGCTGCTGATGCTGGCGGCGTGCAGCGGTCCCGCGCACCCCGGGGAGCCATCGAAGACCGGGGTGGTGGCCGCCGCCGCGACGCCCCGGACGCCGCAGGGGACCTGCCTCGGCTACAACGGGCTGGACGGCCTGAACCCGGCCGCGCAGGTCCGCGCGGGCCGGTTCAGAACACCCGACGGCGCACCGGTGCGGGTCGCACGCGGCACCGACGTCGACTGGAACCTGAACCCCTACCACGACCGGAGCTGGCAGCTGTGGTTCCACTCCCTCGAATGGCTCGGCGGCTCCGTCAGGGAGTACGAGCGGACCGGGGACCGCGCGGCGCTCGCCACGGCGACGGGGATCGCGCAGGACTGGCTGGCCGACAACCGGGGCCCCGGCCGTTTCGGAAAGGGCCGGCAGGACGCCATCGCCGAGAGCGTCAAGTTCCGCCTGATCACGCTGGTATGCCTGCGCCGGCACCTGGCCGCGCCCTGGCTGGACGAGGCGATCGCCCGGCACGCGGAATGGCTGGCCCGCCCCGAGAACTACGCGGGCCCGTGGAACCACGGCACCGACGAGTCGATGACGCTCATGTCGGCGGGCTGCGCGACCGGCCGCACCGACCTCGCCGACCTCGGCCGGCGGCGGCTCCTGGACGCGGTGTTCCACCCGCCGGGCGGAGCCCCGCCCGCGATCGACGCGCAGGGCGCGAGCACCGAGCAGTCCACCGGCTACAGCGTCTACAACCGGTCCCGGTGGGGGCTGGTGATGAAGGTCATGCGCAACTGCCGCCGGCCGGTCCCCGCCGAACTCGTCCGCAGGCACCGGCTGATGGACGAGTTCATCGCGTTCCAGGTCACCCCGGGCGGGGACCTGCTCCAGATCGGCGAATCGCATGCGGCGAAGGCGTCCGCCATCGGCCGCCTCGGCAGCGGGCCGCTCAGGTACGCGGCCACGCTGGGCAGGGAGGGGACGCCGCCCGGGGAGCGGGTGAAGATCTACGACGCCGGCTATGTGATGGGCCGGTCCGGCTGGGGCACGGGCGACCGTCCCTACACGCAGGAGATGGCGTACACGGCCCGGTTCGGGCCCGGCCGGTACGTGCACGGCCAGAGCGACCACATGGCGCTCACCTTCTACGCCCTCGGCCGCAGCCTCCTCGTGCCGAGCGGGCACATCGGCTACAACGATCCCGCGTGGCGGGCGTGGCTGCAGTCCCCCGAGGCGCACAACACCCTCGTCGTCCGGGACGCGCCCTTCCGGGCGGGCGCCGCCACGGCGTTGACCGGCCACCGGTTCCGGCGCGGCGCCGACACCTTCCGCTTCTCCGACACCGCCTTCACCGGAACGAGGCGGACCCGGTCGGTGCTGGCCGCGGCCGGCCCCGACGCGCTCGTCGTGCTGGACGAGGCGCGGTCCCGCCGAACGCGCACCGTGGACCAGCTCTGGCATCTGCCGGCGGACTTCTCCGCCGCGGCGGACGGGGCCGGCGCCGTGGCCACCGCCGGCGACGTCCGCGTCCGCTTCCTGCGGATCCCGCTGCCAGGCACAGCGTCCGAACCGGCCCGGGTCGTCCGCGGGAGCCGCACCCCGCGGCAGGGCTGGATCGCCCCGTCCCACCGCACCAGGGTCGCCGCGCCGGTGGTGTCCCTGCCGGCGCGGGGCCGGCGGACCCGGATCCTGACACTGATCGCTCCCGTCCGGGACGCCGCCCCGCCGCAGCCGCTGATCACGATCCGGCGGGACGGCGGGGTCCGCGTCGACACCGCGTTCGCCGGCCGCCGGCTCGTGGTGGAGGCCGCCGCCGACGGTACGCTCCGCCGCCTCGGCTGAGCGCGCGGCGGGTCACTGCGCGAGCATGTCCGCGGTCAGGTTGGCTTCGGTGCCGGGGATGCCCTGGTCGCTCGCGCGTTTGTCGGCCATGGCGAGCAGGCGGCGGATACGGCCGGCGATGGCGTCCTTGGTGAGCGGCGGTTCGGCGAGCTGGCCGAGTTCCTCCAGGGACGCCTGCTTGTGCTCCAGGCGGAGACGGCCGGCCTTGACGAGGTGCTCGGGGGCCTCGTCACCGAGGATCTCCAGGGCGCGGGCGACGCGGGCGCCGGCGGCGACGGCGGCGCGGGCGGAGCGGCGCAGGTTGGCGTCGTCGAAGTTGGCGAGCCGGTTGGCGGTCGCGCGGACCTCGCGGCGCATCCGGCGCTCCTCCCAGGCGAGGACGCTGTCATGGGCGCCGAGCCGGGTGAGCAGGGCGCTGATGGCGTCGCCGTCGCGGACGACGACGCGGTCGATGCCGCGCACCTCCCGGGCCTTGGCGTGGATCTTGAGGCGGCGGGCGGCGCCGACGAGGGCGAGCGCCGCCTCCGGGCCCGGGCAGGTCACCTCCAGCGACATGGAGCGCCCCGGTTCGGTGAGGGAGCCGTGCGCGAGGAACGCGCCGCGCCAGGCCGACTCGGCGTCGCAGGCCGCGCCCGCGACGACGTGCCGGGGCAGGCCGCGGACGGGCCGGCCGTTGTTGTCGATGAGACCGGTCTGCCGGGCGAGGGACTCGCCGTCCCGGAAGACGCGGACGACGTAGCGGTTGCCCTTGCGCAGGCCGCTCGGCGCGAGCACGACGACCTCGGAGGTGTGCCCGAACACCTCCGCGATGTCCTTGATCAGGCGCCGTGCCGCCACGCCGGTGTCGATCTCGGCCTCGATCACGATGCGTCCGCTGACCAGGTGCAGGCCGCCCGCGAAACGCAGCAGCGTCGAGACCTCGGCCTTGCGGCAGCACGGCTTCATGACCGTGAGCCTGCTCAGCTCGTCCTTGACCACCCCGGTCATCGCCATCTGGTGAACCCTCCCCCTATCGGACTTCCAGCAGTGTGGCCGATCCCGGCCCCGCGGGTCGTCACTCGGTGAATATCTGTACGAAGGCTTGGGCCAGCCGGGCGGGTTCATGGCGCGGCGAGCCGTCATCGGCGGCGACGTCGGCGAGGACGAGCCGTCCGCCGAGGGCCTGGACGGCCTTGTCGAGCGCCGCCGGATCGTCCACCACGCCGCGGTCGGCGAGGACCACGTCGACGCGCAGATCCGGGGCGTGCGCCTGCAGGACCTCCAGGTGGGTCTGCGGCGAGAAGTCGTCGGTCTCGCCGGGCTGCGGCGCCAGGTTCAGCGCGACGATGCGGCGGGCGCGGCAGGTGGTGAGGGCGCGGGCCAGCGCGGGCACCTTCAGGTGCGGCAGGACGCTGGTGAACCAGGAGCCGGGGCCGAACACGACCCAGTCGGCGGCCTCGACGGCGGCGAGCGTCTCCGGGCACGCCGGCGGGTCGGCCGGCACGAGCGACACCCCGAGCACGCTGCCGGGCGTCTTCGCGCACGCCACCTGCCCTTTGACATGCGTGATCCGGTCGGGACGGGACGGGTCGGCGCCGCGCACCTCGGCGACGATGTCCATCGGGACGGCCGCCATCGGCAGCACCCGGCCGTGCGCGCCGAGCAGCCGGCCGACCCAGTCGAGACCCGCGACGGTGGCGCCGGCCGGGCCCGCACCGCCGAGCAGCTCCCACAGCGCGACGATCAGCAGATTGCCGACGGCGTGGTCCTTCAGGTCGCCCTCGCTGCGGAACCGGTGCTGGACGACGTCCCGCCAGGTCTGCCCCCATTCGTCGTCGCCGCAGAGGGCGGCGAGCGCCATCCGCAGGTCGCCGGGCGGCAGCACGCCGAGCTCGCGGCGGAGCCGCCCGCTGGAGCCGCCGTCGTCGGCGACGGTGACGACGGCGGTCAGCCGGTCGGTGACGCGGCGCAGCGCCGACAGCGAGGCGTACAGGCCGTGGCCCCCGCCGAGCGCGACGACCTTCGGACCGGCCTTCGGGCCAGGGGGCTTCACCGTGCCGTTTCTCTCCTCGTCCGGGGTCCGCGCCGGACCCCGGCACGGGCTGTCACTCGCGGCCGAGGTCACGGTGGGCGACCTGCACCTCGATGCCCTCGTCCCGCAGCCGGGCGGCGATCTGCTCCGCCATGGCAACACTACGGTGTTTTCCGCCGGTGCATCCCACGGCGAGCGTCACGTAGTGCTTGCCCTCGCGCTCGTAGCCGTCGGCGAGGAGGCGCAGGACCTCGGCGTAGGCGTCCAGGAACTCCTTCGCGCCGCGCTGCCCGAGGACGTAGTCGCGGACGGCGGTGTCGCGGCCCGTCTTCGGCCGCAGCTCCGGCACCCAGTGCGGGTTCGGCAGGAACCGGCAGTCGACGACGAGGTCGGCGTCCACCGGCAGGCCGTACTTGTAGCCGAACGACACGACGGTCGCGCGCAGGCTGGACTCCCCGGTGTCGTTGCCGAAGAAGCCGATGATCTTGTTGCGCAGCTCGTGCACGTTGAGGCCGCTGGTGTCGATCACCAGGTCGGCCTCGGCGCGGACCTCACGGACGAGTTCGCGTTCGCGGGCGATGCCGTCCACGAGGCGTCCGTCGCCCTGCAGCGGGTGCGGGCGCCGGACGCTTTCGAACCGGCGCACCAGGTCGGCGTCGCTCGCCTCCAGGAACACCACCCGCGGGTGAACGCCGCGCGCCTCCAGCTCGGCGATCGAGGAGTGCAGGTCCTCGGTGAACGCGCGGCTGCGGACGTCCACGACGACGGCGATGCGGGGCACCGCGTTCTTCACCCGGCCGCCGAGGTCGGCCATCGTGGCGAGCAGCCCGGGCGGCAGGTTGTCGACCACGAACCAGTCGAGGTCCTCCAGGGACTTGGCCGCGGTGCTGCGGCCCGCCCCCGACATACCGGTGACGATCACGATGTCCGGGATCTTGGTCTCGCTGGTCATGCCCGTCTCCCCCTGTGCTCCCCGTCGCCCGCGCCGTCGCCCGCCGGAGCGGCCGCGCCGTGCAGTGCCGCGACGATCCCCTCGGCGCTGCGCCTGCCTATCCCCGGGACCTCGGCGACCTGCTCGGGCGTCGCGTCCTTCAGCCGTTTCAGCGAGCCGAAGTGTTTCAGCAGCGCCGCGCGCCGCGCCGGGCCCAGACCCGGAACGTTATCGAGTTCGCTGACCGTCATGGACTTGGACCGCCGCTGCCGGTGGAAGGTGATGGCGAAACGATGCGCCTCGTCGCGTACCCGCTGGACGAGGAACATGCCCTCGCTGTTGCGCGGCAGGATGACCGGGTCGTCCTCGCCGGGGAGCCACAGCTCCTCCAGCCGCTTGGCGATGCCGCAGACCGCGATGTCGTCCACGCCCAGCTCGTCGAGGGCGCGCTGGGCGGCGGCGACCTGCGGCGGGCCGCCGTCGACGAGCACCAGGTTGGGCGGGTAGGCGAACTTGCGCGGTTTGCCGGTCTCCGGGTCGATCGGCTGATGCGCGCCCTCCTCCCCTCCGGCGTCCCCCGCGGCCGCCCCGGCTGCGACCGCCTCGGCGGGGTCGCCGAGGTGGCCGAGCTCCCCCGTCTTCTCGCTCTCGGCGAGGTAGCGGCGGAACCTCCGGGTGATCACCTCGTGGATGGAGCGGACGTCGTCCTGCCCCTCGACCGCCTTGATCGTGAACCTGCGGTACTCGCTCTTGCGGGCCAGCCCGTCCTCGAACACGACCATGGACGCGACCACGTTCGTCCCCTGCAGGTTGGAGACGTCGTAGCACTCGATGCGCAGCGGCGCCTCGTCCAGCTCCAGGGCGTCCTGGATCTCCTGGAGCGCCCGGCTCCGGGTGGTCAGGTCGGACGCGCGGCGCGTCTTGTGCTGCTTGAGCGCCTCCTGGGCGTTGCGCGCGACCGTGTCCAGCAGGGCCTTCTTGTCGCCGCGCTGCGGGACGCGCAGCCGGACGGGCCCGCCGCGCCGCTCCGCCAGCAGCTCGGTCATCGCGTGCTCCTCGGGCGGCAGCGCGGGGACCAGGACCTCGCGCGGCACCGCCTCGCTCTCGCCGTAGATCTGGGTGAGGAAGTGCTCGACCAGGTCGGCCGTCGTGACGTCCTCGACCTTGTCGACGACCCAGCCGCGCTGCCCGCGGATGCGGCCGCCCCGCACGTAGAACACCTGGACGGCCGCCTCCAGTTCGTCCTCGGCGAAGGCGACCATGTCGCAGTCGGTGGTGTCGGCGAGGACGACCGCCTGCTTCTCCAGCGCGCGTTCCAGGGCGCGGATGTCGTCGCGGAGCCGGGCGGCGCGCTCGTACTCCTGGGCCGCGGCGGCCTCGCGCATGTCGCGTTCGAGACGCTTGATGAACCGGCCGGTCTCCCCTGCCATGAAATCGCAGAAGTCCTCGGCGAGCAGGCGGTGCCCGGCCGGGGAGACGCGGCCGACACAGGGCGCCGAGCACTTGCCGATGTAGCCGAGCAGGCAGGGGCGGCCGAGCTGGTGCTGCCGCTTGAACACGCCGGCGCTGCACGTCCGGACGGGGAACACGCGCAGCAGCTGGTCGACCGTCTCCCGGATCGCCCACGCGTGGGAGTACGGCCCGAAGTAGCGGACGCCCTTCTTCTTGGCGCCCCGCATCACCATCACCCTCGGGAACTCCTCGTTCAGGGTGACGGCGAGATACGGATACGACTTGTCGTCGCGGTAGCGGACGTTGAACCGGGGGTCGAACTCCTTGATCCAGGAGTACTCCAGCTGGAGGGCTTCGACCTCGGTGCCGACGACCGTCCAGTCGACGCGGGCGGCGGTCTGCACCATCGTCTGCGTGCGCGGATGCAGGGCGGAGAAGTCGGCGAAGTAGGAGTTCAGCCGCGAGCGCAGGTTCTTCGCCTTGCCCACGTAGATGACCCGGCCGTGTTCGTCGCGGAAGCGGTACACCCCGGGGGACTCCGGGATCGAGCCCGGTGCGGGTCGGTAGGTCGCCGGATCTGCCACGTTCAGAAGCCTAACGGGCGGTACCGACACGCCGGGCGCCCGCGCGCCCCGTCTCCCGCCGCGATCTTCCCGCGGGGTGACGGAGATCTCCCTTTTCCGGCCGGATGACTGCAAAGCGATCGGAAAGGGAGGGTCGGACAGAGGTATACCGAGGCAGCCGGAGGAGGTCGTTGCGCACATGTCCGCGCTCTGGGCATGGATCGTCCTGGCGTCCGTCGTCGCCACGTCCGTGATCGTCGTGGAGGCCGGCCGGCGCCTGCTCGCCGGCCGGCTGTCGCACCGCTGGCCGGGGGCCGGGCGGGCCGCCCGCCGCTGCGCCGCACCCGCGTTCGTGTTCGCGGCGGTGGTCAGCGCCAGCACCGCCATGCCGTACCAGCTGCTGCACGGCCAGCCGGACGGCGTCGTCCGGCACGCGCTGCGGATCGCGGCCATCGGCGCCACCACCTGGCTGGTGCTGCGGATCGGCTACGCGCTGAGCGACCCGCCGCTGGCCCGGCTGATGCGCATCGAGGGCGAGCGCAACCGGCGGGCCAGGCGCGCCCGCACCCAGATGCTGCTGCTGCGCCGGATCGCGGCCGTGCTGATCGTGGTCCTGGCGGTGGGCGCCGCGCTGTTCACCTTCCCGGGCGTGCGGGCGGTCGGCGCCGGGGTGCTGGCGTCGGCGGGCGTCGCCGGGCTGGTCGTCGGCATCGCGGCCCGTCCCACGCTCGGCAACCTGCTCGCCGGGCTGCAACTGGCGTTCAGCGACGCCCTGCGGCTGGACGACATCGTCGTCACGCAGGACTACTGGGGACGGGTCGAGGAGCTGACGCTGTCGTACGTGGTGCTGCGGCTCTGGGACGACCGGCGGATGATCTTCCCGGTGTCGCACTTCACCGAGCAGCCGTTCGAGAACTGGACCCGGCACTCGAGCCGGCTGCTCGGCTCGGTGGAACTGCACGTCGACTGGACGGTGCCCATCGAGGAACTGCGCGCCGAACTGCACTCGGCGCTGCGGGACAACCCGCTGTGGGACCGCCGCGAGTGGATCCTGCAGGTGGTGGAGATCCTGCCGAACGGGCTGGTCAAGCTGCGTGCGCTGATGAGCGCCGCCGACTCGGCGAGCACCTGGGATCTGCGCTGCGACGTGCGCGAGCACCTCGTCTCCTACATCCGCGACCACCACCCCGAGGCGCTCCCCCGGTTCCGGGTCGGCCCCGAGCCGGACGCCGGCGGCACGTCCCCTTCCGCGGCGGACACGGCCCCGGCCACGGATCTCGGGACGCAGACGAAGGGCGGCGCCTCGTCCGGCGTGAACGCCCCGGAGACCGGCGGCGCGGCGGGGCCGGCGCCGCTCAGGCGGGCATGACCCGGCCGCCCCGGCCTTCCGCGCCGATCAGGTGACGACGATGCCGCCGTTCTTCACCTGCACCGGGTACTCCAGCAGCGGCTTGGTCGCCGGCCCCTTCGTCACCGCCCCGTCCGCGATCTTGAACTCGCTGCCGTGGCACGGGCACCTGATCAGCCCGTTCGCGACACTGCCCACCGTGCAGCCCTGGTGCGGGCACACCGCCGTGAACGCCTTGAAGGCGCCCTGCGCCGGCTGCGTCACGACCACCTTCTCGGTCCCGTAGATCTTGCCGCCGCCGACGGGGACGTCCGCGGCCTTCGCGATCTCCTTGCCCCTCAGGTCCTCGACGGACTTCACCCCGCTCCCGCTCCCGCCGCACCCGGCGATCACGGTGGCACCGACGGCCCCGGCCGCACCGCACAGCACCGCACGCCGCCCGACGATCCCCCCGTCCCCGGCCGCCCGGGGCATCACGTTCTCTTCCATGGGTCCATCTTGGTGGACGCCCCCGCGTCCCCCGCACCGCCCCCTCACGGTGCTTCCTCCCGGACCGGACGCCGGCCGGCGCGCACGGGCGGGCGCGGGGAGCGAACGGAGCGCGGACGCCCGCTAGCCCAGCATCTTCTTGAGGAAGTGGCCGGTGTGGCTGGCCTCGACCTTGGCGACGTCCTCGGGGGTACCGGTGGCGACGACGGTGCCGCCCCGGGAGCCGCCCTCGGGGCCCATGTCGATGATCCAGTCGGCGGTCTTGACGACGTCCAGGTTGTGCTCGATGACGATGACCGTGTTGCCCTTGTCGACCAGGCCGTTGAGGACGCCGAGGAGCTTGCGGATGTCCTCGAAGTGGAGGCCGGTGGTCGGCTCGTCCAGGACGTAGATGGTGCGGCCGGTGGAACGCTTCTGCAGTTCGGACGCCAGCTTGACGCGCTGGGCCTCGCCGCCGGACAGGGTCGGGGCGGGCTGGCCGAGGCGGACGTAGCCGAGGCCGACGTCGTTGAGCGTCTTCAGGTGCCGGTGGATCGCCGTGATCGGCTCGAAGAACTCGGTGGCCTGCTCGATCGGCATGTCGAGCACCTCGGAGATCGTCTTGCCCTTGTAGTGGACCTCCAGGGTCTCCCGGTTGTAGCGGGCGCCGTGGCAGACCTCGCACGGGACGTAGACGTCCGGCAGGAAGTTCATCTCGATCTTGATGGTGCCGTCGCCGGAGCAGTTCTCGCAGCGGCCGCCCTTGACGTTGAAGGAGAACCTGCCCGGCTGGTAGCCGCGCACCTTCGCCTCGGTGGTCTGCGCGAACAGCTTGCGGATGTGGTCGAAGACGCCGGTGTAGGTCGCCGGGTTGGAGCGCGGGGTGCGGCCGATGGGCGACTGGTCGACGTGGACGACCTTGTCGAGCTGGTCGACGCCGTTGACGCGCCGGTGCTTGCCGGGGACGGTCTTCGCCCCGTTCAGCTTCTTGGCGAGGGAGTTGTAGAGGATGTCGTTGACCAGCGTCGACTTGCCCGAGCCGGACACACCGGTCACGGCGGTGAGGACGCCGAGCGGGAAGGTCACGTCCACGCCGCGGAGGTTGTTCTGCTGGGCGCCCTTGACGGTGACCTCGCGGCCCCTGGTACGGGGACGGCGGATCTGCGGGACGGCGATCTCGCGGCGTCCGTCCAGGTAGGCGCCGGTCAGCGAACGGTCCGACTTCTTCAGGTCCTCGACGGTGCCGGACACGACGATCTCGCCGCCGTGCTCGCCCGCGCGGGGGCCGATGTCGACGATCCAGTCGGCGGCGGCGATGGTGTCCTCGTCGTGCTCGACGACGATCAGCGTGTTGCCCATGTCGCGGAGCCGGAGCAGCGTCTCCAGCAGCCGGTGGTTGTCGCGCTGGTGCAGGCCGATCGACGGCTCGTCAAGCACGTAGAGGACGCCGACCAGGCCGGAGCCGATCTGCGTCGCCAGCCGGATGCGCTGCGCCTCCCCGCCGGCGAGCGTGGCGGACGCCCGGTCGAGGGTGAGGTAGTCGAGGCCGACGTCCAGCAGGAAGCCGAGGCGCGCGTTGATCTCCTTGAGGACGCGCTCGGCGATGTGCGTCTCGCGGTCGTTCAGCTCCAGCGCCAGCAGGAACTTCGCGGCCTCGCCGATCGGCAGCGCGGCGACCTCGGCGATCGACTTCCCGCCCATGGTGACGGCCAGCACGACCGGCTTGAGCCGGGCGCCCTCGCACGTCGGGCAGGGGATCTCCCGCATGTAGCCCTCGAACCGCTCCCGGCTGGAGTCGCTCTCGGACTCGGCGTGCCGCCGCTGGATGTAGGGGATCACGCCCTCGTAGGCCGTGTAGTAGGACCTCGTCCGGCCGTAGCGGTTCTTGTAGCGGACGTGGACCTGGGTCTCGTGCCCGTCCAGGACGGCCTTGCGCGCCTTGGCGGGCAGCTTGTGCCACGGGGTGTTCAGGTCGAATCCCATGGCGTCGCCCAGGGCGGACAGCAGGCGCAGGAAGTAGTCGCTCACGTGCCCGTTCGACCACGGCTGGATCGCGCCCTCGCCGAGGGTCAGCTCCGGGTCGGGGACGACGAGTTCCGGGTCGACCTCCATGCGCGTCCCGAGGCCCGTGCAGTCGGGACAGGCGCCGTAGGGCGAGTTGAACGAGAACGAGCGCGGCTCCAGCTCCTCGAACGACAGGTCGTCGTAGGGGCAGTAGAGGTGCTCGGAGTACATCCGGGTGCGGTGCTCGTCGTCTTCGGGCAGGTCGACGAAGTCGAGGACGATCGTGCCGCCCGCGAGGCCCAGTGCCGTCTCCACCGAGTCGGCGAGCCGCTGGCGCGCCGAGTCCTTCACCGAGAGCCGGTCGACCACGACGGAGATGTCGTGCTTCTCCTGCTTCTTCAGCTTGGGCGGCTCGTCCAGGCGGATCATCTGCCCGTCCACCAGGGCCCGCGAGTAGCCCTTGGCCTGCAGCTCGCGGAACAGCTCCAGGTACTCGCCCTTGCGTCCGCGGATCACCGGCGCCAGCACCTGGAACCGGGTGCCGGGCTCCAGCTCCAGCACCCGGTCGACGATCTGCTGCGGCGCCTGCCTGCTGATCGGGCGGCCGCACTCGGGGCAGTGCGGGCGCCCGATCCGCGCGTACAGAAGACGCAGGTAGTCGTAGACCTCGGTGATCGTCCCGACCGTGGAGCGCGGGTTCTTGCTGGTCGACTTCTGGTCGATCGACACCGCCGGGGACAGCCCCTCGATGAAGTCGACGTCGGGCTTGTCCATCTGCCCGAGGAACTGCCGGGCGTACGCCGACAGCGACTCCACGTACCGGCGCTGGCCCTCCGCGAAGATCGTGTCGAACGCCAGGCTGGACTTGCCGGAACCCGACAGGCCGGTGAACACGATCATGGAGTCCCGGGGGAGGTCGAGCGAGACGTCCTTCAGGTTGTGCTCGCGTGCTCCACGCACGATGAGTCGGTCATGCACGGCGTTCTTCCGGTTCCTCTTCTGGGGCGCGGCGATCTGGAGAGACGGGTCCGCCTCAAGGCTAGCCACGGGGTACGACATTCCCCCGGCTGCTTAACGGCGACGGACGCCGCCGCATTTCACGGACGCCGCCGGGACGCCCCGGGACGGCACACTCGCACCGTACACGTGTTCGAACACCCCTTGCCACCGGAACCCCCGATCCGCTCCGGCCCGGCCCGCTGCGCTGCGCCTATGACTTCTCGCGACAAGGTCCGGACGCAGCGTCACGCTCGCCATGCGAGCGCTTCCACGCGCCGAGGCCGCCGGCGTGAGCTACTCGTCGTCCAGGGCGTGGGAGAGGTAGCGGTCGGCGGAGCGGCGCACGGCGTTCTTGCCGTCGGTGTAGACGATCTTCTTCCACCAGGCGCCGTAGACGCGGTCGAACTCGTAGGGCTCCAGCAGGCGCAGCGCGCGGCGCACCGTCCGGGGACGTTCCGGGATGTAGTTCGGGTACGAGTACATGAAACTCACCCAGTCCCGGTCGTTGACGACCTGGAGGATGTCGCCGGAGAACAGGGCGCGGGCATCGCGCCAGTGCAGGACCTGGCCGCCGTCGAAGTGGACGCCCGCGTTGATCAGCGTGAGGCCGTCCGCGAGTTCGTGGGTGTCGCCCTCCCAGAAGACGACCGCGTCGTCCGGGCGGGCCACCCAGCGGCGGTCGGCCTCGTGGATGTGGACGGGCGCGTCGAACGCGTGCGCCCACTCGATCATCGTGCCGTAGTAGTGCGGGTGGCTGATCGCGATCGCCGAGATGCCGCCCAGCTCGTTCACCTGGCGGATCAGGTCGTCGTCGAGGTGCGTGATCATGTCCCACAGGACGTTGCCGGACGGGGTGCGCAGCAGCAGGGCGCGCTGGCCGATGGCGATGGACGGCTCGGTGCCGATCCCGATGACGTCCGGCCCCTCCCCGGCGACGCGGCCCCGGTGATCGGCGCGCAGCTCCTCCAGCGTCGTCCATTTCTGGCCGTCCCAGCCGACGTACTGACGCTCGTCCTCGCAGATCGGGCAGTCGGGGCGGGGCCCGGCGTACTGGACGCCGCAGGTCACGCAGATCGGAAGGTCCATGATCACCATTCTGTGGCACCGGCCCGGCGGGGTGCGACAGGATGGAGGCTCTTTTCCGGTAAGGAGGGGTCATGGACTGGCGCGACGTGATCGATGAGCTGGACGCGGGCACGGAGCGGGTCGTCGGGACGCTGGGCGGGCTCACCGAGCATGACCTGCGCGGCCCGTCGGCGCTGCCCGGGTGGAGCCGCGGGCATGTCGCCACCCATATCGCCCGTAACGCCGACTCCCTGTGGAATCTGCTCGAATGGGCACGGACCGGCGTGGAGATTCCGCAGTACCCGAGCCTGGAGAAGCGCAACGCCGACCTCGACGCGGGCGCCGGACGCAGCGGTGCCGAGCTGATCGCCGACGTGCGCGCCACGGCGGCGCGGTTCGCCGAGCAGGCACGGACGCTGCCCGAGGACGCCTGGAACACACCGGTCGAGGCGCTGACGGGGTGGCGGCATCCGGCCTGGTACACGGTGTTCCGCCGCTGGAACGAGGTCGAGGCCCACCATGTCGACCTCGCCGCCGGATACGGGGCCGCCGACTGGCCCGAATCCTACGTCCGGTGGTCGGCGGCGGCGACGCTGGCGGACATGGCGGCGCTCCCGGCGAAGCAGCTCGGTGAGCTGGCCGGATACCGGATCACCGCGACCGACTCCGGGGAGTCCGCCGACCTCGGCCGGGCACCCGGCGGGCCGGAGGCGTCCGGGTCCGGGCGGGCGCTGCTCGGCTGGCTGAGCGGCCGCACGGACGGCTCCGGCGTGAGCGTCCGCCCGGACGGCCCGCTGCCCGTACCGCCGCCCTGGCCGCACGCACCGGCGGGTTTCCAGCCGTAGCCGTTCCGTCCCGGAAAGAGCCGGTCAGTCGCGTCCCGCCAGACGCCGCAGGGCCTCGGCGGAGCGGACGACGATCGCGTTGCGCGCGACGGTCAGGCCGTCGCGGAGCGGCTCGGCGGCGAGGATCTGCGCGACCTTCCGGCGCCCCATCCCGGCCCAGCGTCCGAGGTCCTGCTGGGAGATCGGGACCTGGACGTGGAGGCCCTCCTCCGTCGCCCCGTCCGGCCGCTCCTCCTTGACCGGGGTACCGAACCGGGCCGACAGGCGCAGGAGGCGGCCGGCGAGGCGGCGTTCGGGGTCGTCGGGGAAGTGGGCGACGCGCAGCTCGTTGGCGTCGCGCAGCCGCTCGGCGAGGACGGCGGCGACCGCCCAGACCGTCCCCGGATGGGCGTCCAGGACGCCGCGGAACCGGGCGGCGGGCAGCACGAGCGCCTCCACCCGGGTCAGCGCCTCGACGTTGGCGTGCCGGCTGCCGCCGTCCGCCGCCTCCACCTCGCCGACCAGGTCGCCCGGCCCGAGGACGTCCAGGATGGCGACCTCCCCGTCCCGGTCCACCCAGATCTTCACCGCGCCCGACCGCAGCACGAAGACCTGGGACGCGCGGGTGTGCTCGCGCATCAGGAACGCGCCCGGCCTGATCACCACGGGGGCGCCGGCCCCCAGCAGCGCCTCCCGGGCGCGCGGGGGCAGCGCGTCCCAGAACCGGGTGGCCTCCATCTCGCCTCCTCACCGAACCCTGCCCGGGCCGGGGCCATGGCCCTCCTGATCACCTGTCACGGTCCAGTGAACGCGGCGCTGCGCCGATGGACTACGTCCTTTGTCACATGTCGAGTGATCTTTCCGATTCAAGCAGGTTGTCGAGGGCGCGGACGCGCCGGCCGCAGTCCGCCGCCGCGGCCCGGTCGCCGAGCGCGAGATGCGAGTCGCGCAGCAGTTCCAGGGCCTGCCGCAGCCCCCGCCGGTCGTCCATGTCGCGGCGGATGACGACCTCGGCGTTGACGTGCTCCACTGCGCGGGCATGCTTGCCGAGCAGTTGGGACGCGCGGGCCATGCTGTGCAGCGCGTGCGCCTGCTCGCGGGCGGCGCCCAGCTCGGCGGCCAGGTCGAGGGCTCGCCGGCCGGTCTCCAGCGCGTCGTCGGCACGGTCGAGGTCGAGCTGGATGGCGGCGAGGTGGGCGAGCCCGGTGGCCTCGCTGTGCCGGTCGCCGACCTGGCTCAGGTAGTGCAGCGCCTTCTGCTCCTCGGCCAGGGCCTCCTCGGGACGCCCGGCCCGGCGCAGGACGGCGGCGAGGGTGTCCAGGCCGACGCCGAGGCCGTACCAGTCGCCGCGCGACCGGCGCAGGTGCAGCGCCTGCCGCGCCGCGCGCTCGGCCTCCTCGGGCAGGCCGAGCCAGGCGTAGGTGCGGGCGAGGCTGCCGAGCGTGCCCGCCATCCCGCTCCGCGCGCCGAGCCGATGCCACAGGTCGAGGGCCTCCAGGCCGAGGACGAGCGCCTCCTGCGGGCGGCCGAGACGGCGCATCACCACCGACAGGTGCTCCAGGTCGTTGGCCTCGCCGTGCTGGTCGCCGATCTCGCGGCGGATCTCCAGCGCCCGCAGCAGGTGCTCGCGCGCCTCCCGGTACCGTCCGAGCCGCCAGTGGACGATCCCGATCTGCGCGAGCGCCTCGGACTCGCCGTGCCGGTCGCTGGTGTCGCGGTGCAGCCGCAGCGCCTCCCCGCAGTAGGTGAACGCCTCGGCGAACCTCGTGGCCTCGCACATCAGCATCCCCAGCGTGGTCAGCGCGCGCGCCTCGCCGTGCCGCGCGCCCAATGCGCGGTAGGTGCGCAGTGCCTGTTCGGCGTCCTGCTGCGCCATGTCCCGCAGGCCGAGCGCGGCGTTCATCCGGGCGAGTTCGGTGAGCGCCTGCGCGGCACCGTGCATGTCCGCGAGCTCCTGCCGGATGGACAGCGCCTCCAGCGCGTGCGTGACCGCCTCGTGCACGCTCCCCCGGCGCCGGTGCACCCCGGCCACGATCAGCAGGGTCTCGGCCACCCCCGCCTGGTCGCCGCTCTCGCGCCGGACGGCCAGCGCCTTCGCCGCGTGCTCCAGGGCCGTCTCGTAGTCGCCGACGCCCAGGTGGGCGCGGGCGAGCGCGTTGCGGCTCTTGGCCACGCCCGCGTCGTTCCCCAGCCGCTCGTGGACGTCCAAGGACCGCCGGGCATGGTCGATCGCCGTCGGGTAGCGGCCGAGGACGATGTGGACGTCCGCGAGGGTGGCCAGGGTGGCGGCCTCCCCGTACCGGTCGGGCGGGTCGACCGCCCGGAACCCGCGCCGCGCGTCCTCCCCGTACCCGATGGCCTGGACGGATCCGCCGAGCTCGAAGTGCGCCATCGCCAGGTTGTGCAGCATCACGGCGGCCGCCGCCCAGTCCTCCTCGGTGCGGGCGGCGTGCAGGCCCGCCTGCTGGACGGCGATGTTGTCCTCGCCGTAGCGGCGGAACTGCTGGAAGTCGAACAGCGCGTCGGCCAGCTCCCAGCAGGTGCGGTGCAGGCCGAGCCGCGCGGCCTGGTGGACGGCGGCGACCAGGTTGCGCCGCTCGGCCTCGAACCAGCCGAGCCCGGCCGCGCGCCGGGCGGCCGTCACCGCGCGGTCCCGGGCCTCGCCGCGGTGGACGGTGGGGCGGGGCCGCCCCGGCAGCGCGGCGCCCGCCTCGCGCGCCCCGGCGAGATATCCGGCCAGCAGGCGCCGCTGCGCCGCCTGCAGTTCCCCGTCGGAGTCCTCCCCCAGGCCGCGTTCGCGGGCGAAGTCGCGCAGCAGGTCGTGCATGCGGTAGCGGTCCGGGCCGACGTCGTGCACCAGGTACGCCTGCCGCAGGCCCTCCAGGCACTCGCGCGCCTCCTCGGCCGTCCGGTCCTGGAGGGCGGCGAGGGCCGCGGGGGTGAAGTCGGGGCCCGCGACGAGCCCGAGCCGGCGGAACGCCTCGCGCTGGTCACGGCGCAGGCTGCGGTAGGCGACGTCGAACGTCGGGTTGACGACGGCGCTGAGCCCCGGCCCGGACGTCCCGGGCGCCGCGGCCTCCCCGAGGCCCGCCCCGGCGAGGCCGGGCCCGTACGGCACGGCGTCGCGGGCGTCGCGGGCGGCCAGTTCCCGGACGGTCCCGGCGATCGACTCGCCGGGGTTCTCGGCCAGCCGCCCGGCGATGACGCCGAGCGCCAGCGGCAGGTGGCCGCACTCGCGGGCGAGCCGCACGACGGCCCGGTGCTCGTCGCGGACGCGGGCGTCCCCCGGCCCGAGGACGTTGGAGATGAGGTCGACGGCCTCCTGCGTCGCCATTTCCCGCAGTTCCAGCGTGCGGATGTCGGCGCCGTCCAGCAGGGCGGGCAGCCGCCGCCGGCTCGTCACGACCACCAGCCCGGACGTCATCGCCGCCAGCAACGGCCTGACCTGCTCGGGCTGGACGGCGTTGTCGAGGATCAGCAGCATCCGCCGGTCGCCGAGCAGCGACCGGCACTGCGCCGCGAGCTCGTCCTCGGTGCGGGGAAGCTGGTCGCCGGGCACGCCCGCCGCGCGCAGCACCTGCCCCATCGCCTCCGCCGGGGTGACGGGGCTGCGGGTCGTGCCGCGCAGGTCGGCGAACAGGACGCCGTCGGGGAACCGGTCGGCGACGCGGTGCGCCCAGTGCAGCGCGAGCGTCGTCTTGCCGACGCCCGCCATGCCCTGGACGATCACCGCGCGCGGCCACACGGACTGGCCGACCAGCAGGTCCAGCTTGCTGAGGCTCACCGCGCGCCCGGCGAAGAACGGGTTGTCGGCGGGGAGCCGCGCGGCGAGCGGCCGGCCGCCGCCCGGCGGTTGCAGGCGCACCGGCTCGCGCGCCGCGATCGCGGTCTCCCCCGCCGGCCCGGCCGGCCGCGCGGGCTCGCTCTCGGCCGCGGGCCACTCGTCCCCCCACGGGCTCGCGGCACGGCGCAGCCGCTCGATGTCGAGGACGGTCAGCGGCCGCGGCCTGCGGTCGAGGATGCCCCTGGCCCGCCACAGCCGGAACCAGCGGACCAGCGTCTCGCGGGAGATCCCGGCCCAGTTCGCCAGCTCGGCCTGGCTGAGCTTCAGCGGGATCCGCGTCTCCTGCCCGGCCCCGGGCTCGCCGAACCGGTGCACCAGCTCCAGCAGGTGGTAGGCGAGCCGCTGCGGGTGGTCGGCCGCCCGCACCGCGTGCCGGCGGCCGCCGAACGTGACGCTCTCCGAGATCGCGTGCATCATCGCCTCGGCGACCTGCGGGCTCGCCGCCAGCAGGCTGCGGAACTTGGCGCGGTCGACGCGCAGCGCCGCGACATGGTCGAGCGCGGCGACGGTGCCGCGCTGCGGGTGCCCCCACGGGCCGAGGAGGCCGACCAGGTCCCCGGCCCCGAACAGATCGATGATCGACTCGTCGCCCTCGCTGGAGTCGACGAACTCCTTGGCGATCGCGTTGCTCGCCGCGCGCGGCGACGCCTTGAACACCACGTACACGGCGGGGGCGACCGACCCCTGATGGCACAGCATCCCGCCGGGCGGGATGTCGGTGCGCCGGCCCATGGCGCGCAGCGCCTGCCGGTCGGTGGGGGCCAGCCGCTCCCAGAAGCTGCCGGGCCGGACGTCCGGTACGTGGTCGATCAATCCGGTCACCCGCCCGCCATCGCCGCCGCCAGTGTCCAGAACAGGAACAGCACCGAGGTCGCCACCGCCCACGCGACGGCCTGCCAGGACAGCTCGCCGCAGCGGTGCGCCGCCGACAGCAGCCGGCGCAGTTCCTCGTCGCGGACCCGGTCCTCCAGCGCGACCGCGGAGCCGAACGGCGTCCAGGGGACGCCCGGGTCGACGGGCGAGCCGGTGCGCCCGCGCACCTGGCCGAGCACCGCGAGCAGCGTCCGGCGGGAGCGGACCGCGTATCCGGCCGAGATCGCGAACGACCCGGCCAGCACCGGCAGCAGCGCCAGCGCGGGCAGACCGGGCCGGCCGGCCGCGAACCGGGAGACGGTCCCGGCGAGCACGAGGGCGAGCAGGACCGCGGCGAGCGCGGAGTCCCGGCCGCAGAGCCGGACCAGCGTGCAGGCGTGCCCGAGGAGGTCCTCCGGCTTCTCCCTGTCCGGTCCGGGGCGGAATGCGGTGACCATCGCTTCACCGTCCTCACGGTCGAACCTGATCTTCTATCGACCATGGTGCGGCGGCAAGACGGAGATTTCCGTCCATAACGGCACGGTTGGGCTGAGTCTGGTGACTCATCTCATCGGCGGGCCCCGCCCGGGGCTCGTCCCGGGATGGTGGAAGATGGTCTCCGCACCACCGACGGGAGGACCCATGACCTACACGGGGAACGTCGAGACCGGCGGGCGTCCCGACGTCCGGGAACTGCCCGGGCTGACGGTCACGAAGGTGGCCGTCGGCCCCTATGACAACAACGCCTATCTCCTGCGCTGCACCGCGACGGGCGAGCAGCTGCTCATCGACGCGGCGAACGAGGCGCCCCGGCTGCTGGAGCTGATCGGCGACGGCCCCCTCGTGCGCATCGTCACCACGCACCGCCACCAGGACCACTGGATGGCGCTGAGCGAGGTGGTGCGCGCCACCGGCGCCCCGGTCGTCGCCCATCCGCGCGACGCCGAGCCGCTGCCGGAGCCGGTCGCCGAGCCCGTCGAGCACGGCGACACCGTCCGCGTCGGGCGGGTGTCCCTCGACGTCATCCACCTGCGCGGCCACACGCCCGGCTCGATCGCCCTGCTGTACGACGCCGGCGGCGAGCTCGCGGACCGGCCGCACCTGTTCACCGGCGACAGCCTCTTCCCGGGCGGCGTCGGCAACACCTGGGGCGACCAGGCCCGCTTCAAGCAGCTGCTCTCGGACGTGGAGGAGCGCGTCTTCGCCCGCCTCCCCGACGCCACCTGGTTCTACCCCGGGCACGGCAAGGACTCGACGCTCGGCCGCGAGCGCCCCTCCCTCCCGCAGTGGCGCGAACGGGGCTGGTGATCTCGCGGGCCGGACCCGGAACAAGCGGTGCGGGGTGTTCGTTTGCCCCTTCACCACCGGGCCGACCCCCAGGAGACGACCATCCACGAACGCCACGAGGTGGAGCCGGGATCCGCCCTGCGCTATCCGGCGGGCTCCCTGGTGCTCGTCGCCGGGCTTCCGGGGGCGGGTAAGAGCACCCTGCTCAACCGGCTCTACGGGCTGCACGGGGACGAGACGGCGCCGGTGCCCGCCGGAGACGTCCTGGTGATCGACTCCCGGCAGTCGCGCAACTGGTGGGCGCGGTTCCTGCGCCCCCTCCCGGTGCGGATGCGGACCCCGTTCGTCCACACCACGCACGTGTGGCGCATCGGACGCGCGATCCTCGCCGGGCACGGGGTCGTCGCGCACACCCGCGGCACCTGGCCGCACATCCTGCACCTGTTCGCCTGGCTGGCGCGGCGGCGCGGCGGCCGGCTGCACCTGATCCTCATCGACGTCACCCCGGAGACGGCCCGCGCCGGCCAGTTCGCGCGGGGCCGCGTCGTCACGTCCGTCACCTTCGATCGGCACTGCCGGCGCTGGCGCCCCCTGATCGACCGCGCCCGCGGCGGCGAACCGCCGCGGCCCGCCGCCGGAGTCACCGTCCTCGACCGCGCCGCCGCCGACAGGCTCCGGGCCATTCACTTCACCTGACCGTCCGGCGGCGTGCTGCCCGGGGCCAGGTCAGCGGGGAGATATGTAGGGTCGGGGAAAGATCGAGACGACGAGAGGCGGCAGTATGGCGCAGCAGGTACGCGGGGTCGTCGCACCCGGCAAGGGGCAGCCGGTGCGGATCGAGACGGTCATCGTCCCGGACCCCGGCCCCGGGGAGGCGGTCGTCAAGGTCCAGGCGTGCGGGGTCTGCCACACCGACCTGCACTACCGCGAGGGCGGGATCAACGACGAGTTCCCGTTCCTGCTCGGGCATGAGGCCGCCGGGGTCGTGGAGTCGGTGGGCGAGGGCGTCACCGAGGTCGAGCCCGGCGACTTCGTCATCTTGAACTGGCGCGCGGTGTGCGGGCAGTGCCGGGCCTGCCTGCGGGGACGTCCCTGGTACTGCTTCAACACGCACAACGCCGCGCAGAAGATGACGCTGGAGGACGGCACCGAACTGTCGCCCGCGCTGGGGATCGGCGCGTTCGCCGACAAGACGCTGGTGGCCGCCGGGCAGTGCACGAAGGTCGACCCGGCCGCCAGGCCGGCGGCCGCGGGGCTGCTGGGGTGCGGCGTGATGGCGGGGCTCGGCGCGGCGATCAACACCGGCGGGGTCGGACGGGGCGACTCGGTGGCGGTCATCGGCTGCGGCGGCGTCGGCGCGGCGGCCGTGCTCGGCGCGCGGCTGGCCGGCGCGGCGAAGATCATCGCGGTGGACCTGGACGAGCGGAAGCTGACCACCGCATCCTCGCTGGGCGCCACGCACACCGTCAACGGCGCGGAGAAGGACGTCGTCGAGACGGTGCGGGAGCTGACCGGCGGGTTCGGCGCGGACGTCGTCATCGACGCCGTCGGCCGCCCGGAGACCTACGAGCAGGCGTTCTACGCACGCGACCTCGCCGGGACGGTGGTGCTGGTCGGCGTCCCGACACCGGAGATGAGGCTGGAGCTGCCGCTGCTGGAGGTGTTCGGGCGCGGCGGCTCGCTGAAGTCGTCCTGGTACGGCGACTGCCTGCCGTCCCGCGATTTCCCGATGCTCATCGACCTCTACCTGCAGGGGCGCCTGGACCTGGACGCGTTCGTGTCCGAGACCATCGGGCTGGGCGACGTGGAGGCCGCGTTCGAGAAGATGCACCACGGCGACGTGCTGCGCTCTGTGGTGATGCTGTGATGGCGGCCCGCATCGACCACATCGTCACGTCCGGGACGTTCTCCCTGGACGGCGGCACCTGGGACGTCGACAACAACGTCTGGATCGTCGGGGACGACAGCGAGGCGATCGTCATCGACGCCGCGCACGACGCCGACGCGATCGCGGCGGCGGTGGGCGGCCACAGGCTGGTGGCGATCGTGTCCACGCACGGGCACGACGACCACATCGACGCGGCGCCCGCGCTGAAGGCCCGCACGGGTGCGCCGATCCTGCTGCACCCGGACGATCTGATGCTGTGGCGGCAGAAGCACCCCGGCACGGCCCCCGACGGCGAACTCGCCGACGGCCAGGTCATCACGGTCGCGGGGACCGAGCTGACCGTCCTGCACACGCCGGGCCACAGCCCCGGCGCGGTCTGTCTCCACGCGCCCGGACTGGGCACGGTGTTCTCCGGTGACACGCTGTTCAAGGGCGGTCCGGGTGCGACCGGCCGGTCGTTCTCCGACTTCCCGACGATCATCGTCTCGATCCGCGAGCGGCTGCTGACGCTGCCGGCGGAGACGACCGTCCGCACCGGGCACGGCGACTCGACCACGATCGGCGCGGAGGCCCCGCATCTGGACGAGTGGATGGCCCGCGGGCACTGACCGGGATAGTGTCCCCGGTGGCGGACGGGCGTCCGAGCCGGGAGGGGTGCGATGAGAGGCGCGGCACCGGTGGCGCTGATGCTGTGCGGGACGCTGGCGGGGTGCGGCCAGAGCGCCGGGGAGGCGGCGGGCGATGTCCCGCCGCCCACCGCGGCCGCGGCCGATCCCGTGACGACGGTGTCCGCGGCGCCGGTGCGTCCCCGGCCGGCCGAGTCACCCGGCTCGGCCGAGTTGTCCGAGCCGTCCGGGCCGCTCGGGCGGGCCGGCGGGTGGCGCATCACCACCTACTACACCGCGCTTGAGAGCCTCTACGGCGGCAGGCGCAAGGCCGTCCGCGGTTGCACCCGCTTCCACTGTTCGCACGGGAAGACGCCGCTCGGGTCGTACCCGGAGGACTTCCTCACGGTCGTCCAGATGGAGGGCAGCGGGCGCCTCACCGGCGGTCCGCACCGCGGCCGGTACCTGAACTGGTCGCACAGCGTCGGCTTCTGGCTGGACGACACGACGCGCGACTCGCGAGGCCGTCCGCTGGAGCCGTGGGCGTCCGCGGCGGCGGACAGGTCCGTGCTGGCGCGGGGGCGGCGGTTCACGATCGTGGACTGCGGCAAGGACGGCAACGGCCGTCCGATCGAGGGCAAGGTGTGCGCGGCGTTCCGGAAGGCCCGCTGGACGGTCATGGACCTGTTCCGCCCCGGCTACGGGGGTGAGAACCACGCCGACGTCTACATCGGCGAGGAGAAGGGCTCACGGCTGTCCGAGTCGCCCTTCTACACCACGTTGAAGGGCGCCACCCTCGGCCCGGCCTAGGTCGGGACGCGCCCGGACGGGCGGGCCGACGGGCGGGCCGCCGGGCGGGGCGAGGCGAGCCGGGTGGCCTGTGTCCGGCCCCGGAGAACGACCTCCTCGCCGAGCGACCAGTGCCGGGCCTCCCGCGGCTCGGCCCGCGCGACGAGCGAGCCCGCCGCGAAGACCCGGTTCTCGGTGTTCTTGGCCATCTCGGTGAGCCGGGCGGCCTCGTTCACCGGGTCGCCGATCACCGTGTACTCGAAGCGCTCCTCGGCGCCGATGTGCCCGGCGACGGCCTCGCCCGCCGACACGCCGATCGCGGCGCGCAGGCCGGGGACGTCCGCGCGCAGCCGGCGGGCCAGCTCGCGGGACGCGGCGAGCGCGCGGCCGGGCAGGCCGTCCAGCGGGAGCGGCGCCCCGAAGACGGCGAGCGCGGCGTCGCCCTCGAACTTGTTGATCCAGCCGCCGTGCGCGCCGATGACCTCGACGACCACGGCGAAGAAGTCGTTCAGCAGCCGGACGACCTCGGCGGGCGGGCGGTCGGCGGCGAGCCGGGTGGAGCCGATGATGTCCACGAAGATCACCGCAACCTCGCGCAGTTCGCCGCCGAGGTCGATGCCGCGTTCCAGGGCGACGCGCGCGACGTCCGTGCCGACCTGCCGGCCGAACAGGTCCCGGAGCCGCTCGTGCTCGCGCAGCCCGGCGGCCATGTGGTTGAACCCGGCCTGCAGCAGTCCGATCTCGCTGGCGTCGTAGACGGGGACCTCGACGTCCAGGTCGCCGCGCTGGACGCGGGCGAGACCGCGCCGCACCGATTCGACCGGGTCGGCGATGGCGCGGGCGGCGGTGTAGGTGACACCGAGCCCGACGACCAGCGCGATGCCGCCGAGCGCGAGCACGGCGACGGCGAAGTCCCGCACGGTGACCTCGGCGATGAGGAAGGAGCCGATGGCGAGGGTGATCAGCCCGAGGATCGGGACGGCGGTGCCGAGGCCCCAGGCGAGCACCGAGCGCGCGACGACGCCGGGCAGGCCGGTGCGGCTCGGCAGCTCGCTGCGCAGCGCCGTGGTGACCGCGCGGCGCAGCAGCCGTTCGCTGAGCAGGTAGACGACCGTGCAGGTGGTGAGGCCGCCGAGGAGGCTGGTCAGACCGAGCTTGACGGCCAGCAGGGCGGAGAACGGGGCGTTGACGGCGACCCAGCCGACCGTCCCGATGCCCCACAGCGTCAGGTGCAGGGCCATCAGCCGCAGCGGCCCGTACAGCAGCAGGGCCCGCTCGTGCCGGCCGGGTTCGTCGTGCCGCTCGACCAGGCGCCGGACACGGCGGAAGAACCGTTCGCCGAGCAGGAGGCCGGCGGGCACGGCCGCGGCGACGTAGCCGGTGAAGACGATCAGGTTGATGCGCTGGAGCCGCGCGGAGACGTGCCCGGCCGGGTCGGGCACGAGCACCGCGAACGCGAGGACGACCAGCGCGCCGCCGAGGTTGGCGAGGCCGGTCGCGATCGTGACGAGGATGCGGGCGCGGCGGGCGATGCGGGCGCGCGAGTCGCCGGGGGCACCGTCGATGAACCGCCAGATGGGACCGAAGAGGGTCCGCCTGGGCCGCGGTCTCGCGGAGGGATCGCTCACTCGGGCGCGCATCATTGCGGCCGGGGCTGGGCGAGCTCCTCGGCGAACGCGGTGAGCTGGGCCAGGTTGCGGCACTCGTACATGGGCAGCAGCTCGCCGTACCGGGACGCGGCGGAGTCGCCGGTGTCCCACTGGGCGCGCGGCTCGGGGTTGAGCCAGTACGCGTGCCGGGCGCGGCCGGCCATCGACCGCAGGATCGGCAGGGACAGCTCGCCGTAGTTGGAGCGCGCGTCGCCGAGGATCAGCAGGGACGTTCTGGGCGTGATCGCGTCCCGGTACTTCTCGTCGAACACCTTGATGGCGTGGCCGTAGTTGGAGCGGCCGGTGATCCAGACGAGGTCGGCCTCGGCGGCGAGGCGGGCCATCGCGTCCGCGACGTCCGCGCCCGGGGAGAAGTACTTGGTGATCTCGTCGGTGGTGTCGATGAACGCGAACGCGCGGACCTTGCTGAACTGCTCCCGCAGCGCGAACGTCAGCAGCAGCGTGAAGTGCGCGAACGCCGACACCGAGTCGCTGGCGTCGCACAGCACGACCAGCTCCGGCTTGTGCGGGCGGCGCGGCCGGTGGCGGGTGGTGAGCGGCACTCCCCCGCTCGCCAGGGACGCGCGGACCGTCCGGCGGAAGTCGAGCCGTCCCCGCCTGCCGTGCCGCTGCTTTTGCACCAGCCGGGACGCCAGCCTGCGGGCCAGCGGATACACCTCGCGGCGCAGCGCCTCCATCTCGGCCCGGGTGGCGCCGGCGAAATCGAGCCGTTCCAGCGGCGGGCGGACGGCGATGCGCGCGGTCCGCTCGACGCCGGTGTCCTCGGCGATGCGGCGCCGCACCTCGCCCGCGACGAGGTCCTGGAAACGGGCGATGCGGTCGCGGAACGTCCGGCGCGCGACCCGCTCGGCCATGCCGCCGCGCTCCTGCCCGCCCAGGACGGCGCCGAGCAGCCGCGCCATGAGCGTGTCGGGCGACAGCGCGGCGAGGACACCGGAGGAGAACCACGACTCCTGGCCGGGGGGCCGCCCGTATTCGGCGACGGCCGTCCGGGCGAATCGGCGCAGGCCCGCGTCGTCGCCGGAGAGCAGGAGCCCGGCCAGCTCGTCGCGGCGGGCCTGGATCTCCGGGTCCAGCGCGGGCGGGACGGGACGCCCGTCGTCGCCGAGCGTCCGCGCGGGACGCTGCGGCGCCCTCCCGGCGCCGTCCCCGACCGCCGCCGGGAACCACAGGTCGAAGAGCATGTCGAACGTCGGACGGTGCTGAGGCCGCTTGACGAGCGTGGCGGCGTACGCGGCGCGCAGCGCCGCGCGGTCGAGCAGGTCGATCGTCTGCAGGGCGCGTACCGCGTCCAGGCCCTCGGCGACCGAGACCGGCAGCCCGGCCCGGCGCAGCTCCGCCACGAACCCGGTGTGCCGGTCGACGAGCGATGCCATCTCAGCCCCGCAGCCCCAGTTCCCTGACGGCGCGCTCCTGGTCGGAGACGTGTTTGAGGACGACGCCGAGCGTGCGGGCGACGGCGGCCTCGTCCAGGTCGTCCAGGCCGAGCGCCAGCAGGGTGCGCGCCCAGTCGACGGTCTCGGCGATCGACGGGGCCTTCTTGATCTCCAGGTCGCGCAGCGTCCCGACCGTCCGGACGAGCTGCTCGGCCAGCTCCGCCTCGATTCCCGGCACCCGCGCGAGGACGATGTCACGTTCCCGGTCGGGCGCCGGGTAGTCCAGGTGCAGGTAGAGGCAGCGGCGTTTGAGCGCCTCCGACAGCTCCCGCGCCGCGTTGGAGGTGATGACCACGAACGGGCGCCGCACCGCGCTGACCGTTCCGAGCTCCGGAATCGTCACCTGGAAGTCGGACAGGACCTCCAGCAGCATGCCCTCCACCTCGACGTCGGCCTTGTCCGCCTCGTCGATCAGCAGGACGGTCGGGTCCGGGCGCCGGATCGCCGCCAGCAGCGGCCGCTCCAGCAGGAACTCCTCGGAGAAGATGTCGTCGTGGGTCTCCTGCCAGGCCCGGTCGGCGGGGGCGGCCTGGATGGCCAGCAGCTGCTTCTTGTAGTTGAACTCGTAGAGCGCGCGTGCCTCGTCCAAGCCCTCGTAGCACTGCAGCCGGATGAGCTCCGCGCCGGTCGCCGCGGCGACGGCCTTCGCCAGCTCCGTCTTGCCGACCCCGGCCGGCCCCTCCACGAGCAGCGGCTTCCCGAGCGCCTGCGCGAGGTAGGCGGTCGTGGCGATCGCCTCGTCCGCGAGGTAGCCGACCTCGGCGAGCCTGGCCTCCACATCGGCCGGGGAGGCGAACATCCCGTCGGTCATCCGTTGCCCTTCTTCGCGACGACCTTCTTGTACTTCTGGTTCGTGCCGGCGAAGACGAGCGTCGTCTCGTCCTCCAGGGAGACGCCCCAGTAGGAGGCGGTCTGCGGATCGCCGCCCTTCCAGGAGAAGCGGAACTCGCCGCCGCCCTCGGGGATGACCGACCCGCTCCACAGCTTCTGCTTGCCCCGCACCCACACGCCATTGCCGCCGGCCGTGAACTGGAAGTAGTCCTTGGCGGTACCGACCCAGCGTCCGACGAGCGGCTTGACCTCAGACGGCTTCACCGCCGGCAGCGGCGCCAGGGTCGTCGCCGGCGCGGACGGGGCGGACCCCGCGGCGTCCTTCTCCTCGCCGCCGCCGCACCCGCTCAACACGATCATGGCGACGGCGCAAACGCCGAGGACACTCGCACGGGTCACCGAGACCTCCGGTTGATCTGCACAGAAAGCGGCAGTGTATTGCGCTTAATACCTCTGGGGTACGGGACGGTTCGCCCCTGGGTGTGAGGCAGGCGGGGAGGGTGCCCGCCTATAACGGAACCATGACCATCCCACGGCTGCCGCGTGAGGACCTCACGGCGGCGATGGCGGCCCGGCGCGAGCTGGGGCCCGACTACGACGACGCCTTCATCGAGAAGGTCGTGGACCGCATCGAGGAGGCACTCGGCACGCGCGCCGCCGCGCCGCGGCCCGGCCGCCGCCCGGCCCCGCCGGCATCGCGCGGCGGTGAACGCGATCACAGCCTGGCCATGGCGGTGCTGTCGCTGCTCGCCGCCATCCCGCTCAGCGCGATCGGCGTCGTCAACGCCGGCCTGCCCGGCCTGCTCTTCGCCATCGCGGGCATCGTGCTGATCAACTTCACCTACGCCTTCCGGCCGCGTTGACCCAGGGGGGCGACCCCCGGGTACCTCCGCCACGGGCCGGGCGCCCTCCGGTCGCCCGGCCCGTGACCGGTGGCTGAGGCCCAACCTCCGTGCCCCGCCCTACTTGCCGGGCTCGGGGTCGCGGGGCAGGCCGAGGAGGCGTTCGCCGATGATGTTCAGCTGGACCTCGGTGGTCCCGCCGTAGATGGTCATGGCGCGGCTGAACAGCATGGCGCGGGCGACGATGCCGCTCTCGGTCAGGGGGACCTCGGTGGCGGCGGCCGTGCCCTGGGCGGCCCAGCAGTAGTCGGCGACGTCCTGGTTGAACTGGACGCCGAGGAGCTTGCGGACGCTGGCCTCCGCGCCCGGCTCCACGCCGTTCAGCTGCTTGAGGGTCGTGCGCAGGCCGAGCAGGTCGATCGACTGGCCCTGCGCGACGAGCCCGCCGACCTCGGCGGTGGCGACGGGGTCCAGGTCGCGGTCCCGGAAGAAGCGCAGGAGCTCGGGGACGCCCATGCCGAGGCCGCCACCGGTCGACAGCGACACCCGCTCGTTCGACAGCGTGTTCCGCGCGACCTGCCAGCCCCGGTTCACCTCGCCGACGACCTGCTCGTCCGGGACGAACACGCCGTCCAGGAAGACCTCGTTGAACAGGGCCTCGCCGGTCAGCTCCCGCAGCGGGCGGACGTCCACGCCCGCGGCCTTCATGTCCACCAGGAAGTAGGTGATGCCGTCGTGCTTGGGCGCGTCCGGGTCGGTGCGGGCGATGCAGAACCCCCACTGGGCGTGGTGGGCCAGGGACGTCCAGATCTTCTGGCCGGTGAGCTTCCAGCCGCCCTCGACCCGCTCCGCCTTCATCGACAGCGACGCGAGGTCGGACCCTGCGCCCGGCTCGGAGAACAGCTGGCACCAGACGATCTGGCCGCGCAGCGTCGGGCGCAGGAACCGCTCCTTCTGCTCGTCGGAGCCGTAGCGGACCAGGGAGGGGACCAGCCACGCGCCGATCCCCAGGTTCGGGGCCTTGACCTTGGCGGCCTTCAGCTCCTGCTGGATGAGGATCTGCTCGACCGGGCCGGCCTCCCGGCCCCACGGCTTCGGGAAGTGCGGGACGGTCCAGCCCTCGTCGCCCATCCGGGCGGCGAGCGCGTCCTTGTCCTCGACCGCGGCCAGCTCGGCGATCTCGGCGCGGATGCGCTCGCGGAGCGGCTGGGCGTCCTCGTCGAGTTCGAGGACGACCTCGCGGCGGCCCCCGGCCAGCGCGAGCCCCGCGACTTCGGCGGCCCAGCCCGCGGACGAGCCGAGCAGCGCCCGCAGGGTGAGGGCGCGGCGCAGGTAGAGGTGCGCGTCGTGCTCCCAGGTGAAGCCGATGCCGCCGAGGATCTGGATGGCGTCGCGGGCGGTCTGGACGCCGGCGTCGAGCGCGACGACCGCGCAGACGGCGGCGGCGAAACGCGTCTGTGCCGCCCCGGCCGCCCCGGTGCCCTCGTCCATGGCGCGGGCGGCGTCCCACGCGGCGGCGCGGGCCTGCTCCAGCGCGATCAGCGCGCGGGCGGCCTTGTGCTTGACGCCCTGGAACTGCCCGATCGGGCGGCCGAACTGCTCGCGCACCTTCGCGTACTCGGCGGCGGTCGTCACCAGCCGGCCGGCGAGGCCGGCGGCCTCGGCGCCGAACAGCGCGGCGGCGAGGTCCCGGACCCGGCCGGCGGTGAGGCCGTCCACGACGCGGTCGGCGCCGACGGCGACCTCGGACGCCTCGACGGCGGCGACGCGGCGGCCCCTGTCCAGGCTCGCGACCGGGGTGACGGTGAGGTCGGCGGCGTCCACCGCGACCCACTGCTCACCGCCGTCCACCGCGACCGGCAGCACGATCACGTCGGCGAGCGCGGCGCCGAGCACCGTCCCGGACGTCCCGGACACCACCAGGGAGTCGCCGTCGCGGCGGCCGGTCAGCGCGCCGTCCAGCGCGACGGCGCCGGTCTTCGACCCGTCGGCGAGCGCGGGCAGCAGTTCCGCGTGGAGCTTGGCGTTGCCGGACGCGTCGATGACCGCGCTCGCGAGGACGGTCGGCAGGAACGGGCCGGGCGCGGCGGCGCGGCCCAGTTCCTCCAGCACGACCGACAGCTCCAGCAGGCCGTAGCCCTGGCCGCCGTGCTCCTCGGCCAGGTGCAGGCCGAGCAGGCCCTGCTCCGCCAGCGCGGGCCAGAACCCGGGCCTGGTCTCCTCGTCCGCGTCCAGCACGGCCCGGACGGCCGCCGCCGGGATGTTGCGCTCGGCGAAGCCGCGCACCGATTCGGCGAGCGCCTCGTGCTCCTCGGTCAGCCCGATGGCCATGCGTCAACCCTCTCTCAGACCTTTTGACCGAGATTCTAGAACAGGGTTCGGGTCAGTGGGAGTGCGTGGCGCAAGTCTCAGCCCTCGCGTGTCGCGGGGGCGTCCGCCTCGTCCACCTCGATCTCGTGGAGCGGCTCGTGCATCCCCTTCGCGGACGGCCGACGGCCGGCGGCGAGGCTCGCCACGGTGGTCGCGGCGAGGGTTCCGGCGATCACCGCGAGGGACAGCCAGATCGGGATCTCCGGCGCCCACGCGACACCGTACTCGTGCAGCGCGTGGAAGATCAGCTTGAGGCCGATGAAGCCGAGGATGAACGCCAGCCCGTGCCCGAGGTAGACGAGCCGGTCGGTGAGGCCGCCGAGCAGGAAGTACAGCTGGACCAGCCCCATCAGCGCGAACGCGTTGGCGGTGAACACCAGGTACGGCTCGGTCGTCAGCCCGAAGATCGCCGGGATCGAGTCCAGCGCGAACAGCACGTCGGTGGAACCGATCGCGATCATCACCACGGCCATCGGGGTGAGCAGCCGGCGGCCGTCCCGCCGGGCGACGAACCGGCTGCCGTCGTACTCGTCCGAGGTCGGGAGGACGCGCTTGGCCCACCGCAGCAGCACGTTCTCCTTGAACTCCTCCTCGTCGCCGCCGCGCACGAGCCCGAACGCCGTCCAGATGAGGAACGCGCCGAAGATGAAGAAGACCCAGGTGAACGTCGAGATCGCGGCGGCACCGACCGCGATGAACAACCCGCGCAGCAGCAGCGCGATCACGATGCCCGCCATCAGGACGGTGTGCTGCGCCTGCTTCGGCACCGCGAACCGCGCGAGGATCACCATGAACACGAAGAGGTTGTCGACACTGAGGCTCTTCTCGGTGACGAACCCGCCGAAGTACTCGCCGGCGTACCGGCCACCGGCGAAGATCCACACGCCGAGGCCGAACAGCACGGCGAGACCGATGTAGACCACCGACCAGAACGCGGCCCTGCGGGTGGTGAACTCCCGCGTGTCGTTGCGGTGGATGAGGAACAGGTCGGCGGCGATGACCGCGAGGATCCCCGCTATGGTCAGGGCCCAGACCCATGGGGTGACGGACAATGTGAACACCTCCGGCGGACACGAACGAGCGCCGGAGGTCTCTCCCGCCCTGAAAACCGAGCGCGGGCCGCGGAGCCCGGGCCGGCATGGGCCGACCGTATTGACGAGCACCGCGCGCGGGGATACTCCCCTCCGTTATCTTCTTGAACGCGGCCCGCGCCGGGACGGTTCCCGCGCCGCCGATTTTTCTCGGTCCCGTTCCGAACCCCGGCCCCGGTCGGCGCGTCCAAGGCACCCGGCGGCGCGGTGTCAGCGCCGGGTGTCGGTCAGTTCCCGGTAGATGCTCGCGAGCTGGTCGACGGCGTCGTCCTCGCCGGGCAGCAGCGCCGAGCGCTCGGCGGCGGCCGAGCCGAGCCGCGCGGCGAGCGACGGGTCGTCCAGAACGCGGCTCACCGCGCGCTCCAGCGCCTCGGCGTCGCCCGGCGGCACCAGCAGCGCCGCCTCGCTCTCCGGTCCGTGCAGCAGCGACCCGCCCGCGGGCCGCCCGGCCGCTCCCCCCGCAGCGTCCCTTGCGCCGACCATGGCGGGGATGCCACCGACACGCGTGGCGACCAGCGGCCGGCCCGCCCGCAGGATCTCCTGGACGATCAGCGGCTGTCCCTCCCACACGCTCGGCACGACCGCCACATCGGACGCGGCCAGCAGCCCGGGGACGTCGGAGCGGCGGCCGAGCAGCCGGACGGGCAGGTCCTCGGCCTCGATCCTGGCTCGCAGCTCGTCCTCCAGCGGGCCGTCGCCGACGATCGCGACGAGCGGCGGCGGGGTGCGTCCCGCCCACACCGCCGCGGCGTCCAGCAGCGTGGGCAGGCCCTTCTGCGCGGCGAGCCGCCCCACCGTGATGATCAGCGGCCGCTCCCCCACGCCCAGCTCGGCCCGCAGGTCGGCGCGGACGGCCGGGCCCGGCGGAGCCTGCGGCGCGGGCGCGGGAACGATCGCGTGCCCCACCGACCGGGCGCCGAGGGACCGCATCCGTTCCTCCAGATCGGGAGAGACGCCGAGGACGCGGGTGGCGCCGAGGGCCACGATCCGCTCCAGCATCCCGTACACCGCGGCCGTCCGCCCGCCGGTGATGACGGCGTTGTGCAGGGTGACGACCAGCGGCGGGCCTCCCCGGGAGAACCGCAGCGGCTCCGGCGCGACCCGCGCGCGGGCCGCCACGGCGAGGGCACCGGCCCGCAGCCCGTGGGCGTGCACGACATCGGCGCCGCGCAGCAGCGAACGCAGCCGGGCGGCGGCCCTGGCGTCGTTCACCGGACGGGGCCGGTCGGTGAGGCCGACCTCGGCGAACCGGGCGCCCGCGTCACCGAACCCGAACATCTCCTCGGTCGACGGCGGCCCGCAGACCAGCACGCGGGCGCCGCGTCCGGCGAGGCCCGCCGCGACGGACCGGACATGCCGCCCGACGCCGCCCGCGCTGGTGCCGAGGACGAGCGCGACGCGCAGCCCGTCCAGATCCCGGTTGTCAGCCATGGCGTGTCACCTTCCGGGTGAGGACGGCGCGCAGGTCACGGCCGTCGATCACGAAAGCGATGATCAGGAATACCGCGCCGGCGGCCAGCGCGGCGAGCGCCCCGGTCCCGACGTTGCGCAGCTCACCGGCCGGGCCGGTGCCGCCGGGGCCGAACAGCGCGGCGACCCCGTATCCGGCGGCGCCGCCCGCGGCGCCGCCCAGCACCCCGGCCGCCAGCGCGCGCGGGAGCCCCCGCGCGGACGCGGCGCCGCGGGCGCGGACGAGCGTGCCGAGCAGCAGCACCCCGGCGACGGTCATCCCGACGGCGTTGCCGAGGCCGAGGGCCGCGACGACCCACTGCCGTCCGACCGACAGCACCAGCGCCACGTCCGCGCCCATCACGACCAGCCAGCCCGTCACGACCGCCGCGGCCCCCATCCGGCCCTTGTGGCACGCGTACAGGACGCGTCCGAGATGCGCGACGAGCCCGTACCCGAGCAGGCCGGGCGCGAACGCGAGCACCGCCCGGGACAGCACTTCCTGCTGGTCGGGATGCCCCGGGTTGAACACGGCCGCGATCGGCACGGCGACGGCGGCCAGCGCGGCGGCGCCCGCGCACGACACCAGGATCACCGCGCGGGTCGTGGACGCGGTGATCTGGTCGAACCGGTCCTGCTCCGCGGCGCTGATCCGCGCCGACAGCAGCGGAAACGCGCTGGTCGCGATCGGCACCGCGAGGATCGCCCACGGCAGCAGGTAGATCGCCCACGCGTACTGGTAGTTGGCGAGGGCGCCGCCCGTGCCCTGGTAGCTCAGCCGGACGACCAGCAGCGCCGACAACTGCTGCGCCGCGACCGTCGCGAGGCCGGCGAGCGCGAGGCGCCGCACCCGCCGCGCCACCCCGTCCGGGAACCGCAGCGTCGGGCGCAGCCCGAGCTTCAGCCGCCATGCCGCGACCCCGGCGGTCGCGGCCATCGCGACACCGCCGAGCGCCGTCCCGATCGACAGCGTCAGCTCCGCGTCCAGCGGCAGCCCGGCGAGATCGTTCTCGTGGCCGCGGCCGAGCGGCGCGTAGGCGAGGTAGGCGCCGATGACCACCAGGCTCGACATCAGCGGCGCCAGCGCGGGCGCGACGAACCGGCGGTGCGACTGCAGCAGCCCGTACAGGACGACCGCCATCCCGTACATGACCATCTGCGCCGACATGATCGCGAGCATGCTGGAGCCGACGTCCACGACGTCGGCGCGCGAGCAGCCCTCCAGATCGCGGCCCACCAGCAGTTCCACGATCGGGCGGGAGCCGAGCGCCATCAGCGCCGACAGCGGCACCATCAGCACGACGATCCAGGTGAGCAGCGCCGAGCCGATCCGGCGGACCTGCTCGCGGTCGCCGCGCTCGGCCGGTCCGGCCAGCACCGGAACGACCATGCTGGCGAGCGCGCCGCCCGCGACGATCTCGTAGACGATGCTGGGGAACTGCGTCGAGGTGAAGTACGCCTGGCCCAGGCAGGATGTCGTGACCGTCTGGGAGAAGGCGTAGGTGCGGCCGAACCCGGCGAGCCGCGACAGCACGGTGATGACCGCGATGACGGCGGCGGCGCCCGCGAGGCCGCCGGTCAGCCGGCGCCCCGCCGGGGAACGGCGGTCCGGCGGGGATGTTCCGGGCGGGGGCACGATGGGTGAAGGCACTCGTGGACGTTCTGCGGAGCCGTCCGGTGCGCCTAGGCGGGGCCCGCCGCGACACCGTTGCCCGCCGGGCCGGCTTGCGGCGGGACGGCCGGGCGGAACGCGTCCCCCATGTCGGGCTTCCGGGTCACGGCGAGGGCGGGCGCGGGGGCGGCGGCCGGGCGGCGGCCCAGCATGTCGAGGCGGTTCAGCACCGGGTTGCCGGCGATGACCTTGGTGAAGCTGACGAACTCGCTGGCGGCGTTCAGCCCGGCGACCCCGGCCAGCACGGCGAGCCGGGGGCCGCGCCCGAGCCGGGTCGCGGCGAGGCCGAGCAGCGCGCCGAGCGCGTTGGCGCCGGTGTCGCCGAGCATCGCGCGCTCGCCGAGGTCCTCGGGCAGCAGCGCGGCGGCGGCGCCGAGCGGGGCCGCGACGACGGCGGAGCCCGACCGGGTCAGCGCCAGCGGCGTGCCGGCGATGAGGCCGACCTTGACGGCCCGCCCGGGGCGCAGGTCGAACAGGTTCATCAGATTGGCGCCGCCCGCGATGATCGCGCCGTTGACGAGGGTGTCGAACGCGCGCCCGGTCCGGGACGGGGCGGGCGACCCGGCGATCGCGGCGGCGGCCAGCCCGGTCGCGCCGATGCCGAGGATCTTCACCGCGCCGCTGGTGACCTCGCCGCGGGCGAGCGCGGTCAGGTGGCCCTTGAAGCCGCGGGACGAGGCGGAGCCCACGAGGTCGTCGTAGCCGCCGAGAGCACCGGACCCGGCGCCCGCGAGCAGCGCGGCGGCGCGCATCCGGCCGGCGGCGCCGGGGGTGAGCAGCCCGGCCGCGGCGGCGCCCGCGACGACCGCGGGGCCCTCCAGCAGCGTCACCGGCTCGCCGCGGTGGTTGGTGCGGCCCCACACCTCCTCGCCCGGCAGCCCGTTCAGGCCGGGGGGGCGCCGCGTCAGCGCGGTGTAGGCGGCGCGCGCCGCCACGGCGCCGAGCCCCATGCCCGCCGCGAGCCGCGCACCCCTGGCGATGCCTCGTTTCATCAGGTCACCCGTTCTTCCCCGCCGTGGGCGCGGGCGAGGGCAGGTAGCCGCTCACGCCGGCGCCCGTGCCGTACTGCCCGGACTTGCCGTCGATCTCCTTCTGCAGCGCCAGGATCGTCACGACCTGCCCGGACGCGGTGTCCACCACGTCCACGGTGGAGACCGAGCCGTCGGAGTCGGAGTCGCGCAGCGCCGCGATCAGCCCGCCCTCCTGCGCCGAGGTCGACGGGCCACCGACGACGGTACCGCGCCCGGCGGCGTCGAGGGCGGCGGCCAGCGAGATCAGCGCCTTGTTGTCCTCGTCGCCGCCGTCGTAGGCGTACGGGGCGGCGGGCGCGACCATGACGGCGAGGGTGGCGTGCTGGCCGGGCTTGCCGCTGGTGGTGACGTACCCGGCCTGCCGGAAGCCGTTGAGGACGGCGCCGCCGGCGGCGTCCTCGCGGCCGGACTTGGCGGGGTCCCGGGTGACGAGCGCGTTCGCCAGCACCGTGCCCGCCTTGTCGTAGGCGTCCGCGTCCGCGGGGAACTCGACGCCGTCGCCCTTCAGCCGGGTGGTCAACTCGTCGACGGCCGTCCGCTGGTCGTCGTCCAGAAGCTTCTTCTGGATCGTGACCCGCCCGGTGACGGCGGCGCCCGCGTTCTTCGCCAGCTCGCTGACCTGCTCGATGCTGTCGTTGCCGGCGCCCGGTGTCTCGATGAGCACCACCGACTGGCCCTTCAGCCGGTTCTGGACGAGCTGCGGCGACAGCACCTTGGTGAACTGCTCCTGCCCGTTCACCTGGTGCTGCAGGTCCCGCTGCGCCAGCCGGGCCTGCTGGGCGGTCTTGGCCGCCGAGTTGGCCTGCTGCCGCAGGGTTTCGCTCACCGAGTCCGACAGGGTGGTGGAGCCCAGCACGATGCCGAGCGCCAGCGCGAGGAAGATCGCGACGATGGAGACGAGGTGGTAGCGGAAATCGATCACGTGAAAAGTCCGGTCAGCCAGAAGACGAAGGCGTGCCAGCGGTCGGCCAGCAGGGGACTGATGACGTCCCCCGCCGGGGACATGGCGACGGCGGTGACGATGGCGATGAACGCGCCGAGGACGAGGAACAGCAGCGACCCGGTGGAGATGCGGCTGCGGTAGAGCCTGCTGACGCCCTTGGCGTCGACGAGCTTGCTGCCGACCCGGAGCCGGGTGAGGAACGTGCTGGCCATGCCGGCACGGCCCTTGTCGAGGAACTCCACCATGTTGGCGTGCGTGCCGACCGCGACGATCAGGGTCGCGCCCTTGTCGTCGGCGAGCAGCATCGCGATGTCCTCGCTGGTGGCGGTGGCCGGGAACACCACGGCCTGCTGCCCGAGCTCGTGGACGCGTTTCAGGCCCGGCGCGCGGCCGTCCCGGTAGGCGTGCACGACGATCTCGGCGCCGCAGGTCAGCGCGGCGTCGGAGACCGAGTCCATGTCCCCGACGATCATGTCGGGGCGGTAGCCGGCCTCCAGCAGCGCGTCGGCGCCGCCGTCCACCCCGATCAGCACGGGACGGTACTCGCGGATGTAGGGCCGCAGGGTCGCGATGTCCTCGCGGTAGTGGTAGCCGCGCACGACGATCAGCGCGTGCCGCCCGGCGATCTTCGTGCCGATGTCGGGGACGCCGACGCCGTCGATGAGCAGGTCGCGCTCGCGCTTGACGTACTCCATCGTGTTGGCGACGAACGCCTCCAGCTGGGACGCGAGCCCCGCCTTGGCCTCGGCCAGCGCCGTCTGGACGGACTCGGCGGTCTGCTCGGTGCCCTTGGTGACGACGTCCTCGCCGCGGAACACGGCGGACCCCTCGACGCGGACCTGGTCGCCCTCCTGCAGCTTGGTGAAAATCTCCGGGCCGACGTCGTCCAGCAGCGGGATGCCGGCCTCGACCAGGATCTGCGGGCCGAGGTTCGGGTACCGGCCGGAGATGCTCGGCGCCACGTTCACCACGGCGCCCGCCTGGCACGCCACCAGCGCCTCGGCGCTGACACGGTCGAGATCGACATGGTCGATCACCGCGACCTCGCCGGGTTGCAGCCGCTTGGTCAGGTTCTTGGTGCGGCGGTCGAGCCGGACCGTGGCGCTGACTCCCGCCCGGCCGTCGTCGCGGGCCCGGCCCAGCGCGAGGACGCGCCGCGGCAGTTTCCGGTTCAGCCGGGCGCGCCACTCGGCGGCGGACTCGGTGGTGGGTGACGGGTCGTTCATCGTCGACCATCCTGCCAGAGCGGGCGAGCCAACGCCGGAGGGCACGGATGTCCGGGCGCATCCGCGCGGGCACCCCCGGTGACCCCGCGGGCGGTCACCGTTCCTCGGCGGCCATCGCGAGCAGCTCCTCGGCGTGGGCGCGGCCGAGCTCGGAGTCCTCCAGGCCGGCCAGCATCCGCGACAGCTCCCGGACGCGTCCCTCCCGGTCCAGGGCGGTGACGTCGCTGCTGGTCACCGTGCCGTCATCGGACTTCTCCACCAGCAGGTGCCGCTCGGCGAACGCCGCGACCTGCGGCAGGTGCGTGACGACGATCACCTGCGCGTTGCGGGCCAGCCGCGCCAGCCGCCGCCCGATCTCCACCGCGGCCTTGCCGCCGACACCCGCGTCGACCTCGTCGAACACGAACGTCGGGACGGGGTCGGCGCCGGCGAACACGACCTCGATCGCCAGCATCACCCGGGACAGCTCACCACCGGACGCGCCCTTGTGCAGCGGCAGCGGCGGCGACCCCGGATGCGGCGCCAGCCGGACCTCGACCTCGTCGACGCCGTGCGGCCCGTAGTCACCGGTCGGGTTCACCGTGACGACGACGCGCGCGTGCGGCATCGCCAGCGCCGTCAGCTCCCCGGTCACGGCATCGGAGAACCGCTCGGCGGCGCGGGTGCGGACCGCGGTCAGCTCCCCCGCCTCGGCGGTGAGCCGCTCGGTCAGCTCGGCGTGCTCGGCGCGCAGTTCATCGATGCGGTCGTCGTCGCCCTCCAGTTCGGTGAGGCGGGCCGCCGCCGTCCGCGCCCACTCCAGGACCCCGGCGGCCGTCCCGTCCGTCCCGCCGTACTTGCGGATCAGCGCGGTCAGCTCCGCACGCCGCTCCTGGACGGCCGCGAGCCGCGCCGGGTCGGCGTCCACGGACTCGGCGTAGGACGCGAGGTCGGTGCCGACGTCGGAGACGAGGTAGCCGGTCTCGGCGAGCCGGTCGGCGAGCGCCGCCAGCTCCGGGTCGTGCTCGCGGACGGCGTCGAGCGCGTTGCGGGCCTGGCCGAGCAGGCTGGTCACGTTCGCGGCCTCGAACGCGGCGGCCGGATCGCCGAGCAGCGCCTCATGCGCGGTGTCGGCCGCGCCGCGCAGCGCGTCGGCGTGCCCGAGCCGCTCCTCCTCGGCGGCGAGCTCGGCGTCCTCGCCTTCCTTCGGGTCGACCTTCTCGATCTCCTCCAGGCCGAAGCGGAGCACGCCGGCCTCCTGGGACCGCTCCCGCGCCCGCGTCGTCAGCTCCTCCAGCAGCGCGGTGACCTGCCGGTGCCGCTGGTACGCCTTGGTGTAGGCGCGCATCGGCTTGGTCAGCGCGCCACCCGCGTACCGGTCGAGCGCGGCGCGCTGCCGCCCGGCCTGCAGCAGCCGCTGCTGGTCGGACTGGCCGTGCACGGCGACCAGGTCGTCCGCCAGATTGATCAGCACGCTCACCGGGACGGACCGGCCGCCGAGGAACGCGCGGGAGCGTCCCTCCGCCGACACCGACCGGGTCACGATCAGCGCGCCGTCGTCCAGCTCGCCGCCGGACTCCTCGACCCGCTCCACCGCGCGGCCGCCCGGGTCGACGGCGATCCGTCCCTCGACCGTCGCGCGGCCCGCGCCCGGCCTGACCCGCTGCGGGTCGGCGCGGCCGCCGAACAGCAGCCCGAGGCTGGTGACCACCATGGTCTTGCCTGCCCCGGTCTCCCCGGTCACCACGTTGAAGCCAGGCGACAGATCGAGCACGGCCTCGTCGATCACCCCGAGGCCCTGGATCCGCACCTCATCGATCATCGGACGCACCAGCGTCACAACCCTCCGCAAACAGATCCCCGATCGGCGCCTGTGGAGATTATCCCCTCTGCTCGCCGGACACTCCCCCGTCCGGCTCCGGGTCCGATCCAGGAACGCCGCCCGGCACATCTCCCGGCCCGGTGGGGCCGGCGATGCCGCCCGCGGCCGGGGCGTCGCCGATCTGCGAGTCCCCGAGCGGCGGGGACGGCCGGGTCGGCTGCCGGACCCGGCCGCGCCAGCCCGTCACCGGCAGCCCGAACTTGGTGACCAGCCGGTCGGTGAAGGGGGTGAGGTGCAGCCGCGCGAGCCGCACCGGCTCCGCGCCGCGGCGGACCTCCACCCGCGCGCCCGGCGGCAGGTCGAGCGTGCGGCGCCCGTCGCACCACAGGACGGCGCGGGGCGTGTCCGGCAGCACCTCCACCGCGACCAATGAGCGCGGCGACACCACCAGCGGACGAGCGAACAGCGAATGCGCGCTGATCGGCACGACGAGCATCGCCTCCACCTGCGGCCACACGACCGGGCCGCCGGCGGAGAACGCGTACGCGGTGGAGCCGGTCGGTGTGGCGCACACCACCCCGTCGCAGCCCCAGTTCGACAGCGGGCGGCCGTCGATCTCGGCGACGACCTCCAGCATCCGCTCCCGCTCGCCCTTCTCGATGCTGGCCTCGTTCAGCGCCCACGTCGTGCCCATCACGGTGCCGTTGCGGCGGACGGTGACGTCCACGGTCATCCGCTCCTCGACCTCGTAGCGGCGCGTGCACACCCGGTCGACGGTGGCGGCGAGGTCCTCCCGCTCGGCCTCGGCGAGGAACCCGACGTGCCCCAGGTTGACACCGAGCAGCGGGGTGCCGGACGTGCGGGTCAGGTCGGCGGCGCGCAGCAGCGTCCCGTCCCCGCCGAGGACCATGACGACCTCGGCGTCGTCGGCGGCCGCGGCGGTGCTGGGCATGACCTCCACGCCCGTGCAGCCGATCCGCCCGGCTTCGTCGTCCAGGACCCGGACGCAGATCCCGGCCTCGCTGAGCCGCTCGATGACCAGCTGCGCGCTGCGGACGGCCTCGGGCCGCCCGGTGTGCGTCACGACCAGCACCGACCTTTTGCTCATGCTCTCGCCCCACTCCCCGGCGTGCTCCGGCGTACAGACGTCTGGACGAACACCCCTCGGGAGGACGTTCCCGGTTCGGCCGTCCCCTGGACATCCCAAAGGCCCTGTACGTTCCGGAGACCCTGGAGGTTCGGGGGCCCGCCGCTCACCGCGGGCCCTCCTCGATCGCCTTCGCCAGGCCGGCCTCGTCCAGCGGCGGGGCCCCGGCGCGCAGCCACAGGAAGTACTCCACGTTGCCGGACGGGCCCGGCAGCGGGCTCGCCGTCACCCCGAGGACGCCCAGGCCGAGCGTCGCCGCGTGGTGCGCCACCCCGCGCACCGCGTCGGCGCGCAGCTCCGGGTCGCGGACCACGCCGCCCGCGCCGACCCGGTCCTTGCCGACCTCGAACTGCGGCTTGACCATGACCGCGTAGTCGGCGCCGGGCGCGGCGCATTCGCGCACCGGCCCGAGGACGAGCTTCAGCGAGATGAACGACAGGTCGCCGACGACCAGATCCGGGAGCGGGTCGCCCAGCATCTCCGGCCGCAGCTCGCGGATGTTGACCCGCTCCAGGACGGTGACCCGGTCGTCGGTGCGCAGCGGCCAGGCGATCTGCCCGTAGCCGACGTCCACCGCGTAGACGTGCGCGGCGCCCGCGCGCAGCAGGACGTCGGTGAACCCGCCGGTCGAGGCGCCCGCGTCCAGGCAGACGCGGCCCCGCACCGCCAGGCCGCCGAACGCCTTCAGCGCGCCCGCGAGCTTGTGCCCGCCGCGCGACACGTACTCGGGGCCGGCACCGGATTCGGCCACGACGATCGCGGCGCCCGCCTCGACCTGCGTCGCCGCCTTCGCGGCCCGCTGCCCGCCGACCCGCACCCGGCCGTCGGCGATGAGCTGCGCGGCATGCTCCCGCGACCGCGCCAGTTTCCTGCGGACGAGTTCGGCGTCCAGTCTCCGGCGAGTGCTCACGGGCGGGGGCGCAGGGCGTCGGGGAAGGCGGGGCGGGGCGGCTCCTCCTGCCCGGCGGACGCGAGCAGTTCCTGAAGCCGCTGGTGGACGTCCTCGAAGATCTCCACGTGCGCGGGGACGGGCCGCCCGCCGAGCTCGCCGAGGCGCGCCACGGCGGCGTCCACGCGCGGATCACCGGTCGGGTCGGGCGGCGCCGCGGCCGGGAACCCCGGCTCCGGCGCCTGCTCCCCGGCCTCCCCGGTCTCGCCGGCGGCCGGGAACTCCGGCCTCCCCGCGGCCTCGTCGGACATCACGTTTTACCTCCCAGCGGTCCCGGAGCGCCCGTGACGAGTCGCCTCCGGCTCATCCCGAACGCTACCGTCCCTGAACGACATCGTTACCGGACGAACGGGGAACTGCCTGACCATGGCGAACGAGGAGGACTGCCGTGCGGCGCTGGACCGCGTCGCGGCGCGGCTGGCGGAGGTGGACGCCGACCGGCTCGCCGAGCACGTCGTCGAGCGGACGATCAGCTGCCGCATCCCCGATCTCGGGCTGGCCTACCGCACCCGCCTGCACCAGGGGGGTCTCGACCCCTTCGAGCCGGACGGCGACCCCGGGTCCGCGCAGGTGCGCCTCACCGTGGGCAGCGACGATCTCGTCGCGATGGCGCACGACGAACTGAACCCGGCCAAGGCGTGGGTCGCCGGCCGCGTCAAGATCGAGGCGAGCATCTTCGATCTGCTGCGCCTCCGCAAGCTGCTCTGACCTCACTGGCGGGTGGGCGCGGAGGCGAACGGAAGGCTTTCCATGGCCTCGGTGAGGGCTTCGCGGGGCGGCGGCGTGTCGCTCTCCCAGGCGGCGGACGCGAGGGCGCGCAGGCCATCGTAGGGGTCGCCCGAGCCGGTGACGGTGAACGTCTCGCCGCCGCGCCGGGCCGTCCAGCCGCCGCAGCGGTATCCGCCGTCCACCGGGACGATCTCCGGATGCGGGACGAGCAGCCCGGTCAGATCGGGCGCCAGGTAGGTGGGGCGCCGGTTCGGCGGCGCCGTGAGGGCCCGCATGTGGCCGGTGACCCCGGTGAACACCAGGAGGCTGTCGGCGTCGCCGTTGTGGGCGCCCTCGATGTCGGTGTCGAGCCGGTCCCCGACCACGAGCGGGCGCCGGGCGCCCGTGCGCAGGATCGACTCCTGGTGCAGCGGGCGTTCGGGCTTGCCGGTGACGATCGGCTCGACGCCCGTGGCGGAGCTGATCACGCGGAGCAGCGCGCCGTTCCCCGGGTGCGGGGGCCCGTCGCCGCCGGGGATGGTCAGGTCGCCGTTGGACCCGACGAACAGCGCGCCCATGGCGACGGCCTGCGCGCCCTCGGACAGCGCCCCGTAGGTGAGTCCGGGGTGGTAGCCCTGCACGACGGCGGCCGGCCGTCCCGCCGCGGTCGACACCGGGCGTAGTCCGTGCTGGTACAGGGCGTGCCGCAGCCCCATGCCGCCGACCACGAGGACCTCCGACCCGGCGGGCAGCCGCTCGGCGAGCAGGCGCGCCGCGGCCTGCGCGGACGTCACCACGTCGTCCGCCTCGGCCGGGACGCCGACGTCGGTGAGCAGCGCCGCGACGGCCGACGGCGTCCGGGAGGCGTTGTTGGTCACGAATGCGAGACGCTGCCCGGCCGCCCGCGCCTTGGCGAGCGACTCCGCCGCCGCCGGGACGGGCCTGCGGCCGACGTAGACGACCCCGTCGAGGTCGAGCAGGGCGACGTCGTACGCCTCGCTCAGGGGACGGTCGCTGCCTTTCATCGCGCTCCTCATGCGTGCGATCGTACGGGGGTGTTACCTGCGGGTAAGGCGCGGGTCAGCGCCGCACCGCGAGGGTGGCCCTGGCGTGCCGCAGCGCCCTCGCGTAGTCCCGGTTGTCGGGACGCATGGCGGCGGCGAGCGCCAGATGCTCGACGGCCCCCTCGAAGTCGCCGAGCCGGCTGAGCGCCAGCCCGAGCCCGAACCGGGCGTAGTCCTCGGCGGGCTCCTCCTCGACGATCCCGCGGAAGCTCTCGGCCGCCGCGCCGAACTGCCGGGCGCCGAACTGGGCGCGGGCGAGCGCCTCCCGGATGCTGTGCGACCCCGGCTCGGCCTCCGCCGCCCGCGCCAGCAGCTGCAGCGCCGCGGCGGCGCTGCCCGACCGCAGCAGCTCCAGGCCCCGCGTGTACCACTCGTAGACCCCGCCGCCCGGCGAGGCCGCGTGCTCGCCCGGATCGTCCGCTGGGGAATCGTCCGGCCGTCCAGATCCTTGACCATTCATATGGACCTCCCCTCGGATCACCGTACCCGCCGGGGCGCCGGGCGCCTCCCGGCGCACACGCCGCTCACGACTACGATGCCCACCGTGGACGACGATCTCCCCTCCGGTCTCGGCCCGGAGGAGTTCAGCGCCCAGATCTTCGGGACGTCCGGGCCGCGCACGGGCGCCGGCCTGGAGCTGGCCCCCTTCCGCGGTGTCCGGTTCGTCCCGGAGGTGGCGGGCGATCCGGCCTCGGTCACCATGCCGCCGTACGACCTGATCGACGAGGCGGCGGCACTGCGGCTGCTGGCGGGCGGCGGGCACAACATCGTCCGGCTCAACCTGCCGCGCGCCGCCGGGGAGGGCTACGAGGCGGCGGGCGAACGGCTCCGCCGCTGGCTGGACGAGGGTGCCCTCGCCATCGACCCCGACCCGGCCCTGTACGTCTACGAGGCGGCCCGCGGCGGGACGGTCCTGCAGCGCGGCCTGATCGGCGCGCTGGGGCTGCGCCCGGAGGCCGACGGCGTCGTGCTGCCGCACGAGAACGTCTTCCCCGGCCCGGTCCGCGACCGGCTCGCGCTGATGACGGCGGCGAACGCCAACCTGGAGCCGATCTTCCTGGTGTACGAGGGCGGCGGGGACACGGCGCGGATCGTCGACGACGCCGCCTCCCGCGCGCCGCTGGTGGAGTTCGACGCCGACGACGGGCTGACGCACCGGCTGTGGCGCATCACCGACCCCGTCTCGCACGCGCGCGTGGCCACAGACCTCCGGGACAAGCAGGCCCTCATCGCGGACGGCCATCACCGTTACGCCACCTACCGCGCCTTGCAGGCCCGCCACCACGCCGCCGGTGACGGGCCCGGCCCATGGGACACCGGGCTGGCGCTCCTGGTGGACTCGACGCGTTACCCACCGCATCTGGGCGCGATCCACCGCGTCCTGCCCGGCCTCCCTCCGGACGACGCAGTCGGCAAGGCCCGCAAGGTCTTCCGGGTGACCGACTTCCTGGACGAGGGGTCCGCCGTCGAAGCCTTGGCCAATGCGAAGGGCCCCACGTTCCTTCTCGGCGGAGGTGACACCTTTCATCTTCTTTCGGAGCCCGACGAGGACGCACTCGCGCGCTGCATGCCGTCCGAGCACTCGCCGCGCTGGCGCCGGCTCCACACCGCCGTCCTCGACCATCTCCTCATCGAGCACGTGTGGGACATCCCGGAGAATGAGAACGCCATCGAGGTGGTGCACGACGACCCGTCCGCCGCCGTGGCCCGCGCCCGGCGGGCGGGGGGCACGGCCGTCGTCCTGAACCCGCTCAAGGTGGCGGACGTCCTCGCCGTCGCGGGCAAGGGCGAGCGGGTGCCGCGCAAGTCGACCTCGTTCGGCCCCAAGCCGCGCACCGGACTCGTCCTGCGGCTCCTCGACCCGGACACCGCAGAGAGGCCATGATCGGGGGATGGACACCGCGACCACGATCACACCGCTCGGCGGGGACGTCTACGAGATCGACACCCGGATGGCCGGCCACACCGGCATCACCGCCGGATACCTGATCCTGTCCGACCGGCCATGCCTGGTGGAGCCGGGCACATCCGGCTCGGCCCCCGTGGTGCAGGCGGCGCTGCGGGAGATGGGCGTCGGACCGGACGACCTGGCGACCGTGGTCGTGACCCACATCCACCTCGACCACGCGGGCGGCGTCGGCGACATCGCGAAGATGTATCCGCGGGCGGAGGTCGTCGTCCACGAGAAGGGCGCACGGCACCTGGCCGACCCGTCCCGGCTCATGCGCAGCGCCCGGATGGTGTACGGCGACAGCCTGGACACGCTGTTCGGGGAGCTGAAGCCGACGGACGCGGCACGGATCCGGGCCGTCGAGGACACCGGCGTCATCGACCTCGGCGGCGGGCGGCGGCTGGAGTCGCACTACTCCCCCGGCCACGCCAAGCACCACGTCGGGCTGATGGACTCCCAAACCGGCGACCTGTACGTGGGCGACGCCGCCGGCATCTACATCCCGGAGACGGCGGATGTGAAACCCGCGACGCCGCCGCCCGACTTCGACCTCGACACCGCGCTCGCCTCGCTCGCCAGGTTCCGGTCACTGGGCCCGCAACGGCTGCTGTTCGCGCACTACGGGCCCGTGAGCGAAGTGGACGACACGCTCGAACGGTCGGCGGAGGAACTGCGGGTCTGGGTGGACGCCGTCCAGGACGCCAAGGACCAGGACCTCGACCTCGACCACGCCGTCGCGATGGTCGTCGACCGGACCAAGGACCGCTACGCCGTCACGGGCGGCGACATCGACCCGGAACTCGCCGCCAAGTACGAGCTGCTGAGCAGCGCGCGGAGCAACGTCGCCGGAATCATGCACGCCCTGGGCAAGCACGCCTGATCAGCGGAACGGGCCGGTGACCTCGAACGTGCAGCCGTCCATACCGGCGATGAAGCCGCTCCTGCCGCGCTGGGACGAAAAGTACAGGCGTGAACCGTCCGGGCTGAACGCAGGACCGGTGATCTCCGACTTGTCGTGGCCGGCGACGCGCAGGAACGGCGTCACGATCCCGTCCGTGGTGATGAGGTTGATCTCCATGTTGTCACCGTCCTCGGCGACGTAGAGGTCACCGGACGACGTGGCGGTCACGGCGTCGACGCCGTGCAGGGGCGCCTCTCCGGTGGTGACGAGGCCGTCGTCGTAGGCGATGTCCAGCCGCTCATTGGCCGCGTCGTAGGCCCACACACGGCCGTCACCCTTGGTGGTGAAGTAGCAGACGCCGTGCGTGTAGTAGCAGCCTTCGCCGCCGTCGAAACGCATGGCGTCCACCACCTGCTCACGGGTCGGGGTAAGCCAAAATTGGGGACTGGGCACTTTCGTCCACCGGACGGGGCCCGTCCCGGAGCCGACCAGTACTTCGAGTGTGCCGGACGAAAGGTCGCCCCACGTCTTCGGCCGGAAACGGTAGAAACAGCCGTCGCCCTGGTCCTCGGTCAGGTAGACGACCTTGCGCACAGGATCGGACGCGGCGGCCTCGTGCTTGAACCTGCCCATCGCCGGACGGGCCACCGCCGCCTTCCGGCCGCGCGGATCCGTCTCGTAGACGAGGCCGTAGTCGTGCTCCTCGCATGACAGCCACGTGTTCCACGGCGTCGCCCCACCGGAGCAGTTCAGCGTGGTGCCGTTCAGGATGCGGTAGGCCCCGGTCACCTTCCCGAACGCGTCGAACCGCAGAGCGGACACGCCACCGACGAGGGGGACCTCCGAGTTGCTGACGTAGATCCAGCCGTCCCCGTCGGGGAAGCACGCTCCGCCGTCGGGGGCCGGATGCCAGGTGTGCCTCGTGCCCTCGACGCGTTGCTGCGACCGCGCCACGATCCGGCTCCTGAACCCCCTCGGCAACTGGAGCCCATTGCCGTCCGCGGTCTGCAACGGACCGTACGGGCTGGGACCTGGCTGCGCCGGCCCCGATGCGAGGGCCCGCTGCCACAGGGCGCCGGAGAACGCGGTCGTCCCACCGGCGACGGCGGCGGCGCGCAGGAACGCGCGTCGGTTGAGAGGCATGACTCTCCTCAGGGAGTCGGTCACCGCCGGACGGATCCGGCGGCCCCCGAACGGCGCGGTCCCGTGAATATCCGGGAAACCCGACCACCGGTCAAGTACCGGGCGTCACTCCTCTTCCGGGGGCCGCCCGTCCACCGGTTTCGGCTCCAGGAACACCGCCGGGGCCTCGGGGACGTCCTCCTCGGGCACGTCCTGGATCTCGGGTTCGGGGGGCTGGAACGCGATGTCCGTCGCCGCGGGCTCGGTGCCCTCGGCCTCTTCGGCGCCCTCTTCATCCTCGGTGTCGACGATGTCGAGACCCTCGATCTCGGCGTACCGTTCGGCGGCGTCGGTCTCGCCGTCCCGGTCCGCCGCCGCGGCCCGGGCGAACCAGTCGGCCGCCTCGCCCTCCCGGCCGGCCGCGACGAGCGCGTCCGCGTAGGCGTAGAACAGCCGCATCGACCACGGCCGGAGCCGCCGGTCGCGCAGCTCGGGGATCTGCAGGGTGACCACGGCCGCGTCGTACTGCCCCATGTCGCGGCGCACACCCGACTCCACGATGCGCAGCTCGACTCGTCCCATCGGGTCGAGCTTCTCCGCCTCCGGCGACTTGACCAGGTCCAGGGCGCGTTCGGGACGGCCGAGGCCGCGCTCGCAGTCGGCCATCACCGGCAGGTACGAGTCGTCACCGGCGCCGAGCCGCCGCGCGGCCCGCAGCTCCGCGAGCGCCTCCGCCCACTCACCCGAGTGGTACGCCGCGATCCCGGCGGCCTCCCGGACGATCCCGACACGGGACGCGAGCCGCCGCGCGGCCCTCGCGTGCTTGTAGGCCTGCTCCGGCTCGTCCTCGGCCAGCCGCCCGGCCATCACCAGGTGGCGCGCGACCTTCGCCGCCAACTCCTTCGGCAGCGTGCGCAGCTCGACGCGGGCGTCGGCGTCCAGTTCCTCGCCGGTGACGTCGTCCGGGAGCAGCGGATCATCGTGCCTCGGCGCGGGACGCTCGCGCTCCTCGGGCCTCTCCCGCCGGTCCCGGCGGTCACGCGGCGGCCCGTAGGAACGTCCGCCTTCCTGCGGACGCTTAGGCCCGCGTCCCTTGAAGGGCGGCTTGTCGCGCTCTCCGGGACGTCCTTCGCGCTTCCCCTCGAACCGGCGCCCGCCAGAACGACGCTCGTCACGCCCCGTCCTGTCGTCACGATCCTTGAACCGGCGCTCCTGCGGACGTCCCTCGAACCGCCGCTCTCCCTGACCGCCGCCTGGACGCCCTTCCCGGCGCGGACCGGCACCCTGACCCTGGCGAGGCCCACGAGGACCGGCAAAGCGCCCTTCCCGGCGCTCACCCCCCTGCTGACCGCCGAACCGCCGTTCCCCCGGCTTCCCCTGGCCACCGCGCGGCCCATCGAACCTGCGCTCCCCGGGCTTTCCCTGGCCACCGCGCGGCCCATCGAACCTGCGCTCCCCGGGCTTTCCCTGGCCACCGCGCGGCCCATCGAACCTGCGCTCCCCGGGCTTTCCCTGGCCACCGCGCGGCCCATCGAACCGGCGTTCACCGCGCGGGCCACCGGAACGGGCCTCACGACGGTCGTCCGAGCGTCCCTCACGGGATTCGGTGCGCCGATCGTCGGAACGTTTGAAGGGACGGTCCGGCTTCCGATCATCACGCTTACCACGTGAATCCCGGCCCTTCCAGCCACCACTGGCGCGAGGTGCTCCACCGCGAGGCCCGCCACCCTTGCGGTCCCCGGCCCCGCCAGGGCCGCCACGGGCGTTACCCCCACGACGGGCCGGCGCGTTCCGCCGCCCGTTATCGCCCCGCCGCTCGCGGCTGTCGTCGCTGCGGCTGTCCTCTTCCGCGCTCATCACGTCCGTCACTGTTCTTGATGGTGGTTCGTGAACCCTTGCAGCCTACTTCGACAGAACCACGACATGCGTCGAGGGCCGCCCCGCAAATTCGGGGCGACCCTCGACCAATTCAAGTCCGGCGGTGTCCTACTCTCCCACACGGTCTCCCATGCAGTACCATCGGCGCTGAAGGGCTTAACTTCCGGGTTCGGGATGGGACCGGGTGTTTCCCCTTCGCCAAAACCACCGAACGACCAACCCCCAACACCCCACCAAACAGGGGGGTGCGGGAAGACTCGTCCGAGCGTCAGGCTCGGTGTTCACTTTTTGCTGCGGTACCCGGTTGTTTTCCGGGAACCACACAGGGACGCGAACAACTACACGCAACACATGCGGCGATTTGGTTTGAACGGATCATGTGTTCAAGCCACTCGGCCTATTAGTACCGGTCGACTCCACACGTCACCGCGCTTCCATCTCCGGCCTATCAACCCGGTCGTCTACCGGGGGCCTTACACCCCACAAGGGGGTGGGAGAACTCATCTTGAGGAAGGCTTCCCGCTTAGATGCTTTCAGCGGTTATCCCGACCGAACGTAGCCAACCAGCCGTGCCCCTGGCGGGACAACTGGCACACCAGAGGTCCGTCCGTCCCGGTCCTCTCGTACTAGGGACAGACCCTCACAATTCTCCTACGCGCGCAGCGGATAGGGACCGAACTGTCTCGCGACGTTCTAAACCCAGCTCGCGTGCCGCTTTAATGGGCGAACAGCCCAACCCTTGGGACCTACTCCAGCCCCAGGATGCGACGAGCCGACATCGAGGTGCCAAACCATCCCGTCGATATGGACTCTTGGGGAAGATCAGCCTGTTATCCCCGGGGTACCTTTTAGCCGTTGAGCGACACCACTTCCACACGTAGGTGCCGGATCACTAGGCCCTGCTTTCGCACCTGCTCGACACGTCCGTCTCACAGTCAAGCTCCCTTGTGCCCTTGCACTCGCCACCTGATTGCCAACCAGGCTGAGGGAACCTTTGGGCGCCTCCGTTACACTTTAGGAGGCAACCGCCCCAGTTAAACTACCCACCAGGCACTGTCCCCCACCCGGATCCACGGGTGCGGGTTAGACGCTCAAAACGACCAGAGTGGTATTTCACCAGCGACTCCACCGGCACTGGCGTGCCGGCTTCACAGTCTCCCACCTATCCTACACAAGACGCTCCAAGCGCCAATGCCAAGCTATAGTGAAGGTCCCGGGGTCTTTCCGTCCTGCTGCGCGAAACGAGCATCTTTACTCGTACTGCAATTTCGCCGGGCCTGTGGTTGAGACAGCGGGGAAGTCGTTACGCCATTCGTGCAGGTCGGAACTTACCCGACAAGGAATTTCGCTACCTTAGGATGGTTATAGTTACCACCGCCGTTTACCGGCGCTTAGATTCTCAGCTTCGACCCCCAAAGGGATCTAACCGGTCCTCTTAACGTTCCGGCACCGGGCAGGCGTCAGTCCGTATACCGCGTCTTACGACTTCGCACGGACCTGTGTTTTTAGTAAACAGTCGCTTCCCCCTGGCCTCTGCGACCCCACCCAGCTCCCACCGCAAGGGCGTTCACCGGGCGTGGTCCCCCTTCTCCCAAAGTTACGGGGGCAATTTGCCGAGTTCCTTAACCACAGTTCACCCGATCGCCTCGGTATTCTCTACCTGACCACCTGAGTCGGTTTAGGGTACGGGCCGCCGATACACTCGCTAGAGGCTTTTCTCGACAGCATGGGATCACTCACTTCACCTAAAACGGCTCGGCATCACATCTCACCCTCAACGGTGCACGGATTTACCTGCACACCGGGCTACATGCTTACCCCAGGACAACCATCGCCTGGGCTGAGCTACCCTCCTGCGTCACCCCATCACTCACCTACTACCCCCTCGGGCCGACCGCTAGCACCGAACCGAGCCCGAAGGCTCAACCCGGGATTCGGGGTCTTAGCATCAGAGGGTTCAGCGTTGGCGCATACCAGCGGGTACGGGAATATCAACCCGTTGTCCATCGACTACGCCTGTCGGCCTCGCCTTAGGTCCCGACTTACCCTGGGCGGATTAGCCTGCCCCAGGAACCCTTGGTCATTCGGCGCACACGTTTCTCACGTGTGACTCGCTACTCATGCCTGCATTCTCACTCCCACAGCCTCCACCACTCGATCACTCGGCGGCTTCACCGGCTGCAGGACGCTCCCCTACCCATCAACACATCACATGTCAATGCCACGGCTTCGGCGGTGTGCTTGAGCCCCGCTACATTGTCGGCGCGGAATCACTTGACCAGTGAGCTATTACGCACTCTTTCAAGGATGGCTGCTTCTAAGCCAACCTCCTGGTTGTCACGGCAACTCCACATCCTTTCCCACTTAGCACACGCTTAGGGGCCTTAGCCGATGATCTGGGCTGTTTCCCTCTCGACTACGAAGCTTATCCCCCGCAGTCTCACTGCCACGCTCTCACTTACCGGCATTCGGAGTTTGGCTGACGTCAGTAACCTTGTAGGGCCCATCAGCCATCCAGTAGCTCTACCTCCGGCAAGAAACACGCGACGCTGCACCTAAATGCATTTCGGGGAGAACCAGCTATCACGGAGTTTGATTGGCCTTTCACCCCTAACCACAGGTCATCCCCCAGGTTTTCAACCCTGGTGGGTTCGGGCCTCCACACCGTCTTACCGGCGCTTCACCCTGCCCATGGCTAGATCACCCCGCTTCGGGTCTACAGCATGCGACTGAAAACGCCCTATTCAGACTCGCTTTCGCTACGGCTACCCGCCACCGGTTAACCTCGCCACACACCATAACTCGCAGGCTCATTCTTCAAAAGGCACGCCATCACGAACACCACCCGAAGGCAGTGAGGACGCTCTGACGGCTTGTAGGCACACGGTTTCAGGTACTATTTCACGACCCCTCACCGGGGCACTTTTCACCTTTCCCTCACGGTACTGGTCCGCTATCGGTCATCAGGAAGTATTCAGCCTTACCACGTGGTCGTGGCAGATTCACACGGGATTTCACGGGCCCCGTGCTACTCGGGAACACACCCAAGAGACGTCATGATTTCACCTACCGGGCTCTCACCGTCTACGGCCGGCCATCCCATACCGTTCGGCTATCACAACATTTTGTAACTCTTCGACCCAGCGGCAGCTAGATCAAGGCGGTCCCACAACCCCGCACACGCAACACCTGCCGGCTATCACACGCGCACGGTTTAGGCTCCTCCGCTTTCGCTCACCACTACTCACGGAATCACTATTGTTTTCTCTTCCTGCGGGTACTGAGATGTTTCACTTCCCCGCGTTCCCACCAACCTGCCTATACATTCAGCAGGCGGCGACACCCCATGACGGGTGCCAGGTTTCCCCATTCGGAAATCCCCGGATCAAAGTCTGGTTGCCGACTCCCCGAGGCATATCGCAGGCTCCCACGTCCTTCATCGGCTCCTGATGCCAAGGCATCCACCGTATGCCCTTAAAAACTTGAACACACGAAACGATCAAAACAAATCGCAGATGAGAGATACATGACCCGAAAGCCACAACCCCTCACCAGAGATGCTCGCGTCCACTGTGCAGTTCTCAAAAAACAACCGGGCCCACCAGAACCCCACCCCCCATCACGGAAAGGTGCGGTGTCCGGTCCCGCAGTCCGAGGCCACCGGGCTTACGCCCGTTCCCTCAGGACCCAACAGCGTGCCCAGCCTGCCGACCGCCCGAAGCTCGTCGTTCCCACTCCCCGACCCGCAAGAGGTCAAGGCGGTACTTGCCGAGCCGCGCGGCCCGCAAACTGAATAGCCAGTGCTCCACATCTATGAGCAGCCACCTGACGGACGTGCGCCGTCAACGGCGGCCACCGACCCAGACACCCCTAAAAGAGGTCGCCTGAGCCAGTTGGTGCTCCTTAGAAAGGAGGTGATCCAGCCGCACCTTCCGGTACGGCTACCTTGTTACGACTTCGTCCCAATCGCCGGCCCCACCTTCGACCGCTCCCCCCACACAAGGTGGTTGGGCCACGGGCTTCGGGTGTTGCCGACTTTCGTGACGTGACGGGCGGTGTGTACAAGGCCCGGGAACGTATTCACCGCAGCGTTGCTGATCTGCGATTACTAGCGACTCCGACTTCACGAAGTCGAGTTGCAGACTTCGATCCGAACTGAGACCGGCTTTAAGGGATTCGCTCCACCTCACGGTATCGCAGCCCTCTGTACCGGCCATTGTAGCATGTTTGCAGCCCAAGACATAAGGGGCATGATGACTTGACGTCATCCCCACCTTCCTCCGAGTTGACCCCGGCGGTCTCCCATGAGTCCCCACCATTACGTGCTGGCAACATGGAACGAGGGTTGCGCTCGTTGCGGGACTTAACCCAACATCTCACGACACGAGCTGACGACAGCCATGCACCACCTGTCACCGGCCCAAAAAGGACCCACCATCTCTGATGGTTTTCCGGCAATGTCAAGCCTTGGTAAGGTTCTTCGCGTTGCGTCGAATTAAGCAACATGCTCCGCCGCTTGTGCGGGCCCCCGTCAATTCCTTTGAGTTTTAGCCTTGCGGCCGTACTCCCCAGGCGGGGCGCTTAATGCGTTAGCTGCGGCGCGGAATCCGTGGAAGGACCCCACACCTAGCGCCCAACGTTTACGGCGTGGACTACCAGGGTATCTAATCCTGTTCGCTCCCCACGCTTTCGCTCCTCAGCGTCAGTACAGGCCCAGAGAACCGCCTTCGCCACCGGTGTTCCTCCCGATATCTGCGCATTTCACCGCTACACCGGGAATTCCGTTCTCCCCTACCTGCCTCTAGTCTGCCCGTATCCACCGCAGACCCACGGTTAAGCCGTGGGCTTTCACGACGGACGCAACAAACCGCCTACGAGCTCTTTACGCCCAATAATTCCGGACAACGCTTGCGCCCTACGTATTACCGCGGCTGCTGGCACGTAGTTAGCCGGCGCTTCTTCTGCAGGTACCGTCACGTTAGCTTCGTCCCTGCTGAAAGAGGTTTACAACCCGAAGGCCGTCATCCCCCACGCGGCGTCGCTGCGTCAGGCTTCCGCCCATTGCGCAATATTCCCCACTGCTGCCTCCCGTAGGAGTCTGGGCCGTGTCTCAGTCCCAGTGTGACCGGTCGCCCTCTCAGGCCGGTTACCCGTCGTCGCCTTGGTAGGCCATCACCCCACCAACAAGCTGATAGGCCGCGAGCCCATCCCCAACCGAAAAACTTTCCACCACCACCAGATGCCCGGAGTGGTCATATCCGGTATTAGACCCAGTTTCCCGGGCTTATCCCAGAGTCAGGGGCAGGTTGCTCACGTGTTACTCACCCGTTCGCCGCTCGAGTACCCCCGAAGGGGCCTTTCCGCTCGACTTGCATGTGTTAAGCACGCCGCCAGCGTTCGTCCTGAGCCAGGATCAAACTCTCCATTAAGGTCCAACGACCACACCAGGGAACAAACCCCGGCCGGCCAAACCTTGAAGAAAATCCCAGCACACACAACCCCCCAAGGGGGCCGTGTATTGCCTCAAAGAAATCCCCACCACCCCCACAAATGGAGGATGGCCACGGGGCGACCCGGCCAAAAAGGCCGAGCCGATAAAGGCACTGGCTTTTAACACGCTGTTGAGTTCTCAAGAAACGGACACCCACCGCGCTGGATCCGCTTTCGCGTTTCCCGCTCCGGGGCGACTCGCTTACTTTATCGGATCCGGCCGGCTTGTCAATTTCCGGCTTTCTCCGATAACACCCTTCCGACGCCGCTTTCGCGGCTTCTTCCGAGCGGTGGAGCTATTTCATCAGATCCGGCCCGATTGTCAAACCGCGCCTTTTCCGACCCACCACGGCACAGCAGACACGGCTCAGCCGCGTCGGCGGGTTCGTTGGTGGTTTCCCCTCGGCCGGCCACCACGTAGGCGTCCTGCATCCGTGAAGGGGACGAGCGGTTAACTTACGTGGTCCGAGCGTCCACGTCAAATCACCGCTCTGGCACCTCCACGCGGGCTGTCGTGTCCACACCGTCAAGAACTTCATCCAGGTCGGAGACGTGTCTATTCCCCCGGTTCGTGCCGTCATCGTGGGACCAGGAGGAGGTCCGGAACGGCGCGGGGACGGGGATGGATCATCGCGGCCTTACGCTCTCCGTCACGACGGGAAGGACGGACCCCGAGGGGACGGACGCGGAGCTCGCGCGGGGGAAGGCGGCGGCCGAAAGGGGCGCCTCTTTCTGGAAGCGGTCCGGCGACCCCGCGGGCCGGCACCGGGTCAGGCCGGATCCGTAAGGAGGGCGTCCGTTTCTCGAAGTAGGCGCGGACGGCCTCGACCTGGTCGGGGCTGCCGCGCGTCCGGGGTTCTTCGAGGAACTGGCCGGCCAGGTCGTGGTCCGCCGCGCGGTTGAGCGGGCGTTCGGCGCCACGGCGGAGTGGAGGCTGCGGCCGGTCAGGTCACGGGGACGATCTTCGCCTCGGTGAGGCGGCCGTCGCGGATGTCGAGCAGGCCGATGGTTCCGTGGGGCTGCCGGCGCCGGTCGGTGGGCGATCCGGGATTGAAGATGCGGATGCCGTCGCCGGTCTCGTCCAGCGGGATGTGCGAATGCCCGAAGACGACGAGGTCGGCGGCGGGGAACCAGCGGCGCATCCGGGCGGTCCGGCCGCGGGCCTGGCCGCTGTCGTGGATCATGGCGACGGCCAGGCCGTCGAGTTCGAGTTCGAGGCGTTCGGGGGCGCCCCACGCGGCGACGTCGGGCCCGTCGTTGTTGCCGAGGACGGCGTGGACGGGCGCGTACCCGGCCAGTTCATCCAGGACGGACGCGGTGCACACGTCGCCGGCGTGCAGGATCACGTCCGCGCCGCGCAGGTGCTCGGCCACCCGCGGCGGGCACGACTTCCAGCGCCGGGGCGCATGGGTGTCGGAAATGGCCACCGCTCTCACGTCCGCCATTGTCCCGCACGGAGCAGAACGGACCGGATGCGGATCAGCATCGGTGATGTGCGCCTGTACTTCGACGTGGAGGGCGCCGGGCTCGTCCCCGATGGGCCGGGAATGGCCGAGCGGCCCGTGGTCGTGGCGCTGCGGTGGCGCTGACCGCGGCGCACCGGCATCCCGATCGAATCCGCGGGATGGTGCTCGACAGCGTCATGCCCGGCCCGCACGAAGAGCGTCTCGGTGTCTTTGAACGGCCCGGGGGCGCGGAGGCCCGCGATATCGCGCGTCGCTACTGGGACGGCGAGGATGTCCAGGACGGCTGGGAGCGCGTCTGCCTTCCGCTGTACTCACGGCGTGCGGACGGCGACCCGGACGCGCAGGACAGGCTCGCCCGTATCCGCTGGAACCGCGACGTGATCGAGCTTTTCCGCCGCGCGCTCGCGGCCCGGTTCGACCCGTGGCCGCATCTGAACCGCGTGGTCTGCCCCACCCCGGTCATGAACGGCGGGGACGATCCCGTCGCCACCGTCTCGGCCGCCCGCCGCCTCGCCGCCGCGCTCCCGGACGGCGCCACTGAACTGCATGTCCTCCCCGGCACCGGGCACGGCGTCTTCCGCGAAGACCCCGACCGCGGCATCGAGCTGCGCCGCGGCGCGGGTCAGCACGGCACGGCCGCGGGTGTGACGGTTCGGGTCGTGATTCAGATCATGGCTTTCCGGTGGGTGATTTTGCCACGGCAGCACCCGGACTCCGGTGGGAAACAACTGTAAGCACGATGTCATTACCCAGGGCTGAACAGCGGAGTTAGGCTCGAATTCCTCGCGTTTCGTCCATAAGGATTCCGGCCGTACGCCCCCGGTCGTTCCGACACGGCGACCCAGCACCGCGAGGGCCAGTGAGGGCGGCCGGGCCCCGGGGTGGATGACCACTCCCTTGCACCGGCCCCGGGGTCCGGCCGCCTCTCCGCACCGCGCGGTCAGGGCAGGCCGGGAATCGGCGTGTTGAACGTCAGGAGCGCGGCGTCGCCGTCGCGGAGCCGGATCTCGGTCCGCGCGCAGTTGCCCAGTGCCGGGAAGCGCCGCCGGTAGTCCTTGAGCGGCATCCCCAGCAGCCGGCACAGCGCGAGCCGGATCACGGTGGCATGCGCGACGACGAGGATGCGCTCCCCGGTGTTCCGTCCGGCGATGTCGTGCAGGCAGTCGGTGAAGCGGGCCGCCGCCGCGGCCGGATCCTCGCCGCCCGGCAGATGGGCGCCGACGGGGTCGGCGAGGAACGCGCGCAGTTCGGTGGGGAACTTCCGCTCCATCTCGGCGCGCGTGAGGCCCTCGCCGTCCCCGAAGGCCAGTTCGCGGAGGCGCCGGTCGACCTGCGGCTCGGTGCCGACCGCCGCGGCGGACGGCGCGGCGGTCCTGCGGGCGCGCGACAGGTCCGAGCACCACACCGCGTCGGGACGGGCCGTCCCCGCCCACGCCGCCAGCGACCGTGCCTGTTCCAGCCCGCGCGAGGTCAGCGCGACGTCGCTGCTCCCGGCATACCGGTTCTCGGCGTGCCACTCGGTCTCCCCGTGCCGGACGAGGACGAGGCGCGTCATCGGCGCGGTGCCCCGCCCGTCGTGGGCAGGCCCGCGGCGTGCCAGGCGTGGAAGCCGCCGATGACGTCGGTCGCGCGGGTCAGGCCGAGGTCGTGCAGGGAGGCGGCGGCGAGGCTGGAGGTGTAGCCCTGCGAGCAGAACACGATGACCCGCACGTCGTGTCCGGTGGCCTCGGGCAGCCGGGAGCCGGAGGCCGGGTCGAAGCGCCATTCCAGGACGTTGCGTTCCACGATCAGCGCGCCGGGCACCTCGCCCTCGTCCGCCCGCTGGGCCGCCGGGCGGATGTCGACCAGGACCGCGCCGCCGCGCCACTCGGCGTGCGCCCGGCCGGGATCGAGGCGTTCCAGCCTGCCGCGCGCCTCGGCGAGGATCTCATCGATGGTGCGGGCCTCGGGGTTCAGCATGGCCGCCTCACGCGGTGGGCCGTGCTTCGGCCGGTGTGTGCGCTGTTCCCCCGGCCGGTCCCGCCGCCGCAGATTCGCTCATGGGGCAAACCTAGACGATCTACTCAATGGGCGGCTTCTGCCGACGACCTCAGCCGAGCTGGACGCCGAAGAACAGCGCGGCGAGTGCCCCGATCAACCCGAGCGCTCCCCACACGGCGAGGCCGGCCTTGGACGTGGCCCGGGTGTGCAGGAACGCCGCCAGCCCCGATATCAGGACGAACACGAGCTTGACGTCGAGGGTCCGCTGCGCGGCGTCGCTCATGCCGGCCGCGGTGATGTTCCAGACGCCGGTGAGGACGAGGAACGCCGGCCAGGCGATCATGTTGTAGCGGCGGGCGGTGATCTTGGTGAGGCCCTCGTATCCGCGCAGCACGGGGACGAGCGCGCCGAGCGTGATCTGGCCGCCGACCCAGATCGTCGCTGCGAGCACGTGCAGGAAGATCCGCACGTCGGCGGTGGTGAGGGCGAGCACGAGGTCCTCCAGGCGTGGTCGGGCGGTTCCCCGGGACGTTACCGCCCGGCCCGGCGGGGGCCTGCACCGCCCGGCGATTCGGGACCTTGGTCCCTAACGCCGAACCGCGCGGCCCCTCCACATTGGACCCATGCAGTTTGACCATAGCGGCCTGGAGATCCTCGAAGACGACGAGTGCCGCGCTCTACTGTCGCGCGCGGAGATCGGACGCATCGTCTTCACCCATCACGCGCTCCCCGCCGTGCAACCGGTCAACTTCGTCGTCGACGCCGGCGACATCGTGATCCGGACATCGCGGATGTCACGGCTGGCCAAGGCCGCCGCCGACACGATCGTGGCGTTCGAGATCGACGAGTTCGACGCCGATGCCCGGACGGGCTGGTCGGTGGTCGTGGTCGGGCCCGCCCGGCACGTCACCGATCCCGGCGACTCCAGCGCGCTGGAGGCCCTGCCGCTGCACACCTGGGCCCCCGGCGAACGCGACTACTTCATCCGGATCCGGCCCGAGCTGATCACCGGCCGGCGGATCAGCGGGTCGGTGACCGTTCCGTCCCCCTCATGACGGTTCTTCGGTGAGCACGTCCTCGACGGGGCGCCGGACGCTGGTCAGCTCCTCGGTGTCCGCGACGCCGAAGCGCAGCAGCAGTTGCGGGTGCGCGTTGCCGCAGAACTTCGCGCCGATGAACGCGCGCAGCTCCGGGATCTGGAGCGCCTGGGTGTGGTACGCGGCCGACAGGTCGTGCTCGGCCGCGCGCAGCAGCACGCGCTCAAGTGCCTGCCCGGTCCGCAACCAGTCGCCGGGGGCGTCGCCCTCCGAGACGAGCAGCACCACGAGCCCGGTCAGGGTGATCCCGTCCTCGGGGCCGGTGTCCACACCCCACCCCTGGCCGCGGGCGAAGTCCCGGGCCGGGAAGTTCGGCACCGTCTGCGGCGGGCGTCGGGGGTAGGCGCCGTGCTGGACGCCGTCCTTGCGGGACGTCCCGGGCGCGGGCGCCCAGCGGGCCATCTCGGTGGCGTACGCGGGCGTGCGGCGCTGGACGTGCTCGCCCGCGGCCGTGAGCGCGGCGAGCGCGCCCTTGGTGTTGACGTCGACGGCCTGGACGAGCCGCGCGCCCTCCTGCTCGGCGGCGTGCCGGAGCGACATGAGCACGCCGGCGGGGACGGGGTCGGGCCGGAACCCGCCGCGGTGGCTGCGCCGCCGCTCGATCTGCGCGTGCTCGCGCAGGAGGTCGTCGTCGGGGGGCTCGCCGGGCGTCATCTCGACCTCGGCGAGCAGGTGCGGCAGGTCCGGGTCGGGCAGTATCCGGACGACCGGCGCGTAGCCCATGGCGCGCAGCGAGAGCCGCAGGTTGTAGAGCGCGGCGCCGCAGCTGATCAGCATCTCCCGGCCCTGCGGGTCGGCGGTGTCCAGCCGGCGGTCGGGGTCGGCGCGCAGCGTGATCCGCGTCCCGCGGACACCGAACAGCCACGGCTGGGTGTTGTTCACCGACGGGGCGCGGATCGCGTCTTCGACGGCGCGCCGGGCATCGGCCGCCGTGCGGTCGACGTCCCCTGGCGTGATGGTGGTTCGCATGGTCGCTCCCCCCGCTGCGCTCTTTCGTTCCTCACCTCCACTTTCGGCCCGGCGGGTGGGCCCCCGGCAGGGGCGAAAGTCCGTTCCCGGATGGGACCTAGGGCGCCGGGCAACTGCCCTGACCAGGACGTTCGCCTCTTTCCGCCGCCACCCCGCAACGAGAACCCTGGTGCTATGGAACCTGTCGGAGAAGACCTGGAGATCCTCGGCCGCGAGGAGTGCGCGGCGCTGCTGCGGTCCGCGCCGGTCGGGCGCGTGGTCTATACCGATCAGGCCCTGCCCGCCATTCAGCCGGTCACCTTTGTCCTGGACGGCGACCCGGACGGCGACGGGGCCGTGATCATCCGCACCGCCCCCGGTTCGAAGTTCGACGCCGCGCTGCGCGGTGCCATCGTCGCGTTCGAGGTCGACGCGTTCGACTCGGCCGCCCGGACGGGCTGGTCGGTCACCGTGATCGGCCAGGCCCGCGCGGTGACGAACCCGGCGGAGATCGAGCGCATGGCCCGGCTGCCGCTGCGCCCCTGGGCGCCGGGGGCGCGGAACAACTTCATCCGCGTCCCGCTGTGGCGGGTCAGCGGTCGCCGCATCGCGCCCGACCGCTGAGCGCACCGCCCGGCCGGCAGCGCCGGCCGGCACACGGATGACCAGTTCCGAAAGCTGTGGTAAACCCCACAGTGTTGATCACCACAGTATTGAATCGGAGTTTCGAATTCCGATTTAACTATGATTCATTCGTGTATCTGACTCAGTCCACCGATCTGGCACTGCGCGTGCTGATGCTGCTCGGGGCCCGGAACGAACGGCGGCCGGCGGCCGATCTCGCCGAGCACCTGCACGTGGCACCGCAGCACATGGCGAAGATCGTGCAGCGGCTGCGCGGGCACGGTCTCGTCAGGACGTCCCGCGGCCGGGGCGGTGGAGTCGTCCTCGCCGACGGGATTCTCGAACGGCCCGTGGGCGAGATCGTCCGGGCCCTGGAGGGACCCGGCGAGGCCGTCGACTGCGACCATCCGCCATGCCCGCTGCGCGGCGGCTGCCGGCTGCGCGGCGCGCTGCGGACGGCGCAGGAGGCGTTCCTCGCCTCGCTGAACCAGGTGCACCTCCGTGAGCTGGTGACCGATCCCCCGGAACCGGTCCTGCTCTCCCTGGCGCCGCCGGTGTCCGCGGCGGCGTCTCCCGCAGAGGAAGGCTTCTGATGCTCTCGTCCGACCACGCCGACATCGTGCGGGCCACACTGCCCGCCGTCGGCGCCCACGGTGCCACGATCACCGGCCGGTTCTACGCCGCGATGTTCGCCGCGCACCCCGAACTGCGGCACCTGTTCAACCAGGGCAACCAGGCGAACGGCGAGCAGCGGCGCGCCCTCGCCGGCTCGGTGGCCGCGTTCGCCGAGCACCTGGTGTCCCCCGCCTCGGACACGTCGTTCCAGCAGATGCTGTCGCGGATCGCGCACAAGCACGCCTCTCTCGGCGTCCGCCCCGAGCAGTACACGATCGTCGGGCGGCACCTGCTCGACGCGGTGGCCGACGTGCTCGGTGACGCGGTGACCCCGCAGGTGCACGCGGCCTGGTCCGAGGTGTACTGGCTGTTCGCGACGCTCCTCATCGCCGAGGAGGCCCGCCTCTACCGGGACGCGGAGTGCGACCCGGCGGCCCCGTACCGGCCGTGGCGGGTCGTGGAGCGGCGGGACGAGGGCGACGAGGCGGTCTCGCTCGTGCTGGTGCCCGCCGACGGCGGCGCGGTCCCCGCGCACCATCCCGGCCAGTACGTCTCGGTCGCCGTGACGCTGCCGGACGGCCTGCGCCAGCCCCGCCAGTACACGCTGTCGCGGGCGGCGGGCGACACGGCGCAGATCACGGTCCGGCGGGTGCGCGGCGACGGCGCCCCGGACGGCGCCGTCTCCAACCACCTCTTCGACACCGTCGCGGCCGGGGACGAACTGGAGCTGTCCCCGCCGTTCGGCGACGTCGTGCTGGACGGCGGCGAGGACCCGCTCGTCCTGATCAGCGCGGGGATCGGCATCACCCCGGCCGCCGCGATGATCGACCATCTGGCGACCGCGTCCCCGGACCGGCCGGTCCTCGCCGTCCACGCCGACCGGAGCCCGCGCACCCACGCGCTGCGCGAGCAGATCGCCGAGGCGGGCGGCCGGATGGCCGGCTTCCGGCAGCTGACCTGGTACGAGGAGCCCGGCGACGCCGACCTCGGCGCGGAGGTCCGGCCGGGCCGGATCGACGTGGCCGAGCTGCCGCTGCCGGACAAGGCCCGGGTGTTCATGTGCGGCCCGCTGCCGTTCATGCGCGAGATCCGGCGGGGCCTGCTCGCCGCGGGCATCTCCGACGAGCGCATCCACTACGAGGTGTTCGGCCCCGACCTCTGGATCCGCTGACCGCGGCTCCGCACGAGAACGCTCCCACCCCCGGCGGGGGTGGGAGCGTTCTTCGTCTCGCGATGCGGCCTTACTGGACCCGCTCCCACCCCCTCGGGGTCTCGTGCATCCCCATGTGCTCGTCACGGCTGCGGTAGACGATGTAGGGACGGGTCAGGTACCCGATCGGCGCGGTGAGCATGTGCACCAGCCGCGTGAACGGCCAGATGCAGAACAGCGCCAGTGCGCTGAGCGCGTGCAGCTGGAACAGGATCGGTACGCCGGTCATCAGGTCCGGGTCGGGCTGGAGGTAGAAGACCGACCGGAACCACGGGGAGATCGTCTCCCGGTAGTTGTAGCCGTCGCCGATGATGTTGGCGGCGACCGTCGCGGCGAGCCCGAGCACGATGGTCCCGCCGAGGACCACGTACATCATCTTGTCGTTGCGGGTCGTCGCGAGGAACACCGGACCGACCGTCCGGCGCCGGTAGATGAGGATCGCCAGGCCGGCGAGGGTGCAGACCCCGGCGGTCGTGCCGAGCACCACGGCGACGATGTGGTACATGTCCTCGCTGATCCCGGCGGCCTCGGTCCAGCTGTCGGGGATCAGCAGCCCGCCGACGTGCCCGCCCGCGACGAGGAGGATGCCGAAGTGGAACAGCGGGCTGCCGATGCGCAGCAGCCGCCGCTCGTACAGCTGGGACGAGCGGGTCGTCCAGCCGAACTTGTCGTAGCGGTACCGCCAGATGTGCCCGAGGACGAACACCGCGATGGTGAGGTAGGGCAGGACGACCCAGAGCAGGGTGCCGGTGACGCCGGGGTCGCCGCCGCCCTCCGCGGCGGCGCCGGCGAGGACGGCGGGGGCGAGGCTGGTCATGAGCGGGCTCCAAGGACCGGATCGGGCAGGAAGACGGGCTGTCCGGCGGCGCCCGACGCGCCGGTCCCGTAGGGCGCGAGGCCGACCTCCTCCTCGGGCGGTCCCTCGGCGATGAGGCGGGCGATGGCCTCCTCGTTGCGGCCGGTCAGCGGCGGCAGCGTCGCCGAGATCGCCTCCAGGACGGCGGCCCACGGCGACTCCGACTCGGTGAGCGAGAGCCGCAGCAGTTCCAGGCCGGCGCGGTGTTCGAGCAGCAGCCGCCGCCCCTCCGCCGGGTTCCCGGCCGCGGCGAACTCCAGGACCACGGCCAGGTGGTCGGGCAGTTCCCCCTCGTCCAGGACGAGACCCGACGCCTCGTACGCCTGCTTGAACCGCAGCAGGGCCATGCCCCGCTTGCGGGTGTCGCCGTAGGCGTAGTACGTCAGGTACAGGCAGCAGCGCTTGCGGTAGTCGAACGTGGCGACGTAGTCGGCCGCGAGGTCCCGCGGCGGTGTCGCGTCCAGATGGTCGAGGAGGCGGCTCAGCGGCTCGGCGACGGACGCCGGCAGCCCCGCCACGGCCCGGCGCAGCAGCGGGCGCCGTTCCAGCAGTTCGTCGTCGGGGTAGCCGAGCAGCAGCGACGCCGCCTGCCAGGTGGTCGCCAGCGCGGTGTCGTCCAGGCCGGGGGGCCGGCCGATGGTCTTCATCTTCACGGTTTCGGCTCCGTTTCGGCGGCGCCCGAGGGGGCGGGCGGGTTGGTGCCGTCCGGCCCGGCGCCCGATTCGCCGTCCTTGCGCTCGGGGAACAGCCCGGCGGGAGCGCCCTTGCCGTCCCAGTTGAGCAGGTTGACGCGCTTGTGCTTGTCGGCCGGGTCGACCGGGTTGTCCGCCGTCTGCCGATCCCGCAGCATGTGGAAGTTCTCCACCGCGATCGGGTTCGGGCGTCCGGACGCCTCACCGAACGGGCCGGAGCCGCCGCCCGTCCCGGCGCCGCCCATCCCGGGGCCGCCCTCGTAGTTCAGGCTGCACTCGGTGGCCAGCTCCTCCAGGCTGTGCGCCTGCTCGGCGTGCGCGGTCGGGATCACGTACCGCTCGTCGTACTTGGCGAGCGCCAGCAGCCGGTACATGTCGTACATCGTCTCGCCGGTCATCCCGACGCCCGCGGGGATCGTTTCGTCGGGGTCGCGGCCGAGGTTGATGTCGCGCATGTAGGACCGCATCGCGGCCAGCCGGCGCAGGACCCCGTCCACGATCGCCGCGTCCCCGGCGGTGAACAGCTCCGCGAGGTACTCGACCGGGATGCGCAGCGCCTCGATCGCCGCGAACAGGTTGCCCCTGTCCTCGGCGTCGTACCCGGTGTCGCGGACGACGTCCACGACCGGCGACAGCGGCGGGATGTACCAGACCATCGGCATCGTCCGGTACTCCGGGTGCAGCGGCAGCGCCACCTTGTAGGTGTTGATGAGCGCGTAGATCGGGGACCGCTGCGCCGCCTCGATCCAGTCCTGCGGGATGCCCTCCCGCTGCGCCGCCGCGATGACCTCCGGGTCGTGCGGGTCGAGGAAGACGTTGCGCTGCGCCTCGTAGAGATCCTTGTCGTTGGGGGTGGCCGCGGCCTCCAGCACCTTGTCGGCGTCGTAGAGCATCAGGCCGATGTAGCGGAGCCGTCCCACGCACGTCTCCGAGCACACCGTCGGGATGCCGACCTCGATGCGCGGGAAGCAGAACGTGCACTTCTCGGCCTTGCCGGTCCGGTGGTTGAAGTACATCTTCTTGTACGGGCAGCCGGACACGCACATCCGCCAGCCGCGGCACTTGTCCTGGTCGACGAGCACGATGCCGTCCTCGGTGCGCTTGTAGATCGCGCCGGAGGGGCAGGACGCCGCGCAGGCCGGGTTGAGGCAGTGCTCGCAGATCCGCGGCAGGTAGAACATGAAGGTCTTGTCGAACTCCATCTTCACCTTGTCGGAGATCTCCTTGAGCAGGACGTCCTTGTCGCCGTGCTCCACCGACCCGCCGAGGTTGTCGTCCCAGTTCGCCGACCAGGAGACCTTCATGTCCTTGCCCGACAGCAGCGACTTCGGCCGGGCGACCGGCGTGTGCTCCTGCAGCGGCGCGTTGGTGAGGGTCTCGTAGTCGTACGTCCAGGGCTCGTAGTAGTCGTCGATCCCCGGAAGCTTCGGGTTGGAGAAGATCGTCATCAGCTTGCGGAACCGGCCGCCGCCCTTGAGCACGAGCCGGCCGCGCCGGTTCAGCGTCCAGCCGCCGCGCCAGCGCTCCTGGTCCTCATACTGCCGGGGGTAGCCCTGGCCGGGCCGCGTCTCGACGTTGTTGAACCACACGTACTCGGTGCCGCTGCGGTTCGTCCACGCCTGCTTGCAGGTGACCGAGCAGGTGTGGCAGCCGATGCACTTGTCGAGGTTCATCACCATCGACATCTGCGCCATCACGCGCATTAGTACTGCACCTCCTGGGAGCGGCGGCGGATCACGGTGACCTCGTCGCGCTGGTTGCCGGTCGGTCCGAGGTAGTTGAACGCGAACGACAGCTGCGCGTACCCGCCGACGAGATGGCTCGGCTTGATCAGCAGCCGGGTCAGGGAGTTGTGGATGCCGCCGCGGCGGCCGGACGTCTCCGCGCGCGGGACGTCGATCAGCCTGTCCTGCGCGTGGTACATGTACACGGTGCCCTCGGGCATCCGGTGCGTGACGATCGCGCGGGCGACGACGACGCCGTTGCGGTTGACCGCCTCGATCCAGTCGTTGTCGCGGACGCCGATCTTGGCCGCGTCCACGCCGCTCATCCAGATCACCGGGCCGCCGCGCGACAGCGACAGCATGAACAGGTTGTCCTGGTACTCGGAGTGGATCGACCACTTGTTGTGCGGGGTGAGGTACCGGAGGGTCAGCCCCAGCTCACCGGTCTCGCCGAGTTCGGGTTCGCCGAACAGGGCGGACATGTTGAGCGGGGGCCGGAACGTCGGCATCTGCTCGCCCAGCTCCGCCATCCAGTCGTGGTCGAGGTAGAAGTGCTGCCGCCCGGTGAGGGTGTGCCAGGGCTTGAGGCGCTCGACGTTGATCGTGAACGGCGAGTAGCGGCGCCCGCCGCTCTCCGACCCCGACCACTCCGGGGAGGTGATGACCGGCACGGGACGGGCCTGGGTGTCGGCGAACGTGATCTGCTTGCCCTCGTGCTCGGCGGCCAGGTCCGCGAGCTTCGTGCCGGTGCGCCGCTCCATGGTGTGGAAGCCCTGGGTGGCCAGATGCCCGTTGGTCGTGCCGGAGAACGCGAGGATCATCTCGCAGGCGTGCACGTCCCGCCGCAGCGACGGGCGGCCGTCCGCCGGGCCGCCCCGCACCACGCCGTTCTTGTGCCGCAGGTACTCGACCTCCCGTTCGAGTTCGAAGGTGACGCCCTTGGTGGTCGCGCCGAGCCGCTCGGCGAGCGGGCCGAGCGCCATCATCTTCGCCGCGATCGCCGAGTAGTCGCGTTCGACCGTGACGAGCTTCGGCATCGTCACGCCGGGGACGGGCTCGCACTCGCCCTTCGCCCAGTCGAGGACGCGTCCGTGCGGGGTGGCCATCTCGTCCGGGGTGTCGTGCATCAGCGGCACGGCGACGACGTCCTTGCGGACGCCGAGGTGCCCCTCGGCGAGCCGGCTGAACGCGGCCGAGATGTCCTGGAAGGCCCGCCAGTCGCTGCGGGTCTGCCACGGCGGGCTGATCGCCGGGTTGAACGAGTGCACGAACGGGTGCATGTCGGTCGTGTTCAGGTCGTACTTCTCGTACCAGGTCGCCGCCGGCAGCACGATGTCGGAGTAGACGGTGGTGCTGGTCATCCGGAAGTCCAGCGACAGCAGCAGGTCGAGCTTGCCGGCCGGGGCCTCGTCCCGCCACACCACCTCCTGCGGCCGGGCGTGCGGCGGCGTCTCCTCCGCCCGGACGGCGTCGGCGGCGCCGAGCAGGTGCCTGAGGAAGTACTCGTTGCCCTTCGCGGACGAGCCGAGCAGGTTGGCCCGCCAGACCGTCAGGACGCGGGGGAAGTTCTCCGGTGCGTCGGGGTCCTGGCAGGCGAACTTCAGCCGGTCGGCCTTCAGCTCGTCCACGATGTACTCGCCGGCCTGCTTCCCGGCGGCCTCCGCCTCGTCGGCGAGGACCAGCGGGTTGCGGTTGAACGTCGGATAGGACGGCATCCAGCCGAGCCGGGCCGCCTGCGCGATCACGTCGGCGGTGGAGCGCCCGGCGAGCTGCCCGCCACCGGTCGCCGCCGACAGGGTGCCGGCGTCGAACTGGTCGTAGCGGAACTGGTCGGTGTGCAGGTACCAGAAGGCGGTGCCGATCATCTGCCGGGGCGGACGGGCCCAGTCCAGCCCGAACGCCAGCTGCGCCCACCCCGTCACCGGGCGGCACTTCTCCTGCCCGACGTAGTGCGCCCAGCCGCCGCCGTTCACGCCCTGCCCGCCGGTCAGCGTGGTCAGCGCGAGGAACGTCCGGTAGATGGTGTCGGAGTGGAACCAGTGGTTGGTGCCCGCCCCCATGATGATCATCGAGCGGCCGCGGGTCTCCTCGGCGTTCGCGGCGTACTCGCGTCCGATGCGCTCGGCGGCCTGCGCCGGGACGCCGGTGAAGGTCTCCTGCCACGCCGGGGTGCCGGGCTCGGACGCGTCGTCGTACCCGGTCGGCCAGGAACCGGGCAGCCCCTCCCGGCCGACCCCGTACTGGGCGAGCATCAGGTCGTACACGGTCGTGACCAGGTGGCCGCCGACCTCGCGGACCGGCACGCCCCGCCGGAGCGTTCCCGGCGCGCCGCCGAGGGTGTCGAACCGGGCCAGCTCGATCTCGACCGCCTCGCCGCCCGCCACCGACAGCAGCGGGTCGGCGTCGCCCAGGTCCAGGTTCCAGCGGCCCTTGCCGGACTCGCCGTACCGGAACCCCAGCGACCCGTTCGGGACGAGGGGGTGGCCGGTCGTCGCGTCCAGGATCACGGTCTTGAACGCGGCGTGCTCGGACTGCGCCTCGGCGCCCGGCAGGTCGGCGGCGGTGAGGAACTTGCCCGGGACGTAGGTGCCGTCGCGTTCCTCAAGCCGCACCAGGAACGGCAGGTCGCTGTAGCGCTTCACATAGTCGGTGAAGTACGGGACCTGCCGGTCGACGAAGAACTCCTTGAGGACGACGTGCCCCATGGCCATCGCCAGGGCGCCGTCGGTGCCCGGCTGGGCGGCGAGCCACTCGTCGGCGAACTTGACGTTGTCGGCGTAGTCGGGGGACACCGCGACGACCTTCTGGCCCCGGTAGCGGGCCTCGGTCATCCAGTGCGCGTCGGGCGTGCGGGTCACCGGCACATTGGAGCCCCACATGATGAGGTAGCCGGCGTCCCACCAGTCGCCCGACTCGGGGACGTCGGTCTGGTCGCCGAACACCTGCGGGGACGCCACCGGGAGGTCGGCGTACCAGTCGTAGAACGACAGCATCGTCCCGCCGAGCAGGGACACGAACCGGGCGCCCGACGCGTGCGACACCATCGACATCGCCGGGATCGGGGAGAACCCGGCGACCCGGTCCGGGCCGTACTCCTTGATGGTGTGGACGTGCGCGGCGGCGATCATCTCGGTCGCCTCGTCCCACGTGGCCCGGACGAGGCCGCCGCGTCCGCGCGCGTCCTTGTACGTGCGGGCCTTCTCCGGGTCGGAGACGATCTCGCGCCACGCCTCCACCGGGTCGCCCGTCCGGGCCTTGGCCTCCCGGTACATCTCCAGCAGGACGCCGCGGACGTAGGGGTACCGGACGCGCGTCGGCGAGTAGGTGTACCAGGAGAACGAGGCGCCCCGGGGGCAGCCGCGCGGTTCGTACTCGGGACGGTCGGGCCCGACCGACGGGTAGTCGGTCTGCTGCGCCTCCCAGGTGATGATGCCGTTCTTGACGTACACCTTCCAGGAGCACGACCCGGTGCAGTTCACCCCGTGGGTGGACCTCACCACCTTGTCGTGCGACCAGCGGTCCCGGTAGAAGGCGTCCGCCTCCCGGCCGCCCGTCTTGGTCATTGTCCGCAGGTCGGGCGAGACGCGCGCGCGGGTGAAGTACTTGCGCGTGCTCACCAGCGCGTCTTCTAGCGGGCCGTCCAATCCCGGGCGGCCGTCGGTCGAACTCAACTCGGATCCCTTCTTTCCACGCCGTCGGCGTGTCTCAGGCGGCCCGGCGGGTCGCCACGGCCCGCCGCACAACCGTCGCGGTGAAGATCGCGGCCGACCCGGCCACGACCGCGAGCAGCACCAGCCCGATGGTGTAGGAGCCGTAGCTGCCGTAGATGGACCCCATCACCAGCGGCGGGACGAACCCGCCGAGGCCGCCCGCCGCACCGACCACGCCGGTGACCGCGCCGACCTTGTTCGCCGGGGCGAGCATCGCCACCAGCGCGAACGTAGCACCGCTGCCGGCGCCGAGCGCCGCCGCCATCGCCAGGAACGCGATCGTGCCGAGCGGCATCAGCGGAGGCGCGGACGCCTGCACCGCCGCCCCCACCAGCGTCACCGCCAGCGAGACGAGCATCACCTGGGCCGCGCCGATCCGGTCGGACAGCCAGCCGCCAATGGGGCGCATCACCACGGCCAGCAGAACGAATCCCGCCATCCGGTTCGCCGCGTCCGTCTGTGACAGTCCGTACTCCGTCTTCAGATACGTGGGTAGATACACCGAGAACGCTACATAACCACCGAAGGCCACTGCATACAGAGCCGCCATCTCCCACGTGACGCCCAGCCGGACCGTCGCCGCCAGCCGCTTGGTGAGCGGCTCGGTCGGCGCGGTGTGTCCCGGCGCCTCCCGCAGCACGAACCACGCGGCCACCGCGTACAGCGCCAGCAGGATCGCCGTCAGCACGAACGGGAACTCCATCCCGAACTTGTCGGCCGCCTTGACGGTGGTCAGCGCGCTGATGGCGGTTCCGCCCATCCCCGCGCCGAAGATCCCGATCGCGAGCCCGCGCCGCTCCGGCGGGAACCATCCGTTCACGAACGGCACCCCGACCGCGAACGCCGTCCCCGCGATGCCGAGGAAGAAGCCTCCCACGAGCAGCGCCGTCAGCGACGAATGCCCGGCCAGTCCCAGATAGAGGACGGGCACGATCGTGAGCAACGACACCACCGGGAACATCACCCGGCCGCCGAACCGGTCGGTCAGCGCACCCACCGGGATCCGCCCGACCGACCCGACCACCACGGGCACCGCCACCAGCAGGGACTGCTCGAACGTTGTCAGCGCCAGCGAGTCCTTGAAGCGGGGCCCGAGCGGGCTCAGCAACGCCCACGCCCAGAAGTTCATCGCGAATCCGAGGGTGGCCATCACCAGCATGAGCATGGGCCGCCCGGTCCCTGCCCGCTCGGCTCCCGTGGGCCCGGGTTCGGGTTCCTGCTGTGTCTTAGGCATGTGCCGTACCATTTCCGATCGCTCCCAGCGCAATTCCGTTGGGCATTCCCCAGCCCCGACGGCGGTAACCATGATCGTGTTCCCCGTCGCCGCTACACACCCTCCCGGACCCCGCCACCCCCCATAAAGGGACCTTCGTCCCGACAACCACCCCCCAAAGACCCCCGCTGCCGAGCGCCCGGCCGGCGGCGGTACTACCGTCCATGGGGAGGAGTTCACGCGGGTCACGGCCGGTTTGGAGGGCGGGGCGGTGGGCGATCGTCGCGAGATTGCGGAGGCGCTGCGGGAGGCCGGGGTGAGCGGGGTCGACGCGTCGGCGCTCGCGCGGGCCATGTACTCGTCCGACGCCTCGCTCTACCGGGTGCCTCCGGCGGTCGTGGTGACCCCCCGGGAGGTCGGCGAACTGCCGGTGGTGCTGGGGGTCTGCCGGGATCTCGGGGTCCCGCTGACGATGCGCGGCGCCGGGACCTCGATCGCGGGGAACGCGGTCGGGCCGGGGGTCGTGGTGGACGCCGGCCGGTATCTGAACCGGGTGCTGGAGATCGATCCGGACAGGGGGACGGCGCTGGTCGAGCCGGGCATCGTGCAGGCGCGGCTGCATCAGGTGGCGGCGCGGCACGGGCTGCGGTTCGGGCCCGATCCGTCCACCCGGACGCGGGCCACGCTCGGCGGGATGATCGGCAACAACGCGTGCGGGTCGCGGGCCCTCGGCTACGGGCGGACGAGCGACAACGTGCTGGGCCTCGACGTGGTGACCGGGTCCGGGGAGCGGCTCGGGCTCGGGGACGTGCCCGGGGGGCCCGCACGGAGCGGGCTTCTCGACCGGCTCCGGGGGCTGGTGGAGGGGAACCTGGCGCTCATCCGGACGGAGTTCGGGAGGTTCGGGCGGCAGGTGTCGGGTTACTCGCTCGAACATCTGCTGCCGGAGAAGGGGTTCGATGTCGCCCGGGCCCTGGTGGGCAGCGAGGGGACGCTCGCGCTGACCCTGGCGGCGCGGGTGCGGATGGTGCGGGAGCCCGCGTACCGGGTGCTGGTCGTGCTGGGGTACGGGTCGATGGCGGAGGCCGCCGACGCCGTCCCGGCGATCCTGCCGCACGGGCCCGTGGCGTGCGAGGGGCTGGACTCGCGGATCACCGGGGTCGTGCGGGAGCGGCGGGGCGCCGGCGCGGTGCCGCCGCTGCCGGACGGGTCCGGGTGGCTGCTGGTGGAGCTGGCCGGACCGGAGCTCGGGGCGCTGCGGGCCACGGCGCGCAGGGTCGCCGGCGAGTCCGGGTGCGTCGAGGCGATGACGGTCGAGGACATGGCGCTGGCCGAGGCGCTGTGGCGGATCCGCGAGGACGGGTCCGGGCTGGTCGCGCGCACGCCCGGCGGTGAGCAGGCCCACGCGGGGTGGGAGGACGCGGCCGTCCCGCCCGAGCGGCTCGGCGCCTATCTGCGGGAGTTCGAGGCGCTGCTCGGCGAGTACCGGTTCTTCGGCGTCCCGTACGGGCATTTCGGGGACGGCTGCATCCATGTGCGGATCGACTTCCCGCTCGGGCGGGCGGAGGGCGCGCGGCTCTTCCGGGACTTCCTGAACGAGGCGGCGGCGCTGGCCGCCCGGCACGGCGGCACCATGTCGGGCGAGCACGGAGACGGGCGGGCGCGCAGTGAGCTGCTGCCGCACATGTACTCGGCCGAGGCGCTGGCGTTGTGCTCGGCCGTCAAGGACGTCTTCGATCCCGATGACGTGCTGAACCGGGGGGTGATCGTCCGCCCGGCGCCCGTGGACGCCGATCTGCGGGCGGTGCGGCTCATCCCGATGAGGCGGGGGCTCGGTCTCGCCTACCGGGACGATCGCGGCGATCTGGCGCGAGCCGTGCACCGGTGTACCGGGGTGGGCAAATGCCGCGCCGACAGCACGGCGGCGGGCGGTGTCATGTGCCCCTCCTACCTCGCCACCCGGGAGGAGAAGGACTCCACGCGCGGGCGTGCGCGGGTCCTTCAGGAGGTCGTCAGCGGGGGCCTCGGGCCGGACGGCTGGCGGTCCGAGGCGCTGCACGACGTCCTCGACCTGTGCCTTGCGTGCAAGGGGTGCGCGTCCGACTGCCCGACCGGCGTCGACATGGCGTCCTACAAGGCCGAGGCGCTGCACCGGCGGTACCGCGGGAGGATCCGGCCCCGCTCCCACTACGCGCTGGGGTGGCTGCCGCGCTGGACGCGGCTCGCGGCGAAGGCGCCCGCGATGCTCCGGGTCATGACCGCGGCGACCCGGTCGCGTGCCCTGAAACCGCTGGTCGCCTGGGGCGCGGGGATCGACCGGCGGCGGACGCTTCCGCCGCTCGCGCCCGAGACGTTCCGGCGCTGGTTCGCCTCCCACCGCAGCCCGGAGGGACGCAACGGCGACGTCGTCCTGTTCGTGGACACCTTCACCGACGCGTTCTCGCCGGAGGTCGGCAAGGCGACCGTGAAGGTGCTGGAGCACGCCGGTTACCGGGTGACGGTGACCGGACGTCCGGTGTGCTGCGGGATCACGTGGATCTCGACCGGCCAGCTGGACGGGGCGCGCGCGCAGGCCGGGCGGACCGTCCGCGCGCTGCTCCCCCATGTGCGCCGCGGCGCGAAGGTCGTCGGCATGGAGCCGTCCTGCACGGGGGTGCTGCGGTCGGACGCGGAGGAGCTGCTGCGGGGCGTGGACGCCGCCGCCGCGCGGGAGGTGGCCGCCGCGACCCGCACCCTTGCCGAGCTGCTCGCCGAGACCGGCGACTGGACGCCACCCGACCTGTCCGGTGTGTCCGGGATCGCGCAGCCGCACTGCCACCACCACGCCGTCATGGGCTGGACGAAGGACGCCGCCCTGCTGGAGAAGGCGGGCGCGCGGGTCGGCGGGCTCGGCGGCTGCTGCGGGCTCGCCGGGAACTTCGGTGTCGAGAAGGGGCACCACGAGGTGTCGGTCGCGGTCGCCGAGACCCGGCTGCTCCCGGCCGTCCGCGGGACCGGGGAGGACGAGGTCGTCCTGGCCGACGGGTTCAGCTGCCGCACCCAGCTGAGCGACCTGGCGCACCGCGACGGCGAGCACCTGGCCCAGCTCCTGGCCCGCCACCTCCCGGACGGCTGACCGCGTCAGCGCGCGCCCTGGAGGATGCGGGAGAGGGTGAGCGCGGCGGTGTGCACGGCCGGGGCCACCGCGGCCAGCCGCATCTTCGTCGCCCATCCCGACACCGACAGCGCGCCGAGCGCCAGGCCGTCCGGGCCGAGGACGGGGCTCGCCGCGCACACGATCCCGGCACCGGACTCCTCCCGGTCGTAGGCCACGCCCTCGCGGTGGATCTTCTCCAGTTCCCGCGCGAGCAGCCCCGGCGCGGTGACGCTGCGCTCACTGGCCTTGACCAGGCCGGACTCCAGGACGGCCTGCACCGCCTCCGGCGGGGAGAACGCCAGGATCGCCTTGCCCACCCCGGTCACGTGCGCGGGCAGCCGGCCGCCGACCTTGGACGGCAGCCGGGGCCCGCCGGAGGAGCCGAGGATCTCCACGTAGACGACCTCGGCGCCCTCCAGCACCGCGAGATGGACGGTCTGCCGGGTCGCCTCCCGCAGGTCCGACATGTACGGGACGGCCGCGTCCCGCAGCACCCGCTGGCGCGGCACCCGCTGCCCGATCTCGAACAGCTTCAGCCCGAGCCGCACCCGCGGCCCGTCCCGCTCCAGGAGGCCGGCCTCGGCGAGCTCCAGGGCGATGCGGTGGGCGGTCGACTTCGGCAGGCCGCTGCGGCGGGCCAGTTCGGCGGCGCCGAGGCCGTCGTCGTCGGCCCGGAACGCGGTGAGCACCGCGACGGCGCGGCGCAGGAAGCTGTCGTCGGACGGCATGGAAGAAGTGTCCCACCACGCGGGACGCGCGCGTTGCCCGCCGTGGCCGCGGCGGGAGAGGCTCGGCCACGGCAGACAACGAAAGGACGGCCCAATGGATCCGGGTTCCGTGGAGAAGGCCGCGGCGGCGCTGCTCGACGCGTACGCGACCGGCACTCCCATCTCGCCGCTGACGAAGGACCATCCGGACATGTCGGTGGCCGACGCCTACGCGGTCCAGCTCGCCCAGGTCGAGGCGTGGACCGCCGCCGGCGCGCGGATCAAGGGCCACAAGGTCGGGCTGACCTCGGCCGCGATGCAGCGCCAGATGGGGGTGAACCAGCCGGACTTCGGTGTCCTGCTGGACACGATGTTCCTGCAGGACAGCGCCCCGATCGACACCGGCCGGTTCCTGCAACCGCGGATCGAGCCGGAGATCGCGTTCGTGCTCGGCCGGCCGCTGGCCGGGCCGGGCGCGACCGCCGCCGACGCCGTCGCGGCCGTCGAGTACGTGCTGCCGGCGCTGGAGGTCATCGACTCGCGCATCGCGGACTGGAAGATCACGCTGCCGGACACGATCGCCGACAACGCCTCCAGCGGCGGCGTCGTGCTCGGTACCCGCCCGGTCCGGCTGGACGACCAGGACCTGTCGCTGATGGGCTGCCTGCTGCGCCGCGACGGCGACCTGATCGACACCGGCGCGGGCGGCGCGGTGCTGGGCTCGCCGATCAACGCGCTGGTCTGGCTGGCCAACGTGCTCGGCGAGCGCGGCGTGACGCTGGAGGCGGGGCACGTGGTGCTGCCCGGTTCGATCACCGCGGCCGTGCCGGTCGCGCCCGGGGAGACCCTGACGGCGACGTTCGCCGGGATCGGTTCGGTGACCGCCCGGTTCGGAAAGGAGGAGCTGACATGAGCGAAGCGGACCGGGGGGCGCGGGAGACCGTCCCCTCGCCGGGAGCCGGGCGCAGGCTGAGCGCCGCGATCGTCGGCCCCGGCAACATCGGCACGGACCTGCTGGTCAAGCTGATGCGCAGCGAGCTGATCGACGTCCACTCGGTGGTCGGGGTGATCCCCGGGTCGGACGGGCTGGAGCGCGCCCGCAAGATGGGCGTCGAGGCGTCGGCGGAGGGCGTCGACTGGCTGCTGAAGCAGCCGACGCTGCCCGACCTCGTGTTCGAGTCGACGTCGGCGAAGGCGCATCTCGCCAACGCCCCCCGCTACGAAGAGGCCGGGATCACCGCGATCGACCTGACGCCGGCCGCGACGGGCCCGCTCGTGTGCCCGCCGGTGAACCTGGACACGCTGTCGGACGCCCCGAACCTCAACATGATCACGTGCGGGGGGCAGGCGACGATCCCGATCGTGCACGCGGTGTCGTCCGTCGTCCCGGTGCCGTACGCGGAGATCGTCGCGTCGATCGCGTCCCGCTCCGCCGGCCCCGGCACCCGCGCGAACATCGACGAGTTCACCCAGACCACGGCCCGCGCGATCGAGAAGGTCGGCGGTGCCGGGCGGGGCAAGGCGATCATCATCCTGAACCCGGTCGACCCGCCGATGATCATGCGGGACACGGTGTTCTGCGCGATCCCGCCGGACGCCGACACGGGGGCGATCCAGGAGTCGGTCGAGAAGATGGTGGCCGAGGTCGCCGTGTACGTCCCCGGCTACACGCTGCGGGCCGAGCCGCAGTTCGACGGGCCCCGCGACATCTGGAACGGGATGGCCCGCGTCGCGGTGTTCCTTGAGGTCCGCGGCAACGGCGACTACCTGCCGCCGTGGGCCGGCAACCTCGACATCATGACCGCGGCAGCCGCCCGGGTCGGCGAGCAGATCGCGCGCAGGAAGGCCACCTCATGACCGAGAAGACCGCTGAGAAGATCCGGATCACCGACTCGACGCTGCGCGACGGCAGCCACGCGATGGCGCACCGCTTCACCGAGGAGCAGGTCCGCGGTGTCGTGCACGCGCTGGACGCGGCCGGGGTGGAGGTCATCGAGGTCACGCACGGCGACGGCCTCGGCGGCTCGTCCTTCAACTACGGCTTCTCGCTGGAGGACGACGTCAAGCTCGTCGCCGCCGCCGTGGACGAGGCGACCCGGGCGAAGATCGCGGTGCTGATGCTGCCGGGCGTCGGCACGGTCGAGGATCTGAAGCTGGCGCATGACGCGGGCGCCGCCGTGGCGCGGATCGCGACGCACTGCACCGAGGCGGACGTGTCGCTGCAGCACTTCGCCGCCGCCCGGGACCTCGGCATGGAGACCGTCGGGTTCCTGATGATGGCGCACCGGGTCGAGCCGGACGTCCTGGCGAAGCAGGCCCGGATCATGGTGGACGGCGGCGCGCAGTGCGTCTACGTCGTCGACTCGGCGGGCGCGCTCGTCCTCGGCGACGCGCAGGAGCGGATCAGCGCGGTCGTCAAGGAGATCGGGCACGAGGCGCAGGTCGGGTTCCACGGCCACCAGAACCTGTCGCTGGGCGTCGCGAACTCCGTGCTGGCGCAGCAGAACGGCGCCCTGCAGATCGACGGGGCGCTGTGCGCGCTCGGCGCGGGGGCGGGCAACTCCCCGACCGAGGTCCTGGTCCCGACGTTCGAGCGGCTCGGCGTCCCGACGGGCGTGGACGTGCAGGGCGTGATGGCCGCCGCCGACGAGGTGGTGAAGCCGTTCCTGCACCGGCTGCCGTTCGCGGACCGCGGCGCGATCACGCAGGGGTACGCGGGCGTGTACTCCAGCTTCCTGCTGCACGCCGAGCGGGCGGCGGAGCGCTACGAGGTCCCGGCGCACGAGATCCTGCAGAAGGTCGGCGAGGCCGGCTACGTGGGCGGCCAGGAAGACATGATCATCGACGTGGCGCTGCAGCTGCGCGCGGAGCGCGAACGCGCGTCGTAGGGCGGCCCTGCACGAGGGGGCTCACGTCCGGGTCTTCCCGGAGGGCGCGGGGGCCGTTGCGAACGGCCGCCGCGCCCTTACCCGGACGCGGGGGAATGATGCCCGAACCCGGCCCTACCATGATCTTTGCACGGTGCAAGGGTTGGGATAGCTTGGGCGGCATGACCCACGAGGACCATCGCGCGTCGACTCCTCGCGGGCGGGCGCGCAGGGACCAGCTCGTACGGATCGGCCTCGACCTGCTCGCCGAGGGCGGCTGGCCCGCGGTCACGGCGCGGGCCGTCACGGACCGCGCCCGCACCCGTCCGGGCCTGCTGCACCACTACTTCAACGGGCTGCCGGGGCTGCACCTCGCGGTCGCGCAGCGCGCCAGCGAGCTGATCATCGATCCGGTGGTGGACGCGCTGCTCGCCGCGCCCGACACCCCGGCCGCGCTGCGCACGCTGCGCGATCTCGTCCCGGGCATGGTCGACGGCGAGCGCAACCTGCGGCTCGCCGCCGAACTGCTGGTGCGGGCGCTGCGGGACCCGCGGATGGGCGCCGAGCGGCGGGACTGGTCGCGGTCCGTCCGGGCCCGGATCGCCGCGCGGCTCGGCCACCTGTGCCCGGACTGGCCCATCGACCGCCGCGAGGGCACCGCGATGCTGTTCACCGCGGTGCTGGACGGCCTGCTGCTGCAGCTGATCCTCGACCCCGACCTGCCGGCCGATCCGGCGCTGCACGCCACCGAGGCGCTGGTCGCCGGTTCCTGACCGCTACTCGCGCGGGGCGTGCGCCACGGCCACCGGGGAGGCGGCGTGGTGCAGCAGCGCGTGGCCGACCGAGCCGAGCAGCAGGCCGCGGAAACCGCCGAGGCCGCGCGACCCGACGACGAGGAGCCCGGCGTTCTCCGCCTCGGCGATCAGCACCTCGCGGGGCTGCCCGATCACCACCTCGGTCCGGACCGGGACGCCGGGGAACTTCTCGCGCCAGGGCGCGACGAGCCGGACGAGCCGCTCCCCCGCGAACTCGCGCAGCGCCTCGGCGTCCAGCAGCGGGGCCTGCCCCGGCTCCAGGTCGGCGGGCCAGGCCACCACCGCGACCACTTCCGCGTCGCGCAGATTCGCCTCGGCGAACGCCAGGCCGAGCGCCTCCAGCGACGCCCGCGAGCCGTCCACGCCCACCACGACGGGCCCCTCGGCGCGCCGTTCCCGGACGACCACGACCGGGCACGGGGCGTGCGCGGCCAGCTCCACGGCCGTCGAACCGAGCACCAGACCGGCGAACCCGCCGCGGCCACGCGAGCCCACGACGACCAGTTCGGCGTCGGCGGCGGCCTCCATCAGCGCGGTCGCCGGACCGCCGCGGCCGAGCACGGCGTGCACGTCGTCGGTCTCCTCGCGGGCGTGCTTCACACCCTCGGCCACGACCTCCTCGGCCGCCAGCCGCAGGTCGGCGACGGGGATCGCCATCGGTCCCACGGCCGCGTACATCTCCCAGGCGTGCACCACGGTCAGCGGAACCTCCCGCAGCCTCGCCTCCACGGCCGCCCAGCGGACCGCCGCCTCACTCTGCGCGGACCCGTCATAGCCCACGACCACACCGCGTCGAACAGCCATCGTCGCTCCCTTCAACACTCCCTAGCGTTGCCGAGCGGGAACGCGGCGGGCAGGGGCGGGAGCCCGGTGTTGCGGGGACCTTCGTCCCGGCACGATCGCGACGGTGCAGCACGCCCGGCGCAGCATCGCCGCACTGGTCGCGCCCAGGGGGCCGAGGCCGGTGCCGGTGCCCCGGTCGCCGAGCACGAGGAGGCCGGCGTCGTCGGCCGCGGCCCGCAGCGCGTCGAACGGGCGCTCCAGCAGCGGCGACGCCTCGATGCGCAATTCCGGGTACCGCCGGCGCCACGGCGCCACGACCGCGTCCAGCTCGGCGGCCCGGGTCTTCTCCAGCAGTTCCCGGTCGTGGAACAGCGCCAGCTCCGGCTCGGCGACCGCGCCGGGCTCCCAGCAGCCGTAGACGACGTGCAGGTCCCAGCCGCGCAGCGCCGCCTCCTCGGCCGCGAACTCCAGGGCCGCCTCCGAGCCGGCCGACCCGTCGACGCCGACGACGACGCGGCGCGCGCCCGTCCCGCCCCGGACCGCGATCACCGGAAGCTCCGAGCGCGCCGACAGCTCCAGCGCCGGCGACCCCGCCTCGGGCACCACGGAGGCACCGATCACGACCAGCCGCGCGCCGCCGGACGCGCACAGCAGCGCCTCGGTGGCGGGACCGCGCCGCAGCCGCCTGCGGACGGCGCCTGGCACACCCAGCTCGTAGGCGCGGCGGACACCGCTGTCGAGCAGGTTCTCCCCCACCCGCTTCATGATCGCTTCGATGCCGGGGTCCGCGTGGCCCGCCGCATAGGGCCAGTGCCAGCAGTGGCACATCACCAGCCCGATCCTCCGGAGCCGCGCCTCCTCGACCGCCCAGCGCAGGGCCGCGTCGTTCTCCGCAGTCCCGTCGTATCCGAACAGGACGTGCGGCCATCGGCCTCTTTCCGCGCCGTTCATATCCCTGCCTCCCTCCTGCAAGTCTGCGCGCGACCCGCGGCGTCCAGAAGGGGACGAAAGTCCCGGCGCCCGGGACCTCCGGACCTGCCGGGGCTTTTTGCCCGGCCGTTACCGTCACCGGGAAGGAGGAGACATGGGAAGGCTCGGAAGCGTCCGCCACCGGCTCGGCTTCGACCACAACGACCTGCGCCGTCCCGTCGACCGCCGCCAGCGGGCGGTGGGCGTCGGCGCCGTCGTCCTGTTCGCGGGGCTCGCGCCGCCGGTCGCGGCCGTTCTCGCCGCCCAGACCTACGGGCAGGGCGTGCGGGCCGAGCGGCAGTCGGCCGCCTACCAGCGCATCGACGCCCGTATAACCCACGTGAAGGAGCGGGACGGTGTGGGCCTGCGGCACGCCTACGCCGAGCTGTCCTGGACGACGCGCGGCGGCCGTCCCCGCACGGCCGTCCTCCCGGCGGACAAATCCGTCAAGCCCGGCATGAGCCGGCGGATCTGGGTGGATTCATCCGGCGCCCTGGTCAGCCGCCCCCGCACCCGCACCGACACCGTCGCGGCCACGGCCGTGACCGCCACCGTGACGAGCATCGCCGTGGGTCTGCCCCTGCTGGTCTTCTACCGCCTCGCCCGCCGCCGCTACGACCGCCACCGCGAGGCCCTCTGGGACGAGAGCCTGATCACCCTCACCCACGGCAAGATCTTCTGACCCCCGTCTCCTCCTCCCTCGGGAACGCCGCCCCACCCGGCCGGGTGGGGCGGCGTTCCCATGGGTCACCGGGTGGATTCCAGAAGGCCGTAATGACCGTCGTAACGGTGGTAGAGGACCTTGCCCCGGCCGGTGGCGGCGTCGGCGAAGAACAGGAACGGCAGGCCGAGGGCCTCCATGCGTTCGACCGCCTCCGTCTCCTCGATGCGCGGCGCGTGGTGCGGGCTGACGCTCAGCGGGATCGCGTCCGGTCCCGCACGCTCGGCCTCGGGGTCGGCGAGCGCGAGCCGGTACCCGCCGTCCGCCCGGTAGAGCACGGCGTCCTGACCGGTCTCGACCTCGGTGAACAGCCAGAAGTCGTAACCCATGAGGTCCATGTCGAAGGCGGCCTCGTCCGGGGTCTGGGTCTCCGCCGCGAACGTCTTGCGCCGCACGATCTCCCGCTCACCGGGCGGGCGGACGTACGGGACGGGCCGGTGCGCGTGCCGCCCCGCCTTCGGGGCCCGGCTCGCCTCGCGCCGTCCGCCGATCCGCTCGAACCGGGCGCGCAGCAGGTCGGGCAGCAGGTCGATGGCCTCCTGCATCGTCGCCGCGGCCGCCTCGACCCGCACGGGACGCCCGTTGACATCGACGTTGGCCTGCGCCATGGCCGGCCGCTCCACCGCCGGGTCGGGCGCGATCGCCAGCTTGACGCGGGCGAACAGCACCGGCTCGGGCGCCTGCCGGAACGCCGACGCCACCTTGTCCCGCGCCGCCTCGGCGAACCGGTCCGGGACGTGTCCTCTGACGTCGAAGACCACTTCAGGAGCTTCCTGCGTACTCCTCATGTGCATCATGCGACCCCCTTGTTCTTTCTTGCCTCCACCTTTGCCCACGGGGTCCCGCCTCACCAGGGACCAACGTCCATCCCGGGAAGGACCTTCGCAACCCCAGGTCAACCGGCCTTTCGACCATGCCAATCGGCGGCCCTGAGCCGCCAGAGAAGGTGGCGCCGCAAGCGGTGCCCTTCCTCCACGAGGGGGTGGTCGAAGTCGTCGGCGGGGTCATGGGTCATGCCGAGGCGCTTCATGACGGCCTGGGACTTGAGGTTGGTGGTGCTGGTGAAGGAGACGACCTCGTCGAGCCCCAGGTCGCCGAAGCCGAAACCGAGGGCGCCCCGGGCGGCCTCGGTGGCGTAGCCGTGGCCCCAGGCGGACCGGGCGAGGCGCCAGCCGATCTCCACCGCGGGCATGAAAGGGGCGTGGAAGCGCGGTACCGACAGGCCGGTGAAGCCGATGAACCGGCCCGTGCCTGCGACCTCCACGGCCCAGAAACCGAACCCGTGTTCATCGAAGCGGGCCTCGATGGCGTCGACCAGCGCATCACTCTCGGCGCGGGTGAGGAGAGCCGGGAAATGCTCCATGACCTCCGGGTCGGCGTTCATCGCGGCGAACGGTTCGCGGTCGGCGGGTTCCCATCGGCGCAGCAGCAGCCGGCCGGTTCGCAGTGAGGCGGACACCGGCCGAGGCTACCGCCGCCCTCGATGGCCCCGGCATCGGCCGGAATCGTCCGGCGCCTCGTCTCCGGTCCTACGGGTGCAGGGCGTGTTCGATGCGGGCGCGCAGGCGGACGGCGGCCGGGTCGGTGAAGCCGGTGAGGTGGTGCAGGGCGTCCGCCCAGGGGTCGAGGGCTTCGGGGCGGCGGTCCAGCTCGGTGAGGACGGTCGCCAGGTTGTTCAGCGCCAGCGCCAGCGGCCAGCGGTTGTCGCCGTAGCCGCGCAGGATGTCGACGGCCCGGCGGTGGGCGTGTTCGGCTTCTTCGAGCCGGAACGGTTCCCTGCCCGCCTCGCCGTACCCGTCCCAGGCGAGGGCCTCGCGGACGCGGTCGCCGACCTGCCGGTGCAGTTCCACCGACCGCCGGCAGCCGGCCAGGGCCGCGCCGGCATCGCCCGCCTCGCGCTGCGCCCTGGCCAGTTCCAGCAGCCAGTACCCCTCCCAGGCCGGGTTGGCGTGGTCCCGCGCGATCGCGACGGCGCGGCCGGCGGCGTCCAGGGCGCCCGGCACGTCCGACCGGGACCGCCGGATCATGGCGAGCAGCCGGAGCGCGTTGCCCTCGCCGCCGCGTTCGGCGCGCTCGCGGAACAGTGCCAGGGCGTGCCGCACCATGGTCTCCGCCCCGTCCAGGTCGCCGAGTTCGGCGCGGGCCTCGCCGAGGTTGGCGGCGAGCACCGCCTCCCAGTGCGGGTCGTCCAGCGCCCGGTACACCCGCATCCCGCGTTCGAACATCTCCCGGGCCTCGTCGAGGCGCCGGCTGCGCAGGTAGACCAGGCCGAGGTCGTTCAGTGACAGCGCCTCGCCCTCGCGGTCGCCCGATTCCCTGCGGATCAGCAGCGCGGCGCCGTGCGACCGGGCACCCTCCTCCAGCCGGTGCGCCTGGGTGTAGGCCATGCCGAGGCTCTCCAGCAGTTCGGCCTCACCGGCCCGGTCGCCGGTCCGGCGCGCGGCCTCCAGGCCGATCCGGCTGGTGGTCACCCAGTCCTCGAACGGGTTGAAGCGCATGTAGATGTTGCGCAGCACCACCGACAGCTTCCACGCGTGCTCGGGCAGGCCGTTGTCGGCGGCGGCCCGCGTCGCCGCGACCAGGTTGGCGCGTTCCGCCTCGTACCATCGGACGGCGCCGTCGTAGGAGTCGAACCGCAGCGGTTCGACGTCGCGTTCCGGGCGCGGCAGCCGGACGTTGCGCTCCTGCGGGTTGATCCAGGTCTGCGCCGCGTCCGCCGTGTACAGGTACCAGGTCAGCATCCGCCGCATCGCACGGCGGTGCTCGTCCGGCCCGTCCTCCTGCCTGAACCTGTGCATGGCGTAACTCCGCAGCAGCTCGTGGAACTGGAAACGTCCCCCCGGCCCCGGTTCGAGTAAGTGCGCGCCGGTCAGCACCTCCAGCGGACGGCGTACCGCGCGCGGCCCCGTCCCGGCGAGTGCGCGCGCCGCGTCCGCGTCGAAATCCGGGCCGGGATGCAGCGCCAGGACGCGGAACAGCCCGGCCGCCGGCGCGGGCAGGGCCCCGTACGACCAGGTGAACACGGCGCGGATCGCGTCCGCGTCATCCGCGTCGTCCCCCGCGAGCGGTGTTTCGAGCAGGCCGGACTCGCCCTTCAGTTCCGCGATCATCTCGGCGAGCGGAGTCCACGGGCGGGCGATGACGCGTTCGGCGGCGACCCGCAGCGCCAGCGGAAGGTAGGCGCACACCTTCGCCAGCTCCGCCAGCCGCGCCTGGTCGTCCCGGCGGGGCGCGAGACCGGCCTCGCGCAGCAGCGTCACCGCCTCCCGTTCCGCCAGCAGCCGCAGTGTGATCCGCTCGGCGCCGTCCCGCGCGACGAGGCCCGGCAGTGTCCCGCGGCCCGTCACGACGACCGCGCAGCCGGGGGCGCCGGGCAGCAGCGGCCGCACCTGCGCGGGGCTCGCCGCGTTGTCCAGCACGATCAGCATCCGGCGGCCTGCCAGCAGCGACCGGTACAGCGCCGCGCACTGGTCCACGTCACCGGGGATCGCCTGCCGCGTAACGTCGAGCGCCGGCAGGAACCCTTCCAGGACGCGCAGCGGGGTGGCCGGTTCGCCCGGCGCGTGACCTCGCAGGTTCGCGTAGAGCTGGCCGTCCGGGAAGTGGTCCCGGCGGGAATGCGCCCAGTGGACGGCGAGGGACGTCTTGCCGACGCCTGCGGTGCCGACGACGAGCATGATCGGGTTTCGCCGGTCCTGCTCGTCGAGTGCCCGGTCGAGTAGGCCGAGCTCGCCCGTCCGGTTGACGAACCCGTGCGCGTCCCCCGGAAGCTGACGGGGCAACGGCGCGTTCCCCCGGGGCCGGTGGACGTGGACGCCGCCGCTGATGTCGCGGGCCTGGACGACGCTGCCGATGTCGGCGGCGGACAGCTCGGCGCGGGCGTCGTCACCCGCCATCGCACCTGGTGAGCGTGCTCCGGCGCGGCGGCGGCAAGCCGGCGACCCTCCGCCGGAAGAACGACTCCACGTCTTCGGCCCGGCGGAACAGTTCGCGGGTCGCGGCCACGACATCGGCGACGAGAGCGGGCGAGGTGAACCGGACCGCGCCGTCCAGCGCCCCCTCATCGTCGTAGATGATCCGGTACAGCGTGGACGCACCGAGGGTGATCAGCTCCGGCAGCGGCCGGGACCGCTCGTGCCGGGCGACCGCGTCGGCGTCCACCACCCGGATGGCCTCGCCGCACTCGGCCCGCAGCCTGAGCAGATGCAACTCCCACTGGAGGTACGGGGTCAGCGGTTCCTCGACCACCCGCACGCGGTAGAGGCCGATGCGCTTCTCCCTGGCCCGCGTGGAGAATTCCGCAATCCATTCCCGCTCGTCGTCGATCAGCCGGATCGCCGTGTCCCAGTCACCGCGCGCGAAGGCGTCCCAGCTCGGGAACCCGGGCTCGATGAAATGCTGGGCGCGCTCCAGCTTCCAGGAGTCCTCGCCCTCGATCGTCCACTGCCGATCCCGGAAGTCATGACGATATTCCTCCAGGGGCAGACGCTCCCCGAGTGAATCGTTGAGACGGGTGAGATCAGGCATCGGGAATATCGTGTTTCGCCGCGATCAGAGTGCTGCGCGGGATGATCACGATCCGCTCGTCCGCCGCGACGGCGGCGTCTCCCGGCAACCTGGACAGATAAGCGTCCGTGAGGTCGCGGCCGATCACTGCGACATCACCGTTGTCGAGCTCCCAGATGTCCGGGCAGCCGTCCCACCCGCCAGTGTTCCCCAGTTCTTGCGCCGATTTCCCGAGGCGCCGCAGGAACGACGCGGCGACATCGGCTTCCCATGGCCGATTCATCAGGGTGGCTCCGAAAATTCGATGACTTCCGGCGAAGAAACTACGCGTGAACCTTGTTCATGTCAAGAAGTTGACCTTCTCGACTAAACGCACGAATCACCGCAAACACATAGATACCGCAGCAGCATTTTCGTCCCGTTCCAAAATCGCCCGGCCCAGGGCCGAATGCACAGGTTCGGATTGTCCGAATGTGGCCGCGATCCGCCGGGTCGTGCGGCCGGGGCCGCGATCAAGCACCTGGAGGACACCGGCCCGCAGCGGCGGCACATCATGATGGGGCAACGAAGCAGGGGCGGACGTGAAAAGCCCCCGGCCCGCGCACTCCGCACGGTACGGGGGCTCCTTCTCGTCTGGGTCAGGTCAGGTCGAGGGTGCCGCCCTTGATCCGGTCCGCGAACGCCTGCCATGCGGCCGGCTCGAAGATCAGCTTCGGCCCGTCCGGATCCTTGGAGTCCCGAACCGCCACCGCCGCCGCCAAGTCCGCCACCTCGACGCACGCACCCCCGGTGTCCGTACTGCGGCTGCTCTTCTGCCACTCAGCAGCGAAGATTGGCAGCATGGGCGCTACCTCGACGCACTGGTCCCCGGTATCAGTGCTGTAGCTGCTCTTCTGCCACCCTGACGGCACCAACATAACCTCAACGCACTGTCCGCCAGTGTCAGCGCTGTGGCTGCTCTTGCGCCATTGCACAGCCCACGGGTGCTGTGTGTTCATAGGCTCTCCAAGATCGTCCGGAGGAGGCTCAGGGAGTCCTCGGCTGTCATCGCCGAAGCCCTGATCAAATCGAAACGTACCCCATACTTCCGGACAGCCATAGGGTGATCGACGATCTGGCCACCTATGTGACCCTCGACGCGCACAGCACCCGGCTCCTCCTGGAAACCCAGGATTGTGAATGCACCAGGCAATCCCTCGTAGGCGCCCTTGGTGGTCGGGACAATCTGGATTGTGATGTCGGGCAGTTCCGCTAGCTCGATGAGGTGCTGGATCTGCTTTTTCATCACGTCCAGGTTTCCGATCGGACGACGGATGGCGCCCTCATCGAAGATTGCGACCACGTGGGGCGGGTTCTCCCGCCCAAGGATCTCCTGTCGCTCCATCCGAGTTGCAACGAGCTGCTCGACCGCGTCGGCTGTCTTCCCCAGCTTGAGCACCTCGCGTGCGTACTCGGGCGTCTGGAACAGCCCGGTGATGACCATGGTCTCGAAGATGTAGACCACCTCGGCCTCTCGTTCCCGCGCGATGAAGTCAGGGAAGCCCGGGGGCAGGACGGCGAGGCGGCCGAAGTCCTGGATCCACTCCCAGATGCGGTAGAAGGACCCGTTCGTCGTGAAGAAGGTGTCGCACGCCATGGCGAACTCGTCGGAAGGTGCGGAATTGCCCGATTCGATCTGTCCGATCCACTGCGGGGTGAATCCGAGCCTCTTGCTCATCTGTGGCCGGGACAAATCGGACGCTTCGCGATAAGCCCGTAGTTCCGTACCGAAGTACTCGGCCGGCGAGGACGGGACACCGGGGTCGCGGGGGCGACGGGGCATGGGGAGCCTCCAAGATACGAAAGCGATGCGACTTGCCGATCGCATGCGGGGGGGTTTCTTTCGCCTGACTTCTTGCTCTTACAGAAGATAACCCGATCACAGGAAGATTGGGGGCGGTAACGGAGAGAAATCACACCGAAAGTTCGTACTGATCATGGACACGCCCGCCAATCCCGCTGACCAGGCGTTGACTCGACTCCGCGAGGACTTCCCGGGTCACCGAATCTGGCGTACCACACGCCACGACGGAAGGCCCGGTTTCTGGGTTGCCGCTATGCGCTCCCCAAAGGCCGGTGTAGAGCCGACCGTTGTACGCAACACCGCAGAAGAACTCCGTAAGGCGCTCACCGACGAACTCCGTCGCGCGTCCAAGCGAAGGAAGTCGGACCCCAGTAAGTGGGTGCGTTGGTAAATGAAGCGGGTCGAACCGAAGAACCTGAACGCCGGTGCCCCGATTTCCCCCGTTACGGTCCACCTTGACCGACTTGCGCAAGAAGTCATCCGTGAAGGATGGAAGGCCGTCCCGCGCTACGACGGCCCGTTCCCGCTCCTCCGGGTCTTCGGCCCGGCCGTGCCGGACTTCGGCGAGAGCATCACGTCCGTCCCCGGAACGACACCCGACATCTGGTTGTACCGGTCGAGCACCGGCGAGGACCTCGCCCCGCACACTGAGCCCGTCCGCGCGGCCGAGCGGATCACCCGGATCCTCACCCCGTACGTGACGGCCGCCCTCGCGGCCCAGACGCACCAGCGGGGAACGACCGGCGCACCACGGCTCACTCCCCCGCCCGACTCGGCCCGGCCTTTCGCGACGGAAATCACCGAGTCGCAGGAGCGCTCCGGCGTCCTCTGCTGGTGGGGTGCCTGCACCGGGCAGTGGTGGGCGCTCATCCCCGGCGGGACGCAGCAGGAGATCATCAACGCATCTGACCCGGAAGCCCTGCTCGGGGACCGGACGCCGCGTGTCCGGAGACGGGCACGGGGGCCGGCGCACCGTTTCTGTTTCGGGGTGGTGAGAACCATGGTCACCACGGCGATCAATGGCGGAATGGGCCGGATCTCCAAACGCGCGGGCGTCAGTCCGGAAGTGGCCTTGGCGAAAGTCTCATATTGCGCAACAGAATGCCTTTATCCTGCTGCCCCACGCGAGTTACGGTTCTCGCGAAGGACGACGCGGGAGGACCCTGCATGGGGTGGCAGGTCGGCCGTGTGATGTCAGCCGTGCTGCTGGGGCAGCTCGCCCTGCTGGCCATGGCCGGTGGTACCGCCGAGGCCGCGCCCACCCCCGATCCCACCGCGGACGGCAGCACCCTGTACTGCCTGAAATCCGAGAACGCACGTCCGCTTGTGGACGCCGCCGTCAAACTGGAGGCCGCCCGCAAGGCGGCGGACGGCGATCACCTCGTCCTGACGAGCGGGACCCCCGGGCAGGGGCTCACCGTGGCGCAGTGGCAGCGCAGTGATCCGGCGGGGTTCAGGCGCGCCTGCGCGGCGCTCACCGCCGAACGGAAACTGCCTTCGCCCCGGTCCGTGTCCCCGCAGTGGTGGACCACCGGGTTCACGACGTTCCTCGGCCTGGTCTCCGCGGCCTTCGGCGCGATGCTCACAGTCGGGGTGAACAGGCTCGGGGCCGGGCACGCCGCCGCGGAACGGGCGGCCGCCGATCTGCACGCGGCGGCGACCTCCTACGCACGCGCCTGCCGGGCCTGCCTGCACGCCTGGCGCACCCGGCAGGGACGCGAGAAGGAACCGGCCATGGACGAGCCCCTGAGCGTGCTCACGGCGGAACTGCGGCGCACCGCGAACCGGTACCGGAAGTGGTGGCTGCCCAAGAGCCTGGGTGAGGACGTCGCGAAACTGGACGCGGACATCAGGCGAATGCGCTGGCCCGAACAGGCCGATCAGCGCGGCACGGCGGTGGACGAACTCCTCGCCCGGCTGGACAAGGCGCAGGAAGAGGCGCTGAAGATCGCCGCGGCCCTCGAACGTCCCCGGCGGCTCGGCAAGACCATGCGGCGTCCGGCATGACCGAGCCGGACGGGCGCGTCAATCCGCTCAGGCGACCGGAGAACCGGTTCCATGCCGCCCCCGCGCTGCAGTGCACGTGCGGAGGCGACTGCCAGAAGTGCCACATCGCCGTCGACAACACGGAACCGTGCTACGAGATCTTCCAGGAGGTCATGAAGGACCTGGGCGCGCTCCAGGAGGCCGGCCTGTTCGCCGTGGCCCACGGGCCGTCGCGATGCGGCAAGACCTCGCTCCTCAACCGCTGCGCCACCAGCGCGGCGCGCGCGCTGAACGCGCAGGGGGTACAGGCGCGCGAGATCTCGCTCGCCCATGTCGGGCAGAGCCCGGACCTGACGACCAAGCAGCGCGTCGTCATGGTGGGCCGGCGGCTCGCCATCGAGGCCGCCAAGACCCAGGACGTGTTCGACTCCGGCCGGTACACCGCGCCCGCGGACAGCGGCGACGAGCCGCCGACGCTGGAGGAGTACATGCGCGCCGTCGGCGACGCCGTCCTGGACGGGCACGTCCTCATCGTGCGGACGCCGCGCGCCGAGCAGGCCACCGAGGTGGCCCAGTACTGGTCGGGCACCTCCAGAAAGCTCCTGATCTTCGCCGAGACCACGGCGGTGAACCTGCCGCACATTCCCGAGCAACCGGTGGGCGAGGCGCATCCGCTCCGCCTTAACCTCGGCATCCTCAAGCGCGGTGACGTGGCGGAGTTCGCCCGCTCCCGAATCCACGTCCCGGGGTGCGGGCGGACGTTCCCGGACCTCGATATCGGCGCGCTCGAAACCTTCTACGGAGACCCGCCAATGGTGACAATAGGAGCTGTGCAGAAATTACTGTACAATATCTATGAGCACTATTTACACAACCCCTGGCCCGATGGAAATATAATCAGGGCGGAAGATCTGTGGCGGTATGTCCGGGAGAATCCAGAGGGGCAGGAGGGTTGACCGTCATGAACGCGCCCGAAGCGCAGCGTCAGCGCCCGATCGACGACAACCCCTTCCCCGACCGGGCGGCCGCCGAGACCCAGGGGCTGGACGACGAGGTCACCAGCATCGACACCGAGGCCGTCCATACGGCGGTCACGCTGCTGGACGGCTATTTCCGGCGGACGGCCGACAAGGGCGCCGCGCTCGCGGTCTCCGGTGAGCACGGCACCGGCAAGACGCACCTACTCTTTCAGCTGCTCCGCCGGGCCAAACGCCACGGCCCGGACGCCCGGTTCGTCTATGTGGACGCCCATAAAGGCACGTTTCACAACCTGTACCGCAACAACTTCCTCATGCAGTTCGACCGGGACGACATGACCGACCGGGTCCGCGAGTACTACGCGAACATCGTCGCCGACTCCCTGGAGAACACCGGTTTCCCCGCCGACATCACCGAACGCCTCCGCACCACCGATATCGACCCGCAGAAATTCGTCCGCCAGTTCAACCTCGCCGAAAGCACGTTCCTGGCGGACCTGAACGCCGGCCTCGCCCGGGTCACCCGGAACGAGGAGTTCGGCGCCGCGCTCGTCCTGCTGCTGAGGGCCGACCTCCGCGACGCCGTGTGGGAATGGCTGCGCGGCGAGCAGCCGAGCCCGCTGCTGGTCGAACGCGGCATCGAGAGCCGCATCACCAGCGACGCCCAGGCGCTGGAGGCGATGGGCGTGATCGCGCTGCTCTACCGCGGCCGCGCCCGGCACCTCGTGCTGACGTTCGACCAGTTGGACAAGGTGCTCCCCGGCCCCACCCCGCCCAGGCCCGACACGGTGACCGCACTGCAGCGGCTGATCGAGCTGATGGCCGCCCAGGGCATCTTCCTCGTCCTGTCCGGCCTGCCGGAGTTCCTCGGCGGCATCGGCCGGCACGGGCAGGACCACGGGCTCAGCGCGGCGATCAGCACCGAGGGCCTGTCACCCGCGGAGGTGCGCTCCTACATCGAGAAGAACATCGCCCGCACCGGCTACCGCGAGCCGCTCGGGCCGTTCTCGCCGCAGATCGTCGAGTTCATCGCCGAACTCGCCGGGCACAGCGCCCGCAAGATGATCCAGATATGCCACGCCTGCTACCAGGAGTCGCTGACGAGCCGCGAGGTCACCAGCGACATGGTCCTGCGGGCGGCCCGCAGCCGGGTCGAGGCGGAGAGCGTCGTCCGCGACCGGATCACCGCGGAACTGCACAAGCAGGCCCGCGAGTACCACGTGGACCACCCGGTGAACGGGACCGGTGACGGGCCGCGCGCACCGTACTGGGTCCCGGCCGCCGACACCGGCTGCGCGCTGTTCCTGCAGAACTCGCTCGTCGTGCCCGAGGACACCACCGACGTGATCGCGCACGCCGACGCGGTCCGGGCCGCCGCGCCGGGGGCGCGCACCGCGCTGATCGTCAACGGCTTCCTGTCGGAACAGGCCAGGGATGCGGTGGGCGGGCACTTCACCGAACCGCCGCTGATCTACGCCGCGGAACGGTTCCCCGACGAGTTCTCCTGGCTGATGCGCCGCATGACCGAGCAGCTGGAGGCGTCCGGCGACGACCAGATGCGGGGCGTCCGGGCGAGCGTCAGCCGGCTCGCCGAGGCGCAGGGCACCACCCAGAACTTCCTGGAGATGCTGGCGTACCAGGTCGAATCGATGCGCAGCGCGTCCGAGCAGCAGTACGCCGACCTGTCCCGGCGGCTCCAGTCCCTCGGCCGCGACGAGGACCCCGCACCGCTGCCGGACGAGGTGGAGCAGATGTTCGCCGAGGTGCTGACCACCCTGAAGGAGATCACCGACGTGCGGACGGCGCTCGCCGGCATGTTCGGCGAACGCTCCCCGGGCGTCGCCTCCGGGCTGCTGCTCCGCCTGCAGAACAGCGGTGTCGTGCGGGCGGTGGGAGCCGCCACCCTGGCCGAAACGATGATCGGCGCCCTGCACGAAGCGGTACGGGACTGGTACCGGCGGCTGGACGGCCCGCCCACCGCCGAGCAGCATGCCGCCCTGGACGCCCTCTGCCGGAACTACGAGACCGTCATGGAGTACCTGCCGATCCAGGTGCTCGAAACACTGGCGCGCCAGACCTCGGACCCGCTGCCCGGGGGATCAGTCACGCGGCGGGATGCGCTGGGCCTTCCACAGACGGACCTGTACACGCTGCTGAGCGACCTTGCGTACCGGATCCGCCGGCACTTCGGTCCGGGCGGGCTCGGTCACCTCCCCTGACACCGCCGCACCCGGGAGCGTCCGCGGCACGGACACCGCCTCGGCCGTCCGCGCCCGGTGGGCGTGGAGACCGTTGGCCGCCAGATACAGCAGGTTGACCACCAGGATGGCGGGGGCGACGACCGCGACGGTGCCGCCGAAGACCGGCTCCAGCAGCAGCGCCAGGATGATCGCGGTGATGCCGTTCTGCTGCGCGAACGCCAGCAGCACCTTGTCCTGCACGGACTGCGAGCGCGTGAGCGGCAGGCTCACCAGCGCGTGCGCCGCGAACGCCGCCACGCCGAGCACCACTCCGGGCAGCGGTGAGACGCCCAGCGACAGCACGACGCCGAGCAGCACCGCGGCCAGCAGGAACGCCACGTCGATCGACCTGTCGAGGATCCGGTCCACGGCCTGCGGGCGCGACCGCAGCACCGGCCGGATGCTCAGCCCCACGAGCGCGACGGCCAGCACCCACATCCGCCACGTCCCGACCGCGAACACCGCCGCCAGCACCAGGCACGCGACGGGGAACTCCCACCGCGGCGCCGCCCTGCGCACCAGCCGGTGCAGCAGGACGGCCGCGGCCGCCACCCCGAGATTGCCCAGCAGATCGACGGTGAACATGGAACCGCTGAATTCGGGATGTGCGGACACCGCGCCGTCCCGGAACGGCAGGGCCAGCGCCGCGGCGTAGATGGTGAGCAGCGTCGTCACCGGATCATCGAAGGACGCCCAGGCCAGCAGCAGACCCCGGCCGCGGCGCGACAGCCGCGACGACTCGCCGAGAGCGCTCACCGACAGGGGGTCGATCTGCGCCACCGCGACGCCCAGCACCAGGAACGCCGGATTCCGGAACACCGCCAGCATCACCGCGGTGATCAGGACGGCCTTGAGGAACACGCCCACGGTGACGGCGAGGACGATGGTACGCAGATCGGAGCGCAGATGCCGCAGGTCGATGGCGCGGGTACTGCCGTACAGCCCGAGAGCCAACAAAAAGGCCACAAATGGGGAATAAAACGGTCCGCCCAAAATGTCGGTGACATGTCCGGATAACCGGCCGATGATCACACCCACCGCCACCATGCCGAGCATGAAGGCGAACCTTATGGCCATTTGCCCTGCTTCCTGGGTAAGGGAACCTGCGACGCCGTCGCCCCGCCATGATCATAAATCGGGGCCGGGCCGCGAGCAATCACCATTGAGTACGGAACATCTCGCCGGACAGTTCGGCGGCCAGATCACCGATCTTCTCATCGGCCTGGCTCACCCGCTTCTGATTAAGGGTGACCCCCACCAGATATTCGGTCGGGCCGAGCCGGTAATGGTAAATGGCCCCCTGCTCGACGTCGAGGACGATCCGCAGCATCCGGCCGCGCATCGCCAGGCGGGCGATCTGCCCGAGCTGCCGCGCGTACAGGCCGCACTCCCCCGCCAGCCGCCGGTAGTACGAGCGTCTGCTCTCCGGGTCGTCCTCCGGCAGCCAGGTCTCGACGACCCGCTCGTGCGACCAGAGATCCGTCTCCTCCACCACCCGTCCGTCCCGGACCAGGGCCATATAGATCAGCTCCGCGGGGTTCAGCAGCGCGGCCATCCGGTCCGTGCACGCGCTCTCGGCCCCCCAGCGGTGCGGCGAGGACAGGCGCCCGGTGCCCGCCGCCGGCTCGTCCGTCCCCGCGTCCTCCGGCTCGGGGCTCAGGGCGAGCCAGCCACCGGGGTTCTGCCGGGGCAGCCCCATCCGGTCGCGCAGGGCGTTGCCGAGCTCACTGACGACGACGTCGGCGTCCCGGACGAGGGCCACCCGGGGAAGCGACGGGGGCGCCCCGCCCTCCTCCGCCGCGGCCACGCCGAACACGATCCCCAGCACATAGTTCTTCGGCGTGACGGCGATGGAGAAGAGCGCGCCCTGCTCGGTGTGCAGGACCATCCGGATGAGCCGTCCCGTCTCGGCCTCGCCCAGCTCCCGGTCCAGGGCGGTCATCATGAAGGCGAGCTGCTGCTCCGCCGCCTGGTACCTCGATCGCCGGTCCGCCGAGGCGTCCGGCGCGGCGGCGGCCAGTGCCGGGTCGTCCAGCACGTCCACGGCGAACTCGTAGACACCCCGGTTGTACTTGGCCAGGTGATGCGGCGCGCCCTCGCGCCGGATGCGTTCGCGGAACGCCGCCGCGGTCCAGTCGTCGACCGTCCGCTGCTCCGACCACAGATGCACGTCCGGGAGCGGCAACGAAGCTCCTTCCATATCGGTCTCCTTCTTGCCTCGCCTGTCAGATGAACGGCACGTCCAGATAGACCCGCGCCCGCCGGGGCCGCTCTCGCACCGGCCGGATCGCCCCGCCCTCCCGGAGGAGTTCACCGGCCGCGGCCGTGTACGGGTGGTCGCGGCCCAGGAACTCCAGCGCGTCCGCCCGCGCCGCCTCCGCGCGCAGCCTCGCGTCGTCGGCACGGCCGAGCTCGGCCAGCGCCCACGCCTGGTGCAGGGCGGCCACGATCGTCCACGGGTGCTGCTCGCCGAGCGTCTCGGCGAGGGCGTCGCCGGCGTCCTGGAGGATGCCCAGCGCCCGCTTCGCGGCACCGCCCGCCTCCAGCGTGAACACCCCCAGATCGACCCGGCACAGCTGGACGATCGGATGATCGGGGGCGTACACGGAGGCGAACTCGTCGCAGCACCGCTCGGCGCGCTTGACGGCCGCCCGGTACGCGCCCGTCATCGCCAGCTCCACGCCCAGGCTCAGCTCGGTGGCGAGCGCGCTCGGATGGTCGGCGCCCAGCAGCCCGCGCAGCCCGCGCAGGGTCTCGGTGATCCGCTTGTGCGGAGGGCCGGAGTCGACGCCCCGGTCGCAGCGGATCGCCACCGCGAAGCTGCGCATCAGCTCCAGCGTCGCGATCTCGTTGGGCGTGTCCATCGACCGGGCCTCGCGGAGGCTGAAGTCCAGGTGCCGCCGCGCCCGCGGCCAGTCGCCGATCCCGCCCAGATAGTCGCCGACCCTCCGGGCCATCAGCAGCGCGGTCCAGTCGCGTTCGCCGGCCTCGGCCGTCCGCTGCCGCCAGGCCGCCTCGGCGGTACGGAGAGCCAGCGTGTACTGGCCCATGAGGAACGCCGATTCGGCGAGGTTGATCCTCGCCAGCCACGTTTCCCGGTGGTCATCGCCGAACATCCGCCGGAACTGCTCATAGACGCCCTGGATCTCGCCCAGCGACTCGGCGAAGCGCCCGAGCCCCCGCAGGTCGGCGGACCTGCCGCGCAGCTCGGCCAGCGCCCAGAACTCACCGGCCGCACCGAGCTCCCGCAGGGCCGTCAGGGCGCGCTCGCCGTTCCGGGACGCCGAGGCGAAGTCGCCGAGAACCCGGCAGACATTGGCCATCTGCCCCAGCGTCCTCGCCGTGACCAGGTCGTCCGGCCAGCGGACCAGCGCGCGGTCGGCCAGGGCGAGCAGCTCCCGCGCGCCGGCCTCGTCGCCGGAGGCGTACTGGAAGCGCATCTGCTCGACGAACCAGCGCCGCGCCCACGGCTCGGTGCGCTCCGCGGCGCCCAGCGGGCCGATGTGCCGGAGCAGCTCGGCGAAGCGGTCCGCGTGCCGGCCGATCGGCCCGTCCACCACGGGCGGGACGGTCCTGCCCACGGCCTCCAGGACCTGGGCGTTGCGGGCCTCGGCCTCGCCGGTGTCGGCGAGCAGCCCGCGGATCAGCTCCTGAACCGACCGGTGCGTCCTGAAGAGGGGCACGCGTTTCCACAGGACCCGACCCAGCCCGTATCTGGCGCAGATGTGCAGCAACTGGTCGAGGACCATGCTGTCGGCGTCGATGAGCGCCCCGTCCTCCTGGCCGGCGACCTTCTCCAGCATGGTCAGGAACGGCACCGTGGACAGCAGCTCATGGCTGACGCCCTCCGGGGACAGCCACGCGCACATTTCGAGCAGCCGCACGGCCAGCCGTTCGAGCGGGCCGCTCTCCTCCAGCGTCCGCAGGGTCAGCGCCAGGCACGCCGCGGTGATGTCCGGGCCGCCTTCCGCGACATGCCGTTCCACGCGCGCGGTGTACTCGGCGGCGGCCCACGCCGCCGCCTCCTCGGTGCCCACCGACCGCGCGGCGAGCCAATCGGCGGTCTCGGCGAGCCAGGCCGCGGCGAGATGGAGCGCCAGCGGCCGCCCGCCCAGCATCGCCACGACGCCCTGCGCCTGCTCGGCCGTGAGCCCGGCAACGCGCTCGCGCAGCAGCGCGGCGCCCGGCTCCGCCGCGAGCGCCGCCAGCCGGTCGCGGGCGTACGGCGTCCCGGCGCCCGGACCGGTTTCCGGCGCGGTCCGGGCGGTGACGAGCACGTGGCCGGGGCCGCCGGACGGGATGAGATCCGCCAGGCCGGCGAGGTCCTCCGCATCGTCGTAGATCAGCAGCCAGGGCCCGCGGGAGGCGCGCAGCTCCGCGACCGCGGCGGCCGCCTTGTCGCCCCGCGCCGGAACGCCCAGCGCGTCGGCCAGCTCGGCCAGCCCGCTCCGGACGAGGGGCATGGTGCGCGCCGAGATCCACCAGATCAGCCGGTAGTCGGACCGGAAGAGCCGCAGGTACTCCAGGACCATCGCGGTCTTGCCGATGCCCGGCGGCCCGTCCAGCACGTACGGTTCGCAGCCGTCGGTGTCGCTCATCAGCCGGTCGCGGAGCCGGGTCAGCTCCGCCACCCGCCCGGCGAAGGGCTGCCGGGCCGGCGGCGCGAAATTCGTCTGGAGCGGGCCGGCGTCCCGCTCCAGCGGGAAGACCGGCTCGAACACCCGGTGCCGGGCCGGCTCGCTCACCAGCCCCAGCCGGCCGAGCAGCCGCAGGCCCACCTGGCTCGGGGTGCCCTCGTCCAGCTCGATGAGCCGCATCACCGGCGGGACCGCGGCGGTGTCGGCTCCGGGCACCAGCAGCGCGATGTCGCCGGGGCGGTCGGGCAGGGGGCCCGCGAGCGCGCCGAGCAGGCGCTCGGACACGATCCAGATCGCGCGGCCGGGAGCCACGGCGGGGGCGCCGGACAGCACCGCGTCCGGGCCGGCGAGAACGGCCTCCGCGCCGCCCTCGCGGAGCCGGGCCCGCACCCAGTCGGCGTAACGCCGGTCGGGCCAGCGGTGCACGATCGTGAACCGGCCCGTGTCCCGCGGGTCGTCCATGCCGAGGGCGGCGCGGTAGTTGCCGCGCAGTTCGGCGGGGAGCGCCGGCGGGCCGGTGACCGCGCCCCGGGTCAGCTCGGCCGCGAGCCGGGCGTAGGCGAGGACCCGGACGGTGCCCGGGTCGTCGGCGAGCGTGACGAGGATCTGCCTGGAGTCCCGTTCCGGGACGGACGGCACCCGCAGGATCGGGGGCTCCCCGTCCAGCAGGAAGTCGCCGAACCATTCGGCGACGAGCTCGGCGGACACGCGGCGGCGCGGCGGGCCGCCGTCGCGCGGCTCGACCTCCAGCGGCAGCACCCGCACGCCCGTGACCGCCCGGGAGGCGATCTTGTCGGCGATGTCGGCGGCGCCGGCGACCGACGGCCGGCTCGGTTCGAAGAGCACGACGGCCTGGTCCACGCCCCGCGCCACGACGTCGATGACGTCGTCGTCCGGGTCGGTCGGCGCGTCCACCAGGACGTAGTCGTACCGCGACGCGTCGATCTCGGCGCGCAGCCGGGCCACGGTGTCCTCGATCGGGTCGTCCCAGGGCAGGCTGGGCACGCCCGCTCCGTCGAGCGGCCGCGGGGCGACGAGGTCGATCGCCTCGATGTCGCCGGGCGGCTGGTACCGCGCGGCCTGCCAGCGGCCCCGGCGCTCCCGCGTCAGCTCGTCGAACCGCGCGGCGAGCGCCTCGGTCTCGCCGCAGGGGTCGGCTCCGAACCGCGCGAAGTAGCCGTCCGCGCCGGGTCTCTCCGCGCTCCAGTCGACGATCAGGACGCGGGCCCGCGCGCCGGCCAGGATCAGCGCGATGTTCGCCACCGTCGTCGTCCGGCCCAGCCCCGGGGTGCGCGCGACGAACGCCATGCATTCGACATGGCGTGATTCCCCTCCGGGTTCTGCGGCGCTCACTCGTCCTCCTCCTCCGCGGCCGATCGCCCGGGATTTTCGGTACATGCCGTATTCATGAAACTGGCGTATCCCCAGCCTTCCCCATCTCGTTCGCGCCGCGCGCGTGCCAGCGCCTCTTCGAGGACAGAGCCGTCCGCAAGACGCAAAGCCGCGAGATCGATTTCGGAGAGATCGACCAGGTCCTGTCGCCCGGCTTCCGCCATGTCCTCACCGCCCGTGTCCAGACCGGCCACTATCGTAGGCATAGCATGTCTTTTTGGAACCATGTTCCGCCGGAATTGGCCGCGATCCAGTGTCACGGGACACAAAAACCACCTCAGGCCGGTCTAGACTCGATTCATGATCGACCGTCAAATTGGCCGACACCGGCCGAATGCGGCGGCGAATCCCTTTCGTCAGTTCATACTCAAGGTGCACAGCCGCTGCAATCTCTCCTGCCGCTATTGCTACCTGTACACGATGGCGGACCAGCGGTGGCGGCACCGGCCGCCGGCGATGTCCGCGGCGGTCGCGGAGGCGGCGGCGGCCCGGATCGCCGAGCACGCGCGCGGCCACGGGCTGCGCGAGGTCTCGATCGTCCTGCACGGAGGGGAACCGCTGCTCGCGGGCGCGGACCGGATCCGGCGGGTCGTCGACGCCGTCCGGGACCGGCTGGACGGCGTGGCCGGCGCGCATTTCTCCCTGCAGACCAACGGGACGCTGCTGACGCGCGGCTTCCTGCGGCTGTTCGCCGAACTGGACGTCCGGGTGGGGGTCAGCCTCGACGGAGACCAGGCCGCCCACGACCGGGCCCGGCCGGGACCGCGCGGAGGGAGTCACGGCCGGGTCGCGCGGGGCCTGGGCGAGCTGACCGCCCCGGAGTTCCGGCATCTGTTCGGCGGGCTGCTCTGCGTCATCGACCTCGACCAGGATCCTCTCGCCGCCTACGAGGCCCTGCTGGCCTTCGCACCGCCCGCCATCGACCTGCTGCTGCCGCACGCTACCTGGTCATCGCCGCCCGCCGGGCCGCCGGGCGCGTACGCGCGGTGGCTGATCCCGGTGTTCGACCGCTGGTTCGGCGCACCGGTCCGGCGGACCCGGATCCGGCTGTTCGAGGAGATCATCAACGTCCTGCTGGGCGGCGGATCGTCCGTCGAGGGCATCGGGACGACGCCCGCCGCGATGCTCGTGGTGGAGACCGACGGCCGGATCGAGCAGTCCGACATCCTCGCCGTCGCCTACGAGAACGCGGCCGACCTCGGCCTCGACGTGTTCCACGACGACTTCGACTCGGCGCTCCGGCATCCGCGCACCGTCGCGCGCCAGATGGGGGCGCACGGAGTGCCGTCCGAATGCCGCCCGTGCCGCTGGGCGCGGACCTGTGGCGGCGGTCTTTATCCGCACCGTTATCGCGCCGGGTCGGGCTTCGATCATCGCTCGGTCTACTGCACGGATCTCGATGCGTTGTTCCGCCACATCCACGCCGCCCTCACCAAAGAGATCACGGCTCTCTCGGCGAAACCGACCTAGTGCGTGGAAGAGCCGCAAATCAGGACGAGTCGGAAAAATCTTGGTCTGTGATGTTAGGTCGGGGATGTGGCGGTTAGGCCATGTCGCGAGGCGATATAACCGACCGGGTCCGGCCGGGATCGCCGAGCCGCAGGGACGACGAGAGGAAGGGAGCAGACCCATGACCACTCATCCCGCGGGAGGCATCGAGCAGCACCCCGACATCATCGAGATGCGCGCCCGGTACGAGGCCGCGGCGGAGACCCCCGTCGCGCAGGGCGTGAACGGTCTCATCGCCCTCACCGGCCTCTACCTGGCGGCGTCCCCCTGGATCGTGGGGTTCGGCGGGCGGACCAACCTCACGGTCAACAACCTGATCATGGGGGTCGCGCTGACCCTGCTGGCCGCCGGATTCGCGTCCGCCTACGGCCGCACCCACACGATGAGCTGGGTGACCCCGGTCATCGGGATCTGGACGATCATCGCGCCGTGGGCGGTGGCCGGCGACATGGCCACGACCTCGACCATCTGGAGCAACGTCGTGACGGGGGCGATAGCGCTCGTCCTCGGCGTGGCCGCGATGGGCGTGACGATGATGCGCGGGCGCGTCTAGGGCGACCGGTCCGGGCCGGCGCCGGGCGCCGGCCCGGACCCATGTCCGCGGAGGATCGGCGAAAGGCCGACGCGGCCCGGCCGGGCGTGGCATGATCGGCCGGTCCCCCTGAGATCGGAGGCGGCGGTCGTGGAGCCATCGAGTCACGTCCCTTACGGAAACGGCGGCACTCCCTACGGCGCACCGCCGAACGCGCCCCATGGCACGTCTCAACCCGCGCCCTATGGCACACCTCAAGCGCCCTATGGCACGCCCCAAGCCGCGCACTATTCGGCGCCGCCGCAGAATGCGCACCGGGGTGCTCCGCAGGCGCCGCCGCAGCCGACGCCGTACGGGACTCCGCAGGTCGTCCAGTGCCGTTTCTGCGGCTGCGTGCCCGCGGCCGACACGACCTTCCGCGGCCACCGCGGAATGATCGTCGTTATGTCCTTCTTGCACGTCAAGGGACCGTTCTGCCGGAATTGCGGCCTGTCGGTGTTCCGGGACATGACGGCCAAGACCCTGATCGGCGGCTGGTGGGGTTATGTCTCCTTCATCATCACGCCGATCACCGTGCTGATCAATCTGACCCGGCACGCCAAGGTGGCCGGCCTCGCCGCCCCGATGCCGCCGCCCGGCGGGCTGCCGTACCAGCGGCCCGCCGACCCGGGCGCCCCGCTGCTGACCCGGCCCATCGCGATCATCGGCGCGATGGTGCCGCTGCTGCTCCTCGTCCTGGTCATCGCGGTCAATCTGGGCGGCTGACCTTTTAGGGCCTGAGCCGCCCGGGTGGTCTCGGTTCAGGCCCGCTTGCAGCCGTTACCGCCGCCCGCCCGCCCGCCTACTCGGGTTTCGGGTGGGACGCGACGAGAGGCGTGTCCACGCCGAGCGCGCCGAGTTTGGTGGCGCCGCCGGGGGCGCCGAGCGGCTCGCCGCGGCCGGGCAGGGGCTCGGCGAAGAACCGCGCGTTGTCCTCCCGGTACGGCTCCAGCGCCGCCGGCAGGTCGTCCTCGTAGTAGATCGCCTCCACCGGGCAGACCGGCTCGCACGCACCGCAGTCGACGCACTCGTCCGGATGGATGTACAGCGAGCGCTCGCCCTCATAGATGCAGTCGACCGGGCATTCGTCGACGCAGGCGCGGTCCAGCACATCGATGCACGGCTCACCGATCACGTAGGTCACGGCAGGTCTCCTCAGCGACGTTGTGACGGCCCCTATTTTGCACTACTGTCCCTGTATAAACAATCCGAGCTTGGATAAATCCAGGGAGGTGGGTCCGACGACCACGGCCGATCCGCCCGCCACGGACCAGGATCCGGTGGCGGCACTGACCCGCCTGCTCTCCCGCGCGGTCCGCGCGCTGGGGCAGGCGGGCCACCCCGGCGACGCGAGCCGCCTGGCCGCCGACGGCTGGGTGGCGCTCCGCCACGCGCGTCCCGCGGAGGCCGAGCGCCTCAACGGCGTCATGCACTACCTGGCCCGCCTGCCCGACGACCGGCAGAACGACACCCCGAAGGAGACCGACATGACCGCCGAGGACCGTCCGCTCGACGTCCGCTCCGAGGCCCCCGCGCGCCGCCACACCCTGATCTTCGAGACATGGACGTCGCTCAGCCCGGGCGAGGGTTTCGTGCTCATCAACGACCACGACCCGAAGCCGCTGTACTACCAGTTCGCCGCCGAGCACGAGGGGGCGTTCACCTGGGACTACCTGGAGGAGGGGCCGGAGACGTGGCGGGTCCGCATCGGCCGCACCGCCGCCGCCTAGCGGGGGGCGGGCGGCCCGGTCGCCGGGCCGCCCGTCCGTCCTGCGAATCAGGGCCGCACGCCCTGGCACACCCAGCCGTCGGGCGTCCGGCCGGAGGCGATGAACCGGTGGAGCCGATCGGCCGCCTCGGGCGCCAGCACCGCGTCGGCCTGCGGGTAGAGGATCGGCTCCTCCTTGGAGTTGTGCCGATCCAGCATGCCGAGCAGCTCGTCGCACAGGCGCCGCACCTCATCGGCCCCCGTCCCCTCGGCGGCCTCGGCCTCCAGCCGGTCCATCGTCCGCCACAGCTCGCCGTGCTCGCGGAGCATGACGAAGACCGGCGCCATCAGGCCCGCCTCCCGCAGCGGCGGGAACAGGAACTCCTCTTCGAGGTAGATGTGGCGGCGCAGTCCCTCCAGCGCCCGCTTGAGCGGCGCGGTGTCCCGCCCGCCCTGCGTCAGGCCGGCCGCGAAGACCTCGATCCCCTCGTCTATCTCCCGGTGTTCACGCTCCAGCACCGCGGACAGCGTCTCGCTCCCCATGCGCTCTCCTCTGTTCATTCGGATATCCCTTGTTTTTATATGACACCGCCTGTAAAAACTAATGATATGGGGAACCAGCCGGCGCGTCGGACGGCCGGCGCCGGTGCGGACGGGCGCCGGCGCGCGATGCTGTCCGGGGTGAGCCGCAGCGCGGTGCTGGAGACCCTGCGGGCCGCGCAGTCCCCGCTCTCGGTGGCCGAGGTGGCCGCCCGGGTCGGCCTGCACCCCAACACCGTCCGGCGGCATCTCGACCGGCTGACCGCGGACGGCCGGGCGGACCGCACCACGGAGAGCCGGAACCGTCCCGGCCGGCCCCGGCAGCTCTACACGGCGCGGGCGGGGGCGGGCGACCCCGCGTCCGACGAGGCGGCGGAGTCGGGGTACCGGCTGCTCGCCGACATCCTCGCCGGGCATCTCACCGGCATCAGCCCCGACCCGGCGGCCGCGGCCGGACGGGCGGGCCGCGTCTGGGGCGGCTACCTGATCGGCAAGCCGCCGCCCTTCACCCGGATCAGCCCGGAGCAGGCGGCCGAACTGCTCACCGAGCTGCTCGGCGAACTCGGCTTCGCCCCCGCCCCGGACCCCGCGGGCGGCGGCATCACGCTGCACGCCTGCCCGTTCCGCGAGGTCGCCGAGCACCACCCGGACGTGGCCTGCGGAGTCCACCTCGGGCTCATGCAGGGCGCTCTCGCGGAACTCGGGACGCCCGCGAGCAGCGTCCGGCTGGAGCCGTTCGCCGCACCCCGCACCTGCCGGGCCCGCATCGAGACGGACCCCGGCGCACCCCCCGACGGAAAGGACGCACACCAGTGAGCGAGCGCGGCACCGTAGACCCCGCCGGCGACCGGGCCGGCCTGCCGGTGACGGCATGGCTCGCGGACGCCCCCGACACGAGCCTGCTCCGCGAGATGCTGCGCGAGGTCCTGGACCCGGAACTCGGCGTCAACATCATCGACCTCGGCCTCGTCTACGACGTCGGCGTGACCGACGGGGTGGCGCGGGTCCGGATGACCATGACCACCCCGGCGTGCCCGCTCAGCGGCTATTTCGAGGACACGATCCGCGCCGCGCTGTGGGGCGCGCCCGGCGTCGACGACGTCGAGACCGAGATCGTGTGGGAGCCGGTCTGGGAACCGGACATGATGAGCGACGCCGCCAAGGAGGCCCTCGGCTGGCGCGGGTGACCGCTCCGCGGCGAACCGGCCCTGACCCCCTACCGATCCGACCGCCGTTGACCGCCATTCGTTGGGTTTTGGGGGGGTTCAGCAGACCCACGGTTCGCGCGACAACACTGAGCTCCTTGGATACCCTGGGAGCGGACCGCCGGGGATGATACGGCGCGGTCGAGGTACTTCCGCGCATTTCGGCGGACGATGGTGCAGAGGCGTTTTCGGTGAAGGATGTTGTTGTGGTGCATGTGGGCAGGATCGCGCGGTTCGACGAAGTTCGCGGTTATGGATTCATCACGCCCGACGAGGGTGGTCCCGACGTCTTCGTTCATGTGAACGACCTGAACGACGACAAGAGTCTGATCACCACGGGGACGTCCGTCGAATACGAGCTCATCGACGGCGAGCGCGGTCTGAAGGCGTTCGACGTCAGCGTCATCGGCGACCGCTCCGTCCCCTCCGTCGCCGGGCCCGGGCGGGCCTCCACGGCGGACGACGAGGGCCTGTGCGACGTCCTCACCGAGACGGAACTGCGCATCGAACTCACCGAGCTGATCCTCGAAACCGTGCCGGAACTGACCGGAGCCCACCTGATCAAACTGCGCGAAGGTCTGCTCACCTTCGCCCGCAAGCACGGCTGGAGCGAGGACTGATCTCCCCGCCCTTTTCTCCCTGTGCCATTGGGCAGGGCGTGCAGATCCCGAACTGACCGGCCCGTAATCGGAATCGCGTCAGCCGCCGTCGTAGACGAGGAGGCCGTCGTCGCGGAGGCGGGCGCCGGAGGTCGGGGTGTGGCCGGTCAGGCGGCCGTCGTGGGCCAGGTGCAGGACGGGTCTGCCGCGGGCCAGGACCGCGTAGTCGGCGATGATGCGGCGGTGGCAGCGCCACCAGAGCGACTCGCCGCACATCACGGCCGTGCGGGTGCCGGCGGCGTCGCGGAGCAGGTCGTCCATGGCGGCCAGGAAACCGGGGGCGCGCGTGTATTCGGCGTATCCGCGGAAGGAATCGTTGCGCCAGAAGGTGTCGGGTGCGTCCGGCGCGGGCCGCCGGAACCCGCCGAGGCGCTTCTCCCACCGGTAGCCGATCCCCGCGGCGGGCAGCCATTCCCGCAGGGCGGTGCGATGCACGTCCGGGTTGCGGCGGCTGCCGGGCGCGGTGCGCACGTCCACCACGGAGCACACCCCCGCGTCGCGCAGGAGACGGGTCAGCTCCTCGCGCCCCGCGGTGCCGTGCCCGAACGTCAGCAGCGGCTCCACATCGTCCAGGCTTCCCGGCAGGGACGGCGGAACACCCGCATGCGCTCCTTCGGCCGTTGCGGAGACGCCGTACGACCGTCAAGATCCCTGGGCGGGGCCGCGCGCGTGGGAGCCTTGTGCCCGTGACGTCGTCCAGTGCGGAGCCCGGTGCGCGGCAGGTCATGGGCCGGCCCCGCGTGACCTCGCGGGACGCCTTGGAGCGGCTGGCCTTCGAGTTGTTCGCCCGGCAGGGGTTCGACAAGACCACGGTGGACGACATCGCGGCGGCGGCGGGCATCGGGCGGCGGACGCTGTTCCGCTACTTCGCGTCCAAGAACGACCTGGTGTGGGGGGACTTCGACCGGCAGTTGCGGAAGCTGCGCACCCTGCTGGCCGGGGCCGATCCGCGCACGCCGATCCTGGAGGCGGTGCGCGCGGCCGTGGTGGAGTTCAACCGGTTCGACCCGGAAGAGGTCCCCTGGCACCGGCAGCGGATGGAGCTCATCCTGACCGTGCCGACCCTGCAGGCCGACTCGACGCTGCGCTACACGGCCTGGCGCGACATCATCGAGGAGTTCGTGGCCCGGCGCACCGGGCTGCCGGCGACGGCGACGCCGGTCCGGCTGGCCGGCAACGTCCTGCTGTCCGCGGCGGTCACTGCCTACGAGCAGTGGCTGTCCAGCCCGGACGTGGCGCTGCCCGACCTGCTGAACGAGACGATCCGGCAGGTGGGGGCCGGGCTGGCGGAGACGCTGGAGAACGCGTCCTAGACGGCCGGGTCCCGCCCGGACGGTCCTACGAGGCCGTCAGGTGGTCGTCGAGGTACCAGCCGTAGGGTCCCGGCGCCGTGCCCGCCGCCGAGCGGGGGGCGTAGTGCCGGGCGTAGATCGCCGCGACGAGTTCGCCGCGGCTGCGCACCCCGGTCTTGGCGAACACCGCCTTGAGGTGGTCCTGCACCGTGAACGGGGAGATTCCGAGGGCGGTGGCCATCTGCCTGGTGCTGTGCCCCTGGGCGGCGAGCCCGGTGATCTGCCGTTCCCGGGGCGTCAGCCCGTACGCGCCCGCGATCACCTCGCTGAGCACCGCGGGCCTGGCCCCCTCGATGATGACCGCGACGTGGTCCCCGGGTCCCGGTCCGCCGGACGCCGGTGAGCCGTGCAGCACCACCCAGCGCCCGTCCCGGGCCGGCAGCGCCGCCCGGGCCAGGCCGTCGCCGGAGGCGGCGGCGGCCGCCACGGCCCGCAGCACGCTCGGCAGCCGCCCCCGGTCGTCGATGGCCTCCAGCCAGGCCCGCGCGTCGGCACTGCTGACCTCGACCTCGCCCGATCCGGTCACCAGCAGCATGCCCGGCGGGTGGTCGAGCGCGTCGGGGACGGCCAGCGCGGCGCGCAGCAGCGTGAGCCGGAACAGGTCGGCGATCGGCGTGGAGACCCCCGCCAGCAGCGCCAGCTCGTCCTCGGTGAACGGCGGCGCGGGCGCGCGCCGGTAGAGGGTGAGCGAGCCCCAGCAGCCCTCCCGCGAACGCAGGATCACCCGCGCCTCGTCGATGACGTCCAGCCCGCGCAGCAGGAGCCGGTAGCGCCGGGCGCGGGACAGGTCACCGCCGGTGGTGCGGTGCAGGCTCGCGACGGGCACGTCGGCCGCCGCCAGCTCGGCGTAGCCGTTGAGATCTCCGCCCTGGAACTCCAGGCCGAACAGGACCCGCTCGCGCTCGGCCGCTCCCTCCGGGTCCAGCCCGCTGACGAAGCAGCTGGTCCACAGCAGCGTCGCCGGGTCGACCGTGGAGACGGCCGCGATGTCGTATCCGACCGCGTGCCGCAACAGGCGGTCGACCTCGGCGCGCACCCGGGTCAGATCGTCACCGCGCGCGGCCAGCCGGTGGATCCGGTCGAGGAGCTCCATGCCCTCCAGCATCGCGGCCGGCACCCCGGGCCGCCACCCCCAGAATCTTGGGATACGCAGGTCAGCGCCCTCGGCCCTACGTTCGTGACGGCCGCCGAGCCCGCCCGGGGCCCGGCGCACGGCAGGACACGACAGGAGAAGACGAACCGTTATGGACGACGAGCGCCCCGAGGGCCGCGACGACCTGTTCACCCACATCCACAAGGCGCTCCGCAGCGGGCTGTTCGCGGTCACCGTCCAGGCCGGCGCCACCGACTGGAACGACGCCGCCGAGGTCGCCGGGCTCGGGGAGCGGTGGCGGCGGCTGCTGGCGCTGCTGCGCAGCCACACCGAGCACGAGGACCGGCACATCCTGCGGCTGCTGGACCCGTACGAGCCCGGCTCCGCCGAGCCGACCGAGGAGCAGCACCGGGACCTCGACGACCTGCTCGACGACCTCGCCGGGCGGTTCGAGGCCGCGCTGGCGGCCCCCGACGCGGTCACCGGCCTCGGCATCTACCGGGATCTGGCCCGCTTCACCGCCGCCTACCTCCCGCACCTGCACGAGGAGGAGACGATGATCATGCCGCGGATCTGGGCGCACTGCGACGACGCCGAGATCGGCGCCGCCCGGGCGGCGTTCATGGCCGCCACCCCGCCGGAGATCACCGCCACCACCCTGGAGCTGATGCTGCCGGCGCTGGACCGGCCCACCCGGGAAGGGCTGGTCGCCGGGATGGCGCGGACGGCTCCGCCCCAGGTCGTGGCGGGGGTACTGGCCATCGGTGACCGGGTGCTGCCCGCCGCGGCGGCGAACTCGCTGCGCCGGGCCGCCGGCGCCGCCGCGCAGACCGGCTCCGCCGCCTGGACCCGCTAGCCGCGGCGGCAGGCGTCGGCGATGAGTTCGCCGACGAGGACGGCCGTGGCGGCCGGGCCGCGCAGCGGCGCGGCCGGCAGGATCGAGGTGTCGGCGACGCGCAGGCCGGTCAGGCCGTGCACCCTTCCGCTCGCGTCGACCGCGGCGTCCGGCCCCATCGGCACGGTGCCGCAGGTGTGCTGGGAGGTCCCGATGCGGGCGCGTATCCACCGGTCGAGGAGGCGGTCGTCGTCCAGCGGCGGCCTGTCCACCAGGCCGCCGCTCACCTCGGCGAAGGCTTGGGTGGACGCCACGGCCGCCGTCGCCCGGACCGCTTCGCGCATCCGGCGCCGGTCGTCCCCGGTCCGCAGATAGCCGTAGTCGATCTCGGGCGGGACCTCCGGGTCGGGTGAGATCGTGCGCAGTGCTCCGCCCGCCGCGGGTGTCTGGACGGACACGAGGAAGGCCAGGGGCGCACCGGGCACGGAGGTCCTCGCGTCCCGCAGGCCCGCGAGCGGCACGAGGGACTGCAGGATCTCCAGGTCGCCCGCCTCGTCACCGCCCTGCGAGGCCAGATGCAGGACTCCGCCGAGCCAGGACCCGGACGGCTCGTCCAGCGGCCGGACGGGCGTCCATTCGACGGCGACGCTCGGGTGGTCGCTGAGCCTGGCCCCGACGGCCGGAAGGTCGTGGACGGCGCGGATACCGGCGCGTTCGAGATCCGCCGCGGGCCCGATCCCGGACACGTGCAGCAGGTGCGGTGTGGCGAGGGAGCCGGCCGACAGGACGACCTCTCCCGCTTCCAGGACCGTCCACCGGCCGCCGTGGCCGGCGACGACCCCGGTCGCCCGCCCCCGGCGGACGAGCAGCGACCGCGCCGGGCGGTTCCCCAGCACGGTGAGGTTGGGGCGGCCGGCGGCGGCACCCAGCAGGTAGGCGATCCCGGTGTTGATCCGCCGGCCGCCGGCCGTGTTGGACGGAACGGGACCGAATCCGGGCGGGTCCTGGGCGTTCTTGTCGGGGTCCTCCGGATACCCGAGTTCCCGGGCGGCGGCCTGGAACGCGGCGGCGGCGGGATGCCCGAGGCCGGTGCGGCGGACGGGAACCGGGCCGTCGCCGCCGTGCAGCGGCCCGGCCCCATGGTCGAGGTCGGTCTCCAGCCGGCGCAGGAACGGCAGCACCCGCTCGTACGACCAGCCGGGGTCGCCGGCGGCGGCCGACCAGCGGGCGAAGTCCGCGCGCCGCGCCCGGACGAAGTAGCCGCCGTTGATCGTGGTCGAGCCGCCGAGGACGCGGCCCCGCGCCGCCCGGTACGGCACGCCCGGCATGAGCCGCACCGGGTACGTCCAGGCGGCGGGGTGCCCCGGCTGCGCGCCGGGGACGAGGCGCGCGTCGAGCAGGTCGGCGGGGAAGCCCGCGGCGTTCCCCGGCACGGGCCCCGCCTCCACCAGGAGGACTTCGCAGCCGGGGTCCTCGCTGAGCCGGGCCGCCAGGGCGGCGCCCGCGGCGCCCGCGCCGACCACCAGGACATCGGGACGCCGCGCACCGGGCTTGGCCACGGCGGTGCCCCCTTCCTTTTTGGCACTCGATGCATTTAGTATCCGGGCAGGCCGCACGGCCGCAACACCCTCCCCGCGGGCGGGGCGCGGCCGAATACGCGAACGCAGGAGGACGGCATGGACGCCACCCCATCCGAGACCCAGGCCACCGCCCAGGCCAGGGACCACGCCGAGGACATCGCCGAGGACGCCGCCGACTCCCTGATCGAGGAGGTCTCGATCGACGGCATGTGCGGCGTCTACTAGGCCGCCGCCATGCCCGGAATCGACATCGACCGCGCCTGGGACCTGCACCCGCGGGTCTCGGTGCGGCCGGAACCGTTCGGCGCGCTGCTCTACCACTTCGGGACCCGCAGGCTGTCGTTCCTCAAGGACCGCCGGCTGCTGGACGTCGTGCGGAACCTGCGGGACGCCCCCACCGCCCGGGACGCCTGCGCGCGGGCCGGCGTCCCGGTGTCCGACCTGCCCCGGTACGGCGCGGCGCTCGGCGCCCTCGCCCGGTCCTCGATGCTCGTGGAAAGGACGCCTTGACCATGACCGCGGGAACCCCGGCGGCGACCCGGCTGGCCGACCTGTTCGAGTACGGGCTCGACGCGCCGATCTGCCTGACGTGGGAGCTGACCTACGCCTGCAACCTGTCCTGTGACCACTGCCTGTCCAGCTCGGGGCGGCGCGACCCCCGCGAGCTGAGCACGGCGGAGGCCAAGGCCGTCATCGACGAACTGGAGGCCATGCAGGTCTTCTACGTCAACATCGGCGGCGGCGAGCCGACGGTCCGCCCCGACTTCTGGGAGCTGCTCGACTACGCGACCGCCCACCACGTGGGCGTCAAGTTCTCCACCAACGGCGTCCGGATCACCCCGGAGGCCGCCCGGCGGCTGGCCGCCAACGACTACGTGGACGTCCAGGTCTCCCTGGACGGCGCGACCGCCGAGGTCAATGACGCGCTGCGCGGCCCCGGCTCGTACGACACGGCCGTGCGCGCCATGCGCCATCTCGCCGACGCCGGTGTGCGGGGCTTCAAGCTGTCGGTGGTGTGCACCCGGCACAACATCCCGCAGCTGGACGCCTTCAAGGCGATCGCCGACGAGCACGGCGCGCAACTGCGGCTGACGCGGCTGCGCCCGTCCGGCCGCGGCGCCGACGTGTGGGACGAGCTGCACCCCGCCCCCGGCCAGCAGCGCGAACTGTACGACTGGCTGCTGGCCCACGGCGACCGGGTGCTGACCGGCGACTCCTTCTTCCACCTGTCGGCCTACGGCGAGGCGCTGCCGGGCCTCAACCTGTGCGGTGCCGGGCGGGTGGTCTGCCTCATCGACCCGGTCGGCGACGTGTACGCCTGCCCCTTCGCGATCCACGACGAGTTCCTCGCCGGGAACGTCCGGGAACCGGGCGGTTTCACGGGCGTCTGGCGGGAGTCGGAGCTGTTCCGGGGGCTGCGCGAGCCGCAGACGGGCGGCGCGTGCGCGGCCTGCGGTTTCCACGACTCGTGCAAGGGCGGCTGCATGGCGGCCAAGTTCTTCACCGGCCTGCCGCTGGACGGACCCGACCCCGAGTGCGTCCAGGGGCACGGGGAGGCGCTGCTGGCCGGACGTTCCGCGGACCGCTCCGGCCTCCCCAGGCCGCGTGCCGACCACTCGCGCCGGGCCGCACCGCCCCGGCGCGGCCCGGTGCCGGTGAAGCTGACGCGCCGCGCGGACCTGGACCGTCCGCCGGTGAGCGCCTGCGAGGAGAACCCGCTGGCCGGGCTGCGGCTGCCCTGAGACCGCCCGCCGCCCGATCCGCGCGCACCCGCCCCGTGCGGGCGGCCCTTCCTTCCGGGAGACACCGAGATGTTCAAGAACCCGTGGTTCGAAACCGTGGCCGAGGCCCAGCGCCGGGCCAAGCGGCGGCTGCCGTACATGGTGTACGGGGCGCTGCTCGCGGGCTCCGAGCGCGGCCGGACGGTCGGCGACAACATCGCGGCCTTCGGCGAACTCGGCTTCGCGCCCCGCGTCGCCGGGCACAAGGCGCAGCGCGACCTGTCCACGACCGTGATGGGCGTGGAGACGTCCTTTCCCGTCCTCATCTCCCCCACCGGCGTGCAGGCCGTTCACCCGGAGGGTGAGGTGGCCGTCGCCCGGGCCGCCGCGAACCGGGGCGTCATCATGGGTCTCAGCTCGTTCGCGAGCAGGCCGGTGGAGGAGGTCGCCGAAGCCAACCCGAGCGTCTTCTTCCAGATGTACTGGAGCGGCGACCGCGACACGATGCTCCAGCGCATGGACCGGGCGCGGAAGGCCGGGGCGAAGGGGCTGATCGCCACGCTCGACTGGTCGTTCGCCAACGGCCGGGACTGGGGCAGCCCCCAGATCCCGGAGAAGATCGACCTCAGGACGATGGCGAAGCTGGCGCCCGGCGTCCTGCCCCATCCCGGATGGCTGTGGCGGTTCGCCAGGACCGGCCGCCTCCCCGACCTCACCACGCCCAACCTCACGCCGCCGGCCGGCCCGGCGCCGACCTTCTTCGGCGCCTACGGCGAGTGGCTGCAGACCCCGCCGCCCACCTGGGACGACGTGAAGTGGCTGCGTGAGCAGTGGGGCGGGCCGTTCATGCTCAAGGGCGTCACGCGGGTGGACGACGCCAGGCGGGCCGTCGACGCCGGCGTCACGGCGCTGTCGGTGTCCAACCACGGCGGCAACAACCTCGACACCACCCCCGCGACCATCCGGGTGCTGCCGTCCATCGCCGACGCGGTCGGCGACCAGGTCGAGGTCCTGCTGGACGGCGGCGTGCGGCGCGGCGGGGACGTCGCCAAGGCGCTCGCGCTCGGTGCCCGCGCCGTGCTCATCGGCCGCGCCTACCTGTGGGGGCTCGCCGCCAATGGGCAGGCAGGGGTGGAGAACGTGCTGGACATCCTGCGCGGCGGCCTCGACTCGGCCGTTCTCGGGCTGGGGCGCTCCAGCGTCCACGAGCTGTGCCGCGACGACCTCTGCGTCCCGCCCGGCTTCTGCCTGACGCTGGGCGGCGGGACGGACCCCGCCGGGCCGGCGGGCTGAGGTGACCGGTGCCGGGGGCCGGGATCTGGGCGGCGCCGCCTGGCCGGACGTCGGGGCGGCGCCGCTGGTCCTGCTGCCGACCGGGTCGACCGAGCAGCACGGGCCGCACCTTCCGCTGTCCACCGACACGCTGATCGCCCAGGCCGTGGCCGACCGGGCGGCGAAAGCACTGAGCGCGGGGGCACTGAGCGCGGGGGCGGGCCCGGTGGTCGTGGCCCCGGCGCTGCCCTACGGCGCCAGCGGCGAGCACGCCGGTTTTCCCGGCACGATCTCGATCGGGCACGAGGCACTGCACGCCGTGCTGGTCGAGACGGTCCGCTCGCTGGCACTCTGGGCCGGGCGAGTCGTGCTGGTCAACGGGCACGGCGGGAACGTCCGCACGCTGGACGCCGTCGTCGGCCGGATGCGCGCCGAGGGGCACGACGTCGCCTGGGTGGGGTGCGGTGTCCCCGGCGGTGACGCGCATGCCGGGTTCACCGAGACCTCCGTCATGCTGCATCTGGCTCCGGATCTCGTCCGCCCCCACGACGGGGTGACCGGCGAGACCCGGCCGCTCGCCGCGCTCATGCCCGACCTGGTCGCCCGCGGCGTCCGCGCGGTGTCCCCGTCCGGTGTCCTCGGCGACCCGGCCGGGGCCTCGGCGGAGCGGGGCCGGGAGATCCTGGAGGCGATGGCGGCGTCCGTCGTGCGCCGGATCGGCGGCGGATCGTGACCGGCCCGGCGTTCCCGCTTCCGCCGGGCTTCCGCATCGCCCTGGACCGGGGGACGTCCTTCTGGTCGGACGGGCGGGCCGCCGCCGGCGGCTCCCCCTGGAAGGTGGTGCGGTTCGCCGACGCCGCCCGCCCGTACCTGGCGGAACTGCGCCGGGCGGGTGCGCCCGGCCTGGCCGGCCGCTCCCCCACCGGGCGGGCGCTGGCCCGCCGGCTCCTCGACCACGGCTTCGCCCATCCGGTCCTCGCACCGCGCGCCGGCCCGCATGACGTCACGGTCGTGATCCCGGCGTTCGGGCGGCCCGGCGAGCTGGAGCGGTGCCTGGCCGCCGTCGGGGACGTGCCCGTGATCGTCGTGGACGACGCGTCCCCCGACCCGGGTCCGCTGCGCCGGGCCGCCGCCGCGCACGGCGCCCGCCTGGTGCGGCACCCCCGCAACCGGGGTCCGGCCGCCGCGCGCAACACGGGACTGCGGCTGGCCGGGACCCCGTTCGTCGCGTTCGTGGACTCCGACTGCCGTCCCCGGGACGGCTGGCTGGACGTCCTCATGCCGCACTTCGACGACCCCCGCGTCGCCGCCGTCGCCCCGCGGATCGTGCCGGCCGGCGGCACCGGGCCGCTGGCGCGCTATGAGGCGGTCCGGTCCGCCCTCGACATGGGCGCCCGGCCCGCGCTGGTGCGGCCGGGCGGGCGGCTCGGTTTCGTCCCCGCGGCGACCCTGCTGATCCGGGTGGCGGCCGTGGCGGGGGCGGAGGGGAACGCCTTCGAGGAGAACATGCGGCTCGGTGAGGACGTCGACTTCGTCTGGCGACTGGGCGACCTCGGGTGGAACGTCCGCTATGAGCCGCGTGCGCACGTCGAGCACACCTCGCGGCTGCACCCGGTCGCGTGGGCGCGGCGGCGGCACGAGTACGGGACGTCCGCCGCCGATCTGGCCCGGCGGCACCCCGGCCGGCTGGCCCCCGCCCGCCCGTCGCCGTGGAGCCTCGCCGTGCTCGGCCTGCTCACCGGGGGACGGCCGGGCGCGGCCATCGCGTGCGCGGGGGCCGCCGCCGCCCTGCTGGCCAGGCGTTTCACGTGGCTGCCGGCCGGGAAGGGGCTGGCCGCCACGATCACCGTCAGGAGCGTCGCCGCCGACGCCGCCGGCCTCGGGCACGCGCTGCGCCGCGAATGGTGGCCCGCCGGGCTGCTCGCCCTGGCCGCCGCCCCGCGCAGCCGCCCGGCCCGTGCCGCCGCCACCGCGATGCTCGCGCCCCTCGCGCTGGAATGGGCGAGGCGGGGACGCACCGTCGATCCCGTCCGCTACACCGTCCTGCGGCTCGCCGAGGACATCGCCTACGGGTCGGGGGTGACCGCCGCGTCGGTCCGCGCCCGCTCGGCCGCCGCGCTGCGCCCGGACGTGCGGTTCCCGCGAACGCTCCGGTCCGGGCGCGGCTGAGCGCCGGCCGGGCCCGCCGACCCGGCCGCACCGCCCCGCCCGGCGGTCACGCCGGGCCCGCGAGCTGGGCGATGTCCTCGCTCGCGACCCCGAGCAGCCGGTCGGCCAGGTCCGCGAGCGCGCGGCCCACGGCCAGCTCGTCACCGATCTCCGGAACCTCGCGGTCGATCGGGTTGCGGCGTGCCCGCCCGTAGCCGAGGGTCCTCTCCTCGCTTCCGCTGAACAGCACCGCGCGTGCCAGAGTGTCGGTGCCGTCCTCGCTGATGTAGATTTCCACGCTCCACTGCTTGGTCTTCATGGCGAGCCCCCTTCGCTCAGTGCGTTCACCTCCATCGTCGGAAGGCGGGCGAGCCGCGGTCCAGGGGCGGAGGTCCCAACCTCAAAAGGCCCAACGACCTGCGACAACGAAGCTCTGCGGGGCTAGCGGCCCGGCGGGGCCAAAGACCCGGCGGGAAGGGCACTTCGGCCCTGCCGGTCCGGCCGGTCACCGCGTAAGCCTGGTAGTGGCGGCAGGAGGTTGCCATGAAGCAGACGTTCAAGTTCGGGACGATCCGCGGCATCCCGGTCGGAATGCACTGGTCGGTCCTGGTGATCATGGTGCTGATCACCGAGATCCTCGCCCGGTCGGTCCTGCCGGCGGCCGATCCGGCGGCGTCCGCCGGCGCGCGCTGGGCGATGGCCGCGGCGGCCGCGGTGCTCTTCCTCCTCTCGCTGGCCGCGCACGAGCTGGCGCACGCGCTCGTCGCCCGCCGGTACGGCGTGCGGGTCGGCTCGATCACGCTGTGGATGCTGGGCGGCGTCGCCGAACTCCAGGACGAGCCGCCCGACGCCCGCGCGGAGCTGCGCATCGCCGGCGTCGGCCCGCTGACCAGCGCGGCGGCGGCCGCCGTGTTCGCCGGGGCCTGGACGGCCGGGGCCGCGGCCGGTGCCCCCGCCGTCATGACCGCCGCGCTGGGCTGGCTCACGGCGAGCAACGCGCTCATCGCGCTGTTCAACCTGCTGCCGGGTGCGCCGCTGGACGGCGGGCGCGTCCTGCACGCGCTGCTGTGGCGCAGGCGCGGTGATCGCGCGAGCGCGACCCACGCCGCCGGCCGCGCCGGGCTCGTGCTCGGCCGCACCATGATCGCCGCCGGGCTGCTGATCATGGTGCTGGTGAGCTGGTTCAACGGGCTGTGGCTGGCGCTGGTGGGATGGTTCATCTCCAACGCGGCCCGCGCCGAGGAACGCTGGACGGATCTGCGCGAGGCCGCCGAGGGCCTGCACGTCGCCGACATCATGACGCCCGACCCGGACCACGGCTGGACGTGGCAGCCCGTCGGCGTGTTCATCGAGGACGTGGCCCTGCGGTCCCGCCAGTCGGTCTTCCCCGTCCTGGACGTGTCCGGTGTCCCGGTCGGCGCCGTCGCGGTGGACCGGCTCGCCGTCGCCCCGCGCCGGGACGGCGGTGCCACGCTCGGCGGCATCAGCGTCCCGCTGGAGCCGGACCGGGTCGTCGGCCCGGGCGCGCCCGTGGCCGCGCTCCTGCAGATGGCACCGGTCGTGGGCGGCCTCATCGCGGTCGTCGTGTCCGACCGGCAACTGCTCGGGATCGTCACCACCGAGGACGTCCAGCGGGTGCTGCGGCGCAGCCGGCTCCGGGTCGGCAGCCCGGTCCGGACGGCGTGAGCCGGACCGCCCGCGGACGTGGACAGATTTTGATAGACTTTGGCGCACTTTAACGGACTTTGGCGGGTTTCCAGCGGGACCATCGTCCCTATTCTCGGGCCGGGCTTTGGCGGAGCCTTGAGGGGACCGGAAGGCCTGGGAGGGAACCGATATGGGCGACTGCACCAGTTGGCCGGACACGACCGTACGGCTCACCACGGCGAACACCGCCGAGGAGGGTGGTCCGACGCGCGCCGTGGTGACCGGCGAACTGGACATCGCCACGGCCGCCGAGTTCGGTGTCGAGCTGGCCCGGCTGATCGACGAGCGAACCCCGGACGTGGTGCTCGACGTGTCCGCCCTGACCTTCTGCGACGCGCGCGGCCTGGCGGCGATCATCGCCGCCGACGAGCTGGCCCGCAGCCGCGGCGGCGCCGTCACGCTGACCGGCGCCCGGCCCCAGCTCGCGCGCATCCTGCGGATCACCGGCCTCGACCGGCGCTTCCCCCTCCCCCGCATGCCCTTCCGGCGGCGGGGCACACGCCCCACGGTCCGTCGCTGCCGCTGACCCGCCGCCCAGTCGACAGAACCGGGCCAGGCCGAGTACGTCGGCCTGGCCCGGTTCTCTGTCCGCGTGCTCGTCAGCCGGCGCGCCGGGGGACGATCGCGACGGTGCCCGGGGCGTGCTTGAGCAGCGCGTCGCTGGTGGCGCCCAGCGTGAGGGCCCCCACCGTGCCGGCGCCGCGGGCGCCGGTCACCATGAGGGTGGCCTCCTGTGCGGCCTCCAGCAGCGCCTCACGCGGGGGTTTGAGGACCAGGGCGGTGGTGGCCTGGACATAGGGGTACTTCACCCGCCACGGCGCGACCGCGCGCTCCAGGACCGCGCCGCACACCCGGCGCAGCTTGTCCTCATCGCCGAACAGCGACAGGTCGCCGCCGGGGGCGGCGCCGGGCTCCCAGCAGCCGTACACCGCGCGCAGCCGCCAGCCGCGCAGCGCCGCCTCCTCGAAGGCGAACGCCAGCGCCGCGTCCGCGCCGGCCGACCCGTCCACGCCGACGACCACCAGCCCGTCCCGGGTCGCGGCCTGGCGCACCACCACGACCGGACGCTCGGCCCGGGCCGGGACGCGCAGCGCGGTCGAGCCCACCGGCATCTCGTCGGGGGCGTGCGAGCCGACCACGATGACGTCGGCGTCGCCCGTCTCGGCGAGCAGGGCGGGGGCGGCGCTGCCGTCCTTGAGCCGCTTGCGCACCGTCACCTCGGGCACGGCCTCCCGGGCCAGGGTGACACCGTGGTCGAGGAGGTGCTCGCCCATCCGGCGGACGATGGCCACACCCTCGTAGTCGATGTAGCTGATCGGGTAGGGCCAGCGCCAGGCGTGGCAGACCGTCAGCGGCACCCGCCGCAGCCGGGCCTCCTCCACCGCCCACCGCAGCGCCCGCTCGCTCTCGCTGGTCCCGTCGTATCCCACGACCACGTCGCTCATGACGTCCTCCTCCTGCAGATGGCTGAGGGGCACCCCGCCGTCTCACCCCCACTCAACCCCCGCCCCGCCCGGCGCCCTAGGTCCGTTCGGACCACGACCACGGGGACCAACGTCCCCGCGCCGGTCAGCCGGCGTTTTCGGCGGGCTGCCAGGACGGCGGGACGATCGCGACCGTGCAGGGGGCGTGGTGGAGCATCGCCGAACTGGTCGCGCCCAGCAGCAGCGGCTCCAGCGTGCCCGTACCGCGGTCGCCGACCACCAGCAGATCGGCGTCGGCGGCGGCGCCCAGCAGTGCTTCGCGGGGCCGCTCCAGCAGCAGCGACGTCCGCACATAGACCTTCGGATGGCGCTCCCGCCAGAGGGCGACGACCTCCTCCAGCATCGCCGCCCGCGTGCGCAGCAGCCTGTCGGTGTCGGTGAACAGGGGCAGTTCCCAGTCGGGAACGGCGCCGGGCTCCCAGGCCCCGTAGACCACGCGCAGGTCCCATCCGCGCAGCGCGGCCTCCTCGATGGCGAAGCCGAGCGCCGCGTCCGCGCCGGACGAGCCGTCCACTCCGGCGACCACGAGCCCGCGCGGCCCGCCCGTCCCCCGGACGGCGATCACCGGCCGGTGCGTCCGCGCCGGGAGCCGCACCGCCGTCGACCCGGGGGGCAGCCGGTGCCGCTCGTGCGAGCCGACCACGATCAGCTCCGCGTCGCGGGACTCGTGCACCAGCGTCTCGCAGACGGGTTCCTGCCTCAGCACCGTGCGCACCACGCCCCTCGCCCCGAGGTCGCGTGCCCGGCGCACGCCCTCGCGCAGGAGGTTCTCCCCCGCCCGCCGAAGGATCTCCTGGACGCTCTCGTCCACATGGTCGGCCGGGTACGGCCAGTGCCAGCAGTGGCACATCACCAGATCGAGCCCGCGCAACCGGGCCTCCCCGACGGCCCAGCGCAGCGCCGGGTCGTTCTCCTCGGTCCCGTCGTAGCCGAGGAGGATGGTCGACCGCCGGGTCCGTGTCAGTGCGATCATCGACCGGCCCCCCTCCCTGAACACAGCCCCGATTCCAGTCTCGACCGGCCGGGGGCGGCTCATGGAGGGGCGAAGGTCCCGCCGGCGCGAAGCCGTCCGGTACCGCCCGGCCGGTGAGAACGTGGCCGCGCCGGGAATCCTCACCTGACCGGACCCGGGACGACGACAACAGTCTGAGGGGACACCATGAGCCGGTGGATCCTGGCCTTCGATGGCTACGAACCCGAGGCGGAGGGCCTGCGGGAGGCGCTCTGCACCCTCGGCAACGGTTACCTCGCCACCCGCGGGGCCGCTCCCGAGTCGCCGGCCGACGGCGTCCACTATCCGGGGACCTACATCGCGGGCTGCTACGACCGGCTGGCGACCGAGGTCGGCGGGCGGCACGCCGACAACGCCGACCTGGTCAACATGCCGAACTGGCTTCCGCTGACGTTCCGCGCCGCCGGCGGTGAGTGGTTCGACCCGGACGACGCCCGCCGGGAGGGCCGGCTCCTCTCCTACGAGCAGGAACTCGATCTCCGGCGCGGTGTCCTGACCCGCCTGGCGCGCGTCCGCGACCGGGCCGGACGGACGTTCCGCATGGCGCAGCGCAGGATCGTGTCCATGCACGACCCGCACCTGGCCGCCCTGGAGACCACGATCGTCGCCGAGGACTGGTCCGGCGAGCTGCAGATCCGCTCGGCGCTGGACGGGCGCGTCCTCAACGCGGGCGTGGAGCGGTACCGGGACCTGCCGGGCGCGCACCTGACCCGCGAGAAGCCGCCCCCGCAGAGCGATCCGGAACTGCTGCTCCTGCGCGCCTCGACGGTCTCCTCGAAGATCGGCGTCGCGGTGGCGTCCCGCACCCGGACCTCCGTCCCGGCCGAGCACACCCGCCTCGCCGAGGACGGCTGGGCCGTGCAGGACCTGACCGTCGGCGTCCGGGAGAACGCGCCCATCACCGTCGAGAAGATCGCCGCCGTGTTCACCTCCCGCGACCGCGCCATCGAGGAGCACGGCGAGGCGGCGCTGGCCGCGGTCACCGGCGCGGGCGACTTCGACGCCCTGCTGGAAAGGCACACGCTGGCGTGGAACCGGCTGTGGCAGCGCTGCCAGCTGAGCGTCGACCACGTCGAGGTGCAGCGCATCCTCAACCTGCACATCTTCCACCTGCTGCAGACCGTGTCGGAGCACATCGTCGACCTGGACGTCGGCATCCCCGCCCGCGGGCTGCACGGGGAGGCCTACCGCGGCCACGTCTTCTGGGACGAGCTGTTCATCCTGCCGTTCCTCATCATGCGGTTCCCCGAGATCGCCCGCGCGCTGCTGCTGTACCGGTGGCGGCGGCTGCCCGCGGCGCGGCGCGCGGCGGCCGCGGACGGGCACCGCGGCGCGATGTACCCGTGGCAGAGCGCGGCCGACGGGCGCGAGGAGACCCAGCGCGTCCACCTCAACCCGCGGTCGGGCCGGTGGCTGCCCGACCACACGCATCTGCAGCGGCACGTCGGGCTCACGATCGGGCTCAACGTCTGGCGTTTCTACGAGGCGACCGGCGACGTCGAGTTCATCGCCGAGTACGGGGCCGAGATGATGCTGGAGGTCGCGCGGTTCTTCGCGGACCTGGCCGGCTACGACCGCTCCACCGACCGGTACGCGATCCGCGGCGTCATGGGCCCCGACGAGTACCACGACGCCTACCCGGGACGGGACGAGCCGGGCCTGGACAACAACGCCTACACCAACGTCCTGACGGCCTGGCTGCTGCGCCGCGCCCTGGACGCGCTCGCCCTGCTGCCCGAGGACCGCCGCACGGAGCTGCGCGAGCGGCTCGCGCTGACCCGCGAGGAGATCACCCGGTTCGAGGACGTGGCCCGCAAGATGTACGTCCCGTTCCACGACGACGTGATCAGCCAGTTCGAGGGGTACGGCGACCTGGCGGAGCTCGACTGGGCCGGCTACCGGGAGCGGTACGGCGACATCCGCAGGCTGGACCGGATCCTGGAGGCCGAGGGCGACTCCCCCAACCGCTACCAGGCGTCCAAGCAGGCCGACGTCCTCATGCTGTTCTACGTGCTCTCCCCCGGCGAACTCGACGACGTCCTGCGGCACCTCGGCTACGAGCACGGGCCGGACCTGGCGGCCAGGACGATCGAGTACTACCTGCCGCGCACCTGCGACGGGTCGACGCTGAGTTCACTCGTGCACGCCTGGATCATGGCTCACATCGACGGTGACGAGGCGTGGCGGATCTTCCTGGAGTCGCTGTTCAGCGACATCATCGACACCCAGCGCGGCACCACCGGGGAGGGCGTCCACCTCGGCGCGATGGCCGGCACCGTCGATCTCGTCCAGCGCTGCCACGCCGGGATCAGCACCCGCCGCAACGCGCTCCGGCTGGAGCCGCGGCTGCCCGCCGCGCTCGGTGAGCTGCGGCTCGGGCTGCGCTACCGGGGCCACTGGGGCATCGACCTGACCTGCCGGCAGGACCTCGTCCGCGTGGCGCTGCGGCCCAGCGCGGCCTCCCCCATCCGTGTCTCCTACGGCCCCGAGGACATCGAGATCCAGCCCGGCACGTCCTGGGAGGCGCCTCTCCTGGACGGCCGGCGGACGCCGCGGTGACCGGCCGCCGGTTCAGTCGCCGGTGAGGTCCCGGCGCTCGAAGAGCACGAAGCCGCCGATGCCGAGCAGCACCGCCACGAGGACCATGACGGCCGCGGCGGGGGCCGCGAACGGTTCCGCCGGGACGTTCGCGAGATGGTGGAACGGCGACAGGTTCAAGATCGGGTCCGGCCAGTTCAGCGCGGGCCCGATCATCTCGATCAGGTAGCAGGTGACGGTCGCCGCGACCGAGGCGGGGACGGTCAGCCGGGGCGCCCCGCCGAACAGCAGCACCGCCAGGCCCATGGCCAGGGCCGCGACCGGAAGCGGGTTGAGGTTCGCGGCGAGCGTGTCGGCCGGCCCGATCCCGGCGTCCGTCATGGCGGCACCGGCCCACATCGCGACCGCGGAGGCCAGCGCGAGCAGCACCGCCGAGGCCAGTGTCAGCAGGACGTGACCGCCCAGCCAGCGGCGCCGCGTGACGGGCCGGACCAGGACGTGGTCCAGCCGCCCCGCGGCCTCCTCGGCCCGGGCCGCGCCGATCCGCCAGCACGTGTACAGGGCGATCAGCAGGCCCATGAGAGTGCCCATGAACCCCACGAAACCCCTGGCGAGGTCGGCGGCGTCCCACCCGAGCGACTCGCGGAGCCGCTGGTAGCCGGGATTGTCGGCGGCGAAGTCGAGCACGGTCGCGGTCAGCGCGCCCATGACGAACGCGTATCCGGCGATGCCGAGCAGCCAGCCGGCCAGCATCCCGCGGGTGCCGCGCCACGCGAACGCCACCGGGCCGCCGAGCAGCCGCAGCCGGGCCCGGGCGTGGTCCGCCTCGGTGATCAGCGCGCCGCCGGTGTCGCGGCGGGTCCGCAGCGCGAGGGCGACCCCGCCGAGGACGACGGGCACCGTCAGCGACACCGCCAGCGCCGGCCGGCTCGGGTCGCGGTAGGGATGCAGCTCCTCCAGCCAGCCGAACGGGGTGAACCAGCGCAGCCAGCCGCGCGAGCCGGCGCTGTCGGCCGCCATCCGCAGCAGGAACAGCACCCCGAACACGGCCGAGGACGCCGCCGTCACCCGCCGCCGCACCTGCAGCAGCTGCGCGATCACGGCCGCGACCGCGGCGAACGTCGCGGCGAGGCCGGCGAGCCCGAGCCCGAACAGCACCGAGCCCGCGACACCCGTCCCCAGCACCGCCAGCGGCACGGCGACGGCGGCGCCCAGCACGGCCACGGCGCCCGCCAGCACGGCCAGTTGCACCAGCACGACCCGGGCCGGGCGCACCGGCGCGACCAGCACGAGTTCGGCGCGGCCGGACTCCTCCTCCCCGCGCAGCAGGCGCCCCGCCACCAGCATCGCCCAGATGCCGACGATCGCGGCCAGGATCCAGCCGGCGTCCCAGACGACGAAGCCGCCGGACGTCTCGACCGCGTGCGGGACGCCCTGCAGCATCCGCATGGCCGGATCGTCCGACAGCGTCACGAGCTTCATCCGCGACGCCATGTCGGGATATGTCCGCTCATAGGTGAGGACTTCGATCACGAGGTAGCCGGCGAGGGCCAGCGCGAGCCAGCTCACGCCGCGCCGGATCAGGCGGGCGGTCAGCCGCGCGACCTGGGCGTCCGCCCAATGGCGCCGTTCCCGCCTCGGGTACGCGGTGACCCCGCGCACCGGCACGGTCCTGGTCATTTCTCCGCCTCGTAGTAGCTCAGGAAGATCTCTTCCAGCGTCGGCTCGTGGCTGCGGAGCCGGACCAGCGGCACCGTGCTCAGCCGGGCCAGCGCGGGGGACGGCGAGCCGGTGATCGACACGCGCACGCCGCCGTCGACGGCTTCCACGCCCGTCACCCCGGGCACCCCGGCGAGATCGGGAAGGGGGCCGTCCGCGATCGCCTCCAGCACCGTGCCGCCCAGCCCGCGCAGCTCCTCCAGCTCGGCGACCTCGGCCAGCCGTCCCGCCCGCAGGATCGCGACCCGGTGGCAGACGTCCTGGGCCTCGTCGAGGATGTGGGACGACAGGAACACCGTCTGCCCGCGGCCGGCGGCCTCCCTCGCCAGCGCCTGGAACTCGGCCTCCATCAGCGGGTCGAGCCCGGACGTCGGCTCGTCCAGCAGCAGGACGTCCGGGCGGGTCATCAGCGCGGCGATCAGCGCGAGTTTCTGCCGGTTGCCCTTGGAGTAGGAGCGCGCCCGCAGGCCGGGGTCGAACCGCAGCCGCTCGATCAGCTCGTCCCGGAACGGCACGTCCACGTGTCCGGACAGATGCCCCAGATACGTCAGCGTCTCCAGCCCGGTCAGCTGCGGCCACACCGCCACGTCCCCGGCCACGTACCCGACATGCCGGTGGGAGCGTTCGACGTCCCCGGCGGGCACGCCCATGACCCACGCCTTCCCGGCCGTCGGCCGGACGAGGCCGAGCAGCAGCCGGATCGTCGTCGATTTCCCGGCGCCGTTCGGGCCCAGGAAGCCGAAGATCTCCCCCTGGCGCACGTCCAGGTCCAGGCCGTCCACCGCGACCACCTGCCCGAAACGTTTCGTCAGTCCCTCGGTCCGTATCGCCGATCCGGCCACGGCGCACCTCCTCGCCATCCGCCACCGACGCTAGACACCTGATCAGCGCGTGTCAGCGGGCCGAAAGTCCCCCGGACATCCGCCCTTCGGCAGATGGCCCGGCATCGCGACCGCCTTCTCCGCGTGCATCGCGGCCCGGTTCCCTCAGGTCGCAGGGAGGACCGAACGTCCCTGCCGGAAGGGGACCTTTGCACGTACTGGCGCCGGACGCGCGGCATAAGCCTGGGATCAAGGGCTTCTCCTGAAGAAGGTGAGTGCTATGCGGGCAAAGGTGCTCGTTCTCGGTGGCAATTTCGGTGGCCTGACCGCCGCGATCAGCGTCAAGCACGCCCTCGACGAGGACGTCGATGTGACCGTGGTGTCGGCGTCCGACCGGTTCCTGTTCAATCCCTCGCTCATCTGGGTGCCGTTCGGCAAGCGCACCGAACGCGACATCACCTTCCCGCTCGCGCCGACCTTCGACGCGCACGGCGTCGAGTTCGTGCACGGTGAGGCCACGGCGATCGATCCCGCCGCCAAGCAGGTGACCACGACGGCGGGCACCTACGGCTACGACTACCTGGTGGTCGCCACCGGCTACCGCAACAACATGGCCGTCCTGCCCGGCCTTGAGCCCGCCAACGGCGTCCACACCATCACCACGCTGCCCGACGCCGAGGAGGCCGGCGAGGGATGGCGCCGCTTCCTGGACGACCCCGGCCCGGTCGTCGTCGGCGCCACCCAGGGAACCGGCTGCTTCGGCGCCGCCTACGAATTCCTGTTCAACACCGCCTACCAGCTCAAGAAGGCCGGGCTGAAAAAGCGGGTTCCGCTCACCTACGTGACCGCCGAGCCGTTCCTCGGCCACTTCGGGATGGGCGGGCTCCCCGGCGGCGAACGGCTCCTGAAGATGTTCCTCAAGAAGGAGGGCATCCAGGCGATCACCGGGACGGCGCTGGACGAGGCGTCCGCCGGCCGGCTCCTGCTGGACGACGGCGGCAAGCTCGACTTCGCCTACGCGGTGATCATCCCGCCGTTCCTCGGCCAGGAGGTCGTCGCCGCCACCCCCGGCCTCGCCGACGCCAAGGGCTTCGTCCCGGTGCACGACACCTACCAGTCGACCGCGTACCCCGACATCTACGCCGTCGGCATCGCCGCCGCCGTGGCCGTCCCGTGGACCACGGCGGTCCCGCTCGGCGTGCCCAAGACCGGGTTCCCCACCGAGGTCCAGGCCCGGGTCGCCGCCGACAACATCGCCGCCCGGATCCGCGGCGAGGAGCAGACACGCCACAAGAGCTTCGGCGACATCCCGGCGGTCTGCGTCATGGACGCCGGCAACAACGGCGTCATGATCCTCGCCGACCACCTGCTGCCGCCGCGCAAGGGGGGCATCCTCATCCCCGGCCCGCAGGCCCACGCCGCCAAGCTCGCCTTCGAGAAGTACTTCCTCTGGAAGGCCCGCAACGGCTACGTCCGCCTGCCCTGACCCGGCCCCGCCGCCGCACGGCACGCGCTGGATCACTCCACCGCGTGCCGTGAAGGCCGGCTCCAGGAGATTCATACGCCTTTGTGGAGGTGGTGGGCTTAGGCTGTCCGCCGTGACGTCTGGGCAACAGGTGATCGACGGCCGTTTCGAACTGCGCGGACGGCTCGGCAGCGGCGGGATGGGCGCGGTCTGGCGCGCGTTCGACCTCGCCCTGGAACGCGAGGTCGCGTTGAAGGAGGTGCGGCTCGCCGGCACCGACACCTCCGAACTGGACCCGGACGTCGCGCAGATGCTGCGCGAGCGGGTGATGCGCGAGGCCCGCGCCCTCGCCCGCCTCCACCACCCCAACGTGGTGACCATCCACCACATCGTGGACTCCCCCGAGATGCCGCACCCGTGGCTGGTGATGGAACTCGTCCGCGGGCAGTCCCTCCAGGAGCGGCTGGCGCACGGGCCGCTGCCGCCCGCCGAGGCCGCCGCGCTGGGGCGCGGGCTGCTGGCGGCGCTGCGCGCGGCGCACGAGGCCGGCATCTGCCACCGCGACGTCAAGCCCGCCAACGTCCTGCTGCGCACGGACGGGACGCCCGTCCTCACCGACTTCGGCATCGCGGTCCTGGAGGAGACCCCCCGGCTCACCCAGACCGGCGGGCTGGTCGGCTCCCCGGAGTACATCGCGCCCGAACGGCTGCACGGCCACGAAGGCGACCCCGCCTCGGACCTGTGGTCGCTCGGCATGCTGCTGTACACGGCGGTGGAAGGCCGCCATCCGCTCCGCCGTCCCACCACGGCCGCGACACTGGCCGCCGTCATGACGGCCCCGATCCCGCCGGCCGGCCACGCCGGCCCCCTGGCACCCGTCCTGCAGGCGCTCCTGGCACGCGAACCCGCCGCCCGCCCCGCCCCCGAACAGCTCGACCATATGCTCGCCCAGGCCGCCGACCCGGGCGCCGTCCCCGCCTCCACCCCGGTCCCGCCGCCCCCGCCGCCCCCGGCCTTCGCGGCGATGCCCGGCCCCGGGACCGCCCCGGCCCCGTTCCCGATGCGGACGACCGAGCCCGCGCTGAAGCGGTCACACCGGTCCGGCCTGAGCCCGGTCCTGATCGCCGCCGGCGCGGTCGGCGCGGTCGCGGTTCTGCTGGCGGCCCTCGTCGTCGTCCTCCCCAAGCTCTCCGGCGGCGCCGGGCGGACGGGCGGCGCCGGCACCCCTCCCGGCACCGCCCCCACCGGCGCCCCCACCGGCGTCCGTACCGGATCCGGCGCGAACGGCGGCGGCACGAACGGCGGCGGCACCTCGCAGGTCACGACCCTGCTGACCCCCGCCGCCATCCGCGACGTGATCAAAAAGTTCGAGGAGGCGTCGGGCAGCAAGAAATTCGCCCAGTTCACGGTGTACGAGGACCACGCGTCCGCCGACGCTCCCGTGCCCCGGCGCCGCGCCGCCTTCGACAACTACACCTACCGGAAGGGCGCGGACGCGGCCGTACGCAGCGGCCCCAGCATCGCCATCACCACCGGCGACGCCAAAGTCGACCTCGGCGCCTTCAACTGGGACGTTCTGCCGGCGCTGATGCGCCGCGCCGACCGCACCCTCAAAGTGCCCAAGCCGACCCTCAGGTACATCATCGTGAGGGCCTCCTGGACCTTCAACGGCGGCCGGCCGACCATGTTGGTCTACCTCACCGACGACTACGGCGGCGGCTATCTCGCCGCCAACACCAAGGGCCAGGTCATCAGCACCGTCCCGTCCGATTCCTGACGCGCCCCCCGACTTCCGGCTCCGCGCGGCTTTGCAGGTTTCCCACAACTGGAGCCGCTCAGCGTGCGATGTCTGCGACATGGCGCTACGGGCCGGTAGACGGAAGGGTTGAACATCGTCCGGGGGTCGTCGTGCCGCCGCGGCGCGCACAACGCAGGTCTACAGGAGGGCTCGGTCGGTGTTCAGTCGTGTCGCCATCGTCAACCGGGGTGAGGCCGCCATGCGACTCATCCACGCCGTACGGGACATCGCAGCGGAGACCGGGACGAGGATCGAGACGGTCGCCCTGCACACCGACGTCGACCGCACCGCCACCTTCGTCCGCGAGGCGGACCTGGCCTACGATCTCGGTCCCGCGTCCGCGCGCCCGTACCTCGACCTGGAGGTGCTGGAGCGCGCGCTGGTGGAGACCGGCGCGGACGCCGCGTGGGTCGGCTGGGGCTTCGTCGCGGAGGACCCGGCGTTCGCGGAGCTGTGCGAGAAGGTCGGTGTCACCTTCGTCGGGCCGAGCGCGGAGGCCATGCGCAAGCTCGGCGACAAGATCGGCGCGAAGCTGATCGCCGAGGAGGTCGGCGTGCCGGTCGCGCCGTGGAGCCGGGGCGCGGTCGAGACCCTGCAAGAGGCCGTGGCGGCGGCGTCCGAGATCGGCTACCCGCTGATGCTGAAGGCGACCGCGGGCGGCGGCGGACGCGGCATCCGCGTGATCAGGAGCGAGGCCGAACTCGCCGACGCCTACGAGCGCACCAGCCAGGAGGCCGCGCGGGCCTTCGGCAGCGGAGTCGTGTTCCTGGAGCGCCTGGTCACCGGGGCCCGGCACGTCGAGGTCCAGGTGATCGCGGACGGCCAGGGAACGGCGTGGGCCCTCGGCGTCCGCGACTGCTCGGTGCAGCGGCGCAACCAGAAGATCATCGAGGAGTCGGCGTCGCCGGTGCTCGGGCCCGAGCAGGCGGCCGAGCTGAAGGCGTCCGCCGAACGGCTGGCCGTCGCGGTCGGCTACCGCGGCGCGGCCACGGTCGAGTTCCTCTACCACCCCGGCGACGAGCTGTTCGCGTTCCTGGAGGTCAACACCCGCCTGCAGGTCGAGCACCCGATCACCGAGGCCACCACCGGCTTCGACCTGGTCCGGGCGCAGTTGCACGTGGCGTGCGGCGGGCGGCTCGAAGGCGGGCCGCCGGCGGAGCGCGGGCACGCCGTCGAGGCCCGGCTGAACGCCGAGGACCCCGACCGCGACTTCGCGCCCGCCCCCGGCCGCATCGCGCGGCTGGACCTGCCCGCAGGTCCCGGCATCCGGGTGGACACCGGCGTCCGGGAGGGCGACACCATCCCCGCCGACTTCGACTCGATGATCGCGAAGATCATCGCCTACGGCCGCGACCGGGACGAGGCGCTCGGCAGGCTGCGCCGCGCGATGGCGCAGACCACCGTGATCATCGAGGGCGGCGCGACGAACAAGAGCTTCGTCCTGGACCTGCTCGACCGGCCGGAGGTCATCGACGGCAGCGCGGACACCGGCTGGATCGACCGCGTCCGCGCCGAGGGCGGGCTCGTCACCCACCGGCATTCCGCCGTCGCGCTGGCCGCCGCCGCCATCGAGGCGTACGAGGAGGACGAGCGCGCCGCGCGGCAGCGGCTGCTGGCGACGGCCTCCGGCGGACGCCCGCAGGTGCGGCACGAGAGCGGCCGGCCGCTCGACCTCAAGCTGCGCGGCGCCGGCTACCGGGTGCGCGTCGCGCGGGTCGGCGCGCACCGGTTCCGCGTCGGCATCGAGGCGGGCGGCCTGGTCCGCACCGCCGACGTCGAACTCGACCGCTTCGACCGGCACACCGGGCAGATCGTCGTCAACGGCGCCCGGTACCGGCTGCTCACCGGCACGCACGGGCCGGTCCACCTGGTCGAGGTGGACGGCGTGACGCACCGGGTCAGCCGCGACGAGGGCGGCGTCGTCCGCTCCCCGGCGCCCGCGCTGGTCGTCGCCACGCCGCTGGAGGCGGGCGCCGAGGTCGAGGCGGGCGCGCCGGTGCTGGTGCTGGAGAGCATGAAGATGGAGACGGTGCTGCGGGCACCGTTCAAGGCGCGGCTGAAAGAATGCGTGGTGTCCGTGGGCAGCCAGGTGGAGACCGGCGCCCCGCTGCTGCGGCTGGAGCCGCTCGCCGACGACACCGCCGAGGACACCGCGTCCGCCGGGGAGGTCGAGCTGGACCTGCCCGCCGCGCCCGGGACGGTCCCGGCGCGCAGGCGCGCCGCACGCGGCCGGGAGGACCTGCGCAGCCTGCTGCTGGGCTTCGACGTCGACCCGCACGACGAGCGCCGGGTGCTCGACGACTACCTCGCCGCGCGCCGGGCGGCCGCCGGGGACGGCCATCGGCCGCTGGCCGAGGAGCTCGCGCTCATCGACGTGTTCGCCGACCTCGCCGAGCTGAGCCGCAACCGGCCGGCGGGCGGCGACGGCGGCGGCGGCGGTGAGGGCCACCTGCACAGCCCCCGCGAGTACTTCCACACCTACCTGCAGAGCCTGGACGTCGAGCGGGCCGGGCTGCCGGAGGCGTTCCAGGCCAGGCTCGCCAAGGCGCTCGGCCACTACGGCGTCCCCGAACTGGAGCGCTCCCCCGAACTCGAAGCCGCGGTGTTCCGGATCTTCCTCGCCCAGCAGCGCGCGTCCACCGACGCCGCGGTCATCGCGACGCTGCTGCGCGCCTGGCTGAGCGAGCCGCCGCCGGTCGAGGCGCTGCGCGAGCCCGCCGGTCTCGCGCTGGAGCGGCTGATCGCCGCGACCCAGGTCCGCTTCCCCGTCGTCTACGACCTCGCGTGCGGTGTGGTGTTCGCCTGGTTCGCCCAGCCGCTGCTGCGCCGCAACCGCGCCCGCGTCTACGCCGACATCCGCCGGCACCTGCGCCACCTGGACGCCCGCCCGGACGCGCCGGACCGCGCCGAGCGCGTCGCCGAGATGGTGCGCAGCACCGAACCGCTGGTGCGGCTGCTCGGCCAGCGGCTCTCCCGCGGCAACCCCGACAACGCGGTCATGCTGGAGGTGCTGACCCGGCGGTACTACGGCAACAAGGGGCTGACCGGCGTCCACACCAGGCGGATCGGGGGCTGCACGTTCGTCGTCGCCGAACGCGAGGGCTCGTGCCTGGTCTCCGCCGCGGTGAGCTTCGAGGCGCTCGGCGGGGCGCTGCGCGGGCTCGCGGAGCAGGCGGGCGACGGCGACGGCGACGCCGTCGACGCCGACATCTACCTCTCCTGGGAGGGGCAGCCGGAGGACTTCGACGCGATGGCGGCCGCGCTGCACGAGGTCGTCAACGCCCACCCGCTGCCGGACCGGGTCCGCCGGCTCACCACCACCGTCGCGGGCAGCAGCGGCGCGGTGATGCACCACCACTTCACGTTCCGCCCGTCCGCCACCGGGATGACCGAGGAGCGGCTGATCCGCGGCCTGCACCCCTACATCGCACAGCGGATGCGGATGGAGCGGCTCGGCAAGTTCGACCTCACCCGGCTGCCGTCGTCGGACGAGGAGGTCTACCTCTTCCAGTGCGTGGCGCGCGACAACCCGTCCGACGACCGCCTCGTCGCGTTCGCGCAGGTGCGCGACCTGGCCGGGCTGCGCGACCACGACGGCAGGCTGCGCACGCTCCCGACGGCCGAGTACACCATCGCCACCTGCCTCGACTCGATCCGCCGCGCGCAGTCGCGGCGGCCGTCGAAGAAGCGCTTCAACACCAACCGGATCGTGATCTACGTCTGGCCGCCGAGCGACCTCACCCGCGCGGAGCTGGAGATGCTGGTCGAGCGGATGCTGCCGACGACCGCGGGCGCCGGGCTGGAGGAGATCGAGTTCATTGCGCGGCGGCGCGACCGGAAGACCGGCGAGCTGACCAAGGTCACCGTGCGCATCTCGTTCGACGCCACCGGCGGCACCAGCCTGACCGTCGGGGAGCCGTCCGCCGAACCGATCGAGCCGGTCGACGGCTACCGGCAGAAGGTGCTGCGCGCGAGCAGCCGCAACACGGTGTACCCGTACGAGCTGACCGAGGTGCTCGGCGACTTCGCCGAGTACGACCTCGATGACGACCACGCGCTGGTGCCGGTCGACCGGCCGAAGGGCCGCAACAGCGCGGCGATCGTCGCGGGTGTCGTCACCACGCCGACCCCGCGCCACCCGCGGGGCGTCACCCGGGTCGTCCTGCTCGGCGACCCGACGAAGTCGCTCGGCGCGCTGTCGGAGCCGGAGTGCCGCCGGGTGATCGCCGCGCTGGACCTGGCCGAGCGGATGCGGGTGCCGCTGGAGTGGTACGCGCTGTCCGCCGGCGCCCGGATCTCCATGGAGTCGGGCACCGAGAACATGGACTGGGTGGCGGCGGCGCTCAAGCGGATCGTCGAGTTCACGCAGGACGGCGGCGAGATCAACGTCGTGGTCGCGGGCATCAACGTCGGCGCGCAGCCGTACTGGAACGCGGAGGCGACGATGCTCATGCACACCAAGGGCGTCCTCGTGATGACGCCGGACTCGGCGATGGTGCTCACCGGCAAGCAGTCGCTCGACTTCTCCGGCGGTGTGTCGGCCGAGGACAACTTCGGCATCGGCGGCTACGACCGGGTGATGGGCCCGAACGGGCAGGCGCAGTACTGGGCGCCGAACCTGGTCGCCGCGCGGGACGTGCTGATGTCGTACTACGACCACACCTACGTCGCGCCCGGCGAGCAGGCGCCGCGCCGCGCGACGACGACCGACCCCGTCGACCGCGACGTCTCCGACTTCCCGCACACCGTGGAGGGCAGCGACTTCACCACCGTCGGCGAGATCTTCTCCGCCGCGGCCAACCCGGACCGCAAGAAGCCGTTCGACATCCGGGCCGTGATGCGGGCGCTCTCCGACCAGGACCATCCGGTCCTGGAACGCTGGGCGGGCATGGCCGACGCGGAGACCGCGGTGGTGCAGGACGTGCATCTCGGCGGCATGCCGGTGTGCCTGCTCGGCATCGAGTCGCGTGCGGTGCCGCGTCGCGGTTTCCCGCCCACCGACGGCCCGGACGCCTACACCGCGGGCACGCTGTTCCCGCAGTCGTCGAAGAAGGCCGCGCGGGCGATCAACGCGGCCAGCGGGAACCGGCCGCTGGTGGTGCTGGCGAACCTGTCGGGCTTCGACGGCTCGCCGGAGTCGCTGCGGAAACTGCAACTGGAGTACGGCGCCGAGATCGGCCGCGCGATCGTGAACTTCCGCGGTCCCATCGTGTTCTGCGTGATCTCCCGGTACCACGGCGGCGCGTTCGTGGTGTTCTCCAAGGCGCTGAACCCGAACATGACCGTCCTCGCACTGGAGGGCTCGTTCGCCTCGGTGCTCGGCGGCGCGCCCGCCGCGGCGGTGGTGTTCTCCGGCGAGGTCAACGCCCGCACCGCGGCCGACCCCCGCGTCCGGGACCTGGAGGCCCGGGTCGCGGCCGCCACCGGTCCCGGCCGCGCCGCGCTGACCGCGGAACTCGACGAGCTTCGCGCCTCGGTCCGCGCGGAGAAGCTCGGCGAGGTCGCCGCGGAGTTCGACCGCGTGCACGACATCCGGCGCGCGGTCGAGGTCGGCTCCGTGGACGCCGTCATCCCCGCCGCGGAACTGCGCCCGCGGATCATCGAGGCCATCGAGGCCCGCCTGGGCTGACGATCGAGACCTTCGGCCCCGAGGCGGCCATGGCCGGGCTGAAGTCGCCGTCCATAAACCCGGCGTCGCCTTGCAGGCGAAATATTTCGCCTGCAAGGCGACGCCGGGTTACCGTGGAGGCATGTCGGACCCACGCGACCCGGTCGCTCAGGAAATAGCCGAGATCCCCGGGCGGATCCGGCGGCTGCGCAGGCGGCACGGGTGGACGCTGGAACGCCTGTCGGACGCGACCGGCCTTTCCAAGGCGTACCTGGGACGCCTGGAGAGCGGCGAGCGGCAGCCCTCCCTCGCGGCGTTGATGAGCTTGGCACGGGCGTTCGGCGTCGCCGTGTCGGAACTGGTGGGCCGGGACAAGGCGGGCGGCGGCTTCGTCGTGCGCGGCACCCGGGTCCGGGAGGAACACGGCAACGGGCTGCGGTTCCGGCCGCTCACCCCGCCCACGGCCGGCGGGCTGGAGGCCATGCGGGTGACCGTCCCGGCCGCACACAAGCCGGACCGGATGTACGAGCACGCGGGCCAGGAGTGGCTGTACGTCCTGTCGGGACGGCTGTCGCTGTCCCTCGGCGGCGGGAACGAGGTACTCGATCCCGGTGACGCGGCGCAGTTCGATGCGCAGATCCCGCACCGGCTGGCCGCCGCCGGCGCCGCGGACACCGAGTTGCTGCTGGTCGCGGCCCCGGTGGCCGCGCCGCTGTTCGACTCCTACCTACGGAGGACGTGATGGAGGCTCGATCCGGTGCCCGGGTCCTGACCGTCAGTGCCGGTACCGCCGGGGACCTCCCGTACCGGGGCCGCACCATCCGCAGCGCGTTCGCCAAGAAGCCCATCGACGCGCCGGTCATGGTCACCGCGCTCGGTCTGGCAGGCGACGAGCAGGGCGACCGCGTCAAGCACGGAGGACCGGACAAGGCGGTCTGCGTCTTCCCTTCCGAGCACTACCGCCACTACGAGCGGCTGCTCGGCCGCCGTCTCGACCGGCCGGCCTTCGGCGAGAACCTCACCACCTCGGGGCTGGACGAGCACGAGGTCTGCATCGGCGACGTGCTCCGCGCCGGCGGCGCCGTGCTCCAGGTCAGCCTTCCGCGCAACCCCTGCTACCGCCTCGCCGCCCGGTACGGCGCCGGGGAACTGCCGCTGTGGTTCGAACGCTGCGGGCGGACCGGTTTCTACACGCGGGTCCTCCAGGAGGGCCGGGTCCGCGCGGGAGACCGGATCGACCTGATCGACCGCCTCCACCCGTCGGCCACCCTCGCCGAGGCCAACCGCCTCATGCACCACGACAAACGCGACCTGCCGGCCATCCGGGCGCTCCTCGTGCCCGAACTCGGCCACAACTGGCGCCGCACCTTCGAGAACCGGCTGGGCGGCACGATCGAGGACCCCACCCGCCGCCGCTTCGGCCCGGCGGGCCCACCCTCCTGACCTGCCGAAAAGGTTCACCGGATCGTCATGCGCCTGCTGAACGCCCCCGTGCGGGCAGCCGCCCGGCCCTCACCCGCGCCACCGGTGAACCCTCCGAGGTCGCCGGCTACCGCGGAGTCGCCCGGAAACCCTCCGCCTGCCGAAGCCCGCCGGCGGCCACCAAAACCACGACTCGCCGGACCCTGCGCTTTCAACCTGGTTATCATCTTTGGCGCTCCCCGAACTTGCGTCGATTCGGAGGTCAGTTGCCCATCGACGACCACGGCCCGGCAGGTCACACCGCCTCTCCGCCCGAACAGGCGGATTCTGCGCCCGACACCGACGAGCAGTCCGCAGCGGCGGCCTGCGAGCCCCACTTCCACGATCCGGAAGAGTTCTTCGTCGAGTTCCTGGCCCCCATGTACCGGCGAAGGGTCGGGGACAAGTTCCGGTGGTGCGCGCAGTGGTGGAAGCACGCCGAGGCGATCTTGAGGATCACCGCGCTGTGGGAGACCTGGGAGCACTACCGGCATGAGGGGGCTCTGGGGATGTCCACCTGGCTGACCCACCACGCCACCCCCCACATGGACGTCCTGCTGTCCTCCGACGGCCCGTTCGCGACGTGCAGCCCCGAGTACCACGATCAGCAGGCCCCGCTGCCCTATCGGCTCGCGCCCGACGGCCTCTGGGCGAGCACCGCCTTCAGCGACCCGGATCGTCCGCGCCGCAAACCTCTGCCGCCGTGGTCGGACGGCCGGGACGACCTGCCGGGGGCCCGCGAGCCGGGGAGCCGCGAGGACGTGGGAACGCTCCTGCGGGAACTTGAGCAGATGATCGGCCTCGCGGGGGTCAAGGGTCAGGTCAGCACCATCGTCGATGCCATCGAGGTCGGTTTGCAGCGGTCCCGCCTCGGCCTGCGCGTGCCCAACCCCGGGCACCACCTGGTGTTCACCGGCCCCCCGGGGACCGGCAAGACCACCGTCGCGCGGCTGTACGGCCGCATCCTGGCGGCGCTCAAGGTCGTCAGCAAAGGCCATATCGTCGAGGTCGCGCGTCCCGATCTGGTGGGCCAGTACATCGGTGAGACCTCCAGGAAGACAAGAGAGAAGTTCGACAGCGCGCGGGGCGGCGTCCTGTTCATCGACGAGGCGTACGCCCTGGCCCGCTCCGACTCCGGCCGCGACTTCGGCCGCGAGGCGATCGATGTCCTGGTCAAGCTCATGGAGGACCACCGCGACGACGTCGTGGTCATCGTCGCCGGCTACGAGACTGAGATGCAGGACTTCCTCTCGTCCAATCCGGGGCTGCGCTCGCGGTTCACGCGCACCATCGCGTTCGAGGACTACACCTCGGCGGAACTGGTGGAGATCGTCGGCCTGCACGCCGCCCGCGACGGCTACTTCCTCACCCCGGAGGCCAAGAGCGGGCTGTTCTCCTACTTCGAGCTGGAGAACCGCGACGCCTCCTTCGGCAACGGACGCGCCGCACGGCAGGTCTACGAGGCCATGGTCGAACGCCAGGCGGGTCGTCTCAGGGCATCGGGACGCGCACTGTGGGAGTTGGAGCGGCAGGAACTCTCCCTCCTCACCCTCATCGACATCTCCTGAGCCGCCCGGCAGCGGATTTCCGCGGGCAGCCCTGGCGTCACGGGCGGAAGGCGGTGCTGTTCCCTGCCCGGCAGGGGGCGCGGTTCGAGACGCCCATCGGCCACGAGCGCCTCGCAGCCGTGGAGGCCGGCGTCCGTCGTATTGCCCGGCCTCATGATCCCGTCGACGAAGCCGCCAAGGCCGACTCCCAGCACGATCCCCGGCAGTCGCAGGCTGGCCGGTCCGGCGTTGGCGGCGGCCCTGGCCCCTCCCCCTCCGGACGCGAGTGCGGTGGAGCTTCGCTTCGGGACGGTGGCGAGGGGCGCGTCACCGAGAGCGGACACACGAAATGTGCGGTTCGCTCGCCAAGCTCAGGAGGCGCTCAAGTTGCCCACGCATTACCTCAGTGCTGCCCACCTGTCGCCGGAGTACGTGGTCACTCAACACGAAGAGGAGCCACGGCGCGTCCGCTCGGGTCAACAGCGCCTGGCGCTCCATGCGGACTGTAAGCAGTTCCTCGAACTTCTCAGCCCGTTGCCCCACCTCCAGAACCGTTCGGGCGTACTCGGGCGTCTGCAACAACCCGGGGATGAGCAAAGGAGCGAATGCCTTCACCGAGGACGCCTCGTGCTCAGCCTCGGCATAGGGCCGAAAGCCGGGGGCAGGACCTGGAGCTTGCCGAGCTCCTGGATCACTCCCAGATGCGGAGGAACGTCCCGTTCGTCTTGAAGAAGCCGTCGCAGTCCCGGGCGAATTCCTCGGAAGGTGCGTATTTGCCCGCCTCGATCTGGCCGATCCACTGAGGGCTGTAGCCGATCCTCTTGGCGAGCTGTGGACGGGACATACCGGCGTTTTCCCGATATGCACGTAGCTCGGTACCGTAGTACTCGGTCGGCGAGGAGGGAACGCCGGGGTCGCGGGGGCGACGGGGCATGAAATCCTCCAAGATCATAAAGCGGCACGGTTTTCCAACCGCACGCGGGGGAGTTTCTTTCGCTGTGCGTCTTGCTCTTCCAGACGATAACCCGATCACAGCAAGCTTGGGGGTGGTAACGGAGAGAAATCGCACCGAAAGTTCAATCGATCATGGACACGCCAGACCACCCCGCTGACCAGGCGTTGGCCCGACTCCGTGAGGAGTTCCAAGGGCACCGCATCTGGCGCGCAACACGCTACGACGGAAAGCTCGGCGATTGGGTCGCCACTCTGCACGACCCAAAGGCCGGTGTGGATCCGACCGTCATACGCAACACCGCAGAAGAGCTTCGCGAGGCACTCACCGTCGAACTCAATCGCGCATCCGTCAAGAGGACATCGACCTCCACTGAGCGGGGGCGTCAGTAATGGGATTGATCGAGGCCAAGCTCTGGATGCCCCCGGCCGTTCCCTTTTCCTCCATTACGGTGCATCTCGACCGACTTGCGGAGGAAGTCGCCCGCAAAGGCTGGAAGCCCGTCCCCCGATACGACGGGCCGCACCCGCTCCTCCGCGTGTTCGCCCCGGACGTCCCGCAGTTCGGCGAGAGCATCACGCTCGTGCCCGGACTGACACCCGACATCTGGTGTTACAGGTCGAGCACGGGCGAGTACCTCGCGCCGCATACCAGGCCGACCAGCGCGGCCGAGCAGATCACTCGGATCCTCATCCGGTACGTGACCGCCGTACGCGCCGCCCGGTCACACCAGACGCGAGCGGGCGGGGTCCCCTCCCCCACTCCCCCGGCCGAACCGGACCCGTCCCACGCGCCGACGATCGCCGAGGTGCAACAGCGGTTCGCGGGTGTCATCTGCTGGTGGGGTCCCCTCACCTGCGCATGGTGGGCGATCGTCCCCGACGAACCCCAATGGAGGATCGTCAGCGCCGAGACCCCGGACGCCCTCATCCGGACGATCCTCAAGGCCCGGACACGCCGATGACCCGAAGCCGCCGCGCGGCGGGGAGGCTCCCCCGTGCCTCCCCGCCGCGCGGCTTCCATCTGCCCAGGCCCCGGCCTTCTTGTGCCCGCGCCCCTTCACCGGCGGACGACCGTCCACGAAACCAGCACGGAGCGGACGCCGCCGGGGCGGCGAAGGTCACGCGCGCCCGCCGGCGGGCGCCGACGCGGAGGTCGGCTCGTCCAGGATGAGCAGTTCCGGCTCGTGCATGAACGCCTGGACCAGGCCGACCTTCTGCCGGTTCCCCTTGGACAGTTTGCCGATCCTCCCTCCCGGGTCGAGGCCGAGGAAGCCGAACACCTCCCCCGCGTGGACGTCGAGGGACAGCCCGTCCAGCGCGCGATGGTCCAGACCATGCTCGAAGCCGCGGGCGAGGACACCCCCGCCGCCCGGCGCCTCACCGAGATGCGCGACTTCCACGGGTTCATGTTCCGCGAGTTCCCCGCCCTCATCGACCGCTGGCACGCCCAACGCGACCGGCCGCCGTCCTGATCGCGGTCATGCGGCACCGTCCCGGTACCGGACTGGCCGGAAGCGGTCATTTCAGCGCCGCCTCATGCGGAGACAACCCGGCCCCGGGCAGCCCACCACCATCGGGATATCCCCCCACCGCCGGCATAGCCCCGTCGACCCCTGCCACTCTATCGGCAGGTCAATGACAGGCATCCTTACGCATTCATCATCTGTAGTCAGCCGAAGAAAATAATTCATCTTCCGCCAAGCGGAGTTCGGCAAGGCTCACCTTGCGAAGATGAAGGCATTTTCATCTAATTCTCACCGGTTCGGTGTCTTTTGCTGCAAAACTGGCCGAATGAGGTCTCGTAAGCGCGGTTTGGTGATCACCGCGATCCTCCTTCATGTGCCGCTCGCGGGGACCACGGGTTTCCTGGACAAACGGCCGGCCCCGCCATCGCCGTTCGGCTCGGTCGTCGTGCTGTCAGGTGACATGGGCGGCCCCAACGTTGCCCCGCCGGACCGCCGCATACCGCTGCGGGAGGCGTCCGCTTCGCCGGAGCCGCAGTGCTCCCCACCGGCGAACCGGCCGTCGCGGCATTCGACGACACCGGCCCTGAGCCAGTGGAGACGGCCGATACCGCCCCCTTCCTGTCCACCGTCTCCGAGCCGGACGCTGCTGGTCAGGGGCGGTGGCGATGTCATCCATAACGGCTGAGCGGGTACTCAGGTGGCCGGTGAGCGCGCGCGTCCGGATCGTCGGATGGATGCTGCTGCTGGTCGGGGCCTCTCTGGTGGTGTCCATCGTGGGCAGCGCGGTGATCCTGAGCGGCCAGCTCGACGCCCGGGTGGTGGCCGAGCTGCGCCAGGAGGCCGATGAGTTCCGCCGTTTCGCGGTCACCACCCGCGACCCGGTGACGGGCCGGCGCTACGCCACGGGCGCGGGCCTGATCGCCGCGTTCCTGGCCGCTCATCTGCCGAGCCGGAGCATGACGTTCTTCAGCATCGTGGACGGGCGGGTGGACCGGCGAAGCCTCCACGCGCCGTCCCCGAGACTGGACAGGGACAAGGCGGTGGTGGCGCGGTTCGCCGCGGTCCGGGGCACGCAGCTCGGCTGGCTCGACTCGCCCGCCGGACGCGTCCGGTACGCGGTGATACCGGTGCAGATCAGCGGCGATCCGCATGACGCCCGGCTGGTGCTCATCTCCTTCTGGAACGGCCGGCACGACGAAGTCCTGCAGGCGACGCGGGTCTTGGCGCTCACCGGTTTCGGTGCGCTGGGAGTGGCGGGGGCCATCAGCTGGAGCGTGGCGGGCCAGGTGCTGGCACCGATCCGGCTGGTCCGCAGGACGGCCGAGCGGATCGGGGAGTCATCGGATCTGACCCGGCGGCTGGAGATCAGCGGAAGAGACGATGTCGCGGCGCTGGCGCGCACGTTCAACCACATGCTCGACAGGCTGGAACAGGCGTTCACCGTGCAGCGCCAGTTCATGAACGATGCCGGGCATGAGCTGCGCACACCGATCACGGTGATCCGCGGGCATATCGAGCTGATGGGCGAGGACCCCCGTGAGCGTGCCGCGGTGCAAGAACTGGTTCTGGACGAGCTGGACCGGATGGGACGCATCGTCGGCGACCTGCTGATGCTGGCCCAGGCGGAGCGTCCGGACTTCCTGACCCCCGAGGTGGTGAACCTCACCGACCTCACCGTCGAGGCCCTCGCCAAGGCGCATGCGCTCGGCTCGCGGAAATGGCGGCTGGCCTCGGTCGCCGAGGGGGACATCATCGCGGACGGGCAGCGGCTCACCCAGGCCCTGATGCAGTTGGCGTTCAACGCGGTGCAGCACACCCGCGACGGCGACCGGGTGGAGATCGGCTCCGCCACGCGGGACGGCCGGGTACTGCTGTGGGTCCAGGACGAGGGGCCGGGAGTGGAACCGGCGGACCGGGAACGCATCTTTGAACGTTTCACCCAGGCCGGGGCCCGCGGCGACTCGTCAAACCACAATGGCACGGGCCTTGGTCTGGCCATCGTCCGGGAAATAGCCACCGCCCATTCAGGCACCGTCCGGGCGGATGCAGCCGAGGGGGGCGGGGCGCTCTTCGTCCTGGACATCCCATGGGTGGCTCCGGCTCGAAAAAGCGAACATCGACGTGCGCGCCGCCGTCGGCGGCGGTGAGGCCCACCGAGGACGGGCGATGCCGTGGTCCCGGGGACCGATAGCGGGGGGGTTGGTCGACCCGGGACCACGGCGGTCAAAGAGACCGCCTCACAGGCGGTGGAAGGTGGTGCCGGTGGCGTCCAGCCCCCACACCGTCCCGCTGTCCACCTCGTAGTACCAGCCGTGGATCCGCAGCCGTCCGTCCTCAATCGCGAGCCGGACGTGCGGGTAGGCGTACAGCGTCTTCACCTGGGCGATCACGTTCCGCTGCACCGACTCGGGCAGCGCCGGATCGCTGGGGCTCGTGCCCAGCACGCCGTTCAGGCCCGGCTTGGCCTGCTCCAGCCAGCCGGCGACCTCGGGTAGCCCGGACAGGTCGTCGCCGCGGACGAGCGCGCCCACCGCTCCGCAGTGGGAGTGGCCGCAGACCACGATGTTGCCGACCTTGAGCACCTGGACCGCGTACTCGATGGTGGCGGCCTCCCCCGTGGGGACGCGGGGGCGGTAGGGCGGCACGATGTTGCCGGCGGTCCGCAGCTCGAACAGCTCACCCGGCCCCACGCCGGTGATGTGCGCGGGGACCACCCGCGAGTCCGAGCAGGCGATGAACAACGCCTTGGGGGACTGGCCGGACGCCAGTTTGGCGTAGTGCTCCCGGTTCCCGCCGATCCGGTGACGGAACGCCCGGGCCCCTTCATAGATCTCTTTCATACCTCTGTCCCGACTCGTAGGTAGTCGTTTGCCACCTCCAGAACGTGGCCGGGCGAGATAAGCCTGTGATGAGCCATGGATGAGGATTCGCTCATCTCGAACGGGGCCGCCATCGAAAACCCGCTCTCACCATGACCTCAGCAAAAAAATGACTCCATGCATTTCAGATTGTGAGACCCCATGTTGAGGTCACCGAAACTGTACGGACCGTGGTCGGCGCAGCTAGCACCCATTTTCCCGGGCTTCACACATTCCAGATGAAGACGCTCTCATCCCGGATTCACCGCCGGTTCATCTTCCGCACCCAAGGTGCAGGAACGGTGAATCGGCCACCACGTGAAGCAACAAGGAAAAGGAGCATGCATGTCGACCTCCCCGCAGAGCGCCGGGCGCCACGCCCACCCCAGAGCCGGGAATCGAAATACTCCGGGGGCTGATTCGGACAAGCCGAGCAGAGCGTCGGTGCTGGGCACGGACTTCGCCGCCTCCATCGTCGTCTTCCTGGTGGCCCTGCCGCTGTGCATCGGCATCGCCGCCGCGTCCGGCGTCCCACCGGCGCTCGGCATCATCACCGGCATCGTCGGCGGCCTGATCGTCGGGTTCCTGCCGGGCAGTTCCCTCCAGGTCAGCGGGCCGGCCGCGGGTCTGGCCACGCTGGTTCTGGAGACGGTCACCAAGCACGGTGTGGGGGCCATCGGCCCCATCGTGCTCGCCGCCGGGGTGCTGCAGATCATCCTCGGAGTCTGCAAGGCCGGCCGGCTGTTCCAGGCCATCTCGCTCTCGGTCGTGCTGGGCATGCTCGCCGGCATCGGCCTGCCGCTGCTGCTCAGCCAGACCTACGCGATGGCCGACTCCAAGCAGCACGGATCCCCGCTGGCGAACTTCACCAGCCTCCCCGGGCTGGCCTCCGACGTCCTCAGCAACCCGTCCCAGCTCACGGCGCTGGCACTGGGCCTCGGCACGATCGCCCTGTGCAGCCAGTGGCACCGGGTCCCCAAGCCGGTCAGCAAGTTCCCGGCCCCGCTCGCGGCGGTCATCCTGGGGTCGCTGATCGCGGCGATTCCCGGCGTCGAGGTGCACCGGGTGGTGGTCCACAACGTGTTCGCCTCGATGCAGCTGCCCGGACTCTCCGACTTCACGGGCCTCGCCCACCCCGAGATGATCACCCTGGTGATCACCTTCACCGTGATCGCCTCCGCGGAGAGCCTGTTCAGCGCGTCCGCCGTGGACCGGATGCACAACGGGCCGCGCACGCGTTTCAACGCCGAGATGATCGCCCAGGGGGTCGGCAACACCATCGCGGGACTGCTCGGCGCGCTGCCCCTGACCGCCGTGATCGCCCGCAGCACGACCAACGTGGTCGCCGGCGCCCGGACCAAGCTGTCGCGCATCCTGCACGGCGTATGGCTGCTGGGGTTCGTGCTGCTGCTCCCCGGCCTGCTCGGCCTGATCCCGCTCGGCGTGCTCGCGGGCATCCTGGGGCACGTCGGCTGGAAGCTGTTCAACCCGAAGGCGTTCGCGAAGATGTGGCAGACCGACCGCGGCGAGGGCGCCGTGATGATCATCACCACGGTCGTCATCTTCTTCACCAACCTCCTCGAAGGCGTGATGGCCGGCCTGGCCGTCGCGGTCATCCTCGCCGCCCTGCGGCTGTCGCGGATCAGCCTGCACAAGACCATCGACGGCGACGGCGCCGCCTGGCTGGTGATGCGCGGTAACGGGACGTTCATGCGGCTGCCGCACCTGGCCGACGCCCTCGCCTCGCTCGAAGGGCATCCCCGCACCTACATCGACCTGGCCGGGGTGTCCCATCTCGACCACACCTGCCGCAACCAGGTGGAGCAGTGGGCCGACCAGCAGCGCAAGAACGGCGTCGAGCATGTCGAAGTGCTGCTGCCCGAGGATCAGCCCGAACCGGAATCACCGATGGCGGCCCGGGTCCCCCAGCGCGCCGCCTCCGGATGACACCCCCATCACCTCCGGCCAGGCTGCGGGGGCGGCGCCCCGCCGCCCCCGCACCGGCCGCCGGACACCGGCACCGGCCTCACCGGCCGACCGGATCGCGCACGTGGCGGGCCGACGCCAGACCGCTGCCCTTCACCACCGGCGGACCGGCTGCCGGGGTGCCGCAGACGGTCCCCCCACGACCACGATGAAAGGTCGCAGCCATGACCGGCTCCCTGAGCGAACCGTTCAGGGAGCCGGCCGCGGCCGTACTGATCTGTAGCACCGGCCATGTCCAACCCGGTGACCTCGGCCGCGAACGCCACCGCCCGGCCCGCTCCATGCCCGCCTCGGCCACGCGGCCAAGCCGCAGATGCCGCTTGCGGCATCGTCCTCGACCGGGCCCGCCTCCCCCGCCAGCTGCGCGTCACGGCGAACACCGCCCAGGTCTTCGCGATCACCCATCAGGGCTGGGAAGGCCCGGACTCGCCCCACCCGCCCCCCTCCCCCTGACCGGCAGGGGGCCGCTCTGGCGCACGGCCCCCTGCCCCCCACTCCCGGTACATCGCCCCTTGACCGCAGAGATGCCGGTTATCCGGCGCGGACGGCATCCCTCCCCCTCCCCGCACAGCGCCGCCCCCAGGAGAAACCAATGATCGAACCCGCGATCGCCCGGCTCGTTGAACGCGCCGTCGCCCACGATCGAGTGATCACCCAGGCGCGGGAGGCCGCCGAATCGAAGCGGCACCGGCGCCCTTCGTCCGCAAAGGACGGTGAGCGAAAGCCGATGTCCCCCCTCAGGCGTTGAGCCGGTAGCCTGCGCCGCGGATCGTCTCCACCCGCTGGTGGCCGATCTTGCGGCGCAGGTTCTTCACGTACACCGCGACGAGGTTGGATCCGGGGTCGAAATCGAACCCCCAGACGGCGCTGAGCAACTGCTCGCGGGTCAGGACCCGGCCGGGGTTCCGCAGGAAGACCTCGGCCATGCCGAATTCCCGGGACGACAACTCCACCGCGGTCCCGTCCACGTACATCCGCCGGGTGAGCAGATCCAGCGTGAGATCCCCGGCCTGCAGGACGGTGACCTCCGGCGCGCTCTCTCCGCGCAGCCGCAGCCGCAGCCGCACGCGGGCGAGCAACTCCTCGAACGCGAACGGTTTCGAGACGTAGTCGTCCGCACCGCCCTGCAATCCGGCGACGGTGTCGCCGACACTGTCCCGCGCGGTGAGGATGATGATGGGGAGCGTCACCCTGGCCTCCCGCAGCTGGCGCAGGACCGTGAAGCCGTCCCGGACCGGCAGCCCGATGTCCAGGATCATCAGGTCGTAATATCCGGTGCGCGCGAACTGGTAGGCGGCCAGGCCGTCCTCGGCCACCGTGGCCGAGTATCCCGCCCCTTGCAGACCCTTCTCAACGAACGCCGCGGCCCTGGCCTCATCCTCGGCGATCAGAATCCGTCGCATGGCATCCCTTCCGGTGTCCACCTACTGCTTCGGATACGGGGCCGAGAGGGTGATCGGATCACCCATGCCGTACACGGGGTTCCACAGAGTCACTGGCGCCGGTGACACGGTGCCGGACGCACCGGGCGCCGTCCCCGGCTTCGACGCGTTCGCCCGGTACCGCAAGCTGTTCGACGGCCCGCTGATCGCCGATCGGGGTTCGGGCGGCCGATGAGGGCTTCGGCCCGGCTTGCATCCTGTACCGAGGTACAGGCTTACCGTCGGGATGTGGCCGCCGCCGGGGTGGCCGGGCGGAGGAGCCGAAGATGGCCGAGCCGGAGCGGTGCTGTGCCTTTCTGGCCTTCTCCTGCACGCGGACCGCGGAAGGGCTGGTGGTGGAGGTGACCGCGCCGGCTGAGGCGGGCCCGACGCTGGACGGGATGCAGGCGCTGGCCGAGCGCGACGCCCCGCCACAGGTCGTCGCGCAGGGCTGGACGAGGTGAGCGGCCGGTACGAGGGGCTGCGGTCCCGCCAGGTCGCCGAGGCGGCCGGGGTGAATCCGCAGACCCTGCGGTGCTACGAACGGCGCGGGTGAAGCTGATCGAGGTCGAGCGGCGCATCGCCGACCTGCAGATCATCCGCACCACGCTGCAGGGGGCGATCGAGGCGGGCTGTGCTGACCTGATCGCCTGCGCTGGGGAGCCCCGCCGCCCGCTGCCGTTCAGCGGCCTCACCCACCCCGATCTGGAGCAGATGTGACGACGCGTTCTCGTCCGAGCCGTCATAGTGAGGGCGTCCCTGGGGCGCCGTACGTAGTGGTACGCAGACGGCGGCGCAGCGCCGCGTCGCGGTGCTGGTCACCGAGCGCGGTGATGTCGACGGCGACCGGGGAAGTGCGCATGATGCTCCTTGTGGTGGCGGGGTGGTCGTCCAGGTGATCGTCCGCCCAGAAGTCCTCAAGCTGGTGGCGGCTGAGCTGTGACACCGGCACGTGCGGCAGCATCCGCCCGGTACGAATGGCCCAGGTAGTGAACAGCATCTGTGCTATGTCCCGCCAGTACGCCTCGTTTACATCGAATATCGGCAAACTGGACGGCACCGAGAACCCTCTCCGGTAGAACGATCACCTTTGAGGAGGATCTTGGGGTCTTCCAGCCGCACTCGGCAGCGCTTTACGGACATCCGGAAAATTCCGGAAGAACGATCTTCGCCTCCGGGAACCCATGGCGATAAGGGCGAGTATGTACACTTTTACAAGTCAAGACGAGTGGGCTTCCGCCGACGTCAGCGGAAAGCGTCGCAGGACATCCATGCAGGCCAGCAATGCGCGGGTTCTCTTCTGGGGCACCCTCGCCTTACGGGCCGAACTCCGTTCTGTGTCAGATGACACAGTCCGCACCGGTTCTCCTGGAACGCTAGGATCATCCAACCGATCTCCAGTGGAGGACCGAGACCCTCAATGGACAAACGGCGCGCCGTAATCCTCGCCGATTTTCGCGAGTTCCTCGATTCCGCGATCAATAGGGCGGGAGTGAACTTCGCGACGGCCAGGCGGCTGTCCGGGCAGTTGCAGGGGACTGTTGGCGCTCATGGGGCTCCGCTTCAGCCGGTCTACAAGTCCACACTGCATGACCACGTCCGCGGAAAGCAGCGTCAGAACCTCCCGCCCTGGCCATGGGTGGCCAACCTATGGGCGTTCCTGGTCGCCGCCGCCGCGGAGAACAAGGCCGATCCGGACGCACTCGGCCCCCTCAAGGAGTGGCAAGCGGTCTACGAAGCAGCCGAGGCCGGGCTTCGTCGGCTGGGCAAGCAGGCCATGGACGCAGAGGCGGCGGTATTGCCCCCCACTCCCCTGGTCGAGCCGTACACGGCCTGGTGGGCCGCCTACGCGGACATCGTTCCGCCCTGGTTCGGGTGGTACCTGAACCTTGAGCCTCTGGCCACCGAGGTCCGCTGCTATGAGGAGCTGTACATTCCCGGCCTCCTCCAAACCAAGGAGTACGCCGAGGCCGTGGTACGTCTCCAACACGGCCGGGCACCCGGGGCACAGGTCAAGCGGCGGGTCGAGCTGCGGATGCTGCGGCAGCGGCTCATGCCGCACGGCGGCCGCCGCATATGGGCACTCATCAACGAAAAGGCGTTGCAGAACCCTCAGATCGGTCAAACCGCCATGAAGCGGCAACTGCACCGCCTTCTCCAAACCCCGGACCACATGCCGGTCCAGATCGTTCCGGCCCCCGTTTCAGCTCGCCAATCGGTGACCGGGCCGATCACCGTGCTGCGTTTCAGCCACGCAGACCTGCCGGACACCGTCTATCTGGAACAAGACGATAGTGCGCTGTATCCGGCTGACCCGGAGGTCCGCGCGCTGTACCTCCAGCAGTTCAACAGCCTGGTAATTGCGGCTCACCGCCCCAAAGAATCACAGGCCATCATCGAACAACTGATCAACGATATGTGACAGTTGCCGGTGTCCCCTTGCAGGGGGTTGCCTGCCCGTGACAGGAGCCAGAGGATGGAGGTCCCTCTGTGCCCCACGAAAACTCTGGAGATCATGTGTCCGATGACGCCTTCGCGTGGCAGAAAGCCGAAAACGAACTGACCGAAATCGACACCTCAGTCCCGCACTCCGCCCGGATCTGGAACTACTGGCTCGGCGGCAAAGACAACTTCCCCGTCGACCAGGCCGCCGGCGACCAGTACGCACAGACCTTCCCCGGCATCCTCGACCTCGCCCGGCTCACCCGCGGATTCCTCAAGCGGTCAGTCCGCTTCCTCGCCAGGGAGGCCGGGATCCGCCAGTTCATCGACGTGGGCACGGGCCTGCCCACGATCGACAACACCCACGAAGTCGCCCAGCGCATCGCACCCGACGCCCGGATCGTCTACGTCGACAACGACCCCCTGGTGCTCGCACACGCACACGCCCTGCTCACCAGCACCCCGCAAGGCACCACCGACTACATCGACACCGACATGCACCGCCCCGACACCATCCTGGAAGCCGCGGCCCGCACCCTGGACCTCGACCGGCCGGTCGGACTCACCTTCATGGGAGTACTGGGGCACATCGCAGACGACGGCGAGGCCCGCTCCATCGTGACCGCCCTCATGGACGGTCTCGCACCAGGAAGCCACCTGGCCATCTGCGACGGATACGACGTCCTGTCCCCCGAGCTCCTCCAAGCCCAGCAGGACTACGACGACGGCGGGTCGGTCCCCTACAAGCTGCGAAGCCGGGAACAGCTCGAAAGCTTCTTCACCGGCCTTGAACTCCTGCCGCCCGGCCTGGTCCCCGCTCCCCAATGGCGCCCCGAAACCGAGATCATCAGCCCGGCGCCGCAGGTACAGCCGCTGGGAGGGATCGCCGTGAAGAACAGGTGAGACCGGCGACCGCCACCGGCCATCCGCCGGTCCTGACAGATCTCGCGTTCAACGGTGCCGCCGCCCTGATCGGCCACCTTGGACTAGCCTCCCTCGCCGGGCCGGCGCCACATGGGCCAGAACCGCGTGCCGTCCGGCAGGTCGAACGGCGGGCGGTCCCGGTAGCCGTGCCGCAGGTAGAGCGCGCGGCTGCGCGGGCTGCTGGCCTCCAGGTACGCGGGTGTACCGGCGGCGTCCAGCAGCGCGTGGCGATGGCGCAGCAGCGCGCTCCCGAGCCCCCGGTCCTGGTGATCCGGCCGTACGGCGAGCAGCGCCAGGTGGTGATGCGGGCTCTCCGGGTGGTTCTTCGCGAAGAGCTCATCCAGGTGCGTGAACCGCTGCGTCCACGGGCCGCACGCCTCGGCGAGCCGCCGCTCGTAGTCGGGCGGCTCGGGCAGCGGGTCGGCCCGCGGGAACCACACGGCCGCGCCGGCGCCGTCCTCCACGACGTCCACGTCACCGTGTTCGACTGCGTGCTCGACGAGGATACGGAAATCCGCGCGCAGGACGTCCACCCGCACGGCCGAGTCCGGTACCAGCCAGGCGGTGGCCCGCAGTCCGGCGAACGCGGTCGCGACCAGGTCGGCCACCGGCCCGACGTCGCCCGGGCCGGCCGTGCGAATCGAAGTGCTCATCGGTCTGTCTCCTCCATCGGCTGTCTCGGGCGGGCGACCCGTCGTCACGACGTGCGCGGAAGATCATCGGGCTCGCCGACCGGCGCGGCGCCGGAGTCGAAGCCCGCCTCGGCTCCCAGTCCGATCCTCGCGTACACGGCGGAGTTGCCGACGCGCAGGGCCGGTGCCCAGACCGCGCCCAGGGCCGCCGCGGCGACGTACAGACTGGGCAGTACCCACCGGAGCGGCGAGTCCCTGTGCACGCCTGGCAAGGTGACGAAGTTGACCACCGCGAGGTACACGATGATGGCCAGGGCGACGGTCGCGCGCCGGTCCGGATGCCGGTGCGACCGAACACCTTCGGCAGCACCCGTTCCCGGCCGCGAACAGGCTGGTCACGAACAGCGCGCGGGCGATGTGATCGCGGTGCCGCTCAGGCGGACGTCAGCGGCGGTCTTGGCGCGAATCTCCTCGGACGTCACGTCGGGTGCCGTCTCCACCAGAATCAGGCCGTCCAGAGTCACGTCCAGGACGCCCAGGTCGGTGATGATGCGATCCACGCATCCTCTGCCCGTGAGGGGCAGGTCGCATTCTTCAACGATCTTGGGGCTGCCGTCCTTGGCGGTGTGGTGCATCAGGACGATGACCTGGCGGGCGCCGTGCACAAGGTCCATGGCGCCGCCCATCCCCTTGATCACCTTGCCGGGGACGGACCAGTTCGCCAGGTCACCACGGGCGGAGACCTGCATGGCGCCGAGAACGGCGGTATCGACGTGACCGCCGCGGATCATGCCGAAGGACAGCGCGGAGTCGAAGAAGCTGGCGCCGGGCCGGACGGTGACGGTCTCCTTGCCGGCGTTGATCAGGTCCGGGTCCACCGCGTCCTCGGCCGGGTAGGGACCGACACCGAGGACGCCGTTCTCCGACTGCAGAACGACCTCCACCCCCGCGGGCAGGTGGTTGGGAATCAGCGTGGGCAGCCCGATGCCGAGATTGGCGTAGGATCCGCCGGTCAGTTCCGCGGCGGCGCGCGCCGCCATCTGGTCGGTGGTCCAGGGCATCAGGCGTCCTTTCGGGGTGAGACCGTGCGCCGTTCGATCCGCTTGCCGGCGGCCTGCCCGGGGGTGAGGGCGACCAGGCGCTGGACGAAGATGCCGGGCAGGTGGATCTCATCCGGGTCGAGTTCACCGAACTCGACCAGTTCCTCGACCTCGGCGATCGTGATCCGGCCCGCCATGGCCGCCAGCGGGTTGAAGTTGCGGGCCGACTTGTTGAACACCAGGTTGCCGTGCCGGTCCCCGCGGGCGGCGTGCACCATCGCGAAATCGGTGGTGATGCCGTGCTCCAGCACGTGGGCGCGGCCGTCGAACTCGCGCACCTCCTTGGCCGGTGAGGCGACCGCCACGGTGCCGTCGGCCGCATACCGCCAGGGCAGCCCTCCGTCGGCGACCACGGTGCCGACACCCGCGGGCGTGTAGAAGGCCGGGATGCCGCAGCCTCCGGCGCGCAGCCGCTCGGCGAGCGTGCCCTGCGGGATCAGTTCCACCTCGATCTCACCGGCCAGGTACTGGCGCGCGAACTCCTTGTTCTCTCCTATGTACGAGCCTGTCACCCGCGCGATGCGGTGGGCGGCAAGGAGCACCGCCAGACCGGAGTCCATCGCACCGCAGTTGTTGGAGACCACCCGCAGGCCGGTGGCACCGGCCTCGTACACGGCCTGGATCAGGGTGTCCGGGACACCGCACAGGCCGAAGCCGCCGACCGCGAGGGACGCTCCTTCCCCGATGTCCGCCACGGCCTCCGCGGCCGTAGCGACTGCCTTGTCCACTCGCCGACCTCCATGAGTTCCATCGATTCCAGAACCAGCGACACGTCCACGGGGACGGCGAACTGGAGAAGGGTTGCGCTCCATCGCCGTCCCCGCGCATGACCGCACCGGCTAGTGCTCGGGCGTCGCCTCGCCGTCCGGCTGACCGCCGATGCGTGCGTAGACGGCCGGCCGGGTCCGGGACCACCGGACGGCAAGAACGACGCCGAGGACGCCGAGACCGAAGGTGAGGAGCTGGAACGCGACCCCCAGCACGGTGGAGCCGCCGATCAGCAGGGTGAAGTTCTTGCTCACGATCAGCAGCACGGCAAGCAGCCCCACGAAGCCGAGCGCGGGAGCGATGAGCGTGTTCCACGTACGCTCCGTGTGCTCTCGGCGGCGGAAGAACACCACGACCCCGAGGCAGGTGAGGGCCATCAGGATGAGGATGGCGTAGGCGCCGATGCCGAACATCCACGAGTAGAAGCTGACGACGTCCAGGCCCGAGAGCAGGAAGGGCAGCGAGACCAGCAACCCGATGATCGACGTCACGAACGATGCCTTGTAGGGAGAGTGGTGGCGCGGGTGGGGCACGCCGAGGAATTTCGGCAGCACCCCGTCCTGGGCCAGCGAGTACGCGTAGCGGGCGATGGGGTTGTGCACGGAGAGCACGGACGCGAAGACGCTCGTCACCAGCAGCGCCATCGCCGTCTCAGCGGCGAACGTACCGACGAACCGGCCGAGTGCCTCGGAGAACATGGTGGACGGGGATTCCTGGGCGACCCCGACGACCTTCGACGGGCCGAAGGCCTCCACCAGTGCCCAGCTCGAGAAAACGTAGAACAGCGCGATCAGGATGATGGACAGGAAGGTGGCGCGCGGCACCGTCCGGTCGGGGTCACGGACCTCCGCGCGGTAGATGGCGGTCGCCTCGAAGCCGACGAAGGTGGCGCTCGCGAACAGGATGCCGAGGCCCACCGACCCCGAGGTGAACGCGTGGAACGTGAACGGCTCCAGTGCCCCGTCCTCCGGACCGCCGCGGAAGAGCACCGGCAGGTTCAGAGCCATGACGGTGAGCACCTCGAGCGTCATGAGCACGCCCAGGACCTGACCCGACACCTCGATGTTGAAGTGACCCAGGGTCGTGACGGCCGCCCAGCACAGGAGTGAGTAGATCCACCAGTCGACGCTCGGCGCGTGGAAGAGGTCGACGAGCAGCGAGTTGAGCGATACGCCGAAGAGCCCGTAGGCGCCCAGCATCAGGGTCATGTAGCCGAATATCGCGATGAAGGCCGACCCGAGTCCTACGGGCCGGCCGAGGCTCGCGGTGATGTAGGCGTAGAAGGCACCGCCGGTCTTCAGGTGCCGGGTCATCGTCGTGAACCCGACGGCGAACAGGAGCAGGATCACGCCCATCACCACGTAGGTGCCGGGAGCCCCGACACCGTTGCCGGAGCCGATGACCACGGGGACCACCCCGGCGACCGCGCCCAGCGGGGCCGAGACGGCCAGCACCGTCAAGATCAGTTTGACGGTGCCCATCTGGCCTTTGAGGGAGCCGTCGCCGGGAGGGCCGCCGGCCGCGGTCGCCGCCACGCGTGGCTGCACGTCTGATGTATCGCTCACGATCGGTCTCCTCAGGGGAATCGTCCTGGGGGCAGCCGACACAGCACCCTGAGGCGCGCGCTGACCTGCGATGAAAGATGGCGTGTCGGCATACGAGCTAGTGCTCGTACTGTGCAGCGAACGGACGGCGGCTGTCAACCATCTGCCCGGAGGCGATGCCCCGAGGCCGCCCGGACCGATGACCTGCATTGTCTTCGCCGCACAAGGGCGGGCTATCTTGATGCGACTGGATGCTCGCATAACGAGCACCTTCGAGCCGACGCGCGCTTGACGCCGCCGCCGAGTGAAGTGCACGATACGAGCGGATGCACACAATACGAGCAGAAGGATTCTCCTGTCGATGCCCCCAACCACCACCCCTCATCAGCACCTCGAGCTCTACCGCTCGATGGTCCTGACGCGTGCGGTCGAGACGGCGATCGAGCGCTCGCATCGCGCAGGACGGATCTCCGGGTCGTTCCATTCCTCACTTGGCCAGGAGAGCTGCGCCGCGGGGGTCTGCGCCGCGCTGCGCAGCACCGACGCGGTCACCAGCAACCACCGCGGGCACGGGCACGCGCTCGCCAAGGGCGTCACCGCGGACGCGGTGCTGGCCGAGCTTTACAAGAAGACGCACGGCACCAGCGGCGGTCGCGGTGCCTCGATGCACCTGCACGACCGGTCCGTCGGCTTCTACGGCGAGACCGCGATCGTGGGCGGCGGCATTCCGTGGGCGGCCGGTGTGGCCTGGGCCAAGAAGCGTGCGGGCACGGACGACATCGCCGTGTCCTTCGGGGGTGACGGCGCCTTCGCCAACGGTGTCTTCGGCGAGAGCCTGCGCCTGGCCAAGTTCTGGGAGGCGCCCTGCCTTTTCGTCTGCGAGAACAACGGCTGGGCGCACTCGATGCCGGTTGAGAAGATGTTCGGCCCGCCCGGCTCGATCACGGCCATGGTCCGCGCGATGGGCATCCACGCAGAGCACGTCGACGGACGGGATGTCCGCGCGGTGCACGAGTGCGCGAGTGAGCTCGTCCAGTACATCCGCCGGGAGGGGCGACCGGCCTTTCTGGAGTGCGTCGTCTACCGCGTACGCGCCCACAGCATCAACGACGCCGACTACCGGTACCGGCCGAAAGACGACGGCCGGCAGTGGCTCGACGCCAACGACCCCATCGAGGCGTCGCGGCGGGAACTCGACCGCGCCCTGCCGGGGCGGGCGGCCGAGGTCGATCGCGAGATCGACGAGATCGTCCGGCGGGCCGTCGAACGCGCCGAAGCGGGCCGGACGCCCACTCCCGCCGACGCCTTCAAGACCGTCTACGCAAGCGAAGGGCTCGAGTGGCATGGCAGTGTTGAAGTTCGCTGAGGCGATCCGGGCCGCCCTCGACCACGAGATGGCCGAGGACCCCTCCGTGGTGCTGATGGGCGAGGAGGTCGGCGCGCTCGGCGGTGTGTTCACCGTGACCAAGGGGCTCATCGACAAGTACGGGCCGGAGCGGGTCATGGACTCGCCGATCGCGGAGGGGGCCCTCGCGGGCTTCGCGGCCGGCGCGGCCACCGAGGGCATGCGGCCGGTCGTCGAGATCATGTTCTCCGACTTCGTGATGCTGGCGATGGACCAGCTCATCAACTTCGCCGCCAAGATCCACTACATGAGCAACGGGCAGTTCTCCGTCCCCGCGGTGGTGCGGCTGCCGGGCGGCGCCGGCACCAACCACGGGCCGCAGCACTCCCAGGCGCTGGAATCCTGGTTCGCCCAGACGCCGGGGCTCGTCGTCGCGATGCCCAGCACGCCGTCCGACGCCTACTGGATGATGCGCGAGTCGATCCGCCTCGACGACCCGGTCATGTTCTTCGAGAACAAGAACCTCTACTTCACGGCCGGCGAAGACGTCGACTTCACCGAGGGTCCGCGCGGCATGCGGGCGGCGGTCCGCCGGGAGGGCGCCGACCTGACCGTCGTCTCAGCGGGACGGATGTCCGGCATGTGCCTTGAGGCGGCGGCGACCCTCGAAGAGTCCGGGTACTCCTGCGAGGTCGTGGACATGCGCTACCTGTGGCCGCTGGACCTGGAGACGGTGGCCGCGTCCGTGAAGAAGACGTCCAAGCTGGCCGTCGTCTACGAGGCGGTGCAGTACGGCGGCTGGGGCTCGGAGATCGCCGCCTGGGCGGCCAGGGAGCTCTTCACCGACCTGGACGGCCCGGTGCACCGCGTCGGCGCCCACCGCGTTCCCATCCCTGTCGGCGTGTCCCTCGAAGAGGCCGTCATCCCCACCCCCGCGACCATTCACGCGTCGCTGCTCGAACTCGCCAAGTTCTGACCACGAAAGGTCCCCATGTCCTCCACCATCGTCCCCGAGAGCCTCTCCTTCACCTCGGACGGCCACCGGCTCGCCGCCCTCTACTACCGTCCCGAGGGCGATGGACCGTTCCCGTGCGTCGTCATGGCCGGCGGCTGGTGCTACGTCAAGGAGCTGGCGCAGCCGACGTACGCGGCCGCCCTGGCCCGGCAGGGCATCGCCGCGCTCATCTTCGACTACCGCGGCTTCGGCGGCAGCGACGGCGAACCACGCCAGCACATCGACCCGGCGGCTCAGATCGCGGACTACCGCAACGCCATCGACTACATCGAGACCCGCCCGGAGATCGACGCCGACCGCATCGGTGTCTGGGGCATTTCCTACAGCGGCGGGCACGTGCTGATCCTCGGCGCCGTCGACCCGCGGGTGAAGGCGCTGTGCGGCATCGTCCCCGTCACCGACGGGTACCAGAACATGCGTCTGGCGCACGGCACACTCGGCTTCCGGCGCCTGCGGCAGGCGATCCTGGACGCCCGGCGCAAGCGCCGGGCCACCGGCGAGGTCACCTACTTCCCGCACCAGCCCGCCGAAGAGGGCGAGCTGGCCACCTGGCCGTTCCCCAGGAGCAAGAAGACCTTCGCCGCCCTGAAGCAGCGCGAGGCCCCGGCGTACATCGGCGAGGCCACCGCGGAGTCCGCCGACCTGCTGCTCGGCTACAGCGTCTTCCCGTACCTGCCGCGCCTGCTCGGCAAGCCGGCGCTGCTGGTCATCGCCGAGGGCGACGACCACACGCACTGGGACCTGGCGCTCAAGGCGTACGAGCAGATCCCCGGCACGGCCAAGGATCTCCTGGTGATCTCGAACGCCGACCACCTCACGTTGTACGCCGACCGGGACCGGCAGCACATCGTCGCCGGCCGCGTCGCCGGTTTCTTCCAGGACAACCTGTGAGCCCGGGCGCATCCGGTATCGGCCATGACCACCGACGGCAGAAGGAGCCGGCCATGACGACCACACCCAAGATCGCGATCTGCGGGCTCGGCAGCATCGGGAAAGCCGCCGCGCGGCTGCTGCTGGACCACCGGGAAGGTTTCGAGATCGTCGGCGCGATCACCAAGGAGGCCGCCGACCAGGGCCGGCGGCTCAGCGAGGTCGCCGGATCGACGACCTCCTCGGACGTCGTCGTGGGCGCCGACCTCAGCGACCTCCTGAGCGGCGAGCCGGACGTCGTCCTGCTCATGACGGGCTCCTTCCTCCAGGACACCGCCGACGACGTGATCCAGTGCGCGCGGGCCGGCGCCGGCGTCATCACCCCCTGCGAGGAGCTCGCCTTCCCGTTCAACCGCGCCCCCGAGACGGCCCGCCGGATCGATGAGGCGGCGCGGGCCGGCGGCGCCACCGTCCTCGGTACCGGCGTCAACCCCGGCTTCATCTTCGACAGCTTCCTGGCCGCCGCCAGCGGGTGCAGCTGGGACGTGACGTCGATACGCGGCCGGCGCGTCGTCGACGTCGCCGGCTTCGGCCAGAACATCCACCGGCGGCTCGGCATCGGCTACACGCCGGCGGAGTTCGAGAAGGGCCACGCGGACGGCACGATCGCCGGCCACGTCGGCTTCCCGGAGTCCATCCAGATCGTCGCCGAGCGGCTCGGCATCCCGCTCGACGGCCCCGTGCAGGAGACCTTCGTGCCGCTGGTGGCCGAGTCACCCGCCCCGACCACCTACGGCGAGCTGCCGGCCGGTCTCACCGAGGGCTTCGTGCAGCGCGCCACCGGCATGGTCGAGGGCCGGGCGATGCTCGAGTTCGACCTCGTCCTCCACCTGCGTCCCCGCGACGCCGCCATGGAACCGGCCGACACCTTCGAGATCGACGGGACGCACCCCGTGAAGGTGACGCTCAGCCCCGGCATGGACGCCATCCCCGCCACGTCCGCCCAGATCGTCAACGCGGTGCCCGCCGTGCTCGCCGCCGAGCCCGGTCTGAAGACCGTCAAGGACCTGCCCGCCGCCGCGGCATGGCGGAACCTGGGCGGCGGGCTCTTGCGCTGACGGCCGCAGCGCATCACCCCATCCCGTCGCGAAGGACGCAAATGAGATTTGCAGTCGACACCGGAGGAACGTTCACCGACCTCGTCATCGAGGACGGCTCCGGCAGCCTCACCATCTACAAGAGCCCCACGACGCCCGCAGACCCCGTGCAAGGCATCCTGGACGCGTTCCAGGTCGCCGCCGACGAGCTCGGCCGCTCGCGAGAGTCCCTGCTCTCCGCCGGATCCATGCTCTTCCACGGCACCACCCGCGGTCTGAACGCCGTGCTCACCGGGAACGTGGCCCGTACCGCGCTGGTCACGACCGCGGGTCACCCCGACATGCTCCTTCTGCGCGAAGGCGGGCGGACGCAGATCTTCAACCAGCGCCGGCCGTACCCCGATCCCTACGTGCCGCGGTCCCTCACGTTCGAGTTGACCGAGCGCATCGATGCCCAGGGCGAGGTGGTGACCGCGCTCGACGAGGCCGCGGTCGTCGAGCTCGCCCGCTCGCTGCGCGCTGCGGAGGCCGAGGCCGTGGCGGTGTGCCTGCTCTGGTCCATCGTCAACCCGGCGCACGAGCTGCTGGTCGGGGAGGTGCTCCGGCGCGAGCTGCCCGATGTCCCGGTCACGCTCTCCCACCACCTCAACCCGTGCCTGCGCGAGTACCGGCGCGCGTCGTCGGCCGCGATCGACGCTTCGCTGAAGCCGCTGATGACGACCTACATCGCGGGCGCCCGCGCCCGCCTGGCGGACGCGGGCTTCCAAGGCCGTCTGCTGATGATGACGTCGTCCGGAGGGGCTCTGGACGCCGCGATCGTGGCCGACGCGCCGATCCATTCGCTCAATTCCGGGCCGTCCATGGCGCCCGTGGCGGGACGCTTCTTCGCCGGCCTGGACGCCGAGGCCGACATGGCCGTCGTCGCGGACACCGGCGGCACCAGCTACGACGTCAGCGTCGTCCGCGACGGCCGGATCCCGTGGACCCGGGAGTCGTGGATCGGGCAGCCGTTCCTCGGTCACATGACCGGCTTCCCGTCCGTGGACGTGCGCAGCGTCGGCGCCGGAGGGGGCAGCCTGGCGTACGTGGACGCCGGCGGCATGCTGCACGTCGGGCCGGAGAGCGCGAGCGCCGTCCCCGGGCCGGCCTGCTACGGACGCGGCGGAGAGCGTCCAACGCTCACCGACGCCTGCCTGGTCCTGGGCTACCTGAACCCCGACTACTTCCTGGGCGGCCGGTCCCGCCTGGACGTCGACGCGGCCGTCAAGGCGGTGGACGTCCACGTCGCGCGGCCCCTGGGCCTGCCGGTGCACGAGGCGGCGGCGGCGATCTGGGAGCTGGCGACCGAGCACATGGTCGGTGCGATCGAGGAGATCACGAGCCACCAGGGCGTCGACCCGTCCCGCGCCGTCCTGGTCGGCGGTGGCGGCGCCGCCGGGTTCAACACCGTGGCCATCGGACGGCGGCTGTCCTGCCCGGAGGTCATCGTCCCGCTGATGGGCCCGGCGCTGAGCGCGGCGGGCGCGCTGATCTCCGAGCTCTCGCGCGGTTTCGAGGTCAACGGCAAGACCCGTTCCGACGCGTTCGACCACGAGCGTGTCGCCGCCGTCATCGGCGAGCTGGAGACCCGCTGCCGCAAGTTCATCGACGACGCGGGCAAGGACATCCTGTCCAGCGAGGTCGAGTACGCCATGGAGGCCCGCTACCCCAACCAGGTGTGGACGCTCGAAGTGCCGATCGACCCCGAGCTCACCCGCACGCCGGAGGGCGTCGAGAAGCTGGTCGAGGCCTTCCATATCGCGCACCAGGAGACCTTCGCGGTCGCCGACGCCGCCTCCCCCATCGAGATCGAGAGCTGGCATGCCCGCGCCTCCTGCCGGCTCAGCGACCCGCGGCCGCCGGTGCTGGCTCCGGGCGGCGGGGCACCCGCCTCCCGGGAGATCTACCTGGCCGGGGCGGGATGGCGCACGGCCGCCGTCTGGCGGCTGGAGGACGTCCCGGTGGAGCGTCCGCAGCCCGGTCCCGCCATCGTCGAGACGGCCACCACGGCGATCCTCGTCGACGAGGGCGCCTCCTTCGTACGCAGGTCCTCCGGGACCCTGCACATGGTTCCCGGTCCTCGCGGCGAGGCCACGACAGCAAAGGCCGAGGTGATCTGAATGGACGGCGTCCGCATGGCGGTCCTGAGCAGCCGCATGAACGTGATCGTCGAGGGGATGATGAACACCATCTTCCGTTCGAGCCGGTCCGGCGTCCTCAACGCGGCCCACGACTTCTCCTGCTGCATCGTCAGCGCCGACCACCAGCTGGTCATCGGCGCCGAGAGTCTGCCGATCCACATGATGAGCGGCCCCGACCTGATCTCCAGGGCCATCGCCGAGGCCTACCCGGCGCTGACGCGGGGGGACGCCTTCCTGCACAACTCCCCGTACAACGGCAACTCGCACGCGGCGGACCACTGCATGGTCGTACCGGTGATCGACGACGAGGGCGTGCACCGGTTCACCGTGCTGGCGAAGGCGCACCAGGCCGACTGCGGTAACTCGCAGCCGACGACCTACATGGCGAACGCGCGGGACGTCTACGAAGAGGGAGCCCTCATCTTCGACGCCTGCCGGGTGCAGCAGAACTATGCGGACGTCAGCGACATCCTGCGGATGCTCAAGCTGCGCATCCGCGTCCCCGAGCAGTGGTGGGGCGACTACCTCGCCCTGCTGGGGGCGGTCCGCCTCGGCGAGCGGCGCATGCTCGAACTGGGCCGGGAGGTCGGCTGGGACACGCTCGGGGAGTTCGTCGTCGAGTGGCTCGACTACGGCGAGACGATGATGGCCGATGCCATCGCGGCCCTGCCCGCCGGCCGGTTCAGCGCGCGGACGGAGCACGACCCGTACCCGGGCGCTCCGGACGGCGTCCCGATCAACGTCGACATCGGGGTGGACCCCGCCGCGGGCCGCATCGACATCGACCTGCGCGAGAACGTCGACTGCCTGCCCAACGGCCTGAACCTGACCGAGGCCACGGCCCGCACCGCGGCGATGATCGGCGTGTTCAACTCCATCGGCGAGAACGTGCCGCCGAACGCCGGCAGCCTGCGGCGCATCAACGTGGCGCTGCGGGAGAACTGCGCGGTGGGCGTCCCGTCGCACCCGCACAGTTGCTCGGCCGCGACCACGAACCTCGCCGACCGGGTGTCCAACATGGTCCAGCGGGCGTTCGCGTCGTTCGCCGAGGACGTGGGCATGGCCGAGTGCGGGGCGGTCATCCCGGCCGCGGCGGCGGTCGTGTCCGGCACGGACCCGCGCAACGGGAAGAACTTCGTCAACCAGATCTTCCTGGCCGTCACCGGCGGCGCCGGCACCCCGTGGACCGACGGCTGGCTCACGATCTTCCACGTCGGCTGCGGTGGCATGCTGCGGCGCGACAGCGTCGAGGGCGCCGAGACGGCGCACCCGATCCGCGTCCGTACGCAGAAGCTCGTGCGGGACACCGAGGGCGCGGGCCGCTTCCGCGGCGCACCGTCGGCCTATGTCGAATACGGTCCGGTCGGGACGACGCTGTCGGTCGCCTACGGGACCGACGGGGCGGTCAACCCGGCCCAGGGCATCCGCGGCGGCCTGCCCGGCGGACCCAGCGAGCACTACCGGCGCGACGCCCAGGGGAACCTGCACCCGCTCGGGTCGCAGGGCATCATCGAACTCGCGGACGGCGAGACCATCGTGTCCGTCACCGCGGGCGGAGGCGGGTACGGCGACCCGCGCGAACGTCCCGCCGAGGTCGTGCGGCAGGACGTGGCCGAGGGGTGGATCTCACCGGAGCGGGCAGCCGAGGTGTACGGCGTGGCGCTGGGCGAGAACGGTGCGCTCGACAGTGCCCGCACCGCGGAGCTCCGCGGCCGGCCGGTGAGCGCCTGACCGGTGATGGCTCCAGTTCTTCCAGCCGGTCACGACATCCTTGGGAAAGGGCTCCCCCGTGGACGAGTTGAAGTATGCTCCGACCGTGGCTCGCGATACGAACTCCGGCCCGAAAACGGCCGGGGACGGTGGCATCCAGTCCGTCGCCCGCGCACTGTCGATCCTGGAACTGTTCGACGAACGCCGGGGAACGCTGACCACCAACGAGATCGCGAGCCTGACCGGGCTCAACCGGGGGACCGCCTACCGGTTCTGCCAGACCTTGCGCCGCCTCGGCTATCTGGAGGAGATCCGGCAGAGCACGTTCCGGCCGGGGTTGAAGGTGCTCTCGCTGGCCCAGGCCGCCCTCGGCGGACGCGGCCTGGTCGAGATGGCCATGCCCCGGCTGCAGGCCCTGCGGCACGACACCTGCGAGACGGTCAACCTCGCCATACCGGACGGGTCCGAGATCGTCTACGTGGCGAGACTGCTCAACGACGACCTGCTCGCGCTGCGGCTGGTCGTCGGCAGCCGGCTGCCGATGGCCGTCTCCTCGCTGGGGCGCGCCATGCTCGCGTTCATGCCGGACGACCAGGTCGAGGAGATCCTCTCGAACTCCGACTTCCCCCGGCTCACCCCGTACACGATGACCGATCGCGCGGAGCTGCGCGAGGAGCTCGCGCGGATCCGGGAGAAGGGCTACGCCTTCAACGACCAGGAGGTCGCGGTCGGCGTCCGGGGCATCGCGGTGCCGGTCCTCGGCACGGGCGAACAGCCGATCGCCGCCATCAACCTGTCCATCGCACGGCCGCTGCCGGAGGACGAGGTGGACGGCAAACTGGCGCCCATGCTGCTCGACGCCGCACGCGACATCGGCGAGCGCGCCCGGCAGCTCGACCAGTTCGGGGACTGACGTCAGGTCCTCCCCCACCCGCCGGGAGGACCCACGGCATCGCGCACCCGTGACCCGTCCCCGGATGGACGGCGGCAGGGCGTGCCCGTGAGGCACGGTCCCGTGCGGCGCGTGCCCGCACCCGCGATGGCCGCATAGCCTCGTTGTGGCTGGTCATCGGGTCGATCGCGCGCCCGGTGCCCGGTGGGGGCCAGTCGCCGATCCGTCCTGGCGGGGGGCCGGCGACGCTTGCCCGCTCCATCCGCCGACCCGCCCCGAGCAGCCGGAGACGGGCCGCCCCGCCTCCCCTTGACATCCCCCATCCCACGCAGTCACTCTACGAGCAGATATTCACAATACGAGCATCAGGTCTGCAGGCGCGCCGCCGTAGCCGGCCACCGAGAGGAAACACCCATGTCTCGCCCCGCGCAGTACGACGTTCTCTTCGAACCCGTCCGCATCGGTCCGCGGACGATGAAGAACCGCTTCTACCAGGCCCCGCACTGCACCGGCTTCGGTGACGTCTTCCCCGGCGGCAACGCGCACCATCGCGCGATGAAGGCCGAGGGCGGCTGGGCGGTGGTGAACACCGAGGCGACGACGATCGCACCGGAGTTCGACTGGGCCGGGCAGATGACGCCGTCCCGCATCTGGGACGACGACGACATCCGGAACTGGTCGCTGCTGGTGGAAAAGGCGCACGAGCACGGCGCGCTCGCCGGGATCCAGTTGCACGCCGGAGGCGCGTTCCTCACCGGGTTCGACAGCCGGATGCCGGGGCGGCACCTGACCGACCGCCTGGAGGAGGCCGGATGGCTCGGTTCGGTCATCAAGATGGACAAGCGGGATATCCGCGAGGTACAGCGGCAGTACGTCGCCGCCGCCCGGCGGGCCAAGCGCGCCGGCTTCGACATCCTCAACATCTGGGGCGGCGAGTCGGCGTCACTGCCCGTGCAGTTCCTCATGCGGCTGCACAATGACCGCACCGACGAGTACGGCGGCTCGCTGGAGAACCGGGCGCGCTTCTGGCTGGAGACGCTCGAGCAGGTGCACGAGGCGGTCGACGACGTCGTCATCGCGGCGCGCTTCTGCATCGACTCCCTGCACGAGGGCGACGGCGGCATCCGCGTCGACGAGGAGGGAGTCGGCTTCGTCGAACTGGCCGACCACCTGGTGGACTTCTGGGACGTGCAGGTCGGCGGCGAGAACGCCGAACTGTGGATCAAGGACGCCGGTCCGTCCCGCTTCTACCCGGAGAACTTCCAGCAGGCGTGGGTCTCCAAGATCCGCCCGCACACCGCGAAGCCGATCGTGGGCGTCGGCCGCTTCACCAGCCCGGACACCATGGTCGAGGTCGTCCGCAGCGGCCAGCAGGACATCATCGGCGCCGCCCGCCCCTCCATCGCCGACCCGTTCATCCCGCGCAAGATCGAGGAGGGTCGTCTCGACGACATCCGCGAGTGCATCGGGTGCAACGTCTGCGTGTCGCGGGTGAACGCGCGCTGGCACCTGATCTGCACGCAGAACTCGGCGGCGGGCGAGGAGTACCGGCGCGGCTGGAACCCCGAGGTCATCCCGCCCGCGCGGAACAAGGCCAAGAACGTCCTGATCGTCGGCGCCGGACCCGCCGGCCTGGAGTGCGCCGTCACCCTCGGCAAGCGCGGCATGGCCGGCGTGCATCTGGTCGACGCGTCCGATGACCTCGGCGGCCACGTGCGGTGGATCGCCGGGCTGCCCGGGATGGGCGCCTGGGGCCGCGTCATCGACTGGCGCAAGGCCCAGCTGGGCAAGCTGCCGAACGTCCAGGTGATCACCAACACCCGGCTCTCGCCGCGGGACGCCTACGAGTACGGGGCCGACATCGTCATCGTCGCCGTGGGCGCGCAGTGGGTCGACACCGGCATCAACGGCATCACCCACCAGCCGATCGCCGGCGTCACCGGCTCGCGGCCCGACGTCCTGACGCCCGAGCAGGTACTGCGTGACGGCAAGCCCGTCCCCGGCCGGCGGGTGACCGTGTACGACACCGAGGGCTACTTCATGGGATCCAGCCTCGCGGAGAAGCTGCGGCGCGACGGCCACGAGGTCACGCTGGTGACCAACTTCGGGCACTCGTCGCCGTACATGGACTTCACCGGCGAGAACGTGCACATGCGGCCGATGCTGGAGCGTCTCGGCGTCACCGTCCGCTCCGAGCACATCATCAGCGCCTTCGAGGGCGGCGTCGTGCGCGCCCACGACCACATCGCCGAACAGCGCGAGCTGGAGTGGGAGTCCGACGCCCTCGTCCTGGCGACCCAGCGGGTTCCGCTCGACTCCTACTTCAAGCAGGTGCGCGAACTGCACGAGGCGGACCCCGGTGCGGAGGTGCAGGCGGTCTACCAGATCGGGGACTGCGTCGCCCCGCGCATGCTGCTCGCGGACGCGGTGTTCGACGGCGCGCGGCTGGCCCGCGAGATCGACGCGCAGGACCCGGCGACTCCGCTGCCCTACATCCGCGAGCGCCGGCTCATCGGCTCCACGGACGAGACGTACGCCGCGGTCCTCAACCGTCCCGAGGGGCGGTGAGCGGCTTGCCGAACGCCCCGTCCGGCTCCCGGGACCTGGTTCCCCGGGCCACCACGCTGGTCGTCAACGGCACCGCGCACGTCCTGGACGCGGCTCCGGACACCCTCCTCGTCGACACGCTGCGCACAGGTCTCGGCCTCACCGGCACCAAGGTCGGCTGCGGCACCGGCGACTGCGGGGCGTGCACGGTGCTCGTCGACGACGAGCCGGTGTGCTCCTGCATCGTCTTCACGCGGCAGTGCGAAGGGCGCCGCATCCGTACGGTCGAGGATGTCGTGACGACCCCTGCGGGACGTGCCACCAGCGAGGCGCTCGTCGCCTGCGGCGGCGTCCAGTGCGGTATCTGCACACCCGGCATCGTGGTGTCGGCCACCGCCCTGCTGGAGCACAGCGGGGGCGAGGTGTCCCGCGACCAGGTCAAGGGGGCGCTGGCCGGCAACATCTGCCGCTGCACGGGATACATCGGGATCACCGACGGCGTGTGCCAGGCCGCTCAGAGGTTCCGGGACGACGCAAAGGCACGGACGTCATGAGCAGGCTCGGCACGGAGTTCACGCGACTGGACGCCGCGGGCAAGACGGCGGGCACGGCCCGGTACACCGACGACCTGGCCGGGTCCGCGGAGCTGCACGGCGCCGTCGTCCGCTCGGCCGTCCCGGCGGGCCGCATCGCCGGCATCGACGCCTCCCGCGCCCGGGAACTGCCCGGGGTGGTGGCCGTCCTCACCGCGCGGGACGTCCCGTCCGGTCTGCAGGGGCTGTTCGTCGAGGACGAGCCGCTGCTCGCCCGCGACCGGGTGCGCTACGTCGGCGAGCCCGTCGCGCTCGTGGCGGCCGGGAGCCGGACGGTCGCCCTGGCCGCCGCGCAGGCCGTGCGGGTGTCGTACGAGGAAGAGGAAGCCGTCGTAGACCTGCGGGCCGCGGCCCTCGACGAGGCTCGCCGGGTTCACGACGACCGGCCCAACCACACCGAGAGCAGCCGGATCCTTCGGGGCGACGTGGACGGCGCCTTCGCGCGCGCCCACGTCATCGTCACCACCGTGGTCGACTCGCACCGCGTCCACCAGGCGTACATCGAACCGCGCGCGGCCACCGCGGAGTGGTCCCAGGGCCGGCTTTCGGTCACCACGACCTCCCAGGCTCCGTTCGAGGTGCGGGCCGGCCTGAGCAAGCTGTTCGGCCTGCCGCTGAACCGCGTCTCGGTCAGGGTGCCCACCCTCGGCGGCGGGTTCGGCGGCAAGCTGCACCTGGGCATGGCCCCGATCGCCGCGGTCCTCGCCCGGCACACCGGGTGCCGTGTCAGCGTGCTGTGCAGCCGCGAGGAGGAGTTCCAGACCCCGGCACCACGGGAGAACTCCCGGGTCGAGCTCGTGTCCGCGGTATCCGCCGACGGCGACATCCTCGCGCGGCGTGCCCGCATCCTTCTCGACAGCGGCGCCTACGCCTACGACATCCCGCCGGTCGCCTCGGTGGCGGCCCTACAGGCATGCGGCCCCTACCAGGTCGGTGCCGTGGACATCGTCTCGGGATCGGTCTACACGAACACGGTTCCGACCGGCTCCTTCCGCGCTCCGTCCGGACCGCAGATGTCGTACGCCGTCGAGGCGCACATGAACGACATCGCCGAACGCCTGGGGATCGACCCGCTGGAGCTGCGCGAGCGGTGCGCACTGCGCGAGGGCCACGAGGGACCGACCGGGCAGGTGATGCGCGACCCCGCCATGGCCGAGGTCCTGCGGCGAGGCCGGGAATACCTTGCGACCTGGCGGGCCGAAGCGCAGCCGCCACCGCCCGGCAAGGCACGCGGGTACGGCCTGGGGTGCGCGATCTGGACCGTCTCGCCCGTCGGATCCGCCGCCACCCTGACCATGAACGAGGACGGCACGGCCACGGTGATCACCGGGGCGACCGAGATCGGCACGGGCGCGGTCTCCGAGACGCTCGCCGCCATCGTGGCCGACGAGCTGGGCATCGACAACGCGGACGTCCTGGTGTCCGCGGGCGACACCGACCGGGGCTCGGTCGACCACGGCTCACAGGGCAGCCGCACGCTCTACGGTGTCGGGACGGCGATCGCCTCGGCCGCCGCCCAGGTACGCGAGGTGCTGCTGCGGCAGTACGCGCACGACCACGAGATCGCGGTCCAGGACTGCGAACTCCGGGACGGCACCGTGCGGGTCCGCGGCATCGAGCAGCTGGCGCAGCCGCTCGCCGAGGTCATCACCGCGGCGATGGACACCGGCGGCCCGGTCGCCGCCAACGGCCGCTTCCAGCCCTCCCCCGTCCAGCACGACCCGGGCTGCGTGTCCGGCTGGGTGGGCGCCTTCAACGAACCCACCTTTCATTGTCACGCGGCGCAGGTGGAGGTCGACCTCGCGACCGGGGCCGTCGAGGTTCAGCGGTACGCCGCCGTCCACGACACCGGCCCCGTGCTGAATCCCCACGGAGCCAGGGGGCAGGTGCACGGCGGCGTCGTGCAGGGACTGGGCTACGCGCTGAGCGAGGAGATCGTGAGCGACGACCGGGGCCGGGTCGTGAACGCGAACCTGCACGACTACCGGGTGCCGACGATCCTGGACGTGCCCGAGACCATCGACGTCCATTTCGTCACCGAGCACCCGGGCAGCGAGGGTTACCGCGGTCTGAAGGGCATCGGGGAGGCGCCGGCGATCCCCGGTGCCGCCGCGATCGGCTCCGCGGTCCGTGATGCGATCGGCGTGCAGCCCGCGTCGTGCTCCATGACCCCTGAGACCGTCCTCCGGCTGATGGCCGGGCTGGCGCCGGCAACGATCCGGAGCGGTGAGGCCACATGATGCGGGACCTGGAATGCGCCACCGACCTGGACCGGCTGCTGGAGCTGCTCGGGGCGGGCGCGGGCGTGATAGCGGGCGGGACGGACTTCGTCCCCCTCTACGCGGCGGGGGCGATCCGGCACGAGGTGATCGTCGACATCACACGCGTGCCCGAGCTCACCGTCCTGGCGGACACGGGCGATCACCTCCGGATCGGCGCGGCCTGCGCACTCGCCCGGCTGGCCCGGGTCACGGACCCGTGCTGGGCGGCGATCGTGGACGGTGCCGGGCTGATCGGGTCCGGCCAGACCCGACGCCGCGGGACGATCGGCGGCAATGTCTGCCGGGCCTCGCCTTCGGGCGACACGCTCGCGGGCCTGCTGGCGAGCGACGCGGTCATGGTCGCGCGATCGGCCTCCGGTCAGCGCAGGATCCCGGCATCGCGGTTCTTCCACGGCCCCGGCCGCACCGACCTGGCCCCGGGCGAGGTGCTCGAATACGTGGAGGTGCCCCGGAGCTCGTCCTCCGGCGCCTACTGCCGGGCGACCGTACGCCGGTCGATGGATCTCGCGACGGTCGGCGTCGCCGTCGTGCTGCACACCTCCCGCGGACATGTCGTCCGTGCCCGCGTCGCTGTCAGCGGCGCAGGACCCACGCCGATCCTCGTGCCGGTCGGCGACCGCCTCAACGGACTGGAGCCCGCCTCCGTGATCCACTCGGCGGCCGCTCTGGACGAGGCCGTGCAGGAGGCCATCTCGCCGATCGACGACGTGCGCGGCAGTGCCTGGTACCGGCGGCGGCTCACTCGTCCCCTGCTTGAGCGAGCCTTGCTGCAGGCCGTCAGCAGGGCGAACACAGATTTCGCGGAAGTGGAGGAATGAGAATGGGCGTTGCCGTGGTGACAGGTGGTGCCGGCGGAATCGGCGCCGCCGTCGTGGAACGGCTCGCGGACGACGGGTACGACGTCGCCGTCATCGAGCTCCGGCGGCAGGACCTGGACCGGGTGCCACAAGCCCGCGGGTCGGCGCGTATCCGCGGGTACGAGGCGGCCGTCACCGACCCGCAGGCGGTCGCGCGCGCCCTGGAAGCCGCGGAGGGCGACCTGGGTCCTGTCGACGTCCTCGTGAACAACGCCGGAGTGATCTCCGAGATCGGGCTGCTGGACCTCGACGTCACCGAGTTCCGGCGCGTCCTGGACGTCAACGTCACCGGCGTCTTCGTCTGCACGCAGGCGGCGGCGCGGTCGATGGTGCGGCGCGGCACCCCCGGGCGGATCGTCAACCTGGCGTCCATCGACAGCCAGTCGATCTCGACCGCGGGCCTCTCCCACTACGCGGCCTCCAAGGGCGCGGTGGCGATGCTGACGAAGGCGTCGGCCCTGGAACTGGCTCCGCACGGGATCCGGGTCAACGCGGTGGCACCGGGGGTGGTGGAGACGCCGCTGGTCGCGCGGACCTTGGCGGACCCGAACCGGCGCGCGCACTTCGAACGCAGGATTCCACGCGGGACGCTCACCACGGCCCACGACGTCGCCGACACCGTGACGATGCTGGCCCGCCCGGACCTGCGGGCCATCACCGGAGTCATCGTTCCCGTCGACGGTGGCGAGCACGTCGGTGGCGCCCGTGTGGACGACGACGGCAACCCGGGCGCGAAGGTGGTCGCGGCCGGGTGAGATCCGGGCGACACCATCACGCCGAAGTCCACTATCAAGGAGATGGCATGTCAGACCCCGCGGCGCTACGCCTGTTCACGCCCTTGGAACTGCGTGGGGGGATTCCGCTGGCGAACCGTGTGGTGATGGCGCCGATGACACGCGCACGCGCGAGTGAACCCGAGGGGATCCCCTCACCCGAGGCGGCCGCGTACTACGCGCAGCGCGCGTCCGCGGGCCTCATCGTGACCGAGGCGACGAACATCTCGCTGGAGGGCAAGGGCTACTCGCAGACTCCGGGGTGCCACACCGACGAGCAGGAGCGCGCCTGGGCGGAGGTGGCGTCAGCCGTGCACGAGCGGGGCGGCCGCATCGTCATGCAACTCTGGCACGTGGGACGGCTGGCCTGTCGCGAGACATCCCGCGGCGGGCCGGTGGCGCCGTCGCGTCAGACCGCTCCCGCCTCCGTGTGGGTCGCCCGCCCCGACGGCTGGACCGGAACGGTCCAGTGCGACGAAGCCCGCGCACTCGACGTCGCGGACATCCGGCGGATCGTCGGCGACTTCCGCGACGCGGCCGTCCGGGCCGTCCGGGCCGGTTTCGACGGCGTGGAACTCCACGGCGCGAACGGTTACCTGATCGACCAGTTCCTCCGTGCCACGACCAACCGCCGCACCGATGCCTACGGGGGCGGCCGGGAATCGCGAGGGCGGTTCCTGCGGGAGGTGGTCGAAGCGGTCGCCGATGCCATCGGCGAGGCCCGTGTGGGCCTGCGGGTGAGCCCCCGGATCGGCTACGCGGACGCCGACGACCCCGAGATGACCGGCACCCTGCTCCGGTGCGCCGACTGGCTGGACGAGATGGGCATCGCCTACCTGCACCTGGCCGAGGCGGACGCGTCGTTCGACGACCTCGCCCGGCCGGACATGGAATTCCGCAAGGCGCTGCGCGACCGTTTCACCGGCCCGATCGCCGTGGCGCATCAATACGACGTGGCACGGGCGGAGGAGGCCCTCGAATCCGGGCTGGCGGACCTTGTCGCCTTCGGCCGGCCGTTCATCGCCAACCCCGACCTCGTCGAGCGGATGGCGACCGGGACGCCCCTGGCCTCCGCTGACCGCAGCGTCTGGTACGGGGGCGGCGCGGCCGGGTACACCGACTTCCCCGTCCACGACGCCTGACATGACCCGATCGGGCATCGGAGTTCCAGGGTCCGCTGTTCCCGCACGCGGCGACGCGAGACATGACGGCCGGTGCGCCTAGGGCGAGGCCGGACGGCTCGATCGCCCCGGCCCATTCGATCACTTCGGTGACGGCAAGCGGTGGGCGGTTGCCGGTCGGGCAGAGGCGTGCCCTGTCAGGACCGTCGTCGGATCGCCGCGACCTCGAATTCCACTGTCACACTCGGGCTGATCATGACCTTGGTCGCCGCGTTCCAGTTCACGCCCCAGTCGTTGCGGTTGATCGTGACGCCGCCCTTGAAGCCGACCCGCACGCCGTTCGCACTGTCGGTCAACTGCACGTCAACGGTGACCGGTTTGGTCACGCCCCGCACGCTGAGATCACCGGTGACCTTGAAGTTGGTGTCGTCGGTCTGCTCCACCTCCGTCGAGGTGAAGGTGATGACCGGGTGGCCGGTCATGCCCAGGAACTTGCCGCGCAGGAGGTCGTCGCGCTGCGCGCTGCGGGTCTGGATGCTCTGCGTCCGGATCGTGAGCCGTACGCCGGATTTCGACGGGTGGTCGCCGTCCAGGTACAGCTCACCCTCGAACTCGTCGAACCGCCCGCGCACCCTGGTGGCCATCGTGTGCCGGGCCACGAACCCGATCCGGGTGTGAACGGTATCGAGGACGTAGTCGCCGGTCAGCTCGCTGAGATCGGTCATGTTCGGTAACTCCTTTAGGGAAATGAGGTCGTCAGGTCGCAGGGACGGCCGTCCGCAGTGCCGCCCTCAATCTGGGCCGCTCTGGGTGCACGTTTTGTAGGAAGAACCGGAATTCACCGCGGCGGTGCCGGGACTGGAGCCGGCGGCACCGAATCAGGCGGTGCTGGAGGTGGTGAAAGCCGAGTACACCTTGCCGGCGAGCTCGTCCTGTACCACCCCAGGGAGGGTGCGCTTTCGTCTGCGCGCCCTCGGCGGCAACTGGCGCCGGGCCGTGCACGGTGCCTGCGGCGCTGTAGTAAATGATCGCGACGTTTCACGGGCCGGTTTCCCTCCTCTGCTCACGGTTCACCGGTCCGACGACACAGCCGCCCGGAATGTGACGCGGGCACGCCGACCTCACACTTGTTCGCGATGTCCCGGCGGACCGAGTGAACGCAGACGCGGCCGAGGGAGTTGGGCGCGATGAGGCCGCATTCGCGGACAGCGACTCGATGGAGCGGTGGCGTTCCCGCATATGCGCAGGCCCGGCCCGGATCGGGAGATCCGGGCCGGGCCGAGGTTCAGCCACCTGTTCAGCTCGACATGCCGGCGAACACACCGGGCTCGTACGACCCGCCCTTCTGGCGCAGGATCACGCCGAGCCGGTTGGCCGCGTTGATCATCGCGACCAGGGAGACCAGCGCGACGATCTCGTCGTCGTTGTAGTGCTTGCGCGCCTCGGCCCAGGTCTCGTCGGACACGCCCTGGTGGGCGTCTGCGAGCCGGGTGCCCTCCTCCGCGAGCGCCAGCGCGGCCCGTTCGGCCTCGGTGAACACCGTCGACTCGCGCCAGGCGGCCACCAGATTGATCCGGACCACGGTCTCACCGGCGGCCGCGGCCTCCTTGGTGTGGGCGTCGACACAGAAACCGCACCCGTTGATCTGGCTGACGCGCAACTCCACCAGTTCCTGGAGGGCCCTGGGCAACGGCGACTCCTGGATCACCAGGCTGACGTTGGCGATCCGCTTACCGATCTTGGCGCCGAGCTCGTTGGCGAACAGGTTGAAACGAGGTTCCATGACTTCGTCCTCACTCGTTGAGGGGTAGATGCCGCGCGGTTCGTTCGCGCGGGGCCCTGACGAACACGAGATGCCGGGCGTCCGCCGCTTGTGACGGCACGGTCATGTGACGTACGCCACCGGCCTCGTCTGGGTGGCCCCCATCGCCTTGGCCATCCCGCCCGCCGATCTCACAGGCGGATGGGCTGTCTCGTCCCGGCCGGACTACGCCACCGCGTTCACCAGACCCGGCACCAAGACGAATACGCCATCACCGCTCGATCAACCGCATCCCCGCGTTCGAGCCGCACCCGAGTCGAACAGCAGCGGTGAACGACGGCACAAGGCGTGTTGCACCTGGTCATGCGGGCAACCGGGGGCAACTGCGCAACGCCTTCAGTGCCAGGCTTTGGGACCCTCCTGGCTCCGGCACCACTCCATGGCAAGCGTCAGGGTGGTGAGGTCCTTCGGCTTGCCGAGCGACAGTCCGGTGATGCGCTCGACGGTCCGCAGCCGGTTCCGCACGGTGTTGCGGTGCCGCAGCGTGAGGGCGGCGATCTCGGTCACCGACCCCGTTCCGTCGATGTAGGCGTCGAGCGTCTCGAACACGGCCGCGCGTTCGTGATGCGGCAGCGCGTACAACGGGCCGAGGATCTCCTCGGCCAGGGCGGCGGCGACCTCGTGGTCGGCGGCGACCACCGTCGCCGGCCAGTTCGCGCTGAGCAACTGGACTCCCGGCGCGACCAGTGCCGGAATCACCGCACGCGCCAGGCGGCTGCCCCGCGGAATGCCCGCGAGCCCGTCGACGACCGCCGCACCGCATTTCCAGCTCGACAGTGGTTCGAGCAGGGCGACGATGTCCGCGGCTCTTCGGCCGGCCAGCAGCACGACGCCGATCAGATTGTCCTCGATCCAGCCGAAGTGGCACGACAGCCCCCGCGCACTGAGTCGCGACGTGATGGTGACCAGCGTCTCGTGACTGACCGGGACGTCCTCACCGACCACGACCAGGTACCTCGCCCGGCTGGGCAGTTCCATGCGGCTGGACGCCTCGCGGACCACGGACGGGTCGCTCTCGGCCTGGCGCACCAGCCGCTCGAACGCCCGGGCGCGCAGAACGTCGCGCCGCCGGGCGAGGTTCTCCTCGGCCCGCCGGTACGCATCGACGACTTCGGCGATGTTGGCCTCGACCGCCTCCCAGACCAGGATGCAGCTCTCCAGGAACGCCTCGTCCGAGGCGTAGCCGCGAGCGGCGCCCTCGGCGATGATCGCCTCCCAGAGGATCCGCAGGTCGATCCGGTACGAGTGCAGCAACGCCGAGAGCGGCAGGCCCTGTTCGGCGCGCAGCCGGCCGACCTGGGAGGCGGCCGTGGCGACGTCGTCGGGCGGCGTCTCGCCGAGCAGCCGGAGCAGGGCGAGCGCCAGGGTCCGCCGCATCGCCCGGGTCAGGTCGTCCTGGCTGACCATCGACCCGGCGTACTCCGGTTCGTCCGCCCGCACCCGGGCGACCGCCGTGGTGGTGAGCTCCTCGAGCCGCTCCTCCAGCAGGTGCCGGGCGATCAGGTGCAGGGGTGAGGTGCCAGCCTCGTTCCCGTGCTTCATCAGCCGCTCCTCTCACGCGCCGCCCGGCGTCGGTGGCAAGCATACGAACGCCCCGAAGGCTCGGAGCCGGCCGATTCAGCGGACGGGGTCAGATGAGCGCGAGTTGCCGGATGGCGGCCAGCCGGCGAGCCCGTACCGCACGCTCGGCCAGCGCCGTCTCCACGCTCACCGGGCGGAACAGCACCTGATCCGGCGCCTTGGACTGGGCGATCAGGTCGAGATCGGCGCTGATGACCGTCCCGATCGTGGCGTACCCGCCGCCGGTGACGGCGTCGCGCAGCAGACAGATCAGCTCGGTACCGCTGGGCGCCTGGATCGAGCCGACCGGATAGCCCAGGTTCACCACGTTGCTCGGGTCGTGCCCGGCGCCGAACGGGGCCGTGCGGTCGAGGAACGCCAGTGGCTCGCCTTGGAATCGGTACCCGGTCCGGTTCGCCTCGACCGTCACCGCGTACGGCGTGGAGTAGAGCACCTCGGTCGCCTCGCCGGTGAGCCGGTAGTCGCACAGTCCCGGGACGACCCGGATCTCCTGCTCGGCCGGGTACGTCGGCCGCAGTTCGTCGGGGACCTGGACCCCCGGGCGGTGCCGGCTTCCCGGCAGCACGTCCGTTCCGATCTGGAGCAGATCCCCGGCGCGCAAGGTCCTGCCGTCCAGCCCGCCGAGCCCGGACAAGCTGTACGTCGAGCGGCTGCCCATCACCACTGGGGTGTCGATCCCGCCCCGGACCGCGAGGTACGCCCGGGCGCCGGAACTCATCGCCGCGAAGCGGACCGTCTGCCCGGCCCGGACCAGCTGGCTCGTCCACAGCGGGATCCGCCGGCCGTTCGAGAACGCCACGTCGACCGTTGCGCCGGTCACCGCGATCACCGTGGCGACCTGGAACGTCAGGGTCGGACCGAGGAAGGTGATCTCCAGCCCGGCCGCGTCCGGGGCATTCCCGACCAGGGCGTTCGCCGCGTCGTGGGCGAACAGGTCCATCGCTCCGGACGGCGGGACGCCGACGGCGTAGTACCCGGACCGGCCGCGGTCCTGGACCGAGGAGTGCAGGCCGGGCGCGACCACCTCAATCATCGGCCAGCACCTCCAGCAGGGTTCTGTTGTAGCCGACCGGGTCCGCGGTGAACGCGCCGAGGTCGAAGACGGTCTCGTGGATCCGGTACCGGAAGTCGCCCTGCTCCACCTGGCGGCGCAGGTCGTCGTACTCGTCCCGGTCGATCGGGCGGTACTTGAAGATGTCGCCGCTGCGGGGAAGCACGATGCTGTCGGCGAAGTCGGGAAGCCGCTGCCCGGCGTCGAACACGGGCAACGGTGAGCGCCCGAACAGCTGGAAGCCACCGGCACCGCGGACCGGGTAGATCGTGGTGAACGCCCCGCCGTGGCCCAGCGCGCGTGCCGGGGTGTCGGTCCGCGGCCGCAGGTACTTCGGTACTTCGAGCTGCCGATCCCGCGGCACCAGCTGGTACGACTCGGCGTTGCCGGGCACGAACCCGATGAAGGTCGCGATGAACGGGCTGGAGGAGTGCGCGGCGATCAACTCGTCCACGTCCTGGAAACCGTTCAGCCGGGCGGAGTACTCGAGGTCGGTCAGGTCGGGGGCCTGGTGACGGTCGCGGAACCTCATCAGCGTCTCGTGGGTCCACGGATCGTTGTAGAAGATCGGCAAGTCGATGACCCGGGCGCGGATGGTGAGCCCGACCGAGCCGGCGGCGGCGCGATGGATGTCGGCGAGCCGCGGTACGACGTCGCGCGGGTCGAGCTCTTCGGGGGACACCCGCACCATGTAGCTGACATGGGCCGGGCAGATGTCCACCAGGCCGGGGATCTCCCGGTTCCGCAGCTCGTCGGTGATCGCGATGACCCGGAGCGTGGTGGCCAGCGACATCTCCGCGGACAGTTCGACGAAGACGAACTCGTCGGCCCCGAAGCTCACCCGGGAGCCGTCGTCGAAGGCGGGCATCGGTTCACCTCGCTGAGCCGTCGCGCTAGCGGGAGAAGGCGCTGCGAATGTCAATGCCGTCCTCCTCCAGCCGGGCCCGGACCTCGCGCGCGATCTGCGGAGCGTTCGGACGGTCCCCGTGCACGCACAGCGACTCGGCCGCCAGCGGCACCCGCTTGCCGGACACGGTCGTGACATGGCCCCGTGCCAGTCCGGCCGCCTGCTCCGCGACGGCCGCCGGATCCTTCTCACCCGGCACGGGCTCGATGATGTTCCAGCCGCTGTCGTCGTACTCCAGGTCGGCCGCCGCGTCGAGCACGACCGGGAGCCCGGCTTCCCGAACCGCCTTCGCGCCCGCGCCGGGCGCGATCAGCAGCGCGAGGCCCGGCCGGATCGACTGAAGCTGGCGGGCGACGCCGAGGGCGAGCTCGGCGGACTCCGCGACCTGGCCGTAGAGGGCGCCGTGCGGCTTCACGTGGCTGAGCTCGATCCCCTCGGTCAGCGCCAGCCCGTGCAGCGCGCCGGTCTGGTACACGATGTAGTCGAGCGCCTCCTCGGTGCTGGTCGCCAGCCGCCGCCGGCCGAACCCGAGCAGGTCGGGGTAGCCGGGATGCGCGCCGATCGACAGGCCGAGGCCGCGCGCCAGGATCAGCGAGCGGCGCATGGCGGCCGGGTCGCCGGCGTGGAAGCCGCAGGCGATGTTGACCGTGGTGACCAGCGGCAGCAGTTCCGCGTCCCGTCCCAGCACCCAGCGGCCGAAACTCTCGCCCGCGTCCGCGTTGATGTCGATCGCTGTCAATTCCATCCTTCCGCCCTGCCCCTGGTCAGCACCTGGTCGAGCGCGCCGGTGAAGATGTCGACGTGTTCGGGACCGAAGATCATCGGCGGTTTGATCTTCAGAACGTTGTCATGGGCACCGGTCGGGTAGACCACGACGCCGGTGTCCTTGATCCGCTCGCTGACGGCCATCGCCTCCCTGGCCGCGGGCTCCAGCGTGTCGCGGTTCCGGACCAGTTCGACGCCGAGGTACAGGCCCCGGCCGCGGACGTCGCCGATCAGTTCGTGCCGGGCCTTGAGGTCCCGCAGCGATTGGAGGAAGTAGGCGCCCACCTCGGCGGCGCGCTCCTGCAGTCCGTCGCCCTGGACGATGTCGAGCACGGTCGTGCCGATCGCGCAGGAGACCGGGTTGCCGCCGAAGGTGTTGAAGTACTTGACTCCGTCGTCGAAGGCGTCGGCGATCTCGCGTGTCGTCACCACCGCCGCGATCGGATGACCGTTGCCGAGCGGCTTGCCCATCGTCACGATGTCCGGCACCACGTCCTGGACCTGGAAGCCCCAGAAGTGCGAGCCCAGCCGGCCGACCCCGACCTGGACCTCGTCGGAGATGCACAGGCCACCCGCGGCCCGGACCGCCTCGAAGGCTCCGCGCAGGTACCCGTCGGGGAAGACGATGTTCCCGGCCGTGCCCATCAGGGACTCCGCGATGAAGGCGGCCGGCGGCCGTCCCTCGTCGACCAGCCGCCGGGCGACGGCGGCCACGTCGGCGGCGTACAGGCGGCCGGCATCGGGTTCGCCGCGGCCGTGGGGTCCGCGGTACACGTCGGGCCGGACCACCTCGTGCGTGGTCGGCGGTGCGCCGCGGCCGCCCGGGCCCTTGTAACGGTTCGGGCTGATGCCCATCACCGCCGCGGTGTTGCCGTGGTACGCGCCGTCGATGACCATCACGTCGGTCCGGCCGGTCACCTGCCGGGCCATGCGCAGCGCCAGGTCGTTGGCCTCGCTGCCGGTGCAGACCAGGAAGACCACTTCCAGCGGCGCGGGCAGGGTCGAGACCAGCCGCTCGGTGTACGTGGCGATGCCTTCGTAGAGGAAACGGCTGTTGGTGTTGAGCTTCTTCATCTGGGCCGTGGCGACGTCGACGATCCGGGGGTTCGCGTGGCCGACGTGGGTGACGTTGTTGATCGCGTCGAGATAGCCGCGGCCGTATTCGTCGTACAGCCAGACACCGCGACCGCGGACGAAGTTGGGCGGCCGCCGGTAGTAGGCGCGTTGGGATCGTGCCAGGCGGCGGTCGCGAAGCGCGGCGACGCCTTCGCCGTCCAGCCGCCGGCCGCCGGCCCGCGCCGGCAGCCCGAGGAACCTCTCCGGGTCGGCCGTCAGCACCTGCCAGGCGGGGACCTCGCTGACCCGGACGCGGCGGGGAGGCGGCGCGACGGCGAGATCCTCGGTGGCCAGCACCTGGACTTGGACCACGGCACCGAGGCCCGGCTTCTCCGGTGGGGCGGCGACAGTACCGAGCTGATCTCCGGCGTCCAGGCGGTCTCCGGGCTGATGACTCACGTCGACACCCCACCAGGAGGTCCAGTACGTGACGGCGCCGGCCGCGTGCCGCAGTACGGCGGGACCGGCAACGCTGACGACCTCCCCGGCGACCGGGAGACCGACGGCCGACCCGACCCGGGCGAGCAGGGCCGATCCGAGCTGGACGGTGGCGGGTTCCGCGGGACCGGTCGCCCGCTGGGCGGACCAGAGGAGGGACGGTGCCAGGTGGCGGGTGAAGCCGACCCGGGTGGTCCGGTCGCCGAGCAGGGCGTCGACCACCGAGGCGACGGCGCCGGCGTCGGACCAGTCGACGTCGTCCAGCAGATCGCCGGCCGGTGACAGGTCCACCTCGATCAGGGCTTCGGCGACTGCGGGCCGGCCTGCGGGGCTCGCTTCGCCGAGTGTTCGCGGGGTCGAGAAGCCGCACGCGGCCCGCAGGGACACCTCCGCGAAGCTCGGCGCGATCCGCGCGACCTTCCGCAGCGCCGGCCAGGTGTACTGCATCCGGCTGCGCCCGTAGGCGTGGTCCGAGGAGCTGGTACGCCGCGTCCACACGGTGGCGTTCAAGCACAGGCGAGCCGCGGCCAGCGGGAAGATGACCGCGATCTCGTCCTCCGACAGCGGCGCCACCGAGTGGAAGCCGCGGACCACCGCGGCCGCCGCCGAGAGCGGGTCGGCCTTGCGGAGCATGGCGTAGGCGACGGCGACCGCCACCTCGGTCACGCGGGCGGTGTGGAGCGCGTCGGCGACATCGAGGATGCCGTTGATCCGCTCGGTTCCCGACTCCACGAGCACGTTGAAGTCGTTCAGGTCCTGGTGCACGACGCCGGCCGGCAGGCCGGCCAGCCGGGGCCGGACGCGCTCGAACCAGCCCATCACCCGCGCGACCAGCTCCCGGTCGTCGCCGTCCTCGACGAACGGCAGGGCCTCGTCGACGACGACGTGCGCGGTCCGCAGGTCCCAGGCGTGCGACTGCGAGGGCTTGGAGTCCAGCCGGCCGAGGGACTGGGTGAGCCGTGCGGCCACCCGCCCCAGCTCGGTCAGCAGGGTCTCGGGCTGCTCCTCGAGCTCGGCGATCATCGTCCCCGGCAACCAGGTCAGCAGCCGCGCGACGTAGCGGCCGTCGCCGCTGACAACCGGTACCAGGGTGGCGCCGGAGGTCGCCGGGATCAGACGCGGTACCGGCAGGTCCGGTGCGTCCGTGGCGAGATGTGCCAGGACCCGTTCCTGCCAGCGCATGGCGTCGTCGACGTCACCCATCGACGCTTTCAGCAGGAACTCGTCGCCAGTGCTGGTGCGAATCCAGCGGTTCTGGTCGACCTCGCCGCCGAGCTCCTTCTGCTCCGCGACGTCCAGCCCGTACTCGTCGTGGAGGACGCGCGCGACCTCCGCCGGTGTCAGTGGTCCTTCGGTCCCCTCGGACCCCGGGGCCGTATCGGTTGAATACATCGACTCGCTCTCCGCGTGGTCCAGGCCGGGGCTGCCCGGCCGGACGGCGATGGGATCGGCGCGCTATCCGCTGCGCCTGCTGGGGCAAGAACCCGCTCAGCTCTTGCCGGGACGGGTGAGCAGGCGGCCGGCCTTGGTGGCCAGGTCCCGCTTGAGCAGACCCACGACCGCGATGATCAGGCAGCCGTAGATGAAGGTCTGCCAGCCCTGGCTGATGCCGAGCGCCTGGATCAGGGTGGAGATCGTCTGCAGGAAGATCGTCGCCGCCACCGTGCCCAGGTAGTTGCCGCGGCCACCGAGGATCGACGATCCGCCGACGACCACGACCGCGATCGACGGGAGGAAGTACCCGTCGCCCATCCCGAGGGTCGCGCCGCCGCCGTAGCCCACCAGCAGCATCCCGGTCAGGGCGGCGCACAACGAGCTCACCGCGAACGCGCCGACGATCATCCGGTTGACGTGCACGCCGGCGATGGCGGCGGTCGCCCGGTTGCCGCCGACCGCGTACAGCCGCCGGCCGAAGACGGTGTACCGCTGGATCACGAAACCCACGACGGCGATCCCGATCAGCAGCAGGATCGGTGTCGGCACGCCCAGGACCTTGCCGAGCATGAGGTCGCCGAGAAACCGCGGCGTCGTACCGGGCACGGTTCCCTTGGTGTATCCGAGGGCGATGCCCGCGACGATCAGCTGCGAGCCCAGCGTCATGATGAACGACGGCACCTTCAGCACCGTGACCCCGATCCCGTTCAGCACGCCGATCAGCACGGCGATCGCCAGGATCTCCAGGAACGTCACGAGCGAGGGCGATTCACCGAGCCAGGCCGTGGTGAGGACGCCGGTCAGCGCGATGACCGACGCGATCGACAGGTCGAGCTCACCGACCAGGATGACCAGGCCCTGCCCGAATCCGACCAGGACCAGCATCGACGAGATCACCAGGATCGCGGAGACGGTGCTCCACGACCCGAGCGACGGGCTGACGAACCGGGACAGCGGCATCAGCAACGCGGTGACGCCGAACAGCAGCAGGATGTACCCTGTCTGGCCGCTGAGGGCCGGGAGGCTCCGGCGTACCGAGTGGGCGGAGATCGCGGTCATGCCGGCCGTCCTGTGAGTGCTCGCTGGTCGGTGGTCACGGCCCGTGGGCGGGTCTCGCCCAGGCGCAGGCTGATCATTCCGATCAGCACGGCGACGATGAGGATGGCGCCCTGGAAGATGCCGGTGTAGAAGGTCGACACGCCGACGGCGAACAGCATCTTCTGCAGTACTGCGAGCACGCCGGCGCCGAGAATGCTGCCGATCGCGCTGCCCCGGCCGCCGCCGAACTTCGCGCCGCCGATGGCGACCGCGGCGAACACCAGGACCATGAACACGGCGCTTCCGTTCGGGTCGCCGCTGGCGGTGAGCGCGGAGAGCATCACTCCGGCCACCGCGTACAGCAGGCCGGCCGCGAGGTACACCCGGAACTTGACCGCCGCGGCCCTGATCCCTGACTGGATCGCCGCGCTCTCGTCCAGGCCGACGGCGAAGATGTGGATCCCCATCCGGGTCCTCCGGAACGCCAGATAGGCGACGACGCAGGCCAGGATGACCAGCAGGGACACCGGAACCGGTCCCACCGAGGAGATCAGTCCGGGCGAGATGAACTCCGGAACGCTGCCACCGGGCGACGGCATGATGACCAGCGCGAGTCCGCTGCACATGATGAACGTGCCCAGCGTCGCGGCGATGGACTGGACGTTCAGGTAGGCCACCAGGAAACCGTTCAGCGCGCCCACGACGACACCGGCGAGCAACGCCAGCAGCACGCCGACGGCGGCGCTGCCGGTGGTCCCCCCGGTCTGGGTGGCCAGGATGACGTTCGCGAGCGTGACCACTCCGCCGAGGGAGAGGTCGAAGCCGCCGACGACGATCACGAGTGTCAGTCCGGTCGCGGAGATGACCAGGGGGGCGGCGTTGTTGAGCAGGTCGGTCGCGTTCTCGGTGGTGAGCACGTCGATCGACGAGTACATGTACACGATGTACATGGCGACGAGGATGATCGCCGCCAGGGTGGTGCCACTGGACAGGGCGCGTCTCATGATTGGCCCGCTTTCTCGCCGGCGCCGTGGCCGGTGATGGCCTGCAACAGTTCTTCGACGTCGGTCTCGTGACCGGGGAACTCCGCCACGACGGATCCCCGGTAGAAACAGAGGACGCGGTCACAGATGCCGACCAGTTCGGACAGGTCGGTCGAGTACCAGAGCACGGCGCCGCCCGAGTCGGTGAACTCGCGCATCATCCGGTACACCGACGCCTTGGTGCCGACGTCCACGCCGCGCGACGGGTCGTACAGCAGCAGGTATTTCGAGCCCTTCATCAGCGAGCGGGCCAGGATCGCCTTCTGCTGGTTGCCACCGGACAACGCGTCGATGTCCATCCGCAGATACCGCTCGTCCAAGTCCACCTTGCGGGCGAAGGGCAGACTCGCCTGGTACTCCTTCTTCCCGGCCGCCACACCCAGCGTGCTGGTCCGGCCGAGCGACGAGATGGTGATGTTCGCCAGCGTGGAGATGCCGGGCATGATCCCCTCGGCCTTCCGCTCCTCGGCGACGAAGCTGATCCCGCTGCGCAGCGCCCCCGCGGGGGTCGTGTACTTCGACCGCCGGCCGCCCACCGCGATGGTTCCGCCGCTCGGGCGGGACGCCCCGGCGAGCATGCGGAACGTCTCCGCCTGGCCTTGACCCTCCAGCGCGGCGACGCCGAGGATCTCGCCGTCGTGCAGGGTGAACGAGAGGTCTCGTACGGTGTCGCCCCGCAGGCCGTCGACCTGAATGGCGGGAGCACCGGTGGTGCGGCCCGTTCTCTTCTCCCGGACCTGGTCGTCACTCGCACCGCCCATCAGGGTGAAGACCATGCCGTCGTCCACGTCCGACAGCCGGACCGTGTCGACCACCCGCCCGTTGCGCAGTACGGTCGCCGACCCGCACAGATCCCGGATCTCCGCCAGCCGGTGGGAGATGTAAAGGATGGTGAGCTCGGGCGAGCGGATCTTCTCGATGAGGCCGAAGAGCCACTCGACGTCGGGCAGCGCGGCCGACGGCTCGTCGAGCAGCAGCAGTTTCGGCCGGTGGCTGACCGCCCGGACGATCTCCAGCTTCTGCCGCTCGGCGAGCGAGAGCTCACCGACCCGCTGTGCCGGGGACAGACCGGGCAGGTCGTACTTCGCCAGCAGTTCGGCGGCGGCGGCCTCGTATTGCCGCCGCCGGACAAAGAGCCGGCCGCTGCCGAGCCGGGGCAGGGAGAGGTTCTCGGCGACGGTCAGGTTGCCGAGCAGGCTCATTTCCTGGAACGCCGTCGAGACTCCTCGCCCGCGTGACTCGCCGAGGCTGGACGGGGCGAACAGCTCCCCGTCCAGCCGCATCGTGCCGGAGTCCGGAACCTGGAGGCCGCTCAGGCTCTTGATCAGCGTCGACTTGCCGGCGCCGTTCTCGCCGATGATCGCGTGGATGCTGCCCTTGGCCACCGCGAAGGTGACCCGGTCCAGGGCTGTCGTCGCGCCGTAGCGCTTGGTGAGGTCGTCCACCTGCAGGACGGTCTGCACCGTTCCTCCTTGGTCGCGGCTGCTCGGCGTCGTCAGGGTGCGTCGATCGGTTTGACGAACTCGGGGTTGAGCTTGAACAGATCCGCGGGCTTCGTCTTGGTGTCGCTGTTGATCTCCGGCACGTCCGGCGCCTTGACGATCTTGGTCGGGTCGATCGGCTTGATGGTCGCCCCGGGCACCGGGTTGCCGTTGATCGCGGAGTCATAGTTGATCTCCGGGACCAGGTCGGGGTAGTAGATGCCGGCCGCGAACACCGGCGGGACCTTGTCGAGCGGCCAGGTGTTGCCGCCGGCCGCCGGCTTCAGCGGGTCACCGACCTTGACCTGGTCGTACGGCACCCACGGCAGCGGGAACTCCGTGTTGTGCGGCAGGTCGCCCTCCTTGATCCTGCCGGTGAGCAGTTCCATCGCCAGCTTGAAGGCGTACGCGCCGACCGTCGGGGCCGATCCGGAGGAGACACCGACCAGTCCCTTGTCGTGCAGGGTCAGCAGCTGGTTGCGGTAGCCGTTCGACATCTCACCGGTCACCGGGATGAGCTTGTGTCCGGCCTGCTGCAGCGCCTGGACCACGCCGTACTCGCCGTCCTGCGACCAGATGCCGTCGACATCGGGGTTCGCCGCGAGCGCCTTGAGGGTGTTGGTCTTCGACTGCACCGCGTCCCAGTTGCTCCAGTACTGCGAGACGACCTTGATCCCCGGGTACTTCGCGAACACCGACTTCGCGGCCTCGTTGTGGATCGTGTCGGTGGCGGTCCCGGACACGCCGCTGTTCATGAAGATCTTGCCCTTGCCGCCCAGCTTGTTGACCAGGTACTGAGCGGAGTTCTGCCCGAAGCCCGCGGTGATGTAGCTGACGTTGTACGCCTTCGGGCTGGTCACCGTGCCGTCGTAGAAGAACATCTTCACGCCCTTGGCGGCGGCCTGGTTCACCACGCCGTTCAGGGCCTTCGGCGACAGCGGGTAGCAGATGATCGCGTCGGCACCGGAGTTGATCATGCTCTGCAGGTCGGAGATCTGCTTGGCGATGTCCGCACCGGAGATGATCTTGTGGAACTCGACCTGCTGGTTGTACGGCGGCGTCTTGGCCAGCGCCTGGATCATGTTCGCGGCCGCGTTCGACCAGGCGTTACCGCTGTAACTCAGGTCCAGGTAGATCTTGTACTTCTTGGTGCCGCCGGCTGCGCCGTTCGAGGAGGAATTGCTGCTCGGCGGGGCGCACGCGACCAGGGACAGCAGTGCCGTGGCCGCGATGGCCACCAGTGAGCGTTTGGCAGATCGCACTTCGGGGTCTCTTCTCTCGCGTACCAGGGCGCAGGGGATGCCTCGGTGACCGCGCAGGGGGATGCCTCGTGACCGCGCAGGGGCGGATCGTGAGGGGGGTTCGGTTCCTGGGGGGGGCAAGCGGGGGGTGGGCTCGCCGGGAGGTCGCTACGGGTAGCCCCTAGTAAAGAATCGGCGCCGACAAGCCACAATGTGCCCGCGGCAGCGCAACGGCGGGCCCAGTTTGTGCACGTGCACAGCGCGCTCGCCTCGCCGGCGGAGAACCCGAGATCCCGGTGTACCCCGAGTTCGGTGGGCCGGCCTGGCCGCCATGCACCACCGCCGCGGTGAGGCGGGGATACCGCCTCCGCCCGGACCGCATCAGCTCGCCGGCACCGCGGCCGCTCGCGGAACGGGCCTGACATGGACCTCGGTACCCACCCGGGCACCGAGATGCTCGGCGGCGCGCCTGGTCATCTGTGCCCAGGCCGTCCGCTCCTCCTCACCGGTCCGCAACGCGAACTCGACGCGCACCTCGAAGCCGAGGCGGACGACACGTGTGACGGTCGCGGGGCTGGTGCCCGGGCCGGGTTCAGCCGTCACCCGGACGTCGTGCGGGCGAAGCAGGACGCCGCCGAGCTCGGTGACGGGTCCGAGGAACCGCATGACGAAGGGGCCGGCAGGGTTGTCGTAGAGGTCGGTGGGCGTGCCGGCCTGCTGCACCGCGCCGTCGGCCAGGACCACGATCGTGTCGGCGACCTCGATCGCCTCCTCCTGGTCGTGAGTGACGAAGACGGTGGTGACGTGGACCTCATCGTGCAGGCGGCGCAGCCACGCCCGCAGTTCCTTGCGAACCTGGGCGTCGAGCGCGCCGAACGGCTCGTCCAGCAGGAGCACCCGGGGCTCGACGGCCAGGGCGCGGGCCAGGGCCATGCGCTGGCGCTGACCGCCCGACAGCTGCGCCGGATACCGTCCGGCGAACTGACCGAGATGCACCAGGTCCAGCAGATCGCCGACGCGGCGGCGGATCTCCTGCTTGGGGCGTTTACGGATCTTCAGGCCGAACGCGACGTTGTCGAAGACGGTCAGGTGCTTGAACGCCGCATAGTGCTGGAAGACGAAGCCGACGTCCCGGCGCTGCGGAGGTAGCCCGGTGGCGTCCCGCCCGGAGATGACGACGCTCCCCGAGTCGGGCCGTTCCAGCCCCGCGATCACCCGCAGCAGCGTCGACTTGCCGCCGCCGCTGGGGCCCAGGAGCGCGGTCAGCGATCCGGCGGCGATGTCCACTGACACGTCCCGCAGCACCGGGGCGTCGCCGAAGGATTTGCTGACATGACGGATGTCGATGGCCATCAGGAGCCGTCCTCGGGTCGCAGAAGCCTGGTCACCAGGAGGCTGGTGACGGCGATGGCCGCCAGCGCGAGCGCCGCGGCGTAGGAGGCGTGCACGTCGAAGTTCTGGAAGCGTTCCTCGACGAACAGGGTCAGGGTCTGGGTCTGGTCGACGGTCCGTCCGGACACGACGGCCACCGCGCCGTACTCGCCCAGCGCACGGGCCAGCGACAGCACGATGCCGTAGCCGAGGGCGGCACGGATGCCCGGGACGGTGATGCGCCGGAAGGTCTGCCACCCGCCGGCCCCCAGGGTTCGCGCGGCCTGCTCCTGCTCGTCGCCCATCTCCTCCAGCGCCGGGACGATCGCCCGCACCACCAGCGGCAGGCAGACGAACACGGTCGCCAGAACCATCCCGGGCGTGGAGAAGACGATCTGGATGCCGCGGTCCTCCAGCCATCCCCCCACCGGGGCGAACCGGCCGTACACCAGGATCAACGCCAACCCCGCCACCACCGGCGAGACCGCCAGAGGCAGATCGATCAAGATGCCCAACAGGCGCTTGCCGGGGAACCGGTGCCGCACCAGCAGCAGCGCCGCCAGCACCCCGAACACGGTGTTCAGCGCCCCCGCCCAACCCGCCACCACCAAGGTGACCCGGAAGGCGTGCAGCGCCGAGTGGGTCGTCAGGGCGCCGACGAAGGACCCGATGCCCTCGCCGAACGTCCGCCAGGAGATCAGGGCGACCGGCAGGATCAGCAGAAACAGCAGGTAGACCAGCACGGCACAGCGCAGGGCATATCTAGCCACGGCGAGCCCCCCAGCGGTGCACCAGGTCGATGGTCACCAGTACCAGAAGGGAGACCATCAGCAACGTGGTGGACACCGCCGCGGCGGCGGCGGTGTTGTCGCTCTCTATCTGGCCGAAGACGTGTACGGCGGCCACCTGCGTCTTGAACGGCACATTGCCCGAGATCAGCACGGTGGACCCGAACTCGGCCATCGACCGGGTGAACGCCAGCGCGGTGCCCGCCAGCATCGCCGGCAGCAGGTTCGGCAGGATGATCCGGCGGAAGATCGTCCAGGAGCCCGCCCCCAGCGAGGCCGCCGCCTGCTCCATCTCGCCGTCCAGTTCCAGCAGCACCGGCTGCACCGTGCGGACCACGAACGGCAAGGTCACGAACAGCAACGCGACCACGACCCCCGCCCGGGTGTAGGCCAGCGTGATCCCCACCGGGCTGTCGGTCCCGTACAGCGCCAGCAGGACCAGGCCCGCCACGATGGTGGGCAGCGCGAACGGAAGGTCGATCAGCAGGTCGATCAGGCCCCTGCCCGGGAAGGGGTCGCGGACGAGCACCCAGGCGATCAGCGTGCCCATGACCAGGTTCACCAGCGCCACCACCACCGAGGCGGCGACCGTCAGTCTCAGCGCGGCCCACGCGTCCGGGGCGGTGATCGCATCCCAGAAGGCCGCGGGCCCCTGCGCAGTCCCCTGCCACAGCACCGTGCCCAGCGGGATCAGCACCACCGCACTCAGGAAAATCGTCGCCGTGCCCACGCCGGCCGCCGTACCGCCCCACGCGGGCGGGGCGGTACGGCGGCCGGCCGCGGGCGCCTCTCTCGTCTTCTCGAACGTCGGCAAGGGACCTAGCCCTCCACCGAGACGCCGACGCCCTTCTCGACGTCGGCCATGACCCCGCCCTTCGGGTCGAAGAGCTCCTTTTTGACCTTCGGCCAGCCGCCGAGGTCGGCGATCGTGAAGAGCCCGGCCGGCTTCGGGAACGCCGCGGCGCCGGGAACGCCGTCCACCACGGGCCGGTACCCGTTCTTGACGAAGATCTCCTGCGCCTTCCTGCCCCGCAGGAACTTCAGGAAGGCCCGGGCCTCCGCCGGGTGCTCGCTCCTCCTGGTCACCGCGACCGGGTTCTCGATCAGGATGGTGGAGTCGGGCACCGTGTAGTCGATCGGCTGGTCGTTCTGCCCGGCGAAGATCGCCTCGTTCTCGTAGGAGAGCAGCACGTCGCCCTTCCCGCCCGCGAAGGTCTGCAGCGACTTGCGCGCGCTGGAGTCCTGCACAGGGACGTTCTTGAACAGCGCGTGCAGGTAGGCGGTCCCGGCCGCCTTGCCGGCGCCCTTGCTCGCCTTGGCGCCGTATCCAGCGAGGATGTTCCACTGCGCCCCGCCGGAGGTGAACGGGTTCGGCGTGATCACCTGGACGCCGGGCTTAAGCAGATCGTCCCAGGTCTTGATGTTCTTGGGGTTGCCCTTGCGGGTCACCAGGACGACCACCGAGTTGGTGATCATCCCCCTCTGCGGCCCGGAGTTCCACGCCGCGTCGACCAGGCCGGCGTCCACCAGCCGTGTCATGTCCGGCTCCAAGGAGAACCCGACGATGTCGGCCTTCAGCCCGGACGCCACCGCCCGGCTCTGCTCCCCGGACGCGCCGAACGACCTGGTGAAGGTGACCTTCTCGCCGTCGGGCGTCTTCTGATACGCCTTGATGATCGCCTCGTACGCCGCCTGGGGCGTGGAGTAGGCCACCAGCGAGAGCCGGACCCTGCCGCCGGAGTCCCCGGACCCGCCGCAGGCCACCGCCCCCGCAACGACCGTCACCAGCGCGGCTCCCGCCTTCATCGTCCGTCCCAGCACGACTAATCCCACTTTCCCTACTTGTTTGGTAAGAAAAGAATGGAACAGGGCCGGGCTTCGCGTCAAGTCATGATCGAGCAGGGAAGACCTACCGAGCGCCCCCTCCCAGGCCGTCCGCACGGTCCGAGCAGGACGGCAAGCCGCGTCCCGCTTCCTCCTGCGGCGGCCGGTCGGCCAGAGGCGCGCAAGGATCCTTTCAGGTTCTCTCCGTTCCCCCGGCGCTGACTATTAATAGACCGGTCTACATAGTATGTTCTCCTCATCGACCTCGGGAGGGACATGGCTCGGCGAGGAGAGACCAAAGCACGCATGCTCGAAACCGCGGGCGAGCTGTACCGCCGGTACGGCTACCACGGAACCGGCCTGAACCAGATCCTCGACGAGAGCGGAGCCCCCCGCGGCTCGCTGTACTTCCACTTCCCCGGCGGCAAGCAGGAGCTGGCGGTCTCCGCGATCGGTGCTTCCGGGCGGGAGATCGGACGCGGGATCGAACAGGTCCTGCGGTCCACCGACGATGTCGGCGACGCCGTGAGCCAGATCGTGGCGTTCCTGGCGGCCGATCTGAGCGATTCGGGCTGGGCACGCGGCTGCCCCGTGGGTTCGGTGGCGATGGACGCCGCGCTCACCTCCGAACCCGTCCGGATCGCCTGCGGCGAGATCTTCGCCGAGTGGGCCGGCGCCGTCGAACACCGCCTCGTGGAGACCGGCCGCGACGCCGCCGAGGCACGCGAACTGGCTCTGCTCGTCATCTCCGCGATCGAGGGCGCTCTGCTGATCGCCCGGGCGCAGCGGGACGCCGAACCTCTCCGCGCGGCGGGCAGCCGCCTGCGGGCGCTGCTTGGCACTTCGAAGACCACGACCGCGTCCGAGCGGCGCCCAGAGACCAAGGAGCCGGAATGAACGTGTCCGAGTTCGAGCAGAACTCCAGGCTGATGTACGACGCCTGGAACCGCCAGGACGTCGAGGCGGTCCTGGAGCGCTACACCGACGACCTGGTCTACCGCGACCCCAGCACCCGCGGCCCGGTCGAGGGACGCGAGGCGATGCGCCGCTACCTTTCCAAACTGTTCGCGGCCTGGCAGATGCACTGGACGACGCGCGAGTTCCACCTCTTCGAGGGCGGCGAGGGCGTCGCCGTCCTGTGGCGGGCCACGCTGCGGCCCACGGGCGGCGACCGGCAGGTCGAGATCGACGGCATGGACCTGGTGCTGATGGAGGGGACGAAGGTCAAGCGCAACGAGGTCTATTTCGATCGTGCTCTCCTCGCGCAGACGCTCACCCTGCAGCAGACCGCGTAGCCGCCCACAACAGCCGACGAGCACCGAACTGTGAGACTTCGCGGGCGGCGTGATGGTCATAGGAGTCAGCCGTTCGCCTGCGGCGACGCCCCGCGGGCGTGAAAATTCGGTGCGGGGCTGCCCGCCGACGCCGCTTGATGTTTGGGTCGTGAGCCCGCATAGGAGTCTGGTGAGGGAGCCGTCCGAGGGGCCGCACACTGTCGCCTTGAGCACGCCGTTCAGCTTCTCCGTTTCCCCTCAGGCCCCCCGGGCGGCCCCGCCCGCACGATCGGCAAAGGGGAGGAAGACCATGCAGGAAACCGGAGAGGATCACGACGACGGAACGGTAGCCCGGGTCGCGGCGATCGATATCGCCAAGGCATCGGGCATGGTCTGTCTGCGAGTCCCGCACGACACCATCGAGGGCCGGCGGGTCCAGCAGGTCTGGAATGTCTCCTCGACCACGAACTCGATCCTGGAACTGGGTGACCGGCTGGTCTGCCAGGGCGTCCAACGCGTGGTGATGGAGGCGACGGGCAGCTACTGGCGGCCCTTCTTCTACCTTCTGGAGAACCGGGGGCTGGAGTGCTGGCTGGTCAACGCGCGTGATGTCAAGAACGTCCCCGGGCGGCCCAAGACCGACAAGCTGGACGCGGTCTGGCTGGCCAAACTCGCCGAACGCGGCATGGTGCGGGCCTCGTTCGTGCCCCCGAAACCGGTCCGTCAACTGCGGGACCTCACCCGCACCCGCACCGTCTTCGTCCAGGAACGCACCCGTCACAAGCACCGGGTGGACAAGGCCCTCCAAGACGCGCAGATCAAGTTGTCCGATGTCGTCTCGGACCTCTTCGGTGTTTCGGGCCGGTCCATGCTGGACGCACTGGTCGCCGGCGAACGCAACCCCCGGACTCTGGCGGACCTGGCCAAGGGCAGCCTGGTCAAAAAGACACAGCCCCTCACCGAGGCCCTCACCGGACAGTTCGAGGACCATCACGCCCACCTGCTGCGGATCCTGCTGGGCACCGTCGACCACCTCACCGCACAACTCGGCGAACTCGATCGGCTGATCACCCAGACCCTGGGAGAGATCACCGGCCCGCACGATGACGCCCCGGCCGCTATCACGTCCGGAACCGACACCACCCCTGGCCACACCGCAGCCGACGTGGCCGAACGCCTAGACAACATCCCAGGCGTCGGAGCGACCACCGCCCACATCATCCTCGCGGAGATCGGCCTGGACATGAGCCGCTTCCCCACTCCCGAGCACCTGGTCTCGTGGGCGAAGCTATGCCCCAGAACCATTCAGTCCGGAGCCAAGAACACCGCCGGTCCCGCCGGACAAGGAAACCCCTGGCTCAAAGGAGCCCTCGGCGAAGCCGCCACCGCCGCCGCACGCACCGACACCTTCCTCGGCGCCCGCTACCGGCGCATCGTCAAACGCCGCGGCCACGCCAAGGCCATCGTCGCCGTCGCCCGCTCCATCCTCGTCATCACCTGGCACCTGATCAACGACCCCGACACCCACTACCAAGAACTCGGCCCCGACTGGCACCAACGCCATCTCAACCCCACCCGCAAAACCCGCGACCTCGTCCGCCAACTCCAAGCCCTCGGCCACCAGGTCACCCTCGAACCAGCAGCCTGACCGCAGTTGAGCAACCGTTCCGCTCCCGCAGAACGGACGCTGACGCCTGCCCGGCTGGGGTTCCATTTTCCGTTCAGCATCGGCCCGGTCCGGCGAGCATGGGAGCACCGGGGCGCTCCGCTGCTCACCGGCCGGGCCGGTCGGCCGTACTCATGTCGGTGTGCCGTCGCCGGTCTGCGGCGTGATGTCGGTGATGTAGGCGGTCAGTAGCCGCCGCCCTTCCGCGAGCACATCGGCGTCGCCCGCGGGGTCGTGCTGGAAGGCCAGTTCGAGGATGTGTCCGGTGACGAAGACGACGAGTCTGGCGGCTGCCGCGGTCCGTTCGGGGTCGGCGCCTTGGCCTTGCAGGGCGCGGTCGATCGCGCCGGCCAGGAACGCGTCGCGTTCGGTGTCGAGGCGCGGCAACCGGGTGAGGTGGGCTCGCCCCAGCCACAGGGCGCGAAAGCCGGGGTGCTCGCGAAGGTAGGAGACGTGCGCCTCGAACAGCTCTTCCAGCAGGTCCGGCGTGGGGCGGCGGTCGGGTTCGCCGAGTTGCGGGGCCAGTTGCCGGTCCAGGGCGATCAGGTAGCGCTCGGCGAGGGCGTCCAGCACGGCCGTCTTGGTCGGGAAGAACTGGTAGATGCTGCCGGGGCGGACTCCGGAGAGCCGGGCCAGGTCGGTGACCGTCATCTCCGTCACCCCTGTCTGGGCGACCAGTTCGTCCGCCGCGGTGAGGACGCGTTCGACTGTTCCGCCAAGGAAGGCCGCGCCCTGTTCGGCGGAGGTGAGGCGTACGTCGGGGGCGGCCGTCCCAGAAGCGGTCGGCCCGGCTCTCGCCGGCGGCGCGGCAGAGGCGCTGGGGGCGCCGGCGGCCGTGGTGACCTCCGCCGTGCTCATCGCCTTGGCGCTGCCGGCCGCATGGACGCCGCCAGCCCGTCCCGGCCGAGTACGAGGAGCCCGGACAACCTCATTGATCAGCGATCTCGCCGCCGGAATACGTGTCATCGTCGGCAATCCGTTCTTGGCCCGGGCAACTCTCACCTCGGTGGTCTGCTGCGCCGCTCAGGGCATGCTGACCGCCTGCATCCCGCTGCTGGGCGAGCGTGTCCTGGGCGGAGCCGGCCGCGGCGTGGTGCTGCTCTCCTGCGCCGCGATCTCCGCTCTGGCGGCCAACGCCCTGCTCGCCCGATTTCCGCGCTCCGTCTCCCCCGCCACGGTCATCTGGGCCAGTGCCCTCATCCAGGCCGCCGCGCCGGCCCTGGCCACCTCGGCGCGACCAGCCGTGCTCATCGTGGCCGTGGTCATCGCCGGGATCGGCGAAGGCCCCCGACTGGCCGCCCTGTTCGCGATCCGCCACCGGGAGGCCCCGGAAAACCTGCGCGGCCAGATCTTCACCACCGGCGCCAGCCTGAAAATCACAGGATTCGCCGTGGGAGCGGCAGCCGCCGGCCCCGTCGTCACCCGATCCCTGCCGGGGGCTCTCGCACTCGCAGCGAGCGTAGCGGTCCTGGCAGCACTGGCGTCCTTCGCAATCCCCCCGGCGGCAAACCACTCGCGGAGTGAGAAGCCGGCGGACCACGTTCCACGCTAAGAACGCTCGTGTTCTGAAAATGGGTTGCTCTTCAGGTGGGCGTCCGAGAGGCTGCCCGCCGGAGTGTCCCGGCCGGGCGGCAGGGAGGTTCGGGCGCGGAACGGGGGTCAGGGCGTGTGGTATCCGAAGATCCCGCAGCGGTTCGGCGCCGGGCCGTTGCCCGGCGGGAACTGGGTGGCCGAGGAGAAGGTGCACGGCGCCCATCTCGCTTTGGTCAGCGACGGCCGGACGGCGCGGGCCGCCGGGCGGCGCGGGCTGCTGGACGAGGATCGGCTTGAGACCTTCTTCGGGGTGGCGCGGCTGTGGCCGGTACTGGCGACGGCGGCGGCAGCGGCGCGGGCGGCCGGGCAGGACGTGGTCTTGTACGGGGAACTGGCCGGCGGAGGCTATCCGCACCCGCGGGTACCGCCGGTCGAGGGCGTCGGCCCGGTGCAGACCGGCGTGTGGTACAGCCCTGACCTGGTATGGCTGGCGTTCGACGGCGCGGTCAGCACATCGTCGGGACCGCGCTGGATGAGCCGCGCAGAACTGGCCGAACTGGTGAGCGGTGTGGGCTTGGAGTGCGTGCCGCTGGTGGGGCAGGGCCGGCGGCAGAAGCTGGGAGAGTTGCCGGTCGACTTCCCGACGCTGGTGCCCGATGCGCTGGGCCTTCCCGAACTGCCCGATAACCGCGCCGAGGGCTACGTCCTCAAGCCCGCCGGATCCTGGGATACGAGCGAACTGGGACCGCGGCCGGTACTGAAGGTCAAGCATCCCGACTTTGCCGAGGACGCCCGCTACAACGGCGCCCGGCCGTTCGTGCCGCCGCCCGGCGGAGCGGCGGGAGTGCCGGCCTGGCTGCTGGCGGCCGCGGTGGAGCGGCTCACCCCGCCGCGAGTGGACGCGGCCCGCAGCAAGCTCGGCCCGGCCGCCGACACCGCCGCGTTGGCCGCCGAGGTGGTGGCCGACCTGCTCGCCGACCTCGATGACGACCTGGGCGGCCTGCCCGAGCCCGACTGCCGGCGCCTGGCCGCCGCGCTCACGCCGGCAGCCCGCACACTGTCCACATTTCAAAACCGCTGAACCAGCCGCACCTGGCCGGCGCCCCAACCCACCGCGACGGAAACAGGTTCTGGGCCACTTGAGCTAGGCAGTGTTTAGAAAGTGGTGCTGGCCAGGGCTTGTAGCCAGATGTTGATGGCGGCGACCTGGATGGTACCTAGATCCACCTGGCGCCCGCTCGCCCCGGCCGGCGTGGGTCGACCCTTGCAAAATAACTGAGTGACTGTACAGTTATTTTGCGTTCATCCGTGGCCGCTATGAGAGGGGATGCCGATGAGCGATCGGCGCAGCAGCGACAAGGCCGGCCTCGACGCGCTGCTGAGGGACGTCCGCGACACCGCGGACCTCCCCCTGGAGGAGAGCCGGACGCTGCCGGGCGCGGCGTACACCTCGCCCGGCCTCTACGACCTGGAGATGGAGCGGATCCTCCGGCGAGAGTGGATCTGCGTGGCACGCGTGGACCAGGTCCCCGAGCCGGGCGACTACCTGGCCGTGGACGTGCTCGGCGAGGCGCTGGTCATCACCCGCGACGAGGCCGGTGAACTGCACGCGCTGTCACGGGTCTGCAGGCACCGGTTCATGGACGTGCTGCCGCACGAGCAAGCGCCCCGGCAGGGGAATCTGCCCAGATTGACCTGCCCGTACCACACCTGGACGTACCGGCTGGACGGCCGGTACGCCGGGCAGTTGTCCGGTGCGCCGTTGATGCACAAGGTGGACTTCGACCGCTCGGCGTGCCGCCTTCCCGCGTTCGCGCTGGAGGTCTGGAACGGCTTCATCATGATCAACTTCGATCCCGGCGCGGCGGCACTCGCCCCCCGCCTGGCCGGTCTCACCGAGCGGCTGCGCGCGTACGGGCTTTCCGAATGGCTCACGGCGGAAGCCCTGACCTGGACCGGTGTGGAGGCGAACTGGAAGGTCGCCGTCGAGAACGGTTCGGAGAGCTACCACCACATCGGAACGCACTCCGCCAGCCTGCAGCCCATGCTGCCGGGACAGGCGACACAGGTGGACGACTGTGACGGAGCCTGGTTCTCGATGTTCAACCCCGTGGGCAAGCAAGCCTCCGCGGGCGAGGAGGACGGGCACGACGTGGCCCCCACCCTGTTCCCGCCCGTGCCGGGTCTGAGCGCCGCGCAGCGATCGGGCCTGCTCATCGTCGGCGTCTTCCCGCTGTTCGTGCTGACCGTCATGCCCGACCACGCCGCGTGGTTCAGATGGCTGCCGACGGGCCCGACGACCCACGACACCCAGATCGCGATCCTCGTCCCGCCGGAGGTGCGGCGGGCTCCCGCCTACGAGGAGATCCTGGAGGTCTACCGCGGCGTCTATCATCAGGTGCAGACGGAGGACCTCGTGATGATCCGCGGGGTCCAGCGCGGTCTCGGCTCGGCCACCTCGGGCACCGGGCGGTTCTCGCACCTGGAGCGTCCCATCTGGCAGTTCCACCGGTATCTGGCCCAGGGGCTGGTACCGGCGGAGTGACCGGCCAGGCGGATCAGTGTCATCGGGAGTCCTCACATGCCTCGCGTCGCCGACCACGATGAACGCCGCCGCCAGATGGCCGACGCGGTGCGGCGCATCGTCGCGGTGGAGGGCATGGAAGGGGTGACGTTCGCCCGCGCGGCCGAGAAGGCCGGCGTGTCGGTGGGGCTCGTCGGATACTACTTCTCCGGCAAGGACGAGCTGCTGCTGTTCACCTTCCAGCAGGTCTGCGAACGGACGCGCGAACGTGTCACGCGAACGCTGAACCGTGACGGCACCGTCCGCCACCTGCTGCGGCGGTGCCTCCTGGAATTTTTGCCCCTCGACACCGAACGCACCACGGAACTGCGCGTCTACCTCGCGTTCTGCGGGCGCGCCGTGGACAATCCCCGGCTGCGGGCCGTCCAGGTCGCCGTGCACGACGAAGTGCGCGCCCACTTGGCCGAGGCGATCGAGGCCGCCCGGCAGAGCGGCGAGATCGGCGAAGACGCCGACCCGGCGGCGGAGGCGGCCGCGCTCTGGGCCTTCGTCGACGGGCTGGCCATGCATGCCTACGCCGGTCCCGGGAGCCTCCCGCCGGACGCCGCCGTCGCCGCACTCCACGGGTATCTGGCGCGTCTTTTCCCGGCCTGATCTCAGGCACCGCCGGATGCGTCGAGGCTGGGCCCGTCCTCGACGCGTCCAGGACGGCGCCATGCCCCTGGGACCTGCGCAGCCGAGGTGCCGGGCCGCCTCCGGCGCCGGGCGCGAGGTGACACGGGTCGCGGCCGGGCAGAGGCTTCAGGCTCGTTCGGGCATCTGCTGGGTCGAGCAGTGGATCCCGCCTCCGCCTTCACCGAGGGTGTCAACGGCCACCTGGACGACCCTGCGGTCCGGGTACAGGTCACGCACGATGGAGAGGGCGTCGGCGTCGGCCTTCCGATCTCCGAAGCGCGGCATGACGACTGCACCGTTGATCACGTAGTAGTTGACGTAGCCGGCCAGGAACTCCTCGCCGCGGCGGCCGATGGCGGCCGGCTCCGGCAGCTCCACGATCTCCAGGCGCTTCCCCCGCGCGTCGACGGCCTTGCTCAGGACGTCGTGGGCCTGGTCGTAGACACCGGCCCATGGGGCGTCCTCGGCCGGAGTGCTCATGACCACGACGCCGGGTTCGGTGAACCGCGCCAGAGCGTCGATGTGGCAGTCGGTGATGTCGTGGCCCTTGATGCCGTTCACCCACAGCACCGTTGTGGCTCCGCAGAGATCCTTCAGCGCGTCCTCGATGTCCTCACGTGACTTGCCCGGGTTGCGGTTGGCGTTGACCAGCGAGCTTTCGGTCGCCATCAGGGTGCCCTGGCCGTCGGCTTCGATGGCGCCGCCCTCGCCGACGATCGGCGCCTGGATCCGCTCGACGCGCTCGTCGGCGAGGATCTCGCGGGCGACCCGGCCGTCCCGGTCGTGGATCTGCTTGCCACCCCAGCCGTTGAAATTGAGATCGATCCCGGCGATACGGCCGGGGCCGCCCAGGACGAAACTCGGGCCGGTGTCCCGGATCCACAGGTCGTTCACCGGGATCGGCGCGACTTCCACCCCCGAACCGCACGCCCGCCGGGCCGCCTTCACGTCCCGCCGATCGGCCAGAAGCACCACCGGCTCGAACTCGGCTATCACCCGGGCGATCCGCGCGATGTCCTCCCGGACCCCGGCGATATACGGCCCCCAGATCCGCCGGGTGGGCCACGACATGTAGGTCAGCCGGTGCGGATACGACTCAGCGGGCATACGCCACCCGCCCGGGGCGGCCGCCGCCGGGGCGGCCCCCTTTCCGCTCGGGCGGCCGTCCTGTCCCAAGGCGCAAGCACCGAGCGTCGCGCCGGCGGCGGTGAGCACCGCCGCCCGCAACGCCTGACGGCGTGACATGTTCACAAGCACTCCTGGCTGAGAAGCCGGTCAATACGACGATCAGGACGGAGTCCGGAAGCACGGAGCCCCCGCACCCGAGCCGGCGCGGCGCCCGCCTGAACCCTCGGCGATCCGCCCGCGCGGTGGCCGCTATCCGGTGGGGCCCGCGGACCAGTCGACCAGGGGCGGCCGGACCGTGGAGCACAGCGGCCCGCCGCCGGAGTCGGTGAGCCCGAGCCGGGCGATGAGGCGCCCGTAGCGCCGGGCGGCTTCGAGGGTGGTGGAGTCGATGGCGTCCAGCATCAGCTTCGCCCGGCGGAACATGGCGAAGGCACCGGTGTCGTCCACCACGCCCCAGCAGAGGTAGATGAACCGGCCCCCTGGCGTGCCCTGGATGTAGGGGCCCCTGATGTCGATGCCCGCCCGGGCAGGGACCGCCGTGGCCTCCAGGGTCCAGACGGCCGTGGCCGCGTCGCCGGGGTGCGGATCCAGCGGTTCGTCGCGGCGCCTGCCCCGCTGGACGCCGACATGGACGTTGCGGTGCTCCGGCATGTCCCGGAACGGCCCGCAGTCGCGGCCGGGAAGGTCCCGCGCCTCGATGCGGATCTGGATGCCGGCCGGTTCCCCGCGCGGCGGGCGACGGCTGCCGCGTCCGGTCACCGGCCGCAGGACGGCGGCGGCTTCGGCGTGCGCCGGGCTGCGGACGGGCCCGTTCGGTGGCTCGCATGCCTCCAGGGCGGTGCGCCGGTGCACGGGGTCGCGCAGGTCGGGGTCGGCGCCGTGACCGAGAAGCCGCCGGACGGCGTCGGCCCTGCCGTTGCCCGCCGCGGTGTGCAGGGGCAGCCGTCCCCATTCGGCGTCCGGTTCGTTGACCGGGGTTCCGGCGGCGACGAGCCGGTCGATGACGTCCAGCCGCTGGTGGTCGGCGGCGAACGCCAGCGCGCGCAGCCGGCTCTGCGGGGTGCACCGGGCGAGCGGCCAGCCGCCGATGTCTCCGGCGGCGGCGGCGGTTTCCAGGCTGTCGACACGAGCCCCCGCGGCTACCAGGACGTCCAGTACCCCGGTCATCCCGAACACCGCCGCGTGAACGAGCGCCGTGGCGCCGGGGACGCCTCCCGAGTCGGGGGCGGAAACGGCCTCAAGGTCGGCGCCGGCCGCGATCAGCACGGCGGCGACTTCGGCGTCGCCGTAGCTGGCGGCGGTGATCAGCGGCGTTTCCCGGTCGCCGGGACGCCCGTCGACCGGGGCGCCCGCCTCGATCAGGGCCCTCGCGACCGCGCCGGTGCCGGGCAGGTGGTGGGGCAGGCCGAGCCGGTCGCGGTTGAACCGCATCATCGTGACGTAGCCGAGCGGCTCTTCGTGAGCCTGGTCGGACCAGCGTTCGAGGTTCCTGGTGGCCATTTCCGGGTGTTCGGCCAGCAGCTTCGCCAGGCGGGACAGATCCCGGTTGTTGAGAATGTCCCGGCGTTCGACCTCCAGCTTCAGCTTCGTCCAGCCGGCGAACCCGTATTCGCGGGCGAGCGCGAGCTGGGCGGAGGAAAGGGCGGTCCGGTCCGAGACCGAGCGGATCCGCGCCCTCGCTTCGGGGTCGCCCTGCCGGGCGGCGCGCAGCAGATCCTTGGCCTGGTGGCGGAGCTGGTCCAGATCGGGACGGGCGGGCAGGTCGCGCATGACGTCTCCCTCGTCACCCCGTGGTCCGCGGTCGGGGCCGGAAGAGATCGTCGTCATCGCGGCCTTGCGTGGAGAATCGGAGGTGGACTCTGTCCTGCCCGCGGACCCGGTGGCACCCTCCTGCGCCTGGCCCCAGGCTATATGAAGCGGCGCTCGTTGACCGCGTCCTCCGCAAAGGCGTCGACGCATGCCTCCATGGTCTTATCGAGCAGGTGGCGCAGATGACTGCGGTGCAGCTCAAGCGTTTGCGCGCGCAGTCGCGCCGCCGAGCCGTCGTGATCAGGCATCTTGTCCACTCCTTCTTCTTTTCCTCTGTGGTGAACTTTCTCCGGCTGGATCTTTATGATCACCCGTACGTCGCCGGGCTGGCGGAAGGGGAACGAGTCGACGCCGAGGTAGCGCTTGGCGAGCGCGTCGATGCCCTCCTCGGCGCCGTCGCGGGTCATCTCGACGACCTTGCCCTGGATGAGCAGGCTCTCGTAGGGATTACTGAGCTTGAAAGCGTGATGTCGTGGGGCTGACAAGCCACTGCCCCTGCAGTACCCAAGGTCATGAGGTATCCGCAAGGTGGTGGGCTGACCGCGGAGCGACGGGCGTTTGGTGAACAGCTGCGACTGCGGGCGGCCGAGGACTTCGCCCGCGAGGTGAGCGATCAGAAGATCGCCAAGCAGTTGCGCGTCAGTGTGCGGTCGGTGCAACGCCGGCATCGGGCGTGGGACGAGGGAGGCGCCGAAGCGCTGCGCTCGAAGGGGCCGGCCCCACTGCCGATGCTGACCGGCGAGCAGTTCGCGGTGCTGGAGGCCGAGCCGGCCCGGGGGCCGGCCGAACACGGCTGGCCGGATCAAAGACGTTGTCACGGATCAAGACGGTGATCGGGCGGCGGTTCCACCTCGTATACACCGTTCAAGGTGTTGCCGCACTGCTCAGGCGGCATGGGTGGAGCCGGCAGGTCCCTGCACGCCGTGCGGTGGAGCGGGACGATCAGGCGGTGACCGGCCGGCTGATGGAGACCTGGCCACAGGTGGAAGAACCGTGGCGGCGCCCGGTGCCCGGCTCGTCTTCGAAGACGAGGCCGGGTTCTCGATGACGCCGCCCACGGCACGTACCTGGGCGCCGCGTGGTCATACTCCGGTGGCGCGGGTTCGGGGGCGCTCGGCCCGCCGGGTCTCCATTGCTGCGTTGGCCTGCCGGCCAACACGATCTTTATCGATCCCGAGCACTTGATCACCACGGTGCGGCGAGGTCTGCGCCGTATCCAGTACCGCAGCCATCTGATCGACGGCTGCCTCACCGAGACCGGCCTGACTCTGTCTCGGGCTGCACCATCGTGACGACATCACGCCTTCAAACTCAGTAACCGCTGAAGAACGCCTCGATTGCCGCAAACTGGAAAGCATCTTTTCTGGATCGGTTTCGCTGAGATCACGCATTCGGTCCCGGCCTGTGCGTTACCCGAAGTCACCAGCGGGGCTTTGGATGAGGTCGACCTGGAGTTCCTCAAGGTGAGCGCGGAGCTGGTGCCGACGACGAACACGAGTGCCCGTTTCGTAAGTGTCCGTTTGTGATCATCTACAACGGTCGTGTCGGCATAAGCACGTAGCTTCCTTCCCTGCGATTACGTGATTTCCACGATAGTGCGCGGAATCGCTTACTTCTTTACTTGAGTCGTCTTGCTCCCCATATCACGGAGAGTGATATGAATAGTCATGGCCGGCTCGAAAAGATCCTCTTTGCGATCTTCGCCTCTTAGTGACTCTGCTCTGTTTCACCTGGCCACATCCCTGCCGAACGAATTCGGCGACCGTGCCATGGAACCCGGCGACCTCCCGCAATCGAGGTCGCCAGGACCGACACCCCCACCCGACGGATCTGCCGGTCGACGTCCACGCTGAGCACACCACCGCCACGATCACCCCTCAAGAATGGGAGGCCCCCAAAGACTCCGGCGCCACAAGAAGACTGAATCGACGCACCATCGAAGAAAAGGAGAAAGAGATGAGCACCCGTAAGGGCCGACTCGCGGCGCTGGCTTTAGCCGCGCCGCTGAGCGTCTCCGTGCTGGGCGCGCAGGCCGAAGGCGCAAATGCCGCCGTCAAACCGGCCGCCGCGAGTGCGGGCGTTACTGCAAACCAGCCCGCGCCGACGTCAGCGCCCCGGAAGGACCCGCCGATCGGGCCGTACCTCAGCCGCGCGATCAAGATCGCCAAAAGTCAGGTCGGCTACAAGGAGTACAGGAAGGGCGGGAGAACCAACTGCACCAAGTACGGCCGCTGGTACGGAAAGAACTGCACCGAGTGGTGCGACATCTTCGTGTCCTGGGTCTACCACAAGGCCGAGATAGGGTCCAGCGCCGGCGGCAAGCATAGCTACGTTCCTTCCCACGCCGCCTGGTTCCGACGCCACCACAGGTTCACGCACACCCCCGACGAGGGCAGCATCATCTTCTACGACCAGAACGGTCACGACGGCGAAGACCACATCGGCATCGTCACCAAGGTCAGTAGGAAGTACGTCTGGACGGTCGACGGCAACTACAGGGACGCCGTGCGAACGCGCAAGCTCAGGCGAAACAGCCGCGTCATCTACGGTTACGGCTTGGTCAGGTGGTGGCCCTGACCAAGGGCCCAATAACCGCACTCGCCTTCAGCCCGGCGGCGGCCGTGCTGCCCTGCTGATCCGTTGCGGCGGCCGCGCCGAGCTCGCCGCGACGAAATCCTCGCCGCCCCGGACTCCCCCTGGAGTCCGGGGCTCGGCGTACCTGGGCAGACCCCGGCCGGCGGTTATCGTCCCGGTATGGGTGAGGTGATCGACCCGGCCCACGGCGAGGTCGCGGCGGTGGAGACCACCGCGCACATCGTGGAGGCCCTGCGCGCCCCCGGCCAGTACCAGGCCCCCCGCGAGACTGAGACAACCGGGCACGCTCGGCCCCATCGTGGGCGCCATGACCCGACCGCCGTCCACCCGACCGCTGACCCTCCGCACGCCCGGTGCCGAGCTGGCGCGCCTTACCCGCACGCTCGTGTCACAGTGAACCGCCCTGGGGGCTGATGCCCCTATGGATGTCAAGCCGCCATTGGTGCTGTGGCGCTCGGTGAGCGGGTGATGAGCTGGTGGATCTCCCGGGCGACGTAGCGTTTGAGGCACCTGATGGCTTCACTCCGGGTTTTGCCCTCGGCGGTGCGTCGTTGGACGTAGTCACGGGTGCGTTGGTCCCGGCGCAGGCGGGACAGGACGATGGTGTGCAGGGCGCAGTTGGCTTGGCGGTCGCCGCCGCGGTTGAGGCGGTGCCGTTGTGTCCTGCCGGAGGATGCCTCGATGGGGCTGACGCCGCACAGCGCGGCGAAGGAGGCCCGGGTGCCTGGCCGCTCTGGTTGTCGCCGGCGGCGATGAGCAGCGCTGCGGCGGTGTCGGGGCCGACGCCATAGGTGCCGAGCAGCAGGCCCGCGACCGGGTAACCGCCAGAGTCCACAACGGTGCCCGTGATCACCGGACCGGCCGCGCCGCGACGATGTCACCGGAGAAGAGCGCGTCCCGCTCGGCGTCGAGGAGCGCGATGCTCCCAGGCGTGTGACCTGGCAAGTGCAGCACTTCCAGCCGCCGGCCGCCCAGGTCGATCACGTCTCCTTCGCCCAGCCCGATGGCCGGGGCCGGACGGGTCGCGAACCGCCGGACGTCGAATTCCGCGGCCGGCACCGCGTCGAGCAGCAACGGCGGGAGCGGCATGCCCGCCGCGGCCATATAGGCGCGGAACTCGTCCGGATAGTCGGCACCGACCAGCGACGCCCGTTCCGGCCGGGCGCACGCGTCCACCTCGGCGGCATGCGCGGCCCGGTCGGAGAACTCGTGCAGCCCGCCGATGTGATCGAGATGGGCGTGCGAGACGACGACGAGCGGTTCCCGTTCGAAGAGATCCGGGAACGCGGCGCGCAGCGAGACGATCCCCAGCCCGGTGTCGAAGAGCAGATCGCGGGCGCTGCCGCGCATGTGCCAGATGTTGCCGCGCAGCAGCTCGTGCACGTGGGGCTCGCTGATCAGGGTGAGGCCATCGCCGAAGTCCCGGCGGTCGAACCACGATTCGGTGACGGGCAGCGCCGCATTCACCACGGCCGTCCGTCCTTGGGGAGAGCGCCGAGCTCCCGGGCGACGTTCAGGCTGTCGTTGCCCCACCAGATCCTCGTGACCTGGTCTTCCGCGACCTGATAAAGGTCGTGGGCCGTCCAGCGAACGCGCCGCCCGTGCGCGGACAGCCCGAGGTAGGGCGCGGCGAAGGTCGCGGTGAACTCACCGCGGACCGCAGCGCGCTCGCCGCCGGCGATCACGTCGTGGACGACGAAGTGCGCGTCCGGGAACGACGCGGCGATGGGCACGAGGATCCGGTCGACGACCGCGTCGCGACCGCGCAGCGTCGTGCCCGGCGTCATCCAGTCGTCCATGACCACGTCGGCGCTGAGCAGGTTGATCATTTCCTCGGGATCGTCCGCGGTGACGAACGCGCGGACCACCGCCTCGGTCGCCCCGGACGTCTGCACGGTCATCTTCACTCCCACGCTCGGTGAACAAGCTCTTGGACTGATTACGTCAATGCATCCGACCCCAGGTCAACAGAATGATCACGGGAAGCGCTGTCAGTGGACGTTAATAGTTCTTCAGCCCATCCGGGGCGACGAATACAGTCTCGCCGAATGACTACTTTTCGTAGGGAGACTCCGAGCCTGGACGCCACCGACGAGGCGATCATCGCGATGCTGCACGAGGACGGCAGGCGCCCCTACGGCGAGATCGCGCGGGCGGTCGGCCTGTCGGAGGCGGCGACGCGCAAGCGCGTGAACCGTCTCCGAGACGCCGGCGTCCTGCGGATCGTGGCGCTGGTGCATCCGCTCAGCCTGGGTCGGCGGGTGGTGGCGATGCTCGCCATCGACGTCGACGGGCGGAGCCGTGAGGTCGCGCAGCACCTCGGCAGGCTGGCCCCGGTCGAGTACATCGTCATCACCGCGGGCTCGCACGACATCCTCGCCGAGGTGATCGCGGCCGACATGCCGCAACTGCTGATGCTGATCGACGAGCATGTGCGCACCATTCCGGGTGTGCGCGGCGTCGAGGTCTTCGTCTGCTTCAGCATCGAGAAACTCGTCTTCAACTGGGGCAGGCGAGGACCGCAGCCGAGCGCGGCGCCCGACCCGTCCGCACGGGTGGAGCTGGAGCCGAAGAGCGAGTTGGGCGGTGCGGGTTCGCCCGGTGAAGGCGTCGCCAGATGACGGTGAGGTGAGCGAAGCGCGCTGACCCGGGGAGGTGCTGGCGCGTTGGAGGTCGGCGGGCTCAGTGGCGAGGCGTCGATGTCGCCTTCAGACCACCACCTGACCATAAGTGACGAACTAATTACAGTGTGCGCGATAAGAGAGGCGTCCTTTCGGAGTCATATAGGGCAGAGCACCGACACGGAGGGACGATCGTGGACGAACGCGCGCAGACCCAGACCGTCGCCCGCGCCAAGGCGGGCGACGAGAGGGCGTTCGCCGAACTGGTCGAACGCCACCAGCGGGAACTGCACGTTCACTGCTACCGAATGCTGGGCTCCTTCGATGAAGCCCAGGACCTGGTTCAGGAGACGTTCCTCCGCGCATGGCGGAGCCGTGAAGGATTCCGAGGCGGAAGCCAATTCCGTGCCTGGCTCTACAGAATCGCGACCAACGCCTGCCTTGATTTCCTGTCACGGCATCCACGGCCGCGCTTGGCGGCGTCGTCCCAGAACCAGACGTCGAAGAATCAGGAGAGCGCGCCTTTGCCGCCTGCAGCTGTGCCGTGGTTGCAGCCGTATCCGGACCAACTGCTGGAAGAGATCCCGTCAGGCCAGGCCGAGCCGGACGCGGTGTTCCTTGCCAAGGAGACCATCGAGCTGGCGTTCCTCGCAGCCGTCCAGTACCTGACGCCCCGCCAGCGGGCGATGCTGATCCTGCGGGACGTCCTGGGCTGGTCGGCGAAGGAAACCGCAGCACTGCTGGGAGCGAGCGTCGCATCCGTCAACAGCGGGCTCCAGCGCGCCCGCCTGACCATGCGGACGCACCTGCCGCCGCGCCGGCTGGACTGGACACCGTCACCCGACACCGGAGACCAGGAGCGGGCCGTCGCCCGGCGGTACATGGACGCTCTGCAACGGGCCGACGACGCTGCCGTCGCGCTGGTGTTGCGCGAAGACGCCAAGGTCGGCCACCAGGGCGGATCCGGCGGGCACAGGGGCACCGAACCGGTCTGGTACGAGGGGCGCGAGGCGATCGTCCAGGCGTGGGCGCCCATCCTGCACGGTCCCGACGCCCAGGACCTGCGCCTCGTTCCCACCCGAGCGAACCTGCAGCCGGCCGTCGCCACCTACGTCAGCGCGCCTGGTATGTCCGACTTCCGCGCCTTTGCCCTGGCCGTCCTGGACGTCGAGGACGGCCTCGTCGCCGAGGTCACGGTCTTCGACTCCCAAGTCTTCGCGGCCTTCGGGCTGCCCGACGCCCTGTGACCGTTCGCACCAACCCACCCATCAGGAGGATCCAATGCTGCTCAACGGCAAGAACGCCATCGTCTACGGCGGCGGCGGAGCGATCGGCGGAGCCGTCGCCCGCGCGTTCGCCCACCACGGCGCGACGGTCCATCTGGCCGGACGCACCCAGGCCAAACTGGACGCGGTCGCCGCGCAGATCGCCGCCGAGGGCTCGACCGCCCACACCGAGCAGGTCGACGCGCTCGACGAGCAGGCGGTCGAGCGGCACATCGCCCGGGCGGCCGACCGCACCGGCCCCGTCGACATTTGCGTCAACACCGTCGGGATCGACGTCGGCGACCAGGGCATGCCGCTGGTGAGCATGTCGGTGCCGGAGTTCCTCGACCCGGTCACGGCCTACCTGCGGACCAACTTCGTGACCGCCGGGGCCGCGGCTCGCCACATGCTCGACGCGCGGGAGGGGGTGATCCTGTCGGTGTCGCCGCCAATGGCCCGCGTGCCGGTCGCGCTGTCCGGCCCGTTCGGGATGGCGGGCGCGGCGAGCGAGGCCATGTGCAGGCAGTTGGCGATGGAGCTCGGGCCGTCCGGTATCCGCGTCGTGGGCCTGCGGCTCAACGGCATTCCGGAGACCGCAGAGCGCCTCGGCTCCCACACTCGGGGCATGTGGGAACGCGCCGCCGAGCGGCTCGGCGTGCCGTTCCAACAGCTCCTGGACGAAGTCGGAGCGGGCGGCCCACTGCCCGGTCCGCTGACGGTGCGGCAGGTGGCCGACGCCGCCGCCTTCCTGGCGTCCGACCTGGCCAAGGGCCTGACCGGCACCATCGCCAATCTGACCGCGGGCGCCGTCGTCGACTAGGGCCGCCCGTCCGCCCGGGGTATCCGACCGGTCGAATACCAAAAAACGCGCGCGTGCGCGAGGCCGGCGAAGCCCTGTTCCCGGCCGAACCCGGGGCCTTTCCTGGCCGGATTGCGTCACCACACCTCAACCCGCCCGGCAGAGGGGTATGCACGCCAGGATCGGCCCCTTCGCCCGCGCCGCGATGCCCGCCCCGCTGCTGGGATACCTCGGCCACCAAGACGGCAGCACGGTCATCGTCCTCAGCCAGGACCTGACACGCCGCCATCTCACCCGCGCAGCCCGGCTCCTGCGGGCACTGACGTCAGACGCCCCCGGCGAAGACGACCACCTCGTCTGCAGCGGCGACACAGCAACCCCGGACACAGGGATCCGGACACAGGGACATGAGAACCCGCCCCCACCGCCGGTCCGGACCTCCCTCGCCCCGGGCCGGGGTTATCGTCCGGTAGGGGGCGGGCCCAGTAAGCCCCGCAAGGGGCAACGGCAGGTCTGTATGACGGTGGGGGCGTGGGCGGTCTTCGGCGGCCGGGTCGGGCGGCGCCCCGTCATCGGTGACGACAAGCCTGCCGCTCCTGGCACGCCGCCAGCGTGGGGAGTCCATCCGCACCATCGCGGCCGGAGCCAAGGGCGCGGCCGGTGGCGTGCACAGGCCCCTGACCGGAGCCGAGCGCGAACGGGAACAGCGGTGACGGCCCGCGAGACTGGCTGAGGGCGGGAATCAGCGGTAGGAGCCGATCTTCGTTTCGGTTCGGTGACAGGGCGGGTTTGGCCTGGTGACGAGTTGGCGGATACGAGTTGGCGAGTGCGGCGGCATCGGGATATGCGCGCAGTCTTCGGGGCCCGTAATGTTGGAGAAGAATGTCGGGCGACCAGTTCGACTCGCCACTGTGCAGGAGCCTCTATGGGCGCGGATAAACCCGTCATCGACACATCGGTGCCGCATTCGGCGCGCATCTGGAACTACTGGCTGGGAGGCAAGGACAACTACCCCGTTGACCGCCAGGTCGGCGACCAGATGATCGGCGTGTTCCCCGACATCGTCGCCTCTGCCCGCGCTGATCGGGTGTTCCTGGGCCGGGCAGTCCGTCTTCTGGCCGGTGAACGAGGGGTGGACCAGTTCCTGGACATCGGCACGGGCCTGCCGACCGTGGACAACACCCACGAGGTCGCCCAGCGCGCCAACCCCGCGAGCAGGATCGTCTACGTCGACAACGACCCCCTCGTGCTCGCCCACGCCCGCGCTCTACTCACCAGCGCTCCCGAAGGCGAAACCGCCTACCTCGACGGTGATATCCATGACCCGGCCACGATCCTGCGCGAGGCGAGCCGGACGCTGGACTTCTCCCGGCCCGTCGGGCTGACGCTGCTGGCGATCGTGCAGTTCATCCTGGACGACCAGGAGGCCTACGCCGCCGTGCGCACTTTGATGGAGGCGCTGCCGCCGGGCAGTTACCTGGTACTCAGCCACGGCACCAACGAAATCAACACCCAGGCGTCCAATGCCGCCGTGGACTACTGGAATGAGCACGGCACCCCGCCCATGGTCCTGCGCACCGCCGCCCAGATCGCCCCCTTCTTCGACGGCCTGGAAATACTGGACCCCGGCATCGTGGCGTGTTCCCAATGGCGCCCCGAAGCCAACGTCTTCGGGGACCCGGTACCGGTCCCCCACTACTGCTGCGTCGGCCTCAAACCCTGAACACGCCCGACCAGCCAGGTCGGTTCTGCCGGGTCTTGAGCCGCAGCACGCGGTTGGGCCGGGTGCCTGCTTCGGCGAGTGGCCGGTCGGGAGAGAACAAGTGCCAGCCCAACTCCTCCGCCGGCTCCTGGGGTGTGCGACGGCGCCCCAGGAGCCGGCGGCGCGCTGCAGGGTGCTGGGCACCCAGTGGAAGAGTTCGCCGCGACTCTGCCGCCGTGGGCTCAGTCCTGGCCTTCGGCGATGTGCGCGAGAGCCGTCAGCACCTCGGTCCGGGCCTCGCCGATGTGCGCGGCCATCGCCTCGGCGGCGGCGTCCGGGGCCTGCCGTTCGATCGCCTCGATGATGGCCTCGTGGCCGCGGATCGACGAGTCGTGGAAGACCTCGAAGTTCCGGAGGTCGAGCCAGGCGAAGGCCGCCGCCCGGGCCTCCTCCACGGCCCGCCGGAGCATCGAGTTCCGGCTCATCCGGGCGATCGCGAGGTGGAACGCGGAGTCGACCCGGCGGAACTCGTCCACACCGCTGCTGACCCGTAGCGCGTCCTGGCAGGCGAGCAGGTCGGCGATCTCGGCCGGGGTGCCGCGCTCGGCGGCGAGGCGGGCTGCCATGCCCTCGACCGCGAGCCGGAACTCGAAGGCCTCCCGCACCTGTACCTGGTAGTCGCCGTCCGCGCAGATCGCCTCGGGACTCGTGGCGGCCGACGCGACGACGGTTCCGCCGCTGCCGCGCTTGGTGACGAGCAGGCGCTCGCCCTGCATGATCCGCAGCGCCTCGCGAACGGTCACCCGGGACACCCCGAGACTCTCGGCCAGGGTTCGTTCCGACGGCAGTCGTTCCCCGGGCAGCACGACGCCCAGCGCGATGGCGCGGCGCAGCCGGTCCACCACGGCCACGTACGCCGGCGGCGTCTCCAACGGGGCGAGCAGGATGTCGTCGTTCACCGTCATGTCTTGCATTCTAGCCGCCTCTGGTCCTAGGGTCCGCTGGTATGCAAAACAGACCACTGATCCATGTGGTGCCATGAGGCCGGTCATCGGGGTGTGCGGCGTGCCGAGCATCGCGTCCTGGGGTTTCTGGACGCAGCCGGCGGTGCTGGTCGCCGAGACGTACCTGACGGCGGTCCGCGACGCCGGCGGACTCGCGATCATCGTTCCGCCGACGGCGACCGCCGAGGCCGACGCGCGGCGCCTCCTTCCGATGGTCGACGGCGTGCTGCTGGTCGGCGGCTCCGACGTCAGTCCACGGCTCTACGGGCGGCCCGCGAGCGAGCGGACGGAGGAGACCGACCACCGTCGCGACGAGTTCGAACTGCACGTCGCCTCGCTCGCGCTGCGATCGGACCTGCCCGTACTGGGCATCTGCCGGGGGCTGCAGATCCTCAACGTCGCCACCGGCGGCACCCTGCACCAGCACCTGCTCGACGAGAAGTTCGCCGAGCACCGGCCGGTGCCGGGACGCCTCGACGCCTCGACGACCCACGGGATCGAGGTCGAGAGCCGCAGCCTGCTCGGGGACCTGGGGCTGGCCGGGCTGCGCGAGGTCAACTCCCACCATCACCAGGGCGTCGCGGAGCTGGGACGCGGCGGGCGGGTCATCGCCCGCTCGGTCCCGGACGGCGTGGTCGAGGCCGTGGAGTGGACCGGCTCGCGGTTCGCGCTCGGCGTGCAGTGGCACCCCGAGGATCCGGTGACGAGCGAGCTGTTCACAGGCCTGATACGAGCCGCGGCCGGATCCGTGCCCGGCCATTCGAACATCCACCGGAGGAACCGTTGATCCACACCGTTGTCGAACCGGCGACCGGGCAGCCCATGGCCGAGATCGAGCGGTCGAGCCTCTCCGACGTCGACGAGGCGGTCGCGCGGGCCGGCCGGGCTCAGCGCGACTGGTGCGCGGCGCCCCCGGCCGAACGGGCCCGCGTCCTGCTGGCCATCGCCGCCGGGGTCGAGGCCGAGAGCGAGACGCTGGCCCGGCTGGAGGCCCGCAACGTCGGCATGCCGATCGGCGACGCCCGGGGAGCGGTCGCCGGTGTCGCCGCGACCTTCCGCTACTACGCGGCCGCGCCGGAACGCCTGCTGGGATCGACGATCCCGGTCGCCGGCGGGATCGACATGACCTTTCACGAGCCGATCGGCGTCGTCGGGCTGATCACACCGTGGAACTTCCCGCTCTCGATCGCCTCCTGGAAGATCGCCCCCGCACTGGCCGGCGGCAACGGGGTGGTGCTCAAACCGGCCGAGCTCACCCCGCTGACCGCGCTGGAGCTGCGCCGTCTCTGCGTGGCGGCGGGCCTGCCGGACGGGCTGTTCGGCGTCGTGGTCGGCTCCGGCTCGGAACTCGGTGCCCACCTCGTCGAGCACCCGTCCGTGGGGAAGATCGCGTTCACCGGGTCGACCGCCGTGGGACGGGAGATCGGCCGCCGGGCCGCGGATACGATCAAGCGGGTCACACTCGAACTGGGCGGCAAGTCCCCCTCCGTGATCTTCGACGACGCCGATCTGGAGGCCGCGGTGGACGGCCTGGCCGGCGGCGTGTTCGGCAACGCGGGCCAGGACTGCTGCGCGCGGTCGCGCGTCTTCGTCCAGCGCCCGGTGCTCGGCGAGTTCCTGGCCCGGCTGGAGGTCCTGACCCGTGGGATGCGCGTCGGCGACCCGCTCGATGAGACCACGCAGATGGGTCCGTTGATCTCCGAGCGGCACCGACGGCAGGTGGCCGGGCACGTCGAGGGGGCACCGGTCGCGTTCCGGGGCGATGCCCCCGAGGGGCCGGGGTTCTGGTTCCCGCCGACCGTGCTGTGCCCGATCGACGACGCCCACCCGGCGGCCCGTGAAGAGATCTTCGGACCGGTCGTCTCCGTCCTGGTCTTCGACGACGAGGCCGAGGTGATCCGGCGCGTCAACGACTCGCCCTACGGGCTCTCGGGGTCGATCTGGACCCGCGACGTGGGCCGTGCGCTGCGGCTCTCCCGCGCCATCGAGTCGGGTACTTTGGCGGTCAACTCCTACACATCGGTGCGGATCAACACTCCCTTCGGCGGGTTCAAGCAGTCCGGGCTGGGCCGTGAGCTCGGTCCCGACGCGGTCCAGGCCTACACCGAACTCAAGAACGTCTTCGTCGCAACCACCTGAATCAGCGCCGTTCGGCGTGTTCTCGCATCAACGGAGTTCTCACGTGTCGCAGACCATCCCCGCGTTCAACAACCACCTTCCGGTGCGCGTCCACTTCGGTGAGGCCGGCGCACTGCGGCTGGCCGAGATCATCCGCGATCTCGGCGCCACCCGCGTGCTCGTGCTCCTGGACGAGGGCATCGAGGACCACAACCCCGCGGTGGTCGACGCGCTGTCCGCCCTGGAGCGATCCGGACTCGACGTGACCCGCGTCGCCAAGCCGGCCGGAGAGCCGACCATCGCGATGGTCGATGCCGCGACCGACCGGATGCGGGAGGCGCGGGCGGACGTCTTCGTCGCGATCGGCGGCGGGTCCGTCATCGACACGGCGAAGGCGGCGCGGCTGTGCGGTCAGCTCGGCTGCACCTTCGGGGAGTTCCTGGACTCCGAACGGCGGTACCCCGAGGCCGTGGTCCCGCTGATCGCCGTCCCCACCACCGCCGGCACCGGGTCCGAGGTCTCGGGCGGCGCCGTCGTCTCGGACCCCGGTAACGACCGCAAGGCCGGCATCGCCCACCCGCACCTGCGCGCGCAGTACGCGGTGATCGATCCCCGGCTGACCTGGAGCATGCCGGGCACCATGACGGCCAACACCGGGATCGACGCCCTCGCCCAGGCGATCGCCGCGATCGTCGCGAAGGTCCGCACTCCGATCGGCGACGCGATCGCGCTGGAGGCGGTGCGCCTCATGGGCGAGTCGCTCGCCGCGGCCCACCGCGACGGCGACGACCACGTCGCACGGTCGAAGACGGCCTGCGCCAGCATGATGGCCGGCCTGGCCATGAACATCTCGGACTGCACCGCCGAGCACTCCCTCGGGCAGGCGATCGGCGGCCTGACCGGCGCCGCGCACGGCCTGACGATCGGGCTCGTGCTCGCCGAGACGCTCGACCGGGAGCGGCGGTTCGTGCCCGAGCGGCTCGAACGGGTCGCCGACGCGCTGGGGGTCCCCGAGGACGGCACAGGGGACGGCTCGCGCGCCGTCATGGCGATCCGGGACCTCCTCGTGGAGCTGGATTTCCCCGTACTGAGCGATCTCGGCATCACCGAGGACGACCTGGACCGGCTGACCGACCTCGCGCTGGAGGACCACTTCCTCACCATGTCCCCGAGCCCGTGGAGCCGCGAGGAGGTCCGGGGGGTCTTCGAACGAGCACTGGAACTCCGGTCGCGGCAGCCCGTGCCGGCCACCTGAGGAGCACTGACATGAGCGACGCACGACAGCCCGCCCCCGCCCCCGCCCCCGGCCCCGGCCCCGGCCCCGGCCCCGGCTCCGGCTCCGGCTCCGCCGAACGATTCGACGTCGTGGTCGTCGGCGCGGGCTTCGCCGGCCTGTACATGCTGCACCGCCTGCGCGGACTCGGCATGACCGTACGGGTCATCGAACGCGCCGACGACGTCGGCGGGACGTGGTACTGGAACCGGTACCCCGGTGCCCGGTGCGACATCGAGAGCATCGACTACTGCTACTCCTTCGACGACGCCCTGCTGCACGAGTGGCGCTGGAGCGAGCGCTACGCGGCCCAGCCGGAGATCCTCCGCTACCTCGAACACGTCGCCGACCGCTTCGACCTGCGCCGCGACATCGCCTTCGGCACCAGCGTGCTCGGTGCGGAGTGGGACGAGGCCGGCCACGTGTGGCGGCTGCGGTGCGACGACGGCGAGATCGTCACCGCGACGTACTGCGTGATGGCCACCGGCTGCCTGTCCACGGTCAAGACCCCCGACTTCCCCGGGCTCGGCTCCTTCCAGGGACGGTGGTTCCACACCGGGCAGTGGCCGCACGAGCCGGTCGACTTCACCGGCGGGAAGGTGGCCGTCATCGGGACCGGGTCGTCCGGCATCCAGGCGATCCCCCTCATCGCGCGGCACGCGGAACGCCTCTACGTGCTGCAGCGCACCCCCAACTACAGCATGCCGGCGCACAACCGGCCGCTCACCGAGGCGGAGCTGCACGACGCGCTCCGTGACCATGCCGAACGGCGCCGTCGCTGCCGGGAGTCCGAGAGCGGCATCCCGCTGCCGCCCCCGACCGACGCGACGCTCGACGTCACGCCCGAGCAGCGGCGGGCCCGGTACGAGGAGGGCTGGCGGCGCGGCGGGATCAGCGCCCTGTCCGCGGCCTTCACCGACTTCTTCACCGACGAGAAGGCCAACCGGCTCGCCCAGGACTTCGCCCGCGCGAAGATCCGCGAGATCGTGCGTGATCCGGAGGTGGCCGAGCTGCTGTGCCCGACCCACCACATCGGCACCAAGCGGACCTGCACCGACACCGGGTACTTCGAGACCTACAACCGGGACGGCGTCGAACTCGTCGACGTCCGGTCCGACCCCATCGAGGAGATCACGCCCACCGGCGTCCGTACCCGGGACCGGCACATCGACGTCGACGTGATCGTCTTCGCGATCGGGTTCGACGCGATCACCGGGGCGCTGACCGAGATCGACATCCGCGGCACCGGCGGGCGGGCGCTGACCGACACGTGGGCGCACGGCCCGCGGACCCTGCTCGGCCTGCAGACCGCGGGCTTCCCGAACCTGTTCATGGTCACCGGGCCGGGCAGCCCCTCGGTGCTGAGCAACATGGTGGTCTCCATCGAACAGCACGTCGACTGGATCGCGGACTGCCTGGCCCACCTGCGCGAACGAGGCGTGGACCGGATCGAGGCGACGCCTGCCGCACAGGAGCGGTGGATGGCGCACGTCGCCGACCTCGCCGCGCACACCCTCTACCCGAAGGCGAACTCCTGGTACGTCGGGGTGAACATCCCCGGCAAGCCGCGCACCTTCATGCCCTACGTCGCCGGGTGCGGGCAATACCGCCGCGAGTGCGACGAGATCGTCGCCGCGGGCTACGCGGGATTCACGCTGGGGCAGGACGCCAACACGCGGCAGGACCGCGACACGCAGCAGGAAGGCGCACGCACATGACCGACATCCACGCCGACCTCCGCTCCGCCACCGACCTGCCCGCGGCCCTCGAACGGCAGGGGATCGAGACGGTCGTCCTGGGCGGCTCCGACACGCACGGGGTGATGCGCGGGAAGCGGCTGCCCACCCGTCAGCTCGCGCGCGTCCTCGAACACGGGCTCGCCCTGTGCGACGTGTTCTGGGTCATGCACGTCGACGAGTCCGGCCTCGTGGCCAGGCCGGACGGGCACACCGGGTACTTCCCCACCGAACGGCAGGGGTTCCCCGACATCCTGGCCCGGCCCGACGTCGACACCCTCCGCGTCGTGCCGTGGCTGCCGGACACCGCGCTGATCCTGTGCGACTGGCACCTGCCGCACGGCGCGGGACCGGTGCCGATCTCGCCGCGCGCAGTGCTGCGCCGCGCCGTGGACCGCGCCCGCGACCTGGGCTTCGATCCGCTCAGCGCACTGGAGCTGGAGTTCTATCTGCTGCACGAGCCACCGGGGACGCACCACCGCAAGCGCGCCGCCGAACTCGTTCCGCTACAGGAACGGCCGAGCACCTACGGGGTCGTCCTCGGTTCCCTGCAGGAGGACGTCGGCGCGCTGATCCGGAACCGGATGCTGCGGTACGACCTGCCGATCGAGGCGTGCAACCCGGAGACCGGCCCGGGGCAGTTCGAGATCAACCTCCGGTACGCCCCCAGCCTGCGGGCCGCCGACCACGCGTTCCTGTTCAAGTCCGCGGTCAAGGAGGTCGCCGCCCAGCAGGACCTGCTCGCGACCTTCATGGCCAAGCCGAACGGCGACTGGGCCGGCAACAGCTGCCACATCCACGTCAGCCTCCGCGACGAGCGGGACGGCGGCGCGTTCTTCGACGCCGCCGCGCCCGACGGGATCTCGACCACCATGCGGCACTTCGCCGGGGGCGTGCTGGCGACCATGCGCGAGTTCACCGCTCTCATGGCCCCCACGCCGAACTCCTACCGGCGCTTCGTCCCGTACTCATGGGCCGGGACGACCGCCACCTGGGGGATCGACAACCGCTCGGTCGGGCTGCGGGTCATCACCGAGGGCGACCGGGGCACCCGCCTGGAGCACCGCCAGCCGGGCGGCGACGTCAACCCCTACATCGCCACCGCGGCGCTGCTCGCCGGCGGCCTGCACGGCATCACCAACAAGATCGAACCGCCGCCGCTCACCGACGTCGACGTGTACGGCCGGCCGGCGGAGGAGGCCGAGTGGCTGCCGACCGCGCCGGCCGAGGCGGTCGACCTGCTGGCCGGCAGCCGGACCGCCCGCGAGTGGCTGGGCGACGACTTCGTCGACCACTACGTACTGATGAAGCGCGCGGAACTCCACGCCCAGTCGCTGGCGGTCACCGACTGGGAAGTCGCGCGCTACCTCGAGGCCATGTGATGACCGGCCGGCTGCACCCGGAAGCCGTCGCGGCGCTTCGGGCCGCCGCCGCGCGGTCCCGGCCCGGCGTCCACCTCCTGCCGGTGGCCGAGGCCCGCGCGCACTTCGAGGCGGAGTCGGCGGAGACCGCGCCGGGCCCGCGCCTGGCGGCCGTCACGGACCTGCGAATCCGCCCGGACCTGCCCGCCCGGCTGTACCGGCCGACGGTGGCCCGCACCGGGGTGGTGGTCTACTTCCACGGTGGCGGGTGGGTGCTCGGCAGCGTCGACTCCCACGACGCCCTGTGCCGTACGCTCGCCGCCCGCAGCGGCTGCGCGGTACTCGGCGTGGACTACCGGAGGGCGCCGGAACACCCCTACCCGGCGGCCGTCGACGACGCCGCGGCCGCCCTCGGATGGGTGGCCGCGCACGGCGAGGAGCACGGCCTCGACCCGGCCGCGACGGCCGTGGCGGGAGACAGCGCCGGCGGCAACATCGCCACCGCCGTCGCCGTCCGCTGCCGCGCCGCGTGTGGGATCCGGCCGCGCCTGCAGGTGCTGTTCTACCCGGTGACCACGACCGACCTCGACCTCGGCGTCGACCCCGGGCACGACGGCCTCGTGCTGAGCCGGGAGGAGCTGGCCTGGCACCAGGACCTCTACCTGCCGCGTCGGCACGAGCGCCGGCACCCGGAGACCTCTCCGCTGGACCACGCCGACCTCACCGGCCTGCCCGAGGCCGTCATCCTGGCCGCCGAGTGCGACCCGATCGTGCCCCAGAGCCGGCTGTACGCCGACGCCCTGCGGGCGGCGGGAGTCGGCGTCGAGCTGCACGTCCACCCCGGCATGATCCACGGCTTCGCGCAGTATCCGGACAGGTTCGCGGCCGCCCGCGACGCCCTCGACCGGGCCGGCCGAGCCGTCCACCGGGCACTGTCCGAGGCGCCGGACCGCCTGCCGTCTCGTCGCTAGCCGCCGACCGTCATGGGGCCAGGAGCGGGCCAGGGTCCCCGAACAGCAGGAATCCAGGACGTGACGCCCAACCCCCTGGGGCGCCACCAGCGAGAGGGAACACGCATGACAGAGTCACACCCCCGCCGGGTCCACGGTGACCTCGCGGCCTCCCCGCACGGCGAGATCACCCCGGCCCAGGTGGCCGAGGACGCCGGGCTCCGCCAGGCGGCCATCGACTGGAAGCAGGTGGCCATCCTCTCCGTGGCCGGCTGCGGCCCCGCGTCGGTGATCGCGCTGAATCTCCAGTTCATGGGCCAGTTCGCCGGATCGGCGCTGGTCCTCGCCTTCGTGCTGGTCTGGCCGGGCATCCTGCTGCTGGTCAACACCTTCGCGGAGTTCTCCAAACGCCTCCCGACCTCCGGGGGCCTGTACACGTGGAACTCCAAGGCGTGGGGACCGAACGTCGGCTTCGTCTACGGCTGGACGTTCATCGGCGCCTACCTGGTCTTCTCCGCGGCCGGATTCGCGGTGTTCGGCGGCTGGGTGGAGCAGTGGCTGCAATCCCAGTTCGGCCTCCACGTCCCGTGGTGGATCTTCACGTTCCTCGCCCTGGCGTACGTGTGCGTCCTTGCCTACCTGGGCATCGCACAGTCCCTGCACGCGGCGCTGACCCTGCTCGGCTTCGAGATGGTCGTGCTCATCGCGCTCGCCGTCTGGGTGATCATCGACGGGCCGAAGTCGGGCGGCGGCTTCGACCTGACCCCCTTCCACGTCTCCTCCGCCGGCGCGCTCGGCTGGGGCGGCGTCGGCCTGGCGATGACCTACGCGGTGCTCTCCCACGTCGGGATCGAGGAAGGCGCCACCCTCGGTCTCGAGGTGCGGGACCCCAAGCGAGGCATCCCGCGGGGCCTGTGGGTCGCCGCGATCGTCGTGCCGGTCTTCTACGTGCTGATCTCCTACGCGATGGTCTACGGCTACGGGATCGGCAAGATGAAGGCGTTCGGGGAGGACTCCGCGCCGCTGCAGACCATCGCCCAGACGTACTGGGGCAAGTTCGGGCTCTTCATCGTGGTCCTCGCGACCGTCAGCAGCATCCTGGCGTTCAGCCAGACCGCGTTCATCGCCGGTGCCCGCGTGCTCTACACGCTCGGCCGGGAGCACGTCCTGCCGTCCGCCCTGGCCAGGGTGTCGCGCCGCCGGACCCCGGTGGCGGCCATCGCGGTGATGGGCGTGATCTCGATCGCGCTGGGCGTGCCGCTGGCGTTCATCACCGGCCCCTTCAATGTCTGGGGGTACTTCGGCTTCCTGATCTCCATCGCGTTCCTGGTGTCGTACATCTTCACGAACCTCGGGCTGATCCGGTACACCCGCCGGGCCGGGTATTTCCACTGGTTCCGGCACGGCGTGCTGGGCCTGCTCGGGTCGGTCGTCTTCCTGTACCCGCTGTACAAGACGGTCTGGCCGCTGCAGGACGGCATCTACGGCATCCTGCCGTTCGTCTACCTCGGCTGGATCGTCATCGGCGTCGGCCTGATGCTGTACACCCGCAGTAGGCGTCCGGAGGTCATCGCACGCATCGGCACGTCGCTGGCCGAGGGCGACGACTCGATCCCCGAGCCGCACGCTCCGCACGCCGGGCGGGAGGAACGTCCGCGGTCGCCGAAAGAGAGCTGACCGCCGGGCGCGCGGTAAGCGCCGGCGACGGCTCATGCCCGCCGTGGCCGTGGCCGGGCAGGTCCCGGCCACGGCCGCACGGTATGAGCACGCCCCCCGGGCGACGGCGCCGGCCGCTGGAAACTGCAAGCAGACCGGCAGCAAGGGCCGAGCCCTCCCGGCGGGCATGCAGACGCTGATGCCCCCGGCCCACTTGAAGAACGGGAAACCTTCTCGCAGCTCGACGCCGGGTTCGGAGTCGGCACCGCCCCCGCCCGACGCTACGTCAACGAAACGGTGACACTGCTGTCGGCCCGATCACCCGAACTCACCCAAGCGCTGGCCAAGGCCAAGAGAGACGGCCTGCTCTATCTGCTCCTGGACGGCACGCTCATCCCGATCGACCGAGTGAGGGACGACCGGCCCTTCTACTCCGCAAGACACAAGAACACGGCATGAACCTGCAGGTCATCGCTACCCCGGACGGAACCATCGTGTGGGTGTTGGGACCGCTGCCCAGCTCCGCCCACGACCTCGAGGCCGCCTGGGTCTGGGGCCTGGTCCGCGAACTGGCCGCCTCCGCCGCGCTCCTCACCAACCGTCCACCCCAGGCGTCGACATCCGACATCGGAACCCGGAGCCATAAGAGAGCGGCCCCATTAACTCAGCAGATAAATCTCCCAAGGCAGAGGCACCTGAACGACTGCCAGCGGTGAGCACTCAACCAGCCACGAGACCCTGACATGGCGATGAGCCTCGATGAGGGCCGCAGCCAAAGAGTGCCTGTGAACCACAAGGAAGCGGCCTCCCCCGCCAGCCGAGGCCATGATGTGTGCCCTGCTCCCCCAGTACGCGATCCTCGCATTCAACTGCCGCCCGCAACATCGGCCGCCGAGCACGCCGCGGCGGCCTAGCTGGGGCGGCACGTCGTCCCCGGAGACGATGAAGCCGCTGATGAATCGGCTGAGGTGTTGGCCGGCCTGTCCACATACCACGTTCCTAACCTCAAGCGGATGGAGACCACCATCAACCCGACCACCGATCCCGCTGAGCTGCGCGAAGCCATGGTGAGCACGCTCACCGACGCGGACTACCTGCGCACCCCCGCGATCATCGGCGCCTTCCGCCATATTGAGCGCCACCGGTTCATCCCCGGCACTGACCCGCAGGACGCCTACATCGACGATGCGGTGTCGATCAAACACGACGCCGTCGGTGAGATAATCTCCTCCATCTTCGCGCCCTCCATCGTCGCCACCCAACTGGAACAACTCGGCGCGCAGCCCGGCCACAAGATCCTGGAAGCCGGGGCTGCGACCGGCTACGACCCGGCACTGCTCGCGCACCTGGCCCCCCGGTTGGCCAGGTGCATGTCGAACATCACCGGAGCCTCACCGACCCGGACGTCGGCGGGTCAGCCCGCGTGGCCGGTCAGTGCCCGGGCAGTGAGTGCGCCCGGCCGTGACCACGCCGGCCACGGCCGGGGCGAGAGCAGCCCGCACGGCGTTCATCGGTGACCTCCGCGCAGCAGCCGCAGGCTGTTGACGGCGACGAGCACCGAACTGAATGACATAGCCGCGGCAGCAAGCATCGGGCTGAGCCGGCCGAGCACAGCAAGCGGGATGGTGACCAGGTTGCAGGCGAATGCCCGCGCCAGATTCGCGTGGATCGTCCGGGCCGCGCGGCGGCCGCGCGGCGCACCGACCGGATGCTGGGACGCCGCCTCCACGGCCGCCACGCCCGCGCCGGTCGGGCGCAGTGTCGAGGTCCTCCGCCGGAATGGGGCCGTGGTCAGCGGTGGCCGCTTCGAACAGTCGGCGGTGCTGACCGGGTTCCTGCTAATCCTCGGCCCGGCGCTCCCGCTCACGGGCCGGGAACGGACCATGGCCTCGTCAGGCGGCGACCTGGTGGTCCGCAGATACGGCAGCTGTAGATCGTGAATTTGGGGATGTCGCTGCTGGTCAGCGGGGCAGCTTGAGATGATCACGATCGGGTGGAGTCCCGGACATGCGGGACGGCCGCCGTGATCTTTGCTTTGTGTGACGAAAACCAAAACCCCGACGACCGTCGGGGGCACGATAGCGCATGCCGAACAGCAGCGGCGGGCCCGGTTTCTGGACGCGGTGATGACCCGGATCGCGGGGTGTTTCCGCAGGTGTGAGCCGCGACGGCTGGCCCGGGAGTTCGTGCTGGGCCTGCTGATGGAGCTGGAGGACCACAACTGCTGGACCTTGGGCGAGGCGCTCGGGCACACAGGCCCGCACCGGCTGCAGCACCTGCTGTCGAGGGCGAAATGGGACGAGCGGCAGGTCCTGGACGAGGTCGCGGCCTGGGCCGTTGAACACTTGACCGGCGGCGACGGTGGCGCCGACGGTGACCAGGACGCGGTGTTCATCGTGGACGAGACCGGCGACGCCAAATCCTCCACCGATTGTGTCGGGGCGGCGCGCCAGTATTCGGGGAGCCTGGGCGGGGTCGCGTTGTGCCAGGTGACGGTGAATCTCACCTACGCCACCGGCCATGGCCACACCATCATCGACCGCCGCCTGTACCTGCCCAGAGACTGGGCGGCCGATGAGGAACGCCGCGAGCTGGCCGGTGTCCCCGAACAGGTCGAGTTCGCCACCAAACCGCAGTTGGCCGCCGCGATGCTCGCCCGCGCCCGCGGCCGCGGGATAGGCGCCGGGTTCGTGGCCGGGGACGAGGTCTACGGCGGCCGAGACCTGCGCACCTGCGTCCGGAGCCTGGGCATGGGCTATGTGATGGCCGTCAAGCACGACCACACCGTGGCCCTCGGCCCGCACACCACCACCGCCCGCAGGGCCGTCCGGCTGATCAGTGACGGCGGGTGGCAGCGCATGCGCACCGGCACCGGGACCAAAGGCGTCCGCTCCTACGACTGGGCCATGCTCGCCATCACACCCGACGACACCCCCGACAGCCACCAGGCCGGTGACCAGGCCGGATGCACGGTCCTGCTGGTGCGCCGGCACCGCTACACCCGCAAACTGTCCTACTACCGCTGCTACAGCCCGACCCCGGTGCCGCTGGCCCGGCTGGTGGCCATCGCCACCGTCCGCTGGAAGATCGAAGAAGACCACCAGCTCGCCAAACAGGCCTGCGGCCTGGACAAAGGCCAGACCACCCGCTGGGTCTCCTGGCACCGCTGGACCTGCCTGGCCCTGCTCGCCTACACCTACCTCGCCGTCACCACCGCCACCGAACGCCACCCCGGCGACCCCGAATTGATCCCCATCACCGTCCCCGAACTGCTACGGCTCATCCGGGGGACCGTCGTACCCCCGCCCCGCACCGACCCCCAGCACCGACACGCATGGTCACTATGGCGCCGACGCCACCAGCAACGAGCCCGAGCCTGCCACCACGCCTGGCACACCTACGCCGAAACCACCCCATGATCACAGCAGGTCAGAGCCGAAATTACAGCTGCCGTAGCAGACCTGCCCGAAATGGTTCGGAGGACGTTCAATTCATCCTGCATTCGGGAATACTGACCATTGTCACATCTTCTCCTGTTTCAGATAGATAGGAGGCAGGAAACCAACCCCAGCCGCGGTTCTCAAAGATCTCGTCAGCTTGAGTGTAAAGCCAGGTTTCACCAGGAGCCCTATCACCTTTCCGTAAGCAGACGAACCAGTTGGGGCCGGCGCCGAGGCGACCTATGACCTGCGACACCCCCGGCTCAGCGTAGACGTTGCCTGGACGGTTCTTTATCGGGCATTTCCACGCGGTGAACGTCCGGCGCAGGTGATCGGTAACAGTGGGGCCGGGTTCGCAGGTGGTCCTCCTGGGTGATGCCGTGGCGAGCCCGGTCGCGGGCACGGCGGGCTTCGGTGCCGTGCCCCGGGGCGAGGCGGCCGCTACGAGCGGTCCTCCGCGGGCGAAATGAGCGCCAGCCCAAAGCGCGGCTGCGATGACCACGGCAGTAGGTAATGCCACACAACCCACGAATGCCGTCCATCTGCGAATTCCGTAGACGGTTCGGGCCTGTTCGCCTCCGGCGCCTTCCTGTTCTCTCTCGGGGCGGAATCGAAAGTATCCCCAAAAGAGAAAGGAAATAGCACCGAAGACTAGGAAAAGCGCGAACCCGGTGGGCACGTCCTTCCAGTATGCAGCGTTCCGATTCCCCTCCTGAGCACCTTCCTTGTCATGGTTGAAGACGAGGACATAGAAGAACATTGCAACCGACGGCCCGTACACTGCCGCCCAAATTCGCTTGGACCAGGAGTACAACTTGACTCCGTCCATGAACCGCAGGGGCATTAGTCCAAAGACGACGACCTGCACCCCGGTCACGAAGACCGTGGCGAGTATCGAGTCCCACAGCCGGAGCGGCACGGGTGCGCCACTTTCCAGGGCACGCACATGAATCTGACTGAGAAGTACGTAGGCCAGCAGGCTCACCGCCAGGACCGCAACCGCACCTGCCAGGACGGTCCCGCCATCGCGCTCCACCGTAAGTTCGCGTACGCTCGGCTCCTCGTCACGCTCGGATTCGCCCTCGGTATCATATGGAGAACGCCGCCGATCGGCCCCGCCTGGATCTGTTTCGAGTACCGCGAATCCGGCTACCAGCCCGTAGACGTAGCCTGGTTTGAAATGAGCGAAACGCGAGACAAGCATGCATATCAGCGCTACTCCAAGCGCCCAACCGACCGTGAAGATGGTGCCGCGCACTCCAGAGAAGAGCCGGGCATAGATCTCAACGGTTCCGGAGTACGCTAGCGTCGTCAGCGGAATCGCGATCAGGAAGCCAATCCATAGCACGAGAGCATCCGTGCTGGCCCAACCGATGCCAGGGTCAAGGAACACCAACAGCAGGGCCGCCACCGCGCAGAAGACAGCGAAGCGCGGCCAAGTCCACCGGCCCGATGATCCCGACCGGTATCCGCCTCGGCCGGGCCGGGTACGCGCCCAGCGTAATGGGGCCGCCAGTCTGCTCAGGCCACGAGCCAGTTCGTCGCGATGCTCCTCCAGAGTCTTGTTAAAAATGCCCGAGGGGAATCCGATGAGCAGGACCAGCGCAAGGGCGACGGAGGCAGCGATGCCGACTCCAACCGGATCGATCGGCAGTTGAGACAGCGCCGGGATCGATTTTGAGAACGTCGGCCCGGAAGGCTGTTTCGGCGGAGGTGAGGCCGGTGCCATCGGCGCGAATCCGTTGCTGATCGGCACGATGCGAGTCCGGCCTCCCGCGGTCAGTCTGACCAGCCGGATTCCGGGACCAACGCCCGGCGGCATCCGTACCGACATGATGCCCGCCTGGTCACCTGCCACCACCTGGGCCGCACGGCCGTCGACCATGGCCGTCACCTGCTCGGCCGTCACCCGTGGTGTCTGCTGGTAGAGCGTGTTCACATCGGAGAACTCGACCGTGCCGCCGGATGGCGTTCCGGTCTGCATCAGCGGGAGCAGGTTCTCGAAGGAGGGGTACGACACCATCTGTTCGATCACTTTGGACCATGTCCCGAGCGACGGACTCCGGCACTCGACGAGTACCGTGAACGGTTCGCCCTCGGGTGTTTGACCGACCGGCATGAACAGCAACAGTTCCTCCGCGCCCGCCCGCGCGACCTGGACACCGCTCGACTCGGTAAGGTCGGCGGACGGCCACAACACCGTGCCGTTCACCAACACCCGTACCCCGTCGCCGCCGCGTTCCGGAGCCGGTGGTGGGCTGCCCGCGGGCCACCGGCAGGCCGTGGCCCCGGTCACGGACATTTCGATGACGTCCGCGCCGGGGTCGCCGGAGCCAGCTGTGGCGCCGAGCACCGCGTACGCCCGCAGGCGCGGCTCCGCAGCCGTTCCCGCCGTACCGTGCGCGGCGAAAGCACTCCCATGGGCGGACAGCAACAGCATCGCGGCACAGGCTGCGAGCAGCAGAGCCGCCCGGAGCGGCCACCGTGGGCGGCTCCCGGCTTCAATGGGCCGGGTCGGTCGCACCCGGGCCGGCCCGAATCGCTCAGCGGCAGGTCGGACGGTAGGGAACGAGCGGAACCTCGGCATGCCACTCCTTGCGGGTCAGTCCCCGGCCCGCCCCGCCGCAGCCGGACCGTACGGGATCGTCGGCGACCTCCGTGATCCACTTGAGGTCGAGGAACTCGGTTTTGTCATAGGACGTGGAGACCACGCGACCGCCGGGAACGTATACGGCCCAGGGTGGTCCGGATTGGATGGAGTCGGCGACTCCGAAGGGGTTGAGGCCATTGCCCAGGTACCAGATCGTGGTATCCCGATGGTTGCGGGTACTCGCCCACCCGCCGTGCTGGCCGTAGGCCAGCACGTTCGTGCTCTCTTCCGGCAGGGCCAGCGGGTCCAGGGGGTGTGGACGTTCGGGATCATGGATGTCCCAGCGTCTGTGGCCAGTGATCAGGACATCACCGCCGGAAGCGAAGACCGGTACGGCACCGGTCCCGTCCGCAGGGACGTCCGCCACCCGGTGCGGACGGTGGGGGTCAACGACATTCCAAAGAGAGACGTTCGCGCCGATTCCTCCGACGGCCAAGAGCGGCTTGTCGTCGGCGAAGGCGATCACCGGATCGCAGTCTTCCGGGGGGAGCCCCTCTGTCGCGTGGGACCGGCAGGTCTCCGGTCCGATCAGCGCCTGCGGGCCCTCGGCGCTCCATAACTGGGCGGCATCCCACAGGAACACGCCCTGGTTCTGGGCGGCGGCCACGACGGCACGCCCCCCGGGAGCGGTGGCGGCGTCGAGGAGGACGCCGTCGCTAAAGAGATAGCTGCCCTCCTGAGCCACCTTCAGCCGACGTGGACGCGAGACGTCCAAGCGGACGATGGCGCCGCCCGCCTGGGCCGCGAGCAGGGTTCTACCATCCGGGCTGAATGACAGGGGACGGGCATCCGCGGGCAGGCGCGCCAGCCGTTCGTACCGCCCGGGCGCGGAGATGTCGTAGAGCAGCGACGTGCCATTGGACGTCCTCCCTGCGAGAAGCGTGCCACGAGGGTTCACCACGGGCCGGTCGCCGAAGCCGGGCATCCCCTTGGCGGGCGTGAACCCGCCAAGGCCGCCGGTTTCCCAAAGGCTGATCCGCGCGCCCCGCCCGCGTATGGCGATCATCCGGTCGTCCGGGCTGAAGGCCATAATCGTTTCGCCGACGGGCATCGGAGGCGCGCTGGAGGCCGACACACTCGCCTTGCCGTCCGGATAGAGGTAGGTCCCGCCGATGACGATCGAACCGTCATGATCGATGGCGGCGAGAGCTCCGCTCGGTGAGGTCTCGATCTCTCCCTGACCCCGATGGACGCCGAGCAGTATCGGTCGCCCCGGGCCATTGATCGACCATTCGGAGACGAAGTCGTTTCCCATTCCGGCCCCGGCCGCGCTGGGTCGCGTGTTAGCAATGTAAAGGTCGTCGAAGTCCGGACCGAAAGCAACGTCGGTGGCTGGATTGATCTGTTGGGGGGTTATCGTGGCACGGTGGATCGGCCGGGATGCTCGGCTGAGGTCATAGACCGCCGCGCCAACGCCCTCGGTCACCGCGATCCTGTGACCGGCTTCGTCGAAGGCGAGCCCCTGACGCGGGTTCTGCGTCACCTTCGCAAGCCTGTGCGGCCGGGCTGGGACGGTCGTGTCCCACAGCGTAACGCCGGACGGGTGCTCATCGAACTCGCCGCCACAACTGGCCAGCACTCTCCCGTCTGGACGGAACTTCAGGAGCCGAGCGCCGGAGGGGATCGGGATCCATGCGGTCCTCGTCGGACGCGCGGGGGTCGCGATGTTCCAGAGCCCCACTCCGTTGCCACCACTGATCGCGAGCAAGGAGACGCGATCCGCGACCGCGATGACGGCACCGGCATCACCCGTGCCTTCCAGCGCCCCGGGCTCGATGGGAATCCGGGAAAGGCTCACACCTGACCGAACATCCCAGAGTGTGACCTCCTTGCGGTCCGCGCTCACCAGCGTCCGTCCACCACTGGCGAAGGCGAGCGAGGATGGACGGGACTCTGTTTCCGGCAGTGTCCCTCTATAGCGGGTTTGTAGGAGGGTCTCCACAAGGTGCGCCCGTGTGGCGCTGCCGGGCCTGATCTGGTGAGCGGCGAGCCCGAGTCGGAGGGCTCGAGCAGGGTCGTTGTCGCGGACGGTCCGAGAGGTGCGGATCAGCTGCTCGACCTGCTTGTCCTGCCGTTCGAGAGCGGCTTCCCGCATTGAGGAACGGGCTTTCAAACCGGCCGCCAGCGCGGTCACAAGAGCGGGGACCAGCAAGGCGGCGGCCAGCCGGACCACGGCCCTCCGGTTGCGGCGGCGCGCGCATGAGGCGGCCTTTCTCCAGGTGGGTACCGCGATGATCTGCGTGTCGGAACCTTTGGCCGCCATCGCCGTGGCCAGGTCAGCGGCAGGAACGATCACTCGCGCGCCGTCTCCGGCGGACTCCAGTTTGCGGGGATAGCCTCCGACGCTGAGCATCGCGCCGCGCCGGTCGATCCGACCCGTGACCACGTTCGAGGGGACCAGGAGGCGGACGCGCAGCAGCCGGGTAAAGACCGCGGCCCCCGCTGCCAGCGGGTGGCGGCGGGCGGCGGGCCGCTGCTGCCTCCTGACCTCGTCGAGGAGGACCGCGAAAGCGGCCCCCAGGGAGCCGTCGGTGATGTGCCCGAGCGGCCCCAGCGTCCCTTCGACCGACCACAATACGGAGCCTTTAATCCAGTCGGCTCCGGCTTGCGACCAAGCCCGGTCGATCGACTCCTGGAACGCCTCGTCACCGCAGAACAGGGCCATGCTCGCGGGATCCGGCACCAGGGCCGCGGGCAGGTCGCGGACCAGGGTGCCGCGTAGTTCGGCACGTTCCCCCGCTGCACCGCGCTCGAAGAGAACCACGAGCCGCCATGAACCGAACCGGGCTCGTCGCCCCGGGATCATAAACTGCGCGAGTCGGCCGGCAAGCCCACCTCGGGTGTGCCGTCCCGCCCGGGCCTCGTCACCGGCGCGGACCGATCGGGCCGATTCCTCCGCGAGAAAGCGCAGGGTGACCGCCGTCGTGTAGACCGCGCCGGTGTCACGGTCCTCACCTGCGAACGAGGCGAGACGCTCCAGTCGGCCACGTAGACGGCCATCGGGTGACGATACGGCGTCCGCGAGCGCGTTCGGTTCCCACTCCACGAGCCGGGTCACAGGTGATGAGCACGCCTGCCGGAACCAGGACAGCGCGAAACTCAGGTGACCTGCCTCCGGCTCGTCCTCCACCAGGTACAGCCCGAGGCCCGCCAGGACGCGCAGGGCGCGAGTTCCCAGTGTCTCGTCAGCATCGGGGGCGGCGGAAGGTCCCCATTCCCCTCCCGCTACCTCGCCTAGTTCCGCAGGTGTGCGAAAGTCCGCCACGTCGTCGAGCACCTGGTGGATGACGGTCCGTTCGTATCGGAGACGGCACAGTTCGTTGACGGCACGCCGACCCACCAACCCGGCGATCCAACGCGGCAGCGGGTGATTCGGACCGACCAGTTCCTCCTGGATGTCTGCGAAGTCGTCTTCCAAGAGGTCGATCTCGTCGGTATCGAGCGCGTCGGACAACCATGACCACGGGTCGGTCCGCCCGACACGACCGCCGGGCTGGGCGCCGCTCTGTTCATGTGTTCCGTCACCGACCGCCGTCATCGTGTCTCTCCCTCGACGACGATCCGCAGCGGGTGCGTGTCCGGCAGATCCGCCACGAAGGCGCGCCAAGCAGCGCGGCCGCTTCTTGTCCCGACGGCCCGGATGGACGCAACCACCTCGTCCGGCCCCAGGCCGGGAAGGTCGAGCCCGCCGAGAGGCGGGCCGGCGAGGTCGGCCTCGATCGCTGCCCCCGGTCTCACCGGAAGGCTGATCCTGCCGACCAGCCCGCCTGCCCGGCGCAGCAGCAGTACGAGAAAGCGATCGCCTCCCCGTACGCCGAGCAGCCGGACTGGGACCAGCAGCGCATCCGGCGGTTCCGGGGCCAGCGCCGCACCGCCCGACCCGGACTCTGGTACCTGCGCGTGTACGGTCAGCTCGGCCTGTCCGGTAGAGGTGACAGCCAGTTGCAGCGTGAACGGATCGCGGACGATCCGCTGAGCCCGGCGCCTGATCCGCGAACCGGCGTCCGCCGCTGCGGGAAGGCGCGCATCGACCCGAACGCCCGCCGAGGAAGCACCGGTGCCGATGAGATGCGCGGCGGCCTGGTTCGCGACCGGCCGCAGGAACGGGTTACGGCTCTCAAGGGCCCGGACCAGCTCGGCCAGCGCGTGCCGGGTTCGTTCAGGTACGCGGTCCGGATCGAGCAGTGGTAGCCGTGTCATCAGGTCGGTGGCGCCCTTCCACGCGATGGCCCGATTGACGCCACGCACCCCGGAGTCAAGTTGCTCGAGTGCGGCGGTGAAGCGGGATCCGGCCGGGCTGAAGAAGAAGCGCAGCCGGGTGCTCGCGGGCGCGCCTTCGCCGCGCATCACGGTCAGCACACCGGCGACCATCTGGTCGACCCACTCCCAGGGGAGCAGGTGGAAACACTGGGCTGAGGGTGTTCCCTCCGCCGCCCAGCGGCTCAGGAGTAGATGCACGACGGCGGGGTCCTCGGCCTTCAGCGTGTCCCGCTCCGCGGGATCGAGTTCGCCATGGGGCCAGGGCTCACTCTCGATCCGGGCGAGGATCTCCACAGCGCGACTACCGACGGCGACGGGCTCCGCTGTCCCACCAAGTTCCACGACGGTACGACCCGACGCGGCGTGCGTGAGGCCGAGAACGCTGCCGTACGGTTCCATCGCGAGCGGGCGGCGCCACCAGCCATCGGCGAACTCCGGCATGTGCCGGGCGTCGGCACGTTCATCACCATCGTTGACCTGACCGGTGATCCGCCATAGCCCCGTTCCCGCGATCTCCGCCGCCCGCGCGACCCAGTTGCTGAGCGGCCGGTTTCCGGTCATGTGCTCCGCCGCTTCAGCACGTCCATAAGGCCGGCCACCGCCGGACCGAGGAGCGTGCCCTCCTCGAACGCCCGAGATCGATGATCCCGTGGAACGCAGCGCCGCCAGAGTCCGTGGAGTTGTGGCCATGCCTCCTCAGGAATCCTGGCCGCCATGTCTTCGGGCAGTTCCCGCGCCCATCGCTCGAACTCGGAGGCGTCAGATACCTCCAACCGCATGCGGAATTTGAGAAAGCGCATGACGATCGCGGCCTGCCTGGCCGGATCAGCGGTTCGGAATGGCGTGGCCAGGCGGCACGGTCTGGCCCGAGCGTGGTCGATCCCCGACCCGCTGGGATCAATGATGATACGGTGCCGGTGGTCGTAGTAGAGGCTATTGATGGTGAGGTCCCGGCACACGACGTCGTCGAGCAGGTCACCGCCGTAGGCCGGGAAACCGAGGCCGTCCACCTGGACGGTCTTATATTCCAGCAACCGGGGCTTGTCCAAGGCCGGCGCAACGGAGTAGACGAAGTTCTTGCTGGTCATTGTGTAAAGGTCACCGAGACCAATATCGACCAACGTTCTGTCGGCTTCGGCCTTCAGCTCATCGGACATCATCGTGCCCGTCATGTCCAGATCTTTCGGCCTGGCCCGCGCACCGTGCATCACCACGTCGCGCACCCAGCCACCGACCAGCCAGACGTGATGACCGGCCTGCTCGATCCGTTCCATCACGAAACGGGCAAGCGGGGGGTCTTTGGCCAGCTCGTCATCGACGGACCTGGGCAGATCCTCGACGAGATCGGCTGCCGCGTGTACCTGGTGCGGGGCGAGGTGCTCCGTGGGGTGCGGACCTGACCTGACAATCGAGGCGGTCGCACCACATTCCTCCTTCGGCACCGGCTTGCTGGTGTGCCGACCGGCGGAGTCGGCCTCGAGGTACATCACCTTTCCCGGGCCGAGTCCGGCGACGGTGCGCCCCTCGACCTGGTCTCCGCGGACGATGAAAGCATCCGGCGGCCTATGGTAAAGCCTCCGAAAATCATTCGGGTCGGCTGCTTTGTCCCTCGAAACGGACGGCACCGACTCCCGGTCCCCGTGCGGATGCGAACTCGTCTCGGTCATCCCTCGTCCCGTAACTTGATACGTCGGCCGCAAGGACAATGGTCGGCCATGCTCCGACAGGTCTTCTCTCCCACACGCATACCGCTACGGACCACTCCGCAACCACCAGCCGGGTAGCGCCGGCTCCGCATGCGCCTGCGACCGACCTCAGCAGGCGCGTGTCGCGCTCGTGTCGCAAACCGGCCTTGATCACATTGTCCTCTTCCTGTGGGAGACCTGCGCCTTCCCTGCAAAAGGGATATGCTGCGCACACACCGATCACTGACAAGAAAGACCCACTGACCGGTAAGCAACACCGCCAAATACTGCATTCGTACCTGTTCGGGCGGGGGCGTACGATGGTAAACGATCTCAAGCTACAAGATCGGGCAAGAGGGACGGGCGAACTCCTGCGATCATTGCTTCTCAAACGGGCCCGCTACCGCAGCCAATGGGAGCGACATCTTCGTCGCGCGCCCGGCGCCGAGATTGGCCAGTCCGCCGTCGCCAAGGTCATAGCCCTCTACCTGTGGGATACCGGCGAGCGGCCAGATACCCAAACGGCCCTTCCCCGGACATTGAAGGACCGGGTACACCGCGCTCTGGCCGGTGAAATCATCAGTCCCGAGACCCTTAACTGGTTCGTCGACGCCTTCGACATGAGCCCCGCAGACGGCGAACAGCTGCGGGCGCGACTCCTCGCGGGCGAGCAGGCCCCGGCACCCGGCCATGACGGCGGCGAGCGGGCCGGCCACTCCAGGCGGAACGACGCTCAGGCAGTGGCAGGAACGTTACGGCATCCGCCGTTCCTGCCACTGCCCCAGCGTCACCGTACCTTAGCCGTTTTCGAGCACCGGACGATTGGGTCGGACCGCCGTCCGATCGTCCATCGGACTACTCGGGCCATCATGGCGTGTGAAGACGGCGTCGACAGCTTCCCCCTACGTCTGTTCACCGGTGCCTCGGACATCACCGTCCGCCGCGGCGGCAGCCCTTCTCCCCAGCGTGAGTTCAGTGGGAGCACCCCCGTCGTTCAGATCTTCTTGGCAAGCCCCCTGCGTTCAGGACAAGTCGCCTCCCTCGAATACGAGGTGCGGTTCGATCGGGCGATGAACCAGACCTACGAGTATCGGCGAGTCGCGCATGCACGCACGGATAATGTCGACATCTCCCTGGAGTTTCCCCGGAAATGCCCACCAGTCCGAGTCTGGTGGGCGCTCTGGGACGACCACCGGGGCGGAGCAGTACTACACCAGGAACCGGCCAGCGTCGATGAATCAGGGACCGTCCACCGCTTCGTTCCCTACATTGAGAACGCTGCCGCCGGATTTCGTTGGCAATGGTGATGGAAGTGTGAAGAACAGGGATCGAAACCGAGCGGGTCGGGTCTGTATCGCCCCCTTGACGTCCAGGCCGCGGCGGTGCACCGACCACACCGGAAGGCAGGCAGATTCCGTGCCCTCCGGGCGCGGGCGAGGCTGTCGGGCAGGCCCCTGGTGTGGCCAAACTGTGTGGGAGCGCTTTGGATCTTGGTGAGCTCCTATTGAGGGGTCACCGGGGTCGGGTTCCATCCGTCGGAACTCCAGAGGGCCAGCAGGACGTCTTCCGCCGGGCGGCCGGAGAGGGCGGCGACCTCGGGCCACAACCGTTGCGGCAGGCCGTGCTGGACGATCAGGCGGTAGGCGGCCGGGCCGCCGCCCACTTGGAGGAGGTCGCCGAGGAGCATGGCGTCCTTGGGGTGCGGGTCGGCCTGGTCGACGAGGTCCAGCAGTGCACGGCCGTGGCGGCCCAGTTCGGTGAGGCCGTCCTGCCCGGCGGCGCGGAGCCAGGCGCTGACGGCGGGGCTCGGGCAGGGGAACCGTGCCAGCAGCGCGGCGATCGGGGCGCCGGACGGGCCGGCGAGCAGCGGCAGCCATCGGTCGCCCCAGGAGCGCACGGCGGCAGCGGCCCCGGGGCGGGTCTGCTGGAGGATCGCGACGTCGCGAGCCATCGCGGCGCCGTAGCGGGACGCCACGGCGAACAGGTCGTCGTCCGGGGCGAGCGGGCCGAGGGTGCGGAGCAGGGCGCGGCCGGAGTCGTCGAGGTCGCGGTCCAGGGCGACGCGGGCCTGGGCGAAGGTGAGGTCCTCGCCGAGCATCAGGGCCAGGATCCGTTCCGGGGCCGGGTGGTCCAGGAGGCCGGGCAGCGCGTCGCGGACGGTCTGGCGGGCGAGGTTCCAGTCCGGGTGATCCGCCGCCAGGCGCAGGAGGCGCAGGCGCTGGCTCGGGAAGACCAGGTCGCGGACGAGCGGCAGCAGCGCGGGCCGGGCCTCCAGCAGCGCCACCAGCGCGACGCCTTCGGTCCGGCCGACGCCGAGGCTGCGCGGTTGGGCGCCGAGGACGCCCGACAGCACCTCGCGCGGAAGGTTCTCGCCCTCCACCAGCCAGGCGCGCAGCCGCCCCGGGTCCTCGATGAGCGTTGCCAGCACGTCGTCGAGGCCGACGCCCGCCGCCAGTTCCGCGGCCGCCCAAGCGGCGGCCGCCTCGGCGGCGAACACCGGGGCGTCGTCGGCCATGGCACCGACGTTCAGGAAGGCGGCGACGACGTCGCCGGCCGCCACCCCGGCACCGGCGGCGAACCGTTCCAGGGTCTCCAGCAGGTCGGTCCGCAGGCCGGCCGACGCCGCGGCGCGGAGCACCTGCGCGGAGAAGCGCGGCAGGAGGTCGGCGACATCGGGGAAGGCGTCCAGGACGGGCGCGAGGTCGAGCCGGCCGAACGCCCGCAGCCACCCGGCGGACGCCGCCGGGGACGCCAGCAGGCGCGGCCACTGCGCGGTCGGCGTCTCCAGCAGCGCGCGGACGGCGTAGCGGGCCTCCACCCCGGCCTGGCGGGCGATCTCCAGCAGCGCGCGAGCGTCCACCGTGCCGCCCGGGTCGCGCTCCACCACGAGCGCCCAGCCGAGACCGAGCGCCGTCAGGTGCTCGGGCTGCCGCAGCCCTTCGAGCAGCAGCCGCCACGCCGTCGGTGTGTACTGGCCGAGGAGGTCGAGGTCGGGGCCGTCGATGAACGGCCTCAGGACCTCGAACAGCCGGTCCGAGCCGAGCCGGCCCACGAGAAACTGGAGGCTGGGCGCGGGGACGTCCAGCAGCGCGTCCACCAGGGGCTGCTCCAGCGGTTCGACGGCGTCGAGCAGGGACGCGACCGGGTACCCGGGCAGCGCCGTGGCGATCCTGCCCAGCAGACCGAGCCGGCGGACGCCCTCCCGCGTGTAGAGGAGTTCCTGCAAGGGCAAGTCGCCGAGCCGCAGCTCGGGCTCGTAGATCTGGGCGAGGCGGGGCGCCACCGGGAGCAGCCGCAGGGTCACATCGCCGTGCAGGTTGTCGGTGGTGCGGGTGAGCAGCGCGTGCATCAGGTCCTTGCGCAGGGCCCCGGACGGCGGCATTCCGAGCAGGACGGACGCGGCGTCGCGCAGCCGCACCCGCATCTGGTGCCAGTTCTCGCTCCGCAGCCCGGGCCGGGCGCGCATGTCCGCGATCCGCAGCAGGAGTTCGGTGTCGGCGCCGTAGAGCGCGGTGATCTCGTCCAGCTCGGTGCGGAGCTGCCTGCCCTGGTCCTTGCCGGCCCGGCCCTGCCGGTACTTGAACGTGTCCTCGTTCAGGGCGAGGGCCCAGCCGGGGGCGAACGTCCGGCGCCTGAACGCGGCGCCGCCCTGGCCGTTCAGCACCTCGGCCGTGTAGGCGTTCAGGTCCGGGTCGTTCAGGTAGGGGAGCGCGTCGGCGCTGCGGCCCGCGATCCTCGGCCCCCGCGCCCGGCCGGGCAGGATCTCGTCGTAGTCGGACGGGAGCGCGGCGGCGAGCCGGGGCCCGGCCCGGCCCGCGACCACGATCCGGGCGGACGGGGCCAGCCGGCGCACGGTCGCCAGCACGTCCCCGAACCGGTCCGGTTCGAGCATCAGCCAGCCGGCACCGGACAGCAGCGCCGCCATCGCCGACGCCTGCCGGTGGGCGGGCAGCGCCGCCACCGCGAGCACGTCCGGGCCGTGCTCCTCCAGCAGCCCGAGCCGCACCGACTCCGGGTTCACCTGCACCTGCGGCACCGACCGGCGCGCCCGCGCGCGGACACCGGTGCCGGCGACGACCTTCGCCGACATCGGGCGGATCGAAGAGACGACGACCGTGACCGTCGAACCGACGCTGTAGGACGCGGTGAGGTCGACGAACCGGGAGCCCTTACGGTCCCCCTCGGGCGTGTTCTGCCAGTAGACGTTGAACGGCCACCTCTCCGCGCCGCCGGCGGCCACCTCGACCCTGATCTTGTCCTTGGCCACCTCGATGACGGAGGCGGACAGGCGCTCCCCCACCAGGGACTGCTTCCACTCGTCCCGTGTCTCGTGGGACGACTTGCACGCGGCCTCGTCGAACAGCACGACGCAGGACGCGCCGCGGACGCGCCGCTCCGCCTCGGCGGTGCGCTCCACGGCCGCGGCGGACGCCAGCGTCTCCGCCAGCCGCCCCGCCGCCAGGGACGGCACGCTCGCGAAGCCCGACGCGCGCAGGTACTCGTCCTGGCCGGTGCCGTCGATGACGCCCCACGAGCCGGGGGCCAGCCCGCCGCACATCCAGCCGGCGAGCCGCAGCAGCATCCCCACCTGCGCCTCGCGCCAGTCGGCCCGCCCGGAGCCGGGGCCCGGCATGGCGCCGCACAGCATCTGCGTGGTGGGCAGCGACATGCCCGCCGCGTCGGGCAGCCGGCCCTCCATCGGCCGGTACAGGTGCCGGCCGAGCCCGACCAGCCGGATCCCGCCGCCGTTCTCCACCAGATGGTCGGGTGACAGCTCCAGCGGGACGAACCCCCGCTCGGCGAACCGGTCGAGCGCGTCCCCGAGCGGCACCAGCAGCCGCAGCGCCGCGGCGGGCTTCCAGCGCCGTCCCGCATGGAGCTGGGCCAGCAGGTCGTCCGGCTCGATCAGCTGGTCCAGCGGGACCTTCGACCGGCCCGGCGCCCACGCGGTGATGACGGCGGGCGGCGACTCGGCGGCGTCCACCAGATCCAGCAGCGCCGGGACGGCGGGCCCGCCGATGCCGAGCAGCGCCAGCGCGTCCGCCCGCTCCCGGCGGTCGGCGAAGCGGCGCAGCGCGCCGAAGGTGTTGCCGCTCTCGTCGTTCACCAGGTCCACCTGGTGCGGGCGGGTGCCGTCGTGCGGGCGCAGATGCCCCGGCCGCCATTGGCCGGCCCGGATCGTCCACTCCCGGCCGGACCGCCCGATCATCGGGCCCCCAGCAGCACCGAGGACAGCGCGGCTCCGTCGCGCGCCCGCGCCAGGTCCGCCTGGATCGACTGGACGTTGCGAGTCCGGTAGGCGGGCTCCGCCAGGCAGCTCGCGATGAGCGTGGTGAGGATCGGGCTGCCGCCCAGCGCCGCCAGCCGCTGCTTGGCCACCCCGTGCTCGTGTGCTGTGCCGTACAGCTGCCGTTTCATGTCCTCGTCCAGCCGGGACAGGCCGAGCGCCTCGGCGAGCGTGGCGCCCAGCATGTAGATGTCGAACCGTTCCGCCGCCTTGTCCAGCTCCGGGTTGCGGGTCGCGCCGTGCGGCACCGGCGGACTGTAGGCCGGGGTGGTGGTGCTGATCGGCTGACCGTCGACGACCGCCGCGTCGTAGTCGATCAGGATGTACTGCTCAGGCGGCCCCAGCACCAGCACGTTCTCCGGTTTCAGGTCGGCGTGGATCCAGTACTCCTCCCTGTGGCCCGGCGTGCGGCGCTTGGCCGGCCGCCGGGCGTGCAAGGCGCCGAGCGCGCCGCACAGCTGTTCGGCGAGGTCGATCAGCTCGTCCTCGGTGAACGGGCGCTTCTCCCGGCGGCGCGCCTTGATGTCGTCCTCCAGGGTGCGGACGGGGCGGCCGGGGATCCCGACGAACTCGGTGACGACGAAGTACTCGTGCTCGTCGGCGGCGACCCCGGACGCCTCCAGGGTGGGGGACGGCTCGGGCAGGACATCGATCACGGGCGGGGCCTGCTGGGTCACCTGCATCGCCTGGTAGACGGCCTTGAGGCCCTGCTGCTGCTGCGCCTTGTTGCGGTCGAGGCGGGGCCGCCAGCCCTCGTCCCGCAGATGGCCCTGGTCCCACCACAGGCCCTTCAGCACCGTCATGCCACCGCACCAGGTGTCCTCGGTGAGCAGCGCGTAGCCCTGTCCGGCGCCCGCCAGGAGCCGCACCACCCTGAACCGGCCGCCGCCGTAGCTCTCCCGGCGGTAGGCGACCTTCCCGACCTGGTCGGAGTCGATCTCCAGCACGCTCATTCGGCCTCCACGCTCACTCGTCGTCGCGGTTGGAGACGATCAGCCGGACCCGGCCCTCGCCGAGCCACAGCTCGTCGCCCTCGATGAGCGGGTAGCGCTCGCCGTGGGCGAGCCTGTTGTCCAGCGGCAGCCCGTCGGCGCCGGCCCTCGGGTTGAGGAAGGTGTCGCCGCCGGAGCCGCGGTGGACGACGACCGGCCAGCCTTCGTCGTCCGGTTCGATCTGGAGGTGCCGGCGGCTGATCGCGTGCGCGGACCTGCGGTCCAGCCCGGCGGTGAGGTCGGTGACGTCCGGGCGGGACGGGCCGCCGCGGCCCAGTACCAGCCCGTCCGGCGGCAGCGGGAAGCGGCCGTGCTCCCGGCCGTTCACCAGCAGCGTGAGCAGGGGCGCGACCGCCTTCGGGACGGGCGTGTAGACCTGCTCCACGGCCGGGTAGCTGCAGAACTTGCACAGCCGGTCCCCGCCGCGCCGGAGCACCGGGACGGCCTGCCCCGCGTAGTTGCACTTGTCGGGCGGGCCGGTGCACGTCCACACCTCGTCCTCGCCCAGGGTGACGATGCCGGCCTTGCGCGCCTTCTTGCGGCGGGCCTCGGCGACCTGCTCGTCGGTCGCCGGCAGCAGCCGGCGGGGGCGCAGCACGACACTGCGGTCCTTCTGGATGCTGAACGACCAGACCCGCTCCGCCTCCCGCTCCAGCCAGGGATGGTCGCGACGCGCGTCCATGAAGTTGTCGCGGCTGACGACCGCGGCGCCGAGCTGGGCCGCGATGTTCAGCGCCAGGTCGTCGGCGTCGCCCGGGGCGGTCTGCAGCCAGCCCTCCTGGTGAGCGGTGTCGGACCGGCCCCGGTCGGCGAGCCGCTGCTCGGCCGATGCGTCGATCACGGCGCGGACGAGCGCGCCCGGCCAGGTGTCCAGGCAGGCCCGCTTCACCCGCTCCACCCGGGTGAAGCGCCACTCCGGCGGTGCCCCGCCGCGGCGGTTCTTGCAGGCGATGTTGGCCGCGTCCAGCACGACGGCGTTGACGTTCATCACCAGTCCTCGGTTTCGCTGCCGTGCGGGCGCCGTACGGAACCGGAGCGGGCGCCTTCCTCGCGCTGCACGGTGCGGCGATCGGCGTGGCGCTGGCCGAGCACCGTCGGGTCGAGCTTCGGACGAGCGCGGAGCATCTCGTTGGGGCTGGTGCGGCTGGTGCTCGACCTCGACCGCTGCTCGTTGCGGACGTCGTTGGGGTCGAGGCCCTCCTGGAGCCCGCGGAGCGCGATGTCGTAGTCGCCCGCCAGATCACCCAAGCCCTCCTGCAGGGCCCGGTGCTTCGCCTCCGCGTAGATGTCGGCGTGCACGGACGGGTTCGCGTGCCTGATCTTCTGGGCGATCTCGGTCTCCAGGTCGATGGTCTTGACCTGGTCCATGAGCTTCTCCAGGTTGAGCACCGGGACATCGGCGATCCCGCTGATCGCACCGTTCGCCTCGTCCAGGGCGAGCGTCCCGGTGCCGGTGCGCACCGTGCCGGTCGCCTTCACGATCGGCAGATGGCGTTTGATGATCTTGTTGGGGGCGCGCAGCCGGAGCACGTACATCGGCCGGTCGTCTCCGGTGCCGACCGCGCCGAGCGGGATCGTCACCCGCTGCGCGCCGTCGGTCCCGGCCGTGACCGGCGCGTTGAGGCGCATCCGCGCCGGGTTCACCCGGTAGACGCCGGTGATCGGGAACAGCGGATGGACGTCGACGACCAGCTCACCGCCGGCCGCGGCGAGGTTCTGGCCCTGCCGGGCGAGCCGCCCGACGATCTCCTTGATGACGACCTCGGAGCCGTCCCGGGAGGCGACGTGGCCGTTGCCGCCCAGGGCACTGATCGCCTGCAGGAGTTCGAAGTTCGCGTCCTTGCCCATGCCGACGGCGTCGGTGTAGACGTCGCGGTCCGCGGCCTTCGCCGCGATGGCGGCCAGCGCCTGCGGAGCGGTCGCCCCGCGGTTCGGTTCACCGTCGCTGAACAGGATGGCCCGGCGGGAGGCCGCCCGGGACCGGCCCAGCCGGTCGTAGGCCAGCAGCAGCCCGGCCTCGATGTTGGTGACCCCGTACTCGGGCGCGCTCTGGCGCTCCAGCCGGCCGGAGTCGCGCAGCTCGGCCACCGTGGTCGTGTCGGCGATCAGCCAGGTCCGGTCGCTGAACGCCACGACCTGGATTTCGTCCCGGTCGGGGAGGTTGCGCAGCAGTTCCCCGATGGCCTTCAGCGCCAGCGTCCAGCGGCTGGTGTCGCCCGACTTCTCGGCGGGCCAGCCCATCGACTGGCTGGCGTCCAGCACGATCGCGTACGAGGCGCCGGGGCCGCGCTCCGCCCGCCGGACGGGTGCGACCGGCGAGGTGTGGATGGCGACGGCGAACTCCTCACCGGCACCGACCGGATCGCGGTCGATGGAGATCTCGGCGGCGGGCATCGGGCTCCCTCTCAGTCGAGTGCGCGGATCTCGGCGATCACGGCGGTGGCGTTGTCCCGGCCGCCGAGCCGCTCGGCACGGGCGACGAGCGCGGCGGCGAGCGCGGCGGGGCGGGGATGGTCGGTGGCGAGCGCGGCCAGGTCGGCGCCGAACCACGCGGTGCCGTCGGCGACCGCGGCGCCGTCGCTGAGCAGAGCGACCCGGTCGCCCGCGACGGCGCGGACGGTGCCGAGGTAGGGCTGGTCGGCCTCGCCCCCGAGATGCTGGGTGAGGCGCGACCCGTCGGAGTCGGCGCCGGGGTCGGTCAGCAGCTTCTCGGCCAGCGCCGTTTGCGCCGGGGTCAGCCGCATGGCCAGGTGGCCGCCCTTTCTCAGCGGGCGGACGAGCCACGCCGAGCTGTCGCCCAGGGAGGTGAGTTCGAGGCGTCCGTCCGGGAAGGCCCGCACGATCAGCACCGTGGAGGCGCCGGTCGGCGCGTCCCGCAGGACGGCGCGTTCCGCGATGCCGAGCGCTATCTGGGGGTCGGGCTCCTCGGCCAGGCCGTCCTCCAGTGCCTTCTTGGCCGCCCGCGCGGCGCGGGCGCCCGAGCCGTCGCCCGCGCCGGTGACGCCGTCGCAGACCACCATGGCGAGGCCGCCCTTGGGCATGCGGACGACGGTGAAGGCGTCCTCGTTGTCCCAGAGGGGGTCGCCCTTGGCCTTGCGGGAGCCCACCGCGGTCTCCGCCGCCGCGCGCACGGCCACCGGACCGCCCGGCCTCGGCTTCAGCGCCCCGTGCACCCGGGCGGGTTCGCCGCGCCGCAGGATGGCGTGCACGACCGCGTCCAAGCCGTGCGGGAAGATCCCGGCGTGCAGATCCAGCAGGGCTTCGGCGTCCGCCGCGTCACGTGGCGGGCGGCCCGCCGCGACCGTCAGCAGATCGGAGGCGACGGCCCAGGCGTCCCGTTCCCGCGCGCCGGGCGTCTCGGGGACGGGCTGGGTGCTCGCGCCGTACGGCGGGATGCTGAGAATCTGCCAGCCGCACGCCTCGTCCCAGCGCAGCGAGCCCGGCCACAGGCAGCCGTGGCCGGTGCGCCGGACGTGCGGGCCGAGCAGCGGCCACAGCCCGCCCAGCTCGTCCATCAGCCGGTCGGCCGGCAACCCTTCGGGGGAGCCCAGCTCGGGCAGGGTCTCCTCCGGCCAGGTGACCGTTACCTCGGGTTCCACATCGACTCCTGATCGGGAGGGGGCATCGGCCCGCGGGATCGGGACGGGCGCCATCAGCTCGCGAACGCGATGACCAGCAGGATGAGCGCGATGCCCCACCCGGCCGCGGCCGCGGCCAGGCCCAGCCCGCGCTCGCCGCGGATCTTGTCCAGCTCGGCGGTGGCGTCCCGCAGCCGCTGCTCGGCGCCGCGCCGCAGGTCGTGGTTCTGCGCGGCGACCTGCTGGGCGTGTCGCACCTGCTGCTCGGCCTCCTGCCGGAGCCGCCGCACCGCCTCGTGGTAGCGGGCCTCCGCGCGCTGCTCGGCCGCGTGCACCTCGCGGTCGTGCTCCTCGCGTAGTCGCCGTTCGAGCTGGTCGCCGCGGCGGCGGTAGTCCTCGCGGGCGGCCGCGGCGGCGTTGCGGTGGTCCTGCTCGGCGCGCCGCACCCGGGCCTCGAAGGCCGCCGTCAGGTCGCCGCCCTCACCGGCCGGGAAGCCCGGCGGGCGCCGCGGCGGGGACGGCGCCCGCTCGGCCGCGAACAGCACCACCGGCTCGTCGGCGACGCCTGCCGCCGGCTGCTCGACGGGGAAGACGAGCACCTCCGCGCGGAGGGTGGCGGCGTCGAGGATGCGGACCCGGCGCCAGCCGCTGACGCCGTCCGGGACACCGGCCGGGACGTGCAGGGGCTGCCCGGACCCGAGCGTGACCGACTGGCCGTCCGCGCGGGCCCAGAGCACCTCCCCGTCGCTGAGCACGGAGGCGGTGAGCTCCGGGGCGGGCGGGGGCGCGGCCGGTTCCGCCTCGTCATCGTCGAGGGACTGCCAGGTGGAACGGGTGGGCGGCGGTTCGTCGAACTGCTGCGGCTCGTCCTCGTCAAGGGACGCCCAGATGGACGCGGAGGCCTTCTTCGGAGGTTCGGGTACCGGTTCCGGGCCGTCGTCAAGCAGATCCCATGCCGTCACAGAAATCCCCCGCGGATATACGTGCCTTGCCCAGCAGCGTGGACTGTACATTGTGAGCCACGAATGCGGCGCCATACAAGGTTTCGGGATATGTCTGCTTTCTTGACGTCTGACCTAAATGAGGCGGATGCACTGCTGGATTTGTCCAACATCGTCCGCGATGACCGCCTGGGCGGGCGAGGCCCGGCCGACCTGATCCGCGTCGAGCGTGTCGGGGAGGCCCTCGCATCCCTCTACGGCGCCGCGCGGGCCGCCATGCTCGCGGTGGCCGACAACAGCCTGCTCGCGCGAAACGATCTTTTTCTACTGCCCCGGCAGCGGCGGACGGTCCGCAGCTGGGCCGAGAGCGGGCTGATACTCACCGCCGACAAGGCCGACTTTCCATTGTTGCGGATCGCCGAAGAAACGGGCCTGCCCGTCATCACCCGCGACCGTTTCACCGGCCACCGGCGGGAGTTCACCTGGCTCAACGGAAGCGACGACGCCGTCCTGGAGCCGCGGACCGACCGGCACGGCGAGGTGTCCCTTCATCACGTCACCCTGCACACCAAAGATGAATGGCAGATATCGGTCAGCGAGGAGAACGACCTCCTCGTCCAGCAGGGCCTGACGAAAAGGGTCGAGGCACTGGACCGGTTCTGGAGCTGCCCCGAACCGCGCTGCCCCCGGCACGATCCGGCCAAGGGATCCTTCGTCCTGCTGCCGCGCGTCCGGGGCGGCCGCCTGGTATGCGACCAGCACGGGCTGGAGATGGCCGATCTCGGCCCGCGGCCGCGGATCGCCCAACTCAAGATCATGCGGGACGGCCGGGAGGTGCACCGCTTCCCGGTGGCCGAAGGCACCCCCGTCACGGCCGGCCGCTCCCCCGGCCCCGCGGACCTGACCCCCTTCCTGGACGACACCACCCGGCGCGGCGTGAGCCGCGCCCACCTGCGCTTCGACCTCGACGGCCCGCAGTTGACGATCACGGACCTGAGCCGCAACGGCACCACCCTGATCCGCCGCGACGGCACCCGGCACGACCTGCGCGGCGGCACCCGTCCGTTCTCGGTCGGCGACCGCGCCCGCATCCACCCCACCCTGGAGATCATCCGCAGCGGGCGCCGCTACCCCGCGGAACTCGCCATCGAACGCGTCCCGCCCCGCCCCGAGGAGCCACCACCCCCCACAGTCGCCTTCTGACCCGGCATCTCAGAGACCATCCCCGCATGCGCGAGGAGCACCCGCCGCGGATGCGGTCCTCTGCGCGGACGTCGGGACCATCCCCGCGTGCGCGGGGAGCACCCACTGACCCCCGAGAACAGCAGTTCTCGCAAGGGACCATCCCCGCGTGCGCGGGGAGCACTCGCTCGCGGGCATCCGGTGGCCCCTCGCCCGAGGACCATCCCCGCGTGGCGGGGAGCACTCCTACTCGGGCTGGAAGAAGGCCGTGCACAAGGGACCATCCCCGCGTGCGCGGGGAGCACGCCTGCATGACCTTCGCACCGTCAGAGGAATCGGGACCATCCCCGCGTGCGCGGGGAGCACTTAAGGCGTGGGTTTTTCCCATCATGGCTGGGGGGACCATCCCCGCGTGCGCGGGGAGCACCGCCCAGCTCTACACACTGGCAGATGCCGCCCGGGACCATCCCCGCGTGCGCGGGGAGCACACGTCGAGCTGGACAAGGCCCCAGTTCCGGTCGGGACCATCCCCGCGTGCGCGGGGAGCACTACAGCGCAGCGAAACGCTCCATCGTGGTCGGGGGACCATCCCCGCGTGCGCGGGGAGCACGTCGTGCCCGACGACACGAAGTGGCTGCAGGTGGGACCATCCCCGCGTGCGCGGGGAGCACTCTGGCTGACCTGCGGGTTTGTTCGGGGAGAGCCCCGTTTTCGAGCACTTCTGAGAATTCGGACATTTTCGGACTCGGCGATCGGTTGGTTCTGGTCGGAAGATTACCTCTGCGACACGACTCCAGTACTGCATGTTCTGGAATCGCGGGACAAGACTCTTGTGCCGTCTGTAGGTCCTAACGCATTGAGGGGTTCGAGCTGAAGTGATGAAAGGAGGTGGGACTGGTGGACACCCCTCAGTCCTCCCTTGATCTGTACACGCTCCTCATCTTGCTCATCGCGGCGGTCGCCGCCGCAGCTACGGTGGCTCTGACGTACTGGGCGCAGACGAATCCGCCTCAGTCGTTGTTGGCCGGAGGCGCCGCTGGCGGTGCTTCGATGCTCTGAGCCATGTCGGTGTTCGAGCGCCCTTCGCCGGCGAAGGGGGCGGAGAATCAGGAGGATGACTCGGCCGCGAGGTGACGGTGCTTGGTCCCTCGGGGTGGCGATACCCTCCCTCCGGCGGTGGCCGCTGCTCCCCGCGCATGCGGGGATAGGGCGGTCACCGTCGTTCTTAGTGCGGTTGGACGTGCCCGGTAGCGGGTTGTCCGGTTCTGGTCTGATCCGTCGATAAGGCTCGTGATCTTGGGGTGGGCGGATTGGATACCGGTGTGCTGGAAGCTGCGGCGGGGTTGGCGCGGCTCGGGGGTGGGTTGTCTCCGGCTGCGCGTCAGGTATGGGCGAAGCACGATCGCGATAGTGACGATTGGCTTCCGTTATGGCGCCACCTCTCGGATAGCGGCGCGGTCGCGGGACTGCTGTGGGACGAGTGGCTTCCGGCTCGGGTGCGGAATGTGATCGGTGCGGCCCTGCCCGGGGGTGCGGACGACGCGCGGCGGCTGGTGGTGTGGTCGGCGGCCACGCATGACATCGGGAAGGCGACGCCGGCGTTCGCGTGCCAGGTCGAAGGGCTTGCCGCCAGGATGCGGCGTGAGGGCCTGGAAATGCCGTTGCAGCGCCAGATGGATGATCGTCGGCTCGCTCCTCACGGGCTTGCGGGGATGCTTCTGCTTCACGAGTGGCTTGTGGAGCGGTATGGCTGGTCGAAGCGGCCGGCGTGGCAGTGGGCGGTGGTGGCGGGCGGTCATCACGGGGTTCCGCCGACGATGAACGACATTCAGGCGCTGGTTGCGCGCCCGCGGCTGCTGCGTTCTCCGGGGAGTGCGGAGGCGTGGCGCGGCGTGCAGTGGGAGTTATTGGACGCGTGCGCCGAGGTCTGCGACGTGGCGGGCCGGCTGTCGGAGTGGCGCCAGGTGAAGCTTCCCCAGCCCGCGCAGGCGGTGTTGACGGGTGTGGTGATCGTCGCCGACTGGATCGCCAGCAACGCCGACTTGTTCCCCTACTCGCTGGACGCGCGGGAGAGAAGTGATCGCGAACGGGTCGAAGCGGCGTGGCGGGGGCTGGCGCTTCCGCCGCCCTGGCGGGCCGTCGACCCGGGATCCGATGTCGCGAGCCTGTTCGCGTCCCGCTTCGATCTGCCTCCCGGCGCACGGGTCCGGCCGTTGCAGGAGCGTGCGGTGCTGGCCGCCCGTGACATGCCGCCCGGTCTGATGATCATCGAGGGGCCGATGGGCGAGGGGAAGACCGAGGCCGGGCTCGCGGTCGCTGAGATCTACGCGAGCCGGTCGGGGGCCGGCGGGGTGTTCGTCGCGTTGCCGACGATGGCGACGAGCAATGCGATGTTCTCCCGGGTGCTGCGCTGGCTGAAGCGTCTGCCGGACATGCGGTCGGACGCGGGTGCCCGATCGGTTCAGCTTGCTCATTCCAAAGCGGCGTTGAACGAGGATTTCCGGGCGCTCACCTGGGCCGATCCTCGGTCGGTGCGCGGTGTCCAGCCGGACGAGGAGGCCCCGGACGCCGCGGTGGCCGAGCTGGTCGCCCACCAGTGGCTGCGTGGCCGCAAGAAGGGGATGCTGGCGTCGTTCGGTGTCGGCACCATCGACCAGCTGCTGTTCATGGGCCTCAAGAGCCGGCACCTGGCGTTGCGGCATCTGGCGCTGGCAGGGAAGGTCGTGGTCATCGACGAGGCCCATGCCTACGACGCCTACATGAGCTCCTATCTGGATCTGGTGTTGTCCTGGCTCGGTGCGTACGGGGTGCCGGTGGTGGTCTTGTCGGCGACCCTTCCCGCGGGCCGTCGCCGCGAACTGGTGGAGGCGTACACCGCCGCCGAGGGCGCGGAAGCCGTCGAGCGGGCGGCCGGCTATCCGCTGATCACGGTCGCCGGGCGGGACGGGACGAGGGCCGTGCACGAGGTCGCCGCGTCCGGTCGGCGCACCGATGTGGAGGTGGAGCGGCTCGACGATGACCTGGAGGTCCTGGCCGACCGCCTGGCCCAGGAACTGGCCGCGGGCGGATGCGCGCTGGTGGTGCGCAACATGGTGGACCGCGTCCTGGCCACCGCGGACTTCCTGCGCGGTCGGCTCGGGGACGGCAACGTCACCGTCGCGCACGCCCAGTTCCTCGACCTGGACCGGATGCGCAAGGACGCCGAACTGGTGAAGGACTTCGGCCCACCCGGTGAAGGAAACGCCCGTCCCGCCGGCCCCCGCGTGGTGGTGGCCAGTCAGGTGGCCGAGCAGTCCTTGGACATCGACTTCGATCTGCTGGTGTCGGACCTGTGCCCGATCGACCTGCTTTTGCAGCGGATGGGGCGGCTGCACCGCCACGAGCGCGGCGAGGGGCAGAGCGACCGCCCCGAGCGGTTGCGGCGGGCCCGGTGCCTGGTGACCGGCGCGGACTGGAGCGCCACCCCGGTGGAACCGGTGAAGGGCTCCCAGCGGGTGTACCGGCGGCACGCGTTGCTGCGGTCGGCCGCGGTGCTGTGGCCGCATCTCACCGGGACGACGCCGGCGGAGCGGACGGTGCGTCTGCCCGAGGACATCAGTCCGCTGGTCCAGAGCGCCTACGGGACGGCACCGGTAGGCCCCCGGTCGTGGCAGCAGGAGTTGGACGCCGCCCACGGCAAGCACCGGGTGCACATAGAGAAGCAGCGCAAGAAGGCCGAGGGTTTCCAGCTGGCGGCCGTCGGCAGGGACGGGAACGCGCTGATCGGCTGGATCGATGCGGGAGTGGGCGACACCGACGACGCCCCGGCCGGACGCGCGCAGGTCCGCGACGGCGAAGAGTCGCTGGAAGTGCTGGTCGTGCAGCGCCTGGCCGATGGCACGGTCCGCACGGTTCCGTGGCTGGACCGGGGCCAGGGAGGGCTCACCCTGCCCACCGAGGCCGTCCCCGAACCGCGGCTGGGCCGCATCGTGGCGGCCTGCGGATTGCGGCTTCCCTTCCAGTTCTCCCTCCCCCAGACCGCCGAGCAAACCATTACAGAACTGGAAAAAGAGGTCATTTCCGACTGGCAGTCCCGGGACAGTTCCTGGCTCGCCGGAGAATTGATCTTGTTTCTGGACGAGAACTGTCGTACCCGGCTGGCAGGTTACGACCTGAGTTACAGCAAGGACGACGGTCTGGAGGTCACCCGTGTCGAATGAGCCCTCATCTTTCGACCTGACGGACCAACCCTGGCTGCCGGTGCTGCGCACCGACGGGACCAGCGATGTCCTATCGCTGCGTGAAGTCTTCGCCCAGGCCCGCACGCTGCGCCGTATTGTCGGTGACCTGCCCACGCAGGAGTTCGCGCTGATACGGCTGCTGCTGGCGATCCTGCACGACGCGATCGACGGCCCCCAGGACCTGGACGCCTGGGAAGAACTGTGGAACAGCGGCCTTCCCCTCGAACAGATCACCGAATACCTGGACGAATACCGCGAGCGTTTCGACCTGCTCCATCCGCGGACACCGTTCCTGCAAACGCCGTCGCTGCACACGGCGAAGCACGAAGTCTCCCCCCTCGACAAGATCGTCGCCGACGTCCCCAACGGGGCCCCGTACTTCACGATGCGCGCACGCGGCGTGGAGCGGCTCGGCTTCGCCGAGGCCGCGCGGTGGCTGGTGCACGCGCAGACCTTCGACACCTCGGGCATCAAGACGGGGGCCGTCGGAGACCCCCGGGCCAAGGGCGGCAGAGGGTACCCGCAGGGCGTGGCGTGGGCGGGCAATCTCGGCGGCGTGCTCGCCGCCGCCGACGACCTGCACGAAACGCTCCTGCTCAACCTCATCGCCTTCGACACCGAAACATTGCGGGCCGACCCGAAGAACGACCGGCCCGCCTGGACGCGTGAGGTTCCCACGGCCCGGCCGATGGACGAGGTGGAGGCCGCCCGCCGCCCCTACGGGCCGCGGGACCTGTACACCTGGCCGTCCCGGCGGGTCCGACTGCACTTCGACGGCGAGGGCGTGTTCGGCGTCGTCCTGGCCTACGGCGACCCCCTCGCACCGCGCAACCTGCACGCCTACGAGCCCATGACGGCCTGGCGGCGCAGCCCCGCCCAGGAGAAGAAACTGAAGGAGGCGCAGGTCTACCTGCCGCGCGTGCACGATCCGGCCCGCAGCGCCTGGCGCGGGCTGGGCGCGCTGATCGCCGGGAAGGCCGAGGGGGCCGAGCAGCGCCAGGAGGCGGCCGCGATCGTGCGGCCCCGGATCCTGGACTGGCTGGCCCGCCTGACCATCGAAGGCCCACTGCCGCAGAGCCGCCTGCTGCGTGCCCGGCTGATCGGCGCGGTGTACGGGACACAGCAGTCGATCATCGACGAGGTGATCGACGACGAGGTGGCGATGCCGGTCGCGCTCCTGCACGAACAGGACTCCGAACTCGGGGTCGAGGTGATCGACGCCGTCTCCGACGCCGAGAACGCCGTCGGCATCCTCGGCGACCTCGCCGCCGACCTCGCCAGGGCGGCCGGCGACGCGGCCGACCCGCGCAAGGATGCCGCCCGCGACCTCGGATTCGGCACCCTCGACGGCCCCTTCCGCGACTGGCTCGCCGCACTGAAACCGGAAGATGACCCCCGCCTCGCCCGAGCCGCCTGGCAGAGGACCGCCCGCGACAAGATCCGCAACCTCGGGGAGGAACTGGTGAACGCCGCCGGTGAGACCGCCTGGCAAGGCCGGGTGGTGACGACCAAGGGCGGGCGTGAGGTCTGGCTCAGCTCCACACGCGCCGACCAGATCTTCGCCGCGCGGCTCGCCAAGGCCCTGCCCGGCGCACGCCGACCCGACGATCCGACAACGGAGGCCCAGGCATGACCTCGGCGACCCCTGCCCTCAACCGGCCCGCCGACCTTGTGGAGAGCGCGGCCGGCCGCTTCATCACCGAATTGCAGCGGGGCTTCCTCGCCGACCGCCCCGCCGCCGTCGGGGCACTCGCCCAGCTCCGCCGGGGGGCGGGCAAGCTGCCCGAGGACGTCCCCGAACTGTGGGGCTCCACGGGCGTCGAGCGGCTGTTCGCCGAGGAGAACCTGTTCGCCGGCGAGACTCAGGCGACCCGCGCCGAGGCGGCCTATTTCCTGGCCGTCACCCTGTACGCCCTCCACCAGCAGTCACAGGGCGGCCCGATGCACAAGACGGGCGTGGACCTGGGCCAGGCCGTCCGGCAGCTGATGGCCAAGCAGGACAGGGTCGACGAGACGATCCGCCGGCGGTTCGTCCGGGTCGGCACCGCCGCGACCCCCGAAATCCTGGCCTACCGGCTCCGCGAGGTCATCTCGCTGCTGCGCGGAAAGGGCATCCCGCTCGACTACGGCCGCCTCGCCCGCCAGCTCTACAAGGCCCAGACCCCCGACGGACTGAACCAGATCCGCCGTGACTGGGGACGCAGCTTCCACACCTACAAGGCCGACGCCGGCGACGGCGCCCCCACCGACAAGGACACCGCATGACGACTCGGACCATCGTCGAACTGCACATCCTGCAGACCGTCCCGCCGAGCAACCTCAACCGGGACGACACCGGCACCCCCAAGTCCGCCGTCTACGGCGGTGTCCGCCGGGCCCGGGTGTCCAGCCAGGCGTGGAAACGCGCCACGCGCCGGACGTTCCAGAACATCCTGGACCCCAGGGACCTGGGCGTCCGCACCCGCCGTCTGGCCGAACTGCTCGGCAAGCGGATCCGCGAACTGGACGTCTCCATCTCCGAAACCGACGCCTGGGCGCTGGCCGCCGAGACGGTCACGGCGGCGACCGGCGCCAAGATGGAGCCGCCCAAGCGCAACACCAAGGACGAGTGCCCCGAGCCGGCGCCCGAGGGCAAGTACCTGATCTTCCTCAGCACCCGCCAGCTGGACGCCCTGGCCGAACTGGCGGTCCAGGGACGCGACGACATCAAGACGTTCTTCAAGAACAAGGAGAACAAGGCCGCGGCCAAACAGCACGCCAACAGCCGCCACTCGATCGACATCGCCCTGTTCGGCCGGATGGTCGCCGACGCCTCCGACATCAACGTCGACGCCGCCGCGCAGGTCGCCCACGCCATCAGCGTCCACCGCGCCGACGTCGAGTCCGACTACTACACCGCCGTCGACGACCACAAGGAACGCGAGGACGACGACGCGGGCGCGGGCATGATCGGGACCGTGGAGTTCAACTCCGCGACCCTCTACCGCTACGCCGCCCTCGACGTCGACCTGCTCCGCAAGAACCTGGGGAAGGGCCTGCGCGAGGACGAGTCCGCCGACGCGCCCGTCCGCCGGGCGGTGGAGGCGTTCGTGCACGGGTTCGCCGAGTCCCTGCCCACCGGGAAGATCAACACCTTCGGGCACCACACCCTGCCCGACGCGGTGGTGGTGAAGGTGCGCTCGTCGCGCCCGGTCAACTTCGTCGGCGCGTTCGAGCGGCCCTGCAGGGCCGACCAGGACGCCGGCGGATACGTCCGGGAAGCCAGCGAGCGCCTCGCCAAGCAGATCCCCGCGATCGAGACGGCCTTCGGCGCGGACGACGACACGCTCACGTGGGTGACGCGCGCCGGCGACGACACCGAGCCGCTGGCCTCGCTCGGCACCGAACTGCCGCTGCGGGAACTGGTGTCGGCGGTCGGCGCGGAGGTCGAGCGGCGGCAGAAAGGCGCGGCATGAGCGTCCTGCTCCTGCGGCTCGCGGGCCCGCTCCAGTCATGGGGGTCGGCGGCGCGTTTCGCCAGGCGGACCACCGAGGCGGCCCCCACCAAGAGCGGCGTGATCGGACTGCTCGCCGCGGCGCTCGGCCGCCCCCGCACGGCCGACCCGTCCGACCTGGCCGCGCTGCGCTTCGGTGTCCGCGTCGACCAGCGCGGCACGCCTCTGCGGGACTTCCAGACCGCGCACGACATGGACACCGGCGGCGCCCTGCCGGTGTCCGAGCGGTTCTACCTGGCCGACGCCGTCTTCGTGGCGGCCGTCGAGGGACCTCACGACCAGCTGTCCGAACTGCACCAGGCCCTGAAAAGGCCCGGCTTCCTGCCCTACCTGGGACGCCGGTCATGCCCCCCCCTCGCAGCCGATCGACCTGCGACAGCGCGACGGCCTCGACCTCGAAACGGCGTTGACGACCGAACAGTGGCAGGCCTCGGACTGGCACCAGTGGCGCCGCCGCCACGAAAAGCAGGTGGAACTCCAAGTCCTCGTCGAGGCGAACGGCCAGAACATGCGCGTGGACACGCTGCGCGACCAGCCGCTCAGCTTCGACCCCGCACACCGCCGGTACGCGCTCCGCGGCGTCCGCAGCTTCCCCGCCACAGTCCCGAACCCGCGTGCGGCCGCGCACGACCCGACGATCGTCCTGAGGAGCGAGTGACATGTACCTGACGCGCTTCCGCATCAACACAGGACGCGTCGGCGCCCGCAAGTTGCTCGCCTCGCCCCAGACCATGCACGCGGCCGTCATGACCTCGTTCGCCGAGGCCCCCTCCCCCGGCGACGGCCCCCGCGTCCTGTGGCGGCTCGACCGGGACGGCGCCGCCGACACCCATCTGTGCATCGTCAGCCCGATGCGGCCCGACCTCACCCACCTGGTCGAGCAGGCCGGCTGGCCCACCACGGCCCGCTGGGAGACCTTCGACTACGCGCCCTTCCTCAAGCGCCTGACCAAGGGGGACACCTGGGGCTTCAGGCTCACCGCCAACCCCGTCCACAGCATCCGCCGCCGGGACAGTGAGCCCACCAAGGTAACCGCGCACCTCACTCCCTCCCGCCAGCTGAACTGGCTGCTGAAACAAGAGGAAAAGGCGGGATTCAAAGTGGCCGAAAAATCCACCGAGAAGCAACTGGTCCCCGGCCATGACACCCACGACCTGCTGATCCACGGCCGCCGCCAATTCCGTTTCGCCAAGAGAGGCAACGGCGGGCAGGTCACGCTGGTCGCCGTGACGTTCGACGGACGGCTGGAGATCACCGACCCCGACGCGTTCCGCCTCACCCTGACCCAGGGGCTCGGGCGCGCCAAAGCCTACGGCTGCGGCCTGATGACCCTCGCCCCGGCGTGACCCCATGTCCACCGTCAGCAAGCGCGGCGCGTCCTCACCCCACCAGCTCACCCGGATGGGCGACCGGCTCTCGTTCATCTACCTCGAACGCTGCACCCTGCACCGCGAGGACAACGCCATCACCGCCGAAGACGCCGACGGCGTCACCCACATCCCGTCGGCCACCATCGGCACCCTCCTGCTCGGGCCCGGCACCCGCGTCACCCACCAGGCCATGAGCGTTCTGGGCGACAGCGGCGCCGGAGTCGTCTGGGTCGGCGAACAGGGCGTCCGCTTCTACTCCGGGGGCCGGTCCCTCAACCGCTCCTCCGCCCTGGTCGAAGCCCAGGCCACCGCGTGGGCCAACCGCCGCACCCGCCTGGACGTCGCACGCGCCATGTACCGGATGCGGTTCCCTGGCGAAGACCCCTCCGGCCTCACCCGCCACGAACTCCTCGGCCGCGAAGGACGGCGCGTCAAAGAGCGCTACAAGTACGAGGCCGCCCGCGTCGGCCTGACCTGGAACGGCCGCCGGTACGTCCCCGGCGACTTCGACTCCGGCGACACCGCCAACCAGGCCGTCACCGCCGCCGCCCAGTGCATGTACGGCATCGCCCAGACCACCGTCGCCGCACTCGGCTGCTCCCCCGGCCTCGGATTCATCCACTCCGGCCACGAACTGGCCTTCGTCCTGGACATCGCCGACCTGTACAAGACCGAGATCGCCATTCCCGTCGCCTTCGAGGTCGCAGCCGAAAGCCCCGACGACGTCGGCTCCCGCACCCGCCGAGCCATCCGCGACCGCGTCAACCAAGTCGGCCTGCTCCGGCGCTGCGTCCACGACATCAAGCGCCTCCTCCTGCCCGACGACACCCCCGACGACCCCACCGGCGACGACACCGACCACGTCACCCTGCAAAGCGACCACGGCATGAACATCGCATCCGGCCGCAACTACGCCGAAGACGTGTACTGGTGACCATCATCATCCTCACCAACTGCCCCGCCGGCCTGCGAGGCTTCCTCACCCGCTGGCTGATGGAGATCTCCCCCGGCGTCTTCATCGGTGGCCCATCAGCCCGCATCAGGCAGGCCCTGTGGGACGAAGTCCACCAGTACGCCGACACCGGCCGCGCGCTACTCGCGTACAGCACCAACAACGAGCAGGGTTTCACCTTCGAAACCCACGACCACAAATGGCATCCCATCGACCACGAAGGCCTCACACTGATCCGCCGCCCCAAGGCCAGGCCGGCCGTCTCCTCCAAACCCCCACCAACCGGCTGGAGCAAAGCCTCCAAACGCCGCCGCTACGGCAAACGCTAACCTAATGCCCGAAATGTCGGAATCTCACAAAGTACTCAAAAACAGGGACCCCCGCCGATAAACCTGCAGGTCAGTCAGAGTGCTCCCCGCGCACGCGGGGATGGTCCCGCGGTGATCCTCCCGCCCCCCGCCATCGATCTGTGCTCCCCGCGCACGCGGGGATGGTCCCGGTCGACTCCTGGTGACCCGGGACGAAGCGCTGTGCTCCCCGCGCACGCGGGGATGGTCCCGCGTGGAAAATGCTCACCCCGGAGATCTGGCCGTGCTCCCCGCGCACGCGGGGATGGTCCCAGCAGCGGGAACAGCCACGCGACCTCGAAACCGTGCTCCCCGCGCACGCGGGGATGGTCCCCTCGGCTGCCAGCGCCCCTACCCGCAGGGCGGTGCTCCCCGCGCACGCGGGGATGGTCCCGTCCCCTCGGGTGGGATCACGTGGGTATCGCTGTGCTCCCCGCGCACGCGGGGATGGTCCCGGATACGCGACCGGATATGTCGACTGGACCGAGTGCTCCCCGCGCACGCGGGGATGGTCCCTGCGTCACGAACGACGCCGCGGACGGGTCCACGTGCTCCCCGCGCACGCGGGGATGGTCCCTCGGTCGCGCCGCAGAGGCCGAAGCGGTCGCGGTGCTCCCCGCGCACGCGGGGATGGTCCGCGTCCCTGCCCGCCCAGCGGGCGCTCAAGGCGTGCTCCCCGCGCACGCGGGGATGGTCCCAACCTCACGGCGCGCGGTGAACTCGACGTCGGGTGCTCCCCGCGCACGCGGGGATGGTCCCGTCACCAAGCCCTGGCAGTGCGGCGAGGGTGGGTGCTCCCCGCGCACGCGGGGATGGTCCCTGCGTGAGCCGCTCATCGGCCCGTACGTCCTGGTGCTCCCCCGGATCGCGGCGCCGGTCGATCCACGAGGCCGGATCCTCCATCACCGGCCCGATCACCGCGACGTCCGGAATGAACCTCTCCCGCGGAACCTGCGGCAGCAACTCCCGCCAGGCCGTGGCCTGTGATTCTTCGCCGCTCATGGATGCCTCTGCCAATGGAATCGCGCTAAGGGGAATCGTCAGCGTGCCGTCTTGAGGGGCAGCTGTTCGGCAGGGTCACGCAGTGCCGGCGCCGCCCGCGGGACTTGGTCGAGCAGGGCGGCGGCGATGTCGGATAGCCGCCGCAGACCCGCTGGGGCAGGCACTGAGGTCAGCCGTGCCATCAGATCGGCCAGGATCTGGATGGCCCTGGTGTCGTCGGCGATCGCGGACAGGGGCCGGGCCGCATCCAGCCGCTCCAGCAACTGCGTGGCGCTGTTCTCGTCATGGTCGAGCAGGCGCACGATCCCGTTGCCGTTCCACGCCCGCAGGCCGGCCGCGGCGCCGACCGTCTCCTCCCACAACTGCTGAAGCTTCAGCACGGCGGGAGTTCCGTCGGACCGAAGCACGGGCAAGACCAGCGACGCCATGCCATATGCGGGCGGGCCATCAAGCCGCAGCCCCCAGCGGTCCAGGAACTCACCACCCAGCCGGGGCAGCTCGGCGATCCACGCCCGCGCCTCGGCGCCGTGCGCGCCATAAGACGCGGCGAACACATCCGGAACGTCGATATAGATCGACCTGGTCACGGAAAGAATCTCCTTCGTCAGCTCGAAATCAGGTGCGATGAACGAAGGAGATCGCGGAGGCGCCCGAGTACCGGGCAGGCGTCAAAGCATGCCCCGACCCTACCCGGAAACGATCACGACTGGTCCAGGGCTCGGCCGGCGGCGGGGCGATGCGATACCGCTACTTCTGGGATGTCCTGGAGCACGATCGTCCCGCTCCTGGGCTCGGGTTTGGAGGATCGTCGAACACGACCGCTACCTTCCGGCCGCGGCTCTTCTAATACCTGCTGTCAACGGCCCTTACCTTGATCGCGGGTGAGATCTGGCCATCGTAGGGTCGGAGCTTCCCAGGGTGCCGGGTGTGGCTTTCAACGGCCTGCCCCGTAGGTGACTCTTAGTACGACAACGACAGGTTGTAACACTCGTGCCTGATTGATCGTTGGCCTTGGTGTGATGATGGATGTGGCGCTGGGGTGGTCGGCCGGGTTCGAGGCGTTCGTGGGCCGGTTGGCCGGCCGGTTCCCGCGGGTGGAGTCGCGCCGCCGCATGGTCTCCTACGTGCGTGGACTGTTGGGTGAGGTCGGGCGGAAGAATGGGTGGACGCTTGCGGAGGCGGCGGGAGATGCCGGTCCGGAGGGCATGCAGCGGCTGCTGGACTTCTACCCGTGGGACACCGATGGTCTGCGCGACGATGTCCGTGACGTGGTGGTCGAATGCCTGGGTGATGTACGCCAAGGTGTGCTGGTCGTGGACGAGGCCGGTTTCCTGAAGAAGGGGACGAAGTCGGCGGGTGTCGCCCGTCGGTACTCCGGTACCGCAGGACGGATCGAGAATTCCCGGATTGGAGTGTTCCTGGCTTACGCCTCGCCGGTTGGGCGTGCGTTGATCGATCGTGAACTGTATCTGCCCGGGGGGTGGACCGGTGACCGGGAACGTTGCCGGGCGGCCGGGATGGGCGATGAGGTGGTGTTCGCGGCCAAGCCTGCGCTGGCACAGCAGATGATCGAGCGTGCTGTCGGTGCTGGTGTCGTGTGTGGCCAGGTGACTGCCGATGAGGCGTATGCGCAGGACACCAAGTTCCGGCTGTGGCTGGAGGCCCGCGATATCCCGCACGTCGTGGCGGTGCCGAAATCAGCGGCGGTGGTGGCGATGGATCTGACCGGGCCGCGCGTCCACCGGGTTATCGCTGACCTGCCCGCGGCGGCGTGGCGGCGCCTGAGCTGTGGTGATGGGGCGCGGGGGCCTCGCGTGTCGGACTGGGCGGCGACCGAGATCCGGCCGCTGCGGCGCCCGGGGTGGGGGCGTTGGCTGCCGGCCCGGCGCGGCATCGCTGACCCCTCCGATCTGGCCTACTGCATTTGCTTCGGCCCAGCCGACACCCCGGCTGAGGAATTGGTGCGGGTGGCGGGTGGCAGATGGGCGATCGAGGAGTGCTTTCAAGTCACCAAGAACGAGACCGTTCTGGATCGCTGCCAGGTCCGTGGATACCGGGTCTGGTATCGGCACATCACCCTGTCCGTGGCCGCTGCCGCCTTCCTCGTCATCGTCCGTGACACTGCACATAAAAGGGGACAGACGAAGTGGAACAGTCCAATTTGATTCCATTGAGCCTCAACGAGACACGTCGTCTGTTCAACCGCGTCACCGCACCGATCAGCCATGCCGTTGAACACATCCTGCACTGGTCGAGATGGCGGCGCCATGGCCAGATGCGCGCCCAGATCAGCCACTGACGTTTTCCCAACGGGTTTGATTCGGGCGCCAGGGATTAACAGGCCGTAACAGGCGGGATCGGGCAGACTCGCGGACGCAGCGACATGCCCCGAAACAAGCGTGGCGCCCCCGGTGGAAGAGGTCTCACCACAAGTTCTCGCCTGCCACCGAAAGGCGCCACGTTGGTCACCTATCCTGCCATGTTCGACGTCCCACGCGAACTGATCCGCTTCGTCGCCGGCCTGCTGCGCACCGAACGCCGGGCACGCGGGACCAGGAAGGGCACACGGACCCTGACCTGCTGGAAGCAGGCCCTGTTCACGATCGCGTGGTTCCGGGACAAGCCGAACATCACCCGGCACGGCACCGCCTTCGGGCTGTCGCAATCGACCGCCTACCGGTACCTGCACGAGGCCGTCGACGTCCTGGCCGACCGCGCCCCCAACCTGCACCAAGTACTGGAGAAGGCGGTCGCCGACGGGCCGGCGCACCTGGAGATGGACGGCAAGATCTTCGCGACCGACCGATGCCGCCACAAGACTTGTGAGCGTGAAGGGCGAAACGATCGACGCCTGATTCTCTGGAAAGACCGCCGGCTTCGGCGGCCAGGTCCAGATGCCGTCCGAACCCGACGGCTTCCCCATCTGGTTCAGCGGCGTCCTGCCCGGAGGAGCCGTCGACATCGAAGTGGCCCGCGCACTGGTCCTGCCGACCCTGTACCCCTACGCCAAGACGATGCCCGTCCTGGCCGACCCCGGCTACCAAGGCGCAGGTCACGGCATCATCGTCCCCTTCAAGAACCCCACCCGCGGCAACGTCCTGTCCATCGACAACCGCTGCCACAACCGCCTGCAGCGCTTCCTGCGATGCCGCGTCGAACGCGGCTTCGCCCTACTCACCGAACGCTGGACCGCACTCAAACACACCACCCTCAGCCCCAGCAGAATCAGCGACCTCGTCCGCGCCGCGCATGTCCTCACACTCTTCGAGTACCGCCGGATCAACTGAAAGTCACTGGCAAAACCTCACTGAAGAGCCGGAGACAGCGGACCCGCACTTACGGCGAACCCGTCGTTCATCGAATTGGCCAGGCTTACGCCGAACTAGGGTCACCCGAGAACCGACCCGCGAGCGGAGACGCGCGATGACCGCCGAAGACCATACCCCCGCGGCCCTAACGCCCTCTGCCGTCCCCGCAACCGAGTGGCGCTGGGCCGAGCTCCCGCCTGCTGACGTGGTCGAGGCGTGGGAGCGTCTCGCGCCGGGAACCTTCGCACGCATCATGGCCTCGATCGAGCAGCAAGAGCATGACAGGCGGCTCCAGAACCGGCATGAGCGCATCTTGGACTGGATCGACGTCGTGTTCAGGGCTGTTGGGCTTCTCTGCGCCATCAGCGCTGTCGTTGCCTTCGTCTTCCTAGCCCGCTACTTCGTGGACCACGGCGCGGCTACCCAGGCCGTAGGCGTGCTCGGTGGTGCTGCGGGGATCGTCGGCGTGTTCGTTGCCCGATACCACAAGTCGTCCCAGCAATAAGAGTCCTGTAAGAGGGGCAACCACCTTGTGCAGGAGCTGTTCACCACGGCGCGGCACGAGAAGATCTGTCGATCAAGCTCGCAGCCTGTGGCCTTCCCACGGTTTCTTCCGGTCTCCCAGTACGTGTGGCTAAGCCTTCAGCCAGATGAGGAATTCGCGACACATCGATTCGCGATGCCGTCAGTACAGATCGTCATCGGGCATCGGCAGGCCTGCGCCGGTCAGGTCTGGCGAGTGGGGATACGGGCGAGGATCGCGTTCATGCGGGATGCCACGTCCTCCCAGAACGCCAGGGCGTCGTCGAGCGCCGCGTCCCACGATCCAACGAGCGGCGCCGAGTCATAGCCGACGACGGGGTAGGAGTCGGAGGACACCGCGTCCTGAGGGGCCAGCATCCCGCTTCCGGTGACGAAGGTGCGACACCTCACTTGCCTCGAATGCCGTTCGCCGTCGGAACCGGTCAGCGTGACCCGCCACTCGTGCTCGCCGACGAACCAGCCGTATCCATGCCCGGCGGGATGATCGACGTCGACCGTGCGGAAGATGCCCTGGCGCTCCAGGAACCGGTCCAGGAGGTTGTTGCGCCTGCGCATGGCGTGGAAGTACTTCTCGTTCGGGGCGTCGAGCGCGTCCAGGTGGCGGGCGACATCGACGACCCTCTGCCTGGCCCGTGCGATCCGTTCCCGCCGGTCGCAGCGGCTCACCTCGAGGGCCTGCTTCTGGTCTTCCTGGCACTTCGAGCACAGGGCGAACGACGGCCCGTTCCTCTCGACGGCCTGATGCGATCGGCACATCGGACGCTCGCACGCACCGCACAGGCCCACCGCAGGCACGCCGCACGGGGCGCCGATCCGGCAGCCCGCGCCCGCGCCCACCGTGAGGTCGCCGTGCAGGCCGCCCACCTGGATCACATGTTGGGCCTCGCCGTCGAAGCGATTGCCGCCCTGGGGCGCCTCGCCGTCACCGCTCATGAGGCGATCCTACGATCCGGCTGGCCCATGCCCGCGCGGAACGACGATGCGGCGGGCGGCCTGGTGCGGACAGGCGAGCCGGCTCCCGAGCATCGGCGGCTTAGCCTCCCGCTTTCATGGCGGGTTGGTGCCGGTTGGTCGTTGACATGAGAAAAGTGCCCCTGAACTGGGAGGATAGGGCTTGCTGAAGGTCCTGTCCGCGCCGAGTTCTGGAGCACTTTCCAAGTGAAGACTACCGGCCGCAAGGCCAAGATCGTGGTGTCCGGGGACGGTGCGGGGATCGTCTCCCAGGCGGGTGGCCTGCTGCTGCTCGAGACGCTACGGGTGACGGGCCTGGACCAGGACTTGTCGCGGGCGCTGGCGCGGTGGCGGGCGGTGCACGATCCAGGCAAGATCGTGACGGATCTGGCGGTGACGCTGGCGCCGGGCGGAGACTGCCTGGCCGACATGGCCCTCCCGCGGTCCTCGCCGGAGTTGTTCGGGCCGGTGGCCTCAGACCCGACGGTGTCGCGGCTGGTGAAGACCTTGGCCGAGGCCGGGCCGGCCGCGTTGCGGGCGATCCGCACGGCGCGGGCGCAGGCACGCGAGCAGGCCTGGGCGCCGGCCGGACTCGAAGCTCCGGGCGCCGACGGCGGACTAATCCCGGTGGACCTGGACACGACCGTCGTGATCGCCCATTCGGACAAGGATCAGGCCGCCCCGACGTTCCTTCGAGTTGCTCGACAAGGAAAAGTTCGAGCAGATCGGGCAGGCCCGGGAACTCGCGCAGGGAGGACCACGCGACCAGTGGAACAGCGCCCTCGCCGTCCTCATCGATCTCATTGACTGCCTGGAGACGCAGGAGGAGAGCGGAACCCTGTCTCCCGAGCGTCTCGACACCTTCTTCAGCGGGTTCGAGCGGCTGGATCCCGTACATATCGACGAGATCCGGCGCCATCTCGACCTCATCCTCAATGGCGCCATCCAAGACAGGCTCACCGCGCACGACGCCGAGATGGTCCGTACGGGGCGTATGGACAAGGACAGGGAGGGACGGGTCTGGAAGTTCTTCGAGCCGGTTCCAGCCGAACCGCTGAAGGTCCCCGTAAAGTGGCCCGCCCTGAAACCGCCTCAGTGGACGATGGCGTTCTGGGGCGCGATCATGGTCGTCGCCGGGCTGGTCCTTTCGGCCGTGCTGGTGACCTCGGTGAGCTGGAGAACCGCGACCGTCTCGGGCATCCTCATCTTCGGTTTCGGATCCCTCGTCGGCTATGTCGGCCCCGAGATGCTCCCGGTTCGCTACACGCCGTCCCCCACACGCGACTCGAAGGAATCCCGCAGGCGAGGGCCGAGCCCGGAGCGCCGCTGGTTCGCCGAGCACGTCCATCGAACGGTGCAGCGCCAGTATGAAAAGCGCGCGCCGCGCGCAGCCCTTCAGCGGCCCCTTTGGATGGCCGCCACGCGGCGCTCCAGGACGACGCTCGCCAACGAGATCATCGAGGTGTACAGCGACACGGGGATCGCTCCCTCGCGGATCGACTGGCTGATCGCCTGGCATGCCGAGGACGATGAGCGCAAATGGGCGGCCGGCAAGATCAAGGACCCTCGGCGGCTATTGCGAATCGCGAGCCTTCTCACCGGTGTGCTTGGGGTGGTCGTCGGCTGGTACGTCACCTTGCCCAAGATGCTGTGGGCCCCCGTGATCGCCAGCATCGCGCTGGCATGGCTGATAGTGGGCATGGTGCTGCTCGTGGCCGGTCAGGCCGACGTCCATATCGTTCGCCGCTACACCCACCGAGCGTGGCAGGCCGCGTTCGACGAGCGATTCGCCAAGGAGAATGAGGCGTTCGAAAAGCGCTGCGAACTGCTGCGGAACCGCCCCGCCGACGCCGAGATGGCCCGCTGGCTGGACTTCGACAAGTTCTACCTGAAATCGCTGGCCATGAACCAGTACGGCCTGGGCAACCGGGAGGTCATCGCGCACGCGTTCCTGGCCGAAGCCGCCCCGAACTGCCGACGGGCCAGGGTCAGTCACGGTCCGTCCCGCTTCTCCGCGTACACCATCTGGATTTTCCTGCTCACCGGTTCCGGCGTCCGCCAGATGGCCGTCCACCTGGACTTCCCGACCGGAATCGTGAAGGACCCACAGCGCAGGGCCTTCCGCTACGACGCGCTGGCCTCCGCCCAGACCACCGAGCTCGGAATCCGGTTCGACGACGGCCGCCGGGAACGCCTACTGCCCCCAACTCCTGCCGACGGCAACGCTCAACGGCGTGACGAGCGGGAAGCCGAGCGTGGGAACGAGAGCCGATCGGAGAAGTCGTTCGTCTTCTTCCAGCAGTTCCAGCTCTCGCTCGTCAACGGGCAGAACATCCTAATCACGGTGGAGAACCTGGAGGAATGGCTGCTTCGACGGGTGAGCGAGGGCCGCAACGCGTCGCCGCTCAAGATGCCCGACACCTCCGACCTCACTGGCGCGCTCAGCATCCTCGAGGCAGTCGCCGCGGACGGCAGCGCATGGATCACGCGTGCGCGGGCACGGCGGCGCAACGCCGCATCCGCCCCCCTCGGCCGATGGTCCCCGGCCCGCCGCTACCACGGCAGGAGCCTTCCGGCGGCTTGCCCACCGATCCCCGCGCTCCCGGGCCCCCGCCACGGTTCGACGACGGCCGCCAGGGCGGTGCAAGTGGTGATCAGGGTGTGCGCTGACCTGCTGAAAGGAGCCCGATCATGACCTGCCGATGGTGCGGCAACGACAACGTGCTGGACCGTCCGTACTGTCCTCACTGCGGAGAGAGCACCAAAAGACTCGAAGAGGCGTTCGCTCCGGAGGCACAGCGGGACGACCCCGAAAAATCGTCGTCTGAGAACTGGCGCTACAGCGCCGCGATCCAGGTGAGCAAGAGCCTGGCCGTGTCGGCCATCGCCGCGATCCTACTGGTGGGTGGCGCGATGATCACCTATTCGCAGTGGCCGATGACGATGTGGCCGCGCTCGCTGCCGTCCTACCCACCCGAGACCGGGGAGACCGGGGGCGCCGCTGCGCCGCCAACGCGCGCCACCGCGCGCTGTACCAGCAAGGGCGAGCCCGTCACTGATCCGAGCGGCCGGGCCTATAACCGGTGGTACTGCACGATCGAACGCACCGGAAACGTTCACCGCAGCCCGGACGCGTCCATGACGGCCACTGGATACCTGCGCGAAGGCGAGAGCTGGTTCGCCTGCCAGGTCCAAGGGGCGCCTGATCCCGAAGGCGGCGGCACCACCTGGCTCTACACCCGGGGTGACGACCAGTACGCTGACGAGGGCTGGGGCTACTTCCCGGCCGGAGCGGTCAACCCCTCCTGGAACAGCGAGCCCGTCCCCGACCTCCCGCAGTGCTGACCGTGGAGTCCACCGGGTTCGATGAAGTCCTTCAAGCCAGCGTGATCTTGGCTGGCGGGGAGGAGAATCACTGCGATGGCAGCACCACGCAAATACCCCCGGGAACTTCGGGACCGGGCCGTGCGGCTGGCGCTGGAGTCCGATCGGCCGATCGCGCAGATCACAGCCGATCTTGGCCTCCACCGCGAAGCCCTGCGCACCTGGGTCCGCCAAGCCCAGGCCGACGCCGGCAAGCGCCCCGAGCAGCTGACCACCGCCGAGCGTGACGAGCTCAAGCGGCTGCGCCGCGAGAACAACGAGCTCAAGCGGGCCAACGAGATATTGAAGGCCGCCAGCGCGCTTTTCGCCGCCGAGCTCGGCCGGCCCCGGACGAAGTAGTCATGCTGGTCGACCAGCTGCGTGACCGCTTCGGGGCCCGTGCCCGTCTGCCGGGTCCTGGACCTGTGCCCGGGCACCTGCTACGGCCGCAAACGCCGCCCGCCCTCAGCCCGCGCCCAGCGCGATGCGGTGCTGACCGAGCAGATCGAGGCCGTTCATCAGGCCAGTTATGGCACCTACGGCGCCTACCGCGTGCACGGGCAACTGCGTCGCCAAGGCGTGCAGGTGGCGCGCTGCACGCTGGAACGGCTGATGCGCGCCCATGGCCTGCAGGGTGCGCACCGCCGCGACCGGCGGCGCACCACCACCCCCGGCGAGTCGGCGCCGCGACCGCCGGACCTGGTCAACCGGCAGTTCACCGCCGACCGACCCGACCGGTTGTGGCTGGCGGATATCACCTATGTGCGCACCTGGGAGGGGTGGGTGTACGTGGCGTTCGTGCTGGACGCCTTCTCCCGCCGGATCGTGGGCTGGCAACTGGCCGACCATCTACGCACCGACCTGCCATTGGACGCGCTGGAGATGGCGCTGTGGCCACGCGGCCGCGAGCGGCCGGGCACCTTGATTCATCACTCCGACCGGGGCTGCCAATACGTCGGTTTCCGCTACACCACCCGGCTGACCGACCTGGGCGTGACCGCCTCGGTCGGCTCGGTCGCCGATTCGTATGACAACGCGATGCCGAGTCACTGAACGCCACGTTCAAGACCGAACTCGTCCATCGCCGCACCTGGCGCACCCGTGACCAGGTCGAGTACGCCATCGTGAATGGGTCGGCTGGTACAACCACCGCCGGCTGCACACCGCGATCGGCGACATTCCACCGGTCGAATACGAGACCGCCCACTACCGTTCGATCAACACACCAGCGCCGACCGGCGCCAGGTAAAACGGACTTCACCAACCCCGGTGGACTCCAACTCCGCGCCGGTGCGCAGCGGTGCTCCGCTGGCGGGGCTGGGCCGGCCTCCTCGTCCGCACCCACCTGCCAATAGGTAACGCCAACTATTGAAGCTCTCTAGACACCGGCTGACTTCGAATAGTGCCGGACATGCGACGCCTCGTGGAGCCACCGTTCACGTCGGCCTTTGGCCTCAGCCTGGCGGTCGGTAACCCGCACTGGGGGCCGGTACGTCGCGGCGTCGGCTGACGTTTACGCCACCACCTCCAGATTCGGAAATCCGGTCAGGATGCCATTCTGCGGGATCTGCTGAGTGGCTTTAGAGCCGTCAAAGGGCTCCGTTAGGGGTTGTCGTTACGATGCTCCGAAGGAGTCTCTCTGCGCGGATGAGGAAATAATCATGTCGAATGAGGAGAAGTTTCGCGATTATCTGCGGCGCGCTGCCAACGACCTTTACCACGCCCGGGAGAGGGTGCGGGAACTGGAGCTGGAGAAGACCGAGCCCATCGCGATAGTCGGCATGTCCTGCAGGTATCCGGGCGGGGTCGGGTCGCCGGGGGAACTGTGGGAGCTGGTCGCCGCCGAGCGGGACGCGATCTCGGAATTCCCCGATGATCGAGGATGGCACGTCGATCGGCTGTACGACCCCGATCCTGATGTTCCGCATACGACATATTCGCGGCACGGCGGATTCCTGCATGATGCAGGGGATTTCGATGCCGAGTTCTTCGGCGTCAGCCCGCGCGAGGCGCTTTCCATGGACCCGCAGCAGCGGTTGCTGCTGGAGGCGTCGTGGGAGGCGATGGAGAGTGCCTCGATCAATCCGGAGGGGCTGCGCAACAGTTCGACCGGGGTGTTCGTCGGCGTGATGTATCACGACTACGGGTCGCGGATCAGCCGTCCGTCCGAGGAGATCGAAGGTTATCTCGGGCAGGGGAGCGCGGGGAGCGTCGCGTCCGGGCGGGTCGCGCACGCCTTCGGGTTCCAGGGGCCTGCGGTGACGGTGGACACGGCATGCTCGTCGTCGCTGGTCGCGATGCATCTGGCGGCGCAGGCGCTGCGGTCGGGTGAGTGCGAGCTGGCGCTCGCCGGGGGTGTCACCGTGATGGCCACGCCCTCGGTGTTTCTGGAGTTCAGCCGTCAGCGTGGGCTATCGCCGGACGGGCGCTGCAAGTCGTTCGCCGCGGCGGCCGACGGGACTGGGTGGGGCGAAGGCATCGGCTTGCTGCTGATGGAGCGGCTGTCGGACGCCGAACGTCTCGGCCATCGCGTCCTCGCGGTCGTGAAGGGCTCGGCGATCAACCAGGACGGGACCACGAGCCAGTTGTCGGCGCCGAATGGGCCGTCGCAGGAACGTGTGATCGAGCAGGCCCTTGCCAATGCCGGTCTCACCGCCGAGCAGGTGGACGCGGTCGAGGCGCATGGGACGGGGACCACGCTGGGTGATCCGATCGAGGCTCAGGCTCTGCTCAATACGTATGGGCGGCGCCATAGTGCTGAGTTGCCGCTGCATCTGGGGTCGATCAAGTCGAATATCGGGCACACGCAGGCCGCTGCCGGGGTCGCGGGTGTCATCAAGATGGTGCAGGCGATGCGGCATGGCGTCCTGCCGAAATCGCTTCACATCGACCAGCCCTCTTCCCACGTCGACTGGGGCACCGGGCATGTCGTCCTGCTAGATCAGGAACAGCCCTGGCCGGAGACGGGGCGGCCGCGCCGGGCTGCGGTTTCGTCGTTCGGGATCAGCGGCACCAATGCGCATTTGATTTTGGAGGCTGCGCCTGAGACGTCCATTGAGGACGTTGTCGAGGCGTCGGCCGGCCCCGTGGTCGCCGTTCCGTTGTCAGCCAAGAGTCCGCAGGCACTGCGCGATGCCGCCGGACGGCTGAAGGGCCACCTTGCGGAGCATTCCGGCCTTGCACCGGCCGAACTCGTCGAGCCCCTGAACAAGCGTGCCTTGTTCGAACACCGGGCCGTTATCGTCACCGGCCGCGATGACCGCGACGAGACCTCAGCAGCCCTTCAGGCGCTAGCGGACGATCAGCCGCATCCGTCCCTGGTCACCGGCACCGTCCAGGACAACGACGGCGGTGTGGTGTTGATGTTCAGCGGCCAAGGCAGCCAACACCTCGGCATGGGACACGACCTCTACACCACCTCACCCGTCTACGCCGAGACATTCGACACCGTATGCGAGGCGGTCGACCCACACCTGGACCGGCCCCTCAAGAGCGTGGTGTTCGGCGACGACGCCGAATTGCTGAACAACACCCGCTACGCCCAACCCGCCCTGTTCGCGCTGCAAACCGCGCTGTACCGGCTGCTGGAACACCACGGCATCACCCCCGACCACCTCATCGGACACTCCATCGGCGAACTCACCGCCGCCCACCTCGCCGGACTCTGGACACTCGCCGACACCGCAAAACTCATCACCGCACGCGCCCGCCTCATGGCCTCCCTCCCCGCAGGCGGCGCAATGCTCACCGCCCACACCACCAAGGAGACCCTCCGACCCGTAATCGAAAGTCGGCACGAAACGGTCGCGATCGCCGCAACAAACGCACCGAACTCCACCGTGCTATCGGGAGACCGCACCACTCTCGAACACATCACCAGCGACCTGAACGAGCAGGGCATCAAGTACCAGTGGCTGAAGGTCAGCCACGCCTTCCACTCCCCCTTGATGGACCCGATACTGGACCAATTCCAGGAGGTCGCAGCCAGCCTCACCTACCACCCCACCACCATCCCGATCACCTCCAACCGCACCGCGTCCACCACCACACCCGACCAACTCAACGACCCCGGCTACTGGGCCGGCCACATCCGCGACACCGTCCGCTTCCACGACGGACTGACCTACCTCCACCAGACCCACCATCCCGGCCTCTACCTCGAAATCGGACCCCGACCCACCCTCACCACACTCACCCACCAAACACTCCCGACAACGCCCACCATTCAGCCCACGCTCAACCCCAAACAGACCGACACCACCGCCTTCTACAGCACGCTCGCACGCATACACGCCACTACGAACATCCCCATCGCCTGGCACAACACCAATCACCAACCCAGCGACCCGCCGCCCACCTATCCCTTCCAGCGCACCCGCCTCTGGCTCAACGCCGACAACCAAGGCCCTGGAGACATCACTGAGTTGGGGCTGCAAGCAGCCGAACATCCGCTGCTCGCCGCCACCACCACGCTCCCCGACGGCACCTGGCAGGCCACCGCTCGCCTCTCCCTCGAAACCCAGCCCTGGCTCGCTGACCACGCCGTCCACGGAAACCCGCTTCTGCCCGGGACAGCGTTCCTCGACCTAGCGCTTCACGCGGGATTCGCCGCCGGCTGCCCGGCCGTGGAGGAGCTGACGCTGCAGTCTCCGCTGGTGTTCTCCGGTGACGAGTCATGGGATCTGCACGTCACCGTGAGCCCGGCCGACGACGAGGGGCGACGCGACTTCACTGTCCACTCACGGCCGCAGCGCGGACAGTCCGTCTGGACGACTCACGCGACCGGCGTTCTGGGCCCGGACGACGGCACCGTCCCGCCGCCCGTCGACAAGGAAGACCTTTCAGAGAAGGTCGATATCGCGAACTTGTACGAGCAGCTGGCCGAGCAGGGATACGGCTACGGCCCCTCGTTCCAGAATCTCCGCGAGCTGCACCGCGACGACGCCGTCCTGCAGGCGCGTGTCCAGGTCGCCGACGACACTCCCGTCACCGGCTACGGCATCCACCCCGCACTTCTGGACGCCGCACTCCACGCGCTGGCCGCCAACACCGAAAATGGCGACAGTACCTCCCCCAGCTTGCCCTTCTCCTGGAGCGGCGTCCGGCTGCACGCCACCAACGCCGACACCCTCAAGGTCCGCCTCACCCAGACACGACCCGACAGCGTCACCCTCCATGCCACCGACCCCACCGGTCAACCCGTCATCACCATCGAGGAACTCACCCTCCGCGCCCTGACAGGGGACATCGCTCCGCCGGCTCCCGTCGCGCCCACCGCATCCGATCTCTTCCATCTGGAATGGCAGCCGTTCCCATATTCCGAAGCGGATCCAGTCACGGACGCGGTATTCCTGGGCGACGCATTCGCCCATGACGAGACCGCCTACACGAGCCTGGATGAATTGGCCGCTGCAATCGATGAAGGGATGGACGCGCCCAGCGAAGTGATCGTCCTGCCGTCCCTGTTCAACAGCGAATGCTCGCATGGCATCGGCGACTGCCCCTGCCCGCAGGCCGTCACCGCCGCTACCGAAAAAGCCCTCGCCCTCGTCCAGGAATGGCTCGCCTCAGAGCACTTCGAGCAGAGCACCCTAACCCTGGTCACCCGTCAGGCCCACATCGTCGCAGAGGACGATCAGGTTCTTCGTCCTGCACAGGCAGCGGTCTGGGGCTTGGTCCGCACCGCGCAGAACGAGCACCCCGGACGGTTCCGCCTCCTCGACAGCACCGCGACCGATCTCGATGCGATCGGCCGTGCCGTGGCCTCCGCAGGTCTGCACGACGAAACGCAGGCGGCGCAGCGCGGCTCGGACATGTTCCACGCGCGGCTGGTGAACACTCGCGAGAAGTTGCTGGTCCCGCCGAGTGATGTCGGCTGGCAACTGGAGACGACGGCGCGGACGGGGACTCTGGAGGACATCGTCCTCGCCCCGATCGCCCGTCATCTCGAACCGCTTCATCCGGATCACGTGCGCATTCGCACCCATGCCGCCGGGCTGAACTTCCGTGACGTTCTGGTCGCCCTAGGGATGGTGAACACCAACTCCCCAATCGGCGGCGAGGAAGCGGGTGTGGTCATCGAGGTCGGGGAGAACGTCCGGTCGTTCAAGCCAGGCGACCGGGTGACCGGTCTGTTCACCCACGGCGGTATCAGCCCGACCGCGACCACCGATCACCGGCTGGTCATGCGGATCCCCGACCACTGGACCTGGCCGCAGGCCGCGACCATCCCGGTCGCCTTCCTCACCGCGTACCACGGCCTGATCACCCTGGCGAACCTGCAACCCGGACAGAAAGTCCTCATCCACACCGCCACCGGCGGCGTCGGCCTGGCCGCCCTGCAAATCGCCCGCCTGCACGGCGCCGAAATCTACGCCACCGCCAGCCCCCACAAATGGCCCACCCTCCACCAGCAGGGCCTGGACGACGACCACATCGCCAACAGCCGCACCACCGACTACGAGCACCACTTCCGCGCCACCGCGCCCGACGGCATCGACATCGTCCTCAACAGCCTCGCCCACGACCACACCGACGCCTCACTTCGCCTCCTCAACCCCCACGGCCATTTCATAGAAATGGGAAAGACCGACATACGAACCCCCGATCAACTCACCCACCACCCCGACATCCACTACCAAGCCTTCGACCTCCTCGACAACGGAACACCCCACCTCCAACAACTCATCACCACCCTCCAGCAGCACTTCACCAACAACACCCTGCACCCCCTCCCCGCCACCGATCACCCGATCACCCACACGCACCAAGCCATCCGCACCCTCTCCCATGCACGCCACATCGGAAAGATCACCCTCACCCTCCCCACGCCACCTGCCACCACCAAGACCACGACTCTCATCACCGGCGGCACCGGAACCCTCGGCGCGTTGGTCGCCCAACACCTCATCGCCCAACACGACGCCGCACGCCTGCTCCTCACCAGCAGGCAAGGACCCGATGCCCCCGGCGCCCAACAACTCAAGGAACACCTCGAAGGCTTGGGCGCCCAGGTCACCATCGCGGCCTGCGACGCCGCCGCCCCCGACGCGCTGGCCGAACTCCTCGCCGCCATTCCGGACGACCGTCCACTGAAGACCGTCATCCACGCCGCCGGGATCCTGGACGACGCGCCCCTGGAGAACCAGACACCCGAACGCCTCGCGGCAGTGCTCCGGCCCAAGGTCGACGCCGCGTGGAACCTGCACGAACAGACCAAGAACCTCGACCTGGACGCGTTCGTACTCTTCTCCTCCGCAGCCGGCACCCTCGGCAACCCCGGACAAGCCAACTACGCCGCCGCCAACACCTACCTCGACGCCCTGGCCACCCACCGCCACCACACCGGACTGCCCGCAACCTCCATCGCCTGGGGCCTGTGGGAACACACCAGCGCCATGACCAGCACACTCACCGCAACCGACCTCGCCCGCATGAAGCGCTCGGGAGTCCACCCGCTAAGCGACGAACACGGCCTCGCACTCCTCGACACCGCACTCCAGCTCAACGAGCCCCACCTCGTCGCCACGCCGATCACCGCAACCACCACTGCACACCACCCCTCACCCCTCCTCCGCGCCCTCGCCCCACAAACACGCCGCACAGCCGCGACCGGCACATCGGCGTCGAAGGCGCTCACCGGTCTCGCGCAGGAATTGGCCGAGCTGTCTTCCGAGCAGCAGTTGGAGCACCTGCTCGGTGTTGTTCAGACCCAGGCGTCCGTGGTACTCGGCCATTCGGCGACGGACGCGATCGTTCCCGACCGGCCGTTCAAGGAGCTCGGCTTCGACTCACTCACGGCCGTCGAGCTGCGCAATCGGCTGGCCAACACGACCAGTCTCCGCCTGCCGCCCACGCTGATCTTCGACCACCCCAGCCCCACCGCACTGGCCGGCTACCTCCAGTCGAAGATCGTCACGACCTCCGCCCCGACCGCCACGGTCAAGCGCAATACGGCGACGTCGGATGAGCCGATCGCGATCGTGGGCATGGCCTGCCGCTATCCCGGCGACGTCCACAACCCCCAAGACCTGTGGCAACTCGTCCACAACCAGAAAGACGCCATCGCGCCGTTCCCCACCGACCGAGGCTGGCACCCCCGCCTCTACAACCCCGACCCCACGACCCCCCACACCACCTACACCAACCACGGAGGCTTCCTCAACGCCGCCGACTTCGACCCCGCCTTCTTCAACATCAGCCCCCGCGAAGCCCTCGCCATGGACCCCCAACAACGACTCCTGCTCGAAACAACCTGGGAAACCCTCGAAAACGCCCACCTCAACCCCACCCACCTCACCAACCACACCATCGGCGTCTACACAGGGGTTCTGGCCAGCAATTACGGGGCGCATCTGCTTTACGAGGCCCCAGAGGAAGTCTCGGGCTACCTGTCGACGGGCATCAGCAACAGCGTCGCGTCCGGACGCATCTCCTACACCTTCGGGTTCGATGGACCGGCCGTCACGGTCGATACCGCGTGCTCGTCCTCACTCGTCGCCATGCACCTGGCCACCCAGGCACTCCGCTCCGGCGAATGCGACATGGCCTTTGCCGGAGGCGTGACGGTAATGGCGGCTCCGACACCATTTCTCGAATTCAGCCGACAGCGCGGGCTCGCGGCGGACGGACGCTGCAAGCCGTTCGCCGCGGCCGCCGACGGCACCGGCTTCTCCGAAGGCGTCGGACTCGTCCTCCTCGAACGACTCTCCGACGCCCAACGCAACGGCCACCACATCCTCGCCATCGTGAAGGGATCGGCGATCAACCAGGACGGCGCCAGCAACGGACTGTCCGCACCCAACGGGCCGTCCCAGGAGCGCGTCATCCAGCAGGCCCTCGCCAACGCCGGACTCACCGCCGACCAGATCGACGCGGTCGAAGCCCACGGAACCGGCACCACCCTGGGCGACCCCATCGAGGCCCAGGCCATCCTCAACACCTACGGGCAGCACCACACCGCCGAACAGCCCATCTACATCGGCTCCATCAAGTCCAACATCGGGCACACACAGGCGGCGGCCGGAGCCGCGGGCGTCATCAAGATGGTCCAGGCGATGCGACACGGGACGCTCCCAGCATCCCTGCACATCGACGAGCCCTCGCCCCACGTCGACTGGAGCAGGGGGCATGTGGTTCCGCTCGCCGAGAGCATTCCCTGGCCGGAAACCGACCAGGCCCGGCGGGCGGCGGTGTCGTCGTTCGGGATCAGCGGCACCAACGCACACCTCATCCTCGAAGCCGCACCCGAGGACGTCACCGAAGCCACTCCCGCTGAAGAGGACCCGGCACCGGCCGTCGCACTCCCGCTTTCGGCGAAGGACCCGGATGCGCTCCGCGACGCCGCCGAACGCCTCAACGACCACTTCGCCGAGAATCCTGGCCTCACCCCGGCCGACCTCGCCGAACCCCTTACCAAGCGCGCCCTTTTCGACCATCGCGCTGTTATGGTCACCGGACGAGACGACCGCGACGGGACCACGACAGCTCTTCAGGCACTAGCAGACGGGCGACCGCATCCGTCGCTGATCATCGGGCCCGACACCCTCCCGGCCAATGGCGGAATCGTGTTCGTCTTCCCGGGCCAGGGCTCGCAATGGGCCGGAATGGGCGTGCAACTCCTCGCCGAGTCGCCCGCTTTCGCCCGCGCCATTGATGAGTGCGCGCAGGCGTTGGAGCCGCACACCGACTGGAACCTGCTGAACATCTTGCGCGCCGACCGGCCACCGGTTGCGACCGAAGTCATCCAGCCGACCTTGTTCGCACTGATGGTGTCGCTGGCCCGGCTCTGGCAGCACCACGGCATCCACCCCGACGCCGTCATCGGCCACAGCCAGGGCGAAATCGCCGCAGCACACATCGCCGGCGCCCTCACCCTCGACGACGCCGCCAACATCGTCACCACCCGCGCCCAGGCCCTGACCACCCTCGCCGACACCGGCCGCATGATCTCCCTACCGGTAGCCCCCGACCGCGCCCAAGCATCGATCGAACACCTCGGCCTGGACGACCTGCACATCGCCGCACTCAACGGACCCGAACACACCATCATCGCCGGAGCCACCGCCCAAGCCGAAACACTGATCGCACACAGCAAGGACCAAGGAATCGACGCACGCACCATTCCGGTCGATTACGCATCCCACACCCCGCACATGCACGCGATACGCGACCAACTCATCGCCAGCCTGAACGGCATCGCCCCACAACAAGGCAGCATCCCGTACCACTCCACCCTCACCGGCCAACTCATCACCGACACCAGCACACTCGACGCCACCTACTGGCACGACAACCTGGCCAACCCCGTCCAGTTCCACCCCACCCTCACCCAACTGGCCGAAAACCATTCCACCTTCATCGAGACCAGCCCCCACCCAATCCTCACCCCGGCCATCCACACCGTCATCACCCCACCCGCAGCCGCACACCCCACCCTCCGCCGCGACCACGACGGATACCACCAATTCCTCACCTCACTCGCCGCACACCACACCCATACCGCCAAGCCGACCTGGCACGTCGAGCCGAAGCGGCCCGCCGTCCCGCTGCCCGCTTATCCGTTCCAGCGTGAGCGGTACTGGCTGAACCCGGCCCCAGCGGCGAAGGACGCGGCCGGGCTCGGGTTGAGTGCGGCCGAGCACCCGCTGCTCGCCACGACCACGGCGCTGCCCGACGGGAGCTGGCAGGCCACCGGGCTCCTCTCCCTGGACGCGCAGCCGTGGCTCGCCGACCATGCCGTCCACGGAACTCCGATCCTGCCCGGCACCGCGTTCCTCGACCTGGTGCTCCACGCCGCCCACGCCCTCAACACACCCACCCTCGAAGAACTCACCCTCCACACACCCCTCACCACCGACACACCCCGCGACCTGCACATCAACGTCACCGCACCGGACGACCAAGGCGTTCGCGAAATCAGCGTGCATTCGCGCCCGCACGACAGCGAAGGCGACTGGGTCCTGCACGCGAGTGGTGTCCTGTCCCCGGCGGAGCGGGACGTCCCGGACGACGACGCCGCCTGGCCGCCGGAGGGCACGGCACCCGCAGATCTCGCCGGGATTTACGAAGCGCTGTCCGAGCGCGGCTACGACTATGGCCCGGCGTTCCAGAACCTCCGCGAGATGCGGGAGCAGGCCGCGACGCTGCACGCCCGCGTCCAGCTCGACCCCGACACCCCCGTCACCGGCTACGACATCCACCCCGCGCTGCTGGACGCCACGCTCCACGCACTGCTCGCGGCGATCGTTCTGCGTGAGGACGGCCCGGTGAGCCTCCCATTCTCGTGGTCGGGTGTCCGGGTGCACGCCGTAGAGGCAGACACACTGCACGTCCGGCTAACGACAATGAGGCCCGGAACGATCGCGTTGCATGCCGCCGACCCGGCGGGACGGCCCGTCCTCACCGTCGAGGAGCTGACGCTCCGGCCGCTGAGCACCGACCTCGCGGCCGCCGCAGCGCCCACCCGCGCCGCCGGCGACGACCTGTTCCTCCTGGAATGGCAGCCCGCCGAGACGACGACCGCGGAGCCCGGAACGCCGGTCTTCATCGGCGACGCCGAGAACGGCTACGGAACGCTGGCAGAGCTGAGCGCCGCAGTCGCGGAAGGGACGCTCCCGGCCCCGGCCGACGTGGTGGCGCTGCCCAGCCTGTTCGCGACGTCCTGCGGCGACGACCTGGACAAAGACTGCACCTGCCCCGACGCCGTCGAGACGGCCTCGGCCGCGGCGCTCGCCCTCGTCCAGGAATGGCTGGACGCCCCGCACCTGCACACCGGCACCCTCACGGTCTGCACCCGCCACGCGCACGCGATGCCAGATGACGACCACGAGCTGAACCTGGCGCACGGCGCCGTGTGGGGCCTGGTCCGCACCGCGCAGAATGAGCACCCGGACCAGTTCCACCTCCTCGACGCCACGTCGTCCGGCACCACCGGGATCTCCGCCGCCGTCGCCGCCGCGCACGCGCTCAGCGAGGCGCAACTGGCGGTGCGCGGCGACCGCGTGTACCGGCCGAGGCTGGCCCGGGCGGGTTCGCGGGGGCCGCTCCCGGCCGCGCCGTCCGCGTGGCGGCTGGACACCTCCGCCCGGACGGGCAGCCTGGACGATCTCGTCGTCGTCCCGTCCGACGCGCGGGACGTCGCGCTCCTCCCGCACCAGGTGCGGGTCGCGGTGCGCGCAGCCGGGATCAACTTCCGGGACGTGTTCGTCACGCTCGCCATGCGCGAGGGCGAGACCGGCCTCGGCCTGGAAGGCGCGGGCGTCGTATTGGAGGTCGGCTCTGACGTCACCGGCCTCGCGCCCGGCGACCGGGTAACCGGCCTGTTCGAGCACGCCTTCGGGCCCGTCGCGGTCGCCGACCGGAGGCACCTGGCGAAGCTGCCGGACGGATGGACGTTCGAGCAGGGCGCGTCCGTCCCGATCGTGTTCCTCACCGCCTACCACGGCCTGGTGAACATCGCCGGGCTGCGTCCCGGGCAGTCGGTGCTCGTGCACGCGGCGGCCGGAGGCGTCGGGATGGCGGCGGTGCAGCTCGCCCGGCGCCTCGGGGCCGAGGTGTACGGGACGGCGAGCGCCGCGAAACGCGACGCTGTGCGGAAACTCGGCCTGGACGACGCGCACACGTCCGACTCGCGCAGCCTCGTCTTCGAGCAGGAGTTCCAGGAGGCGACAGGCGGCGCCGGGTTCGACATCGTGCTGAACTCGCTCGCCCACGAGTTCGCCGACGCCTCCCTGCGGCTGCTGCCGCGCGGCGGCCACTTCGTGGAGATCGGCAAGACCGACATCAGGGACGCAGGCGCCGTGGCCGCCGAACATCCCGGTGTCGTCTACGAGGCGTTCGATCTCCTGGCGGTGCCGCCGGAGCGCGTCCAGGAAATGCTCGACGAGCTGATGGCGCTGTTCGCCTCGGGCGCTTTGAAGCCGCTGCCAGTGCGGTGCTGGAACCTGCTCGACGCGCGTGCCGCCCTGCGCCATCTGCGCGAGGGCGCCAACATCGGCAAGATCGTGCTGACCCCGCCGCGGACGCTGGACCCGGACGGCACGGTCCTGATCACCGGCGGCACCGGCACGCTCGGCGGGCTCATGGCCCGGCACCTGGTCACCGAGCACGGCGCGCGGCGGCTGCTGCTCACGAGCCGCCGCGGCCCGGACAGCACGGGCGCCGCCGAACTGGCGGCCGAGCTGGAAGAACTCGGCGCGCACGTTACCGTCGCGGCCTGCGACGTCGCCGACCCAGACGCCCTGGACGCCCTTCTGTCGGACGTGCCCGACGCGCATCCCCTGACGGCCGTCGTGCACGCCGCCGGGGTGCTGCGGGACGCGCCCGTGACCGGGCTGACCGGCGAACACCTCACCGAGGTGCTGCGCCCCAAGGTGCACGCCGCTTGGAACCTGCACCAGCAGACCCGCGACCTGGACCTGGACGCGTTCGTGCTGTTCTCCTCCGCCGTCGGCGTCCTCGGTAACCCCGGCCAGGCCAACTACGCCGCCGCCAACAGCTACCTCGACGTCCTCGCCCACCAGCGGCACCGGCACGGGCTGGCCGCCGCGTCGGTGTCGTGGGGACTGTGGGAGCACAGCAGCGCCATGACCGGCGAGCTGACCGGCGCGGACCTCGCCAGGCTCCGGCGCGCCGGGCTCACCCCGATGAGCGACGAGCACGCGCTGGCGCTGCTGGACGCCGCCGTCCAGCTCGGCCGCCCGCACCTGGTCGCGACGCCGCTGCCGACGGCGACCACCGCGCACCACCCGTCGCCGCTGCTGCGCGACCTGGCCCCGGCCACCCGCCGCTGCACCGCCGCCTCCGGCGCCGCGGCGGCCGACGCGACCTGGGCCGAGACGCTCGCCGCGCTGCCCGCCGACGACCGGTACCCGTGGGTGCTGGACGAGGTCCGCGCGCAGGTCGGCGTCGTCCTCGGGCACGCCGACCCGAGCGGGCTCGACGACCGGCGCGCGTTCAAGGAGCTGGGCTTCGACTCGCTCACCGCCGTGGAGCTGCGCAACCGGCTGAACTCGCTCACCGGGATGCGGCTGCCGACGACGCTGGTCTTCGATCGTCCGACGATCCACGCCATCACCGGCTTCCTGATCGAGGAGGCCGCGGGCGGCGCCCCCGCCCCGCTCTCCGTCACCGCCCGCGTCGACGAGACCGATCCCGTCGTGATCGTCGCGATGGGCTGCCGCTACCCCGGCGGCGCGGACACGCCGGACGCGCTGTGGCGGCTCGTCCGCGACCAGGTCGACGCGATCGGCCCCTTCCCGGACGACCGCGGCTGGAGCAGTGGCCTGTACGACCCGGATCCTGATCGTCCGGGGACGTCCTATGTCCGGTCGGGCGGCTTCCTGTACACGGCGGGCGACTTCGACGCCGAGTTCTTCGGCATCAGCCCGCGCGAGGCCCTCGCCATGGACCCGCAGCAGCGGCTCCTGCTGGAGACGTCCTGGGAGACGATGGAGAACGCCGGGATCGACCCGACGACGCTGCGCGGCCGTCCCGTGGGCGTGTTCGTCGGCGCGGTCTCCCAGGACTACGGGCCCCGGATGCACCAGGGCCCGAAGGAGGTCGGCGGCTACCTGCTCACCGGCAACATCAGCAGCGCCATCTCCGGCCGGGTCTCCTACACCTACGGCTTCGAGGGCCCGGCGGTGACGGTGGACACGGCGTGCTCGTCGTCCCTGGTCGCGATCCACCTGGCGGCGCAGGCGCTCCGCTCGGGCGAGTGCGAGCTGGCGCTCGCCGGGGGCGTGGCGGTGATGAGCTCCCCCGGCATGTTCCTGGAGTTCAGCCGCCAGCGCGGTCTTTCGTCGGACGGACGCTGCAAGCCGTTCGCCGCGGCCGCCGACGGAACGGGCTTCGCCGAGGGCGCCGGCGTGCTGCTGCTGGAGCGGCTGTCGGACGCCGAACGTCTCGGTCACCGCGTGCTCGCCGTCGTGAAGGGCTCGGCGATCAACCAGGACGGTGCCAGTAATGGGTTGTCCGCGCCTAACGGGCCGTCGCAGGAGCGTGTGATTGAGCAGGCTCTCGCCAATGCCGGGCTGTCGGCCGGGCAGGTCGATGTGGTCGAAGCGCATGGGACGGGCACCAGCCTGGGTGATCCGATCGAGGCGCAGGCCCTGCTCAATACGTATGGGCAGCACCACACTGCTGAGCTGCCTTTGTATCTGGGGTCGATCAAGTCGAACATCGGGCACACGCAGGCTGCGGCCGGCGTCGCGGGTGTCATCAAGACGGTGCAGGCGATGCGGCACGGGATGCTACCGGCGTCGCTGCATCTGGACGAGCCGTCGCCTCATGTCGACTGGGACACCGGGCACGTGGCGCCGCTCGCTGACAGCACCCCGTGGCCGGAGACGGGGGAGCCGCGTCGGGCTGCGGTGTCGTCGTTCGGGATCAGCGGTACCAACGCGCATTTGATTCTGGAAGCCGCGCCTGAGACGTCGGACGAGGGCGTTGTTGAGGCGTCGGCTGGTCCTGTGGTCACCGTGCCTTTGTCGGCGAAGACGCCCGAGGCTTTGCGGGATGCCGCCGCTCGGCTGGGCGACCACCTTGCGGATCGTCCGGAGGCCACTCCGGCTGAGCTGGCGGGGGCGCTTTCACAACGGACGTTGTTCGACCACCGGGCCGTCATCGTGGCCCGGAATGACGACACGGCGACTCTCGTCCAGGCGCTCACCGCCCTGGCCTCCGATGAGGCGCATGCATCCCTGGTCACTGGCACGCCCCGAGACGGCGGCGGCGTGGTGTTCATGTTTAGTGGTCAGGGCAGCCAGCACCTGGGCATGGGGCAGGAGCTTCACAGCACGTCACCCGTCTACACCGAGGCGTTCGACGCTGTGTGCGAGGCGGTCGACCCACACCTGGACCGGCCGCTCGCCAGCGTGGTGTTCGGGGACGATGCGGAGCTGCTGAACAACACCCGCTACGCCCAACCCGCCCTGTTCGCGCTGCAAACCGCGCTGTACCGGCTGCTGGAACACCACGGCGTCACCCCCGACCACCTCATCGGACACTCCATCGGCGAACTCACCGCCGCCCACCTCGCCGGACTCTGGACACTCGCCGACACCGCAAAACTCATCACCGCCCGTGCCCGCCTCATGGCCTCACTTCCGGCTGGCGGCACAATGCTCACCGTTCACACGAGCGAGGAAGCCCTCCTGCCTCTTGTGGAAGGGCATGAGGACGTTGCGGTTGCCGCGACGAACGCGCCGGGCTCCACCGTGGTGTCGGGCGATCGCGCCGCCCTCGAACAGGTCGCCGGGGTCCTGGACGAGCAGGGAACCAGGTATCAGTGGCTGAAGGTCAGCCATGCCTTCCACTCGCCTCTAATGGATCCGATCCTGGACGAATTCCAAGAGGTGGCAGCCGGGCTCACCTACCACCCCACCACCATCCCGATCATCTCCAACCGCACCGCGTCCGCGGTCACCGACGAACAGCTCAGCAATCCCGGCTACTGGGCCCGGCATATCCGTGACACCGTCCGCTTCCACGATGGCATCTCCCATCTCGACCAGACCCAGCACCCCACCCTTTATCTCGAAATCGGGCCCCGGCCCACCCTCACCACGCTCGCCCACCAAACACTCCCCACCGGCCCGGCCATCCAGCCGACGCTTCACCACCAACAGCCCGACAGCATCGCCTTCCACACGGCGCTGGCCCATGTGGCCACCCGTGTCCAGGCGGTGCGTACGCTTGCCGGGCCGCCGCCGGAGACTCCGCCGCCGACGTATCCGTTCCAGCACCGGCGGTTCTGGCTCTCCAGCACGTCAGGGGAAGCCGCGGACGTCACGAACCTCGGTCTCGAGGAGGCGGAGCACCCGCTGCTGGCCACCACGACCGCGCTCCCCGACGGGGGCTGGCAGGCCACCGCCCGGCTCTCCCTCGAAACACAGCCGTGGCTCGCCGACCACGCCGTCCACGGGACCGCACTCCTGCCAGGCACCGCGTTCGTCGATCTGGCGCTTCACGCGGCACAGGCCGTCCAGTGCGCCTCGCTCGAAGAGCTCACGCTGCACGCGCCGCTGTTCCTCGCTCCCGGCCGTCCGCGCGACCTCCACATCAGCGTCACGTCTCCGGACGGGGCAGGCCGCCGCAGGATCAGCATGCACGCGCGTACGAGCGACGCGGACCAATGGACGGAGCACGCCACCGGTGTCCTCGCCCAGGCCGGGGAGCTTCCGGACGTGCCCGTGACCGAGCCGCCGTCCGGTGCCGAGCCCGTCGATCTCACCGGGATCTACGAGCAGTTGGCCGAGCACGGCTACGACTACGGGCCCGCGTTCCAGAACTTGCACGACCTGCACCGTGACGGTTCCACCTTCTACGGCCGAGTGCGGCTGTCGCCCGACCTGGCCACCTTTGGTTATGGCGTCCACCCCGCCCTCCTGGACGCCGCATTGCACCCGCTCGCGATCCAGGGCACGAGCGACGGAGAGACGCCGCTGCCCTTCTCCTGGCGCGATGTCCGGGTCTCCCCGTCTGAAGCCACGGAGTTGCTGGTCCGCATCGCGGTGAACGAGCCGGGGTCGGTGGAGGTGGACGTCACCGACCTCTTCGGGGAACCGGTGGCGTCCGTCAGCGGACTGGCGATGCGCACTGTTTCCGCGGAGGAATTCCGCCGCGCCTTCACCGAGCGGCACGACAACTCGCTGTTCCGCATCGAGTGGGTCCCGGTCATGGGCGACGCCGCAGATACGGTCACCGACCACGAAGTGCTGGACGTCCCGTCCGGTGAAGCGCCGCTCGCCATTTCCGAACTCGTCCTCGACTCCGTTCAGCGGTGGGTCGCGGAGGACCGTCCTGCAGATGCTCGCCTGGTGGTCGTCACCCACGGCGCGGCGGGGCCCGGAGCCGATGACCTCGCGCAGGCACCCGTTTGGGGGCTCGTCCGCGCGGCCCAGTCCGAGCACCCGGACCGGATCGTTCTGCTGGACGTCGGCGACGAGCAGGCGGCTGACGAGGTCGTCGCCGCCGCCCTCGCGCTCGGACTGCCCCAGCTCGCGCGCCGCGACGACGGTTTCGTAGCCCCGCGCCTGGTGGCGGCCTCGTCCACGCCCCGGGACCGCTCCGTCGAAGGAACCGTCCTGATCACCGGTGGCACCGGAACCCTCGGTGCCCTGGTCGCCGAACACTTCATCACCGAGCACGGCGCTGCTCATCTGCTCCTCACCAGCAGGCGCGGGCTGGACGCCCCAGGCGCAGCCGAACTTCAAGAGCGCCTGGAAGGTCTGGGCGCGCACGTCACGATCGCGGCCTGCGACGCCGCCGATCCCGACGCATTGGCCGAACTGCTGGCCGGTATCCCGGACGATCAGCCCCTCAAGACCGTCGTCCACGCGGCCGGCGTCCTGGGCGACGCGCCCCTGGAAAACCAGACACCCGAACGGCTGGCCACTGTGTTCCGGCCCAAGGTCGACGCCGCGTGGAACCTGCACCATCAGACCCGCGACCTGGACGCATTCATCCTGTTCTCCTCGGCCGTCGGCACCCTCGGCAATCCCGGCCAGGCCAACTACGCCGCCGCCAACACCTACCTCGACGCCCTGGCCACCCACCGGCAGCGCGAAGGCCAGCCCGCAACCTCCATCGCGTGGGGACTGTGGGAACACGCCAGCGCCATGACCAGCGCACTCGCCGCAACCGACCACGCACGGCTACGACGGTCCGGTATCACACCACTCACCGACGAGCAAGGTCTCGCGCTTCTCGACGCCGCGCTCGGCTCCGCTGAGCCCCACCTCGTCGCCGCACCGATCGACCTTGCCGCGCCTCTCGTCTCGCCCCTCACGGACGGGCCGCCACACCGGAAGGGCCGCCGGACGACCGGTCACGGCACGGGGCTCGCGCGCCGCATCGCAGGGCTGCCCGAGGCCGAGCAGAGGCGCCTGCTGGCCGAGCTCCTCCGCACCCATATCGTCGCGGTCCTCGGACTCGACGCGGACGCCGTCCCGGACCTCAACGTCCCCTTCCAGGAACTCGGCTTCGACTCCCTCGCCGCCGTGGAACTACGCAACCTGCTCGGCAAGTCCACGGGCCTGCGGCTCACGACGACGCTCGTCTTCGACTATCCGACCCCGAGCGCACTGATCACCCACCTGCGGGACGAACTGACCGGCACCGAGCGCACCGCCGCCGTCCCGCGCTCGACGCGGACCTCGTCCGACGAGCCGATCGCGATCGTCGGCATGGCCTGCCGCTACCCCGGCGGCGTCCGCTCCCCGCGCGACCTGTGGCGGCTCGTGGCCTCCGGGACGGACGCGGTCGGCGAGTTCCCGGCGGACCGGGGTTGGGGCGACGACCTGTTCGACCCGGACCCGGAGCGAACCGGGAAGTCCTACGTCCGGCACGGTGGCTTCCTGTACGACGCCGGCGACTTCGACCCCGCCTTCTTCGGCATCAGCCCGCGCGAGGCCCTCGCCATGGACCCGCAACACCGGCTGCTCCTGGAGGCCTCCTGGGAGACGATGGAAAGCGCCGCGATCGACCCGGCCGCCCTGCGCGGCCGCCAAATCGGCGTCTTCACAGGCGTCATGTACGACGACTACGGCTCCCGTGTCGCCCGTTCGTCCGGTGGCCTGGAGGGTTATCTGGTCAGCGGAAGCGCGGGGAGCATCGCGTCCGGACGGGTCGCCTACACCTTCGGCTTCCAGGGCCCCGCGGTGACGGTGGACACGGCGTGCTCGTCGTCGCTGGTCGCGATGCATCTGGCGGCACAGGCACTGCGTTCTGGTGAATGCGAGATGGCGCTCGCCGGAGGCGTCACCGTGATGGCCACGCCTTCGGTTTTCCTGGAATTCAGCCGCCAACGTGGCCTGTCCCCGGACGGACGCTGCAAGTCGTTCTCCGCCTCCGCCGACGGAACCGGCTGGGGGGAAGGCATCGGCGTCCTGCTGCTGGAACGGCTCTCCGACGCCCAGCGCAACGGCCACCTCGTCCTCGCCGTCGTCAAGGGATCGGCCATCAACCAGGACGGCGCCAGCAACGGACTCTCCGCCCCGAACGGCCCCTCGCAGGAGCGTGTGATCGAGCAGGCCCTCGCCAATGCGGGTCTCACCGCCGATCAGGTCGACGCGGTCGAAGCGCACGGCACCGGCACGACGCTGGGCGACCCGATCGAAGCCCAAGCCCTGCTCAACACCTACGGGCAGCACCACACCGCCGAGCGGCCTCTGCACCTGGGATCGATCAAGTCGAACATCGGGCACACGCAGGCCGCTGCCGGGGTCGCGGGCGTCATCAAGATGGTGCAGGCCATGCGGCACGGAACGCTTCCGGCGTCTCTGCACATCGACCAGCCTTCGACCCACGTCGACTGGGATTCCGGGCACGTCGCCCTCCTGGACGAGCCGCGGCCGTGGCCGGAGACGGATCGTCCGCGTCGGGCGGCGGTGTCGTCCTTCGGGATCAGCGGGACCAACGCGCATTTGATTCTGGAAGCCGCACCTGGCAGCGCGAGCGAGACGGCTGAACATCCCGAGTCCGTGCTCGCCGTCCCGTTGTCGGCCAAGACTTCCGAGGCACTGCGGGACGCCGCCACGCGACTGGGCGACCACCTCACCGAGCACCCCGACCTCACCCCGGCGGACGTGGCGGCATCACTCGCGGCCCGTGCTCAGTTCGACTATCGCGCGGTAATCATCGGCGGCGGTGCCGACCGGTCCGCTCTCTCCGATGCTCTCAGTGCATTGGCCGCCGAGCAGCCGCATCCGTCCCTGGTCACGAACACCGTCCAGGACAACGACGGCGGCGTGGTGTTGATGTTCAGCGGCCAAGGCAGCCAACACCTCGGCATGGGACACGACCTCTACACCACCTCACCCGTCTACGCCGAGACATTCGACACCGTATGCGAGGCGGTCGACCCACACCTGGACCGGCCCCTCAAGAGCGTGGTGTTCGGCGACGACGCCGAATTGCTGAACAACACCCGCTACGCCCAACCCGCCCTGTTCGCGCTGCAAACCGCGCTGTACCGGCTGCTGGAACACCACGGCATCACCCCCGACCACCTCATCGGACACTCCATCGGCGAACTCACCGCCGCCCACCTCGCCGGACTCTGGACACTCGCCGACACCGCAAAACTCATCACCGCACGCGCCCGCCTCATGGCCTCCCTCCCCGCAGGCGGCGCAATGCTCACCGCCCACACCACCAAGGAGACCCTCCGACCCGTAATCGAAAGTCGGCACGAAACGGTCGCGATCGCCGCAACAAACGCACCGAACTCCACCGTGCTATCGGGAGACCGCACCACTCTCGAACACATCACCAGCGACCTGAACGAGCAGGGCATCAAGTACCAGTGGCTGAAGGTCAGCCACGCCTTCCACTCCCCCTTGATGGACCCGATACTGGACCAATTCCAGGAGGTCGCAGCCAGCCTCACCTACCACCCCACCACCATCCCGATCACCTCCAACCGCACCGCGTCCACCACCACACCCGACCAACTCAACGACCCCGGCTACTGGGCCGGCCACATCCGCGACACCGTCCGCTTCCACGACGGACTGACCTACCTCCACCAGACCCACCATCCCGGCCTCTACCTCGAAATCGGACCCCGACCCACCCTCACCACACTCACCCACCAAACACTCCCGACAACGCCCACCATTCAGCCCACGCTCAACCCCAAACAGACCGACACCACCGCCTTCTACAGCGCACTGGCCCACGTCCCCGGCCCCGTCGACTGGAAGCCGTCCGGTAAGCACCTCGACGAGCCGCTGCCGACCTATCCCTTCCAGCACCGCCGGTTGTGGCTGACCGGTGAGGCGGAGACCGGGACCGCGTCCGGGCTGGGGCTGACGGCCGCCGAACATCCGCTTCTCGGCGCGGCCGTGGAGCTTCCCGATGACAGCGTCGTGTTCACGGCGCGGCTCTCACCCGGCACCCATCCGTGGCTGCTCGACCACGCCGTCCACGGAACGCCGCTCCTCCCCGCCTCGGCCTTGGTCGATCTGGCGCTGCACGCGGGACGTCTCACCGGGCATCCCGGCGTCACGGAGCTGACGTTCGAGGCACCCTTGGCGCTCTCCCCGGACGAGGCCCGCAACCTGCAAGTGACCGTGGACGCGCCCGGCGAGGACGGGGACCGGACGCTCACCGTCCGCTCCCGCCGCCACGGCGACCAGGAGGGATGGAAGCGACACGCGACCGGTGTCCTCACCGCCGCCGAATCCGAGACCGAGCCCGTCCCGCCGCTGCCTTCCGGCGCGACGCCCCTCGACGTCTCGGACGCCTACGCCACCCTGGCGGCCCGCGGCTACGACTACGGACCGGCCTTCCAGAACCTGCGCGAGCTGTGGGAGCACGGTGCCACGCGCTACGCCCGCGTCCGGCTCGACGCCGAGGCCGAGACGGCCGGCGCGGGGTTCGGGCTGCACCCAGCGCTGCTCGACGCCGTCCTCCACCCTCTGGCGCTGGACGACGCGGCAGAGCCGGAAAGCCTGCCTGTCCCGTACAGCATGTCGGGCGTGGAGCTGCACGCCACAGACGCGACCGACGTCCAGGCGGCGATCGAGCGGACAGCCGACGACACCTTCGCCATCACCCTGCGCGCTCTGGACGGTGCGCCTGTGGCGACGATCGCGGCGCTGACCATCCGCCCGCTGCCAGCCGAAGTGCTGGCCACCGCCGCGTCACGCAGCACCCCGAGCATCCTCTACGCGCAGGAATGGGTCGCGGCTCCAGCAGCCACCGCTCCCCACGCGAGAGGCCCCTGGACGATCGTGACGTCCGAGCCCGGAAACGGCATCGCCGCCGAGCTGGAGGAGGCAATCACCACGAAGGACCTGGCAGACGCGCCCCCATCAGGCACGGCCCTGCTGATCGTCCCGGAGACAACCCGCGAGACCCCGGACGCCGTGAGGGCGACGGCGACGCAAGTCCTCCAAGACCTGCGCGCATGGCTCACCGGCGACCACCACCCCGACGCCCGGCTCGTCATCGTGACCTCCGGGGCCGTCGCGACGGAGGCTCCCCGGCTCGGGCATGCGTCCCTGTGGGGGCTGGTCCGTTCCGCGCAGGCCGAGCATCCCGACCGGATCGTCCTGGTGGACATTGACCGCGATCCCGCCTCCGCACGGGCGCTCCGCGCAGCGCTCGCGACCGGGGAGCCGCAGCTCGCGCTTCGCGAGGGACGCGTCCTGATCCCCCGGCTCGCCCCCGTCCCCGCCACGGGCCAGGCGCGCCGCGCGGCGGCGTCCAACGGCACAGTCCTGATCACCGGTGGCACCGGAACCCTCGGCGCCCTGGTCGCCGAACACCTGATCACCAACCACGACGCCACCGACCTCCTGCTCACCAGCAGGCGAGGACTCGACGCCCCGGGCGCGACCGAGCTCAAGCAACACCTCGAAAGCCTGGGCGCACACGTCACCATCGCGGCGTGCGACACCGCCGACCCCGGCGCGCTCGCGGAAGTCCTCGCCGCCATCCCGGACGACCGTCCGCTCAAGACCGTCGTCCACTCCGCGGGCGTCCTGCGGGACGCGCTCCTGGAGAACCAGACGCCCGAGCACCTGGACGCGGTGTTCCGCCCCAAGGTCGACGCCGCCTGGAACCTGCACGAGCAGACCAAGAACCTGGACCTGGACGCGTTCGTCCTGTTCTCATCCGCCAGCGGCGTGCTCGGCACCCCCGGCCAGGCGAACTACGCCGCCGCCAACACCTATCTGGACGCTCTCGCCCGACACCGCCACCACACCGGCCTCCCGGCGACGTCCATCGCCTGGGGCCTCTGGGAGCAAGCAGGAATGGGCGAATCCCTCTCCGAGGCAGACCGGGCACGGCTCGCAAGGTCCGGCATCCACCCACTCACCACAGAACACGGGCTGGTGCTGTTCGACGCAGCGCTGACCATCGAACGGACGGAGCTAGTCGCCATCGCCTTCAACAATGCGGGCCCGGCCAGCGTCCCGGCTGTCCTGCGCGACCTGTTCCCGTCCCGCCGAACCGCCCCACGACGGGACGCGGCAAACGGCACCCGGTGGACCGAACGGCTCAGCGGACGCTCTCCCGAAGACCGGCCGAAGGTGCTCGCCGACCTCATCGCGGGAATGGTGGCCGAAGTCCTGGCACACGACAGCGCATCCGCCGTGGTGCCCGACCGCGGCCTGTTCGACCAGGGCCTGGACTCCCTGATGGCACTGGACCTGCACAAGCGGCTGTCGAAGGCCACCGGCCTGCGCCTCCCGAAGACGCTCCTGTTCGACTACCCGACCCCCCGCGCGCTGGGCGACTTCCTCCACGAGCGCCTGAACAGCCACACGACCGCGACCACGACGAACGGCGCGGGCGATCCGCTGGCAGCCCTCGCCGGGCTGGAGGCCGCGCTAGCAGCCGCCCCCGAGGACGGAGACATCCGGAACACCGCAGTAAGCCGCCTCCGCGACCTACTGGCAAGGATCGACAGCACATCAGCCGACACCCGGACAGACGAGCCCTTCACCGCCGCGAGCGACGAGGAGATGTTCGCCTTCCTCGACAACGACGGGCACTGAAAGAGATGAGCAAGGAAAAGGCCGTGGTCCCGGGGATCTTCCCGGGCCCACGGCCTACTCCCACAGAAAAGCGGTCAGCCCGCGACGCGGACCCTTCCGGCGTCGCGCGCCAGGATCGTCCGCTGGACCTCACGGAGTTTGCGCCCCGGTTCGAGGCCCAGCTCCCGGTCGAGGGTCTCCCAAGCCATGCGGTAGACGCGCAGCGCGTCGGCGCGGCGGTCCGAGCCGTACAGGGCGCGCATGAGCTGCTCGTAGAAGACCTCGTTGAGCGGATAGTCGTTGATCAGCCCGTACAGGGGGCTTACCACCTCGCGGTGGCGGCCGAGCATCAGCCTGGCCTCCACGTCCATCTCCAGGCACTCCACCCGGGTCTCCTCGACCCGGGCGACGAGGCTGCGGCCGATCGGGCCGAGCGTGAGGCCGCTCAGCATGGGCCCGTGCCAGAGGCCGAGGGCGCGCTCGAACACCGCCAGGGCGTCCTCGCAGCGCTCCCGCATCAGCAGCGTCCGGCCCGTCCTGACGTGCTCCTGGAACACCAGGTAGTCGACGTCGGCGGGGTCGACGCGCAGCAGGTAGCCGGGCGCCTGGGTGACGATCGGGCCGGCGGGCGCGCCGAACCGCGACAGCAGCTTGCGGAGCTGCGAGATGTAGACGTGCAGGGCCGGGACGGCCCGCAGCGGCGGCTCCTCGTCCCAGATCTCACTGATCAGCTGCTTGGTCGACACCACCTGGTTCGGGCAGACCAGCAGCGCGGCGAGGGCTGTCTCGATCTTCTGGGCCCGGACGATGTGCGAGGTGCCGCCGTCCACCAGCCGGACCGGCCCCAGAACCTGGTACTTCATGCGTCGTCTCCTCCACCGGATCCGGTCACTCGTGCGCCGGGTCCTGCTTGGCGAGCTCCGACCGCACGCGGGCGGCCAGAGCCAGGGGCGTCGGATGTTCGAAGATCTCGGCAAGCGGCAGTCCCACCGACGTCAGCTCCTCGACCCGCTGGCCGAGCAGCGCGCCCTGAAGCGAGTCGCCGCCGCTGAGGAAGAAGTTGGTGCCGGGCTCCGGGTCGGGCACGCCGAGCAGGTCGTGCCACAGCCGGAGCAGCTCCGTCACCAGCTCGTCGCCGCCCGTGTCTCCCGCGTCCGAACGCGCGGCGGCCGGACGGGCGGCTGCCTCCTCCTCCTGCCCCGCGAGCCGCGTGAGCGCCGGATAGTCGACCTTGTCGTTGGCGGTCGTCGGGAACGCCTCGACCACCGCGAACCGCGCCGGGACCATCGAGCGCGGCATCCGCTCGGCCGCCCACCGCCACAGTTCCTCGGGCTCCGGCGGCGTCCCGGCCGTGGTGACGTAGGCGATCAGCCTTCCGTCCGCGCTCGGGTCGCCGTGCAGGACGACGGCCGCCGCGCGCAAAGCGGGGTGCTCGGCGAGCGTCGCCTCGACCTCGCCCAGCTCGATCCGGTTGCCGCGCAGCTTGATCTGCCGGTCGCCGCGGCCGAGCAGGACGAGGCTGCCGTCCGCGTGCCAGAAGGCGGTGTCCCCCGTGCGGTAGACACGGCCGAGGCCGGGGACGTCCGGGAAGCGCTCGGCGGTCAGCTCGGGACGGCCGTGGTAGCCGTCGGCGAGCCCGGCGCCGGCGATGCACAGCTCGCCCCACACGCCGATCGGCAGCTCCCGGTCCCGGTCGTCCAGTACGTGGACGCGGGTGTCGCGGATGGGCCGGCCCACGTTCACCTGCCGGTCGACGGGGCCGAACAGCACCGCCGAGGTCGACCAGATCGTCGTCTCGGTCGGGCCGTAGACGTGGTGCAGCTCGCAGCCGGTGTCGAGGAGGCGGCGGGCCAGCTCGGGCGGCGGCGGTTCGCCGCCGCACAGCGCCTGCCGTCCGCCGAGGGCCTGGCCCGCGTCGTCCAGCACGGCCCGCCAGGTAGTGGGCGTCGCCTGGACGGCGTCGGCCTGGTGCCGGGTGAGGAGGTCGGCGAGGGCCCGGCCGTTCAGCCGCGCCTCGTCGGGCGCGACCACGACGTGACCTCCCGAGGCGAGCGGCACCAGCAGCTCGAGGCCGGAGATGTCGAAGGCGAACGTGGTCAGCCAGACCATCGCGTAACCGTCGCCCGCGCCGAGCTCGTCCGCGAAGTGCGCGACGAGGTTCGCCAGCGCGCGGCGGCCGACGAGGGTGCCCTTCGGGCGTCCCGTCGAACCCGAGGTGTACATCAGGTAGGCGAGCGCGTCCGGGTCCTCGTCCGGGACAGGGCCGGGCGTGCCCGTCGCTGGGACCGGCGGCACCTCCACCGCGCGCGGGACCTCGACGTCCGGCCGCTTCCCAGACCACAGCAGCGTCCCGGCGCCGGAGTCGTCGACCTGGTAGGCGAGCCGGGAGGCGGGGTGGTCGGGGTCGAGCGGCAGGTAGGCGGCGCCCGTCAGCCACACGCCCAGGACGGCCGCCGCCAGTTCGGGGCCGCGAGGGGCCGCGACCGCGACGATGTCGCCCGGCCCGGCACCGTCCAGCGCGTCGCGGACTGCGAGCGCGGCCGTCCAGAGCCCGCCCCTGGTGACCACACGGTCGCCGTCGACCAGGGCGGTCGCCGCCGGGTCGGCGGCGGCGCGGGCATGCACGGAGGTGAGCACGGCGGGGGCGTCGTCCGCGGCGGTGTCGTTGGCCGCGCCGATGACGGACCGGTCGCGCTCGCCCCACGCCCGCAGGGCGCCGACGGCGGCGTCCGGGTCGCTCTCCAGCGCGAGCAACAGGTGCTCGAAGCGCTCGTACATCAGCTCGACGTCGTCCCGATCGAACAGCTCCGAGCGGTAGACCACGCGGATTCGGATGCCGTCCGGGGCGGACATGACGAAGAACTCCAGGTCGAATTTCGCCGAGCCGTTCTCCAGGTGCAGCGGCTCGGCCTTGGTGCCGGCCAGCGCGAACGCCGGGACGCCGAAGCCCTCCACGTAGTTGAAGGCGTGCTGGAAAAGCATGTTCCGCCAGGTGTCGCCGGTGCGGCGGGTGCGGCGGGTCAGCTCGTCGACCGGGACGTCGGCGTGCGTCAGCGCGTCGAAGTACCCGTCGCGGGTGCGGCGCACGAAGTCCCGGACGCTCTCGCCCGGGTCGAGCCGCATCCGCAGGGGCAGCACGTTGATGTGGTAGCCGATGGCGCGAGGCGCGTCCTGCGGCCGGATGTTGGCCGGGACGCCGACGACGAGGTCGGGCCCGGCACCGTGCGCGTCGAGCATCAGCAGGTAGGCCGCCAGCAGCACGACCGTCTCCGGCGCGCGGACCGTGCGCTGGAGACGGCGGACGGCCGCGACCGCGGACTCCGGCAGCGCCCGGACCAGGTGGTCACCGGCCAGCGTCGGCGCCGGGACGTCGGCGCGCCCGCAGCGCAGCGCGGCGGGCGCGGCGGCGTGCCCGGCCAGCTGTTCCCGCCAGTACTCCTCGCTCTTCGCCCGGACCGGCGGGTCGGGCAGCGCGGGCGCCACGGCGGCCAGCGCCGGCGGGAGCGGCCGCCCGGCGGCCAGGCACTCGTAGGCGGCGGCGAACTCCTCGACGAACACCGGGATGGACGTGGCGTCGAAGACCAGATGGTGGACGACGAAGCACAGGGCGTCGCCGTCCGGCCCGACCAGCAGGCCCGCCCGCAGCAGCGGCGCGCCGGTCATCTCGAAGGGCCGCGCGACGAACGGCGCGAACTCGTCCTCCGGTTCGCCCCCTGCGGACGTCAGCCGAAGCACCTCGGGGGCGTCGGCCTCCTCCACCGGCAGGACCGTGCGGGTCAGCTTCGCGCCCTCGGCGCGGTAGCCGGTGCGCAGCGACTCGTGGCGGCGCAGCAACGCCGTGAGCGCGGCGCGGACGGCGGGCAGCGAAATCCGTCCCTCGGCGCGGAAGGCGAAAGCCAGGTTGTTGGGCACGCCCGGGACCATCCGGTCGAGGAGCCACAGTGCCTCTTCCCGGACGGTGGCGGGCCGTGCGGCGGGCGCGTTCTGGACGGGCGCGGTCACCGGTCCACCTCCCCGAGCAGGTCGCTGACGGCCGCCACGACGTTCGCGTCGCGCAGCAGTTCGGCGTGCGGCAGGTCGAAGACGATCTCCCGCGCGACGGTGCCGTCCCGCTGGCCGGGCGGCAGGGTGTTGAGGCCGTTGTGCTGGGTCGCCGAGGTGATGGCGGTCGCGGTGGCCCAGCCCTCGCGCGGGTCGAGCTCGGCGGCCGACACCAGGTAGGACAGGAAGGCGCGGAAGCCGCCGAGCAGCTCGGCGGTGCGGTCTGCGGCGAGCCCGACACCGGTGAGGGCCGGTTCGCCGTAGGCGACGACCAGATCGCTCAGCGCGACGGCCAGATCCGGCATGTTAGATATCTCATGCAAGGCCCGGTCGCCGTCGGCGCGGGCCGCGTCGGCCCGGCCCGGCCGCAAGAACCCGGCCAGCGCGCCGATCGCGTCGCAGTAGTGCCGGTGCAGCAGCTCCGGGTGCGGGCGCTCCGGGTCGAACACGATCAGCCGCGGAGCGTCCTGCCAGGTGGCGACGCGCGCCGCGAGGCCCGCCGCGAACACGCTGCCGACGCAGTAGCCCAGCACGGCGGTCACCCTGTGCCCCGACGCGCGGACGTCGGCGGTCCAGCGGTCCAGGTGGTCGCGCGCCGTATTGTCGGCGGGGTCGGGAGGCGCGGTCTCCCAGACGGCGCAGCCGGTCTCGACCTTGGGGATCAGGTCGCTGAAGGATCCCACGGTTCGGCCCGTGGTGGCGGAGAAGTCGGATGCGAGAATGAGGTTCCCCGTAGTGGAACCCCGAAGGACGTTGTACGCCGCAGGCTGTCCCATGTCCCCTCTTGATTTAATCCGATTGGCATGCGTGAATCGAGCTCAAGGCTCGCACCCGGTTCCGCGAACCGGAACCCCTATCCACGTCGGCTGCCTGCCGCGATTCCACCTCCTATCGCGCCGGTAGGGGCTGGTAGGGGCTTCTGCCACCTCCCCCGGCACACCTACGCTCCGTCCTGCCGGACTCAATTCAGTCCGCCTCGGACGAGCGTGAATTAAGGGGAGAGAATGGGCCTCGACGGCACCTGGCATCTGACTCTCGACAGCGCCATGGGAAAGCAGGAGTTCGATTTCGATATTAAGGCGGACGGCGACGGGCTGACCGGCACCGGGTCCGCCGAGGGCCGCGAGGTGGTCCCGGAGATCATCGGCGGGACGCTCGACGGCGACACCGCGTCCTGGAAGCTCAAGGTGCGCAAGCCGATGCGGATCACGCTGACGTTCACCGTCCAGGTGGCGGGCGACGAGATGACCGGCAAGACCAAGGCCGGGGTCTTCGGCAGCTTCCCCGTGACCGGCCGGCGGACATGACCGTCGCCGCTTTCGACCACGCCCCCCCGTTCACCGGGGCGACGGCGCTGGTGACCGGCGGCGGCTCGGGCATCGGCCTCGCCACCGCGCGCACGCTGGCCGCGCGCGGCGCCGAGGTCGCCTGCGTGGACCTCGACCCGTCCGCCGCCACCGACCCCCTTATAGGGGTGCGCGGCGACCTCGCCGACGACGGCGTCGCGGCGGCCGTTGGCACCGCGGCCGAGCGGCTCGGCGGCATCGACGTCCTGGTCAACCACGCCGGGACGCTCGCCAGGGGCTCGTTCGAGGACAACGATCTCGACGAGTGGCGGCGGGTCTTCGAGGTGAACGTGCTCGGGCTCGTCCGCGTCAGCCGGGCGGCCATGCCGTGGCTGCGCAAGTCGGCCAAGGCCGGGCGGAGCCCAGCGATCGTCAACACCTGCTCGATCACCGCGCTGGTGGGAATGCCGGGCGGGGCCGTCTACGGCGCGTCCAAGGGTGCGGTGTACTCGCTGACCCTGTCGATGGCCGCCGACCTGCTGGCCGAGGGGATCCGGGTGAACTGCGTGGCGCCCGGCCCGGTCGACACCCCTTGGGTGCGCCGCGAGCTCGCGGCCGCGCCCGACCCTGAGGCGGCCCTGGCGGCGGTGCACGCGCGGCAGCCCAACGGGCGGCTGATCACCGCCGAAGAGGTCGCCGAGGCGATCTGTCACCTGGCCGGGCCACTGTCGGCGGCCACCACCGGGACGGTGCACGTGATCGACGGCGGGCTGCGCGGCCTGCGGATCCCGGCCGCCGCCGGACGGCGATTGACAAAATGACATTCTGACGTCACAGTGTCAGCATGACAAGCAAGAAGCCGGCCGAGGACAGGCGCGTCGAGATCCTCACCGCGGCCATGACGGTCTTCGGCCGCTACGGCTACCGGCGCACGTCCATGGAAATGATCGCCAAGGCGGCGGGCATCTCGCGGCCCGCGCTGTATCAGCACTTCAGCGGGCGCGAGGACGTCTTCCGCGCGATGGGCGCCCACATGCTCGACGAGGTGTTGCGCAGCGCGCGGGAGGCCGCCGCGGCCGAGGGCGCGCTGGCCGACCAGCTGTACGCGGCCCTGGCGGTCAAGCTGCGGACGGTGCTCGGCTCGGTCGGCGCCGGGCACCGGGCCGAGCTGCTCACCGAGGCCGGGGTGATCGCCCCCGACCTGATGCTGTCGTTCAAGAACCGGTTCGCGGCCCTCGTCGCGGACCTGCTCGCCGCCGCGGTCGGCGGCCCGGACCGGCTCGCCCCCGGCATGACCGCCTACGAGTGCGCCGACCTGCTGCTGGACGCGGTCGTCGGGATCAGCCAGGCCGACGGCACGCCCGACCAGCTGCACCGGCGGCTGCGCCAGCTGGTGGAGCTGACCGTCCGCGGGCTCGGCACCCCCGAACCCGTGCCCGCGGGGAAGCCATGAACGACATGCATGACGTGCACGTCCGCACCACCGCGCGGCCGAACGACCCGCACGACCAAACGAATCCCGCACTAACGTCCGTCAGGAGATCCGCCAGTCATGGATGCCGCCACCGTTTACCGACGCCGATGGCTGACCCTGGCCGTCCTCAGCCTCTGCCTCGTGATCAGCGGGCTCGACGCCCTGGTGATCGCCATGGCGGTGCCGAAGATCCAGAGTGATCTCGGCGCCACCGTCGGGGAGATGCAATGGTCGGTCGACGCGTACACGCTGACCTTCGGCGGGCTGCTGCTGCTCGCCGGCACCCTCGGCGACCGTCTCGGGCACAAACCGATGCTGCTCGGCGGGCTGGTACTGATCCTCGGCTTCTCCGTCGCCGCCGCATTCGCCGGGACGCCCGCCACCCTGATCGGCTTCCGCGCCGGGATGGGGCTCGGCTCGGCGATGGTGATGCCCGCCACCCTGGCGATCATCAAGCACATCTTCCCGCCCGAGGAGCAGGCCAAGGCCATCGGCGTCTGGTCGGGCGCCGCCGGGATCGGCATCCCGCTCGGCCCGGTGATCGGCGGGCTGCTGCTGGACCACTTCTGGTGGGGCTCGATCTTCCTGATCAACGTGCCGGTCGTGGCGATCGCGCTGGCCGCCGGGATGCTGCTGATCCCCTACTGGCGCACGGAGCGGCCGAACCGGCTCGACCCGGTGGGCGCGGTGCTCGCCGTCGCGGGGCTCGTCCTGCTGGTCTACGGGCTGATCGAGGTCCCGGTGCACGGCTGGACGGGCGCGCAGACCCTGGTCGGGCTGATCGCCGGCGTGGTGCTGCTCGTCGCGTTCGTGGCCTGGGAGGCGCGTACCGGCACCCCGATGCTGCCGCTGTCGCTGTTCGCCAACCGTCGCTTCAGCGGCTCCGCCGCCGCCCTGACCTGCCAGGCGTTCGCGCTATTCGGCAGCCTGTTCGTGCTCACCCAGTACTTCCAGATCGCCCGGCACCACGACCCGCTGTCGTCCGGGCTGCGCATCCTCGCGATCTGCACGCTGATCATCTCCTCGCCGCTGGCGCCCTACGTGGTCAAGGCCATCGGCGACAAGCTGACCATCATCACCGGCCTGCTGATCATCGCGGCGGGCGCGTTCGCGCTGTCCACCGCCGACGTCACCGCCGAGACGACGGTGCTGGTCAGCCTGGCCGTCATGGGCTTCGGCATCGGCCTTTCCATCCCGCCGTCGGTGGACGGCATCCTCGCCAACGCGCCCTCGCACCAGGCCGGCACGGCGTCCGCCGTCAACGACACCGCCCTGCAGGTCGGCGGCGCCATCGGCGTCGCGGTGCTCGGCACCGCGATGACCTCGGCCTACCAAGGCGCGCTGCCGTCGCTCGCCGGGCTGTCGGCCGCCGACCGGTCGCAGGTGCGCGACTCGCTGGGCAGCGCGCTCGCCACGACCGCGCGGCTCGGCCAGAACGGCCAGCAGCTCGCCGCCCAGGCCACCGACGCGTTCGGCACGGGCATGGGGGCGGCCGCGATCACCAGCGGTTGTGTGGCGCTGCTGGGCGCGGCGATCACCATCCTGCTCATGCCCCGCGGCCAGAAGAGCCCGGCCGCGGCCCACACCAGAGCGGCCGCCGACGACCCCCAGGACGCGCGCCTCGGCACCGGCGTCGCGGACTGACCCCGACGGGTCCGCCGCTCCGGGGATCGGCCGGACCGCCCGCCCAGGCGGTCCGGCCGATTCGCCGCCGCCGGTGACCGAAACGTGAACGAGTGTGAACAGAAATCGGTCGAGCAGCACCACAACAATCGACCGGGCATTAATAGGGGGCGCCGCCGCCCCGGATAGGGGGCGGCATAGGGGTTCGCCGAGTCGATCGACGAGTTATCTTGCAGAGCGGCGAGTGAGAAGCGCTCGATTCGGCAGCCGATGATCACGGTCGGCCGGTCAGAAAATAGCGATCCACCTTTAAGGGGGCCATAGCCGTGGACTTCGGTCTGTTCTATTTCGCCGACACCGGAATCGCCGCAGACAACAGATATCAGCTCCTTGTGGAGGGGGCCAGGTTCGCCGACGCGAACGATTTCACGGCGATCTGGACGCCCGAGCGTCATTTCCATTCCTTCGGCGGGCTCTATCCGAACCCGGCGGTGACCTCGGCGGCCCTCGCCACCATCACCGAGCGCGTCGCGCTCCGCGCGGGCAGCGTCGTCGCGCCCCTGCACCACCCCGTGCGCATCGCCGAGGAATGGTCGGTCGTCGACAACCTGTCCGGGGGCAGAGTCGGCATCTCCTTCGCGTCCGGGTGGAACGCCGTCGACTTCGCGCTTCGGGCGGAGAACTTCCGCGACAGCAAGCAGGTGCTGATCGACACCGTGGACGCCGTGCGGCGGCTGTGGCGGCAGGAGGAGCTGGAGTTCACCGACGGCACCGGCGCCACCTCGGCGGTACGGATCTACCCGCCGCCGGTGCAGCCGGAGCTGCCCGTCTGGCTCACCAGCGCGGGCTCCGAGGAGACCTTCCGCAAGGCCGGTGAGCTGGGTATCGGCATCCTCACCCACCTGCTGGGGCAGGACCTGGACACGCTGGCCGGCAAGATCGGCGTCTACCGTGACGCGCACGCCGCGCACCACGGCGGCGACCGCGGCACCGTCGCGCTGATGCTGCACACCTACATCGGCACCGACCGAGACGAGGTCAGGGAGCTGGTGCGCGCCCCGTTCAGCGCGTACCTGCGCAGCTCCATCGGGCTGTTCGCGCGGGCGATCAGCGCCGACATGCCGGGCGTCGACCTGGACCGGCTGACCCCGGCCGATCTGGACTTCCTCGTCGCCCGCTCGTTCGACCGCTACTTCGACACCGGAGGATTGTTCGGCACCGTCCAGGACGCGGCGAAGATGGTCACCACCCTCGCCGACATCGGCGTGGACGACCTCGCGTGCCTCATCGACTTCGGGCTCGACACCGAAGTGGCGCTCGACGGGCTGGCACGGCTCGACGAGGTGCGGCGGCTGCACCGCTGATTCGCGCGGGCGGCAGATAATACCTGGACGCCCCGCCATCCGCCCGAGGATTCCTCCCGGTCCGAGGGCGGACGTCCTTGCCCGTCCCGCCGAGCCGATGAGAGACTCAGCGTCAATCCCCGCAAAGCGACAAGTCCAGTTGTTCTTTTGGCACCACGGGGGTGACTTGAACGTGGAACGTGAAGCGGAATTGGCCGTACTGTCCTCCCTTCTCTCCGCGAGCTTGAAGGGCAGGGGCCGGGTGGCGGTGATCACCGGACCCACCGGTTACGGCAAGACGACCCTGCTGCGGACGTTCGCCGACCATGCGGAAAAGCAGGGGGCGGTGTTCATCAGCGCCACCGCGGCGCGCACCGAGAACGGCGTTCCGGAACTGTTCGGGCAGTTAGCACGACACCCCCGGCTGCCCGCCGCGTCCGGCCCGCCGGTGCAGCTCCCCGCGGATGGCGACCCGGCCCTGTCCAGCTCCGCGCTGCACCGCATGTGGAAGCCGGTGCACGAACTCGCCGCCGAGGCGCCCGTGGTCATCGGCGTGGACGACGTCCACCACGCCGACGAGGCGGTGCTGCGCTCCCTCCTCCACCTCACCCGCCGGCTAGAGACGTCGCCGATCGTGGTCGTGCTGACCCTGTCGTCCTGCTCGCTGGACGAGCGTGCGTCCTTCACCGCCGAGCTGCGCAGCCAGCCGCACTGCCGGCACATCCGGCTGCGCCCGCTGGCCGCGCCCGCGGTGGCCGGGATCGTGACCCGCGGGCTCGGCTCCGCCGTCCCTGACGACTGCCTGGAGGCGTTCCACCGGCTGAGCGGCGGCAACCCGCTGCTGCTCGACGCCCTGGTCGCCGACACCCGCGCCGCCCGCCCGGCCCGGCCGCACGCGGTGGCGGGCAACGACTACGTCCAGGCCGTCTGGCAGTGCCTGCACCGCGCCCATCCCGCGGTCGTGGACTGCGCGCGGGCCGTCGCCGTGCTCGGCGGGGACGCCTCGCCCGCACCCGCCCTGCTCGGCCGGATACTCGACGCCGACCCGGCCGACATCGCGCTGGCGCTGCAGAGCCTGGAGACGATCGGCCTTTTGGAGGACGGCGGCTTCCGCGACGAGGCCGCCCGCGAGGCCCTGTACGCCAAGGTCCCCGCCCGCGAGCGCGCCGCGATGCACCTGCACGCGGCCTGCGCGCTGCGCGAGGACGGGGAGCCCGCTGCGCGGGTGGCCCGCCCGCTGGCCGAGGCGGGCACGGTCGGCGCCGGCTGGATGATCGACGTGCTCCGCCAGGCCGCCGACCACGAGCAGCACGACGGCGACTTCACCAGCGCCATCCGCTACCTGCGGCTGGCCCGCCAGGCCGCGAGCGCGCACGGCGGGGACGAGGCCCAGCTCACCGCGGAGCTGGCCAGCGCCGAATGGCAGGTCGACCCGCTCCAGGTCGTCCGGCTGCTGCCCGAGCTGCGGGCCGCCGCGGCGGCCGGGCGGCTGACCGACCGCCAGACCGAGGACCTGGTCACCTACCTGCTGTGGCACGGCCGGCGGGAGCAGGCGCGCGCGCTGCTCACCGGCGGCACCGACCGGCTGCCGGCGACCGGCTGGGCGTCCCGGTTCCGCTCCTGGCTGTATCCGACGCTGCTGGCCGACCTCGGCGGCGCGCCGCCCGACGACCGCTCCGTCGAGGTCGCGGTGATCACGGGCGGCGAGATGGACGACGACCTGCTCATCGCGGCCGAGCAGGTGCTGCTCAGCACCCGCCTGGACGACTCCGTCCTGGTGCCCGCCCTCACCGCGCTGGCCGTCCTCGTCTACACCGAGGGGCTGGACCGCGCCGCGGCGTGGATCGACATCCTGCTGAAGGCGGCCGAGCGGCGCGGCTCGCTGACCTGGCAGGCGCTGCTGTCCACCACCAGCTCGATCATCGACGTGCGGCGCGGCGACCTGCGGACCGCCGAGGGGCACGCGCAGCGCTCCCTGACCCTGCTGTCCAACCGGAGCTGGGGGATGGCGCTCGGCCTGCCGCTGTCCAGTTCAATCCAGATCGCCACCGCCTGCGGCCGCTACGACGAGGCGGCCAAGTTCCTGCGGGTCCCGCTGCCCGACGGCATGTTCGAGACGCTGCCGGGCCTCTACTACATGTTCGCGCGCGGCCACTACCACGCCGCGATCGGGCAGCATCTGACCGCGCTCGCCGACTTCGGCTCCTGCGGCGACCTAATGCGCGGCTGGGGCAACGACCAGCCCGCGCTCGTCCCCTGGCGCGGCGAGGCGGCCCGCGCCTGCCTGCGCCTCGGCCGCACCGACCGGGCCCGCGCGCTTGTGGAGGAGCAGATGGCGCGGACCATGTCCTGGGACGCCCGGACCCGCGGCGCCTCGCTGCGAGTGCTGGCCGAGCTCGCCGCCCCGGACGAACGGGCCGTCCTGCTCGCCGAGGCCGTCTCCGCCCTGGAGGGGACGACCGACCGCGTCGGGCTGGCCACCGCCCTCACGGAGCTGAGCCTGGCCCGGACGGCGCTCCGCGACGAGGACGGCGCCCGCGACGCCGCCCGGAGCGCCCGCCCGCTGATCAAGAAGTGCGGGCTGGAGCCGCTCGCCGCGGCGCTGCCCGGCGGCGGCCCGGACCGCGACGGCGGGGACAAGCCGCTGCGGATCGCCGGCCCCACCGCGGAGCTGAGCGACGCCGAGCAGCGCGTCGCCTCGCTGGCGGCGGCGGGCTTCTCCAACCGGCAGATCGCCAGCGAGCTGTTCATCACGGTCAGCACCGTCGAGCAGCACCTCACCCGCGTCTACCGCAAGCTCAACGTGTCCCGCCGCCCGAATCTCGCCAAGGCCCTCGGCACCCCCGCCTGACCCTGACCGTCCGCCCCTCGCCCCTCGCCCAACGGGTCAGCCCGTCCGCCGGACCTGCCAGCACGGGAGCGTCAGCACCCGCTCGACGTCCCCGTGCTGGGCGAGGCCCACCATCTCGTCCAGCAGTGCGCCGTCGAGCCGGTCGACGAGCCGGCCGCCGCCCTCGCTCAGGGTCCAGAACCGGCCACCTTGGAAGACCAGCGGCCGCTCCCACGGGACGGTGCTCGCCGCCCGCACCTCCAGCAGGACGATCACATGGTCGCCCGCGGGCACACCCGCGGCGACGGCGCACTCCAGCCACGCGACCGCGCCGCGCAGGAACACCGCGTCGCCGTCGCCCGCCGTCCAGTCGACGCCGTCGAACCGGCTATCCGCCGGGCTGGCGAGCGCCCTGCAGAGCGCCCCGTCACGCTCCCCGAGAACGCTCAGCCCGACGGTGCGGGCGCCGCGCACCCGCTGCCACGTCCGCGACGAGTCGGCCACGCAGACCGACACGAGCGGCGGGTCCAGCGACACCGAGGTGAACGAGCTGACCGCCATACCTGCGAGGGACCCGTCCGGGTCGAGCGCGCAGAGCCCGACCACCCCGCTGGGAAACTTCCCGAAGACGTCGCGCAGCGCCCGCTGCCCGGTCACCGGACGCAGCCTCGGAGGCCACGTCTCGCTCCCCACCTGCACCGTTCCCCCTCACTCAGTCGGGCCGTTGCGGGAATTCTCACGTGCGCGCCGCCGCCTGCAAACCCCTGTTCTGCGCTCTCCGCCGTACGCCCGCACCCCCTAAGGGGTGCGGCGCCCGTCGACTTGTGTAGGGGCCATGGAACGCGGGCGCCCGCCTGCGCGGTCATGCCGTGATGGCGGCCCGGTGCCAGTAGTGAGCCGCCGACATGCGGGAGGGCCCGTCCTCAGACGCCGGTGAGGTGCCGCTCGTCGAGGGGCTCACGCCGCACGGGCTGCGGCACAGCCACAAGACCTGGATGCTGGAGGACGCCATTCCGGAGGTGCTCCAGGCCGAACAGCTCGGTCACACCGTGCCCGGCGGGGCGTGTACTCCCACGTCTCGGACACCATGCGAGACGACCTGAAGACCAAGCTCCAGAAACGCTGGGAGATCTCGCTGCAGGAACGGCTCCGGCTCAGTGGGAGCTCGCCGGTCCCCGTGCTCAATGGGCTTTTAGCAAGTGCTCAGAGGCGGGTTCAGTCCCGGTCTCGATCTTGAGCGCCTAGCGACCCGTCATGCTGGTGGGGGTGGGATGAGGCCTCGTCCCACCCCTGCTGCATGACTACGCAGCGTGAGCAGAAGCAGGGCGTTCTTGTGGCCTCATTCGGGTGGGAGGGAGATGATCTCCCAAAATCCTCCCAGTTGATCACTCAGGCCCTGCCGCGGATGTGCGGGAGGGCCTGTGGAGTAGGGGTGGGCGATACTGGGTTCGAACCAGTGACCTCTTCGGTGTGAACGAAGCGCTCTCCCACTGAGCTAATCGCCCTGGTGGCCGCCGCTCGGCGGGGCCGACGTCGGAAACTCTAGCGCATCTTGGGGGGTCGCCGCGCATCGAGCGCGGGGGCGTCAGGTCCAGAAGGTGGGGTCGTCGATGTTCCAGGGGAGGGTGACGCCGTAGACGACCAGGTAGGCGGCCACGGCGGCGGCGACGAGGACGGCCGTGAGGGTGCCCAGGACGGTGTTGCGGCGGCGTTTGCGGGGGTCCAGGGCCTTTTCCTTGGCGCGGTCGGCGGCGGTCTTGGCGCGGTGGAGGGCGCGCTGGGCCCAGGCGAATTCCGTGGCGAGGATCGCCAGGCCGATGACGATGCCGAGCAGGCCGGGGCCGGGGGTGACCATCATGACCAGGCCGCCGGTGAGGACGGCCGCGCCGACGGTGAAGACGCCGAGGCGCCAGGCGGTGTTGAGGAGCGGGTTGCGTCGCACCAGCTCGCGGAAGCGGTGGAACGGTCCCGGTCTCTCCGGGGGCGGGGCGACCTTTTCGTGATTGATTGCCACAGATTTACCTTAGGCGAGAAGCCCAGCTCGCGGGACGTCGGAGAGCGCGCGGTTCGTCCTGCATTGGGGGCAGGCAGGGCGTCTCCAGGGTTCCGCAAGATCCGCTTTTGCGCAGGTCAGACGCTGGTTTTGCTACGGTGAGATGGATCACAAAGGCCGGGGACGCCGGAATGTTCCGCCGAGATCAGGCAGTTAGGCGTCATAGATCGCGGGGATGTCGGGAGGGGGAGAACCACCCACCGGAGCACCCGCGAGCCAGCGGGACCGACGTAAGAGGGAATGGCCATGAACAGCAGTACCACCGTCTCAGCGCAGCTGGGCCTTCGTCTCGTCGTCCCCGACCGCACGACCGTCCCTCTGCTCGCCGGGCTGGAGTACGCGGCCGACGACCCGTATGCGATCCGGATGGCCTTCTACGTGGGCGACGACGAGCCGGTGGAGTGGATCTTCGCCCGGGAGCTCCTCACGGTCGGCATCGTGCGCCGGGTCGGGGACGGGGACGTCGAGGTCTGGCCGGCCGACGACGACGGGGCGCTCAACCTCGCACTGTCGTCCCCGTTCGGGGACGCGCTGTTCGAGGTGCCGCTGTCGCCGCTCGCCGACTTCCTGCACCGCACCTACCAGGCCGTGCCCGCGGGGGAAGAGAGCGAGTTCATCGACATCGACGCCGAGCTGGAGAACCTGCTCTGGCCGTCCTAGCCGGACAGGCGGGCGACGTGGCGCATCTTGTTCATCGCGTCCAGGGCGGCGACCTTGTAGGACTCGGCCAGGGTCGGGTAGTTGAACACCGCGTTGACCAGGTAGTCGACGGTGCCGCCGCAGCCCATGACCGTCTGGCCGATGTGGACGAGCTCGGTGGCCCCGGTGCCGAACACGTGGACGCCGAGGAGACGGCGGTCCTCCGGTGAGACGAGGAGCTTCAGCATCCCGTAGGAGTCTCCGATGATCTGGCCGCGGGCGAGCTCGCGGTAGCGGGAGACGCCCACTTCGAAGGGGACCTTGGCCTCGGTGAGGGCGTCCTCGGTGCGGCCGACGAAGCTGATCTCGGGGATCGTGTAGATGCCGATGGGCTGGGTCTCGTGGATCTCCGAGACGGGCTCGCCGCAGGCGTGGTGGGCGGCGAGGCGGCCCTGCTCCATCGAGGTGGCGGCGAGGGCCGGGAAGCCGATCACGTCCCCGACCGCGTAGATGTGCGGGACGTCGGTGCGGTAGTCGTCGTCGACCTTGATGCGGCCGCGGTGGTCGGCGGTGAGCCCGGCGGCGTCCAGATCGAGGCCCCCGGTCATGCCCTGCCGTCCGGCCGAGTACATGACGGTGTCGGCGGGGATGCGCTTGCCGCTCTCCAGGACGGTGATCGTCCCGTCCGGCATCCGCTCGACGGACGCGACCGACTCGCCGAACCGGAACGTGACGGCCAGGTCGCGCAGGTGGTACTTGAGCGCCTCGACGATCTCCAGGTCGCAGAAGTCCAGCATCCGCTCGCGGCGTTCGACGACGGTGACCTTGGTGCCGAGGGCGGCGAACATGGAGGCGTACTCGATGCCGATGACGCCCGCGCCGACGACGACCATGGTCTCCGGGATGCGGTCCATGTGGATGATGCCGTCGGAGTCGATGATCGTCCGGTCGTCGAAGTCGACGGTGTCGGGCCGCGCCGGGCGGGTGCCGGTCGCGATCACGATGCGGTCGGCGGTGACCCTCCGCTCGCGGCCCCCGGCGCCGGTGATCCCGATGACGTTGGGCTCCAGGAAGCGTCCCGTGCCCGGCAGGACGGTGACGTGGTTGCGGGCGAGCTGGTTGCGGACGACGTCGGTCTCCCGGCCGATGACGTGCTGGGTCCGCATCCCGAGGTCGGCGACGGTGATCTCGTTTTTGACCCGGTAGCTCTGCCCGTAGAGCTCGCGCTGGTTGAGGCCGGTCAGGTACATCACGGCCTCGCGCATCGTCTTGGACGGGATCGTCCCCGTGTTGATGCAGACGCCGCCGATCATCTCGTGGCGGTCGACGATGCCGACCTTGCGGCCCAGCTTGGCGGCGGCGATGGCCGCGCGCTGCCCGCCGGGCCCGGACCCGAGCACGAGGAGATCAAAGTCGTTCACGTCCCCAGTGTGACGGTTCGCCCCCTTCCCGATATAGGTTTTGGACTGATTGGTCACGGTCCGTCCGGTTCAGGACGTGAGCAGGCCGTCGGCCAGCGCGTCCAGGCCGGCCTTGATGCGGTCGAGCGGCATCCCGCGGGTGCGCCGCTGATGGACGAACAGGTTGGCGGCGAGGGGCGCCAGGAGCGCGTCGGCGAGGTAGGCGGCATCGGCGCCGGGACGGATCCGGCCGAGCAGCATGGCCACATGCATGTGGTAGAGCTCGTATGAGCCGTCCCGGAAGCGGGCGCCGGGCGGGTCGGCCTCGGCCGTGACCAGCAGGTCGGCCTGCGCCTCGGTGCGGTCGGCGAGGGCGTGCAGGAACGCGCGCAGACGGTCGGGCGGGGACGCGCCGGGGCCGAGGGGCGGCGGGCCGTGCAGGAAGGCGGCCTGGAAGTCGCGCTCGCGGTCGTCGATCATCGCGTAGACGAGCCGGGCGCGGTCGCCGAAGCGCCGGTAGACGGTGCCGACGCCGACGCCGGCGGTCCGCGCGACCTCGTCCATGGACAGCGCGTCGACGCCGTGCTCGGCGATCAGCTCGGCGGCGGCGCGCAGGATCCGGCGGCGGTTGTGGGCGGCGTCGGCGCGTTCGGCGGGCGGGCGGCCCGCGACCGGCAGGTCCCGCATGTCGGCCTCCGTCCCGGGGATGTGCTCGGGCAGGCTACCGGAGCGCACTCCGGTTCACGGTTGTATCCGGAACATTCTCCGGTTAATCTCAAGCGGAGTTTTCTCCGGATAATGGGGGCATGGTATGGCCTGGGTCTTCCTGCTGATCGCATCGCTGATGGAGCTGGTCTGGGCGACGGCCCTGAAGGAGTCCGACGGCCTGACGAAGCTCTGGCCCACCGTCATCGGCCTCACGGTCGCGCTGTTCAGCGTCGTCATGCTGTCGCTGTCGCTGCGCACCCTGCCGGTCGGCACCGCCTACGCGGTCTTCGTCGGGGTGGGCGCGCTCGGCGTCGCGCTGGTCGGCATGATCGCGCTCAACGAGAGCGCATCGCCGATCCGCGTGGCGTTCCTCGCGCTCATCCTGATCGGTGTGGTCGGCCTGCAATTCGTCGAGGGCTCTTAGCGCACCCAAGATCGGGCAGAGTGTCGGCATGGCAAGGGAGATGCTGGGGATCGACATCGGCGGGTCGGGGATCAAGGGGGCGCCGGTCGACCTGTCCGACGGCTCGTTCACGCGGGACCGGTTCCGGATCGCCACGCCGCACCCGGCCAGGCCGAAGCCGGTCGCGAAGGTCCTCGCCCGGATCGTGGAGCATTTCGGGTGGGACGGGCCGGTCGGCGTCACCTATCCCGGCGTGGTGATCGACGGTGTGGCGATGTCGGCGGCGAACGTGTCCAGGCGCTGGCTCGGGGTGGACGCGGCGTCCCTGCTCGCGGACGTCACCGGCCGCGAGATCACGCTGCTCAACGACGCGGACGCGGCCGGGGTGGCGGAGCTGCGGTTCGGCGCGGGACGCGACCGGCGCGGCACGGTCGTCCTGCTCACGCTGGGGACGGGCATCGGCAGCGCGCTGTTCACCGACGGCGTCCTCGTCCCGAACACCGAGTTCGGGCACCTGCAGATCGACGGGAAGGACGCCGAGGTGCGCGCGTCCGCGAAGGCGCGCACGGAGGATAACCTCGGCTGGTCCACGTGGGCGAAGCGGCTGAGCGCGTACCTGGCCCACCTGGAAGCGCTGATCTCCCCCTCGCTGATCATCGTCGGCGGCGGGGTGAGCCGCAAGTCCGAGCATTTCCTGCCGCGGATCACGGGGGTGCGGGCCGAGATCGTCCCGGCGCAACTGGTGAACAACGCGGGCATCGTGGGCGCGGCGATGGCGGCGGCCGCGGCGCATCCGGCGCAGACCGCCGAGCCCGCGCCGTACGCGGTCCGGGCGGCCGGGGCGACCGGCGGGCCGCAGCGCGAGCGCGGCACCGCCGAGGCCGCCCGCCGGAACGCCCGTTAGGACGCCCGGAGCCGGACGGTCGCGATCTCCCAGGGCCGCAGCGCCAGCGTCGCCGTCCCGGCGTGCACGTCGAGCCGGGCGCCGGGGCGTCCGCGCAGGTCGACGCGGACGGCCTCGGTGAAGCCGCCGCGCAGGACGGCCGTGGTGGGCTCGGCGCATTCGGCGACCATCCGGGTCTCGATCCAGCCGTCGCGGGGGCGCAGCGAGGTCATGACCACGCCGTCCCCGGTGATCGCGACGCCCTCCCGGGACGCCGGGGCGGGCACGGAGGCGTGCCCGTATCCGGCGGCGGTGAGAAGGTCGTGGCGGTACGCCTCGGCCGCTCGGAGCACCTCGGTTCCGGGCCGTCCGCCGTCGTAGGGCATGATCGCCATCCCGACCGCCCGCTCGCCGCGGCACTGCGCGGCGGGGGTCGCGAGCTGCGGGCCGGCGGGCTGGTCACGGTAGGTGTTGCGGTCCCGGGACAGGTGGCCGACCGCGCGCAGCAGCGTGAGGGCCATCTCCTGCCCCGACCCGGAGATCTCGTACTCGGTGACGTGCTCCAGCAGGACGGCGAGGCCGCCCGCGGCGACGAACCCGGACGCGGGGTACGCCGGCACGGGACGCTCCCCGAAGCCGCCCTCGGCCCTCAGCCCCCGCTCGACGATCGCGAACTGGCCCTCGGCGAACGACGAGCCCGCCCGGCGCGGCAGCGACAGGTGCAGCCGGACACGGTGGTCGTCGCAGCGGTTGTCGAACGTGACGCGCAGCCGCAGGAACGGCTCACCGGCGCGCAGTTCGGCGCGGGTGGTGACGGTCACGTGCTCCTCGTCGTCCGAGCGCGTCCCGGTCTCCAGGTCACCGGAGGCCGGCCACCGGTACGTCCGGACGATGTCGAGCACGGCGACCAGCGGCCCGGCCCGCACGGGTCGCACGTCCACGGTCAGCGGATCGCCGACGATCCGGTCGTGGGCCGGCGGCGCGTAGTTGTAGGAGTCGCCCAGATCACCGTCGTCCACGATCCGCCCCACGCCCTCGACGACGCGGCCGGACGGGGTGCGCAGCCCGAGCGACCCGTCGGCGTGCACATCGGCGCGCAGCAGGCCGTTGTCGAGGGCGTTCCCGTCCACCGTCACCGGGACCGTCACTGGAGCGTTCCCGGCCCGCGCGGCGGGCACGGGCCGGACGGACGTCAGCCCCAGCGGCGGCACGTCGACGAGCGCGGCGACCGTGCGGCGGGGGTCGGCCAGGATGCGTACCCGCCACTCCCCCTCGGCGTCCCGCAGCGCCTCGCGCACCGCACCGATGTCGAACGGGACGTCGGCGCGGGACGTCACGTGGAAGGTGAGCGCGCGGTCCCGGTGCGACACCGCCCAGTCGCGGATCTCCTGCCCGAACAGCACCCGCCCGTACACGCGCTCCAGCAGGACCGGCAGCTCCGAGGCGGGGTGGACGGCGTCGTCCAGCACGGTCGGCGCGATCTCCAGCGTCTGCACGGGCACCGGCCGCCCGTCCCCCGTCACCAGCCCCGGCTCCCCTTCGCACGGAATGTCCAGGGTGACCAGGCCGGTGCGCGGGGCGGGGGTCGGGTTGAACACCAGGTGCGAGCCGAGCGGCGCGGAGGCGGCCAGTTCGGCGGTGACGAGGTCGCAGACGGCGCGTCCGAGCTGCTCGGCCTCGGCCATGTGCGCCGCGACCTGCTCGGCGGTCTCGTCGCAGCCGCAGCCGGTGACCGAGTCGTGGCAGCTCACCTCGATGAGGCGGCGCCAGGCCAGGTCGAGGAACGTGCGCGCGTCGCCCGCGTACCAGAGCGCGGTCAGCGGCTCGGCGTACCGTTCGACGAGCCGCTCGGCGCGTCCCATCAGCTGCTTGAGCCGGACGCGGGCGGAGATCACCCCGGGCAGGATGTTGGCGCGGGCGTGCGAGCGCAGCTCGCCGCGGACGCGCGGCAGGCCGTCCACGGACGGGTCCTCCCCCGCGAAGTAGCCGGCGAGGGTGTCCAGGCGCATGGCGGACCCGGCGGCGGCGATCCGGTCGGGGAGGTCCGCGGCGGGCGCGGTGTGGTCGGCCCCGTACATGGCCAGCAGCGGGCCGCCGTGCGGATACCAGCGGCCCATCGCGGCCGCGAACCCGGCGACGCGGCCGGGCGCGGGCGCGCCGCCCCCGGGCTCCCCCGGCTCCTCGAACATCGACGCGGCGTTGCCGTAGCCGCCCTCCGGCAGGTAGCGGGTGCGGATCGCCGTCCCGTCCGGTGCCTGCCAGGCGAACGCGCAGGTCCGGATGCGGCCGGGGACGCCGCGCCACACGCAGGCGTGCTCGATCCCGGCGAGCTTCAGGATCTGCGGCATCTGCGCGCAATGCCCGAACTGGTCGGGCAGGTAGCCGACCATCATCACGGCACCGAGTTCCGCCGCGTTCCGCATCCCGAGTTCCAGGTTGCGGATCATGTTCTCGCCCGAGGACAGGAACTCGTCGTGGAGGATCTGCCAGGGCCCGACGGCGAGCCGCCCCTCCCGGACGAGCGCGGCCACCCGGTCCCGCCGTTCGGGACGGACCTCCAGGTAGTCGTCGACCGCCGCCATCTGCCCGTCCAGCGTGAAGCGCCAGCGCGGATCGGCCTCCATCCGGTCGATGACGCCGTCGAGCAGGGACACCAGGCGGAGCCGGAAGCGCTGGAACGGCAGGTACCACTCGCGGTCCCAGTGCGTGTGCGGCACGACGACGATCTCGGAATCCGCTACCCGCACAGTGCGATCACCTCGCTCTCGTGGCTCTCCAGATGGTGCATTCCCGGACGATCAGCCGGTATCCGGTGGAGCCCGAGCCAGACGTGCCATGTGCTCGGTTCAAGCTCCCCTGGCAAGTACCCGGGCGTCGCCCGGACGGCGCTTATCACGTACTGGGAACGCGCCCCGCCGGACCAGCCGCGGAACCCGCCGGGGCCATGGCACCCCAGATCGATGACACCTTCCGCATAGGACAGCTCGACCGTGACCGAGGCCGTACCCGGCGGGACGTCGAAGGGCAGTTCGCGGAGCCCCCGCTCAAGGCGATCTTCCAGGCTCCAGCGCCCCCGGTGAACGGTCATCCCCGTCCCCCGTCCTTTTCGATCAGGGGTCCATGAGCTCGGCGGAGCGGGCGGCGAACACCTCCATGGCCTTCGCGGTGACCGGGCCCGGGGCGGCCGGGAGGACCGTGCCGTCCACCGCCCGGACCGGCTGGACGTCGCGGGTCGTGGAGACCAGGAACGCCTCGTCCGCGCGGTACAGGTCGTCCAGCGCGATGTCCTCCTCCTCGCCGCCGCACCACTCCAGCGTCAGCGCGCGCGTCACCCCGGCCAGGCAGCCCGACGACAGCGGCGGCGTGACGAGCCGCCCGCCGAGGACCACGAAGATGTTGCTGCCCGTCCCCTCGCACAGGTTCCCGGCCGTGTTGCCGAAGATCGCCTCGCCGCCGCCGCGCTCCTTGGCGTGGGCGAGCGCGAGGGCGTTCTCCGCGTAGGACGTCGTCTTGAGGCCGGCCAGCGCGCCGCGCTCGTTGCGCGGCCACGGCACGACCGTCACGTCCGCCGTCGCGGGGAACGGGTCCTGCGGGCCGGCGATGATCGACACCGTCGGGCCCGCGTCACCGCGCGCGGAACCGAGCGGGCCCGGACCGCTCGTGTAGGTGATGCGGATCCGGGCGAGCGGCCACTTCGGCGCGGCGGCCAGCACCTCCAGGGTGCCCTGGGCGAGGACGTCGTGGTCGGGCTCGGGCAGGCCGAGGCCGGCCGCCGAACGCGCCAGCCGGCGCAGATGCCGGGTCAGCGCGAACGGCACCCCGTTCGTCGCCTTCACCGTCTCGAAGACCCCGTCCCCGACGAGCATCCCGTGATCGAAGACCGACACCGTCGCCCGCTCAGGGTCGAGCAGTTCCCCGTTCAGCCAGATCTTGGCCTGCGCCGTCACCGGAAGCCACCTCCAAAAGCCGAGCCGCCTTCAGCTCGGTCTCGCGCCATTCACGATGTGGATCGGATCCCCACGTGATGCCCGCGCCGGTGCCGAACCGGAGCAGGCCCCCCTCCGCCCAGAAACTCCGGATGCCCACCGCGAGGGCACCACGGCGGGAGTCCGCGTCCACCCAGCCGATGGCCCCACAGTACGGGCCCCGGGGGACGGGTTCGAGTTCTTCCAGCAGCCTCAGCGCACTCGACTTCGGGGCACCGGTCACCGAACCGGGAGGAAACGTCGCGGCGAGCAGGCCGGGCCAGCCTCCGGTCACCCGCGCCCGGACGGTCGACACCAGGTGAACGAGCCCCGGATGCTCTTCGAGCACGCACAACTCCGGCACCGTCACCGAACCGACCCGCGCGACCCGTCCCAGGTCGTTCCGGACCAGGTCGACGATCATCACGTTCTCGGCATGGTCCTTGGGCAGCAGGTCACCGGGGGTCTCGCCGGTCCCCTTGATCGGACGGGACTCCACCACATCCCCGTCCCTCGACAGGTACAGCTCAGGCGAAGCGGACGCGACCTCCAGTCCCGGGATGCTGAGCGTCATCGCATACGGCGCAGGGTGGCGTTCGGCCAGCCTCGCGCCGAGCCCCGCGATCTCGGCGCCGGCCGGCAACCCCGCCTCCAGGACGCGGCAGAGGTTGGCCTGGTAGACGATGCCGTCCGCGATCGCCTCCCGGATGCGCTCGACTCCGGCGACGTACGCGGCCTCGTCCAGGGAACTCGTCCACTCCCCCGGCGCGACCCACACACCCCCCGGATGAGGCGCACGCCGGACGGTTTCGAACCGGGCGCACGTGACCTTCCCCTCGTAGGTCACCACGACGGCCCACCAGCCCCCGGAGTCGAGCGCGGCCGGATCGCTCGTCACCTCGGCGAGCCCCGTCGCCAGCAGACCCCCCGCGTACGCGAAGTTCACGGCAGCACACACCCGAACGAATCCGCGAGCCCCCCGTGCCCCGCGTCGGTGACGACCAGCGCCCGCCGTGTCGAGCCCCGCTCGAACCAGCCCAGCTCGATCATCCGGCCCGTCAGCGCCGCGCCCAGCGCCCCGCCCAGATGCGGGCTCCGCTCCGTCCAGTCAAAGCACCCCCAGGCGAACCGCCGCCGCGCCCTCCGCAACACCGCGACATCCAAGCCCAGCGCCCCCAGCCGCTCCTCACCCTTCTCCGTCACCTCGTAGGCGTCCCCGCCGTCCGCCTCGATCAGGCCGCCGCCCACCAGCGCCGCGAACAACGCCACACCCGCCACCCCCGCCAAATGGTCGTAGCACGTCCGCGCCTCGTGCAGCCGCCGCGCATCCCGCGACTGCCGCAGGCTCCGCGCCCGCACCGGCGGGCTGATCCGCGACAACGCCTCGATGACCAGCGCGACCTCACTCCCCCGCAGCCGGTAGTACCGGTGCCGGCCCTGCTTCACCACCGTCACCAGCCCGCCGTCCAGCAGCCGCCCCAGATGCGCGCTCGCCGTCTGCGCGCTGACCCCCGCCGTCCGCGCCAACTCCCCCGCCGCCAGCGGACGCCCATCCAGCAGCGCCGTCAGCATCGCGGCCCGCGCCCGATCCGCCAGCAACGCCGCCACCGGCGCAAAGTCCGCACTTAGGACATGTTCCGAGCCCATGCCCCCGACCCTAAGCGACCCATCCTTCGACACCCGCCGAAGCATCCCCGCACCCCCGCCGCGAAACCCGGTTTGGGGAACGGCCTCCAACGCGCTAAAGTTTTCCCCGTCGCCGCAAGGCGCACGCGGAAGTGGCTCAGGGGTAGAGCATCACCTTGCCAAGGTGAGGGTCGCGGGTTCAAATCCCGTCTTCCGCTCTGAGGGGCCTTTCAGGCTATGACCCAGAAGGTCTCATTCTGGTGGAGTGGCCGAGAGGCGAGGCAACGGCCTGCAAAGCCGTGTACACGGGTTCAAATCCCGTCTCCACCTCAACGCCGTACCTCCCTCGGAGGCCACGGAAACGGGCGATTAGCTCAGTGGGAGAGCGCTACCTTGACACGGTAGAGGCCACTGGTTCAATCCCAGTATCGCCCACTTCGGAGTTGGGAGTGGTGTGGTCGGAGCCTGGGGGCTCCTTCCCCGTCACTCCTTCGCCATGTTTGCCCGGGGGGCGACCCCCGGACCCCCGGTGTGGGGGCTCCGCCCCCACGCCCCCTCCCGGCTCAGGTCATCGGTTACCTGCGGGCTTCCACAGGGATGGGGCTTCGCCCCTACACCTGCTCCCGGCTCGGGTTGTCGGTTAGCTGCGGGCTTCCACGGGGTGGGGCTCCGCCCCCGCACTCCCTGCCGGTTCGGGTTGTCGGTTGGCTGCGGGCTTCCACAGAATTTAGGGGGTCGTCCCTCTCATTTCGGACTCGGCCATCGCTCACACGGCGGTGTGGCCTCAGAGGAAGCGTCGGTGTCCGATCGGTGTCCATTGCGAAATAGGGATTAGGTCGCCGTGGTGTCTGCCGGGATCCATTCATCGAATTCATCCATGCCGGCGTCTCAAGTCCGTCAGGCGGCCGACCGGCCGGAGCCCGTCACCCGATGTGGACAGTCCTCCCACGAGCAGGACCCAGGCGCGAACGCGGCTCCAACCGCTCTCGAGCGCCGCCGAGCAGGCTGCCCGTCACCGGCTTCTTCGTGGGAGAGCGATGACGGATCTGGGACTGGACGGGCGCGTCGCCCTGGTGACCGGCGGCACCCGCGGACTGGGACTGGCGATCGCCCGCAGGCTCTGCGCGGCGGGCTGCCACGTCCACCTGAACTACGCCGCTGACGACGCCGCCGCCGAGGCGGCCGTCAAGAGCCTGGCCGGGCTGCGGGGCACGGCGTCGGCCATGCGCGCGGACATCCGGTCGCCCGCCGCGCCGGCGGAGATGATCGGCCGGGTGGCGGAGCGGCACGGGCGCCTGGACGTGTTCGTGCACAACACCTCGGCCCTGCGCCCGATGACGGCCGCGGACGCCGACTGCCAGGGGCTCCGGGACGTCCAGTCGGTGGTGGTCGAACCGCTGGCGCGGGCGGTGCCCGCCTTGGCGGGCGCCATGCGCGCCGGCGGACGGGTCGTGGCGGTGTCGAGTGTCGGCGCCCGCCGGGTGGTGCCGCGGTACATGAGCCTGGGCATCGCCAAGGCGGCCCTTGAGTCGCTCGTCCGCTACCTGGCCGTGGAACTGGCCGGGGACGGGATCGCCGTCAACGCGGTGTCCACGTCCAAGCTCGACAAGGGCGCCCCCGACGAGGCGGCGCGCGCGCTGGCCCGCCGCACCCCGGCCGGACGGCTGACCCGGCCCGAGGACGTGGCGGACGTCGTCGCCCTGCTCTGCACGGCCGAGGCCGCATGGATCCGCGGGCAGGTCATCACCGCCGACGGCGGCCTGACCCTGCACGCCTGAGCCGGGCCGGAGACGGACATGACCGAGATCAAGACCGACGTCTGCATCGTGGGCGGCGGGCCCGGCGGGCTCGCGCTGGCGCTCGCGCTGGTGCGCTCCGGCGTGCGGGTCACGGTGCTCGAACGGTCCCGCTCGTTCGAGCGGGACTACCGCGGCGAGATCCTGCAGCCGGGCGGGCTCGCGGTGCTCGACGAACTGGGCGTGCTCGCGGGCGCCCGGGACCGCGGCTGCCATGTGCACGGCCGGTTCCAGCTCGTGGAACGCGGCTCGGTGCTCCTCGACATCAACTACGGGCGGCTGCCGGAGCCGTTCGGCTACCTGCTGAGCATTCCGCAGAAGCACGTCCTTGAGGAACTACTCGCGCACTGCCGCGCGTACGAGGGGTTCGAGTACATCGCGGGTGCGAAGGTGACGCGGCTCATCACGCACGAGGACACGGTGGTGGGCGCGTGCGCGGAGGACACGACCGTCCTCGCGCACTGTGTCGTGGGAGCCGACGGGCGGTTCTCGAAGGTGCGGCGGCTCGCGGGCATCGAGGCCGACCGGATCGACGCCTTCGGCTTCGACGTCCTCTGGTTCAAGCTGCCCGACCCGGGCTCCGGCGCGGACGTGCCGAACGTGCAGATCTTCCGGGACTCCGGCAGCCCGGTGATCGTCTACCGCTCGTGGCCGGGCAACCTCCAGATCGGCTGGACGCTCCCCCACCGCGGCTACCGCGACATCGCCGCACGCGGCATCGAGGCGGTCAGGGCCGAGATCGCGCGGGCCGTCCCCGCGTACGCGGCGCAGGTCGAGGCCGGGGTGCGGACGCCGCGCGACCTCACGCTGCTGGACGTGTTCGCGGGCGGGGCCCGCACCTGGGTGAAGAACGGCCTGGTGCTCATCGGGGACGCCGCCCACACGCACGGCCCGCTCGGCGCGCAGGGCATCAACCTGGCGCTGCAGGACGCGGCGCTGCTGCATCCGGTCCTGCTGGCGTCGCTGCGGGCGGGTGATCCGGGCGCGCCCTTCCTGCGCCGCTACGAGGACGAGCGCCGGCCCGACATCGAGACGGTGACGCGCATGCAGGTGATGCAGGCCAAGGGGATGATCTCGCAGGGCGGGCTCGCGGCCCGGCTGCGGCCGAGAATCGCCAAGGTGATCACCCGGACCCCGATCGGCGCGAAGATCACCCGCCGCATCGCCTTCGGCCCCCGTCCCGTGCGCGTCCGGCGGGACCTGTTCACGGCCCGGACGCAAACCACCGAGTGAGGAGCCGCGGAATGCGCCTGATCGATCTGTCGTCGCCGGTCGACGCGCGGGGCTGGGAGCCCGAGCCCGTGTCGCACGAGATCATGTCGCCGGCGCAGGGCGCCAGGCATATGAGCGAGGAGATGCGCGAGCACTTCGGCATCGAGTTCGACCCGTCGGTGCTGCCCGGCGGGGAGCTGCTGTCCATCGACACCCTGACGCTGACCTCGCACACGGGCACGCACGTCGACGCCCCGTCCCACTACGGGAGCAGGGGCGAGAACGGGCGCCCGCGCGACATCGACGAGATGCCGCTGGAGTGGTTCCATGCGCCCGCCGTCGTCCTCGACCTGAAGGGGACCGGACCGGGGGCCGTGGACGCCGCCCGCATCAAGGAGGAACTGGCCCGGGTCGCCTACGAGCCCGAGCCGCTCGACATCGTGCTGCTCAACACCGGCGCCGCCGCCTGGGCCGGGACGCCGCGCTTCTTCACCGACTTCACCGGGCTGGACGCCTCCGCCGTCGGGCTGCTGCTCGACTACGGCGTCCGGGTGATCGGCACCGACGCGTTCAGCCTGGACGCCCCGTTCACCGACATGATCGAGCGGTACCGGCGGACCGGGGACCGGTCGGTGCTGTGGCCCGCGCACTTCACCGGGCGCGACCGCGAGTTCTGCCAGATCGAACGGCTGGCGAACCTCGACGCGCTGCCCGCCGCGCACGGCTTCAGCGTGTCCTGCTTCCCCATCAAGATCACCGGCGCGGGCGCCGGCTGGACCCGCGCCGTCGCCATGGTCGACGACCCGGCCGAGCCCGGCGATCCCACGTGAGCCCCCAACGAGAAGGGAACGTCATGACCCGGCAGACCGAGGTCTCCCCCACCGTCCTGTACGCCGAGATCCAGCACTTCTACGCCCGGCACATGCAATTGCTGGACGACGGCAAGGCCGACGAGTGGGCCGCGACCTTCACCGCCGACGGGAGCTTCCTCGCCCCGAACCTGAACGAGCCCGTGCGCGGCCGGGACGCGCTCGCCGCCGCCGTCCGCAAGACGGCCGCACAGCTCGCCGAGATCGGCGAGATCCACCGGCACTGGCACGGCATGACGGCCGTCACGCCGCGCGAGGACGGCTCGGTGCTCGCCCGCTGCTACGCCCTGGTGTTCGCCACCCCGAAGGGCGGCGAGCCGCGGCTGCACCGGACGTGCGTCTGCGAGGACGTCCTGGTGCCCGACGGCACCGGCTGGCTGGTGCGGGACCGCAGGGTGACCCGGGACGACATGCCCTGACCTCCGTCCGTCCCGGGCCGCCGAGGCCCGCGGCCCGCTCCGGCGGGGCCGCGGGCCTTTCCGCGTCACGGGATCAGATCGCGCAGCTCACGGCGCACGATCTTGCCGGTGGCCGAGCGCGGCACGGCCTCCACCGCCGTGATCCGGTCGATCCGCTCGTAGTAGGGCACCTGCTCGTTGACGAACTCGGCGACCGCCTCGGCCGGCACGTCCGGGTCGTCCAGGACGACCACGGCGTTCGCCACCGCGCCGCTGAGCGGGTGCGGGCGGTCGAAGACGACGCATTCGCGCACCGCCGGGTGCCGCAGCGCGACCCGCTCGATCCCGGCCGGCGCGACCAGCCAGTTGTCGCACTTGAAGACGTCCTTGAGCCGGTCGATGAGGTGCAGCCGGCCCGCCTCGTCCACCCGGCCGAGATCGCCGGTGGAGAACCAGCCGCCCGCGTCGCGCCCGGACCCGCCGCCGAGGTAGCCCGCCATGAGCTGCGGCCCGCGCACCTGCACCTCGCCCTTCTCACCCGGCGGCAGGACGGCGCGGGACTCGACGTCCACGATCCGGCACTCGGTGAGCGGGACGGGCCGGCCGACCGACCCAGGCGCCGGGTCGGCGGGATCGTCTCCGTGGGTGAGCGGCGAGGTCTCCGCGAGCCCGTACCCCTGGACGACCGGCACGCCGAAGTGGCGGGACAGCCGTTCGGCGGCCGGGACGGGCAGCGCCGAGCCGCCGGAGAACACCCCGCGGACCGTGGCCAGCCTCAGCTCCGCGAGCCGCGTGTCCCGCGCCAGCCGCGCCAGCCGAACCGGCAGTCCGTAGAAATGGGTCGCGCCGTGCGCGTTGGCCGCCTCGACCGCCGCGCTGCCCTCCGGCTCGGCGCACAGCACCTGCGTCGCCGCCGCGTGCAGCGCCGAGTTCAAGTGCATCGGGTGGTAGTTGGGCAGATGGTTGAGCGTGACCGACTCCTCGTCCAGGCCGTGCGCCCAGGCGATCTGGGCGGCGTTGACGGTCAGGTTCCGGTGGGTGAGCCGGACGCCCTTGGCGGCGCCGGTCGTCCCGCTGGTGAACTGGAGGCAGACCACGTCGTCGAGGTCCGCGTCCTCCGGGACGGGGTCGATCCGTCCCGCCGCGGACAGGCGCCCGGCCCCGGCCGGTATCACCGTCTCCAGATCCGGCAGGTCGCCGCGCAGGCCGGCGATCCGCGCACCGGTCTCGGGCGTCGCGACCACGGCGCGGGCCCGCGAGAGCGCCAGGACATGCCGGAGCCCCTCCTCGCGGAGCAGCGGGTTGATGATCGCGACGATGTGGCCGGCCCGCGCGATGCCGTGGTAGGCGACGGCGAACGAGGGGTGCAGGGTGGACACCAGCCCGACCACGGCCCCCGGCGGACCCGCCAGGCCGCGCAGCGCCGCCGCGCACCGGGTGACGGCGGCGTCGAGCTCGCCGAAGGTCATCGCCTCGCCGCCGATCCGGATCGCGGTCCGTCCGGGACGGCGCCGTGCCGCCCGCGCGACGAGGGCGTCGAGCCGTGCCGCCTCCGCCTTGAACTCCATGTGATCGCTCCCTGGTAGGGGCCGTACGGGTCGGCGCCCTTTGTACGGCCCGCCCCACGAGAACGGCTCGCGCCCCGCTCAGGAGGCGCGCTTCGACCGGCGCTTGATCTGACCTTGAACACCCGGCCGAACACTGGGCGACGACCGGCCGCGAGCGCCCACCGGGAGTTCTCATGACACATCGACCGCGTCCCGCAGCCTCCGTCCTGATCGTGGGCGCGGGACCCGTCGGGCTCACCCTGGCCCACGAACTGGCCCGCCGGGGGGTGGCGGTCCGGCTGGTGGACAAGGCCGGCGGCCCGTCCGCCACGAGCCGCGCCGTCGCGACGCACGCCCGGACCCTGGAGATCTACGACCAGATGGGCGTCGTCGGGGAGATGCTGGCACGGGGCCGCCACATGCAGGCGTTCAGCATGCATCGCAAGGGGCGGCGGCTGGCCCGGATGGGCCCCGAGTACAGCGAGCTGCCCACCCGCTACCCGCACACCCTCCTGCTGGAGCAGGCGACGACCGAGGAGGTCCTGCGCGCCGCCTTGCGCGAACACGGGGTCGAGGTCGAGTGGGGCGTCGAACTGGAGTCGTTCGAGCAGGACGGCGCGCGCGTCACCGGCGTCCTGCGCACCGCAGACGGGGACGAGGCGTTCGAGGCGCCGTGGCTGGTGGGCTGCGACGGCGGGCACAGCACGGTCCGCAAGCGGCTCGGCCTGCGCCTGCTCGGCGACTCCACCGAGACCTGGCTGATCGCCGACGCGATGATCGACATGGACGTCCCGCAGGACAGCATCCACTGGCTGCACACCGAGGGCGGCACCGTGATGGCGGTCCCGTTCCCCAGGCCGGGCAAGTGGCGGCTCCTCGACACCGTCGACGTCGACTACCGGGGGAACGACGACGAGGTCGCCGAGCGGTTCACCCGCAAGCTCGCCAAGGGCTTCGGCGTCCCGGTGCGGGACCTGCGGCCGCTGTGGGTCTCGGTCTTCACCATCCAGCAGCGCATGATCGAGCGGATGCGGGTGGGCCGGTGCCTCGTCGCCGGGGACGCCGCGCACGTGCACAGCCCCGCGTCGGGGCAGGGCATGAACACCGGCATCCAGGACGCCGTCAACCTGGCGTGGAAGCTCGCCATGGTCGTCCAGGGCGACGCCGTCGACGCCCTCCTGGACACCTACGGGCTGGAGCGGGTGCCGGTCGGCGAGGTGCTGCTCGGCGCGACCCGGAAGGCGACCGCGCTGGTCGCGCTGAAGAGCGCGGTGTCCGCCGCGATGCTGCCGGTGGTGTTCGCCGTCGTCCGCAACGTCCCGGCGCTGCGGCACCGCATCGAACGCAAGATCATCGCCGGGATGTCCGCGCTCGCGCTGGCCTATCCGGACAGCCCGCTCACCCGCGGCGCCGGCCCGGACGCTCCCGCGCCGCGGCCCGGCGAGCGCGTCGCCCGCACGACCCGCGAGGCGGCCGGCGCCTCTCCCGGCTGGTCCGCGCTGGTGGAGGAGCTGCGCGACCCGCGCTGGACGCTGCTGATCTTCCCCGGCGCGGACGGCGGGGTGGACGCCGGGGCGCTGAAGGAGCACGGCTGGCTCTCCGTCCGGATCGCCGGCGCCGACCTGCCCGATCCGGACCGGCGGCTGCGCCGCGACCTCAACGTCGGCGCCGCCGGCTGGCTGCTGATCCGGCCGGACGGCTACCTGAGCGCCCAGAGCGCCGACGTGGCACCGGACGCCCTGGCCCGCGCGGTGTCGTTCACCTGGCTGCGCGCGCAGCCCGTCACCGAGACGGCCTGACCGTCCCCGCACACTCCCGAACACCCCGTTCGACCGACCGACAAGGAGAAGGAGAAGGAGTCCATGGCACTCCAGTTCACCGCCAAGGTCGCCGCGCCCGCCGAGGCCGTCTTCGACCTCATCGCGGACGCGCCCGCCTGGCCGCAGTTCTTCCGCCCCGAGGTCCACGCGGAGTACCTGTCCCGCGGCGACGGCTCGGACCTGCTCCGCCGCTGGTTCCTCACGCCGGAGCAGGACGCGGTCCGGGTCCGGACGTACCGGCGCGTCCTCGACCGCGGCGCGCTGCGCATCGCATTCGAAAACGACGAGGAGCGCACCACCGGCGCCTGGACGTTCACCCCGCTCTCCCCGGACGAGACCGGCGTCGAGCTGCGTTACGAGCCCGGCTCCGCCGGCGGTTCGGTCCCCGCCGAACTGGCGAGCGAGGCGGCCGCCTGGATCGACGGGATCACCCGGGCGGCGGAGCCGCCCGGCGGCGACCTCGGCGACCTGGTGCTGTCGTTCGAGGACACCCTGTTCATCGGCGGCGCGGCGGCCGACGCGTACGCGGTGCTCTACGAGGCCGACAAGTGGCCCGAGCGGATCGAGCATGTCGCCCGGCTCGACATGAGCGAGGACGTGCCCGGGATCCAGTTCTTCGACATGGACACGCGCACGCCCGACGGCGCCGAGCACACCACCCGCTCGGTGCGGGTCTGCCTACCGGAACGGCTGATCGTCTACAAGCAGATCAACCTGCCGAAGCTGCTGGCCGCGCACACCGGGCACTGGCGCTTCACCCCGACCCGGGAGGGCCTGATCGCGGGCGCCCGGCACACCGTCACCGTCAAGCCGTCCGCGCTGGGGATCCTGGGTCCGGACGCCACGGTCGAGGACGCGCGCCGCTACCTGCGCCGGGTGCTCGGCGCGAACAGCACCAAGAACCTGCAGCTCGCCAAGCGGTGGGCCGAGGACGGGGCAGCGCAGCGGGCGTCGGGCTGACCGGCGCCGGGCCGAGAGGAGGTCACGTGGAAACCACCGACCCCGGGGATCTCCTGGAGGTCCTGTGCGGGAGCGCGGCGGAGCTGATGGCCGCGGCCACCGGCCCGCTGCGCCGCCTGTCGCTGCGGATCGGCGAGGTCGCCGTCGAACTGGAATGGCCCGACGGCCCGGCCCCGGCCGGGCTCCCCGCCGACGCCCCGCCCGCCGCAAGCCCGTCCGCCGAGAGCCCGTCCGCCGAGGGCCGGGTCGACGACGGGCTGCACTACATCGAGGCCGAGATGGTCGGCACGTTCTACCACTCGCCGGAGCCCGGGGCGCCGCCGTTCGTATCCCCGGGAGACGAGATCAGGGAGGGGCAGCAGGTGGCGATCCTGGAGGCGATGAAGCTGATGACGCCCGTGGTCGCCGGCCGGTCCGGGCGGGTGGCGAAGGTGCTCGTGGCCGACGGCGAGTCCGTCGAGTACGGCACCCCGCTCATCGCCGTCGAGCCGTGACCGGGGAGGGGCACCGGTGTTCGACAAGATCCTGATCGCCAACCGCGGCGAGATCGCGCTGCGCGTGGTGCGCGCCTGCCGCGAGATGGGCGTGCGCAGCGTCGCGGTGTACTCCACCGAGGACGCGGACTCCGCGCCGGTCAGGCTCGCGGACGAGGCCGTGCGCATCGGCCCGGCCGCGGCCAAGCGGAGCTACCTGAACATCCCGGCGATCATCGAGGCGGCCGCCATGACCGGGGCGGACGCCGTCCACCCCGGCTACGGCTTCCTGTCCGAGGACCCCGACTTCGCGGAGATCTGCGAGCAGGAGGGGCTCACCTTCATCGGGCCGCCGGCCGGCGTGCTGGCGCGGCTGGGCGACAAGTCCACCGCGCGGTCGCTGATGTCGCGGGCGGGCCTGCCGCTGCTGCCGGGGACGGTGGAGCCGCTCGGGGACCTCGACGCGGCGCGGCGGGCGGCGGGCGCGGTCGGCTTCCCGGTCATCGTGAAGGCGGTCGCGGGCGGCGGCGGGCGCGGCATGCACGTCGCGGACGACGAGGCCGGGCTCGCCGCGGCCTACGCGCGGGCGCGCTCGGACGCCCAGGCGTTCTTCGGCGACGGCCGGGTCTACGCGGAGCGGTACCTGCGGACGGCCCGGCACGTCGAGGTGCAGGTGCTCGCCGACGCGCACGGCAACATGATCTGCCTGGGAGAGCGCGACTGCAGCGTGCAGCGGCGCAACCAGAAGCTCATCGAGGAGACCCCCGCCCCCGCGCTCGCGGCGGAGATGCTGGCGGAGATGAAGCGGGCCGCGCTGCGCGGCGCCGCCGAGGTCGGGTACCGGGGCGCCGGCACGTTCGAGTTCCTCGTGTCGCCGGACGGCGAGTTCTACTTCATGGAGGTCAACGGCCGCATCCAGGTGGAGCACCCGGTGACCGAGCTCGCGACCGGCATCGACCTCGTCCAGGAGCAGATCCGGGTGGCGGCCGGGCTGCCGCTCCGGTACGCGCAGGACGACGTCGTGCCGCGCGGGGCCGTGATCGAATGCCGGATCAACGCCGAGGATCCCGAGCGCGGTTTCGCGCCGGCCCCCGGCGTGCTGGCGGAGTTCACCGCGCCCGCCGGGCCGTTCGTCCGGGTGGACACCCACGGGTTCACCGGGGCGCGGATCTCCCCGTCCTACGATTCTCTGCTGGCCAAGGTCGTCGTGTGGGCCCCGGACCGCGGCACGGCCATCGCCCGCATGCGCCGGGCCCTGGCGGAGTTCGCCGTCTCCGGCCGCGGCGTGCGGACGACGCGGGAGTTCCTGCTGCGCGTCCTCGGCGATCGGCGCTTCGCCGAGGCCGCGCACGGAACCTCCCTCGTCGCCGACCTCCTCGCCGAGGAGGCGGCCGAGGCCGGAGGCGGCTAGCGGCGGGCGGCTAGGACGCCTTCGGCGGCCGGCCGGCCAGCGATGCGCCGGCGGCCGCCGGGGCGGCGGAGATGTTCCCGGTGAGCACGTCGCGGTGCGCCTGCCGCGCCTCCGGGGAGGGGTCGAGGCCCAGTTCGTCCGAGAGCAGCCGCCGCAGGTTCTCGTACGCGCGCAGCGCCTCCCCGCGGCGCCCGGCGCGGCCGAGGGCCGTGATGAGCCGGACGTGGAACCACTCGTTGAACGGATGGGCCGCGACCAGCCCGCGCAGGTCGGGGATGATCTCCCGGCCCCGGCCGAGCTCCATGTCGAGCTGGACGAGCAGCTCCAGCGCGCCGATCCGGCGCTCCTCCAGATGGACGGTGTAGCCCCGCAGCACGGGACCGGAATCGACGTTCGACAGCACCGGCCCCCGCCAGAGCCCCAGCGCCCGCCTGACCAGCTGGGCGGCGCGCGGCGACTCCCCCGCGGCGTGCAGCGCGCGGCCCTGCGCCACCTGGCGGGCGAACACCTGCGAGTCGAGCGCGTCCTCGTCGACCCGCAGGACGTAACCGGGCGCCACGGTCCCGATCAGCCGCTCGGCCGGCTCCTCGCCCAGCTCCTGCGCGAACGTCCGGCGCAGTTGGTAGATGTAGGTCTGCGTCGTGGTCACCGCGCTTCTCGGCGGCCGTTCGTCCCACAGGTCCTTGATGATCGACTCCAGCTCGACGATCTGCCCCGGCCGGGACAGCAGCAGCGCGAGCACCTGCCTGACCTTGGGAGCGGTGGGCGTACAGGTCCGGCCGTCGTGGACGACTTCGAGAGTGCCCAGCATTGTGAATTTCACGGATTCTCCTTCGAGGAATGCGACACCCCGTACTCGAGGAACTCCGTTTGCGATGCTAGGGATCCGCGACCGCGACACTCAAGGACGATGTCGACAAATTGGCCATAGGGTGCAGGGGGTCGCCCCTTTTCTGCAACCTTCGACACATTTTCAGTGAGGATCGGCGATACCGGACGGCCCCTCGCCACGGAAACGCCGGAAACGCGCGCGCCGCGCCGCGACGATGGCCGCGGCGTCCAGCGGGAGCAGCTCGCGCAGGGTCGCGGCGAGCGCCGCCCGCAGCCGCGCCGCCGTCTGCGCCGGGGCGCCCCGCGCGCCGCCGTCCGGCTCCTCGACGACCGCGTCGAGCACCCCGCAGCCGAGCAGCCGGCGGGCGTCCAGCCGCAGCGCGGCGGCGGCGCGCGGCGCGGCGGCCGCGTCCCGCCACAGGATCGACGCGCACCCCTCCGGGCTGATGACCGAGTAGACGGCGCCGGACAGCGCGAGCACGCGGTCCGCCACCGCGAGCGCCAGCGCGCCGCCGCTGCCGCCCTCCCCCGTCACCACCGCGACAACGGGGACCGGCAGCGCGGCCATGAGCCGCAGGTTCTCCGCGATCGCCACCGACTGGCCCTGCTCCTCCGCCACCGCGCCCGGATGCGCGCCCGGGGTGTCGACGAACGTGACGACGGGCAGCCCGAGCTTGGCGGCCAGCCGCATCAGCCGGGCGGCCTTGCGGTAGCCCGCCGGCATCGGCATGCCGAAGTCGCGGCGGGTCAGCTCGGCGACGTCGTGGCCCTTCTGGTGCCCGATCGCGACGACGCCGAGGCCGCCGAGCCGGGCGAGGCCCCCGACGATCGCCGGGCAGTCCGCGGCGAGCCGGTCACCGTGCAGCTCCAGGAACTCCTCGAAGACCTGCCCGGCGTAGTCCAGCGTCGTCGGCCGGCCGATGTCGCGCGCCGACCGCACCGTCTCCCACGCGTCCCGGTCCGGCAGCGCGGCCGGGTCGGTGACCAGGTGCGCGGCGTCCGGGCCGGGCTCCGGCGGGAGGCCGGCGGGCGGGCGGCGGGCCGCCGTCGCCAGCAGCCGGCCGAGCGTCCCGCGCAGCACCGAACGCGGCCGGACGAGGTCGATCACGCCGTGCTCCAGCAGGAACTCGGCGGTCTGGAAGTCGTCCGGCAGCGTCTGCCGGATGGTCTGCTCGATCACCCGGCGGCCGGCGAACCCGAGCCGCGCGCCGGGCTCGGCGATTATCACGTCGCAGAGGGTGGCGAATGAGGCGGCCACGCCGCCGAAGGTCGGGTCGGTGATCAGCGAGACCGTCAGGACGCCCGCCTCGTCCAGCTCGCCGAGCGCCTGGCTGGTCTTCGCCATCTGCATGAGCGCGATGGCGCCCTCCTGCATGCGCGCCCCGCCGGACGCGGTGACGATGAGCAGCGGGGTGCGCTCGGACAGCGCGACCCCGGCCGCCCCCGCGATCAGCTCGCCCGCGGCGGCCCCGAGGCTCCCGCCCAGGAAGCGGAAGTCCATCGCGGCCACGATGACGGCGTTCCCCTCGATGGCGCCCCGCGCGCAGACGACCGCCTCCTCCAGCCCGGTGCTCGCCCGCGCCTCGCGGAGCCGTTCCGGGTACGGCCTGGAATCGGTGAAGCCGAGCGGATCGCCGGTGGCGACCGGGATGTCCAGCGCCCGCCGGGAGCCCGCGTCCAGGAGCTGGTCCAGCCGCCCGGGCGCGGTGAGCCGCCCGTGCCACCCGCACTCGGGGCAGACGCCGAGGTTGCGGGCGAGCTTGCGCTCGTACAGGAACAGCCGGCAGCCGGGGCAGCGCGACCATTGCGCCCGGCCGGCCGGCGGACGGCTCAGGACCTCGCTCACCGGGCCGTCCCGGCCTCCGCGAGCCGGTCGTTGACCAGCGTCAGGAACGCCGCCGGGGTGGCGGCGTCGGCGACCTCCTCCTCGGGCAGCTCGACGCCCAGGTCGCGCTGGAGCCGGCTCGCCGCCTCCATCAGCGCGAGCGAGTCGTAGCCGAGCGCGGCGAAGTCCACGCCGAGGATGTCACCGTCCAGGTTGAGCGACTCGTCCTCGCCGGCGGCCGACCGCATCACGGCCTTGAGGTCTTCCAGGGTGAACGCACTCATGTTCTCCTCCTCCATTCGCGGCGCGGTTCAGGCGGCCGAGCGCACGACCAGCGCCGAGTTGAATCCGTGGTGTCCCCGGGCGATGACGAGCGCGGCGGACAGCGGCACCGGGCGGGCCTCCCTGACCAGGTCGAGCTCGCAGCCCGGGGCGAGGTCGCCGACGTTGACCGTCGGCGGGACGACGCCGTCGCGCAGGGCCAGCAGCGCGGCGGCCACGTCGACCGGCCCGCCGCCGGAGCTGAGCCGGCCGAACATCGTCTTGGGCGCGGTGACCGGGACCGGCGTGGACCGCTTCCCGAACACCCGCCGGATGGCCTCGGCCTCCACGAGGTCGAGGGACGGGACGCCGGACGCGTCCGCGAACACCGCGCCGATGCCGGACGGGTCCACGCCCGCGTCGTCCAGCGCACCGGTGATCGCCTCGGCGAGCCGGGTGCCGCCGGGCGGGTCGAAGGTGGCGCAGTACCCGGCGATCTCCCCGTAAACGTGCGGTGCGCCGCGTTCACGTGCCCTGCCGGCGTCCTCGACGATCAGCATGGCACCGCCCTCGCCGATGACGTGCCCGCCCGCGCCGGCGTCGAAGGGCAGGAAGGCGCGGTCCCTGTCGCGGCTGCGGCTGAGCCCGCCGTTGCGGACGTGCGCGGCCACGCCCCACGGGCACAGCGGCGCCTCCATCCCGCCGGAGACCACGAGTCCGGTGCCGGCGCGCACCCGCCGCCGCGCCTGCGCGAGCGCGTCCAGGCCGCCGGCCTGCTCGGTGACCAGCACCCCGGTCGGCCCGCGCATCCCGTGCCGGATCGAGATCTGCCCGGTGTTGACCGCGTAGAACCAGGCGAACGACTGGTACACGCTGACGTGCTCCGGCCCGTCCCGCCACAGCGCCTGCAGCTCGCGCTGGCCGAACTCGAACCCGCCGATCGACCCGGCCGTCACCACGCCCATGTCGAACTCGCCGAACCGCGCCGGGTCGACGTCCGCGTCGGCGAGCCCCCAGCCGGTGGCGGCGAGCGCCAGCTGCGTGACCCGGTCGGTCTGGGGCAGCAGCCGGCCGGGGATCTGCGCGGCGGCGTCGAACCCGGAGATCTCCCCGGCCAGCCCGACCGGGTACCCGGACGCGTCGAAACGGGTGATCGGGCCGATCGCGGACGCGCCCTTCAGCGTCCCGGCCCAGAACTCCTCGACGCCGAGCCCGGTGGGCGCGGCGACGCCGATGCCCGTCACCACGGCGGTCATCGCGCCCCCCGCCGGGTCAGGACCATCGCGCTCTGGAAGCCGCCGAAGCCGCTGCCGACGGTCAGCACCGCGTCGAGCCGCTTCTCCCGCGCGGTCAGCGGGACGTAGTCGAGGTCGAGTTCGGGGTCGGGGTCGTCGAGGTTCGCGGTCGGCGGCACGACGCCGTGCGTGAGCGCGAGCGCGCAGGCGGCGATCTCGATGGAGCCGATGCCGCCGAGCGAGTGCCCGGTGACCGCCTTGATGGAGCTCACCGGCACCCGGTGGGCGTGCTCGCCCAGCGCCCGCTTGAACGCCCTGGTCTCGTGCCGGTCGTTCTGCTTGGTCCCGGTGCCGTGGGCGTTGACGTAGTCGACCGCGTCCGGCGCCAGCCCGGCCCTGCCGAGCGCCGCCGTGATCGCGGCGGCCATCTCGCGCCCGTCCGGCCGCAGCGCGGTCATGTGGTAGGCGTTGCTGCGGCAGGCGAAGCCGTCGATGTGCGCGTAGATCTGCGCGCCGCGGCGGCGCGCGTGCCCGTACTCCTCCAGGATCATCACCGCGGCGCCCTCGCCCAGCACGAACCCGTTGCGGGTGCGGTGGAACGGCCGCAGCGCGCTCTCCGGGGTGTCGTTGCGGTTGGACGTGGCCTTGATCGCGTCGAAGCAGGCGAAGGTGATCGGCGACAGCGGGGCGTCGCCCGCGCCCGCGACCATGACGTCCGCGGAGCCCTCCTCGATGAGGTCGCACGCGTACCCGACCGCGTCGATGCCGGACGTGCAGCCGGCCGAGACGACGGTCGCCGGCCCCTCGGCGCCGGCCGCCCAGGCGACCTCGGCGGCCAGCGAGCTGGGCACGACGTAGTCGTACAGGTGCGGGACCGCGTACTCCGGGTCCACCACCCAGGTGCGGCCGCCGTCGCTGAGGACGTTGTACTCCTCGTCCAGCTTCATCGTGCAGCCGACGGCACTGCCGACGCTGACGCCGACGCGGCCGGGGTCGTGCGCGGCGTCGGGCAGCCCGCTGTCGGCGAGCGCCTCCCGCGCGCTCACGACGAGGAGCTGCGCGGCCCGGTCCATGCGCCGGGCCTCCTGCGGGGAGAGCCCCTCGCGGACCGGGTCGAAGTCGCACTCGGCCGCCACCCGCGAGCGGTACGGCGCCGGGTCGAAGGTGCTCACCGTCCGGGTGGCCGTCCGGCCCTCGACGATCCGCTGCCAGAACGCCTTCGTCCCGGGATCGCCGGGCGCCACCACCCCGATCCCGGTGATCACGACACGCCGGTCCATAGCCTCGTCTCCCTCGCTCACCACGTTCACATCGCTCGGCACCGACTATCGGGCGGGCTCTTCAAGCGCACCTAGAGGTGGGATCGGGGCCGGGACGGGCGGCGGCGCGGTGGAGCCGGGAGCGAGCCGGGCGGCGTGCCGCGAGGTGACGAGCGTGCCGCCGGTCACCGGCCGCACGGTGAGGTTCCCCCACGACATGCGGCATCCCCCGGGGAGGGGCCCGAGGTCCTTCCACACCAGCCCGGTGCCGGGGATCCACACGTGTGCGCGCCGCAGCGTCCCGGCGTCCTCGGTCCGGACCTCCACGACCTGCCGGCCGGGATCGCCGGAGACGGCGCGGACGCCGGCGCGTCCCGCGACGTTCCCCGGCCAGGCGCGGGCATCGGACAGGAACGCCTCGACATCGCGCGCGTCGCGGTGGAGCAGCACGGATTCCTCGTGGACGAGATCCCACCCGTCCTCCTCCGCCAGCCGCTTGACGGCCTCCAGCTGCATGCCGGTGCCGCGCCTCAGCCGGGCCTCGACCGGGGCGCCGTCGCCGGTGACGCGCCACTCGTGCCGCAGCTCGACCCGCGTCTCCTCCGCCGCCAGTGCGGTCATCCGCCATCGTCCGCCCAGTTCCAGGACCGGCGGCTGCGGCGGCCGCTGCTCGAACCGGACGGTCCCCGCCGCGGGGTCGAGCCACCGGGCCGCCCGCCAGCTGCGGATCGCGCCGTCCTCGACGGTCCACCGCTCGATGAGGTCGCCGCCGTCACCGTGCTCGACATACCGGACGTGCACCACCGGCGGGGCCGACCGGACGGCCTGCGCGGCGTCGGCCACCAACGGGTACACGGCGCCGAGCGGCCGGGCTACGACGATGTTCTGGACGACGCTTCCGCTGCTGATCACTTTTCGCTCCCCGGGAAGGGCGGACACGGTCGGCGCCCAGCGTGGGGGCGTCCGCTCGAAATGGCCTCGAAGCCCGCCCGAATCGTCCGTCCCACCGTGGGGGCTCACCGACCACAGCGAGCGCATTGGGGAGGCGGGCGCATGTCCGGCGACAAGGCGCTGCTCTTGGAGCAGGCCCGCAAATACCATCACACCGTTTCACCGCCGCGGGAGTTCGTCCCGGGCGTGACGCCGCTGCCGCCCTCAGGCGCGGTGCTCGACGAGGACGACCGCGCGGCGCTCGTCGAGGCCGCGCTGGACATGCGGATCGCGGCCGGGGCGCGGGCCCTGCGGTTCGAGCGGGGCTTCGCCCGCGCGATGGGCCTGCGCAAGGCGCATCTGACGAACTCGGGGTCCTCGGCCAACCTGCTCGCGCTGACCGCGCTGACCGCGCGGGACCTGGAGGAGCACCGGCTGGTGCCGGGCGACGAGGTCGTCACCGTCGCCGCGGGCTTCCCGACGACCGTCAACCCGATCGTCCAGACCGGCCTGGTGCCGGTGTTCGTGGACGTCGAACTCGGCACCTACAACACCACGCCCGACCGCGTCGCGGCGGCCGTCGGACCGCGCACGAAGGCGATCATGATCGCGCACGCGCTGGGCAACCCGTTCGCGGTGCGGGAGATCACCGAGCTGGCCGAGGAGCGCGGGCTGTTCCTCATCGAGGACAACTGCGACGCGGTCGGCTCCCGCTACGAGGGCAGGGCCACCGGCACCTTCGGGGACATGAGCACGGTGAGCTTCTACCCGGCCCACCACATCACCATGGGCGAGGGCGGCTGCGTTCTCACCGACAACCTGGCGCTGGCCCGGATCGTGGAGTCACTGCGCGACTGGGGCCGCGACTGCTGGTGCGAGCCCGGCGAGGACAACAGGTGCCGCAAGCGCTTCGACTACCAGCTCGGCACGCTGCCCCCCGGATACGACCACAAGTACGTGTTCTCCCGTGTGGGCTACAACATGAAGAGCACCGACATCCAGGCGGCCCTGGGCCTGACGCAGCTCGCCAAGCTGCCCGCGTTCGGCGAGGCGCGGCGGCGCAACTGGCGGCGGCTCCGCGACGGCCTGGACGGCGTCCCCGGCCTGCTGCTCCCCGAGCCGACGCCGGGCGGCGACCCGAGCTGGTTCGGCTTCGCGATGACCGTCCTGCCCGGCGCCGCGTTCACCCGCCGGGAGATCGTGGACTTCCTGGAGTCCCGCCGGATCGGCACGCGGCTGCTGTTCGCCGGCAACCTGACCCGCCAGCCCGCCTACGCCGACGTCCCCTGCCGGGTTTCCGGGGATCTCGCCAACAGCGACATCGTGGCCGAGGGCACGTTCTGGATCGGGGTCTACCCGGGCCTCACCGACGAGATGATCGACTACATGATCGCGTCCATCCGCGCGTTCGCGTCCGGCGGCGCCGAAGGAGGGCGTCCGTGAAGGCCCTGGTCCTGGCGGGCGGCAAGGGCACCCGCCTGCGCCCGTTCACCCATTCGATGCCGAAGCAGCTGATCCCGGTCGGGAACAAGCCCGTCCTGGTGCACTGCCTGGAGAACATCCGCGACATCGGCGTCACCGAGGCCGGCGTCATCGTCGGCGACGGGCACGAGCAGATCCGGGCGCTGGTCGGCGACGGGGCGGCCCTCGGCCTGTCCGTCACCTACCTCGTCCAGGAGGCCCCGCTCGGGCTCGCCCACGCGGTGCTCACCGCCCGCGAGTACCTCGGCGGCGACGACTTCGTCATGTACCTCGGCGACAACGTCCTGGCCGGCGGGATCGCCGAGGCCGCCGCCGAGTTCCGCGCCCGGCGCCCGGACGCGCGGCTGCTGCTCGCAAAAGTGGCCGATCCCCGGCAGTACGGGGTCGCCGAGCTCGGCCCGGACGGGCGGGTCCTGTCGCTCGCCGAGAAGCCGGAGCGGCCGCGCAGCGACCTCGCCATCACCGGCGTCTACTTCTTCACCCCGGCCGTCCACGCGGCCGTGGACCGGATCCGGCCGAGCGCGCGCGGCGAACTGGAGATCACCGACGCCGTCCGGGACCTGCTCGACCGCGGGCACCCGGTGACGGCCGGCGAGTACCGCGGCTACTGGCGCGACACCGGAAGCGTCGACGAGCTGCTCGACTGCAACCGCGCCGTCCTGGACGGCGTGCGGCCCGGCCTGCACGGGCAGGTCGACGCGCACAGCCGGATCGTCGGCCCGGTCGTGGTCGAGCCGGACGCCCGGATCGTCCGGTCGCACATCACCGGCCCGGCCGTGATCGGCGCCGCGGCCCTCGTCACCGACAGCCGCGTCGGCGCCTACTCCGCGATCGGCCGCGGCTGCACCCTCACCATGGCGGGCATCGCCGACTCGATCGTGCTCGACGGCGCGTCGATCAGCGAGATGTCCGGGCTGACCCGGTCGCTGATCGGGCGCGGCGCCACGGTCGCGGGCGGCGCCGGCGGCCACTCCAGCCGGCTGCTGGTGGGCGATGACGCGGGCGTCGAGGTGACGGCCTCATGAGGGTGCTCGTCACCGGCGGCGCCGGCTTCATCGGCTCGCACTTCGTCCGCACCATGCTGGCCGGGGGCTACCCCGGTCACGAGGACGCCGAGGTGACGGTCCTCGATCTGCTCACCTACGCGGGCAACACCGCGAACCTGCCGCCGGCCCACCCGCGGCTCACCTTCGTCCGCGGCGACGTCTGCGACACCGAACTGCTGGCCGGGCTCGTGCCCGGCCACTCCTGCGTCGTGCACTTCGCCGCCGAATCCCACGTCGACCGCTCGATCTCGGGCGGCGCGCAGGACTTCGTCCGGACGAACGTCCTCGGCACCCAGGCCCTGCTGGAGGCGTCGCTGCGCGCGGGCGTCGAGCGGTTCGTGCAGATCTCCACGGACGAGGTGTACGGCTCCATCGCGCAGGGATCCTGGACCGAGGACTGGCCGCTGCGTCCGAACTCCCCGTACGCGGCGTCCAAGGCGTCCGCCGAGCTGATCGCGCGGTCCTACCACCGCACCTACGGGATGGACATCCGCATCACGCGGTGCTCCAACAACTACGGGCCCTACCAGTACGTCGAGAAGCTGATCCCCCTGTTCATCACCAACCTGCTCAGCGGCACGCCGGTGCCGCTCTACGGCGACGGGTCGAACGTGCGGGAATGGCTGCACGTGGACGACCACTGCCGGGCCGTCCACCTGGTGCTCGCGCGAGGGCGCGCCGGGGAGATCTACAACATCGGCGGCGGCCGGGAGCTGACCAACGTCGCGATGACGAAGCTGCTGCTGGAGCTGTGCGGCGCGGACGCCGCCATGGTCCGGCACGTGGCCGACCGCAAGGGCCACGACTTCCGCTACTCGGTGGACGGGTCCAAGATCCGGGACGAGCTGGGCTACCGGCCGCGGATCGGGTTCGAGGAGGGCCTCGCCGACGTCGTCGCCTGGTACCGCGACAATCCGGGCTGGTGGAAGCCGGCCGCCGTCAGCGACCGCCCGACACCGTGACGACCTGGCCGGTGATGTTGCCGTTGGCGGCCGAGCCGAGGAACAGCACGGCGGCGGCGACGTCCTCGGGCGCGCTGAGCCGCCCGCTGGGCGTCGCCGCCGCCTCCCGCTCGGCCGTCCCGGCGGGCAGCCGCGCCGCGACCCGCTCGGTGAGCGTCAGGCCGGGCGCCACCACGTTCACGAGGACGCCGTCCGGGCCGGCGTCCCACATGAGGCTGCGGGCGAACCCGTGCAGGCCCGCCTTGGCCGCCCCGTAGAACTCCATTCCGGGACGGCCGCCGGCCACCAGGTGAGAGGAGATCAGCACGATCCGGCCCCAGCCGCGGCGCCGCATCCCGGCCGCCGCGAGCTGGACGGTGCGGATCGTGCCGGCGAGGTTGTCGGTGAGGAGGCCGCCCCATTCGCTCATCGGGGCCTCGGCGAAGTACCCGGCGTCCGGGCGGCGTCCGCCGAGGCGCGCCGCCGCGGCCACCAGGACGTCGGGTCCCCCGCATTCGGCCTCCACGGCGGCGACGGCCGCGGCGACGGAGTCCGGGTCGGACAGCGAGTAGCCGACGCAGAACGCTCCCCCGCCGAGCCGTTCCGCCAGCTTCCCGGCGGCCTCGGCGTCGTGGTGCCACGTCACCGCGACGCGCGCCCCCGCGTCCGCGTAGGCGCGGGCGACGGCCCGCCCGATGCCGCCGGTGGCACCGGTGACCAGTACGGAACGTCCTTCGAGTCCAAGCCGCATGGCGCCCTCCCCGTGATACCGCCGAGCACGGCCATGGTGCGGAACCGGGGTCGAGGCTCCCTCAAGCCGCCGCCGAGGCGTGCAGCCGCGGGGCGCCGCCGGGCACCGGTGCCCGGACCACGAGCCGGTACCCCCCGCCGTGGACGGCCGCGGCCTGCAGCCCGCCCCCGGCCGCGGCGACGCGCTCGGCGAGCCCCTTCAGCCCGTTGCCGGGCAGGCCGGACGGGCCGCCCCCGGTCCCGTCGTCGGTGATCCGCAGCGTGACGCCGGCGGCGTCGCGCCGCACGAGGATCTCGCACCGGCCGGCCCGGCTGTGCCGGATCACATTGGTCACGCCCTCCCGGACGGCCCAGCCGAGCAGCGTGTCGGTCTCGGCGGGCAGCGGCAGCCGGTCGTGCTCGACGACCACCGCGATGCCCGCCTCCGCGAGCAGCGCCCGCGCCTCGGCCAGTTCGGCGCCGAGGCACCTCTCCCGGTAGCCGGTCACCGCCTGGCGCAGCTCGGTCAGCGCCCGCCGCCCGGCGGCGTCGATGTCCTGGGCGAGGCCCCGGACGGCGCCGGGATCGCCGCCGGCGGACCGGCGCACCGACTCGGCCTTGATGAGGATGAGCGCCATCGTGTGCCCGAACAGGTCGTGCAGGTCGCGGGCGAACCGCAGCCGTTCCCGCGCGACGGCGATCTCGGCCCGTTCCCGGCCGCCCTCGCGGAGCCTGACCACCTCGGCCAGCAGCCAGCTCAGCAGCCCGGCCACCATCGCGCAGACGAGGGCGGTCACCACCACCTCGGAGGCGTCGAGGACGCTCCCCGAGCGCCACCAGTCGATGCCGCCGCCCGCCCCGGCCACCGCCCCGGCGCCGAGGAGGAGGACCGGCGTGCACCGCCACACGGCGATGGCCGCGAGCAGCGACAGCACCGGGTCGAAGAGATCGAACATGTGCCCGCCGAACGCCGCGCTGAGGGCCACCGTCAGCAGCACGGTCGCGGCGGGGAGGGACAACGCCTTCAGGTGCCCGGTGGAGTGGCGGCGGGCCAGCAGGACCGCGCCCAGATAACAGGCCAGGTAGGCGGCGAGGCCGAGGCCGGCGAGCCAGGCGGGCCGGTCCCGCCCGCCGAGCACGTCGGCCAGCGCGCCGGGAGCGGGCAGCAGCAGCGGCCAGGGGACGAGCACCACCGGGAACAGGCGCCGGCCGATCGGCTCATGGGAACACGCCCCAGCGTGGCGCATCGAAACACCTCCGAGAACGCCCGAGAGGGCTCAAAGAGTGATCATTATGCTCCGCAGGCTAAAGTTTTCCGGCTTTCATATCAAGTACAGTATTTTGTTCAATATAATTTTTGCCCCGGTCTCCGTTGACGACCTGCTCCCCCGCGAATTCTCCGGCCGGTTCAGGACAGCCCGGAACCGCCTCGACCGTGCGTCGAGCCCCGCCCGCGAGCCTGTCGGCGACGCCGACAGGAGGAGGCACGGTGCCCCACGTTTCGGACGCGGCCCCGCTCACCCGCGCGGAGCTGCTCGATCTCATGCAGGGATTCAAGAAGACCGCGGTGCTGCGCGCCGCCGTCCGGCTGGGCGTGTTCGACGCCCTGGCCGGCGGCCCGGCGGACGCCGCGGAGCTGGCCACACGGCTCGCCGTGCAGGCCCGCGGGCTGCGGCTGCTGCTGAACGCGCTGACCGCGCTGCGGCTGCTGGAATGCGACGGCCACCGGTACCGGCTCGGCCCCGGAACCGGCCCGCTGCTCGTCAGCTCGGAACCCGCCTATTGCGGCGGCAACGTGTACGTCGCGTCGAGCGACCGCGAATGGGCCGCCCTCGGCGACCTCGCCGGCACCGTCAGAAACGGAGGACCGATACCCGGTACCGACGCGACGGCACCGGGCTTCGACTACTGGGTGGATTTCGCCGAGCACACCACGATGGCCACGCACGGCGGGGCGCACATGGTCGCCGACGCGCTGGAGCCGTGGGCCGCGCACCGCACCGGCCTGCGCGTCCTCGACGTCGCCTGCGGGCCGGGCGTCTTCGGCTTCGCGCTGGCCCGGCGGCATCCGGACGCCCGGGTCGTCGCGCTGGACCGGCCGGACGTGCTGGAGAAGGCCGAGGAGCACGCCCGCGCCATGGGCGTCCTCGACCGGGTCGAGTTCCTGCCCGGGGACATGTTCGACATTCCGCTCGGCGGCCCGTACGACGTCGTCCTGGTCGCGAACGTGCTGCTGCACTTCTCCGCGGCCGCGAACGTGCGGCTGCTGCGGCGGCTGAGGGGCGTCCTGAAGCCGGGCGGACGGCTCGTCGTCGCCGGGTTCACCGCCGAGATGCCGCCCGATCAGCTCCATCCCCACCTGCTCAGCCTGCTGATGCTGTCATGGACCGCCGAGGGCGAGGTCCCGTCCGCCGCGGACTGCGAGCGGATGCTCGCCGACGCCGGGCTGCCCGGCGCCGAGTCGCACGGCCGGCCGGGGCTGCCGATCCGCGCCTTCGTCGCCGCCGCGCCCGGCTGAGCCCGCCCCGCCGCGCGGCGCGGGCGGTGTCCACGGCCGTGGACACCGCCCGCCCGTCATCCGGCGTCCACCAGTTCGGCCAGGTGGCCGGCGACCGCGAGCACGGTCGGGCGCTGCCACAGCAGGGTGGGCGGCAGCTTCACGCCGAACCGCCGCTCCAGCCGGCGCCGCACCGCCACCGTCATCACCGAGTCGAGCCCCTGGTCGGCGAGCGGGCGCCGCGGGTCAAGGCTCTCCGGCGGCAGCCGCATCTCCGCCGAAATCTGCGCGCCGACGTCCGCGCGGAGCCGCTCGGCCAGCAGTTCGGGGGACAGCCCGGAGAACCCGGCGAGGCCGGACCCGTCCCCGTCCGCCGCGACGTCCTCGGGCTCGGCCGCGCCGACCTCGCTCAGCAGGGGCGCCGCGGCTCCGCCGGCCGGCGGCCGGACGACCGCGTAGCAGCCCGCGCCGTACCGGTGGGCGTGGCCCCACGCCTCCAGCACCTCGTCGGCCGAGACCTCCGACCAGGCGAGGCTCAGCGCGTCCCGGCGCCCGCGGCTCCGGCGGTGCAGGACGAGCGCGTCGTGGGACGCGGCCGTGACCGCGGCCCGCATCCGGCCGGGCGTCCCCGTGAGGTGGTCACCGGGCGCCATCAGGACGAAGAAGTCGACGTCGCCGGGGAACGCCTCGTGCAGCCGCCACGCGGTCGCCGCGCCGGACCCCGCCGGCTCCGGGGCGATGTGGACGATGCCGCGGACGGGCGGCAGGCCCAGCTCGTCCGTATCCGGCGGCTCGCCCCCGGTGGCGGGATCCAGCGTGACGACCCGCACGGTGACGCCGGCGGCCTCCAGCGCCTGTACAGCCGCTACCCGCCTCCGCGTCTCCCCGTCGGTGACGTCCTCCCACTGCGGCCTCTCCGGGAACGGGGCGTCGTCGGCCAGCACCAGCCTCCGGGCGCCCAGCCCGGCCAGATGGCGGGCGGCGCGCAGGCCGATCTCGCCGAAGGCTCCCGACACCAGGTAGGTGCCCGCGGCCGCGCATTCCAGCGGGGCGCCGCCCGGCGCCCCCTCCAGCCGGGCGAGCCGGGCGCGGGACGCGGTGCCGCCGCGCAGGGCGATCACGTCCTCGTGCGCGGCCCCGTCGGCCGGGGCCGCCGCCGCCCGGGCGAGCACGTCCGGGATCAGCGCGGCGGTTCCGTCCAGGTCGTCCGGGTCGAGGTCGAGCAGTCCGCCCCACACCGCGGGCGACTCGTTCGCGAGCACCCGGCCCGCGCCCCAGAACGCGAGGTCGGGCACCCGGTCCGGCGCCGCCGCCGCGGCGCCGGCCGTGATTCCCCACAGGCGCGCCTCGCCCGCGGCGAGCCGGCGGGCGATCCCGGTCAGCAGCGCGGCCTCCTCGCCGGGCGCGGCGACGGCCAGCACGTCGGCGGGCCCCGCCGGCACCACCAGGTCGTCGGGGCCGTCGAAGACCGGGCAGGCGAGCCGGCCGCCGACGCGGTCGCGCGGTTCGCCGGGCGGGCCGACCAGCACGACGGGCCGGCCGGGTCCGGCGGCCCGCTCCAGCTCCATCGGACGCCACACCGTCTCATGCACCAGCCGCCGCGGACCGGAACCGGCCGCCGGGTCGCCCACCTCCGCGTACTTCAGGCCGGAGAGGCGGGCCACCACGCGGCCATCGGCGTCGGTGACGACCGCGTCCGCCAGGCCGCCCGCCGCGTCGTCCACCACCACCTCGATGGTCGCCTCCGCCACCGGGTCGCCCCGCGTCCACACCTCGGCGGCCTGAACGACCATCCGCAGCACGGGCGGCCCCGGATAGGCGGCGGGCGCGACCGTCATCACGGCGTCGAAGACCGGCGCCCACGCCGGGGCGCCGTCCGGGCCGGGCCGGAACCGGACGCAGGCGCGCAGGATCCTGGTGTCCCCGCGCAGCTCCTGGATGTCCCAGAAGAAGCCCGTGGTGGGGACGCCGACCTCGCTGAGCCTCCGCATCACGAAGTCCGGCTCCATGAGCGGCAGCTCCCGGTCGCCCGGCGGCGGGGGCGCGATGGCACGGCGCTCGGACACCCGCGCGCTCGCGTGCTCGGTCCAGGCGGCCTCGCCGGAGTCGTCCCGTCCGGCCTCCTCCGGGCGCGAGGAGATGCGGACGCCCGCCTCGTCCAGGACGACCTGGACCTCGCGCAGGCCGCCGGTGAAGAGCGGACGGCGCATGGCGACGTCCGTGAGCACCGGCCGGTCGCCCGGACGGCCCCGCGAGGCCGCCGCCACGAACGTCTCCAGCAGGACGGCCGCCGGGACGATCTCGACCTCGTTGATCGTGTGGCTTCCGGGATAGGGGCGGTTGGAGTCGTCCAGGAACGTCCGCCACAGCCCGAGCGCACCGCCCGCGACCGGCACGCGGTCGCCGAGCAGCACGTGCTCGTCCACGTCGTGCCCGCCGCCGGTGCCCGCGCCCCGGATCTCGGGATCGCGCCAGAACGGCCGGTGCCGCCACGGCGTGGTGGGCAGCGCGGCGAGCCCGCCGGACGGCCGCAGCCGGTCCCACGCCACGGCCACGCCGTGGCAGTGCGCCGCGCCCAGCGCGGTGAGGAAGGCGGCGCGCTCGGGCCGGTTGCGGCGCAGCGTCGCGCCGACGAACGGCTCGTCGACGCCCTCTTCGAGCAGGGTCTCGGTGACCGAGTGCGTCACCACCGGATGCGGCGAGATCTCCAGGAACGCGCGGTGCCCGTCGGCCGCCGCGGCCGCGACGGCCCCGGCCAGCCGCACCGGGTTGCGCAGGTTCGCCGCCCAGTAGGCGCCGTCCAGCGCGACCCTCGGCACCGGGCCGGTGAGCGCGGACGGGTCGGCCAGCGCGGTCGAGTACATGGGCAGGAACGGCTCGGCGGGCTCCAGGTCGCCCGCCGCCACCGCCAGCTCGGCGGCGATCGCGTCCATCTGCGGGCTGTGGAAGGCGACGTCCGAGGCGACCCGCCGGACGGTGATCCCCTCGCCGGCCCACCGCTCGGACACCTCGGCGACGGCCGCCGGATCGCCTGCCACGACCGACGACGCGGGCGAGGAGCAGATGGCCGCGACGACGTCGCTCCGGCCGGCCAGCCGCTCGGCGGCCTCCTCGAAGGGCAGCCCCGCCATCGCCATGGCGCCGCCGCCCGCCACCCGGCGCAGCAACCGCGACCGGCGGCAGCTCAGCCGGGCGCCGTCGGCCAGGCCGAGTCCGCCCGCGGTGACCGCCGCGGCGATCTCGCCGACCGAGTGGCCGATCACCGCATCCGGGGTCACCCCGCGCGAGCGCCACAGCTCCGCCAGCGCCACCTGCATCACGAAGATCATCGTCTGGACGCGGTCGACGCCGGTGAGGTCGCCGCCGGTGAGCACCTCGCGCGGCGAGAAGCCGATCTCCGCCCGGAAGATCGGTTCCAGCCGGTCGACGACCGCGGCGAACGCCGGCTCGGCCGCGAGCAGCTCGCGGCCCATCCCGCTCCACTGCGAGCCGTGACCGGAGAACACCCAGACCAGGCCGCCGCCCTCCCCGGCCGGCACCGGCGCGCCCGTCGCGATCCCATCGGACGGCTCGGCGGCGGCCAGCCGGCGCAGCCGCCCGCTCAGCTCACCGGCGTCCTGCGCGACGACCACCGCGCGCCGGGAGAGATGGGAGCGCCGGACGGCCAGCGTGCGGCCCACCGCGTCCAGGGGCGCGGACGCTCCCGCACCGTCCAGCCAGTCGGCGAGCCGCTCCGCCTGCTTCCGCAGCGCGGGCTCGGACCCCGCCGACAGCGGGAAGACCGGGTCTCCGCTCCCCGGGGCGCCCGCCGGTTCCGCCGCCTCTGCGGGCGGCTCCTCCAGGATGACGTGGCCGACCGTCCCGCCGTACCCGAACCCGGACACGCCGGCGCGGCGCGGACGGTCGCGCCGGGGCCAGGGCATCGCCTTCGTGACGAGGCTCAGCCCCGACTCCTCCCAGGAGATGTCGGAGGCGCGCTCGGTGGCGACCAGGCTCGCGGGGATGACGCCCTCCCGCAGCGCCAGGACCGCCTTGATCAGCCCGGCCACGCCCGCGGCGCCCTCCAGGTGCCCGATGTTGGACTTGACCGACCCGACCAGGCACGGGTCCGCGGCGTCGCGTCCCTTGCCGTAGGCGGTGGCGAGGGCCGCCGCCTCCATCCGGTCGCCGAGCCGGGTACCGGTGCCGTGCGCCTCGACGTAGTCGACCGTCCCGGCGGGGATCCCGGCGTGCCGGCAGGCCCGCTCGATGACGTGCTCCTGGGCGGCGCCGCACGGCGCCATGATCCCGTTGGTGCGCCCGTCCTGGTTCACCGCGCTGCCCCGGACGACGGCGAGCACCGTGTCCCCGTCGCGCCGCGCGTCCCGCAGCCGCTTCAGCACCAGCACGCCGCAGCCCTCACCACGCCCGTAGCCGTCGGCGGCGGCGTCGAACGGCTTGGAGCGCCCGTCGGGGGCGAGCGCGCCCGCCTGCCCGAGGGTCAGCGTCATCCCCGGCGAGATGATCAGGTTGACGCCGGCCGCGAGCGCGACCGGGCACTCCGCGAGGCGCAGGCTCTGGCAGGCCAGGTGCACCGCCACCAGCGAGGCCGAGCAGGCGGTGTCGACCGCGAGGCTCGGGCCGCGCAGGTCGAGCGCGTGCGAGATCCGGTTCGCCGACGCGCACACCGCGCCGCCGATGCCCGTCCACGCCTCGATGCCGGGCAGCGCCTCCAACTGGCGCCGGCCGTAGTCGTCGGTGCAGATCCCGACGAAGACGCCGGCGTCACCGCCCGCCAGGCCCGCGGGCGGCAGCCCGGCGTTCTCCAGCGCCTCCCACGCCACCTCCAGCAGGATTCGCTGCTGCGGGTCCATCAGCTCCGCCTCGCGCGGCGAGATGCCGAAGAACTCGGCGTCGAACCCCTCGATGTCGCGCAGATGGCTCCCGCTCCGGACGGCGGACCTCAGCGCGGCCGTGTAGCCGTGCCCGAGACCGCGGTAGAAGTCCCACCGCTCCCCGGGCAGTTCTCCCACGGCGTCGCCGCCGTCGAGCAGGAGGTTCCAGAACTCGCCCGGCGAGTCCGCGCCGCCGGGAAACCGGCAGCCGAGCCCGATCACCGCGATCGGTTCGGCGCCGGCGCCCGGGTCCTCGTTGTGATCGTCGGCCCTGCGATCGGCCCTGTGCTCGGACATCGTCCGTCCCCTCGTTCCAGCGCCCCGGTGCCGTCCGGGCCTCAGCCGTTCTCCGCGACGCGCAGGACGGTGTACGCCTCGCGTTCGAACTCGGCGTGCGCGCGCAGCGCCTTGGCCCTCTCCAGGAACTCGGGGTTCCGCACGGCCTTCAGGTGCAGTTCACGGCTCTCCCACTCGGCGACCTCGACGAACTCGTCCGGGCGGTCCGGGGACTGCAGGAGCTGGAAGCGGCGCGCGCCCGGCTGGGCGTGCATGAACTCCTCGATCTCCTTCTGGGCGCGCTCGAAGGCGTCGCGGTCGCCGACGACGGTGACCTTGTTGATCAGCGTGATCATGGTGGTGTCCTCTCTGGCCGCGGGCGACGCGGGGCGGGCCGTCCGGCGGGCCCCGCGGCGCCGGTCTGCATGGCCGCGACCGTAGGAGCACCGGCTCAAGGCTCGCTGGAGCCCCGGGCGCGCAGCAGGCCCGCCGCGCCGGCCTTGTTGACGGCGTCGATGCGCGAGAACGCCTTCAGCTTGCCGAAGACGTTGCTGAGGTGCCTTTTGACGGTGCCCTCCGCGATGAAGAGGCGGTCGGCTATCTGCGCGTTGCTGAGCCCTTGGGCGACCAGGTCGAGGACGTCGAGTTCGCGTTCCGACAGCTCGGTCCGGGGCTCCCGGACGGGCTGCACCAGGCTTTCCCGGGAGACCGAGAGGATGATCCGCCGATCGTGCGCGCGGACGCTGCGGATCGCGGAGACGAGTTCCACCCTGGAGATGCTCTTGAGCAGGTAGCCGCGGATACCGCGTTCGAGGAGCCCGCGGACCAGCAGCGGGTCGTCGTGCATGGTGAGGATGATGACCCGGGACGCGGGGGAGACGGCGGCGATGCCGCGCAGCCGGTGCACGACGTCCTGGCCGGGCATCTCGATGTCCATCAGGACGATGTCGGGTTTGGTACGTTCCGCCAGGGCGAGCGCCGCCTCGCCCGTGCCCGCCTCCCCGACGACGGACAGGTCGTCCTCCCCCTCAAGGCTCTCCCGCAGCGCCTCGCGGAGCAGCGTGTGATCGTCCACCAGCAGAATCGTTATCGCGGCGTCGTACGCCCCCACGTGCAACCCCCGGACCTCCGTGGCTCACAGAATGGCCATCACGGCGGAACTCCCGGTCCCCGGCGCCGCGCTCGGTGCGTGCCCGACCGACTGGACGCGGCGGCGTTTCACCTTTCCCCGATCCCGCCGTCTCACAATTTTATACGGAGATCAAGTACCGGAAGCCGATGACCGCATCCGGTCAGTTGTTTAATCCGATACTATATGTGAATCCCATTGTTTCCAGAATGCGCATCGGCCGCATTATCAGAATTCGATTCCAGAACCGGCCCGGCGGCCGCGAGCCGGCGCAACCGGGGCACGATCCGCGCGGGCGCCGGCCGGGCCGCGATCTCGGCGGCCAGCGCCGCGGCACCACGGCGATAACGCGGCTCGGCGAGCAGTTCCGCGCACGCGGCGAGGACCGCGTCCATGCCGCCGTCCCCGCCGGTCACCTCCGGCGGCAGCGCCCGGCCCGCCCCCGCCGCGGCCACCCGCTCGGCGTTGTCGATCATGTCGACGGCCGGCCGCGGCAGCACCAGCTGGGGCACCGACGCGGCGAGCGAGGTCAGCGTCGACCCGCCGCCGCCGTGGTGGATCACCAGGTCGCAGTGCGGCAGCACCCGGGAGATCGGCAGCCAGCCCGCCAGCCGGACCGCGGGCGAGGCGGCCGGCAGCAGCTTCGCGCGGTCGGGCGCCATCGCCACGACCAGCTCGATGCCGAGCGCCGGGAGGGCGCGAACCAGCCGTGACAGCAGGTCCGCGACCGGCTCGCCGCCGAAGCGGGGCAGCAGGCTGCCCATGGTGAGGCACACCCGCGGGACGGCCGGCCTGTCCCACAGCCAGCCGGGCAGCGGCGCCGACCCGTTGTAGGGCGTGTACCGCATGGCGAGCCCGGCCGCCGCCCCCGGACGCTGCATGCTCGGCGGGCACACGTCGATGACGGCGGACGGGTCCGGAAGCGCGGGCAGGCCCAGCTCGTCCAGCTCGGGCGCGAGTTCCTCCCCGCCCGCCCGCCGCAGGATCGGGTGCAGCGCCATCCCCCAGCCGTGCTCCACCCAGGGGACGCCGTGCCGGGCGGCGGCGACGGGACCGGCGTGCTCGCAGGGTTCGCTGATCACCAGGTCCGGGCGCCAGCCGCGCACGGCGTCGAGCATTCCGGGCAGCACCCGCGCGGCCAGCCGCCCCCACGCCCGGCCGCTGACCGCGAGCCGGCCGTCCATCTCGGCGGGCCGCTCCACGGGCCGGCCGGCGCGATCGCGGAACATGAAGTCGCCGAAGTCGGCCTCGTCCACCGTCGCGTGCGCGCAGAGGCCCGTGCCGGTGACGGCGGCGGAGAAGTCGCCGGGCGCGGCGACGAGCACCTCGTGCCCGGCCGACTGCAGCGCCCAGGCCAGCGGCACGAGCGGGAAGAAATGGCCGTGCATGGGAGCGGTGGTCATGAGCACGCGCAAGGGAGCCTCCTCCTGAGGGCCGGGCAGTGCCCCCGCAGGGTGGCAGCGGGGGCTGGCCCGGCGGTCGGGCCACGCTCGACGCGGATTCGAGCGCGGCCCGGACGGGAGGGTCAGCGGGACGGGCGGGCCGCCGCGTCCTGCCGGGCCTCGCGGGCGGCGCCGGCGGCGGGCGCGTCCTCGTCCAGGTCCTCCAGGGGGACCTCCCGGATGAAGAAGGCCAGCACGAACGCCACCGTGAGGATCACCGTCGCCACCACGAACACGGCGCTGGTGCCCGAGACGAACGCCTTCAGCACGTGGTCGCGGACGTCGGCGGGCAGCGCGTGCAGCATGGCGGCGGTCGGCCTGCCGTGCACGGACGCGGCGCGGTCCAGCCCGGCGTCGAACCGCCGGGTCAGCAGCGCGCCGAGGACGGCGGTGCCGACGGCGGCGCCGATGGTGCGGCTGAACGTGGTGGAGGAGGTCGCCACCCCCATGCTCCGCACGGGCACCGCGTTCTGCACGGCGAGGATGGTGATCTGCATCGTCGGGCCGAGGCCGGCGCCGAGCAGCAGCAGGCCCCCGTTCAGCGCCCACCAGGACGCGTCGACGTCCAGGGCGGCCAGCAGGGCGGTGCCGAGCGCGGCGGCGCCGAAGCCGACGACCAGGAACCACCGGTAGCGGCCCAGCCGCGCGATGAGCCGGCCCGTCACGATGGAGGTGACCATCAGGCCGAGGGCCATGGGCAGCAGGTGCAGGCCGGCGGCGGTCGGCTTCACCCCCTGCACGATCTGCATGTAGAGGACGACGTAGACGACCGATCCCATCATCGCGAAGCCGCTGACGAAGATGAGCGGGCTGGCGATCCGGAACACCGCGTTGCGCAGCAGGGCGAGCGGGAACAGCGGCTCGGGGGTGGCCGCCTGCCGCCAGACGAACGCGGACAGCAGGACGGCGCTCGCCGCCGTCAGAGCGAGCATCCGCGCGTCCGACCAGGCGTACTCGCCGTTGCCGCCCAGTTCGGTCACCAGCAGGATCGCGGACGCTCCGGCGGCGGCCAGCACCGCTCCGAGGTAGTCGATCCGGTGCGGCACGACCTCACTGGGCAGGCGGAGCGAGGTCGCGACGGCGATGAAGGCCGCGGCGCCGAGCGGGACGTTGACGTAGAACACCCAGTGCCAGGACAGGTGCTCGGTGATGTAGCCGCCGACCAGCGGCCCGAGCAGGGTTCCGAGGGCGATCAGGATGCCGCCCATCCCGGCCTTCTTCGCGCGCTCGTCCGGCGGCGCCAGCCGGGCGGCGATCACCAGCGTGATGCTCATGAGGCCGCCGCCGCCGAGGCCCTGGACGAAGCGCAGGGCGATGAGCTCCACCATGTTCTGCGCCAGGCCGCAGAGCATCGAGCCCGTCAGGAAGAGCCCGACCGCGAAGAGGAACACCTTGCGCGGGCCGTGGACGTCGGTCAGCTTCCCGTACAGCGGCTGCGTGGCGGTGGAGGCCACCAGGTAGGCGGTGACCAGCCAGGGAAGCCGGTCCAGGCCGTGCGCGGCATCGAGGTCCCGGGTGATGGCCCAGGCGGCGGTGGTGACGATGTTCTGGTCCAGGATCGCCAGGATCATCGTCAGCAGCGACCCGATGAGCACGATCCGCGCTCTGACCTGGGTCATTCCGGGTGGCAGGAACGTCCCCGGGGCACCGGAGGCGGCCGGCGGCGGGCCGTCTTCGTCCAAGGTCATGACACCCTCCATTTCATTGACTTGCTCCAACCTTAGACAGCAAAAATATTTGTAGCAAGTCAATCTTTGAATCAGGTACATGCCGAGCTAGACTGCGGGCCATGACCAAGGAACTCGGGTTGCGGGAGCGCAAGAAGATCAAGACCAGGCGGACGATCTCCGCGGCCGCCATGCGCCTCTTCGTGGAACGCGGCTTCGAAAACGTGTCGATCGCGGAGGTCGCCGAGGCCGCCGAAGTCTCGAAGATGACGGTCTTCAACTACTTCGGCACCAAGGAGGACCTGGTCTTCGACCGGCAGGACGAGGTCGTCCACGGGCCGAGCCGCACGGTGCGCACCCGCCCGCCGGGCATGTCGGCGGTCACCGCCCTGCGCGACGCCTACCTGGACGACCTGCGCAGCCGCGATCCGCTGGTCGCCTTCAGCGAGGGCATCGAGACGTTCGCGCGGCTGCTGGACAGCAGCCCCGCCCTGCAGGCCCGCACCCGGGAGATCTTCGAGCGCCGCGAGGCCGAGCTCGCCGCCACGTTCGCCGAGGAGGACCGCGTCGGCGACGGCGGCCTCACCGCCCGGCTCGTCGCGGGACAGGTCACCGCCGTCCACCGGGTGCTGTTCCACGAGAGCTGCCGGCGGCTGCTGGACGGCCAGGACCCGGACGAGATCGCCGGGCGGCTCGCACAGGCCGCGCAGAACGCCTTCGACCTCCTGGAGGCGGGAATCGGCAAGGACTACTGCGTCCGGCGCGAAGGCGAGTGACCCGGGCGGGGAGCGCCCCCGAGCGAGGGTCGAACCCGCCTTGAGCACGGGCCGCCAGCGTGGCGACCGTGGAAGCCGACAACATCGACTCGCCCGCCGTCCACGTCAGCGGGATCGGGGTGGTGATCCCCGAACCGGTGAGCGTCGAGGACGCCGTGCGGCGGGGCCTTTACCCCGCCGAGGAGGCCGGGCTGCACCAGCTCGGCGGGGCCGCCGTCGCCGGCGAGGTGCCCGCCCCGGAAATGGCGCTGCACGCCGCCCGGCAGGCGTTCGAGCGCTGCGGCCGCCGGCCGCGGGACATCGACCTGCTGCTGTACGCCGACACCTGGCACCAGGGACCCGACGGCTGGCTTCCGCACTCCCACCTGCAACGCCACCTCGTGGGCGGGGACGCGCTGGCCGTCGGGGTCCGGCAGGGCTGCAGCGGGATGTTCTCCGCGCTGGAGCTCGCCGCCGCCTACCTGAGGGCGTCGCCCGGCCGGAGTGCCGCGCTGCTGGTCACCGCCGACAACTACGGCACCCCGCTCATGGACCGGTGGCTCGTCAGCCCGGGGGCCGTGCTCGGGGACGCGGCCACCGCCGTCGTCCTGACGAAGGAGCCCGGCTTCGCCCGGCTGCTCGCCGTGTCCTCCGGGACGGTCCCCGAGGCCGAGGGCCTGCACCGGGGGAACGAGCCGCTGTTCCCGCCGGGCATCACGGTCGGGCGTCCCATGGACTTCCGGACCCGCGCCGACCAGTTCCGCCGCGCCGCCCTGTCCCGTCCCGGCGGCACGGCGGCGTTCGAGGCCATCAACCGGCGGATCCAGGAGGTGGCCCGCGGCACCGCCGAGGCCGCCGGGATCAAGCCCGCCGAGATCACCCGGGTGGCCTTCACCCACACCTCCCGCGAGATCTTCGAGCAGAAGGCGGTGCGGGGCCTCGGCCTGCGTCCCGAGCAGGCGACCTGGGACTTCGCGCGGGAGGTCGGCCATCTCGGGGCCAGCGACCAGTTCGCGGCGTTCGACCGGCTGCTGAGTGCCGGGGAGCTGCGTCCCGGCGACCACATGCTCATGATCGGCATCAGCCCCGGCTTCACGGTCTCGGCCGCGGTGCTGCGGGTGTCGTCCCCGCCCCCGTGGCTCGACGGAAGGACCTGACGATGCGCGTGCTGTTCACCTCCTCCCATTTCGCGGCGCACTTCCAGCCGCTGGTGCCGCTCGGCTGGGCGCTGCGCGCGGCCGGGCACGAGGTGGCGGTCACGGCCGGCCCCGGCATCGCCGCCGCCGTCACCGGGGCCGGGCTGACCGCCGTGCCGCTCGCCGAGGACGTCGACATGATCACCCTCGGCCGTTTCAAGCTGTACCGCGACGCCCTGCGCCGGGCGGGACGCGGGCCGCTCGCCGGCCTCCCGGTCATGCATCCGCTGGAGGACCGGGTGCTCGCCTCGCTCGACGAGTTCGACCCCGGCGCCTTCATGCGCGAGTACGGCCCGGGGCTGGCCAAGCTGGTCGACGCGCGGATCGACGCGACCGTGCGGTTCGCCCGCCGCTGGCGCCCCGACCTGGTGGTGACCGAGCTGATGTGCTTCGACGGCGTCCTCGCCGGGGCGGTGCTCGGCGTGCCCGTCGTCCGCCATCTGTGGGGGCCGCTCGGCACCGCGGAACCGGACCCGGACGTGGCCGACATCGTCGGGGACGACATGACCGGCGCGGCGGCGCGGTACGGGCTGGAGCCCGTCGAGGACGGCGCCGGCTGGGTGCTGGACGTGTGCCCGCCGTCGGTCCGCCCGCCCGTCCGGGAGGAGCGGATCCCGATGCGGTACGTGCCGTACGGCGGGCCCGCGTCCCACCCCCTCGACCCGGCGGACGGCACCGGCCGCCCCCGGCTGTGCGTGACCTGGAGCAGATCGGCGCCGCGGCTGTTCGGCCCGCGGTCGCTGCTGGTCAACGAGATCTTGCAGGCGGCCGCCGGCATGGACGTCGACGTGCGGGTGGCGGTCGGCGACGAGCAGCGGAGCGCGATCCGGATTCCGGAGGGACGGCGGGCGCGCGTAACGGTGGGGCGCGTGCCGCTGGAGCACGTCCTGCCGTCCGCGGACGCCGTCGTGCACGCGGGCGGGGCCGGGGTGACGATGACCGCGCTCCGCCACGGGGTCCCGCAGCTCGGCCTCCCGCTCAGCAACGAGTTCGCCGTGAACGTCGAGCGCGTCGCCGCGGCAGGCGCGGCCGTGCTGCTGCCTCCGGCGGACGCGGGGGTCCCGCAGATCCGGCGGTGCCTGCGGGAACTGCTGGAGGACCCGGCCTGGCGGGAGAGCGCCGGCCGGCTGCGCCGCGAGTCGCTGGAACTGCCCGCCCCGGCCGCCGTGGTCCCCGTCCTGGAGGAGATCGCGGCCTCGCCCCGCTGACGCGGGTCACGCCATGACGGCGCGCCGGTACAGTGCCGCGCACTCCTCGTACGTCGCCAGCAGCCCGGCCGCGGCGGCCTGCGCGACGGTCGGCGCCCCGGCGTCCTTGGCCGAGACGACCGGCTCCCCGTCCAGGTCCCAGGGCAGGGCGAGGTCCGGGTCGAAGGGGTCGATGTCGAGCTGCGTGCCGGGGACGTGGGCCGTCGAGCACAGGTAGCTCACGCACGTGTCGTCGGTGAGCGCGACGAACGCGTGGCCGAGCCCCTCGGCCACGTAGGCGCAGCGGCCGGACTCGGCGTCCAGGAGCGTGCTGTCGTACTTCCCGAACGTGGGCGAGCCGACCCGCAGGTCCACCACGAAGTCGCGGATCGCGCCGCGCGGGCAGCCGACGAGCTTGGCCTGGCCCGGCGGCAGCAGCACCCCGTGGACGCCGCGCACCACGCCGCGCCGCGACACCGAGTGGTTGACCTGGACGGGCCGGAACCGGTGGCCGTGCGTGAGCAGTTCCTCCTGCTTGAACGACTCGTAGAAGCAGCCGCGCCCGTCACGGATCGGCTCGGGGGTGAGGAGGAAACCGTCCGGGACGGCGAGCGGATCGATCTTCATGGCGGCCGAGCCTACGGAGCGGTGTTCGAGGCGCGGTCGGGGTCGATCGGAGCTGGACGCGGCCTCGAACGCGCCGCGTCACGATCGCGGGCACCGGCAGGCGAAGGACGGGAGGGCCATGCGCGCAGTCGTGCTCGGCGGCGGAGGTTTCGTCGGGTCTCATTTCTGCTCCGCGCTGGCGGCGGCGGGCCACGAGGTGGTGGCCGCGGTGCGGCGCCCGCCCGCGGCGATGCCCTGCGCGGACGTCGCGGTCCTGGACGCGGCCGACCCCGGCGCCCTGCGCGGCCTGCTGCGCCGCACGGCCCCCGACGCGGTCGTCAACGCGGCCGGCGCGGTGTGGCGCGCCGACGGGGCGGCGATGGAGGCGTCCAACGTCGTCCTCGTCGAACGCCTCCTCGCGGTGCTGCCCGAGCTCGGCCGGACGCCCCGGCTGATCCAGCTCGGCACGATCCATGAGTACGGGTCCGCGCCCGGGGGCGGCGTCCTCAGGGAGGACACGGTCCCGGCGCCGCTGACCCCCTACGGCCGGACCAAGCTGCGCGCCACCGAGGCCGTCCTCGCCGCGGTCCGCGCGGGACGCGCCGACGCCGTCGTACTGCGGGTCGCCAACGTCATCGGGCCGGGCGCCCCGGCCGGCAGCCTGCTCGGCATGGTCACGGAGCTGCTCGCCGGCGCGCGGGCCGCCGGGCGGACCGCGACGATCCGGCTGGCGTCCCTGGGCGGGCACCGGGACTTCGCGGACGTCCGGGACGTGGCCGGCGCGGTGCTGCTCACGGCCGTCCCCGGCACGCCGGCGCCGCGGCTGGTCAACATCGGCGGCGGGCGGGCGGTGAGCGTCCGTTCCCTGGTCGAACGGCTCATCGAGATCAGCGGGGTGCCGGCCGAACTGGTCACCGGTACGGCCCCGCCGTCCTCCCCCGGCGCGGCGGCGGGATCCCAGCGCCTCGGCATCGATCGCGCGCGGACCGCCCTCGGCTGGCGGCCCCGCCGCTCCCCCGAGGAATCCCTCCGGGCGCTGTGGGCGGCCGCCATGGAGCAGAAGGAGGCGGTCGGATGAACCGGCGGGACGGGAGGCTCCGCTTCGGCGTGCTCGGGTGCGCCGACATCGCGTGGCGGCGCGCGATCCCGGCGCTGTGCGGCGACCCGCGGGCCGAACTGGTCGCGGTCGCGTCCCGCGACATCGCGAAGGCCCGCCGGTTCGCGGATCGCTTCGGCTGCGCGGCCGTCGAGGGCTACGGCCCGCTGCTCGCCCGCCCGGACATCGACGCCGTGTACGTCCCGCTGCCCCCCGGCCTGCACGCCGAGTGGGCCGGCGCGGCGCTCGACGCGGGCAAGCACGTCCTGTCGGAGAAGCCCCTCACCACGGGCGCGGCGGAGACGGCCGGGCTCGTGAGAGCGGCCGAGGCGCGCGGGCTGCTGCTGATGGAGAACTTCATGTTCGTCCACCATCCGCAGCACGCCGAGGCGCGCCGCCTGCTGGCGGAGGGGGCGATCGGCGCCGTCCGCGCGTTCCACGCCTCGTTCACCATCCCGCGCAGGCCCGACGGCGACATCCGGTACCGGGCCGGGCTGGGCGGCGGCGCCCTGCTGGACGTGGCCGGATACCCCGTCCGCGCGGCCCGGCTGCTGCTCGGCGGGCCGCTGGCCGTGGCGGGCGCGGTGCTCGGGCATGACCCCGCGCTCGGCGTCGACACCGGCGGCGCCGCACTGCTCCGCACCGCGGACGGGATACCGGCGCAGCTCGCCTTCGGGCTGGACGACGCCTACCGGTGCGAGTACGAGGTGCGCGGAAGCGAAGGCGTCCTGCGCGTGGACCGGGCGTTCACCCCGCCGGACGATTTCCGGCCCGCCCTGCGGGTCGAGCGGGCGGGCGAGGTCACCGAGCCCGCGCTGCCGCCCGCCGACCAGTTCGGGCGCGCGGTCGGCCACTTCGTCACCACCGCGCTCTCCGGGGAGGGCTATGGGGCGTCCGCCGCGGACGCGCTGGAGCAGGCGACCCTGGTGGACGGCATCCGCCGTGCCGCCTCGTGACCGTCACCCGCGCACGCCCGGCACAAGGTTCATGCAGGCGATCAGGCTGCGCGCCTGCACGTTCACATAGTGGCCGTGCTGGAGCATGGGCGTGAATTGGTGCAGGGCGATCCAGCGGAAGTCCCCGGGCACGTCCTCGGGGAAGTCGCCGGGCACCTCGACCACCCGGTAGCGGGCGTCGCCGTGGTAGAAGCGCCCGCCCTCCTCGGACAGGACGGCGTCGTACAGCACACGTGCGGGATCGGCGTCGAGCACGTCCGCGAGGAACGGCGGCGGGTCATCGGCCCGGTTGGCCGGCACGCACTGCACGGTGGGACCGAGTTCGATCACGTCCCGGAAACCGATCTCGGCCCGCGCGCACGCCAGCACGTGCGGAACGCCGCGGATACGTTTCAGCAGGAAGGCGACGATCCCGCCGGCGCGCGGCGCGAAGATCGGCTGCGTCCACCCGGTCACCTCCCGGTTCCCGGCCTCGACCGCGACCGCGATGACCGTGAAGAACCGGCCGTCCGGGCGCCCGATCCGGCCGGGGCCGACCGTCCAGTCCGCGAGGGCGACCAGCGGGACCCGCGACCGGCGCAGGGTCGCCCGCGCGCGCAGGTCGCAGAGCCAGCTCCGGATCTCCAGGCCGGAGTGCCGGGCCGGGCCCGCCCCGGCGAACGGCAGGCAGGACAGGACGGTCCGCGCGTCCATGTTGACGAACCGCCCGAGCCGCAGCAGCTCGCCGATGCGGCCGAGCGTGAGCCAGCGGAAGTCGGGATGGTCCGGGACGTCCCCGACGGCCTCGACGACCATGTTCCTGTTCCGCTTGCCGAGGAACCACGAGCCGTGCTCGGACTGCAGGACGTCCACGAGGACCCGGCCGCGCCCCGGCCCGGTGAAGTGCTCCAGGTAGCGCACGTCCGCGCCCCGGTGGACGCGGGTGTAGTTGCTGCGCGTCGCCTGGACGGTCGGGGACAGCTGCAGCAGGTTGGAGTTGCCCGGCTCCATCTTCGCCTGCATGAGGCAGTGCAGGACACCGCCGAACTCCTTGACCAGGATGCCGAGGATGCCGACCTCGGGCTGGTCGATGATCGGCTGGCTCCAGGACCGGCCGTCCTCGTCGTCCGCGCGCACGCCCTCGACGGTGAAGAACCGGCCGGTCTCGTGCCGGAGGGCGCCCGTGTCCCCGTCGAACGACCAGCCCTTGAGCCCGTTGAACGGGATCGGCTCGACGCGGAACGGATGGGCGCGCCGGCGCTCCTCCCACCAGCCGAGGAGCGCGTCCGTGGACCGGCCGCCGGCCTCCAGGGAACGCGCGACCCGGGCCTCGTCGCGCTCCGCCGGTTCTCTCGTCACGCGTCCAAGGGTCGCCGCCCCGCTTCGAGGCGGCCTCGACGGAGGCTTGAGAACCCGCGCCGGAGCCGCGTGCCCGCGGGAGCGCGGGCGTCAACTGCGGTCGCCTTGTTTTTGGGTAATGCGATAGCGGTTTTTACTTGAAATGCAAATTTCAAGGATGATTTTCGGCAACTTGGGCCAACGTTATTTGGATTCGTTTCGCCGCATGCAAGTATCGGCGGTGACGAATTGGAAATGCTGACCGAATGAAATGATCGGCAGGGGGGCGGATGTACGAGACCAGGCGGCAAGAGCGCACTGTCGGCAGGGCTCTGTCGGTGGCCGGGTACGAGCGCTATGTGGGCGGCAGCCCCGAGGCCGAGCGGGTGCACTTCGAGAAGCTCGCCCGCGACATCATGCGCGTCCAACTGAAGATCAGGAAGCGCGGCGGCGCGGCGGGGATCGAGCGGGCCTTCCACGCGAAGGCGATCCTCGGCATCGAGAACGCCCGCCTGACGTTCCGTCCGGATCTTCCCGACGACCTGCGCGCCGGCTTCGCGCAGCCCGGTGCCGACTACCCGGTCATCGTCCGGCTGTCCAACGCCGCCGGCGCGCGGCAACCGGACTTCACGCCCGACCTGCGCGGGGCGGCGCTGCGGATCCAGGTGGGTCCCGACGAGGCCCATGACCTCCTCATGACGAACTATCCGGTCTCCCATGCGCGGAACGCGCGCGAGTTCGTCTCGTTCGCCCAGGCGATGGCGGGCGCGGACACGAACCTGCGCAAGGCGGTGGGGCTGTTCGTGAAGCTGCCCGCGGCCGTGGGCTGGTCCACCGCCACCCGCATGCGGCGGAACGTGACCGCGGGTACCAGGCACAAGGTGCGGAGCCTCGCACTGGAGACGTACTGGAGCCGCGGCGCGATCCTGTGGGGCGAGGCCGGGCCGGTGCGTTTCCGGCTCCGCCCCGCCGCGGGGGCGCCGGCGGCGCCTCCCCCATCGCAGACCGATCCCGACTACCTCACGCATGAGATCTCCGCGCGGCTGGCCGGCTCCGACATCGTCTTCGAACTGGCCGTGCAGCGCTACGTGGATCCCGCCCGGACGCCCATCGAGGACGGCGCGGCCGACTGGGCGGACGAGGACGCACCGGCCGTCCCGGTGGCGACGCTGACGATCCCGCGGCAGGACCTCGACACCGCGGAAGCGCGCACCATCGCGGCCGGGGTCGACGGGATCGCGTTCGACCCCTGGAACACCACGGACGAGTTCCGGCCCCTCGGCAACATGAACCGCGCCCGCAAGGCGGCGTACGAGGCGTCCAGCGCCCATCGCCGGGGGTTCCGGTTCATCACCCCGACCCCGAAACGCAACGTCGCCGCCTCGGGGCTCCTGCGGGCCGGGTTCCGCGCGCTCAACAGGCGCGTTCCCTGGCACAGGCTGCCGACCGCGGTCGGCCTCCTCAACGTCGAAGCCCTCCGGCAGGAGCTGCGCGAGCGCAACCTCATCGATACCGAGGTCCGCGAGGCCCCACCGGCCGCCCGGCCCGTGCCCCCGCCCATCGATGAGGAACTGCGGGTCAGGCGCAGCTATGACGGCACCTACAACGATCTGTCCGCGCCGGCGATGGGCTCCCTCGGCTCGGCGTTCGGCCGCAACCTCGCCCCCGTCCATCAGCCCCGGCTCTTCAACGAGCCCAACCCGGTGATCGTGAGCAGGGAACTGCTTCACCGCAGGACCTTCATCCCGGCACGGTCGCTGAACATCATCGCCGCCGCATGGATCCAGTTCCAGGTGCACGACTGGGTCGCGCACAAGCGGTACTCCCCCGGGACGAAGGACGTCGAGGTGCCCTTGCCGCCCGGCATGACGTGGCGCAACACCCCGGGCGGGGAGGCCGAGAGGGTGATGCGCTTCGCCGGCGACGAGGGCGTTCACCCCGACGAGGCGGGCGGCCCGCCGGTCCTGTTCTCCAACACCGCCTCCCACTGGTGGGACGGCTCAGAGGTCTACGGCGGCGACGAGACCATGGCGCGGTCCCTGCGGGAGCCGGACGGGGGCGCCGCGCTGCGCCTGGAGAGCGGCCACCTGCCGGTCGACGCGACCGGCATCCCGGTCACCGGTTTCAGGGAGAACTGGTGGTTCGGCCTCAGCGTCATGCACACCCTCTTCGCCCGTGAGCACAACGCCGTGTGCGACGCCCTGCGGAGCGAATACCCCCGCATGGACGAGGACAGCGTCTACCACACGGCGAGGCTCATCGTCTCCGCCCTCATCGCCAAGATCCACACCGTCGAGTGGACCCCGGCGATCCTCGCGACCGACCTGATCAAGATCGGGCTGACGGCCAACTGGTCGGGGCCACCGCGGAACTGGCTGACGCGGCTGGGGCTGTGGCTGGTCGATGAGCACGCGCTCACCGGCATTCCCGGGACGCTGCCGGACCACCACACCGCGCCCTACTCGCTCACCGAGGACTTCGTCACCGTCTACCGGATGCACCCGCTGGTCCCGGACGACTTCGAGATGGCCGATCACGCGTCCGGCCGGACGCTCCGCACCCTGGGCTTCAACGACGTGCAGGGCAGCGCGACCGAGGGGGTCGTCCGCGACCTCGGCCTGACGAACTCGCTCTACTCCCTCGGCACCGCCAACCCGGGTGCGATCACCCTGTACAACTACCCGCGCGCGCTCCAGGCGTTCGAACGGGACGGCGAGGTGATCGACCTGTCCGTCGTCGACCTCGTGCGGACCCGCCGCCGCGGCGTCCCGCGCTACAACGACTTCCGCGCCGGCCTGCACAAGCCCCGGATACGGCGTTTCGAGGAGCTGAGCGCCGACCCGGAGACGGTGGCGCGGCTCAAGGACCTCTACCGGACGGTCGACGACATCGACACCATGGTCGGGCTCTTCGCGGAGAATCCGCCCGAGGGCTTCGGCTTCAGCGATACGGCCTTCCGCATCTTCATCCTCATGGCCAGCCGGCGGCTGCAGAGCGACCGCTTCCTCACCGTCGACTTCCGGCCCGAGATCTACACGCCGCTCGGCCTGGACTGGATCGAACGCAACGGCATGACGAGCGTCATCCTGCGCCACTGCCCCGAACTGGCCGCCGTTCTGCCGAGGACCACCAGTGCGTTCGCGCCATGGCGCCCCGCCGCGGCGGACGGGCACGCACCCGACATCCGACGCGGCTGAGGAGGGCGGCATGTCCCTGGATCACATGGTCGGCCACGAGGGCCTGGAGGCCCTGCTCTCCCAGTCGGTGCTGGAGACCATCTGGAGGCGCCGGACCCACCGGGTCAGCCGCGGCGCGTCGGTCCCCGCCGGTTCGATGAGCTACCGCTCCCCGCACCGGCCGATGCCGCTGGAGGAACTGGAAGAGGCGGTGCTCATCGCGCTCACCGGCTGCTCCGGCCTGACCATGCCGGACCGCCTGTTCGAGGACCCGCGCGACGGGGCGCCGATCATGGCCAAGCCGAACCTCGCCATGGCCGGGCGGACGGCGGGCAGCCCCGACAACGCGCAGGGCACCCACTTCTTCATGATCAACGACACCGGCACCTACTACCTGCGGAAACTGCCGCCCGCCCCGGACCGGCCGTTCGACGCCGCCACACTGATCGACCGGGCGCGCCAGGCCAGGGTGAGGGTTCTGGACCATCGGCTCGACGTCGCGGAGGGCAAACGCGACTTCCCGGCCTACCTGGACTCCAACCGCTTCCTGTCCAACATTCCGGGAACCACGGTCTTCCTGCCGGTCGTCGACCTCTCCCACCAGTACATCAACGCGCTGATGTATCTGCTCACCCAGCCGGACGGGGCCAGGCCCGTCATCCTCGACGACCGCAATTTCTACCGTCCGGCGGGCGTACGGAAATGGGTGCGGAACGGTTTCCTGAACGCCGACATCAAACTTCCTCTCGGTGCGCTGGGGCCGATGCGCACCCAGATCGAGGCCGACCTGCTCCTGCAGAACATGATGCTGGTCGCCGACGCCATGGGCCTGGGCGCCTGGATCCACGCCACGATCAACCCGCTCATCGCGCTGGGCGACCCGAAGTTCTCCCGCGCCTACGGCCGGATGCTGGGATTCGACTTCGTCACGCCGCGTTTCCGTCCCGCCGACATCCTGCGCTGGCAGATACCGCTGCCGAAGTACGCCTCGGCGCGTTCCCATCCGGTGGGGCTGCGCGCCGGCGGAGAGCACCTCATCAAAGCCGCCTGCCCGCCCAACTACCCGTCCATGCAGAAGGCGGTCGACGCGGTCGTCGCGGGAAAGTTCGGGCCGAACGGCATCTACACCGACAGGGACCTCTTCGCCCGCATCTACAAGGGCGACTACGGGCAGCGGTACCTGACCGAGGCGAGCGCGTACGACCAGCGGGTGATCGACTGCGCACGGGACATCTGCACGTACATCCACGACACGCACGGGCGGTTCCCGGCCCATGCCGACGCCATTCACGTGCCCGGCATATGGCTGCAGACGCACCATATCGAGCCGGAGTACTACGAGCGCTTCTTCGTGAACGGCACGACCGACGCGCACGCCCGGCATTCGGCGCGGTGGCATGGCGCGGGTGACGGCGGCCGCCGCTCGTCCCGGGAGGAACGATGAGGGTTTATGAGGCCATCGTCGAAGGTCTGGAGGACATCGGCGTCGAGGCCGCCTTCGGCGGTGCCGGGGAGAACGCCGCCGGGCTGATGCTGGCGCTGAAGCACTCGGGGCGGATCAGGCCGATCATCACGCGGCACGAGCAGGCCGCCTCCTTCATGGCGTGCGGCTACGCGATGTACACCGGCAAGCTGGGCTTCTGCTTCGCCACGGCCGGACCCGGGGCCTTCAACCTGTTCTCCGGCCTGGCCGTGGCGATGTCCGACTCCTACCCGGTCCTCGCCGTCTCGGGATACTCCTCCCGGAAGTGGCAGGGATGGGGGGCGCTCAACGAGACCTCCGGCCTGAACCGGACGCCCGACTCCCAGGCCATGTTCGCGGCCACGACCAAGAAGTCGTTCCTGCTCACCGACGCCGCCGACACGTGCGAGGTGTTCGAGGAGGCGGTCAACATCGCGTTCACCGGACGGCCCGGTCCGGTGCACATCCACGTGCCCGAGGATCTGACCGAACGCGGGGTCGAGGTCGAGAAGGCAAGGCCCGTACGGCTCGACGTCGCGCCCGTCCTGCCCGATCCGGACCGCGTGGAGGAGATCGCCTCCGTCCTGGCGGACGCCATCGCGAACCGCAGGCGCATCGTGGCGCTCGTGGGCTTCGGCGCCGTGCTCAGCGGGGCGGGAACGGAGATCAGGCGGCTCATCGAGCGGTTCCAGATTCCGCTGCTGACCACGCTCGACGGCAAGGGCATCGTGTCGGAGGGGCATCCGCTCTCGGTGGGCGTCTTCGCCGACAGCGGCCACGCGAGCGCCTGGAAGGCCTTCCGGGAAGCCGACGTCGTGCTGTGCATCGGGAACTCCCTCAACCAGCACGCCACGTTCAATTACCGCGAGGGCCTGTTCGACGGAAAACTGCTCATCCACGTGAACATCAGCGATACCGAATTCCGCAAGGCGTTCAAGCCCGACCATGAGCTGCTGTCCGACGCCCGGCCGGCGGTGGCGGCCCTGGCCGGCGCCCTGGAGCAGAAGGTGGGCGAGGTACCGGCCGCCGAGGTCCACGGCAGGGACTGGGAGGCCCGGCACATCGTCCACCTGCCCGGGAAGATCCACCCCGGAGAGCTCGCGCAGGCGATCGGCCGGATGCTGCCCGAGCGCGCGATCCTGCTCGCCGACGCCGGCGCGCACCTGGCCTGGCTGGGCTACTACGTGGAACTCCAGGACGGGCAGAACTTCCGCAAGGCCGGGTCGTTCGGGCCGATGGCCGGGCACGTCAACGGCGCCATCGGGCTGAAGGTCGCCCACCCCGACCGCACGGTCGTCGTCGGCTGCGGCGACGGCTGCTACTCGCTGTCCGGCTTCGAGCTGATGACCGCGGTCGAACACGACATCCCGGTGATCTGGATCATCTTCGACGACCGGGAATTCAAGCTGATCAAGATCTTCCAGGTCGCGACCTATGGCGAATCCGGGCTGGTCGAGTTCGAGAACCCGGACTTCGCCGCGTACGCCCGGGCATGCGGCGCGGACGGCCACCGCGTGGAGACGCTCGAGGAATTCGAGGACGCGTTCCGGCAGGCGCTGGCCTCCGGCCGCCCCACGGTCATCGACGCCGTCATCACCCGATGGGCCATACCGCACTACAGCCCCTCTCCCGAGGGCGTGATCGACGGCCTGGTCGAAACCTTCGAGCAGCGCTTCCGTGACCGATGACGTCATTCACGGGGGAAGGCATGCGTCATCTCATCATGTGCTGCGACGGCACATGGAACACGCCGGAAATGGAGTCCGTCACCAACGTGCGGCGGCTGTACAACGCCCTCGACCGCACGGACCAGGACGGCCGCCCGCAGTCGTCCTGCTATCAGCCGGGTGTGGGCACCCTGCGGAACAGGCTGCTGGGAGGCGCGTTCGGGCTGGGACTGTCGGACAATGTGATGGACGCCTACCGCTGGCTGGCCGGCGCATACCGGCCGGGCGACCGCGTCTGGCTGTTCGGCTTCAGCCGCGGCGCCTACACCGCGCGCAGCCTCGCCGGAATGATCTCGGCCTGCGGGCTGATCGACACCGCCGCGATGGACGAGGCGGCGGTCCGCGGGAAGATCGAGCACATCTACGATCAGGGCTACCGGAAGCGCGGTGCCGGCCGGGAGTGGCGGCAGGGCTTGGACTTCCGGTACGACCCGGACGACCGGGAGCAGATCCCGGTGCACTTCGTCGGTGTGTGGGACACCGTCGGCTCGCTCGGCGTCCCCGACTACATGGGCTGGCTCAACCTGCTGGACCCGTCCCGCGGCCACGACTTCCACGACCTGAGACTCAACCCCTACATCAAGCACGCGCGGCACGCGGTGGCCATGGACGAACGCCGCAGCCCCTTCACCCCCACCCTGTGGACCGGGCCGTTCCCCGAGGGACAGGACGTCAAGCAGGTGTGGTTCCCCGGCAGCCACCAGGACGTGGGCGGCGGCCACCTCCGCACGGGCCTGAGCGATGGGGCGCTGCGGTGGATGGTCGACGAGGTGCGCGGGGTGGAACCCCCGCTCGGCTTCCGCAGGACGACGCTGGACCAGATCCGGCCCGACCCTCTCGACGTCCTGCACGACGACGACCGCGGCGTGATCGGGGTGGCCGAGCCCCTGGCCGACCTCGAAATGAGGCCGTTGCTCGAGATCGCCTTTCAGCCGCGACCGCGTGCGGTGCCCAGGATCGACCCGAGCACACGCGCGCCGGACGTCCACCAGTCGGTGTACGACCGGCAGCGGACCCCGCCCATCACCGCGGGACCGTACCGGCCCACCAAGGTCCTCACGCCGGGGCAGGCGGAGACGGTCGAGGTGTTCGCCGGCGAGCCGTGGAACGAGACGGGGCTCTACCTGGAGGCCGGCGAGTACGACTTCACCGCCGAGGGCGAGTGGCTGGACGGCCGCATCGTGTCGGGCCCCGCGGGCACCGGCGGGCTGCGCCGATTCAACCCGCTGACCGAGCGGCTCCGCCTCGTGCGGACACTGTTCGGCGAGGCCGAGCGGCTCTTCTGGGCGGCGACCGGGAACCGGGCGGCCCGCTCGCTCGCCGCATGCCGCGAGGTGAACCTGCCGTGGATGTCGCTCGTGGGCGTCGTCGCCAACGACGCGATCCCCGTCAAGGGCGAGGTCACCGACCACGAGCGCATCGCCATCGGCGCGGGAACCCGCGGGCCGGTACGCAAGAGCGGCTATCTCTACACGTTCGCCAACGACGCCTGGGGCTCCAGCGGAAACAACCGGGGCAGCGTGCGTCTCACCGTGACCATGCTCTCCGCGAGCCGTGGCGAACGCCCCAGCACGCCCCTTGTCGGCCTCGCCTCGGAGCGTGCGCCGTCCGCCCATGAGCCGGTCAGGTGACGTCGCCGTCGAAGCCCGCGGTCACCTCGCCAGCGTGGCGGACCGCTCCAGCAGCCGCGTCACCTCGGCGTCGGGGACGGGTGAGTCGTCCAGGTAGTAGTCGCCGATCGCGCCGAAGAAGGTCGGGGTCAGGGGGCGCTCCACCTCGTCCGCGACCTCCTGGAGGGCGTCGACGGCCTCGGGCGCCCCGACCGGGACCCCCAGCACGAGCCGGCGCGGCCCGCGTGCGCGCGCGGCCTCGCACGCCGTGCGCGCCGTCCGGCCGGTCGCCACGCCCTCGACGACGACGATCGCGGTCCGGCCGGCGAGCGGTCCGGCCGGGGTCCGGCCGAGGAGTTCCAGCGGCGCCTCCAGCGCCGCCGCCACCTCGTAGGCCACGGGCACGGCGCCGGGCCGGGCCGCGATCACCACGGCGTCCTGGGAGCGGTACCGGCGCAGCCGCCGCCCGAGCCACCGTCCCGCCTCGCTTCTGTCGGAGTACATGCCCGCCCTCTTCCAGATGGGTCGCTCCGGTCCTCCCGGCTCTTCCAGTCTGGGGCCGGTCTCCTCCGCTTCCCACGGGCGACGGGCCCCGACCGGTGAGGACTTAGGTCCTCACCGGACGATCCGGTAGGTCAGGTGCATGACCAGATCGGTACGGGAGACCTCGGCCGGTTTCAGGCGGAGATCCCCGGTGCCCTCGAACAGCCGCTCGCCCGCCCCGAGGACGACCGGAGCGACGTGCAGCCGCAACTCGTCGATCAGGCCCGCCGCGAGGTACTGGTTCACGGTCCGCACGCCGCCGGCGATCGCGACGTCCTCGTCCCCCGCGGCCTTCCGCGCCTGCGCCAGGGCCCGCTCGATGCCGCCGGTGACGAACGTGAACGTCGTCCCGCCCTTCATCACCACCGTCTCGCGGGGGTGATGGGTCAGCACGAACACCGGCGCGTGATAGGGCGGCTCCTCCCCCCACCAGCCGTTCCAGTCCAGATCCCAGGCGCCGCGACCGGGGCCGAACATGTTGCGTCCCATGATGTACGCGCCGGCCGAGGTGATCTTCTCGATGGCCTCGGCGTTGGCCTCGGGCTGCTCGAACACCCATCGGTGCAGCCGGTCGCCGCCCTCCCCGAGCGGCGCTTCCAGCCGCTGGCCGGGCCCTGCCCCGTATCCGTCCGCGGAGATCGAGATGTCACAGGTGACCTTGCTCATGCCGGTGCCTCCTTCCGGGCGCCCCTCCGGCGCCTCTCACCAGGAGATCGGAGCCGCCCCCGCGTCCTCGACATTCCGGCGGCGGGACGCGGGCCCGGTCGCCGCCCGGCGCCGCTGAGACCGCGGGACCGGGCAGGCTTGAACCGGCGGGCGCCGGACGGACGTGCTGTGGGTGTCGCGTTCGCGGCGGGGACCGAGCCTGGAGGACGAACTGACCACCGAAAGCCGCGCGGAGCGGGTCACAGATGAGAATGCGCCGGGCGGCGGGCGGCGCCGGCGGGTCGCGGCGCGGGCGGTGAGCGCCGCGGCGTTCCTGTTCGTGCTGGGCGCGCTGATCACGCCGGACGAGTTCGCGCTGCTGACGCCGGGGGCGTTCGTGCGCATCCCGATCGAGGGCGTGCTGGGCGTCGCCCTGATCCTCGTGCTGCCGGCGAGGGGGCGGCGGTACGCGGCGGGGACGGCGGGGGCCGTCCTGGGCGTCCTGCTCGTGTTGAAGGTGCTGGACATCGGGTTCGACGCCGTGCTGGTCCGGCCGTTCGACCTGGTGCTCGACTGGCCGCTGCTGCGCCCGGCCGTGGAGTTCGTGGACGAGTCGGCGGGACGGGCCGCGGCGATCATCGCCGTGGTCCTCACGATCGTGCTGGCCGCCGGTGTCGTCGCGCTGACGGCGCTGTCGGCGCTGCGGCTGAGCCGGGTGGTCGCCGGGCACCGGGGGGCGGCGGCCCGCGCCGCGGGGGTGCTCGGGACGATCTGGGTCGTGTGCGCGGTACTCGGCGCGCAGCTCGTCGATGGCGTGCCCGTCGCGTCGCGGAGCGCGGCGGGGCTCGCCTACGACCACGCGCGGCAGGTGCGGGCGAGCCTGAACGACCGGGAGGAGTTCGCCAAGGCCGCCGCCGTCGACAAGTTCCGCGACACGCCCGGCGACAAGCTGCTGGCCGGGCTGCACGGCAAGGACGTCGTCCTCGCGTTCGTGGAGAGCTACGGACGGTCGGCGGTGGAGAGCCCCCAGTACGCGCCGCAGGTCGGCGCCGTCCTGGACCGGGGGTCGGAGCGGCTGCGCGAGGCCGGGTTCTCCGCGCGCAGCGGCTGGCTCACCTCGTCCACGGCGGGCGGCGGCAGCTGGCTCGCGCACGCCACCCTGCTGTCCGGATTGTGGGTCGACAACCAGCAGCGGTACCGGACGCTCGTGAACAGCGCCCGGCTGACGCTGAACCGGGCGTTCCGCGGGGCGGACGCGCGGACGGTGGCGCTGATGCCGGCGATCACGCGGGCGTGGCCGGAGGCGAGATTCTACGGCTACGACAAGGTGTACGACAACCGGAACCTCGGGTATCGCGGGCCCCGGTTCAGCTTCGCGACGATGCCGGACCAGTACACGCTGTCGACGCTCCAGCGCACCGAGCTGGCGAAGAAGGACCGTCCCCCGGTGATGGCGGAGACGGCGCTGGTGTCGAGCCACGCGCCGTGGGCGTCCATCCCCAGGCCGGTCCCGTGGGACGAGGTGGGGGACGGCTCGGTCTTCGACGGGATGGGCAAGGGCTACGACGCGCCCTGGCCTGCGGGCGGGCAGATCCGCACGGAGTACCGCAAGTCGATCGAGTACACGCTGAGCACGCTCGTCTCGTACGTGGAGAGGTACGGCGATGACCGGACGGTGCTGGTCTTCCTCGGCGACCACCAGCCGGCACCGCTCATCACCGGGCCGGGGGCGAGCCGGGACGTGCCGATAACGATCATCGCCAAGGACAGGGCCGTTCTCGACAAAATTTCCGCCTGGGGGTGGCAGGACGGCCTGCGTCCCGGCAAGAACACTCCGGTGTGGCCGATGAGCGCCTTCCGGGACCGTTTCTTCACGGCTTTCGGAGGCTGACCGCGTTTCCGGAGGTGGACCATGATCGGTACCGAACCGTCGACCGCGACTCCCGGCGAGGCGCCGGGCGACCGGTTCGGGAGGCTGCGCCGGCACCGGCGGGCACTGGTCGTGGTCATCGTGGTGGCGCTGCTCGGCGAGATGGCGTTCGCGATGGTCTCCACGGCCGTGCGGCAGTCCCCCACCACCGACGAACCCGTCTACGTCGTCACGGGCGTGGTCTACCTGCGCGAACACGACCTGCGCCACAACCCGGAGCATCCGCCGTTCAGCAAGCTGCTCATCGGGGCGGGGGCGGCGCTGACCCGCCCGCACCTGGACGCCGGGTTCACCGGGTCCGACCAGAGGGCGGGGCAGCGTTTCCTGTACGGGTCGCACAACGACGCGCAGCGGATCATGCTGGCCGCGCGGCTGCCCGTCATCGTCCTGACGCTGCTGTTCGGGCTGGTGGTGTTCGCGTTCGCCCGCGACCTCGCCGGGAACCGCGGCGGGCTGGCCGCCCTCACCCTCTACGCGTTCTCCCCGGACGTCATCGCGCACGGGTCGCTGGCCACGCTGGACGTGCCGACGGCCGGATTCCTGCTGACCTCGGTGTGGCTGCTGTGGCGGGCGCGGGAGCGGCCCCGGCGCCACCTGCCGCTCGCCGGCCTGGCGCTCGGCGCCGCCCTGGCGAGCAAGATGAGCGCGCTGCCCGCCGTGCCGGTACTGGCGGCCCTGGCGGCGCTGTCGGTCTGGGCGGCGCGGTCGTTCCGCCGGGACCGGCGCACCGTCGCGGCCGGGGTGCTGGCGGCGGCCGGTGTCGCCGTCACGGCCGGCGCGGTCGTGTGGGCGGCCTACCTGGCGGTGGACCCGCGGCTGCGCTGGACGGCCCCCGCCGGCGTCCCGGCGGCGAAGGGGCTGCACGGGCTCGCCGCCGACCTGATGCCGTTCCCGCGGCCCTTCCGGGACGGGATGCTCATCCAGTTCCGCTTCGAGCACATGCGGTGGGGCGGCTTCCTGTTCGGGGAGTCCTACCGCGGCCACCTCTGGTACTACCTGCCGGCCGCGCTGCTGGTGAAGACGCCGCTCGGGATGCTGGCCCTGTGGGCGGCGGGCATCGTCGCGATGGTGGCGCTGCCCCGGCCGCGGGCCGCCGCGCCGTACGTCCTCCTCCCCGCGGCCGTGCTGTTCGCGGCGGCGATGACCGGCTCCCGCGACCTCGGCGTCCGGTACGCCATCTTCGTCCCGATGTTCCTGGCGGTGGCGGCCGGCGGGGTGCTGCTCGTCCGGTGGCGGTGGGCGAAGATCGCCACGGGCGCGCTGCTGCTGTTCGTCGCGGTCAGCTCGGTCCGGACCTACCCGTACTACCTGCCGTACTCCAACGAGGCGTTCGGAGGCCCGTCCAGGACGCATCTGCGGCTGCACGACTCCAACGTGGACTGGGGCCAGGACCTGGCGCGGCTCGCCGACCGGCTCCGCGACCGCTACCCCGGCGAGAAGGTGTGGCTCGTCGTCAAGGGCGGCGGCGTCCCGTCCTACTACGGCATCCACGCGTCCGACCCGCGCGAGGTGCCCCCGGACCGGGTGCGCGGGCTGCTCGTGGTCTCCGACAGCTGGATCGCCAGAAACGATCGGCGGCTGGTGCCGCTGATCGCCTCCAGCGAGCGGATCGGCGAGGTCGGCCACTCCATCACGATCTTCCGCCGGCCCGCCCGGCGTCCGTAGCTCCCCGCCGCCGGCCCCCGCCGCCGCCCGTCCGGTCCGGCGGGTTTCAGCGGGGGCCGGCGGCGGCGCCGTAGCCGTGGGCGACGAGCCGCTCGGCCATCCGCGCGTACGCGGCCGGATTCTCCGGGGCGCTGGTGCCGAGGCCGTCCACGTACCGGTTGTACATGCAGAACGCGGCGGCGATGAGGACGGCGTCGTGGATCTCCACGTCCGTGGCGCCGGTGTCGCGCGCGGCGGCGATGTGCTCGCCGCCGACCTCGTGGCCGCCGTGCTGCACGGCGGCGGCGATGCGCAGAAGGGACCTGAGCTTGGCGGACACCGGCGCGGCGGCGGGATCGGCGTGCACCTGCCGGACGAGCGTCATGCCGCCGGGCAGTTGCGCGGCGGCGCACGCGCCGTGGGAGGAGGCGCAGAAGCGGCAGCCGTTCAGCTCGGACACATAGGCGGCGATCAGCTCCCGCTCACCGCGTTCCAGCGGGCTCGGGCCGCGCAGCAGGGCCTCCGCGAGCGCGCTCAGCGGGCCCGCCGTCTCCGGCCGGAACCGGAGCAGTGACGGCAATCCGGGAACATCGTCGTCCAGTTCGATATGCGCCAAGGATTTCCTCCGGAAGAACGGTGTCGGTCAATGCGCACCCGATCCTCTAACGAATATCCTCACGCGGGTAGTTTTCTCGCCACTCCACAAAAGGTCATGGTCTCCAGCGGCTCGCCCCACGGATTGGGGTCGGGACGCCACTGCGAACACGACACGACTCCCGGCTTGAGCAATTCCAGTCCGTCGAACAGCGCCTCGATCTGCGCGGTGGTCCGGGCCTTGAGCGGATGCGGGGTGCCGCTTTCATTCCACGTGCTGACGGCGGTGCGCGTCACGTCCACGTCCAGGCAGGCGTGCGACAACGCCACGAAACTGCCCGGGGCGAGCGCGCCGACGAGCCGGTCCAGAATGCTGCGCACCTCGTCGTCGTCGGTGACGAGATGCAGCAGGGCGAGCATCATCAGCGCGACGGGCTCGCCGAAGTCGAGTGTCCTGGCGGCCTCGTCGAGAATGCGCTCGGGATCGCGGGCATCGGCGTCGATGTAGCTGGTCACGCCCTCCGGGGAACTGGTGAGCAGCGCACGCGCGTGGACGAGCACCAGCGGATCGTTGTCGACATAGACGACGCGCGACTCCGGCGCGACGCGCTGCGCGATCTCGTGCGTGTTGTCGGCGGTCGGCAGCCCGGTGCCGATGTCGAGGAACTGCCGGACGCCCTCCCCGCCCGCCAGGTGGCGCACGCACCGGCCGAGGAACAGCCGGTCGGTGCGCGCGGCGGCGACGATGCCGGGCACCTCCCGCGCGACCTTCTCGCCCGCGATCCGGTCCGCCTCGTAGTGGTCCTTGCCGCCGAGCCAGTAGTTCCAGACCCGCGCCGACACCGGCCGGTCCGCGCGGATGCCGTCCTCCACGTTCCCACCGCCGACGGTGCTCATGCGCTCTCCCCCCATGGAGATCAGGACGCGTCCGCCCTGGAGGATCTTGAACGCTACACGGCGGATCTCGGGCGCGGCGGGTGAGGTCCGTCACGTGCCGCCGCGGGCGCCGCCGGTCAGGCGGTCGGGCTCGCCGTGGTCCGGGCCCGTTCGACGGCCTCGGTGATCGTCCGGTCGGCGACCTCACGGTTCTGCCAGCCGCGCACGTCGGCGGACTTGCCCGGTTCGAGGCTCTTGTAGATGTCGAAGAAGTGCGAGATCTCGTCGAGGACGTGCGCCTGCACGTCGGGCAGGTCGTTGATCCCCGCGTAGCGGACGTCCCGCGACGGGACGGTGAGGATCTTCGCGTCCGGGCCCTTCTCGTCGAGCATCCAGAACACGCCGACGCTGCGGACGGTGATCTGGCAGCCGGGGAACGTGGGCTCCTCCAGCAGCACCATCACGTCCAGCGGGTCGCCGTCCTCCGCGCAGGTGTCCGGGATGTAGCCGTAGTCGTGCGGGTAGCGGGTCGAGGTGAACAGCATCCGGTCGAGCCGGATGCGGCCGAGCCGGTGGTCCATCTCGTACTTGTTGCGCGATCCTCCGGGGATCTCGACGACCATTTCGATCTCCATGAGTACCTCCCCGCCGAAGCCCTACCCACCAGGGGGAGCACGTGACCGCGGAGCCGGTGCCGGCCCGGACGGGCGGCTCGCCGCACGCTCGTGGAACGGGGTGAGGGACGCGCCCGGGGCCGGGCGCGTCCCTCACGGAACGGACTCACCGGGTGGCGTAGCCGCCGATCCCGGCCGGCGTCATGCTCTTCCCGGGCTGCGTCTGCCGCCTGGCCAGCTCGTTGCCGTTGACGGTCAGCGTGCTGTGCGCGAACAGTTCGGTGACCGCGGCCGTGGCGTCGATCATCTGGTCGAAGCCCGTGAGGTCCACGTTGTCGTAGCGGTCGCACGCCTGGTGGTAGCACGGGTCGTACGCCGTCCCGGCGGTGCCGCCGTACACCTTCGCCTGCTCGGGGGTCTTGACGCCCTCGGCGCCGGTGAACACGCCGCCGGCGGGGATCCCCACACTGATGAAGGCGTCGTAGTCCGACCGCCCGTTGAAGGGCGTCGGGTCGGTGGCCAGCTTCCGGTTCGCGAAGTAGTCGTTGAACGCCTTCTCGATCGCGCCGGATCCGGCGGGCGCCGCGACGTTGTTCTGTCCCGCGCTGTTGTCGCCGTCATAGACGAACCGGACGTAGTTCGGGGAGGCGAGCATGTCGAAGTCGAGCATCAGCGCGACCTTGTCGCGCTCGGCCTGCGGGAGGTTGTCCACGTAGTACTGCGAGCCGAGCAGTCCCTCCTCCTCGGCGCCCCAGAACGCGAACCGCACCTTGTTGCGGACCTTGGAGCCGAGCTTGTGGATCTGCTTCGCCATCTCCAGCAGCGTCGCGGTGCCCGAGCCGTCGTCGTTGATGCCGGGGCCCGCGGCGACACTGTCGTTGTGGGCGCCGACGACCACGACGTTGTCGGCCCGGCCGCGTCCGGTGTCGGCGATGACGTTGGCCGCCTCGCGCTTCTGGTTGAGCGTGTCGGTCTTCACCCGCAGCGTCACGCCGCCGTTCTGCGCCTGCTCGACCAGGGCCTTGCCGATCGCGTTCGTCGGCCCGATCACCGGGATGTCGTACGGCTTGGTCAGCGTGCCCGAGACCGGGCCGGTCTGGCCGGGGAGCTGGTAGATGACCACGGCGGACGCGCCGGCGGCGATGGCGTTGCCGGCCTTGAGGGAGAAGAAGCAGCCGCCGCGCTGGATCAGCGCGATGTGGCCCTTCGGGAAGCCGGCGAAGTCGCCGGCCTCGCATCCGCTGCCGGTCCCGGTGGCGCCCGGGTCGACGGGCGTCGCGGCCGCGGTGACGTCGCCGGAGCCGGAGTACTGGAGCGTCGCGAAGTCGGTGTCCGGCGCGAACGTCTTCTGCTCGGGCGCCGTCTCGGCGAAGACCGGCGCGGACTTCTCCTGCCAGAAGTCGAACGAGAAGGTCTGGATCGTGGGGCTGTAGCCGGCCCGCTTGAGCTGGTCCGCGAGGTACTTGATGGTGATCTTGTTGCCGGGGAGCCCGGCGGCCCGGTTGCCGCCGTTGGCGTCCGCGATCTTCTGCAGGTTCAGCTGGTGGTGGCGGACGTTCTTCAGCGTGACCAGGCCGGCCAGCTTGGCGTGCGCCGGTGCGGCGGCCTGGGCGGGGACCGCGGCCAGGGGGGCGGCGGCGAGTGACAGCCCGGTCAGGGTTGCTAGCGCGGCTCTGCGCATGACTCGGTCTCCGTTTGTGGGGGACGAAGTAACCGGAAGCCTGACACGCGTCAATTCCCGCAACAAGACACGACTTAGCATCAAAACGGCCAATATTGGCCTCCTATCGCACCCCCATCCCCAAGATCGTCAACTTTTCCGCGATTACCGTCCGTCCCGGATACCTGCACCACAGGTGGCGATCATGACGGGCCGGCGGTAACGCCGGCTCCCCGTCCAGCACCGCAATGGCCGCCCGCGCACCTGTGGTGACCTGCGGAAACGACGGAGAGGCAAAGGCGGGCCCGCGGCGCCCGCGGGAGCCCCCCGGGGCGGGCGCCATCCGTACCCGAGCGTAGTTCTAGCAGGTGAGACCCCTGGCTTCGGACAAATCGGCGTGAGTATGCTTCGTGACCCTTGAAGGTGGCCGGCGACGATCAGGAGTGGGGCCTTGTCCAGTCCCGAACAGGTGCATAGATCCCACGGGCGTCCGCGTACACGTCCGATCGGGCGGCGGATCGTGCTGCTGCTGACGATTCCACTGGCATCGCTCGTGGTCCTGTGGGCGTTCTCGGCCGTCCCGGCGGTGAACGACGCGCTCCGGCGGATGCAGTACGCCGACAACCACGACCGGGTCAGCCAACCGGCCAATCGCGCCATGCAGGCGGTGCAGGAGGAACGCGCGGCGGGGATCGCCGCGCTGATATCGCCGTCCTCCGCCAGCGTGCAGAAGTTCGAGGAGGCGGTCGGCAGGACCAGCCGCGAGGTGGCCGCCTTCCGCAAGTCGGCGCTCTCCCCCGAGGCCACGAAGCACATGGACGAGGACGCGGTGCAGCGCACCCGGAACGTCGCCAACCAGTTCGACCTGCTGGCCAGCATGCGGTCGCAGGTCACCACGCAGAACGTCACGGTGCTGGAGGCCATCAACGCCTACAGCGACGCGTTCGACGAGACGGTCCGGCTGCTCAGCACGCTGGTGGACATCGACGACCTCGACGTCTACCAGCAGACCAACGGCCTGCTGTACATGTACTGGGCGCGCGACTTCATGCTGCGCGAGGACCTGCTGCTGGCCGGCCTGCGCCGCGGCCGGCTGACGCCCGGCGCCCGCGCCGCGTTCGCCGAGTGGGCGGGCGCCCGCACCGAGCTGCTCGACCTCGGCCGGATCGGGCTCAGCGGCAACATCGCGCAGACCATGGGCGGCCTGGTGAACTCCCCCATCTACGGCGAGTTCGTCGAACTGGAGAACGCCACCATCCGGCGCGGCCGGGCACCCGCCCCGCAGCGGTGGCAGGCCGCCACCAAGGCGGCCGGGCAGCTGTGGCTCGACACCACCTACAAGGCCGGCGAGCAACTCCAGCGCGAGCAGGTCGAGCCCGCCGGCCACCGGATCATGATGCGGGTCTACCTGGCGGGCGGCGTCGGGCTGCTGGCCGTCATCGTCTCCATCGCGCTGTCCCTGCTGTTCGCCCGCCGGCACGCCGACGAGCTGCGGAACCTCCAGCGGTCGGCGCAGGAGCTGGCGAACGAGCGGCTGCCCCGCGTCGTCACGCGGCTGCGGCGCGGCGAGCGGGTGGACCTGGATGCCGAGACGCCCCGTCCCGAGGCCGGCAGGACCCGCGAGGTCGCCCTGGTCAGCGAGGCGTTCGAGACCGTCCAGCGGCAGGCGATCAGCACCGCGATCGACGAGGCGGACCTGCGCGCGAGCATCAACCGCGTCTTCGTCAACCTGTCGTGGCGCAGCCAGTCGCTGCTGCACCGGCAGCTGCGGCTGCTGGACCAGATGGAGCGGCGCGCCTCCAGCCCCGAGGAGCTGGACGACCTGTTCCGCCTCGACCACCTGACCACCCGCATGCGGCGGCACGCCGAGGGCCTGGTCATCCTGTCCGGCTCGCCGACCGTCCGCGCCTGGGACCACCCGGTCGCCGCCGAGGACGTGGTGCGCGCCGCGATCGCCGAGGTCGAGGACTACACCCGGATCGAGGTGGCCGGCGTGTCGTCGACCGCGGTCACCGGGGAGGTGGTCGCCGACGTCATCCACCTGCTCGCCGAGCTGATCGAGAACGCCACCGCCTACTCCCCGCCGACCACCGAGGTCACCGTCAAGGTCGAGACCGTCGCCAACGGGCTCGCGGTGGAGGTCGTGGACCGCGGCATCGGCCTGCATCCCGACGAACTGGAGTCGCTGAACCAGCGCCTCGACAACGCCGTCGAGTTCGACCTCGTCGACACCGAGCGGCTCGGCCTGTTCGTCGTCGCGCGGCTCGCGGCCCGGCACGACATCAAGGTCTCGCTCCAGCCGTCGGCGTACGGGGGCACGACCGCGGTCGTCCTCATCCCGCATGCCCTGGTGGTCGTGGACGACCAGTGGCAGGCGCACACCGAAGGGGCGCCGCAGGCGGTCACGTCGGGGGCGCCCGGCGCGGGCGCGGCCCGGCTCGGCCGCCCGATCCGTCCCGCGCTGCCCGGCCCCGCCAAGCACGCGCGGCCGGCTCCCCCGCCGGACACTCCGGCACCGCCCGTATCCTTCAATCCGCCGGTCGCCTTCGACCAGCCCGAGCCCACCAATGGCCAGACCCGGCCGCAAAAGGAGGATCCGGAACCGGCGATGGAGGACAGCGAGGCCACCGGCCGGCTTCCGCGCCGGGTCCGGCAGCGTAACCTCGCTCCCGAGCTGCGTAAGCACTCGGTGACCAGGCATGCTGAGCCGGACACCGACGACGAAGACGACTTCGAGGAGCCTAGTCCAGAACTCAGCCGGAACCTGATGGCCTCGCTACAGTCGGGATGGTTGCGCGGCAGGGTCGAAGACGACGAACCGGGTGATCTCGATCCACGTGATGAATGGGGAGACGCATGACGCGGCAGGGGCATGCCACCGGCGAGCTCGACTGGCTGCTCGATGATCTGGTGCAGCGGGTAGGCGAGGTCCGCCAAGCCGTTCTGTTGTCCAGGGACGGGCTGGTCATGGGCGCCTCGGGTGACGTCACCCGCAGGGACGCCGAGTTCCTCGCTGCGCTGTCGTCGGGCTTCCACAGCCTGGCCAACGGCGCCCGCGAGCACTTCTCCGCCAGGCAGGTGCGGCAGACCGTGGTGGAACTGGACGACAAGCTGTTCTTCGTCATGCCGGCCGGCAACGGAAGCTGCCTGGCGGTGCTCAGCGACGCCGGCGGCAACGCCGGGCTCGTCGCCTACGAGACCACCATGCTGATCAAGCGGGTGCGGCGGGCGCTGTCGACCTCGCCGCGCGCCGCCGAGTCCGAGGACGCGTCCCTGCGGCCGGGTGCCCCGGGCTGAGGCGACCGTGGAGAATCCGAGAGAACGCTGGATCGGGCGGGAGGCCGGCCCGGTCGTGCGCCCGTACGCGGTCACCCGCGGGCGCACCCGCCCCCGCGGTCTCGTCGTCGACCTGGTCACGATCCTCGTCGCGACCGGCCGCACCCCGGGCGACCGGGTGTGGCTGTCCCGCGAGCAGCGGCGGCTGCTGGAACTGTGCCGGCGGCCGTCGACGCCCGCCGACCTGGCCTCGGAGACCGACCTTCCGTTCCGGGTCGTGCAGATCCTGCTGGAGGACCTGCACCAGTACGGCCTGATCGAAGAGGTCCCGCAGGCGGCGGAACCGTCCGAACGTCCCGACCCCCGCATCCTGATGAGAGTGCTCGATGAACTTCGCCGCCTCTGAGTCCTCGGTGTCTCAACGGCAAGACGACGACGTCCCCCTGCACACGCTCAAGGTGCTGGTGGCCGGTGGCTTCGGCGTCGGCAAGACGACGCTGGTCGGCGCGGTGAGCGAGGTCCGCCCGCTGCGCACCGAGGAGACCCTCACCGACGCCTCGGTGGGGGTGGACGACCTCGGCGGCATCGAGAGCAAGACCACCACGACCGTCGCGATGGACTTCGGCCGCCTGACGTTCTCCGGCGGTGTCCGGCTGTACCTGTTCGGGACGCCGGGCCAGGAGCGGTTCTGGTTCATGTGGGACCAGATCGCCTACGGCGCGGTCGGCGCGATCGTGCTGGTCGACACCCGCCGGCTCAGCACGAGCTTCGCGTCCATCGACTTCTTCGAGGAGCGGGGGATCCCGTTCGTCATCGCCGCGAACCAGTTCGAGGGCGCCCGCCGCTACAGCGCGGATGAGATCCGCGACGCGCTCGACCTCGACTCGGACGTCCCGGTGCTGATGTGCGACGTGCGGAGCCGCGAGGTGGCACGGGGCGTGCTGGTCGCCCTGGTCGAGCACGCGCTCCAGCTGGCGCAGCGTTAGCCGGCGGTCATGCGGGCGACGATGAGGGACGCCAGCGCGGCGTAGGCGGCGGAGTCGTCCAGGCCGGTCTGCGCCTTGATCTCGCCGCGGTGGATGGACTCCATCACCTGCCCGGCGACGGCGCCGACGAACGCGGCGTCCGTGCCGGGCGCCGCCTCCCGGACGAGCCCCCGCACGCGGCGCACCGCGAACGCGGTGTTGCGCTTGTAGATCTCGCGGGCGGGGGCGAAGGCGTCCAGGTCGGCGAAGAAGGCGGGGGTCGCGGGGGCGAGTTCCGCCGAGATCGCGTGCAGGTAGGCGCCGACGCGTTCGCGCGGGTCCGCCTGCGCGTCGAGGACGGCCTCCACCCGCTCGGTCGCCCGGCGGAAGAACGCGCGGACCACCGCCGCGATGATCTGCTCCCGGCTCGGCGCCACCGTGTACAGGGTGCTCTTCGAGCAGCGCAGCAGGGCGGCGAGGTCGGCGACGCTCAGCTCGGCGAACCCGCGGTCGAGGAACACCTCCATGAGCCGCCCGATCAGCGCCTCGCGCCGCCGCGCCGCCCGCGTCCCGCGTTCGTCCGGCGAGGTCATGCCGGGAACAGTACCAAAATGGGTTCGTCAGTACTGGTTTTGGTACTGTCGGCGTACCGAAAGGAGCCCGCCATGCCCGCCACCCGGCACCTGCCGACCCCCGAGTCCGCAGACCTGATCGCGCTCACCCGCGAGATCGCGGCCAAGGAACTGGCGCCGCGCGTCGCCGACGCCGAGCGCACCGGGACGTTCCCGCGCGAGGTGTTCACGACCCTGGGCCGGGCGGGCCTGCTGACGCTGCCGTACCCGGAGGAGTTCGGCGGCGGCGCCCAGCCCTACGAGATCTACCTGCAGGTCCTGGAGGAGATCGGGGCGGCGTGGGCGAGCGTCGGCGTCGGCGTCAGCGTGCACGCGCTGTCCTGCTTCCCCCTGTTCGCCTACGGCACCGACGAGCAGCGCGCGCGGTGGCTGCCCGACATGCTCTCCGGCGAGCGGCTCGGCGCGTACTGCCTGTCCGAGGCGCACGCCGGCTCCGACCCCGCCGCGATGCGCGCCAAGGCCGTCCGGGACGGCGACTCCTACGTCCTCAACGGCGCCAAGGCGTGGACGACTCACGGCGGCAAGGCCGACTTCTACACCGTCATGGCCCGCACCTCCGACGACGGCGCCCGCGGCGTCTCCTGCTTCCTTGTCCCCGCCGACACCCCCGGCCTGGAGTTCGACGAGCCCGAGGACAAGATGGGCCTGATGGGCTCCACCACCGCGACCGTCCGCCTGGTGGAGGCGCGCATCCCCGCGGCCAACCTGATCGGCCGCGAGGGCCAGGGTCTCTCCATCGCCCTCGCGGGCCTGGACGCCGGCCGCCTCGGCATCGCCGCCGTCGCCACCGGCCTCGCCCAGGGCGCCCTTGACACGGCCGTCGCGTACGCCAAGGAGCGTGAGGCGTTCGGCAAGGCGATCATCGACCATCAGGGCCTCGCCTTCGTCCTCGCCGACATGGCCGCCGCCGTCGAGTCGGCCCGTGCCACCTACCTGTCCGCCGCCCGGCTGAAGGACGCGGGCCGCCCCTACGGCCGCGAGGCGTCCATCGCCAAGCTGGTCGCCACCGACAACGCCATGAAGGTCACCACCGACGCCGTCCAGGTCCTCGGCGGCGCCGGCTACACCCGCGACTTCCCGGTGGAGCGCTTCATGCGCGAAGCGAAGGTGATGCAGATCTTCGAGGGCACCAACCAGATCCAGCGCCTGGTCATCTCCCGCCACCTCGCCCGCTGACCCGGCGGCGAGCCGGGTCTAGAGCCGGACGTACTCGTAGTCGAACGGCTTGCCGTTGACGCCGCTGCGCGGCGGCGCGATCCAGCCGGCGATCTTGCCGCGCTGGTGGACCGGCCGCATCAGCGACCGGACGTGGGTCTTGTCGACCTCCGTCGGCAGCCAGGCGCCCTTGCGCCCCTCCCATTCGGCGGCGCTCAGGATCTCGCCGTCCGGGGTGGTCTCGATGCCGGCGAACGCGCCGACCTTCCGGTTGAAGGCGATGCTCGGCAGGGAGAGGCGCTGCGGCAGGCCCGCCTCGGACAGGATGCGGTTCCACCGGTTGACGCCGCTCTGGCAGTCGGAGACGTACTCGCGGCGCAGGTCGGTGTTCAGGCCGGTGAGCGCGGCGACCTCGGTCCGCCCGATGGCGCCGTCGACCAGGGCGTCCACCATGATCGAGTCGTCGGTGAGACGGTGGTCGTCCCGGCGGCGGCCCTCCATCCAGCGTCCCTTGAGGCCGGCCGTGTAGTAGTTCGCGACGTTGCCGGACGTCTCGGAGCCGAACAGGTCGAGCGACACCGAGTAGTGGAAGTTCAGGTACTTCTGGATGACGTCGAGCGAAATCGCGCCGTGCGGGGTGACGTCGTCGGTGTCGTGCTCCTTCATGAGCTGGACGGTCCGCTCCACCACCCGGTCGACGCCCGTGGTGCCGACCATCATGTGGTGGGCCTCTTCCTTGAGCATGAACTCGCACGTCCGTGACAGCGGGTCGAACCCGGACTCCTTCAGCGTGCCGAGCTGGTACTTGCCGTCCCGGTCGGTGAAGTAGGTGAACATGTAGAAGGACAGCCAGTCGGGCGTCTCCTCGTTGAACGCGCCGAGGATGCGGGGCGACTCCTCGCTGCCGGAGTTGCGGTGGAGCAGTTCCTCGGCCTCCTCGCGGCCCTCACGTCCGAAGTAGGCGTGCAGGAGGTAGACCATCGCCCACAGGTGACGGCCCTCCTCGACGTTCACCTGGAACAGGTTGCGCAGGTCGTAGAGGCTGGGCGCGGTGGCACCGAGGTTGCGCTGCTGCTCGACGGACGCGGGCTCGGTGTCGCCCTGGATGACGATGAGGCGTTGCAGGTCGGCGCGGTACTCGCCGGGAACCTTCTGCCAGGCGGGCTCGCCCTTGTGCGCGCCGAACCCGATGCGCCGGTCGCCGTCGCGTTCGGCGAGGAAGATGCCCCACCGGTAGTCCTTCATGGCGACGTGCCCGAAATGCGCCCAGCCCTCGCGGCCGACGTTCACGGCGGTCCGCAGGTAGACGTCCTGCGTGGGCAGGGACGGGCCCATCGACTCCCACCAGGACAGGAAGTTCGGCTGCCACGACTCCAGGGCGCGCTGGAGGCGCCGGTCCTCGCGCAGGTCGACGTTGTTCGGGATCTTCTCGGTGTAGTCGGCGGTGATCGCCATGGGTCAGGCTCGCTTTCGGTCGAAGTCGGCGCGCCGCCCGGTGCCGTAGCGGCGCAGCGCGCCGTCGGGGCCGGACGCGTTCGGGCGGGTGAAGATCCAGTTCTGCCAGGCGCTGAGCCGGCCGAAGATCTTGGTCTCCAGGGTCTCCGGGCCGGGGAAGCGGCAGTTGGCCTCCAGCCCGGTGAGCGCGTCGGGGCTGAAGCCGGCCCGCTCCTCCAGCGCGATGCGGATCTCCTCGTCCCAGTCGATGTCGTCGGGCGCGAAGGTGACCAGGCCGAGGCGCTCGGCGTCGGCGGCTTCGAGCGGCTTGCCGGCCGCGTCGCGGACGGCGGCGAGCGCCTCGTCGTCGCCGAGGAAGCGGGTCTCCAGACGGGTGAGGCCGTTGCTCATCGGGAGCGGGCCGAGGTTCATCGCGTCCACGGTGATCGCGGCGGGGTCGGCGCCGGGGTCGATGTCCTCGAAGACGCCGTCGAGCTGGTAGGCGCGGTCGGCGGCGAGCACGATCTCCAGGAGCGAGCCGGCGAAGCAGCCACCCGGCTCGATCAGCGCGATGAGGCTGCGGCTGGTGACGTCCAGGCGCTTCAGCGTCCGCTTGAGGTAGTGGACGATCTCGTTGGCGAGCCAGTCCCCGGCGTTGTCGAGCAGCAGCCGGTCATGGGCGAGGACGTGCCCGGCCGACCCGGTCGTCCGGAACGTCCACGTGCCGAGCCCGAGTTCGTTGGTGCGCAGGTCGAGGATCAGGTCGTCCAGCTCACGGGCCATGGCGAGCGTCCAGAAGTCCGCGCCCTGCCCGTGGACGTCGCCGGGCTCGGCGTCCGGTCCGGCGACGGTGATCTCGACGACGCCGGCGGCACGGTCCAGCTTCGCCGACACGTGCCGGTAGGTGATGGACGTGCCGGTGCGCTCCTTGGTGAGCGGCGTCAGCGCGATGCCCTCGGCGCCCTGCGGCCGGGACGAGCGGGCCGCCAGTTCCCTGGCGCGCTCCGCGACCGTCGCGTCCCAGGCCGTGCGGGGCACCGCCTCGTCGACCAGCCGCCACGCGACGGCCTTCTTGCCGCCCAGCCCCTCGACCTTGGTGCAGAAGTAGTCGGCGCGGTCGCGGCGGACGCGCCGCTTGTCCGACACGCGGGTCAGTCCGCCGGTGCCGGGCAGGACGCCGAGCAGCGCCACCTCCGGCAGCGACACCGCCGAGGACCGGTCGTCCACGAGCATGATGTGCTCGCAGGCGAGCGCCAGCTCGTATCCGCCGCCGGACGCGGTGCCGTTGACCGCCGCCAGGTAGGTCTGGCCGGAGTTGGCCGTCGCGTCCTCGATGCCGTTGCGGGTTTCGTTGGTGAACTTGCAGAAGTTGACCTTCCACGGGTGCGGGGACGCGGCCAGCATCCGGATGTTGGCGCCCGCGCAGAAGACCTTCTCCCTGCCGCTGGTGATCACGACCGTCCGTACCCCGGGGTGCTCGAACCGGAGCCGCTGGACGGCGTCGTACAGCTCGATGTCCACGCCGAGGTCGTAGGAGTTGAGCTTGAGCTCGTAGCCGGGGACCAGGCCGCCCCGCTCGTCCACCGCCATCGTGAGGGTGGCGACGGGTTCCTCGACGTCCAGGCTCCAGTGCCGGTAGCGGGACGGGTCCACACGGAACTCCACGTGCGGTGTGGTCATGAGCTGTCCTTCCCCCCGGTGCCGTCTCCACCATGCTCTACAGATATTGTTTTATGCGTCAAGGATTTGTAGTACATCAACCGGCCGGGCCGTCCCGGGCGGCCATGGCCCGGCGCCCGCTCAGGGCATGTTCAGCAAGGTCGCGGCCAGTTCCCGGACGGCGAAGCGGCGCAGCTTGCCGGTCGGCGTCGTCGGGAGCCCGTCCACGATCAGCACCTCGCGGGGACGCTTGTAGGACGCGAGCCCGGCCCGGCAGAAGTCGATCAGCTCCCCCGGCTCGGCGGCCGTCCCCTCCTTGAGGACGACGGCCGCGACGGGCCTGTCCAGGCCGTCGGCGTCCGGCAGCCCGACGACCGCGGCCATCGACACCGCCGGGTGCTCCAGCAGCCGTCCCTCCACCTCGGACGGCGACACCCAGATCCCGCCGGCCTTGAGCATGTCGCCCGTCCGGCCGAGGCAGGTGTAGTAGCCGTCGTCGTCCACCACATAGGTGTCGCCGGTGCGCAGCCACTCCCCCTGGAACACCTTCCGGGTGGTGTCCGTGCGGCACCAGTAGCCGGTCGCGATCGACTCGCCCTTCACCATCAGCGTGCCCGGCGTGCCCGGCGCGACCTCGGCGCCCTCGGCGTCCACGATCCGCAGCTCGTAGCCGGGCACGGCGGTGCCGGTCGTGCCGGGACGGACCCGCCCCGGCCGGTTCGACAGGAAGATGTGCAGGCACTCCGTCGAGCCGATCCCGTCGAGGACCTCCACGCCGTACCTCGCGGTGAAGCGGCGGCACAGCTCGGCGGGCAGCGGCTCGCCCGCCGACACCGCCAGCCGGACGGACGCGAACGCCTCCACCGGCACGTCCGCGTTCAGGAGCGCGGCGTAGAAGGTGGGCACCGCGAAGAACAGCGTCGGACGGTACTCGATCAGCCGTGCCGCGACGGACGCGGGCGTCGGCCGGTCCGGATCCAGGATCGCGGTCGCGCCGGCGGCGAGCGGGAAGAACAGCGAGTTTCCGATCCCGTAGGCGAAGAACAGCTTGGCGACCGAGTAGCAGCGGTCCTCGGGGGTGATGCCGAGGACCTGGCGGCCATAGGTCTCCACCACGTGCCGGATGCCGGCGTGCCGGTGCATCGCGCCCTTCGGCCTGCCCGTCGTGCCGGACGTGTAGAGCCACAGCGCGCTGGAGTCGTCCGAGGTCAGGTAGGGCTCGCGGGGTTCGCCGCCCCGGGCCCGCCCCGCGGCGATCAGGTCCGCGAAGGGGCTCACCCGCACGCCGGGCGGCGCCTGCAGGCCGCCGTCCCCCTCCACCGCCACCTGCCGGACGCCCGGCGCGTGCGCGAGCGCCGCCTCCGCCGCCGCCGCGAACCGGTCGCTGACCAGCAGCACTCTGGCCCGCGCGTCGTTGAGCAGCGCGGCCAGCTCGGCCCCGGTCAGCATCGTCGACACCGGCACCGGCACGGCGCCGAGCCGCATCGCGCCCAGGATCGCGGCGGCCATGAACGGGCCGTCCGCCATGAACAGGACCACCCGCTCCTCGCCGCGCAGGCCCCAGCCCTCCAGCCCGGCGGCGACATGCCCGGCCAGTTCGGCCAGCTCGCCGTAGCCGAGATCGCCGCCGGGACCGGTGAGGGCCGTCCGTCCGGCGGTCTCGTCCTCGGACGCCGCCCGGAGCAGGTATTCGGAAGCGTTGAACGTGGCGGGCACAGCCGGTGCGGCCGCCGTTTCAGCGGTCATCGGGATCTCCAGTCTCCGGGAACCGTGACACTAATGCTCTACATATATGAAACGTTAGTCAATGGACTTGTCGAATGATGGCCGAGCGGGTGAGAGTCGCGCAATACTGGACAGCGTTCCACGGACGGCCGCGCCCCAGAAGGGCTCAGGAGGAGAACACATGGCCCGAAACGGCGAGGACGCGGCGCACCCCAGGCCCCAGTTTCGGCGCCGGCGCGAGCTCGGCGCGGCGAGCGCCCGCTCGCTGCTGCTGACCCTGCTGGGCGAGTTCGTCCTGCCCGCCGGCGAACCGGTCTGGACGGCGACGTTCCTGCGCGCGCTCGGGCTGCTCGGCGTGGAGGAGAAGGCGGTCCGGCAGGCACTCGCGCGCAGCGCCGCCGAGGGCTGGCTCGCCGGGGAACGGCACGGCCGCCGCACCGCCTGGCGGCTCACCGCGTCCGGCGAGCGGCTGCTCACCGACGGCACCGAGCGGATCTACGGCTTCGGCTGCCCGGTCGGCGAATGGGACGGGCGGTGGCTGCTCGTCCTCGCGACCGTCCCGGAGACCAACCGCAGGCTCCGCCACCTGCTGCGGACGCGGCTCGCGTGGAACGGGCTCGGCAACCTCTCCCCCGGCGTGTGGGTGAGCCCGCGTCCCGAGCGCGAGCCGGAGGTGCGCGGGGTCCTCGGCGAGATCGGTGTCGCGGACACCTCCACGCTGTTCACCGGGCGGCTCGGCGACCTGGCCGAGGCGCGGCGCGTGGCCCGGCAGGCGTGGGACCTGGACGAGATCGAACTCGCCTACGAGGACTTCCTGGACGCCGTCCGCACGCTGCGTCCCGGCGACGACCCGGGGACGTTCGCCGCGCACACGAGGCTCGTCCAGGAATGGCGCCGGTTCCCGTTCCTCGACCCGGGCCTCCCGGCGGAGCTGCTCCCGGACGGCTGGTGCGGCTCACAGGCGTTCACGCTCTTCCACGAGCGCCACGACACCTGGCGTCCCGTCGCCGACCGGCAGTGGAAGGCGATGACCGCGGACTGAGCGGCCGGCGACTGAGCGGCCGGCGACTGAGCGGCCGGCGACTGAGCGGCCGGCGACTGAGCGGCCGGCGACTGAGCGGTCGACGGCCGGGCGGCCGGCGATCGGGCGGCGGCCGGTCGAGCACGGGCCGCGATCAGTGTCGACCGGGCAGGGCACGTGTAGGAAACGCCCCGCTGGGAAATCGGAAAAGGATCGGCGCCGCGACGGGAGGTCCTGTGGGATGAGCAGCTTGATCGGACGAAATCTGCTCGCGGGGGCCGAATCCGACGTCGCCGCCGGCTCCGGCTCCGGCTACACCGACCATCCGCCGAGGATGGGCTTCTTCACCGACACGTCGGTGTGCATCGGCTGCAAGGCGTGCGAGGTGGCCTGCAAGGAGTGGAACGCCGTTCCCGAGGACGGCCTGGAGTTCACCGGCATGTCCTACGACAACACGCAGGGCCTCAGCGCCGACACGTGGCGGCACGTCGCGTTCATCGAGCAGAACAAGCCCATGGGGCACGCCGAGACGGGCGCCGGCCACGGCGACGGCACCGATCTGCGCTGGCTGATGGCGTCCGACGTGTGCAAGCACTGCACGCACGCCGCCTGCCTGGACGTGTGCCCCACCGGCTCGCTGTTCCGCACCGAGTTCGGGACGGTCGTCGTCCAGGAGGACATCTGCAACGGGTGCGGCTACTGCATCCCGGCCTGCCCGTACGGGGTCATCGACCAGCGCAAGGGCGACGGCCGCGCATGGAAGTGCACGATGTGCTACGACCGGCTCGGGGCCGGCCAGGAACCGGCGTGCGCGAAGGCGTGCCCCACCGACTCCATCCAGTACGGGCCGCTGGAGGAGCTGCGCGAGCGGGCCGCGTTGCGCGTCGAGCAGCTCCACGACATCGGCGTCGCGGACGCCCGCCTCTACGGCCACGACCCGCAGGACGGCGTCGGCGGCGACGGCGCGTTCTTCCTGCTGCTGGACGAGCCGGAGGTGTACGGGCTGCCCCCGGATCCGGTCGTCACCACGCGCGACCTGCCGGCCATGTGGAAGCACGCGGGTCTCGCCGCCGCCACGCTGCTCGGCGGCCTCGCCGCCGTCTTCGCCGTCCACGGCCCCCGGGGAGGTGCCCGATGAGCGGTTCGGACGTGGGCGGGGAGGGCGTGCGCGGCGCGCGGCCGGGCCGGGAGGCGCAGGTCGGCAAGGGGCTGCGCCGCGGGGACGGCGGACGGCGCGGCAGGCGGCGCGGCGGACGCGGCGAGAAGGCGATGGTGCCCGAGGCCGAGTTCACCTCCTACTACGGCAAGCCCATCCTGAACCCGCCGGTCTGGAAGGCTCTCGACATCGCCGGGTACTTCTTCCTCGGCGGGCTGGCCGGCGCCGGGTCGGTGCTGGCGGCGGGCGCGCAGCTCACCGGGCGTCCCGCCACCGCGCGGGCGCTGAAGATCTCCTCGCTGGCCGCGATCGGCGGGTCGGCGGCCATGCTGATCCACGACCTCGGACGGCCCGGCCGGTTCTTCAACATGCTGCGGGTCATGAAGCCGACGTCCCCGATGAGCGTGGGCTCCTGGCTGCTGGCCGCGTACGGGCCGGCCGCGGGCGCCGCCGCCGTCCTGGACGTGGCGGGACGCTTCCCGCGTCTGGGCGGGGCGGCGACCGCCGGGGCCGCCGTGCTCGGCCCCGCGGTGGCCGCCTACACCGCCGTCCTGGCCGCCGACACCGCGGTGCCCGCCTGGCATGAGGCGCACCGCGAACTGCCGTTCGTCTTCGTCGGCTCGGCCGCCGCCGCGGCGGCGGGGATGGCGATGGTCGTGGCACCCGTCCGCGAGACCGGCCCGATGCGCACCGCCGCCGTGTTCGGCTCCGCCCTGGAGCTGGCCGCGGCCAAGGTGCTGGAGCGCCGGGCCGGGCTCGCCGCCGAACCGTACAAGCGGGGCGGGGCCGGCCGGCTCATGCGCGCGGGCGAGGTCCTGGCGGCCGCGGGCACCGCCGGGGGCGTCCTGCTCGGCGGACGCAGCCGCGCGGCGGCCGTGGTCAGCGGGGCGGCGCTGCTGGCGGGTTCGGCATGCACGCGTTTCGGCGTCTTCCAGGCCGGGATGCAGTCGGCGCGGGACCCCAAGTACACCGTGGTTCCGCAGCGGGAACGCCTCAACGCGCGCGCCGCGGAGGCGGGCGTCTGAGGCGGGCGTCCAGAGCCGCCCTCCCCCGCCCCTGCCGCCGCATACATCATCCTTCGTGGGGGAGGTCACAGAAGTCGGGCCCGGATCGCGTCACACTCCGGGGTGTCCGGCGCATCTACCTCTGTGGTGGCACCTGCGCGAAGGCTTGGGAGACGGCATGGAGAGCGTGGCCAGACGGTACGACCTGACGATGCTGTACGCCGCGTACGACGCGTTCCGCCGCGACACGGCCCGGCTGGAGGCGGCGGCCGGACCGGACGGCCCCGCGGTGGCCAACGGCTGGGCACTGTTCAGCCTCCACTGGCATCTCCAGGACGCCGCGGAGAAACAGACCCTGTGGACGGTGATGTACGCCAAGGACGCCGACGCCCCCGGACGGGTGGGCGCCGTCCTCGACTCCCTGGCGCTGCGGACCGTGCGGGTCGTCCCGCTGGTCGACGGCGTGGACGCGGCACTGGAACACCGTGACCGTTTCATGTTCGCCCGGTACACCCGGGATCTCCGCGCGGCCGTGGACGCGCTGCTGGACTTCAAGGAGTCGGCCGTCCTGCCGCTGATCCAGGAGACCCTCACGCCGTTCGAGTGGGGCACGTTCGACGTGGAGTTCCGGCGCGGGCTCGGCGTCCGCGGGCTCGGCGTGTTCCTGCCCTGGCTGCTGGACGGCGCCCCGGAGGCCACCCGCCGCGCGGTGCTGCGGCTGCTGCCGCCGCCGATCCGGCTGTGCTACCGGGTCGGCTGGCGGCCGCGCTACCAGCGCCGCAGCCACCTGGCGCGCCCCGCCCGCTGACCGTCTCCGCGAATCCGCGCGGTGTGACGCGGTGCACGTCACCCGATGTCACACTCCTCCGTTCTCGCCGGTCTTATCCCTGAGAGCACGACAGGCGCGAGCGGCGCGACGGAGGGATGCGGACGATGGCGGGATTGACGGGCGCCACGGCACAGGCGCTGGACGAGCGGCTCGGCACCACCGGGTTCGCCCGCAAGGCGCTGCGCAAGGCGTTCCCGGACCAGTGGAGCTTCCTGGTCGGCGAGATCGCGATGTACTCGTTCGTGATCATCCTGCTGACCGGGGTGTACCTGACGCTGTTCTTCAAGCCGAGCATGCACGAGGTCGTCTACCAGGGCTCCTACGCGAAGCTGCGGGGCGTGGAGATGAGCGAGGCGTACGCCTCCGCGCTCAAGATCAGCTTCGATGTGCGGGGCGGGCTGCTCGTCCGGCAGATCCACCACTGGTCGACGCTCATCTTCATGGGCGCGATCCTCGTCCACCTGCTGCGCAACTTCTTCAGCGGCGCGTTCCGCAAGCCCCGCGAGCTGAACTGGCTGATCGGCATCCTCATGTTCATCCTGGTCATGTTCAACGGCCTGTTCGGGTACTCGCTGCCGGACGACCTGCTGTCGGGCACCGGCCTGCGGATCGTGGAGGGCGTCACCGCGTCGATCCCGGTGGTCGGCACCTACCTGGTGATGTTCCTGTTCGGCGGGGAGTATCCGGGCACCGACGTCATCCCGCGCCTGTACATCATCCACGTGCTGCTGATCCCGGGCGTCCTCGCGGCGCTGATCCCGCTGCACGCGATCGTGCTGACCTGGCGGCAGACGCACACCCAGTTCCCCGGCAAGGGCAGCTCGAACAGCACCGTCCGCGGGTACCCGTTCTTCCCGGTGTTCATCGCCAAGACCACCTCGCTGTTCCTGTGGGTGCTGGGCGTCACGACGCTGCTGGCGGCCTTCTTCCAGATCAACCCGGTCTGGCTGTTCGGCCCGTACGACCCGGGCGCGATCAGCTCCGGCTCGCAGCCCGACTGGTACATGGGCTGGCTGGAGGGCGCGCTGCGGATCATGCCCGCCTGGGAGATCACCGCCTGGGGTCACACGGTCACGCTGAGCGTGGCCGTCCCGGCGCTGGTGGTCCCCGGACTGCTGTTCACCGGCCTCGCCCTCTACCCGTTCCTGGAACGCTGGGTGACCGGCGACCACCAGATCCACCATCTGCTGGACCGGCCCCGCGACGTCCCCGCCCGGACGGGCATCGGCGTCGGCGGCATGGTCTTCTACGGGACGCTGTGGCTCGCGGGCGGCAACGACGTCCTCGCCGACCGGTTCCACGTCCCGCTGTTCTGGACGACCTGGTTCTTCCGCTTCCTGATCGTCCTCGGGCCGGTGCTGGCCTACATCGTCACCTACCGCATCTGCGTCGGCCTGCAGCGCCGCGACCTCGCCCTGGCCCGGCACGGTCTGGAGACCGGCGTCATCCGCCGGTCGCCGGACGGCGGCTTCAGCGAGGTCGAGCGGCCCCTGCCGGACGAGGCGATCGCCGCCATCACCGACCCGCGTCCGGCGCCCGCCGTGGACCTGGACGTGCCGCCGCCCATCGACGACGTCGCGAGCCCGCGCGGCCGGACCGCCTCCGGCCGCGTCCGCGCCGCCCTCAACCGCCGCTTCCGGGCCGACCTCGCCGTCGTCCCCGCACGCGCCCCGGTGGACTCCCCCGATGACCGCCCGGCGATCGACGAGCCGGCGCGGGCCGCCGGGGCCGGAGCGGTCAGTCGGCCTCCTTGGCGAACTCGCGGAGCCGGGGCAGGTCCACCACGGTGATCCGGCGCCAGCCGGTGCGGATCAGGCCGGCGCGGCGCAACCCGTTGAGTGCACGCGCGACGGTCTCCCGGGAGGCGTCCATCCAGCTGCCCAGCTCCTCCTGGGACAGCGGCGGCCCGATCTCGATCGATCCGTCCGGCGCGGGCGGGACGTGGTGGGCCGACAGTTCCGCGAGGTGCGTCAGCAGTGACGCCAGGCGCTGCGGGCCGCGGCTCGCGACATGCGCGGTGAGCCGCCGGTCGGAGTCGTCCATGCGCTGGACGAACGTTCCGGTGACGAGCATCCACACGTCCGGGTGCTGGTCCAGGAACCCGGTGAAGCGGGCGGCGGGCACGACCAGTGCGCGGACCGGCGACAGCGCGGTCACGGTCGCGGCGCGCGGCCGGCCGCCCAGCACCGCGCTCTCGGCCAGCAGGTCGCCGGGGCCGCGGACGGCCAGGACCACGTCGTGGCCGTCCGCGGTGGCCGAGGTGACCTTCGCCCAGCCGCGCTCGATGATGATCACATGGTCGGACTCGTCGCCCTGGTACACGAGCGGCGCCTTCACCGGGTACTGCCGGGGCCGCGCGGCGCCCCGCAGCGCGGCCTGCTGCCCGGGGTCGAGCGCGGCCCAGAATCCCGGCCGCGGGGAGGACGCCGCGTACACTGCCAAGAGCCGTCTCCTTTGCCCGCCGTCACCGCTCCCGGTCAATCAGAACTGTAAACCGGGAGCCGCCCGCCTGTGCACCGCGAGAACCCGGATAAGCCTCCCGGCCGGCACGGGTCACGGCCCGCGGCCGGTTCCGGACGGCGTGCGGGCCCGCTACGCCCGCGGCGGCGCGGGTTCGATCGTCAGGGCCCCGTGGTCGAAGCTCAGGTAGCCGGCGATCTTGGCGGCGTCCGCCAAGGGATCCTCGTAGGACCAGGCGGCGTTCTCGGCGCCGTCCAGGGACCAGTACGTCGCCTCGCCCTTGTACGGGCAGACGGTCCGCTTGTCGCCGCGGGTCAGCAGGTCGCGGCGGACGTCGTCGGCCGGGATGTAGAAGCGGTTGGGCAGCCCCGTCTCCGACAGCAGAAGCGGACGCCGGGTCTCCGCGATCACCTCCCCGTCCCGCAGCACCCGGACGTGCCGGGAGGTGCGGCGCGCGTCGACGCGGTGGAACGGGTCCCGCAGGTGCCCGTGGACCTGCTCGTCCTCGTCGAACCAGGCGTCCATCGGGTGCCAGTAGAACGCCATGTACCCGCGCAGCCACGACGACTCGGGCTTCGGCTCGGGATAGGCCCAGACCGCGTTCTCCGCGGCCCGGTCGCCGACCCGGACCGTCCAGTAGGCGGCGTCGCCCTTGAACGGGCAGTACGTGGAGTGGGTGGTCTTCTCCAGCAGGCCGGTCCGGACGTCCTCCTCCGGGACGTACAGGACGGGCAGCAGCCCCGTCTCGTGCAGGAGCTTCCCGCGCTCGGTGTCCAGGACGGTCTCGCCCGCGAACCTGGCCCGGACGCGGCGCGGGAAGTCCTGCATGAACAGCCGGTGCTCCGGCCCCTTGATGGTGAAGTTGACCTCGTCGCCGGGCGAGCCCGCGAGCGGTCCCGGGCCCATGGTCAAGGACATGGCGGCTCCTCATACTCCCGTCGGCATCGTCTCCAGTTCACCACGGCGCGCCGCCTCCAGGTGCAGCGGCTGGAGCGCGGAGGTGATCCGGAACCAGCACAGCGCGTCATAGCGGTCGGCGAGCCTGGTCGGGACGTACTGGCGCCGGTCGCGGTCCATGTCGTACACGACGCCGATCGCGCGGTGCCCGAGCGTCCGGGTGAGGAAGGACGGCTTGTCCGCTTCGGGCGGCACGATGAACAGCCCGCGGTGCAGTTCCGACTCCGCCAGCACCTCCTCCAGCGAGCCGCGGACCGGCGGCGGAACGTGCATGACCTCCATCGGGGCTCCCCAGCCCGGCGCCGCGACGACCTCGCCCGGCCCGCCGGCGAACCCGATCGCCACGACCCGGTCCCGGCCGTGCCGCTCCCGCGCGAGCTGGCCGAGGCTGATCATCCCCGCGTCGGCCATGTTGGTGGCCCGCGCATCGCCGACATGGGTGTTGTGCGCCCACACGACCGCCTTGCCGCCGTCACGCTCCGACTCGTGGAACTCCATGAGCCGGTCGAGGGTGTCGGCCATGTGGACGTCCCGGACGTTCCACGCCTCCGGGCCGCCGCCGATCATGGCGCGGTAGTACCGCTCGGCGCCCACCGCCACCTCGGCGTTCTGCCGGGCGTCGAGCTCCTCCGCCGGGTCCCCGGCGTCCGCCGGCCGGCGCAGCCCGGTCAGCAGCGCCAGGACCTCCTCGGCGCACCCGCCCGGGACCAGCGCGGCCGACCGCCCGTAGGCCCGCGGGTCCTCGGCGTGCGGCTCGAAGCAGCGGTACGCCTCCAGCGCCGTCTCCAGATACTCCGGCCGGTTGTCCGCCAGATGGCCGACGACCGCGCGCAGCGACTCCCACAGGCTGTAGACGTCCAGGCCGTAGAAACCGGCGCGCTCGCCGGACGGCAGGTCGGCGTTGTGGCCGCGCAGCCATCGGCAGAACTTGACGGTCTCCTCGTTGGCCCACATCCACGTCGGCCAGCGCTCGTAGGCGTCCAGGACGTCCCGCGGGTCCTCCGGCGAGCCCTCCGCCAGCGTCACGCAGCGGCCGACGCGCCGGCAGTCCGGCCAGTCTCCCTCCACCGCGACGAACGAGAACCCGCGCTCGGCGATCAGCCGCCGGGTCAGCGCCGACCGCCACGCGTAGTACTCGTGCGTGCCGTGGCTGGCCTCGCCGATCAGCACGCACCGGGCGTCCCCGATCCGGTCCAGCATCGGATCGAGGTCCTCCTCGTACTCCAGCGGCAGCGCCGCCCCGAGCACGTCATCGGCATCGCTCACGGCGATCCCCCTTCTGTAGTAATTCGGGGGGTTTGTCGGTATTCGTCCCGTACCCGCGGAACGGAACCGCACCCGTGGGAATCAGCGGGGACACCCGATGCCGCGGCCCCGGTGCGGCCCCGGCGCGACCGCCGCGGGCCGTCATCTCGGCGAATGCGATCGAGACGTAATGCGAATCGGCCACAGAACGCCAAGAGAATGGATAGTCTCCCAGCGATCACTATTGGTCGAGTAAAGAACTCTTGGGAGCACACGCCGCATGAGCGCTGCCAACCGGGCTCAGGTCATCACACGGTGGGGGGCCATCGCCTTCATGGCGGCCGCGGTCCTGACCGCCACCGCCGGTGGCTTCGCCCAGTCCTACGCCGGCCTTTACCACTGGGCCCTCGAACACGGCCTGCGGGGCTGGAAGGCCGAATCGTTCCCCCTGCTGGTCGACCTTTTCATCATCGTGGGAGAGCTCGGCCTCTTCCTGCTCGCCATCGACGCCTTCGTGCTGCGCCGCCGGACCCTGCTGAGCTGGCTGGACTTCTGCCTGCCGCTGACCATCGCCCTCGCCGGGTGGACGGCCAGCCTCATCTTCAACGTCGGCCACGTCGGCCACAAGACGTTCTCCTACCAGGCGACGGCCGCCGTCCCGCCGATCGTGTCGATGCTCGGCCTGTTCGTCCTGCTGCGGACGCTGCACCGGTACGTGTCGCAGGAGTTCGAGAAGGAGGAGAAGGCCAAGCAGCCGGAGCCGCCGCAGCCGCGCGCGATCGCCGGTCCGGTCACGCTGAACCAGATCACGCTGATGCCGCTGCGGACCACCGGGCCGTTCCCGCAGATCCAGGTCCCCGGCTACTCCGGCAAGGCGCTCGAATCCGGCACATCGGCCGCCGCGGAGCCCGCGGCCAAGACGGAGGCCGCCGAGCCGGCGCCCGAGCCCGCGGCGAACGCGTCCGCCCAGGCCACCGCCGCCGCACCGGAGCCGCCCGCCCCCACGCCCGCCCCGGCGCCCGCGCCGGAGCCGGAGCCGAAGCTGGCCGTGGTGAGCGCCGCCGCGGCCGCGAGCCCCGCAAGCCTCAACGGACGCAGCTCCTACGGCACCGCCACCGAGCAGCCCGCGACCGGGCCGTCCCCGGAGAACCTGCGCTCGCTCGTCATCGACATCCTCGAACGGCGGCATGGGGACGTGGCCGGGACGCTCGCCGAGGTCAGGGCCCAGGGCTACAGCTGCGACGAGGCCGAGATCCAGCGAATCAGCGACAACCACTGGTTCCCGTACGCGGTGTACCGGCTGCTGGCCAAGCACCACGGCGACGGCGAACTCGTCGCCCAGGAACTGACTTCGCAGGGGATCGTCTACGACCAGGCCACGCTGGACGCCCTCGTCCAGTCTTGGCGGGTCTGACCCTCGCCGTACTTCCGGACCGGCCGCCCGCCGCATCGCGGGCGGCCGGTCCTCGCCGTATCGGCGGGATCACGCTCCGCCCGTGCGACACCGATGAAGACGCATCTCACCGCGGTCGGCCACGACCTGCCCGATCTCCAGGCCGTCATGAAACGCCGCAACACACGGCGAACCGGCCCGGGAACACCCACACACACGCTCTCCGGGAAACCACCCGCACCGGAACCGTGCCCGAACCTGGAAGCCGCAGTGAGCTGAAGCGGCGGGCTCCGGCTAGGAGGCGCCCCGTCCGGCCCGCTGCAACGCGGGCTCCTCCCGGGCGTCGTCGTGCACGTACCGGCGTCCACGCAGCAGCGACACCAGTGCCGCGACCAGCGACATCGCGATCGCCATGCCGAACACGATGACGAGCCCGTGGTGGAACGGCTCGGAGATCAGGTGCGGGAAGTAGGACCGGCCGGTGAGGGTCGCCACGTCGTCCGGCGCGAGCCCGCCGAGCACATGGAACGGCGCGAGCAGGTTCTGGATCGGGTTGTAGCCGAGGAACGCGGCGAACAGCGTGCCGACCGGCGGCAGCTCGCCGACCCGCGCCGCCGGACCGGCCGGGACCCCGTGCTGCGTCAGTCCCTGCGTGAGCGTCTTCGGCAGCGTGCCGGACAGGCCCGCGATCATCAGGGAGAAGAACACGCCGATCGACAGCACCATGCCGGCGTTCATGAACGTGGCGCGCATCCCGGACGCGACGCCGCGCCGGTCCGCCGGGACGGAGTTCATGATCGCGGTGGTGTTGGGCGCGGCGAACAGCCCGGAGCCGATCCCGTTGAGGAAGATCAGCAGGGCGAACGCCGGGTACCCGAAGTCGGTCGGGATCATCAGCAGCCCGGCGAACGCCAGCGCGGACAGCACGAGCCCGCCGGACGCGAACGCGCGGGCGCCGTGCCGGTCGGACAGATGCCCCGAGAGCGGGCCCGCCACCAGGAAACCGGCGGTCAGCGGCAGCAGGTAGATGCCCGCCCAGAGCGGCGTGTCCGCGTAGTCGTAGCCGTGCAGCGGCAGCCAGATGCCCTGCAGCCAGATGATCAGCATGAACTGCATCCCGCCGCGCGAGATCGCTGCGAGCAGCCCGGCCGCGTTCCCCGCCGTGAACGCCCGGATGCGGAACAGCCCGAGATGGAACATCGGCTGCTCCACCTTGGTCTCGATCCAGCCGAAGAGCACGAGCACCGCGATGCCGCCGGTGATCCCGGTCAGCACCCAGGGGTTCGTCCAGCCCATGTCATGGCCGCCGTAGGGCTGGATGCCGTAGGTGATCGCGGCGAGCAGCGCGGTCAGCCCGACCGCGAACGTCGCGTTGCCGAGCCAGTCGATCTTCGCGGTGACGGCCCTCTTCGCGGTCTCGACCAGGCTGCGGTACGCCCAGATCGTCCCGATGATTCCGATCGGCGCGGACGCGAAGAACACCAGCCGCCAGTTGATCTCGCTGAGCAGGCCGCCGGCGACCAGGCCGATGAACGTCCCGGCGATGCCCGCGACCTGGTTGACGCCCATCGCCATACCGCGCCGGTGCGCCGGGAACGCGTCGGTGAGGATCGCGGCCGAGTTCGCCATGAGCATGGCGCCGCCGATCCCCTGGAACACCCGCCAGCCGATGAGCCAGACCGCCCCGGCGCCCTCGTGCAGCGGATCGAGCGCCAGCACGAGCGTCCCGACCGTGAACACCGCGAATCCGGCGTTGTACATCCGGACGCGCCCGAACATGTCGCCGAGCCGCCCAAGGGTCACCACCAGCACCGCCGAGACGAGCATGTAGCCCATCAGGATCCACAGCAGGTAGCCGATATTGCCCGGCTCCAGCGGATTCAACCGGATCCCGCGGAAGATCGCCGGCAGCGAGATGATCACAATCGAGGAGTTGACCGTCGCCAGCAGCATGCCGAGCGTCGTGTTGCTCAGCGCGACCCACGGATAGCGCTCGGACGACACGCCGCGTCACCCCCGCCAGATAGTTTCCTGCACTAACTGATCATGGGCGCGCTCTTCCACGCCACCCCGGCAAAGGAGCCTCAACCCTCACCCCCAGGGCACGTAAGATGCTCCAGATGGGCGGGAAACACCGGCTGGACCTGGACGACGAACGCCTCGCCGCGTTCTTCGGCGAACGCCACATATGCACACTCGTCACCGTCCGCCCGGACGGCACCCCCCACGCCGTCCCCGTGGGCGCCACCCTGGACGCCGGGACCGTCCGCGTGATCACCTCGGCCACCTCCGCGAAGGTCCGCCACGTCCGCCACGCCGGCGAGGCCGGCCTGCCGGTCGCCGTGACCCAGGTGGACGGCCGCCGCTGGGCCACCATCGAAGGCCGCGCGGTCGTGAAAACAGACCCGGACTCCGTAGCCGACGCCGAACGCCGCTACACGGCCCGCTACAAGCCCCCGCGCCCCAACCCGAACCGAGTGGTCATAGAGATCACCGCAACCCGAGCACTGGGCAACCTCTGACCCTCCCTGCCTCTGCACCCTTCCTACCTCTGCCCCTCCAGGGCCGCGTCAACGACCGAGGTCATCGAGGCCGGCGCTCCGGAAAGGGGACAGCGCGAGCACGACCGCGACGAGCAGGAATCCGCCCGAAGCGCCCCAGAGCACCGACCGGTCCCCGACCGCGTCACCCAGAATCCCGCCCGCGGGTGCACCGACCACGATGACGGCACGGTTGATCGAACGCATGACGGCGTTCATCCGCCCCTGCAGGGCGTCCGGCGTCACCGCCTGCCGATACCCCATCTCATTCGCGTTCTCCGCGCCCATCGACAGGCCGAGCAAAGCCTGCCCGGCGGCGAACAGGACCCACCCGGCCCACTGCGCGGTGCTCGATGCCATCAGCGCCCAGGAGACCCCGGTGAGCGCGCGACAGACGATGACCACCCGCCCCGCGCCGAAGCGCGCACCGAGCCGCGTGGCCGCGATGCTGCCCAGGAGCCCACCGCCCCCACCCGCCGCGACCGTCAGCCCCAGGCCGAACGGGCTCAGGCCGAGGGTCCGCAGCGCGAAGGTCGGCAGGACGGCGCCCACGATGGCCGAGCAGAAGAACCAACCGTGGGTGGTCACCGCGAGGGGCCGCAGGGTGACGTGCCCATAGACCCACCGCAGACCTTGCACCGCCTCGCTCGTCACGCCATGAGCCGAAACAGGCCGGGACGCGGGCTCGGGCACCCGGACCCGGACGAGCAGCAGCCCCGACACGAGGTAACTCACGGCGTCGACGAGTACGGCCCACGGCGCCGTCAAGAGCGAGACCAGCCCACCTGCGAGAGCCGGGCCAGAGGTCTGCGCGACCGCCGAACTCTGGTCGAGCCGGGCGTTGGCCGCGGTGAGCAGATGGGCGGGGACCAGCCGCGGAAGAAATGCCTGAGACGCGGCGTCATTGAGAAGGGACATCAACCCGAACAAGGCCATGAACAGCATCAGCAGAAGCAGCGACAAGTGATGCGTCACGGCGAGCACCGGCACGGCGATGAGAAGAAGACCACGGCTGAGATCAGTGGTGACCAGCAGCGGACGCCGCCGGGAACGATCTACCAGAACCCCGGCGACCAGCCCGAACAGCAGGTACGGCGCCCAGCGCGCCGAACTGACCAGCCCTACGCCCGTGGCGCCTTCGTGCAGCGTGAGCACGATGAGCACCTGGATGGCGAGCGTTGTGACATAGCTGCCGAAGTCCGAGATGGTCGACGCCGCCCATGCCGACACGAAACCGGGGCAATCACGCAGACGTTGCTGCGGCCGCCCCACGCTCTCGATCGCCACACAAGATTCTTATGACAAGGCATCTCGGTAAGCCAGCCCGATAAAACCGGACCGACGGGCCATGGATTTCCGGCCGTCCGGTGAATGAGATCCACCGTTATTTGGGCTCTGTCGCATATTCGGTGGTGACGTCCTGGCTTCGCGGTATCACGATCGGTCATGCAGGAGAACGACGATCTTGTGAAGCTGGTGTCCTCCGGGCTGTCTCCGCTGGCCATCGAGGACGTGGTGGACCAGGGCGAGCTGATCTGGGTGCGGGCGCGGACACCCGACGGCCCGGCGGCATGCCCGGGCTGCGGCACCGGGTCGATGCACGGTTATTGGTGACGGGCGGTTGCCGACGTTCCGATCGATGCCCGCAGGGTCGTGGTCGGAGTGCGGATGCGCCGGCTGGTGTGCCCGATCCGCGGCTGCGTCCAGACCTTCCGTGAACAACTGCCCGGCGTCCTGGAGCGCCACCAGCACCGCACGCCCCGCCTGACCTCGCAGATCGCAGTGGTGGTGCGGGAGCTGGCCGGCCGCGCCGGCACGCGCCTGTCATCCGCGCTGGGCGTGTCGCCATCCCGGCACACGGCACTGCGCGCACTGCTGAGGCTTCCGCTGCCGGAGCGGCCGGGGCCACGGGTGCTCGGCGTGGACGACTTCGCCCCGCGCAAGCGCCGCAGTCACGCCACCGCGCTGATCGACGCCCAGACCCGGCAGCGCATCGACGTGCCGCCCGACCGCAGGGCCGACACCCCGGAGGCGTGGCTGCGGGAGCACCCGGGCATCCAGGTCGTCTGCCGGGACGGTTCCGGCGCCTACGCCGAGGCGGTCCGCCGCACCCTCCCCGGCGTGCAGCAGGTCGGCGACCGGCGGCACATCTGGCACAACCTCGCCGAAGCGGTGTTGAAGGAGGTCGCCGCGCACAGCGCATGCCGGGCCAAAGCCGGGCCGCCGCCGCGCGAACAGGTGCCCGATCCTGCCGGGTGCCATCCGTAGCCACCGGCGCTCGGAATCACACCCCGGCAACACCTGCGCCACCGCCACACAGACCAGCTCGGCGTCGTTGAGCACCCGGCCGGGACCGCGTCTGCGAGGCCGACCCGCCGCAGGCAGGACATGGTCGTCCAGATGGACATAGAGTGCGGTCAGAAGGGCGTCCAGGTTTGTCTTCACACACTGATCATGGGCGCCCTTCGCCATGCCCTCAGCCGGTTCAGCCGACCACATCAGCGGCGGGCATGGTCCGCACCCACACGACAGCATGACCCACGCTCTTTGAGTGGCGAGTATGTCGCTGGTCAGAAGGCGGGAACCGCTGCGGGCGGACTGGTGCCGGTGCTGGGCGGGAGTGGGCGCGGCTCTCGTCAGGGGCCGGTTGTTTGACGGCGGCCCCGCGGTGGGGCACCGGTCCGTGGACGGCACCGTTGCCCTTGATAGGGGCCCGGAGGGGACGGCCGGATGACGGGAGTAGGCGGAGCCGTATTCCAGGGCATGTGGGTGCCGGATGGTGGGCGGTGTCGCTCCCGGGCGTCTTCGGGGGGCAGCAGACGGTAGCCGTAGCGACCGTCGGCGCCTCGGGTGATGTGGATCTGGCGCGGGTTGGCCGCCTTCCACCGGTTGTGCCACCCGCAGGTGAGGGCAAGCCGGTCGATGTCGGTGGGGCTGTCGCCCAGTGCCCAGCCGTGAACGTGGTCGACCTCGCACAACGTCCCGGGGACTTCGCAGCCGTGGACGGCGCAGGTCGGATAAAGGGCTTCGAGGACCTGGCGTTGGGCGGGGCTGGCGAAACGCACCCGGTGGCCGAGGTAGAGGGGTGTGTGGCCGCGTCCCAGGAGGAGCGACGACACTCCGGCGCTCAGGGCGATGCGGCGGGCCTGCTCGGCGGGGATGGGGGTGCCGTCGGTCAGCCTGGCCGGCGCCTTTCCACCGGTCAGGGTGTCCAGGTCGCAGATGACCGTGACCTTGGTGGCCTTGTGCCCACCCGACAGCACCGAGGTGAGCGCGGCCGCCGTGCGTTCGGACAGGTCGCGGTGGTCGTCGGTCCCGGCCGGCTTGGCCAGCGGCCCGAGCGTCCCGTCCCAGACGGCGGCGTCTTCGGCGTTCAGCCACCCCTTGATGTAGCGGCCGCCGTCCAGCGAGCGGGTGGAGTCGATCCAGGAACGCTCATAGCCGCGCCGGGTGTCGGCATCGGGAACGGCTTCGGTGCCGTCACGTTCGGCGATGACGTCGCGGATGCGGCGGCCGAACGAGGCGACCTTCCCGGCCGAGAAACCCTGCTCGACCATGCCCAGCAGGACGTCTTCGGCCTTGGCGCAGTCGGTGTCGTCCAGGTGAAGGACCGCATCGGTGATCGTGGTGGCGTACCCGTAGGACAGTTCTCCGCAGGAGAGTCGCTTGGCGACGCCGGTGAGGCGATGCCGCTGGCGAGCGAGGTTGACGCGTTCTCTGGCGCGGGCCTCGCGCATGCCCAGATGGTTACGCAGCCACGCCCGGGTGGACGGCAGCCCCCACCGGCGCATCTCCCCGGAAGCGTCCACCCGGCCGATCAGTCCGGCGAGGGCGCTCTCGTGCAGGTCGGTGGCCCGAGCAAGCCTTTCGGCGGCCTCCATGCACTCAGCCGAACTGCCGGGCGGATCCCGATGAGCGAGTTCGGCCGCGATCAATGCCGCCACGTCCACCAGCTCACCGGTGGACATCGACGCCACATCGATCTCTGTCGAACACATATCCCCATAATATCGAACACCTCAACACCACACCAACAATTCTAGGTGAGAATAATAAGACCCTCCAGACACCCAACACGGGCAAGATCCAGAAAAATATACAGACCACCGCAACCGAATTGCAGGGTCCACCGAAGAACGATCCCCCGCTATTCGCCAACGTCGCAGCAGCAGGAACCGGCGCATCCCGAAGGGACGCGCCTAGAGGAGCCTGCACAAACCCGCACGTTGAACACCTACAGCGCCCGACCAAGCCCAACCGAAGTGACCTCAGCCCACAGCGACCGCACTGTCCGCACCGGCCCGCAGGGGCCACCGCAACGGGGCACCTACCGAAACCACACTAATCCGGTAAAAGACCGCCGCAACTAGAAAATAGCAGCAGAGTTCGCATGGCTTCAGCAGCAGGCGCGATTCATCCTGGCGGCGACATGCCTCTCGATCTCTTCGTCCGTGTCACGGCTCGTCCCATCCGCAGCAGAGCGCGGCGTAGTCCTCGGTTCGCAGGAGGCCCGGTACCGCCTGTGCCTCATATTCGATCATCGAGTCGGCGTCGGCTTCGATCTCCACGAACGGACGGAACCACTCCAGGTAGGAGCTTTCGATCAGACGCTTCCCTAGGCGGGCGAGGGCGCCGCCCATGTTGAGTGCCCGGTCGCAGTCCTTGATGAAGGACGGCTTGGGGGGTGCGCTTGCCGGTCTCGATCATGGCGATCGGGGAGGACGAGATATAGATCATCCGAGCGAACTGCCCCTGGGTGAGATCCGCTTCTCGCGGTGGCAGCGCAGCGCACCGCCCCAGTAGGCGAGTGCCGCAGCACCGGCCACCGGGGTCAGGGTCTTCTTCGATGCCATCCATGCCTCCTCACCTGGTCGCCATGGCCCCGCCTTGCCACCGTGTCCTCACTTGGTCGGCCTGCCGGTCACGACCGGTCCACGCGAGGACCATTTCCCCGCTCAAGGTGGTCAGAAGGATTCACCCTGTGTGGCACGAACGGTACTTCCGCACTTGAACCTCTGCCCGTCGAGGTCACCGAGCCGGCCACCGAGCACGCGCCGCGTCTCTTCGCGCTCTGCTGGATCGACGCCGGGGATGACGACGGCGGCGTCCTCGGATGGTGGCTCGATTTCGGCGAAGGCAAGGCCGTCGTCTGCGGCAACTCGGGGATCCGACTTCTCGGACGCTTCTCGGACGCTTCTCGGACGCCGAGCAGGCCCGTCGGCCGTTCGGCCGGTCGCGGAACGTGGTGGTCATCCGGCTGGACGGTGCCAGGCCCGCTCGTCCGGACGTCCCCGCCGTTACCGGCGCGCCGCAGGTCAAGAGGACTGACTGACGGCATGAGGGCGGACAGATCACCCGGTCCAGGGGCACCTACCGGTTTCAGCGGACTCCTGAGAGGGGGTCATGAGTCCGTCTTCTCTCCAGCCCCACGCCCCGGCGCACGGATGAGCACACTCGGCACCGCGGACGTAGCCCGCGCCCTCGCCTCCGGCGGGTTCATGGGCCGGACAGATGGTGATGTAGCGCCGATCAGAAGGCGTAGGCCGTTCTGCAACTGGAGGTGGCGCCTCGAAGAGGCTGGAAGGTGCCGTCCGACACTCTGTCGAAGGAATCGATGCCATTCAGGCATGCGTAGTTCGGGGTCTCGTCGCCCACGAGGCCGATGACGATGCCCACGTGCGGGTCGCGCCGGATGGTGTGGATCACGTGCGGCGGCCTGCCTTCGGAGAAGGAGAAGAACACCGTGCTCGGCGGTTCGTCTTTCTCCAGCATGCCGTAGCCGGTGCGGCCGTCCTGGTTCATCACGGCGCTGGTGACCGTCCTGGCGTCGGCCGGTTGGCGGAACAGGATGCGGCCTCCGCGCAGCTCGGTGCCGGGGGCGTTCGTGTCGAGGGCGTGGACGGTGACGTTCTTGATGCCGCGTCCGCTCGGTGGGACGTTTCCGGGTGGGGTGGCGGGTTGGGGAACGTCGCTGATCGTGTAGCCGAGCGTGCGGCTGTCTCCCGCCCAGATGATCTCGCCGATGACGGCGGGGGTCTGCGTCGTCCAGGTGCGGCGGTCGCCCGAGCCGGTGTCGAGGACGGTCACGGTGGCGCGTGGTTCCGTGGTCGTGCAGGGGGTCGTGGTGTACGCGAGGTGGCGGCCGTCCGGGCTCATCGCGAGCCCGGCTAACAGGGCGGGGGCGGCGCTCCTGCCCAGCGGTTCGATCTTCCGCACCCGGCCGCCGCCGGTCAGCGTGAACGTGTAGAGCCGTGTCTCGCAGGGCCGTTGCCGGGAGGCGGACACCACGAAGGTTCCGTTCGGGCCCGCGATGATCTCCCGTGCCTTGCCGGCGGACGGTGATGGCGCGCGTACCGAATCCACCGGCCGGACGGAGCCGTCCTGCTGGTACGAGGCCACTCGAAGCCATGGCGCCGGTTTGGTGCCGGACGAGCCGGCGGCCGGTTCCGTCGTGAGTTCGAAGCGCGGCTTGCGAGGGGTCTGATAGGACGTTTTCTGCTGAGCCGGGTAGGGCGTGGCCGATGCGCGTTCGTGCGGTGTCAGATGCACCGCGCCAATGGACGCCGCTACGGACAGGGTCAACGTGGCGGGGGCCGCCCAGCGACGTATCCGCCACGAGAGACGGTCGGATTCTGGGAGCATTCGCCGATCATGCCGTCTTCCTGCCTGCCGCGTGATTGCTTCCGTTTCTGCGATCGACAGGTGGCGGGCTTGCATCGGTATTCGGCGAGGATTGCGACGGCGTCACGGGTCCGATAGGCGCGGATCGGCCGATGGAGTTGCGAGATTCGATGATTTCGCCGTAGCAGAGAAAACAGGGAGAAATTTTTCGCTCCGGGCCGGCATTCGCGCGTGGTCAACTCCGGGCGGTCGCCACGGCGGCTTGGCCGAGGCTGATGCCGCCGTCATTGGGCGGGACGCGGTGGTGGGTCAGTACGTCGAATCCGGCGTCGGTCAGGCCGGATACCGCGCGTTCCAGCAGGAGCATGTTCTGGAACACGCCGCCGGAGAGAGCGACCACGGCGAGCCCGGTCTCCTCGCGGATACGGGACGCCGCGTTCACGATCAGGGCGGCGACGCCGTTGTGGAAGCGGGCCGCGATCACTGGGACGGGGGCACCGGCGCGCAGGTCGGCCACCACCGCGTCCAGCAGGTCGGCGCCGGCGATGGTGAAGGGGGCCGTTCCGTTGAGGGCGGCCGGATACGCGGCGGATTCGGACGGGTCGGCGCGCTGCTCCAGTTCTATGGCGGCCTGGCCCTCGTAGTTGATCCGGTCGCGGATGCCGAGGACCGCGGCGACCGCGTCGAACAGGCGGCCCATGCTGGAGGTGAGGGGCGCGTTGACCCGGCGTTCGGCCAGGGCGGCGACCTTGGGCCAGTCCGGACGGCGGGCCACCCGGAGGTCTTCTGGGACACCGTAGGCGGCCGCCATTCGCCAGGGTTCACGGATCGCGGCGGCGCCGCCGGGCATCGGGACCGGTTCCAGATGGGCGGCTCTTTCGAAGCCGCGCAGGTCGGCTATGAGGAATTCGCCGCCCCAGAGCGTGCCGTCCGTTCCGTATCCGGTGCCGTCGAACGCCACGCCGATCACCGGGTCGGCCACGCCGTTGTCGGCCAGGCAGGAGGCGATGTGCGCATGGTGGTGCTGGACGGCGATGGACGGCAACTCCCGGTCGAGCGCGTATTTGGTCGACAGGTATTCGGGGTGCGGATCGTAGGCGATCACCTCGGGGGTGATATCGAAAAGCCGCTGGAAATGCTCGATGCCCTCTTCGAAGGCGCGGAGGGTTTCGTAGTTCTCCAGGTCGCCGATGTGCTGGGAGACGAATGCGCGGCCGTCGCGGGTCAGGCAGAACGTGTTCTTCGACTCGGCGCCGCATGCCAGGACGGGGCGTCCCTTCGCGATCGGCACGGGTTCCGGTGTGTAGCCGCGTGATCGGCGTACGGGAAGGGTCCGGCCCCGGAAGACCCGCACCACCGAGTCGTCCGTCCGGGTGTGGATCGGGCGGTCGTGCAGCAGGAACGCGTCGGCGATGCCGGCGAGGCGCTCAAGGGCGTCGCCGTCTCGGTGGGCGATCGGCTCGTCCGACGCGTTTCCACTGGTCAGGACCACGGGTTCGGTCACGAGGAGGTGATGGAGGGGGGTGTAGGGCAGCATGAGCCCAAGGTGCCGGTTGCCGGGTGCGACGGCGTCGGCGAGCGCCGCGTCCGGGCGGCGGCGGGCCAGGACGATCGGACGCCGCGGGCCGGTGAGCAGTGCCTCCTCGGCGTCGGAGAGCACGCACAGCGTCCGGGCGGCGGCCAGGTCGGGGACCATGACGGCGAACGGCTTGTCCTCGCGGTGCTTGCGCGAGCGGAGCGCCGCCACCGCGTCCTCGGCGGCGGCCCTCGCCGCCAGGTGGTAGCCGCCGAGGCCCTTCACCGCGACGACGGCGCCGCCCGCGAGCATGTCGCGGGCGGCGGTCAGCGGGTCGCCCGCGTGCGGGCGCAGCGTGAGGGACGGCCCGCAGGACGGGCAGCACACCGGCTGGGCGTGGAACCGGCGGTCGGCCGGGTCCTCGTACTCGGCGGCGCACTGCCCGCACATGGGGAAGCCCGCCATGGTCGTGGAGGGACGGTCGTACGGGACGTCCTTCACGATCGTGAAGCGCGGCCCGCAGTTGGTGCAGTTGACGAACGGGTACCGGTAGCGCCGGTCGGCGGGGTCGGTGAGTTCGCGCAGGCAGTCGTCGCAGGTCGCGGAGTCCCAGGAGACGAGCGCGCGGCGCTCTCCGGACGTGTCGCTGCCCACGATCGCGAAGCCGTCGCGGCCCCGCGCGTCCAGATCCCGGGTGGTGACGCGTTCGACGACGGCGAGCCGGGGCGGACGCGTGCGCAGCCCGTCCAGGAATCGTCCGACCGCGTCGGGAGCGCCCTCGATCTCGATGAACACGCCGCCCGCGTCGTTGCCGACCACCCCGGACAGCCCGAGGCCGGTCGCGAGCCCGTGCACGAACGGCCTGAACCCGACGCCCTGCACGGCCCCCTCGACGCGAACGCCGACTCTGACATCCACCCCGTCATTCTGGCACGGAAGGTAATCGTTCAGATGCAATGAGCATCCGCCCGGGGGTCGTCCAGTCGATCTCACCCGACCCCGAGCAGCGTCACCGCCTGAAGGTCATCCCGTCTCCCCGGTGTAGGCGGCGATCGTGCGGTCCGCGCAGGCGCGGGCGGCGGCTTCGTCGGCGCCCGCCGCGATGTGCGCCGCGTACCAGGCGTCGCCGCTCTGCCGGATGAACTCCTTGCCCTCGTCCGTCAGGGACCACTCCGGTCCCATTTCCGAAGGGATGTCCCTCCCGGACGCCAGGTGCAGGGCCAGGCCGAGAAGCCCCTGGTCCCAGCCGATGCCGACGGCACCGGGCCCGAACCGGTCCCACATATCGTCGTCGACGTGGGCGATGTGCTCCAGTTCGAGGCGGGCCCGGCCGTCCGGTTCGGGGGTCAGCCGGACCTCGATCCAGCTGACCTGGCCGCCGAACTCCCAGGTCGCGGAGAAGCTCTTGGGCGGGTCGCAGCTCTCGACCGTCCCGGACGCGTTGCCCTCCAGCCGGTAGCGGCCCCCGAGCCGGAGCTCGCCGGAGATCGGCAGGAACCAGCGGGGAATCCGCTCGGTGCTGGTGACGGCTTCCCACAGGTCCTCGACATCGGTGTCGTAGACCTGGCTGACCGTCGACGTCCGCGCGGTGCCGGCCTCCAGCACCCGTTCGCCGACCTTGCGGCGCACCGCGTTGATCTGCCCCGTCACTTCGGTCATGTCTCGCTCCCTGGGTTGTGGCGGCGTGCGCGCTTGCCCCGGGCGATCTCGGTCGCCAGGGCGTCCAGGTGCGGGGTCCAGAACCGGCGGAAGCGGTCGAGCCAGGCGTCGACCTCCTGCAGGGGCGCGGTGTCGACGGCGTAGAGCCGGCGCGTCCCCTCCGCCCGCACGACCGCGAACCCGCTGTCGCGCAGCACCTTCAGATGCTGCGACACGGCGGGCTGCGAAATCCCGAACTCCTCCCGGACAACGGCCGTCACCTCTCCGGAGGATCGCTCACCCTCGGCGAGCAGCTCCAGAATCCGGCGCCGTACCGGGTCACCCAGAACATCGAACGCGTGCACGACCCCAAGCTACAGCCCAGGCTTATATAAGCCAAGACTTAATTTCAATGTCCGCCGGCGAGCAGCTCCTCGAACGGGACGGGGTGGGCGTACGGGTCGTCCTTCGGCGGGGCCGGGCGGGCGGACATCAGGGCCGCCAGCTCGGCGCCGGCGCGGGTGATGCGGTCGGGCAGCGCGGTCTCGCCGCTCCCCCAGTCCTCGGACGCCGCGTAGACCGCGGTGGGGACGACCGCGGCGCGCAGGTAGGCGAACAGGGGACGCAGGGCGTAGTCGATCGCCAGGGAATGCCGGGCCGTGCCGCCGGTCGCGCCGAGCAGCACCGGCTTGCCCTCCAGGGAATCCCGGTCGAGGACGTCGAAGAACGTCTTGAACAGTCCGCTGTAGGAGGCGTTGAAGACGGGTGTCACGGCGATGAGGCCGTCCGCGTCCGTCACCGTCTCGACGGCGGTGCGGAACGTCCCGGACGGGAAGCCGGTGAGGGTCGCGTCCACCATCGCGTGGGCGTGGTCGCGCAGCTCGATCGTCTCGACGGCGGTGTCCGGCCCGAGGGCTTCGGCCGCCGCCGCGGCGAGGCGGTCGGCGAGCAGCCGGGTCGAGGACGGCTGCCCGAGCCCGGCGGAGATGACGGCGATCATCGGACCTCCTCGGCGAGCCGGGAGGTGTGGGTCGGCGCGGTCGCCGGGACGTGCGCCGGGCGCAGCGCCTCGAACTCCTTGCGCAGCACCGGGACGACCTCCTCCCCCAGCATGTCGAGCTGCTCCAGGACGGTCTTCAGCGGCAGCCCGGCGTGGTCCATCAGGAACAGCTGGCGCTGGTAGTCGCCGAAGTGGTCGCGGAACGTCAGGGTCCGGTCGATGACCTGCTGGGGGCTGCCGACCGTGAGCGGCGTCTCGGCGGTGAACTCCTCCAGGGACGGCCCGTGCCCGTAGACGGGGGCGTTGTCGAAGTACGGGCGGAACTCGCGGACGGCGTCCTGGGAGTTCTTCCGCATGAAGACCTGCCCGCCGAGGCCGACGATCGCCTGGTCGGCGGAGCCGTGCCCGTAGTGCTCGAAACGCTGCCGGTACAGGCCGACGAGGCGCTGGAAGTGCTCCTTGGGCCAGAAGATGTGGTTGGCGAAGAATCCGTCGCCGTAGTAGGCGGCCTGCTCGGCGATCTCGGGGCTGCGGATCGAGCCGTGCCAGACGAACGGCGGCACGCCGTCCAGCGGGCGCGGGGTCGAGGTGAACGACTGCAGCGGCGTGCGGAACCGGCCCTCCCAGTCGACGACGTCCTCGCGCCAGAGCCGGTGCAGGAGGTGGTAGTTCTCGATCGCGAGCGGGATGCCGTCGCGGATGTCCTTGCCGAACCACGGGTAGACGGGGCCGGTGTTGCCGCGTCCCATCATGAGGTCGACCCGGCCGTCGGCGAGGTGCTGCAGCATCGCGAAGTCCTCGGCGATCTTCACCGGGTCGTTGGTGGTGATCAGCGTGGTCGCGGTGGACAGGATGAGCCGCTCGGTGCGGGCCGCGATGTAGCCGAGCATCGTCGTCGGGGAGGACGGCACGAACGGCGGGTTGTGGTGCTCGCCGGTCGCGAAGACGTCGAGCCCGACCTCCTCGGCCTTGAGCGCGATCGCGACCATGGCCTTGATCCGCTCGGCCTCGGACGGGACGCGGCCGTCGGTCGGGTCCGGGGTGACGTCGCCGACCGTGAAGATCCCGAACTGCATGCCGGCCTCCGAAATAGTAGAACTTTCAATAATCCTACCGAACCGGGCGGGGCGAGAGCGTATTCCGGCCCGTCAGGCGAGATCCGAGACGTCCCGTTCGAGCGCGTCGATCAGCCAGGAGCTGATCGTCCCCGCGGTGGCGGGCTCCCCGGTGACCTCGCCGAACAGCGTCCAGTACCGGCGGACGCGGGGGTCCTGCTCGGTGGCGACGGCGGGCAGCAGCGCGCGCCGGAACTCCGGCGTATCGCGTTCCCGCCGGCCCGCCGCATGGGCCGCGACGAAGAGGTCCAGGGCCGGGCCGGGGGCCGGTTCGCGGCCCGCGAGCACCAGCGGCGCGGCCAGCGCCAGTGCCTCGCCGTGCCCCGCGATCAGCGTCGGCTCGTCCCGCACCCGCTCGGCGTTCGCCCGGCCCCGGGCGCGCAGCTCGCGCAGCAGCGCCCGGTCGCTCGCCACCGCGACCATCCCGGCGTAGGCGACGACCTGCCCGGGCGTCGGATCGGCGGGCGGCTCCGGGACGCTCATCTCCAGGAACATCCGCATCGCCTCGTCCGGCAGCGAGACGAGGACGCGGCGGCGCCAGAAGTCCAGCAGGACGTCCCGCGCGGCCGGGCCGTCCCGCACGGCGGCGAGCAGGTCGAGGCGAGCGGCGCGGTCGGCCGGGCTCGCGTCCTCGACCGCGCGCAGCGACGCGCGGCGCCAGGCGAGCGCGGCCAGCGCGGCGTCGGCGGCGCGCCGCTCGGCGGTGACGGCCTCCTCCAGCGACAGGTCCCCGGTGAGGACGGCGACGATGCCGGGCAGGCCGAGCCCGAGACCGCGCAGCCGCCGCACGAGCCGCAGCCGGTCCACCGCCGAGGCGTCGAACCGGCGGTGCCCGCCCGCGCTGCGCCCGGCCTCGATGACGCCCTCGTCGCAGTAGAAGCGGATCGTGCGCACCGGGACGCCGGTCAGCGCCGCCAGATCGCCGATCCCCAATGTCCTGTCCTCGGTCACAGGGGCTTGAACCTCCACCTGACTGGAGTTCCTACTCTACGGGCGCAACGAGAACCCAGGAGAAAGGGGAAGGACGTGCTCGACCCGGAACGCATGAAGGAGGGGCTGCGCGAGCAGACCCGCGGATTCGCCGAGGCCGCCGCCGGGCCGGACCCGTCCACGCGCGTGCCGACCTGCCCGGAGTGGACGCTGCGGGACCTGGCCGGCCATGTCGGCCAGGCGCACCGGTGGGCGGCCCATCTGATCCGGACGGGCGGCACCGAGGTCGTGGACGAACTGCCCCGCACGATCCCGGACTCCCCCGCCGGCTGGCCCGGATGGCTGCGGGACGGCGCGGCGGACCTGATCGCGGCGTACGAGGCGAACCCGGACGGCACGGTCGAGCACGCGATCATCGGGACGCAGCCGACCGTCATGTGGCTGCGCCGGATGCTGCACGAAACGGCCGTCCACCGCGCCGACGCGGCGTTCACCGCGGGCGTCCCGTTCACGCCGGCGCCCGACCTCGCCGCCGACGCGATCACCGAGTTCCTGGGGCTGCTGACGCGGGCGTCGGCGACGGCGTACAAGCCGGAGCTGGCCGAGCTGCGCGGGACGGGCCAGACGCTGTGCCTGCGTCCGGCGGAGCCGACCCTGCCGGGGTGGCTGATCACCCGCACACCCGCCGGGCCGTCCTGGCGGGACGAGGCCGGGGACGCGGACGTGACCGTCACCGGGCCCGTCCGGGACCTGCTGCTCGTGTTCGCCCGCCGGCTCACCCCGGACGAGGCCGACGTGAAGACGACCGGCGACGCGTCGCTCGTGCGGCACTGGCTCGCGCACACCGCGGTCTAGGCGCCGCCCTGCCGGGGCGGCGCGGGAGCGGCGCCCACGGATCGCCTCTGGTCTGATGGGGCTCCTTGGGGGAATGCTCGGGGACATGATCGGTGAACACGTCCTCGCCGGATACGTCCCCGACGCCGGCGGCAGGGAGGCGCTGGAGCTCGCGCACGGCATCGTCGCGCTGACCGGCGGCCGGCTGAGCGTGGCGACCGTCCATCCGCCGGGCCTCCCGGCCGCCGCCGGCGAGGCCCGGGCCGTGCTGGAGCAGCTGGCCGGCCGGCTGGAGGACCGGCCGGCGGACCTGCTCGTCCAGGAGGGACGCAGCGTCGGGCGCGGGCTCACCGTGCTCGCCAGCCGGATCGGCGCCGACCTGATCGTCGTCGGCTCCCCCGAAGGCGGCGCCCACGGCCGCATCGGCGTCGGCGCCGCCGCCGACCACCTGCTGCACTCGGCGACCGAGGCCGTGATGCTCGCCCCGTCCGGCTACACCCCGCCGGACGACCTCGGCCGGATCACGGTCATGTACGTCCGGCGGCCCCAGTGCGACGAGGCCGTCATCCGCGCCGCCCAGGCCGCCGAGCGCCTGGAGGTACCGCTCCGGCTGGTCACACTGGCCATCGGCGAAGTGTCCGCCGAGCCGCTGCGCGACGACCTGGCGCTCGCCATCCGGCTCGCCCTGGACTCCGCCGACCTGCTCCCCGAGGACGTGTCCGCCGAGGTCGGCGAAGGCGACGACGTCGCGGACGCCCTGGACGACGTCGACTGGCCCGAGGGCGAGCTTCTCGTCTGCGCGTCCAGCGAGGACGCCGCCGCCCACCGCGTCTTCCTGGGCGAGGTCGCGCTCAAGGTGCTGCGCGCGGCCTCGTGTCCGGTCACCGTCCTCCCTCGTGGCTACTACTGAGTGGTCCCTTTTAACCTGTTCAGCGGAACGGCTTGCCGCCCGCCATTTACCTCGGCTACATTCCGTCGAGATCGGAACGTGACATTGGAACGCGGCACGTCCGGTCCCCGGTCGGGCGTCACCCTGCCCGAACGAGCCAGGCGCAGGGAGCGAGATGGACCCGATCGGCAAGAAGCTGCTCGACATCGCCAAGAAGGAACTCGGCTACACCGAGAAGGGCGACGGCTACACCAAGTTCGGCGACTGGTACGCCAAGAACATCGACGGCGACCACGACGAGTACTTCAAGACCGCCCCCTGGTGCGACATGTTCCTCGCCTGGGCCGCCGACAAGGCCGACGTCACCGACCAGGCCGGGCAGTTCGCCTCCACCATCGACCACGCCAAGTGGTTCAAGAAGAACGACGCCTGGGGCCACGACCCCGAACCCGGCGCCATCGTCTTCTACGACTGGAACGGCTCCGGCGACATCGACCAGATCGACCACGTCGGCATCGTCGAGAAGGTCGACGGCCACACCCTCCACACCATCGAGGGCAACGCCGACGGCTACAAGCTCATGCGCAAGACGCGCGACACCGGCTCGGTCGTGGGCTACGGGTACCCATCGAAGATCAAAGTCGAGGCCAAGTACACCCCCAAGCACGCCGCCCCCGCCACCACCGTCGACAAAGTCGGCGCCCCCCTCACGTCCACGAAAACCCACGAGGCCGAGCACAGCGCCCCCACCGCCGAGCAGCTCCCCACCCAGGAGGTCGTCCTCGGCGGCATCCTCGCCTTCGTCCTCTGCGGCACCGTCGCCCTCGCCGCCGGACGCGCCGCCGCCGCGAAAGCCCCCACCACGCCGCCGATCCGCGTCCGCAAACGCGGCAAGCACCACCGCCCGGCCGCCCCCGTCACCCTCCCCGCCGACGTCACCCCGGCCGACCTCGACGCCGCCGACGCCGGCACCACCATCATGCCCGCCCTCTCCCTCGCCGCCGCCCACGAGGCCGAAGACCGCGAGTTCTGGGGCCGCATCGCCCACCTCGAAGAGGACACCGAACTCGCCTTCTGGAACTCCCTCCACTCCGATGTCACCGAAGACACCCCGGCCCTGTACGCAAGCACTCCAGGATTCCGCTAGAGTTGTCCATGCAAGCCCGGGGGGCGACCCCCGGACCAGCACGCGGACGTGGCTCAGTTGGTAGAGCATCACCTTGCCAAGGTGAGGGTCGCGGGTTCGAATCCCGTCGTCCGCTCTGAGAGGCCCCATCAGGCCTCGCTCTGGTGGAGTGGCCGAGAGGCGAGGCAACGGCCTGCAAAGCCGTGTACACGGGTTCAAATCCCGTCTCCACCTCGCAGCACACGCAAGGGCGATTAGCTCAGTGGGAGAGCGCTACCTTGACACGGTAGAGGCCACTGGTTCAATCCCAGTATCGCCCACTTCGGAGTTGGGAGTGGTGTGGTCGGAGCCTGGGGGCTCCTTCCCCGCCGCTCCTTCGCCATGTTTGCCCGGGGGGCGACCCCCGGACCCCCGGTGTGGGGGCTCCGCCCCCACGCCCCCTCCCGGCTCAGGTCATCGGTTAGCTGCGGGCTTCCACGGGGGGTGGGACTTCGCCCCAGCTCTCCCTTTCGGTTTGGGTTGTCGGTTAACTGCGGGCTCCCCCTGGGGTGGGGCTTCGCCCCTACACCCCCTTCCGGGTCAGGTTGTCGCTTAGTTGCGGGCTCCCTCTGGGGTGGGGCTTCGCCCCTGCACCCCCTCCCGGGTCAGATCGTCGTTTAACTGCGGGCTTCCACGGGGGTGGGGCTTTGCCCCTACAGGCCCTTCTGGGGCAGGTTGTCGATTACCTGTAGGTCGGCGGGGGTGTGGCTTCGTCCCTATGCCTCGGGCGTTGTTCGCCTGCTGGTCTCACTGCGCTCGCCGGGCGGGGTGGGCCGTGGGGGGTAGGCGTCAGTCGTGGGAGGCGATCGTGTGGGCGTGTAGGGAGAGAACGTGGGTGAACAGGGCGGGGGCCTGTGAGCCGTCGGCGGCGTCGGGGAGGACGTCCGGGGTGAGGGTCCAGTCCATGCCCACCCAGGAGTCGCCGATGGTGTCCGGGCTGGAGGGAAGGGTGTGGCAGGACTGCCGGAGCCGCATGGCGCGGACGGAGTCGGCCGCGGGGGTGTCGGTCTCCACCAGGAGCACCGGGACGCCCACCGGCGGGCCGTCCTCCACCAGGCGCAGGAGCTGGTGCGCGTCCTCGCCGTCGAGCGCGGCGCCCGCGTCGAGGATCACCACCAGGCGGATGGGCGGGCCACCGGCGGCCGGGTCCCCCTCGCCGCCGATGCGGCGCAGGTCCACCAGGTCGAGCAGGCGCCGGATCCGCTCGGCCGCCGCGGAACCGGTGGCCGCGCCGCCGCCCAGCAGCCGGGCGCTCGTGGCCGGGTCGAAACCGTGCAGCCAGCCCGCGCCCGACAGGCCCGCCGCGTCGATCACCTCCAGCCCGGCCAGCCCCGGCGGGACCGCGGCCAGGAACCGGGTCGCCAGCGACCAGGCGTAGGCGGCCGAATCACCGGGCATCGTGCCGCGCGAAAGCCACATGCCGCGCCGCCACGGCAGCCGCAGGGCGAGCGGCACCCGCAGATCGGGCAGTTCGGTCAGGGACAGCCGGCCCAGCAGCATCCCGTCGGCCAGGTCGGTGCGGGGCCGCCAGGTCAGCCAGGACGGCGCGTCGAACGGCGCCAGTTCCGGGGTGACATGGGGCTCGACCCGGGCCAGCTCGTCGCGGAGCTGGGCGGCGTCGGCCCGCAGGCGCCGGTCCGCCGTCGCCATGAGCTCCTCGAAACGTCCGCGCGGCCGCCGGCCGGCGATCTCCTCGTTGCGGACGGTCAGCGCGTGCTCGGTGGACGCGCGGAAAGCGGCCAGCGAACGGCTCGCGTCCTCCCAGACCAGCCAGCACCGTTCGAGGTAGTCGACCTCCGTGCCGGGCGGCGGCTGCGGGGCCGCAGGCTCCGGCCGGGGCCGCGGGGCGATCGCGGCGGGCTCCGGTTCCCCCGGATCGTCCACCTCGACACCGTGCGCCTCCGCCAGTTCCGCCAGGCCGCCGGGGTAGCCCTGGCCCACGGCGCGCACCTTCCAGGCGCCGGCGCGGCGGTAGACCTCCAGGCCGATGATCGCCTTCTCCGGGCCCAGCCCGGTGACGGTGAACTCGGCCAGGCACGCGCCGCCGTCCGCGGTGAGCCGGACCTGCGGCGGCGGCATCGTCCCGAACGACGCCGTACCGGTCAGGCTCACCGCGATCAGCACCGCCGCGGCGTCACCGGGGACCGCGTCGAGGTCGAGGACGACGCGCTGGCGGCCGCCGCCGTCGGCCCAGCGGACGCCGGGCGCCTGCGGGGCGTTGAAGAACACCAGGTCGGCATCGGAGCGGACGCGCAGGTCCGGGCCGACGAGCAGCGCGCTGACGTCCACGGGCAGGGCGCAGGACACGGTCGCGGTCACCCGCCGGGCGGGCAGCGGAGCATTGGCGCCACGGGTGAGTTCGGTCATCGGTCAGGCGTGGGCGGCGATCGCCGGCAGCATGTCCTGGAACGTGCGGCCGTGACAGGGTTCGCCGATCGCGTTCATCTTCCAGCCGCCGCCGTGCCGGTAGATCCGCGCCATCACCATGGCGGTGTGGGCGCCGCCGCCGGTCAGCGTGTACCGGGCGAGCTCACCGCCGTCCATCTCGTTGACCAGCCGGCAGAAGGCGTTCTCCACCTCGTTGAAGGTCTGGCCGTTGAACGAGCTGACGGTGAACACCAGCGAGGTGACGTGCACGGGGAGGCGGTTCAGGTCGACGATGACCGACTCGTCGTCGCCGTCGCCCGCCCCGGTCAGGTTGTCGCCGGTGTGCCGGACGGATCCGTCGTCGCTGACGAGCTTGCCGAAGTACACCACGTCCGCGAGGTTGGCGTCGGCGAAGAGGACACAGGACGCGTCGAGGTCGATGTCGCGCTCGCGGGAACCGAAGAAGCCCTTCTTCTTCACCGCGTCCCAGCCCAGGCCCATCCGGACCATGCTGAGCGCGCTACCGGGCTTCTCCAGCGAGATCCGCTGGCCCTTCACCATCGAGACCGTCACAGCCGTCTCCTCCTCGTCATCCCCTGTGCCGCGCTGACCCGAACACCCCCGGCCGGCCCGCGGACGCGGCCGGGTGCGAGCAAGCCTGGCAGCCCGTCCGCCCGTTGTCATCTCGTTCCCGCGGGAGTCACAGCCCGAGGCGCCCGGCGTGGCGGGCGAGGAAGGCGATCACCTCGTCCTCGGATTTGTCCGGGAGCCCCCACAGGATCTCGGTCACGCCGGCCTCGTCCCAGGCGGCCATGTCCTCGGGGGACGGGCGCCTGGCGGCCAGGACGGAGATTTCCGGGCGTCCGGCGCGTCCCGCGTCCGCCCAGGCCGTCTGGAGGGCGGCGACCTTGGGCAGGATGTCCCGCTCGGTGGGGGTGGTGATCCAGCCGTCGGCGTGGGCGGCGATCCATGCGAGCGTCTTCGGGCCGCCGCCTGCGCCGATCAGCAGGGGGATGTGCGGCTGGACGGGCTTCGGCCACGCCCAGGACGGCCCGAAGGAGACGAACTCCCCGGAGTAGGACGCCTGATCCTCGGTCCACAGCGCACGCATCGCCTCCACGTACTCGCGCAGCACCGTCCGGCGCTTGCCCGCCGGGACGTTGTGGTCGGCGAGCTCGTCGGTGTTCCAGCCGAAGCCGGCGCCGAGCGTGACACGGCCGCCCGACAGGTGGTCGAGCGTCGCGATCGTCTTGGCGAGGGTGATCGGGTCGGACTCGGCGGGCAGCGCCACGGCCGTCGCGAGCCGGATGGTGGAGGTGACGGGGACCGCGGACGCGAGCGAGACCCACGGGTCCAGCGTGCGCATGTAGCGGTCGTCCGGGAGGGACGCGTCGCCGGTGCCGGGATGCGCGGCCTGCCGCTTGACGGGGATGTGCGTGTGCTCGGGGACGTAGCAGGAATGGAACCCGTTCTCCTCAGCGGCTTTCGCCGCGGCCGCGGGCGTGATGCCTCGGTCACTGGTGAAGAGCACGATGCCATGGCGCATGCGAGCCATGGTAGAACGTGTTCTATGAGCGCCCCCGGCGGAGGGCGCGGGGCAGCGCGGTGACCGCCCGGCCGACCCGGTAACTGACCGAGCCCTTGACGGAGTCGAGTTCGTGGCGGGTGCGCTCCAGGCCCTTCTCCGTGCGGACCAGCCGGTCCTCGGCCTGGGCGAGGCGCTTCTTCAGCACGTCGATCTTCTTCGGACCCGTCGTCCTGCTCTTGATGCGGATGATGCGGTGCCCGCCGACCTGCTGGACCTCGTGCCAGACGTCGTCCTGGCCCGCCAGCCACTCCAGAAGCTCGTCCTGGACGGGCCCGGGGTCGCCCCAGGTGCCGTAGAGCTTCTGGGACGTGACGCAGATCGGGCGCAGCCCATCGGCGGCGACCGATTCCCAGACCGCCGCCGCCACTCCCGGCGTGTGCTCGGCGCGGTAGTCGTCGCACACGATGACGCCCCCGGTACGGAGCATGACGTGCGCGGCCTGGATGTCGCCGTGCACGTGCTCGTACAGGTGAGACGCGTCCACGTGCACGAAACGGCAGGTCTCCGGCCCGACATGGTCGAGGATCATCGATGTCGGGCCCTGGACGATCTCCGGCAGCCGGTCGTGGAAGGCACGGTAGTTCTCCTCGAACGCCGTGCGGGTCAGCGTCGCGTAGGACTGGTGCATCTCCGCCTGGTTGGAGTCGTCCGGCGCATCGGAGTCGAAGAGGTCGCAGACGGTGAAGCGCTCGTTCTCGCGCGGATGGCGTCCCATGAGGATCGCGCTTTTACCAAGGTAGGAGCCGAGTTCGACGAGGTCCCCGGTGTGTCCGAGGCGTTCCTGGCGCTCCAGGAACCAGGTGAAGAGAAGCTGGTCGACCCGGGGGAACCACCCCTTGACGTCGTCCAGTGTGGCGGGCAAGCCGGTTCCGTGGCTTGTCATGTTCGCAGCTCCAACGTCGTCGTGCCCGCGAATGGGAGCGGCGGACACTGCGTGTTGTGACGGTGCCCTTCAGGGCCGTTTCTCTACCGATGGAGGATGTTGACAGCGTGGATGGTAGATCATACGGTTCGTCTGATTCACGGTTACCCGAGGGAAATCCGGTGAAATGCCGGTGCGGACGCGCCACTGTATCCGGGACGACGATCCCGGGAGCCAGGTCGCTCGGGTGACCGCGACCTCACTGTCCGGGACGCGCTAGATCACCCGTGGAGGCTCCGTGAGCACCATGTCGGCTCGCACCGCATCGACCCGTACCATTCCCCTTTCCCGTCTCGTTCCCTGGCTGCTCGCGGTGCCCGTGCTGCTGCTCCTCGGCTACCTCGTCCTGATGGACAACGGCGCCGTGTCGCAGGCCGGCGGCTACCTCCACGAGCTGATGCACGACGGGCGGCACCTGCTCGGCGTGCCCTGTCACTAGGCCGCCGCATGGTTCGCACCCTGCTGGTCAGGGGCCTTGTCCTGGGCCTGCTGGCCGGCCTCGTCGCGGGCGTCTTCGCCTTCGCGGCCGGTGAGCCGCGCCTTGACGAGGCGATCGCGCTGGAGAACGCCGCCGCCGCGCAGCAGCACGGCGAACACGCGCATGGCGAACACGCGCACGGTGAGCATGAGCACGGCGAACACGCGCACGGTGAGCATGAGCACGGCGAAGAGGTGAGCCGCGGCACGCAGAAGGCCGGGCTCTTCCTCGCCACCGGGCTCTACGGGCTCGCCGTCGGCGGCGTGTTCGCGCTCGTCTACGCGGGACTGCGCGGCCGGGTCGGTCCGCGGTCGGACGGCGCGCTCGCGCTCGCCGCCGCCGGGATCGGCTTCGCCGCGGTCATCGTCGTCCCGTTCCTGAAGTATCCGGCGAACCCGCCGGCGGTGGGCGATCCCGAGACGGTCGGCAGCCGGACGCTGCTGTACCTGGGGATGATCATCGTCGGGCTGCTCTCGGTCGCGGTCGCGGTGACCACGGCGCGGAGCGTGCCCGGCGGGCCGTGGGCGCGCTGGCCCGCGGCCGTCCTCGCGTTCGTCGTCCCGGTGGTGGTGGCGTCGCTGCTGCTGCCCCCGGTGGACGAGGTGCCGGACGGGTTCCCCGCCACGCTGCTGTGGCAGTTCCGCCTGACCTCGCTCGGGACGCAGCTGGTGTTCTGGGCGTCGTTCGGCACGCTGTTCGGGTGGGCGTGCGACCGCGCGGCCCGGCCGGAGCGTCCCACGGTGGCGGCATGAGCGGGCCGGCATGAGCGGGCCGGCCTGAACGGGGTGCTGTTCGTCCGGCACGCGACGTCGCCGGCGATGCGGGAGGCCCGCTTCCCCGCCGATGACGACGCCGACGCGGCCGGGCTGGCCAGGGCGCGGACGCTGGCCGGGACGCTGCCGGACGGTGCGGCGTGGACGTCACCGGCCCGCGCCGCCCGGCAGACCTGCGCCGCGCTGGGGCTCACCGCCCGGCCGGTCGCGGCGCTCGCCGAGGCCGATCACGGCCGGTGGGAGGGCGTCCGGTACGCGGAGATCGAACCGGGCGAGCTGGCCGGGTGGCTGTCGGATCCGGACGCGGCGCCCCACGGCGGCGAGTCGCGGCATGCCCTCGCGGCGCGGGTCGCCGCCTGGCTGGGCGGACGGCCGTCCGGGGTCGCCGTCTGCGACGCCGGAGTCATCCGCGCCGCGCTCTGCCACGCCCTCGGCCTGGACATCACCGCCGCGGACCGCGTCGATCTCGCGCCGCTGTCCACCACCGGACTCGCCGCCGCCCGGGACGGCTGGCGGGTCGCCCACGTCAACCGGAAGGTAGTTCTTTGAACGCCCCCTATCCGTTCAGCGCCGTCGTCGGCCTGGACGATCTGAAGCTGGCGCTGCTGCTCAACGCCGTCTCGCCGCGGGTCGGCGGGGTGCTGGTGCGGGGCGAGAAGGGCACCGCGAAGTCGACGATCGTGCGGGCGCTGGCGGCCCAGTTGCCCGCCATCGACGTCGTGCCGGGCTGCCGGTTCGCATGCGACCCGGCGGCGCCGGATCCGTCCTGCCCGGACGGCCCGCACGAGCCGGGCGGACCGGCGACGACGCGGTCGTCCGCGCTGGTGGAACTGCCGGTCGGCGCGTCCGAGGACCGGCTCACCGGGTCGCTGGACGTGGAGCGGGCGCTGACCGAGGGGGTGAAGGCGTTCGAGCCGGGGCTGCTGGCGGCGGCGCACCGGGGCGTGCTGTACGTGGACGAGGTGAACCTGCTGCACGACCACCTGGTGGACCTGCTGCTGGACGCCGCCGCGCTCGGCACCTGCCATGTCGAGCGCGAGTCGCTGTCGGTCCGGCACGCGGCCCGGTTCCTGCTGGTCGGGACGATGAACCCGGAGGAGGGCGAGCTGCGTCCGCAGCTTCTCGACCGGTTCGGGCTGACGGTGGAGGTGGCGGCGTCGCGGGAGCCGGGGGAACGGGCGGAGGTCGTCCGGCGGCGGCTCGCGTTCGAGGCGGACCCGGCCGCGTTCGCCGCGCGCTGGGCCGGCGCCGAGGCCGAGCTCGCCGGCCGGATCGCGGCGGCCCGCGACCGGCTGGGCCGGGTGCGGCTGCCGGACGAGCGGCTGCCGGACGAGCGGCTGGAGCAGATCGCGGCGGTGTGCGCCGGGTTCGAGGTCGACGGCCTGCGCGCCGACCTCGTCACGGCGAACGCCGCGCTGGCGCACGCGGCCTGGCAGGGGCGGGACGAGGTGACGGCGGACGACGTCCGCGCGGCGGCCCGGCTGGCGCTTCCGCATCGGCGCCGCCGCGACCCGTTCGACGCGCCCGGCCTGGACGAGTCGCTCCTCGACGAGCTGCTGGACGGCTCGTCCCCCGACGACGACCCGCCCCCGGACGGCGGCGGAGACCAAGGAGGGGGCGGCGGAGGCGAAGGACCGCCGCCTCCGCCGCGCGACGGCGGTCAGGGACCGGCCGAGGCGCCCGAGACGGGCCCGGCGGACGGCGAACGGCACGGGGGCGGCGAGCGGGTCGCGGGTGCCGCGGCGCCGCACGCCGTGCCGCGGCTGGAGGTGCCGGGCGTCGGGGACGGCGCCGCGGGACGGCGGTCGCGCGCCCGGACGGCGCGGGGACGGGTGACCGGGGCGCGCCGCCCCGCCGACCGGGTCCGTGATCCGCACGTGGTGGCGACGCTGCTGGCCGCCGCTCCCCGGCAGCGGGCGCGCGGACGGTCCGGGGCGGGGCTCGTGCTGCGGCCGGACGACCTGCGGGAGGCCGTCCGGGAGGGACGCGAAGGCAACCTGGTGCTGTTCGTGGTGGACGCCAGCGGCTCGATGGCGGCGCGCCGCCGCATGACGACGGTGAAGACGGCCGTGCTGAGCCTGCTGCTGGACGCCTACCAGCGCCGCGACAAGGTCGGCCTGATCACCTTCCGGGGGCGGACCGCCGACCTGGTGCTGCCGCCGACGTCGTCGGTGGAGGCGGGCGCGGCGCGGCTGCGGGCGCTGCCGACCGGGGGCCGCACGCCGCTGGCCGCCGGGCTCGTCCGGGCCGCCGAGGTGCTGCGCGCGGAACGGCTGCGCGATCCGGCGCGGCGCCCGCTGCTCGTGGTCGTCACCGACGGGCGCGCCACGGCGGACGGCGACGTGGACCGTGCCGCCGGGCTGCTGGCGGGCACGGCGGGGATCGTCGTGGACTGCGAGGACGGCCCGGTCCGGCTCGGCCTGGCGGGACGGCTCGCGGTCCGGATGGACGCGCGGCTCGTGCCGCTCGGAGATCTCGATGGAATCGTGCGCGCGCACAGGAAGGCGGCCTGACATGCCCCAGGGCAAGCCCCTCACCGTCCCCGACGACGGCCTCACCACCCGGCAGCGCCGCAACCGGCCGCTGCTGATCGTCCACACCGGCCCCGGGAAGGGCAAGTCGACGGCCGCGTTCGGGATGGCGCTGCGGGCGTGGAACCAGGGCTGGCCGGTCGGGGTGTTCCAGTTCGTGAAGTCGGCGAAGTGGCGGATCGGCGAGGAGCGGGCGCTGCGGGTGCTCGGCGCCACCGGCGAGGGCGGGACGGTCGCCTGGCACAAGATGGGCGAGGGCTGGTCGTGGATCCAGCGGCCCGGCGCCGAGGAGGACCACGCGGCGGACGCGCGGGAGGGCTGGGCGCAGATCAAGCGGGACCTGGCCGCCGAGACGTACCGTTTCTATGTGCTGGACGAGTTCACCTATCCGATCAAGTGGGGCTGGCTGGATCTGGACGACGTGGTCGAGACGCTGACCGCCCGCCCGGGGACGCAGCACGTCGTGGTCACCGGGCGGGACGCACCGGACCGGCTGGTCGAGGCCGCCGACCTGGTGACGGAGATGGGCAAGGTCCGGCATCCGATGGACGCCGGGCAGAAGGGGCAGCGGGGCATCGAGTGGTGATCCCGCGGCTGGTGATCGCGGCCCCGGCGTCCGGGAGCGGCAAGACGACGGTCGCGACGGGGCTGATCGCGGCACTGCGGGCGCGGGGCGGGAAGGTCTCCCCGCACAAGGTCGGCCCCGACTACATCGATCCCGGATACCACGCGCTCGCGGCGGGCCGGCCGGGACGCAACCTCGATCCGTGGCTGACCGGCGAGGAGCGGGTCGTCCCGCTGTTCCGGCACGGCGCGGCCGGATGCGATGTCGCCGTGGTCGAGGGTGTGATGGGCCTGTTCGACGGGCGGGACGACACGGGGTTCGCGTCCACGGCGCATGTCGCGCGGCTGCTCGCCGCGCCGGTCGTGCTGGTCGTGGACGCGGCCCGGCAGAGCCGGTCGGTGGCGGCGCTCGTGCACGGGTTCGCGACGTTCGAGCCGGGTGTGCGGATCGGCGGCGTCATCTTGAACCGGATCGGGTCGGACCGGCACGAGGAGCTGTGCCGGGGCGCGCTGGAGTCGGCGGGCGTGCCGGTGCTGGGGGCCGTCCGGCGGGACGACGCCGTGCTGACCCCGTCCCGGCATCTCGGGCTGATCCCGGCGGCGGAGCGCGGGGCGCGGGCCGTGCGGGCGGTGGAGCGGCTCGGCGAGCTGATCGCGCGCTCGTGCGATCTCGATGCGCTGCTGCGCCTGGCCGGTACCGCTCCCCCGCCGGCCGGGACGGTGTGGGAGCCGTCCGATCAGGTCGTGCCGGTGGCCGGGCGCCCGGTCGTCGCGGTGGCGGGCGGGGCGGCCTTCACCTTTTCCTACGCCGAACACGGGGAGCTGCTGCGTGCGGCGGGCGCCGATGTGGCGGTGTTCGATCCGCTGCGGGACGAGGCGCTACCGGACGGGACGGCCGCGCTCGTCATCGGCGGCGGCTTCCCGCAGGTGCACGCCGCCGAGCTGGCCGCGAACGCGCGGCTGCTCGACACGGTGACGGCGTTTCGCGGGCCGGTCGCCGCCGAATGCGCGGGGCTCCTCTATCTCTGCGAGGAACTCGACGGGCGGAAGATGTGCGGGCTGGTGCCGGGGCGGGCGCGGATGACGCCGCGGCTGACGCTCGGATACCGGGAGGCGGTCGCCGTGGCGGAGTCCCCGCTGACCCGGGCGGGTGAGCGGTTCCGGGGCCACGAGTTCCACCGGACGGTCCTGGAGGGCGGCGCGGAGCCGCTGTTCCGGTGGCGGGGCGGCGGCGACGGGTTCGGGAACGAACGGATCACCGCGTCCTACCTGCATCTGCACTGGGCCGGCCATCCGGAGGCGGCTCAGCGGCTCGTGTCGTCCTCCAGGTCGCCTTCGGTCTTGAGGTAGACCTCCTGGAGGGCCTGGAGGATCTCCGGGTCCGGGTGCTCCCACATGCCGCGCCCGGCCGCCTCCAGGAGCCGCTCGGCGATGCCGTGCAGCGCCCACGGGTTCGACTCGGCCATGAAGCGGCGGTTCTCCTCGTCCAGGACGTAGGCGGCGGTGAGCCGGTCGTACATCCAGTCGGCCATGACGCCGGTGGTGGCGTCGTAGCCGAACAGGTAGTCCACGGTCGCGGCCAGCTCGAACGCCCCCTTGTAGCCGTGGCGGCGCATCGCGGCCAGCCACTGGGGGTTGACGACGCGGGCGCGGAAGATCCGCGCGGTCTCCTCCGCGAGGGTGCGGGTGCGGACGGCGTCCGGGCGGGTGCTGTCCCCGACGTAGGCCGCCGGGGCCCTGCCGGTCAGCGCCCGGACCGTCGCGATCATGCCGCCGTGGTACTGGAAGTAGTCGTCGGAGTCGGCGATGTCGTGCTCGCGGGTGTCGACGTTCTTCGCGGCGACGGCGATGCGGCGGTAGGCGTTCTCCATGTCGTCGCGGGCGGGGACGCCGTCGAGGTCGCGTCCGTAGGCGTGGCCGCCCCACACCGCGTACACCTCGGCGAGGTCGGCGTCGTCGCGCCAGTTGCGGCTGTCGATCAGCGGGAGCAGACCCGCCCCGTACGCGCCGGGCGGGGACCCGAAGATCCGCCTGGTGGCGCGCCGCTCGTCGCCGTGGCGCCCGGTGTCGGCCCGCACGTGGGCGCGGACGTGGTTGTCGGCGTCCGGCTCGTCCAGGCCCGCGACGAGCCGGACGGCGTCGTCCAGCATCGCGACGACGTGCGGGAACGCGTCGCGGAAGAAGCCGCTGATGCGGACCGTCACATCGATGCGCGGCCGGCCCAGCTCGGCGAGCGGGATCGGTTCGAGTTCGGTGACGCGGCGGGACGCCTCGTCCCATGCCGGGCGGACGCCGAGCAGCGCCAGCACCTCGGCGACGTCGTCTCCGGCGGTGCGCATGGCGCTCGTCCCCCACACCGACAGGCCGACCGAGCGCGGCCATTCGCCGTGGTCGGCGCGGTAGCGCTCCAGCAGCGAGCCGGCCATCGCCTGCCCGGTCTCCCAGGCGAGGCGGCTGGGGACGGCGCGCGGGTCCACCGAGTAGAAGTTGCGGCCGGTCGGCAGGACGTTGACCAGGCCGCGCAGCGGCGACCCGCTCGGGCCCGCCGGGATGTAGCCGCCGTCCAGGGCGTGCAGGACGTGGTCGAGTTCGTCGGACGTGCGGGCCAGGCGCGGGACCATCTCGGTGGCGGCGAACTCCAGGACGCGCCGCACGGGCTCGCGGCGCTCGGCCGGGACCCGCCGGGCGGCCTCTTCGGCCGCGTCCGCGGACCAGGCGGCGTCCTCCATGGCCTGGACGAGTTCGCGGGCGGTGGTCTCGGCGGCGTCGACGTCGGCGAGGGCCGCGCCGCCGTCCTCGCTGAGCCCCAGTGCCTCGCGCAGGCCGGGGAGGGTCTCGCGGCCCGACCACATCTGCCGGGCGCGGAGCATGGCCAGCACCAGGTCGACGCGGGTGTCCCCCTCCGGGGCCAGGCCGAGGACGTGGAGGCCGTCGCGGATCTGCGCGTCCTTCACCTCGCACAGCCAGCCGTCCACGTGCAGCAGGAAGTCGTCGAACTCGGTGTCGTGCGGGCGGTCGTCCAGGCCGAGGTCGTAGTCGAGCTTCGCGGCCTGGATCAGCGTCCAGATCTGCGCGCGGATCGCCGGGAGCTTCGCCGGGTCCATCGCGGCGATCGTGGCGTGCTCGTCGAGGAGCTGTTCGAGGCGGGCGATGTCGCCGTAGGTCTCGGCGCGGGCCATCGGCGGGACCATGTGGTCCACGAGGACGGCGTGCGCGCGGCGCTTGGCCTGCGTCCCCTCCCCCGGGTCGTTGACGAGGAACGGGTAGATCAGCGGGACGTCGCCGAGGGCCGCGTCGGTGCCGCACGACGCCGACATGCCGGCCGCCTTGCCGGGCAGCCACTCCAGGTTGCCGTGCTTGCCGACGTGCACGATGGCGTGCGCGCCGAACTCCTCCGACAGCCAGCGGTAGGCGGCCAGGTAGTGGTGGCTGGGCGGCAGGTCGGGGTCGTGGTAGATCGCGATGGGGTTCTGCCCGAAGCCGCGTGGCGGCTGCACCATCACGACGACGTTCCCGGCGCGCAGGGCGGCGAGGACGATGTCGCCGTCCTGGACGAACAGCTCGCCGGGGGGCGGGCCCCAGTGCCGTTCCATCCCCTCCCGCAGGCCGCCCGGGAGGGTGCGGTACCAGCGTTCGTAGGACGCGGCCGAGATGCGCACGGGGTTGCCCGCGAGCTGCTCCTCGGTGAGCCAGTCCTCGTCCTGGCCGCCGGCCGCGATGAGCGCGTGGATGAGCGCGTCGCCGTCCCGGTCGCGGACGCCGGGGAAGCCTTCGCCGAGGTCGTAGCCGGCGTCGCCGAGGCGGGCCAGCAGCCGGACGGTGCTCGCCGGGGTGTCGAGGCCGACGGCGTTGCCGACGCGCGAGTGCTTCGTCGGATACGCCGACAGCATCACGACGATGCGGCGCCCGGCGGGCGGGGTGTGGCGGAGGCGGCCGTGCCGGACGGCGATCCCGGCGACGCGGGCGGCCCGCTCGGGGTCGGCGCGGTAGACGGTGAGGCCGTCCTCGTCGATCTCCTTGAAGGAGAACGGGACGGTGATGATGCGCCCGTCGAACTCGGGGATGGCGACCTGCGACGCGGCGTCCAGCGGGGACAGGCCGTCGTCGCTCGCGTCCCAGTCGGCACGGCTCGTGGTGAGGCAGAGGCCCTGCAGGATCGGGACGTCCAGCGCGGCGAGGGCGCCCACGTCCCACGCCTCGTCGTCGCCGCCCGCCCCGGCCGTCGCGGGGCGCGAACCGCCCGCCGCGAGCACGGTCACGACCAGCGCGTCCGCCGCGCGGAGCGTGTCCAGCAGCGCGGGCTCGGCGGTGCGCAGCGACGAGCAGAACACCGGCATCGCCCGCCCGCCCGCGTCCTCGATGGCGGTGCACAGCGTCTCCACGAACGCGGTGTTCCCGGCCATGTGGTGGGCGCGGTAGTACAGGACGCCGATGACCGGGCCCTCGGTGGTGCGGGCCGCGCGGTCGAGCCGTCCCCACGTCGGCGTGGGGGCGGGGGGCGCGAAGCCGTATCCGGTCAGCAGCACGGTGTCGGACAGGAACGCGTGCAGCTCGGCCAGGTTGGCGGGCCCGCCGTGCGCGAGGTAGGCGTGCGCGTCGGCGCAGACACCGCCGCTCACGCCGCCCCTGAGACGGGACAGTTCCATCAGTTCGGCGTCGGGGGCCTGCTCGCCGCCGAGGACGACCACCGGGCGGGGCCCCGCGAGCAGCGCGTCGAGGCCGTCCTGCCAGGCGCGCCGGCCGCCGAGCAGCCGCACCACGACGAGGTCGGTGCCCTCCACCAGGGCGGGAAGGTCGTCCACGCGGAGGCGCGCGGGGTTGCCGAGCCGGTAGGCGGCGCCGGACGCGCGGGCGCTCAGCAGATCGGTGTCGGACGTCGACAGCAACAGGACGGTGCCAGCGGACACGGCCGTTCCTCCCCCTGGGGTCCTCGCCCCGGTCGCGGGTGTCGCGACGGCAGGAGTCTCCTGGCTCCCGGATCGACGCTCGCCCCGGCCTTCCCGTCCGCGTGGACAGTGGCCTCAAGCGGGGTTCGCTCCCCGGTCACAGTGGCGGGACCGCGCCGGATTCGCACCGGCTTCCTCCCTTTGCCATCGTCTGGGAGAAGAGTACGGCAGCGCGGCGCGCCCGCAAAGTGTGGTTAACATCCTCCCCGTGCCGAATGCCCGCGTGCCGGATGCCCCCCTGCCGAATATCCCCGCGCCCAATGCCAGAGCCCGCCCCGACGCGTGCCCGGGGATGCTGCGGACCCACGACGCCGCCGACGGGCCGCTGGCGCGCGTCCGCGTCCCGGGCGGCGCGGTGTCCGCCGCGCAGCTCCGCACGCTCGGCGGCGCCGCCCGCGAACTGGGACTCGACGTGATCGAGCTCACGTCCCGCGGCAACCTGCAACTGCGCGGCGTCCGCGACCCGGCCGCGCTCGCCGGACGGCTGGAGGCGGCGGGCCTGCTGCCGTCGCCGTCCCACGAACGGGTGCGCAACATCGTCGCCTCCCCGCTGGGCGGGCGCGGCACGCGCGGCGTCCTGGCGACCGATCCGCTGGTCACGGCCCTGGACCGGGCGCTGTGCGCGCACCCCCGGCTGGCCGCCCTGTCCGGCCGCTTCCTGTTCGCGCTGGACGACGGCACCGGCGACATGACCGCGCTGGACGCCGACCTGACCTGCACCCCGGCCGGTCTCCTCCTCGCCGGGACGCTCCTGGTGCCCGGTGACGGCGTGCCCGGTGACGGCGTGCCCGCGGTCGCCCTGCTGCTCGCGGCGGCCGACGCCTTCCTCGCGGTCCGCGGGGACGCGTGGCGGCTGGCGGAGGTACCGGGCGGCGCGCGGCTCGTCGCCGAACGGCTGGGCGGGACGCTCACCGGCGCGCCGGGCACCCACGCCCCTCCCGTCCCGCACGCCGGGATCGTCGGGCAGCGGGACGGGCTGGTCGCGCTGGAGGTCGTGCCGCCGCTCGGACGGCTGGCGGGGACGGGGGCCGAAGCGCTCGCGGAGGTCGCGGACGAGGTGCGCGTGACGCCCTGGCGGAGTGTCGTGCTGCGCGACCTGCGCCGGGACGAGGCGGAGCGGATCGCCGCCCGGCTCGAAGCGGCGGGGTTCGCGGCGGGCGCCGCCTCGCCGTGGGTCGGGGTGACGGCCTGCACGGGCGGCCCCGGGTGCGCGAAGTCGCGGGGGGACGTGCAGGGCGAGGCGCGGCGCTGGGTGGCCGGCCTGGAGCGCGCCCCCGCGGTCCCCGTCCACTGGGTGGGCTGCGAGCGGCGCTGCGGGACGCCCCGCGGCCCGGTCGTGCTGAAGATGCCAGGGGAAGGACAGGAATGATCGACTACGTCCGCGACGGCGCGGAGATCTACCGGCGGTCGTTCGCGACCATCCGCGCGGAGGCCGACCTGGCCGGCCTGCCGGACGACGTGGCGCGGGTGGCGGTGCGGATGATCCACGCCTGCGGCATGACCGACCTCGTCCAGGACCTGGTGTGGTCGCCGGGCGTGGTGGAGCGGGCGCGGGCGGCGCTGCTCGCCGGCGCGCCGGTCCTGTGCGACGCGCGGATGGTCGCGTCCGGCATCACCCGGGCCCGGCTGCCCGCCGGCAACGAGATCGTGTGCACGCTCGGCGAGCCGGAGGTGCCCGGGCTGGCGGCGCGGCTCGGCACCACGCGGAGCGCCGCCGCGCTGGAGCTGTGGCGCGGCCGGCTGGACGGCGCGGTCGTCGCGGTCGGCAACGCGCCGACGGCGCTGTTCCGGCTGCTGGAGCTGGTGGAGGCGGGCGCGGGACGCCCGGCCGCGGTCCTCGGGATCCCGGTCGGGTTCATCGGCGCGGCCGAGTCCAAGGAGGCGCTCGCCGCGAGCGGCCTGGACCATCTGGTGGTGCGCGGGCGGCGCGGCGGCAGCGCGATGACGGCGGCGGCGGTCAACGCCATCGCGAGCGAGGCGGAGTGATGACGGGACGGCTGTTCGGCGTGGGCGTCGGGCCCGGCGACCCGGAACTGGTCACGGTGAAGGCGGCGCGGCTGATCGAGACGGCCGACGTGGTCGCCTTCCACTGCGCGCGGCACGGGCGCAGCATCGCCCGGTCGGTGGCCGAGCCGTACCTGCGGGACGGCCGGATCGAGGAGCAGCTCGTCTACCCGGTGACGACCGAGACGACCGGCCATCCGGGCGGGTACCAGGGGGCGCTGGAGGAGTTCTACGCCGACTGCGCCGCCCGCCTCGCCGCGCATCTGGACGCCGGGCGGACGGTCGTGGTGCTGAGCGAGGGCGATCCGCTGTTCTACGGGTCCTACATGCACCTGCACAAGCGGCTCTCGCCGCACTACCCGACCGAGGTGGTGCCCGGTGTCACGTCGGTGAGCGCGGCATCGGCGGCGGCCGGGCGTCCGCTGGTGGAGCGGGAGGAGACGCTGACCGTCCTGCCCGGGACGCTGCCGGGCGAGGAGCTGGCGGGGCGGCTCCGCGCCGCGGACTCGGCGGCCGTCCTCAAGCTGGGCCGGACGTTCCCCAAGGTCAGGGCGGCGTTCGAGGCCGCGGGACGGCTCGGTGACGCCTGGTATGTGGAGCGGGCCGCGACCGACCGGGAGCGTGTCGTGCCGCTCGCCGACGTCGATCCGGCGGACGTCCCGTACATGTCGCTCGCGCTGCTGACGAGCCCGGCGGAGCGGTCGTTCGAGGCTCCCGCCCCGGCGCGGCCGGCCGGTTCCGGCGGGGTGTGGGTGGTCGGGCTCGGGCCGGCGGGGCGGCCGTGGCTCACCCCGGAGGCGCAGGACGCGCTCGCGTCCGCGACCGATCTCGTCGGCTACGGCCCCTACCTGGACCGGGTGCCGCCGAATCCGAGGCAGCGGCGGCACGCGTCCGGCAACCGGGTGGAGGCCGACCGGGCCCGCGACGCGCTGGCGCTCGCGCGGGACGGGGCGCGGGTCGCAGTCGTATCGTCCGGCGATCCGGGGGTGTTCGCGATGGCGGCGGCCGTGCTGGAGGTGGCGGCGGCGGAGGAGGAGTTCGCGGACGTGCCCGTGCGGGTCGTGCCGGGGCTGACCGCCGCGCAGGCCGTCGCGGCGCGGGCGGGCGCGCCGCTCGGGCACGACTTCTGCGTCCTGTCGCTGTCGGACATCCTGAAGCCGTGGGAGGTGATCGCGCGGCGGCTCACCGCCGCGGCCGAGGCCGATCTCGTGATCGCCCTCTACAACCCGTCGTCGAGCCGGCGCAGGCACCAGCTCCCGGCGGCGCGCGACCTGCTGCTGGAGCACCGCTCCCCCGAGACGCCGGTCGTCATCGGGCGCGACGTCGGCGGGCCGGAGGAGAGCGTGACGGTGACGACGCTCGGGAAGCTGGACCCCGAGCGGGTCGACATGCGCTGCCTGCTCATCGTCGGATCGTCCACCACGCGCGTCACCGACCGGGGCGTGGTCTACACGCCGCGCCGCTACCCCTGAGCCCAGGCGGCGGCGGCCGCGACATCGTCCGTCGCCCTGACCCCGCCGGGGAGAGGGGGGCGGTCCACCATGATGACCGGGAGGCCCGCGTCGCGGGCGGCGGTGAGCTTCGCGCGGGTCATGGCGCCGCCGCTGTCCTTGGTGACCAGCACGGTCAGGCGGTGCTCCCGGATCAGCGCGCGTTCACCGTCCACGGTGTAGGGGCCGCGTGCGAGCAGCACCTCCACGTTGGCCGGGACGGGCGGCTCCGGCGGGTCGACCGAGCGGGCGAGGAACCAGGCGTCGGCGCGGGCGGCGAACACCGGGATGCTGCGGCGGCCGGTGGTGAGGAACACGCGGGCACCGGCGGGCGGCGCGGCGGCGGCCGCGGGCAGGGACGGGACGCGCCGCCAGTCGTCGCCGTCCTCCGCGTCCCAGCCGGGGCGGCGCAGCGCGAGCAGCGGCACGCCGGTCAGCTCCGACGCCCGCGCGGCCGAGGCGCTCATCCGTTCGGCGAACGGGTGCGTGGCGTCCACGAGACGGTCGATGCGGTGCTCGCGGAGCCAGGCCGCGAGCCCTTCCGGGCCGCCGAAGCCGCCGATGCGCACCGCTCCGGCGGGCAGCCGCGGGTCGGTGACGCGTCCGGCGAGGGACGAGACGACGTGCACGCCCGTCAGCCGGGCGGCGAGGGCGCGGGCCTCGGCGGTGCCGCCGAGGATCAGGACGCGCCGCACGCCCGGTCCCGCTCGGCGCTGTAGAGGTGGCTGTCGGGGAACGCCGACGCCGTCAGGACGCGGCCGACGACGATCACCGCCGTGCGCCTGACGCCGGCGTCGCGCACGAGGCCGGCGATGTCGGCGAGGGTGCCGCGCAGGATGAGCTCGTCCGGGCGGCTGGCGCGGGCGACGACCGCGACCGGGCAGTCGGCGCCGTAGCGGGGCAGCAGCCCGGCCACCACCTCGCCGATGCGCTGGACGGCCAGGTGCAGCACCATCGTGGCGCCGCTCGCGCCGAGGGTGGCGAGGTCCTCGCCGTCCGGCATCGGGGTCGCGCGCACGGCCGTGCGGGTCAGGATCACGGTCTGGCCGACGCCGGGGACGGTCAGCTCCCGGCCGAGCGAGGCCGCCGCCGCCGCGAACGCCGGAACACCGGGGACCACCTCGTACGGCACCCCGGCCGCGTCGAGGCGGCGCATCTGCTCGGCGACCGCGCTGAACACCGACGGGTCGCCGGAATGGAGGCGGGCCACGTCCAGCCCGTCCCGGTGGGCGGCGACGAGCTCGGCGACGATCTCGTCCAGGGTCATGTCCGCGGTGTCGGCGAGCCGGGCGCCGGGCGGGCACGCGTCGAGCAGCTCGCGCGGCACCAGCGACCCCGCGTACAGGCACACGGGCGCCGACTCCAGCACCCGCAGGCCGCGCACGGTGATGAGGTCGGCGGCGCCGGGACCCGCCCCGACGAAGTACACCGTCATGGGGTGTCCTTCCGTGTCGTCCAGAGGGTGACGGGCATCGCGGGACGCCAGCCGGTGAACCCGCCCAGCGGCGCGGCGCGTTCGACATGGACGCGGACCAGCTCACCGCCGTGGGTCCGGCGGAACCGCGTCACCGCCGCCTCCGATTCGAGGGTGACGGCGTTGGCGACGAGCCGCCCGCCCGGCTTGAGGGCGTCCCAGCAGCGCTCCAGCAGGCCGGGGACGGTGAGGCCGCCGCCGACGAAGACGGCGTCGGGGGCCGGGAGGCCGTCCAGCGCGCCGGGCGCGCGGCCTTCCACCACCCGGACGCCCGGCACACCGAGCGCCCCCGCGTTGCGGCCGATCCGGCCGGCCCGGTCGGGCCGGCTCTCGACCGCGATCGCCGCGCAGGACCGATGCGCCCGCGCCCACTCGATCGCGATGCTGCCGGACCCGGCGCCGACGTCCCACAGCAGTTCCCCCGGCAGCGGCCCGAGCCGCGACAGCGTCACCGCCCGGATCTCGCTCTTGGTGAGCTGCCCGTCGTGCTCGTACATCCCGTCGGGCAGGCCGGCGGCGCGGGGCAGGGGCGCCGCGTCCGGGCCGGGCACGCATTCGACGGCGACGACGGCGAGCGGCGAGGCGGCCGGGTCCGTCCAGTGGGACGCGACGCCGTGCGCCGCCGTCTCGCCCGCCGCGCCGAGGTCGCACAGGACGGTCATCCGGCTGGGGCCGAATCCGCGTCCGGTGAGCAGCGCCGCGACGACCGCCGGGGCCTCGCGTCCCGCGCCGAGGACGAGCACGCGCCGGCCCGGCGCGACGGCGGCGTTCAGCGTCTGCGCCGGGCGGCCGACGAGGCTGACGACGTCCACCCGCTCCAGTGGCCAGCCGAGCCGGGCGCACGCCAGCGACACCGACGACGGATGCGGCAGCACCCGCAGGCGCCGCGCGCCGACCAGGTCCGCGAGCGTGGAGCCGATCCCGTAGAACATGGGGTCGCCGCTGGCCAGGACGGCGAGCCCGCGCCCCCCGTGGCGCTCGATCAGCCCGGGAAGCGCCGGGAGGAGCGGCGACGGCCAGGCGACCCGCTCGGCCGTCCCGCCGGGCACCAGGTCGAGTTGGCGGCGGCCGCCGAGCAGCACGCCGGCCTCGCGCAGCGCCGCCCGGGACGCCTCGGCGAGCCCGTCCCATCCGTCGGCGCCGATGCCCACGACGGTGATGACGCGCGCGTCCACTGGCCTCCTTCGGCCCGTTCCGGGGGAAATGCGGCGGTAAGTCTATAGCTGGCACACTTGGCCGGGTGAAGCGGCTTTCGATCATCGGCATCGGCGCGGGCGACCCCGACCACCTGACGTTCCAGGCGGCCAAGGCCATCGCCGCCGCCGACGTGTTCCTCCTGGTCGACAAGGGTGAGGCCAAACAGGATCTCGCCCGGCTGCGGCACGACCTCATCACCGCGCACGGCCGCCCCCCGTACCGGATCGTCGAGGCCACCGACCCCGAACGCGACCGCACCGCCGCCGCCTACACCGCCGCCGTCGAGGACTGGCGGTCCCGGCGCGCGCACATCTACGAGTCGTTCGTCACCGGCGAGCTGGACGACGGGCAGACCGGCGCGCTCCTCGTCTGGGGCGACCCCGGGATCTACGACAGCACCCTCGCCGCGCTGGACGAGGTCGACGCCGAGTTCGAGTACGAGGTCATCCCCGGCATCAGCAGCGTCTCCGCGCTGACCGCCCGGCACCGCGTCGGGCTGACCCGGGTGGGGCGTCCCGTCCACCTGACGACGGGACGCCGCCTCGCCGCCGAGGGCGCCACCGCCGACGACGTCCTCGTCATGCTGGACGCGCACTGCTCCTTCGCCGGCGCGGGCGACGACTTCCACATCTACTGGGGCGCCTACCTCGGCACACCCGACGAGATCCTCATCTCCGGGCCGGTGCGGGAGGTCGCGGACGAGATCCGCGCCGTCCGCGCCGAGGCCCGCGCCCGCAAGGGGTGGATCATGGACACCTACCTCCTGCGGCGCGAGCCCCCGGCGTCCTGACCCACCCCCTTCCTCGTTCACACATTCGATGGAACGGGGTGGATCAGGGGTTGCGAGCGGGGGACGAAGAGCTGACCGTGTGGAAAGGAAGATGCGACCGGCGAGTGCTGCGGCGAGCCGCATCCGCCGTCGTCCCCCCACCCGGAAGAGGAGCAGCCGATGACACGGCGCCCGCGCATTGACGATCTGACCTCCCGCGCCGTCCCGGACCGGCCCCGCCGCCCGCCCGCCGACGCGGGCCACTGGCGGCGCCGGCTCGCCGTGCTGGCCGCCCGCCGCCGCGTGCCCGGCGCCGCGCTCGGCATCCTGCGGCTGCGTCCCGGCGGTGCGGACGAGCTGGTCGAGGCCGCGTACGGGGTCCTGAACAAGGACACCGGCGTCGAGACGACGACCGACTCGGTGTTCCAGCTCGGATCGATCACCAAGGTGTGGACGGCGACCCTCGTGATGCAGTTCGTGGACGCGGGCGTCCTCAGCCTCGACGCGCCCGTCGTCGAGGTGCTGCCCGAGCTGCGGCTGGCCGATCCGGAGACCACCAAGCATGTGACGATGCGGCATCTGCTGACGCACACCAGCGGCATCGACGGCGACGTGTTCACCGACACCGGGCGCGGCGACGACTGCCTGGAGAAGTACCTGACCGTCCTCGCCGAGGTCGCGCAGAACCACCCGATGGGCGCCACCTGGTCGTACTGCAACGCCGGGTTCTCGCTGGCCGGACGGGTCATCGAGCGGCTGACCGGCGGCACCTGGGACGCGGCGCTGCGCGAGCGGCTCGTCGCCCCGCTCGGGCTGCGGCACACGATCACGCTGCCCGAGGAGGCGCTGCTGCACCGCGCCGCCGTCGGGCACGTGACCCCGGCGGGCGAAGAGCCGTCCAGGGCATCGGTGTGGCAGCTGCCGCGCTCGGCCGGGCCCGCCGGGCTGATCGGCTCGACCGTCGCGGACGTGCTCGGCTTCACGCGCATGCACCTGACCGGCGGTCTCGCGCCCGACGGGACGCGGCTGCTGAGCGAGGCGTCCGCCGCCGCGATGACCGCCAGGGAGGCCGAGCTGCCCGACACCCGCACGCTCGGCGACTCGTGGGGCCTCGGCTGGTTCCGGCTGACCTGGGACGGACGCCGCCTCATCGGCCACGACGGCTCGACGATCGGGCAGCACGCCTACCTGCGGGTGCTGCCGGACGAGGGCCTCGCGGTCGCGCTGCTCACCAACGGCGGCGACACCGACGAGCTGTACCAGGACCTCTTCCGGGAGATCTTCGCCGAACTCGCCGGGCTCACGATGCCGCCGCCGCTGGCGCCGCCCGCCGAACCCGTCCGCGTGGACGCCGACCGGCACCTGGGCACCTACGAGCGGGCCAGTACCCGGCTGGAGGTGCTCCGCGGCGAGGACGGTCCCGTCCTGCGGATGACGGTGACCGGCCCGCTGGCCGGCATGGTGCCCGACACGGTCCGGGAGTACCCGCTGGTGCCGGTCGAGGAGGACCTGTTCGCCGTCCAGGACCCCGACACCGGCTCCTGGATGGCCGTGACCTTCTACGGGCTCCCGACCGGCGAGCGGTACCTGCATTTCGGGGTGCGCGCCACCCCGATGGTCGGCGGCCCCGGCTCACCGGCCGGACGCTGACCTTTCGGTTAATGATGGGTGAAGTCGCCGCCTTCTCATGGGCCGCGCCGGCCGGCGGCAGTAGTCTCACGATGGACTCGCGCACACCGGGTCCGGGCGGTGGAGAGGAATCGGGTCGGTGAGCGTGATCAATGTCGGGCAGGCCGTCGTGCTCGGGATCGTGGAGGGCCTGACCGAGTTCCTCCCGGTGTCCTCGACCGGGCATCTGAAGATCACCGAGGGCCTGATGGGCATCCCGGTGGACGACGAGTCCGTCGTCGGGTTCACCGCCGTGATCCAGGTCGGCGCGATCGCGGCCGTGCTGGTGTACTTCTACCGGGACATCATCCGGATCGTCACCGCGTGGGGGCGCGGGATCACCGACCCTGCCGAGCGGTACCACCACGACTACAAGTTCGGCTGGTGGGTCATCTTCGCCACCGTCCCCGTCGTGGTCGTCGGGGTCGCGGCCAAGGACCTCATCGAGGGCCCACTGGCCTCGCTGTGGGTGGTCGCCGGGTCGCTGATCGGCGGGAGCGTCGTGATGTGGCTCGCCGACCGGCTCGGCCGGCACAAGCGCGGCGAGGACGACACGTCCCTCACCGACGCGATGCTGATCGGGTCGTCGCAGATCCTCGCGATGCTGTTCCCCGGCTTCTCCCGGTCCGGGGCGACGATGTCGGTCGGGCTGATGCTCGGCCTCGACCGCGTCGCCGCGACCCGGCTGGCGTTCTTCCTCGGCATCCCCGCGCTGACCGGCGCCGGCGTCTACGAGCTGCCCACCGCGCTCGGGTCGGGGGCCGGCGCGGTCCCGCTGGCCGTCGGCACCGCCGTGTCGTTCGCCGTCGCCTACGCCTCCATCGCCTGGCTGCTGCGGTTCGTCGCGCGGCACAGCTTCACGTCCTTCGTGGTGTACCGCCTCCTCGTCGGGCTGCTCCTGTTCGGGCTGCTCGGCACCGGCACGTTGAGCGCCTGACATCCGCCGGGACGCGGAAGACCGGCCCGGGGGCGGCACGGCCGGCCGCCGAGCCGCCCCGCGCCGGTCACTTCCCCGCGTGGGCCCGGCGCAGCTCGGCGATGTCGAGCTTGCGCATGGACAGCATCGCCTTGGTGGCGCGCGCCGCCTTCTGCGGGTCGGGGTCGCCGATCAGCTCGAACAGCACGGTCGGGACGACCTGCCAGGACACGCCGAACTTGTCCTTGAGCCAGCCGCACTCGGACTCCTGGCCGCCGTCCTCGGTGAGCCGGGTCCAGTAGTAGTCGACCTCGTCCTGGTCCGCGCAGGGGATCTGGAACGAGATGGCCTCGTTGAAGGTGAACTCCGGGCCGCCGTTCAGCCCGACGAACCTCTGGCCGTTGAGCTCGAACTCGACGGTCATGACCGTGCCGGGCTTGCCGGGACCGGCGTCGTTCACGCGGTGGACGCCGCTGATCCCGGCGTCCTTGAAGATGGAGACGTAGTGGTTCGCGGCCTCCTCGGCCTGGCCGTCGAACCACAGACAGGTGATGAAACCCTCGCCGGCCATTGGTACCTCCCGTTGTTGGTCGCTTCCCCCATGCAGACCACGCGCGTCCCGGAAACTCATCGGCGTGGCACCCGGCCGATTCCGCGTCCGGTCGAGCCGTTCATCTCCAACGGGCGTCAGCCGGTTTCGCGGCGGGCCCGGGCCCGGCGTCTGCCCTCGTGCATGGCCTGGACCCGCGCGACCGGAATCGTGTGGCCCTGCTCGATCAGGCCGGCGGGCAGGGCCTGCGGTTCCGGCATGAGCTCCGCCCACGGGTCACGGCCGCCGAGGAGGCCGAGGGCGGTCCTGATCGTGAAGTCGGCCGGGGCGACGGCGTCGAGATCGTTCCACGGGACGGGGAACGAGACGGGCGTGCCGGGGCGGATCCGCGGGCTGTAGGCGGCGGCGACGGTCGCGCCGCCCGCGCGGGTCGAGTCGAGGAACACCCTGCCTCCCCGGTCCTCCCGGATGAACGCCGTCGTCGCGAGGGCGGGGTCGAGCCGCTCGGCGCGCGCGCCCAGGGCGCGGGTGGCGGCGGCGACGTCCTCGGCGGGCGTCCGGCCGTCCAGCGGCACGAACACGTGCACGCCCTTGGCGCCGCTGGTCTTGACCGCGCCCCGCAGGCCCGAGTCGTGCAGCGCCTGCCGGACGAGATGGGCGGCACGGACGGCGGCCCCGAACGCGTCCGGGCCCGGCGGGTCGATGTCGATGACCAGGTGGGTGGGCCGGTCGGGCGCGTCCGCGCGAAAGAGCGGGGGGTGGTACTCGACGGCGCGCTGGTTGGCGAACCACAGCAGCGTGCGGCGGTCGTCGCACAGCGCGTACGCCACCTCGCGCCGGGACGTCTCCGCCCACACCTTCACCGTCCGCACCCACGACGGGGCGTACTTCGGCAGATTCTTCTGCATGAACGGTTTCTGGCCGCGCAGCACGCGGACGACCGACAGCGGGCGCCCGGCGAGTTGCGGGACGAGGCGCCCGGCGACGGCGTCCAGGTAGTCGGCCAGGTCCCGCTTCGTCGCGTCCGCCCCCTCGAACAGGGGCTGGTCCAGGTTCGTCAGCCGGACTCCGTCCCGCTCCTCCTCGGTGCTCACCCGTCCAGCTTCGCACGGGGGTCCGACAACCCCCTCGGGTAACGTCACGGGACATGTACGTACCGGCGCATTTCTCAGCAAGCGACACCGAGGTCGGAGAGGTGCTGGCCGGCTGCGACGCGGCCGACCTGGTGACCAGCACGCCGCGCGGGCTCGTCGCGACGTTCCTGCCCGTCCTGTACGACCCGGCGGCGGGCGAGCACGGCGCACTACTGGCCCATGTCGCCCGCAACAACGACCAGTGGCGCGAGCCCGCCGCCGGGGAGTCGCTGTTCATCGTGCACGGGCCCGACGCGTACGTGTCGCCGTCGTGGTATCCGTCCAAGCGTGAGCATGGCCGTGCGGTGCCGACGTGGAACTACCTCACCGCGCATGTCTACGGCCGCCTCGTCGTGCACGACGATCCGGCGTGGGTCGAATCGCTGGTGCGCCGCCTGACCGGCCGGCACGAGGAGGGCCGCGCCGACCCGTGGTCGGTGGACGACGCGCCGCCCGGGTTCATCGCCGGGCAGGTGCGCGCGATCGTGGGCGTCGAACTGCTCATCACCCGGATCGAGGCGAAGGCGAAGATGAGCCAGAACCGCCCGGAGGCCGACCGCGCCGGCGTGGTCGAGGGCTACCGGGCCGAGGGCGACACGGCGATGGCCGATGCCGTCCGCGACGCCTCGGCGTGAGTCAGCCGGGCCGCCAGGGGGACTCGGGAGCGGTGAGGCGGGGATCGGCGGTCACCTGGAGGGCATAGGTGGAGGTCGGAGCCCCCTCGACGGGGCCGAGGTAGGTGTGGCCGGTCAGATGGCACCAGGCGGGAAGGTCGATGGGGGCCGCCGGGTCGGTGGCCATCAGGTGGACGACGGTGCCGGGGGCCAGGCCGGCGAGGTGGCCGCGCAACTCCAGCAGGAGACGCACGCAGGAACGATCGCCGCCGTCGATGACCACTGGGTCAGCACTCACTCCCACATCCCCGGTTCTAGCAGACCGCTGGGGGAAATATAGAGGTTTGTCCCAACGAGGCCGTCAGGCGAGGGCGGGGCGGGCGATCGAGAAACGCCCAGAGAGGGACGTCCCAGACTTGACCCTTTCTTTCAGGTTCCGTCCAGCTTCGGGGCTTACAGTCGCAGTGAAGCACCCCCCGTTGTCATCCAGATGAGGAAACCGGCCTTGGGGCGAGCGATGGATCTCGGAGCAGCACGGGTGGAGAGCACGGAGACCTGCGGGACGCTCACGTTCCCGGCCGAGGTCGATCTGGCCAACGGCGAGGCGATCCTCGCCCAGGCCATGGAACTCCTCGACTCCGGGGCACCGGCCCTGATCCTCGATCTGTCCGGCTGCACGTTCTGCGACTCCAACGGGCTCAGCGTGATCACGCGGTCGCAGCTGCGGGCGAGCGAACTGGGCGTGCCGATGTGGGTGGTGCTGCCGCCGCGCGGCTTCGTCCGCCGGGTGTCGGAGGTGGCGGGTCTGCAGCGGCGCGTCGCGATCGCGCCGGACGTGGCGACCGCGCGCGAGGCCCTGGCCGCGCACCGCTAGCCGCACCCGGCCGAACGGTCAGGCGGCGAGCAGGATCCCGGCGGGCGGGTCCCGCCGGGATCCTGCTCGTTCCCGTCGGCCGACGCGCTTGCCGCGGGCCGGGATCAGGCCGGCTCGGCGCTGCTGAGCAGGCGGTCCTCGAGGGAGCGGCAGCCGGTGAACACCGAGCCGAGGCCCTCCCGGTCGATGATCTCGCGAAGCCGGGTCGGCAGCGCGGGCAGCGCCAGGCAGCCGCCCTCGGCGGCGACGCGCCAGCGGATGCCGAGCAGGATCGGCAGCGGGTCGCAGCGGATGCCGAGCCGCTCGTGCATCCGCACCATGAGGTGCCGCAGGTCGCCTTCGACCAGGGAGGTCAGCGTCTCCCCGAGCCGCGGCACCGTGACCTCGTCCAGCACGCCGGACAGATGGACGACCGTATGGTCGCCGTCGCCGGCCTCCGTCGTGGTGATCTTCAGTTCGGACGGGGCGGGCGGTGTCGGCGTGAGCCCGGCGTCCCCCGGATGCAGGGCACGGATGGCGTCGAGCACGTGGGTCGTGTCGACGTTCCCGGCCGCGCCGGCCGGAACGGGCGCCGGGACGGGCGCGTCCGTCGCCGACGCGATGTCCGGGAACACCGGGACGAGCCGCGCCAGCCCGGTGAGGTGCAGGGCCCGCCGCACGTGGGCGGACAGTGCCGGCACCACGGCCCGCAGCGGGCAGCCGAGCAACTGCGCCCGGGTCTCCGCGCGGGCCAGCAGGACCAGCCCGGCCGCGTCCAGCAGCACCGTGTCACCGAAGTCGACGACGACCCCGGTGCGCCGCCTCTCCGGGGACGGGCCGCCGGTGGCCAGCGACAGCGCCTTGTTCACCCCCTCCCGGATCCCCGCATAGTTCTGCCAGCTGATCTGCGCGGGCAGGCTCAGCACGATGAACCCTCGCCGGGTCTCGACGCTCAGACCCGGAACGGTCGTGTCCTTCATAGTCACATCCCGATCGGGGTCTTCACGGCCGCGCGGGCGGGCCGGGACGAGGCGGTCAGGTCGGCGGGCTCGGCGGGCACGCGGCCGGTACGGCGCGGCGGACGCGGCGGCGCGGCCGGGCGCGTGCCCGCGGGACGCCGGCCGGGGACGGTGGAGCCGGGCGGGGCGGACGCCGTCCGCCCGTCCGGATAGGGCGGACGGGCACCCCGCAGGACGCCCGTCAGCCGGGACGCCGCGAGGCGCTCGATGGTCCTTTCCTCGGGCCGTACTCCGAGATGGGCGCAGCAGCACCACAGGTCGTCCACGCAGCGGCGCACGTTCTCAGCCGGGATCTCGGCGAAGCGAACGCGCAGCCGCGCTACGAGGTCATCGCGCGCCGGTACGACCGATGGCGACTTCTCCCAGCGCTCCACTGTCCCTCCGATCGGTGTGGACGGACACTTTCCGTCCGAATGAGGCAGAACCCGCCGATATGGCGGGTTCTGAGGTTGGAAATGACCTACCCGAGGCTTGCGACAGAAAAAGCGGCGAACCTAAAAAGACGGACATGACACAACCGCCGCGCGGCAAGGCTTCGCGAACCGCGGCCCCGGCGAACGAGCCGTGAACAGCCGGGTCTTTGCGTGTTTTTCCCGCACCATGCCCGGCCGCTGCCGAACGCTGACCATTCCCGACGCCGCCCGCCGCCGAATCCTCCCGCGGAGGCCGCGCGATCTTCCCCGGCCATGGTCCCGCTCGTCCGGCGGGCCAGGGCGGCACGCCACCGAAACCGACAGAACGGTCACGTACCGTACGGAACTTTTTACGGATGGTTGCCTGTCGTGCACGTCCCCGTAGCGGACGGCGGGAATTGCTGATCTAGATGTCTCCAACACACCCGGGGTGACCCATGCACGGCCAGCCGAACAAACCCACCAACAGCACGTCCGACCAGGTCACCGGGCCGCAGGCGGCCGTCCGGCTCGGCCGGGGAGCGGCCGGCGCGCCGGCCGCGGGGGCGGTCCCCGACCCGTTCGGCGAGGAGAGACCGCGTACACCGCACTGGTTCAAGACGGCGGTGTTCTACGAGGTGTCGGTGCGCGGGTTCGCCGATTCCAACAACGACGGCTACGGCGACCTGCGCGGGCTGATCTCCCGCCTGGACCACCTGCAATGGCTGGGCATCCAATGCCTGTGGCTGCTGCCCATCTACCAATCCCCCCTCAAAGACGGCGGCTACGACATCTCCGAATACACCCAGATCCTCCCCGAATTCGGAGAACTCGGCGACTTCGTGGAACTCATCGAACAAGCCCACGCCCGCGGCATCCGCGTGATCGCCGACCTGGTCATGAACCACACCTCCGACCAGCACCCCTGGTTCCAGGCCTCCCGCACCGACCCCACCGGCCCCTTCGGCGACTTCTACGTCTGGGCCGACGACGACACCGGCTACCCCGACGCCCGCGTCATCTTCATCGACACCGAATCCTCCAACTGGACCTACGACCCCATGCGCGGCCAGTACTACTGGCACCGCTTCTTCTCCCACCAACCCGACCTCAACTACGACAACCCCGCCGTCCAAGACGCCATGCTGGAAAACCTGCGCTTCTGGCTGGACCTGGGCATCGACGGCTTCCGCCTGGACGCCGTCCCCTACCTGTACGCCCGCGAAGGCACCAACTGCGAAAACCTCCCCGAAACCCACACCTACCTCAAACGCGTCCGCGCCGAAGTCGACCGCCTCTACCCCGACCGCGTCCTGCTCGCCGAAGCCAACCAATGGCCCGACGACGTCGTGGAATACTTCGGCGACCCCGCCGCCGGCGGCGACGAATGCCACATGGCCTTCCACTTCCCCGTCATGCCCCGCATCTTCATGGCCGTCCGCCGCGAACAACGCTACCCCATCTCCGAAATCATGGCCCAAACCCCCAAAATCCCCGAATCCTGCCAATGGGGCATCTTCCTCCGCAACCACGACGAACTCACCCTGGAGATGGTCACCGACGAAGAACGCGACTACATGTACACCGAATACGCCAAAGACCCCCGCATGAAAGCCAACATCGGCATCCGCCGCCGCCTGGCCCCCCTCCTGGACAACGACCGCAACCAACTCGAACTGTTCACCGCCCTGCTGCTGTCCCTGCCCGGCTCCCCCGTCCTGTACTACGGCGACGAAATCGGCATGGGCGACAACATCTGGCTCGGCGACCGCGACGCCGTCCGCACCCCCATGCAATGGACCCCCGACCGCAACGCCGGATTCTCCGCCTGCGACCCCGCCCGCCTCTACCTGCCGGTCATCATGGACCCCATCTACGGCTACCAGGCCGTCAACGTCGAAGCCCAGGCCAACAACCCCGGATCCCTGCTGCACTGGACCCGCAAAATGATCGAGATCCGGCAACGCCACCCCGTCTTCGGCGTCGGCTCCTACGTCGAACTGTCCGCCTCCAACCCCTCCGTCCTGGCCTTCACCCGCGAGATCACCGAGGACGAGAGCCCGTGGGGCCAGATGGACACGATCCTGTGCGTCAGCAACCTGTCGCGCTTCCCGCAGCCGGTCGAACTCGACCTGCGGCGCTTCGAGGGCTACTTCCCCGTCGAGTGCATGGGCGGCGTCCAGTTCCCGGCCATCGGTGAGCTCCCCTATCTGCTGACGCTTCCCGGGCACGGCTTCTACTGGTTCCAGCTCGTCCCGCCGGACGACGACGACGCGGAGCAGATCGTGGGCGCGGGAAGGACCGTCTGACCGTGCTGCCACCCCGAACGGACCTGACCCGAGACCTCGCGGAATGGCTGCCCCGGCAGCGGTGGTTCGGCGCCAAGGACGGCGACATCGGCGACGTGTCCGTCGGCGCCGCCACCGAACTCCGCGCCGGCGACCCCGCCCTGCACCACCTCGTCCTCGATGTCCGGCGGAACGGAGTCCCCGACCGCTACCAGCTGCTTCTCGGCGTCCGCAGGCACCTGCCCGACCGGCTCCGGCACGTGGAGATCGGCGGCACGCCCGAGGCGCGCCTGTACGACGCCGCCCACGACCCGGAGCTGACCCGTGTCCTGCTGGACGCGCTGGCGGGCGGGGCGTCCATCGGGCCGCTGCGGTTCCATCACCTCGACGGCGCCCGCATCCGCACCGACCTGGCGAGCCTGCCCATCACCGCCGAGCAGACCAACACCTCGCTGCTGTTCGGCGACGCCTACATCTGCAAGCTGTTCCGCCGGCTCGGCGACGGCGTCAACCTCGACCTGGAGGTCAACCTCGCGCTGACCCGCGGCGGCTGCGCGCACGTCCCCGCCGTGCGCGGCTGGATCGAGCTGGAGCCCGGCCCGGACGGCGCCGGACCCGTCACGCTCGGGCTGCTGTCGGACTACCTGTACACCGGCGCGGACGGCTGGAGCCTGGCGATCGCGAGCGTCCGCGACTGGTTCGCCCACCCGCCGCCGCCCGGCGACGAGTGGGCGGAACTGGATGCGAGCGCCGCCGGCGGCGACTTCGCCGCCGAGGCGGAGCGGCTCGGCGCGGCCACGGCGCAGGTGCACCGGGCGCTCGGCGACGCGTTCGGCGTGACGGTCATCCCCGCGGAGGAGGTGCGCGCCATGGCGGCGCGGATGCACGCCGAGCTGACCGCCACCTGCCGCTCCGTGCCCGGCCTGGCACCGCACGCGAGGGCGCTCACCGCGGTCTTCCTCGATCTGGCCGCGCAGGCGTCGCCGCTGACCGTCCAGCGGCTGCACGGCGACTACCACCTCGGCCAGGTGCTGCGGACCGAGTCGGGCTGGGCGCTGCTGGACTTCGAGGGCGAGCCGGCCCGCACGCAGAGCGAGCGCCGCGCCCTCGCGCATCCGCTGCGGGACGTCGCCGGGATGCTGCGCTCCTTCGAGTACGCGGCGCGGTTCCTCATCACCAAGGCGGGGACGGTGCCGACCGAGTCGGGGCCGCATCTGGAGACCCGGGCGCACGCCTGGGCGGCGCGGAACCGGGCGGCGTTCTGCCGCGGCTACGCGGCCGCCGGCGGGCCCGACCCGGCCGCGCATTCGGTGCTGATGCACGCGTTCGAATTCGAGAAGGCCGTCTACGAGGTGCGGTACGAGGCACGAAACCGGCCGGCCTGGCTGCCCGTCCCGCTGAAGTCGCTCGCCCATCTGATCACTTGATCAAAAACACCGATGCGCGCATCCAATTCCCCGCCATGATCATGTAAAACCATCCGGCTCTCTCAATTCCGCGGCGATCAGCGGGTACCCGGGTTCTCGGCAGGTTGTTGATCTGCCACCGGAGAAAACCCGACAATGGGAACGGAGAGCACGGAAATGTTCATCGCACGCAACTCGCATGACGACCGCACCGGAAACGAAATATCCGGCGGCCATTCCGGCCACACCCGGACGTCCGGGCGAAAACAGGGAATGCTCCTCGCGGCCGTCACCGCGACGGCGACCGGGCTCGTGCTGGCCGTCCCGCCGAGCGCGCCGGCACGGGCGGTCCCGCTGAGCGCGCCGGCGCAGGCGGCGGTCAATCCCATGGCGGTCAATCCCATGGCCGTCAATCCCACGGGACTCGATTCCATGTCGCCGCAGAGCCTGCGTCTGGACGCCGGAACGCTGGCGCAGGTGCGGGCGTACGACAGGTACCGGGAGAGGGAGGCGGCCCAGCGTGCGAAGGCGAAGAAGGCGCTCGGGTTCGCCCGCAAGCAGATCGGCAAGCCGTACCGGTGGGGCGCCGAGGGCCCGGACAGCTACGACTGCTCCGGCCTCACGATGGCGGCCTGGCGCAAGGCGGACGTGAAGATTCCGCGCGTCACCTACGACCAGTACCGCGAGGTCAAGCGGAAGGTGAAGCTGAAGAACCTTGAGCCCGGGGATCTCATCTTCTTCCACGGCCGCGGCCACGTCGGCATCTACGCCGGTCACGGCCGATTCCTGCACTCTCCCCACACCGGTGCGAGAGTGCGCATCGACGAGCTCTCCGCATGGCGGAAGAGCCAGTTCGCAGGTGCGGTACGCCCCGGCGCCCCCGCCTATAAGAAGTGGTCGCCGTCGGTGAAGGAGCTCGCCAGGGAAACCGGCCGAAAGGGCGTGCGGGAGACGGCGCTCCGGAAACCGCCAGATGATCAGCGGACCCCCCAGTCTCCGCCCGCCGCCGACGCATTGCCCGCTGCGACTGGCACTCCCCGGATGACCGCCCCCCGATACACCCCGGCACAACAGGACGCGCCACCCGGCCGTCCCGCATCAAAACCGAACACTCGCCCATGGGCCGAATACACCGCCCTGTGACATCCATTGCGCCGTCCCGGTGCCGGGCATCCGGCGCCGGAAGGCGTTCGCCCGCCGGGTCCGCCGCCGGCCCGTAAGGACCTGGCCGACGATCTGCGCGTACACGCGTTCGGGACCGGGTGCCGGCGGCGTGGACGGCGCCCATTCCGCCGCGGCCGAGGGGGAGCTCGGCCAGCTCATACCTGTCCGCGATGAGCATCGTCCTCCCGGGGGCCGAGGTGGCCGTCGAGCAGGCCGTCAAAGCTCAGCCGGACCAGGGCCTCCCCCAGGGTGGACATTTCGCGCAGTGTCTCGGTCAGGCCGGTCAGCTCGCGGAGGACGCGGCCGTAGGCGCGCTGGCGTTCCAGGGAGAGGCGGGGGACGCGCGTCCGGCGGACGTCCATGCGGCTCGACGAGGTGGTGCCGGTGCGGGTGTTGTGCGCGAACGTGAGGACGCCGGCGAGGAAGTGCGCGTCGAGCCGCTCCGGGTCCGGCCGGTAGAGGGTGAGGTGGGGGCCGAGGGCGGCGCCGGGTTCCTCGACCACGCGGGCCGAGCCCGCCGCGGTGGCGACGACGTCGCCGGATTCGAGCATGATCAGGCCGGGGCCCGCGGCGGCCGTGCCGGAGGGGCCGGTCCCGGCGCGCACGTCGTCCACGGTGAGGACGGGGACGCCGCCGCCCGCCGGTGGCCGGGCGGGGGCGTGGCTGATCGCGACGGCGCCGGCCTTGGCCAGCTCGGAGATCGTGGTGACCGGCAGCGGGCGGGGCGGGATGCGCAGTTCCAGGCCGGGTGGGGCCGGGGCGGTGGCGCGCAGGCGCTCGGTGACCTCGGTGAAACGGCGGCCGAACGCCTCGGCGGTCTGCCGGGGGCGGTGCCGGGCCGGGCTGAGATCGACCTCGTCGTCGAGCAGGTCGATGACCGGTACGCAGAACTCGCCGTCCGGGTGCCGCGCCAGTTCGTCCTCGGCTCGCGCGGGGTCGCCCCCGGCGTCCAGCAGCAGGACGGCGGCGGGCGGACGCTCGCCGGGGCGGGGGCGGCGCAGCAGCCACAGGTCGGGGCCGCCGGGGGCCGCCGTGATCACGGCTCGCAGCGCGCCCGCGCGCAGCAGGTTGCCGCGGATGCGGCGGCCGGGCCGGCGGCTCGCGGCGGCCGCGGGCATCAGCACCGCGGCGTGCCCACCGGGCCGGACGCGGGCCAGGCAGTGCTGCGCCCAGGCGAGCTCGGGCTCGCCGCGCGGCGGCAGCCCGTACTCCCAGCGCGGGTCGCCGGCGAGTTCCTCGTGGCCCCACGCGCGGTCGCCGAACGGCGGGTCGCAGACGACCGCGTCGGCGGCCTCGCCGGGGAAACCGTCGGCGCGCAGGGAGTCACCGGGGACGATCTCGGCGGGCGTCCCGGCGAGCCGCAGCCTGACCGCGGCGATGCGCGCGGCGGACGGGTCGCTCTCCTGGCCGAGCGCGCGCCGCGCTCCGGGGGCCGCCAGCAGCAGCGTGCCGAGGCCGCAGGCGGGGTCGAGGACGGTGCCGAGGACGGTGTCGCCGCCGCGGCACACGAGCCGTGTCATCAGCCCGGCCACGTCCGCCGGGGTGACGCCGAGCCGCCGCGAGTGCGCCCGGACGTAACGCTGGAGGAGCAGGTCGAACGCGGCGGCGTGGCCGTGTTCGGCGGCGAGGTCCGCCAGCATGCCGGGAAGGCCGGGATCGTCGGGTTCGAGGTCCGGCCACGGGAGTTGCCCGGCGTCGCCGCGCAGGTCGAGGAGGCGCAGCCCGGCCCAGCCGACGAGGTCGGCGAGACCGAAGTCGTCGCCGGACGCGCGGAGCCGCTGCCAGACCCGGTCGCCGAGGGACACCTCGAAGGGCTTGCCGTTGCGGCGGAGCCAGTCCTCGACGTCGGCGAGGGAGAACAGCGGGCTGGCCGCCGTCCCGCCGGCGGGGCGCGGGAAGTCGTCGTGCCGGCGGCGCCAGTTGCTGACCGTCGCGCGTCCCACCCGCGCCAGCCGGGCGATGTCGCCCGCGGTCACACCCGGATCGCCGCTCATGCGCGGCGGAACCGGCGGCCGAGCCCGGCCGGGCGTCCGGAGCCGGTTCCGGACGCGGCGCCGAGCAGCAGCGGTTCCGCGGCCGGGGCGTCCGCGGCCGGGACGACGTCCGCGACGACGCAGGTGATGTTGTCCGGGCCACCGGCGCGGTTCGCAAGGTCGATGAGACGCGGGACGGCGTCCGCCGGACGGGCCGCCGCGGCCAGGGCGGCGCGGAGCGCCTCGGGCGGGACGACCCCGGACAGGCCGTCGGAGCACAGGAGGTACCGGTCGCCGGGCAGGGCATCGTGCCGGAACACGTCGGGCTCACCGCTGCCGCCGCTCTGCAGCGCCTTGACCAGCGCCGATCCCGCCGGATGCTGTGCGGCCTCGGCTTGTGTGAGCTGCCCGGCGTCCACGAGCGACTGCACCACCGTGTGGTCGCGCGTCAACTGGAACAGGTCACCGCGGCGCAGCAGGTAGGCGCGGGAGTCGCCGATGTGCGCCACCGCGAACCGCGTCCCGTCCCACGCCATCGCGGTCAGGGTCGTGCCCATCCGGGCCAGTTCGGGCTCCTGGCGGCCGAGTTCGTCCAGCCGCGCGGCGATCTCGGCCACCGCGGCGGCGAGGCCGGCGGCGGGGTCGCCGGTGAGCGGGCGCCCGGCCAGCGTCGTGATCGCCGTCCGGCTGGCGAGGTCGCCGTGCGGGTGGCCGCCCATTCCGTCCGCGACCGCGAGCAGCCGGGGGCCGGCGAACGCCGAGTCCTCGTTCACCTTGCGCCGCCTGCCGATGTCCGTTCCGGCGGTGAACCTGAGCGCATGGTGAGCCATGCACCTCAGGGAAACACGCTAAAACTCAATTCACAAGCATTTCATGGGCATACTCGGCTTGCGGCAGCACAGTTGCCCTCCCCGCCCACGCCCCCGGTGCGGCCGGAGCGGTGCGGGTGCGGCACGGGTGGACGCCTGGCACGCGGCGCTCCGGGCATTCCGGGTCCCGGGTCGCCAGGACGTTGCCATTCACTTACCCGGCCATGAGCATCACCGCAGGTCACAAGGGCATCAACAAGACTCTTGCGACTTTCGGGGCGATTGGGAGGACGCGATGTGGGATTTCGCGGGCCGCGACACCGCTATCGACCTGGGCAGCGCCACCGTGCGGATGCACGTGCGGGACCGCGGCGTCGTGTGCCGGGAGCCGTCCGTGCTCGCGCGGTCCCGGGAGACGGGGCGCATCCTCGCGCTGGGGCTGCCCGCGCGGGAGATGGCCGGCCGCAATCCCGACGTCACGATCGTCCGGCCGATCCGCGAAGGTGTGCCGACGGAGACCGAGGAGGCCGAGTACCTGATGCGGCACCTGGTCCGGCGGCACCACAAGCGGCACCACACGGCCCGTCCCCGGATGGTCATCACGGTGCCGAGCGGGATGACCTCCGTCCACTACCGGGCCCTGCAGTTCTCCGCGTACCAGGCCGGGGCGCGGCATCTCACCCTCGTGCCGACGCCGATCGCCGCCGCCATCGGCATGGGGATGACCTCCTCCAAGCGGCCCGAGATCGCGGTCATCGCCGACATCGGCGCGGACATCACCGACGTCGGTGTGATCGCGTTCGGCGGCCTCGTCACCGCGCACACCGCGCACGTCGGCGGCTCGGCGATGGACAGGGCGATCGTCGCGCTGGTGCGGCGCGAGCACCGGGTGGCGCTGTCGCCCTCCGCCGCCGAGGTCGCGAAGCTGGAGGTCGGGGCGGTCCCGCCGCTCGACCGCCGCCCGGTCCGGGAGATCGTGGTGACCGGGCGCGACCTCGCCACCGGGATGCCGCGCGGGATCGTCCTCACCACCCTGGACGTCGGCCGCGCGATCGCCGGTCCGGTGGCGCGGATCGTGGACGCGATCTGCACCGGGCTGACCGGCTGCTCCTCGGAGATCTCCGGCGAACTGCTGCACGTCGGCATCACGCTCACCGGCGGCTGCGCCCGGCTGCCCGGCCTGGAGCGGCTGATCCGGGAGCAGACCGGGCTGGAGGCGCGGCCCAGCGACGACCCCGGCGACGCGGCCGTGCTCGGCGCCGGGGAGGTACTGCGTTCGGCCGGGTCGCAGGAGCCGTCCGCGCGCATTTCGTCGCCGCGTCCCAGCGTGCTGACGACCGTGCCCGAGTACTGACCTGCCCCGCCCGGCCTGCCCCGCCCGGCCTGCCCCGCCCGACGCGTCAGCGGAGTTCGGCCGTGGTGAGGAGCCGGATGTGCGCGCCGGCTCAGGCGCGCACGGTGCGGGCTGGCTCGTCGGCCGTCAGCGCCGCCGCCAGGTGTCCGGAATCGTCGGTGTGTCCTCGTCGGGGAAGTGATCTTCCATGGCGGCCAAGGTAGAGGAACAAGCCGGCGAATCCGTAGGATCCTGCACATGATCGACGCGGTGTGGCAGCGCGGCGATGTCGTGCTCGATCTGTACGAGGTGCGCGACGTGGTCGCCACCGGCGGCATGGGGCTGGTCTACCGGGTGCGGCACCGCGGCTGGGACGCCGAGCTGGCCATGAAGGTGCCCCGTCCCGAGCTGGTCAGGTCCGAGCCGGCGCTGCGGGAGTTCGAGGCGGAGGCGGAGACGTGGGTCGGGCTCGGCATGCACCCGCACATCGTGAACTGCGCCTATGTGCGCCGGCTCGGCCCGCTGCCCGGCGTGTTCGCCGAGTGGGTCGGCGGCGGCAGCCTCGCCGACGCGATCCGGGACCGGCGGCTGGGCGACCCGGACCCGCGCCGCGCCACGGGCCGGATCATCGACATCGCGATCCAGTTCGCCTGGGGGCTGGACCACGCGCACCGGAACGGGCTCGTCCATCAGGACGTCAAGCCCGCCAACGTGATGCTCACCCCGGACGGGACGGTCAAGGTCACCGACTTCGGGCTGGCGAAGGCGCGGATCCGGGCGGGTGAGGACGGGATCCCGCGCCCGGACGCCGACCCGGCGGTCAGCTTCGCCGGGCTGACCCCGGCGTACTGCTCCCCCGAGCAGGCACGGGCCGCGGCGGGCGACCGGGCGCCGCTGACCCGCGCGACGGACGTGTGGTCGTGGGCGCTCAGCGTCCTGTCGATGTTCACCGGCGGCCCCCCGACCCGGTCGGGCGCGCTGGGCGGGCAGGTGTTCGAGGAGTTCGCGGTGCGGGCGGCGGGAATCCTGCCGCCGGGCCTGGCGGAGCTGCTCCGCGCGTGCTTCCGGCCGGACCCCTCCTCGCGTCCCGACCGGATGGACGAGCTGGCCGACGCGCTCGCCACTGTGTACGCGCAGGTCACCGGCGCCCCGTATCCGCGGGACCGGCCCGCCCCCGCGACGCTGCTCGCGGACGGGCTGTCGAACCAGGCGCTGTCCATGCTCGACCTCGGCCACCCCGAGGAGGCGGAGGCCCTGTGGGAGCGTGCGTTGCGGGCGGACCCGCACCATCCGCACGCCGTCTTCAACCGGGGCCTGCGCCTCTGGCGCGCGGGGCGGATGACGGACGCGCAGCTCATCGGTGAGCTGGAGCAGGTCCGCGCGGCGCACCGGGACGGCTGGATCGGCGATCACCTGCTCGGGCTCGTCCATCTGGAACGCGGCGACACGGCCGAGGCGGCGGCGCTGCTGGAGGCGGCCGCCCGGCGGGCGCCGGACGCCCCGGAGCCCGCCGCCGCGCTGGAACGCGCGCGGCGGCTGCCCGCCGCGGCGCCGCCCGCGGTCCTGGCGGGTCACGCCGGCTCGGTCAGCGCCGTCGCGCTCGGGGCCGACGCGGACCTGGCGGTGAGCGGCGGCCGGGACGGCTCGAACCCTCCCCCGCCCGGTTCCGAAGGCGGCACCGTGCGCGTCTGGGACCTGGCGACCGGACGCTGCGTCCACACGCTGCCCGCGCATTCCGCCGGGCTCGCGGGCGGGGTGAGCGCGGTCGCGCTGAGTCCCTGCGGCCGGTTCATGGCCTCCGCCGGCGCGGACCGGGCCGTGCTCGTGTGGGACGTCCGGTCCGGAACCCTCCTGCACCGGCTCGGCGACCACGCCGGCCGGGTCGACTCCCTCGCGTTCACCTCGGACGGCTCACACCTGGTGTCGGCCGCGGAGGACGGGGCGGTCCGGCTCTGGGAGACGGGCGGCGGGCGCTGCGTCCGCACCCTGCAGAAGGAACAGGACCTCGCGCACCGCCTCGGCGGAGCCGTCGCGGTGACCGGCGACGGCCTTGTCGTCAGGTGGGAGCCCACCACCATGCGCCTGCGAGTGTGGGACGCCGCCAAGGGCATGCTCGTCCGGACGACATCGATACCGCGAGCGCGCGTCGCGCTCAGCGCGGGGGGACGTATCGCGCTCGCCGTGACCGGGACGGAGCTGCGCGTCTGGGACGCCGTGGCGGGCCGCCCGCTGCGGACCGTGGAACTCCCGGTCGGACGCGACACCCGGTTCGCGGTCAGCGGCGACGGCACGCGGGCACTGGCGAGCGGCCCGGACGGACTGCAACTGTGGGACCTGGACGAAGGGCGGTGCCTCCGCACGCTGCCGGGCCGCGGCACCCTCGCCGGGGCGCTGACGCTGAGCGACGACGGGCGCCACGCGGTCACCGCCCCGGGCGGATCGACCGTCCAGGCGTGGCGGCTCGCGGACGCCGGGCCGCGCGCACCGTGGAGCCACGCCCGTCCGCGCACGGCGGCGGAACTGGCACGGGAGGCCGACATGGTGGGCCTCGCCCTCTCCCGGGCCCGCCGCCTCGCGGAGGGCGGAGACTGGGCGCGGGCCTCGGCGGAGCTGCGCGCCGCGCGGAACGTTCCCGGTCACGAACGCAGCCGCGAGCTGCTCGCCCTGTGGCGTGCGGCCGGGCGGCGCGGCCGCCGGACGGACCTGCTGGGAGCCTGGCGGGGGCGGGAGCTTCCGGACACCGAACGCAAGGCGGTGAGCAGGAGCGTCCTGAGCCCCGGCGGCGTCCTCGCGGTGGCGTTCGGCGGCTGGTCGATCGTGTGGCTCGTGGACGCGGCGTCCGGCGACCTCCTGCACAGACTCCAGGTGGGCGGCACGTCCGTCGACTGCGCCGCCTTCACCCCCGACGGCCGCCGGCTGCTGACCGGGGCGAGCGACGGGAGGGTCCGGGTGTGGGACGTGGCGTCCGGCGAATGCGCCGACGTCCTCGGCGGGCACCGCGCCGAGGTCAGGGCGCTGACGGTGAGCCCGGACGGACGTTTCGCCGCATCGGGCGACGAGGACGGCGTCGTCCGTGTCTGGGACCTCGCCAAGGGCAAGCGCAAACACGTCCTCAAAAGGCACAACGGGATCGTCTTCTCCCTTCGCTTCGGTCCCGACGCCCGGACCCTCCTGGTGGGCGATCTCGGCCGTGTGGTGAAGCTGTGGCGGCTGGACGAGCGGCGCGCGCACATCCTGCCGGGCCAGACACCGGCCGCCATGAGCGCGGACGGCCGCACGGTGGTGTCGTGCGGGCACACGGTCGGCACCCTGTGGACGGCGGACGGGACGACCGGCGAGGCCACCGGCTACGTCCGGGGCCCGTCGCAGAGCCTCGCCTCGATCCGCGTGCACGCCGACGGCGGCATCGCCGCCACCGTCGGCCCGAACCACGCCCTGCGCGTCTGGGACCTGCGCGCCGAACGCCTCCTGCACCACCCGCCGGAGCCGGTCACCTGCCTGGCCCAGGGCACCGGCGACAGGTTCGCGGTCTCCGGCGGGGCCGACGGGACGCTGCGCGTCTGGGACCTGCCGGCCGGGCGCTGCCTGCACACCCTCAAGGCGCACACGACCGCCGTCGAGTGGGTCGGCCTCAGCGCCGACGCCCACCTCGCGGTGACGCGCGGCCGGGACCACGTGATGCGGGCCTGGGAACTCGACTGGGACCACACGTTCGAGGACGGAAAGGGACGACCATGATCCTCAGCTGTTCGGGCTGGGCGTGCACGCGGCTCATCTCGGTGTCTAAGGTGCCGGGTGGCAACCCGGTGGCGCGCAACGACCCCGAGGGCTTCGCGATCAAGTTCATGATCTGCGCGGACTGCGGGAACAACTACTGCGACCGCTGCCACGCGCCCGGCTCCCTCTTCCGCGTGCCCCGGTGCGCGGCCTGCGGAGGCAAACTCATCCCCGGCGCGCAACTGGAGCGGCTCAGCGGCCGTCCCCGCCCGGCCGAGGTCGAACACCACAGGAGAGGGGTCGAACTGGTCGAGTCCGGCCGCCCCGGGGACGCCCTGCGGGAGTTCGACGCGGCCGTCCGGCTCCGCCCCCGCTACGCGGCGGCCCACTACTGGCGCGGCGGCGCGCTGGTCCAGCTGAACCGGAACGCCGAAGCCCTCGCCTCCTTCGAGGAGGCCCTGCGCTGCAACCCGTCCGACGTGGCGGCGCTCTACGAGAGGGCCGGCGCACTCTCCCGGCTGGAACGGACGGACGAGGCGCTCGCCGCCTACGACCAGGCGATCGCCCTCCAGCCCGGCTATCCCGCCCCGCAACTCAGCCGGGCCCTGCTGTTCCTCGACCTCGACCGGGACGCGGACGCGCTGGCCGCCGCCGACCACCTCATCGCCCTCATCACCGCCGGGCGGGCGGTCGGCGGCCGGCGGTACGACGCCGCCAACGCCCACAGCGTCAGGGGCGCCGCGCTGGTCCGGACGGGCCGCTACGAGGAGGCGCTGCCCGCCATCGACTACGCCATCGACAACGGCCCCGACTCCTGGAACAACTACTACAACAAGTCCTACGTCCTCGAACGCCTCGGCCGCCTGGAGGAATCGGAGGTGGCCCGAGGCATAGCCGACTCTCTTCGCAGCTCCTGACTCCCCCGCGAGGAGTACGGCGTGATCTCCGGAGGCGGCGGGTCTTAGCGCGGCCCGCCATGAGCGTCAAGGGGGCGGTGGTCGGCCGGTCAGTGTCCGTAGCGTGAGGGCGGTGAGGTCGGCCTCCATGCCGTGCCCATCGCCCAGGACCGCCGTCCGGAACCGCCGCGCGGAGAGCAGCGACAAGATCCACCACGCGCCGGTACCGGGGTCGAGGTCCGGGCGGATGTCACCGTCCTCCTGGCCGCGGCGCAGCAGGCCGGTGAGCATGGCGGCCATCCTCTGCACGGCGCGCCGGGCGGCGTCGGCCACGCCGGGCTCGTCGGTGAGGGCGGCGGCGTCGGCGAACAGCATCCCGAGGGACCCCGGGGCGTGCAGCGCCTCGACATGGCCCGGCGACAGCGCCTCGGCCAGCGACTCCGACACCGATCCCGCCTGGTCGGCCATGGCCGAGAGCGTCGACTCGACCGCGGCGAGCGCCCGGTCCAGCACCGCGGTGAACAGGGCCGCCTTGGACCCGAAGTTCTGGAAGATCACCGGCTCGCTGACCCCGATCCTGTCCGCCACGTCCCGGACCTTGCCGGCCCGGTATCCCGTGGCGGCGAAGACCTCGGTGGCCGCGGCGAGGATCGACTCGCGGCGCTGCTCGGGGCTCAGCCGCGCCCGGCGAGACCGGCCGGACGTCTCGGTGCTGTCGTTCACCCCGGCAGTCTAGAGCCCCCATCCCCCGACTTAGTCGCGACTAAGTTAGAGTCGTACTTAGTCGCGACTAAGCAAGGAGGTCGTCATGGGACTCGGACGGTTCCTGCACACGCACGGCGAACGCGAGGACGCCGGTGGCACGATCGAGCGCGCCCGCGCCTACGAGGTGATGGCCGCGGTCTGGTTCGCCGGACGACGCCGCCGGGTCTTCACCCGGCTGGCGGCGCTGGCGGACGCCCGCAGCGGCGACACGGTGCTGGACGTCGGCTGCGGCACCGGGTATCTGACGTCGCTGCTGGCCGCCCGGGTCGGCCCGGAGGGCCGGGCGACGGGGCTCGACCCGTCCGGGCCGATGATCGACTACGCCCGGCGGCGCGCGCCCGGCAACTGCTCCTACGTCCTCGGGGAGGCCCAGGACCTGCCCTTCGGCGACATGGCCTTCGACCGGGTGGTCTCAAGCCTGGCCGTCCACCACATCCCCGTGGACGCACGCGACGCGGCGATGCGCGAGATGTTCCGGGTCCTGCGCCCCGGGGGCCGGCTGCTGATCGCCGACTTCCGTCCGCCCACCGGGCGGACGGGTGCGCACCTGACCTCGGCGCTCGCGGGCCCGGCCATGGCCCGCAATCCGATCGGACGGCTCCGCGGCCTCATCACCGATGCGGGATTCGACGTCCGGGACGAAGGCGACCAGCGGCCGCTGCTGCACTACGTCCGGGCGACCCGGCCGCGATCGTCGACCCCGGCCCCGCCCCTCGCACGGGACGCGGCCGAATGAGAGCCGCCATGAGCGCCGGACGCCGCCCCGCGCACGTGCTCGCCGCCCTGCTCCTCCTGATCTGCTCGATCGCCACTCATCTGTGGATCAGCAGCCGGCTGGGCCTGGTCTTGCTGGCCTGCTGGGGTGCGCTGCACGTCGCCGCCGGAGTGACCGCCGTCCACCGGCTGCACCGCAGGGCTGCGGGCCGCGGCGCCGAGACCGGGAGGGACGAGCACGGTCCACCCGACCGCTGACCAGGGGACGGGTCGGAGGTGAACCCGAGCAGGGCCTGGCTAGGGAACGGTGAGGTTCGTCAGGTCGGTGAGGAGTTCGGAGACGAGGACGGGGTCCATGTCCGCGAAGCCGCCCTCGATCACGAGAGACGGCACATGGTCTCCGGGCGCCCTGCCGACCCAGACGCGCTCGATCGTCTGGACGGGATTCAGGTCCACGTAGCCGACCACGATGCCTGGATCCAGGTTGACCACGACGGTCATGCCGGGGGCGAGCGTCCAGGAGATCCAGTGCTCGATGCCGTTGTCCTGGGATGCGCCGCGGCGCCACGAGGTCCGGGAGAACGACAGGTCCCACACCTCCGCCCCGAAACGGGCCCCAAGGGGACGGAGCGAATGGGCGATATCCCATGTCACGTCCGGGTGCCAGTCGGCCAGGAGCGGCCGTGCGAGGTGCTCGGGCGCCTGCGCGAGGAACGCGGCCTGTGTGGGGACGTAGTGCATCCGCCCGTCCCGGAACCGCTCGGCGGCTTCCTCCCGCTCGTCGTCCCGCCGGGATTCGTCGGGCCGGATCTCGGCCCATTGCCCGCGCTCCCCGGGTGCCCACAGGATCGTGCGGTCATCCGATGTCTTCCGCGTGTTCTCATCGGCCGCCGTCGTGCTCATGGCGCCCCGCGTTAGGGGAGAACACCGACATACCGGATCGAGATCGGGCACACCTGTCGCCGCGCCCGGCCGGACGGCACCTGGTGGATCATCGATGACGGGGGTGCGGCACCGTGTGCCGCACCCCCGTTACCGGACGCCGATCAGGCGCGGCCGTCGTCGACGATGGCCACGATGCTGGCGGTCTGGAACTTCTTGTGCCCCTTGGCGTTGGAGCCGACCACCTTCCGGTAGGTCTTGTTCGTCCAGCCCAGGCTGTACACGATCCTCAGCTTCTCCCGACGCTTGCACCGGTTGTGCCAGTACACGGTGACCGAGGTGTTGCCGTCGCCGTAGGACCAGGCGAAGCAGCCGGAGACGCCGCGGTGGACCTTGGCCATGGCGGGAGTGGCGCCGACACCGACGCCGAGACCGGCGGTCGCGACGGCGGCCGTGGCGATGACGGCCGCGCGGGTGCGCAGACCGGTCTTACGTGAACGCGCGGACATGCTTGGTCCCCCTGATGCGAGTTCGCTGGCGGGTGGGGCGTGTCAGCAGGAGCCGCCGGGCAGGATCGTGACCTTGTACGGCATGCTGTTCTGGATCTTCTTGTGGCCCTTCTTGCGGGCCGGCGCGACGAAGCACTTGTTGAAGTACGTGCCGTTGCTGCGCCTGAAGTCGAGTTCGATGGCCCGCTTCTGGTTGCAGTGGTTGTTGTAGTAGACGGTCGTAGAGACGTTGCCGTCGCCCCAGGAGATGTTGATGCGCTGGCCCCTCGGCGTCTTGCAGGCCGCCGACTTGTGGTGGGTCGCCTTGGCGGAGACGCCGGTGGTCGACGCCGAGGCGACCGCCGGGGCGCTGACCATGGCGGCGGTCAGCCCGGCGCCGAGCAGAACGGGAACGATCGTGCGGTACTTCACGTGCACCCTCCGTTGATTCGGACCCTGGCCCGCGGATTGGTCCTGCCGGATTGGCTCCCAGTCGATCCGCGGACGGACCAACCCTGCCACTTGATGATCTTCGCGGCAAGATCGCACGGCATCCCCCGCCGGGCGCGGGCCGCACCGCCCGCGCATGTCACCGGGAACGGTCCAGCTCAGCGTGATGACCAACCGGTCATTGTGATCTTGGCCGCGTTGCCGGCCCGCCCTGAGCCCCGTCCGAGGACGGGTCACGTCCCGGAGCGCATGTCCGCTTCGACGGCGTCGGCGGCCTTGCGGGCGGCGATCAGGACGGGATCCCAGACGGGCGCGAACGGCGGCGCGTAGCCGAGGTCGAGCCCCGTCATCTGCTCGACCGTCATCCCGTTCCACAGCGCGATGGCCAGGCCGTCGATCCGCTTGGCGGCGTTCTCCTCGCCGACGATCTGCGCGCCGAGCAGCCGCCCCGACCGCCGCTCGGCGATCAGTTTGGTCTTCATCGTGGTGGCGCCCGGGTGGTAGCCGGCGCGGGTGGTGGACTCGACGGTCACGCTCAGCGTCTCGAACCCGGCGGCGGCCGCCTCCCGCTCGTTCAGCCCCGTCCGCGCGACCTCCACCCGGCAGATCTTGGACACGGCGGTGCCGACGACGCCGGGGAAGGTCGCGTAGCCGCCGCCGAGGTTGATGCCGGCGACGCGGCCCTGCTTGTTGGCGTGCGTGCCGAGCGCGATCGCGACCGGGGCGCCGGACACCAGGTGCCGGGTCTCGACGCAGTCGCCCGCCGCCCACACCCGCTCGGCCGGGGTCCGCATCCGCCGGTCGGTGACGATGCCGCCCGTCGGGCCGATCTCGATTCCGGCGTCGCGGGCCAGGGCGGACTCGGGCCGCACGCCCAGGCCGAGGACGACGAGGCCGGCGGGCAGGGTCCGGTCCGCGGTGCGGACGGCGCTGACATGCCCGTCCGGGCCGGTGTCGAAGCCCTCGACCGGCTCCCCCAGGTACAGCTTGATCCCCAGGCCGCGCATCGCGTCCGCGACGACCGCGCCCATGTCCGGGTCGAGGGTCCGCATCGGCTGGTCGACGGCGTCCACCAGGGACACCTCCAGGCCGCGCCTCACCATCGCCTCGGCCATCTCCAGGCCGATGTAGCCGCCGCCCACGACGACGGCCCGGCGCGGCGCGCGCTCTTCGAGGAGGCGGCGGATCGCCACCCCGTCGTCCAGGATCTGCACGCCGTGGACGCCCTTCGCGTCCGCTCCGGGCAGCCGCGGCCGGGCCGGGACGGCACCGGTCGCGACCATGAGGTCGTCGTAGGGTTCCCAGCGCTCGCCGCCGCCGTCCACGCCGCGGACGCGCACCCGGCCGCCGGCCAGGTCGATCTCCACGGCCTCCTCGCGCAGCCGCAGGTCGATGCCGCGGTCGCGGAACTCGGCGGGGGTGCGGGCGATCAGCTTGCCGAGGTCGTCGACCACGCCGCCGACGAAGTACGGGATGCCGCACGCCGAGTAGGACGCGTGGTGCCCGCGCTCGACGACGGTGATGTCCAGTTCGTCCGGGCCGCGCAGCCTGCGGGCCTGGGACGCGGCGCTCATCCCGGCGGCGTCGCCTCCGATGACGAACAGGCGTGCACGTGCGGCCATGCCGGTCTCCTCCCAGAAAGATCGTCTCGTTCACCGGCCGTAGACACGGCGGGCGTTGCCGGACGCGACCATTCCCGCGACGCGCTCGGCGTCCCGTGCCGTCCAGGCGCCGTCCTCCATCCCGCCCGCGAGGAAACCCGCGAGGCCGCGCCGGAACAGCAGTGCGCCCAGGTGGTACAGCTCGGCGAGCCCGAACGCGTCCGAGGAGTACAGCACCTTCCCGAACGGCGCCAGCTCCAGCAGTTCGGCGATCAGCGCGGGCGACCGGTGGCCCAGGTTGTGCGTCGCGAGCCCGGCGTCGACGTAGACGTTGGGGAGCACCTGGGCGAGGTAACCGGCGTGCCGGTGGAACGGATAGTTGTGCAGGAGGAGGGCCGGGGCGGGGTCCATGGCGCGCAGCAGTTCGGTCAGCAGCAGCGGGTCGCCGCGGCGCAGGTCGGCGTCCACGTCCCCGTACCCGACGTGGAACTGGACGGGCAGCCCCGCGTCGACCGCGCACCAGACGAGGAACCGGTGCAGGACCTCCTCGCACACGCGCGGCCCGGTGCCGCCCGCCTCCGCCGCGCGCATCAGCCGCCCGGCCGCCCGCGCGACCTCGGTCTCGGACGGCCGCGGGCCGGACAGCTCCAGCCCCGCCCGGTAGGCGGCGATCGACTTGGCGCCGGCGGCGTCCCGCGCGTCGAGCCGGGCGCGCACCTCGCCGGCGAAGCCGGCGGCGCCGGTGCCGCCGGCCGCGACCTGCTCCGCCACCGTCTCCAGCCGGACGATCTCGCGGGCGTCCGCGCCGGCGAGCCGGCCCAGCTCGGGCGGGCCGAGTATCGCCTCGGGTGTGTAGCCGGTGTCCACATACAGCGCGTCCAGCCGGGCGGCGGCCAGGAAGCGCCGGTTGACCTCGGCGGCGCCGAGTTCGGCCCGGCGCGCCAGGTAGTCGTCCGGTTCCGCGTGCGCGTCGAGGTCCAGGACGGGCGGGCACCAGCGCCGCAGCGCGAACCCCACCTGCGTGTCGAACATGCTCACGCCGGGCGGGCCCGCCGTCTCCGCCTCGGTCAGCGACTCCTCGAACGCCGTCCGGTCCAGGTCGCGGCCGAGGACGCCGTGGCAGTGGTGGTCGACCAGCCGCAGCGACTCCAGATGTTCGAGCATGGCACCCGCCTCCCTCCCAGAACCCCCTTCCCTGCGCCGGGGCGGGGTTCTCCCTACGATGCCCTTACGGACCCGTGCCCGCGTCCTTCGCCGCCACTCCGACCGGGAGCCAGCACCGTGGAACAGAGCCAGGAGACCACCGCCGCCGATCCCGGCCTCGCCGCGTACGCGCTCAGCGGATCCACCCGCGCGCGGCTCGGCGAGCGGGCCGCCGAGACGGCCCGCAGGCTGGCCGGGGAGGGCATCGTGGCCGTCGCGCTGACCTGGGTGGACGTCAGCGGCATCACCCGCACCAAGACCGTCCCGGTGGACCGGCTGGAGCACGCCGCCAGGTGGGGCGTCGGGATGTCCCCGGTGTTCGACGTGTTCCTGCTGGACGACTCGGTCGTCTCCGGCCGCTACATCGGCGGCCCGACCGGCGATCTGCGGCTGCATCCCGTCCTGGAGCGGCTGGTGCCGATGGCGGCGCTGCCCGGCTGGGCGCACGCGCCGGCGCTCCGGTACGCGCAGGACGGCTCCGCCCACCCGCTGGACGCGCGGACCCTGCTGCGCCGCGAGACCGACCGGCTCGCCGCGCTGGGCTGGTCGGTGAAGGCGGCGTTCGAGATCGAGTGGGCGGTGTCGAAGGGCGGCGGGGACGATTTCTCGCCCGCCTGCAAGGGCCCCGCGTACGGGATGACGCGGGTCACCGAACTGGCCGGCTACCTGCGGGACGTCCTCGGGGCGCTGAAGTCGTCGGGCGTCACGGTCGCCCAGTTGCACCCCGAGTACGCGGCCGGGCAGTACGAGGTGTCGGTGACCGCCGAGGACCCGGCCGGCGCGGCCGACACCGCCGTCCTGGTCCGGGAGACGGTCCGGGCGGTGACGCTGGAGCACGGCCTCGCCGCGTCCTTCTCCCCCAAGGTCGAGGCCGGCTCGGTCGGCAACGGCGGCCATGTCCACCTCAGCCTGTGGCGGGAGGGCCCGGCCGGCGGCACGGCGAACGCGACGGCACGCGGCACGGCCAATTCCCTGCCGGGCGGGCCGGCGAACGCGACGGGGCGCGGCTCGGTGAACGCGATGGCGGGCGGCTCCGGCCCGTACGCGATGACGGGCGCCGGGGAGTCGTTCACCGCCGGCATCCTGCACCGGCTGCCCGCGCTGCTGGCGATCGGCGCGCCGACGGTCGCGAGCTACCTGCGGCTGATCCCGTCGCACTGGGCGGGCGCGTTCGCGTGCTGGGGGCTGGAGAACCGGGAGGCGGCGCTGCGGCTTGTCACCGGCGCCGAAGGCGAGCGGGAGACCGCGGCGAACGTGGAGGTCAAGTGCGTGGACGCCGCCGCCAACCCGTACCTGCTGCTCGCCGCGCTGCTCGCCGCCGGACGCGACGGGCTCGGCACCGGCCTGCGGCTCCCCGAACCGGTCGACGTCGACCCGGCCGCCCTCGGCGAGGACGAGCGCGCCGCCCGGGGCATCGCGCCGCTGCCGGCGTCGCTGGCGGAGTCGGTCGCGGCGTTCGAGGCGGACCCCGTGCTGCGGGACGCGCTCGGCGAGGCGGTGATCGACACGGTGTCGGCGGTGCGGCGCGGGGAGATCGCCCTGCTGGACGGCGCGACCCCGCAGCAGATCGCGGCCGCCACCCGCTGGCGCCACTAGGGGCGGCCCGTGCGGATCCCCGGGTACAGGAGCCACGGCGTGGCGGCGGCGGTGGCGCTGGTCAACGCCGTGACCAGCACCGGCGGCGACGCCTCGGCCGGCGCGCTGCGCCGTCTCCTGCGCGAGAACCGGTTCTTCTCGGAGGAGTTCGAGGACGCCGACGCCGCGGAGTTCCGCCGGTGGGGCCGGACGCTGCGCCCGTTCTTCGAGGCCACCCGGCTCCAGGAGGCGACGGCGCTGCTGAACCGGCTCATGCTGGAGAGCCCCCCGCGTCCGCACCTGTCCGACCACGGGCCGCACGGCCTGCACCTGCACTACGCGCCGCCCTCGTCCCGGCTCCCGGACCGGTTCCGCGCGACCACGCTGATGAACCTGGCCGAACTGCTCGTCGAGCACGGGCTCGGCCGGACCGGCGTCTGCGCCGCCGGGGGATGCGACCGCGTGTACGCCGACACGTCCCGCTCGGGGCGGCGCCGCTTCTGCTCGGAGACGTGCGCGAACCGGACGAACGTCGCCGCGTTCCGCGCCCGGCGAAAAGAGTGACCCGTCCGATCACGCGGGAAGACCGACGGCATGTCACTTCCGTTCTTGCGCCGCCGTCCCGGCCGCGGTGACCGCGCCGGCCGCTCGCCACTGCGCGTCACGACGGAGGCGCAGTCCACGGTCTACCGCATCGCCCGGCTGACGCTCACCGCCGTGCTGTCGTTCGTGCTGGCGACCGCGGTCCTGCCGCCGGGCGGGCCGCAGCCGCTGCTGTCGCCGCTGACCGCGCTGCTCGTCGTGCAGTTCTCCGTCTACCAGACGATCAAGGCGAGCATTCTGCGGGTCGCGGCGGTCACCTCCGGGGTGCTGGTCGCGGTGCTGGCCGCGTCCACGATCGGGTTCTCCTGGTGGACGCTCGGCCTCACCCTCCTCGCCGCCCTGGTCATCGGGCACGTCCTGCGGCTCGGCGAGCACGTGCTGGAGGTGCCGATCTCGGCGATGCTGATCTTCGCGCTGGGCGGGGCCAGCGAGCTCGGCGCGACCGAGCGGGTGCTGGAGACGCTGATCGGCGCCGCGACGGGACTGGCGGCGACGCTGCTGGTGCCGTCGGTGCGGGTGCGGCCGGCGGAGGATGCCGTCCAGGAGACCGCGGAGAAGCTGCGGGCCCTGGTCGAGGACATCGCCGACGGGCTGCGCGGCGAGCGCACCGACGGCGAGGCGGCCCGCTGGCAGCACGAGGCGGAGCGGCTCGCCCGCGAACTCGGCCGGACCGACCGCGAACTCGGCGCCGCCGAGGAGAGCGTCCGGCTCAACCCGCGGGCGCGGCGGCTCGTGGACGCCGGCGTCGCGCTGCGCAACGCGATGGAGACGATGGAGCACTTCACGCTGTCGCTGCGCGGCCTGACCCGGTCCCTCGCCGACGACGAGCGGTTCGGCGAGCGGGGCCGGCTGCTCACCGACCCGACGCTGCGCCACGAACTCGGCGACGCGCTCGCCGGGATCGCCGCGAGCATCGCCGCCTACGGGCGGCTCGCCCGCTCCGACCTGGCCCGCGACGCCCGGCCGTTCCACGCCGAGCACGACCTGGAGATGCGGGTGGACGTGGCCCGCGAGCGGCGCGCCCGGCTCACCCGCAGGCTGCACCAGCGGGCCGCGGGCGGCGACCTGTGGCCGCTGTACGGGGAGGTGTCCATGGACGTCGACCGGCTCATCGAGAACCTGCGCGTCGAGCACCGGGCCCGCGCCCGCGAGCACTGGCGGCGGCATCGCGGGGCGGAGCGGCACCTGCCGGCGCGTCCGGTCCGCGCCGTCCAGCAGGCCGGGCACCAGCTGCGCCGGGCCGCCGGGTCCGCCGTCGCGGCGGCCGAACGCAGCGCCCGCGCCCCCGGCGACTCCGACGACGAACCCTGACGGTGGAGGCCGGCCGGGCCCGCGTCCGCCGGACCGCTACCGCTGAGCCAGGCGGTGCGCCAGGGCGGTGTGGCGGCGGCCCGCGCCGGCGGTGCGGACGGCGGCGGCGAGGGCACGGCGCGAGCCGACCAGGACGACGAGCTTCTTCGCCCGGGTGATGCCGGTGTAGAGGAGGTTGCGGCGCAGCATCATCCACGCGCCGGTGGTGAGCGGGACGACGACGGCCGGGTACTCGCTGCCCTGCGACCGGTGGATCGTGATCGCATAGGCGTGGGCGAGTTCGTCCAGCTCGTCGAAGGCGTAGTCGATGCTCTCGTCCTCATCGGTCAGGACGGTGAGCGACTGCTCTTCGAGGCCGATCTTCGTGACGACGCCGACCGTGCCGTTGAAGACGCCCGCCTCACCCTTGTCGTAGTTGTTGCGAAGCTGGGTGACCTTGTCGCCGACGCGGAAGACGCGTCCGCCGTAGCGGCGTTCGGGCCGGGCGTCGTCGTGCGGGGTCAGCGCCTCCTGCAGCAGCGCGTTCAGGGTGCCCGCCCCGGCCGTGCCGCGGTGCATGGGCGCGAGGACCTGGACGTCGCGGCGCGGGTCGAGACCGAACCTGCGCGGGATGCGGTTGGCGACGACGTCCACGGTCAGTTCGGCGGCCTCCTCCTGCTCCTCGCAGGGGAACAGGAAGAAGTCGCCGTACCCGCGCGTATGGGGGTGGTCGCCGGCGTTGACGCGGTGCGCGTTGACGACGATGCCGGACTCCTGCGCCTGCCGGAAGATCTTCGTGAGCCGGACGCGCGGGATGACCTCGGCGCCGAGCAGGTCGGCCAGCACCTCGCCCGCGCCGACCGACGGCAGCTGGTCGACGTCCCCGACGAGCAGCAGGTGCGCGCCGCGCGGGATCGCCTTGACCAGCTTGTTCGCCAGGATCAGGTCGACCATGGAGCTTTCGTCCACCACGACCAGGTCGGCGTCGAGCGGGTTGTCCTGGTCGAACTTCGGGTCGCCGCCCGGCTGGAGCTGGAGCAGCCGGTGGACGGTCGCGGCCTCGTGGCCGGTCAGCTCGGCGAGGCGCTTGGCGGCGCGTCCGGTCGGCGCCACCAGGACGATCTTGGCCTTCTTCGCGGCGGCCAGTTCCACCACCGAGCGGACGGTGAAGCTCTTGCCGCATCCCGGCCCGCCGGTCAGCACCGCGACCTTGGCGGTCAGCGCGAGCCTGACCGCCTCCTCCTGCTCGGGGGCGAGCGCCTGACCGGTGCGCCGCTTGAGCCACGGGAGGGCCTTGTCCCAGTCGACGTCCGCGAAGGCCTTGAGCCGGTCGACGGGGGCGTTCAGCAGTTCGAGGAGGCCGCGGGCCAGGGAGCGTTCGGCCCGGTGGAACGGGACCAGGTAGACGGCCGGGATCGTCGCCGCGTCCTCGCCCGCCCCCGGGATCGGCTCGCGGACGACGCCCTCGTCGCGGGCCAGCTCCTCCAGCGCCGGGACGATCAGCTCCCGCTCCACGCCGAGGATCTTCTCCGCCGCCGTGACGAGGTTCGGTTCGGGCAGGAAGCAGTGCCCGTCGTCGGCGGCCTCCGACAGCGTGTACTGGAGGCCGGCCTTGATCCGCTCGGGGCTGTCGTGCGGGATGCCGACGGCCTGCGCGATCGTGTCGGCCGTCTTGAACCCGATGCCCCACACGTCCGACGCGAGCCGGTAGGGCTCCCGGCGGACGGTGTCGACCGACGTGTCGCCGTACTGCTTGTAGATGCGGACGGCGAGGGAGGTGGAGACGCCGACGCCCTGCAGGAAGACCATCACCTCCTTGATGGCCTTCTGCTCCTCCCACGCCTCCCCGATCCGCTTGGTGCGCTTCGGGCCGAGGCCGGGGACCTCCACGAGCCGTTCCGGCTCCTCCTCGATGATCCGCAGGATGTCGGTGCCGAAGTGCTCCACCATCCGGTCGGCCATCACCGGCCCGATCCCCTTGATCATCCCGGAGCCGAGGTAGCGGCGGATGCCCTGCACGGTCGCCGGCAGGACGGTCGTGTACGACTCGACCTCGAACTGCCTGCCGTACTTCGGATGCGAGCGCCACCGGCCGGCCAGCCGCAGGCTCTCCCCCACCTGCGCGCCGAGCAGCGCGCCGACGACGGTGAGCAGTTCGCTTCCGGTCTTGGCGGTCGCCACGCGCGCGACCGTGTAGCCGGTGTCCTCGTTGGCGTAGGTGATGCGTTCCAGGACGGCCTCAAGCTCCGCAGGCCGCGGCGCGGGGTGGGATGTCGGGGAGGACGGCACGCTCACCATGATGGCCGATCGGACCGACGGGACGGCCGGACCCGGCGGTCACCGGGCGTGACGCCCGCCGCGACCTCCAGCACGCCCGTCTCGGTGACCAGCGCGGTCACCAGGCGGGCGGGCGTGACGTCGAACGCGGGGTTGACCGCGCCCACGCGCTCCGGGGCGGTCCTCTCGCCGCCCCAGGCCAGGATCTCCGCGGCGGGACGTTCCTCGATCGGGATGCCGTCCCCGGCCGGGAGCGCGAGGTCGACGGTGCTCCACGGCGCGGCGACGACCAGCGGGATCCCGGCGGCGTGGCAGGCCAGCGCCACGCCCACCGAGCCGATCTTGTTGGCGGTGTCGCCGTTGGCGGCGATCCGGTCCGCGCCGATGATCGCCGCGTCGACGAGGCCGCGCAGGATCGTGCTGGGCGCGGCCCCGTCCGCCTGGACGACGCAGGGGATGCCGGCCCGGTCGAGTTCCCAGGCGGTGAGCCGGGCGCCCTGCAGCAGCGGGCGGGTCTCGTCGGCGTAGACGATCTCGACGCGCCCCCGCCCGTGCAGTTCCCGGACGACGCCGAGCGCGGTCCCCCATCCGGCCGTGGCGAGCGCACCGGCGTTGCAGTGCGTGAGAACGCGCAGGGGGCGGTCGCCCACCCGGTCCCGGAGCCAGTCGGCGCCGTGGGCGCCGATCGCCCGGTTGCCGCGCACGTCCTCCTCCAGCAGCGCCTGCGCCTCGGCCGCCACCGCGCCGGCGCCCTTGCGGGCGAACGGCAGGACGCGGTCGACGCCGGCCGCCAGGTTCACCGCCGTCGGACGGGCCGTGCGGATCCGCGCGATCGCCGCGTCCCGCGCCGCGTCGTCCCAGCCCTCGCGGCCGGCCTGCAGGACGGCGAGGGCGACGCCGAACGCGCCCGCGACGCCCAGCGCCGGCGCCCCGCGCACGGCCAGCCGCCGGATCGCGTCCACGAGCGTGCCGACGTCGCGGGCCACGAGGTACTCGACCCGCCCCGGCAGGGCGGTCTGGTCCAGCAGCCGCAGCCCGTCGCCCGTCCACTCCAGGGTCCGCACGTCGCTCGTCATACCGCCCATCATGCCCGCGCGGTGTCGCGGACCCCGTCGAAGATCGGAGGGCGGACGCTAGAACCTCAGCCCGCCCTCTGCCATCGTATGGAAGCGTTGGGGTCGCGTGCCGCCGTGGGGCGGCCGCCAAGACGCGGCTCCATGGGGGCGGAAAGGATCACTCCATGGATGGGCCGCGAGCGTCATCCCAGCGCGACCCGCGTCCGGACGACCCCACGCGGATCGGCCGGTACCGGATCGAGAGCAAGATCGGCGAAGGCGGGATGGGCGCGGTCTACCTGGGCCGCGACGAAGCCGGGCACCTCGTCGCGGTCAAGGTCGTCCGGGCGGAGCTGGCCGGCGACCGGACGTTCCTCGCCCGCTTCCACGACGAGGCCGCCAACGCCCAGCGGGTCGCGTCGTTCTGCACCGCGCAGGTCCTCGAACACGGCGAGGACCGCGGCCTCGCCTACATGGTCACCGAGTACATCGACGGGCCGTCACTGCTGGAGCACGTCAGCGAGAAGGGCGCGCTGTCGCCCGGGATGCTGCACGGTGTCGCGGTCGGCGTCGCCGCCGCGCTCGTCGCCATCCACAGCGCCGGGCTCGTGCACCGCGACCTCAAGCCGAGCAACGTGCTGCTGTCCATCTCCGGTCCCCGCGTGATCGACTTCGGGATCGCCCGCGCGCTGGACATGGCCTCCTCCCACACCCGGACCGGGCAGGTCGTCGGCACGCCCGGGTGGATCGCGCCCGAGCAGATCACCACGCAGCAGGTCACCCCGGCCGTGGACGTGTTCGCCTGGGGCTGCCTCGTCGCCTACGCCGCGAGCGGCCGCAACCCGTTCGGGCAGGGCTCCTTCCAGCTGCTCGCGGCCCGCGCCGTGCACGCCGACCCGGAGGTCGGCGACCTGCCGCCGTCGCTGTCCGGGCTCGTCCAGGCGGCGCTGCGCAAGGACCCCGGCGCCCGGCCGAGCGCCCGCGACCTGCTGCTCGCGCTGGTCGGCGGCGCCGGTGAGGCCGCCGTGCCGACCGAGCTGGGCGAGTCGTGGACGGCGGTGGTCGGCGGCCCCGGCGGCACGTCCCGCGACGTCCCCGCTCCCCCTCCGCCGCCGGTACCGGTGCCCGCGACCCGGCCCGGCCATGAGCACCCCGCCGAGCGCCCCACCGAGCGCGAGTACGCGGTGCCCCCGCCCGTCCTTCCCACAACTCCGGGGCGGGGCGACCGGCCGTCCCGGCGCACCGCGTTCATCGCCTCGACCGTGGCGGGCGTACTGGTGGCCGGGGCCGTGGCGGGCGGCATCTACTATCTGACCCGGCCGTCCGAAAAGGCGAAGAACACGGCCGCGCAGGCGGCGGCGTTCCCGTCCGAGCCGCTGCTCGTCCGCATCGACACCGCACCCGGCTGGCCGAAGACGTGCCACGCCGACATCGGCCTCTACACGCCCGGCAAGCCCGCCGTTCAGACGCTCGCCGGCGGGTCGCCCTGTGACATCCTGCCCGAACGGTCGCCGGACGGCAGGCTGATCGCGTTCACCCGGTCGGACGGCGGGGCCAGTGAGGCGTGGGTGATGAACGCCGACGGCAGCGGCCCCCGCAAGGTCACCGACATCGCGGGCGGACGGGTGACCTGGTCGCCCGACGGCAAGCACCTGGCCTACATGGGCCGGCAGGGCGACACCAAGCAGATCTTCGCCATCGGCCTGCGGGACCGCAAGGTCACGCAGCTCACCGATGACGCCTCGGTCAAGGACGACCCGATGTGGTCGTCCACCGGACGGCTCGTCTTCTGGAGCAAACGCGACGGGGTCGAGCAGATCTACACCCTCGACCCGGACCGTCCCGGCGCCCCCTGGACGCGGCTGACCAAGGACGGCGTCCGCTCGGTGGACCCGGAGTGGTCCCCCGACGGGTCGAAGATCGCCTTCGCCCGGGGAACGCCCGACGACGGCACCATCTGGACGATGAGCGCCGACGGGTCCGGGCCGCGCGCGGTGACGACCGGCGGACGGCACGACATGGACCCCGCCTGGTCGGCCGACGGCCGCTGGATCTGCTACGTGCGCGGCGCGGTCGAGGACCCGGTGATCCACGCCGTCCGCGCGGACGGCACCGGCGACCAGGTCATCACGCCGGCGGGTCGCGCCTTCGGGCACCCGAACTGGTCGTGACCCCCGCCGCGCTCAGCCGGTGATCATGTCGAGGCGGCGCAGGATGACGCCCTCGCGCAGCGCCCACGGGCAGATCTCCAGCTCGGCGAGGCCGAACAGGTCCATCGCGGCGTCCGCGACGATCGCGCCCGCGAGCAGCTGCTCGGCGCGGCTCTCCGACACGCCGGGCAGCTCGGCGCGCTCCGCGGACGGCATCGGCGCGAGTTTCTCCGCCCAGTCCGTCACGTCGCCGCCGGCCAGCGTGCGCCGCTGGTAGGGGCCCTCGGCGCTGGGCGCCGCCCCGGCGATCCGGGCGAGCTGCTTGAACGTCTTGGACGTGGCGACCGCGTGATCGGCGGGCCCGTACCGGGCGACGTCCCCGACCCGCCGCGCGATCTCCGTCCGGACGTGCCGGCGCAGCTCGCGGATCTCCTCGGGCGGCGGCGGGTCGGCGGTGAACCGGTCGCGGGTGAGCCGGCCCGCGCCGAGCGGCAGCGAGATCGCCACGTCCGGTTCCTCGTCGATGCCGGAGGCGATCTCCAGCGAGCCGCCGCCGATGTCGACGACCAGCAGCCGCCCCGACGACCAGCCGAACCAGCGGCGGACGGCGAGGAACGTCAGCCGCCCCTCCTCCTCGCCGGACAGCGCGCGGATGTCGATCGACTTGTCGGCGCGGATGCGGGCCAGCACGTCATCGCCGTTGGCGGCGTCGCGGACGGCGGAGGTGGCGAACGCGACCAGGTCCTCCACACCCTTGTCCTCGGCGACCTGCAGCGCCTCGTCGACGAAGTCGCGCAGCAGCGTCTCGCCCTCCTGCGACAGGCGGTCGGCGTCGTCGAGGTGGGCGGCGAGCCTCAGCTCCGCCTTGTGGGAGTACGCGGGGAGGGGCCGCGCCCCCTGATGGGCGTCCACCACCAGCAGGTGCACGGTGTTCGAGCCCACGTCCAGTACTCCAAGTCGCATAAGTGCGACGGTAGCGGACGGCCCGGCGGCCCCGGTGGCCGCCCGCTGCGGCTACGGTGGCGGGCATGAACGCGGGAGCACAGCGGCGGTGGCGGGTACCCCCGGGTCACGTGGCGGTCAAGTGCGCCGCCGCGGCGGCCGTCACGGCGCTCATCGTCCTCTACAGTCACGATCCGCAGTTCCTGTTCCTGGCGGGCGCGGCGGCGGTCGGGCTGAACGCGCTCGCGCTGCGCGACCTGGTCGCGCCGGTCCGGCTCGCCGCCGACAGGGACGGGCTCACGGTCGTCACCGGCTATGCGGGGCATCGCCGGATCGGCTGGGAGGAGGTGACGACGATCCGGGTGGACGAGCGGCGCCGGCTGCTGCTGCACACGCGGATGCTGGAGATCGAGACCGCCGGCGGCGGCCTGCACCTGCTGAGCGCGTTCGACCTCGGCTCCGACGTCCACGACGTCGCCGACGAGCTGTACCGGCTGCGGGCCCGCACGAGCCGCTAGGGCGCGGGCAGTTCGTCCGGTGTGGGGAAGGAGCTTTGCGCTCCCCGTCTGCGGACGGCGGCGGCGCCCGCGCGGGCGGCGTACCGGGCGGCGGCGCGCAGCGAGTCGCCGCGGGCCAGCCGGAGGCAGAGCGCGGCGGTGAACGCGTCGCCCGCGCCGGTGGTGTCCACGGCGTCCGCCTTCGGGGACGGGATCGCGGTCGTCCCCTCCCCGTCCGCGACCACGGCGCCGTCGGCGCCGAGCGTGACGACGGCCGAGCGGGGCCCGGAGCCGGCGAGCGCCGCCGCCATCGTGCGGGCGTCGCCGCCGCCGTCCAGGAGGAACGCGGCCTCGTGCGCGTTGACGACGAGGGGGTCGCAGAGGGCGAGCAGCTCGCCGGGGACGGGCGCCGCCGGCGACAGGTTGAGGACGACCCGCACGCCCGCCCGCGCGGCGATCCCGGCCGCGGCCCGCACGGCGGGCAGCGGCACCTCCAGCTGGACCGACACGACGGACGCGCCGGTGACCATCGCGCGGGCGGCCGCGACGTCGTCCGGGCCGAGCCGGGCGTTGGCGCCGGGCGAGACGATGATGCTGTTGTCGCCGTCCGGGCCGACCGTGATCAGCGCGACGCCGGTCGGCGTCCCCGGCGTGGTCACCAGGTGGGCGAGGTCCACGCCGTCGCCCGCGAGCGCGCCGCGCAGCAGCTCGCCGTGCCCGTCGTCGCCGACCCGCCCGACGATCCCGGCCCGGCCGCCGAGCCGCGCCGCCGCGACCGCCTGGTTGGCGCCCTTGCCGCCCGGATGGGTGGCGAGATCGGAGCCGAGGACGGTCTCCCCCGGCGCGGGCCGCCGGTCGACACCGACCACGAGGTCCGCGTTGACCGATCCAACGACGACGACATCCCAGCGCTCACCCACGAGGTACGGACTACAGGTGCCGGGGCCGTTCCCGCAACCGCGCTGTACTACCGCGCCCGCCGACCGGGTACGACGGCATGGAGTTCTCGGCCGCGGCGGCCGTCCCGCTCGGTCCGGGCGCGGCGGCCCATCCGCTTTCTGGAGGCGCCGCTTGAAAGTCGCGTTGTTCCTCACCTGCGTCAACGACACGATGTACCCGGGGACGGGCAAGGCGGTGGTGCGGCTGCTGCGGCGGCTCGGTCATGACGTCGAGTTCCCCGGGTCGCAGACCTGCTGCGGGCAGATGCACCTCAACACCGGCTACCGGCGGCAGGCGCTGCCCCTGGTGAAGGGGTTCGCGGAGACGTTCGAGCGGTACGAGGCGATCGTGACGCCGTCCGCGTCGTGCGGCGCGATGATCCGCGACTGGCATCCGAAGCTGGCGCCGCGCACCGCCGGGGTCGCCTCCCGGGTGCATGAGCTGTCGGAGTTCCTGGTGGACGTCCTCGGCGTCACCGATGTCGGCGCCCGGTTCCCGCACCGCGTCACCTACCATCCGACCTGCCATTCGCTGCGGATGCTGCACGCCGGCGACCGTCCGCTGCGGCTGCTGCGCGAGGTCCGCGGCATCGACCTGGTGGACCTGCCGGACGCGGCGGAGTGCTGCGGGTTCGGCGGGACGTTCGCGCTGAAGAACTCCGAGGTGTCGGCGGCGATGTGCGCGGACAAGGTCACCGCCGTCCGGGAGACGGGGGCGGAGGTGCTGTGCGCGGCCGACAACTCGTGCCTGATGCACATCGGGGGCGCGCTCACCCGCACCCGCGCGGGGGTGCGGACGCTTCATCTGGCCGAGATCCTCGCGTCCACGGAGGAGGACCCCACAAAATGAGCGGAGCAGGGCCGGCCATGCCCACGTATCTCGGGATGCCGTCCTTTCCGGACGCCGCGCGGCGGGCCGTGGCCGATGCGCGGCTGCGCGGCAACCTCGCGCACGCGACCACCACGATCCGGGAGCGGCGGGCCGCCGCGGTCGCCGAGCTGGACGACTGGGCGGCGCTCCGCGAGGCCGGCAAGCAGATCAAGGACCACGTCCTGGAGAACCTCGGCCACTACCTGCGCCTGCTGGAGGAGAAGGTCACCGAGGCCGGTGGGACGGTGCACTGGGCGCGGGACGCCGGCGAGGCCGGCCGGATCGTCGCGGACCTGGTGAAGGCGACCGGCGAGACCGAGGTGGTCAAGGTCAAGTCGATGGCCACGCAGGAGATCGGCCTCAACGAGTTTCTCGCCGGGGAGGGCATCACCGCCTACGAGACCGACCTCGCCGAGCTGATCGTCCAGCTCGGGGACGACCGGCCGTCGCACATCCTCGTCCCGGCCATTCACCGGAACCGCGCCGACATCCGCGCCATCTTCCTGCGCGCGATGGAGGACGCGCCCGGCGACCTGACCGACTCCCCCGCCGCGCTGGCGGAGGCCGCGCGGCGGCATCTGCGCGCCAAGTTCCTGTCGGCGAAGGTCGGGGTGTCGGGCGTGAACTTCGCCGTCGCCGACACCGGCACGCTCGTCGTGCTGGAGTCGGAGGGCAACGGGCGGATGTGCCTCACGCTCCCCGAGACGCTGATCTCGGTGATGGGCGTGGAGAAGATCGTGCCGAGCTGGCGGGACCTGGAGGTGTTCCTCCAGTTGCTGCCCCGCTCGTCCACCGCCGAGCGGATGAATCCCTACACCTCCGCCTGGACGGGCGTCTCCCCGGGCGACGGGCCGCGCGACTTCCATCTCGTCCTGCTCGACAACGGCCGCACCGGCACCCTCGCCGACGAGGTGGGCCGGCAGGCGCTGCGCTGCATCCGCTGCTCCGCGTGCCTGAACGTGTGCCCGGTCTACCGGCGGGCGGGCGGCCACGCCTACGGGTCGCCGTACCCGGGGCCGATCGGGGCGATCCTGTCGCCGCAGATCCGGGGCGTCGGGTCGGACGTGGACGCCTCGCTGCCCTACGCGTCGTCGCTGTGCGGCGCGTGCTTCGAGGCGTGCCCGGTCGCGATCGACATCCCGGAGGTGCTCGTCCACCTGCGGGCCCGCGTGGTCGAGCAGGGGCCGCGCCATCGGCTGGAGCGGATGGCGATGGCGGCGGCGGGGTGGATACTGCGCTCCCCCGCCCGGCTCGCGCTCGCGCAGCGGGCCGCGTCCGCGAGCCGCCGGATCGTGGCGCGCGGCGGCCGGATCCGGCGGCTGCCGGGCCCGCTGCACGCCTGGACCGAGACGCGGGACGCGCCCGCGCCGCCGCCGGAGTCGTTCCGCGCCTGGTGGGCCCGGACGGGCGGCGGCCGGAGGGGAGGGAACGGGTGAACGCGCGCGAGGAGATCCTCCGCCGGGTCGAGGCGGTGGCGCCCACCCGCCCGGCCGCCGACGTCGCGGCCTCCTACGCCCGGATCGACCGCGGCTACCTGCGCCGTCACCATGAGGGCGGCGTGCTGGACCTGTTCGCCGAGCGGGTCGCCGACTACCGCGCGACGGTCCTGCGGGTGCCGCCGTCCGAGGTGCCCGCCACGGTCGCCGAGCGGCTGTCGGCGCGTCCCGGCTCCTACGGCGTTCCCCCGGACCTGCCCGCGCAGTGGACGTCCGCGACGGACGCGCCCCTGGTGCGGGACTTCTCCGTCGCCTCCCTGGACCGGCTGGCGGGGACGGTCACCGGCTGCGCCGCGGCCGTCGCGGAGACCGGCACGATCGTCCTGGACCACGGCTTCGCGCAGGGGCCGCGCGCACTGTCGCTCGTGCCCGACTTCCAGCTGATCGTCGTCCGCGCCGCTCAGATCGTCCCGGACGTGCCGGAGGTGCTCGAACGGCTCGACCCGTCCCGTCCGCTGACGTTCGTGTCGGGGCCGTCGGCGACGAGCGACATCGAACTGTCCCGCGTCGAGGGGGTGCACGGGCCCCGCACGCTGGAGGTGCTGGTCATCGAATGAGCCGGGCGAACGGGGCGGTCTCCCGGCAGCGCCCTTGCCCGCCCACTCGCCCGCCCGCCCGCCCGCTTGCCCCCGCGGATGTCACGGCTACGGAACGGTTACCCTCCCGATGTTGACAGGGGGCGCCCGACAACGGTTGATAGCTATGTACATACGGTCACGGAGGAGGCCGTTTCGTAGAGATCACGCATGAGCTGGGGCGTGTTGGCCCGGCTCATTGACGTTGTCGCCGATAAGGTAAATCCCGTCAATTCTCAGGGACCACGACGAGAAGCATGATCACGGCGTATCGACCCTCCTGGCGCTGTTGGGGTGTGGACGTGACTCCCCGCACGCGTGAACGCCCTGTGCGCACCCGCCTCTCACGATGCGGCGCGCACCGGCGAACCGTGGTCATCGAGGTCCGGCGGCGTCCGGCGGCGGGGACGGGGAAGCGATGCACCGGCCGGCCGAGGACGGCGCTCCTCCTGCTCGAAGAGGCATGATGGGCGGTTCCGGTAATCCCCCGCTGGTCGGACGGCGGGAGGCGCTCCAGGAGATCGGCCGCGTCCTCGACGCCGCCGAGGACGGCTACGGCTTTCTCGCGATGGTCGGCGAGCCCGGGGCCGGCAAGACACGGCTGCTGAACGAGCTGGCCGACGGGGCGATGGCGCGGAAGCTGCCGTTCGTGGCCGGGCGGGCGGCCGAGTTCGAGCAGGAGATGCCGTTCGGCGCCGTCGTCGATGCCCTGGACGACCGGCTCGAAGAGCACACCTTGAGCCTGCCACCGGCCGCGCTGCGGCTGCTGGGGACGGTGTTCCCCGCTCTTGCCGACCTGACCGGCGAGCCGCCGGCCGCCTCTCCCGAATCGCAGGTGGCGCGGTATCAGCTGCACCGCACCGTCCGGCATCTGCTGGAGGAGCTGGCCGAGCCGTCCGGGCTGGTGCTGATCCTGGACGACCTGCACTGGGCCGACGACGCGACGATCGAGCTGCTGGACCATCTGGTGCGGCATCCGCCGCGCGCGCGGGTGCTGGTGGCGGTCGCCTACCGGCCGGCGCAGGCGTCGCCGCGGCTGGCGGCGCTGGTGGACGCGGCCGGGCCGCAGGGCGTGCGGGTCACGGTGGAGCCGTTCACCCAGAGCGAGGTCAGGGAGTTCCTCGGCCCGGACGTCAGCCGTTCGCGGTGCCAGGCGCTGTTCAAGGCCAGCGGCGGGAACCCGTTCTACCTTGAGGCGCTGGCCAAGATGGCGGACGGCGCGCCCGCGGCCGGCACCGCCCTGGACCGGCACTGGGAGAAGGGCGTCGCGCCCCTGACCGAGATGCCGCCGGCGGTGCGGGCGGCGCTGCAGGTGGAGCTGAGCGCGCTGCCGCCGCAGGCGCTGCAGATGGCCCGCGGCGCCGCCGTCGCCGCGGACGTGTTCGAGCCCGCGCTCGCGGCGGTGGCCGCGGAGATGGAGCAGAACGCCGCGCTCACCGCGCTGGACGTGCTGACCGGGCACGACGTGGTGCGTCCCACCACCGGCGGCCGGTTCCGGTTCCGGCATCCGCTGGTCCGGCACGTCGCGTACGCCTCGACGGCGGCGGGGTGGCGGATCGCGGCGCATTCGCGGGTCTCCTCGCGGCTGGCCGAGCTGGGCGCGCCGGCGGCCGTGCGCGCCCACCATGTGGTGCGGTCGGCGCGGTTCGGGGACACCGAGGCGATCCGGACGCTGGTGGAGGCCGCCCGCGTCGTCGCGCTCCAGGCGCCCGGCACCGCCGCGTACTGGCTGCGGGCCGCGCTGGATCTGATGCCCGACAACGCGGACGGGACCTACCCCGACCGGGCCGAGCTGCTGGTCGAGCTGACCCACATGCAGGCCGTCAGCGGCCACGCGGAGGAGGGCCGCGAGACCGCGCGGACCCTGCTCGGGCTGCTGCCCCTGGACGACACCGTCCGGCGTGCGCGGACGGTGCACATGTGCGCGGTGATGGAGCGGCAGCTCGGCCGCATCCACGAGGCGCGGGCGCTGGTGCTGGACGAGCTGCGCCGCATCACCGACCGGCAGACCCCCGAGGCCGTGCTGCTGCGCATCCGGCTCGTCGCCGACCGGATCCAGAAGATCGACACCCGCGGGGCCCAGGCCGTCCTGGACAGTCTCCCCGAGAGCGCCCCCGGCTGGGGTCCTGGGCTGACGGCTGCCGTCACGTCGATGCGGACGATGGTGTCCTACGGGCGCGGCGAGGTGGAGGAGGCGATCGGCTACGCGCGGACCGCCGACCAGCTGTTCTCCGCCGCGTCCGACAACGACTTCGCCGACTGCCTGGACTGCTTCGCCTGGCTGGTGTTCGCCGAGTCGTTCCTCGGCATGTACGACGAGGCGCTGCGGCACGCGGAGCGGCTGGTGTCGATCTCCCGGACGACCGGGCAGACGTTCATCCTCGGCTACATGCTGACCGGGCGGTCCCGCGTGCTGGCCCAGCTCGGGCGGCTGGAGGAGGCCACCGCGGTCGCCGACGAGGCCACCGCGGTCGGCCGTGACCTGCGCTCGCAGGAGGTCCTCGCCTACGGGCTGATCCAGCAGTGCCTGACCGCGTCCTGGCGGGGCGATCACGAGCGGGCGGTGCGGGCCGGGGACGAGGCCGTCGCCAACGACACCGGCTCGGGCGAGTGGTGGACGCACATGGCCCATGTCGCCCGCGCCCTCGCGATGATCAACGAGGGCCGGCTGGAGGAGGGCGCCACCGCGCTGATCGCCACCTGCGGCGACGGCACCCTGGGCCTGGACTTCAGCACGCTGGTGATCTGCGCGGAGGCGCTCGCGTGCGTCCGCGCCGCGCAGGAGAACCCCGCCGACGCCGCGAACTGGGCCGACATCGCCGAGGCGATCGCCAATCCGGCGCTCACCGGCGATGTGGGGGTGGCCCGGCTGGCCCGCGCGCACGCGATGCGGGCCGCCGACCCGGCCGGGTCCGCCGTGGTGGCCGCCGAGGCGGCCGGGCTGCTCGCCAAGGTGGGGCGGCGGCCCGAGCAGGGACGGGCCGAGCTGGCCGCCGGGCTCGCGCACGCCGCCGCCGGCGACCGTTCCCAGGCGCGGGAGCGGCTGCGCGCGGCGGCGGAGATCTTCGAATCGTGCGGGATGAGGGGCCTGCACGCCCAGACCCTGCGCGAGCAGCGCAAGATCGGCGTCCGGGTGCCGGCCACCGGGCCGCCCGCCAAGGGTTCCAGGGGCGGCAGGAAGAACCTGCCGTTCGGGCTGTCGCCGCGCGAGCACGAGATCGCGCTGCTCGTCGCGGAGGGGCTCGGCAACCAGCAGATCGCCGAGCGGCTGTACCTCAGCGTCCGGACGGTCGAGACCCATCTGTCCCGCGTCTTCGCCAAGATCGGCGTCTCCTCGCGGGTCGGTGTCGCAACCGCAATGAACCGTTCCATGGAGATCTGACTCTTAATTCGCGTAGGTCCCGTACGTTCCGTGGGCCCGGTGACGCACGTAAGTACGGGTTCTCCACGATGCCGCGCCGATATCCGCGTTTGGCAGGGTTGGAGCGGCAGGAAGCGGAGGGGATGACCATGGAACAGCAGCGGATCGCGCGCTTCACGCTCGCGGGCGTCACGGACGCCGAGGCGTCCGTGCATCCCTTCGCCACCGACGACGGGCTGGGCCTGTACCTCACCCGGTTCCGCCGCGCGGACTGCGACGACGTGGTCCTGCTGGTGCACGGCCTGACGACGTCCAGCGACATGTTCATCATGCCGGAGCACACCAACATGGTGAACTTCCTGCACGACGCCGGGTTCGGCGACGTGTGGACGGTCGACTTCCGGATCAGCAGCCGCTTCCCCTACAACTCCGAGACGCAGCGCCACAACCTCGACGCCGTGGCGCTCCACGACCACCCGGCGGCACTCGCCGAGCTGCGGCGCCACATCGGGGACCGGCGGGTGCACGTGATCACGCACTGCCTGGGGGCGGTCTCGTTCGCGATGGCGCTGTTCGCCGGCACCGTCACCGGTATCACCAGCCTGACCTGCAACAGTGTCGCGCTGACCCCGCGCACCCCGCGCTGGTCGAAGATCAAGCTCGGGTACGGGCCGCCGCTGATGGAGTACCTGCTCGGGCCGTACCATCTGGACCCCCGGTACGGGACCGCTCCAATCATGACGCGCGGCTGGATGCTCGCCAAGGCGGTCGCGCCGTTCCACCGCGACTGCGAGGAGCCCGCCTGCCACATGCTCAGCTTCATGTGGGGCGGCGGGAAACCGATCTTCACGCACGCGAACATCTCGCCGGTCACGCACGGCCGGCTGCCCGACCTGTTCGGGGCCTGCAACGTCAACTACTACCGGCACATCCGCAAGATGGTGTGCTCCGGCCGCGCGGTGAAGTACGACCCGCGCGACCCCCGCTACGCCGCCCTGCCGGACGACTACCTGTCGCGCGCCGAAACGGTCACGACACCGATCCTGTTCCTCACCGGAGACCGCAACCACGTGTTCACCGACTCCAACATCGTCTGCCACCGGTTGCTCGAAAAGGCCACGCCCGGCCTGCACGAGCTGGCGATCCTGCCCGGCTACGGCCACCAGGACCCGTTCATCGGGCTGCGCGCCGACACCGAGGTGTTCCCCCAGGTCGTCGACTTCCTGAAGCGGAAGGCGGGCTGAGCGATGGCCGGAGCAGAGCATGTCGGCGCCGTGGTCGTCGGGTCCGGGTTCGGCGGGTCCGTCGCCGCGTTCCGGCTGGCGGAGGCCGGTGAGCAGGTCGTCCTGCTGGAGCGCGGGCAGCCCTACCCGCCGGGCACCTTCCCCCGGTCGCCGGCCCAGATGGGACGGGCGTTCTGGGACCCGGCCGAGGGCCTGTACGGGATGTTCGACGTCTGGGGCTTCCAGGGCTGCGACTCGGTGGTGTCGTCCGGGCTCGGCGGCGGATCGTTGATCTACGCCAACGTGCTGCTGCGCAAGGACGAGCGCTGGTTCGTCGACGAGCGCCCGGACGGCGGCCACACCCCCTGGCCGATCTCGCGTGCCGACCTCGACCCGCACTACGACGCGGTCGAGAAGATGCTGGGCGCGACGCCGTACCCGCTGGAGCAGGCCCCCTTCGACGACACGCCGAAGACGCACGCGATGCAGGACGCGGCGGCCGAGCTGGGGCTGCAGATCTCGCTGCCGCCGCTCGCGGTCAGCTTCGCCTCGCGGCCGGGCGGCGCCCCGGGCCTGGGCCTGCCGATCGCGGACGCCGGCTACGGCAACATCCACGGCGCCGGGCGGCGGACGTGCAGGCTGTGCGGCGAGTGCGACATCGGCTGCAATGACGGTGCCAAGAACAGCCTCGACCACACCTACCTGTCGGCGGCGGCGCACCACGGCGCCGACATCCGCACGTGCCGCGAGGTGAAGGCGATCCGGCCGCGGCCGGGCGGCGGGTACGAGGTCGACTACGTCCACCACGCCGACCTGACCGCGAAGAAGCGGCGCCTGCCCGTCCGGACGATCTCCTGCGACCGGCTGATCCTCGGCGCCGGCGCCTACGGCACGACGTACCTGCTGCTGAAGTCGCGGGAGGCGTTCCCGGGGCTGAGCAAGGCGCTCGGCACCCGGTTCAGCGGCAACGGCGACCTGCTGACGTTCCTGCTGCGCGCCAAGGACCGCAACCGGGTCCGCCCGCTGAACGCCAGCCGCGGCCCGGTGATCACCACGGCGATCCGGCTGCCGGACGAGCTGGACGGCGTGCCCGGCGCGGGCCGCGGCGCCTACATCGAGGACGGCGGCTACCCGGGGTTCACCGACTGGATCGTCGACAGCCTCGACCTCCGCAACGACTTCGAACGCGCCGTGAAGTTCCTGTGGAACCGGTTCACCGAGTTCTTCAAGGACGCGCCCGACACGAACATGTCCAAGGAGATCTCCGACCTGATCGGCGACGGCGCCCTCACGGTCAGCTCGCTGCCGCTGCTCGGCATGGGCCGCGACACCGCCGACGGGCGGCTGCATCTGCGGGGCGGCCGGCTCGCCGCCGACTGGACGGCCGAGAGCAGCGAGGCGCTGTTCCGCCGCCTCCGCAAGACGATGCGGGGTATCGCGGACGTGCTCGGCGCCGACTACGCCGACAACCCGATGTGGTTCCGCAAGCGCATCATCACCGTTCATCCGCTGGGCGGCGCCCCCATGGGCGGCCACCCGGGCGAAGGCGTCTGCGACGCCTTCGGCGAGGTGTTCGGGTTCCCGGGCCTCTACATCGCCGACGGGGCGGCGATGCCGGGACCGGTGGGCCCGAACCCCGCGCTCACCATCGCCGCGCACGCCGATCGTATGGCCGCGCGGCTGCTGGAGGACGTGCCCGCACCACGCGGTGCGGCCCCCTCCGGCACCGTCCCGTCCGCCACGGGGGCCGAGCCGGCCGGGGGCGCCGGCTCGCTGGGCGGGGCGGGGAACGGCTCGGCGTACGGCCCGGACTCGGGGGGCCGCGGTGCGACACGGGGACCGTCCACCGCGGCCGCGGGCCGTACGTCGCTGTCGTTCACCGAGGAGATGAAGGGGTTCGTCACCTACGGGGAGATCGACCCGCGGGCCGGCGGGCTGGCGGAGGGGCGCCGGCACCTGTCGTTCCGCCTGACGATCACCGCGGAGGACGCCGACCGGTTCCTGGCCGATCCCGATCACGAGGCGAAGGCCGAGGGGTGGGTGGACGCCGCCGGGAACGGGGGCCGCTGCCCGGTCGAGCGGGGCACGTTCAACCTGTTCGTCGCCGGCGGCGCCCAGGACCGGCGGCTGATGAGGTACCGGCTGCTCTACACCGACGGCGAAGGCCGGCGGCGGACGCTGAGCGGGCACAAGAACGTCCTGCACGGGCCGCCGACACGCATCTGGCCGGACACGTCCACGCTGTACGTGCGGCTGCTGGACGGCCATGTCGGCGCGGACGAGGAGGACGGCGCGCGGGTCGTCGCGGCGGGCGTGCTGCACATCCAGCTGTCGGACTTCGCGCGGCAGCTCACCACGCTCCGGGCGATGGGCCCGGACGGGGCGGGCAAGCTCCTCGACTTCGGGAGGTTCTTCGCCGGGGAGCTGTGGGAGGTGTACGGACCCGATCCCGCCTGACGGGTTCCGCACGGGGGTCACGATCGTGCAGGCCGAGAGAACTGCGGGGTGCTCTCGGCCTGCACCTTTTCACCGGGGGCCGCACCGGGGGTGGTGCGGCCCCGGCCCGTTCAGAGGTCGGCCCGGCGCGCGGGGCAGCCGGCGGGACAGTGCTCCAGGTGCGCGGGCAGCCACCGGGTGAACATCGACAGCAGCGCCCGCAGCATGAACCGGGCGACCGGGCGGGTGCCGGGGACGAGCGGCTCGAACACCGCCTCCCAGCGGATGGAGGTGCCGGAGCCGCTGGCCTCCAGGTGGACGTCCGAGCGGTAGCGGCGCACGGGCAGCCCCGACAGGGCGACATAGCCGAAGTGCGTGTACGGCTCGTAGGCGACGGTCTGCTCGCTGACGGGCCAGATCTTCTTGACCGTCCCGACGCCGTAGGTGGTGGTGTCGCCGTTGCGCACCTGCTTGGCGGGCGCGGGGAACCTGCCCCAGGCGCCCCACGCCTCGGGGACGGCCAGGTGCCGGAACACCTCTTCGGGCGCGGCGCTGGTGGTGGCTGTGGCCTGGATCACCGTCAAACCGTAACCACTCGCGCACCACCGGCACAAACGAACCCGATGACCGGCCTCGCGGCTGATCAACGAACGGCCAGGGCGGGGAGCGTCAGGACGCGTGCGTGCCGCGGGGCGGACCGGGATGCCGGTCCGCCCCGCGCGCCGTCGGCGTCGGCCTGGCGGCGGGCCGCGCGGCCGGTGTGGATGTGGCCGCGGAACGCGGTGCCCTTCGCGACGACCTTGACGGCCTGGAAGTCGCGCGGCGGCAGCGCGCAGAACCCGGTCCGGACGACGTCGTCGAACAGCGAGTCCGATACCACGTAGGCCAGGTCGCGGCCGGCGTCGCCGGACAGCAGGCGGCGCAGCGGCGTCGCGTCCAGCAGCCGCTGGACGACGATGGGCGCGTCGCCGGCGGGCCCGAACGGCCCGGCGGTCAGCGTGCCGTGGTGCAGCGCGAGCCGCACCCGCAGCCGGAACCGGCCGGCGTCCTGGTTGACCTCGCCCAGTGCCTCGTCGAGGAGGATCACGAAGTCCCCGGCCACCGGCGCGGGGTCGACCCCCTCCGGCAGCGTGGCGAGCTCGCCGTCTCCGCCGACCTGCTTGTCCCAGGCGGCGCGGTCGAGGCCGACGCCGCGCGCGGCGTGGTCGAGCGCGTCCGACAGCTGCCGCTGCGCGAGCAACTGCTCGCGCGTGTCGCGCCTGCTGTACCCCTGGATGTCCACCGCCAGCAGCAGGCGGTAGCTGAGCTGTGCTTCCCCGTTCCCTCTCACTGTGCCGATCCCGCCCCTCGGTCCTCTTGGGCAAATGGGCCCGATGCCCGCATTCGCTCCAAAGCGTGGAGTGAGCGTTGCCCCGTGGAAGACGTCCGCGCCGGAATCTCGTCGCTGACCGTACGCACCTTTGGACGCCGCGCAGCGATCGCCCGCACCGGAGGTAAGAGAAAGGTGGCGAACTAGTTAGGGATCTTCTGGAAAATCCGTCTCGGACCGGTCCCAGTTGAACCGGGCGTCACCGGAGCACGTACTACCTTCCAACGTGACGCCCTGCTCACATCGCTCCCAATGTGGCATCCGGCTCACGGTCACCCGCGCTGTCCTGTCCCCGCACCCCGCCCGGAGACCCCGATGGCCCACAGAGCACCGGCCGCCCCGCCGGCCACCCGCGAAAGCCTGCCCGGACCGTGGAGCTGGTTCCACGGTCCGCGGCCCGCCGGCGACGTGGACGACCAGGTGATCGTGACCGAGCTGTACCGCGTCTACGGCCGCCCGCTGCTGTCGTTCGTCCTGCGGCTGACCGGCGGTGACCGGCACTGGGCCGAGGACGTGGTGCAGGAGACCATGATCCGCGCGTGGCGCAGCGCGCACCAGCTGGACGAGAACGCGGCCTCGCTGCTGCCGTGGCTGGCGACGGTCGCCCGCCGGATCGTCATCGACGACCAGCGCCGCAAGAACGCACGGCCGCAGGAGGCGGGCGAAGGCCCGCTGGAGAACATGCACGTCCCCGACGGGTTAGAGGATCTGCTGCGCTCCGTCGTGGTGTCCGAGGCCCTCCTCGCGCTGTCGCCCGCCCACCGCGAGGTCCTCAACGAGACCTTCTTTCGGGACCGCTCGGTCAACGAGGCGGCCGAACGTCTCGGCATTCCCGTGGGCACGGTGAAGTCCCGGGTCTACTACGCCCTCAAGTCACTGCGCATCGCCCTGGAGGAGAGAGGCGTGACGCCATGAGCGCGGACACGCTGCACATCGACGTCGGCGCCCACGCCCTCGGCCTGCTGGAGGAGCCCGACCGCCGCGCGTTCGAGGCGCATCTGGCCGCGTGCCCGGCCTGCCACGAGGAGCTGGGCACGCTGCGGGAGGTCGCCCGGATGCTGGACGGCGTCGAGCCGATCACCGACGGATGGCAGGCACGACCGGAGACCCGCGTCTCATAGGCTGACGTGGTGAGTGCGAGCCGATCTTCCACCGGCCCCGAGCTGATGCTGCCGGGGCTTCGCGAGGTGTACGCGGCCTTCGTCCGGGAGGCTGACGCGTTGCCGGCGCTGCCGGGCCCGCTGCAGGCGGAGGTGTGGGCGTCCGCGCAGCTCGGCGCGTTGGAGGCCGCGGCCCCGCACGCGCAGGCCCGGCGGGCCGCGCTCGGTGACCTGATCGGCTGCCTGCGGGCGGCGGCGACCCCGGGGGCGCGGGCGTTCCTGCGGGCGATCGCCGCGATCGGCCCGGTGGAGGGACGCCGGGCCGCGGGCCGCGCGGCGGACGGGCTGGGCGGCACCCCGCCGGCGCCCTGGGAGGGATCGCTCGGGCGGGTCGTCCCCGGCGCGGTGTGGCTGATCCAGGAGGGGCCGCTGGACGGCGACCGCCTGGTCTGCGAGTTCCGCTACGAGGGTGCCGGCATCGCCGGGATGCACGCCCTCGCCGTCCGGCTGGCCCATGCGGACGCCCCCGCCGAGATCGTGATCGTCGGGGACGTCCCGGCGCTGATGGGGGCGGCGCGGCAGGCGATGCGGGCCGAGCTGTGCGTGGTCCAGCCCTGCGACGCCGCCGCCGCGGGCGCGAGGCTCCGCACCGCCTTCGCCAATGCGGTTCCGGCGGGACGCGGGGGGTCCTCCCCCCGCACGGGAACCGGCGCGGAGCCTCTGCCCGAGGCGTGTTATCCGGCGCTGGCGCTGGCCCGCCACCGCGCCGCGCTCCTGCCCTAGCGGCCGAGGGCGCGGTAGCGGCGGACCGACAGCGGGGCGAACACCGCCGCGATGACCAGCGGCCACACGACCGCCATCAGCACGCTGTGCTGCGCCGCCCACGAGCCGCCGGCCACCGGGTCGCCGAACAGTTCGCGGCACGCCGTCACCGTCGCCGACATCGGGTTCCACTCGGCGACCGCGCCCAGCCAGCCGGGCATGGTGCTCGGCGCGACCAGCGCGCTGGACATGAACCCGACCGGCCACACCAGGATCTGCACGGCCACGACCGACTCCGGCCCCCTGGCGACCAGGCCCAGGTAGACGCCCATCCAGATGAGCGAGAACCGCAGGAGCAGCAGGAGCCCGAACCCGGCGAGCGCCTTCGCGGCGCCGTCGTGGACGCGCCAGCCGATCAGCACGCCGCAGCCCGCCATCACGGCCAGCCCGGCGACCGAGTAGACCATGTCGGCGGCGGCCCGTCCGGTCACCACGGCCGAGGGGGACATCGGCATCGTGCGGAACCGGTCGGTCACGCCCTTCGCCGCGTCGCCCGCGACGCGCACGAACGTCTCCTCCATGCCGAACGCCATCGTCAGCGCGAACATGCCGGGCACGATGAACGCCCGGTAGCTGCCGCCGCCGGGCACGTCCATCTGGCCGCCGAACAGGTAGCCCATCATCAGCACGACCATCACCGGGAACAGCAGTCCCATGGCGATCTGGCCGGGCTGGCGCGCCCAGTGCGCGAGGGCGCGGCCGGTCAGCGTCCACCCGTCCGCGACGGCCCACCGCAGCGTCTGGAGGCTTCCCGCCGCCTGCGGGGAGGCGGCCGCCCCCCGGTTCGCTCCGCTCATGAAGACACCTCCTCCTTGTCGGTGAGGTGCAGGAACACCTCGTCCAGCGTGGGGCGGCGCAGGCCGATGTCGGCGACCTTGACGCCCGCGTCGTCCAGGGCCCGGACGGCCTCGGTCAGCGCGGCGGCCCGTCCGGACACCGGCGCCCCGATCCGCAGGGCCTCGGCGTCCACGTCGACCCCGCCGGACGCGACCCGGCCGACGATCTCGGCGGCGGCGGTGAGGGAGCCGGGATCGTCCAGGGCGACCTCGATGCGGTCCCCGCCGAGGCGCTTCTTCAGCTGGTCGGGGGTGCCCTCGGCGATGACGCGGCCGCGGTCGATCACCGAGATGCCGGCCGCGAGCCGGTCGGCCTCCTCCAGATACTGGGTGGTCAGCAGGACGGTCGTGCCGCCGTCCACCAGCGCGCGGATCGCGTCCCAGACCTCGTTGCGGGCGCGCGGGTCGAGGCCGGTGGTCGGCTCGTCCAGGAACAGCACCGGCGGCGCGAGGATCATGGACGCGGCCAGGTCGAGGCGCCGCCGCATGCCGCCGGAGTACTCCCCCACCGCCTTGCCGGCGGCGTCGGCCAGCCGGAAGCGCTCCAGCAGCTCGTCCGCCCGCCGCCGCGCCCGCGCGGCGCCGAGGTGGTAGAGGCGGCCGAACATGACGAGGTTCTGCCGGCCGCCGAGGATCTCGTCGACCGCCGCGTGCTGCCCGACGAGCCCGATCCTGCCGCGCACCGCGCGCGCCTCGCGCACGACGTCGTGCCCGGCGACCCGCGCGGTCCCGCCGTCCGGCCTGGCCAGCGTCGTCAGGATGCGGACGGCGGTGGTCTTGCCGGCGCCGTTCGGGCCGAGCAGCCCGTGCACGGTGCCGGCGGGCACGCGCAGGTCCAGCCCGGCGAGCGCCTCGGTGTCGCCGTACCTCTTGCGCAGCCCCTCGGCGACGACCGCGAACCGTGGTTCCGCCACACGCCCTCCCAAACTATGTACACAGTACGGATTTACCATCGCGACCAATATAACGTACGGCGTACAGAGTTTCATCCTGGGAGGATCGGACGGTGACCGAGTACAGCGGGAGCGGGGACCCCAAACGCAGCCTGGAGCTGCTGTGGGGGGTGCGGGAGAAGCCGAAGCGCGGGCCGAAGCCGCGGCTGACCGCCGAGGAGATCGTCCGGGCCGCGATCGGGCTGGCCGACGCCGAGGGCCTGGACGCGGTGTCCATGCGCCGCATCGCCGACGAACTGAGCGTCTCCCCCATGTCGATCTACACCTACGTCCCCGGCAAGGCCGAACTGATCGACGTCATGGTCGACCGCGCGTTCGGCGAGCTCACCCCGCCCGAGGGCGAGACATGGCGGGCCCGGCTGGAGCACATCGCACGCGGCGGCTGGGCGCTGTTCCACCGGCATCCGTGGATGCTGCAGATCACGACGGTGCGCCCGCCGATGGGCCCGAACCTGCTCGCCAAGTACGAGTACGAACTGCGCGCCGTGGACGGTCTCGGTCTCACCGACCTGGAGATGGACTCGGTCGTCGCGCTCGTCACCGGCTTCGCCGAGAGCGCCGCCCGCGTCTCGGTCAACGCCGCCGAGGCCGAGCGCCGCAGCGGTATGAGCGACGAGCAGTGGTGGGAGTCGGTCGCGCCCGTGCTGGACACGCTCGTCGACGAGGCCGACTACCCGCTCGGGACCCGGGTCGGGACCGCCGCCGGGCAGGAGTACAACGCGGCCGTCGCGCCCCGGCGGGCGTTCGAGTTCGGGCTCGCCCGGGTGCTGGACGGCATCGAGGTCCTGGTCAGCTCCCGCTAGCGCGCCTGGTCCGTCTCGTCGGGACGGCGCTCGCGGGGTCCTGCGGCCAGGGGTGTTTCGGGTAGCGTCCGCGCAGCTCGGCCCGGACCGCCCGGTAGCCGTCGCGCCAGAACGAGGCCAGGTCGGCGGTGACGGCGGCGGGTCGTCCCGCCGGGGACAGCAGGTGCACCACCAGCGGGACCCGGCCGCCCGCGAGCGCGGGCGCGGCGTCCCAGCCGAACAGCTCCTGCAGCTTCACCGCGAGGACGGGCCGCTCACCCGAGTAGTCCACCCGGATCCGCGACCCGGAGGGGACCTCGACGCGTTCGGGCGCGTACTCGTCCAGCCGCCTGGCCTGGTCCCAGGGCAGGAGGCCGCGCAGCATCCCCGCGACGTCGACGCGCGCGAGGTCGGCCCGGCGCCGCGCCCCCGCCAGCCACCCGGGAACCCGCTCCAGCAGTGCCGCGTCGTCGACGGCGGGCCACGGCCCGCCCAGTTCACGGTGCAGGAATCCCAGCCGTTCCCGCAGCGCGACGGCGGCCGGCGGCCAGGTGAACAGCCCGAGCCCCTCAAGGCGGACGCCCTCCAGCAGGGCGGCCCGGACCAGTTCCGGGTCGGGATCGCGCAGCGGCCGGGCGTCCAGCTCGATCGCGCCGAGCCGCTCGACACGGCGGGCGGCCACGTCCCCGTCCCGCCAGGCGACCTCCTCGGCCGTCTCCAGCAGCGGCGCCGCCGCGGACCGCGCCACCTCCTCGTCGATCACCACGGCCCGCCGCACCCGCGCCGACGCCGACCCGGCCGGGCGGTCGGCCTCGGCGATCACGAGCCATTCGGGCCGCGCCCCGGCCAGCGCCGACCCCTCCGCGAGCACGGCCCCCGTCCCGGACGCCATCAGATACCCGCTCCCCCGCCGCGCCCGCGCCACCCGCTCCGGAAACGCCAGCGCCACCACGGTCCCCGCCACGTGATCGTCCGTCCGGCCACCTGGGGCCTCGGCCGGGGGGAGGCCGGCCGGGGAGAGGGCGGCGCGGAGCCGGGCCGCCTCGTCGTGCCAGCGGGCCGCGTGCGCGTCGGCGGGCCGGTTCCGGCGGCGAAGGGTGCGCCAGACGGCGGTCAGGTCGTCGCCGGCGGAGCGGGGCGGGGGCTCCGACAGCAGGGCGACGATCTGGGCCGCGTCGCGCGCGCCGACCTCGGCGGCACCGTCGACCAGCGCGCGGGCGAGCCGGGGGTGCAGGCCGACGCGGGCCAGGCGCCGGCCGCGGCCGGTCACCCGGCCGTCCTCGACGGCGCCGAGGGCGCGCAGGGTGGTGCGGGCGGCGTCCATCGCGGCGGGCGGCGGCGGGTCGGGCAGGGCCAGGCCGGTGGCGTCGGGGTCGCCCCAGCAGGCCGCCTGGAGGGCGAAGCCGGTGAGATCGGCCAGTTCGATCTCCGGGCGCGGGCGGGCCGGGAGCCGGTCGTGCTCGGCCCGCGTCCAGCAGCGGTAGACGGTGCCGGGGGCCTCGCGCCCGGCGCGTCCCGCCCGCTGCCCGGCGGTGGCGCGGGACGCGCGGACGGTGGTGAGCGACCCGAGCCCGCGGGCGTGGTCGGTGCGGGGCTCACGGGCGAGGCCGCAGTCCACGACCGCCCGGACGCCCGGGACGGTGAGGCTCGACTCGGCGACCGAGGTGGCCAGCACGACCCGGCGGCGGGACGCGGGCGCGAGCACCGCGTCCTGCACGGCGCGGGGCGCCTGGCCGTGGACCTGCAGGACGTCGGCGGACACGTCGCCGAGCATCCCGGCGACGCGGGCGATCTCCCCGGCGCCGGGCAGGAAGCACAGCACGTCGCCGTCGCGTTCGGCCACGGCACGGCGGACGGTGGCGGCGACATGCGCGAGGAACGCCGGGTCGACGCGCATGCCGTGCGGCGGCGGGACGGGACGGGCCGGCGGCGCCCAGATCGTCTCGACCGGGTGCAGCGCGGCCTCGGTCTCCACGACGGGCGCGCCGCCGAGCAGGCGCGCCCACGGGCCGGTGTCGGCGGTGGCGGACGCGGCGACCAGCCGCAGGTCGGGGCGGAGCGTGCCGCGGACGTCCAGCAGGAACGCCAGGGCGGTGTCGGCGTCCAGGTGCCGTTCGTGGCATTCGTCCAGGATCACCGTGCCGACGCCGGCGAGTTCGGGGTCGGCTTGCAGGCGCTGCAGGACGACGCCCGTGGTGACGACGTCCACCCGGTCGCCGGGCCGGCTCTCCCCGCGGACGGTGACGCCGACCCGCCCGCCGACGCGTTCGCCGAGGAGCCAGGCCATCCGGCGGGCGGCGGCGCGGGCGGCGAGCCGGCGGGGCTCCAGGACGAGAACCTTCCCGGCGGCGGGCGGGCCGCCGAGGGCGAGGCCGGCGAGGGCGAGCGGGACGAGAGTGGTCTTGCCGGTGCCCGGCGGCGCCGCCAGCACCGCCGCGCCGCCGTCGTCCAGGGCCGCGCGCAGTCCGGGGACGGCCTGGCGGACGGGCAGGTTCTCGGCGGCGCTGAGGTGCATCGTCCCAGTCTGCCGCGCCTTCCCGGCACCCTGAAATCAATGGCGATGAAAAAGGCTCTGTTTGTTGCGGTGATACTTGCACCGCGCCTTTCATCCATTCATCTTCGTGACGTTACGAATTCTTCCCGTCACCATCCCGCTCCAATCATCGCAAAAGGGCAGGTGAGCAATGACCGACGACCGGGAAGTGACTTCGGAGTTTGATTTAAGTCACCCTGCGAACTGTAGCGGCAATGCCGACCAGGTCCTCATAATGAGGGCGTCATCGCAGGTGCTGGGAGGAACGTCATGTTCGGCAGCTCCATCTACCTCAGAGACAGGCCCGCGTTCACCGGCGGTTCGCCGCAGGCGGTCTACGAGGAGCTCTGGCAGCGCGGCCGAAAAGGGAGATTGCGGACCCGCGTATTTCTGGCGGCGGCGACGCTCATACTGTGCGGGCTGCTCGTCAACGCTGTTTTCGGAATCATCATGGCCGTTTTGGTGGCGGCTGCTGACGTGTTCGTCCATTGGCGCGTTTACCGCTCGTCGCGGGTGTGGCGGCTCGGGTTGCGCGGCGAGGAGCGCATGAACCGGCTGCTGCGCCACACGCTGGAGCGGCGCGGGCACCGGGTGCTGCACGCACGGACGGTCCCCGAACACGGCTCCGCCGACGAACTGGTGATCGGGCCGGGCGGGGTGTGGCTCGTCCACAACGAGGCGTGGCACCCGGACATGGAGATCTCCCAGCACGGCGGCAAGCTGTTCATCGACGGCCGCACCCAGTCCAAGCTGGTGGGCGCGCTGACCGCCCGCACCGCGGCCGCCGCCGCCGCGATCTCGGCGGTCGCGGAGGTGCCGGTGCAGGTGACGCCCGTGCTGGCCGTGCACGGCGGCCGGCTCGCCCGCCCCCCGTTCACCGCGGACGGCATCGTGTTCGCGCCGCCGCTGAAGCTGATCCGCTGGATGCTGCGCAACCCGGCCACCGACCTGTCGGCCGACGAGGTGGAGGCGATCACGCGCGCCGCCGTGCACGCCCTCCCGATCGGCGGCCGCTCCCTGTCGGCAGCGGCCTAGGCGACGGCATGATCATCAGACACCTGTGGCCGGAGGGCTCACGCACCGCCGCCCACAGGGCGCCCACCGCCCGCGGGGGTCCCGCCGACCCGGCGGGCGGTGCGGCGCAACCAGAGCAGCCCCGCGACCGGCAGCACCAGGGGAACGAACCCGTAGCCGCGCCCGTACATGGACCAGACGGTCTCGTCGGGGAACGCGGCGGCGTCGGCGACGCTGAGCGTGCCCACGATCAGCACCCCGGCCAGCTCGGTCGAGCAGGCGGCAACGGCGACCCGCAGCGAGGTCCGGCCGCCGCGGGCCAGCGCGACCGTCGCCAGGACGTAGACGGCCGCGGCGAACGCCGACAGGGCGTAGGCGAGCGGCGCCTCGGAGAACTGGACGGCGATCTGCACACCCGCCCGCGCACTGGCCGCGAGCGCGAAGATCGCATAGACGGCGACCAGCAGCCGTCCCGGCCCGGCCGCGGTACCGGGACGGGTCCCGCCGCCCGTGCGGACGGCGGCGCCGGCGCGGGCGCCGCCGTCCGCGCGGGTCTCGGACCGGACGTGCTCAGGCTCAGACACCGGTGCCACTCCACAGCTGGTTCATCCGGACGATCATGACGGCGACGGCCACCCCGGCGACGACCAGCACCGCCGACCCCCAGCGCGACCGCTCCAGCAGCCCCCACCCGGCACCCGCGACCGGGATGAGCAGCGAGCCCAGCAGATAGCCGACGAAGGTGGCCGGGCCGTCCGGCCCCTCGCCGCCGGACAGCTTGACGAACCCGACGACGGCCTGCGCGATCAGCAGCACCTCCAGGGCGCCGAGGGCGGCGAGGTGCCCGGCGTCCATGGCCCGGTTGCGCAGCGCCGCCACCAGCGCATAGGCGGCGACCAGCAGCGCCACCACGATGATCGGGGTCGCCAGGGCATTCGTCACGGCCCCGAGAGTACTACCGGGTGTAGCGGACGGCCGCATCACCCGAGGCTCCCCGCCGCGCGGGCATGGCAGCATGGCGGGCGTGAGATCGCTGCAGTGGCTGAACCTGACCCGGCACGGTGAGAGCACCGGCAACCTCGCCCACCAGGCGGTGCAGGGCACCGACGCGGAGGAGGCCGGCATCCCCGAGCGGGACGCCGACGTCCCGCTGACCGGCACCGGCCGCGCCCAGGCGGCGACGCTCGGCCGCCGGCTCGCCACGCTGCCGAAGGAGGAGCGGCCGACGCTGGTGATCGCCTCCCCGTACCTGCGCGCCGTCGACACCGCGAAGATCGCGCTCGCCGAGACCTCCTACGCCGCCCCGCAGGATCCGGGCGGCCTGCGGCTGCGGGTGGACGAGCGGCTCCGCGACCGGGAGCTGGGCATCCTGCAGGGCCTCACCCCGCTCGGCATCCGGCGCCGGTTCCCCGACGAGGCGGCCCGGCTGCGGCAGCTCGGCAAGTTCTACTACCGTCCGCCCGGCGGCGAGTCCTGGGCCGACCTGGCGCTGCGGCTGCGCAGCTTCTACCGCGACCTGGAGGCCGACGCCCCCGGCGGCCGCGTCCTCCTCGTCACCCACGACGCGATCATCGTCATGACCCGCTACCTGGTGGAGGACCTGACCGAGCGGGACATCATGGAGATCGAGAAGGTGCCGGTCGCCAACGCCTCGCTCACCCGGTGGCGCGACGACGGCTCCGGTCTCCAGGCCGTCTGCTACAACGACTGCTCCCACCTCACCGACGCCGGCGCGCCCCTGCGCTAGGGGTGCTGCCGGGTCTCGGCGCCGAGAAGGCGGTCGCTGCGCGAGGCGACGGCGGCGCGGCGCGGGTCGCCCGCGGGCAGGACGGTGCGCAGCCGTTCCAGAACCTCCAGGTCGGCGTGGCCCGGCTCGGTCTGGACATAGGCCCACAGCGTGTCGGCGCCGCCCCGCTCCAGCGCCTGCCGCCGGACCCGCACCGCCAGCTCGTCGCGTTCCGCGCGGATCGCGGGCGCGTCGGAGCGGGGCAGCAGTTCGCCCCCGTACAGCCGCACGGCACCGGCGACGTCGCCCTCGTCCAGCAGCCGCCGGACGGTGCGGAAGTCGGCCTCGACCGCGCAGTCCAGCCGGTAGGGGCGGGCGCGGACGAGGCCGCCGAACCGGCGGCGCAGCCGGTGGATCTCGGGACGGACGGTCGCGGGGCTGCCCACGTCGCCGTACAGGTGGAACGAGAGCCGGTCGCCGCTCAGCCCGCGCGGGTGCAGGGCGAGCAGCGCGAGGATCTCGGCGTGCCGCAGCGTCAGGTCGAAGCGGCGGCCGTCCAGCAGGGCGTGCGGCTGCCCGTCGCCCAGGAACGACAGCGTCAGCAGCGGCCCGTCGCCGCCGGACTTCGCCACCGCCCGCGGACGCGGGACGCCCGCGCCCGCCCGCCGGCCGCGCAGCCGCAGCAGGAACGCCTCCCCGAGCGGCTCGGCGACGGCGGTGCGGCCGTCCGGCAGCGTGACCGTCCCGCCCGGCTCGGGGGCGGCCACCCGCAGGCCGCGCCACTCGGCCGCGCCCGCCGCGAGGACCCGCCCGGTGGCGGTGACGAGCAGTCCGGCCCCCTCCAGCCCGCGCAGATGGGGAAGCAGGCGCTCGCGCAGCCGCTCGTCCCGCGCGAGCATCGCGTTCTCCAGCCGCGACTCGGCCAGCCGCGCGGCGGCGGTCACGAGCGCGACCGCCGCGGGATGCAGCGCCCGCGCCGTCGCGCTGACGTCGATGCAGCCGATCACCCGCGCCGAGTCGGGGTCGACGATCGGCGCGCCGGCGCACGACCAGCGGTGCAGGACGTGCGCGACGTGCTCGGCGGCGTAGACGTACTCGGGCCGCCCGGCGGCGAGCGCGGTGCCGATCCCGTTGGTGCCGACGGCGTCCTCCGACCAGCGGAACCCCTCCGTCAGCCCGACCGCGTCGGCGGCACGGCGGACCGCCGGCGGGCCCTGCGTCCACAGCACGTGCCCGTCCGCGTCGCTGATCACCATCAGGTGCTCGGTCTCGTCGACGACGCCCCGCAGCAGCGCCTCCAGCATCGGCAGGTGCGGTTCGAGCGGATGTGCGCCGCGGGCGTCGGCGATGACGTCGCGGTCGAACACCAGCGGAGCCGCCTGGACGGAGGCGTCCACACCCGCCGCCCGGGAGCGCCGCCAGGACGCGGAGATGGGCGGGCGGGCGGTCACCCGATCGTGCATCGACCCTCAGTCCTTCCCCCGCGAGAACCTCGGCTCGTCTGAGAATCGGGCCGGCCGCGGGTTCGGCGCAACCGATTCCACGAATCCCGCACGGCCGGATCCCGACACACTTTGTACAGATTTGACCGCAACCTGCATGCAACCCGCGGGCGCCTACCGTGCCCGGAGGCCGGGAGGGGCGCTCCAGGCCCGTGGGGAGGACCTGGGCCGGCCGCCCGGGAACCCGCTCGTTCCCCGAAATAAACATCTGAGTTCATAAAAGCTTCACGGGCGGGTCGCCTAGAGTTTAAGAACAATCCTTCGACCGGCCCCAGGAGGGAGCGCCATGACCGTGATCCCGGGTCTCGTCCGCCGCGTCGCCGCCGAGGCGGAGCGCCATCTGCGGGAGGGCGTCGTCCTTCTCGTCAGAGTAGGGCGAGATCTGGAACGGTCTGCCGAGCTCGGGCGGCTCCTGCCCGCCTACATCGAACGCGTGGCGCTCCTGGAGCAGGCCGTCCGCGACCAGGACGCCGAGCTGCACACGATCCGCACCGAGCTGGACTCCCTCGTCGTCCAGCTCAACGACCGGCTGCTGCCGCGCATCGACGAGCGGATGGACGACACCGAGCGTGACCTGGCCGCCGTCGCCACCAGCCTGATCCGCACCGGCCGCGACACCGCCGGCCACGGCACCCGGCTGGAGACCGCCGAGCGGCGCATCGGCGACCTGCGCACCAAGATCGCCCAGCTGGAGCAGCGGACCGGGCTCTGGCGCGACCTGCAGTCCACCGTCGCCCGGTTCGGCGACGACCTGGACGCCATGCGCGCCCGGATGGCGCTGCGCTCCGCCGAGCCCCCGCCGCCCGCCGAGACCGCGCCCGCCCCGGTGCAGAACATCACCGAACGCCCCGCCTGAGAACGCCCGCCCGGGAAGGGCGCGCCCGGCGTCCTGGAGAATGGGCGCATGACGCAGCCGACCGAGAACCGTCCCGCCGCGCGCGGATTCGCCAGTGACAACCAGGCGAGCGTCCACCCGGACGTCCTCGCGGCCCTTGCCGAGGTCAACGACGGGCACCAGCCCGCCTACGGCGAGGACGCCGTCACCGGCCGGCTCCGCGACGTCGTCCGGCGGCACTTCGGCGCGCGGGCCGAGGTGTTCCCGGTGTTCAACGGGACGGGCGCCAACGTCGTCTCGCTGCAGGCGATGTCGGAGCGGTGGAGTTCGGTCGTGTGCCCGGAGTCCGCGCACATCAACACCGACGAGTGCGGCGCCGCCGAGAAGATCGCCGGGCTGAAGCTGATCACCGTCCCGACGCCGGACGGCAAGCTGACGCCCGACCTGGTCGAGCGGTACGCGGTCGGGTTCGGCAACATCCAGCGGCGCCTGCCCGCCGTCGTGTCGATCACCCAGAGCACCGAGCTGGGCACCGTCTACACGGCGGAGGAGACCGCGGCCGTCGCGGCGGCGGCGCACGAACGCGGCCTGACCGTGCACATGGACGGCGCCCGCATCGCCAACGCCGCCGCGTCCCTCGGCGTCCCGCTGCGCGCCCTCACCACCGACGCGGGCGTGGACGTCCTGTCGTTCGGCGGCACCAAGAACGGGCTGCTGCTCGGCGAGGCGATCGTCGTGCTGAACCCGGACACGGTGCGCGGGATGGCGTACCTGCGCAAGTCGAGCATGCAACTGGCGTCCAAGATGCGGTACGTGTCGGCGCAGCTCGTCGCGCTGCTGGACGGCGACCTGTGGCTGCGCAACGCCTCCCACGCCAACGCGATGGCCCGCCGCCTGGAGGCCGCCGCCCGCGCCGTCCCCGGCGTGGCGATCACGCAGGCCGTGCAGGCGAACACGATCTTCGCGCTCATCCCGAAGGACGTGGCGGAGCGGCTGCGCAAGCGGTTCCCCTTCTACACCTGGGACGAGGCGACCGGCGAGGTCCGCTGGGTCTGCTCGTTCGACACCACCGGGGACGACGTGGACGCGTTCGCCGCCGCGCTCGCCGCCGAAATGGCCGGCTGACCGGTCATCCCGATCATCGGGATGCGGCCCGGCCCGCCGCCCGGCCCGCGCGTTATCGTGACGCCGAACAGGATTCGGTACAGGAGGCGAACCCGATGGCCAACCGCACCTTCGTCGTCGGCGTGGGCATGACCAAGTTCGAAAAGCCCGGCTCCCGCGACTGGGAGTACCCCGACATGGCCAAGGAGGCCGTCGGCAAGGCCCTGGAGGACGCGGGCGTCGGCTACGACACGATCGAGATGGCCTACGCCGGGTCGATGTACGGGTCGATGGGCCAGCGCGCCCTCTATGAGACCGGCATGACCGGCATCCCCGTCATGACCGTCATGAACGCGTGCGCGACCGGGTCCAGCGCGCTGTTCCTCGCCCGCCAGGCCGTCCGCGGCGGCCTCGCCGACTGCGCGCTCGCGCTCGGCATGGAGAAGATGAAGAAGGGTTCGCTTGGCGCCGGCATGGGCGAGTCCAAGGTCACCATCATCGACCACCACCTGCGCTCCATGGCCGCGGGCCGCGAATGGGAGCTGGACAAGGCCCCCATGCCGCAGATGTTCGGCAACGCCGGCCGCGAGCACATGGAGAAGTACGGCTCCACCCCCGACCACTACGCCTGGATCGGCTGGAAGAACCACAAGCACTCGGTCAACAACCCCTACGCGCAGTTCCAGACCGAGTACTCGCTCGACGACGTCAAGAACGCCACGATGATCTTCGACCCGCTGACCAAGCTGCAGTGCTCCCCCACCTCCGACGGCGCCGGGGCCGCGATCGTGGCCAGCGAGCGCTTCGTGGACGAGCACGACCTGTGGGACCAGGCCGTCGAGATCGCCGGCCACCACATCGCCACCGACACGCCGCAGAGCTTCGCGGACCACTCCTCCATCCAGGTCGTCGGGTTCGGCGTCTCCCAGCTCGCCGCCCGCAAGGCCATGGACGAGGCCCAGGTCTGCATCGAGGACGTCGACGTCATCGAACTCCACGACTGCTTCAGTGCCAACGAGCTCATCACCTACGAGGCCCTCGGCATGGCCGAGGTCGGCGAGGGCCACAAGCTCGTCGACGACGAGGCCACCACCTACGGCGGCACGTGGGTCGTCAACCCGTCCGGCGGCCTCATCTCCAAGGGCCACCCCCTCGGCGCCACCGGCCTCGCCCAGTGCGCCGAACTCACCTGGCAGCTCCGCGGCAAGGCCGGCGACCGCCAGGTCGAGGGCGCCCGCGTCGCCCTCCAGCACAACATCGGCCTGGGCAGCGCCTGCGCGGTCGCCGTCTACAAGCCCGCATCGGCCTAGATCGCGTTCCTCCTCGCGGCGCACCGCCCCTCTCCGGGCGGTGCGCCGCTTCACGCCGGCCGCACCCCTGCCGCAACGTGCGACAGAAGTTGACTCTTGTCTCAGGCTCGTTACGCCGAACATAAGTGTCCACTTGCCAGGAGGTGCGATGCCCGCCTCGTCCCCGCCGGTCGCCCCCGTCCGCCCCCGCGGCATCCGGGACCGGCACCGGCACCGGCACCGGCACCGGCACCGGCCGCGTGACGCTCACCCGGCCGCGACCATCCGGGGACGCAGATCCTCGCACGCGGCCAGGATCCGGTGGACATCACCGTCGGTCAGGCCCGCGTGGGCGGACAGGCGCACCAGCGTGCGCCTGTCCGCCGACGCCGCCGGCGGGAACAGGGCCGCGCTGAAGATGCCGCGGCCCGCCAGGGCGTCCCGCATCAGCGTCGCCTCCGCCTCCGAACCCGCCTCCAGCGCGATGATCGGCGCATCCGACTCGACGAGCCGGTAACCGAGCCCCGCCAGCCCGTCCCGCAGCCCGGACGTGACGGCGCGCAGCCGCGCACGCCGCCGGCCCTCCCGCCGGATGACCTCCAGCGCCGCGGCGAGACCCGCGATGTCGTGCGGCGGCAGCGCCGAGCCGCACCCGGCCGGGAGCACGGGGTGCGGGAAACGGCCCCCGAAGCCGGAACGGTCACAGGTGATCAGCCCGGCACGCCCCGGGAAGACCTTCGCCAGGCTCGCCGTGCGGAAGTCGACACGGCCGGTGAGACCGAGCGCGGCCACCAGGCCCTCGCCGCGCTCGCCGTACGTGCCGAGTGAGTGCGACTCGTCCACCACCAGCAGGCAGCCGTGCTCCTCGGCCACCTCCACCAGGCGGGCCAGCGGGCACACCGAGCCGTCGGTGCCGTAGACGGCGTCCACCGCGATCACGCCGGAGCCGCCCGCCTCGATCCGCCGCCGCAGGTGGTCGAGGTCGTTGTGGCGGAACCAGACCGGCTCCGCGCCCGCCTCCCGCGCCCCCGCCCACAGCGACCTGTGCGCGAGGACGTCCAGGTAGACGGGGACGTCCGGGCCGGCGACCAGCCGCAGCAGCCCGGCCCCGGCGGCCCGGCCGGAGGGGCACAGGACCCCGGTCCGCGCGCCCAGATGCCGCGCGAACCGCTCACCGACGACGGTCTGCGGGTGGTCGCCGGCCAGGCGGCCGGTCGCGGGCACCGCGGCGTCCGCCGCCCGCAGGCCCGCGAGCGCCGCCTCGGTGATCGCCGGATGCTCGGCAAGGGCGAGATAGTCGCTACAGGTCAGCACGATCGCCCGGCCACCGGGGGGATCGGCGGACGCGGCCCGGCGCCCGCCCCGTGTGTTGCGGAACACCCTGATGCGTTCCCCCAGCCGCTGGTGGGCGCTGGTCATGGTCGTCACCCTCCCCGATCAAATAATGGTCACGTCCTGTAGCGGCCTCAAATCATAGTGTGAATAGGATCTCAAGCGAGGACCAAAACCCGCGCGCCACGCGGGAAAGTTCGCCAGCGCGGAAGGGAACGTCCACGTCGCGACCGCCGATGCGCATCGGCGGTTGCGTACTCTTGAACGACGCAGCCGAACACTGAGGTGTGGAGACGATCACCGCCGGTGCCACACGCGCGGCGTCCGCCAAGTTCCCCGGCCTTGGCGCCGGCGCTCCGCTGTTCTCCATCCTCCAGCGGATCCGCCGGACCCGCTGGGTCGGCCTCGGAGTGCTCCTGGCCGGGCTCGCCGCGGTCCTGCTGACGGCGGGCGACCCGCTGCGTCAGGCGGTGTCGGCGCTCGGCCATATGCGCTGGGAGTTCCTGCCGGCGCTCGTCCTGCTGTCGCTGCTGCACTACGTGTTCGCGGCGGTCGCGCTGCGCGGCGCCGCGGGCCGCCGGCTGCCGCTGCTCCCCACGACGCTCGCCCAGTTCACCGCGTCCGCGGCCAACCGGATCACCCCGAGCGGCCTCGGCGCCGCCGCCGTCAACACCCGCTACCTCGTCTGCCGCGGGCTGCCACTGCCGCGCGCCGCGGGCGCGGTCACCGTCCTGCAGGTGGCGGGGGTTCCGGCGGACCTGCTGCTGATGAGCGCCGTGCTCGGCGTCAGCGGCGGGAACGGCCGGACGCTGCACGCGCTCGGCGCGCACGCCGCGCGGGTCGCCGAGCTCGTCCCGCCCCTCCCGCTGCTGATCGCGGGCGGGGTGCTGCTGCCCGCCGCGGCGCTGTGGGGCCGGCGCCTGGTCCGCTCCGCCGCGGTGAGACGGGCCGTCGCCGGGTTCACCGGCCTGTGCCGCCGCCCGCGCGACCTGGTGATCACCCTCACCGCGTCCGCCGGGACCACCTTCGTCCTGGGGGTGGCGTTCGCGCTGAGCGTCCTCGCGGTCCCCGGGACCTTCGTGAGCCCCGCCGACATCCTGCCGCTCGTGGCCGCCTACCTGGTGGGAGCCGCCGCGGGCTCCGCGATCCCCCTGCCCGGCGGCATCGGCTCCACCGAGGCGCTCCTCGTCGCCGCGCTCGCCGCCCTGGGCATCGCCGCGGGCCCGGCCCTGCCCGCCGTGCTGCTGTTCCGGGCGATCACGTTCTGGGCGCCGGTTCCGCTGGGGCTGCTGTCCTACCGGACGCTCCGGCGCTGACCTTTACGTTGTAGATCACAAGAAGACCTTCCGGGCGTTGCCCGCCAGGAACGCCTCCCTGGCCGCATCGCTCAGGCCCAGGTCGTCCAGGCCCTTGAGCGCCCGCTCCGCCGTCAGCATCGGGAAGTTGGTACCGAACATGACCTTGTGATGACTGTCCTGGGTCATGTACCGGACGAGTTCGGGCGGATACCTGCGCACCGTGTACGCGGACGTGTCGATGTAGACGTTCGGGTGCTTGCGGCAGACCGCGACCATCTCCTCCGTCCACGGGTAGCCGATGTGCCCGCCGACGATGACGAGTTCGGGGAAGTCGAGCGCGACCTGGTCGATGTAGGGAATCGGCCGCCCCGTCTCGCTCGGACGCAGCGGACCGGTGTGACCGACCTGCGTGCAGAAGGGAACGCCCAGCTCCACGCATTCGGCGAACAGCGGATAGTAGCGGCGGTCGGTGGGCGGCAGTTCCCAGAGCCACGGCACCACCCGCAGCCCCTTGAACCCCAGGTCGCGCACACATCGCCTCAGCTCCCGCACAGCCTCCATGGGCTTGTGCAGGTCCACCGACGCGATTCCCACAAGGCGGTCTGGGGCGTGTTCGACGAACGAGGCGACCTCGTCGTTGCTCACCAGGGCGCCTTCCGGCCCGTACCAGGCACTGATGAGGCCGACGTCCACTCCCCCGGCGTCCATGGCGGCGACCGTGGCCCCCACCGGAACCTCCTCCGCCGGAGGCTTCTGCCCGGTCCACCGCCACAGCGAATCCAGCATCTCGTGCTGCAGGAACCGGAGCGTTCCATGCTGCATCCACGCGTCAATCACCATCGTGCCTCCCCACCGACCGCCATGCGGCCTCGCTCAGCTCCCTGACCTGCTCGTCGCCCGGCTCGGCGCTCTGCCCGTTCAGCCACAGCCGGCACAGCTCCTGCGCGGGGCCGAGCCATAGGACGAACGCGGTCACTCCATCGGCATCTCTCAGCGCGCCATGCCGTGCCTGGACGCGCCACCAGCTCCGCACTTCGCGGAAGAACATCCTGTTGCGCTCGGCGAGCGCCTCACTTCCGGCAGGACGCTCGGTGAACATGAAGCGGGCCCGGTCCCGATGCTCCCGGCACCACCGCACATGGAAGGCCACGACGCCCTCCACGGCCGCACGCGCACTGTCGTGCGCCTTCAACTCGGCGAGGAAGGCGTCCTGGTACATCGCGACGCACTCGACGAACAGTGCCTCCGCGACCTGCTCCTTGCCCGAGAAGTGGTGGTAGAAGCTCCCGACGCTCACCCCGCTCGCCGCCCGCAGCGCGCTCAGCGTCGTCCCGGTGACGCCGTCCCGCCCGAACAGTTCCAGCGCCGTCCGCAGGACCCTCTCCCGCCCGTCCGCACTCACAGAACAAGATTCTGGCATGACAGAACATCATTCTGTCAACGGCCGCCGGCCCGGCCACCGGGGGACGGTGGCCGGGCCGGCGTGATCGGGCTTCCGGTCGCTCAGGCCTGCTTGCGCAGGGTGAGGCCCGCGGAGCCTGTCAGGGCGGGCAGGTAGCCGAGCCGGTGGCCGCGTGCGGTCGGGTGGTAGGACGACTCGATCGGGATCGTCACCGCGTTGAGCCAGTCGTCGCCCGAGCACAGCTCGTGCCCGGCGAACTCGTCCCGGACGTCCGACCAGGTGAACCCGGCGCGCCCGGCCGCCTTCGCGATGACGCCGTCGAGCGTGTCGGCGGCCTCGTTCAGTGCGGTGCGCTTGGCGTTGCCGAGCCCCGCGCACACGGTGACGATCTTGTAGAGGTGGGGGTAGCCGAGCACGACCACGCGCGCGGACGGCGACTTCGAGCGGATCTGGGAGTACAGCGAGTCGAGCCGGCCGGGCAGCGTGCCCGTCATGTAGGCCTCGGCCTTCGCGACCCTGCTCTGGCACGTCGACGTCGAGTACAGCACGCAGGTCTCCATGACGTCGCTGAACCCGGCGTCGTTGCCGCCGACCGTGACGCTGACGAGCGTCGTCGAGGAGTCGAGCGCGCCGAGCTGGCCGCTGGAGACGCTCGACGTGGTCGCCCCCGAGCAGGCCACGAACTTGAACGACTGCGTCGTGTGCGCCCCCGCCCACAGGCTTGGGTAGGCGTTGGCGCTGCGGTTGCACGACCCGCTGGCGGGGTCGTAGCTTCCGGCCCCCGTGCCGGACGAGTAGGAATCCCCCAGTGCGACGTAGTTGGTGCCGGCCGCCGAGGCGGAGCCGGACCCGAGCAGTGAAGCGGCGGCGAAGACCACCGCACCGAAAGCGACCAGACAGGGGTGGGCGAGGCGCATCTGCACTCCGGAGCGACGAAGCGAATTGTGATGCCCGCATTATACCCGGGCCACCATTCCTTGAAGTCCAGTCTTGATCATTAGTGTTTGTCAGAATATGCCCTTGCGATCTGCAATATCAGAGAATCTCCGGCCGCCAGGACAAGGGGGTGATAACCATTTTCCGATGATTTCCGCCGGCCCCGGAGATCATCCGGCCTCCTCGTCATCCCACGCCGCTCCGCCAGGGACCGGTTCCGGCCGTCCGGTGGCCGCGGACGCGGAGGGTGTCGCCGAACACGCGCTGGCGCGCCGGGATCCCGTGGACGAGCATGATCTCCCCGGCCGCCACCTCATCGGCGATGTCGAGAAGGCCCCGGCGATCGGCGTGCACGGAAAGGCGCATGGTGTCCACGCGGGCGCGGACCGGGACGGTGATCTCGCGGCCGTGATCACAAAGCCGGAATTCCCCGCCCTTTCGCGCGAGGTCGAGCAGCGCGCGTCCGGGCGACTCCTCGTCCTGATATCCGGAGAGGAAGAGCGCGCTGCCGGGTTCGGGGAGGATCCGGCTCGCCCACTGGACGGCCGGGCCGCCGGTCAGCATGCCGGAGGTGGAGATGACGACCCCGGTCCGGAAGGCGTCCAGTTCGGCGGGACGGTTCGCGACCGCGGTGCCGCCCTCGAACACCCGCAGCGCCGGGTCCAGGGACTCGAAGACCGCGGCCAGGTCGGCGGCCATGCCGTCCACCCGGACGGGAACCTCGGGCAGGTGCCGACGCATGATCAGCGCGATCTCCTGGGCGCGGCCGAGCGCGAACGCGGGGATCAGCACCCGGCCACCGCCCCGGTGGATCTCGGCGACGGCGCGCACCAGCTCACCGACCCGCAGGTCCCGGCCGTCGTGGTCCTCGGCGCAGCAGGTGGACTCCAGCACCAGCAGGTCGGCGGCACGGGCCGACTCGGGGACGGCGTGGCCGCCGACGGTCTCCTGCCGGAAGCCCGAGATGTCGCCCGTGACGACGACGCGGCGGTCGCCCGCGCGCACCACCGCCCCCGCCGCGCCCAGGATGTGCCCGGCCGGGAACAGCTCGGCGGTCAGCGCCCCGATCCGGCGGGCCACGCCGAACGGAAGCTCCTCGCAGCGCCGGGCCGCGGCCTCGGCGTCCGCCCGGCCGTAGAGGACGTCTCCCGCCTCGCCCCAGCGGGCCCTGCCGCGCTCCCTCTCCGCGAGCACCTTGGCGGTGTCCGCCCACATCACCGGCATGAGCACCGCGGTCTCCGGCGACGCGATCACCCGCAGGTCCGGGCGGCGGGCGACCAGGGCGGGCACGTAGCCGCAGTGGTCGTTGTGGGCATGGGTGACGATCACCGCGTCCAGCGGGCCGTCGAGGGCGCGGCCGATGTCGCGGGGCGGCTCGGCGCGGTCGCCCGGCCGGAGCCCGGCATCGACGAGGATCCGCGTCCCGCCGGCCTCGATGAGCAGGCAGGACCCGCCGATGTGGGTGTCACCGCCGAGCGGGACGACCCGCAGGTCCAGTTCGGCCGTCACGGTGACGGGCGGCGGGGCCGGGTCCGCGACGGCGCGCAGGAACGCGAGTACCTCCGCCGGGGGCGCGGCCATGCCGGGTGCCGTAGCCCCGGGCGGGCGCCGTTCGAGCGCGCCGAGGAGGGCGGCGGCGAGGGCCCGCGGGTCCCGCCACCGCCGCCGCTCGGTCACCAGCCGCCGGGTCAGGTCGCCGGCCCGCTCCTCCTGCTCGGCGAGCGCCTCCCGGGCGCCGGCGAGCAGCCGGGACGCGTCCCGCACGTCCCGCCGCGCGTACTCCAGGCGGCCCTGCTCGGCGCTGAGGCGTTTCCGCAGCCGGTCGATCTTGCGGGCGGCGCGTTCGGCGTCCCGCCGCGCGCGCTCGGCCGCCCGGTCGCGGCCCCTGATCCAGGCCAGCCCGGCCCGGACGACGCCGTCATCGGGATGCAGCAGGACGGCGGCCAGCGCGCGGGCCTCGTCCCCGGCGTCCCCGGCGTCCGCGAGACGCCCGGCGGCCCGGTCGCGCACCGCGGGGAACCGCTCGACCGCGTCCAGCAGCAGCGGGGTGTGCTCCCTGACCAGCGCGCCGGGGTCGGACGGGAGCCGGGCGGCGGACGGGCGCTCCAGCATCACGAGCGCGACGGCGCGCAGCACCGGTTCGAGCGCTCCCCCGGCGGCGGCGGGTTCGCCGGCGGTCACGCGCCCTCCGCCCACCGGGTGACCTCGGCGAGGACGGGCTCGCAGCACAGCGCGCCGTCCACGGGCTCCAGCGCGCCGAGCACCCGCAGCGCCTCGACCAGGTCGCCTGTCCCGGCGTAGCCGTGGTCACGCAGCGCATCGGGGGTGAGCCCGGGCCAGTCCTCCTCCCCGTAGGCGGTGAGGAGCGCGCCGAGGTCCTCGGCCGTCCCGCGGTCGTCCTCCCGGACGAGGACCCGCCACGCGATGGCCAGGCACGGGTCCGCCCGCATCCCGACCCCGGTGTCGTCCAGGAACGCCGCCGGCCTGCCGCGCACCTGCCGCAGGACGTTCTCCAGCGCCTGGTCGCGGTCGCGTCCGGCGAGGGCGGTGACGACCCGTCCGACCAGCACCGGCCAGCCGCCGGTGCGCCGGAGGAGCTCGCGCTGCCCGGCGTCGTCGGGGAAGCCGAGCGAGTCCTCCAGCATCCACTGCCGGATCGCGGGCGGGTCGAGCCGCCGCAGCGGCACCAGCTCGACGTCGTCGTCGCCCGCGTGCCGGAGCCAGCCGGCGGCCGAGGCGGGACCGGCGACGAGCACCACCGCGAGCGTGCCCTCCCCGGACCGGTCGGCGACCGCGAGCCGCGCCTCGGTGAACCGCCGTTCGAACTGCTCACCGTCCCGCACCGCGTGCAGGTCGAGGACGATCACGTCGTGGCCGCGGTGCCGGCGGGCGCGCAGCACCGCGCTGTCGAACGTCCCCTCCCCCGGCCGGACGACCCGGATCTCCAGGTCGGACCGGCCGGACGGCATCGCCTCCAGCGACGCCACGACCCGCTCGGCGTGCAGCGCCGCCGACCCGGCCACCACGTGGACGAGCCGGCCCGGCCGCAGCAGCCCGGTGATCTGCCCGATGCTGAGCGGCGCCCGGTCCGGCCCGTTCAGGTGCACCATCCGGTAGGAATGCGCGTCGAATTCGTCCGGGCCGTCGAAGTCGGCCGCGTTCTCCAGCGCGTTCTCGATCTCCCGGACGCCGCCGAGCAACCGCAGGACGTGCGGGGTGCGCAGCCGGTACCGGCCCTCGTCCACCCCGAGGACGCCGAGGTTGACGCATTCGGCGAGGAGGCTGCGGAAGTCGTCGCCGCTGCAGCCCTCGAACCCCCGCGCCCACCAGTACCGGCACTCCTCGCGCAGCCGCCGCACGGTGAGGGCCTCCCCGGCGCCGTCGCCGAGGGCGTGCAGCGCCACCGTGTAGGCGATGACCTTGTACCGCTTGTCGAGGTCGAGCGTGTAGTCGAACCGTTTCTGGAAGCCGTCCACGAGCTTCTGGTCGCGCCACACCTCCGCCACGTCCGCCGCGGTGATCTCGTACGGGAGGGGCCGGTGGCCCTCCCGCAGCCGGCCGAGCAGCTTCTCGGCGAACAGCTGGACGAGCGCCGGGGCGTTGTTGGCCTCGGCGATCACGCGGGCGGCGAGCGTCTCGGGGAACACGAAGCCGAGCGTGGCGAGCGGCCGGACGAGCAGGTTGAACGCGTCCTGCGGGTCCAGCGGGCCGATCGCGATCGGCTCGCCGAGCTGCGCGAGCGGCTGGTTCGGCAGGCCGTGGAACCGCGCGGTCTGGTGCAGGCCCGCCCACACCACCTTGACGCGGCGGCCGGTGTCCTCCATGAGGGTGCGCAGGGCGGTGACGTCCTCGAAGCGGCCGCCCTCGGCGTCCCGGTTGAGGAAGCCGTCGGCCTCGTCCAGCAGGATGAGCAGTTGCCGGTTCCCGTCGGCGTCCGCCCACCCGCGCACCGCCTCGATCACCTGGTCCCGGCCGGTCAGCCCGGACCGCACGACCCCGGCCCTGGCGAGCCGGTCGCCGAGGATCGGCCACAGCGACAGCGACCGGACCTTCCCGACCGTCTGGATCGTCTCCAGGATCACCGTCCGGTTCGGGTCGGACGCCAGATCGCGTTCGGCCTTGCGCAGCAGCGCCGACTTGCCGAGCTGCCGCCCGCCGAACACGAACGACGGCCCCATCCGGTCGGTGACCTTGCGGAGCTGCTCGGACCGCCCGTAGAACATCTCCTCCGGGACACCGCCGGTCGGGGTGTAGGGGTCGGTGGCGGTGAACGGCGCCATCAGCGCCACCGCGACCGACCAGTCCTGCGGCCGGCACGCCAGGTAGGCGATCGCGGCGTCGTCGAGCACCCCGGCGACCGGCGCCGGGCGGCTGCGGGCGGCCTGGCCGAGCTGCGCGCGGTCGCCCGCCGACAGGACGCCGAAGTAGAACACGAGCACGGTCTCGCCTTCGGGCTGCCCGCCGAGCAGGTCGAGGAGCTGCTGCGGGCCGGGGCGCCCCCAGTGCAGCAGCAGCCGGAGCCGTCCCCCGGACGGGCTCTTCTGCGAGCCGAACGCGGGCAGCAGCGCCCCGCCGACCGAGCCGACGTGCCGGACGTCGTCCAGCACGATCCACATCCGGTCGGGGGCCTGGTCGGTGTCGCCCTGCGTCCCCTCCAGCCCGACCATCTTGAGGATCGCGTCGATCAGCGACCGCAGGTTGCCGGGGGTCTTGGCCCGGCCCTCCCGCAGGTTCAGCCACTTGCGCAGCCCCTCCCCCGCGACCCGGCGGGACGCCTCGCGCAGTTGCGGGATGTCGAGGCCCGCCCCGGCGAGCAGGTCGTACAGCTCCGGTTCGGCGACGTCGTGCCCGGCGATCAGGGCGTCCTTCAGCGCGTCGATGTACCCGCTGGTCTCCTGCTTGCGGGCGCGTTTGCCGGTCCGCCGGGAGTGCCGGTGGAACACGTCGGGGAACGCGGGATAAAAACGCCCGAAATCGGGGTTCTCACGCTGTTCCGGGAGCTGTTTGCCGGCCTTCAGCTGCGCGAGGAACTCCCGCGCGGTCGTCAGGTCGCGGGCCTCGATGTGCCGTTCGATGCGCCGCACGTCCGCCTCGCGGAGATTCCCGGCGCGGCGCGCTTCGGCGAGCGCCTCCCGCGCCTTCCGGGCGCTCGCCTCGCAGCACCGCTCCAGCCGGGCGAGCAGCGCGTCGAGTTCGCGTCCGATCCGGTCGAAGTCGTGCCGGTCGCCCGCGATGAGGAGCCGCACCGCCTCCTCGGCCCCGCGTTCCTCGCCCTCGGTGAGCAGCCCGTCCCGCCGCGCCATCGCGACCAGGTCGCGGACCTGCTCGACGCGCTCGTCCCGCGCGGCGCGGGCGCCGCGGACCAGGCCCTCCCGGCGGACCCGCAGCCGCGCGGCGGCGTCGGGGTCGAGCGTCCGCAGGACGGAGACGACCGCCTGCGTGCCGTCGTGATCGAGCCGCGCGGCCCGCGCCTGGAACACCTCCGCCCAGTCGGGCGGGCCGGCGTGCGCGACGGACGCAAGGCCGGCCACTGCGACCTCGCCCTCCGGCTCCAGCGTGCGCGGGTTCACCGGCAGGTCGGCGGCCGGCAGCAGGTCCCGGTGCAGGACATGGCCGGCGGGCGGCTCGGTCTCGGGCAGCTCCGCCCCGTCCAGCAGGCCGAACGCGCAGTCGAGCAGGAACCGCGCGGCGTCCGCGGCGGCCTCGCCCACGGTGTCCGCCATCGCGGTGAGCGCCTCGCCGATCTCCCGGCGCCGCCCCGCGATCGCGTCCCGCAGTTGCTGCAGCGGCCCGGTCCGCCAGTCGCGGTCACCGGACGCGGCGTCCTCATGCTCCTTGACCGCCACCGCCCACTGGCCGGCGGTGTCGAGCGCGCCGTCGATCCACGCGTGCAGCTTCGCCCGCGCGCCCGCGATGATCGGCTTGCCCTTCTGGGGGTCGTTGACACGCGCGTCGGTCTCGTCGATCAGCCGGTCGACACCGGCACCGCCGCGCAGCCGGACGACCTCCGCCGCCACCTCGGCGGCCCGCGCCGGATCGTCCTCGGCGGCCGGTCTCAGCAGCTCGCGGAGTACGCCGTCCGGCAGCAGCAGCGACTTCCACACCTCGGTGGCGCGGGCCAGCTTGATCGTCCGGTGCGGCGCCTCCTCCAGCAGCCGCGCCGCCTCCCGGGCCGCGGCGCCGCGGGCCCGCGCCAGCTCCGCGGCGCCGCGGAGCTGGCCGTCCATGCCGGGGCTCAGGTACAGACCGGCCCGTGCCGCCTGCGTGAACGCCTCACCGCACTCCCTGAGGACGGTATGCCGCGACACGACCACGTTCAGGTTCTCCACCAGCCGGGTCGCCTCCGGATGCACGAGCCCCGCCCGGATCGCGGCCGCCCACGCCAGCAGCCCGCCGGCGGGGTCGTCGGCGAGCACCTTGGCGTCCAGCTCCCGGGCCGCGGCGGCGAACTCCGCCGACAGCGGCCCCGCGAACACCGCCGTCTCCGGCGCGAGCGCCGCGCACCATCGCGCGTTGACCTCGGCGTCCGGCCGCCCGGCCGCCCTGCGCAACCAGCCCGCGAGCCCGAACCGCCGGGCGTTCAGCGCCGCGGCCTCCGCCTCGTCCGGCTCACCGGCCGACTCCGGCTCGGCGGGTCCGGGCTCCGCCGGCACCTCCTCGGCCGGAGGCGTCCCGGCGCCGGCGTGCGGTTCGGCACGCGGACCGGACGGCTCCGGCGGGGGTTCGGTGCCCGCGGGAACCGCTTCTTCCAGGAAGGCGTCGAGAGCCCTCAGCGCGGCCTCGTCCTCCCGGACGGTCTCGACCGCGGGCGCCTGCCGGGGAGCGGGCACGCCGGGCACGCCGGGATCGTCCACCGCGCGGGTCTCCGCCTCGCGTTCGGGTTCCGGCTCGGCCGGTGTCCGCGCGGGGGCGGGCTCGCCGGGGTCGATGCCGATCGCGAGCTCCCCCATCAGCGCCACATCGATGAGGCGGTGCCAGCGCTCCGGCAGCTCCGCCCGCGCCCGATCCGCCAGGGCCGGGGCGCGCAGCCGGTCCTCCGCACGCACCTCGATGAGCTCGGCCAGCACGGTCAGGCCGTCGCTCTCATCCCCGGCCTCGGCGGCCTGCCGCACCTCCGCCAGCAGGCCGGCCACGACGTCCGGCCCCTCGATCCCCCGCAACGCGCGCACCCGGTCGTCCCGCAGGCCCGCCTCCGCCGCGGCCTGGACCGCGGCGGCGAGAGCGGCCAGCTCGGCGGGGCGCTCGCCGGGGGCGGCGGTCTCGATCCGCGCCCGGAGCCCATCGAAGTCGGCGGCGGCACATTGGAGGAGGATCAGGTCGCCGTCCTCGGGCCGATGCCCGTCCCGCAGGAGCACGGCGGTGCGCTCGGCCGCGTCCGCCGCGCTCTCGAACCGGCCGCGCAGCTCGTCCAGCTCCACGGCGAGCTCCTCGGGGCCGGGCACGGGCTCCGCCGCGCCCCCGGCGGCGATCTTCCCCAGCTCCAGTACACCGGCGGGCCGCGCGGGCAGTTCGGGATGCTCCTCCCTGACCGCCTCCCACACGGCCCGCGCGCCGGGCATCCTCTCCACCGGCTCCGCCGCCAGCAGCCCGAGCGCCACCACCGCGAGCGGACGGTCCGCCAGCACGACCCGCACCAGCCCCCAGCGCACGAAGGCCGCGGGCACGCCCCATCCGAGGAGGACCCGCAGGCCGGGGGCCCGCTCCAGCACCTCCGCGGCCGTGTCCGCGACGAGCAGCTTCACGCAGTCGTCCGGGTCGAGCCCCTCCGAGTTCCCGAAGCCGTGCACGAAGAAACCGCCGAGGAGCTGCCGCAGCGGGTTCCGGCGTCTTTGCTCGCCGTGCCGCATGGTGCGCAGCACCAGCTCAGGCGCCCTGGCGGGCATCTTCTTCCCGCCGCCCAGCCGCACGATGTCGAGCACGGCCCGCACCAGCTCGGGCGGCCCCAGCCGCAGGACCTCCCGCACGTCCTCGGCCGACAGCAGCGCCAGCGCCACGTCCTCAAGCTCGGTCAGGTCACCGGCCCGTGCACCGAGAGCCCCGAAGGGCGCGGCCCCTTCATGACACTCATCACATCGAAACCCCTGGCCCATGTCGCCCCACCCCTCACCGTCCGAACACTGTGTGATCAGCCGATGACAAAGTAACGCGATCTTTCATCAGTTGCCATCAAAACGCAAACTTGATGTTGATCGAGTTCACAAGAACACCACTCTCTGGTCCCCGCCATCGACCCGCTGACCAGGGCCGGTGGGCTCTGCCACCACCACGCGGCCACTAGCGGCCACATGGGGGACAATTCCCACCTTGTCCGACCTTGCCGGACCGATCGGCCGCCCCATCTTCTCTCCGGCTGTTAATCTGCGCGTTGATCGGGTTCACGCAACACACGGGCGACGGCCGGACCGCCACGGGCTCCCGGTGCCTCCGCCGCCCCGGCACGGCAGAAAGGGCGGCCCCCGCATGCACGGTCACGGCCGGCGAGCATGACGACGAGCAGACCGCTGACCTCCCGCGACCCCGAGCGGATCGGCGGCCACCACCTGCTCGGGCGGCTCGGCGAGGGCGGCCAGGGCGTCGTCTACCTCGCCGAGGACGAGAGCGGCGCCCGAGTCGCCCTGAAGGTCCTCCACGATCGCGGCGGCTCCCACGACACGTTCCTCAAGGAGATCTCGGCGGCCCGCAAGGTGGCCTCCTTCTGCACCGCGGAGATCCTCCACGTGGACGAGGACGAAGACCTCCCCTACGTCGTCACGGAGTTCATCGACGGCCCGTCCCTCCGCGAACTCGTCGAGGAGAAGGGCCCCCAATCCGGCCCCGCCCTGTACCGGCTCGCGATCGGCACGGCCACCGCGCTCGCCGCCATCCACCAGGCCGGCATCGTGCACCGCGACTTCAAGCCCGGCAACGTCCTGGTCGGCCCGGACGGCCCCCGCGTCATCGACTTCGGCGTGGCCCGTTCCATGGACGCCACCGTGACCGCCGCGAGCACGGTCATCGGCACGCCGTCCTACATGGCCCCGGAGCAGCTCGCCGGCGAAGTGGTCGGCCCCGCCGCCGACGTGTTCGCCTGGGGCGCGACCATCGCCTACGCGGCGAACGGCCGCCCGCCCTATGGCCAGGACACCATCCCCGCCGTCATGAACCGCATCGTCACGGGCAAACCCGACCTGGGCGGCCTGGCCGGCCCGCTCCGCGAACTCGTGACCCAGGCCCTGCACAAGGACGCGGCCAAGCGCCCACACAGCCGCGACATCCTGCTCCGCCTGCTGGAGCACTCCCAGGGCCCGATCTCCGCCCCCGAAGCCCTGGCCCAGGGCCGCGCCCTGGCCATGGCGGACGACGTGACCCTCACCAGCGCCCGCACCGCCCGCTGGGCCACGCTCGAACTCCCCACCGAGCCCATTCCTCGTTCCCCGGCCTACCGCCGGGTCATCTTGATCGGCATCGCGGCAGCGAGCATCCTCCTCGTGATCACCACGGCGATCGCCATCAGGCTGGGACTGGACGACCATACTGAGCCACTCGCCACGGATTCGGCCCCTGGCACCTCCTCTAGAGACCTCAGGGCGAAGCCACTCTCGTCCAGTCCCGCTCCGGCCACCATTCCGTCGGCACCCCCCGCCGTCGCGGCCGCGGTCGAGCAAGCCATAGCCCTGCATAAGACAGCCGCGTTCTACGCAACAGGTGCGATAAGCCAGGGGGACGACTCTTTCCGTGCCCATGGGCGGCTGGAATATCGATCGCCGCAGAACACCAACTACGATCTCACGGTCGGTAACCGCGATGGATACGACCTTACCCCGCCGGCACATGTCGTACTCATCGGAAAATGTGTGTATCTCACTGCTTACCCTCAGGCCTGCCATATCGCACGAAGCACACCCTCCGGCCAGGACGATGATCCGCACATCTGGCTGGCCAGCGAGGTGCGATGGGTGAGCTCCCCGAACAACATTTTCGCACTGCTGCATAACTCGACGTCACTCGAACGGGAGACCAAGGATGGAAACATCACCTACCGCGGTACGGCCCATATCGAGCAACTCACGAAAGGCCCAGGGGCGCTCTTTTACGAGACTTATGCAGCGGATAAGACCGAGCTCAGTTACAGGCTGGTCACCGGGCCCGACAATCTACCTCAGCGGCTGGACATCGACCTGGCGGTCACCCTTGAGCCGACCAGCATTGTCCGCTCGCTCTACTCTGCCACTTACCGGGATTGGGGCAAAGGCGGCCGGATCGACGCACCAACGCTGAAGCCCTAGAAGAGCGACTACCCCCAACTGCGAAAAGCCACTTCAGGAGCGAGCGATGGACAACGAGATTCAGCTGATCAGTGACGGTGATGGACTGGCGGTCATCGGGGATGCGCCGGATATCGAACGCTTCCTCGTCTCGGAGAGACTGCCGTCGAAGGACCTCGGACTGCAACGGCTCAAGTCCGTCGCCGCTACCGGGGCTGTAGCCGCGCAGGCAGGTTCGGAGATCGCCGCCAACTCCGGTCGCTGGGTGAAGCTGACTCAGGAGTCGGCACAGGCCATCCAGAAGTACGGGCTGAGGGAAAGCTCGAAGTCGGGTCTCAGCACAGGTGTGGTGAAGGGGAACAAGGGCCAGATCAGGGGGTTCGTCGAGTTCGCGAAGGCGCCCGGGTCGCTGCTGACCAACCCGGCGATGCTCGCCGGCGCTGCGGGGATCATGGCGCAGATCGCGATGCAGCAGACCATGGACGAGATCACCGACTATCTCGCCACGATCGACGAGAAGGTCGACGACGTGCTGCGCGCCCAGAAGGACGCCGTGCTGGCCCGCATGATCGGAGTGGGCTTGGTCATCGAGGAGTCCATGACCATCCGAGAGAAGAGGGGCCGGGTCGACGAGGTCACGTGGTCGAAGGTGCAGACCGCGCCGGCGACCATCGCAGAAACCCAGGCGTACGCATTGCGGCAACTCGACGCACTCGCGGAAAAGATGGAGCGCAAGACCAAGATCGGTGATCTCGCTACGACGGCCAAGGAGGCCGAGTCCGCGGTTCGGGAGTGGCTCGCAGTTCTGGCACGCTGCTTCCAACTGCAGGACGCGATCGCCGTGCTCGAACTCGACCGGGTGCTGGACGCGTCTCCGAAGGAACTGGACGGGCATCGCCTCGGACTGATACGGCAGCTGTAGATCGTGAATTTGGGGATGTCGCTGCTGGTCAGCGGGGCAGCTTGAGATGATCACGATCGGGTGGAGTCCCGGACATGCGGGACGGCCGCCGTGATCTTTGCTTTGTGTGACGAAAACCAAAACCCCGACGACCGTCGGGGGCACGATAGCGCATGCCGAACAGCAGCGGCGGGCCCGGTTTCTGGACGCGGTGATGACCCGGATCGCGGGGTGTTTCCGCAGGTGTGAGCCGCGACGGCTGGCCCGGGAGTTCGTGCTGGGCCTGCTGATGGAGCTGGAGGACCACAACTGCTGGACCTTGGGCGAGGCGCTCGGGCACACAGGCCCGCACCGGCTGCAGCACCTGCTGTCGAGGGCGAAATGGGACGAGCGGCAGGTCCTGGACGAGGTCGCGGCCTGGGCCGTTGAACACTTGACCGGCGGCGACGGTGGCGCCGACGGTGACCAGGACGCGGTGTTCATCGTGGACGAGACCGGCGACGCCAAATCCTCCACCGATTGTGTCGGGGCGGCGCGCCAGTATTCGGGGAGCCTGGGCGGGGTCGCGTTGTGCCAGGTGACGGTGAATCTCACCTACGCCACCGGCCATGGCCACACCATCATCGACCGCCGCCTGTACCTGCCCAGAGACTGGGCGGCCGATGAGGAACGCCGCGAGCTGGCCGGTGTCCCCGAACAGGTCGAGTTCGCCACCAAACCGCAGTTGGCCGCCGCGATGCTCGCCCGCGCCCGCGGCCGCGGGATAGGCGCCGGGTTCGTGGCCGGGGACGAGGTCTACGGCGGCCGAGACCTGCGCACCTGCGTCCGGAGCCTGGGCATGGGCTATGTGATGGCCGTCAAGCACGACCACACCGTGGCCCTCGGCCCGCACACCACCACCGCCCGCAGGGCCGTCCGGCTGATCAGTGACGGCGGGTGGCAGCGCATGCGCACCGGCACCGGGACCAAAGGCGTCCGCTCCTACGACTGGGCCATGCTCGCCATCACACCCGACGACACCCCCGACAGCCACCAGGCCGGTGACCAGGCCGGATGCACGGTCCTGCTGGTGCGCCGGCACCGCTACACCCGCAAACTGTCCTACTACCGCTGCTACAGCCCGACCCCGGTGCCGCTGGCCCGGCTGGTGGCCATCGCCACCGTCCGCTGGAAGATCGAAGAAGACCACCAGCTCGCCAAACAGGCCTGCGGCCTGGACAAAGGCCAGACCACCCGCTGGGTCTCCTGGCACCGCTGGACCTGCCTGGCCCTGCTCGCCTACACCTACCTCGCCGTCACCACCGCCACCGAACGCCACCCCGGCGACCCCGAATTGATCCCCATCACCGTCCCCGAACTGCTACGGCTCATCCGGGGGACCGTCGTACCCCCGCCCCGCACCGACCCCCAGCACCGACACGCATGGTCACTATGGCGCCGACGCCACCAGCAACGAGCCCGAGCCTGCCACCACGCCTGGCACACCTACGCCGAAACCACCCCATGATCACAGCAGGTCAGAGCCGAAATTACAGCTGCCGTAACTGAAGGCCGCTCGGCAGGACCGGCTGGAACTCATCTTGCGGTGCACCGAGCGTCTGGTGGCCCGGATGGATGCGGCTGCCGGTACGGCCAACGCGAAGGTGCTGCTGCACCCGACCAAGTCCCCGGCTGTAGTCCAGGCGAGCAACCATGTCGCGACCGGCGTCTATGACTTCCACGGGCGGCTTGGGATTGAGTCTGGTCAGCGGTCATCGGAGGCGCGACGATGGGCGGACGCGGCCTCAGAGGTGAGGGACAAGGCGCTCGAGACAGGAGCAAAGGGAGTCGATGCGGCCAGAAGCCGCGGCAGCGAGACCCTCGACCGGGCCAACTCGGTAAAGGGCAAGCTCTCCAGCGGGATCGCCGAGCGAGCGCGCCGTTGGCGTGGGGACGAGGAGGAACGCGATGAGGAAAGCTGAGTGAGCGCCGACCGTCAGCCACGTGCGCAGCCCGACTACACCCTCAACTGCGAAGAGCCCCGTTTCCGTCTCCTGCCCGCCCAGGCGCCGACCGGGAGGCGTTCACCGCATGTGCGGAGAATACGAAGGCCGGTGTCGCGTGCCGGACGACGTGCTGTCAGGGCTTTCTCGTGCCGAGGCCAGGCATAACGGTCCGGAGTTTGTGCCAGGCGGTGCGGGCCTGGGTGTTCAGGGTCGTGCTGATACGGCGGGCGGTGGGGAATTCGGTGCCGAGGAGGCCGAGGCCGGCGAGGATGGCCACGATGCCGGGGCCCGGCAGGACGAGCATGGCGACGCCCGCGACGATCAGAGCGAAGCCGGCGAGCGCGACGGCGGTCTTGCGCAGCAGGCGGACCGGTGCCCGGCGCCGGGGCTCTGCCCGTGTCTCGATGCGTTCGATCGTGGTCGTCGTCACAGCGTCCCCCTGTCACTCGGCCTTTTGTCTGGGACGAACGACGGTGCCGCCGGGGATCCCGATCCGACGCGATGTGACCAGTCCCATAGCGGACGGCCGGTGCGCGTCGGGGCGGCTAGCATCTCGGTGATGAAGATCCCGTTCGGCGTGGTGCGTCGTGCGCGCGGCCGGCTCGGGCGGGTGGCCGCGCCGGTGTGGAGGCGGCTCGGCGGGCGGGTGCAGTGGCGGATCGCGCGGCTCCGGCATCAGACGTTCCTCGTCTACGCGGGCGGGGTCGTCCGGGACGAGCGGGGGCGGATCCTGCTGCTGCGGCACCGGCTGTGGCCCGGATACCGCGCCTGGGGGCTGCCCGGCGGCTACGTCAACGCGGGTGAGCGGCTTGAGGACGGGGTCGTCCGGGAGGTGCGGGAGGAAACGGCCCTGCGGGTGGAGGTCACCGGGCCTCCGCTGCGGCTGGCCAGCGGTTTCCGGCACCGGATCGAGGCCTACTACGAGGCCCGGGTCGTCGGTGGGCGGCTCGAACTGGACACGGCGGAGATCCTTGAGGCGCGCTGGTTCCCGCTGGACGGGCTGCCGGCCGAGATGTCGCCCCGGCTCCGGAACGTCATCCGCACGCTTGACCTCAAGTCAAGTTGAGGTCACAGGCTGGGGGCATGAGCCTCACCGATCTCGAACGCGAATACCTGTCCGCTCAGCGCCTCGGGCGCCTGGCCACCGTGGGTCCCAAGGGCGATCCGCAGAACAACCCAGTCGGGTTCGCCTACAACGAGGAGACCGGCACCATCGACATCCGCGGCTGGAACCTCGCCGAGAGCCGCAAGTACCGGAATCTGCGCGACAACGACCAGGTGGCCTTCGTCGTCGACGATCTGGCGTCCGTCCAGCCGTGGCGTGTGCGCGGCGTCGAGATCCGGGGACGTGCCGAGACCGCCGTCGTGGAGGCGCCGGAAGGCTCGCCTTTCGGCGGTGACGTCATCCGGATCCATCCCCGCACCGTTTTCTCCTGGGGCATCGACCCGGACGCCGAAGGCATGGTCAAACGCATCGTTGCCTAGGCGCGGGCGGCCTTCTCCTTGTAGCCGTCCAGGTTCGCGGGCAGCGACCCCGCGAGCGGGCGCAGCGCGTCCAGGAGAAGGTCGGCGTCCGCTTGCGGGAGGCGCAGCAGAGGACGCCGCAGACGGACGCTCCAGCTTCGGACGTCGGGAAACGCTTCGAGCCGTGCCACCAGCGGACGCAGCTCCACGCCCCGCCCCCACGGAGCCAGCGATTCGACGCGCAGATCGCAGCCGCGCGGATACACGCGTTCGGCGAAGCTCACCGGCTCCTCCAGCGGGGAGACGGGGGAGGTGACGACGGCGTGGCCGATGACGCGTCCTCGGTTCCGGGCCGGGTTGCCGAACGCGCCGCGGGTCGCGTAGATGAGGAGGTCGTCGCCTTCGGAAAGGCGGTCGACCTCGGCCCTGGCGGTGGCGGGGAAGGCCGTTCGCTCCTCGCCCAGCACCCACGCGATCGCGTCCCGGTCCCCCAGGATCAGCAGGTAACTCTCGCTCACACGGCCACCGTAGCGGCGGTTCCTCAGGTGCCGGGAAGAGGTTCCTGAAGATCGAACCGGTCGGCGGCGGCGTGGCATTTGGGGCAGCGGGCCGGCGGGTGCTCACCGCGGACGATCTCACCGCAGGCGGCGCACGCCCATTCGGTGGTCAGCAGCGCCATGACGTCCGAGCGGGCGACGACGCCGACGAGGTCGCGTCCCGCCAGCACCGGGACGCGGCGGATGCGCCGCTCCAGGAGCAGGTGGCGGGCCTCCTCGACGTCGGTGTCCTCGGTGACGCTGATGACGCCGGTGGTCATCACGTCGGCGGCGGTCTCCCCCTCGCGGGCCAGCAGGTCGTACTCGCTGACCAGGCCCACCACGGCGCCGTCCGGGTCGACGACGGGGACGGCGCTGATCCGGCGGCCGCGCAGCAGGGCCGCGACATCGGGCACGGGCGCGTCCCGCTCCACGGTGATCACCGGACTCGTCATGATCTCTTTGACCTTCACAGCTGCATCCCCAGAGCCGAACGGGCTTCGCGCACCATCCGGTGCCTCCGCCCATTGTCGTACCGACTAGTAACTTTTGTCGAAGTGCCGTTCACCACATCTGCCGCCGCCCCTCCTCATCCGACGACATGACTCCTTCCCCGCTACCGCCCGGTTGATCCATTCGCCCGCCGGGCACCTCGCGCCGGCCCGGCCGCCGGAAACTCGATCTTGCGGGCGCGGCCACCTCGATCTACAACTGGTAGTACTACTAGCCGTAGAGGACGGATCATGCGTGTTCTCATCGTGGGGGCCGGAATCGCGGGACTCGCCGCGGCCCGGGGGCTGCTCGCCGCCGGGCACGAGGTGACCGTCCTGGAGCGGGCGCCGGCCCCGCGCGACGGTGGCTGCGCGATCGTGCTGTGGTGCAACGGCACGGCGATCCTCCGCGATCTCGGGGTGCGGCTCGGCGGGGCCGGCGAGCGGATCACCGCCATCGATGTGCGCAGCGTCCGGGGGCGCCCGGTGATGACGGTGGACGCCGAACGGCTGCAGGCCCGGTTCGGCGCCCCGGTGATGGGCGTCCGCCGCCGCGCCCTGCACGCCCGGCTCGCCGGTGGACTGCCGGACGGCACCGTCCGGTTCGGCGCCGGCTTCGCCCGCCTCCACGACGACGGCGCGTCCGTGCGGGTCGAGACCGAGGACGGCGCGGAGTACACCGCCGATCTGCTCATCGGCGCCGACGGCATCCGTTCCCGGGTGCGTCCGGCGCTGCTCGGCCCCCGCGATGGCGCGGACGCGCGGCCGACCGGCACCGTCACCTGGCAGGGGTTGGTCCCCGCCCCCTTCGAGGCCGGGTCCCGGTCCCGGCTGTTCCTCGGCCGCCACGGCGACATCGGGCTGAACCCGGCGGGCGACGGCCTGCTGCAGTGGTTCTTCAACATCGCGGGACGGCCGGGCGACGGCACCGACCACCCGGGCCGCACCCTCGCGATGCTCCGGGAACGCTCCGCGAACTGGGCCGCGCCCGTCCGGGAGTTGCTGGCCGCCCTGTCAGAGGACGACTTCGAGTACTTCCCGCACCACCGTCAGCGCGTCCCGTGCCGGTGGGGGCGCGGGCGGTGCGTCCTGATCGGGGACGCGGTCCACACGATGCCGCCCAACCTGGCGCAGGGCGCGGGCCAGGGGCTGGAAGACGTCGCCGCGCTGCTGCGCGCGCTCGGGGACGTCGACGGCGCGTCCCGGTCCGCTCTGGCCGCGGCCCTGCGCTCGTACGGCACGAGCCGCCGCCGGCGGGCGAGGCTGGCCTCGGCGGTGGCCGCCCGGAGCGTCGTGACCAGCGGGCCGCGCACCCTGCTCCAGAGCGAGCCCGCGCTGCGCGCCGGCACGATGCCCGGCGGCGTGGCGACCCGGACCGTCGGGCTGCTCCTGCGGCGCACCAGCAACCGGCTGTCGGCCCCCTGCCCGGCCGCGTGACCGCGCCCGGCACCCGCGCCGGGACCGGCCGGGGCCGGCGGCCGGTGCGGGCGGCGGCGCCGTGCGGGGTGCGGCGGTCACGCGGCCCAGTGCCCCGCGAAGACGGCGGTGACCGTGCGGCCCTCGCCGTTGCCGTGCCAGCCCCAGCTCGCGGCGGTGAGCGAGATCGTGCGCAGCCCGCGGCCGGACTCGGCGAGGTCGCCGGCGTCCAGGGCGGCGGGCTCGCCGGGGCCGCCCTGGTCGGCGACGGAGACGGCGACCATGCCGCCGTCCTGGGCGACCTCGACGACGAAGATGCCGCCGTCCTGCCCGGACTTGGTGTGCCGGAGGGCGTTGACGACCAGCTCGTCGGCGGCGAGCAGGACGTCGTCGAGGAAGGGGCAGCCGGCCAGCAGGCAGCCGACGAACCGGCGGACGTCGCGGGCCTGCTCGGGCCCGCCGGGGAAGGAGCGCCGCCAGCGCAGCGGCGCGGGCTGTGCTGCCGGGAGCAGCGTCGGGGTCATCGGTAACACCTCGGGTCGCATCGGACGTGGTGGACGTATGGCGGTTCGTTCGGGTCACCCCTGGTCCGCACAGCGATCGTCACAGAAAGTCGCCCCCCGGTCACGAAGAATCCGCACAATGCGTGCCCCGCCCCGCGGATCGGCACAGGCGTCTCTCACATGCCCAAATCCCGCACGTGCGGTATTCGCCCACGCGTTCCCCATGGGCACAATCGCCGCACGCACATTATTCAAACGCTCACATTCCCCATCCGAGCCATTCCATGATGGCAAGAAGCACGACATTTCGCCAATGTTGGCGATGCCCACGTAAGGCGTGATAAAAAATGCCGCGTGGTCGCGACCGCGAACCATTCCGCAGGGCCGCCGGCGCAGGTGGCGGCCCGGTGTGGACGACCGTCAGGGAGCACGATGAACAGAGAGCCGGAAGGGCCGCGGCCCTGGTCGCCGGCGGTGCGCACCGACTGCCCGGTCGGTGTGGCGCACCAGGCGTGGATCGAGGCGTCGATCACCTGGTTCGTCCGCCAGTTCGGCCTGGAGCCGGTGTTGCGGGGGATCGCCGTGCCGGGTCCGGAGCTGTGGTCCGCCGCGTACACGGGGACGCCGGAGCAGATCGACGGCCTGGTCGCCAAGGTGTGCGAGGTGATGGGGATCGACCCGTCCGGCCTCGTCGTGGAGCTCTTCGGCCGGGCGGACGAGGGCACCGCGGCGACACGGGACCAGCGGCGCGCGGTCGGGCACCACCACGTCCGGGACGGCCGCGCGGTGATCGGGCTGGACATGACGGAGGCGTCCGACGCCGCCTACCTGATCGCCGTCATCGCACACGAACTGTGCCACGTCCGGCTGCTGGGCGAGAGGCGGATCACCACCGAACGCAAGGACCACGAGCGGCTGACCGATCTCCTCACCGTGTTCTTCGGATTCGGCGTCTTCGCCACGAACGCGGCGCTGCGATTCGGCGAAACCGGCCGCGGCTTTTCCGTCCAGCCCCTCGGCCATCTGGACGAGCGCACCCTGAACGCGGCCCGCAACGACGGCTGTTCGCGGCTCGGTTATCTGACGGAGCGCGAATTCGGTTACGCGATGGCCTGCTACGCCTGGCTGCGCCACGAGACCGAACCCGCGTGGGCGGCCCATCTCGACCCGGGCCCGCGCGCCTTCCTGCGGCAGGGCCTCGCCTACCTGTCCCGCGGCGCCGGACCGGGCGAGTTCCCGACCCGCGGGCCCGGCACCGCCGCGATCGCGGTCCGCGTGGTGCCGAAGACCGACCCGGTATGGCTCAGCGGGCTGCACTGAGGCCCGCGCGGCCCAAGCGGCCGCCGGAACCCCCGGGGCACCGGCCGCGGTGACTCCGTCACCTCGGCGAACCCGCCCGGCACGCCCGACTCCGAAGTATCTGGATTTTTTGTGTTATCGCCCGTCCTGGCCGGGGTCTGCACGGTGTCCACACACCCCGACGAGAAAGGATGGGGCATCGCATGAGCACCCCCACTCCCCCCAAGAGCGAAGGGCCGGGTCACCGGCGGCCGCGGAAGGCGTCCAGGCGCGCAGTGGCGTGGACGGCCGCGGGCGCGGCGGGGCTGGTGCTGGCCGGCGGGATCGCCGGGACGGTGAGCGGCGCGTTCGGGGACGGCTCCGACGCCGTCCCGGCGGCGGGCACCTCATCGGTGTCGCCCGCCGCCACCAAGCTGGCGGTCCCCGCCGTGACACAGCCGTCGCCCACGGGGACGGCCCGCCACAAACAGGCCCGCAAGGAGAATCGGAAGACCTCGAAGCCGCACCCCCGGGCTTCGCGCACGCCGGTTCCGCGCACGCCACGGCACCGTCCGACCGCCCCCGTGCCGTCCCGGCCGAAGGCACCGGCGAACGGCCGGGCCGGAAGTTACGCCGCGCAGATCGTCACGCTGGTGAACGAGGAGCGCGCCAGGAGCGGATGCGGCGCGCTGACGCCCAACCCGCTGCTGGAGCGGGCCGCGCAGGGCCATTCGGAGGACATGGCCCGGCGGAACTTCTTCGACCACACCAACCCCGACGGGCAGGGCCCCGGCGACCGGATCACCGCCACCGGGTACAACTGGTTCACCTACGGCGAGAACATCGCCATGGGGCAGCCGACCCCCGAGAGCGTGATGCAGGCCTGGATGAACAGCCCCGGCCACCGGGCCAACATCCTGAACTGCCGCTTCGCCGAGATCGGCGTCGGCGTGGTGACGTCGGGCGGCCCGTACTGGACCCAGGTGTTCGGCAGCACCCGCTGATCAGCGGGGCGTCGCGAAGACCTGGGTCCACCACGGTCCTCCGGCGCCCCGCACGACCCCGATCCCGACCATCGTGAGCCGGCAGTCGAGGATGTTGGCCCGGTGGCCCGGGCTGTTCATCCAGCCGGCCACGACGGCGGGCGGGGTCGAGGGGCCCTGGGCGATGTTCTCCGCCCAGACGCTCCAGCCGAAGCCGGCGGCGGTGATCCGCTCCCCCGGGTCGTCGCCGCCGGCGCCGCCGTGGTCGAGGACGCCGCGGGCCGCCATGTCCGCGGAGTGCCGCTGCGCCGCCCGGTGCAGGGCCGGGGAGACGCGCAGCGGGCGGCATCCCGCTCCGGCCCTCTCCGCGTTGATCAGCTCCACGACCTGCTGCTCGGCGGTGGGGCGCGGCGCGACCCAGCCCTTGTCGGTCTCGCGTGCGGGCGTGCGCGGCGGCGTCCGCAGGAGGGGTGCCGTGACGGGAGGCGCGGGAGGCGCCGGGTCGGGCGGGTCCGGCAGGCTCCAGTAGACGACCGAGGCGGCGACACCCGCCACCGCCGCTCCCGCCACCCAGCGGGCGGCGCCGGCCGGCCCGAATCCCGTCCCCGCACTCGCGCTCGCGCTCGCCGTGGCCTTCGCGCCGGTCAGCACGGCGTGCAGCGGGGAGTCGGCGGGCAGCGGCACCATCACCAGGCCCGCCAGCAGCGCCTCGGGCGGGACGAGATCCCGCTGCCGGGCGGCGCAGTGCCGGCACCCCCGGATGTGCTTGGCGATCCGCTTGCGCCACAGCGGGGACGGCCGCCCGTCCCAGCCGGCGAGCACCGGGCCGAGCCCGTCGCAGCGCCGGCCGCTCACCACCCGGACGACCGCGCGGCACGTCACGAGCTGCTTCTTCATCCGCTGCACCCGGACGGCCGCGTGCGGGACCGACAGCCCCAGCCCGTCCGCCAGTTCCGTGCGGGTGAGGTGCCCGGACGCCTCCAGCCACCACAGCGCGAGCAGGTCGCGCTCGCCCGGGTCCAGCCAGCGGGTCGCCTCGGCGATCTCCCGGCGCTGCTCCGACAGCTCCAGCCGCAGGACGGCCAGCTCGGCGAAGTCGCCTTCGGCGCCCGCCACCTGGGCCATGGCCTGCGGATCCATCGGCGTCCTGCCGCGCTGCGCCGACCAGCGGCGGCGCACCTGGTTCATGGCGATGGAGATGAGCCAGGACCGGAACCGCGCCGGCTCCCGCAGCCCGCCCAGCCCGCCGAGCGCGCGCAGCACCGACTCCTGGACGACGTCGTCCACGTCGGCGTGGCCGCTGAGCGCCCAGCCGACCACGTTGTACAGCAGCGGGAGATGCTCGGCGACCAGCCGCTCCCGGGCGTCGGCATCTCCGTCCTGTGCCGCCCGGACCAGCAGGTCCACATCCGTGCCCACACTCATCCTCGTCCTCCAGAGTCTCCGCCGATCCCTCTGGAGACCTCACGAATCACCACAGATAACAAGAATCCCGCCGATTCTCCTCGCCCCGCCCCCGGGCGGCAGGCGTATCGCTGGAACGACGACCGCCCCCGCCCGTCTCCGTCCCGCGGACCTGTCCGAATAGGCTGCGCGGATGACGGAGATCGTGACGTATGTCGAGATGACGGCTCGCGACCAGCTCGCCCCGGCGGCCCCGGTGCCCGGCCTGGCCCTGGCCCCCCTGGAGCCGGACTCACCGCTGATCGTCGAACTGCACGCCGGGGTCGGCACCCCCTACGGCTGGACGAGCGCCAGCCGGACGCAGGAGGAATGGGCCACCGGGTTCCCGGCCCGGACGGTCTGGATGCTGTCCTTCGAGCGCGAGCCCGCGGGCACGATCTCCTACCGGCTCCACCCCGGCGAAGTGGAGATCGAGACCTTCGGGCTCCTGCCCCGGTTCATCGGCCACGGCCTGGGCGGATACGCGCTGACGCTCGGAGTCCGGCGAGCCTGGGAACTGGCCCCCGCCGTGACCAGGGTCTGGCTGCACACATCGTCGCTGGACCACCCCCGCGCACTGTCCAACTACCACCGCCGAGGCTTCCGCACCTTCAAAACCGAAAAAGGCGACCCCACCTGACCGAAGCGGCCCCCTCCCGAGCACCGTGAAAGATCGAGGTCAGCGTTCGTCGGTCACCGGGGTTCGATGGCCAGACCGGTCTTGATCAGGCATCCCTTTCGGCTGGGGCCGGTACTGGATCTTCTTCAGCCTGCGTTCGACGATGCGGACCAGCCGGCAAGGCCCGGTGGCGGCGAAGCCGGCCATGGCCGCGCTTGAGCAGCGCCCAGACGTCCTCGGCGGGGTTGAGCCCGGGTGCATGCGTGTCACCGGCCGCATAGGAGACCGGGTTCGCGTGATCGGATCGCGGGTGCCGGGACGCCGGCATCGTCGCCGGGGACCTGACCGCGCACGTGCCGTGCGCCGCCGCAGCGGTACCGGTCATCAGCCGGGCCGGTCGCCGGAGCGCCGCAGGCGGTGCGGATTTCAGCGATGAGTTCGTCATCGCTTTTCGTCAGCGGTAGATCCGAGCTCGCCCGGAACTCCTTGAAAAGTTCTTGCAATATTCCGGCGGTGGCGCCCTCGTTTCGATGTCCGCTGGATGGGGTGTGCGGGGTTTCGCTCATGGGCGTGTCGTTTCTGGATCGGGTCCTGATCTCCAGCGTCATGGGATGGGGAATCGCATCGCAAAAGGGAGCGGAGTGTGGCCAGTGCCCGGGAGGTTTGGCTGCGCACCGTCGCTGGTGCGCAGCCTAGGGCATCCGCAATTTCACGTACGGTCAGTTGCTCCCAGTAGCGCAGCACGATGGTCGCGCGCTGCCGGTGACCGAGCCTGTCAAGAGCTGACAGCAGCAGCCGATGGTCGAAGTGATCCCGGTCAACCGGCTCGGGCTCGGGATTGTGCTCGGTGAGAACCTCCCGTGACCATCGGGCGGCTCGATGATCGCTGATGTAGGTGCGAACCATGACCGTGCGAGTGAAACCGGTCAGTTGCCGGCGGTTGTCCAGTTGCGGCCATTGAGAAAACACCTTGACCAGGGTCTTCTGAGTCAGGTCGTCGGCCTCGAACCAGTCGCCGCAGAGCAAGAACGCCCTCCGCCGCAGTTCGGGCCTGACCTGCTTGACGTACTGGGAGAAACCATCGTCGGAGTTCGGATCCACAGGGCACATCCAAGATCTTGAGCCACCGATGCAACGGACGGCTTCGGATGATGCGTGTAAGACGGTAAGGCAGTCAACAACGACATTGACAGACAGGTCGAAAGCTACTGACAGACCCGCCTGTACGACCATCGTGGAAAACCCTTACGTGGGCGCCCGTCAGAAGCGAGGCAGGAGGGGAGGCGAGACACGCGCCCTGTCTTCATGTCCCGAACCGAACCCGCTCCGGCGTTTGGTCAGCACAGATCAAGATCCGAGCAATCAGCCGATTCGATACCCTGGAGGTTGATCAACCGATGCGCTCTGTCCTTCTGGTCGCCGCTGCGACCATCGCGGCCACCACCAGCACGGTTCTCTCGCCCATGGCGGCCAGTGCGTCCCCGTCACCGACCAATGGAACAGTTCCGAAGCCCGGCCGGAACTGTGTAGTTCATTTGGCCGCATCCGGCAGCGTAAGCTGCTACGACACGTTCACCGAGGCCATCAACGACGCGACCAACGGGAAGATCACAGACGCTCCCCGAAACGCCCGTACCGCCGTGGCCAGTGCAACCTTCAACGACCGCATCAACGCCATCGCTCAGACAAAAGGCCAGTCGGCCGGACAGAAAGCCGCGACCGTCATCGAAATCTCGTACGAACACATCAATTTTCAAGGCGCCTCTCTGACATGGGAGACGTCCGGCGGCTGCGACAACTCGAGTGACGTGGACTGGCAGGCCGGCAGCATCACCGGATGGTGGAACGACCGAATCTCATCGTTCAGGACCTATGCCAACTGCCTGAGCAGGCATTGGGAGCACACGAACTTCCAAGGCGCCAGCACCGGCTACTGGGGCACCACCGGATACATCGGCGATGCCATGAACGACAGGGCTTCGTCCATCAAATGGATCTGAATTCCTGTTCTGAACCCCGCGGAACCATATGACCGTAGTGCGGAGCCGCAGCAAATTCTACGGCTCCGCACCGCGGTCCCACATCGTGCCGACAGACGGCGGATCGGCCGGCTTGCCGGTGGTGGGCGGCCTCGGCACGGCGGGCTGTTCCCATCGCTCCCCCTCAACGACGGCAGAGGCTTGGAAGCAGGTTCTGAGGCGACCTTATTCGGCCAGGTCGGACAGTTTCAGTTGCCGGCACGTAGTGCCCGGGAACACCGCGACCTGCCCGGAGGGCAGTACGCACGCCGCCAGCCTCGGCGTCGGCCGGGTGGGCTCACCGTCCGTTTCGTGATGCAAGCGAGGGTCTCCCTCACGCAGGAAACCTTGCCGGAACAAGGTCGCACAGGCGTCAAGCACATCGTTGACATCGGCGGGACCGGCACCGGCTCCCGCGGGAACGGCCTGAGCCACCTCGCTGTAGAAACTCTTGTTGTCCCACTCGCCGGTGCTGTAGCAGCGAATGGTGTGCCGCTGCGCCGCGGGCTCCTGGTGGGCGACGAACGCGAACGCGCCGGTGGTGCCGAGTGCGACGGCACCGGCGAGAGGCATCGCGATCGCCAACCGTCGCCGCCATGACCAGCGGCGGCGGGCGACCGCCCGGGTCAGCAACTCGGTACGGGCCGCACGCCGGTGCGGCGGCATGGGCCTGGGCCGTGGGATACGGGTCTCGTCCATCGGGTCGTTCATCGCAGTTTCCTCTCCTGACCGTCTTCGAGGGTGTCGTCGGGGAGCATCTGACGCAGCCGCGACCTGGCCCGCGCGAGCCTGGACTTCACCGTGCCGACCGGTACCTCCAACACGACGGCGGCGTCGGCGTAGGACAGCCCCGACCATGCCACCAGCGACAGCACTTCCTGATCGGCTGCCGGCAGGCGGTCGAGTCCCTCCCGGATCCGCCGCATGGTGCGCTCGTCGTCGAGCCGGGCCGCCAGTTCCTCCCCCATGTCGGGCTCGGTATCGGGCTCGGCGGCGGGCCGCAGCCGAGCCAGGAGCCGCCGTTGCCGGCGGCTCATGCGGTCGGCGTTGCGCAGCAGGTTGTTGGCCACCGCCAGCAGCCACGGCAGGATCGACTCGCCGGTCATGCGGACCGCGCGGCGGCGGCGCCACGCCTGTAGGAACACCAGCGAGGTGAGGTCCTCGGCCACGGCCCAGTCGGCGGTGCGGCGGAAACAGTGGTTGTAGACCGCGTCCGCATGCCGCTCGAATAACGCGCCGAACGCATCAGCGTCACCACCGGCCGCAGCCGACCACAGCTCTGCGTCGGCGCGCGGCCAGTCGTGGGCGCTCCCGGGCTCGGGGGTGTCGACGAAGATGTTCACATCCTCTTATGTCCGCCCACGGCAACGGGGTTCCGTGTCCGGGCGGCGGGGACACGTGTCCGGATCGGGCCACCGGGGCCTGCGCACGACGAATCACCGCACCCATCACCGCGGCGGTAGCCGGTGACGCGGGCGATGTGCGCGTCGGCCGGACCGGCGACACCAGTCGCGGCGGCGCGGGCACGGCGTTGCTGGAGGCGGTGGAGCGATGGGGCATCGTCTTCGCCAAACCGCTCACCCGCTGACACCACGTCCTGTTGCCGCCGCCCATTGAACGGCTATGCGGAATTTTCCATGGCCGGGGGCCGGGTCGCCGGCCGGGCTCGGAGGACCAGAGCCCCGGCATCCCGCAGCAGCGATCACGCACGGCGATCTGGACGTTGCCCAATTCCCTACGGTCACCCTGGCAACTTCTGTGAAGTCCCAGATTACGGCGGGAATCGCCGCGCGGACGGCCGGTCGGTCACTGGACGGCGCGTATAGTGCGGCGGCCGTCCCGCCGCTACGGTAGTGCAATATGAAACCGTACTGGTCCCTCCCCGCCCTCGCCATCGCCCTTGCCGCCGCGCTCGCGCCGGCGGGCGCCGCCCAGGCATCGCCAGTGTCCCCCGCCGACGGCGGGCACCAGGCCCGGTGCGTGTTCACTCCCACCCCCGACAACCCGGCCGCGAAGCCGGTGCGTACTCCCCGTCCCAAGGCCCGCGCCCACGGCAAGGTGGACGTCGTCATGGTCACGAACTTCGGTCCCATCAGCATCCGGATGGACAGGGCGAACGCGCCGTGCGCGGTGCACAGCTTCGTGAGCCTGTCCCGGCAGAAGTTCTACGACCACACGCGGTGCTGGCGGCTGACCAACTCGACGCGGCTCGGCGTCCTGCAGTGCGGCGACATCTACGCGGCGGAAAAGGGCGGCCCCGGCTACAAGTTCGACGACGAGCTCACCGGCGAGGAGACCTACCCGCGCGGGACGGTCGCCATGGGCAACTGGGGTCCCGACACCAACGGCAGCCAGTTCTTCCTCGTCCACTCCCGCGCGGACATCCCGCCCGCCTACACCGTGCTCGGCCAGGTCACCCGGGGCCTTCCTGTCCTCGACCGGATCGTGAAGGTCGGGATCATCCCCGGCGAGAACGGCCCCCTGGACGGCGAGCCCGCCGAGCCCGTCAAGATCCACCGCGTCTTCATCCGGGGCTGATCACCAAAGCCGATGCCACCCGCGACCGGCTCATAGTGGCCGGGGTGCTCCCGAACGTCGATCCCGCGCCGACGATGCTAGCCGGCGAGGCTCACCGACTGACGGACGTAGCCGGGCAGGGCGTTCCACCATCGGCATTCGTCGCGGACGGCGAGCGCCTGGTCCCGGTCCTCCGCCAGCAGGCGGAGGACGTCGCGCCGGTCTCGTCGGCCGCATGCCGCCACGGCCGATCTCAGGGCCGTGGTGGCCTGGGCGCCGAAGGAGCGGCCGCGGCAGAACTCCAGCATGGTGTCGGGCACGTCCGGGGGCATCCGGGGGGCGGCATTGGCGAGTGCCCAGCACGCTTGGACGCGCGTGTCGGTTTCGATCCGGTCCGCACCGATCATGTTCAGGAGCGTCCACCCGTCTTCGCGTCCCTCGGCGACCTTGCCGAACAGACGGATGACGGCCCGCAACAGGCCAGGGTCCTGGTGGTCTGCGCCCTGGTGCAGCCAACGGGCGAGAGTGTGCCGTAAGGCGTCGCGATACCCGGAGTTGACCAGCAGCGTCGTGTACACCGACCGGGTGGTGTCGTCGTGGCCGAGCAGGCTCTGGACGAGGATGTGCCCGAGCAGCGAGTCCTCGCCCTGCTCCCATTTGGCCTGCCAGACCAGGCCGATGCCCTGGATCTCGGCGGCCAGGCGCAGGCATGCGGCCTGGTACCGGCTTGTTTGCGGGTCCATGCGGGCGGGCTTGGCGAGATAGACGAGGTCGGGTCCCACTTCCCCGTGCAGTCCCAGGTGCGGGGCCGGGTGCAGGCGGCGGGAGAGCTGCACGGCGGCCCGGCGGACTTCCAGCTCGACCTGCGCGTCGTTGATCGTCTCCTGGCACTCCCTCCGCAGCGTGTTCAACTGCTGCGCGGAAGGCCGCCAGGATCCCGCGTCGACCAGTGCCGCCACGGTGGTGAACAGCTCACGCAGCAGCCAGCGGTCCGGCGGATCCAGCAGCGCCCGCACCACCCAGGCGGCGGGTGCCCGCGAAGGGGCGCGCTGGTAGATCTTCAGGGGCTGGAAGGATGCCGGGTTGCCCCGCTGGGTCATGGCGCCGATGGCGACCTCCCCGGCGAGGCCGACCGCGATCTCCGCCCGCCCGATCCGCAGCAGGGCCTCGGCCCTCAACTCCTGATCGATCCCCTGGGCGGCGCAGATCTCCAGCATCAGCCGCTCCACCAGGGCGCCCCAGGTGCGCCTGCCGAGTCTGCGTCCCGTCGCGAGCAGATGCGCCGACAGCAGGTCCCAGTCGGCGGCCGTGACCGTGTCGGCGGCGAGGACGCCGTCGATGATGTCGGCGGCCCGCTGCTCGGCCGCGGCCGCGGACCGGAGCCACGACCGGTCGTCGCCCCGATCGCCGTGCGCCCGCAGCACTTTCTGCGCGGGGCCCGCGAGCCGCCCTCCGGGCAGGCCCAGCGCCCGCTCGTAGGACGCCAGATGCTGGGCCTGCCAGGACGCGGTCCCGCGTTCCAGGCGCGAGATCATGGCCGGGCCGATGCTCCGGGGCGCTCCTGCGGCGGTCATCCGCGCGGCGAACGTGGCGGCGGTCGCCGATTCGGCGTCGGACGCGTTGTAGCGGTGGGTCCGGGCGAGCCAGCCCACCAGTGCGTCCGCGCCGGCGCGGGCGGGATCCGCCGCCTTGGCCGGTCGTCCGAGTTTCGCCTCCATGAACCGCCCGCCGCGTGCAGGGCCCCGGGCACCGGGACCGGACTTATTTACCGTCTGCGTCACCGATTCAAGCACCGGCCTCGGGACGTCCACAGACATCAAACTCGACACATGTCGCTCACCACGGCAGACCACCGGCGAAGCATCGGAGGGGGCACGACCATGCACGTTTCAGGCCACGACACGTTGATGAATCCCCGGGGCATCACACCGCCGCCCGCGTTTCGCCCGATCTTCGGCGTGGACATCGCCGGTTTCGGCGCGCCCGAGCGTGACGACGAGGTGCAGCTCGCGGTCAGGGAAAGGCTGTACGAGGTGCTGCTGGAGTCGTGGGAGGGGGCGGGCCTGTCGTGGGGTGAGGCGATCCGGGAGGACCGCGGCGACGGGGTGCTGCTCATCGGCGGCCCGCAGGAGTCGCCGGGCCTGCTCATCGACCCGCTGCTGGATCTCATCCGAGCCCGGCTTCAGCGTTACAACAGGTTGTCGAGCACCGCCGGACGGATCCGCTTGCGAGCCGCGCTGCACCTTGGCCCCGTCCACCAGGACGATCACGGCGTCGTCGGCACGGCGATCAACCACATGTTCCGTCTGCTGAACGCCCCGCAGTTGCGCGAAGCCTTGGACGAGCCCAACGTCGACCTGGCGTTCATCGCCTCCCAGCAGGTTTATGACAGCGTCATCGTCACCCACGGCTCTCTGGGGCCCGAAAACTACCTGCCTGTCGAATGTCATGTGAAGGAGACCGCGGCACCGGCCTGGATCACCATCCCGGTACGCGGCCGCCGTCCCCTGATCACCCACTCGCGAGCCGGCGTCGCCAGCGTGATCCCCCTGGACCGGCGAGCCGACTGACGTCCGCCGACCCGGCTTCCACCGTCCCGGCGGACGGCCATTCGCGACGAAGTCGCGGTACTCGCCGGACAGCACTCCTTGGCCGCCCATCGTCCGGTGTCGGAAGCCGGAGGTAAGGGCGCGGCGGCCGGGGCTGCGGGCGTGGTTGGCGGCGGTTGGCGGGCCTCAGCCTTGAGTGCTGGGTGACGGCGGCGGGTCATCTTTGCCGGGCCATCCTGGACTCTCGGGACGCCGGGCGCGGTGCTCAGTGCTGAGCGAATTGACACTCACAAAGGCGGGGGCACAAATCCGGCACATGCGGACATGTGGGCTTTGTGATTAGGATTTTTGCGACCGAATCAGACACACAAAGGCCGCACGTGCGGATTTGAGCGTGGCGATATGGCTTATGGCGCTGTTAGCGGTGTGCGTGTCGAGCATTTGCCCGAATGTGACCATACGATTACTCCACAGCGGTTGACCGTGAAGAGTTAACGAACAGCACGGACTGTGTTCGACGCGATATCGGGAGGACGGCCATGCCGATCCCCTACGTCCGCCGCCGCCGGCTGGCGGCCGAGATCCGCAAACTCCGGGAGAGCCGCGGCCTCACGACCGATGGCCTGGCCCGCCTCATGTTCTACAACCGCGCGAAGATCTCCCGGCTGGAGAACGCCCAGATCCGCCCGGACCTCATCGAGATCATGAACATCCTTGACGCCCTCGAAGTCACCGGCAGCCAGTACGACCGGATCTGCCAGCTCGCCCGCGAGGCCGGACAGAAGGGCTGGTGGGACCAGTACGGCATGTCCATGGGGCCGCGCCAGAAGCTCGCGGCCGATCTGGAGTACAACGCCGCTACTGTCCGCAGCTACGACCAAACCGCGATGCCTGGCTCCCTACAGTGTCGCCCGTTCATCGACGCCCTCGTTAAGCTCGATGAGAGCCAGCGGACGCTCGACTACCAGCCGGAGCGGATGGCCGAGGCTCGCGCGGCCCGGCAGCGCCAACTGCTCAGACCAGACGGCCCGACCTACGAGACCATCCTCGACGAATGCGTGATCCACAGGCTGGCAGTATCTCCAAAAGTGATGGCCGCCCAGCTCCGCCACATGATCACGACGGTCACGAAGAGAAATCTGATCAGCGTCCGGGTACTCCTACACAACGCCCGCATTCCCGGCGGTCTTCCTCCCCAGTCGTCGTTCTACCTCTACGCCTTCGCTGAGCCCGGTGATCCGCCGATAGCAGTAGTCGATACCGTTACCACTGACCTCATCCTCACCCAGCGCGGCGAACTCGCGAGGTACAACGTTATGTACGACCGACTGCGAGAGGCCGCCCTGCCCCCAGAAGACAGCATTGCCTTCCTTGAACAGGTAGCCAACCGGGTGACCGACCAGGCATGATCGGGAACATGAACAAGCACTATTCCGGATGGCGCAAATCCACTCACAGCGCTCCGGACGGCCACTGTGTCGAAGTTGCCCAAGCCAACGACGGGAGCATTGGCGTCCGTGACACCAAGCTCAACCACAGCCCTATCCTCGAGTTCACCCCCACCGAGTGGCGCGCCTTCCTCAAGGCCGTCCGGCCCGATCAGCTCTGACGGAATCGAGCGATGAACGAACACTTCACCAACTGGCGCAAGTCACGCCACAGCGAACCCAACGGCCACTGCATCGAAGTGGGCCGAGCCACCAATGGCACCATCTGTGTCCGCGACACCAAGCTCAACAGCAACGGCCCAACCCTGGAGTTCACCAGGGACGAGTGGCGGATCTTCCTTCACAAGATCCGTGCGGACGACCACTGACCCCCTACGGACATCATCGGCCTTGAGACGAGCCTGCCCCGTCTCAAGGCTGCTGGCGTTTTGAAGCTCCCACGTTCACCTGTCCGGGTGGCGCGGCCCTTCTCCTGGAGGCGGATCGAGGATCGTCTTGTACGGCTCCCCTGTCTCCATGGCCCGCGCCATCGCGTCATACACATCCAAGATCAGCGCCTTGGTCCGCGCGAACCGTTCAGGATCGTTGCGCTGGAAGGCACCAAAGCTGTCCATGATGTAGCCGACATCATCACGACCGACGCCGCAGAGGTGGAAGTACGCAGCGTCCAACTCAACTCGCATCGCAAACCGCCGCTCCTCATCCCAGATAAAGGGCGCCCCGTTGGTGAGCAGGATGTCCGGCTTGGCGCTGATGACGCGGTCGCGCTCCTCCGGGAGCTCCTGGCCGGTGCAGCAGGCGAACGTGACGGGACAGTCACCGGCGGCCATCCCCCACGTCAGATACTTCTCCAGCTCGTGGAGCTGGCTGTTCGCCAGCGCGTTCATCGGGTAGACGACGATCGCCTTGATCCGGCCGGGCTCCGGGTCGCGCAGCACCGAATCGACGATGGGGACGATGTAGGAGAGGCTCTTACCCGAGCCGGTGCCGGTGGTGAGAACGTAGCTGTCCTTCTCGCGCGCCGCCTCGATCGCCTCGCGCCGATGCCTGTGCAGGATGAGGGGTGCGCTCCCCCTCGTCCTCGACGAGTTCGCAACGGTGCCGCCGGGCTCGAAATTCGGGTTGAGCGGCAGCCAGGGGTCGGGCCAGCGGACCTTGCCCTTCTCCTCCTCCCGCAGGTGCTCGGCGATGCGCTCGTCGCGGACCTCGACCAGGGACGCGGCGAAGGCGGAATAGTCCCTGATCAGCCGGTCGTGTACCTCGACACGTCCATGTGCCGGTCACCGCACCCGGCGTGGCCGACAGCGCGAGTATGACCGAAACACTTCTTCTGATCGCGGGGTGGAGACCCGCAGAATGTAGGGTCCCGTCCGATCAGACGCTCGGACGGGGACCCTTTCTCTGTCATCTTACGGAAGGAATTCCAGAGGGCTTCCAGTCAGACGTGTCCGGCTTCGCAGAAGGTGCCGGGAATTGTCTTCGTCTTGGGCGGCTGGTCGGCGACTTCCGCGAATATCGAGGCAGAGAACGGCCATAGACCGTCGCCGCCGTTGAGGTCCGCTCCATCCTCTCCGTAGTCGTTGAAGTCCAGCATGATTTGACGCTGCGGCTTGCCGTAGGTGAGGCAGACCTGCACCAGCGGGCCGGTCTGCTCACTATCGATTTCCGCCTGGACCGGACCACTGAGCGGCTCGGCGAAGTACCGGACCAGCCAGGCGGCGCCCCTGTCGGCGTCCGGGCCACCACGTCGGCCCTTCTCGTCCAGGTCGAGATGGGCCAGCCCAGCGGTGTCCCGCTGACGGATCTTGGTAATGACCTCGCCGACGCGGGCACGAAGGTCGGCGTCGTCGTAGCCGGTGAAAGTGACATTCGCCGGCGGTTCAGGCGCGCTGTCATGCTGCGAGCACGCCGCCATGGCCAATGTCCCGGCCAGGGCGGCCGAGGCCATCAGGAGACGGCCGCGCCGATGCCCTGTGCACCGAACCGGGATCACCACGCCACCCAGGCAAAGCCGACGCCACCCTTATAGATCCCGTAGACCTGCCACAACGGCTTATAGGTGTCGCCGTGCGGCTTATGGTTCACGCGATTTTGCTGATCCATACAAATCCCGTACACGCTGTTCGCGGTCTTCTCCTGCCGTTGTCCACAACGTCCATGGGCCGTAGGGCTAGCAGATGGTGCCGGTGAGGTCGATGGTGCGAGAGGAGGTGCCGACCATGGCCTTGGCGCAGCCGGGTGCTCTCTTCCATGCCCGGGTGCGCTGGTCCCAGTAGGCGAACGCGCGGGCGTCCAGCGGGAAGGTCACCTTGACCGACTGCCCCGGCGCGAGGCCGGCCTTGGTAAAGCCCTTGAGCTGTTTGGGTGGCTGGGCTGCGCCGGGGGCGGCCCGCAGGCCCAGGTACAGCTGCGGGACGGCGAGGCCGCGGCGCTTGCCGGTGTTGGTGACGGTCACGGTGACGGCGGTGCGGGTCGCCTTCAGGCCGGTGAGTTTGAAGGTGGTGTAGGACAGGCCGTGGCCGAAGGGAAAGGCTGGGGTGATCTTGCGGGTGTCGTAGTGGCGGTAGCCGATGTTGACGCCCTCGGCGTAGGTGACCTTGCCGCCGGTGCCGGGATAGTGGGCCGGGTCGCCGGAGGCGGGAGCGTCGCCCTCGGTGGCGGGGAAGCTGACGGGCAGGCGACCGCCGGGGTCAGTGTCGCCGTACAGGACGCGGGCGATGGCGGCGCCGCCGCGCTGGCCCGCGTACCAGGTCTCCACGATGCCCTTGGTCTTGGCCGCCCAAGGGGTCAGGACGGGGCCGCCGGTCTGCAGCACGACCACGGTGTTGGGGTTGGCGGCGGCGACGGCGTCGATGAGGGCGTCCTGGTCACCGAGGGTCTGGTCCTTGGCGGTACCGCACTTGAGCGTCAGACAGGTCACGTCGGCGTCCTCGGCGCGGGCGTCGGCGGCGACCACGACCGCGACCTGCGCGGCGCGGGCGGTGTCGGCCGCGGCCTGCGGGTCGCTGCCATCGTTGTAGGTGACGTTGCCCGCGCCGGCGCGGGCGATGATGCCCTGCAGCGGGGTGGTGGTGGAGGTCGGCTTGACGTACATCGAGCCGATGCCGCTGCGGAACTGGTCGGCGGCCCTGCCGATCACCGCGACCTTGGTGCCGGTGTTCAGTGGCAGGACGCCGCCGGTGTTCTTCAGCAGGGTGATGCCCTGCTCGGCCAGGTCCTGGGCGGTGGCGGCGTTGCGGGTGTAGCCGGCCTCGCCGTCATTGGCGCGCTTGGGCTTGTCGAACATGCCGTAGGCGAACATCACCCGCAGCCTGGCCTGTAGCCGGGCGTCGATGTCGGCCCATGTGATCTTCCCCGATGTCAGGGCCGAGGCCAGCGCCGGCGGGGTGTAGCGCACCCCGACCGGCATCTCCAGGTCCAGGCCGGCCTTGATCGAGCCTTCGGTGTCCTTGGCGGCCAGCCCCCAGTCGCTGACCACCATGCCGTCAAAGCCCCACTGCTTGCGCAGGACGCCGTCCAGCAGGGTCTTGCCCGAACAGCTGGGCCGGCCGTTGACCAGGTTGTAGCCGCACATCACGCTCGCCACCTTGCCCTGGCGGACGGCGGCCTCGAACGGCGCGAGGTAGATCTCACGCAGCGTGCGCTGGTCGATGACCGCGTTCACGGCGTAACGGTTCTCTTCCTGGTTGTTGGCCGGGAAGTGCTTGACCTCGGCCAACAGCCCGGCCTTCTGCACCGTCCTGATCCAGGCCACGCCCATGCGCGAGGCCAGCAGCGGGTCCTCGCCGTAGGACTCGAAGGTGCGTCCGCCCTTGGGGGTGCGCACGATGTCCACCGCCGGGCCCAGCACCACGTCGTTGCCGCGGTGCGCGGCCTCGTCGGCCACCACCCCTGCCGCCCGTCCGGCCGCGGCGGTGTCGAACGTCGCCGCCAGCGACAACCCGGCCGCGAGCGCGGTGTTGGGGCCCTGCTTGACGCCCATCGACCCCGCGTCCACCAGGTACAGGTCCGGGATTCCGAGGCGGGCGACCCCGTGCACGGTTCCGGCGCGGAACCGGGCGTCGTCGGTGGCGCGCAGCGGCCCCACCAGGTCATCGCCTGCCAGCAGGGCGAGCTTCTCGTCCCCGGTCAGCGCCTTCACCACCAGCTTCGCCCGGGTGCCCGGAGGCAGCGAAGTGTCGCACCACGGGCGGCCCTTCGGCGTCGCGCACGGCGCGGCGGAGGTGCCGGCGGTCAGGGAGGCCGGACGGGAAGCGCCGGTGTCCGAGAACGCGAGGGAGGTCAGGCCCGTGGCCACAACAGCTGCCCCGACGGCAGCCAAAAAAGTCCGCTTAGGCACGAGCTGAAACAGTAGACCAGGAAAGCGATCTTGTACACGGGTTCAACAAGGAAAGTTCCTGACAAGCAGACACCGCGACACGACCCCGCGCGACCTGGGGTTTGCGTGATCACGCCACGGTACTTGATTGGCCCTTCCACGCTGCTTAGTGCAACCAGCCATTGCGGCCGCCTCCGGGCGGCGAGATGCCCGGACGGCCGCTGAACATGACTTTGGATCAGTCGATGTGTCCGGACTCGCAGAAGGTACCGGGAATTTTCTCCATCTTGGGTGGCCGGTCAGGAAGGTCTGCGAATCTCGAGGCAGAGAAGGTCCATAGCCCGGGACCATGGTGGATGGTCAGTCTATCCTCTTCATAGTTGTTGAAGTCCAGCATGATTTGACGCTGCGGCTTGCCGTAGGTGAGGCAGATCTGCACCAGCGGGCCGGTCTGCTCACTATCGATTTCCGCCTGGACCGGGCCACTGAGCGGCTCGGCGAAGTACCGGACCAACCAGGCGGCGCCCCTGTCGGCATCCGGGCCACCACGCCGGCCCTCCTCGTCCGTGTCGAGATGGGCCAACCCCGCAGCATCCCGCTGCCGGATCTTAATGATGACCTCACCGACGCGAGAACGGAGGTCTGCGTTGTCATAGCCGGTGAAAGTGACATTCACCGGCGGTTCGGGCGCGCTGTCGTGCTGCGAGCACCCCGCCATGGCCAATGCCCCAGCGGCGGCGGCCGAGGCCATCAGGAGACGGCCGCACCGGTGCCCTGTATGCCGGACCGGGATCACCACGCCACCCACGCAAAGCCGACGCCACTCTCATAGATCTCGTGGACCTGCCACAACGGCTTATAAGTGCCGCTGTGCGGCTTACCGTTCACGCGTCTTTGCCGGGCCATGTAATCTCGTCCATGCTGTTCGCGGTCTTCTTTGACACGATCATCGCATGACTTAGGATTTTATCCTTGAAGCGCATGAAGTGGATCGTATCCCTCGCCAGATAGCACCCCAACTCGGTGATCGAGCCGGGCAGGTTGAGGAAGTTGTGCGTCTCGTCGATATAGGCGGCCGCATCGCGCTGCTCGTGCCGGGTGGCGCGCGGGTGATCACGGCTCGGGCGGCAGAGGCGGGCTCCTGGTAGGAGGCCCAGAACCGCACAGCAGCTCGCCGGTGAGCCGTGTGGTGACGGGGGTGCGGTAGTGCCTGACCCGCACGCCGGGGTCGGACGGTTCGGAACGGAGGCCGCACGGCTGGCGCCCATGAGCCCGCAACAGCTTGGGGCGTCTGGAGCGCGGCCCACGTCGTCCCACAGGCGCTACTGGCCCCGATACGCGGCTCGCAGCGGCACGGCGGCGATGGGCCTGGTCGCGCGGCTCGCGGCACGGGGGCCGAGGTGGCACCCGAATTGGCGGGCATCGATCTCGTGCCGGGTGAGCCGCCGGTCGTTGTCCGCAGCCGGACAGCGATTGCCGGAGACTCGTCCAAGGTTCAACCACCGGCTGATTCGGGTGGCTCCTAGGATGTGAGGTTGAAGTGGGCGTCGATTGTTAGGCGGTGCGGGGTGGCTCAGCTTGCTATTGCGGATTCGTTCATGCCGCAGTATGCGAAGTTGCAGCCGAAAGTACGCAGGAGTGTGGACGCGGCGGTGGCGAAGTTCGCCGAGCACACGCACGCGGGGCTGCACCTGGAGAAGATCAGCAATGCCAGGGACCCGCGGATCCGGACGATACGGATCGACCAGTTCTGGCGCGGGGTGGTGCTGGCGCCGGAGAAGGGCGACGTTCACTGTCTGCTGGCGGTGATGCCTCACGATGACGCGATCACGTATGCGAGGAGCAAGAAGTTCTCCGTCAACCAGGCGCTCGGGGTGCTGGAGGTCCGGGACCAGGTCGCCCTGGAGGAGATGTCACCCGCGCTTGAGAAAGTCGCCGAGCGGACGAACTTCCGGCTGCTGGGGCATGTTTTCGACAAGGATCTGGTGCGGCTCGGGATCGACAGGGAGCTGATCCCGCTCGTCAAGCTGCTGACGGAGGAGTCGCATCTGCAGGCGATGGAGAAACTGCTGCCGGAGCCGCAGTACATCGCCTTGCTGGCGCTGGCGCAGGGCATGAACGTGCAGCAGGCGTGGGACGAGGTCGCGCAGTGCCTGCCGGTCGAGGAGAAGCCGAAGGCGGTCGATCCGGACGATCTGGTGACCGCCATGCGGCGGACGCCGGGGAAGGTCGTTTTCGTCAACGGGCCGGAGGAACTGCGGGACGTTCTGGCCCACCCGTTCGACATGTGGCGGGTCTTCCTGCATCCGGTGCAGCGGCGGGTGGCGCTCCGGCCGTCCTACAGCGGCCCCGCACAGGTGACGGGTGGCGCTGGGACGGGGAAGACCGTGACGGCGCTGCACCGGGCGAAGTTCCTGGCGGGCAGGGGCGGGCGGGTTCTGCTGACGACGTTCACGCGGAATCTGGCGGAGGCGCTGGAGAAGCAGCTTTCCCTGCTCGTGGACGATGAGGACGTTCGCGGGCGGATTCAGGTCAAGAACGTGGACGCGCTTTCGTATTCGATCGTCGGGCGGCACCACAAACCCGGTATCGCCGGGGCCGACGTGCTGGAGCCACTGTGGGAGGAGGCGGCGGAGGGGACTCAGTTCTCGCCGACGTTCCTGGAGCGGGAATGGGAGCAGATCATCCTGGCTCAGGGGCTGGAGAGCGAGGAGGAGTATCTCGGGTGCACGCGGGCCGGGCGGGGGGTTCCGCTGGGAAAGGCGCAGCGGTCGGTGGTGTGGCGCGCGATCGGGCATGTGGCGGACGGGCTGGCGGCCGAGGGGAGGTCGACGTTCCACCAGCTCGCCAACGAAGCGGCCGAGTTGGTGCGGCAGCCCGAATACGACCATGTGATCATCGATGAGGCGCAGGACATTCACACGGCGCAGTGGCGGCTGCTGCGGCGGCTCGTCGCGGAAGGGCCCGATGACCTGTTCATCGTCGGGGATCCGCATCAGCGGATTTATGACAGTCACGTGTCGCTGGCCAGTCTCGGCATCAATGTGCGGGGGCACAGTACCAAGCTGAAGCTGAACTACCGGACTACGCAGGAGATCCTGGCGTGGTCGGTGCCTTTGCTGGGGCATGCGCCCGCTCATGGGCTCGATGATTCCGCGGACACGCTGGACGGGTACCGGTCGCCGATGCATGGGCGGCGGCCCGTGGTGAGGGCGTATCCGGATATGGACGCGGAATTGAACGGGCTCGTCGAGCAGGTGCGGTCCTGGCTGGACGCTGAGGTCGAGCCCGGCGCGATCGGGGTCGCCACCCGGTATGTGTGGGTGGCGCGGAAGGCCGCCAGGCGGCTGAAGGAGGAGGGCATCACGGCGTATCAGGTGCCCAGTAAGTCGCCGGGTGTTCAGGTCGGGTCGATGCACAAGATGAAGGGTCTGGAGTTCCGGTGCATCGCCGTCATCGGGGCCGATGAGAACTCGCTGCCGTCGGTGAAGGCGATCACGCCGGAAGACGAGGACCCGAAGGCGCACGCGCAGGACGTCCAGAAGGAGCGGTGCCTGCTGTTCGTGGCCTCTACGCGGGCGCGGGACCACCTGTATGTGTCGTATTCGGGGTCGCCTAGCCCGTTCCTGCCTGGCTGAGGTCGTAGAGAAGGGTTTGCAGGCCGGCGATCTGCGGATGGCCGTCGCCGTACAGGCCGGTGATGTCGGCCAGGAGTTCGGTGAGTTCCTTGTGGGCCTCGCCGGTGCGTCCCGCGGCGAGTTTGAGGCGCGCTATGCGTTCGCGGACGCGCAGGGTGAGGGTGTCGTAGGGGCTGCCGGGTGAGAGGTCGTCCAGGAGTTCTTGCAGGTGGGTGAGGGCCGTGTCGGTGGCTCCCAGGTGGGCTTGGCTGACGGCCTCTTGTTCGCGGCAGTCCAGGACGTGCGGGTCGTCCGGCCCATAGAACTCGGACAAGGTCACGGCGGCGGCGCGGTAGGCGTGGACGGCTCGGCGGTAGTCGCCGCTCTGGAACAGGACATCGGCCAGGTCCAGGCGGAGCCCCATGTATTCGGGGTCGTCGTCGCCCAGGGCGAGGCGGGCGGGTTCGGTGAGGCCGGAGAGGAGTTCGGCCGCCTGCGTGTAACGGCCCGCGTCGGCCAGGTCGCCTGCTTCCGCGCGCGCTTGGACGACTTCATCGAAGGTGGGCAGTTCCACCGGTTCTTCGGGGCGGGGTGGAGTGGCCGTGCCGGTTATGCGGATGCGGCTGAGGGCGGTCGAGTACAGGTGCTGCGGGGCGATCGTGTCGACGATTCCCGGCAGCGGGTTCAGGGAGGAGACGAACTCCAGGAGGCGGCGGTGGACCTCATCGGCGTTCGCGGGGCGGCCGGCCGGCTGCTTGGCGAGGAGTTGCAGGATGAGGGCGTCCAGGGCGGGAGGCACGTCGGGGCGCAGGACGCGGGGTGGCGTCGGGTCCTCGTCCTCGTGGCGGCGCAGTACCTCGTATGGGGTGCCGCCGAGGAAGACCTGGCGGCCGGTGAGCATCTCGTAGAGGACGCATCCGAGCGAGTACAGGTCGCTCTGCGGGCCTGGGCTGCCGTACACCTGCTCCATGGCCGTGTAGCCCGGCGTGTAGGGCGCACCCAGGCCGGTGGTGGTTCGGCGTACGTCGCCTGGGCCGAGACCCACCGCGGCACCGAAATCGAGGACCTTCACCGAGCCGTCCCGGCACAGCATCAGGTTGCTGGGCTTGAGGTCACGGTGGACGAGCGGGCGGCGGTGTGCGACGTTCAGCACGGCGCACACCTGAGCGGCTATGAGGGCGGCCCAGGAGATGGACAGCTTCTCTTCGGCGTCCAGGACGTGGTCGACCGTCGTGCCTTCGACATACTGCATGACCAGGTAGAAGCACCCGTCGTGGCTGCCGAAGTCGTAGACCGTCGGGACTCCGGGGTGCTCGAACCAGGCCGTGCTGCGGGCCTCCTGCTCGAACCGTCCGACGAGCGACTCGTCCGAGACGCGGGTGAACTTGACGGCCAGGCGCCGGTCGAGGAAGCGGTCGTAGGCCCGCCACACCTCGCCCATCCCGCCGCGCCCGATCGCCTGGTCGAGCTCGTACCGTTCGCGTTCCCCGAGGAGATCGCCCCGCCGCAACGCCCACCTCCCCTGGCCCGTGCAGGCAGCGTACCGGCGTCAGCCGGACGGGCGGAGGGTGCCGGCGCCCAGTCCTTCGAGGCCGAGGCGGAGGACGTCGGCGCCGCGCCGGTACGTCTCGCGGAGGGCGGCTTCGAGGTCGGTGAGCTTGCGGAACGCCCTGCCGAGTTCGGTCTGCTCGTCCAGGGTGAGGCGGGGCAGCCGGGCGCGGCGGACGTCGAAGCGGGCGGAGGAGGTGGAGCTGCGGAGCGAGGCGCCCTGCGCGCCGAGGAGCAGCCAGCCGGCGACGAAATCGGGGTCGAGGCGGGACGGTTCGGCGCGCACGAGGGCCAGGCCGGGGCCGAGGACCGCACCGCCCTCTCTCATGACGCGGGCCACGGGATGGCGGGCGGCGAGCGAGACGACGACATCGCCGGCGGCTGTCTGCACGTGGTGCGGGTCGTGTGCGGCCGTTCCCGTGGGCTCCTGGCCCAGAGCGATGTCCTCCAGGGTGAGAACGGGGACGTTTCCTTCGCCGGTGCGTACCTTGGCCGAGGGGCGGAGTATCTGCAGCACACCTGCCTTGGCCAGCTCACCGATCGTCGTCATGGGGACATCGGCGCGCGCGCGGGCCTGGGCGAGGAACGACAGGTCGGCGACCGTTTGCGGTAGTGCGGCGGCCCTCTTCTCCAGGGCTTCGCGGGCGGCGATGAACGAGCCCTCCGCCGTGGGCGTGGTTCGCTGCGGAAGGTAGCGGGCCGGGGTCAGGTCGACCTCGTCATCGAGCAGGTCGATGATGCGTACGACGACACTGGAGTCGGTCTTGGCGGGCTTGCCCTTCGCGTAGCGGCCCCAGGCGTCCAGGGCCGTCTTCTGGAAGTTCTCGGGGTCGGCCGACGTGTCGACCATCAAGACGTCGTCCGCCGGGGTGTCGCCTGAAGCCGGACGGCGGAGCACCCAGATGGCGAGCGCGACGGCCATGTTCGGCACCGCGCCCGGGGGCAGGCCGATGACGGCGCGAAGCGCCCCGCGGCGGAGCAGTTCGGAACGGACACGGCGTCCTGAACGGCGGTTCGCCACGGCCGGAGGCATGAGCAGGACGACATGCCCCCCAGGGTGGACGTGGGCAAGACCGTGTTGCAGCCAGGCGAGTTCCGATTCCATGCGCGGTGGAAGCCCGTACTCCCAGCGTGGGTCGCCGGTCAGTTGCTCGTAGCCCCAGCCACGGTCGTTGAAGGGCGGGTTGGAGACGACGAGGTCGACCGTGCGTCCGGGGAAGGCGTCGGCCAAGAGCGAGTCGCCTGGGCAGACCTCGGCGGGGGCGCCGCGTAGCGCCAGCTGTATCGCGGACATGCGGGCGGTCGTGTCGTCGATCTCCTGGCCGAGGAGCCGATCGACGTCCTTGAACAGCTCGTGGGCCGTCTTCAGGAAGGTGCCCGTCCCGCAGGCGGGGTCGAGGACGGTCCGGGCGGGGCCGCCGAGTTCGAGCATCAGCCGGACGACCGGCTCCGGCGTCAGGTAGACGCGGCGGCTGTGATGCTCCAGGTAGCGGGTGCGCAGGAACTCGAACGTCTCCGAGACGCCCAGTTCGTCCACGAGCTGGGCGAGGGCGCGGGCGATCGCGGCGCAGGACGGCGGCACCGAGCCGGTGCGCGCGCGCAGGGTGCGCGCGATCTCCTCGTCCGAGGCGTCCGGCAGCTCCCGCCAGTGGCCGGGGTCGTCGCGCAGGGAGAGCAGGAACGCGCCGGCGAAGGTGAGGACGTCGGCGAGGTCCATGCCCTCGGACCCCGCCGCGCGCAGGGACTGCCAGACGCGCTCGCGGACGGGCGAGTCGGTCAGCTTCCCCTGGCCGCGGAGCCAGTTCTCCACCTCGGCGAGGGAGAACGTCGGGCTGACCGCCGTCCCGCCGACGGGCTGGGGGAAGTCGTCGTGGCGGCGGCGCCAGTTGCTCACGGCCGCGCGCCCCACCGCGGCCAGGCGGGCGATGTCCGCCGCGGTCACCGTCGCGTCGTTCGACACCAGCACTCCCCTCAGCCGACATGCACGATGGCCTCACCCTAGCGCCTGCGATACCGGTTGATCTGATTCACGTCCTCCCCGGCGAGCATCTCCGTTCGCGCACATACGCATCGCACTTCATAGGTTGATCACATTCACATATACATGTGTACAGCCGTTCCGCCGAAGGCCGGCGAACTGCACGACTCGATGTTCTCCGGCGGCGATCACCTCGCGCGTAATCGACGGGCGAGGGCGATGATCGTCGTCCGGGGGTGCTGCGGGGTGCGGGAGAATCGGGGCATGCAATTCGGCATCCTGGGGCCCGTCGAGGTTCGCGTGGACGGGGCCGCCGTGCCGGTCGGCGGGCCGCTGGTCCGGGCGTTGCTGGCGATGCTGGTCCTGGACGCGGGACGGGTCGTCCGCACCGGCAGGCTCATCGACGGGCTCTACGGGGAGGACCCGCCGCAGGGGGCCGCGAACGCCCTGCAGTCGCAGGTGTCGCGGCTGCGGAGGGGGCTCGGGAACGCGGGCCTGGTCGAGGGGCACCCGGCGGGGTACCGGCTGGCCGTGAAGCGGGAGGACACCGACGTCCACCGGTTCCAGTCGCTCGTCCGGGACGGGCGGCAGGCCATGGCGGAGGGGCGGCACGAGGCCGCGGCCGTCCTGCTGGAAGAGGCGCTCGGCCGGTGGCGCGGGCCCGCCCTGGCCGATGTGAGCGCGCCGTTCGCCGCGGCGCAGGCGGCGCGGCTGGAGGAGGAGCGGGCGTCGGCCGCCGAGGAGTACGGCGAGGCGCGGATCACCGCCGGTGACCCGGCGGCGGTCGTCGCGGTGCTGCGCGACCTGGTGGACGCCCGGCCGCTGCGCGAGCGGGCGCGGGCGCTGCTGATGCGGGCGCTGCACGGCGGCGGGCGGCAGGCGGAGGCGCTCGCGGTGTTCGAGGACGGGCGGCGCGTCCTCGCGGGCGAGCTGGGCGCCGACCCGTCCAGGGAACTGGCCGAGGTGCATCTGGCGATCCTGCGGGGCGACCTGGAGGCGGGGCCGCGGGCCGTCCGACCGGCCCTGCCCGCGCAGCTCACCAGCTTCGTCGGGCGCGAGGGGGAACTGCGGCGCGTCGGGAAGATGCTGGCGAGCGGGCGGCTGGTGACGCTGCTCGGCCCCGGCGGGGCGGGCAAGACGCGGCTGGCGATCGAGGCGGCGGGACGGCGGGACGGCGAGGTCTGCTTCGTCGACCTGGCGCCCACCGTGCCGGAGGAGGTGCCGAAGACGCTGCTCGCGGCGCTCGGGCTGCGCGAGGCCGGGATGCTGCCGGTCCCCGGCGAAACGCAGCCGGACGCGGTGGAGCGGCTGGTCACGGCGCTGAACGGGCGGCGGCTCCTGCTCATCCTGGACAACTGCGAGCACGTCGTCGCGGCCGTCGCCGGGCTGGCGCACCGGCTGCTCAGCGCGTGCCCGGACCTGCGGGTGCTCGCGACCAGCCGGGAGGCGCTCGCGATCACGGGTGAGGCGCTGTGGCCGCTGCCGCCGCTGGCGCTGCCGCCCGAGGGCGCGCCCGCCGGCGAGCTGGCGGAGTACCCGGCGGTGCGGCTGTTCCTGGACCGGGCCGAGGCGGTCCGTCCCGGTTTCGCGGTGGACGAGGGGAACGCCGGGGCCGTCATGCGGATCTGCCGGGCGCTGGACGGGCTGCCGCTGGCGATCGAGCTGGCGGCGGCGCGGCTGCGGTCGCTGCCGGTCACCGACGTCGCGGCGCGGCTGGACGACCGGTTCCGGCTGCTGTCGCGCGGGAACCGGGCCGCGGCGCCGCGCCACCAGACGCTGCGGGCGGTCGTCGAGTGGAGCTGGGACCTGCTGGACGAGGCCGAGCGGACCCTCGCGCGGCGGCTGACGGTGTTCTCCGGCGGGTTCACGATGGACGCGGCCGTCGGCGTGTGCGACCTGGACGACGCCGACGAACTGCTCGCCGAACTGGCCGACCGGTCCCTCCTGCAGAGCGACGGCGTCCGGTACCGGATGCTCGACACGATCCACGCGTTCTGCGCCGAGCGGCTGGAGGAGGCCGGGGAGAGGGACCGGTTCGAGCGGGCCCACGCGGAGTACTTCACCGGGCTCGCCCGGCGCGCCGACCCGCACCTGCGCGGCACCGGGCAGCTGGAATGGCTCGGGCTGCTCGCCGCCGACCACGGGAACCTGCACGCGGCGCTGCGGTGGTGCGTCCGGTCCGACCCGGCGCTCGCGCTGCGGCTGGTCGCGTCGCTGTCGTGGTACTGGTGGCTGCGGGGACGCGTCGAGGGCGCGCCGCTGGCGTCGGAGCTGCTGGAGGTGATCGGCGCCGATCCTCCCAAGGGGTCCGAGGAGGAGTACGTCCTGTGCGTCGCGAACGCGCTGTCGGGCGGAATCACGGGTGAGCGCACGGCGGCGTGGCTCGACCGCGCGGAACGGCTGCTGCACGGCGTGGGCGGCCCGCTGCGGTACCCGGTCGTGATCGTGCTGTGGGCGCTGACCGCCGGGCCGGCCCGCACCGACATCGCGGTGTTCGCCGAGCAGATCGGGGACGACCCGTGGTCCCGGGCTCTGGTGCGCATGAGCGACGGGTTCCTGGCCCAGTACGGCGGCGACATCGCCGGGGCGGAGGAGGCGTGCGGCGAGGCGCTGCGCGGGTTCCGCGCCTGCGGCGACCGCTGGGGTGCCGCCAACACGCTCGACACCCTCGCGCAGATGGCGGCCTGGCGCGGCGACCGAGACCGGGCGCTGGCGCTCCTGGACGAGGCGCTGGACATGCTCGGGAGGCTCGACGCGCTGGAGGACACCTCCGACCTGCTCTACCAGCGCGCCCTCGTGCTCCTGCACGGCGGGAGGCCGGACGCGGCGCGGGCGGCGCTCGAACGCGGCGTCGAGCTGGCCCGCCGGGCCGGCACCCCGGACAAGGTCGCCGGCTGCTGCCAGGGGCTCGGCGAGGTGGCGCGGCTGACCGGGGATCTCGGCGAGGCGCGGCGGCTGTACGACACGGCGCTGACCGGCTACACCTCCGACCGGTTCATCGTCGTCGCGGTGCGGGGGGCGGCGCTGGTCGGGCTGGGGTGGGTGGCGGTCGCGGAGGGCGACACCGCGCGGGCCCGGGAGCTGTTCTTCCAGGCGCTGGACATGTCGTTCGACCACCCCATCTTCATGTACCAGGCGGCCGCGGCGACCGGGCTGGCGGGCGTGGCCGCCGCGGAGCGGGACGGGGAGCGCGCGGCTCACCTGCTCGGCGTGGCGGCGGCGCTGCGCGGCGTCCAACCCGCCGGGGACCTCGACGTCCGGCGCGTCTCCGCCGCCGCCCGCGCCCTCCTCGGCGACCGCGCCTACGAGACGGCGTTCGGCCGGGGCGCCGCGCTCCCCCGCGACGAGGCCATCGCCCTGCTGACCGTCCGCTGACGGCCCGGCCGGCCGCGGCGGTCAGCGGACGGTGCGGGGACGGTCAGCGCCGGCGGCGAACCTGCGGGCATGAACTCCTCAGCCCGTAAATGGGGCACGTTCGCGATCTGCCTGCTGGTGTCGCTCGTGCCGAACATCGACCTGACCGCGCTGAACCAGGCCGTCCCGCACCTGAGCGCGGACCTGCGCCCCTCTGCCACGCAGATCCTGTGGATCGCCGACGCCTACGGGTTCGCGCTCGCCGGCCTGCTGATCACCATGGGGGTGGTCGGCGACCGCATCGGCCACAAGAAGCTGCTGCTCGTCGGGACGGCGGTGTTCGCCGCCGCGTCCGCCGTGACCGCCTACGCGCCGAGCGCCGAGTCGCTGATCGCGGCTCGCGCGCTGCTGGGCGTGGCGGGGGCGACGCTGATGCCGTCCTGCCTGTCGCTGATCCGCCGGGTGTTCACCGACCCGAAGGAGCGGACGGTCGCGATCGGCGCGTTCAGCGGCGTCGCCGGTCTCGCGGTCGGTCTCGGGCCCGTCATCAGCGGTGCGCTCCTCGACCACTTCTGGTGGGGCTCGGTCTTCCTGATCAACGTGCCGCTGATGGCGGCGGCGTTCCTCGCCGGCGCGGTCGTCCTGCCGGAGTCGCGCAACCCCGCCCCGGGGCGGCTCGACCTGCCGAGCGTGCCGCTGTCGATCATCGGCGTCATCGGCCTGGTCTACGCGGTCAAGGTGGCGGCGGCGGACGGCCCGGGCGAGCCCCGCGTCCTCGTCTCGGCGCTGGCCGGGGCGCTGGCCCTGGCGGTGTTCCTGGTCCGGCAGGGGCGGCTCGCCGAGCCGCTGATCGACATCCGGCTGTTCCGCCGTCCCGCGTTCGCCGGGGCGGTCGGCACCAACATGATCGCGATGTTCACCCTGGTCGCCCAGTCGCTGATCTTCTCGCTGTTCTTCCAGCTGGCGCTCGGCTGGTCGCCGCTGAAGGCGGGCCTGGCCGGGCTGCCCGGCGCCGGCGGCGCGATCATCGGGGGCGCGGCACTCGCCCCGCCGCTCATCACCGCCCTCGGCCGCGCCCGCGTCGTCGCGATCGGCATGCTGGTCGCCGCCGCCGGCTTCACCCTCTACCTGACGATCGGCCTGCACACCTCCTACTGGCTGATGCTCCCGGCGATGCTGCTGGGCGGCTGCGGGATGGGGATGGCGATGACGGTCACCGCCGACACCGTCCTCGCGTCGGTGCCGAAGGACCGCTCCGGTGCCGCGTCCGCGATCTCCGAGACGGCCACCGAACTCGGCGGCGCGCTCGGCATGGCGGTGCTCGGCAGCATCCTGACCGCCGTGTACCGCAACGTCCTGGACCTGCCCGCGGGCCTGCCCGCCCCGGCCGCGTCCGCCGCCCGCGACGGTCTCGGCGCCGCCCTCCAGGCCGCCGCGGAGCTGCCCGGGACCCTCGGCGCCCAGGTCGCCGCCGCGGCGCGGGGGGCCTTCGTGGACGGGATGCACGCCGCCCTGGCCTGCAGCGCGGGGTTCGCCGCCCTGGTCGCGGTCTTCGCGCTGGTGACGCTCCGCGGCGTCCCGAAGGTCATCTCCGAGCCCGAAGAGCCCGAGCTGACCCCCGTCCGCTGAGCGGCCGCCCGATCCCGCCCCGGCCGGCGCGGTATCGGACATTTCCCCCACTCGAAAAATGTGATATCACTTTGCTATGACAGTGATAACACAGCAGGAGGACGGCATGACGGATGCGGCGGGGACGGTGGAGATGCCACGGCCGAAGATCGCCGAGCGGGCGGCGGCGGACCGCGGCGGGTGGGCGATGCTGGGGATCGCCCTCCTGCTGATCGCGGCGGGGGCCGCGGCGACGCTCGCCGGGGTCGCGGCCGGCGGGAGCGCCGCCATCGCGGCGGGGATCACGGCGGGGGTGCTGTCGGCGCTCGCCGGGCTCGTCATCGCGGCGGGGCTGACACCGGTGGCGCCCGGTGAGGCGCGGGTGCTGCAGCTGCTCGGCCGGTACACCGGGACGGTCCGCACCGACGGGCTGCGGTGGGTGAACCCGCTGACCGGGCGGCGCCGGGTGTCGACCCGGATCCGCAACCACGAGACCGGGCTCGCCAAGGTCAACGACCTGGACGGGAACCCGATCGAGATCTCCGCCGTGGTGGTGTGGCAGGTCGCCGACACCGCGCGGGCCATGTTCGAGGTCGACGACTTCGTGGAGTTCGTCGCGTTCCAGACCGAGGCGGCCGTCCGGCACATCGCGGGCAGCTTCCCCTACGACGCCGCCGACCGGACATCGCTGCGGGACAATGCCGACGAGATCACCGCGCAGCTGTCGGAGGAGCTGGCGCAGCGCGTCGCGTCCGCCGGAGTGGAGATCATCGAGTCGCGGATCACCCGGCTGGCGTACGCGCCGGAGATCGCGCAGGCGATGCTGCGCCGGCAGCAGGCGGGCGCGGTGGTGGCGGCGCGGCAGCGGATCGTCGAGGGCGCGGTCGGCATGGTGCAGTCGGCCCTGGACAAGCTGGACGAGGAGAACGTGGTCGAGCTCGACGAGGAGCGCAAGGCGGCGATGGTCAGCAACCTTCTGGTCGTGCTGTGCGCCGACCGGGACGCCCAGCCGGTGGTCAACACCGGCACTCTCTACCAGTGACCCGGGCCATTGAGCACGGAGCGCAAGAAGATCCTGCTGCGGCTCGACCCCGCCGTCCACGACGCGCTGGCCCGGTGGGCCGGGGACGAGCTGCGCAGCACCAACGCGCAGATCGAGTTCCTGCTGCGGCAGGCGCTCGCCGACGCGGGCCGGATGCCCGGATCGGCGGGACGGATGCGAAGGCCCGGGCGTCCGCGCAGGCGGCCCGGGGACGGGGAGAACGAGGACCCGCCGCCCGGCGGGGGCGAGGACTAGCGATGGTCGAGGTTCCAGAATCGCTGCCGGCACGGATGTACCTGCTGGCGTACGACCTGCGAAAGCAGAAGATGGCCAAGGGCGGCACGCGGCTCGGCTACGTGCTGCGTGCCGCCGCGCTGACGGAGCTGTACCTGGACGGGCGGCTCGGCGAGGAGCGGCGCGGCCCCGTCCCGGGGACGCCGGGCGACGATCCGTACGGGGTGGTGGCGCAGATCGCGGCGTCGCGGCCCCGGCCGTGGCGGCACTGGGTGCGCAAGGACGCGAGGGCCCTGGTGGGGACGGTCCGGGACGAGCTGATGCGGGACGGCTGGATCAAGGTGCGCGACCGCCGCGTGCTGGGCCTGTTCCCGCACCGGCAGATCACGGTGCGGGACCCGCGGGTCGTGAAGACGCTGTACGGCGGGGCGTCGTCGGCGCTGCGGGGACGTCCGGTGGCGCATGTGCACAGCTACGACGCGGCGGCGGCCGCGCTGGCGGCGGCGGGCGAGCTGACACCGGTCCTGACGGGGCGGGACCGGCGGCGGTACAAGCGGCGGATCGAGGAGCTGTCGGCCCGGACGGGCCCGGCCGTGCCGGCGGTCCGCGCGCTGAACGCCTCCGCCGCGGCGGCCGGCGGCTGACCGGCAAGCGCGGAATCATACAAATTCCGCAGCATTGACCTTGTATCGGGCATTAACGGCGGCGAGGACGACCCGCCCCATAGCGTGATCGGACATGGACCCCGAACGCCTGATCTATCCGCTGCTGAAGCACGTCCTCATGGGCCCCGCGATGCGCGCCGCCTTCCTGCCCCGGGTGAGCGGCCTGCGGCACGTCCCGCGGATCGGTCCGGTGATCCTCGCCGCGAACCACCTGGCGTTCCTCGACTCGTTCGTCCTGCCGCTGATGGTGCCGCGGCGGGTGCACTTCCTCGGCAAGCACGAGTACTTCACCGAAGCGGGGCCGAAGGGCCGCGCCACGGCGGCGTTCTTCCGCAGCCTCGGGGCGATCCCGGTCGACCGGTCCGGCGGGCGGGCGGCGCTGGACGCGCTCGACACCTCCGCGGCGGTGCTGGAGCGCGGCGGCGTGTTCGCGATCCACCCCGAGGGCACCCGCTCCCCCGACGGGCGGCTCTACCGGGGCCGGACGGGGGTGGCGCGGCTGGCGATGCGGACCGGCGCGCCCGTGGTCCCGGTCGCGATCCTCGGCACCGACAGGGTGCAGCCGCGGGGCCGGGCCGTCCCGAGACCGGGGCGGATCGGGCTGCGCATCGGCCCGCCGATGCACTTCGGCGGACGGGACGAGGGCGTCCCGCGCGGCAGGGCGGCCCGGCAGGTCACCGACGAGATCATGGTGGCGATCCAGGGCCTCTCAGGTCAGGAGTACGTGGACGGCTACGCGCCCCGGCCGGGCGATCCGGCGTGACCGGCCCCATGTTTGAGCGTGCCCGGAAGGGCACGATTCAGGGGGACGGACGGAGATGATGTGGAAATCAGCCTGGACCTCCAGCTTCCCCGGGACGCCGCGAGCGTCCCGGCCACCCGGAGGCTCCTGGACGCGGCGCTCGCCGCACTCGGAGTGGAGGACCACATCCGCGACGACATCGAGGTGATGCTCACCGAGGCGTGCACCAACGTGATCAAGCACGCCGAGCACGGGGCCGACTACACGGTGCGGGCCACGATCCAGGGCCGGCGGTGCGTGATCAAGGTGATCGACTCGGGCGTCGGGTTCGACGCCGGGAGCATCCTGCGTCCGGAGGCGTCCGCCGAGCACGGCCGCGGCCTGCTGATCATGCGGTCGCTGGCGGACGACGTGCGGTTCCGCTCGTTCGCCGAGGACGGTGCGCTCGTGTCGCTGGAGAAGCGCCTCAGCTACGGGGAGGACAGCCTCGGCGGCGTGCTCCTCGCCGGAAGCCGAATGCAGGTGCTGACCGGGGCGGGGCCGGAGACGGAGGAATTCGCGTCCCGGCTGTTCCAGATGGCGCGGGCCGGCGACACCGCGGGCCTCGTCGGGCACCTGGACACCGGGACGCCGGTGAACCTGGCCGACGACAGGGGCGACACCCTGCTCATGCACGCCGCCCGCCACGGGCACGCCGGCACCGTCCGGGCCCTCGCGGCGCGGGGCGCGGACCCCGAGCGCGCGAACGACCGCGGCCGGCGGCCCCTCGCGGGCGCGGTGTTCGGCAACGAGCCGGCGGTGGTGCGGGCCCTGCTGGACGCGGGCGCCGACCCGCGGGCGGGGTCGCCGTCCGCCATCGACACGGCGCGGATGTTCGGCAACACCGAGTTCCTCGCCTGGTTCTCCCAGGAGGCTCCCCCATCCGCCTGACCCCGGCGGATCAGTGCCGGACGCGCCGGCGCCGGCCCGGACGCGGCGGGTCAGAAGGCCAGTTCGTCCTTGCGGGGGACGCCGTTCGCGCGGGACGGGTCGTCCACGACCACGCGGTGGTGCCAGTACGGCGGGGCGATGCCCTCCTCGCGGAGCACCCGGTGCAGGCGCTTGAGGAACTCGTGCTTGATCGCGAACTGGTCGCCGAACTCGCTGGACCGCAGGATCACGTGGAAGCCGACGGTCGCGTCGTTGAAGTCGTCGAACCGCACCAGGACGTTGGAGTCCTCCACCCCGCCCTGGACGTCCTTCATGACGTCGTGGCCCACCTGGAGGAGGAGCTTCTCCACCTCATCGAGGTCGACCTCGTAGTGCACCTTCGCGTACACCATCACCGACATGTCCTGCGCGGGACGGTGGTAGTTGGTGAGGATCGTGTCGGAGAAGCGCTGGTTCGGGATGACCTCGATGTTGTCCGACAGCGTCCGGATGGAGGTGTTGCGCCAGTTGATGTCGACGACGTACCCCTCCTGGCCGGTGGCCAGCCTGATGTAGTCGCCGGGCTCGATCGTCTTGGACGCCAGGACGTGCACGCCCGCGAACAGGTTGGCGAGCGTGTCCTGGAGGGCCAGGGCGACCGCGAGACCGCCGACGCCCAGCGCGCCCAGCAGCGGCGTGATCGACACCCCGATGCTCTGCAGCATGATCAGGATGCCGATGCCGAGCACGATCACCCGCGTGATGTTCGCGAAGATCGTCACGTTCGCGGCGACGCCCTGCCGGGCCATCGCGATCGAGGTGACCGACGCCGCGATCAGCCGGGCCATCGCCAGCGAGATCACCAGGATCGCCACCGCCGTCAGCACCTTGGCGATCACGTCCAGGGTGCCGCGCGGCAGTTCCAGCACCCGCGCCGCCGTCCACAGGCCGAGCAGCAGCGCGAGCGGCATCGCCAGGTCCTTGACGAGGCGGGCGACGAGGTCGTCCCAGGCCCACCTGGTGTCGCCCGCCCTCCGGAACAGCCGTCCGGTCAGCAGCCGCAGCAGGACGGCGATCACCAGCGCCGCCGCAATCACGACGGCGGCGCCGATGACTCGCTCCCACCTCAGGTCACCCAGGTCAACCATCACGCGTGAAACTCTCCCTCCGCGGTACGTCCGCGAGATCCCGTTTTGTCGTCTTGCGGGTCCCGATCGTAGTGAAGACCCGGCATGGTGCGAGGCACATCACGGACATGTGGCTCCGAGTGCGGCGGGCCTGGCGGTTACGATCGACCAGGTGGTAAGCGTGGGAATGATGCGCCGGCTGGGGGTCACGGCGCTGGGACTGCGGAACGGCCCCCACCGCGTGACGGTCGAGCGGGACCTGGAGGTCCCCACCGCCGACGGCGTGACGCTGCTGGCCGACCGGTACGCCCCCGTGGACGTCGAGAAGGCGCCGACCGTCCTCGTCCGCTCCCCCTACGGGCGGCGCGGGCCGTTCGGGCTCATGTGCGGGCAGGCGTTCGCGTCGCACGGGTTCCAGGCCGTGGTGCAGAGCGTCCGCGGCGGATTCGGCTCGGGCGGCGTGTTCGAGGCGCTCGACGAACGCGAGGACGGCCTCGCCACCATCGAGTGGCTGAAGGCGCAGCCGTGGTTCGGCGGCACGTTCGCCATGCACGGCCCCAGCTATCTCGGCTACGTCCAGTGGGCCGTCGCCGCCGAGGCCGGGCCCGAACTGAAGGCGCTGTCGATGCAGGTCACCGCCTCGACGTTCCGGGACGCCGTCAACGTCGGCGGCACGTTCGCGCTGGAGTCGGCGCTCATCTGGGTCGACCTGACCGCGCGGATGAAGAACTCCCTGTCCGGCATCACGACCGGCATCATGTCGCCGCGCCGCGCCCGCCGCGCCACCCTGTCCGGGCGCCCGCTCGCCGAACTCGACCGGCTCGCGACCGGCGCGCAGCAGCGCTTCTTCCAGGAACTCCTCGTCAACGGCCCCGACACCCCGTTCTGGGACAAGCGCGACTTCTCCCCGACCGTCTCCACCGTGACCGCGCCGGTGAACATGACGGGCGGCTGGTACGACATCTTCCTGCCCTGGCAGATGAAGGACTACGCGGCGCTGCGGGCCGCGGGCCGCCGCCCCTACCTGACGATCGGCCCCTGGTTCCACGCCGACCAGCGGATGATGCGCGGCTCGGTCGCCGACTCCGTCAAATGGTTCCGCGCGCACCTGCTGGACGACCCGTCCGAGCTGCGGGAACAGCCCGTCCGGCTCTACATCACCGGCGCCGGCGAGTGGCGCGAGTTCCCCGACTGGCCGGTCCCCGGCATGCGCGAGGAACGCTGGCACCTGCACCCGGCCGGAGTCCTGTCCCCCGGCGCCCCACACGACTCGGCCCCCGACACCTACCGCTACGACCCGAACCACCCGACGCCGTTCCTCGGCGGCCCCACGCTGCTCGGCGAGACCCGGCCGTCCACCGACCAGCGGCGGCTGGAACGCCGGCAGGACGTGCTGACCTACACCTCCGCCATCCTGGACGACGACGTCGAGATCATCGGCCCGGTCACCGCCGACCTGCACATCCGCTCGAACCGCGAGCACACCGACTTCGTCGTCCGGCTGTGCGACGTCACCCCGGACGGCGAATCCCTGAACCTCTGCGAGGGGATGCGCCGCCTCGTCCCCGGCAGCCCGGAACCGGGCGCCGACGGCGTCCGCCGCGTCGCCGTCGAACTGTGGCCCGCCGGCCACCGCTTCCGCCGCGGCCACCGCATCCGCGTCCAGGTGGCGAGCGGCGCCTACCCGCGCGTGGCCCGCAACCCCGGGACCGGCGCCCCCATGGGCACCGCCACCGAGATGCTCACCGCGGATCAGGAGATCTTCCACACTCCCGCCCACCCGTCGGCGATCACCCTCCCCATCGTCCCCTGACGGCGCGGACACCCGCCGGGGCCGCGCCGGCGAGGCGGCGGCGCAATTAGAATCGTGTTCATTTCGGCGCGGCGTTCCCGCAGGCCAGCGGGGTTTGCAGAGGCCGAGCCCGGGGAGACGGCGATTCGTCAGGTTTGACGGCGGGCGGGGAGGGATATGAAACTGGCCGAGCAGGTGTCTACGACGCAGATACCTCCGTGCTTCCCCTGTGTTGTCCCGGAGGATCCGTCATGCATCGCTCGCTCAATATCGCTCTCGTGTCCGCCTCCGACCTTGACGGCGAACACCTGGAGTCCATCCACGTCCGGGATCTCGCTCGTTCGCTGACCCGCCCGCTCCTCGCGGACGGGAAGCCGAACCAGGTCACGGTGTACGCGCGGCGGCACAACACGTCCGCCCGCGGCCGGGTCCGGCTCGCGCCGGGCGCCGCACTCGTGCACCTTGACGCCGGGCCCGCCCGGCCGCTGTCCGATGACGAGCTGCTGCGGCACCTCCGCGACTTCGCCGACGGGCTGCGCCGCCGCTGGAGCGGTGCCGCCCGGCCCGACATCGTGCACGCGCACGGCTGGATCGGCGGGCTCGCCGCCTGCGCCGTCGCCCGCGAACTGGGCATTCCGTTCGCGCAGAGCTTCCACGGCGTGGCCGCGTCCGAGCGCCGCGCCGGGCACCGCGTGCACCCGCACCGCGACCGGCTGGAGAAGGCCATCGGACGGGACGCCGACGTGGTGCTCGCCGGGCACGTGGAGGAGGCCCAGCAGGTCGTGCGGATGGGCGTCCCGCGCCCGTCGATCGCCGTCGTGCCCTACGGCGTGGACGGTGAGCACTTCACGCAGGTCGGCCCGGCGATGCCGCACGGCGGCCGGCCCCGCCTCGTGCTGGTGTGCGACGACCTGGAGAGCGGGGACGTCGCGACCGCGCTGCGCGCCCTCGTGCACGTCCCGGACGCCGAGCTGGCCGTCGCCGGCGGCCCGGAGCGCGAGGACCTGGAGGGCGACCAGGACGTGCACCGGCTGCGCATGCTCGCCAAGGAGCTGCACGTCGCCGACCGGGTGATCTTCCTCGGCCGGGTGCCGCACAAGAACCTGCCGAAGCTGCTGCGGACGGCGAGCCTCGCGCTGTGCCTGGCCCCGTACCAGCCGTGCCCGTCGGTGCCGCTGGCGGCCATGGCCTGCGGCGTGCCCGTCGTCGCGGCCCCGGCCGGCGGGAACGCCGACGAGGTCCTCGACCAGATCACCGGCCTGCACGTCCCGGCGGGACGCCCCGTCGTGATCGGCCGGGCGGTCCGCCGGCTGCTGACCGAGGAGACGACGCTGCACGGATACTCGATCGCCGCCGCCGACCGCGCCCGCTCCCGCTACTCGCTGGAGCGGGTCGCCGCCGAGACGCTCCGCGCCTACCACAGGGTGCTGCCCGTCCCCGAACCCGCGCCGGCGGAGGAGGACGCGGCGGGGCGCGACACCGGCAAGATCCCCGCCCTGGTCGGCTGACACGCCCCGTCCCCGCGGGCCCCGGTTCCCTCCCCGGTTCCGGGGCCCGTTCACGTCCGCTCCGATGCGATACTCGACGGGACGAGCGGAGGGGCATGCTGATCGGCAGGGCGGCGGAACTGGCGGAGCTGACCGCCGCGCTGGAACGGGCCGCGGGCGGCAGCGCGGCCGTGGTACTGGTCAGCGGCGACGCGGGCGTCGGCAAGTCGCATCTGGTGGCGGCGCTGACCCGGGCCGCGCGCGGCAAGGGCTGCGCGGTGCTCGTCGGGCAGTGCGCCGAGCTGGGCGAGAGCATGCCGTACCTGCCGCTCGCGGACGCGCTGTGGGCGGCCGCGCAGGACGGCACCCCGGAGGCCGCGCAGATCCGCGCGGCGCTCGACGCCCGTCCGGTGCTGAAGAGCCTGCTGCCGGACGGTGACGGCGGCGTCGGCGCGGCGTCGGAGCTGGGCCAGCAGCGGCTGTTCGGGGCGGTGCTCGGGCTGCTCGGCGAGCTGGGCCGCGACCGGCCCGTCCTGCTCGCCCTGGAGGATCTGCACTGGGCGGACCGCTCGACCCGGCATCTGCTGACGTTCCTGAGCCGCGTCCTGCAGCGCGAGCGGGTCTGCCTCATCGGGACGTACCGGTCGGAGGACCTGCACCGGCGGCATCCGCTGCGGCCGGTGGTGGCCGAGCTGCTGCGGCTGCCGAACGTGACCGGCGTCGAGGTGCCGCCGTTCGGCCCCGGCGAGACCGCCGAGTATCTGGCGGAGCTGGCGCGCGGCGCCGCGCCGGTGACGCCGGAGGCCGTCGAGCGGGTGCACCGGCGCTCGGAGGGCAACCCGTTCTACGTCGGCGAGCTGTACTCGGCCGATCCCAAGCTGCGGGACGGCGGGGCGGAGCTGCCGTCCGGGCTCGCCGATCTGCTGCTGTCGCGGGTCGAGCGGCTGTCGGACGGCGGGCAGCGGGTGGTGCGGGTCGCGGCGGTGGCGGGGCGCCGCGTCGACGACGAGCTGGTCCGCCGCGTGTCCGGGCTGGACGAGGCGGCGGTCGGCGAGGCGCTGCGCGAGGTCGTGTCGCACCAGCTGCTCGTCCCGTCCGGGGCGGGGTACACCTTCCGGCACGCGCTGCTGCGCGAGGCCGTGTACGCCGACCTGCTGCCGGGCGAGCGGACCCGGCTGCACGCCGACTTCGCCCGCCTCCTCGCCGACCTGCCCGCCGGGACGCGCGGGTCGGCGGCGGAGCTGGCCCATCACAGCCTCGCCGCGCACGACCTGCCGGCCGCGTTCGCCGCGTCCGTCCGGGCGGGCCGGGAGGCCGACCGGCTGGGCGCGCCCGCGGAGGCGTTCGAGCACTACGAGCGGGCGCTGGAGCTGTGGGAGGCCGTCCCCGGCGCGCAGGAGGCGGCCGGCACCGACCGGATCCGGCTGTCGCTCACCGCCGCGCAGGCGTCCGCGCGGGCCGGGGAGCCGCGGCGGGCCGTGCACCGGCTGCGCCGCCTGCTGGACACCGCCGCCCCCGTCGACGTCGCGCTCGGCTCGCAGATCCGCGAGCACCTCGCGTCCTACCTCGGCGACATCGACGAGGACGAGGAGTCGCAGGTCATGGCGCGGGAGGCGGTCACGATGCTGCCCGCCGACCCGCCGACCCCCGAGCGCGCCTGGGCCCTGGCCACCTACGCCCGCACGCTGCTCTACCGGGACGAGGACGGCGAGCTGCCCGCGTTCGCCGAGAAGGCGGTCGAGGAGGCGCGCGCGGCCGGGAACACCGGCGCGGAGGCCAGCCTGCTCGTCACGCTCGGCCTGTACCGGGAGTCGCGGGAGGCCGCCGCCGGCGTCGCGGACGTGTTCGCCAGGGCCCGCGACCTCGCCGCCGCGGACGGCGAGACCTCGATGACCGCGATGCGGGCCGCGTTCCACTACGCGCGGACGAAGTTCGACCGCGGCGACGTCGCCGGCGCGGTCCGCGCCGCCGACGAGGGCGTGAAGTTCGCGCTCGACAACGGGGTCGGCTGGAGCATGTTCGGGATCGTGCTGCGGTGCCTGCGGTACCTCATCCACTACACGAGCGGGAACTGGGCGGAGGCGGACCGGCTGGCCGATGAGTTCGCCGTCCATGTCGTCCGGCCGGCCGAGGCGGAGGTCTCCGCGTACGCGCTGTTCACCGAGGTCGCCCAGGGCGGCCCCCGGGTGGCGGAGCGGCTGCGGTGGATCGAGCCGCTGTGGGGGCGGGACCCGTTCCTGAACTACGTCGCCCGGGGTCTCGCCGCCGAGCACGCGCTGTGGCGCGGCGACCCGGACACGGCGATCGAGCACGTCCGGAGCATCCTCGGCACCGTCTACGCCCGCAGCGCCGGGGCGATCCGCATCGCCGCGACCGGGCTGTGGGCGCAGGCCGAGCGGGCGGCCCGGGCCCGCGCCGCCGGCGACGAGGACGCGCTGCGGGCCGCGGCCGCGGCCGGGGACGCGCTGCTGCAGGTGGCGCGCAGCGTCGGCGCGCTGAACGTGGACGGCCTGCCCCGCACCTGGCTCGGATACGAGGGACAGGCGTGGCTGGCGCGCGCGGAGGCCGAACGGCGGCGCATCGACGGCCTCTACGACGTGGAACTGTGGCGCAGGACGGTCGACCTGTTCACCTACGGCGACCCGGACGGCGGGTTCGTCTACGAGGTGGCGCGGTCGCGGTGGCGGCTGGCGGAGGCGCTCGCCGAGAACGGCGACCGGGACGAGGCGGCGGCCCAGTGGCGGTCGGCCGTGCGGACCGCCGAACGCCTCGGCGCCAAGCCGCTGCTCGCGGCCCTGCACGACCTCGGCACCCGCGCCCGCCTCGGCGGCGCCGCCCGCACGCCGTCCGCCCCGTCCGGCCCGCTCTCCTCCCTCACCGCACGGGAGCGGGAGGTGCTGAAGCTGGTCGCGGAGGGCCACAACAACCGAGAGATCGCGGCGGCGCTGTTCATCTCCCCCAAGACGGCGAGCGTGCACGTCTCCAACATCCTCGCCAAACTGAACGTCACAAGCCGCACCCAGGCCGCCGCCCTCGCCCACCGCGAAGGCATATGACCCCGCGAAAACTCCCGCTCATGGCTTGAGGTGATCTGGCGGTCGGCTCGTGCAGGGCCCGCCTCAGGGCTTGTGTGCCATGATCGGGCTACCGGCCGTTATCGTCGGCGGGGAACCTGTTTCCGTCTGTTCCGCGTCGGACGGAGGAAACCGCCCTCGCCCCTGGAGAACGTCAATGCCCCTCGAACCGCGTTTCCGGCGGGTCGCCGCTCTGCACCGCCCGTTCGTGGACAGAGAGGCAGTGATGGCCGCCTTCGCCGACGTGTTACGAGCCGGGCAGGGCTCGCCCCGCGTGTTCAACGTGGTCGGGGTCGGCGGCATCGGCAAGTCCCGGCTCCTGCAGGAGCTCAGGCAGCGCAGCACCGAGACACACCGGACCGCGACGATCGACCTGCAGGTGCCCGCGATGCGGCAGCAGGAGGACGCTCTCGCGGTTCTGCGCGTCGAACTCGGCCGCCAAGGTGTCCGATTCGACCGCTTCGACATCGCCTACGCCGTCCTCTGGCAGCGGCTCCACCCGCACCTGCGGCTCTCCCGCAATGAACTTCCGTTCGTGGACGAAAGCGAAGCCCTCTCCCAGATCATCGACGGCGCGGCCGGTGTCCCGGTGTTCGGAACCGGTGTCGGACTCCTCCGCCTGCTGGGCAAGGCCACGAGCGGAATGCGGCAGCGGCACCGGATCAAGGCCGACGACACGCTCAGCCAGTTGGACGACCTCACCAACGCCGAACTCGCCGACGCCGTCACCTACCTGTTCGCCGAAGACTTGCGCGACGGCTCCGACCGCCCCTACGTCATCTTCGTGGACGCCTACGAGGCGCTCGTCCCCGCGTCGGCACACTCTGGCAGGGCCATGGCCCAGGACGTCTGGCTCCGTGACCTGATCGCCCAGCTCGACAGGGGAACGGTCGTCCTGGCCAGCCGTGAACCGCTCTCCTGGGCGTCCCACGATCCCGGCTGGACGGAGGTGATTCACCATCAGCGCGTGGACGGCCTCCCGATGGCGGCCAGGCTGGAACTCCTGGCGGACGGCGGCATCACCGACCACTCAGCGCGCGAGGCGATCGCGACCGCCAGCCAGGGCCTGCCCTTCTACCTCCACCTGGCCGTGGACACCCGCACGACGGCCAGGCAGGCGGCGGCGGTCTCCTCCGAGGAGATCCTGCAACGCTTTCTAGCCCACGTCGCCCCCGACGAGATCCGCACGCTGGAACTGCTGAGCATCGCCCGGATCTTCGACTACGAGATCTTCCAGTCCGTGGCGGACGCGTTCGACCTGCCCCGGCACCGGATGGCCTGGGAGTCACTGACCGCCTACTCCTTCGTCTACCCGGCCGGCGCCAACGGGCGACGCCTCCACCAGCTCATGCGGGCCGCACTGCACGACCGGCTGTCCCGCGACACCGTCCGGGACGTCCACGCCCTTCTCCGCAGCGTCTGGGACTCCCGCGCCGGCGGCGACCACACGGCCGAGGACGGTGTCGCCACCCGGGCCCGCGCCGTTCGCGAGGCGGCGTACTGCGGCCTGCACGCGAGCGTCCTCGACGGCGCGGACATCCTCGCGTACGCGGACAGGGCCATGACGTACGGCGGCAAACAAGGTATCGACGGCGTGACCCAGGACCTGCGCGACTACCTGGACGCGGGTCTCGGCGACCTGGACCTCGCCCAGACTGCCCTCTGCCTGGAGGCCGAGTCGGCCGTCCTCCTCGGGGACGCGGAGGCCGCCACACGGCTGACCCCGTCGATCGACTGGCCGCTGGACGGCGCACCGGGCGCACGCCTCGCCCTGGCGGGCGCGCACGGCCGCCGCATCGCCGGAGCGACCAGCGAAGCGCAGCGACTCTTCCGCCAGGTATGGAACCACCACTCCGGCCCCGTTCGCCTGCGGGCGGGGTTCTGCATGGCGGACCTTGACATGTGCCAGGGTCGATTCGGCGACGCGTTGTCCATCACGCAGCAGCTCCTCACCGAGGCCCCGCAGGACGACCTCGTGCTGCGCGGCGACGTGGTCCGCCTCCAGCACCTCGGGTATCGGTTCGGGTTCGACCTCGACGCGTCCGCCCGATCCCTGGAGACGGCCGCCGCGCTCTACACCCGGGCGGGCGCCATCATCGGCCAAGCCGACATCAAGACCAACCGGGCGGAACTGCTCGCCTGGACCGACCCGTCACGCGCCCTTGACGCCGCCGCCGAGGCCATCGACGCGCAGACCGACCTCGGCGCCCACCACGAGATAGGCAAGGCGTTCACCGCGCTGGCCATCGCGCAGTTCCGGCTCGGACAGCACGCCCCGGCGGCGGCGTCGTTCCAGGCGGCCACCGAGGCCCTGGACCGGGCGCGCTACCGATCCGGCCGGGCCCGCGCGGAACTGTTCCGCGCCTTCCTGCACGCCCGGACGGGCGACACCGGCGCCGCCGTGGCGTCCGCCCGCTGGGCCGTCGCCGAGCTGGTCGCCGCGGAGGTCTACCCCACCCTGCTCATGGTCGCCGGTCACCTGCTGGACGCCCTCGGCGCGGCCGACGAGCACACCACGGCGGTGACGGACCGGGCCCGTGCCCAGATCAGCCCACCGAACCTGCCGCCATTCTTGGACGACCGGGCGCGCGCCCTCGTGACGGCCATGCTGGAGGACGGATGAACTGGCGGGACCTGTACGAGCGCGCACGCGCACACGGCGACTCGGCGGCCGGGTACTACAACGACAACATCCGGGTCGACACCCCCGACGGGCCGGTCATCGTCCGGATACCGATCCACGGCGCCGACATGATGGACCTGCGGCCATGGCGTGAGGACCGCGTCCTCGCCGCCATCGCCCCGCACGTCCGGGACGCCCCCCGGCTGCTCCACGCCTCCGACGCCCCGCCATTCCAGGTCCACGAGTTCATCGCCGGCGACGTCCTCAACGACGTCGCGCCGCGCGGCATCCCCGTCCCACCGCACGTCCTGGACGATGTCGTGCGGCTGTTCACACAGCTCACCCGCGTCCCCAGGCTCCCCGACATTCCCGCCTCCTGGCCGGCCGACAAGGATACGACCGCCTTCGCGCGTCTCCTGTCCGGCCTGACGCAGCGCGTGTACGACACCTTCAGCGCCGAGTACGCCGCCCTCTTCACCGCCCTGGCGATCCCTGCCGACCCCCTCACCTCGGTGGGCGACCTGTGGCGCGGCCTCACCCCCCGCCCCTTCACCTGCGTTCACGCCGACGTCCACCGCCGCAACATGATCGTCGGCAACGGCGTGACCACGTTCCTCGACTGGGAACTCGCCCTCTGGGGCGATTCCGTCTACGACCTGGCCGTCCACATCCACAAGATGGGCTACCAGCCGGAGGAACAGGACACCCTCATAACCCGCTGGCAGGCCGCCATGCCCTCCGACCACACCACCGGCTGGCGGAAGGACCTGGACGCCTACCTGACCCACGAACGCATCAAGTCGGCGATCGTCGACTCCGTCCGCTACTCCCAGCTCTTCGCCCGCGGCGGCCCCTACCCGTATCCGGAACATCAGCTGGTCGAAAGCATGACCACCAAGCTCAACGCCGCACGGCGATGCTGGCGTATCCCGGAGCCCGCCGCCCCGGACATGGTCGAGGCGGCTTTGCGGGGCGGGGGAAGGTGATCTTGCGTTGGAGGGTGGGGTTCAGTAATCTGCGGTTTGTGACTGCCGGGTCGGCCTTGGGCCATGAGCGAGTGAGGTTCCCGGCCTCCGAGTGAGGCCGGGGCGGGCACGCGGCCCGCCTTTTCCGCTTGCGTTCTCCCCTCTTCTCTTTACGCACGTCGTGCGACGTCAGCGGGCATGCCCGTGTCTTCGGCGTGTCGTTCTTCATTGTTTCTTCAGCCATGGGCGCGTGTCGTTTCTGTGGCTTATTCGTCATGCCCGAAAACAGGTCAGGAGACAGATGGATTTCAACAGGCAGGTCATTGCGGAGTTCCGCGCCAACGGCGGGCGGGTCGGCGGGCCGTTCGAGGGTGGGCGGCTGCTTCTGCTGACGACGACGGGGGCGCGGTCCGGCGCCCGGCACACGACGCCGCTCGGGTATCTGCCGGACGGGGACGGACGCGTCCTCGTCATCGCGTCGGCCGGAGGCGCGCCCAAGAACCCGGCATGGTTCCACAACCTGGTCGCTCACCCGCGCGTCACGGTCGAAAGCGGCGCCTTCACGTATGAGGCGGACGCCGTCGTCCTCGAAGGGGACGAGCGGGATGCCGCGTTCGCGCGGGCCGTGGAGGCCGATCCCGGGTGGGGCGAGTACGCGGCCAGGTCGGGGCGGACGCTGCCCGTCGTCGCGCTGGTCCCGGTGGTGGCCGGGCCGCCCGCCGGGCCGGAGTCGCCGAGCGCCATGCTGGTCGCTGTGCACGACGCGTTCCGCAGGGAGCTGGCGCTGATCCGCGGGGAGGTCGCGGCGTCGGGGGCCGGGGTGGGCGCGCAGCTGCGGGTCAACTGCCTGACGCTGTGCCAGGGCCTGGGCAACCATCACATGGGCGAGGAGCAGCAGATGTTCCCGCTTCTGGAGCGGCGGCATCCGGAGCTCGCGCCGGCGCTGGCGCGGCTGAAGGACGAGCACGAGACGGTGAAGGGGCTGCTGGACGAGCTGCGCCGGGTCCTCGACGGGGGTGAGGCGGCTTCGCTGCTCGCGGAGGTCGAGCGGCTCACCGCCGCGCTGGAGGCGCACCTGGATCACGAGGAGGAGCGGCTCGTCCCGCTGCTGGACACGCTCGGCCTCTGAGAGCAGGCCGGAGGCGGCACGTGCGCGCGGTGCCGTGATCGGCGCGTGACAGGGGCCGGTAGATCTTCACGGGGCATTCGTTATTTCCGCTACTAGCCGCTCCCCCGGCGGTCCTGCAATTCTTTGTTCCGGACACGCCAACGGGCGGGCCAAAGCGGAAGGGAATGCGGCCGTGGACAAGGGGTATGAGCTTTACTGCCTCGCGGATGAGGTGTTCTATGACGCTCCCCCTGTCACCCGCCGCACGGACTTCGCCATCACGGGACGTGATCTTCCGGAGGGCTGGGAACAGGTCTTCGGCGACGAATGGGTGGTCTATGTTCCGCCGGAGCAGCGCGCCCCGGCGCAGGGCTGGAAAGTACATGTCACCGGGTGCGCGGAAAGCGCCGAGCGGATTCTTTCCGGGACGTGGGAGTACTGCGTCGCGGGCGGCATCGAGTTCAAGCACCTGCGCGGTCCGGGAACGCTGCGGATGCGGAACGCCAAGTACGCGCCGCGCGGCGCGAGCGGCAAGCTCGTCACCATCTACCCCGCGGACGAGCGCGAACTGGAGCGGGTGCTGACCGGACTCGGCGCGGCGCTGGACGGCCTTCCCGGCCCCTACATCCTCAGTGACCTGCGCATCGGCGGCGGGCCGCTGCACGTGCGGTACGGCGGGTTCGCCGAGCGGCGGTGCCTGGACGAGCAGGGCAGGCTCGTGCCCGCGCTGGAGAACGGCGCCGGCGAACTGGTGCCCGACCGCCGCGCTCCCGTCTTCTCCGTCCCCGACTGGGTGAGTCCGCCCGCCTGTCTCGAACCGCACCTCAAGGCGCGCGGCGCCACGACGACGGCCGATCTTCCGTACCGGATCGAGAAGGCCCTGCATTTCTCTAACGGCGGCGGGGTTTACGCGGCGACCGACACGAGGACCGGGGCCAGAGTCGTCCTGAAGGAAGGGCGGCCGCATGCCGGACTCGCCGCCGACGGGGCCGACGCCGTCACCCGGCTCGAACGAGAACGCGATGTTCTCCGGAGGCTCAGCGGAATCGAGGGCGTGCCCGCCGCGCTCGACTGGTTCACGCTCGGGGAGCACCATTTCCTCGTCCAGGAGTTCATCGAGGGACGCACGCTCAACACGTTCTTCGCCGAACGCCATCCGATGCTCGATCCCGAACCGGATCCGGGGAAGACCGCCGAATACACGAAATGGGCACTGCGCGTCCACGAAGGAGTGGAACGCGTCGTCACCGCGATCCACGAGCGCGGCGTGGTGTTCAACGACCTGCACATGTTCAACGTGATGGTCCGCCCGGACGACTCGGTCGCGCTGATCGACTTCGAGACGGCGGCGCCCGCGTCCGACGGCGGGCGGCAGACGCTGGCGAACCCCGCGTTCCTCGCCCCGCGGGACCGGCGCGGCATCGACGTCGACCGCTACAGCCTGGCCTGCCTGCGGCTCGCCCTGTTCGTCCCGCTGACGACGCTGTTCGTCATCGACCGGGGCAAGGCGCGGCAGCTCGCCGACCTGATCGCCGAGAACTTCCCGGTGCCGCGGCCGTTCCTGGACGAGGCCGTCGCGGAGATCGCGCGGGACGTCCCGCCGGTGGCCGTGCCGGAGTTCGTCCCGGATGCGCCCGGCTGGGTGCGCGCCAGGGACGCCCTGTCCCGCGCCGTCCTCGCGAGCGCGACCCCGGACCGGGACGACCGGCTGTTCCCCGGCGACGTGGAGCAGTTCTCCGGCGCGTCCCTCGGGCTCGCGCACGGCGCCGCCGGCGTCCTGTACGCACTGGACGTCACGGGCGCGGGCCGTTTCCCCGCGCACGAGGAGTGGCTGGCCGAGCACGCCGCCGCCCCAAGGCGCGGCACCGGCCTAGGCCTCTACGACGGGCTGATGGGCGCCGCCCACGTGCTGGCCCGCCTCGGTCACGAGGACGCGGCGCTCGCCGCCGTCCGCCACTGCCTCGGCGAGAAGTGGGAGCGGCTCGGCGACGACCTCTACGGTGGCCTGCCCGGTTTCGCGCTCGTCCTGGACGACCTCGCCAACAGGACGGGCGACGCCTCCCTGCGCGCGGCGGCCCGCCGCGCCGCCGGGATCGTCGCGGAGCGGTCGCCGGACGGGCCGAGCGCGCGTCCCGGCCTCATGCACGGCGGGGCCGGTGCGGCGCTGATGTTCGTCCGGGCCCATGAGCGCACCGGCACCCCCCGGCTTCTCGACCTCGCCGCCGCCGCGCTGCGCCGCGACCTCGCCGCCTGCGTCACCGACCACAACGGCGCGCTGCACGTCGACCAGGGCAGCCGGGTGCTGCCCTACCTCGGGCGCGGCAGTGCCGGCATCGGCCTGGTCCTGGACGAGTACCTCGCGCACCGGCCGGACGAGGAGTTCGAGACCGCGCGCAAGGCCGTCCGCACGGCCGCGATGTCGCGGTACTACGCGCAGCCCAGCCTGTTCAGCGGGCGCGCCGGGATGCTGCTCTACCTGGCCCGCCACGACCGCGACGACCGGCGCGTGGCGGGGCACGTCCGCGACCTGGCCTGGCACGCGCTGCCGTACGGCGGCGGGCTGGCGATGCCGGGAGAGCACATGTACCGGCTGTCGATGGACCTCGCGACCGGCACCGCCGGGGTGCTGCTCGCGCTCGGCACGGCCCTGCACGACACGCCGGCCGGGCTGCCGTTCTTCGGGACGGCTCACGAACCCCCCGCGGGAACCCCCGCGGCGGTCACCTCTATCCAGCCCGAAAGGGGGTGAAGGATATGGCGCTTCTCGACCTTCAGGGAATGGTGAGCGAGAACGGCGGTGGCGGCGGTAACAGCAGCCTCAGCCTGCTCTGCCACAGCTCTCACAGTGTCACCATCTGCCTGTGACGGCCGCTGACGGCCATGGTCCCCTCCACGGGGGGCCATGGCCGTCCTCGTCATGGAGACCCTCATGACCGCTGAACCCGTGCCGGCCGGTGCGAACCGGCTGCTGCTGCGCGCCACCGGGCGCGCCCGCGGCTGGACGGCGCTCGTCGCGGCGGCCGCGCTCGCGGACGCGGCGGCGGCCGTGCTGCTGCCGTACGCGCTCGCCCGCGCGATCGACGCGGTGCCGCCCGGCGGGTCCCCCGCGTCCGCCGCGCTGTGGCCGTGCGTCGCGCTCGTCGCGGTGGCCGCGCTGGCCGAGGTGCTGTCGGAGCTGGCGGCCGGCAGCGCCGCCGCGCGGGCGACGGCCTGGCTGCGGCACACGCTGGTGCGGCACATCCTCGCGGTGGGGCCGGCGCTGCGCGTCCCGCCCGGCGACGTCGCGGGGCGGACGGTCGGCGGCGCCGCCGAGGCCGGGGTGGCGCCCGCCGCCGCGCCGGAGGCCGCCGCCGGGCTGCTGCCCGCCGCCGGCGCCCTGGTCGCCCTCTACCTCATCGACTGGCGGGCGGCGGCGGCGATCGCGGTGGCGCTGCCGGCGGTGGCGCTGCTGATGCGCGCGTTCGTCCGCGACATCACCGCGTCCGCGACCCGGTACCTGAACGTCCAGGGGACGATCGCGGGACGGCTCGCCGAGGCGCTCGGCGGCGCCCGCACGATCGCCGCGGCGGGCACCGCCGGGCGCGAGACGGCACGCATCCTGGAACCCCTCCCGGACCTGCGCGCGGAGGGCGAGACGATGTGGCGGGTGCAGGGCGGGGTCGCCGCCCGGGGCCTGCTGGCGCTGCTGCTCCTGCAGGTCGCCGCGGTCGCGATCGCCGGGGTGGAGCTGGCGGCGGGCCGCATCACGCCCGGCGAGCTGGTCGCGACCGTGCAGTACGCGGGGCTCGCCGCCGGGTTCGGGCCCGTCCTCACCCAGGTGCTGCGGCTCGGCCGCGCCCGCGCCGGGGCCCGCCGTGCCGCCGAGATCCTCGGCCTGCCCGCACCGTCCCACGGCACCGAGCCCGCCCCGCCCGGCCCCGGCCGCCTGGAGTTCCGCGATGTCGCCGGCCTCGGCGTGCTGGACGGCCTGGACCTGACCGTCCCCGGCGGGCTGGCCGTCGCCGTCGTCGGACGCTCCGGCTCCGGTACCTCGGAACTCGCCGCGCTCGCCGGGCGCCTCACCGACCCCGACCGGGGCGAGATCCGGCTGGACGGAACACCGCTCCCCCGGCTGACGCGGGCGGCGCTGCGCCGCGAGATCGGCTACGCGTTCGCCCGCCCGGCGCTGTTCGGCGCGACCGTCCGGGACGCGATCGCGTTCGGCCCGGCGCGCCCGCCGGAGGCGTGGCTGCGCGAGTCCGCGCGGGCCGCCCGCGCCGACGGCTTCGTCCAGCGTCTCCCCCACGGCTACGACACGCCGCTGGCGGACGCGCCGATGTCGGGTGGCGAACTGCAGCGGATGGGCCTCGCCCGCGCCTTCGCGCACACCGGCCGCGTCCTCATCCTGGACGACGCCACCTCCAGCCTCGACACCGTCACCGAGGTCGAGATCACCGACGCGATCCTGGACCGCTTCGCCGGCCGCACCCGTCTGATCATCGCCCACCGCGCCTCCACCGCCGCCCGCGCGGACCTGGTCGTCTGGCTGGACGGCGGCCGCGCCCGCGCCGTGGGCCGCCACGCCGACCTCTGGCGCGATCCGGCCTACCGTGCCGTCTTCACCGCCGAGGACGCCGGGGAATGAGGGGGAGGCGGGAGGCCGCGCGGGTCCTGTGGCGGACGGCCGGGAACGCCGTCGCGGCCCGGCCCCGGGCCGCGGCGCGGGCCGCGGCGTGGTCGGTCGTGGAGGCCGTGCCCGCCGCCGTGTTCGGCCGGGCCGTCGGGGAGGCGGCCGACGCCTTCCGGACGGGGCGGACGCGGGACGCGGCCGGGTGGCTCGGGATGCTCGCGGTCGCGGCGGTCGTGGGGGCGGCCGGGAGCCGGCGGCTGTATCCGGCGCTGGCGGCGATCGTGGAGCCGTTCCGCGACGACCTGGTGCGGCGGGTCACGGGCGGGGCGCTGCACCGGTCGCTGCGGGGGCGGCCCGACACGGGCGCGGTCGCGCGGCTCACGCACCAGGTGGAGATCGTCCGCGACACCTTCGGCGGGCTGCTCGTCGTCGCACGCGGGTTCGTGTTCTCGGCCGGCGCGGCGCTGCTCGGGCTCGCGACGATGATGCCGGAGGTGGCGGCGCTGGTGGTGGCGCCGCTGCTGTTCGGGCTGGTGCTGTTCGGGGCGGTGTTCGGCGCGGCGGCCGTCCGGCAGCGGAACCTCGTCGTCGGCGAGGAGGACATCGCCGAGCGGACGGCGGCGCTGGCGGAGGGGCTGCGGGACGCCGTCGCGTGCGGCGGCGAGGAGGCGCTGGAGGCCGAGTTCGGCGCGGCGGTGGAGGCGCAGGCGGCGGCCGGGCGGGCGGTGGCGCGGTTCGCGGCGCTGCGCGCGGTGGCGCTGGCGGTGAGCGGATGGCTGCCGCTGCTGCTCGTCCTCGCGGCGGCGCCGTGGCTGATGCGGCGCGGCGCCACGGCCGGGACGGTGATCGGCGCGCTGACCTATGTCCTGCACGGGCTGCAGCCGGCGCTGCGGACGCTCGTGCAGGGCATGGGCGGCAGCGGGCTGCGGCTCGCGGTGACGCTCGGCCGCATCCTGGAGACGAGCGCGCCGGACGCGCCCGCCCGGCCGGCGGCGGGGGCGGCAGCCGCGGACGCGCCGGCGGTCGAGCTGCGCGGGGTGACGTTCGGCTACGGGGCCGGCGCCCGGCCGGTGATCGAGGACCTCGACCTCGTCGTCCCGCGGGGCGGCCACCTGGCCGTGGTCGGGCCGAGCGGGATCGGGAAGTCGACGCTCGCGGCGCTCATCGCGGGGCTCGCCGTCCCGGACGCGGGCGAGGTCCTCGTGGCGGGACGGCCGGCGGGCGACCCGGAGCACCGGGTGCTCATCCCGCAGGAGGCGTACGTGTTCACCGGCTCGCTGCGCGACAACCTCGCCTACTACGCGCCCGGCGCCGATCCCGGGCAGATCGGGCGGGCCGTGGACGCGCTGGGGCTGGCGGGGCTCGTCCGCGACCTCGGCGGCTACGGCGCACGGCTGGAGCCGGGCGCGCTGAGCGAGGCGCAACGGCAGCTCATCGCGCTGTGCCGCGCCTACCTGGCGCCGCAGCCGCTGGTCGTCCTGGACGAGGCCGCGTACCGGCTGGACGCCGCCGCCGAGGCACGGGCGGAGGAGGCGTTCGCGCGGCGCGGGGGCACGCTTATCGTCATCGCGCATCGGATCAGCTCCGCCGTGCGCGCGCGCCGCGTCCTCGTTCTGGACGGAACCCGCCCATACCTCGGCCGGCACGCGGATCTGCCCGCGGTCTGCCCGCTCTACCGGGACCTCATCGGCCGCTGGGAGGCGGGTTCACAGCCATCCGGCGTCCTCGGCGATCCGGATGGCCTGGACCCGGTTCTGCGCGCCGATCTTGCGGTTGATGCGGGACAGATGGTTGCGGACGGTGCCGATCGTCAGGACGAGGTCCTCGGCGATCTGCGCCGCGGAGGCGCCCCGTGAGGCGAGCGAGAGCACCTCGATCTCCCGCTCGGTGAGCGGGCTCGCGGCGGAGCTCAGCTCGGTGAAGGCGATGTCGGGGTCGAGGACGCGCGCCCCGTCCGCGGCCCGCCGGATGGCGTCCACGAGGTCGCCGGGCGAGGTGTCCTTCAGCACGAGCCCGGACGCCCCCGCGGCCACCGCGCGGCGCAGGTCGCCGTTCCGGCAGCGGCCCGCCATGAGGACGGTGCGGCACTCGGGCACGGCTTCGCGGAGCGCGCAGGCCACGGTGAAGCCGTCCACCCCGGGGAGCCCGGCGTCGATGAGCGCGATGTCGGGGCGCTGCCCGCGCGCGGTGCGCAGCGCCTGCTCACCAGAGCCGACCGCGGCGACGACATCGAGGTCTTTCATACCTTCGAGCAACGCGACCAGCCCGCCGCGGAGGAGAGGCGCCCCCTCGGCGAGAAGAATCCGAATCATTTTCGTCTCCATTGGCCGGCCACCCACAGTGGCCCTGGAAGGACATCATTACCGAACACCATTCGAGGGGTCGCGGTGATCATGGAGGCGATCGCGAAGGCAGACCGGGGATTCGGCCGGGAGGTAAACAGGGGTTCATGGGTCACCTGGCGTGGGGTGGGTGATCTTACCGAGAGGAGTCAACTTTATTCGGGGCGTCATTGCAAAGCGGCGTATGCATCGATCCACGGACCGGTATTCCGCGAAAAAAGCGGTACACACCTGATCACGCCAAGAAATCGAACTTCGTCCCGGTACCGGTCGCGCGGGCCGCCTCGTAGGCGGTCCAGCCGAGCGCGAGGTCCTGCCAGGGCAGCCCGACCGGCGCGTACACGGTGACCTCGTCGCCCTTCACCCGGCCCGGCATCCGGCCGCGCAGCAGGTCGCGGAGCGTCCCGGCGGCGTGCCCGGCGCCGAGTCCCGCGGCGGCCAGCACGCCCATCTCGGCCGCGAGCGGGACGTCGTCCACCACGACGCGGGCGCCCTTCAGCAGGTCGGTGCCCAGCTCGGCCTTGCCGGGCTCGTCCGCGCCGAGCGAGGTGACGTGCGTCCCGGGCAGGACGTCGGCGGCGTGCAGGAGGGGGCGGCGCGCCCAGGTCGCCATGACGACGATCCCGGCGTCCCGGACGGCGGCGCGCGGGCCGGCCGCGACGGCCGCGCCGATTCCGAGCCGGGTGCCGTGCCGTTCGGCGAAGGCGGCGGCGCGGCCGGCGTCCAGGTCGCAGACGGTGAGCCCGCGCACCTCGCGCAGCTCCGCCAGTCCCCGCATGACCAGGTCGGCCTGCGCCCCCGCGCCGATCACCGCGACGGTGCCGGCACCCGGACGGGCCAGCGCGTGCGTGCCGAGCGCGGCGGCCAGCCCGGTCCGCCACGCGGTCACGGTCGCCGAGTCGAGCTGGGCCAGCAGCTCGCCGGTGCCGAGGTCGTGCAGGCAGACGACGCCGCGCAGCGCCGGGCGGCTGCCGGGGAACTTGGCGTTGACCTTGACCGTGTAGGCGGGGATGCCCGCGACCAGGCCCGGCAGCAGCGCGGTCGCGCTGCCCCGGCCGGGCAGTCCCGCGATCACCCGGCGCGCGACCGTCCCGTCCCGCTCGGCCGTGAATCCGCGGCGCAGCGCGTCGAGGCACGCGCCGGGATCGAGCAGCGCCTCCAGGTTGGAACGAGCCAAAAGGAGCGTCACCAAGCCATTCTCACATCTGGCCCGTCCGGTGACCACCCGGGCATTTTGCTCCCTGGGAACCGGAACGCGGGGATTCGCGTCGAATATCCGATCCCCAGTGTTCTTGACCACATGTCGGATTCACTCCGCCGGGGAGATCCGCCGGACGCGCTGACCACGCTCCCCCCGCCAGGGTGCCAATGATCTTGCTGGGAATTGGTCAGCTTCTGCCCCTTACGCCCGCATTGACAGTTCTTACACCATGTCCAAGACCTCCGGCGCACCACAAGGGTGCGCCAATCCCCCCGCTGGAGGCACAAGTGAAGACGCGTCACACCCTCGTCGGTACCGCCGTCGTCGCCACGGCCGCGGCCGGCGTGGCCGCGGCGACCCTCGCCGCCGCTCCCACCACGCCCACCGCGACCGCCGCTCCCGCGGCGCACGCCGCGCCGGCCGCTCCCGGTGGCATCGCGGCGTCGCTGGAGCATCGGCTCGGCACCCACACCGCGGGTTCCTATATCAGAGGCGGCAAGCTGGTCGTCACCGTCACCGACGCCAAGTCGGCGCAGACCGTCCGCGCCGCGGGCGCCGTCCCGCAGACCGTCGCGCGCAGCGGCACCGACCTGAACAAGGTCATGGCGGCGCTCAAGCGCGAGGCGACCGTGCCCGGCACGGCCTGGGCCGTGGACCCGGCCTCCAACCAGGTCGTCCTCAGCATGGACGGCACGGTCAAGGGCGCGAAGCTCAAGAAGGTGAAGGCCGCCGCGGCCCGGCAGGGCGCGGCCGTCCGCACCGAGAAGGTCGCCGGGCAGTTCCGCACGTTCACCCTCGGCGGCGAGGCCATCTACACCGGCGGCGCCCGCTGCTCGCTGGGCTTCAACGTCCAGAGCGGCGGCACGTACTACTTCGTCACCGCCGGGCACTGCACCAACATCGGCTCGACCTGGACCGACCGGTCCGGGCGGACGCTGGGCAACACCGTCGCCAGCAGCTTCCCGGGCAACGACTACGGGATCGTGCAGTACAACTCGACGCCCGCCGACACCCAGGGCGCCGTCAGCCTCTACGGCGGCACCCAGGACATCACCGACGTCGGGAGCGCCACGGTCGGGCAGACCGTGTACCGCAGCGGCAGCACCACCGGCCTGCACAGCGGCCGGGTCACCGCGCTGAACCAGACGGTGAACTACTCGCAGGGCAGCGTCAGCGGACTGATCCGCACCACGGTGTGCGCGGAGCCGGGCGACAGCGGCGGCTCGCTGTTCGACGGGTCGAGCGCGCTCGGCCTGACCTCGGGCGGCAGCGGCAACTGCAGCTCGGGCGGGACGACGTTCTTCCAGCCGGTCGCCGAGGCGCTCAACAGCTACGGGCTGAGCGTCTACTGATCCCGCGGCTTCCGTGACAGGCGGGCCGTCCCCATCCGAACTCCGTGGGGGCGGCCCGCCGCCGCACGTCCGGGCCGGCGGGCGGGGGCTCAGCCGGTGGCCGGGACCTCCAGGGTGCGGTGGATCTCGGCGATGACCGCGGACTGCTGATCGGTCAGGTAGAAGTGGCCGCCCGGCAGCACCTTGAGCGCGAACCGCCCGCCCGTGACCTCGCCCCAGCCGCGCGCCTGCTCCTCGGTCACGTGCGAGTCGGCGTCCCCGATGATGGCGGTGACCGGGACGGTCAGCCGCGTCCCGTCCCGGTGCGCGTAGTCCTCGATCAGCGTGAAGTCGTTGCGGACGTACGGCAGGACCAGCTCGCGCAGTTCCGGGTCCCGCAGGGCATCGGCATCGGTGCCGCCCAGCTTGATCATCTCCTCGACCACACCGTCGTCGTCCCTGCCGGACACGCGGTCGGCGCCGCGGTCGTGCGGCGGCCGGGCCCCGGAGGCGAACACGTGCACGGGGGCGCTGCCCCGCTCCTGCAGCAGCCGCGCCACCTCGTAGGCGAGGACGGCGCCCATGCTGTGCCCGAACAGCGCGGCGGGACGGTCCGTCAGCGGGGCCATCGCACCCGCGATGAGGCGGGCGAGCTGGTGGGCGTCGGTGACGAACGCGTCCGCCATCCGGTCGGCGCGGCCCGGGTACTGGACGGCGTGCACCTCGACGGCCGGGCTGATCTCCTTCGCCCACGGCCGGTAGAACACCGCCGACCCGCCCGCGTGCGGCAGGCAGAACAGCCGCATCGACGCCCAGGGGCGCGTCTCGGTACAGCGGAACCAGGTCACGTGATCAACTCCTCCTGCTCGTTCCGGCGGGAGGCCGTGCGCGGGTCGTGCGGCAGTGGCCACGGCGCGACCCTCGGGTCCGGGACGAGCTTGGGCGCAATGGTCTCCGCGGCCACCTTAAAGCCCCGCCGCCGGTAGTTGGCGATCGCGTTCGGATGGTCGAGGCTGCTGGTGCGCAGCCACACCCGGGAGGCGGGGCCGCAGTCCGCGGCCCACAGCTCGCCGCGCTGCCAGGCGCGGCGTGCGCACTGCTCGACGAGGTAGCCGCCGTAGCCGCGGCCGACGAACGCGGGGGTGAGGCCCACCAGGTGGATCTCGGTGTCCCCGCCGGGCTGCGCCTCGATCTCGAAGAAGCCGGCGACGGTGCCCTCGGCCATGGCGATCCACGTGCTCAGCTCGGGCCGCTCCACCCAGGCCCGCCACTGCTCGTACGTCCAGGGGAAGCGGTCCGTCCAGCAGACGCGGGCGCCGACCGTCGCGTACAGGGCGCGGTTGACGTCCGCGGACGGCAGCGCGGCCAGCGTGAACGTCATCTCGACGCCCGGCAGCGGCGCGGGACGCAGGTCCGCCGCGTCGAGCATCTCCATCTCCCACTCGGTGACCGAGGGGATTTCGAGATCAGCCACCCATCGCCTCGATGAGGCTCTTGGGCCGCATGTCCGTCCAGTTCTCGTTGATGTAGTCGAGGCACGCCTGCCGGGTGTCCTCGTCCTTGGCCACCGTCCAGCCGGGGGGGACCTCGGCGAAGGACGGCCACAGCGAGTGCTGGCCCTCGTCGTTGACGAGGACGACGTACGTGCCGTCGGGGTCCTCGAACGGGTTGCTCATCTGTCTCCCTTTCATTGGCTGCTGTGCAGCTTGTCGAGTTTGGCGGCCAGGACGGCGCCCATCTCGGCGGCCGGGTCCGGCTCCATGAGCAGGTGGTGGTCGATGTCGATCGGGTAGTCCTCGATCCCGCCCTCGACGAGCGGGCCCCAGTTGGACCGTCCGGTGGGCGAACCGCCGGTGCGGCCCCGCAGCGCGGTGAAGAACACGATGTCGCCGCGGAACCGGCCGGGGCGGTACTCCTCGGCCTGCCGGAGCCCGTTCTCGTAGTTGCGGTAGACGTTGACGAGGTCGTCCTCGCCGAGGGTGGCGAGGGCGTCGTCGCGGTCGGCGAGCACCGCCATGATCTGGGCCATGTTCGGGTTGCCGTCCTCGGCGACCATCGTCGCGTCGATGCCGATGGACTCCAGCAGTTCGGGGAGGACCTCGCGCCGCTCGGATTCGAGGTCCTGGCCGTGGTAGGCGTCGATGAGGGCGAGCAGGCCGACGCGCTCGCCGGCGGCCTGGAGCCGGACGGCCATCTCGTAGGCGACGAGCCCGCCGAGCGACCAGCCTGCGAGGTGGTAGGGGCCGCGCGGGCGGACGGCCCGGATCTGTGCCAGGTAGTCCTCGGCCATCTCCTCGATGGAGCCGGGCAGCTCGGTCCGCGTGAACGCGCGGGCCTGCAGCCCGTAGATCGGCTGGTCGGGGCCGAGGTGCCGCTGGAACTGCAGGTAGCCCCAGGCCAGGCCGCCCGCCGGGTGGACGAAGAAGACCGGCGGGCGGGTACCCGAGGTGCGGATGGGCAGCAGGACCTCGAAGCCGAGCCTGTCTTCGGGGGCGCCGGCCCGGGTCAGCGCCTCGACGGTCTGGTGGGTGAACACGTCGCGCGGGGTGAGCTCGATGCCCGCCCGGCGGGCGCGGGTGACGAGCTTCAGCGCGGCGATGCTGTCGCCGCCGAGGTCGAAGAAGCTGACGTCGGCGCCGACACGGTCGAGGCCGAGGACGTCCGCGACGATCCCGCAGAGCCGCTCCTCGTCGGGTGTGCGGGGGGCGCGTCCCGCGGCGGCCTCGCCGTAGTCGGGCGCGGGCAGGGCGCGCCGGTCGAGCTTGCCGGTCGGGCCGACGGGGAAGGTGTCGAGCCGGACGAACGCGGCGGGCACCATGTACTCGGGCAGCCGGTCCCGGACGAACTCGCGGAGCCCGTCCACCATGCGCTCTTCACCGTGGGGTTCAGAGGGGTCGTCCCCCCTGGCGGACAGGGCCGGTGCGATGACGTAGGCGACGAGGGTCTTGACGCCGGGGGTGTCCTCGCGGGCGATGACGGCGACGTTCGCGACGGCGGGGTGGGCGGCGACGGCGGCCTCGATCTCGCCCAGTTCGATGCGGAACCCGCGGATCTTGACCTGGAAGTCGGCGCGGTCGACGTACTCCAGGTTCCCGTCGGCCCGCCACCGGACCAGGTCGCCGGTCCGGTACATGCGGTCGCCGGGCGCGCCGAACGGGTCGGCGACGTAGCGTTCGGCGGTGAGGGAGGGCCGGCGCAGGTAGCCGCGGCCGAGCCCGGCGCCCGCGATGTACGCTTCGCCGACCACGCCGGGCGGGACGGGCCGCAGCCCCTGGTCGAGCACGTACACGCGCATGTCGTCGATGGGGCGGCCCAGCACGGCGGACGTCTCGGACGGGTCGGCGAGCGGCGCCCGCAGCCCGGTCACGGTGGTGTAGGTGGTGGCCTCGGTCGGCCCGTACACGTTGCCGACCTCGGTGTCCGGGCAGGCGGCGAGGACCTTGCGGATCGCGGCCGGCGAGCCGGCCTCGCCGCCGGTCAGGACCTCGCGCAGGCGCGCGAACGCGTGCGGCCGCTCGTCGGCGACCAGGTTGAACAGGGTGGTGGTGAGGAACAGGCCGGTGAGGTCCTCGGCGGCGATGATCTCTTCGAGCGCCTCGCCGTTCAGGTGGCCGGGCGGCGCGACGACGGCCGTGCCGCCGTGCAGCAGCGGCGTCCAGATCTCGTAGATCGACGCGTCGAACGCGTGCGGCGAGTGGACGAGCACCCGGTCGTGGGCGCCGCCGCGCAGCCGGCCGTCGGTGGCGAGGTCGAGGGCGTCGCGGTGCCGCAGCATGACGCCCTTGGGGACGCCCGTGGAGCCGGAGGTGAACAGCACGCAGGCGAGCTGCTCGGGATGGCAGGGGACGCCGGGGTCGGTGGCGGGCCGGGCGCCGGTCTCCGGGTCGTCGTCCACGACGAGCACCGTCGCGGACGTCTCCAGATCGGCCACGCGGTGCCGCATCGGCGTGTTGACGACGAGCACGGGCGCGTCGACCTCGGCGACCGCCCACGCCATCCGCTCGGCCGGGTAGCTGCGGTGGATGGGCGCGTAGGCCCCGCCCGCCTTGAGGATCGCCAGCGAGGCCACCACGGTGTCGGCGGATCTTTCGAGCAGCACCGCGACCGGGGTGTCCCGCCCGACGCCGAGCCCGATCAGCCGGTGCGCGAGACGGTTCGCCCGCTCGTCCAGCTCGGCGAATGTGATCGGCTTCCCGGCGGCGCGGACGGCGGTGGCGCCGGGGGTTCGGGCCAGCTGTTCGGCGAAGCGGGAGGTGAGGGTCTGCGGGCGGCGGCCGGTCCGCGGGCCCTGCCAGGTCTGGAGGACCCTGGTGCGTTCGTCGTCGTCCAGGACGGCGATGCGGCCGAGCGGCAGGCCGGGGCGGTGGGCGATCGCTTCGAGGATGCGGGTGAGGCGGCGCATCAGGCGCGCCGCGTCGTCCCCGGCGAACAGGTCGGTGCGGTGGTCGATGCGCAGGGACAGGGCACGCCCCGGGACGGCGGCGAACGTCAGCGGGTAGTGGGTGGCGTCGTAGCCGTCGACGGCGTGGAGGGTGAGGCCGCCGAGGTCGGTCCCGGCGGCGTCCGGGTCGAACGGGTAGTTCTCCAGGACGGTCATGGTGTCGAACAGCGTCCCGGCGCCGGTGAGGCGCTGGATGTCGGACAGGCCGAGGTGGTGGTGCTGCATCAGCGCGGCCTGCTCGTCCTGGAGGCGGGTCAGGGCCTCGGCGACGGTGTCGGCGGGCCGGACGCGGGCGCGGATCGGCAGGGTGTTGATGAACAACCCGATCATCTGCTCGACGCCGGCCAGTTCCGGCGGGCGGCCGGACACCGCGGCACCGAACACCACGTCGCTGGAGCCGGTGAGGCGGCCGAGCAGGGTCCCCCAGGCGAGTTGCAGGACGGTGTTGAGGGTGACGCCCTGGGCGCGGGCGCGCGCGCTGAGCGCCGAGGTGAGTTCTTCGGTGAGGCGGGTCCGGACGCGTCCGGGGGCGCCGGTGCCGGGTTCGGGGGCGCCGGGCACGACGAGGGTGGGTTCGTGGACGCCGTCGAGGGAGCGGCGCCAGGCGTCCTCGGCCGCGGAACGGTCCTGGGCGGCGAGCCACGCCAGGTAGTTCTTGTACGGGGTGACGCGCGGCATGCCGCTGTCGTCTCCCTCGGCGAGGTAGAGCGCGAACAGCTCGGTCTGCAGGACGGGCGTGGACCAGCCGTCGAGGAGGATGTGGTGGTTGGTGAACACCATGCGGTGCAGGCCGTCCGCCAGCCTGATGAGCAGGAAGCGCAGCAGCGGCGGCCTGGTCATGTCGAACGGGCGGGCGCGCTCGGCGTCGGCCAGCCGGCGGGCCTGCGCCTCGCGGTCGGCTTCGGGCAGCCCGGACAGGTCCTCGTCCCGCCACGGCAGCCTGACCGTGCGGTGGACGACCTGGACCGGTGACCCCTCCTTGCGTTGCCGGAACCCCGCGCGCAGGTTGGCGTGGCGGCGCAGGAGGGTCGCGGCGGCGGCCTTCAGCGCGTCCACGTCAAGGGGGCCGCGCAGGTCGAACACGATCTGCGCGGTGTAGACGTCGCGGCCCGAGTCGTAGAGGGCGTGGAAGAACAGTCCCTGCTGCAACGGGGACAGCGGGAGGATGTCCTCAAGCTGCGACTTGCTCAATCCAGCTCCCATTCACCGTCGAGCTCGGCGGCGAGCTCGTCGATCTCGTCCTGGCTGACGTCCACCAGGGACAGGTCGGATGGGGTGAACCCGCCGACGGGCCCGCCCCCGGCGCCGGCGGCGACGTGGGCGACGAGGCCGCGCAGCGCGGTGAACCAGCGCTCCGCGAGGTCCTCGATCGCGGCGTCGTCGAACAGCCCGCCCGCCCATGTCCAGGTCGCGGACAGTTCGGGGCCGTCCGGCAGGTCGCGGGTGTGCGCGTTGACCTCGATGGCGTGGACGAGGCCGAGTGCCGCGTCCTGCCCAGGGCCGAGGGCGTCGCCGTCGGCCTGGTCCGCCGGCCCCCAGTCGGTGGCCTCGGGCACGGCGGAGCGGCCGAGGTAGTTGAACCCGATCTGCGGGTGGGCGCGCAGCCGCGCCCCGGCCGCCGGGTTGAGGTAGCGGAGCAGCCCGTACCCGATGCCGTTGTCGGGGATCTCGCGGAGCTGCTCCTTGACCCGCTTGAGCGCGGTGCCGACGGCCTGGCCGCCGTCGCGGACGTCGGCGGGCTCGACCCAGCCGGCGTCCAGGCGGACCGGGTGGATGGAGGTGAACCAGCCGACGGTGCGGGACAGGTCGACGCCGGGGACGATCTCCTCGCGGCCGTGCCCTTCGAGGCCGATGAGGACGGCCGTCTCGTCGGACACGCCGCGTTCACGCCGCCATTCGGCGACGGCGAGCGCGAGGCCGGTGAGCAGGACGTCGTTGGCGCGCCCGTGGAACGCGGCCGGAACCTCGGTGAGGAGGGGCTCGGTGACGCCGGCGGGCAGGTCGAGGGTGAGGTGCCTCGCCGCCCCGAACGTGTCGGCCGCCGGGTCGAGCGGGCGGGAACCGAGCACCGGGTCGGGGGTGGCGAGAACGTCGTCCCACAGCGGCAGCTCGGCCGTGCGGGCCGGATCGGACGCCTCGGCGGCGAGGCGCTGCGCCCAGCGGCGGAACGACGTCGGGACGGGGGCGAGGTCTCCCCCGGCCCAGGCGGTGACCAGGTCGGGCAGCAGGATCCGCCAGGACACGCCGTCCACGACCAGGTGGTGGAGGGTGAGGAGGAGGCGTCCGGACGCGGCGGGGCCCGCGTCGAACCAGACGAGCTGCGCGACCGTCCCGGCGGCCGGGTCGAGGCGAAGCCTGGCCGCCTCCGCCTCCTCGGCGAGGATCGCGCGGAGCGCCTCGGTACCGAGGCCCGTCACGTCCACCCGGCGGACGAGCGCCGCGGCATCGGCCGTGCCGGGTTCGGTGACCTCGAACTCGGTGCCGTCCACGCGGAGGCGGAGCATGTCGTGGTGGTCGAGGACGGTCTGGAACGCCCTGGTCAGGTCGTCGAGGCCGAGGCCCGGCGGGACCTGGAGCAGCATCCGCTGGCTGTAGCCGCGGGCGGGGCCGTTCAGGTCCTGGAACCAGCGCATGATCGGGGTCGCGGGGACGCGGCCGATGCCCGCGCCGGGTGCCTCGGTCTCGGTCTGTTCGCCTTCGCCGACGGGCTTGGCAGTGGCGGCCAACTCCTCGACGGTCTGGTGCTGGAACACCTCCCGGGGCGTGATGACCAGACCCGACTGGCGGGCCCGCGACACCAACTGGATCGCGATGATCGAGTCACCGCCCAGATCGAAGAACCCGTCATCGATCCCCACCCGCTCCAACCCGAGCACCTCGGCGAACAACCGCGCCAGAGTCTCCTCTTCGGAATTGCGCGGCGTGCGCGAGGAAACCTTCGCGGTGAAGTCGGGTGCGGGCAGCGCCTTGCGGTCCAGCTTGCCGTTGCCGGTCAGCGGGAGAGCATCCAGCTCCACGACCACGGCCGGGACCATGTAGTCGGGCAGCGACCGTCCGGCGAAGCGGCGTAGTTCGGCCGGGTCGACGCCATTGGCGGCAATGTAGGCGACAAGCCGCTCGTCCCGGACGATCACAGCGGCGTCCCGGACGGCCTCGTGCCGGACGAGGACCGATTCGATCTCGCCGAGTTCGATCCGGAAGCCGCGCAATTGCACCTGCTGATCGGCACGGCCCAGATACTCCAGACGGCCATCGGCCAGCCACCGCCCGACATCGCCCGTCCGGTACATACGGGTACCGGGCCCACCGTGCGGGTCAGCGACAAACCGCTCGGCCGACAACCCCGGACGGTTCAGATAACCGCGCGCCAATCCGGCACCGGCAACGTACAGTTCGCCGACCACACCGGGCGGGACCGGCTGCAGACGGTCGTCCAGGACATAGACCCGCAGGTCCGGGATATCAACACCGATGACACTGCCGGGCGCGGTCGCCGCATAAGCCCGGTCCAGCGCAAGGTAGGACACATGCACGGTGGTCTCAGTGATCCCGTACATGTTGACCAGCACCGGCGCGTCCTCGTGATGCCGGGAGTACCAGTCCTCCAACCGCCCCAGATCCAGGGCCTCACCACCGAAGACGATGTAACGCAACACCAGATCGGTGCCCGGATGCTCCCTGTCGGCGGCCATCAACTGGTAGAACGCCGACGGGGTCTGGTTGAGGACGGTGACCTTCTCCTTCTCCAGGAGAGCAAGGAAGTCCTGCGGTGACCGCGATGTCAGGTACGGGACGACCACGAGCCGGCCGCCGTACAGCAGCGACCCCCACAGCTCCCACACCGTGAAGTCGAACGCATAAGAGTGGAACAACGTCCACACATCATCCGGGCCGAACCCGAACCACTGCTCGGTAGAACGCAGCAGCCGCACCACGTTCTGGTGCGGAACCACCACACCCTTGGGACGCCCCGTCGAACCCGACGTGTAAATCACATACGCCGGATGAGCAGGGTCGATCACAACACCCAGATCGGTGTCGTCGTACCCCTCGGCATCCAGATCATCCGGGCCGAGGGTCAGAACGGGCTTGGCATCCTGCACCATGTACGCGATCCGGTCTGCCGGATAGTCGGGATCCATCGGCACATACGCCGCACCCGTCTTCAGCACCGCCAGGATCGCCACCACCAGATCGGCCGACCGCGGCAACGCCAAAGCCACGAACTGCTCCGGCCCCACACCCCGCTCCACCAACCACCGCGCCAGACGATTCGCCCTCGCATTGACCTGCGCATACGACCACGACACACCCTCGAACGTGACCGCCGGCGCATCCGGACGAACCGCCACCTGCGCCTCGAACAACGCAGGAATCGTCGTCCGCTCGACGTCGCCGCCCTTACCTCCGGCCCAGCGGCGCAGCAGTGTCCGCCGTTCGCTCCGGTCGAGGATCTCGGCGGCGGTGATGGGCATGTCGGGGTCGGCGACCAGTGCGCGGACGAGCCGCTCGAAGCGGTCCGCGATCGTCCGCGCGGTGCCGGGGTCGAACAGGTCGAGGGCGAATTCGAGCCCGGCTTCGATGCCGCCGGGCGTGCCGTCGTCGCCGTGCCGTTCCTCCAGGTAGAGGGACAGGTCGTACTTGGCCGTACCCGCCGTCAGGGGTTCGGCGCCGCCGGTGAGCCCGTCCAGCTCAAGCCGTGCCTCGGGGTTGTTCTGGAACGACAGGACGACCTGGAACAGCGGATGCCGGGCCATCGACCGCGCCGGGTTCAGTACCTCGACCAGCCGCTCGAACGGGACGTCCTGGTGCGCGTAGGCGGCGAGGTCGGTCTCCCGTACCCGTCCCACCAGTTCCCGGAACGACGGGTCCCCGGACGTGTCGGTCCGCAACACGAGCATGTTGACGAACATCCCGACAAGATCGTCCAGAGCCTCATCGGTACGCCCGGCAATAGGCGAGCCGATCGGCACATCCGTCCCCGCACCCAGCCGGGTCAGCAACGCGGCGAAGGCGGCCTGCATGACCATGAACAGGCTCGCGCCGCTCTCCCGCGCGAGGGTCAGCAGCCCGGCGTGGAGATCGGCGTCCAGTTCGAACGCGTGCGTCCCGCCCCGGTAGGACGCCTCCGCCGGACGCGGCCGGTCGGCCGGCAACACCAACTCCTCCGGCAGCCCGGCCAACGCCTCCCGCCAATACGCGATCTGCCGGGAGATCAGACTGTCCGGATCACCCTCCGAACCGAAGAGCTCCCGCTGCCAGAGCGTGTAGTCGGCGTACTGGACGGGCAACGGCGCCCACTGCGGCGCGTGTCCCTGCGAACGGGCCGCATAGGCGAGGATCACGTCGCGGGCCAGCGGCGCCATCGACCAGCCGTCCACCGCGATGTGGTGCAGGACCAGCATCAGCACGGAGGTGTCGTCGCCGAGCGCGAACAGCCGGGCCCGCAGCGGCGGCTCCACCGACAGGTCGAAGCCGCGCCCGACCTCGGCGGCGAGCGCCGCCGGCAGGGCGGCCTCGCCGGTCTCGGTGATGTCGAGGCGGGGCCGGGCGGCGGCCGGGTCCAGGACGAGTTGCCGGGCGGTGCCCGAGCCGTCCGGGAAGATCGTGCGGAGCGTCTCGTGCCGGGCCACGACGTCGGCGAGCGCGGCGCGCAGCGCCTCCAGGTCGAGGCGGCCGTCGAGGCGCAGCGCGATCGGCATGTTGAACGTCGCGGACGCGCCCTCGAACCGGTTGAGGAACCAGAGCCGCTGCTGCGCGTGCGACAGCGGGATCACGTCGAGTCGCTCGGCCCGTACCAGCGGGGGACGCACGCCGCCCGCCGCGTCGGTGAGGCGCTCGGCGAGGCCCGCGACGGTCGGCGCCTCGAACAGCGCCCGGACGGGCAGTTCGGCGCCCAGCGCGGACCGGATCCTGCTCACCAGCCGGGTCGCGGTGAGCGAGTCGCCGCCGAGGTCGAAGAACCCGTCGTCCACGCCCACCCGCGGCACGCCGAGGACCTCGGCGAACAGACCGCAGAGGATCTCCTCCTGCGGGGAGCGCGGCGCGCGGCCGGCGGCGGAGCCGGCGTCGGGCGCGGGCAGCGCGGCCCGGTCGAGCTTGCCGTTCACGGTGAGCGGCAGCGCGTCGAGGACGGTGAACGCCGGGACCATGTAGTCGGGCAGCCGCTCCGCGGCGTACCGGCGGACGGCCGCGGCATCGATCCCGGGCCCCACCAGGTAGGCGGCGAGACGCTTGCCGCCGGGCCGGTCCTCGTGGACGACCACGGCGGCCCGCGCGACACCGGGGCACCCCGCGAGGACGTTCTCGATCTCGCCGGGCTCCACCCGGAACCCGCGGATCTTGACCTGGTCGTCGGCGCGGCCGAGGTACTCGATCGTCCCGTCCGGGCGCCACCGGGCCAGGTCGCCGGTGCGGTACATGCGGTCGCCGGGCGGGCCGAACGGGTCGGCGACGAACCGTTCGGCGGACAGCCCGGGCCGGTCGAGATACCCGCGGGCGAGTTGCACGCCCGCCAGGTAGAGCTCACCGGGGACACCGGCCGGCACGGGCTGGAGCGCGGTGTCCAGCACGTACGCCCGGAGGTTGCGGTAGGGGCCGCCGATCGACGGCCGCTCGCCGCGCGCGACGACCTGGTTCATCGTGTCGATGGTCGCCTCGGTGGGCCCGTAGAAGTTGCGCGTGGTGAGGCCGGGGATCGCGCGGAGTTCGGCCCACAGGCTCTCGCCGATGGCCTCGCCGCCGAGGAGGAGCTGTGCGGGCCGATGCCGCCCGTCGTCGTCCAGCAGGCCCGCTTCGCGGAGCGAGGCGAAGTGCGACGGGGTGGTGTTCACCAGGTCGATCTGCGCGCGCGCCACGTACTCCGTGTACGCCTCGACGTCGCGGCGGGTGGCGTCGTCGATGAGGTGCAGCTCGTGGCCGTACATCATCCACAGCAGGCCCATCCAGGACGTGTCGAACGAGAACGACGCGAGATGAGCGAACCGCATCCGCCGCCCGCCGGCGGCCTCGACCGCCGGATCGATGAACGCGTCCCGATGCGCCTCGAAGTAGTTGAGCACGCCCACGTGCGGGACGGTCACGCCTTTGGGCCGCCCGGTGGACCCCGACGTGTAGATGACGTACGCGGCGTTCTCCGCCCGCAACGCCCGCACCCGGTCGTCATCGGACGGATCGTGCGATGGCCGCCCGGCCGCGTCCGGGAAGTCGCCGGTCGTGATGGTCAGGGCCGGGCGGGCGTCGTCCAGCATGGAGGCGATGCGCTCGTCCGGGTACTCCGGGTCGATCGGGACATAGGCCGCGCCCGCCTTGAGAACGCCGAGGATCGCCGCCACGATCGCCGGGGTGCGCGGAAGGACGAGCGCCACGCGGTCCTCGGGGCCGATGCCACGCGCGATGAGTTCGTGGGCCAGGCGGTTGGCGCGTTCGTTCAGAGCGGCGTAGGTCAGGTGGGTGTCGCCGCAGACGAGCGCCACATCCGCCGGGGTGCGGGCGGCCTGGGTCTCGAAGAGGGCGGGGAGGGTGCCGGACGGGATCTCGGCGGCGGTGTCGTTCCAGGCCGACAGGGCCGCCCGCTCGGTCTCGCCCGCCAGGTCGACGGCGCCGATGACGCGGCCCGCGTCGTCGGCGAAGACCTCCAGGAAGCGGCGGACACGGGCCAGCAGCGCCTCCACGACCGCGTGTTCGTAGACGTCGGGGCGGTAGTGCAGGCGGAGGGACAGCCTCTCACCGGGGATCGCGACGAACGACAGGGGGAAGTGGGTCGCGTCGTAGGAGTCGGCGGCGGCGATCCGGACGCCGTTGAGGGGGCCGTCCATCGAGGACGGGTCGAACGGGTAGTTCTCCAGCACCGTCATGGTGTCGAACAGCGCGCCGCCGTGGCCCGCCACCCGCTGGATGTCGGTGAGGCCCAGGTGGTGGTGGGCGAGGAGTTCGGTCTGCTCCTCCTGGAGGCGTTCCATGAGGGAGCCGAGCGACTCGTCCGGGCGGTAGCGGACGCGGATCGGCAGCGTGTTGATGAACAGGCCGATCATCTGCTCGACGCCGGGGAGTTCGGGCGGGCGGCCGGAGACGGTCGCGCCGAACACCACGTCGTCCGAGCCGAGGAGGCGGCCGAGGACGAGACCCCAGGCGCCCTGCAGGACGGTGCTCAGCGTGACACCGTGGCGGCGGGCCGCGCGGGTCAGGCGGCGGGTGGTGCGCTCGTCGAGTTCGGTGCTGGTCCGCCGCGGGTGCCGCGGGGCGCGGGTGGCGGCCTCGGGGGCGACGAGGCTGGGTTCGTCCACGCCGTCGAGTGCGCGGCGCCAGGCGTCCTCGGCGGCGGCGCGGTCCTGCCGGGCGAGCCACGCCAGGTAGTTCTTGTACGGGGTGACGCGCGGCATCCCCGTGTCGTGGCCGCCCTGCATGTAGAGCAGGAACAGCTCGGTCGCGAGGATCGGCGTGGACCAGCCGTCCAGCAGGATGTGGTGGTTGGTGAAGATCAGCCGGAACCGTTCGGGCCCCATCCGGACGAGGACGAACCGCAGCAGCGGCGGCGCGGTCATGTCGAAGCCGCGCGCCCGCTCCCGCTCCACGATCGCGTCGGCCTCGGGCCCGGACGCGGTGATCTCCTCCCAGGGCAGCTCGACCGTGCGCGGGATCACCTGGACGGGACGCGACAGGTCCTCGTGCCAGAACGCGGCGCGCAGGTTGGCGTGCCGGCGCAGCAGCGTCCCGGCGGCGATGCGCAGCGCGGCGGCGTCCAGGGGCCCTTCGAGGTCGAGGACGAACTGCGCCGTGTACACGTCGGCGTCGCCGGCGTCGAAAAGGGCGTGGAAGAAGAAACCCTGCTGCAACGGCGACAGCGGCAAGATGTCCTCAAGGTCGCCCCGGTTCACGATTTCTGCCTCCACGCGGTCTGCAGCTTGTCGATCTCGCTCTGGTCCAGCTCCACGAGCAGGTCGGACGGGGTGAAGCCGCCCGCCTCCCCGGCGGCGACGTCGGCGACCAGGGCGCGCAGCGCCGTGAACCAGCCTTCGGCCAGGTCCCGGACGTCGGTGGCCGCCAGCAGGCCGCCCGGCCACGTCCAGGTCGCCGACAGCACGGGCCCGCCGGGCAGGTCGCGGGTGACGGCGTTGATCTCCAGGACGTGCGTCAGCGGCATCGCCGGGTCCTCGCCCGCGGGCAGCTCCTCGGACGCGAGCGTCCAGTCGCCGCCGTCGTCGCCGGGGGCGACCCGGCCGAGATAGTTGAACGCGATCTGCGCGGGCGGCAGCTCGGCCAGCTCCTCGGCGGCCTCCCCGTCCCCGTAGCGGAGGAGGCCGTAGCCGATGCCGCCGTCCGGGACGGCCCGGAGCTGCTCCTTCACCGTCTTGACGGCCGCGCCGCCGGTCACGTTGCCCGCGTCCAGCCGGACGGGGTGGATCGAGGTGAACCAGCCCACGGTCCGGGAGACGTCGGCGCCGGGGACGACGTCCTCGCGTCCGTGGCCCTCAAGGTCGATGAGGACACCGGTGCCCCGCCCGCCCCGGTGCCGGCGCCACTGGGCGACGGCGAGCGCGAGGCCGGTGAGCAGGACGTCGTTCGCCCGCCCGTGGAACGCGGCCGGGACGTCGGTGAGCAGCGGTCCGGTGACGTCGGCGGGCAGGTCGAGGGTGAGGGACCGGGCGCGGGCCGCGATGTCCACCCGCGGGTCGAGCGGACGCTTCGCAAGGTTCTGCGGCGGGCCGTCCACGATGTCGAGCCAGTCCTCCAGCTCGCCGGCGTCCCGCTCGGACGCGGTGAGCTTCTGCGCCCAGCGGCGGAACGACGTCGGGACGGGGGCGAGGTCTCCCCCGGCCCAGGCGGTGACCAGGTCGGGCAGCAGGATCCGCCAGGACACGCCGTCCACGACCAGGTGGTGCAGGACGACGAGGAGACGTCCCTGTTCCTCGCCCGCGTCGAACCAGACGAGCTGCGCGACCGTCCCGGCGGACGGGTCGAGGCGGCCGCGGGCGGCGATGGCCTGCTCGGTGATGACGGACTGCAGCTTGTCCACGTCCAGGCCGGCGACGTCCACGCGGGTGACGAGGCCGGACGCCTCGCACGAGCCGGGCTGCCGGACGACGGGCTGCCAGCGGCCGCCCGCTACGTCCAGCCGGAGCCGCAGGATGTCGTGGTGGTCGAGGAGGGTCTGGAACGCGGCCGTCAGCCGCTCGATGCCGAGGTCCGGCGGGGTGCGCAGCAGCATCGCCTGGTGGAAGCCGCTGATCGGCGACGCGTCCCCGGCCACCCGGTCGCGCAGCCACCCGACGATCGGGGTGACCGGGATCGGACCGACCCCGGCGCCGGGTGCCTCGGTCTCGGTCTGTTCGCCTTCGCCGACGGGCTTGGCAGTGGCGGCCAACTCCTCGACGGTCTGGTGCTGGAACACCTCCCGGGGCGTGATGACCAGACCCGACTGGCGGGCCCGCGACACCAACTGGATCGCGATGATCGAGTCACCGCCCAGATCAAAGAACCCGTCATCGATCCCCACCCGCTCCAACCCGAGCACCTCGGCGAACAACCGCGCCAGAGTCTCCTCTTCGGAATTGCGCGGCGTGCGCGAGGAAACCTTCGCGGTGAAGTCCGGCGCCGGGAGCACCTTTCGATCCAGCTTGCCGTTGGAGGTCAGCGGCAGCACGTCCAGCTCCACGACCACGGCCGGAACCATGTAGTCGGGCAGATCCTTGCCGACGAAACGCCGCAGCTCGGACGAATCAACATCGGACCCGACGACGTAGGCGACAAGCCGCTCGTCCCGGACGATCACGGCGGCGTCCCTGACGGCCTCATGCTTGGTGAGGGCGGCCTGGATCTCGCCGAGTTCGATCCGGAAGCCACGCAACTGCACCTGCTGATCGGCACGGCCCAGATACTCCAGACGGCCATCGGCCAGCCACCGCCCGACATCGCCCGTCCGATACATACGGGTACCGGGCCCACCGTGCGGGTCAGCGACAAACCGCTCGGCCGACAACCCCGGACGGTTCAGATAACCGCGCGCCAACCCCGCCCCCGCCACATACAACTCGCCCACGACGCCGGGCGGGACGGGCTGGAGACGGTCGTCCAGGACATAGACCCGCAGGTCCGGGATACCAACACCGATGACGCTGCCGGGCGCGGTCGCCGCATAAGCCCGGTCCAGCGCAAGGTAGGACACATGCACGGTGGTCTCAGTGATCCCGTACATGTTGACCAGCGTCGGCGCGTCCTCGCGATGCCGGGAGTACCAGTCCTCCAACCGCCCCAGATCCAGAGCCTCACCACCGAAGACGATGTAACGCAACGCCAGATCGGTGCCCGGATGCTCCCTGTCGGCCGCCATCAACTGGTAGAACGCCGACGGGGTCTGGTTGAGGACGGTGACCTTCTCCTTCTCCAGGAGAGCAAGGAAGTCCTGCGGTGACCGCGATGTCAGGTACGGGACGACCACGAGCCGGCCGCCGTACAGCAGCGAACCCCACAACTCCCACACCGTGAAATCGAACGCATAAGAGTGGAACAACGTCCACACATCATCCGGCCCGAAACCGAACCACTGCTCGGTGCACCCCAGCAGCCGCACCACGTTCTGATGCGGAACCACCACACCCTTGGGACGCCCCGTCGAACCCGACGTGTAAATCACATACGCCGGATGAGCAGGGTCGATCACAACACCCAGATCGGTGTCGTCGTACCCCTCGGCATCCAGATCATCCGGGCCGAGGGTCAGAACGGGCCTGGCATCCTCCACCATGTACGCGATCCGGTCTGCCGGATAGTCGGGATCCATCGGCACATACGCCGCACCCGCCTTCAACACCGCCAGGATCGCCACCACCAGATCGGCCGACCGCGGCAACGCCAAAGCCACGAACTGCTCCGGCCCCACACCCCGCTCCACCAACCACCGCGCCAGACGATTCGCCCTCGCATTGACCTGCGCATACGACCACGACACACCCTCGAACGTGACCGCCGGCGCATCCGGACGAACCGCCACCTGCGCCTCGAACAACGCAGGAATCGTGGCCCGGTCCACCGGGGCCGCGTCTTCCCCCGCCCACTCGCCGAGGATCAGCGACCGCTCCTGCGCGGACAGGACCTCGGCGGCGCCGATGGGCGCGTCCGGGTCGGCGAGCAGCGCGGACAGGTACCGCTCGAACCGTTCGACGAGCCGCCGCGCGGTGGCCGGGTCGTACAGGTCGAGCGCGTACTCCAGTTCGCCGTCGAGCCCGTCCTCCCGCTCGGTGAGGATCATCAGCAGGTCGAACCGGGACACCCCGGCGGTCAGCGGTTCCAGCTCGGCGCTGAAGCCGGGCATCTCAAGCCGTGCCTCGGGGTTGTTCTGGAACGTCAGCCCGACCTGGAACAGCGGGTGCCGGGCCAGGTGGCGCGGCGGGTTCAGTACCTCGACGAGCCGCTCGAACGGGACGTCCTGATGGGCGTAGGCGGCGAGGTCGGTCTCCCGCACCCGTCCCACCAGTTCCCGGAACGACGGGTCCCCGGAGGTGTCGGTCCGGAAGACGAGCATGTTGACGAACATCCCGACAAGATCGTCCAGAGCCTCATCGGTACGCCCGGCAATGGGCGAGCCGATCGGCACATCCGTCCCCGCACCCAGCCGGGTCAGCAGGGCGGCGAAGGCGGCCTGCGCGACCATGAACGGGCTGGCGCCGGTCTCCCGCGCGAGGGCCAGCAGCCCGGCGTGGAGATCGGCGTCCAGTTCGAACGCGTGCGTCCCGCCCCGGTAGGACGCCTCCGCCGGACGCGGCCGGTCGGCCGGCAACACCAACTCCTCCGGCAGCCCGGCCAACGCCTCCCGCCAATACGCGATCTGCCGGGAGATCAGACTGTCCGGATCACCCTCCGAACCGAAGAGCTCACGCTGCCAGAGCGTGTAGTCGGCGTACTGGACCGGCAACGGCGCCCACTGCGGGGCCGTGCCCCCGGCCCGCGCCGCGTAGGCGGTGATGAAGTCGCGGGCGAGCGGGGCCATCGACCAGCCGTCGCCGCCGACATGGTGCATGAGCAGCAGCGCCACATGCTCCTCCGGCCCGACCCGGAACAGGTGGGTGCGCAGCGGCGGCTCGGCGGTGATGTCGAAGGCGTACCCGGCGGCCATGGCGAGCCGTGTCGGCAGCTCCGCCTCGGTCGTCTCGGTGACCTCCAGCTCGGGCCGGGCGGCGGCCGGGTCGAGGACGAGCTGGCGCGGCGCTCCCCCGGCGTCCGGCAGGATCGTGCGGAGCGTCTCGTGCCGTTCCACCAGGTCGCCGACGGCGGCGCGGAGCGCGGCCACGTCCAGGGGGCCGCGGATGCGCAGCGCGGCCGGCATGTTGTAGGTGGCCGACGGTCCCTCGAACCGGCTGAGGAACCAGAGCCGCTGCTGCGCGTGCGACGGCGGGATCACCTCCGGCCGCTCACGTGGCCCCAGCGCCGGTCGTCCGGGCCGGGCGCCGCCGCCGAGCAGCGCGGCGAGACCCGCGACGGTCGGCGCCTCGAACAGCGCCCGGACGGGCAGCTCCACGTTCAGCGCGCGGCGCACGCGGCTGACGACCCGCATCGCGATGAGGGAGTTGCCGCCGAGCGCGAAGAAGTCGTCGTCGGCGCCGACCCGGTCCACGCCGAGCAGTTCGGCGAAGACGGCGGCGACGCTCTCCTCGGTCTCCCCGGCCGGGGCCCGGTACGCGGTCGCCGGGACGATCGTCAGTTCCGGCTTCGGCAGCGCCTTGACATCGACCTTGCCGTTCGGGGTGAGCGGCATCTCGTCCAGGACGACGACGGCGGCGGGCACCATCGACTCGGGCAGGCTCTCCCGGACGTGGGCGCGCAGCTCCACCGGGTCGAGCGTCTGGCCGGGCGCGGCGACGACGTAGGCGACGAGCCGCTTCTCCGCCGGTCCCTCCTCGGGGACGGCGACGCCCGGCAGGTCGAGACCCTCCACGGTGACGGCGCCGCCCGACGCGACCGCGGCGTCGAGCGTCCGCCGGAACCAGCCGGCGAGCCGCTCGGCGGTGTCCCGGTCGAACAGGTCGAGGGCGTATTCGAGGGTCCCCGCGAACGCGCCGGAGCCGTCGCGGGCTTCCTCCAGCAGGAACTCCAGGTCGAACTTGGCGACTCCGGCGTCCACCGGCTCGACGGCGACGTGCAGGCCGGGCAGCTCGACCGACGCCTCCGGGTTGTTCTGCAGCGTCAGCATGACCTGGAACAGCGGGTGCCGGGCCAGCGACCGCGCCGGGTTCAGCACCTCGACGAGCCGCTCGAACGGGACGTCCTGGTGGGCGTAGGCGGCGAGGTCGGTCTCCCGGACGCGGGCGAGCAGCTCCGCGAACGTCGGGTCGCCGGAGGTGTCGGTCCGCAGCACGAGCGTGTTCACGAACACGCCGACGAGATCGTCCAGGGCCTCGTCGGTGCGGCCCGCGACCGGCGAGCCGATCGGCACGTCCGTCCCGGCGCCGAGCCGGGTCAGCAGCGCGGCGAGCGCCGCCTGCAGCACCATGAACATGCTGACCTGGTGGTCGCGGGCGAGTGTCCGCAGCCCGTCCGCCAGTTCCGCCGGGACCTCGAAGGCGACCTGGCCGCCCCGGTGGGAGGCGCGGTCCGGGCGCGGGCGGTCGTGCGGCAGCCGGATCTGGTCGGGCAGCCCGGCGAGCGCGTCCTTCCAGTAGGCGATCTGGCGGGCGGCGAGGCTGCCCGGGTCGTTCTCGTCGCCGAGCAGCTCACGCTGCCAGAGCGCGTAGTCGGCGTACTGCACGCCGAGCGGCGCCCACTCGGGGGCGGCGCCGGCGCGGCGGGCCAGGTAGGCGGTGATCACGTCGCGGGCGAGCGGCGCCATCGACCAGCCGTCCCCGGCGATGTGGTGCAGGACGATGAGGAGCAGGTGCTCGTCCTCGCCGAGCCGGTAGAGGTGGGCGCGGACCGGCAGCTCGTTCGCCAGGTCGAAGCCGCGGGTGGCGTCCGCGAACAGCGCGCCGTGCAGGTCGGCGGGCGCGGTGACGGTGAGCCGCGGGTCGGCCTCGTCCGGGGCGAGGATCACCTGGTGCGGCTCGCCGTCGGCGTCGGCGAACAGCGTCCGCAGCGACTCGTGCCGGGCGGCGACGTCGCGGAGCGCGTCCCGCATCGCGCCGGGGTCGACCGCGCCGGTGAGCCGCAGCGGGATCGGCATGTTGTAGGTGGCGGTGAGCCCTTCCAGCCGGTTCAGGAACCAGAGCCGCTCCTGCGCGTGGGAGACCGGCAGCGGGACGGGCCGCTCCACCGGGCGCAGCGCGGGCCGCGCCGCACCGGCCGCCGACGCGAGGTGCGCGGCGAGGCCCGCGACCGTCGGGGTCTCGAACAGCGCCCGGACGGGCAGTTCCACGTTCAGCGCGGCGCGGGCGCGGGCGACGACGCGGGTCGCCTTCAGCGAGTCGCCGCCGTGGTCGAAGAAGTTGTCGTCGATGCCGACCCGGTCCAGGCCGAGGACGTCGGCGAAGATCCCGCAGAGGATCTCCTCGCGGGCGTCGCGCGGGCCGCGCGCGGTGAGGTCGGCGGTGAAGTCGGGCGCGGGCAGCGCGGCCCGGTCGAGCTTGCCGTTCGGGTTCAGCGGCATCGCGTCCAGCACGACGACCGCGGACGGCACCATGTAGTCCGGCAGCGTTCTCCCGACGAACGCGCGCAGCTCCGCCGGGTCGGTCCCACCGCTCCCGGGCGCGCCAACGACGTAGGCGGCGAGGACGGTGTCGCCCGCGTTGTCGCGGCGGGCCACGACGACGCTCTGCGTGACCGCCGGGTGCGCCGACAGGGCCGTCTCGATCTCACCCAGCTCGATCCGGAAACCGCGCACCTTCACCTGATGGTCGAGACGGCCGAGATACTCGATCTGACCCCGGCCGTTCCAGCGGACAAGGTCCCCCGTCCGGTACATCCGCTCGCCCGGCTTCCCGAACGGGCAGGCGACGAACCGCTCAGCGCTCAACCCGGGACGCCCCAGGTAACCGCGCGCCAAGCCGTCACCCGCCAGATACAGCTCACCCGGAACCCCGGCCGGAACGGGCCTGAGCGCCGCATCCAGAACATAGGTGCGGGTGTTGGCGACGGGACCGCCGATCGGGGCATGGCCGGCGGCGTTGCCGTCATCGAACCAGGCCGTCGCATAAACGGTCGCCTCGGTCGGACCGTAGATGTTGGAGACGCGGGCGTCCGGCAGCAGCGCCCGGAGGTCCCGGACGAGCTGCGGCGGCAGCGCCTCCCCCGCGAGCACCACGTCCCCCGCCCCCAGCCGGATCTGGGAGGACGACCCCCCAGGCCCCCCGGCGGCGGCATCGGGGAGCCCGCCCCGCGCGAGCAGCGCCGACACCGCCGAGGGGACGCCGGAGATCAGCGTGCCGTGCCAGCCTCCGCGCTCGGCCACCTCCAGCAGGTCGCGGACGACCTCGATGTGACCACCGACCGTCAACGGCGTCAGCCACTCGAACACCGACACATCGAAGTTCAACGACGTGGAGAACAGAACACGGGCGAGACGTCCGGGCCCGAAATCCTCCTCCGCCCACGCGCACAGGTCGACGGCATTGGCGTGCGAGACGACGACACCCTTCGGCCGCCCCGTCGAACCCGAGGTGTAGATGACGTACGCCGGGTTCGCGGGGCGCAGCGGGCGGACGCGTCCGGCGTCGGTGACGTCGTCGCCGCAGAGCCCGTCGAGGGACAGTGCGTCGAGTTCGACGCGGGGCGTCCCGCCGGGCAGGTCCGCGGCCCGGGTCGTGATGACGCAGGCGGGGGCGGCGTCCTCCAGCATGTAGGCGATGCGGTCGGCCGGGTACGCCAGGTCGACCGGCTGGTAGGCGGCGCCCGCCTTGAGGACGGCCAGCGCCGCCACGATCAGATCGGCGTCCCGCGGCAGCGCGAGGGCGACGAAGTCCTCGGCGCCGACGCCGAGCCCGATCAGGTGGCGGGCGAGCCGGTTCGCGCGGGCGTTCAGCTCGGCGTAGCCGAGCCGGGTCTCCCCCGCGATGACGGCGGTCGCGTCCGGGGTGCGGGCGGACTGCGCCTCGAACAGCTCGGGGACGACGGCGGGCGCGACCGGCAGGCCGGTGTCGTTCCAGCGGTTCAGGAGGGTGTCGCGTTCGGCGCCGTCCAGCAGGTCGACGGCGCTGAGCGGCAGGGACGGGTCGGCGGCGACCCGGGTCAGCAGCCGCTCCAGGCGCGCCGCCATCGACGCGGCCGTCTCCGGGTCGAACAGGTCGAGCGCGTACTCCAACCGGCAGTCGATCCCGGCCGGGTCGCCGTCGGCGTCGCGCGTCTCGTCCACCAGGAGGGCGAGGTCGAAGCGGGACACGCCCGGGTCGACCGGTTCCAGGGCGACCGTCAGGCCGGGCAGCTCGACCCGCGCGGACGGGTTGTTCTGCATCGAGATCATCACCTGGAACAGCGGGTGCCGCGCCAGCGACCGCGCCGGGTTCAGCACCTCGACGAGCCGCTCGAACGGGACGTCCTGGTGGGCGTAGGCGGCGAGGTCGGCCTCGCGGACGCGGGCGAGCAGCTCCGCGAACGTCGGGTCGCCGGAGGTGTCGGTCCGCAGCACGAGCGTGTTCACGAACACGCCGACGAGATCGTCCAGGGCCTCGTCGGTGCGGCCCGCGACCGGCGAACCGATCGGCACGTCCGTCCCGGCGCCGAGCCGGGTGAACAGGCCGGCGAGCGCCGCCTGCAGCACCATGAACAGGCTGGCGCGGTGGTCGCGGGCCAGCGCGGTGAGCGCGGCGTGCAGTTCGGGCGGCAGCGTGAACGGGTGCTGCGCGCCCCGGTAGGTGGCGCGGGGCGGGCGCGGCCGGTCGGACGGCAGTGCCAGCTCCTCCGGCAGCCCGGCGAGGGCGTCCTTCCAGTGCGCGATCTGCCGGCCCATGACGCTGCCCGGGTCGGCCTCGTCGCCGAGGACCTCGCGCTGCCAGATCGCGTAGTCGGCGTACTGGACGGGCAGCGGCGCCCACCCCGGCTCCGCGCCCGCGGCGCGGGCGGCGTAGGCGGTGATGAGGTCGGTGGCGAGCGGCTCCATCGACCAGCCGTCCCCGGCGATGTGGTGCATCACCAGCAGGAGCAGATGGTCGTCCTCGGCGATGCGGAAGACGTGCGCGCGGACGGGCGGCTCGGCGGCCAGATCGAACCCGCGCGTCGCGGCCTCGAACACCGCCGCCTGGAGCCCGTCCGGGCCGCGGTGCCCCTGTGCGGAGGCGGCCTCCCCCGCCCCCCGCAGAGGGGTGCAATCGATGATCTCCGGCTCGGCCCGGGCCTCCTCCGGTGCGAGGACGCGCTGGTAGGGCTCGCCTTCCACCTGCACGAACACGGTCCGGAGCGCTTCGTGGCGCGTCATCATGTCGCGCATCGCGGCGCGGACCGCATCCAGGTCGAGCGCACCGGTCAGCCGCAGCGGGATCGGGATGTGGTAGGTCGCGGCCGCGTCCCCGGCTCCGAGCCCTTCGAGGTCGTGGATGAACCACAGGCGCCGCTGCGCGTACGAGACGGGCACGAGGCCGGGGCGCTCGGCCGGGACGAGCTTCGGCCTGGGCTCCCCGTCCGGTTCACCGAGCACGGCGGCGAGCGCGGCGACGGTCGGCGCCTCGAACAGGGCGCGGACGGCCAGCTCGGTGTCCAGCGCGGCACGGGCCCGCGACACCACGCGGGTCGCCTTCAGCGAGTCGCCGCCGTGGTCGAAGAAGTTGTCGTCGATGCCGACCCGGTCCAGGCCGAGGACGTCGGCGAAGATCCCGCAGAGGATCTCCTCGCGGGCGTCGCGCGGGCCGCGCGCGGTGAGGTCGGCGGTGAAGTCGGGCGCGGGCAGCGCGGCCCGGTCGAGCTTGCCGTTCGGGTTCAGCGGCATCGCGTCCAGCACGACGATCGCGGACGGCACCATGTACTCCGGCAGGACCGCCGCGACCGACCGTTTGAGGTCGGCGGTGTCGACGCCTCCGGAGACGACGTAGGCGGCGAGGACGGTGTCGCCCGCGTTGTCGCGGCGGGCCACGACGACGCTCTGCGTGACCGCCGGATGCGCCGACAGGGCCGTCTCGATCTCGCCCAGCTCGATCCGGAAACCGCGCACCTTCACCTGATGGTCGAGACGGCCGAGATACTCGATCTGACCCCGGCCGTTCCAGCGGACAAGGTCCCCCGTCCGGTACATCCGCTCGCCCGGCTTCCCGAACGGACAGGCGACGAACCGCTCAGCGCTCAACCCGGGACGCCCCAGGTAACCGCGCGCCAAGCCGTCACCCGCCAGATACAGCTCACCCGGAACCCCGGCCGGAACGGGCCTGAGCGCCGCATCCAGAACATAGGTGCGGGTGTTGGCGACGGGACCGCCGATCGGGGCGTGACCGGCGGCGTTGCCGTCGTCGAACCAGGCCGTCGCATAAACGGTCGCCTCGGTCGGACCGTAGATGTTGGAGACGCGGGCGTCCGGGAGGAGGGCGCGCAGATCCTGGACGAGCCGGGCCGGGAGCGCCTCACCGGCCAGCACGATGTCGCCCGTTTTCAGGTCGAGTCCCCGCCGGGGGGACGGCCCCCCGGTCGCGAGCAGCGCCGACATCGCGGACGGGACCCCGGAGACGAGCGTGCCGTGCCAGCCGCCGCGCTCGGCCACCTCCAGCAGGTCGCGGACGACCTCGATGTGACCGCCGACCGTCAACGGCGTCAGCCACTCGAACACCGACACATCGAAGTTCAGCGACGTGGAGAACAGAACACGAGCGAGACGTCCGGGCCCGAACTCCTCCTTCGCCCACGCGCACAGGTCGACGGCATTGGCGTGCGAGACGACGACACCCTTCGGCCGCCCCGTCGAACCCGAGGTGTAGATGACGTACGCCGCGTTGCCCGGACGGAGGGGCCGCACGCGGTCCTCGTCGGCGGGGGCGGTGGCGGGCACGCCGTCCAGGTCGAGGCCGTCCAGCAGGACGCGGGGGGTCGTCCCGGGCAGGTCGGCGCCGGACGTCGTGATGACGCAGGCCGGGGACGCGTCGTCCAGCATGAACGCGATGCGGTCGGCCGGGTACGCCAGGTCGACCGGCTGGTAGGCGGCGCCCGCCTTCAGCACCGCGAGGGCCGCGACGATCAGGTCCGTGTTCCGCGGGAGGGCGAGGGCGACGAAGTCCTCGGCGCCGACCCCGAGCCCGATCAGGTGGCGGGCGAGGCGGCTGGCGCGCTCGTCCAGCTCCCGGTAGGTGAGCGTGACGCCGTCGTGGGTGACGGCGGGGGCGTCCGGGGTGCGGGCCGCCTGCGCCTCGAACAGGTCGGGGACGACGGCCGGCTCGACGGGCAGCACCGTGTCGTTCCACTCGTCCAGCACGCGGGACCGCTCGGCGTCGTCCAGCAACTCGACCTCGCGGAGCGGCGTGGCCGGGTCGGCGTCGCCGAGCGCCTGTAGGAACCGGACGTAACGGTCCAGATGCGTGTCGACCTGGTCCTCGGTGTAGAGGTCCGGGTGCGCCTCGAAGTCGACGCGCATGCCGGTGCCGTCGAAGTTGTCGTAGATGTTGACCGACAGGTCGTCGATCGGCCCGGTCGTGATCGCGTGCATCCGCGCCGGCAGGCCCGCGAAGTCGAGCCGGTAGTCGTAGGCCATGATGTTGATGACCGGCCCGTACAGCCGGCGGCGCTCGCCCAGCAGCTTCAGGTCGCGCAGCAGGTCCTCGCGCCGGTAGCGCTGGTGGCGCAGCGCCCGCGCGCTCGCCCGGGTCGCCGCGCGGACCAGCCCGTCCACCGTCATGTCCGGGCGGACCCGCACCCGCAGCGGCAGGATCGTCGCGAGCATCGCCGGGGTGCCCAGCGCGACCTGCGTCGTACGGCCGCTGACGGCGAGGCCGAGGATGACGTCCTCGGTGCCCGTCATCCGCGCCACGTACGCGGCGGTCGCGGCGATCGCGAGGCCCGGTGTCGCGGTGCGCAGCCGGCGGGCCCCGGCGGCCAGCTCGGCGGTCCGGCCGGGCGGGATGACGGTGATCCGGCTCAGGTAGTCGGCGGTCGGCTCGGCCATCTCCTCCGACAGCGACACCGCGACCGGCCGGTCGGCGAACCGTTCCGTCCAGTAGGCGCGGTCGCGGTCGAACTTCTCCGACGCCCGGTACGCCGCCTCCTCGGCGAGGACCCTGCGGTAGTCGCCCAGTTCCGCCGGCACGTACTCGCCGCCGTTCGCCAGCGAGGTGTAGACCTCCGCGGCGCGGCGGCTGATCAGCGAGCCGCTGATGGCGTCCTGGATCACGTGGTGCGCACGGATGAACCACCGGTGCAGGTCCGGGGAGAGCCGCAGCAGGGCCGTCATGAACAGCCGCTCGGCGTCCAGCGGCAGCGGCGCCGCCATCCGCTCCCGCATCCACGCCCGCGCGGCGGCGTCCGGGTCGGGCTCCCCGGACAGGTCCACAAGCGGGATCGACACGCTCGCGTCCGGGTCGAGGACCTGGTGCGGGACACCGTCCAGCTCGGTCAGCCGGGCGTTCATCGCGAGCACCTCGTGCGCGCCGATCCGCGCCACCCGGTCGAACAGCTCGTGGTCGAGCGGTCCCTCGATCTCGATGTACTGCGCGATGTGGATCGGCGTTTCGGGCGCCAGCTGCTGCGCGTACCAGACGCTCTGCTGAGCGGCCGAAAGAGGAACGAACTCGGTGGACATCAAGCGGCACTTTCCCGGTCGAAGAGGGTTTTCTTTACGCCCGGCATCGGAACCGGCGAGGCGCCGGCGGGCGGAAAATCAAAGAGAGTGACCACAGAACTGATCGGGCTTTCCCCGTCCCCTTTCACCCCGAGTCTCCACGGGGAACGCGACCGGCCCGCGATATCCCGGAGTCAACGCCCCGTGCCCTCACCCATGCAGAGCGCCGTCACTTTCCGCTTTCGACTGGAACCGCTCTCGACCCACGTTCTACTCAGGAGTAGCGGAGTCACAGTCAACCAGCCTGTCACATGCCTCGCAATCCCCTCGAAAGTAGAACTTGACCCGTCCCATTGCTAACGGGAGTGACAAAACGTCCGATGGGCGTCCCGGCACGGTCCGGCGGCGACGCCCGCCGGACGACAAAGGTTGACGACCGGATCGGGCCAATCTGATTACGGAGCGTGATATTTCAGCGGGACGGGTACTCGTGCACGACCACCGCGGCGGCCCCCACCGCCGGGTGCCGCTGGAGCACCGCCTCGATCTCGCCCAGTTCCATCCGCACCCCGGCGATCTTGACCTGGCGGTCGACGCGGCCCAGGTACTGCAGGGTGGGACGGTCCTCGCCGCCCGCGCCCGCCGGCAGCAGCTTCACCGCGTCGCCCGTCCGGTACAGGCGGCCGGTCGGCGACGAGGGGTCGAACGGGTCGCGGTAGAAGGCCTCGCGGGTCCGCTCGTCGTTGCCGAGGTAGCCGCGGCCGACGACGACCCCGCCGACGAACAGCTCACCGGTCTCGCCGATGTCGCAGGCCGCCCAGCCTCCGCCGTCGTCCTCGCGGAGCACGTACAGGCACGCGTTGACGATCGGGGTGCCGATCGGGAGGCGAAGAAGGCCCAGGTCACCGGCCGTCACGGTGTGGTGGGTGACGTCGTCGGAGCACTCGGTCGGGCCGTAGGCGTTGAGCAGCCGGGCGTGCGGCATCGCCTCCAGCCAGCGGCGCGACAGCTCGGCGGGCAGTTCTTCGCCCGTGGCGATCATCCACCGCAGACCGGTGAGCGAGCCGGGGGTCAGGTCGTCCAGCAGGTGCCTGACCATGGTCGGGACGAGCTCGACGACCGTGATGCCCTGCTCGTCCACCGCGCGGGCGAACGCGGCCGGGTCGTGCGCGACGCCGTCGCCGATCACGTCGATCCGGCCGCCGAGCAGCAGCGGGCACAGCATCTGCCAGATCGAGATGTCGAAGCCGAGCGGGGCGGTGAACGCGACGACGTCCGCACCGGTCAGCTCCAGGTCGATGATCTTCGCCCAGAGGTGGTTGAGCATGCCCCGGTGCTCGACGACCGCGCCCTTGGGACGGCCCGTGGAACCCGAGGTGAACAGGACGTACCGGGGCTGGTCGAGGGCGGCCAGGCGGGGTTCCCCCCGCCACGGTGCAAGGGTTGCGGCCCTGGCCGCCGCGACGACGCGGCACCCGGCCTCCGCGGCCCCCTCCAGCAGCGCCGGCGCGGTGGCTTCGTCCACGGTGACCAGCACGGACGCGCCCGCCTGGGCGAGGACGTCGCGGACGCGCCCGGCCGGCCAGGTCTCGTCCGCCGGCACGTACAGGGCGCCGATCAGCTCGATCGCGAGGAACGCGGCGATGACGGTGGCGCGGCGCTCGCCGCCGACGCCGACGACCGTGCCGGGCTCGACGCCCTCCGCCTCCAGCAGCGCGGCCAGGCGGCGGGCCTCGGCGGCCAGTTCGGCGTAGGACAGCGCGCGGTACCCGTCGGTCACGGCCGGACGATCGCGCTCGGCGGCGAACCGCTCCACCCGGGTGATGACCGGGTCGGCGAGGTCGACGTCCCGCTCACCGCGCATGCCGTGCCGTACGGCCAGCTCACGGGCCCGCTCGGCCTGCGCCGCGGGGACGTCCAGGGCGGGCAGCCCGGTCAGGGGGAGCAGCCGGTCCACGACGGGTCCGCGAGCACTCATCATTACTCTCCGCGATCTAGAACCACTCCGCTGTAACGGCAATACAAGCGGAGGCCATAGCTTATGTCCGGCGTTGACCAGAAGGCACCGCACATTGTGTACTACCGACCGGTAAGAAGGGGTTGCGGGGGGAAGATGGGCGCAGGTACGGTGATGCCTCGCCATGGCTCGGCGCGAAGCCCGCGGCGAACTCGGGGGAAGATGAGGGAATTGTTTCTTCATTTCAGGGTGGCAGCGTGCCGATAATCACCTCGCCGCAGGATTTCAATGTCGATGATCTTTACGTCGATCTGCGGCATGTCATCGACCGTCCGCTGTACCTCAAATGCGAGGGATTCAATTTTGCGGGGTCGGTGAAACTGAAGGCGGCCGCCGCGATGGTGGAGGCGGCCGAACGCGAGGGCGCGCTCACCGCGGACTCGATCATCGTCGAGTCCTCGTCCGGCAACCTCGGGATCGCGCTCAGCCTCATCGCCGCGAGCCGGGGACTGAGGTTCGTGTGCGTCACCGACCCGCGCTGCAACCCGGCGTCGATGCGGGTCATGCGGGCGCTCGGCGCCGAGGTCCGCGTCGTGTCCGCCAAGGACGCCAACGGCGGCTACCTCGGGGGCCGCATCAGCTACGTCCGGAACCTGTGCGAGTCGGACGGGCAGTACGTGTGGCTGAACCAGTACGCCAACCGCAACAACTGGCTGGCGCACTACCGCGGGACCGCGCCGGCGATCGACCGCGAGTTCCCTGACCTGGAGGTTCTCTTCGTCGGAGCCGGGACGACCGGCACCTTGATGGGCTGCGCGCGCTACTTCCGCGAACATGATCGTCCGGTCACGATCGTGGCGGTCGACGCGGTCGGCTCCGTCACGTTCGGCGGCATCCCCGAGCGGCGGATGGTGCCCGGCCTCGGCACCAGCAGCCGGCCCGCGCTGGTGGACGAATCGTTCATCGACGACGTCGTGCACGTCGCCGAGCCGGACACGATCCGGACCGTGCACGCGCTCGCGTCGCGGGGGTTCCTGTTCGGCGGCTCCACCGGCACCGTCGTGTCGGGCGCGGCGCGCTGGCTGGAGGCCAAGTACCCCGGCGAGGACCCGGTCGCGGTGGCCATCGCCCCCGATCTCGGCGAACGCTATCTGGACTCGATCTACGAGGAGGGCTGGCTGCGCGAGCACTTCGGCGACCTGCTGCCCGACCTCGATATCCCGGCCGCCGCTATTCTCGGCGCCTGATCATCTAGGAAATCGGAGTTTCGCACCATGAGCCAGGTCCCCGCTTTCGCCGTGATCTCCGGCGCCCAGGTCCACGACGCGGTCGCGGGGCGCGAGGCGGAGGTCACCCGGATGGTCGAGGCGGCCTACCGGCTGCACGGCGAGGGGCAGACCGTCAACCCGGACTCCTACTTCCTGCGGTTCCCGGACCGTCCGGCCGACCGGATCATCGCGCTGCCCGCCTCGGTCAAGGGCGACGTCGGCGTGCACGGCATCAAGTGGATCTCCAGCTTCCCCGGGAACGTCGCGAACGGCGTCCCGCGCGCGTCCGCCGTGCTGATCCTCAACGACGCCGAGACCGGCTACCCGTTCGCGTGCCTGGAGAGCTCGATCATCTCCGCCGCGCGCACCGCCGCGTCCGCCGCCCTCGCCGCCGCCGCCCTCGCCGATGCGCGCGGCGACCGCCCCCGCCGCATCGGCTTCGTCGGCGTGGGCCTCATCGCCCGCTACATCCACACCTACCTGGCGGGCAACGGCTTCACGTTCGACGAACTGGGCATTCACGACCTCTCCCGCGAGCACGCCGAGGGCTTCAAGGGCTACCTGGAGCGTTCGGAGAAGGGCGAGATCACGATCCACGAGTCGGCGGAGTCGCTGATCCGCGCTTCGGACCTGGTCGTCTTCGCGACCGTCGCCGGCGAACCCCACGTGACCGACCCGGCCTGGTTCACGCACAACCCCCTCGTCCTGCACGTGTCGCTGCGGGACCTCTCCCCCGAGATCATCCTGTCGTCGTACAACGTGGTGGACGACGTCGAGCACTGCATGAAGGCCAACACGTCCCCGCACCTGGCCGAGCAGCAGACCGGCCACCGCGACTTCGTCGCCGGCACCCTCTACGACGTCCTCACCGGCGCCACCACCCCGCCCGCCGACAAGCCGGTGGTCTTCTCCCCGTTCGGCCTCGGCGTCCTTGACCTGGCGGTGGCCCGCTACGTGTACGACCAGGTCGCGTCGTCAGGCGCCCTGCACACCGTCCCCGACTTCTTCCACGACCTCAAGCGCTACGGCTGACCCCATCCGGCCGGACGAACCCAGACGGTGGCCGGTGAAACCGGCCGCCCTCTGGCGTCTTAGACGAACTCGGACGTGTCCAGTTCGAACCCGAACGGCTCCGGGAGCGCCAAGCCCTTCCCGAAGGGCGCCCGGTCGATGCTCGTATAGTCCTTGCCGTCCGGCTGGCTGAACAGCACCGCTTGCTTCTCGTCCCGGTCCACCAGCAAGTACAGCGGGATCTCCGCCCGCGCGTATCCGTACCGCTTGGCCTCGCGATCAGGCCCCGGTTTCGAGGACGTCACTTCGACGACCATGGCGATGCCGTCCGGCTCCGACCACGAATCTTCGTTGTCGTAGACGTCCAGGTCGAGGGGGGCGAACGTACCGTCCGGGATGACGTAACTCGGGAGGCCGCCGTCGCCGGGCAGGACCAGGCCCATGTTGCCGGAGAAGTCGAACGCGGTCGAACTGCACAGCGTGACCTGGCGGTTGATCCTGGCCATGTTCCGCTCGTGCCTGCTGCCGGGGGGTGGTGACACGACGATCTCTCCGTCGATCAGTTCGGCTCGGAAGCCCTCCGGGGTGTCGAGGGCGAGGAAACCTTCCAGGACGACGTCATCGTCTCCGTGCGACAGAGGCTCATGAACCATCACAGTCATGCCCTGCTCCCTTCCTCGCGAGCGAGTCTGCGAACAGAGCGCCACCCTTCGCATACAGATCGTAGTAATCGGGCCTTCTGGTCTCAGCCTACGGTCCGAGTCCTCCCGCCGGGCAGATAGAAGCGGGCCGAGTGGGCACGGTCTGGGTATGGACGAGCGAGATGCCGGGCGCGGAGACGTCCAGGAGCTGACGGACTTCGAGCTGGCCGTGTACGAGACCGTGGCGGAGATCGACAAGGAGGGCGGGGCCGCCGACTTCGACACGCTCGGGCGGCTCGTCGGCGGGCCCGAGGAGGATCTGTGGGCCGCGCTCGGGCACCTGGTGGCGATCAACCACCTGCATTCGACCACGAAGGGGTACGTGCTCGGCCCGCACGACTGGGCGCCCTGACCGTCCCGGTGGCCGGGACGGCGCGCGGCCCGGCCGCGGGCGCGCGGCAGGATGGGTCCGCAAGCGTTGGGGTCACGTGCGGGAGGCCGCCGGATGAAGCTCGTCGTCACCGAGGAACAGCGGGAGCTGCGGGACGCGCTGCGGCGCTTCTTCGCCGACCGGTCCCCGTCCGCCGAAGTGCGGCGGCTGATGGAGACCGCCGAGGGCTACGACCCCGCGGTGTGGGCGCAGATGGCCGAGCAGCTCGGGCTGCAGGGCCTCGCGATCGCCGAGGAGCACGGCGGCGCCGGGTTCGGGATGCGGGAGCTGGCCATCGTGTTCGAGGAGATGGGGCGGGCGGTGGTGTGCGCGCCCTTCCTCGCGACGATCACAGCGGCGGCCGCCCTTGCGGCCGGCGAGGGCGGGCACGACCTGCTGGCCGGCATCGCGGACGGGTCGGCGGTCGCGACGCTGGCGGTGGCGGAGGACGGCGGGTCCTGGAACCTCGATGCCGTGCGGACCGCGTTCGAGGGCGGGACGCTGCGGGGCGTGAAGAACTTCGTCCTGGACGGGCATGTCGCCGATCTCGTGCTCGTGGCGGCGCGGGACGCCGATGGCGTCGGGGTCTACGCCGTGCAGGACGCGGCGCGGCTCGTCCGGCGGCCGCTGCCCACCGTCGACCAGACGCGGAAGCTGGCGCGGATCGAGTTCGACGGCGTCCCGGCCCGGAAGGTGGGGGGCGAGGACGCCCTGCTGCGGGCCCTGGACGTCGCGGCCGTGGCGCTGGCCGCCGAGCAGCTCGGCGGGGCGCAGCAGACGCTGGACATGACCGTCGAGTACGCCAAGGTGCGGCACCAGTTCGGGCGTCCGATCGGGTCGTTCCAGGCGATCAAGCACCGGTGCGCGGACATGTTCGTGCTGGTGGAGTCGGCGCGGTCGGCGGTGCTGAACGCGGCGGCCGTCGCGGACGAGAGCCCGGACGAGCTGCCCGCCGCCGCCGCGCTGGCGAAGGCGTACTGCTCGGACGCCTACCTCCACACCGCCGGCGAGGCCATCCAGCTGCACGGCGGCATCGGGTTCACGTGGGAGCACGACGCGCACCTGTACTTCAAGCGGGCGCAGGGGTCGCGGGAGCTGTTCGGGTCGCCGGACCGGCACCGCGAGCGGCTGGCGGCGCTCGCCGGGCTCACGGGTGCAGCCTCAACCCCTTGAGGACCTTGTCCACGCCGTTCCTCGGGCCGTGGACGGCGAAGCCGACCAGGGGCATCTCCTCGGCGGTGACGGCGCGGACGGTCTCCCGGTTGGCCTCGTCGTGGCCGGTCTTGAACATGTCCTCGATGTAGACGGCGATGTCCATGCCGCGTGCGAGAGCCCGGCCGTGGGCCGTGGAGATCGCTTCGGCGCCGGCCTCGTAGACCAGGACGGGCTGCCGGAACATCGCCAGGTACCGGTTGCCGGAGGCGTCCTCGTACGGCTCGCCGATGACGCCGGGCACGCCGCCCGCGACGGCACTGGCGAGGAACGCGGTCACGTTGAGCCGCTGCCACGCGGCCAGGTCGTCGCGGACCACGATCCCGATCTTGGTGTCGAAACGCATGCGGACGAGGATGCCGTGGACGGCGGCGGCCCGTCTTGAACGCTCGTGCGCCAGACTGGGACGCGTGGACTGGAGCCGGTACTGGCGGTCGCCCGACCGTCCCCTGGAGGCGATGCACGCCCACTTCGAGCGGCACGTGTACCACCGGCACAGCCACGAGACGTACTCGTTCGGCGTGACCGAGGACGGCTACCAGGCGTTCCGCTGCCGGGGCGGCGCCCACACCAGCGCGGCCGGGATGGTCATCGCGTTCAACCCCGACGACCCGCACGACGGGCACGCCGCCGACGAGCTGGGCTTCACGTACCGGATCGTGCACATCGGCCCGGAGCTGGTGTCCGATGTGCTGGCCGACATCGCGGGACGGACGGCCGGGCTGCCGCTCTTCGGCTCCCCCGTCGTCAGCGATCCCGTGCTGGCGCGGAACCTGCGCGGCCTGCACGCGGCGCTTCTCGGCACCGCCCCGGCCCTCCGGCGGGACGAGCTGCTGACCGCCACGGTCGGGGCGATGGTGCACCGGGCCGCGTCGAAGGGCGTGCGCGTCCCGTCCGTGACGGGTGCCGTCGAGCGGGCGCGGCGGCGGCTGGAGGAGTCCTTCCCGGACGACATCGGCGCCGACGAGCTGGCCGAGGCGGCGGGGTGCAGCCGGTTCGCGCTGTACCGGGGGTTCCGGCGGGCGTACGGGATGGCGCCGAGCGACTACCAGCGCCAGCTCCGGCTCCGCGCGGCCCGGCGCCTGCTCGCCGGGGGCGGTGCGATCGGGGACGTCGCGGCGCGTACCGGCTTCGCCGACCAGAGCCATCTGACGCGCTGGTTCATCCGCTGCTACGGAATGACTCCGGGCCGCTTCCAGCGCTCCGGTTGAGGAAGAATGCCCGCCATGAGACGGGCGAGCGGGGCGATGTTCGGGCTGGCGTACGGGGACGCGCTGGGCGCGCCCACCGAGTTCCTCACCATGGAGCAGATCCACCGGCGTTTCGGTGAGCATGGCCCCAGGGAACTGGAGGGTGACCCCGCGCTCGTCACCGATGACACGCAGATGACGATCGCGGTCGGGCTCGCCATGCTCGACGCGCTCGCGAATCCGCCGTTCACCCCCGACCTGATCACCCCGATGTGGCGGAGGCGGTTCATCGACTGGCTCAACAGCCCCGACAACGACCGGGCGCCCGGCAACACGTGCCTGCGCGCGTGCCGGAACCTCGAAGCCGGCATGCCCTGGGTGAGGGCGACCGTGGCGGGTTCCAAGGGCTGCGGCGCGAACATGCGGGTCGCGCCGGTCGGTCTCGCGCCCGGCCTGACGGACGAGACGCGGGCCGGCGCGTCCCAGCTCCAGGCGGCCCTCACCCACGGCCATCCGACCGGGCTGGCCGCCAGCGAGCTGACCGCGTTCGCCGTCCGGTGGCTGGCCGACGGGATGGCCCCGTCCGACCTGCCGGAGGCGCTCCGCGCCCGCTGCCACGAGCAGCGCACCGTCTACCACGGGCGCTGGCTCGGCGAGCTGTGGCGGCGGCCCGGCATGGACGCCGCCGAGACGTTCATCGCCCGGGGCTGGGACGAGTGCCTGGCCGTCCTCGACCGGCTGGACGAGGCCCTCGCACGCGGCGACCGCGCGTCCGACCCGTGCGAGATCACCGGCGCCGGCTGGGTCGCCGAGGAGGCGCTCGCCACCGGCCTGCTGTGCTTCCTGCTGTTCCCTGGCGAGCCGGTCGAGGCGATCCGGCGCGGCGCCGCCAGCTCCGGCGACTCCGACTCGATCGCCTGCCTGGCGGGGGCCTTCGCCGGCGCGCACCTCGGCATGGGCGCCTGGCCGGACGAGTGGTCCGCCCGCATCGAGTACGCCGGCGACCTCGCGAAGATGGGCCGGGCCTTCGACTAGCGGGCCTTCGGCTAGGACGCCGACCAGCCCGTCCACCCGTCGATGGTGATCGCGATGACCGGTCCTTCGGGTGGGTGCTCATGGTACTGGGGGTAGCGGTCCGCCAGGAGCCGGACGGGCTCGGCCGTCTTCGCCGGGTCCTCGACGATGTGCGCGTGGCCGTCCACGCGGACCCACCACAGGCGGTCCCAGTCGTCCTCGTAGTGGTCGGCGAGCAGCGCGACACGGGGGTTGGCGCGGATGTCGGCCAGCCGCCGCAGCTCCCGGGTGCTCTTCGGCTTGTGGTCGACGGCCGTGTAGACGCTGCCCCGGTGGACGGCGAACGTCACGGGGACGATACGGGGCCGCCCGTCCTCCCCCACGGTCGCCAGGCGCGCGACCGGGACCGTCGTCAGCAGCCGGCGCGCCTCGTCCGGCGAAAGCTTCGGCACCCCTTCACCCTCCCATGCGCGCCGGTCAGCGCTGACCGGCGCCCGGTTCCGCTCGCGGGAACTCCGGGGGCGTGAGGCCGCGCTCGACCACCTTCGCCAGTTCCCCGTCCGTCAGGATGCGCGGTTCGCCGATCATCTTGGCCCGCACGTAGACGCCGCACAGCCATTCCAGCAGCCGCGCGTTCTCGAACGCCTCGTCCAGGTCGCGCCCGATCGTGACGCCGCCGTGGTTGGCCATCAGCGCGGCGCGTTTGCCGCCGGCCATGGCGGCCCGGACGTTCTCCGCGAGTTCGGGCGTCCCGTAGGTGGCGTACCCGGCGACCTTCACCACGCCGCCCAGCAGCAGGGTGTTGTAGTGGATCGGCGGCAGCTCGGACATGGTCGTCGCCACGACGGCGCCGTAGGTCGAGTGCGTGTGGACGATCGCCGCGGCGGGGGTCGCCTCGTAGAGCGCGAGGTGCATGGGCGTCTCGGACGACGGGGCCCGATCCCCCTCGGCGAGCCGGCCCGACAGGTCCACGACCGGGCAGTCGGCGGGCTCCATCCGGTCGAGCATCATGCCGGCCGGGGTGACCGCGACGAGGTCTCCCGCCCGGACGCTGATGTTGCCGGACGCGCCCGTCACAAGGCCGGTGTCGGCCAGCCTGCGCCCGATGGACACCAGCTCATCCCGTTCGTCCCGCAGCAGCATGCGAATACCTCTCACGTTCTACCGTCGTCACCGCGTACGCTACGGCCCTGACGATCACGAAGGGGCGAGTCATGACCGTTGTCACTCTCGGTGCGCACATCCTGGACGTCCTCGCCCGCCCCGTCGAGGGCATCCCGGACGGGCAGGGCACCGTCGTCGTGGACGAGATCCGGGTGACCGCCGCGGGCGCCGCCGCCGGGACCGCGGTGGCCCTCGCCCGGCTCGGCAACGAGGTGATCTCGGTCGGCGCGATCGGAGACGACGACCTCGGCGACCTGCTCGTCACGATCATGGCCCGCAACGGCGTGGACGCGACCGGGCTCGTCCGGCGGACGGCCGACCAGACGAGCACGTCGATCCTGCCGATCCGCCCGGACGGCGGCCGGCCGAGCTTCCACGTCCCCGGCGCCAACCTGACCCTCACGACGGGCGCGGTCGGCCCGGGCCTGCTCGCCGCCGCGAGGTTCGTGCACCTCGGCGGGCCGGACGTCACGTTCGGGCTCAACGACCCGGCGTTCTTCGAGATGCTCGCCGCCGCCCGCCGGACCGGCACCGTCGTCACGATGGACCCGCTGTCCGCCATGCCCGACCTGCTGGCCGGCGCCGCCGCCTTCCTGCCCCATGTCGACCACTTCCTGCCGAACGAGGAGCAGGCCGCCGCGATGACCGGCGAGAGCGACCCGGAGAAGGCCGCCGCCGCGCTGCTCACGCAGGGCCCGCGCACGGTGATCGTCACGCTGGGCGCGGACGGCAGCCTGGTCGCGACCGCCGGGGAGGTCCACCGGCTGCCCGTCCCGCCGGTCGAGGTCGTCGACACCACCGGCTGCGGCGACGCGTACTGCGCCGGGTTCATCACCGGGCTCGCGCACGGGAAGGACGTTCTGGAGGCGGCGCGCTGGGGCACCGCGGCCGCGGCGACCGTCGCGCAGGGGCTCGGCTCCGACGCGTGCCTCACCGGCCTGGACGCGGTGCTCGCCCTGCTGAAGTGACGGCAGGGCCGAAGTGATGGCGAGTACGCCGGAGACCGGGTCAGCCGGCGGGCTGCCCGGCCGGGGCGCCGTGCAGCACGGCGTCGGCGGCGCCCGCGAGCTGCTCCAGCCGGAACACCTCCGTGCGGTGGAACGGCGGCGCGCCCGTGCGGGCGGCGACCAGCGCGACGGTGCCCCCGGCGAGCGGGCAGGCCGCGTACTGGGTGCCGTCCGGCGCGGTGAACGCGCGCGGGCGCAGCGGCAGCAGGCCGGGGAGGCCGGCCCCCGGCACGCCGCCGGCACTGGCGTGCACGAGCACCGCGCCCTCCTCGCCGCGCGGCTCGGCGAGGCCCGCCCAGTCGGCGCTCAGGATGGCCGGGACGGCGTCGGCGAGGATCTCCGCGCCGCGTTCCGGGAGGGCCGCGACCTGGCCGATCACGGCCGCGTCCGGGAAGGCGCCCAGCGGCTCGGCGGTCGGCCAGATACCGACGACGTCCACGCCCGGCACCGCCCCGAGACCCGCTACCAGCCGTTCGATGCCCGTCCCGGCGGGCCACACGACGGTGAAGTCGTCCATCGCCCGGCCGTTGCCGCGTTCCAGTACCGCCATCTGCACCACGTCGGCCCCTGCCGCGCCCAGGGTGCGGGCCACCTGGCCCAGCGATCCCGGGCGGTCCGGCAGCCGGACGCGTATCCGCAGCAACATCCCCGCCTCCCGTTCTTCGTGCGGATTCCCAGTTTCACCGAAGCGCGTTTCCCGGGTGTTACCCCGTTGTGTCGTCCCGGGAAAACGGCACCGCACGTCGGTGCTGGAATGACGGGGGCGAGTCAAACTAGAGTCCAGACGAGGTCATCAGCTGACCTATCGCACGCCTGCCGCCACGATTAAGGTAACTGCACGTGTCGATGGACGGGGAACCCCCAGTCAACGAGGACTCCGGAGCCGAGCCGGAGCCCGCCGCCACCGGGGACGCGGGGGACGAGGCGGCACAGGCCGCCGTGCCCGGCGCCCCCGGCGAGGCGGCGGCGTTCCGGGCGGAGATCAGGGAGGCCCTCGCCGGGCTCGTGACGCGGCTCGACCGCGAGCACGAGCGGGCCGCGCACCGCGAGGCCGTCATCGACCGGCTGCACGAGGAGAACCAGCGGCTGCGGCGCGGCGAGCTGCAGTCGATGCTGGAGCCCGTCCGCGCCGCGCTGTACCGGCTGCACGACCAGGCGCGCCGCGAGTCGGACCGGCTGTCGGCGCCCGGCCTCACCGACCCGCCCGACCTGCGGCGGACGGCGCTGCTGCTGACGGCCGTCGCCGACGATGTCGCGGACGCGCTGGCGCGGCTCGGCGTGGAGAGGTTCACGGTCGAGCCCGGCGCCCCCTACGACGCGTCCCGGCACCGTCCGGTCGCGGTCACGCCCGTCGCGGACCCGCTGCGGGACGGCACCGTCACCGCCGTCCAGTCCGACGGGTTCGAGCAGGGCGGGAAGGTGCTGCGCAAGGCCACCGTCAGCGTCGGGAAGCTCGACGGGAACGCGAACGGCACGGGGCCCGCCGTCAAGGCAGGGTCAAGTGGCCACGGCGAGGGGGGACGTGGCGACACGATGAACTCAGGACTCGGGACCGACAGGTGAGAGGGACATGGCTGTCTACGGGATCGACCTCGGAACCACGTACTCCTGCATTGCCTCCATCGACGATGTAGGGCGGCCAGCGGTCCTGCGGAACCTGGAGGGCACCGACACCACCCCGTCCGTCGTCTTCTTCGAAAGCGGCGAGAACGTCATCGTGGGCGCGACCGCGAAGGACACCGCGGTCCTGGAGCCCGACAACGTCGTCAGCCTGATCAAGCGGGACATGGGCCGGGACGTGACGCGTCCCGTCCACGGGATCGACTTCACCCCGGAGGAGGTTTCGGCGTTCATCCTGCTGAAGCTGGCGACGGACGCGCGCACCACGACCGGCGAGGACGCCCGCGACGTCGTCGTCACCGTCCCCGCCTACTTCGGCGCGGCCGAGCGCGACGCGACCCGCAAGGCGGGGCGGATCGCCGGGCTGAACGTCATCGACATCGTCTCCGAGCCGATCGCCGCCGCGATCACCTACGGCGTCCTGAACCCCGACACGGACCGGACCATCCTCGTCTACGACCTGGGCGGCGGAACGTTCGACACCACGGTCATCACGCTGCGCGGCGGCCACATCGAGGTCGTGTGCACCGACGGCGACCACGAGCTGGGCGGCGCCGACTGGGACGCGCGGCTCGTGGAGTACCTGGCCGAGCGGTTCCGCGCCGAGCATCCCGGCGCGGGCGACCCGCTCGACGACAAGCAGACCGAGCAGCAGCTCCGCCGCGACGCCGAGGACGCCAAGAAGGCGCTGACCACGCGCACGTCCCACACCGTCCGGGTGATGCACGACGGCCGGGTCGCGGCGGTCGAGGTGACGCGGGAGAAGCTGGAGGAACTGACCAAGGACCTCCTCGACCGCACCGTGGAGATCACCGGCCGGACGCTGGCGACCGCCGCGGAGAAGGGCGTGGACGACTACGACGACCTCGTCCTCGTCGGCGGGTCCACCAAGATGCCGGTCGTCGCGGCGCGGCTTGAGACCGAGCTGGGCCTCGCCCCCCGCCTGCAGGACCCCGACCTCGCCGTCGCGAAGGGCGCCGCCCTGTACGCGTTCGAGGAGACCTACCGGCGGCTCCTGCGGGAGGGCGCCGCCGAGCGCGCCGAGGAGATGGCGAACCGCGCGGGCCTGTCCGCCGAGCAGCAGAAGCAGATCGCCGGGCGGCAGATCAGGACGGTCGCCTCGCACGCGTTCGGGATCGTCGTCGTCGACCGGGAGACCGGCGCCGAGAACGTCGCGCACCTCGTGCACGCCAACGACGAGCTGCCCGCCGCCAAGACCGAGGACTTCTTCACCGTCTACGACGACCAGACCTCCGCCGACATCCGGGTGATGGAGCAGGCCGGCGTCGTGGAGTCCGCCGACCTGATCGACAACACCGAGATCGCGACCGGGGAGATCCGGGTCCCGCCGGGCAAGAAGGCGGGCTGGCCGATCGGCGTCACCTTCGAGCTCGACGCGTCCGGGCTGCTGAACGTCACGGCCGTGGAGAAGGAGACCGGCGAGAAGCTGGAGCTGAAGGTGGACGTGGGCGGGATGTCCGAGGAGGAGGTCGAGCGCTCCCGCAAGGCGCTCTCCCGGGTCCAGGTGAGCTGAGCGGCCGCCGGCTTGCGGGAGGCGCCCGTGGCGTTCGACGACGACTACCGGCGGGAGGTGCTGGAGCCCGCGCGGGCGGCGGGCGACCAGCCTCCCGAGGACCTGCGCGTCCGGTACGCGCTGGACGGCCCGGCGGCGGCGGACGTCGCGGCGCGGGTGAAGCAGGTCCGGCAGTGCTGGCGGCGGGCCCGCGGGCAGCTGAAGTACCGCAAGCTGATCGACCGGCTGGAGGCCGAGCACCGGGAGCTGGCCCCGCTGTTCGCCGCCGCCGAGCGCGGCGACCCGCGCCCGCTGGAGGCACGGCTGCGCGGCGGCCGGGAGCAGGCGCAGCGGCGCCTCGCGCAGGCCCGCGCCCGCCTCGCCGACGCGGCCGGGACGCTGCGGATGGCGGCGCCCGCCGAGGTCGAGGGCATCGCCCGCGCCGGCGGCGTGACCCGCGCCGAACTGGCGGAGCTGGCCGCCGCCGACGGCATCGAGATCCGCGAACCGGACCCGCTGCCGTCCGCCGCGCCCTACCCCGCGTACCGGAAGGTGCGCGAGTCGCTGGACGTCCTCGGCAAACGCCACCTCGCCGACTTCCTGTTCGGGCCGCGGCTGACCGGCCCGATCCGCCTGCTGGACGGCTTCGCCGCGCCCGGCGGGGCCCTGCGTCTCGACGACGAGGCCGTGGCGGCGGCCGGGGCCGGCTGGGCGCGCCGCAGCCGCGACACCAGCACCACCCACGCCGACACCGTCCTCGCCGCGCTCCGCTCGGACGCCGATCCGCACGCCCTGCTGCTGTTCGACGTGGTGGACCGGCTCCGGGAGCGGCTGCGGCAGCGGGCGTCCGAGCGGGCCCTGCTCCGGCACGCGGTCGAGGACCTCGGCATCGACCGGGCCGACGCGCGCCGCCTGGTGTTCGCGATCGTCCGCGAGACCGGGCCGGGCGGCGGCCTCCCGGGGCGGCTGCGCGCGCTGCTGGACGCGGGCGAGGTGTACGCCGCCGCCGAACTCGCCGACGCCGCGCGGATCCCGCACCCGTCCCCGCAGGGTGATCCGCCCGAGGAGGAGGTCCTCGCCGCCGAGGCCCGCCACCGCCTCGACACCGCCCTCCGGCTGCGCGAGGTCGCCACCGCCGAACCCGACCCGGACCGCGCCCATCGGCTCCTGTCCGACGCCCTCCGGCTCGTCCGCGACCTGCCCGGCGCCCGCAACCACCAGCGCCGGCTTCCGCCGCGCCCCGTCCCCGCCGCCCGCGCCGACGTCGACCGCGGCGCCGTGCGGCTGTCGTGGGAGCGGTCGCCGTCCACGGCGGGCGACATCGGCTACCACGTCGTGCGGCGGGCCGGGCGGGCGCCGCGGGACGCCCGGGACGGGGACGTCGTCGGCGGGGCGCTGGACGAGCGGCCGCCCGTCAACACGCCCCTGTTCTACGGGGTGTTCGCGGTCCGGGGCGAGGGTGTGGCGGCGCCGGCCGTGGTGGGGCCCGTCGTGGTGCGGCCCGAGCCCGGCGATGTCGCGCTGATCGCCGGGGACGGGCAGGTCACCGGGCGGTGGCGGTGCCCGGCGGAGGCGGCGCGGGTCGTCGTCCTGCGGGACGGCCGGACCGTTCCGGGCGGACGCGACGGATTCCGGGAACGGGTCCCCAACGGGCGCACCCATCACTACCTGATCCGCGCCGTCTACCTCGACGCGTCCGGGCGCGAGGTCATGACGGACGGGGTGCGGGCGTCGGTGACGCCGAGCGCCCCGCCGGAACCGGTGTTCGAGCTGAGCGCCGAGACCGACCCGTCCGATCCGGGGCTCGTGCGGACGCGCTTCGACCGGCCCGCGAACGGGGCGGTCGAGCTGGTGCTGTCGGACGGGCCGCCGCCGTGGCCGCGCAGCGCGCTCGTCCCGCTGGAGGAGGTGCGGGCGCGGACGCGGCGGCTGGCGTGCACGCCGGCCGGCGGCGGGCTGGCCGTCCGGCCGGAGGCCGGCGGGTGGCTGCTCGCGGTGACGGTGGCGGAGGGCACCGCCGCGATCGGCGCGTACCACCGGCATGTGAACCTGCCGCCGCCGCGCGGGCTGGTCGCCGAGCGCCGCGGCGCGTACGTGCACATCGGGTTCGACTGGCCGCAGGACGTCACCGAGGTCGATCTGGTCTACCGGATCGGGGTCGCGCACCCCCCGGTCCGCTCCGCCCGGACGGTCACCCGCGCCGCCTACGACACGCAGGGCGGCATCCGCCTGCCGGTCCCCGAGGACGAGCCCGTCGAACTGTCGGTCGCGGCGGCCGGGACGGTGGGCGGCGCGCGGGTGACCGGGCCGCCGGTGACCGCCGGGGTCGCGGCGCGCACCATCGTCCGCTACGACGTGCTGCGGTCGGGGCCGCCGTGGCGGAGGTATCTGACGATCCGGCTCAGCTCGTCCCGTCCGCTGCGGGTGGCGCGGCTGTCGCTGGTGCTGCGCGCCGGGCGGGTCATGCCGCACCGCGCCGCCGACGGCGACACGCTCGGGGAGTGGGAGCAGGTGCCGGTGCCGGGCGAGCTGTCCTTGGCGGTGCCGGACGCGTCCGGGCCGTACTGGCTCCGCTGTTTCGCCGACGACGACGGCGTCGAGCTGAGCGATCCCCCTGTCCGCCGACTTCAGGTCACATGATGACGCGACCACTGGCCCGCGTGGGGATTCCCGGGGTGCCGTCCAGGCGGGAGATCACCTGCCCCTACTGCTTCGCGCCGGTGGCGCCGCAGCGGATCCTGTTCCGGTGCCGGGGGCAGGCGGGGCGGCGGCAGGGCTGCGCCCCGGTCCTCGACAGGGAGCTGGCCGAGTACACCGGGTCGACGGCGGGCGCGTCGCTGCCGCCGGTGTTCGCCGCGCCCGGCCGCAGGGGACGCGCGGACTGCCCCGGCTGCGGGCTGCCGACCGGCAACCGGGCCTGCCCGCACTGCCACAACCCGCTGCCGTCCGCCTACTGCGACTCGCCGGGCCGCATCGTCGCGCTGGTGGGGGCGAAGAACGCCGGGAAGAGCACCTACATCGCCGTCCTGCTGCACGAGCTGATGAACCGGGTCGGGACGGAGCTGGACGCCTCGCTCGTGGCGTGCGACGACCGGACGATCGAGCGGTACAAGCGCGACTTCGCGCGTCCGCTGCTGGAGGAGCGGCGGCTGCTGCCGACGACGGCCAGCGCCGCCACCGGGCCGCGCGAGCCGCTGGTGTACCTGCTCACGCGGACGCGCCGGGGGCGTTTCTCGCGTCCGCGCAACGACTCGCTGGCCCTGGTGCTGTTCGACACGGCGGGCGAGGACCTGCGCAGCAGGGAGGTCACCGACCTGCACCTGCGGTACCTGGAGGCCGCCGACGCGATCGTCTTCCTGGTCGATCCGCTGGAGCTGCCCGGCGCGCGGGCGGGCGTGCGCGACGCCGTCCCCGGGCCGCGCGCCGCCGGCGATGATCCGGACAGCGAGCCGCTGAACGTGATCGCGCGGGTGACGGAGGCGCTGCGGCAGCGGCACGGCACCCGGCCGGGCGAGCCGCTGCCGGTGCCGGTCGCGGTCGCGCTCACCAAGATCGATGTGCTGCGGCCGGCGCTGCTGCGGCAGTCGGCGCTGCACCGGTCGCGGTCCGGGCGGGGCGTCCTCGACCTGGACGACAGGGACGCGGTGGACGAGCAGGTCCGGGCGCTGCTGCACGACTGGCAGGCCGGGCAGCTCGACACCTATCTCGGCCAGCAGTACGCCGACCACGCGCTGTTCGGGCTGTCGGCGCTCGGCGGCGTCCCGGACCGGGGACGCGTCGGCGCGGGCGGCGTCCGCCCGTACCGGGCGGAGGATCCGCTGCTGTGGCTGCTGTACCGGTTCGGGATGCTCGACGGCGTCCGCCCGGGAGGTGGGTAGTGGCCTGGCAACTGCACTACACGTCCGCGCGGCGCGGGCCGACCGGCCGGGCCGGGTTCCAGTTCGTCGCGGAGACGCCCGGCCTGCCGGACGGGGTGCGGGCGGGGGTGACGCCGTATCTGGCGTATCGCCCGCCGCCGGACGCGCCCCTGTCGCCCGACGACCGCGAGCTGGCCCTGTTCCCCGTCTCGCTGCTGTACGACCGGGTGGACGGGCGCCCGCTGCTGCTGCGCTGCCGCTATCTCGGCCGCGACTATTCGGGCCGGTACGGCAACTTCTTCGCGCACGCGGTGGTGGCGGAGCCCGAAGAGCTGGAGGGGCTGCGTCCCGCCGAGCTCTGGCACGCCGCGCACTGGACGCCCTCGCCCGCGACCCGGTCCGTCCTCGATCCGCTGGACGAGCTGACCCCGGGCGCCGCGCTCGATCCCGAGGCCCTCGCCGCGTGGCTCGCCGTGTCCGGCCCGGGCGACCCGTACGCGCTGCTCGCCCAGCTGGTGGACGCGGTCGCGGGCGTGCTCGGCCGGGGGCACGGGCGCGTCGTGCTGGTCGCCGACGACGTCGAGCTGATCGCGCGCTGGATCGCGGTCGTGTCCTACTCGCTGCCGGTCGAGGCGGCGGCGCGGCTGTCGTTCGTCACCTACACCGCCGACCCGGACGGCGCCGCGCAGCGCCTCGTCGGCACGACGCCCGCGATCTGGGCCGCCGCGCAGCACCACGCCTCGCACGCGTCCGCGTTCGACCTGCACCGGGGCCCGGCGGGCGGGCGGGCGAGCCGCTTCGCGCGGACCGTCGCGGACTGCTGGCGCGCCGCCGACCTCGGCGGCCTCGACGCCCTCGGCGAGCTGGCGCCGCCGGACGATCCCGCGCGGGAGGGCGCCGCCGCGCTGCTCGCGCTGTGCCGGGGCGACGCGTCCGTCACGGCCGGGGAGGAGGGCGCGGCGGCGGCGCTGCTGGCACGGCGCAGGGCACGGATTCCCGAGTGGGTGTGGCGTGATCTCGTGCCGGCCGTCCCGTCCATGGGCCTGGACCTCGCGCTCGCCGTACACGCGCATGCTCCCGCCGGGCTGCGGAACGCGGTGCTGGACGGGGTGATCGCCGGGCCCGCCACGGACCCCGCGGTGCTCACGCCCGCGAACTGCGATCTGCTGTACGCGCATGCCGAGCGGCTGCGGGCCGTCCCCGCCGTCGCGGTCCCCGTGCTGGCGTCGGTCGGCCGGAGGCATCCGGGCCGGCGGATCGCCGTGACTGGTGAGCTGCTGCGGCTGGAGGGCGCCGACACCGCCTCCGATGCCGCCTACAACACCGCATCCGATATCGCCGGGGCGCTCCGCGAGGTGTGGGCGGCGCCGCCGTCCGCCGGCGAATGCGCCGACCTCCTGGACGCCCACGGGCCGCACCCGGCCCTGGCGGAGCTGCTGTCCCGCACGTTCACGCGGCTCGCCTTCCCCGGCGGCAAGGACCTCGCCGACACCGCGACGCTGCGGCTCGCCGAGCGGGTCCGCGCGATCATGCCGGAGGGGCGCGCCGGGCGCGACGCCGCCCTCGTCCAGGCGTACGGGAAGGCGATCACCGGGGGCCCGGCGCGGGCGGCGCGGGCGCTGGAGGAGATCGCAAGCCCGGGGGCCGCCACCCGGCAGCTCGCCGACGAGGCGTTCGCCGGCGCGGCCCGGCGGCTGCTCCGCCGCCCCCGGCGTTCCGGGCGGAGCTGCTCGCGGCCGTGCCCGCGCCCCTGCGCGCCCGGCTCGGCGAGCGCTGGACCGCCGAGCTGCCCGGACGCGCCCGCGCCGGCCGCGCCCCGCTGCGCGGCGGCGAGATCGAGCAGCGCAACGACCTCGTCGAGGTCGTCCTGCGGCTGCGCAGACGCGGCGTCAGCGAACCGTCCCTGGAGGCGTGGGCGCGGGCGGCGGCCGGACGCTGGCTCGCGGCCAAGCAGCTCGACGCGCACCTGGCGGGCAGGCCCGAGCTGAGGGTCGTGCTCCAGGACCTCCTGGCCGGCGGCGAGGGGAGGTGAGCGCGTGCATCCGATCATCGTGCTGCTGCTGATGGCCGTGTGGCTGGGCGCCATGTGGCTCGGGTTCATGTACGTGTTCCCCGTGCTGTTCGCCGCGACGCTGGTCGTCGCGGGGGCCGCGGCCCTCGGCGTCTACTACCTGCACGCGTGCCGGACGCTCGCGCCGTCCAGCCTGGACGGCCCGTCGCCGGTCGCCGCGCCGGACGTCGCCTACCGGCACTACCTGCTCGGCCAGGTGTGGCGCGACTGGTGGACGATCAGCCGCACGGTCGTCCCGCAGGTGTACCGGACGGCCCGGAGCATCGTGCTGCGCCTGACCCGGACCCTCCTCGGCGGCCCGTGGGGGTTCTTCCTCTTCCCGGTCTGGCTGGCGCTGTGCGCGGGGATCGCCGCCGCCGCCGTGCCCGCCTCGGTGTTCGTGCTCGCGCTGACCGCCCTGTACGGGCTGGTCGCGGCGGTCGGGCTCGGCGCGTGGCTGGCGTGCGTGCTCGCCCTCGCGGCGGTGGAGCGCGGCTTCATGATGTACGGGCGGATTCTGCAGACCTGCCCGCATCCGTTCTGTTACGAGCGGATCGGCCTGCCCGAATACGAATGCCCGGGATGCGGGGCCCGGCACCGGCGGCTCACGCCCGGTTCGCGGGGCGCGTTCCGGAACGTGTGCCGGTGCGGGGCGCGGTTGCCGACGACCGTCCCGCTCGGACGTTTCCGGCTGGCCGCGTACTGCCCGCACTGCGGTGGGCGGCTGCCGGAGCGGATCGGGCGCGTCCGGGTGGAGCCGCTGCCGTTCGTGGGCGGCCCGGCGGCCGGCAAGACGACGTTCATGGTCCTCGGCATACGGGCCCTGCACGCGCGGGCCCGCGCCGTGCAGGGACGGCTCACGTTCGTCGAGCAGCGGCACGCGCAGGCGTACGCGGGCGCGATCCGCGAATTCCAGCGCGGCGGACGTCTCGCCAAGACCGGCCCGGAACTCCCCCTGGCGACCATGGTGGACGTCGAGCTGCCCGGCCGCGCGCGCCGCATCCTCTACCTGTTCGACCCCGCCGGTGAGCACTACACGGGCGCGACGGAGGTCGAGTCCCTGCGCTACCTGGACCACAGCGAGGCGCTGCTGTTCATCGTGGACCCGTTCGCGCTCCCCCACCTCCGCCACGCCCTGACGGGGGACGAACGCGAGTTCATCGACCACGCCGCCGTGTCCTCGGAGGAGGATCCCGCCGACACCCTGCAGCGGGTGCTGAACGCGCTGCGCTCCCGTCCCGACCAGGGGCGGCAGAAGCGCATCGCCGTCGTCGTCACCAAGACCGACCTGCTGACCCGCACGGAGATCGGCCGCTGCCTGGACGACGGCACCGATCTGCGCGAATGGCTCGGACACGTCGGGCTCGGCAACACCGTCCGCACGCTCGACCAGGTCGCCGCGCAGGTGCGCTACTTCGCCTCCGGCCTCACCACCGACCCCGCGGACGTCGCCGACCTGCTCGGCTGGGTGACCGGGCTCGGCCCCGCCGGGACGTCCGGCGCCGACCGGCCGCTCACCGACGCGCCCCAGGAGCCGCCCGGGACGGCGCCTTTGCGCGCCCCCTGGCCGGTGCGCGGCCGGGGCTCGGGCCGCGTCCCCGCCGGATACCAGATCGGGCGCTGGGCGGTGCTGTCGGGGGTGTCGGCCCTCACCGTCGCGACCGTCACCGGTGCCGTCGTCGCCGCGGCCGAGCGTTTCCCGTTCTGACGCCACCGTGATCGCCGCCCCTCCTTCCATGGTTGCGTCACGGAACTGACGCCGCGTACGGTCGAGAGGTGATCGTTCGCATCGGCATGGCCCCCACCGCGTCCCCGCTCGGCCCGCAGACGCCGGCCGCCCTCGCGCTCGGGCTCGAACGCGAGGGGTTCGACTCGCTGTGGGTCTCCGAACGGGTCACCGGGCCCGCACTCGACCCGGTGGTCACGCTCGCCTACGCGGCGGCGCTGACCTCCCGGATCAAGATCGGCACCGCCGTGCTGACGCTGCCGGGCCGCTCCCCCGCCGTCCTCGCCGGGCAGCTCGCCTCGCTCGACGTGCTCTGCGGCGGGCGGCTGCTGCCCGCGTTCGGGCTCGGCCAGCGGCACGCCGGCGAGCAGCAGGCGTTCGGCGTGCGGCGGGAGGAACGGGCGGCGATCTTCGAGGAGGCGCTGCCGCTGCTGCGCCGCTTCTGGGCCGGGGAGGAGGTCACCCACGACGGGCCGCGGTTCCGCTACGAGGGGCTGCGCGTCCTGCCGCAACCGGCGGCGCGGGGGTTCGACGTGTGGATGGGCGGAACCTCCGAGGCCGAGCTGCGCCGCACCGGGCGGCTGGCGGACGGGTGGCTCGCCTCCTTCATCACCCCGGCGGAGGGGGAACGCGGGCGGGCCGCCGTCCAGGAGGCGGCGGCGGGCGCGGGACGCGAGATCGAGGAGGAGCACTTCGGCGCCGTCGTCCCCTACCGGCGCGGGCCGCTGTCCGCGCAGGCCCGGGACCGGTTCGACCGTGTCCGGCGGCGGGTCAGCGGGCCCGCTCCGCTCAACGACGTCGCCCCCGACCTGGACGGTCTGGAGGCGCATCTCAAGCGGCTCGTCGAGGCGGGGCTGTCGAAGTTCGTGCTGATGCCGCTGTCCCCGCCGGGCGACTGGGACGCCGAACTCGGCGACGTCCGCGACGCCGCCCTGCATCTGCAGGCGAGGCGCTAGCCGAGGGCGGCGAGGACGAAGCCGGCGACCTCGTCCGCGAGCCGCCCGGCGGTCTTCGGGCCGTCCGGCCGGTACCAGGACGGCATCTGGTTCACCATGCCGAGTGCGACGAGCGTGACGGTCTCGGCGGGCGTGGCGGTGCTGAACACGCCGTCCCGCAGGCCCTGCTCGATGAGGCCGCGGAACATCACGTGGTAGCGGCGGCGGTCGGCGCGGACCGAGCGCATCCGGGCGTCGTCCAGCCGGTGCATCTCGCGGGAGAAGACCTTCGCCTCGTCGATGTGCTCCGCCGTGCTGCGGATCAGCCCGGTCAGCACCGCGTGGACCGTCTCGCGCGGCGGCAGGCCGCGGGCGAGCACCGCGCCGAGGTCGGCGAGCTGCCGGGCGATCAGCGAGTGGTAGATCTCGTAGAGGAGATCGTGCTTGGAGTCGAAGTAGTGGTACAGGGCGCCCTTGGTGACCTCGGCCGCCGCGACGATCTCCTGCACGGACGTCCCGTCGAAGCCGCGTTCGGCGAACAGGCGGAGCGCGGCGTCCAGGATGCGCCGCTCGACCTCGCTCCGCCGGACGGGCGCCATCGGCTCCGGCCCTGGTCTCGATTCCGTGTCCGTCACCTGGGCACCTCCCATTGACGCGGGTGCGTTCCACGTCCCAGCTTGCCAGAAACCGACCGGTCGGTATGCATCCGTGGGGTGCGCGGAGGGAGAGCCGCGGCATCACCACGATCGCCGACCCGGCCGTGTGGGGGCTCGGCCGCCACATCCCGCGCATCCAGCGGATCGCCGAGCAGGTCCCCGAGCTCAACATCATCGCCGCGACGGGCATCTGCCCCTACAGCGACCTTCCGTTCCAGTTCCACTTCCGGGGCCCCGGCACGATGCTGGACGGCGGCCCCGACCCGATGATCGCCCACTTCACCCGCGACCTCACCGAGGGCATCGCCGGAACCGGCGTCAAGGCCGCGTTCCTCAAGTGCGCCATGGACGCCCCGGCGTCACCGGCGCGCAGCTCGACCAGATGCTGATCGAGAACCCCCGGCGCTACTTCACCCGCTGACGCGGCGCACCCCGGCGCCCCCTCCCGATCCGGCACTTTCTCCCATCTCGGACTATTCCCTGGGAATCGGGAATCATGGAAGGACCCTGGGGGAGGAGGCGCCGTGGTGAGCGCGAGCCCTGGCGGCGCCCGTGCCGCGATTCTGATGCTCCTGGCCATGCCGGCGGCCCTCCTCGTCCCCGGCTGCCGGGTGCCGGACAGCGGCCGGCACGAGAACGTCCCGCCGCCCGTCACGACCCCCGCGACCGGGCACGCCAAGCCCAGCGGACGCCGGCCCGGCGTCGTCAACATCGAGACCGAGCAGCCCCTCGACGGAACCCGCGCCGCCGGGACGGGCATCGTGCTCACCGCGGCCGGGTTCGTGCTCACCAACAACCACGTCATCAGGGGCGCCACCACGATCAGGGGCACCGACACCGACAACCGCCGCACCTATCCGGCGGAGGTCGTCGGCTACGACCGGGCGGGCGACATCGCGGTGATCCGGTTGACCGGCGCGTCCGGGCTGAAGGCCGCCTCGTTCGCGTCCGTGGCCGGGGCCGGGGTCGGCGACCCGGTGACCGCCGTCGGCAACGCGGGCGGCAGGGGCGGGACGCCGGCCGTCGTCACCGGCGAGGTCACCGCGCTGGAGCAGTCCATCACCGCCCGCGACGACAGCACCGGCACGTCCGAGCGGCTCACCGGGCTGATCGAGACCAACGCGCCGATCAAGCCGGGCGACTCCGGCGGACCGCTGCTGAACACCGCCGGGAAGGTGATCGGCATCAACACCGCCGCGTCCGCCGGGCTCCCCACCAAGGGGACGAAGGAGGCGAAGTACCACCGCGGCTACGCCATCCCGTCCAACCGGGCGCTGGAGATCGCCCGGCGGATCCAGCGCGGCGAGGCGTCCTCGACCGTGCACATCGGCCCCACGGCCATGCTCGGCGTGAAGGTCCGCCCCAACGGCCGCTCCCCCGGCGCGCTGGTCGCCGAGATCGTGCCCGGCACCCCGGCCGAGGCCGCCGGCATCCCGGTCGGCGCCGCGATCATCGCCTTCGGCGACAGCGTGGTGGACAGCCCGTCCACCCTCACGACGCTGATGCTGTCACATCATCCGGGCGACACCGTCCGCGTCGAGTGGACGATCCCCCAGGGCACCCGGATGGCGAGCACGCTCCGCCTGACGGAAGGCCCGCCCCAGTGAGCACGTGCGCGGGCGAAAGCGGGACGAGACGCAGTGGCCCGGCTGCTCAGGGCCTCCCGCCGGCGCCCCGCTCCGGCCGCCGGCCACGCCACGGGCGCGCCTGCTCGTAGGCGGCGCAGGCGGTCATGACCAGGGCGTCGGCGTGCCGGGCGCCGATGACCTGCAGGCCGATGGGCAGCCCGTCCGCGGTGAAGCCGCACGGCAGGCTCGCGGCGGGCTGCTGGGTCATGTTGAACGGGTAGGTGAACGGGGTCCAGCTCGTCCAGCGCGGGGACGGCGAGCCCGCCGGGACCTCCCGGCCGGCCTCGAACGCGGCGATCGGCATCGTCGGCGTCAGCAGCAGGTCGTACCGCTCGTGGAACAGGCCCATGACGCGGCCCAGCTCCATGCGGCGGGCGGTGGCGGCGAGGTAGTCGGCGGCCGAGTACCGCGCACCCTGCTCGCAGATCTCCCGAAGGCCCGGGTCGAGCCGCGTCCGAGCCTGCGCGGACAGGTGCTCGACGACCTTGGCGGCACCCGCGAACCAGAGGATCTCGAACTCCTCGACGGGGTCGCCGCCGAGCCCCGGATCGACCTGCTCGACCTTCGCGCCCAGTTCGGTGAACACCTCGGCGGCGGCCGCCACGGACGCCGCGACCTGCGGATCGACCTCCGCGAACCCGAGGTCGGGGCTGAACGCGACGCGCAGGCCGGTCAGCTCGTCCGGCCCGCCGCCGGTGAACGGGACGTCCGGCGGCGGCAGCGACGACCAGTCCCGGCCGTCGACGCCGCACACCGCGTCCAGCAGCAGCGCCGCATCCGCGACCGTGTTGGTCATCGGGCCGGTGTGCGCGAGCGTGCCGAACGGGCTCGCCGGGTAGTGCGGGACGCGGCCGTACGTCGGCTTGAGGGCGAACGTGCCGGTGAACGCGGCCGGGATGCGCACCGAGCCGCCGCCGTCGGTGCCGAGCGCGAGCGGCGCCATGCCCGCCGCGACGGCCGCCGCCGCGCCGCCGCTCGACCCGCCCGGCGTGCGGGAGGTGTCCCACGGGTTGCGGGTGACGCTGGTGAGCGGGCTGTCGGTGACGCCCTTCCACGCGAACTCGGGCGTGGTCGTCTTGCCGACGAACACCGCGCCCTGCTCGCGGAGCCGCGCCACCGCCGGCGCGTCCTCGTCCCACGGGCCCGCCGGGTCGGTGGTCGTGGAGCCGCGCAGCGTGGGCCAGCCGCGGGTGAGCAGGACGTCCTTGATGGAGACGGGCACGCCGTCCAGCGGGCCGAGCATCGCGCCGCGCCGCCACCGGTCGGCCGCGGCGCGCGCCATGTCGAGCGTCGTCTCCTCGTCGACGAGGCAGAACGCGTTGATGCCCGGGTCGTCCCGCGCGATCCGGGCGAGGACGGCCTCGGCGGCCTCGACCGGGGAGAGCGCCCCGGCCCCGTACTCCGCCAGCAGTTCGGTCGCGGTCAGGTCGGCCGCGTCGCTCATGACCGCCTCCTCTTGTCCATGGTCGATCCGACATAGCCGAGCCGCTTGTCCACGACGTTGCGCAGCGGGCGGCCGGACACGTAACGGCCGAGGTTGTCGGTGAACAGCCGGACGAGCTCGTCCCGCCAGCCGATCACGTCGCCGGACATGTGCGGGGAGACGACGACGTTCGGCATCTCCCACAGCGGCGAGGACGCCGGGAGCGGCTCGTCCTCGAAGACGTCGAGCGCGGCGCCCGCGATCCGGCCGTCGTGGAGCGCCTTGACGAGGTCGGGCTCGCACACCAGCGCACCGCGCCCCACGTTGATGAGCCGCGCGGACGGCCGCATCCGCGCCAGCGCGGCGGCGTCGATCATGCCGCGGGTCTGCGGGGTCAGCGGCGCGGCGAGCACCACGTAGTCGGCCTCGGCGAGCGCCTCGTCCAGCCGTTCCACCGGATGGACGGTGCCGAGGTCGGGGTCGACATCGCGGGCGGTGCGGCCGGCGCCGGCGACGGCGAGCCCGGCCGCGCCGAGGCGGCGGCCGATGGCGCGGCCGATCGGCCCGGTGCCGATGACGAGCGCGCGGGCGCCGGTGATCCGCTCGGTCTCGCGGTGCCGCCAGCGGCGCTCGCCCTGCAGCCGGAGGGTGGTGTGCAGGTCCTTGGCGAACGCCAGCACGAGCCCGAGGACGTACTCGGCGATCGGCTCGTCGAAGATCCCTCGCGAGTTGGTGACGATGGTGTCACCCTCGACCAGGGCGGGGAACAGCAGGCGGTCGACGCCGGCGCTCGCGATGTGCACCCAGTCCGGGCCCCCGCCCGGCGGCCACGCGCCCGCCAGCGCGTCCGACAGGAAGTCCCACATGAAGACCGCGTCGGCACCGGGAAGGGCCTCCGCCAGCTCCGTCTCCCGCACGTACCGGACACGCGCGAGCCGCTCCGCCTCCGCCATGCCGCGCGGATGGACGTCCCCGACGAGTACCACCACGTCAGGGGACCCACCGGGTCCGTGCTGGACAGGCTCCATCGGCGTCACTTCCGGGGTGTGCGGAGTTAGGTGAAGGCACCTCGGAGAGGCATTGACACGCTAGGAAGCGTTCGTAGGATTGTCAACAATCAGCGCGGTGCCCCGCGACCCCGGGTTCACCGCCCTGACCACGTGTGCTGCAAGACCGTCGCAACCGCTGCCCAGCAGGGCCAGGACGGATCCCAGAGCGCTCTAACGGAAAGAGTCCTTCGGGTGGCGACGCTCTCGCCCACCCCTGTCGCGGGGAGGCCCAGCATGCCCAAGCTCATGACCATCACTCTGGAACGTCGCGGCGTCTCATGCGTCGCGGAGCTACTGGAGAAGGACGCCCCGCGGACCTGCGAGGCGGTATGGCGCGCCCTGCCCCTCGGCGGCGAGGCGTACCACGCCAAGTACGCCCGCAACGAGGTGTACACGATGGTCGAACGGTTCTCCGAGGAAGAGGTCGGCCTGGAGAACCCCACCGTCACCCCCATCCCGGGCGACGTCGTCTACTTCTCCTTCCCCGGCGGGATGCTCGACCGGAAGTTCAAGGAGGAGAAGAACATCCACGCGCTGCCCGGCGTCATCGACCTCGCCATCTTCTACGGCCGCAACAACCTGCTGCTGAACGGGGACGTCGGCTGGGTCCCCGGCAACGTGTACGCGACGATCGTCGACGGGCTCGACCGGATGGCCGAGGCCTGCAACGACGTCTGGCGCTCCGGCGGTATCGGCGAGCGCCTCGTCTACAGCCGCGCCGAGTCCTAGAGCGGCGGGCACCCAGATGGCATTCGACCCCACGCTGGTCGTCGGCCCCGAACTCCTGGCCCAGCACGGTATCGGGGTGGTCGCGCCGTTCGACTTCGCCCTCGACCGCGAACTGTGGCGGTGGACGCCCGACGACGTGTCACTGTTCATGACCCGGCTCCCGTACGTCCCCGTCCCGGTCACCGTCGAGATGGCCGCCGCGCTGTCCGACCAGTCGATCGTCCGGCAGGCGACCCGGGACGTCCTCGCACCCGAGCCGCTCGCGGTCGCCTACGCGTGCGCGTCCGGCAGCTTCATCCGCGGCAAGGCGGGCGAGCTGGAGCTGCACCGGTCGATGCTGTCGGCCGGCGCACCGGTGTCCACGACGACCTCGGGCGCGCTCGTGGAGTCGCTCCGGCTGCTCAACGTCTCGCGCATCGCGGTCGTCACCCCCTACATCGACGCGGTCACCGACCGGCTCCTGTCGTTCCTCGGCGAGTACGGCATCGAGGTCGTGTCGTCGGTCGGGCTGGGGCTGCTCAGCCACATCTGGAAGGTCGGCTACGGCGAGATCGTGGCGGCGGTGTCCACGGTGGACGTCCCCGAGGCCGAGGCCGTGTTCATCAGCTGCACGAACGTGCCGACGTACGACATCATCGCGCCGCTGGAACAGATGATCTGCAAGCCGGTGCTCACCGCCAACCAGGTGACGATGTGCTCGGCGCTGCGCGCGATGGGCCGTACCGCGGCCGGTCCCGGGCAGTCGCTGGTGGAATTCGCCCCGTCCACGGCGGCTTGAAGGGAGCGGCGTCCATGATCCGCGAAGGTATGATCGCCCGCAACATGCGGCCGAACATGGTGAGCGCCGGGTTCCTGTACCCGGGCTACAGCGCCGAGGACGACTACCCCGCCATCGAGCGCGCCCTCGGCGAGGTCAGCCTGCCGGTCGTGCACACGCTCATGCGCGAGGACGCCCACCGCGTCGACGCGCTGCTGGACATCGGCGGCCCGGACGTCCTCGGCGAGGGTGCGCGCGCGCTGCGCGCCATGGGCGTCAAAGCCGCCGTCTGGGCCTGCACGAGCGGAAGCTTCGTGTTCGGCTGGGAGGGCGCCGCGCGGCAGGTCGCGGACGTCCAGGAGATCACGGGCGTGCCCGCGTCCAGCACGTCGTTCGCGTTCGTGCACGCGGCGCAGGAGCTCGGCGTGACCAGGGTCGCGGTCGCCGCGACCTATCCGGCCGACGTCGCCGCGCAGTTCGCCGGCTTCCTCGGCCACGCCGGCGTCGAGGTGGTGGCACTGTCCTGCCGGGGCATCGTCACCGCCGCCGAGGTCGGCACCCTCGGACGTGACGAGGTGCTCGCCTTCGTCGCGGCCAACGACCATCCGGACGCCGAGGCGGTGCTGGTGCCCGACACCGCGCTGCACACCGTGGCCTGGCTCGACGAACTCGAGGCGCTGGTCGGCAAGCCCGTGCTGACCGCCAACCAGGTGAGCGTGTGGGAGGGGCTGCGGCTCGCGTCCGGCCCCGGGGGGCTCCCTCCGCGCACCGGGCTGGGCCGGCTGTTCGCCGTGCCCGCCACCGTCTCCGCCGGTATCACCGGGCTGGGACGGCATACCTGGAAGCTATGAGGAAAGGGGCCTGCGGCATGGGCCGATTGGGTGAGCTGGAACCTGTCCCCCGCAAGTCGACCGTCGAGCTCGTCTCGGACGAGCTGCGTTCGGCGATCATGTACGGGTCGCTGGAGCCCGGCGCGCAGCTCGGCGAGGCCGAGCTGGCCGGGCGCCTCGGCATCAGCCGCGGGCCGCTGCGCGAGGCGATGCAGCGGCTCGTCCAGGAGGGGCTGCTGGTCAGCGAGCCGCACCGCGGGCTGTTCGTGATCACGCTGGACGAGGGGGACGTCGAGGACGTCTACCTCGCCCGGCTCGCGATCGAACGGGAGGCGTGCCGGCTGATCATGGCGCGGAACCGCGGTGAGGCGGTCGCCCGGCTCACCGAGGCCCTCGAAGCGCTGGTGGGTGCGGCGCGGCAGCGCGACCGGGTCGCGATGAGCGACGCCGACCAGGCGTTCCACGAGGTGCTGGTCAGCTCGTCCGGCAGCCCCCGGCTGGAGCGGATGGCGCACACCCTGCTGGTGGAGACGCGCATGTGCCTGAACGCGCTGCAGGACACCTATCCCGAGCCGTCCGACCTCGTGGAGGAGCACCGCCGGCTCGTCGACGCGATCGGCGACGGCGAGGAGGAGCGGCTGCTGGCGCTCATCGAGGAGCACATGACCGACTCCATCCAGCGGCTCCGCACCTCGCAGCCGTAGCGGGAACGCCCCTGGACACCCGGCCACCGGACACTTAGATTGCAGATTGTCGACAATCTACCGGAGGACGCATGGCTACGCTCTCACCCCTGCTCAAGCAGGCCACCCCCGTCCTGGCCGCCCGCGGCGAGGGCGTGTACCTCTACGGCACCGACGGCCGCCGGCACCTGGACTTCACCGCGGGCATCGGGGTCACGGGCACCGGCCACTGCCACCCGCGGGTGGTGGAGGCGGCGCGGGAGCAGGTAGGCACGCTGATCCACGGGCAGTACACGACCGTCATGCACGAGCCGCTGCTGCGGCTGGTCGACGCGCTCGGCGAGGTGCTGCCGGACGGCCTGGACTCGCTGTTCTTCCTCAACAGCGGCAGCGAGGCCGTCGAGGCGTCCATCCGGCTCGCCCGGCACGCGACCGGGCGGCAGAACATCGTCGTCTTCCACGGCTCGTTCCACGGCCGGACGATGGGCGCCGCCGCGCTCACCACGGCGGGCACGAAGTTCCGCGCGGGCATCGGCCCGCTGATGCCCGGCGCCGCCATCGCACCGTTCCCGCAGTCCTACCGGTACGGGTGGGACGAGGAGGAGGCGACCCGGTTCGCGCTGCGCGAGCTGGACTACCTGCTGGTCACCGCGAGCCCGGCGTCCGACACGGCCGCGTTCGTCGTCGAGCCCGTCCTCGGCGAGGGCGGCTACATCCCGGCGCCCCCCGCGTTCCTGGAGGGGCTGCGCGAACGCGCCGACCGGCACGGCATCCTGCTGATCGCAGACGAGGTGCAGACCGGGTTCGGGCGGACCGGCCGGTTCTGGGGGCACGAGCACGCGGCCGTGCGCCCGGACGTCCTGATCACGGCGAAGGGGCTGGCCAGCGGGTTCCCGCTGTCGGCGATCGCGGCGCCCACCGCGCTGATGGAGAAGGCCCGGCCGGGCTCGCAGGGCGGCACGTACGGGGGTAACGCGGTCGCGTGCGCCGCCGCGCTCGCCACGCTCCAGGTCATCGCCGAGGAGGACCTCGTCGGCAACGCCGCCCGGCAGGGCGCGCGGCTGCACGACGGGCTCCGCAAGGTCGCCGCCGACCATCCGGGGATCGGCGACGTGCGCGGGCTCGGGCTGATGCAGGCCAGCGAGTTCACCACGCCGGACGGGGAGCCGGACGCCGCCACCGCGCAGCGGGCGCACAAGGCGGCGGTCGAACACGGGCTCCTGCTGCTGACCTGCGGAGCGTACGGCAACGTCGTCCGGATGATCCCGCCGCTGATCGTCACCGGGGAGCAGATCGACGACGCCCTCGGGCTCTGGGCGCGGGCCGTGGCGGACGCGACCGGCTGACCCCGGGAAAAGCGGCGCCCAGCGGGGTCCGCCGGGCGCCCTGGGGCTCATGCCTGGGCTACGGCGCCCTCCTTCAGGAGGGTCTCGGCGTCGTCGAAGCCCAGGTCGTCCAGGACGGCGCGGGTCTGGCCGCCGGGAAGGGCGGGGACGCCGTCGGTCGCGGTGGCGGTGCGCGAGAAGCGGGGCGCCGGGGCGGGCTGGCGATGGCCCGCGAGGTCGGGGAAGACGTCGCGGGCCGTGTTGTAGGGGTGCTCGGCGGCCTCGGTCAGGGACAGGACGGGGGCCACGCAGGCGTCGCTCGGGACGAAGATCTCCGCCCATTCGTCACGGGTCTTCGTGCGGAAGACCGCGGCGAAGCGCTCGCGGAGGGCCGGCCAGCCGGCGCGGTCGTGCTGGTGCGGGAGGTCCTCGCCGTCGAGGCCGAGGAGGCGGAGGAACTCGGCGTAGAACTGGGACTCGATGGCGCCGACGGCCATGTGGCGGCCGTCGGAGGTCTCGTAGACGTCGTACCAGGGGGCGCCGGTGTCGAGCATGTTGACGCCGCGGCGGTCCTCCCAGAGCCCGCCCGCGAGGAAGGCGTGGATGAAGGTCGACAGGTGCGCGGTGCCGTCCACGATGGCGGCGTCGACGACCTGGCCGCGTCCGCTCGTCCTGGCTTCGAGGAGGGCGGACAGGACCCCGACGATCAGGTACATGCTGCCGCCGGCGAAGTCGCCGAGGAGGTTCATCGGGACCTGCGGCGGGCCGCCGGCGCGGCCGATCGCGTGCAGGGCGCCGGTGACGGCGATGTAGCCGACGTCGTGGCCGGCGGTGTGGGAGAGCGGGCCCTGCTGCCCCCAGCCGGTCATCCGGCCGTAGACCAGGCGCGGGTTGCGGGCGAGGCAGTCGTCCGGGCCGATGCCGAGGCGTTCGGTGACGCCGGGCCGGAACCCTTCGAGGAGGACGTCGGACCTGTCCACCAGGCGGAGCACGACCTCGCGGCCCCGCTCGTTCTTCAGGTCGATGGCGATCGACCGCTTGCCCCGGTTGGTGAAGTCGGTGCCGCCGGTCCGCTCGCCGTCCCGGACGGCGGAGGCGCGGTCGACGCGGATCACGTCGGCGCCGAGGTCGGCCAGCAGCATCGCGGCGAACGGGCCCGGCCCGATCCCGGCCAGCTCGATCACCCGTACTCCGGACAGCGGCCCCTTGCCCATCTGCGACTCCCTGAATCTTGTTCGGTCTCCCCCAGTGTGCACCATTCGGGTAAGCGTTCGCTGACGCGGGTTCCGGTCAGCGGGCGGTCAGGGTGACCGGTGCCTGCGGGGTGCCGGTGCCGACGAGCAGGCCGTTCCAGCTCGTCGAGCGGCGGAGGCCGGCCGCGTGCGGGACGCGGCCGTGTCCGGCCGCCGCCAAGTAGTACCAGCGGCCGGACGGGGCGCGCCACCAGGTCCCGCTGACCGGGCGGCCGGGGTCGCAGGCGCCGGTCGGCCGGACCTCCCCGCCGAGGAGCGCCGCCTGGGCGCCGGTGCCGCCGGCGGCGTAGGTCAGGCGGGTGCAGACCCACTCGGCGGACGTCCCGCCGTACGGCAGCTCCCCGGACCAGAAGCCGGACGCCGTCGCCTCCGACACCGGCTTCGCCGGATCGGCCGCCGCGCAGGCCAGCCGGTCCCAGATCCCGCGGCCCCGCGGCCCGAGGCGAGCCGGCCGCCCGGTGCCGTCCGGGCGGTCCTCGGGCAGCCGGTAGGCGAGGGCGGTGGCGCGCGGCCCGCCGAGGTCGCCGAACGTCCGGGAGCCGAGGTGGAACAGCGGGCCCCGGCCGCATCCGGTGCGGGCGCGGGCGGGCGCGGTCACCCCGCCGGACACGGCGAGCGGCCGGCCGGTGAGGGTCTCGGGCCCGGTGTCCCAGGGGGCGAGGAGGTAGCGTCCGCCGCCGAGGGCGATCGGGGCGGACGGGTCGGTGCCGGCGGCGGCGACGTCCAGCCGGCCGGGCGTGTAGCGGGCCAGCAGGCCGCCGCTCCGCATGACGGCGAGGGGCGTCCCGTCGAGGCGGCCCGCGTAGAGGAGCCGGGCGGTGCCCCGCGCGGCGCGCCGGTCCCCGGTCGCGGCCGACCAGGCGCCGGCGGCGCGGCGGGTGAACGCCCGGTCGCCGGCGAGGTCGCCGCGCGCGGGCCAGGCGTCGAGAGTGCGGGCGCCGCGCGTCCAGGCGTCCGGGGCGGCCGAGACCAGCCGCAGGGAGTGCGCGGACGCCTCCCGCGGGCCGCCGCCCCCGGTCGCGACCACCGCGGCGACGAGCCCGCCGGTCAGCACGACGACGGCCGCGAGCGGCAGCACCGACCGGTTGCGGACGGGGCGCAGCGTCTCCGGCCCGAACCGGTCGGCGCCGCGCGGCGCGGGCACCTGGACGGCCTCGGCGGCGCGGATCGCCGACCACGGGGCGCGCACCCCGAGCTCGATCAGCTGGTCGCGGATCTCATAGCGGGGCAGCCCCTCGATGCGGCCGAGCACGTAGGCGGCGCGGACGTGCGGGGCGAGCCGGGACAGCACCGTGGTGAGCGCGGGGTCGGGCAGCTGCGCGGGCAGTGCGCGCAGCCAGGGGCCGAGGCCGATCTGGAGCCGGCGGGAGGGGCGCAGCGCCCGGCGCAGCACGCGGGTCCGCCGCCGGGCGCGCCCGGCGGCGGAGCGGTCGCGGGTGCCGCGCGCGGTGCCGTCCACGATCCGGCGGGCGATCGCCAGCCGGTGGACGCGCTTCCCCCGGCCCGGCAGAACAAAATACGCCATTCGGACAAGGTCCGCATAAGCCGAATCGGTCGGCGGCGTTTCCGGCCGCGCCTTCGTCAGGACATCGTCGGTCACGGGGGGCCACTCCCTCTGGGCCGTTCCATCGTCGCGGAACCCGAGGGTAGGGCGCGGCGGTCCGCCGCCGGCCGGACTTGGGACAACGATTAACCAGCCGAATAGAAATGTCATTGCATTTCCGTATATGTCACTTGGCCGGGGGCGGGAGCCCGCGGGTCGGCGCGAGAGGTCACGCCTGATTCGTCCCCGTACTACGCTGTTGACCTTCCGGGGAACGGTCCCGCGCCGCGCGGCGCCGGACGTTCGCGCCCCGCCGCACCCCGGGCGAGACGAGTGAGGAAAGGCATCCCCGGACCCATGACCGAGGACGTCCCGGGCTACCGGGTGCTGGAGCAGATCGGCGAGGGCGGCTTCAGCGTCGTCTACCGCGCGCACCAGGAGCGCCTCGACCGGACGGTCGCGCTCAAGGTCCTGTCGGTCGGCACGGTGGACGCCGCGGCGATGCGCCGCTTCCAGCGCGAATGCAAGATCACCGGACGGCTCTCCGGGCATCCCAACATCGTGACCGTGCTGGACACCGGCACCACCCGCGCCGGCCGTCCCTACATCGCCATGGAGTACTTCGAGCACGGCGCGCTCACCGACCGGCTCGCGAAGGAGGGGCCGCTGCCGGTCGCGGACGTGCTGCGGATCGGGGTGAAGACGGCGGGCGCGCTCGCCGCCACGCACGAGACCGACGTCCTGCACCGGGACGTCAAGCCGCAGAACGTGCTGCTGTCGCGGTACGGGGAGCCCGCGCTCGCCGACTTCGGCATCGCCCGCCTGGTCGACTCCTTCGACGCCACGCACACCCAGGCGTTCACCCCGCACCACGCGGCGCCCGAGGTGCTGGAGGGCCGGCCGCCCGGCATCGGCGCCGATATCTACTCGCTCGGCTCGACGCTCTACCAGTTGCTCGCCGGGCAGCCGGCGTTCAAGGGCCCGCCCGGTGAGGGCATCGCGCTGCTGATGCTGCGGATCCTGCACGACCCGCCGCCGCCGATCCCCCGGCCGGACGTGCCGAAGCCGGTCGCGGACGTCATCGGGCGCGCGATGGCCAAGACGCCCGAGCAGCGTTACACGACCGCCGTGGAGTTCGCGCAGGCGCTTCAGCGGGCGCAGGCGGAACTCGGCCTGCCGGTCACGGACGTGGCGTACAGCGGCGGCGCGGTGACACCGGGCCCGGCGCCCGGCCTGCCGGGGCCGCCGCTCGTCCCGGAGTGGGCGCCCACCACCAGCGACCCGCGGGCGAGCGGCTCCACCACGAACGGCTCTCCCACGGGCGGCTTCGCCGCGGGCGGCGCACCCGGCGTGACGGGTCCGATGACACCGCACCCGAGCCCGCCCGGACCTCTCCCCGGCCGGCCGCAGGACGGGCCGCGCCGGGGGCTGATCGTCGCGGCCGGCGTCGCGCTCGTCGGCGGGCTGGTGCTCGGCATCGGGGCCCTCGCGCTGGCGGGCGGCGGCGATCCGGGGAAGCGGGCCGGCGGCTCGCCGGCCCCGACCGCCCCGCAGGGCCAGGTCACGCAGGCGCCGCAGCCCGTGACGGCCGCGCAGCTCGCCGCGGCGCGCCCGCGCCGGCTCGCCGTCCGCCAGGCCGGCGGGACGGCCGCGCTCACCTGGGCGCTGCCGCCCGCCGCGCGGGGACTGCCGCTGCTCGTCCAGCGGCAGCCCGCCGGTTCGCAACCCATCGTGACGGTCGGGGCCGGGTCGCGTTCGGCGACCCTGCCGGGCCTGCGGCCGGAGACGGCCTACTGCTTCAAGGTCGGCGCGGTGCTGCGCCTCAACCAGGGCCGGGCGCCGGACGTGTCGTGGTCGGCGCCCGCGTGCATCCGCTCGGGCAAGCCCCCGGGGAGGAAGCCGGGGAAGAAGCCGAAGCGGCACTGACCGGCTACTTGCATCTCCAGACGGTGGGGCCGGCGTAGCTCGTCCAGCCGCCCGGCGTGCTGATCAGGTAGCCGAGGACGTAGCCGGTCTTCCCCCGCCAGGTGATCTTGGTGTACATGTCGCCGGCGAGGCTGGAGTCCCGCGGGTGCCGGTAGTAGGCGCCCTTCTCCTTGCAGTGGACGGCGACCATCTCGCCGTTGTTGTCGTACATGGTGGCGACGATCGCGCCGTTGTTGCCGTCGGGCGTCGCCCGGATGTAGGCGTTGGACTTGCCGTTGCTCTGGACGGCGTAGTTGCGCGTGGGGCCGGTCAGCGTGGTGTCGAGGGTGGTCGCCGAGCCTGCGCCGGCGTCGTTCGCGGCCGTGAGGGTGAAGGTGTAGGCCCCGTTCGTCCACACGTTGCCGAGCGTCACCGACGTGCGCGATCCCATCGCGGTGCCGCTGACCGGGCCGCTGTAGGCGAGCCGGTAGGTGACCGCGCCCGCGCCGGGCGGCGGCGCCCACGCGACCCTGGTCCCGGACGCGGTGGCCTGCGCCGTGAGGCCGGTCGGCGCGCCCGGCGCCACGCACGGCCGGACGGGATCGCCGGCGGCCGACACCTGCTCGCGCGTCCGGCCGGCGGCGTCCCGGTAGCGGACGGCGACGCGGAACCGGTACTCGCGCCCGCAGTCGCCGCCCCGGACGGTGAACGTGAAGGGCCCCGCGCCGGGCCGGATCGCGGACGGGCTCACGGTCATGCCGGACGGGACGTCCTTCAGCACGTAGCCGAGGACGCCGTCGCCCTGCGAGGGCTGGAAGTCGATCCGCATCGTGCCCGAGCCGGGCGTGACGGACACGTTGGACGGTGCGCTCGGCGGCTCCCCGGGGCCGGGCCGGTTCGGCCGCCGGGACGGCGGCCGCGTGCGCGGCGGCGGGGCCTCGCCGCCGGGCAGCGGGAGGGTGCGGCGCTTCGGGCCGCCCGGCACCCGGTCCGTGTACTTGTCGATGCCCTTCTCGCCGCCCTGCCGGTCGATCACGACGGCGTGGGGGCCGGACGGGTCGTTCGCCCAGAGCATCCCGTCGCGGACGAAGACGTCCAGCCGGGCGGGCCGCCCGGTCACCGGGACCGGGCTCTCGAACCGGTTGGCCGCCGAGTCGTACACGAGCAGGGCGCCGGCGGTCTCGTCCGGGATGTAGACCTTCGCGCCGAGCGCCTGCGGCGGCCGGTAGCGGTGCGCCGGCATCGCGAGCCGCGTGCTGGAGTACCGCCCGGCGTCGGTGTCGACGGTGACCAGCGACCCGGTGCCGGGCACCAGCAGCGGGACGATCTTCCCGTCGGTGGCGGCGGGCGCGAGGACCCCGCCGCGTCCCGCCTGCCGGACGGTCGTCGGCAGGCTCACCGTGAGCCGCGCCCCGGACGGCTTGACGACGGTCGCGGTGGCGGCGGCGGAGTTGGTGACGACCGGGTCCCCGGCCGCGATGGTCAGCGCGAGGCCGTCGCCCGGCTTCCCGGCGCGGACGGGCGGCTGGAGACGGCCGTCCCTGAACGCCGCGACCTCCCCGTTCCCCGAGACCGGCACCCACAGGGTGCCCCTGGCGTCGATGCCGGCCTGCCCGAGGATCGGCGGCAGCGTCGCGGACGCGCCGACCGGGGTCAGGCCCACCGGGTCGATCTGCTGGACGACGCCCTTGACCGAGTCGACCGTGTACGCCTTCCCGGCCCCGGCGAGGACCTGGATGCCCTTGCCGAGCGGGCGGCTCGTCCCGATGTCCAGCTGGGACGGGTCGAGCCGGCTGACCACACCGGTGTCCAGATCGATGATCAGCACCGTGGCGCCGTCCTGGACGACCTTGATGTTGTGGCCGCGCATCTGCGGGATCACGCCGGTCTTGCCGTCGACCTTGGCGGCCGGGCCGTTGACGTGCACGACGAGGCCCTTGCCGCGTGCGGTCAGCCATGCGCCGACGTCGGCGAGCCGGTACTTCGCGCTCGCGACGCCGACCCCGTAGACGGCGGCGGCGACCACGAGCACGCCGGCGAGCCCGACCGCGATCTGCCCCGTCAACCGGTCACGCCGGAACAAAGACCCCAGAAATGACACGCGCACGTGTTCTCACCCGCCCCGTTCGCAGGGGACACCGTAGCGGGTCCCCCCTCGGGGAGACCCGCGTTTCGCCCGGAAAGATCAACTCTCGCGGATCGCGTCGATATAGGTGGGGACGGTGATGTTGCGTCCGGAGACGACCACCACGGTGCGTCCGGTGACCTCCGTCCGGCCGGCGAGGACGGCGGCGAGCCCCGCGGCGCCCGCGCCCTCGGCGACGAGGCCGTGCTCGTGGAAGAGCCAGCGCAGCGCCGTCCGGAGCTGGTCGTCGGTGACCGACGTCAGCTCGGCGGTGTCCCCGATCACCGCCGGGGTGACGCAGCCGGGTTCGAGGTTGCCGGGCAGGCCGTCGGCGAACGTCTCGCCGACCTCGACCTCGACGACGCGTCCGGCCGCCACCGAGGCGGACACGCCGCGCGACACCGCCGACTCGACGCCCACGACCCGCACGTCCCCGCGCTCTCGCGCCCAGAGGCAGAGGCCGGCGAGCAGCCCGCCGCCGCCGACCGGCGCGATGACCGTGAGCGGGCCGTCCACCTGGGTGTCGAGTTCACGCCCGATGGTGCCCTGCCCGGCGATGACCGCCGGGTCGTTGTAGGGGGAGACGTAGTGGCCGGGCAGCGTCATCGCGTGCGCCTCGGCCTCGTCGTAGGTCTGGCCGTGCAGGATGAGCCGCACCGGATACGCACCGATTTTGTCGATCTTGGCCATGGACGCCCGCGCCGAGGTGACCACGGTCACCTCGGCGCCGGACCGCGCGGCGGCGTAGCCCATGCCGAGCCCGTGGTTGCCCGCGCTCGCCGTGACGGCCGGCACGCCCTCCGGCAGCGCGGCGACGGCCGCGAGCGCGCCGCGCGCCTTGAACGAGCCGGTCGGCTGGAACGTCTCCAGCTTCAGCAGCGCGTCCGGAGCCAGGCCGCCGGACGGGATCAGCGGCGTGGGTTCGAGCACGGCGGACACCGCCTGCCAGGCGCGGTCCAGGTCGCCCGGGCCGGGCGTCCGGACCGGGCGCGCCGTCACGGCCGCCTCCCTGACGCCTCGACCGGCCGCTCGTGCCGCCGGTTCCGGATCTCCCCGGGCGCGCGGGAGCGGCGGCGCCGCCCGGCCCGCACGACCATCGTCCCGGCCGCGGTGACGCCGATGAACCCGGCGATGCCCAGAATCTTCCCTAGGCTCGGCGTCTTCCGCCGGCCATGTTTCCCTCGCATACGGCTACGGTAGCGATCATGCCGGGCCGGGGACATCTCCCCCGCCGAGACCGCCGAGCGGGGCGTGAGCCTGGAGGCGGGCGCGGTGCCGGGCGGCGAGATGCCGGTCAGCGTGCCGTCCCCCGGAGAGATCGCGGGTGCAGGCGGCGCCGGATCCGGCGCAGGCGTCCGGCCCTGGCGGTGACGAGACGCCCCAGCGCGTCGGTGTGGTGCCAGGCCCGGTCGGCGGCGCGCTGGCCGGGCGGGGACGCGGCGAAGCGGCTCTGCTCGACGAGCTCGGCGAGCGGCCCCAGATGGCCGCGGGCCTCCGCACCGATGCCGGCGGCGCCGAACCGCGCGACCTCGTGCGCGGTCAGCGTCCGTACGGTGGTCAGGCCGACGTCGGCGAGATGATCGAGCGCCTGATGCCAGGCACCGATGATGCGGGTGGCGGGTGTGCCCGTCCGGCGGCGTCGCCTGCGCAATGCGGGGGCGAGGAGGACGGCGGACAAATAGCCGAGAAGGAGAACGCCTACCGCGATCGAAGCGAAAACCCACCACGGTGTGGGCGAGTCGTGGGCGGGGGCTGGTCTCTGGGATTGCTTCTGCGCCGTCTTGCCCGAGCCGGGGTCCTGCTCCTGGGAAGCCGCGGCCTTCTGTGCCTGCTCCAGGTTCTGTTCCGTCTCCCCTGCCGCGACACCGTCGTTCCTCTTGGACGGACGGGCACTGTCGGGGAGCGGGTTGAAGCGGATCCAGCCGAGACGGTCGAACTTGATCTCGGGCCACGCCACCACGTCCCCGGAACGGACCCGCACGGTGTCGCCCGCGCGTTCGCCGCCCTCGAACCCCACGACGACGCGGGACGGCAGGCCGAGCGTCCGGGCGAGCAGAGCGTAGGCGGTGGCGAAGTGCTCGGGAGTGCCGCGCCTGCCCTCCCCCAGGAAGTAGTCGAGCTGACGGTAGCTGTGCCCTGGCGGCGCGGTCACATCGTACTTGGCGTACCCCTTGAGGTACTCGGCGAGCATCGCGGCCTTCTGGAGCGGCGTCCCCGCGCCTCGCGTCGCCGCCTCCGCGAACTTGCGGAACTCGGCGAGCTGGACGGGCGGCCTCTCCGCGCCCGGCCCCCACGGCAGTTCCCGCGTCGCGTCCGCCTCCGCGCCGGTCGCGATCGCCGCGCCGGCCAGGTCGCCGGCCGTCCACCGGGGCACGGCGGCGCCGACCCGGTAGGTCCGGCCGGGGCGCAGCGGCTCGGCCGCGGCGAGCGCGCCGCTGCCGGGGTCGACGACGACGGGGAGCCCGTCCACCCGCCGGGGACGGTCGGGCGCCGGCACCCACACGCCGGGCAGGTCCCGGATCGTGATGTGCTGTTCGACCTCGTGCCGCCCGCCCGGCCCCGGCCCCTGCGGCACGCGGCCCCCGGTCGGGACGAACCGGGCGGTGGACGACCAGGTCACACCGTCGAACCGGTCCAGCACGGCGAGCCGCTCGACCTCGCTGCGCCGCGACCGGACGGTGAACAGCACCTGGCCGGGGCTCAGCAGCCAGCCCCCGACGCGGTCGAGCGGGCTCACACCGTCGCGCTGCCGCGGCGGCGGAGCCTGCACCTGCTCACGCGGGTCGTAGGGGTCGGCGGCGACGGGGACGAGCGGGCCGGCGGCGAACGCCAGCGCCCCGAGGACGGCGGCGGCCGGCACCCCCGGCGCGAGCGTCCGCCAGGGGACGGGCGCGTCGGGGCCGTCCGCGCGGACGAGGACCAGCACGGCGATGAGCACGACGCTCACGGCGGCGAGCGGGATGGTGTGCGCGGGGCCGTCCACGCCGAGCGGCAGCGCGACCGCCCACACCCCCAGCGCCGGGAGGGCCGGGGCGGCGCGCAGCGGGGTCCGCAGCGCCAGTTCGGCGGACGCGAACGCCGCCGGCCACACCACCACGGCGACCAAGACGAGGAGCTCGGGCTCGGCGGGCGCGGGCGGCAGCGTGGTCAAGACCGCCTTCCACGAGCCGAGCACGCCCTCGCGGAGGGCCTGCGGCAGCGTCCCGCCGGACAGGGCCGGGCGCAGGACGGTGAGCGAGACCGTTGCGGCCCAGCCGAGCACGGTCAGCACGAGCGAGATCCACAGCGGCCACGGCGCCTTGCGGCGCGGGCCGGACAGCAGCCCGCAGAGCACCGCCGGGACGGCCGCGGCGGCGAGCGCGACCGGCAGGACCGGCCCGAGGCCGAAGACGCGCTGGAACGACAGGCCCGCGACCGCGACCAGGCAGGCCGTCACGGCGAGCGAGACGTACCGGGTCACCGGGCGCTTCCCAGCCGCCGCCACGATTCCGCCAGCCCGTCCAGGTCGTGGACATCGATCACCTGGACGCCGGGGGGCGCCGGCACGGGCTCGGGCGGCCTGACCCGCAGCACCACGACGCGGTCGAACCGGGACCGCACGGACGCGACCGGCCCCAGTTCGGCGGCACCGTTCGCGACGACGACCAGGGACCCGCCCGCGGGCACACCGCGCACCGCGTCCACGGCCGGCCGCGGCCCCTCCCCCGTCCCGACCGGCGTGAGCCCGTCGAGGAGGGTCTCCACGTCGCCGGGGCCGCCCCGGGTGGCGGCCAGCGGGCCGCCGCCGGTGAGGATCCGGACGGGGAAGCCCGCCGACGCCGCCCCGGCCGCGGCCGACGCCGCCGCGTCCACGGCCAGCTCGAAGTCGTCGGGCTCCGGCCACGCCCCGGACCGCGTCTCCAGCACGACCGTCGTCGTCGGCAGGCTCGCGTCCACGAGCCGGCGGACCATCAGCGTCCCGGTGCGGGCCGACGACTTCCAGTGGATGTGGCGCATCTCGTCACCGACCACGTACTCGCGCAGCGCGTGGAACGTCGCCGTCCCGGCCGGGGACCGGTCGCTCGTCGGGCCCTCCAGGTGGTGGGCGCGGCCCGACGGCAGCACCGCGAGCCGCACCGTCCGCGGCCGGACGAGCAGCACCCGCGGTGCGCCGTACTCGCGGACCCGGCGGGCCAGCCGCAGCGGATCGGCCCGCACCAGCCGCAGCGGCCCCACCGGGATCTCGCCGCGCCGGGCGGTCGGCAGCCGGTAGGTCACGGTGCGCCTGCCGCCCGGCCGCAGCCGCGGGATGTCCACCGCGATGTCCGCGGGCCCGGCCGCGTCCCGGGCGCTGAGCCCCCTGACCGCGCGTCCCCCGTTGGCCACGTGCAGGACGGCGACGGCGGGTTCTCCCCGCTCGACCCGCACCGGCGCGATCTCCCGGCGGACGTCCAGGCTCGGCTTCGGCAGGGTCCACAGCAGCGCGCCCGCCACCGCCGCGAGCCCGGCGAGGGCCAGCATCGCGGGCTCGGGGTAGCCGAGCCACCAGCCCGCCGCGTACAGCGGCACCGAGACGGCCGCCGTCCCCCATCCGAGCGGTGTCAGCACGTCGTCACACCCGCTCCTCAGACACCGGCGGCCTGCGGGGTCGGTACGTTCCCCAGCGCCTCCCCGACGACGTCGGCGCCGGAGCGTCCGCGCAGCTCGGCCTCCGGCGTCACGATCAGCCGGTGCGCGATGACCGGGACGGCGAGCGCCTTGACGTCCTCGGGGACGAGGTAGGACCGCCCGGCCGCCGCCGCCCGCACCCGCGCCGCGCGCAGCAGCGCGATGCCGGCCCGCGGGCTCGCGCCGAGCCGCAGGTCGGGATGCTCGCGGGTGGCGGCGACGACCCGCACCAGGTAGTCGTGCAGCGGCGGCGCGACATGCAGCCGCCCGGCGAAGTCGATCATGCGGGCGAGGTCGTCGCGGCCCAGCACCGGCGGCATCCGGTCGAGCGTCGCACCGGTCGGCGCGCCCGCGAGCAGCTCGACCTCGGCCCGGTGGTCGGGGTAGCCCATGGAGATCCGCATCAGGAACCGGTCGAGCTGCGCCTCCGGCAGCGGATACGTGCCGTCCATGTCCACCGGGTTCTGCGTGGCGATCACCATGAACGGGCGCGGCACCGGATGCGGGACGCCCTCCACGGTCACCCGGCGCTCCTCCATGACCTCCAGCAGCGCCGACTGCGTCTTCGGCGAACCGCGGTTGATCTCGTCGGCGACCGCGAGGTTCGCGAAGATCGGGCCGGGGTGGAACTCGAACGTGTTCGCCCCCTGGTTGAAGATCGAGACGCCGGTGATGTCGCTGGGCAGCAGGTCAGGGGTGAACTGGATGCGCGTCCACTGCGCCTCCACCGAGGCCGCCAGCGCCCGCGCGAGCGTGGTCTTGCCCACCCCCGGGACGTCCTCGACGAGCAGATGCCCCTCGGCGAGCAGGCAGGTCAGCGCGAGCTCGACCTTCTCCCGCTTGCCGCGCACGACGCGCTCGACGCCGCCCGCCAGGGCCGCGAACATCCGCGCGAACCGCCCGGCCAGCGCGTCCGCGTCCGTCCCCGTGTTCTCGGTCATCCGTCAGGCCCCCCACCGCGCCCCCACCGCACCCATCGACGCGAAGGGCACCTTAACGTCAATACGGACCGGAGGCCGAAAGATCCCCGAACATCACCGCGATCCACGACGAACCGAACGCGGATGTCATCTCCGGCGTCCTAATGTTGGGCATCGCGACGACGACTTCCGAGGTGGACGTGGACAACGCAAGCATCGCCGACCTGTGGGACCGGGTGACGGGAACGCAGCCGGACCCGCCCTGGTGGCTGGTCGCCCTCGTCGGCCTCGTCGCGCTCGCCTCGGTGCTCCACGGCCCCACCTGGCGGGTCGCGCGCAACACCGTCACGATCGCGCACGAGGGCGGGCACGCGCTGATCGCGCTGCTCACCGGCCGCAAGCTGGACGGCATCAAGCTGCACTCCGACACCTCGGGCGTCACCGTGTCGCGCGGCAAACCGCACGGCCCCGGCATGATCTTCACGGCGCTGGCCGGGTACGTCACCCCGCCGCTGCTCGGCCTGTTCTTCGCGCTGCTCCTCGCGGGGGGCCGTATCACGCTGATGCTGTGGTTCTCCCTCGCGCTGCTCGCGGCGATGCTCGTGATGATCCGCAACGCCTACGGCGCGCTGTCGGTGATCGCGACCGGCACGATCGTCTTCGGGGTGTCGTGGTTCGGCAGCACCGCCGTCCAGGCCGGGTTCGCCTACCTGGCCGCCTGGTTCCTGCTCCTCGCCGCCACCCGCCCGGTGATCGAGCTGCAGCGGATGCGCGCCCGGCAGATGGCGCCGAGTTCGGACGCCGACCAGCTCGCCCACCTCACCGGCGTCCCCGGCCTCGCCTGGGTGGGTCTCTTCGGCGCCACCGCCCTGCTCGCCCTCCTCGCCGGCGGCGCGCTCCTCGTCCCCGACATCTCCCTCCCGGACCTGCCCGTACCGCTCGTCCCCTAGCGTTTTGCCACCGCCACCTGCGGTTCGTAGGGTGATCTGCGAACCCGGCCGGCAGCGGGAAAGGCGGTGACGATGGTCCGCGGTGGTGTGCGGCCCGGCGTCATCGCGCTGGCGCTGCTCGTCCTCGCGGCGGCGCTGTGCACGAAGGCGCTCGGCGCGGCCCCCGCGCAGGACACCTCCGTGCGGGGCACCGTGGTGGGGGACGCCGTGGTGGGGAATGCCGCCGTGGCGGACGCCGCCGTGGCCGGCCAGGCCTGGGCCGCCTCGGCTCCGGACACGGCCGCCGCCGATTCCGGTGACGGGTCGCGGTGCGCGAAGAAGCCGCCGTCCACCGGTGCGCATCCCGCTCCGCGGCCCGCCGCCGACCCCGTCGTCCCGTCCGCGGCCCGCGCACCGGACGCTCCGCACCGGGTACACCTCCCGCGGGCGGCGGACGCGCGGGCGGGGCCCGCGCCGCCCGCGTCCAGACACATCCTCCTGTCCGTCCTGCGGATTTAGAGCGCTCCCCGAGTCCTTCTCCGGGTCCGGCCATGGCGTCGGCCCGGCATCTCGTCCTTCACTCAAGGGAGCCTCATCATGCCCGGCAACACCTCGCCCCGCCAGAACCGGAGCGTCGCCGCGGGAGCGGCCGTCGTGCTCGTCGGGGCGCTGACCTTCGGCGTCGTGTCCATGACCGGCGACCGCGGCGACCGCGACACCGCCCGCCCGGCCGGCGCGTCCGCCGGCCCGTCCACGAAGCCGCCCACCAGCCCGTCCGCCAGCCCGTCGGCGAGCCGGTCCGACGAGACGGCGCAACTGCCGGACATGGCGCGGCGGGAGGCCGCCGACCCGCGCGCCAAGGGACGCCCGGACGCCCCGGTCGTCATGATCGAGTACGCCGACTTCCAGTGCCCGTTCTGCGGGAAGTTCGCCCGCGACACCGAGCCGGAACTGGCCGGATACATCCAGGACGGCACCCTGCGCATCGAATGGCGGGACTTCCCGATCTTCGGCAAGGAGTCCGAGGCCGCCGCGCGGGCCGGGTACGCCGCCGGGCGGCAGGGCCGGTTCTGGGAGTTCCACGACGCGGCCTTCGCCAAGGACCGCAAGCGCAACAGCGGCGCGTTCACCGAGCCGAAGCTGGTCGAGATGGCGCGCCGGGCCGGGGTGCCCGATCTGGCCCGGTTCCGCGCCGACATGAACGGCAGGGAGGCGGCGAAGGCCGTCCAGCGCGACACCGACGAGGGCTACGACCTGGGCGTTCCGAGCACGCCCGCGTTCATCATCAACAAGCGTCCCTTCCTGGGCGCGCAGCCGCTCGGCACGTTCAAGGCCGCGATCGAGAAGGCCAGGTGAGCGACATCGGCCTGCTCGCCGCGTTCCTCGGCGGGCTGCTCGCGCTGCTCAGCCCGTGCAGCGCGCTCCTGCTGCCCGCGTTCTTCGCCTACGCGTTCAGCGACAAGGCCCGGCTCATAGGGCGCACGCTCGTGTTCTACGCGGGGCTGTGCACGACGCTCGTGCCGCTCGGTGCGGCCGGCTCGTTCGCCGGCCGGCTGTTCTACGGGCATCGTGACCTGCTGGTGGCCGCCGGCGGCTGGACGGTCATCGCCCTGGGCGTCGCGCAGATCGCCGGACTCGGGTTCGCGTTCCGCCGCGTCCAGGACGCGGCGGGACGGATCAGGCCAGGCTCGGCGGGCAGCGTCTACCTTCTCGGCACGGTCTACGGCCTGGCGGGGTTCTGCGCGGGGCCGGTGCTGGGCAGCGTGCTGACAGTGTCCGCCATGGGCGGCGATCCCTGGTACGGGGGCGCGCTGCTGGCCGTCTACGCGCTCGGCATGGCGTTCCCCATGGTCGTGCTCGCCCTGCTCTGGGACCGGTTCCGGCTGGGTGAGCGGCGCTGGCTGCGCGGCCGGGCGTTCGGTGTGGGACGTCTTCGCCTGCACACCAACTCGCTGGTGTCCGGGGTGTTCTTCATCGTGCTGGGGGCGATGTTCCTCATGTTCGACGGAACCTCGGCGCTCCCCGCGCTGATCGACGTGGACACCGAGTTCCGGGCCCAGCAGTGGGTGAGCCGGATCTCCGGCCGGGTCTCCGACGGCACGGTGGCGGCGTTCGCCGTCGCGGCCGCCGTGCTCGCGTGGAATGTCCGAGGTCGCCGATAGTTTCGGCGATGTGAGCAAGCGAACCGAGGAGCGGCGGGCCAGGCGCGTCGAGGACGGGCTCACCGAGCTTGACCAGTGGCTGCGCGACCAGGTCGCGCACGGGCTCGCCCAGGCCGACAAGGCGCCCTACCGGGTGTGGGACGACGCGGCACGGCGGCTCGTCGATGCGCAGGCCGGGGCGCTCGCCGGGCAGGTCAGGGGGCTCGCCGCGCTCCCGCGCCGGCCGGGGTGGCCCGATCGGCTGCTGGAGGAGTACGCGCTGCTGCGGCTGCTCGTCCGGGCCCACCGGCGGCGGGACGAACTGCCGGAGGGGCTGCGCGACACCGTTCGCGCGCGGATCGGCTTCACGGTGCCGCAGGAGGAGGTCCTGGCCGGCGGGGAGCGCGTCCGGGATCTGTGGTGGGTGATCGGCTCGCGTGACACCGCGCAGGATCTGCTGACCACGCGGCGGGTGTGGCTGCGCGGACGGCGCACGGGGCGGCCGGGGCTGGTGCTGTCGTTCGCCGCGCCGGGCACGTCCTTGGACGCGTCACTCGTGGCGGGTACGCGGGTCGATGCCGAGCTGGCGTTCTATCCGGGGTCACAGCCGCTGCGGGCGCTGGTCGCCGAGCGGTACGGGCCGGCCGAGCCGGGCACGCCGGACGGGACGTCCGTGCAGGGGTTCCTGGACGAGCACGCGGCGGCGCTCGCGAACGATCCCTGGCTGGACCGCTGGCCCGCGACGCTGCGCAACGTCCGGCCGGCCCGCGCGGAAGGGGGCGGGCTGTACGCGGCCGACGAGGCCGGGGACGCGCTGCCGCTCCGGACGGGCGATCCGTGGCGGCTGCTCGCGCTGTCGGGCGGCGGGCCCGTCACCCTGGCCGGGGAGTGGAGCCCGCGCGGCCTGCGCCCGCTGGCGGCATGGCACCGGGACGAGGGGGCGGCGGTCCTGTGAGCGTGTGGAACGAGCACGTCACGGCGGCGCTTCTCGGCACCGAGCGCCGTGAGCCGCCCGTCCTGCCGGAGGCTCCCGGCGCGCCGGACGACAGGGCCGGCCGGCTGCTCGACCAGGCGGCGCTGCTGGCCGTCCGGCGGCGGGCGGGGCGGATGCCGGCGGGCGCGGCGCCCGAGCCGGTGGCGCCGGCCCCGGTGGAGGACGCGCCGGTCGTGCCGCGGGCGGCGGCGGCCCGGCTGCGGCGGATCCTCGGCGGGGAGCAGATCCGGGTGCTGCCCGAATGGCTGGACGCCGCGGCGGCGCACGGCTGGCGCGTCCCCCCGCAGGCGCTTCCCGACCTGCTGGACCGCGGCCGCAGTGACCGGGTGCTGCGGCCGTCGATCGCGCGGGCGGCCGGGCGGCGCGGAGTGTGGCTGGCCCTGCAGAACACCGACTGGGCCTACCTTGTCGGTTCCGGGGACGATCCGGGCGGCGGTCACGAGGTGTGGGAGACCGGGACGCGCAACCGCCGGGTCGCGTACCTGACCAGGCTCCGCAAGACCGAGCCGGGCCGCGCAAGGGAGTTGCTGCGGCAGACGTGGGGCAAGGAGCCCGCACCTGATCGCGCCGCCTTCATCGCCACGTTCGAGCACGGGCTGTCGCCGGACGACGAGGAGTTCCTGGAGGCGGCCCTGGAGGATCGGGGGAAGGACGTCCGGCAGCGCGCGTCCGACCTGCTGGCCCGCGTGCCCGGGTCCGCCTACGGGGAGCGGATGGCGGCGCGCGCCCGCGCCTGCCTGACGCCGGAGGTCCGCACCGTGCGGGGGCGCGAGCAGACCTGGATCCGGGTGAGCCCGCCGCAGGCCCATGACGAGGACATGGCCCGCGACGGCATCCCCTTCCATCCCAGCGGGTCGTTCGCGCCGCGAAGCGGGGGCGAACCGGTCGGTACGCGGGCGGCGTGGCTGCGCGAGATCCTCGCCCGCACCCCCCTGTCCACCTGGACGGACCTGTTCGGGCTGCCGCCGATGGAGGTCGTGTGCCTGCCGGTCTCCGATCCGGGCGGGCGCGACGTCCACATCGGCTGGGCCAAGGCGGCGCTCGGCCGGCGCGACGGCGCCTGGGCGCGGGCGCTGCTCAAGGGCGGCGTCATGGTGGACGAGCCGGAGGCGCTCGCCGACCTGCTGTCCGTCCTGCCGGAAGGCGAACGCGACGCGGCGGCGGCCGACCTGATCCGCTGGGTGGAGGGGCGGCCCGATCTGCTTCGGGTGCTGGAGCGGGTGCCGGGGCCGTGGACGGGCGCGCTCGCGGCGGCGGTGGCCGCCACGCTGAACGCGTCCGCCGGGCGTCCCTCGCGGCCCGCCGAGCACCTGATCATCCAGCTGTGCCGGCTCGCCGACCAGCGGCTCGATCCGTCCGCCGTGTCCCGCATCGCGCTCGTCGGCACCGTCCCGCACGCCCTCACCGAACTGATCGCCACCCTGCGTTTCCGCGACGAGATGCTGAAGGAGCTCACGCCTTGACCGACGACCAGGTGCCGGGTGGTCTGGAGGGTCGCCCCTCCAGAGAGGGCAGGGACGCGGTTCTGCGTCCGCACGCCGAGCAGGAGTACGCCGGCGAGCTGGCGCGGCTGGCCGAGCACGACGACCGGCCCCGCCCGCCCGGCTGGCGGCTGTCACCGTGGGCGGTGACCACGTACCTGCTCGGCGGCGGCCTGCCCGACGGCACGGTGATCAGCCCGAAGTACGTGGGGCCGCGCCGGCTGATGGAGGTCGCGGTCGCGACCCTGGCGACCGACCGGGCGCTGCTGCTCCTCGGCGTCCCCGGCACGGCGAAGACGTGGGTGTCGGAGCATCTCGCCGCCGCCGTCAGCGGCGACTCCACGCTGCTCGTGCAGGGGACCGCGGGCACGGCGGAGGAGGCCGTCCGCTACGGGTGGAACTACGCGCGGCTGCTCGCCGAGGGGCCGTCCGAGCGGGCGCTGGTGGAGAGCCCGCTGATGCGGGCCATGCGGCGCGGCGCCGTCGCCCGCATCGAGGAGCTGACCCGGATGCCGTCCGACGTCCAGGACACGCTGATCACCGTCCTGTCGGAGAAGACGCTGCCCGTCCCCGAACTGAACACCGAGGTGCAGGCGCGCAGGGGGTTCACGGTCATCGCGACCGCCAACGACCGCGACCGGGGCGTGAACGAGCTGTCCAGCGCGCTGCGCCGCCGGTTCAACACGGTCGTGCTGCCGCTGCCGGAGACCGTCGAGGACGAGGTCGACATCGTGGCCCGCCGCGTCGGCCAGATCGGCGCCGGGCTGGAGCTGCCCGAGTCTCCGGCGGGCCTGGCGGAGATCCGCCGCGTCGTCACCGTGTTCCGCGAGCTGCGCTCCGGGGTCACCGCCGACGGGCGGACGAAGATCAAGTCGCCCGGCGGGACGCTCGGCACCGCCGAGGCCATCTCGGTGATCACCAGCGGGCTGGCGCTCGCCGCGCACTTCGGCGACGGGGTGCTGCGCGCCGCCGACGTCGCGGGCGGGCTCGTCGGCGCCGTCGTCCAGGACCCGGTGTCCGACCGCGTCGTGTGGCAGGAGTACCTGGAGGCCGTCGTCCGCGACCGCCCGGAGTGGCGTGACTTCTACCGGGCCTGCCGGGAGGTCTCTTGAGCCACGTCGAGGTCTTCGGCGTCCGCCACCACGGGCCGGGCTCGGCGCGGGCGCTGCGCGGCGCCCTGGAGGAGTTCAAGCCGGACGCGGTGCTGGTCGAGGGCCCGCCGGAGGCCGACCCGATCGTGGAGCTCGCCGGCGACCCGGGCATGGTGCCGCCGGTCGCGCTGCTCGCCTACTCCCCCGCCCCGGACGGCGGCGGCCACAAGGCCGCGTTCTGGCCGTTCGCCGAGTTCAGTCCCGAGTGGCAGGCGATCCGGTACGCGCTGGGGGCGGGCGTTCCCGTCCGGTTCTGCGACCTGCCGGCCGCGAACCAGCTCGTCCCGTCCGGACGGGAGCGGGACATGTCCGGCCACGCGGCCGAGGGGATCCGGCTCGACCCGCTGGGCCGGCTGGCGGAGGCCGCGGGGTACGACGACGCCGAACGGTGGTGGGACGACGCGGTCGAGCACCGCGGCGCCGGGCCGTCCCCGTTCCCCGCGATCGCCGAGGCGATGACGGAACTGCGCGCCCGGCTCGCCGAGCAGCCGGAGGGGACCGCGCCCGCCGGGCCGCCGCCCGGCCGGTCCCCGCGCGAAGAACGGCGCGAGGAACAGCGCGAGGCCCACATGCGGCGGACGCTGCGCCGCACCCTCAAGGAGGGGCATGAGCGGGTCGCGGTCGTCTGCGGCGCCTGGCACGTGCCCGCTCTGCGGGCGAGGATCCCGGCGGCCCGCGACGACCGGACGCTGCGCGGGCTGCCGAAGACCAAGGTCGCCATGACCTGGGTCCCGTGGACGCATGGGCGCCTCGCCGGCCGCTCCGGCTACGGCGCCGGCGTCCGCTCCCCCGGCTGGTACCACCACCTGTTCACGGCCCGCGACCGCCCGATCGAACGGTGGCTCACCGCCGCCGCCCGCGTCCTGCGCGAGGAGGACCTGCACGTCTCGTCCGCGCACGTGATCGAGGCCGTCCGGCTCGCCGAGGCCCTGGCCGCACTGCGCGGGCGCCCGCTCGCCGGGCTGGACGAGGTGACCGAGGCGGCCAGGGCCGTGCTGTGCGAGGGCGCGGACCTGCCCGTCGAGCTGATCCAGCGGCGCATGGTGGTCGGCGAACGGCTCGGCGCCGTCCCGGAACGGGCCCCGATGGTCCCGCTCCAACGCGACCTGCAGGCCGAGCAGCGGCGGCTGCGGCTCAAGCCGTCCGCGCTCGGCAGGGAGCACGATCTCGACCTGCGCAAGCCCACCGACCTCGAACGAAGCCGCCTGCTGCATCGGCTCCGCCTCCTGGACGTCGACTGGGGCGTCCCCGCCGGCACGGGCCGCTCCAAGGGCACGTTCCGCGAGACGTGGACGCTCACGTGGCGGCCCGAGTTCGATGTGGAGCTGATCGAGGCGAGCGCGTGGGGCACGACCGTGCGCGGCGCGGCCACGGCCCGTGCCGAGGCGCTCGCCGACCAGGCCGCCGCGCTCGCCGACCTGACGTCGGTGGCCGAACGCTGCCTCCTCTCCGACCTCGGTGACGCGCTCCCGAGCGTCATGGGCGCCCTCGCCGACCGCGCCGCCGTGGACACCGACGTGGCGCACCTGATGTCCGCGCTGCCCGCCCTCGTCCGCGCGCTGCGCTACGGCGACGTCCGCGGCACGTCCACGGGCCCGCTCCGCACGGTCGTCGACGGCCTCATCGTCCGCGTGTGCGTGGGCCTCGCACCCGCGATCACCGGCCTGGACGACGACGCCGCCCGCGAGTTCCTCGCCCACGCCGACGCCGTCCACGGTGCCCTGTCCCTCCTGGCCGACGAGGCCCACCTCGAACGCTGGCGGACCGCCCTGGAGGGCCTGCTCACCCGCCCGGACGCCCTGCACGGCCGCATCGAGGGCCGCCTCACCCGCCTCCTCCTCGACGCGGGCCGGCTCGACGACGTCCCCGACCGGATGGCGCGCGCCGTGTCCGCCGGCGCCGCCCCCGCCCGCGCCGCCGCCTGGATCGAGGGCTTCCTGTCCGGCGGCGCCCTCCTGCTCCTGCACGACGAGGCCCTGCTCCGCCTGGTCGACGGCTGGATCGCGGGCCTGCCCGCCGGCTCGTTCACCGACGTCCTGCCCCTGCTCCGCCGCACCTTCGGCGCCTACTCCGCCGCCGAGCGCCGCGCCATCGGCGAGCGGCTCCGCCACCGGGCCGGGCCCCGCCCGGGCACCCCCGGCCATCCCGAGGATCCCGTGGACGAGACCCGCGCGGCCCCGGCCGCCGCCACGACCCTGCGAATCCTCGGCTGGGCGAACTGATGGGGGAGGGCATGGCCGAAGGTGGGACGGAGAGCGGCGAGCGGCTGCGGCGGTGGCGGCTGGTGCTCGGGGGCGAGGGGGCCGACGGGACCGGGGTGACGCCCGCCGGGGACGACGCCCGGATGGACGGGGCGCTGGAGAAGCTCTACGGGGGCGGCCGGGAGGGGCGGCCGCGGCCGGGGCGCCGGAGTGCCGGGCTCGGCGACTCCGCGCCGTCGGTGGCGCGGTGGCTCGGGGACATCCGCGAGTACTTCCCGTCGAGCGTCGTGCAGGTGATGCAGAAGGACGCGATCGAACGGCTCGACCTCACGCGGCTGCTGCTGGAGCCGGAAATGCTGGACGCCGTCGAACCGGACGTGCATCTCGTGGGGACGCTGCTGTCGCTGAACCGGGTGCTGCCGGACCGGGCGCGGGAGTCGGCGCGGGCGGTGGTGCGGAAGGTCACCCGGGATCTGGAGCGGCGGCTCGCGCAGCGGACGCGGTCGGCGGTCGGCGGGGCGCTCGACCGGTCCGCGCGGGTAGCGCGGCCGCGGCGGCTCGCCGACGTGGACTGGGAGCGGACGATCCGCGCGAACCTGCGGCACTACCTGCCCGAGCACGGAACGCTCGTCCCCGAGCGGATGATCGGGTACGGGCGCCGGCGGCGGGCCGTCGAGCGGGACGTGGTCCTCGCGATCGACCAGAGCGGGTCGATGGCGGCGTCCGTGGTGTACGCGAGCGTGTTCGGGGCGGTGCTGGCGTCGCTGCGGTCGCTGCGGACGTCGCTGGTCGTGTTCGACACCGGCGTCGCCGACCTGACGGACCGGTTGCACGATCCGGTGGAGGTGCTGTTCGGGACGCAGCTCGGCGGCGGCACCGACATCAACCGGGCCGTCGGGTACTGCCAGGGGCTCGTCACGCGGCCGGAAGACACGATCATGGTGCTGGTCAGCGACCTGTACGAGGGCGGCGCCAGGGCGGAGCTGCTGCGCCGGGTCGGGACGCTGACGGCCGCGGGCGTGCAGGTGGTGGTGCTGCTCGCCCTGTCGGACGAGGGCGTCCCCGGCTACGACCACGACAACGCGGCGGCGCTGGCCGCGATGGGCGTGCCCGCGTTCGCCTGCACCCCGGACGCGTTCCCCGGCCTGATGGCCGCCGCGATCGAGCGCCGCGACCTCAAGGAGTGGTCCGAGCGGCACGCCTCAGCGGGGTGACCGGGACAGTCCCCGGGCGAGGAGGATCACGACGACGGCGGTGAGCGCGGCGTGGCCGGCGAGCGCGGACACCTGGATCTGCACGAGCGCGCCCCACGCCGCCCACATCGCCACGCGGGCGACGCGCGCGGCCATCACCGTCCACGCGGCGGGACGGCTGCCGCGCCACGCGAGGATCACCGCCACCAGCGTGACCACGGCGACGACGGCGAACGAGGACGCCACCACGGGCAGCAGGCCGCCGCGGTGCCCCGCCGACAGGGAGGGCCGCGCGATCAGGATGGCGAGGGCGGCGACGTCCAGGGCCGCCAGCAGCCCGGCGAGGACGAGCGCCGTCAGCAGGGCCGGTCCGCGGCGCGGCGCCCGGGGCGCCGCGGCCACCGGGGTCCATGGCGCCGCCGGGGTCGTTCCCGGGGACGGGACGGCCGGCCCGGCCGGTTCGGGGGGCGGGCCGGCGTTCCGCGTCGTCCCGATGGCCGGCCCCGGCGCGGGCTCCCCGCCGGCGGGAACCGGGCCGACCGCCGTGCCCGGGCCCGGGGTGAGGGCGGGCCCCTGGCCGGTGGACGCCCCCATGCCCGTGCCGGGGGCGGGAAGGGTGGGCGCGGGAAGGCGGTCGGTCGGGGCCTCCGGGGAGCGTTCGCCGAGGAGCCAGAGGAGGACGTCCTCGGAGGTGGGCCGGGCCTTCGGGTCCTTGGCGAGGCAGGCGGCGGCGACCTCGGCGAGCGGGCCCGGCAGGACGCTCAGGTCGGGCGTCTCGTGCATGATCCGGTACATGACGGCGGGCAGCGGGCCGCCGGCGAACGGATCGCGGCCGGTGGCGGCGAACAGCAGGGTGCCCGCCCAGGCGAACAGGTCGGTGGCGGGGCCGACCCGGCCGGAGAACTGCTCGGGCGCCATGTAGGCGGGGGTGCCGACGACCTGGCTGGTCAGCGTGGAACCGGCGTCGAACGCGCGGGCGATGCCGAAGTCGATCACGCGCGGGCCGTCCGGGCCCATCAGGACGTTCTGCGGCTTGAAGTCGCGGTGCACGACGTTCGCGCGGTGGATCGCCGACAGCGCCGTGACCGAGCTGATCGCGAGCCGGTCGAGGTCGGCGCCGGTGCGCGGCCCCTCCTCCAGGACGAGGGTGCGCAGCGACGGCCCCGGCACGTACTCGCTGACGATGTAGGGGCGGTCGCCCGCCATGTCGGCGGCGAGCATCTGCGCGGTGCAGAACCCGGCGACGCGCTGCAGCAGGGACAGCTCGCGGACGAACCGCTCCCGCGCGTTCGCGTCGCCGAGCAGCTGGGCGTGCAGCAGCTTGACCGCGACGCGGGACGGCCCGGGCCCCGGTTCGGCGGGGCGGCCGAGATACACCGCGCCCTGCCCGCCGGTGCCGATCCGGCCGAGCAGCTCCCAGCCGCCGAGCCGGGTCGGATCGGCTGCGCCGAGCGGAACCGGGCCCGCCATTTCGCACCCCCGCAGAAAATCGAGCATTCCGCCGCGCACAAATCCGCTTCGCCCGGCATCGAAGAGTATAGGTTCGGCGAGCCCGGAGCGGGAGAGACGACGCATGCTTGAGATCCATTCTGCAATTGCCCGGCCACGGGCCGTCGCGGGGGCGGCCCTGGCCCTGGTGCTGGCGGCCGGCGCGCTGGCCGGCTGCGGGGACGCGGGCGCGACCATCACCCGGCTGACCGTGGGGTCCCCGGGGCCCGACCCGTACGCGCTGATGTCCAACACCGACAAGATCGACGTCAAGCAGCGGCCGCGGGCGGGCGGGACGAAGGAGGGCGACTCCCCCGGGCTGTACGGCGGGACGCGGCAGGCGTCCACCTGCGACCAGCAGAAGCTCATCGCCTTCCTGCAGGCCAACCCGGCCAAGGCGCGGGCGTGGGCGGGCGTCCAGGGCATCCCGGTGAGCGACATCCCGCGCTATGTGTCGCGGCTGACGCCGGTGCTGCTCCGCACCGACACGCTGGTGACCAACCACGGCTATCACGACGGTGAGGCGACGAGCGCGCCCGCCGTCCTCCAGGCCGGAATGGGCGTTCTCGTCAATGGCTACGGGGTGCCCACGGTGAAGTGCAATTGCGGCAATCCGCTGACCCAGCCGGCGAAAAAGATCGCCGCCGGGAACGCGTCCTACACCGGCCGGTCCTGGCCGGGATTCGAGAAGCGGAATGTGACCCGGATCCGGCCGCGGGATGCCGGGAAGGGACCGATCACCACCTTCGTGCTCGTCGACCCGGGGGCGACGATGGGGTTCGAGCGGCCCCGCGCGACCGAGGGGGCGCAGGACGGGCCGCCGGCCGAGCTGCCGCCCACCGAGACCGAGGTCCCCGCGAGCGACTCGCCGGCGCCGTCCGACTCCGGTCTGGAGTCGCCGGGCCCGGAATCGCCGGGGCCGGAGTCGCCCGGCCTGGAGTCGCCGGGCACGCCCGGCCTCGAATCCCCCGGCACGCAGCCGCCCGGCCTCGGCCCTGAATCACCGGGCGTGACGCCGGACGACCCGGGTACGGGCACCGGTGGGATGGATTCGCCGGGGGACGACCCGCAGAGCCCGATCTCGCTGCCGCCGTCGCAGGAGCCGGCCCCGGAGATCTCCTGATCGTCCGTGCGATACATTTGCACATATGAGCAGTACTTCAGATGTGGCGCCCGCCGGGGTCCCCGCCGACGCGTGCGCCGTCCGGGTGGTCGACCCCGAGAAGGTCGCGATCGTCTCCGCCGCGCTGCCGGGCGCGGAGACGATCGCCGAGCTGGCGCAGGTGTTCGGGCTGCTGGCCGACCCCGGGCGGCTGCGGGTGATCATCGCACTGCTGGAAGGGGGAGAGATGTGCGTGTGCGACATCGCGGCGTCCTGCGGGCACTCGGAGTCGGCGGTCTCGCACGCGCTGCGGCTGCTGCGCGCCAACCGGGTCGTGCGGGTCCGCCGCGCCGGCCGGATGGCCTACTACCGGCTCGCCGACTCGCACGTCCGGATGCTGCTCGATCTCGCCCTCACCCACATCGGCCATGGAGAGGAGGGCTCATGATCGGCGGCGGCCGCGGACACGGAGCAAAAGACCACGGTCACGGCCACGGTCACGCCGTCTCCGCGGGCACCGACCGGAGGCTGCTCGCCGCCGCGCTCGCGCTGATCCTCGTCTTCATGGCCGGCGAGGTGGTCATCGGCCTGGTCTCCGGCTCGCTGGCGCTGATCTCCGACGCGGCGCACATGATGACCGACGCGTTCGCGATCGCGCTGGCGCTGGTCGCGATGCGCATCGCCGCACGCCCCCCGAAGGGCGGCTACACCTTCGGCCTGCGCCGCGCGGAGATCCTGTCGGCGCAGCTGAACGGGCTGACGCTGATCCTGCTCGCGGCGTACTTCGTCTACGAGGGCGTCCGGCGGCTGATCGAACCCCCGCATGTCGAGGGCCAGTTCGTGTTCTGGACGGCCCTGGCCGGCATCGCCGTCAACATCGTGGCGACCGTCCTGCTCAGCCGGGCCAACCGGCGCAGCCTGAACGTCGAGGGCGCGTTCCAGCACATCCTCAACGACCTGTTCGCGTTCGTCTCCACCGCGATCGCGGGCCTCGTGGTGTGGACGACGGGCCTGACCCGCGCCGACGCCGTCGCCTCGCTGGTGGTGGCGGCGCTGATGCTCAAGGCCGGGTACGGGCTGCTGCGGGCCGCGGGGCGGGTGCTCATGGAGGCCGCCCCGGCGGGTCTCGACCCGTCCGAGCTCGGGACCCGGCTCGCCGGGCGCCCCTGCGTGGAGGAGGTCCACGACCTGCACGTGTGGGAGCTCGGCTCCGGCTACCCGGCGCTGTCCGCGCACGTGCTCGTGGACGCGCAGGGCGACTGCCACGCCGTCCGCCGCGATCTCCAGGAACTGCTCCGCGACGCCTACGGGATCACCCACACGACGCTGGAGGTCGACCACGTGGACGGGCCCTCCGGCGGCGCGCACGTCCACTGCGAGGACGCGCACGGCCCCCGCCACGTGTCGGACACCGGCGAACCTCACGAGCACGCCGGAAGCACACCCTGCGAGCACTGACACGCCCCCGGGTCCGCCCGCTACGGCAGCCCGCTACGGCAGCCCGAAGAGCTTGGCGGGGCCGTTCCAGCAGACGGCGCGGAGCCAGTCGTCGCCCAGGTCGAGCGCGGCGAGCGACTCCAACTGGTGCGCGTACTCGTAGGGGATGTTGGGGAAGTCGGTGCCGAGCAGGATGCGTCCCTCCAGGCCCAGCTCGCGGAGGCGGGGCAGCAGCGCGTCCGGGAACCCGGCCAGCCGGGCGAAGCGGGTGAAGACCATCGTCGTGTCCAGATGGACGCCCTCGTAGGCGTCCGCGAGCGCGAAGAAGCCCTCGAACTCCGGGGCGCCGAGGTGCGCGACGATCGTGGTGAGGCGCGGATGGCGGGCGAGGACCTCACCGAACGGGCCGGGACCGGTGTAGCCGTTGGCGACCGGGCCCGAGCCGGCGTGGACGAGGGCGGGCACACCGGCGTCGGCGAGCATCCCCCACACGGCGTCGAGTTCCCCGGCGCGCGGATCGTACCCGCCGACCTGGAGGTGGACCTTGAACACGCGGGCACCGGCGTCCAGGGCCCGGCCGACGTAGTCCTCGACGCCGGGTTCGGGGAAGAGCGTCGCGGTCTGGAGGCATTCGGGGACGCGGGCGGCGAACTGGGCGGTCCACTCGTTCAGCGACTCGGCCATGCCGGGCCGGTGCGGGTAGGCCAGCGACGTGAACGCGCGGACGCCGAGACCGCGCAGGAACGCCAGCCGCTCCTCCTCCGAATCCCGGTACCGGATGGGCCATTCGGTGCCGATCAGCGGACCGGCCTCGTCGAAGTACCCCCAGACCGCGCTCATCAGCCGGGGCGGCATGAAATGAACGTGGACGTCGATGATGCCGGGCAGCCCGAGCGCCTGCCAGAACGAGGGGACAGCTGAATCAGAATGAGGTTCGGCCACCCCCCGACCCTAGCCGGAGCTCAGGTGATCTCGGCCAGCAGGGCGGGCAGCGTCGCACGAAGCTCCCGGCGCCAGTAGGGCCAGGTGTGGGTGCCCCGGTAGAAGTGCGTCGTGACGGGGATGCCCAGTTTGCCGAGCTTGCCGGCGAACTCCCGGTTGACAGTGCGGGCGAGGACCTCCAGCACGTCCCGGCTCCCTTCACTCCGCCGGCGCTCCGCTCCCCGGGCCGGGTCGCACGGACCGGGGGCGCCGTCGCCGGCGCTGACGTGCAGGCGCACCCCGGCGAGCCGTCCGGCCAGGTCGTACGGGTTGTGCTGCCGCCACACGACGCGCTGCTCGTCGGGGTCGCCCCACACGTTCGTCCAGTCCAGGGCCGGCGCGCCGATCGCGACGCCCAGCTCGACGAGGTCGGCGACATCGAGCCCGGACGGGTCGCGGTACAGCGTGTGCACGGGCCCGCTGAACGAGGCCGCGGCCCGGAACAGGCCGCGATGCCTGGCCGCATACGCCAGGGCGCCGAGACCGCCCGTCGCGTTTCCGGCGATGGCGCGGCCGGGTCCGGCGCGGTATCCGCGTTCCAGGATCTGCCGGAGCTCGGCGAGATGGAACGTCTCCCACTTCGGCGCACCGCCGCCCCCGCGATTCCACCAGTCGGTGTAATGGGCGCACGGGCCGCCGTCCGGCATGACGACGAGCACGCCGGCGTCCTCGGTCAGCTCCTCGATGTCGGAGTGGTCGCTCCAGGCGGTGTGGCCGTCCCGGCCGGCGCGCGCCCCGTGCAGGAGCCAGAGCACCGGCCAGGTGCGGGAGGCGGCCCGTGACCAGCCGCGGGGCAGCAGGAGGCGGGCATGGGCGACGCTTTCCAGGGCGGGTGAACGGACGGTGAGGTCGAGGACGCGGCGGCGGATCCGGCGCTCGCCGACCACCACGGCGCCGTCGTCGGCGGGTGCCGCCGAGGGGGCCGCGCCGCCCGCCGCGACGGACGCCGCGAGCCCGGCGACCATCGCGATGAATCCCGCTCCCGCCACACCGCGCAGCCACATGATTTTCGCCCCGGGTCAATCAGAAGTGCGTCACTTGTAAGGTTCCCACCCGGCACCATGTTTCAACGCTCCGTAATCGGTTTATAAAAAGTCGGGCCGGTTGTTCCGGTCCACGTTCCTTGTAGGGTGACGCGGACGAGGGGGGCGACCGGTCGAGATGCGGAGCGTCGAGATGCGGAGCAAGGCGGAACTGGAATCGGTCATCGCGGGCGGCGGACGCGCGGTGCTGGTGATCAACTCCCGCTCGCGGCGGGGCCGCCGGCTCTACGGCACCGCCCGCCGGCTGCTGCGCGAGTCCGGGCTGGAGTTCCTGCACGTGTTCCCGGTCACCGACCCGACCCGGCTGCGGGAGCTGTTCACCGACGTCCTCGCCCTGGAGCCCGACCTCGTGGTCGTCGGCGGCGGGGACGGCACGGTCGCCGAGGCGGTCGGGCATCTGGCGCACCGCGACATCGCGCTCGGCGTGCTGCCGCTCGGCACCACCAACAACTTCGCCCGCAGCCTGGAGCTGCCGCTCGACCTGCCCGGCGCGGTCCAGACCCTCGCCCTCGGCGGGCCCGACGGCGGGAAGGTCGCGGACGTGGACGTCGGCTGGTTCGAGTCGACCGGCGACCCGCAGGGCGCGGGGCCGGGCGCCGACCGCGAGCACATCTTCGCCAACATGGTGAGCCTCGGGCTGTCGGTCGATGTCGCCGAGCACGTCCCGCACACGCTCAAGCGGTTCGTGGGACGTCCCGCGTACGCGCTGACGGCGGCGCGGCTGCTGCCCCGGCACGAGGCGTTCACCGCGCGCATCACGATCGACGGCGAGACGCACGAGCTGGTGACGCACCAGCTGAACATCGCCAACGGCGCGCACCACAGCGGGCAGCGGATCGCCCGCGACGCCAGCCCCGACGACCGGCTGCTGGCCGTCTACCGGCTGGGCGACGAGCGGCGGCTGCGGCTGGCGTCGGCGACGGCCCGGCACGTCCTCACCGGGCAGTGGCGGTCCCTCGCCGAGGACGCGTTCCTCACCACCGCGCAGGTCGAGATCGAGACCGATCCGCCGATGCGGGTGGACGTGGACGGCGAGATCCGGGGCCGCACCCCGGTGTCGATCAAGCTGCGCGGCAACGCGCTGCGGGTGATCGTCCCGCGGTCGTTCAGCGACAGGTGACCGGCTACTTCGCGGCCTCGCCCGCCATGACGTAGGCGCCCGCCTCCAGCCGGTCGATCAGCCCGCGCGTCCACGCCGTGGCGGACTCGGCGGAGTGCACCCACCAGCCGAGCAGCTCGCGCAGATGGTCGGACGGGTCCCGCTCGGCCAGGTGCGGGGCGACGGACGCGCGCCATCCGGCGAGCCCGTCCAGCCGCTCGCGCAGCAGCCCGATCGCCTCGGCGCGGGTCAGCTCGGTGAGGAACCCGATCCCGGCCGTCAGCATCTCCGGGTGGCGGACGTCGACCGTGGCGATCGCGCAGCGCAGCAGCCGCATGAACTCGGCCCGGCCCGCGTCGGTGATCTCGTAGTCGGTGTGCGGCGGCCCGGCCTCGCTCTCCTCCACCTCATGGGCGCGCAGCAGGCCCTCCTTGGCGAGCTGCTTCAGCGCGTGGTAGATCGAGCCCGGGTTCACGTGGGCCCACTCGTCCGAACCCCACGACATGAGTTCGCGGCGCACCTCGTATCCGTGCGCCCGCCCGAACCGCCGCACTCCGCCGAGCACCAGCAGCCGCGTCGTCGACATCGTCTCCCCCTGATCACAAAACCCGTCCAGGGTAGACGGTGCGGGCGGCGCGGATGGTCAGCTCCGCGACACGGCGAGATCTTCCGGGTGAAGGGCCAGGCCGGCGGCGGCCATGTTCTCCTCCAGGTGGTCCGGGGAGCCGGTGCCGGGGATCGCGAGGGTCACCGGCGACAGGGCGAGCAGGCCCGCGAGGAGCACCTGCGCGACGGTCGAGCCGTGCCGCGCGGCGATCGCGGCGACGCGGGCGTCGTCGGGGATGCCGAAGCCGCCGAGCGGGAAGTACGGCACGTAGGCGATGCGGTCGCGTTCGCAGATCTCCAGGAGTTCGGTGTCGCGGGGCCGGGTGATGTCGAAGCGGTTCTGGACGGCGGCGACGGGCGCGATCTCGCGCGCCTCGGCCAGCTGCGCCGCGCTGATGTGGCTCAGCCCGAGATGCCGGATGAGGCCCTCCTCGCGTAGCCCGGCCAGGACCGCGAACCGCTCCCCGACCGGCTCGGCCACCGGGGCCCGGTCCACCGCCTCGACCGGCCGCAGGTAGACGAGATCGAGGTGGTCGCGGCCCAGTTCGCGGAGGTTGCGTTCGACCTCGGCCCGCAGGCCGGACGCGGGAATCGCGCCGGACGGGAACGGGTCGCCCGGCCCCCGGTACGGCCCGACCTTCGTGGCGATGACCAGGCCGGGCGGGTAGGGGCTCAGCGCCGCGCGGATCATCTCGTTCGCCGCCGGCCCGTCCGGGTGATAGTAGAACGCGGCGGTGTCGATGTGGTTCACGCCCAGGTCGACGGCCCTGCGCAGGATCTTCAGCCCGGTGCCGCGGTCGTTCGGCGGGCCGCCCCGCCGGCTCGCGGGCAGCCGCATCGCGCCGAAGCCCATCCGGGCGACGCGCAGATCGCCGCCGATGTCGAACGTCTTCTGTGTCGTCATGCCCCCACGGTGCCGCGTGCCGCCGTCCCGGCCGAGCCGCTGGCAGCTTGCTGCCAGTGCCCGCGTGGCAGACTGAACGTCGATGAGCCTCGATCCGGACCGGAATGTCGTGCTGCGCGGTGAGGCGGAGCTGGCCGAGCGCGCCGGGCGGCTGTTCTTCGCACGCGAGGAGTTCGCCTGCGCCGCGACGGATCTGAACACGTGGGCGCTGCCGGGGTTCCGGGAGCGGATCGTCGCCGAAAGCCGCCGGGTCCGGCCCCGGCCCGCCGTCCGCAAGCTGTACACCCCGGCGGCGCTCGCGGACGAGGAGTCCGAACGGCGGCTCGTGGAACTCGCCGGGGCCGGGGTCCGGGTACGGATCTGCCCGGCCCCGCTCCCGCACGAGACGATCATCGTGGACCGGCGGGTCGCGATCCTCGCCGGCCCGCCGCGGGGCGGCGTCCGCGAGTACACGGTCGTCCGGTCTCCGGGCGTGGTGCGGGGCGTCGTCTCGCTGTTCCGGGCGGCCTGGGAGACGGCGGACGAGCTGGCCGACCACCGCCGCGACCGGCCGCCCGCGCTGTCCGAAGAGAGCCGGCGCATCCTGCGGCTGCTCGGCGGCGGGCTGAAGGACGAGGCGGCGGCGCGGCGGCTCGGCATGCCGCTGCGCACCTACCGCCGCCGCGTCGCGGAGATCCTCACGCTGCTGGACGCCGACTCCCGCTTCCAGGCGGGCCTCCGCGCCCACGAGTACGGCCTGCTCGGCTAGGGGCTTCAGCCTCCGGCGAGGGGGACCAGTTTGATGAAGACCAGGCCGGGGTCGGTGGTGAGGTCGATCTCCTCGTCCAGGTCCTCCACCTGGCGGTCGCCGGCGAGCACGAAGAACCCATTGGCGAGGAAGGCCCGCTCGGCGATGTCCGCCTGCCGTTCCCAGTCGAGGCGGCGCGGCTCGCGGAGCCGGTAGCCGTTCAGTTCGGTCTCGGCGTCGTCCGGGCGGACCAGGCCGTTGAACCGGTCGGACGGCCGCGCGTTGTGCCGGGCGACCTCCTCGCGGACCCGCAGCCGGATCAGCTCCCGGAGGGTCATCCGCTCCGGCACTCCCTCGACCCGGAACGCGGCGCCGGGCGTGCCCGCCGCGGTCTCGTCCCGGAAGCTCACGGCGGGCATCAGGCACCTCGCCTGATCTGCCGCAGGACGGTCTCGTCGCTGATCCTGTGGTCGGCGGCGAGCAGGAACGCCTTGCCGAGGACCAGCGAGAGCCGCTCGTCCTCGAAGGGCAGGAACAGCCCCCGCTGCCCCGGCCGGCGGGACGGCTCGACGCGCAGGCGGACGTTGCCCGGCTCCATCAGCACGCCCGCCGACCCCAGGTGGATCTTGTAGGTGCGCAGGTCGCCGCGGACGACGAGGAACCGGCCGTCGACCGCGCAGCGGTCGGCGATCCTCGTGCCGGGCAGGATGCGGCGGAGCGCGTCCCCGCGGATCTCGGCGGCGGCGGACAGCTCGCCGAACGGTTCCTCCCGCGTGGTCGAGGTGACGCGGAGGAGCAGATCGACCTCCCGTGTCCCCTCGCTGAACACGAGCGGTGGCACGTCCGCCGGGCGGATCTCCCGCCAGCGTCCGGAGACCCGCCGCTCGAACCGCGTGCCGTCGTGGCGGCAGACCCGCCACGCACCCTCGGCGAAGACGCGCCGCAGTTCGCCGTCGAAACCGCCGCGGGGCGGGGCGGGGCCGGCGCCCGCCGGGGCGGGCCGGTAGGTCTCGCGGAACGCCTGCTTGAACGACTGCGTCATCCGGTTGCCGGTCACGAAGCCGCGCCAGGCCCGCACCGCGCCCGGGAACGCGCGCGCCGGATGCCACAGCCGCACCCGCGCGTCGCCGGACGGGACGGGCAGCGCCCGGCCGTCCAGGGTGACCAGCACGTCCTCGCCGGGGGTGGCCGCGTGCCACCGGCCGTCCGGCGTCTCGAACTCCCAGATCAGGCCGCGCGCGACCATGCCCGTGACCGGGTGGTCTCGGTAGTGGCGGCACCACTCGGCGAACGGCCAGGTCCGCTCGACCGCCAGCAGCGCCTCGATCCGGGTCCGCTCGGCGGCGAGCGTGGCCCGGACCTGCTTCACCAGCGACTTCAGCTCCTTGATCTCGGCGGCGAACGGCACCTTGAGCGCGCCCGGGACGGTCCGCAGCGGGCGGCCGTCCGCGCCGGTGAAGGTGAGCCGGACGGTCATCGGGTCCTCGATGACGAGCACCGCCTGGTAGGCGCCGATGTCGCGGGCGAGCGAGCCGTCGCGGCCGAGGCCGTGCGCGGGCACGCCGCGCTCGACGAGCTGCGCGGGGGTGATGCCGCGGCGGGCCGCCGCCGCCTCGATGGCGGCCGCGATCTGCCGGCCGAGGCCCGGGTAGCGGACGTCGCGGCGCAGCCCGCGCAGCACCTCCAGCGCCTGCGGGTCGGCGAACTCGCTCAGCGCGTTGACCGCGCCGCCCGCCAGCTTCACGGACGGCTCGAACTCGCGGGTCGCCCCGGCGGCGCGGCGGACGATGGCGTCCAGCAGCGGGATCACGCCCGGGTCGCCGAGCAGCGCGGCGGCCCACACCCGTCCGCGGGCGCCCTGCTCGTTCCGCAGCGAGGGGTCGGAGAACGGGCGGTCGCCGACGAGGCTCGGTTCCTTCGTCGCGTACCAGCGCACCCGCCGCAGCACCTCGTCGCGGGCGGCGGGGTCGGCCAGGAGTTCCAGCGTGCGGCGGCGCCACGTGCGCGTCGGCCGTGGCGCGTTGAGCGCGTCCAAATGCGCCCTGAGGTCGTCGGACATGAGGTGATCTTTCCAGAAGCCACCGACGCTTCCCGGTGTTTCAGGTGACCGGGCGCCTGATCTGGGTCAGGATCGCCGCGTCGGTGATCCTGTGGTCGGCGGCGAGCAGGAACGCCTTGCTGAGGATCAGCGAGAGCCGCTCGTCCTCGAACGGCAGATGCACCGAGCCCCCTCCCCCGCCGCCGGCTCGAACGACGCACAGGTAGGAGTCATCGGGTTCCATCAGGATGTTGGCCGAGCCCAGGTGGATCTTGTAGGTGCGCAGCTCGCCCCTCACCACCAGGTAACGGCCGTCGATCGAGCAGCGGCCGGCGATCTTCGTGCGCGGCAGGATCCGCTCCAGCGCCGCGCGGCGGACCTCGGCGTTCGCGGTCAGCTCGCCGAACGTGGCCGCACGCCAGTAGGCGGCGTAGCGGTCCGCGCCGCGGTCGCTCCACCGCGGGTCGGCGGCGATGGAGGTGACGGCGACGAACAGGTCCACGTCCCGCATCGCCTCGCTGAACACGACCGGCGGGACGTCCGCGAGCGGCGTCTCCCGCCGGCGGCGGCCGTGCCCGCGCTCGAACCGCACCTGGTCGGTCGTGGCGTACTCCGGCGTCCCCCAGCCGGCCTCGCTCACCGGATCGTGGAAGAAGCACGCCCGCCACCGCCCACCGCCGAACTCGCCGCACGCCTCGCCCTCGCGGCCGCCGCCGTGGCCGCTGAGGAAGTTCGCCCGCCATCCGCGCTCCTTGAACAGCGCGTAGAGCCGCCGGTAGCGCACGATGTGCGCGGCGAACCGGTTCGAGTACGTCCCGGTCTCCTTCTCGGCCGGGGTGAGCAGGTAGATCTCGCGGAACGCCTGCTTGAACGGCTGCCTGATCCGCTCGCCCGCGATCCGCTCCCGCCAGGCCCGCACTTCGCCCGTGGTCGCCCGGATGGGGTGCCACAGCCTCACCTGGACGGGCCCGCCCCCCGAGTCGGCCAGCGCGGCGTGCCAGCCGCCGTCCTGATCTTGGAACTCCCAGATGAGGCCGCGGACCAGGGCGCCGGTGATCGGGTGGTCGCGGTAGTGCTCGCACCATTCGCCGTACGGCCAGACGCGGTCGTCCGACATCAGGCCCTCGATGCGCGCCCGCTCGCTCGACAGGACGCCCCGCACCTCCTTGGCCAGCGCCTTCAGTTCCTTCAGCTCGTCCGGGAAGCCCTCCTTGACCGCCGCCGGGACCGTCCGCGAGGCGCGTCCGTCCGCGCCGGTGCAGGTGAGCCGGACGCTCGCCGCGTCCTCGATCGCGACCCGCACCGTGTGGGCGCCGAGCGTCCGCTCCACCGAGCCGTCCGGCCGCAGGCCGTGGGCGGGGACGCTGCGCTCGGCGAGCTGCGCGGGCGTGATGCCGCGCCGTTCGGCCGCCGTCCGCAGCGCGGTGTCGATCTGCTTGCGCAGCGCCCGGTTCTTGGTCTTCCCCTGGAGCCGCCACAGCGACTCCAGCGCCCCCGGATCGTCCACCGCGGCGAGCGCGTTGATCGCCGCGCCCGCGAGCTTGAGGTCCTCGTGGACGTCACCGCCGGGCGTGCCGGCGCGCAGGGCGAGGGCGCCGAGGCGCGCCGCCGTCCCGGGGCCGCCGGTCAGGGCCGCCGCCCAGACGATGCCGCGTGCGATGTCCCCGTGGTTCTGGTGGACCAGGTAGTGGTAGTGGTGGGAATGCTCGTCGGAAATCCAGTCCGCGTGCGCGCCGCGCTCCGCGCTGCACAGCGGGTCGTCCCCGGCGAGGGCGCGCAGGCATGCGGCCACGGCGTCCCTCGCGGACGCCTCGTCCGCGAGGGAGACGCACGTCCTGCGCCACTTCTGGGAGGGGCGGGGCGCCGACAGGCTCACCAGGTGCCGGACGAACCGGCTCAGCCCGGCCGTCGGGCTCGCCGCCGTCAGGTCGCGCAGCGGCGCGGCCCACGCCTCGCACACGGGCAGCAGCCCCTCGGGGATGTAGTCCTCGTCCAGGTTCTCCAGCAGCGCCGACAGCCGCCTGGTGACCGGCCGGCGATACCCGATCGGGACGTCGGCCCTGGCGAACCGCCCGTCGACGTGCCTCAGCCAGGGCAGGAGTTCCCGGCGCCCGCCGGGGTCGAGGCGGTCGGCGACGGTCAGGGCGGTATCGAGCATCTCGGCGAACCAGTAGCCGTTCCTCGGGAACTCGCAGGCCCGCTGGAGCAGCACCGCGACCTGGCCCGGCGTCCACGGCCCGGCCACCGGCACGAGAGATCTCACGCGCCGCAGAAGTTCCCAGAAGCCGACGTCATCGAGGTCGGCCACCAGCGCGACGGAGAGGACGGCCGCGCCGGCGTCCGCTCCGGCGCACGCGGTGAGGCGCCGGTGGATCTCATCCTCGATCTCCTGGCGCCGCCGCAGGTGCGCTTCGAGTTCCCGGTCGTCCTTCCAGAGCGTCCCGTCGCCCTGGCTCTCCACGTGCCGGCGGCGCAGGAGGTCGAGGAGCCACTGGGAGCGGCCAAGGGCGGCGAACCGGACGTCGTCCAGGCCGTCGTCCTTGCGGGCCTCGGCGGCGAGGGTGTCGTAGCGCATGGCGGAATGCTGGCAGGAGGCGCGGACAGAAACCCGGCGATCGGGGGCATCTGGTCAGTGACCTCATGGTCACCTAGGCTCGGGAGAGCGCGATAGAACAAGATTCGGGACGGCCATGACGCACAGCGTGGTGATCATCGGAAGCGGCTTCGGCGGGATCGGGATGGCGATCCGGCTCCGGGAGGCCGGCATCCGCGACGTGGTGATCCTGGAGAAGGCCGAGGAGCTCGGCGGCACCTGGCGGGACAACACCTATCCGGGCGCGGCGTGCGATGTCCCGTCGCACCTGTACTCGTTCTCGTTCGAGCGCAAGACGGACTGGTCGCGGCGGTTCCCGCCGCAGCCGGAGATCCTCGGCTACCTGCGGCACTGCGCCCGCAAGTACGGCGTCCTGGCGAACATCCGGTTCGGTACCGAGGTCACCGAGGCGCGGTTCGACGAGGACGCGGCGCTCTGGCGGATCTCCACGACGTCCGGCGCACTGGAGGCGCGGGTGCTGGTCTCGGCGTGCGGGCAGCTGAACCGGCCCGTCCTGCCGCCGATCGGGGGACGCGAGTCGTTCGCCGGGCGAAGCTTCCACTCCGCCCGCTGGGACCACGGCGCCGGCCTGCGGGGCAGGCGGGTCGCGGTGATCGGGACGGGGGCGAGCGCGGTCCAGATCGTCCCGGAGATCGCGAAGGAGGCGGCCGAACTGCGGGTGTTCCAGCGGTCCGCGCCGTACGTGATCGACAAGCCCGACCGGGCGTACCGGAAGTGGGAGCAGGCCGTCCTGAGGAACGTGCCGGGGATGTGGGAGCTGAGCCGCGCCCGCACGTACGCGCTCTACGAGGCGCGGGCGCTGGGGTTCGTCAAGTACCCGAAGCTGATGGCGATGCTGGAGAAGCGGTTCACCAGGACGCTGAAGAACGGCATCGACGACCCCGTCCTGCGGGACGCGCTCATCCCCGGCTACCCGATGGGCTGCAAGCGCATCCTGATCTCCAACGACTACTATCCGGCGCTCACCCGGCCGAACGTCGACCTCGTCACCGACCCGATCGAGCGGATCACGCCGTCCGGTGTCGCGACGGCGAAGCGCGCGTACGACGTGGACGTCATCGTGTACGCGACCGGGTTCCAGGCCGGCGGGTTCCTCGCCCCCATGAAGATCGTCGGACGGGACGGGCGGGAGCTGAACGAGGCGTGGCGGGACGGCGCGCAGGCGCACCTCGGCATCACCGTCAGCGGTTTCCCGAACATGTTCCTGCTCTACGGCCCGTACACCAACCTCGGGCACAACTCGATCATCTACATGCTGGAGTCGCAGTTCCGGTATGTGCTCGGCTGCGTGGCGGCGCTGCGCCGGGCCGGGCTCGCCTGGATCGACGTCCGGCCGCAGGCGCAGGACGCGTTCACCCGCGAGATGCGGGAGCGGATGCGCGCGACCGTGTGGGAGGCGGGCTGCCGGAGCTGGTACATGACGGCCGACGGCACGGTCGTCAACAACTGGCCCGGGTTCACCTTCGCCTACCGCCGCGCGACGCGCCGTCCCGACCCGCGTCACTTCACCGCACGGCCTGCGGCTTAGGCTCGGTGCCATGCCGACCGCCTTCATCACCGGCGCGACCGCGGGGATCGGTGCCGCGTTCGCCCGCCGCCTCGCCTCCGACGGGTTCGACCTGGTCCTGCTGGCCCGCGACGCCGAGCGCCTGGAACGGGCCGCGGCCGAGCTGCGCGACACCTACGCCGTCCGCGCCGAGGCCCTGCCCGCCGACCTGTCCGCCGAGGAGGGCGTCGCCGCGGCCGAGGAACGCCTCCGCGAGGGCGTGGACCTGCTGGTCAACAACGCCGGGTTCGGCCACAAGGGCGTCTTCCTGGACGTCCCCGTGTCGGACGAGGTGACCATGCTCAAGGTGCACTGCGAGGCGGTCCTGCGGCTCACGCACGCCGTCCTGCCGGGGATGCTGGAGCGCGGCCGGGGCGCGGTGATCAACGTCTCCTCGATGGCGGCGTTCGCGACGCGCGGCACCTACGGGGCGTCCAAGGCGTGGGTGGTGAGCTTCAGCCAGGGCGTCGCGGCCGACCTCGGGCGGCGCTCGCACGGCCGCGTCCGGGTGATGGCGCTGTGCCCCGGCTTCGTGCACACCGAGTTCCATGAACGCGCCCAGATGGACATGTCGGACCTGCCCGGCTTCATGTGGCTGGACAAGGACGACGTCGTGGACACCGCGCTCCGCGACCTGCGCCGGGGCGCGCAGGTCAGCATCCCGGGCGCGCAGTACAAGGCGATCGCCGGCGTCGTCCGGTTCGTCCCGCGCGGGCTGATCACGCGGCTGTCGTCCGGGACCGGCCGCAGGTACGACTGACCTCCGCCCATGTGCGGGCGCTGGACGCCGCCCGGCCCGGCCGGCGGCGCCGAGGGTGATCTGCGACGCCGCCGCGATCCGGGCCGATCCCGGCCGGCGGCCCGAGCGGTCCGCGCGGCCGGAGATCATCGCCGGTTCGTGGAACGCCCTGGTTGACGCGGGCGGATAAACTCACCGGCGTGTCCGAGCCGAAGTTCGAAGTCCAGATGCTCCACGACCGGGTCATGATCAAGGTCGAGAAGGACAGCGGCGAGCGCCGCAGCACCGCGGGGATCGTGATCCCCGCGACGGTGGAGCAGGGGAACCGCCTGGTGTGGGGCGAAGTCTGCGGGGTCGGCCACCATGTGCGGATCGTCAAGCCCGGCGACCGCGTGCTGTTCCACCCCGGCGACCAGTACGAGGTCGAGATCCAGGGGGAGAACTACCTCGTCATGCGGGAACGCGACCTGCACGCGATCGCCAGCGAACGGCCCGAGCACGGCACCGGCCTCTACCTCTGACCGCTCCCCCGCGCCACCCGCGAGCGTGCCGGACGGCGGCCGCGGTCAGATACCGCGGACGGCGGCGATGGTGAACGGGATCTCGGGGGTTCCGTCGCCGAGCGGGCCGCCCTTGTCGAACTGGGAGCGGACCACGTAGAGGGTGCCGTGGCGGCGGACGAGCGTCGTCGGCACCTGGAGGGACGCGTCCGCCAGGCTGTGCTCCAGCCGGACGCGGGTCCCGTCGCGCGCCACCCGCCAGCGGCGGATGACGTTGTCGAGGTTGTGGGCCGTCCACAGCCGCCCGTGCTGGAGTTCGAGGCCGTCGGCGTTGCGCATGTCGCCGCCCTGGAGAGCGACCTCGCGGACGGCCCCGGTCGCGAGGTCGAGCCGGTAGAGGTCACCGCCGAGCATGTCGTCGGTCAGCAGGAAGCGGCCGGTGGGGTCGGCGACGATCCCGTTGAGGGTGAAGTCGCCGGGACCGTGCGGTTCCAGGGCGTCCCCCAGGTCGAAGCCCACCGCCAGCGTGGCGGGTCCTCCGCGGGCGCCGGCCAGGTCGCGCGGTGTGACGCGGTAGACGACGGAACGGAGGCTGTCGGTCAGGTAGGCGCCGCCGTCGCGGGCGATGGCGAGGTCGTTGACGAAACGGGCGCCGGTGCCGGGGACGACGAACCGTGCAAGGAGGCGGCGGCTCCCCGTGTCGTACACCGAGACACCGGAGGAGGAGTCGGTCACCCAGAGCCGTCCGGCCCCGTCGACCTTCAGTCCGTTGGCGGTGCGGCGGCCGTCCGCGCCCGCCGGGAGGAACACCTCGGCCGCGCGGTGGCCCGGACGCATCCGGTAGACGGTGCCGTCCTGGAAGGACCCGGCGTACAGGGTGCCGGTGCGGGGGTCGGCGGCGATGCCTTCGGGGTACACGCGGTCGCCGGGCAGCACGTAGGCCGCGGAGATCCGCGCGTGCGGCGCGTGCGGCGCGGCCCGGTGCGCGGGCTCGCGGGCGAGGGCGGGCGGGGCCGCGGCGACGGCCGCGGACACGGCCAGGAGGACGGCCGCGGTGGAGCGGTTGACGCGGAACATGAATCTCCGTTCGAGATGAATCATTAGAACGCGTCCATACAGTAGTTAGAACTCTAACTTACGTCAATGAGCTTCCGTTCGACGGCTCGCTACCATGGGGGACATGACCTCGATGCCCGTCTCGGAGCGGATCGGCTCCCACCTCAAGCGCGCGGAGCAGGCGCTCAGCGGGGCCAAGCACGCCGCGCTGAAACCGAGCGGGCTCACGGTGCCGCAGTACGCCGCCCTGCTCCACCTCGCCGACAACCCGGGCATGTCGGCCGCCGCGCTCGCCCGCAAGTGCTCGGTCACCCCGCCGACGATGAACACCGTCCTGAAGAACCTCCGGGAGCGCGGGCTGATCGAGCGCACCCCGCACGAGTGGCACCGCAACATCCTGGAGACCCGGCTCACCGCCGAGGGCGAGGAGGTGCTGGCGGACGCCGACGCCCGCGCGGTCAAGGTCGAGCGGGGGCTCGCCGCCGAGTTCACCGAGGCCGAGCGGGAGACGCTCATCGCCCTGCTCGGCCGCTGCGCCGGCTTCCTCGACGCGGTCCGTTCCGCGCCCGGCGGCTGAGACACCCGCCGCGGAACGGGACGGGCCGCGGCGTGTCCGGCGGGCCGCCGGGCACGCCGCCGGTCAGACGACGATCGTCGCGGTGGAACCGGCCCGGTTCTTGGTCACCCGGAGCTGCGCGGGGATGCGGGCGCGCAGTTCCGCGACGTGGCTGACGATGCCGACCGCCCGGCCGCCGTCGCGCAGGCCGTCCAGGACGTCCATGACCTCGTCGAGGGTCTCCTCGTCGAGCGTGCCGAAGCCCTCGTCGACGAACAGCGTGCCGATCTCGGTGCCGCCCGCCTCGGCGGTGACGACGTCGGCGAGGCCGAGCGCCAGGGACAGCGAGGTGATGAACGACTCGCCCCCCGACAGCGTCACCGGGTCGCGTTCGAGGCCCGTCCAGGCGTCGGCGACGCGCAGCCCGAGACCGCCGGCGCCCTTCGTGCGGTCGCCCGCCGCCTTGTCGGTGGTGTGGACGAGGGCGTAGCGGCCCCCGGACATGCGGGACAGGCGCTCGTTCGCGGCGGCGACGACCTGTTCGAGACGGGCTGCCAGCACGTACGCCGACAGCGACATGGCGTGCCGGTTCGCGGCGTGCTTGCCCGAGGTCAGGCCCGCGAGCCGCTCGGCGACCGCGTGGCGGCCCGCGGCGGGACGCCACGCGCCGACCGCCGCGGCGAGGTGCCCGCGCAGCTCGGCGAGGCGCTCGCAGCGGTGGCGGGCGCGGTCGGCGGCGCTGAGCGCCGCGGCGTGCACCGCGTCCGCCGCGTCGGCCGCCGCCCGCAGGGCGGCCAGGTCGGGGGCCGGTTCGGCGGCCGCCGCGACCAGCGCCGGGTCGCCCAGCAGGGCGCGGACCTCGGCCTCCTGGTCGTCCCACACGCGGATCTTGTCGCGCAGGACGCCCTGCTCCTCCTCGGAGAGCTCGGCTTCGAGGACCTGCTCGGGCGTGTCGAAGCCCTGTTCCCCGGCCTCTTTTCTCGCCTTGGCGCGGGCGGCGGCCAGTTCCTCGTCGGCGCGGGCCAGGACGCGCAGCGCCTCCACGGCGTTCGCGAGCGCGTCCGCCTCCCCGGTGAGGCGGGCGATGCGGTCTTCGAGGGTCGGGGCGTCGCCGCGCGCCGCGTCCAGCTCGGCGCGGAGCCGGGCCTGCTCGGCGTCGAGCTCCTTGTCCCGGGTGCGGTTCCGGGTGAGGTCGCGGGAGACCTGGTCGCGCTCGGCGCGGACCGCTTCGAGTTCGCGTTCGCGCCGGTCCAGGACGGCTTTCAGCCGTTCGGCGTCCGCCGCCCGGGTCTTCGCGGTTTCGCGCGCCGCCTCGGCCGCGGCGAGATCCGCGGCGAGCGCCTCGGCGGTCAGGTCTTCGACGTCCTTCACAAGGCCGTCGCGTTCGGAGCGCAGCGCCCGGACCTCGCCGGTGCGCTGCTCACGCCGGGCCTGCGCCTGCTCGTAGGCGGCCTGGGCGCGGTCGATCTCGTCCTCGGCCGGGACGACGGCCGGCGACGCGACGGGCGCGGGATGCTCGGTGGCGCCGCAGACCCGGCAGGGTTCGCCGTCCTTCAGGTCTTCGGCGAGGACGGCGGCCATCCCGTCCAGGCGGGCCTGCCGCAGTTCCTGCGCGCGGTCGCGGGCCTGCTGCGCGGCGTCGATCGCCGCGCGCCGCGCGTCCTCGGCGGTGGCGAGCAGCCGCTCCACCTCGTCGCGGCGGCGCGCGGCGGCGAGGCGGCGGGTCGCCTCCCGGACGGCGGCCTCCGCTCCGGGACGTGCCGCCGCCGCGACGGCGGCCTCGTCCAGTTCGGCGCGGCGGGCCTCCACGACACCGGGGAGTTCCGCCAGCGCGGCGGCGAGCCGGGCGTCCCGCGGTTCGAGCCGCCGCAGGCCGTCCGCCAGTTCCGCACGTTCCCGTTCGATGTCGCCGAGCCGGGCGGCGGTGGCGCGCTTGCCCTCCAGCATCGCGACCTCGTTCCGGCGGTCGCGTTCGGCCTTGGCGAGGACGTCCTCCGGCGCCTTCGGCGGCAGCAGCGCGGCGACCTCGGCGCGGGTCTCCTCGGCCCAGCGGCGCGCCCGCACCGCCTCGGCATGCCGGGCCTGCACGTCCCTCACCAGCGGGGCGGCCCCGCGGGCGCGTTCCGCGGCGTAGAGGCGGGACGCGATCCGCGACTTCTCCCCGGCGTGCCCGGCCAGGGCGTCGCGCCGGGCGAGGGCCTCGGCGTGGCGGCGCCGCCGGTCGGCGAGCCCCTTCGCGTCCTCCCATGCCTCGCGGGCGGTCCGCAGCGCCGCCGCGGCACCGTCGCGCAGTTCTTCGGCCACCGCACGGAGGTCCTCGTGCGCGCCGGCCAGTTCCGCGGCCCACGCGGGCAGCGCATCGACCTCGGCGAACGGCTCCACGACCGGTTCCCCCCGGCGCGGGGGCGGGACGGCCGGACGGTCCCCGCGCGGCGGCCGGGCCCCGGTCGCCTCGGCGATCCGGTCGGCGATCGAGGCCGCCGCGCCGTCCAGTTCGGCGGCCTGCCGTCCGGTCGCGGCGCGCCGGTCGGCCAGCCACTTTTCGACCTGCGTGAACACCTCCGTCGCGAACAGCCGCTCCAGCACCCGGCGGCGCTCGTCCGCCCCGGCGCGCAGGAACCCGGCGAACTCGCCCTGCGGCAGCAGCGCGACCTGGCAGAACTGCACGGCGTTCATGCCGAGCATCCGCGACACCAGGTCGCCCGCCTCGTCCAGCCGCGTGGTGAGGCCGGTCCACTCGCCGTGTTCGAGTTCCTCAAGGACGACCTTGGCGTGCTCGGTCGTCGTCCCGGAGCCGCGCAGCTTCGGCCGCTCCCACGCCGGCGACCGCGTGATGCGGAGCCTGCGGCCCCGGATCGTCGTCTCCAGCACCACGCGCGGCCCGGTGCCGGGCGGCGCGTGATCGCTCCGCAGCCCCTTCACCGCGTTCCGCACCCCGGGGACCTGGCCGTAGAGCGCGAAGCACACCGCGTCCAGGACGGACGTCTTGCCCGCGCCCGTCCGGCCCTGGATGAGGAACAGCCCGGCGTCCGACAGCGCGTCGAAGTCGATGACCTCGGTGCCCGAGAACGGCCCGAACGCGCTGACCTCCAGCCGGTGCAGTCTCAAACGAGGGCCTCCTTCCGGCGGCAGTCCTCGAACGCCTCGTGCAGGAGGGCGCGCTCGGAGGCGGTGGCGGGACCGTCGGTGACCTCGGCGACGAAGTCGCCCGCGATGTCCAGCTCGGAGCGTTCGCGGACGCGTTCGGACCAGGTGCGGGCGTCGCCGGTCCCGCCGCCCTCGGGGTCGAAGCCGAGGACGAGCGTGTGCGGGAAGCGGCGGCGCAGCCGTTCCATCGCGGCCGGCGGCCGCCGCGCGTCGGTGAGCGTGATCTGGAGCCAGCGGTCCTCGAACTCGTCGTAGGACGCGCCGGTCAGCAGGTCGTCGATGCTGCCGCGCAGCCGCGCGAGCCGGCGCGGCACGGGCGCCTCGACGAACTCCGCCTCGACTCCACCGGCGCGCAGGTCGACCAGCCAGGAGCCCTTGACGTGCCGCTCCTCGGAGAACGAGTACGCGAGCGGCGAGCCCGAGTAGCGGACGCGGTCGGTGATGCGCCAGGCGCCGTGCAGGTGCCCGAGCGCCGCGTAGTCGACGCCCTCGAACACCGACGCCGCCACCTGCGCGGACCCGCCGACCGAGATGTCGCGCTCGCTCTCGCTCGACCGCCCGCCCGTGACGAACGCGTGCGCCAGCACGACCGAGCGCCCGGGGCGGCGGGCGGCGTCCTCCCGGACACGGCGCATGGCCTCGGTCAGTGCGGCGGCGTGGCTGCGCTCGTCCAGATCCCACGGGTGGCGGACGAGTTCGGGCTCCAGATACGGGATGCCGTAGACGGCCGCATCACCGACGATGACGGGTTCCCCCACGGTCGCGAAGTCGGTGCGGACGTGCACACCCGCCTTGTCCATCAGCGACGCCCCGAACCCGAGGCGGCGCGCCGAGTCGTGGTTGCCCGCGATCAGCACCACGCGGGTGCGTTCGGCGAGCCGCTCCAACGCCTCGTTGCACAGCTTCACCGCGTCCACGGCGGGCAGCGCCCGGTCGTAGACGTCCCCGGAGATCAGCACGCACTCGACCCGCTCCGCCGTGACGGTCTCGACCAGGTGGTCGACGAACGCCGCCTGCGCGGCCAGCAGGTCCTCACGGTGGAACGATCTGCCGAGATGCCAGTCGGAGGTGTGCAGGATTCGCATGTCCCGGCAACCATAGGCGCCCCCTGCGGCACATCCGGCACAGAAACGCCGAGCCGCCCCAAACGATCTTGAATGCCGCGCCGGCGGGGCTCCCGTAGGGTGACGGCGTGAGCGACCGTCCCTATGTGCTGCTGAGCTGCGCGATGTCCGCCGACGGCTACATCGACGACGCGGCCCCGCAGCGGCTGCGGCTGTCCAGCCCGGCCGACTTCGACCGGGTCGACGCGGTGCGCGCCGGCTGCGACGCGATCCTGGTCGGCGCCGGAACCGTGCGGGCCGACAACCCCCGGCTGCTGATCCGTTCCGCCGCACGCCGTGCGCAGCGGGCGGCCCGCGGGCTGCCCGCCGACCTGACCAAGGTCACCCTGACCTGGAGCGGCGACCTGGATCCGGGCGCCCGTTTCTTCACCACGGGGGAGGCGCCGAAGCTGGTGTACGCGCCGTCCCCCACCGCCGCCGGGCTGTCGGCGCGGCTGGACGGCCTGGCCGACGTCATCGACGCGGGCGACCCGCTCGCCCTCCCCGCGGTGCTCGGCGACCTCGCGTCCCGCGGCGTCCGGCGGCTGATGGTCGAGGGCGGCGGCGCCGTCCACACCCTCTTCCTGACGGCCGACGCCGTCGACGAACTGCAGCTCGTGGTCGCCCCGTTCTTCATCGGCGACCCCGCGGCGCCGCGTTTCGTCCGGCCGGGGACGTTCCCGCAGTCGCCCGGCCGCCCGATGCGCCTGGAAGAGGTCACCCGCATCGGTGACCTGGTCCTGCTCCGCTACCTGGCCGGGGCTGGGCGTGGATGACCTCGGCTGGCTGGAACTGGCCTGCGACCTGGCGGAACTGTGCCCGCCGTCCGATACCGCGTTCTCCGTCGGCGCGGTCATCGTCGGCGCGGACGGACGCGAGATCGCGCGCGGCTTCTCCCGCGAGAACGACCCGCACGACCACGCCGAGGAGGCCGCGCTGGCCAAGACCACCGCAGACCTCACCGGCGCGACCGTCTACAGCTCCCTGGAGCCCTGCGGGCACCGCGCGTCCCGTCCCCGCCCCTGCGCCGAGCTGATCATCGCCTCCGGCGCCCGCCGCGTCGTCTTCGCCTGGCGCGAACCCCGGCTGTTCGCCGAGGGCACCGGCGCCGAACTCCTCGAAGCAGCCGGCATGACCCTGCTGGAACTTCCGGAACTGGCCCTCCGAGCCCGCGCCCCCAACGCCCACCTCCTCTGACCCGAGGCATGAAACTCACCGGTGACGGTCGGTCCCGGCCATCTCCCGGTTATCGGACGATGGGTGAGACCCGAGTCTCATTGCTCTTGCCAAGGCACGGGGCGCCCATGCGATGCTGGGCCAAGCAAGCATTCGGTTACACGAATTCGGCCCGTCGGGCAGGGAGGCACAGCAGCATGCGCGAGCACGATCGGCTGTTCATCGGCGGTGAGTGGGCCGCCCCGGCCGGAACCGGCACGATCGACGTCATCTCCCCGCACACCGAGGAGGTCGTCGGACGGGTGCCCGAGGGCACCGAGGGCGACATCGACGCGGCGGTCGCGGCGGCGCGGCGCGCGTTCGACGAGGGGCCCTGGCCGCGGATGACGCCCGCCGAGCGCGCCGAGATCGTCGGGCGGCTGTCGGCCATCTACGCCGAGCGGCAGCAGGAGATGGCCGACCTCGTCACCGCCGAAATGGGCTCGCCGATCATGTTCTCGGTGTTCGGGCAGGCCGCGATCCCGCAGATGGTGCTGCAGTACTACGTGGACCTCGCCGGCACCTACACGTGGGAGGAGCAGCGGCAGGGCATGCTGGGGCCGGTCACGGTCACCCAGGAGCCGGTGGGCGTCGTCGCGGCGATCGTCCCGTGGAACGTCCCGCAGTTCACGCTGATGCTCAAGCTCGCGCCCGCGCTGATCGCCGGCTGCACGGTGGTGGCCAAGCCGTCCCCGGAGACCCCGCTCGACTCCTACCTGCTCGCCGAGTGGATCAAGGAGGCGGGCATCCCCGACGGCGTGGTCAACGTCGTCCCGGCCGGCCGCGAGGTCGGCGCCCACCTGGTCGCGCACCCCGACGTGGACAAGGTGTCCTTCACCGGCTCCACCGCCGCCGGGCGCAAGATCGGCGCGGTCTGCGGCGAGCAGCTCAAGCGGGTCACCCTGGAGCTCGGCGGCAAGTCCGCGGCGATCATCCTGGACGACGCGGACCTGGCGTCCACCATCGAGGGCTTCAAGCTCGCCTCGCTGATGAACAACGGGGAGGCGTGCGCCGCGCAGACCCGCATCCTCGCCTCCCGCCGCCGCTACGACGAGGTCGCCGACGCGCTCGCGGCCATGGTCGGCGGGCTGGCCGTCGGCGACCCCGCCGACTACGGCACCGAGATCGGCCCGCTGGTCACCCGGCGGCAGCAGGAACGCGTCGAGAACTACGTCCGGATCGGCCAGGACGAGGGCGCCAAGGTGATCACCGGCGGGCTGAACCGCCCGCACGACCGCGGCTGGTACGTCGCGCCGACCGTGTTCGGCGACGTCGGCAACGACATGCGCATCGCCCGCGAGGAGATCTTCGGCCCGGTGCTCGTCCTCATCCCCTACGACGACGAGGCCGACGCCATCAAGATCGCCAACGACAGCGACTACGGCCTCGGCGGCTCGGTCTGGACGTCCGACGTCGACCACGGCATCGAGGTCGCCCGCCGCATCCGCACCGGAAGCTGCGGCGTCAACATGTACACCCTCGACCCGAACACCCCCTTCGGCGGCTACAAGAACAGCGGCATGGGCCGCGAACTCGGCCCCGAGGGCCTGACGGCCTACCTGGAGCACAAGTCCATCCCCCGCCCCGCCCCGCCCGCCTGATCCCCGGCCCCGCGCCGGATGAAGAAAAGCGGATGAATCCGGACGAGTGATCCGGCACGATGCGCCCCATGCGCGCCGATGATCTGCTCGCCGAGATCGAGCCCCTGCCCCACCCCGCCCGTGTCCGCCGCCTGGTGGAGCTGCGGAACGCCGCGGGCGGGCGGGAACTGGCCGCGCTGCTGGCCGATCTCGGCGGACGCGGGCACTACGAGCGGTCGATCGCGCTGTTCGTCGCGTCCGTCGTGCGGGACGAGGCGTCGATCGCGCACATCCTCGCGGCGGCGGCCGATCCCGACGCGGCGCTGGCGCTGCGGGCGACCCGGCTGGCGGTGCGGTACGCGCCCGCGCCGCAGCCGCTGGCGGCGGGCCTGCTGGACGCCCCGCCGGCGATCCGGGCGGCGACGTACCGGGCGATCCGCCGGCACCGGCGCGGGGAGCTGGCCGACGCGCTCGTCGGGCCGGTCGCGCTGCGTTGGGGCGCCGACGAGGCCGCCCGCCTGCTGCCGGCCTGCACGCATGAGCACGCGGCGGAGCGCATCGGCGAGCTGGCGCACGCCGTCCCGAACCCGCACGCGCTCGGCCGCGCCCACCCCGCGGCGTTCCTGGAACAGGCGGAACGGGAACTCGGCGCGCGGGCCCCGGGCACGCTGAACTCCTGGTGGGACTGGAACGGGCCGGGCGTCGCGGCGGCACTGCCGCACGACCCGGGACGTGTCCTCGCCCTCCTGGAGGACCACTGGCACGCCGGCGACCTGCCGCAGGCGATAAGGCCCTGGATCGGCACGCTCCTCGACGCCGAACCGGAGCGGACGCTGCGGCTGCTCCTGTCGGACGGATGCCGGCCGACGCTGCCCTCGCTGGTGCGCCGCCGCTCGATGCGCCACCGGCTCGTCCGCCTCGGCGGGGACGCGCTCGCCCGCACCGCCCGCGCCGTCCGGGAGGACGAGCACGCGCTGCTCCTGCTGCTGAAGGCCGTCCCGCCGGGCCGGCGCGGCGAGCTGTTCGACGCGGCGATGGCCGGTGTCGACCTGACCACCGCGGACCTCGGGGACGCGCTGCCGGACGTCCTGCCGCGCGCGGTGCGGGTCCGGGAGGCGCGCCGGATGCTGACGCTGCGCGCGGTCGCCGACCGGCCGCGGCGGGCGCGGGCCGTCTCGGCGTTCCTGCCGTTGGAGGAGGCCCGGCCCGTCCTGGAGGAGCTGATCCGCCGCCCCGACGCCGACGAGCGCGCCGCCGGGTACACGCTGCTCGTCCAGTGCGCCGGACGCGAGCGCGACCCGGCCGTGCTGACCGCGCTGCTCGAATCCCTCGGGCGGCTGCGCAACGAGCAGGACCCGGTGCGGGCCGCCGCGCTGCGGGCACTGGTGTCCGTCCCGGCCACGGTGCTGCGGGCCGGGCACACCGCGGCCGTCGAGCGGCTCACCGAGGACGCGCTGAACGCCCGCGACTCCTCCCCCGCGACCCACCTGGCGCTCGTCCAGATCGCCTGCCTGTTCGCCGAGCAGGGCAGCGCACCGATCTCCTTCACCTCGTCCTGTCCGGCCCCACGCCCGCCGGGCGGTTCCGGCGCGCCGACGTCACCTACGTCCCGCGGCTCGACCCGCGCTGGACGCGGGGCTGGACGGCCCGGCAGCACGACGCCTATCTGCGGCTCCTGGAGCGGGTCGCGAACGACCGGCGGCTCCCGGACGCCGACCGGGGGCGCGCGGTCACGGCGATCGCGGCCGTTCCCGGCGTGGACGCCGCCCGGCTGCGCCCCTACCTGCGGTCGGATGAGGCGTACCTGCGCCGGATGGCGCTGACCGCCGCGCCGTGGACGGCCCGGCCGCACGACGTCCTGCCCGATCTGCTCGCGCACGCCTCGTCCGACGACGCGCACGTGGCCGTCTACGCGGCGGGACGCGCGGCGCGGTTCGTCCGGCCGTCGGCGCTGCCGGCGCTGCTGCGCCCGGTCCTCGCGGGCGGCAGGATCACCGCGCGCAAGGAGGCGCTGCGGATCCTGCTCCGCACCCGGGCGCCGGAGGCGATGCACACCGTCGCCGAGGCGTGGGACGACCCGGGCCAGCACCGCGACGTCCGGGCGGCGCTCGTGTCGGCCGTCCGGCCGCACGTGGCCGACCCGGTCGCGCGGCGGATCCTCACCGAGGCGGCGCAGGGTCCCCGTGACCTCGCCCGCCAGGTGCTCGGCGCGTGGCCGTACGAGATCGAGGACGGGTTCCGGGCCGACTACGCCGCGCTGGTCGTGCGGGTGGCGCGCTCCCCCGACCCGGAGGCGTCCGATCCCGCGCTGTCCGCGCTCGGCCGGTGGGCGCGGTGGGCGCCGGAGATCCCGGCGCTGCTGGCGGACGTCCTCACCGACCTGGCGGAGACGCGGCGCTGGCGCACCGCCCTGTCCGCACTGGTCGGCTGTGCCGTCGGCGGCACGGGGACCGGCGAACTGGGCGAGGCCGCCGCGACCCTCGCCGCGGCCGGTGACGGGGCGAACGCCGAGGCCGAGCGGGACCTGCCCGCGGCGCAGCGGCTGGCGGCTCTGGCCGAGGCGCTCCGGACCACGGCCGCGAGCCGGCGCGCCGCCGCCGGCCCCGTTCTGCGGGCCGTCACGGCACGGCTTCCGGTGCGGCTCGCACGCGAACTGTCGGCCGCGACGCTGCACTGGGACGGCGCGGCCGTGGACGCGCTGGCCGACGCGTGCGCGGACGCCCCCGTCCCGGCCGTCCAGCGGGTCGCCGCGGCCCTCGCGGGCGGCCCGCACCCCCCGAGCCCGTACGGCTTGAGCCCGTACGGCGCCGCCCGGTCCGGCCTCCCGGAGGCGGACGGCGTCCATCCGCACGCGGCGCGGCTCGCGCGGCGCGGCGACCTGGCGGGCGGCCTGTTCGCGTGCGCGCTCACCGAGCGGCACGGCCCGCGCGCGGGCTGGCCGCCGCGGTGGCGGGACCTCCTGCGCGGCCTGCGGGCCCACCCGGTGCCGGACGTGGCGTTCACGGCGCACGGAATCTATTCGGCCGGCGAGTGAGCCCCGGTCGCCTCTTCCAGTTCGTGGGCCAGTTCCTCCAGTTCGCCGCCGCCCGCCATGAGGCCGGTCAGCTCGTCGCGGGTGACCTCTTCCTTGGTGTGGTAGCCGATGCTCCGGCCCCGGTTGAGGATCAGGAAACGGTCCCCGACCGGGTAGGCGTGGTGCGGGTTGTGGGTGATGAAGACGACCGCGAGCCCCCGCTCCCGTGCCTGGACGATGTAGCGCAGCACCACCCCGGCCTGCTTCACGCCGAGGGCCGCCGTGGGCTCGTCCAGGACGAGGGCCTTGGCGCCGAAGTAGACGGCGCGGGCGATCGCCACGCACTGCCGTTCGCCGCCCGACAGCGTTCCGATGGGCTGGTCGACGTCCCGCAGGTCGATCCCCATCGCGGCCAGTTCGCCGTGGGTCGTCTTCCGCATGAACCCGACGTCCAGGCGGCCGAAGCCCTTGCGCCTCTCCGAGCCGAGGAAGAAGTTCCGCCAGACCGGCATCAGCGGGACGACGGCGAGGTCCTGGTAGACGGTCGCGATGCCCCGGTCGAGCGCCTCGCGGGGGGAGCCGAACGCGACCTGCTCCCCCTGGACCTCATAGGTGCCGGTGTCGTGCCGGTGCAGCCCGGCGATGATCTTGATGAGGGTGGACTTGCCCGCCCCGTTGTCGCCCAGCACGCACGTGACCTCGCCCGCGGAGACCTCCAGGTCCACCTCGCGCAGCGCGATGATGTTGCCGTAGTTCTTGCCGGTGCCCGTCAGCCTGATCAGCGGCGTGCCCGTCATGACGACCGCTCCACCCTGCGCCGCACGATCAGGTTGACGACGGTCGCGATCAGCAGCATCGCGCCGAGGAAGAACCGGAACCAGTCGGGATTCCACTCCGCGTACACGATGCCCTTGCTGGTCATGCCGAAGATGAACGCGCCGATCGCCGCGCCGATCGCCGACCCGTAGCCGCCGGTCAGCAGGCAGCCGCCGATGACCGCGCAGATGATGTAGAGGAACTCGTTGCCGACGCCCTCCCCGGACTGGACGGTCGCGAACGCGAACACCAGGTGCATCCCGGAGAACCAGGCGCAGAACGCGACCCCCATGAACAGGCCGATCTTGACGCGGGCGACCGGCACGCCGACCGCGCGGGCGCTGTCGGCGGAGCCGCCCACCGCGAAGATCCAGTTGCCGAGCCGGGTGCGCAGCAGGAGCCAGGTCGCGAGCGCGACGAACAGCAGCCACCAGAACACGGTGATCTTGACCTGGACGCCCAGCACGCCGACGTCCGAGGCGAAGATCGCGCGGGCGGTGCCGAAGCCGTCCATGTCGCGGACGGAGTCGCTGGCGACGTTGCCGGTGAGCGCCTTCGTCACGCCGAGGTTCAGCCCGGCGAGCATGAAGAACGTGGCCAGCGTGATGATGAAGCTCGGCAGCCGCGTCCTGACGTACAGCACGCCGTTCACCACGCCGAGCGCCAGCGTCAGCACGAGCGAGATCACCACGCCCGCCCACACGTTCAGCGTGAACTGGTAGGCGGTCAGCGCGGCGATCAGCGCCGAGGACGTCACCATCACCCCGGCGGACAGGTCGAACTCGCCGCCGATCATCAGCAGCGACACCCCGACCGCCATGATCCCGAACGTGGAGCTCGCGTACAGGACGGTGGAGAACGACCCGGCGCGCAGGAAAGCGTCGGCGACGATCGAGAAGAACACGAACAGCGCGACGGCGCCGAGCAGCGCGCCCAGCTCCGGCCGGCCCAGCAGCCGCCGCAGCGGCGACCGCCGGGCCAGGCGCTCGTCGGAGCCGGGATCGGCCACCGGCGGCTGCGCCACCGCGTGGGTCATCGCGTCCCCCGGTCCGCGAACGCCTCCAGGTCGCCGGCGTTCTCCTTGGTGACGACCGCGGGCCCGGTCAGCACCGGACGGCCGCCGCCGAGGACGTTGCCGTTGTTCTTCAGCAGCCACAGCTGGTCGACGGCCTCGTACCCCTGCAGGTAGGGCTGCTGGTCGACGGCGAACTCGATCGAGCCCGCCTTGAGCGAGGCGATCAGGTCCTTGTTCAGATCGAACGTGCCGATCCTGGCCTTGCCGCCGGTCTCCTTGACGGCGTCCACGGCGGTCGCCGCGAACGGCGCGCCGAGCGTCAGGATGCCGTCGATGCCCTTGTCGGACTGGAGCTTCGCCGTGATGGACGACTTGACGTCCGGCATGTTCGTGCCCTGGACGAACAGGTTCTCCAGGTCGCCGCCGAACGTCTTCTTCGCCCCGGCGCAGCGGGCCTCAAGGCCGACGTTGCCCTGCTCGTGGACGACGCACAGCGCCTTCTTCGCGCCGATCTTCCCCAGCTCGGTGCCGGCCGCCTCGCCGGCGATGGACTCGTCCTGCCCGAAGTGGGCGAGCGCGCCGAGCTTCGCCGACTCCTCCGCCCCCGAGTTGATCGACACCACCGGGATCTTCGCGGCGGCGGCGCGGGCCAGGACGTCCTTCATCGCGTCCGGCTTGGCGAGCGTGACGATGATGCCGTCGACCTTCTTGTCGATCGCGGCCTGGACGAGCTGGGCCTGCTTGCCGCCGTCCGGGTCCGCCGAGTAGAGGAACTCGACGTTGTCCTTGGCGGCCGCGGCCTTGGCGCCCTTCTGCACGATGTCCCAGAACGTGTCGCCGGCGCCCGAGTGGGTCACCATCGCGATCTTCAGCCGGGGCCCGGCGCCCTGCGGCGCCTCCTCGGACTTCTTGCCGCCCGAGCTGCTGCAGGCGCTCAGTGCCAGCAGACCCGCGGCCGCCAGGACCGCCAGCCCCCTGGACGACCCGCGCGTGAAAACGCCTCTCATCGGCTGCACTCCGTTTCTCCCCGAATGGTCGGTCTGAGGAGTTGATCACAGATGGTGACGGCATGCTCGCCGATATCCCCCACAACGGGCACGAGCCTCCTGCCGCGGTCCGGCACCCGCACCTCCATGATCGGAATGTCCCACCATGCCGCACCGGCGGGGGCGCCTGCCACGGGGGTCTCTCAATGTGGATGACCCTCGTCCGCGCCATCGGCCTGCGGGCGTCCCTCCGGCGACGTCAGGGGCAGGCGCGGGTCGGCGGGCTGGTCCTTCCAGGTGTCGCGGATCCAGGCGTGGGCGGGATCGTCGCGGATCCGCCAGGCCCGTTCCGGGGACGGCCCGGCCATCACGTTGAGGTAGTACAGGTCGGTGCCCGGCGGCGCCATCGACGGGCCGTGCCAGCCGTGCGGGATCAGGACGACGTCTCCGCTGCGGACCTCCGCGAGCACGTCGATGGGGCGTCCGGGCGAGCCGTAGACGCGCTGGTAGCCCATGCCGCCCCGGGCGGCCTCGAAGTAGTAGATCTCCTCCAGGACGGCCTCGCCGGGCGCCTCCTCGTCGTGCTTGTGCGGCGGGAAGGACGACCAGCAGCCGCCCGGCGTGAGCACCTCGCACGCGATCAGCTTCTCGGCGAACGGGAACCCCTCGGGCGTCCCGAAGTTGTTGACCTGCCGGCTCGCCGCGCCGGCGCCGCGGAGTTCCACCGGAACCCTTCCGGCGGGGCCGTAGCGCGGCTCCCGGCGTCCCTCGCAGCGGGCGCCGGCCAGCGCGAACCGGCCGCGTCCCCGCACCGTCACCCGCGCGTCGCGCGGCACGTAGGCGAAGTCGCTGACGCGGCTGAACACGTCGGCGCGGCCTTCCAGCTCGAACCGCGACCCATCGCACTGCACCGCGCACGACCCGGCCAGCGGCAGCACGATCATCTCGAACTCACCCGTGCCGAACGTGTGCTCACCGCCGTCCGGAAGATCGAGGACGCGCAGCGCGGAGTGCGCCCACCCGGCCGACTCGGGGGTGACGACGACGCCGTACGGGCCTTCCGCGGCGCTGCCGGCGGGCAGGTGGTACCTCATCGCGGCTCCTTGAGGAGTGCTTCGACCTCGCCTTGCGCGGGCATCGCGTCCGAGCAGGCGATGCGGGACGCGACGATCGCGCCGGCGGCGCCCGCGAACTCGACGAGGCGCCGCAGGTCCCAGCCGGACAGGAGGCCGTGGCAGACGGCGCCGCCGAACGCGTCCCCGGCGCCGAGCCCGTTGACGACGTCGACCTTGACCGGCGGCACCTCCACCGTCTCCCCGGCCGTCGCGGCGAGGACGCCCTCCGGGCCCATCTTCACGATGGCCAGTTCCGGGCCGCGTTCGAGGAGGGCGCGGGCGGCGGCGCGCGGCTCCCGCTCCCCCACCGCGACCGCGCACTCGTCCAGGTTGCCGACCGCGACTGCCGCCTGTTCCAGCGCGAGGCCGGCCCAGTGCGGGGCCTCTTCGGGGTCGTCCCACAGCATCGGCCTGTAGTCGAGGTCGATGACGGTCTGTCCGGGGTGTTCGGTGAGCGCGGTCAGGGTGGCTCCACGGCTGGGCTCTTGGGAGAGGCCCGTGACGGTGGCCCAGACGATGCGGGCCTCACGGATCGCTTCCAAGTCCAGCTCATGCGGCCGGATCTCCAGGTCGGGCGCCTTGGGATAGCGGTAGAAGTACAGCGGGAAATCGTCCGGCGGGAAGATCTCGCAGAAGGCGAGCGGTGTCGGCAGACCGGGAACGGCCGTGACGTAGCGGTCGTCCACGCCGTACCTCTGGAGCGCCTTGTGGACGAACCGGCCGAAGGGGTCGTCGCCGGTACGGGTGATGACGGCGGCGCTGCGGCCGTACCTGGCCGCCGCCACGGCGACGTTGGTGGGGCTCCCGCCGAGATACTTGCCGAACGACTCGACGTCCTCCAGCGGGACGCCCACCTGATTCGGATAGACGTCCACGCTCACCCGTCCCATCGTGATGAGGTCGAACGTCATCGGGACATCCCGGAGAGGAAGCCGAGGCTTCTGCGGACATCGTCGTACGGCCCTTCGCCCGCTGCGGGCTCGCCTGCCAGGACGGTGTCCTGCTCCATCACGTACCAGCCTTCGTACCCTGCGCCCTCCAGGGTGCGGATAATGCCGGGGATGTCAATGTCACCGTTCCCCAGCGGCCGGTAGAGGCCGTCCCGCACCGCGTGCGTGTAGGCGACCTCACCGTCCAGCACCTGTTGGGCCAGCCCCGCGTCGACGTCCTTCAGGTGGACGTGCGTTATGCGCGGTGCCGCGAAATGTGCCAGCCATACCGGATCGGTGCCGCCGACCAGGAGATGACCGGTGTCGAGGCACAGCGGGACGCTGCAACCGTCCAGCACCCGCTCGACCTCGTCGCGGCGTTCCACGACCGTCCCGACGTGCGGATGCAGCGTGACCGGCCGGCCGCGCGCCGCCGCCCGCGCGGTGATCGCGTCGAGGTTCGCCAGCAGCGCGGACCACGCCTCCGTGTCCAGGACGGGCCGCGTGTCGTAGCCGTCGAGGCCGGTGGCGGCGGCCAGGACGAGAACGCCCTCGACGGCGTCCATGGCCCGGTCGATCTCCGGCATCGGATCGTAGTCCGGATCATGCAGGACGACCGGGACGAACGCCCCCACGAGACCGAGACCGTAGGACGCCAGTAACGCGCTCCGGGCCCGCGCGGCGGCGGGCAGGAAACCGGCCGGGCCCAGCTCCGTGGCGGCGAGGCCGAGGTCGCGCATCTCGCCGAGGACGCGCCCCGGCTCCATCTGGTGGCCCCAGCCGGGCACCTCGCACACGCCCCACGAGATCGGCGCGCCCGCGACCCTCATCGGCGCACCTCCTCGGTGCCGACGATCCGGCCCTGCCGCATGGACAGCTCGCAGGCCTCGGCGAGATAGAACGCCTCCAGGGCCTCCTCCGGCGGGCACGGGTTGGCGCGGCGGCCCGCCGCCACGTCCACGAACGCCTGGAGTTCGGCGTCGTAGGCGTCGGAGAAGCGCTCCATGAAGCCGCTGTAGGCGGGCCTCGGTTCGGCGTCCCGTTCGGGTAGCGGGGTGGCGGGCGTCTTGGCGTCCAGGCCGGTGACGACGCTGTCCTTGGACCCGAACAGTTCCAGTCTTGCGTCGTACCCCGCGGCGTTGTAGCGGGTGGCGGAGACGACTCCCAGTGTCCCGTCGTCCAGGACGAGCAGCGCCGACCCGGTGTCGATGTCGCCGTACTCGCGGAAGAAGTCGTCGCCGCGGTTGGCGCCCGAGGCCATCACCCGGACGACCTCGCGTCCGGTGACGAACCGGATGAGGTCCAGGTCGTGGATGACGCAGTCACGAAAAAGCCCGCCGGACGACGGGACGTACGCGGCGGGCGGCGGGGACGGGTCGAAGCTGCACGACCGGACGGTGTGCAGCCATCCCAGCCGCCCGGACGCGAGGGCCTCGCGGGCCGCCGCGTTTCCGGCGTCGAACCGGCGCTGGAATCCGACCTGCACCGGGACGCCGGCGGAGGCCGCCGCGGCCACGGTCTGGAACGTTCCATCAAAGTCGGAGGCGAGCGGTTTCTCGCAGAAGACGGGAATACGGGCGGCGATGGCCCGTCCCACCAGGTCCGCGTGCGCGTCGGTCGCCGCCGCGACGACCAGTCCGTCCAGCTCGGCGGTGAAGAGCTCGCCTACGGTGTCCAGTGCCCGTCCCCGCGAGGGCAGCCGGGCGGCGAGGTCGCGGGCGCGGGCGGCGTCCGCGTCGGCGATGGCCAGGGAGTCCACCTCGGGCAGTGCGCAGAGAGCGGCGGCGTGGCGCGCACCGATGCGCCCCGCGCCGGCCAGTCCGATCCTCATTGATCCCCTCCCGGTCGGCGGTCAGGTGAGACACGAGTGTGCTGGACCGTTCCAGAAGCGTCAACGGCCGTCTGTCCGCCTTCGGTTAGGGAGATGTCCGAAATCGCGGCGGCTACTCTGAAGGGGTTGACATGGATGGGCTGTCGCACAGATGTGCCCGAACGCTAGTTTTGCCCCATGCGGATCTTCGTCACCGGCGCCTCGGGGTTCGTCGGCTCCCACACAGTCCGCGCCCTCTTGGACGCCGGACACCGGCCGCGCGCGCTGGTCCGCGACCCCGGTAAAACAACCAAGGTCCTGCACTCGGTGGGGGTCGCGGCAGAGGACGTGGAACTCGTCCCCGGCGACATGCTGGACGCGGACGCCGTGTCCGAGGCGATCGACGGCTGTGATGCCGCCATCCACGCCGCCGCCGCGATCGGCGTGACCGGCGGCGCCGGTGACCTGATCGAGGCCAACCTCCGGGGCACCCGCAATGTGGTCGGCGGCGCCGTCGCCCGCGGCCTGGCCCCGGTGATCCACGTGTCGACCGTCGCGGTGTTCGTACCGCCGTCCGGGCCGGTCATCACCGCCCACAACGCTCTGGCCCACCCCCGCACCGCCTACGGCAGGTCCAAGCTGGCGGCCGAGCATTACGTGCGCGGACTGCAGGCGGACGGCGCGCCGGTCACGATCATCTACCCCGGGGGTGTGTGCGGCCCGAACCAGCCCAGGCTGGACGCGCTCATGGAAGGGCTCGCCGCCGCGCTCGGCAAGGTGTGGCCACTTCCGGGCGGCGGGGTTTCGGTCCTCGACGTCCGCGATCTCGGCGAGGCGTTGGCGCGTTCCGTCGAGGCCCGGCAAGGGCCGAGCCGCTGGGTGCTCGGCGGCCACTACCTGACATGGCCGCAGTACGCCGACCTTTGCGACCGCCTCACGGGGGTGAGGTGCCGCCGTGTCCGCGTCCCGTCCCGGGCCATGCTCGGGCTGGGGTCGGCGCTGGACACGGCCAAGCGCATCCACCACTTCGACTATCCGCTCACCCGCGACGCCGCCGAATACATGGTCACGCTCGCCCCCACGGACGACCGCCCCATCCTGGAGGCGCTGGACCTCACCCTGCGTCCCGTCGAGGAGACCGTCGCCGACGCGCTGCGCTGGCTGGCCGAGAGCGGTCATCTGAACCCGCGCCGGGTGGGGTGGCTCGCCTCGAAGGAGAAGCCTGCGCCGACCCTCGTCCAGCGCACGCTCGGCCCCGTCTTCCAGCAGATCTCGGCCGCCGAATGGTTCTCCAAGGTGGGGCCCAAGGTCGTCCCGCCCGTGGACCGGACGCTGCACAAGGTCTCCGGCGGACGGCTCATGCTCGGCCAGCTCCTCGTTCCGAGCCTCGTCCTGACCGCGACCGGCGCCGTCAGCGGTCTCCCCCGCAAGACGCCGCTCGCCTGCCTTCCGGACCCGGACGGCGGCTGGTACGTCGTCGGCTCCAACTTCGGCCGCGAGAAGCACCCCGCCTGGACGGGCAACCTGCTGAAGAACCCTGACGCCGAGGTCAGCTTCCAGGGCCGCAGCGTTCCGGTCACCGCCCACCTCTTGGACGACGCGGAACGCGCCAAGATCTGGCCCCGCCTGACCGCCGTCTGGCCCGTCTACGACCGCTATGTGGAACGCGCACACCGCGAGCTGAGGGTCTTTCAGCTGACCCCTCGTTAGGTGCCGCGGAGGGTTCTCGATAGGCGGCGGCCCAGGAGCAGGTAGGCGAGCACTACGCCGGCCACGTTGAGGATGACGTCGTCTATGTCGAAGGCTCGGCCCATCACCAGGGTGCCTTGGACGGTCTCGATGGCGAGGGAGAGGACACCGGTCACCAGGGCCAGGCGTATGGGGCCGCGTAGGGTCGTCCAAACAAGGGGAAGCAGGATGCCAAGGGGCGCCAGGAGCGCGAGGTTGCCTCCTATCTGGAGGAGGGCTTCCTTAGTGGGACGGTCCATGTAGAAACGGAGCGAGTCGCCCGGATCTGTGTTCCCGCCCGCCTGGCCCTTGTCATGGACGGGCGTCAGCGTGAGCTTGAACGCGACATAGAAGAAGACACCGAGAAGGCCCAGCGCGATCGCCACCACGACCGCGCGCAGTGCGATGACGTACCACGGAACTCGTTCGCCCGCCGCCGCGGGCTGCCACATCTCCACCAACATCTGACCTCAGATCCCCGCTTCACCCCCGTCCATGCAGGTCCCGTGGTTTCGGCAATCCGTAATGCCCCATATGAGAACGCCCGCGCCACCCGGCGCGGGCGTTCTCACGGCATCAGACCGCCACGGGGGTGGTGGCCGGCTCCAGGGCCAGTTCCAGCACCTCGCGGACGTCGCTGACGGTGAAGACCGTCATGTTCTCCAGCACCTCGGCCGGGACGTCCTCAAGGTCGGGCTCGTTGCGCTTCGGCACGATCGCGGTGGTGATGCCGAGCCGGGACGCGGCCAGCAGCTTCTGCTTCAGGCCGCCGATCGGCAGCACCCGCCCGGTCAGCGACACCTCGCCGGTCATCGCCACGTCCGCGCGGACCGGCCGTCCCGACAGCAGCGACGCGAGGGCCGTCGTCATCGTGATGCCGGCGCTCGGGCCGTCCTTCGGGATCGCGCCGGCGGGCACGTGGACGTGCACGCCGCGGTCCTTCAGGTCGCCGACCGGGAGCTCCAGCTCCGCGCCGCGCGAGCGCAGGTAGGACAGCGCGATCCGGGCCGACTCCTTCATGACGTCGCCGAGGTGCCCGGTGAGCGTCACGCCGGTGTCACCGGTCTCCTTGTCGGCCAGCGACGCCTCGATGTAGAGGACGTCTCCGCCCGCGCCGGTCACCGCCAGGCCCGTCGCGACACCCGGCACGCCGGTGCGGCGCTCGTTGCGGCTCAGCTCGACCTCCGGGGTGAACCTGGGCCGTCCCAGGTAGTCCTTCAGGTCGTCCGCGCCGATACGGACGGGCAGCGCCGCCTTCTCCAGCGCCACGTTCGCGGCGACCTTGCGCAGGACCCGCGCGATCGAGCGGTCCAGGGACCGGACGCCGGCCTCGCGGGTGTACTCGGCCGCCAGCAGCCGCAGCGCGTCGTCGCCGAACGCCACCTCGGACGCCTCCAGCCCGGCCTTGTCGAGCTGGCGCGGCAGCAGGTGGTCGCGGGCGATCGTGACCTTCTCGTGCTCGGTGTAGCCGTCCAGCTCCACCAGCTCCATCCGGTCGAGCAGCGGCCCGGGGATGGCCTCCACCACGTTCGCCGTGGCGAGGAACAGCACGTCGCTGAGGTCGAGCTCCACCTCCAGGTAGTGGTCCCGGAAGGTGTGGTTCTGCTCGGGGTCGAGGACCTCCAGCAGCGCCGCCGTCGGGTCGCCCCTGTAGTCGGCACCGACCTTGTCGACCTCGTCCAGCAGGACGACCGGGTTCATCGAACCGGCCTCCCGGATGGCACGGACGATGCGTCCGGGGAGGGCGCCCACGTAGGTACGGCGGTGCCCCCGGATTTCGGCCTCGTCCCTGACGCCGCCCAGGGCGACACGGACGAACTCGCGTCCCATGGCCCGCGCGACCGATTCGCCAAGCGAGGTCTTGCCCACGCCAGGAGGACCGGTCAGCGCGAGCACCGCACCGCTACGGCGTCCGCCCACGACGCCCAGGCCGCGGTCCTCACGCCGCTTCCGGACGGCCAGGTACTCGATGATGCGTTCCTTCACGTCATCGAGCCCGGCGTGGTCGGCGTCCAGGATCTCCCTGGCGCCCGCGATGTCGTAGGCGTCCTCGGTCCGGTCGTTCCACGGGATGTCGAGGACCGTGTCGAGCCACGTGCGGATCCAGCCGCCCTCCGGCGAGGCGTCGGACGACCGCTCCAGCTTGTCGACCTCCTTCAGCGCCGCCTCGCGCACCTTCTCCGGGAGGTTCGCGGCCTCGATCCGGGCCCGGTAGTCGTCCTCCTCGTCGGCGGGGTCGCCGTTCAGCTCGGCCAGCTCCTTGCGGATGGCCTCCTGCTGCTGCCGCAGCAGGAACTCCCGCTGCGTCTTCTCCATGCCCTCCTGGACGTCCTTGCGGATCGTCTCCGCCACGTCCAGCTCGGCCAGGTGGTCACGCGTCCACCCGATCAGCAGGGTGAGCCGCTCCACCACGTCGACGGTCTCCAGGACCTCGATCTTCTGCTCGTCCGTCAGGTACGGGGCGTATCCGGCGTTGTCGGCCAGCGTGGACGGGTCGTCGATCTGCTGCACCACGTCCACGACCTGCCACGCGCCGCGCTTCTGCAGGATCGCGCTGACCAGGCCCTTGTACTCCTTGGCCAGTTCCTGGGCCCGCCCGGACGCCGGCGGCGCCTCGATCACGGTCCCCTCGACCCACAGCGCCGCGCCCGGCCCCGTGGTCCCGGTGCCGATCCGCACCCGCGACACGCCGCGGACGACCGCGCCCGGCTCCCCGCCGGGCAGCCGTCCCTCCTGCTCGATCACGCCGAGCGTGCCGACGCCGGCGTACCGCCCGTTCAGCCTGGGCACCAGCAGCACCCGCGGCTTGCCGGCCGGCCGGATGCCCGGGCCCGTGGATTCGGCCACCGCCCGCGCGGCCTCGATGGCCGCCCGCACCTCGCCGTTCCCGGAGAGGTCCAGGGGGACCACCATGCCGGGCAGAACGACCCCGTCCTCCAGGGGCAGCACCGGCAGCGTCAGGGTTTCGCTCATGCTCAGCTCCAAGTCCGTTCGCAGACCCAACCTCAAGTTGAGTCATACACACTCAAGAAAACGGAGCACAACTTTGTTTCCGCAGCAACGTTCGCTCTCAGCGATCACCCGCCACCGCCGGTTCCGCGGACGAAGCCGCCTGCCGCGCGCGGATGGCCGGCCGCCGGCGCCCGTTCCCCGGTTCGGCGGGCCGGGCGGGCAATGCGCAGGTAAAGGCCGCTTCGCGATCTTGATTCTTTACTCGGAACGCGTTTACATGCGCATGACGGAAGGGTACCTAAAGCAACGAGTTCGTGACTCAGGGTGAACGAAGGGTTCTCGGGGCGGCAAAGTCCCGGGCCGGAAACGTAGGAGGGGCCGGATGCGGCGCACAGAACGCACCGAGCACGAGGCCCCGCCTGTTCTCGTCTCCCTCTCCCCACGCGGCCCGGTCCGTACGGCCGAGGACGTTCGCGGCGCGCTCCGCCCCGGCGGACCCCGTCCCCCAGCGGGTACCGGGGCGGCGGCGCGCCGCGACACACCTCGGGCCCTCGGCCGTACCGGACCGGCCCCGCGCATCGGCCTCCCCCGGGCCCCGGCGCCCCCCGCCCCCGTGGCGTTTCTCCCCCCTCGCCGGGCGGGCCGTCACACCCCCGCCCGGCCGGACCGGAGGGGAGGTGGGAATCAGCCCTCACAACAACCGGCGTCACGCCGGTAGGCACAGGCGGCCGGAACTTCGTCCGACCCCCGTCCCGGCCGCCAACGCAGTAAGGGATCGCTGCGAAACTGAGGCCCGTGGAAGAGCGACACCCTCCACGGGCCTCGGTTCACAGCTTCCTGCGCCAGACCTGGCCGTGCACCACGTCCCCGAACATCTCGGCCGGGGGCTCCTCCTCGTCGAGGACGAACCCGGCCCGCTCGTAGAGGCGGTGCGCCGGACGCTGCAGCGCCGTCGTCCACAGCATGATCTCGCGGTAGCCGGCCTCGGCCGCGAACCGGACGCACGCGTCGACCAGCGCGGCCCCCGCCCCCATGCCGCGGGCGTCCGGCTCGACGTGCAGCAGCCGGAGCTGGGCGACGCCGTCCTCCCGCTTGACGCAGAACACACCGCCCACCCGGACGCCGTCCGACTCGGCGATCCACGCGTTCTCCCGCTCCGGGTCGTGGTCGCGGACGTAGCCGGCGACGACCGAGGCGACCAGCGCCTCGTAAGTGCGGTCCCAGCCGCATTCCGCGTCGTAGAGGGCGCCGTTGCGCTCCACCACCCAGCCGAGGTCGCCGGGACGCAGCGGGCGCAGCACGACACCGTCCGAGCGCGGGCGGTCGCCGAGAACGGCGTGGATCGCGCGCATCGCGGCGAGCAGCCGGCGGCGGTCACCGGGAGCCAGCCCGTCCAGCAGGCCGCGGATCTCGGCGACGGTCCGCTCGTCCAGCATGGCGAACACCTCGCGGCCCCGCGGCGTCAGCCGGACGATCTGGCGGCGGGCGTCACCGGCGGCGCGCTCGCGGACGACGAGGCCGTCGGCCTCGAAGCGGGCCAGCATCCGGCTGAGGTAGCCGGCGTCCAGACCGAGCGCGCGGCGCAGGGCGAGGACCTCGGTGTCCGTCCGCTGGGCCAGTTCGAAGATCACCCGCGCTTCGGTGAGGGAGTAGGGCGACCGGACGAGCCCCTCGCCGAGCACCCCGATGACGCCGGTGTAGAAGCGGTTGAACGCGCGGACCGTGCCGACGTCCTCCTGGGTCACCTCCATGCCCTGCCTCCTACGTTTGACTGAGTCAAACGTTACGCCGGAAGGAAGGTGATGTGCCAGCCCCCGGGGTGGGGTCAGGCGTTCGCTTCGGCCTTGGCCGGCGGCAGCGCGCGCACCTCACGGACGATCTTGTGTTCGACGAAGAACGTCATCAGCGGCACGACACCGCCGAGCACGATCCACACCATCTTGGTGAGCGGCCAGTCCGTGCGCCGCCACAGATCGAAGGCGAGCCCCACGTAGACCATGTAGAAGAGGCCGTGGATCGGCGACACGACGGCCACCATCTCCGGCATGTCGGTCGGCCCGTACTTCAGGACCATCCCGATCGTCAGCAGGACCAGCAGGGTCCCGACGATCAGCGCCAGGATCCGGTACCTGGTCACCGCGCCTTCCACAGGAGCACACCTTTCGTTCAGCGGGCCGGGACGCCCGCCGGAGGGGTCAGCGGCGTCCGCGGCCCTCGGAGTTGAGCCGGGCGAGGTAGCGGTTGTAGGCCGCGAGTGCGGGGTCCTCTTCCTCGTGCCGTTTGATGATCTCCCGCTTGACCTCGGCCTCCGCGGGCTCCTCCAGCACCATGGGCGCGGGCTTGATCCCGGCCCGCTCGTCCCGGATCATCTTGACCCACATCACGATCACGAAGATCGCGAAGATCGGCCATTCGAACGTGTAGGCCCAGCTGCGGTCGTTGCCGGACTGGGCGCGGTCGAACTGCCACCAGCCGAACCCGAGGAACGCGCCGCACAGCATGATCGCGAGCGCGTGGAGCCCGAGCCAGCCCGGGGTGAGGAACCGTCGCACGCCACCGAGCCTACCCCCGGTTCCGCGGGCCGCGCCCCCGACCCCGTCTCACGGCGGCGGGCCCACATAGACGGCGCGGGGACGCAGCGGGCCGCGCCGGCCGTACTCCTCCAGCGCGTGCGCGAGCCATCCGGCGGTGCGCGCGACGGCGAAGATCGCCTCCCCCGCGCCCGGGACGAGCCCGGCGACCGCGCCCAGCGTCGCCAGCGCGAAGTCGATGTTGGGCGGGGGCAGGCGGCGGCGCGCGGCCTCGTCCAGGACGGCCTCGGCGGCGGCGAGCCGCTCATGACCGGGCGCCGCGGACCGGATGAGGCCCATCAGCAGGGTGCCGCGCCCGTCGCCCGACTTGTAGACGCCATGCCCGAAGCCGGGGACGCGCTCGCCGGCGCGCAGCCGTTCGCCCAGCGCGCGGGACGCGGACGCCGGGTCGGCGACCTCGGCGATCAGCCGTTCCGCACCGTAGGACGCGCCGCCGTGCAGGGGCCCGCTGAGGACGCCGAGCCCGGACGCGACGACCGCGTAGGGGTCGGCGCGCACGGACGCGGCGACCCGCACGGCGACCGTGGAGGCGGCCAGCTCGTGGTCGGCCAGCAGGATCATGGCGGCCTCGAACGCGCGCGGCAGGCCGCCGGGCTCGGGCGGATGCGGGCACAGGCGGCCCCAGAGCCGCTCGGCGACCCGTCCCGTGCCGGGGGTGCCGCCGGCCGGGGGCAGGGCCTCGATGAGGCCGGCGACCAGCGCCCGCCCGGTCGCGGTGACGCCTTCGGGGTCGAGGTGGTGGCGGAGCGGGTCGGTGGCGGCGAGCGCCGTGACGATCAACTGGAGCCGGTCGAGCGGGAGGAGGCCGGCGGGCAGCCCGGACTGGGCGGCGACGGCCGCGGCGACACCGTCCTCCCGGGCCCGCCAGGCTCCGGGGTCTTCGTCGCGGCCCGTCCAGAGCCAGGTGGCGGCGTCCTCGAACGTGCGGGTCTCCGCCATGGCCAAGGCGTCCCGTCCCCGGTAGAACGGGCGGTCGGCGCCGAGCGCGGTGATCGCCGACTCGATCGCCAGCTCTCCCGGGCCGGGCGGGCGGCGCGGTTTCCCGCGTCGCGCCAGTTCCTCGACCTGCGCGGCGTCGAAGAGGCTCCGGCGCCCGTCCGGGGCGTGCTTGCGGCGCAGGACGCCCCGGCTCACATACGCGTACAGCGTGGCGGGCTTCACACCGAGCCGCTCGGCGGCGGTCTTGGCGTCGATCCAACCCCTGACCTGCGGGTTCTCCATCGTCATCGCCTCTTAATATTGATTATCGTCAATATTGATACATATAGATTCCGCTGTCAATCTGAGGACATGCCCCAGATTCACTTCCTGGACGTCACCAACCGCGACGGCGTCCAGACGGCCCGGACCGGGCTGTCCAAGTTCGGCAAGACGATGGTCAACTTCTACCTGGGACGACTCGGCGTGGCGCAGTCGGAGATCGGCTTCCCGTTCCTGTTCCACGAGGTTCCCTACGTGCGGGCGCAGATCGCGCTCGCGGCGGCGGGCGCCTTCGGCGGGCTGCGGCTGTCGGGCTGGTGCCGGGGCGTCGCGCGGGACGTGGAGAAGGCCGTCCAGGTGCGGGCCGGCGGCACCGGGCTCGCGCACTACAACCTGTCGATCTCGACGTCCGACTACATGATCGCGAACAAGTTCCGGGGCCGGCTCGACCGGGACGCGATCATCCGCGAGATGGTCGCGGCCGTCCGCACGGCCAAGGCGGGCGGTGCCCGGACGGTCGGGGTCAACGCCGAGGACGGTTCCCGCACCGACGACGGCTTCCTCAAGGAGTTCGCCCTGGCCGCGAAGGAGGCCGGGGCCGACCGCGTCCGGTACTGCGACACGATCGGCGGTGACACGCCCGACCGCGTCAGGGAGCGCTTCGCCAAACTGGCGTCCGCCGTAGGGATGCCGGTCGAAACCCACTGTCACAACGACCTCGGCCTGGCCGTGGCCAACTCCGTCAGCGGCGCGCTCGGCGACCTGGAGGCCGGCCAGGACGCGTGGATCAACACGTGCATAAACGGCATCGGCGAGCGGTCGGGCAATGCCGACCTGCTGGCCACCATCCTCGCGTTCCGGCACGGGTTCGGGCTGGAGGATCGCGGCATCGAGATCGGCGACCCGATCGACCTGTCGTGGGCGCGGCGGTTCGCACTGTGGGCGAGCTACGCGTTCGGCCAGCCGCTCCCCTACAACCAGGTCGGCGTGGGCCGGAACGCCTTCGCGCACGAGTCCGGCATCCACGCGGACGGCGCGCTCAAGGACCACGGCAACTACGAGCTGTACGACGAGGAGACCCTCGGCCCCTTCCCGGACGACTGGCACACCCGTCCCGGACGCGTCGTGCTCACCGGCGAGTACGGCGGCAAGGCGGGCTTCAGGCACGTCATGGACGGTCTGGGCATCGAGCCCGCCGACGAGGACCTCGCCTTCAAGCTCGTCCAGTTGTGCAACGCCCAGACGGGCCGCCCGCTCACCGACGACGAACTCCGCCTCATCGCCACCCATCCCCGCGAACTCGCTCTCCTTTTCCCAGGTCAAATCCCCTGATCGCGAATTCGGACGGATTTGTCGGGGGCGTGCCCTACGTTCCCGGACATGGCGAGCAGCACGGTGGCGGCGGGGGCCGCGCAGGCGTACACGTACATGCGACCGTCCGGACTGGACGGCGGCCTACTCGGCCTGTCCACGTCGGGCGGGACGACGGCCGGCGGGCCGCGGGCGCATCCGCACTTCTTCAGCGGGGTGCTCACCCAGGCGGCGCCGGCCGCGGCGGCGCTTCTCGCGCTGGCCGACGTCGCGCAGACGCGGTACTTCCAGCCGCGTCCCACGGCGTTCCGCGATCCGGTCGTCACGTGCGGCGGCGACCGGATCCGGATGGAGTCGTTCTCCGCGTGCGGTGGCGTCTACGCGCGGCTGGACGTGCTGGAGCCCGCGCTGGACGGCGAGATGCACGAGCGCGGCACGACGAACGTGGACGTGAACGGCCCGCTGCGGGAGGCCCTCGCCCGGGTGGGCGGCTCCGATCCGCTGCATCTCGCGGTGGGCGCCGGGGAACTGGCCGTGACGACCATGGACGGCGCCGTCGTGGAGAAGAAGGTGCCGCTGCCCGACCGGTGGCTCCGGGGTTTCGCCGAGGTGCAGGTCAGCACGGCCGGGTTCGATCCGCGCGGCGAGCTGAGGGGGCCGGACGCGGTGCGGTTCCTGCGGTCGCTGCCCCGCGGGTCCCGCGGGGTCATGTGGGCCGTTCCGGCGGGCCGTACGCTGCGGCTCACCACCCGTCCGGCCGCCGGGGCGGTGTGCCTGGCCGGGACCGACCGCCTGCGGACGATGCTGCCGCTGCTCCGCTTCGCCAGAACCCTGCGCGTCTACGGGCCGCCCGTCACCGGCGGCAGCGGACCGGTGTCGAGCGCCTGGGAGCTGGAGCTCCCGGGGATGCGGTACATCCTGACGCTGTCGCCGGAGAACTCACGTGGTTTCTCCGGCGAGGGCGCCGTGCTGGACGCCATCTCGACCGACGAGGCGGCGGGAGACGCCGACCTGCTCGGGGCACTGCTGTCCTTCGAGCCGCGTGTCGAACCCGGCCTCCTCGCCGAGCGCTCTGGCCTCACGCTCGCGCGGACGAAGGCCGGGCTGATCCAGCTCGGGACGTCCGGACGCGTGGGTTTCGACGCCGCCGAGGCCGCGTTCTTCCACCGCGAACTGCCCTACGACCCGGCGCGTGTCGCGGGCCTCAACCCGCGGCTGCGTTCGGCGCGCGCGCTCGTCGAGGATGGTGCCGTGCGGTTCACCGGCGGCGACACGGCCACCGTGCTGAGCAACGGCAGTGAGCGCCGCGTCCGCTTCGACGGCGACCGTGTCACGTGCACGTGCCCGTGGTGGTTCGACCACCGAGGGGAGCGTGGGCCGTGCAAGCACGTGCTCGCCGCCCGCATCGTCCGCCGCGAGGTGCGCGTGGAGGCCGGGCGATGAGCGCGTGGGACGACATCCGGAAGGCGATCGACGCCGGCGACCGGGACACGACGGCGCGCCTGGTCATGGAGCTCGACAACACCGCCCGCCGCACCGTCGCCGGGCAGCTCCCCGGACGGATCGGGGAGATGCGCGCGGCGTCGCAGTACGGGTTCCTGTGGCAGGAGGCGATGGAGTCGCTGCTCGTGGCCGGGGCGGGGACGATCAGCGGTGTAGTGGCCGCCGCCACCTGGCTGTGCCGCAGGGACCTGCGCCTGTGGTGGAGCAGGGACCGCTATGCGGGCCTGTGCGAGGCGCTGTGCGCGGTCACGGCCGCCCGTCCGGCCGAATGGCGCGCGGAGGTCGCCCGCCGTGTCGCCGACCGCATCCGCCTTACGGAGGGCAACTCGCCGCTGTGGCACATGGCGGCGGCGCTCACCAGATCCGCGGGGGCCAGGCCGCCCGTGTCGGATGGTTTCGTGGTGGGCTGGGCCACCGAAGGCGTACGTCCCCGCGAACTCGCCGAGGACCCGTTCCTGGACACCCTCGTCCCCAAGCTGTTCGAGGTGGACGGGGTGGGAGCCGCCCTCGCCGATGACCGGGCGAGAGCCGGATGGGACGATGCCCGAGGCGGCACCTGGGCCGGCTCGCTCACCGCTCTGGCCCGCGCCGGCCGGCTCGACCGCACGGCCCTCCTGGACGGCTGCGTCAGCCGTTTCCTGCGGGGCGGCACCGCACGCGATCTCCGCTGGTTCGCCCAGCTGCACGACGGGCTGGCGCCGACCGACGACGAGACGGCCGCCCGCGTGCGCGACTACGTCCGGCTGCTGCCGGCCGCTCCCTCGACCGTCGCGGATCTCGCGCTGAAGCAGGTGCGCCGGGCCGACGACCTCGGGCTCCTCGACGCCGAGCTGTTCGGCGAGGCCGCCGGCGCCCTGCTGTTCCGGCCGGAGAAGAAGCTCGTCCGGGCCGCGCTGACCTGGCTCGACAGGACGGCCCGCGGGCGCGACCGGGTCGAGCCCACCCTGCGCGCCCTCACCGCCGTGTTCGGGTCCGACGCCCTCGACCTCCGGGAACGCGCCGTCAAGATCGCGGCCAGGCACGCGGCCCACGCGGGCGGGTCCGTGCGGGCGGAGGTCCGGGACGCCGCCGCCGGGCTGCCCGCAGCCCTGCGCGAGCCGGTCGCGGAGGCGTTCGGCGAGATCGAGGCGGCCGCCGAGCCCGAGCCGCCGGCGGGTCCGCCGCCGTTCGTCCCGCGCGAGGCGCCCGCCCCGATCGGTTCCCTCGCCGAACTGGCCGACGAGTTCACCGTCCTGCTGCGCTCCACCGGCGAGTGGCGGGCACAGGAGCGTTTCCTGGCCGCACTCGTCGAGTTCGCCTACCGCGACCTGGAGGCGACCCGCGAGGCGCTCAGGAGACCCGCCGATGACATGGCGCCGTGGCTCGCGAACCCCGCAGGCCACTCGTACATGCAACACGTTGTCCAGGAAAGCTGGGTCCAGTTCCCGGTGCGGAGCCTTCTTCTCCCGAGGACGTCGCACCACCTGCCCAGAGTTCTCGCCGCCCTGCTCAGGGGCCGGTCCCGCAAGTCCGGGACGGTGTCCGAGCCGCAGCTGGAGCGTTTCCTCACCCTGCGCAGGCACGAGATCGCGTCCGCCGTCGGGACGGTGCCGGTGCTGCTCGCGACGCCGACCGAAGGCAGCGGCCACATCGCCCCGGACGTCCTGGTGAGGCGGCTCGAACGCCTGGAGGAGACGGGCACGGAGCCGGGACGGGCCGATCTCGCGCAGGCGATGCTGCGCGTCCCCCGCGACATCGACCGGGAGGCCGTGGCGCGCGCGAGGCGGCTGGTGTCCGAGGCCGGGCGGACGGTCGCGGCCTGGCTCGCCGCGGGCGGGCTCGCCGACCCGGGCGTCGAGTGCCGGATCCTCGACGAGCCGGTCGCGACCGTCCGCGGCCGGGCGCTCCGGCTCCCGACCCGCATCCTGTCCACGGTGGACGTGCCCGGTGACTCCGACATCGCCCACCTCTGCCGTTTCCCGGAGGACGGCTGGACGGACTTCGGCCGGCCGAACCACACCGCCTCCACCGTGTTCTGGCCGTCGATGCTGCCCTCCCACCGGGAGGTCGCCGCCGCGCATCTCGTCCCGCGCCTGGCCGGCACCGACGAGGAGACCCTGGCCCAGGGCGCCATCCTGCTCGACCTGGCCGAGGCGGACGGTCCCACCGGCGCGGCCACTGCGACCCTGCTCGCCATGACCCTCGCCAACCGGCACCGGGACGAGCGCGCGAACGCCGTCGAGGCGCTCCTCGCCCTGAGCGCCCGCGGCGCCCTCCCCGCGGAGGGCACGGGCGCGGCGCTCGGAAGGCTGGCCGCCCGCGGCCGCCTCACCCTGACCCGCGCCGTGAAGTCCCTCACCGCCGCCGCCGACGCGGGCGCCCACGCCGATGTCTGGACGCTGCTCGCCGCCGCGCTCCCGCACGCGCTCCCGGCGCCCGGTGAACGGGCCGCGGCCGGCCTGCCCGACCTCATCGCGCTGGCGACCCGCCAGGCCGAGATCATCGGCGCCGGGGGCACGATCCCGGCCGTCGCGGAGACGGCGGCCCGCGGCGGCTCCAGCCGCCTGGTGCAGGAGTCCGCGCGGCTCCACCGTGCGCTCGCAACGTAAGGACGCGCTCCGGTGTTACAGGAAGAGCCGGTGCCGCGAGGAACACCGGCCTCATATGGGACGCTGAACCGCCGGGAAGGAGCGCTGAACGATGACCGAGACCCTCGCGTTCGGCACGGTCGACACCGTGCTCGGCCGCCTGCTCGTCAGCGAGACCGAGACGGGCGTCGTCTCACTGCACTTCCGCGACACCCCCGCCGCCCGCGCCCGCACCGCGAAGGCGACCGGCCTGCCCGTCGTGGCCGCCCCCGGCCGGACGGCTCCCGCCCTGTCGGCGCTGCGCGACTACTTCGCCGGCGACCTGAAGCACTTCGAGGTGCCGATCGACTGGCGTCTCACGACCGACGTCCAGCGGCAGGTCCTCCGCACCCTGCACGAGTCCGTCCCCTACGGGCAGGTCGTCACCTACGGGGAACTGGGCGAGCGCAGCGGCACCGGCGTCCACGCGCAGGTCATCGGCCAGGTGATGGGCGGCAACCCCATCCCGCTGATCGTCCCCTGCCACCGCGTGGTCGCCTCCAACGGCCTCGGCGGCTACAGCGGCGGCTCCGGCGTCGAGGTCAAACGCTGGCTCCTGACGCTGGAGGGCGCGGTTCCCGCCACCCTGGACTGGGACATCACCCGCGGCCCGAGCTGAACCCTGGAGCCGAGGCGGGAGCGTGGCCGACGCCCGTGAGGGCCGCGGAGACCGTCGCGATGTGGCGCGATTCACACCCCGACCGGGACGCGCCCTCCGGGGCGGAGGGCGCGTCCGTTTCAGGCGGGAAGGTGCTTCTCGATGGCGGAGACGACCTCGTCCGCCTCCGGTTCGACCTGGGGCGCGAACCGCGCCGCCACCGTGCCGTCCGGGGTGATCAGGAACTTCTCGAAGTTCCACCGGATGTCGCCGGTGTGCCCCCCGGCGTCCGGGGTGCCGACGAGGTCCCGGTACAGCGGGTGCCGGCCGTCGCCGTTGACCTCGATCTTCTCGGTCATCGGAAACGTGACCCCGTACGTCGTCGAGCAGAACTCGGCGATCTCGTCCGGGGTACCGGGCTCCTGGCCCATGAACTGGTTGCAGGGGACGCCAAGGACGGTGAAGCTGCGTCCGGCGTACCGTTCCTGCAGCCGCTCCAGGCCGGAGTACTGCGGGGTGAGGCCGCACTTCGAGGCGACGTTGACAATGAGGACGGCCTTGCCTCGGTACTGCCCGAGGTCCGCCGAGCCTCCGCGCAGGTCGCCGATCTCTACGTCGAAGACAGACATGGGCCGATACTAGGAGATCACCCCCGAGACCGGCCCATCCTCACCGGTCATGCCGCCGGCGCGGGACGGGGGGACCCGCACCGCCGGCCCGGTTCAGCCGCCCGCGGCGATCACTTGCCCAAGGCGTTCACGAAGGCGGCGAGCTGGTTGCCCGCCTGACCCAGCTGCGTGAAAGCGTTGTTGACCACTCCCGCCGCGTCCGTCGGTGAGCTCAGCAGGTAGAAGATGACGAAGGCGATCGCCACATAGCGGAGGTTCTTCTTCATCTGTACGCCCGTCCCTGGTTGTAGCACGCGACACAATTGACCCGATCCCAATTGTGCCCAGCCGTGTCTGCCCGCAAAGCGCGATTTTACTGTGCCGTGGGAGCCACCGCTTGGTGCCCCGCGCGCACAGAAGCCCCGCGCCGGCGGGAGCGGGGGGCGGGGAGCCGCCCGTCAGTTGGGGAGGGCGCTCATGAACTGCGACAACGACTCCGCCGCGTTGCCGAGCCCGCTCAGGGCGCTGGTGACGAGATTCGCGGCCCCCTCCGGCCTGCTGATGACGTACCACACCACGAAGGCGATGGCGGCGATCTTCACGGGCTTCTTGCTCACTTCAACCACCCTCTGCGGTCGATTGTCTACGCAGAGTGTTTCCCATGGGCGGTCGAACAGAGATCAAGAAGGCACAAAGAGACGATCAGGTCCCCTTGGCGTGCTCGGCGAGGTACTCGATGTACAGGGGCCTGAGCGCGTCGCCGACCTCGCCCTCACCCGCGTGCGTGAACTCCTCCAGCAGCGACAGGCCGTGGAACAGGTCGAACTCGGCGCGGCCGACTTCGCCGGTGGCCGCCGCGGCGGCCGGGATCGCGCGCAGCAGGTCCCACACGAAGCCGACGTCGTGCCGCTCCCTGGCGAGGTTCATCGCGCGCTCGTGCAGCTCCCTGGTGGACAGCTCGTCCAGCTCCGCGCCCTCTGGCGTCACATCGGACATGATCCGACTGTATCCGCGCCCGTCACCGAGCCGTCCGTCACTTGGTGATGGCGTCCTGCGGGATCGGCTGGTCCTGCTTCAGCGCGTCGAAGAGCCGGGACGCCTTGGCCCTGTCCCACGTGATGTAGGAGCCGGCCGCCGCCGAGCTGCCGCCGCCCCCGATCGGGACGGTCGTCGTCACACCGCCACCGCCGCTGACGCCCTTCATCGCCCACATCATCCGGACCAGGTCGTACAGGTGGTCGCCGTCGTCCACCAGGAAGTTGCTCGTGGCGTTCATCGCCAGCGGGATGCTGCGGAACGGGTTCAGCATCGTCCCCGGGCTCGTCGACTTCTTCATCAGCGCGGCGAAGAACTGCCGCTGGTGCTCGACCCGTTCGAGGTCGGCGCGGGCGAACGCGCGGGTCCGGACGTAGCCGAGCGCCTGGCCGCCGTTCAGCGTCTGGCAGCCGGCCTTGAGGTCGAGCCCCGCCTTGTGGTCCTTGATGTCGTCCTTGACGCAGATGTCGACGCCGCCGACCGCGTCCACCACGCCGACGAAGCCGCCGAAGCCGATCTCGGCGTAGTGGTCGATGCGGATCCCGGTGCTCTTCTCCACGGTCTGCACGAGCAGCTTGGGGCCGCCGAACGCGAACGCCGCGTTCAGCTTGTTCGACCCGTGCCCCGGGATGGGGACGTAGGAGTCGCGCGGCAGGCTGATGAGGGACGTCCCGCCGGAGCCGTAGTGCAGCAGCATCATCGAGTCGGTGCGGCGGCCCCCGGCGAACCCGGTGGCGAGCCGCTTCTGGTCGGCCTTCGACAGGCCCTCCCGGCTGTCGGACCCGACGATCAGCCAGTTCGTGCCCGGGGTGTCGGCGACCCGGCCGGGATAGTCCACCAGGACGGACTCCCGCTTCAGCCGCGAGTCCAGGTAGAAGTAACCGCCGACCACGAGCAGCAGCAGAACGGCCGCCAGTGCGCCGAGCACCCGCGGCCAGCGACGCCGGCGCCGCGGCCGCGCCCCACCGCGCGGCCCGTCCCCGTATCCGCCCTGGTCGAACCGGCCGCCGGCGAGCTGGTCGCCCGCGTGCGGGTCGTCATGCGGGTCGTAACGGTCCTCGTACGGGTCGCGCCCGTAGGCGCTGTGGCGTTGCTGCCGGCCATCGTTCATGGCGTAGACCCTAGACAACCCGCCGGATCCGCGCGTCCATCCTCCGCATGAATGTCCGACCGAACAAATAACCGCGCTATGTGACAAATGAAGCGGACACCGTCCCCCTCACGGCGCACACTGCCCCCTGACCGGCACTAGGCCATGGAGGGCGGCGTATGGGGACAGGACGGCGGTTTTCAGGGCGGCCGGGCCGGCGGAGAGCCCACCGGGACGAGCGGTCACGTCCCGGGCCGGACCTTCCGGAGCTGTCCACGCACCTCTGGCACGCGAAGGACCGGGAACTCGCCGAGACGGGACTCGGCACGGTCGCGCGGCGGCTCCCGGCGGTGATCGTCCAGGCGGCGGGGCTGGCGTGGCGGGCGAGCCGGGCCGACACGGTCGCGACGATCTCCCTCAACCTCGCGGCGGGGATCTTCACGGCGTTCTGGCTGCTGGCGACGACCGGCGTGCTCACCGCGCTGTTCAGCGCCGGGCCGACGCCCGGCCGGGTCCGCGACGCGCTGCCGTCGCTGGCGCTCGTGGCGGGCGCGGTGGCGCTGCGCGCCGGGCTGCAGGCGGGCGCGGGCTGGGCGCAGTCGCGGCTGCGGCCCCAGGTCACCCGGCTCGCCGAACTGCGGCTGTACGAGGCGACGACCGCCGTGCATCTCGCCGCGCTCGACGACTCGGACTTCCTGGACGAGTTGCAGCGCGCGCAGACCCGGGGCATGGCGTCGGCGTCGCGGGTCGTCCAGCAGGCGGTGGACGTCCTCACCGGGGCCGTCGGGATGCTCGCGGCGGCCGGGACGCTCGGCGTGCTGCATCCGCTGCTGCTGCCGCTGCTGCTGCTGACGGCCGTGCCGGAGGGCTGGGCGTCCCTGCGCAGCGCCCGGATGCAGTACCTGACGATGCTCGCCCTGGTCGAGGTCACGCGCCGCAAGTGGATCCTGTCGGACCTGATGGTCGAGCGGAAGCACGCCGCCGAGGTGCGGTCGTTCACGATGCGGGCGTTCCTGCTGGACCAGTACGACCGGTCGGCCGCCTACCAGCGGGGCGTCGAACTCGACCTGGCCCGCCGCCAGACGGTCGCGCGGGTCACCGGGGACGTGCTGAAGGGCGTCGCCACGGCCGCCGTCTACGTCGCGCTGGGCCTCATGCTGTGGAAGGGCGCGGTACCGCTGGCCGTGGCGGGGACGGCGGTCCTCGCGATCCGCGCGGGCCAGTCCTCCCTGGCGAACCTCGTGTTCGCCGTGAACCAGTGCTACGAGGAGGGCCTGTACTTCGGCGACTACCTGGCCTTCTGCGATGCGGCGGAGAAGCGGATCCCGCACCGGGCGCTGCCGGCCGCCCCGGCGCGGGAGCGTGGGCGGCTGCCGGACGACTTCGCGTGCATACGCGTCCGCGACGTCACGTTCACCTATCCGGGCGCGGACACGCCGTCCCTCGCGGGCGTCTCGGTGGACCTGCGCAAAGGCGAGGTGGTCGCGCTCGTCGGCGAGAACGGGTCGGGCAAGACGACCCTCGCGAAGATCATGGCGTGCCTGTACGACCCCGACGCCGGGGAGGTGCGGTGGGACGACGTGCCGCTGACCGAGGTCCCGCCGCAGGAGGTGTGGGAGCGCATCGCCGTCATCGCGCAGGAGTACACGCATTGGCCGATGACCGCGCGGCAGAACATCACGATGGGCCGCGGGCGCGAGCCCGCCGAGGGCGGGGAGGAGGACCCGGCGATGCTCGCCGCGGCCCGCGCGTCCGGCGCGGACGAGGTCGTCGCGGACCTCGGCCGCGGCTACGGGACGCTGCTGGACCGCCGGTTCAAGGGCGGCGCCGAACTGTCGGGCGGCCAGTGGCAGCGGCTCGCCGTGGCGCGCGGCTTCTTCCGCGACGCCCCGCTGCTGGTCTGCGACGAACCCACCGCCGCCCTCGACGCGCGGGCCGAGCACCAGCTGTTCGAGCGGATCCGCACGCACGCCGGCGGCCGGACGGTCCTGCTGATCACCCACCGGCTCGCCAGCGTCCGCCACGCCGACCGGATCTACGTCCTGGAGCGGGGCAAGGTGATCGAGGAGGGCGACCACGCGACGCTGATGGCCCGCGGCGGCCTCTACGCCGAGCTGTACTCCCTCCAGGCGGCGGCGTACGGGGGCGAGGGGGCGCAGGCGCAGGCGCAGGCGGGCTAGATGTAGAGGCCGTAGCCGCCGTCCTCCTCGCGGGGCGGGGCGTCGGGCAGGTCCTCGGGGCGCAGCAGCCCGACCTCCGCCGCGTCGATCTCACGGCCCTCGTCGTCCTTGGCGGTGATGCGCTGCGCCTGCCGGGAGATCGCCGCCTCCAGCAGGTTCCGGACGAGCCGGGCGTTGCCGAACGAGGCACCGCGCGGCTGCGCGGCGACGAGGCCGCGCAGCTGGTCCAGGACGCCGGGCGCGAGCTCGAACCCGGCCTCCGCCGCCATGAACTCGAAGATCGTGACGAGTTCGTCGTCGGCGTAGTCGGGGAACCGCAGCTTCTTCGGGAAACGCGACTTCAGCCCCGGGTTGGCGCCCAGGAACCGCTCCATCTCGGCGTCGTAGCCGGCCACGATGACCACCAGGTCGCCGCGGTGCTCCTCCATCAGCCGCAGCAGCTCGGCGATCGCCTCGTGGCCGAAGTCGCGCCGGTCGCCGCCGGACGACGACAGCGCGTACGCCTCGTCCACGAACAGCACGCCGCCGAGAGCGCGCTCGACCGCGCCCCGCACCCGCGGCGCGGTCTGCCCGACGAACTCGGCGACGAGGTCGGCGCGGGTGACCTCCACCAGATGGCCGGACGACAGCAGACCCAGCCGGGCGAACACGGCGGCGATCAGCCGCGCGATCGTCGTCTTGGCCGTGCCCGGACTGCCCATGAACACCATGTGCCGGGCGGGGGACGCCGGGGAGACCTTGGCATCGCGCCGCAACTGCTCGGCGCGGACCTCGGCGACCAGCGAGGCCACCTCCCGCTTGATGTCGGCGAGGCCGATCAGCCGCTCGACCTCGGCGAGCGGGTCGCCGGGCACGTCGTCGCGGCCGCGGGTGAGCGTGTCGGGGACGTCTTCCAGCAGGATCACATCGAGGGACTCGGTCTCGTCCACGATCCCGTCGGCGAGGACCCGGCGGCCCTGCATCGCGACCGCCCGGTCGAGCAGGTTCGTCATGATGCGGACGTTGCCGAGGCCGCGTTCGCGCGGCGCCGCCTCGACCAGCCCGCGGACCTTGTCCACGACGCCGGGGGCCAGCTCGAACCCCGCGTCGGCGGCCTTGGCCGCGAACACCTCCACCAGCTCGTCGTCGGTGAGGTCGGGGAACCGGATCGTCCGGGGGAAGGACGCGGCGAGGTCGGGATGCGCCTTCAGCAGCCCGTTCATCTCCGCGTGCGGGCCGGCCAGCACCACGACGAGGTCCTCGGTGTGCGCCTGGACGCTGGTCAGCAGCACGTCCAGCACCTCCCGGCCGCGCGCGGCGTCCGCCGACACCGACACCAGGGCGTGCGCGTCGCGGACCAGCAGGACGCCGCCGTGCGCCTGTTCCACCGCCCGCCGCACCCGCAGGACGCTCTCGCTGGCGTACTCGCCGAGCAGGTCGGCGCGCTCCACCTCGACCAGGTGACCGGACGACAGCACGCCGAGATCGGCATAGACACGGCCGAGGATCCGGGCGACCTTCCCCTTGCCCGTGCCGGCGTTCCCGGTGAAGACCAGATGCCGGGGACGCGGCCTGGCCGACATGCCCGCCTCGCGGCGCAGGCGGGCCGCCTTGGCCTCGGCGACGAGCGCCTCGACCTCGCGTTTCACCGGCCCGATGCCGATGCAGGCGGCCAGCTCGGCGAGCGGGTCGGCCTCGGCGGGACGGCCCGCGATGAGGCGCTGCGGCAGGTCGGCGCCGGTGACCTCGACCGGGTCCTCCTCCCGCGCGACGGCGGCCGCGACGGCCTCGCCCGCCATGTGCGCCACCAGCCGGGCACCGCGCAGGTTCAGCAGCGGCGGGGTACGCCGGAGCATGCCGCCGGCGGCCGCCGCGACCTGCGGGGCGACGCGTGCGCCGCGCCGCGCGACGGCCAGCGTGAACAGCTCGGCGAAGTCGTCCTCGGTGAAGTCGCGGGTGCGGGCGACGTCGAACGCGCGCACCAGCGCCGGGTTGGCGTCGAACAGCCGCCGGTCGCCGCCGGGGCGGCACAGCGCGACCACGCTGAGGGACGGCGCGCGGGCCATGAGCCGCCGCAGCTCCTCCACGGCGGCGGCGCCGCAGCGCTCGCTCGCGGCGAGCTTCTCCAGGTCGTCCACGACGAGGAGCATCCGCCCCTCCAGGCAGTCGCGGACGCGGGCCTGCAGCCACAGGACGGCGTCGCTCACCCCCAGCGACGCGAACACCTGATCGGAGATCCACAGCGCCTCCCGGACGGCGCCGCCCTCGGCGAGCAGTTCCTCGACGATCTCGGCGGCGGTGCCCTTTCCGGTGCCCTCCGGCCCGGCGACGAGCAGCCGGACGGCCCGCTCCCCCGCGAGCCGCGCCCTCACCGCGTCCCGCAGCGCCCGGGACAGTTCCGGCTGCCCGACGAGCCCCGGTTCCGCCACCTCGGCGGGCCGCTCCCGCCCGGCGTCGTTCTCCCGCTCACCGGTACCGAACGTCAGCGTGTTGAGGACCCGGCGGGCGGTGAACAGCCGCCGCAGGTCGGCCTGGAACGGCCGCACCGGCACCCGGCAGCGCGGGGTGACCGGCGCCCCGGGCAGGCCCTGCACGGAGCCGGTGAAGCGCACCGCCATGTCCAGCCAGGCGCGGGCCGCGTCCGCCTCCCCCGCGACCAGGCCCCGGGCCAGCCACGCGCGCACGTCGAGCTGCCACTCCTCGGCGGAGAACCCCTCGCGCGCCGCGCGGAACCGCTCCTCCACGTTCTCGTAGCGCGCCGTCCCCAGCACCACCGCCAGCTCGGCCGGGACGACCGGCGCCTCGGCCGCCAGCAGCAGCCGGGCCAGCGCGGCATCGGGCTCGTCCCCGTCGGCGACGGCCCCGGCCAGCCGCTCGTGCGCCGCGTCCAGGCCCTCGCACGCCCACCCGAGGTACCCGACCGGCCCCGCCAGCTCGGGCAGGACGGCCAGTTCCTCCTCGGTCAGCCCGGCGGTCCAGGCGTCCTCCAGCCGCCGGTTCGGGACGGTCATGTCGGCCTTACGCAGCGCCGGGTCGGCGGCGCGCCGGTCGAACAGCCCCATCAGCGCCTTCCGGCGCCGCTCCACCGGTTCCAGGCCCTCGAAGACCTCCAGCCCGGCCCGCGCCAGCTCGAACATCACCGCGCGCCGCTCGGGGTCGTCCCCCGCGGGTTCGGGCAGCCACAACCCCGGCGGACGCCACTTCCCGCCCTGGGTGAACCAGGCCACCGGTTCGCGCACCGCCGGCTCCGGCGTGGCCAGGAAGTCCGACAGCAGCTCGTAGTCGACATCGCCGCGCGACCCGCCCCGGACCGCCGAGGCGCCCAGCAGGAACGTCAGCAGCGACCACTGCTCGGCCCCCGCCGCGCTCGTGCGGTCTCCGTAGAAGTCGCTGAGCTGCCGCGTCAGCACGACGGCGCGCTGGTCGGTGTTGTAGGCGACCGCGCGTTCTCGCATCTCCTCGTACAGACCGTCCGGCACCCGCCAGGGACCGTGCGCGTACACGTCCAGGACGGGCTCTTCAGTGAGCAGCACTTCAAGATGGTCCGGCAGCCGGGGAGCACGCACCTGAGCCTTCTCCTACGCAGCGGAAGCGGGCAATCACGTCCGACAGCACCCTATGGCCCGGCGAGATCGCGCACACCCCGTCGTGCCGGGTTGGCAGGGGACCCGTCGTCGGCGATAGTTGTCGGATGGAAAGCATCTGCCGGGCGGCCCTCCGGCCGATGCCGTGCTCTCAGGAGGGGAACCCCCCGTGCCACTTTTGGAAGTGACCACGCGGTCGGACGGCGGGCGCACCGTCGTGCGGCTGCGCGGAGAACTCGATATCGCCTGCTCGGAGGAGTTGCGCAGGAACCTGAACGAGGCGCGCCGCGAACACGGCGAACACCTCGTTCTCGACCTCGCCGAACTGGAGTTCATGGACTCGGGCGGCCTGTCGGTCATCGTCGCCTGCTACAAGGCGACGACCGCCGCCGGCGGCAGCCTCACCCTCGCCGGCCCCCGTCCCATCATCCGCCGGGCCTTGGAGATCACCGGCCTGCACCGCCGGATCCCCGTGACCGCGACCCTCGACGAGGCCCTGACCCGCTGAGCGGACGTCCTACAACGGGAGGGGGGTCGGGCGTTTCGGGGTCCGGCCGTCGCCGGAGGATCGGCCGGTGGCCCGGCGGCCGATCCAGGGGACGAGGTAGGTCCGGGCCCAGCGGACGTCCTCACGGCGCATCGTGAGCCAGTCGGCACGGTCCAGGGGCGGCCAGGGTTCCCGCCAGTCGTCCGCGACGGGGACGCCGAGCACGTCGGCGACGAGCAGGGCCATGCGGCGGTGACCCTCGGGCGAGAGGTGCAGGCGGTCCTCGTGCCAGGCGCGTGGATCGTAGAAGACGCGCAGCGGCCACAGGTCGACGACGTCGCAGCCGCGGTGGTCGGCGATGGCGCGCAGGTGCATGTTGTAGGTCGCGGCCTTGCCGCGGATGCGCGAGCCGGAGCGCAGGCCGCGGGTGTCGAAGCCGGTGAAGACCACGACCCGGGCGCCGGTGCCGCGCAGCAGGCGGACCGCGTCGTCGAACACGACCGCGAGCGCGTCCGGGTCGGCGCCCGGGCGGATCATGTCGTTGCCGCCGGCGCACAGCGTGACGAGGTCGGGGCCCAGTTCGACGGCGCGCGGCACCTGATCGTCCACGATCTGCCGGACGAGCTTGCCCCGGACCGCGAGGTTGGCGTAACGCAGACCGGGGTTCCGCTCGGCGAGGTGCTCCGCGAGCCGGTCCGCCCAGCCGCGGAAGGAGTCCTCCTCGCCCGGGCAGGGGTCGTTCAGTCCCTCGGTGAAGCTGTCGCCGAGGGCCACGTACGTCCGGATCTGCCCTTCGCTCATCGCAACCCCCGCACGGATTCATGGTCGATCATGGGGATCAATCATGCATCGTGCATACGACCTACGCGACCGTAGGCAAAGCGGTCACTACGTCCAGCTCGGGGACGTGGTGCCGGGCTGCGCGGGCGCGCCGGCGTGCGCACCGCCCGCGTGCATCGACATCGCGTGCTTGACGAGCGTGATCAGCACCTGCTTGGTGGACTCGCGGCTGCGCGCGTCGCACTGGACGATCGGCACGTGCGAGCTGATCGACAGCGCGTCGCGGATGTCCTCCACCGCGTACTGGAACTCGCCGTGGAACCCGTTGACGCCCACCACGAACGGCAGGCCGAGCTCCTCGAAGTAGTCCACCGCGGCGAAGCAGTCCTCCAGCCGGCGGGTGTCGACGAGGACGACGGCGCCGATCGCACCGCGGACCAGGTCGTCCCACATGAACCAGAACCGGTGCTGCCCGGGGGTGCCGAACAGGTACAGGATCAGCTCGCTGTCGAGCGACACGCGCCCGAAGTCCATCGCGACCGTGGTGGTCGTCTTGTCCGGCACGGCCGACAGGTCGTCCACATCGGCGCTGGCCGCGGTCATCACCGCCTCGGTGGTGAGCGGCATGATCTCCGAGACGGAGCCGACGAAGGTGGTCTTGCCGACGCCGAAGCCGCCCCCGACGACGATCTTGACCGAGGTCAGCTCGGTCTCCCCGCCGCGCGGCCCGGGAGCCGGGACCTGGTCAGAGCTTCCGAAGGCCACTGAGCACCCTTTCTAGCAAGCGGAGGTCCGGCTGTCCGCCGGCGGTGGTGGAGGGCTGCGACTGGTGCAGGCGCAGCAGCCCCTCGGCGGCCATGTCGGCAACGAGGACGCGCGCCACCCCGAGCGGCAGGCGCAGCAGCGCGGAGACCTCGGCCACCGAGCGGGCGGACCGGCACAGGTCCATGATCGCCCGGTACTCCGGGGTCAGCACGGCCACGTCCCGCGGCGGGTACGGCGCAGCGGTCACCAGCGCCTCGATGGCCAGGTCGTAGCGCGGCTTCGTGCGCCCGCCGGTCACCGCGTAGGGACGCACCAGCGAACTGGCCTCGCCCTCCTCGGGCTCGGGAGGCCGGCTCTGCGCCGGGGCCCGTCCCTGGTCACCCGGCCAGCGCCCGGGTCCGCCCGGACCGGGTCCGCCCGGACCGCCCCCGAAGGAACTGCCTCGATCCATCTCGCCGTCCTCCGTCAGAGTCAGTCACGGTCAATAGCGGGCGGGCCCGGCGCCCATCTCGGACACGGACGGCCCCGAGGTCGGCTGCTGCTCCTGGCCGCGCAGCGCGGGTGTCAGCACCCGTCCCACCCGCTCCACCAGCAGCGTCATCTCGTAGGCCACCAGCCCGAGGTCGCAATCGGGCGCCGCCAGCACCGCGAAGACCGACCCGTTCGCGATGGACATGACGAACAGCAGCCCGCGGTCCATCTCGACGACGGTCTGGTTCACCCCGCCCGCGTCGAAGATCTTCGCCGCGCCCTGCGTCAGGCTCATCAACCCCGAGGCGATCGCCGACAACTGGTCCGCACGCTCGGGCGGGAAGCCCGCCGAGTACGCCATCGGCAATCCGTCCGAGGAGACAACGACGGCGTGCGCGACCTTCGCGACACGGTCCGCGAAGTTCGTCACCAACCAGTTCAGATCCTGCCCGCTCACCGGGTGCCTCCTGTCTCGCCGTCATCCTGTGACGGCACCTCACCTGACGTGCTTGAGCCGCGAGTCTCGGTGCGTCCCCGGTGGACGCCGCGCTGCAGGCTCGCGAAGCGGCTGCGTACAACGTCGGCCGACTGGCCGTGGCCCTGCCGGCCTTGCCCCTGCGCAGGCTGTCCCGGTACAGCCTGCCCATTGACGGCCTCGCCTGGCAATGGCCGGTCCTGCGCCGGCGCCGGCCGGGGCGGGTTCTCCGCCGCGCGCCCCACCGCGCCCGGCACCCGGTTCTTGCCGGGGACGCGCTTCGGCAACCCAGCCTTGGTGCGGCTGCTCGCCACCGGCTGGCGGACGGCCTCGGCGGCGCGGAAGCCGGCGTCCGCGGGCGACTCCCAGCCGCGCGCCGGGTTCTCCGCGGCGGTGCCCTCGGACCTGTGCTGGAACCATTCCGACTGCATCGCGTCGAAGATCGGCGAGCGCTCCGGCCGCCGCGGCGGGGGCTTGCGGTCGACCAGCGGGGGCGCGGCGGGCTCGGCGATGGCGTCCTGCGGCGGGCTCGGCATGGACGCGGGCGGGGGGCCGGCGGCGTAGCCGGACGGTGCGGCCGCGGGGTCGGTGCCGACCTGCTCCAGCGGCCCGGTCTCCCAGGGGATCTGCCGCGCGCCACCGGGCTCGGGCACCATCGGCTGAGCCTCCGGCACGACGGGCTGCGGCCCGGTGTGCCCCGGCCGGTATCCGCCGCCGTCCCCGGTGTCGCGCGGGTGCTCGCCGCGCGGCTGGAACAGCCCGTTCGGCGGGTCCCCGGCGGGACGGCCGGGCAGGTTCGCGCCCGGTTCACGGACGGGCAGTTCGCCCGGCCGGCGCGTCGGCTGCCGGTCGCCGGGCTGGTGAGGGTCCTCGGCGGCGCGGCGGCGGTCCCGCGGCGGGCGCCGCTGGATGGGCGGCACCGACGCCGGCCCGGTGTCATTGCCGCCCACCGGGGTCGGCCCGCTGTCGTTGATGGCGGGCTGCGGGCCGGTGACGCCGCGGATGGACCGCAGCGGACCGGTGCCCCCGACCATGGGGTGGGAGCCGGTGCCTCCGACCGTCGGGTGCGAACCCGTGCCCCCGACCGCCGGGTGCGAACCGGTGCCCCCAACGGTCGGGTGCGAGCCGGTGCCCCCGACCGCGGGATGCGAACCCGTGCCCCCGACCGTGGGGTGCGAGCCGCTGCCGCCGCTCATCGGGGCGCCGGGCGATGCGCCCATGGGCTGCCCGGCGGTGCCGTAGTCGTCCTGCCGGTGGCCGCCCATGCCGGCGGACGTGTCGGCGGCGGACGTGGTCAGCGCGGCGAGCTGCCCGGGAGGGGCGACCTCGCGCGGGGCGAGGCCGCTGCGGGAGCCGATGCCGCCGGACTCGCCGGGCACGACCGCGGCGTCCGGCAGCACCACGAACGCGGTGAGGCCGCCGCCCTGGGCGGCGCGCAACTCGACCCGGACGCCGTGCCGGACGGCGAGGCGGCCGACCACGAACAGCCCCATGCGGCGGGCCGCGGAGAAGTCGATGACGGGCGGGTTCGCGAGCCGCCAGTTGGCCTGCTCCAACTCCTCGGGCGACATGCCGACGCCGTTGTCGGTGATCTGCAGCATGGCGCCGCCACCGCTGAGCATCTGCCCGGACACCGTCACGCTGGTGTGCTCGGCGGAGAACGCGGTGGCGTTCTCCACCAGCTCGGCCACCAGGTGGACGAGGTCGTTGACCACGGGACCCGCGACCGCCATGTCGCCTTGAACCCGCAGCGCGACCCGCTCGTACTGCTCAACCTCGGACAATGACGCGCGGACGACGTCGATCAGCGGCACCGGCTTGTTCCACCGCCGGACCTGGTCCTGACCGCCGAGGACGAGGAGGTTCTCAGAGTTGCGGCGCATGCGGGTGGCGAGGTGGTCCAGCCGGAACAGGTTGGCGAGCTGTTCCTCATCGCGTTCGCTCTGCTCCAGCTCCTCGATCAGGCGCAGCTGGCGCTCGATGAGGGACTGGCTCCGGCGGGACAGGTTGACGAACATCGCGTTGATGTTGCCGCGCAGGACGGCCTCGTCGGCCGCCAGCCGGACCGCCTCGCGGTGGACCTCGTCGAAGGCCCGCGCGACCTGGCCGATCTCGTCGGTGGAGTCGATCTCGATCGGCCGGACCTCGATGCCGCCGGCGGCGGCCTCGGGATCGCGGAGCCGGTCGACCAGTCCGGGCAGCCGCGTGTTGGCCACCTCCAGCGCACCGGCCTGGAGCCGGCGCAGCGGCCGCACCAGCGACCGCGCCATCACCACGGTGATGAGCAGGAGCACGATCAGCAGCGCGGCGACCACCGCGATGTCGGTCATCGCGGAGATCCGGGCCGCCGAGCCGCTCTCGTCGCTGCGCGTCCGGATGTCGTCGGCGAGGTACTGCTCGACCACGTGCATCTGGTCGACCATCTCGGTCATCGACGAGCGGATCACCTTGGCCGACCGGGCGGTGCCGAGCGTGGTGGGCAGCAGCCCGCCGCTGGTGGACGCCGCCTCGATCACCCGCTGCCGCAGGTCCCGGGCCTGGTCGATCTTCGTCCCGACGACGGTGTCCTCGAACCGCTGGTTCTGCTCCAGGGACGCCGAGTTGCGGAAGGCCGCGAGCTCACTGTCCTCCTGGGAGCGCGCGGCGGTCAGCGCGCTCAGCTCCTGGGGGGTCAGGCGCCGCATCCGCGCGCCGATGAGCAGTACGGCGCGCTCCCGGGAGAGCGCCTCCTTGGCGCGGGAGAGAGCGCCCAGCGCGCGGCTGCTCTCCGCGAGGGCGTCGTCGGCCACGTTCTGGGAGATACCGTCGAGGACGGCGACCAGTTCCTGGGCGGGCTCCGTGTACTTCTGCAGGACGACGAAGGCGGGGACCTTGGTGCCGACGACGAGGGAGCGCAGCGCCCTGAGCCCGTCCAGGCGGCTGCTGACCGCCGTGGCGTCGCGGACGGCCTCGGTGCCGTAGGAGCCGTCGATGCGAGATGCCGCCGTGCGCACCTGTCCGACGAGGGCGTCGGTCTTGCGCTGCTGTGCCTCCAGGCCGGGGACGAGGGCGCGGGGACGTCCCGCCGCGATGTACTCGATGGCCTGGTCCCGTTCGGCGGAGAACTCCTGGACGAACCGGGTGATCCCCTGTCCGAGCTCCGCCATCCGCTCCATGCGCCCATACGTCTGCGCCTCGCTCAGGGAGCCGGAGATGCGCAGTCCGGAGAGCACGACGGCGGCGACCGTCGGGACCAGGATCAGCACGATGAGCCGCTGCGGCACACGCCAGTTCCGCAGGCTCAGTCTGCCACCTGATCGTGTCGAACGGTCCGACTGCACCTCGACGTCAGCAGGCCGAGGACGGTCGCGACCTTCGTCGCTTGGTTGCATCCGCCGTTTACACCCTCTCCCTCACAATGCCACACTCTCTGTGACTAAGCCGCAGCGAAGGGTTATACGACCTCATCTCCGCCTCCGGCGCACGACATTGCAGCACATCCACGGATAGGCCGCAAAGGACCATATGCGAGTCCATATGTGCCAATGCCACGATCATGACTATATGCCCGCATGTCCGATTTGCTGAGCACGGACCGTCACTCTCGGCATCCGAACGCTGCGTCATGACTCGGGTCCAGAAGGTGACCGCGGCTGATCGCCCTCGGCACGCAAGCGACCGACCGGTCACTGTTCGGCTACAAATCTGTATCCGATGATCACTCTCCGAATTGGAATGACAATGGATTGTCACCGAAACGGCGCCGGCCCATTAGCGGGCGAATGCGGGCTCGGCGGGAATCCTTGTTCGACGCGTTATGGATTGGGTCCGCGGCCCATCCTGTGGTTCCGGCGTCCCGGCGGCACCGAAAACCGCATGTCACCGGGAAGAACATCCGCGGCGCACCGGCCGCGCCATTGGCCGCCGCGACCGCCATAAGGACACAAGAGAGTCACACAATTCGACCTGAAACCACCCATGACGGGCGGTCCGCGATACGCTCCCGGCGCAGGTGATCTTCAGGCGTGGCAGGTGGCGTGGCTTACGGCCGTTCCCCTGGCTCTCATGCCTTCGATCCCCCAGGGCCCGCCGAAGCAGCTTCCCCATCAAGTTAAGGAGTGCCCGATGCGGCAATCCCTACGTCTTTCAGCGCTGGTCAGCGCGGTCACGCTGGCCGTCTCGGTCGTCGCCGGCTGCGGAGATTCCGATTCCTCCGGCGGCGGCAAGGGCCTGGAGGAGACGACCGTCAAGGTGGCCTCGCTGCCGCTGGTCGACGGCGCCGCCCTCTACGTCGCCCAGAAGGCCAAGCTGTTCGAAGCCGAGGGCCTGGACGTCAAGGTCATCCCCGTCCAGCAGAGCATCCAGGCACTGCCCGCCCTCGCCAAGGGCGGCGTGGACGTCATCGCCGGCGCGAACTACGTCTCCTTCCTCCAGGCCAATGAGAAGGGCGCCCTGAAGCTCAGCATCCTGGCCGAGGGTGCCCAGCTCACCTCGAACATGATGAACGTGCTGGTCATGCCCGACTCCAAGATCAAGAGCCCGAAGGATCTGGAGGGCAAGAAGATCGCCGTCAACATCCTGAACAACATCCAGACGGTGACGCTGAACGCGATCCTCAAGGCCAACAACGTCGACCCCACCAAGGTCGAGTACGTCCAGGTGCCCTTCCCGCAGATGGCCACCGCCCTGCAGAAGAAGCAGGTCGACGCGATCCACACCGTGGAGCCCTTCCTCTCCGACACCGAGAAGAAGCTCGGCGCCCGCGTGGCCGTCGACGGCGGCAGCGAGCCGGTGACGGGCCTGCCCATCAGCGGCTACGTGACCACGCAGGAGTTCGCCAAGAAGAAGCCGAAGACGGCCGCCGCGTTCCAGCGCGCCATCATCAAGGCGCAGAAGCTGGCCTCCCAGGACCGCAAGCGCGTCGAGGAGGTGCTGCCCGGCTACGCCAAGATCGACGCGCAGGTCGCCTCGGTCATCACGCTTCCGGACTTCCCCACCTCCCTGAGCGTCACCCGCATGCAGCGGATCGGAGACCTGATGCAGCAGGAGGGCCTGCTCAAGCAGCAGCCGGACATGAAGGCGATCCTGTTCCAGCCGACGTCGTGACGGCGGGACGCTGATCAGCTCATGACTCATGAGTCGGCGCCGCCCCGCGGCCTCTCGCGTCCCGGAAAGTGGGCGCGGGGGGCCGCCGGGGTGGCGATCCTGTTCCTGGCGAGCGAGATCCTCGGCAGAGCCGGCGTTGTGGACCGTTCCTATCTGCCCCCCGCGTCCAGCATCACCGCCCGCGCGTTCGAACTGGCCGGTGACCCGGACTTCCTGTTCAACGTGCGCGTCACCCTGACCGCATGGGCGCTCGGGCTGCTGATCGCCACCGCGATCGCGGTGCCGCTCGGGCTGCTGTTCGGCAGCGTCCCGGCGGTCAACACCGCCGTCCGGGCCATCGTGGAGTTCCTGCGCCCGATCCCGTCGGTGGCCCTCATCCCGCTGGCCGCGCTACTGCTCGGCTCCGGCCTGAAGATGGAGGTCCCGCTCGTCGTCTACGCCTCCTCCTGGCCGATCCTGTTCAACACCGTCTACGGGCTGGACGACGTCGACCCGACGGCGAAGGACACGCTGCGCAGCTTCGGCTTCAGCCGGTTCCAGGTGCTGCTGCGCGTGTCGCTGCCGAGCGCCGCCCCGTTCATCGCGACCGGCGTGCGGCTCGCCGCGTCCATCGCGCTCATCCTGGCCGTCGGCACCGAGATCCTGTCCGGCTTCGGCGACGGCCTCGGCATGTTCATCGCCCAGGCGGGCAACGTGCCCGGCGGCACGCTGGACGTCCTCGCCGGGACGGTGTGGGCCGGCTGCCTCGGCCTGCTCATCGACATGCTCCTCGGGCAGGGCGAGAACCGCGTGTTCCGCTGGCACAAGGCACAGAGGAGTGGTGCATCGTGACGGCGGCGACCCTCGGCGCGGGCACCGCCCGCCGCGGCGGCCCGGCCGGCCGGGCGGCCCGCGGGCTGCTGCACCGGCTGCTTCCGCTGGTGCTCCTGATCGCCGGCTGGGAGGCGGCGACGCGCGCGTCCGACAGCCCGTTCTTCCCGCCGCCGTCGCAGATCGTCCGGCGGATGCGGGACATGTGGCTGTCCGGGCCGGCGAACCATCTGTACTTCAGCGCCGAGGCGGGCGACTCGATCATGCCCAGCCTCGGCCGGATGTTCCTGGGGCTCGCGCTCTCGGTCGTGGTCGGCGTCCTCCTCGGCCTCGCGCTCGGCCGCTCCGAGCAGGCGCTGGCCTACCTGGAGCCGCTGCTGCAGTTCTGCCGCGTGATCCCGCCGCCGACCCTGGTGCCGGTGTTCATCGTGCTGTTCGACCTCGGCACGCAGATGCAGGTCGCCTCGATCATCTTCAGCGCGATCTGGCCCATCCTGCTCAACACCGCGGACGGTGCGCGCAGCGTCGACCCCGTGCAGATGGCCACCGCCCAGGCGTTCCGGCTCTCCGCGGTGCAGCGGCTCCGGTTCGTCATCATCCCCTCCGCACTGCCGAAGATCTTCGCCGGGCTGCGGCTGGCGCTGTCCCTGGCGCTGATCCTGATGGTCTTCTCCGAACTGCTGCCCGGCACCTCCGACGGCCTGGGCTTCGAGCTGACCAACGCGCAGAGCCAGTCCGACCTGCCGACCATCTGGTCGGTGATCGTGCTGCTCGGGATTCTCGGCTACCTGTTCAACACGATTCTTCTCGCGGTGGAGCGGCGGATCCTCGCCAAGCACCGCGCAGGCGCGAAAGGCTGACGCATGACCACCCAGATCACCGTCCGGGAAGCATTCTTCGACTTCTGCCGGGCAGTGGGGATGACCACGTTCTTCGGCAATCCGGGCTCGACCGAGCTGCGGATGTTCCGCGGCTTCCCGGCCGACTTCCGGTACGTCCTGGCGCTGCAGGAGACCGTCGCGGTCGCGGCGGCCGCCGGGCACTCCCTCGGCACCGGCGGCGCGACCCTGGTCAGCCTGCACTCCGCCGGCGGCGTGGGGCACTCGCTCGGCGCGGTCTTCAACGCCTACCGCGACCGGGTGCCGGTCGTCATCGTCGCGGGCCAGCAGTCCCGGGCGATGCTGCCGACCCGCCCGTTCCTCGGTGCCGACGAGCCGGCGCTGTTCCCCCGCCCCTACGTCAAGTGGAGCCGGCAGCCCGAGCGCGCCGAGGACGTGCCGGCCGCGCTCGCCGAGGCGTACCGGGTCGCGATGACGCCGCCGCGGGGGCCGGTGTTCCTGTCCGTCCCCGAGGACGACTGGGACGCTCCGGCCGAGCCCGTCCCGCCCCGCGAGGTCCACGCCGACTTCGCCGCCTCCCCGGCCGCGCTCCGGGAGGTGGCCGAGGCGCTGGACAACGCCGCGAACCCGGCCATCGTCGTCGGCTCCGGCGTGGACGACGAGGGCGCCATGCCCGGCGTGGTGAGCCTGGCGGAGCGGACCGGTGCGCGGGTGTGGATCAGCCCGCTGTCGGGCCGGTCCGGATTCCCCGAGGACCACGCGCTGTTCCGCGGTTTCCTGCCGCCCGTCCGCGACCAGCTCGCGGGGCGGCTGGAGGGGCACGACGTCGTCCTCGTCCTCGGGGCGCCGATCTTCACCTACCACGTGCACTCCGGGGGCCCCTTCGTCCCGGAGGGGACGCGGCTGTTCCACTTCGACTGCGATCCCGCGCAGGCGGCGTGGGCACCGGTCGGCACCAGCGTCCTCACCACGATCGAGGCGGGCGTGTCCGGGCTGCTCGAACTCGTCGACAAGGCCGACCGGCCCCTTCCCGAGCCGCTGCCCCGGCTGGCCAGGCCCCAGGCCACCGACCCGATCGACGCGGCCCTGGTCATCGAGACGCTGCGCGAGAGGATGCCGGCCGACGCGGTCATCGTGGAGGAGTGCCCGAGCCACCGGGAGATGTTCCACGCGCGGCTGCCGATCACCCGGTCCGGCGGTTTCCTGACCACCGGCAGCGGCGCACTCGGCTGGGGCCTGCCCGTCGCGGTCGGACGGGCGCTCGCCGGTTCGGGTGAGCGCATCGTCTGCGTCATCGGCGACGGCTCGATCATGTACTCCGTCCAGGGGCTCTGGACGGCCGCGCAGTACAACGTCCCGATGACCGTGGTCGTCCTCAACAACCGGGGCTACGGGGCCGTCAAGGCGCTCGGCCGCCGGATCGAACTGGAGACCGTCCCCGGCACCGACATCCGCGGCATCGACTTCGTGTCGCTGGCGGCCGGCCTCGGCTGCCCCGGCCGGTCCGTGACCGGCGCCGCCGACCTGGACGCCGCGATGGCCGAGGGGCTCGCCCACGACGGCCCGTTCATCATCGACGTCGACGTCGCCCCCGACGACTCACCCGCCTACCAGCCGCTGGAGGGGTGACCCGCGATGCTGGAGATCACGGGACTCGGGCACGCCTACGGGGCGCACCGGGTGCTGGAGGGCATCGACCTGGAGGTCGGCGAGGGAGAGCTCGTCACGATCGTCGGGCCGTCCGGCTGCGGGAAGTCCACCCTGCTGCGCTGCCTCGCCGGGCTGATGGCGCCGGGCGAGGGGAAGGTCGTGCTGAACGGCACCCCGGTCACCGGTGTGCCCGACGACCTCGCCGTCGTGTTCCAGGACTACAGCCGCTCCCTGATGCCGTGGCTCACGGTGCGCGACAACGTCGCGCTGCCGCTGCGGCGCCGCGGGCTCGGCCGGTCCGAGCGGCGGGCCGGGGCCGCCGAGGCGCTGGCGTCGGTCGGGCTCGGGGACGCGGCGGGCAAGTACCCGTGGCAGTTGTCCGGCGGCATGCAGCAGCGGGTGTCCATCGCCCGCGCGCTGGCCTACCGGCCGTCCCTGCTGCTGATGGACGAGCCCTTCGGCTCGGTGGACGCGCAGACCCGGGAGGACCTGGAGGACCTCGTCCTGCGGGTGCACCGGTCCGAGGGCGTCACGATCCTGCTCGTCACGCACGACATCGACGAGAGCGTCTATCTCGGCGACCGCGTCGTCGTCCTCGCGCGCGATCCCGGCCGGATCCGGGCGGAACTGCCCGTCACGCTGCCGGCCGGGCGCGACCAGATCGGGACGCGGAGCGACCCGGAGTTCGTCCGGCTCCGGGCCGAGGTCGGCCGGCTGGTCCGCGGCGTGGCCGCGGACCTCTCCGAAGCGGCGAGCCGGTAACGCGCCGCATCCCCCGCCCGATCAAAAGGTCAGGTCTTCGACAGCCCCCCGCGTACGGAGCCTTCGCTCATGGCCGCTGGTCGCCCGGTACGCCGGCGCCCAGCGGCCGGCGAGCCCTTCGACGACCGGCCCTTCCGCCGACGAATCCTGCCGACGTCCACACAGAAAAGGCGGCCGCGATGCTCCAGATAACCGGCCTCACCCATTCCTACGCCGACGGGCACCTGGCCCTCGACGGCCTCGACCTCACGGTCCCGGACGGTGAGCTGGTGAGCATCGTCGGCCCGTCCGGCTGCGGCAAGTCCACGCTGCTGCGCTGCACCGCCGGGTTGATCCGCCCCACCGGCGGGAGGCTCACACTGAACGGTGCGCCGATCAGCGGGGTGCCCGACGACCTCGCCGTGGTCTTCCAGGACTACAGCCGCTCGCTGTTCCCCTGGCTGACCGTCCGCGACAACGTGGCGCTGCCGCTGCGCCGGCGCGGCAAGTCCCGCGCGGAGCGGCGCGCCGCCGCGCAGGAGGCGCTGGAGTCGGTCGGGCTCCCGGACGCGGGACGCAAGTACCCGTGGCAGTTGTCCGGCGGCATGCAGCAGCGCGTGTCGATCGCGCGGGCGCTCGCCTACCGCCCGTCGCTGATGCTGATGGACGAGCCGTTCGGTTCGGTGGACGCGCAGACCCGGGAAGACCTGGAGGACCTCGTCCTGCAGGTGCACCGGAACGAGAAGATGACGATCCTGCTGGTCACGCATGACATCGACGAGAGCGTCTACGTCGGTGACCGGGTGGTCGTGCTGAACCGGTCGCCCGCCCGGGTGCACGCCGACCTGCCGGTCTCGCTGCCGGCCGTGCGCGACCAGATCGGGACGCGGAGCGACCCGGAGTTCGTCCGGCTCCGGGCCGAGGTGGGGCGGCTGGTCCGGGGCGGGGCGAAGGTGGCGGGGGCGGCGCCCGCGGACGCGGACCGGGGGACCTAGCCGGGCCCGGGAGGGCGCGCGGACGACGAGACCGGAGGCGGACGGAGGGGGAATTCATGCGCGTACTCATCGTGGGGGCCGGGATCGGCGGGCTCACCGCGGCGTTAAGCCTGCACGAGGCCGGGTTCGAGGTGCTCGTCGCCGAGGCCGCCGCCCGGCTGCGGCCGCTCGGCGTCGGCATCAACCTGCTCCCGCACGCCGTGCGCGAGCTGACCGAGCTGGGGCTCGGCGAGGAACTGGCCGACCTCGGCGTCCCCACCGCCGAGATGGTCCATTTCGACCGGTTCGGCGGGCGGATCTGGGGCGAGCCGCGCGGGCTGGCGCTCGGCTACAGCTGGCCGCAGTACTCGATCCACCGCGGCGAGCTGCAGATGGCGCTGCTGGAGGCGGTGCTGGCGCGGCTCGGCGAGAAGTCCGTCCGCACCGGCACCGTCTTCGAGGGCTTCGAGCAGGACGGGACGCGGGTGCGGGCGCGGCTGCTCGACCGGGCGTCCGGCACCGTGGAGACCGTCCCGGCGGATGTGCTCGTCGGCGCGGACGGTCTGCACTCCGCCGTCCGCGCGCAGTTGTACCCGGACGAGCCGGCGCCGCTGTGGAACGGCATCCGGATGTGGCGCGGCCTGACCGAGGGCGAGCCGTTCCTGACCGGGCGGACGATGGCGGTGGCGGGCACCAACACCGCGGCCAAGGTGGTCGTCTACCCGATCTCGGGGCGCGCCGAGCGCGACGGCCGGGCGCTGCTGAACTGGGTGGCCGAGGTCAACATGGTCCGGGCCGGGCACTCCGGGGGGCCGTCCCCCAACGGCGAGGCGGCCGGCGGCCGGCCCGGCGGCACCGCCGACTGGAACCGGACCGGGCGGCTCGACGACGTGCTCCCCCACTTCGCGGGCTGGACGTTCGGCTGGCTGGACGTGCCGGCCCTCCTGCGCGGCACGGCGCAGATCCTGGAGTACCCGATGGTCGACCGGGACCCGCTCGGCCGCTGGACGTTCGGCCGTGTCACGCTGCTCGGCGACGCCGCCCACCCGATGTACCCGATCGGGTCCAACGGCGGGTCGCAGGCGGTCCTGGACGCCCGCGTCCTGGCGCATGAGCTGGCCAGTGCCGCCGACCCCGCCGCCGGGCTGCTCGGCTACGAGCGGGAACGCCGCGAGGCGGCCAACGCGGTCGTCCTGGCGTGCCGCGACATGCCCGCGGACCGCGTCCTGCACATGGTCAGCGAGCGCGCCCCGCAGGGGTTCTCCTGCATCGAGGACGTCCTGACCCCCGAGGAGCTGACCGCCATCAACGGGGCCTATCAGCGGACGTCGTTCTCCGACGTGGAGGCCCTCAACACGCGTCCCTCGTACACGGTCACGAGCTGACGGCGGCCAGGCGGGCCCGCACGGCCCGCGCGGCGCGGTCGTGGAAGGACGGGTCGTCGTGGAGGAGCGCATGGGCTCCGCCCGTGCGGCACAGGGCGTCCAGCTCGAAGGCCAGCTGCGGGACGTCGGCGGACGCGTCGATCTCGCCCCGGTCCCGCGCCTCGCGGAGGCACTGTTCCAGGAACGCGTCCCAGTCGCGCTGTGAGGCGGCGATGGCGTCCCGGACCCGGCCGGGACGCGCGTCGAACTCGGCCATCGTGGAGTGGAAGAAGCAGCCGCCGGGAAAGACGGGTTCGCGCTGGTAGCGCTGCCAGGCGTCCAGGAGCGCGCGGACGCGCCCGAGCCCCGCGGGGACGGCGAGGGCGGGTGCGATGACGTGCTCGCGGAACAGGCCGGACGCCTTGCGAACGGTCGCGAGCTGCAGTTCCTCCTTGGAGCCGAAGTGCGTGAACACGCCGCTCTTGCTGATCTGCAGCTCGGCGGCCAGCCGGCCGATCGACAGCCCCTCCAGGCCCTCCGCCGAGGCGATGTCGGCGGCCCTGCAGAGGATGACGTTGCGCGTCTTCTCGCCTTTGAGGAGCCGTCCGTCGGTGCTCACGCGCCCTAATGTGCACGACCGTTCGTGCAAAGTCAATGCGGCACCCCCCTTGACGGCCGGGGGCTCCAGAGAAGAAAGTACGACCGTTCGTTTATTTTTCTCTGAGAGGCCCGACCCATGACCGCCGAGACCACCGCGGCACCGCCCCTCGCGGCCGGCGCGCGGCGGGACGTGCCCTGGCTCGCCGCCGGGGCGACGTTCCTGGCCATGCTCGACGCGACCGTCGCGAACCTGGCCGTCCCCGACCTGCACGCCGACTTCCCGGGCAGCTCGCTGTCCGGCCTGACCTGGGTGATCACCCTGTACGCGGTGCCGTTCGCGGCACTGCTCGCACCCGCCGGGCGGCTCGCCGACCTGGTCGGGCGGCGGACGCTGTACCAGTGGGGCACCGGGCTGTTCACGCTCGCCTCGCTGGCCTGCGCGCTCGCCCCGACCGTGCCCGTCCTGCTGGCGACGCGCGGCGTGCAGGGCGGCGCCGCCGCCGCGCTGATCCCCGCGTCGCTCGCACTGCTGCTGCACGACACGCCCCCGGAGCGCCGCGCGGGCGCCATCGGGCTGTGGAGCGCGGCGGGCGCGTTCGCCGCCGCCATCGGCCCCGGTCTGGGCGGGGTGCTCGTGGACCAGTTCGGCTGGCGCTCCCTGTTCGTCATCAACGTGCCGGTCGGCCTGGCGATGCTGCTCGGCGGGCTGCGGCTGCCCCGCGCGAAGGGCGGTGCGGGGCGGCTGCCCGACCTCGCCGGGACGGTCCTGCTCGGCGCCGGCGTGGGCGGCGTGGCGCTCGGCGTGACCCAGGCCCGCGACTGGTCCTGGACGGACGCCCGCACGCTCGCGCTCCTGCTCGGCGGCGCCGTCCTCGTCGGGCTCGCGCTGTGGCGTTCGGCACGGCACCCGGTGCCCGCGCTGGAGATCTCGCTGTGGCGCAACCGCCCGTTCGCCGCCGCCAACGCCGCCTCGTTCCTGTACGGGACGGCCCTGTACTCATGGCTGCTGCTCGGTGTGCTCTACCTGACGGCCGAATGGCACTACTCGATCCTCAAGGCGGGCTTCGCCTCGACGCCGGGCGCGTTCACCGCCACCGCGGCGGCGGTCGTGATGGGCCGCCTCACCGGCCGCATCGGGGTCCGTCCCGCGGTGACGGGCGGCGCGCTGATCATGGTCGTCTCCGGGGTCTGGACGGTCGCCGCACTGCCGGCCGGCCCCCACTTCGTCACCTTCTGGCTCCCGGTCGGCCTCCTCGTCGGGACCGGCATGGGGATGCTCAGCACCGGCACCGCCTCGGCCGCCGCGCTGTCGGCCGGGCCGCTGCGGTTCGCCGGGGCCACCGGCCTCAACACCACGGCGCGCCAGCTCGGCGGCGCGCTCGGCATCGCCGTCCTCGCCGCGCTGCTGCCCGCCCGCGCGGCGCACGACGACTACACCGCCGTCTACCTGTTCTGCACGCTCGCCGCCGCCGGCGCGGCGCTCGCGGGCCTGCTGCTGACCGCCCGGCCCCGCACCTCCGGAGGAGAATGACCATGACCGAGACGATGCCGTCGGAGTGGACGGACCCGGCCGTCCTGCCCGCCGCCGAGTTCGGGGCCTGCCACGTCGACAACCCCTCCGACCACCCGGTGGCGGCCGACCCCGGCGTCTACAGCGGTGACCGGCTTCATCTGAACGCGCGGGGGCACGCGTTCGCCGCCGCCAACACGGTCCGCGCGCTCGCGGCTCACTTGGCGTCGGCGTAACGGTCGACGACGGCGATCTCCATCGGGAACACGACCGGCGTGTCGCCGAACAGCAGGCGGCGCGCCTCGTCGGCCGCGGCGAGCACGGCGGCGGCGACGTCCCCGGCCAGCTCGGCCGGGGTGTGCACGATGACCTCGTCATGCTGGAAGAACACAAGACGGGGGAAGGTGAGCACGGTGAGGCGGCGGCGCAGCGAGCCGAGCAGGGCGAGCGCCCAGTCGGCGGCCGTCGCCTGCACGACGAAGTTGCGGGTGAACCTGCCCCGGCTGCGCAGCGCCCGCGCCGCCGTGCCCTGCTGGGAGCCGGGCGGCGTGTCGCCGTCGCCCGCCGAGGTCAGCTCGCGCCACCCGGCCGACGGCGGCGGGCAGGTGCGGCCCAGCCGGGACCGGACGAGCCGGCCGCTCTCCCCCGCCCGCGCGGCGGCCTCCACGTAGCCGAACGCGTCCGGGAACCGGTTCTTCAGGACCGCGAGCAGTTGCACCGCCTCACCCGTCCCTCCCCCGTACATGGCGGAGAGCAGGGCGAGTTTGGCCTTGGCGCGTGCGGTCAGCCCGCCGTCACCGTCGCCGGTGAACGCGTCGGACAGGGCCGCGTACAGGTCGCCGTGCGCGGCGGCCTCGGTGAACGCGCGGTCCCCGGCGAGCGCGGCGAGCACGCGGGGTTCGAGCTGCGCGGCGTCCGCGACGACGAGCGACCAGCCGGGATCGGCGACGACGGCCCGGCGCAGCACGCGCGGGATCTGCAGCGCGCCGCCGCCGCTCGTCGCCCAGCGTCCGGACACCACGCCGCCGACCACGTACTCGGGGCGGAACCGGCCACCGCTCACCCACGTGTCGAGCCACGTCCAGCCGTGCGCGGTGTGCAGCCGCGACAGCTCCTTGTACTCCAGCAGCAGCGGGACGGCGGGGTGGTCGAGCCGCTTGAGGACGTGCGCGCGGGTGGACGGGATCGGCAGCCCCGCCGCCGCGAACGCCTTGAGGATCTGCGCCGGGGAGTCGGGGTTGACGTGCACGCGGGGTCCGAACGCGGCGCTGATGCGGTCGGCGAGGTCCTGCAGCCGGCGGGGACGCAGCCCGCCGGGCGGCCGCGGCCCGAGCAGCTCGGTGAGCAGCGCGTCGTGCTCCTCGGCCGACCAGGGCAGCCCGTCGTGCCCCATCTCGGCGGCCACCAGCGCCCCCGCCGACTCGGCCGCGGCGAGCAGCGCGAAACCGTCCAGGCCGGCGATGGCGCGCTGCTGGGCGGCGTGCACCGCGACGACCTGCTCGATGTCGTCGGCGGGCTCGTCCTGCCCGGCGTCGTCGCCGAACAGCGACGGCTGCGCGGGCCTGTCTCGCGGCTGACGATCGGGCGGGACGGGTTCGCCGCGCAGCCGCGCCCACGCCGCCCGCACCGAGCGGGGCTCCCCGTGGCGGCCGGCATGGCCGAGCAGCAGGTTCTCCGCCAGCTCAAGGTCATGGCAGCGGGCCACCCGGACACCCGCGTCGAGCAACCGCGGGTAGAGCCGCGCCGTGGACGGCCACACCCAGCGCGGCGCGTCGGCCCGCTCCTGGCCGTCGATCGCCGCGACCAGGTCGGGCACCGCACGCGCGGGGGCCGCGGGCGTCCCGTCCTCGGCGAGCGTCCGCAGCACTCCCCCCGTGCCCGGCCCCACGGCCACCGCTGTTCTCACGGGCTCATTGTGACGCCGACCTCGGACGAAACCGCGGCTCCGGACGCGCCGAACCCCTCCGCGACGGGTGATGCGCGGAGGGGTTCGGCGTGATCTTCAGCGGGGCCAGGGCCGTAGCCCCCGGTGGTGATCAGGCGGCCAGGGAGACCTGCTGGCCGGCCGGGGTGTCACCGTAACGGTCGATGACCTTGTTCAGCTGGAGCTGGTAGTACAGCACGCCGAAGCCGAAGATGCCGAGCAGGAAGCCCATGCCGCCGCTGCAGCTCGGCTGCAGGCCGGCGGCGCGCTGGGCCTCGGCGATGCGGCCGCCGAGCTTGACCCACATGATCAGCGGCCAGATGCCGAGGGTGATGCCGCCGAAGAGCATGGACAGCAGCGCGTTGGTGGCGGCGTCGTCGATGCGGCGGTCGTACTGGTGCAGTTCGGTGTGGACCTTGAAGAACCAGACCAGGCCGTAGATGCCGAAGGTGATCATGGGGAGGCCGAGCCAGGCGCCGGCCGGGTTGCGGCGCTTCATGTTGTAGCCGGCGCCGGCGGCGGCGGCGGGAGCCTGCTGCTGCGCGGGGACCGGCGCGTGGCCGCCCTGCTGCTGGTACTGCTGGCCCTGGCCCTGCTGAGGGTAACTCATCGAGTTGCTCTTCCTGTGGGACGCGGTCGTTTTCCGGCCGACCGTCCGTTACCGTTCACCCGTATGGTGATCAATGACTGTAACGGTCCATGGTCACGTCGGGAGAGTGAATAGCCGACTTCGGCCAGATTCCCGACGTTTTTCCCGCAGCGGAGGGCTAGCGTAGCGGGATCGTCACCTCGTCTTCGCACGGCGGTGCCGTCTCGTGGTCGCCGCAGCCCGTCGCGGCATAGCACCGGATCCGGAGCTGCGACTCCGTCACGTCCAGGCGCAGGAAGCTCTTGAAGAACGGCGGCCGGTCCCAGTCGGCCATCTCGGAGCGGAAGCGCTGCGGGAGCCGGTGCACCGGCAGCCGCAGGAGGCGGGGGCGGCGCCGGCCGTCGCGCGGGACACCGAGGACGGAGGCGACAAAGCGCGCCCGCCGGGACGGTCTCACCTCGGTCGCGGCGCTCCGGTAGCCGCGACCGGGCCTGATGCCGAGGCGGTACCGGACGGCGGCCGTCGCCTCCTCCGGCGTCAGCTCGAACAGCCTCGGCAGCCGCAGCCACCGCCCGTACAGCTTGCTGTAGCGGGAAAGGGAGTCGCCGCGCAGCGGGTAGCAGCGGAACTCGCCCTCCTTCACCACGCTCGTCCGGGGGATCGTGTGGGTCGCGTGCATGAACGCGCCGCCGCCGCCCGAGACGATGTACTGGATCGTCCGGCCGTCGCCGGCCCGCACCGGGTAGCGCTGGTAGTTGTGGATGTCGCCGCCGATCGCGGCCACGTAGTGGTGCGCCGGATCGCGGACGATCTCGTCGACCGTGCCGCCGCCCTCGACCGGCCCCGGACGGTGGTCGTCGTCCACGTACAGGGGCTTGCCGGTCACCAGCAGCTTGGGCTTGGGCCCGCCGGACACCTCGCGCAGCCACCGGCCCTGGTCGCGGTCGACGACTCCGGTGATCCCGGTGTCGATGCCGATGATGCGCAGCGACGGCGTGTCGATCGCCCAGTACGGCCCCGGCTGGACGGCCTGCTGGCCGGGCGCGCCCCGGTACGTGCGGCGGGCCTCGGCGAGGGCGGCCCGGTCGATCGGGCCCGGGTGGCGCCAGAGCAGCCGGGGAACGAACGCGAGCGCGCCGCGCCAGGGCGGCGGGGAGCAGTCCGCGTCCAGGGCGCAGAAGACGTGCAGGAAACCGCGCAGGCCGTCGTACCAGTCGTGATTGCCGGGGACCGCGTAGATGGGGGCCGGATAGTCCTTGTAGGGGCGGAAGAACTTCTCCGGGTACTGGCCCCCGTCCCCGGCCGGGTAGACCACATCACTGGCGATGATCATGAAGTCGGTGCCGGCCGCGGCGTGCAGCAGCGGCGGCACCACCGCGTACTGCGACCGGTCGCCCTCGCCGGTGTCGCCGAGCAGCACGAACGAGAACTCCGGCGCCGAGCGGTGCACGGTGAACGCGGCCGGCGTGCCCCGTTCGCGCAGCGCGGCCACGCAGCGGCGGCGGATCGCGTTGGACGGGTCACCGAACAGGCGCGCGAGCACGTCGTTGCGGGACCGCCACAGCACGGCGGGCCTGCGCCACGAGAAGTCGAGGACGCGCGGAGGAAGCAGGTCGTTGAACGTGCCCGGGCTTCCACAGACCCACCCGGCACCCGCCTCGGAGGTGCGCGAGTTGTCGGGTCCGGGGGAAACCTCGGCACACACGAAACGCCTCCGGAAGGGGTGAGGGGATGCTCACACCCTGTCCGGAGGCGATCGTCGCGTCAAGCGAACGCGCGGAAGAGCGTGGTGGACGCCGGCGCCACCCCCAAAGACGCCGGCGCCACCACGTCAAGGGTGTCCGCGGTCATCATGAGTCCCCCCAGAACGGCGAGCGTGCGGTCGCCTCTCATGATGTCTCCACAGACAACCCCCAGGTCCCGAAAGCGGGACGTAACCGACGTTATACGGAGGGCCGTAATGGAGACGTAAACCACCCCAAATGTGGGGCCAAAACCTCGGGGACCGCCACGGAAGCGCAGGTGAGCGGGGGGTGTCAGGGCGCCAGGACGCGGAGCGCGCCCGGCATCACCCTGGCGGTGACCGGCAGCACCCCGGGCAGCTCGCCGTCCGCCCCGTAGGGGAGCGTCCTGCCGGACGGCCCGGCCAGCTCGATCCGCACCTCCCGGCCGCGCATGACCTCCACCTCGGGCCGCCTGACGTGCGTCCCGTCCGCCAGCTCCCGCATGACGGAGAAGAACAGGGTCTTCGGGGCCTTGCGGATGAGGACGACATCGAGCAGCCCGTCGTCGACGCGCGCGTCCGGCGCGATGTGCTTGCCGAACCCGTAGTAGCCGGAGTTCGCCGCGACCACCGTGTAGCCCTCGCGCCGGTACTCCGCGCCGTCCACGCCGATCAGGTAGTCGGCGGGCCGCCACGTGATGATCGCCCGCAGCGCGCCGACGTAGTAGGCGGCGGACCCGCGCAGCAGCCGCGTCCTGTTGGCGTTGTCGTTGGCGACCGCGTCGACGCCCGCGTACACGCTGCCGAGGACGGGCGTCCCGTTGGCGTCGATGGCGTCCACGGCGCGGGGCTCGCCGTCCAGCAGCAGCGGGGCGAGCGCCGCCGCGCCGGACGGGACGCCGAGCTGGCGCGCGAAGTCGTTGCCGCGCCCGGCCGGGACGATGCCGAAGACCGCGCCGGTGCCGGCGAGGGCGCCGCCGACGCAGCCGACCATGCCGTCCCCGCCGACGCCGAGCACGACGCGGCCGGCCTCGGCGGCGGCGCGGGCGACGTCGGCGGCGTGCACCATGCCGCGGCTGTACTCGACGTGGACCTCGGCGCCCGCCTCCCGCAGCAGCCGGCTCAGCGGGATCAGGCAGGAGGCGGACGCCGGGCCGCCCGCCGCCGGGTTCACGATCGCGGTGAACGCGCGCATGGCCGTCACTCCCCCGCGGCCGGCGGGACGAGGACGCCCGGGTTGAGGATTCCCGCCGGATCGACCCGCTCCTTGACGGCGCGCAGCACGGCGGCGCCGAGCGGCCCGATCTCCCGGGCGTACCAGTCGCGGTGGTCGGTGCCCACGCCGTGATGGTGGCTGATCGTGCCGCCCGCGCGGGCGATCGCGTCGTTGGCGGCGTGCTTCGCCCTGTCCCAGTGCGCGATCGGGTCCTCGCCCTGCGCGGACACGACGGTGAAGTAAAGGGACGCGCCGGACGCGTAGACGTGCGAGATGTGGCACATGACCAGCGGCGGGGTCCCCGTGCTCGACAGGGTCCCGGTCAGGGCGGACCGGACGGCCTCGTACAACCCCGGGATGTCCGACCAGAACGCGGCGGTCTCCAGCGTCTCGACGAACGCGCCCACGTCCAGCAGCGAGTCGCGCAGATAGGGGGCGTTGAAGCGGCCGTGCTCCCACTTGTCGCCCGGCCCGGTGCCGAGGGGCTCGCCGCCGGCGTCGCGCAGGACGTCCGCCGCCCGCGCCCGCCGCTCGGCGACCCGCTCGGGGACGCCCTCGAACCCGACCACGGCCAGGCATCCGGCGGAGGGCGACCCGCCCCCGATCGCGGCCGGGTCGGCCAGCCCGACCATGGTCTCGGTCTCGTCCGACAGCCGGAGCACGGTGGGAAGCGGGCCGTCCTGGGCCAGCCGGCGCAGCGCGGCGGCGCCCTGGCCGAACGACGCGAACCGCCAGCCCTCGTACCGCCTGGCCTGCGGAACCGGCCGGACGCGCACCCGCACGGACGTGATCACGCCGAACGCGCCCTCCGAGCCGAGCACGAGCTGCCGCAGATCGGGCCCGGCCGCCGACCTCGGCGCCCGGCCGAGATCGAGCGTCCCCTCGGGGGTGGCCACGGTGAGGCCGACCACCATGTCGTCGAACCGCCCGTACCCGGCGGACGCCTGCCCGCTCGACCGCGCCGCCGCGAACCCGCCGATCGACGCCCACTCGAACGACTGCGGGAAGTGCCCGAGCGTGAAGCCGTGTTCGGCGAGCAGCGCCTCCGCCGCCGGAGCGCGCAGGCCCGGCTGCAGGACGGCCGTGCGGGACACCTCGTCCACCGAGACGAGGGCGTCCATGCGCCGCAGATCGAGGGCGATGAACGCGGCCACGCCCCGCGGCGCCAGCCCGCCGACGACGGACGTGCCGCCGCCGAACGGGACGACCGCGATCCGCTTTCGCGCGCAGAGCCTCAGTACCGCGAGGACCTCGTCATGACCGCCCGGCAGCACGACCGCGTCCGGCGCGTCGGAGGTCTCCCCGGCGCGGATGCGCAGCAGGTCGGGCGTCGATTTGCCGCGCGTGTGCCGGACGCGCGACTCGGTGTCGGCGCGGACGTTCGCGTCCCCGACGATCCCGGCGAGCGCGTTCAGGTCCGCGCCCGGCAGGCGGGGGGCCGCGATCTCGATCTCCGCCAGCGCGACCGGGGGCGCCGCCGCCGGCCGCACGCCGAGCAGGTCGCGCAGCAGCCCGACCGTCGGCTCGGGCAGCGGCGCGGCCTTGGCCGGATCGCCCCAGCCGCTCCACAGCATGTCCCGCGTCTGCACGCCGCCTCCCTCGTCGTCCCATGTCCTGTTGCCTTACACTGTGACATATGACGTCGAACCGTCACAACAGGACCGGGGCACGGACCGCCGACGACACCGTGCTCGACGCCGCGCGCGACTGCGTGCTGGCCGTCGGGGTGCGCCGCACGACGCTGACCGACATCGCCCGCCGCGCGGGCGTGTCCCGGATGACGCTCTACCGCCGCTGGCCGGACGTCCGCATGATCGTCGCCGATCTGATGACCCGCGAGTGGACCGGCATCGGCGACGCGCTGCAGCCCCCCGACGACGGCCGTCCCGTCCGGCCCCGGCTGATCGAGGGCCTGGTCACCGGCGTCCGCACGTTCCGCGGCCACCCGCTGCTCCGCAAGATCATCGAGGTCGACCCCGAGCTGCTGCTCCCCTACCTGCTGGACCGCTGCGGCGCCAGCCAGCACGCCTTCCTGACCTGGTTCGAGGAGGCGATCATCGCCGGGCACCGGGACGGCACGATCCGCGCCGGCCACCCCGGCCGGCAGGCGCGGGCGCTGCTGCTGGTCGTCCAGTCGTTCGCACTGTCGGCACCGACGATGCTCGACGACGCCGACCCCGACCTCGGTTCCGGCGCCTTCGACGCCGAACTCCGCGACACCCTGGAAAGGATGCTCGCACCGTGAACACCTCCGGACCCGACCCGCGGACGTCGCTCAACGCGGCGCGCCGGGAACGCGAACTCGCCGCCCTGCCCGGCGAGGTGGTGGACGTGCTGGTCGTCGGCCTCGGCGCGACCGGGGCGGGCGCCGCGCTGGACGCCGCCTCGCGGGGGCTGTCGGTCGCCGCGATCGACGCGCACGACCTGGCGTTCGGCACGTCCCGGTGGAGTTCCAAGCTGATCCACGGCGGGCTGCGCTACCTCGCGTCCGGGCAGGTGGACGTGGCGCACGAGAGCGCGGTCGAGCGGGACGCGCTGATGCGGCGCACGGCCCCGCATCTGGTGCGCGCGCTTCCGTTCGTCCTGCCGCTGACCCCGCTGGTGTCGCCCGCGCAGGCGGCCCTGGCGCACGCGGGGATGCGCGCGGGGGACCTGCTGCGGCTCGCCGCGCGCACCCCGCGCTCGGTGCTGCCCCGGCCGCGCCGGCTGTCGGCGGTCGAGACGCTGCGGCTCGCGCCCGCGCTGCGGCCCCACGGGCTGCGCGGCGGGCTGCTGTCGTGGGACGGCCAGCTCGCCGACGACGCGCGCCTGGTCACCGCGCTCGCCCGCACCGCCGCCGGGCACGGCGCCCGCGTCCTCACCCGCTGCCGCGCGGTCGAGCTGACCGGGGACGGGGCCCTCGTCCGGGACGAGCTGACCGGGCGGGAGTTCACCGTCCGGGCGCGCGCGGTCGTGAACGCGGCCGGCGTCTGGGCGGGCGGGCTCGTGGACGGGGTGCGGCTGCGCCCGTCGCGGGGCACCCATCTGGTGCTGCGGGCGGCGACGCTGCGCGGGCTCGCGGCCGGGATGCACGTCCCGATCCCGGGCGGCGGCGCCCGGTTCGTGCTGGTGCTGCCGCAGGGCGACGGCCGCGTCTACGTGGGGCTCACCGACGAGCCCGCGGACGGGCCGATCCCCGACGTGCCCGAGCCGACGGAAGGCGAGATCGGGTTCCTGCTCGACGTGCTGGGCTCGGCGCTGGACGTCCCGGTGCGCCGCTCGGACGTCGCCGGCGCGTACGCCGGGCTGCGTCCCCTGCTGGACCGGGGGCACGGCCGCGAAACCGCCGACATCTCCCGCCGCCACGCGGTGCTGACCTCGCGGGACGGCGTCGTCACGATCGTCGGGGGCAAGCTCACCACCTACCGGCGGATGGCGCAGGACGCGGTGGACGCGGCCGTGCGCGGCCGTGGTCTTCGCGCCGGGCCGAGCCGGACCGCGCGCCTCCCCCTCGTCGGCGCGGCCCCGCGGGCGCGGCTGGACGCGCTGCACGCGCCGTCCCGCCTCGTCCAGCGGTACGGGGTGGAGGCGCCGCTGCTGGCCGCGCTCGGCGGGGACGACCCCGCGCTGATGGAGCCGGTCGTCGCGGGCCTGCCGGTGACGGGCGCGGAGCTGGCCTGGGGGATGCTGCACGAGGGCGCCCTGGACGCCGGCGACCTGCTGGACCGCCGCACGCGCATCGGTCTCGTCGCCGCCGACCGGGAGGCCGCGCTGCCCTTCGCGAAGGGCCTGTTCTCCCGCACGGCCCTACACTGAGACCTCCGTCACCCCGTCGTCCCAGGTCCTCCTGGTTTGACAGGGAGTCATTAGGTTACCCTTACCTAATTGCTCGAAGATCTACCAGGGGGACCACGTGACGCGCTCCAACGGCTGCGGGCACTGCCCGGGAAGCCACACGGGCGAGCGGCCGTGCCTGGCGACCGCGACCACCAAGGCGCGCGCCTGGCTGCTCGTCGAGCATCCCGGCCCCTGGCCCGAGCACATCACCGATCTGCCCGGCCCCGATCCGGTGGCCGAGGCCGTGCGCGCCGCGAAGAAGGCGGGCGTCCGGCCGCAGCTGATCCGGCGGCCGGGACGCCGCCGCGCGACTCCGCCGGTCCAGGTCTACGCCGCGTTCTCGCGCGGTGGCGAGGTCTGGATGGAGGGGCGCGAGCTCGCCGACCCGGCGGAGCTGGCGGCGCTCGACCTGGACGCGCTCGCCGCGGGCCGCTCGCCGGGGCTCGGCGGGCCGGTGACCGAGCCGGTGGTGCTGGCCTGCACGCACGGGCGGCACAACGCCTGCTGCGCCCGCACCGGGGCACCGCTGGCCCGCGCCCTCGCCCGGCGTTTCGACCGCCGCATCTGGGAAACCACCCATGTTGGCGGCGACCGATTTGCAGCGAATTTGGTGTGTCTTCCCCACGGGCTCTACTACGGCGACCTCGGCGAGACCGAGGCCGTGCGGGCGGTGGACGCCTACCTGCGGGGCGAGGTCGTCCTCGACCGGCTGCGCGGACGGGCCGGGATGCCCGAACCCGCGCAGGCGGCGGAGCACTTCGTCCGTGCGCACACGGGCCGGCTCGGGGTGGACGAGGTGACCGTGGAGTCGGTCACTGGAGCATCCCGGTACGAAACCGTCGTCGCCGTACAGCAGAGCCGTTACCGGGTGACCGTGGAGGCCGTCCGGCAGCCCGATCCCTGCGGGGCGGACTGCGGAGAGAACACGCGAACCTATGTTGTTAGGGAACTCACCCTTCTCAACGAGGCGACCCTCGTGTAATCTCGCTGAGGCCCCATTCGAGGGTCTCCTGTCGCACGTCCCCAGGTTTCCGGAGTAACCGGACGGGGAACAGAGCGGCAACTCCAGACGTTGGAACATTCGGCGCTTCTGACTCATGTCACCCGAAGTACGTCGAGCGTCCATGTCCCGATTTTTGTTCGAAACCAATCAAGGTGGGTGTTCCATGGCTCAGGTACGTCGGCAGGCAAACCTCCCTCGTCCCAGCTGGGGCTGGCAGGACGCCGCGGCGTGCCGGGGGGAAGACCTCGTCCTCTTCTTCGGTCCCGACGGCGAACGCCAGCCCGAGCGCGAGATCCGCGAGCGCAAGGCCAAGCAGATCTGCATGGGCTGCCCGGTCCGCACGGAGTGCCTGGACTACGCGGTGTCCCGGCCCGAGAAGTACGGCACGTGGGGCGGTCTGAACGAGGACGAGCGCGCGTCCGAGCGCCGTCGCCGGATGCGTCGCGCCAACGCCGCCTGACCGAGTACGCAGGCCGCCGAAACGCTCCCAGCGCGAACCCCGGCACGCCACCTGAAAACGACACGGCCCCGCCCCGCGGGGCCGTTTGCGTTGCCTCCGCCCGGCCTCTCCCGGCCGGGCGGGGGCGCGGCATCACATCGGAGTCCCCGCCGGTTCACATCGTGCCGCGACATTCCGCGGGGGACGCCCTTTTACCGCAATCGTCTCCGCGATGTGACCCATTCACCGAAATTCGTGGCGCACCATTTCGCGTGGAGCGGCTCACACCGTGCGGGGCGCGACTCGCGCCCCCTTCCGGGTCCCCTGCCCGCTCACGAACCCGTGAGCCACCTCAGCGGGTTGTCGTGCAGGACGGCCTCCAGCGTGGCGTCATCGGCGCCGGCGGCGCGCAGCGCGGGCAGGAACGTGTCGAACAGGTACCCGAAGCCCGCGCCGCCGTAGCGGCGGATCTGCGCCATCCGGGACACTCCGGTGCTCAGCAGCACCCGGCCGGCGTGCCCGGCCTCCAGCAGGTCCATCACGCAGCGGACGCGGGCGCCGAGGGCGGCGCGGTCCGCGCCGGCGAGGCCGAGCGTGCCGAACGAGACATAGCCGCCCGTCTCAGCGATCTTGCGGTGCTGACCGGGGTCGTCCACCCGGTCCTGCTGGCCGACCGCGACCCGGTGCGGGGCGAGCCCGGCGGAGGTGAGGATCTCCAGCTGGGCGAGGCCCGCCCGGCCGTAGGTCGCCACGGACAGCCCGGAGTAGCGGGCCGCCTGCGCGGCGGCGCGCAGGCACAGTTCCTCGGTCTCGCTCGGCGCCTCGCCCCAGGTGCCGATCTCCCCGATGACGCCGGGCAGGGCGTTCGTGCCGTCCATGCCGAAGCCGACCTCGGCGAGCAGCCGCTCGGTGAGCCGCTCCACGGCGGACGGGCCGTCCGGGCCGGTCCCGGCGGCGAGGACCTCGCGGACGAACGCGGGATGGAACGGCTCGGTGAACACGCCCGTCCCGGCGACCACGGCCACCCTGGCGCCGGCGCCGATCCGGGCGAGCGCGGCGGCGTTACGGCCCATGCCCGCGCAGGTCAGGTCGACGACCAGGCCGAGGCCGCGCTCCTTGCGCAGCGCGGACAGCTCCCGCTGGACGGACTTCTCCTCGTCCAGCCAGCGGCCGGGGTCGGAGCCGAGCAGCCGGGGCCGCGCGGGCCAGCGCAGGTCCATCTGCAGGTGCTCGTGGGAGAGCACCGGCCCGGTGATGTCGGACGTCGCGATCGTGCCGGTCACGGTCCGCAGCCGACCGGGCTCCTCACGGGGGGTCATGACAGGCGAGGTTACGACATGTTTGACCTTTTCAATGCCTTATCCGGGGTTGTTTTTACCCGTGCTCCCCCGGTCGCGCGGAACCTGGGTGACCTGCGCCTCCCGCACGGCGCGCGCCCGTTCGGTGTCGCCGCTGGGCCACAGCCGGTCGATCTCGGCGTTCAGCGCGGCCCCGATCAGCACCGCGAGCGCCGCGACGTACAGCCAGGCGAGCACCGCGATCGCGGCGGCGAGCGACCCGTACACCGACACGCCGCGCAGCGACCCGGCCAGGTAGATCCGCAGGCTGACACTGCCGACGATCCAGATCAGCAGCGCCAGGGCGGCGCCGGGGACCTCGCGCCACCAGGACGTCCGCACCGGCACGCTCATGTGGTACAGCAGCGCGAGGAACACGATCGACAGGCTCACCACGACCGGCCAGTACAGCGCCTGCACCGCCTCGGCGCTCTCCGGCAGCGCCTCCCGCACCAGCGCCGGACCGGCCACCAGCATCGGAATGACGATGATCATGACCAGGATTCCGATGACGTACAGGAAGAACGCGCGCAGCCGGGTGCGGATCACGCCGCGGACGCCGGACAGCCCATAGGCGATGGTGATGGTGTCGACGTAGACGTTCGTCGCCCGCGACCCCGCCCACAGCGAGATGAGGTAGCTGACGGACACGATGTCGGGGCTGCCGCCCCGGATCACGTCGTCGATCAGCGGGACGACGACCGAGTCGACCGCCGGGCCCGTCAGCACGGTGCGCGCCTGCTCGATCGCCCAGGAGCGGACCTCGGTGACGGTGCCGGCGCCGAGCAGTCCGCGCAGGTGCCCCATGGTGCCGATCAGCCCGATCACGAGCGGCGGCAGCGACAGCAGCGCGAAGAACGCGGCCTCGGCCGCGAGCCCGGTCACCCGGTACCGGAACGCGGTGACCGTGGTGCCCTTGGTCAGTGTCCAGGAGACCCGGGCGGACGTCCGCGCCGCCGCACGGACCCGCGCGGCCAGCCGGTCGCGTGCGCGCGGACGGGGGCCGTGCGGGCGAGGTGCGGGCGGGCGGGGTGCGGGCGGGCGGGGGCCGCGCGGGCCCGGTCCGGAGTCGGAGTCCCCAGCCGAGGGGACGCCCTCGGCGTCGGAGACGGTCGTCACACCGCCCAACCGTAGAGCGTTACACGCCCGGAACATGTCGCATCGCCCATTTCCATGGTCTGCTCCACGCGTTGCGTGCCGATCGCCTCCCCCGCCGGATCGTCCCGCTCCGGGGTCCCGGCCCCGTCCATGTCCTTGCCCATACCCGGTAGGACGGATCAGAACGTCGCCCGGACCATGATCGTTCCGCCCGGCCACCGGCGCCGCCCCGGCATTCGCCTTCATGGGCGACAATGGGAGACATGATCTGCCCGGCGTGCCGTGACCGCCGCCACGAGGAGTGCCGCGGCGGTTCCTGGTGCGACTGCCAGCACCGCCCTCCGCCCGCCACGCCCGAGGGCGGGCGCCGGCCCGGCGACCGGGCCGGCCGTCCGGGCGGCGAGGACGCCGAGCCCCCGGTGAACTGGAAGCGGCAGGGATAGCCGCGGGGATGACGCAGCTCACGCGTCCGCATGGCGGACGCCGCTGGACAGCCCGCGAGACGTCATGTCAGAGTCGGAGTATGACTGCTGCGGACCCGTTGCTGGCCAAGCGCCGGCACGTGGACTTCCTGCGCGTCCGCAGCGCGATCTGTCGGTGACGCCCCGACCACGCCCCCCGCTCTGCGGGCGCGTGGCGCATCGGCGTCCCTTTTGACCTGATCCTGCTCAGCGTTGAGCCGGCCGTCCGCGACCGCCGGTGCGTTACGCGTCCCTCATGACCAACAGATCCAACAGATGAGGACGCGCGCCGTGCCAACCGCGATCAAGCGCAAGAAGGGCGAGGGCCAGTGGGCCCTCGGCTACCGGGAACCTCTGAACGCCACCGAGGAGAACAAGAAGAACGACGACGGGCTGAACGTCCGCCGCCGCATCATCGACATCTACTCCAAGTACGGGTTCGACTCGATCGACCCGTCCGACCTGCGCGGCCGGTTCCGCTGGATGGGTCTCTACACCCAGCGCAAGCCCGGCATCGACGGCGGCAGGACCGGCGCGCTGTCGGACGAGGAGATCGAGGACCGCTACTTCATGATGCGGATCCGCATCGACGGCGGCCAGCTGAGCGGACCGCAGCTGCGCACGATCGCCGACGTCTCCCGCAAGTACGCGCGCGGGACCGCCGACATCACCAACCGGCACAACATCCAGCTGCACTGGGTCGGGATCGAGGACGTCCCCGCCATCTGGGACGCGCTCGGCGCCGTGGGGCTGCACACCACCGAGGCGTGCGGCGACGTGCCGCGCACGATCATCGGCTGCCCGCTGGCCGGGATCGCCGCGGACGAGGTGATCGACGCGACGCCGCAGATCCGCGAGATCCACGACCGCTACATCGGCTCCCCCGAGTTCTCCAACCTGCCGCGCAAGTACAAGACGGCGCTGTCGGGCTGCACCTCGCACTGCACCGTCCACGAGATCAACGACGTGGCGTTCGTCGGCGTGGTGAACGAGCAGGGCGCGACCGGCTACCAGCTGTTCGTCGGCGGCGGGCTGTCCACCAACCCGATGTTCTCCAAGAGCCTCGGCGTGTTCGTCGAGCCGGAGCAGGTCCGCGAGGTGTGGCACGGCGTCACCTCGATCTTCCGTGACTACGGCTACCGGCGGCTGCGCAGCCGCGCCCGGCTGAAGTTCCTGATGAAGGACTGGGGCGCGGACAGGTTCCGCGAGGTGCTGGAGCGGGAGTACCTCGGGTACGCGCTGCCGGACGGCCCCGAGCCCGCGGCCCCGGACGTCCACCGCGACCACCTGGGCGTGCACCCGCAGAAGGACGGCCGCTGCTACGTCGGGTTCGCGCCCCGCGTGGGCCGGCTGAACGGGGATCTGCTCGGCGTCATCGGCGAACTGGCCGACCGCTACGGCTCGGGCCGGGTCCGCACGACGCTCGAACAGAAGATGATCATCTTGGACGTGCCGGAGGAGCACACCGAGGCGCTCGTCGAGGCGCTCGCCGAGCACGACCTGCACGCCCGCCCGTCCACGTTCCGGCGGCACATGATGGCGTGCACCGGCATCGAGTACTGCAAGCTCGCGATCGTCGACACCAAGCAGCGCGCCATGGACCTGATGGACGAGCTGGAGAAGCGGCTCCCGGACTTCGACCAGCCGCTGACCGTCAACATCAACGGCTGCCCGAACTCCTGCGCGCGCATCCAGGTCGCCGACATCGGGCTCAAGGGCCAGTTGGTCGTGGACGAGAACGGCGACCAGATGGAGGGCTTCCAGGTGCACCTGGGCGGGCGGCTCGGCGCATCGTTCGGCAAGAAGGTCCGCGGGCTGAAGACGACGTCGGCCGGGCTGACCGACTACGTCGAGCGGGTGGTCCGCGCGTTCGACGAGCAGCGCGCCGAGGGCGAGACCTTCGCCGAATGGGTGGACCGCGCGGACGAGGCCGATCTCAAATGAGCGGGGCGGACCTCACATGAGCGAGCGCATGGCGCCGTTCTACTGCCCGTACTGCGGCGAGGAGAACCTGGAACCGCGCGCCCCCTCCGAGTTCCCCGGGGAGCGTGGGGGGCCGTCCCCGCACGGGGACGGGCGCGGTTCCTGGTTCTGCCCCGACTGCCTCCGATCCTTCACGCTGAAGTTCCTCGGTGTCGGAGCTCCCAACACCGCGAGCAAGGAGACCCCTCGGTGACCCTCCTGGAGACCGACAGACGCACCCTTGACCTCGAAGACATCGTCGAATCGGCCGCCCCCGCACTGGAGGACGCGCCCACGCCGGAGGTCATCCGCTGGGCCGTCGCCACGTTCGGCGACCGCATCTGCCTCACCTCGTCCATGTCGGACGCGGCACTGATCCACCTGGTGTCGAAGGTGAAGCCCGGCATCGACGTCCTGTTCGTCGACACCGGCTACCACTTCGCCGAGACGATCGGCACCCGGGACGCGGTGGAGGCCGTCTACCCGGTGAACGTCATCAACGTCACCCCGTCCCGGACGGTCGAGGAGCAGGAGGCCGCGCTCGGCCCCCGGCTGTTCGGCCGCAACCCGGACCTGTGCTGCCACCTGCGCAAGGTGGAGCCGCTCGGCCGCGCGCTGGAGGGCTACCTGGCCTGGTTCAGCGGCATCCGCCGGGACGAGACCGCGAACCGCCGCGACCGGAGGGTCGTCGAGTGGGACCGCAGGCGCGGCATGGTCAAGGTGAACCCGATCCTTGACTGGTCCCAGGAGGACATGGACCAGTACATCGAGGACAACGGCGTACTCGTCAACCCGTTGCACTACGACGGCTACCCCTCGATCGGCTGCGCCCCGTGCACCCGCCCGGTCCCGCCCGGCGAGGACCCGCGCAGCGGCCGCTGGGTCGGCCTGGGCAAGACCGAATGCGGCATCCACCTTTGAGCGTGCCCATGGTGGCGGTGGCGCACGGGAGCAGGGACCCGCGCGCCGCCGCGACGGTCGCCGCGCTGCTCGGCGCCGTCCGGGCGCGCCGCCCGGACGTGCCCGTGCACGCCGCGTTCCTGGACCACGCGCCGCCGGCCCCCGGCCGGGTGCTGGACGGCCTGGCCCGGGACGGCGCGGACGAGGCGGTCGTGCTGCCGCTGCTCCTCACCGCGGCCTACCACAGCAAGACCGACCTCCCGGGCGTCCTGAACCGGGTGCGTGCCCGGCACCCCCGGCTGGGTCTGCGCACGGCCGGGACGCTGGGCCCGCATCCGCTCCTCATGGCCGCTCTGGAGCACCGCCTCGCCGACGCCGGTGTGGAGCCCGGCGATCCGGACACGGCGGTCGTGCTCGTGTCGGCGGGGTCGAGCGACGCGGCCGCCAACGCCACGGTCGCGCGGCTCGCGCGTGAGTGGCGGTCGCGGGGATGGCGGGACGTCGTCCCGGCGTACGCGTCGGCGGCGGGCCCGAAACCGGGCGAGGCCGTGGCGGCGCTGCTCGGCGCGGGGGCGCCGCGCGTGGCGGTGGCGTCCTACTTCCTCGCGCCCGGCCACTTCGCCGACAAGGTCCGGGCCGAGGCCGTGGCCGCCGGCGCCGCCGCGGTGTCGCCGGTTCTCGGCGCGGCCCCGCAGGTCGCGGACCTCATCGTGCGCCGCTACGCCGAGGCGCTGCGGACCGGCCGCGCGGCGTCCGCCGGACGCCGCGGCGACGGCCGCTGACGGCGGTCACCCGCGGCCGTTCCACCACTCGGTGATGCCGCGGCGGACGGGCGCGTGGTGCTCATCGTCGATGATCTTGATGTCGCCCATCACGACGGTGGCGGTGACGCGGACGACGGGGACGCGGGCGCCGGGGTGCGCGCCGCGGACGTTGACCCTGCGGTCGCCGAGGAAGTTGTGGCCGGTCAGCTCGACGCTGACGCCGTTCGGGACGATGATCTTGACGTCGCCCATCACGGCGGTCGCGGAGATGTGGACCTCGCCGGTCGGCACCTGCGCGCCGCGCAGGTCGAGCTCGACGTCGCCCATCACCGACACCGCCTCCAGCGGGCCGTCGATGCGGCCGACGATGCGCTCCTTGCAGTCGCCCATGACGGCGCTGAACCGCCGCTTGACCTGCACGGGCGCGGGGTTGGCGCCGGGGGCGCCCAGGCCGGGCAGATCGGCGGTGATGTGTTCGAGGTCACCGCGGCTGACGGCCGTGTAGGCGGCCTCGGTGCGCTCGGTCAGCTCCTCGAAGGTGAGCCGTCCCTCCACGGAGGCGATGCGCAGCCGCTCGACGGCGGCCTCGCGCTCGGCGTCGGACGCCCGGATCGCATCGGGCGCGGTCGTGACGTCGAAGGGTTCCGGAACGGGCCGGTCCGCAGGGGGGTCCTGTCGCCGGGCCGGCGGGCGGCTGGGACGGGGCCGCTCGGGCTGCGGACTGGACTGACTCATGGTTTCGAAGGTATGCCCCCGCCGGCGTCGGACAATCCGCCGGGGGGACGAGATCGCCCCACCCCTTGAGGAGGATGAGCGCCCGGTCACGGCCGGGCACGATCACCTCCCCAACCCGAACGTGATTCTGTATTCTGCGGGTAACGGCACGACCATCGGGAGCGGACGTGGAGGGCGGCGCGGTGACGCACGAGGTGTTCAATCAGGTTCCCCCGCTCGCCGGGCACGACGTCGCCGACGAGGCCGTCCTGCTGGACGGGCTGGCGCGCGAGGGCGCGGGCTGGGCCGAGGCGGAGGTGCGCGAGCTGGGCCGCCTGGCGGGCACCGAGCGTGCCCAGGAGTGGGGCCGGCTCGCGAACGAGCACCCGCCCGCCCTCCGCACGCACGACCGGTACGGGCACCGGATCGACGAGGTCGAGTTCCACCCGGCGTGGCACGAGCTGATGACCGTCGCGGTGACGCACGGCCTGCACGGCTCCGCGTGGGCCGACTCCCGCGAGGGCGCCCACGTCGCACGCGCCGCGAAGTTCTACACCTGGCGCGTCGACGCGGGGCACGGCTGCCCGGTCTCGATGACGTACGCGGCCGTCCCCGCGCTGCGGCAGTCCCCCGAGCTGGCCGCGCAGTACGAGCCGCTGCTCGCCAGGCGGGAGTACGACTTCGGCCTGCGCGCACCGCTCACCAAGAACGCGCTGCTCGCCGGCATGTCGATGACGGAGAAGCAGGGCGGCTCGGACGTCCGGGCCAACACCACGCGGGCCGCACCCGGGCCGGACGGGACCTACCGGCTCGTCGGCCACAAGTGGTTCACCAGCGCCCCCATGTGCGACGTGTTCCTCACCCTCGCCCAGGCGCCCGGCGGCCTGACCTGCTTCCTCGTCCCGCGCGTCCTGCCGGACGGGAGCCTCAACCCGCTGCGGCTGATGCGGCTGAAGGACAAGCTCGGCAACAAGTCCAACGCGTCCTCCGAGGTGGAGTACGAGAACGCGGTCGCCTGGCGGGTCGGGGACGAGGGCCGCGGGGTCCGCACCATCATCGAGATGGTCAACATGACCCGGCTGGACTGCGTGATCGGTGCGGCGTCCGGGATGCGCCAGGGCGTCACGACCGCCGCGCACCACGCCGCGCACCGCAAGGCGTTCGGCGGGTACCTGATCGACCAGCCGCTGATGCGCAACGTCCTCGCCGACCTCGCGATCGAGTCGGAGGCGGCCACGATCACGATGCTGCGGCTGGCCGGCGCGACCGACCGCTCGGTGCGCGGGGACGCGGCCGAGACGGCGTTCAAGCGGCTCGCCCTCGCGGTCGGCAAGTACTGGATCTGCAAGCGGTGGCCGGCGCACGCCGCCGAGTCCCTGGAGTGCCTGGGCGGCAACGGCTACGTCGAGGAGTCCGGCATGCCCCGGCTGTTCCGCGAGTCGCCGCTGAACTCGATCTGGGAGGGCTCCGGCAACGTCGCCGCGCTCGACGTCCTGCGGGCGATGGTGAAGGAGCCGCAGACGGTCGAGGCGCTGTTCGCCGAGTTCGACCGGGCGGCCGGCGCCGACCCGCGGCTGGACGCGGCCGTCCGCGAGGTCAAGACGTCCCTCGCGGATCTGGAGACCATCGAGATCCGGGCCCGCCGCGTCGTCGAGCGCATGGCGCTCACCCTGCAGGCGTCCCTGCTGGTCAGGCACGGTCATCCGGCCGTCGCCGACGCCTTCTGCGCGTCCCGCCTCGCCGGTGAGGGGGGCGCCGTCTTCGGCACCCTGCCCGCCGGACTCGACCTGGCCCCGATCATCGACCGCGCCACCCCCAAGCTCGGCTGACCGCACCGGCGGGCGTCCCCGCGCCGGCTCAGCCGGCCGCGCGCAGCCGGCGGGCGGCCTCCTCCGGGAGGACGTCGTTGATGAACGCGCCCGCCCCCGACTCGCTCGCCGCGAGGTACTTGAGCCTGCCCTCCGCCCGGCGCGGCGTGAAGATCCGGAAGTACAGGTGCGCCAGGCCGGCGTCCGCGCGGGCGGGCGCCTGCTGCAGGTGGGCGATGTAGGGCGCGGGCGCGTCGAAGAGCCGGTCGAAGCGGCGCAGGACGTCCCGGTAGAGCACCATCAGCTCGGAACGCTCGCCGGGTTCCAGCTCGGGCAGCCCCGTGACGTGCCGGTACGGGTAGACGTGCACCTCGTACGGCCAGCGCGCCGCCTCGGGGACGAACGCGATGAAGCGGTCCGTCCGGGCGACGACCCGTTCGCCCGTCCGCTCGGCGGCCACGATGGAGCAGAAGAGGCAGGAGCCCTGTTCGGCCCGGTGCCGGCGCGCCATCTCCAGCGCGCGCGCCGCGCTCGCCGGGACGAACGGGTAGGCGTAGATCTGCCCGTGCGGATGGTGCAGTGTCGTCCCGATCTCCACGCCGCGGTTCTCGAAGATGAAGACGTACTCGGTGCCGGAGAGCCGGTTGAGTTCGGCGGTCCGGTCCGTCCAGGCGCGCGCGACCGTCTCCAGGCGCCGGTCCGGCAGGAGGGAGAACGAGGAGCCGTGCTCGCTGGTGAAGCACACGACCTCGCACCGGCCGCCGGCGGGCGGGCCGCCGAGGGAGGGGAAGCGGTTCTCGAAGGTGACGACGTGGTAGTCGGCGGCCGGTATCTCGCTGTGCCGCCCGCCCGCCGAGGGGCAGAGCGGGCACTCGCTCTGCGCGGGCAGGTGCGTGCGGTTCTGCCGGTGCGCCGCCATGACCACCCACTCGCCCATCACCGGGTCGAACCGCAGCTCCGATCTCGGCCGGTGCGCGGGCAGCGGGCGCGGGTCGGGCGCCGAGCGGTCATGGCCGGGCTCGTCGTCGAAGTAGATGAGTTCCCGCGAGTCGGCGAGCCGGACCGACGTGCGAAGGGAGCTTCGGGTGTCCAGGACGTGATCCCTTCTCGCGACCGGGTGGTGCCGCCATTCAGCCACTATCGATCAGTTTCTGTCAATAACAATCAGATGTGATGTGCGTCGATGACAGAACTTGATCGCTTCTCTCAGGTGGCGACCCGGACCTCGACCCCCGCGCTCGCCAGCCCGGCCAGTTCCGTCTCCGGCGCCCCCGCGTCCGTCACCAGGTAGGAGATCTCGTCGGCGGGGACCGTCTGGAACATCGTGTCCACGCCCACCTTCGTGTGGTCCACGAGCGCGACCACCTCCCGGGCGGCCTGCGCCAGCGCGCGGTCGACGCCCGCGACCAGCATGTTCGGCGTGGACAGGCCGCGCTCCGCGGTGAGGCCGTTCCCGGAGATGAAGGCCCGGCGGACCCGCAGGCCGGCCAGCATCTGCTCGGCGGCCCCGCCGACCAGGGCATGAATCGCGCCGCGCAGCGAGCCGCCCGTCATCACCACCTCGACGCCGCGCGCCTCGGCGAGCACCTGGGCGACGAGCAGCGAGTTGGTGACGACGGTGAGCGCGCCGAAGCCGGCCAGTTCCCGGGCCAGCTCCCGGGTGGTCGTCCCCGCGCCGATCACGATGGCGTCGCCCTCGTCGACCAGGTCCGCCGCGAGCCGCGCGATCGCCGCCTTCTCCGCGGCCGCGACGCCGGCCTTCTGCCGGTAGGTCGGCTCCCGGGACAGCCCGCCCGGCGCCATCGCGCCGCCGTGCCGGCGGTCGAGCAGCCCCTCCGCCTCCAGGGCCCGGATGTCGCGGCGCACCGTCGCCTCGGACGCCTCCAGCGAGGACGCGAGGTCGCGCAGGGAGACCGCGCCGGTCGCGCGGACCATCTCCAGCAGCCGCTGCCGCCGCTCGGCCGCGAACCCCGGACGACGTGGCATACGGGCCCTTCCCGAAACGATCCGGCGTTACCGAGGACACCTCTTCGCCGAGGGCGCCGCCTGGCGAGGGCACCTCGATGATGCCAGATCGGGGGTCAGGGTTTGCGGGCCACGGCGCCGTAGGCGTCGATGGGGACCGGAGCGGTGTCGGGACGCCACTCGCTGATCGGGACGAGGCCCGGCTCGACCATCTCCAGGCCCTCGAAGCAGCGGGCGAGCTGCTCGGGGCCGCGCAGGACGTACGGGACGCCGCCGCTCTCCACGAGCTTCTCCGCGCCCTCGACGACCTCGGCGCCGGTGTCGGTGCCGTCCCACAGCACGAGGTGGCTGCCGGACGGCGTCGCGTCCATCACCCGCCCGACGATGCCGCGGACCACGGCCAGGTCGGGCTCGTATCCGAGCACGCCCATGAACATGACCGCCACGGGCTTGCCGAAGTCGAGCATCTCGCGGGCGCCGTCGAGGATGCGGTCGGGGTCGTGGTAGTCGGCGTGGACGTACGTGGTGGCCCCCTCGCCGGTGACGCTGCCCATCAGGGCACGGGCGTGCACGAGGACGAGGGGGTCGTTGTCGACGTACACGATCCGCGACTCGGGCGCGATGCTCTGCGCGACCTCGTGGGTGTTCTGCATCGTGGGGAGCCCGGTCCCGATGTCGATGAACTGGCGGATGCCGCACTCGCCCGCCAGGTGGCCCACCGCGCGGACCAGGAACCGGCGGGACAGCCGCGCCATGGTCACGATCTGCGGATACACCTCGGCCACCGCGTCGCCGGCGGCACGGTCGGACGCATAGTTGTCCTTGCCGCCCATCCAGTAGTTCCAGATCCGCGCGGCGTGCGGAACCTCGGAATCGATGGCGGCGGGGTCGACGGAATCGGCCATGGGGTCCCTTTCGGTCACGGCGTGCGAACTGCTTGAGGAGGGCGGGCGTGCGGCGGGCGCGGCACGGTCAGGGCTTGCGGGCGACCCCGCAGAGGGTGGAGGTGCGGGGCGTCTCGCCGAACGGGCTCGGCTCGGGACGCCACTTCTCGCATGCCACCACGCCGGGCTCGACCAGTTCGAAGCCGTCAAAGTAGCCGATGATCTGCTCCGGGCGGCGCAGCCGGTACGGGACGGCGCCGGTGTCGTCGTACCCCTGCTGCGCCTTGTTGTGGGCCTCGTCGGCATCGGTGTCGTCGTACAGCACGAGGTGGCTGCCGGACGGCAGGCCCCCCATCAGCGTCCTGATGATGTGCAGGATCTCGTCGTAGGAGTCGATGTGCCCGAGGACGCCCATCAGCATCAGGGCGACCGGCCGGTCGAGGTCGAGCCTGTCGCGGGCGATCCGGAGAATCCGCTCGGGGTCCCGCATGTCCGCCTCGATGTAGCTGGTCTCGCCCTCGGGGCGGCTCGTGAGAAGGGCGTACGCGTGGGAGAGGACGAGCGGGTCGTTGTCGACGTACACGATGCGTGTTTCGGGCGCGACGCGCTGTGCCACCTCGTGGGTGTTGTCGACGGTGGGCAGCCCGGTGCCGACGTCGAGGAACTGGCGGACGCCCACCTCCCCGGCCAGGTACCGGACGGCGCGGGCCAGGAAGTGCCGGCCGGTCCGCGCGATGTCGATGATCCCCGGATAGACGCTGACATACTGGTCACCGGCCTCGCGGTCGACGGGGTAGTTGTCCTTGCCGCCGAGCCAGTAGTTCCATATCCGGGCGGAGTGCGGAACGGACGTGTCGATGACGTCGGCCGGCTCGTCAGCCATGGGCCTCTCCCTGCGGTGCTCCATCGGTGGTCGCGCATAAAATAAACCATTCTTCTGGCGCTGAGAACAATGACCGATGAAGTGAGGCCGGAGTGTGTTTTGGGCGGCTTGCCGCGGGCGCGGTGACACTGATCGCGCTCGCCGTGCTCGCCGGCTGCGGCGGCGGAACGCCGGTTCGGGAACAGCGGGCCCGGATCGAGGTCGCCGTCCTCCACGACGGAGGCGCCCACGTCGATCTGTACGCGGTGGGCCGGCTCGGGTCGGACGCCGAAGTACGGGCCCTCGCCGGAGACATCGCCCGAGAAATGTTCCCCGGTGCCACAAATATCCGTATTCGAATGAGAAAGGCGCGCGGCGTCCCGTTCGCTCGGGCGGAGATGGAACACGTCTATCGGACAGGCCGAAAAGTGTCACTGCGGATCGACATGTCCGGCGCGCTGCGGCGCCTCACCGCGCGGGGCTTCCAGAACACCGCCATGAAGCTGAGCGTCCCACCGGTCCCGGCCACGGTTCGGGCGGGCGGAGAGCCGTCCGGGCCGCGGGGCTGGCGGCTGCGCGAGGGTGCCCCGGCGCCGGTCGTGGCGGTCGAGATGAGACCGCGGCCGGTCCGCTGGTGCGGGGCGATGGCGCTGCCCGTGCTCGGCGCCCTCGGGGTCGCACTCGGGTTCTTCGCGCGGCGCCGCGTCCTGGCCCTTCCGGCGGCCGGGCTCGCGGTCGTCACCGCGGTCCTCGCGGTCGTCCTCCCGGCGGGCCGGCAGGGCGCCAACCTCGGCGTCGCGGGCCTCCTGCACGGGACGGCGCTGGAGGTCGCGGCCGTCGCGCCGCTGGTGGCCGTCCCGCTCGGCCTGCCCGCCGGGATGCTGCTGGCGGCGGTCCTGGTCCGGGGGCTCACGGGCCCGGCGACCGGCGGCACCCCCGAGACACGGCCCCGGGACACCGGCGTCTTCTGGTGATCCGGAGAGGGACGGCGCTCGCCGAGGGTCGATTGATCGTAAACTGAGGGTCATGTCCGGCGACCGCCCCCCGTGCACCTGCGTGATCTGTCGTGGCCACGGCGACCGCGACCGTCTGGACAACTTCCAGCTCCGCACCATCGTGCACGTCACCCAGTACGGGTGGAGCGTCGTCCTCGTGCAGCCGGACGAGGACGGGCCCGGCTGGGCGTACACGATCGGCCTCTGGCACAGCCACCGGGCGCCCGAACTGGCACTGTTCGGCGGCGATGTGTACGAGACCGAAGAGGTCCTCAACAGGCTCGGCCGGCAGACCGCCGAGGGGAACGGCCCGGCGGACGGCGAACGCCGCGACGGCGTCGTCCGCGGGCAGCAGGCCGCGTTCCGGGAAGCCGACCCGCGCTGGCACGACGGGCTGTTCGCCGGCGTCCTCGCGTTCTACCGGTGCCCCACGCCGCCGATCCTGCAGGTCGTCTGGCCCAACCGGGAGGGCCTGTTCCCCTGGCAGCCCGGCACCGACCTGCCGTTCCGGCGCACCCAGCCGTGGCTGTGGCTCGACCCGAAGCAGCACTCGGAGGGCATCTGGACGCGCCGGCTCACCGCACGCGGCACCACGCGGCCCTGACCCGCCGGGCGGGCTTACGATCGGCGGGTGTACGGGCCGATCGCCGAGACCATCCGCACCCAGCGTCTCGTCCTGGAGCCGCTGGCGGTCCACCACGCGGACGAGATGGCCCCCGTCCTGGACGATCCGCGCCTGTACCGCTACATCGGCGGAGAGCCCCCCACCCTGGACGAGTTGCGCGCCCGCTACGCGCATCTGGTCGCGGGCCCGGCGCCGTTCCACCAGGAGTCCTGGCTGAACTGGATCGTCCGCCGCGTCCGGGACGGGCAGGCCATCGGCTACATGCGGGCGACGGTCGCACCCGCGGCGCCGGGCTTCACCGTGGCCCCCGTGTCCGCCGGGTCGACGGTCACGCCAGGCCCGCCGCGGCGGATCGCGTCGCTCACCTGGGTCATCGGCATGCCCTACCAGGGGTTCGGCTTCGCCACCGAGGCCGGCCGCGCCCTGCTGGACTGGCTTCGCGCGCACGGCGTGGAGAGCATCGTCGCGACCATCCATCCGGGCAACCGCGCGTCCGCCGCCGTCGCGGCCGGGATCGGCATGCGCGCCACCGCGCAGACCAGCGGTGACGAGATCGTCTGGCGGCTGCCGCCGGCGCCGCCCGCGTGACACTCTGCGGGCGGGTCGTGGCGCGCGAGCGGTGAGCGGGTACGCCACAATCAACGGGCCAGGACGAACCGGCCGGGAAGGAAGAGCATGCGGGAGGTGTGGCCCGGAGACCCCTATCCGCTGGGCGCCACCTGGGACGGCACGGGCACGAACTTCGCGCTGTTCTCCGAGGTGGCCCGGCGGGTCGAGCTGTGCCTGTTCGACGCCGACGGCCGCGAGACGCGGCACGGCCTGCCCGAGGTCGACGGGTTCGTCTGGCACGGCTACCTGCCCGGCGTCGGACCCGGGCAGCGCTACGGATACCGGGTGCACGGGCCGTTCAGCCCGGCCGACGGGCACCGCTGCAACCCGTCCAAGCTGCTGCTCGACCCGTACGGCAAGGCCATGGAGGGCGAGGTCCGCTGGCACGAGTCGCTGTTCTCCTACCGGTTCGACGACCCCGACGCGCTGAACGAGGACGACAGCGCCCCGTACATGCCGAAGAACGTCGTCACCAACCCGTTCTTCGACTGGGCCGACGACCGGCCGCCGCGCGTCCCCTACCACGAGAGCGTCATCTACGAGGCGCACGTGAAGGGCCTGACGAAGCTGCATCCCGGCATCCCGCAGGAGCAGCGCGGCACCTACGCGGGCCTCGCACACCCGGTGATGATCGACCATCTGCTCGATCTCGGCGTGACGGCCGTGGAGCTCATGCCGGTGCACCAGTCGGTTCCCGAGCACGCGCTGGTCGCGCGGGGCCTCGACAACTACTGGGGCTACAACACGATCGGGTTCTTCGCGCCGCAGAACACCTACAGCTCGTCCGGCCAGTACGGGGAGCAGGTGCTGGAGTTCAAGGCGATGGTCCGCGCCCTGCACGAGGCGGGCATCGAGGTCATCCTGGACGTCGTCTACAACCACACCGCCGAAGGCGACCACCTGGGGCCCACCCTGTCGTTCCGCGGCATCGACAACGCCTCCTACTACCGGCTGCGGGACGACGACAAGCGCTACCACCTCGACTACACCGGCTGCGGCAACTCGCTGAACGTCCGCCACCCGCACGCGCTGCAGCTCATCATGGACTCGCTGCGCTACTGGATCCTGGAGATGCACGTCGACGGGTTCCGGTTCGACCTCGCCTCCGCGCTCGCCCGCGAGCTGCACGACGTCGACCGGCTCGCCGCGTTCTTCGACCTCGTCCAGCAGGACCCTGTCGTGTCCCAGGTGAAGCTCATCGCCGAACCGTGGGACGTCGGCGAAGGCGGCTACCAGGTGGGCAATTTCCCTCCCCTGTGGACGGAGTGGAACGGCAAGTACCGCGACACCGTCCGCGACTTCTGGCGCGGCTCCTACGCGACCATGCCGGAGTTCGCGTCCCGGCTGACCGGCTCGTCCGACCTGTACGAGCACAGCGCGCGCCGCCCGTTCGCGTCCATCAACTTCGTCACCTGCCACGACGGGTTCACGCTGACCGACCTGGTCTCCTACGACCACAAGCACAACGAGGCCAACGGCGAGAACAACCGGGACGGCACCGACGACAACCGCTCCTGGAACTGCGGCGTGGAAGGCCCTACCCGCGACCCCGCCGTCCTGGATCTGCGCGCCCGCCAGCGCCGCAATTTCCTGGCCACATTGTTTCTGTCGCAGGGCGTCCCCATGCTCTCCCAGGGGGACGAACTGGGCCGCACCCAAAAGGGCAACAACAACGCCTACTGCCAGGACAACGAGATCTCCTGGGTCCACTGGGAGGACTCCGACGACATGGAGTTCGTCCGCCTCCTGTCCCGGCTGCGGCACGACCATCCGGTGTTCCGGCGCCGCCGCTTCTTCACCGGAACGGGCACCGGCGCCGCCGCCGACATCGCCTGGCTCACCCCGGCCGGCGACAGCATGACCGACCAGGACTGGAACGTCGGCTTCGCCAAGTCCCTCGGCGTCTTCCTCAACGGCGACGCCATCACCGAACCCGACCCGCGCGGCCGCCGCGTCCGCGACGACTCGTTCCTCCTGCTGATCAACGCCGGCTCCGAGCCCCTGGAGTTCACCCTCCCCGGCGCCGAATACGGCGAACGATGGGAGTTCACCCTCGACACCGCCGAACCCGGCGCGGTGGGCGAACGCCCCCGCCTCAAGGCCCGCGACACCATCCTGCTCACCGCCCGGGCCCTCCTCGTCCTCAGGCGGCTGCCCTGACGGCCGCCTAGGCGCGGGTCACCTCGATCGCGGTCAGGAAGACCAGGACGATCGTGGTCACCGCCACCGCGCCGTGAACGGCGACGGCGGTGCCGGGGAAGGTCTGCCCGGCGCCGCGGGCGTGGCGGCCGCCGTGGCCGACGAGCCAGCGGGTGAACAGCACGAAGCCCTGCAGGATGACGACCAGCAGGGCGGCGAACGCGACCCACGCGTAGCCGGGGTTCCGGGTGAGCAGGTAGGTCACCCAGACGGCGAGGCCGCCGAGGGCCGCGAGCGGATGCGCCACCACGACCAGGACGGGGAACCGCGTCACCTTCGTGGAGCGTCCGCCGTCCCGCATCCAGACGACCAGCAGAGGGCCGCCCGCGACGGCGGCCAGAATCCACGCGCCCAATGCCGCGAACTCCACCCCCGCTCCCTTCTGTGAGATTCTCATCCCGGTCCCGGGGGGCAAGTGTCACCCCCAGACACTCCCGCCATGACGGATTCGTACAGATTTGTGTACGTACCGTTATCGGAGGGGGGCGGCGCGGCGTGCAGTAGCTTGAGAGATCTATGCGGACTCTCTCTCCGGAGCCCGGCGAGGTCGATCTCGCCGAGCGGTACGCCTATCCGGCCGGCACCACCTGGATGCGGGCCAACATGGTCGCCAGCCTGGACGGGGCCGCGCAGCGCGACGGGCGCAGCGGCGGTCTCGGCAACGCCGCCGACCGGCATCTGTTCCTGCTGCTGCGCGGGCTCGCCGACGTGGTCATCGTCGGGGCCGGGACGGTGCGGGCCGAGGGGTACGGGCCGGTCAGGCCCAGCGAGGGCTGGGACGGCGTCAGGAACGGCAGGCCGCCCGTACCGCCGATCGCGATCGCGTCCCGGACCCTCGACCTGGACTTCGACGCGCCGATCTTCACCGAGGCGCGGGTGCCGACGATCGTGCTGGCGACCGCGACCGCCGACCCGGTGCGGCTGAAGGCCGCACGGGAGCGCGCCGACGTCATCATCGCCGGGCGCGACTCGCTCGACTTCCCGGCCGCGGTGCGGGAACTCGCCGCCCGCGGCCACCGGCGCCTGCTGTGCGAGGGCGGTCCGGGTGTCCTCGCACAGGTGGTGGCGGCCGGGCTGCTGGACGAACTGTGCCTGACGCTGAGCCCGATACTGCTCGGCGGGCACCCCGCGCGGATCCTGAACGGGCCGCCGGTGCCCGTCCCGCCGGAGATGACGCTCGCCCACGCCCTGCAGGACGAGGATCTCCTCTTCCTGCGCTACACCCGCAGCCGGTAGCGGACGAACAGCACGCCCTCGTCGATGTAGAGGGCGGTGGGGTCGAGCGGCACCTCGGTGTCGAGGCCGTCCAGGAGGCGGGTGTGGTGCGCGCCTCCGAGGAGTGTCGGGGCGAGGTTGAGGCATAGTTCGTCGACGAGGGACGCGCGGATCAGCGCGGCCGCCAGAGTGGGGCCGCCTTCGCAGAGGAGATGTTCCCGGCCGAGGCCGCCGCGGAGCGTATCGATGGCGGCGGGCAGGTCGATGTCGTCTTCGCCTTCCGCGACCACCTGAATGTGGGCTGGGACGTTCTTCCGGCCGTTCTGGCACGTCACCACGATGGTGGGTGTCTCGGCCTCGGTGAACAGCGGCAGCGTCCAGTCGAGGTCGGCGGAACGGCTCACCACGACGATGGGGGCGGGCGGTCCGCCGCGGCGCGCGCGCAGGTCGGGACGTAGGCGGGCCGGTCCCAGGCGCCCTGTGCGGACCGTGCCGGCACCCACGAGGATGGCGTCGGCCAGCGCGCGCAGGGTCCGGAAGACGCGGAAGTCGGCGTCGCCTCCGAGGCCGTCCGTCCAGCCTTCGGCGTCGGTGACGGAACCGTCCACGCTCATGACCATGCCCAGCCGCAGTCCAGGCCGGTCGCCGTAGACCTCGTACGGGTCGACGCCGGCGGCGGGCTCGGGCAGGAGGCGGCGCATGACCCGCACGTTATCGGACCCCGGAGGCCGCTCTTTTGTCGGTGCCGGGGCGCAGGATGGGGGGATGGACCTGCCGATCAGCCCGCCGCTGCCGCCGATGCTGGCCAAGGCGGTCAAGACCATGCCCCGGGGCGACCTGCTGTACGAGCCGAAGTGGGACGGCTTCCGCTGCGTCGTCTTCCGCGACGGCGACGAGGTGGAGCTGTCCAGCCGCGGCGAGAGACCGCTCACCCGCTACTTCCCCGAGCTGGTCGAGGCGGTGAAACGCGAGCTGCCGGAGCGGTGCGTGATCGACGGCGAGATCGTGCTGCCGAACGGGACGCGCCTGGACTTCGACGCCCTCCAGCAGCGCATCCACCCGGCCGCGTCGCGGATCAAGCTGCTGTCGGAGCAGACCCCCGCGTCGTTCGTGGCGTTCGACCTGGTGGCCCTCGGGGACGAGTCGCTGATGGAGGTGCCGCTCGGCGAACGGCGGCGGCGGCTCGTCGAAACGCTGTCCCGGGTGAGGGCGCCGATTCACGTCACGCCCGCGTCCGACTCCTACGAGCTGGCGCTGCGCTGGTTCGACGAGTTCGAGGGCGCCGGGCTGGACGGCGTCATCGCCAAGCCGCTCGACGTCCCCTACGAGCCCGACAAGCGCGTCCTGTTCAAGGTCAAGCACGAGCGGACCGCCGACTGCGTGGTGGCGGGCTTCCGGTGGCACAAGTCCGGGCCCATCGTGGGGTCGCTCTTGCTCGGGCTCTACAACTCCGAGGGCAAGCTCCAGCACGTCGGGGTCGCGGCCTCGTTCACGATGAAGCGCCGCGCAGAGCTGGTCGAGGAGCTGCGGCCCTACCGGATGGAGGATCTCGCCGGCCACCCGTGGGCGGAGTGGGCGAACCAGACCGAGGCGACCGTCGACCGCATGCCCGGCGCCATCTCCCGCTGGACGGGCAAGAAGAACCTCAGCTGGGTGCCGCTGCGTCCGGAGCTGGTCGTGGAGGTCGCCTACGAGGCGATGGAGGGCGACCGCTTCCGGCACACGGCCAGGTTCCGGAACTGGCGTCCCGACCGGAGGCCGGAGTCCTGCACGTACGAGCAGCTGGAGGTTCCGGTCGCCTACGACCTGGACGACGTTCTGGGCGGCTCGGCCACGAGCGCCCGCGCCGACCGCTGAACGGGCCCGGCACCGGCCCCGTCCAGGGGCGGTGCCGGGTCACCAAGATCAGGAACGCGGGGGTGCCACCCGCCACAACGCAATAGTGGAACCACGCCGGAAGATCATGCGGCGCGGAGCGAGGAATGCTAGGCTGAAGGCTTGCGACTTGCGCAGAAAAAAGCCCAATCCTATAAATAGGAGTGTAGTCGAAGCATGGGACTCCGTCAAGCGGACGCTGTCAACCCCGATTGCGAGAAATCTGCGCCGCTGCGCACCGAGCAGGCATACGTGTCACGCCTGTACGCGCGACTGGACGTCGAGCGCGCGAACGCCGAGGCGGCGCTGCGCGAAGGCCCCGCGGCGGGCGGCGGCGCCGCCTTCCAGGCGCGGGTGGAGAGCGCCGTCGCGACCGAAGAGGCGGCCCGCCGCCTCGCCCGGCTCGGCGGTGTCGAGCACGGCCTGTGCTTCGGCCGCATCGACCACCGCGCCGACGCGGACGGTCCCGGTGACACGTTCTACATCGGCCGCATCGGCCTCCGCGACGAGGACCACGAGCCCCTGCTGATCGACTGGCGCGCCGCGGCGGCCCGGCCGTTCTACACCGCCGCACCCGGCGCGCCCGGCACCCTCGCACGCCGCCGCCACCTGCACCTGCGGCACCGCGAGGTCGTCCGGCTGGACGACGAGGTCTTCGACCTGGAGGGGCTGGAGGAGTCGGAGCGGCGCGGCATCGTCGGCGAGGCCGCCCTGCTCGCCACCCTGCGCCGCGGCCGGACCGGCCGGATGAGCGACGTGGTCGCGACCATCCAGGAAGAGCAGGACCAGGTCATCCGCTCGGGCCTGCACGGAGTGCTCGTCGTCCAGGGCGGTCCCGGCACCGGCAAGACGGTCGCGGCCCTGCACCGCGCCGCGTACCTGCTCTACACGCACCGGGACGTCCTCGAACGGCGCGGTGTGCTCGTCGTCGGCCCGAACGCGACGTTCCTCCGCTATATCGAGCAGGTTCTTCCCGGCCTGGGCGAGACCGACGTCGTCTTGGCCACGGTCGGCGAGCTCTACCCCGGCCTCAAGGCGACCGCGAGGGACACCCCGGCGGTCGCCGTCGTCAAGGGCGACCTCCGCATGGCCGACCTCGTGCAAGCGGCCGTCCACGACCGGCAGCGCGTGCCCGCCGACGGCCTCCACATCGACATCGACGGTCTCACCCTCGTCGTGGACGCCGACAAGTGCGAACAGATCCGCGACCGTGCCCGCGCCCTGCGTCTCCCCCACAACGTCCAACGGCGCCGCTTCGTCCACGACATGCTGGAGGCCCTCGCCATCAACAGGGCCGAGCAGTACGACCGCATCATGGACGAGCCTCTGGAGGAGATGGCGAAATCCGGCGGGCTCCCCGACTGGCTCCAGGAACTCATCGACGAGGCCGAAGAAGAACCCCTCCTGGACGAAACGGACCTCCGCCTGGCCAAGGAGGCCCTCTGGCAGGACCCGGCCGTCCACGAGGCCCTCAACGAACTCTGGCCTGAGCTGACCCCTCAACGGCTTCTGACCGACCTCTACGCCTCCCCCGACACCCTCGCCCGCCTCGGCACGCGGGCCGTCCTTCCCGACTGCGCGCTCCTGCACCGTCCGGCCGGCTCCCCGTGGACGGTGTCGGACGTCCCCCTCCTGGACGAGGCGGCCGATCTCCTGGGCAAGGACGACTCCGCCGACAGGGCCCGCCGGCGCGCCGCCGACGCCGCCCGCGCCGCGGAAGAGCGCTACGCCCGCGAGGTCATGGAGACGACCGGCACCGCCGAGCGGATCTCCGCGAGCGAGCTGGTCGAACGCCACCTCGACGACGGCCCGTCCCTCACCACCGCGCAGCGGGCCCTGGCCGACCGTGAATGGGCCTACGGGCACGTGATCGTGGACGAGGCGCAGGAACTGTCGGAGATGGCCTGGCGGGCGGTGATGCGCCGCGTCCCCACCCGTTCCCTGACCGTCGTCGGCGACATCGCGCAGACCGGCAGCGCCGCCGGCGCCACCACCTGGGGCCAGATGCTCGACCGCTACGTCCCGGGCCGCTGGCGCGAGCAGCGCCTCCTCGTCAACTACCGCACCCCCGCCGCCATCATGCGGGTCGCCGCCGACGTCCTCGCCGCCGTCGACCCGGGCCAGACGCCGCCCGAGCCCGTCCGCGACGACGGCCCGCCGCCCCTCGCCCTCGCGCTGCCGCCCGGCGAACTGCCGGCGCTCGTCCGGTCCGAGCTGTCCCGCATCACCGGCGACGCCTCCACCGAGGGCCGGCTCGCCGTCATCACCTCCGGCGCCCGCCGCGCCGCCGTCCTGGACGCCCTCCCGGGCGCCGCCGCCGGCGCCACCCCGGAGGCCCTCGACTCCCAGGTGGTCGTCCTCACCGCCGAGGAGGCGAAGGGCCTGGAGTTCGACTCCGTCATCGTGGTCGACCCGGCCGGCATCGTGACGGAATCCCCCAAGGGCGGCCAGGACCTCTACGTGGCCCTGACAAGGGCCACCCGCCGCCTGACGGTCGCCCACGACAACGACCTGCCCCCGCTTCTAGCGTCCTTGAAGTAGGACGGCGAGGGTCTGGGTGAGCTCGGTCTTGATGGTGCGGCCGGCGGCGGAGGGGGCGCCGTCGCGGATGGCCGCGACCAGGGCGGCGTGGGCGGCGCGGCCGGGGGCGGCGTCGGACGTGCGGACGTCCACCAGGGTGACGAGGTCGAGGAGGCCGTCGCGCAGGACGGGGACGAACTCGGCGAACAGGTCGGCGAGGATCGGGTTGTGCGCGGCGGCCACGACGGCGGTGTGCAGGGCGATGTCGGCGTCGATGAACGCCTCGATGGCGGGGCCGGCGAACGCGTCGTCGCGGGCGGCGAGGGCCTTGTCGAGGGCGGCGAGGTCGGCGGCCGTGCGGCGCTCGGCCGCCAGCTCGGCGGCGCGGACCTCCAGCATCATGCGGATCTCGTAGACGTCGGCGACCGAGGCGCGGCGGAGCCGGGCGGGCCAGTCCTCGGCCGGCTCCGCCGCGATGACGAACACGCCGGCGCCCTGGCGGGCCTGGACGAGCCCGGCGCCGGCCAGGGCGCGCAGGGCCTCGCGGACGGTGGAGCGGCCCACGCCCAGTTCGCGGGCGAGGGTCGTCTCGCCGGGGAGTTTCGTCCCGACCGGCCACGAGCCGCCCGCGATCTGGTCGCGGAGCCGCTGGGCGGCCTGCTCGACGAGGGGGCTGGGGCGGAGCGGGCCGAGCGGCATCTGGGTTCCTCCGGAAGAGCGGGCCCCCAGGCTATCTTCACTTCAGCTTGTCTGAGGAGCTGAGGTGTGGTTGGGTGGCCGTCATGGCGTGGCGGGTTCTTCTTCTCGGTCGCCGCGGCGGGACCTGATCCGGACCGGCACCCCGCCGCGGGGTCCGGTGCCGCCGGTCATCCGGCGATCGTGAGGACCACGCCCATGAACTTCCCGACTCTGCGCACCCCGTCCGGCCCGGTGGCCGGGCCCTTCTGGAATCCCCAGCGCGGCAGTTCCATGCCGTTCCACCGCTACCGGTCGATTCACGACCGGGTGCCGTCGCCCGTTCCCGAGGTCGAGCGGACCTGGCCGTCCCGGCGGATCGAGGATGCCCCGCTGTGGGTGCCGGTCGACCTGCGGGACGGCAACCAGGCGCTGGCCGAGCCCATGGACACCGCGCGCAAGAGCCGGATGTTCGGCCTCTTCGTCGCGATGGGGTTCAAGGAGATCGAGGTCGGCTACCCGTCGGCCAGCCGGACCGACTTCGACTTCGTCCGGCACCTCGCCGAGACGGGCCTGCCGGACGATGTGACGCCCGTGGTGTTCACGCCCGCGCGGCGCGAGCTGATCGAGCGGACGTTCGCGTCCATCGAGGGGCTGCCCAGGGCGGTCGTCCACCTGTACGCGGCGACGGGCCCGGTGTGGCGGGACGTCGTGCTCGGGTCCGATCGCGAGGGGGTGCGGCGGCTGGTCCTGGACGGGGCGGCGGACGTGGCCCGGCTCGCCCGGCCGGGAGTGCGGTTCGAGTTCTCGCCCGAGACGTTCAACCTCACCGAGCCGGACTACGCGCTGGAGGTGTGCGACGCGGTCACCGGCCTGTGGGACGCCTCCCCCGACCGGCCGGTGATCCTGAACCTGCCGGCGACCGTCGAGATCGCCACGCCGAACGTGTACGCCGACCAGATCGAGTACATGCACCGGCACCTGGCCCGGCGGGACGCGGTGATCCTGTCGGTCCACCCGCACAACGACCGCGGGACGGGTGTCGCCTGCGCCGAACTGGCGATGCTGGCGGGGGCGCAGCGGGTCGAGGGATGCCTGTTCGGCAACGGCGAGCGGACGGGCAACGTCGACCTGGTCACCCTCGCGCTGAACCTGCACGCGCAGGGCGTCGACCCGCGGATCGACCTCTGCGACATCGACGAGATCCGGCGGACGGCCGAGCACTGCAACCGGCTGCCCGTCCACGAGCGGCATCCGTACGCCGGCGACCTGGTCTACACGGCGTTCTCCGGAACGCATCAGGACGCGATCGCCAAGGGGATGGCCCGCCACGCCCGGCGGGCGCGGGAGTCGGGCGTGCCGCCGGAGGAGCTGCCGTGGGACGTCCCGTATCTGCCGATCGATCCCGCCGACGTGGGGCGCGGCTACGAGGCGGTCGTCCGGGTCAACAGCCAGTCCGGCAAGGGCGGGATCTCCTACCTGCTGCGGACCGGGTACGGGCTGGAGCCGCCGCGCCGCCTGCAGATCGAGTTCTCCCGGGTCGTGCAGCGGGCGACGGACGACAGCGGCGGGGAGATCACGGCGGCCGGGCTGTGGGACCTGTTCCGCGCCGAGTACCTCAACCCATCCGGGCCGGTCTCCGTGGCCGGCTGGCGGACGTCCCGCACCGGCCCGGCGCGGCACGACTTCACCGGCGTCATCCGCGTGGACGGCGACGAGCGCGAGCACACCGGCTCCGGCAACGGCCCGATCGACGCCCTCGTCGACGCCCTGTCGTCCGCCGGGATCAAGGTGGAGGTCCTGCAGTACGCGGAGCACTCCACCGAACCGGGCCCGGGCGCCGCGGCCGTCGCCTATGCCGAATGTCGTGTGGACGGCGTGACCCGCTGGGGCGCCGGGCGTGACGCGTCCGTGCTCACCGCGTCGGTGGAGGCCGTCCTGTCGGCGGTGAACCGCGCGAAGAGCGGCTAGCGGCGCCGGTGCAGGGGGCGCCGCCAGGACAGGCCCGTCCCCGGGATGCGGAACGTCATCTCGCGGCGTCCGTCCGCCGAGCGGGTGTACCGGGCGCCGCGCGTTCCGACGCTGTGCCCGACGCCCTTCTTGGAGAAGTTGATCCGGAACGGTCCCATCCGAAGTGATTTCCGATAGCTCCAACCCATAGTGGCGGGGATGCCCGGCGGACGAGCCGGGCATCCCCGGCGCCGTTAAGAGACAGACCGATATCTCTGATACGGACAGACCGATGGGTGCAAGGGCAGGACGTGACCAAATCCCGCCCGAGTTCGTCATGCGCCGCCCTTTACCCGGCGCCCCCGGGCGAGGAGCGTGTGCCCCCGTAGAGATCACTTCTCAGCTCCCGGAGGTGCGGGTTGGCCAGGAGATCCCTGAGACGAACCCGGAGGACGACGACGGTGGCCGTGCTGACCGGCGCGGCGCTCGCCGCCACGGCGGGCGGCGCGACGGCACTCGCGCGGCCGTCCCCGAAGATCGTGGTGAAGGACGGCGTGACCCAGCCCGTCTTCTCCTACAAGGACGCGATCCGCGAGCACGTCTACGTCGAGTCGAGCGTGGACAGCGACCGGGACGGCAGGCGCGACCGCGTCAACGTGGACATCATCCGGCCGAAGGAGACCGAGCACGGCCTCAAGGTGCCGGTGATCATGGATGAGAGCCCGTACTACGACAACGCCGGCCGCGGCAACGAGAGCGAGCGCAAGACCTACGACGCCGACGGGAACCCGCTGAAGTTCCCCCTGTTCTACGACAACTACTTCGTCCCACGCGGGTACGCGTTCCTCGCCGTGGACATGGTCGGGACGACCCGCTCGGACGGCTGCCCGGTCAGCGGCGGGCCGACCGACGTCCTCGGCGGCAAGGCCGTGGTGGACTGGCTCAACGGCCGGGCGACGGCCTACCGGCCGGACGGCACCCCGGTGAAGGCGACGTGGACGACCGGCCGCACCGGCATGATCGGCAAGTCCTACGACGGCACGCTCGCCAACGGCGTCGCCGCGACCGGCGTCGAAGGGCTGGAGACGATCGTCCCGGTCGCCGCGATCAGCAGCTGGTACGACTACAGCCGCATGAACGGCGTGAAGTACTGGACGGACGAGCAGCCGTGGCTCGCCGGCTACGTCGACACCGACCCGCCCGCCAAGTGCGCCGCCGTCAACGCCGACCTCGACAAGGGCGAGGACGACGCGACCGGAAACTACAACGCCTACTGGAAGACCGCCGACTACCGGGACGGCACCATCGCCCGCGCATCCCGCGTCCGCGCGAGCGTCTTCGCCGCCCACGGCGTCAACGACCTCAACGTCAAGGACAACCATTTCGCCCTGTGGTGGGACGCGCTCGCGCGGCGCGGCGTGCAGCGCAAGGTGTGGCTGACGCAGCGCGGCCACGTCGACCCGTTCGACATCCGCCGGGACGCGTGGGTGGCCACCCTGCACCGCTGGTTCGACCACGAACTGCAGAAGATCCCGAACGGCATCATGCGGGAGCCGCGCGCCGACATCGAGATCGGCCCCGACCAGTGGATCACCCAGCGGGACTGGCCGTCCCTCGACGCACGCGACATCGTCCTGCGGCCCGGCGCCGGCGGCACCCTCGGCCTGAACCGCGCCGCGCCGGGGGCGACGGCGACCTTCACCGACGCGCCCGGCCCGGACGGCCAGGGCAACTCCGAGAGCGCGATGGTCGCCGACCCGACGGCGGCGCGGCCGTTCCGGGCCGCGTTCGTCTCCGGCCCCCTGCCGAGGACGGGGCGCCTGTCCGGCACCCCCGACGCCCGCCTGCGGATCGCGCTGGACCGGCCCACGTCCAACCTCACCGCGCTGCTCGTCGACTACGGCGAGGACACGCGGGTGAACTACCTCGGCGCCGGCTCCGGCATCCGGACCCTCGCCACCGAGGACTGCCACGGTGAGAGCACGCCCGCCGACGACGCCTGCTACAAGCAGACCGAGGTCACGACGGTCACGTCCCCGGTGAACGTGGTCGCCCGCGGCTGGCTCGACGCCCAGAACGACCGGTCGCTGAGCCACCCGACGCCCCTGGAGCCGGGCCGCGCCTACACCGTCCGCTGGGAGACGCTCAGCCAGGAGTACCTGCTGAAGAAGGGGCACCGCCTGGCCCTCGTCCTCGCCGGCACGGACGCCGACTACAACACCGAGACCCCCACGGGCGCCCAGGTGACCCTCGACCTGCGGGGCACCTCGATCACCGTCCCGGTCGTCGGCACCGGGGACGGGGCGACCACCATGATCGCCCCGCCGCGCTCGGCCGCCGCCTGGCGAGGCCCGTCCAAGGTCTCCCTCCCCGTCCAGGAACGCGACCTCCACTGACCCACCCGCTGACCCACCCGGTGGCCCGCCGCCCGCCCCGGCGGCGGGCCACCGGCAACCGCACCCGGCCGCCGAGGGCGATCAGGTGTGGTTGCCGGTGTCCTTGCTGGGCTGGACCCGCTTGGGCTCGCCCGGCATCTTCGGGTAGTTCGGCGGATAGGGCATGTCGCCGAGGCCGTGCTCCTTCTCGTCGCGGTCGGCCATGTCGAGCAGGGGCTCCAGGGAGAAGGACGCGTCGTCGATGGACGCGTGGAGGTCGCCCAGTTCGGCGAAGCGGGCCGGCATCGTGGCGATGGTGAAGTCGCGGGGGTCGACGTCGGGCAGTTCGTCCCAGGTCACGGGGGCCGAGACGGGGGCGTGCGGGGCCGGGCGGACGCTGTAGGCCGAGGCGATCGTCCGGTCGCGTGCGTTCTGGTTGAAATCGATGAAGATCTGCTCCCCCCTCTCCTCCTTCCACCACTTCGTGGTGACCTCGGCGGGGGCGCGGCGCTCGACCTCGCGGGCGAAGGCCAGGGCGGCCCGGCGGACCTCGGTGAACGTCCAGCGGGGCTCGATGCGGACGTAGATGTGCACGCCCGCCTTGCCGGACGTCTTCACATAGCCGGTGCAGCCCAGCTCGGACAGCAGGTCGCGGACCGGGCCGAGCGCCACCCGGACGGCGTCGGCGAAGCCGGTGCCGGGCTGCGGGTCGAGGTCGATGCGCAGCTCGTCCGGGTGGTCGACGTCGCCCTCGCGGACGGGCCACGGGTGGAACGTCAGCGTGCCGAGATTCGCGGCCCAGGCGATCACCGCGGGCTCGGTCGGGCAGACCTCGTCGGCGGAACGCCCGCTGGGGAACACGATCCGCGCGGTCCGCACCCAGCCTGGCGCGCCCTTCGGGACGCGCTTCTGGTAGAACGCGTCGGACTTGCCGGCGCCCATGCCGGCCTGGCCGCGCGCGTAGTCCTCACGGGTGGCCATCCGGGCGCCCTCGAACACCCCGGCGGGCCAGCGCTCCAGGGTCGTCGGGCGGTCGCGGGTCGCGCGCAGGATGCCGTCCCCCACGGCCAGGTAGTACTCCACCAGCTGCCGCTTGGTGTAGCCGTGCTCCGGAAAGTAGACCTTGTCGGGATTGGTCACCTTGACGAGCCGATCCCCGACCGGGATCTCGATGAAGGGCGAGGCCATGACGGCACGGTAACCCACGGGCACGACAGTCCCCCGGGACGGCCGCGCCGGGTACCGTCGAGGGATGGAGAAGATCCGCAAGAGCGAGGAAGAGTGGCGGGCACGGCTCAGCCCCGAGGAGTACCACGTGCTGCGCGAGGCGGGCACGGAGAAGCCCTTCACCGGCGAGTACACCGACACCAAGACCGTCGGGGTGTACCGGTGCCGCGCCTGCGGGACGGAGCTGTTCCGGTCCGGCACCAAGTTCGAGAGCCACTGCGGCTGGCCGTCGTTCTACGAGCCGTCCGGCTCGGACGCGGTCACGCTGGTCGAGGACCGCTCGCTCGGCACGGTCCGCACGGAGGTGCGGTGCGCGGCGTGCGACTCGCACCTCGGGCACGTCTTCCACGGGGAGGGCTACGACACCCCGACCGACGACCGCTACTGCATCAACTCGATCTCCCTGACCCTCGAACCCGCCGAGTAGGCGGCCCGCGGGCACCGGCGGGTCTCGCCGGCGAGGACGGCGCCGTCCGCGAGACCGCCCGGCGGGAGACTCCCCCGCGGCCGGCGCCCTGCCGCCGTTCCGCCCGTCCCCGGGCGGATCAGGCCAGGTTGGCGACCAGTTCGGCGACCGGCTTGCGGCGGCCGGTGTAGAACGGCACCTCCAGGCGGGTGTGCAGCCGCGCCCTCGCGCCGCGCAGGTGGCGCATCAGGTCGACGATGCGGTGCAGCTCGTCGGCCTCGAAGGCGAGCATCCACTCGTAGTCGCCGAGCGCGAACGCCGACACGGTGTTGGCCCGGACGTCGGGGTATTCGCGCGCCATCTTGCCGTGCTCGGCGAGCATCGCGCGGCGCTCCTCGTCCGGCAGCAGGTACCACTCGTAGGACCGGACGAACGGGTACACGCACACGTAGTCGCGCGGCTCCTCGTCGGCGAGGAACGCGGGGATGTGGCTCTTGTTGAACTCGGCCGGGCGGTGCAGCGCCATCTGCGACCACACCGGCTCGCTCGCGCGGCCGAGCGCCGTCCGGCGGAACCGGGTGTAGATCTCCTGCAGGTCGTCGGGCGTGGACGCGTGCCACCAGAACATGTAGTCGGCGTCCGCGCGCAGCCCGGCGACATCGTAGGAGCCGCGGGTGGTGACGTCCTTGCGGGCGGCCTGGTCGAGAAGGTCCTGGACCTCGGCGGCGTCCTGCTCGCCGACCGTCCCGGGCTTCGCGACCCGGAAGACCGACCACATGGTGTAGCGGATGACGTTATTGAGTTCGCGTGCCTTCGGCTTGCCCGCCGGCTCGGTCATGATCCACTCCTTCTCGACTGCGCAGATGGTCCAGCACCCGGTTCGCCGCCGCACGCGCCGAGGCGATGCACGCGGGGATGCCGAGGCCGTCGTAGGCGGCGCCGGCGACGGCCAGTCCCGGCGCGCCGGCGACCGCGGCCCGGATCTTGGCCACGCGGTCGGCGTGGCCCACGTTGTACTGCGGGAGACCGCCGCCCCACCGGGTCACCCGGCTCGCGGCGGGCAGCTCGGTGACGCCGCAGGTCGCGGCGAGTTCCGCCATGGCGGTGGCGGTCAGCTCCTCGTCGGGCCGCTGGAGCAGGTGCTCCTCGCCGAACCGCCCGATGGAGCAGCGCACCGCGATGACGCCGGGATCGCGGTCGCGCAGGTGCGGCCACTTCACCGAGCTGAACGTGACGGCCTTGACCCCCCGGCCGCCGCGCTCGGGGTCGCATTCCACGGCCGGGACGAGGTAGCCGCTGGTCTTCGGCAGCCGCGGGAACGCGGTGGTCCGGTACACCAGCGTGATGATCGCCATGCTCGCGTACTCGATGCCGGCCAGTTCCCGGGCGGCGGCGGGGACGTCCGGCGTGAGCAGCCGGGACGCGGGGGCGGCCGGCAGCGCGAGCAGCACGGCGTCGGCGTCCAGGTACTCGGGGTCGCGGGCCGGGCCGACGGTGAGCCGCCAGCCGTCCTCGCGGCGGCGCAGCTCGCGGACCATCGCGCCGGTCCGGACCGTTCCGCCGGCGGCGGCGATGTCGGCGGCGACCAGGTGCGGGAGCGTGCCGAGCCCGTCCGGCAGGGTGGCGAACACCGGGCCGGGGTCCTTGGGCGCGGCGGCCCGGATGCCCTGGACGGCGTTGATCAGCGAGCGGTGGCCGCGCGCCGCGGCGGCGACGGCGGGCAGCGTCGACTCGAACGAGAGCCGCTCGACCCGTCCCGCGTACACGCCGCCGAGCAGCGGCTCCACCAGCCGGTCGACGACCTCGCGGCCGACCCTGGCGCCGATGTAGCCGGCGACGGACACGTCCCCGCCGCGCGGCGTCTCGGGCAGCACCAGGTCCAGCGGGACGCGCGCCAGCCCGGCCGGCGACAGCACCTGGGAGGCGGCGAGCGCGCGCAGGTCGGACGGGACGCCCATCACCTGCCCGGCGGGGAGCTTGCGGAGTGCGCCGCGGCTGAAAATCGCCGAGGCGGCGGTGCCGGGATTCACCAGGTCGGCGGTGCGGCCGAGGTCGCGCACCAGGTCCATGCCCTCGGGCCGGCGGGCGAGCATCGACTCGGCGCCCTCGTCCACCGGGATCCCGGCGATCTCGCTCACGCGCAGCTTGCCGCCGATCTGGGAGGAGCCTTCGAGCACGGTGACCCGAACGCCGCCCTGGGCGAGCACGCGGGCGGCGGCGAGGCCCGCGATACCGCCCCCGACGACGACGGCATGGGACGTGGTCATGCCCCCAGCCTTCCAGACGGAAGGCCGGATCGCGCATCGGGGCGGCCGGAGCGGCGAGCATCACACCGGACACCGGCCGGAACCGTGACCGGTGCGTGCCCGCACCGTGCCCGGACCGCGATTCGCCCGGCGGAACGGTGATCGGTCTCCCCTCGTCCAAGCCTCATGCGGATCGTCAGGAACGCCATATGCGCGCTGGTCGTCCTGTTGCTGGCCGGGGTGCTGGCGGCGTGCGGGGCAGGCAGTCATTCGTCCGGTTCGCCGGCGGCCGTGGACCGCGGCGGGGCGCCCGCACCGGCGGTGGCGAGCAGCCGCGGCGGGGAAGGCTCGGCGGGGAAGACCGCCAATGGAGCGCAGGCGCCGCCGCCCTCCGCAAGCGCGGTGATCCACACGGCTCGCCTGGGAGTCAGGGCGGGCGACGTGGAGGCGGCCGCGGCCAAGGCCAAGCAGATGGTCACGGCGGCCGGCGGCTACGTCGAACGGGAGTCGAGTTCCAGCGACCCGGCCCGCTCGGAGATCGCGTTGAAGATCCCCGCCGACCGCTACGCCGACGTGCTGAACCGGCTCGGCACGCAGCTCGGCACCAGGCTCTGGCTCTCCCAGGAGGCCGAGGACGTCACCGCCGAGGTCGCCGACGTGGACGCCCGGGTCCGGTCGGCGAAGGCCACGCTGGAGTCGTTCCGCAAGCTGCTCAACCGCGCGAACTCCGTCGGCGAGGTCATCGACATCGAGCGGGAGATCGCCCAGCGCGAGGCCGATCTGGAGGCGCTGCAGGCGCGGCAGAAGTCGCTCAAGCACCGCACCGAGTACGCGACCGTGACCGTGTCGCTGGTGAGCAAGTCCGCGCAGGCCGGGAACGACAAGCCTCGCGGCGGGTTCCTCGGCGGGCTCCAGAGCGGCTGGGACGCGTTCACCGCGTTCACCGGCGGCGTCGTCACCGTGCTCGGCTGGCTGCTGCCGTTCCTCGTCGCCGCCGCCGCGATCGGGTTCCCGCTCCTGGCGTTCCGGCACCGGCTCCCCGGCCGGTCGCGCCGCAGGCCGAAGGCCGAGCCGGAGCCCGGACCGGAGCCCGAGCCCGAGAAGGCCGTCACCGGCTCGCAGCCTCCGCCCGCCTAGACCCGTTCCTGGAGCCCGTCCCCTACTGGAGCCTGTCCTCCGTGCTCGCCTCGTGGACGAGGTCCGCGAGGCGGGCCAGCACGTCCGGGTCCGTGGACGGCAGGACACCGTGGCCCAGGTTGAAGATGTGCCCCTCGGCGGTGCGGCCCCGGGCCAGGACGTCGCGGGCGCGGCGCTCCACGATCTCCCACGGCGCGAACAGGATCGCCGGGTCGAGGTTGCCCTGCAGGGCCTTGCCCGGCTCGACCCGGCTGACGGCCTCGTCCAGCGGGACCCGCCAGTCGACGCCGACGACGTCCGCGCCGGCCTCGCCCATCGGGCCGAGCAGCTCACCCGTCCCCACGCCGAAGTGGATGCGCGGCACCCCCAGCGGCTCCATCGCGGCGAAGATGCGGCGGGTGTGCGGCAGCACCGACTCGCGGTAGTCCACCGCGGCGACCGCGCCCACCCACGAGTCGAAGAGCTGCACGGCGCTCGCCCCGGCCGCCACCTGCACCTTCAGGAACGCGATGGTGAGGTCGGCAAGGCGGTCCAGGAGGCTCGCCCACAGCTCCGGCGCGCCGTACATCATCGCCTTGGTGCGCTCGTGGTTCTTGGAGGGGCCGCCCTCGATCAGGTACGAGGCGAGCGTGAACGGGCCGCCCGCGAAACCGATCAGCGGCGTCGTCCCCAGCTCACCGGCCAGGCCCTGGACGGCCTCGGTCACGTACGGGACGTCGTCCGGGACGAGGGGGCGCAGCGCGTCCAGGTCCGCCGCCGTGCGGATCGGATCGGCGATGACCGGCCCGACGCCCGGCTTGATGTCGAGGTCGACGCCGATGGCCTTGAGCGGCACCATGATGTCGCTGAAGAAGATCGCCGCGTCCACCGCGTACCGGCGCACCGGCTGCATCGTGATCTCCACGATCATGTCGGGGCGGGTGCACGACTCCAGCATCGGGACGCCCTCGCGGACCCGCAGGTACTCGGGCAGCGAGCGTCCGGCCTGCCGCATGAACCACACGGGCGTGTGCGGCACCGGCCGCCGGCGGCAGGCCAGCAGGAAGGGGCTCGCGGCAAGGGCGCCGCTCGCGGGCGTGTTCGCAGAGTCGTCGTTCGGGCGGGCAGCGTCAGCGGTCACTCTGTGATGGTCCCACGAAACGCAGGTGGGAACGCACGGGAAGCGACAGGTGAGACGGCATGAACTTCCGGACACGCCGAGCGAAGTCCCGCATTCTGTCACCGGCGCGTGCGAACGTGATGCGTGTCATAGCCGAGGGAGGTTCCCCCTTGTACTGCTCCACCTGCGGTGATGAACGCGCGTTCGAGCAGCCGCCGTGTCCGGACGGTCACGGTGCGCAGTGTCCGGAGCGGGCCTGCGCCGAGTGCGGCACGGCCGTCCTGGTCGGCCTCCCGCCCGCCACCGTGCGAGCCGTGGCCTGACCGGCCCGGCCCCCGAAACGAAACCACCTGTGCCGTGCCTGTGTCCCCTCCGCATCCGCCCGTCGCCGCACGCGGCGGCGCCCCGTCCCGGCCGCACCGCCCCGAGTCGTTCTCCCGCACCCAGCCACGTCCCCGCGATCAGGCCGGTCCTTCCATGAACCCACCCGCCTTCCAGCGGGCCGTCGACACGCTGCGCCGGTTCCTCGACGGTCCCGCCGTCCGGCCGGAACTCGACCTGGAGGACATGCCCGCCCCGCAGAGCCTCGCGCCCTACGCGGCCGCCATGTCCGGCAGCGTCTACCGCGACGACGACACCGAGGTCGCCACCGGCCGCCTCATCGTGCTGTACGACCCGGAGGGCAGATCCGGCTGGACGAACGGGTTCCGCATCGTCGCCTACATCCGCGCCGACCTGGAGCCCGACATCGCCGCCGACGAGCTGATCGGGTCCGTCGCGTGGGACTGGCTGCTGGAGGCGCTGGAGCCCGCCGGGTACGCGGGCGTGTCCGGTACTGTCACCCGGGCGGTGTCGGAGAGCTTCGGCGACAAGCGCGGCGAGCCGTCCACCACCGAGCTGGAACTGCGCGCCTCCTGGTCCCCGACGGGCGACGATCTCACCGGCCACGTCGCCGCCTGGTGCGAGATGATGTGCACCACGGCCGGGCTGCCCCCCTCCGGTGTCGCCGCGCTGCCGGATCGGCCGGGCGGCGCGGGCGGTTGAACCACGTACGGTAGGGGGCGTGAGCACAGCTTCCGAGACCGAGGCGGCGGGGGAGAACACGGAAACAGTGGGAATGCCCGAGACGCGCACCACCGGTCCCGAGGAGGGAACCGGTGCGGAGGAGACGGCCGCCGGCGGGCGGCCCGGAACCGTTCCCGAGCCGGGCGGAACGCTCCCGGGCCCGGCGGACGCGGAGGCCGGCACCGGTCCCCCGGCCGTCCCGCTGCTGGAGCCGCGCGAGGGCGTCCCCCCCGTGGTCGTCGACACCGCCGGGTTGGACCGTGTCATCGCGGCGTTCGCCGCGGGCGCCGGCCCGGTCGCGGTCGACGCCGAGCGCGCGTCCGGCTACCGGTACGGGCAGCGCGCCTACCTGATCCAGTTGCGCCGGGCGGGCGCCGGCACCGCGCTGATCGACCCGATCGCCTGCCCGGACCTGTCCGAGCTGGACGCCGCACTCGCCGACGCCGAGATGGTGCTGCACGCCGCCAACCAGGACCTGCCGTGCCTGTCGGAGGTCGGACTCGCCCCGCGGCGTCTGTTCGACACCGAACTGGCCGGGCGGCTGCTCGGCTATCCGCGGGTCGGGCTCGGCTCCATGGTCGAGAACGTGCTCGGCTTCCTGCTGGAGAAGGGGTACTCGGCGGCCGACTGGTCCACGCGCCCCCTCCCCGAGGACTGGCTCCGCTACGCCGCGCTGGACGTCGAGCTCCTCGTCGAGCTGCGCGACGCCCTGCTGGAGGAGCTGGAGACCGCGGGCAAGCTCGGGTGGGCGTTCGAGGAGTTCTCCGCGATCCTGACGACGCCGCCGAAGCCGCCGCGTCCCGACCCGTGGCGCCGCACCTCCGGGATCCACCGGGTGCGGAACCGGCGGGCGCTCGCCATCGTCCGCGAGATGTGGGAGACCCGCGACCGGATCGCCCGCGAGCGGGACCTGTCCCCCGGCCGGGTGCTGCAGGACGCGGCCATCATCGAGCTGGCGCAGAAGGCCCCGAAGACCCCGGCCGACCTGCAGTCCCTGCCCACGATGCGGGGCCGCGGCGCCCGCCGGCACCAGTCGGCGTGGCTGCGTGCCGTCGCCCGCGCCCGCGAGCTGCCCGACCGGGCGCTGCCGGAGCCCAGCCTGCCCGGGGACGGGCCGCCGCCCGCGCACCGCTGGGCCGACCGCGACCCGGAGGCCGCCAGGCGGCTCACCGCCGCCCGCGCCGTCGTCGCCGCGCTCGCCGACGAGCACTCGATGCCGTCGGAGAACCTCGTCCAGCCCGACTACGTCCGCCGGCTGGCCTGGACGCCGCCGCCGGAGCCGTCGGCGTCCGCGATCGGCGCCGCGCTGCGCGAGCTCGGGGCCCGCGCCTGGCAGGTGGAGCTGACCGCCCAGCCGCTCGCCAAGGCGTTCCTCCGCCTCGAAAGCAAAGGCGGGCTCTGACGCACTTGCCGGGGGGCGACCGGCGGACGCAGACTGGGTTAGGTTAGCTTTGCCTAAAAGGTCTGTGCCATTCGGAGGAGTGCGGCGATGCTACTGGGCAACTTCCTCATCGGGCTGCGCGAGGGGCTTGAGGCCGCCCTGGTCGTGAGCATCCTGATCGCGTACCTGGTGAAGACCGGCAACCGCCGGGCCCTGCTCCCCGTCTGGGCGGGGATCGGCGCCGCCATCGCGCTCGCGGTCACCTTCGGCATCACGCTGAGCGCCGCGTCCTCGGAGATGCAGTTCAAGACGCAGGAGCTGTTCGGCGGCGTCCTGTCGATCCTGGCGGTGGGGCTCGTCACCTGGATGGTCTTCTGGATGCGCAAGACCGCCCGCTTCATGAAGGCGGAACTGGAGGGCAAGCTGGAGGGCGCGCTCAGCGTCGGGCCGCTCGCCCTCGCCGCCGTCGCGTTCCTCGCCGTCGGACGCGAGGGACTGGAGACCGCGCTGTTCCTGTGGACGAACATCTCCAACTCCTCCGGCGGCTCCACCGAGCCGATCATCGGCGCGTTCCTCGGCCTCGCCGTCGCCGTCGCGCTCGGCTACCTGCTCTACCGCGGCGGCCTCAAGATCAACCTGAAGCGGTTCTTCACCTGGACGGGCGCCGCGCTCATCGTCGTCGCCGCGGGCGTGTTCGGCTACGGCTTCCACGACCTGCAGGAGGCCGAGGTCTTCCCCGGCCTGAACTCCGTCGCGCTGGAGCCGCACGCGCTGTTCGCCAAGTTCGGCGGCGCGGGCGACTGGATGCAGACGGTGTTCCAGGGCGTGCTGAACGTCACCCCGCAGATCACCTGGCTGCAGCTGGCCATGTGGGCCGCCTACCTGGTGCCGGTGATGTTCTTCTTCCTGCGCAACCCGGCGCCGCCCAAGCCCGCCACCGCCACGGCCACCGAGCCCGCGGCGACGTCCTAAAGGTCGGGCAGAGGGTCGCGGGGAAGGCTGTCGCGGGCGAAGATCTCGGCGTCGGCCGCGTTGACGACCGGGACGTACTCGTCGTCCACCTCGAAGACGGCGCCGGCGAACTCGAACGACGCGCCGGTGCCGGTCTCCACCGGCCCGATCCGGGTGCCGCGCGGGTAGCTGCCCCAGACGCTCTGCGGGGTGCTGCGGCTCAGCGAACCGGTGGAGACCACCGCGACCTGGTCATCGGTGACGACGAAGACGAAGCCCGCGCCGCCGCCGTAGGCCATCGCGGGGAAGATGTAGCGGATCTCTCCGTCTATTCCGAGGAACTCCCGGCAGCGCTCACGTAGCGGGCGTGGCACCGGCATGGCTGTTGAGCCACCTCCCCCAGGCGGGACGTCGTCGGCGTCACAATCATGCACCGGCCCGGCGGAGCGTGACCAGTGTCAGGCCGACGCCAGCGCCGTCGTCGGCGGCAGCCGCGCGGCCCGCATCGCCGGATACAGGCCGGCGACCGTGCCGATCGCCAGGGTCGCGGCGAGCGCACCGCCGAGCGCCCACACCGGCACGACCGGCGGCCACCCCTTCCACAGCGCGAACCCGGCGGTGACGGCGGTGCCGAGCACCGTCCCGGCGGCGCCGCCGAACGCCGACAGCAGCAGCGACTCGGCGAGGAACTGCGTCCGCACCTGGCCGCGGGTCGCGCCGAGCGAGCGGCGCAGCCCGATCTCGCGGCGCCGCTCCAGCACCGAGATCACCATCGTGTTCGCGACACCGACCCCGCCGACCAGCAGCGCGACCGCGCCGAGTCCGAGCAGCAGGCCGGTGAACGCGCCCGCCGCCGCGGCCTTGGCCTCCAGCGCGTCCGAGGGGCGGCTGACCTCCACCTCCTCGGGGCGCTCGGGACTGACCGTACGGGCGAGGACGTCGCGGACGTCGTCCACGGACGCGTCCGTGGAACGTTCGTAGACCGTCGTGGGGTGCCCGTCGAAGCCGAGGTAGCGGCGGGCCGCGTCCCAGCCGACGAGGGCGGAGCGGTCGATCTCCGGCGCCAGCTCGGCGGGCCGCAGCACGCCGAGGACGACGAACCACCGGCCGCCGATCCACACCTGGCCGCCCGCCCGGTCCAGGCCGAGCCGCCGCGCCGCCTCGGCGCCGAGCACGACACCGGGATAGCGTTCCGTGCCGGCGTTCAGCCAGCGTCCGCTCGCCGTCCGCACGTCGAGCGTGCCGAGCAGTTCGGTCGTGGCGGCCTGCACGGCGATGCCCTGGGTGACCTCGTCCGGGATCTTGTCGGTGCGGCGGACGGTCGCCTCCACCGACCCCGTCGCGCCCACGGCGGTGACCGGGCCGATCCGCCGCACCATCTGCGGCGCCGACTCCGGCAGCTCCGCCTTCTCCCCGAACAGGGTGTCGCCCGGCTTCACGGTCAGCAGGTTCGTGCCGAGCCGGTCGAGCCGCCGCAGCAGGTCCTCCTTGCCGGACGAGGAGATCCCGATGACCGCGACCATCGTGGCGATCCCGATCGCGATGCCGAGCGCGGACAGCACGACCCTGGCCGGACGGGCCCGAAGGCCGCCGAGCCCGACGCGCAGGACGTCGTTCGCGCCGAGCCGCGCGGGTGCGAGCGCGGCCCTCATCGGCCGGCCACCTCCGCCCGCTCGTCCGCGACGATCAGCCCGTCGCGGACCCTGACCCGGCGCGGCGCCCCCGCCGCGACGTCCAGGTCGTGCGTGATGATCGCGACGGTGGTGCCGGCGCGGTTCAGCTCGTCCAGCAGGGCCAGCACCCCGGCGCCGGCGGCGGAGTCGAGGTTGCCGGTGGGCTCGTCCGCCAGCAGGAGGTCCGGTTCGCGGGCGACGGCCCGCGCGACCGCGACCCGCTGCTGCTCGCCGCCGGACAGCTGGTGCGGGCGGTGCCCGGTCCGGTTTCCGAGCCCGACGCGTTCGAGCGCCGCCCGTGCCCGCTCCCGCCGCTCTTTCAGCCTGGCACCGCCGTAGAGGAGGCCGTCGGCGACGTTGTCGAGCGCGGTGACACCGGCGGCCAGGTGGAACTGCTGGAACACGAAACCGATATGCCGGGCCCGCAGCGCCGACAGTTCCCGGTCGGTGAGCCCGGCGACCTCGTGCCCGGCGACGCGCACGCTGCCGCCGGTCGGCCGGTCCAGCGTCCCGATCATGTGCAGGAGCGTCGACTTGCCCGACCCGGACGGCCCCACGATCGCGACCAGCTCCCCCGGCGCGATCCCCAGGTCGACGCCCTTCAGCGCCGTGACACCGCCCGCGTACTCCTTGGTCACCCCGGACAGCTCGACGATCTTCGCGCCCTGCCCGTCCATGCCCAGCGTGTTCATTCGGCGGGCACCCCGACCTTCATGCCCGCGCGGACGCCGGTCCCGCTGATCTCGACGCGTCCGCTGCCGAACGTACCGGTCTCCACGGGGAGGAGGCGGCGGCCGGCGGCGTCCACGACCTCGACGCCGAAGCCGCCCTCCCGCAACGCCAGCAGTGCCTCCACCGGCACCGACAGGACGTTCTCCCGGCGCTCGCTCTCCATTTCCACGGTGACCGGCGCCTCGTCCAGCCGCCCCGTCCCGGCGCCGGCGATCGAGATGTCGACGTCGACGGTGGTCTTGCGGTCCTGCCCGGCCCCGGTCTGCTCCGCGACACCGCCGACCCCGGTGATCGTCCCCTTGACGGTCGCGCCGCCGGGCAGTTCCACCGAGACCTCGGCGCCCTTCTGCGCGAGGTCCTGCTTGTCCGCGTCGAGGTCGACGTGGACGACCCGCCTCGTCCCGGCCACGGTGAGAACGGGCTGCCCCCGGCCGACGCGCCTCCCCTGGGGCGCCTTGACGTCCCTGACCCGCACGGCCCCGCCGAGGAACACGACCTGGCTCGCGTCGACCCTGCCGGTCTCGGGCAGGCCCCGGTCGTCCTGCCACTCCCTGACCGCGGTCTCCGTCGCGCCGGTGAACTCCCCGTCCACGGTCATGCCCCCGTACCCGAGGGCCCGCAGGTTGTCTTCGAGTTGCCGGACGTCCGTGCCGGAGTCGCCGTTCTTCAGCGTCCGGTACATCGGGCCGCCGCCGTACATCAGCGTGACCGGCCTGCCCGCCACTCTCAGCAGCGTTCCGCCCCGCCTGACGGTCCGGCCCTGCTCCGGCGCCCATGTCACGACACCGGACGCCCCCGTCCACACCTCACGGACGTCGTCGTAGGTGAGCCTCCCGTCCACCTTCTCGGTGTCGACGAGGTCGCCTCTGCTCACCACGGCGGTGGCGAGCCGGGCCGCATGCCCGGCCTCCGCCTCGCCCCCGTCCCCCGTCCAGGCGAGGACGCTCACCCCGCCCGCCGCCACCACGACGGCGGCACCACCCGCGGCCACGACCCGCCTCACCGCCCGAACCCCGGCAGGTCGCCGCGGCACGCCTCACGCGCCTTCTCCGTCTTGCCCTGGTCGACGCGCTCCTTGGGGATCGTCAACTGCCCGTCCGGCCCGGGATCGGGAATGTTCACCCCGTGCTCGCGCATGCACTGCGCGAACTTCACGTACTGGTCGCGGACCTTCGGGTCCTTCAGGTCCGGCAGGCTCCCGCCCGCCTGAAGCCACTGCTTGCACTTCTCCAGCGCCGCCTGCAGCTTCGCCCGGTCGGTCCCCTCGCCCAGCCGCCGCGCCCTGGCGCCCCCGCTGCCGGGATCGGGCACGTTCACCCCGTTCTCCCGCATGCACTGCGCGAACTTCAGCTGCGCGTCCTCCGCCGAGAGCGACCCGGTGGGCGACGCCGACGCCGACACCTTCGCCGCCCCGCCGGCACTCGCCACCCCGCTCCCGCCGCCGTCGTCACCGCACGCCGCGACCCCGAAGACCACCGGCACCGCGAGCACGGCACCCCACATGCGCATTCCCATCTCGTCCTCTCCGCCGAGACCACCCGCCCCAGCGAAAAGCCATGAGACCGCCCCAAGGGTTAAACCCGCATTAGACGGGTTCGGTGGGGTGGTGCTTATCGGGGTTTAACGTCCGGCGCGTCATGCTCGGAGGCATGCGTGTTCTGATCGTCGAGGACGAGCGGGTGCTCGCCGACACCATCGCCGAGGGGCTCCGCGACGAGGCCATGGCCGTCGACGTGGTGTACGACGGTGACGATGCGCTGGAGCGGGCGTTCTACAACGAGTACGACGTGGTGATCCTCGACCGGGACCTGCCGACCGTCCATGGCGACGACGTGTGCCGTGAGCTGGTGGAGCGGCGCGGTTCCGGGCGCATCCTGATGCTGACGGCGGCGGGCGACGTCGACGATCGGGTGGACGGGCTGTCGCTCGGCGCCGACGACTATCTGCCGAAGCCGTTCGTGTTCAGCGAGCTGGTCGCGCGGGTGCGGGCGCTGGCGCGCAGGACGGGGCCGCCGGTGCCGCCCGTGCTGGAGCGGCGCGGCATCAGGCTCGATCCCCATCGGCGCAGGGTCGCGCGGGACGGCCGGGAGCTGCGGCTGACGAACAAGGAGTTCGCCGTGCTGGAGGAGCTGATGCGGGCGGAGGGCGGCGTGGTGAGCGCCGAGCGGCTGCTGGAGCGTGCGTGGGACGAGAACATCGACCCGTTCAGCAACATCGTCCGGGTGACGATGGCGACGCTGCGCCGCAAGCTGGGCGGGCCGCCCGTGATCGAGACGGTGACGGGTTCGGGATACCGGCTGGAGGCGCGGTGAAGAGGCTGAGCGTCAGGACGCGGCTGACCCTGGTGTACGGGTCGCTGTTCCTCGTCACGTCGGCGGTGCTGGTCGCGGTGACGTACCTGCTGACCGTCCGGACGATGGACGACCGGCTCTCGGTGAGCAGCGGCGGCGTCGACGCGACGACGCTCGCGCGGCTGCGGGCGCTGGCGCTCAACGGCGACGTCGGCCGGCTGCTGGAGCTGAAGGCCGACGCCGACCGGCGGCTCGTCGAGCAGAAGCACGACGTGCTGGAGCAGCTTCTGCAGAGTTCCCTGGTGACGATGCTGGTGCTCGGCGTCCTCGCGGTGGGGATCGGGTACGTGGTCGCCGGGCGGATGCTGCGTCCGCTGCACAAGGTGACGGCGACGGCGCGGCGGCTGTCGGAGAGCAACCTGCACGAGCGGATCGCGCTCGACGGTCCGCAGGACGAGATCAAGGACCTGGCCGACACGTTCGACCGGATGCTGGACCGGCTGAACCGCGCGTTCGACGCCCAGCGGCGGTTCGTCGCGAACGCCTCGCATGAGCTGCGCACGCCGCTGACCATCAACCGGACGGTCCTGGAGGTGGCGCTCGCGAGCCGGAAGAACCCGCCGGAGACCAAGGCGCTCGCGGACGTCCTGCTCGGCAACACCGCCCGCCACGAGCGGCTCATCGAGGGCCTGCTGCTGCTCGCCAAGTCCGAACGGGGGCTCGGCACCCGCGTCGGCACCGCGCTGCCGGACGTGGTCCGCGCCGCGCTCGACCAGCTGGACGACCTGGTCGAGGAGGCGGCGGTGGACGTCGAGGCGAAGCTCGCGCCGGCCGCGGTGACCGGCGATCCGGTCCTGCTGGAGCGCTGCGCGGTGAACCTGGTGGAGAACGCCGTGAAGTACAACGTGCGGGACGGCCGGATCTGGGTCCGCACCGGCACCCGGGACGGCGCGGCGTTCCTCCAGGTCGTCAACACCGGACGCGCCGTCCCCGGCTACGAGATAGCGACGATCTTCGAGCCGTTCCGGCGGCTGCGCGCCGACCGCACGGGGTCGAAGGACGGCGCCGGACTCGGCCTGTCGATCGTCCGGGCGGTGGTGGACGCGCACGGCGGCACGATCGAGACCGTCCCGCGCGCGGACGGCGGCCTGTCGATCACCGTCCGGCTGCCGCTCGCGGAGCGGCCCGCGCTCGCGGCCTAGCCCGGCCGGGGGGCGCCCGGCGGCGGCCAGGCGACATGCCCCTCCGGCGGCGTCCGGCCGGGGCGCGCGGTCAGCCAGCGGTGCACGACCTTGCCGGTCGCGTTGCGCGGCAGCTCGGGGATGAAGTGCACGTCGCGCGGCACCGCGTACCGGGCGACCTGCGCGTGCACGTACGCGCGGACGGCGTCCGCGTCGAGCCGGGCACCGGGCCGCAGGACGAGGTAGGCGGCGAGCCGCTGCCCCCACGCGTCGTCGGGAACGCCGGTGACCGCGGCTTCGCGGACCTCCGGCAGCCGGAGCAGCGCGTCCTCCACGTCCTGCGGGACGATGTTCTCGCCGCCGGACACCACCATCCCGTCGCTGCGGCCCTCCACGAACAGCAGCCCGCGATGGTCGATGTGGCCGAGGTCGCCGGTGGCGAGGAGCCCGTCGCGGACCTCCATCGGCTCACCGGCCGTGTACCCCTCGAACAGCAGCTCGTTCGCGGCGAAGATCTGGCCGCGGGTGGATCGGCCCAGCCGGCGGCCGTCGGCGCCGAGGATCGCCAGCGCGGTGTTGCGCGGCGGGCGTCCGGCGGTGCGCGGGTCGAGCCGCAGGTCGTGCGGGGTCGCGATGGACACCCACGACGCCTCGGTGGACCCGTACACGTTGTAGAGCCGGTCGCCGAACGCGTCCATGAACCGGGTGGCGAGGTCGCCGGGCAGCGCGGCACCGCTCAGCGCGAAGATCCGCAGCGCGGACGTGTCGTAGCGGTCGCGGACCTCGGGCGCCAGTTCCAGGATGCGCTGGCACATGACCGGGACGGCGAACACGGCGGCGGCGCGGTGGGAGGTGATGGCCCGCAGCGTCTGCTCGGGGTCGAACCGGCGGTGCAGCACGACCGGCGCCCGCAGCGCCCACGCCATCTGCAGCGCGGCGTACCCCCAGGTGTGGAACAGCGGCGCCTCGACGATCATCGCCTGCCCGGCGCGCAGCGGGATCCGGGACGTCATCGAGGCGAGCGGCCACAGGCCGGGCCGGGGCGGGCGGCGGGCGCCCTTGGGGCGCCCGGTGGTGCCGGAGCTGAGCATGATGGTCCGGCTCTGGATCTGCGGCGGCCCGGCGACGGCGTCGGACGCGGGCACCGAGGCGATGATCTCCTCGATGCCGCGTCCCGTCCCGGCGGCCGGGCGGGGAGCCGCGTCCACGGGGGGACGCGGCGGGGGCGGCAGTGTCGCGGTGGGTACGGGGGCGGCGAGCGGCATCCCGGCGGACGGGTTCCCGGCGGGCGGCGGGCGGTCGGCCCACAGCACGGTCCGGCGCAGCGCGAGCGGGACGTTCGCGAGCAGCGGCGCGAACTCGGCGTCGATGACGATGACGGCGGGGCGCAGCTCGCCGAGCACGGCGCGCAGCTGGCCCGCTCCGAACCCGGTGTTGAGCAGGACGACCTCGGCACCGCGCCGTGAGCAGGCGACGAGCGTCAGCGCCATGCCCCGGTGGTTGCGGCACAGGACGCCGACGCGCGGGCGGGGACCGTGCAGGGGCAGCCCGGCGGCGAGGCGGGCGGCTCGCTCGTCCAGTTCGGCGAACGTCAGCACGCCCTCGTCGTCGATCAGCGCGGGCCGGGACGGGGAGCGGGCGGCGGACGAGGCGACGAGCCCGGCGAGCGTGGTCCCCCAGCGCCGCAGCGTGCCCATCTGCCGGACGAGGCGGCGCGGCCCGCCGTCGAACAGCAGCCCGGTTCGCAGCAGCAGCGCGGTGAGGTCGCGGATGTGGCCGATCCGCCGGCGCATCCCCGGCCGGTACGCGGGCTTCGCGTGCGTCACACTCCGCCTCCTCCCGAATCACGGTACCCACAGGTCCCCGGCCGAACAAGGGCACCTCCACGTCAGTGGTTACTGACGAGTAGCGTTCTGGGTTACCAACAAGTAGCATCGTTGGCGCGGGTACTCGTGCCGCCCTTTACAGCCGGGCGCGGCACGAGGCTCGACATCTTTCATCGAGCCCATCGCAGGGAGGACGATCCCGTGCCTCGCACCGCACGCGACGTCGTGTTCGTCGACGGCGTCCGCACGCCATTCGGCAAGGCCGGCCCCAAGGGCCTGTACGCGGAGACCCGCGCCGACGACCTGGTCGTCCGCGCGATCCGCGAGCTGATGCGCCGCAACCCGTCCCTGCCGCCCGAGCGGGTGGACGAGGTCGCGATCGCCGCCACCACGCAGACCGGCGACCAGGGCCTGACCATCGGGCGGTCCGCCGCCGTGCTGGCCGGGCTGCCGAAGAGCGTCCCCGGCTACGCCGTCGACCGGATGTGCGCGGGGGCGATGACCGCCGTCACCGCGACCGGCGCCGGCATCTCGTTCGGCTCCTACGACGTCGCCATCGCCGGCGGCGTCGAGCACATGGGACGGCACCCGATGGGCGAGGGCGTCGACCCGAACCCGCGGTTCCTCGCCGACAAGCTCGTCGACCCGTCCGCGCTGGTGATGGGCTCGACCGCGGAGAACCTGCACGACCGGTTCCCCAGCATCACCAAGGAGCGCGCGGACGCCTACGCCGTGCGCAGCCAGCAGAAGGTCGCCGCCGCCTACGCCGCCGGGAAGATCCAGCCGGATCTCGTGCCGACCGCGATCCGCGGCGCCGAAAAGGGCTGGGGCCTCGCCACCGAGGACGAGCCGCCGCGTCCCGGCACCACGATGGACGACCTGGCCGCGCTGAAGACGCCGTTCCGCGTGCACGGCAACGTCACCGCCGGGAACGCCGCCGGGCTCAACGACGGCGCCACCGCCTGCCTGCTCGCCGCCGAGGACGTCGCCCGCGAACTCGGTCTCACCCCGAAGATGCGGCTCGTCGACTTCGCCTTCGCCGGCGTGGAACCGGAGGTCATGGGCGTCGGCCCGGTCCCGGCGACCGAGAAGCTGCTGGCCCGCAACTCGCTGACCATGGACGACATCGGCCTCATCGAGATCAACGAGGCGTTCGCCGTGCAGGTGCTCGCGTTCCTGGAGCACTTCAAGATCGCCGATGACGACGCGCGGGTGAACCCGTGGGGCGGCGCGATCGCGCTCGGCCACCCGCTCGCCTCGTCCGGGGTCCGGCTGATGAACCAGCTGTCCCGGCTGTTCGAGGAGCACGCGGACGTCCGCTACGGGCTGACCACGATGTGCATCGGCATGGGCATGGGCGGAACCGTTCTCTGGGAGAACGCGAACTGGGAGGGCACGAAGTGACCAGCCTTGGAGAAGTCTTCGCGGGCGAGGTCGTCACGCACGCACGCGTCCGCGACGTGACACTGCCCTACGGCGCGGGCACGCTCGCGCTCATCACCCTGGACAACGGCTTCGACCACACCAAGCCGAACACCTTCGGCCCGAACGGCCTCGCCGAGCTGAACGCCGCCATCGACACCGTCGCCGGACGCGACGACATCGTGGCCGTCGGCGTCACCGGCAAGCCGTTCATCTTCGCCGTGGGCGCCGACCTCAAGGGCGTTCCGCTCATCACGGGCCGCGAGGACGCGGCGGCCATCGGCAAGCTCGGTCACGACGTGTTCCGGCGGCTGGGCGAGCTGGCCGTGCCGTCCTTCGCCTACTACAACGGCGCGGCGATGGGCGGCGGCGTCGAGATCGGCCTGCACTGCGCCTACCGGACGATCTCCTCCGGCGTCCCGGCGTTCGCGCTGCCCGAGACGTTCCTCGGCCTGGTACCGGGCTGGGGCGGGACGTACCTGCTGCCGAACCTGATCGGTGCGGAGAGGGCGCTCAAGGTCATCATCGACAACCCCCTCGCGCAGAACCGGATGCTGAAGGGCGCGCAGGCGTACGAGCTGGGCATCGCCGACGCGATCTTCGACTCGGCCGACTTCCTGGAGGAGTCGCTCGCCTGGACGGCCCGCGTCCTGAAGGGCGAGATCACCGTCCGGCGTCCCGAGGTGGACAGGGGCAAGGCGTGGGACGACGCGGTCGCGGCGGCCCGCTGGAACGTGGACGGCAAGCTGCACGGCGCGGCCCCGTCCTATGTGAAGGCGCTCGACCTGGTCGCCGCCGCCAAGGACCGCTCCCGCGACGAGGGCTTCGCCGCCGAAGACGAAGCGCTGTGCTCCCTCATCATGAGCGACGAGCTGCGCGCCGGCCTCTACGCGTTCGACCTCACCCAGAAGCGCGCGAAGAAGCCGGCCGGCGCACCGGACAAGGCCCTCGCCCGCAAGGTCACCAAGGTCGGCGTCGTCGGCGCGGGCCTGATGGCCTCGCAGCTCGCACTGCTGTTCGCGCGCCGTCTGGAGGTCCCGGTCGTGCTGACCGACCTCGACCAGGAACGCCTGGACAAGGGCGTCGGTTACGCGCACGGCGAGATCGACAAGCTGCTCGGCAAGGGACGCCTCTCCCCGGACAAGGCGAACCGCCTCAAGTCGCTCATCTCCGGCTCGCTCACCAAGGACGCCTTCGCCGACGCCGACTTCGTCATCGAGGCCGTGTTCGAGGAGATGTCGGTCAAGAAGAAGGTGTTCGCCGAGGTCGAGGAGTACGTCTCGGCCGAGTGCGTCCTCGCGACCAACACCTCCTCGCTGTCGGTCGGCGAGATGGCGTCCGGGCTCGAGCACCCCGAACGCGTCGTCGGCTTCCACTTCTTCAACCCGGTCGCGGTGCTGCCGCTGCTGGAGATCGTCCGGGGCGAGCAGACCGGCGACGCCGCGCTCGCCACCGCGTTCGCGACCGGCAGGGCGCTGAAGAAGTCGTGCGTGCTGGTGAAGGACGCCCCGGCGTTCGTCGTCAACCGGGTCCTGCTGCGCCTGCTCGCCGAGATCGTCAAGACGGTCGACGAGGGCACCCCGATCGAGGTCGCCGAGCGGGCCGCCGCGCCGCTCGGGCTGCCGATGCCGCCGTTCGTGCTGATGGGCCTGGTCGGCCCGGCGATCGCGCTGCACGTCAACGAGACCCTGCACGAGGCGTTCCCGGACCGGTTCCCGCTGTCGGACAACCTCGCGAAGATGGTGGCGGCCGGCAAGTCCGGCGTGTACCTGCCCGACTTCTCCCTCGACCCGGAGGTCGTGCAGATCTTCGCGGGCGGGACGAGCCCGTCCACCGAGCAGCAGGTCCTCGACCGGGCGCTCACCGCGCTCGCCGAGGAGATCCGCATCATGCTGGACGAGGGCGTCGTCGCCGCACCGCAGGACATCGACCTGTGCATGATCCTCGGCGCCGGCTGGCCGTTCCACCTCGGCGGCATCACCCCGTACCTGGACAGGTCGGGCGTCGCCGAGCGGGCGACCGGCCGCCGCTTCCTGGCGCCGGGGGTCGCCTCCCTCCCCGCCTGATCCCGGCCGCTCCCGGCGAAAGAGGCGTTCCGAGCCGCGTTCGGAACGCCTCTTTGCCAATTTTTCCGCAGGTCAGAGCATATTCACGGGGCCGCTGATCATAAGTCGCGCATATCTGGGCATACGCCGGGAAAACGCGACGAGCACGATGGGATGCGGAAGGGCGCCGAGGATGAACCTGCTGCGCACGAAGTCGGTCGAGCAGTCGATCCGGGACACCGAGCAGCCGGCGCACCGGCTCCGACGCGACCTGTCGGCGCTGGACCTGACCGTCTTCGGCATCGGCGTCATCATCGGGACCGGCATCTTCGTGCTCACCGGGCAGGTCGCCAAGGAGAAGGCCGGGCCCGCGGTCGCGCTGTCGTTCATCCTCGCCGCCGTCGTGTGCGGGCTCGCGGCGCTGTGCTACGCCGAGTTCGCCTCCACCGTCCCCGTCGCCGGATCGGCCTACACCTTCTCCTACGCGACGCTCGGCGAACTCCCGGCCTGGATCATCGGCTGGGACCTCATCCTGGAGATGGCCCTCGGCGCGGCGGTGGTCGCGGTCGGCTGGTCCGGTTACTTCGCCTCGCTGCTGGACGACATGGGGATCACCCTGCCCGCCTCGATCGCCGCCCCGCCGGGCGAGGGCGGGACGGTCAACGTCCCGGCCATCTGCCTGGTGCTGCTGGTCACCGCGCTGCTCGTCCTCGGCATCAAGGTCTCCTCGCGGGTGAACGCGGTGGTCGTCGGCATCAAGGTGTCCATCGTGCTGCTGGTGATCTTCGCCGGGCTGTTCTTCATCGACGGCGCCAACTACAAGCCGTTCATCCCGCCCGCCCAGTCGACGCCGGAGGTCTCCGGCCTCAAGGCGCCGCTGATGCAGGAGCTGTTCGGGATCACGCCGGTCAGCTTCGGCTGGCTCGGCATCTTCGCCGCCATCGCGATCGTCTTCTTCGCCTACATCGGTTTCGACATCGTCGCCACCGCCGCCGAGGAGGCCCGCCGCCCGCAGCGGGACCTGCCGATCGGGCTCATCGGCTCCCTCCTCGTCACGGCCGTCCTGTACGCCGCCGTGTCCACCGTCGTCGCCGGAATGCAGAACTACAAGAAGCTGAGCATCGAGGCGCCGCTCGCGGACGCGTTCAAGTCCGTCGGCCACCCGGTCTTCGCCACCATCATCAGCGTCGGCGCGGTGATCGGCCTCACCACCGTCGTGCTGATCCTGCTGCTCGGGCAGAGCCGCATCTTCTTCGCGATGAGCCGGGACGGCCTGATGCCCGGCTGGCTCTCGGCCGTCCACCCGCGCTTCGGCACCCCGTACCGCGCGACCGTCATCATGGGCGTCATCGTCGCCGTCCTCGCCGGGTTCATCCCGCTGGCCGAACTGGCGGAGCTGGTCAACATCGGGACGCTGTTCGCGTTCCTCGTCGTCTCGATCGCGGTGGTGATCCTGCGCCGCACCCGCCCGGACCTGCCCCGCGCGTTCCGCACGCCGTGGGTGCCGCTCACCCCGATCCTGTCCGTGCTGGCCTGCCTGTTCGTGATGATCAACCTGCCGGTGGAGACATGGCTGCGGTTCCTCGCCTGGATGGTCGTCGGCATCGTCTTCTACGGCTTCTACGGCTACCGGCACAGCCGGGTGCGCGGCGCGGAGGCGGTCTCGGTGAAGTCCTGACCCGTGATGGGACCCGCGGTGTTCTTTCACCCGCCGGGTAGGCACAATGACCCGCATGGCTTCTCCAGCGCTCGTTGCGGTGATCGGCTCCGGCCCGGCGGGGATCTACGCCGCCGAGGCCCTCGTCAAGCAGACGGGCGGTAACGTCCGGGTGGACGTGTTCGACCGGCTGCCGACGCCGTACGGACTGGTCCGCTACGGGGTCGCGCCCGACCACACGTCGATCAAGTCGATCGCCCGGTATCTGCAGCGAGTACTGGAGGACCCGGCCGTCCGCTTCTTCGGCTGCGTCGAGCTGGGTCGCGACCTCACCCGCGCCGACCTGCTCGACTGCTACGACGCCGTCATCTACGCGACCGGCGCGATGGTCGACCGGCACATGCGGATCCCCGGCGAGGACCTGCCCGGCAGCATCGCCGCCACCGACTTCGTCAACTGGTACTGCGGGCACCCCGACGCCGCCGACCACGAGTTCGACCTGTCGGTCGAGGAGGTCGCGGTGGTCGGCGTCGGGAACGTCGCCGTCGACGTCGTCCGCATCCTCGCCAAGACCGCCGCCGAGCTGCGCGACACCGACGTGCCCGAGCAGGTCATCGAGGCACTGTCGCGCAGCAGGGTCGAGCGCATCCACATGATCGGGCGGCGCGGCCCGGCGCAGGCGAAGTTCACCACCAAGGAGGCCCGCGAGCTGGGCGAGCTGCCCAACGCGAGCATCCACGTCAGCCCCGCGGACATGGACCTCGACCCGGCGAGCGCCGCGCTCGCCGAAAGCGACCGCCACGTGCGCGGGAACATCAAGGCCCTGAGCGCCTGGACGGGCGAGCCGGCGCCCGGCCGGGCCCGGCACATCGACGTGCGGTTCTGGCGCGCGCCCGCCGAGATCCTCGGCACCGGCCGCGTCGAGGGGCTCAGGCTGGAGAAGACCCGGCCGGACGGGTCGGGCCGCGTCACCGGAACCGGCGAGTACGAGACGCTTCCCGTCGGGATGGTGCTGCGGTCGGTCGGCTACCAGAGCGTTCCGCTGGACGGGGTGCCGTTCGACGAGCGCTCCCGCATCGTCCCGAACGACGGCGGCCGCGTCCTCGGGCCGGACGGCGCACCCGTGCCCCGCGAATACGTCGCCGGCTGGGTCAAGCGCGGGCCGTCCGGTGTCGTCGGCACCAACAAGTCGGACGCCGCCGAGACCGTCCGCAACCTCCTGGAGGACCTCGCCGGGACGCGGCCGGCGCCGAAGCGCACCATCGAGGAGCTGCTGGAGTCGCGGGGGCTGCCCGTCGTCACCTACGCCGACTGGCTCAACCTCGACGCCGCCGAAATCGCCCTCGCCCGCACCCTGGAGCGCGGCGAGCGGGTCAAGCTGGCCCGCTGGGAGGCCATGACGTCGGCGTGCCGCGGCGGCGGGTGATTCCCCTCCGGGCGAATATCCCGCCGGGAAGGTAGTGACGGGCAGGTGACGCGGGCGCTACGGTGCCGCGTGTGACCGGCGGTCCAGAACTGCACGGGTTCCCCCCTCCCGAGACGGTCCCCGACCTCAGGTGGCTGGGCCCCGACTACGTGTCCGTACTCGTGTACGACCTGACGCAGGGGCTCCTGCGCCAGGACCCGCGCACGTCCGTCATGGGCGTGCGGTGCGAGGGCGAGCCCCGGCTCTCCCCCTCGGTGGATCCGGCCGGCGTCATCCGCGCGCACGACGCCTGCTTCCCGCTGCAGGTCTTCGTCCAGGACGGTGCCGGACGCCCGTGGCGCCTGCGTGGGCAATGGACGTACTCGGGACGCGGGCTCGGCACGTCCGCCGCGTCCATCACCCACGTCTGGCGGCTGCTGTCGGCCGAGGGCGTCTAGAGGCGGGGTTTCACGTCTTCTTCCGCCCCCTGGCCGGGCCGCCCGCCGACGCCGTCTCCCGGCCGCCCCGTCCCGCGGACCCGTGCTGCTCCAGGGCCTTCAGGATCTCGGGAGTCAGGGCCTCCGCCAGCGCGGGCGCGAGGGCGTCGGCCAGCGAGGACGCCAGAACCTGGGCGAGCAGGAGCCGTTCGAGCCCCGAGGACCGCGGTGCGGCGGTTCCCGCCGACATGAGCGTCCTTTCGATCAGGCTCGCCATCGGCTCCCCGGCGCCCGCCCGGGTCTTCCCGGCATGGGCGGCGTCATTGAGTATGTCGCGGATCAAATCGTCGATCAGCGATTCTGTCGAGTCATGGCCGGTCGGCTCACCGGATTCCTGCGCCGCCATGAATTGCTCCTCTACTGTCGAATTGAACCGTCCCCCAGTTGCCGCTTTCCTTCCGGCAACTGGGGGCGTCTTCTCTGCGGTCCGGAAATCGGCGTTACCGCCCCGCGAGCGCGGCGAGGAGAAGCGGATGCTCGACGATGGACTCGCCCCGGTTCTCACGGCGGCGCGCCAGCGCCGCGAGGAGGAGCGGGTGCTCCACGATGCTCTCCCCCTCCTCCCGGCGCCGCATCAGCGCGGCGAGAAGAAGCGGATGCTCGACGATGGACTCGCCCCGGTTCTCACGGCGGCGCATCAGCGCCGCGAGGAGGAGCGGGTGCTCGATGATGCTCTCGCCGCGCTGCTCACGGCGGCGCGCCAGCGCCGCGAGGAGGAGCGGGTGCTCCACGATGCTCTCCCCCTCCTCCCGGCGCCGCATCAGCGCGGCGAGAAGAAGCGGATGCTCGACGATGCTCTCGCCGCGCTGCTCACGGCGGGACGTGAGCGCGGCGAGCATCAGCGCCTCGAATGCCCGTTCTTCGCTCTCGGTGGTCTCGGCAGGTGCGGCTTGCTCTGCCGTCGTGGTCATGTGATCCCCTTTCGAGCAGGTGGGCAGGCGCACAACTTTCGTTGGCGGCGGTACCCGTGATTTTCGTAGGCGGCGATACCCGTGGCCCGCACTTCCTACCTGCAGAGGGGATTTTCTGCACACATGTTGACCCGCCCATGACAACGATTGTCCAATTCTCTCATTCTGGACAATTGCCCGGGCGGCGGACGCTACCGGAGGCCCTGC